>NZ_JAHDTI010000004.1 GCF_018531495.1 Nonomuraea sediminis
CCGCGCTTACGCCACGTCGGCTTGCGGTGGGTCTTGCCGAAGAAGTTCGCCATGGCCTGCGCGAAGTCCTTCAGGGCTTGCTGTTGGACGGTGATCGACCCGGCTCGCAGCCATTCGTTGTCTGCTCACGCTTCGGTCAACTGGCGGCACTGCTCCGCGAACCCGGGCGCGGACTTCAGGCCTGGACGCCAGTGGGCGTGCTGCTCAACCGCGAGGTTCCACACAAAACGCGCATGCCCGCAATGCTCCAGCAGCACCCGCTCCTGGACAGGCGAGGGCTGGAGCCGGTAGCGGGACATGCCGATCAACCTACCGATCAACACCGACAAAACCGGGAGACCGCAGTGTCCGACCGTTCCGGCTTTCCTCCCCGCCCTAAAGGATGGGGCATCCAGCCTGTGAGTATCCGGTGAACCCGGGGGCCCGTCCCGGCGCCTTGGGACACGACGAGCCCAGGTCGCGTCGTACCAGCCGCCTTCGCCCAGGGGTACCGCCTGGGCCAGGACGGCTTGGTCGCCGTACTGGGGCGCCGTGTTTCGCCGTACGGCGTCCCGCCGACACGGCGCTCTGGAGGGGTGGTCCCGGGGGCGCGTGGGAGCCTGGCGCTCTGAGGGCTGGGTTCCGGGGGCGTCTGGGGGTCCGGTGGTCTGAGGGCTGGCTTGGGGTGGCGTTCTGGGAGTTGGCGCGAGGGCCATACACACGCGACGCGTATACCTGCGACGCAGGTCAGGGTTGGACGGCGCCCAGGAGTTGGAGGATCTCGTGGGGGAGTTTGTGTTCGGCGGCGGTGCGGAACTGGGTGTAGCACTCGCCCTGGGACGACACCGTGCCGGCGCCCTTCATGCACTCCTGGTAGGCCGAGTACTCGTCCATGAGGTAGAGCTGGAGGCCGGTGGCCATGCCCGACAGGGTGAGCGCGACGACCGCGATGACGATGCCGCCGACCGCCATGCCGGTGGTGCGGCCCGCCGAACGCAGCAGGGGGACGGCGCGGACCCCGGCGACCAGGGCGAACAGTGACATCACCAGGCCCGCGAGGGGCAGCATGAACGTCATGGCCAGTGCAGCGACGGACAGCCAGATGGCGCGGCGGCCCGCGGAGTCCGCCGGTTGCTGGCCGGTCGGCGCGGGCACCGGTGTCGACACCTGACCTCCTCTGCGTGGCCGTCCGGGGAACAGATAACCTGGCTACCCACCCCGGCTTCCGAATTGGAGTGTGCGTGTCTAAGGCTGGGCGGCTCGTCGTCCTTGTCTCCGGCTCTGGAACCAACCTACAGGCCCTGCTCGATGCTGCCGCCGATCCGAAGTTCGGGGCGAACGTCGTGGCGGTGGGCGCCGACAGGGACGGCATCGAGGGGTTGGCCAGGGCCACGAGGGCTGGTGTCCCGACATTTGTTGAAAAGCTTCGCGACCATCCCTCCCGCCAAGCCTGGGATGCCGCGATAGCGGCAAAAATCGCGAAGTATGAACCCGATCTGGTGGTCTCCGCCGGGTTCATGAAGATCCTCGGCACGCCCACGCTGGAGCGGTTCACCGTACTGAACACCCACCCGGCGCTCCTGCCGTCGTTCCCCGGCGCTCACGGGGTGCGCGACGCCCTGGCTCACGGTGTCAAGGTCACCGGCTGCACGGTGATGCTGGCGGACGCGGGCGTCGACACCGGGCCCATCGTCGCTCAGGAGGCGGTAGCCGTACTGCCCGACGATGACGAGGCGACCCTGCACGAGCGCATCAAGACCGTCGAGCGCAGCCTGCTCGTCGAGATCGTCGGCCGGATGGCCCGAGAGGGCTGGTCGGTCATCGGACGCACGGTCCGTATCGGCAACCAATCAGAAGGGGAATCCAAGTGACTCGCATCGCCATCCGGCGCGCGCTGATCGCGGTGTACGACAAGTCGGGCCTGGAGCAGCTGGCCCGAGGGCTCGACGCGGCGGGCGTCGAGCTCGTGTCGACCGGCGGTACGGCTGCCGCCATCTCGTCCTTCGGGATCCCCGTGACCAAGGTCGAGCAGCTCACCGGCTTCCCCGAGTGCCTGGACGGCCGGGTCAAGACGCTGCACCCGCGCGTGCACGCGGGCCTGCTGGCCGACCTGACCAAGCCGTCGCACGTGGCCCAGCTGGAGGAGCTGGAGATCGACCCGTTCCAGCTGGTGGTGGTCAACCTCTACCCGTTCGAGGAGACGGTGGCCTCGGGCGCGTCCGACGCCGAGTGCGTGGAGCAGATCGACATCGGCGGCCCGGCGATGATCCGCGGCGCGGCCAAGAACCACAGCACCTGCGCGGTCGTGGTGGACCCGAGCCGCTACGCCGACGTGCTCGCCGCGGTCGGCGAGGGCGGGTTCACGCTGGAGGACCGCAAGGGCCTGGCGGGCATCGCCTACGCGCACACCGCGGCCTACGACGTGGCGGTGGCCAACTGGTTCTCGCAGAAGTACACCGGGGACGAGTCCTTCCTGGGCGCGGCCCGCACCCGCAAGGCCGTCCTGCGCTACGGCGAGAACCCGCACCAGGCCGCCGCGCTGTACACCGACGGCAGGGGCGGCCTGGCCGAGGCCGAGCAGCTGCACGGCAAGGAGATGTCCTACAACAATTACCTCGACTCCGACGCGGCCTGGCGCGCGGCGTGGGACTTCGAGCAGCCCTGCGTGGCGATCATCAAGCACCAGAACCCGTGCGGCATCGCGGTGGGCGCCGACGTGGCCGAGGCCCACCGCAAGGCGCACGCCTGCGACCCGGTCTCCGCCTACGGCGGCGTGATCGCGGTCAACGGCGAGGTGACGCAGGAGCTGGCCGCCCAGATCGCCGACGTGTTCACCGAGGTCGTCATCGCGCCCTCCTACAGCGCGCAAGCGCTCGAGACGCTGACGGCCAAGAAGAACCTGCGGCTGCTGGTGTGCCCGACGCCGCCGCGCGAGGCGTCCGAGTTCCGCCGCGTCGACGGCGGCCTGCTGGTGCAGCAGGTCGACCGCGTGGACGCGCCCGGCGACTCGCCAGAGGCATGGGAGCACAAGGCTGGTCCGCAAGCCACGCCCGAACAACTGAAAGACCTCGAGTTCGCCTGGCGGGCGTCCAGGTCGGTGAAGTCCAACGCGATCCTGCTGGCCAGCGACGGCGCGACGGTGGGCGTCGGGATGGGCCAGGTCAACCGGGTCGACTCGTGCAGGCTCGCGGTGACGCGGGCAGGTGAGCGGGCCGAGGGGTCGGTGGCGGCGTCCGACGCGTTCTTCCCGTTCGCCGACGGGCCGCAGGTGCTCATCGAGGCGGGCGTGAAGGCCATCGTGGAGCCCGGCGGCTCGATCCGTGACCAGGAGACGATCGACGCGGCCGAGAAGGCGGGCGTGACGCTCTACTTCACCGGAACGCGCCACTTCTTCCACTAGAACCGGGTTAACCTGTGTGCCTTGGTGCCCGATTCTTCCCCCGGAGTCCGCATTGCTTGACCTGATCCTGCACGCGTTCGTGACCATGAACGGCTTTGCCACGCATCCGGTGATGCTGGTGGTGCTCGCCCTGCTCGGCGCCTTCGCGGGCGCCAAGGCGGTGGAGAAGATCCCGTTCACGCGCAGGATCATCGAGCGCCGCGAGGCTCAGGAGTGATCCCAGGCCAGCTTGGCCGCACCGGCCAGGCTGGCCTGCACGCCCAGCGTGCTCGGGTGCACCCGCACCGCCCGCACGAAGGCCAGCCCGCCGATCTCGTCGAGCGCCTTGGCCAGCGGGCCGAACAGCACGGGCCCCGCCGCTGACACGCCGCCGCCGATGACCACGTCGGTCACCTCGGTGGCCGCCGCGGTGGAGGCGATCATCGCGGCCAGCGCCCTGGTGCCGCGCTCGAACGCGGCCACCGCGACCGCGTCCCCCGCCTTGGCGTCCCTGGCCAGGGCTCTGGCGTCGGGGGTGCCCGAGGGCTGCCAGCCGTTCTCCCCGGCCCAGCGGGCGAGGTTCGGTCCGCTGGCGTAGCGCTCGACGCAGCCTCTGCCGCCGCACTCGCACGTCTCGCCGTACGGGTCCACGCACATGTGGCCGACGTGGCCCGCGTTGCCGTTCGGGCCGAGCAGCGGCACGCCGTCGAACACCAGGCCGCCGCCGATGCCGGTGGAGACCACGATCCCGAGCAGCGCCGCGCTGCCGCGCCCCGCGCCGAGCCAGTGCTCGCCGAGTGCGAAGACCTGGGCGTCGCCGGCCAGCACGGCCGGCAGCCCGGTCAGCTCGCGCACCCGGTCGCGCAGCGGGAAGCCGCGCCAGCTCGGCATGTTCACCGGGCTGACGGTGCCGAGCGCCAGGTCGAGCGGCCCGGCGCAGCCGATGCCGACGGCCACGGGCGCGGGCCCGTCGGCGGTCACCTCGGCGATGAGTCCGGCCAGGGCGTCGATGACGTCCTGCTGGGGAGTGGGCCGCGTGCCTGAGCGCAGTACGGAACCCGAGCCGTCCACCAGCGCGGCGGCCAGCTTGGTCCCTCCGATGTCGATGGCGAGGACGCAGTTCATCGGTGGCATCAGTGTTTGTGGTGGTTGTCGGGTTGGCGGGGGTCGCCGGGATGTTCCAGCCCCGGCACGAGCTCGACCTTCTCGGCGCGCAGCCGGTCCAGCCACTGCGCGAAGGCCCGCCTGCGCGCGGGCCCGACCAGGTCGGGCGCCTCGCGCCGCGGGTCTGGCGCGGGCTCGGCGGTCGCGACGTGCCAGCCGAGCGCGTCCCGCACAGGTCCCGCGAGCTGTCCGTACGGCTGCCGCCGCAGCGCGGCGGCGATCGCGGAGGGCAGCGAGCCGAGCTCGATCGCGCCCAGGGGTTCGAGGTCCTGTACGGTCGCCCGCCCGGCAGCCACCGAGTCCGGAAATATCCGGTGCCGGACGAAGAACCGGGCAACGGCCTGCGCCGCGGGAGCGGCCCGCCACCCGGACGGGATCTCGGCGGAGGCCGTGACGTGCTCGTACATGGCTCGCACCCAGGGGCTCCCGTTGTAGGCCGCGGCGTTGATGGAGCCCAGCTCGACCGCGGCCACCCGGTCGAGCGGCCCCCCCTCCACCGGAGCCAGCCCCAGCGCGACCGCCTCGGCGGCGCACAGCTCCTCGGTCAGGATGACCTGCGTCATCCACCGATGCATCTGCCGGTCCTCCGAGCTGCCCGGCGCGGGGAGCGCGGCCCGCAGCGGCCCGTCCCGCAGCTCGCGCACGCGCCGGTCGAGCAGTTCCCTGGACACCGGGTGCCCGCTTACGAGCCCGATCACCGTGCCACCTCCAGGCGTACCGCGGGGGCGTACTGACAGCGGCCGAACCACATCACCTTGGCCAGCGCCCACGCGTGACCGGGGGAGGCGTCCGGCGGCACCTCGACGGGGAACTCCACGTCGGCGCTCTCCCCGGGAGCCAGGGTGAAGCCCCTGATGACGTCGGGAAGCAGGTCCCACGTCCCCCAGGGGGAGGCCAGCTGGGCCTCGCCGCGGATCTCGCCGGCGGTCGTGTTGGCCAGCCGTACCACGACCGCGGAACGGTCACCGGGACGCAGGGACAGCGAGTCCGAGCCGACGCCCACCGTGAGACCCGTGGGCCGGCCCTCGGTCGCGGTGGTGCCGTTGTAGCCCTCGTCCTCGGGCCGGCCGGGCACGGGCAGCTCGGGCGCCTCGCCCAGGGCGACGGTCGCCACGTCCTCGACGATCTGGTCGCCCACCCGGACCGAGGCCGACACGAAGTGCAGGCCCTGACCGGGAGCGGGCGTCACGGTGACGGGGAAGCGCAGGTGGCCGCCCGCCTCGACGCGGAAGGCGCGTGCACCCGGTGTGGCCGTCCACCCGTCGGGGACGCGCAGGTCGACCACGCCCTCGAACTCCTGGACCGAGGAGACCACGACCTCGAACTCGGCCGGACCGTCCACGACCAGCCCCGGCGTGATGGCCACCGAGACCGGCAGGTAGCCGAGCGGCGCCGGGCCCTTGTTGTGCAGCCAGTAGCGGCTGTAGACGGGCTGCGCGATCTCAGCCGTGGCCCCGAGCTCGGCCCCCGTGGGCTCCGCGGAGGGGGCGACGAACGTGGCCACCTCCGACCCGGCCAGGTCCAACGAGGCGACCGGCTCGCCGGGCACCTCGAGCAGGTCCGCGTGACGCAGGCCGTCCACCGGCAGCACGGGGGACTCCAGCACGGCACTGGACCCGAGCCCGGTCGACTCCACGAGCCGGAGCGTGACGCCGTCGCCCGGGCCGGAATCACCATGGGCCAGCGGGTTCCCGGCGGCCTTGAGCGTGCCGAGCAGCACGTCGCGGGCCGGCTCCACGCGCAGCAGCGAGTGCGTCCCCGGCAGCGACCCGCCGGGACCGTCCACCGCCCTGGGCAGCAGCGGCGTGGTGAACTCCTGCCCGGCCGCGGGCAGCCGCAGCGCCCGCCAGTCGCCCTGCCCGCCGGCCAGCGCGTAGGAGAACTCGTGCGTCCAGTGCTGCAGCTGGAATCCGGACCCGTCGGGCGTGGTGCGCTTCGGCGGGTCCAGCCAGACCCCCGACGGCCAGCCGGTGCACGACCGCATCAGCGACAGGTGCAGCGCTCCTGATGGATCGACCGCGAATCCGGGCAGCCCGTAGGCCAGCAGCGCCACGGTCCGGTCCGCCAGGGCCTCGCCGCCCACCGGGCACACCGCCGCGATCACCGCGTCCGCCAGGTCCTCGACCAGCTCGGAGACGGGCCCCGCGACGATCAGGGCCGGCAGCGCCCGCACGTCGCGCAGGTCCGCGCCGGGCTGCCACACCTCGGCCAGCGGCCGGTCGGCGGGCACCCAGACCCGGGGCACGCCCGACTTCAGCGCGTCCAGGTAGGCGGGATCGCTGCGGGAGAGCACCTCGGCGGCCAGCGGGTTGTCGTCGGGCCCGCCCAGGATGATCCGCACGTCCGGCAGGTTGGAGTCGACGTCCAGCCAGCCGTACCGCGAGCCGGCGGCCGTCGAGGTGGTCGCCGTGACGCCCGCCCTGGCCAGCGCCACCACCAGGTCGCGGGCGCCGGGCGCGTCCTGCGGGGAGGGGACGACGACCTCGGCCACGCCCAGCGCCCGCGCGCCCGCCTCGCCCAGGTCGACCCGCGCCGTGGCCGACAGCCCGAACCAGGTGTTGGCCGGGTTGTCCAGCGTCCACGGATGCTCGGCGGAGTCGGCGTCCGGCAGCGCGAACCCGCGCCCGACCACGGCCCCCGCCACGTCCGACACGGGCAGCGCCCCCGCCACCTGGGCGGGGAACCGCACCCGCAGCAGCCGGTCCTGCCCCGTGTAGTCGATCACCCGGGTCGTGAACTCCACCCGGTCGGAACCCGCGAGCAGCGTGACGATCTGCTCGTAGTCGATCTCACCCACGGTGCCGCTGATCACCAGCCGCTGCCCGACAGGGCTCTCATAGGCCCTTACGGCTACCGCCGCCGCCTCACCCGAGCCGACGGCCTCGCCGGTCGGCATGAGGTGCCACGGTCCCTCGCCCATGTCCGGGTGCGCCGGGTACTCCGCGTACAGGCGCAGCTCGTTGCCGAGCCCGGTGAGCACCTCCGTGCCGGAGGCCAGGTCGTAGACGGACTCCAGCGCCCCGCCCCGGGCCGGGTCGGCGGTCACGCGCCAGCGCTCGTTCTCGATCCGGGTCCCGTCCAGGGGGGACCACGCGGGCACCGGTCCCTCGACCACCCGGTAGGTACGCCAGCCCAGCGAGGGCACGTCGCGGGCGACGAACACCAGCGTCCCGTCCTCGTCCACGGCGGGGACGTCCGCCAGCCGCTGCCCGGGCGCCAGCCGTACCCGGACCAGGCCGTCGCGGTCGAAGGGGAGCGTGTTGGTGACCACCACGCTGTGGCCGTCCACCGCCACCTGGCCGGTCAGCGCGTCGAGCGCGCGGTCGCGGGCGTCGGCGGCCAGGTCGTAGGCCTCCCGCCAGCCGGTCAGCAGGTCCAGGTAGACCTGGTCGGACTCCGAGCCGGTGATCGCGTCGTGGTGCGCGCCGTAGGCCAGCTGCCGCCAGACCTTGTCCAGCGCGGTGTGCGGGAACCTGCCCAGGCCCAGGAGTTGGGCGAAGGTCGACAGCCGTTCGGCGTCGAGCGCGGCCACCTCGGCGGCGCGCTGTGCCTGCTTGGTGTCGATGTAGGAGACGTCCTTGCCGGTGTAGATGGGGTTCATGTCCCGCGACTGCGGGCTGAACGCCGACAGCTCGGACCTGACCGCGTCGAGGAAGTCCTTGGTCGTGGCGCACACGAACCGGGGCCACACGTAGCGGGCCGCCCAGGACCTGTGCAGCTCGGTGACCCACTTGTTGGGCGGGGTGTAGTCGGTGCCGACGGGCAGCAGGAGGTTCTTCGAGGCCGCCACCGGCTTCAACGACCTGTACAGGTCGTAGACCGCCTGCGAGGCCTCCTCCAGCGTGGGCGAGGAGTCCATCCACCACCCGGCCGAGTAGTGCGCGGGCATGTAGTGCGTGAGCACGCCGAGCCCCGACGGCGAGATCCACTCGAACTCGCTGGGGAACTGCATGACGGAGGCGTCGTTCTTGGCCTCCTTGAAGTTCTTGTGGATCGGGCCCCACTGGTGGAACGGCCCGCGCGCCCAGGCGCTGCCCGTCAGCCCGGCCGCCGCCAGGTAGCCGGGGAACTGCGGGTCGTGCCCGAAGACGTCCAGCTGCCAGGCGGTGCGCGGGTCGCCGCCGAGGATGTCGCGCTGGTAGCCGATGCCGTAGACGATGTTGCGGATCGTGGTCTCGGCGCCGGTCAGGTTCGTGTTCGGCTCGTTGTAGGTGCCGCCGATCAGCTCGACCCGGCCCTCCGCCAGCAGGCGGCGCAGGTCGGCGCGGCGCTCGGGGTGGGTGTCGAAGAACGGCTTGAGGTAGTCGATCTCGGCCAGCACGAAGCGGTAGTCCGGGTCGCGCAGCGCCAGCTCCAGATGGGCCTCGACCAGGGCGAACGCGTTGCGCTCCCACAGCGGCCTGGTCGTGGAGTCGCTGGAGAGGAACTCCCACGGGCTGGTGTAGGCCGCCTGGGTGTTCCACCAGACCGGGTCGTAGTGGAAGTGGGAGACCATGTGCATGGTCCAGCCGGGCTCCTCGGCCGTGACCTCGACGGCCAGTTCCTCCTCGCCGAGCACGACCACGCAGGGGATCACGGTGCCCGGCGGCGCGTCGATGTCCAGCGGGATCTCGACGACCCCCTCGGCGGCGGTGACGGGCGCGGCCTGCCGTACCCCTCTGACCTGGAGGGGAAGCTCCTCACCCGCGGCGACCGTCACTTTGAGGACCTGGTACGGCCGAGCCTCCGAGCCCACGAACAGGTCGGTCGACTCCGCTGACAACAGGCGAGCTGGCAAGGGGACTCCTCGAAATGTCGCATTGCTGGCGAGCGTCACCCTATGCCGGTGAACCGTCCGATGACAACGATGTCAATTGATGGCCGTCATCGACGGGAACCCGGTGAAGGGCGTCGTGGATCTCGTGGAAGGATGTGGTCCCATGACCGCTGCGAAGCTGGACGGCAAGGCCACCGCCGCCAAGATCAAGGCCGACCTCACTGCCCGCGTCGCCGCGCTCAAGGCGCGCGGCATCACCCCGGGTCTGGGCACCGTGCTGGTCGGTGAGGACCCGGGCAGCCAGATCTACGTCGCGGGCAAGCACCGCGACTGCGCGGAGGTGGGCATCGCCTCGATCCGCGTCGACCTGCCGGAGACCGCCACCCAGGCCGAGGTCGAGGCCGCCCTCGACGAGCTCAACGCCTCACCCGACTGCACCGGCTACATCGTCCAGCTCCCGCTGCCCAAGCACCTGGACACGATGGCGCTGCTCGAGCGGATCGACCCGGCCAAGGACGCCGACGGCCTCCACCCGACCAACCTGGGCCGCCTGGTCCACATGGTCGACGCGCCGCTGCCCTGCACCCCGCACGGCATCGTGCTGCTCCTGCAGGAGTACGGCGTGCCGATCAAGGGCGCCGACGTGGCCGTGGTCGGCCGCGGCATCACGGTCGGCCGCTCGCTCGGCCTGCTGCTGACCCGCCGGTCGGAGAACGCCACGGTCACCCTGTGCCACACCGGCACCCAGGACCTGGCCGACCACGTGCGCCGCGCCGACATCGTGGTCGCGGCGGCGGGCGTGCCGGGGCTGATCACCAAGGACATGGTCAAGCCCGGCGCCGCGGTGCTCGACGTGGGCGTCTCCCGCGTCGACGGCAAGATCGCCGGTGACGTGGCCCTCGACGTGGCGGAGGTGGCCGGCTTCCTCACGCCGAACCCCGGCGGCGTCGGCCCGATGACCCGCGCCCTGCTGCTGGCCAACGTCGTCGAGGCGGCCGAGAAGCAGCTCTAGCCGCCGAACGGCAGCACCTTCCTGTACTGCACCAGCTCCCCGTACGGCTCCCGCATCCCCGCGGGCAGCGTGGCCAGCCACAGCACGTCCACGGCCGCCTCGTCCGGCGAGGCGGCGCCGGACATGTCGTCGAACCACGGCCGGGAGGCGTCGGTGTCGACCAGGCCGGGGCAGGCGGCGTTGACGAGGATGTCGCGCCGCTCCGCCTCCTCGGCGAGGTCGCGGGCGAACACCTTCGTGGCGGCCACCTGGCCGACCTTGGACGGCGGGTTGATCCAGGCGGGCCAGCCCTCCTCGGCGTCGCGCCCGGCCTCGACGGCCGCCGCGTAGGCGTCCATCACCGCGGTGATGTCGGCCGCGCTCGCCCGCGCCACGTCGAAGCGGTCGCGCAGGCGCGGATCGAGACTGGCCGCCGTGCCGAACGCGCTGGCCACCACCACGAAGCGGGCCCCGTCGTTGAGCACGGGGCCGAAGGCGTCGATCATCCGCTGCGTGCCGTGGTTGTTGGTGTCGACGAACGGGCGCACCTGGTCCGCGTTCGGCACGTCGCGCCCGATGCGGGCTGCCGCGTTGGAGATCACCACGTCCACGCCACCGTGCCGCTCCGCGAGCGTCCGCGCGCAGGCCTGGACGGCCTCCGTGTCGCGCACGTCCAGGATCTCGAGCCGGGGCGCGAGCCCCTCGTTCTCCAGCGAGCGGACCGCGGCCAGGCCGCGCTGCCGGTCACGCGCCGCCAGGTAGACGACGTGGTCGGGAAGCCGGCACAGGCCGCGGACCAGTGCCAGCCCGAGGCCCTGGTTCCCGCCGGTCACGATGGCGATCTTGGTCATGCGGTGCCCTCCCCGCTCAGAGGTAACGCTGGAACGCCCAGGGGTCGTGCGCCGAGAACACCTCCACCTCGTCCCCGTGCTCGCGCAGCAGTTCGCGCAGGCGGGCCTGCTGGCCCATGTTCAGCGGCCGGTGGATCGTGGCGATCTCCTCGAGAGCGTCCCACAGCGGGATCTCCCATCGCTGCGCGGGGTCGATCTGGCCGTGGTAGTAGAAGGCGTCACCCGCGTGCAGCAGCCACTTCTCGCCGTCCTTGACGGCCACCGCGCAGTGGCCCTCGGTGTGCCCGGGCAGCGGGACGAGCAGGATGTCCGAGGGCAGCCCCTCCAGCTCGAGGGCGTCGAAGCCGAACCACGACAGGCCCCTGCGGGTCTCGTAGGTGACCCAGTGCGGCCGGTGCGCCCAGTGGGCCGGCCGGTAGCGCAGCGTGTGCTCGGGGTGCGCGCTGGTGGCGGCCATCGCGGCCCGGTACTCGGCGTCGTGCAGGTGGACCTTGGCCTCGGGGAAGTCGGGCAGGCCGCCGGAGTGGTCGAGGTCCAGGTGGGTCAGCACGATGTGGCGCACGTCCTCCGTGGCGAAGCCGAGCCTGGCCAACTGCCGCACGGCGGTCTCGTCGGGGTCGAGCACGGCCGCGGTCCTGTCGAGGAAGGTCTGCCCGAGCGCCTCCGCGGGCCGCTCCACGTCCACGGTGCCGAATCCGGTCTCGACCAGCACGAGCCCGTCGGAGTCCGTCTCGACGAGCAGGCAGTGGTTGAGCGCTTGCGCCGGGAGGAGGCCGTCGTGCTCGGGGTCGATCTCGCGCATGGTGCCGAAGTTGAGGTGATGGACCTTCATGACAGCTCCTTAATAATGGACCGGTCTACATATTTTGAGGGCACGAAAAAGCTAGAGGAGGGTGGCGATCACCCGCCCCGCGCGCTCGAGCGGCTCCCTGCTGCGGTGGGTCCTGGCCAGCAGGATGGCCCCCTCGATGAGCGCGAGCACGGTGGTGGCCAGGTCGTCGGAGCCGATGCGGTCGCGCAGGGCCCGCTCCCACGCGGTGTAGGCGGCCGAGCAGGCCTGCCGTACCGCGTCGTTGCTGCCTGAAACGTCCAGGGCGACCGTGGCGATCGGGCAGCCCTTCTGCCAGTCGGACTGCTCGAGCCGGTCGCCGAGCAGTCGCAGGGTCTGCTGCACCAGCTCGCGCGGGCTCCCGGTGTCCAGTTCCTTGATGGCGGTGGTGACGGCGTCGGCGGCGCGGGTGAGCGACTCCACGATCATCTCGTCCTTGCCGCCGCGGAAGTGGAAGTAGACCGAGCCGCGCGGCGCGCCACTGGCCGCGATGATCTGGTTGAGCCCCGCGGCGAAGTAGCCGCCCGACTCGATCAGATCCTGCGTCGCGTCGAGCAGCCGTGCCCGGGTCTCCTGCCCCTTCTGTCCCATGGGATGAATAATAGACCGGTCTTCATATTCGCTGTCAACTGCGGAAGGCGTGGCGGCGGCCACCCCGCGCTAGCGGCCCCGGTAGCGGTCGGTGGCCGCGCGGGTGGCGCGGATGGCGGCCTCGGCCGTGTCGTAGGTGCGCTGGGCCAGGCCGACGAAGATGCAGTCCACGATCAGCAACTGGCTGATGCGGCTGGCCAGCGCGCCAGGGCGGAAGGCGGTCTCGCGGCCCGCGGAGACCAGCGTGTGGTGGGCTGATTCCGCCAGCGACGAGCGCGGGTTGTTGGTGATCGCCACCAGCAGCGCGCCCGCCTCCTTCGCGGTGCGGGCCGGTACCAGCACGTCGGGCGTCTCGCCGCTGGTGCTGATCGCCACCACCACGTCGCCGTCGCGCAGCAGGGCCGCGCTGGTCAGCGCCAGGTGCGCGTCGCTAAAGGGGTGGCTGGACAGCCCGATGCGCAGCAGCTTCTGCGACATGTCGGCGGCCACCAGGCCCGAGGCGGCCACGCCGTACACGTCGACCCTGCGGGCCTCGGCGATGGCGGAGACCACCTCGCCCAGCTGCTCGGGGTCGAGCTGGGCCGAGGTGTCGGCGAGCGCGTCCGACTCCGCGCGCGCCACCTTGGCGATCACGTCGGTGAGCGGATCGTCAGGTCCGAGGTCGCCGGGCACGAGCCGCTCCGGCTCCTTGGCCACCGCCGCCGCCAGCGCGAAGCGCATCTGCGAGTAGCCGCCGAAGCCGAGCGCCCTGGCCGTGCGCACGATCGTCGCCTCGCTCGTCCCCGACACCGCGCTGAACTCGGTGATCGTGCTCCGCACGACCAGCCCGGGATCCTCCAGGATGATTCGAGCGATGGCCTGCGCTGCGGGCGTGAGCGACGGCAGTACGGCACGCACCGCGGCGACCGGGTTCGCGGGTTCCTGCGTCACCGGGTCAGCCATTCCGCCGCCGCCCGCGCGGCCACCTGCGAGATGCCGTGCGTGGCGATGTGGACCCCGCCCGCCGGCTCGTCCGGGATGCCGGTGTCGACCACGATCACGTCAGGGCGCGCGGTGACGGCCTGGGCCACCCGTTCGCGCACCCAGTCGTGCCGCGCCGCGTCGTGCACGACGAGCACTACGGGCCGCTCGTCGAAGGCCGGCAGCTCGTCGCCGGCCGCGAGCTGGACGCGCGCCGTGCCGGGCAGCGCCGCGGTGAGCGCGGCGGTGATGCCGGTCGGCGTCGACGGGTCGACCGCCCGGTTGAGGCGCGTGTTGACCTCGACCACCAGCGGCGCCCGCTCCAGCCGCCCCTCGCCGGTCACGGTCAGCGCCCGCCTGGCCGCCTCGAGCCCGACGCCGGGGTCGGCGAGCGCCTGCTCGCGCAGGTCGGCCTGCTTGCTGTACCACTCCGACAGGGACAGCACGCGCTCAGCGGCCTCGGCCAGGCGTTCCTCGGGCAGGGTGCCGGCGCGGACGGCGGCGACGACGGCCGCGCACACCTCGCGGACCAGCTGTTCGGTGGCATGGCCCATGCAGATCGCGTCGGCCCCGGCGGCCAGCGCGCGGACGGCGATCTCGCCGGGGGAGAACAGCGCGGCCACCGCCCGCATCTCGATCGCGTCCGTGACGAGCATCCCGTCGAAGCCGAGCTCTCCTCTGAGCAGTTCGGTCAGGACGGTACGGCTGAGGGTCGCGGGCACCTCGGGATCCAGCGCGGGCACCAGCAGGTGACCCGTCATGACAGCCCGCACCCCCGCCCTGATGGCGGCACGGAACGGCGGCAGGTCGCGCTGGAAGAGCACCTCGCGGGCGGCGTGCACGGTGGGCAGGTTCAGGTGCGAGTCGGTGACCGTGTCGCCGTGGCCGGGGAAGTGCTTGGCGCAGGCCGCGACGCCGGCGCCCTGCACGCCGTTGACGTAGGCGACCGTGTGCCGTGAGACCAGGTCGGCGGTCGGGCCGAAGGACCGCACCCCGATGACCGGGTTGGCGGGGTTGGAGTTGACGTCGGCCGAGGGCGCGTAGTTGAGCGTGATGTCCGCCTTGGCGAGCATCCGGCCGATCTGGCGGCCGACGCGCTCGGTCAGCACCACGTCGTCGACCACGCCCAGCGCCCGGTTGCCGGGGAAGGAACTGCCCGCGGTGACCTCGAGCCTGGTGACCGCGCCGCCCTCCTCGTCGATCGCGACGACCACACCGGGGTTCTCGGCGCGCAGCCGGTCGACGACCTGGCGGCTCGGATCGTTGCGCGCGAACAGGATCGTGCCGCCCAGCCCCTCGCCCAGCAGCCTGCGCAGCCAGTCGGGAACGGACGTCTCCTCGTAGCCGGGCTGGAGCACTGTGAGAGCGAGTCGGTACAGGTCATCAGGCATGCGGCATTTTCCTTCACATTTATTGATCTGAAGGTAATTTTCTGTCATCGTCGCCCTCGACACAACCGCTTCCCGGGAGGCACCCCCCACATGCCCAGCAGAAGGACAGTCCTGAAGGGTCTCGCCCTCGCCGTCGCCGCCTCCGCAGTGCCGTTACCCGCGTTCGCCGACACCGGCTACATCCCGCCGCTGCGCCAGATGCGCGGCATGTGGATCGCGTCCGTGGTCAACATCAACTGGCCGTCCAAGACCGGTCTGAGCGTCGAGGAGCAGAAGGCCGAGTACCTCGGCTGGCTCGACTTAGCCGTCCAGCGCAAGCTCAACTCGGTGTTCGTCCAGATCAGGCCGACCGCCGACGCGTTCTGGCCCTCGCCGTTCGAGCCGTGGTCGCAGTGGCTGACCGGCACCCAGGGCCAGGACCCCGGCTACGACCCGCTGGCCTTCCTCGTCGAGGAGACGCACAAGCGCGGCCTGGCCTTCCACGCCTGGTTCAACCCCTACCGAGTCTCCATGCAGCCGGACCCGGCCAAGCTGCACCCCTCGCACCCTGGGCGCCAGCACCCCGACTGGATCCTGCCGTTCGGCGGGAAGCTGTACTACAACCCCGGCATGCCGGAGGTGCGCAAGTTCTGCCAGGACGCGATGCTCGACGCGATCACCCGCTACGACATCGACGGCCTCCACTTCGACGACTACTTCTACCCGACCAACACCGCCGCCTTCGACGACAGCGCCGCCTACGCCAAGTACGGCGCCGGCTTCCCCGACCTGGCCTCCTGGCGCCGCAACAACGTCGACCTGATGGTCTCGGAGATGCAGCAGCGCGTACGGCAGGCCAAGCCCGAGATCTCGTGGGGCATCAGCCCGTCCGGGATCTGGCGCAACAAGGCCAGCGACCCGCTGGGCTCCGACACCGCCGGCGGCCAGTCCTACGACAACCTGCACGCCGACACCCGCGGCTGGGTCAAGAAGGGCTGGCTGGACTACATCGCGCCGCAGATCTACTGGTACATCGGCCAGCCGCCGGCCGACTACAGCAAACTCATCCCCTGGTGGTCGGACGTGGCCGACGGCACCGGCACGCTGCTGTGGATCGGCCAGGCCGCCTACAAGGCGGGCGACCCCGCCCAGACCGCCCCGCAGTGGCAGGATCCCGCCGAGCTGTCCAAGCACCTCACGCTCAACCGCGACCACCCGCAGGTCAGCGGCGACATCTGGTTCAGCGCGGGCGACGTGCGCGCCGACAGGATCGGCTCGATCACCACCGCGATCAAGGACCACTACCAGCACCCGGCGCTGGCGCCCGTGCTGCCCAGGCTCGCCGGCGGGGAGCCGCCGCGCCGGCCGGTGGTGGCCTACGCGCTGTGCCGCGCCGACGGGGTGGAGGTCAGGATGGTGGCCACGGGACGCGACGAGCCGTTCCAGTTCGCGATCTTCCGCTCCTCGGATGAGAACGTGTCATTCGACGACGCCCGCAACCTGGTCGCGGTCGTTCCCGGTGGCCGCCAGGCCCGCTGGACCGACGCGGACGGCAAGCGGGGCGACCGCTACTACGCGGTCGCGGTGGACAGGGTGGGCCGCACCAGCAGGCCCTCCCACGGATTCAGGGTGGTGTGAGCAGGTGCGGGTCCTCGGGCTGATCTCGGGCACGTCCCACGACGGCATCGACAGCGCGGTCGTGGACTGGTCGCTCGACCGGGACGGCCTGCTCACCGGCGTCATCACGCACGTCGGTGAGCGGCCCTACCCGCCGGAACTGAGGACCCGCATCAAGGACGCCCTGCCCCCGGCGAAGGTCGACATGGCCGAGGTGTGCGCGCTTGACACGCTCATCGGCCAGGCCTTCGCCGACGTGGCGGCATCCGTGCGGGCCGACCTGGTGTGCTCGCACGGACAGACGCTCTACCACTGGGTCGAGGGCGGGGTCGTGCGCGGCACCCTCCAGCTCGGCCAGCCCGCCTGGATCGCCGAGCGCACCGGGCTGCCCGTCGTCTCCGATCTGCGGGCCAGGGACGTGGCCGCCGGCGGGCAGGGTGCCCCGCTCGTGTCCTACCTGGACCTGCTGCTGCTCGCCGGGGTCGAGGGCCGCTCGGGGGCTCTCAACCTCGGCGGCATCGCCAACCTCACCGTGCGGGAGCCGGCCATCGCCTACGACACCGGTCCCGCGTGCGCGCTCATCGACGCGGCGGCTCCGCCGTACGACAGGGACGGGAAGCTGGGGGCGGCGGGGAAGGTCGACGAGGAGCTGCTGCGCGAGCTGCTCCAGGAGCCGTACTACGCGCTCGAGCCGCCCAAGACCACCGGCAAGGAGCTGTTCACCCCCAGCTACGTCACATCGGGCCTGCCGCAGGCCGACCTCGTGGCCACGCTGACCGCGCTCACGGCGGAGACCGTGGCCGCCGAGGTGCGCAGGCACCGGCTCGACACGCTGGTCGTCTCCGGCGGCGGGGTGCGCAACCCGACGCTGATGCGGATGCTGCGCGAGCGCGTCACCGCGAAGGTGGTGCCGAGCGACGAGCTGGGCGTGCCGTCGGACGCCAAGGAGGCGATCGCGTTCTCGCTGTTCGGCTGGCTGACCGCGCACGGGCTGCCCGCCACGGTGCCCAGCTGTACGGGCGCGTCGGGGGCGCGCGTGCTCGGCACGATCACCCCCGGCGCGAGGCCGCTGGAACTGTCACCGTCACTGACGGAAGTACTTGCGGCCCGCTTTGAGCTCAGGACCCAGTAGCTCCGACACGGTGACCAGGTGGTAGCCGCGCTTCTGCAGCGTCTTGATCACCTTCGGCATGGCGGCGACCGTCGTCGGGTGGATGTCGTGGACCAGGACGATCGAGCCGCGCCCGACGTGCGACAGGATCCGGTCGGCGACGATGCGGGAGTTGTGTACGGCCCAGTCCCACGGATCCACGCTCCACAGGATCTGCGCCAGCCCGAGCTCCTTGGCGATCTTGGTCACCTTGGCGTTCGTGGCCCCGTACGGCGGGCGGAACAGCGTGACCGCGGGCTGGCCCGCGGCGAGGATGTCGTCGATGGGGCCCCTGAGCTGGGCCCGGATCCTGGAGGGCGACAGGCGCCGCAGGTCGGGGTGCGACTGGGTGTGCGTGCCGATCTCGAACCCGTCGCGCACCATCCGGCTCAGCGCCTTGGGGAAGCGGGAGGTGTTGTAGCCGACCACGAAGAACGTGGCCCTGGCGTGGTGCTGCTCCAGCATCGTCAGCAGCTTCGGCGTATATGTGCTCGGCCCGTCGTCGAAGGTGAGCGCCACGCACTTGACCGCCGAGCAGTCCACCGGCTTCGGGTCGACCGGAACCGGCTCACTGGCGACCGGCCCAGGGGTGGCCGGCGCTGAAGTGGTCGGCACCGGTGTGGTGGGCGCCGGAGTGGTCGGTAAAGGGGTGGTCGGTACAGGGGTGGTGGGCGCCGCATCGGCCGGGTACGGCTCCGCGGCGGAGGGCTGAGGCGTGATCAAGGCAGCGGACATGGCTCCCGCGCCCAGCAACGTCCAGATCCTGTTGAATCTCACGGGTGTGAGACTCCCCGCCGAGGCCCGAAGTTGCGTCCCGTTATGTGAGTCTTGCGACTTGGTCAGGACGCGCGGCGACCCGCCGTGGAAGGCTGCGCCTCGGGTGCGGTGCCCGCCGACCGCTGCGGCGGCACCACCGGGGTCGGGCGCACCAGACCCAGCGCGACGACCTCGTTCGCCAGACGCGTGCGCCGGTTGGTCCCCTCCGGGATCCTGAACTTCTGGTACAGCCGCAGCAGGTGTTGCTTGACCGCCGCCTCGGTGACGACCAGGTCGTCGGCGATCTCGCGGGCCGTCGCGGGGGCGACGAAGGCCTCATCCGACAGCGCGGGCCTGCACAGTGACGTCAGCACGTCCACCTCGCGCCTGGTCAGTTCGGGAGCGGCCGCCCTGCGCAGCTCGACCTCCGGGGTGAAGTCCTCGCGCGGCACCCCACCGATGCGGCCGCGCGCCGCGCCGAAGGAGACGACGTCGCCGTCGTCCAGCACCCTCCGCGCGATCGGCCTGCCATTCACCCGCGTGCCGTTGCGGGACAGGCCCAGGTCAACGACGTACAGGTAGGGTCCTCGCCTGACGAACTCGGCATGGAGTCGAGACACGCTGGGATCGGTGAGCCGGATGTCGACCCCGCGTCCCCTGCCGACCGTCGTGATCTCGGGGCGCAACGGGACAACCTCGCCAGTGTCCTCGATGCGAATGAACGGCCCCTCCACGGCAGTTCCTTCCCTCAGTTCGAGTCTACGAATGAACGGCGCGTGCCCTCCCAGGCACGGCAGTTCCTTCCCTCAGTTCGACTCTGCGAATGAACGGCGCGTGCCCTCCCAGGCACGGCAGTTCCTTCCCTCAGTTCGACTCTGCGAATGAACGGCGCGTGCCCTCCCAGGCACGGCAGTTCCTTCCCTCAGTTCGACTCTGCGAATGAACGGCGCGTGCCCTCCCAGGCACGGCAGTTCCTTCCCTCAGTGAGTCTGCGAATGAACGGCACGTGCTCGCCTGTGCACGGCAGTTCCTTCCCTCAGTTTTGAGACTGCGAATGAACGGCCCCGTGCCTTCACCTGGCACGGCAGTTCCTCCCACGGCTGACCGGGGCGTGCCACACCCATGGGGGTAGCCCGCCGTAACTATTGCTACAGCTCCGGCTTACCCAAACGAGGGGATGCGGAATCGCCTTTGCCATAAGGAGAATCCGGCGTGAAATTGGTCTGGACCTTTGCGGACGGTTTTGCCTGCTCACGGGTAGACTTCCAGCGAAGATAAGCGGAGGAAACACTCATGGCGGACAAGCCCACGAAAGGCCTGGCCGATGTCGTAGCCGCGTCCACAGCGCTCAGCGACATTGACGGGAAGGCCGGCCGGCTCTTCTATCGGGGATACGACATCCACGATCTCGCCGGCCGTACGACGTTCGAAGAGACCGCCCACCTGTTGCAGCGCGGAAAGCTGCCCACTCGCGCCGAGCTGGCCGCCTACGTCGACGAGCTGCACGACGGCCGGGCGCTGGGTGTCCTCGTCTCCCACAACCTCCCGGAGATCGCGAGCAAGCAGAAACCCATGGAGGCGCTGCGCTCGCTGGTCTCGCTGGCGGGCGCCGACGACCCTGACAAGGACTCCATCGCGCCCGACGCCAACCTGCGCAAGGCCGCTCGCCTGACCGCGCAGCAGCCGCTGCTGGTCGCCCAGTACCACGCCTTCCGCACGGGCAAGGACGTGCCTCCGGAGCCCGACCCTTCGCTGAGCATCGCCGGCAACTTCCTCCTGCAGGTCACCGGGCGCGTCCCGAGCCAGCGCGAGGCGGAGCTCTTCGACACCTGCCTGGTGCTGCACGCCGACCACACGATGAACGCCTCGACCTTCGCCGCCCGGGTGTGCGCCGCCACGCTGTCCGACATGCACTCGGCCATCGTCGCCGCCATCGGCACGCTCAAGGGCCCGCTGCACGGCGGGGCCAACGAGCAGGTCATGAAGACGCTCGAGTCGATCTCACCGGGCAACGTGGCGCAGGCCGTACGCGAGAAGCTGGACGCGCACGAGAAGATCATGGGCTTCGGCCACCGCGTCTACAAGACCGAGGACCCGCGGGCCACGCACCTGCGCAGGATGTCCGCCGAGCTGGCCGAGTCGACCGGCGACGACACCTACTACCGGATGTCGAAGGAGATGGAGGAGGTCGTCTTCGAGAGCAAGGGCCTCTACCCGAACGTCGACTTCTACGCCGCCTCCGTCTATCACTACCTCGGTATCCCGACCGACCTGTTCACGCCGGTATTCTCTATCAGCCGCATGTCCGGCTGGACGGCCCACGTGATCGAACAACACGCCGACAACCGCCTGATCCGCCCTGACAGCGAGTACATCGGGGAACGAGACCAGAAGTGGAAGCCCATCGACGAGCGGTGAGCCTGGGCCGGAGAGAGCGAGGAACGATGCCAACGGAGGCCCGTAGCGAACGCGACCATAAGCCCGCACGGTGAATGAGCCCGGGAGTGAGAGCTGGGGACCGTACCTGCTGATTCTGGCGGGTGCGGTCGTCGGTGTTGCGGTGATTTTCCTGGTCGATCCGCGCTGGGGCGGCTTCACGCTGGGCGCCGTCCTCATGATCGCCGCCGCTCTCCGCTTCGCCGGGTACGGCGGGCAGCTCGCCATCCGCAGCAAGCGGGTCGACGTGACCATCATGGGTCTCGGCGGCTTCGGCGTCGTCCTGACCTCGCTCATCCTGGGCAACGACGCGCTCAAGGCGATGATTCTCAACCTGCTCGGGGGATGACCCGAAGGCCATCCCCCGCGCGGGTCACTTCAGGATGGCCAGCGCCTGGTTGAACGTCTGCGACGGGCGCATCACGGCCGAGGCCTTGTCCGGGTCGGGCCGGTAGTAGCCGCCGATGTCGGCAGGCGAGCCCTGCACCGCGATCAGCTCGTCGGCGATGGTCTTCTCCTGCTCGCCCAGCGTCTCGGCCAGCCCGCTGAACGCCTCGGCCAGCTCGGCGTCGTCGGTCTGCCTGGCCAGCTCCTGCGCCCAGTACATGGCCAGGTAGAAGTGGCTGCCGCGGTTGTCGATGCCGCCGACGCGGCGGGCCGGCGACTTGTTCTCGTTGAGGAACGTGGCGGTCGCCCGGTCGAGCGTGTCGGCCAGGATCTTCGCCCGGGCGTTGCCCGTCGTGGTCGCCAGGTGCTCGAAGCTGGCCGCCAGCGCGAGGAACTCGCCCAGGCTGTCCCAGCGCAGGTAGTTCTCCTTGAGCAGCTGCTGCACGTGCTTGGGCGCCGAGCCGCCCGCGCCGGTCTCGAACAGGCCGCCGCCGTTCAGCAGCGGGACGATCGACAGCATCTTGGCGCTGGTGCCCAGCTCCATGATCGGGAACAGGTCCGTCAGGTAGTCGCGCAGCACGTTGCCGGTGACCGAGATCGTGTTCTCGCCCCTGCGGATGCGCTCCAGCGACAACTTCATCGCCTCGGCCGGCGCCAGGATCCTGATGTCGAGCCCGTCGGTGTCGTGCTCGGGCAGGTAGGCGTTGACCTTCTCGATCAGCTCGGCGTCGTGGGCGCGCTCGGCGTCGAGCCAGAACACCGCCGGGTCGCCGCTGGCGCGGGCCCGGGTGACGGCCAGCTTGACCCAGTCGCGCACCGGGATGTCCTTGGTCTGGCACATGCGCCAGATGTCACCCTGGCTGACCGCGTGCTCCAGCACCACGTCGCCGCTGCCGCCCACGACGCGGACCGTGCCGGTGACGGGGATCTCGAAGGTCTTGTCGTGGCTGCCGTACTCCTCGGCCTTCTGCGCCATCAGGCCGACGTTCGGCACCGAGCCCATGGTGGCGGGGTCGAAGGCGCCGTGGGCGCGGCAGTCGTCGAGGACGGCCTGGTAGATGCCGGCGTAGCTGCTGTCGGGGATGACCGCGAGGGTGTCGGCCTCCTCGCCGTCGGGGCCCCACATGTGACCCGACTGGCGGATCATGGCGGGCATCGAGGCGTCGACGATGACGTCGCTGGGCACGTGCAGGTTGGTGATGCCACGGTCGGAGTCGACCATCGCCAGGTGCGGGCCCTCGGCCAGCTCGGCCTCGAACGACGCCTTGACCTCGTCACCGGCGTCCTTGAGGATCGCGCCGAGGCCGTCGTTCGGGTTGAGCTGCTCGCCGTACCGGGCGAAGGTCTTGGGGAAGAACGCGCGTACCACGTGGCCGAAGATGATCGGGTCGGAGACCTTCATCATGGTGGCCTTCAGGTGCACGGAGAACAGCACGTTCTCGGCCTTGGCGCGGGCGATCTGCGCCGTCAGGAACTCGCGCAGCGCGGCCACCCGCATGACGGTCGCGTCGACGATCTCGTCCTTGAGCACGGGCACCGACTCCTTGAGCACCGTGGTGGTGCCGTCGTCGGCGACCAGTTCGATGCGCAGGCTCTGGGGCTCGGCGATGACCGCTGACTTCTCGGAGGAGCGGAAGTCGTCGGCGGTCATGTGCGCGACGTTCGTCCTGGAGTCGGAGGACCACGGGCCCATGCGGTGCGGGTGGGTCCTGGCGTAGTTCTTCACCGAGGCGGGGGCGCGGCGGTCGGAGTTGCCCTCGCGCAGGACCGGGTTGACGGCGCTGCCCTTGACCTTGTCGTAGCGGGCCCGGATCTCGCGCTCCTCGTCGGTCCGCGGGTCCTCCGGGTAATCCGGGAGCGCGTACCCCTTGCCCTGCAGCTCGGCGATCGCGGCCTTCAGCTGCGGGATGCTGGCCGAGATGTTGGGCAGCTTGATGATGTTGGCCTCGGGGGTGTTGGCCAGCTCACCGAGCTCGGCGAGGGCGTCCCCGATGCGCTGGCTCTCGGTGAGGCGCTCGGGGAAACTGGCGATGATCCGCCCCGCCAGTGAGATGTCACGACTCTCCACCCGGACCCCGGCCGTGGAGGCGTAGGCCTCGATCACGGGCAGGAACGAATACGTCGCCAGGGCCGGCGCCTCGTCGGTATACGTGTAAATGATGGTCGAATCAGTCACCGGGGTGTCCGCTCCACGTTTACGGGATTGCTTGATATCAAGATATCCCCTGCCGAGGCTGCCCGCGACAGCTCTCACAAGTGCCAGGTCCGCCCCGTGACCACATCCAGCCTGAACGCGGTCCGCTCACCCTCGCCGGCCTTCCTGGTCACGATCGGCTTGCCGTCCTCGCCCCACCCCTTGACGGCCTCGATCGGATCGCCGTCAGGCAACCTGACCGCCACGCCGCTCAGCCGCCGCCCGCTCGGCACGTCGTAGGTCTCCACCCGCAGGCCCTCGTCGGTGACGGCGAGGATCCTGGTGCCGTCGGGATTGATGCTCAGTTCGGCGTCCTGCCTGATCCCGGGGACGGCGGACGTCTTGCCGGACTCCGTGTCGAGGACTGTCACGGTGGTGGTGGCCAGGACGACGAAACGCCCGCGGCTGGAGATCTCCACCTTCGGCACTTCCGTGTCCGCGAGGCTGCCCGTCAGGAAGCGGACGTCCTGCGTGCGGAGGTCGCGGTGGACGATCCTGCGCGAGCTGCGATCCAGGTAGGCGATCCAGTGGCCGTCCTGGCTCACCCTGAGCGGCCCGGGGCCCGGCACTCCGTACGCGCTGGTCACCACGGGTGCCGCCTGCGGGAAGGGCTGCTTGTCGAGCTTCCAGACCCGGCACTCGCGCTCGTAGGAGCGGTAGCAGCCGGGCGCGGTGACCTTGGCGACCGCCTCGTGCCAGAGCGACGGGTTGTCCCGCGGATACGGGTCCACGTCGGCGTACAGGGGCGCGGGCTCTCCCGGCAGTAAGGGCAGGAACGCCGCGCAACTCGCGGTGATCACGCCGCCGGCCAGCAGCAGGCGGGTGCCACGCCGCCAGAAGGCCCGCTCGACCGGGTCGGCGGGTTGCCGCCTGGCCTGCCGTAACTCGGCGACCAGAACCCCGGCGAACCAGCAGAGCGGCACCATGAACAACAGGTGGGTGGCGGCGGCCAGGATGACGCCCGCGCACAGCCCCCACCGCTGCCGCCTCCGCGCCGTGGCCAGCTGGGCCATGACCTGGGTGCCGTTGTCCGGGGTGATGACGAGGTCGTAGGAGGCGGCGAAGGCGGCCAGGCGTTCGCGGGAGACGGGCCACTCGGTGACGGCGACGGCTATGGCGGCGAACACGGCCAGAACCTGGAGCTCCGTCACGGGGAGAACCTAGCATGACGACTCGTGGCGATCTCGGATGATTTATGGCGACAGATCGACCCCAAGGCGGGGTTGCTGACGGGACGTCAGCTCGCGGTCAGGTTGGGCGCCGTGGCGCTGGTCGTCGTGCTCGGGGCGGCGGTCTGGTGGTCCGGTCTCGTCAAGCCCCGGGTTACCGCGGAGGTGGACGGCTTCTTCACCTCCGGGGCCATGCGGCGAGACGACCAGTTCCGGCCGGTGGGCCTGGAGGGGCTGGTGGACATGCGGATCACCAATCACGGGCTCGTGCCCTTCACGATCACGGGAGTCTCGGCGGGGATCCCCGGGCTGCGGCTGGTCCGGGTGGAGCAGAAGTTTCCCGTGTCCTTGGGTAGCGGGGACAGCGTCACCCTGCGGATGGAGTTCGATGTCACGGATTGCCCGGCCGTGCCGCTCGATCCGCGGCCGGTGCGCGTCACTTACACCTCGTGGTCGCGGGACGGGGCGTTCGAGGCCGTCGAGACGGAGCGGATGATCAGGTCGGGGGACCCGAAGAGGCGGCTGGTGGCGTGGCAGCGGAGTATGGCCGATGAGGCCTGTAATGACCCCTATCTTTGGTGATCTCTTTGGGGCGGGCTCGGAGTGGCATGGCAGGGGGGTGGGGATGGACCCTGCGTGTTGACGTTCCGTGTCGAAGGGGTTGCGATGCGTCTGGGTGCACTCGGGGTCGCCGTCGCGGCCGTGGTCGTGGCGGGTGGGTGCGGCGGGCAGCCCAGCGCCAACCCGCAGACCGCCCAGGTGGCGGCCGCGGCCAAGGTTCAGCAGGCCAAGGCGGCGAAGCTCGCCGCCGCCGTGAAGGTCAAGGCCAACGAGCTCGGCCAGATCCCGGTGCTGATGTACCACCGCATCGTCGATAACCCAGGCTCAGAAGACGACAGGACGCCGGCGAAGTTCCGTGCCGACCTCGAGCGGCTGGCCCACGACGGCTACGTGCCGGTCACCGCCGCCGACTACGTCACCGGGAAGATCGACATCCCGGCCGGCAAGCACGCGGTCGTGCTGACCTTCGACGACTCCTCTCCCTCCCAGCTCGACCTGGACGAGCTGGGCCAGCCCAAGCCCAACACCGCCGTGTCGATCCTGCGCGACGTCGCGGCCAAGAACCCCGGCTTCAAGCCGGTCGCCACCTTCTACGTCACGCGCGACATGTTCGGCAAGACGACGAAGGAGGAGCAGGCTCAGGTGCTGCTCTGGCTGAAGGACAACGGCTTCGACATCGGCAACCACACTCGCGACCACGTCAACCTGCGCACCAGGTCGCAGAAGGAAGTCGCGGACCAGATCGTCTGGGTCCAGAAGATGGTCAGCTCGCTGGCCCACGAGAAGCCGGTCACGCTGGCCCTGCCGTACGGAAACCAGCCCCGCAAGAAGGAATGGGCGATCAAGGGCAAGCTCGGGGGCGTCAGCTACAACCACGAGGGTGTGTTCCTGGCCGGGTACACGCCGGCGCCGGCGCCGTTCGCCAAGACCTTCGACCCGCTGGGCATCCCGCGGATCAGGGCGATGGACAAGAAGGGCGACTGCGCGCAGTTCTGCTCGACGGCGTGGCTGGACTGGCTCGACCGCAACCCGGACATGCGCTACACCAGCGACGGCGACCCGCAGACCGTTGCGTACCCGAAGTTCAAGAACCCGTACCTGCGTGCGGTGTACAAGACCAGAGCCGTGGCCTACTAGGCGACATCCTGGATCTGTACGGAAGGCGGCGAGCGGCCTCGGCGGCTCGCCGCCTTTTCGATGAATGGGAGAAGCGTCCACCCGCGGCCCGCCAGGTCGCCGGATCCCGCTAGCCGACGGCGCCCACCACGACGCCGTCCCCGTCGATCCCGAGCGGGCGCAGGCCGCCGGTGTTCACGTCGAGGACCTGGTACCCGTCCTTCCGCACGATCAGGGCGCTCTCGCTCTCCCACCGCACGACCTCCTGGACGGGGCCCGGGATCGTACGCAGGGACCTGCCGGTCGCGGCGTCGACGAGGAGCACGCCAGGCGTGACCACCTCCTCCGGGGTCACCTCGCGCGGCACCGTGGCGAGCAGCCGCCCCGAGGGCGACAGCTTGCCGACCAGATTGCCCGGCAGCGTCACGCGGCGGATCGCCCCACCCTCGGCATAGGCGAGGTACGTCGTGGTCGTGACATGCCCGGGCGGAGGCACCGGCTCCGGGCCGCCGGGCGTCCTGCGTACCGTGCCGCGGTCGACGTCGACGACCACCGGATGGTCGCCGGGGACCAGGAGACGGCGGCCGTCGGGCGAGAACTCCGGCGCGGGGAAGGAGGGCCGCACGGGATAGGTCCTGGCGGTGCCCGCCGCCAGGTCGGCGACGACCAGGCGCCCCGTTTTCCTGTGCGGGTAGGCGGCGCGGGTCCCGTCCCGGCTGAGCGCCAGGACGTCCTCGGACAGGGCGTCCGGCAGCAACCAACGCTCACCGCGTGCCGAGACCAGCACCCAGCGCTCGCACGCGGGAACCTCCTCGTCACACTCGGGACGGTAGGCGTAGCGCACCGGGCCGGTCACCCGCCCGCGCAGCTCGGGCGGTGCCGGCGCGGCGGAGGGAGTGGGTGAGGCACGGACGAACGCGGGCCGATCCGCCGTCCAGGACGGCAGCACCACCCAGACCGCGGCCAGGAGCGCCGCCACGGCCAGGACGACTCTCATCGCGCCACCACCTTGCCGACCACGGCGTCCTCAGGGAACTCGGCGGCGCGTGCGGACCTGCCGGTGGCGGGATCCACGAGATACCCGTCCTCGCCGAGCGTCACGAGCAGCTTCCCGTCCTCCGACCAGCCTCGCGGCTCGGGAACCTCGCCGTCCCGGCGCACGCCCAGCGGCCTGCGCCGGGTGACGTGACCGGTGCGCGCGTCCATCGACACCACCTCGGTGCCGGTCACCGTCACCAGCGTGCGCGCGTCGGGCGCGAGCCACGCCCGCAGCGTCGGGTCGTACGGCACGCGGGTGCGGACCGTGCCGTCATGGCCGACCGTGCGCAACTCGGTGTCGGGCGTCCCCGGTAGCGCCGGCCGCCCGGTGGTGACGACCAGGCTGTCCGGCCCGATCCCGAGCACGTACCGGACGCCCGGCATCCGCACCCGGGCAGGGGAGTTCATGTCGATCAGGTCGGTCCCGGCGGCGTCCGTGAGCGTGACATAGCTGCCGTCGGCCGACAGCACGGGCTCGGGAACGGCGTCGTCGGCCAGCTTCCCGGTTAGAAAGCGGCTCTCGCCGGTCTCCAGGTTCCTGCGGACCATGCGGCGCGAGACGTCGTCGAGGTAGACGGCGTAACTGCCGTTCCCGCTGAGCGCGAACGGTGCCGGGCGCTCGAGCCCGGTGCGTCTGGCCACGTAGGTGGCCGCCTCGGTGAACCGGTACTGGTACCCCTCCACGGAACCCACTTCCCAGGCATGTTGGGCGAGCCGCGCGTACTGGAGGGTTCCCAGCTGCTGTCCCGGCTGTGACTGCACCTGCGCCGGCACGGGATTCGGTACGAGGAAGGCCGCCACGGCCAGCGGCACCGCGGCGATGGGAACCCACGGCAGGGTCCGGCTCTCCCGCGCCGGCCTCGCCTGCCAGGACGAGGCCGCGGCCACCCAGGCCACCACCGGCAGGCCGTACGAGACGATCACCACCAGGTCGATCGCGTTATGGGGTGGCTGCGGGTAGGCGGCCTGCAGCCCCGTCCACAGCGTGACGGCCGCGCCGAGCGCGAGCAGCTTGCGCGCCGACGAGGAGCGCACGGCCACCTCGGCCCCGACCAGGTCGGCAGGTCCCGCGTGCAGCGGCCGCCGCTGGAGGCTCCTGACCAGCAGGTGTACGGCGAGCGTCGCGCCGAGCGCGGTCACCGCCGCCAATCGTTCGGCGACCCCCACCTCGGCGCGGAAAGAGCGCGCCACCGTGGCAACGGCCAGGGCGCAGCCGACGGCGGCGGCGATTCTCCAGCAGACGACGAGCAGCGTCGGCGCGAGCTGTATGCCGATCGGCCGCCCTTTCTGCCCCCGGCCGAATCCAATCTCCGCGGCCACAATTCCGAAAAGCCAGCCGACCACAAATGGAAACGGACTTAGCGTGACAGTGACTATCGTCCACGCCAGCCCGGCCGCCAGCCCGATCCACTTCCAGCGCTGCGTCACCCGGAGGTAGCCGAGGACGAGGCCGCCGTTGAACTCGCCGACGTCCAGTTGCTGCCAGCGGGCGAAGCGATTCACCGTTGTCGGCGTGAGAGAGCCGTCGGCGTACTTTGTCGCGAGCGGCGCGAGAACCGCGGTCAACGGCAGGAACCAGATTACGAGCAACGAGTGCCTTTCATCACGCCCGAAAACGTAGCAGAATGCCATTTCGCGTGACAGGGGAGAGGTGAAGTGATTTCTGCCGACGTTTGGGCCCGGCTGGATCCCGGCGTCGGGAGGTTGAGTCGCCGCCTCCGCCTCGTCCTGGCCGTCGGCGTGGTGGTCTCCCTCGGTTGCCTGCTGGCCTGGCGGTCGGGTGCGGTGGTTCCCCGGCTCGAGCATCGGGGCTTCGGCCCGGAGCAGACGTTCGTCTACAGGGACGACGCGGGCAGGCCGAGCACGGCCAGGGCCACCGTCGTCCAGATGTTCGTCAACGACGGGTGGCTGCCCGTCACGATCACCGGCGTGGCGGTGAAGACGGCGGACGTGTCACTGGTGAAGGCGACGGGTGGGCCGATTCCCCGCACGCTCGGCCCCGGTGCCGCACTCACCCTCGAACTCGTGCTCGACGTGCGACGATGTGACGTCCGGAAGGGAGTACCCGTGCTCTTCGAGGTCGACCGATGGTGGGGCGCCACGACGGTGACCGCGGTTCGGGAGGACGACGACGAACCCTGGCTCTCGGCTCTCTCGATCTGTCGCTAGGCCTGTGTTGCCTCCTTCGTGGAGAAGGCGATGCCGGCTTCGGTGAGGCGGGTGATCAAGGGGTGGCCCATGGCTGCGGCCGTCGTCAGCTGGCCGGCCAGGTCGGGGACCTCGTCGAAGGCGAGGCAGAGGGCCGACTCCGCGAGCATCTTGGCGGTTTCGTCGTAGCCGGGGTCGCCGCCCGTCACCTGGGTGCGGACGCGGCGGCCGCCGCCTTCCCCGACGATGGTGAGGTTGAACCAGTTGCGGGCGCGCTGCTCCGGGGTGGGGCCGTCGCCCGGCTGGAGGCGGGTCGACAGGAAGCGGCGGGCCGGAGGGATCTGGGCGGCCCCGGCCAGGGCGGTGGCCCCGGCGGCCAGGGCGAGGGCCTGCGGGAGCCGTTTGACCGCGAAGTACTGCCGGTAGGTGAAGTCGGGGCCGTAGCGGTCGAGCAGGCGGGCCGAGTAGCCGACGATCTGCGGGTCGATCGTGGGCATCGGCATCGCCCAGCCGCCCACGTACCGCAGGCCGCCCGGCAGCGAGCTGACCCGGCGGCCCGCGGGCACGGGCTCGGCCGAGCGGCGCTGGGTGCCCGCCTCGAGCATCTGGCGCGGGCGCGACATGATCGACAGCGCCGACTGGAAGGTGCCGCCCGACGGCTGCAGGCGAGTCCGCAAATATCCGGACACGCGGAGCGGGACGCCCTCCGGCAACTGGCTGACCGTGTACAGCACCCCCAGATCAGAGGGAATCGAGTCGAACCCGCACGCGTGCACGAGCTTGGCCCCCGACGCCACGGCCCGATCGTGGTAGCGCACGTACATCCGGTCCACGAACTCCGGCTCGCCCGTCAGGTCCAGATAGTGGGTGCCCGCCTCGGCGCACGCCGCGACGAGCGGCTCGCCGTACCTGATGTAAGGACCGACGGTGGTGGCGACCACGCGGGCCTGACGGGCGATCGCGGCCAGCGACGCGGGATCGGTGGCGTCGGCGATCAGGATCGGCGCGTCGAGGCCGAGGCGTTCCAGCTTGGCCCTGTCGCGCCCGGCCAGCGCCCAGCGCACATCGGGGCCCGCGACCCGGTTAAGGTAGGCGGCGGTGAGTGCGCCGGTGAATCCGCTGGCGCCGAACAGCACGATGTCGTACATGGTGCGAAGCCTCCATCTCGCTGGATCACGAACGGTTAACGGTTCCCTGAGAGCTTCCTGGGCGTCGTAAAGTTTGCCTCGTCGGGCTTTGTGTACACGTGGGGAAAGACGGATGCCGCAGATCTCGCCGCTGGTTGCCGGCGATCCCAGCCAACTGGGGTCGTTCCGGCTGACCGGCAGGATCGGAGAGGGCGGTCAGGGCATCGTCTACCTGGGCGCCAACGAGCAGGGCGAGCGGGCGGCGATCAAGCTGCTGCACGTCAAGTTCTCCGGCGACACGATCGCGAGATCGCGCTTCGCCAGAGAGCTGAAGGCGGCCCAGCGGGTCGCCTCCTTCTGTACGGCCCGCGTCATGGAGGCCGACCTCGAAGGCAACACGCCCTACATCGCCAGCGAGTACATCGACGGGCGGGTGCTGCGCGACGTGGTCGAGGCCGACGGGCCGCTGCAGGGCACCGCGCTCGACCGGCTGGCGATCGGCACGGCCACCGCGCTGACCGCGATCCACCACGCCTCGATCGTGCACCGCGACTTCAAGCCCGACAACGTGCTGATCGCGGCGGACGGCCCACGCGTGGTGGACTTCGGCATCGCCCGGATCATCGACTCCACCGGCACGATCACCAGCCGCGCCATCGGCACGCCCGCCTACATGGCCCCCGAGCAGATCGCGGGCGACGACATCGGGCCCTACACCGACGTGTTCGCCTGGGGCGCGACGCTCGCGTTCGCTGCCACGGGGAAGACCGCCTTCGAGGGCAACTCGATCGCGGTCGTGCTCAACCGGATCCTCAACCACGAGGTCGACGTCGAGATCATGCCGGAGCCGCTGCGCGGGGTGGTGCGCTCGGCGCTGGCCAAGGCCCCGGCCGAGCGGCCCTCGGCCGACCAGATCCTGCTGCGGCTGCTCGGCCAGCCGGAGACCGTCGGAGCCTCCACCGCCGTCATGAACAGGGCGGCGCAACTGGCCGGCGACGACACGATGCCGATCCCGCGGGTGTCGACCGCGGTCACGGAACACAAGCCGGTCGTCGAGACGAGCCTCACCCAGTCGCCCTCCGTGTCCATGCCGCTTCCCGTGACGGCGCCGCCACCGCCCCCGCCGGTCCGCAGGCGGCGAACGGGCATGTGGATCGGCTTGATCATGGCCCTGGTCCTGCTCGCGGCGGCCGCCGTCGCCCTGCTGATGAACGGCTTCCCGTCGTCGCTGGCCCTCGGCCAGGAGCCGCCCGCCACCACGCCGCCGCCCACCTTGGGCGAGAATCCCGCCCAGCCCGCCGTCTTCTCCGCGGTCGCCGACAAGATCGCCCAGACCGGCAAGGTCACCATCGGCGTCAAGGTCGACCTGCCCGGCATCGGCCTGCAGCGCAACGGCGGCTTCGAGGGCTTCGACGTCGAGCTGGCCAGGCGGATCGCCACCGCGCTCGGCGCCAAGCAGACCGTCTTCACCAAGGTCACCAAGGCCAACCGGGCAGACATGCTGGCCGAGGGCACGGTCGACCTGGTGCTGGCCACCTACTCCATCGACAAGAGCGAGGTCCAGTTCGCCGGGCCGTACTACCTGGCCCACCACGACGTGCTGATCCGCGACGGCGACTCGATCAAGACGTTGGCCGACCTCAAGGGCAGGAAACTGTGCGCGCCCGACAGCCCGTCCGTCGGCGAGGTCCAGTCGAAGGTCAAGGTCGAGCCGGTGCCCGCGAGCAACTACGCCCAGTGCATGGACCTGCTCAGGAACGGCGGCGTCGACGCCATCCCCGGCGACGACCTCATCCTGGCCGGCTTCGCCAGCAGGGAGAACCTGCGCTTCCGCGTCCTGGGTGCCCAGCTGAACGACGAGCGCTACGCCGTCGGCATCAAGCAGGGCGATGCCAAGACGTGTAAAGCGGTCACCGGTGTGATCAAGGATCTCTACCACGACGGCACCATGAAGTCACTGCTCAGCAAGTACTTCGGCCAGGTCGGCTTCAACCCGGAGCTGAAAGTGCCCGCGATGGAACCCTGCGGATGACGAGCGGGTAACATCCCGAGACGTCACCATCCATAAACCCGTTGAGTTGGGGGAAGGCCATGGCCACGCCCGTCAAGGTAACCGTCACCGGAGCCGCCGGTCAGATCGGCTACGCCCTGCTGTTCCGCATCGCGTCGGGCCAGCTGCTCGGCGCCGACGTCCCGGTGAAGCTGAGCCTGCTGGAGATCCCGCAGGCGGTGAAGGCGGCCGAGGGCACCGCGATGGAGCTCGACGACTGCGCGTTCCCGCTGCTGTCCGGCATCGAGATCACCGACGACCCCAACGTGGCCTTCGACGGCGCCAACGTCGCGCTGCTCGTCGGCGCCATGCCGCGCAAGGCCGGCATGGAGCGCGGCGACCTGCTCGGCGCCAACGGCGGCATCTTCGGCCCGCAGGGCAAGGCGATCAACGACCACGCAGCCGACGACATCAAGGTCCTGGTCGTGGGCAACCCGGCCAACACCAACGCGCTCATCGCCCAGCAGAACGCGCCCGACGTTCCGGCCGAGCGCTTCACCGCGATGACCCGCCTCGACCACAACCGCGCGATCTCCCAGATCGCCCAGAAGCTCGGCGTCCCGGTCACCGAGGTGAAGAACATCACCATCTGGGGCAACCACTCCGCCACGCAGTACCCCGACCTGTTCCACGCCGAGGTCGGCGGCAAGGTCGCCGCCGAGCAGGTCGACCAGGAGTGGCTGCGCGAGACGTTCATCCCCACGGTCGCCAAGCGCGGCGCCGCCATCATCGAGGCCCGCGGCGCCTCCTCGGCCGCCTCGGCCGCCAACGCCGCGATCGACCACGTCTACGACTGGGTCAACGGCACCGACTGGACCTCCGCGGCGATCGTCTCCGACGGCTCGTACGGGGTGCCGGAGGGGCTCATCTCCTCCTTCCCGGTCCGCGCGGTCGACGGGCGGTTCGAGATCATCCAGGGGCTCGAGATCGACGCGTTCTCCCGCGAGCGCATCGACGCCTCCGTCGGCGAGCTCATCGAGGAGCGCGACGCGGTGAAGTCCCTCGGCCTGATCTGATCCGAGGCTTTCGGCGCGCATCCGTTTTCGGGTGCGCGCCGTTTTTCATGTCCGGCGCCCTGCCGACAACCAGGCCACTAGTGGCGGGGGCAGGGGGTGGCGGCGTGGGTGGCGGGGGCGGGCTGTGAGGTGGCGAAGACCACGCCGGATGCGGCGGCGAGGCTGCCTAACAGGATGAGGACGCCGAAGAGCACCTTCGTGACCCTTGGTGAAAAGCTCCTCACATTTCGGTATCACAGCACAGATTCGGCGTCGGCATACCTCATTTTCCGGAAAGCGCTCCCCAGGCATCCCCGACGATCTCGGCCATCGAGCCCCGCTCGGCCTTCCACCCCAGCTCACGCTGGATTTTCGCGGACGAGGCGACCAGTACGGCGGGGTCTCCGGGCCTGCGCGGGCCGACCACGGACGGGATCTCGTGGCCGGTGATCTCGCGGCAGACCTCGATCATCTCGTGGACCGAGAAGCCGGTGCCGTTGCCCAGGTTGTAGATCTTGTGCTCGCCCGGGGTGATCGCGTCGAGCGCGAGCAGGTGCGCGCGGGCCAGGTCCGCGACGTGGATGTAGTCGCGTACGCAGGTGCCGTCGGGCGTGGGGTAGTCGGTGCCGAACACCGATACCGACTCGCGCTCGCCGGTGGCCACCTTCAGGACGTTCGGGATGAGGTGGGTCTCGATCGCGTGCCGCTCGCGGAAGGCGCCGTAGGCTCCGGCCACGTTGAAGTAGCGCAGGCTGACCGCGCCGAGCCCGTGCAGCCCCGCGTAGGTGGTCAGCACGGTGTCGACGGCCAGCTTGGAGGCCCCGTAGGGGTTGGTGGGCCGGGTGGGGTCGGATTCCTCGATCGGGGTCCGTTCCGGCTCGCCGTACACGGCTGCTGTCGACGAGAAGACGATTTTTCCGACATTTTGCTGTCGCATCGCGTCCAGGAGCGCGAGGGCTCCGCCGAGGTTGTGCTTCCAGTAGAGACCGGGCTTCTCGACCGATTCGCCGACCAGCGACTTGGCGGCGAAGTGCAGCACCGCCTCCACCCCGTCGAGCGCGTCGCCCGGGTCGGTGATGCACCCCCGGACGAAGCGAGCCCCGGCGGGCACGGCGTTCTCGTGCCCCGTGGACAGGTCGTCGAGCACGGTCACCTCGTGCCCGGCCTCGACCAGCTGCGCCGCGACGACGCTGCCGACATATCCCGCGCCTCCGGTGACCAGCAGTCTCATGTTCACTCCTGTTTAAACATGTGCGATTTTGTAGGGCTTGCTGTTCAGCATACGGGTGAATCCCTCCGAGTACGCTGCCAACACCATGTTTGACACCGTCGTGGCCAATCTCGCCCTGGTCCTGCTCTTCATTGTGGTGGGCGGGTTCTTCGCGGCCGCGGAGATGGCGATGATCTCCCTGCGGGAGAGCCAGATACGCAGGCTCTCCGGCAAGGGCAAGCGGGGTCAGCGGGTGGCCAAGCTGGCCCGCGACCCCAACCGTTTCCTGTCCGCGGTGCAGATCGGGGTCACCGTCGCCACCGTGCTGTCGGCCGCCTTCGGCGCCGACCGCATCGGCGCGCTGCTGGTGCCCGCACTGGAGGGCTGGGGGGTCTCCCCGGCCATCGCCCCCTCGCTCGCGCTGATCCTGGTGACCATCGCGATCTCCTACTTCTCGCTGGTGCTCGGGGAGCTGGCGCCCAAGCGGTTCGCCCGGCAGCGCGCCGAACGGCTTTCGCTGGTCGTGGCGCCCATCCTGGACCGGGTCGCGTCGCTGTCGCGCCCGATCATCTGGGTGCTGTCGAAGTCGACCGACGGCGTGGTCCGGCTGCTCGGCGGCAACCCGCAGGCCGACAGGGAGAAGGTGACCACCGAGGAACTGCGCGACATGGTCGTCGGCCACGCCGACCTGGACGCCGACGAGCGGAACCTGATCGCCGAGGTGTTCGCCGCCGGCAAGCGGCAACTGCGCGAGGTGATGCTGCCGCGGACGGAGGTGGAGTTCATGGAGGCCGACACTCCGCTGGCCGAGGCCGCGGTGCTGGCCGCCGCGATGCCGCACTCCCGCTTCCCCGTCTACCGCGAGTCCTACGACGAGATCCTGGGCTTCGTCCACGTACGCGACCTGCTCGACCCGGTGCTGACCGGGCGGATCGAGCCGATCAGCCAGCTGGTGCCGATCCGGCCGATCAAGCTCGTGCCCACGTCCAAGCGGGTGCTCACCACGCTGTCGGAGATGCGCGACGAGAACCACCACCTGGCCATCGTGGTCGACGAGTACGGCGGCACCGCGGGCATCGTCACGCTCGAGGACCTGGTCGAGGAGCTGATCGGCGACATCAGGGACGAGTACGACGTCGAGGACGACACCGTGGTGCTGCCCGCGGGCGAGATGGAGATCGACGGCCTGACCAACCTCAACGACTTCGCCCAGGACACCGGGATCCGGCTGCCCGACGGCCCCTACGAGACGCTCGGCGGCTTCGTCATGGCCGTGCTCGGGCACGTCGCCTCCGTCGGGGAGAAGGTAGAGGTCCCCGGGTTCGAGCTGACGGTCACCGAGCTGGACGGCCGCAGGATCGCCCGCGTCCGGGTGAAACGCCGTCCGGTGCTTGAGTCGCCGCCTGAGCAGGATTCCTGACACAATTGCCTGCTATGGCCAGACCTCGTGTACTCTCCGGCATCCAGCCCACGGCAGACTCCTTCCACCTGGGCAACTACCTGGGTGCGGTCCGCCAGTGGGTCACGCTGCAGGAGACGCACGACGCCTTCTACTGCGTCGTCGATCTTCACGCGATCACCGTGCCGACCGAGCCCGACGCCCTGCGCCGCCGCAGCCGGGTGGCCGCCGCGCAGCTGTTCGCCGCCGGGCTCGACCCCGAGCGCTCCACCGTCTTCGTCCAGTCGCACGTGCGCGAGCACACCGAGCTGGCCTGGGTGCTGATCTGCCTGACCGGCATGGGCGAGGCCGCCCGCATGACGCAGTTCAAGGACAAGTCCGCCAAGTTCGGCGAGAGCGCGGCCAGCGTGGGCCTGTTCACCTACCCGATCCTGCAGGCCGCCGACATCCTGCTCTACCAGGCCAACGCGGTCCCCGTCGGCGCCGACCAGAAGCAGCACCTCGAGCTCACCCGCGACCTGGCCCAGCGCTTCAACCACCGCTTCGGCGACACGTTCACGCTGCCCGACCCGTACATCCTCAAGGAGGTCGAGAAGATCACCGACCTCCAGGACCCGACGTCGAAGATGTCCAAGTCCTCCTCCAGCCCCGCCGGCATCCTGGACGTGCTCGAGCAGCCAGGCCCGCTGCGCAAGAAGGTCATGCGCGCGGTCACCGACACCGGCTCCGAGGTGCTCTTCGACGAGGAGATCAAGCCGGGCATCTCCAACCTGCTGCGCATCCAGTCGGCGCTCACCAGGACCCCGATCCCCGACCTGGTCGCCCGCTACGAGGGCCAGGGCTACGGCACGTTCAAGAAGGACGTGGCCGAGGCCGTCGTGGAGACCTTCACCCCGATCCGCGAGCGCACCGAGAAGCTGCTGGCCAACGAGTCGGAGCTGGACCGCCTGCTGGCCATCGGCGCCGGGCGTGCCCGCGAGGTCGCCGCCCGCACGATGGCCGAGGTCCGCGACCGCGTCGGCTTCCTGCCGAGCCTCTGAGTACGGCGGGCACCCGCAAGACCGGGTGCCCGGCCAGGAGCGGAGTCGTAGCGGTGCCCAGCCCCGCATCACCGGAGTAGCGTCTCCCTGGACAGAGCCCGCCGAAGTACGGTGACCGGCGGTGGGGCGGCTTCGCCGTACAGCGTGAGAGGGAGGCTGTGGGGCTCTTCAGGCGGAGGGCGGAAGATCACGCGCGGTTCGTGCTCGACCGGACCTGGTCCGATCCCGCGCTCGACGCGGGCGTCGAGGCGGTCGCCGAGGGACACCTGGCCGCGGGCAAGGCGCTGCTGGCCGAGACGCGCGGCGACTCCGACCGCAGGACGTTGCGGCTCGACGCGCTGGCCAGGGCGGCGAACGGGCAGAGCGAGCGCCTGGCCGACCTGCTGAGAGACGCCGACGAGGACCCCGACCTGTGGGTGTGGCACGGCTGCGTCATCGCCGACGAGGCGTGGAGCGCTTTCGACGGGCATCTCAGCGACGAGGAGTTCCAGCGTTTCTTCGCGCTGCTGCAGGAGGCGCACGACTCGCTGCTGCGCGCCGCCCGGCTCGCCCCCGGCGACGCGGCGCCGTGGGCGGTGCTGCAGCGTGTAGCAGCGCTGACCCAGGCGCGCAGGGAGGACGTCGACCGGCTCTGGCAGGAGGCGGTGGCGCGCTCTCCTCGCCTGTTCGCCGCGCACTGGGACAGGCTGGGCATCGTCGGCGACCGCTGGTCGGGATCCGAGGAGGAGATGTTCGCCTTCGCCCGTGACACGGTCGAGCGTGCCCCGGCGGGCAGCCCGATCGTGGCGATGCTGCCGCTGGCGCACTTCATCCGCTACCGCCGCGAGCGCGACCGGCTCTACGAGGACAACAAGTTCGTGGCCGGGGCGAAGCTGGAGCTTCGCTACTTCTCCCACGAGGTGCTCGGCGAGATCCGCGAGGCCGACGCCAAGTGGGAGAGCAGGCAGACCCCGCACCCGTACGCGCTCAGGGCGCACAACCTCTTCGCCGGGGCCTACCTGCAGGGCAACAAGATGCGCGACTACGACAGGCGCAAGCGCCACCTGGCCCGCATCGGCCGCCGCGTCGACAGCATGCCGTGGGCCATCCTGTCCGACGACCCGGTCCGCACGATGGCGGGCGGCCTGAGGAACCTGGGCCTGCCGCTGCCGGAGGCCTAGCGGAGCCGGCGCCTGCCGACCACGAGCAGCACCTCGCGCAGGGCGTCGGCGGCCTGCCGTACGGCCTCTTCAGGGACGCCGGCGAGCACGTCCTCGTGCACCTTGCCCGAGACGGCCATCGCGGTGTCGGAGACGCGCAGGCCCTCGGTGGTGAGCTGCACCCAGCGGCTGCGGCCGTCGCCGTCGTTGTCCGCGCGTTCGACGTAGCCGGCCGCGGTCAGCCGCTGCAGCACGTTGCTGATCCCGCCCGAGGTGAGGAACAGCGCCCGTGACAGCTCGCTCGGCTTCATCCGGTACGGCGGGCCGAGCCGGTTCAGCGCGGCCAGCACGTCGAACTCGGCATAGGTGAGCCCCAGCTCGGCCAGCTCGGGCTTGAGCGCCTGCTCGAACAGGCCGTTGATGCGCGACATCCGCTTGCTCAGCTCGAGAGCCGCGATCAGCGAAGGCGACAGGCCCGACCTCTCCCAGCGCGGGACCAGCGCGTCGACCTCGTCCTTGCGTTCCACGCATCGAGGATACCTGTCACCAGATTGCTTTCTAAAAAGCTTTTCTCTAAGCTTTCAGCTATGACAACAGTGATCAGAAACGGCATCGTGATCGACACCGAGCCGAACCCGGTCGTGCTGCGCGACACCGACGTGCTCATCGAGGACGGGAAGATCGCGGCCGTGGGCAAAGGCCTCAGCGGCGACGAGGTGATCGACGCGACCGGGCGCATCGTGCTGCCCGGGTTCGTCGACAGCCACCGGCACACCTGGCAGGCCGCCATCCGGGCGGTCGCCCCGAACACGGATTTCGCGGGATATCTGCGGACTGTCCTCGGGGAGCTGGCGCCCCGCTTCGCGCCCGAGGACGTGCGGGCCGGGAACCTGGCCGGCGCGCTGGAGGCGCTCGACGCGGGGATCACCACGTTGCTGGATTGGTCGCACATCCAGTTCACGCCCCAGCACACCGACGCCACCGTGGACGCGCTGCGGGCCTCGGGCATCAGGGCCGTCTTCGGCTACTGCTACGGCGGGCCCGCCGAGGGCTTCGAGGCCGAGACCCGGCGCGTACGCGACCTCGGCGTACCCATGGCCATGGCGGCGCTCGGCCCGGAGATCGTCAGCCGGGAGCAGGCACTGCGCGAGTGGCGGCTGGCCGCCGAGCTCGACCTGGACATCACCGCGCACCTGGGCTCGCACAGCGGGCAGAGCGCCGGGGACACGCTGGCCTGGCTCCGCGACAGCGGCCTGCTCGAGCAGCGCATCACCTACATCCACGCCAACCACTACACCGACGAGGCGCTCAAGGTGATCGCCGAGTCGGGCGGGAGCGTCTCGGTGTCGCCGATCGACGAGATGACGCTGGGCATGGGAGACCCGATCACCGGCCGGGCACGGGCGGCGGGCATGCCCGTCTCGCTGAGCGCCGACACGGTGGTGTGCGCGCCCGGCGACATGTTCAGCCTGATGCGGGCGGCGTTCATGATGGAGCGGGGGCGGATCACCGTGGCGGACACGCTGCGGATGGCCACGCTGGAAGGGGCGCAGGTCGTCGGGCTCGGCGACGTCGTCGGCTCGCTGCGGCCGGGCAAGCAGGCCGACCTGGTGCTGCTGCGCACCGACACGCTCGGCATGGCCGCCGCGCACGACCCGATCGGCGCCGTCGTGCTCAACGCCGACACAAGCACTGTTGACACCGTGCTGGTCGGTGGGAAGGTGGTCAAGCGCGACGGGCGGCTCGTAGGCCATGATCTCGCCAAGGTTCTGTCCGACCTCGACGAGGCGGCACGGCGCGTTCTCGGGACTCCCGAGGGCTGAACATGCACACTTGATCGTCGGTTTCTTCCGAAAAGGGGCGGACGACGGTGATCGCACGGCTGATGCAACGCGTCGCGGCGGCCAAGGAACGCGGGCGCCGGTACGTCGACCACTGGCGCGTCCGCCGTCCCTCGGTCGACCACCTGATCCGCACGTTCCGCCGCTACCAGGGGCGTTTCGGTGACCGGCTCGCGGGGGCGATCACCTACTTCGCGTTCCTGTCGTTCTTCCCCCTGGTGGCCCTGGCGTACGGGCTGTTCGTGAAGGTCGCCTCGGCCAGCCCGGCGCTGACCGAGGCCTTCGACCGGGCGATGAGCGAGCAACTGCCGGGCATCGCCGGCCAGTTGCAGCTCCAACAGATCAGCCAGTACGCCACCACGATCTCCGTCGTCGGCCTGCTCGGTCTGCTCTACGCCGGGCTCGGCGCGGTCGACGCGCTGCGCGGGGCGCTGCGGGAGATGTCGATGTCGCTCAAGCAGCCGCTCAACTTCTTCCTCGGCAAGGCACGCGACCTGGTCTCGCTCGTCCTCATGGGGCTGACGATGCTGGCCTCGGTGGCGGTCAGCGGGTTCGCCAACCAGGCCACGGCCTGGCTGACGGGCGTCCTCGGCCTCGACAGCGGCGACCTGCTCAGCAGGGGCGCGGTGTGGAGCACCGGGGTGGTGGCCGGCGTGGTGGCCGACTGGACGCTGTTCCTGATCGTGCTCGGCTGGGTGGCGCGGCCCACCCAGCCCTTCACGGTCATCGCCCGCGGCGCCCTGCTCGGGGCGGTCGGGTTCGGGCTGCTCAAGCTGCTGGCCGGGCTGGTGCTCGGGCACACGCTGACCAACCCGATCTACGGCACGTTCGCCGTGATGGTGGGCCTGCTGCTGTGGATCAACCTCTCCGCGCGGCTCGCGCTCTACGTGGCCGCGTGGACCGCCACCGCCGGGATGGCGCCGCCGCCGTCGCCCACGCCGCTTCCCGCGTCATGGCCGTGACGCGCGCCTGCGCCGGATGCCGAAACCCAGCCACGCCAGGCCGAACAGCAGCCCGCCGCCGATGACGACCCCGCCCACGGTCCTGCTGGCGTCGGTCTGCTTGGCGGCCGCCGCGCCCAGCATCGGCGTCTTCAGCGGCTCCTGGGCCAGGGCCGACGGCGGAGTCACCGCCTGCTGGTCAGGGATCGGATCCACCAGCTGTCCGACCGGCTGCACCTTGCCGCGGGCCGCGAAGCCCCAGTCCAGCAGGCTCGCCACCTCGTTCCAGAACGAGCCGTCGTAGCGCATGATCGTTACGATGATGGTGTGGCCGCCGCGGGTGGCGGCGCCGACGAAGCTGCCCAGCGCCTTGGACGTCCAGCCGTTCTTGACGCCGATCATGCCCTTGTAGCGCCACAGGAGCTTGTTGTGGTTGCCGATCTCGTACGACTTGCCCTTCGGGGCGGGGAACTTGGCGCTCTTCAGGCTCACGTACCGCCGGAAGTCTGGATTTTTCAGACCAGCGCGGGCGATGAGCGCCAAGTCGTAAGCGGAGCTGAGCTGTCCGGGCTTGTCCAGGCCATTGGGCGTCTTGGCCACGGTGTCCTTCGCCTGCAGCCGCCTGGCCTCGGCGTTCATGTCCGACAGCGTCCTGCCCATCCCGCCGTTCGTCTCGGCCAGCGCCACCGCCGCGTCGTTGCCCGAGCACAGCAGCAGGCCCTTGAACAGGTCGTCGACCGTGTAGATCGCCTTGGTCGTCAGGCCGACGGCCGAACCCTCCTGGTTGACCGCGTTGGCGCTCGGCTTCACCTTGAGCGTGCGGTCGAGCTTGGGGATGAGGGTCTCGGCGGTCAGGGTCTTGAGCGTGCTGGCCGGGGCGTAGCGCCCGTGCGCGTCCTTGGCCGCGAGCACCTGCCCGGTGTCGGCATCGGCGATCACGTACGAGGTGGCCTTGGTCTTGGGCGGCACCTTGACGCCGGCCGGGTGGACCAGCCCACGCTTGCCCAGCATGTCGCCGCCGATAGGGCCTTGGGCGGCGTGCGCCGGAGTGGTCATGGTGACCGTCGCGAAGAGTGCCGTGACAGGCACCAGTTTCATCCACATGGCGGATCTCAGCGTAGCTTCGTGTCATTGCCCATGTGGCGACACCTGCCCCGTAGATCCACCCACGACGCCTGAGAGGCGACTATGTCGAGAAAATTGGCCGTTTTCCTCGTTATTCTCGGAGTGTTCATGATCTTCGAGTGGGTGAATCTTGGGTTTAACCTGGCCGCGGGCCATCCGACCAGCTTCTACGTGGTCCACGGCATCCTGATCGCCGTCAACGTGATCCTGGGGATCGTCCTCGGCGTCATCGGGGTGCGGGGTCTGCTCCGCAGAGGGCGCGCCGGGTGAGCCTGTGGAGCTCGTCGGCCTCCTCGCGGGAGTTGCCGATCGAGGTGAAGCCGAGCTTGCCGTACTCGGGAATGGCCCCGAGCAGGTGCAGCACGTTCCCGGTACGGCTGGCCGCGTCGAACCCGAGTCCCAGCGACTCCACCATCCGCACCACCTCACCGGGAGAGCGGCCCTTCAGGCAGTAGGCGGCGCAGTTGTCCGTGGCGGTGTAGTACTTCGGCTGCCCGTCGGCCACCAGCAGCCCGAGCCCGGGATCGTAGGTGGCGCCGGTCGTCAGCAGGGCCGCGCCGAAGGGGTGCGTGGTCCCGCCGATGCGCAGGTTGATCTCGCACAGCAGCGCCGCGTACCCGGCGTCGGCCTTGAGCGCGAAGAAGTCCATCCCGAACAGGCCCACCACGCCCCTGTCGGCCAGCAGGTTCGCGATCCGCGTCGCGGAGCCCTGGACCTCGGCCCGGTACTCGGGCGCGGCGGGGAACGTGCAGCCCTGGTAGACGTCGTTGTTGGCGCCGCCGAGCACCTGGTCGTGGGTGGCGACCACGTCGGCGTGCCCGCCCGGCGTGATCCTGGCCAGCGCGCTGGGGTAGTACAGCGGGCGGTGCTCGATGAACTCCTCGACCACCGCACCCCTGTCCATGATCTTGGCCGAGAAGCTCTCCCACGTCTCGCCCTCGGCGGAGAAGCTGGTCCACGCCCTGTCGTTCTTGCGCACCAGCGCATTGCCGAGCCCGGAATAGCCGTCGTTCAGCTTGACGATCACCTGCTCGCCCGGCAGCTCCTCGATCGCGTCCTCGAGCTCGGTCAGCAGGCGGATGTCGCGGAAGCCGCGGGCCATCGGCACGCCCGCCTCCTGCCCGATCTCCCTGGCGCCGCTCTTGGAGCCGTAGTACGCCAGCGAGGTGGCCGGGCCGTAGAGCGGCACGTTGAGTAACGAGGCCAGCTCTTCCTCGAGCTCGCTCAGGACGAACGGGACCATCCACGCGTCGTCGCCGCCGATGGCCTCCCTGATTTCGCCGATGGCGTCGGGTCGATCCAGCAGGGTTCTGGTCAGCGGCTGGGAGCAGGGGTCGTCGAGGCTGATCAGTTGCAGCCGCTTGGCGGCGCCATCCGGGTCGGGCAGGAAGCCGAAGTAGTAGTCGACGATGTCGGGATCGACGGGCATGGAGGACAGGTAGACCACCCTGACTCCGGGCTCGCGCAACGTGAGGAGGAGGAACAGCAGGCGCTCCTCGTAGCACCTCACCCCCGTGATGCGGCGCAGCTCATCCTGCGGCAGGGAGAGCGAGGGCACGACCACCAGGGTCCCCTCGCTCGGCTCGAAGATGCTCAACCGTGCATGCTTCTCCCCGAACGGGATATTAGTGATCATATTGCGAGTGAAGCACCGATTCTTCTCAAATGCAGCCAGCGTCGTAGTGTGATACCCATGCCGGAAGGTGACACGATTCGAAATCGACGACCACGTTTGGACAGGGCCACATCGGGTGATGATCTAATGATCCCTTGTGACTATTTCCTGACCACGTCGCCGTGTACGTAACGTGACGACCAGCGGTTTCGGGCATGCAGCGGGCTAACTTTTGGTGTAGTTGTCCGCGAGAACGCCTGCGAGAGCGATAAAGTCGATGTCATCGCCATCGGGCTCACGGCCAACCTTGCCGCGCTACACCCGTGCTGACGATCTCCGGCACCGAACCTTGGGGTGCGGCCTTCGAATCGCAGGGCAGCTGCCCAGACCGGACAGCTAACCACTGTCGGGACAAGTGACGATATATACGGTCGTGCGATCCTGGTGATTCGTACGGCATGACGGGACGGTGAACGATGCGGGGACGTGAGCTGCGGGGGGAACTGGACGCGTTCCTGGCGGAGAACGAGCAGGACCTCGTGGCCTTCCGCCGTGACCTCCACAGGCACCCTGAGCTTGCCTTCGCTGAATACAGGACCACCCAGCGGATCGCCGAGCGGCTCACCGCCGCCGGTCTGGTGCCCTCGGTGCTGCCGCGCGGCACCGGGCTGATCTGCGACGTGGGCAGCGGCGACGGCCCCACCATCGCCCTGCGCGCCGACATCGACGCCCTCCCGCTCCAGGACGAGAAGGACGTCTCCTACCGTTCCACCGACCACGGCGCCTGCCACGCCTGCGGCCACGACGTGCACACCACGATCCTGCTCGGCACCTCGGTCTTCCTCGCCCAGCAGGCCGCCGCCGGACTGCTGCCCGGCCGTGTCCGCCTGATCTTCCAGCCCGCCGAGGAACTGCCCGGCGGCGCCCTCGAGGTCATGGCCCACGGCGGCATCAGCGGTGTCGACCGCATCTTCGGCCTGCACTGCGACCCGCGCGTCGACGTCGGGCAGATCGGCCTCAAGTCCGGCCCGATCACCTCCGCCTGCGACAAGCTCTCGATCCGCGTCAAGGGCCCCGGCGGCCACACGGCCCGCCCGCACCTGACCGCCGACCTGGTCTTCGCCCTGGCCAAGATCCTCACCGAGCTCCCCGCCGCCCTCTCGCGCCGCGTCGACCCGCGCTCCTCGCTCAGCCTCGTCTGGGGCAAGGTCGAGGCCGGTACGGCCGCCAACGCCATCCCCGACGACGGCCTGGCCGAGGGCACGGTCCGCTGCCTCGACGAGAACGCCTGGCACGCCGCCCCCGACCTCATCAAGGCGCTCCTGGAGTCGGTCGCCGGCGCCTACGGCGTCGAGGCCACCATGGACTACACCCGCGGCGTCCCGCCGGTCGTCAACGACGAGTCCAGCGTCGACATGTTCGCCGAGGCCGCCGAGCGCGCCCTCGGCCCGGGCAGCGTCGTGCCGACCCAGCAGTCGCTCGGCGGCGAGGACTTCGCCTGGTACCTGGAGTCGATCCCCGGCGCCTTCGCCCGCCTGGGCACCCGCACGCCCGGCGGCACCACCTACGACATCCACCAGGGCACGTTCGACGTCGACGAGCAGGCCATCGGCATGGGCGTCCGCCTCATGGCCGCCACCGCCCTCACCTCCCTCTGGGACAGCCCCATCCCCACCCTCGACCAGATCACCAACGCCCTCACCTAGTACGGCAAGCGCCCAGCACAAAGGCGTTCGCTACGCTCACACGCTCTTTTTTGAGGGCCCACCCGTGACCCGCCTGGCTGGTCGCCCGCCTGATGCCCACCCCACCCCGCCCCGCCGCGGCGGGCGGGCATCTGGGATCTCATCCCTGGCCGATCGGTAAGGGCATGGTGTTCGCTGCGCTCACACGTCTCTCCAGCGGGCCTGTCGGCCCGCCCCTGGAGGTCCTCGCTCACGCTCGGTCGCTTTTCTGGAGAAGCCCACCCCTTACCCACCTGGGTGGCCGCCCGCCTGACACCCATCCGCCCCGCCGGGCGGGAGACCAACTACGTCACGAAAACCATCGGGCGGCGCGGTTGTCCCGCTTCAATGGGGCATGTCCCTGGCCTCTGAAATCGCCCACGACGACAAGATGGTCAAGAAGTCTGTGACCATTCGCCGGTCCGTAGCCGAGGAGGTCGAGGCACGCACCGGCAAGCGCGACTTTTCGCGGTTCGTCAACGAGGCTCTGGAGCGCCAGTTGGCGCTCCTGAAGGCCGGCGAGATCGTCCGCGACTTCGAGCAGCAACATGGCCCGCTCACCGACGAAGACAGGGACGAGGCTCAACGGGCATGGCGCGGTCAGTGAGGCGCGGCCAGTCCATGTCCGAGCCCCCGCCCGAGGTGGGAGGCGCTGTCCGTCACGTAAGGCTTGCTCACCGGGCGAGATCATGAACGCTTCCTGCCGCCTTCGGGGAGATCGTCACCCAGCGAAGGCTTTGGCTTCAAGCATTCGGTTCTGCGTTGAGGATGCGGGTCATCCAGTCCAGGGTGCCCGTCCGCAGAGCTTCGTCCGCCAGACGCTTGGCGGTCGGGGTCTTGAGAGCAGCTAGGGAGCTGTTGATCCAGGGCTGGACGTTTTGGTGACCTTGTTCCCGATACTCGGTGGCCTGAAGGAGGCATTCCAGCTTGTCCGCGTCGCGAGCGCAGATGGCTTCGAGGCTGGTCTTCTCCTCATACTCTCCGACCGCGTCGCCGACCATCTCGGCGACTGACCCGGGCACATCGCGCACCTGGTCAGAGGTGACCTGCTCGTTGGTGGTCGCCTTGAGGTAGCGCTTAGCGATGTAGGGGATGTCGGTGATGCGCGTTTCCTGGGTGTCGTGGAACAGGCTGAGAAACGCGGCGCGCTCGGGGTTCGCCCCCTCCAGAGCCGCGACCACACTGGCGATGACCGCCGCTCGGAAGGAGTGCTCGGCGATGCTCTCCGGATCGCGTACCCCTGCGATCAACCAGCCCGTGCGCTTGTAGCGCTTGAGCAGGCCGATCTCGTGGAGCAAACCGGTCAGCCCGGCCAAGTCGTCCGACACGAAGTTCCCCTCTCAGCTTGGACGGATCATGCGCAGAGCGTAGACGACCGCCTCAAGCTCTCGCCGGGACCGCTGGGACAGGCCGGTCTCATCGAGCATACGCACGACTGACCCTCAAGATCATGTGCGGTTTGCGCGTCCAGGACCGATGGGCGCAGCATCACCAACGCCCAGAGGGTGTGGATCACCACGTCCACATACGGGTTGAGGCGTCCAGTTTGCTCGTCAGGTGGCGGAGCACAAGGGTGCCCCGCCAAACATCGGACTTGAGCCTTGCCCTCCGCCTGCGGGTAGCGCAACAGCGCGAATGTTCGCCTCTTTAGCTCGAAGCTCTGCCTGTATGCCGAGGCGAAGGAAAGGCGTTCGCTACGCTCACACGCTCTATTTGAGGGGCCCCACCCGTCGCCCATCTCGGTGGTTGCCTGACTGATGCCCTCCCGCTCTGCCGTGGCGGGCGGTCACCGACCTCTCAGGCCGCCGAAGTCCGAAGGCTCAGACGGACTTCCAAGTCGGCATCCAGCGCGTTCGCCAGGCGTTCGATGATCGGCAGCGTGGGGATGGTGCCGCCTGCTTCGAATCGGGCCACTGTGGGCTGGGTCATTCCAGCGGCGCGCGCCAGGTCGTTCTGACTCAGGCCACGAGCCTCCCGCATAGTCCGAACGGTCTTTCCGAGCTCGTGCGCCAGGCGTGCTGCCTCGTACGCCTCGGTGGCTCCCGGCTCGGCCATGCGGCGATTCCTGATTTCTCGCCAGCTCATCCGTTCGGTCATACCGCCTCCTCGTCGTCGAGCGTGGGCCGCGCTGTGTTTGCCTGGAAATTGGATTGTCGTGCGGTTCGAGGAGCGTCATGCTCACGTCGAGGCCTTCGACTGTGCGCGAGAGGATGGAAGACCGTGGACGGAGATCGAGTGCGGTGGGAGTTGCGCGTAGAGATGTACGCCACCCCAGAGCAGGCACGGGACGTTGAGGAAAAGGTGCAACGCCTGCTGTGCCCTGATCCTGATCACCTTCCACCATGTCCGATCCCCTGGTCTGTCGGGCTTTTCGAGGCCGAAGGTGATGATGCAGCGGGTCTAGAAGAGCAGTACCTGATCGAGCATGGTGGGAACGGTGCGGCTAGTCGATGAAACCGTCTCACGGGCAAGCGGGGACGTGGCCTGCCTCGAGCGCGGGATCTCGTCATTCTTCGTGTTGCGCGTCAAACGAATGGGCTCCGGCTCAATTCCGATGTTCTCGGTGACACAGCGTGGAGGCGTCAGGACTAAGTGGGCCAGAGCCCATCAATACCACGCATCCACTGACATCTTTGCCGCGCTCAACAGCATTCCAGGCCCATGATTGCCGCAACTGGATGGGGTGGCTCCTAGGCGACTTGGAAGCTGTCTTCCTAGTATGGTGGTCGCGCTCGAGAACCTGCCTCCACACATGCGCAAGCTCGCCGAAGTCGCAGAGATCGTGGCGGCAGCCGGTGCCACTGCGGATTGGCTGCACCACCTTCAACGGGGGACGTGCTTGTTGCGTGTGATCAAAGACGGCAGGATCTCGCCGATGATCTATATCCCTGCGAACCCGGATCGGGCTCCCACTCTGTATGCCGAGGCGCTGGAAGAGCTGCGGGCTGCGATCAAGGAGATGGAGACAGGGCGATGAGCGAGCCGATCGTTTACACGATCACCTTCGAGGAAGGGCATTGGGTGGCCCGGGATCCTTCGAAGCGGGTTCGCGGTGTGGCCGTGGCTTTGTCGTTGACCCAGATGGAAAGAGAGCTCAACCAGGCCCATGTCTGGGCGTGGCCGGATGACACGCCCGCCGTCGAGCTCTCCTTCGACTTGCCGGAGGAATTGTCGGACCTGGTGTCTGAGTATCAGCGGGAGAAGAGGCTTGCCGAGGCGCACACCAGGAAGGCTGCCGAACTGGCCCGACGTGCGGCGACCGCGCTGACGGGGCTCTGGTCGGAACCGGACACGGCCCGCATTCTCGGTATCTCCAAGCAGCGAGTCCATCAGCTCAAGGTCGGCTAGCCAGGTCAGTCTTGGCCAGGCTTGAAGTAGGCCCCGCTTCTCGGGAAGCGAGCGGCCAGGTCACTTGGGACGGACGAGGCTCACGGAATGCGGACAGAGGCGCCGCTGGGCCGCGCGCCGACATGGTGAACGGCGTGGGCGCGGCCAGCCGAGCGGGGCGTGGTCGTTCCCGGTGGGATGAATGGGCCCCCGACGGGTCAGGTTAGGTCTCTCATTCTCATGCCATATCTGTCTGCCGCGGCGATGAGCATGCTCAGGTCGGTTGGCGCGGCTGATGGTGGCTGGTGAGCGGGGGCTCGTTCGCCGATTTCGGCGAAGAACTCGTCCATGCCGCCAGGGTTGTAGATGACGAGTACGCGGGCGGTGCTGGTGGGCTCGAAGTTCTCCCAGGTGCCTTCCGGGATGTAGAAGAAGGAGCCGGGGCCTCCTTCCACGGTTTCCTGGCCGATGTGGAAGCGGATCGTGCCGTCCAGGACGTAGACCGACTCACCCCCGGGGTGCGTGTGCGATGGTGGGCCGCCGCCGACTGGGATGGTCATCTCCATGATCGTGAGGGCGCCGTTGGTTTCGCTGCCTGCCGCCTTGACCTCGTAGAGGCCGCCGAGCATCCAGAAGGCGTCCCCTTCGCCCGGCTTTCGGGCGATCACCGTGTCGGCCATCTCCCGCTCCCTTCGTGGGCAGAAATCCCCCTTAACCTCACCTGAACAGGCACGACGCTCACGCGTCAAGAACCAGGACACCGCGTGGGCGTTCGTTGAGTGGCTGCTGGCGAACAAGGACCAGAGCGGGCGGATCCACGGGGATCCGCCCGCCGTACTCCCGAGGCCAGTCCGGCGGGCGGACTGAGAATCGGGGTGCTTCCACGCCGACCAGATCAACCTGGCCAGGTGCGAACCGGTGATCCAGCCGGTGCACCGGCGTAGTGAGAGGTCGTCGGCTAGGAGAGGGTGATCGGGAGGGAGAGGGAGGAGTGGGCGGGGGAGAGTTCGATCTGGGTTCCTGGTGGGTAGCGGAGCGTGTAGTCCACGTCTGTTGAGATGATCACCAGGCCGATCTTGTGGCCCTTCTTGAACAGGTAGTCCTTGGGCTGGAAGTCCCAGGTGAAGCTGTACGGCTTGCCGGGGCGCAGTGGCTCGGTGACGTCGGGGCGGTGCCGGTTGCGCGCGTCGAGCCAGGCCCTGGAGACGATCTTCCAGGGCGTCTCGGCGGTGCCGAGCTTCCTGATCGCCGTGCAGCCCGTGTCGCCGGGGATGCCCTGGCCGTAGCAGAGCGTCTCACCCGTGGGCACGAGGGTGCCGTTGGCGCGGACGTCCGTGCCGTAGTCCACCAGCAGCGCCGTCAGGTACGGCGAGGCGCCGCCCCGGAACGAGGCGCGCACCGACACGTACGGCGTGCCCGACATCCGGACGTCGGATTCGAGCGGATCGGTCAGGTAGGCCAGACGGTTCGGATCCCCGCCGGGCGCGGTCTCGACGAGCTGCTCCGCCGTACGGACCTTCTGGTCGACGAACGACTCGGGAGGTGACAGCGGCCGGGGCGTGAGGCCGAGCTTGCCGTCCGAGCCGAGCCAGAGCCGCACCGGGGAGGTGCGGGGGAGCGGCCATGAGGCGGCCTGCTGCCACTGACCTGGGCCGATCTCGATGTCGGCCTGCGGCTCGCGCATGATGCCGCTGTCGATGCCGTAGAGCCAGTAGTCGAACCAGCCGTGCAGCTGGCGCAGCCACTCGACGGTGCGCAGGTTGAAGGGGTTCATGTGGGTGCCCTGGTGGAGCCAGATCTTGCGCGGCACGTGCCGTTTGGCCAGGGCGTACCACCACTGGGCGAACTGCTTGCTCTTGACGTTCCAGTCGTTGAGCCCGTGGACGAGGAAGACGCTGGCCTTCACGCGCGAGACGTCGTTGAGGTAGTTGCGGGCGTCCCAGAAGGCGCTGTAGTCGCCGGTGATCCTGTCCTGCGTGTTCGTCAGGTAGTCCATCGTCGCCTTGCACACGTTCTGGCCGTCGGCCCTGGTCAGGACGTATTTGGCGAGCACGTCGGTGTCCTCGCCCTGGAAGCCGCCGGGGGCGAGGACGCCGCCGTTGGCGCGGTAGTAGTCGTACCAGGAGGAGATGGCGGCGATCGGCACGATCGTCTTCAGCCCCTCGACGCCCGTGGTGGCTACGGCGTTGGGCAGCGTGCCGTTGTAGGAGACGCCGATCATGCCGACGTTGCCGGTCGACCAGGTCGCCTCGACGGGCCGGCCGTCGGCGGTGAAGCCCCTGGCCCGCCCGTTGAGCCAGTCGATGGCGGCCTTCGGGCCGAGGGTCTCGTTGCGGTCGCCGGTGGTGGGGCAGCCGGTGGCGCGGCCGCTGCCCAGGTTCTCCACCAGGGCGATGGCGTAGCCGCGGGGCAGGAAGTAGTTGTCGTAGTAGCCGTCGAAGGGCTCGGCGGCGAGTTTGCTGCTCGACGACAGCAGCGAGGGCAGCGGGTTGCCGTTCTCGTCGACGTCGACGACGTGGTTGGCGACGTCGTTGCCGCCGGCGTAGTAGGGGCTGGCCTCCATGATCACCGGGACCTTGAGTCCCTGGTCGGTCTCCTTGGGCCGCAGGATGTCGACGGCCACCCTGTCGGGCTTGCCGTCGCTGTCGCTGTCGACGCCCGCGACCTCCACGTAGACGGTCTGCTTGACCGCGTCGGCGCGGGAGAAGACGGGCTGGGTCGCGTTGTTCTCGATCTTGATCGCTGGAGTGTCCGCATGGGCGGTCGCGGTGCTCATCGCCAGGACGAGGGCGGTCGCCAGCGGAATGGCTAACGATCTTCGAGCAAGCATGCCTGACTCCCTAATGGCAAAAAGTTCCACCTACAAGTGCAAACTTCTGACAAGGAAGAGCGCCAGGCAAGATTACGGATCCAGGTCACAGACGCGACTGATGTCGATAACGGAGCGGTTGCGACCCTGTGTCCCGGTTTGGTTGTCCCTGGTCAAGCAACTATCTTCCGTGCAGGGTTGCCGTACATTTCTTCGCGCCTGCGATGAAGTTTGACGGCGGGGAAATGGAAGGGAGTCGCCTTGCTCAGCAAGCGATTCGGCAGGATGGCGGTCGGCGCGTTCGCCGGCGCCATGCTCATGGCCGCCGCGGCGTGCGGTGGCAGCGGCGGAGGCGGCACCACCTCGAGCGCGCAGCCTTCGGGCGCGGCGAGCAGTGAGGCGCCGAAGTCGGGGGCGCTGAAGGTCGGCCTGGCGTTCGACGTCGGCGGCCGCGGTGACAAGTCGTTCAACGACTCGGCTTACGCCGGCCTGGAGAAGGCGCAGAAGGACCTCGGCGCCGAGGTCAAGGACCTGAGCCCGAAGGCCGACGGCTCTGACCGCGGCGCGCTGCTCCAGCAGCTGGCGGACGCGGGCTACAACCCGATCGTCGCGGTGGGCTTCGCCTACGGCGACGACGTCAAGAAGGTGGCGGCCGAGTACCCCGAGGTCCAGTTCGCCATCGTCGACTCCGCCTCCAACGCGCCCAACGTGACCGGCCTGCAGTTCGCCGAGGAGCAGGGCTCCTACCTGGCGGGCGTCGTGGCGGCGCTGAAGACCAAGACCAACCACGTGGGCTTCGTGGGCGGCGTCGAGACCGACCTGATCAAGAAGTTCGAGGCGGGCTTCCTGGCGGGCGTCAAGGCCACCAACCCCAAGGTCAAGATCGACACGAAGTACCTGACGCCTGACGGCGACTTCAGCGGCTTCAAGGCCCCCGACAAGGGCAAGGTCGCGGCCGACAAGATGTACCAGGACGGCGCGGACATCGTCTACCACGCGGCCGGCGACTCCGGTCAGGGCGTCTTCCAGGCCGCCGCGGCCGCCAAGAAGAAGGCCATCGGCGTCGACTCCGACCAGCGGCAGACCGTGGACGCGGCGCTGCAGCCGGTCATCATGACCTCGATGCTCAAGCGCGTCGACGTCGGCGTCTTCGAGTACATCAAGGCCTTCCAGGGCGGCGCCAAGGGCGGCAGCAACACCATCTACGACCTGAAGGTCGACGGCGTGGGCCTGGCCACCACCGGCGGCGAGATCGACGACATCAAGGACAAGATCGACGCTGCCAAGCAGAAGATCATCAGCGGCGAGATTCAGGTTCCGACCAAGCCGTAACCTGGGTGACAACGACGATTGAGGGCCCGGGGTCCGAAAACGGAATCCCGGGCCTTCGGTCTATCCGCCCCCCACGAGGAGAATGCATGAGCGGGAGCGAACAATGACTTCCGACACCCTCGCACCGGCGAAACCGGCCGTCGACCTGGAGGGCATCACCAAACGCTTCCCCGGCGTCGTCGCCAATCACGACATTCGCATCACCGTCGCCGCAGGCACCGTGCACGCCATTGTCGGCGAGAACGGCGCGGGCAAGTCCACCCTGATGAAGATCCTGTACGGCATGCAGAAGCCGGACGAGGGCACCATCAAGGTCAACGGTGAAGAGGTGTCCTTCCGCACCCCCAGCGACGCCATCGACGTCGGCATCGGCATGGTCCACCAGCACTTCATGCTGGCCGACAACTTCACGGTGCTGGAGAACATCGTCCTGGGCGCCGAGCCGAAGAAGGGCGCCAACCTCGACACTGGAGCGGCCCGCGCGCGCATCACGGAACTCGGCGAGAGCCACGGCCTGCGCGTCGACCCCGACCGCCTCGTGGAGGAGCTGGGCGTCGGCGACAGGCAGCGCGTGGAGATCCTCAAGGTCCTCTACCGCGGCGCCCGCATCCTCATCCTGGACGAGCCCACCGCCGTGCTGGTGCCCCAGGAGGTCGACGAGCTCTTCGACAACCTGCGCGAGCTCAAGGCCGACGGCCTGACCGTCATCTTCATCTCCCACAAGCTGGACGAGGTGCTCAACATCGCCGACGAGATCACCGTGATCCGTCGCGGCACCACCGTCACCAGCGTGCCGCGCAGCGCTGTCACCGACGCGCGCCAGCTGGCCGAGATGATGGTCGGCAGCGAGCTGCCCACCCCGGAGACCCGCGAGTCGACCGTCACCGACAGGGTGATGCTCGACGTGAAGGGCCTCACGCTGAGCGGCGGCGACGGCGGCCGTCCCCTGCTGTCGGACGTGACGTTCCCCGTCCACGCGGGCGAGGTCGTCGGCATCGCCGGCGTCGAGGGCAACGGCCAGTCCGAGCTGATCGAGGCGATCATGGGCATGCGCGCCCTCAACGGCGGCGCGATCCACCTGGGCGAGGAGGACATCACCTCCTGGGCCACGCTCAAGCGCCGCGAGGCGGGCATCGGCTACATCCCGGAAGACCGGCACCGACAGGGACTGCTGCTGCAGGCCTCCCTCTGGGAGAACCGGGTGCTCGGCCACCAGACCAGGCCGCCGGCGAGCAAGGGCATCTGGATCAACAGGAAGGCCTCCAGGGCCGACACCGAGCGCATCGTCAAGGAGTACGACGTCCGCACGCCCAGCGTGGAGACCCTCGCGCTCGCGCTGTCCGGCGGCAACCAGCAGAAGCTGATCGTCGGGCGCGAGATGAGCGGCGAGCCGGTGTTCCTCATCGCCGCGCACCCCACGCGCGGCGTGGACGTGGGCGCCCAGGCCGCCATCTGGGACCACCTGCGCAACGCCAGGGCGGCCGGGCTCGCCGTACTGCTGATCTCGGCCGACCTGGACGAGCTGATCGGCCTGTCGGACACCCTGTACGTGATCCTGCGCGGACGGCTGGTGGCCAGACTCGATCCTTCCGACGTCACCCCCGACCGGCTGGGCGGGTACATGACCGGCGCCATCACCGAGGAGACGTGATGCCCGCAGGGCTCAATCGCGCGCTGCTGACCCTGGCCGGTGCGATCGTGGCGATCGTGCTGGCCGTGGGGATCTGCAGCGTGGCCATCATCGCGGCCGGCGCCAGCCCCGTCGACGCGCTGACCGCATTCTTCAACTTCGGCGCCACCCCGCGCGCCGTGTCCACCGGCATCGCCTCGATGCTGAACCAGGCCGTGCCGCTGTTCATCTCGGGCCTGGCGGTGGCCGTCGGCTTCCGCATGAACCTCTTCAACATCGGGGTCGAGGGCCAGTACCGGATCGCGGCCATCTGCGCGGCCTACGTGGGCTCCACTTTCGTGCTGCCCGCGCCGTTCCAGATCACCGTGATCATCCTGGTGGCGATGGTGGTCGGCGGCGCGTACGCGTTCATCCCCGCCGTGCTCAAGGTCACTCGCGGGGTGAACGAGGTCATCTCGACCATCATGCTGAACTACATCGCGATCAGCCTGGCCGCCTACCTGGTGCGCGGGCCGTTCAGGGGCGAGCGTCAGCCGGGCACCCTCACCACGAACACCCCGATGCTGCCCGAGTCGGCGCACTTCCCGAACCTGAACGACCTGTTCTCGCTGGTCGGGCTGCCGCCGGCGCGTGGTACGGGCCTGTGGGGCTTCCTGCTGGTGGCGGTGGTCCTCGGCGTGGTCGTCTGGCTGCTGCTCGAGCGCACCCGGTTCGGGTTCGACGTCAAGGCCAGCGGGCTGAACGCGCCCGCGGCGCTGGCCTCGGGCGTGGACCCGCGGCGGATGATCATCTCGGCGATGGTGCTGTCCGGGGCGATCGCCGGTCTGGTGGGGTTGCCGGAGATCCTGGGCGACAAGTTCGCCTTCGGCTCCAACTTCACCCCGCAGCTCGGCTTCAGCGGCATCGCGGTGGCGCTGCTCGGGCGGAACAAGCCGCTCGGCATCGCGGTCGCCGCGCTGCTGTTCGGGTTCCTGAACCGGGCGACGGGGCCGCTGCAGTTCGCCAACGTGCCGCCCTCGGTCACCATGATCATTCAGGGGGCGATCGTCCTGCTGATCGTCATCGCCAGCGAGCTGACCGACAGGATCGCGCTCCGCCAGGAGGAACGGCGGGCAGCCAGGCACCTGGCGAAGGCTACTCCGGTGAAGGTGGGCGCGTGATGGCCACGACGACGACCATGACCAAGACCCGCAAGTACCACCTCATGCTGGTCAGCGCCGCAGGACTGATCATCCTGCTGTCGCTGGTGCGGTGGATCTCCGGGCAGACCGACATCACCTCCTCCGGCACGTTCTCGGCCGCGCTGATGCTCGCCGTGCCGATCGGCCTGGCCGGTCTCGGCGGACTGTGGGCCGAGCGGGCCGGCATCGTCAACATCGGCCTCGAGGGCATGATGGTGCTCGGCACCTGGTTCGCCGGCTGGGCCGGATACCAGTGGGGCGCGACGGCCGCGCTGGTGGCCGGGCTCATCGCCGGCGCCCTCGGCGGCCTGCTGCACGCCATCGCCACGGTCGGCTTCGGCGTCGACCACATCATCAGCGGCGTGGCGATCAACCTGCTCGGGCCCGGCATCACCCGGTTCCTGTCGGAGGTGCTCTACCGCGAGGGGACCGCGGCCAACAAGGCGGGCGCCGGCATCACCAGCTCGCCCGCGATCACCTCGCAGGCGCCCACGGTCAGCCTGCCGGTGCTGTCCGACGGGCCCGACCTGCTCGGCAAGCTGGAGAACACGCACTGGTTCCTGCTCTCGGACGTGGCGGGCATCCTGCGCGGCGTCACCCACGACGTCAACGTGCTGGTCATCCTGGCCGTCCTGCTGCTGCCGCTGACGTTCTACGTGCTCTGGCGCACCGCGTTCGGCCTGCGGCTGCGCTCGGCGGGTGAGAACCCGTGGGCGGCCGAGTCGCTGGGTGTGCCCGTATACCGGATGAAGTACATCGCCACGATCATCTCCGGCGCGATGGCCGGGCTCGGCGGCGTGTTCCTGGTCTTCATCAGCACCAAGTACGTCGAGAACCAGACGGGCGGGCGCGGCTTCATCGGCCTGGCCGCGATGATCTTCGGTAACTGGCGGCCGGGCGGCCTGGCGCTGGGCGCGTCCCTGTTCGGCTACGCCGACGGTCTGCAACTGCGCAGCTCCACCGCCATCACGGGGTTCTTCCTGTTCGGCTCCATCCTGCTGCTGCTCTGGGTGGTCAACCGGGTCCGCAGTCACCTGAAGAGCAGGCTCGCGCCCGAACTGGCCGGGCCGGGGGCCAAGGAGTACACGCTCCTCGGCGCGGCCGTGGTCGGCGCGATCGCGCTGTTCTGGCTGTGGCTGACGGTCAAGGCGCTGCCCAACGAGCTGGTTTTCGTTACTCCGCACATCCTCACGCTGCTGGTGCTCTCGGTCGCCTCGCAGCGGCTGCGGCCCCCCGCGGCCGACGGCGTGCGCTACCGACGGGGAGAACAACACTGATGGTGATGGACATCGACTGGGACGGGCTGCGCGCCGAGGCGGTCGAGGCGATGCACAAGGCCTACGCCCCCTACTCCAAGTTCCCCGTGGGCGCCGCGGCCGTCGTCGACGACGGCCGCATCGTCACCGGGTGCAACGTGGAGAACGCCTCCTACGGGCTGGGCCTGTGCGCCGAGTGCGGCCTGGTCTCGGCCCTGCACGCCTCCGGCGGCGGGCGGCTGGTGGGCTTCACCTGCGTGGACGGCCACGGCGAGCTGCTCATGCCGTGCGGGCGCTGCCGCCAGCTGCTCTACGAGTTCGGCGGCGAGGATCTGCTGATCGAGACCGTGGACGGCCCCAAGCCGATGTCGGAGATCCTGCCCTACGCCTTCGGCCCCGACGACCTGAACAGGGGCGCGTGATGGACGCCATCGAGGTCATCCGCGCCAAGCGCGACGGCGGCGAGCTGTCCTCCGACCGGATCGCCTGGGTGATCGACGCCTACACCCGTGGCGTGGTGGCCGACGAGCAGATGTCGGCGCTGGCCATGGCGATCCTGCTGAACGGCATGAACAGGCGCGAGATCGCCGACTGGACCCAGGCGATGATCGCCTCGGGCGAGCGCATGGACTGGTCGTCGCTGGACCGGCCGACCGCGGACAAGCACTCCACGGGCGGCGTCGGCGACAAGATCACGCTGCCGCTCGCGCCTCTGGTCGCCGCGTGCGGCGCCTACGTGCCGCAGCTTTCTGGGCGCGGGCTCGGGCACACCGGCGGCACGCTGGACAAGCTGGAGTCGATCCCCGGCTGGCGTGCCTCGCTGTCGAACGAGGAGATGCTGGCCGTACTGCGCAGTGCCGGAGCGGTCGTGTGCGCGGCCGGGTCGGGGCTCGCGCCGGCCGACAAGAAGCTGTACGCGCTGCGCGACGTGACGGGCACGGTCGAGTCGATCCCGCTGATCGCCTCGTCGATCATGTCCAAGAAGATCGCCGAGGGCACCGGGTCGCTGGTGCTCGACGTGAAGGTCGGCTCCGGCGCGTTCATGAAGACCGTCGACACGGCGCGCGAGCTCGCCGAGACCATGGTCGCGCTGGGCACCGACGCAGGCGTGCGCACGGTCGCGCTGCTGACCGCGATGGACCGCCCGCTCGGGCGCGCGGTGGGCAACGCGCTGGAGGTCGAGGAGTCTGTCGAGGTCCTGGCGGGCGGCGGGCCGTCCGACGTGGTCGAACTGACCGTACGGCTGGCGCGGGAGATGCTCGAGGCCGCCGGGGTCGCCGGGGTCGACCCCGAGGACGCGCTGAAGGACGGCTCGGCCATGGACGCCTGGCGGCGGATGATCACCGCCCAGGGCGGCGATCCCGACGCCCTGCTGCCGCGCGCGGCCGAGACGATGACCGTGGAGGCGCCCGAGTCGGGCGTGCTCACCCGGCTGGACGCGTACGCCGTGGGCCTGGCCGCCTGGCGGCTGGGCGCGGGCCGGGCACGCAAGGAGGACCCGGTGTCGTTCGGCGCGGGCGTCACGCTGCACGCCAAGCCCGGCGACGTGGTGCGGGCCGGGCAGCCGCTGCTGACCCTGCACGCCGACGAGACCGAGCGCTTCGCCCGCGCCCTGGAGGCGCTGGAGGGCGGCTACGCGGTGGGTCCCGCCTCGCAGGAGCAGCTCCCGCTGGTGATCGACAGGATCACCGCTTAGACGAGGGCAGGGTCCTCGGAGAAGATCTCTTTCAGCACGGCCATGTGGGTCGGGCGCGCCTGTTCGTAGCGTGCCCGGCCCTCTTCCGTGATGCAGACGAACACGCCCCGCCGGTCTGAACTGCACACGCCGCGGGTGACCAGGTCGGCCTTCTCCAGGCGGGCGACGACGCGCGACAGCGCGCTCTGGCTGAGGTGGACCTCCTCGCAGAGCTCCTGAATGCGCAGGTCGGCATCGTGATGGACGATGCGGTCGAGCACCTCGAACTCGCTGGGCCCGAGACCGTGCTTCTCGCCGAGCTCGCGTTCGAGCGCGCACATGGCCTTCGCATGCTTGGCCAGGACGTAATGCCAGGTCCCGACCACGAACTCCTCGTCCATGACGCGGAGGTTACCACCTCGCTAAATCTCATGCAACGGAATTAAATGCTGTTGCATAAGATGCTGATGCATGTATTGTTTGGACCCATGTCCTCTTCCTCGTCCCGTTGGGGCGCGCTTGCCGTGCTCTGCGCAGTGATCTTTCTTGACGCGCTTGATGTCTCGATGGTCGGTGTGGCGCTTCCCTCCATCCAGAAGGATCTAGGGCTCACCACCTCTTCTCTTCAGTGGGTTGTCAGCGGCTACGTGCTTGGCTATGGCGGTTTGCTCCTCCTCGGAGGCAGGACCGCCGACCTGCTCGGGCGACGCAGGGTGTTCCTGGTCGCGCTGGGTGTCTTCGCCGTGGCGTCGCTGCTCGGCGGCCTCGTCGACGACGGGGGGCTGCTGATCGCGGCCCGGTTCATCAAGGGTGTTGCCGCCGCGTTCACCGCGCCTGCGGCATTGTCCATCATCACTACGACATTTCCTGAAGGGCCGGAGCGCAACAGAGCGCTCAGCATCTTCACCGCCTGCGGCGCCAGCGGATACTCCCTGGGGCTGGTGCTGTCGGGCATCCTGACCGAGATCGGCTGGCGGTGGACGCTGCTCATGCCGGTGCCCGTCGCGGTCATCGCGCTGCTTGCCGCCTTGAGGGTGCTGCGGAGCAACGAGCAGGAGGAGCGGGCCGAGGGCGGCCACGACCTCCTCGGCGCCGTGCTGATCACCGCCTCGATGCTGCTGCTGGTCTACACCGTCGTCCAGGCGCCGGAGGCCGGCTGGGGCTCGCTGCGCACCATCGGCTCGCTGGTCGGCGTCGCCGCCCTGCTCGGCCTGTTCGTCTTCGCCGAGCTGCGGATGAAGCACCCGCTGGTCCGGCTCGGCATCCTCAGGTCCGCCTCGCTGGTCAGGGCCAACCTGGGCCTGCTCATCCTGATGGGCTCCTACGTGGCCTTCCAGTTCGTGGCCATGCAGTACTTCCAGAACCTGCTGCACTGGTCCGCGTTGGGCACCGCGCTGGCGTTCTTCCCGGCCGGCCTGCTGGTCGCCGTCACCTCGACCAAGATGGGCGACTTCGCCGACCGCTTCGGCACCGGCAAGCTCATCGTCATCGGCGCTGCCGCGCTGTCCGGCGGGTACGCGATCTTCCTGGGCATCGACGAGCACCCGAGCATCGGCGGTCTGGTCCTGCCCGGCATGATCCTCATGGGCATCGCCTTCGCGCTGATGTTCCCCTCGCTCAACATCCAGGCCACCAACGGTGTGGACGACGACGAGCAGGGCCTGGCCTCCGGGCTGCTCAACACCTCCGGCCAGGTGGGCGGCGCGATCGTGCTCGCGGTGGTTACCGCCGTGCTCACCTCGAACTCCCCGCACGGCATGACGGTCGACTCGCTCCGCTCGGCGATCGTCGTCCCGCTGGTACTGGCGGTCGTCGGCCTGCTGATCTCGGCTCTGGGCCTGCGCACTCCCCGTACGGCTCCCGCCGTCGAGGAGACCAAGGCCTACGAGACGGTCTGACCCTTCGGTGTAAGGCCCCCGGCGCGTGCCGGGGGCCTTTCGTCATTCCGTGAAGGAGCCCAGGACGTCGCCGTACTCGAGGTCGCCCGTGTCCAGGTCACGGGTCTTCCCGGTGCGCACGTCCACGGCAGCCAGGTAGACCTCGTCTTCCTCGTCCGAGAGGCGCACCATCACCTCGTCGGCGTTGAGCCAGCGCTCCACGGTGTCGATCTCCTGGGCGCCGTCCGCGCCCACCAGGCGCCGCAGTTTGGTGACGTGTCCGTTGCGCGTATCCAGCGTGATCACGCGCTCGTCGTCGGCCACGGCCAGCGTCCGGCCGTCGGGTGAGAGCGCCCCGCCGCTGATGCCCACCTCGGCGTCGATACGGAAGCGGCGGCCGGCCACCTTGATCTTCGTGTACAACGAGGTGTCGCTCTCCATGGACTCGTCGATCACGCGCTTGCCGTCGTCCGTGACGGCCATGGTCCAGGCGCCGTAGGTCGTCGTGCCCTTGGTGAAGTCGAGCAGCGGGCTGTCGACGCCGCTCTGGAGGAAGTTGACCGCGAAATAGCGGCCGTTGCGCGAGGAGGCGAACTCGGGATCGGAGCCGTGCAGCTGGATCCTGAACGTCTTGTACTTGCCGGTGGCCAGGTCGCGGACCACGTAGTCGTTATGGGTGTCCAGGTAGGCGATGCGCCGGCCGTTCTGGCTGACGGCCACCTCCGGCACGTACGTCCCCTGGTGGGGCTTGTCGGCCTGGGCCTCGTCCAGCCGCCATTCGGCGCCCGACGTGCCCACGAGGCGCCACTGGGCGCACTCCGGCGGCTGCCGCGAGTCGATGGGCGCGTCGCTGTTGCAGAAGCCTTGGTAGGCGCGGCTGATCGGCTCGTCCAGCCGCTCGGGAAGCGGGTCGGGCTGCACGTCCTCGGCCGTGGGGCCCTCGGCGGTGGGCGTGGGGTCGAGCTCGGAGATCGGGGCGTCGGCCTGCTGGGCGGCCCTTTCCATGTTGTTCGCCACCGCGTTCGCCGCGACGATGGTGACCGCCACGAGCGTGCCGGCGCTCGCGAGGCTCAGCGCGGTGAACACGCTCCGATTGATGAGGCGGCGCCTGACGACCAGCCGCGGCGCGGTCTGGGCGACGTCCATCGGCACCGCGGCGGGCAGCTCGGCCGCCAGCCGTACCAGGGCGGGCGAGGGGACGGGTGCGGTCGATGGAGCCGGCGGGGGCGGGGCCATCGCCCAGGGGTTGGCGGTCGCCGTGAGGACGTCGGCCTGCCCGGGCGCCACCCATGGGCTGTCCGCCTGCGGGGCGCCGGTGGGCGGCTCGGGCGTGGGGTCCTCGGCGGGAGGCTCGGGCTCCTCGTCCTGGTCGAAGAGGGCCGGGTGGGTGGCGCGGGCCTGGCCGGTTTCCTGGTGGAGGGCGCCGGGCCAGGTGCCGAGCAGTTGGGCGGCCCGGTCCGGGTCCAGGCCGTCGTGGAACTGGGCGACCACGGCCGCTCGGCCGAGCGGGGAGATCCCGGCCAGCGGGAAGCCCGCGGGCGGCTCCGCGGGGGCGGCGAGGTAGGCGCGGTAGAGGGCGCCGAGCACCGCCTCGGCCGGTCTGTTCCACCGATACCCGGGCCAGCGGCGGCCCGTCGTCACCAGGGCCCGGATGGCCAGGTGCCTGGCCTTCTCCGGATCTCCCGTCAGGAGGTAGGCCGATCGGGCGAACCACTCCGCATGGTCGGCGGCGAACTGCGATAAACCATCATTCTTGGTCAATTGTTCGACTCCTCGTGGAGTTGATCACAGTACGGGGGAGTTGGTCACCAGGTAAACCCGCCGTGCCATGCCGATACCGCGTACGCCGCATGCATGCGGCGTGAGCAGGGAATCCCTCGGATATGCGGCCCTCACGCAGTGGCTCCTTCGCGCTCGTCGCGCTGTGTCTCCTGGTAGGGGGGTGCGGTGCGGCTCCGCCGTCCAGCACGTCGGTCACCGTCACCCCGACGGCCTCCGCGACGGCTTCGCCGACGCGGACTCCGGCGGCCGCGCCCACCTCCACGCGCGAGGTGGACGTCCAGCACGAGCCGGGCGAGGCGGCGCTGGTGTCCACCGTGCGCTTCGCGACGCACCAGGGGTACGACCGGGTGGTGATCGACCTGCGTGGCGAGATGCCCGGCTACACCGTGAAGTGGGTGGACGAGCTGGTCCAGGACGCCTCAGGCAAGCCGATCCACGCCAAGGGCGGCGCCTACCTGCAGGTCGTGCTCACCCCCGCGCAAGCCCACACCGACAAGGGCGACCCCACCTGGACGGGCGGGCCCGTCTTCCAGGCCAACCTGGGCAACGTGACCGACGTGGTCAAGACCGGCGACTTCGAGGGCCGGGTCGGCGTCGGCATCGTGCTCGACCACCGGGCGCCCTTCAGGGTGCTCGAGCAGAGGGGGCCGAACCGGCTGGTCATCGACGTGGCAAACTGAGCTGCGTGGTAAGAAAGATCGAAGGGGCGACCCGGATCCCGGTGCCCGGCGGCAAGGTCATCGACGAGCATGTGGGCCGCGTCAACAGCGGCGACGAGGCGATCTCGATCGCGCACATGGTGGCTCCGCCCGGCTGGGACGAGCCCGCCCAGACGCCGTCCTTCACCGAGTACACGGTGGTGTTGCGGGGCACCGTACTGGTGGAGCACGCGGGCGGTACCACCGAGGTGACGGCCGGGCAGGCCATCATCACCGAGCCGGGGGAGAAGATCCGCTACAGCACGGGCGAGGAGGGCGCCGAGTACATCGCCGTCTGCCTGCCCGCTTTCAGCCCGGAGAGCGCCCAGCGCGACTGAGGCCGGGTAGCCGGCCCGAGTCGAAACGGTCGAGGACCGCCGCCGCACGCCCGCCGTACCGGAAAACGGGAGAACCCGGGGCGCGCGGGATGCCGCGCGGCCCTCCGTAGCAGGGGAGCGGCGACCGTATCATGGCCAGATGAGCCCCACCCTTGACGAGATCCGGCGAGCGCCGAAGGTGCTGCTGCACGATCACCTCGACGGCGGACTGCGCGCCGAGACGATCGTGGAGCTGGCGCGGGAGGCCGGCTACGACGACCTGCCGACCACGGATCCTGACAACCTGCGTCAGTGGTTCGAGGAGGCGTCCGACTCGGGGTCGCTCGAGCGCTACCTGGAGACGTTCACCCACACGGTCGGCGTCATGCAGACCCGCGAGTCGCTCGTGCGGGTGGCCGCCGAGTGCGCCCAGGACCTGGCCGCCGACGGGGTCGTCTACGCCGAGGTGCGCTTCGCGCCCGAGCAGCACACCACGCACGGGCTGAGCCTGGACGAGGTGGTCCAGGCGGTGCTCGAGGGGTTCAGGGAGGGCTCGGAGGGCCGGATCAAGGTCGGCACGCTGCTCACCGCCATGCGGCACCAGGCGCGCTCCATGGAGATCGCCGAGCTGGCGGTGCGCTACCGCGACGTCGGCGTCGTGGGCTTCGACATCGCCGGCGCGGAGGCGGGCTACCCGCCCACCCGGCACCTGGACGCCTTCGAGTACCTGCAGCGGGAGAACGCGCACTTCACCATCCACGCCGGCGAGGCGTTCGGGCTGCCGTCGATCTGGCAGGCGATCCAGTGGTGCGGGGCCGACCGGCTCGGCCACGGCGTCCGCATCATCGACGACATCTCCGAGGACGGCGCCAAGCTGGGGCGGCTGGCGGCCTACGTGCGCGACAAGCGCATCCCGCTGGAGATGTGCCCGACCTCCAACCTGCAGACCGGGGCGGCCGCCTCGATCGCCGAGCACCCGATCGGGCTGCTGCGGCGCCTGCACTTCCGGGTCACCGTCAACACCGACAACCGGCTGATGAGCTCGACCAGCGTGTCGGAGGAGTTCGCCAAGCTGGTCGAGGCGTTCGGCTACGGCTGGGATGACCTGCAGTGGTTCACGGTGAACGCGATGAAGTCGGCGTTCATCCCCTTCGACGAGCGGCTCGCGCTGATCAACGGCGTGATCAAGCCCGGGTTCGCGCAGCTGAAGTGGCAGCCGTGAAGCAGACCTACCGCTCCAAGACCGCCTTCGCGCTCGGGTGCGTCTGGCTGGCGTTCGTCGCGTTCAACGCCTGGGATCTGACCGTCCGCTACAACGGCAAGCCGTCGCTGATCGCCGCGGCGGTGCTGGGCGTGATCACGGCGCTGGTCTACGTGATCGCGCTGCGCCCCGCCACCGTCTTCACCGAGGCGGGGCTGGTCGCGCGCAACCCGCTGCGCTCGACGTTCGTGCCGTGGACCCTCGTGGAGGGCGCCGGCGTCTCCCACTCGATCAACGTCGAGCACGACGGCGGCCAGATGCTGCGGCTGTGGACGCCGATGAGCTCGGCCCGCGAGCGGGCCAGGGCCCAGCGCCGCGGCGCGCCCAAGGCGCCGCGCCGCGGGCGCTTCCAGACCGAGCCGGTGCAGACCAAGGCCGAGCAGATGGCGGCCGAGGCCTTCGCCGGCAAGACGCACGCCGACTGGGTGGGCGAGCAGATCAACGAGCGCGCCCAGGCCGCCAAGGGCCGCACCGAGGAGGCCGCGACCACGAAGGTGACCTGGTCGATCGACGCGATCGCCGTCCTGGCGCTGGCCGTGGTCCTCGTGGTGGCCGCGATCATCTTTCCCTAGAGACAAACCTGTTCATCCCCGCCTTGGCGATGCCGCTGGCCTCCACCTCCAGCGCCGCCTCGGTCTCCCGCGCGAAGGCCCGCTCCACCTCCTCCAGCGACGGCCGCAGCAGCCGCAGGTGCACCGAGGTCGCCATGCCGGGCTGCGTCCAGCGGTGGATCAGCCCGATCGCGGTCTCCATGAGCACGTCGGGCTCGACGATCTCGTCGAGCAGCCCGAGCGCCTGCGCGTCGGCCGCGCCGGTCCTGGTGGAGTCGAGCACGAGGCGTAGCGCCCGCCCGCCGACCACCCTGCCGAGCAGGTAGCTGGAGGCGTTCGAGATCGACAGCCCGATCCCGTTCTCCGGCAGGAAGTACTCGGTGGACGGCGTGCCGATGCGGGCGTCGAAGCAGAGCGTCCATTCCGCGGCCCCGCCCACGACCAGCCCGTTCACCGCCGCCACGACCGGCACCCGGGTCTCGAGGACGGCCCTGGTCAGGTCGTGGAAGCTCTCCACCCCTTCGGTCATCGGCAGGTTCGCCGCCTCGCGCAGGTCCTCCCCGGCCGAGAACGCCCGCCCGGTTCCTGTCACCACGATCCCGCGGGCTGCCTTCCCGTCGCCATGAGCCCGTACGGCTGCCGCCAGGCCGGCCCGCATCGCGGCGGTGAGCGCGTTGAGCTTCTCCGGCCGCCGCAGGGTGACCACGGCCACCTCGTCCCGGATGGTTGTCTCGATCATGCGGACTCCTCGACGTGGAAGGCCCCGGCACGCTGGTCGCGCCCGGGGTCGAGCAGGTGGCGCTTCTCGATCCTGGCCGAGGGCGTCAGCGAGAAGCCCTCGACGAACTCGAGGTAGGCGGGCACCTTGAAGCGGGCCAGCCGCTGCCGCGCGTGGTCGGCGATGGCGCGGGCCGTGGCGGCGTCGGAGGCGTGCCCGGGCCGCAGCTGGACGAAGGCCTTGGGCAGTTCGCCGAACAGCTCGTCGGGGATCGGCACCAGCGCCGTGGACAGCACCGCCGGATGCTCGCCGAGGACGCTCTCGACCTCGGCGCAGGAGATGTTCTCCCCGCCCCTGCGCACCATGTCCTTCAGCCGCCCGGCGTGGTGTATGTAGCCGTCGGGGTCGCGGAAGCCCAGGTCGCCGGTGTGGTACCAGCCGTCGCGGAAGGCGTTCTCGGTGGCCTCGGGGTGGTTCCAGTAGCCGTTCATCATCGGCGTGCCGCGTACCACGATCTCGCCCACCTCCCCGTCGGAGGCCAGCACGCGCACCTGCTTGCCGGGCGGCGGGAACCCGAGGGCGCCCGTGCCGACGGTGTCGTCGGCGTCGGGGGAGACGAGCAGGTCGGGACCGGTCTCGGTCGAGCCGTACAGCTCCCGCCAGGGCGCGCCCCAGCGTTGCTCGAACGTGCGGTGCAGGGCGGGGGCGATGCCCGAGCACAGCACCAGCCGCATCCGGTTCTCGGCGTCAAGCGGGTGCGGGGGCTGCTTGTGCATGAGCATCGGCATCGTGCCGAGCACGTAGGTCATGCTCGCGCCGTGCTCGCGCGCCGAGGCCCAGAACCCGGAGGCCGAGAAGCGCGGCAGCACGACCAGGGGGATGCCGCCCAGCATGCACATGATCGCGATCCACTGCGGATCCATGTAGGAGAAGGCCTGGGCGACCATCAAGACGTCGTCGTCGCGGAGCCGTACGACGTCGGCGGTGAGCTCGGCGCTCCTGAGCCAGTAGTCGTGGGTGAGCATGCACGCCTTGGGGAAGCCCGTCGTCCCCGACGTGTACTGGAAGTTCGCCAGATCCTCGCGGGACAGGGAGAGGTCGGGCGGCGAGCCGTCGGAGAGGTCCTCGACCAGGTGCACGGTGCCGGGGATGCGGGAGGCGTGCTCGGCCGTCGTCAGCGTGGCCACGGCGCCCGAGTCGCGCAGCACGTGGTCCAGGTCGGCGGCCCGGTAGCGGACGTTCACCGGGACCGTGACGGCCCCGGCCCGCACGATCGCCAGCCAGCTCAGCGGCCAGCCGGACACGTTGTCCATCATCACGGCCACCCGCTCGCCCGGGCGGACGCCCCTGTCCACCAGCGCGCCTGCCATGCGTCCCGACTGCTCATGGACGTCGGCGAAGCTCAGGGACGCGGAGGGGAAACGGAGGAACTCCCGCTCGCCGTACTTCTCGGCGGCGTGCCGGAGCAGGTCGGGAATCGAGTCATAGGTCATGAGGCGGCTCCCAGGGGTAGTCCGGCAACACGGAAAGGTCCAGCCCGGCCGTGGGCCGGACCGGGCAGCGGACCGCGGCCAGCCCGATCTCCACGAACTCCGCGCACACCTGCTCCAGCGAGGAGTCACCGGAGGGCCGGTACCACTCGCTGGTGCCTGTGCACATCGACATCAGCGCCAGCCGGGTCAGCCGCTGGTCGGCCACCCGGAAGATCTCCCGGTCGACCCCGTCGGCCAGCGTGGCGCGCCAGTACTCCTCGTAGGCGTCGCGCAGGCCGATGATCTCGGCGTGAGAGTCGGAGCCCGGGGTGAGGGAGCGGAGCTCGCCGTCCATCACCCGGGTGATCATCGGAGTCAGGGCGTGCACGGCGGTCAGCGTGGTGATGAGGATCGCCAGCCGGTCGGCCGGGTGTTCGGCGCCGACGAGCGCCTTGCGGGTGGAGTCGATGAGCTCGCGGTGTCCCTCTCGCATGAGCTCGGCGAGCAGGGCCTCCTTGCTCGCCACGTGGTGGTAGATCCCGGCGTTGGTCATGTCGACCTCCCGGGCGAGGTCCCTGATGCTGGTGGCCGCGTATCCCTGGCGCGCGAACAGCAGTACCGCCGCCGTCCTGATCCGCAGTTTCGCGTCTGTCATGAGTACCTACCGAACGTTCGGTCGCGCCTTGCATGGGAACATAACCGACGAAACCGCCCATCGGCAAGACTTGGGTTGACCCTGACACCGTGTGAGGCCCTAGATCTGGAGAGGTCATGTTCAGCATCGGAGACTTTGCCCGCCTCGGACTCGTGTCGGTGCGCATGCTGCGCCACTACGACGCGATCGGGCTGCTGCGGCCCGCGCACGTCGACCCGGTCACCGGCTACCGCTCCTACCAGGCCGCCCAGCTGTCCAGGCTCAACCGCATCGTCGCGATCAAGGATCTGGGCTTCACGCTCGAGCAGGTCCGCGCCATCCTCGACGACAAGGTCAGCACCGAGGAACTGCACGGCATGGTACGGCTGCGCCGCGCCCAGCTCGAGGCCCAGATCAGCGCCGACCTGGAGAGGCTGCGCGGCGTGGAGACCAGGCTCAGGACCATCGAGACCGAGGGGCACATGAACACCGACGAGGTGGTGATCAAGCGCATCCCTCCGACCCGGGTCGCCGAGCTCAGCGGCAGCGCCGCCAGCTACGACGCCCCCGACATCGGGCCGGTGATCAAGCCGCTCTACCGCGAGCTGATCGCCAGGCTGGAGGCCGCCGGCGTGACCATCACCGGCCCCGGCTGCGCGTACTACGTGCCCGAGGACGACGGCAGCGTCATGGTGCACGCCGGGCTCGGCGTCTCGGTGCCGCACGGCACCGACTTCGACGTGGTCGACCTGCCGCCCATCGAGGTCGCGGCGACCATCATCCACAACGGCTCGATGGACGACGTCGGCCGCACCTTCCAGACGCTGGCCCACTGGATCGAGGAGAATGGCTACCGCTCGCTCGGCCTGGCCAGGGAGGTGTCGCTGCACTGCCCGGAGAATCTCGACGAGTGGGTCACCGAACTCCAGATCGAAGTGAGCCCATGGATCTCGAAGAGCACCGCGCGGAGCTGACCGGTTACTGCTACCGCATGCTCGGCTCCGGCTTCGAGGCCGAGGACGCGGTGCAGGAGACGCTGGTCAAGGCCTGGCAGGCGCGCTACGACCCCGATCGCGGTCCCGCCAGGGCGTGGCTGTTCCACATCGCCACCAACGTCTGCATCGACATGCTGCGCGGCACGCAACGCCGGGCCCGCGCCATGGACCTGGGTCCCGCCGCCGAGCCCGGCTCCCCGCTGGGCGAGCCGCTGCCCGGCGAACGCTGGCTGTGGCCCTCGCCCGATGGCCACGATCCCGCCGACGTCACGATCGCCAAGGAGTCGGTACGGCTGGCGTTCCTGGCCGCGCTGCAGCACCTGCCGCCGCGGCAGCGGGCCACGCTCATCCTGCGCGACGTGCTGCGCTGGTCGGCCGCCGAGGTTGCGGGGCTGCTCGGGACCAGCCTCGCCTCGGTCAACAGCGCCCTGCAGCGGGCCAGGGCCTCGATGCCGGCCGCCGGCCTGCCGTACCAGGAGGTGGACGAGGAACTGCTCGGGCGGTACGTGGACGCCTTCGAGCGGCACGACGTCGAGCTGCTGGTGTCGTTGCTGCACGAGGACGCGACGATGACGATGCCGCCGTTCGGCTGGTGGCTCGACGGACGCGCGGCCATCGCGGCCGTGGTGCGCGTGGCCGACGCGCCGTGCGACGGGTCGCGCCTGGTCAGGGTGGGCGCGGGGATGTACGGCCAGTACGTGGGCGGACGGGCGTTCGCGCTGGTGGCGCTCGAGACCGGGGGCGGTCTGGTCACGGGCTCGACCACCTACCTCGACCCGGATCTGTTCCGGCTGTTCGGGCTGCCGATGAGTTTCGAGGCCGCGCTCCGTACCAACGGTTGAAGGAGGAGGACATGCCTACTATCACCGAATTTCCTGACCGCCCTTACCTGGGGATCAAGCGCGAGATCACGATGACCACGTTCGGCCTGGTCGGCGACCGGATCGCAGAGATGATCGGGTGGCTCTTGCAGCGCGGCGTCACCCTGGCCGGCGCGCCGTTCTTCCGCTACGAGGTCATCGACATGCCCAATGACCGGCTGCTCGTCCATGCGGGCATCCCGGTGGCGAGCCCGGTGGAGCCGGAGGGCGACTACTTCGCCGACGTGCTCCCCGCCGGCCGCTACGCCACCGTGCTCCACCACGGCCACCCCGACCAGCTGATGGGCGTCACGGCCGACCTGCTGCGCTGGGCCACGGACCAGGGCCTGAAGTGGGACATGACCGAGGAGGCCGACGGCGAGCACTGGGTCGCCCGCACCGAGCACTACCTGACCGACCCCCGCGAGCGCCCCGACCTGCACGACTGGGACACCGAGCTGCAGTTCAGGCTGGCCTAGAGCCCCAGCGCCGCGCTCACGTCCGCCTTGAGCGCCTCGAGGTCGTGTACGGCCAGCGCCCGCGCGTCGGCCACCTCCCCGGTCACCGGGACCACGACCTCGAGGTAGCACTTGAGCTTGGGCTCGGTGCCAGAAGGACGCACCACCACGCGGGCCCCGCCGGCCAGCCGGTAGCGCAGGCCGTCGGTGGGCGGCAGCCCGCCCTCGCCCTTGGCCAGGTCGTCGGCCGTCTCGACGGCGCGCCCGCCGAGCTCCTTGGGCGGGTTCGCGCGGAGCCTGGCCATGGCGTCGGCGATCAGCGACAGGTCGTCCACGCGGAACGACAGCGGCGCCGTGGCGTGCAGGCCGTACCGCCTGGCCTGGTCGTCGAGCAGGTCGAGCAGCGTGCGCTCGTGGTGCTTGGCCGTGGCCGCGATCGCGGCCACGGTCAGCGCGGCGCCGATGCCGTCCTTGTCCCTGACCACGTCGCCCACGCTGTAGCCGATGGCCTCCTCGTAACCGAAGACCAGGCCGGGACCCGCTCGCATGATCCACTTGAAGCCGGTCAGCGTCTCGCCGTACCGCACGCCGTGCGCGGCCGCGATCTTGCCGAGCAGGGTGGAGGAGACGATCGTGGTGGCCACCATCCGGTCGCCGGAGGTGTGGGTGATCACGTGCTCGCCCAGCAGCCCGCCGAGCTCGTCGCCGGACAGCATGCGCCAGGTGCCGTCCGGCTGCCGGACCCCCACCGCGCACCGGTCGGCGTCGGGGTCGTTGGCCAGCACCAGGTCGGCCTCCATCCGGTCGGCGAGCGCCAGCGCGAGATCCATCGCGCCGGGCTCCTCCGGGTTGGGGAAGGAGACCGTGTGGAAGTCGGGGTCGGGGTCGCGCTGCTCCGCCACGGCGACCGGGCTGTGGAACCCGGCAGCCAGGAACGCCCCCATCAGCGTGGCACCGCCCACGCCGTGCAGCGGCGTGTAGGCCACCCGCAGGTCACGCGCGTCGCCCAGCGGCAGGGAGGTCAGCGCCTCCAGGTAGTCGTCGACGATCCCGTCGCCCAGCTCGGTCAGCGTGCCCGGGCCGTGCAGCGGCAGCTCGTCGACCCGGCCGACCGCGTCGATGGCGGCGGAGATCTCCGCGTCGACCGGCGGCACGATCTGGGAACCGTCGCCCCAGTAGACCTTGTAGCCGTTGTCCCTGGGCGGGTTGTGGCTGGCCGTCACCATGACCCCGGCGTCGGCGTCCAGGTGACGCACCGCGTAGGCCAGGACCGGGGTCGGCAGCGGGCGCGGCATCAGCGAGGCGTGCAGCCCCGCCCCGGTCAGCACGGCCGCGGTGTCGCGGGCGAACACGTCCGACTTGTGGCGGGCGTCGTAGCCGATGACGACGTGCTTGCCGGGTCCGAGGACCTTGGCCAGCCCGGCGGCGGCCCGCATCACGGTCACCCGGTTCATCCGGTTCGGGCCCGGGCCCAGCTCGCCGCGGAGGCCTGCCGTACCGAACTCCAGCTTCTTGTCGAAGAAGTCGGACACGTCGCCGTGCTCGATGAGGGTGGACAGCTCGACCCGCGTGTCGGGGTCGGGATCCTGGGCCAGCCACTCCCTGGCCTGGCGGAGCAGATCGGTCACAGCCGGTCGACCACCTTGGCGAGCAGGCCGCCCATACGTGCGGCGGTCGCCCTGCCCACCTCGAGGACCTCCTCGTGGTTCAGCGGCTCGTCCGACAGGCCCGCAGCCGGGTTGGTGACCAGGGAGATGCCGAGCACCTCCATCCCGGCCTCGCGGGCGGCGATCGCCTCCAGGACCGTGGACATGCCGATCAGGTCGCCGCCGAGCGTGCGCAGCATGCGGATCTCGGCCGGCGTCTCGTAGGTGGGGCCGCGGAAGGCGACGTAGACGCCCTCGGCGATGGTCGGGTCGACCTCGTGCACCAGGGCGCGCAGCCGCTTGGAGTAGACCTCGGTCAGGTCGAGGAAGCGCGTGCCGGTCAGCGGGTTGGCGCCCGTCATGTTGATGTGGTCGCTGATCAGCACGGGATCGCCGACGTGCTGCGTCTCGGGGCGCAGCCCGCCGGCGGCGTTGGTCAGCACCACCGTGCGCACGCCGGCCTCGGCCGCGGTGCGGATGCCGTGGACGACCTTCTCGACGCCCACGCCCTCGTACAGGTGGGTGCGGCCGAGGAAGACCAGCAGGTGCCTGCCGCCGTCGGTGCGCACCACGCGGACCTTGCCGCCGTGTCCCGCCACGGCGGGCGGCGCGAATCCGGGCAGGTCGGCGAAGGGGACCTCGGCCACCGGCTCGCCCAGCGCGTCGGCGGCCGGGGCCCAGCCGGACCCCATGACCAGCGCGACGTCGAAGGACTCGATCCCGGTGGCGGCGGTTAGTGCGTTGCTCACGTCAGTAGTTTAGGAGCAGCCTGTCGAGGACCCTCACACCGAACTGGAGGGCCTCGACGGGGACGCGCTCGTCCACGCCGTGGAACATGGCCGCGAAGTCCATGTCCTTGGGCAGGCGCAGCGGCACGAAGCCGAAACCGCGCACGCCCAGGTCGGCGAAGAAGGTCTTGTTGTCGGTGCCGCCCGACATGCAGTACGGCACGGCCCGCGCGGTCGGGTCCTCCGCCTTCAGCGCCGCGATCATGGACTCCACCAGCGCCCCGTCGAAGGAGGTCTCCAGCGCGATGTCGTGGTGCACGAACTCGCGCCTGACCCGCTCGCCCAGCAGCGAGTCGATGGTCTTGAAGAACTCCTCCTCGTGGCCGGGCAGGAAGCGCCCGTCGACGACCGCGGCGGCCTGCCCGGGGATCACGTTGGCCTTGTAGCCCGCCTCGAGCTGGGTCGGGTTGGTCGTGTTACGCAGCGTCGCCCCGACGAAGCGGACCAGCGGCCCGATCCTGTCCAGGACGGCCTGCGGGTCCTCGGGGTCGAAGGGGATGCCGAAGGCGTCGGCGACCTCGGTGAGGAAGGTCCGCACCGTCGGGGTGTAGGTCAGCGGCCATTCGTGCGCGCCGATGCGCGCCACCGCCTTGGCCACCTCGGTCACGGCGTTGTCGACGTTGAGCATCGAGCCGTGCCCCGCCCTGCCGTCGGCGACCAGCTTCATCCAGGCCAGGCCCTTCTGCGCGGTCTCGATGAGGTAGAGCCGCAGCGACGGGTCCACCTCCAGCGAGTAGCCACCGACCTCGCTGATCGCCTCGGTCACGCCCTCGAACAGCTCCGGGTGGTGGGCCGTCAGGTGCTTGGCGCCGTAGACGCCGCCCGCCTCCTCGTCGGCGACCCAGGCGAAGACGAGGTCGCGCCTGGGCTTGCGCCCGTCACGCTTCAGCTGCCGGAGTACGGCCAGCATCATCGCGTCCATGTCCTTCATGTCCACCGCGCCCCGGCCCCAGATGTAGCCGTCGCGCACCTCCCCGGCGAACGGGTCCACCGACCAGTCGGCGGCGTTGGCCGGGACGACGTCGAGGTGCCCGTGCACGAGCAGGGCGGGAAGCGACGGGTCGCTGCCCTCGACCCGGGTGATCACGTTGCCGCGGCCGGGCTCGCTCTCGATGTAGGTGGGCTCGATGCCGACCTCGGCCAGCCGGGCCATGACGACCTCGGCGGCGGCGCGCTCGCCCGGGCCGCTGCCGTCGCCGTAGTTGCTGCTGTCGACCTTGATCAGCTCGACGCAGAGCTCGGCGACTTCTTGTTCGGCAGGAGTCATGGCACCTTCTCCAGGGTCAGCAGGCCCGACTTGCGCAGGAAGCCGCGCTTGTAGGCCCGGGTGATCAATGTGACGTCGACGTCGGTGACGTCGTCGAGCGGTCCGACGACCGCGGTCAGGAAGCGGTAGAGCTCGGCCTCGTGCGCGACCGTCACCTGGACGATCACGGAGTGGGTGCCGGAGGTGGCCGCGCAGTAGCGGACGCCGGGATGGGTGGCCAGCGTGGTGCCCACCCGGTCCAGGCCGTGCGGCCGTACGGCCAGCCACAGGATGGCGTCGACCTCCAGCCCGAGCAGCACCGGCTCCATCTCGGCCCGCGGCAGGATCAGGTGCCGGTCGAGCAGCGAGGCGACCCGCTTGCGCGCGGTCGGGACCGAGATGTCCAGCCGCTCGGCGATCGCGGTGAAGCCCATCCGGCCGTCCTCGGCCAGCAGGTCGGCGATCTCCTGTTCCAGGGGCGACAGCACGTCCTGGTCCTGCGGCTCCTCGCAGGGCGGCTCCGGCCGGAGCTCCTTCACCTCGGCGTCGGTGAGGAAGGGAGCGTGCCACTCGGCGACCGTGCGGAAGGTGTGCAACACCACCTGCGTTCGCGTCTGCAGGACGCCGTCGATCGCGCTGACCTGCGCGGTCAGGATGTCGTGCATCGCTTCCCTGGTCGGGGCGACCAGCTCGCAGGCCAGGTCTGCCGCGCCGGTCACCGCGTAGACGGAGCGCGTGTCGGGCCGCCGGGCCAGCGCCTCGGCCACGCCGGCGGTGCTGCCCGGCCGTACCTGCACGTGGAGGTGGACCGGGCGGCCGTGGCCCGTGCGCAGGTCGTCGTGGATGGCGGTGACCCGCAACTGGCCGTCGGCGATCAGGCGCTGCAGACGGCGGGCGACCGTCCGCTCGTGCTCGCCGATGGCGCGGCCGATGTCGCCCCACGAGGCGCGCGGGTTCACCTGAAGTGCGGCTACCAGCCGTTGGTCTAGAACATCCACCTCAAACCGCTTACATGTCGGAAATGTAAAGATATTTCTGGATGTTTGACTGTTTCAACTTGTTGCCTGCACAGTAAGCCATCACCGCACCTATGGCAAAGGAGCCCCCCTGTGGCCAGCCCTCCCCTTGCATCCACTCCTGTCGAAATCCCACGAAGCCGCGTCCGCCAGCTCATGGCGGCCAGCGTCGGCAACGTCGTCGAGTGGTTCGACTGGTACACCTACACGTTCCTGGCCACCACCCTCGCCACCCAGGTCTTCCCGAAGTCGGCGAACAACGATCTCGTCCCGCTGCTGGCGACCTACGTCGTGTTCGCGGTCGGTTTCGTCATGCGTCCGCTGGGCGGTCTGGTGGTCGGCGCGTTCGCCGACCGTTTCGGCCGCAAGTCGGCGATGACGTTCACGATCATCTTGATGGGCGTGGGCTCGCTGTTGCTGGCCGTCACGCCGACGTACGCGGCGGCGGGCGTCTTCGGGCCGATCGTCTTGGTGGTCGCCCGGCTGATCCAGGGTCTTTCCGTCGGCGGTGAGTTCGCGGCCGCGACCACGTTCCTGGTGGAGTCGGCGCCGCCCGGGCGCCGCGGCCTGTTCTCCAGCTTCCAGTACGTCAGCACGACCATCGGCCAGCTCCTCGCTTCGGGCCTGGCCGCTGTGCTGGCGAGCACGCTGGTCGAGGCGGACATGAACTCCTACGGCTGGCGCATCCCGTTCGTGGTCGGCGCGGTGATCAGCGTGGTCGGCCTGTGGATCCGCAAGGGCGCCGACGAGACGTCCCACGTGGCCGGGGAGATCCAGAAGGGCGAGGCCGAGCGTCCCAGGCTCTTCGACTTCTTCCGCCATTACCCCAGGCAGGCGCTGCTCATCATCGGCATCACGATCGCGGGCACCGTCGCCTACTACACCTGGACCAGCTTCCTGCCGACCTACGCGCAGATCACCGTAAAGTTCCCCAAGGCGGACTCGCTGCTGATCGGCACGATCTCGCTACTGTTCTTCATGGTCCTGCAGCCGCTGGTGGGCATCCTGTCGGACCGGATCGGCCGCAAGCCGGTCCTGATCACCTTCGGCCTCGGGTTCACCCTGCTCCCCGTGCCGCTGCTGGGCCTCCTGTCGAACTCCTTCGCCAGCCTGCTGATCATCCAGTGCATCGGCATGCTCTTCCTGAGCGGCTTCACGGCGATCTCCGCGGCGGTCAACTCCGAGTCGTTCCCGACCCGGGTTCGGGCCTCCGGCGCCGGCTTCCCGTACTCGCTGACCGTGGGACTCTTCGGCGGCACCGCGCCGCTGATCGGCACGGCGTTCATCGAGGCCAAGAACCCGGGCGCCTTCCCGTGGTACATGTCCGCGCTGGCGCTGGTCTCGACGCTGGTCTACATCTTCGCGCTGAAGGAGACCAAGGACCAGCCGCTCAGCTAGGTTCGCAGGGGCGTTCCCGCATCGCCTTCACGTAGTCGGCAGGAGCTCCCGCGCGCTCCGCGGCGTCGGCCAGGATGCCGAGGTAGCGCGCGGAGGGCAGCCCGCCCTCGTAGCCGTCGAGCACGTAGCACCAGGCCACCTGCTCGCCCTCGAGCGTCTGCACCCGCAGCCGGATCTTGTGATAGACGCCGCGGGCCGCACCCTCCCACTGGTCGAGCGAGGTCTCGTCGAACTCGGGCACGTCGTACAGGACGACGAACACGTGCTCGGCGGCATCCTCGACGATCGTGGACAGGCGGCCCTCACCGCCGAAGGTCAACCGCCAGCGCGGCAGCCAGCCGACACCGCGCACCGGCGAGTGCGGCGCGCGCATGGCCATCTGCTCGGGATCCATGTTGCTGCCGTATGCGGCGTAGACAGGCACAGCAGACAAGCGTAGCGCGACCCGTTCGTCGGCACGGTGAACCATGCGGGACAATAGGACACGTGACTAGGATCGTGATCATTGGCGGCGGACCGGGCGGCTACGAGGCGGCCCTGGTCGCCGCACAGCTGGGCGCCGAGGTCACGATGGTCGAGCAGGACGGGCCGGGAGGCGCCTGCGTCCTGACCGACTGCGTGCCCTCCAAGACCCTGATCGCGACCTCGGTCCGCAAGCAGGCTCTGCTGGACGCGTCCTCGCTCGGCGTGTCGTTCACCGGCGGCGAGGACCGCGACGTCGGCGTGGCGACCGTCGACCTGCCCCTGGTCAACAAGCGGGTCAAGGAGCTGGCCCAGGCGCAGTCCGCCGACATCGCGACCCGGGTGTCCGCCGAGGGCGTGGAGATCATCAAGGCTCACGGGCGGCTGGTCGACCCCCAGGTGGTCAAGGCGGGCGACCGTACGATCAGGGCCGACGTCGTGCTGCTGGCCACCGGCGCGACACCGCGCATCCTCAAGGGCTGCGAGCCGGACGGCGAGCGGATCCTCACCTGGCGCCAGCTGTACGACCTGGACGAGCTGCCCGAGCACCTGATCGTGGTCGGGTCGGGCGTGACCGGCGCGGAGTTCGCCGGCGCCTACCGGTCGCTCGGCGCCGAGGTCACGCTGGTGTCCAGCCGCGACCGCATGATGCCCAACGAGGACGCCGACGGCGCCGAGGTGCTCGAAGAGGTCTACCGCCGCCGCGGCATGAACGTCATGGGCCGCTCGCGCGCCGCGTCCGTCACCCGCACCGAGAAGGGCGTGCTGGTCACGCTGGAGGACGGCCGGGTGGCCGAGGGCTCCCACGCGCTGATGACGGTCGGCATGGTGCCCAACACCGCCGGCATCGGCCTGGAGGAGGCCGGGGTCCAGCTCGACAGGGCCGGCTTCATCAAGGTCGACAAGGTCTCGCGCACCTCCGCGCCCGGCGTCTACGCCGCCGGCGACTGCACCGGCGTGCTGATGCTCGCCTCGGTCGCGGCCATGCAGGGCCGCATCGCGGTCTGGCACGCGCTCGGCGAGGCCGTCCAGCCGCTGCGGCTGGCGACGGTCGCCTCCAACATCTTCACCGACCCGGAGATCGCCGCGGTCGGCGTGGCGCAGCAGGCCATCGAGTCCGGCGAGATCGAGGCCAACGTGGTCAAGCTGCCGCTGGCCACCAACGCCCGGGCCAAGATGCAGGGCTTCAACGACGGCTTCGTCAAGCTGTTCTGCCGCCCGCACACCGGCATCGTGCTCGGCGGCGTGGTGGTGGCGCCGCGGGCCTCTGAGCTGATCCTGGCCGTGTCCGTGGCCGTGCAGCAGCGCCTGACGGTCGACCAGCTGGCCCACACCTTCGCCGTCTACCCGTCGCTGTCGGGTTCGATCACCGAGGCCGCCCGCCGCCTCATGCAGCCGGAAGCCGCCATCGGCATCTGAAAGCGCGGCGGGCGCGCTCCCCGAAGGGAACGCGCCCGCCTTTTCTGGCTTGCTTACCAGTCGCCGCCGCCGAAGTCTCCGCCGCCGAAGTCGCCTCCGCCGCCACCGAAGTCGCCCCAGCCGCCGCCGTCGCCTCCGCCGCCGCCGAAGTCACCGAAGCCGCCGCCGTCACCGCCGCCGCCGTCCTGGAAGCCCTCGGCGTAGCCGGCCCCGTAGCCGCCGCCGCCCCAGCCCCAGCCGCCGAACGAGCTGCCCAGCAGCGTGCCGATGAACATGCCGGTCATGACGTCGCCGAAGCCGCCGTAGTAGCCGTAGGCGTAGGGCTGGTAGGCCGGGCCCGCGTCGTAGTACGGGCGGCGCTGGCCGTCGACCATGACCTCGCGCATCTGCGGGTCGAAGCCGCGCTCGACCGCCTCGGCGTCGGCCGCGCAGGCCGGCACGTCGCGCACCGCGCCGCCGGGCGGGGCCCAGCGCACGTCGCGCACCGACGGGCCGTGCTGCGGGTTGAAGAAGCAGGGGGCGCGCCGCTCGGGGATCGGCAGGTTGCCGACCTTGGCCTTCACCACGGCCAGCGCGTAGCGGCCGTCCTCCAGCGTCTGCGTGACGTCGCGGACCTGCTCGGCCCGCTGCACCGCGGCCAGCTGCGTCTTGGCCTTGTCGTAGGAGTCGAGGGCCTGCTGCCACTCGGTGATGTGCTGGCCGCCCTGGCCGGTGAGCTGGACGTCGGTGTCGAGCGCGGTGATCTCCTCACCGAACTTGGTGACGTCCTCCTCCACGGTCTGCTTGACCGCGGCCAGGTCCTTGGCCTGCTGGATGGCCCGCTGCTTCTTCTTGTTGCGCGAGTACAGGAAGTATCCGCCGCCGCCGACCAGGACCAGCGCGCCCAGGCCGAGCAGCACGCCGGTGCCGCCGCCACCGCCGGCCTTGCTGCCGGACTCCAGCGCCGCGCGCTTGCCGTCGACCGCCAGGTCGACGCGCTTGACGAAGTCCTGCATGCCCTTCACGACGTCACCGGAGTTGGCGTTGACCGACAGGTTGGCCAGCCTGCCCGCGACACCCGACTTCAACGCGCTGGACGCGGCGAACAAGGTCGTGCCGTCGAGCACGGCAACGGTCGCACTGGGACGCCCTGCCTGGGTCAGCCCATTGCCGAGCGACTTGATATAAGGGCCGACAGAGGAGTTGTCAACGGTCCCGTCGGGGAGTGCCACGGCATAGATCTTGCTGTCGGCGCCCTTCAGGGCGTCATTGATCTGCTCCTGCTGATCGGAGGTCAGCGTGGAGCCCGGCGCCACGTAGAGCCGATCCTGTTTCCAGGCCGAAATCACCGAGTTGGGATCGGGCGGCGCCGCGGCCATGGCGGCGGGCGAAACAGCAAGTACGACGAGTAGACCGGCGATCAGAGCCGCGATCGCGGCCCCTGCTCGGCGCAGCGAATGGGTCATTGGCAGCAAGCCTCCTTCGCCCATGAGGACGAACGGGCGATCGGTAAAGTTCCTCACTGCGCACGTTACCCTCAGCGGGCGGAGCGAGCGCGCAGCGTGCTCGCAGATCCTGGGATCTCAGGCGTCCTTGATCTCGCAGATCGTCGCGCCCGCCGTCACCGTCTGCCCGACCGTCGCGTCGAGCCCGGTGATGGTGCCGGACTTGTGCGCGGCCAGCGGCTGCTCCATCTTCATGGCCTCGAGCACCACCACGGTGTCGCCCTCGGACACGACGTCGCCGTCGGAGGCCACGACCTTGACGATCGTGCCCTGCATCGGGCTGACGAGCGCGTCGCCGCCCGCCGCCGCCTTCTTCGCCCCGCCGCTTCTGCGCTTGGGCGCCGTGGCATTCGCGGAAGGTGTACGGCCGGCCGTACCGAGGCCCTCGGGCAGGACCACCTCCAGGCGCTTGCCCCCGACCTCGACCGTCACCGTCTGTCTGGCGGCGGGCTCCTCCACGGCGACCTCGCCCGCATAGGGCGGGATCCGGTTGTCGAACTCGGTCTCTATCCACCGGGTGTGGATGGAGAACGGCTCGGCGGTGAACGCCGGGTCCTCCACGATCACCCGGTGGAAGGGCAGCACGGTGGGCATGCCGTCGATCTCGAACTCGGCCAGCGCCCTGCGCGAGCGCTCCAGCGCCTCCCTGCGCGTCCTGCCGGTCACGATCAGCTTGGCGACCAGCGAGTCGAACGTCTGCGGGACCGTCATCCCCGCCTCGAACCCGGCGTCGAGCCGTACACCGGGGCCCGCGGGCGGGCGCCAGACGGTCAGCGTGCCGGGCGCGGGCAGGAAGTTGCGGCCCGCGTCCTCGGCGTTGATGCGGAACTCGATGGAGTGGCCGCGCAGCACCGGGTCGTCGTAGCCCAGCGCCTCGCCGTCGGCGATCCTGAACATCTCCCGCACCAGGTCGACGCCCGCGACCTCCTCGGTGACCGGGTGCTCGACCTGCAGGCGGGTGTTGACCTCGAGGAAGGAGATCGTGCCGTCCTGGCCGACAAGGAACTCGCAGGTGCCCGCGCCGACGTAGCCCGCCTCCCGCAGGATCGCCTTGGAGCTGGTGTAGAGCGTCTCGATCTGCTCCTGCGACAGGAACGGCGCGGGTGCCTCCTCCACCAGCTTCTGGTGGCGGCGCTGCAGCGAGCAGTCGCGGGTGCTGACCACGACCACGTTGCCGTGCGTGTCGGCCAGGCACTGGGTCTCCACGTGGCGCGGGCGGTCGAGGTAGCGCTCGACGAAGCACTCGCCGCGGCCGAACGAGGCGATCGCCTCGCGCACGGCCGATTCGTACAGGTCGGCGACCTCGTCCATGCTCCTGGCCACCTTGATGCCGCGACCGCCGCCGCCGTAGGCCGCCTTGATCGCGATCGGCAGGCCGTGCTCCTCGGCGAACGCGACCACCTCGTCGGCGCCCGAGACCGGGTCCTTGGTGCCCGCCACCAACGGGGCGCCCACCTTCTGCGCGATGTGCCTGGCGCGCACCTTGTCACCGAGGGCGGCGATGGCCGCGGGCGGCGGGCCGATCCAGATCAGCCCGGCGTCGATCACGGCCTGGGCGAAGTCGGCGTTCTCCGCCAGGAAGCCGTAGCCGGGGTGGACGGCGTCGGCGCCGGAACGCCGGGCGATCTCCAGCAGCTTGGCGATGTCCAGGTAGGTCTCGGCGGGCGACTGCCCGCCCAGCGCGTACGCCTCGTCGGCCACCTTGGCGTGCAGGGCGTCGAGGTCCTGGTCGGCGTAGACGGCGACGCTGGCGATGCCCGCGTCCTGGCATGCGCGGGCGACCCTGACCGCGATCTCGCCGCGATTGGCGATGAGAACCTTCCGCACCGACTTGCACCCTTCCTCGACTAGTACTCAACGGAGTTTAGGCAACTGCCCTCAGCGGCCCAGGTACGCGCCCCCGTTGAGATGGATGACCTGGCCCGTGAGATGCCGCGCTCCCCTGGAGGCCACGAACAGCACGGTGTCGGCCACGTCGGCCGGCGTGCCCGGACGGCCGTTCCTGGTGTTCTCCACCCGGGCCCTGATGCCCTCCTCGGTCAGGCGGCCGCGGAAGAACTCCGTGTCGACCACGATCCCGGGCGCGACCACGTTCGCGGTGATGCCACGCGGGCCGAGCTCGGCAGCCAGGTCGGCGGTCCACGACTCGACGGCCGCCTTGGCCGCGCCGTACGAGCCCGAACCTGTGCCGCGGGCGGCGATCGAGCCGATCGAGATGATCCTGGCGCCCTTCGGCATCCTGGGCAGCAGGGCGGTCGTGACGAGCACGGCCGACAGCAGGTTCGCGTTGAGGTTGGCCCACCAGGCCTCGGCGACGTCGATCAGCTCGGGCGCCTGCTGCCGATCCAGGTTGGTGTTGCCGCCGGCGTTGTTGACCAGCACGTCCACCCGGACGGGCAGCTCGTCGAGCGCCTCCTTGACGGCCACCGGGCGGGCGGCGTCGAAGGCGACGTAGGAGGCGCCCAGGCGGCCTGCGGCCTCCTTGAGCACGTGCTCGCGGCGGCCGGTGATCGTGACCCGGTCACCCAGCGAGACGAACGCCGCGGCGATCGCGTATCCGATCCCGGTGCCGCCGCCGGTCACCACAACCTCGCGCATGGCATCCCTTTGATCCGAATAATCCTCTGGAAGACCATAGCCGCTCGGCATAACCGGAGGCGATGGGCCCCTGCGATGCCTATGGTGAGGTCGCTCTCACGTCGATCTCACGTCGGTCTTGGAGGTATGCATGAGCCAGAGCCTGCTCGGTGGCGACCCCGGTGAAATGCAGCTGATGGCCACCCAGTTCACCCAGCAGTCGGAGGCGGTCCGCACCACGATGACGGCGCTCGACAGGGAGGCCGCCAAGGTCGGCACCGCGTGGACGGGGCCGGGGGCCGAGCGCTTCAACGGCGCCTGGCAGAACTACCGGACCGCCTTCCAGCGCATGACCGAGGAACTCCAGGAGGCGGCGCGCGTCATCAACACCTACCGCGGCAACATCGAATCCGCCACGCGATAACTACATCCTGCTGTACGGCGGGCCGCCGCGAACGGCCGCCCGCCGTACTCCCACTACATCCTGCTGTTGTACGGCGGGCCGCCGAGAACGGCCGCCCGCCGTACTCCGGCCGAGGGCCCGTGCCCGGCGCTTGCGGCGAGTCGATGACGCTTGCCCGCCGTCACGGCGCTTCGTCACCCCGGCGCCACGGCCCCCTGGCCTGCCGTACCTGCGCGCCGGACAATCGCCGCGCTTCTCCTCGCCGACCCCGGCGCCACGGCCCCCTGGCCCGCCGTATCTTTGCGCCGGACAACCACCGCACGCCTCCTCGCCGACCCCGGCGCGGGGCGCGTCACGCTTTTCCGGCCTGCCGTGTAGATGCGCTGTCGCGGTGCGTCGCGTTTTTCTGGCCCGCCGTACTTTGCGCTGCGATTCTTCCTCGCCCTGGCGTGCCGTGACCTCTGGGGTTGTTCGGGGGTTGGGGTTTATGGGGGTTTAGTAGGCTCTGGCGGCATGATCGGTCGAGGCGTTCTGGCGGGTGTGCTGGCGCTTGGCTCCGGGGGGATCGTTCCGGCGCAGGCCAGGGCGGAACCCGACTGCAATCCGCCCATCGGGCACTACACGATGGCCGAGTCGTGGGCGCAGCGCAGGCTCGACATCAAGCGCGTCTGGCCGCTGACCCGGGGTGAGGGCGTCACCGTCGCGGTGATCGACAGCGGCGTCGACCAGAACCATCCGCAGATCCGGCTGGCGGGCAAGGCCGATCTGACCAACACCACGTTCCGCGACTGCGTGGGACACGGCACCGCGGTGGCGGGGATCCTGGCGGGGCAGTACATCAAGGGGTCGGCGTTCTACGGCGTGGCGCCGGGCGTCAGGCTGCTGTCCATCAAGCAGTCCAACGAGGACACCGGCGACGTGGCCCTGCTCGCCAAGGCGATCAGGACCGCCGCCGACCTGGGCGCCCGCGTCATCAACGTCTCCATCCAGGCCTCCGACCAGCCGGACCTGCGCGACGCGGTCAAATACGCGCTGTGGAAGGACGTCGTCATCGTCGCGGCGGCGGGCAACAGCGAGAACAGCAACGAGGGCCCCGCCTACCCGGCCTCCTACGACGGCGTGCTGTCCGTCGGCTCGGCCAACCCCGACGGCAAGCGGTCCGACTTCTCCAACGTGGACTCCACCGTCTCGGTGCTCGGCCCGGGGCAGGACATCATCTCGACGTGGCCGCGCAAGGCCTACGCCAGCGGGCTGAAGGGCACCAGCTTCGCCACGCCGTACGTGGCGGGGGTGGCCGCCCTGGTGCGCTCCCGCTTCCCCCGGCTGGACCAGGTCAGGGTACGGCAGCGCATCATCGCTACCGCCGACGGCGAGCTTGGCAAGGGCACCGGGGCCGGCATGGTGAACCCGCTGCTGGCCGTGACCGCGATCCTGCCGTCCGAGCAGGTAGCCGTGGCCCCGCCCGCGCAGCCGCCGCTGCCGGCCACCGCCATCCGGAAGGTGCCCCCGCCCGACACCCGCGCGATGAACGTCGCCGGAGCCGTCGCCGGGGGCGCGCTGCTGCTCACCGGGCTGCTTGTCGCGGCGTCCCGAGTCGTCCCATTGGGGAGAAAAAGGGGCTGGCGTGCCAGTAGGGCGAATTGACGGTGAAATGTCATAGATCGTAACCGAAACCCCTGATGCGTATGGGGCGTATTTGGCTAAAGTGTCCCTCGATCATGGTGCTCTGTTGGAAGGACATTCATGGCGGAGAAGGACTCTTCGCAGCCGGAGCACGCCCGGCGCATGGGCGATTATGACATCGTCGGCCGGCTCGGTGATGGCCCCCGTGGCACCGTCTACCTGGGTAAGGAGTCCGCGGACTCCGACGTCGTGGCGATCAAGACCGTCCCCGGCGCCGACCCTGAGTTCGTGCCGCGGCTCAAGAGCGTCAAGCGGGTATCGAGCGCCTACGTGGCGCGCACGATCGACGCGGGGATCGCGGACGGCGTGCCGTACATCGTCAGGGAGAACGTCGAAGGCCGCTCGCTTGCCGAGGTAGTCGAGCACGAGGGACCACTGGACGGCGACGCGCTCGAGCGCGTGGCCGTCGGGACACTGACCGCGCTGACCGCCATCCACCTGGCCGGGCTCGCACACCGGGGGCTGACCCCGCGCAACGTCATCCTCACGGCCGACGGGCCGCGAGTAACCGACTTCGAGATGGGCGACCCCGTCGGCGAGGTGGCCTACCAGGCGCCCGAACAGGTCGCCGGGTTGCAGTACGGGCCCTATGCCGACGTCTTCGCCTGGGCCGCGACCGTGGTGTTCGCGGGGACCGGCGCCGCGCCGTTCGACCAGAACCCCGAGGCCGTGCTGAACGCCGAGCCCGAACTCGGTGCGCTGCCCCAGCAGCTGCGCGAGGTCGTGGCGACGGCGCTGGCCAAGGACGTGGCCGGCAGGCCGACCGCCTACACCGCGCTGCTGCGCCTGCTCGGCGACAAGGCACCGGCGATGCAGTCGGTCATGCCCGTGCCGCCGCAGGGCGAGCCGATCGAGGGCGTGCCGATCGAGGGCGTCCCGGTCGCGATGCCGGTGCCGCTGCCCCAGGCGATCCCGCAGCAGCCGACGCAGCAGATGTGGGGACCGCCGCCGGGCGCCCCGCAGGCGCAGCCGCAGCAGAACTGGACGCCGCCGAACACGCTGCAGGGCCAGACCACCGCGGCGGCGAAGAAGAAGCCGTTCCCGATCGGCCTGGTGGCCGGCGTGGCCGCGGTGGCGCTGGTGTCGGGCCTCGGCCTGTGGGGCGCCAGTCGCTACTCGACGGTCCACCTGACCACCGTCGCCGAGCAGGCCGCGGCCTCCAAGCCGAGCGCCGGCTCCGGGGCGACCTCCTCGGACGGGACGGTCGGCGTGCCGCAGAACGGCCAGCCGACCCAGGCGGCCCAGCCGGGCACGACCCAGCAGCCGCAGCAGCCGCAGGTGGTCGTGACCGCGCCCTGGGCGGCCACGCCCAGCCCGGACGACGACGGGGTGGTGCCGCTGGTCCTGCCGACGGACTCCAGCCTGCCGCCCTCGAACGTGCCGGTGCTGACGCAGGTCCCGACGCCGGTGCCGACGCAGCCGGTGGTCGTGCCCACCCAGCCGGCGACCGTGACCGTCCAGGCGACGCCCACCAATGACAGGCGCGGGCACGGCAAGCCGACCGACAAGCCGAAGGACAACCAGGACGACCAGAAGCCGACTCCCACGGCCACGGTCACCAAGACGGTCGAGCCCTCGCCGGAGGGAACCCCCACCACGAGCCCGACCCAGCCTCAGTCCGCGACCCCCACGCCGTCCCCCACCGAGGGCAGGCCATCGGACAAGCCCACGGACAAGCCCACGGACAAGCCCACGGAGAAGCCGACCCAGACGCAGAAGCCGGAAGAGCCCAAGCCAACTCCCACGAGGACCACTGAGCAGCCGAAGCCGACGCAGGCGCCCGCCCCGGCGCAGAAGTACACCCCCACTCAGGTGTGCGGCTCCGGATTTTACGTCCAGCGCCAGCAGCCTGTAGAGGGTGGCACCGTCTATCAGCTGTACAACAGCGGTACGGGCGAGAACTGCGTGGTCACGCTGAAGTCCGGCGACGACGTGGGCAAGTCCACCCCCGTCAGCGCCAGGCTCGAAGTGCAGGGCGGCGAGAGCAGGACCGACAGCGGCAATTACGAGTGGTACGCCGGTCCGGTGAAGCTCGTCGCCAAGGGCAAGTGTGTGAGGTTCGCCGGTAGCGCTGGTTCCAGCGCCACCGTCTCGGCCTGGGGTAACTGCGGTTGATCCAGCGATAGCGCAAAAGGCGGCCGGGGAGTTCCCCGGCCGCCTTTCCCGTCTCAGTAGGGGCGGTAGCCGCCGCCGTGCTCGATGGAGTAGATGCCAGGGTGGTGCGCCATGTCCCCGTAGCGCTTGTAGGTGTACAGGACCCCGGCGATGATGTTGTCCACCGGGTCGAGGATCTGCTTGTGCCCGGGCAGGGAGTTGGCATCGAACGTGGGCGGGATCGTCTGCATCAGCCCCTGCGACGGCACGCCGTTCTGGGCGTTGATGTCCCAGTTGTTGATGGCACTCGGGTTGCCGCCGGACTCGTGGTAGATCACGGTCCAGATGCGCTCGATGTCCTTGGGGTCGTTCGGGTCGAGGTCGTCGACGTTGATGCCGCGTTTGGCCAGCGCATCCTTCATCTCCGGCGACTTCATGATCGTGATGGCCTGCTTGATCCAGTCGACGATCTTCTCCTTGGGCTGCGGTGTCGTGCCGCCCGAGGAGGTCCCCGTGTAGTCGTAGGAGCCCGTCCCGCCGCCGTCCGAATTGCCGCTGCCGCCGTCGGCGGAGGCCGACTCGGTCCCGCCCGTGGAGTCCTTCGGCGGCGTGGCCACCCAGTGCACCTTGTGGTTCGGGTCGGCCCAGGTCTGGTCGCCTGCCTTCGGGATGTCCTCGAAGAGCAGTTTCTCCTCGCCGAAGCGCTTGTTGATGGCCTTCATCGCCGTCGACAGCGCCGTGTCGGCAGTATCCACGTACGGCTGGGCCGTCCCGACGTACGAGTTGACCGTCTTGGAGATCTCGTCGTCGACGTTGACCTTCGGGTCGTCGGATTCCTTGCCCTTGTAGCGCGCCCTGATGGTGGCGACGTCCGTGAGCAGGTCGTTGCCGGCCCCGTCGACGAGCCCCTTGGCCTTCTCCAGCGCCCTGGCCGCGTCGTCCAGCGACATGGCGCAGTCGACGAGGGCGTTGTTGAGCGCGGTGCCCGCCGTGCCGTACTTGGTCATGTAGGCCACGAACGCGTCGGCCGACTCGCCGCTCCAGCCCTTGTCGACCTTGGTCACACCGCCCTCCAGGCGGTTCATGTTGCCCAGGGCGTCGTTGCCGGCGTTGCGCCAGCGCTGGGCGATGCGCCGGATCTCGGCCGGGTTGCCGTCGACCTTGTCCATGAGCGCGGTGAACTTCTCGCCGTCCTTGAGTGCGGCTATCGCGGCGCGGTCGGCCATCACTCGCCCTTTCCGCCGGAGGCGGAGTTGGCATTCGTCACGTTCTTGATGACGTCGTCCAGCGCGCGTTCCACGCCGTCGAGGCGGCTCTTGGCGGTGCCCAGTTCCTCGCCCATCTTGTTCTCCACGCTCTCCACGGCGCCGCTCATGCCCTCCGAGTTGGGCAGCTTGCCGAAGATCTTGGATTCGGGGCGCTTGGCGGGGATGTCGCCGCCGAAGTCACTGGTGGCCTGGCTGTCCCAGTTGTCGGCCGGCTTGCCGCCCTTGAGCTTGACGAGGTCGATGGCCCGGTCGTGAACCGACTCCTGGAGGTCCTTGAGTGCCTTCTGGCTCCACTCCACCCCTGCCACCGGCAACCTCTTTCTGGCCTGTTGACGGAAAAGACGATATTGATGTTACTTGTGAGGCACGCGTGGAATAAGAGCTCCGAGAGCATAGTGTCCCATTCGAGCCTTCATGGCGCGTCCAGCGGGCTCTCGGGGGCCGCCGACGATTTGGACGAGGACGTCACGGCCCTGAGGACGGATCTCAGCGGCCTGGGCGACATCTGGGGACACGGCCTGCTGGGTGCCACGCTCGGCGACCTGGACACGTCACTGAAACGCCGCCTGTTCGAGCGGTGCGCCGAACTCGCCGAGGAGTACCGGGGCTCCTCGGGCAAGGTCGGCAAGATGTCCGATGTGCACCACGCGGCGGAGTCCGAGATCATCCGACAGATCTGACTACGGGCCGGCGTCGGGCCGCCGCCCGGTCTCGTCCCAGAGATCGAGGATGCGCTGAGCCTTCCTGCCCTCCTTGCTGCCCGGGGAATCCATGGCTTTCTGCATCAGCTCCCATCGCGTGGGCAGCGGCTTCGGAGCGGTCTCGGACAGCGGCCTGGCCGCCTCCTTGGCCGCCTTCGCCGCGGCCTCCTTCTCCAGCGCCGCGGCCTGCTTCTCCAGCTTGATCTCCGCCCGTTTGAAGATCATCCGCCCGATCCACTTCAGCGCGTTGAGCGTCAGCCGCCACAGCAACTTCAGCAGCGCGCCGATCAGCCTGATGCCCCGCTCGGCCATCCACCACCCGGCCGCGCCGAACTTCCCTGAGCTCCACAACCACCGCACCAGCTTGTAGCCGGCCCAGACGGACGTGGCGATGAAGGCGGCGATCGGGACGCTGGCGGAGACCTCACCCGCCGCCAGCAACAGCGTCGCCTGCTTGGTGTCCTGGGCCTGCGCCGAGGTGCCGTCCTGGGACACCAATCGGTCGTGCATGGCCGTCACGCCGTCACCCGCGTTGGCCGCCAGGACCCCCTCGGCCGCACCGTCCGCCCGCCCGTTGTGGCGGTCGATGGTGTCGGCGAAGGAGATCAACCGGCGGCCCGACGCGAGCAGATCCCGGGGATCGACGTCGGGCAGCGGATGGCCCGTGAGTGCGAACGCGAACTTGACCGTGGTGGGCAGCTCGAGCACCTGTCACTCCTCCGGCTGCGGGATCGGCATGAACGCCGTCTGGACGAGGCGGTTGCCGAACCTCCGATCGACGTGATACCCGCGGCCCACCGGGAGCGGATGCGGGCGGATGTTGCCGAAGACGAAGCCCTCGTCCTTGTTGCCCGACAGGACCACGGCCGGGCTGGCCATGTCCTTGATCTTGGTGATGACCGGGTCGAACATGGCCCGGCCGATACCACCCATCTGGCGCGCCATCACCAGGTGCAGCCCGATGTCGCGGGCCTGAGGCAGCAGGTCGGCCAGCGGCGCCAGCGGGTTGTTGGAGGTGGCCACCAGGTCGTAGTCGTCGACCACGATGTACAGGTCCGAGCCCTGCCACCAGCTGCGCGACCTGAGCTGTTCGGGCGTCAGGTCGGCCGGTGGCAGCCGCTTGAGCAGCGCCTCCTTGGCGTTCTCGATCAGTTCCGCGGCCGCCGTGCTGGAGGCCGCGTAGCCGATGCGGTGCTCGGTGACCGCGCTGTCCAGCAGCGACCTGCGGTAGTCGATGACGATCATCATCGCGTCCCGCGGCGGCATCCGCGCCACGATGCCCTCGCTGATCAGCCGCAGCAGGTTCGACTTCCCGCTCTCGGTGTCGCCCACGACGATGAAGTGCGGGTCGGCGTCGAAGTCGAGCAGCACCGGCTCAAGCGCCTGCTCGTCGATGCCGATGGGGATCCGCTTGGGCCCCGTCTCCTCCGGCCCCGGCAGCGTCTCCGCGGGCAGTACGGCCGGCAGCAACCGGATCCCCGGCGCGGACGGACCCTGCCAGGCACCCCGCACGGCCTCGACCATGGTCCGCACGCCGGCCGCCAGGTCCTCGGTCTCCTGCACGCCGTCGATCCTGGGCAGCGCGGACAGGAAGTGCATCCCGTCCTTGGTGAGCCCGCGTCCCGGCACGCCCTCGGGCACGGCCATCGCGGCCTTGCGGTTGACCTCGGACTCGTAGGCGTCACCGAGCTTGAGCTCGATCCTGGTGCCGAACAGGTCGCGGATGCCGGGGCGGAACTCCGACCACTTGTTGGTCGCGGCCACCACGTGGATGCCGTAGCCCAGGCCGCGCGCGGCCAGGTCGGTGATGATCGGCTCGAGCTGATCGAACTCCTGGCGGATCGTCAGCCAGCCGTCCACGACCAGGAAGATGTCGCCCCAGCCGTCGCCCTCGATCTGGCCGTCGGCCATCATCTTGCGGTAGGTCGGCATCGAGTCGACGCCCTGCTCGCCGAAGCGGCGTTCGCGGTCCTTGAGGATGCCGGCGACCTCGGCCACCATCCGGCGGACGCGGTCGCCGTCCAGGCGCGAGGCCACGCCGCCGACGTGGGGGAGCCCGTCGAGCGACCCGAGCGCGCCACCACCGAAGTCCAGGCAGTAGAACTGCACCTGGCGCGGGGTGTGGGTGAGCGCCATGCTGGAGATCAGCGTCCGCAGCACGGTGCTCTTGCCGCTCTGCGTGCCGCCCGCGAGGCCGACGTGTCCGGCGGCGCCGGACAGGTCCAGCCAGAACGGGTCACGGCGCTGCTCGAACGGCTTGTCGATGATGCCCACGACCGCCTGCAGCCGCCCGCGCCCCGGCCAGGCCGCGGTCGTCAGGCCCAGCTCGGGCGTGACCGACAGCGGCGGCAGCAGGTGCAGCAGCGTAGGCGGCTCGCCCAGCGGCGGCAGCCAGATCCGGTGAGCCGACGGCCCCCGGTCCTTGAGCCGGCCGACCACCAGGTCGAGCAGGCTGATCTGCGGCCCCTTGTCCTGGACGTCGACCGTGGACTCACCCGGCAGCTCGGCGGGCTGGGGCACGGGCTGGTAGGCCGTGCCGTACTCCACCACCTCGGGGATGGGGGCGCCGCCCGCGGCGGAGGAGGCCGAGCGCGGGTCGGCCTGGTACGGGCCGGAGACGTAGGCGGCCTTGAAGCGGGTCATGGCGGTGGTCTCGAACTTCAGGTAGCCGTTGCCCGGCGCGGAGGGCAGCTCGTAGGCGTCGGCCACGCCCAGGACCACCCGCGACTCCATCGCCGAGAAGGTACGCAGGCCGACCCGGTAGGACAGGTGCGTGTCCAGGCCGCGCAGCCGGCCCTCCTCCAGCCGTTGCGAGGCCAGCAGCAGGTGCACGCCGAGCGACCGGCCCAGCCGGCCGATCATCACGAACAGTTCGATGAACTCCGGCTTGGCCGACAGCAGCTCGCTGAACTCGTCCAGGACGACGAACAGGGTCGGCATCGGCGCCAGCGGCGCGCCCTGCTCGCGGGCGCGCTCGTAGTCGCGCAGCGAGGCGTAGTTGCCCGCGGACCGCAGCAGCTCCTGGCGCCGCACCATCTCGCCGTGCAGCGCGTCGTGCATGCGGTCGACCAGAGGCAGCTCGTCCTCGAGGTTGGTGATGACCGCGGAGACGTGCGAGAGCCCCTCGAGCCCCAGGAACGTCGCGCCACCCTTGAAGTCGACCAGCACGAAGTTGAGCGTCTCCGAGGAGTGCGTGATCGCCAGGCCGAGCACGAGCGTGCGCAGCAGCTCGCTCTTGCCGGAGCCGGTGGCGCCGATGACCAGGCCGTGCGGTCCCATGCCGCCCTGGGCGGACTCCTTGATGTCCAGCTCGACCACGCGCCCGTCGGAGCCCAGGCCGATCGGCACGCGCAGCCGGTTCCGTCCCGCCCTGGGGCGCCAGGTCTGCGCCGTGTCCAGCCGGGTCGGGTCGCCCACGCCGAGCAGATCCGTCAGCGTGGTGTTGATCGACAGCACGTCCTGCGTCTCCGTGCTGCCCGCCCCGCTGGACAGCCGCAGCGGCGCGAGCTGCCTGGCCAGGCCTTCCGACTTGAGGAAGCCGAGCCCGTCGGGCGCGCCCAGGCGCGTCATGCTCTCCTTGCCGGCGTGGTCGATCTTGATCATGTAGAAGCCGTCGGGCTGGATCTCCAGCCGCAGCATGGCCCTCTCCTCCACCAGGCCGGTGGAGTCCGACAGGTCGATCACGGTGACGCCCTGGATGGCGTCCATGCCCAGCTGAGAGTCCAGCGGCACGTGCCCGCCGTCCACGATCAGCACGTGGTACGGCAGAGCCTCCGAGGGGGAGCCTGGCTTGAACCTGGCCCGTTCCTTCAGCTCCCCGCCCACCAACTGGTCGAGCTCGCTCAGGTTCTCCGACATGAGCCGGACCTGCCCCGCCGCGTCCGTCTCCTCGGGGTGCAGGGCGTGGGGCAGCCACTTCACCCAGTCCCAGTGCGGCATCCACTCCGGGCTCGCGCAGATCATGATCCGCATGTCGTCGGGGGAGTGGAAGACGGTCATCTGCGCGATCATGGCGCGGACCAGGTCACGCATGGCCTGTGGCTCGCCGCGCATCCTGATGCGGGCGAAGGAGCCCAGTGCCACCGCCACCGGCAACTCCGACACCGTGGAGTGGGCGCGCACGAACCGGCGCAGCGCGCCGGCCGACAACGCGTCCAGGTCCTCGACCGGCTTGGAGTCCGGCGGGACGAGCTGGATGCCCAGCTTCTGCACGCCGGTGCCGAGCCGTACCGTGCTGAAGTCCTCATCGCGCGGTCGGCGCTCCCACAGCCGTGGGCCCATCGCGGTCCACCAGAGCGTGTCGGGCGCGGGCCCGCTCCACTCCAGGGCCTCGCGCTGCTGCCTGGCAGCCCTGCGCGACCTCTTCCTGGCCTGTGACAGGTAGCGGAAGTAGTCGCGGCGCAGCCCGTTGAGCCGGTACTTGCGCTCACCCGCCTGCCGGCCCATCTGGCCGATGCTCATGCCCACCATCGAGAAGGCGAACAGGCCGCTGGCCACGTACATCAGCGGGCTGCCCGAGCCGCCCGAGGTGAACATCAGGGCCATGGCCGCGCCGCCGGCCACCATCGGCATGTATGTCAGGATCATCATGAGACCCTGCCCCTGCACCTCGGGGATCTCCGGCGGCGACTCCAGGAGGATCTCCCCGCGCGGTGGCTTGGGGCTGGGACGGCGCTCGGGGCGCCGGACGATGACGATGCTCACCCTGGGATTGCCTCCAATGGTTGAGGAAGACTTTCTTACCAGAAGCGCACATACCTCCGCTTGACCGATATCTTCGTGCTGTCGTGATGGCTGTGGCAAAAGGGGAGAAAAAGGCGTGAAGTCGCTGTCCCAGAGAGCGCCGGGTCCCGTGCCCCAGAACGCTCTGCCTCAGTCGGCGCTGCCGCAGACACCCGCGCCGCTGCCGCCGCTGTGCCACGTGACGATCGTCGCGCCGCGTAGGCGGGCCGACCTGGCCCTCCCTTCCGACCTCCCCCTGCCCAACGTCCTGCCGGGACTGTTGCGCGCGGTGGGCGAGGTGGGCGGCGACGCGAGCGCCGCCCCTGGCTGGGTGCTGCAGCGCCCCGGCGGCGCGCCGCTGGACATCAGCCAGAGCCTGGGCGCGCTCGGCGTGCTCGACGGCGAGGTGCTCTACCTGCGCCCGCGCGAGGCGGCCATTCCGCCCGCGCTCTTCGACGACGTGGCCGACGTGGTCGCCACCGGCGTCAAGGAGCGCTCGACCACGTGGACGCCCTCGCACACGCGCAGGCTCGGCATCGGCGCCGCCGCCGCGCTGCTGTCCGCAGGGCCCCTGGCCCTGGTGCTGGCGGGCCCGCCCTGGCTGCTCGCCGCGATCATCGCGGGCGCGCTCGCGCTGCTGCTCGTGGCCACGGGCGCGGTCCTGTCGCGGGCGATGGGTGACTCGGGCGCCGGTGCCGCGGTGGGTTACGCGGCCCTGCCGTACGGCTTCCTCGCGGGACTGCTCGCGCCTGCCACGGACGCGCAGAGCATGCTGCAGCTCGGCGCGCCCAGCCTGCTGTCGGCGCTGGCCGCGACGGCGCTGGTGGCGGCCTTCGCCGGGGCGCTGACCGCCGACGGGCTCGCGGGCTTCCTCGGCACGGCCATCGCCTCCGTGGCAGGGGCGGCCGGCGCGGCCGTGGTGATGATCTGGGGCACCTCGGCGGCCGGGGTGGCGGCGGTGACCGCGACCGTGCTGCTGGCGTTCAGCCCGCTGATCCCGACGCTGTCGTTCAAGCTGGCCAGGCTGCCGCTGCCGAACATGCCGACCACCGCCGAGGAACTGCGCAACGACAACTCGCTGCTCGACGCGAGCTCCATCGTGGAGCGCACCGCCCAGGCCAGGAGCTACGTCACCGGCATGATCACCGGGATCGCGCTGATGGTCCTGGCCGCACAGGTGCTGCTCGTGCTCGACGGCGGGTGGATTGCGCAGACCATGAGCGTGGTCCTGGCACTGACCACGATCATGCGGGCACGCGTCTTCCAGGGACCGCCGCAGCGGGTCTGGCTCGTGGTCGTGGGGCTGACCGGGCTCGTGCTGCTCGCCGTCTCGTTCAGCGTCGGCCGCGGCGGGATCGCGGCCGCGGTCGCCGCGATCGCGCTGCTGTGGGTGGCGCTGACGGCCGTGGGGATGGGCATGTGGCTGCCGACGGGCAAGCCGTCGCCCTTCTGGGGCCGCGCGGGGGACATCCTCGACCTGGTGCTGATCGCCGCCCTGTTCCCGCTCGCGCTCGGCGTCCTGGACATCTACTCCTGGGTGCGCGGCCTGGCAGGCTGACTTCTCCCGTACGGCGGGCCGCCGCCACCGGCCGCCCGCCGCACTTCGGCCGAGGACCCGCGTCCGGCGCTTGCGGCGAGTCGGTGCCGCGTACCCGCCGTCACGGCGTGCCTAGCCCCGGCACCACGGTCACCGGCATCACCAGTCGTTGCGGCGTGTGAGGCGCTCGATCTCGGACAGGCTGCTCTCCACCGTCATGGTGAACGAGTCCTGGATGTCCTTGGTCTGGCGCTGGAGCGCGTCCAGGTCAAGCGGGAAGCGGGCGGCATCACCGCCCATGGCCTGGGCCAGCAGCTCCTCGCCCTGGCGCTGCGCGCTGTCCTGGGCCACCCGCACCGCCTCCACGATCTCCTCGCTCAGCTCCGCGCTGCTCAGGCGCATGGCGCGCGGCTCCAGCTCGATCCGGTCCAGACGCCCGCCGTTGTCGACGACGGCCCCGACCATCCCGCTGCGGCTCGCGCCCTTCCCGGTGATCGAGGCCAGCTCGTCGGTCATGTCGGCGAGCCGCCGCAGCGATTCCTCGCTGTCTCTGACCATCCGCTCGAGGTTCTCAGGCAGCAGGTCGTCCGGCTGGAAGTAGGACATCGGTTTCCCTTCAGGCATGGATCTTCCATGATCCAGCCAAAGTGATCTCCGTTAACCCGCGCCGAACTGTCCAGGACAATCCCGTGAACTCCGGTTACCTCCGTGATTTCCGCTTCTAACGTGACATTTGTAGGTTTCTGGGAGTTTGGGGGACTTGTGGGTCTGGATATCCACGTCACGTCGCGTGGCATCGCGCACCTGGGCGTCCGGGTGGGCATGGAGCTGAGGCCGATCTTCACCGGTCTGAGCGCAGCGGTTCCCGCCACCGATGTCGCGGGACTGGGTTTCGGCGCGATGGGCCATCTGCAGCTCACGTCGGCGTACGCGGACGCGCAGCTCATGGCCACGCATTTCCTGGACGGCGCCGCCGAGGTCGTCCGTAGTTGGGAGGACCTGCTCCAGACGGCCTCCCAGAACTGGGCGATGGCCGAACAGGCGAACGTGGTGCTCTACCAGTGAGCACGCCGGAGTTCGATCCCCGCATCGCCCATCCGATCGACCCGACCTCGGGCTTCGAGCGCAGCTCGTCCGGCCTCTACACGCCCAAGGGGACCGCCGCGACCTCCCTGGGAGAGGCCGCCGTGCCCAAGGTGGCGCCCCCTGCCGGGCCGGGGCCGACCCCGCAGGGGCTGCAGGCGATGCGCATGGCAGGGCGGATCTCCAAGTTCGTCCTTCCGGCCGCGCTGCTGGCGGCCACCGCGCTGGTGAACGAGCCCGGCATCGCGCAGGCCGCCACCAACTGGGCCACGGGCCTGTCCATGCCGCTGGACGACGGGGTCAAGATGACCTCGCCCAACATCATCAACGAGTCGCGCAAGAACTGGAAGGCCGAGGACCAGGAGGCCTTCGAGGGCGCCGTGGCCCGGCTGTCCGGCGAGGTGGCCAAGCTGCGGGACTCCTTCAAGAGCGTGGGCGGCGTGGTGGACGAGGTGGGCGGCACCATCCGCAAGTACTGGATGGAGCTCGGCATCGCCGCCGTCGCCGTGCTCGCGGCCGCTCTGGCCGTCCAGTTGGCCAAGCGCTTCCCGCAGTTCCGGCTGGCGGCGATGCTGCAGGAGATCGCGATCGGCAAGCTCGCGTGGGGGACCACGGCGTTCCTGCTGACGCAGCTGGGATTCCTGTTCGGGTCGTCGGCCCGGGCGATCACGATGGAGACCAGGAAATGGCACCAGCTCCAGTACGTGACGCCCACCGGGGCACTGGCGATCGACTTCGCCAAGGCCAAGATCGACATCCACAACCTGCCCTCCTACAACCAGCCCACGACGCCGGGTCAGCTGCCGCCGGGGAGCCAGCAGTTCGACTGGCTGGCGCCCAAGCGGGACCTGCCGGAGAAGGCACCATGATTGCGTATAAGTGGCGCTTGGCGTAGCTTGCTCGGCATTTGGCGATTCAGGAGGATGGAGTAGCGATGCAGGAGTTCGGGGACTTCGCCAACATCGATATCGACAAGCTGCTCAAGACCGCCGACAACCAGTTCGCCCGGGTTGAAGAGTTGCAGAAGACCATGGCCGACCTGGTCGGGCGGGCCGAGGACGAGGACGGGCTGGTCTCGGCGGGCTTCACGGCCGCCGGGCTCACCGAGCTGGAGCTCCACCCGAAGGCGATGCGGCTCAGCTCCGGCGAACTGTCGGAGAAGATCAAGCAGGTGGTCCGCGCCGCGTCCGACGACCTGCAGCGGCAGATCAACAGCGCGATGAACGACGTTTTCGGCGAGGAGGACAACCCGATGCGGTTCGTCGACGACCCCGACGCCGCGCTGGAGCAGGTCAGGAGCGCTGAGGCTGCCTACAACCGGACGTTCGAGGACGTGATGGGCGAACTCGACCGCATCCGCCGCCGCCTGGACCTCTGAGTTCAGGCCTCAGGCCTTCTGGGCCCAATTCATCTTCACCTTCTTGAAGTCGGGCGAGCCGCCCTCGGGAGTCTTGGCCTCGCCCGCGATCGTCTGGGCCTCGTACTCGTGCAAGCCCGCCACGATCAGCAGGACCCCGCCGGCGGCCGCAGCCACCATCCCCTGCTTCTCCAGCACGCCGGACAGCACCGTGTAGATCCTGGAGGCTTTCGCCCACCCAGCGAGACGCATCATCGGAGACACCGGGCCCAGGGGGATGGTGACAGTACTGAGCCAGGCGGTCGTCAGCAGGGCGGCGCTGGCGGTGAGGCATACGTAGCCGGATACCGTCGTGGTCGTGGCCGAACACTGAACGGTGTCGCAGGCGCTCTTCACGCCCCTGACGGCCTGGTCGATCTGCTTGACCAGCTCAGTGACATTGTTGTTGAACTCCGCCTTGTCCTTGGCGGTCCACTCCTCGGGAGCGGTGGCCGTCTTCGTCTTCCCCAGGTTCTCCTTGCTCGTATTGAGGAGATCGGCCGTTTTCGCGTACTTGTCGGCCACGCCCTGCTGTGATTCGTCGCTTCCCGTCATCAGGCCGATGATCGGAGGGAGTGCCCAGGTGGGACCGCCGAGCAGGCCGGCCGCGCATACGCTGGTCGCCGCCGCGGATTCGAAGATCACGAGCGAGTCCATCAGGGGTGTCCCGTCGGGTTGTTGTGGTCCTTGGCCGCCTGCCAGACGGCAGAGGTCTTCTTGAGCGCGGCGTCCCAGCGGGTCATCAGCATCGAGCCCTCGACGAGATAGTCGGCTACGGCGCTTCTCGCCTTGTCGTGGGCGAGGCCGAGGTGCAGGCCCACGACGCCGAACGCCGGGGCGAACGCGTGGTTGCCGCTGGCGGTTTCGAAGGCCTCGTGCATGTGCGGGGAGACGTCGTTGATCACGATGCCCGCGACGTTCTTGGTGGGGTCGTCGCCGATCTGCTTGGTCTCCTTGTCGGAACTGCCGGGCTTGCCTCCGTCGTCCTGGCCTGTGCCGTCTTTGCCGGTGCCCGTCCCGTCTTTGCCGGTGCCCGTCCCGTCCTTGCCTGTGCCGTCCTTGCCTGTGCCGTTCTTCGGGTCGGTGCCGCCTCCGCCTCCCCCGCCGGGGATGGACGTGCCCGGGTCGCCGGATCCACCTGTGTCGCCGGGCTTTTTGGCGTCCTTGGGGTCCTTGGGGTCGCCTGTACCGGGGTCCTTGGGGTCCTTGGGGTCCTTGGGGTCGCCCGTGCCGGGGTCCTTGGGGTCTTTGGGGTCGCCCGTGCCGGGGGTCTTGGGGTCGCCTGTGCCGGGGGCGTTGGGATCCCCTGTGCCCGGGTCCTGCTGAGAGCCCTGGTTGGCGGGGAGGGTGTTGGTGGGGTCCTGGGAGTTGCCCGCGTCGCCGGGGACCTGGTTGCTCGCCGGGTCCGTGCCCTGATCCCCGGACGCGTCCGAGTTCTGGGGGTCCTTCTGGTCGCCCTGGTCGGCGTTCTTCTGGTCGGCGTCCTGCTTCTTGTCGTCGGTGTCGTGCTTCTTGTCGTCCTTGAGGTGCGGGTTCGGCGGGCCCTGCTTGTCGACCGCGTGACCTTGATCGTGATGGTGGCCGTGGTGCTGGTCGTGGCCGCCATGGTGTTGATCGTTGTGATGGCCGCTGTGGTGGTCGTGCGAGGTGTGGTGCGTCTGCCCGCCGGACGTTGTCATGCCGGGGACCGAGACTTGCGAGACGACTGTCTGGTCCGACCCGCCGCCCATGGGCGCGGCGACGGTGGCCTGAGTCGTGGACGATCCCCAGTTGATCAAGCTGTCCACACTACGTTGCTCGCTCACTGTCCCCTCCGACCGTGGCCCCGTGATCGAGACCGTATCTCAAGGCGGGGCACCAGGCACAGAAGGGACGAAAGCCTACGCGTGTTGACTAGGAGTTCACGATCCGCGTCAATGGCGAAAATGGCCCCTCACCTGCATGTTTGCCCAAAAGCCCACTAGGTGTTATAGATCCGTGATCTACATACTTGTTAGTTATGTTGCTAGAGATAGCTACCGTGTCCTTTGATAGTTTTTGTGACGATCGTGCCGTCGTCTGCGCATGGCCGCATCGATGAGGCTCTGCGCTGCGTTGGATCTCGCGAGAGGGAGTTTCAGTGAGCATCACCGGCTATAGCCCAGAGAAGCTCGTGCAGGCCGCCGGCCTCGTGGAACAGGCAGGGCAGGAAATCGAGGGCCTGCGCAAGGGCGTCGCGGCCAAAGTGCAGGAGCTCCTCGGCGCGGCCAGGCAGATCAACCCGAGGGACGTCGGCTGGGGCGGAGACGCCGCTGAGCGCTACAGGCTCGCCATGCAGGACTGGGATCTCCAGGCGAAGAACATCCTGGACAGTCTGGAGCGGATCTTCGACAACCTGAACATCAGCGCCGGGCAGTACCGCAAGGCGGCTGACGACAACATGAACCTCAACGTGGGTGCCAACACCAACGCTGTGAACGACCTCATCAACCGCCCGGTGCCCGCAGCCTGATCCAGCCTCGAGCCGGCTCTGAACTCGCCAGGAACGGAGAACCACATGTCCGACCAGACCGTCGTCAACTTCATCAAGATGGAGGAGGCGCAGGGCCACCTGCTCAACGTGGTCACGAAGCTCGACAAGATCACCGACGATCTGTACAAGAACGTGCAGGGCATCCTGTCCGAGCACTGGTTCGACGACTCCAGCGGCGCGCGCACCATGTTCGACGAGGAGCGCGCCAAGTGGGACGTCGCCGAGCAGCAGATGGGTAGCGACCTGCACACGGCCGCCCAGGCGCTCGGTATCGCGAACAGCAACTACCAGGCCGCCGAGAACTTCAACCGCAAGCTCTGGTCTCAGCACTGAAGACGTACGCCTCTCGCCCTGGTCATTGCCCTTGCGGGTGGTGGCCGGGCGTACGGCTTTTTACGGAGGAGTGAAGCATGCTCATCGAAGAAGGGGACGGCAGCTCCTTCACCCTCGACCCGAACTGGAAGGGGCTGGGCGGGGACGTCCCGCTCAAGTACGACGTGGGCCAGATGCGGGCTGTCGTACGGGAGATCCGGGACTCTCTGTCCGGCATCCAAGGGGCGGGCTCTGACGACGGCTACACCACGGGCTCGCCCAACAGCATCAAGGCTCACTGTCAGCTGGACGAGAAGCAGATCGGCGCGTGGGATGACGCCCTGGCGTTCGGCAAGACCGTGGGCAAGAGCAGCGGGGGCTCCAAGTTTGACCAGGCCTACAGCGAGTGGGCCAAAGCCGTGTTCGCGGTCCTCGACGCGATCGAGGCCAACGCCGACGTGTACGCAAAGACGAATCCGACACAAGAGGCCTGAGGTGGCTCGTGGCTAAGCGCGAGGAACTGGTCATCTGGGCGTCCGTGACCCCGCAGGGGGCGGAGGTCAACAAGTCCAAGGCGGAGATCGAGAAGCTGCTCGAGGACACCGAGCCGCTCATGATCGATGATGCCGGCTTCGCCTACATGCACGCGGCCAGCGCCGTGCAGGCGGTCACCAAGGCGTTGCAGGACCATCATGGCAGGCTGGCCGAGATCTGGCAGGGCCCGACCTCGGCGGAAGTGCAGACGGCCCTGCAACTTCTGCACGCCACCGGCACCGAGCTGTCGACGAAGATGGACCAGATGAGCACGGCGCTGCGGTTGTACGCCCAGCGCGTGCCCGAGGCGCTGCAGAACGTCCAGAAAATCGAGACCGACCTGAAGGAGAAGGACGGCACCTACTCCTCCGGGTCGATGGCCATCGCGGGCTCGTACGTCCCGCAGAGCACCAAGGATGAGGCCGCAAACATCCAGGCTCGCAAGATCATGCACGAGCTGAACCAGCAGATCTCCGAGATCTACGCGGTCAACGTGCCGTACAGCGTGACCTACGAGGTGCCGACCGTTGAGACCCCCAGCGGGGACCCCAACCAGATTCCGGTGGTCTACGCGGACAACTCGCCGGGCGACGGCCGGCACCCGGGCAAGTACACCCCGGTGGAGAAGAACCACGTCACCGACCCCGGGCACCGCACCACGGATCCCGGGACCACCGGCCACGACAGCACCGGCGGCCATGACCAGGGCGACAAGCCCGGCGGCGCGGACCACACGGGCGGCGGCAAGGACGACGGGTCCACCGGGTCGGACCACCACACCGGCGACAACGGCAACGGTGGTACGGATCACCCGGGTGGCTCTGATCAGAACGGGACCAACCCGGACGGTTCGCACTCCGACACCACGGCCGGCCGGCCGGGCGACACGTCGAGCACGAGTCACGACCGCCAGACCACCGTGCCCTCCGTGATCGACCACAACCCACGGCAGAGCGAGGTGGCCACCTTCACGCCCACCACCGTCACGCCGCACACCCCGACACCGCAGACCTGGGCGCCGAACACGCTCGCCGCGCCGAACGGCGCGACGCCGAGTGTGCCGTCGGTGCTGGGCGAGCCGGCGCCGTTCCCGGGCAACGGGCTGGCGGCGGGCGCGCGTGGCGTGGCGAGCGGCAACGGGACGTTCCCATGGATGCCGATGGGCGGGGGTGCGGGCGAGGGCGAGTCCTTCGAGCACACCCCTGAACTGCAGGGTGATCGGGACGACTGGGCGGTGCCGCACACGGTGACCGAGCCCCGTATCGGCTGAAGCCAGGAGGAGACATGGCGGATTCCAACGATCTCGAGGCCAAGCTCAACCAGCTCATCGGCCAGCAGGGGGCGAGCTCCGGCACTGGGCTGCAGTTCAAGCCAGGGAAGCTGGCTGAGTCCGGAAAGAAGATCGACGGCACCGTCGGTGTCGTGGACGGCTTCATCAAGCGGTCGGGCGGTATCAGCACGGGCTGGCTGGGCTGCGGCCTCACCGGTCGATCGATCGACAACGGCCATGAGAAGACACTCGAACAGAACGGCAAGACCCTCGAGGTGGCCAAGCAAGCCCTGGACTCCTGGAAGGTGGCGCTGAAGGCCGGCGATGCCGCCTACCAGGCAGCCGATGACAACAGTGGTGGGAAGAAAGGCGGCGATCTGGGGGGCGGCCCTGGCAACATAGGTGACTTCGGAGGGCTCGGAAACGGCAAGGGAATAGTCCCGGGGGACTACAAGACTCCTGATTTCAAGGACCCCAAGCTGAACAACCCCGACCTGAAGAACCCGGACCTCAACAACCCCGATCTCAAGAACCCGGACCTGAAGAACCCGGACCTCAACAACCCGGACCTGAAGAACCCGGACCTCAACAACCCCGATCTCAAGAACCCGGACCTGAAGAACCCGGACTTGAAGAACCCCGATCTCAAGAACCCGAACCTCTCAGGCCTCGACCCGAGCAAGACCGGCATGGACGGTCTCAATATCAAGGACCCCACGAAGACGGGTCTGTCGGACTTCGATCCGTCGAGCATCAAGACTTCTCAGACCCCCACCACGAAGATGCCCGATCTCACGGCCTCGCCAGGTTCGCCGGCCGGCCTGCTCAGCGGAGATGGTGTCGGCTCTGGTTCGTCGCTGTCCGGTGCCGGGAAGCTGGGCAGTGGCATGGGCGGCATGCCGTTCATGCCACTCGGCGGGATGGGACAAGGGGGAAACGAAGACAAGCCGGGCAATGGATCCGACCTGCTGAGAGCCGATGAGAGCGATTTCATGGGCGACGACATGACAACGGACGCCGTTCTCCGGCACGAAGGCGCGTGACATGGTTGCATTGGGTGAAGACGTCTTCGGTTATACCGGCGCCATGGGTCGGTACACGCTGGCGGCCGCGATGGCGAGCAGTGCCGCCTATTTTCTGCGCCGGCCCTCCGCGTGGGGCATAGCGGCGGCGATCACGGCGACGACGGCCGATCCGCACTCGGTGTCCCAGGCTGCCGTTCAGTTGAGGACCGAGGACAAGGGCGGGCAGACCAAGGAGATCGCCCAGATCGAAACAGAGGTCACGAAGCTTCTGGACTTCCTGAAGGACGAGGCGAAGTACGCCGGGACAACGGCCGATGTCGTGCGGGGCCAGCTCACCAAGTTTCTCGAAGAAACAAAGAAGGTGCCCGACCTGTTCAATGCTCCCGCGGACACTCTCGATGCGGCGGCCAAGAAGTACAATGCGCTGTCCTACGTGGCTCTCGGCCTGGCGACCGCCCTGTGGGCGTGGCGCATACTCGAGCAGGTCAGCTGGTGCACGTGGGTGAACCCTGCGGCGAGAATGACCTACGAGGTAAGCAAGGAAATGGGGCTGAGGGCCCTCTGGGCCATTGCGAAGCCGTTACTGGGCAAGGCCGCGATGTTCGCGACCGCCGCGGGCGGCCTCTTCACCTACGTCATGATGAAGAGCCAGGAGCAGGCGATGCACTTCAACGACGTGAAGGCCAGCCTGCCCGCCGACTTCAGCGGCACCGGCCTGGCGTACGACCCCAAGTCCGGCATGGTCCCGAAGTCCGTCGGCCAATCGCAGATCCCCGGTATAAACGTGGACTCGTCGCTCTACCCGGCCTGATCGTTCGCCAGTTCGGAAACGATCCTCTCGAGCTGCGTGCGTGCCTCCTCTGCCGAGGGGAGCACGCCGAGCACGGTCAGCGCCCTGTCGGCCTGCTTGTCCTGGGCGCGCCTCACCGTGGTGGTGATCTCTCGCGCGAGAGTGTCACGGTCCATTCGCATCGCGCGCGGGTTCAGCTGCACCTCGCGAACTCTGCCCCGGGCATCCACGATCGCCCTGACGAGACCGTTCTCGTTTTCCAGGACGAGGTCCTCGAGGCGGGCCGCCGTGGACGCGGCCCGCTCCGCCTCGCCGACGGCGCGTTCCACGTCGTAGGCGGCCTGCTCGAGATCCTCCGGACGCACCGTCAACGTCCTCCGACCTGTGGCACCGGAATCTCGGGAATGGTGAGGAAGACGCCCTGTTTCAGCAGGTTGGGGTCGGGCCCGATCACGTTTCGATTGGCGTTGTAGATCGTGCGCCAGTACGCATCCGTACCGTAGACCTGGCGCGAGATCTCGGACAGGGTGCCACCAGTCGATATCTGAACCCGTCCACCGCCCACCGTGTTGTGCTGTTGCGGCGGTGGTGGCGGCGGCTGCGCCGGCGGATCGGGAATCCGCGGCGTCACGTGGTCCGTGCGGTGGACCGGATCCGGATAGATCGTGCCGGGCGCGAGGGCGGGCGGCGGGGATCCGGCGTTGAACGGCACCACGGCCCTGATCGCCGTGCTCGGGACGAACCCGAGAATCGACGACTGGACCATCGTGTTCAGGTTGGAGAAGCCCCTCGCCATGGCATTGTTCTGCGTTGCCCGCACCCACAAGGGCGCGTCGTCCGCGCGGACGGTCGGCATCTCGCGCGGCGGGTAGAGCGCGAACGGGTCGCCCGCCATGTCTCTCGTGGGGAGCCTGATGTATCTGCCGTTGGGGTCGAGCCCGATGGTCGAGCGGAACCCGGCCAGGCGCGCCGGGTCAGGCTTGATCGTGAGCCCGAGCCTGTCCGCGTTGTTGCGCGCCCAGACCGACAGCGTGGAGGAGTCGGGGAAGAGGCGGCCCACCGCCCCGTTCGCCCCGCCCGCGACCGTGCCGATGAAGAGCCCGTCGAAGAGCGTGGAGTCCGTCATCCAGTTCTTCAGCGACGTCTTGTCACCGCGCGGCACCCAAGGTTTGGGGTCCTTGCCGAAGGCCCGGTCGATGATGATCGTCGGGATGGAGCCTGCCGCGAAGCCGATCGCCATGTTCCTCAGCAAGGGGTTACGAGCGCCGAGGCCCACGAGGCCGGTGGTGCGCCCAAGCGTCCCGAACGCGCCGCCGGCGCCACCCACGAACAGCAGTTCGGCCAGGCCTTGCACCGACCAGTCGAAGGGGCGGACCTTCGAGTTGAAGGGGTGCATGATCAGTCGGCTGATCTCGCCGGCGGCGTAGTTGCCTCCCAGGGACCAGAGGCTCACCTTGGTGTAGCCCTGCAGAGCGCTGCGGAAGGCCTGGCCGAAGGAGACCGGAGTCTTGGAGTAGAGCCCGAGCTTCATGATCTTGAGCTTGCTCAGTAACCTGGCGACCCTGGCCAGGAAGGCGACGAGGATCCCGAGGATCCTGGGGGCCTGGCCGACCAACCTGGTCAGGACCGGTGCCGCTCTTACCCACCAGACCGCGATCCCGCCCATGACCGCCGAGAGGGCGATTCCCTGGAGGATCACCTCGACTGCCACCTTGAGCAGCAGCCGGAACTGACGCTTGGTCTCCTTGGTCGCGTCCGCCGCCGCTACCAGCGTCGTTTGCGCGAGGCGGCATCTGCCGGCGAGATCCTTACGCGCCTCGGGGTCCAGTCGCCGTATCTTCAGCCACTCGTCGAATTCGGCACGGGCGTCGCCGTGCCAGGCCTTACGCAGCTTGCCGGTGGACTTTTCGACGGTCGGCCCGACCTTGTCGATGTCGTCGGCCAGCACCCCGGCGGCCTCAGCCATGTCCCTGAGCTTGCGCTCGTCCTCGTCGCTGCCCAGGGTGGTCAGACATCTCCAGAGGATTTGCGGGATATCGAGGATGTTAGCCATGTGTTCGCCCCTTCCCCGCGATCACGAAGGGGTGCTGGCTTGGTTGGCGGTGGAATACTGCTCGCTCGACAGCTTCAGGTCGGTCGAGCCATTCGACAGCGCCGACTTCAGGCCATCGAGTTCGGCGAGTACGCTCTGGAAGAACTCCGCGTACTGCTGGTGCAGGTCCTCTGAAGCGCCCTGAACCAAGCCGAAGGGGTTTCCCTGCATGGAACCGCGCGGTGCGTAGACGTCCCTCGCGATGCTGACTTCTGTCCCCGCCTCGGTGAAGTCACCACCTGCGTCCTTGAGCGTGTCCGCGATGAACCTCAGTTCGTCCATGGCCCCCTGCGCAGGTGCGATGTTCCCGTGGAAACATGCGAGTAACCTTATATTTCCCGGAATGTATCACACGATTCATGTAATACAACATGTGTCACTTGAGACGTTTTTGAGCCTATAGGGTGACGAATGTGGACATTTCGCCCAACGGGGATGAGTTGCCGGAAATTGTCGATGGTGTGCGCAGTGCTCAACGACGTACCGAGCAGGTGGGAGAGGAACTCGGTGCGATCGTAGGGTGGGGCGACGGTGCCGATGGAGCGGTACATGCCCAGGTTGACGCGCAAGGGCGGGTCATTGAGATCGGTCTCGGGCTCGCGGCCATGGAACTGGGCAGCGATCTGCTGGGCGAAGAGATCACGCGTGCGATCCAGCGAGCGCAGGACAACGTGGAGGACAAGCAGCGCGAGGTGGCGACACAAGCGCTGGGCACCGATCCGATCGGCTCCATGGAGACCCGCCTCGACGAGAGCTTCGACGCCTACCGCCGGTCGATGGAGGCGCGGCTCGAGATGCTCGACCGGCTGATCGATGGGTTCGACTAGCGCCGCTTAGGGATGTTCAGTGCCTGTCCGGCCCTGGTCGCGTTCGGGTCGGGGCCGATGAGGCCACGCCCGACTTGGTCACCGACGCGCCCCAAGTGGCGGCCGTCTCGCGGACGTCTACTGGGTTATGTCAACTGGAGTGCGGGCCTTTGTCGGATCGAGGGCCGGGCCCTGGGGAATCAGGTGCAGCAGATGGGCGGGCACCGGGGCCACGTCGGTGGCGTCGTAGCCGAGCTTCTCGATCTGGTCCGCCGCGATCAGCGGGAAGCGGCGGCCCTGGTCGCTGATGATGTCGTAGGTGGAGATGGCCGACAGTTGCCCGTCGCCGGGGAGCAGGCCGGCCAGCGCCGCCCGGCCCGGCGGCAGCAGGACCTGGTCGAAGCGCTCCTGGTTGCCCATCGTGCGCGGTACGGGGATCGCCAGCGTGCCCACGGTCAGCGTCGCCTTCGCGGAGCCGGCCTGCGTGTTGGCGTACACCGCGCACAGGGGCGCGCTGGTGCCGGGTGTGATCAGCTTCGGCAGCGTCGGGGGGAGCCCGCCACCCAGGATCTGCTGGCGCGACAGATGGGCGTTGGCCGTGGCGGCGTCGATCTTGATCGGCTCGACGGGGAGCTTGCCGTACGCCAGCTTCGTGCGCTTGTCCTGCCACAGGAGCCTGGCCTGCGTGACGCTGATCGGCGCGAGGCCGTCGTCGAGCAGCACGTACCAGGAGTCGGCGGCGCCGGCGATGCCGGCCGCGGTGAAGATCTGGCCGACGCGGGCACGGCCGCCCGCGGGACCGGCGACGACCTTGCCGCGGCTGGCGATGGACGGCGCGACGAAGTCCTTCGGGCCGGCCGGGATGGCGTTCAGCCAGGAGGAGGGGACCTTCCTGATGCCGGCGGCGCCGAGCGCCTGGACGCCCTCCGGGCCGATGCGCATGCGCTGGTTCGCCCAGATGATCCAGCCCTGCTGCTGGTCGTCCTTGACCACCAGCGCGCCGCCCGCGACCGGGGCCCCGCCGACGGAGATGCCGCCGACCAGCGTGACGAACTGCTTGACGTCGCCCGCCGGGCCCGTCATCTCGGAAACGCACGCCGACCAGGGCCCCTTGACCAGTTGATCCTTGGTCGGCAGCGAGTCAGGAGCGCCGGGAATGCCCACCATCGGTCCCCGGCTGAAACCGGCCAGCGAGGCGGCGGAGACCTTGCGCGTCTTGACGTCCCCCGCGTCGAGCAGCAGGCGGGCTGAGACGTAGTTGGCCACCGGCAGGAGCCGGCTGTCTTGCTGGCTGTAGACGAACTTGGCGCCCGTCTCCTCCTCGACCAGCAACTGTCCCGCGTCGGTGAGGTTGGTGGCGTTGCCCGGCTTGAGCATTCCCCAGATGCCGAAGGCCGCCGCGACCAGGACGGCGACCAGCACCCCGCTGAACATCGCGATGTTCTGGCGCCGCATCGGCGACTCGGAGACGTCGGGCTCACCCTGCAACAAGGCCATGCCCAGGCGCTGCGTCATCAGCCGGTGCGCCTGGTAGAGGTCCTTCCGAGTCTGCATGCTGCTCCTGGGAGAAGGGCGACTACTGGGACAGCATAGAAGTGATGGCTATCTATGTCCCATTGAGGTGTGACTGAACTAGTCTTGGTGATCTAACGGGAGGTGTTGCCGTGGCGATGGATGAGAAGGACTGGCCAGGACTGAACCCGAAGCCCGACCAGATCACCTACAGCGCCAGCAAGCTTAAGAAAATCGCCGCTGATCTCGCCGCAGACCTGGAGAGGCTCGGCGGCAACAAGGCGGGATCCCTGCAGGATTTCACGAAGTACGCGGTCGTGCCGACGATCATGGACAACGAAGCCGGGTCCGTGAAGGACTTCTTCGACTCGGTGGCCGGAGGGAGCGAGGGCTTCCGGACCATCTACAGCAACGTGGTCGCGCAGTACCAGAACGCCATCCTGTTGATGTTGGAGGGCGCCAAGGGCTTCCACACACTGGACCAGCGGATGGGTGGCTCGGGCACCCCCGAGGAGACCTGATGGCGACCGAATACACGATCAAGCCTCACCCCATCGACTTCAACGTCCATGGGAAGCAGCACGCCGACAAGGTCAAGATGCTCTTCGAGAATCTCGACGAAAGGGGCGTCGAGAAAGCCGGGAACGCCTACACCGACGCGAGCACCGTATTGAAGACCACCCTCGGCAAGATCGAGGACGCTGCCCGCGCGATGGCGGACTGCTGGGGTGACCAGGGGTCCGTCGAAGCCCAGAAGGCGCTCCAGCAACTGCACACGACGATCCGCGAGTTCACCGAGAAGGCGGACAAGATGGGTCCGCCACTGGTGAAGCTCGGCAAGGAGATCATCCCCAAGTACAAGGGCCAGTACGGCGGGACGTTCGGGTGGGGCCGCACATGGGATGCCGGTTTCTCCTTCACTGACGGCGACGACCTCAACTTGTTCGCCATGGACAAAGATGGCAACTGGAACTGGTTCTCGACCAACAACGACCAGGCCAAGGACGAGGTCCAGAAGTTCAGCAACGACCTCCAGTCGATCTTCAGCAGTCTGCCTGACACCGTCCGGGAGGACCTGCCCAAACTGGGTCCGTCGGGAGGTGGCCCCGACGTTCGGGGCACGGACACTGACACCCATCGCGGGTGGGTTCTGCCGAAGTATCCCTACACCGGCTACGACCCCACCTCGAACGGCGGGGACGGCTCCGGGATCGACGGCTGGCCTGGTTCGACGACCGGGGGCGACAACGGCACGGGGGACCAGGGAGGCGTCGGCGACCACACCGGCACCGGTAACGGCGCCGACACAGGAGGAACCGGTGGCGGTGTGGACGGGAACAACGGCCTGGCGTCCGGGACTCACCCGAGCGTGACCGATCCGTCCCGTAACACGAGCCTGTCCGACTTCCACAAGCCGAAGATAGACCCCACCTCGTACACGACGCCCACCTCCACGCCCTACTCGTCGGCCCACGCGCCTACCGCCAACGGCGGGACGCCGGTCATGGCGCCCAACGCCCTCGACGGCGCCCTGGATGGTGCCAGGACGACGCGGCTGGCCTCGGCCGGGGGGTCGATGGGCGGCATGCCGTTCGTACCGATGACCGGCGCGGGCGGTGGCCAGGAGGACGAGCTCTCGCGCGACTCGGGGGCCTGGATGGCAGAGCCGGACGAAACCTGGCGCGGCGACACCTCCCACACCGTGGACCACCTCATCACCTAGTAGCCCCTACCTGGAACGTCGAACCCGCGGGAGCCGCCTCCGGCCGCTTCCGCGGGTTCTCGCGTCTGCGAATTGTCTGTGCCTCGCATCGGTGGTGCGCTTTTGCGGTTGCATGCCGTACTCGATTAGTGATCTGGCCATGGTGAGCAGCAACGATGCTCTGCTCGAGGGGACGGTCCCGCGGTGCCCGCGCCGGGGCCGCGGGCGCGCCAACGTAAGCCAAGAGCGCCGCGACCAGAACAGCGCGATGATCATCCGGTCGAGTCCGCATGCTGCTCGTGGGACAAGAGCGACTACTGGGATAGCACTGAAGTTCTGACGACGTATGTCCAATTTGACCACTAGTTGCACTAGGCTGGTGATCTATGCCTGGGAGGTAGGAATGGCCGGGGATGACGATCTCACTCTTGACCCCAAATGGCGTGGTCTGGACAGCGAGAATGACAAGGTCAAGTTTCCCACGGAGCAGCGCTTCAAGGAGATTGCGAAGATCCTCCAGGAAGCGCTCGACCCGCTGACAGGGGAGAACGACAAGGGCGGTGACGTCCACCCGACCGGCTCGAAGCGGTCTATCGAGGTCCACGGGGCGCTCACCGAGAAGGACATCGGCAGCTGGATGTGCGCGCAGCAGTTCGCTGCCAGTTGTCAGATGTCCCACAGCAAGCTGAGCATGACCTACTCCCAGTTGATCGCGCAGGCGGAGCTGGCCGCAGCCGCACTGCGTGCGGGCGGCAAATCGTGGGGCAACACGGAGACCGGCAACACCGGCGCTTAGGCGCATGTGAGGGGATATCCACGTGGGATACAGTCGCGAGACCATCAAAGGGACCAAGCCGGATTCCGGCAACGTCGACGGTGCGGTGGCGACGATCAGCAAGCTGCTCCAGGATACGGACGCGCCGCGGGTGGCACGGGCAGGCACCGCCTACGCAGAGGGTGCTAACCGGCTCAAGACATTGGTCGAGGCGCTGGAGAAGGTCAACCAGTTGCTGGCCGACGAGTGGCATGGCAAGGACGCGGTCACGGCCCAGAAGAACCTGCAGCAGATGCACGCCACGGCGAGACACCTGCGCGGCCAGATGGCCAAGTTCGGCGAGCAGCTTTTCGCCTACGGCAACGACTACCTGCCGTACTTCCGCGACAGCGCCTTCGCCAGCAGCGGCGCCACCTGGAACGACGACCTCTCGGTGGGCGACTGGAAGACCTACTCGGGCAAGGACGCGCGCTACACCGGTGAGAAGGCGGGCCACGAGCTCGTGGTAACCGGAAGCGCCAACGGCATCGCGCAGACCCACCTCAAGATGCTCAACCAGCGCATGGTCGAGCTGTGGGAGAAGATGCCCGACATCCTGACGTCCGACCTCCCCGAGATCCCCCCGGCGCCGATCGGCACGCCCTCGGTGCAGGCGGTCGACTACGGCAGGGACCACCGCCCCGGCACCTCGGGGAACCCGGGTGGCCCGAACGGTGGTCTGAATGGCCTGGGGAACAAGGATGGCCACTCCGGTCTCGACGGTCTCGACGACTCGGGCAAGGATTCCGGTGACCTGGGGGGCAAGGACGGTACCGGCGACTCGGGCAAGGGCGGTAACGGCGACCCTGGCCGGGGGACCGGCGATCATCCGGGCAAGGGCGGCTCTGATGGCTCCGGCAATCCCGGCCAAACCGACGTGCCCGGCGGTAAGGACGGCAACGCGTCCGGCCAGCCGGACGGGACTACTACCACCACCACGGGTGCGACGCCCACCTCGGTCACCGACCCGACCAAGGGCTCACGCGGGACGGATCTCTCCCAGTTCCAGCAGCCGAAGCTCCATCCCACCACGTTCACCGACTCCACGCCTCATTGGGGGAATCAGTCGCCCACCAGCGGAGGGACGCCGACAGGAGCCATCGCGATACCTAATGCTCTCGGTGCGGGTGTCGACGAAGCTCGGATGACGCGGCTCGCTTCCGCAGGGGCGTCGACCATGCCGTTCGTGCCCATGACTCCCGGACATGGGGGAGAGGAGCAGCAGGCACCGGATGGCACGGGGACCTGGCTCCACGAGGAGGACGACGTCTGGGGCACCGACACCCCCGACGCCCGAGACCACCTGATCGCCTAACCCAGCCGGCCAAACCCGCGGACCCGCGCCCGGACCGCGCCCCCACACACCCGAGCGCCCCGCGGGCTCTCCCGCCCAAGGGCCCACCACGTCTGAGTGCCCCGCAGATCTTTCGCCTGTGGGTCCCGCGCATGACCGCGTTCCGGCGTCCCTGAGGGCACCCGGCGGCGGATCCCCCGACCGTGTCTGAGCGTCCCGCAGGCTCCCCTCCCGTGGGACCGTCCCGTGGCTCACGTCCTGCCCGTGTCCCCACGCATCCGAGCGCTCCCGGGCACCCGCCGGAGGGCCCCGCGCCCCCGTCCGGTGTTCCCTACGTGTCCTGCGGTTGTGTCGGTTGTTCGCTCGCGTGTTCCGCACGGCGCAGTGGTCTGGGGCAGTGCTCTGGCGAGAGGTCGCATGCGACCTTGCTCCGAGCGCTTCGGGTCCGCCCTGCTTCAGCGGTTTCTGTACGGCTCTCGCCTTTGGCCGTGGGGGTTAGGGGGTGGGGAGGGCGGTTTGGATGGGGGTGGTGGTGCCCATGGTGACGAGGAGGCCGCGGCCCGGGGGGCCGCCTACGGAGCCGCGGGGGAGGCGGATCGTGAAGAGGTCGCCGTCTGCGGGGCTCTGGACCGACAGGAGGAGGCCTGTGCGCGACTTGCGGGTGTCGGCTACGAAGCCGCGGTAGGAGGTTGCCAGGTCGCCGGTGGCTCCGGCGATGATAAGGCCGTGTTCGCCGTCTCTGCCCGTGCGGAGGATCTCGTCCAGGGCCTGCCCGGCGGGCGCGTCGGGGTTGATGAGCTCGGCGTCGTCCACGAGGACCACATAGCGTTCGTGATCCGCCAGGAGCTCCTGGAGACCTGCGGCGTTGCCGTCCAGCACCGCGAGCGCCCCTTCCAGTTCGCGCAGTGGGCTGCGGCGGGGAACCACGGCGACGATCGGCGTGCCGTACTCGACGAGTGACCTGGCCATCGTGAGCAGGACCGACGACCTGCCCGAGCGGGGCGGTCCGGCGACGACCGCGCCTGGGCCGTGGGCCAGTAGGTCGACGCCGAGCGGGGCCAGCGCGTCGCCGCCCGCGCCCGCCAGCGCCCACAGCGGCGAGGGTGGTACGAAGCCCGGGTCGAGGTCCATGACCTGGCTCGCGGTGATGCGCATGGGCAGGGCGTCGACCCGCATCGGCGGCTCGCCCTCCCACCGCCACCTCCGCGAATTCCTGGACGCACCCTCCTCGGAGGCCACCGGGGCACCTCGCCTGTCCACGGCTCCGACCTGGGTGCTGTAGGAATCCGCAGCTCCGGCTTGGCTGCTGTGGGAGTCCACGGCTCCGGCTTGGGTGTGGGAGTTCGCAGCTCCGGCTCGGGTGCTGTGGGAGGACGACGGGATTCTGCCTCCGCGTGCGATACCGCTGGGCGTGCTGTCGGCGGCCACGTCACCTGCCTCAGACGGGTCGCTGTCTGAAGGCGGGAGGCTGCCTGCGTTGCTCGCTGGTGCTTCGTCCCGGTTGGGGGACAGCGGGAGACTGCGCGGCTCAGCGTGGTCGCGGCGGGAAGGCGGCTCGGAAGCGGGGGGGTTGGCGGTGCCCACGTCGTCTGCGCGGGGGAGGGCTCCGTCGGGAGGAGGGCTTGTGCGGGACGGGCCTTCAGGCGGGGAGGTGGTGGTCGATGACAGCGGCGGTTCGGGTACGGCGCGGGCCAGGTGTTGGAGGGTGGCTACCTGGGAGGGGCCCGAGGGGTCGTCGGTCAGGAGGGCGATCTGGCTGGAGACGATGCCATGCTCGCCCATCGCCAGGGCACGGCCCGGCGGGATTGAGGTGGGCAGGTCCTTGATCGGGAGACCGGCGAGGCCGTAGTCGGCGAGGTCCGCCAGGCGCAGCAGCAGGCGGTCCTCGAAGAGCGTGGAGACCTGGCCGAGCAGGCACGAGCGGTCGCCGGTGACGACGGCGCGCAATCCCACCGCGGGGCCCTCGCGGAGGATCTGCATGAGGGATTCCGTCAGGCGGCCGTAGTCGTAGCCCTCGAAGGCCGCCACGTAGCCCTCCCAGCGGTCGACCATGAGCACCAGCCAGGGCAGCCGGTTGCCTGCTTGGCGGTATTCGGCCAGCGAGGCGTGTCCGGCCTCGGCCAGGAGTTGCTGGCGGCGGCCGATCTCGGACCTGAGGCGGGTGAGGAGGCGTTCGACGCGGTCGAGCTGGTCCCGGGTGACGACGGCGCCGCAATGGGGGAGCGCCACCAGGGGGAGGAGGGCGCCGGAGCCGCAGTCGACGGCGTGCAGGTGTACGTCGGACGGTGAGGTCTGCGCGGCGATGGCGCCGGCGATGGTCCGCAGCGCGGTCGACCGCCCGCTGCGGGCACCGCCCGCGACGAGCAGGTGTCCCCCGTGGACGAGATCCAGGGCGAGAGACCGCCGATCCTGCGCCCACGGCCGGTCGGTCACCCCGAACACCAGCGGCTCCACCTCCTCCCACCCGGCGCGGCCCGCGGCACGATGCACCGGCCTGGCACCGGCGGTGGCCTCCCCGCGGTCGAAGGGGCCGGTGGATATCGCGTGGTCGTGAAGGCTGGCGGCGAGCTCCCCGTGAGGGAAGGCGGAGACGAGCTTGCCCTGGGCGCGGTCGGCGGCGGCCTGCGCCGGGGGCAGGTCGGGGGTGAGTCGGTGGGACAGGTCCAGGACCGTGTGGGTGGGGAGGGGGTCGAGCCAGGGGCTCGGCTGGTCGGGTACGCCCGCCAGGCGGGCCGCCTCGATGAGGGCGTCAACCAGGAGCGTGAGGTCCGTGGTTCCGGTGTCGTCGGGAGGCGTGGGTGGTGCAGGGAGGGGGCGGCCGAGGGTGCGCCAGTCGAGGTCCACGACGCGGACGAACGCGTCCCTGCTTCCCGAGCCGCGCCCGCCGACCCGGGCGGTCTGCACCGCCGCCGCGGCACCGACCCCCGACTTCACGTAGCAGCGCCCGGGAGTCGACTTCGAGATGTGGGCCGCGTCAGGGAGGTCGATCACGTCGGTGGACTCGGCGGGTTCGGTGACCCGCAGCGCGATGCGGAGCGAGGTGTTGGCCTGGATGTCGGCTGTCACCACTCCGGCCGGCCGCTGGGTGGCCAGGATCAGGTGGATGCCGAGCGACCGCCCGCGCCGCGCGATGTCCACCAGCCCGCTCACGAAGTCCGGCAGTTCGGACACCAGCGCGGCGAACTCGTCGATGATCAGCACCAGCCGGGGCAGTGGTTCACGCCCGGCGGCGAGGTAGTCCTCGATGTCCTTCGCCCCCGCCGCCAGCAGGAGCCGCTCCCTGCGGCGGATCTCGGCCGCCAGCGATTCGAGCGCCCGCTGGGTCAGGTGGCCGTCGAGGTCGCTGACCATGCCGACCGTGTGCGGCAGCCGTACGCACTCCTTGAAGGCCGCCCCGCCCTTGTAGTCGATCAGCACGAACGTCAGCTGGTCGGGCCGGTTGGCCACGGCGAGCGCGGAGATCAGCGTCTGCAGCAGCTCCGACTTGCCCGCTCCCGTGGTGCCCGCGATGAGGCCGTGTGGGCCGTCCACGCTGAGATCCACGGCGAAGGGCCCGTCAGGACCCACGCCGATCACGGCCCGGGTCGTGCCACGCGCCCGCCAGCGGGCCGCCACGTCGCGCCCCGTCGGAGTGCGCAGGTTCAGCAGGTCGAGCAGCCGCGCCTCGCCCGGCAGGTTGCCCGCGGAGTCGTCCCTGCTCACGTCGCGGATCGGGGCGATGGCCCTGGCCACGCGGTCGCACCAGGAGGGCGAGACCAGGTCGCCCAGGATGTCGCCGATCGCCTCGAGCCCGCCGCCGCGCAGCCGTACCTGGCCGTCGGACGCGCAGTCGGCGACCGTCGCGCACTCCTCGGGCAGCAGCCGCTGATCCTCGTCGAGCGCCATCGTGTAGACGCCCGAGCGCGGGCCCTGGCGCAGCACCTGCGGCATGCCCGGCAGCCCGCGCAGCACCTGGGCGCCGTCGAGGACGATCAGCACGTCGTACGGCCGGACGTCATAGGAGGAGAAAGCGGGCGTCTCGGGCCCGCCGAGATCGTCCCACCCGGTGGGGATCTTGCCGAGCTCGGGGATCGCGGTGTTCTGGCGCTCGTCGATGAGCGCGGCCAGTTCGGCGACCCGATGGGCCGCGGACTCAGGGTCGGTGCCGACCAGGGCCACGCAATCCTCGCCGCCGCGCGGCGCGCAGTGCGGCAGCCACCGGACCCAGCTCCAGCGCCGCTCGCCGTCCGAATGCGCCGACAGCACCACGATCGCCAGGTCACGCGGGCTGTGCAGGGTGGCGGCCTGGCCGATCAGCCAGCTCGCCAGCGCGGTCGCGGTCTCGCGCGGCCCCGTCACGCCGGCCACGCCCAGGCGGCGCATCGCCAGCGACACGGGTACGGCGCGGCAGATCGGTGGATCGAGCGCACCGCCCTGCTCCTCGGTGAGCTCCAGGTCGGCGGGCAGGTCAGCGAGACCCACGCGCAGTTTGAGCGCGTCGGCGTCGTGGATGCGCCGCTCCCACAGCCGTCTTCGCGGCCCCGTGGCGGTCAGCAGCACCTGTGCGGGGTCGGGCGCGTCGTGCCTGCGGAAGCGCTCGTCCTGCGCCCTGGCCCGCTCGACCGCCTCCTCGTAGGCCTCCAGCTCCTGCTTGAACTGCCTGCTCGCCTGGCGGTGCTGTTTACGGCCGTGCCGCCGGTCGCTCCACCACTGGCCGATCATGATCATCGGGGTCATCAGCGCGACCAGCAGGAAGTACCACTGATGCAGCACGAACGCCAGCGTCAACCCCAGCACCGCGGGCAGCATCGCCGCCAGCAACTGCAGCCGCATGCCCTCGGCCCTGTGCGGCTCCCGCGGCCGTTCGAAGCGCCGCTCGGGCTCCGGCCGTCGGAGCCTCGGCGGCCGGTTGTAGGCCACGCCGCCCTCGGGCCTGGGCGCGAGATGAGCGTCCCGCGGCTCGATCGCCGTGAGCGTGAACAGCGACGAGCCGCAGGTCAGCAGCGTGTCCTCGGGCCAGTCGCGCGCCTCGGTGAGCGTGGTCGCGGCCAGCTCGGGCTGCGGCCACGGCGAGCTCCAGCGCTCCTGCTTGGCGGCCTCGCGCGCCTCCACCCTGGCCGCCATCTCGGCGACCTCCTCGGCCCAGCGGCCCTTCAGCTTCAGCCGCTGTGCCTGCGCGGGCTCGTCGCGGCGCGCCGGCTCGACCGTGATCGCCCCGGGCGCCACGCGTACGGTCGCCGCCTCGGGAGCCAGGGTCGGATCAGGTACGGCTATCGCGCACATGGGATCGGAGCCGATCACGTGCACGCCCAGGCCCAGCCGATGCACCGCGCCCGCCGCCGGCCCGCCCACCACGCGCACCTCGGCCACGCCGCCCGGCTCCTCGATCACCGTGGATCGTGCCAACCCCGGGTCGAGCGTCACCTTGTCACCGTCGCGCAGCACCGCCCGCGCCGGGGCCCGCGGATCGAGCGCCTTACCGTTCCGCCACAACACCGGGCCGTCATACGCCAATCCGTCCACCCCACTCCGGTACGGCAAGGCCTCCACGGACGAGCCGGGCACGTCGGGCCCATGAGGGGAACGTCGGGGCGTGTCCGAACTCCGGTACGGCGGGCCTTCCGTGGGCGAGGCGGGACCGTGGCGGGACGCGTCGGACCCGTTGGAGGGCGTCTCGGAGGTGATCGCGACCGGGCGGGGGATTTCGCGAGCAGGCGTGTCCGGGATGAGGGGTGTCGGGCGGGGGTGAGGTTGGGGGTCGGAGAGGCCGTAGGGGGCGCGGGAGCGGGGGAGGCGGACGACCTTGGCCAGGGGCTCGGGGGAGTCGAGGGCCTCGGCCACGCGGGCCACGGTGATGCCGTCGTCGCCATCGATGACCACGTCACGGTCGCCTTGCTCGCCGAGCACGGTGAGCATGATCCGCATGTGCCGTCTCCTCGGATGGGTCCGGGCGGGGCGCAGCCCGCGGGCGCCAAGGTAGCGCCCGAAGGCACGTTAGGCGCGCCAGTTGACGTCAACGGCATGGACCATCTCGCCTGTGGATGACGGGCTCGCCTTCGCGACGGTTGTGGATGGCGAGCTGAGCCTTGCGCGGTGCCTGGATGGCGAGGTCAGTCCCGGACGGCCAGGTCCGTCTCGGGCGTGCGCGTGGATAGCCAGGTCAGCCTTGGGCGGGTGTGTGATTGACCAGGTCAGCCTTGGGCGGGTGCGTGATTGACCAGGTCAGCCCTAGGCGGGTGTGTGATTGACCGAGTCAGCCCTAGGCGGGTGCGTGGATGGCGGGCTCAGCCTCAGGCATGTGCGTGGATGACGCGACGACCTGGGCGAGGTGGGGTTGTGGATGACAAGCCGGGCTGTGGAAAAGTAGCGGGGATTTTGCCCGGGCGTGAGGGGTTGCCTGTGGATGAGGTTGTGGAAAACCTAGGGGTCGCGGCGTGAGCGGGTGCGGTCGTGCAGTTCTCCTGCCTTCTCCTCCAGCAGGCCCGCGTAGGCGCTCACGTCGGAGGTGACCTCCGCGAGGCCGGTCGCGGCCCGGTGCAGTCGCTCCACGACCCGTTCCGTCGCGGGCGCTCCCACGATCCGCTCCACCCCGCGCCGCCGCAACTCTTCAACCCGTGACGCGCCGCCCTCCCGAAGGCGGGAAACGCGTGAGGCGCCGCCTCGACGGAGCCTTGCCACGAGACCGTCCTGCGCCGCGACGCCGTCCTCCACGACGCCGTCCTCCACGACGCCGTCCGGCGCGACGAGGCCGTCCTTCGTCGTGAGGCTGTCGTGTGCTGCGTGGCGGTCCTGGGTGTCGCGAGGGTCCTGGGTGTCGCGAGGGTTCTGGGCCTGACGGGCGGCGTCGCCTGGCCGTACGTGCTGCAGCGCTGAGCGCAGCCAGGCCGGGAGCTTCCTGCGAGCCATGGTGCCAATGGTCGCACAACTTGAACAGGTTCAGAAGGCGGCTAAAAGCACGAATCTCACGAAAAATCAGCGAATAGGGGGACGAGAGTTAATCCAGTGCCGCATAACCCAAAAAATCGAGAAACGTCAAGTCGACCAACCCAATAGGCATAACGTAATTCCAGTTGACAGTGTCCTACCTGCGAAACGAGCATGGTTCCCCGCATTCGAACCCCACCCCGTCACCCGGATGCACATAATGGCGTGAATTACACAATTATCTCAGCCAATTGGGAGCCCCCCACCCATGAGGACCGCAGAAAAGCCTGGGCTGTCCGCCCCTGCCTCGCGCAAGCTTCCCGTTCCTCCCCGTGAGCGGAAGCCCGCGCTGGCAGCGCTCGCCGTGCTCCTCATCCTGGGCGGGGCGCTGGCCACCACGCTGCTCGTGCTGCGCAGCGGCGACCGGGTCTCCGCGATCAGGATCACCCAGCAGGTCGGCGCGGGCCAGCCGTTCACCGACCGGGTGATCGAGGAGGTCCAGATAGCCGACACGGGCGTCGACTACGTGGCGTGGTCGCAGAGACAGCGCGTCCTGCAGACCTTCGCCGCGGTGACGATCCTGCCTGGCACGCTGCTGACCAGCGACATGGGCGTGACCGCCAGCCGGGAGCTCGGCCCCGGCAAGGCCAAGGTGGGCCTCGCGCTGAAACCCGGCCAGTACCCGGCGGGTCTGGAGCCGGGTGACCGGGTGCAGGTCATCCACGCGGCCGGCCGTACCACACAGCAGGAGAGTCAGGTGCTCGCGCAGAGCGCGCTCGTCAACAGCGTGGGGGACAAGGGCCTGATCACGGTGATCGTCGACGCGTCGACGTCTCCGGAGATCGTCGGATACGCCTCCGCCGGCGAGATCGCGGTGGCCGAGCTGCCCGGAGCGCGCTGAGGTGGCACTGATCGTGCTGGCCGCCGACAAGGGTGCGCCGGGCGTCACGACCACGGCGACGGCCCTGGCGGCGGTGTGGCCGCGTCCCGTGCTGCTGGCCGAGTGCGACCCGGCAGGGGGAGACCTCGCCTACCGGCTGCCCGCGGCCGACGGCGGCGTGCTCAACCCGGCCAAGGGCCTGCTGTCGCTGGGCGCCACCGCGCGCAGGGGGCTCGAGCCGGCGCAGATCCACGAGCACACGCAGCGGATCGTCGGCGGCCTCGACGTGCTGGCCGGGCTCACCCACGGCGAGCAGGCCGCGGGCCTGACCTGGCTGTGGGGGCCGCTGGGGCGCACGCTGGCCGGCATCCCCGGCGCGGACGTGATCGCCGACTGCGGCCGCATGGGCTCCTACCCCCAGATCGCCGACCTGACGGCGGAGGCCGACCAGATCGTGATGCTCACGCGAGCCACCCTCGACCACGTCGCCCACCTGCGCGAGCGGCTGTCGATCAGCAAGGCGCACGCCGTCGTGGTGATCGCCGACCCGCGCAACTACCGCGCCTCGATCGACGACGTGCGCCGCGTCGTCGGCCAGAACGTCGAGCACGTGTACGGCCTGGCCCACGACCCCAAGGGCGCCGAACTGCTGCGCGGGAGGTGGGGCGGCCGCCTGGACCGCACCCTGCTCATCCGCACCGCCCGAGACCTGGCCAGGAGACTCGCATGAGCGTGATCGACCACGGCCTCGTCAAGCGCTTCCGCCAGGAGGTCGGCGACCGGCTGGCCCACCAGCGCAGGCTCGACCAGGCCAACGGCCTGCCGGCGATGACGGGCGAGGACGAGCGCCAGTTCGCCAGGGCGCTGATCTCCCAGGTGCTGGAGGAGCACGCGCGCAGCGAGATCGGCCTGGGCCGCACCCCGCCCACCGTCGAGGAGGAAGAGGCGCTCGCGGCGGGTATCCACGCCGCGCTGTTCGGCGTCGGCCGCCTGCAGCCGCTGCTCGACGACCCCGAGGTCGAGAACATCGACATCAACGGCTGCGACCGCGTCTTCGTCGGTTACGCCGACGGCCAGGAGGTCATGCACGACCCGGTGGCCGACTCCGACGACGAGCTGATCGAGCTGATCCAGATCCTGGCCGCCTACTCGGGGCTGTCGAGCAGGCCGTTCGACACCGCGAACCCGCAGCTCGACCTGCGCCTGCCCGACGGATCGCGGCTGAGCGCCGTCATGGACGTCACGATCAGGCCCGCCGTGTCGATCAGAAGGGCGCGCCTGGGCAAGGTCTTCCTCGCCGACCTCGTCGGCAACAACACGCTAAGTCCGGAAATAGGGCGATTCCTCACCGCGGCGATACTCGCCCGCAAGAACCTCATGATCGCCGGATCCACGAACGCGGGAAAGACCACCCTGCTGCGGGCGCTGGCCAACGAGATCCCGCCGTCAGAGCGCCTCATCACCGTCGAAAGAGCCCTGGAGCTGGGCCTCGACCAGTTCCCCGAGCTCCATCCGAACGTGGTCGCCGTCGAGCAGCGCCTGCCCAACTCCGAGGGCCAGGGCGAGATCACCATGGCCGAGCTGGTCAGGAGATCCCTGCGGATGAACCCGTCCAGGGTGATCGTCGGCGAGGTCCTCGGCGACGAGATCGTCACCATGCTCAACGCGATGACCCAGGGCAACGACGGTTCCCTGTCGACCATCCACGCCAACTCCAGCATGGAGGTCTTCAACCGCATCGCCACCTACGCCCTGCAGGCTGATGAGCGCCTGCCCATCGATGCCACCCACATGCTCATCGCGGGTGCCATCGACTTCGTCGTCTTCATCGAGAAGCGCAACGACTACGAGCGCGGCGGCACCCTGCGCCGCTATGTCTCCAGCATCCGCGAGGTCAACGGCTGCGACGGGCGCGTCCTGTCGAGCGAGGTGTTCGTGCCGGGCCCCGAAGGGCCCGCCGTACCCCATGCTCCCGTCTCCTGCCTGGAGGAGCTCGCCGCGCACGGCTACCACCCGGGGAGCTGGTGATGTTCACGATCGACCCGTTCGCCCTGCTCGCGGGCGCGGCCGCCGGTGCCGGGCTCTTCCTGCTGTTCCTGTCCCTGTACGGCATGCGCCCCCGGCCCGCCCGGCCCAGGCGCCACCTGGTCAGGACGCTGACCACCCGCACCGCGATCGCCGCCGTGGCCGCCGTGCTCGTCCTGGTGGTGACGGGCTGGCCGGTCGTCGCGGTGGGCGCGGTGCTACTGGTGTTCGCCTGGCGGGGACTGTCGGGCGGCGCGGCGGAGGAGCGGGCCGCGATGCGCCGCCTGGAGGGGCTGGCCGCCTGGACGGAGTCGCTGCGCGACACGATCGCCGGCGCGGCCGGGCTGGAGCAGGCCATCCCGTCGTCGATCAGGGCCGCGGCGCCGATGCTCAAACCGCAGCTGAGAGCGCTGATCGACCGGCTGCACACGAGGATGGCGCTGCCTGACGCGCTCGCCCTGTTCGCCGACGAGCTCGACGACCCCTCGGCGGACCTGGTGGTCGCCGCCCTGATCCTGAACTCGCGGCTGCGCGGCCCCGGCCTGCGCGACGTGCTCGGCGCGCTGGCCGTCTCGGCCCGCGAGGAGCTCGACATGCGCCGCCGCGTCGAGGCCGAGCGCCGCTCCACCCGGCGCAGCGTGCAGATCGTGGTGATCACCGCGCTGGTCTTCGCCGGGCTGCTGGTGGTCTTCAACCCCTCCTACGTCAGCGAGTACCACAGCTGGCTCGGCCAGGCGGTGCTGGTCGTGGTGGCGGGGCTGTTCGGCGCCGGGTTCGCGTGGATGCGCCGCCTGGCCAGATTCGACAAACCCGCCCGCCTGCTGTCAGGCACGGGCAAACCCGCGGAGATCCTGACGGGAGGCGGCCATGGTTGAGGGCGTGCTCGCGGGCGGCGTGTTCGGGCTCGGCCTGTTCCTGCTGCTGCGTGCCCTGTTCCCGGCGCGGCCAGGGCTCGTCGCGCGGCTGCTCGCGCTCGACTCCGTCCGCGACGACGCCGACTCCGCGCGCATCCAGCTCGTGCTGCCCGACGAGGAGGTCAGCGCCTTCCGCCGCGGTCTCGGCGTACGGCTGGCCCGCCTGTACGCGGCACGCGGCTGGGAGGCCCGCTCGATCAGGGCGGACCTTTCGCTGGTCGGGCGCTCGTTCGAGGGCTTCCTGGCCACGAAGGCGTTGCTCGCGGCGGCGGGGCTGCTGGCCTTCCCGCTGCTGCTCGGCTGGCTGGTGCTGATGGAGTGGGGCACCTCGCCGACGATCCCGTTCTGGAGCTCGGTTGCGGTCGCCGTCGTGTTCTTCTTCCTGCCCGACCTGCAGATCCGGCGCGACGCGGCGGCCAGGCGGCGCGACTTCCGCCACGTGGTCGGCGCGTTCCTCGACCTGGTCTCGATGAACCTGGCGGGCGGCCGAGGCGTCCCCGAGGCGCTGCTGATGGCCGTGAGCGTCAGCGGCGACCAGCCGAACTGGGCCATGGCCCGCATCCGCGAGGCGCTCAGCGGCGCCAGGATCGTCGGCATCACGCCCTGGCAGGCGCTCGGCCAGCTCGGCGAGGAGATCAACGTCGACGAGCTGCGCGACCTGTCGGCGGCGCTCGGCCTGGTCGCCGACGACGGGGCCAAGGTCCGCGCGTCGCTCACCGCCAGGGCCGCCACGCTGCGCCGCAGGGAGCTGGCCGAGATCGAGGGCCGCGCCGGCGAGCGTTCCCAGTCGATGCTCGTGGCGCAGCTGCTGCTCTGCGCCGGTTTCGTGATCTTTCTCAGTTTTCCCGCCGCTATGAAGATGTTGGGGTCCTGACCATGAACCATCCCTGGATCGTCTACCTGCGGGCCTACCTGGGCATCCGCATCCACCGCGCGCGCACGGCCCCCACCCGCGGCGCGTCCGCCGTCGAGTGGGTGATCATCACGGCGATCATCGCCGGGGTCGCGCTCGGGCTCGCCACGCTCATCAAGACGCTGGTCGAGCAGAAGCAGGGCGAGATCCAGAACTCCTTCGGCGGCGGTGGCGGCAAGACGTGAGCGACCGCGAACGCGGCGCCACCGTGGTCGAGCTGGCCATGCTGATGCCCGTCATCCTCGCGGTGGCGCTGCTCATCGTGCAGGTGGCGCTCTGGTTCCACGGCCGCCAGGTCGCCGAGGCGGCCGCGCGCGAGGGCGCCCGCGTGGCCAGGGCCGCGCCCTTCGACTCCGGCTCGTGGGAGTCGGACGCCAAGGCCAAGGCCGAGTCCGTGGTGCGCGCGATCGGTCCCAAGCTGCTGGAGAACGCCACGGCCAGCACCGGCACGTCCGACCCCGACCAGCGCTGGGTCACCGTCACGGGCAGCGCCGTGCAGGTCGTGCCGCTGCTGCCGGACCTCACGTTCACGATCACGGCGACCTCCGGCGGCCCCGTCGAGTGCTTCCGCCCCGACAACCAGGGAGACGATTGCCAATGAACGAGCGCGGGTCGATGGCGGTCGAGACGGTCATGCTGGCGCCCGTCTTCCTGCTGTTCCTGATGTTCCTGGCCGGGGCGGGACGGCTGGTCCAGGCGCAGGGCGAGGTCAGCGGCTCCGCCAGGGACGCCGCGCGGGCGGCCTCGGTGGCCAGGACCATGTCCGACGCGGAGACCTCCGCCAAGGCCGCTCTCGACCAGGGACTGAAGGACCGCTGCGGCTCCGCGTCGGTGTCGCTGGCGGGCACCGACTGGCGCGAGGGCGGCCAGGTCCAGGCCCGGGTCACCTGCGAGCTCGACCTCGGTTTCCTCGGCTTCGGCGCGACCAAGCAGCTCACCGGCACCGCGGTGGTCCCGCTGGAGCAGTTCAGGAGGGTCCAGTGAAGCCTTCCCGGGAGCGTGGCTCGATGTCGGTGTTCACCGTGCTCTTCTCCGTGGTGGTGTTCCTGCTTGCCGGGCTCCTGGTCGACGGCGGGGCGGCGATCAACGCCAGGCTGCGGGCCACCGACATCGCCGAGCAGGCTGCCAGAGCCGGCGCCGACCGCGTCGACGTCGAGCACCTCAGGGCCACCGGCACCGTCCGCCTGCTCGACGAGGCCCAGGTGTGCGCCAGGGCGGACGAGATCGTCGCCGCGTACGGCACGGCCGACGCCTCGCCCGCCTCCTGCGCGGTCGGAGGCGGGCAGACCCAGGTGACCGTGGCGGTGAAGGTCCGCTGGACCGCGCTGTTCCTCGGGGCGCTCGGCTTCCCGGGATCGGAGATGGAGGGGCAGGCCACGGCGGGCCCCGACGCCCGCTAGCCGAGCCAGACCGAATCGGCCCACTCGGTGGATCAGGTGACGACCAGGCAGGACGCTGGACGCCAGAAGGGAGAGGCGATGCCCACGCGAGACCCGGCGCGACCCACCAGGCCCGCCAGCTCGGCCCGCGCGGCGGGATCGAAGGCCCCGGTCCGGCCACGGCCCGCGCCGGTCCGGATTCCGGCCAGGCGGACCGTGGGTGACGTGTTCGCGGGGCTGGGTGCGCTGGTGGCGCTCGTCGGGCTCGTGGGCGGCGTGCCGTACCTGCTGTTGCGGTTCGTCGGGCCGCCGCTGTCGGGCGAGCTGCTCGACCTGGACCTGCTCACCAGCAGGGTGGGGCCGAGCACGATCGTCGCGGTGCTGGTGCTGCTGGTGTGGCTGGCCTGGTTCCAGCTGTTCGTGTGCGTGATCGTCGAGGTGTACGCCGGGGTGCGGCGGGTCGGGATGCCCGCCAGGGTGCCGTTCTCCGGCGGGACGCAGGCGCTGGCCAACCGGTTGGTCTCGGCGGTGCTCGTGCTGTTCACCGCGACCGCGGTGGCGGCGCCGATCGCCAGGATGGGCACCGCGCCGCCGGTGCGGGCGCCGATGACGGCGGTGGCGTTCTCGGCGCCGATCGTGGAGCAGGTGCTCGACACGCACAAGACCAAGAAGGTGTACGTGGTGCAGCCGCCGCACGGGCGCCACCACGAGAGCCTGTGGGAGATCGCGGAGAAGTGCCTGGGCGACGGGCGGCGATATCCGGAGATCTACCGGCTCAACCAGCACAAGGAGCAGCCGGACGGCACTCGGCTCAGGATGGCCGATCTGATCAGGCCGGGCTGGGTGCTCGACATGCCGGACGACGCCCGCAACGTACATGTCGTCCCCGCCGCCCAGGCGCGCGCCCAGACCCTCAAGGAGCACCCCACCTCGGGCCACCGGCCGGTCGGCGCCCACCAGGAGTCCAGTGCCCACCAGGAGGTCGGTGCCCCACTCGAGGCCGACCCGCCCGTCGGCACCCGCGCCGAGCCGACCGCCCAGCCCACCCAGGAGCGCCAGGGCACGCAGCCCCAGGCCGGGCAGCCCCAGCAGACGGACGGGAAGCCGCAGCAGGGGGCAAAGGACGCGGAGCAGGACAAACGAGGCCAGGAGACCGCGAAACCCAAGAGCACAGAGCAACAGGCGGAGGAGGCCACCCAGGCCGAAGACAGGAGCCCGGGTCTTGACCTGGTCGACTACCTGGCGGGCGGGTCGCTGGCCGCCGCCGGGCTGCTGCTCGTGCTGGCCAGGCGCCGCCGCGAGCAGTTGTGGCGCCGCGCGTTCGGCCACCGCCTGGTGCGCCCGCGCGACGACGCCGCCAAGGCCGAGGTCGCGCTCAGGCTGGGCGCAGACGCGCCGGGCGCCCGCCTGCTCGACGTCGGACTGCGCATGCTCGGCGCCGAGCTGGCCAAGCAGGACCGCACGCCGCCCACGGTGTACGCCGCCCACCTGTCCCCGCGCCACCTCGACCTGTGGATCCACCCGCCGGATCCCGACCCGCCCACCCCGTGGACCGACCAGGACGGCGGCCAGGTCTGGCGACTGGCCGCGCACGAAGGCCGCCTGCTGGGCGAGGAAAGTCACGGCGCGCCGTACCCGGGGCTGGTGTCGCTGGGCACGGACGCGAGCGGCCGCGTCCTGGTCGACCTGGAGGCGGCGCAGGGACTGATCAACATCCGTGGTCCGCAGACCACCGCGGCGCTGGCGGCGCTGGCCGTGGAGCTGGCCACGAACCGCTGGTCCGACCGCATGCGCATCACGCTGGTCGGCTTCGGCGAGGAGCTGACCGCGATCGCCCCCGACCGGATCAAGGCCGTCGGCAGCCTGGCCGAGGTGCTGCCCGAGCTGGAGGCGACCGCGGCCCCGCGCGAGGAGGTGCTCACCGGACGCGTCAACGGCAGCCCGCGCGACGCGCAGTACCTGCTCAGCGCGGTCGCCCCCACCCAGGACGAGGCCCGTCGCCTGGCCCTGCTGGCCCGCAAGGACACCGCGGGATACGTGGTGACCGGCGAGGTGCCGCACGCCACCTGGACCGTGGAGATCACCGAGGACGGCAAGGCGCGCATCGCCGAGCTGGGCTTCGAGGTGGCGGCGCAGCTGCTGCCGCGCCGCCACTACCGCGCCCTGATCGAGCTGTTCCGTACGGCGGAGCAGCTCGACGGCGAGGCGATCCCCGACGACGAGCCGCTGGAGTCCACCCGCCCGCCGGCGATCGAGATCCGCACCCTGGGCCCGATCGAGGTCGTCGGCGCCGAGGTGCTCGAGGAGGGCAGGCAGGCGCTGGCCACGGAGCTGCTGATCTACCTGGCCACGCATCCGGGAGGCGTGCACCCGGTGGTGCTCGGCGGGGTGCTGTGGCCGCGCGGCGTGCAGGCCATGGTCAGGGACGCCACGATCGCCAGGGTCGCCGACTGGCTGGGCGAGGACGGCGACGGGAACCCGCATCTGTACGCGGACGAGGCGGGCAGGTTGCGCCTCGGGCCGGAGGTCCGTACGGACTGGGCGCTCTTCCGCGAGCTGGTGCGCCGCTCCCACGGCGACGGGACGGCGCGGGCGGTCCTGCTGGAGAGGGCGCTCGGCCTGGTCAGGGGGCCGCTGCTGAGCGGCAGACCGCCGGGCAGGTACGCCTGGCTCGCGGCCGACGAGCTGGAGTACGACGTGGCGGCCGGGGTGGCCGACGCCGCGCACCGGCTGTGCGAGATCAAGCTGGTCCACGGCGACCCCGACGGCGCCGTGGCGGCGATCCGGGCCGCTTTATTGCTGGCGGCCGACGACGAGGGACTGTGGCGGGACCTGCTGCGGGCCACGCACGCCACGGGTGACACGGCCCGGCTGCGGGCCGTGGCGGACGGACTGTCGAGAAGGTCCGCCTCGCATCCTTACGGCGGCGGGATGGCGCCCGAGACCGAGGCACTGATCGACGAGCTGCTGCCGTCGTGGCGCATCCACGTGGTCAGGGAGTCGACGGCATGAGGCGTTCACTGCTCGCGTTCCTGCTGCTCGTCGCGGCCTGCGGCCCGGCGGACAAGCCGTATGCGCCACGGCAGATGCCGACCGAAGCGGTGGCCGTACGGACTCCCCGCACGCAGACGATCAAGGTGGGCGACGATCTGCAGGTGCTGGTCGAGTGGCCCGCGCAGACCGATCCGGTGATGAAGGTGCTCACCGGGTACTACGTGGGTTCCTGGAAGGCGGTCGTGGCGGGCGACGACGGCTATCTGAGCAGGGTCGAGGAGTCCGCCGCGCGCGAGGCCTACGACTGGGTACGCGGGTTCGCCGACGAGAAGCGGTCGGTGAAGGGCACCGCGCGGCTGTACGCGCTGCGGGTCGCCGCGGTCATGGGCGAAGGCGCTCAGATCAACGCATGTGTGGACGAGTCAGGGCTGCGGCTGGTGGCCAGGGACACGGGCGAGGCGGTCGCCCGCCAGCCGTCCTGGACTCGCGCCCCCTACCTCCAGGCCGTGGTGGCGCATCGCGGCGACGACGGTGTGTGGCGGGTCAAGGGATTCCGCCACAGCACAGAAGGGTGCACCCGATGAAGGGGCTGATCTCGCTGCTGACCACGGGCCTGCTGCTGCTCGACCCGGCGGATCCGGGCGGCCCGCGCGGCGACGGCTTCCAGGACGGCCGTACGGCTGGCGTCAAGCTCTCCAACTCCAAGATCGTCATCACCGGCAACGGCGCCAGGGGCGGTACTACTGACGGCTACCAGATCCAGCGCCCGTGCTGGTACGAGCCGGGTCCCGACGCGACGAACATGCTCAAGACGCAGCAGGACGTGCGCGACTACTGGTTCCGCATGCACCCCGACGGCAGCGAGGAGGAGTTCCAGAAGTTCCTCAAGCAGTTCAAGGACAAGATCGGCAAGCCGGGACGCTGGTGGACGCCCGCCTACAACGACGCCGACCCCAAGGGCCGGGCCTGCTGGGGCGGCCTCGACCCGTTCGTGTGGGTGCCGCCGGGCACCACGCCGCCCGCCGGGATCACCTTCGAGCAGCTGGCCGAGATCGCCAGGGCCGCGCTCACCGTGCCCCAGCCGACGATCAAGCTCAACCCGGACGCCAGGAGCTACGTGAACCTGCCCACCTGGGTCTGGCTGGACGGCATCGGCCAGCCCCGCCGCTCGGTGACCGCGACGATCCCCGGCGTGATGAGCGCCACGGTGGTCGCCACGCTCGACAGCATCAAGATCGACCCGGGCACGACGCCCGACCGGGCCGAGGTGCGCGGCGACTGCGGCACGTCGGGCAAGCAGTACGTCAAGGGCGGCCAGTTCACCTGCGGCGTGCGGTACCTGCACGCCTCGATCGACTGGCCGCGCCAGGTCTACGTGCTCAAGGTGACCACGGTCTGGCCGGTGCGGGTGGCCGAGCGGGTGGTGCCGTTCCAGTACGCGCCCGTGCAGGTCGACGCGACGCGCGACGTGCCGGTGGGCGAGGTGCAGAGCGACGTCAAGCCCGGCGAGGGGTGAGGCGCCCCCACGGTTTGACCACCGACAGCACCACGATGACCACCAGCGTGAACACGGTGCTCGCCGACCCGGTCAGGAGCCGGTCGCGCACCGCTTCGTAGGCCGGGTTCACGATCGCGGCCAGCCGTACCGCGTCGATGATCCAGCCGCCCATCCACACCGGGAGGAACACCAGCAGAGCCAGGGTGCTGGCGCCGCACGAGGTGGTCGCGCAGGTGGGCGACGTGCCCGCGCTGCTCGAGGCCGTGGCGGTGCACGGGCCCGACCTGGTGGTGACCGACGTGCGGATGCCGCCGGACCAGAGCGACGAGGGGCTGCGGGCGGCGATCGCGCTCAGACGGGTCCTGGCCAGGAACAGGTCGCCGCTGACGCCGCGGGAGCTGGACGTGATGGCGCTGGTGGCCGAGGGGCGCTCCAACGCGGCCATCGCCACGAGCCTGCGCGTGAGCGAGGTGGCCGTCTCCAAGCACATCGGCAACATCTTCGGCAAGCTCGGCCTGCAACCGGCGGCCGACGACAACCGCCGGGTGCTGGCCGTCCTGGCGTATCTGAAGCTCAGCCCGCGAGCGTCTTAGCGAGCTCCGCCAGCTCGGGCACGGTGGCGGCCTCCGCCAGGACCTCGTTGAGCACGGCGTCGTGCGTCGGGCCCGCCCGCTCGAGCAGTTCCCTGCCCGCGGGCGTGACCTCGGAGTAGATGCCGCGCCTGTCGTCCTGGCACAGGTAGCGCCGCAGCAGCCCGCGATTCTCCAGGCGCGTCACCAGCCGCGTGGTCGCGCTCTGGCTCAGCACCACGGCCCTGGCCAGCTGCTGCATCCGCATGTGCCAGCCGTCCTGCCGGTTGAGGACGTCCAGCACGGTGTACTCGCTCACGCTCAGCTCGTGCTCGCGCTGCAGGGCCCGCTCCAGCTGCTCCTCGATCTTGGCGTGCAGGGCCGCGAGCCGCCGCCAGCCCTGCGCGCGCGCCTCGACGGCGTCGTCGGCGATTGGCATGACGTCCACCTTCGTTGTATTGTCCGATAGTCGGCGTGTGCAATTAATGCTCACGCTTGTTAACGTCGTCTGAGGAGTATTCTATGCCTCTCGCCCTGTTCGCCCTGGCGATCAGCGCCTTCGGCATCGGGACCACCGAGTTCATCATCAACGGCCTGTTGCCCGAGCTCGCGGCCGATTTCGGCGTGACGATCCCGGCCGCCGGGCTGCTCGTGTCGGGGTACGCGCTGGGCGTGGCCGTCGGCGGGCCGCCGCTGACCATGCTGGGCAGCCGGTTGTCGCGCAAGACCATGCTGCTGGCGTTGATGGTGCTGTTCATCGCCGGGAACTTGTTGTCGGCCCTGGCGCCCTCGTACGGCGTGCTGATGGTGGGCCGATTCCTGGCGGCCTTCTCGCACGGCGCCTACTTCGGCGTCGGGTCCGTGGTGGCGGCCGAGGTGGTCGCGCCGCAGAAGCGGGCCAGCGCGATCGCCCTGATGTTCACCGGATTGACCCTGGCCAACGTGCTGGGGGTGCCGCTGGGGACGTGGATCGGGCAGTCGTTCGGCTGGCGTGCCACGTTCTGGGTCGTCGTGGTGATCGGCGTGATCGGGCTGGCCGGGGTGCTGGCCCTGGTGCCCGCCGCGCCGCGGCCGTCCTCCGGCGGCGTGCTGAGGGAGCTGGCGACCTTCCGCAAGGGCGGGGTGTGGCTGGCGCTGGGGATGACCGTGTTCGGGTTCGCGCCGGTGTTCGCGATCATCACGTTCATCTCGCCGATCATGACCGGGGTCGCGCACTTCTCCGCGGGCGCCGTGCCGGTGGTGATGGTGCTGTTCGGCATCGGGCTGGTCGTCGGCAACCTGATCGGCGGCAGGCTCGCCGACCGGGCCGTCATGCCCAGCATCTACGTCTCCGTCGCGCTGCTGACGCTATTCGCCGTGGTCATCGCGCTGGTCTCGGCCAGCCAGGTGGCCTTCGTGATCGCGATCACGCTGTTCGGGGTCGCGGCGTTCGCCACGGTGCCGCCGCTGCAGACCCGGGTGCTCGACGCCGCCTCCGGCGCGCCGACGCTGGCCTCGGCGGCCAACATCGGCGCGTTCAACCTGGGCAACGCGATCGGCTCGTTCGTCGCGGGGCTCACGATCGACGCCGGCCTCGGCTACACCGCCCCCGCCTGGACGGCCGCGCTGCTCGGCCTCGCCGGCCTCGCGGTGGCGGGCCTGGCCGGGCTGCAGGCCCGCCGCCACGCCCTGGTCACCGCCTAGGAGCCGGTCCGGCTCGCCGCCTCGTGGGCCAGGAGCCACTCCTTGACCGGCACGCCGTAGTAGTAGCCGCCGAAGCCGCCCGTGCTGGGCAGGACCCGGTGGCAGGGGACGAACGGGGCGATCAGGTTCTGCGCGCACGCGGAGCCCGCCGCCCTGGCGGCCGTCCTGGGCAGTCCCGCCCGCTCCGCCAGCTCGGCGTAGGACACCGTGGTGCCCGCCTTCACCTCGCGCAGCGCCCGGTGGAGCTCCTTGCGGGTGGGCGTGCCCGGCTGGTCGACGGGGAGCTCGTCGATGGCGTCCAGGTCGCCCTGGAAGTAGGCCGTCGTGGCCCTGGACACCTCGCCCAGGTCGTCCACGATCTCCATGCCCTCGGTCTGGAGCTCGGGGGCCAGCCGTACGAACATCTCCTTGGGCTCCTGCGTGAACCCGGCCGCGACCAGCACGCCGTCGCGCACGAGCAGGGAGAGCGGGCCGATCGGGGTCGGCAGGACCTGAGCCTTGATCATGATGAACTCCACAGGTGCAGGGCGGCGTAGGCCCGCCAGGGCCGCCACCGTTCGATGTGATCTCTGGGGATGCCCAGGGCGGCCATGCGCTTGTCGAGCACCAGGTCGCCCGTGGGCCAGGCGTCCGGATCGCGCAGCGCCCTGAGCGCGACGTAGCTGGCGGTCCACGGGCCGATCCCGGGGACCTCGAGCAGCGCCGCCACGGCCTCCGCGGGATCCTGGCCGCCGTCCAGGTCGATCTCGCCTCCGGCGATCCGTCCCGCCAGGTCCCGCATCGTGGCGATGCGCCGGTTCGTCAGCCCGAGCCCGGTGAGGTCGGCCTCGGCCAGCTGCTCCGGCGTGGGGAAGAGCCCGTCGGCGCCCGCCCTGGCGACGATCCTGCCGAGCAGGGTCCTGGCCCCCTTCACGGAGACCTGCTGGCCCACCACCGCACGGACGGCCAGCTCGAACCCGTCGAACGCGCCGGGCACCCGCAGCCCCGGCCGCGCCTCGACCAGCGCCCGCAGCGACGTCTGGCCCAGCTGTTCGGAGATCGCCCCTGGGTCGGCGTCCAGGTCCAGCATGCGACGGCACCTGGCCACGATCCTGGGAAGCTGCCGGGTGTCCGAGATCGAGGCGTCCAGCGCGATGTGCCCGTCCAGCGGCGTGAGCGTGATCGTGCCGCCGGGCACGAGCCGCGTGTAGGAGGACTCGTCGGCCACCTCGAGCCCCGGAATCGCGCGGGAGGCCAGGAACGCGAAGACGCCGCCGGCGTCGTACGGCTCGCGCCTGTTCAACCGCAGCCGGAGCGAGACCTCCTCGGAGTCGTGCCGGGGACCGGCCGTGGCGCGCAGCTCGCTGGGCGTGAAGCCGTACGTCTCGCGCATCGTGGCGTTGAACTGCCTGACGCTGCCGAACCCCGCGGCGAAGGCCACCTCGGTGACCGGCAGCGGCGTCTCGGTGAGCAACTGCTTGGCGAGCAGCAGCCGCTTCGTCCTGGCCACCGCGAGCGGCCCCACGCCGAGCTCGCCGACGAACAGGCGGTGCAGGTGGCGCTCGGTGATGTGCAGCCTGCGCGCCAGCCCGGCCACGCCGTGCTCGTCCGCCGCGCCGTCGTCGATGAGCCGCAGCGCGCGGCCGATGAGGTCGCCCCGCAGGTCCCAGCCGGGATCGCCGGGCGACAGCTCGGGACGGCACCGCTTGCACGGCCGGAACCCGGCCGCCTCCGCCGACGCCGCGTGCCGGTAGAAGCGCACGTTGCGGGACGCCGGGGTGCGGGCCGGGCAGATCGGGCGACAGTAGATGCGCGTCGTCGTCACCGCCGTGTAGAAGCGCCCGTCGAACCGGGCGTCCCGGGCGCTGACCGCCCGGTAGCAGGAGTCGAAGTCGAGCTCTAGTGGTGACATGTGCTCGACGATATGCCGCGGCCGACGACCTTGACTGGCGGGATTCGGACCTTGCCGTGAAAGCGCAGGTGAGCACGTCGAAGCGGGTGACCGGCGGGAATCGGACATCGTCTCGTCACGGTTCCCTGCGCAGCGGCGAGAGCAGGATCGGCACCCAGCTCAGCGCCATGACCACCGCGCCGGTCCACATCGGCACGCGCACGCCGCCCACCTCGCCGAGCAGCCCCGCAAGCAGCCCGCCCAGGCCGAGCGCCCCCGTCAGCAGCAGGCGCATCGTCGCGGTCATCCTGCCCAGCATGCCGTCGGGCGTGACGCGCTGCCGCAGGCTCACCAGCAGCACGTTGTTCACCCCGGTGCGGAACGTCAGCACGAACCACGCGGCCGCCGCGGCCACCAGCCAGCCGCCGCGGTCGAGGAACGGCGTGACGAGCGCCGCGGGCGTCGTGGCCATGCTGACCAGCCACACCGCCCGCCCGGTCCCCAGCCGGCGCCCGATCAGGTGCGCGGCCGACGACCCCGCCAGCACGCCGAGCCCGCCCACCGCGAGGTAGGCCCCGAGGACCCAGGCCGGATACCCCAGTTGCTCGACGATCAGCACGGGCAGCAGCACCGAGCACAGCGGGAACGCCAGGTTCGCCATCGATCCCTGCACGGTCGCCGCCACCAGCACCGGGTTCCCGAACAGGAACCGCACCCCGTCACGGACCCGCCGGTCGCCGGCCGTACCGCCCTCGAGACGAGGCTCGGGGACGCCGCGCAGCCACAGTGCCGACCACAGGTAGGACAGCGCGTCCAGCAGGATCGCCACCGGCGCGCCCGCCACCTGCACCAGCACGCCCGCCAGGCTCCTGCCCGCGATGTCCATCCCCGCGCCCGTCCCCACCAGCAGCGAGTTGGCCCCCGTCAGCCGCGAACGGCCGACGAGCCCGGGCAGCAGGCTGTAGGAGGCCACGTCGAACAGCAGCGTCCCGCCGCCCACCAGCACCGCGGCCGCGTACAGCTGCCCCATCGACAGCCACCCCGCCCACCAGGCCACCGGTACGGTCACCAGCGTCGCGGCCCGCAGTGCGTCCATCCCCACCATCACCGGGCGCCGCCTGACGCGGTCCACCCAGGCGCCGGCGGGCAACCCGAGGACGAGCACGGTCAGCGTCCCGAGCGCGCTGAGCAGCCCGAGCTGGCCTGGACCCGCGTGCAGCGCGGTGACGGCCAGCAGCGGGAGCGCCACGTAGCTGATCTGGCTGCCGAGCTGGCTGACGGCGGCGGCCAGGTAGACGTTGCGGAATCCGGAGTGCCGCAGCAGCGGCGTTTCTACGACGGTCATGCCGTAGACGATCCGAGCAGGCGGGCCGTAGTGCTATTGATTAAGTGTGAAGCGAATCGAGCTGCCCTTCACGCCGCAGGACGTGGCCAACATCCGCTTCGCGATCTCCCCGCTCGGCGAGGTCGTGGCCAGCGTGCGCGTGGTGAAGGACCCGGACGCGCACCCGCTGCTCAAGCCGTGGGCGCACGAGGTCCGCCGGCGCCTGGCCGACGTGGACTGGCGGCTGCTGTCGGCCCTGGTCCCCGTGCCGACGGTGACGATCGCGGGGTTCACCTGCACGCCACCCTCCACCTCGATGCCCGACCTGGAGCTCGAGCTGGCCACGATGCGGGGTGCGGCCGGCAGGGTCAGATCCGACCTGGAGGACGCCCGCGCGACCCACATCCGCGAGCTCTACGACGACCCGGACAGGGGCCTGGAACGCCTGACGGGGGAGGTGTCGGCCTACTGGGAGGCCGCCATGGCGCCCTACTGGCCGCGGATCAGGTCGCTGCTGGAGGGCGAGATCCTCTACCGCGCCCGCCTGCTGGCCGAGGGCGGCGCCCAGCGCATGCTCGCCGACCTGGACGAGGCCATCGACTGGCAGGACGGCCGGCTGACCGTCAGGCACCGGTTCGCCTCGGGCACGCGCAGCCTGCGCGGCCTCGGCCTGCTGCTGATCCCCAGCGTGTTCGTCTGGCCGCGCGTCTTCTCGGTGACGACGCCGCCCTACCAGCCGACGGTCCGCTACCCGGCCCGCGGCATCGCCACGCTCTGGGAACGCCACGACATCGACGTCCCTGAGGCCCTGGCCGCCGTCCTGGGCCACACGCGTGCCCGCCTCCTGGCCGAACTCGACCAACCGGCCTCCACCCAGGCGCTGGCGATGCGCCTGGGCCTGTCGGAACCGGGAACCAGCCAGCACCTCACGGCGCTGCGCCGCGCGGGCCTGTGCACGGCGCACCGGACAGGCCGCTACGTCCTCTACGCCCGCAGCGCCGTCGGGGAGTCGCTACTTGGAGGAAACCCCGACGCCTAGATCGAACTCGCGGTAGACGCGGGCCCAGAAGCCGTCGCGCAGCCACACGCGGGCCTCCGGGTAGGGGCGCAGCGAGTGGCCGAGCTCCTTCTCCGCCTCGATGAGCAGTTCGGTGTCGATGACGGTGGGCAGGATGGGCCCCGGCAGCAGGTCGCGGATGTTGTCGCGGCCGCGGGTGAGGATCCACTTCTGCGCCACGTGCTCGCCCACGTCCTCCACGCGCGGGCGCGACGGCCCGAGCTTGGCCACCTGGCCCGGCTTGACGTGCGGCTTGGCGGGCGCCCGGCCGGCGAAGACCTGCGCGGGCGAGGGCGCCGCGGCGGGCGGGGTGACGGGCACCGGCTGCGGTGCGCGGGAGAAATACGGCCTCAGGAAATCAGCGGAGATCACTTCGACGGTGTCGGACTCCCACACGAGGCGTTCGGCCTGGTTCGTGCCATAAGGCGGCTCGACGCCCCACAGGTGAATGCGGACCCCGTAGGCCTGCGCGGCCTCGACGGCGGGCACCATGTCCTCATCGCCCGCCAGCAGGATCGTGTCGGTCACCGCATGATGCCTGGCCAGCGCCTCAAGATCGCTCCTGATCTGCGCGTCAACGCCTTTCTGCTGGCCACGGGCGTTCAGGTTGCCAAGCCGTACCTTCACCCAGGGCAGCTGGGCGATCACCCGCTGGTCGACGGTGGGCACGCGGTCACGAGCGGCGTCATACCAATAGATCCGCAGAAGTTCGCCAGAAATACGTTCCTCTGCATGTTTCTGTAGACTCTGGATCAGCTCATCGGCGGCCACCCGATATTCCTTGCGCTCCTTGGCGCCGAGCAGCACTTCACCTGCGGCAGCGTACAGATAACCGACATCCACCAGGACGGCGTACTTGGCTGCCACGGGATGCGGCATGAGGTCTGGGATGGCCATGTCGTCCTCCAGGCCGCGGCGTTAGTTGATCGGCCGACTATATACGCCTTCTTTTCTAGATAGTCCCAACTCCCGGGGAGCTTGACACCCGTTTCCTGGGATCTATCTAGGGTAGAGCGCTGATACGCCAAGCCGCCTTCCCCGGAGCGAGTGGCTTACGCATCGATCGGGCCGGGTTTCGCCATGTTTCGGTCTTGCGTACGGCAGGCCGCGGCCGATCGGTCTCGCGCGTGGCGAGCACGGCCACCAGAGCGGCGATCTCCTCCGGTGTGGCGTCCCCTCGGACAATGCGCAAATGCGTGCTCATAGTGGGATGTTGCCATGCTTCTTGGCCGGCAGCGACGCCCGCTTGTTGCGCAGCGCGCGCAGCGCCCTGACGATCTGGCCCCGCGTCTCCGACGGACGGATCACCGCGTCGACGTAGCCGCGCTCGGCCGCGATGTAGGGGTTGGCGAGCGTGTCCTCGTACTCGGTCACCAGGCGGGCCCGCTCGGCGTCCGGGTTCTCGGCGCCCGCGAGCTCGCGCCGGTAGAGGATGTTGACCGCGCCCTGCGCGCCCATCACCGCGATCTGCGCGGTGGGCCAGGCCAGGTTCACGTCCGCGCCGAGGTGCTTGGAGCCCATGACATCGTAGGCCCCGCCGTAGGCCTTGCGGGTGATGACCGTGACCAGCGGAACCGTGGCCTCGGCGTAGGCGTAGAGCAGCTTGGCGCCGCGCCGGATGATTCCGTTCCATTCCTGGTCGGTCCCCGGCAGGAATCCCGGCACATCCACAAATGTCAGGATCGGGATATTGAATGCATCACATGTTCGGATAAATCGTGCTGCCTTCTCGGATGCGTTGATATCGAGGCATCCGGCGAAATGCATCGGCTGGTTGGCCACGACCCCGACCGGCCTGCCGTCCACCCGGCCGTAGCCGACCACGACGTTGGGCGCGAACAGCGCGTGCACCTCGAGGAACTCCCCGTCGTCCAGCACGTGCTCGATGACCTGGTGCATGTCGTAGGGCTGGTTGGCCGAGTCGGGGATGAGCTCGTCCAACTCGGGATCGCGGTCCAGGTCCTCGGCGCTGTCGTAGGCGGGCGCCTCGTCAAGGTTGTTGGAGGGCAGGTAGGACAGCAGCGCCTTGACGTAGTCCAGCGCGTCCTGCTCGTCGGCGGCCTGGTAGTGGGCCACGCCCGACTTGGTGTTGTGCGCGTGCGCGCCGCCCAGCTCCTCGAAGCTGACCTCCTCGCCCGTCACCGTCTTGATGACGTCGGGACCCGTGATGAACATGTGCGAGGTCTGGTCCACCATCACCACGAAGTCGGTCAGCGCGGGGGAGTACACGTGCCCGCCGGCCGCGGCGCCCATGATGAGCGAGATCTGCGGGATGACGCCGGAGGCGTGCACGTTGCGCTTGAAGATCTCGGCGTACAGGCCGAGCGCGACCACGCCCTCCTGGATACGCGCGCCGCCGCCCTCGTTGATCCCGATGATCGGGCAGCCGGTCTTCAGCGCCAGGTCGAGCACCTTGACGATCTTCTCGCCGTACACCTCGCCGAGCGAGCCGCCGAAGACGGTCACGTCCTGTGAGAAGACGCAGACCTGGCGGCCGTCGATCGTGCCGTACCCGGTGATCACGCCGTCGCCGTAGGGGCGGCGCTTCTCCAGCCCGAACATGGTCGAGCGGTGCCGGGCGAACTCGTCGAACTCCACGAACGAGTCCTCGTCCAGCAGCGCGAGCACCCGCTCGCGGGCCGTCATCTTGCCGCGCGCGTGCTGCTTGTCCACCGCCGCCGCGGATCCGGCGTGCGCCGCCTCGTCCAGCCGCCGGGCCAGATCGGCGATCTTTCCTGCGGTGGTGTGGATATCCGGCTCGTCCGGCATAGCCTCAGCAGCAGGCGTGCTCATTGGTCGCTCACCACTCCTCATTCGCTCACTGCGTCGGGTTCGCTCCGTATGCGCGCAAGGTTAACGCGCCTCCTACAGTGGACTCCATGACGGAGGCGGTTCGCACGCAGGGGCTGTTCAAGCAATACGGTCCCCAGATCGCGGTGGCGGGGGTGGACCTGGTCGTCCCGGCGGGAAGTTTCGCCGGGCTGGTCGGCCCCAACGGAGCGGGCAAGACGACAACGCTCAGCATGATCACCGGGCTGCTGCGGCCGAACGGCGGGCAGGCCTGGATCGACGGCCTCGACGTGTGGCGCGACCCCTTGCAGGTCAAGGCCCGCATCGGTGTGCTGCCCGAGGGCCTGCGCCTGTTCGAGCGCCTGTCCGGCCGCGAGCTGCTGATCTACAACGGCCGCCTGCGCGGCATCGCCAAGGGCGACGTCGAGCAGCGCGCCGAGGAACTGCTGGCCGTGATGGATCTCACGGGCGCGGCCGACAAGCTCGTCGTCGACTACTCCACCGGCATGCGCAAGAAGATCGGCCTGGCCGCGGCGCTGCTGCACAACCCGTCGGTGCTCTTCCTGGACGAGCCGTTCGAGGGCGTCGACCCGGTCAGCGCGAACACGCTGACCGAGGTGCTGCAGCGCTTCACCGCCTCCGGATCCACGGTCATCTTCTCCAGCCACGTGATGGACCTGGTCGAGCGGCTGTGCGACTGGGTGTCGGTGATGAGCGGCGGGCACATCGTGGCGCAGGGCCCGCTGGCCCAGGTGCGCGGCGGCCGCACGCTCAACGAGGCGTTCATGCAGCTCGTGGGCGGTCCCCGCAACAGCGGCGAGACCGGGCTGAACTGGCTGGGGGCCAAGCAGTGACGACGGTCGCGCTTTTCGCCCAGCTCAAGCTGCGGCTGCTGGCGGGCAACCTGCGCGCGGACACGCAGCGCAAGATCGGTTTCATCTTCACCCTGATCCTCGCGATCGGCCTGGCCGGGCTGGGCTTCCTGCTGATGAGCCTGCTGCGCCTGGCGCCGCACGACGTGGCCGCCCAGATCGTGATCGTGGTCTACACGTTCATGCTGATCGGCTGGATCGTCGTGCCGCTGCTGGCCTTCGGGCTGGACGACACGCTCGACCCCGCCCGGCTGTCGCTGTTCCCGCTGCGCACCCGGCAGCTTGCGGTGGGCATGTTCACCGCCTCGGCCACCGGCGTGTGGCCGCTGGCCTCGCTGATCGTCACGCTCGGCGCGATCGTCGGGCTCGCCTCCGGGTTCGGCGGCGTGGTGCTCGCGGTGCCTGCCGTACTGCTGCAGTTCGCGCTGTGCCTGGTGACCTCGCGGCTGGTGACGACGGCGCTGTCGAGCGGGCTGCGCAGCAGGCGCGGGCGGGACGTGCTCGCGGTGGCCGCGGTCCTGGTGGTGGTGCTCGCGCAGTTGCCCAACCTGATCATCAACAGGGGCATCGGCGACCCCGGCGCGATGCTCGACCGGCTGGCGAGCGTGCTGCGCTGGTCCCCGTCGGGGCTGGCCGCGCACGCCATCGCCGACGGCGGGCTGACCGGGCTGGTGGAGCTCGTCGTGCTGGCGGCGCTGGTACTGCTGCTCGGCTGGCTGTGGATCAAGGCGCTGAGCAGGGCGCTGGTGACGCCCGACGCCTCCACGCAGGCCGCCTCGGTGCGCAAGGAGAGCGGGCTGGTCGACCGGTTCCTGCCCGACGGGCAGCTGGCGGCCGTGGTCACCAAGGAGCTCAAGTACGCCAGGCGGGAGCCCAGGTTCCGGGTCCAGTGGTTCATGTCCGTGGTCGTCACCGCGATCCTGGCCTTCTCCCTCAGCAGCGGACGGAGCGGGCTTCCTACCGGCCTCGCCGTGCTCTTCCCCGCGTTCGCCGCGCTCATGATCGGGTTGCAGGCGGGCAACAGCTACGGCTTCGACGGGCGCTCGTTCTGGATGAACGCGATGGCCTTCGGCTCCGAGCGGCAGGTGCGCGTCGACCTGGCAGGGCGGCACCTGGCCACCGCCGTCATCGGGATGCCGCTGCTGGCCGTGGTCTCCGCCGTGGTGTGCGCGCTCATCGGTGACTTCGGCGCGCTGGTGCCGGCGATGCTGACCGCCTGGGGCGAGCTGGGGATCGGGCTGGGCGTGGCCTCGCTGATCAGCGTGCTGATCCCGTACACCGTTCCCGAGCGCCTCAACGCCTTCAGCGGGGCCGCGCCGGGGCAGGGCGGGCAGGCGTTCGCCGCCTCGCTCGGCGGCATGTTCTCGATCGTGCTGGTGTCGCTGCCCGTGGTGATCCCGATGATGATCGGGATCACCTGGGTCGCCGTGCTCGCGCCGTTCTACGGGCTGCTGATCGAGGTGCTCGGCAGGCGGCTGGCCGCGCGCGTCGCCTTCCCGAAGCTTCCCGAGCTGCTCGCGGCGGTGTCGAAGGCGAGCTGAGTCCACGACGTGAGACCGGTCTGCGCGCTTTCGAGACGACTCGATAACCTCGGAGCATGATTGACCAGGGGGTCCAGCGTCGCAGCGAGGCCGTCACCGAGATGCCCGACGAGCTGCGCCACGACGTGCGCCTGCTCGGCAAGCTGCTCGGCCAGGTGATCGCCGAGCAGGGCGGCGAAGACCTGCTCGAGGACGTCGAGCGGCTGCGCAAGTCCGTGATCGCCGCGCGCCTGGGCGAGGTCTCGAGCGACGAGATCGCCGCCATGGTGGCCGGGTGGGAGATCGACCGGGCGGTCCAGATCGCCCGCGCCTTCACCTGCTACTTCCATCTGGCCAACCTCGCCGAGGAGCACTACCGCATCCGCACGCTGCGCGAACGCGACACCGACGGCGAGCCGCTGCGCGAGTCGCTGGCGCAGGCCGTCGAGGAGCTGGGCCGCGAGCGCGTGGCCGAGCTGGTCGAGGGACTCGAGCTGCACCCGGTGCTGACCGCGCACCCCACCGAGGCGCGCCGCCGGGCCGTGGTCACCGCGATCCAGCGCATCAGCGGGCAGCTCACCGAGTACAACACCCCAGGCAGGGGCGCCTCCGAGCGCGAGGAGAGCAGGCGCCGCCTGCTCGAGGAGATCGACCTGCTCTGGCGCACCGCCCAGCTGCGCAACACCAAGCTCGACCCGCTCGACGAGGTCCGCACCGCGATGGCGGCCTTCGACGAGACGCTGTTCCGCATGGTGCCGCAGGTCTACCGGTCGCTGGACAAGGCGCTCGGTGCGGGCAGCGGCACCCGGCCGCCGCTGGCCAAGCCGTACATCCGCTACGGCAGCTGGATCGGCGGCGACCGCGACGGCAACCCCAACGTCACCGCCCGCGTCACCCGCGAGACCATCCTCATCCAGGCCGAGCACGTGCTGAGCGCGCTCGAGGCCGCCTGCACCCGGATCGCCCGCACGATCACCGCCACGGCCCAGTTCACCCCGCCCTCGCCCGAACTGCGCGCGGGGCTGCGCCAGGCCGAGGACGCCAACCCCGACCAGGTCTCCGAGCTGGCCACCCGCTCGCCCGACGAGCCGCACCGGCAGTGGCTGCTGTTCGTCGCGGCCCGCATCGCCGCCACCCGCGAGAGCGACCTCAACCTGGCCTACCGCTCGCCCGCCGACCTGCTCGCCGACCTGCGCCTGGCCCAGGACTCCCTGGCCCGCAGCGCCGCACGGCAGGCCTACGGCGAGCTGCAGCACCTGATCTGGCAGGTCGAGACGTTCGGCTTCCACCTGGCCGAGCTGGAGGTGCGCCAGCACTCCCAGGTGCATGCGGCCGCCCTGGAGGAGATCAGGGCCGGCGGCGAGCTGTCCGAGCGCACCGAGGAGGTCCTGGCCACGATCCGGGTGATCGGCTGGATCCAGGAGCGCTTCGGCGTCACCGCCTGCTCCCGCTACGTCGTCTCCTTCACCCGCACCGCCGACGATGTCGCGGCCGTCTACGAGCTGGCCGAGCACGCCCTGGGCGCCAAGGCGCCGGCGCTGGACGTGGTGCCGCTGTTCGAGTCCGGCCAGGACCTGGAGAACTCGCCCGCGGTCCTGTCGGGGATGCTGGAGCTGCCCCAGGTCCAGGCCAGGCTGGCGGCCACCGGGCGGCGCATGGAGATCATGCTGGGCTACTCAGACTCCGCCAAGGAGCTCGGCCCCGCGGCGGCCACGCTCAAGCTCTACGAGGCGCAGGAGGAGCTCACCGCCTGGGCGCAGCGCAACGAGGTCAAGCTGCGCATGTTCCACGGCCGCGGCGGCGCGCTCGGCCGCGGCGGCGGCCCCGCCAACCGGGCGGTGCTCGCTCAGGCGCCGGGCTCGGTCGCCGGCCGCTTCAAGGTGACGGAGCAGGGCGAGGTCATCTTCGCCCGCTACGGCCACACCGCGATCGCCCGCCGCCACATGGAGCAGGTCACCAACGCCGTCCTGATGGCCTCCTCACCGTCCGTCGGATCCCGTACGGCTGCCGCCGCCGACCGCTTCAGGCCGCTGGCCGCCCAGGTCGCGCAGGCCTCGGAGCAGGCCTACCGGGGGTTGACGGAGGACCCGGGCTTCCCCGAGTGGTTCGCGCTGGTGAGCCCGCTTGAGGAGATCGGCTCACTGCGCCTGGGGTCCCGCCCCGCCAGGCGCGGGCTCGGGGCGCCGCGCTCGCTGGACGACCTGCGGGCCATCCCGTGGGTGTTCGCCTGGGCGCAGACCCGGGTCAACCTGCCCGGCTGGTACGGCCTGGGCAGCGGGCTCGCCTCCGTCGGCTCGCTGGAGGAGCTGCGGGCCGCCTACGCCGAGTGGCCGCTGTTCAACGCGATGCTCGACAACGCCGAGATGTCGCTGGCCAAGACCGACCGCTCGATCGCCGAGCGCTACCTGGCGCTCGGCGGCCGCAAGGACTTCGCCGAGCAGGTGCTCAAGGAGTACGACCTGACCAGGCGGCTCGTGCTCGAGGTCACCGGGCACACGCGGCTGCTGGAGAACAGGAAGGTGCTCTCGCGCGCCGTACAGCTGCGCGACCCGTACGTGGACGCGCTGTCCCACCTGCAGTTGCGCGCGCTGGCGGCGCTGCGCACCGGCGAGGTGGGCGAGCAGGAGCGCGAGCGCCTGTCGACGCTCCTGCTCCTGTCGGTCAACGGCGTGGCGGCCGGCCTGCAGAACACCGGCTAGATCGCCCGCCCGGCCCCCCGGATGGCCGGCGCCTCCTGCGCGAAGAAGGCGCGGATGTCGGCGATCAGGGGTTCCGGGGTGGCCATCGCCACCATGTGGCTGGTGTGCGGGTTGTCGGCCCAGTGGGTGATGTCGTTGCCGCGCTCGGCGTTGCGCCGGAACTCCTCCGGGCCGCCGTGGGACACGCCCGTCGGCACCAGGTCCTGGTCGATCGGCAGCCCCGCCGCGCCCTCGTAGTAGGTCCACGAGGACGATCCACCCGTGTTGGTCAGCCAGTACAGGGACGCGTTGGTGAGCACCAGGTCGCGGTCGAGGTTCTCCTCGGTCGTCTGGTCGAACTCGTGGAACCGCTCGACCAGGTAGGCCAGCTGCGCGATCGGCGAGTCGGCCCAGCCGTAGCTGAGCGTCTGCGGCCGGTTGGCCAGGTAGGGCCCGTACCCGCTGCCGGGACCCCAGTCACCGGCGGGGATGCCGAGCCCGGCGGTGATGTGCACGGCCACCACCCGCTCCGGCGCCACGACCGCGAGCCGGGGCGAGACCAGCGCGCCCGCGTCGTTGCCGTGCGCGCCGTACCGCTCGTAGCCCAGCCTGGCCATCAGCTCCGCCCAGGTGAGGGCGACCCGCTCGATGCTCCACGGCCGCTCGTCGGCCGGCTCGGGGAAGGGCGAGAAGCCGAACCCGGGCAGCGAGGGCGCCACCACGTGGAAGGTCTCCGAGAGCGGCCCGAGCACGTTCATGAACTCGGCCACCGAGTTCGGCCAGCTGTGCGTGATGATCAGCGGCAACGCGCCGGGATCGGCCGACCTGATGTGGAAGAAGTGGATCGGCTGACCGTCGATCTCGGTGGTGAACTGCGGAAAGGCGTTGAGCCGCGCCTCCTGGGCCCGCCAGTCGAACCCGTCGGCCCAGTATCCGGCCAGGTCCTTCAGATAGGCGACGGGCACCCCGCGGCTCCAGTCGGCGCCGGGCAGCCGGGCCGGCCAGCGGGTGCCGGCCAGCCGGTCGCGCAGGTCGTCGAGGTCGGACTGGGGGATGCCGATGCGGAAAGGCTTCATGGGAGCGACGCTATGACCTATCGCGGAAGACTTCGTTCCGCGATGGGCGGAGGATCCAGCGGACGGCCGCCGCTCCCACGAGCACGATGGCGGCGTTCACCAGGGTCGCCGTGTGCACGCCCGCCAGGACCGAGTCGCCCGCCGCGACCACCGCGCTGATCACCGGGATGCCCAGCGTGACGCCCACCTGCTGGGTCATCGAGGCCAGCCCGGTGGCCAGCCCCTGCTCGCTGTCGGGCAGCCCGGAGGTGGCGGTCACCATGTACGACACGATCGCGACCAGGTGGCCGACGGCTCCGGCGGCGGGCACGGCCAGCACCAGGATCAGCGAGCCGGCGCCGCCCTGCCCGAGCAGGACCAGCGAGCCGGTCGCCACGCCCTGCAGGACGAGCCCGCCGACCAGCGCCGCCCGGTTGCCCACCCGGCCGATCACCCTGGGCGCCAGCAGCCCGCCCGCGAAGGCGGCCGCCCCCAGCACGGCGAAGACCAGCCCGGTCTGCAGCGGCGTGTAGGACAGCACGTCCTGCAGGTAGAGCGTGAGCAGGAAGATCAGCGAGCTCTCCATCGTGAACGTGACCAGCCCGCCCAGGTTCCCGCCGCGCACGGTGTGCCTGGTCAGCACCCCGATCGGCGCCAGCGGAGCAGCCGCGCGCCGTTCGATCAGCCAGAACGCCGCCAGCAGCGCCACGGCCAGCGCGAGGGCCGGCCACGAGGCGGTGGTGACGCCGTAGACCAGGGCGAGCATCCCGCCGGTCACGGTCAGCGCGCCCGGCACGTCCAGCCCGGTCCGCTCCTCGGCGCGGCTCTCCGGCAGCAGCCCGGGGGCGGCCAGCACGACCGCCGCGGCCACGGGCACGTTCACGAAGAAGGCCCACCGCCAGCTCAGCAGGTCGGTCAGCAGCCCGCCGAACACGGCGCCCGCGGTGAAGCCCGCCGACATCAGCGTGCCGTTCAGCCCGAGCGCCCTGTCGCGCAGCGGACCCTCGGGGAAGGACGTGGTCAGCAGCGACAGCGCGGCGGGCGTCGCCAGCGCCGCGGCCAGGCCCTGCGCCACCCTGGCGGCCAGCAGCACGCCGGGCGACTCGGCCAGCCCGCCGGCCAGCGACCCGGCCGCAAGCAGCACCATGCCGGCCAGCAGCATCCGCCGCCGCCCCGCCAGGTCGGCGATGCGGCCGAACAGCAGCGTGAACCCGGCCGACGGCAGCATCATCGCGGTCGCGATCCACTGCAGGTTCTCCATCGAGAACCCCAGCCCCTTGCCGATCTCGGGCAGCGCCACGTTCAGGATCGAGAAGTCCACGGCCAGCATGAACTGCGAGCCGAGCAGCAGCATCAGGACCAGCCGCTGCCGCGTGGTCATGGTGATCCGGTCAACGGTCAAAGCGGTCATCTCACTGTCCAATCGTCAGCACGGCCTTGCCGGTGATCCGGCGCTCGCGCAGGTCGTCCAGGGCCTCGGCGGTCTTGCTCCAGTCGGCCAGGCGCCCGATCTCCGGGTGCAACCGCCCGTCCGCGACCAGCCGCACCAGCGCCTCGAGATCCGTCCGGTACGGCTCGGCCGAGTCGGCGTAGCTGAAGTGGCGGATCGTCGCCGACAGCGGCCCCTTGAAGAAGTCGAAGAAGCTGAGCGTGGCGGGCTCCCGCGAGGCCTGGCCGAACCAGAGCAGGCTCCCGCCCGGGGCGAGCAGCGCGAGCGCCCGCGGCAGCGACGCGCCGCCCACCGACTCCAGCACGGAGCCGAACGGCCCGCGGGCGTCGTCCAGGTCGTGCACCACGGCCGCGGCCCCCAGCTCGAGCAGCCGCCGCCCGCGCTCGGGCGAGGCGGTGACCGCGGTGACGCTCGCGCCCGCCGCGGCGGCCAGCTCGACGAAATAGTGGCCCACACCGCCGGACGCCCCGGTGATCAGGACCTTGCAACCGGCCACGCACCCGGCCGTCCGCAGCAGCCGCAGCGCGGTGAGCCCGGCCAGCGGCAGCGCCGCCGCGGTGACCGTGGACACCGAGTCGGGCAGCACCGCGACCGCGTCCGTGGGCGCCGCCGCGTACTCGGCCCAGCCCGCGTCCGGCAGGTGGGCGACGACCCGCTGACCCACGCGCGGCCCCGAGCCGTCGGCCGCGGCCTGCACGACGAGCCCGGCCACGTCCTTGCCCGGCCGTGAGCCGGGCCGCGGGCGGTGCAGCTGGAGCACCTCGCCCCGGTTGATCGAGAACGCCTCGACCTTGACCAGCGCCTCACCGGGTCCTGGCTCGGGCTGGTCGACCGAGCCAGGCTCGACCAAGCTCCCGGGCACGCCGGTGGGAAGGAGCGCCTTCATGGAGACCCCTTAGAGTTTCGGTGGAATGTCCGAAACCAGGTAAGCGGGGCCGGCCGAGGGGCGTCCAACAGCTCTTTCGCGGCTTCGACAACGGGCGGTTGTCAGGGGAGGTGAACGGGGTGGATCTGGACCTCGCCCAGGTCAGGGCGTTCGTGGTCACCGCCGGGCGGCTGCATTTCGGCCAGGCCGCCGCCGAGCTCTACCTCACCCAGCAGGCGCTGTCGAAGCGGATAGCCCGGCTCGAGGAGGTGCTCGGCACCCGGCTGTTCGACCGGAGCGGCCACGCGGTCGAGCTCACCGCCGCGGGCAGGCGTTTCCTCGAGCCCGCCGTCGAGACGCTGCGCGCGGCCGACCGCGCCGTGGCGGCGGCCGTCCACGACGACCGGCCGCTGCGCCTGGACGTGTGGAGCCACCTGTACGGGCCGCAGCGCATGGTGCGCCTGCTTGTCGAGCTGGAGCCGGAGCTGGACCTGGCGCTCGGCATGCGCTCCGACGTCGCGGCCGCGATCACCGGCCTGCGGCGCGACGAGCTGGACGCGGGCTTCGGCTGGGCGCCGGCGGGGCCGCTGCCCGACGGGCTGGCGCGGCGCCTGGTCAGGCTGGAGCCGGTGGCCGCCGTGATGAGCCAGGACAGCCCGCTGGCCGCAGCCGGACGGCTGCGGCCGGAGGATCTGCGGGCGGGCGAGCTGTGGTTCCCCGCCGACGCGGCGAGGCTGGAGTTCCTGCGGCTGTTCGCCGAGGAGTTCGGGCTGCCGCACGCCTTCGGCGGGGTCAACCTGGGCATGGAGGCCAACCTGGACCATCTGCGGGCCACTCCCGGGCACTACATCCTGCTGCCCGCCGAGGCCCCGGTCGCGGCGGGGCTCAGGCGGGTGCCGCTGGTCGGGCCCACCCCGCTGTACGGTTGGTCGCTGCTGTGGCGCGAGGGCGAGCGGCACCCGCTGCTGCCCCTGCTCCTGGACGCGGTCGGCCGGGCCGTGCGGGCCAACGGGTGGCTCGACTACGACCCGGCCAGGCACTGGATGCCTACCGCAGAGAGCTGAAGAACTCGCGTACGTCGGAGACGAGCAGGTCGGGCGCCTCCATCGCGGCGAAGTGGCCGCCACGGTCGTACTCGGTCCAGCGCACGATGTTGTTCAGCGGCTCGGAGAAGCGCCGGATGGCGATGTCCTCGGCGAAGTTGGCCACGGCCGTCGGCGTCTGCGAGGGCGTGGGCCAGTTGCCGGTGTGCATGGACTCGTAGTACATCTGCGTCGACGACGAACCCGTGTTGGTCAGCCAGTAGACCATCACGTTGGTCAGCAGGTGGTCGCGGTCGATCGAGCCGGCCGGGTAGGCCCAGTCGTGCATCTTCTCCCCGATCCAGGCCAGCAGCCCGACCGGCGAGTCCGCGAGCCCGAACCCGATCGTGTGCGGACGGGTCGCCATGATCTGGAAGTAGCCATTGCCGTCGGACAGGAAGTTCTGCATCCGCTCGAGCCGGACCTTCTCCCCGTCGGTGAGACTGGCCAGGGTCTCCTCCTCCACCCCGCCGAACGGGATGAAACCGGCGGTGGCCGCGTTGACGTGCACGCCCACCACGTGCTCGGGGGCGACCCTGCCCAGGTCGGGAGCGATGAAGGCGCCGAAGTCGCCGCCCTGCACGCCGTAGCGGTCGTAGCCGAGGCGCGCCATCAGCTGCGCGTAGGCCTTGGCGATGCGGAAGGAGTCCCAGCCGGCGTCGGCGGTCGGGCCGGAGAAGCCGAAGTTCGGGTGGGAGGGGATGACCAGGTGGAAGTCGGCCGACAGCGGCTCGATCACGTCCAGGAACTCCACGATCGAGCCGGGCCAGCCGTGCGCGAGCAGCAGCGGTAGGGCGTCCTCACGGGAGGAGCGGACGTGGATGAAGTGGATGTCCTGGCCGTCGATCTCGGTGACGAACTGCGGGTGGGCGTTGAGCCGCTTCTCCCACGCGCGCCAGTCGTAGCCGTCGGCCCAGTACGCGACCAGATCCTTGAGGTGGTCCACGGGGACGCCCCTGCTCCAGCCGGTGCCGGAGACCTGCGCGGGCCAGCGCACGTCCGCCAGCTTGCTCCGCAGGCTGTCGAGGTCGGACTGCGGGATGTCGATGCGGAAGTCACGGATCTCGCTCATGGTCGTCCCTTTCGAGAGGATGTGCCTCCAGCATAGCAGAACGGAATGCTTTATTCCACAATCCGCTCGGCGCCTGCGTAGACGTTGCACCGCTCCTCACGCAGGAAACCGACCAGTGTCATCCCGAACTCGCGGGCCAGGTCCACGGCCAGCGACGAGGGCGCCGACACCGCGCACACCGCCGGGATCCCCGCGGCCAGCGCCTTCTGCATGATCTCGTAGCTGGCCCTGCCGCTGACCATCAGCACGTGCCCGCGCAGCGGCAGCCGTCCCTGCATCGCCGCCCAGCCGACCAGCTTGTCCACGGCGTTGTGCCTGCCCACGTCCTCGCGGGCGGCCAGGAGCTCTCCCTCGGCGGTGAACAGCCCCGCGGCGTGCAGCCCTCCGGTCTTCCCGAACACCCCCTGCGCCTTCCTCAGCGCGGACGGCATGCCGTACAGGGTCTGCGGGGTGAGCCGCAGCGGGTCGGCGGGCAGCGGGGAGCAGCGGTCGCGCAGCGCGTCGAGGCTGGCCGAGCCGCACACCCCGCACGCGCTCGAGGTCATGAAGTGCCGGTCGAGGCTGGGCAGCTCGGGAATGCGGCCACGCAGGTGGACCGTGACGACGTTGTAGCGGGCCTCCGGCTCGACGTCGTCGTCGGTGCAGTAGGCGATGGCCGCGATGCCGCCGATGCCCTCGCCGTTCAGGAACCCGGTGGCCAGCTCGAAGTCGTGGCCGGGGGTGCGCATGGTGATCGCCAGCGTCTTGTGGGCGCCGTCGGCGCCCATGAGCCGAATCTCCATCGGCTCCTCGGTGGCGAGGTCGTCGCGCCGATCGCGGGCGACATTTCCGGAAATCTCGCGGATTCGGGCGCGGGTTGTGGGGCCGGGCCGGGTCGGAGTGGTCATAGCTTGTGCACCGTGACGAGAGCGTTGTAGTCGGGGATCTTGGCGTCGGGGGAGCGGCGGGCCTCGTCGAGCAGCACGTTGCCCTCCGGCCAGTGGATCTGCAGGTTGCCCGGCATGAGCGGCGCCCGCAGCACCCTGCCCTGGTAGGAGCGCCCGTCCGCGCGCAGCTCGACCGCCGTGCCGTCGGCCAGGCCGAGGCGGTCGGCATCGTAGTCGCTCATTAATGCCGCCTCCCGTGTGGCGCCGTTGAAGCCGTCGCGGCGCTCGTGGACCATGCTGTTGAACTGCTTGCCCCGCCGCGTCGCCACCATGAACGCGCCATCGGGCCGCTCCAGGTCGGGCATCTTCACCACCGAGAACGCCGCCAGGCCGTCCGCGGTCTGGAAGCGGCCGTTGGAGAACAGGTGGCGCCCGCCGTACTGGACGTTGTCGCCGAAGCTCTTCAGCGCGGAGATACCCGCGTAGAACGGGACGGCCCGCTCGATCTCCGCACGGATCTGCGGGGTCCCGGTGAAACGGATGTCGGGTCCGATGCGGGAGGCCAGCTCGGTGAAGATCTTCCACTCCGGCCAGGCCTCGCCGACGCGCGGGCCCTCGACCTCGGGAGAGAAGATGATGCGCCGTTCGGTCGAGGTCTCGGTGACCCCGCCGACCATCTCATAGCGGGTCTGCGCGGGCAGGAGGAGGACGTCGCCGTCCACCAGCATCTGCGAGGACAGCACGATGTCGATGTGGATGCGCAGGCCGAGCCGCGACAGCGCCTGCCGGCAGTGGTCCGGGTCGGGCAGCACCTCCAGGAAGTTGCCTCCCGAGGAGATCAGCACATCCAGGTCGCCGGAGTGGGCCGCGTCGATCATCTCGGTCGCGGTCAGGCCCGGCGTCGCCGGCACCTCGAAGCCCCACAGGCCGGTGAACTTCGCGGCGTTCTCCGGCGTGATCGGCAGGCCGCCCGGCAGGCCGGTGGCGTAGGCGCCCATCTCCGCCCCGCCCTGGACGCCGCTGTGCCCGCGGATCGGCATCAGCCCGCACCCGTCGCGGCCCAGGAAGCCCCTGGCCAGCGCCAGGTTCACGATCGCGCGGACGTTGTCCTCGCCGTAGGTGTGCTGCGTGATGCCCATCGACCAGACCAGCACCGCCGACCTGGCCTCGCCGAGCTGCCTGGCCAGGCGGAGCATGTCCGCGCGCGAGGCCCCGGAGATCGCCTCGAGCCGCTCCCACGGCTGGTCCGCGGCCGCCTGCCGTACCTCGTCGAAGCCTCTGGTGCGGGAGCCGACGAACTCCTTGTCCACCCAGTCGTTCTCGATCAGGTGCTTGAGCACGCCGGTCAGGAAGCCGATGTCGCCGCCCACGTTGACGCCGAAGAACTCGTCGGTGATCTTCGTGCCGAAGACCGCGGACTCGGCGTTCGACGGGACCCAGTAACGGTCCATGCCCGGCTCGCGGTAGGTGTTGACCATCGCGATCCGGCTGCCGGCCTTCTTGGCGTGGTAGAGGTACTTCATGGCGACCGGCTGGTTGTTGGCCGGGTTCGAGCCGATGAAGACGATCAGATCGGATCCGATCCAGTCCGTGTAGGAGCAGGTCGTGGCCGCCGCGCCGATCGTCTGTTTGAGCGCCACGGTCGAGGGCGAGTGGCAGATGCGGGCGGCGTTGTCGACGTTGTTGCTGCCCATCGCCCGCACGGCCTTCTGCGCGGCGTAGTAGTTCTCGTTCGGCACGCCACGGCTGGTCAGATACGTGCCGAAACGAGCGCCGCTGAGCGCCTCCGCCGCGACGCGCAGCGCCTCGTCCCAGGAGACGCGGGTGAACCCCTTGTCTCCCTTCCTGCGCAGCATGGGGTACGGCAGGCGGCCCAGCTCCCGCAGCTCGGCGCTCTTCATGCCCGCCAGCCCCGAGATGTCGCCCAGCTTCCGGTGGTCCAGGGCGGGCATCGTGTTCAGCGGCAGCAACCGGAGCCGGATGTTGCACAGGTGGATCTCGTCCATCGTCCAGTCCCGCATGCCGTGCGTGCCGAGCGCGCACCCGTCGCACGTGCCCTGGTTGAGGATGCGCCAGGCGTAGCGCCGGTTGCCCTTGACCGACTTGAACGCCTTCCACAGCTCCAGGTAGTTGTTCGGTTTGCGCAGCCCGAGGCCGAACGGGCGCCAGGAGGCCCAGTTACGCGGGTTCATCCCTCCATCCTGCCCGGGGCCTCGACCGAGGGACAGCCGAGCCCCGGCGATGACCGCCACGGACGTTCCGCGAAGATGGGGAGATGGCCGTTTCACGATACTCAGACCTCGAGCGCCCGCCGCTCTCCCAGGCTGCCCTCGAGCGCGCCCTCGTACAGCCGGGCGGCCTGTGGACCGGCATCACGGTCGTCGACAGCACCGGGTCCACCAACGCCGACCTGGCCGAGGCCTCCCGCGCGGGCGCGCGGGAGGGCGCCGTGCTGGTGGCCGAGTCGCAGGTCGCCGGGCGCGGCAGGCTCGGCAGGACCTGGACCGCGCCGCCACGCTCTGGGCTGACGTTCTCGGTGCTGCTGCGCCCCACGCTCCCGACGACCGTGCAGGGCTGGCTGCCGCTGCTGTTCGGCGTGGCCGCCGCCTCGGCGCTGCGGCGCCTGGCCGAGGTGGACGTGCGCCTGAAGTGGCCCAACGACCTGCTGATCGGCGAGCGCAAGCTGGCGGGCGTGCTGGCCGAGCGGGTGGAGGACGCCGTCGTCATCGGCATGGGGCTGAACGTGTCGCTCAAGAGCTCCGAGCTGCCCGTCGAGACCGCCACCTCGCTGGCCATCGAGGAGGCCGCCTGCCTCGACCGCGACCCGCTGCTGCGGGCCGTACTCAGGGAGCTGGAGCGGCACTACCGCGACTGGGTCGCCGGCGGGGGAAACGCCGACGCGGCCGGGCTGCGGGCCGCCTACCAGGCCGCGAGCGCCACGATCGGGCAGCAGGTCAGGGTCGAGCTGCCGGGCGGCATCCTGCTGACCGGACAGGCCACCGGTGTGGACCACGCCGGCTGCCTCCAGGTGAACGCCGGCGGGCGGACGCACACGCTGAGCGCCGGCGACGTGGTCCACGTTCGCCCGTCTTCGTAGCTCTGGGGCTGCCCAGGTGGCACGATGTGGGCCATGACCCTCCCGGACCACCATCTGACGACCGGCGAGAAGCGCATCCGGTCGTTCCATCCGCATTGGAAGCGGATGGTCGTGCCCTTCATCGCGCTCGTGCTCATCGTGCTGGCCTTCGGCGCCGCGTTGTTCTTCATCCCCAGCACGTGGCAGTACGCCTTCTACGGCAGGGTCGCGGCGGGCGTCATCGCGGTGCTGCTGCTGACCGTCTGGTCGTTCGTGCCCTACCTGCAGTGGCGCAACACCGGCTACGTGCTCACCTCGCACCGCTTCACGATCAGCACCGGCGTGCTGAACAAGTCGACCGACGAGATCCCGCTGACCAAGGTCAACTCGGTGAGCTCCGACCAGACGTTCTTCGAGCGCATTCTCGGCTGCGGCACGCTGACCGTCGAGTCCGCCAGCGACGAGGGCCAGCTCGTGCTGCGCGACATCCCCAGGATCCAGGACGTCAGGGCCGACCTGTTCCGCGCCGTGGAGGACATTTCCGACGGCCAGGTGGACGGCCAGTAGCCTGCAGGGCGTGGACACCTCACGCAGGCCGACCGCCGAGGAGATCGAGCGGCTGCTGGTCGGCCACCCCGCCCGCTACACCAGGTCGGAGGTCTCGGCCAAGGCAGGCGTGCCCTCCGAGCTGGCCGAACGGATCTGGCGCGCGCTCGGCTTCGCCACGCTGTCCGACGACACCGTGGCCTTCACCGACGCCGACGTCGCCATGCTCGGCCGGGTCCGCGCGATGCTCGACAGCGGGCTGCTCGACGAGCAGACGACCATCCGGATGGCCCGCGCTCTCGGCCAGACCACGGCCAGGCTGGCCCAGTGGCAGGCCGAGATCATGATCGGCGCGATGCTGCCGCGCGACCGCGAGGCCTCCGACGCCGATCTGGCCCGCGTGCTGGCTACGGCCCAGCAGCTCCTGCCCGACTTCGAGCAGGTCCTGGTGCACGTCTGGCGCGAGCAGCTGGCCGCGGCCGGCACCCGGCTGCTGGCCATCGCCGACATCAACGAGGAGCTGGTGCCCACCCGCGTCTCGATCGCGGTGGGCTTCGCCGACCTCGTCTCCTTCACCCGTCGTGCCAGGGAGCTGGACGAGCGCGAGCTGGGCGACCTGGTGGAGGGGTTCGAGGCCCGCGCGGCCGACGTCATCGCCGGGCACGGCGCCCGGCTGGTCAAGACGCTGGGCGACGAGGTGCTGTTCACCGCGCCCACCGCCGGGCAGGCCGCCGAGATCGCGCTCGAGCTGATCGAGACGGGGGAGCTGCGCATCGGCATGGCCTACGGGCCCGTGCTGCCGATGATGGGCGACATCTTCGGCACCACGGTCAACCTGGCGGCGCGGCTGACGGCCATCGCCCGGCCCGGCACGATCGTGGTCGACTCCGAGCTGGCCTCCCAGGTGGAGGGGGCGCAGGCCGTCGAGGTGCACAAGATCCGGCGGCGTCCCGCCCGCGGACTCGGCGTGGTGCAGCCCTACGTCTTGCGGAGATCATCGCCTTGAACGGAGGATGCTGACATGCCGTACGAAGTGCAGGGTGTCATCGCCCGAGGTAAAGGCCAGGAAGTAACCCTCGAGACCGTGGTGGTGCCCGATCCGGGTCCCGGCGAGGCGGTCGTGAACGTCAAGGCGTGCGGGGTCTGCCACACCGACCTGCACTACCGCGAGGGCGGCATCAACGACGACTTCCCGTTCCTGCTCGGCCACGAGGCCGCCGGCGTCGTCGAGGCGGTCGGCGAGGGCGTGACCGACGTGGCGCCGGGCGACTTCGTCATCCTCAACTGGCGCGCGGTCTGCGGCCAGTGCCGCGCCTGCCTGCGCGGGCGGCCCTGGTACTGCTTCAACACCCACAACGCCGCCCAGAGGATGACGCTGAAGGACGGCACGGAGCTGTCGCCCGCGCTCGGCATCGGCGCCTTCCTGGAGAAGACGCTGGTCGCGGCCGGGCAGTGCACCAAGGTCTCCGCCGAGGCGCCGGCCGAGGTGGCCGGGCTGCTCGGCTGCGGCGTGATGGCCGGGCTCGGCGCGGCCATGAACACCGGCGGGGTCACCCGCGGCGACAGCGTGGCCGTCATCGGCTGCGGCGGCGTGGGCGACGCGGCCGTGCTGGGCGCCGCGCTGGCGGGCGCGACCAGGATCATCGCCGTCGACGTGGACCCCCGCAAGCTGGAGTGGGCGCGCGGCTTCGGCGCCACCGACGTAGTGAACTCCGCGGAGACCGACCCGGTCGAGGCGATCAGGTCGCTGACCGGCGGCCACGGAGCCGACGTCGTGATCGACGCGGTCGGCAGGCCCGAGACCTACAAGCAGGCCTTCTACGCCCGCGACCTGGCCGGGACCGTGGTCCTGGTCGGCGTGCCCACGCCCGACATGACGCTCGACCTGCCGCTGCTCGACGTCTTCGGCCGCGGCGGCGCGCTGAAGTCCTCCTGGTACGGCGACTGCCTGCCGAGCCGCGACTTCCCCATGCTCATCGACCTCTTCCTGCAGAACCGGCTGCCGCTGGACAAGTTCGTCTCCGAGCGGATCGGGCTGGACCAGGTCGAGGAGGCCTTCGCCAAGATGCACCGCGGCGAGGTGCTGCGCTCGGTGGTGGTCCTGTGATCGACCGCGTCATCACCTCCGGGACGTTCTCCTTGGACGGCGGCACCTGGGAGGTCGACAACAACGTCTGGATCGTCGGTGACGCCCGCGAGGTGATCGTCATCGACGCCGCGCACTCGGCCTCCGCGATCCTCGACCGCGTCGGCGACCGGACGATCAAGGCCGTCGTGTGCACGCACGGCCACAACGACCACATCAACGCCGCCGCCGACCTGGGCGCGCCGATCCTGCTGCACCCCGCCGACCACATGCTGTGGGAGGCGGTGTACGGCGAGGCCGTGCCGTACACGCCGCTGCGCGACGGCGAGAAGCTCGAGGTCGGCGGGGTGACCTTCGAGGTGATGCACACCCCTGGGCACTCGCCGGGGGCCGTGTGCCTGCTGGGGCAGGGCGTGCTCTTCAGCGGTGACACCCTGTTCAAGGGAGGGCCGGGCGCGACGGGCCGGTCGTTCTCGTCCTTCGAGACCATCATCGACTCGATCAGGACCCGGTTGCTGGTGTTGCCTCCTGAGACTGTGGTGAAGACCGGGCACGGCGATTCCACCACAATCGGGGCAGAGGCCCCTCACCTGGGCGAATGGATAGCCAGGGGTTACTGATCTGTGGCGGACTTAACATAGGCAAGCCTTACCGAAGGCAGGTATCTTAGGCGTGCCTAACCTATCTGCCTGAGAGGCCTGCCCCCAGATGTATGTCTGCGTTTGTCGTGCTGTGACCGAGAACGAGGTCCACGACTGCATCGCTGCCGGCGCGAAGAGCGCGCGGCAGGTTCGCGACACCACGGGCGCGGGCGGCGACTGTGCATCTTGCGTGCGGAAGATCTGTGCGATCCTGAAAAGGTCTGAAGAACTCACGACCGCATAGCAAGCACAAGGGGCCCGTTCAATGCAGGGCGACAAGCAGATCATCGAGCTGCTGAACGAGCAGCTCACGGCCGAGCTCACCGCGATCAACCAGTACTTCCTGCACGCCAAGATGCAGGAGCACTGGGGCTACACCAAGCTGGCGGAGCACACCCGTGCAGAGTCCATCGACGAGATGCGACACGCGGAGCGCCTCACGGACCGCATCCTCTTTCTCGAGGGCCTGCCCAACTACCAGCGCCTCGGCACGCTCCACATCGGGCAGACCGTCGAGGAGCAGCTCCGCGCCGACCTGGAGGTGGAGCTGGCCGTAGTGCAGCGGCTGCGCCCGGCCATCCAGCTGATGCGCGAGAAGGGCGACGCCACCTCGGCCCGCATCTTCGAGGACATCCTCCAGGACGAGGAGCTCCACATCGACTACCTGGAGACCGAGCTCGCCCTCATCCAGAGCCTCGGTGAGCAGCTCTACCTCGCCCGCTACGCCGAACCCTCGTCGGCCGACTGAACCCCCTTGGCTTCCGGGCCCGCTGCCTCGCAGCGGGCCCGCTCGTTTTTCATTGCACTTTTTGCACCCGCTATTGCCTTTCGTGGGAAATTCGAGGCTTGTTTGTATATGGGTGGAAATCGCCCTTGGCGCGCAAGAATGGGCTGTGTGAAAGTGGCGAGTGAGGCGCACGGGTTCCATGGGGCCGATGATGCGGGCTCCGGGAAATCCCGGGTGTTTTAATCGGGACTGGCCGACATTTATCCGCGTTTGCCCAGGTCAATGGATAGGTCAACGACGAGTCAAACCGCGCGCTGCACCCGGGAAACGATCGCCTAAGGTCCTACGATCGCTTCATGACCTGCGTACTTCTCGCCGAGGATGACACCTCGATTTCAGAGCCGCTCGCGCGTGCGTTGCGCCGCGAGGGCTATCAGGTTGAGGTGAGCCCCGACGGCCCCCAGGCCCTGGAGAGGGCTCTGTCGGGGGGGATCGACCTCATCGTTCTTGACCTGGGCCTGCCCGAGATGGACGGCCTGGAAGTGGCGCGCCGGATCCGGGCCGAGGGCCACGGCACTCCGGTGCTCATTCTGACCGCACGCGTGGACGAGGTCGACACCGTCGTCGGCCTGGACGCCGGCGCGGACGACTACGTGACCAAGCCGTTCCGGCTGGCCGAGCTGCTCGCGCGCGTGCGCGCGCTCCTGCGGCGCGGCACGTCGGAAACCCCGGTGGTCCAGGGGGTGCGGATCGACGCCGACTCCCGCCGCGCCTGGATGGGGGAGAAGGAGCTGCACCTCACCACCAAGGAGTTCGACCTGCTGCGCGTGCTCGTGCGCGACGCCGGCAAGGTGGTCACCCGCGAGCAGATCATGCGCGAGGTGTGGGACACCAACTGGTGGGGCTCCACCAAGACCCTCGACATGCACATCTCCTGGCTTCGGCGCAAGCTGGGCGACGACGCCGCGAAGCCGCGTTACATCACGACCGTTCGAGGAGTCGGCTTCCGGTTCGAGCGCGAGTAGGCGATGCGTCGACGTCTGCTCACGTCCACCCTGGTCGTCGCTGTCATAGCGGTGCTCCTGCTCGGGGTTCCCCTGGGGATCGTGGTCAGCCGCCTCATCGTCGACGAGGCCGCTCAGGAGCTCAGGGCGGAGGCGACCCGCCTGGTGGGTGAGGTTGAGTACGCCCGTATCCAGGAGACGCCACTCGATCCCCAGCAACTCGCGCAGAAATACCCTGACCGCTACATCCAGATATACGAACGCGGGACCCCGCCCAAGGCGACCATCGTCGGCACCGCACCGCCGTCCGGTCACCAGATGACCGAGGACGCCCAGTCGGAGAGCGGGATCTACGTCCGGGTGAGCCGTGACAAGGACCAAGTCGAGCAGGACGTGCGTGCACGCCTGCTGCTGATCGTGGCCCTGGCCGTCGCGGCTCTAGCGGTGGCGGTGGGGCTCGCGATCGTCCAATCACGGCGGCTGACGCTGCCGCTACTGGACCTGGCGAAGATCGCCGACCGGCTCGGGTCAGGCGACGCGAGACCGAGCAAACACCGCTACGGCATTCCCGAGCTCGATCGGGTGGCGGAGGTGCTCGACCGCAGCGCCACCCGCATCTCCGACCTGCTCACGCGCGAGCGGGAGTTCGCCACCGACGCCTCGCACCAGCTGCGCACCCCGCTGACCGGGCTCACCATGCGCCTGGAGGAGATCGTGGCGGCCTCCGACCAGCCGGTGATCGTACGCGAGGAGGGCGAGGCCGCCATCGTGCAGGCGGAACGGCTCACCGCCGTGATCGACGAGCTGCTGTCCGCGGCCCGCCGCCAGCGCCAGTCGCAGGCGGAGCCCGTCGCCATCGACGACATCCTGGACCAGCAGGTCAAGGAGTGGGACCCGGTCTTCCGCGGCGTCGGCCGCCACCTGCGGCTGGAGGGCGCGCGCGGGCTGAAGGCGATGGCCACCACGGGCGGCTTCGGCCAGGTGATCGCCTCGCTGCTGGAGAACTCGCTGCGGCACGGCGGCGGTGCGGTCAAGGTCCACACCACCGTGAGCGACAACTACGTGGTCGTGGAGGTGTCCGACGAGGGGCCCGGCATCGCCGACGACATCGCGCCGAAGGTCTTCGAGCGGAACGTGAGCGGCGGCGGGGGCACGGGCCTCGGGCTGACGCTGGCCCGCGCGATGGCCGCCTCCGACGGCGGCCGGCTGGAGCTGGTGCGGCGGCGGCCCGCCGCCTTCGCGATCTTCCTGCGTCCGGCCGAGCAGAACGGGCGCAACCGCGTGGTCAGCGGCCCTGCTTGACCTCGGGCAGCTCGGCCGGGATCGGCTCGGTGGCCTCCAGGAACACCCAGCGGCGATAGGACCAGAAGCGGAACAGCGTGCCCAACCCCGTGCCGATCAGCGACGCGATGTTGTTGGCCAGCAGGCTCTGGAAGCCGAGCGTGTACTTGCTGAACCCCACGCACAGCACTTCGATCAGCAGCCCGATGCCGTTGAGCATGAAGAACAGCAGGTACTCGCGCCCCAGCCCGTTCTGGTCGCGGTGCCGGTAGGTCCAGTAGCGGTTGCCCACATAGGCGAAGGTGGTGGCGATCACGGTCGCGATGACGGTGGCCGTGATCGTGCCCTCTGAGCCCCACAGAACCCAGAGCAGGTTGCGGATGCCGTAGCTGAGGACGAAGGCGATGGCGCCGATCACGCCGAACTTGGCGAGCTCGTGGACCAGGGCTGCGAAGCGCTGGTAGAGGCGTCTGATCAAATCCACGTCCCCGGTCTCATAACAGGCATGACCACCCCAGACTACCGGTGACGATCGGCGCCGGGGGCTGGAGCCAGGGAACCTGAAGGAACACTTCTAGAAATATCGCCCTATGGGCGGCATTCCCGATAGCTGGGCATTACGCTGCGGTTTCAGATCGCAGGGCGCATCCGGTCGGGGCGGGGCGCCCCGGACGGCCCACGACCTCGGGATCACCCTTGCCGCGACGCCTGCTCGCCATCCTCGGCGCCCTGTTCGTCCTGGCGGGATGCGGTACGGCCGGCACCGGCGTCACCGTGCCCCCCGAGCAGGCCGCCCCGTCGATCTCCGCCCACCGCGTCGACGAGGCGACGGCCGAGCAGGCCTTCCAGCTGCTCGACCGCCTCGACAAGGCCCTGTCGCAGCACGACTGCGCGGCCGTCGACGACCTGGTCACGTGGGCGGCCAGGACGCTGGGCGGCCGTGCCTGTGAGGCGACCCGGAACGGCCGCCCAGCCCGATACGGCGACCCGGAGTTCCTGCTGCCGGACGCGGACGACTGGTTCGCCGCGCTGGCGCGCAAGCCGTCGCCCGCGTACTTCGTCTTCGTGCTGGAGGACAACCGGTGGCGGCTGGGCGCGGGCCCCATTCCCGTCATCGGCCGCCCGCCCGCGCACACGCCGGGGGCCACCGCTGATCCGGACCTGGCCGTGGAGGCGGGCCTGGTTCCGCAGCGGCACCTGACGTTCCTGACCGATCCGGCCGGGGTCCAGGGGGTCCGCTTCCCTGCCGGGGATCCGCTGCAGGGGCTGCGGGCGGGGATCGCCGACGTGGAGTTCGTCGACGGGGGCGCCCGGGCGGTGGCCCTGTCGAGCACGCAGCTGCTGGTCTTCGACGCGCTGCGGATCCGCCGTACGGCCGGCCGTACGGAGACCGTCGAGCTGGCCAGCGTGGTCACGGCCGGGAACCGGTGCGCGACCGTGGGTCTCCTGCGCAGGTAAGCTCAGCGGACGTGAGTTCCTACAGCCCCATCGGGCCGGTCGTCGGCATCGTCGGCGCCGGTCAGCTGGCCAGGATGACGCAGCAGCCCGCGATCGCGCTCGGGGTGGAGCTGCGGGTCCTGGCCAACACCCCCGACGAGAGCGCGGCGCGGGTGATCGTGGACACGCGGATCGGCGACTACCGCGACCTGGGTGACCTGCGCGAGTTCGCCAAGGGCTGCGACGTGGTCACCTTCGACCACGAGCACGTGCCTACCGACCACATCAGGGCGCTGACCGCGGACGGCATCGCCGTGCACCCCGGCGCGGACGCCCTCGTGCACGCGCAGGACAAGGCCGTGATGCGCGAGCGGCTGACGGCCATCGGCGCGCCGTGCCCCGCCTGGGCGCGCGTGACCTCCACGGCCGACGTCTCGGCGTTCGCGGACGAGCACGGCTGGCCTGTGGTGCTCAAGGCCGTCCGCGGGGGTTACGACGGCCGCGGCGTGTGGATTTGTCGCGAAATTTCGGATGCTGAGGACGTCGTCGCCTCGGGCGTGCCGCTGATGGCCGAGACGTTCGTGCCCTTCGAGCGGGAGCTGGCCGTGCTGGTGGTGCGCTCGCCGCACGGGCAGGGCGTCAGCTACCCGGTCGTGGAGACGGTCCAGCAGGACGGCATCTGCGTCGAGGTCCTGGCGCCCGCGCCCGGGCTCGACCCCGAGGAGGCCGCTCAGGCGCAGCGCATCGCTCTGGAGATCGCCGACTCGCTCGGCGTGACGGGCCTGCTCGCGGTGGAGATGTTCCAGACGCAGGGTGGGCTCGTCGTCAACGAGCTGGCCATGCGGCCGCACAACAGCGGCCACTGGACCATCGAGGGCGCGCTCACCTCCCAGTTCGAGCAGCACCTGCGTGCCGTGCTCGACCTGCCGCTCGGCTCGCCCGCGATGACGGCCCCCGTCGTGGTGATGGCCAACCTGATCGGCGGCGAGGAGATCTTCCACCGCTACGAGCACGTGATGGCCCACGACCCCGGCATCAAGGTCCACTTCTACGGCAAGCAGGTACGGCCGGGCCGCAAGATCGGCCACGTCACGGCGCTGGGCGACGACCTGGAGACGGTCCGCGCCCGCGCCCGCCACGCCGCCGTCTACCTCACCACCGGGGAGTACACATGAGCATCGGGATTGTCATGGGGTCCGACTCCGACTGGCCGGTGATGCGGCTGGCGGCCGAGGCCGTCGCCGAGTTCGGCGTGCCGTTCGAGGCGGACGTCGTCTCTGCCCACCGCATGCCCGAGGAGATGATCGCCTACGGCAAGCAGGCGGCCTCCCGCGGCATCCGCGTCATCATCGCCGGCGCCGGCGGCGCCGCCCACCTGCCCGGGATGCTCGCCTCGGTCACCCCGCTGCCGGTCATCGGGGTGCCGGTGCCGCTGAAGTACCTCGACGGGATGGACTCGCTGCTGTCGATCGTCCAGATGCCGGCGGGTGTCCCCGTGGCCACGGTCGCGGTGGGCGGTGCCCGCAATGCGGGGCTGCTGGCCGTACGGATCCTGGCGGCTTCCGACGAGGGGCTGCGGGAGCGGATGGTGGAATTCCAGGCCGAGCTCAAGCAGCAGGCCTACGCCAAGGGCGAGAAGCTCCGCGCCGAGGCCGCCGAGCTGGGCTGAGCGTCGATCTCGGCCCTGGCCTGCTCGGCCTCCGGCAGGCCGAGCCGGTCGAAGATCTCCAGCGCCTCGACGTAGCAGGCGTGGCCGCGTTCCTGGTGGCCGGTGGCGGTGAGGGCCTGGCCGAGGATCATCAGGGCCTTGCCCTGCCAGTGCTCGTCGCCGCACTCCTGCAGCGCGGCGAGGCCCTGCTCGGCATGTTCCAGGGCACGGGCGGGATCGTCCAGCGCGAGGTGGATCTCGGCCATGCGGGTGGCGGACGTGCCGATCCAGTCGAGCTCGCCGATCTCACGGAAGCCGACGACCGCGGCCTCGAACATCCGTGACGCCTCCTCCAGCAAGCCCGTGGCCTGCAGCGTGAGCCCGAACTGGTAGGGCGCCCACGGATGCCGCGGGGTGCCGCCGCCGAGCTCGGCGTGGATCCGGTAGGCCTCCCTGGCCGCCTGCACGGCCTGGCCGGGATCGTCGGCGGCGCCGAGCGAGCGGGCCAGCAGGCCGAGCCAGAGGGCCTGGGCGCCTCTGTCGCCGCGGGCGGCGAAGACCTCCACGCCCTGCCTGAGGTACTCGACCGAGGCCTGGTAGTCGCCGTCGTCGTAGGCCAGGCCGCCGAGGGTGGCGCTGGCGGCGGCCCGCACGTACAGGTCGTCCTGGGCCAGGTCGAGGGCCGTCCTGGCATCGAAGCGCCGGGCCTGGCTGTCGAACGCGAAGACGGTCGACCGGACGTAGCGGGCCAGGGCCTCGGCTCGCGGGTCGCCGGCGGCGTGCGCGACCAGGAGGTCCAGGGTGTGGGGCAGCGCGATGGACTCGGGTGCGACGTCCGTCAGCATGTCCACGGTCCAGGTCAGCCGGTAGCGGTTGGCGTGGCCGCGCTTGGCGGCCTGCCGTACGACTGACAGCAGCGCGTCGGTCTCCGCGGGATCGAACGCGTCGTCGCACTCGCCGGTGGGCACCAGTTCGGCGCGCTGGTCGCCGGGGAACAGCGAGCGGAAGCGGTTGGCCACGGCCGCGGCGTAGTAACCGAGCAGCCGATCGAGCGCCTCGTCGGCTTCAGAGTCGACCCGGCTTCTGGCGAACGCGCGCAGCAGGTCGTGGAAGCGGTAGCGGCCGGGCGAGCGCGACTCCAGCATGCTGAGGTCGACGAGCTCCTCGCACAGCTCCTCGGCCTCGAAAGAGTCCAGCCCGAGCAGCGCGGCCGCGGCGGGCAGCGAGACATCAGGCATGTCCGGTACGGCCAGCAGCCTGAACGCCCGGGCCAGGCGCGGCTCCAGCTGGTCGTACCCCAGCGCGAAGCACGACTCCACGGCCAGGTCCCCGACCCGCAGCTCCGCCAGCCGCCGCCGCTCGTCCATGAGCCGGTCACGCAGCCAGGCCAGCGTCCAGCCCGGCCTGGCGGCCAGCCGCGCGGCCGCGATCCTGATCGCCAGCGGCAGGAACCCGCAGGCCGCCACGAGGTCCACCGCGGCGTCCCGCTCGGCGGCGACCCGTGCCGGGCCGAGGATCTTCTCCAGCAGCTCAAGCGCCTCGCCGGGCTCGAGCACCTCCAGGTCGAGGTGCTGAGCGCCGGTCAGGCCGGTCAGCCGGGCACGGCTGGTGACGACGACGGCGCAGCCGGGCGTACCGGGCAGCAGCGGCTCGACCTGGGCGGCGGAGGCGGCGTTGTCCAGCACGACCAGCAACCGCCGGTCGGAGAGCATGGAACGGTACATCGCGGACAGCTCTCGCAGCTCGTCCGGCGGCTCGGGCACGCCGAGCGCGCGCAGGAACCCGCCGAGCACCCCTTCGGGCTCGGCCGGCGCGGGGCCGGAACCGAGCAGGTCGGCGAAGAGCTGTCCGTCGGGGAAGCGGTCCGCGAGCCGGTGCGCGACGTGGACGGCCAGCGTGGTCTTGCCCACCCCGCCCTGCCCCGCCACCGCGGAGACCACCAGCGCGGTCCCCGGCGTGAGCGCCTCGGCCATGGCGGCCGTCTCGTTCCCGCGGCCGGTGAAGTCCGGCACGCCGAGGGGCAGCTGCCGCGGCACCACGACCGTCCGCACGGGAGCGGGCGTCGTGTCGGGACGGGCGGTGATGATCTCCTGGTAGACGGCGGCCAGCTCCGCGGAGGGTTCGACACCCAGCTCCTGCGCCAGCAGCCGCCTGGTGTCGTGGAAGGCGCCGATCGCCTCGGCCTGCCGTCCCGACCGGTACAGGGCGCGCATCAGCAGCGCCCGCGGCCGTTCCCAGGTGGGGTGCGCGGCGCACAGCTCGGTCAGCTCGCCCACCAGCGAGGACGCGCGGTCCAGGGCCAGGTCGGCCTCGACGGCGCGGACGTGGACGTCGAGCCGCGCCTCGATCAGCCGGGCACGCTGCGCCTGCGCGTAGTGGCCGGGCAGCCCGTTCAGCGGCTCGCCCGCCGTCAGCGCCAGCGCGCGGCGCAGCCAGTCGCTCGCCTCGGCGGGCGCGGCGCCCTCGGCCTTGGCCGCCAGCGCCTCGAACTCCTCCAGATCCAGTTCGGCGCTCACCTGGTAGCCGGACCCCACGGTGACGATCGCCTCGGGCCCCAGCGCGCCGCGCAGCCGCGAGACGTAGGTGCGCACGGCGTTGACCGCCGTCTTCGGCGGATCCGTCTCCCACAGCACGTCGACCAGTTGGTCCAGGCTCAGCACCCGGCCCCTGGCCAGCAGCAGCGCGGCCAGGATCAGCCGCTGCTGCGGGGAGCCGAGCTCCAGCTCGACCCCGTCACGCCACCCACGAACCACCCCGAAGACCTCGAACCTCACCCGCCGCATTCTAGGTTTGTCGGAGGTGATCTCTACCGTCTGCGCCATGACGACTGCGGTCCAGGCGTACTCCTACGCCCGCCCCTCCACGCTCGACGGCTCGCGGCTCGGCCTGTCCACCTCCGGTGGCCGCGCGCTGTCCGGCCCTCAGCGGCACCCGCGCTTCTTCAGCGGGCTGATCACCGAGGCGGAGCCTGCCGCGGCGGGCCTGCTCGCCCTGGCCGACGTGGCGATGACGCGCTATCACCAGCCCAGGCCGGGCTGGACCCGCGATCCCGTGGTCACCTGCGACGGCTCGCGGCTGCGGCTGGAGTCGTTCTCCGCCTGCGGCGGCGTGTACGCCAGGCTCGACCTGGCCGCGCTCGACGGCGACATCCTCGACCGGGGCACCACCAACGTGGACGTCAACGGGCCGCTGCGCGAGGCGCTGGCCCGCGTCGGCGGCGGCGATCCGCTCCACCTGGGCGTGGGCGCCGACGAGCTGGCCGTGACCACGCTGGACGGCGCCGTCATGGAAGCACTGGACCACTGCGCCCGATCAGGCGCCCACCGCGAGGTCTGGGCCATCTTGACCGGCCTCCTGCCGATCTACCTCCCGTCCCCAGGCGAACGCGCCCACGCCGGCCACGCCCGCGCCCTCCGCTTCGCCACGGACGCCGCCCGCTGGGCCGACGCCCACGGCTCCCTCCCCACCCTCGCGAACGCAGCCGCCCGCCCCACCTCCAGCGCCTTCACCACCACAGCCCACCACCTGCACACCTGGCTCACCCGCCCCTGAAGCCCTGCTCGCGCTCGAAGACCTCCATCGCGCGGACCACGTCAGTCACGACGTGGTCCGCCTCATGGCTCACACCCATTCGAGGCCCAGGTGGCGAGCGATCCGTGGCATCCTGCGCACGAGCTCGCCTTCGCTCTCGGGATCCCACTTCTCCCCATGGAAATCGTGTGTTCTGCTGTCTCAGCGTGCTGCTGGGCGGGCGGCTCCCAGCGCTCGTTGTACGGCGGCGGCGAGGGTGTCGGGGGCGGCGTGGGGAGCGCGCCAGGCGATCACGTGGTCGGGACGGATCAGCAGGGCGCCATCGTCGCCGATGCCGCAGGCGTTGGCGGGGCGTGCCGCTGCTGAGGTGATCCGGTGGGGCAGGAGCGTTGCGTTGAGGAAGGTGCCGTGCGGGTCCAGCCGGTGTGCGGCTTGTAGCCAGAGGCGTCCTTCGGGTCCGGCGAGAAGCAGGTAGCGGCCGTCGCGGACCAGGTCGAGCGTGGAGCCGGGCCCGTCCTGGCCGCTGAGGGGCAGGTGTGGCAGCCGGGTGCCGGGCTCGCCACGCCAGCGGTCCGGTTCCCCGGCCACCGGTAGATCGGCGGTGGCAGGGTCGTCACCAGGCATGGGATAGCGGTAGCCGATGGACACCGCCGCCTCGCTGAGCAGCGGACGGTCCTCGATCGGGACCCGGGCACGGTCGCGGGCGCGCAGCAGCGCCTGCTCCACCGTGATCCGGCCCACCACGCGGCGCTCGGGCTCGTAGTCCTCCAGTAGCCGCGGGTCGGCGTGGCCGCGCAGGACCGAGACCAGTTTGGTGGTGAGATTCCAGGCGTCCTGGATGCCGGTGTTGGCGCCGAAGCCGCCGGTTGGCGGCGTGACGTGCACCGCGTCGCCGAGCAGGAAGACCCGGCCGGCACGGTAGGAGTCAGCCACCCAGCCGCCCATCTGCCAGGGGCGGCGACCGGTGAGCGTGAAACGGGATGGAGGCAGCCCGAGCGCGCGTGCGACGATCCCACGGCACCGCTGGACATCGAACGTCGCCGGATCGTTGAGCGCGGGATCATAGGTCACCGACACCGTCCCGCGGTCCTGTGCGGTGTTCCAGGACAGGTACGCGTGCTCGGGCGGGCCGGTGAAGGCCAGGGCGAGCCGGCGGCCGTCGAGCACCTTGCGCATGTCGGCTTCGAAGCCGATCTCCATGACGTGCGCGATGACCTCGTTGCCGCTGCGGCCGATGCCCAGGCTCTCGCGGACAGCGCTGCCGTTTCCGTCCGCGGCCAGCAGATAGTCGGCCGCCACGGTGTAGGTGCTGCCGTCGGCGCCGCGTATGCGCGCCACGACCTGGTCCTCGTGCCGGCGCAGTTCGACCAGGCGGTGGCCGAATCGCAGGTCGGCGCCGGCGGCGTGTGCGTGCGCGCGGACGACCTCCTCCAGGTCGGCCTGTTTGAGGAAGGCGCTGGGGCATGGCGAGACGCTGCTGAAGTCCTGCGCGGCCGGCAGCCGCCAGCGCCGCAACTCCGGGCCGGCGAGCGAGGCGACCACCGCGGCGTGGTCGGCAGGCGGGAGGCGGTGCTGGACGGCATAGACGTCCTGGTCGACACCAACGGAGCGATACGCCTCCATCGTGCGTGGATAGAACAGCTTGGCGCGCAGCCTGGTCGAGACCGCCGCGTGCTTCTCGACCAGGACGGGCGTGACGCCGCGGGCGGTGAGGAACAGCGCGGCCGAGGCCCCCACGATGCTGCCGCCCACGATCAGGACGGGAACGCGTTCGGGCAGCGGATCGGCACCGGCCGAAGTGCCTGCCGTGACGGTTGCGGGGCCGGAATCGGACATGAGGACCTCCCTCAAACGAATCAGAACAGGTCTGTTCCATTATTACTGCATAAGACAACCAAACGAAACAGCCCTGTATCGTTACTGGCGTGAACGAGGAACTTCCGACCCGTCGCGGCGGGCGGCAGCGCGACCCTGCCACCGACGAGGCGATCATCGACGCGGTCCTCGACATGGTCGCCGCCGGCGCCACCCTCACCGGCCTGTCACTGGTGACCATCGCCAAGCAGGCCGGAGTCTCACGCAACAGCGTCTACCGACGTTGGAAGACCAAGGACGAGCTCTACCTCGACGTGCTGGAGACGATCAACGAAGCGCGGCCCTCCCCGACCGGCACCAGCACCCGTGACGACCTGGCCGTCCTCCTGCAGGCACTGGCCGAACGCGTCGTCGACAAGCGGGCCGGCAGCATGCTGCGAGCCCTCAACGCCGAGGCTGTGACCTTCCCCCGGCTGCACAGGCGCTACTTCGAGGAGATCGTCGCCCCCCGCAGGGAAGCCATGAACCAGGTCCTGCGACGCGGCGTGGAACGAGGAGAGATCCGGTCAGACGTCGACCCCGACTTGATCTCCGAACTCCTCGTCTCACCCCTCCTCGCCCGCATGGCATCGAGCAACACCGGTCAACTCGACCCGGTACGGGCCGGCCGACAGATCATCGACCTGGTCCTCGACGGTGCGGCGGCGGGACCGAGCTGATGGGAGCACTCGCCCGAAGAACGCGTCGCGATGCGGGTGGCGGCCACCCAAGGCGATCAGATCGTCCATTGCGGCCAGTCCCAGACCGCGTGCCTTCACGAACTCCTCGGCCCAGACCCGGAACGCAGCGTCCAGATCGATCAGCGTGTTGTCCAGATCGAAGAGCGCCAGTCGTTGCACATCGGGATCGTACGGAACAGCGACGGAACAGAGGGGTTGCCGAGCAAGAGAAGCCCGGCCTCCCCAGAATCGCGGAAGCCGGATCTTCGCAGTTCAGCGGCTACTTCAACAGCTGCCGGGCCATGACCATGCGCTGGATCTGGTTGGTGCCCTCGTAGATCTGGGTGATCTTGGCGTCGCGCATCATGCGTTCCACCGGGAAGTCGCGGGTGTAGCCGTACCCGCCGAGCAGTTGGACCGCGTCCGTCGTGATGTCCATGGCGGCGTCCGAGGCGGCGCACTTGGCGGCGCTGGACAGGAAGGTGAGGTCCTTCTGCGGCCGGCCGTGCATGGCCAGCTCCGACTTGGCCGCCGCGTGGTAGGTGAGCTGCCTGGCCGCCTCCAGCTTCATCGCCATGTCCGCGAGCATGAACTGCACGCCCTGGAAGTCGCCGATCGCGCGGCCGAACTGCTTGCGCTCCTTGACGTAGCCGATGGCGTAGTCGAGGGCGCCCTGGGCGATGCCGAGGGCCTGCGCGGCGATGGTGATGCGGGTGTGGTCGAGCGTGGCCAGGGCCGTCTTGAAGCCCGTGCCGGGCTCGCCGATCATGCGGGAGGCGGGGATCCGGACGTTCTCGAGGATGACCTGGCGGGTGGGCGAACCCTTGATGCCGAGCTTCTTCTCCTTCGCCCCGAACGACACGCCCTCGTCGGACTTCTCCACGACGAAGGCGGAGATGCCGCGGGCGCCCTCGCCGGGCTCGGTCACCGCCATGACCGTGTAGTACTCCGACACCCCGGCGTTGGTGATCCACATCTTGGTGCCGTTGAGCACGTAGTGGTCGCCGTCGAGCACCGCCCGCGTCTTCATCGCGGCCGCGTCGGAGCCCGCCTCGGGCTCGGACAGGGCGTAGGAGAACATCGCGTCACCGCGGGCCATCGCCGGCAGGTACTGCTCCTTCAGCGCGGCGGACGCCGACAGCAGCAGCGGCACCGTGCCGAGCTTGTTGACCGCGGGGATCAGCGAGGACGACGCGCACGCCCGCGCCACCTCCTCGATGACGATCACCGTGGCCAGCGCGTCCGCCCCCGCTCCGCCGTACTCCTCGGGCACGTGCACGGCGTGCAGGTCCGCCGCGACGAGCGCCTTGTAGACGTCCCAGGGAAATTCCTCGGTCTCGTCGGTCTCCGCGGCGCGCGGAGCGATCTTCTCGTCGGCGAGGGCCCTGACCGTCTCGCGGAGCATGTCGTGCTCCTCGGCGGGCGCGTAGAGAGGGAAGCTCATGGATAGATAGTAGGACGTCCGAGCATCTTGCTACCAGCTAGTACGGTTTGCCGGTTTATGCAGGTGGCACAGAGGAGGTAGCGGGGGCCTGTAACATGCCCTGGCGATCGAAAGGAGCTCACTCGTGCCATATCGCCTCACGGTGATCGGGACCGGATATCTGGGCATCACTCATGCAGCCTGCATGGCTGACCTGGGGTTCGAGGTCCTAGGGCTGGACATCGACGCCGACAAGGTCCACCGCCTGAACAACGGTGAGCTCCCCATCCACGAGCCGGGCCTGGAACCGGTGCTGCGCCGCGGCCTCGACTCCGGCCGGTTGCGTTTCACGACCTCCTACGAGGAGGTCGCGGCCTTCGGCGACGTGCACTTCATCTGTGTGGGCACGCCGCAGAAGCACGGCGAGTACGCCGCCGACGTCTCCTACACGGACAGCGCTGTCGAGTCGCTCGCCCCGCTGCTCACGCGCGAGTGCCTGGTCGTCGGCAAGTCGACCGTCCCCGTCGGTACGGCAGGCCGCCTCGCGGAAAAGCTCGCCAGGCTGGCCCCTGCGGGCGCCGTGACGGAGCTCGCCTGGAACCCCGAGTTCCTGCGCGAGGGCTTCGCCGTACAGGACACCATGAAGCCGGACCGGATCGTGATCGGCGTGCGGTCGGAGCGGGCGGAGAAGGTGCTGCGCGAGGTCTACCACCCGCTGGGTGACGTCCCGTTCGTGGTCACCGACTTCGCCACGGCCGAGCTCGTCAAGACCGCCGCGAACTCCTTCCTGGCCACCAAGATCTCCTTCATCAACGCGATGGCCGAGGTGTGTGAGGCCGCCCACGCCGACGTGCAGATGCTGGCCCAGGCGCTCTCCTTCGACGACCGGATCGGCGGCCGCTACCTGAACGCCGGGCTCGGGTTCGGCGGCGGCTGCCTGCCCAAGGACATCCGCGCCTTCATGGCCCGCGCGGGCGAGCTCGGCGCCGATCAGGCGCTGACGTTCCTGCGCGAGGTGGACGCGATCAACATGCGCCGCCGCGCCCGCATGGTCGACCTGGCTCGCGAGCTGGCCGGCGGCTCGTTCTACGGCTGCACGGTCGGCGTGCTGGGCGCCGCGTTCAAGCCGAACTCCGACGACATCCGCGATTCGCCGGCGCTGGACGTGGCCGTGACGATCGGGCAGCAGGGCGGCCTGGTCACCGTCTACGACCCCATCGCGCTCGACAACGCCCGCAAGGCCCACCCCGAGCTCAACTACGGCGACTCGGCCCTCGAGGCGGTCCGCGGCGCGAACGTGGTCCTGCTGCTCACGGAGTGGCAGGAGTTCGTCGACCTCGACCCCGAGGAGCTCGGCGCCGCGGTCGTCACCCGGAAGATCGTCGACGGCCGCAACGCGCTCAACGCCGAGCAGTGGCGCGCCGCGGGCTGGCACTACCGAGCGCTCGGTCGCCCGTAGGACGGGCAGATCGTCTCGTAGGGCTGGTCCGGCAGGTACTGGTGCCACTCCGACCGCGTCAGTGAGCGGCCCGCCAGGTTGCACAGCGTCGTGGCCGAGTCCCTGGGCATCACGATGGGCCACAGGCGCACCTGCTTCCCCTCGTCGGCGCCGGCCAGCATCGTCCCGTCGGGGTCGTAGGCCAGGGCCTGGACGGCGCGCCCGCGCCCGGGCAGCGGACGGCCGATCTGGCGCCGGGTGGCCACGTCCCACAGCCGCACCGTGGTGTCGGAGCCGCCGCTGGCCAGCGTGCGGCCGTCGGGGCTGAAGGCCAGCGCCCGCACCTGGTCGGTGTGCCCGGTCAGCGGCTGGCCGAGCTGCCTGCCCGACGGCACGTCCCACAGGTGGACCGTGCCGTCGCTGGAGGTGGCCAGGGTCCGGCCGTCGGGGGCGAAGGCCAGGGCGTTCGCGGTGCCCGTGTCGGTGAATTTCGAGATCTGGCGGCCGGTGCCGAGGTCCCAGAGCATGACCGTGTTGTCGCCGTACCCCAGGGCCACCAGCTCACCGGACAGCCCGAAGGCGGCCGCCCACAGCACCGCCGTCTCCCTGGCCACGCGCAGCGGCGCGCCCACGGGCGCCCCGGTGGCCAGCGCCCACCGGCGGACGGTGTTGTCCCCCGCCACGCTGACCACGCTCCGCCCGTCCCGCGCGAAGGCCACGGCCGAGATGCCGTAGGTGTGTCCCGAGCCGGTCCACAGCAGTTTGCCGCTGGCGGTGTCCCACAGGCGGACCTTCCTGTCGTATCCGCCGCTGGCCACCGTACGGCCGTCCTGGCTGATCGCGACGGCGGTCGCGCCCTTGGGGTGGCCGGCCAGCAGCCGGCCGGGCTCGCCACGCTGCCACAGGTGGACGGGCCCGGTGTCGTCCGCGCCGACCAGGTACGAGCCGTAGGCGAGCCCGTTCATCGAGCCGCCCGGCGAGACCGGCATGCCCACGGTCGCCTTCCACATGCGGATCGTGTCGTCGCGGCTGGCCGTGGCCAGGGTCCTGCCGTCGGGCGACCACGCCACGCCCTCGACGTCCTCGGTGTGGCCGGTGAGCGGGTCGCCGAGCGCGCGGCGGTTCTCCACGTCCCACAGCCGGACCGTCTGGTCGACGCTGGTGGTGGCCAGGGTCCTGCCGTCGGGGCTGAAGGCCACGTCCCGCACGAAGTTGGTGTGGCCCGACAGCGTGGCGAGCGGGCTGCGCGAGGCCACGTCCCACAGCCGCGCGGTCTTGTCGTCGGAGGCGCTGGCCAGGAGCTTCCCGTCGGGGCTGAACGTGACCGCCTCCACGGCGTCGGCGTGCCCGCTGAGCACCCCGGCGGCCTGGCGGCCGGCCACGCTCCACAGCCGGATCGTGTGGTCGTAGCTGGAGCTGGCAAGCAGCTTCCCGTCGGGGCTGAACGCCACCCCGGTCACCCCGTCGCGGTGCCCGGGCAGCAGGGCGAGCTGCCGCCGGGCCTTCACGTCCCACAGCCGGACCGTGCGGTCGTGGCCCGCGCTGGCCAGCAGCCTGCCGTCGGGGCTGAACGCCACGTCCTCGACGTAGCCGGTGTGCCCCGCGAGCACGCCCAGCGCACGCCCCGTCGCCACGTCCCACAGTCGCAGCGTGCGATCGTCTCCCGAACTGGCCAGGACCTTGCCGTCGGGGCTGAAGGCCACGCCGTACACCACCCCCTGGTGGCCGACGAGCGGATTGCCGAGCTGCTGTCCCGCGGCGGTCCAGATCTTGATCTTCGAGCCCTGCGTGCCCGCGATCAGCTTTCCGTCGGGGCTGAAGGCCACGTCGAAGGCGTCGTCCTGGCCGCCGCCGAGCACGCCGCGCGACGGCCCCGCCAGCGCGTTGATCATCGCGTAGCGCGCGTCGGGCGTCTGCGCGAAGCGCCAGGCCGTGACCGCGAGCAGCTGCGAGACCGTCGCGTCGCTCTCGCCGATCTCCTTGCTCTGCGCCGCGAGCAGCCGCGACAGCGCCGACCTGTTCTGCTCCTGGGCGATGGCGCGCTGCGTGTCCGCGTTGCGCGCCGCGATGACCGCGCCCGCCGCGGCCACGACCGCGACCACGAGGAGCGACACCAGCGCCACGACCGCCAGGCTGCGCACGCGCGTGGCGCGGGACAGCGCCCGGTTGCTCGCGTCGATGAAGTCGCGCTCGAGCCGGGTGAGCGTCAGGTGCAGCCGCCCCGCGACCACCCAGCGCTGGATCTCCTCCAGCCTGCTGCCGCGCAGCAGGTCCCCCGCCTTGCGCCCGTGCTCGTCCCAGTGGTGCGCGGCCGCCGTCAGATTGCCCAGTACGGCGAGCCCGCCCCGATCCGCCTCCACCCACCCGCGCAACCGTGGCCAGGCCCGCAGCAGCGCGGGCCGGGTGAGCATCACCTCGTCCTCGCGCCGCGAGATCAGGTACGAGAACACGTCCAGGACCCGCTCGACCGCGGCCCGCTGCGCCTTCGGGCGGTCGCCCAGCAGGTCGGCCAGCGCGGCCGGCCGGGCGGTCTCCACCTCGTCGGCGCCGATCGTGACCATGCGGAGGAAGACCTCCGGCGCCAGCTCCCGCTCGGCGTCGCGAAGCAGCCCGTAGGCGTCCTCGGCCAGCGCGCCGAGCGCCGGGTCGGCGGACGCGGTCACCAGCACGCCCTGGGCCCTGCGGCTGCCGGCAAGCAACAGTCCGTCGGTGTCCTCGTCGCCAGCGCCCACCAGCGCGAGCAGCAGTTCGCGGGCGGTCGGCCTGGCGTCGGGGTCCTTCGACAGCGCCGCCGCGACCAGACCCCGCAGCGGCGGCGGCAGCACCTCCAGGTCGGGCTCGAGCGACAGCACCCTGTGCATGACCGCGCCCAGGCTGTCGGCGTGGAACGGGTCGCTCCCCGTCGCGGCGAACAGCACGATGGCGCCCCACGCGAACACGTCCGCCGGGGCGCCGGCCCGCTGACCCGCGAACACCTCCGGCGCCATGTACGTCGGCGTGCCCGCCGCCAGCCCGGTCGAGGTCAGGGACATGTCCTCGGTCCGCGCCACGCCGAAGTCGATCACCCGGGGGCCGTCGGGGCCGAGGAGCACGTTGTCCGGCTTGAGGTCGCGGTGCACGACTCCGGCCTCGTGCACGGCGGTCAGCGCCGTCGCGATCGCGGTGACCAGGCGGCGCAGGTCGTCGCCCGTGATGCGGTGTCCATCCTGCACCGCCGTACGCAGGCTCGGCCCGGGGACGTACTCGCTGACGACGTACGGCGGGCGGGCCTCCAGGTCGGCGTCCAGGACGCGTGCCGTACAGAAGGAGGCCACCCGCCTGGTGGCGGTGACCTCCCGCTCGAGGCGGCCGTCAGGGGCGTGCAGGACCTTGAGCGCGACCCGCCTGCCCGCCCCGTCGTAGGCCTCGTAAACGACGCCCTGACCGCCCACACCCAGCCTGCCGGCCAACCAATATGCCCCGATACGCTGCGGGTCGTCCGGAGTCAGGGCCCCCATGTGCATGTGGATAAGACGCGGCAGGTCCGGCAAAGGTTCTATCCGCGGTTGATGCGGACCTCCCCGGCGCCGCTCCGCGCGATGATCGTACGGCCCGCGGAGGAGCCCGCGTCCTTGATCTGCGAGCGGGCACGGCCGTCGTCGCTCTTGACCGTCACCGCGTACTGGCCGTCGGGCACCGTGGCCGTCACGTTGCCGTCCTTCGTCAGCAGGTCGAGCCGCGTCGGCGCGACCGCGAACGTCAGGTCGATGCCGCCCCCGGAGTTGCGCACCTTGACGTCGGTGGACTTGAGCCGTTCGCCCGAGATGCCGTCGTCGCTGCCGTTGAGGCGCAACGCCCCCGAGGTGTCGTAGACCTGGATCCGCCCGCTCGACGACACGGTCACGTCCTGCGCCAGCCCGTTGACGATCACCCCGTCGTCGTCACCGTCGACGACCAGTTTCACGCCGGGCGGCACCTTGACGTGGTAGCGCCCGCCGCAGTCGCCGAACACCACCCGGCAGGAGGCCCCCAGCCGCAATGTGCCGTCCTTCAGCGACCAGGTCGCGTTGCCCTCCTGCGCGGCCTTCCCGCGCAGCCACCGCTCCACCTGCACGGACCCGGCAGTGCCCGGCTCGACCCGCAGCCCGCCGAGCGCCGACTTGATCGTCAGCGAGCCGCCCGTGAAGGGGAAGGACTGGGCGGAGTGGACCTCCTTCGCGTCCAGCTCGATCCCGCACCCCGTGAGCATGATCGCGGCCACCACTAAGATGATGATTCGCTTCATACGGCCATGCTGGCCAGCCCCGACACCCCCGCCATCGGCCATCTGACCGACCCCCCGTCCCTCTTTCGGTCAAACCTGGGACCGGAGGCGTTTCAGGGGATCCCTGCGGACGACGCCGCCGTTTCTGTGCGGTGAGGCCCGATCAGGGCTGCGAGGTGTCGCGGCTCCAGATCTGGGTGCACCGGGGGAGGTCTGCGATGCCACCGCCTTCCGGGATCATGCCCCAGAGGAAGGGGATCATGTACTGAGGCGGTTCGCCCAGGAGCACGGTCAGTTCGTCCTCGGTGACCGTGAGGGAGAACGACGCGCCAGGTTGCCCCGGGTTCCATCCTTCTTCGACGGCCCGCCGGATGCATCCACCGACCAGGACGGGCCGAACCGTGATCGTTCGCTCTCCAAACGAGTTGTCCGGCCGGGCGCAGGGGAGCGACACCACGAGAACGCCTCCCGGCTCCTCGGCCCGCTCGGCGGTGAAGCTCAACGGACTCCAGGTGTCGCCTCGGCCACGGGTCGGCTTGTGGCGCACACGCCACCGGTATGCGGTGCCGTCGACCGTGATGAGCCGCGAGCCTTTCCTCGGCATCACCACAATTGCCTCCAAGCTCTGCCCTTGCCCCATGGGAGCACCCGAACCAGCGCAAGCGTAACCGCCGTCCATCATCATGATCGACCGTTTTCCCAGGCATCCGCAGGCTAGGGAAGCGTGACGAACTTGCCGAGGAAGTGCCGGACGATGGGGGTGTCCAGCCGGTAGTCGAGGTTGGCGCGCCTGCAGGCGTCGTCCTGTCCGCTGATCGTCGTGGCGATGAGCAGATGCGAGTCGCGCCCACCCAGGAAGTTCGGGCCGCCCGAGTCGCCGAAGCAGGTGCTGCCGTCGCCCTTGGCACGGTCCGGTGTCAGCTCGAGCCACCTGCGGGAGACCGCCTTGAAGGAGATGGACGCCTGGTTACGGGTGTCGTTGTACCGGTAGTCGCCCTTCCTGGTCACAGACAGCGCGCCGTATCCGACCGGGGTGAATGGCGTCGCCTTCAGCTTCTTGTTGGTTCTGAGCTGGTCGAGCATGCCCGCGGCGGGCAACTGGGCGGGCTTGATGTCCGGGACGGCCGCGCTGAAGACGACGACGGCCATGTCGTGGAGGTCGGACTTCTTCTTGTACCGCGGATCGGGGATGTAGCGACCGGTGAAGAGCTGGGACCCGGGCTTGTACTCATTGACGAACGTGACCCGGGCGGTCTTCTGTCCTTTGTGTCCGCAGTGGGCGGCGGTGAGGAAGACGGTCGGGGAGATGAGCGTGCCGGTGCAGTAGGACCAGCTGCCGTCGGGATGCGCCTTCTGACCGATGAGGGCGCCCACCTCCGGGTGGGCGTTCCCGTCGGCGGAGCCGTTGGTGATGGCCGATGCGGGCAAGGAGATACCCAGGACACCCAGAACCAGCGCGGGGAGAATCGCGACAAAGGGGACAAATCGCATTCCCGGAGTGTATGCACGCTTGGCCGAAACATGACATACATGCGCAAAAGATCTATACAAGACCTGTCAGGCACACGTTGCGCAAAGCCGCCGCGCGATCACGCGGAAGTCGATGATGGAAGGCCCGGCGCGAACGCCGGGCCTTCACTGGGTCACTTCGTGGTCGGCAGGATGTTGCCGGACCAGGAGGCAGCGGCGGCCTTGTAGACGCCGGCCGCTTCCCCGTCGAAGTACGGCGAGGAGATCGCGTCGATCCGCTTGTTGTTGTCGGTGTCCAGGAACAGGCTGGTCACGCCGTTGACGTAGCCGAGGCGCTTGGCGTTGTTGTAGTTGGACAGCCAAGGTCCGCCGTTGGCGCCGCCGGTCATGGCGCACTTGAGGGCGACCTGCTCCTCGACCTTGTACGCCGCGACCTTGACGTTCTTCTGGCTGGTCTTGCCGTAGCACCACTTGGGCGTCACGCCCGTGTAGGGCTTGTTGCCGTCGGGGTGCGCCTCGTACGGGTAGCCGAAGACGCGCACGTACTTGCCCGTCGGCTGGTTGTAGGCGAAGCCCTGACCGCCGACGTTGTCGCCGAGGCGGCCGACGTCCACCAGGCCGCCGTCGCGCACGAAGTACTGCTCGACGACGAACTTGACGGGCGCGGTGGCCTTGACCCACTTGACCACCCAGTACTGCGTCTTGTACCAGGCGATCTCGTTGCCGTTCTTGTCCTTCTCGACCTCGAGGAAGCCGAGGAACTTGCCGTTGGCCTTGTCCTTCAGCAGCCTGTCGGACTCCTCCTTGCTGATCGGGACGCGGACGCCGTCGTTGTCGCAGAAGGCCGGCTTGCACCTCTCGCCGTTCTTCCACGCGGTCGTGGCCTCGGGCGCGCGGTCGTACTCGGCCTTGGTGACCTCGACGCCGAGCACCGTCACGCCGTCCTTGCCCTGGGCGTAGCCGCCCTTGCCGACGATCTCCTCGTCGGCGAAGGTGGCCTTGGGCGGGTTGACCGACTCGACGTTGGTGTCGCCGATCAGCTTCTTGTACGGGCCGTTGGGGCCGTACTTGCTGACCCCGTCGAGGTACTCCTTCTCGGAGATCTGCTTGGCCTCGACCCACTTGTCGCCGACGAACTTGTCGTAGTCGTCGCCGTTGACCTGGACGACCTTGCCGTCGACGAACTTGAGGCCGTTGTAGACGGTCACGAACGCGTAGTCGCGGTCGCTGTCCTCGTAGTTGGCGTAGTCGTAGTGGGTGAAGGCGGTCTTGCCGACGTAGATCCCGGCGGGCGCCTTGCCCTGGTAGTACATGGGCACGAAGACCCAGTAGCCGAGCGTGCCGGAGTTGGCGGCCTCGTCGTAGACGCAGTGGCCCGCGGTGGCGACCAGGTTGCGGAACTGCGACTGGATCGAGGTGGCCGAGCACCAGCGCGGCTGGCCCTTGCCGTCGAGGAAGAACACCTTGCCGATGGTCTTGGGCAGGTTCACGTTCTGCGACTTGACCGGGCTCTTCTTCTCCTGGCCGATCGGGGCGACCGTGCCGGGCTTGCCGTCGGCCGAGTACCCGCCGGTCATGACCACGCCGGTGCCCTCGGCCACATGGTCGTAGTTGTACGCGGTGGCCTGCTTGAGCGCCGCGTAGTTGGACTTGGACCAGAAGTCCAGCACCTTCTGGACCGCGGCGTAGTCCTTGGCCAGCGTGTCGGAGTCGACGTCGCCCGCGGCGCCCGCGGCGGTGGTGGTGCCGGCCAGCCCGGCGGCCAGCAGCCCTCCGGCCAGGAAGGTGGGGATGAGGATGCGCTTCACTTTCGATTACTCCTAGAGGTCTGTCGTGGCCCGCTTTTCTTACGGACCAGGCGTCAGAAGTGGAATGGCCAAGAACCTACAGCCCGATTTCCGGCTGTCCAGCGAAAAATTGGGCGCTATCTTTCTGTGACAAAGATTGACGATGCGTCCGCGCAGGTGAAAAGCATTCAGGCGTCCTGGAATGTGACGCACATCACGGCACCGAATCGCTTTCTCGTGCGTCTGCGAAAAGGCCTCTGACGTGCGCGAAGGCACGCCTCGAGAACAACTCGAGACGTGCCTTCGCTATCCCTTTGTTGACGCATTCGCGCGTATATGAGTCCCCCTTCGCAGGACGCTGTGAAGCGGCATGAAAGCACGACGACATTGATGCGAATTAAACGCGGGCGTCAAAATCGTCTAACGCGGGTACGGCAGGCCGCGGTGCCGTCCGGTGAATCGGAGACGGAACATGCGAGGGATGCTGGTTCGCCGGCCTTTACGGTCGGTGGACGGCGGATTGACGCGGCGGCCATGGCGGCGGCGAGCGCGAGCCTGCGCCCGATGGTCATGGGCTCTCCTTCCTGGAGGTAGGAGCCCACGATGGAGGCCGCCCTTCGACGGCGCCGTATACGCGACGTAGAAGATCTGTTTACCGGGCTTGGCCAGCATGGCTGCGACTACCAGGACTTGGGGGAACAGACCATGACGGACTGGCGCATCGACCTGCTCGGCCAGGTTCGCGTCCGCGACGGCGCGGGCGAGGTGCCCGTCGGCACTCCGCAGCAGCGTGCCGTACTGGCCATGCTCGCCCTGCGGGCGGGGGAGTTCGTGCCGATCGGGGACCTGGTCGACGGCATCTTCGGCGAGGAGCCGCCGCGCACCGCGCACACGACGATCTCCACCTACGTCACCCGGTTGCGCGGCGTGCTCGACCGCGACAGGACGGGGCTGCTGACCTCGGCCTCGGGCGGCTACGTGCTGCGCGTCCAGCCGTACCAGGTGGACGCGCACCGGCTGTCGGCGCTGACGTCCTCGGCGGCGCGTGCGGTGGCCGAGTCGCGGCTGGCGCAGGCGCTCGAGCTGTACCGCGAGGGCGAGGCGCTGTGGCGTGGCGAGCCGCTGGCAGGGGTCGCGGGGCCGTGGGCGGACAGGCAGCGCTCGGCGCTGGCCGAGCGGCGGCTGGCAGGACTGGAGGCGAGGCTGGCGGTGGAGCTCGAACTCGGCGAGCACCACGCGGTGGTGGCCGAGCTGGCGGGCGTGGCCGAGGCGCACCCCTTCAGGGAGCGCCTGCAGTCGATCCGCATGCTGGCCCTGTACCGGGCGGGCCGCCAGGGCGAGGCGCTGGCCGTCTACCAGGAGGTGCGCAGGATCCTGGCCGACGAGCTGGCCGTGGACCCGGGCCCGGAGCTGACCGAGCTGCACGCCGCGATCCTGGCCGCCGACCCGTCGCTGAACGCGCCCCTGTCCGCCCTGGCCACGCCCAAGCCCGCGCAGCTGCCCGCCGCCATCGACGGGTTCACCGGGCGGGCCGATCTGCTGGCCGACATCGTCAAGGCGCTGGAGGAGACGGGCTCGGGCGCCGCGCCCACGCTCGTCGCGGTCTGCGGGATGGGCGGCGTCGGCAAGACCACCTTCGCCGTCGGCGCGGCACACGCGGTGCGCCACCTGTTCACCGACGGCCAGCTCTACGTCGACCTGCGCGGCGCCGAGGCGGAGCCGGTGCGTCCCGCCGAGGCGCTGGCCCGCTTCGTCACCGCGCTCGGCGTGCCGGCGGACGCCGTGCCCGACGGGGAGAGCGAGCGCGCCGGGCTGTTCCGCTCGCTGCTGTCGGACAAACGGGTGCTGCTCGTGCTCGACAACGCCCGCGACCTCACCCAGGTGCGCGAGCTGCTGCCCGGCTCGCCCTCCTGCGCTGTGCTCATCACCTCCCGCACCATGCTCGCCTCGCTGCCGTCGGCCAGGCACGTCGCCCTGGACGCGCTCACCGAGGCGGAGGCCAGGCAGATGCTGGTGGCGATCCTGGGCGCTGCCAGGGTCGAGGCGGAGGAGGCGGACGCCGCCCGGCTGATCGAGCTCTGCGGGAGGCTGCCGCTGGCGCTGCGCATCGCGGCCGCGCGGCTGACCGCCAGGCCCGCGTGGCGGCTGGCCGACATGGCCGAGCGCCTGGCCGACGAGCGCGGCCGCCTGGCCGAGCTGCGCAGCGGCTCGCTGGCCGTCGAGGCGTCGTTCGCGCTGTCCTACGAGCAGGCGACCCCGGCGGAGGCGGACGCCTTCCGCCTGCTCGCCGCGCCCGACGCCGTCGAGCTGCCGCTCACGGCCTGCTCCGCCGTGCTCGGCCTGCCGCCCGCGCAGGCAGAACCGCTGCTGGAGAGCCTGGTCGACGTGGCGCTGCTGCAGTCGCCCGCCCCCGGCCGCTACCGCCTGCACGACCTGGTCAAGCTGTACGCCCGCCGCCGCGGCGCCGACACCGAGGAGAGCGCCGCCGCCCGGGCCGCGCTCGCCGACTTCTACATCGCCGCGCTCCGCTCGGTGGTCGCCCTGCTGGCCCCCGGCGACCCGGTCTACGCCGCCTGCGGCGCCCGCACCCAGGTACGGCAGGCCGCCGAGCCCGCCGACGCCGCGCTCTGGCTGCAGACCGAGCGGGAGGCGATCGTCGGCGCGCTGGCGGGATGCGCGGGCGACCGCCTCGGCGACCTGCTCGAGCTGGTCTACACGGCGGGCGACAGGCACATCCCGGCCGACGCGCTGCGCCCGCACGCCGCCCGCCTGGCCGCGCACGACCGGGCCAGGGCGGAACGCGTGCTCGGCGGCCTGCTGCTCGAGGAGGGCAGGGACGCCGAGGCGGCCGCCCACCTGCGCCGGGTCGTCGAGCTGCCCGGCGTGCCCGGCTACCTGCTCTGCTTCGCGCTCGGCGAGCTCATGGTGGCCGAGACCAACCTGCGCAACCGCGCGGAGGCCCGCGGCCTGGCCCGCCGCAAGCTGGAGCTCGCCGGGAGCCTGGGCAGCGTCACCCACGCGGTGCACGGGCGCACGCACCTCGGCGCCCTGCTCGACGATCCCGCCCAGGCGCTCGAGCAGTGCGTGCGGGCGCTCGCCCACGCCCGGGACGAGCGGGCCGACCCGATGGTCATCGCCATGATCCACGCCGACCTGGCCGCCATCCAGTGCCGCGCGGGGCAGCACGAGGACGCGGTCGAATCCCTGACCGAGGCCGCCCGGCTGTGCCCGCCCGACACGGTGGTGCGGGCCACGATCCACTACCGGATGACCGAGCCACACCTCGCGCTGGGCAGGAACGACGCGGCCCTGACCCAGGCCTACAAGGCGCTGGCCGTGGCGCAGGCGCTGTCGGACGAGCCCCGCCAGGCCATGGCGCTGGTCGCGCTGGCCAACGTGCACCGCGCGGAAGGCGAGGCCCCGGCCGCCGTCCGCGCGCTCACGGCGGCCCACGCGATCTTCACCCGGTTCGGCCTGGCCGCGGACGCCGCGGAGGCCGAAGAAGCATGCCGTTCGGTTATGGATGCAGGTATTGGACGGTAAAGCGGTCCCGCGAGCAGGATCGATCGCGTAACCGAGATCACGGAAAGAAGGATCGGAATGAACGCGCTGATGATCCGTTTCGAGGTGCCGGACGAGGGAGTCGCGGACGTGGCGCTGCGCGAGCTGCAGGCGACCGTGGCCGAGCACGCCGTGGGGGAGGCGCCCACGCCGCAGCCGCTGGAGGTTCTCGGAACCTACGGGTTCTGACGTCGGGATTGTCACAACTGGGGGCGCTATCCCGTCTGTTTCGTAGAGGGGGTTGCGATGATGCGTTTCAGACGGATGGACCACTGGTCGTTCCTGTTCGGGGAGATCGCCCTGTACTGCTTCGCGGTCCTGACGATCACGGGAGGCCTGCTGGCCTTCCTCTTCGATCCGGACATGAGCCGGACGATCTACGACGGTTCCTACGCCCCGCTGCGCGGCGTCGGGGTGAGCAAGGCATTCGCCTCGACGCTCGACATCAGCTTCGAGGTGCGGGGCGGGCTGCTGCTGCGGCAGATACACCACTGGGCGGCGCTGATCTTCATCGCCGCGGTCTGCGTGCAGTTGCTGCGGCTGTTCTTCACCGGCGCCTTCCGCCGGCCGCGCGGGCTGCACTGGCTGGTCTGGATCGGCGTCCTGCTGCTCGGCATGGCGGCCGGGATCACCGGCGGGATCCTGCCGGACGACATGCTCTCGGGCGGCAGCCTCGGGCTGATCCAGGGAGTCACGCAGTCGATCCCGGTGATCGGGACGTTCCTGGCCGGGCTGCTGTTCGGTGCGGAGTTCCCCGGCGAGCAGGTCATCCCGCTGTTCTTCTGGCTGCACGTCCTGCTGCTGCCCGCGGCCATCGCCGGGCTGCTGCTCGTGCGCCGGTGGCTGGTCAGGCGGCACGGCCACACCTACTTCGCCGGAGCCGTCCCCGCGCGGACCGCTCCGTCGTCACTGGCGCTGTTCGTGGCCACCTGCGCGGTGCTGTCGCTGCTCGGGACGTTCGCCCAGATCAACCCGATCTGGCAGTACGGGCCCTACCAGCCCGGAGCCATCAGCGCGGGATCGGTGCCCGGCTGGTACATGGGCTTCCTCGACGGCGCGATCAGGATCATGCCAGGCTGGGAGGTCACCGTGTTCGGGTACACGCTCACGCTGGCCGTGCTCGTGCCCGCGCTGCTCGTGCCCGGCGCCTTCTTCACCGTGCTGGCCGCCTACCCGCTGATCGAGCGCAAACTGACCGGCGACCGCGGCGTCCACCACGTCCTCGACCGGCCGCGCGAGGCGGCGACCAGGACCGCCGTGGGCGCGGCAGGGGTCGCCTTCTACGGCCTGCTGTGGGCGGCCGCCGCCAACGACCAGATCGCCTACAACTTCCACGTCTCGCTGTACGCGGTGACCTGGTTCTTCCGTGTCGCCGTCTTCGCCGGCCCGCTGCTGGCCTACGCCATCACCCGCCGCCTGTGCCTCTACCTGGCCGAGCAGGAGCGGGAGACGGCACAGCACGGCCTGGAGACCGGAGTGATCACGATGACCCCCGAGGGCGGATTCCGCGAGATCACCACACCGCTGGACCGCCCGGCGGTCAACGGGCCGCCAGCAGCCATATGACACCGCTCCAGTTACGGCGGGCCGCCGCCACCGGCCGCCCGCCGTACTTCGGCTGAGGGCCCGCGCCCGGCGCTTCCGGCGAGTCGGTGACGGTCGCCCGCCGTCACGGCGACGCGTGTCCCGGGCACCACGGTCCCCCTGGCCCGCCGTACAAGGCGCCGGACGACCGCCGCACCACGTCTCGCCGACCCCGGCGCGCGAATCCCACGGTGGCCGATCCCCGCCGTGGCCAGCCTCGTGGCCAGGCGGAGGCGCGACCCGCTCGACCAGGCCGGGTGGGGTCGAAGCCCTCGGGGATGATCGTGCCCTGCGCCACGCGGCCCGACAGCGCCAGGGAACGCGGGCTCATCACGCCCGCCAGCACCGGCGGCGGCTCGGCGGGCGGGTGTACCAGGCGGATCCCGTCGAGCCGGACGTGCCTGCCGTCCAGGCTGACCGTCTCGCCGCGCAGCAGCGCGCGGACGGACGTGATCGTCTCCTCGAGCAGCGCCAGGGGAGAGGACACGGCGGCGCCCACCTGCCGCATCCAGTCCTGCACGCCGTGGCCGATGCCGGCCGCCAGGCGGCCCGGGTGCAGACGGGCCAGGTTGGCCAGCTCCATCGCCAGCAGCGCCGGGTTGCGCAGCGGGGCGGGGGTGATGCCGATGCCGACGCGCAGGCGGGAGGTGGCGGCCAGCGCCGTGGCGGCCGAGGAGATCGCCCCGGTCCAGCCCAGGTCCTCGACCACCCACAGGTCGTCGACCACGCCGTCGAGCTCTCCGGCGAAGGCGACCAGCCCCTCGGGCGGCAGGTCGCGGTCGTACATGACGCCCAGCCTCACGGTGCTCTCCAGTAGTAGCGGAACAGGCGGCTGACCTCGGAGTAGCCGGCGCGCGTGAAGGCCGCCGCGGTAGGCGTGTTGGCCACGTCCGTGGCGGCCACGATGCGCGCGATCCCGGCCTCGGCCAGGGTGCGGGTGCCGTGGGCGAGCAGGTCGTCGACGTAGCCCTGGCCGCGGTGCGAGGGGATCACGCCGATGTAGGCAATCGAGTGATCGTCGGGCGCGACCAGGCCGACCGGGACGTCGCCGGCATAGCCGACGACGAACCAGTCGGGCTTGCCCCTGCGGTTGATCAGGTCGTCGTACATGGCCTTGGCCTCGCGCTCGGGTCCCACCGTGGACAGCTCCAGCCGGGTGTCGTAGTCGAGCGACCCCTGGGCGATCCGGGCGATCAGGTCGAGCACCTCGGCCTCACTCAGCTCACGGGCCGGGCGGTAACGCAGTCTGCCGGGGTCGTCGGGCAGGTCCGTGCCCGCGCGCCACTCGAGCAGCAGCCGCTCGACCTCCATCCTGAACCCGGCCCCGACCAGCGCCTCGTGCTCCACCCTGCGGTCGACCTCGGGCGACAGGCCGGGCGGCAGCGAGATGTCGTGGATCATCTTGGCCGTGCCCAGGCTCCGCAGCCCCCGCCTCAGCAGCCGCGCCCCGGCCTCGGGGTCGAGCCCCGGATCGAAGTGCCAGGTGACGACCGGGTCGGCGCCGCGGAACGGCGCCCAGAAAGCCACCCGGGCCTGCCCCTCGGCGAAACACCACTCGGGTCGCGTCTTGCCTTCCTCATACGCGGCACGCAGCTGGGATCGGGCAGGTTCGGGGAACTCGTCGAACAATGTGCGGGCCTCCGGCGCGGCAGGTGATGACTGGCAACATCATCTCCTACGCGGCCGCTCCCAGTGCCAGCCGGGCCTCCGCCAGCGAATCCATGGTCTCGAAGTGCCGGTCCAGGTTCGTGATCGTGAGCAGATGGGTGATCATCCCGGGCGTCACCACGAGGATCAGCCTGCCGCGGGCCTGCCGTACCCGGTTGAGGACGGCGACGAGCACGCCCAGGCCGACGGAGTCGCAGAAGGGTACCTCGGCGAGATCGAGCACCAGGTTGGGCGGTTCCGCAAGAGCCTGTTCGATCTCTGCCCGAAGGCGGGGGGCCCCGGCCACGTCGAGGTCGCCGACCACTTCCACGACCGCGCAGTGGTCCTCCCGCCACGATCTGACCACCATGCCCGTCACCTGCCCGAACTGCAGGGGGTTATGCCTGTTTCTTGCAGATGTTCTGGCTTGCGGTTTTTGTCGTTGGGGTGGTGCTGGTCGTGGGGGTGGTGTCCGGCGTGGCCGCCACCTTCACCTTGTGGATCTTGGGCTGGTCGCTGCCCACGAGGACCTCGATGCCGCTGACGTCGGCCTGCTTCAACTGCGACCCGGGGATCGCGGCGGCCACCGTACGGGCGGAGTCCTCGCGGCCGGGGCCGTAGCGCACGATGGTCTGCTTGTGGTCCTTGGCCGGCTTGTTGCCCGGCTGGCCGGGCACCTGGAACCCGGCCGACAGCAGCGCCTGCTTGGTGCGGGCGCCGAGCCCGGTGATCAGCGTGCCGTTGGTGACCTTGACCGCGATCCGCTCCGGCGGGATCGTCAGCGCGGGCGCCTTGGTCGGCGTGGTCGTCGGCTTGGGAGCGGGCTGCTTGCCCAGGTCCTCGTCGGCGCCGATGCGGCGGAACAGCTCACGGGCGCCCTGCTTGTCCCACAGCACGGCCGACTCGCCGGTCGGCGACCTGAAGTTCAGGTTGGACAGCGGCACGTCGGCGAAGCGCACGTCGTCGAGGGACACGTCGCGCAGCTGGGTGGCCAGGCCGATGAGCCCGTCGTCGGGGTCGACCTTGATCGTGCGCAGCGTCGAGTTGACGAACGAGGCGAGCTTGATCGGGTTGGCCAGCGTGCCCGCGCTGAGCGCCTCGCTCAGCAGCGCCGAGATCACCTGGTGCTGCCGGTCGATGCGGTCGAGGTCGGAGCGCGCGGTCGCCCTGGTCCTGGCGTAGCGCAGCGCGTCGGCGCCCTGCAGCTCGTGGGTGCCGGCGGTGAGGTTGAGGCCCGCCTTGGGGTCGTTGATCGGCACGGGCGTGCAGACGGTCACGCCGCCCAGCGAGTCGACCACGTCGATGAAGCCGAGGACGTTCACCTCGATGTAGCGGTTGATCTGCAGCCCGGTGACCTGCTCGACCGTCTGCTTGGCCAGCTTCGCCCCGCCGAACTGGTAGGCGGAGTTGATCTTGTGGTCGCCCTTGCCGGGGATCGTCGTCCAGGTGTCGCGCGGCAGGCTCACGACCGTGACCCGGCGGTGGTCCTCCGACAGGTGGATCACCATCATCGTGTCGGTGCGCTGGCCCACCTCGCGGCCCAGGTTGAGCTGGTTCTGCTGCCTGCGGGTCAGGTCGTCGCGCTTGTCCACGCCGACGAGCAGGATGTTCATCGCGCCGCGCGGCGCCGTGTCGGACACACCGGCGTCGACCGAGGCGATCTGCCGCGGCATCGCCCACACCACGCCGGTGCCGATCAGGATCGCTCCGGAGATGGCGCCGTTGATGATCAGGTTGCGGCGCCGGGCGCGCGGGCTCCTGCCGGGCTTCCTGGGCCGGGTCGCGAGCTTGACGCCGCCGTACGCGTCGCCGCCCACGAGCACCCCAGCGTCCTCCTCGCCCGGGTCGCGCATGCCCTGCCCCCCTTTGATCCCGCCGGAGATCGGGCTTTCGATTGCCCTCCTCCCCTGGTCGTACAGTAGCGTGAGGCCCGCCATGAAGCAGTTCCCCGACTCGCCGCACGCGCCCGCGGAGACGCGTGACTGGCCGCCGATTTCCGTCGTGATGCCGGTCCTCAACGAGGAGCGGCACCTCCGCGAGGCCGTGGACATGATCCTGGCCCAGAGCTACCCCGGCGAGATCGAGATCGTCCTCGCCGTGGGGCCATCCCGCGACCGCACCCAGGAGGTCGCCGACGCCATCGCGGCGGCCGATTCCCGGGTGACCGTCGTCCCCAATCCGAGCGGTCGCACGCCGAGCGCGCTGAACGCCGCGATCGCCGCCTCCCGCAACGGGATCATCGCCAGGGTCGACGGGCACGCCATGCTGCCGGCCGACTACCTGCGCGTGGCGGTCGAGACGCTGGCCGAGACGGGCGCCGACAACGTGGGCGGCGTCATGGCCGCCGAGGGCGTCACGCCCTTCGAGCAGGCCGTGGCCAGGGCCATGACCTCCAAGATCGGAGTCGGCGCGGCCGCCTTCCACGTCGGCGGTACGGCGGGCCCCGCCGACACCGTCTACCTGGGCGTCTTCCGCCGCGAGGCGCTGGAGCGGGTCGGCGGCTACGACGAGCACTTCCAGCGCGCGCAGGACTGGGAGATGAACCACCGCATCCGCCAGACCGGCGGCCTGGTGTGGTTCCAGCCCGCGATGCGCGTCACCTACCGGCCAAGGCCCAACGTCAAGGCGCTGGCCAAGCAGTACTTCCACTACGGCCGCTGGCGCCGGGTGGTCTGGCGCACCCACGAGGGCACGATCAACCCGCGCTACCTGGCGCCGCCGGCCGCGGTGCTGGGCATCGTGCTCGGACTGCTGGTCGCGCCGTTCTTCCCGCTCGCGCTGATCCTGCCCGGGGGTTACGTCGCCGCCGTCCTGGCGGGCTCCGTGCTGACCGGTGGCGGGCTGTCGTTCACGGTCCTGCTCCGGCTGCCGGTCGTCTACGCGACCATGCACATCTGCTGGGGCTGGGGCTTCATCACGAGTCCGCGAAAGCTCGCTCGACCGTCCAGCTGAAGCGGTCGGGCCCGATCAGATACGCCTTGAGCTTGCGCCGGGCACAGGCCAGCGAATCCTCCCCGTCGAGGAAGCCGGCCAGCCCGGCCAGGTCCCTGCCCAGCAGCACGCCCGCCTCCGTGCTCGGGTAGCGCTCGTGGAAGTTCCGCTCGGGCAGCCCTGAGACGTTGGTGACCGCGTACGGCTTGCCGCTGGCCAGGAAGTCGGCGACCACGCTGGAGATGTCGCTGATCATCACGTCCGCCTCGTTGAAGCAGTCGTACAGGTGCGGCTCGTTGCCGGTGACCACGAGATGCGTGATCGGGCTGCCCGCCGTACCCGAGGTGGGGTGGCGGCCCTTGGCCAGGGCCAGGTTGGCGGCCTCCAGCATGGCGACGATCTTCCTGTGCGCGCGGCCGGCCGCGCGGTCGCGGTGGCCGGTGAGCGGGTGCGACTTGTAGATCACGCGCAGCCGCGGCGAGTGGTCGAGCAGCGCCCGCACGATCCGCGGCCCCATCGTGGTCAGCGAGGTGTGGAACAGGTCGTCGGTCCACCCCTCCCAGGTCGGTGCGTAAAGGACGGACCGGTACGGCAGGCCGGGCCCCTCCGTCGAGATCCCGTCCAGCTGCGGCCGCCCGACCTCGTGGACGTCCTCGTCCCTGACCCCCACCCGGGCCCGCAGGTAGCGGTCGCGCCCGGCGGGCCCCGCCACCCAGACCTCGTCGTAGACCCGGGTGAACGGGTTGAACGAGGCCTCCTTGTCGCTGTCGCCGTGGCCGATGAAGACGCTGCGCAGCCCGGGGATGCGCAGCATGTGGATGTTCTTGCCCACGTTGGCCACGTACAGGCAGAGCCGGGCGGTGGTCAGGGCGTGGAAGCCCATCAGGTCGGCCGAGGACGGGATGCACACCATCGGCAGCGTGGTGGGCTCCAGGTACTGCGCCATGCCGCGCTCGCGCAGCAGCACCAGCGCCCTGCGCTCCAGCCGCTCCAGTGTGGGCAGCCACATCCTGGCCTGGTAGGCGGCCTCCTTCGCGCCGGAGAAGTAGAGGATCACCTCCGGCTGGTACTCGCGCACCTGGCGGTCGACCACCGCGATGACCCGGGCGGCGTCCTTGAGCGGTTCGGACCGCCTTACGTAGGGAATGAGCGCCACCACACACGCCAGGCCAAGCAGCAGCGAGGCGCCGGCGCCGGTAAAGGCCGCCTCGGCGCCGAGGGCGGCGCCGAGCACCGGGAGCACGTCGAGGTAGAGGAAGCGCACGCCCTGGTAGTTGACCAGGAACTCCGGCGGCATGGCCGGCAGGTTGAGCGCGGAGACGTCCAGGTTGCGGGTGGTGACCGGCAGCATGGTCAGCGTCTGCTTGAAGCGCATGGCCAGGCCCGTCTGCAGGGCGCGCACCCCGTGCAGGGCGAACAGCCCGACCGCGAGCCCGACGAACCACGGGGAGTTCGGCCCCGCGGTCCGCGCCACCAGCAGGACGGCCGCCATCTCGCGGACCACGAACCGCATCGTGACCCCGAGGTGGACCCTGGACAGCAGATCGACCAGGTAATGGGACACGCGCGGCGCGACGATCTCCGCCGCGTAGGAGGCCACCGCGACCAGCGCGAACAGCGGCGGCGACGGCCAGAGGGCGGTGATCAGCAGGGCTGGGTAACACGCCAGCAGCAGCCCGAACGCACACAGTCTCCTCATGAGTACGGACGGTAACAAGTGTGAGGTCAAGCGCCGTCAAGGCGAACGTCTACCACTTGCCCGGTTAGGTCGGAGATGAGGACATCGATCGACGTCTGGGCCACGGCGCGCGGAGACAGCAGGGTATGGGCGGGTTCCTCGCCGAATGCCCGCTCACGCATCGGCGTGCTGGTCCGCTCGGGATTGACGCAGTTGACCCGGATGCCGTCGGCCGCCCACTCGTCGGCCAGCGCCTGGGTCAGGTTGACCACGGCCGCCTTGGTGGAGGAGTAGAGGCTGTAGTCGGCGCGCCCGCGCGTGTAGCTGGAGGAGGTGTACAGCAGCAGCCGCCCCCGCGTCTCGCGCAGGTGGGCGTAGGCGGCCCGTGCCACGTTGACCGGGCCCAGGTAGTTGACGCCCACGGTCTCGGCGATGGTCTCGTCGGTGACCTCGGCCAGCTTGCCCATGTGCAGCACGCCCGCCGTGTTGACCACGTAGTCCACCTGCCCGACCTGCGCCAGCGCCTTGGCCACCGAGTCGTAGTCCTCCACCCGCACGCCGTTCTGGGTGCGCGAGAAGGAGTGCACCCGCGCGCCGTACCCCTGGGCCAGGTCGACCACGTCGGCGCCGATGCCGTAGCTGCCGCCGAAGACCACCACGGACCTGCCGTCGAGCGCCTCCCGGTAGTCGCGCGGGTTCGGCTGCGGGGCGCCGGCGGCGGCAAGCTGGAACAGCTTGTCCGCGATGTGCACGTCCACCGGGTGGGTGACCTTGATGTTGTGCTCGCTGCCGGGAACGATGTAGATCGGCACGTCGGGCAGGTAGCGCAGCACCACACCGCAGTCGTCGGTGGCGGGCTGCTTGTCGAAGTCGGGGTCGGCGAAGGCCCGCTCGTAGGCCTCGCGGATCACCGACAGCCGGAAGCACTGCGGCGTCTGCCCCCTGCGCAGCCGCGACCTGTCGGGAATGTCGCGCACGATCTCCCCGCGCGGCCCTGGAGCCGCCACCACGACCGTGTCGGAGCTCGGGATCGCCACGTCCACCGCCGAGTACGTCTGCAGCGCCGCGACGCACTCGGTGATGATCCGCGGCTCCAGCAGCGGCCGCACCGCGTCGTGCAGCAACACGTTGCACTCCTGCGGCCCGAGCGCCTTCAGCGCCCGCCAGGTCGACTCGGTACGGCTCGCGCCACCCTCCACGATGTGGCTGACCTTGCCGAAGCCGCCCCTGGATACCAGCTCCTCCACCTGGTCGGTGAAGCCGGGCGTCATCAGGACCACGATCTCGTCGATCTCCGGCGCACCGTCGAACAGGGTGAGGGTGTGCTCCAGGATCGTCTTGCCGGCGATCTTGATGAGCTGCTTGGGTGTGTTCAGCCCGACACGCTGGCCCACCCCGCCAGCCAGCACAACACCCACGGAACGCAGCCGAGATTCCATGGCATGGAGCGTAACGGTCCTGTTCCGTGATATCGCGTTGCGCTGTCGCTACGCTGTGTCCACGCGCTCCCTCGCGACCCGGGAGGAGTCCTGCGCTTGACCGACTCACTGACCCGTGTGAGCACGACCACGTCGGCCGTGCTCCTCGCAACCACCGCCGCTGCCAGGCTCACCTGCGCCGACGGCACGCTGCTCGACCGGATCAACGATCAGCTCGCCACGCTGCCCGTGCGTGACGTGCAGGTCGTGCCGCCGGGGGCCGGCCTCGGGGCCGATCTACGGAGCGTAGCGAAGATCGCCCGTCTGTCCTCGGGCCCCGTCGTCGTGCTCCCAGCCGACCTCGTGGCTCACACCGAGGCGCTGGCGCTGCTGCTCGAACATCCCGCGCGCGACACCGGCGCGCTGGTCTGCTTCGACGTGATGGCCGCGCCGCTGCGCCCTCCGGTGCAGGTCGAGCGCGGCCGGATCGTCGCCGCGGGCAGCTCGTTCCACGAGGTCCCCGACGCCAACGCCACCTTCCGCGGCGTGCTGCAGGCGGGCGAGGCCGATCTCGGCACGCTGGCCGACATCGCCGAGGAGCTGGCGGAGCTGGCCGACACCGGCAAGCTCGGCCCCGTCAGCCCGGTGGAGGCCGTCGACCTGCTGCTGGTCGGCCTGGTCCGCTCCGGCGTACGGGTGCGCGCGGCCACGCTCGGGCCGCTGCACTGCGACAGGATCACCAGCCAGCACTCCGCCGACGCCGCCGTCACGCGCCTGGCGGAGGTGGACGAGACGCGGGTGCGCCTGGACACCTCGGTCAAGTCCGAGGACGGTTTCTTCGCCACCTACTTCGTCTCGTCCTGGTCGCGCTACCTCATACGGCCGGCGGCCAGGCTCAAGCTCACGCCCAACGCGGTCACCGGCATCTCGATCGGCATGGCCGTGCTCTCGGCGATCTGGTTCTCCGAGGGCACGCGCCTGTCGCAGATCGCCGGCGGGCTGCTGCTGTACCTGTCTTTCGTCCTGGACTGCCTGGACGGGCAGCTGGCCCGCTACACCCGCACGTTCTCCCCGCTGGGCGCCTGGGTGGACGGCATGGCCGACCGGTTCAAGGAGTTCGTCGTCTACGTGGGCCTGGCCTTCGGCTACACCGCCGGCCTGGGCAACCCCGACGGCATCTGGTACCTGGCCGCCGCCGCCATGATCCTCCAGGTCGTACGGCACTCCGTCGACTTCTCCTATTCGGGCGCGGTCGCCGACTCGGGCAGGATCGGCGCCGCCTGGGCCAAGCCCAGGCGCTCGCTGCTCGAGTCGGCCGACGGCGGCCGCTACGGCGTGCCCCGCCAGGGCATGCTCCGCCTGGCCCAGCGGATGGAGCGGGAGTCGGTCACGCGCTACCTGAAGAAGATGATCGTGCTCCCGATCGGGGAACGGTGGGCGCTCATCGCGATCACCGCGGCGGTCTTCAACGCCCGCGTCACGTTCCTGTCCCTGCTCGCGTGGGGCGGCGTGGCGGCGCTCTACCAGCTGGCCGGCCGGATCGCGAGGTCCTCCCGATGATAAGTGTGCACATGACCCCGGTGCCGCGCAGCACCGTCATGGCCTACCGCGACGACGGGCCGCTCTCGCGCGGCATGGGGATGCTCGTCGCGGGCCAGCTGCCGCCGCTGCCCCCGGTCGTCGCGGGCGCGTTCGTCACCGGCGTGCTGCTGGTCATCGGGGTGGCGGGCTCTGACGGGCTGGCGGTCTTCGCCCCGGCGGTGACGCTGCTGCTGGCAGGGCCGGGCAGCTCCCACCCGCACGACGGGCGGGTCGACTGGCTGGTGCCGCCGATCCTGCGCCTCATCGAGTACTCCTTCATCGCGGCCTGCGGCTTCGCCCACGACGTGCCGCCGTGGCTGATCTTCGTCCTGCTCGGCGCGATGGCCTTCCACCACTACGACCTGGTCTACCGGCTGCGCCAGCGGGTCTACCCGCCGCCGTGGCTGGCCACGTTCGGGCTCGGCTGGGACGGGCGGATGATCGTGGTAGCCCTGACGGCCATCGCCGGCTTCGTGACCGGCGGTTTCGTGCTGCTCGCGCTCTACCTGTGGGGGCTGTTCGGCTGGGAGAGCCTCACCTGCTGGCTGGCGGCGCCACGTTCTGGTGTGGAAGCGTCCGATTTGGAAACGCAGGACTAAGGGCTGATTACCCGATCAGGGCCTCCAGGCAACTAACCTTTGGGGCCTGGAGAAGAGTCACGCCCCGACTTAGGAGTGCACGTTGCTGGGAATGGTGCTGGCCGCTGGAGCCGGACGACGCCTGCGGCCGTACACCGACACGCTGCCGAAAGCGCTCGTGCCGGTCGACGGCGAGACCACGATCATGGACATCTCCCTGCGTAACCTCGCCGAGGTCGGGCTGCGCGAGGTCGTGATCATCGTCGGCTACGCGGCGCAGGCCGTACACGAGCGCAAGGCGGACTTCGAGGACCGCTACGGCGTGAAGCTGACCCTCGTGCACAACGACAAGGCCGAGGAGTGGAACAACGCCTACTCCCTGTGGTGCGCGCGCGACTACTTCGCGCAGGGCGCGCTGCTGGTCAACGGCGACACCGTGCATCCCGTCTCGGTGGAGAAGACGCTCCTGTCGGCCCCGGAGACCAGCGACATCCTGCTGGCCGTGGACGACGTGAAGAAGCTCGCCGACGAGGAGATGAAGGTCACGCTCAACGGCGGCTCCCTGTCGAGGATCACCAAGCTGATGGACCCCGCCGAGGCCTACGGCGAGTACATCGGCGCCACCCTGATCAGGCCCGCCGCCGCCGAGCGGCTGGCCGACGCACTCAAGGCGACCTTCGAGCGCGACCCGCAGCTCTACTACGAGGACGGCTACCAGGAGCTGGTCGAGCGCGGCGAGAAGATCCACGTCGCCCCGATCGGCGAGGTCGACTGGGTCGAGGTGGACAACCACGACGACCTGGCTAAGGCTCGTACCATCGCTGTTCGCTACTGAGGGGGCGCAGATGCCGCTTCTGGCGAGGATGCTGCCCGCGCCGCTGACCATGGAGGTCCGGCGCGGAGCTGTGGCGGAGCTCGGCGCGCTGCTGGCTGACAGCAGGGTGGCCACCTCCGGCAGGGTCGCGGTGGCCGTGGGTCCCGGCCAGGGCGACCACATCGAGGGCCTGATCGCGCCCACCCTGGGCGAGGCCGAGGTGTTCAGGGTGACCGACGGCTCGGTCGACGCGGCCGTGTCGCTCGGCGCCGACCTGCGCAAGGGCGCCTACGAGGTGGTGGTGGGCGTCGGCGGCGGGCGGACCATCGACGCCACGAAGTACGCGGCCTCCCTGGCCGGCATCCCGATGGTCGCGGTCGCCACGAACCTTTCGCACGACGGCATCTGCTCGCCGACGGCCTCGCTGGTCTACGAGGGCGGCAAGGGCTCCTTCGGCGTGCCGATGCCGCTGGCGATCCTGGTCGACCTGGACTTCGTGCACGCCGCGCCGGAGTCGCTCGTCCGCTCGGGCATCGGCGACGTGCTGAGCAACCTGTCGGCCATCGACGACTGGCAGCTGGCCAACGTCGAGCGCGGCGAGCCCATCGACGGGCTGGCCTGCTCGATGGCCCGCACGCCCGCCGAGGCGCTGATCGGCAGGTCAGACTCGATCGAGTCCGACGCTTTCCTGACCGTCCTGGCGGAGGCTTTGATCCTTTCCGGCATGTCGATGGTGATCGCCGGCTCGTCCCGGCCCTCCAGTGGTGGAGATCATGAGATCCTTCATGCCGTGGATCAGCTCTTCCCCGGCACGTCCAACCACGGCGAGCTGGCCGGCATCGGCGCCGCCTTCTGCTATTTCCTGCGGGAGGACAGCGCCAGGCTGACGCAGGTGACCGACTGCCTGCGCAAGCACAAGCTGCCGGTCGGCCCCCTCGACATCGGCCTGACCGCCGAGCAGTTCACCCAGGCCGTGATGCTGGCACCCGCCACCAGGCCAGGCCGCTACACGATTCTCGAGCATCTGCGTCTGTCAGAGTCCGAGACTCGGGATCGGGTGGAGGACTATGTCCGGGCCTTCGCTAACTGAGTTCCGGCGGGTCGCCCAGCCCGCCGGACACCTCGAGCGCAAGAACGGCGAGCACTGGGCCGGCGTGCTCTACATGCGCAAGCTGTCCGTCTACGTCACCTATGCGCTGGCCAAGACGCCCGTCACGCCCAACCAGCTCACCTGGCTGATGACGATCGTCGGCGTCGTGGGCGGGGCCGTGCTCGCCCTGCCCGGGCTGTGGGCCGCGGTGGTGTCCGCCCTGCTCATCCAGGTGTACCTGCTGCTCGACTGCTCCGACGGAGAGCTGGCCCGCTGGACGGGCAAGACCTCGCTGGCCGGGGTCTACCTGGACCGCGTCGGGGCGTACTTCACCGAGGCGGCCGTGCTGGTCGCGCTCGGGTTCCGCGCCTCGGCGGTGCTGCCCGACTGGTACACGGTGCTCGGCCTGGCCGGGGCGCTCGGCGCGATCCTCATCAAGGCCGAGACCGACCTGGTCGACGTGGCACGGGCCAAGGGCGGGCTGAGCACCGCCTCCGAGGCTTCGGTGGCCCAGTTCCGCTCCGGGCTGCTGGGGCTGGCCAGGCGGATCCTGGCGGCGACCAAATTCCACCGGATCGTTCAGCCGGTGGAATTGTCGATCCTCGCCCTCGTGGCCGCCGTGATCGATACCGTCGTAGGTGGACTTCCCGCGTCGCGGGTGCTGGTCGTGGCCTGCGCCGTCGCTGCCGCGATCCAGGTGGTTCTGCATTTGGTAAGCATCATGGCGTCGAGGCGGCTTGCGTGATCTCATGTCGGAACCGGGTGGGCTCCCCGTCCGTCGTATTGATCGGACGTCCGCCGTTCGGTGGGGGTTCACTAACGGTTCCGATACGCTTAGCTCCACCAATATCAGGAAATAGACTCGGTGATCATGAAAGAATGCTCCGCCCGTGCTCTCAACGCGTCAAGGCGATGACGCGTTGAAGATCTCGTGCGTCATCCTCACCATGGGCAACCGGGTCGCGGAGCTGGACCGGGCGGTCGAGTCGGCGCTCAACCAGATCGACGGCGACGTCGAGGTGGTGATCGTAGGCAACGGCGCAGACGTGCCCCAGGTGACGGCGACGCCACCCGAGGGCTCGGCCGCGACCGTGAAGACGGTCCGGCTCGAGCGCAACACCGGCATCCCGGCCGGCCGCAACCGCGGCGTCGAGGAGTGCTCCGGCGATGTCGTGCTGTTCCTCGACGACGACGGCTGGTACGCCAACCAGAAGGTCGTGGCCCACGTCCGTGACCGCTTCGCCACCGAGCCCGACCTGGCGGTCATCTCCTTCCGGGTGATGGACCCCGAGGGCGGCATCGGCCAGCGGCGCCACGTGCCGCGGCTGCGGGCCGGCGATCCCGAGCGCTCGTCCCCCGTGACGACGTTCCTCGGTGGCGCCTCGGCCATCAGGCGTTCCGCGTTCCTGCAGGTCGGCGGGCTGCCCGAGCGGTTCTTCTACGCGCACGAGGAGACCGACCTGGCCTGGCGGCTGCTCGGCGAGGGCTACCGCATCGAGTACGACGCCGAGACCGTCATGTACCACCCGCAGGTGCCGCCCACCCGCCACGCCGAGTTCTACCGGCTCAACGCCCGCAACCGGGTCTGGCTGGCTCGGCGTAACCTGCCGTGGCCGCTGGCGGGCCTCTACCTGGTCGACTGGGTGGTGCTCACGCTCATCCGCGAGCGCAGGTCGAGCGTGGCGCTGAAGGCCTGGTTCCAGGGCTTCTTCGAGGGGCTGCGCACGCCCGCGGGCGAGCGCCGCCCGATGGCCTGGCGCACGGCCTGGCGCATGGTGAAGCTCGGCCGCCCGCCGATCGTGTGAGCCACCGCCTCGAACCGTGATGGAGCACCTGCCCGCGTGAACATCTCCGACACCGGGCCCGTGCTGCGGGCCGAGGACGTCGACGTCGTGCGTGACGGCACCCTGCTGCTGCGCTCGATCTCGCTGACCGTGGAACGCGGCGAGCACTGGGCGCTGCTCGGCCCCAACGGCGCCGGCAAGAGCACGCTGCTGGCCCTGCTGGGCGCCGTCAAGCACCCCTCCCGCGGCGCCGTGGAGGTCCTCGGCCACCGCCTGGGCCGGGTGGACGTCAGGGAGCTGCGCTCGTTCCTGGGCCACGTGAACCCGCGCCACGAGCTGGAGTCCGGCCTGCGGGTCCGCGAGCTGGTGCTGACCGGCGTCACGAACACGATCGAGCTGGTGCCCCGCTGGTCGCCGACCCCGGAGCAGGAGGCGCAGGCCGACCGGCTGATCGACCTGATGGGCATGACCGCGAGGCGCGACTCCCGCTGGCCCACCCTGTCGCAGGGCGAGCGCGGCCGGGCGCTGATCGCGCGGGCGCTGATGCCGAGCCCGCGGCTGCTCCTGCTCGACGAGCCCGCCACCGGGCTCGACCTGGCGGCCAGGGAGCAGTTGCTCAGCAGCCTCGACACGCTGCGCCGCGAGCATCCGGAGATGGCCACCGTACTGGTGACCCACCACCTGGAGGAGCTGCCGGTCACCACCACGCACGCGCTGCTGCTGCGCGAGGGCGAGTGCATGGCCTCGGGCCCGGTCTCGGACGTCCTGACGACGGACCTGGTCAGCAAGTGCTTCGACCACCCGGTCCAGATCGCCAGGACCGACGGCCGCTGGTCGGCCCGCGCCTAGACGATCTCCGCGTCCTCGAACGACATCGCGGCGTGCGAGACGGTCGCGCTGAGCAGCGCCGTCTTGGGCAGTCCCAGCTCGCTGAGCTCCTTGGCGATCGGATGGTTGCCCAGGCGGATCAGCGCCCCGCCGGGTCTGACCCGCACGCCGCGCACCCGCATCCAGGCCGGGATGTGCCGCGTCACGCCGTCCAGATGGGTGTAGGCGCTCAGCGACGCGGGGCCGCCCGGCACGGGGACGCCCGGCTTGAGCAGCATGTCCAGCACGAGCCTGCCGTCCTTGCGCAGGATGCAACGCTTGTACGGCGAGCGGAGCCGCAACTCGATGTCCGCCAGCTCCTTCGGAAACCCCCAGAGCGTCCGTCCCGCCTCCCGGGTGAAGCCCTGGTCGACGGGCAGCCAGTGGACGAACGCGCCCGCCTGCCGCAGGTCGTTCATCCCCACCGAACCTGTCACGCCCGGCGGCCGGATCAGGAACACCACCCCGAACTCGTGGTAGGCGTCGAGGTCCCCGTCGCGGTAGTCGACGAAGACGAGCTGGCAGATGGCCTTGCCGGGGAAGACCTCGGCCACGTCGAGCCCGGAGTAGGCGATGACGGCCCGGGCGGCGTCGGCGCGCACGGCATACATGGCGCTGCAGACCGTGGCGTTCCTCACGCGTACGGGCATGCTCACCGTGCGGCCCTGGATCGTATGCGGTGCCATGCGTCCAGTACATCAACCGGCAAGCCGTGTGACCATTCCCGCCCTGACCCCGTCTGCTCTGATGTGACAATCACGACGACGCGGAGGCCGCCATCATCGAGGAGCTCTATCGCGAGCACTGGCCGCTCGTGTGCGGGTTCCTCCTGCGCAGGACCCGCGACCCCCACCTGGCCGAGGACCTCGCCCAGGAGACCTTCGTCAAGGCCACCAGGGCGTTACTGGGCTGGCGCGGCGAGAACCCGGCAGCCTGGCTGCTCACGATCGCCCGCAACGTCCTCATCGACCACGTCAGGCGCGCCCGCCGCGAGCTGGAGCTGCCGCACCCCGACGAACTGGGCGTGCCCGCGCTCCACGAGGACGCGCTGGTGGTCCGCGACCTGCTCGACCGCCTGCCTGAACGGCACGGCAAGCTGCTCACCCTGGTCTACCTGGAGGGCTTCTCGCTGGTCGAGGTGGCCGCGATGACGGGGGCCAAGCACGCGACGATCAAGACCGCGGTGTGGCGCGCCAGGGCCGCGTTCGCCGAGCTCTACGGGGAGAAAGCATGACCGAGGAACTGCCGGACCTGCCCACCTTCGACCCCGGACGCACCCGCAAGGCGGTCAGGCGCGGCCTGTACAGGACCGTGACGATCGTGCTGGCGATCCTGCTGGTGCTGGGGCTGGCCGCCACCGAGGGCTCGCGTCTGCTCCAGACGCGCGGCGACCGCGTGGAGCGGATGCAGGACGTGCTGGTCACGGCATTCAAGCTCTACAACCCGGCCTACCAGATCGCCGGGCTCGACTGCTGCGAGACCACCCCCTGGTCGCTGTCGTTCACGTTCTCGGCCAGCCCGATCCGTGCGGGTATCGGTTTCGGCCCGTACGGCGGCTCCTACTACACGATCAGCCAGGACTTCTTCGGCCGCGTCGGCCACCTGCCGCTGGGCAACGACGCCAAGACGCCGCTGACCACGGCCCTGTCGGACCTCGGCACGGGCATCCGCCCCAAGGACGACGTGCGCAAGGTGCTCGCCAGGCTGCCGGCCGACCTGCGCGCGCTGGCGGTGGTCGAGTTCGCCAAGCCGCTCACCGACCAGGAGATGCGGGCCTTCCACGAAGTCTGCCCGACGAGCGTGGTCTACGAGCACCGCCCCAGCGACGTGCCGATCACCTGGGGGGACATCACCTGGGATCGTGGGCCGACCGAGGACTCGAAGTGCGGAGGCAGCCTGAAGAACCTCCGGGCCTGGGTCAAGATCCTGCAGGAGTCCGACCAGGCCAATCTCAGCAGCTTCGGCTTGAGCCTGGACAGGCTGCGCAAGGCGGCCGCGGACGGTCTGGCCTACGCCTACGTGGACGACTACACCTCGATCGCGGAGCTACGGAAGATCATCGAGGACCCGCGGGTCAGGACGGTCCGGCTGGCCGATGTGGCCTTCGACCTCGACCACCCCTAGACGGCCAGCGCGTGCTCGGGAACCCCGGCATAGCGCTGCATCAGTGACACGAACGTCGCCGCCTGGTCGGGCCAGTGGTAGCGCAGCAGCGCCTCCGCGTGGCCCCTGGCTCCCAATTCGGCCCGCCGTACCGGATCCTCCTTCAGGTCCAGTACGGCGTGCCGTACGGCCTCCACGTCGAGCGGGACAGCGATCCCGCAGCCCACCCGCTCCACCAGCGCGGCGGACTGCGGGGTGGTGATCACGGGGATGCCGCGGCCCATGTAGTCCAGCACCTTGGTCGGCACGCCCCGCACGGACGCGCTCGCCAGCGACAGGCCGGCGAGCGCGCCCTCGGCCATGCGCAGGGCGTGCCGGTTGGGCACGTACCCGTACCAGTCGAGCAGGCCGACGCGCTGGGCGTCACGCAGCAGCGGGCGCACGTCGCGGTCGGCCGCGCCGATCAGGTCCATCCTGATGCCGTGCGGGATGAGCCGCTCGGCCAGCCCGATGAGCTCCGACACGCCGCGCTCGGTGGTCAGCCGTCCGAGATGGACCACCCTGGTGTCGCCGGGCGGGGGTGGATATGACGACACCAGAGTGGCCTCCGGCACGACCTCACCTGTCGCCGAGCCCGCAACGGCGTCGGCGGCGATGACGTGGTGCCGTCGCCGCGCGCGGGCGAGCCGCCGTTCCGAGACCGGCTCACGTACGTCCCAGACGACGGGCGGGCGGCGGTACGGCAGGGCGCGCAGCAGATCGTGGTCGTGGACCATCAGCAGCTCTGCGTCCTTGACGCCACGCCGCAGTGCCGACCGCGCCCGGCTGTAGGCGGCATGGCGAGGCACGTCGATGGCCGTGATCGGCATCGGGGGCGTGACGTTGAAGAACGTGAACGGCGCGACGTAGGTCACCTGGTGGCCCGCGTCGAGCAGCGCCCGGATCTGCCGATGCATGATCCGGGCGTCCTCGGGGTGGTGGACTGTGGTGGCGACGCATACCCGCATGTGTCGATGCTCGGCAACAACCCGGTCAAGGGCGTGAATGCGGGTGGAATTACCGCTTAACTTCCGAAGGGCGCCGATACAGCCAGGTCAGTCGGGGCTCCAGCACCCACTTGAAGATCGTGCGGGTTTCCGGCAGGCACAGCACGATCGCCAGCGCGAAGGCGCTCGCGGCGATCGCCGCCACGCCCAGCGGCCCGTACAGCCACGGCACGTCGAGCCAGCCCATCTGCTTGGCGATGAGCACCGGGATGCCGTGCAGCAGGTAGCAGTAGAGCGTGCGGGTGCCCAGGTCGGAGAACCAGGTGTCGCGCCGCGGCACCAGCGCCAGGATCGCCAGGCTCATGGCCAGCGCGCACACCAGCAGGCCGGTGCGGACCGCCAGGCCCATCCACCACGACAGGCCGAGGTCCTGGTAGCTGGCCTTGAAATAGAACGGGTCGAGCGGCGCGTGCGGCGCGATGTAGATGGCCACGCCCGCCGCGCACACCAGGATGATCCCGGAGGCGACCTTCACCCATCGCCGGTTGAGCAGCTCGAAGTGCTCCGGCTGCATCATGAGCCCGATCACGAAGAACGGCATCAGGCCGAAGAAGCGGTCCATGCTGAAGTCGCCGGTGATCTGTGAGAATCCGGCGAACAGGTAGACCGCGATCGAGATCGGGATCGGATACTTCATCCGTTTCCACACCGGCCCGGTCAGCCGCCAGAACAGCAGGGCTACCAGGTACCAGTTGAGCCACGACGGGTCGATGATCGTGAGGCTCCACTTCTGGCCGACTGAGTAGCGCAGCGCGGCGTAGCCGATCTCGACGATGACGTACGGGATGACGAAGGTGTCGACCAGTTTGTTCGTCTTGGCGTTGGAGTTCCAGAAGTTTCTGGACAGGTAGCCGCTGATGATCACGAACAGCGGCATGTGGAAGGTGTAGATGAACAGGTAGAGCGCGCGGGAGGAGTCGGCGTCGAGCGTCGGCACCAGCGAGTGGCCGACGATCACGCACGCGATCAGGATGAACTTGACGTTGTCCAGGTAGGGATCGCGCTTCTTGGCCGGCCGTGGCTCCGGTTCGGGCTCAGGCTCCGGCTCCGAGTCGAGCACGCCGTGGGGGTCGTTGGCCTCGCTCCAGAACGCCTCTTCCGGCAGCGGCCATTTGGCGCCGGTGTTGGCCGGCCCCTGATCGGCGTCGGACGGGCTCCTCTGGACCGGGGGGGAAGACTTGGTGTCGGACACGTGGGAGATCGCTCAGCTTTGCTCGGGGACACGACAGCCGACCTTGACTGCCGCGTTGACGACGCCCGGCGCGTGGCGTTGCCGTTCCGAGCAACTTTATTACGGCGAGACCGCTCCTGTCTCTTCAGGAACTCCAGGAACCCCGATTACACAGGGAACTTGGAGGATCATGCGCAGGAGCTCTTGGCCTGGTTGGCGCTGATGGTCTGGTTGTTCACGCTGTCAGGAAGCTTGGTCACCTTCACGCCCTTGAAGTCCGATCCCACGATCAGCTGGATCGTCGGCGCGCCCTTGACCGGGGTCGTCGTCGGCGTGGTCGTGGGGACGTAGGGCTGCGGGTTGACCGCCTTGGCCTTGCCCGCGGTGGGACCGGGCTTGGGATCCATCGCGGCGGACAGGACGGCGGCGTAGTCGGCGCCGGTGGCGTCCTTCTTGGCGTAGCGCAACTCGGTGGTGGGCTGGCTCTTGCCGTCGGGGGCCTGATAGTTGCCGACGCCGACGACCTGGAAGCCCTCCTTGCTGAGCTGGTCGGCCACCTCTTTGGCCTTGCCGAAGGTGGTGGTGCCGTTGAGCACCTGGACCCGCACCTGCTCGGGCTTGATGTCGGCCTTGGGGGCGGTGGTGGTGCCCGTGCTCGGCTTGGCGGTCGGCAGCGTGACGTCCACGTCGGATTTGATCGCGTTGAACAGCACGTTGGCGTCCTGGGTCCACACGACCCGGTTCTTGTCCTCCGGGTCGGGCCCCCACGGGACCGTGGTGAAGTTGATGCCACCGGTGGTCATCTTCTTGACGCTCTGGGCGATCTCGATCAGTTGCTCGGTGTCGTTGGCCAGGTCGGGGTCCATGGTCACCGACTTGCCCGCGGCGGCGATGAAGTTCCGCAGCCTGGGCACGTCGGTCAGCAGGTCGCTGCTCATTGCCTTGGCCACCACCTTGCTGAGGAAGAGCTGCTGGCGCTTGATGCGCTGGATGTCGCTGCCGTCGCCGTAGTGGCGCAGGCGCACGAACCCGAGCGCCTTCTCGCCGTCGAGCAGGCTCTTGCCCGCCGGGAGCACCAGGTGCGAGTTCCGGTCGTTGACTCCGGACTTCAGGCAGATCTCGATGCCGCCCAGCGCGTCGACGATGCTCTTGAAACCGCTGAAGTCGACCTCGGCGAAGTGGTCGATACGGATGCCGGTCAGCGACTCGAGCGTGGCGATCGTGCAGGCGATGCCGCCCGAGTTGTAGGCCGAGTTGATCATGTCGCGCCTGGCCGGCATGACCTGCTTGGTGCTCTCGTTCTTGCATGCGGGGATCTGCACCATCGAGTCGCGCGGGAAGCTGATCAGGCGGGCCTTGTCGCGGTTGGGGGAGATGTGCAGCAGGATGATCGTGTCGGTGCGCTTGCCGCCGCCGTCGGCTTCGCGGGCCAGCTTCTGGCCGTACCTGGCGTTGCCCTTGCCCGCGCGGGTGTCGGAGCCGACCAGCAGCACGTTGAGCGCGCCGGTCTCGGCCGGGCGCGGGCCGACGATGTCCTGCTTGAAGTCCTTCTTGATGATGTTGCCGACCGCGTCGCGGTAGACGACGTAGGCGGTCAGCGAGCCGGCGACCATGATCGAGGTCATCGCGATGCTGATCCAGGCCAGCAGACGCATCTTGCCGCCGCCGGCGCCGCCGCCGCTGCGGTGACCGCGCGGCGGGAGGTCCTCCGGGGGAGGCGGGGGCGGCGGCGGGGTGGCGCCCGCCCTGCGCGACATCCGGGAGCCGGGCTGTGTGGGCGCGGCGCGGCGATCATCGATGGATGTCCCCCGGTAATCGCTCATACGCCCCCCTCGCACGCCGGCTAGGTCGTTCTGCGCCACGAGACTAGGTCACGTACGGCGTACCCGAGGCCATGATCGTGGTAATCGAGCGTGACCCGGGCGTGATGCAACCGCCAAAGAGCATACTCAGAGTTGGACAATTCGTGGAATATCCGTGCCAAAGTCTTTAACATCGGCGCAGGTCGGACGAACCGCCAAAGCCGCCGCGAGACAGGCGAGCGGTACGGCGGGCAGGACGTAGCGGTAGTCGAACTCCGCGACGGCGGGCGGCACCACCAGCAGGCCGATGCCCACGGTCCACGGCACGAGCCACTCCGGCGTCCAGCCGTTGCGCGTCCGCCTGCCGTACCTGCGCCAGAGCGACATGGCCGGCGGGACGAGCAGGACGGCGAGCAGCACGGTGCCGGGCAGGCGGGCCACGTCCTGGTAGGCGCGCATCCAACCGGCGTAGGGCTCGACGACCTGGGTGCCGATGGGGCCCTGCTCGTAGCGGGTGGCCATGGTGACGCCGAGGTCGGCGGCGTGGCGGCCCGGCGGGGGCGGGGTCGCGGCCGGGAACTCGTAGTAGCCGTAGATCTCCTGGTCGGGGTAGACCGGGCGGCCCCAGGTGAAGCCGCGGCCCAGCTCGGTCAGCACGGACCCGGCGTAGTCCAGCGGCTGCTTCGTGATGGCCAGGGTGGCGAAGCGTCCCGCCAGGTCGTCGGTCGGCTTGATGAAGCTGTCGCCGGGGATGCGCACCAGCGGCGAGTCGGCGCCCCAGATGTACTCCTGCGAGGGCGGTCGCCGGGACGGCGGCCGCGGATCGCACAGGACGCGCAGGTCGGGCGGGGGATCCATCTTGGCGCAGTCGGCGAAGGACATCGTGCGGGCGTAGAGGAAGACGCCGTTCGCGCCGACGACGCCGACCCGCTGATAGGTGGCGTAGAACCAGCCGCCGTAGGCCACGATCGGCGCCACGGCGGCCACGAGCAGCACGCCGGTGATCCTGAACCGGCCGCGCAGCAGGAACCAGACCACGAAGATCACGATGAGCGGCTGGCCGATCGTCCTGGTCAGCGAGGCGGCCGCGAGCAGCAGCCCGATGGCCACGGCCGTACGCCAGGTCGGCGCCCGGCCCAGCGCGAGCACCACGGCGGCGGCGATCAGGAACATGAACAGCGTGTCCGAGACCAGCAGATGCTCCAGCTCGATCTGGTAGGCGTCGAGCAGCACGGGAACGGTCGCGAGCACGGCCGCCCACTCGGGCGCCGCCGCGCGCCTGGCGGCGACGTAGACCAGCACGCCGACCGCCAGCCCCATCGCGTGCTGCACGCCGGTCACGACCGCGAAGCTGTGGAAGGGCTCGAACAGCTTCATGAACATCGAGTAGCCCGCCGGGCGGACCAGGTCGGGGCGCGGGCGGAAGACGGTGACGGTGTAGGTGTAGGTGTCGGGGAACCACAGCGCGGGGCGGTAGCCCAGCATCGTGATCACCCGTAGCACCACCCCCGCGGCGAGGACGGCGGCAAACCATTTCGCCCGCACGTCGCGTAACGCTACCCGCCCTTGTCGCCGGTGTTGGATACGCTCCCGATCACCGATGCGACTTGCCCTGCCTTCCCCCGAACGCAGGCCGTCGGCGGGCCGGGTGCTCGCCGTGGCCTCCCTGCTGCCTGCTCTCCTGGTGGCGGCCTTCCTGCTCGCCGGGCTTCCGCTGCTGCTCGCGGGGTGGTTCAGGCCGCTGCCCGTGCTGCTGCTCGGGGCCGTGATCGCCGTGTTGCTGTGCCGGGTCGCGCTGCGGCTGCCCGAGACGGTGGGCGCCACCGCGCGCCACACCTGCGGGGTGCTGGCCATCGCGCTCGGCTCGGGCGTCTTCAACGCGGTCATGCACGGCGAGCAGCTGATCGTCCGCCGCGACCCGGCCACGTACGCGCAGTACGCCACGTGGATCGGCGGCCACGGCTCGCTGCCGATCCCGTCGCAGGCCTGGGCCTTCGGCGGCGCCGACCCGTCGCTGGTGTTCCGCAGCGTGGGCTTCTTCGACGTCGACGGGTCGGTGGTGCCGCAGTTCATGCCGGGCCCGCCGATGCTGTTCGCGGTGGGCGGCTGGCTCGGCGGGATGCTGCTGACGCCGGCCGTGCTCGGCGCCCTGGCCGTGCTGACCGTCGGCGGGGCGGTCGGGCGGCTGGCCGGCGGGCGGTGGGCGCCACTGGCGGCCTTCGCCTTCGCCGTCGCCATGCCGATCCTGTACACCTCGCGCACCACGTTCAGCGAGATCCCGTCGCTGATCCTGCTCTTCGGCGGCATGGCGCTGCTCCACGACACGCTCCAGACCGAGCGCGTGCGCGTCTGGCCCGCGGCCGGGCTGGCGGGGCTGGTGTTCGGGCTGGCCGTGCTGGTGCGCGTCGACGGGCTGCGCGACGTGCTGCCGGTCCTGGCCTACGCCGGGCTGCTGATCGCGCTGCGCCGGTTCGGCCGTCCCGAGGGCCGCGTCGGGCCCGCGCTGCTGGCCGGGGTCGCCGTGGGGGTGGGGCTCGGGCTGCTGGCGGCCTACCTGCTCGCCCGGCCGTACCTGGCCTACCTGTCGCGCTCGGTCAACCCGCTGCTGCTCATCTGCGCCGCCGTCCTGGTCCTCACGGCCCTGGGTACGGCTGCCGCCCCCTGGCTGGCCGCCCGGGTCCGCCTCCCCAGGCGGCTGCCGGAGATCGGGGCGGCGCTGGTGGTCCTGGTGATGGCCGGGCTCGCCGTACGCCCGTGGGTGCAGACCGTGCGGCGGGTGCCCACCAACCCCGACGACCAGCGCACCTTCAGCTTCATCGCGGACACCCAGCGGATCCTGCGCCTGCCGATCGACGGCACCCGGCTGTACTCGGAATACTCCCTCCACTGGGTGATCTGGTACGTCGGCGTGCCCGTCGTCGTGCTCGCCACGCTCGCCGCGGCCGTGCTCGTGCGCAGGCTGCTGCGCGGCGGCGCCTCCTTCGAGTGGCTGCTGCCGCTGGCGGTCATCGGCTGGACCACGGTCACCACGCTGCTGCGCCCCGAGATCACGCCCGACCAGCCGTGGGCCTCCCGCCGCCTGGTGCCCGTCGTCGTCCCCGGGCTGATCGCGCTGGCCGTGTGGGGGCTGGGCTGGACGCGCGACAAGACCCGCAGGCTCGGGTACGGCAGGCGCACCCAGACCGTGGTCGCGGTGCTCGGCACGCTGCTCGTGCTGGTGCCGCCCACGGTGACGTCGATCGGCACGGCCTTCATCCCGATCGAGCGGGGCGAGCGGGCGGCGGTCGAGGCCATGTGCGCCCAGATCCCGGCCAACGCCTCGGTCCTCATCGTCGAGCGGGTCACCGGCGACCGTTTCACCCAGCTCGTCCGCGGCATGTGCGACCGCCCCACGGCCCGGGCCGGCATCATCTCCGATGAGGTCGCCCCGTTGCCCGAGGTCCGCCGCCTGATCTCCCGCATCCGCGCCGCGGGCCGCGTCCCTGTCATCCTGGCCGCCCAATCCGACCAGGTCAGCCTCTACGGCCCACCACGCCAGGTGATGGCCCTGGTCACCCGCCAGGACGAGCGCTCACTCCTCGACCCGCCCAACGGCACCTGGTCACTGCGCGTCAACGTGTGGATGGCCCTGCCTTGACCACGCCTGTCGCACACCCGCCGGGGGCGGCGTAGCGGGTGGAGCGGTTGGTGGGGGAGATGCCCGGGGTAGACTACGTGACGGATCATTACAACGCGTGACGACGTGCTGGTCGTCCAGCCGCCGTTGAGGTGGTGTGGACCTGGCGTTCAGGTCGGCCGAGTACTCTCGACGCACGTGAGCACGCTTGAGACCCCCCAGAGTGGACCCACCGTGGATGAAGAAGCGCCCTACGTCACGATCGTCCTGCCCTGCTACAACGAGCAGGACCACGTCATCGACGAGGTCGAGCGCATCACCAAGGCGATGGACTCCAGCGGCTACACCTACGAGCTGGTCGCTGTGGACGACTGCTCGACCGACCAGACGCTGGCCCGCCTTGAGGAGGCCGCGCCGCGCTTCCCGCACCTGAGGATCAGGGCCTTCCACCGCAACGGCGGCTCGGGCACCGTGCGCAGGATCGGCACCCAGGAGGCCAGGGGCGAGATCGTCGTCTGGACCGACGCCGACATGACCTACCCGAACGAGCGCATCCCCGAGCTGGTCCAGATCCTGGAGAAGGACCGGACGGTCGACCAGGTCGTGGGCGCCAGGACGACCGAGGAGGGCTCGCACAAGATCCTGCGGGTCCCGGCCAAGTGGGTCATCAGGAAGGTGGCGGAGAAGCTCGCCGGTCAGAAGATCCCCGACCTCAACTCGGGGCTGCGGGCCTTCCGCAAGTCGGTGGCCAGGCCGTACCTGCGGCTGCTGCCGCCCGGGTTCTCCTGCGTCACGACGATCACGCTGTCGTTCCTGTCGAACCAGCACGACGTCTACTACCTGCCGATCGACTACGCCAAGCGGGCGGGCAAGTCGAAGTTCAGCTTCGTGTCCGACGCCTACCGCTACATCCTGCAGGTGCTGCGGATGATCATGTACTTCAACCCGCTCAAGGTGCTCATGCCGCCGGCGCTGTGGCTGGTGGCGATCGCGCTGGTCAAGGGGATCTACGACATGTTCGTGCACCCCTTCTACTTCCCGACCAACACCATCATGATCTTCCTGTCGGGGCTGCTGATCGGGTCAGTGGCGTTGCTCGCCGACCTGATCGTGAGGTCCCGCGGCGAATGAGAATCGCGATCGTCGGCCCGACATTTCCGTATAAAGGCGGCGGCGCGCAGCACACCACGGAGCTCGCCCACCGCCTGTCGGCTCAGGGCCACGACGTCGTCATCGAGTCGTGGAAGGCCCAGTACCCGGGATTCCTCTATCCGGGCCAGCAGACGATCGACGCCCCCGAGGGCGAGCCGTTCCCCCGGACGCACAGAAGGCTCGACTGGCGCCGACCGGACGGCTGGGTCGCCTGCGGGCGCCGGCTCCGCGGTGCCGACCTGGTGATCCTGGCCGTCCTGAGCCCGGTCCAGGTCCCCGCCTATCTCGGCATCCTGTACGGCATGGCCGGCAGGACCCGGGTCGTCGCCCTGTGCCACAACGTGCTCCCGCATGAGCGCAAGCCGTACGACAGACCGCTGATGAAGGCCCTGCTGAAGCGGGTCGACGGCGTGCTCGCCCACTCCGAGCAGCAGGCCGAGCTGGCCAGGACGCTGACGGACCGGCCGGTCACGGTGGCCGCGATGGCACCGCACCTGCCGGCCGGGCGGGCCGGGCAGAACGGCGCGCAGGTCCACAGGAAGCTGCTGTTCTTCGGGATCGTCCGGCCCTACAAGGGGCTGGACCTGCTGATCAGGGCGCTGCCCGAGGACGTCGGGCTGACCGTGGCGGGCGAGTTCTGGGGCGGCATCGAGGAGACCAGGGCCCTCGTCCAGGAGGTGGGCGCCGAGGTGGACCTGAGGCCCGGCTACGTCGCCGCCGAGGCCGTGCCGGGGCTGTTCGAACAGAGCGACGCGCTGGTGCTGCCCTACCGCAGCGCCACCGCCAGCCAGAACGTGTGGCTGGCGTTCGAGCACGGCAGACCGGTCATCGCCACCCGGGTGGGCGCGCTGGGCGACCACGTGACCGACGGGGTGGACGGGATCCTCGTGGAGCCCGGCAGCGTCGAGGCGTTGCGGACCGCGATCGAGCGCTTCTACGAGCCGGGCGAGCCGGAGCGGTTGCGGTCGGGCGTCAAGTCGGTCGACCCTGAGCCGTTCTGGTCGGCGTACGTGGAGACCCTTCTCAGGGGCTGAAGCAGGAAAGCGATCCCGGCCAGCGCCGCGTCGCCCAGCGTGAACAGGACCCGCGACACCACGGCCACCACCAGCGCGGGCCCGTCGCCGATCAGCGGCTTGAGCACCAGCCACATCGCGCCCTCGCGCACCCCGACCCCGGCGGGCACGACGAACGTCAGCAGCCCGGACGCCCAGGCGAACGCGTACGCCCCGGTGCAGATCAGGTAGAGGTCGAACCGCCCCGCCAGCAGCATGGCGTGCACGCCGTACACGAACCAGCCGAGCGCGGTCCAGGCGACGGCCACCAGCACGGTCCTACCGGGCAGGACGCTGTCCAGCGGTTCGCGCCTGGCGATCCGCAGCGCCAGGTTCAGTCCCCAGGTCAGCACCCGGGGATGCAGGCACACGATGATCACCGGCACGAGCAGCAGCAGGTACCAGGCCTGCCGTACCGCCTGCTGGGTGGCCAGCGTCGCGGCCGCGATCGAGATCGCCACCCCGAGGTTGATCACCAGCGCGAGCGAGATGCAGGCGAAGGTACGGCGCGGCGGGCTGCCCTGGTCGCGCCCGAGATCCATCATCGCGGCGTAGGCCCAGACCGAGCCGGGGATGTACTTGCCCAGCTGGCCCACGAACATGATCCGCCCGGCGGTCCGCAGCGGCAGCGGCGAGCCGAGCCCGGCCAGCACCTGCCGCCAGGCCACCAGCATGCAGTACTGCCCGGCGAGCACCGCGGCGAAGGCGCCCGCCAGCGCCCACGGTGAGAGCTCGGCCAGCGCCGCGGTGGTGTCGGTCCAGTTCCTGGCCAGGCCGTACCCGAGGAAGGCGAGGGCGACCAGGGCGAGGAGGATGCGCACCAGGCGGCGGAACATTGGCCAAGCGTCTCACTTGTTGGCGAGGTAAATCCATACGACGGCGGCGATGACCGCGAGCGCCGCCAGCACGGCGATCGTGATCTTCACGGCGCTGTAGGGGCGGTCACCCTGCACCTCGCCGGTGACGCCGTTGATGAGCACCTGGTAGGTCCTGCCGCCGAACAGGTAGCAGCCGATCCAGACCGGCAGCAGCACGAGCTTGAACGTGACGTCGGAGTAGGTGGTGTCGACGCTGTTCACGCGCTGCTCGTCGCCGCCGATGTCGTGCCTGCAGTCCTGCTCGATGACCTCGGCCATCTGGCCCTTGGCCTCCTCCAGGCCTGCCTCGGGCTCGGTGTCGTAGCGCAGGCTGTGGTGCCCGGCGACGTAGCTCGGCTCGAAGGCGACCGCCTGGTGCAGCGGCCAGGGCTCCAGGGCCACCAGGCGCTTCCTGGGGACGTGGCCGGTGGCGGTGATCAGGAGGTCGTCGAAGTCGCGCGCGACCGTGCCACTGGCGGAGTACCAGCGGGTCTTGCGCACCTGGCGGGTCTTGGTCTCGCCGTTCTCGGTGTAGGTCTCGGTCACGTAGTAGTGCTCGCCGCGCATGCCGGTGTAGTCGGAGACCGTGTCGGCGTCGAAGGTCCAGTGCGGGAGGTAGGTGCTCTTCATGGATTCCGCCTCCGACACCTTCTTCAGGCGGTTCGGGGCGAACCAGCGGGATTTCACCCACTTTTTCAGCTCTTCGCGGGATTTCGTGCGGTCGACGGCGAAGGGGACGACCGCCTCGGGGGCGACCTGCGGGTCGCTGCCCGTGTCGGCGACCAGGCCGGTGCCGCAGAACTGGCAGCTCTTGGACAGCGCGTCGCTCTCGGTGCGCGCCCCGCAGCCCGGGCAGGCGAACTGGTGCGGCGCCACGGCGGCGACCCTGGGCTTGGCCAGGAAGGCGTCGTAGGAGTGCTCCATGACCTGGCGGGCGGGGGCGGCGATGCGCTGCTCGCTGCCGCAGTACGGGCAGCGCAGCACGGTGGTGCCCGGGGCGAACTCCACGTTCGCCCCGCAGCCCGCGCAGGGGTGGGTGATCTGGGTGGGGGAGGTCACGTCGTCCTGCCTAGGCGGGAGGCAGCGGGGGAGGGGTGCTGTTCAGCAGGGCCGCGAGCTCCGGCACGTCACGGGCGGGCGTCCACTGCGCCATGCCCGCCTTCCACACCAGCGCGTCGGGGGTCAATCCGGCCGCGGACAGTCCCTGCCTGTCGAACGGCCCGCGTCGCTCGCCGCCGACGCCGAGGAACCACTGCTCCTGCGGAGGAAGAGGAGGAGGCGCCTGACCCGTCGGCTGGGACAGGGCTGCCGCCATCTGCTGGCCGGCCGCGATGCCCATCCCCAGGCCCATGCCCTCGCCGGCGCCGCCGGCGTTCTCCAGCGCGTTGGCCGCCTGGAACCTGGTGTAGGCGTTGAGGTCGCCCACGATCCCCATCGAGGTCCGCTTGTCCAGCGCCTGCTCGACCTCGGGCGGCAGCGAGATGTTCTCGAAGGAGAAGTTCGGGACCGTCAGCCCCACCTTGGCCAGGTCGGCGCTGAGCACCTCGGCCAGCTGCTGCCCCATCGCGTGCTGGTTGGCCGCCATGTCGAGCACCGGCACGTTGGCCGTGCCGAGCGCGCCCGCCAGCCGTCCGACGATCATCTGCCGCAGGTAGCCCTCGACCTCCTCGGTCCTGAACTGCGGGTCGGTCCCGGCCAGCTCCTGGATCAGCAGCCGGGCGTCGATCACCTGGACCGAGTACGCGCCGAACGCCCGCAGCCGCACCGGGCCGAACTCGGGATCGCGCACCATGACCGGGTTCTGCGTGCCCCACTTGAAGTCGGTGAACTGCCGCGTGCCGACGAAGTAGACCTCGGCCTTGAACGGCGAGTGGAAGCCGTACTTCCAGCCCTTCAGCGTCGACAGGATCGGCAGGTTCTGCGTCTCCAGCGTGTAGGTGCCCGGTGGGAAGGCGTCGGCGATCTGCCCCTCGTTGACGAAGACCGCGGCCTGCGACTCGCGCACGACGAGCCGGGCGCCCATCTTGATCTCGTTGTCGTACCTGGGGAAGCGCCAGACGATCGTGTCGCGGCTGTCGTCGAGCCATTCGACGATGTCGATGAACTCGCCCCGAATTTTGTCGAACAACGCCACATTGACCCCATTCGTTGCCGTTTCACCGGGCGGGCCACCGTACCAAAGCTCGTTCGATGACGGATTAACGACGCGCCCGGGTACTGTTGGGCGGCGTGGGTGAGCAACGAGTCGCGCAGCTGGAGTACTCCGAGTTCCAGTCGGCGATGCTCGACGAGGACAAGCGCAGGCGCAAGGCGGCGAAGATCATCGCCGTGATCGAGCACTTCCACGGGCCCCTGAGCGGGCAGACCGTGGGCGACGTCGGCTGCTCGGCCGGGTTCATCGCCGACGAGCTGGCCGGCGCGGGCGCCCTGCACACCCTCGGCATCGACATCGACGTGCCCGGCCTGCGCAAGGCCGCCGACCGCTTCGGCGAGCGGGTCGGCTTCGTCTGCGGCGACGGCACCGCGCTGCCCTTCCCCGACGGCTCGATCGACGTGCTGGTCTTCAACCACATCTACGAGCACGTGGTCGACCCCGACGGGGTCGTGGCCGAGATGCACCGGGTGCTGTCCGACGACGGCGTGCTCTACCTGGGGCTGGGCAACCGGCTCGGCATCATGGAGCCGCACTACAAGCTGCCGTTCCTGTCCTACCTGCCGCCCCGGCTGGCCGACCGCTACGTGCGCGCCTCCGGCCGGGCCGACCACTACTACGAGCGGTTCCGCACGCGGCGCGGGCTGCGCAGGATGCTGCGCGCCTTCCACGTCTGGGACTACACCTTCCCCGTGCTGGCCACGCCCCGCCGCTTCGCCGGGTCCGAGCTGTTCCCCGGCGCGCTCGGTCGGGTGGCGCAGGCCGTACTCGCTCGTACGCCGCGCGCGGTGCTCAGGCTGCTCCTCCCGCTCGTGCCGACCTACCTGTGGGTCGCCACCAAGAAGCCCCGCCGCCCGCGCGGTCCCGCGCTGCCGCAGCCGCCCGAGCGGGTCCTGCCGCTGTGAGTACGGCGGGCAGGCCGAACGACGTGAGCGTCCCCGCGAGGCGCTCGAGGCTGAAGAAGGTCGTCCGCCTGGGGTTCCTGGCGGTGGCCCTGGGGTTCGGCACGTGGGCCGTGGCCAGGCAGTGGGACGACGTCGTCGCCGGGTTCGCCCGGCTGTCGTGGGGCGCGGTCGCCGGGTCGCTCGTCGCGGTGGTGGCCGCCCTGCTCGGCGCCATGATGACGTGGCGCACCCTGCTGTCCGACCTCGGCTCGCCGCTGCCGCTCAAGGCCGGGGCGAAGGTGTTCTTCGTCGGCCAGCTCGGCAAGTACATCCCCGGCACGGTCTGGCCGATGCTGGCCCAGATGGAGATGGGCCGCGACCTGGGCGTGCCGCGCTCGCGAAGCGCGGCCGCGTTCTTCCTGATGATGCCCATCCAGCTGGCGACCGGGCTGCTGGTGTCCCTGGTCACGCTGGGCTGGGACAGGTACGGCTGGCTGCTGCTGTTCATCCCGGTCCTGTTCGTGCTGCTCGAACCCAAGGTGATCAACGCGGTGATCGGGTTCGGGCTCAGGAGGCTGAAGCGGGAGCCGCTCGAGCGGCCGCTCACCCGGCGCGGCATGCTCGGCGCGCTCGGCTGGGCGCTGGCCGGGTGGACCTGCTACGGCGTGCACCTGTACTTCATCGCCCCGCAGGGCGGGATGGTGTTCGCGATCGGGGCGTTCGCGCTGTCGTGGTGCCTGGGCATCATGACGTTCGTGGTCCCCGCGGGCGCCGGGGTGCGGGAGTTGGCCATGGTGGCCGTGCTGGCGCCCGTCCTCGACCGGGGCTCGGCGATCGCCGTGGCGCTCACCTCGCGCATCGTGATCGTGATCGGCGATCTGATCTGCGCGGGTTTGGCGGGAATCGCAGCCAGGCGCGAGTCGGTGTGATTTGGCCCACGATTTGGGGGAGGCTGGGCATAGGGTGAACCAGGAGGGGGACGACCCGAGTCCCACGTTGATCTTGAGGGGAGAAGATCTTCGTAATGCCTCGAGTGCTCGTCGACGCCGCGGCGGTCCCCGCAGACCGCGGTGCGTTGATCAGATATGTTGACGGGCTGATCGCCGCCCTCGACCGGGCCGGTGCCGATCTCGTGGTCGTCTGCCAGCGCGCGGACGCCGAGAAGTACGGCCGGCTCGCTCCTTCCGCCACGATCGTGCCTGGACCTGTCTCCATCACCAACCGCGCCGCCCGCCTGGCCTGGGAGCAGACCGGCGTCCCGCTGCTTGCCAGGCAGAACTCCGCCGACGTGATCCACGCGCCGTACTACTCGATCCCGCTGCGGTCCGGCGTGCCCACCGTGGTCACCGTGCACGACGTCACCTGGTTCACCGAGCCCGACCAGCACAGCGCGGTCAAGGCCTCCTTCTTCCGCTCGGCGACCAGGACCGCGGTACGGCACGCCAACCGGGTCATCGTGCCCTCCAAGGCCACCAGGGAAGAGCTCGTCCGCGTGCTCGCCGCCGATCCCACCCGCATCGACGTCGCCTACCACGGCGTCGACCAGGCGATGTTCCACCCGCCGAGCGAGGAGGAGGTCAGGCGGGCCACCGACCGGCTGGGGTTGCACGGCCGGCCGTACGTGGCCTTCCTGGGGGCGCTCGACCCGCGCAAGAATGTGCCGAATCTCATCCGCGGGTTCGCCGCCGCGGTCAAGAGCGTCGACGACCCGCCCGCGCTGGTGATCGGCGGCGGGGTGCACGAGGACGACGTGGACGCCGCCTGCCGCGAGGTCGAGGCCACGATCAAGGTCGTGCGGCCCGGCTACCTGCGCATCCCCGACCTGCCGGGGTTCCTGGGCGGGGCGCTGGTGGTGGCCTTCCCCTCGCTGGGCGAGGGGTTCGGGCTTCCGGTGCTCGAGGCGATGGCCTGCGGGGCGCCGGTGCTGACCACGCACCGCACGTCGCTGCCCGAGGTGGGCGGCGACGCGGTCGCCTACACCGAGCCGGATGCCGATAGCATCGCCGAGGCGTTGGCCGCGCTGCTCGCCTACGCCGACCGGCGGGCCGCGCTGCGGAGCGCAGGGCTGGCCAGGGCTCGGGAATTCACCTGGGACGCCTCCGCCGAGGCACATCTGAGCGCCTATCAACGTGCAGTCGAATAGTTGGATAACCTCACACAGTGATGGAGAGCTCCTTGCCAGATCTCGAGGCGATCCTGCTGGTCGGAGGGCAGGGCACCCGCCTGCGTCCGCTGACGCTCGGCACGCCGAAGCCCCTGCTGCCGACCGCCGGTGTGCCCTTCCTGGCCCACCAGCTGGCGCGGGCCCACGCCTTCGGGGTCCGCAGGATCGTCTTCGCCACCTCCTACAAGGCAGCGATGTTCGAGCCGGTGTTCGGTGACGGCTCCGACTTCGGGCTCTCCCTGGAGTACATGACCGAGGAGACGCCGCTGGGCACCGGCGGCGCGATCCGCAACGCGGCCCAGGCGCTGACCTCCGGGCCCGACGCGCCGGTGCTGATACTCAACGGCGACATCCTGTCGGGCCACGACATCGGCGATCAGGTGCGCACCCACCTGGCTCGCCAGGCCGCTGTAACGCTCCATTTGACCGAGGTCGACGATCCGACCCGGTTCGGCTGCGTGCCGACCGACGGCGACGGGCGCGTCACGGCCTTCCTGGAGAAGACGCCGAATCCGGTGACGAACCGGATCAACGCCGGGTGCTACGTCTTCACCCGTTCGGTGATCGACTCGATCCCGGCGGGGGAGGTGGTCTCCGTCGAGCGGGAGACGTTCCCCGGGCTGATCGAGTCGGGCGACCTGGTGCTGGGGTACGCCGACCGGACCTACTGGCTCGACGTCGGCACGCCCGCGGCGTTCGTGAAGGGCTCGGCCGACCTGGTGCTGGGGCGGCTGGCCTCGCCCGCGCTGCCGGGTCCGACGGGCGAGTACCTGGCGCTGCCGGGGGCGGTCGTGTCGCCCGAGGCCAAGGTGCGCGCCGGATCGACCGTCGGGGCCAGGGCCGTGGTCGAGGCGGGCGCGACCGTCGACGGCAGCGTGCTCGGCGACGACTGCGTGGTCCACACGGGCGCGACCGTGACCGACTCGGTGATCGGCAGGGGCGCGCGCGTCTGCGCGGGCGCGGTCGTGCACGACGCCGTGATCGGCGACGGCGCGGTCGTGGGCCACGGCAACGAGCTCAGGGCGGGGGTCCGCATCTGGCCGGGCGTGGAGCTGCCCGACTGCGCGGTCCGCTACTCCAGCGACGTCTGAGCCCGGTCACGGGGCACACTGGACAGGTGAAGGAACGGGAGTGGGCGCCCGCGTGGCCCCTGGAGATCGGGCTCGTGCTGGGCCCGCACGGGCACGGCGGCCACGACCCCACGTTCCGTACCGCGCACGACGGCGCCGTCTGGCGCACGTCGCGCACGCCTGACGGCCCCGGCACGCTGCGCGTGTCGGTCAGGTCCGGCCACGTCATCGGGCAGGCCTGGGGGCCGGGCGCCGACTGGCTGCTGGAGACCCTGCCAGCGCTGCTGGGCGCAGATGACGATATTTCGGGCTTCAGCGTGAAACATGAGGTGCTGGAGGACGTGGCCAGGCGCCACACCGGCCTCCGCATCGGGCGGACGGGGCGCGTCATGGAGGCGCTGGTGCCCGCCGTACTCGAGCAGAAGGTCGTCGGCCAGGAAGCCTGGCGCGCCTGGGGCTGGCTGCTGCGAAGGTACGGCGAGCCCGCCCCCGGCCCCGCGCCCGAGGGTATGCGCGTGATTCCTGAACCCGGGGTGTGGCGGGAGATCCCCGCCTGGCACTGGCACAAGTCGGGGGCGGAAGCCGTAAGGGCCAGGACGATCGCGACCGCCGCCTGGCACGCCGACAAGCTGGAGGCCGCCGCCACCAGCGAGGAGGCCGACAGGCTGCTGCGCATGCTGCCCGGCATCGGCGTGTGGACCTCGGCCGAGGTCAGGCAGCGGGCCTTCGGCGACCCCGACGCGCTCAGCGTGGGCGACTACCACCTGGCCAAGCACGTGGGCTACGCGCTGACGGGGGAGAAGACAGACGATCCCGGCATGCTCCGGCTCCTGGAGCCCTACCGAGGTCACCGGCACCGGGCCACGATCCTGATCGGGCTCACCGGGCTGCGCCCGCCCAAGCGCGGGCCACGGATGGGGGTCCGCGACTACCGGTCTTTCTAGCTTCCGTAGTGTCTGGGTATGACCACCGCACTCAGGCGGGCCCTGGCTCGCGCTCGCGACGGCAAGTCCCTTGACCTCACCGAGGTTGGCGTGCTGCTGGAAGCACGCGGCGAACACCTCGACACGTTGCTCTCCCACGCCGCCCGGGTGCGGGACGCCGGTCTCGAGGCCGCGGGCCGGCCCGGCGTCATCACCTACAGCAGGAAGGTGTTCATCCCGCTGACCCGCCTGTGCCGTGATCGCTGTGGTTACTGCACGTTCGCCACCGCGCCGCACAAGCTGGAGTCGCCGTTCCTGAGCCCCGACGAGGTGCTGGAGATCGCCCGGCAGGGCGCGGCGCTCGGGTGCAAGGAGGCGCTGTTCACGCTCGGCGACCGGCCTGAGGACCGCTGGCACCAGGCCCGCGAGTGGCTCGACGCGCACGGCTACGACGACACGCTCTCCTACGTGCGCGCGATGGCGATCAGGGTTCTGGAGGAGACCGGGCTGCTGCCGCACCTCAACCCCGGTGTGATGAGCTGGCGGGACCTGCAGCGGCTCAAGCCGGTGGCGCCGTCGATGGGCATGATGCTGGAGACCACCTCGCGGCGGCTGTTCGAGGAGAAGGGCGCGCCGCACTACGGCTCGCCCGACAAGGACCCCGCGGTACGGCTGCGCGTCCTGGAGGACGCCGGGCGGGTCAACGTGCCCTTCACCACCGGGATCCTGATCGGCATCGGCGAGACCCTGGAGGACCGGGCCGAGTCGCTGTTCGCGATCCGGCGGGTGGCCCGCGAGTACGGCGGCATCCAGGAGGTCATCATCCAGAACTTCCGCGCCAAGCCCGACACGGCCATGCGCGGCCTGCCCGACGCCGACCTGCAGGAGCTGGCGGCGACCATCGCGGTGGCGCGGCTGGTCCTGGGCCCCCGGGTGCGCCTTCAGGCGCCGCCCAACCTGATCGACTCCGAGTACGAGCTGATGATCAGGGCCGGGATCGACGACTGGGGCGGAGTCTCGCCGCTGACCCCCGACCACGTCAACCCCGAGCGGCCCTGGCCGCAGATCGACGCGCTGGCCGCCCGCACGGCCGCCGCCGGGTTCGAGCTCAAGGAGCGGCTGACGATCTATCCGGAGTACGTGCGGGCCGGCGAGCCCTGGCTCGACCCGCGGGTGATGGCCCACGTGGACGCGCTCGCCGACCCGGAGACGGGGCTGGCCCGCGAGGACGCCGTGCTCGAGGGCCGCCCGTGGCAGGAGCCCGACGGCGGTTTCACCCCGTCCGGCCGGGTCGACCTGCACGTCACCGTGGACACCACCGGGCGCACCCAGGACCGCCGCGACGACTTCGACCACGTCTACGGCGACTGGGACGCCCTGCGCGACCGCCTGCCCTCCGGCTCCGCCCCGGTTTCCGGCGACGTACGGCAGGCACTCAAGAAGGCCGAGGCGAACCCCGCGGGACTCACGGACGACGAGGCCGTGGCGCTGCTGAGCGCGGAGGGGGAGGCGCTGGAGGAGCTCGCCCGCCTGGCCGACCACCTGCGTCGTGAGGCCGTCGGCGACGACGTCACCTACGTGGTCAACAGGAACATCAACTTCACCAACGTCTGCTACACCGGGTGCCGCTTCTGCGCCTTCGCCCAGCGGCGGACCGACGCCGACGCCTACACGCTGAGCCTGGACCAGGTGGCCGACCGGGCGCAGGAGGCCTGGGACGCGGGCGCCACCGAGGTGTGCATGCAGGGCGGCATCCACCCCGACCTGCCGGGCACGGCCTACTTCGACCTGGCGCGGGCGGTCAAGGAGCGGACTCCCGACATGCACGTGCACGCCTTCTCGCCGATGGAGGTGGTCAACGGGGCCGGCCGTACGAATCTGTCGATCGAGGACTGGCTGGTGGCGGCCAAGGAGGCGGGCGTGGACTCGCTGCCGGGCACCGCGGCGGAGATCCTCGACGACGACGTGCGCTGGGTGCTGACCAAGGGCAAGCTGCCCGCCAACGACTGGATCGAGGTCATCAGTACGGCGCACCGGGTGGGCATCCCGACCACGTCCACGATGATGTACGGCCACGTCGACAACCACCTGCACTGGGTGCGGCACATCAAGCTGATCAGGCGGATGCAGGAGGAGACGGGCGGCTTCTCCGAGTTCGTCCTGCTGCCTTTCGTGCACAACAGCGCGCCCATCTACCTGGCCGGCGTCGCCAGGCCCGGCCCGACCGCGCGCGAGAACCGGGCCGTGCACGCGCTGGCCAGGATCCTGCTGCACGGCGCCATCGACAACATCCAGTGCTCGTGGGTGAAGCTGCGCGACGACCTGTGCCGTCAGGTGCTCGACGGCGGCGTCAACGACCTCGGCGGCACGCTCATGGAGGAGACGATCAGCCGGATGGCCGGCTCCGAGAACGGATCGCACAAGACGATCAGCGAGCTGCGCGCGATGGTCACCGGCCGCCCCGTCAGGCAGCGCACCACGGAGTACGGCCGGCCGAGCGCGGAACGGCTGGCCGCCTCGGCCGCGAGCGACGGCGTGTGCCAGAGCGTCAGGAGGGTTCTCCCGCTGGTGTAGTGATAACAAGTTCTACCGGCCCTTGCGCCCCCCATGGGGCCGGTTGGCAGAATCGACGCCGTGTCGTTTGGACAGCACCGCGCCAGCCCGAGTCCCGAGCAACGCAGGAGAAAGGCCCTGCTGCGCGGCATACTTGCCGGTGTCGCGGTGCTCGCCGTGGTGGCGGGCACGCTCGTCGTGTTACTCGGCGGTGGCGGCGCGCTGTGCTCGACACGAGAGCCTGTTCTGGTCAGCGTGGCGGCCGCGGTCGACGTAGCGCCGGTGGCCATGGAAGCGGCGGGTCGCTTCAACGACACCAAGACCACCGTCGGCGGCCGGTGCGTGCTGGTCCAGGTGACCGAGCAGCCGCCGGCCACCGTGCTGCGCACGCTCATCGGCGACAAGGCGGGCGTGCTGCGCGAGCGGCCCGACGGCTGGATCGCCGACTCCTCGGCCTGGATCCGGCTGGCCCGCAAGCAGGGCGCCGCCGCGCTGCCCGCAGGCGAGAGCGTGGTGGCCACCTCGCCGCTGGTGTTCGCCACCCGGTCCTCGCTCGCGCAGCGCTTCGCGGTGGGCAGGACCGAGATGAACTGGCGCATGGTCTTCCCACCGACCGTGCGCGGGCGGCTGCGGCCCAACGCCGACGAGCCCGACGTGGTGCGCGTGCCCGACCCGTCACTGGCCGGGGCGGGCATCGCCACGGTGGCCGCCGCCCGTGACGTGGTGGGCAGCGGACCGGCCGCCGACAAGGCGCTCACCGCGTTCGTCCGGTGGGCGCAGGCGGGATCCGCGCCCGACTACCGGACCATGCTGGCCGCCGTGGACGACCACACGTTCTGGAAGCGGCCGGTCGTCATCGTGCCCGAGCAGTCCGTCTGGAACCACAACCAGCAGCCCTCCGCCGACCCGGTCGTGGCGCTGCACCCGCGCGAGGGCACGATCAACCTCGACTACCCCTACGTGGTGACCGCCACCGACCCGACGGTGGCCGAGGCCTCGACGGCCTTCGCCGACTGGCTGCGCGGCCCCGAGGCGCAGCAACTGGTACGGCGGGCGGGCTTCAGGTCCGGCGACGGCACCCTCGGCCCGGTCTCTCCTGGACCGCAGATCCCCACCGACCAGCCCAAGACCCGGCCGTCCGTCTCGCCCCAGGACATCGACGACGCCCTGCAGGCCTGGAGCCGCCTGGCGCCGCCGACCAACATCCTGGTGCTGGCCGACACCTCCAAGCACATGGCCGAGCCGCTCAAGGACACCACCCGGCTCGGCGTCGCGCTGGCCGCGGCCAAGATCGGCCTGCAGCTCTTCCCCGAATCCACGCACATGGGCCTGTGGGAGTTCGCCCAGGGCATCGACCGGCTCAAGCCGTACCGCCAGCGGGTCGGGCTCGGACCGATCAACAAGCCGGAATCGGGGCAGGTGGTACGGCGGGGCCGCCTCGACGAGCTGACCAGCACCATCACCGCGCACGGGGAGCTGGACAGCTCCCTGTACGACACGGTCCTCAGCGGGTTCCGCTCGGTCACCAGCTCCTACCGCGAGGAGATGAACAACACCCTGCTCGTCATCACGGCGGGCAAGGACGACGGCCACGGCGTCAAGCTGCCCCAGCTCCTCGACAAGCTGCGCCGGGAGTGGAATCCGTCGCGGCCGGTGCAGATCGTCATCATCGCCTTCGGGACAGGGGCGGACACGGCCGGCCTGCAGCGCATCACCGAGGTGACCAACGGGTCGCTGCACGTGGCGCAGAAACCGGACGAGATCATCGACGTCTTCCTCAGCGCCCTGGCCCGCCGCCTCTGCCATCCGACCTGTTCCCCGTAGGTTGGGGGGCGCCCCCGGTGGCGCCCCCCAAGTCTTTCTGCTTTTCGATCTTTCGGCCTTTCGATCAGAGGTGCTGCCAGAGGGCCGGGGTGTTCGGGGGTTCCCAGCCGGGGAGCGAGGTGTGCGCCTGGATGCAGCGGTAGCCGGCGCCCGCGTACGTCACCTGGTCACCGATCGCGTAGGCGTGGTTGGCCACCCAGGTGCCCGCCGGGACCGTGGGCGTGGGGGTCGGCGTCGGAGTCGGGGTGGGCGTCGGGGTCGGCGTGGGCGTCGGCGTCGGGGTGCCGCCACCGCCGCCGATCTGCAGGTCGATGCAGGAGTAGAAGGCGTTGGCCGTGTCGGAGATGTTCCAGATGGCCAGCACCTTCTGGCGGCCCGAGTACCCGGACAGGTTCACCGTGTGCGTCACCGTGGCGGGTGGTTGCTGGCCGTTGCCGTTGACGACGGCCACCCGGGTGTTGCCGATGTAGTACTCGTAGTTGAGCGTGGCGTGCCGGGCGGTGAAGGTCCAGGTGAAGTTCACCGTCGTGCCGACGGATGTGACCGGCCACGGCTTGCTCTCGTCGCTGAGCTGGGCGAAGCGGGAGTTGCCGCCGTCGCAGCTGCGCAGGCCCTTGGGGCCCTCCACGCTCTGCGGCTCGTAGATGATCTCGCCGCAGTCGGGCACCTTGCCCTGCGCACAGAACGCCTGGCGGCTGGGTGGGGAGTTGACGTAGCCGTGCGCCATGGCGGGGCCGGAGGCGACGATGGTGGCCGCGAGTGTGATCACCGCGGCGCTGAGTAAGGTGAGGATTCTTCTCATGGAGGCTGGCTCCTTTACATGGGGGGATACCCCGAATCTAAAGGAAAGTTTCCTAACGGTAAATGCCGGGTTGACGCCCTGTCAGCGTTTCTTTCTGACCCTGGACACCAGCGTGTCGAAGGACCAGGGGCCGCTGCCGATCAGCACGAGCAGCAGGAACGACCAGCAGAACAGGGCCGCGGGCTCGCCGCCGTTGATCAGCGGGAAGAGGCCCTTGGGCTGGTGGACGGTGAAGTAGGCGAAGGCCATCGTGCCCGAGCAGAGCAGGGCGGCGGCGCGGGTGGCCAGGCCGAGCATGACCAGGCCGCCGGCGACCAGCTCGATCACGGCGGCCCACCAGTAGGGCCACGCGCCGATCGGGGGCGGCGCGCCGCCGCCGCGTGGGCCGCCCGGCACACCGAACAGGGTGGCTGCGCCATGACAGGCGAACAGCAGGCCTACCACTACGCGGAACAGTGAGACCACGGCGTCACGGATCGGCTCCATGAAGAGCTCCTTCGCGGGGGTGGCCTAAATGTAAAGGAAACTTTCCTAATAGTGAACATCGCATCCGGCCATAACGCGGCGTTATGTCCATGAACGAAACATGAGCCGTTGTCGAGTGTCGCCCGACCAACTCCCGGGGACCTTGCGGATGGTCATCTGATTCTCGGGGGTAAGGGAGTCGTTCTCATGCAGGTCAAAGCTCTGCTCGCGGGGGCGGTGGTGGCGGCAGGAGGGCTCTCGCTGCCTGCCGTACCGGCCGCCGCCGCGAGCCATCCCAAGGTGCACATCAATCCGGCAAAGGCCTGGCCCGGGTCGCACGTGCACGTCCGGGCACCCAGGAGGGGCCAGTTCGCGACGGTGACCTCCGAGGCGTTCGCCGACCCGGTCCAGCTCAACGGGAGCACGGGGACGGCCACGATCAGGCGGGGTGTCGCGCCGGGCACCTACAGCGTGCTGGCGCGCGACGCCGACTCGCGGAGGACGGCCACGGGTCACATCAAGGTGGGGGGCCTGCACGGGGGTGCCGCGGACATCATCGGTCCCTCTCGTCCCGATCCCCGGCCTGCTGCCGAGGACGCCGTTCCCGCCTCTCCCGACCGGCCTCGTCCGGCTGACAATGCCCTTCGGCCCTTCGACAGCGCCGCTCGGCTCGCCGAGCCGGTGGCAGCGCCTCCTCCGGTCGACCGCAAGGGTCCGCGGCTCCAGGGCCCCGGCCCGCGGTTGCCCAATGGCAAGATGCCCAAGCAGTACAACGACGGTGACACGTTCACCCCTCGGCATCCGAATGCGTGGATGCGGTCTCACCGTCCGCACCGCCAGGAGGACCGTGGCGCCCGCGCACTCAAGGACTTCTACCGCCAGCCGGACCGCCAGGCTCGCAACCCCATGAACAACGGCCGCCACCTGGGCCAGCGCCCGCAGTTCCCCGGTCAGCGGTCGCAGCTCCCCGGCAAGCACTCCCAGTTCCCTGGCCAGCGGTCGCAGTTCCCAGGTAAGAACTCCCGCTTCCCCGGTAAGAACTCCCAGTTCCCGGGTCAGCGGTCGCAGTTCCCTGGCAAGCAGTCCCGCTTCCCTGGTCAGAACTCGCGCTTCCCCGGGCAGCAGGGGCAGCTTCCGTGGGGGCAGCGGGGGCAGTTCCCGGGATCGCACTCGCAGTTCCCAGGCAAGCACTCCCAATTCCCCGGCCAGCACTCGCAGTTCCCAGGTAAGAACTCGCGCTTCCCCAGGCAGCAGGGGCAGCTTCCGTGGGGGCAGCGGGGGCAGTTCCCGGGGCCGTGGTCGCAGTTCCCTGGCAAGCACTCGCAGTTCCCGGGCCAGCGGTCGCAGTTCCCAGGTAAGCACTCGCAGTTCCCGGGTCAGCGGTCGCAGTTCCCAGGTAAGCACTCGCAGTTCCCCGGTAAGAACTCGCGCTTCCCTGGGAAGCATGGGCATTTCTCGAAGGATCTGCCGGTTCCCGCGCACGTCAGCGGGCTCTAGCGCATACGTGAGGGGGCGTGGCTCAGCAGAGCCGCGCCCCCTTCGCGTGCGTCAGCGGACGACGATGAAGTCGTCCGGGTCGATCGGCGGCCGATCGGGCGCCGGGGCGGCGGGGTGGCCGACCGCGACGTAGCCCACCGGCGTCCACGACTCGGGCAGGTCGAGCAGGTCCGCGGGCACCGGACGCCGATACCACGCCGAGCCCAGGCCCTCCATCGCCAGCTGGATCAGCAGGTTCTCCACGGCCGCACCGGCCGGCGCCTCGCCGCCGGGGCCGACCCGGCACGGCACCACCAGCAGCGGCGCGTCGTGCAGCTTCCGCCGCAGCTCGGCGGACTCGACCAGGACATACCGCACCGGCTCGCCGTCGTGCGGCGCCGTGACGGCCGCCGCCACGGCCCGCCGTACCGCTGACAGGTCGACCGATTCGTCGGAGAAGTCCGTGACAGTACGGCGGGCCGCGACGACGTCGCGGGAGCCGTAACGGAAGAGGTCCTCGTCGGCGGGGCGGATGAGCGGGCGCACGCCGGGCCCGTCGTCGGCGGTGACCAGGTGGGCCAGGCCGCGCACGATCGCGATCGGGACACCGGTGAGCTTGCCCTTGACCAGCTCCGCCGCCGCCGCGATCTCGTCGACGAGCGCGGTCACGGTGGCGTTCAGCGGGTTGCCGTGGGTGTCGTGGCCGCCGCGGTAGTCCTCCAGCGGGACCACCCCCGCGGCGCCGATCGCCAGATCGGTCAGCCCGTGCCGCCACGGACGCCCGAACGTGTCAGAGATGATGACGCCCACGTGCTTTCCGAGCTTCGCCCTGATACGGCGGGCCGAGGCGTCGGAGTCCTCGGGGAGCAGCAGTACGGTGCCCGGCTCGGTGTTCGAGGCGTCCACCCCCGCGGCGGCCATCACGAACCCGTGGTGCGTCTGGGAGATCACCGTGTCGCCACGCCTGGCCACCACCCGCTCGGTCTCCTCCATGATGGCGGCGGTCCTGTCGGGTGCCAGGCGGATGCGGCCCTCGGCCTTGCTCACGATCTTCGACGTGATCACCAGGATGTCGCCATCCCGCACGTCGACCCCGTCGAGCAGTGCCGCCACGTTATCCCCCGGCGCCACCTCCCCGATCCCCAGGACAGGCACCACCACCACAGCCTTCCGGCCATCGGCCCCGCCCAGCACATCACCCTCCACCACCACGTCTCCCCCTTCCACCCAAAACCCCGAACCCACCACACCAGAGACGCCACTCTCCACCGGCCACCCCGCCACCTGAGACCGACCGCTCCCCGATTCCCCGACACCCACCGCTTCCCTCACCCCGGCCTCCCCGGCGGCCGCCGTCTCCGTTGGGCCGGGTTCCCTGGTGCTCGCCGTACTGGGGGCGCCGGTCTCCGCCGTCGTCTCTTCCCGCCGTCCCGGCGCCTGGGGATGCGCGCTTCGCGGTTCCGCGGCGGCCGCCGTCTCCGTTGGGCCGGGTTCCCTGGTGCTCGCCGTACTGGGGGCGCCGGTCTCCGCCGTCGTCTCTTCCCGCCGTCCCGGCGCCTGGGGATGCGCGTGTTGCGGTTCCGCGGTGCCCGCCGTCTCCATTGCGCCGGGTTCCCCGGTGTCCGCGGTGCCCGCCGCTTTCCTTGCGACGGGTTCCGTGGGGCTCGCCGTGTTGGGGGCGCCGGGCTTTGGTGTTGTTTCTTCCCGGCGGCCTGGTGCCTGGGGGTGGGTCATGGGGTGAGGGATTGGGCGAGGGTCAGGGCGGCTTGGGCCAGGGACCTGGTGGTGTCGGGGGTGGTCATGAGGAGGGGGCGGGCTTGGACCTGGACGCCGGGCAGGGAGACGTGGGCGTCTTCCTCTGCGACGAGCCACCCGTTGACGAGGTCGGCGCCGTAGAGGTCGAGGACCGCCTGGGCGGTGGTCTCCACGCCGATGGCGGTGAGGCAGGCGTCGGCCATGCCGCGGACCGGGGCGCCGCCGATGATGGGGGAGACGCCGACGACCGTCTTGGGCAGGAGGGCGTCGCGGATCCCCGGGACTTGGAGGATCGTGCCGATCGAGACAACCGGGTTCGAAGGCGGAAAAATCACGAAATCGGCGGAGGCGATCGCCTCGAGCACCCCGGGGGCAGGCCGGGCCGTGTCCACGCCGACCAGGGCGATGGACTCGGCGGGCACCGAGGCGCGCAGCCGTACCCACCACTCCTGGAAGTGCACCGCCCGCCGCCCCTGAGCGTCGTTGATCACCACGTGCGTCTCGCACCGGTCGTCGCTCATCGGCAGCAACCGGACCCCGGGCTGCCAGCGCGCGCACAGCGCCTCGGTGATCTGCGAGAGCGGATAGCCCGCCTCCAGCATCTGCGAGCGCACGATGTGCGTGGCGAAGTCGCGGTCGCCGAGCCCGAACCACTGCGGCTCCACCCCGTAGGCCGCGAGCTCCTCCTTGACGACGTGGGACTCCTTGGCGCGCCCCCAGCCCTGCTCCTCGTCGATGCCGCCGCCCAGCGTGTACATCACGGTGTCGAGGTCGGGGCAGACCCGCAGGCCGAACAGGGTGATGTCGTCACCGGTGTTGCCGATCACGGTGATGTCGGCGTCGGGGGCCGCGGCGCGCAGGCCGCGCAGGAAGCGAGCGCCGCCGATGCCGCCGGCGAGGGACACGATGTGCATGCGGTCAGTCTCGCACCGTGCCCCGACAACCCTGTCCGGGGAGTCACGTTTTCGGTCCCACATGCCCTGAAAAATCATCACAAACGGATAGATGTGGTAGATGAGGTTGCTGGGACTCCCGCCGTCGAAGTCAGTCATGTGGCAAACTCCACTCGGGCCAAAGGGCTCCGATGGGGGTAGTTGTGAGCAAACTCGATGTAACCCGGCTGAAGGAACCGGCCGCGTGGATCATGCTGGCCGCGGGCCTGCTGGACATCCTCGTGGCCATCGAAAGGGTGCTGCTCGGAGGCTCCGGATACGGCTCCAGCTTCGCCGAGCGCGCGTCCGTCGGCCTGTCGGGTCTCACCAGCCCTGTCGTCACGGCCCTGCTCCTGGGCGCGGTCCTGCTCGTCACCAAGGTGGGCGACCCCTCGCCCAAGGCCAGGCTCTTCGCCTACGGCGCCGCCGCGGGCCTCGGCCTGTCCACGCTCTTCGGCGCCGCCTCGCTGATCCTGGGCCTGTTCGCCGGCGGCGGCGCCCGTGACACGGCGGAGTTCCTGCTCACCAGCGCCCCCAGCCTGGCGTTGAGCGGCATCGCGCTGGTCTACCTGCTCCCGCAGGTCCTGCCCGACCGCCCCGCCGCCCCCGCCTTCGGCCAGCAGAACTTCCCTCAGCAGCAGGGGTACGGCCAGCCCTTCCCCCAGCAGGGCTACGGCCAGCAGCCCCCCAGCTTCGAGCAGCAGCCCGCCTACGGCCAGCAGCCCGAGTACGGCCAGCAGGACCCGCAGCCGCTGTACGGCCAGCAACCCCCCAGCGCCGAGCAGCCCGCCTACGGTCAGCAGTACGCGCCGCAGCCCCCCACCGGCGCCCAGCCGCAGTTCGGCCAGCAGCCCCAGTACGGCCAGCAGCCCGCCACCGGCGCGCAGCAGTTCGCCCAGCCCGACCAGGCCTACGCTGCCCCGCAGGAGCAGCCCTACCAGGAGCCCCCCACCGCCCAGGTCAGGGCGGCACTGCCCCCGGCCCCGACCCCGGCCGAGCCGCAGCCCTACGCGCCGCCGGAGCAACAGGCCTACACCCCTCCGGTCGAGCAGCAGCTGTACACCCCCGCCGACCACCAGCAGTACGCGGCCCCTGAGCAGCAGTACACGCCCGCGGAGCCGCCGCAGCAGCAGTACGTCCCGGTCGAGCCGCAGCAGCAACAGCAGTACCTGCCCGCGGAGCCGCAGCAACAGCACTACGCCCCGGCCGAGCCGCAGCAACAGCAGTACACGCCCGCCGAGCCGCAGCCGTACGCCCCGGTGGAGCAGGCCTACACCCCTCCGGTCGAGCAGCAGGCCTACACCCCTGCGGTCGAGCAGCAGCAGTACGCCCCTGCCGACCACCAGCAGTACGCGGCCCCGGAGCAGCACCACTACGCGCCGCCCGAGCAGTCCTACACCCCGCCCCAGGACCACGGGTTCGCGCCGCCCGAGCAGCCCCAGTACGGCCAGCAGCCCGCCTACACCCCGTCGGAGACCCTCCCCGACCCCGGCTACCAGCCCGCCCCCTACGTCCCGGCGGACAGCCAGCCCAACGTGTACGGCAACGCGTACCCCACCCCGGCGCCGACGGACTACCCCACCCCGGACGGCCAGCACAACCCGTACGCCCCGCCGGCGGACTACGCCCCGGCGCACGGACACGTCGAGACCGCGCCCGGCCTGCCGTACCCCCAGCAGGACCAGCAGGCGTACTACGAGCGCCCGCCGGCCTTCGAGCAGGCGGACCCGCGTTCGCAGCAACTGATGGACGCCTACCAGCAGGCGGAGACCTACCAGCACTCGAACGCGGGCACCCAGCCCGAGCTGAGGGTGCCCGACTACGGCGCCGGCAGCCCGTTCGGCCACCCGCAGCAGCCGCAGCAGCAGCAGGGTGGCTACGAGCCGCAGCCCCAGACCTACCAGCCACAACACCAGGGCTGGACTGAGCAGCCCGGCGACTCGACGGTCAGGCTGGACCCGTCGATGTTCGGCGGGCAGCACCCGCAGGGAGACGACCCGATCGATCCCACCGCCATATACACCCCCAACGAGCCTCGCAGGTAATCGACCCGCAAAGAGCGGCTAGAGAGAAGGTGGGCCACGGGCGGGGGTCAATCCCGCCCTGGTACGGTTCCGACCGCTGACAGCGTTGAACACCCCAGGCCAACCCCATGGGCTGGGGGCTCGAACATCACATGCCATGCACACCGGGGCGAGAGCTGGTCTTTCCCCGGATAGCGGCATGCCGCTTGACGTCGGATACAAGACGCGCGTGTAATTACAACCATGTTGTTACGCCTTCCTGTGGGTGGGTAATAAGGAAGGCGTCCATGGGGGGCTCCATTGCGGGCGGGCGGCAGGGAGGTGTGCAGTGACCGATCTGGTCATCGCACAGGATCAGCTTGACGCTGAAGAACTCGGATGGCAGGAGCGCGCGCTCTGCGCGCAGACTGATCCGGAGGCGTTCTTCCCGGAGAAGGGCGGCTCCACGCGAGAGGCCAAGAAGGTCTGCCGATCGTGCGAGGTCCGAGCCGAGTGCCTGGAATACGCGCTCGAGCACGATGAGCGGTTCGGCATCTGGGGTGGGCTGTCGGAGCGGGAGCGCAGACGGATCAAGCGCCAGGCCGTCTAGGGGATATGGGCGAGAGGGGTCACGCGGGCTGCCGTGTGACCCTTTGTCGCATGTATGGTGGTCGGCGCCTGATCAACCCCCAGGAGCCGAGCACAGATGTCCCGTCCCTTCGTCACCGCGATCGTCGTGGCCCACGACGGCGGCCGCTGGCTCGGGGAGACCCTGCAGGGGCTGCTGCGGCAGAGCCGCCTGCCCGATCGCGTGGCCGGTGTCGACAACGGCAGCCGTGACAACTCCGCCGCCCTGATCAAGCAGGCGCTCGGCGAGGGCAACCTGCTCGGCCTGCCCCGCTCGACCGGGTTCGGCGAGGCCGTCGCGGAGGTGCTCGATCGGCTGCCGCGAGCGGGCGAGGAGTGGATCTGGCTGCTCCACGACGACTGCGCCCCCGACCCGCGCGCGCTGGAGGCCCTGCTGCGGGCCGCCGACGAGGACCCCAAGGCCGCGGTGCTCGGCCCCAAGCTGCGCGACTGGCTCGACCGCCGGCGCCTGCTCGAGGTGGGTGTGACCGTCGACCTTACGGGCCGCAGGGACACCGGTCTCGAGCCGCGCGAGTTCGACCAGGGACAGCACGACGGCACCAGGGAGGTGCTGTCGGTCTCGACCGCGGGGATGCTGATCCGGCGCGACGTCTGGGACCGGGTGGGCGGGCTCGACCCGTTCTTCCCGCTCTTCCGTGACGACCTCGACCTGTGCTGGCGGGTGCGCAACGCCGGGCATCGCGTGCTGGTCGTGACCTCCGCCGTGGCCTGGCACGCCGAGGCCGCGGCCCGCAGGAGGCGCAGGATCACCGTCAGCGGCGACCATCCGCGGCGGCTCGACCGGCGCAACGCGATCTTCGTGATCATGGCCAACCTGCCGTTCCGCGCGATGCTCTGGGCGCTGCTCAGGAACCTGTTCGGCTCGCTGTTCAGAACCGTGCTGTACGTGCTGGGCAAGCAGCCGGCCAACGCGCTGGACGAGCTGGTGGCGCTCGGCTCGATCCTGGTCCATCCCTTCCGGCTGCTGAGAGCCAGGAAGATGCGCCACGACGGCCGCAAGAAGGGTTACAACCGCATCAGGCGGCTGCTGACGCCGCCGGGCGTGGCCTACCGGCGGCTGGCCGACCTGGTCCAGGGCTTCCTGACGGGTGAGAGCACCGCCGCCGAGGGACGCCACCACGCCTCCGCCGACGAGGACGAGGCGGTGGCCATCGACGACTCCGGCGCCGTCAGGCGCTTCCTCGGCCGTCCCGGGCTCTGGCTGGTGTCGGGACTGGCCGTGATCACGCTGGTGGCCGAGCGCTCCCTGCTGGGCGACGGGCTGCTCGGCGGTGGCGCGCTCGTGCCTGTGGCCGGCGGGGCCGCTGATCTGTGGCGGTTCTACACCGAGGGCTTCCACGACATCGGGCTCGGCTCGACCGACTGGGCGCCGCCGTACGTGGCGGTGGTCGCGGCGCTGTCCACACTGGCGTTCGGCAAGACCTGGCTGGCCGTGTCGGTGCTGCTGCTCGGCTCGGTACCGCTGGCAGGGGCGTGCGCCTACCTGGCCACGCGGCGGATCGTCCCCGCGGTGTCGGCCCGGATGTGGCTGGCAGGAACCTACGCGCTGCTGCCCGTCGCGACCGGTGCCATCGCCGCGGGGCGGCTGGGCACCGCGGTGGTCTTCGTGCTGCTGCCCGTCTACGCCAACCTGGGCGTGCAACTGATGTCGCCCGACCGCAACCGCGCCCGCCGCGCGGCCTGGGGGTTCGGCCTGCTGCTCGCGGTCGGCACGGCGTTCGTGCCGCTGGTCTACCCGCTGGTCGCGGTGCTCGCCGTGCTCGCGGCCGTCGCCTACGGAGGGGTACGGCGGGGCCTGACGGTCTCCATCGCGATCGTGCTCGCCGTACCGGTGGCGCTGCTGCTGCCCTGGCTGGCCGGGCTCGTCACCGATCCGGGGCGGATCCTGCTCGAGGCCGGCCTGCACGATCCCGCGCTGGCCGACCAGGCGCTGGCGCCCGAGGCGCTGCTGACCTTCAGCCCTGGCGGCCCCGGGCTGCCGCCGTTGTGGGTGACCGCCGGCCTGATCGCGATCGCGCTGGCGGCCCTGGTGCTGCGCAGGCAGCGGATGATCGTGGCGATCGGCTGGGGCATCGCGCTGTACGGCGTGCTCGCGGCCATCCTGGTCAGCCGCATCAGCGTGGCCGGGGCGCGCGCCTGGCCCGGCGTGCCGCTCGCCCTGGCCGCCACCGGGCTGCTGGTGCTGGCAGGGCTGACCGCGCACCGGCTGACCGAGCTGCGGGCCGCCGGCGGGATCAGGAAGGCCGTGGCCGCGCTGGTCACCGCCGCGGCGTTCAGCACGCCGCTGCTGGCCGCCGGGTTCTGGGTCTACACCGGCGTGCGCGGGCCGCTGAGCGGTCACGCGCGCGACGTGGTGCCCGCGCTGGCGGCCGTGCAGTCCCAGCACGGCGAGCGGGCGCTGGTGATCAGGGGAACCTCGTTCACCGTGCTGCACCGCCGTACCCCGCTGATCGGGGAGGCGGAGCTGCCTGTCGCCTCCGACACGCGTGCCCGGCTGGCCGTCGCGGCGGAGGGCCTGATCGGCGGGCGCGGCGGCACGGACGCGGCGGTACTGGGCAGGAGCGGCGTGGCGCTGGTCGTCGTGGCGCCGCCCGTCAGCGACGACCTGGTCAAGACGCTGGACTCGCAGCCGTCGCTGCAGCGGGCGAGCCTGTCGGACGCCGGCGGCATGTGGCGCATCACCGAACCGGTCACGCGCGTCCCTGTCAGACCCGGTGACGCGCTGCACGCCCCGTGGCTGTGGGCGCAGGCCGCGCTGGTGCTCGTCGCGCTCGTGCTGGCCGCGCCGGGCCGCCGCGAGTCCGCCGCCGAGCCCGTGGAGGCGCCCGCGCCGGTGCTGGTGGGGGTCTGATGAAGGCGTTCGTGGAGAACAGGTTCGGGCTGTACCTGCTGGTGCTCGTCGCCCTCGGCGCGCTGTACGGCGTGGCCTTCGTGACCAGGCCCGCGCCCGCCGAGCCGCAACCGCCGGGACCGCGCAAGGTGGCCGTGGAGTCGGCCTCGGTGGTGTGCCCGGCCCCGCATGGGGCCAGGGTCAGCGTGTACGAGCAGGGCGGCGTGTCGGCCAAGGCGGTCAAGGACGCCAAGCCGTACGTGGTCGCCGGGCACGGCGGGCTCGAGGTCGGCTACACCACGCGCGTCACCCGCGGCGGCGAGCGCGGCCTGGCAGGGGTGCGCTGCACCGAGCCCACCGCCACCACCTGGCTGGTCGGTCCTGGACCTGCCGAGGCGTCGGTGACGCTGCACCTGGCCAACGTGGACAAGGCGCCCGCGCAGGTCGACATCCAGGTCTACGCCGCCGAAGGGCCCATCTCCGGGGACAAGGGGCTCGGCCTGGAGTTCAAGCCGGGCGAGCACCGCGACATCGACCTGCGGACGCTGGCCCCCTCGGCCGACATCATGGCCGTCGGCGTCAGCACCGCGCTGGGCCGCGTCGCGGTCGCCGCCAGGGCGGTCTTCGACGGCAAGGGCGTCGACTGGCTGCCCGCCGCCGCCCCGCCCGCCACCCGCGTGGTCGTGCCCGGGATCCCCGGCGGTGGCGGCATGCGGGAGCTGCTGGTCGCCGCGCCCGGCGACACGGACGCCAGCGTGCAGATCAGGGCGGTCAGCCAGGACGCCGAGTACGCGATGAAGGGCCGCGAGACCCTCGACGTCCCCGCCGGCGCGGTCGTCTCGCTCGACGTCACCACCGGCATCGGCGGTGAGGCGGCGGCGCTGGTGCTCACCTCGCAGACGCCGATCGTGGCCGGGATGGTCATCACCGGCACGGGCAACGAGCAGGACGTGGCCTTCACGGCCGGGACGGCGCCGCTCGACCTGGGCGGCGCGGTGGCCGACAACGCCAAGGGCTCCAAGCTCGTGCTCACCGCGCCGGCGGGCGCGGGCAAGGTCTCGGTCCAGGTCGTGCCCGGCGGCAAGGCGTTCGAGGTGCCGATCCCCGCGGGGCGCACCAAGGAGGTCAAGCTGCCGGGCAAGGGGGACTACGGCGTCGTGGTCACCCCGGTGTCGGGCCAGGTGTACGGCGCGCGGGTCACGCAGGAGCGGGTCGGGGGCGGGGTGCTGGTGACCGTGCGGCCGCTGGCTCCGGCGCGGGCCTACGCCGTGCTGCCGGGGCTGCGCGACGACCCGGGCCCGGTGCTCCGCTAGCGCCGCGGTGGGGAAGGCGTCAGCGGCCGTCGTAGCCGGGGTCGACCGTGTCGGGGGACAGGCCCAGGAGGGTGGCGACCTGCTCGACGACCGTGTCGTGGACCAGCGCACCGAGCGTGTCGCGGTCGCGGGCGCGGGCCTCGAGCGGGCGGCGGTAGATCACCACGGCGGCCGGGTCCTGGCCGCGGGCGGGATCGGCGCGCCCGAACGGTATCGGCCCTTCGCCAAGGCCGGGGCCGTCGCCGAGCTCGCTGAGCGGCGGGACGTCCTCCACCGCGAACTCCACCGCGGACAGCTGCCTGCCCCACTGCGGGCGGAGCCGGTCGACCGCGTCGAGCACGAGGTCGTCGAAACGTTCACTACGGGAGCGGGCGATCGGCACGTGCGATGGCGCCAGCGGTCCGCGCAGGCCGCGACCGTGCCTGTCGCGCCGCCTGGGGCCGCGCTTGGGTGTCACCGGATCAGTGTATTCGGGACAGCCTGGTTGGCACGCTCTGGATGGCACGTGCCCAAGGGCGGCATGTTGGTGGAAAGGCTGCGACAGGTGTCCGAATTGTGGCGACACGCTCGTTAAGAGCGCTCAGATAGTGGCGCCTGGCACTCTTACCGGATACGGTCCCTCCGTGAGCCCCGTCCGTCGTTGTTCCCGCACCGCTTGCAGCCAGCCTGCCGTCTTCACGCTCACGTACGTGTACGCCGACTCGACCGCTGTTCTCGGCCCCCTGGCGACGTACGCCGAGCCACACTGCTATGACCTGTGCGCCGAACACGCCGAGCGGCTGACCGCTCCCCGCGGCTGGGAGGTCGTGCGGCTGCCGACGGACGGCAACTCACCCAGCTCCGACGACCTCGAGGCGCTGGCCAACGCCGTCAGGGAGGCCGCCAGGCCGGCCCCGGCCGGCGGTGGCGAGCCCGTGGGACAGGGAGTGGAGGTCGGCCGCCGGGGGCACCTGCGCGTTCTCCGGTCGGCCCAGCAGCACCGCGACCGGTAGGCTCGTTCTGCAGAAGACGACCTAGGGGCGGAGCTGGAGTGGGCGACCTCGCCAAGATCTTCAAGGCGTACGACGTGCGCGGCGTCGTGCCCGACGAGCTCGACGAGCGGACGACCGAGGCCGTGGGCGCCGCCTTCGTCGAGCTGACCGCGGCGAAGTCCGTCGTCGTCGCGCACGACATGCGCGAGTCGTCCGTCCCGCTGTCGGCCGCGTTCGTGCGCGGGGCCACCGCGCGCGGCGCCGACGTGGTCAACGCTGGGCTCGGCTCCACCGACCTGCTCTACTACGCCTCAGGCAGCCTGGGACTGCCGGGCGTGATGTTCACCGCGAGCCACAACCCCGCCCGCTACAACGGCATGAAGATGTGCCGCGCGGGCGCGGTGCCCATCGGCGCCGACACCGGCCTGGTCGAGATCCGCGACCGCGCCGCCGAGCTGCTCGGCGGGGTCGGCGAGCCGACCGGCTCCGTGATCGAGAAGGACCTGCTCCACGGCTACGCCGAGCACCTGCGCACGCTGGTCGACCTGTCGGCGATCCGGCCGCTGAAGGCGGTCGTCGACGCGGGCAACGGCATGGGCGGTCACACGGTGCCCGCCGTCTTCTCGGGACTGCCGGTCGAGGTGGTCCCGCTCTTCTTCGAGCTCGACGGCTCCTTCCCCAACCACGAGGCCAACCCGCTCGAGCCGGCCAACCTGGTCGACCTGCAGCGCGCGGTCGTGGCGACGGGCGCCGACCTGGGCCTGGCCTTCGACGGTGACGCCGACCGGTGCTGGGTGATCGACGAGCGCGGCGAGTCGGTCTCGCCGTCCGCGGTGACCGCGCTGGTGGCCGCGCGGGAGCTGGCCAAGCACCCGGGCGCCACGATCATCCACAACCTGATCACCTCGCAGGGGGTCCCGGAGATCGTCCGCGAGCACGGCGGCGCGCCGGTCCGCACGCGTGTCGGCCACTCCTTCATCAAGGCAGAGATGGCCCGCACCGGTGCCGTCTTCGGCGGGGAACACTCCGCCCACTACTACTTCCGCGACTTCTGGTTCGCCGACTCGGGGATGCTGGCCGCCATGCACGTGCTGGCCGCGCTGGGCGAGCAGGAGCGGCCGCTGTCGCGGGTCGTGGAGACCTACTCGCGCTACCACGCCTCCGGCGAGATCAACAGTACGGTCACCGACCAGGCGCTCGCGCTGTCGAAGGTACGGCACGCCTTCAGCGAACGCGGCACCGTCGACGAGCTCGACGGGCTTACCGTGACGGGTGCGGGCTGGTGGTTCAATCTGCGTGCGTCCAACACCGAGCCGCTGCTCAGGCTGAATGCCGAGGCGGCCGACGAGAGCAAGATGGCGGCGATCAGGGACGAGGTCCTCGCCGTCGTAAGGAGCTGAACGTGAAGATCGACGACTGGCTGCTGGAGATTCTGGCCTGCCCGGCGTGCAAGTCGCCGCTGCGCGCCGAGAGCGAGGCCGAGGAGCTGGCCTGCACGGGCTGCGGCCTGATCTACCCGGTCCGTGACGAGATCCCTGTCCTGCTGGTCGACGAGGCTCGGAAGCCGTAGGGCTCGATGGAGTTCCTCACCGAGCGGCTCGACGACCAGGACCATCTGATCGCGGCCGATCCCGGCGGCATGCTGCCGGCCGTGGCCGCCTCCGCCGCGCAGGTGCGCACCGGCTACCGGATCGCCCTCGAGGCGGGCGTCGAGCGGCTGGGCGGCGGAGGCAGGCCGCGGGCGATCGTGGTCATCGGGATGGGCGGCTCGGCGATCGCCGGCGACATCCTGGCCGCCGTCTGCGGCAACGGCGCGCCGCTGCCGATCCTGACCGTGCGGGGCTACCAGCTGCCCGGCTGGGTGGGCGCCACCGACCTGGTGATCGCGGTGTCCTGCTCCGGCAGGACCGAGGAGACGCTGTCGGCCGCCACCGAGGCCGTGCGCCGCGGCTGCACGCTGCTGGCCGTGGGCGGTCCCGGCTCGCCGCTCGAGGCGATCGCCACGCAGGCCTCGGGGCTGTACGTGCCGGTGCCCGCCGAGGGCCAGCCCAGGGCCAACATCTGGCTGCTGACGATCCCGCTGATCGTGGCCGCGGCGGCGATCGGCGTGGCCCGGGCCGACGCCGGCACGTTCGAGAACGTGGCCAAGACACTGGAGGACATCGCCCACCGGTGCAGGCCCGCCAGCGAGTCGTTCGTCAACCAGGGCAAGTCGCTGGCCGCCGAGCTGGCCGAGAGCGTCCCGATGATCTGGGGCTCCTCGCCGCTCGCGGCGGTCGCCGGCTACCGGCTGGCGTGCCAGCTCAACGAGAACGGCAAGTACCCGGCCGTCTTCGGCGAGCTGCCCGAGGCCAACCACAACCAGGTCGTCGCCTTCGACGGGGCGCTGGCCGAGCGCGACATCTTCGCCGACACCGCCGGCCGTACGCTGCGGCTGGTGCTGCTGCGCGACACCGAGGAGCACCCGCAGGTCGCGCGCAGGCGCGAGGTGTCGCTACGGCTGGCGGAGGACCGCGGCGTGCCCGTCACGGAGGTGGCCGCCGAGGGGGCGCACCCGCTGGAGCGGCTGGCCTCGCTGATCGGATTGGGCGACTACGCGAGCACCTACCTGGCGCTGGGTTACGGTATCGACCCCACCCCGGTGACGGCGATCACCGAACTCAAGGCCAGAATTTCGCAATAGGATCCCTTTTCGGGCCTTTGAAGGTGATCTTTATGAGCGGAGTAAACCGGTGAGCGCGAGTGGCGGTACCAAGGCAATCATCGCGGCGCTGAGCGCCAACCTGGCGATCGCGGCCGCGAAGTTCGTGGCCGCGTACTTCACCGGGTCCTCCTCGATGCTGGCCGAGGGCATCCACTCCGTGGCCGACTCGGGCAACCAGGTGCTGCTGCTGATCGGCGGGAAGCGGTCGCAGCGGGCCAGCACCCGCGAGCACCCGTTCGGCTACGGGCGCGAGCGCTACTTCTACGCCTTCGTGGTCGCGGTCGTGCTGTTCACGATCGGCGCGGCGTTCTCGCTCTACGAGGGCGTCTCCAAGATCGTCTCACCGCACGAGGTGGAGTCGCCGATCTGGGCGTTCGCCGTACTGATCTTCGCGATCATCGCCGAGAGCTTCTCCTTCCGCACCGCGATCAAGGAGTCGAACCCGCTGCGCGGCAGCCAGTCCTGGGTGGCCTTCATCCGGCGCTCGAAGTCGCCCGAGCTGCCCGTGATCCTGCTCGAGGACCTGGGCGCGCTGCTCGGCCTGGTCTTCGCGCTCTTCGGCGTGACGATGGCCGTGGTCACCGGCAACGGCGTCTGGGACGGCGTCGGCACCCTGATGATCGGCCTGCTGCTGGCCGTGATCGCCATCGTGCTGGCCATCGAGACCAAGTCGCTGCTGGTCGGCGAGGGCGCCTCGCCCGAGGTCCTGGACCGGATCTGCGCGGCGCTGGAGTCGGCGCCCGAGGTCGACCGCGTCATCCACATGCGCACGATGCACCTCGGGCCCGAGGAGCTGCTGGTCGCCGCGAAGATCGCGGTGGCGCACGACGACACCGCGGCCGACGTGGCCAGGGGCATCGACGAGGCCGAGCGGCGCATCAGGGAGGTCGTGCCGATCGCCCGCGTCATCTACCTCGAGCCCGACCTGGACCGCTCGCGCACCAGCACCAAGTGACCGCCGCGCTGCTTGGGCGCGGTACGCCGGGGGACCGGCACCGGGTGCGGCTCCGGCTGGGCGGGCTCGGGCTCCGTGCCGGCCTGGCCGTACTCCTGGCTCCTCTTGCGGCCTAGCGGGAGGCCGAGCGTGATGAACGCCTCGGCCTGCATGGCGCCGACGGCGATCCTGGGCAGGTCGCGGGCCTTCGGGTAGACCAGGAAGCGCGGCTCCCAGATGGGGCGGAACTTGGCGTTGAAGCGGTAGAGCGACTCGATCTGGTACCAGCGCGACAGCAGCACGAGCAGGCCGCGCCAGGCCCGCAGGATCGGGCCCGCGCCCAGGCGCTCGCCGCCGGCCAGGGCCGCGCGGAACATCGCGAAGTTGAGCGAGACGTGCGTGATGCCGAACTCAGGCGCGGCCTGCAGGGTCTTGACGATCAGTAGCTCGTTGAGCCCCGGCTCGGCGTCGCGGTCGCGGCGCATCAGGTCCAGCGAGATGCCGTTCGGGCCCCACGGCACGTAGTGCAGCACGGCGCGGATCTCGTCGTCCTTGTGCGCGGTCACCACCATGCAGTCGGCGTCGGAGGGGTCACCGAAGCGGCCCAGAGCCATCGAGAAGCCCCGTTCGGTCTCCCCGCTTCGCCAGGAGTCGGCGGCCGACTTGATCTTGTTGCGCTCCTCCTGGGAGAGATCGCTCACCCGGCGCATGCGGCAGGTGTAGCCGGCGCGCTCGACCCGGTTGGCCATCTGGCGGACGTTGCGCATGGCCCGGCCCTGGAGTGTGAAATCCGCCACGTCGACGATGGCCTCGTCGCCCATCTCCAGCGCCGACATCCCGCCCTCACGCGTCCACACCTCGCCGCCGGTCTCGCCGCAGCCGATGACCGCGGGCACCCAGGCGTGCCGCCTGGCCTCGGACATGAACACCTTGATGGCAGCGGGCCAGGCCTCCGGGTCGCCGATCGGGTCGCCGCTGGCCAGCATGACGCCGGAGACCACGCGGTAGGCGATGGCCGCCTTGCCCGACGGGGAGAACAGCACGCTCTTGTCGCGGCGCAGCGCGAAGTAGCCGAGCGAGTCGCGCTCGCCGTGCCTGTCGAGCAGCTCGCGCAGGCGCTTCTCCTCGTCGGTGGAGCGCCTGGCGACCGGACGCTCGGGCCGCAGCGCCAGGTAGAGCGTGGTGACGGCGGTCAGCACGCCGAGGAAGACCAGCGCGAAGTAGACCAGGTCGGAGACCCTCCCGACGGAGTAGTGCACGTCGCCCTCGACGCCCACCAGGCCGAGCACCACGTGCTCCATGCGGGTGTAGAGATCGGGGTCGCCCTCGATGGTGGGCCGGCTCACGAGCAGGTAGCCGAAGCCCAGGTCGATCGCGGCGAAGGCGAGCAGGTTCCACAGCGCCGCCCAGCGCGTGCGCGGGTCCGACAGCGCGTAGAACTGGTCCTTGCACAGCACCAGCCCCACCAGCAGGATCAGGCTGAGCACCACCGTGGCCAGGTGGCCGGGGTGGATGATCGTCTCCACGGTCGCGCTGACCGGCAGCAGGACCACCACCGCCCGCCAGGCGCGCACCTTCCTGCGGCGCAGCGCGTGCGCGATCATGATCAAGAGGATTCCCACGACCAGCGACGAGGCCCTGGCCACCGTCGAGACGATGCCTGGCAGGACGTTTGACCACTCGGCCACCCGGCTCTGCCCGAAGCGCGGGCTCAGCACCTTGAGGACGTCGAGAAAGCCGATCACCAGCGACACGTATCCTGCGACCGCCGGTACCCAGGGGCGTGAGATCTTCTTCACGACCGAGATTTAACGCCCGCTTCGGTAATCACCGAGTTAACTCGCCGCTTACTAACCAGCGAGTATCCATAACAAAGGTCGGTCAATATACGGGGGCGTCATGGGACTCACGTCGACAAAACTGGAACTTCTCGTCGGAGTGCTCGCTGTCGCCGCGTTGGCGTGCACGATCTGGTTCTGGCCGCGCCTTGCGGGCAAGAGCTGGCGCGCCGTTGTGGGCCGGGTGGGGACTCTGGTGGTGGACCAGGTGTTGACGCTGGTCGTGATCGGCCTGTTGGTGAACAACTACTTCGGTTTCTACGGCTCGTGGGAAGACCTGATCGGCACCCAGACGGGTTCGGCGCCGATCACGCTGGCCAGCGGCGGTCATGCCTCGGGCGTGCAGGTGCTGTCCAGCCGCCCGGCCAAGGGCGGCCGGATCGAGCAGGTCATCGTCCCCGGCCCCACCACCCATCTGAGCGAGCAGGCCTACGTGTGGGTGCCGTCGGCCTATGGCAAGAAGAAGGACTACCGGTTTCCCGTCGTCGTGGCGCTGACCGGCTATCCGGGTGACCCTCGCAACCTCATCACCAGGGAGAACCTGCCCAACCGGATGGCCGACGCGATCGCGGCGCACCAGATCCCGCCGACGATCCTGGTCATGATGCGGCCCAGCGTGGTCCTGCCGCGTGACACCGAGTGCGTGGACGTGCCCAACGGGCCGCAGGTGCTGTCGTACTTCGCCACCGACGTCAAGCAGGCGCTCGCGGCCTCCTACCGGGTGGCGCTGGACCGGGAGTACTGGGGGCTGATCGGCGGGTCGACCGGGGCCTACTGCGCCCTGAAGATCGCGATGACGCACCCGGAGGAGTACTCCGCGGCGGTCTCGCTGTCCGGCTACTACAAGACCATCATCGACCGCACCACGGGTGACCTGTTCGGCGGGGACAAGTCACTGGAGCAGAAGAACGACCTGATGTGGCGCCTGGCCAACCTGCCCTCTCCGCCGGTGAACGTGCTGGTCACCTCGAGCAAGAAGGGCGAGGCGAACTACAAGTCGACGCTGGCCTTCCTGGCCGCGGTCAAGCCGCCGATGCAGGCCTCGTCGCTGATCCTGCCGAGCGGCGGGCACAACTTCAACACCTGGGACCGCGAGCTGCCGCAGGCGCTGCCGTGGCTGGCTCAGCAGCTGCACGCGCCGGCGCCCGCACGCCTCACGACGCAGCCCACGGGGGACGGCGTCTCCTCCTAGTGGGGCAATTGTTGAAATAATCAAAAATAGCGCTACTCGTGGCCGGTGATGCAGGAAGTTCCCGCATCAGTCTCGTCGAACAGGCAGCGGCCGTCCTTGTTCAATGCGACGACTTTTTTCACGGACGAGAACTGCCGGAGCGTCGCCTCGATCGTGCGCAGAATGCGGGCGTCGCCGCCGACGCCACTGCCCCAGACCGTGCGGCAGAAGCGCAGGGTGGCGGTGCCCCGCCTGATCTTGAGGGAGAAGTCGGCGCCGCAGTCGGACCTGCCGCGGATCTGCCCGCCGAGATCGGAGTACAGCCCGCGCCGCTTCTCGGCCTTGGTCGGACCGGCGATCAGCTGCTCGATCGAGAACCTGGCCAGGCCGCCGTGCGGCGCCTGGCGGGTGACGGCGACGACCTTGCCTGGGATGCCGTCGCCCTTGGAGAAGTAGACCTTGACCTCCTGCCCGGCCTGGGCAGTTGAGAGCACGAGAACCGTGGCCATGAGCAGTTGCTTCATGGCCCGTTAGATGCGCGGTCGCCCCGCCGGGTTCACCAGGCCGGTCTCGTAGGCATGGATCACGGCCTGCGTCCTGTCGCGCAGGCCCAGCTTGGCGAGCAGGCGGGCGACGTGCGTCTTGACCGTGTGCTCGGTGAGGACGAGCTCGGCGGCGATCTCGGCGTTGGACAGGCCGCTGGCGATCAGCCGCAGCACCTCCACCTCGCGCGGCGTCAGCTCGGCCGGTTGCGCCACCGGACGGCGGCGGGCGAACTCCGCGATGAGCCGCCGGGTGATCTTCGGGGCGAGCAGCGCGTCGCCGCGGGCCACCGTCCTGACCGCCTCGGCCAGGTCGGTGGCCCTGACGTCCTTGAGCAGGAAGCCGCTGGCCCCCGCGGACAACGCGTCGTAGACGTAGTCGTCCAGGTCGAACGTGGTGATCATGATGGCCCTGGTCTTGCCCGAGGCCAGGATGCGCCGGGCGGCCGAGATGCCGTCCAGCTCGGGCATGCGGATGTCGAGCAGCGCCACGTCCGGCTCGCTCGCCTCGGCCAGCCGTACGGCCTGAAGACCGTCGGCGGCCGTGCCGACGACGGTGATGTCCGGCTGCGCGCGCAGCACCGCGGAGAACCCGCGCAGCACGATGGGCTGGTCGTCGGCGATCAGGACGGAGATGGTCATTCCAGCGGAAGCCCCACGGTGATCAGGAACCCGCCCGCGGGTCCTGGTTCGGCGTTGAACCAGCCGCCCAGGCCCAGGGCCCGCTCGCGCATGCCGACCAGGCCGTGGCCCGAGGCCGAGCCGCGGTCGGTCGCCACCGGCCCGGGGCCGTCGTCGGCGATGCGCATGACCAGCACGTCCGGGCGGTAGGCCAGCTCGACCGACACGCGCGCGCCAGGCGCGTGCACGCGCACGTTGGTCAGCGCCTCCTGGATGATCCGGTACGCCGACAGGTCGACCGCCTGCGGGAGCGGCCGCTGCTCGCCCACCACGTCCAGGTCCACCGGACCGCCGTGCTCGCGGAACAGCTCGGGCAGGCGGGCCAGTCCCGGCTGCGGCTCGGTCTCCTGCACCCTGGGCGTGTCGGCGCGCAGCACGCCGAGCAGGCGGCGCATCTCCGACAGCGTCTGCCGAGCGCTGCCCGCGATCTCGGCGAACTCCCGCTTGGCGGGCTCGTCCAGGTTCTCCAGCGTGTAGGGGGCGCTCTCGGCCTGCACGGCGATCATCGAGATGGAGTGTGCCACGATGTCGTGCATCTCGCGCGCGATCCTGGCCCGCTCGGCCATCGCGGCCTGCTGCCGCAGCGTCTCCAGGTTGCTGGCCCTGACCTGCGTGACCTCGGTACGGCTGCGCCGCACGTCGGCCAGCAGCGTAACCGTGCCGGTCACCACGGCCCCGGCGACCAGCATGACCGCCGCGCCCGAGAAACCGTAGTCGAAGCCGTAGAACCACCACAGGAGGCCTAGACCCAGCGCGCCCAGCGTCACCAGAGCGCCCCCGGCCCAGGCCAGACGGCGGTCGACCAGCCTCAGCAGCGTGTAGAAGCTGAGCGCGGCCGAGGCGTAGACGGCCAGCGGCCACTCCTGCGGGTTCTGACCGTTCACAAGCAGCAGCGCGGCGCCGGCGAGCGGCAGCAGTGCGGCGAGCGGCGGGTAGGTGTGGCGCAGCGCCTGCGGCAGCGTGGCCGCGAGCACGCCGAACAGGACCATCGGCGAATCGGGGATCGCCTGGGCGAGCCCGACGAACGCAAGCGCGACGGCGGTCACGACGTCCATCGCGGGGAGCTCGCGCAACCTGTCGCGGACCTGGGGCCAAGTCATGTCCATGGATCTCTTCCGGGGGTGTCGTAGTCGAGTGAACCACCAGGCGGCCATGCCGGAGAGGAAGCCGCCCCGCAGGATCTCGCCGCCATGGCCACCGAGCGAGGGTCGTGCTCGGAACGGCGTGTGCGGGGCGACGTTCTCGCAGGCGGAGGTCATGCCCTCGCGGGCACGCGGCCCCTCCGCCGCCCTCTCCCCGGCGATGCCCGGCACCGCCGGACCCGGTCCGCCCCCGTGGGGCCCGGCTCGTTCGACCGCCGTGCGATGGCCGTCGCCCGCTCGGCGCCCGTCCCCCTGACCTTGGCCGATATGGCGGGAAAGACCTTCATGGCGGAGGATCATGGCGGCGCGGGACACCGAAGTAGTCACTCTTTCGAGCGATATCCACCGCGCAGCAGCCGCTGCGCCTTCTCCTGGTCGAAGTCCAGGGCGCGGCGCGGCGCCTGGATGCGCCCGATACGGACCCCGAGATCCCGTACTGCGGCGGCCACCGCGGGCTCGGTCAGCACGCGCAGCCCGAAGGCCAGCTCGGCGGGGGAGACGTCGAAGCGCTTCTCCAGCTCGACCCCCTGTGCCACCGCGGCCAGCTCGTCGGCGCCGAACCGGCGGTGCGCGCCCTGCTCCCTGACGGGCGGCAGCAGGCCGAGCGCCTCCCGGTATCGCAGCATCCGCGGTGACATGCCCAGCCTTCTGGCGGCTTCAGTGATCCGCACAGCGGATCCCTGAAGCCGCCGGGCGAGCTGTGTTTTCAAGAGCTGTTATCCGCATCCTTACATTCTTACGTCAGATTCGCGCGTCCTGTGATGCGACCTAGCCAGGAGCGCGCCTAAACTCGACGGCGACAAGCATCGTGACGCGAGGGGAAAACCCGATGGACTTCAAGGTCGCCGACCTTTCACTAGCCGACTTCGGCCGCAAGGAGATCCGGCTCGCCGAGCACGAGATGCCCGGCCTCATGGCGGTTCGCGAGGAGTACGCGGCCTCCCAGCCCCTGCGCGGCGCGAAGATCATGGGCTCGCTGCACATGACGATCCAGACCGCAGTCCTCATCGAGACGCTGGTCGCCCTCGGCGCCGAGGTGCGCTGGGTCTCCTGCAACATCTTCTCCACCCAGGACCACGCCGCCGCCGCGGTCGCCGTCGGCCCCAACGGCACCGTCGACAACCCGCAGGGTGTGCCGGTCTTCGCCTGGAAGGGCGAGACGCTGGAGGAGTACTGGTGGTGCACCGACCAGGCCCTCAACTGGCCCGGCGGTGACGGCCCCAACATGATCCTCGACGACGGCGGCGACGCCACGCTCCTCGTCCACAAGGGCGCCGAGTACGAGAAGGCCGGCGCCGTGCCCTCCGCCACCGAGGACGACCCGGAGGAGTGGCACGTCATCGTCGACCTGCTCAAGCGCACGGTCACCGACGAGAAGCGGTGGACCAGGACGGCCGAGCAGATCAAGGGCGTGACGGAGGAGACCACCACCGGTGTCCACCGCCTCTACGAGATGTTCAAGAACGGCCAGCTGCTGTTCCCGGCCATCAACGTCAACGACTCGGTCACCAAGTCCAAGTTCGACAACAAGTACGGCTGCCGCCACTCCGTCATCGACGGCCTCAACCGCGCCACCGACGTGCTGATCGGCGGCAAGGTGGCCGTGGTCTGCGGCTACGGCGACGTCGGCAAGGGCTGCGCCGACGCGCTGCGCGGCCAGGGCGCCCGCGTCATCGTGACCGAGATCGACCCGATCTGCGCCCTGCAGGCGGCCATGGACGGCTTCCAGGTCACCACGCTGGAGGACGTCGTCGGCATCGCCGACATCTTCGTCACGACGACCGGCAACTTCGACATCATCCGGGCCGACCACATGGCCCAGATGAAGCACCAGGCGATCGTGTCCAACATCGGCCACTTCGACAACGAGATCGACATGGCCGGGCTCGCCAAGACCCCCGGCATCGTCAGGAACAACATCAAGCCGCAGGTCGACGAGTGGGTCTTCGCCGACGGCCACTCGATCATCGTGCTGGCCGAGGGCCGCCTGATGAACCTCGGCTGCGCCACCGGCCACCCGTCGTTCGTCATGTCCAACTCGTTCACCAACCAGGTGATCGCGCAGATCGAGCTGTTCACCAAGACGTCCGAGTACCCGATCGGCGTCTACACCCTGCCCAAGCACCTGGACGAGAAGGTGGCCAGGCTCCACCTCGACGCGCTGGGCGTCAAGCTCACCGAGCTGACCAAGCAGCAGGCCGAGTACATCGGCGTCCCGGTCGAGGGCCCCTACAAGTCCGACCACTATCGGTACTGATCTTCTTCTGGAGATCGTTTCCTGTACGGCGAGGCCGGCGATACGCCCCTCGCCGTACAGGGCCGGGCCTGTCCAAGCACGCCACTCCGGTGATGCGGGGTTGATCGCCGTGACGTGCGCACGATGGGCCGGGTCCTTCGCCTCCCACCCCGGGCGCCGATGTCTCTCGCGCCGACCCTCGCCGCACACCGTCCCGCCGACCCGGCGCGACGTGGTTCCGGGGAGGGGTCGGGCGGGTTCCGGAGGGTCGTAGCGGCTTGCAACCCGCATCGCCGGAGGAGCGTCTCCCTGGACAGGGGCCGGCCGGAGTGCGGCGGGTGGCGGTGGGCTCGGCTTGCCGTAAAAGATCTTAGGAGAGCTGTGACCGGACAAGGCCGGGGTGAGGGGCAGATCGCCTGGGCGGGGCGGTCGATGCCGGTGCTGACCGCGATCGGGGAGCGGTTCGCGGCGGAGCGGCCGCTGGACGGGCTGAAGATCGCCGCGTGCCTGCATGTGACGGCTGAGACCGCGGTCCTGGTGGGGGCGCTCAAGGCGGGCGGGGCGGAGATCGCGCTGGCCGCGTCGAATCCGCTCTCGACCCAGGACGACGTGGCCGACGCGCTGCGCGAGTACGGCATCGCCGTGCACGCCAGGGCGGGCGTCGACCGCGCCACCTACTACCGGCACATCGACCAGGCGCTCGACATAGGCCCCGACCTGGTGCTCGACGACGGGTGCGACCTGGTCAACATCCTGCACACCGAGCGCACCGACCTGCTCGAGCAGGTGAGCGGCGGCTGCGAGGAGACCACCACGGGCATCATCCGGCTGCGGCAGATGGCGGCCGAGAACGCGCTGCGCTTCCCCATGGTGGCCGTGAACGACACGCGGACCAAGCGGATGTTCGACAACCGCTACGGCACCGGGCAGTCCACCCTCGACGGCATCATGCGGGCCACCAACACCATGCTCGCCGGGCGGACGGTCGTGGTGGCCGGGTTCGGCTACTGCGGGCGCGGCGTGGCCGAGCGGGCCAAGGGGTTCGGCGCCCGGGTGATCGTCACCGAGATCGACGCGGTCAAGGCGCTCGACGCCACGCTGCAGGGCTACGAGGTGCGCCCGATGGCCGAGGCGGCCGAGCTGGGCGACCTGTTCGTCACCGTCACGGGCAACCGCGACGTGATCCGCGCCGAGCACCTGGAGCGGATGCGCGACGGGGCGATCCTGGCCAACGCCGGGCACTTCGACGTGGAGATCGACGTGCGCGCGCTGGCGGACCTGGCCGCCGAGGTGCACAGCGGCGTCAGGCCGAACACCGACGAGTACGTGCTGGCCGACGGGCGCCGCCTGCTCCTGCTGGCCGAGGGCCGCCTGGTCAACCTGACCGCCGCCGAGGGGCACCCTGCCGCGGTCATGGACATGTCCTTCTCGGCGCAGGCGCTGGCCGTGGAGTGGCTGGTCAACGAGCGCCTACGGCTGGCGCCCGGCGTCTACGACGTACCCGAGGAGATCGACCACGAGGTGGCCAGGCTCAGGCTCGCCGCCACCGGCATCGGCATCGACACGCTCACCCCCGCGCAGGAGGAGTACTTGCACTCCTGGCGCGTCGGCTCCTGATCACGCGGTCGGCGCCACGTCCGGCGCCCGCTCGATGTCGCCCGTCTCCTGCCGCTGTACGGCGCGGCGGCCGAAGACCACGATGTAGCCGAGGAAGGCCACCTCGGCCAGCACGCCGATGCCGATGCGGACCGGCGTCGGCAGCCCTGACGGGGTGACGAACGCCTCGATGAGCCCCGACACGAACAGCACCACCACCAGGCCGAGCGCCACGCTCATCACCGCGCGTCCCTGCTCGGCCAGTACCTCGGCACGTCTTCGCGGCCCAGGATCGATCACCGTCCAGCCCAGCCGCAGGCCCGCCGCGGCCGCCAGGAACACCGCTGTCAGCTCGAGCAGGCCGTGCGGGGTGATCAGGCCGAAGAAGATGTCGAGCTTGCCGCGCGAGGCCATCAGCCCGCCGCTGACGGCCACGTTCAGCGCGTTCTGCAGCATCAGGTACGGGATCGGCAGCCCCACCAGGATCGCCGAGATGATCATCAGTGCGGCGACCCACGCGTTGTTCACCCAGACGTGGCCGGCGAAGGAGGCCGCCGGGTTCTCGGAGTAGTAGTCGGCGAAGTCGTGCTCGACCAGCTGCGTGATCTCCTCGGGAGAGGCGATCGCCCGCTGCACGTCGGGGTTGCCCGCGACCCACGCGCCCGCGATCCAGGAGACGGCGAAGAAGGCCACAGCCATGCTCAGCCACCACCACCGCGCCCGGTAGGCCACGACGGGGAACGACACGGTGAAGAAGCGCGCCAGCTCCCGCCAGGCCGGGGTGTGCGCCCCGGTCACGGCCGACCTGGCCCTGGCAACCAGCGCCGACAGCCTGCCCGCGAGCAGCGCGTCGGCGGAGGCGCTGCGGACGATCGACAGGTGCGTGGACACCCGCTGGTAGAGGTCGACCAGCTCGTCGACCTCGGCGCCCGTCAGCGACGACCGGCGCCTGACCAGGTGCTCCAGCCTGTCCCATACCGGGCGGTGTGCGGTGATGAACGCATCGATGTCCACCGGACCATTGTGGCCCGGTTAGGCTCCAGATATGTCCGAGGTCGTTACCGGGGATGCCGTCGTCGTCGAGGTGCGGGTGGCGCAGCTGCCCTCGCGCGCTGTGGCGCTGGTCATCGACCTGGCCGTGCAGGTCACCGTGATGGTGCTGGCCTTCGTGGTGCTCGAGGCGTTCGCCATCGTCACCGACCCGGCGCTGTTCGCGGCGATCACGATCGTCGTGATGGTGCTCGTCATGGTGGGCTACCCGGTGCTCTTCGAGACCCTGAGCAGAGGGCGCAGCCTCGGCAAGCTGGCGCTCGGGCTGCGCGTGGTGGGCGACGACGGGAGCCCCGAGCGCTTCCGCCAGGCGCTGTTCCGCGGCCTGGCCGGGCTGGTGGAGTTCTGGATGCTGTACGGCGCGCCCGCGCTGATCTCCTCGCTGGTCTCGCAGCGCGGCAAGCGGCTCGGCGACATCTTCGCCGGGACCATCGTGATCTCCGACCGGGCGCCGGTCGACCGCTCGCAGGCCATCCAGATGCCGCCTCCGCTGGCGGCCTGGGCCTCGACGCTGGAGCTGTCCCAGCTGCCCGACGAGGTCGTGGCCGCCGCCAGGCAGTACCTGATGCGCTGGCACGACCTGGCGCCGATGGTCCAGCACGAGATGGGCTCGCGCATCGCGGCCCAGGTCGCGGCCGCGGTCTCGCCCGCGCCGCCGCCCGGGGTCCCGCCGCACGCCTACCTGAGCGCCGTCCTGGCAGAGCGCCGCCGCCGCGACGAGGTACGGCTGGCCGCCCGCAACGGCGCCCCCCACCCGGGCCACGCCTCCTACCGGCCCACGGGCCCTCACACCCCGGCACCCGGATACGCCACACAACCCGGATACGCCGCACAACCCGGATACGCCGCACAACCCGGATACGGCCCGCAACCCGGTTACGCCCCGCAACCCGGATACGCCCCATCGGCCGGGTATGCGACATCGGCCGGTTACGCCGCGCCCGGCACCCCTTCGTACGCGAACCCGGGCACGGCGACCCCGTACGCGCCTACCGCGTCGCCCTACGCGCCGCCCGCGGCACAGCCCACTCCGCCCGGGGCGCAGCCCGCCCCGCCCGCTGCCGAGCCGCCGCGGACGACGCCGGGCGGGTTCGCGCCGCCCCAGTAAGCCACCATCCCGGGCGCCGTGGCGGCGAGGTAGCGGCACCGACTCGCCGCAAGCGCCGGTCGCGGGTCCTCAGCCGGAGTGCGGCGGGCGGCCGGTGGGGGTGGCTTGCCGTACGAGAACTTCCCGTACAAAAGCAGCGATGTAGCGATATCGTCCGGATCATGAGCGACGAGCCGCGGTTGAACACGGGGATACCGCACACCGCGCGGGTGTGGAACTACTGGCTCGGCGGCAAGGACAACTACACCGTCGACCGCGAGCTGGGCGACCAGATCCGCGCGCTGCTCCCCGACATCGTCACCTCCGCGCGCGCCGACCGGGCCTTCCTGGGCCGCGCCGTGACGCACATGGTCACCGACGGCGGCGTGCGGCAGTTCCTCGACCTCGGCACCGGCCTGCCGACCGCCGACAACACCCACGAGGTCGCCCAGCGCCTGGCTCCCGACAGCCGCATCGTGTACGTCGACAACGACCCGCTGGTGCTCGCGCACGCCACCGCGCTGCTGACGTCGGCGCCCGAGGGCGTCACCGACTACATCCAGGCCGACGTGCGCGACGCGGACGCCGTGCTGGAGGGCGCCGCCAAAACGCTGGACCTCATCCAGCCGGTCGCGGTGATGATGCTGGGCATCGTCAACTTCATCGTCGACGACGACCAGGCGCACGAGGTGGTGGGCCGCTTCAAGGACGCGGTCCCCTCGGGCAGCTACCTGGCCATCGCGCACCCGACGGCCGAGATCAACGGCGACGCCGCGCGCGAGTCGGTGCGCATGAGCAACGAGGCCGGGGTGGCGCCCATGTGCCTGCGCGGCGCCGAGGAGATCGCCTCGTTCTTCGACGGCTTCGACCTGCTCGAGCCGGGCGTGGTGTCGTGCTCCCGGTGGCGGCCGGTCATCTCGGCCGTGGACGGCCCGCCGGCGGAGGTCTACCAGTTCTGCGCGGTAGGCCGTAAACCCTAGCCGGTGCCCTCCGCGTTCGACCTGATCGGGCGGGTCGTCGTGGTCTGCGGGAAAGGTCCTTAAGGAGAGCGGAAGGAGACCTTAAGCGGCCTCCGCGAGTGTTGAGCCATCGCAAGCGAACACGAGCGGAAAAGGATACCGATCATGCGCAAGCTCAAGCTCCAGGTCCAGGTCAGCGTCGACGGCTACATGTCGGGCGCGAACGGCGAGATGGACTGGATGACGCTGCCGTGGGACGAGGAGTGCAGCGCCTACGTCACGAGCCTCAGTGACGGCGTCGACACGATCGTGCTGGGCCGCAAGCTGGCCGAGGGCTTCATCCCGCACTGGGCCTCGGGGCCGGCGGACGAGCCGCAGGAGGCCGTCGACGCGATGAACGCCACGCCCAAGGTCGTGGTCTCCGACTCGCTGACCGAGTCACCCTGGGACAACACCACCGTGGTCGGCGGCGACCTGACGGAGGCCTTCGCCAAGCTCAAGTCGCAGCCGGGCGGCGACCTGATCGTCTACGGCGGCGGCACGCTGGTGGCGAGCCTGATCGCCGAGGGCCTGATCGACGAGCTGCACCTGTTCGTCAACCCCGCTTCGGTCGGCGACGGCCTGCCGGTGTTCCCCAAGGGCGGCACCCAGCGCTTCAGGCTCGCGGCCGCGCGCCCCTTCGCGTGTGGGATCGTCGCGCTCCAGTACGAGCCCGAGCGCTCCTAGAGGCGTCCCGCGGCCTTCAGCGCCAGGTAGGCGTCGGCCAGGGCCGGGGCGATCTCCTCGGGCGGCGCGTCCACGACCTCCACGCCGTGGCGGCGCAGCCGGGCGGTGATCCTGCGCCGCTCGAGCCGGTTGTGCTCGGCCGCCGCCGCGTCGTAGGCCTCCTCGGCCGTCGAACGCCTGGCGGCCATCGCGGCCACCCGGGGATCCGACACCCCGGCCACCAGGACCAGGTGGCGCGAGGACAGCTGCGGCAGCACCGGCATCAGGCCCTCGTCGAGCGCGGCACCGTTCAGGTCGGTGAGCAGCACCACCAGGCAGCGCCGCTTGGCCCGCGACAGGATCGCCGCGACCATGCCCTGCGAGTCCGCCTCGATCAGCTCGGCCTCGATCGGCGCCATCGCGTTGACCATCACCGACAGCAGCTCGGTGCGCGAGGCCCCGGCCACCCAGGCGCGCACCGCGCGGTCGTAGGCCAGGAAGTCCACCTGGTCGCCCGCCTTGGCGGCCAGCGCCGCGAGCAGCAGCGCGGCGTCCATCGACCAGTCGAGCCGCGGCCAGCCCGGCGCGGGCCGCGGATCGGTCCTGACCAGCAGCCCACCGCCGTTCGCGGTCGCGCCCGCGAGCGGGATCGGCGCGTCGCCCACCCGCCCGGCCGAGGTGCGCCCGGTGTCGAGCACGATCAGCACCCGGCGGTCGCGTTCGGGCCGCCACGTCCGCACCACCACGTCGTTGCGCCGCGCGGTCGCCCGCCAGTCGATCGAGCGCACGTCGTCGCCCACCACGTACTCGCGCAGCGAGTCGAACTCGGTGCCCTGCCCGCGCACCAGCGCCGGGTGCTGGCCCTCGAGCTCGCGCAGCCTGGCCAGCCGCGAGGGCAGGTGCTTGCGCGACAGGAACGGCGGCAGCACCCGCACCGACCACGGCGAGCGGTGGCTTCCCTGGCGCGCGGCCAGCCCGAGCGGGCCGATCGAGCGCACGGTCACCGCCACCGACTGGCGGTCGCCACGGCGGGTGGGGTCGAGCGTCACGACGAGCTTGCGGCGCTCGCCCGACGGCACGTCCAGCTTGAGCACCCGCGGCGTGGCTCCGGCCGAGGGCGGCCAGGCGTCCCTGGCCACTCCGCGCACCCGCCTGCGTCCCGGGTTCTCCACCACCAGCTCGACCATGGCGCGCTGGCCAAGCCGTACCAGCGAATCGCCAGAACGGTGGAAGAGCAGCGGGCGGACGGCGCCGGCCAGCGCCAGGTCGAGCACGATCGCGGCGGCCAGCAGGAGGCAGAACCCGAGCAGCGCCAGACCCGGCTGCGGCGCGAGCAGCACCACCACGACCCCCAGCGCGGCGACCAGGCCCGCGCGTCCCGTCAGAGCCATCAGCGCGGGACCGGGACCGAGTTCAGTATGCCGTCGAGCAGCCCGTCGGCGGTCGCGCCCTCCAGCTCCGCCTCGGGCCTGAGCTGCACCCGGTGCCGCAGCGCGGGCCTGGCCAGCGCCTTGACGTCGTCGGGGGTGACGTATCCGCGGCCGGACAGCCACGCCCACGCCCGCGCCGCCGCCAGCAGCGCGGTCGCGCCGCGCGGCGAGACGCCGAGCTGCAGCGAGGGGGAGTTCCTGGTGGCGCGGCCGACGTCGACGATGTAGCCGAGGACCTCGGGCGCCACGTGCACCTGAGAGACGGCCTCACGGCCCGCCGCCAGGTCCTCGGCGGTCGCGACCGGCTTGATCTCCGACAGGTCGCGCGGGTCGAAGCCGCGCGCGTGCCTGTCGAGCACCGCGATCTCCTGGTCGCGGGGCGGGAGCGGCACGGTCAGCTTGAGCAGGAACCGGTCGAGCTGCGCCTCGGGGAGCTGGTAGGTGCCCTCGTACTCGACGGGGTTCTGCGTCGCGCACACCACGAACGGGTCGGGTAGTGGCCGCGCGTCGCCCTCCACGCTGACCTGGCGCTCCTCCATGGCCTCGAGCAGGGCCGCCTGCGTCTTCGGCGGCGTGCGGTTGATCTCGTCGGCCAGCAGCAGGTTCGTGAAGACCGGCCCCTCGCGGAACTCGAACTCGGCCGTCTTCGCGTCGTACACGAGCGACCCCGTCACGTCGCCCGGCATCAGGTCGGGCGTGAACTGCACCCGCTTGAACTGCAGCGACAGCGCCGCCGACAGCGTCCGCACCATCAGCGTCTTGGCCACGCCCGGCACGCCCTCGAGCAGCACGTGCCCCCGGCACAGCAGCGCGATGACCAGCCCGGTCACCACCGCGTCCTGGCCGACCACCGCCTTGGCCACCTCGGCGCGCAGCGCCCCGAGCGCGTCCCTGGCCGCGTCGCTCCGGCCCTCGTCAACGTTCACTGACCATCCTCTCGATGAAGTCCAGGTATCCGGCCAGGGCGACCAGCCCGGCGTCGTCGGCGGGCGGCGGCCCGTACAGCGCGGCCCCGACCTCCTGCGCGTCCCGCCCGGTCCGTACGGCGATCGCCGCCACGATCTCCTGGCCGCCGGCTCCCGGCCCGAGCCCGAGCCGCGGGGTGAGCCGGTCGATCGTGCCCGCCCGCAGCAGGTCGGCCGCGCGTTCCCTGGCCCGCCTGGCCCGGTAGAGCCGCCCCCTGCCCTCGACGGTCTCGGCCGCCCTGACCACGACCGGCAGCCGCTCGGTCACCACGGGCCCGAGCCGCCTGCCCCGCCAGAACGCCACGAGCAGCACCGCGACGCAGCCCATCAGCACCGCCCACGGGATGCCCGGCGGGACGAGCTCGCCGAGCGACCTGCCCTCCTCGCCGGCCAGCTCGCCCTGCGTCTGCTCCTGCACGGGCGGGTTGACCAGCCACGTCACCGCGGGCTTGGACCCTGCCAGGTTGATCGCCAGTGCCGCGTTGCCGTCCTCGGCCAGGCGCTGATTGGTCATGAACTCGCCGCTGCCCACGAGCGTGGCCGTGCCGGTGTCGGTGGGCGCGGTGATCAGCGTGTAGCCCTCGTCCGCCGGGTAGCAGCCGCGGTCGGCCCGGTAGACCTGGCCGCCGACGAACGCGCTGCCCGCAGCCTTGACCGCGGGCAGGTCGCACTCCGGCTCCCTGGACCTGTCGCGCACCGGCCGCGCCTGCGTGCGCACGCCGGGGGCCAGCGTCTCCAGACCGAACACGTCGCCCACGATGAGCCGGTCGCCCGGCAGCGCGGCCAGCCGCCTCGCCTCGGCCACGGTCAGGTCGACGTCGGCGGTGAGCAGCAGCAGCCGGTCGCCCTGCGCCTGCTTGGCCGCCGCCGCCTCGACCGACTCCACGCGGTCCACGGTCACGCCGCGGGCGCGCAGCAGCTGGGCAAGCGCCTTGGCGCCCGCCAGCGAGCCGTCGTCCGGGTCGAGGTGGCGCGAGGCCTGCTTGGCGGGGGCGAGCAGCACCCCGAGCACGGCGGCCAGCACCACGATCGCGCCGAGCAGGATGCCCAGCCTGCTCGAGCGCCACATCGACCGCGCCGTGGGCGAGGTCGGCGCGCTCACGCTCATGCCGTGGCCCCCACGGGCACCGGCCTGGCCTGGCGCAGGCGCTCGTCGAGGTCGCGCAGCGTGGCGTAGGCCTCGGCCGTGCCGGGCACGCCGCCGTAGCTGACGTCGTCGAAGGTGCGCGCGGCCGCCGACAGCTCGGCGGCGAAGGCCGGCAGCGCGCGGCCCGCCTCGGCCGCCAGCTCGTCGGCCGTCCTGCCGGGCATGCCGTCGACCAGGGCGCGTTCCTCCAGGTCGCGGGCGATCGCGCGCAGCCGCTCCTGGATCGCCTCGGTGAAGTGTCCTTCGGCGGCCAGGCGTTCTGCCGACCGGCGGTGCTCGGCGGCGGTCATGGTCCGCTCGCCGTACAGGCCGCCGGACGCGGTCGCGTGCCTGCGCGAGGTCGTGCGCAGGCGCCAGACCACCAGCCCCACGACCGCGAGCAGGATGAGCACGATCACCACGGTGGCGATGATCCCGCCCGTCGTGCCGCTGCCGCCGGCGGCGTCCATCAGGTCGCCGAGGAACTGGGTGAAGCGCCGCCAGAGCTGGTCGAGCAGCGGCTCCTTCTCGTAGCCGGGCTTGAGCAGCTCCGCGGCCGCCCTTCTGGCGGCCTCGTCGCGGTCGATCGGGATCATGGGCCGTAAGGCGGTCGCGCGGCGTTGGACGGGTGCCACAGCTCGTCGGCCGAGCCGTGCACCCAGCCCTGGCGCTGCTGCTCGATCGCCGCGGTCTGCAGCACCAGGTCGAAGGCCTCGCTGCGCATCCGGCGGTCGGCGTACAGCAGGCCTGACACGCCCGCCTCGAACGGCAGCGTGATCATGTTGCTGAGCGTGCCGCCGACCGCGATGAGGATCGCCGTCAGGATCGCCGCGCCGGTCCCGCCGCCGCCGAGCATGCCGATGAACGTGCCCGCCAGCGTGAACGGGAAGCCGAGCACGCCGCCGACCAGGCCGGCGAGCAGCGAGGTGAGGAACAGGATGCCCAGCACGCGCCAGAAGTCGCCGTTGACCAGGTTCCACGAGCGGCGCATGGCCTGCAGCGGACCCAGCCCCTCCAGCACCACGGCGGGCGCGGCCAGCGCGAAGCGGGTGTTGAAGAACAGCACGTAGGCGATGTAAAGGACGAGCGTCAGCAGGACCGTGCCCACGATGGCGCCGGGCGACGAGCCGGCCGTGAACAGCAGCACGAAGACCGGGATGATCAAGGCCAGCGGCGCGAGCAGGATCACCGTCAGCATCCCGACCAGGCCGAACAGCGCGGGCATCCGGCTCCTGGCCAGGCGCCAGGCCTCGCCGGCGGTGAGGTTGCCGCCGAACACGGCGCGTCCCAGGATCCGCATCAGCACGCCGGTCAGCAGGGTGACCACGATGAAGCTGACGACCTGGGAGATGAGGGCGCCGCCGTACTGTGACAGGAAGCCGCTGTAGGACAGCTCGGTGTCGAGCTGCTGCGGGTTGGTCAGGCCGGCGCCCACCTTGTCGAGGAAGAACGCCTGCCCGATCGCGACGGGGACGGCCACCAGCAGCGCGGCGATGGTCGACAGGCCGAGCACGGCCTTGGGGTTGGAGCGGATCAGCTTGATCGTGCCGTCGAGGATGTCACCGAGCCCGAGCGGGCGCAGCGGGATGATCCCCGGCCGCAGCGCGGGCGGCGGCGGCATGTAGCCGTAGGGCGGGTAGGGCTGCTGTTGCTGCTGCTGGTACTGGTACGGCGGGGGGCCCTGTTGGTAACCGGGGGACGGGTGCGGCCCCTGACCGGGCGCGGTCCACGGGGACGCGTGCGGGGCGCCGTACGGCGGGGGCTGCTCTGTGGCCCACCCTGGGGGCGTCTCGGGCGTGGAACCGTGACCGTCTGACATATCCCAATCCTGGCATGGTGGGCGGGTCAATGGGGTCGCCCGCCTGTTTCACCGGCGCATCTTGGCGGCATTCCCCGACGTTTCGGGTCAAGGATCGCGTACGGAACTGGCCGAAAGTTGCTTGGTTACCGCAGACTGAGATTGCGGACGACGCTACGAGTCTAAAATTCGCCTTTTGATGGCCTCATGTCTCATCCATGAGCCAAGCAAGGGTAACCTTCAGCGATCGTGCGGGTATGTCCCACAATGCGTAGAACGAATGAGGGGCCATGAAAGGTCGCGTGCTGGTCGTCGACGACGACGCCGCTCTCGCCGAGATGCTCGGCATCGTGTTGCGCGGAGAGGGGTTCGAGCCTTCCTTCGTCTCCGACGGCGACAAGGCCCTCGACGCTTTCCGGGATACACGCCCGGATCTTGTCCTGCTCGACCTGATGCTGCCGGGGGCGGACGGCATCGACGTGGCGCGCAGGATCAGGGCGGAGTCGGGGGTTCCGATCGTCATGCTCACGGCGAAGAGCGACACGATCGACGTCGTGCTCGGCCTGGAGTCGGGCGCCGACGACTACATCGTCAAGCCGTTCAAGCCCAAGGAGCTGGTGGCCAGGGTGCGCGCGCGGCTGCGCCGTACCGATGAGCCGACTCCCGAGATCCTGCAGATCGGCGACATCACGATCGACGTGGCGGGCCACTCGGTCAAGCGGGCCGAGGAGACGATCAACCTCACGCCGCTCGAGTTCGACCTGCTGGTCGCGCTGGCGCGCAAGCCGCGCCAGGTCTTCACCCGTGAGGTGCTGCTCGAGCAGGTCTGGGGCTACCGGCACGCCGCCGACACCCGCCTGGTCAACGTGCACGTCCAGCGCCTGCGCGCCAAGATCGAGAAGGACCCCGAGCACCCCGAGATCGTGGTCACGGTACGGGGTGTGGGCTACAAGGCAGGACCGGCCTAGCCGGGGTCATGCCCCCGACGAAGGACAAGCGATCACGCCGACGGACGTTCCGCCAGATCCTGGGCGGAGTCCGCCGGCGGGCTCGCCGTGCCGCCGGCAAGGTCCGGCGCGTGTGGCGGCGCTCGCTGCAGCTCCAGGTCGTCACCAGCACCCTGGTCATCTCCGTGACCGTGGTCGTCGTCCTGGGCGTGTTCCTGTCGGACCAGATCAACAAGTCGGTCATCAACGGGCGCCAGTCGTCGGCCGCCCAGCAGGCCTTCGCCGACCGGGTGAAGATCGCCGACGCGCTCACCCAGAAACCTGACGACACCAAGGCCGCCGACCCCGGCAAGACCACCCCCGTCGACCCGCTCGACGAGGCCATGGACACCATCACCGGCTCGGGCGAGAGCACCTCCAAGAAGCCCTACGAGGTGCTCATCTTCGACCCGGCCAAGCCGGACGGCTCGCGCGCCTCAGGCAGCGTCCAGCCCGAGAACGTGCCCTTCAGCCTGCAGCGCGACCTGGGCCGCCAGGCGCAGCTCGGGCACTACGAGCCCAAGGGCATCCGCACGACGATCGCCTTCCCCGGCAGCCCCGGCAAGCTCACCGTGGTCATCGGCGCCATCATCCTGGCCCCCAACGGCGAGTACTACGAGGTCTACCACTTCTTCCCGCTGACGGAGGAAGAGGCGATGCTCTCCAACGTCCGCGTGGCCATCGTCGTGGTCGGCCTCGGCCTGGTGCTGCTGCTGGCCGCCATCGCCTACCTGGTCACCCGCCAGGTCGTCTCCCCCGTACGGCTGGCCCGCCAGGCCGCCGAGCGCCTGGCCGCCGGCAAGCTCGACGAACGGCTCAAGGTGCGCGGCGAGGACGACCTGGCCCGCCTGGCGACCTCGTTCAACGAGATGGCCGCCAACCTGGCGCTGAAGATCCACCAGCTGGAGGAGCTGTCGCAGGTGCAGCGGCAGTTCGTCTCCGACGTCTCGCACGAGCTGCGCACCCCGCTGACGACCGTGCGGATGGCCGCCGACCTGCTCTACGACGCCCGCGAGGACTTCGACCCGATGGCGTCCCGCTCGGCCGAGCTCATGCAGGCCCAGCTGGAGCGCTTCGAGTCGATGCTGGCCGACCTGCTGGAGATCAGCCGCTACGACGCCGGCGCCGCCACGCTCGACCTCGACTCCACCGACGTGCGCGACGTGGTGCTGCGCGCGATCGCCGACTCCGAGGCGCTGGCCGAGCGGCACTCCACCCGCTTCGAGCTCAGGCTGCCCAACGAGCCGTGCATGGCCGAGATCGACAACCGGCGGGTCGAGCGCATCCTGCGCAACCTGCTGTTCAACGCGATCGAGCACGGCGAGGGCAAGGACGTCGTGGTCACCGTGGGCACCGACAGGGACGCCGTGGCGGTGGCCGTGCGCGACCACGGCATCGGGCTGAAGTCCGGCGAGGACACGATGGTGTTCGACCGGTTCTGGCGGGCCGACCCGTCGCGGGCCAGGACCATCGGCGGCACCGGCCTCGGGCTGGCCATCTCGCGCGAGGACGCCACGCTGCACGGCGGCTGGCTGCAGGCCTGGGGCCAGCCCGGCGACGGCTCGCAGTTCCGGCTGACGCTGCCCAGGAACGCCGGCGCCGACCTGAAGGGCTCGCCGCTGTCGCTGGTGCCGCCCGAGGTGGAGATGCGCAGGACCTGGCGCGGCCACATGACGCCCGTGCTGCTGCCCGCGCCCATGGACGGGGTGGTCCATGAGGACTAGACGGCTGGGGATCGCCCTGGCGATGGCGGCCGCGACGGCGTGGGCGACCGCGTCGTGCGCGGTGATCCCTGTCGGCGGTCCCTTCCAGATCGAGGAGGCCGGCGGCGGCGACCCGATGAGCAAGCCGTTCCAGCGGATGGTGGCGGTGCGGCCGCAGCCGAACTGGAGCGAGAACGACCTGGTCAAGGGCCTGCAGGCGGCGATGGCCGCCTACCCTGACGACCCGAAGGTGCTGCCGTCCTACCTGACGCCCGAGGCGCAGCGCACGTGGAAGCCCGGCACCGCGGTGACGGTGATCGACAAGCTGGACGACATCACGGTCGTCTCGGTCGGCGGCAAGGACAAGGAGGCCACCGCCACGCTGAAGGCCACGCCGGTCGCGGTCATCACCGATCAGGACCAGTACGTGCCGATGCAGTCGACGGAGAAGAAGGACTTCACCTTCTCGCTGGTCAAGGGGCCCTCGGGCTGGCGGGTCAAGTCGATGCAGCAGGGCCTGCTGCTGACCCAGGCCGACGTCGAGCGGGCCTACCGCGGCACCAACCTCTACTACCTCAACGGCTCGCCCGGCCAGGCCATGAGCCCCGACAGGCTGGTCGTCGACCGGGTGTGGCTGCGCATCAGGCCGGCCGAGAGCTTCGCCCGCACGATCGTGGACCGGCTGCTGAAGGGCCCGACCCCGGCCCTGCAGGGCGCCGTGCAGAACTACTTCCCCGATCACTTCAAGATCGAGTCGATCACGCTCGACGACCGCGTGGTGATCAACCTGTCGGGTCCCTTCGGCATCGACGACGACAAGCTCGCCGGGCTCCAGGCCCAGCTGCGCTTCAGCCTGAACAACAACCAGGTGGCCAACGGCCGCAGCATCGAGATCCAGCTGGACGGCGAGCCGCTGAGCTCCTCCAGCCCCTCCTCCTTCAACGACTGGCTCGACGGCGGCGCCGCGGTCCTCCCCTACTACTCCGCCGGCGGCGCGCTCTACGCGCTCGACGGCGACCTCAAGCACGGCACCCCCATCAGGGGCCCGGCGGGCCAGCAGAACCCGGACGCCACCGGCTTCGCGGTCTCCATGGGCGGCGACTACGTCGCGGCCAGGTCCACCTCCAGGGGCGGCATCTGGGTGACGGGCACCACCGACGAGGGCCGCTGGCAGCAGTGGTTCCCCGGCCAGGACCTCACCCCGCCCTCGTGGAGCAGGGACGGCACGCTGTGGACCTACGACCCGCACAGCGCCTCGGTGCTGCGCTGCGACGCCTCCTGCGCCAACGGCGCGCGCCAGCCTGCCCGCGTCTCCGCGCCCAACCTGGTCAACGCCGACGTCAAGAAGCTCAGGATCGCCAGGGACGGCGTCCGCGTGGCCGCCCTGCTGGGCAAGTCGGAGGTCAGGGTCGGCGCGCTGACCAACGGCGACGAGATGCTCGGCAACGTCCAGCCGCTGATCAAGGCGGGCCCCGGCGAGGAGATCCTCGACCTGGCCTGGCGCGACGGCGTCCACCTGCTCGTGCTGGTCAAAGGCAAGGGCGGGCGGACCGTCAAGGAGGTCAACGTCGGCGACGGGACCACCGAGACGGTCACGCTGGACAACCGGCTCGGCTCCATCACCGCCTCCGGCGACAACGTCTTCGGCGGCACCTTGGACGGCAAGGAGCTGCTCAGGCTGACCAGGGAAGGCAAGATGGACGATCCGGTCAACGGGACCGCGCCGGTCTTCGCCCTCGGGTGATTGTCGGTGCCGCCCGGCATGCTTGGCCGGTGCTCGGCGCCCTCCTCGATCTCGTCGTGCCGCAGTCGTGCGTGGGCTGCGGCTCCTCCGGCGCGCGGCTGTGCCAGGCGTGCCTGGTCGTCGAGCCCGCGGTCCGCACGCCGGTGCCCGGCCCGCCCGGGCTGCCCCCGTGCTGGTCGGCCGCCGCCTACGAGGGGCCGTTGCGCAGGGCCGTGGTGGCCTACAAGGAGCGCGGCGAGTCGGCGCTTGCCGGTCCGCTCGCCGACGCGCTGGCCTACACGCTGGCCAGGGCCGTCCCGTGCGGGGGCGTGTGGCTGGTGCCCGTGCCCAGTTCCCGGCGGGCCTCCCGGGGGCGGGGGCACGATCCGGTGGGGCGGGTGGCGCGGCTGGCCGTACGGCGGCTGCGGGGGCTGGGGTGGGACGTGGCGGTGCTGCCGGTGCTGGAGCAGGTGCGGCGGGTCGCCGATCAGGCGGGCCTGAGCGCCACGCAGAGGGCCGCCAACCTCGCCTCCTCACTGAGAGTCGCCCCCGCCTTGCGCGGCGCTCACGGGCGTCCTGCGGTCCTCGTGGACGACATCGTGACCACAGGGGCCACTCTGGCCGAGGGTGCCAGGGCGCTGCGGGTGGCCGGTTTCGCCGTCCCGGCCGCGGTCACCGTCGCCGCGACACGCCGAAGATCTTGCAGGTGATGGAGATCACGCTGAGTAAAGTCACGCCCAAGTCTCGGACTCACCCGGGGGCCACACCTTCGTGGCTTGACGGGGCGGGAAGGGCAGCTCAGCACTCCGGAGAGACGCCTCGATAAGGGATGCCGCTCCCCTAAATAGGGCATCCGTACACCCGATAAGGCCGGAGAAAATCACGGAAAGTGATCCTTTGACCGATCTCGCGGCTGACATTCGCCCTGGATGCGGATAGCGTTCTGACATGGCACCCGTTCGGGTCCGTGGTTGCGCAGAGCCGGGGCTCCCGGCTCTGCTAGCCGATGCCAGCCGCAGGCAAAACGGTCCACGTAAGGCGACTCTTTGTCGACCGATCACGGTGCGGCTTAGGGGTAAGTCCTGCCTTCCCGGGGGTCCAGATGTCCCCCGTCAGGAGAGAAGGGCAGTAGTGGCAACAGAGCCGCGAAATCCTCAGCAGGCGGATGTGGGGTCGAAGACCAGGTCGGCCGGACGGGTGCCCTCGAAGTTCCCGGTGATCGCGTGTCGGAAGAGGGGAACGGTGGCAGAAAGGCAGACAGAGGACCCCGCCCGGCACGCACCTCGTCGGGCGCTCTTGCTCAGTCGTTAGACGAAGGGGGGCTGTTGCATGGACATCATCGTCAAGGGCCGGCACACAGGAGTGAGCGACCGGTTCCGAGACCAGGTGACGACCAAGCTGGCCAGGATCGAGCGTCTGGACAACAAGCTCATTCGAGTCGATGTGGAGGTGTCGAAGGAGCGCAATCCCCGCCTCGCCGACCAGCGCGAGCGGGTCGAGCTGACCATTCACTCTCGTGGCCCCGCCATCCGTGCGGAGGCCTCCGCCGACGACCGATTCGTAGCCCTCGACATCGCCCTCGACAAACTGGAAGGCCGCCTCAGGCGGCTGGCCGACAGGCGCAAGGTGCACCATGGCAACCACTGCCCGCCCTCGGTGGCAGAGATCACCGCGTCGCTCCCCGACGTCGTCGACCTGACCCCGCCGGCCGCCCGAGTCCCCGTACCGGCCGAGTCCGAAGAGGACAACCTGCCCGACGACACGCAGTACGACGACATCGTCCCCATCGCGATGGACGGCGAAGGGCCCCTCGTCGTCAGGGAGAAGTTCCACAAAGCGGAACCCATGACCATCGACCAGGCTCTACTCGAGATGGAGCTGGTCGGGCACGATTTCTACCTCTTCCGTGACAAGGAGAGCGGCCAGCCGAGCGTCGTGTACAACCGGCGCGGCTACAACTACGGGGTGTTGCGGCTCGTAGAGCCCTGATCGCCGTAGAAGAAGATCTTCTCGACCACCCGAGGACCGCCGTACCCGTGCCATCATGGCGGTTCAACGGCTCTGGGCCCCCGACGAGGAGGAGACGTGAGCGAGCTCAGTCAGGCGATAGTGAGCGAGCGAAACGAGAAGGCTGTCACGAGGTCGATGGAGGATGCCCCGTGACGGAGTCCGGCGAGCCCCGCGCGTCTGACAACGAACCCATCCGCGTCCTGATCGTGGACGACCACGAGCTGATCAGGCGCAGCCTGGCCTTGGCACTGGCGGCCGAGGACGACATCGAGGTGGTCGGCGAGGCGAGCGACGGGCAGGAGGCGGTCGAACTGGCCGACCGTCTCATGCCCGACGTGGCGCTGATGGACGTGCGCATGCCGCGCCAGGACGGCATCGAGGCAGCGAAGGGCATCAAGGCCTCGGTGCCGAGCACGCGGATCATCATGCTGACGGTGAGCGACGAGGAAGAGGACCTCTTCGAGGCGATCAAGGCGGGCGCCACCGGTTACCTGCTGAAGGACGTCCAGATCAACGACGTGCCCGCCGCCGTGCGCGGCGTGCACGAGGGCCAGTCGCTCATCAACCCGGCCATGGCGGCCAAGCTCATCACCGAGTTCGCGAACATGAGCCGCAAGGAGGCCGAACGGCCGCCGCAGCTGCCCGTGCCGCGGCTCACCGACCGGGAGATGGAGGTGCTGCGGCTGGTGGCCAAGGGGATGAACAACCGCGAGATCGCCAAGCAGCTGTTCATCTCCGAGAACACCGTCAAGAACCACGTCCGCAACATCCTGGACAAGCTCCAGCTCCACTCCCGCATGGAGGCCGTGGTCTACGCGGTGCGGGAGCGGATGCTCGAGATCACCTGACGCCGCCCGACCGTGGCCGCCGGAGCGGGCGATCCCCGCACCCGGCCCCGGCGCGGGACGGCTACACGGTCGCCGAGAGGATGGCCGAGGCCAGCGCGGGCTCTGCGCGCTCGACGCGCACGGAATCGCAGCCGACCCACTCGGCCGCCTCCCTGAGCGCGTCGCCGACCGCCGGACCCCACCTGGCGGGCGACAGCCCTGGCTCCAGGCTCACCTGCCTGGCCACCAGCGTGCCGCCCTCGCGGGCCGGGTCGACGCGCCCGATCAGGCGCCCGCCGGCCAGCACCGGCATCGTGAAGTAGCCGTGCACCCGCTTGTGCCTGGGCACGTACAGCTCCAGCGTGTAGGCGAAGCCGAAGGCGCGCTCGGTGCGCCCCCTGTGCCAGATCAGCGAGTCGAACGGCGAGACCAGCGTGGTCCTGTGCCGCCCGCGCGGCACCTCGGCCAGCGCCTCGGGGGCCGCCCAGGCGTTCGGCGCCTTGCCCGGCCAGCCCGCCACGTGCACGGGCACCAGCCCGGCCGCGCCGCCGGCGAGCACCTTGTCGAGGAGCTCGGCGTGGCGGCCCTTGACCCGGATGAAGTCCACGAGGTCGCCTCGGGTGGCCACGCCGAGCGCCACGCCGGCGATCCTGGCCAGCCGTACGATGCACTCCTCGTCGGTGAGGTCCTCGGCCAGCAGGTCGGCGGGGACCACGCGCTCGGCCAGGTCGTAGACGCGGCGCCAGCCGACGCGGCGGGTGCAGGCGATCTCGCCGATGTCGAGCAGCCACTCCAGCCCGATCTTGTTGTCGGACCAGTCCCACCACGGGCCGCCCTTCTTGCCGCCGCCGACGTCGGCGGTGGTCAGCGGGCCCTCGTCGCGCACCTGCTGGAGCAGCTTGTCGACGTGGTCGGGCACCTCGTGCCAGCGGTAGCGGCGCTCGCGGAAGGCACGGCGGCGGAAGGAGTACAGCGGCCAGTGCTCGATCGGCAGGATGCAGGCCGCGTGGCACCAGTACTCGAAGCTCTGGGCGGGATTGTGCCAGTAGGCGCGCTCGACCTTGGGCCGGGTCACCGCGCCGAGCCGCGCGTAGGAGACCAGCTCGTGGGAGCGGGCGAGCACCGAGATCGTGTCGAGCTGGACGGCGCCGAGCCTGCGCAGCATCGCGTGCACGCCGCCGCGCCGCCCGTCCGCGCCGACCAATCCCTGCGCACGAAGAATGATCTTTCTCGCCTCGTCGGCGGTCAGATCCGTCATGTCGCTTTTGATGTACGGCGAAGCATGCCGGAAATGCTAACGGCGGCCACCGACAAGAAATCGGTGCCCGCCGTCAGGAGGTCGTTATCGGTGATCTTCTGTGGACATGCCCACCCGCGGCGCGTCGATCACGACGTCGGTGAAGATGTCGAAGACCAGGGCGAGGATTCCGCCCACGATGAACACCCCGATGCCGATCCAGATGAGCGCCCAGTTGGTGATCGTCAGTCCGACGCCGCCCACGGTGAAGCCTGCCAGCATGACGGTGACCGCGAGCCACGATGACGCACGGCCGCCGTGGCTGCCCAGGTTGTGCCCGCCTGCCATGGCCTGTCCTCCTTCAGTGTTCCCGCTCATCCATCAAAGGGGGCGAGATCGATGTACCGGCCCATTCTCCCAGAAGGGGGATGCGGTCGTCGCGCCGCATTGGCTGTGTCTGGTTGCGGAACCGCCTACGATGGCAACCGGGGAAGTTTGTCTTGGCCTCTCCTCCTGGCGGCGCCGCCGGGGTAGACCTGCGAGGAGCTTTACATAAAGTGGCAGCCATTCTCGACAAGATCCTGCGTGCCGGCGAAGGTAAGACTCTGCGCAAACTCAAGCGCATCGCAGACCAGGTCAACTCCATTGAAGACGACTTCACGGGCCTGACCGACGCCGAACTGCGCGCGATGACCGACGAGTTCAAACAGCGCTTCGCCGATGGCGAAAGTCTGGACGATCTGCTTCCCGAGGCGTTCGCGACGGTGCGCGAGGCCGCCCGCCGCGTGCTCGGCCAGCGGCCCTTCGACGTGCAGATCATGGGCGGCGCCAACCTCCACATGGGCAACATCTCCGAGATGAAGACCGGTGAGGGCAAGACCCTGACCTGTACGTTGCCCAGCTATCTCAACGCGCTGGCCGGCAAGGGCGTCCACGTCGTCACCACCAACGACTACCTGGTGCAGGTCGGCGCCGAGAACATGGGGCGCATCCACCGCTTCCTCGGCCTCGAGGTCGGCATGATCCTTTCCGGGCAGGAGCCCGACGAGCGCCGCAAGCAGTACCAGGCCGACATCACCTACGGCACGAACAACGAGTTCGGCTTCGACTACCTGCGCGACAACATGGCCTGGTCGCTCGAGGAGTGCGTGCAGCGCGGCCACCACTTCGCGATCGTGGACGAGGTCGACTCCATCCTCATCGACGAGGCCCGCACGCCGCTGATCATCTCCGGCCCCGGCGAGCAGTCCGGCAAGTGGTACACCGAGTTCGCCAAGATCGTCCCCAGGTTGCGGCGCGGCGTCGAGGCCAAGAACCCGGGCGAGGAGAGCACCGGCGACTACATCGTCGACGAGAAGAAGCGCACCGTCGGCGTGCTCGAGGCCGGCGTGGAGAAGGTCGAGGACTGGCTCGGCATCGACAACCTCTACAAGCCCGAGCACACCCACCTGGTCGGCTTCCTGAACAACGCACTGAAGGCCAAGGAGCTGTTCAAGAAGGACAAGGACTACATCGTCTCCGACGGAGAAGTCCTCATCGTCGACGAGTTCACCGGCCGCGTGCTGCACGGCCGGCGCTACAACGAGGGCATGCACCAGGCCATCGAGGCCAAGGAAAGCGTGGCGATCAAGGACGAGAACCAGACGCTCGCCACGGTCACCCTGCAGAACTACTTCCGCCTCTACACCAAGCTGTCCGGCATGACCGGCACCGCGGTCACCGAGGCCAACGAGTTCCACCAGACCTACAAGCTGGGCGTCGTCCCGATCCCGACGAACATGCCGATGATCCGCAAGGACCAGGCCGACGTCGTCTACAAGACGGAGGACGCCAAGTTCAACGCGGTCGTCGAGGACATCAAGGAGCGCTACGAGAAGGGCCAGCCGGTCCTGGTCGGTACCACCTCGGTGGAGAAGTCCGAGCGGCTGTCGAAGGCCCTCAAGCGCCGCGGCGTCCCGCACGAGGTGCTCAACGCCAAGAACCACGCCCGTGAGGCCACGATCGTCGCCGAGGCCGGCCGTAAGGCCGCCGTCACGGTCGCCACCAACATGGCCGGTCGAGGCACCGACATCATGCTCGGCGGCAACCCTGAGTTCCGCGCCGACCTCGAGCTGCGCAACCGCGGCCTCGACCCGATCGATACTCCGGAGGAGTACGAGAAGGCCTGGCCGGAGACGCTGGAGAAGGCGAAGTCGGCGGTCAAGGCGGAGCACGACGAGGTCACCGAGCTCGGCGGCCTGTACGTGCTCGGCACCGAGCGCCACGAGTCGCGCCGCATCGACAACCAGCTGCGCGGCCGCTCCGGCCGTCAGGGCGACCCCGGCGAGTCGCGCTTCTACCTCTCGCTCGGCGACGACCTGATGCGCCTGTTCAACTCGGCCCGCGTCGAGATGATCATGACCAGGCTCAACATCCCCGACGAGCAGCCGATCGAGTCCGGCATCGTCTCCAAGGCCATCGCCTCCGCCCAGCACCAGGTCGAGCAGCAGAACTTCGAGATCCGCAAGGAAGTTCTCAAGTACGACGAGGTGATGAACCGCCAGCGCAAGGTCATCTACGCCGAGCGCCTGCGCGTGCTGGAGGGCGCCGACCTGCACGAGCAGGTGCGGGGCTTCGTCACCGACGTCATCGACGGCTACGTCGACGGCGCCACCGCCGAGGGCTTCGCCGAGGAGTGGGACCTCGACAAGCTGTGGAAGGCCTTCGGCGAGCTCTACCCGGTCTCGACCACGATCGACAACCTCGTCGAGGAGGCGGGCAGCCGCGAGTCGCTCACCGCCGAGCTCATCGCCGAGAAGATCAAGGCCGACGCGCTGGCCGCCTACGACCGCCGCGAGGAGGAGCTCGGCCCCGAGGCCATGCGCGAGTTCGAGCGCCGCGTGATCCTGTCGGTCCTCGACCGCAAGTGGCGTGAGCACCTCTACGAGATGGACTACCTGCGCGAGGGCATCGGCATGCGGGCCTACGCGCAGAAGGACCCGCAGATCGAGTACCAGCGCGAGGGCTTCGAGATGTTCGCCGCGATGCTCGAGGGCATCAAGGAGGACTCGGTCGGCTTCCTCTACAACATCGAGGTCGAGGTTCAGGAGAACCCGATCGTCGAGGAAGAGGACGCGATGATGGCGGAGACCCGCTCCATCATCGCCCGCGGCCTGCGCGGGCCCGAGCGTCCCGCCGAGCTCGAGTACTCCGCGCCCGGCGAGCAGGGCGAGGTCGAGCACAGGAGCGTCCGCACCACCTCCGCGGAGCGCGCCGCCTACGGCAACGTCGAGCGCAACGCGCCCTGCCCGTGCGGGTCGGGCAAGAAGTACAAGCGCTGCCACGGCGACCCGAAGAACGCCCAGACGGCCTAGCCGTTCCCGGAAGCCCCCGCTCCCAGCTCGGGAGCGGGGGCTTCCGCTTTCCCACGCGACTTCCCTCGTGCGGCTTCCCTCGTACGGTGAGTCGGGGTTACGGGGGAGGGGGGTCGGCGAGGGCGGTGCGGAGGAGGGCGCGGGCGGTCCAGCACATGAGGTCGACGGCCTCCTCGCGGGTGGCGCCGGCGATGTCGGTGAGCCAGACCAGCGACTCGATCCCCGTGGCCGAGCGGATCGCGACAGCCAGGCGGTGCACGTCGAGCCGGTCGCGCAGGGGCTCGAGGGCGTCCTCGATCCAGCCGATGGCACGTCCGCCACGGAGCACCGGCTGGGCGGCACCCGGCTCCAGGGACATACGCAGGGACGCGCGCAGCTGAGGCTCCCATTCGAGCGTCGTCCTGGTGAACTCGCGCATCGCCAGCTCGAGCCTGGCCTCGGGATCAGAGGGCGCGTCCTCGGGCAGAAGCGACCGCTGGCCGACCTCAGGATGCGCGGCCATGATCAGGGTTCTCTGGTTGGGGAAATACCGGTAGGCCGTGGTCCGGGAGATCTCGGCCGCCGCCGCGGCCTCCTCCACGGTCGGCTCCACACCCCCCGCCAGCAGCTCCCGCGCGGCCGCCACCAGCGCCTCCCTGGTCCGCGCCTTCTGCCGGGTCCTGCCTGTCGCCTCATATGGTACGGCCATGCCCATCATGGTACTCTCGTCCCATGTAGCTACGGAGGATGCCATGAGCCACGATCCCGCAGTGACCAACCCCGAGCTCTACCACGTGCTCTTCGAGAACGACCGGGTGCGGGTCCTCGAATACCGCGACGTGCCAGGCGACCGTACGGCTCCGCACCGCCACCCGGACACGGTCATGTACCCCCTGGCCTCCTTCACCCGACGCCTCACGGCGGGCGGCCGCCAGGTGGAGGTCAAACTCGAGCCCGGCCAGGTCCGCTGGCTCGACGCCCAGGAACACGCGGGCGAGAACATCGGCGACACCCCCTCCCACGCCCTCTTCATCGAACTGAAGGACCCCCGCCCCACCACCCCACCCACCACCACCCCACCCACCACCGCCCTCGGCCCCACCTCCTGACACCCCTCGCTCCCGCACACCTGTATGGCGAGTTGTGGGCGCGGCAAGGGTGGGACGCCCGGCGCGCGGTGGAGAGGAATGTGCGACGGGCGTTGGGTTGTAGCCCGCAGGGAAGGCGCTCGGCACGCGGTGGGTGTGTGGTGCGGAGGCTGAGACGCGCGGCGGAGGGGAGCGCGCGACGGGCGGTGGGTGTAGCGCGGAAGAAGGGGCGACCGGCTCGCCGCCGATTCGGTCGCCGCGGTTTCAGGACAGGCGATGGGCTCGGACGATGAGGTCGGCGGTCTCGGCGGCGATGTTGTGGCGTTGCCGGGCGGTTAGGGTCTTCGTGCCGTAGACGCTGGCCACTCGACCCTCTGTGATCAACAGGTAGGCGAACTGGCGGGCGGTCCGGGCCGGGTCGGGCACGTCCAGTACGCCGGCGGTCTGGCAATGACGCAGGTAGTCGGTCAGTTGCTCGTCCAGGTAGGGGGCGGCGGAGTCACCCCACTGGCGGCTCAGTTCGGGATGGTTACCGATCTCGGCGATGGTGAGGCGGTGCAGCGCGGCCACGGTCGGGGAGAGCGCCGTCGTGAGGATCTGCTCGCCCATCCGGGTCAGGTCCTGCGTCGGGTCGCCGGTATCCCGTGCGGCGGCTGCCTTCCTGCCGTCGACCACGTCACGGGCGGCGGCCAAGGCCGCGAGGAACAGCGCCTGCTTGTCGCCGAAGTGGCGATACACGGTCTGCTTGCCCACGCCGGCCGCGTCGGCGATGTCGTCGACACTCGCCGCGTACCCAGATCGGAGGAACGCTGCGGTGGCGGCGTCCAGGATCGCCTGTCTTTTCGCCTGGGACGGAACTCCGGTCACGAGGGACATCCTACGCCATGACTAGACGAGACCGTCTCGTCTCGTTATCGTTCGTCGAGACAAGACGAGACGGTCTCGTCTTGTATTCGGGAGGGTGTTGTCATGGACGCTGAGGTCGTCGTGGTGGGTGCTGGGCCGGTGGGGCTGCTGCTCGCTGCGGAGCTCGCGATTGCGGGGGTACGCCCGCTCGTGGTGGAGAGGCTGGCCGCTCCGGCTGAGCAGCCCAAGGCCCGCGGTATCGGGGTGCTGGCGGCGGAGGCGCTGCGCCGCCGCGGTCTCGGGGCGGAGCTTGATCGCGAGCACGAGCAGGGCCTGCGGGCGCTGGCCCGCGACCACGGCACCACCAAGACCCACTTCGCGTGGATTCACAAGATCGACCCGGACGTGGCCGATCCGGGGCGCCGAGGCGCGCTGATCGGGCAGCCGGCGCTGGAGCGCCTGCTACGCGAGCACTTGAGCGGTCTCGGCGTGCAGGTCCATTACGGATGCACCGTAACCGGCTGGCGCGACGGGCCGGACGAGGTCACCCTCACCATCGAGTCACCGACAACCACGCGACCACTCACCGCGGGGTACGTGGTGGGCTGCGACGGCGGCCACAGTGCCATCAGAAAGTTCGCCGGGTTCGGCTTCCCGGGGACACCACCCCTGATGACGGTCCGCTACGCGCACGCCGAGGTGCGAGACCCCGACCTGCTGCCACCGCCCGGCCGGCTAGCAGGCGGCACGCTGTTCCACGACGACGGGGTGATCGCGACCTTCGACTTCGCCGACACCACCCCCGACCGGTCGTCGCCGCTTTCGGCTGAAGAGGTACGCGACAGTGTCCGCCGCGTCGCGGGAGTGGACGTCGCCTTCGCCGCGTTCCACGGCGGCCTTCGCTTCACCGACCAGGCCCGCCAGGCCGACGCCTACCGGCGCGGCCGAACCCTGCTGGCCGGCGACGCCGCCCACGTGCACTCCCCGAACGGGGGACAGGGACTCAACCTCGGGCTCATGGACGCGATGAACCTGGGCTGGAAGCTCGCCGCGGCCGTCCGCGGCGCGGCGCCCGACGGACTGCTGGACACCTACACCGCCGAGCGGCATCCGGTCGGTGCCGCGGTCCTGCACAACACCCGGGCACAGTCGGCTCTGCTCGCGCCGGGCCCGCACGTGGATGCGCTGCGTGACCTCATGAGCGACCTGATGGACCTGCCAGAGGTCAACCGCCATCTCAGCCGGGTGCTGTCCGGCGTCACCCATCGCTACCCGCTGCCCTACCTCGCCACCCACCCGGCCGTCGGCGTGCACTGCCCACCGCTGACGATCGACGCCACTGCCCCGCTCGACGAACTCGCCGCCGGCGGGCGACCACTGCTGCTCCACCCCGAGGCCAAGCAGATCAACACCGGAGGCCGGGTCGATGCCATCCCGATCGTGGCACTGGGCGACGAGCGGCTCGCCGCCGTCCTACTCCGACCCGACGGCGTGATCGCCTGGGCCGCCGGGCCGGGCGAAGACCTCCATCCGCCCGCGCTCTGGCAGGCGCTCGACACGTGGTTTCCGGAAGTGCACTGACGGAACCGGCCTCGCTGGAAGCCGCCACGGTCGGCACGTCGACCGGGGCGCGTCGTGGCGCAGAGCACGCCGTGGCGAGCGGGCAGGCAAGCCGCGCAGGCGGGACGTAGAGCGGGGTGAGCGGGCGGGTAGGGCCGCGCGGGTGGGATGCGCAGCGGTGCGGGCGAGCGGGGCGGGTAGGGCCGCGCGGGTGGGGTGCGCAGTGGTGCGGGCTTGCGGGCGGACAAAGTCGTGCGGGCGGGTGCGCAGTGGTGGAGTGGGGCTCCGCGCGGGGCGGAGCCCCACGGGTCAGGCGGTTTCGAAGTCGGTGCAGAGCCACTGGATGCCGCGGCGTTCCAGGCGTAGGGCCAGGACGTGGTGGCGTTCGCCGCAGTTGACCAGGGCGCACATTTCGATGGCGCCGTCGCGGGGCTCCTTGACGTGGGGGACGCCGACCCAGGGTGGGCGGCGGGTGTCGATCATGCGGCCCGCCCGGACGAGCTCGCGGTAGGCGCGTTCGGTGAGGCGGTCGGCGACCGTCTCCGGTGGGCGCCTGCCTGAGAGCACCTCGGCGAGCGCCTGGGCCAGGCGGCGGAGCTTCCGCTCGTCCGGCAGAGCGCCGCGCGGTCCCCAGACCATGGGCCGAGGGTCGAGCGCCAGGGATCCCTGGATCTGCGGGCGATGCTCGTCACGATGCTCATCGTCGTAGGGAGGCTCCGAGCCGGTGGAGACACCGAGCCTGGGCTGCGAGGAGCCCGGGGAGGCTCCGTGCCTGGACTGCGATGGGGCTTGGACGCTCGGCTTGGGCTGCGAGGCGGTGGCGGGGACGCTGGGCGTGTGGTGTGAAGAGGCGGGGGAGGCGCTGTGCCTGGGTTGTGAGGTGGGGGCGGAGACGTTCGGCGTGGGGTGGGAGGGGGTGGCGCCGTACTTGGTGGGGACGGTTGGACTGGGGTGGGGGAGGTTGGGGTGCGGGGTCATGGGCCCTCCGGGAGTAGGGGGAGAAGGACGGTATAAGGAGGTTTCGGCCCGGCCTGCAGATACATCGGACGCCAACTTCTTTGATTTGCGTGCCCATTCACCCCGGCTTGTGAAGAAGATCGCCTCAAGCTGGATCCCTCTCCGCCCGGTTCCATCGCGATTCCGGATCTTGGGAGTACGCCTTACGGGCGGTGCGGAAGGGTCAGGTTTCTTCGGGCTCGCGGCCGGGAGTGGGGATGTCGAGTTTGCGGATCAAGAAGGAGAACAGGGCGTAGTAGACGACGAAGTAGAGCGCGCCGAAGGCGAGGATGAGCCCGAGCCGATGGGTGTTGGACTTGCCGGCGTTCAGGAGCATGTCGATGGCCCCGGCCGAGAAGGTGAACCCCAGGCGGGCGCCGAACTCGGACATCAGGGCCATCGACAGGCCCGTGAGCAGGGCGTGGACGGCGAACAGCAGCGGCGCCACGAAGATGAACGCGAACTCGATCGGCTCCGTGATCCCGGTGACGAAGGCCGTGAGCCCGGCCGAGAGCATGAGGCCGCCGACGGTCTTGCGCTTGTGCGGCGGGGCGGCTCGCCAGATGGCGATGGCCGCGCCGAGCAGGCCGAACATCATCACGGGGAAGAACCCGGTCATGAAGATGCCCGCCCCCTGCTCCCCGGCGAAGTAGCAGTTGAGGTCGCCCGCGGCGTCGCGCGTGGCGCCGTTCACGCCGGCGGTGCAGGAGGGCAGCGTGAACCAGACGATCGTGTTCAGGAAGTGGTGCAGGCCGATGGGGATGAGCAGCCGGTTGGCCACGCCGTAGATGCCGGCGCCGGGCGTGCCGTGGGCCGACAGCCAGTCGCCCGCGCTCGTCAGCCAGTCGCCGACGGGCCGCCACAGCAGGCCGAACACCACGCCGAGCAGCATCGCCGCGAACGAGGTCACGATGGGCACGAAGCGCCGCCCGCCGAAGAAGGCCAGCCACGCGGGCAGCTTGATCCGGTAGAAGCGTTCCCACAGGACGGCCGCCACCAGCCCGATGATGATCCCGCCGAGCACGCCGGTGGGGTTCTGCACGCCGAGGTCGAGCTGTGGGCTGGGGCTGCCGTTGACCGTCGTGACGATCACCACTTTGTCGTAGACCGCGCCGTGCCCCGCGGCGTAGAAGAGCGTACGGCTGACGCGGTCGAAGACCAGGTATCCGGCGAGCGCGGCCAGCGCGGTGGACCCGTCGGACTTGCGGGCGAAGCCGATCGAGACGCCGATGGCGAACAGGACCGGCAGGTTGTCGAAGAGCGCGCCGCCGGCGGCGGCCAGCACCTGGGCCACGGGAAGGAGCCACGGCCAGATGGCGCCGAGGCCGTCCTTGCCCAGCAGGTCGTCCTGGCCGAAGCGGAGCAGCAGTCCGGCGGCGGGCAGCACGGCGATGGGCATCATGAGCGAGCGGCCGATCCGTTGCAGCACCGCGAAGGTCGAGGCCCAGATCGACGCGCCGCCCTCGGCGCTCGCGCTGCTCATGTACCCGTTCCCCCCGGCCGAGCGAGATCACCGGGGGATAGCGGGATCCTAACCTTCGCCGGAATCCACGTCGGGTTCCGGCTCGCGCCCTGGCGTCATGATGTTCAGCCGCCGGATCAGGAAACTGAACACGACATAGTAGACAAATCCGTATATGACGCCGATTATCAGGATGCCTAAGAGGTTGTGCGTGTTCGGTTTGCTGGCGTTCAGCAGCATGTCCAGCGCCCCGCCGGAGAAGCCGAACCCCAACTGCCCGCCGATCAGCGCCGTCAGCCCCATGGAGAGCCCGGTCAGCAGGGCGTGGACCGCGAACAGCAGCGGCGCGACGAAGATGAACGCGAACTCGATCGGCTCGGTGACCCCGGTGACGAAGGAGGCCAGCGCCGCGGACAGCATGATGCCGCCCACGGTGCGCCGCCGATGCTTGGGGGCCGCCCGCCACATGGCCAGCGCGGCCGCCGGCAGCCCGAACATCATCACGGGGAAGAACCCGGCCATGAACTGCCCGGAGTGCTCGGCGCCCGCGAAGTAGCAGTTCTGGTCGCCGCCCAGGACGCGCCCGCCCACCGAGCACTGCGGCACGACCTGCCAGACGATGGAGTTCACGAAGTGGTGCAGCCCGAACGGGATCAGCAGCCGGTTGGCCAGCCCGTAGAGCCCGGCGCCGAGCGGCCCCAGGTTGGCCAGCCCCTCGCCCGCGTGGCTGATCCACTGGCCGAGCGTGGGCCAGATCCAGCCGATCAGCACGCCGAGCAGCAGCGCCACGATCGAGGTGATCAGGGGCACGAATCGGCGCCCGCCGAAGAAGGCCAGCCACGAGGGCAGCTTGATCCGGTAGAAGCGCTGCCAGAGAACGGCCGTGACCAGCCCGATCAGGATGCCGCCGAGGACCTTGGTCTCGTTCTGCTGGCCGTACTCGATGACTCTGGTGAGGCCGCCGGCGTCCACCTTGGTGATCAGGACACGGTCGTGGATGGCCGAGCCGGCGAACATGACCTTGGTGACGCGGTCGAAGACGAGGTAGCCGACCACCGCGGCAAGCGCCGTCGAGCCGTCGGACTTGCGCGCGAAGCCGATCGCGACGCCCACCGCGAACAGCAGCGGCAGGTTGTCGAACAGTGCCTTGCCGGCGGCCTCGACCACCGGCGCGACGTTCCTGAGCCACTCGAACCCGGCCACGTCGGCCAGGCCGCCGGGCGCGGGGCCGTTGGAGCCCAGCATGTCGTCCTGGCCGAAGCGCAGCAGCAGCGCGGCCGCGGGGAGCGCGGCGATGGGCAGCATCAGCGAGCGGCCGAGCCGCTGGAGCACGTTCATCACGCGCGGAAGGAACCGGCCTAACCGCGCGGGGGACGATGCGGTGGTCTCGTTCACCGGGCCTTTCCTCCGGGGAGTACCTCAGCCCCGTCTTGCGGGCATTTCCAGAATTGTGCGCAGCTGGTAGCGGTCCGCGCGATAGGTGGACACCCCGAGTTCCGCGCACACGCCACCCGAGAAGGATCTTCGCTGCAGCAGCAGTACGGCGCCGCCGCGCGGGAGCTTGAGCAGGTCGGCGTCGCTGGGATCGGCGATGCCGCCGTCGATGGTGAGCTCCCCGGCGTCCATGACGAGCCCGTACCTGCTCTCCAGCAGCTCATACAGTGATTTGTCGGACAAGTCGTGGTCAGCGAGATCGGGGGCGAGCTTGACCGGGATGTGTGCCCGCTCGATCGACAGCGGCTCGCCGTCGGCGGTCCGCAGCCGCTCGATGAAGTGGACCTCCTCGCCCGGCTGGATGCCCAGCTCCTTGGCCAGGTGGGCGCTGGCGCGCACGATCCTGCGGTCGAGGTCGCGCGAGCCGGGCTCCATGCCGCGGGCGCGCATGTCGTCGGTGAACGAGGTGAGCTGGAGCGCCAGCTCGATCTTGGGTCGGGCCACGAAGGTGCCCTTGCCGGGCACCCGGTGCAGGCGCCCCTCGGACACCAGGTGGTCGACCGCCTGCCGTACCGTCATCCTTGACAGGCCGAAGCGCTGACAGAGTTCGCGCTCGGACGGGATGGCGGCACCTATGTTGAGCTCGTTGCTGTCGATGAGGTCCAGCAGGATCTCGCGTAGCTGGAAGTACTTGGGCACCGGGCTGTCCGGATCGATGTGCGCCACGGATCCTCCCCTCGATCTGACCTAAGCGATGGGCTATGGTTCGTACTGGTCTAGTCCGGACTAGACCACATGCCGGAAATGAGAGTCAAGTGATAGGGGCGAGATGACCACCAAGATGCGCAGCGAGATCGCTGAGCAGCCAGCGGCGCTGCGGGCGACCCTCGACTCGCTGCTCCCTAGGGTCGGCGAGGTGAAGGCGCTCGCGGGCGAGGCCCGGCAACTGCTGTTCATCGCGCGTGGCACTTCCGACAATGCCGCAGTCTACGGCCGCTACCTGGTGGAATCACACGCGGGCCGCCTGGCCGCGCTCGCGGCGCCCTCCATCGCCACCACCTACAAGCGCAAGCTCGACCTCGACGGCGTGCTGGCCGTGGCGATCTCCCAGTCGGGCAGGACCGAGGAGATCGTCGAGACGCTGGAGTGGGCGCGCGACTGCGGCGCCAAGACCGTGGGCGTCACCAACGGCGGACCCGACAGCCCGCTCGCGGCCGCCGCCGACCTGGCGCTGTGCACGCTGGCCGGCGAGGAGAAGGCGGTTCCGGCGACCAAGACCTACACCACGCAGCTGGCCGCGCTCGCGGTGCTGGCCATCGGCCTGGGCGCCGACGTGGACGAGAACGACCTGCAGCGCGTCCCCGACGCGGTCGAGCGGCTGATCGCCGAGCCCGGCGACCTCGAGGCCGTCGTCGAAGGCCTGGCAGACAAGCCCGGCGTCGTGGTCTCCGGCCGCGGCCTGGCCTTCTCCACCGCGCTCGAGACCGCGCTCAAGCTCAAGGAGGCCTGCTACCTGCACGCCATGGGCCTGTCCTACGCCGACCTGCTGCACGGTCCGATCGCCGTGGTCGACGCCGACACCCCCGCGCTGCTGGTCGCCGCGGAGAACAGCCCCACGCTGCCCGGCACGGTCGCGCTGGCCGAGCGGGTGGTCGCCGCGGGCGCCGCGGCCTTCACGATCGGCGGCGGTACGGCTCTCGCCAAGGCGGGCACCGCCGCGCTGAACGGCCCCGACCTGCCCGAGTGGGTGGCGCCGATGGGCCTGATCGTGCCCGGCCAGCTGCTGACCGAGGCGCTGGCCAGGAGGCTGGGCATCGACCCCGACTCCCCGCGCGGCCTGAACAAGGTGACCCAGACGGACTGATAACGCTGAGTCGTTTAGCCTGGTCGGAGGGTATTTACCCTGGGAGCGAACCGGGCGGGCGACCGATTAGCAGGGAGGTCCATGATGGCGGCGGATGCCAACGCGATCATCGCCGGCCTCGGTGGTGCCGACAACATCATCGAGATCGAGCCGTGCATCACCCGGCTGCGAACCGAGGTGCACGACGCGTCCAAGGTCGATCAGGCCGCTCTCAAGGCGGCCGGGGCACACGGCGTGATGGCCGCGGGGAACGTGGTCCAGGTCGTCGTCGGGCCCGAGGCGGACACGATCGCCAGCGACATCGAGGACATCATCGGCTAGAGGGCGAGACCATGACGACTGTTCTCGCCCCGGTTGAGGGGGCAGCTGTGGGGTTGGCCGCTGTGCCCGATCCGGTGTTCTCGGCGGGCATGGTGGGTCCGGGAACGGCGATCGATCCGATGAGGGGGCCCGGCAAGGCCGTAGCCCCCATAGCCGGAAAAATCATGAAACTGCATCCGCACGCGTACGTCATCGTGGGGGACGACGGCAAGGGCGTGCTGGTGCATCTGGGCATCGACACCGTCCAGCTCAAGGGGGAGGGGTTCCAGCTGCTGGCGGCGGAAGGCGACAGGGTCAGCGCCGGCCAGCCGGTGGTGGCCTGGGACCCGGCGGCGATCGAGGCGGGCGGCCGATCACCGGTCTGCCCGGTGGTCGCCCTGGACGCCCTCGCCGGCGCGGTATCCGACGTCGTCGAGGGCGACGTGCATGTGGGGGACGAGCTTTTCCAGTGGGAATAGAGCCGGAGCGCAGGAGCTCGTCCGGAGAGAGCGAGGAACGAGCCAACGGAGGACGAAACGGGCGCGACCATAGAATGCGCCCTGTTCGACTTGGACGGGACGCTGATCAACACCGAGGCGCGGAGCATGGCCATGTGGCAGCTGCTGCTCGATGAGCACCACGTCGACGGGGACGTGCGTGCCTTCATGGGGCGCAGGGGCAGGGACGTGCTCCCCGGGCTGTTCCCAGGTCGCGACGTCGAGGAGCTGATCGTGGAGGCCTTCGCCTACCGCGACCACCCGGGGCTGCCCGAGATCGTCCCCGTGCCGGGCGCCGCGGAGCTGGTCCGCAGGGTCGTCGCGTACGGCTCGCCGATCGGCCTGGTCACCTCGGCCGGGCACGCGTGGGCCGAGGAACTGCTCGGCAAGGTCGGAGTCCGCGGTCTGATCAAGGTGCTGGTGGCCGCCGAGGACGTCGACCAGGGCAAGCCCGATCCCCAGGGCTACCTGCTGGCCGCGCGCGAGCTGGGCGCCGACCCGGCCGACTGCGTGGTCTTCGAGGACTCCCCAGCGGGGATAGCCGCGGCCAAGGCCGCGGGCATGAGATGCGTCGGCGTGACCACCACCCACACCGGCCAGGAACTGGCCGGCGCCGACCTCGTGGTCGCCGATCTGACCCAGGTCGGCTGGCCACCGTTCGACAAGGGGTCCAGCTGGTCTGGACCGGTGAGCAAGGAGGAATGATGGCACAGCGCAAGGCCACCGTGGCGGCGGAGGTCGGACTGCACGCTCGCCCCGCGGCGACATTCGTGCAGGCCGCCCAGAAGTCGCCGATCGACATCACGGTGGCGAAGCTCGGCGGCGACCCCGTCAACGCCAAGAGCATCCTGTCGGTGATGGGCCTGGACGTGCGACAGGGCGAGATGATCGTGATCAACGCCGAGGGGGAGGGCGCGGACGAGATCCTCGACGCGCTGGCCGCGATAGCCGAGGCGCCATGAAGGGCGTCGGCGTCAGCCCTGGGATAGGCCACGGACCCGCCTACGTCCTGGCCACCGTGGTGCCCGAGCCTCCTGAGGGCCTCACCTACGACGGCGACGCCGATGACGAGAAGGCCCGCGCCCAGGCCGCGCTCCAGCAGGTGGCCGGGGCCCTGGAGTCCCGCGGCCACCAGGCGGGCGGCGAAGCCAGATCCATCCTCCAGGCGCAGGCGCTGATGGCCGCCGACCCCGGGCTGGCCGTGGGCGTCAAGTCCCTCATCGACCGCGGCGTCGCCGCGCCGCGCGCCATCTACGAGGCTTTCGAGAAGTACCGGGAGATGCTGATCGGGGCCGGCGGCTACCTGGGCGGGCGGGCCGCCGATCTGGACGACGTGCGCGACCGGGCCATCGCTCTGCTGACCGGGCAGCCGCTGCCCGGCGTGCCGTCCGAGGCGGCCGAGCCGTACGTGCTCGTCGCGCGCGACCTGGCGCCCGCCGACACGGCGGTGCTGTCGAAGGACGTGGTCGCCGCGTTCGTGACCGAGGAGGGCGGGCCGACCAGCCACACCGCGATCCTGGCCAGGGCGCTCGGCGTGCCCGCCGTCGTGGCCTGCCCGGGCGCGACCACGATCCCGCCCGGCGCCTCCGTGCTGGTCGACGGCACCAGCGGCGAGGTACGGCTGGCGCCGTCCGAGGACGACGTGGCCGAGGCCGAGCACGCGGCCTCCATCAGGCAGGCGGCCGTCGACGCCACCCGGGGCCCCGGGCGGACCCGCGACGGCTTCCCGGTGGCGCTGCTCGCCAACGTGGGCAGGCCCGCCGACCTGGACCCCGCGCTGGCCAACGGCGCTGAGGGCGTCGGGCTCTACCGGACCGAGCTCCTGTTCCTCGACAGGGCCGAGGCGCCCTCGCTGGAGGAGCAGGAGGCGGCCTACCGCGCCGTGCTCGAGTCGTTCCCCGGCGGCAAGGTGGTCGTGCGGACGCTGGACGCCGGGGCCGACAAGCCGCTGCGGTTCCTGCCCGCGTCCGGCGGGGAGCCGAACCCGGCGCTGGGCGAGCGCGGGCTGCGGCTCTTCCGGGCCTTCCCCGACGTGATGGCCTCGCAGCTGGCCGCGCTGGCCGCCGCCGTCGTGGGGACCGAGGCGGAGCTGCAGGTCATGGCGCCGATGGTGGCCACGGCCGAGGAGGCCAGGTGGTTCGTCAACGCCTGCCGTACGGCGGGGCTGGACAGCGCGGGCGTGATGATCGAGATCCCGGCGGCGGCGCTGCGGGCCGAGAGCCTGGTGACCGTGGCCGACTTCGTCTCGATCGGCACCAACGACCTCGCCCAGTACACCTTCGCCGCCGACCGGCAGCTCGGGGCGCTGACCGCGCTGCAGGACCCGTGGCAGCCCGTGCTGCTCGACCTGGTCGCGGGGACGGCCACCGCCGCCTCCGACAACGGCAAGCCGTGCGGGGTGTGCGGCGAGGCCGCGGCCGATCCCGAACTGGCCTGCGTGCTGGTCGGGCTCGGCGTCACGTCGCTGTCGATGAACGCTCACGCGCTGCCTGCCGTACGGGCCGCGCTGGCGGCCAGCACGCTGGGGGACTGCCAGCTCGCCGCGCAGGCCGCGCGGGCGGCCACCACGGCCGCGCACGCGCGCGCGGCGGCCCGCGCCTACCTGCCGGGGCTCGCCGATCTCGGGCTGTAGGCCGACGCTTCGGGAGCGGAGCACGGCCGCACGCGGATACGGTTGAGTGCATGGTGCGACGGATCGGAGCCGCGGGACTGCTGGTGATCGCCCTCACGGCCTGCGCCGTGGGCGAGAAGGCCGCGGCGGGCTCCACCGCGCCCGCCCCTGATCCCACCACGCCCGCCCCCACCACGCCCGCGCCGGCTCAGCGAGCCGAGCAGGCAGACCAGGTCGGCGCGGTGCTCGCGCGGATGAGCCTGGAGGAGAAGGTCGGGCAGCTGTTCATGCCCGTGCTGTACGGCACGGCCGCCGACACCGTCTCGGGCGAGAACCAGGCCAGGTACGGCGCGGCCACCCCGGCCAAGGTGATCGCCAGGTACCACCTCGGCGGCGTGATCCTCTTTCCGCAGAACATCAAGAGCATCGGCCAGGTCGTCCAGCTCACCAACGGACTCCAGCACGCCTCCAAGGGCGTGCCGCTGATCATCGGCACCGACCAGGAGAACGGCCTGGTGTCGCGGATGTCGGCGCTGATGACCGACTTCCCCGGCGCCTCCAGGATCAAGGGCCCGGCCGACGCGCGCGCCGTGGCCAGGGCCACCGGCGAGGAACTGCGGGCGCTCGGGGTGAACCTGGACTTCGCCCCCGTCGCGGACGTGAACATCAACCCGCGCAACCCGGTCATCGGCCCCCGCGCCTACGGCAAGGACCCCCGCCGCGTGGCCACGATGGTCTCGGCGGCCGTGAAGGGCTTCCGCGACTCGGGCGTGGCGGCCACCGCCAAGCACTTCCCCGGCCACGGTGACACCAACGTCGACAGCCACACGGGCCTGCCGGTGATCAAGCACACCAGGGCGCAGTGGGAGCGCATCGACGCGCCGCCGTTCAAGGCCGCCATCGCCGCCGGGGTCGACGCGGTGATGAGCGCGCACATCGTCTTCCCCAAACTCGACCCGTCAGGAGACCCGGCCACGCTGTCCAAGCCGCTGCTGACCGGGCTGCTGCGCGGCACGCTGGGCTTCAAGGGCGTGATCTCGACGGACGCGCTCAACATGGAGGGCGTGCGCAAGAAGTACGGCGACGGGGAGGTGGCGGTGCGTGCGGTGCAGGCAGGGGCCGACCTGCTGCTCATGCCGAACGACTTCCCCAAGGCCTACAGCGCGGTGCTCGCCGCGGTGAAGTCGGGCAGGATCACCCGGCAGCGGCTGGACGAGTCCGTCACCCGGCTGCTCACGCTGAAGAAGAACCGGGGGTTCCTTACGCAGGCGCCGGTGGCCTCCGCCGCGCAGGCGGCCAAGGTGCTGCGCTCGGCCGAGCATCGTAAGCTGGCCGCCAGCGCAGAATCGCGGTGACAGGAGGCGTCCGTGGTCAGTGGTGTGCTGATCGACTGGGGCGGGGTGCTCACGACCGGCCTGTCCGAGTCGATCACCAAGTGGATCGAGGCCGACAGGATCGACGACGTCCACTACCGGAGTGTGATGGGCGAGCTCGTCTCGCAGGCCTACGGCGACAACCAGGAGAATCTGGTTCACGCCCTGGAGCGCGGCGAGATCGACGGTGCCGTCTTCGAGCGTGATCTGGCTGTCCGGCTGCGCACCCTGGACGGGGTGCCGCCGGTGGCGGAGGGGCTGCTGGCGCGCATGTTCGCCGGGTTCGAACCCGTCACGCCCATGTACGACATGCTGCGCGTCGTACGGAAAAATGGCGTCAAAACGTGCTTGCTCTCTAACTCATGGTCGAACACCTACCCGCGCGACCTCTTCGACGGGCTCTTCGACGCGGTGGTGATCTCGGCCGAGGTGGGCATGCGCAAGCCCGAGCCGGGCATCTACCGGCACGCGCTCGAGCTCGTGGCGCTGCCGGGCGAGGAATGCGTGTTCATCGACGACCTCGAGGCCAACATCGTGGCCGCGCGTGCCCTGGGCATCACCGGCATCCACCACCGCGATCCTGACACGACTCTCGCGGAACTCGAGTCTCTCCTCCGTCTCCCGTTGCGGCGGGCATGATAGAGCTCTTGCATCTGGTGAAAGGTTTCTGATGCGCGTCTATCTGCCGTGCACGCTGCCCGCGCTGACCCGAGCGGTCGAGAAGGGCGAGCTGGGCCCGGCCCCCTTGACCGGCTTCGCGGTGACGCCCGCGCTGACGGAGTGGTACGCCTCGGGTGACACCGAGGAACTGGAGTACGTGGCGCTCACCGAGGCGGCCCGCGCCTCGCTGCGCATGCTGGCGGCCGACAAGTCCGACGGCCTGGAGATCGCGCCGCGGCGCGTGGTCGTGGCCGCCGAGGTGCCCGACGTGGTCATGGGCGCCGACCTGGAGGAGAAGGCCAGGGTACGGTTGCCAGACGCGGTGCCGCTGGCCAAGGTCGCCGCGGTGCACGTCGACGACCCGTCGGCGGCGTCCGACATCTCGGCCGCGATCGAGGCCCTGCCGGCCTCCGACGCGGGCGACGACGACGCCCGCTTCACGGTCGACGGCGCCGAGGCTCACGAGCTGATGTGGTACGCCACCCAGGAGATCCCGGACCTGCTCGCTTGACCCAGATTTGACTATTCCCTGACAAATCGGCATAAACTCCTGTGGTGCTCGTGAGGCCGTTGGGCTTCACGGGTCGCATGTTCGATGAGCTGTGAGCTTCCGGCCGGCGCGGGCCGGTTGCTCTTCCTCGCCCTGGAGTCGTGCCGCGGCTCCAGGGCGTTCATCGCAATGTCAGAGCCGGCGGCTAGGCTGGGGCCGACATGACGAAGCACATCATCTGGGATTGGAACGGCACGCTCTTCCACGACATCGACGCCGTGGTCGGAGCCACCAACGTGGTCTTCAAGCCCTACGAACTGCCCGAGCTGACCGTCGACGACTTCCGCGCGGTCTACACGCGGCCCATCTGGGTGGCCTACGAGCGCCTGCTCGGCCGCCCGCTCGAGGACGGCGAGTGGGAGCGGCTCGACGTCGGCTTCCACGACAACTACTTCCGCCTCATGGCCACCTGCGGCCTGGCCGCCGACGCCCTCGCGACGCTGCAGGCCTGGACGGGCACGCAGTCGCTGTGCTCGATGGCGCCGCACACCCACCTGGTGCCGCTGGTGGAGTCCTTCGGCATCGACGGCCACTTCCTGCGGGTCGACGGGCTGCGCGGCTCGACGGGCGGCGAGAAGGCGGTCCACATGCTGGCCCACATCGAGGCGCTCGGCGCGGAGCCCGGCGACGTCCTCATCATCGGCGACAGCGTCGACGACGGCCTCGCGGCCCGCCACGTCGGCGCCCGCGCGGTGCTCTACACGGGCGGCATGACGACCAGGGCCGAGCTCGAATCCACCGGCCTCCCCGTCGTCGACACCCTCACGGACGCCCTCGCCCACGCGTGACCGCGCCTTCCCGCCGCCCGCGCGGCCGCTCTCTTGGTTTCGCGCGGTGGCCTTCTTGAGGTTCTACGGGGAGCTTTCTTGAGGCTGTACGGCGAGCCGCCGCCCCCGCCGCCCGCCGTACGTGGCCGGGCTCTGTCCAGGGAGACGCTCCTCCGGTGATGCGTGGCAGGCCGCCGTTACGCCACGCGCATTCCCGCCTACCCCGGTCCCGCGTCGCCCGCCGTACGCCCGTCCCCAGAGCGCTCGCCGTACGTCGGTCCTGGGGTGCTCGCCGTACGCCCGTTCCCAGAGGGCTCGCCGTACGTCGGTTCCCAGGGTGCTCGCCGTAGGTCGGTCCCGCGTCGCTCGCCGGATTCGGATCCGTCTGTGCTGGTCAGAGCGTTGAACGGGCGGGCGGTCGGGTGAGACAAGGGGCAGCGCGGGCGTTCGGGAACGGCATGTGCTTATGCCCGGTAGCACACGGTGTTGGGTCATTGACCGGTGAGGACGTGCGCCCACGGCTCATCGATGTCGGCCAGACCCAGCACGGCGACCACGTTGTCGAGCATCCCTGCGCCGAACCAGCGCCGCACGGCGTCGTCATCGCCCAGCAGCTGCCGAACGGTGTCAACCTGCTTGGCGTAGCACCGCCGCACGGCCTGTCCTACCAGCGGCTCCCCGGCGGCACAGTTCGCGTGCATGAGGAAACGCAGGATGGTCCGGTCCGCGACAAGCGCGGCGTAGGCGCCGCGTGCCGCAGCCAGCGCCGCCTCGGGCGCCGGCTTACCCCCACCCGACGTCGGCGAGTGCGTGACCAAGGTCTCGGTCATCACGACGGACACGTGGTCGACCACCGCCGCGAACAGCGCTTGCTTGTTCGGGTATAGGCGATAGAGATACGGCTGAGAGATGCCGACCCGCTCGGCTATCTCGTGCGTCGTCGTGCCGTAGAAACCCTTCTGCGCGAAGCAATCGATCGCGGCGGCCATGATGGCGCGACGTCTTTCGTCGCTCTTCGTGCTAGTGCCGGCGGCAGGCATGGGCATCACTTACCACGGCTCGCCTCAGCTTCCGAAAGTCACGCTGAGGTCAGGGTCGGACGGCACGTCGCGGGGTGTGAGCGCCTCGATGGCTACCAGCGGGTTCCAGTAGTCCAGGTAGTGGGTGATGAGCGCGTCGTCATCGGTCCGGACGACGGAGATGCACGTCTGCTCGTACGGCTTGCCGGTCGGCAGCGCCGTGCCCGTCGAGCGGAATTCCGCGATCACGAGACTCGGATCGACCGTCTCGTGGAACGCCAGATCGACGAACTCTACGTCAAAGGTCTCGGGGAAGTTACTCATGTGCGCGAACAGTGCGTCTCGCCCCGTTACCCGTCGAGGCATGCCGGTCGGTGCGAACGGGAACTCGAGGACCGCGTCCGGGGCGAACAGCTTCACCCATTCGTCGATGCGTCCTGCGGCGGTAAGGCGCAGATGTTCGGCCACGGTGTGCTGGGCAGCGGCGCGGCGGTTGGCGTCGTCTTTCTCGGCTGTCATATCGACTCCTACGTTAGTGATTGACCTATAACATACCAGAGCGCAGCAGTCGTGCCGATCGTTGGCCGCTGCTCGAGGAAGACGGGGTGCCTGGCAGAGGCGGGCGCAGCGAGAGCAGGCTGGAGCTGTCGCAAAACCGCAGTTCGATGAGGTCGAAGACACCACGTGATCGCCGACGAGGTGAACGCGGTCGAGGTAGCCGCCAGGTGGGCGCTGTTGGCACGATCCAGCTCCTACAAGATCATCGAGGCGGTTCGAGTGATGTTCGTTTCGTGTGCGACGCCATGGTGAGGATGAGCGCCTGACTTGCGGTGATTCGATCGCCTTTTCGATGACGGTTGGAGATCGATCGATCCGTCTTGGTTGAGTGCGCTCCGGGTGGGCGGAAACGTGACGACGTCCGTTGAGAAGGCCACGACCCTCCCGATTCTCTTGGCGGAGCAGGCGGGAGGGCCGTGGACGCGAGCCCCGGAGGGCACTGTGGTCGCGGTAGAGGCCTAAGCCGGCCACCTTCGCCGCCGACAAGACCATCGTCGACGAAGCCGCCACCCGCACCGCCATCAATGAAGTCATCGCAGCCGAGTGGCAGAAACCAGCCCCGGCTCGAGGCCTTCGCCAAGTGGGCTGTGATCGTTGACCCGCAGTCCTGGCGGCCGACTACATGTACGTGCACATCGGTCACGCCGCAGATTGTCACACCCTTCTGCGACTCTCCCAGGATGCTGAACGTGGAACATCTGCGGCCGTTACTGCGGGCCGCCTGGGGGCCCGACACCTGCGATCCAGTAGGCCGTGAACAGTGGCGGCCCGACAACCCGGCAAGGAGCCAGTGCGGGACGACGGCACTGGTAGTGCAGGACCTGCTCGGAGGTGACCTGATCCTTGGCGAGGTCCATGTCGGTGGAGCCAAGGTCTGGAACCACTATTGGAATCGGCTGCCTGACGGCACAGAAGTGGACTTCACGTCCGATCAATTTCAACCCGGCGAGGTCGTTGTCGGTGGTCGCGTACAGCATCGGCCACCGGATGCGCCTCGCCGGTGCCGCGAGGAGTACGAGCTGCTCCGACAGCGGGTGCTTTCTGCCCTGGCCTCGCCGCGACTCGACTGAAGAAGGCCTGCCAGTGGCGCCATGAATCGCGATCTTGTAGTGCGCCACTCACAGAAGCGGCCATTCGTTAACGATCTCGTTTGTCGCGAGGCCCCGGAAACCTAGCTTGGACCTCCGCGGTCACCCGCCAATGCGCCCTGCACACGCAGACCCCGTCCGCCTCACGCTGCCGGGGTCTGCTCACACCGCCACATCCTCACGGTGAATGACGTGCCCGTCCTCATCTTGAGTGTCCGGGAACACCGCTCTTGCGGTCCTGCTGCTGGTGACGGGCGTTTCGCTGATCCTGGACCCGCCATTTCGGGGGCTCTGTCCAGGGAGATGCTCCTCCGGTGACGCGTGGTCGGCCGCCGTTACGCCACCCGCATTCCCGCCTACCCCGGTCCCGCGTCGCCCGCCGTACGCCCGTTCCCAGAGCGCTCGCCGTACGTCGGTCGGTCCTGGGGTGCTCGCCGTACGGCTGTTCCCGGGGTGCTCGCTGTAGGTCGTTCTGGGGTACTCGCCGTACGGGGCAGCTGTCGGGCTGATCTTGGAGGGTGTCCTGTTTTCTCGGGTGAGGTGCGGGGTGGGGGAATCATGCTTAAATGAGCCGTCCGGGGCGGCGTAGAGGGGTGGGGGTCGTACCCTGACTGGGATCCCTCAGGAGGCTGCCATCAATCGCCTAGTGCTATGGAACGTCGACCTGACGCTGGTCGACGTCGCGATCGTGACCAGGGAAGCGTACGCAGAGGCGTTCCGGGTCGTGACGGGGCGACCGCTGGTGAAGCTGGCTCCTGCGATGGGCCGGCCCGATTCGGAGATCGTGTTCGAGACGCTGGCCGTGAACGGCATCGTGGCCGAGGACGATCACCTGCCCAGGTTCCTGTCGGCACTGGCCGTCGCGTTCGCCGACCGGCACAAGCGGCTGGCCAAGGACGGCCGGATGATGCCCGGCGCCAAGGACGCGCTGAAGGCCGTCTCCAGGCTCGACGGCGTGGTCCAGTCCGTGCTGACGGGCACGATCAAGAGCAACGCCGTGCACAAGCTGAAGGCGTTCGGCCTGGAGAAGTACATCGACTTCGAGATCGGTGGTTACGGCGAGGAGGTCTATCCGAAGGCCACGCTGCTCCAGGTCGCGCAGGGCCGGGCCAAGGAGCATCTCGGAACGCCGTTCACCCCGGCGAACACCGTGGTCATCGGCGACTCGACGCGCGACGTCCAGGCGGCCAGGATCGGCGGCGCGGCGATGATCGGCGTCGCCTCGGGGCGCTCGATGGCGGCCGAGCTGCGCGAGGCGGGCGCCGACATCGTGCTGCCCGACCTGTCCAACGCCTCCGAGGTGGTGGCCGCCGTCGCGGGCCTGACCGCCCCGCTCGACAGACAAGCAGGCTGACCCGGTACGGCAAGGCCGAGCACGATCCCACGCCAGGTTGCTCACCCGAAGACACCCGGCGAGGCTGGCAGCGTCGGGCGAGTGTCAGGGAGGTCCGCAAAAGCGGACAGACGGTCGCCCACTGAGGGCTGCACGCGGTCGGGCGGGCGCCCCGCCGGGTGAAGGCCGGAAAGGTCGGGCGGGGGCTGGATGTGTGTGGGTGGGGGTCAGGCCAGGCGCTTGAGGAAGCGGGAGGCGATGGGGGCCGCGACGGCCGCGCCGGTGCCGCCGCCCTCGACGATCACGGCGAAGGCCACGTCGCCCCGGTAGCCGATGAACCACGAGTGGGTGGGCGGCTCCTTGCCCGATCCGTACTCGGCGGTTCCCGTCTTGCCCGCCGTACCGGAAGGGAAGGGGACGGCGTGCGCGGTGCCTTCGGAGATCACCGCGGGCATGAGCGAGCGCAGGGCCTTCACCACCGCGGGCTCCAGCGGCCGGGGCTTGACGGAACGGTCGGGCACCAGCGCGGGAGGCACGATGCGGGGCGGACGCCAGGTGCCGGAGGCGATGGCGGCGGCCACGGAGGCCATGTTGAGCGGGCTGGCCAGGACCCGGCCCTGGCCGATGGAGGCGGAGGCCAGGTCGGTGTCGTCGCGCGGCGCGGGGAACTCGGCCCGGACCGCGGGCACGCCCGGTGTGACCGCCGCGCCGAACCCGAACGTCGCGGCCACCGACGCGAGCCGCCCGTCGCCGAGCTTGTCCACGCCCATCGCGCCGAACGTGGTGTTGCACGAGTGCGCGAAGGCGTCGCGGAAGGACAGCGTGCCGTAGTCGTGGAACTCGGCGTTGTGGAAGGGGAAGCCGCCGATGTTCTGCTCCGGCGGGCACGTCACGGTCTGCGACGGCGACACCCCGCCCGCCACCAGCGCGGAAGCCGTAACGATCTTGAAGGTGGAGCCGGGCGGGTACTTGCCCATCAGCGCCCGGTTGAACCCGCCGGGCCGGTTGACCACCGCCAGGATCTCGCCGGTCGAGGGCCGCAGCGCCACCAGCGAGGCGGGCTTGTCCACCCCTTCGAGCGCGGCGGCGCCCGCCCGGTGCACGCGCAGGTCGACCGTGGTCTTCAGCGGTTCCGAGGTCGCGGTCTTGACCAGCGGCCTGATCACGGTGTCGCCCTCCATCAGGTCGATCTCGGTCGAGCCGCGGGTGCCGAACCTGGAGGGATACACCGCCTTGATCCCCTCGACGAGCTGTTGCACCGAGCCGGGCGCGTCGGATCCGTCGATGCGGGTCCCGTCGGCCGCCAGGACGGGCGTGGTGGCCGCGTCACGCGTGATCGCCTTGATCGTCCGGCCCTTGCGCAGCGCGGGGTGGATCGTGGACGGCGACCAGGCGACCTTCCAACGCCGCTCGGTCTCGACGAGCTTCAGCGTCCCGTCGTACTCCCAGTCGCGGACGCCGGCCAGCCGGGAGTGGAAGGGCACGATGTCTCCCGTACCCGCACGGCCGGCCGAGAAGGCGGCCCCCGTCAGCCGGAGGTTCGTCCGGAACCCGCGATGCCAGGACTCGAAGTCGGCCGGCGGGTCGGCGACCAGCCGCTTCATCGCCGCGTAGTCCTGGCGGGACCATGCCGCCAGGTACGCGCCGGCGGTCTCCTCAGGCGAACCCTGGGTGCGCAGGGCCCACACGACTCCCCCGGCGACGAGAACGGGCACCAGGACCCCAGCGGTGATCCACGGCCATCTCCGTCGTTCAGTCATGCCCAAGAGGAGACCAAAGCCCCATTCGGGATGTCCAATACTGATATAACCACAAAACCGATATAAATCTGGATATAGTGGCTGGTCATGGACCTCGTCCGCCATCTTCGCTACTTCATGGTGGTCGCGGAAGAGCTGCATTTCGGCAACGCCGCGATCCGGCTCGGCATGGCCCAGCCGCCGCTCAGCCAGCGCATCAAGCGCCTGGAGGAGGAGCTCGACGTCCAGCTCTTCGACCGCTCAAGCCGCCAGGTCCGCCTGACCGAGGCGGGCAGGCTGCTGGTCGTCGAGGCCCGCGAGATCGTCGACCGCGTCGACCGGATGCGCGAGCTGGTCCGCCAGGGCGACGGCGCCGTGCTGCGCGTGGGCGTCCCGCCCGACCTGGCCGCCGTCGTCATCGCCGCCCTGGTCGCGGGCTTCCGCGAGAGCAATCCGGGCGTACGGCTCGCGCCGGCCGAGATCTGGACCGCCGACCAGGTCACGGCGCTGGCGGACGGCGCGATCGATGTCGGCATCGTGCGTCACCCGGTCACCGCCCCGGGCCTGCACTTCGGCCAGGTCCTGGTGCAGCCGCAGGGCGTGCTGCTGGCCGAGGACGACCCGCTGGCCGAGGCGGCCGAGGTGCACCTGGCCGACCTGGCGGGCAGGGAACTGCTGATGCCGCCCAAGGAGGGCGAGCCCGGCATGCACGCAGACCTGCTCGCCGAGTGCCGCCGCCACGGTTACGTGCCCGCGCAGGTGCACTCGGGCGCCGGGCTCGGGCTGGTGCTCGCGGGCGCGGCGGTGGCGTTCGCGCCACGGCTGGAGTCGCCGGGGGTCGCCTGGCGGCCGCTGCTAGGCTCGCCCCTCGCGTGCCGCTTCTCGACCGCGTGGCGGTCGGCGACGGTCGCGATCACGGACTTCTCGGCGGTAGCCGTACGGACTCTCAAGGAGCGCGCCAGGATGGCAGACGACGGCGCCACGCCCGTGCGGCGGGTCAGCCGGAGGCCGGGGGTGCTGGCGTGAGAGAGCCGGACTTCGCCGGGGTCTTCGCCGGGGCAGGCGTCACGGGGTGGCTGTACGCCTGCGACCTGGACTCCGGCCGGGAGGTCGGGCACGGCGCCGACGCGGGAGTGCCGACGGCCTCGGTGTTCAAGGTGCCGCTGCTGGTGGAGTTCGCCAGGCGGGCCGACGACGGGCTGCTGGACCCGACCGAGCAGCTGACCGTGCCCGCGCGCGGCAGGACCGAGGGGCCCACCGGGATCGCGGCCATGCTCGACGACGTCACGATGTCGCTGCGGGACCTGGCCTACCTGATGATCGCGGTCAGCGACAACGGCGCGGCCGACGCGCTGATGGCCAGGATCGGGTTCGACGCGGTGAACGCCATGCTGGCCGGCTTCGGGCTGCACGGCACCGTCGTGCGCCAGGACTGCCAGGACTTCACCGACAGCATGGCCGAGGACGCCGGGCACGGCTGGCCGTACCTGGACCCCGAGGACATCGCGCGGCTGCGGGTGCTCGACCCGGAGCGCACCAACCGCAGCACGCCGCGGGAGATGGCCAGGCTCTTCGGGCTGATCTGGCGCGACGAGGCCGCCTCCGCCGAGTCGTGCGCGTGGATGCGCACCGTGCTCGGCCTGCAGGTGTGGCCGCACCGGCTGGCCACCGGGTTCCCCTACGACGACGTGGACGTCAGCGGCAAGACCGGCACCATGCCCACGCTGCGCAACGAGGCGGGCGTGGTGGAGTACCCGGACGGCGGGCGGTACGCGGTGGCCGTCTTCACCCGCTCGTTCAGCCCGGCGCTGAACCAGCCGCGGGCCGACGCGGTGATCGGCACGGCGGCGCGTATGGCGGTGGACCACCTACGCAGGTAGCGACTTATGTGGGGGGTCAGGTATGACTTTCGGGGAACCGGGCGACAGGATGGGGCTCATGGTTGCTGAAGGTGCACTGCTCTGGGAACCGACGGCCGAGGTCATCGCGCGTGCGAGACTGACCCGCTACCTGGAGTCGGTGGGGCACACCACCTACGCGCAGGCGTGGCAGTGGTCGGTCGACGATCCGGGGGGGTTCTGGACGTCTGTCTGGCGCTACTTCGACGTAGTCGGTGATCTTGGTGACGGGCCCGTCATCACTGGGACGATGCCGGGCGCCGAATGGTTCTCCGGAACCTCGTTGAATTACGCCGAGAACGCCCTGCGCCGCGCCGACGGCACCGCGCTGGTCTTCGTCTGCGAGGACGGCACCCGCCGCGTCCTGTCCATGGCCGAGCTGCGCTCCGAGGTCGCCCGCGTGCGCGCGGGGCTCGTCAGACTGGGCGTACGGCGGGGCGACCGGGTGGCCGGTTACCTGGGCAACGTGCCCGAGGCGCTGATCGCCTTCCTGGCCACGGCCTCGCTCGGGGCGATCTGGTCGTCGGGCTCGCCCGACTTCGGCGTGCCGTCCATCGTCGACCGGTTCAAGCAGATCGAGCCCAAGGTGCTGATCGCCGTCGACGGCTACCGCTACAACGGCAGGTGGTTCGACAGGACGCAGGCCGTACAGGAGATCGCGGCCGAGCTGCCGACGCTGGTGGCGACCGTGCGGCTCGGCGCCGAGTGGGACGAGCTGCGCTCGGAGGAGGGTCCGCTGGAGTTCGAGCGGGTGCCGTTCGGGCATCCGCTGTGGATCCTCTACTCCAGCGGGACCACCGGGCTGCCCAAGCCGATCGTGCACGGGCACGGCGGGATCGTCCTGGAGCACCTGAAGTCGCTCTCCTTCCACCAGGACCTCGGTGAGGGCGACGTGTTCTTCTGGTACACCACCACGGGCTGGATGATGTGGAACTACCTCATCGGCGCCCTGCTGGTGGGCGCGGTGCCCGTGCTCTACGACGGCGCGCCGGTCGACCTGTGGCAGGTGGCCGCCGACGAGGGCGTCACCTACATGGGCGTGGGCGCGCCCTACATCCTGGCCTCGATGAAGCTCGGCAAGCACCCGGCCGGGCTGGCGCTGAAGGGGCTCGGCTCGACCGGGTCGCCGCTGCCGCCGGAGGGGTTCGCGTGGGTGGCCGAGGCGCTGCCGGGCGTCCCGGTCGGATCCTTCTCCGGCGGCACGGACGTGTGCACCGGGTTCGTCGGCTGGACGCCGCTGCACCCGGTGCGCGCCGGGGTGATCTCGTGCCTGTCGCTCGGGGCGGCCATCGGGTCCTTCGACACCTCGGGCAAGCCGGTCGTCGGCGAGGTGGGGGAGCTGGTGCTCACCGGCCCCATGCCGTCGATGCCGGTCATGTTCTGGAACGACTCCGGGGGCGACAGGTACCGCGACAGCTACTTCGACGTCTATCCGGGCGTGTGGCGGCACGGCGACTGGATCAAGATCAACCCCGACGGCTCCTGCGTCATCTACGGCCGGTCCGACTCCACGCTGAACCGCGGCGGCGTCCGGATGGGCACCAGCGAGTTCTACCGGGTGGTCGAGCGGTTCGATGCGATCGCCGACAGCCTGGTGATCGACACCGGGCAGCTCGGACAGGAGGGGCGGCTCCTGCTCTACGTGACGATGGCCGAGGGCCAAGAGCTGACCGACGAGCTGGCCGGCTCGCTGCGCAAGGCGCTACGCGAGGAGCTGTCCCCCCGGCACGTGCCCAACGAGATCCACGCCGTGCCCGGGATCCCGCGGACGCTGTCCGGCAAGAAGCTGGAGGTGCCGGTCCGCAAGATCCTGCTGGGCACGCCGGTCGAGGAGGCCGCCAACCTGGACGCGATGGCCAACCCCGAGGTGCTCAGGCACTTCACACCCTGATCGTGCGCAGCGCGGCGCCCCACGAGACCAGCTGGTCGAGCATCTGGCCGGCCTGCTGGGCGTACTTCTCGGCCGGGGCGGCCACCTCCTCGAGCGGGAGCGCCACCGAGAGCTGGACGTCGGCCACCTTGACCATGCCGAGCACCTGACGCAGGTGCTCGGCCGCCCTGACGCCGCCGTTCACGCCGTAGCCGACCACGGCGGCCGCCTTGTCGTGCCACTCGGCGAACAGGAAGTCGATCGCGTCCTTCAGCGCGCCGGGGAAGGAGTGGTTGTACTCGGGGGTGACGAAGACGTAGGCGTCGAACTCGCCGATCCGGTCCGACCAGGCCTTGGTGTGCCGGTTCGCGTACTGGCCGAGGGCGGCGGGCAGCTCCTCGTCCAGGTGCGGGAGAGCGAAGTCCTTCAGATCGACCAGCTCGTACTCCGCGTCGCCGCGCTTGACCGCCAGGTCGTGGATCCAGCGGGCCACGGTCTCGCCGGTGCGGCCAGGGCGGGTGCTGCCGATGACGATACCAACCTTGATCATTCCAACCCCTTAATGATGATTTTTCCTCTGATCTCGCCGGATTCCGCTCGTGCGTGGATATCCGGGAGATCGCGCAATGTGTGTGTTTCGGTGATGTCGACCCGGACCAGGCCCGCGTCGACGAGCCCGACGAGCTCGGCCAGGTGACCCGGGTCGTTACGGGCCACGAAGTGGGTGGCGCCCTCGGCCGGATGGGTGATTGTGACGACCCGCTCGCCCAGGATCGGGGGCGGGGCGGGAGCCAGGTTGAGCACCACGTCGTTGCCGTCCGGCAGCGGCTCGCGCGTGTGGTCCACCACCTCGTCGGCGCCCAGCGCCCGCACCGCGGCCGCGCTGCGCGGGCTCGCCGTGGCCACGACCGTGGCGCCGGCGTGCTTGGCCAGCTGGACCGCGAACATACCCACGCCGCCGCCAGCCCCCACGATCAGCACCCGCTCGCCCGGCCGCACCCTGGCGTGCTCGAACACCGCCTGCCAGGCCGTGAGCCCGGCCACCGGGATCGCCGCCGCGTGCTCCAGCGGGATGGCCTTGGGGGCCTTCACCAGATGGTCTTCCGGCACGACCGTGTACCCGGCCGCGGCGCCGGCGGCCAGCGCGATGACCGGCTCGTCAGCCGTGCCCGCCACGTCCCAGCCCAGGGTGTGCGGGAACGTCACGGGCATGAAGCCCCGGCGGAAGCCGACCTCCGACGGGTTGAACGAGGTGGCGGCCACCTTGACCAGCACCTCGCCGGGTCCCGGCTCGGGGATCGGCACCCGGTCGATGGTGATCACGGATGGCTCGCCGTACTCGTGGATGCGGGCTGCGAACATCATGGGCTCCACGGTAGGTCGTGACCATGAGACAGCCAATGCGTCAGAAGCTGGATTTCATACGCGAGCGTCTCCGGCTTAGACTCGATTCGTGGACACGCTGAGCGAGGTCATCGCCATCACCCGCACCGGCAAGCCGCGATCCGCCCGCATCGAGTGGCGCGCGCCGTGGGGGCAGCGCTTCGGCGCGGCGCCCGGCTCGATGGGGTTCCAGGTGGTGCTGCAGGGCTCGTGCTGGCTCATCCCGCCCGAGGAGGGCCCGATCCAGCTGGGCGTGGGCGACGTGATGTTCTTCCCGCACGGCGACGAGGTGGCCCTGGCCGACTCGCCGACGACGCCGCTGCCCGAGCCCGCCTGCGACCCGCTGCTGGAGCGCGAGCTGTTCACCTCGGCCTCCGCCGGCGGCACCGGGCCCGTCACGGTCACGCTGTGCGGCGGCTACCGGCTCGACCGCGCGCGCATGCACCCGATGCTGACCGGCCTGCCCGGGCTCATCCACCTGCCCGCCAGGCTCGGGCACCACCCCGAGCTGCGCGCGGCCATCGAGCTGCTCGCCGCCGAGATCGAGAACCCCCGCCTGGGGGCGGACACCGTCGTGTCGTCGCTGCTCGACACCCTACTGCTGTACATCCTGCGCGCCTACTTCGAGCAGCGGCCCGAGTCGTGCGTCGCGCACGGCTGGGCCGCCGCGCTGGCCGACGACGCGATCAGCGCCGCGCTCGACGCCATGCACCGCGACCCGGCCCACCCGTGGACCGTCGAATCGCTGGGCGCCCGCGCCGGGCTGTCGCGCGCCGCCTTCTCACGCCGCTTCAGCTCGCTGATCGGGCAGCCGCCGCTGTCGTACCTGACCTGGTGGCGCCTGGCCATGGCCGGGCGGCTGCTGTGCGAGTCCGACGCGCCGCTGGGCGAGATCGCCGCGCGCGTCGGCTACGGCTCGGAGTTCGCCTTCGCCAACGCCTTCAAACGCGAGTACGGCACGGCCCCCGGCCGCTTCCGCCGGGCGTCATCCCCAGCTGTGGACCCGCACGTGCACGTCGCCTCGCGGACCTCGGGCGCGCTACGACAGGCCGAAGAGGGGAAGGCAGGGTTCCAGATTGTGGATCTTGACAGTGGGCGTGGAGCGCCAGTCGGTGCGCGGTAGGCGGAAGCGGAGGGTGGTGACGGGCTTGCCCTGGCGGTTGTCCCGTTGCGTCCCGTCCTCCCGGTAGCCGAGCTTCCTGGTGACCGCGAGCGAGGCCGGGTTGTCCTCGAACGCGGCCGTGACGGCGTGCTCGGCGCCCAGCCCCTCGAACGCGAACTGCAGCACGGCCGTCCGCATCTCGGTGCCGATGCCCAGCCCGTGGAAGCGCCGCCCGAGCCACGAGCCGGTGGCGACCTCCCGCTTCACCGGGAAGTCCGTGGCCTCGACCGCCTGCGTGCCGACCACCTGGCCCTCGAAGACGACCACGAAGTCGACGCTCCAGCCCGCGGGCGAGAAGGCTCCCCACTGGCGGAACTGGTACTGCAGGGTGGCCCTGGCCCGGTCCTCCGGCTCGGCCTCGGTCCACGGCACCGCGAACGGCATGAACCCGTCGTCGTGCACTCCTTCGGCGGCCCGGTCGCCGAGCTCGTCCAGGTCCTCGAGAGACGGGTAGCGCAGCTCCAGCCGCGGGGTGGTGATCGACAGGTCGGTGAGAGGCCAGTGACGCATGGTCCCGAATAATCCCAGCTCGACCATCGCCCGGGAAACCGGTTATCTACACCCCCTGGGGGAGGCGGAAGAGGCGGTCGGGGTCGTAGGTGGACTTGACCTGGGCCAGGCGGCCGGCGTTCGGGCCGTAGTACTGGGCCTGCCAGTCGGTCAGGTCAGGGTCGATGTAGTTGACGTAGGCGTGGTCGCCCAGGTGGGGACGCATCGTCGCGTGGATGGCGCGCAGCCACGTCCTGTCGGAGCCGTCGGCGTAGTACTGGACGCTGAAGAGCGCGGCGCGGTGCGGGAAGGCGGTGGCATCGGGCTTGACCCGCCCGACCGCCCCGCCGAGCGCGTCGAGCAGCACCGAGTGCGTGCCGCCCTGCGCCACGCCCGCGACTAACGCGTTCACCGCCTTGTCCGGCATCGGGCGGTAGGCCATGTGCGACTTGGCCGCGAACGCCTCGCGGCCGGTCTGCTTGCAGCGTTCCACGGAGAGTGAGGCGCACCCGGCCATCACCATCATCGCGTGCTGGTAGGACGAGCCCGCCACGTACCGGGACGTGTTCGCGCCCAGCTTGGCGGACAGCGGCGCGAGCAGCCGGTCGAGCGCGCCCTTGCCGCCCAGGTAGAGGCCGCCGATCTGGACGTAGAGCCCGTTCCTGTCGCGGCCCAGGTGCAGCGTGGACCACAGTTCGTCGGGCGCGTTCGGCGCCCACGACTGCCACGCCTTGACCGCGGCGGCCGCCTTGGCCCACGGCCAGCGCAGGAAGAACACGCTGACGTCGCGGATCGGGTGGGTGCGGAAGGTGAAGGAGGTGACCACGCCGAAGTTGCCGCCGCCTCCGCCCCGGCACGCCCAGAACAGCCCCGCGTGGTGCGTGGCGTCGCAGGTCAGCACCCGCCCGTCCGCGGTGACGATCTGCAGCGACTCCAGCGTGTCGCAGGTCAGCCCGTACTTGCGGGACACCACCCCGATCCCGCCGCCCAGCGTCAGCCCGCCCACCCCGACCGTCGGGCAGGACCCGGCCGGGATGCTCACGCCGTGCGCGGCCAGCCGGTCGTAGACGTCGACCAGCTTGGCGCCCGCCCCGACCGTGGCCCGCCCCGCCGAGTAGCTGATCGAGTTCATCCTCGACACGTCGATGACCAGCCCCGTCCCCGTCGACCACCCGGCGTAGGAGTGCCCTCCTGACCGCGCCGTCACCGGGATCCTCGCGGTCCGCACGAAGTTCACGCACGCCGCGACGTCCGCCGCGGTCGCCGCGTAGGCCACCCCGCCAGGCCGCACGCGATCGTAGACCGGGTTGAACAGCCGCCGTGCCCGGTCGTACCCCGAATCGCCCGGCAGCACCAGCGGCCCCTTCAGTTGCCGCCGCAGCCCCGCCCAATCCGCCGGCGGCGACCCCGCGGCCGCCCCCAGCAGCCCTCCACCGATCAACGGCAGCATCCCCGCAACGCGCAGGAAATCCCGACGGCGCATGACATCTCCCCGGCCTAGTGATCAACCGACCGTTGAGACGCCCATACACCCCCTCAAGTTCGTCACAGTCCTGTCACTTCCTCCCAGATACGGCAAGCCCCCCAAACCCCGCACCCCCGCCACCCGCCCCCGGCACCACGCTCACCCCGCCCCGGCGCCGCGTCGCCCTCCCGCCGCACACGAGCCGCGGACCGCTCGCCGTAGGGGGCGCCGACCTTCGCCGTGCACCGCCCCGCCGACCCGGCGCCTGCGCGGCGCAGGTCGGGCGCGCCGCCCTCCCGCCGCATACGAGCCTCGGGCCGCTCGCCTTAGGGCGCGCCGCCCTCCCGCCGTACACGTGGCGGGCGGTCCCAACGGGCGCCGCGTCGGCGAGAGGTGGGTCGGTGGAAGCCGGCGCCCAGTACGGCGGGCAACCCGGGAACAGGCGTACGGCGGGCAACCCGGGAACAGGCGTACGGCGGGCGACCCGGGACCGGGGTAGGCGGGAATGCGGGCGGCGTAACGGCGGCCGGCCACGCATCGCCGGAGGAGCGTCTCCCTGGACAGAGCCCGGCCACGTACGGCGGGTGGCGGGGGGCGGCGGCTCGCCGTACGAGAGGATCCTGCAACTCGTGTAGAGAACATGCGCGCGGTCGAAGCTGAGCGGTGATATGGCCGTGACCTGCTGGAAATAGTGGGATAACGGCTTCGTAACAGCACATCTACACGTGTTGCTAAGGGGCCCTCTTAATGCCGAAGCTAGCCGTCAACACGAGTAGATGGGGATCCCGAGCAGTGGTCACTCGCCGCGATGTAGCCCGCCTGGCCGGCACCTCCGAGGCCGTGGTGAGCTACGTCCTCAACAACGGCCCGCGCAACGTCGCTCCGCACACCAGGGAGCGCGTGCTGCGCGCCATCGACGAGCTCGGCTACCGGCCGAACGCCGTGGCGCGCTCGCTGCGCACCAGCCGCACGCACACGATCGGCCTGGTCGTGCCCGACAACGCCAACCCGTTCTTCGCCGAACTCGCCCGCGAGATCGAGGACGTGGCCTTCAAGCACGGCCTGACGCTGCTGCTCGGCAACGCGATGGACGACGACGAGCGGGAGGCCGCCTACGTGCGGACCCTCATCGACCGCCAGGTCGACGGGCTCATCCTGATCCCCGCGCACGGCCCGCGGACCTGGCGCGCGGTGCTGGCCGCCTCCGGGCTGCCGTGCATCGTGCTCGACCGTGAGCTCGACGAGGTGCCCGCCAGCCACCTGCTCATCGACAACGAGAGCGGCGCCCACCAGGCCACCACCCACCTGCTCGCGCACGGCCGCCGCCGGATCGGCTGCGTGGCCGGTCCCAAGGACATCCACCCCACGGTCGACCGTGTCGCCGGCTGGGCCCGCGCGCTGACCGAGGTCGGCCTCGACCCCGGCGACATGCCCCTTGCGCACGGGCCGTTCGGCCGCAGGCAGGGCTACCTCAGCGGGCGCGACCTGCTGAGCAGGGAGAACAGGCCGCACGCGCTGTTCGTGACCAGCGACGAGCAGGCCATCGGCGTCATGCGCGCCGCCGCCGAGCTGGGCCTGGCCGTCCCCGGCGACGTGGCCATCTGCTCCTTCGACGGCATCGCGGCCAGTTCCTTCACCGTGCCCGCGCTGACCACGATGCGCCAGCCGTTCGAGCAGCTCGGCCGGCAGGCGGTGGAGCTGCTGCTCCGCCAGATCACCGACCAGTCGGCGGGCGAGCGGGTGATCCTGCCCGCCCAGCTCGTACGGCGCGGCAGCTGCGGCTGCCCCGACCCCGTGGGCGGCATCGACGGCGAGGGACTCCCCGATGCGCCCTGACGGCCTCTGGCACCCGCGGCTGCTGCACCTCCTGGCCGCCGCCGGGCACACCGACCTGATCGTGGTCGCCGACCCGGGCCTGCCGGTCCCGCCCGGCGTCGAGACGGTCGACCTGGTGTGGCGGCGGGGCGAACCCCCGCTGGCCCCCCTCGTCGAGGCGATCCGCGCCGAGCTGGTCGTCGAGCACCTCTTCGTCGCCGACGAGGCGCCGGAGACCTTCTTCCCCGAGGCGGAGCGCATTCCGCACGAGCAGCTGAAGCACCTGACCCGGCAGGCCCGGGTGATCGTGCGCACCGGCGAGGCGACGCCGTACGCGAACGTCGTCCTCCGCGCCGGCGTGCCGTTCTGAAACCCCCAAGGAGAGAACATGAAAAAGCAGATCATCGCCGTCGCCGGGCTGGCGCTCGCGCTGACCGCCTGCGGCAAGGAGGGCGGTACGGCCTCCTCCGCCGCACCCGTCAAGGCGGGGGAGAAGCCCACGATCTGCCTGGTGATGAAGTCCCTGGCCAATGAGTTCTTCCAGGACATGCAGAAGGGCGCCGAGGCGCACGCCAAGCAGCGCGGCGACGTGAACCTGCAGGTCGTCGGCATCCAGAACGAGACCGACATCGACAACCAGGTGGCCGCGGTCGAGAAGTGCGTCACGCAGCAGGCCAAGGCCATCGTGATCGCCCCCGCCGACTCCCGCGCGCTGATCGCCCCGCTCAAGCGGGCCTCCGACGCGGGGGTGAAGGTCGTCAACATCGACGTCCAGCTCGACGAGGGCGCGCTCAAGAGCGCCGGGATCTACGACAAGGTGCCCTTCGTCGGCCCCGACAACCGCGACGGCGCCAAGCAGTCGGGCATCGAGCTGGCCAAGGCGCTCGGCAAGGGCGCCGAGGTGGTCATCCTCACCGGCAACCCGGGCGCGGCCAACGCCGCCCAGCGCCAGGCCGGGTTCGAGGACGCGGTCAAGGAAGGCGGGCTGAAGCTGGTCGACACCAAGACCGCCCACTGGGAGACCGACGAGGCGCACACCGTCGTCGGCAACATGCTCAGCGCCAACCCCCGCATCAAGGGCGTGCTGGCCAGCAACGACAACATGGCGCTCGGCGCGATCAAGGCGATCGAGGAGCAGGGCAAGAGCGGTCAGATCAAGATCGCCTCGTTCGACAACATCCCGGCCATCCAGCAGTACGTCAAGGACGGCTCGGTCGTGGCCACGCTCGACCAGTTCGGCGCCCAGCAGGCCGCCAACGGCATCGACTACGCCATGAAGATGATCGGCGGGCAGTCGTTCTCCGGCTGGCAGAAGACCGACATCAAGCTCATCACCAAGGACAACCTCGGATGATCAAGGCCGAGGGCCTCGTCAAGCGCTTCCCCGGTGTGGTGGCACTCGACGGGGCCGACCTGGAGCTGCGTCCGGGCGAGATCCACGCGCTCGTGGGCGAGAACGGCGCCGGCAAGTCCACGCTGGTGCGCACCCTGGCCGGGATCCACTCCCCGGACGCGGGCTCGATGACCGTCGACGGCCGGCCGTACCGGCCGGGCGGCGCGGCCGACGGGCTGGCGGCCGGGATCCAGGTGGTGCACCAGGAGCTGGCGCTGCTGCCGTACCTGACGGTGGCGGAGAACCTGTTCCTCAAGCGGCTGCCGCGCAGGGCGGGGATCGTCGACCGGCGCAGGCTGCGGACGGACGCGGCGGCGTTGCTCGAGCAGATCGGGCTGGACGTCTCGCCCGACACGCACGTCGAGCGGCTCGGGCTGGCGCAGATGCAGCTGGTCGAGATCGCCAAGGGGCTGTCGGGCGAGGCCAGGGTCCTGATCATGGACGAGCCCACGGCGTCGCTGACGTCGCGGGAGGCCGGCCGGCTCTTCGGGATCCTGCGCGACCTGGCGGCACGCGGGGTGGCGATCCTCTACATCTCCCACCATCTGGAGGAGATCCTGGAGATCGCCGACCAGGTCACCGTGATGCGGAACGGGCGCACCATCAAGACCATGTCCATGGCCGGCGTCACCGCCGCCGACCTGGTCCGGTTGATGGTCGGCCGCGATCTGGAGCAGGAGTATCCCCCCAAGCCCTCGATCCCGCCCGGCGAGGACGCGCTGCGGGTCACCGATCTGAGGGTGGCGGGTTTCGACCACCCGCTGTCGTTCTCGGTCCGCAAGGGCGAGGTCCTGGGCATCGCCGGTCTCGTCGGCTCGGGCCGTACAGAGGCCATGCGCGCGCTGTTCGGCGCCGACCCCGTCATTTCCGGAAATATCACCTTGTACGGCAAGCGGCTGGCGATCCGGCATCCCAGGGACGCGGTGCGGCGTGGCATCAGCCTGCTCACCGAGGACCGCAAGTCGCAGGGGTTGGTCCTCGACCTGCCCATCGCCGCCAACGTCACGCTCGCCAAGCTCCGCGGCACCCTGCTGAACTTCGCCAGCGAGCGGAACGTCGCCCAGGACCTCGGCAAGCGCCTGCGCCTGAAGTCGGCCGGGGTGACCCAGCCCGTGCGGACCCTGTCGGGCGGCAACCAGCAGAAGGTCGTCCTGGCCAAGTGGCTGCACGCGGGCTCCGACGTCCTCATCGTGGACGAACCCACCCGGGGCATCGACGTCGGGGCGAAGTACGAGATCCACGAGCTCCTGCTCGAGCTGGCCAAGGACGGCAAGGCGCTCATCGTGGTCTCCTCCGACCTGCCCGAGCTGATGGGCGTCTGCGATCGGATCCTCGTCTTCTCTCGCGGCGAGATCGCCGGCTCGGTGGACCGGGCCGACTTCGACGCCGAACGCATCCTGACCCTGGCCTACTCCCGCTATCTCAAGAACGGTGACGAATAAATGATCAAGAGGATGGTCCTGGGGGAGGCCGGGATCGGCGTGGCCCTGGTGCTGCTTGCCGCCATCTTCGTGGCCGTGGCCCCCAACTTCGCCACGGAGCAGAACCTGCGCAACATCATGACCCAGATCACCCTGAACACGGTGCTCGCGGTGGGCATGACGTTCGTGATCCTGGTCGGCGGGATCGACCTGTCGGTCGGCTCCGCGATGGCGCTGTGCGCGGTGGTCTCGGGAACCTTCATGGCGGGCTCGGGTTCCGTCGTCGTGCTGCTCGGCGGGATCCTGCTGGGCGTCGTCGTGGGCGGCGTGGTCGGGTTCGTCAACGGGTTCGTCTCGGAACAGTGGCGGGTGCCGTCGTTCATCGTCACGCTGGCCATGCTGAACGTGGCCCGCGGCGCGGCCGAGCGCTACACCGACGCGGCCACGATCTACAACCTGCCCGCGGCGCTCAACGACTTCGGCACGATCACCCTGGCCGGCATCCCGGCGGTCTTCTGGGTCGCCCTGCTGCTCGCGGTCGCCGGCTGGTTCGTCCTGTCGCGTACGGTCTTCGGCCGCCTCGTCTACGCCATCGGCAACAACGAGGAGGCCGTCCGCCTCTCGGGCCACAAGACCTCCCGCGTCAAGATCGCCTGCTTCGTCATCGCCGGGTTCACGGTCGGCGTGGCGGCGCTGCTCTACATGGCCCGCCTCAACATCGCCAGCCCCATCCTCGGCCAGGGCTACGAACTCAACGCCATCGCCGCGGTGGTCATCGGCGGCGCCTCCCTCATGGGCGGCCGCGGCTCCATGATCGGCACCTTCCTCGGCGCCTGCCTGCTCGGCGTGCTCACCAACGGCCTGCTGCTGATGGGCGTCTCGGACTTCGAACGTCAGATCATCACCGGCCTGGTCATCCTCATCGCCGTCGTCCTGGACGCCTACCGCCTCCGCCTGGCCCGCCGCCTGGCCATCGCCCAACCCGCCTGACAGCCAGGCCCTCACTTCCAGCGCCAACGCGCCATCAGCCTCGGACCGCCCTCATGGGGGCGCCATTTCCAGGCGATGGCTCCGCTCGGTCGCGTCACCGCCTTCGGCGTCCTGCTCGCCGGGGTGAGGTGATCACGGGATTTGCCGGAGGACGGCGGCGGCGTGTTTGAGGTCGGTGGGGGAGATGAGGGTGGCTGTGAGGATGGCGGCCGAGGCGACCGCGACCGCCACCGCGAGGGCGGGTCTGCGGCGGCGGATCGGGGTGGCGGGGAAGGTGGGGACGGGAGCCGGGGGGAGGGATTCGAGTGCGGTCAGGGTGGTGGTCCAGGGGTGGATTTCTTGGTGCTCCAGGCCGCACGCCCTGACGTAGGCCGCCAGGAGGGGCTCGTGCGGGAGGCGGTTGCGGCTGAGCATGGTGGCGATCGCCGCCGGGGGGAGCGAGTCGCCGACCGCCGTCGCGCGGCGTTCCAGCTGGCGGAAACTGAGGCCTGACCAGGCCTTGAGGCGGCGCAGGTCGGCCACGAAGGTCGCCTCGTCGACGGCCGGGGTGGGCGCCGGTGGTGGCGTGTTGTGCATGGATGTCCCCGATGTGGTGCTGGGCCGGGCGCACGGTGCCCCCGTACGACCTCGAACGAGCAAACATCTTGATCGGGTTCCTGACCGGTGGTCAATGACACGACGCTCGGCAGGCCACCGGCGACCGTACGAAACCGGGGCTAAAGTGCCCGGGATGACGGAAGATCGAGTGATCGTGGTGACCGGCGTGAGCCGGCGGATCGGGATCGGGTTCGCGATCGCCAGGGAGTTCCTGACCACCGGCACCAGGGTGGTGGTGCAGTCGTGGACGCCGCACGACGCCGAGCAGCCGTGGGGCGCCGACCCGGCGGGCATGGCGGGCGTGCTCCGCGAGCTGGGCGACGTGGAGCACGTGGAGGCGGACTTCGAGGACCCCGAGGCGCCCGCGCGGGTGATCGAGCGGGCGGTCGACCGGTTCGGGCACGTGGACGTGGTGGTCGCCAACCACGCGCGCAGTTCGAGACAGTCGCTGGAGGAGCTGACGGCGCACGAGCTCGACCGCTGCTGGGCGGTGAACGCGCGGGCCAGCGCGCTGCTGACCCAGGCCTTCGCCGCCCGACACGACGACGCGCGGCCCGGCGGCCGGGTGATCCTGTTCACCTCCGGCCAGCACCTGGGGCCGATGCCGGGCGAGCTGCCGTACGCCATCAGCAAGGGCGCGATCCAGCAGATGACGCTGAGCCTGGCCGACGCGCTGATCGACCGCGGCATCACCGTCAACGCCGTGAACCCCGGCCCCGTCGACACCGGGTGGGCCACGCCCGAGCTCACCGCCCAGGTCGGCAAGGCCCTCCCGGCCGGGCGCTGGCACACGCCCGAGGAGGTGGCCAAGGTGGTGCGCTGGCTCGCCTCGGACGAGGCCGCCTGGATCACCGGTCAGGTGATCAACGTCGAGGGCGGCTTCCGCCGCTGGGTCAAGTGACACCGGACCCCACCAGACGCAGCGGGCTGGCCGGAGTGGGGGTTCCGTCGGTCCTGGCCAGGCGGAGCGCCAGGGCGGGGCACATCTCGACCGCCCTGCGGGCCTCCTTGGCCATCCACGCGGGCACGGCCCTGAACGACGGGAACCCGTAGGCGTCCAGGTCCACGAACTCCGGCAGCAGGTGCGCGCACAGCCCGTGCCCCTCGCACCTGGTCCAGTCCACGTCCAGCCGGTACTCGGGCTCCTCCTCCGCCTCCGGCAGCGGCAGCACCCCGCGGATGGGCCGTCCGCACGAGCCGTGCTCCAGGTGGAGCGCGATGTCGGTGTCGAAGGCGTCCAGCGCCGACAGCACGAACCTGGCGGTCCCGTCGGGATGGAAGCACGCGCCACGCCGCTCGATGGCCCGTACGGCACGCCGTACGGAATCCGTTGAGCCCGAGCCCTCGGTGAGGGCGCGCAGCGTGCGGGCGAGCTCGGGCAGGCCGAGCCGGCACGGCCCGCACTGGCCGGAGGACTGGGCGGCCAGGTAGGCGGCGACCCGGGCGGCCTCGCCGACGGGGCAGGTGGACTCGCCGAGCGGCACCACGATCCCGGCGCCGAGGCTGCCTCCCGCCAGGCGCAGGCCTTCGCGGGACAGCTCGGCCGAGGCGGCGACCTCACCGGAAAGCCAGGCCCCGTGGTAGCCACCGACCAGGACGCCGTCGCCGATCTCCGCCTCGCACAGCTCGAGCAGGTCGATCAGCGGGGTGCCCGACGGCGCCTCCACGACCGCCGACCCGGCCACGCTGAACAGCAGCGTGCCGGGCTCGCGCTCGGTGCCGACCTCGGCGTACCCGGCGGCGCCCAGCTCGGCCAGGATCGCGAGCTGGGCGAAGGTCTCGGCGTTCGACAGCAGCGTGGGCAGCCCGTCCACGCCGCTCTCGCTGGCGCGGCGCTTGCGGCCGGGCGGCACGGCCTCCAGCCCGTTGACGCCGCGCACCAGCGCGCCGCCCTCGCCGGTGATGAAGCGCTCGGGCAGGCCCACCACGCGGATGCTGATGCGGCTCTCCGAGGCGCCGGCGATGTTGGCGGCGCGGCGCTCGGCGACGGCGGCCGCGATCGAGGCCTCGCCGACCTCGCCCTCGGCCGTGGCGACCACGACCTCCTTGGCGTGCAGCGCCTCGGCCGCCAGCAGCGCGCCGTCGAGCACCAGGTGCGGGGTGCGGATCAGCAGCATCGCGTCCTTGGCGCTGGCCGGTTCGCCCTCGGCCGCGTTCACCAGCACGACGCGCTCGCGCGAGCCGGAGGCCTCGGCGACGGCGCGCAGCTTGCGCGCGAACGGGAACGCCGCGCCGCCCCGTCCGCGCAGATCCACCTCATCGACCTCGGCGATGAGGGTGTCCAGGTCACGCGGCACGGGCTCGCCGTGCAGCGTGCGATGCGCGGGCAGATCGAGCCTGCGGCAGTGGTCGAGCCCGGCGGTCAGCCGGGCGGGTCCGATCCGCAGCACCTGCGGCACCGTGTGGGGAATCATCCGGCCCTCCTGAGCTTGCGCCGCGCCTCGTCCAGGCTCACCGGCGCCTCGACCTGCGGCTCGGCCGCGGTCGCCGTCACGACAGGCGCCTGCACAGGCTCGGGTACGGCCGGCGGCCGCAGCATCGTGGCCCACACCCGCACCAGCAGCGCGGAGCCCACCGCGGCCAGGCAGGCCACGTACGACCAGGCCACCCACGGCGCCGGGGGACGCCCCGCGGTCAGCCCGTGCAGGATCGACACCGGCCAGGCCAGGTAGGCGGCTGCGTGCATGGCCCGCCACACCCACGGCAGCCGGGCCACGGCGAACCGCCCCCGCACGATCCCGGTCACCAGCACCGCGATCATCAGGTCGGAGGCGATCGCGCCCATGCCCACCCAGATCCCGGACACCGGGACGACCGCGGCGGCGGCGGGCGCGTGCCCGAGCACGACCATCAGCGTGATGTGGCCGGCCAGGAACCCGATCCCGGCCACCGCGGCGCCCCGGTGCGCGAGCTGCGCCCTGACCCGGTTGCCCGGCGACAGGAACACCCGCTCGCTGGTCAGCAGCCCGAGCGCGACCGTCGCGGTCAGCGTGACCAGGGTGAAGACGCCCATGTAGTACTCGAGGAAGCCGAGCCCGCGGCCGAGCAGCGCCAGCCCGGGATCCGTCCTGGTCAGCGCGAAGGCTGACAGCAGCAGCGCGGTACCGGCGGCGCTCGCCCCGAGGCGGACGTTCCTGGAGTCCAGCCTCGACGGGGCATGCCGGGGATGTCTTCTGTGGAGCATCGATTCCTCCCAGTGTCGGGTTGAGGGTGCGACTCGGGAGCGAATCGGGTCACTAGCAGCGGCGGCCGCGGTTGAGGCAGCTCACCACGAACGCCATCAGGCGGTCGGGCATCACGTTGGCGAAGTCCGCGTGGTCGGTGACCGGGTTGTGTTTCTGCTCGGGGAAGGCGTCCACCGCGAACGACGGACCCTGCGGCACCGAGTAGGTGAGGATCATCCGCAGCTGCGGCACCGCCCTGGTGCCCTGCGGGCAGGCGCCGTCCTGGCCGGGGAAGACGATGTGCGTGCGGTGGTTGGCGCTGTCGGTGTTCTGCCCGTCCCAGCAGCTGGGGAAGTCCAGGATCCGGACGACCCTGCTGAAGCGCGGGCACAGCGGATACTTGGTGCCGGTGATCCGGTTGCCGAACCCGGTGCACGTCCACTGCGCGCGGGCGTTGGCCCCGCCGTTCGTGGCGGCCTTGGCGTCACCGGTGATGATCCGCAGGAAGCGCGGCATCGGGCTCACCTTGCTCAGCGGGTTGCCGCGGAACAGCAGCGTCACCGTGCGGGCGCGGAGCACCTGGCCCACGTTGCCGTCCTTGTCGCCGAGATTGGCGTCGATCTTCCTGTCTCTCAGCACCGGCCAGAAGTAGGTGGACCTGTCGCCGAATCGGCAGGTCGTCCCCGCCGCGGCCAGGCTCTCGTCGGTGGAGAAGCCGTTGGTCGACAGGTTGCCCACGTAGTCGTGCAGGTGGTGGGCGCCGTTGCTGACGCCGGGCGCGACGATGAAGTTGTCGGGGTTGTTGTGCCCGTTCTGGTTCGTCCCGCAGGCCGACACGAACGAGCCGCGCGACCCGTTGCGGCCGAACCGCACGCCGGTGTCGACGGGCGGCACCTGCCGGATGTCGATGAAGTCCGTGACGAACGGCCCCAGGTCGGCGCACTCGTTCCCGTGATCGGCGGTTTCCGTCGGGGTAGCGGTCTGCGTCGGCGTGGCGCTCTGCGTCGGCTGCCTGCGCCGCTGCTCGCGGGTCGGGCTCGGGCTCGGCTCGTCGCTGGGCTCTGCCGTCTGCGTGGGCTCGGCGGACCCGGTACGGCTTGCCGTACCGGAAGGCGTGGGCTCCGCGGAGTCGGTGGGCGTCGGGGTCGGCGCGAGGACCATCCGGCCGCCGAAGCGGGGCGCGGTGACGGCGCCGCCGCCTCCCGAGCCCTGATCCAGGGGCGCCTGGTCCTGGCCGGTGGGATCCTGCTCGGGATCCTGGCCGGTGGGGTCTTGCCCGTCGGGGTTCTGGCCGTCGGGGTCCTGTGTCGCGCGGAGCGCCTGCTTGCCCTGGGTGGCGGGGTCGCAGTGGTCCGCGCGGGCGGGACCGACGCCGATGACGGCCGCGGATACCAGCCCGCCCGCCGTCACGGCCAGCGCGGTCATGGCCGCGGCCATGCGTCTCGATCTCCTCATGGTTGTCTCCTCGAATCGACCGCCGTGGCGGCGGGTGGAGCGGGGGAGGGCGAGGGAGGTTCGGGTAACTGGGCGTAGTCGACCAGCCCCGTGGACTCCAGCAGCGTCATGTGCTTCTGGACGACGACCACGGCCTGCTGGGCGAACTTCCTGATCTCGTCGTTGCGGGTGCCGGCGCGGACGTCGGCCACGACCGCGAAGACCTTGCCGTGCGCAGCGCGCAGCAGGTTGGCGAAGTCGCGGTCGAAGTCCGCGCCGCTCTCCGCCGACAGTTGCGCCATCCAGCGCTGCTGGTCGGCGTTGGGCTGGTCGGGCAGCGGGACGCCGAGGCGGGCGGCGACCTCCCTGGTCGCCTGGTCCAGTTTCTGGTGGTCCTGCATGATGATCGCCCCGACCTCCCTGACCCGCCGGCTCTCCCCGCGGGTCTGGGCCCATTCGCCGGTGGGCATCTCCCACAGGCCGGCCTGCCGTACGCGGATCAGGAAGTCGCGGTCGGCGGGGCCGAGCGGGCCGGAGGGCGTGGTGGTCCACTCGGCGGACGCCGGCGAACTCGTCGTCGGCATCACCAGCAGCACCGTCACCGTGGCCGCGGCGACGAAACCGCTCAGGATGAGCAGTTCACCGCGGAGAAGCCTGCACATGATCGGGGATACGCGGGCTTGTGGGGGAGGGTTCACCCTATGGGGCTAGATAGTCAGAATTGACTGGAGTTATCGGAGTGACTACCGGAGTGATAACGAAGGTGTAAAGATGTGCCCCGTGCTAGGTCACCTCGACGGCAGGTTCGAGAGTGCGGATGCCGAGGCGGAGCAACGCATCGCGCTGCTTTACCAGGAGTTCGGCGGCCCTCTGCTGCGCCACGTACGCAAGTCGACCGGTAACGATCTCCAGTGGGCCGAGGACGTCGTCCAGGAGACGATCGTCCGGGCCTGGCGTCACTCGGCAAGACTGCACTGGGAACCGAGCCTCATCTGGGCGTGGCTGCTCACCGTGGCCCGCCGCATCGTGATCGATGGACGCCGCCGCAGGAGCGTTCGGCCGCAGGAGGTCGAACCCCCCGAGGTGGACACCATCGCGGTCCCCGACGGGTCGGAGCACGCGCTGTCGGCGATCGTGGTCGCCGACGCGCTGCGGTGCCTGTCGGAAGAACACCGCGAAGTCATCGAGCAGACTTACCTCCGGGACCGTACGATAAGTGAAGCGGCGGAGATTCTGGGGATCCCGCCCGGCACGGTCAAGTCCAGGCTGTACTACGGAATACGGGCGCTGCGCGGACTGCTGCGCGACAAGGGGGTAGCCGGCTGATGCACGAGGAGGTGGCCGCCTACGTTCTCGGCGTCCTGGACGAACAGGACCATGAGGCGTTCGAGCGCCATCTCGACGGATGCCCGGAGTGCCAGGCTCAGCTCAAGGAGCTGAGCGAGGTGCCCGTCAGTCTTGACGAGCTTAAGCATTCCCCCTCCGCCTCCGAGGACTCGCGTTAATTGACGATCGCGGTCTTTTCGGGTGGTATCGGTACGGCAAGGCGTACATCCGGTCAATGAAGACCGGATGATTGGGGGAGGTGCTCCGGTTGGGGGTCAGCGGTGATGCGGCCGTGCCCCGAGATCGGCAGTTCGGCGAGGAAGGCGGCCGGTTGTCCTACGGCGGCTATCTCAGGCTGCCCGAATTGCTGCAGCAGCAGCAACCGCAGTCGGAAGCCCCGGACGAGCTGCTGTTCATCACCATCCACCAGGTCTACGAGCTCTGGTTCAAGCTGCTGCTGCACGAGCTGGAGAACGCTCGCGAGGCCATGTTCGCCGGTGAACTGTGGCAGGCCAGGCACCTGTTCCAGCGCGTGCACGCGGTGGAGAGGGTGCTGGTCGAGCAGGTCGAGATCCTGGAGACGATGACGCCGCAGGACTTCCTGGCCTTCCGCAGCAAGCTGGCCCCCGCCAGCGGATTCCAGTCGGTGCAGTTCCGCGAGCTGGAGTTCCTGTCGGGGCTGAAGGATCCCGCCTTCCTGGCCCGGCTCAGGGACGCCAGCGACACCGAACTCGCCAGGCTGCGCAGACGCCTGGACGAGCCCACGCTGTGGGATGCTTATCTCACCGCCCTCTCCCAGCGTGGTCTGCGGGTCTCCGACGAGGAGATCATGACCTCGCTGCTGGCCGTGGCGAGGGACCGCAGGTCGTACGACGACCTGTGGCAACTGGCCGAAGACCTGTTGATGCACGACGAGGCCGCCGCAGCGTGGCGGCTGCGCCACGTCCAGATGGTCGAACGGCAGATCGGTACCAAGTCGGGCACCGGTGGCTCGACCGGCGCCCCCTACCTCCGTGGTAGAACGCGCCTGCACTATTTCCCCCTGCTATGGGAACTAAGGGCCTGGCTATGAACAGAACTGGCAAACCCTCACAAAGGAGTGAGAGCGAGATGCCCCTCGATGAGGCCAAGGACGAGCTGCTCCAACGAGCCGCCCAGACATGCGCCGTGAGCGACCACGTGAACCCCGAGGACGCGCTGTCCTTCCTGCGGATCTACTACCGGCATGTCGCCCCGGAGGACGTGCTGGACCGCAACCCGGTTGACGTGTACGGCCCGGCGATGTCGCAGAAGCAACTGGCCGAGGTGCGTCCCCAGGGCAGGGCGCTGGTCCGGGCCTACACGCCCACCCTTGAGGAGAACGGCTGGGACTCCGGCCACTCGGTGGTCGAGGTGGTCACGGACGACATGCCGTTCCTCGTCGACAGCGTGTCGATGGAGCTTGACCGCCACCACATCGGCATCCACCTGATCGTCCACCCGCAGATGCGGGTCCGCCGCGACATGACCGGCAGGATGCTCGGCCGCGGCCAGGAGGACGTCACCGGCCAGTTCCTGGTCGAGTCGTGGATGCACCTGGAGATCGACAGGCAGTCCGACCCCGCCAAGCTCAAGGAGCTCGAGGCCGACCTGCAGCGGGTGCTCAGCGACGCGCGCCACGCGGTCGAGGACTTCGCCAAGATGCGGACGCTGGCCGTACAGACCGCGGAAGACCTTTCCGTCAACCCGCCGCCGCTTGAGCCCGCGGAGGTCGAGGACAGCCTCGACCTGCTGCGCTGGCTCGCCGACGGGCACTTCACCTTCCTCGGCTACCGCGAGTACCGGCTGGAGAGCACCGAGGAGGGCGACGCGCTGCGCTCGGTGACCGGCGCCGCGCTCGGCATCCTGCGCGACGACAAGCCCGGGTCGGAGAGCTTCTCCGTGCTGCCGCCCGAGGTGCGGGCCAAGGCGCGCGAGAAGCAGCTGCTGATCATCACCAAGGCCAACTCGCGTGCCACCGTGCACCGCGCCGCCTACCTCGACTACATCGGGGTCAAGCAGTTCTCCCCCGAGGGCGAGGTCATCGGCGAGCGCCGCTTCCTCGGCCTGTTCACGCACGTGGCCTACAACGAGTCCATCTCCAGGATCCCCGTGCTGCGGCGCAAGCTGGCCGACGTGCTGGACATGGCGGGTCTCACCGCCGACAGCCACGACGGCAAGGACATGATCGAGATCCTCGAGACGTTCCCCCGCGACGAGCTGTTCCAGACCTCGACCGAGCAGCTGCTGCCGATCGCGCTCGGCGTGCTGCGGCTGCGCGAGCGCAAGCAGGTCAAGCTGTTCCTGCGGCGCGACGACTACGGCCGCTACATCTCCTGCCTGGTCTACCTGCCGCGCGACCGCTACACCACCAAGGTGCGGCTGAAGATGCAGGAGCTGCTGCTCAAGGCGCTGGGCGGCACCACGCTCGACTACAGCGCGATGATCGGCGAGTCCGCGCTGGCCCGCCTGCACGTCGTGGTGCGCGGCGAGCGGGGCAAGCAGCTGCCGCAGCCGGACATCGACCTGGAGGAGCTGGAGTCGCGCCTGGCCGCGATCACCCGGTCGTGGGAGGACGACCTGGCCTCGGCACTGGGCGAGATGACCACCGAGACCGAGGCGCCCACGCTGACCCGGCGCTACCAGACAGCCTTCCCCGAGGGCTACAAGGCGGACTTCCCGCCCAAGATGGCCGTGGTGGACCTGCGCCGCCTCGAGGACCTCGACGGCGCCGCGGCCGACGAGGTGGGGATCAACCTCTACGAGCCCTACGACGCCGCGGAGGGCGAGAGGCGGCTGAAGATCTACCGCGTCGGCTCGCCGATCTCGCTGTCGCAGGCGCTGCCGCTGATCCAGCGGCTCGGCGTGGAGGTCGTGGACGAGCGGCCCTACGAGATCGACAGGGACGGCGACAAGATCGCCTACATCTACGACTTCGGGCTGCGCTACACGCCGTCGGAAGAGGTCGACCGCAACGACTTCAAGCGGCTGTTCCAGGACGGCCTGCAGGCCCTGTGGCGCGGCCGGGTGCAGGCCGACAACTTCAACGCGCTGATCCTGCGCGCGGGCCTGACCTGGGAGCAGGTCGAGGTCCTGCGGGTCTACGCCAAGTACCTGCGCCAGGCGGGCACCACGTTCTCCCAGCGGTACATGGAGCGGGTGCTGGTCGGCAACGTCCGGCTGTCCCGGCTGCTGGTCCGGCTGTTCGAGGCCAGGCTCGACCCGCGCCGCGACGAGGACGTGCGCAGCGACCTGGTCGAGGCGCTCAACGAGGAGATTCTGGGCGCGCTCGACGAGGTGGCCTCGCTCGACGAGGACCGCATCCTGCGGGCCTACCTGGAGATGATCCAGGCCACCCTGCGGACGAACTACTTCCAGACGGACGAGCACGGCGTGCGCAAGCCGTACATCTCCCTCAAGTTCGACCCCCAGGCGATCAGCGTGCTGCCGCTGCCGCGGCCCAAGTACGAGATCTTCGTGTACTCACCGCGGGTCGAGGGCGTGCACCTGCGCTTCGGCAACGTCGCGCGAGGCGGGCTGCGCTGGTCGGACCGCATGGAGGACTTCAGGACCGAGATCCTCGGCCTGGTCAAGGCCCAGATGGTGAAGAACACCGTCATCGTCCCCACCGGGTCCAAGGGCGGCTTCGTCGTCAAGCGGCCGCCTGAGGGCGGCTCCCGCGAGGAGTTCCTGGCCGAGGGCGTGGCCTGCTACCGGACGTTCATCTCCGGGCTGCTCGACGTCACCGACAACCTCGTCGACGGCAAGGTCGTGCCGCCGCCGGACGTGGTGCGCCACGACGGCGACGACCCGTACCTGGTGGTGGCCGCCGACAAGGGCACCGCGACGTTCTCCGACATCGCCAACAGCGTGGCCAAGGAGTACGGCTTCTGGCTGGGCGACGCCTTCGCCTCCGGCGGCTCGGTCGGCTACGACCACAAGGCCATGGGCATCACCGCCCGCGGCGCGTGGGAGTCGGTCAAGTACCACTTCCGCACGATGGGAGTGGACGTCCAGAACACCGACTTCACCGTGGCCGGCATCGGCGACATGTCGGGCGACGTGTTCGGCAACGGCATGCTGCTCTCCCAGCACATCAGGCTGATCGCGGCCTTCGACCACCGGCACATCTTCATCGACCCGGACCCCGACCCCGCCCGCTCCTTCGCCGAGCGGCAGCGCCTGTTCGCGCTGCCCCGCAGTTCCTGGGCCGACTACTCCACGGAGCTGATCTCGGCGGGCGGCGGTGTCTTCCCGCGTACGGCCAAGTCCATCCAGATCACCCCGCAGATCCGCGAGGCGCTGGACATCCCGGCCGGCGTGACCTCGATGGCGCCCAACGACCTGATCAGCGCCATCCTCAAGGCGCCGGTCGACCTGCTGTGGAACGGCGGCATCGGCACCTACGTCAAGGCGAGCGCGGAGTCCAACGCCGACGTCGGCGACAAGGCCAACGACGGGCTGCGCATCAACGCCTCCGACCTGCGCTGCAAGGTCATCGGCGAGGGCGGCAACCTGGGCTTCACCCAGCTCGGCCGGATCGAGTTCACCCTGAACGGCGGCCTGGTCAACACCGACTTCATCGACAACTCGGCCGGTGTGGACACCTCCGACCACGAGGTGAACATCAAGATCCTGCTCGACCAGGTCGTCCGCGACGGCGAGCTCACCGACAAGCAGCGCAACCAGATCTTCACCTCCATGACCGACGAGGTGGCCGGGCTGGTCCTACGCGACAACTACGACCAGAACGTGGTCCTGGCCGCCGCCCGCGCCCAGGCGCCCGAGATGCTGCACATCCACGCGCGGCAGCTGCGGCGGCTGGAGCGCGACGGGCTGGTCAACCGGGAGCTGGAGTTCCTGCCGTCGGACAAGACGCTGGCCGAGCGCCGCCAGGCGCGGCTGGGGCTCACGGCGCCGGAGTTCTCGGTGCTGCTCGCCTACACCAAGATCGTGCTGGACCACGAGGTGCTCGCCTCCGACCTGCCCGACGACCCGTACCTGGCCTCCTGGCTGGTGTCGTACTTCCCGTCGGCGCTGCGCGACCGCTTCCGCTCCTACATGGACGCCCACCCGCTGCGCCGCGAGATCATCACCACCTGCGTGGTGAACGACCTGGTCAACTCCATGGGCACGTCGTTCATGTACCGCTTCGGCGAGGAGACCGGCGCCTCGGCCCCGGACATCGTCCGCGCCTACCTGGTCGCCCGCGAGGTGTTCGACCTGTCGAGCTTCTACCAGGCGGTCGAGGCGCTGGACAACAAGGTCGACACCGCCACACAGATCGCGATGGAGCTCGAGGCCCGCAAGCTGGCCGAGCGCGGCACTCGGTGGCTGCTCGGGAACCGCCGGCCGCCGCTGGACCTGGCGGGCTCGGTGAACTTCTTCGCCAAGGGCATGAACGGCCTCATCCAGCACATGCCGAAGCTGCTCACCGGTCCCGACCTGGCCGCCTTCGAGGAGCGGCGCGACTCGTTCGTGGCGCGCGGGGTGCCTGTCGAGCTGGCCGAGCGGGTGGCCGCCATGGTCCCGGCGTACTCCACGTTCGACCTGGTGGAGGTGGCCTCGTTCACCGACAGGCCCGTCAACGAGGTGGCGGAGGTCTACTTCGACCTGGCCGACCGGCTCCAGCTGGCCCGGCTGCGCGAGCGCGTCATCGCCCTGCCGCGTGACAACCGGTGGAACGCGATGGCCCGCGCGGCGCTGCGCGACGACCTGTACGCGGCGCACGCCTCCCTGACGCGCGACGTGCTGACCCACAGCACGTCCGGCCAGTCGCCGGAGGAACGGCTGGCCCTGTGGACGGAGGCCAACTCGGCCGCCGTCTCCCGCGCCCGCCAGACCCTGTCGGAGATCTGGGAGAGCGACAACTTCGACCTGGCGACGCTCTCGGTGGCCCTGCGCGCCGTCCGCACGCTGGTCAGATCGTCCACCCTGCCCCACGCGGAGTGATCATCACCCCGCGCTGAGGCGCGATGATCCTGTACGGCGGGCCGCCCCACCGGCCCGCCGCCACGGCGCCCAGAACCCGCCTGGGTGGCCTCGAACCACTCAGCCGGGTGCCCATGTACCGCGTTCTCCCGTGCTCTTCGCGCCGGGGTCGGCGAGGAGGTGTGCGGCGGTCGTCCGGCGCCTCGTGCGGCGGGCCAGGGGGACCGTGGTGCCCGGCTCACGAAGCGCCGTGGCGGCGGGCGACCGTCATCGACTCGCCGGAAGCGCCGGGCACGGGCCCTGAGCCGAAGTGCGGCGGGCGGCCGGTTGCGGCGGCCCGCCGTACGAAGAAAGCGAACTAGCTCCCGTTGACCCGGGTGAGGGCGCCGTCGTGGGCGAGCACGCGCGCGGGCGCGGGCGCCTTCGCCGAGGGGACGACCGCCGCGTACAGGTGCGTTTCCGTGAGCTTGAGGACGTTGTCCACGGAACGGAACTTGATGGCCCACCGGGCGCTCTCAGGGACCGGGATGCCGTCGTCCTTGGCCGCCTTGGTGCGCGGGATCGTCGAGGTGATCCTGGTCAGCGCGTACTGGATCAGCGCGCCGCCGTCCCGCGTGCGCAGGGCGTAGAACGGGTAGTCGCCCTGGCTGAAGATCGAGTCGTAGCCGTAGCCCGAGCCCTTGGCGTCGGCCCGCGAGGTGGCGATCTGCGCGGCGATGTCCGTGGTCAGCGGCCCAGGCTCGATCAGGCCCTCCGTCACGCCCGTGGCGCCCGCCTCGGCGATCGTGGCGTGCAGCGGCCCCATGAACTGCGGGCTGATCGTGACGGACTTGTCGTCGGGAGGCAGCGCCGTGGCGTAGCCCTCGGCGTCGAGCTGGACCTGCGGCGGATCCTGGCCGGGCAGCAGCTGCTCCGTCGCGCTCACGCGCCAGTCGCCGCTCTTGGCGAACGTCACCAGGGTGGGATGGCCGTTGCGGGTGGCCAGCGCCGTGAACCAGAGCGCCTGCTCGTCCGGCTTGAAGCGCGGCACGTACAGGGTCGGCGGGCCCCAGGTGTACTGCGGCGGGTGGCCGCCGGTCGAGGCGAACGCCGCCGCGGTCAGCTGGGCGTAGGCGTCGCGGGTGTTGTCCATGTCCATGCGCAGCGCGGGCTGCATGTTGCCGGCCCTGCGCAGCGCGTTGTCGCTGGCGGTGAACGTGGCGAAGACCTTGGCCGCCTCGACGGGCGTGACCGGTGGCGCGGTGGGCGACGGCGTGGGGGTGGGCGTCGCGCCGGCCGTGGACGGGGTCGTGGCAGGCGATGCCGACGTCGTGCAGGCGGCCGCCCCGGCCAGCAAGCCGACGGCGAGCGCCAGCGCCTTCAGCCGACCGATTACACGCACCTCGCCATGTTATTCGTGCGCGCGAGGGTCGCGTACCCTTGGGAGACGTGGCAGACATCGATCCGGCTGAAGAGATCAAGGAGCTCGCAGGCACCCTGCGGAGCATCCAGGACGTGCTCGACCTGGAGGCGATGCGCAAGCAGATCGCCGAGCTGGGCGAGCAGGTCGCGGCGCCGGACCTCTGGGACGACCCCGAGCAGGCCCAGAAGATCACCAGCAAGCTGTCCCACCTGCAGGGCGAGCTCAACAGGGTGGACGGCCTCGTGCGCCGCCTGGACGACCTGACCGTGCTCTACGAGCTGGCGGCCGAGGAGGCCGACGAGGACACCCGCGCCGAGGCCGACAAGGAGCTGGTCTCGCTGCGCTCCGACATCGGCGCGCTCGAGGTCCGCACGCTGCTGTCGGGCGAGTACGACGCCCGCGAGGCGCTGGTCACGATCAACTCCCAGGCCGGCGGCGTCGACGCGGCCGACTGGGCGGAGATGCTGCTGCGCATGTACCTGCGCTGGGCCGAGCGCAAGGGCTACCCGACCGAGGTCTACGACACCTCCTACGCCGAAGAGGCCGGGATCAAGTCCGCCACCTTCACGATCAAGACCCCCTACGCGTACGGCACGCTGCGCGGGGAACACGGCACCCACCGGCTCGTCCGGATCAGCCCGTTCGACAACCAGGGCCGTCGCCAGACCTCCTTCGCCGGGGTCGACGTGGTGCCCGTGGTCGAGCAGACCGACCACATCGACATCAACGAGGACGAGCTTCGCATCGACGTCTACCGGTCGAGCGGCCCCGGCGGCCAGGGCGTCAACACCACCGACTCGGCGGTCCGCATCACCCACCTGCCGACCGGCATCGTGGTCTCCTGCCAGAACGAGCGCTCCCAGCTGCAGAACCGCGCGACCGCGATGAACGTGCTGCAGGCCAAGCTGCTCGAGCGCAAGCGGCAGGAGGAGGCGGAGAAGATGTCGGAGCTGCGCGGCGCCACCACCACGTCATGGGGCACGCAGATCCGCAACTACGTGCTGCACCCGTACCAGATCGTCAAGGACCTGCGCACCGGCACCGAGGCGGGCAACCCCACCGCCGTCCTCGACGGCGACCTCGACGAGTTCATCGAGTCCGAGATCCGCTGGATGCGGCGGCAGGAGTCAGAGCCCGCTTAGGTGCTTGAGCACCAGCGTCACGAACAGCGCGACGAGCAGGAGTACGGCGATGAGAGCGGGTGACAGTCCGGCGAAGCCGTGATTGTGCATCCGCTCCCGACTGGCACGGCAGACGGGGCAGCGACCCTCGATCACGGGGTGGGCGCACTGCGCGCATACGAGGTGTTCACAACTCATGTCAGCCCCAAGTCTAGCCGCACAATCGTTTTGTTTCCGTTATGGACGTTCCATGCCAGTCTTCCCCCTAGACTGTGCTCTGGCCAATCGGAACGTCGATCATCAGTAAAGATGGACGCCCCCGATAGGCCAGCGGCGGGAGGTGGGCATGTGCCACCCTTGCTTCCGTCCTGACCTCTAGACTGGCATGCCGTGATGCTCTCGTGATCCATTTCGATAATGTCACCAAGGTCTACGCGAACCAGAACCGGCCCGCCCTCGACCACGTGTCCGTTGACGTGGACAAGGGTGAGTTCGTGTTCCTCGTCGGTCCCTCGGGATCAGGCAAGTCCACGTTCCTGCGGCTGGTCCTCAAGGAGGAGCGGCCCAACTCCGGCGCCATTCACGTCGCGGGCAAGGACCTGGCGCGCCTGTCCAACTTCAAGGTGCCCCACCTGCGCCGCCGTATCGGCTGCGTGTTCCAGGACTTCAGGCTGCTCCCGAACAAGAACGTCTACGAGAACGTGGCGTTCGCGCTCGAGGTCATCGGCAAGCCCCGGCGGTTCATCCGCAAGGTGGTCCCCGAGGTCATCGAGCTGGTGGGCCTGGAAGGCAAGGCCCACCGCATGCCCGACGAGCTGTCCGGCGGCGAGCAGCAACGCGTCGCCATGGCCCGCGCCTTCGTCAACCGGCCCATGATCTTGCTGGCCGACGAGCCCACGGGCAACATCGACCCCGCGACGAGCATCGGCATCATGAAGGTGCTCGACCGGATCAACAGGACTGGCACCACGGTCGTCATGGCCACGCACGACGCGGCCATCGTCGACTCCATGCGTAAGCGGGTCGTGGAACTGGAGGACGGCAAGATCGTCCGTGACCAGTCGCGTGGCGTTTACGGCCAGGCCTACTGACAGGGAGCAGCAGACACAACATGCGGGCGAATTTCATCTTCTCCGAGGTCTGGATCGGCCTCCGTCGAAACCTGACCATGACGATCGCAGTGATCATCACGGTCGCAGTCGGCATGGCGATGCTGGGTGTCGGGCTGCTGATCAACGCCCAGGTTTCGATGATGAAGGACTACTGGTACGACAAGATCGAAATCTCGGTCTTCCTGTGCAGCAGGTCCTCGAGTCAGCCCACCTGCAAGGGCAAGCCGGTCTCCACCCAGCAGACCCAGACGCTGCAGGGGCAGCTCAAGACGATCCCCGGCGTCGAGCAGGTTTTCTACGAGGACCAGGCGACCGCCTACAAGAACTTCCAAGAGGCCTACGCCAGCAACAAGGCGCTGGTCAGCGCCACCCGCGTGGAGGACATGCCGACCTCCTTCCGCATCAAGCTGAAGGACCCCAACAACTACCAGCCCGTCATCCAGGCCGTGTCCGGCCAGCCCGGGGTGGCGTCGGTGGTCAACCAGAAGGACCTGATCGGCAAGTTCTTCACCGCGCTGGACAAGCTCCGTACCTTCGCCATCGTCGTCGCCGTCCTCCTGGTGCTCGCGGCGGCCCTCCTGATCGGCAACACCGTACGGCTGTCGGCCTTCAACCGCCGAAGAGAAACCGGCATCATGCGCCTGGTCGGCGCGTCGAATCTCTATATCCAGCTGCCCTTCGTGATGGAGGGCATGATCGCCGGTCTGATCGGCGGCGTGTTCGCGGCCATGATGCTGATCACCACCAAGATCCTGGTGTTCGAGGAGGCGGCCTCGAGTTCCCTGATCGCGCACCCGATCGGATGGAACGACGTCGCGCAAGTGATCACGATCACCATGGTGATCGGTGTGCTGATGTGTGTGCTCGCCTCCTTCGTCACGCTCCGTCGCTACCTCAGGGTGTAGTGGAACGCCGGTAAAGTCGAACCATGCCACGTGAGACCGGGCGGAAGGTCGTCGCCCAGAACAAGCGTGCCCGCCACGACTACCACCTCGAGGACTCCATCGAGGCAGGGCTCGTGCTGCAGGGCACCGAGGTGAAGTCCCTTCGGGAGGGCCGCGCCTCGCTCGCCGATGGGTACGTCAGCATCGACGGTGGCGAAGCGTGGCTGCTCAACGTGCACATCCCCGAGTACTCGCAGGGCACGTGGACCAACCACGCCGCCCGCCGCAAGCGCAAGCTGCTGCTGCACCGCAAGGAGATCGACAAGCTCGCCGCGAAGACCAAGGAGGGCGGGCTCACGATCGTGCCGCTGTCGCTCTACTTCAGTGACGGCAGGGCCAAGATCGAGATCGCCCTCGCCCGCGGTAAGAAGGACTGGGACAAGCGGCAGTCGCTCGCGGAGCAGCAGGCGAAGCGGGAGATGGCCCGGGCAGTGCGGCACGCCAACCGATGAAGCGCGTCCGGCGGACTCTCGCCTCGGCCGTCACGCTGGTGGTCGCGAGCACGACGCTGACCGCGTGCTTCGAGGAGCCCACCCCGCACGACGCGGTCCGCGACTTCCTCGTGGGCTGGCAGTCGGAGGACTACACGCTGGCGGCCGGCCGTACCGACGGTGACCCGGCGACGGTGAGCAAGGCGCTGGCCGCCACCAAGCTGGACCTGGACGCGGCCTCGTTCCGGTTCAAGGTCAAGAGCCTGTCGCAGGACGGCGACGAGGCCAAGGCCACCTTCGGCGTGGAGATCGACCTCGGCGAGAACGTCCCGCTCTGGGGTTACACCAGCACGCTCCCGCTGCACCGCGTCGGCGGGCAGTGGAAGGTGCGCTGGTCGCCGTCCGTACTGCACCCCAAGCTGAAGGACGGCCAGCGCCTGGCGGTCAAGACCGAGCCGCGCCCCCGCGAGCCGATCAACGACCGCACCGGCGAACCGCTGCAGTCCAACGACATCCTGTACGTGGCCGGCGTTACCCCTGACGAGGTCGGGAACCAGGCGCCGCGGATCGTCGCGAAGCTCGCCGAGATCACCGACTTCCCCCAGGACCGGCTGCTGAGCCGGATCCAGTCCTCGCCGCCGAGCGACTTCGTGCCGCTGGTGACGTTCGGCCGCTCGCGCTACAACGGGCTGAAGTCGAGGCTCGACGAGATCGAGCAACTCCAGGTCCACCCGCAGGACCAGCCCGTCCGCCCCGAAGACCCCAAGGACATCATCGGCAAGGTCACCGCGCTGACCCCCGAGCGCGAGCAGAAGCTCGGCGGCCCGCAGCGGGCCGGCGACTCCGTCGGGCTCAACGGACTGCAGGCCGCCTACCAGGACTCGCTCACCGGCTCCACCCAGATCCAGGTGATCACCCTGGACCTGAAGACCGGAAAGCAGGCCGACCTGCTCCAGGAGTGGCAGGGCAGGGTCAACTCCGCCGTCACCACCACGATCGACAGCGGCGTCCAGCACGCGGCCGAGAACGCCGTCCTCGACACCGACGCGGCCGCTCTGGTGGCCGTGCAGGCCTCGAGCGGCGAGATCCGCGCGGTCGCCACCAAGACCTACAACCAGGCCACCGACGCGCTGGCCGGCAGCTTCCCGCCCGGCACGACGTTCTCCATCGTGGCCGCCGACGCGCTGCTCAAGGCGGGGGTCAAGCCCAGCCAGAAGCTGCCGTGCCCCGCCGAGCGCACCGTCGGCGGCGCCAAGTTCGAGCAGGCGAGCCAGACCACCGGCGCCACGCCGACCGTCCAGGAGAACTTCGCCAGGGGCTGCGTCACCGCCCTGGCCGCGCTGGCTCGCCGGGTCAACGCCTCCGCGCTCACGCAGAGCGCCACCAACCTGGGCATCGGCGTGCCGTGGAAGCTGCCGCTGAACTCGTTCACCGGCACGATGCCCGCGCTCGACAGCGACGCCGCCAAGGCCAAGGCCATCGCCGGCCAGAACGTCGAGGTCAGCCCGCTGTCGATGGCCCTGGTCGCCGGGGCCGTGGCCTCGGGCACCTGGCACCCGCCCGTCCTGGTCACCGCGCCCACCACGCCCGACCCCGCCGCCGCCGTCGTCCCCGCGGCGCCGCTCAAGCCGGTCCCGCTGCAGCCGTCCGTCCGCACCACGCTCAAGTCGATGATGCGTGCCGGGACCAGCGGTACGGCTCGCGCCGCCCAGGCGGGCTCGTCCCCGGTCTACGGCGTCTCGTCCACGGTCAAGGACCTGACCTGGTTCGTGGGCTGGCAGGGGGACGTGGCGGTAGCCGTACTGGCAAAGAACTCCGACGCCGCCGCGGTTGCCGGGCGCTTCTTCGGAAGCCTCGGAAGCTCTCGGTAACTTTCTCGTCACTGTAGGCAACCGTTCGTGGGGTCGGCTGCGTCTTACTGAGTGACTGGGCCCGCTCGGGGGGTTGCGGACTCAGTCGCCGTGATGAGATGGGGCTTCATCTCGGGGGAAGCCTCACCGTCCGGACCGGCTCGACCCTGCCGGTCGCCCCCGGGAACGCGTAGCGACCTTGCCGCGCTCCCGGGGGTTCCGCCGTCTCCCCGCCCGTTTCCCCGTGCTGCACCCCTCGCTCGTGGTGGCCCGCCGTACAGGAACCCCTTCTGAACAGGCGGAGCGGGGCCGGGCGGTGGGAATGGAGTTGGCATCGTGGGTGTTGTGAGATGTATCTTCTTGTTGCTCGGCCCTTCGGGGTCGTGTTGACAACTGCACATGGGGGTGACTGGCTTCGACTTTGACCTTGCAACTCAGGTGAAGCGGGCCGAGGACTGCGGACATAACCTCGTTAATCCTGTGACCGCAAACAAATAAGTGCCAATTCTAAGAGCACTAAGGTCGCCCAGGCCCGTGAGGGCCTGGCTCTCGCTGCCTAAGTAGCGGGAACCTTCGTCAGCCCGGGAGTGCCTTCGGCCCGGTGTCTGGCGTCGCTAGAAGGCTCAACCGGACTACCCGGCCACGGGGGAGTTCGGGAAATCTAACAGTGGCTGAGCCCGTCGGCGACTCGCCTGCGTGATCGCCGGGGCTGAGAAAAGCACAGCAGGCTGCGCCCGGAGAAGCCCTGTCTTGGGGTTGAAGGACGCGGGTTCGATTCCCGCCACCTCCACCATGTTGCTCGAACCTGGCTCGTCCTGAGCCTTGGCGAGTATCGCGAACGGCGGTGTCCACGTGGACACCGCCGTTTCGCGTTAGACGTGGAAGCGCCCGAGGAGGCCGCGCGGCGTCTGGGAAACAGGCTGCGGAGAAGCCGGGGCGTGCCACGACAATGCGAATATGTGGAGACCCGCTCACGACGCCTGGTTCGTCGAAGCGACCTTCACCGGTCACGCCAGCTTCTACAGGGCCATCTTCTCCGGAGGTACGCGCTTCCCGCGGAATCGGTGTGGTAAGCAGGTCAGCCTCGAGGAGGCGCTGGTGATGCCCCGCGGCGATGGGGGCAGCGCATGTGTGGCCACTCGGCTGGCAGGTAGAGCCTGATGGCCAAGGGGGTGGTGTGCTGAGAGAGCTCGGATGAGACGGGGTTGTCGGGGGCTGGCTAATCTGTCTGCGATGGACGGTGAGCGGGTGATCGGTGGGTATGTGCTGCGGCGCGTGCTCGGGCGGGGCGGGATGGGGGAGGTGCACCTCGCGTCCACGCCTACCGGGTCGCTGGCCGCCGTCAAGGTGATCCATCCGGCGCTGGCCCGCGATCCCGCGTTCCGGCGGCGGTTCGAGCGGGAGGTGGCGGCGGCGCGGCGGGTTGCGCGGTTCTGTACGGCGCCCGTGCTGGACGCCGGATTCGACGAGGAGACCGCTTACCTGGTCACCGAATACGTCAAGGGGCCCGATCTGGCGCAAGCCGTACGGGCGCAGGGGGCGTTCTCGGGGGCGAACCTGGAGGCACTGGCCGTGGGGATCGCGACGGCGCTGAGCGCGATCCACGGGGCGGGGGTGATCCACCGGGATCTGAAGCCGTCGAACGTGCTGCTGTCGCCGCTCGGACCGCGGGTGATCGACTTCGGGATCGCGCAGCTCGTGGACGGGGACGCGTCCGTCAGCCAGTCGATCCTGGGAACCCCCGCGTTCATGGCTCCCGAGCAGGTGCGCGGTGAGCCGCTGAGCCCGGCGGCCGACGTGTACGCCTGGGGCGGGGTGATCGCGTTCGCGGGGACGGGGCGGCTGCCGTTCGGTGGCGGGGCGCCGCACGAGGTGCTCTACCGCATCGTCAACGAGGGGCCCGCGCTCGACGGGCTCGAGGCGGGCATGCGGGGCCTGGTCGAGCGGGCGATGGCCAAGGAATCCCGGCTGCGTCCGACGGTCCAGCAGTTGCTGGCCGATCTGATGGGTGGCAGGCAGATCACGCCGGAGACGGCCACGCAGGTGGTGGAGAACACCTGGACGGGGCCCGCGAACGGCCGTGAAGAGGTTCCGGCGGACCCGGGGCAGGACGGGGCGGGCCGTAAGGCGAAAAGGTGGCCGTGGGTCGCCGGGGCCGTGGGGCTGGCGGCCGTGGTGGCGGGCGCCGTGGTGGTGCCGCTCACGGCTCGGGAGAGCTGGCCGTACACCGCGGACTTCGGTGACGCGTGGGCCGTCGGCACGTCGCAGGGCGGCACCGCGCGCCAGGTCGGCGGCGCGTACGTGCTGACCGCGAACGCCGGGTGGCGGCTGTGGAAGTCGGCGCCCAGACGCGAGCCCGGCGACGTCGTGGTCAGCGCCAAGGCCCGCCTGGAGCAGGGCGAGGGCGAGTACGGCGTGTGGTGCCACGGCAGGCAGGGCTCGGGCGACCGCTACGAGTTCACGCTGAACGACCAGGGCAAGGCCTCGATCGTCAAGCGCCGCGCGGGCGGTCAGCCCGCGATCCTGTACGGCCCGGCCGAGGCGAAGACCGCGCAGGACAACCGGATCGTCGCCGACTGCGCGGGCAGGACGCTGCGCCTGTGGGTCAACGAGGAACTGCTCGCCAAGGTCACCGACGACCAGCCGTTCGCGCCCGGTGAGGCCGGCGTGCTCGCGGCGCCCAGCGGCGACCAGGCGGTGCGGGTGCGCTTCACGACGTTCGCCGTCCAGCCGTCGAAGGGCTAGGCCGTGCGCTTCGGGGTGCTCGGCCCGCTCCAGATCCGCGACGGTGAGCTCCCCGGCCCCGCCAAGCATCGCGCGCTGCTGGCGGCGCTGCTGCTGTCACCCGGCAGGCCGGTGCCGGTCGACCGGCTCGTCGAGGTCATCTGGGACGGCAGGCCACCCGCGTCGGCGGAGCCGGTGCTGCGGGTGTACGTGAGCGCGCTGCGCAAGCTGGTCGACGGCATCGCCACCGTGCCCGGCGGATACCTGCTTGACGTGGATCCCGACGAGGTGGACGCGCACCGGTTCGGGCGGCTGGTCGAGCGGGCCAGGCGGGCGCGGGAGGCGGGCTCGGCGGGCGAGGCGGCCGAGCGGTTCCGTGAGGCGCTGGCGCTGTGGCGGGGTCCGGCTCTGGCGGATGTGGAGTCGGGGTGGCTGCGCAGGGCGCATGCCGTACCTCTGGAGGAGCTCAGGCTGACCGCGACCGAGGAGCGGGTCGAGCTGGACCTGCGGCTGGGCAGGGGCGCCGAGGCGATCGGGGAGCTGCGCGGGCTGGTGGCGGCGTATCCGCTGCGCGAGCGGGCGTGGGCGCAGCTGATGGACGCGCTGCGGCAGGCGGGGCGGCGGTCCGAGGCGCTGGCGGCCTATCAGGACGCGCGCAGGACGCTGGTGGACGAGCTGGGGCTCGAGCCAGGGCCCGAGCTGCGCGCCTCCCACGATCGCGTGCTTTCCGACGATATTTCGGCGAAAACAGTCCCTGCCGAGACGCCGCCCGATATTTCGGACTTCGTGGGGCGGGGTGCCGCCCTGGCCTGGATCCGCGACGCCGTGCCCGCCAGAACCGGCGCCCCCGTCCACCTCGTGGTCCACGGCCCGCCGGGAAGCGGCAAGACCGCGATAGCCGTACACGCCGCGACAAGCCTGGACATGCCCGACGGCAAGCTCCACGCCGTACTCCGCGACAGGACGCCCGCCGCCGTCCTGGAGGACCTGCTGCGCTCGCTCGGCGGCGGCCCCGTGCCCGCCGCCCTGGACGAGCGCGTCAGGCTCTACCGCGGCCTGACCGCGACCCGCAGGCTGCTCGTCGTGCTGGACGACGCCGCCGACGAGGCCCAGGTCAGGCCGCTGCTCCCGACAGGGCCGGGCAGCCTCACCCTGGTGACCAGCCGCTCACCGCTCGCCGGACTGGAGGCGGCCCGCGCTCACGAACTGGGCGTACTGGACGAGGACGAGGCCGTCGGCATGCTGGCCGCCGTCGCGGGCGCCGGGCGCGTCGCCGCCGAGCCCGACGCCGCGAGGGCCATCGCGCGGCTGTGCGACGGCCTGCCGCTGGCGCTGCGCATCGCCGGATCGCGCCTGGCCAGGAAGCCGGGCTGGACGCTGGAGCACCTGGCGGGACGGCTCGGCGACGAGCGCCGCAGGCTCGACGAGCTCAGCGCGGGCGACCTGGCCGTCCGCGGCAGCCTGGCGCTCGGCTACCGCGGGCTGCCCGAGCCCGAGCGCGACCTGCTGCGCAGGCTCGGCGCGTTCACGGCGCCCGACTTCGCGCCCTGGGTGTTCGGCGCCGACCTCGACCCGCTCGCCGACGCGGGCCTCCTGCAGTCGCGCGGCCTGGACGTCTCGGGCCAGGAGCGGTACGGCCGGCACGACCTGACCCGCCTGTTCGCCGCCGAGCAGCTCGGCGACCCGCGCCCGGTCCTGGCGGAGCTCGCCCCGGCCATCCTCGACAGGACCCGCCGCGCCAGGTCCCTGCTGCTGCCCGCCGAACCGGGTTCGGGCAGGACCGTGGCCGCGACCGCCGAGCAGGTGCTCGGGACCACCCTGCTGCGCGAGTCGGCGCGCTGGCTGCGGGCCGAGCGGGTGTTCCTCGTGGCGACCGTCGGCGACCTGCACCGCGCGGGACTGCACGAGGCGGCCTGGCGGCTGGCCTTCTACCTGACGCCGCTGTTCGAGCTGGACGCCCGGCACGACGACTGGCACGACACCACCGCGATCGGGCTGGACTCCGCCAGGGCCGCGGGACACCGGCAGGGCGAGGCGCTGCTGCTGCGCGGGCTGGCCGACCTGCACCGCGCCGAGGGCCGCCCGGCCGCCGCCGCGGCGGCGCTGCGGGCGGCGTTGCCCCTGGTGGACGGGCTGGAGCTGGCCAGGATCACGCTCAGGCTCGGGCTCGTCGAGGAGCATCCGGCCGCCGCGGAACGCGCGTTCACCCGGGCGTCGCAGGTGTTCGAGGAGGCGGCCGACCTGCGCGGCACGGCCGACGCGCGGCGGGCGCTCGGCGCGCTGCGCCGCGACCCGGACCTGCTCGCACGGAGCCTGGCCGACTACAGGGAGCTCGGCGACCCCCGCGGCGAGGCGGAGTCCCTGCTCGACCTGGCCAGGCTCCACCTGGCGGACCGGCGCCTGGCCGAGGCCCGCGATCACCTGGAGCGGCGCCTGCTGATCAACCGGCGCCTCGGCGACCGGCTGCCCGAGGCGGTGAGCCTGCTCGTGCTGTCGTCCGTCGCGCTGGCGCAGGGCCGTCCGGAAGCGGCCCTGGCCGCGGCGCGGGAGGCCCACGAGATCTACGACGCCCACGGCGAGCGCCGCAATCGCGCGCACGCGCTGCTCGCCGTGGCCAGGGCGCGCCTCGACCTCGACGAGGTTGATGCTGCGGTTGAGGGAGTTATGCGAGCTATGGGAGAGTTTGACGTCCTCGGCGACGAGCCGGGCCGCGCGGAGTCTGAACGGCTCGCGCGAGAGGCCAGGAGGCGGCGTGGCCTGCCGATATAGCGGACTATGCGGAAACTGAAGGTCGCCCGCCTAACGTCGGGGCCCTGAGTTGCAACCCCCGCATCGACAAGGGTGATCATCGGATGAAGCGGATTCTGGCACTGGCCGTCACGGCCGTGGCACTCACCGGGTGCGGCCTGCTGCCCGCCCAGCAGGGCGGCGGCGGCGAGGAGAAGCAGCAGACCGCCGCGGTCCCCCCCAGCGTGCCGCCCGCTCAGGCCACGGCCACGTCTCCCGTACTGCAGGACAGCCCGGCGAAGCAGAGCGACAAGGCCATCGCCAGCCGCGAGGTGAAGGTCACCGCCGGAGGCAATTCCGGCACGGCGAAGGTCGACATCACGCTGCTGCAGCGCCAGGGCAAGCTCGTCTCACTCAACATCAGCGTGACCGCGCTCGACGGCAAGGTCAGCCTGCACGGGCAGATGGGCAACGACCCCGGCGACCTCACCCTCGGCCGCGTCTCGCTCATCGACACCGTGAACGGCAAGCGCTACCGCGTGGCGCGCAACGGCACCGGCGCCGACGCGGCCTGCATCTGCTCCACCACGCAGGGCGTGTGGCCGGAGAAGGGGCAGACCGCCTCGCTCTACGCCGTCTTCGGCGCCCCGCCGCCGGACGTCACCAAGGTCAACATCGAGATGCCGCCGTTCGGAGTCTTCACCGATGTTCCGCTCTCTTAGCCTCGCGCTGGTCGTCCTGCTGGGGGCGCCGCCGTTCGCGGATCCCACGGTCCCGCCCGATGCCGCGGGCGTGGTGGAGGACCTGGTCCTTCCTGTCGAGGACATCGTGGGCGAGGTCGAGTCGCTCGACGGCACCGAGAGCGAGACCAAGCAGGGCAGGCAGGTCACCGTCGCGCTCACCAGCGACGTGCTGTTCGCGCTGGACAAGTGGGTGCTGACGGCCCAGGCCAAGCGGCGCCTGCGGGAGGTCGCGACCAAGGTCAGGTCCGACGGCGCCGGCGGCGTGGTCAGGATCAACGGCTACACCGACGACCAGGGCACCGACTCCTACAACCTCACCCTGTCCAGGAAACGGGCGCTCGCCGTACAGAGGGAGCTCCAGCCGCTGCTGCCGGGCCTCACGCTGCAGGCCCAGGGGTACGGCGAGAGCCGCCCCAAGCTGCCCAACGTCATCGACGGCAAGCCCGACGAGAAGAACCGCGCCAAGAACCGACGCGTCGAGATCGTCTTCGACGCCAAGCAATGACTCATGGGGGCAATGGTGAAGTGCGTGATCCTGGATGACTACCAGGGCGTGGCCCTGGAGCTGGCCGACTGGTCGGCGGTGGAGACGCGCTCGATCCGCGAGCACATCACCGACCAGGACGAGCTCGTCGCCGCGATCGAGGACTGCGAGATCGTGGTCGTCATGCGGGAGCGCACGCCCTTCCCCGCCGAGCTGTTCGCCCGCCTGCCCCGGCTGCGGCTGCTGGTCACCTCCGGCATGCGCAACGCCTCCATCGACCTGGAGGCCGCGGGCAGGCACGGCGTCACGGTCTGCGGTACGGCCGGCAACTCCACCCCGCCCACCGAGCTGACCTGGGCCCTCATCCTCGGCCTGGCCCGCGGGATCCTTCCCGAGGCGACGTCCCTGCGCCAGGGCGGCCCGTGGCAGCACACGATCGGCCTCGACCTCCACGGCAGCACGCTGGGCCTGCTCGGCCTCGGCAAGATCGGCTCGCAGGTGGCCGGGGTGGCGCGGGCGTTCGGCATGGACGTGACCGCCTGGAGCCAGAACCTCACCCCCGACCGCGCGGCCGCCGCCGGAGCCGGCCTCGCCCCCTCGAAGCGGGACCTGCTCGCCACCTCGGACGTCGTCTCGATCCACCTGGTGCTCAGCGACCGCACCCGCGGCCTCGTCGGCGCCGAGGACCTGGCCCACATGCGCCCCACCGCCTACCTGGTCAACACCTCACGGGCCGGCCTCGTCGACCAGCCGGCCCTCGTGGCGGCACTCCGCACGGGCGTCATCGCGGGCGCGGGCCTCGACGTCTTCGACGAGGAACCCCTGCCTGCGGACCACCCCTTCCGCACGCTGCCCAACGTCCTGGCCACACCCCACCTGGGCTACGTCACCTGGGACAACTACCGGACCTACTACCGCGAAGCGGTCGAGGACATCCACGCCTTCCTCGCGGGCACCCCGATCCGCGAGCTCCCGCAACGTCAGGCCGGCTGACGGTTCCATGCCTTAGCGTCCGTCCGCGACAGCTTGTCGCGGCCGTACCATCCCAAGGCCGCGGCGAAGAGCGCGGAGAGGCCGACGAGGCCGAGCGAGATCTTCTTGGAGCTGCCGGCGAGGAACGAGGACATCCGCCAGGCGACCGTGTCCCGCTGGATCAGGAGCGCCGGATTGAAGGCGGCCGCCGTGGAGAAGGCCAGCAGGGCGACGACGAACGTCGCCGAGGCCGCGTTGAGCACCACGTAGGCGGTGTTGAGCGTGCCGACGATGGACTGCAGCGCGTCGGTCTTGGAGCCCAGGCCGTTCTCGTACTCCCGGCCGGTGTTGTGGAAACCGGCGACCCTCCTGGTCGCCACCTGTCCGGCCTCGCCCCGCCATTGGACCAGGTCACCGTTGACCATGCCGGCGGCGACCGCGCTCGGCCGGATCTCCGGGGTGGGGCCCTGCGCGCGACGTCTGCGGTTCAGCACGTCGTTGATCCGCTCGTCGGACGGCACCAGCAGGGCCAGCGCGATGAGCTGAGCCGTCATGGCGGCAGCGGACATCGCTCCGGCCATCCTGGCGTAGCCGAGCGTGAACTTGCTGAACCTGCTCATCTTCGCGATCTCGTAGTCGGGCACGTAGCGCGTGCGCAGGGAGTGGCCGGAACCGGAGAACTTGTCGACGGCCGCGACCCAGGTCTGGGCGAGAGCGACGCCTCCGGCCGCTGCGGGAAGGGCGTGCCTGAGCGGGGTGGACAGGTGATCCTGATCGGACCACGAGTCGCTCGCCGGGCTGTCGCCTCGTGGCGGTCCCTCGACGCGCAACGAGCGGCGATGCCTCGAGAGCTCCTCCCGATAGGACTGCATGAGCTCGTTCATCCTGCGCCTGGTCTCGTCCTCCGTCGCCACGTAGCGCATCGCGCTGGTGTGGAACATGTCGGCCAGGCCGTCGGCGGAGGCGGCTCCGTGCCGCGCGTCCTGCGCCTCGCCGCGGACGCCGTCGTTGTACGCGGAACGGAAAGTCTCGCCGACCAGGCTGAGCGCACCGGGCGGTAGGAGACTCCCGTCGAGTTCGCCGGCCGTACGGTCGAGGTCTTCTCGCATCGTCTGCGAGTTCACGACCGCTCGGGCGAAGGTGTCCAGGTCCCAGCCGAGCTCATCCGACGCGTTCACGGATGATCAACCTAGCAGCGTCGCCGATCACCCGCATGGGCCCGCGCCCGGCAATTTGGAGTACTCAGTCGGCCTGGAGTTCGCCGAGGGTGGCGGTGACGGTGGTGGTGGAGCCGTCGGGCTTGACGAGTTCCACCTTGACCTGGTCTCCAGGTTTGAGGGTGGCCAGGAGCTCGGTCAGGGCCGTGATGGTGGTCGTGGGGGTGCCGTTGACCGAGACGACGACGTCGCCCGCCTTGATGCCGGCCTTCTCCGCGGCGCCGCCCGCTTCGACCCTGGCCACGCCGACGCCCGCCGGCTGGCCGTCCGCGCCGATCACCGTGCTGCCGCGGATGCCGAGGGCGGCGCGGTGGCTGTCGGTGACCTTGCCTTCCTTGACGATCTGGGCCGCGATGTCCGTGGCGGTGTTGCTGGGGATGGCGAAGCCGATGCCGGGCGCCGCCCCGCCGCCGAGGTCGGGGTCGGTGGCCGCCAGCGTGGGGATGCCGATGACCTGCCCGTTGAGGTCCACGAGGGCGCCGCCGCTGTTGCCCGGGTTGATCGAGGCCGAGGTCTGGATGGCGCCGCTGATCGTGGCGCCGGGGGAGCCGGGGTCCTGCGGTTCGCTGACGGTGCGGCCGAGGGCGGAGACGATGCCGTCGGTGACGCTGCCCGACAGGCCCAGCGGGTTGCCCATGGCCAGGACGATCTGGCCCACGCGCAGCTTGCTCGAGTCGGCGAACCTGGCCGGCGTCAGCCCCTTGGGGTCCTGGACCTTGATGACGGCCAGGTCGCCCGCGGGGAAGGAGGAGACCAGGTCGGCCTTGCGGGCCGCGCCGCCGCTGGCGAGCGAGACCTCCATCTGGGTGGCCTGCCCGACGACGTGGGCGTTGGTCACGATGTGCCCGGCGTTGTCGTAGACGACGCCGGAGCCGAGGCCCGCCTTGGTGTTGATCTGCACGATGGACGGCAGCACCTTGGCGATCACCTGCTCGTAGGCCGCTTCGAGGGAGTTCGGCGTCACGGGCGCGGGAGCCGCGGAGGTCTGCGACGCGGAGGCAGCGGGGCTCGGGCTCCCCGAAGGGCCCGAGCATCCGGCCAGTAGCGCGACCGCGGCCACGCTCATGGCGATCTTCCTCATGCGAGGATATCTTCCCAACTCAGCCTGAAAGATACGCCTCTCGCACGTTTCGCCTGCTCAGCTTGCCCGTCGGAGTGCGCGGCAGCGACCGGCGGTACTCGATGACCCGCGGGTGCTTGAGCCGCGCCAGCCGCGGCTCGCAGTGCCGCAGCAACTCGGCCGTCAGCTCGTCGCCGGGCGTGAACCCGTCGGCGGGCTGCACGAGCGCCACCACCTTGTGCCCCCACTCGGGGTCGGGCACGCCGATCACCGCCACGTCGGCCACGGCCGGGTGCTCGAGCAGGGCCGCCTCGATCTCGGCGGGGTAGATGTTGACCCCGCCGGAGATGATCAGGTCGGTCCGCCGGTCGAGCAGGAACAGGTATCCGTCGGAGTCCAGGTATCCGACGTCGCCCGGCGTGTAGGCCTGGCCCCGCATGGCGGCGGCGGTCTTGCCCGGGTCGCCGTGGTACTCGAAGCGGTTCACGCCGCCGATGTAGACCAGCCCGGGCTCGCCCCGCGGCACCTCCTCGCCGTCCTCACCGACGATCGTGAACGTCATGCCGTCCAGCGCCCGGCCGACCGTGCCCGGCCTGGCCAGCCACTCCTGCGAGGAGACCATGGTGGCCACGGCCGCCTCGGTGGAGCCGTAGTACTCCCACAGGACCGGGCCCAGCCAGTCGATCATCGCCTTCTTCGTGGCCGGCGGGCAGGGCGCCGCGCCGTGGTACAGGTGGGTGAGCGAGGACAGGTCGTACTTCTCCCGATCCGGTACGGCGAGCAGCCGGTGGAACATGGTGGGCACCATGAACGCGTTCGTCACCCGGTACCGCTCGATCAGCTCGAGGGTCCCCGCGGCGTCGAAGCGTTCCGGGGCCACCACGGAGTGGCCGAACTGCAGCGCCATCATGGCCTGGCCGTACGGGGCCGAGTGGTAGAGCTGTGAGCACACCAGGTGGACCCCGCCGAGCGGCAGCCCGAAGTGCTTCCAGCTCTTGCGCATCAGGATCGGGTACAGCTCCTCCGGCGTGAGATCGAGCAGTCGCCTGCGCACGCCCTTCGGCCGCCCGGTGGTGCCCGAGGTGTAGAGCATCATCGACCCGGCCCTGCGCTGCTCGGGCGCGGTGTCCGGCTGCCCCTCCGCCAGGGCGGAGACGTCGTCGGGAGAGCGGACCACGACCCGGGCGCCGCAGTCGGCCACGATGTAGGCGATCTCGTCCTCGGTGAAGTGCCAGTTGACCGGCGTCAGGTACGCCCCGATCTGGTAGGTGGCGAGCATCATGGCCAGCATGCCGGCGCCGTTGTGGAGCACGGTCACGACGGCATCGCCGCGCTCTACGCCGCGGGCGCGCAGGCCGTGGGACACCTGGTTGACCCGGGCGAGCAGCTCCCCGTAGGTGATGCCGTCCGCGCCGAGCAGGGCGGGACGAGATTGATCATCAGCCGCGATCTCGTAGAAGCCGCTCATATCTCGCGAGAGTACAGAATCAGGTTCTACTCCGTGAATAGCGGAAATATCCCCACCTGGAGTGACGTAGCCTCAAGGCCATGGCGGACCCCGGCGAACACAGACCCACCTACGATGCTCCGACCATGCCATTCAGACAGGTCGCCCCGTCCGACAGCGAGCAGACCACCAAGATCCCGCGTCCGTCCGCGCCGAGACCGCTGCCGACCCGGATGCCCCCGCCCAGGCAGGGGCTCCTCGCCCGCCTCGGCGACATCCCCATCAAGGTCGTGTACCTCGTCGCCGCGATCGTGGCGACCGTGCTCGCCGTACTGCTGGTGTTCTTGGTCTTCTCCGGTGACGTGCCCAAGCAGGCGCAGCAGGACCGGCCCAGCCAGATCGCCACGGCCCCGGCCACGCCGGCGCCCAAGCCGAGCGCGGCCTCGATCGCGCTGCCCGCGGTGCCGGAGTCGATGAAACTGGCCACGCTGCCGGGCAAGGCCACCGCGACCGCCGGCGTGATCGCCGACAGCGCGACGGGGCTGACCTATCCGCGCTTCGCCAAGCCGTGGCAGGCCCGCTCGTACCCGCCGTACTCGGTCGCGCAGCGGATCGGGAAGGTCGCCATCCCGTACACGGTGATCGCCTCGGCCATGGTGCCGGGGAACGAGGCGATCAAGAAGCCGTCCAAGGACGCCGACTACCGGGCCATCGCGGCGCGCGCGGTCAGGTGGACGATGCGCACGCAGTATCCGGCCGGCGCCACGCTCGCCTGGACCGGCTCGCAGAAGCTCGCGGCCGGCAAGGGCTGGCTGCTCGGCTACAAGGTCACCTTCACCTCGGGCGGCGCGCAGCACGTGGCCCAGGCCCTGATCGCGGTGGTCGAGGTCGGCAAGACCAAGCCCGCCATGCTCCTCGCCTCAATCCCCGACCCCAACAAGTCCCACTGGCCCGACCTGGCCGTCCTCGCCGCGGGGGTTCGGGCACTTTAGATGTACGGCGGGCCGCCCCATCGGCCGCCCGCCGCACTTCGGCTGAGGGCCCGCGACCGGCGCTTCCGGCGAGTCGGTGACGGTTGCTCGCCGCCACGGCGCACGGGAACCACCTGGAAGGGTGAGGCGGGAAGCGCCCGAGCCCTGGCGAGGTGGGAAGTGTGAGCCCCTGATGAGGCGGGAAGCGCCCAGGTTCTGGCGAGGTGGGAAGCATCCGAGTTCAGGCTGGGTGGAGAGGTTTGTTCAAGTTTTCGAAGTGGGCTAGGCGACAGGGCAGAAGCATCCTCTAGAATATGGTTCTGGCATTGGACTCGGCTGGAGGATGAGCGATGGCGATCGGGTTGAGCGAGGAGCACGAGGCGCTCCGCGAATCGGTGAGCGGCTGGGCGGAGCGGAACGTCCCCGCCGAGCTGACGCGGTCCGGGGGCGACGAGCGTCCCGCGTTCTGGCCGGGCCTGGCAGAGCAGGGCCTGCTCGGCCTGCACCTGCCCGAGGAGTCCGGCGGCTCGGGCTACGGCCTGCTCGAGGCCGCGGTCGCCATCGAGGCGCTGGCCGAGCGGCTGGCCCCGGGCCCGTACGTGCCGACCGTGCTGGCGAGCGCCGTCATCCACGCCTCCAAGCGGCACGACCTGCTGCCCGCGCTGGCCGGCGGCGAGCGCACCGCCGCGCTGGCCCTGTCGGGCAACCTCACCGGCACCCGCGGTGACGACGGCACGCTGGTCGTCGAGGGCACCGCAGAGCCCGTCCTGGGCGGTTCGCTGGCCGACCTGCTGGTCCTGCCGGTGACGACGAGCGAGGGCGAGGAGTGGGTGGCGATCGACGCCTCGGACGCCACGGTCACCAAGCTCGACTCGCTGGACCTGACCAGGCCGGTGGCCAGGGTGGAGCTGGCGGCGGTAGCCGTACCTGAGGAGCGGGTGCTCGACGGGGTCGAGGGTCCCGACGTGCTGAACCTGGCGGCCGTCCTGCTGGGCGCCGAGGCGGCCGGGATCGCGGCGTGGTGCGTGCGGGCGGCCTCCGACTACGCCAAGGTGCGGGTGCAGTTCGGGCGGCCGATCGGGCAGTTCCAGGGCATCAAGCACAAGCTGTCGCGCATGCTGGTCGCGCTGGAGCAGGCTCGGGCGACGGTGTGGGACGCCACCCGGGCTGACGGGAAGGAGCTGGAGTTCGCGGCGGCGATCGCCGGGGTGATGGCGCCCGACGCGGCGGTGCGCTGCGCCAAGGACGCGATCCAGACCTTCGGCGGCATCGGCTACACCTTCGAGCACGACGCCCACCTGTACTTCCGCCGCGCGCTCACGCTGCGCGCGCTGCTCGGCTCGTCGGGGCAGTGGGCGGAGTCGGTGACCGGGCTGGCGCTCGGCGGCGTGTCCAGGGAGATGGAGATCGACCTGCCGGAGGACGCCGAGCCGCTGCGCGAGGCGATCCGCCAGGAGATCGCGGAGCTCGCCCGGCTGGAGGGCAAGGAGCGCAACCGCGCCCTGGCTGACCAGGGATTCGTCATGCCGCACCTGCCCAAGCCGTGGGGCCGCGGCGCCAAGCCGCTCGAGCAGGTCCTGATCGCCCAGGAGCTGAGGGCGGCCAAGGTCCGCACGCCCAACATGATCATCGGCGCGTGGGTCGTCCCGTCGCTCGTCTCGTACGGCACGCCGGAGCAGCAGCAGCGTTTCCTGCCCAAGACGCTGAGCGGCGAGATGATCTGGTGCCAGCTCTTCTCCGAGCCCGGCGCCGGCTCCGACCTGGCCTCGCTGCAGATGAAGGCGGAGCAGGTCGAGGGCGGCTGGAAGCTCAACGGCCAGAAGATCTGGACCTCGGTCGCGCACGTGGCCGAGTGGGGCATCTGCATCGCCCGCAACTCCAGCGAGGGCACCAAGCACGAGGGCATCACCTACTTCCTGGTCGACATGAAGTCGCCCGGCGTGACGGTCAGGCCGCTGACCGAGATGACCGGCGAGAACCTGTTCAACGAGGTCTTCATGGACGACGTGTTCGTCCCCGACGACCTGGTCGTGGGCGAGGTCGGCGACGGGTGGAAGGTGGCGCGCAACACGCTGTCCAACGAGCGGGTGTCGCTGTCGTCCGGCTCGGGCGGCACGGGCTCCTCGGTGCCGGACCTGCTCGGGCTGGTCTCGCGGCTGGGCAGGGAGCTCACGTCGGTCGAGCGGCACGCGCTGGCGGACGTGATCTGTGAGGGCCACTCGATCAACGCGCTGTCGCTGCGGGTGACGCTCAAGCAGCTGGCCGGCTCGGAGCCGGGCGCGGACGCCTCGGTGCGCAAGCTGCTGTCGACCTCGCACGCACAGCACGTGTCGGAGACCGCGGTGGACCTGCTCGGCTCGGCGGCCGTGGTGGCGGCCGACATGAAGCTGGGCGACGCCGGCTACTGGAACAGGGCCGTGCTGGCCACCAGGGCCATGACCATCTACGGCGGCACCACCGAGGTCCAGCTCAACATCATCGGCGAGCGGATGCTGGGCCTGCCCAGGGACCCCGAACCCGGACGCTGAGCAGGCGAGGGGCGTCTCCCGGCGGGAGGCGCCCTTCCCTGCCGAGGGCTACGGCTGGACGGGTTGGAGCGGGGTGGGGACGGCGGTCTTGCTGGGGAGCGGGACGCCGACCTTGATCTCGCCGACGCACGCCGTCCGGCCGTCCACCGTGCGCAGCACCAGCTCCTTGCCGCTCGACTTGAGCGTGGCGAACGTCCACCCGAGGTCCTTTCCGGCTGCCACCCGGGTGCCGACGCCGCCCAGAGTCACCGAGAGCGTGGTGGGGGTGGGGTTGAGGTAGCTCACCTGCACCGTCCACTCGCCGTTCGGCAGGGGCAGCGGGAGCGGGATGCGGGTGTCGGTGCCCTTGACCTGCAGGCAGCCGGGGCGCGGGATGGTCAGGCCCTCGATGTTCACCGGCCGCAGGCGGCCCTGCTCGTCGAAGGCCAGCGGGTTGCGCACCGGGCCGGTGAGCTGCGTGGCCCAGGTGACCGGGTGCGTGGCGATCGGCGCGAGGAGTTTCGAGGCGCGCGCGTACTCGTAGAAGAAGATCGGGTAGGCGACCTTGGGCGGCACGTTCGTGTCCATGACGACCGCGTCCATCGGGGCCCGCGCGAGCGCCAGCCTGGCGGTCTCGATGTAGCTCTTGACGTTCCTGCCGAGCGGCAGCCTGCCGTACGCGACGACCGACCAGATCGAGCCGACCAGGACGGCGGCGGCCAGCCCGAACCAGACCCTGCGCAGCGCGGGGAGCGGACGGCGCCACGGCTGTTCCTCGCCCTGGACGGGGATGAACGCCAGCCCGACGACGATCGCCAGGACGGTCGCGGTGGAGGAGACGTAGCGCAGTTCGTAGCCGCCGACGTCCGGTCCGAGTTGCTGGATCCGCCCGATCAGCACCGGCACGACGTCGGCCAGCGCGAAGTAGCCGAGCAGCATCACCCACGCCAGCCAGGCCCGCCGCCGGTAGAAGACCGACACCGCGATCACCACGGCCGTCACCGCCAGCCCGGCCCACACCAGGGCGGACGGCGGCGCGGCGGTGGCGTAGTCGTCGCCGATCGGCCGCCACCGGTACGGTCCGCCGAGCGCCCCGGGCACCAGCGCGCCCGAAAGCAGCGTCCAGGCGAAGCGCGCGGTCACCTCCAGGCTCGGCAGCGACGGCTTGATCAGATCGTTGGTCAGCTGCACCGAGGTGAACAGCTGCCGGAAGAACACCACGGCGTACCCGGCCACGACCGCCAGGTACAGCGGCCAGGCCGTCCGCCGCGGCCGCAGCCAGCCCAGCGTCAGCACCACGGCCAGCACCAGGATGAACGGCGCCTTGACGAAGAACGCCATCCCGAACAGCGTCCAGGCCGCGGCCGCCAGCGCGTGCCTGCGGCGGCCCGTGCGGGTGTAGAGGACGTGCGAGCTGAGCGCCATCGGCAGCGCGATCTGGAACGGCAGCGTCTCGATCGCCACCGCCCACCACGACAGCGACGAGATCGTCAGCGGCGTGACCAGGTACAGCCCGAGCGGCACCAGGATCGCGGGCCGCGCCCCGAACAGCAGCCGCAGCAGCCGTAGCAGGGCCAGGCAGGCCAGCGCCTGCAGCCCGATCACCACGAGGTGGGCCAGCACGTCGTTGTAGACGCCCATCCGCCCCATCGCCCACTGGATCGCGAACGGACCCGGCACCAGGTGGCCGTAGTCCACCCGCATCAGGTAGTCCCAGCTCAGGCTGTTCTCCAGGCCGCGGGTGATGAAGACGAAGTCGTCCTGCCTGAAGTAGGTCCTGCGGACGAGGTCGAACTTCCACGCCAGCTGTAAGGCGATCATCACGAGGGCGACACCGAGCACGATCTCGCCGTGCGCCCGCCTACCGCTTGTGGTCACCCGTGCCTCCCGAGGAGGACATTAGCCACAATAGCTGGATGCCGTCACTGACCCGAGTCGCACCCGTGCTGGGGCTGGCGCTCGGGCTGCTGGCGCTCGGGCCCGGCCTGGGGCGGGGGTTCGTCCTCCTCCAGGACATGGTCTTCGTGCCGTCGCCGGCGTTCTCCCCGTTCACGTTCGGGCTGGCGGGCGGGGCGGCCCGGGTGGTGCCCAGCGACGCCGTCGTCACCCTGCTGGCCCACGTGCTGCCCGCCGAGCTGGTGCAGAAGCTGCTGCTCCTGGCGATCTTCGTGCTGGGGTGCGCGGGGGCGGCCAGGCTCGGCGGCCTGGTCGCGGGCGCGTTCTACGTGTGGAACCCGTACGTGGCCGAGCGGCTGCTGATGGGGCAGTGGGCGCTGCTGCTCGGCTACGCGGGGCTGCCGTGGGTGGTGCACGCGATGGTCCGCGGGCGGCGGCTGTGGGCGGCGCTGCTGCCGGCCGCCGTCGGCGGGTTCGCCGCCATGCTGATCACCGGTCTCACGGCTGTGCCGCTCATCGGGATGTACGGCAGGGCCGTCCGTGACCGCTGGCGTGGCGCGCTGGTCGTGGTGGGGCTGCTGGTGGCCTTCAGCCTGCCGTGGCTGGTGCCCACGGCGCTGCGGCCCGAGGGGCTGACCGGGGATCCCGCCGGGGTGGACGCGTTCGCCGCCCGGCCGGACGGGCCGCTCGGGGTCGTGGCGAGCCTGCTGTCGCTGGGCGGGATCTGGAACGCCTACGCGGTGCCCGAGGGGTTCGGCTCGGTGGTCGGTTCCGTGGCGCGGCTGGCCGTCGCGGTGGCGGGGATCGCCGGGTTCTGGCTGGCGCGGCGCGACCTGCCCTACGCCAGGGGCCTGGGAGTTGCGGCGGCCCTCGGGTTCGCGATCGCGTGCCTGGGGGTGACCGAGCCGGGGCGGGACGCGCTCAGGTGGCTGGTCGGGGCGTGGGGCGGGTTCGCGGTGGTGCGGGATGCGCAGCAGTTCCTGGCTCCGCTCGCCCTGCTCGCGGCCGTGGGGCTGGGACAGCTCACGGCGAGGGTGCCGGGGCGGGGCTGGGTGGCGGCGCTGGTGGTCGTGCCCGTGCTGGTGCTGCCGACGATGGCCTGGGGGCTGGCGGGGCGGCTGGCGGCCGTGCCGTATCCGGACAGCTGGGAGCGGGCGCGGGCGGTCATCGCGCGGGACGGCGAGCCGGGCGACGTGCTGGTGCTGCCGTTCGAGTCCTACCGCAGGTTCGGCTGGAACGGCGGGCGGGCGGTGCTGGATCCGGCGCAGCGGTTCTTCGCCACGCCGGGGCGGCGGGTGGTCGCGAGCGACGTCATGCGGGTGGGTTCGGCGCGCGTCGGGAGCGAGGATCCGCGGGCAAGAAAAGTAGAACACGTACTAGAAGGGGTCTCACCGGACCTTGCCGCAGCGGGGTTTCGGTATGTCCTAGTCGATGCCGGTACCCCCGAGGAGCTTCAGACCTTCACGCAATGGTTGAAGGGTGCACAACCCGTGGTGGACGCCGCTGAGCTGCGACTGTACCGGCTGGCGGGGCCGGTCGCCCGGGTATCATCCGAATAAGTCCACTGATCAGCGGATTTATTAAGATTTCGTTGAGCTACTTCCGAGTAGCAAGAATTGGTTCTAGGTTAGGTGGGGCCCCCAGCTCGAGGAGGAACCCTCCCGTGATCAAGATTCTGCTAGCCGCGATCATCGGCATTGCCGTGGCAGCCTTGGTGACCACGGTCACGACAGTCTCTTTCACCGGCGCCACCGCGACACCCGTCAACAAGCCGCTGTACAACTACGGCGACCGGTAACCGGCTCTGCCATGCCGCCCTCCCGCCAGGGGGACGAACAGGCGAGCCGACGACCACTGCTTGAGATCGTCGTTCCGGCCTACAACGAGGAACGGCGACTCCCCGGGGGGCTCCTGCAGCTGTGCGCGAAGCTTGCCCGTTTGCCGTTCCCGTCCGCCGTCATCGTCGTCGACAACGACAGCACCGACTCCACGGCCGCCATCGTCGAAGCGTGGCCGGAGGGTCCCGTTCCCGTACGGCTCGCCACGTGCCCGATCCCCGGCAAGGGGGCCGCGGTGCGCGCCGGTCTGTCGCTGACCAAGGCCCCGCTGGTCGGGTTCTGTGACGCCGACATGGCCACCGACCTGGACGCCATCGACGTCGCCGTGGGCCTGCTGCTGTCGGGCGAGCGCGTCGTCATCGGCTCGCGCGCGCACGCCTTCTCCGACGTGGAGAACCGGCACAGCAAGGTGCGCGAGCTGGGCGCGGTCGGATTCCGCGCGCTGGCCAGGCTGCTGGTGCGCGGGGTGAGCGACACCCAGTGCGGCTTCAAGTTCTTCGACGGCCCGCTGGCCCGCGAGGTCGCGGCGGAGCTGGCCGTCACCGGGTTCGCCTTCGACGTCGAGCTGCTGGCCCGCTGCGTGCGGCGCGGCTCGGCGGTGCTGGAGATCCCCGTCCAGTGGCGGGACATGCCGGGCTCGCGCTTCTCGCCCGCCCGGCACAGTGCCGACATCCTGCTGGAGCTGGCCCGGATCTGGGTACGGCTGCGCAACGACTCCCGCTCGCGCGCCAAGCCCGCCTGGGAACAGCCCCTCGACCCCGTCGGCTATCCGTGAACGTCGCCGTGCTCAACTGGCGTGACCCGTGGCACCCCGCCGCCGGGGGCGCGGAGACCTATGCCTGGGAACTGGCCAGGCGCCTGGCGGCCGGCGGCGATCGGGTCTGGTTCGTCACCGCCCGCGCTCCCGGCCAGGCCAGGCACGAGGTCGTCGAGGGGGTACGGCTCGCCCGGATGGGCGGGCCGTTCACCCTCTACCCGCTGGTGCTGGCCTGGCTGCTGGTCAGGCGGTGGCGGTTCGACGCGGTGCTCGACTGCCAGAACGGGATCCCGTTCTTCAGCCCGTGGGTGCTGCCGCGCCGTACCAGGGTGCTGTGTGTGGTGCACCACGTGCACGACCGGCAGTTCGGGGTGCACATGTCGCGCTGGATGGCGGCGCTCGGGTGCTTCCTGGAGGGGCCGGTGTCGCGGTGGACCTACCGGCGGCGCGAGAGCGTGGCCGTGTCCCCGTCGACCGTGCGGGCCATGCGCGAGCGGCTGGGGTGGCGCGGCCCCATCCACGTCGCGCACAACGGGGTGAGCGTCCGGCAGCCGGGAGACGTCGCCAGGACCTCGCGGCCGTCCCTGGTGTGCGTCGGCAGGCTGGTCGCGCACAAGCGGGTGGACCTGCTGCTCGACGCCGTGCCGATCCTGCGGCGGCGGTGGCCCGACCTGACCGTGGACATCATCGGGCGTGGTCCCGACGAGGACCGTCTGCGCGCTCGCCTGCCGGAAGGCGTCACGATGCACAGCTACCTGCCCGAGCAGGACAAGGCCCGGCTCACCGCCCGGGCGTGGCTGCACGTCAGCGCGTCACAGGGGGAAGGCTGGGGGTTGTGCGTCCTGGAGGCCGCCGCGCTCGGCGTCCCGACCGTGGCCTTCGACGTCGACGGGCTGCGCGACGCGATCAGGCCAGGCGAGACGGGCTGGCTGATCCCCGAGGGCGCGGACCTGGCCAAGGGCATCACGGCCGCGCTCGACGAGCTCGACGACGCCTACGGCGAGCGGTGCAAGGCCTGGGCGGCCGGCTTCTCCTGGGACGAGACCGCCGGCCGGGTGGCCGCGCTGCTCCACGGTGAGCCCGAGCGGGGGCGGGTCGCCTGGCCGGTCGCCTCGCGCGTGGTGGGGGAGGAGCAGTGAGCGGGCGGGCCCGACATCGCCTGTGGCTGGCCCTGTGCTGCCTCGGCTTCGCCGTCCTGGCCTTCACCACCAGGCCGGGCAACATCATCGCCGACACCAAGATCGACCTGGCGCTGAACCCGATCGGCTGGCTGCAGCGCGCCGCCCACCTGTGGGACCTGCAGCACTTCGGCCAGCTGCAGAACCAGGCCGCCGGATACCTCTTCCCGATGGGCCCGTTCTTCGCCCTGGGCAAGCTGGTCAACCTGGAGCCGTGGGTCACCCAGCGGCTGTGGCTGACCCTGCTGATGAGCGTGGCCTTCCTGGGCGTGGAGCGCCTGGCCAGGCAGCTCGGCGTCGGCACGCCCGGCACCAGGATCGTGGCCGGGCTGGCCTACGCGCTGGCGCCCCGCGCGCTGTCGATCGTCGGTGAGATCTCCATCGAGTGGCTGCCCGCCGCGATGCTGCCGTGGATCCTGATCCCGCTGCTGACCGCCTCGGAGACCGGCCAGCGGGCCAGGGCCGCCGTCAGGTCGGGCCTGGCGGTGGCCCTGTGCGGCGGCGTGAACGCGGTCGCCGTGCTCGCGGTGCTCATCGCCCCGGTGCTGTACATCCTGACCAGGCCGAAGCCGGTGCCGCGCTGGCGCATGCTGGCCTGGTGGAGCGGGGCCATGGCGGTCGCCACGCTGTTCTGGTGGCTGCCGCTGCTGCTGGTCGGCCGCTACGCCTTCTCCTTCCTGCCCTACACCGAGACCTCCTCGGCCACCACGCAGGTCACCGGACTGACGAACGTGCTGCGCGGCGCCTCCGACTGGGTGCGCTTCCTGCCCATCGACGGCACGACCACCCAGCCCGCCGGATACGCGATCGCCACCTCCGCCCTCGGCGTGGTCGTCACCGGCGTGCTGGCCGCCCTGTGCCTGGCCGGGCTGGCCAGACGCGACCTGCCCGCCAAGGGCTTCATCATCGCGCTGTTCGTGATCGGCCTGCTCGCCCTGGTCGCGGGCCACATGAGCGACCTGGAACCGGTCGTGGCCGAGCCCGTGCGCTGGCTGCTCGACGGGCCGCTGGCCCCGCTGCGCAACCTGCGCAAGTTCGACCCCCTGGTACGGCTGCCGCTCGCCTTCGGCCTGGCACACCTGCTGGCCTGCGTGGCGGGCAGGATCCGGCTGCCGGTCAGGGCCGCGGCCCTGCTGGCCTTCGCCGGGCTCGTGCTGCCGGTGTTCAACCAGGGGCTGGCCGCGCCCGGCGACTTCAAGGAGGTGCCGCTGTACTGGCGCCAGGCGGCCGCCTGGGTCAACGAGAACGCCGGTGACGACGGCGTGCTGGTGGTGCCCGGCGCCAAGTTCGGCGAGTACCTGTGGGGCAGGCCGCAGGACGACCCGATGCAGCCGCTGTTCGACGCCCGCTGGACCACCCGCCAGGTGACGGCCGCCGGATCGGTCGGGCTGACCCGGCTGCTCGACGCCGTCGACCAGCGGCTCACCGCCGGGTACGGCTCGCAGGGCCTCACCGACGTGCTGCGCAGGCTCGGCGTCCACTACCTGCTCGTCAGGAACGACCTGATCCGCGCGAACCTGCAGGGCGCCTGGCCGGCGCGGATCTACCAGGCGCTGCGCGACTCGCCGGGCATCACCAAGATCCGCTCCTTCGGCGGCGAGGTGGGCGACGGCTTCACCGACGACGTGGTCAACTCCGTGGACTGGCCGTTCCCCGCCCTGGACCTGTACGAGGTGTCGGGCAGCGACGACCTGGTCGGCGTGCAGCCGGCCGGCGAGGCGCTGCAGGTGCGCGGCGGCCCCGACTCGCTGCTCACCATGGGCGACCTCGGCCTGCTCGGCGAGGGTCCCGTGCTGGTCAACGGCGACGCGGGCAAGCGCGAGGCGCCGACCGTGGTCAGCGACGCGCTGCGGCTGCGCGAGCGGGCCTTCGGCGAGATCAGGTCCAACTGGACCCCCACGCTGACGGCCGACAAACGCGAGGACTTCTCCGGCGTGCGCGCGCTCGACCTGCTGGAGAACGGCTGGCTGCAGGACACCGCGACCGCGCAGTACGACGGCATCGCCGGCATCACCGCCTCCTCCTCGGTGGCCGACCCCGGCGCCGTGCCAGGCCTGAGCACGTCGGGCCGCGGCCCGTGGGCGGCCATGGACGGCGACTACACCACCGGCTGGGAGAGCGGCGGCTGGGACCGCCCGCAGGGCGAGTGGCTCCGCGTCGACCTGCCGCGGCCGCGGGAGATCCCGCAGCTCAAGGTCACCTTCACCAACACCGTGCTGCTCGGCCAGTCGATCAGGCGGGTCGCGGTGGAGACCGAGGGCGGCACGGTCGAGCAGGACGTGCAGCGGACCAACACGCCGCAGATACTGAAGACCGCCTCCGGCCCGACCAGCTACGTGAAGATCAAGATCCTTGCCACCTACAACGCCAAGTGGAGCTTCGTGCAGCGGGTCGGCATCACCGAGGTGGCGATCCCCGGCATCCTGCCCAGCCGCACGATCCGGCTGCCCGGCGCGGGCGGCGACGTGTTCGTCATGGACCGCGGGCTCGACGGCCGGTCCGACTGCATGCGCAACCAGGACCGGTGGATCTGCAACCCGCTGCTCGGCCGCCCCGACGAGGAGGGCGCCGGCTTCGACCGCACCTTCACCGTGCAGGACGCGGGCAAGGGCGCCGTGCGCGGCTCCGCCATCCTGCGCGACCCCGCGCTCGTCGACCGGTACACCCGGCTCAGCGGCGACCTGACCCAGGTGACGGGGACATCCCAGGCCGGCCAGGACCCGGTGGCCGGCGCGCGGTCCGCCTTCGACGCCGACGCCTCCACCACGTGGATCCCCGCGCCCGGCGACACCGAGCCCACGCTCACGCTCGGCTGGATCGGCGCGCGGAAGGTGTCGCAGCTGCAGGTGGCCAGGCCGGGCGGCGACAAGCAGCCGCTCGACGTGATCGTCACCGGCGACGGCGACGTGGTCCGCAGCGGCCGCGTGGACGCCGGTGGAGTGCTGAAGTTCAAGCCCCTCATCACCAGGAAGCTGCGGATCCACTTTCTGCCCGTCTCCAAGCGGCTCGAGGTCACCGAGCTGATCATCCCCGGCATCACGCCCGCCTCGCGGCCCGAGGGCATCCCCTTCCGCCTGCCGTGCGGGCAGGGGCCGCGGCTCGAGATCAACGGCGCGACCGTGCAGACCCAGGTCAGCGGCACCTACGACGACCTGCTCGAGCAGCGGCCCGTGCGCTTCGCCGCCTGCGCCAAGCCCAAGCTCGTCCCTGGCGACAACCGGATCCGCGCCGCCGGCTGGGACCCCTTCGCCATCGAGAACCTCGTGGTCGGGACGCTGCCCTCCGGCACGCCGCAGGTCGAGGCCTCGGCCGTGCGCGGCACCTGGACGCAGTCGCTGCGCGAGGTGAAGGTCAACGCGCCCAAGGACGCCTTCCTCGTCGTCAACGAGAACTACAACCCCGGCTGGCGCGCCACGATCGACGGCGGGACGCTGCGCCCGGTCAGGATCGACGGCTGGAAGCAGGCCTGGGAACTGCCCGCGGGCACCGCGGGCACCGTGCGGCTCGAGTACCTGCCCGACCGGCCCTACTTCCTCGCGCTGGTCGTGGGGCTGGCGGGGATCGCGCTGCTCGCCCTGGCCGCGCTGGTGCTGCGCGGTCCGCGTCCCGAGCACGTCATGGCCACCGCCGCGGCGGGCGACTCGCGCGTGTCCCGGCTGCGCCTGCCGTACGCGATCGTGCTGGGGCTGGCCTTCGGCGGGTGGGTCGCGGGCTGGCCGGGCATGCTCGCGGTCGTGGTCGCCACGGTCGTCTTCCACCGCGCACGGCAGGCCGAATGGTGGGCGGCGGGCCTGTTCTGCGGCGCCACGGCGAGCCTGGCGGCGGCCATGGTGATCCGTGAGTACGGGGTGGACACCCAGGTGCTCACGGATCACGTGCCGCAGGTGCTGTCCTGCGCCGCGATGGGCGTGCTGTTCGGCAGGCTGGTCAGCGAGCAGGAGCCGCAGGCTGCGGAACCGGAGCTTCCGGCGGAGGCAGAGGTGCTGACCGGCGCCCACTGAGCCGCAGCGCGGGCTCCTCGAGCAGGTGGTAGCTGCCCACGCTGGCCAGCACCGAGCCGACGAAGGTGAAGATCGCCACCTGGGCGAAGTTGCCCGCGAACGGCTGGCTGCCCGTCACCTTGTAGAACAGCGTGATCACCGGCGCGTGCCAGAGGAAGAAGCTGTAGGAGATGCGGCCCAGGTAGGCGGTGACCGGGTTGCCGAGCACCCGGTGGCGCAGCGCGTCGTGCCGTGGCGCCAGCGCGAACGGCGCGACCACGAGGATCGCGACCGTGGCCTCCAGGATCATCCGCCACAGCGACTGCGACAGCGACGGCAGCGTGAGCGTGCGCGGCCCGGCCAGCTCGGTGCTGAGGACCGCGTACAGCAGCACGGCCAGCACCAGCAACTGCGGCGCGAGCTGGTCGATGATCCTGATCTCCTTGAGCCACACCGACAGCACCGCCATGGCCATGCCCGCGGCGAAGAAGATCAGGTGGTAGGGCAGCCAGAGTGCGAGCTGCGGCTGGTCCCAGACGTGCGCGGCGACCGCGGAGCCGATCGAGATCACCGGCAGCACGGCGATGCCGGCCAGCAGCCTGACCGGAGGGTTGCCGCGGCGCGCCCAGGCGTGCAGCAGCCAGGCCAGCAAGGGCAGGACCAGGTAGAAGGCCATCTCGATGGGCATCGTCCACATCTGGTACAGGCCGTCGGGAGCGCGCTTCTGCTCGAAGTAGTTCTGCAGCAGGAGCAGCCACTTGGCCCAGGTGCCCCAGTCGAGCGAGGTGCCCCAGGCGGTCAGCGCCAGGATCGTGACCAGCCAGTAGGCGGGCACCACGCGCAACACGCGGCGCCACACGTAGCGGCCCGCGCCCGGCGGGGAAGTCCCCTCGATGACGGCCCTGGCCCACGGCCGGTAGAGGAGCAGGCCGGACAGCAGGAAGAACACCGGTACGGCGATGCCGAGCCGGGTGGTCATCCAGGCGAACATGCCGTCGCGGTAGATGACGCCGGTGTTCCCGCCCACGTGCAGCACCCAGACGCCGAGCGCGGCCAGCGCCCGGATGCCGTCGAGGGCGGAGTCCCTCTTCACTTGTTCTTGCGCAGCACCAGTATCAGGTTCCACGTGGCGAACTCCCTGACGATGGGGACCTTGAGCATCGGGCGGTACCACCAGGGCAGGTAGCGGGGGAAGGCGTCGACGAGTTCCACGTCGCGCCGTGCCCGCGCCCACCTGAGCCCCTGGGCGACGGAGACCGGGTAGAGGCTGAGCCCGAAGTGGTTCTTGGGCGGCTTGCCGTGCTTCTCGCGATACTTCCGGGCGGCGTAGGCGCCACCCAGGTAGTGCCACGGGGAGGTCTCGTGACCGCCCCAGGGCGAGAGCCAGTTCGTGTAGGCCAGGAAGATCAGCCCGCCGGGGCGCGTCACGCGGACCATCTCGGCGGCCATCCGCCACGGCTCCGGCACGTGCTCCAGGACGTTGGAGGAGAAGCAGACGTCCACGCTGCCGTCGCCGAGGGGCAGGTCCATCGCGCTGCCCAGGATGCCGCCGCCCTCCCGCAGGTCGCCGGCGTCCACGTCGACGCAGACGCAGCGGGCGCCGTGGCGGGCGAACTCGCGGGCGAAGAACCCCGGGCCGCCGCCCACGTCGAGCACGACCTTGTCCTGGAGGTCGGCATACTGTCTGAGCTGGGCCGACGTGTCGGAGGCAAGCGTGGTGTAGTAGCCGTCCCTGTCGTGCTGCTCGGTGCGGAACGCACGGAACAGCCGGATAGATCGCGCCAGGTCGGCGCGCTTCCGGAAATCTCCCGCTTTCATATGTGAAACCACGATAGAACCTGTTTCTATCGATTTGATTGCGGCTCAATACCGGGCAGTGACGCTTGTCACACACTGTCATACTTTGTTGCCGGATACTCGGCAACAGGTTCTAGGAAGCGGAGGCCTTGATGGGTCGCATGTCCACGCTTGTCCTCATCGGGGTCGGAGCGTTCTTCATCGCGCTCGCCCCGCTCCTGAAGTTCTGGGCGGCGCCCAAGCTCATCGCCGCCCCCGCCAACCAGTTCGGCATCAGCGAGCTGGAGGCCAAGGGCGCGCAGTACTTCTCCAAGCAGGACCTCAAGGTCCTCACCGCGGACCTGCGGGTGATCGTCACCACACGAGGCGACGTCAAGGAGGCCAACTCCAATCGCGTGGTCTGGGACGAGGCCACCGTGATCAACGACGTCACCAACGGCCGCCCGCAGATCGACATGTCCGACCGGCGCAGCGCCTTCGACAAGTACACCGGCGTCGGCGTGAACTGCTGCGGCGTCAACATCGGCAAGGCCCCCGTGACGCTGGAGGGGCAGATCTACAAGTTCCCGTTCGACGTGGAGAAGAAGACCTACAAGGTGTTCAACTCCTCGGCGGCCAAGGCCTTCGACGCCACGTTCGTGCGCGAGGACGTGGTCAACGGCCTGCCGGTGTACGTCTTCGAGCAGACCGTGCCCGCCACCAAGGTGACCACGCTCACGGCCCCCGCCTCGGTGCTCGGCATGACCGAGACGGGTGACGTGCAGGTGGACCGCTGGTACGACGGCAAGACCACGTTCTGGGTCGAGCCCACCACCGGCGCCCCCGTCCGCCAGGAGGTGCAGCGGCACGAGGTGCTCAAGACCCAGGACGGCGTGGAGCGCTCGGCGGCCTTCATCGGCACGCTCAAGATGACGGACAAGACAGTGGCCGACCTGGTCAGCAACGCGGAGTCCGGCAAGTCGCAGATGAACCTGCTGCGGAACATCGTCCCGCTGATCCTGCTGATCGTGGGCGCCCTGGCCGTGGTGGCCGGCGTGCTGCTGGCCCGCCGCTCGTCCTCCTGATCCATCCGCTACGGCGGGCCGCACGGATCCCGTGCGGCCCGCCGTATTTGTTTGTCGGGGTTCTCACACATAGTTACTAGAACCCGTTCTGCCTCGTAGGTTACTCGCCAGTACCGACAAAAGGTTCTAGAGTAGAACGCGTTGCAGTTTGTTCGGCCGTCGCCGTATTGTCGGGCCATGCGAACACGTGTCACGGACATGTTCGGAATCGAGTTCCCGATCTTCGCGTTCAGCCACTGCCGGGACGTCGTCGCAGCCGTCAGCAAGGCCGGCGGGATGGGGGTCCTCGGAGCCCTCTACTTCACCCCGGAAGAGCTCGAGACGGAGCTCAAGTGGATCGACGACCACGTGGACGGCCGGCCGTACGGGGTCGACGTGGTCATGCCTGCCTCCTACGAGGGCGCCGACTTCGCCGCCGACGAGCTGGTCGGCAGGCTGCAGGCGATGATCCCCGAGGGGCACCGGCGCTTCGTGGACGGCCTGCTGGCCTCCCACGGGGTGCCCGAGCTGTCGCAAGAGGCCGAGGCGGGCAAGGTGCTGCTCGGCTGGACGGACGCGACCGCGCGCCCGCAGGTCGAGGTGGCGCTCAGGCACCCGATCGCGCTGCTGGCCAACGCGCTCGGCCCGCCGCCCGCCGACGTCGTCAAGCAGGCCCACGAGCACGGCGTGAAGGTCGCCGCGCTCGCCTCCACGCCCAGGCACGCGCTCAAACAGGTCGAGGTGGGCGTGGACATCGTGGTCGCGCAGGGCACCGAGGCGGGCGGGCACACCGGCGAGATCTCCACCATGGTGCTCATCCCGCAGGTCGTGGACGCGGTCGATGTCCCGGTGCTGGCCGCCGGCGGCATCGGCAACGGCCGCCAGATGGCCGCCGGTCTTGCGCTGGGCGCCGAGGGCGTCTGGACCGGCTCGCTCTGGCTGACCGTCGAGGAGGCCGACACCCCGGAGATGGCCAGGCGGCGCATCCTGGAGGCGACCTCCCGCGACACCGTCAGGTCGAGGAGCTGGACGGGCAAGCCCGCCCGGCTGCTGAAGAACGAGTGGACCGAGGCCTGGGAGGCCGAGGACTCGCCCGGCACGCTGCCGATGCCGCTGCAGTTCATGCTGGTCTCGGACGCGCTGCGCCGCATCGGCCGCTCCGACGCCGCCGAGCTGGCCACGTTCCCCGCGGGCCAGATCATCGGCATCACCAACCAGGTGCGCTCCACCCGCGACGTGATCTTCAGCATGATGGAGGAGTACGGCGAGGCGGTGGAACGCCTCGACCGCATCGTCGGCGACTAGTGCAGGCCCTCCATGAGGAAGTCGTAACCGCCGCCGCCGGGGAAGACCCACGCCCCGGTGACGGTGTCGCCGTGGAAGCGCGGCTCCCGGCCGGACAGGCGTAGGCTCCTGCAGGCTCGGCCGGCGGCGAGCCCGACATCGGGATCTCGCGCGTGCGGGCCGAGCCTGCGAGCAGGTCCAGGCAGGCGTTGGTGGCGATCTTGTAGAGCCAGGCCCTCAGGCTAGCCGCGCCAGACGGGAGGACGCTTCTCCTTGAAGGCCCGCGAGCCCTCCTTGGCGTCCTCGGACCCGATCACCGGCCAGCCCAGCTCGTCCGACACCTTCAGTGCCTCGACCTCGTCCATCCCGAGCGTGTCGCGATAGGTCCGCAGGATCGCCTGGACGGCAAGCGGCCCGGAGGCCGCCAGGTCGTCGGCGATCTCCCGCGCGACCGCGAGAGCCTGCCCGTCGGGCACCACCCGGTTGACCAGGCCCATCGACAGCGCCTCCGCCGCCGTGACGGCCCGGCCGGTGAGCAGCAGGTCCATGGCGTGACAGTAGGGGATCTGCCGGGGGAGCCTGACCGCGCTGCCGCCCATCGGGAACAGTCCCCGTTTGGCCTCGAACAGGCCCAGCGTGGCCGACTCCGCCACCACCCGCAGATCCGTGCCCACCAGCAGCTCGGTGCCGCCCGCCACCGCGTACCCCTCGACCGCGCACACGATCGGCTTGGTGGGCAGGTCCTCGCGCAGCAGCCCCTTCCAGTGGAAGTTGGCGATCTGCGCCGCCCGCTCGCGCACCGACGGGTCCTCGGAGGGCCGGCCCATGGCCTTGAGGTCGGCCCCCGCGCAGAACGTGCCGTGCGCCCCGGTCAGGACGGCCGCCCGGACGCCCGGCTCCTGCGACACGTAGGCCCAGGCGGAGGCCAGGCCCACCAGCATGTCCGTGGACAGCGCGTTGCGCGCCTCCGGCCGGTCCATGGTGACGATCACGACGTGGCCGTCGCGCTCGACGCGGCAGTGCGGGGTGCTGATGGGCAGGGTCTCCACGGGGGTGCCTCCCTCTTTGAGCAAGCGCTTGGTGGCAGGCTACCCCGTCAGGTGCGCATCGAATGTGGCTCGTGGGAAATCAAGCGCTTGCTACGGTCTCCGCGACCGGGTTACGCTGCCCAGGCAAACGAGAACAGGTTCTCATTTGACGGCCTGAGGAGTCCCGATGGGTACGCTCGGTTTCTGGAGGCTGGCGCAGGCGGATCCCGGCTGGATCGCCGCGGTTGATCCCGACGGTCGCGAGCACCGCGCCGGTGATGTGCTGGCCCAGGCCAACCGGCTGGTGCACGGGCTGCGTTCGCTCGGGCTCGAGGCGGGCGACGGCATCTGCGGGCTCGTGCCCAACGGCGTCGACGGGCTGGTGCTGTACCTGGCTGCGTTGCAGGCAGGGTGGTACTACACGCCGATCAACTGGCACCTGACCGCGCCGGAGATCGCCTACATCGTCGCCGACAGCGAGGCCAAGGCCTTCTTCGTGCACGAGCGGTACCTGGCCGAGGGCGCGCGCGGCGCCGAGGCGATCACCGAGGACCGCCGGTTCCTGATCGGCTCCGCCGTACCTGAGGTGGCTTTCCGCCAGATCGGCGAGCTCGTCGAAGGGCAGCCCGACACGGCGCCGGAGGGCCGCACGGCCGGGGCCACCATGCACTACACCTCGGGCACCACGGGCAAGCCGAAGGGCGTCAGGCGGCCGCTGAGCGGGCTGGACCCGGACGACGCGGCGGAGCTGCTCGCCTTCCTGCCCGGCCTGTTCGGCATCACCGCTGGGCAGCCCAACGCGCACCTGGTCACCTCGCCCAACTACCACACGGCGGTCACCCAGTTCGGCGGGACCGCGCTGCACATGGGCCACACGCTCGTCTACATGGACAAGTGGGACGCCGAGGAGACCCTGCGCCTGTGCGAGCGGTACCGGGTCACCAACTCGCACATGGTCCCCACCCACTTCAAGCGCCTGCTCACGCTGCCGGAGGAGACCAGGAGCAGGTACGACCTGTCCAGCCTCAGGTGGATGATCCACGCGGCGGCGCCCTGCCCGGTCCCGGTGAAGTGGGCGATGTTCGAGTGGTGGGGCGACTGCATCTACGAGTACTACGCCGCCACCGAGGGCGGCGGCACGCTGGCCACCCCCGAGGGCTGGAAGTCCCACCCGGGCACGGTCGGCACCGCCTGGCCGATCAGCGAGCTGCTCATCGTGGACGACGCGGGCGAGCCCGTCCCCACCGGCACCGCGGGCACGATCTACATGAAGATGCTCGGCACCGGCTTCGTCTACAAGGGCGACCCGGAGAAGACCGAGGCGAATCGCCTCAAGGACTACTTCACCGTCGGGGACATCGGCTATCTGGACGAGGACGGCTTCCTGTTCCTCTGCGACCGCAAGGCCGACATGATCATCTCGGGTGGCGCGAACATCTACCCGGCCGAGATCGAGAACGAGATCATGATCCACCCCAAGGTCGCCGACGTGGCCGTGTTCGGCATCCCCGACGAGGAGTGGGGCGAGCAGATCAAGGCCATCGTCGAGCCCGCCCCCGGCGCCGAGCCGGGACCTGAGCTGGCCCAGGAGATCCTCGCCTCGATCGAGGGACGGCTGTCACGCATGAAGTGGCCCAGATCCATCGACTTCATCGAGGAGATGCCCCGCGAGCCCAACGGCAAGCTCCTCAAACGCAAGCTTCGCGCACCCTACTGGGAAGGCCACGACCGTGCCATCTGAACAACCGCTGGTGGCCGAGCACGTCCTGGAGTTCCCCGGCGGCTACACCCGCACGACGGGCCCGGTCATCGGCCGTTTCCTGACCGAGCTGCGCAGCGGCAGGATCGTCGGCGTCCGCACCGCCGAGGGCCGGGTCCTGGTCCCGCCGCTGGAGTACGACCCGTCCACCGGGGAGCCGGTCACCGGCGAGTACGTCGAGGTCGGCCCCGCCGGCACCGTGAAGAGCTGGGCCTGGGTGAGTGACCCGTTACCCGGGCACCCGCTCGACCGGCCGTTCGCCTGGGCGCTGATCGAGCTCGACGGCGCCGACACCGCGCTCGTGCACGCCGTGGACGCCGGCAATCCCAAGGCGCTGGCACGCGGCACCCGCGTGTGGCCGGTCTGGCGCTCGCCACGCACCGGCCAGATCACCGACATCGAGTACTTCGCGCCCGAGGTGACCAGGATCGTCTCGAACGTGCGCTCCGCCTACCGCCTCCAGGCGGGCGGAGCGCTCAGGAGGTTCCTCGACGGGATCGAGCGCGGCCTGTTCCTCGGCGGGCGCTGCGCCACCTGCGACAAGGTGTACGTCCCCTACCGGCGCTCGTGCCCGCAGTGCGGCACCCCGATCGCGGAGGAGGTCGAGCTGCCCGACACCGGCACGATCACGACCTTCGCCATCAACAACCTGCCCGACCCGCGCGCCCCCGAAGTGCCCTTCGTCTCGGCCTACATCCTGCTCGACGGCGCGGACATCCCGATGATCGCCCTCGTCGGCGGCATCCCCGCGCACGAGGTGCGCCAGGGCATGCGGGTCAGGGCCGAATGGATCCCCGAGGCGGAACGCGGCCCGTCGATGTCCAACATCCGATGGTTCGCACCGACCGGCGAGCCGGACGTGGAGCTGTGATGCGTGACGTAGCGATCGTGGCCTTCGCCCAGACGCGCCACACCCCGCACGACGGCGGGCTGACGGAGCCGGAGCTCATCCTCCCGGTGATCAACGAGGTCAAGCAGCGCACCGGCATGAAGCGCTTCGGCTTCACCTGCTCGGGCAGCTGCGACTACCTGGCGGGCGCGCCGTTCTCGTTCGTCTCCGCGCTCGACGCGATCGGCGCCTGGCCGCCGATCTCCGAGAGCCACGTCGAGATGGACGGCGCCTGGGCCCTGTACGAGGCCTGGGTCAGGCTGCAGCACGGGGACGTCGACTCCGCCCTGGTCTACGGCTTCGGCAAGTCCTCGCTCGGCGACCTGCGCACGATCATGACGCTCCAGCTCGACCCCTACTACCTGGCGCCGCTCGGCCTCGACCAGCTGTCCTACGCCGCGCTCCAGGCCGCCGCCGTCGACGCCGACCGCGCACGGCTCGACGAGATCGTACGGCGCAGCCGTACGGCGGGCAGGGACAACCCCTTCGCGCTCGACCTGCCCGACGAGGTCGGGGACTTCGTGGTCGAGCCGCTGAAGGCGGGCGACATCGCGCCGATCACCGACGGTGCGGCGGCCGTCGTGCTGGCCGCCGGGGACCTGGCGCGCGAGCTGTGCGAGCGTCCCGCCTACATCAGGGGCATCGCGCACCGCATCGAACCCCACTATCTGGGCATGCGGGACCTGGCCCTGGCGGCCTCCGCCGCGGACGCCGCCCGAGCGGCGGGGGTCGGCAAGGGTCCCATCGAGGTGGCCGAGCTGCACACCCAGTTCAGCCACGAGGAGATCCTGCTCAGGAACGCGCTCGAACTCCCCGAGGAAACGGTGGTCAACCCTTCCGGCGGGCCGCTGGCGGCCAACCCGGTCATGGCCACCGGCCTGATCCGCATCGGCGAGGCGGCGCGCAGGATCCACGAGGGCGCCGGCCGTACCGTCGCGCACGCCACCAGCGGCCCGTGCCTGCAGCAGAACCTCGTCACGGTCTTGGAGGCGTGAGATGGGCAACCGGTGTGCCGTCATCGGCGTGGGTCAGACCTACTACACGACCAAGCGGCGTGACGTCTCCATCGCCGGGCTCGTCCGCGAGGCGGCGATCCGCGCGCTGGAGGACGCCGGGCTGACGTTCAAGGACATCGACGCCGTCGTGATCGGCAAGGCGCCCGACCTGTTCGAGGGCGTGATGATGCCCGAGGCGTACCTGGCCGACGCGCTGGGCGCGGCGGGCAAGCCGATGATGCGCGTGCACACCGCCGGCAGCGTCGGCGGCTCGACGGCGCTGGTCGGGGCCTCGCTGATCCAGGGCGGCGTGCACGACAGGGTGCTGGTGGTGGCCTTCGAGAAGCAGTCGGAGTCCAACGCGACCTGGGCGCTGTCGACGCACCTGCCGTTCAACTCCTCGCTGGTGGTGGGCGCGGGCGGGTACTTCGCCCCGCACATCAGGGAGTACATGCGCAGGTCGGGCGCCCCCGACCACATCGGGACGCTGGTGGCCGTCAAGGACCGGCAGAACGCGCTGAAGAACCCCTACGCGCACCTGAAGATCCCCGGCATCAGCCGCGAGATGGTCGAGTCGACGCCGATGCTGTGGGAGCCGATTCGCTACCTGGAGACGTGCCCGTCCAGCGACGGCGCCTGCGCGATGGTCCTGTCGTCGGAGAAGTACGCGACGGGCACGCCCGCCTGGGTGCACGGCACCGCGATGCGCTCCGAGCCGATCTTCCGCGCCGATCGCGACACGGTGAACCCGCAGGCCGGCAAGGACTGCGCCGCCGACGTCTACCGGCAGGCCGGCATCGCCGACCCGCGGCGGCAGATCGACGCGGCCGAGGTGTACGTGCCGTTCTCCTGGTACGAGCCGATGTGGCTGGAGAACCTGGGCTTCGCGGCCGAGGGCGAGGGCTGGAAGCTCACCGAGTCCGGCGCGACCGCGCTGGACGGCGACATCCCGTGGAACGCCTCCGGCGGCGTGCTGTCGTCCAACCCGATCGGCGCCTCCGGCCTGATCCGCTTCGCCGAGGCGGCGCTGCAGGTGCGCGGCATGGCGGGCGAGCACCAGGTGGACGGGGCACGGCGGGCGCTCGGCCACGCCTACGGCGGCGGGGCGCAGTTCTTCGCGATGTGGGTCGTGGGACGGGAGAAGCCCTGATGGAGTTCAACCACGCCGACCTGTTCGAGGGCCTCGCCGAGGCGATCGGCGACCGCGTGGCGGTCGTCTGCGGCGCCGAGAGGCGGACCTACGCCGAGCTGGACGCCGAGGCCAACCGCGTGGCCCACCACCTGGAGAGCCTGGGTGTCGGGCCGGGCGGCCACGTGGGGATCCAGCTCTACAACGGGATCGAGTACCTGGCGACCCACCTGGCCGCGCTCAAGCTGCGCGCCGTGCCGATCAACGTCAACTACCGCTACGTCGAGGCCGAGCTGCGCTACCTCTACCAGGACTCCGACCTGGTGGCGCTGGTCTACGACGTGGAGTTCGACGCCAGGGTGGCCGCCGTCGTGCCCGAAGGGGTCCACCTGGTCTCGGTGGGCGGCCGGTCGGCCATCGCCGCGGCCGTGCCGTACGCGCAGGCCCTGGAGAGCGGTACGGCGGGCCGCGGCTTCGCCGAGCGGTCAGGGCAGGACGTGTACATCATCTACACCGGCGGCACCACGGGCATGCCCAAGGGCGCGATGTGGCACAGCGAGGACCTGTTCATGGCCTTCGGCGGCGGCAACCCGTACGGCGAGCCGCGCGCGACCCCGCAGGAGGTGATCGACGAGGCGGCCAAGGCCAATCCGATGATCATGATGGCGGCGCCGCCGCTGATGCACGGCGCGGCGCAGATGGCCACGTTCATCGCGTGGTGGATGGGCTCCACCATGGTCCTGGTGCGCAAGTTCGAGGCCGACGAGGTGTGGCGCACGATCGAGCGCGAGCGGGTCAATACGATCACCATCACCGGCGACGCGATGGCCAGGCCCCTGGCGGAGGCGCTCGAGACGGGCTCCTACGACCTGTCGTCGCTGTTCGTGGTGGGCTCGACCGGCGCGATCCTGTCCGGCTCGGTGCGCGAGCGGCTGCAGGAGCTGCTGCCGAACGTGATGATCCTCGACAACTTCGGCTCGACCGAGTCCGGGTACACCGCCTCGGGCGTGGCCGGGTCCTCGCCGGAGAAGGGGCTGCGCTACCAGCCGAACGCGACCTCGCGCCTGGCCGTGCTGGACGAGACCCTCAAGCCCGTCGGCGAAGGCCAGCTGGGCACCGTGGCCAAGGCGGGCAGGATCGCGTTCGGCTACTACAACGACCCGGACAAGACCGCCCGCACGTTCGTCACCGACGCCGAGGGCACCCGCTGGCTGCTGACCGGCGACCTGGCGACCGTCGACGCCGACGGCACGGTCAACGTGTTCGGGCGCGGCTCGCAGTGCATCAACACCGGCGGCGAGAAGGTCTTTCCCGAGGAGGTGGAGGCCGTGCTCAAGGGACACCCCGGCGTGTTCGACGCGGTCGTCACCGGGATACCGGACGAGCGCTGGGGGGCCAGGGTCGCGGCCGTCGTCGAACCCCGGCCCGGGGCCGAGGTCACCGCCGCCGAACTGGACGCGCACTGCAGGGAGCTCCTGTCGAGCTACAAGGTCCCGCGCACCTACGCCTTCGTCGAGGAGATGGTACGGTCGCCCGCCGGCAAGGCCGACTACCGCTGGGCCAAGCAGACCGCTACCGCGGCTTCCTCGTGAGCAGCTCGCTCTCCACCTGGGTGGCGCGGCGCAGTACCAGCGTGGCCTCCATGGCCTGGTCGGCCTCGACCAGCGCGTCGCCCAGCATGAGCAGCGCCCTGGCCAGGTAGGAGTTCAGCGCCCGGTTACGTGGCGCGAAGCGCTCCAGCGTGGACACCGCCTCGCGCAGCGGCTCGACCGCCTCGGCGTAGGCGCCGCGCAGCTCCAGCGCGCACGCCAACGCCAGCCCCGCCGCCGACCTGCCCGTGTGCACGCCCTCGGCGTCCACCCCGGCCGCCAGCAGCTCGTCGTAGATCGCGATCGACTCCCTGGCCCGCGACTCCGCCCGCGGCCCGTCGTCCAGGCCGAGCAGCGGCAGCAGCTCGGCGCTCTGGGCCAGCGAGTCGGCCAGCACCGCGCGGAAGGTCGGCTCGTCCGGGCGCCGCCTGGCCAGCGTGATGAGCTCCTCGATGAGCGGGTTGGCCGCCTCCAGCTCGCCGCGCATCAGGTGGCACCGCACCAGGCGCTGCCTGGCCAGCGCCACCCGCGCCGCCACGGGCTCGTCCGGTGCCGGGTCGTCCGGGTCCTCCTGGTCCTCGGGTTCGCGCAACGGGCATTCCGGGGGCGCCAGGGCTTCGATGGCGGCCTCCGCGTACGGCGTGGCCTCCTCGGGGCGGCCCTCGGCCAGCAGGTCGTCCACCACGGCGGCGGCCGCCTCGGCCAGCCGTACGCGCTGGGCGGGGGTGTGCGGGGTGGCGGACTCGATGGCCCTGGCCAGGTAGTCCATGGCCTCCCTGCCGCGGCCGAGCTCGCGCAGCACCAGCCCGCGCACGCGGTCGGCCTCCGCGCGCAGGGGCAGCAGCGCGGGCCGCAGGTCGGGCCGCGCGATGAGCACCCGTTCCTGCTCGGCCAGCGACCAGGAGATGGCGGCCAGCGCGTCCTTCGGCCGACCGAGCGCGGCGAGCGTGGCGCCCAGATGCGCGTAGACGGTGGCGGCGACGACCGGCTCGTCCATGTCGTCGCACAGGTCGGCGGCGCGCTCCAGCGGTTCGAGGTCGGGGGCGTCGCGCTCGTACTCGAGCCTGCCGAGTGTGGCGAGCGCCATGCCCAGCCGCACCCGGTCGGTGCCCAGCTCCTCCAGGACCTCCACGGCCAGCGCGGCCAGCGCCACGGCGGCGTCGGCCGCCCCCGCGACCGCGGCCCGGTCGGCGAACCAGCCGAGGTATCCGCACAGGCGGCGCCTGTCGGGGAAGTCGGCGACCAGCGGGGTGACGGAGGCGATCAGGCCGGCGAAGTCGCCGGACGCGTCCAGGCGATCGGAAAGCTCGTCGAGCGCTGTGTCCGCGGCCAGAGGGACGGTGTCCGCCACTACCTCACTATCCCACCGACCTCCACCCCGTGGCACGACCTTTCATGCCGTTGGTCCGCGGACTATTTCGAGGTGGCCAGGAAGGCGCCGAGACCGAGGTAGACCAGGCCGCTGCCGATGTCGAGGCGGCGGCGGGCGGTGGTCGAGTGGCGGAAGCGACCCGCCACGGCCGAGGACATGAAGGCGTAGGAGCCGTCGGTCACCATGCCGAGCGCGGTGAAGATCAGGCCGAGGACGAGCATCTGCGCCCAGACGTGGCCCGCCGCGGGGTTGGTGAACTGGGGCAGGAACGCCATGAAGAAGATGGCGGTCTTGGGGTTGAGGATGTTGACGACGAAACCCTCGCTGAGGATGCGCCTGTTCGACTTGACCTCCAGCTCCAGCGGCTCCTCGATCGGCTTGCCGCGCATGAGCTTGCGGACGCCCAGGTAGACCAGGTAGGCGACGCCGGCGTACTTGACGATGGTGAACGCGGTCGCGGAGGCGGCCAGCAGCGCGCTGATGCCCAGCGCGGCGGCCACCACGTGCACCAGCGAGCCGGCGTGCACGCCGAGCACCGAGATCAGGCCCGCGGCTCTGCCTTGGGCGACGCTGCGGGTGACGATGAACAGGACCGCGGGACCGGGCACGAGGAGCAGGGCGAGGGTGGCGGCGCAGAAGAGCGCCAGCGTGCTGGGGCTGGGCATGTCGTCCAGCTTAGGAACGTGGCGGTGCGGATGCCAGAGGGTTTTGCGCGGGGACGGCCGCACGCAGCGCCGACAGCAGGACCTGGGTGGGCGGCGGGTGGGGCGGGTCACCGTACACGGCGGCGTAGACGTGCCTGGTCGAGCCGGGGACCTCGCGCGCGTGCACGTGCGGGTTGCGGTGGGCGCTCAGCGCCAGGCCCGGCAGCAGCGTCAGGCCCATGCCCGCGGCCACCAGCGCCTGCACGGCCACGATGTCGTCGCTGGTGAAGGAGATCCGCGGCTCGAACCCCGCCTCGCCGCAGACCTCGAGCAGGTGGCTCCTGCAGCGGTCGCACCCGGCGATCCACGGCGAGTCCGCGTGCTCCCACAGCTCCCCTGGCGGGGTGTCGGACAGCAGGTAGCTGGGGTCGTCGAAGAGCGGGATCAGCTGGATGTCGCCGTCTTCCGGCGCGGTGTCGTCGTAGCGGAAGACCACGGCCACGTCCACGCGGCCCGCCCTCAGCAGCCGCATCGCCTCCGGCGGCTCGGTCTCCGTCAGGTTGATCCGCAGCCCCGGGTGCGACCTGGCCAGGCACGTCACGGCGCCGGGGACGAAGGTGCCGAGCGCGGAGGGGAAGGCGGCCAGCCGTACGCGGCCCGACCTGAGGCCGACGTGCGCGGCGAGCTCCTCGGAGGCGGCGTCGAGGCGGCCGATGATCTCCGCGCCGCGCTCGGCGAGCAGCTTGCCCGCCTCCGTGAGGCGGATGCCGCGTCCGGCCCGCTGGATCAGTTTGGCGCCCGTCTCGGCCTCCAGGCGGGCCAGGTGGTGGCTGACGGACGGCTGGGAGTAGTGCAGCTCCTTGGCCGCCGCGGTGAGGGAGCCGCGTCTGGCCACGGTGACGAGGACGCGAAGCCGCACAACATCGAGCATTTATCAAGCGTATCTATGAATAGGCCAAAAGACTTCTGTTGGACCTATCGATCCGGATGGAGCACCGTAGAAGGGGAAGAGGAAATTGCTCTATTCCCTAGGGGGAAACCATGGAAACGATCGTGCGTCCCGGACTGGACCAGCTCGTCACGGACATCAATCGGATCGCGTCCAGGCGGATGCCCCTGCGGGAGACGGCTTTCGCGGTGGCGGACCTGCTGCGCGCCGGGCTGCCTGGAAAGGACATCCTGACCGAGGAGGAGCTCCAGGGTTCGCCCGACGGGTACGTCTCCAAGCCTCTCTACTGTCAGGACGACTTCTCGATCGTGTCGGTCGTGTGGCGGCCCGGCCAGGGCACGGTCATCCACGATCACGTGTCGTGGTGCGCGTTCGGGATCCTGTCCGGCATCGAGTACGAGACCCTCTACCGGGACATGGGCGACCACCTCGTGGAGATCGGGCGGGCCGCCAACATGCCCGGCGAGGTCAGCGGCTTCGCCCCGCCCGGCGACATCCACAAGGTCGAGAACACCAGCTCGGAGGTGGGCGTCTCCCTGCACGTCTACGGCGCGAACGTGGGCAAGCTGGGCAGCAGCGTCCGCCGCGTCTACGACCTGCCGATCAGGGCCTGATCATCGGGTTCTCGCCGCTGTCAGGGGGATGGCCAGTACGGCGAGCGCGGCGCCGGCGGCGAAGACGGTGGGGAAGCCGGAGGGCAGTGTGAAGGCGCCCAGCGCGGTGCCCAGGCCGATGCCGAGGTAGATGCAGGAGGAGTTGAGCGAGACCAGCAACGGAGCCTCGTCGGGGGCGATGTCGATCAGGCGGTGCTGCTGGGGAGGGGTCTGGCACCAACTGCTCGCGCCCCAGGCCGCCATCAGGGCGCCGACCAGGGCGGGGGCGGTGGCGCCCGTGGCGGCGAGGAGGGCGAGCGCGGCCAGGGAGGCGGCCATCAGGGTGTAGCCGGAGCGGAGGACCAGCGAGGCGTTCCATCGGTCGGTCGCGCGGCCCGCGGCGAGGTTGCCGACGACGGCGCCCACGCCGTACAGGAAGAGCATCGGGGCGGGCGAGGCGATGCCGACCGCGGCCAGGGCGGGTGCGCTGTAGGCGTAGGCCGTGTAGCCGGCCGCCATGCCCAGGACGGTCAGGGCCAGGACCGGGAGCACCCCTGGCCGTTTGAGCGCGCCCAGACGGGTGCGGAGGGGCACGCGGGGGTGGCCGGGGAGCGGCGGCAGGACGGCCCTGACGCCGAGCGCGACCAGCAGGCAGACCGCCGCCACCAGGCCGAGCGCGGCCCGCCAGCCGAGCAGCTGACCTGCCAGGCCGCCCAGCGGCACGCCCAGCGCGGTGGCGATCGTCAGCCCGCCCACAACTACCGACAGCGCCCTGGCCCGCTGTTCCGGGCCGGCCAGGGAGGCGCTCACGGCGCCCGCGTTCGGTGTGTAGGCCGCCGCGCCGAGTGCCGCCAGCACCCTGGTGATCATCAGCACGGCCAGGTCGGGGGCGAGCGCGGAGCCCAGGTTGGCCAGGCCGAGTACGGCCAGCGCGCTGACGAGCAGCGTGCGCCGCGGGAGCCTGGCGGTCAGCGTGGCCAGCACCGGCGAGCCGACCGCGTAGGCCGCGGCGAACACGGTCACCGACTGCCCGGCCGCCGCGGGGGAGACGTCGAGCGAGGCGGCCATCGCGGGCAGGAACCCGGCCACCACGAAGGCGTCGGTCCCGACCGCGAAGGTGCCGACGGCCAGCGTGCGAATCGGGATGTTCAATGTCTCGATTCCTTCCAGGCAAGATCCAAAGACAAAAGAGCAGGAAGAGCAAAAGCGTTGGGGTGGAGGTGAAGAGAGGAAGGGCGGGAGCGTTGGGGTGGAGGTCAGGGCAGGAGCGCGGAAGTGTTGGGTGGGGAAAAGAGGAAGAGTGGAAGCGTTGGGTGGGGAAAGTGGAAGAGCGGAAGCGTTGGGAGGTCAGGTGAGGCGGGCGTGGCGCTGCCGCATGCGCGCGGCCGCCCCGGCGGGCGCGGAAGCGACGAGGTCGGCGACCGTCTGGGCGGCCAGCTCGCGCCGCCAGGCCAGCTCCGCCTTGCGCATCGCGGTGGCGACGCCGCACGGGCGGTCGAACTCCTCGGTGCGCGCGACCCCGTTCTGCCGGATCTCGGTGCAGCGGAACGCCTCGTCGGGCCCCTCGACCGCGGCCACGACGTCCATCAGGGTGATCTGCTCCGGCGGCCTGGCCAGCAGGAATCCGCCCTTGGCGCCCGGGGTGGAGACGAGGATCCCGGCGCGTACGAGCGCCTGCAGCCGCTTCTTCAGGTAGGCGGGCGGTAGCTCGAAGAGCGTGGCGAACTTCGCCGTCGAGACGGGCTCGTCGTCAAGCCAGGCCAGCGTGAGGCAGCAGTGCAGCCCCCACTCAACCCCTTCACCGATCCGCATAAAAGGGGATATTACATGTCCCGATTAGCGCAGGCGGCCGTGCATCAGGTCGACGAGCGTGGCGTGCACGTCGGTCAGCGGCCGGTCGGGGTGCAGCACCCGGTGCTCGATGGAGACCGTCAGCACCATCCCGAACACGGCCGTGGCCGCGGTCTCCACGTCCAGGTCCGCCCTGATCTCGCCGTTCTCCGCCGCCCTCCGCAGCACCCCGGCGTACACCCCGAGAACCCGCTCGCGCAGCCGGGCCACGGCCTCCTGCCAGGCCGTGTGCCACATCTCGGCCAGCAGCACGCGGGCGAACGGCCCGTACTCCTCGAAGAAGCGCAGCTGACCGAGCACCACGCCGTCGAGCGCCTCGAGCGCGGTCTCGCCGACGGCGGCCGAGGACAGCGCGCCGGCCAGCCTGCCGATCGAGTGCTCGAGCAGCTCGGAGAACAGGCCCTCCTTGCTGCCGAAGTTGTAGAACACGGTCCCCTTGGCCACCCCGGCCCGCTCGGCGATGGCGTCGACGGTCGTCGCCGAGTACCCCTGCTCGGCGATCAGCTCGACGGCCGCCCCGAACACCTTCAGCCGGGTGTCCTCTCTGGTCATCGGCCCGACTCCGCGGTTCGGTCGCTGCGCTCTCTCACAGGGCCAGCTCCGGGTGCAGGCGCTTGATGGACCAGGTACGGCTGCGCTCCACGGCGAGCGTGGTGAGTGCGAGCCCGAGGAGGAGGAAGGCCGACAGCACCCCGCAAGCCTGCCACACCACGGTCGGATCGCCACCGCTGATCAGGCGGCGCAGCGCCGACACCACCCAGCTCATCGGTAGCCACGGCGAGATCGTCTGGAAGAAGCCGGGCGACGTCTCGATCGGGTAGGTCCCCGCCGCAGAGGTCAGCTGGAGCATCAGCAGCGCCAGCGCGACCACCCGTCCGGGCGGGCCGAGCAGCGCGTTGACCGCCTGAACGATGGCCAGGAACGCGGCCACGGCCAGCAGCAGGAGCCCCGCCACCCCGGCCCAGTGCTCGGCCTCGAGCCCGAGCCCGAACCGCAGCACCGCCAGCAGCACGCCGACCTGCGCGGCGCCCAGCCCGACGGCGGGCAGCCAGCCCGACAGCGCGATCCCGAGCGCCCCCGAGGTGCCCGCGAGCCTGCGCTGGTTGAGCGGCTTGAGCACCATGTAGGCGATCATCGCGCCCACCCACAGTGCCAGGGGGAGGAAGAACGGGGCGAACCCGGTCCCGTAGTTGGGCACCGCGTTGTCCACCGACTTGGCCAGCCGTACCGGGTCGCTCATCATGTCGGAGCGGGCGTCGCGCTCCTGGGCGGAGTAGGCCGGGATCTGCTTGGCGCCGTCGCCGAGCCCGTCGGCCAGGTCGGCCGAGCCCTTGGCGAGCTGGTTCATGCCCCTGTCGACCTTGCCCGCGCCGTTGTGCAGCTTGTCGACGCCCGAGTACAGCTGGCTGGCGCCGTCGCCGAGCTTGACCAGGCCGCCGCCGAGCTTGCCGATGCCGTCGGTGACCTGCTGCGAGCCGTTGTAGAGCTTGTTGGAGGCCTGGTAGAGCTTGGCCGTGCCGTGGCCCGCCTTGGTGACGCCCGCGTCGAGCGCCGAGGCGCCGTCCGCCAGCTTGGCCAGGCCCTCGTCGAGCTGGTCGACCTTGCCGCGCACCCCGTCCACCTTGTCGCCGAGCCCGGGCGCCACCTCGGCGATCCTGCGCGCGGTGGCCGCCACCTCGCGGGCCTTGGCGGCCAGCTCGGGGTTGCCGTCGACCTGGTCGGCGAGCTGGGCCAGGGCCTCGGCGTCGTCGGCGATCCGCGGGCCGTACTCGTTCAGCACGGGCACGTACCTGTCGGCGAGCTGGTCGACCGCGCCGATCTGCGCGTGCACCTGCCGGTAGGCCTGGTTCGCGCCGTCGGACAGCTTGCCGGTGCCGCGCTCGAGCTTGGCCATGCCGTCGTTGAGCGTGCCGATCGCGTCGCGCGCCTTGCCGATGCCGTTGGTGACCTGGGTGGAGCCGTCGTGCAGCCTGCCGGTCGCGGAGCCCGCGGTGCTCAGGCCGGTCGAGAGCTGCTGCGCGCCGTTCTCGGCGGTGCCGAGGCCGTCGTTGAGCCTGGAGACGCCGTCGCCCGCCTTGAGCGCGCCGTTGTGCAGCTTGCCGGCGCCGTCGGCGGCCTGGGTGGTCTTGTCGTGGATGTCGCCGATGGAGACGAAGACGTTGTCGAAGTAGCCGTGGATCGCGGTGCGTGCGGCGGCCGCCTTGACCTCGTTGAACACCGAGTCGGAGATCGTGCCCATGATGTAGCTGCGCCCGGTGTCGACCTGCAGTCCCAGCTGCGCCGGGTTGGGCGTCCCCTTCTCCGACGGCGAGGCCAGCCTGGTGCTGAAGTCGGAGGGGATGGTGAGCGAGAGGTAGAAGCTGCCGTCGCGCACCCCGTCGACGGCCTCCTGCGCGCTGACCCGGTGCCAGCCGAAGATCCTGCGGGACTCCAGCTCGTCGGCCAGGTCCTGGCCTGCGTGCAGGTCGCCCGACGGCCGGTCCTCCATGACCAGCGCCACCGGCAGCCTGTCCAGGTTGCCCTGCGGGTTCCAGAACGACCAGAGGTACAGCCCCGCGTACAGCAGCGGCAGCACGACCACCGCCGCCAGCGCCGCCCGCGTCAGCCGGGAACGCAGCATGCCCTTCATCACAACTCCACGAGGTGGTCGAACCGGTCCGGGGCCTGCACACAGGAGGCGGCCACGGTGTAGCCCTTGGCGGTCAGTTCGCGGAGCATGGTCCAGAGCCTGTCCTGGTGCCCGTCGGGCAGCCCGGCGTCGAGGTTGTCGGCCACGATCACGGCGGGCTCGTCCAGCAACGCCATCGCGACGCCCAGCCGTACCTGCTGCTCCCTGTCGAGCTCGCGGGCGAGCGTGCGCGGGTCGAGGTCCAGGCCGGCAGCCTTCAGCGCCTGCGTGTACGGCTTGCGCCGGCGTTCGCGCAGGTGCTCGGCGACCGTGAGCGAGCGGTCGGGATCGGTGACGCCGTCGACCAGCGCGAGGGAGGCGACGCGGCGGATCGCGTGCGGGCGGGTGTGCCCGGCGACGCTCAGCGTGCCGCCGGTGGGCTTCATCCGCCCGGCCAGCGTGAGCAGCAGGCTGGTGCGCCCGCTGCCCGTCTGGCCGGCGACCACGGTAAGCGTGCCCTTGCCCGCTTCGAGCGAGATCGCGGGGTACACCCCCTCGACCGTTAGGCCCTTGGCGACGATCACTGCGGCTCCATCTCTTGAACTGACCGGTCAGTTCAAAAGATAGTCCATCCGTTCATGGAGTGCTATGTGAGGATGCTCACCAGGTAATCGGCCAGCTCACGCGGGTGCGACAGCATCGCCATGTGGCTGCCGGGCACCTCGTCGGGCGTGATGCCGAGCCGGTCCCTGACCAGCCCGCGCACGAAGGCGGGCGGGAAGAATCGGTCGTCGCGGCAGAGCAGGTAGCGCGTCGGCACGTCCGGCCAGGCCGCCAGCGGCCAGGGCTCGCGTCCCGCCCGGTCCATGTTCATGCCCTCGGACACCGCTTTGTCGTGGGCGAGCACCGCCTCCGTCAGGTCGCGCGGGACGTCGTGCATGAACAGCTCGATCTCGTCCTCGATCTCCGACGAGGAGTACCCCGTGCGCTCCCACCAGTCGTCCGGCGCCTCGCCCGGGGCCGGGATCATGGCCGTGAGCATGACCAGGGCCCTGGCCTTGGCGCGCTCGCAGACCAGCGGGCCGACGAAGCCGCCCCAGGAGTGTGCGACCACCACCAGGTCGGAGCGGTCGCCGGTGGCCTTGACCACCGCGTCCGCGTAGTCCCACAGGGTCGCCGCGGGATCGGAGACGGGCAGGTCGATCGCCACGGTGTCGTGGCCTCTGGCGCGCAGCTCGTCCTCGACCAGGTGCCAGTCGTAGGAGCTGCCGCCGCCGCCGTGGATCAGTGCGAAAGTCGTCATGCGGTTATGACCTCCCGCGGCGGGCGAACTCATCGGGCGTCGCGCCGCCGGGCAGCCGCGTCTGGAAGTCGAGCACGCCCACCCAGGTGGGGCGCACGGCGATCCTGACCATCCGCAGGCCCGGCTCGTCGACCTCGGCGATGTTCCTGGCGCCCTGCTCGGGACCCGCGTAGCGGTAGTGGGCCTGCGCGTACTCGGGGACGACGCCCTCGACGTCGGTGACCTCGGCCTTGCCGCGCAGCAGCAGCTGCTTCGGCGGGAACGAGGCCGTGTCGACGGTGATGGCCACCTCCGGCCTGGCGCGCAGCGCGGCGATCTTGGCACTCCTGGGGAACGTCCCCATCACCCACTCCTCGCCCGTCCACTGGAACATCGTCGGGAACACCCGCGGCGTCCCGTCGGCGGCCACGTAGGCGATCCTGGCCAGCTCCGTGCCGTTGAGCAGTTCCTGGGCCACCTCGTGGGCGAGCAGCCCGACATCTCCCTGGGGTAGCTTGTTCACGTCCATAGTCCTAAACTAGGACCAAGAAGTCCTAGATGACAAGAGGTGGCGATGCGCAGCTACGACGACCCGTGCGGGGTGGCCAGGGCACTCGATCACGTGGGGGAGCGGTGGGCGCTGCTGGTCGTGCGCGAGCTGCTGCTCGGCGCCAAGCGCTTCACCGACCTACGCGCCGGCCTGTCGTCCGCCAGCCAGAACGTGCTGTCACAGCGGCTGCGCGAGCTGGAGGCCTCGGGGATCGTACGGCGGCGCAAACTGCCGCCCCCGGCGGCGAGCTGGATCTACGAGCTGACGGAACGCGGGCTGGCGCTGGAGCCGGTCGTGTTCGCGCTGGCCCGATGGGGTTCGCAGGCGCCGATGACGTCGTCGAGCTCGCTGAGCGTGGACGCGCTGATGATGGCGCTGAGGTCCACCTTCGACGCCGAGGCGGCGCGCGGCTTCGCGGCCGTGGTGGAGCTGCGGCTGGGCCACGACCGCTTCCAGGCGTCCGTCTCGCCCGGCGGGCTGGCGCTCATCAGGGCCTCGGGCGGCGCCGACGCCGTGCTGGAGACGGACGCGGACACGCTGCGTGCCCTGGTCTTCGAGGGGCGGGCCGTGGATCCCGGCGCGGTCACCGGCGACCTGGCGCTCGTCGAGCGGTTCGTCGGACTGTTTCCACGCCCGGCGATGAGTTCCTGAGCCGCCGGCCGTCTACAGCTGTATGGAACCCATCACGGAAATCGACGCGCGCTACAGCTCCGAGGGCGCCGTGGCCACCCCGTGGGAGCAGACGCGCGAGCTGCTGGAGCGGGCGGAGACGTACTGGCTGTCGACGGTGCGTCCCGACGGGCGGCCGCACGTCACCACGCTGATCGCGCTGTGGCACGAGGGCGCGATGTACTTCACCACCGGACCGGAGGAGCGCAAGGCGCTCAACCTCGAGGCCAACCGCAACGTGGCGCTCACCACGGGCGTGAGCTCTATGAGCGGCGGCCTCGACGTGGTCGTCGAGGGCGTGGCCGAGCGGGCGACCGACCCGGCCACGCTCAAGTCCCTGTCGGAGGCCTACGTGGCCAAGTACGGGTCCGACTGGGCCTTCCAGGTGGGCGAAGGCGGCTTCCTGCACGAGGGCGGCGGCCTGGCACTGGTGTTCCAGGTGGCGCCGCGGGTGGTCCTCTCGTTCAGGAAGGGCGACTTCGCCCAGACCAGGTATCGGTTCTAGGCGTCCAGCGCCAGCTCGTGGAGGAAGAGCGCCTCGGTGGCGGCCACGCGGTGCAGCTCCTCCAGGTCGACCCGCTCGTTGGGCGCGTGCGTGGCGGCGTCCTCGTCCTCGGCGCCGAACAGCAGGATCTCCGCCGCGGGGAACTGCTTGACCAGCGTGTTCACCAGCGGGATCGAGCCGCCCGCACCGACGTCGCGCGGCGAGCGGCCGAAAGCGCGCTCCATCGCCCGGTTGAGCGCCGCGCGCGCCTTGCCGCCCGAGTCGGCGTGGAAGCCGGAGCCGACCACGAAGTCCGTGATCGCCACCTTCGCGCCCCACGGCGTGACCTGCCGGAGGAAGTCCATCACCGCGTCGACCGTGGTCTTCGGGTCGCCGGCCGGCGGGACGCGGACCGTGACGCGAGCCCTGGCCACCGCCTGGACCGCGTTGATGGCGCCGGAGACCGTAGGCACGTCAAGACCCGTGACGGTGATCGCGTAGGAGGACCACAGCCGGTCGGCCAGCGAGCCGGAGCCGACCAGCGAGACCTGGTCGAGCACCCCGGTCGTCTTGCGGAACTCCTCCTCCGAGGGCCCCTGGCCGAGGAACGTGCCACGCGGCAGGCCGGGCACGCGGATGTCGCCGTTCTCGTCGTGCAGCGCGGTCAGCATCCGCATGAGGGCGGCCAGCGCGTCGGGCGCCGCGCCGCCGAACTGGCCGCTGTGCACCGGCTCGTTGAGCGTGCGGACCTCGATCGTGAACGCGGCCATGCCGCGCAGCGAGGTGGTGACCGACGGGTCGCCCACGCGCGGGTTGCCGGTGTCGGCGACCACGATCGCGTCGGCCCGCAGCAGGTCGGGGTTCCGCTCGACGAACGCCTCGAGGCGCTCGCCCGCGTACTCCTCCTGGCCCTCCACGATGACCTTGATGCCGACGGGGAACCGGCCCTGGAAGGCGCGCAGCGCGATCACGTGGGAGATGATGCCGGACTTGTCGTCCGCGGTGCCTCTGCCGTACAGCAGCTTGCCGTCGATCAGGGTGGGCTCGAAGGGCGGCGTGCGCCAGGCGGCGGGGTCGCCGGGCGGCTGCACGTCGTAGTGCGCGTACAGCAGCACCGTGGGCGCGCCGGGAGGCGCGGGGGCCTCGCCGTACACGGCGGGGAAGCTGCCCTCGACCGGGATCTGCTGCACGTGCGGCAGCCCCGCGCTGCGCAGCAGTTCCTCGGTCACGGCCGCGGCGGCCAGGACGGGCTCTTCCGGGTGCCCGGGGAAGGCCACGGACGGGATCGCGGACAGCCGCTTGAGGTCCTCAACGGCCTGGGGCATCGCCGCCGCGACGGCGCTCTGGATCTGGTCAGGAGTCACGGGAAGGTCCCCCAGGTCGGTTCTCGACAGGTACATCTCATTGGATCACAGAAGGTTCCGCACGATGGAAAGCCGTGTGACCCGGGGCCAAATCTACATGCGGATTTCGCAGCTGTTACATAGCGGTTCTGCGAATCTCGAACTTCTTGCAGAGTGTTGCGACGCATTCACTTGGCAAACCGCTGGTGAACATGCAGACTGTGGGGAGTTCAGACACGAGGGAAGATAACGATGACGCAGCCGGAAAATGAGATCCTCAAGGCCGCGCAGGATCACCTGTGGTTGCACTTCACCCGACACAGTTCCTACGAGCAGAGCGAGATCCCGACCATCGTCCGCGGTGAGGGATCGTACATCTACGACATTCACGGCAAGCGCTACCTGGACGGCCTGGCAGGCCTGTTCGTGGTGCAGGTGGGTCACGGGCGCAGCGAGCTGGCTGAGGCCGCCGCCAAGCAGGCCCAGGAGCTGGCCTTCTTCCCGCTCTGGTCCTACGCCCACCCCAAGGCCGCCGAGCTGGCGGCCCGGCTGGCGCAGGAGGCCCCGGACGGGCTGAATCGGGTCTTCTTCACCACCGGTGGCGGCGAGGCCGTCGAGACGGCATGGAAGCTGGCCAAGCAGTACTTCAAACTCAAGGGCAAGCCGCTCAAGCACAAGGTCATCAGCCGCAACATCGCCTACCACGGCACCCCGCAGGGCGCCCTGTCGATCACCGGCATCCCCGCGTTCAAGGCCCCGTTCGAGCCGCTCGTGCCTGGCTCGATCCGGGTCCCGAACACCAACTACTACCGGGCTGAAGAGTCCTCTGGTGTTTCCGGGATGTCCGAGGAGGAGTACGGCCGCTGGGCCGCCGACCGCGTCGCGCAGGCCATCGAGTTCGAAGGCCCCGAGACCGTGGCCGCCGTCTTCGCCGAGCCCGTGCAGAACGCCGGCGGCTGCTTCCCGCCGCCGCCCGGATACTGGCAGCGCCTGCGCGAGATCTGCGACCAGTACGACGTGCTGCTCGTCTCCGACGAGGTCATCTGCGCCTTCGGCCGCCTCGGCACGATGTTCGGCGGGCAGAAGTACGACTACGTGCCCGACATCATCACCTGCGCCAAGGGCATGACCAGCGGTTACTCGCCGATCGGCGCCATGATCGCGCACGAGCGGCTCTTCGAGCCGTTCAAGGACGGCGACGCCATGTTCGCCCACGGCTACACCTTCGGCGGCCACCCGGTCTCCGCCGCCGTGGCGCTGGCCAACCTGGACATCTTCGAGCGCGAGGACCTGCTCGGCCACGTCTCCAAGAACGAGCCGGTCTTCAGGGGCGTCCTGGACAGCCTGAAGGACATCCCGATCGTCGGCGACGTGCGCGGCGCCGGCTACTTCTACGGCATCGAACTGGTCAAGGACAGGACCACCAAGGAGACGTTCAACGACGAGGAGTCGGAGCGGCTGCTGCGCGGCTTCCTGTCCAAGGCGCTGTTCGACGCCGGCCTCTACTGCCGCGCCGACGACCGCGGCGACCCCGTCATCCAGCTCGCGCCGCCGCTGATCGCGGGTCCCAAGGAGTTCGACGAGATCGGCTCCATCCTGCGCGGCGTGCTCACCGAAGCCTCCGCTCGCCTCTAAACCCTCCAACCGGTACGGCGGGGCCGCCCGCCGTACCGGATCTTGCCTGAAAGGAACCCCGAGATGAAGATCGGCGTGCCCGCCGAGGTCAAGAACCACGAATACCGCGTCGCCGCCACCCCGGCGGGCGTGCACGAGCTGGTTCGCCACGGCCACGACGTCACCGTCCAGCGCGGCGCGGGCCTCGGCTCGAGCATCACGGACGAGGAGTACCTGGCGGCGGGCGCGAAGATCATCGACAGCGCCGACGCCGTGTGGGCCGAGGCCGACATGGTGCTCAAGGTCAAGGAGCCGATCGCGGAGGAGTACCACCGCCTCCGCGAGGACCTGGTGCTCTTCACCTACCTGCACCTGGCCGCCTCCCGCCCCTGCACCGACGCCCTGCTGACGTCCAGGACGACCGGCATCGCCTACGAGACCGTCCAGGTGGGCAACGCGCTGCCGCTGCTCGCCCCGATGTCCGAGGTCGCGGGCCGCCTGGCCCCGCAGGTCGGCGCCTACAACCTGATGCGCTTCAACGGCGGCCGCGGCGTCCTGCCCGGCGGCGTCCCCGGCGTCGCGCCGGCCAAGGTCGTCGTCATCGGCGGCGGCGTCTCCGGCCTCAACGCCGCGCAGATCGCCGTCGGCATGGGCGCCGACGTCACCGTCCTGGACACCAACGTCGACCGGCTGCGCTTCATCGACGCCATCTACCAGGGCCGGCTCAAGACCCTCGTGTCCAACGCCTACGCCATCGAGCAGGAGGTCCTGGCCGCCGACCTGGTCATCGGCGCCGTCCTCATCCCCGGTGCCAAGGCCCCGACGCTGGTCTCCAACGAGCTGGTCTCCCGCATGAAGCCGGGCTCCGTGCTCGTCGACATCGCCATCGACCAGGGCGGCTGCTTCGAGGACTCCCGTCCCACCACGCACGCCGAGCCCACCTACAAGGTGCACGAGTCGGTCTTCTACTGCGTGGCCAACATGCCCGGCTCGGTGGCCAACACCTCCACCTACGCCCTCACCAACGCCACCCTGCCGTACGCGGTCAAGCTCGCGGACCTGGGCTGGAAGGACGCGCTCAAGGCCGACGCAGGCCTCGCGGGCGGCCTCAACACCCACGCGGGCATCCTCACCAACCAGCCGGTAGCGGAGGCCCTGTCCCTCCCCTACACCTCGGTCGCGGAAGTCCTCGCCGCCTAACCCGGCACACCGAGAGGGCCTGCCCGACTCCTTCGGGCAGGCCCTCTTTCCGTCCCAACACCCACCCCCGTTCACGCTCTCCGCCCGCGCCTCGATCACGCGGCCCCCGTCTCCATGCCCCGGGCTACGGCGCTTGCCTTCGCACGGGGTCGGAGTACGGCGCCTGCTTCAACGGGCCTGGCCGACGGGTGGAGCACTCCACGCGCCGGGTCGGGGGCCGGTGTACGGCGAACTCGGCGCGCATGTGCGGTGGTCTGCCCCGAACCCGCGTCCCCGGGCTACACACTGAAGCCTGGCGCCCGTTCCTCGTGTTGCTCGCCGTACATGCGCGCCGGTTGCGCCGTACCCCCTCCCGCCGACGCGGCGCGCGGTGGAGCTCCCGGAGCCTGTGCCAGGCGGTGGAGTGTCCGGGATCCCGTGCCGGGCGGCGTGGGCGCCTTCCGTTCGCGGCGCTTCCACCATCCCGCCGTAGACGCGCGTCGGTTTCGCCCGTACCCCCTCCCGCCGACGCGCGCGCGGGGGCCGTGTTCTCGGTGGGCGTTGCGTTCTGGTCGCGGCCCTGTCGTGGATGGTTGCCCGCCGTACTTCGTCACGTCGTCCCAGTGCGGTGGGGTGCTGTGTGCTGGTTGGGATCAGGCTGTGGATGGTTGCTCGGCTCGCCGGCGGCTACCGGACACCCGAGTCCGCCGGCGGGCACCCATTAGGGGAGGTCGGTGGGGGTTTGGTGGGCTATGTCGTCGGGGGTTAGTTGTTCGCGGGCCGTGGTGATGGACCAGCGGTGGCCGAAGGGGTCGCGTAGCACGCCGTACCTCTCGCCCCAGAACATTTCCTGCACCGGCATCTCGACTTCCGCGCCGGCCGAGAGGGCGCGGGCGGCGACGCCGTCGGGGTCGTCGACCTCGAGGAGGATCATGACAGGGCTGCCGCCGAGCGTGGGCGGCGCAAGGGCGTTGAGTGCGGGCGTCTCCTCGCTCACCAGGAGGCGGCCGTCACCCACCTGGAGTTCGACGAAGAGGATCACCCCGTTGGGCAGGGTGTTGCGGAACACCTCCACCGCGCCGAACGCGTCGCGGTAGAACTCGATCGCCGCCTCGGCGTCCAGGACGAACAGATGCGGACTGAGCCCGGTGGGCCGTAGCGATGTCATGGGACCAGGCCTGCCTCTCGTGCTGCCGTGACCATGCGCGCGAGGAGTGCGGCCTCGGCTCTGACGGCCGCTGTGCCCTCGGGCGTGAGCCGGTAGTAGCGGCGCCGCGCGTCGTGCGGCGCGGCGGGGTCGCCCTCCTCGGTCTCCTCCACCAGACCGTCGGCCAGCAGCCTGCTGATGGTCCGGTAGAGCGTACCCGGACCGAGTTTGACCGATCCATCGCCGATCTCCTCGACGAAACGCATGACGGCGTACCCGTGGGCGGGCCCGCTGGCCAACGCCAGGAGCACCTGGAAACCCGCCGCGGTCAGCATGTTGACACGATAGCACCACGATGGTTATATCCGAAGCGGATATAACCAAGGAGGGTACACATGGGGATCAAGGTCAGCCAGATCACGCTGTACGTCGACGACCAGGACGCGGCGGTGGACTTCTGGACGAACAAGGTCGGCTTCAACGTCACCACGGACATGCCCTACGGCCCGGGCACACGCTGGATCGAGGTCACACCACCCGATGGGGGTGTCCGGCTCGTCCTGTTCAAGTCCGGCCCCGACTGGCCCGAGCTCAGCTCCGAGCAGCCGAACTATGCCATGTTCGACGCCGACGACATCGTCAAGGCGCACGAGGAGCTCTCGGCGCGCGGCGTCCACTTCACGCAGGCCCCGGTCAAGGAGGAGTGGGGCTGGTCCGCCGTCTTCACCGACAACGAGGGCCACGCCTTCCACCTCAGCCAGCGCTGACCGCGTCTTCCCCTTTCAGGGCCTTGGCACTCTTTAGGCGCTTTCAGGGCCTCGGCTCTCCTTAGGCGCTGTTGTCGGCGGCCCCCTTTAGGCGCTGTTGTACGGCAGGCCGCGGGACCCGCCGCCCGCCGTACTTCGGCTGAGGGCCCGTGACCGGCGCTTCTGGCGAGTCGAGGACGCTGACCCGCCGCGACGCCGCCCCCTACCCGCGTCCCTGGGCTCCGCTTGCTCGCCGTCCGCTGGCCGGGTTGCTCGCCGTAGATGCGCGCCGGGTTCGCCGTACACCGTCCCGCCGACCCGGCGCGGGGGTGGGTGTCGTGACCTTGGGTTCGTTCTGCGTGCCGGACAAGCGCGCCGACCACCGCCGTGTGCCGGCCATGTGTCGTCCCGCCGACGCGGCGCGCGTGGGGTGGGCGTCGTGGCCAGGGGTCGGCTTGCTCGCCGTACGTGCGCGCCGGTCACCGGTGTGCAGCGTCTCGCCGACCCGGCGCGCGTTGGGTCCGCAGCGGACGCCTGTGCGGCACAGCGCCCCGGGACCTGGGTAGGGGGGCGGCGTTACGGTCGGTCACCGTCGTCGACTCGTCGGAAGCGCCGGTCACAGGCCCTCTGCCGGAGTGCGGAGGGCGGCGGTTCCCACGGCTTGCCGTACAAGAGCACTCAACAGGCGGGGTGGCGTTGGGGGAGGTTGAGGCGGTGGCGGAGGGTGCGGGCTGTGGAGAGGACGCGTTCGACCTCCGTGGGCGTGGGCCAGGGGGACGTGCCGGGGCGTAGCAGGGTGGTGCGGATCGCGGCGAGGTGGTCGATGGCGGTCTGGTGGAGGCCGCTGCGTTCGGCCAGCCACACCACCACGTCCGCGTGGTCGCGCAGGGGGCGGGTCGTGAGGTCCCAGGTGCCGAGGATTTCGGTGAGGTCCTGGACCGGGAGGGGCACCCCGCCGCGACGGCCGGTGGCCGCGGAGGCCAGTTCGGCGCGCGCCGTGAGTTCGGGCTCCGCGAGCCGGTCCCAGGTGGGCGGCGGCGGGTCGGCCAGCCAGCGCTCGGCCTCCTGCTGCTGCCCGGCGGCCGACAGCAGCCCGCCGAGCTCCAGCGTCGCCCGGTGGTGTCCGGCCAGCGCCGCCTGGCGGAACCAGTGCTGCCCGCCCGCCAGGTCGCCGAACTCGGCGATCAGCAGCAGCCCGAAGTTGTAGGCGGACTCGGCGTCGCCGCTGGCCGCGGCCCGGCCGAACCAATGGCTGGCCCCCTGCGAGTCGCTCAGCTCCACGCAGACGAACCCGGCCATCCGCTGGTCGTCCAGCCGCCCGGCGTTGGCGGCCCGCTCGTACCAGCCCAGGGCGGTGCGCAGGTCTCTGCGGGACAGCGCGATGCCGCCGAGCTGCGAGGCGGCCCCGGCGTGCTCGCTCTTGGCGGCCAGCCTGTAGTACGCCTCGGCGCCTTCGGGATCGCGGCCGGCCTGCAGGAACAGGCCCAGGCAGTAGGCGGACTCGGCATGGCCGCCGCGCGAGGCGTACTCCCACCAGCGCACGGTCTCCTCCTCCTCACCCGAGGAGTAGGCCAGGAAGCCCAGGTCGTGGGCGGAGGTCAGGTCGCCGTCGCCGGCCGCCTCGCGGTGCCACTCGCGGGCGGAGGCGGTCTCGCCCGCGTCCTCGCACAGCAGCGCCAGCCTGCGGGCCGCGGTGCCGGAGCCGGCCCTGGCCGCGGCCTCGAACCACTTCCTGGCGCCGGCCAGGTCGCCGCGCTGCTCGAGCAGGATGGTGGCCAGGTTGAGCGCGGCCTCGGCGTCGCCGGTGCCGGCGGCCAGCTCGTACCAGCTGACGGCCTCCTCCAGGCTGCCGTGCTTCTCGTGCCAGACGCCCAGGTTGTAGGTGCTGTCGATGTTGCCGCCCGCCGCCGCCCGCTCCCACCAGTGGCGGGCGGCCGAGCGGTCGCCGCGCTGGGCGTAGAGCTTGCCGAGCCGGTGCGCCGCCTGCGGGTCTCCGTCCTGCGCGGCGGCGAAGAGCTCGGCGTCGGGCTCAGAGCGCCGCGGGGAGGGGACCCGCACGGGCACCGTCACATCGGAATTCCCTTGCCACATGTGCCCTCCTCACTTCAGCACAGCGTCGCACGTAACCAGGTGACAGCGGAGCGTAATCGAAGACTTCCTCACCTGGAGCCTGCAAAGGGATCCGGTCGTCCGTACAATTTTCGTCATGGATTGGGAACGCCGCCTCGCCCTGGACCCCGGCGCCGTCGTGCCGCTGTACTACCAACTGCGCGAACGCCTGCGCGCCGTGATCGCCGAGTGCGAGCCCGACACCCTGATCCCGCCCGAAAAGGACCTGATGGGCTACGCGGGGGTGAGCCGGGCGACGGCCCGCCGCGCCATCGGTGACCTGGTCCAGGAGGGCCTGCTGGTGGCCCGCCAGGGCAGTGGCACCTACACCGCCCCGCTGGCCGTGGCCTCGGAACTGGGCAGGCCCACCGGCTTCACCGAGACGATGGCCAGGCTCGGCCGCAAGCCCACCGCCCAGGTGCTGTACGCGCGCACGCAGCCGTGCACGCCGGACCTGGCCCCCGCACTCGGGCTGGAGGCGGGCTCCGAGGTGGTGTTCGTCGAGCGGCTGCGCCTGCTCGACGGCGAGCCGTGCATGATCGAGAGCGCGCACCTGCCCGCCGCGCTGGTCCCCGGCATCCTGGGCGAGGATCTCACGGGCTCGCTGTACGGCCTGCTCAGGCTGAAGTACGGCCTGGTGCCCGCCGCCGGCAGGGAGACCGTGGGCGCGGTCAACGCCGACTACCGGCTGGCGGGCCTGCTGCACGTGCCGATGGCGGCGGCGCTGCTGGCCACCTCGCGCACCACGGTCACGGCGGCCGGCCTGCCGATGGAGTACACCATCCGGCACGCCCGCGGCGACCTGGCGGTCTTCTCCGTCGAGCTGAACGACGCCAAGAACGCGCTCGAGGTCGAGCAGTGAGCGCATCCTGTACGGCGCGGCGAACTGGGCTGGGCGTGGCGATGCAGGCCTACCCGGTGGCCGACCTGCACGGTCACGCCCAGCCGCTGCTGGGCTACCTGCGCCTGCTCGGCGTGGAGCCGGACGACTCGGGCGGGCTCCACGCCGGGGGCCGGGGGCTGACGGTCACGGGAGGTTCTTCTCGGCCGCCTTCTCCCAGCTCGTGTTCGTGTTGATCTCCGGTGTGGAGCCCGCGAAGGCGCCTCTGGCGTAGGTGTCGCCTTGCAGCGTGTACATCAGCCAGGCGGTCAGGTAGCCGAGGAAGCCGCCGCCCGTGCCCTGGATGGTGTTGTGGTCCGCGCCCTTGAGCAGCGCCTTGGCCGCCGCGCCCGGCACCGCGTTGTAGTAGTTCGTCACTGCGGAGTTGGGGGAGATGATGATGTCGTTGCTCCCGCTCATGAACAGGACCGGGGAGGTCAGCTGGCCGACGTTGAACTTGTCTCCCGAACCCACCCAGATCGGGGCGGGCAGGGCGATCGGCACCACGGACTTGATCAGGCCGCCGGACTTGGTGGCGGTGTTGACCGCGCCGCCCGCGCCCTGCGAGTGGCCGACCGCGCCCACCTTGGTCACGTCGAGCTTGCCGTAGAAGACGCTGCTCGGGTCGCTGTTGCGGTCGACGAGGTAGCGGGCCGCGGCGATCATCTCCGCGCCGGTGCCCGTCGTGGTGTCGGTGCTGGCCACCACGGCGAAGCCCCACGAGGCGAGCTGGTTGAGCACGCCCGGATACTGGGCGGGGGTGGCGTTGGTGCCGTTGCCCCAGGTGATGATCGGGTGCTTGAAGCCGCCCGCGCCCAGGTCGGCAGGGTAGTAGAGCTTGTAGTCGGTGCCCACGTCGGCGGTGGCGACCGCCCACGGACCCGCGGCCGCGTAGTGCGCCTCGATCGTAGCGGCGGCCGCCGGTCTGGTGAGGAATCCGAGGAGGAGTAGGACGGCGGAGATGAGCTTCATTCGGCCCCCTGTCTTGTACGGATGACCGATCATTTGCTTCACTCGTAACCGATGTCAATGCTTGAATGGATAGAGACGATCACGGCGCGCGGCATCCGCAGGCCCGGCTATCCGGCCGACGAGTGGACCGAACGCTGGCTGGCGGAACGGCTCGCGGAGTTCGGCCTGGACGTGGCGCTCGAGCCGGTGGAGGTGACCCGCTGGCGGCCCGGTGGCGGCGTGCTCCGGCTCGACACCGGCGAGGAACTGCCCGGCTTCCCGCTGCCGTTCACCGCGCCCACCCCCGGCCTGCGGGCCAGGCTCGCCCGGCTGGAGGAGGCCGAGCCCGGCGACCTCGCGGTCGAGGAGGTGGCCTTCACCGAACTGCCGCAGTCGCTGGTCAAGACGCTGGCCACCGCGTACTACGACCCCGAGGGCGTCTTCGACTCGCTCGTGCAGACGATCCCGTTCGGCCCGCGGATGATGGAGGTTCTCGAGCCCGCGCTGGCCAAGGGAGCCGCCGGCTACATCGGGGCGCTGACCGGCCTGCCGTGGGAGACACGCGACTACTACGTGCCCTACGACGCCGTCGAGCGGCCCGTCCCCGGGCTCTGGCTCTCCGGCGCGGATGGCAGGGCGCTGCTCGACCGGCTACCTGCGATGGGCACGATCGTGTCCGAGTCGGTCAGCGACACCGTGACCACGCACAACGTGGTCGCCACGCTTCCGGGGAGCTCGCCGTACTGGGTGGTCGTGGGATCCCATCACGACGGGCCGTGGGCGTCGGCGGTGGAGGACGCCACCGGCATCGCGCTCGTGCTGGAGTCCGCGCGCCGCTGGGCCCGGGTGCCGCAGGAGGAAAGGCCGCACAACCTGCTCTTCCTGCTCACCTCCGGGCACATGGCGCACGCCGCGGGGACCAGGGCGTTCATCGAGGCGCACCGCGACCTGCTGGCCGACGTGGTGCTGCAGGTGCACCTGGAGCACGCCGCGCTGCGCTGCGAGGGCGTGGACGGCAGGCTCGTGCCCACCGCGGATCCCGAGGTGCGCTGGTGGTTCACCACGCGGGCGGCGCAGCTCGAGCGGCTGGTCTGCCAGAGCCTGGAGGCGGAGGACCTGCGCAGGTCGTTCGTGCTGCCGCCGGACGTCTTCTCGCCGATGCCGCCGACCGACGGCGCGTTCTTCCACCCGGAGGGCGTGCCGCTCGTGCACTTCCTGTCGGCCCCCATGTACCTGTTCGACTCGGCCGACACCGTCGACAAGGTGGACGTGGCGGGGCTGGAGCCGCTGGCCGCGGCGGCCTTCCGCATCGTGCGGGGCACGGCGGGCTGGGACCCGGCGTCACTGCGCGAAGCGGATGAAGCCCGCATACATCCCCATTGAGCAGACGTACCGCAACGTGCCCGGCGGTTGCGGAGGAAGGCGCACGATCGACGGCAACGCGTAGTCACGCCCCTCGATCGTGACCGTGCCGGTGCATCCCCGGTCGACCAGCCGGAAGTCGAGCGTCACCGGCACTCCCGCACGTAACGCGACGAACCCGGGCCGGTATCCCTCGCGCGTCGCCCAGATCGTGGCCGAACTCCCGCCCGCGGTGGCCGCCGCGGGCGCCGCCGGCTCGGGCAGCCAGCCGCCCAGGCTCAGCCCCGAGCCGATCGTCCACACCCCCGCGGCCAGCGCGACCACCCCCGCGACCCGCGCCAGCCTGGTCCGCGACACCCGCCGCAGCAGGAAGCCGAGCAGCGCGAACGCCGGGGCCGAGCCGAGCACGAACCCGGCCATCACCGCCGCCCCGCCCAGCGGCGACCCGCTGGACACCGCCACGAGCTCCATGCCGACCGTGACCCCGCACGGCACCAGGATCGTGGCCGCCCCCACGAGCACGGGAATCCCCGGCCTGGCGGGCGCCGGGCAGTCCACGCGGTCACGCCTGATCAGCCTGACCGCGAAGACGATCACCACGATCCCTGCCGCGACCAGGGACACCGCCCTGACCGGCGGCGGCAGCCGTACGACCGAGCCGAGCCAGCCGAGCAGCGCCCCCGCCAGCGTGTAGGAGCCGAGCCTGCCGGCCAGGAACCAGCCGACCTTGCCGTCCACCCCCGCCAGCAGCCCGCCCTGGACGGCGGTGCACGAGGCGGTGCCTGCCACCAGCCCGGCGGCGAGCCCGCTGCCGAGCAGGGCGATGATCGCCTGCATAGTCGCAACGTAACGTCGCCTGACGGGTGCGGCCAGTCACAGTTTGTTTACTACGAGCCTCCCTTGATCACCGAGATGCGCTGGAAGTACTCGTCGTCGCTCATCTCGCCGCGCGCGTACCGCTCGGCGAGGATCTGCTCCGCCGACGCCGTCGGCCCCGCCGGGGTACGGCGCAGCGGCCCCCAACCGCCGCGCCGCCACGCCCAGAGGGCCAGGCCGACCGCGGCGACCCAGAACAGGCCCCAGAGGAGCGGGATGATCGGCCAGAAGCCGCCGCCCCAGCCCCAGCCCCAGTGCGCCATCGCGAGTGCGTTCATGTCTCTGTCCTCCTTGTCCGATGCTCCTCAGCATCGCTCCGGAGGCATGGCCGCCGAATCGGACAGCGGGCCCCTCCTGCCATCCGACCAGGGGAGTGCGCGCCGCCTCTCGCGCTACGCCCGGGGAGGTAGTCAGGCCAGGCGGGCGCGCACCTCGGCGCGGTCCACGCCGAGCTCGTCGATCAGCGCGGCCACCGGGTCGGGCGGCTGCTGGTCGAGCAGCACGAGCAGGAGGTGCTTGGGCCCCTGCTTGTTACGGGTCCGCATCGTCGTCGCCTTGAGCGCCTGGTTGACGGCCTCCCGCGCGCTGGAGGTGAAGTTGGTGCCCGGTATCCCCGGATGCTTGCGCGGCCGCCGATCGGGCACCTCGCCGACGTCTATGCCGATCGCGCTCAGCGCCGCCCGGTCAAGCGCCTCGAGCCCGGCGCGCGCGGTGTCGAGGGGGACGCCGAGCGCCAGGGCGGTCTCGGAGTCGGGGTCCCGCAGCAGGCCGAGCAGCAGGTGCTCGGTGCCCATCCGGCGGTCGCCGCGCTGCCGCGCCTCGTCGAGTGCGGCCTTCACAGCCGTGGAGAAGGGGTTCACCGTGGACCTCATTTCCCGTACTTGGCGTGCACCGACTGGCGGGACATGCCCAGCGCGTCACCGATCTGTTCCCACGTCCAGCCCTGCTCCCTGGCCAGCGCGACCGAGATGGCCTCGACCTGCTCGGCCAGCCGGTGCAGCGCGCCCACGGCGCGCAGGCCCATGGCCGGGTCGTTGGACTTGATGCGCTCGGAAAGTTCTCCCATGTCCACGCTGTCAGGCTAGATTGACAGGCTTCGTTTTGTCAATCTAGCCTGACAGGCATGGACGAGATGGAGATCGTGATCGTGGGAGCGGGCCCCGTGGGGCTCATGCTGGCCTGCGAGCTGGGCCTGGCCGGGGTCAGGCCGGTGCTGCTCGACAAGCGGCCTGAGCGGAGCGCGCTGCCCAAGGCCAACGGCTTCGGCGGGCAGATCGTGCGCGTGCTGGCCCTGCGCGGGCTGCTCGAACGCTTCGAGAAGGCCGCCTCCTACGCGGGCAGGCCGCCCGGGTTCCCGTTCGGCGGCGTGCCCGTCGGCTTCGCCGGGCTGGACGTGGGTCTCGATCTGCTGGCCGTACAGCAGCCGCAGATCGAGCGCATTCTCGAGGAACGCGCCGCCGAGCTGGGCATCCAGGTCGAATGGGGCGCGGAGGTGAGCTCGCTCGACGACCTGCGCGCCCGCTACGTGGTCGGCTGCGACGGCGCGAGCAGCACCGTGCGCGAGCTGGCCGGCTTCGACTTCCCCGGCACTACCGAAGAGGACGTGGTACGGCTCGGCCACTTCAGGTCCGTGCGCGCCAAGGGCATCTTCGGCGAGGCGGGCCAGTGGCGGCACACGCCCCGCGGCCAGGCCATCGTCACCTCGCTGCAGCCGGGCATCTTCGTCGTCGGCGTGCGCGAGAAGGGCGCCCAGCCGGCGGGCCCGATGACCGTCGAGGAGCTACGGGACTCGCTGCGCCGGGTGCTCGACACCGACGTCGAGCTGGGCGAGCCCATCTGGGTCTCGCGCACGGTCGCCCAGGCCAGGCAGGCCACCGAGTACAGAAGGGGCGACGTCTTCCTGGCCGGCGACGCGGCCCACCTGTTCCCCGCCGGGGGATCCTCGCTCAACGTGGGCCTGATGGACGCCGTGAACCTGGGCTGGAAGCTGGCCGCCGCCGTCCACGGCACCGCCCCTGACGGGCTGCTCGACACCTACCACGCCGAACGCCACCCGGCCGGGGCCGCCGCGCTGCGCCAGACCCGGGCCCAGGCCGCGCTCGGCCGGCTCGACGGCGAGGATGGCGAGGCGCTGCGCGGCCTGCTGGCCGAGCTGTTCGCCTACGACGGGCCGCGCCGGCACCTCGCCGAGGTGCTGCAGGGGTCCGACGTCAGGTACGGCTCCGCCGCACACCCGCTGGTCGGGCGGCTCGTCCCCGAGCTGGGCGTGGGCGCCGAGCTCCTGCGGGCCGCCAAGCCCTTCGTGGTGGACTTCACCGGCGGCGTGGCCGGTTCGATCGGGATCGACGTGGTCCGTGCGGAGATGCCGGACCCGCCCGCGGACACGCTGCTGATCCGGCCCGACGGCTACGTGGCCTGGGCCGGGGCCGACGGGCTCGAGGAGGCCCTGGCCTCGGTCAGGAAAACCGGATCGTCATAGGCCGGCCGTATGGCTACCATGTGAGCATGTCTACGCCCCGGCTGTCTTAGAAGGACACCTCGCTTCCACGCGACAGGTGTCTCCTCTAACAGTTCCGGAGTGTATCCCCATGCTTACCTTCCGTGATGTCGACGTGCGCGTCGGCGCCCGTCTTCTCCTTTCCGGCATCACCGCTCACATCGCCCCCGGCGACCGCATCGGCCTGGTCGGGCGCAACGGCGCGGGCAAGACCACGCTGCTGCGCGTCCTGGCAGGACAGCTCGCCCCCGCCGGTGGCGCCATCACCGCCGACGGCCCGATCAACTACCTCCCGCAGGACCCGGCCGCCGCCGACCCGTCGATCACCGTCATCGACCGCGTCATGTCGGCGCGTGGCCTCGACGCCGCCGTCCGCGCGCTGCGCGACGCGGAACTCTCCCTGGGTACGGCGAGCGAGGCGGCCATGGCCGCCTACGTCCGGGCCGAGGCCGAGTTCCAGGCGCGCGGCGGCTATCCCGCCGAGGCGGATGCCGCCAGGCTGGCCGCCGGGCTCGGGCTGCCCGACCGCGTGCTCGACCGGCCGCTCGGCGAGCTGTCCGGCGGGCAGCGGCGCCGCGTCGAGCTGGCCAGGGTGCTGTTCGCCGAGCCCGGCACGCTGCTGCTCGACGAGCCGACCAACCACCTCGACGCCGACTCCGTGGCCTGGCTGCGCGGCTTCCTCACCGGGTACTCCGGCGGGCTCGTCCTGATCAGCCACGACACGCAGCTGATCGCCGACGTGGTCAACCGCGTGTGGCAGGTGGACCCCGCCCATGCCGCGATCGAGACGCACAACACCGGGTGGGAGACCTACCTGTCCGACCGGGAGGCGATCGAGCGCGGCAGGGCCAGGCAGCGGGCCGCCGCCGAGCGCAAGGCCGCCACGCTGCACGCCCAGGCCGACCGGATGCGGGCCAGAAGCTCGACCGCCGTGCGCGCCAGGGACATGGCACGCCGCGCCGACCGCATGCTGGCAGGGGTACGGCCGGCCCGCCGTACCGAGAAGGTGGCGCGCATCAGGCTGCCCGAGCCTGCGCCGAGCGGGCGGATGCCGCTGGGCGCGATCAGCCTGACCAAGAGCTACGGCCCGGTCAACGTGCTGGCGGGGGTCGACCTTGCCGTCGACCGGGGCAGCCGGCTGGTCGTGCTCGGGCTCAACGGCGCGGGCAAGACCACCCTGCTCAAGCTGCTCGCCGGGCACGAGACCCCGGACTCGGGGCGGGTCGTGCACGGGCCGGGGCTGCGGCTGGGCTACTTCGCGCAGGAGCACGACACGCTCTCGCCCGGGCGCACCGTGCGGGAGAACCTGGCGGACACGGCGCCCCGGCTGACCGACGCGGAGGCGCGGCGGATCCTCGGCTCGTTCCTGTTCAGCGGGGACGACGCGGACAAGCCCGCCGGGGTGCTGTCGGGCGGCGAGAAGACCCGGCTCGCGCTGGCCGGGCTGGTCAGCTCCGGCGCCAACGTGCTGCTGCTCGACGAGCCCACCAACAACCTCGACCCTGCCTCCCGCGAGGAGGTGCTGCGGGCCGTCGACCAGTACCAGGGGGCCGTGGTGATGGTCACCCACGACCCGGAGGCGGTCGAGGCGCTCCGCCCCGACCGCGTCCTCGTCCTGCCCGACGCCACCGAGGACCTCTGGGGCCGCGACTACGCCGAACTGATCACCCTGTCCTAGCTCCAGGCGGGATGCGGGTGCCTTTCCGTCCTGGCAGTGGGCGGCCCGCTCCGGTCACGGTCCGGACTGTGCAATCCTCCGGCGCGATCCGTCTACGGACGTGTGGCGCCTGCTCGTGACCTTGGGGATTGTCACGCCGAGGCGGTGAGGGGGCGGCTCGCCTGCCATCCCGGGCTAGCTGGACTCCAGTTGGCCTAACCGGGGTGCGGCTGATCTACATGCCTTCCGCCCCGGTTGGCTGCGTGTCGGGCTGGCTCCGGCGGCACGAAGCCCCGGAGGCGGGCTTGGGGGGTGTGAGACCCGGAGGGCGGTTCCGGCTCGGGGTGGGCGTCAGGTGGGTGGTGGTCCAGGTGGGATTGGGGCGGGGCCTTCAAGAAACACTGTCCGAGCTTTAGCGAGGGCCTTTGATAGCGCGATAGCGCTGCCTGGAGCGAGGGCCTTGCCCTAGAGCCAGCCGGGTTTGACCAGGCCGCTTTCGTAGGCGATGACGACCAGTTGGGCGCGGTCGCGGGCGTGGAGTTTCATCATGGCGCGGCTGACGTGGGTCTTGGCCGTGGCGGGGGACATGAAGAGTTTCGCGGCTATCTCGTCGTTGGTCATGCCCGTTCCGACCAGGGAGAGGACCTCGCGTTCGCGGTCGGTCAGCTGGTCGAGGCCGTCCGCGGCGATGGGTTCCTTGGCTCTGGAGGCGTACTCGGCGATGAGGCGGCGGGTGACGCTGGGCGACAGGAGGGCCTCGCCGTTGGCGACCACGCGCACCGCCTGGATGAGCTCCGCCGGCTCGGTGTCCTTGACGAGGAAGCCGCTGGCGCCGCCGCGCAGCGCCTCGAAGACGTACTCGTCCAGCTCGAAGGTCGTCAGGATGATGATCCTGGGGCCCGGGGGCATCTGGCGGGTGGCCGTGAGGCCGTCCGTGCCGGGCATGCGGATGTCCATGAGCACCACGTCCGGCTCGTGCCGGCCCGCCAGCCGTACGGCTTCCGCGCCGTCGGAGGCCTCGGCGACCACCGTCATGTCCTGCTGGGCGTCGAGCAGGGCCTTGAAACCGGCGCGTACCAGCGCCTGGTCGTCGGCGAGCAGCACCTTGATCATGAATTCTCCTCCGAAGGAGCCGAGGGCAAGGGTAGCCGGGCCTCCACCTGGAAGCCCCCGTCGGCGGGTCCGGCCACGAGCGTGCCGCCCAGGGCCGAGGCGCGTTCGCGCATGCCGGGGATGCCGTTGCCGCTGCCCTCCTCGGACAGTACGGCGGGCCGCGTCGCACCCGTGTCCGTGACGTGCACGGCCAGCTCCTGCTCGCCGTACTCGAGCCTGACCGTGACGCGCGAGCCGGGCGCGTGCCTGGCGGCGTTGGTGAGCGATTCCTGGACGATGCGGTAGGCGGCCCGCTCGACCGTGGGCGGCAGCGGCCGGGAGCCGACCCGTTTGATCGTCACGTTCAGGCCGGAGCGTTCCGCCAGGTCGTCGAGGCGCTCGAGCCCGGCGGTGGGGGAGCGGGGCGCGCCCTCGCGCAGCACGTTCAGCACCGAGCGCATCTCGCCGAGCACCTCCTTGGAGGCCGTCTTGATCGTCGCGAGCGCGGTGCGGGCCTGCTCGGGATGGTCGTCGATCAGGTGCAGCGCGGTCGAGGCCTGGACGTGGATGAGCGAGATGTTGTGCGCGAGCACGTCGTGCAGCTCCTGCGCCATGGTGAGCCGTTCCTCGCTGGCCTGGCGCCGGGATTCCTCCTCCTGGATGCGCTGCCGCTCGGTGCGCCGCTCCGTGCCGATGCGGACCAGCTCCGCGATCACCATGAACAGCAGCATGAACGTGGTGATCGCTATGTCGTGGAAGAAGCCGTGCTCGCCGATCAGATACGCGTAGATCAGGAAATAGGCCAGCATGGTCCCCGCCGCGAGCCACGCGAGCAGCCTGCGCTTCTCCAGGACCAGCCTGAAGATCAGGACGCCGGGGCTGAAGAAGATCGGCCCGTAGGGGTAGCCGCCCCACACGAACGCGAACGTGGCCGCCAGGGTGACGACCAGCGAGGTGATCGGGAAGCGCCGGCGTACCAGGATCATCAGCGGCCCGACCAGCAGCAGCCCGTACGCCCACGGGTCCAGCGGCGAGCGGAAGGTGCGCTGGCCCCAGTAGGCGCCCTCGGACATCACGACCTGCGCGACCGCCACGATCAGGGCGAGATAAGGGCTGTATACGGACTTCGTGCGCACGCCATCACGCTAGATGAACGCCCTGACCTGCGCATCCCCCGCATGTCGCACGGGCCCCTACCGCGACGGGCGTACCTGGGAGATCGTGGAGAGCATGCGCCGAGTAATCGTTCCCGCAGCAGCAATCCTTGTCACGTTGACGGCCACGCCCGCGGTGGCCGACACGCAGCAGAAGGTCCCCGTAGCGGAGGGGTACGGCGGCGCCGTCGCCACCGTGGACCTCGACGCCAGCAAGGCGGCGATAGCCGTACTCAGGAGGGGTGGAAACGCCGTGGACGCCGCGGTCGCGGCGGGCGCGGTGCTGGGCGTCACCGAGCCGTTCTCGGCCGGGCTGACCGGCGGCGGCTTCATGCTCTACTACGACGCCAGGCAGCGGAAGGTGTTCACCATCGACGGCCGCGAGACCGCGCCGCAGGCCATGACGTCGAGCACGTTCGAGGGCATCCCCTTCGCCGAGGGCGTGACGAGCGGCCTGTCGGCGGGCATCCCCGGCACGACCGCGACCTGGGACCTGGCGCTGCACCGCTTCGGCACGCTGTCGCTGCGCCAGGCGCTGCAGCCGGCGATCGACGTGGCCTCGAACGGCTTCACGGTCGACCAGACCTTCCACGACCAGACCGCGGCCAACGCCGACCGCTTCAAGGACTTCACCTCGACCGCCAAGCTCTACCTGCCGGACGGCCAGCCGCCCGCCGTCGGCTCCACCTTCCGCAACCCCGAGCTCGCCGCCACCTACCGCGAGCTGGGCCGGCGCGGCCCCGGCTGGCTGTACGGCGGGCAGCTCGGCCAGGAGATCGTGGCCACCGTCAAGCAGCCGCCGATCACCCCCGGCTCGACCCGCAACGTCAGACCGGGCCTGATGGAACTATCCGATCTCCGCTCCTACCGGGCGCTCCTCCGCGAACCCACGCACATCTCCTTCAAGGGCCTGGACGTGTACGGCATGGCGCCCCCGTCCTCCGGCGGCTCCACCGTGGGCGAGGCGCTCAACATTCTGCAGGCGCTGCCCAAGGTCGGATTGCACGAGTACCTCGAGTCGTCGAGGCTGGCCTTCGCCGACAGGAACAAGTACGTCGGCGACCTCCCGAACGTGCCGCTGAAGGAGCTGCTGTCCGACGGGTTCGCCAAGGAACGGGCGTGCCTGATCGGTGACAAGGCGCTGACCAGCCCGGTCGCCCCCGGAAACCCGGACGGCAGCTACGAGCCGTGCGCCACCCCCACCGGCACCCCCGTCGCCGACGACAACCCCCAGGGCCCCGAGACCACGCACCTGGTCGTGGCCGACCGCTGGGGCAACGTGGTGGCCTACAACCTGACCATCGAGTCGACCGGCGGCAACGGCATCGTCGTGCCGGGGCGCGGCGTGCTGCTCAACAACGAGCTGACCGACTTCACCTTCGGACCCGCCTCCGGCGACCCGAACCTGCCGGGCCCGGGCAAGCGGCCGCGCTCGTCGATGGCGCCCACGATCGTGTTCGACCACGGCAAGCCGGTGCTGGCCGTCGGGTCGCCCGGCGGCGCCACGATCATCACGACCGTGCTGCAGATCCTGGTCAACCGCTACGAGTTCGGCATGAGCCTGCCAGATGCGCTGGCCGCGCCCAGGGCTTCGCAGCGCAATGCCGTACAGACCGAGGCGGAGCAGGCCTTCATCGACAAGTACGGAGCGGAGCTGACGACCCAGCACGGGCAGAGCTTCAAGCTCAACCCGGAGATCGGCGCCGCCACCGGCCTGGAGTTCCTGGGCCACGGCAGGATCCAGGCCGCCGCCGAGCCGACCAGGCGCGGCGGCGGCAGCGCGATGGTCGTCTTCCCTAGTAGATGAGCTCGTAGGCGTCGGGCTTCACCTTGCGGGTTCGCGCCCAGTACTCGAAGGTGAAGCCCGGCCAGATCGTCCGGTTCTTGCCGTGCTCGTCCAGGTACCAGGACTTGCAGCCGCCCGCGTTCCACACCAGCGGGTCGAGCCTTTCCTGCAGGCGGCGGTTGAAGGAGCGCTGGCGTTCCTGCCGCACGTCGATGGCGCGGGCGCCCGTGCGCGACAGCAGGCGCAGGCAGTCCATGACGTAGCGGACCTGGGACTCGATCATGAAGACGACCGAGTTGTGCCCGAGGCCGGTGTTCGGGCCGAGCAGGAAGAACAGGTTCGGGAAACCGGCGGTGGTGATGCCGTAGTAGGTCTCGATGCCGTCCTGCCAGGCCTCCTGGATCTTCAGCCCGCCGCGGCCGACGATCCGCTGGTCCTGCAGCGCGTCGGTGACCTTGAAGCCCGTGCCGTAGACGATGACGTCGACCTCGTGCTCGACCCCGGCCTCGTCCACGATCGAGTGCGGCCTGATCTCGCGGATCCCGTCGGTGACCAGGGCGACGTTCTCCCTGGTCAGGGCCGGGTAGTAGTCGCTGGAGATGAGCAGGCGCTTGCAGCCGATCGTGTAGTCGGGCGTGAGCCTCCTGCGCAGCTCCAGGTCGGGCACCTGGCTCTCCAGGTGCTTGAGCGCGACCCGCTCGTGCACCTTCATCAGCCGGGGATCGATGGTGAAGCCGAGCGCCCTGGTCTCCAGCACCCAGTAGATGCTGTTGCGCATGGCCCTGGCCGCGCCGGGCAGGCGCAGGATCCGCTGCATCCGGTCGGGGATGGCGAAGTCGGGCTTGGGATGGATCCACGGCGGTGTGCGCTGGAAGAGCGTGAGGTGGGAGACCTGCGGGGCGAGCTGCGGCACGAACTGGATGGCGGAGGCGCCGGTGCCGATCACCGCCACCCGCTTGCCGGTGAGGTCCACGGAGTTGTCCCACTCGGCCGAGTGGAACGCCGGCCCGGCGAACGTCTCACGCCCCACAATTTCTGGAAATTTCGGGATGTGGAGGGCGCCGATGCCCGAGATCACCGCGTTGGGCCGCAGCACCTGACCGTCGGCCGTCGCGACCTCCCACCGCCGCTCCTCGTCGTCGTACTCGAGCCCCACGACCTGCTTGCCGAACCGGAAGTGCGGCCCGATGCCGTACTTGTCGACGCACGCGCGCATGTACTCCCAGATCTCCTCCTGAGGGGAGAACATCCGCGACCATCCGGGATTGAGCTCGTAGGAGTAGGAGTACATGTGCGAGGGCACGTCGCACGCGCAGCCGGGATAGGTGTTGTCGCGCCAGGTCCCGCCCAGGTCCTCCGCCTTCTCCAGGATGACGAAGTCGTGGTACCCGGCCTCCTTCAGCTTGATCGCCATGCCGATCCCGGCGAAGCCGGAACCGATGATCACTATCCCTGGCTCAGCCACCGGTCCTCCTGTAGGACTCGAACTCCGCGTGTGCGGGAGAGATCGCGATGTAGTCCAGCGCCTGCTGGAGGTCGCCCTCCTGACTCGGGTGGAAGGAGGGCTTGACGTACTGCGGCATCGCCAGCAGCAGGCTGCGCAGCGTCGGCACCCTGCCCTGGTGGGCGCGGTAGAAGTAGTGCGTCCACTTCATCCGTACCCGTCCGCCGATGAGCGGATCGTTGGCGATCAGGAACCCGGCGCCCCTTCTGATCAGGTAGATCAGCGCGGGACCGGCCATCGCCATCGTCCTGGCCCGCCGCCCGAACGAGCCGTCGAGGTGCATGAACAGGTCGAAGGCCACGCTGCGATGCTCGACCTCCTCCGCCCCGTGCCAGCGCAGCAGGTCCATCATGACCGCGTCGGCCCCGGCCGTGTCCAGTGGCCGGGCGTCGAGGATCCACTGCCCGAGCACGGCCGTGTAGTGCTCGATCGCCGCGATCATGGCCACCCGCTCGCGCAGCCAGAACTCCCTGGCCATCGGCGGCAGCGTGTGGTCGCCGAGCAGGCGCTCGAAGGCCCACTCCACGTTGTCCACATACGGTTGCGGGTCGAGCCCCTGCTCCTTCATGTGCTCCAGCACCCGCTGGTGCGCCACCGCGTGCGTGCCCTCCTGCCCCATGAACCCCTTGACCTGGGCCTTCAGCTCGGGGTCCGTGATGTAGGGCAGGGCCTGCTTGAAGACGTGCACGAACCACCGCTCACCGGCCGGCAGCAGCAGGTGCAGCGAGTTGATGATGTGGGTGCTGTACGGATCGCCGGGGACCCAGTGCAGCGGCGTCTCCTCCCAGGAGAAGCGGACGCGGCGCGGCTTGATCTCCACGGTCATGACAGGCTCCAGCGGCGGACGTGGGGGAGGTCGTCGTCCAGCCAGGAGGCGTCGTCGTCGGTGACGACCAGGATCTCCTCGAACTTGGCCCCGATCCTGTCATCGTCGGTGCCCAGATGCGGCTCGACCGCCCAGAGCCCCGGCGTCGGCGGGTGCGCCGAGGCCTTCCCGCCGGCCCACAGCGGCGAGCGCCCCTCCAGCCGCTCCTTGACCAGCTCCCGCCCGATGGTGCGCAGCGTCCTGAAGCCGAACGACCCGAAGACCACGAACCGCGGCCCACCCAGCCGGATCCGCGCCACCTGATGCCCGATCACCCGCCCCGGATAGACCCGGTGCCGGTTCCTGTTCCCCTGCGCCGCGATCTCCGCATCCACCTCCCGGTAGATCTCCCGGAAGGTACGGCGCTGCCGTACAAGATCAAGAATTTTCCCGCGAAAGCCGGACAAGTCGTGATCCAGTCGAGCCCATCCGGGATTCGAGCCCAGCACCCCCGAGTACCCGATGTCCGCGACGTAGCCGTCCATCACGGGCGCGCAGTCCAGCACGTACGGCATGCCTTCAGCGAGCCGCCGGTTCGTGGGAAGGAACTGGAGCGACACCCGGAAGTTCCGGAAGGCGGTCCGCTCGCCGAACCAGGCGAACGGCACGTGGAACCAGTCGTCCACCCCGTGCCGCTCCAGCCACCCGCGCAGCTCCCTGGCCGCCATCCGTTCGGTGACCCCGGGCTCCAGCCGCGCGGCGACGTGCTCCGCCGCCTCGTAGGCGAGCCGCTGGAGATCGCGGAACCTGCCGAGGTCCACCGCTCTATTGGACACAAAGTCCAATGTAGTCAGCGAACGCGACCCGGTCCAGAGTGAGGCGCCTCACAGGCCTCAGCCCCCGCAGGCCTCGAATCCCCAGGCCGAGCTCCTGACCGTGTAGCGGTCGCGGAGGGTGAACCTGCTGGTGCCGAGGTCGAGCAGCAGCACGTGCATCCCGGCGGGCGTGCGCATTGCGTCGTCGCGGACATGCAGTGTGAGCTGCTTGTTCGCGGTCCAGTCGAGCATCTCGACGCGCTGGACCATGCCGCGGTAGTCGGGGATCCAGATCCAGGTGCGCACGTTGGGCCGGTCTGAGGACAGGTCCCACAGCACGGCGCGCTGCTTGCCCTTGTCCCCGGTGAGCCAGGCGACCGTGACCCCGTCGGGGTTGAGCGCGAACGGGCCGTAGGACTTCACCTTCGACGTGGCCAGCAGCCTGCCGCTCAGCGTCCGCGAGTGCAGCGTGTGCTCGCCGCTCCTGGTGAGCACCTCGTCGCCGTCGCCGCTGAAGCCGAGGAACTCCTCGCCCTTGGGCAGCGTGGCCAGGCGAGTCCCGGAGGCCACGTCGTAGAGCCGGACGCGGCCGTAGTGCTGCGACACGGCCAGCCTGGCGCCGTCAAGCGAGAGCCACATGTTCGACCCGCCTTGTGACACGCCCCTTCGGAAGGCGCCGCGGGGCATCGGGTAGAGCGCGCCGCCGAGGTCGCGGACGACCAGCCTGCCGTCACCCGCCCGCAGGTAGGCGACGCGGCGGCCGTCGCCGCTCACGCCGATCGGGGCAGCCTGCCCTTTGATCGGCTTCCCGTGCTTGGACAGCGGGTGCACCTGGGCGTCGGAGAAGCGGCGGGTCGTGCCGTCGCCGAGCGTGACGCGCCACGTGGCGCACGGGCGCCCGCAGTCGTCGACGGAGACGTAGCGGATGGCGTGCGCGCGCGAGGCGGCCTGGGCGGGCGCGGCCAACAGGCTGGTGGGTAACAGGATCGTGGCGAGGGCGAGAGCGGCGATGAGCGGCTTTTTCATGGTGGTTCCCCCTTTGTGCCATTAGATGGCGGGGGAAGGGCCGGAGTTCAGCCCTGGCGGACGGCGTAGTCTCCCAGGCTCGGCTCGAGCAGGTCGTAGAGCCGCCGGGCCTCGCCGGCCAGCGCCGCGGCCACGTCGTCCTCCGGCTCGCCGTTCATCCCGCGCGCGAAACCCTCGTGGAACAGCACCCGCTGGACGGTCACGAAGTGGCCGGCCACCGCCTTCGGCAGCAGGTCCTCCCGTCCGGCCCCGGTCTCGTCGGCGAGCGCGGCGGCCAGCGCCTCCTGGCTCTGCTCGTGCAGCTCCCTGAGCCGGGCGCGGAGCGTGGGGCTCTCCATGATCATCTGGGCGAAGTCCGCACCGGCGAAGCCGGCGGTCGGCTCGCGGGCCTCGATCGCGGCCAGGTGCGCGCGCCGCACCGCGGTCAGCGCCGACTCGCCGGGTGCCCGCTCGCGCACGGCCCTCACCGGGCCTTCGATCAGCTCCTCGTCCCGGTCGAAGACCAGGTCCTCCTTGCGCGGGAAGTGGTTGGTGACCGTCATCTTGGCCACCCCCGCCTGCGCCGCGACGTCGGAGATCGTCACCTGCTCGAACCCGCGCTCCAGGAACAGCTTCGTCGCGACGCCCGAGATCTCCCGTCTCGTCTGCTGCCGCTGCCGCTCGCGCAACCCGTCTGCCATGGGGCCACGGTAGCAAAAACAATGGGCTTGACCAATTGACTAGGTCAAACCTAATCTCTAGGTCGCACCTAGCAAAAGGAGTGGGCATGCCGATCACGCGCACCAGGGAACGCCTCGAGCCGTCGCTCGTCCGCATGGGGCTGGTCCTCACGCTCGGCGCGATCCTGGCCATGCTCGACACGACGATCGTCAACGTCGGCATGGACACCATGGGCCGCGACCTGCACGGCAGCCTGGATCAGCTGCAGTGGGTCTCGACCGGCTACCTGCTGGCCGTCTCGATGGTGATGCCGCTGTCAGGCTGGGTCAGCGAACGCTTCGGCGCCAAGACCATGTGGCTGACCTCGGTGGCGCTGTTCGTGGCCGGTTCGGCGTTGTGCGGGCTCGCCTGGTCGCCGGAGAGCCTGATCGTCTTCCGGGTGATCCAGGGCGTCGGCGGCGGCATGATGCAGCCGATCGGCCAGTCGATCGTGGCCCAGGCGGCGGGCCCGAGCAGGATCGGCCGGGTGATGGGCGTGCTGACCATCCCGATCACGTTCGCGCCCGTGCTTGGCCCTGTGCTCGGCGGCCTGATCGCCGGGGTGGACTGGCGCTGGATGTTCTATGTCAACGTCCCGATCGGCCTCGTGACGCTGCTGCTGGCCGCCAGGTTCGTGCCCGCGGCCCCGCCGGCGGGCCCGCGCGCCCCGCTCGACGTGCGCGGGCTCGCGCTGCTCTCACCGGGGCTCGCCGCGGTCGTGTACGGCTTCGCCCGGCTGGCCTCGGGCGCGGGCGCCACGCTGCCGCTGGCCGTGGGCGGCCTGCTGGTGGCCGGATACGCCGTGCACGCGCTGCGCGCCGCCGCCCCGCTGATCGACCTGCGGCTGTTCGCCCGGCGCGGCTTCGCGGCGGCCACCGGCAGCTCCTTCCTGCTCGGCGCGTCCGTCTACAGCTCGATGCTGCTGATCCCGCTCTACTACCAGCGGATCGAAGGGGCGAGCGCGCTGGAGGCCGGGTTGCTGCTGGCGCCGCAGGCGCTCGGCACCGCCGTGGTCACGTTCTTCGCCAGCCGGCTGAGTGACAGGATCGGCCCGCGCCCGCTCATCCTGGCCGGCATCGGCCTGGCCATGGCGGGCACCGTGGCCTTCGCCCTGGTCGCCGCGCGGCCGGCCGCGTGGGTGCTCACGTTCTCGCTGGTCGTCAGGGGCGCCGGACTCGGCATGATGATGGCTCCCGGCATGGCCGCCGTCTACTCCAGCGTCGAGCGGCACGAGACGCCGCGCGCGGCCTCGGCGCTCAACGTGCTCAACCGCGTGGGCGGCTCGATCGGCACCGCCGTCCTGGCCATGGTCCTGCAGAGCGGCCACGCCACCCCGGCCGCCTTCGGCACCGCGTTCTGGTGGGCGCTGGGTCTGTCCGCGCTCACCCTCGTCCCGGCCGCGCTCTACCCTGCCAAGAAGAGCTGAGGAGCACAGAATGCACCGAAGGCCCCCGGGCCCACGGCGCTCGTGTCAGGAAGGGTTACTTCAGGAGGAGGAAGGCCGCGACGCCGATGACGGCGATCACGACGACGACGGCGATGATCGGCAGCAGGGGCGACTTCTTCCGGTGGTTGGAAGAAATCTCCTGCTCGGACCGCTGTGCGAACGCGCGGAACTGTTGGGTGTTGCCCGCGGGATCGATGTGCTGGTCAGACATGGCCGCCAGCCTAGCGGGAACAGATGAGGCGTTTGCGCCTTTTGGCGGTACTTGTAGGTGTGGGCTGATTAGGGGACCGGTCCATCCGGCGGATAGCTTGGAGACATGCTCAGGACCCTGTTCTCCCCTCGCCTGGTGGGCCTCCACCTGCTGACGATCGGGGTCCTCGTCGCCTTCATCCTGCTCGGCCGCTGGCAGCTCGGAGTCTTCCAGGACTCGGGGAAACCCCGCGCCAGCACCGATCCCGCCCCGGTGGCCGTTGACACGCTCTCGCGGGTGGGAGCCCAGATCGAGGGCCCGGCCGTCGGTCGCAGGGTCAGCGCGGAGGGGGTCTACGACTCCTCGAAGCAGCTCTTGGTGGCCGACAGGCGGCCCGATGTGGACGCGCCCGGCGGCAACGTCTCGCGCGGCGAGGGCTACTGGGTGCTCACCCCGCTCCGGCTCCCCGACGGCACGCTCGTCCCGGTGGTGCGGGGCTGGACGGCCACGGCCGACGAGGCGGCGGCGGCAGCCGTACCCCAGGGGAAGGTGAGCGTGACCGGGCGGCTCAGGCCGCAGCAGAGCGGCGACAGCGTGCAGCGGCGGCCCGAGGGGCTGCCCGCCGGGCAGGTGCAGACGGTCTCGACCGGGGAACTGGTCAACCTGTGGCAGGGCGAGAAGCTCCGCAACGGGTTCGTGGTGGCGCAGCCGCCGTCGGGCGCGCTGGCCCAGGTGAAGGTGGCGGCGCCGGTCGTGGGCGGTGAGTTCACCTGGCGGAACCTGGCCTACGCCGCCAACTGGTGGATCTTCGCCGGGTTCGCCGTGTTCATGTGGTTCCACTTCGTGCGCGACGCCGTGCGGGGTGATCGGGACGAGGCAGAGCCCGCCGAGATCGTGATGGAAGGTTGAAAACTGTGGAGTCCGCTCTCAAGCCGTTCCGGGTGATGGCCTACATCGTCGGCGTCACCCTGCTGATCTTCTGCGTCGGCATCGTGCTGCGCTACGGCTTCCAGATCCCCCAGATGTCGAAGGTCATCGCGCCCATCCACGGCTTCCTTTACATGGTCTACCTGGTCACCGTGCTGAACCTGGGCATGAAGGCACGCTGGACCTGGCAGTACATGATCGGGATCATGCTCGGCGGCACCGTGCCGTTCCTGTCGTTCTACGTCGAGCGCAGGGTCGAGCGCCGGGTGCACGCCGCGACGGCGGGGGCCGCGTGACCCCCGCCGCTTCCTAGCGGCCGATCCCGCGCCTGCGGGCCCTCTTGAGGCGCTCACGCTGCGACGGGTCGAGCATCAGGTATCCGACCACCGGGGCCGCGATCACGCCGAGGACGACCAGCAGGGTGATCCATCCGGTGCCGAAGATCATCAGCGAGAGTAGGACCGCGACGCCTGCGCCGATGGCGTACTTCGTGACTGGCGACATCCTCAACTTCCTCCGAACGCGGAGCGCGCGCCCCGCCTCTCCCACATTGTGCGTCGCCTGTCCAACGAGTGGGGGCGGCACTGGGGTTCCATTCGCGATGTATCTCAATTCTTGCGCGTGTAGAGCGTCAGGTGAAGAGAGCCGAACATCCGAACCTGGCCCTTCCTGAACGTCTCCCGGAGCGTGACGAGGCGCTCGTCCTCGGCGTACTTCCACGCGATCCTCGGCGAGACCAGCCATACCCGCTCGATCCCGCCCAGTTCCCGCCTCAGCTGGTCGGCCGTCCTGGGCTGGTACTCGCCCGCCGCGTGCGTCAGGTCGACCAGCCTGTCGTACGGCCGGCCGTACGCGGCCACGAACAGCCGGTAGCGCTGCGGGACGAAGAGCACCGCGTCCCCCGGCCGCTCGTCGGCCTCCAGCGTGGCCGCCAGCGTGCGGAGGTCGTCGGGGCGGCTGTCCGGCAGGCGGATCGCCTGCTGCGTGCCGTACGTGAGGACCGCGAAAAGCGTCACGGCCGGGACGGCGAGCCAGCGGGCACGCGGCAGGCTCGCCGCTCCGATCCCGGCGAGCAGCGCCAGCGCCGGGACGGCGAACAGGACGTAGCGAGGGTGGTAGATCGGCTGGAGCTGGGAGATCGCGAAGGACAGCGCGACGGGCAGCACCGCGCACAGGGTCACCGGCCAGGCCCGCCGCGCGCCCCACGCGGCCAGCGCGAACAGCGCGATCGCGGCGGGGACGCTGCCCGCCACGTCGACGGGGAAGGACGCGACGTCCGACCAGTCGGGCGTCTTCAGCCAGAACACCTGGGCCTCGCGCTGGCCCGAGGCGAACAAGGCCAGCGGGACCAGCGCGAGCCCGGCCGCGGCCATCGGGATCAGCGCCGACCTGCGGCCAGCGAACCAGGCGGCGACCGCGTGGGCGGGCAGCAGGAGCATGGCGTACAGGTGCAGGTAGCCGAGCAGGGCCAGGCTGGCGGCGTAGGCGGCGTACAGCCACCACCTGGCGGGGCGGTCGAAGAGGCGCACCAGGAGCCCGGTGGCCAGCACGGCGACCGCACTGACCAGAGCGTACGAGCGGGCCTCCTGGGCGTAGCGGACGGCGATCGGGGTCACGGCGTAGATCAGGCCACCCGCCAGGCCCGCGACCGGGCCCGCCAGCCTGCGGCCGATCACGGTCACGCCGAGCGCCGCGCCGGCGAAGGCCAGCACCGAGGGGAGTCGTGCGGCCGCCTCGACCGGCAGCGAGAGCGTGATGAACGGGCGGAGCAGGAGGTAGTACAGGGCGTGGACGGCGTCGATGTCGCCGAGCAGGAGGCGGAGCTGCGACAGCGGCATCCTGGCGGCCGAGACGCTGACCGACTCGTCCCGCCAGAGCGACGGGGTGGTCAGACCCCAGCACGCCACGGCCGCCGCCACCAGCATCGGAAGCACCCCGATGTAGCGGGCGACGCCTCGAAGGCGGGTCAAGGGCGGATCTGTCTGGGGGCGCGCGGGGCTCACAGGGGCGGGTGGGTCTGAGACCACGTCGCCGTCCGGGGTTGTGCTCAAACGTGCTGCCAGGAGTTGGCGATGGCCTGCAGGTCCTCCCGCAGGATGTCGGGGGTCGGGCGCTGCGCGGGGTCGCCCGACAGGAGGCGGAACAGGACGGGTGCCAGCGCTCCCGCCCTGTTCAGCGGCGCGCCGGGAGCGGGCGGGTGGCCCTCGACCGCAGTGAACAGGGTGGCGCCGAGCGACCACAGGTCCGAGGCGGGCGTCCTGCTGCCCTCGGGCGCGGTGTAGGCCGGGTCGCCGACGGGCTCGGGCGGCGCGAGCAGCGCCTGCCCCGACTGGTCGAGCAGGATCGTGCTCGGCCGGATGTCGCCGTGCCGCAGTCCGCACTCGTGCCGCGCCGCCAGCCGGTCCAGTACGGCCAGCCCGATCGCGGCCACCTGCTCGGGCGGCAGCGGGCCCGCGGTGCCCACGATCCGGTCCAGCGGCCGGTCAACCCCGGCGAGGTCGGCGGCCGGCTGGAGCGGGAAAGGGGGCTCGAGCAGCGGGGGCGGCCCGGACGGCGCCGGAGGCGCGGGGGCGGGCCGGTTCTCGGCGATGTCGTGCAGGGCCTGGGAGATGATGTCGAGCGGAGGCGGGCCGGTCTGGTGGAGCATGTCCCGGATGAGCGACCTGAGCGGATCGGTGCCCTGCACCGGGTCCGTGCCCGGCGGGCGGCCCTCCAGCGCGAAGTGCATCGTGGCGGCCAGCGACCAGAAGTCGGCCGACGGCTGGAACCCGGTCGGCGGCAGCCCGAACCCGTTGAGCAGCGCCCGCCCGGTCCCGGCGAGCAGGACCTTGGCGGGGTTGACCCGGCCGTGCGCGATCCCGGCGGCGTGCGCGGCCTCCAGCGCCGACAGCAGGCACACGCCCACCCGCGCGACCTGGACCGGCGGGAGCGGGCGCCGGGTCAGCACCGTCTGCTCCAGCGAGGAGCCCTCGACGAACTCGGTGACCAGCCAGGTGCCCTCCGGGCCCGTCACCACGTCCAGCACCGGCACGATGCAGGCGTGGCGCAGCGCCATCGCCAGCCGGGCCGTCGGCACCGCCTCCTCGGGGAGTTCACGGATCGCCACGTCCCGGTGCGCCAGCTGGTCGAAGCCCAAACGCACCGCTCCCCCTGCGAGGGGGTTCATGAGCCGGTAGCGCATGAACTGCACGATAGCGGCCCTTCTCATGCCATAGCTACACGGCCTTCCGTGCCGGTCAGGGATCTTCCTTGTAGAGCCAGCGCTCGTGTGCCTCGGCCAGGCGGGACCACAGCTTGGCGCGCTCCTCCGGCGTCACGTCCGCCATGGTCAGGCCGAAGACGTCGGCGAGCGCCGCGTAGTAGTCGTCCTCGGTCTCCAGAGTCAGCGAGCGCGTGCCGGCGCCGAGGCGCGTCAGGACCAGCCCGCGAAGGGAGTCCACGCCGGAGGAGTCGCGGCGCTGCACGGTGGCCACCCGGACGAAGCCCGACTCGGGCGAGGTGGACAGGTGGTTGTGCTTGGCCACGAAGGCGGACATCCGCGCGGGCTCGGGGTCGAAGTCCATGCCGAGGAAGGAGCCCGCCGGGTCGTGGTCCAGGCGCCATCCGCCGGGGGCGATGTGCGAGGGGCGCAGGCCGTACGTGAAAGGACCCTGGCGGTAGGTGCCCTCGATCAGCGGGAGCGGCTCGTGCAGGGCGTCGCCGAGCCCAAGGTCGGCCAGCCAGGCGCCGCCCGGGTTGTCCTCGGTGGGCAGGCCGTGGACGGTGAGGACCAGGTGGTTGGCGGTGATGCCGGGCTCGTCGCCCCGGTTCTGCACGCCGCCGACGTGCCGGGTGACCTCGTAGCCGAGCTCCCTGATCAGCTGCGAGAACGCGCCGTTCAGGTGGTAGCAGTAGCCGCCGCGGCCGCGGAGGATCCTGGCCGCGGACTCCTCGGGGTCGACCGTGGTGGGGCGGCCGAGCCAGATCTCCAGCGCCTCGTAGGCGACCTTCTCGACGTGCGCGACGTGCAGGGCGCGAAGGCCGGCGGCGGTGGGCGGGGCGTCCGCGAGGCGGGAGAGGCCCAGGCGGCGCAGGTAACCGGGGATGTCCACAAGGCACAGTCTGCACGGGATGTTCACAAACTGGGCAGTGCCCTCTGCACAGGCCCCCTTCTAGGCTCTGGGACGTGGCAGAGCAGCGACGCATCCTCCTGGTCGAGGACGACGAGACGATCGGGCTGGCCGTGCGCAACCGGCTGGCGGCCGAGGGCTTCGACGTCCGCATGGCAGCCGACGGCGAGACCGCTCTGAGCGAGTACGGCAAGGCCGAACCGGACCTGGTGATCCTCGACCGGCTCCTGCCCGGGCTCGACGGGCTCGAGGTGTGCCGCCGGATGCAGGCGGCCCGCCCGGTGCCCGTCCTCATGCTGACCGCGCTCAGCGAGGAGACCGACCTGCTGGTCGGGCTCGGGGTGGGCGCCGACGACTACATCACCAAGCCGTTCAGCATGCGGGAGCTGGTGGCCAGGATCCACGCGCTGCTGCGCAGGGTCGAGCGGGCCGCGCAGCTGGCCGTGGAGGACACCGTGATCAGGGTGGGCGCGGTCGAGATCGACACCGCGGCCCGCAGGGTCTTCGTCAACGGCACCGAGGCGCAGCTCACCAGGACCGAGTTCGACCTGCTGAGGCGGCTGGCGGAGCGGCCGGGGCAGGTGTTCGAGCGCGACAGGCTGCTGTCGGACGTGTGGGGTTTCTCCGAGGCGGCGGCCACCCGCACGGTCGACAGCCACGTCCGGGCGCTGCGCCGCAAGCTCGGCTCCGACGTCGTCCGAACCGTGCACGGCGTCGGCTACGCCCTGGTACGCCGATGAGGCCGCTGGACTTCCTCGGGCGGATCAAGGTCAAGCTCGGCATCGTCATCGTCCTGGCCGTCGGGACCGCGTTCCTGGTCAACGAGCTGGGCATCGGCGCGGGGTGGTCGCGGCCGGTCCGCATCGCGGTGGCCGTCGTGCTGGCGCTGGTGATGGTGCAACTGCTGGCCATGGGCATGACCAAGCCGCTGCGCGAGATGGCCAGGGCCGCCCAGACCATCGCCAAGGGCCGCTACACGCTGCGCGTGCGGACCACCTCGCGCGACGAGGTGGGCGAGCTCGCCAGGGCGTTCAACGCGATGGCCGCCGACCTCGGCGAGGTCGACCGGCAGCGCCGCGAGCTGGTCGCCAACGTCAGCCACGAGCTGCGCACACCCATCACCGCGCTGCGTGCCGTGCTGGAGAACGTGGTCGACGGCGTCTCCGACGCCGACCCGACCACCATGGCCACCGCGCTCGCCCAGACCGAACGGCTCGGGCGGCTCGTCGCCCAGCTGCTCGACCTGTCGCGCCTCGACTCGGGCGTCAGGCTCATCGAGCCCGAGGCTGTCGAGCTCGCGCCGCTGCTCGAGCAGGCCGTGCGCGAGGCCGAGCTGGCCAGGGAGGACGTCCGGCTGGCGCCCTCGGTGCCCGCCGACCTGGTGGTGCGCGCCGACCCCGACCTGCTCGCGCAGGTGCTGGCCAACCTGCTGGACAACGCCGTACGGCACAGCCCCGCCGGGGGCGTCGTGCGCGTCACGGCCGAGCCGGAGAGTGCCGGGGTCCGCATCGTCATCGCCGACCAGGGGCCGGGCATCCCGGCCTCGGCCAGGGCGCGCGTGTTCGAGCGCTTCTCCCGGCTGGACACCGGGCGGGCGGCGGACTCCGGGGGCGCGGGGCTCGGGCTGGCCATCGTCAAGGAGATCGTCGAGCTTCACGGCGGCTCCATCCGCATCGACGACTGCGCGGGGTGTCGCATGATCGTCGACTTACCAGGGAGGACCACGATGGCGGAGACGCCGCAGGAGACCGGCACGGGGGAGCAGCCGGTCGTCGCCGTTCCTGAGCTTGCGGCACCGGCTGGGCTCGCGCCCGCCTTGACGGAGGGGGCCGTGCCGGGAGGCGTCCTTTCGACGGAAGCCGCATCCGGTGCCGCTCTGGCCGGGGACGCTGTGTCCGGGGAGGCTTTGTTCGGGGATGCACCCGCCGGTGTGTCCGCGGGAGTCGTGTCCGCGGCGTCGGCGGTGGCCGGCGCGGTCGATACGGGTGAAGCCGTGCACGTGGGTGACGCCGAGCCCGGCATCGCGGCGGTGACCGGGGGCGTGCCGGAGGGGGCGGCCCCGGTTCCGCGGCCCGCGGTGGTGGGCGGGGTCGGGTTCGGCAGGCTGTTCGGCGGGGCCGTGCTCGGGGCGCTCGGCGGGTTCCTCGTCGGCCTGTTCGGGGCCGTGGTCGTGTCGGTGTTCTTCAGCGGGGCGGCGGCCCTGGCCACGCTGATGCTGGCCGTCCTGGCGGGCGTCGTGCTGGGTGTGGCCGTGGCGGGCGGCGGCCGTCCGCGCCCGCGTCCGGCCTCGGGTTCCGCGTACCCGCCCCCGGTTGGGACGGCCCCGGTGGGAACGGCCCAAGTTGGGACGGCACCGGTCGGGACGGCCCAGGTTGGGGCGGTGCCACCGGCCGGGCCTTACTCGGGTGGGCAGCGCCCGCCGTACGGGGGGCAGCAGGGTGGGCCGTACGGGATGCAGCAGGGCGGGCCGCCGGGGTATGTGCCGCCGCCGCTGTTCCCCAAGCCGGATCTGCCCGAGACGCCCCGCTGGCTGCTGCCCGCGGCGGCGGGCGCGGGGGTGTTCGCGGCCGTGGCGCTGCCTGACGCGCAGGCGGGGCTCGGGGTCGTGCTGGTCGCCGTGGTGCTGGGGGCGGCCGCGCTGCCCGCGGTGCTGCGCAGGATGACGCCGTGGACGCTCGCCTACGGGATGATCGCGTACTGGCTGATCGCGATGGCCGCCGTGCGGGACGCCGACTGGCTGGTCGCGGTGCTGCTGCTGGCGGGGGCGGGGCTGGGCGCCCTGGCCGTCTCGGGGGCGGGCGCCGGCTGGCTCGGGGTGATCAGGGGCGGCGTGTCCGTGCTGCTCGCGCTGGGGCCGGTGGCCTGGTTCCTGGGCGGGCCGCTGCGGCGGCTGGTGGCCAGGCGCCACATCCTGCCGACGCTCTCGGCGCTGGCCATCACGGTCGTGCTGCTGCTGGTCTTCGGGCTGCTCTTCGCCTCGGCCGACGCGGTCTTCGCCGCGTACGTGCAGCGGCTGACCACGACGCCGGTGTGGATGGAGTCGGCGCCCGCCAGGGTCTTCCTGTTCGTGGTGTTCGCGGTGCTGCTCGCCGCGGTCGTGCTGGTGGCACTGCGGCCCGTCAACGACCCGATGGGGCCCGCCGTGAAGCTGGGCGTGGCCAGGAGCGTTTGGCTGGTGCCGCTGACCGCGGTGAACCTGCTGTTCGCGGCGTTCGTCACGGTCCAGGTCACGGCCCTGTTCGGCGGGGACGCCTGGGTGCGCAGGACCGCGGGCCTGACCTACGCCGAGTACGCCAGGCAGGGCTTCTTCCAGCTCGTGGTCGTCAGCGTGTTCGTGCTGGGGATCGTCGCGGTGGCCGGCGGCATGATCAGGACGGCGCGGCGCGAGCGCTGGGTGATGGCCGGCGAGCTGGGCGTGCTGTGCGCGCTGACCATGGTGGTGCTGGCCTCGGCGCTGCACCGGATGGACCTCTACACCGACGCCTACGGCCTGTCGAGGCTGCGGCTGTCGGTGCAGGCCACCGTCTGGTGGCTGGGCGCGGTGTTCGTGCTGGTCCTGCTGGCGGGCGCGGTACGGCTGGCGGGCAATGGAGCCGGATGGCTGCCTCGCACGGTCGTGCTGGTGACCGGGCTCGGGGTCGTGGCGTTCGCCCTGATCAACCCGGATCTGCGGGTGGCGCAGTCGGCCGTCGAGGTGCGCGGCGTGGAGCGGATCGACGCCGACTACCTGGGCGACCTCGGGGCGGAGGCCGTGCCCGCGCTCGACCGGCTGCCCGAGCCCAAGCGCAGCTGCGTACTGGCCTCGGTGGTGCGGACCAACGGCCTGAGCCGGCCGGACCCGTGGAACGGCTGGAACCTGGCCAGGTCGCAGGCCCGCGACGTGCTGGCCGCGCATCCGGTGGGGAGCACCTCGTCCTGCCCCACGACCGGCCGCTACGGCACCGAGTGATCGCCGGCCCGGATCGGGTTTAATCCAGGAGTGGCTTTCGATGTGATCATCAGCGGCGGACGGGTGCTCGACGGGACGGGGGCGCCGCCGTACCGGGCCGATCTGGGGATCACCGCGGACCGCGTCGCCGCCGTGGGCCGCCTCGACGGAGCCGAGGCCCGCCAGGTGATCGGCGCCGCGGGGCGGCTCGTGGCACCCGGGTTCGTCGACTGCCACGCCCACGGCGACGCCGCGGTCTTCGACCCCTCGGTGCAGCTCGCGGCGCTGCGCCAGGGGGTGACCACGTTCGTGCTCGGGCAGGACGGGCTGTCGTTCGCGCCCGGCTCCGCCGAGACCGTGGCCTACGCCTCCCGCTACTTCGCCGCCGTCAACGGCCCGGCGCTCACCGAGGGCCCGCTGACGGTGGCCGGTCTGCTCGGCTCCTACGACCGTGCGGTCGCCCTCAACACCGCCTATCTCCTCCCGCACGGGACGATCCGCTACGACGTGATGGGCCCCTCGTCCGCCGCCCCGACCACGGACGAGCTGCGCCGCATGGTCTCCCACGTCGAGCGCGGGCTCGAGGAGGGCGCCGCCGGGCTGTCGAGCGGGCTGGAGTACCTGCCCGGCCGCTACGCCTCCGCCGCCGAGCTGGCCGCGCTCTGCCGCCCGCTGGGCGGCCTGCCGTACGTCACCCACATGCGGGCGTACGGCGAGCGGGCCGGGACGGGCATGGCCGAGGTCGGCGAGATCGCGGCGCTGTCCGGGGCCGCCGTGCACGTCTCGCACCTGCACGGGCCCGCGGACGTGCTACTGCCCCTGGTGGACTCGGCGCTCGACGGCGGGATCGACCTGACCTTCGACACCTATCCTTACCTGCGCGGGAACACGATCCTGGCGATGGTGGTGCTGCCGCCGTCGGTGCCGGGGGCCGAGGTCGGCCGGGCGCTGGAGATGCTCGAATCCGAGGAGCTGTCCTCCTGGTGGGAGGGGCTGGGCGACACCTGGCCGCGGCTGACCATCTCGCACGCGCCAGGGCTGGGCTGGGCCGAGGGGCTGACCATGGTGGAGGCGGCCAAGCGGGAAGGGGTGGAGCCGGCCGAGTTCTGCCGTCGGCTGCTGATCTCGACGCGGCTGGAGGCGGGCTGCGTGACGGCGCGGCCCGACGAGGGGCCCGAGGGGGAGGAGTCGGTGCGGCGGGTGCTACGGCATCCGGTGCACACGGGCGGGTCGGACGGGATCTACGTGGGCGGGCATCCGCATCCGCGGGGGTTCGGGGCCTTCGCTCGTTTTCTTGGGATGCACGTGCGGGAGCTGGGCGACTGGACGTGGGAGCAGGCGGCCGTGCACCTGGCCTCGCATCCCGCGCGCCGCTTCGGGCTGGCCGACCGGGGGTTGCTGCGGCCCGGGTTCGCCGCCGACGTGGTGGTCCTCGACCCGGCCGTGGTCGCGGACGTGTCGACCTACGACGGTCCCCGGGCTCTTGCGGTGGGGGTGGACGACGTGCTCGTCTCGGGCGTGCAGGTGCTGGCGGGTGGCGCGCTCACGGGGAAGACTCCGGGCAGGGCGCTGAAACCACGGTAGGCGGGTCCCGGGTACGGAACCCGTCCAGGCGGGTCCTGTGCGCCGTTGTGGCGGGTCAGTGGCACCGACTCGCCGGAGTCGCCGGTCGCGGGTCCTCAGCCGAAGTGCGGTGGGCGGGCGGTGGGTGGCTCGCCGTACAAGATCATCAATACGAACGATAGGGTCGGAATCGTGCTGGAGGGGTACTCGCTGCCCGTGATGGTGGTGCGCCGCGACGCGCTGGAGCACAACATCGCGACGATGGCGGCGTTCGTGCGGGATCATGGCATGCAGCTTGCGCCGCACGTCAAGACGCATATGTCCGGTGAGATCGCGCGCAAGCAGCTGCAGGCCGGGGCATGGGGGCTGACCGTGGCCACCGGGCGGCAGGCGATGGCCGCGCGCGGGTTCGGCGCCGACCGGATCATGGTGGCCAACCAGATCCTCGACCCCGAGGGGTTGCGGTGGGCGGCGACCGAGCTGGCCGAGGACCCGGACTTCGAGTTCCTGAGCTTCGCCGACTCGCGGGCGGGGGTCGACGTCCTGGCCGCCCATGCCGGGGAGCGGCCCTTCCAGGTGCTGGTCGAGCTGGGGCACGAGGGCGGGCGCGCCGGGTGCAGGACGCTGGACGCGCTGCTCGACGTGGTCTCCCACGTGCAGGCCGTGGACGGGGTCGAGCTGGCGGGGGTCGCCGGGTACGAGGGGGCGCTGCAGAGCACCGACGAGGTCCGGAAATATCTGGATCGGCTGCAGGAGGCCGTGGAGTACCTGCGGGTCAGGAACCCGATACTGACCGTCGGCGGGAGCCAGTGGTTCGACGTGATCGGCCGCGAACTGGTCGCCACCCAGGCCAGGATCCTGCTGCGCAGCGGCGCCTACGTCGCCCACGACGAGGGCTTCTACCGCGAGCGCACCCCGTTCAACCGCATCGAGGGTGAGCTGCGCCCGGCGCTCGAGGTCTTCGCGCACGTGCTCTCGACACCGGAGCCCGGGCTGGCGATCATCGGGATGGGCAAGCGCGACGCCCCCTACGACGAGGGCATGCCCATCCCCCGGCGCGAGGGCGTCACCGTGGTGAAGATGCTGGACCAGCACACGATCGTGCACGGCGACCTGAACGTCGGCGAGGTGGTGCGCTTCGGCATCTCGCACCCGTGCACCGCCTTCGACAAGTGGCGCTCGCTGCCGCTGGTCGACGAGGACTACAACGTTGTCGGCACGATCAACACACATTTCTGAGGAGACCACGTGAAGAAGGAGCTCAGGACCACCGAAGGCGCCGCCCCCATCGGCGCCTACTCCCAGGGACTGGTGGTGGGCGACTTCGTCTACACCTCCGGCGCGGGCCCGCTCGACCCGCAGACCGGCGAGGTCGTCGGCGACGACATCGAGACCCAGACCCACCAGACCATGCGCAACCTGGGCGCGATCCTGGCGGCGCACGGGCTCGGCTTCGACGACGTGATCAAGGCCACGGTGCACCTGCAGCACCTCAAGCGGGACTTCGCCGGCTACAACGAGGTGTACAAGTCGTACTTCACCCAGCCCTACCCGGTCCGCACGACCGTGGGCTCCGACCTGATGAACATCCTGGTGGAGATCGACTTCGTAGCTCACAAGAGCGCGTAAGGTCGGTGCGTGGACAGTTCGGTATACGTCTTCGTCGAGGACCTGCGGGGCGAGGGCGTCGAGCGGGTGCTCGACAGGATCAGCGGGTACGGCGTGCGAGGCGTGACCGTGGGCGCCGTCCACCACGCCTCCCGTGACGTCACCCCGCACGGGCTGTCCAGGCTCACCATCCGTCACGACGGGGCGCACTTCGCCGCCCCGCACGATCTGTTCGCCCGGCTCCGCCCGGTCCCCGGCTACCTCGGCGCGCTCGACGGGCTGCGCCAGGCGTGCACCGAGCGGGGGCTGAAGCTGCACGGCTGGACCGTCTTCCTGCGCAACCTGGCCCTGGGCGAGCAGCACCCGGACGTGACCGTGCGCGACTGCTTCGGCGACCGGGGCTCGCTCACCGACCTGTGCCCCGCCCACCCGGACGTCCGCGAGTACGCGGTCGCCCTGGCCAGGGCGGTGGCCAGGCTCGGCGTCGACAGCGTGGTGGCCGAGGCGCTGCACTTCAGGCCGCTCAAGCCGCAGCGCTCGTTCGTGCCGCTCGGTCCGATGGACGCCTACCTGTTCGGGCTCTGCTTCTGCGACTACTGCATGGCGCGCGCCGCCGACCTGGGCGTCAACGCCGAGGTCGCGCGCGACGAGTGCGCCAGGATCGTGGGCGGCGTCTTCGACGGCGACCCGCCCGCCCAGGGCGAGGTGACCAGGGCCGCGCTGACCGCCTACGCGGGGCCCGAGGTGGTCGCCTACGCCCGGGCGCGTTCCGAGACGGTGACCACGCTGGTGTCCGAGGTGGCCTCGGCGGTGGCCGAGGAGGGGTCCCGGCTGGTGTTCATCGACTCCACCGGGGCGGTCAAGGGATACACCGACGGGCTCCCGACGCCCGGGCTGGCCGCGCACGACGCCTGGCAGCTCGGGGTCGACCTGGTGGCGCTGGGAGACCTGGTGCCCGCGTTCGGGGTGCTCGCCTACGCCAGGGACGCCGCCAGGGTGGCCGACGACGTGGGCGCCTACCTGCGGTCCGTCGGCAAGGACCGGGAGGTGCGGGCGGTGCTGCGGCCCGGGTTCCCCGACAGCGACTCCAGCGACCGGCTCGTGGCCAAGGCCCGCGGCGCCAAGGCGGCGGGCGCGTCCGCGGTGGACTTCTACGCCTACGGGCTGGTGCCCCACCCGGTGCTCGACAGGATCCCGACCGCGCTCGGGGAGATGCTCTAGCGGGCCACCCCGTCGAGCACGGCCGACACCGCGTCCCCGGCGAAGTCGTCGTCGAGCGGCAGGCCGCGGAAGACGGCCCTGATCCACACCGCCCCCGCCAGCAGATCGATCACGAGCATCGGGTCGGTCTCCGCCGCGAGTTCTCCCCGCCGTGCCGCCCTGTCGAAGATCGCCTTCTCGCGCGCCATCCGGTCGGCGAAGAACCCGCGCACGTCCAGCTCGGGATGGTGTACGGCGGCGCCGAGCGCGGCGACCGCGATGTCGCGTCCCGGCGGCTGCGTGAGCAGGCGCCTGATCCCTTCGACCACCGCCACCAGGTCACCGCGCAGGCTGCCCGTGTCCGGCGGGTCGAAGCCGAGCGTGTCGGCCTCGACCAGGGCGGCGCCGAGCAGCGCGGCCTTCGACGGCCACCAGCGGTAGATCGTCGTCTTGTTGACCCCCGAGCGTTCCGCGACGCCCTCGATGGTCAGGCCGTCGTAGCCGCGCTCGGAGACCAGCCGCAGCGTCGCGTCGAAGATCTCCTGCTGCTTGCGTGGCGCCATGCGATCATTTTCGCCCCGCGAACGCCGTGAGGACGCCCAACCCCAGATAGACCACGCCGCTGACCTTCTTGAGCGCGCGTGCCCGCCTGGCCAGCCGCTGTCCCAGCGCCCCCGCGGTGAAGGCGTAGATCAGGTCGGACAGGAGCCCGAGGGACATCACCGTGACGCCGAGCACCACGATCTGGAGCGTGGGCGAGCCCGCCTCGGGCCGGACGAACTGCGGCAGCAGGGCCAGGAAGAACAGCGTCACCTTGGGATTGAGCACGTTGACGACGATGCCTTCCGCGTACACCTTGCCCAGCGGCTGCGGTTCCGGCGCCTCGGCGGTGTCCTCGGGCTTGCCGGTCAGGGCGCGGATCCCCAGGTAGAAGAGGTAGGCCACGCCCGCCCACTTGACGAGGCCGAACAGCGTCGCCGACGTGCTGATCAGGTACGACAGGCCCGCCGCGGCGGCGGCGATGTGCACCAGCGTCCCTGTCTCCACGCCGAAGGCGCTGGCCAGCGCCGCCGAGCGGCCCTGGGCCAGGCCTCTGGCGGCGATGTAGAGGTGGTTCGGCCCCGGGACGACCACCAGGATCAACGAGGTGCCGACGAAGAGGACGAATGTCGACCAATGGATCATTTTTCGAAGGGTAGGCCGGATTTGGTCCTGCGTTGAAGGCCATTCGGTGGCTAGGATCGGGGACCAATGGGAATGTCGGCCCGCCGTGGCATAGTTGCTGGCGTGAATGGTCTTCTCGTCGGGCGCACGGCTGAGCTGGCGCGGCTCGTGCGTGTCCTCGAGTCCGCCGGTGCGGGCACCGCCGGTGTCGCGCTCGTCGGCGGTGACGCGGGCATCGGGAAGACCAGACTGGTGACCGAGCTCGTCGCCGTGGCCCGGGAGCGCGGCTTCCACGTGCTGGTCGGGCAGTGCGCCGAGCTCGGCGACGCCCTGCCGTACCTGCCCCTGGCCGACGCGCTGCGCGGGGCCGAGCCCGAGATGCGCGAGGCCATCGCCGAGCGGCCGCTGCTCGGGCAGTTGCTGCCCGGCAGCGAGAGCGCGCCGCCGTCGGCGCTGACCCAGCAGCGGCTGTTCGGCTCGCTGCTCGGGCTGCTCGGCGAGGTGCAGCCCGTGCTGTTCGTGATCGAGGACCTGCACTGGGCCGACCGGTCCACGCGCGACCTGCTGGTGTTCCTCAGCCGGATGGTGCAGACCGAGCGCGTCTGCGTGGCCGGCACCTACCGCACCGACGACCTGCACCGCCGCCATCCGCTGCGCTCGGTGCTGGCCGAGCTCAAGCGCCTGCCCACGGTCACGGCCCTGGAGGTCACACCGCTCGGCGCCGGCGAAATGTCGGACTATGTGGCGACATTGGGGTCGGTTGACTCGCAGCGGCTCGGGGAGATCGTCACCCGGGCCGACGGCAACCCGTTCTACGCCGAGGAGCTCTTCGCCGCCATGGCCGAGGGCGACAGCCTGCCCGACGGGCTGGCCAGCCTGCTCATGTCCCGGGTCGAGGTGCTGTCGGAGTCCGGGCAGCGGGTGCTGCGCGCCGCCGCGGTCGCCGGCCGCCGGGTCGAGGACGAGCTGCTGCGCGAGGTCTCCGGGCTGCCGCTGGCCGACTTCGAGGACGCCGTGCGGGAGATCGTCTCGCGCGGGCTGCTCAGGGTCGACGGCTACGGCTACGCGTTCCGCCACGCGCTGCTGCAGGAGGCGGTCTACACCGACCTGCTGCCCGGCGAGCGCACCAGGCTGCACGCCGCCTTCGCCGAGCTGCTCACCTCGCCCGCCGAGCTGGCCCACCACTACCTCGCCGGCCACGACCTGGCAGGCGCCCTGTCGGCCTCGGCCGAGGCCGGCCGCCTGGCCGAGCGGCTGGGCGCGCCCGCGGAGGCGCACAGCCACTACGACCAGGCGCTCGGCCTGTGGGAGCGGGTCGAGGGCGCCGAGCAGCTGGCCGGCGAGAGCCGGGTCGCGCTGGCCTTCCGTAGCGCCGTCATGGCCGCCGACAGCGGCGACAACCACCGCGCCGTCCACCAGTTGCGCGCGCTGCCGCCCACCTCCGAGGTGAACGAACGCCTGGCCTACTACCTCTACGAGATGGGCGACCTCAGCTCCGTCGGGATCGCCGAGCAGGCCGTCGAGACCGCGGTCTCCCAGACCGAGCTGGCCCGCGCGCTTGCCACCCTGTCGCGCACGCTCAGCTACACGCCCCGCCACGCCGAGGTCGAGGACCTCATCGCCCGCGCGCTCGAGGCCGCCAGGGCGGCTGGAGCCCGCGACGCCGAGGCGGGGGCGCTCATCACCCAGGCCGCCAGGGCCGAGCTGCACGGCGACATCGACCGCGCCCACACCCTCATCGACATCGCCACCTTGATGAGCACCGGCGACCTGGCGATGGACCTGCGCGTCCGCTTCTTCCACGCCCGCATCCACTACGAGCAGGGCCTGCTCGAGGCCGCCGCCGAGATGGCCGACGAGGGCATCCGCATGGCGCTCGAGTCCGGCCTGACCTGGAGCACCTACGGCACCGACCTCCGCTTCCTGCGCTTCCTGATTCACTACGTGGCCGGCGAATGGGACCAGGCGGAGGCCGTCGCCCACGGCTTCCCCGCCCGCGTCGGCACGATCCCCGAGGCCACGCTGTCCTCCTTCGCGCTGTTCATCGAGGTCGCCCGCGGGCTGCCCGCGGTGGAGCCACGGCTGGAGCTGCTGCGGCCCTTCTGGTCCGACGGGCTGATCGCCTACATGGCGCGCGGCCTCGCCGCCGAACACGCCCTGTGGAACGGTGACCCGGCCGCCGCGCTCGAGCATGTCCACGCCGCGTTCGACACCCTCGACCCCGGCGACTCCGGCTCGGTCCGCATCGCCGCGGTGGGCCTGTGGGCGCTGGCCGAGCTCGGCTCGGTGGAGGGCGCCGACGCGCTGATCGACGCCGCGCGCTTCGCGATCACCTCAGGGCCCACCGGCCAGCGTGGCGAGATGGGGCCAGAGGGCCGTGCCTGGGCGCTGCGCGCCGAGGCCGAATGGCACCGCGTCCACGGCCGCCTCGACGTCGACCTGTGGCGGGCCACCGTCGACGCCTTCGACTACGGCTTCGTCTACGAGACCGCCCGCGCCCGCTGGCGCCTGGCCGAGGCCCTTCTGGCCGCCGGAGACCGGGTCGCGGCCCAGGCCGAGTGGGAGCTCGCCCGCGAGACCGCCGGCAAGCTGCGCGCCGCGCCCCTGGAGGCGGTCCTCACCGAGTTCGGCCGCCGTGCCCGCTTCGGCGGCGCCCACGGCGACGGCGGGCTCACGGCGCGGGAGCTCGAAGTCCTCCGCCTGGTCGCCGAGGGGCTCACCAACCGGGAGATCGCCGAGCGGCTGTTCATCGCGCAGAAGACGGTCAGCGTGCACGTCTCCAACATCCTCGCCAAGCTCGACGCCTCAACCCGCACCCAGGCAGCCGCCGCCGCCCGCACCCGCGGCCTCCTCGGCTAAGGCCCCGGACAAAGGGCCTCGCTACGCCCTTACAGGCAAAAAGGACCTCGCTACGCTCGGACGTTCCTATTGAGGGCCAAAGGCGTGGTCCTCGCGCTACGCGCTCGGGCTGTGTCCGAGTGGGGCAAGCCCCACACCCCGGCGAGGGGCCGCAGCCCCTCGCGCTCCCCGCCCGGAGCCCACTTGAGCAGGACGTCGTCTCGGCTTGGCCAGGCGGGCTCAATGTCTCGGAGTTAAGGGTCTTGTAGCGCGAATGGGGATGATCAGTCCGCTGCCTTGCCAGGCGCGATGTCGAGTTCGTGTCGGGAGGGGGTCGCTAGGTTCGGCGACGCGCTGTCGAGCTAAAGGACCGCATCATGATGATTGCGCCGGAACCATGCCCTAGACGGTGGTACTCATCCTCTCCGTTCGTCGCCGGGATTCTGGGTGCGAGTTGCGGTAGCAAGGGCCAGGAGCACGCCCCACGCGGCGACCAATATCGCGACCAATGAGTTCCACCAGCTCGGTGTCAGCCAGGGGAAAGAGCCGACGATGAATGCGGCTGCGGCAAAGATGCCGACAGCTCGCCCGATTAGTCCGGCGCGTGTCGACCAGCTGAGCGCGACCGCAGCAACGGCGAAACCTAGGAACGCCAGATGCAGGGCGCCGAACGTCGAGCTGACGACCAGTGCTAGAACCTCGGCTGACAGTTGAATCTCAAACACCGGGTAGACCAGACGCCCCACCGCGAGCAGTAGGACGACGAGGGCGACGAGGGCGGCCGTGAGAGCGGTCACTCCCACGTTGATCCGCGCCGACGGTTCGGCCTTGCGCGCGCCGAAGAGGCCGCGGGCACCGCCTCCCCAGCAGATGACCGCGAAGAACAGCAGTTCGTCGCTCCACGACAGTAGCGAGTGACCGCGTTCGACCCACGCCGTCATTGCGACCGCCTCGGAAGGCGCGCCAGGGAGCAGCGACAACAGCAGAAGGGCGACGCCGGTGAGGAGCGCCCCAACGATCATCAGCCAGCGGTGCACCCGCAAGTCAATCGCTTGGCGCGACGTCGTGTCTTGTCCGATCGGACCGCCTACCGTACCCATCATCCGTTTACCGTGCCCTGCGCCCTCTGCCTCCCGCAAACGGGTCGCGTCCTCGGTGGCTTACTGGTAGTAGCCCTCGACTGGGATGCGGGCCTCGTCGTAGAGGGCCGGGCCCTCGTGTGGGACGTTGGGCCAGGCGCCGCCTGGCTTGAGGGATGTGAGTTGTTCCTCTGAGAGGGCGTAGACGACGCGGCCAAGGCCGGAGCGTTGGATCGCGCCCGTGCACATGCCGCAGGGCTGGCAGCTGGTGTACATGGTCGTGGCGGCGGCGGTGGCGGGGTCGAGTTCGCGGGCCGCCCAGCGGGCCAGTTTGAGCTCCGGGTGTGCGCTGATGTCGGATTCGGTGAGCGTGGTGTTCTGCTCCTCGGCGAGGATGCGGCCGTCCGGGTCGGCCAGCAGCGATCCGAAGGGCGGGTTGCCGTTCGCGCGTGCCGCGGCGGCCAGTTCGATCGCGCGGCGGAGAAGGCGTTCCTGGTCGGGTGTCATGAGTGCTCCATTCGCGGTTGAAGGTCCCAATGGGCGGCCACGGCGGCCAGCATCTGCCACTTCGCCGCGGGGTGGAGGGTCTCGTCAGGGTCGCCGTCGAACGGGTCGAGCACGACGGTGTCGGCGCCGAGCAGCCGTAGCTGTTCGAGGTCCTCGACGACCTGGTCGATGGTGCCCTCGCCGGCGCGGCGGTGGGGATCGGTGACGTGAGAGTCGGTGATCCGCAGGATGATGCGGGGGGCGAAGGCCGGTACCGGCCGGGTGCCGGCGATGGCCTTCATCCGGTCGATCGCCTCGCGCAGCCAGGGCAGGGTGTTCCGCAGCGGGTGCCAGGCGTCGCCGAGGCGGATCGCGCGGCGGATGCCGACGTCGCTGTTGCCGCCGATCCACAGCGGGATCGGTCCTGCGCGGTAGTCGGCGGTGTCGTCCCTGGCGGCCCGTAGCGCCAGGAGGGTGTCGTCGGTGAGTTTCCCGCGCTGGTCGAACGGCACGCCGAGGGCGGCGAACTCCTGCTTGGCCCAGCCCGAGGCCACTCCGAGGACCAGCCGGCCGCCGCTGAGCTGGTTGAGGTTGGCGGCCATCCGAGCGGTCAGGAGCGGGTGCCGGTAGGGCGCGATGAGCACGGTGGTCCCGAGCCGGACCCGGTCGGTGATGCCGGCGAGCCAGGCCAGGGTGGTGAACGGCTCGTAGAACGGGGCGGGGTACTGCGCGGCGACATCGGGCGTCACCACGACATGGTCGGAGACCATCAACAGGTCGAAGCCAAGCCCCTCCACGGTCTGCGCCCAGCCGCGCAGGACGCCGGGATCGGTGCCGGGTCCGAAATTCGGAACGTTCACGCCTATTCGCACCGGTTCAGGCTATCCAGACGATCACCTCGTGATGAAGGCGGTCTTTGCGGCGTATGCGACAGACGCCCGTGATTTTGCCGGTATTTTTGCTGAATGGCCGAGAATCTCGATGCGACGGACTGGGCGATCCTGGTGGAGGTCCAGCAGGACGGTCGTATCGCGCTCACCGAGCTGGGACGGCGGGTGAACCTCAGCCCCTCGGCGACGACAGAACGGGTCAGGCGCCTGGAGTCGATGGGCGTCATCACCGGTTACCACGCCGGCGTCGACCTGGAGAAGGTCGGGTTCGCGGTGATGGCCGTCGTACGGCTGAAGTTCCCCGGCAACCGGCACGAGCCGCTGCACCGGCTGCTCGCCGAGCGGATGGAGATCCTGGAGTGCCTGCGGACCACCGGTGACGACTGCTACACGCTGAAGGTCGCCGCGGCGTCCATGCGCCATCTGGAACGCCTGGTCGGCGAGCTCGCCGAGTTCGGAAGCACGACGACCAGCATCGTCTACAGCCAGCCGCTGCCCTACCGCGGCCCGCAGCGAGCCCCGGACGCCTGACGCTATTGACCGCAGGTCGCGGGGCAGAATGTGACCTCGGGGTAGCGCGACGACGGCTTGTCCAGGAGGGGCTGCCGCTGCGACTTCAGATGCTGGTCGAGGAAGGCCGCCACGTACGTGCGGGTGAGCTCGGCTGAGCGCGCCGCGGGCAGCACGCCGTAGGCGGGCTTGATGCCGAGGGCGCTCGCCACCAGCGGGCCGTCGGTGAAGGACGCGTGTTCCGCGCCCGACAGTACGAGCCAGCGCTTCCATCCGGTCAGCAGCTTCCAGTCGCGGTCCCACGAGTTGTCGCGACCGCCAGGGGCGTGCTGCGGCGAACCCATGAACAGGAAGGGCCGGGAGAACCCGTTCTTGGGGATCCGGGCGTACGTGGTGCCGTCCATGTCGATTCCCGCGCGCACCCGGGAGTCCTTCACCATGGCCGCCACGGCGCTCGCCCCGCCGATCGACTGGCCCACCATCGCGATTCTGGAGCGGTCGATCAGGCCAGACTTGTCCCACTTGGATGTCAGCTGGTCGAGCACGAAGGAGACGTCGGCCGCCCGGCCCTGAACCACCCCGGTGCCGAACCCCGGGTCGGAGTCGCTGTCGCACGCCAGGCACTCCGCGACCCGCCCGCCGGGCAGGGTCGTGGCGTAGCTTTCGTAGGTGTGGTCGATCCCGGCCACGACGTACCCCCTGCTGGCCAGGTCCTCAGCCAGGGACGTGAGCGTGCTCATGGGCTTGGTGAAACCGGGAGACAGCACCACCAGCGGAAGCTTCCGCCCCGTTGGCTTGGCGTCTTCGACGGCGTTGGTCCGCGTCTTGCTCAGCGTGTCGTACGGTGCGCTGGTGATCTTGGAGCCCTTCATGAGGAGCTCCGATTCCTTTGGCGTCATGTACGGCGCCCGCTGCCCGTCCCGTTGCTTGGTCGGATACCACAGGGTGACCTTGAGCTCCCTGACTTTGACGTCGAGGTTCCAGGGGTCGGGGCGGGAGGTGTCCTTCAGGTACAGGGCGGTGGTGCCGACCGGATGGGGGCTGGTGGGAGCGGGCAGGGTGGCGGGGCCGGTCGGAGTGGCCGTCGGGTTGGCGGCCGACCGGGGCGGCGTGGGCGCGGAGCAGGCGGAGGCGGCGAGGACGAGCAGGCCTGCGGCGACTGCCAGGAGCTGTCTCATGGAGGGGTCCATTCACTTGTGCAGCAAGGTCAGGGCCTCGGCCAGGGCGGGGTCGCGCCCGGCGGCCGCGTCCTTCGGCGTCATGGGCACGTAGTGATCGGGCGGCACGCCGATCCGGTCGAGCACCTCGCGGTTGGGCCCCAGGTGGTGCCTGTCGGGGAAGCTCAGCATGGTGTGGTTGCTCAGCAGGTACGGCTGCGCCGGACCGGAGACGACCCCGGCGGTTCTGGTGCCGACCAGCCGGCCGATCCGCAGGTCCTTGACCGCGGAGCTGAAGTGCTCACACGCCGACGCGCAACTGCGGTCGGTGAGCACCACCAGCGGCAGGTTGAGCAACTCGACGGTGTCGTCGGTCCACGAGGTCTTGCACGTGCCGTCCACGGTGCACTGGTATGCGGTGACCTTGCCGTGGACGAACGTGCTCAGCAGCCGGGTCGCCTCCACGGGGCTGCCGCCGCCGTTGCCGCGCAGGTCCAGCACGACGCCGATGAGAGTACGGCTGGTGCGCAGCCTGGAGATCGCCTTGAGAACCCTGTTCGCGGAGTCGGGAGCGAACCCGGCCAGCCGTACATAGGCGATGTCGTCTTCCAGCAGCTTCGATCTCACCACTTGCAGGGCGGCCAGATCCCGCTGGTAGAGGCCGGGCTTGAGCGTCACGCTCCAGCGACGGCCGGTGGTCTGCCGCAGGAGCCGCAGCCGGACCGGGCGGGCTTGCGGGTATTGCGGGTAGAGGGCGGCGATCGCGGGGGTGGCCTTGCCGTCGATGAAGGGCGCCGATCCGTCGATCGATTCGATGACGTCGCCCGGGCGCAGTCCGGCGGCCTGCGCCGCGCCGCCCTGCACGGTGGTGACGAACAGCGGCGGGACGGCGGTGCCGGGGTTGCCGTTCACCTGCGGGCCGCTGACGTTCGCCTGGAGGCCGAGCCCGTACCCGTCGCCGTCGTAGTAGTCGGGCGGGCGCTTGACGTCGTGCACCCAGCGGGCGTGGTTGTCGCCGAGTCCGGCCACGATGGCCTCGAGGGTGACGACGGCCAGCCTGTCGCGCAGGTCGGGCACCTGATCGGTGATCTTCCTGTAGACGGCCTCGAACGCGGTCCAGTCGGCTTTGTGGTCACCGGTCAGCGCCGGCATGGTGGCCTCGGGCACGTCGCGCCCGTTGCGGTTGAGCTCCTGGGTCAGGACGGCGAATCCGGTGGTCAACAGGGAGCGGGCGTCCAGTGTGGCGCCGCTGTAGTAGTTGCCGAGGATGCAGAAGTACGCCTGCTCGATGACGTCGATCGTGGTGGCCGTCTCCGCCTCTGGAGGTCCCTGAGGGCGCGCGCAGGCCGTACTGCCTGCTGTGCTCGCCTGGCTGCGCGGCGGCGTCGGCGCCGTGCAGGCTGCCACCAGGAGGAGCACGAGCCCGGCGGCCGCGGTCCTGATGACGGTCATGACAGGCGCCTGCGGATCCACCAGAAGGAGAACCACGTGAGGCCGAGGGTGAGGAAGGCGTAGATCCCGGTCTCGATCCACTGGAAAGGCCAGAAGCGCTCAAGGGGCTGGTAGGTCGCCTTCTGCCGGTAGCCGAGCCGGTTGATCTCAGGAGTGCACGTGTTCGGTCCCGCTTGCTGCGGTGAGCAGGGTCCCGACGTCGTGGAGACCTGGACGGCGCCTTCGCTGCCGAGCGTACGTCCGGATGGATCGACCAGGTTGTTGGACAGGACCCAGGCGCCCGCGTGGCCAGGAACGGCCGACTTCAGCGAAAGCTGCGGAGATCCGCCTTCACGCGATATGCCGATCCCGTCCACGTTCGCCTCGCCGAGCTCGAAGGTCGAGGTGATCGGGGGCATCAGGTGGGGCCGGACCAGCAGCGGCATGGCGAGCTGGATCGCGGCGAAGACGGCCAGCGTGAGGGCCATGGCGGGCAGCGTGCGGCGCACCAGCATGCCCACGGTCACGCCCAGGACGAAGGCGAAGGCCGCATACCCCATCGGGGCGATGCCGCGCGCGCCGAACACCAGGGGAGCCATCAGGGCCAAGCCCTCCGGGGCCGACTTGTCCAGGGGCCCGGACCACCAGGTGGCCGCGAGGCCGCACAGGCAGGAGGCGGCCACGGCGACCAGGCCGGTGAGCCCGAGCTTGACCGCCAGCCAGCGGGTGCGGGTGATGCTCTGGTTCCACACCAGCAGGTGCGTGCCCGTCTCCAGCTCGCGGGTGATCAACGGTGCTCCCCAGAAGAGCCCGACGAGCGCGGGCAGGAGCAGCACGGCGAGGCTGACGGCCATGAAGGGGGTGTCGTACTGGCCGAAGAAGCGGTCGTAGAAGCGGAGGCAGGTGTCGTCCTGGGTACAGTCGGCGATCCCGGCGGAGTAGCGGGAGGCCAGGCCCGGGCCGGTCAGAGCCAGGGCGGTGGCGAGGATGACGAGTGCGGTGGCCATCATCGCGGCCGAGCCGCGGAACTGGCGCCAGGCCAGCCAGATCATCGCTGCACCTCCAGGGCGACCCGCCGGTTCTCGGCGGTGTGCTTCTCCATATAGGCCAGGACGAGGTCCTCCAGGCTGAGCTGGGAGACCGTCCAGGCGGGGTCGTGGATCGGGGCGTCGGTACGGACCACGTACGTGCTCTGCCGGTCGGTGTGGCGCGCGGAGACCACGTGCTGGTCGGCGGGCAACCGGTTGGGTTCGCGACGCGGTCCGGTGAGCCGGTGATGGGTGGCCAGCAGTTCGTCGGTCTGTCCGGCCACCTGCACGCGCGAGTCGATGAGCACGATCAGGTAGTCGCAGACCCGTTCCAGGTCGGAGACCAGGTGGGAGGAGAGCACCACGCTGAACTCGTGCTCGACGGTGGCCTCCATCAGCCCCTGCAGGAACTCGCGGCGGGCGAGCGGGTCGAGCGAGGCGACCGGCTCGTCCAGGATCAGCAGCTCGGGACGTTTGGCCAGGCCCAGGGTGAGGGCGAGCTGGGCGCGCTGGCCGCCGGACAGCTTGCCCGCCCGGTGGGCGGGATCCAGCCCGAGCCGGGCGATCCGCTCGCGCGCCACCACGACGTCCCAGCCAGGGTTGAGCCGGGCTCCCAGTCGCAGGTGCTCGGCGACGCTGAGCGCGGAGTAGACGGGGGTGTCCTGGGCGACGAAGCCGACCTTGGCCAGTTGCGCGGGGCCGCGGGCGGGACGGCCGCCCAGCACGGTGATCTCGCCCGTCGTGGGCTCCAGCTGGCCGCTGGCCAGCTTCAGCAGCGTGGTCTTGCCGGCTCCGTTGGGGCCCACCAGCCCGACGACGTGCCCGGCCGGGATGCCGAGGGTGCAGTCGCGCAGCGCCCAGCGCCTGCCGTACTTCTTGCCCAGTCCCTGGGCCTGCAGAACGGAAGTCATGACAGCTCCTTCGGAGCCGTCGTGACTTGAGTGCTGTGCTTATTGGTGCCCTCGCTTCGCTCGGTCACGCTATCTCCTCCTGAGCGGTGGTCCGAAAGGTGGTCATGAACAGCGCCTCGATGCTTTCCTCGTCGAGGCCGGCCCGGCGCGCCTTGGCCAGCCAGCGCTGCAGTTCCAGCCGCAGCGGGCCGTGCGCGGCCAGCGAGGTGTCGGTGAGCGTGGCCGTCACGAACGTCCCCACCCCCGGCCGGGCGGCGACCAGGCCCTCGTGCTCGAGCTCCCGGTAGGCCTTCAGGACGGTGTTGGGGTTGATCGCCAACCGCGCCACGACCTCCTTGACGGTCGGCAACTGGTCGCCCTCGTGCAGCAGGCCGAGCCGTAGCGCGTGCCGTACCTGCTGCACGAGCTGCAGGTAGGGCGAGACGCCGGATTTCGCATCCAGGTGGAACTCGATCACAGGTTCCTCCATATATCTAATGTCCTAGCACTATAGATATTTGCATATATGGCGCCCGTTAAGGAAGTCACGGCCTAGATTGCTAGCGTGCTAGCATCGCCGATGTGGGTGACGAGGATGTGAAGCAGTTCAACGTGTACCTGCCGATCGGGCTGATCAAGCAGGTCAAGCATCACGCCATCGAATCGGAGATGTCGCTGTCGGCGTTGGTGGCGCAGGCGCTGCGCGTCTACCTCGACGCCCACGGGCAGCGGCCATCATCTGGGGAGGAGAGCTGACATGGCGACCGAGGGCATCGAGGGCGTGTACCTGGAGACCCACAACTGGGGCAAGGCGGCCAGGTTCTATCAGGCGCTGGGGTTCGAGGTCGAGTTCTCGACCGGCGACGGTTCCGGGGTGCTGCGTAACGGCGGCGGCGGGCCGTACCTCGTCCTGGCGGAGATTCCCGCGGATCGGGAGCCGCAGGTGCAGGTCGTGCTGAAGGTGGCCGACGCGGAGGCCTTCCAGGCCGATCCCGTGGTCGAGGTGGTCACGCCGTTCGAGGACACGCATTACGGGACCAAGGAGATGACCGTCCGCGATCCCGACGGGCGGATCTGGAGCCTGCAGGCCCAGGCCAAGGGCTGACCGTGGCGCGCAGGTGGTGGACGCTGCTGGTGGCGTGCGCGGCGACGTTCATGTTGCTGCTCGACGTCACGATCGTGGTGGTCGCGCTGCCGGACATCCAGCACGCGCTGGGCGCGGGCTTCGCCGACCTGCAGTGGGTGACGGACGCCTACGCGCTGACGCTGGCGGCGCTGCTGCTCACGGCGGGCTCCCTGGCCGACAGGTACGGCAGGCGGCGCGTATTCGTGGCCGGACTGTCGATCTTCACCGTGGGTTCGGCGCTCTGCGGCCTGGCGCAGGGGCCCGCGATGCTGAGCGTGTCCAGGGCGGTGCAGGGGGCCGGTGGCGCGATCTTGTTCGCCACCTCGCTGGCACTGCTCGCCGGGGCCTTCCAGGGCAGGGAGCGTGGCGTGGCCTTCGGGGCCTGGGGCGCGGTCGCGGGTGTTGCCACGGCGCTCGGCCCGATCCTCGGCGGACTGATCACCACCGGGATCAGCTGGCGCGGGATCTTCCTGGTCAACCTGCCGATCGGCGTGGTCGCGATCGCCGTCGCGCTGGCCAGGGTGGACGAGTCCCGCTCGCCGTACAGTGCGCGGATCGACTGGCCCGGGGTCGTCACGCTGACGGCCGGGCTCTTCAGCCTGGTGTACGCGCTGATCAGGGCGAGCGAGACGGCGTGGGACGAGCCGGGCGTCATCGGCTGCTTCGGGCTCGCGGCGGTGCTGCTCGCCGGGTTCGCCGTGGTGGAGTCGCGGGTGCGCGAGCCGATGTTCGACCTGTCGCTGCTGCGGACGCCGACGTTCGTCGGCGGGTCGATCGCGGCGTTCGCGATGAACGCCTCGCTGTTCGCGCTGTTCCTCTACATCGTGCTCTACCTGCAGAACGACCTCGGCTACAGCGCGCTCGGCACCGGCGCCAGGCTCCTGGTCGTCTCGGCCGGCACGGTGATCGCCGCGACGGTGGCGGGACGGCTGACGAGCCACGTCCCGGTCCGTTGGCTGATCGGTCCCGGGCTGGTCCTGGTGGGGGCCGGGATCCTGCTGATGCGGGGCCTGGACGCCGGGTCGGACTGGACGCACCTCATCCCGGGGTTCGTCGTCGCCGGTATCGGGACGGGGCTGGTCAATCCGCCGCTGGCCTCGACCGCGGTGGGTGTCGTGCCCGTTCATCGATCCGGCATGGCCTCGGGGGTGAACCAGACCTTCCGGCAGATCGGCATCGCCGTCGGCATCGCGCTGTACGGCTCGATCTTCGCGGCCTCGCTGCGTGCCGAGCTGTACGAGCGGTCCGGCTCGCGGGAGTACGCCGATCGGATGGCCGAAGCCGTTCAACGCGGTGCGAAGCAGGCGGGCGTGGCGGGCGCGGCACTCAACGACGTGCTGCTCGTCGGCGGCGTTCTCGCCCTCGTGGGCGGGGTGCTCGCCTTCGCGCTCATCCGCAGCAAGGATTTCGTTGCTCCTCAGGCTCCGGTGACCGCCTCGCCGGCTCCCTGATCGGGTACGGCGGCGCAGCTCCGTGAAGCCGGATTGTCGGTGGCGTGTGGGAACCTTCGGGGGTGTCGACCTCCGAAGCCCTTCCCCGCAGCCGCGACGAGGCGATCGCCGCCGAGCAGGCGGGCCGCGTCCTGCGCTACCTCTGCTTCTGGGGGCACACGGGGAGCCTGGCGCCCGGGTGCCTGAGCCAGTGGTGGCCGGTGTCCTTCACCGAGGGCGGGCACACGTTCGGCTCCGCCGAGCACTACATGATGGCGCACAAGGCGTGGCTGTTCGGCGATGACGAGACGGCCGCGCGGGTCCTGGAGGCCGAGCATCCCGGCGAGGCCAAAAACCTCGGCCGTGCCGTGCAGGGCTTCGACGAGCAGGTGTGGAAGGCGGAGCGCTTCGGCATCGTGGTCAGGGGAAACGTCGCGAAGTTCGGCCAGCATGCCGAGTTACGCGAGTTCCTGCTCGGCACGCGGCGCCGCGTCCTGGTGGAGGCGAGCCCGCGCGACCGCATCTGGGGCATCGGTCTCGCGGCCGCCGACGAGCGCGCCGCCAGCCCTTCGACCTGGCGCGGCCTCAACCTGCTCGGCTTCGCCCTCATGAGTGCCCGCGATGCCCTCTCCAGCGAGGCAGGCGCCTGAGCAGGCATTCCCCTCGGACTTCACGGGCACGTCCTGCGGGACCCACTCGGCGCTCACGCCGCGTGCGTGGGTCGGGGCCGCGACCCGGCTCTGATGCGACGGGAAAGCGTTGGGGCAGGGGTGCGCCCAGATCAATGAGCGAGGATGCGTGATGCGCTTGCGGCGTCCCTCGAGCCGGTATGCACGCTAGGGGCGGGGTTGGGAGCTGGCGCGGGCGTGGAGTTCCGTCTGGAGGACTATGCGGGTTGGTGGGCGGGAGGGGGTGTCGATGCGGTCCGCGAGGAGTTGGGCCGCGGCGCGGCCGAGTTCGTAGGTGGGCTGGCTGACCGTCGAGAGCGACGGGCGCGAGAGCCTGGCCCAGGGGATCTCGTCGAAGCCGATGACGCCGATCTGCGCAGGCACGGGCACGCCGCGTTCCGCGAGGCACTCCATGGCGCCGACCGTCATGAGGTTGTTGGCGGCGAAGACGGCGTCCAGGTGCACGCCCTCGTCCAGGAGCGCGGCCATCGCCGCGTACCCGCCCTCCTCACGGAAGTCGGCATGCCGTACCAAGGCCTTGTCCTGGGGGAGACCCGACAGGCGCAGCGCCCGCTGGTAGCCGCGCAGGCGGCGCATGGCGGTGGACATGCGGCGCGGCCCGGTGATGCAGGCGATGCGGCGGTAGCCGGACTCGATGAGGTGGGCGGTGGCCTGCTCGGCGCCCTTCTCGTTGTCGACCAGGACGGCGTCGACGTCCGCGTCGGGGAGTTCGCGGTCGATGGTGCACACGGCGGTGCCGGCCGCGACGAGGGCGCTGATGTCGGTGGTGTCGTCGGCGGGCGAGATGATCACGCCGGCCATGTTGTCGGAGAGCGCGACCGCGATGTACTCGGCCTCGCGCGCCGGGTTCTCGTCGGTGTTGCACAGGACGACCGAGTAGCCGTGCTGCCGCCCGACGTCCTCAACGCCGCGCACCAGCGAGGTGAAGAACGGGTTGCCGATGTCGGAGATCAGGACCGCCCAGAGCGTGGTCTGCCTGCGCCGCAGGTTGCGGGCCACGCCGTTGGGCCGGTAGCCCAGCTCGGCGACGGCCTCGTGCACCCGCGCGGCCAGCTCGGGGTTGACGGTGGCGCGCCCGTTGAGCACGCGCGAGACCGTCGCGGCGGAGACGCCCGCGTGCCGTGCCACGTCCTGGATCTTGAGCAAGCTCGTCCCCCTGTGATCGGATGACAGTGTAGACCCTTGCTGGAAATCGATTGCTCCAGGGCGCATCGTACGGCAAGCCACGCGCCAGGCCATGGCCCAGCATCAACGGTACGGCAGCGATTACCAGGCCGTCCGCTCGTCATCCTGGGGCGCGTACACCAGCTCGGGCTCGACGCCGAAGCGCATGACGGGCCGTTTGACCGACCAGGCGGGCCACCCGGGGTCGCCGGTCCGTGCGAACGACACCCAGGCCGCGTGCATGGCGTCCGCCAGCGGCTGCGGCGCGTCCGGCCCGGTCAGCGCCACGACGTCGGCCGTGCGCAGCGTGTCGAAGACGAAGCCGATCTCCAGCGCGTGGCACGCCCCCAGGTTCTGTACGGGCGTGCGCCAGGCGAACTCGTACATGAACGTCCTGGACGTCCGCTCGTCGGCCAGCTGGTTCAGCGGAACCCGCAGCACCTTGTCGGTGACCAGCGCCCCGAGCACCTCGCCAGGTTTGGCCCCGGGGCGGCGAGCCCGGTAGAGCCCGGCGGCCCGCCCGCCGATCCGGTACTTCAGCCGCGCCAGGGTGAACGCCAGGGGCCCGATCCGGTCGACGAGGCCGCTGGGCACGAACCAGAGCCGGTACTCCTCGGAGTTGTAGCCGACCATCAGCTCGCCCTCGAAGCGCCGATCCATACCGGGATCCACGATGCCGAACCCGTCGCGCACGGCGGCCTGCGCGTCGAGCAGCCGCTCCCGATCGACGTCCGCGAACGCCGCCGCCGTCGCGGGAACCCCCAGCCTGCGCGCGATCTTCCTGGTCAGCCGTCTGGCCGCGGCCGGCCGTACCGTGTCGGGAGGTCCTGATTGCATGATCGCCCGCCGGAACAGCCCGTCGCCCACGGACAGCAGCGCCCCCACCGAGATCGCCCCCGCGGACTCCCCGAACACGGTCACGTTCCCCGGATCCCCGCCGAAGGCGGCGATGTGATCGCGTACCCACCGCAACGCCGCCAGCTGGTCCAGCAGCCCCAGATTGGCCGGAGCATCGGGAAACAGCCCGAACCCCTCGATCCCCAGCCGGTAGTTGATCGACACCAGCACCACGCCGTCCCTGGCGAAAGCCGTACCGTCGTACACCGCGGGCACGGACGAGCCGTACCGCAGCGAACCGCCGTGGATCCACACCATGACCGGCAGATCCCGCGCGCCCACCGGCGTCCAGACGTTGAGGTTCAGGCAGTCGTCGCCGGGCACGGCCGGGTCGGCCAGCAGCCGGTCGAGCGGCGGCGGGTAGGGCCGCTTCGGCGCGGTCGGCCCGTACTCCAGCGCGTCGCGCACCCCCTCCCAGGGCTCGACCGGTGAAGGGGCGCGGAAGCGCAGCTCACCGAAGGGCGGCCGCGCGTACGGCAGGCCGAGAAAGGCCGCGATCCCGTCCACCACCTGCCCGCGCACCCGCCCCGAAACGGTCTCCACGATCACCGGATCACCTCGCAGGGAACGGGCGAGTCGACGCGGACCCGCGTGCCGTCGACCTCCACCGAGACCGGCCCGTGCGGCGTGGGCACGGAGCCGCGCGCCCAGGCCAGGTCGCCGAGCCGGGGCGCGATCCGGACGCTGGCGTACCCGGGCTCGGCCGGAGTTATACCCAGGGTGTGGACGAGCAGGTCACGCGCGGACGTGGCGGCAGTACGAGCCGCCCTCCCAGCACTCGTGCAGCGCCCCGCTGTGCACGATGCGCCCATTCCCGGCAGAGCCCCACGATCCGGTCGGCCGCACCGAGCAGGGCGAGCGCATCGTGCAGGGCGAGCGCGCCGTGCAGGGCGAGCGCGTCGTGCAGGGCGAGCGCGTCGTGCAGGGCGAGCGCGCCGAGCAGGGCGAGCGCGCCGTGCGCCACGTAGCGGAAGAACGGCTGCGCCCCCACCACGAGAGCGTGCACGTCCCAGTCGGGTTCGCCGCGCAGGCTCACCGGGCCGCCGGAGGCGGGGCCGTTCCAGCCCTGCTGCTGCGCGAGGTGGCGGGGCCGACCTCGCTCGACCCCGCGGACGACGCGCACGTCCAGCGTCTCGGGGCCGCCCTGGCCGCCCGGCGTACCGTGTGAGGATGAGCCACATCCATGACCCCGCGTGCGAGATCGCGCACGTGGACGCGCCGCCCGTCGTGGCGGGCAGGACCCTGGTGGCGGCCTTCGCCTCCCCCGTGGCCTCCTGTCTGCTGCGGTTCGGTGCCGAGCTGGGGTTCCGCACCGTCCTGTTCGAGCCGGACGAGTCACGCGACCTGCCCGGATTCACCGTGATGCGGTCGCTCGGCGACTGGCTCGACGGGACCGCCGACGTGGTCCTCACCGACCACCACCGCGACGAGATCGGGCCCGTGCTGCGCGACGTGCTCAAGGGCCAGACCCGCTGGATCGGCATCATGGGCAGCCCGCGGCACACGGGACCGCACGTGGCGGCGCTCGCCGAGCTGGGCGTGCCGCCGGAGGAGATCGCCCGGGTGCACCGGCCGATCGGACTCAACATCGGCTCGCAGACGCCGCCGGAGATCGCCGTGGCCACCCTGGCCGGGCTGATCGCCGACAGGAACGGGCGGCCGGGGGGATTCTCGTTCTCCGACATTTCGTGACAAGTTTGGCTATGTCTTGATCATTGGTTCATGGCGGTGTCAGATGGTCTGTCCGTAATCCCCCTTTAGGACAGGAGCCACATGCGTCTCGGGCGTATCTCCGCACTCCTCGCCGCCGCCGTCATCGGACTGGTCGCCTCGCCCGCCGCGGCCGCTGACCACGGCAGGGGCGGTATCCGGATCAACCAGATCCAGACCATGGCCACACACAACAGCTACCACCGCGAGCTGACCGACGCCGAGAAGGACGTCCAGCGCAAGACCGACAACGGCTGGTGGAACCTGCAGTACTCGCACCCGGCGCTGCCCCTGCAGTTCGAGAACGAGCACGTGCGCGGCATCGAGCTCGACGTCTTCCCCGACCCGCAGGGCGGCCTGTACGCCAACCCGCTGGTCAGGCGCGACGCCGGCCTGCCCGCGCTGACCGACCCCGAGCTGCGCAAGCCCGGCTTCAAGGTGCTGCACTGGGCCGACCACGACTACGGCTCCAACTGCGTCAGCCTCTCGCTCTGCCTGCGCCAGGTGAAGACCTGGTCCGACGCCCACCCCGAGCACGTGCCGCTGACGATCCTGATCGAGCTGAAGAGCACCGACCCGGCCAAGGAGGCCATGGGCGGCGCCAAGAGCCCCGCCTGGGACACGCCGCTGCTCGACGCCCTCGACGCCGAGATCCGCTCGGTCCTGTCCGACGACCAGCTCATCACGCCCGACGACCTGCGCAAGCCCGGGCTCACGCTCGAGCAGTCCGTGCTGAAGTACGGCTGGCCGCGCGTGGACGAGTCGCGGGGCAAGGTCATGTTCCTCATGGACAACCAGGATGCGAAGTTCCAGACCCCCTACCTGGCGGGCAGGCCCAACCTGGAGGGCCGGGTCCTGTTCACCAACTCCCGTCCCGGGCGCGCCGACGCGGCCTTCGTCGAGTGGAACGACCCGACGGGCGCCAACCTGGCCCAGATCCAGGACTTCGTCCGCAAGGGCTACTTCGTGCGGACCCGCTCCGACGTCCCCTTCAACGAGGCGCGCTCCGGCGACACGACCCGCCTCAACAACGCCCTCGACAGCGGCGCCCAGATGATCAGCACCGACTTCCCCGCGGTCGGCCTCGCGGCCCGCAACGGCACGGACTACGTCGCCCAACTCCCTGACGGCGCGACCGTCCGCTGCAACCCCATCACCGCCCCCCACAACTGCCACGACCACGGCCTCGAGTAACCCACCCGGACCCCCATCGCCACGCCCCAGTCACCGGACCACGCCACCCGACCACTCCGTCGCCGCAGGCCGCGCCGCCCGGCCACCCGGGCGGGCGTCGGGCTGCATCGCCTGGCCGCTTCGGCGGTGCCTGGCCGCTTCGGCGGTGCCAGACCGCGTCGCCCGGCCACCCGGGCGGTATCGGGCCGCATCGCCTGGCCGCTCGGGTGGTGTCGCGCCGTGTCGCTGGGTCACTTCGGCGGCTTAGCTCGGGGCGGTGACCTGAGGTGGCGGTCGCTGTGTACTGGTGACGTTCGGTTGGCGGTAGGTGCATGGGGCTCGGGCCGGCCGTTCGGGCGTGGTTGTCAGGATCGTGGGGCGGGGCGAGTGGATTGTCGGCAGGGCGGGGCATCATCTTCGCCATGACGAGTGTTGGCGCTGTGCTGGTGCCCCAGTTCCCGCCCGAGCGGATGCGTTCGATCGCCGTCGCCGCCGAGGAAGCCGGCCTGGAAGAGCTCTGGCTCTGGGAGGACTGCTTCCTGCAGGGCGGGATCTCCTCCGCCGCCGCACTGCTGGCCTGGACGCGACGGCTGCGCATCGGCATCGGTGTCCTCCCGGTGCCGCTGCGCAACGTCGCGCTCACGGCCATGGAGGTGGCCACCCTGCACCGCCTCTTCCCCGACCGGGTGACCGTCGGCGTCGGCCACGGCGTCCAGGACTGGATGGGCCAGGTGGGCGCCCGCGCCGAGTCGCCCATGACCCTGCTCCGCGAATACCTCGACGCCCTGCGCGCCCTCCTGCGCGGCGAGCGGGTGACGACCCACGGCCGCTACGTCCACCTCGACGACGTAGCCCTCGACTGGCCCCCCACCACACCGCCCCCGATCCTCGCCGCGGCCACCGGCCCCCGCACCCTCCGCCTCACCGGCGAAGCGGCGGACGGCACCATCCTCACGGCCCGCACGACCCCCGCCCAGGTCCGCCAGGCCCACGCCACCATCACCGAAGCCCGCGCCACCCGCCCGGGCCCCCACCCTCTGGTCGTCAACGTCCTGGCCGCCACCGGCCCGGACGCCCGCCCCCGCCTGGCAGCCCAACGCCGCCGAGCCGACTACCCGCCCGCCACCCCCACCGAAGTAGCGGGCGACCCCCAGGACGCCGCCTACGCCCTCACCCATTGGGCCAAAGCGGGCGCCACCCACCTCATCCTCCAACCCACCCCCGACGACCCGGACCCCGAATCCTTCATCCGCTTCGCCACCCAAACCGCCACCCTCCTCTCCCACTGACCACCCCGGCCACCGGCCCGGCGAACACCGCGGGCGCTCGCGAACCGCAGACCGCCCCACCACCGGGTCGGCGAGCCGACATACGACAGAGCCCAGCGCCACGCGTACGGCGCGCCAGGAGGTTGCGCAAGACGCCTGGCGTGGCGACGCTGCCCGGGTGCCGGGTGCCGGGTGCCGGGTGCCGGGTGCCGGGTGCCGGGTGCCGGGTGCCGGGTGCCGGGTGCGGGGTGCCGGGTGCGGGGTGCCGGGTTGGTGAGCGTGGCGAGCAGTCGCGGACCGCAGGGTGGCGCGGCGAGCACCCGGCGCCGGGTCGGCGAGAGGGTGTGCGGCGGAGTTCGGCGCTACGTGTGTGGCGAGATGGGGGTGCGTGGGTGCTGTGGCGAGCATCTGGCGCCGGGTCGGTGAGAGGGCGTGCGGCGGAGTTCGGCGCAACGTGTATGGCGAGACGGGGTGCGCGGGTGCTGCCGCGAGCACCCCGGTGCTGGGTCGGTGAGAGGGTGTGCGGCGGAGTTCGGCGCAACGCGTGTGGCGAGATGGGGGTGCGGCGGTGCCTGGCCGTGGCATCCCGGCGCCGGGTCGGTGAGACGGTGTGTGTCGGCCGCCCCGGACTGGAGCGGGTCGGTCAGTCGATGAGGTGGAGGTCCGGGGGGACCAGGGTGGTGCTTTCCAGGAGTTCGAGCATGAGGTTGTGGTTGAGGGCGTTGCCTACCGGCTGGCCGAGTTCTTCGCGGGTGAGGCCGGGGACGCCGCCCTTGGAGAGCCGGGCTCGCACAGCGACCACGGTGTGTTCGACGCGTTTGGCCGTCCAGCCGGCGCCGGGCTGGGTCTCGTCGAGGAGGGTGGCGGCCTGTTGCCAGGTGAGGGGTTGCGGGTGGGCCTCGTGCAGGAGGTAGCGCTGGCCGAGGGCGACCAGTGCCAGCCGCTCGGCGGGTGACAGCCGCCAGGTCCTGGGCGGCTGGGTCACGTCGTCGGGGCGCGCCGCGGGGAACGGGCCGGAGGATCCCCGCACGTACGCCTCGAGCAGGTGCTGGCGCGTGCCGGGCAGGAACAGCGGCGTGTATCCCTCGGCCAGCGGCACCGGGTCGTCACCGCGGAAGACCCGGCGCCCGCCGGGCAGCCGGATCGGTACGCGGCCCAGCGCGCGCACGCACCACGCGCCGCTCTCCCTGGTCAGCGAGCCGTGCCTGCGGCTGACCCGCCGGTCGCCCTCGCCCACGCACAGGTCCACCGCGTGCCGGTTGCGGCCGAAGACGACCGTCCGGCCCTCCACGGGATCGACGACCAGGCCGCCGCCGATCGCCAGCAGGTGCAGCGTGCCGGGCGTGGACGGGGACACGCCCAGCGCGAGGCTGTCGATCATTCGGGAACCCTCCCGAGCGCGGGCCCTAGCCTCGGGATCACCCCTCGAGAAAGGACGATCATGTTCAGGACGGGCATCGCGCTCCTGACCCTCACGACCGCCATCCAGGCCGCTCCCGCGCAGGCCGCCACGAGCGCGCATCCCTGTTTCGACGGCAGCTGCAAGATCACCGTGACGCGCTCGGTGAGTTTCCGCGTCTCCAGCAGGTACGGCATCACGAAAATCTCCATCACCAGGCAGTCGGGCGGCATGGTCCGCGTGCGCGGGTACGGCGGCGGCGTCTCCCTGGAGGTCCGCTTCGACAGGTACGGCAGCGGCCGCCTCAACAACCTGCTGGTCACCCCGGTCTCCATCAAGCGGCGCTCGGCGACGTTGCGCTTCCGCCCGCTGTAGCGGGCAGCCGGGCGGCAGCCGTACGCGCCAGGTCGAGGGCGGGGTCGCACAACCGTCCAGAGGAGCCGAAGACGGCGACGAGCAGCAGTTCGGCGACCGGCTGCCCGCCATCGGTCAGCGTGCGGTGCACGACCCTGACCGCGCAGGTGTGCTCGCCGTACCCGTCCTGCTCGACGTAGGCGTCGTGCCCGGCGAGCCGGACGTGCCGACCGTCCCCCGGCCCGAGGGGTGCGTTCTGGTCGAAGCGGACCAGCAGCCAGGACCGGTCGGCGGGGTCGCGCCAGCGGCACTCCCAGCGTCCGAACCCCACCTCGGGGCGCGCGTCGAGCCCGGGCAGCCTCGCCAGGTCCGCGGGACGCAGCAGCGCGCACGCGTCGGCCGCCGCGAGCGAGGCAGGCTCGGGCGTCCTGCTCGGCAGCGGCCCGCGCGCCAGCCGGGCGGCCGCCGCGGTGGTGGCGGTGTCGGCGATCGCGCACAGGTCCGCTCGTCCCTTCCCGTGCAGTTCCGCGGTGACCTGTACGGCATGCCCGCCCACCGGCGTGGTCGAGCGGGAACACGAGGTCTCGTCCTGCTCCGCGGGATCGGCCGTGGGCACCAGCTCGATCTTGACGTCCACCTCGGCGGGGTCTCGCCGGATGATGACGTCGCAGCGGTTGAAGTTCCCGTAGTGGGCGTCCACCGTGGCCTTGCCGTATCGGCTGAGCACGCCGGGGCCGACCAGGGCACACGGGTCGGCGATCGCGCGGACCGCGGGAGGCGCGGGCGGGCGCGGAGGCGCCCGGAAGGACAGCAGCCACACCGTGAGCGCCACGGCCACGGCGGCGGCCAGGCAGGCGAGCGCCCACCGGCGAAGGCGGAGCCGTGGCGGCGTGGTCAGCAGGCGTTCGGCGTCGGCGAGCGTGGGCCGCCGGGCGGGGTCGCGGCGCAGCAGCTCCACCAGGACGGGCGTGAGAGCCCCGGCGTGCGAGGCCCGCTCGACCCGCCCCGCCATCGCCCGCCGTAACGCGGCCATCGGGCTGCCGGACGCGCCGTACGGCGAGCGTCCCTCGACCGCCGCGAACAGCGTGGCGCCCAGCGAGAAGACGTCGGAGGCGGGGCTGGGATCGGCGCCGTTGGCGACCTCGGGCGCCACGTAGGCGGGCGTGCCGATGACGGTGCCGGCGTCGGTGATCGTGATCTCACCGTCGGGCGAGCGCGAGATGCCGAAGTCGCCCAGCTTGGCCTGCCCGTCGTCGGACAGCAGCACGTTGCCCGGCTTCACGTCCCTGTGCAGGACGCCCGCCTCGTGCACGGCGCGCAGCCCGCGGGCCAGCTGGGCGCCGATCTCGGCGACCCGGGCGGGCGGCAGCCTGCCGTGCTCGGCCAGGCTCCTGGCGGGCACGTACTCCATGACCAGCCACCACGCGCCGCCGTCGGGCACCAGGTCGTACACGGTGACCACGTTGGGGTGGCTCACCCTGGCCAGGATCCGCGCCTCCCGCCTGAGCAGCGTGGCCCGCCGGTCGTCGCCGGTCAGCGCCCGTTTGACGGCCACCACCCGGCCAAGCTCCTCGTCCACGGCACGCCAGACCGCGCCGTTGCCGCCGGAACCGATCCGCTCCTCCAGCCGGTATCGGCCCGCGACCGCGTGAACGGACTCCACCGTCCCTCCGGATCCCGCACGATCGGATACGGACAGCAATGTACGCCACGGTTTGCCGTCGGTCAGGACAAAGCGTTAAGTGCGCGATCGACGTCCGCGACGGTGTTGTAGACGTGGAAACTGGCACGGACCTTGCCGGCGCGGACCGCGGCGCGGATGCCCGCCGCGGCCAGGCGCTCGCCGGGGGCGTCGACGGCGACGATGGCGCTGTCGGAGGGTTCGAGCCCGAGTCCGGCGCGGAAGCGGTTGGCCAGGCCCAGGTTGTGCTCGCGGATGCGGTCGATGCCCAGGTCGTTGAGCAGGTCGAGCGCGGGCGCGGCGCCGACGTAGGAGAACCAGGCGGGCGACAGGTCGAAGGCGCGGGCGTCGTCGGCCAGGCGCAGGGGAGGGCCGTAGTAGGCGTCGGCGCCGTACCAGTTGGCGGCCAGCGGTCGCATACGCGTGCGCAGCTCGGGCGACAGGTAGCCGAACGTGGCGCCGCGCGGCGCCAGCAGCCACTTGTAGCCCCCGCAGGCCAGCGCGTCGATCCCGGAGACGTCGACGGGCAGCCAGCCGCAGGCCTGCGAACCGTCGGCGATGACCAGCGCGCCGTGCGCGCGGGCGGCGGCCACGATGTCGGCCAGCGGCGCGACCTGGCCGGTGGCCGACTGGACCAGGCTGAAGGCGACGGCGGCCGTGGACGAGGTGATCGACTCGGCCAGCCGTTCCACGGGCACGGTCTCGACGTCGGCGGCCACCAGCCAGGGGAAGAGGTTGCTGGTGAACTCGATCTCCGGCACGACGACCTTGGCGCCCTCGGGCAGCGCGGTGGCCACGACGGACATGATCTGCGACACGGTCGAGCTGATCATCACGTCGGCCGGGGAGGCGCCGATCATGCGGGCGAAGCCGGACCTGGCACGCCCGACGGAGGCGTCCCACGGCTTCCAGTCGCTGCTGCCGTGCCGCCACTGCGTCAGTACGGCCTGCAGTTCCTCGAAGGCCTCCCGCGGAGGCAGTCCGTAGGAGGCGGTGTTGAGCCAGCCGGGTTCGGCGTCCCACAGCAGGTGCGCGTCGGATATGTCCACCTAGCCGAGCGTAGCGATCGGTTCACATGGTACAAACTCCGGGTGATCTCGCTCACGAACGACGATCCTCGGCAGATTGGCCCGTATCGCATCGTGGGGAGGCTGGGCGAGGGCGGGATGGGCGTGGTGTTCGCCGGCCGGGACCCGCGCGGCGAGCGGGTCGCGGTCAAGCTCGTGCACACCGCGTTCGCCGGCGACCCGGAGTTCCGCGCCAGGTTCGCCCGGGAGATCGCGCTGCTGGGCCGGGTGCGGGGGGTGTGCACCGCGCGGATCCTCGCCTCCGACGCTCAGGCGGCACGGCCCTGGCTGGCCGCCGAATACGTGCCTGGCCCGACCCTGGAGGAGCACGGGCCGCTCCAGGGGGACGGGTGGTTCGGGCTGGTGGCGGGGATGGCCGAGGCGCTGGTGTCCATCCACGCCGTGAACGTCGTGCACCGCGACATCAAGCCCTCCAACGTGATCCTGTCGCCGGGCGGGCCCAAGCTGGTGGACTTCGGGATCGCCAGGGCGCTGGACGGCACGTCGGTGACGCGGTCGGGCCAGCTGATCGGGACGCCCGGCTGGGTGAGCCCGGAGGAGTACCGCGCGGGCAAGGCCGGGCCCGCTGCCGACGTCTACGGCTGGGGACTGCTCGCGGTCTACGCCGCGACGGGCAGGCCGCCGTACGGCACCGGGCGGCCCGAGGTCCTCGCGCACCGGGTCCTCAACGACGAGGTGGACACCGCCGCGGTCCCCGAACCCCTGCGCGGCCTGGTCGGCAGGGCGCTGTCGAAGGACCCCGCCGCCCGCCCGAGCACGGACGAGGTCATGGCGGCCGTGTCACGGGCCTGGAGCTTCACCGGGTCCCACGGGCTCACGCTCCGGCTCGGGGACACCTGGGTCCTGCCGCAGGAGGAGGAGCAGTGGCCCAGCCGCGGCAAGCCGCGCAGGACGGCGGTGGCGTTCGTCGCCGCCGCGGTGGTGCTCGGCGTGGGCGCGGCGGCCTCGTTACGGCTGATCCCGCTGCCGATCTCGCCGCCCGAGAACACGCCCACCAGCGTGAGCACACCGCCGCCGTCAACGGCCGAGACCACGCGGAGCCCCACCCAGGAGGAGACCCCCACTCAGGAGGAAAGCCCTACCCCGACGAAAAGCCCGGAGGAGAGCCCCACCCCCGAGGACACCACCCCGAAGGAGCCGCGGACGAGCACCGAACTGGCCGCCGCACTGGAACTGGCGCTGGAGAACAGCCCGGCGGCCGACTTCTCCTTCGAGGGCGGCTTCACCCAGAGCGACACCTCCGGCACCAAGGCCAGTGGCAGCCTGGAGAGCGGCTCCGATGACGACGACACCCTCGACATGCGGGTGGAGGCGGGCGACGAGACGACGGCGCGTCACACCGTGCGCGACGGCGCGGCCGACGGCCGGCGGCTGACCACGCTCACCCCGGCCGACCAGCGCTGGTACGCCCTCATGGTCGCCGGTACAGCAAGCCCGTCCGTCATCCGCGACGTCGTGGCGAACTCCTCCCGGATGCGGCACAACGGGCACACCTACTCCGGCACCCTGGACATCGGCCAGACGAGCGGACGCCTGCGGTTCCTGCTCGACTCGTGGATGAGCGGGGACGCCGTCGCCAACAGTCCCCGCTCCTACCTCACCTTCTCCTTGTCCATCGACGACGACGGACTACCGGAGCGTTTCCGCCTGACGTGGTGTGTCCCGACCGGCGACGCGGGCGTCTACCGGTCGGAGTTCTCCACCGAGTACAGCGACTGGCGCTCCGGCTAGCGGACGCGGACCTGGGAGGCCAGCGTCCCGGAGGACTTCCAGCCCGCCACCACGGACGCGTGCCCGGCCAGCGCGCGGTCGAGCGGCACGGTCACGGTCCCGTCGCGGGAGACCGTGACGAGCTTGCCGCCGGCCGTACCCTGGTCGTCGCGGACGAACAGGTGCAGCTCGCCCTGGCCGTTGGCGTGGAAGCGCACCCGCACCGCCTGGCCGTCGGCCGTGGCCGAGGTGACCCAGCCCGCCTCCGACCGGGGCGCCGCGGGGCCGCCCGCCAGCGGCAGGCCGAGCCGTACCGCCTGCTCGAGCGACTGCGGCGAGTCCAGGCTCGACAGCGCCGTGTTCGGGATCACCGGGTCGGGCACCGGGCCGGTCCGTGGCTGGTAGCCGGCCAGCGTGGCCACACCCCAGCGGTACGGGTCGCCCTGCACGCCGCCCCAGGTGGACCAGCCGATCCGGGTCTGGCCGGTCTTGTCCTGGGTGTCGGAGTCGTAGACGAGGATGTTCATCCCGAGATGCGCGGGATCGACCGGGCCGGGCAGAGCCGCGATCGGGATGGACAGCTCCACCGTGTACTCACCCGCGGACACCCTGGAGGCCACCTTCTCGCCGGGCGCGCCGGGACCCTGGTGGTTGTCGGCGTCGCGCAGCACGCACGGCGGGCCTTCGGCCGTCACCGGCAGCACGGCGGTCTTGAACGTGGTCGAGGTGTTCTCCGACGTGCCGCGCGGGTCGAAGGTCACCTCCACCGAGTCGGTGCGCCAGTGCCGCTTGCAGTCGGCGGCGGCCAGCTTCGTGCCCAGCACGTCGTCCTTGACGTTGACCAGGACGAACAGCGTGTCGTCCTGCCAGGTGACCTTGGCCGTGCCCGAGCAGTCGGCGGGCGACGCGCACGGGCTGCCCTCCCAGACGCGGGAGATGTCCAGCGCCGGGCCCGAGTACTCGCCGGGCGACTCCACGCCGTCGACGGCCGGCGCCGTCGCGGCCTGCGGGATCGTGGCCGCCGGGACGAGCTCGAGCGCGGGCTTGGCCACGTCGGAGCCGTCGGAGCCGGTGGTGGTGATCGTGTAGGCGTAGTCGCCGCCCTCGTTGGAGGTCTTCAGCGACGGGTCGGAGTTGGTGATGGTGAAGGGCACGGTCGTCGTCGCGCCGGGGGCCAGCCCGGAGTAGGCCGCCTCGGCGCGGTCGGCGGTGAAGCCGTTCGGCAGCGTCAGCCGTACCGAACCCGACTCCGTGGCGGAGCCGACGTTGGTGACCGTCACGCCCACCTGGCGCGAGCCGCCGGACGGCAGCGTGAGCACGGGCGTGACGATCCCGCGCAGCTGCGGCGCCAGGTCCGCCCACTTCTCGTACTGCGTGACCTGCGGCAGCAGCTGCTGCTGCCCCCGTACGGCGGGCCCGACCTCGACCTGGCGGTCGGCGTAGCCGCGCCCGTGGTCGGTGGTCACGACGGCGCCGATGCGCGCCCGGCCGAGCGCGGTGCCCGGGGTGACGGTGAACGTCGTGCCGGACCCGCTGACCTTCCAGCCGTCGGGCACCCGTGGCTGGACCGAGACGTGCCCCAGGTCCTCGGGCGACTTCAGCGACACGGTGACCGTGAAGGGCTGCCCGGGCCGGACGGCGAAGGAGCTGGTGTTCACGGAGAGCTTGGTGCCGAGCGGGAGCCCGCCCTGGCCCTGGATCAGCGCACCTTCCAGCATCGCCGTAGGCGAGGCGGTGCCGGGCTCGGGGATCGGGACGCGCGAGTCCACCTGGGTGAAGTAGTCACAGCCGAGCTGCGCGGGATCCGCGGGCACGTCGGGGAACCCGGCCCAGCCCTGCGAGGCGTAGGCGCGCTGCGCGTCGCGCTCGATCGCGGCCCACGTCTTGCCCTGGGCGGCCGACTTGCGCCCGCCCCACACGCCGTAGAGGTTGCGGGACGGATCGGGGACGGCCTCGCAGCCCTGGCCGTTCACGGGCGTGACGCCGCGGGCGCCGCGCAGGAACAGGCGCGAGGACGCGAAGGGCTTGAGCCCCTCGCGGGTGATCTGCTCGGGGAACGCCTTGGGGTCGGCGGCGGCGTAGAAGGCCTCGACGGCCAGCCGCGCGGCCTGCTGGTGGTTGCCGTGGTTGCCGGGGGAGGGCGCCGGGTCCATGGTCATGATGACCTCGGGCCTGGTCTGGCGGACGACGCGGACCACCTTCTCCAGGGTGTCGCCGCCCCAGATCTGGTCGGTGAGCGGCGCGCTCACCGTGTAGTAGAAGTCGACGTCGTCCAGGTTGAACACGTCCCGCACGCCCGCCTTGCCGACGGCCGTGCGCTCCTCGCCCTCGCGAAGCAGGCCGAGCGCGGGTCCCTCCTCCGGGCCCACGGCGTTGCCGCCGCCCTCGCCCCTGGTGACGGTGACGACACCGGCGCGCAGCCGGTGGTCCTCGTTCCACTGGCCGAGGGTGGAAAGGCTGGACGCCTCGTCGTCGGGGTGCGCGCCGACGAACAGCACGTCGAGATCGGCTTGTGGTGGAGTGGGGGGTAGTGCGGGAGTGATCGGGTTGAGGTGGAGTAAGGCCGCTAAGAGCAGCGCACGCATGGAGCCTCCGATCGGGTGTTACATGGTGTTACTCGCGGACCGCCCCTTGGAGCAGTCCCCGGATGAAATGGCGCTGGAGGAAGAGGTAGAAAATCACGACCGGCGTCGCGACGATGACGGATCCCGCGGCGAGCAGCGTGAAGCCGGAGGTGTACTGGCCCTGGAAGAAGGCCAGGCCCAGCGGCGCCGTGCGCAGGGACTCGCTGGTCACCATGATCAGCGGGATGAGGAACTCGTTCCACGTCCACATGAAGACCAGTACGGCCAGCGTGACGATGGCGGGCCGGGCCGGCGGCACCAGCACCTGCCAGAGCGTGCGCCACACCGAGGCGCCGTCGATCCTGGCCGCCTCCACGATGGCCCGCGGCGAGGCGCGGAAGTAGGCGCGCATCCAGAACGTGCCGAACGCCACCGACAGCGCCACCTGCGGCATCGCCACCGCCCAGAACGTGTCGATGAGCCCGAGCGTGCGCAGGTCGAAGTAGAGCGGCACGGCCACCGCCTCGCTCGGCATCATGATCCCGAGCAGGAACAGGTAGAACAGCACCGACTGGCCGCGGAAACGCATCGTGCCGAAGGCGTAGCCGCTCATGATGGACAGGACCACGCTGACGACCACCACGAACCCCGACACCGCCACGCTCGTGCGCAGGTACGTGCCGAACCTGCCGACCTCCCAGGCGGCGGCGAAGTTGCCGAGCCCGCTGGTCGCGCCGCTGTCGGACGGGCCGAACGCCGCCGTCAGGATCGACACGATGGGGAACAGCGCGAACGCGGCGAAGGCGATCAGGATGACGTAGTTGCCCAGGCGCTCCGCCCGCGAGATCACGACGCCTCCCCGTCGGCGAACCGGTTGATCACGAATGAGATGGCGAAGATGATCACGGTCAGCGTGACCCCGATCGCCGCCGCCGACCCCACCTGCCCCAGGCCGAAGGCCCGGTGGTAGACCTCGTACGACGGCACCGAGGTCGAGTTGCCCGGGCCGCCCTTGGTGGTGATGTACACCAGGTCGAAGGTGCGCAGCGCGGCGATCACGGTCAGCGTCAGCGCCACCGCGATCTCGCCGCGCACCGACGGCAGCGTGATCGAGAAGAACTCCCTGGTCGCGTTCGCCCCGTCCAGCCGGGCGGCCTCGTACAGGGTCGGGGGGATCCGGCTCATCCCCGCGAGCAGCAGCACGGTCACCAGCCCGGTCTCGAACCAGGTGCCGACCACGCCGACCGCCGGCAGCGCGAAGGTGTAGTCACCCAGCCAGCCCCTGGTCAGCGAGTCCAGCCCGAGCGCGCTCAGCAGGCCGTTGAGCGTCCCGTCGGGGGCGTACACCTTGCGCCAGGCCACCGCCACCACGACCATCGCGACCACCTGCGGCAGGAACACGACGGTACGGAAGAAGCCCATCCCGCGCACCTTGGCGTGGTTGAGGATCGCGGCCAGCATCAGCCCGATCGCCACCGGCGCCACCGCGTAGAACCCGATGAGCACCAGCGCGTGCCCGAAGGCCGCCCGCAACCCCTCGTCCGCGACGATCGCCACGTAGTTGTCCAGCCCGGCCCACGTGCCCAGCGACAGCCCGTCCCAGTTGTACAGGGACAGCTGTACGGCACGGCCGATCGGGTAGAGCAGGAACGCGGCGTAGATCGCGAAGGCCGGGAGGATGAACAGGTAGGCGACGCGCCGGGGCTCCCCAGGTGGTCGGCCTGTCATCCGTTGCTGTCCGAGAACGTCTTGTAGTCCTTCTCCAGCGTGTCCAGGAACTCCTGCGGGGTCTTCTTCTTGGCCAGCAGGTCCTGCAGCGCGGCGCCCAGCGTGTCGGAGAAGGTGGGCGTGGCGTAGTCCAGGTAGGGCGCCAGGCCGTTCTGCTTGGTGATCGTGGAGAACGCGGTGAACATGTCCTGCTGCGGCCCCGCGGGCACCGTCTGCTGGTCGGTGTCGGCGATCGGCAGCAGCCCGTTGGAGGTGAGCACCTTCATCGCGTCGGAGTTGGTGATGAAGTCGATGTAGGCGGCCGCGGCGTCCGGGTTGGGGCTCTTGGCGGTGATGGCGAAGGGCAGGCCCGTGCCGCCGGTCGCGACGGGGGCGCCGGGCGGCAGCATGAAGCCCAGGTTCTTGCCCATCGTCTTCTCCAGGTCGGCCAGCAGCCAGCTGCCGCCGATGAGGAACACGCCCTCGCCCTTGCCGAAGGCCTGCCAGGCCGGGTCGTAGCCCTCGCCGTTGAAGCCCTTGTTGAAGTAGCCCTTGTCCACCCAGTCGACGAGCTGCTGGGCGGCCTTGGTGTTCTCAGGGGAGTTCCACGAGCCGCCCTTGCGGCCGAAGCCGAGCGTGCTGATCTGGTCGGCGGGCACGTTCTGGCCCTGGACGGTGCCGAACACGTGGATGGCCGGCCACTTGTCCAGGTTGCCGAGCATCAGCGGGGTCTCACCGGCGGTCTTGGCCTTGGCCAGCGCCGCCTGGAAGTCCTCCCAGGTCTTGGGCGGGGTCAGGCCGAGCTTGGCCAGCTTCTCCTTGTTGTACAGGACGCCGACGACCTCGCCGACCTGCGGCATGCCGTACAGGCTGCCCTGGCCGAAGATCTTGCCGTCGGAGCTGTAGCTGACGTACTGCAGCACCGACTGGGGGTAGCGCTTCTTCCAGCCGTAGGCCTCGGCGTAGGCGTCGAGCGGGCGCAGCTGCCCCGCCTTGACGAAGGCGCCCATCTGGGGCCTGCCGTTGTTGGCCTGCACCACGTCAGGGGGCTCGTTGCCGGTCAGCGCCAGGCGCAGCGTGGTGTTGAGGTCGTCGAAGGAGCGCGACACCCGCTTGATCTTGATGTTGGGGTACTTCGCCTGGAAGTCGGCGACGAGCTTGGACATCTGGGCGTTCTGTCCGCCGCGGACCTCCTGGTCCCAGACGGTGAGCGTCACGTTGCCGAGCTTGGAGGCGTCGGTGCGGACGCCGCCGCTGGGCTGCGCGGGGGACGTCGCGGGCGGGGCCGAGGAGCCGGGCGCGCAGGCGGCGGTGGCCAAGGCGAGGACGCAGGCGGCGGCTGCGACGCGCATCTTGGGGGTCATGATGTTGCTCCTTCTTGCGTGGCCATCCCGAGGTCGGCGTAGCGGGCGATGGTGGCCGCCGCCCTGTGTACCGCACCCACGGGGACGGTGGGAACCAGCCGGTCCAGGAAGGCGTAGCGGCGGGCCAGCGAGTCGCCGTAGGCGCCGCCGGTCCCGGCGGACGCGCGCACCTCGTGCCACCAGTCCGCGATGTCCCCCCAGCCGGGCGCGGCCAGCGAGCCGCCGAACTGCTGGACGGCCAGCGCCGCGCACAGCCCGGCGAAGGCCAGCCGGTCGGCCAGCGGCCAGCCGCTCAGCGTGCCGAGCACGATCCCGGCGCCGAACACGTCGCCCGCGCCCGTGGGGTCGAGCGCGGTCACCCGCGGCGCGGGCACGAACGCCTCCTCGCCGGTCGTCGAGTCGATGGCCATGGCGCCGTTGGCCCCGTCGGTGACGACCGCCAGCGGGACCCGGTCGGCGAGCGCGTACAGCGCGTCGCGCGTCGTCTCGGTGCCGGTGTAGGCCATGGCCTCGACCGCGTTGGGCATGAAGGCGTGGGCGGTGGACAGGCGGTCGAGCAGCTCGGGCGACCAGGTCTCCGACGGGTCCCAGCCCACGTCGGCGAAGATCAGCGAGCCGTTCTGGTGCGCGAGCTCGGCCCAGCCGGACTCCTGGTGGTCCTCGCTGGACAGGTCCACGATCACCGCCCTGGACGGCGGCGGGCAGCCGATCATCTCCGCGGCCGGCATAGGCGCGGGGTGGCCGTGCGTGACCATGCTGCGGTCGCGGTTGACCGCCATGGACACCGTCACGGGCGAGTGCCAGTGCTCGAAGCGGCGCGATCTGGACAGGTCGACCGACTCCTGCTCGGCCAGGGTGCGCCAGCAGAAGTCGCCGTAGTCGTCGTCGCCGAAAGCGGCGGCAAGCGATGTGCGCAGGCCCAAGCGGCTGGTGGCGATGGCCAGGTTGGCGATGCCGCCAGGGCAGGACCCCATGCCCTCGGCCCACACCTCGGTGCCCGCTGCGGGCATCGCGGGCAGGCCGGTGAAGACGATGTCGAGGAAGACGGTTCCCGCCAGGAAGACATCGAATTGGGGCCCCTCGGGGCTGCGCAGATCGGCAAGAGGGTCGTACACAGGTTTTGCTCCATCCTCGACAAGCCGAGATGTGCGCAATCTTGCACGTTTACGCGTAGATATCAAGAGAGCATGCTCGCTTTTGCGCGGAAATGGCTGATACGATCCGAGCGTGCTTCAGCGCGTCAGGCATGCAGAGATCATGCGAAGGGTTCGCCTCTCGGGCGCGACCAGTGTGCAGGAACTCGCTCAACAGCTCGGCGTCAGCCCGTCGACGATCCGCCGGGATCTCGAGGTGCTCGATCGGGACGGCACGCTGAGACGGGTGCGCGGGGGAGCGCTCGCCAGCGTCGACGCCGACACCGACCGGCCCTTCTCCGAGGTGGCCGAGGTCGACGAGCAGGACAAGGAGGCGGTCGCGCTCAGCGCCGCCGAGCTGGTGCGCGACGGCGACGTGGTGCTGCTCGACATCGGCACCACGACCATGCGCCTGGCCCACCACCTGCGCGGCCGCCCGATCACCGTGATCACCTCCAGCCTGGCCGTGTTCGACGTGCTGCGCCACGACTCCGCCGTCGAGCTGCTGCTGCTCGGCGGCAGGCTCCGGCGCCCCTACCACTCGCTGGTCGGCGTGCTCACCGAGGCGGCGCTCGGCCAGGTCGTGGCCGACCGCGTGTTCCTCGGCGTGAGCGGCGTCCGGCAGGACGGGCAGCTGGTCGACACCACGCTGGCCGAGGTGCCGCTGAAGCGGGCCATGATCGCGGCCGCGGGCGAGGTGGTGCTGCTGGTGGACCGGCACAAGTTCCCCGGCACCGGCGCGCTGCGGGTCTGCGGGCCCGAGGACATCGACGTCGTCGTCACCAACCGGGGTGCCGACGAGACGACGCTGCGCAACTGCGCGGCCGCTGGTGCGGAGGTTGTACGAGTATGAAGTTGGCCGTCCTCGGCGGTGGGGGTTTCCGGGTTCCGCTGGTGTACGGCGCGCTGCTGCGTGACACGGCCAGACCCCGGGTGGACGAGGTCGTGCTGCACGACGTGTCCGCGGAGCGGCTGGAGGCCATCGGCCACGTGCTCGAGCAGCTCGCCGGTGACGAACGCGAGATCAAGGTCCATACGACCACGGACCTGGACACCGCGCTGGGCGGTGCCGACTTCGTCTTCTCCGCCATCCGGGTGGGCGGGCTGGCCGGCCGTACCGCCGACGAGCGGGTCGCGCTCGAGCTCGGCCTGCTCGGCCAGGAGACGACCGGCCCCGGCGGCATCGCCTACGGGCTGCGGACCGTGCCCGTGGCGGTGCGGGTGGCCGAGCGGATCGCCGCCGTGGCCCCCGACGCCTGGGTGATCAACTTCACCAACCCGGCCGGCATGATCACCGAGGCCATGCAGAGCGTGCTGGGCGAGCGGGTCGTCGGGATCTGTGACTCGCCGATCGGCCTGATCAGGCGGTCGGCCGCCGCGCTCGGCCTCGACCCGGCGCGCGTTTCGCCCGACTACGTGGGGCTGAACCACCTGGGCTGGCTGCGCGGGCTGTCCTACCAGGGTCGCGACGTGCTGCCCGAGCTGCTCGCCGACGACCAGGCCCTGGAGCGGGTGGAGGAGGCCAGGCTCTTCGGCAACGAGTGGGTGCGGACCCTGGGCGCGCTGCCCAACGAGTACCTGCACTACTACTACTTCGCCCGCGAGTCCATCGCCTCGATCACCGGGCGCGACCTGACCCGAGGCGAGTCGCTCGAGCGCCAGCAGGACCGCTTCTACACGGCCGTGCGCGAGCGTCCCGAGCGTGCCCTGGCCGAGTGGGAGCAGACACGCAGGGAACGCGACGCCAGCTACATGGCCGAGGCCCGCACCGGCGAGCGGGACGCCTCCGACCTGGAGGCGGGCGGCTACGAGGGCATCGCGCTCTCGCTCATGGGCGCGCTGGCCAGGGGCGAGCCCTCCACGATGATCCTCAACGTCCGCAACGGCAGCGCGGTCCCCGGCGTGCCGGCGGACGCGGTCGTGGAGATTCCGTGCGTGGTGACGGGCTCCGGCATCAAGCCGCTGGCCACCAGCCCGCTCGACGGGCGCTTCCTCGGGTTGGTGCAACAGGTGAAGGCGGCAGAGCGGGCCACCATCGAGGCCGCGCTGACGGGCTCGCCGCGCCTGGCCGTGGCGGCCTTCGCCCTGCACCCGCTGGTCGACTCGGTGGGCACGGCCCGCCTGCTGTTCGACGGATACCGCGCGCGCATCCCTTCGCTGGCCGCCACTTTCCCCGGATAGTTCCATACTTGCGCAGGCACGCAAGCCTGGGTCAGTCTTGGTGGCATGCCAGATCTCGGATGGGGTGAGATCCCGCCACCGGTGACAAGTGATGGATCGCGCTTAGACTGGGCGCCCGTGGCGACCAAGGAGATCGGCGACCCGCCCGCGGACGTGCTTGCCGAGGCGGCGGCCGCCTTCGGGTTGCTCTCATCGCCACCGCGGCTGCACATCGTGTGGGCGCTGTCGCAGGGCGAGTGCGACGTGAGCGGGCTGGCCGAGCGGGTGGGCGGCGCGCTGCCCGCGGTCAGCCAGCACCTGGCCAAGCTCAAGCTGGCCGGTCTGGTGCGTTCCAGGCGCGAGGGCCGCCGGGTGGTCTACCTGATCGACGATCAGGACATCGTGGCCACCGTCAGGGGGTTGGTGGGGCGGCTCGCCGAGCGCACGAGCGCGCCGGAGGAGTCCGCCGGTGGTCTGGGCGCCTGAGGCGCCGCGCAGGACGCGCGAGCTGACCCAGCTGCAGGCGCTTCGGCGGTTGGACTCGGGGCCGCGCGGCCTGGTGGAGACCGAGGCCGAGGCTCGCCTGCTGCGCCTGGGCGACAACGCCGTTCCCGTCCACCCGCCTTCCTGGCCCCGCCGACTGGCCCGCAGCCTGCGTGACCCGTTCACCATGGTGCTGCTCGCGCTCGGCGTGGTCTCCGCGCTGATCGCCTCCTGGGGCGCCGCGGGCGTCATCGTGCTCCTGGTCGCGGCGAGCTGCCTGCTCCGTTCCAACGGCGAGTACCGGGCCGACCGCTCGACGGCGGCGCTGCGCGCGCTGGTGGCCACCACGGCCACGGTCCGCCGGCGCCCGACCGAGGAGGCCCCGTCGTGGGAGCGGGAGATCCCCGTCGACCAGCTGGTACCCGGCGACGTGATCAAGCTCGGGCCCGGCGACCTGGTGCCGGCCGACGTCCGGTTGCTGCGCGCCGGCGGGCTGACGGTGCACCAGGCGCCGGTCACGGGCGAGTCCGCCCCGGTGCCCAAGCGGGCGCTCGACCTGCCCGACGGCGACGACCATCTGTGCTGGCAGGGCAGCAGTGTGGCCACGGGCAGCGCTCTTGCCGTGGTGACGGCCACCGGCGGCGACACCGTCCTGGCCGGCGCCTACCACGGTCCGGTGCGCAGGCTGTCGGCCTTCGACCGGTCGGTGAACGGGATCTCCTGGATCCTGGTCAGGCTCATGCTGATCATCCCGCCGGTCGCCCTGGTGGCCAACGCGGTGCTGCGCGGCAGGGGCCTCGAGGCGCTGCCGTTCGCTGTCGCGGTGGCCGTCGGCCTCACCCCCGAGATGCTGCCCGTCGTCGTGACCACCGCCCTGGCCAGGGGTTCCGTGCTGCTCGCGCGCCGCGGAGTGATCGTCAAAAGGCTGCCCGCGCTGCACGACCTGGGCGCGGTCGACGTGCTCTGCATGGACAAGACCGGCACGCTCACCCGCGACCGCCCCGTGGTCGACGCCTCGGTGGATCCCGACGGGCTCACCGATCCCGAGGTGCTGCGCTGGGCGGCGATCAACAGCTTCTGGACGCTGCACCTGACCGACCTGCCCACGCCGGACCCCCTGGACGAGGCGATCCTGGCCGCCGCACCCGGGATCGGCGACGTCGAGGGCGTGGACGCCGCGCCGTTCGACCCGACGACGCGGATCTCGTGCGCGCTGGTGAACGACGGCGGCAGGCACGTCGTCGTGGTCAAGGGCGCCGCCGAGGCGGTGCTGGCCCGGTGTTCGGTGCCGCGGGGCAAGGGGCCGGCCGACCGGCTCGCGGAAGGGGGTGCGCGGGTCCTCGCGGTGGCCATCGCGGAGAGAGACCGACTGGGCGAGGAGCACGGGCTGACCCTCGTCGGGTTCGTCACCCTGGTCGACGAGCCCTCGCCCGAGGCGGCCGGCGCGCTGGACGCGCTGATCCGCAGGGGGATCACCCCGAAGGTGGTCACCGGCGACCACCCGGCCACCGCCGCCCGCACCTGCCGCGACCTGGGCCTCTCACCGGGCACCGTCGTCGAGGCGGGATCGGCCACGGACGCCGAACTGGCCGAGGCGACCGTCATCGCCCGCTGCACCCCCGAGGACAAGGCGCGCGTCGTCACGGTGCTGCGCGCGGCCGGGCACACCGTCGGCTTCCTCGGCGACGGCGTCAACGACCTGCCTGCGATCCGGGCCGCCGAGGTCGGCATCTGCCCCCGTGACGGCGTCGACGTCACCCGCGAGGCCGCCGACATCGTGCTGGCCGCCAAGGACCTCACCGCGATCGACCAGGCCGTCGTCGCCGGGCGGCGCAGCACCGGCAACATCGTCACCTACCTGCGCATCGCGCTGTCGTCCAACGTCGGCAACGTCATCGCGATGCTGCTCGCCGGGCTGGCGCTGCCGTTCCTGCCGATGCTGCCCGTCCAGGTCCTGGTCCAGAACCTCTGCTTCGACGCCGCCCAGCTCGCCCTGGCCTTCGACCGGGCCGACCCGGGCGTGCTCGCCCGCCCCTTCAGGCTCCGCCCCGACGGCGTGCTGCGCTTCATCCTCGGCTTCGGCGTGCTGAACGCCGGCGTCGACCTGGCCACCTTCACCGTTCTCGGCACCGGGGACCAGGCCGTGTTCCACACCGGCTGGTTCATCGAGAACCTGCTCACCCAGGCCGTGATCATGCTGCTGCTCCGCCCCGTCGCCCGGGTCCCGCGCCCGCTCTGGCCGGCGACCGGCCTGCTCGCGGCGGTCGCGCTGCTGCTCCCGCTCTCGCCGCTGGCCGGCCCGTTCGGCCTGACCGCGCTCCCCGCCGCCGGCTACTTCTGGCTCCTGCTCGTCGCCATCCTGTACGGCGGGGCACTGGTCGCCCTCAGGAGCCTGCGGGCCAGGCGCTAGGCGGAGCAGGCCTCCGACAGCTTGCCCGTGGCCGCGACCAGGGTCCTGGTGGGCTTCGGCGTGTGGCGGGGCTTGGCCAGCAGCGGGGTCGCGGGTCCGTGCGAGCGGGCGATGGCCTTGCGCACGTCGGCCCTGATGCGCCGGAAGTCCGGATAGGCCGGGTTGTACTTGGGCGGCACGAACGACAGCGTCGTGACGCGCGCGTTCTTCACCAGGTCGGCCAGCGGCACCAGGTCCTGCAGCCTGCCCCGCGGGATGTCGGTCTTGAAGGTCTGACGCGCCGCGGTGGCCAGACGCTCGAACTTGAACAGCACGGTGGACGGGTCGAGCTGGTTGAGCATCGCGGAGATGACGCAGTGCTGGCGGCGCATCCGGGTGTGGTTGTCGCCGCCCGCGCACGTGGATCCGTCGTGGTCCCTGGCTCTGCCGTACCAGAGCGCGTCGTTGCCGTCGAGGCGGTGCGTGCCCGCCCTGATGATGCCGCCGTCGCTGCGGCCCACGCCGTAACAGATGTCCTGCTCGACGTGGATGCGCACGCCGCCGAGCGCGTCGATGAGGTGGGCCACGCCCCACATGTTGACCAGCACGTAGTAGTCGATCTTCAGGCCGAGGATCTGGCCGATCGCGCCCTTGATCGCGTCGGGCGCGCGGGTGGGGGAGTCGTGGAACTGCTCAGGGTGCATGTCGGCGTACATCCAGACGGCGTTGAGCAGGTCGGATCCGCCGCGCTCGGGGCCGGTCATGTAGAAGCCCTTGGGCGGTGGGAACAGGGTGCGCATCACGCTGCCCTTGGGGAAGGGCGCGTTCTCCATCTCCCTGGGCAGCGCGAACAGCACGGTGTCGCCGGTCTTCACGTCGATGCTGGCCACGTTCATGCTGTCGGTGCGGATGCTGGTGCCCCGCCGGTCTGCAGCGCCGTCGCCGCCGAGCAGCAGGATGTTGATCCGGTCGCGGCCGGCCCACGGGTCGGCGTGGTTGATCGGGACGGGCTCCTCCGGGGCGGTGAACACCTGGCCGAGCGTGTCGTCGACCGTCTTCACGGCCCGGGACGCCACCACGAACGGCGACAGCACCGCCGCCACCAGCACCAGGGCCACCGCGTCCGACCACACCAGTCGCCGCCGCGGCCGCAGAGCCGCGTAGGAGGCGATCACCAGCAGACCCCACGTCACGCCGACGCCGATGCACAGGCCCGCGAGCATCCTGGCCCAGGCCGCGTCGGTCAGCACCGCGGTGCCGCCCGACGACAGCACCACCACGGTCGCCGCCACGCCCGCGCCGAGGAACAACGTCAGCAGGGCCAGCCCCACTATCCGGTATCCGGCCCGCAGGTGCGCCGCCCCCGGAACCACGATCGACAGTACTGTCCAGCCGATCGCGGCTCCCGCGCTCCTCTTGTCGCTCATGTGCCCTCTAGCCTCAGAAGTCTCTCGTGATCAAGAATCTTGCATAGTTGCCCATCTGCGCAAGTTGAGAAGCGGTCACGACTCGGCATCCAACTGTCCATGGTTCCCCCTTGACACTGGCAGGTCGGCCTGCGGTTTCGTACGTTGCGCTCAGCGGGGGAAATGGAGGCACGTCATGATCCGCATTGCGTCCCGGGGGCTGGCCCTGGCCGTGGTCACGACCACATTGGCGGCATGTGGCGGGGGCAGCAACACCGCCACGCAGCAGACCGGATCGGCGCCTGCCGCGAAGGCCGACGGTGTTCTCACGGTCGGCACGTTGCTGCCGCAGACCGGCTCGCTGGCCTTCCTGGGGCCGCCCGAGATCGCCGGCGTCGACGTGGCCGTCAAGGAGATCAATGCCGCCGGCGGTGTGCTCGGCAAGCCGGTCGTCAAGTACGACACGGACTCCGGTGACACGACGACGAACATCGCCTCGCAGTCGGTGGACAAGCTGCTCGCGCAGAAGGCGGACGCGATCATCGGCGCGGCGTCGTCCTCGGTGTCGCTGTCGGTCATCGACAAGATCACCGGCGCGGGGGTGATCGAGTTCTCGCCGGCCAACACCTCCGACGCGTTCTCCACGATCAACGACCGCGGCCTGTACTTCCGTACCTCGCCGCCGGACAAGCTGCAGGGCCGCGTGCTCGGCGACCTGATCGTCGCCGACGGCAACGACACCGTCGGCATCCTGGCCATGCAGGACTCCTACGGCACCGGCCTGGCCAACAACGTCTCCAAGGACGTCCAGGACGGCGGCGCCCAGGTGGTCGCGCGAGCCGACTACGACCCCAAGGCCACGGACTTCTCGGCTGAGGTCAGCCAGCTCAAGGCCAAGAACCCCAAGGCGATCGTGCTGGTCGGGTTCGAGGAGACCTCCAAGGTCATCCAGGAGCTGGTCAAGCAGGGCCTCACCGCCGACACCCACAAGTGGTACATGGTCGACGGCAACACCTCCAACACCAACTACCTGCAGATGCCCAAGGGCACGCTCCAGGGCGTCAAGGGCACCATCCCCGGCGCGGCCGCGCCGCAGGCGTTCCAGGCCAAGCTCAAGCAGGACAACCCCAAGCTGCAGGACTTCGCCTACGCGCCGGAGGCCTACGACGCGATGAACCTGATCGCGCTGGCGGCACAGGAGGCCAAGACCGACGACCCCGGGCAGATCGCCAAGCACCTTCCCACCGTCAGCAAGGGCGGCGAGAAGTGCAAGGACTTCAAGTCCTGCGCGGCCCTGCTCAAGGCGGGCAAGGACATCGACTACGACGGCGTCAGCGGTCCCGTCGAGTTCAACGCCGCCGGTGACCCCGCGGTCGCCACGATCGGCGTCTACCAGTACGGCGCCGACAACAAGTACCCGACCAAGGCGCTGGAGTACCGCACGGGCGACATCGCGGGCTGATCCTCACCCGGGCACGAGCAGGGTGGTCAGCAGCGTGTCCAGGCTGACCAGCCCGATCAGCTTGCCGTCGCGCTCCTCGACGAGGGCCAGCTGGCTGCGGGCGGCGCGCATGGCGGAGACGGCGTGCGCCACCGAGGCGTCCGCGGCCAGCCGGGGCGCCGGGTAGGCCAGCCGCTCCGCCGTGACCCGCCTGCCCCTGCGCCGCGCCAGGTAGGCGTCGCGCAGGTGCACCACGCCGGCCGGCCAGACCACCAGGCGGGTCCTGCCCGTCCGCGCGCAGGCGTCGACGATCTGCTCGGCCGTGGCGTCCCCCCGCACCCCGGCGATCTCGGCGGCGGGCGTGATCAGGTCGGCGATGGCGGTCTCCGGCGCCCTCAGGGTCTGGGTGAGCACGGCGTGGTCCTCCGGCTCGATGAGGCCCAGCCTGCGCGACTCCTCGACCAGGTGGCGCAGTTGCTCGGGCGTGCGCGGCCTGGTCTCGCCCGCGGCCTGCCGTACGCCGAACAGGCGCAGCAACCCGTTGGTGACCCCGTTGAGCGCGGCGAGCAGCGGCCTGACCACCACCGTGAAGCCGCGGAAGGGCAGCGCCACCAGCATCGCGGAGCGCTCGGGGTGGGCGATGGCCCACGACTTGGGCGCCATCTCGCCGACCACCATGTGCAGGAACGTCACGATCGCCAGCGCGATCACGAACGCCACCCCGTGCGCGGCCGCCTCGGGCAGTCCCAGCGTGTGGAAGAGCGGGACCAGCGTCCCGGCGATCACCGGCTCCGACACCACGCCCAGACCGAGCGAGCACAGCGTGATGCCGAGCTGCGCGCCCGCCAGCATCAGCGACAGCTCGTCGATCCCGTCCAGCGCCGCGCGCGCGGCGCTGCTGCCGTGCGCGGCCTGCCGTTCCAGCCGGGGCCGCCTGGCGGCGACCAGCGCGAACTCGGAGGCGACGAAGAAGCCGTTGCCGATGAGGAAGAGCACGGTCAGCAGCAGGCTCATCCGCCCACCTCCAGCTGGACGCGCTCGGGCACGTGCCGTTTCAGCGTCAGCACCTCGATCCTGGCCTGCTCGGGCTCGTCGGGGTCCAGGCTGGGCGGCAGCTCCACGGTCACCACGTCGCCGGGTACGGCGAAGCGGCCGAGCCGGTAGAGGACCAGGCCGCCGACGGTCTCGTACTCGTTCTGTTCAGGCAGGTGGACGCCGGTCTCCAGGGCCACCTCGTCGATGCGGAGGTCGGCGTCCAGCTCCCAGCCGCCGGATCTCCTGACCGCGTGCCGGTCCTCCGCGTCGTTCTCGTCGGCGATCTCGCCCACCAGCTCCTCTGCCACGTCCTCCCAGGTCACCAGCCCGGCCAGGCCGCCGTGCTCGTCCACCACGCAGGCGACCTCCTCGCCGCGCTCGTGCAGCCGGGACACCAGCGCGGGCAGCGGCAGCGAGAACGGGACGGCCAGCACCTCGCGGGCCAGCTCCGCGACCCGGGTCTCCAGCGGCGGGTAGGAGGCGAGGTCGCGCAGGCTGACGATTCCGGTGATGTCGTCGATGCGGTCGCCGATCACCGGGTAGTGCGTGTGGCCGTGCCTGGCGATCAGCTCGTCCAGGTCGGCGACCGTGGCCTGGCCGCTGATCGTGATGGTGTCGACGCGCGGGACCATGACCTCCTCGGCGGTGTGGTCGGAGAAGGCCAGCGCGCGTTCCAGCACGTCGGCCTCGCGACCCGAGAGCGCGCCGTGCTCCTTCGACTCGCCGATGACGTGCCTCAGTTCCTCCAGCGTGGCGCCGTGGCGCAGCTCCTCGACCGGCTCGATCCCCACCGCGCGCACCAGCTTCGTCGCGGCCACGTCGAACAGCCGGATCACCGGCCCGGCCACGGTCAGGTACACCAGCGTCGACCGGGCCAGCGTCAGTGCCACCGGCTCCGCCCTGGCCAGCGCCAGGTTCTTGGGCGCCAGCTCGCCCAGCACCATCTGCAGGACGGTCGCCAGCGCGAACCCCAGGCCCAGCGCCACCCCGCCCACCGCCTCGGCGGGCACGCCCACGGCCTCCAGCACCGGCGCGATCACCTCGGCCAGCGCCGGCTTGGCGATGAACCCCACCACCAGCGTCGTCACGGTGATCCCCAGCTGGGCCCCCGACAGCATGAACGACAGCCGCTCCATCACCCGGACAGCCCTGGCGGCCCTGGCGTCCCCTCCGGCCGCCCGCTGCGAGAGCAGCAGCCGGTCGGCGCCCACGTAGGCGAACTCCTGTGCCACGAAGTAGCCGGTGGCCAGCGTCAGTACCAGCACGGCAAGCAGACCCGCAGCCATACCGCCACGCTATCGACATCTCCGGCAGGAACCCCGGGGCGGCACGCGAGCGTTGTGCCGGGTGACAGATCATGGGAGGGCAGCGTGGCAATCACCGGAATCATCTCCGCCATCGTCATCGGCGTCGTGATCGGCGCCCTCGGCAGGCTCGTCATCCCCGGACGGCAGCACATGCCGATCTGGCTGACCATCCTTATCGGCATCGTGGCAGCCCTCATCGGCACCGCGATCGCCACCGTCCTGGGCGTCGCCGACACCCGCGGCATCGACTGGATCGAACTGGGCATCCAGGTCGCTCTGGCCGCCCTCGGCGTCTCCCTCACCCAGGGCCTGTACGGCCGGCGAGGTTGACGACCACGGGCCTGCCTGGGGATTCCTGGAACGGGCTTGGTCTGGACTTGGCCGCCGCTGAGGAACACCTGGGTCATGGAGCCAAAGGTCACGATCATCGGTGTGGGGCATCTGGGTGAGGCGGTGCTGGCCGGACTGATGAGGTCCGGGTATCCCGCCGAGGCCCTCAGACGCAACGAGAAGCCGACCGACACGTTCGGCATAGACGTCGAACCCGACAACGCGGCAGCGGTCAAGGACGCCTCCCTGGTGCTGCTCGCGGTCCCGCCCGATCGGGTCGAGACCGTGGCCAGGGAGATCGGCCCCGCTCTGGCCCCCGACGCCATCGTGGTCAGCCTGGCCGCGGGCGTCCCGACGAGCGTGATCCAGGCGGACCTGTCGCGGGCCAACCCGGTGGTGCGGGTGATGACCAACACCGCCGCCCGGGTCGGCGAGGCGATGAGCGCCATCACGCCGGGCCACTCCGCCACGCCGGTCCACGTCGCCGTGGTGCGCAGGCTGTTCGAGCGGCTCGGCGCCGTCATCGAGGTGCCCGAGGACGCCCAGGACACGGTCACCGCGATCGCAGGCTCCGGGCCGATGTTCGCCGCCTACCTGGCGGGCGCCATCGAGACGGTCGCGCTGCAGCACGAGCTGCCGGTCGCCGACGCCCACCTGCTCGCCGCCCAGGCGCTGACCGGCGCGGCCGCCCTGCTCAAGACGGGCAAGGCGCCCGCCGAGCTGGTCGACCAGGCCAGGACTCCCGGCGGGACCAGCGAGGCCGCCTTCGAGGCACTCAGCCACCACTCGGTCGACCACGCCGTCCGCAAGGCCGTGGAGGCCGCCATCCGGCGCGCGGGCCAGCTCGCCCGACGCTGAGGCCGGCGCCGGTCAGCGCAGGTCGTGCGGGAGGAGTTCGTCCAGGCGCGAGGTGGCCAGGGCCGAGTCCCACAGGAGCTCCCGCTGGACGGCCCTGGCGGGGTCGCCGCGGTCCTCGCCGTCCGGATCCTCGGGCGGGTCGGGTGCCGCGGTGGCGTCCGCGACGACGGCGACGTCGCGCTTGTCGGCGTCCGCCTCGTCGCTGTCGATGCGGTGCGCGGCCGATTCGACGTCGGCCGGTGATGAGTCACTCATTCTGCAAAATATGCCCTGATTAGGGCTTTTGATGCTTTTCGGGCGCATAGGTGGACGAGTCCGCATCCTGCTTCAGGGTGTCGTGGTGAGCCGGCCGTACGGCGACAGGGTCTTGGACAGGTCGCCCGGCTTGCCGCGGAGGGTGGCGTCGAGGAAGGCGGTCGTGGCGCCGGCCGTGACGCGCAGGGCGCCGGTGCGGCCGAGCGAGCCGGCCAGTGAGGGCAGCGGCGGCAGGTAGAGCGGCGCGTCGGTGAAGGTGAGGTGGGCCGAGCCGGGCACGGTCAGGCGGTAGGCCCGCGCCGTGCTCAGGGCGAGGACCTGTGACAGGCGCGGGAGGTAGTTCGGCTGCTCACCGGGCCTGACGTCGTGGGTGAGCGCGAGCACCGGCTGGCGGAACGGCCGCGGCGCCGGGTCGTGCGGATAGCCGTCCAGGTCGATGACGGCCGCGAACCGGGGATCCTGCCGCGCGGCCTGCAGCGCGGCGCTGCCGCCGATCGAGTGTCCCGTGACGGCGGCCCTGCCGGTGTCCAGCCGTCCCGACAGCGGGCCCTCGATCCGCTCGAGCCGGGTGAGGGCGAAGCTCAGGTCGGCCGCCCTGATGGTCGACCAGGTGGCGGCCCTGCGCTCGTCCTCGGCCCGGTCGCCGGTGGCCTTCAGCCGGGTGCGGACGGCCCGGCCGTCGGCCAGGGTGACGATGGCCGAGTCGTAGGGGTGGTCGAGGGCGGCCACCACGTAGCCGCGGCTGGCCAGTTCCTCGGCCCAGGCCGTGTTCTGGGTGCGCACGCCGCCCAGGCCGGGTGAGAACAGGACGACCGGGTAGCGCTCGCCGTCGTCGGCGACCGGGGCGTCGAACACGGCGTGGCTGTGGGCACGGGGCAGCTCGTCGAGCGCGAACGCCGGCACCCCGAGGTAGGCCGCCAGGCCGCCGGCGACCACGCCCGCCTCCCGCTCGGTCCGTCCCATGTACTGCGCGCCGGGCCCGTCCGTCTTCCTGGCCGGATACCAGAGCTGCGCGACCACCGTGCGCCGGTCGCCGGGGTCCGGTGTGGCGTCCTCGCCGCGATCCGGGTCGGTCCACTGCGTGATGGTGGTGCCCACCGCGTACGCGCCCGACGGCTCGGGAAAGCCGGGCGCGGGCAGCGCCCACGCGGCCCCCGCGCCCGCCAGGACCAGCCCGGCGCAGACCACGGCCCCGATGACCCTGCCCCGCCACACCGCTGCGAGCGCGGCCCCGGCCAGCACGGGCAGCAGCTGCCACCGGAACCCGTCCACGAACATCACCACGGCGCTCGCCACCACGACCACCCCGCCGCCCACCATGACGCGCGGGCGCCAGGGGCCGGGCAGCCACCGGGCGGCCACCAGCACCAGGGCGCCGGCCACCAGTACGATCTCCATCCGCCCATGGTCGAAGCAGGACCCCGTGCGGCACATCGACCTAATGTCCACGATCACGTCCTACTCAGGTCGCACGCTTATGAGACGTCAATGTCCGCCCGCCAGGCTGACCGGTATGAGCAGAGACAAGGCACTGGTCGACATCGACTGGGCGCAGGCACACCTGAACGACCCCGGCGTCGTGCTGGTCGAGGTGGACGAGGACACCACCGCCTACGACCGCGGCCACATCACCGGCGCGGTCCGGCTCGACTGGACGAAGGAACTGCAGGACCCCGTCCGTCGCCAGTTCGTGGACAAGGCCGGGTTCGAGCGGCTGATGTCGGCCAAGGGCATCGCCCGCGACCACACCGTGGTGCTGTACGGCGGCAACAACAACTGGTTCGCCGCCTACGCCTACTGGTACCTGAAGATCTACGGCCACCCCGACGTGCGGCTGCTCAACGGCGGCCGGATGAAGTGGGAGCTGGAGGGCGGCACGCTGGTCACCGAGGTCCCCGAGCGGCCGTCCACGGCCTACGTCGCCGACGAGCCGCGCGGCGACATCCGCGCCCTGCGCGACGACGTGCTCGCCTCGATCGGCAAGGCCCGGCTGATCGACGTGCGCTCGCCCGACGAGTACACCGGCCGCCTCCTCGCCCCCGCCCACCTGCCCCAGGAGAGCGCCCAGCGCCCCGGCCACATCCCGTCGGCGGTGAACGTCCCGTGGTCACGCGCCTGCCTGGCCGACGGCACCTTCAAGGCCGACGACGACCTGCGCGAGCTGTACGGCGAGCAGGACGGGCCCGTGATCGCCTACTGCCGGATCGGCGAGCGCTCCGCGCACACCTGGTTCGTCCTGCACGAGCTGCTCGACCACCCCGACGTGCGCAACTACGACGGCTCGTGGACCGAGTACGGCTCGCTCGTCGGCGTCCCCATCGAGCTGGGCGACGGCCGGATCTGGGACAACGTCTGACGGCAGGGTCTAGGGCGGGGTGAGCGTGTAGCGACCAGTGGTGGCGTGCCATTCGAACCCGCCGCCGAGCCACGCGCCGACTCCCCACAGGAAGCGCTGGAGCTCGAGCGAAGGCACCGACCGCAGCTCGTGGCAGTCGTTCTCGAAGGCGTGCACGGTGTCGTTGTGCAGCTGGATGACGCGCTCGGCCGCCTCCCTCAGCGAGCAGCCCCGCTCGGCCGCCACCAGCAGGACGAGGTTGCAGTCGGGCGACTCGTCGGCGCTCTCCTTGATCGCCGAGTACAGGTCGTTGACCAGCACGGCGGCGGTGCCGGCCCGCATGACGGCGGTGTGGACGCGCCGGGAGTGGAACAGCTCGCTCGGCAGCTCATAGCCGCCCACGATGTCGATCAGCGTCATCGAGGTGTAGAAGCTGTCATGCTGCCGCGCGGCCAGGTAGCGCCAGGCGGGCACGGGCTCGTCGCCGCGCCGCCAGGAGGCGTAGGCGTTCCAGATAGCCCACATCTGGAATGAGGTGTTGCACACGCGCATCCGCTGGGCGGAGGTGGCGTGCCGGGCGACGCGCTCGGTGGCGGAGGTCAGCGCGACCAGGACGGGATCGGCGCACAGCTGCTCGTCGAGCTGGTCGGTGAACTCGTCGGCGGGCGGCGGCGGGTCCATCGCCGAGACCGCGAGCGCCAGCCTGCCGCCCAGCAGGTCGGGGTCGGCGCCCAGGTCGGTCTCGTCGGCGTAGTAGTCGTCGCACGCCCACCACGCCGCGTTCATCTGCGCGGCGAGCAGCAGCCGGTCGGGGTCGTCGGTCTCGGCGTGGGTGAGCATGGCCAGCCGCCCGAACCCGGTCTTGCGGAAGATGTCGATGCGGCCCTCGTGCAGGCCGATCCCCTCGGCCCAGGCCACGAGCAGCTCGTTGACCTCCTCGCCGAGCCGGTCGTCGACGCGGACCGTGAGCGGGCAGTACAGCGGGGGCAGCGTCCCGTCCCCCCACGGTCGCGGCGCGAAGACCAGCGGAGCCGCGAGGTTGCGCGCACCCGGCAGGTGCGCGACCCCGCTGCCGAGACCGGTGGGTCCGGACAGCACCCGCTCGAGTGCCTCAGGAAACAGGGTCACCGATCCTGTGACCTGCTCTGGGGCCGTCGACGGGGAGAGGAGCGAATCCACGGAGGGGGGACGCATGCCGTACCTTTCGCGAGTCGGGTCAGATGCGGTCGGCGGCGATGAGGAGGTAGTGGAAGCTGCCGTCCTTGTAGGCGCTCAGGAACGCCTCCTCGATGCCGGTGGCGACGGAGGACTGGGCGCGCAGCTCCCAGTAGGGGATCGTGGCCTCGGTCAGGTCGATCACGTTGATCGGGACGAGGCGGTTGTCGGCCATCGCCTTGAAGTAAGCGCTACGTGGGTGGATGTCGCAGATGTAGTGGGTGTTGATCTGGCTGACGGCCTTGGACGGGTGGCCGTAGACGTCGTTGTAGCAGCCGGTGATGCAGACGTAGCGGCCGCCGGGGGCCAGGATGCGGGCGTACTCGGCGAACAGCTTGGTCAGGTCGACGTACATCGTGCTCTCGTTGTTCCAGATGCCGTTGAGACTGCCCGTCTCGAAGCCGGTTTCGAGCATGTTGCGGAAGTGGAAGCGCACCTTGTCGCTCACGCCGCGCCTGTGGGCCTGGTCGTTGGAGAAGTCGACCTGCTTCTGCGAGATGGAGATGCCGTCGACGTGGCAGCCGAAGCGCTGGTTGGCCATGAAGCTGGTGCCGCCACGGCCCGAACCCGAGTCGAGCAGGCGTTGCGAGGGTTCGATCACCCCGAGGTGGTCGAGCAGGAGGTCCGCCTGCGCGGTCTCCAGGCGGTGCATCTCCTCGATGATGCGCTCCTCCGGGCCGCCGAGAACCGACCAGTCGACCGCGCCGATGCCGTAATGGTGGTGGTAGGTGCCTGACACGTCCCCGAGCCGGAGGTTGACCGGGTTCTCCTCCTTGTTCCAGTAGTCGGCGATGGAGTGCTGGTACGCGGTGGTCAGGATGGACATCGCGGGCTTCCTTTCAGGCGATTTCAACCGACTCCAGGACGCCGAGGGCGTCCGGGACCAGAACGGCACAGGAGTAGTAGGCGGTGACCAGGTACTGCGCGATCGCCTTGTCGGTGATCCCGAGCCGGCGCACGGAAAGGGAGGGGGCGTACTCGTCGGGGATCCCGGTCCTGTGCAGGCCGATCACGCCGCGGTCTTCCTCGCCGGTGCGCATCGCGATGATCGAGGTGGTGCCCTGGGCGGTGATGGGGATCTTGTCGCAGGGCAGGATCGGCACGCCCCGCCAGGCGTTCACGGTCCTGCCGTCCACCTCGACCGTGCCGGGGTAGACGCCGCGGCTGGTGCACTCGCGGTGGAAGGCGGCGATCGCCCTGGGGTGTGCCAGGTAGAGCTTGGTCTTGCGGCGGCGGGCGAGCAGGTCGTCCAGGTCGTCGGGGGTGGGCGGGCCCGTGCGGGTGTGGATGCGCTGGCGGAAGTCGGCGTTGTGCAGCAGGCCGAAGTCCCGGTTGTTGACCAGCTCGTGCTCCTGGCGCTCGCGCAGCGCCTCGACCGTCAGTCGCAGCTGCTGGTCGAGCTGGTTCATCGGCTCGCTGTAGAGGTCCGTCACCCGGGTGTGCACGCGCAGGACGGTCTGGGCGGCGCTCAGCTCGTACTCCCTGGGCGCGGCCTCGTACTCGACGTACGTGCCGGGGATCACGGGCTCGCCGGAATGGCCTGACGACATGTGGATCGCGGCCTCGCCGTACTTGTTCTGCTCGTGCGTGTGCGCGTTCAGGTACGTCTCGACGTGCGCCCGCAGCGCGGGGGACTGGGCGAGCACCTGCTGGAAGGCCGCGCGTGAGAGCGTCAGCAGGACGACCCTGGTCGTGGCGCGCACGGTGAAGGGCCACTGCGACTCGGTGACCAGCGCCCTGTCGCCGTAGAACTCGCCGTCGGCCAGGACGCCGAGAGCGACCTCCTGCCCGTAGGCGCCGGGGCCCGACCTGGTCACCCTGCCGTGCGCGATGAGGTGCACCGCGTCGGCGTCGGTGCCCTGCTCGGCCAGGACCTCGCCCGGCTCGGCGGTGCGCTGCTCGCATCGGCCGGCCAGCGCGGCCAGCACCTCGGGATCGCCGAACGCGCGCAGCAGCGGCAGCTCGCCCAGCTCCGCGGGTACGACCCTGGTGACGCCGCCCAGTTGCTCGAAGCTCAGCCGCCCGTCGCCGATCAGGTAGCTGAGGCGCCGGTTGACCCGGTACGCGCCGCCGGGGACCTCGACCCAGGGCAGCACCTTGAGCAGCCACCGCGGGCTGATCTCCTGCATCTGGGGCGGCGTCTTGGTGGTCGTCGCCAGCTTGCGCGCGGCCTGGGTCCCCAGGCTGAGCCGGGTATCGGGCACAGGGTCACCTCAACGGGGGCTCGAGATCATCTATACGCAACGCTACGAGAGATGGACTCAGCGTAAAGCGAGGTGTTCCATTAATCGGACCCGCACGCTGTGTGTAGCAACGAAACACCCAGGGTAGTCATGGGTGCGGTAAACGCCGGTCAACCCGGGGGGGACATGATCGAGATAGTGCAGCGCCCGGCCGCTCTCGGCAGCCTGGAGCGAGGCATCGAGCTGCTTGACTGCCTGTCCTCACAGGCCAGGCCGATGAGCCTCACCCAACTGTCGCGCGCCACAGGACTGCCCAAGACGACCACCCACCGGCTGCTCAGCGTGCTGGAACGGCGCGGCCTCATCCGGCGTTCCGGAGGCGACTATGTCCTGGTCGGCCGGCGCATGCCGTTCAGCCGGCGGCTGGTGCTGCCCCACCTGGTCCGCCTGTACGAGGCCACCAGGCAGACGGTGAACCTGGCCGTGCTGCGCGGCATCGAGGCGCACTACGTCGAGCGGATCTACGGCGAGAACCGCGTGCGGTCGCGCTCCGACGGCATCGACCGGGCCCCGCTGCACTGCACCGCCGTGGGCAAGGTGCTGCTCGCCTTCTCCGTCGACCTCAGGGGCGCGGCCTTCCGTGGACCGCTCCAGCGCATGACCGGGCGCACGATCATCCGTCCCGACCTGCTCGACCAGGAGCTGAAGACGGTCCGGCGGGACGGCGTTGCCTACTCGCGGGAGGAGTTCGTCGACGGGGTCGTGTGCGCCGCGGCGCCGCTGTTCGGCCCCGACGGCGAGGTGCGCATGGCCATCGGCGTCGCGGCCCCGGCCGCCGGCGTCCCGCTGGGCAAGCTGGGCGGCGCCGTACGGCATGCCGCGGACCAGATGGCGCTGGCACTTCTCAAGAGCCGATGAGGTTCCGATTGTCGGAACCCGCGATCGACTTTCCGTACCCGGCACGTAACTTTCTGTTGAGAAGATCGGTTCGGCGGCGAGGGAGGCCGGCCATGACGGCCGACATCGTTGAGTCCACGACCCGGGAGATCACGGCCGACGTCCGACGGCGCGTCGACGACAGGCTCGCCGCCTTCCTCGACGCCCACCCCGTCCCCGTCGCCCATCCGGGCGTCGCCGAGGGATACCGGCTGCTGCACGAGTTCGTCACCTGCGGAGGCAAGCGCATCCGCCCGATCCTGTGCTACTGGGGCTGGCGCGGCGCCGGCGGCGACGACGACTGCGCCGCGATCACCGCGGGAGCCGCGCTCGAGCTCTACCACGCCGGGCTGCTCATCCACGACGACGTCATCGACGGCAGCGTGCTGCGCCGCGGACGCCCCACGGTCCACCGGGCGCTGGCCCGGCGCGGTGAGGTCTTCGGGCACGCCGCCGCCATCCTGCTCGGCGCGCAGGTCCAGGCCTGGGCGGACGAGCTGCTGTCGGAGGTCGCCGACCCGCGGGTGCGCGCCCTGTTCGACCTGATGCGGGCCGAGGTGCTCGCCGGGCAGTACCTCGACATCCTGGCCCACCACCGCGAGGATCCCGGCGTCGAGCAGGCCCTGACCGTCATCCGGTTCAAGACGGCCAAGTACACCGTCGAGCGCCCGCTCCAGATCGGCGGCGCGCTGGCCGGGGCCGGGCCCGAGGTGCTGGCCGCCTACTCGCGCTTCGGCCTGCCGCTCGGCGAGGCGTTCCAGCTGCGCGACGACGTGCTCGGCGTCTTCGGCGAGCCCGCCGCGACCGGCAAGCCGAACCTCGACGACCTGCGCGAGGGCAAGCAGACCGTGCTGATCGCCCACGCCGCGGCGGGCTGCACGCCCGCCCAGCGCCGCGAGCTGCGGCTGTGGCACGGCAACCCCGCGCTCGACGAGGAGCACGCGGCCACGCTGCGGCAGATCATCGCCGAGACCGGCGCGCTCGCCCACGTCGAATCGATGATCGAGCTGCTGGTCGAGAAGGCGATCCGCGAGCTGCGCTCCAGCCCCGTACACCCCGGTACCCACACCGCCATGACCGTGCTCGCCGACGTGCTGACGCGCCGGACCCGCTAACAGAGATCGGAGTTGATCATGCCCGACGAGAGCCCGCTGAGCCTCGGTACCAAGGCCGCCAGGAATCTGGCGACGACCACGAAGACCCCGCCCCAGATGCAGGAGATCACCTCCAGGCACCTGCTCAAGGTGCTGCCCTGGGTCGAGGCCATCGGCGGCGCCTACCGGGTCAACCGGCGGCTCACCTACCAGCTGGGCGACGGCCGGGTGACCTTCACCAACACCGGCGCCCAGGTCAGGGTCATCCCCGCCGAGCTGTCCGAGCTGCCCCCGCTGCGCGGCTACGACGACGCCGACGTGCTGGCCAGGCTGGCCACGCTGTTCGTGCAGCGCGAGTACGGCCCCGACGAGGTCATCGTCGAGGCGGGGTCACCCGTGAACGAGGTCATCCTGGTGGCCCACGGCAAGGTCAGCAAGATCGGCGAGGGCGCGTACGGCAAGCAGGCCTCGCTCGGCGTGCTGGCCGATGGCGACCATCTGGGCGATCAGGCGCTCGGCGGCCCCGAGGGCAACTGGGACTACACCGTCAGGACCGTCACCCCGGTCACCGTGCTGGTGCTCTCCAGGGCCCAGTACGGCGAGCTCATCGACCAGGTCGAGAGCCTGCGGACGCACGTCGCGGGAGCCGCGGCGGACGACCCGGAGATCGCGCTGGCCTCCGGCCACACCGGAGAGCCGACGCTGCCCGGTACGTTCGTGGACTACGAGCTGGCCCCGCGCGAGTACGAGCTGAGCGTCGCCCAGACCATCCTGCGCGTGCACACCCGCGTCGCCGACCTGTACAACGAGCCGATGAACCAGACGCAGCAGCAGCTGCGGCTGACCATCGAGGCGCTGCGCGAGCGCCAGGAGCACGAGATGGTCAACAACACCGACTTCGGCCTGCTCCACAACGCCGACCTCAAGCAGCGCATCCACACCCGCACGGGCCCGCCCACCCCCGACGACCTGGACGACCTGCTGGCCCAGGTGTGGAAGGAGCCGTCGGTCATCCTGGCCCACCCCAAGGCCATCGCCGCCTTCGCCCACGAGTGCAGCGCCCGCGGCGTCTACCCGCAGAGCGCGGAGGTCAACGGCCAGCACGTGCCCGCCTGGCGCGGCGTGCCGATGCTGCCGTGCAACAAGATCCCCGTCAGTGACAAGGGCGTCAGCTCGATCATGGCCATGCGCACGGGCGAGCACAACCAGGGCGTCGTCGGGCTCTTCCGCACCGGGCTGGTGGACGAGTACGAGCCCGGCCTGTCCGTGCGCTTCATGGGCATCAACGAGAAGGCGATCGTCTCCTACCTGGTCACCACGTACTACTCGGCCGCCGTCCTGGTGCCCGACGCGCTCGCCATCCTGGAGAGCGTCGAGGTCGCCTGACCCGGGGACAGAGCGATGATCGCGGCCCGAACCGGAGGGTGGGTCATGGCCCGATCATCGCTCGCCCGTCCTCAGGGCAGGATCACCGCGCGTCCGCGGACCGCCCCCTCGTGGAGCCGCTCGTAGGCCAGCGGCGCCTGGTCGAGGGGGTAGGTCTCGGTGTGCACGGAGATCGCCCCGGCCCGCGCCAGGTCGAGCACCTCGATCAGCTCGCTCCTGCTTCCCCAGTACGGTGCCCGGACCGACACCTCGTGCGCCAGCGTGCCGAACCCGACCCCGAGGCTTCCGCCGCCCAGGCCGACGACCACCACGTCGCCCTCGGCCGCGGCGCACGCGCCCGCCAGGGTCACGGTCGACTGGGCGCCCACGAAGTCGAAGACCGCCTCGGCGCCCCTGCCGTCCGTCAGCCTCCGCACCGCCTGGGCGGACTGCTCGTCCGACGGGATCGCCTCGTGCGCGCCGACCTCGCTCGCCAGCGCCAGCTTGTCCTCGCTGACGTCCAGCGCGATCACCCGGGCCGGCGACAGGGCGCGCAGCAGCTGGACGGCCAGGTGCCCGAGCCCGCCCGCGCCGATGACGACGGCCGTCGAACCCGGCACGAGCTTGGGCAGCGAGCCCTTGATCGCGTGGTACGGGGTCAGGCCCGCGTCGGTCAGCGGAACGGCGTGCACCGGGTCGAGCCCGTCCAGCGGCACCAGGTGCCGGTCGCTGTCGACGAGCAGGTACTCGGCCATGGCGCCCGGCCCGCCCAGCCCCGGCGACATGATCCCGAGCTCCCCGGCGTACAGGCAGTAGTTCTCCTTGCCCACGGCGCACTTGGGGCAGCGGCCGCACCCCCACGCGCCGTAGACGGCGACCGCCTCGCCCACGCGCACGCCCGTCACCCCGTCGCCGACCTCGGCGACGGTGCCGGCGCCCTCGTGGCCGAGCGTCATCGGCAGCGGGAACGGGAACTGCTCGGCGGGCCAGCCCATGATCGTGATGTCCGAATGGCACACACCGGCCGCGGTCACCCGCAGCAGCACCTGCCCCGGGCCGGGCTCCGGCCGGGGGATGTCGACGACCTCGGGCGCCCTGCCCGATGCCCGAAACTGGACGGCCTTCATGAGCCCAGTATTGCCGAACAAGATTCTCGAATGCCATTCTGAATTTATGGCCCTCGACAAGGACGCCGTCCGCCGCAAGTACGCCGAGGAGCGCGCCAAGCGCCTCCGCCCCGACGGCAACGACCAGTACCTGCGCCCGACCGGGCGGCTGGCGCACTACCTGGACGACCCCCACACGCCCAGGGCCGAGCGGGAGCCCAAGACCGACCACGTGACGGTCGCCTTCGTCGGCGGCGGCTTCGCCGGTCTGCTGACCGGGGCACGGCTGAAGGAGGCGGGCATCCACGACGTGCGCATCGTCGAGAAGGGCGGCGACTTCGGCGGCACCTGGTACTGGAACCGCTACCCCGGCGCGCAGTGCGACACCGCCTCGTTCGTGTACATGCCGCTCCTGGAGGAGACCGGCCACATGCCGAGCGAGAAGTACGCGCACGGCCCGGAGATCCTCGAGCACTGCCAGCGCATCGGCAAGCAGTACGGCCTGTACGACAACGCCCTGTTCCACACCGAGGTCCAGAGCCTGGAATGGGACGACGGCCGCTCCCGCTGGATCGTGCGCACCGACCGCGGCGACGCCTTCACGGCCCAGTTCGTCGCCATGGGCATCGGGCCGCTGCACGTGCCCAAGCTGCCGGGGATCCCGGGCATCGAGACCTTCGGCGGGCACTCCTTCCACACCAGCCGCTGGGACTACGCCTACACCGGGGGAGACCCCTCGGGGGCGCCGCTCGACCGGCTCGGGGACAAGCGGGTGGGCATCATCGGCACGGGGGCGACAGCCGTACAGTGCGTGCCTCACCTGGCGCGCGTGTGCGAGAAGCTGTACGTCTTCCAGCGGACCCCCTCCTCGGTCGACGTGCGCGACAACCGGCCGACCGATCCGGAGTGGTTCGCCCTGATCGCCACGCCGGGCTGGCAGCGGCGCTGGCTGGAGAACTTCACCGCCAACCAGGCCGGCGGCGCGGCCACCGAGGACCTGGTGATGGACGGGTGGACCGACATCGCCAGCCGCGTCCGCGAGCGGATCGGCGCGCTGGCCCCTGAGGAGCGGACCCTCGTCAGGATGCTGGCGGCCTTCGAGGACTCCGACTTCGAGAAGATGGAGGAGATCCGCGCCCGCGTCGACGCCGTCGTCGAGGACCCGGAGACCGCGCGGCGGCTGAAGGCCTGGTACCGGCAGCTGTGCAAGCGGCCGTGCTTCCACGACGAGTACCTGCAGGCCTACAACCTGCCCGCGGCGCACCTGGTCGACACCGACGGCAAGGGCGTGGAGCGGATCACCGAGACCGGGGTCGTGGTGGCGGGCGTGGAGTACGAGGTCGACTGCCTCATCTACGCCTCCGGTTTCGAGGTCGGCACGGACTACACCCGGCGCGCCGGATACGACCTGACCGGGCGCGACGGCGTCACGCTCTCCGCGGACTGGGCCGAGGGCATGCGCACTCTGCACGGCATCCACACCCGCGGCTTCCCCAACGCCTTCTTCGTGCAGCCCTTCCAGGGCGCGAACCTGATCTCGAACATCCCGCACAACCTGACCGAGGCGGGCAGGACGATCGCCGTGATCGTCAAGCACGCCCTGGCCCAGGGGTACCGCGAGGTCGAGGTCAGCGAGCAGGCCCAGCGGGCGTGGATGGACCTGCTGCTCACCAACCGGGGCGGGCTGCTCGGCTCGCAGGAGTGCACGCCCGGCTACTACAACAACGAGGGCCAGGACGCCGGGCTGCGCGCCTGGGTCAACGTGGGCTATCCGGAGGGCGCGATGGCCTACTTCGCCTACATCGACGGGTGGCGGTCGTCCGGGGACTTCGACGGGCTCGAGTTCCGCCGCTAGCGGTCGTCGGTCGCCGGCGCGGTCCACAGGTAGGTGACCGTGACCCAGTCGTTGCCGGTCATGCCGAGGTCGCGCAGGAACACGCGGTCGGCCAGGTCGATGCCGGCCGGGTTCAGCACCTTGCGCGAGCGCTCGTCCTTGCCCTTGTTGTAGCCGTCGGCGTAGGCGGCCTGCGCCTGGGGCGTGCCCTGCGGCAGGTCCTGCCACATCTCGCGGGTGGCGGGCGGGTTCCAGTAGTCGTCGCGGATGTTCCACGGGCCGACGTCCCACACCGGGGCCCTTGCGCAGCGATTTGTCCGCGAATAGCAGATTTCGACGACGTAGTCGTTTGTTTTGTCGTCGGAATTCAGCCCTCGGCGGGAAGGCAGCGACGCGAACCTGTCCCTGCGGCGGATCACGTGGCCGTTGGCCGTGTGCTCGCCCACGAGCCCGATGCGGGTGGCGTAAACGCGGGCGCTGAACGGTTCGGGGTTCGCCTGCCGTTCCGGGCGCGGATCGGGGCCTCCCCGCGGGGAAACGTACAGCGAGACGACCGCCGGTTTGCCGGCGTGATCCTTGGCGGAAAAGGTGATTCTCGCCTGGACCGACCGGATGTATTCCGGAAGCTGGACCACGGCCGAGTCGGAGGTCGCCGCGCGCCATTCCGTCCAGTGGCCGGATACCGACAGTCCGCGCAGCTCCAGCAGGGCTCCTGTTCCCGTGGGCCTGGTAGCCGACGCCGTGGCGCGGATTCTCATGGCGGGAAACGGTGTCGGCGTCGGCGGGCTGACGTAGAAGCCCTGTGCGGAGGGCGTCCCGGACAGCGTGAGGCCGCCGGGTGTGTGCTCGACGTTGTACTGGGCGGTTTCGTGAGATGTCAGGTCTATGGGCAGCCTGTGCTCTGCCGTACCGGCTGTCGCAGGGAAAGCGAGGGCTGCTGCGGTGAATATGTGAATGACTCTCTTTGTCCCCCCGAAAGAACGCATCATAGGGCGACTCGTACCCACGATCGCCCGTTAATATTAAAGCGGCATTTGCGGATATTTGCCGCATGAAAAAGCGCCTGGACGTGGAAGTCCAGGCGCATGTCTCATGGGCGGACGCGCGCGGCGCCCGACGGGCGGCACCAGCGCATCGGGAGTCTGCGTTCGCGTCCGACCGGGGTCAGCGGGTGCCGGTCAGGCTGGTCAGCGCGGCGGTGGGGTCGGCTGCCTTGCCGAGGGCACCCCGCAACGCGGGGGTGCCCTCGACGAGCGGGGCGATCTCGTCGAAGGCGCGCATCGACCGACGGCTCTCGGGCGTGCCCAGCGCGGGGGCGAGCTCGGTCGACAGGACCTCCGGCATCGCCGATCTGGTGGCCTCCAGCGATCCGCCCAGGGTGTTCTCGGCCGACACGGCGCGGGCAGCGTTCGCCAGCGTATGGGTCACGCCGCCCAGCTGGCCGGTGGTGGTCGCCAGGCGGTCGTAGGCCTGGCCCGCGGTGTTCGCGGTCACGCCCTGGAGCTGGGGAGCGTGCGCGGCCCTGCCGGCGCGGCCGGAGACCGCGCTGAACATGCCGGGCACGGGCTCCTCGTCCTCCCGCACCCCCACGACCTGGCGGCCGTCGAGCAGGGAGAAGGTGAACGGAGCGGTGGTGGCCTGCGTGATCGGCGTGCCGGGCAGCGTCTGCACGCCCGCCATGCCGGCGACGTCGGAAACCGGCAGGCCGTTGCGCAGGTCGTTCTGCGGCAGGATCTGCGCGGTCCCGTCCAGCGACTGGGCGGCCTTGTCGAAGGTGCGCAGGGTCCCGTCCAGCGGGTCCTTGCCCTCGGTCATCTGGTTGAAGGGCGTGGCCACCGACATCAGCGGGCTCTGGCCCTGGCTGAGGAGCGCGCCACCGGTGTCTGAGGTGCCGAGCAACTGGCTGAGCGGGTCCGTCGCGTTCGCGGGGCCAGGCTTCGCCAGCACGGGACCGGCCAGCGCGGCGGCCAGGCCCAGTGATACGACAGCGATGGCGGACGACTTGATGAGACGATTCATGATTGCCTTTCCGGCGGATCGATCGCAGCCGTCGAATTGAGCGTCGCGCTGCGAAACGAAAACTTCCGAAAGCCGCGACGCACGCGCTGTGGGCACCACACCTGGCACGGGTCACGACCGAGCTACTGAGGCTTTTGTATCACCGGACGAGAGCCCTGAACGCTGCCCGTAAAACTCCAAGGGCGCTGGTTTTGAAAATGATTACGATTCGGCACTTCAACAATGCGGCTCGAATCGAAAGAAGGACTAAGGTGGAAATTTCCCGGGTGACGGCGGTCATTCCGGCGTACACCGTGGATCCGGTCATCGACCGATAATCCCGTGGGCCCGACGGGGCGAGCACCCGCCGCTTTCCGGATGAACCACCCATCGCCCTACATCGAGCCTGTCGAGCGACTTGTCTGGACTTCTCGCTCAGGTGGCGTATGCACTCTTTTTCGGGCCGACAAAGCGCAGAAACCAACGCAAGGTGCCAGCGAGACCGCGACGGCCATCAATTGCGCGTGGATCAACGGCGAAAAATTTGCCTGCATCTGAACGTGACTCGGCGCCCGCGTGCGCGTTCGTGGGCATTCGACTGCGTAACATCGAGGCGATCTTGGTGTGCTCGGGAATGGAAATCGGCTGACCCCTGAAAAGCATCCGCTCCCCGAGTAATCGCCGACTACCCGAGACCCGCCTCATCAGGCTGTCAAAACGACTGGAGGCAAGATGGCCGCATCGGTTGGCACGAGTGATCCGACCGTTGGTGCGCTGGACGGCGAGGCTCAGGTCGCTGCCGCCCGTCCGGTCAGTGGCCCCCATCGGCTCGTGCCCACCGTCCTGCGCCTGCTGGGAGTGTCCGCCTGCATGGTCGCGGCGATGACGATCTGGGGTTCGCCCGACGTCGACGTCGTCGTCGCCACGCTGGCCGCCCTGGTCGCGTACGGCTTCTCGGGCGCCGGGCGGCCCGGGCTGACGATCTGGGCCGCCGCGTCCAGGCACCTGTGCGTCGGTCTGATCAGCCTGGCGGCCGAGGCCACCGTGATGGGGCGGCCGGTCGACGGTGACACGTGGCTGGCCGCGGGCGCCACCTACGCGCTGCTGGCCTGCCTGGCCATGGGCCTGCTCCGCGCCGCCACCGGGCGGGGCAGGCGCAGGGCCGTCATCGCCGGCTCGAGCGAGCACGGACGGCGGCTGGCGCGAGAGCTGTTCGACCACCCCCAATACCGCATCGTGCCCGTCGGGTTCGCCGGCGACTCGGCCGGGGCGTGCGCGCGGGCGATCCGGCGCTCGCACGCCGACCTGGTCATCCTGGCCGGCCGGCTGCCCGCCTCCCGCTCGTGGCTGGAGCAGGTCGCCGGCACCGGGTGCCGGATCCTGTACGCGCCCGTCCCCGGGGACCCCATCCTGGACTTCGTCCCCGTCGAGCGGCACATCAGGGGGTTCCCGCTGCTCGCCCTCACGCCGCCCGCGCAGCGCCGGCCGTACTGGGGGATCAAGAGGGTGCTCGACGTGGCGGTCGCGCTGTCGGCGCTGGTGCTCGCCGCGCCTGTGCTGGCGCTGTGCCTGCTGGGCGCGCGCCTGGAGGGCGGTCCCGGCGTGCTCTTCCGCCAGCGCCGCATCGGCCAGGACGGCAGGAGCTTCGAGCTGCTCAAGATCCGCACGCTGACCGCGACCACCGCGCACGACGCCGCGACGCAGTGGAAGGTCGGGCGAGGCCGCTTCACCGGGCCGGTGGGGGAGTTCCTCCGCAAGACGTCGCTGGACGAGCTGCCGCAACTGTGGAACGTCCTCAAGGGCGACATGAGCATCGTGGGGCCGCGTCCGGAACGACCCTTCTTCGTGCACCAGTTCTCGCAGAAGGTCGCGCACTACGACCGCAGGCACCGGCTGCCGGTCGGGATCACCGGCTGGGCGCAGGTCCACGGCCTGCGCGGCGACACCTCCATCGAGGACCGGGCGCGCTTCGACAACCACTACATCGAGACGTGGTCCATCGGCCTCGACCTCAAGATCATCATCAGGACGATCGTCTGCGTGCTGCGGCTCGGGGGCGCGTAGTGGGGCCCGTCACCATCCCCGCCTCCCGCCTGCCGTCCGACACCCTGGTGCCGGCGGCCCGCCCGCCCCGGGCGCGGCTGCTGCGTCCCAGCCTGCTGGCGGCGCTCACCGCCGTGGTCAGCTGCGTCCCGCAGCAGCGCGCGGACGCCGGCGCGGCCTTCCAGGTCAGCTACGCCGACCTGGCGGGCGTGGCCCTGGTGACCGCCGCCTGCCTCGGCGCCGTCCTGCACCGCCGGCGGATCTCACCGCGCGTCCTGGTGCTCCTCCCGCCGGCGCTCGCGGTGTGCGCCGCGACGCTCGCCTCCACCGACATCGTCGCGGGCCTGCCGGGCCTGGTGCGGTTCCTCGAGATCTTCTTCCTGGTCCCGCTCGCCGTGGTGCTGGCGGTCCGCGACGAGTTCGACCGCAGGCTGGTGCTCGGTTCCCTGGTCACGGCGGCGCTCGTGCAGGCGGTCGTCGGATGGTGGCAGACGCTGTCCGGCAGCGGGGCCTCCTACGCGGGCGAGCGCATCCGCGCCGTCGGCACGTTCGGCGCGCTCGACGTCATGGGCATGGCCACCGTCGTCAGCTACGGGACGATCATCGCGGGGGCGGTGGCGCTGACCACGCGCGGCAGGAGCCGCGCCGCCGCCGTCGCGGTGCTGGCCGTCCTGCTGCCCGCGCTGGTGTTCTCGCTGAGCCGCGGCACCTGGCTGGCGTGCGCGGTGGCCGTGGCGCTGATGGTGGCACTCGCCGGCAGGCGGGCCCTGCTGCGCGCGGCCGTCGTCGGCACCTGCGCCGTCGTGCTGCTCGCGGGCACCGTGCCGGGCTCCGACACCCTCACCGACCGCCTGTCGTCCATCACCGACGCCGCCACCCAGCCCGACCAGTCCGTCACCGACCGGTACGGCCTGTGGCAGGCGGCCACCGGCATGTGGAGCGACCACCCGCTGCTCGGCGTGGGCCCGCGGGGATTCGTGATCCACCGCGACGGCTACGCGCCGCTGCAGGTGTCGGCCAGCAGCGACACTGAAGACCCGGTCAACGGCTTCCAGCGTGAGGAACTGCGCTCCCCGCACAACATGTACCTGCTCGTGCTGAGCGAGCAGGGCCTGCTCGGCATCACCGCCTTCTGCCTGCTGTGCGGGGCGCTCATCGTGTGGTCGATCCGCGCGCTGCGCACCGGCCGCACCCCGGCCGGCCTGGTCGCGGCCGGCTTCCTGGGCTGGCAGCTGACCGACTTCCTCTACTCCGACATCGGCGGGACCCCCACCGTGGTCATGTCGGTCATGCTGGGCGCGGTCCTGTCCTGGGCGATCTCCGGGGGCAGGGACCTGATCCGATGAGCGCAGCACCTGTCGCGGCGGGCACCCGACGCCTCATGTGGGCCGCGAGCCTGACGATGATCCTGACGGCGCTCGGATCCATGTTCGGCTTCGGCAGGGACCTCCTGGTCGCGGGCATGTTCGGGGCCAGCGCGAGCACCGACGCGTTCATGGTGGCCTGGACCGTCCCCGAGACGGCGGCGCCGCTGCTCATCGAGGGCGCGCTGTCGTACCTGCTGATCCCCGCCTTCAGCCGCCGGCTCGAGGAGGGCAGGCCGATCCGCGAGGTCGTCTGGGGCGCGCTGCCCCGGTCGCTGACGGCGTTCCTGCTGCTGACCGTGGTCACCGCGCTCGGGGCGCCGCTGATCGTCGAGCTGATGGCGCCGGGGATGGCCGACCACGCGCTGGCCACCCGGTGCACCCAGATCACCTCGATCACCGTGGCCGCCTTCGGGCTGGCCGGCTACCTGGGCGCGGCGCTGCGCACCCGGCAGGTGTTCGGCCCGCCCGCGGCCATCTACCTGGCCTACAACGCCACCATCATCACGTTCATCGCGCTGGGCCGCGACAGCCTCGGGATCACCGCGGTCGCCTGGGGCGTGGCGGCGGGCGGCATCCTCATGGTGCTGGTCCAGGCGCCGGCCGTGCTGCGGTACATCGGCGCGCCCATGCGCCCGGCGACCACCACGGCCATCTCGCTCGGCGCATTCGTCCCCATCGCCTCGTTCACGCTCCTGCGCCAGGCGCAGATCTTCATCGAGCGGTTCGTCGGATCCTCGCTCCCCGCGGGGGCGATCTCCTATCTCAACTACGCCCAGAAGATCGCTCAGGTGCCGATGGTGGTCTCGCTCATCATCGCCACCGTGTCGTTCCCCGCGCTGGCCCGCAGCATCGCCGCGCGGGACCACCAGGCGGCCCAGCGGCACGTGGTCGCCGACATCGTCGTGGCGGGCAGCCTGGTGCTGGTCTCGACGGTCTTCCTCGTCGTCTTCGCCCCCGAGGTGGTGCGCCTGCTGCTCGAGCACGGCGCGTTCACCGCCACCGACACCGAGGCCACCGCCTGGACGATGCGGCTGTACGCGCCGGGGCTGCTCGGCCAGGTCGTCGTCGGCGCGCTGTGCCGGGTGTACTTCTGCGGCGACCGGCCCTCCTGGTACCCGGCGCTGGCCATGGGCGCCTGCCTGGTCGTGACGGGCGCGCTCGCGCCGGTGCTGGCCGAGCCGCTCGGGACCGGGGGCATCGCGCTGGCCAACGCGGCCGGCATCAGCCTGGGCGCGGTGCTCCTGCTGGTCCGGCTCGGGCCGCCGCTGCTCGTGCTCCCCAGGTGGCCGGTGACGCTGACACTCGGGAGGCTGACGCTGGCCGCCGGAGCCGCGGCCGTGATCGCGGCGCTGGCGCAGCCCTGGCTCGCCCGCCTTCCCCTGGTGCTCACCGTGAGCTGCGGGGGCCTCACCGTGATCGCGGCGTTCGCCGTCGCGATCGTCATCACCGGCGGACGGCGCGATCTCTCGGTCGCGCTCCGGAAGAAGGGCGGGATCCGATGACCGCGTGGGTGCTGATGTACCACTCCGTCGGCGACGTGTCCGACGATCCTTACCGGATCACCGTGTCTCCGCGGCGCTTCACCGTACAGCTGGCCTGGCTGGCGCGGCGGGGGCTGCGCGGGGTCTCCGTGCGCGAGCTGCGGGCGGCGCGGGCGGCGGGAAGGGCGCGCGGGCTGGTCGGGCTGACCTTCGACGACGGCTACGCGGACTTCGTGACGCAGGCGCTGCCGGTGCTGATGCGCCACGGGTTCACCGCGACCGTGTTCGTCGTGGCGGACCGCGTCGGGATGTCCAACGCCTGGGATCCCGAGGGGCCGCGCAAGGCGCTGATGACCGCCGCGGAGCTGCGGTGGGTCGTCGGCCAGGGCATGGAGGTCGGCTCGCACACCATGACCCACCTGTCGCTCACGGGCGCGCCGTCCGACCAGGTCGACGTCGAGCTCAAGGCCAGCAGGGTCGCCCTGGAGGAACTGCTCGACCGGGAGGTGACCGGGTTCGCCTACCCCTACGGGCACGTCGACGAGCAGGCGATGGAGCTGGTCAGGCGCGCCGGGTACGGCTACGCGTGCGCCATCGCCCCGCCGCGCGCCGACGCCTACGCCATGCCCCGCACCTACATCGGCCGGCAGGACGGCCGGCTGCGGCTGCGCGCCAAGCACGCCCGCCACCTGTGGGCCTGGGGGCGCGGCAGATGAAGGTCCTGCACGTGATCACCGGGCTGGCCTCCGGAGGAGCGGAACGGCAGCTGCGCGACCTGGTGGCCCTTCGCGGCCTGCCCACCGAGGTCGCGGTGCTCACCAACCCCGGGGTGGTGGCGCGGGAGATCAGGGCCGCCGGGACACGGGTCCACGAGCTGGGCATGCGCGGCAACCGCGACGTGCGCGCGGTCGGGTCGCTGGCCCGCCTGGTGCGCGCGGGCGGCTACGACGTGGTCCACACGCACCTGTTCAGAGCCGGCCTGTACGGTCGCCTGGCCGCCCGCCTGGCAGGCGTGCCCGCGATCGTGGCCACCGAGCACTCCATCGGCGAGCACCACATCGAGGGACGCGCCATCACCAAGCCGATCAGGCTGCTGGCTCGCGGCGGCGAACGGCTCGGACACGTCACCGTCGCGGTGTCGTCCGCCGCGGCCCGCCGGCTGCGGTCGTGGGGCGTGCCCGCCTCCCGCATCGAGATCATCCCGAACGGCCTGGACCACGCGGCCTTCGCCTTCGACCCGGTGGCCAGGAAGGAGACGCGGGCGGAGCTCGGCATCCCGCAGGACGCGGTCGTGGTCGGGGGTGTGGGCAGGCTGGCGCGGGGCAAGCGGTTCGACGTCCTGGTCGAAGCCGTGGCAGGGCTCCCCGAGGTGGTCCTGCTGCTGGCCGGCGACGGCCCGGCCCGCGCCGACCTGGCCGCGCTCGCCCGCGAGGCGGGGGCCGGGCGGCGGGTGGTGTTCGCAGGAGAGTCGAGCAGGATCCCCGCGCTGCTGTCGGCCATGGACGTGTTCGCCGCTCCGTCCCAGGAGGAGACGTTCGGGCTCGCTGTGCTCGAGGCGCTGGCCGCCGGGCTGCCCGCCGTCTACGCCGCCTGCCCGGCGCTGGACGAGCTGCCCGCCGGGTTCGACACCCCGGCCGCGCGGCGGACGCCGTCGACGCCGCACGACTTCCGCAAGGCCGTTCAAGCGTTGATCAAAACCGCGCCAACGAGGTTCCCGGTTCCGGCAGCTGTTCGGCATTACGACATCAAGCACCATGTCGCCCGGATCGAGGCGCTGTACACCCGAGTTCACCAGCACACGTCCCGCCCGAAGAGGGAGCAGTGATGAACCACGTCAGGAGAATCGTCGTCCTGATCAGGAGATGGTGGCTTCAGGTAGGCGCGCTCCTGCTCGGCGCTCTGGCCGGGTTGATCTTCTCGGCGCTGAGGGAGCCCGTCTACACGGCCGAGGCGTACGTGGTCGCCGTCGCCGACGACAAGGCCAACATCGAGCAGGCCACGAACTTCGCCCAGGCCTACGCCAGGATCGTCACCCAGCCCGCGATCCTCGGCGCGCAGAACTTCGACGTGCTCCAGCGGGCGATCCGCGTCGCCTCGTCCCCGGACGCCCCGATGATCCTCCTGTCGGCCACGGGCCCGCAGCCCGGCCTCGCCTCCGTCCAGGCCAACGAGGTCGCCCAGGCGCTCATCTCCTACGCCAACTCGCACGCCGACGACACCGGCGTCCGCCTGGCGAGCCTGTCGGCCGCCTCGCCGCCCACGGAGCCCTCGTCGTCGAGCCTGGCGCTCAACCTGGCCGTCGGCTGCGCGGCGGGCGCGCTGCTCGGCGGGCTCGGCTACCTCGTCTCGCCCGTCCTGCCCGCCCGCCGTACCCGGTGCCGTTGCGGGGCCACCGCCCGCGAGTACCCCGACGAGAGCGCGCCCAAGCAGCGAGTCCAGGCATGAGGACGTCCACTCCTAGCCTCCAGGCCGCGGTGGTCACCGACCCCGGCGAATGGCCGCGACTCCAACGGGACTGGGACGATCTGTACGCCAGGTGCGCCACCGCCACGCCGTTCCAGTCCCATGCCTGGCTGGGGTCCTGGTGGCAGGAGTACGGCAGGCCGGGCGACCTGACGACGCTGCTGGTACGGCGGGCCGACCGGCTCGTGGCCGCCGTGCCGCTGATGCGCAGGCGGCGATGGGGATGCCGGGTGCTGGCGCCGATCGCGACGGCGCACTCCGACTACACCGACATCCTGCTCGACGAGAGTGCCGGCGAGCAGGTCCTGGAGGCGGTCGCCGACGGCCTGGCGCGGCTGCCGGGCTGGGACGTGATCGACTTCCCCGAGGTGCGGCCTGGCTCCGCCGCCGACCTCCTGCACGAGTGGTGGGCGGGACGCAACTGGTACGTGCCCGCCTCGTCCTGCCTGATCATGGCGGCCATGCCGCTGGAGGAGCACGTGGCGCGCATCGGCGGGCGCGCGGCGGGCAAGCTGCGCCGCTCCCTGCGCAAGATCGAGGAGATGCGGGTCACGGCGACGCCCGTCACGGCCGACGGAGTGCCTGCCGCCGTCCACGAGCTGCTGCGGCTGCACCGCCTGCAGTGGAGGGGGCGCGGCATCAACAAGGACCATCTCAAGCCGCAGTTCCGCCGCCACCTCATCCACTCCGCCAAGGACCTCATCCCGGCCGGGCAGGCGGCGCTCACCGAGTTCCGCGTCGGCGGGGAACTGGTCGCCTCCAACTTCTCGCTCGTCGGCAAGGACTTCGCCGGCGGCTACCTCTACGGCGCCGATCCGCGGCTGCGCACCAGCATCGACGTGTTCGCCCTGGTGCTCGGGCACTGCCTGCGGGAGACGACCGAGCGCGGCCTCGCGACGCTGAGCATGCTGCGCGGGGACGAGCCGCACAAGGCCAAGTGGGGAGCCGTGGTCGTCGACAACCACCGGCTGATCCTCGGCCGCACCCGGCGGGCAGCACTCTACGCCGGGGCCGCCAGCGGCCGCGTGGGCGCGGCGGCGATGGCCAAGCACCGCTTCCCGAGCCTGGCCGAAGCGATCCGTTCCCGTCACTGAAGGGATGCCGCCGTGACGAGCGTGCTCCACGTGGCCCAGCCCACCGACGGCGGCGTGGCGGGCTACGTCGTGGCCGCCGCCACCGACCAGATGCGGCGCGGCTGGCACGTGACCGTGGCCGCCCCCGCGGAAGGCCCACTGCGCGAACGGCTGGCCGAGGCCGGCATCGGCCACCTGGCCTGGCAGGCCCGCCGTTCCCCCGGACCGTCGTCCCTGGCCGAGGCCAGAGCGCTCGGCCGCCTGGTCAGGCGGCTCGACCCGGACGTCGTCCACCTGCACTCCGCCAAGGCGGGACTGGCGGGGCGGCTGGCCCTGCGCGGGCGGTGGCCGACCATCTTCCAGCCGCACGGCTGGTCGTGGCTGCCCTGCCGCGGCGCCATGGAACGCGTGGTGACGGCCTGGGAACGGGCCGCGACGTCCTTCACCGACGCCCTGGTCTGCGTGGGCGAGGGCGAGGCCGAGCTCGGCCGTTCCCGCGGCCTGCGCGGCAACCTCGTCGTCATCCGCAACGGCATCGACCTGGAGCGTTTCCCGCCCGTCGGCCTGGAGGGCAGGACGCGCGCCCGCCGCGACCTGGGCCTGGCCGAGGACGTGCCGCTGGTGCTGTGTCCGGGCAGGGTGACGCATCAGAAGGGGCAGGACATCCTGCTGGACACGTGGCCGCGCGTGACGGCGCGGTGCCCGCGGGCGCTGCTGGCGATCGTCGGGGACGGCGAGCTCGCGGACGCGCTGCGGGAACGCGCCCCCGCAGGAGTCCGCTTCGTGGGCGCGACGCGGGACCCGCGGCCCTGGTACGCCGCCTGCGACGTCGTGGTCCTGCCGTCCCGCTGGGAAGGGCTGCCGCTGACCGCGCTCGAGGCGCTGGCCTGCGGCCGGCCGGTGGTCGCCTTCGACGTCCCAGGCCTGGCGGAGGTCCTGTCCTGGGACGTCGGCGAGCTGGTGACCTTCGGCGATGAGCGGGCCCTGGCCGAGGCCGTCTCCCTGCGGCTGCGCCATCCGATGATCGCCTGGAACGAGGGGTTGTCGGCCGCCGTCCGCGCCAAGCTCTTCGACGCCCGGCTGACCTTCGACCGGCTGGCCGAGCTGACCCTGGCTACCGGTAGGCCCCGCCCTTCGTAGCCGTCGTGCTGGGCGGCGGCAGCGTCGTGGGACTCGGGCGCTGCAGGTCAGCCGGGGCCGGGGCGGGGGTGGGCAACTGCTGAGCGGGCGCACTGGGCGTGGCTGCCGGAGCCCACGCCTTCGTCCACCGCACCCGGGGAACCGACACCCTCGGCACCTTCACGGAAGGGGTTGGCACAGCGGGCGTCGGCCCCGCGGGCGTCGACGCGATGGGTGTCGACACCGTGGGCGTCGGCTCTGTGGGGGTGGGGGTGGGCGTGGGCGTGGGCACCGTGGGGGTGGTGGACACGTCCGCGGGCGGCTTGATCGGGGGCGCGCTCGGCACGGAGGGCGTCGGCGTCGGATCGTTGAGCTTGAGCTCCCTGCGGTAGGCGAGCGAGGACTGCGGGTTGTCCGTGCACTCCCACACGCCGTGCGGGCAGTAGTCGGTGATCGACTGGTAGGCGACGTTGTGGCTGTCGATCCACTCGAGCATGTCCCGCACGTACTTGGGCCGGTCGCCGTTGCGGAACAGCCCCCACTCGGGGAACGACAGCTGCTTGCCGTGCGCCGCGGCGAAATCGGCGTGATACTGCAGTCCGTAAGGCTCGGAGATGTAGCCGGCGAAGGTGCCCGAGGGCGGCTGGTCGTAGCTGTCCAGGCCGATGATGTCGACCACGTCGTCACCCGGATAGCAATCGGACCAGGGAATGGCGTCCACACCACGGTTGGCGGTGAAGTCGAAGCGGAAGTGCTGCCCGGGCACCGACCTCATGGTGGTCACGATCCGTCGCCAGTACTCCTTCCACGCGGCTGGGTCCGGTGCGCACCGGCTCGAGTAGGTCGTGCCGTTCATCTCCCAGCCGAGCGAGAGGATCGAATCCGACGCTCCCGTGGCCACGAGCCTGTCGGCCAGGTGCCGGAAGGTGAGGTCGTAGGCGCCCGTGGCCCCGGCCCTCAGCCGGGCGGACACCTCCGTGTCGGAAAGGCCGCCCTCGTTCGGCACCACCATCGGGACGTTGATGGCCAGGACGCGATCCGGCTTGGCGGCACGCCACGCCGACCACGGCTCCAGGATGAAATCGGGTCCGCGCAACGCGCTCCAGGTGTCGCCCGGCAGATACGTCCTGCCGACCGTCACCTCCCGGCCGAGCCACTGCTCGAAGTCGGGAATGCGCTCGACTCCCTGCGCATCGGAGCCCAGGAAGACACCCAGTGCCGCCGTGGGATGGGGAACGGTGTAGGTCCGCAGCAAGGGCTCCGTCCCACCGGCCGGCCACTGGGTGGCGACCACCACCAGCAGTGTCCCGGCGATCAGGACGGAGCACACACGCAGCTGCGGATGCCTCCGCTGACCCATCCAACACCTCCAAAATCAGGCGACATGCCCATCGTCGGCCTCTATTCCCACTCAAGCCATATCAAGAACATTAGCCAGCGAAAGAGAATGCGCTTGATGGGTCTTATGTCGCATTCGATGCGGAGTTTGTCGCTATATATGCCGATGAAGGTCGAGAGAGTTTAAAGAAATTAATAAGGACAAACAACGGAGTCATGAAATTAGGCCCCATCGAGCCTGTGATAGGAACTATCCGTGAGCAGCGAGCCCCGTGACACCGGCAGAAAGAGCGTCGATGACGTACTCCCTGTCGACACGCGTGTCCCCGCCCTGCTCATAAGAATGGACAGAAATCCATTCCATCACGGCACGCTCGCCGCCATCCGCTCGCTGGGAAGGCTGGGTGTGTCCGTGCACGCCGTTCTGGACGGCGAACGCGTTCCCGTCGCGCGGTCGAAATACCTCGCCGGCTGCGCCGCCTGGGACCAGGCGCACGACGACCAGGAGGCGTTCGTGCGCACGCTGCTCGCCGCGGCGGAGCGCATCGGGCGGCCCGCCGTACTGCTGGCCATGGACGACATCAGCGCGATCAACATCGCCTGCAACGCCCACCGGCTGGCGCCGGCGTTCCTGCTGCCCGAGCAGGCCAGTGAGCTGCCCGGACGGCTGGCCGACAAGCGGGCGCTCGCCACGATCTGCGCCGAGCTGGGCGTATCCCATCCGGACACCGTGGTCGCCAAGAGCGGCGCGGACGTGAAGAGCGCCGTTGGCGACTACGGGTTCCCCATGGTCGCCAAGTGGGCGCGGCCGTGGACGGCGCCGAAGGACGCGCGGCTGCGCAGCACCGCGCTCGTCCACTCGGCCGAGCACATGGCCGGCATCTACGAGCAGGCCGCGCGGATGGGGCGGGAGCTGCTGCTGCAGCGCTATATCCCGCCCTCGCCGCACGCCGACTGGTTCTTCCACGGCTACTTCATGGACGACTCCACCTGCGCGTTCGGGGGCACGGGCAGGAAGGACCGGGCCTATCCGCCCACGGCCGGGCTCACCACGCTGGGCCGCTGGCTGCCCAACGCGCGGATCGCGGAGACGGCCACGACGATGGCCGCGTCCCTGCGCTACGCCGGGATCGTCGACATGGACTTCCGGTACTGCCGGCGCAGCGACCGGTTCTACCTGCTCGACTTCAATCCCAGGATCGGGGCGCAGTTCGGGCTGTTCCGCGACTCCAACGACCTGGACGTCGTCAGGTCCGCCTACCTGAACCTGACGGGCCAGCCGCACGCGCCGTGCGTGCCCGTCTACGGCAGGACGTACCTGGTGGAGAACTACGACCTGCTCAGGAAGTTCAGGAAGCGTCCTGACGGTGCCCGTCCCGCGCGCGGCTGGCTCCACTCCCTGGGGAGCGCCAGCGAGCTCGCCTGGTACTCCGGAGACGATCTCAAGCCCTTTCTCGGCATGGTGAAGCACACGCTGCTCCGCACGGTGCGATTTCACCGGCCGTAATTCGTATATTGCCGGTTTTCCTTTCTAGGTATGGAGCGCGATGCTTACTCACACCCTCGATGTGGCCGTCGTCGGCGCGGGTCCCTACGGGCTCTCCGTCGCGGCCTACGCGCAGGCCGAGGGGCTGGACGTCCGGGTGTTCGGCCGGCCCATGAACGCGTGGGACCGGCACATGCCGGTGGGCATGAAGCTCAAGTCCGAGCCCGCCGCCTCCCACCTCGCCGATCCGGCCAGGGCCTACACGCTGGAGGCCTACTGCGGGCTGTACGGCCTGGAGTACGCCTACGGGTCGCCGGTCCCCGTGCGGCGGTTCGTGGAGTACGGGCGGTGGTTCCAGGAGATGACCAGCCGTGACACCACGGTGGACGCGGAGGTCACCGAGGTCCGCTCCGAGGGCGGGGGCTTCGTCCTGACGCTGAACACGGGCGAGCAGGTGCGGGCCAGGACCGTGGTCCTCGCCCTGGGCTTCCTGCCCTTCGCCCGCGTGCCCGCCTCGCTGACGGCGCTGCCCGCCTCGCTGCTCGCGCACAGCTGCCAGGTCAACGACCTGAGCGACTACGCGGGCATGCGGGTGGCCGTCATCGGCGCGGGCCAGTCGGCGCTGGAGACGGCCTGCCTGCTGAAGGAGGCCGGCGCCCAGCCCCAGGTGATCGCGCGGGGCAAGCAACTGCGCTGGAACACGGTCCCGGTGGCCCGCCGGAGCCTGCTGTCCCGCCTGCGGGCCCCGGATTCCGGGCTGGGCACCGGATGGCGCTCCTGGCTGTGGGCGAAGGCGCCGAGCCTGATCCCGTTCCTGCCCTCGTCCTACCGCCGGCACATCGTGCGCACCACGCTCGGCCCCGCGGGCGCCTGGTGGCTGCGGGAGCGGCTGGAGGGCGTCGACGTGCTCCTGCGCGCGAAGCTGCTGCACGCCACCACGCGTGACGGCGGAGCCGAGCTGACGGTGAAGTCGCGCGGGCACAAGGAGACGATCCAGGTCGACGCCGTCATCGCCGCGACCGGGTACACCGTCGACGTCCGCAGGCTCAAGCTCCTGGAGCCCTCCGTGCGCGCGGCCGTAAGGCACGTCGCCTGGGCGCCGCTGCTGACCAGGGAGTTCGAGTCCACGGTCCCCGGCCTGTTCATGGTCGGCCTGGCCTCGGCCCCCACCTTCGGCCCTGTGATGCGCTTCGTGCTCGGCGCGCGCTTCGCCGCGCGCACCGTCACGCCCGCACTGGTGCGTGCCGCCAGGCAGCGCGGAAGAGACGGCCGTTCTCCCCAGACGGTGCTCTCGGGCACGAACGAACGCTGACCCGCGACACCGAACGGCCTCGCCGGTATGGCGGGGCCGTTTCCCTGCCCGGAGCACCCCGGGGCAATCCCGGCCAATTCCTCCATGCTGCTGAAACGTCAAGAGGATTTTGATCTTTATGCGGTACGTCTTCCTGGAGGAGATGGTCGCGATTGTGCAGTATTTGAAAGTCAGCGCGCGTGCCGGTGCTGACGCCAGCGCAGCGAGGCGTCATGGGCGAGCACGGCCGAATACGCGCGCTGGTGCAGATTTTCCTTTTCTGTGCTCATTCTGTAGAGGACGCCGCGGGCTCGCGCCCTGAGGAGACCTCGGAAATAGACGACCTGTGCCATGGATGGAGCGGCATCGATGTTGCCAAACTCGCAGTTGACGCGTGGAATAGTCGCGCTCGCATTCACGGCGACGATGATAGCGAGCTTCACGGCCATTCCCGAGGCGCTTGCCGCGGGCCGCGGAGCAGCATCGGAGAGCCGCGGCGGGGCACCTGAATGGACCATGACGAATTCGTCCGCACGGGCCCGCAGCGTGACCCCGAGCGGGGTCGTGATGACCGTCGAGAAAACGCTGCACGGGCCTACCACGGTTTCGCGCGCGGACACCGTAAAGGCTAATCCCGCCGCCCCGCCCGACGAATACCTCATCCCGGAGAACGCCAAGGCGGCGCCCGCGGTCAGCGACCTCTACGAGAACTTCAACGTCCGCCCCAACGGCTGGACGGACATCGTGACGCTGACGTTCACCTTCTCCCGGCCCGTGCGCAACCCGCGCCTGCACATCGCCGGGACGGGCGGCTCTGCCGGCTACGAGGGGGACAGGGAGGACTACTGGAGCGGGCTGCGACTGTCGGGCGGCGAGCCGTCGACGCCTACCTTCTCCAAGGTCGCCGGGTTCCCCGGCTTCGAGGTGACCGACAGCGAGATCGTCCCGGCCGATGTCATACCGGGCTTGGAGCCCACCTGCGGCGTCATCTACATGTGCGGGACCGCGCAGGTCAACGGCACTCTCACGTCGTTCTCCGTGGATCTCAGGGCCAGGAACGTGCGCCTGACGGGACCCGCGGGAGACCCGTTCATGTGGGGTGTCTTCCGCGTGACGCTGGAGGAGGACGACTCGGACGCGCCAGGCTCCTACGGGGCCGCCTCCCACGCCGTCTCCGACCTGCGGATCGGGGACGCGGTCACGGCCGACAACCAGCAGACCGTGAGCTTCGCGCCCCGCCGCACCGACGGAAGCGACAACGGGGAGCCCGCGCAGTGGCTGCGCGATGACGCCTTCCAGCGAGTGACTCCGGGCAGGAGGATCCGCCTGCGGGTCCCGGTGGACAGCCCCTCGGCCGCGACGCTCGCGGGCTGGGTCGACTTCGACCGCGACGGCCACTTCGACCGCGGTGAACTGGCCCGGACAGGCGTCGGGGAGCGCGACAGAGGTGCCGCGCTGACCTGGGACGTCCCGCGCGGCGCGCGCTCGGGGCAGACGTGGCTGCGCCTGCGCCTGGCCCACGACGCACGGCAGGTGACGCAGCCGAAGGGCTGGGCGGCGACGGGTGAGGTCGAGGACCACCAGATCGCGCTGGATGTCCGGAACGCACCGAAGCGCGCGTATCGCCACCGTCATTACCGCAAGCTCTAACTTCGCGGCTTCTGTCGCATTTGCCGGGGAGAAATCATCCAATAAATCCGAACGAAATGGACATTTCTCCGCCCTTCGGGCCTTAACCTTTCCAGGTTTTATGAAGCCCCGAGGAATGCCAAGGAATCCATGAAGCTCTTTGACTTTAGCCAGGCCGTACTCGGTGGAATTACTTCGCGTGGCGCGGCAAGGTAGACATGCATCGCGCGGCTGTCGAATTCATCGGCCGGCGAGGCGCCAAAGATTCCACTCGTACAATGGAGGAAGTAAAAATGCTTCGCAGCATTGCTATCGCTGCCCTCGCCGCGGGGGCTTTCCTGACGGCGTCGTCGACCGCGGCTTCCGCGGCCACCTGGCAGACCGACGGCGAGAACAGCAGCACCAACTGCACCTCGTCCCTCGTCTGCCCGTTCCTGAACCACGCACTGAACGGCAACAACGTCAACGTCCTCGGCGTCCAGGTGACGGACGTCAACCTGAACCTGCTGACCAACGGCACCAACCTCACGGACGTCGAGGAGACGGACTGAATTCCGCGAGACGCGGGTCCTTCCGTCAGCTTCCGCCCATCGCTGATGCCGGCCGGAAGTTGACGGAAGGGTCGTGACGAGGGGGGGTTCACCCCGCCGTCATGCTGTTGACGCATTCTGCCTCTGGGCTGGCTCTCTACTCCCGTAGAGCCGGCCCGGAGGCAGTTTTCATGTCCGGGTCTGAATTTCCTCTGAATTGAGTACGGGCGCCGGCCGCACTATTCCCATGAACGTCTTGCGCTTGATGGATTCCACCCTGACCTTCGCGCCCGTGAATGGCGCGACCACCATGTCGGTGGCAGTGGTCGCGATACCGACGTGATCGGGTCCCTTGCGTTTCGGTTTTGTGTCGAAGAAAACCAGGTCGCCCGGCTGAATTTCTTTGCGCCGAATGCGCGGGCCCGCTCGCCATTGCGTGTACGAGGTGGTGCCGATGTGCAGCCCGGCCCGTGCCCACGCGTATTCGGTCAGCCCCGAGCAGTCGAATCCCACGGTCTTGCGGCCGTGCCCGATGCCGTGGCTGGGCCCGTCAGGGCCGCCTCCGCCCCACGAATAGGGAGTGCCCAGCATGGTCAGTGCGGCGTTCGCGGCGACGCGGCCGCGAGCCATCGCCGTGGTCAGTGACCAGGTCCTGGGCGCGCACCAGCGCGTGCCGTAGTGCACGGGATCGGCGCTCGCGGCGGTTGTGACGGGCACCTTGCCGCCGCACTGCGGGGTGTCCACGTCGGGTAGCGGCGAGCCGTTGAGGTAGGCGGCCAGGACCGCTCCGAGTGGAAGCACATGGATCATGTCGCCTGCCAGGTCCGTTGTCCGAGATGGTCGCGCAGAAGATCCCCGGGACATCGGATGATCATTGCCAATACTCGGACATCGAGTGGCATAACTGTGTACGGCGGGCGGAGCCGCCCGCCGTACACCTATTGAGGCGTCAGCGTGAGAACTGCTGCAGCGAGCCGGCGATCCTGTGCCCGGCCCAGCGCTTGATCCTGCGCAGCGCCTCCAGCCGGCCCGCGGCGCGGTCGAGCCGGTAGTACAGCCGCGGGGGGAGGTGCGGGAGCAGCGGCGAGTGCCGCTGGCCGAGCAGCGCGAACATCTGCGCGGGCTCCAGGCGCAGGTAGCGCGGCAGGCTCTCGTAGAACCTGGCGCTGTAGCGGGCGGCGCTCTGCACCGGCAGCAGGGCGGCCTTGCGCGTCCTTTCGTAGTCCGCCAGCGCTGGCGCCAGGCCGGTGTGGCCATCGAGCGCGTGGGCCAGCGCGATGGCGTCCTCGAGCGCGAGCGTCGTGCCGGCGCCGATGGAGTAGTGCGTGGTGTGCGCGGCGTCGCCGAGCAGGACGAGGTTGCCGCGGTGCCACGAGCGGTTGGTCACGGTCTGGAAGTGCAGCCACTGGGCGTCGGCCTGCCCGCGCCCGATCAGCCGGTGCCCGTCGAGCACATCGGCGAACAGCATCTCCAGCGACGCCAGCCCGTCGGCCTCCCCGGCGCGGTCGAGCCCGAGCCCGCGCCACGTGGCGGGGGAGCACTCGATCACGCAGGTGCTGCGGTCGTCGCTGAAGCGGTAGCCGTAGCACCAGATCCAGCCGTGCTCGGTCTCGACGAAGGAGAAGGTGAAGGCGTCGAAGACCTTGGTGGTGCCGAGCCAGATGTAGGTGTTGTGTCCGGTGGCGAGCTCGGTGCCGAAGTCGTCCTCGTGGCGCCTGCGCAGCAGGCTGTTCACGCCGTCGGCGGCCACCACCAGGTCGGCGTCGGGGACCTCGCCGGTGATCTCGCGCTCGAACTCCACCCGCACGCCCAGGCCGGCCGCCCGGTCCGCCAGGATGCCGAGCAACCGGCGGCGGCCGATGCCGGAGCCCTCGTCCCCGCGGTGCCTGGTGGCGCGGTCGCCGATGCGGGCGACCCCGTCGCGCCATCGCACCGAGGCCTCGCCGATGGCGCGGGCCGACTCGGGGTCGCTCTCGCGGAGCTTGCCGAGCAGCCCGCCCCAGTAGGTCACCCCCCAGCCGTACGTCGACCCCGCCGGGTTCCGCTCGTGGACGGTGATGTCGTGAGAGGGGTCCCGCAGCTTCATCAGGATCGAGAAATACAGGCCGGCGGGCCCGCCGCCGACGCAGGTGACCTTCACGTGAGCTCCCGGGACGTCCGTACGCGCTATCGCACAGAGTAGCCATCCGTGTACGTTCCGGTGTCGCGTGCCGCGCCGCCCGACGCCGGGTCGGCGCGCTATCCACAAAACGCAACGGCTCCGGCATCAACCGGATATCCCGCCCCGCGGTCCCCACGGCAGGGTGATGGTCCATGAGCGCAGGCATCCAGCCCTTCCATATCGACATCCCGCGGTCCGACCTGGACGACCTGACGGAGCGGCTCGGCCGTACCAGATGGCCCGACGAGATCCCCGGCGTGGAGTGGCGTCAGGGCATCCCGCTCTCCCGGGTCAGGGAGCTGGCCGAGTACTGGCGCGCCGAGTACGACTGGCGCGCCGCCGAGAGCAGGCTCAACCGGCTCCCGCACTTCACCACCGAGATCGACGGCCAGCGCATCCACTTCCTGCACGTGCGCTCCGACCGGGACGACGCGCTCCCGCTGCTGATCACGCACGGCTACCCCAGCTCGTTCGTCGAGTTCGAGCGGCTCATCCCCGACCTGCTCGGACGCGGCTTCCACCTGGTGGTCCCGTCGCTCCCCGGCTTCGGCTTCTCCAGTCCCGTCCGCGAGCCCGGCTGGGCGATGAGCCGCACCGCGCGCGCCTGGGCGCAGCTGATGGCGACCCTCGGCTACGAGCGGTACGGCGTGCACGGCGGAGACGTGGGCGCCGGCATCTCCGGCGCAGTGGGCGGGCTCGACGGCGAGCACGTGGCAGGCATCCACGTCGTCACCGACCCCTACACCGCGGCGGCCACCGCGACGTTCCTGCCGTGGATCGCAGGCAAGCTGAACGCGGAGGACGCCGTCGACAGGCTGGCCCTGCAGCGGATGGAGGACTTCCGCCACAACGACTCCGGTTACCTGGCCATCCAGAACACCCGCCCGCAGACCATGGGATACGGCCTGACCGACTCGCCCGTCATGCAGCTGGCCTGGATCGCCGAGAGTTTCGACAGCTGGACCGACCTGCCGATCGACCGCGAGCAGCTGATCACCAACATCAGCCTGTACTGGTTCACCGGCACGGGCGTGTCCGCGGCCCGGTTCCTGTACGAGCAGGCCCACTCGCAGGACTGGGGCGCGCCGCCCACCGTTCCCCAGGGCTACTCGGTGTTCGGCGCGGACCCCACCGCGCGGCGCCTGATCGACCCGGCCGAGGGGGTGCGGTGGGTGGAGCACGAGCGGGGCAGGCACTTCCCCGCGATGGAGGCGCCGGCGCAACTGGCCGAGGACCTGTCCGGCTTCTTCGACGGGCTCCGGTGACCAAGACGGTGCGCCGGCGTGGCCTGAACCGGGGCCACTCCGGCGCACCGGCGCCGCGCGTGTTCCTCGATCACAGAAAGGGCTGACGTGCCCAGACTCTCGTTCGTCGCGATCCTTCTGCTCGCCCTGTCCTTCCTCACCGGGTGCAGCAAGGACGACCCCGCCAACGCCCAGCCGGGCAACTGCCTGGAGGCGCTGGGGCAGGATCCCAAGACGACGGGCTTCCACATCGTCGACTGCGGCGCCCCGAACGCCGCCTACAAGGTGGCCCTGCGGCTCGGCCGCTTCGATTCGTGCCAGACCAACACCTACGGCTACGCCACCAGCGGCGGCTCCCGGCGCAGCGGGTGGCACCTGTGCCTCACGCTGAACGCCAAGGTGGGCGACTGCTTCCACCAGGAGGTCGGGTTCCCCACCGGCAAGGCCGTCAAGGTGCCCTGCGGGGCGGGGGCGACCTACCGCGTGGTCAAGAGCGTGCCGGGGACGGCCGACAAGGCGCTGTGCGGCGAGGACGCCGTCGACCCGGTCCGCAACGACCTGGCCAGGCCGATCGCGCTCGTCTACCCGCAGCCTCCGCTCACGATCTGCACCGATCGCGCCTGACCTGCTCCGTCCCCGGGCGCGGCAGGTCATCGCCGGCCCGACAGCGTGCTCGAGGGCGGCCTGCCGTACGTCCGCCTGTACAGCGACGAGAAGCGGCCCAGGTGGGAGAAGCCCCAGCGCATGGCCACCTCGGTGACGGTGGTCCGCGCGCCGGTCTCGGCGATGCGGACCAGGTCGGCGTGGGCGCGCGCCAGCCGTACCTCGCGCAGGTAGGCCATCGGCGTGGTCCGCAGGTGCTTGCGGAAGTCGTGCTGCAGCGTGCGGACGCTGACCCTGGCCGCGGCGGCGATGTCGCGCAGCGAGACGTACTCGCCGGCGTGCTCCTCGCAGTACAGGCGCGCCCGCCGCAGTGCCGCGGGGATGCCGGGCTCGCCGAGCAGTGTGTACTCCAGGAACTGCTCGAAGTGCCGCGCGGCGGCGATCGGCGAGGCCGCGGACGGCTGCCGCTCACCCGGGCTCGCCCGCGACAGCACGGCGAGCGCCCGCTCGACCAGCGTCGAAGGGACGTGGATGATCAACGCGTCGTGGTCGGCGCTCCACCACAGGCCGAACCGCTGTCCCCCGTGACCCGGGTGCCGGTAGGAGATCTGCGACCCGTGGTGCCGCATCTCCTCGATGTCGCCCGTGAAAACGCTCATGGCATCGCTCCCCCAGCTGAGCTGTCGGGTCCGATCGTTGGCGACAATCCCCCCGAACCGCTGACATTTCCCCAAAAGCCGAAGCGTCGCTGACATGCGGTGTCAGCGTCTGGCGGTAGCGTCCGGCGTCATGTTTCTGGAGATCCGCACATACCGCTTGAAGCCCGGCACGCGGGACGAGTTCGTCAGGGTGATGCGCGAGGAGGCCGTGCCCCTGCTCGCCGAGTTCGGCCTGCGGGTGGTCGACTGCGGGCCCTCGCTGGTGGACGAGGACGGGCACGAGGAGGCCTACCTGATCCGCTCCTTCGCCACGCTGGAGGAGCGCGACGCGCAGGAGGAGGCCTTCTACTCCAGCCGCGAGTGGCACGAGGGCCCGCGCGAGGGGATCGTCTCGCGCATCGAGACCTACCACACCATCGTGCTCGACCCCGCTGTGCTAACTTGGCCATGTGACTAACTTAGTCGATCGACCAAGTTCGCCGCGCGGTGATCGGCGGCGCGAGCAACTCGTCGAGGCGGGCGTGGCCGTGCTGTGCGAGAGCGGGTGGCCGGCCGTGACCACGCGCGCGGTGGCCGAGCGCGCCGCGACCAACCCGGGCCTGATCCACTACCACTTCGGTGGCCTGCCGGGATTGCACGCGGCGGTCGCCGCGCGGGCGGGGGAGCTGGTGATCGGGCCGGTGGCCGCCGCGTTCGTGGACGCGCTGGGCAGGCGGCAGGCCGTGGCCACGATGCGCGAACTGCTGCCGCACACCCTGGACGACGAGCGCGCGATGCGCCTGGCCGTCGAGCTCATCGCCGGCGCCACCCGCGACCCTGCGCTCGGCGAGGTGCTCAGGGGCCAGCTCAGGCAGGTCCGCACCGAGATCGGCGAGCAGCTGGGCCGGCTGCACCCCGCCTGGCCGCCCGCCCGGGCAGGCGGGGTGGCGACGCTGGTCACCGCCCTGATCGACGGCCTGGTGCTGCACTACATGGTCGACCCCGAGCTGCCGCTCGACGACGCCTTCGCCGTACTGGGCGATCTGCTGGAGGAGTCGTGAGGATCCTCATCAGCGGCGGCGGCGTCGCGGGCCTGACGCTGGCCTACTGGCTACGGCGGCGCGGCATGGAACCGGTCGTGGTCGAGCGCTCTCCGCACGGCCGGCTGGGCGGCTACGGCATCGACTTCTTCGGCAGCGGCTACGACGTCGCCACCCGGATGGGCATCATCGACCGTCTCGAGGCCCGGCCGCTGCCCGTGGACTCGGTCGACTTCCTGGACGCCGCGGGCCGGCCCACCGCCCGCCTGACGCCCGCGCTGCTGGACCGGATCATGCGCGGCCCGCACATCGCGCTCATGCACACCACGCTGGAGGAGGCGCTGCTCGACGCCGTCCGCGACGACGTCGAGATCCGCTTCGGCCGGTCCCTCTCCGAGGTACGGCAGAGCGAATCCGCCGTGGACGTCACCTTCGACGACGGCGGCCGTGAGAGCTTCGACCTGCTGGTGGGCGCCGACGGCATCCACTCCAGGACCAGGGAGCTGGTCTTCGGCGCCGAGGCCGCCTACGCCCGCTACCTGGGCGTCCACCTGGCCTCCTACCCGATCAAGGACCGCTACGGCTGGGGCAGGGTCAGGGCCCACTACACCGAGCCGGGACGGCAGGCCGTGGTCTATCCGAGCGGGGAGCCGGGGCAACTGGTCGCCCTGCTGCTGTTCACGACGCAGGACACCAGGCCTGCGCCACGGGAACGCCGGTTCGAGGTGCTGCGCGACCGCTTCGCCGGCATGGGCTGGATCACGCCCTCCCTGCTGGAGGAGGCGCCCGAGTCCTTCTTCATGGACGTGATGGCGCAGATCGTCATGCCCGCCTGGCACCGGGGCCGGGTCGCGCTGGCCGGTGACGCGTGCGGCTGCATGACGATGGTGTCCGCGCAGGGTGTGTCGATGGCGATGGCCGGCGCCTACGTGCTGGCCGAGGAGCTGTCGCGCGAGGGCGGCCACGAGCGCGCCTTCCGCGGCTACCAGGCGCGGATGCTGCCCGAGGTGGCCAGGCGGCAGCGCAACGCCCTGGTCTTCGCCCGCTCGCTGGTGCCCGAGACCCCGGCGGGCGTCCGCACGCAGCGGCTGCTCAGCAAGGTCATCATGCGCAACGCGTTCGCGGCGGTGCTCCGTCGCCAGTTCGGCGTCGACAGCGTCCTGCCCCGCGGAGAGGAGTAGCGATGGAGATCGTCAAGAGGCCGGATCCGCCGGCCGGGCTGCGCCGGGTGCTCTGGCGGCTGCCCATCCGGCTCTTCCGGCTGGGGCTCGGGCCGCTGCTCAGTCGGCGCCTCATGCTGTTGAACCACGTCGGCCGCGTGTCAGGGCGCCCCCGCCAGGTCGTCGTCGAGGTCGTCGAGCACGGCCCTGACGGATACGTGGCGCCCTCCGGGTTCGGGCCTGGCTCCGACTGGTACAAGAACATCACGAAGACCCCGGACGTCGTCATCCAGGTCGGCGGCCGGGTGATGCGGGCGACAGCCGTACCGCTGTCTCCCGAGGAGGGTGCCGGCATCATGGCCCGCTATGCGCCGCGGCACCCGGCGCTGGCCCGCCGGCTGTGCGCCTTCATGGGCTTCGCGGTGGACGGCAGTACGGCCGACTACCGGGAGGTCGGGCGGCACATCCCGTTCGTCAGGTTCGTCCCGACGGGATGAGGCCCGCGGCCCCCGCAGAGATGCCGCCGAGCAGGGCCGCCACGGTGGCGTCGGCGGCGATGGCGGCGCCGGTCACGGGATCGGAGGCCGCCAGGAAGGCCAGGTGGCGGATGGCGTGCGCGGCCACGTGCGCCGGGGCCAGCTCGGCGGGCCGCGGATCGTCGGGCGCGGCGCCGAAGGCCACCTCCAGCTCGTCCAGCTCGTCGGCGGGCGCGTCAGGATCGGGGTCGGGGTAGGCGGCGTACGTCAGCACGATCCCCTGCCCGGGCTCGTGCCGCCAGCTCGTGGAGTGCAGCAGCAGCGGCTCGCCCGCCAGGCTCCGCGCCAGCTCGCTCGGGTCCCCCTCCCGATCGAGCGGCGCGACCTGGCGGCGGTAGCTCCAGCCCTGGGGGTCGGCCCGCAGCAGGATCAGCTCGACGACCACTTCCCGCACGGCCCACCCTCAACCCGGTAGTTGCGACTCAATTGCAACTACCCTAGCTTCACGACAGGTTGCTGACGGGCGGAAGCCCGCGGTCGGCGAAGACCTTCTTGGCGACCAGCGTGGCGTTGATCGAGCGGGGCATGCCCGCGTAGACCGCCGTGTGCAGCAACGCCTCGGCGATCTCCGTGGCGCTCAGCCCGACGTTCAACGCGGCGTTGATGTGCACGTCCAGCTCGATCTCACAGCCGCCGAGCGCCGCCAGCACGCCAAGCGTGACCAACTGCCTGTCGCGGGGCGACAGCTGGCTACGGGCGTACATGTCGCCGAAGGCCCAGGCGACCACCTGGTGGCCGAGCTCGGGGGAGATATCGGCGAGCGAATCGACGACCCGCTGCCCCGCCTCGCCGTCCACGCTGCTCAGTACCTTCAGCCCGGCCTCATAGCGCTCTTCACGGTTCATGACATGTTCTCCTTCAGTGGTTGATGTCTCGATCGTCGCGCGATTCGCGGTCCTGCCTGCCCGTCAGGCATGCTTTGGCATGTCACCCATGCCTGGGAGGTATGCATGGACCTGCGGCTGCTCGGCTACGTGGTCGCCATCGCCGAGGAGGGCAGCATCAGCGGTGCCGCGCGCCGGCTGCACCTCACGCAGCCGACGCTCAGCCGCCAGCTGCGCGAGCTGGAGCGCCGGCTGGGCACCGCGCTCTTCGAGCGCCAGGGCCGCGGCATCACCCCCACCGCCGCCGGACGCGCCCTGGTGGCACGCGCGACGACCGTGCTCGCCGAGGCGAGCGCGGCTCTGGAGGACGTACGGCTGGCCGGCGAGGGCCTGGCGGGCCGCCTGACGGTGACGTTCGCGGGATCCGGGATCAACGGCCCGCTGGGCGGCGCCCTGGGCCGGCTGCGGCGCGAGCTGCCCAGGGTGGAGCTGCGCCTGGAGGAGAGCTTCAGCGACGCCGAGATGTCCGGCGGCGTGCTCGACGGCCGCTGCGACCTCGCCGTCCAGCGCCTGCCCTCCCGCGACGCCCGGCTGGCCACGCGCGCCTGGTGGCACGAGCCGCTCAGCCTGTTCATGCCCGCCGCGCACCCGCTGGCGCAGGCGCGGGGCCCGGTGCCGCTGACCGCCCTCGGGCAGATCCCGCTGGTCGTCTGGCCGCGCGAGGTGTCGCCGCAGTCGCACGACGAGATCATCGCGCTGTGCGACCAGGCCGGCGTGATCCCCCGGATCGGCGCGCACGGCCGCAGCGTCCAGACGGTGCTCGCGCTGGTCGCTGCCGGGTTCGGCGCCGCGGTCATGCCGGACTCGCATCGCGCGCTGCGCCGCGTCGGCGTCAAGGCTCGCCCGCTGGCCGGCACCTCGACCACGCTCTACCTGGTCTGGCGCACCGACGACCGCAACCCGCTCCTCGAGCGCTTGCGCGCCGTCCTCGCCTCGCTCGCGGGCGCCGGGGGAGGAGAGACGGGGTGAATTCCGACGCGGCAAGCCCGCCTCTCCTGCCCCCAGGCGGCCCGGCCGATACTGCGCACCATTGATCGGGCCGCGGCCATTCTGCTCGGCCGCCCCGCGCCGGAGCTATCCGAAAAGCGCGGTGTGCCGGACGCTTTCCGGCTCTTCGGTAATCACCGCGCGCCGCCGATACTGGTCGGCATGAGCCTGGAAAGCCACCCCGGAACCTGGACCTACGACCCCGAGGCCGGAGCCGCGTACATCTACCTGCGAGGCCCGATCCCCGCCGGCGGGGTGGCCAGGAGCGTCTCCGCCGAGGACGCGCTGGTCAACCTCGACCTGGACGAGACCGGCACGGTGATCGGCATCGAGATCATCGCCGCCTGGCCGGGCCCCGCCTCGCTCTGAGAATTACGAGGTGGCAATTTCTGGACATTAGCATATACAGGACACATCCGATTTCGCACTTGTGGCTATTGTGGGGGAAATTGCGCGACTATCCCCGGCAAGGAATTGGCTGTACGTGAATCGTCGTAAGTCGAGCACTGATGTCTGATGCTCACCCCGCAGCGGCCAGAATTAATGTCTGGACCGAGCTGCGAATCGCTACTCCGCCTCGCATTTCCATCTCCATCGCGCCGAACCTGACCACGCTCGCGGTGATCGCCGACGCGCTGGCCGGCCGCAGGCGCGGGCTGCCCGACGGATGGCGGCGGACGGTCCAGGAAGGCGTCGGCCCGCGAGGGCGCGAGGCGGCGCGGCCGCTGGCCGTACCCGGATATTCGGTCGTGCCCGACAGTGTGGTGCCGCGAACGCTGGACGAAGACCTGTCCGTGCGGGCCCAGGTGGAGATGCTGCGCGACACCGCTCCCGAGGCGCTGATCGGCGATCTTGAGCAGGCCTTCGGGCCCGACGACCTGCCCGTCCACTGGCGTTCCGCGGCGGAGAAGCCGAGGCAGTGGCTGAGCGGCTACGCCTCGGCGCTCACCGACGTCTGGAACACCACGGAACCGCTGTGGCGGCGGGCAGGGCCGCTGCTCGACAGGGAGATCAGGCGGGTGGGGGTCGCCACCGTCCGCGGCGGGCCAGAACTGCTGCTCGGCACGCTGACCGAGCGCATCAGGTACGGCGAGCGCGGCCTGCTGATCAGCGACGTCGAGGCAGGCAGCTTCGAGCTGGGAGACCGGCGGATCGTCCTGCTGCCGATGCTGGCGGGCAAGGACGCCGTGATCGTCAGGCTCGACGACCCCGACGCGGTGTTCATCGCCTACCCGCTCCCGGGCGCGGAGACGCTGTGGCGGTGGCCGGCCGCGACCGCTGAGGACGAGCTGACGGCGCTGATCGGGCCGGTGCGCGCCGAGTTGCTCGGCCTGCTCGGCCGTCCCATGACGATGAGCATGCTGGCGACGAAGGCGAAGATCGCGCCCAGCAGCATCACCTACCACTGCGATCGGCTGGACGCGGCCAAGCTCATCGTGCGGGTGCGCCGCGGCCGCGAGGTCTGGATCGGCCGCACCGAGCGGGCCGAGGAACTGCTCGAACTGTTCCGCCGCTAGGGCCGTCCGCAGCGCCGAGGCCGAATCAGATTCGGGTCCGGTGAATGTTGATCTGCGGACCTCGGGAGTACACGCTGAGCCGGTGGCCTGCTCCGACCGCGCCGCGTTTCACCCGCCGACCCTTCAGCGCTGGAGGCACGATGAATCTGGACCCGATCCCGACCGACCAGCTGGCCTTCCGCCTGCCGCCGACGTTCGACTCCGTCGAGGACGAGCGCCGCCACCGCCAGGGGCGGCTGGTGGCGGCGCTGCGCCTGTTCGGCAGGTTCGGCTTCGAGGAGGGCGTGGCCGGGCACATCACCGCCCGCGACCCCGAGCACCTCGACCACTTCTGGGTCAACCCGTTCGGGATGAGCTTCAAGCACATCAAGGTCAGCGACCTCATCCTGGTCAACCACCAGGGCCAGGTGGTGCACGGCGGGTACCACGTCAACCAGGCCGCGTTCGCGATCCACTCGATGATCCACCAGGCCCGCCCCGAGGCCGTCGCCGCCGCGCACTCCCACTCGGTGCACGGCAAGGCGCTGTCGTCGCTCGGCACCCTGCTCGAGCCGCTGACCCAGGACGCCTGCGCCTTCTACGAGGACCACGGCCTGTTCGACGACTACACCGGCGTGGTGCTCGAGGTCGAGGAGGGCCGCCGCATCGCGCAGGCGCTCGGCTCGCACAAGGCCGTCATCCTGCGCAACCACGGCCTGCTGACCGTGGGCGACTCCGTCGACGCGGCCGCCTGGTGGTTCATCACGATGGAGCGTTCGTGCCAGGCCCAGCTGCTGGCCAAGGCCGCGGGCCCCACGGTGTCGATCGACCACGACCAGGCCAAGCTCACCCATGGGCAGATCGGCAGCGACCTGGCAGGCTGGATCAACTTCCAGCCGCTCTACGACCAGATCGTCCGCACCGACGCCGACCTGTTCGACTGACCGCTACTCGGGTGACATGACCTCGTAGAGGTTGCCCGCCGCGTCGGTGAAGAACAGGCCGCGCGGGCACAGCGGGTGATCGATGCGGCCGTTCTCGCGGTCGCGGGGGCTGTTGCCGAACTTCACGCCGCGCTCCTTGATCCGCGCCAGGACGGCGTCGAAGGTGGCGGGGTCGACGTCGAAGGCCAGGTGATGGCCCTCGGGATCCTCGACGGTCATGAAGTCGAGGGTGAGCTGGTCGTTGACGCGGACGGGGGCGAAGTGGCCGCGCGCCCCGGCGGGCGGCAGCGTCTCCAGCCCCATGATGTCGGCGAAGAAGCGCGCCTCGGCGGTGTTGTCGGCCGCGGGGACGATGGTGTGGTTGAGGGTTACCGTCATGCCCGCTCCTCCGCCTTCAGCGCGCCGTACAGGAAGATCTCGACCAGATCCGCGCCCTCGGCCAGGCCGTTGACGCGGCCGCGGGTGAACGTCACCGCCAGGAACACCCCGGCCGCCTGCGCGGCGGGCAGGCGCAGCCGGTCCTGGTCGGGCTCGAAGAGCTCCGCGACGGCGTCCCTGATCATCTCGATCGACGCCTCGCGCCCCCGCTCCATCGCCTGCTCGCTCCGCGCGTCGGGCTCGCGCGCCGGCCGCCGGTGCCCCGAGGAGTGCAGCGCCCCGGCGACCGTGCCCATCCGCGCCAGGTGCGCGCCGAGCGCGTCGGCGGCCTCCGCCAGCCGGTCGGGCAGCGGCTGCTCCAGCGAGATCGACGCGATCTGCTTGACCGCGTTGTCGGGGCGCATCGCCTCGAACATGCAGGCGTCGAGCACCTCCTCCTTGTCCGCGAACACGCGGAAGATCGTCGCCTCGCCGATGCCGGCCGCTCTGGCGATCTGGCTGGTGGTCACGGCGGTGCCGTACTCGGCGACCAGCGGCAGCGCCGCCGCGACGATCATCGTTCTCCGTTCCTCAGGACTCATTCCCGGCGCCCTGCGCCGTTTCTCTGTCATACCGACGATGCTACGGAGTGAGCGCTCACTCCGTCAATGGCGAAGTGAGTACTCACTCCGCCATTTTCCAGCGGGCTATCCGGGTGATCCGGCGGCAGCGATCGCGTAGTGGCCGGCGTCGTTGGGGTGCAGGCCGTCCATGAACAGGTAGCCGGGCCTGGACGTGCCCGGCGAGGCGGGGTCGGCCATGGCGCGGTCGGCGTCGAGCACGGCGTCGTACGCGCCGCCCGTCCTGATCCACTGGTTGACCGCGGTCCGCGCCGCCTCCACCTCCTTGGTCCAGAACGGGAACAGCGCCCCGCGCAGCGGCGGGATCGTGACCCCTGTCACCTTCACGCCCCTGGCGTGGGCCGCGTCGATCAGCGCCCGGTACCCGGCGATGAGCTGCGAGAGGCCCACCTTCGGGTTCGGCTTGGCGCACGCGCCGTCGACCTGCGGGTATCCCAGGTCGTTCGCGCCCAGGTGGATGATCACACGCTCGACGCCCGGCCGGTCGAGCACGTCGCGGCGGAAGCGGTCGGCGGCCTTGTCGCCGTAGCAGGAGGAGGCGTTGAGCAGCCGGCTGCCCGCGATCCCCGCGTTCACCACGGGCCGGCCGAGCCGCTCCGCGAGCTGGTCGACGAACCTGACGTCGGCGCCCGCCGTCGAGCCCACCCCGTCGATCAGAGAGTCACCGAAGGCGACCACGGCGCCCGCGGGGTTGTCCACCTCGACGCCGGTCAGGTAGTACCAGGCCTGCGTGGCCTCGCCGTACGCCTTGGCCGGGACGTCGTCCAGATGGTCGCCGTGGGCCCGGTACGACGTGGCGGTGGTGAATCTGTGGAACGTGGCGGGTCCCGTCGCCCCGGTCACCCGGATGGAGACGGCCAGCCGTTCCATCGGCGAGACGCTCAGCGCCACGGGATCGCTGACCAGCTCCTTGCCCGGCGCGACGGACGTCGCCTGCTTCCCGGCGAAGGTGACGGGACGGCTGCCCGGCCACACCAGGGCGCCCCCGGCCGACCGGGCGACCCGCGCGCCGGCGATCGCCAGCGGCCTGGTGCCGTAGAGGTTCGACAGCCGGATACGGACCCTCGATCCGGCCGCGGTCACCCTGACCACCTGCCGCACCGTGTGATCATCGAAACCCTTGACCGACCAGTTCGGCCCGTTGTCCTCGGTGCCCGGGGTCGGCCGCTGCATCGCTGCGCCCCACGCTGCCACCCAGTGCGCCCCGTCCGCGTTCGCCGTCGCCGCCGGTACGGTCACCGTCACCGAGGCCGCGGCCATCGCCACGACCCATTTCCACAGTCTCAACTCGCGCCCCTCTGATCGTTTCCAGGAGTGTTCCAAGGGGCGTGCGATCGGGAATCGACCGTTCGGCCGGTCTACGGCGCTCATCCATCGGCCGGAGGAACTATCGGGTCCGGTGGAACTCGGTGATCTCGGCGGTGGCTGCGCCGTGGACGACGAACGGATCCGAGGCGACCGCGGCCTCGATCTCCTCGCGCTCTCCCTCCGCGATGACGATGCCGCCCGTCCTGGGCTCGAGCCGCCCCGCCAGCACCACCAGGCCGCGGGCGAACAGGCCGTCGGGGCTGGCGTAGTGGGCCTGCTTGAGCTCGTCGATCTTCCCATCTGGCCTACTTCGCGGCGGTCGCCGAGGCGGGGACCGTCACCGAGGCGGCCAGGCGGCTCATGATCGCGCAGCCCGAGCTCCGGCTGGGCGTCTGCCTGGGGGTGCCCGATGCCGTGCTGAGGAGTGCCGAGGCGCTGCTCGGCCGGGTGTCCATCGTGCAGGCCGGCTCCGCCGAGCAGGTGGAGCTGCTGTCACGGGGTGAGCTGGCGGTGGGGCTGGTCAGGCTGCCGGTCGAGGACCCGGGGCTGGTCGTGTGGGTGGTCAGCGACGAACCCCTGGGGGTCGTGCTCGCCGCCGGCCACCCGCTGGCCCGCCGTACCGTCCTGGAGTGGGCCGATCTGGCCGGGCAGCGGCTGCTGTGGTTCCCCGCCGAGCGTGCGCCAGGGTACGCCGCGCAGGTGCTTTACGCGGGAGTCACAGCTCCAGGAACGGTCAGGTAGGGCGGTTGGCGGTGATGGTGTCGTAGTCGGGGATGCGTTGGGCGATGGCGTCGCCGGTGAAGGCGCCGATCCAGCCGTCGTCGTCGTGGAAGAAGCGGATGGCGGTGAAGTCGGGCCGGGTGCCCATGTCGAACCAGTGGGTGGTGTTCTTCGGCACGCTGAGCAGGTCGCCGGGCTCGCACAGCACCGCGTGCACCTTGCCGTTCACGTGCAGGTAGAAGATGCCCGACCCGGCGACGAAGAAGCGGACCTCGTCGTCGTCGTGCGTGTGCTCGGCCAGGAACCTCTGCCGTGCCGCCGCGGCCTTCTCCGGCCAGTCGGGGTCGTCGGAGGGATGTAGCTGCGCGACGTCGACGAAGGTGTAACCCTCCTCGGCGATGACCCGGTCCACCTCGGTCCGGTAGGCGGCCAGGATCTCCTCCTGGCCGGCGCCGGGGCCGAGACCGTCGGCGACCTGCCAGTGGCGCAGGATGACGTCGATCTCCTTGAGCGTGGCCGCGATCTCGGCGTCGTCCTGGCTCTCCAGCAGGGTTTCCGGCGCTTCGGCGTCGGTGTACACGGTGAGGTACGTCATAAAACCTATAATACATGTATGAAATGTGGGATATAGTCCGCTGCGTGAACCGTGTGCGACTCATGGCCGTTGTAGCCGTCCTCGCTCTCGGCGGCTGCTCCCAGGGCACGCCCGCCGCAGTACCCAGTGCCCAGCCGAGCGCCTCGGCGTCTCCCACCGCGGCGCCGGTCAGGATCGCGCTGGTCAGGCAGCTGTCCTCCGGCGACTACTTCGAGCAGTGGCTGGCCGGCGCGCAGGCCCAGGCCAAGGCGCTCAACGCCACGCTGGAGGTCTCCAGCGGCGACGGCAACAACGACAAGCAGGCGCTGAACCTGGAGCAGGCGGTCACCGCCAAGCCCGACGCGATCATCGTGGACCACGGCTTCGCCCAGACCGTGCAGCCCGCGATCAAGAAGGCGGTGGCGGCCAAGGTCCCGCTGGTGGCCTTCGACGTGGACCCCGGTACTCCGGAGGCCGTGGCGATCACCCAGGACGACCACCAGATCGCCGAGCAGGCGCTGGGCGCGCTGAAGGCGGACACGGGAGGAACGGGCGAGGTCGTCTACGTCTACGTCGCCGGGTTCGCTCCGCTGGACCGGCGCAACGAGACCTGGACCCGGTTCAAGCAGGACAACCCCGGCATCAAGCAGGTCGCACAGATCGGCGTCGTCAACAGCTCGACCGCCTCGGCCGTGGCCGACCAGGCGAAGGCGGCCCTCCAGGCCAACCCGGGAGTGAAGGCGGTCTTCGCGCCCTACGACGAGTTCGCCAAGGGCGCCGCACTGGCGGTCAAGGAGCTGGGCCTGGCCGGCAAGGTCAAGATCTACGGCGCGGACGTCTCCACCGCCGATATCGGCGTCATCACCGAGCCCGGCAGCCCGTGGGTCGCCACCTCGGCCACCGACCCGGCCAACGTCGGCCGCGTCGCCGTACGCGCGGCCGTGCTGCTGGCGTCGGGCCAGCACACGGAGCGCACGCTCGCCGTGCCGCCGACACTGATCACGCAGAAAGGCCTGCGTGAGGCGGGCATCGCCAACATCGAGCAGCTCACGCGGGTCTTCCCCGGCCTGGCGACGCCTGACGTGGCACGGGTCCCGTGACGTTCGCGGTCACCCGGCTCTCCAAGACGTACGGCGCGACCACCGCGCTGGCCTCGGTGTCACTGGAGGTACGGCCTGGCGAGGTCGTGGGCCTGATCGGCACCAACGGCGCGGGCAAATCCACGCTCATCAAGATCCTCTCAGGAGTCGTGAGGCCGACCTCGGGCGCGCTGTCCGCCGACGGGCGCCCGCTGTTGTTCGCGAGTCCGCTGGACGCGCAGGCGGCCGGGGTGCAGACGGTGCATCAGAACATCGACGACGGCGTGGTCTTCGGCACCACCGTCGCCGAGAACCTCGTGGTGGGCCGCGGCGGACCGTCATGGTTCGAGACGCGAGCCAGGATCCGCGCCGCCGCGTCGGCCGTGGCTCCGGACCTCGGGTTGCCGCTGGACGCCCCGGTCGAGAGCCTGCCCGCGAGCGCCAGGCAGCAGATCGTGATCGCCAGGGCGCTCGCGCGCCGGGCCCGCCTGCTGATCCTCGACGAGCCCACCTCCACGCTGTCCGCGGCCGAGGTCGACGCTCTTGTCTCCCGGGTACGCCAGGTCGCCGCCTCGGGCGTCGCGGTCCTGTACGTGTCCCACCGGCTGTCGGAGATCGAAGCCCTGTGCGACCGCGTGGTGGTGCTCAGGGACGGAAAGGTGGCCGGCACGTTCGGCGCGGCGCCGCGGCGGGCCGCGATCGTGGCGGCCATGCTCGGCCCGCACCAGGTGCCTGCCCGGCCGGTCGCCCAGGGACCCCGCAGGGAGGTGCTGGCCACCCGCGGGGTGCGGGCGGTGCCCGGCGGGCGCGAGTTCGGGTTCCGCGTGCGCGCGGGAGAGATCCTCGGCGTGACGGGCCTGGTCGGTTCGGGGAAGACGGAACTGCTCGAACAACTCGCCGGGGTCCGGCCGCTGGTCTCGGGCGAACTGCTGCTTGAGGGCCTGCCGTACCGCCCGAAGGAGCCGAGCGACGCGTTCGCGGCGGGAGTCGCGTTCGCGGCCGAGGAGCGGGTGGCGCACGGCGTCGTGCCGGGCTGGTCCGTGCGGGCGCACGTCACGCTGCCCCGGATGCGCGCGCACAGCCGCGCCGGGCTGCTCAGCAGGCGCTCGGAGAGCGCCGCCGCCAGGAGGGTCATCGAGCTGTTCGGCGTGCGCGGGCCGGGGCCCGAGGCGCCCATCGAGTCGTTGTCCGGCGGCAACCAGCAGAAGGTCGTCGTCGGCCGCTGGCTGGACGGGGCGCCGAAGCTGCTGGTGCTCGACGAGCCGTTCCGCGGCGTCGACGTGGGCGCCAGGGCCGACATCGGGCGCGTGGTCAGGGAACGTGCCGCCGACATGGGCGTCGTCGTCGCCTCCTCCGACCCGCAGGAGCTCGTCGACCTGGCCGACCGGGTGCTGGTGCTGCACGAAGGCGACCCCGCGGGGGAACTGGCGATCACCGAGGCCACCCAGGATCGGCTGGCCGCGCTGATGGCAGGTGCGGCATGACCGCGGTCGCCTACCGCTACGGCCTGCTCGCCGTGCTGGCCGTCCTGCTCGTAGTCTTCTCCGTGGCCAGGCCGGTGTTCGCCACCGTGCCCAACGCGCTGGTCATCCTCCAGTCCGTGGCGGTCGTCGGCATCGTCGCGCTCGGCGTCACCGTGTCCATGACCACGGGCGGCTTCGACCTGTCGGCCGGCGCCTGCGTGGGCGCGGTCGTCATGGTGACCGCGCTGGCCATGGTCAGGTTCAACCTCACGGGCGGCACCGCCGTCGTCGTCGGGCTGCTCACCGGCCTGCTCGTCGCCGGGGTGAACGTGGTGCTGACCGTGGTGGCCAAAGTGCCCGACCTGGTCGCCACGCTCGGCACACTCTTCCTGTTCCAGGGCCTGGCACTGATCGTCACGGGAGGCCAGTCGGTCGCGCCCGGCATGACCGTGGACGGCGCGCCCGCGCCCGGCCGGTACACCGAGGGGTTCGCCTGGCTCGGTGGCGGCACGATCGCCGCCGTGCCCGTCCCCGTGGTCGTCTTCGCCGTGCTGGCCGTGGCCGTGTACGTGCTGCTCAACCACACCAGGTGGGGCAGGGCGCTGTACGCGATCGGCGGCAACGCCGAGGCCGCCAGGCTGGCCGGCATCCGGGTCGCCCGGTACCGCGCCCTGGCGTACGCGGTGTCGGGGCTGTGCGCGGCCGTCGCCGGGATCCTGCTCTCGGCCAGGCTCGGCAGGGGCGACGTGGGCGCGGGGGACCCGTACCTGCTGCAGTCGGTGGCCGCGGCCCTCATCGGCTTCGCCGTGCTGGGAGCCAACCGGCCCAACGCGCTCGGCACCGTGGTCGGAGCGCTCTTCACCGGTGTCGTGATCAATGGCTTGACCATGCTGAACGCGCCCTACTACGCGCAGACCTTCGTCCAGGGCGCCCTGCTCGTCGGCGCGCTGGTGACCGGCTACACGCTCAGGAGGAGGATCCGGTGAGCACGCTCACGGTGGAGACGGTGCCCGCCTACGTCGCCGCGCGGCTGCCGCGCTTCGGCGAGGTGACCCGGGTGCGGGAGGTCGGCGACGGCAACCTCAACCTGGTGTTCGTGGTCGAGGCCACCGGCGGGAACGTGGTGCTCAAGCAGGCGCTTCCGTACGTGCGGGTGGACCCGACCTGGCCCGTGACGCCGGAGCGCAACACGATCGAGGGCCGCGCGCTGGCCGTGCACAACCGCGTCGCTCCCGGGCTGGTCCCCGGGCTCCTCGACGTCGACGCCGAGCGGCACGTGATCGCCATCGAGGATCTGTCTGACCATCGGGTCTGGCGCGGCCTGCTCAACGAGGGGCGGCGACACGACGGCGTAGCGGCCGACCTCGGCAGGTACGTGGCGAAGGTCGCGTTCGGCACCTCGGTGTTCGGCCTCGGCGCCAAGGCGCACAAGGCCGCCGTGGCGGCCTCGCCCAATCCCGAGCTGTGCGAGATCACCGAGGACCTGGTCTTCACCGAGCCGTACATCTCCCACGAGCACAACCGGATCCTGCCGGCCAACGCGGCCGACGTCGCCGCGTACGCGGGCGACCCCGCGGTGCGCGCGGCCATCGGCGCGGCCAAGCTCACGTTCATGACGCACGCCGAGGCTCTCGTCCACGGCGACCTGCACACCGGTTCTGTCCTGGTGCGCGAGGAACCGCACGGCACCCGCGCCTTCGACGTGGAGTTCGCCTTCTACGGCCCGGTCGGCTTCGACGTCGGCGCGCTGTGGGGCAACTACGTGCTGGCCGCCGCCCGCGCCTTCGCTCTGGGCGACGGCGAGCACGCAGCCTGGGTGCTGGCACAGGCGACCGAGACCTGGCGGAGCTTCGCCGACGAGCTGACCGCGCTGTGGCCGGGCCGGGCCGACCCGCGGATCATCGACCTGGAGCCCTACCTGGCCAAGGTGTACGGCGACGCCGTCACGTTCGCCGCCGCCAAGGCCGCCCGCCGGGTGATCGGCTTCTCCTCGGTCAGCGACATCGAGTCCCTGCAACAGGACCTGCGCGTGCGCGCCATCCGTGCGGTGCTCGCCGCCGCCAGGCTCCTGCTCGTCGAGGACGTACGGCACAGCGAGCCGAAACCGTTGTTCGACCGGGTCGGTCTGCTCCTCGCGGAGGCGGACGGCCGATGATCGGCGACCTGGGCGCCGAGGACTTCGACCGCCTGATCGAGGCGGCCAGGCAGGTGGTCGAGTCGGCCAGGTCGAGCCCCGCGGAGCCGCCCGAGACGCGCAACGAGGCGGGCGATCAGCTGGTGCGCGCGGCGGCCGTGCTGACGGACGGCGGCGTCGGCATCCAGTCGCTCGACCTGGATCCGCGGGCGATGCGGCTGGACTCCCACGACCTGGCGGAACGCATCCGCGGCACCGTCAACCAGGCGCTGCGCGGCCTGACAGGTCCGGCGAGTCAGCAGGCCGTACCCGACCTGGACCGGCTGGCGGCGGAGCTGCACGAACTCCAGGACCTGTCCGTCCATCAGCTCGGCGTCTTCGCCGACACGATCAACGACGTGCTCAGACAGTTGGAACGGGGGAGCGAGCGGTGACGTACTTCGAGATCAGGAAGGACACCCTGGAAAAGGCGGGGGGTTGGCTGGGCGGCACGGCCACGGACTTACGCGGCGCACTGGACGAGCTGCGCGGGGCCATCGCGGAGGCCGGCCCGATCCCGCAGAACGACGACGTGAGCGCCATGATCGCGGCCGCGTGCCAGACCATCCACGAGATCGCGATGGGCTCGGTCGAATCAGCGGTCACCGAACTCGGCGGCCACGGCGAACTGCTCACCAAAATGGCCGCCACGTACGAGGAAGCCGACCTGGCAGGCGCGTCGTGGGTGTGAGACTGCCCTCGGAGCTGGCGGTGCTGCTGAACGAGCTGGGCTTCCTCTGGCCGGAGGTCGACGAGCAGTCGCTCTACCGGATGGCCGTCGCGTGGATCGAGTTCGGCGGCCGTCTCGGCGGAGTGACCGAGTGGGCGGACGACGCCGCCAGAGCCGTACGCGACCACAACGAGGGGCCCGCCATCGGCGCGTTCCTGTCGGCCTGGACGGAGGAGAACGCCCCGCGCACGGTCGCGTCGGAAGGGGTGACAGGAGCCCGGGTCACCGCTGTTTCCCTGGTCGTGTGTGCCGCGCTCGTGCTCGCACTCAAGATCGTGATCATCGTGCAGCTGTCCGCGCTGCTGGTCAGGATCGGACTGGCTCTGGCCTCCTCGGCGGCGACCGCTGGAGGGTCGCTGCTGTCGATCCCGCTGCACAAGAAGCTGACCGGCGTGCTGGTGAACCTGTCGATGAACCAGACCTCCCGGGTGCTGGTTGCCTAGGGTTCCTGCCGGCGCGGCCGGATTCATCGCGCGCCGGGCGGCCAGGTTCTTCCGCAGGGCGCGGCCGGTGCCGCTCAGCCGCATGATCGGCGACGCGCGGCGCAGCGGCGGGTTCTCCTGGTCCCCGGCGACCGGCCGCCGGCCGGTCAAGGGCTACATGGTGGCCACGACCGGGCGCACCGCCCAGTTCCCCGAGAGCATCCTCGACGATCCCGACGCCGCGGCGCGGGCCATCGACCGATATCTCCACGACAACCGGGACATCTTCGAGAACCGCAAGGACATCTACCTGGGCTGCTGGATCGAAGACGGAAAGATGTGGCTGGAGCCGTCCATGAACATCCCCCGGCGGGCCAAGGCGATCAGGCTGGCCAGGGAGACGGACCAGATCGCCATCTACGATGTCAGGACCCGGGGTTACATCGACACGGGAGGTGCCGGTGGCTTTCTTCAGGAGACGTAAGATCCACGCGCCGCTGCCGGAAGGGTATTTCGACCTGCCGGAGGAGGAACGGCTGGCGTGGGCGAAGGAGCTGGCCGAAGAGCTCAGGAAGGAGCGCGACGGCCAGCGGGAGGACGACGACTAACCGGTCGCCAGAGCGTAGGCGAGCAGCCATTCCACGCATTCGGTGATGTGCCGCGCGTGCTTCAGGTCCGTGCCCCAGGCGTACAGGCCGTGCGAGGCCACGATGACCGCGGGCGTGCGCGGATCGTAGGACTCCTCGAACCGGTCGCCGAGTTCGGCCATGTCCTGGCTGTTGCCGATCACCGGGATCGTCACCTCGTCGCCGTGGGCCAGCCGGCCGATGCCCTTCAGCGTCTCCACGTCGCGCAGCCGTACCCCGGCGGGCCAGCGATGCCCGGCGATCACCGCGTTGAGAGCGTGCACGTGCACCACCGCGTCGGCGCCCGTCAGGGCTGCCACACGCGCGTGCAGCCCGGCCTCCGCCGACGGCCGCAGCGGCTCGACCCCCGAGATCTCGATCGCTTCGCCGTGCGGTCCGACCACGGCCACGTCCGTGGGCAGCAGCTCACCCTTGTCCAGGCCGCTCGCGGTGACGGCCAGGCGCAGCGGGTCGCGGGAGACCACCTCGGAGATGTTGCCCGAGGTGCCGCGCATCCAGCCGATCCCGGTGAAGCGGGCCGCCTCGACCGCCAGCCGGGCTCCCGCCGCGTGCACCGCGTCGGCGGTGGAACCGGTGTCGACACTCATGCGATCTCCTCGAAGGACGTGATGACGGGGTGCGGGCCGAAGGGCGCCGCGCTGTTCGGCTCTCCCGGCCTGCGCACGCCGGTGGTCCGCCACCCGGCGGTGGCCGCGGCGTCGAGCTCGGCCGGGACGTCCGACAGGAACAGCAGGCCGGTCGGGTCGCCGAGCGTCTCGGCGATCCGCGCGTAGGAGGCGGGTTCCCGCTTCGGACCGGCGTTGACCGTGTCGAACCAGTGGCTGACCAGCACCGACAGGTCTCCGTAGTCCGTGTGCGCGAACCAGGGCCGCTGGCTGTCGACCGAGCCGGAGGAGAACACCGCCAGCGTGCGCCCCGCCGCGTGCCAGGCACGCAGCGCGGGCGGCACGTCGGCGAAGAAATGGGCCTTGAGCTCGCCCGCGGCGAACCCCGCAGCCCAGATCCGCCCCTGCAGCGTCTTGAGCGGCGTGGCCTTGACGTCCGCGTCCATCCACCCGTGCAGGATCTTGACGGCCTCCTCGGTCGTCGCCGCGCCGATCTCGGCCACGGCCGGGTCGCCGGGATGGGCGTCGATCCATGGGCCCAGCCTCGGCCGGGCGTAGGAGTACAGCCCCACGTGCACGGACTCGGTGGAGCTCGTCGTGCCTTCGATGTCGAGCACGATGGTCATCGGGTGAGCACCTCCACGAAGTCGGCCACGAACCTGCGCGAGTCGACGGCGGTGATCACGCGCGTGTCCGGCGCCGGCTCGTAGGGGAAGGCAGGGGGCAGCCCGTCGTGCGTGCGCATCAGCCTGGCTCTGGACAGGAAACCGTCGCTGCGCACATTGACCGGGCCTTCCACGTGGGCGGTGGCGAAGCCGGGATCCAGCAGCACGCCGGCCGCCAGCGGGTCATGCAACGGGATGATCCGCCTGCCCCACTCGTTCTGGTAGAAGTCCAGGTACGCCTCGAGGATGTCGGTCGCGAACCTGGCCCTGGGCGTGCCCGCGGCCCGGAGCGCGGCGATGGCCCGCTCGTCCAGGATCGTGCCGGCCGTCACGTTCACGCCGACCATGACGAGTTCGTTGCGGGGGGCGGAGAAGACCGCCCGCGCCGCCTCCGGGTCGTTGTTGACGTTGGCGTCGATCATCAGCAGCGTGCCGGGCTCGCCATACGGTCCAGAACCGCCCATGACCACCACCGAGCGGTACTTCGTGAACAGCTCGGGGTCCAGGCGCAGGGCCAGGCCCAGGTTGGTGAGCGGGCCGAGGGCCAGCAGGTCCAGCTCGCCCGGGCTCTGGTTCGCCAGCCGTACCAGCAGCTCGGGGGCGGACTCGGCGGCCACCGCCGGCAGCGGGCGGTCGCGGCCGAGGTCGCCGAGGCCGTCCTTGCCGTGCACGTAGCCGGCGATGTGCGCCGCGCCGCGCAGGGGCTCCGCGGCGCCACGGGCCACCGGGACGTCGAGGCCGAGCAGGCGCCCGACATAGCCGATGTTGCGGGTGGCGTCCTCCTCGGTGCAGTTGCCGAACACCGAGGTGATCGCGACGATCTCGGCGTCGTCCCTGCCTGCCAGGTACAGCAGGGTATGGGCGTCATCGATACCGGTGTCCGTGTCGACCACGACGCGTCTCACAGGCTCTCCTTCACTTGGTCGGGTTCGAAGCTGCCGCGTTGGGTGACGATGCGGGTCACCAGGTCGGGCGGGGTCACGTCGAAGGCCGGGTAGTAGCCGGTCACGCCTTCGGCGGCGGTGCGATGGCCGAGCACGTGCAGCACCTCGTCGCCGGCTCGCCGCTCGATCACCACGTCCGCGGCGGTGGGCGCGAGCGGGTCGGGGGCGTCGATGAGCGCGTAGAACGGAACCTCGAAGGCCCGGGCGGCGAGCGCGACGCCGAGCGTGCCGACCTTGTTGACCACGTGCCCGTCGAGCGTGACGCGGTCGGCGGCGGTCAGTGCGACGTCGGCCAGCCCGTCGGACAGCGCGGCGGCGACCATGCCGTCGGTGATGAGCGTGGGCTGGTAGCCCATCTCGACCAGCGTCGCCGCGGTGAGCCTGGCGCCCTGCAGGTATGGCCGCGTCTCGGTGCAGACGAACTCCAGCCGCTTGCCCGCCGCCTGTGCCGCCCGGACGGTCGCGATCAGGAACGCGTCGGCCCAGCAGTGCGTGAGCACCCGCGCGCCGTCCTCCAGCAGGACGGCGGCGTGCTCGCCCACCGCGGCGCTGCGCGCCCGGTAGGCCGCGTCGTGCTCGCCCGCCGCCCGCGTGACCGCAGCCACCAGCTCGTCACCGGCCAGCCGCGCGTCGACCGCGGACAGCACACCGTGCACGGCGTCGCGGATGTGGTTGTTCGTCGGCCTGGTCGCCACCAGCCGCGCGCCCACCGCCCGCAGCCGTTCCACGGCCGCGCCCGGCGGCTCGGCACGAGCCTCGCGCGCGCCGAGCACCAGCCCCGCCGTGGCCGCGAACAGCGGGCCCGAGCTCTGCGTCACCATCCGCTCGATCGCCACCGCGACGTCCTCGCTGGTGACACAGCGCACCCAGCGCACCTCCAGCGGGAAGACGCGCCGGTCGAGGATCTCAACCGCGTCGTCCGTCAGCCGCACCGAGTCGGCGAGGATGGGACCGGTCATAAAGCTTCCCTCCGATCAGGGCGAGGAGTGTGATCAGGTACGGCGCGGCGTCGGTGGCCTGTTGCGGCAGCCCGAGCCCCTGCAGCCGGAAGCCCAGCGCCTCCGCGGCCCCGAACAGCAGGCACGCGGCCAGCACGAGGAACGGCCGGGGACCCGCGAGCATGACGGCCACCACGGCCACCCAGCCGCGCCCCGCGCTCATCCCCTCGCTGAACAGCGTCACGTTGCCCAGCGCGAGCTGCGCGCCGCCGAGCCCGCACAGCGCCCCCGCGGCGAGCAGGGCTCCGTGCCGGTAGACGGACACCGGCAACCCGATGGACTCGGCGGCCTCCGGATGCTCACCGACGCCGCGCAGCCGCAGCCCCGACCTGGTCCGGCCCAGCCACCACGCCGCCCACGCCACCAGCACGAACGCGACGGGCACCAGCGGGGACTGCGATCCGATCATCGGCAGCCCGGCCAGGTCGGGCGAGCTGTAGGTGCCGCCGCTGCCGAACACCCGTCGCATGAGGAAGGCGGTCAGCCCCAGCGACAGCAGATTCACCCCGACCGCCGACACGACGGGATCGGCGCGGAACGTCACGGCGGGCACCGACAGGACAGCCGCGAAGAGCGTGGTCGCGAGCACCGCGCCCGACACGCCCCACCAGGCGCTCCCGGTCAGGTGGCTGAAGACGACCGCGGTGAACGCACCCCACAGCAGCTGGCCCTCGAGGGCCATGTTGAAGACACCCGACACCGAGCTGAGCAGTCCGCCGAGCGCGGCGAGCACGACGGGGGCGGTGGCGGTCAGCACCGCTGCGAGAAAGGCGTTCACCCGCGCCTCCGCACGACGGCGGTCACCGCGACGAGCACGACGATCAGTCCCTGGACGATCTGGGTGAGCTGGCTCGGCACGCCCGCCTCGCGTTCCATGCCCTGCCCGCCCGCCTGCAGGATCGTCAGTACCGCCACGGTGAGCGGGATCGCCGGGGGCCGTCCGGTGGCCAGCAGCACGGCCGCGATCGCGGTGAAGGTGTAGCCGGGCGCGGTGAGCGCGCCGTCCACGAACCGGTACGGCGGGCCGAGCACGATCAGGCCGCCCACCAGCCCGGCGAACGCGCCGCCTCCGGCGAGGGCCAGGGTCGCCAGCCGGTTCACCCTGATGCCTCCGTACCTGGCGAACTCCGGGTTCGCGCCCAGCGCGCGGAGCTCGTAGCCGGGAACCGTCCGCGCGTCGACGTACAGCCAGAGCGCGGTCAGAGCCGCGACGATCGGCAGCGCGATCGTGACGTACGTGCTGGAGCCGAGTGCGGGCAGGTGCGCGGACTCGGGCAGGAGCGGCGTCTGGACGAGCCCGGTGCCGCGCTCGGCGAGCGGAAACCTGGCCAGATAGGAGGCCAGCGATACGGCTGGGGCGCTGAGCAGCAGCGTGCTGACGATGGCCGGGATGCCCAGCCTGGTGCGCAGCGGCGCTGACAGCCCCGCGAGCAGCGCGCCTGCCAGGCCTGCGCCCACGAGAGGCAGCACGAACGAGCCGCCGGCGTGCAGGGCCAGCGCCGCCGCGGTGATGCCGCCGAGCGCGAGCTGGCCGTCGCCGCCCAGGTTGAACTCGCCCGCGCGCAGCGGGATCGCGAACGCGACGGCCATCCCCAGCGTGGGGACGGAAGTGGCGAGCGTGTACTCGAGGTTGCCGTCCATGAGCGCGCCGCGCAGCAGCGCGGGGTAGGCGAGCAAGGGGTCGACGCCCACGGCCAGCATGACCAGCGTCGTCAGCGCCACCGCCCCCGCCACCGAGAGGACGGCCGGCGCGCGCACGTTCATGCGGCGGCGCCCGTCATGGCGGCGCCCAGGCGTTCGTCGGTGGCTTCCGCCGCGGGCAACTCGGCGACCACCCGCCCCGCCAGCATCACCAGCACGCGGTCAGCCAATGCCCGGAGCTCGGTGAGCTCGCTCGATTGCAGCAGCACCGCGCGCCCCGCGTCCCTGGCCGCCGCGAGCAGCGCGTGGATGTGCTCCTGCGCGCCGACGTCCACGCCCTGCGTCGGCTCCTCCACCACCAGCACCGGCGCGTCCCTGGACAGCTCCCTGGCCAGGACGGCCTTCTGCGCGTTGCCGCCGGACAGCCGCGCGATCGGCGCACGCACCGAGGCCGCGCGCACGCCGAACCGTTCGACCAGCCCGGCCGCCCGCTCACGCACCAGGCGCATGCTCAGCAGGAAGCCGCGCTGCGCCCCCATCAGCAGGTTGTCGGCCAGCGACATGCCGGGCGCGGTCGCCCGCCCGGCCCGGTCCTCGGGCACGTAGGCGACCCGCCGGTCGCGCCCGCCGCCCACCGGCCGCCCATCGAGCAGCACCTGGCCGGCATCGGCCCGGCCCAGGCCGGTCACGGCGTCGACCAGCTCGCGCTGCCCGCTGCCCGCCACGCCCGCGATCCCCACGATCTCGCCCGGCCGTACCCCGAACGACACCCCCGCCAGGCGGGGCACGCCGTCGCGGTCGCGCACGCGCAGGTCGCGCACCTCCAGCAGGTACGGCTCAGCCGTGACCTTCCCCGGCGGCGGGGCGGCCTCGGTGAGAGAGCGGCCGATCATGGCGGTCACCAGCTCGTCCGCCGACGTCGCCGCGGTGACGAACCGCCCCGTCACCCGTCCCTTGCGCAGCACGGTGACCCGGTCGCTCGCCGCGAGCACCTCGCTCAGCTTGTGCGTCACCAGCACGACCGACACGCCGGTGGCGGCCAGCTCCCGCAGCACGCCGATCAGGCGGTCGGCCTCGCCGGGTGTCAGCACGGCCGTCGGCTCGTCCAGGATGAGCACCTCGGCCCGCCGGTGCAGCGCCTTGAGGATCTCCACCCGCTGCCGCACTCCCACGGGCAGCTCGCCGACGCGCGACTCCGGGTCGACCTCCAGCCCGTACCGCGCGGCCAGTCCGGCCACGGTACGGCGGGCCTCGGCGCGGTCGAGCACGCCCAACCTGGCGGGCTCCGCGCCGATCACCACGTTCTCCGCCACGGTCAACCCGGGGAACAGGCGGAAGCGCTGGTGGATCATGCCCAGGCCGTGGGCGATCGCGTCCGCGGGGGACCGCAGCCTGATCCGGGTCCCGTCGCGCAGCACATGACCGGCGTCCGGGCGGTGCAGGCCGTACAGGATGGACATCAGCGTGGACTTGCCCGCGCCGTTCTCACCGACGACGGCGTGCACCTCGCCACGCTCCACGGCCAGGTCGATGCCGTCGTTGGCCGGCACCGTGCCGAAGTGCTTGGTGATGCCGACCAGTTCGACCGCGGGCATGCCTAGCCCGCCAGCGGGTCGGCGACGGTGACCTTGCCCGCCACGATGTCGTCGCGTACCTGCTTGACCTTCGTCACGACCTCGGGGCTGGAGGCGACCACGCAGGTGGAGGCCGCCAGGTCGTCGCCGAGGGCCGACACGCCGACGCCGCCCTCCTTGAGCCCGTACACCTTCACACCGCCCGCCCTGCCTGCCGCGATGTCCTTGATGGCGGCGCGCTCGGCCACGTCGACGTGCTTGAGCACGTTGTCGATGATCGTTCCTGGGCTCTGCGCGCACTGGTCGACGTCCACGCCGAAGGACTTGGCGCCCGTGGCGGCTGCCGCCTCGAAGACGCCCTGGTTGCCTGCCGACGCCGCGGCGGCCACGATGTCGGCGCCCTGGCCGGTGAGGGACTGCGCCTGCGCCTTCGCGCGTGCCGGGTCGCTGAAGGGGTTGTTGCCGCCGACGTAGAGCGGAGTGCCGGTGGCGGACGGGGCGACCGACCTGGCGCCGGCGAAGAACGGGTCGATCCACCGGTGCACGAACGGCGAGTCGAGCGCGGCCACCACGCCGAGCTTGCCGCTCTTGGACAGGAGCCCGGCCTCCACACCGGCCAGGTAGGCGGCCTCGTGCTCCTTGAACGACACGCAGGTGAGGTTGGCCGCCTGGCCCTTGGCGCACGAGTCCACCTGCAGGAACTGCTGCTGGGGATGCTGCTTGGGCAGCGTGGCGAACGGATCGTCGAAGGAGAAGCTGACCCCCACGATCACCGTCGGCCTGGCCCTGACGGCCGCGTCGAGGTTCTGCGCGATGCTCGTCGGGTCCTTGCTCTCGTACAGCTTGAAGGAGGCGCCGATCTCCTTGGCCGCGGCCTCCGCGCCCTTGACGCTGAGCTGGAGGAAGCTGTTCGTCCCGACGGGGTTGGGGGTGATGAGGATCACGGACTTGGCGGCGGTGGGCTGCTGGCCCGCCCCGCACGCGGCGAGCGTGAGCGTGGCGGTGGTCAGTATGGCCAGCGTGGAGGTGGTGCGCATGCCGCAGAGCATATTCACATATTTCCTACCAGAACAACCTGAATATGGTGGTGAGTCCGGACAGAAGGAGGTTTGATGGGAGGGGGCACCAATGTCTGGATTGATCATCGTTGGGGCCGATGGTTCGCAGGCGGCGCAGTCCGCGGTGGAATGGGCGGCCGACGACGCCTACCGGATGCACGCCTCGGTGCGCATCGTGAACGCGCTGGACCGCTGGCCGTACCGGATCGCGGGCTTTCGCTTCGCAGAAGGGCCTGACCCGCTGACCCGCAGCGCGGAGCGGACCGTGGCCGAGGCGGCCCGCCTCGCCCGCGAACGCCGGCCGGACGTCGAGGTCACGACCGAGATCGTCGACGGCCATCCCGCCGCCGTCCTGTGCGAACAGGCCAAGGACGCCGTCGAGATCGTGATCGGCAGCCGTGGGGTGGGCGGGTTCTCAGGAGCGCTGCTCGGCTCCGTGAGCGACCATGTCGCGGGGCAGGCGCACTGCCCGGTGGTGGTCGTACGGCAGGCCCGGCGGGAGCCGTACGACGAGGTGGTCGTCGGCGTGGACGAGTCGAAGGAATGCGAGCCCGCACTCGCCTACGCCTTCGCCCAGGCCGAGCTCCGGGGCGCCCTGCTCAGGGCGGTCCACGCCTGGCATCTGCCGCAGCTCGCCTACGCGGACTTCGTCTTCGACGTGGACGAGGTGCGCACGACACACCACAGGATCCTGACCGACAGGCTCGCCGCGTTCGAGCGGCGATACCCGCAGGTGACGGTGGTGGAGTACGCGCCGCGAGCGCATCCGGTCGAGATCCTCACCGACGTGTCGGCCACGGCCGATCTGGTGGTGCTCGGCTCGCACGGCAGGGGCGCCTTCGTCGCGGCCCTGCTCGGCTCGGTCAGCCGGGGCGTGCTGCACCACGCCAGGTGCGCCGTCGCGGTGGTCCGGTCGTAGGAGGCGAGGGCACCGCCATCCGGACGCTGGTGGAGATCGTCCAGCAGGCAGGGGTGACCGACCCTCGCCTGCTGGAGGCCGTACGCGCCACGCCGCGCGGGCATTTCGTGTCGCCGGAGTTCGCCCTGCGCGCCGATCGGGACGAGCCCATCCCGATCGGGCACGACCAGCCGACCTCGCAGCCCTCCCTGGTCGCCCGGATGATCGACGGGCTCCAGCTCTCGGGCACGGAGGTCGTCCTGGAGATCGGCACCGGCTGCGGCTACATGACGGCCCTGCTCGCACGCCTGGCCCGCCGCGTGTACTCCGTCGAGCGCCATGCCGACCTGGCGGAGCTCGCCCGGGCGAACCTGGAGTCGTCGGACGTCACGAATGCCGAGATCGTGGTGGGCGACGGCAGCCTCGGCCTGCCGTCGCACGCGCCCTTCGACGCCGTCATCGTGTCCGCCACCGCGGCCGAGGTGCCCGGCCCGCTGGTCGAACAGCTCGCCGAGGGCGGCCGGCTGGTCATGCCGATCCACGCGCGGGAGGCCGACCTGGTCACCCTGTTCGTCAAGCGGCACGGCCGCCTCCAGCGGCAGCGGCTGCTGCTGCCCGCCTGCTTCGTTCCGCTGGTCCAGGGCCCATAGGGCCCCGCTCCCGCTCCCCAGCCACGACGAGATCGGGCGGCCTGGAGCAACGCACCCCCGCGCCGATACGGCCAGTCACATTTCTACGTTGTGACGTGTCAGATCGGGTACAACCTGGAGTGAGGACGAAGGGAAGCCGCGATGACCCGCACCTTGGGGGCGGCTGTCGAGAAGGCGCGCCTCGACTGTGAGGCGACGGCCGCCGAGCTGGCGGCGCATCCGCTGAGCGACGAGCGGATGCACGCGCACCTGCGCGCCCAGACCCTGTACGGCTGGTGGCGCCTCGTGGCCGGCTACGCCACGGACCGGGAGGTCGCACCGACCAGGGCCGTGGACAAGTTCGGCCACTGGATCGGCTCCTACGTCGCCTCGGACGCCGATCCTGACACGATCGAGGCGGCACGGGAGTTCCTGCGCCAGGCCGAGGAGTTCGCCGACCGTCCGGGACCGGTCATTCAGGTGATCGGGATGCCACCCAGGCGATGATCTGGTGCGTGTGCCGGACTCCAAGGCGGGAGGCCGCAAGTTTGCCGTGGAGGCCAAACGTGGCGAGTGAAGGGATCCAGATACTGGAAGACATGGATCTTGAACTGGTAGAACGCGCCGTCGCCGACTTCACCCCCGACGGGCCGGACGCCCCTGGCCTCGCCGTGGGCGTCTACTCCGGCGGCCGAGCGCTGCACACCGCCGCCAGGGGCGTGGCCACCGTGGAGTTCGGCGTCCCGATCGACGCCACGACCCGCTTCGACATCGCCTCGGCCTCCAAGCAGTTCACCGCGGCCTGCGTGCTCATCCTGGCCCACGAGGGCAGGCTGAGCCTGGACGACGACATCAGGAAGCACGTGCCGGAGCTGGCCCTGGAGACGGCGGTCACGATCCGCCAGTGCCTGCAGCACACCGGGGGCCTCCCGGAGTGGTACGCCCTGCAGGCCATCACCGGAGTCCCGCTCCAGGTGCTGACCGAGGAACGGCTCATGACGATCATCAGCCGTATCCGCAGGACGACCTTCGAGCCGGGCACCGCCTTCTCCTACTCCAACACCGGCTACGTGCTCGCCGCGGTCGTGGTCAGGCGGGTGACCGGCAAGTCGCTGGCCGAGTTCGCGGCCGAGCGGGTGTTCGGGCCGCTCGGCATGGACGACACCGTCTTCCGCGACGACGCCTCGGTGCCGCTGCCGCGGATGGCGTTCGGGTACGGAGCCGGACCGGTCAGGGGCGACACCGAGGAAGGGGCGGTCGGCGACGGCGGCCTGGTGACCAGCGTGAGCCAGCTCGCGCCGTGGTTCGGGTTCCTGGCCGACGGGCGGGTGCTGGGGAGGCGGCTGCGTGACGCCCTGCTCGAGCGGGGGGTCCTGGCCGACGGGACGGTGCTCGTCTACGCGTACGGGATCTTCCACTCGAAGGTGGGCGACCTTGACGCGTTCGGTCACACGGGCGGGATGCACGGGTACGTCTCCTACCTGCTCTACCTGCCGGGGCCCGATCTCGGCGTGGCCGTGCTGACCAACCAGAGCGCCCTGGACGCGGTCGGTCTGACCCGCCGGTTGGCCCTCGAGCTCACCGGCCGGCAGGAGGAGCCCGCCCAGGGGAACCAGGCTCCTGCTCCGATCACGGGCCACTGGTACCACGACGAGACCGACACCTCGATGACCGTCACCGAGGCCGCCGGCGGCAGGGTCGCCATCGTGCGGGAGGAGGCCGAGTTCGCCCCGGGCACGGACGGCCGCTGGTACGGCGTGGGCGACGCGCGCCTGACCTGGCTGGCCCTCGAGGACGGCAACCTCGTCATGGGAAAGACCCACCGGGACGAGCCCCACATGATCTTCACCCCCTGCCCTGCCCCCGGCCAGGACAGGGCTCCGGACGGCGTGTGGCTCAGCGACGAATACGACGTGCTGGCCGTACTCGAGGACGGCACGTTCATCATGGGCCTGACCCTGCGGCTCGACACCGAGCCCGCGCCGGCGGGGGCCTGGCGGGCGGGACCCTTCACCCTCCGCCTGGAGGCCGGCGGCGACCTGACGATCAGCGGAGCGGGCTTGCGCCGCATGCGTCTCCTCGCCCAGCCCGAGGGGACCAGGCCGGTGGGCATCCCCCCTGGCCTGGTCCAGCACCACAGGTTGGCCTGAAGGACGAGGGCGGCCGCCCGGAGTTTGGCTGACCAGTCAGTGAACGCGGGGCGTCCGCCTTCTAGCGTCCGAGGGCATGAGATCCGCAACCGCGCTCCCCAGGGTCGCGCTGGCCGCCCTCCTCCTGCTGTCCGCAGGCTGCGCAGGGTCGAAGCAGGGCCAGGCAGCAGACACGTTGCGCTGGGCGATGAGCGATGTGCCCAACAGCCTCGACATCGCCCATGCCTTCAACACCTCCACCATCGTCCAGTTCGCCGTCCTGGACACCATGGTCACCCTAGGGAAGAAGGGCGAGGTGCTCCCGAGCGTCGCCGAGTCCTGGACCCACCCCGACCCCCGCACCTACGTCTTCACCATGCGCGAGGGCGTGAAGTTCAGTGACGGCAACCCGGTCACCGCCGAGGACGCCGCCTTCTCCCTGAGCCGCCACACAGATCCCAAGGTCGCCTCCCAGGCCGCCAGCTACGTCACCACGGTCAAGAAGGTCGAGGCCACCGGCCCGCGCACGGTCACGGTGACGCTGTCCAGGCCGAACCAGGCCTTCCTGCCCACGGCGGCGCTGGCCTGGCAGATCGTGCCGAAGAAGCTGGCCGAGGCGCACCCCCAGGACCTTGGATCGCCCGAGGTGGGCACGCTCGGCTCCGGCCCGTTCAAGGTCACCAAGTACAGCCTCACCCAGGGCGTCACCCTGGAACGCAACCCGCTGTACTGGGGTCCCAAGCCCGCGTTGCGCAGGATCGAGCTCAAGACGATCTCCGACCCCGAGACGCTCCGGCTGGCGGTGTCCTCCGGCGAGGTCGACGGCACCGCCGACGTGCGGACCAGCGAGGCGCGCAAGTGGACCAGCCTGCCCGGCGTCACCACGAGCTTCGTGCCGGCCGACAACATCGCCTTCCTGTCACTGGCGGTCCAGGGCCCGCTCAAGGACGTGCACGTGCGCCGCGCCATCGCGCACGCCGTCGACAGGGCCGCCCTGGCCCAGCTCATGACGGGCGGGCACGGCGGCCAGGCCGACCTGCTCCTGCCCAAGCCGCAGCTCACCGCCATCTACGGCGCCGACTGGCCGGCGGTGCCCTCCTACGCCCACGACCTGGAGGCGGCCAAGGCGGAGCTGGCCAAGTCGGCCTACCCGCACGGCTTCACCCTCGCCGCGCCGTACGACAGCGGCGGCGCGCACGTCAAGGCGATGCAGGCCGTCGCGGCCGACCTCGCCAAGATCGGGATCACGCTGGAGCTCAAGCCGCTGCCGACCGAGAAGTACTTCACGCAGCGCATGTCCCACGAGGGCCTTTCGGTGCAGATGTCGAACCTCTACTACGGCACTCCCGACCCGAGCGAGGTCCTGCCCGACCTGCTCAGCCGCGCCTCCGCGCAGCCGCAGGGCTTCAACTTCAGCCTGTACGGCACCGCCGCCCTGGACGCCGAGCTCGACGACGTGGGCAGCCTGGAAGGCGAGGCCAGGCGGGAGGCGATCACGAAGGTGCTCACCGAGGCGGCCGACCAGGTGCCCTACCTGCCGCTGTTCCACAGCGAGGTGGCCTACGCCCTGAACAAGCGTTTCACCCTCGACGTGGGCACCTGGACGATCGACGTCCTCGGCGCCGTGCGCCCGGCCGGTGCCTGATGGCCTTCCTCGCCCGCCGTCTGGGCGCCGCGGTCGTGCTGCTCTGGGTGCTGTCGCTGCTCAGCTTCGTCCTGCTGGCCGCCGCCCCTGGCGACCCTGAACGCGTCCTGCTCGGCGCGCGCCCCTCCACTCCCGAGACCCGCGCCGCCATCCGGGCGCAGTTCCACCTCGACGACCCCCTCCACGAGCGCTACCTGTCCTGGCTCGGCGGGGCCCTCCACGGGGACTTCGGCACCTCGATCTCCACGCGGGAGCCCGTCACGGACATGGTCGCCGACCGCCTGCCCGTCACCGCGGGCCTGGCCACCTACGCGATCATCCTCACGGTCGGCGTCGGGATCCCGGTGGGCCTGGCCGCCGCCATGCGCCGCGGCGGCGGGCTTGACCAGGGCATCACGCTGACCTCGCTGGTCGCGCTGGCCGTGCCGCCGTTCGCGCTGAGCATCCTGCTGCTGTACGGCTTCGCCGTCACGCTCGGCTGGTTCCCCGTCTTCGGGGCCGGCGAGACGGCGGCCGACCAGATCGCCCACCTCACGCTGCCTGCCGTGGCCCTGGCCACCGGGCAGGCCGCCGTCGTCGTGCGGCAGATGCGCGCCGCCGCCCTCGACCTGGCCGGTCAGGACTACCTCACCTTCGCCAGGGCGCGCGGGCTGGGCCTGCCGCGCGTCTGGATCAGCTACGCCCTGCGCAACACCGCGCTGCCCGTCCTCACCGTCGGCGGGCTGCTGCTGGCCGCCAACCTCACCGGGGCGCTGTTCGTCGAGCGGGCCTTCGGGCTGCGGGGGCTCGGCGAACTGATCGTGACGGCCGTCGCGCAGAAGGACATCCCCGTCGTCCAGGCCCTGGTGCTGCTCGGCGGCGCCGTGGTCGTCGCGGTCAACCTGCTGATCGACCTGGCCTACCTGGCCGTGGACCCGCGGGTCAGGCACGGGGCGGTGGCCTCATGACCGCTGTCTCGGGAACACCCCTGTTCGGCGGGCGAGTGGCGCGGCTGCGCCGGACGAAGCCCGGGTTCATGGCAGTGGCGTCTGCGGTGGTGCTGGCGGTCATGGCACTGGCCGCGATCGGCGGCATGTGGATCGCCCCCTACGACCCGGCCGCGCAGGACGTCGCGCTCGGCGCGACGATGCCGAGCTGGGCGCACTGGGCTGGCACCGACGACCTGGGCCGCGACGTGCTCTCACGCTGCCTGGCAGGGGCGCGCTCCGCCCTGCTCTGGCCGTTGATCGTGACGCTGTGCACCTGCGCGATGAGCACCACGCTCGGGCTGCTGGCCGGCTACCGGGGCGGCTGGGTGGACTCGATCATGATGCGGATCGTCGACCTGCTCATCGCCCTGCCGGGCATGCTGGTCCTCATCGTCCTGGTCGGCGTGCTCGGCGGCGGGATCGGCTGGTCCGTCCTGGCGCTGGCCGTGCTGTTCACCCCCGGCGACATCCGCGTGGTCCGCAGCCTGACCATGGCCCAGCGCGAGCTCGCCTACGCCGAGGCCGCCCGCACGCTCGGGCTCAGCCCGGCGCGGATCATGTTCAGGCACCTGCTGCCCAACATCGCGCCGACGGTCGTCGCCGGTGCGCTGCTCAGCTTCGTCGCCGGGCTGGTCGCGCTGTCCGGGCTGTCGTTCCTCGGGATCGGGCTGCCCGCGGGCACCCCCGACTGGGGTCTGATGATCGAGGAGAACCGCACGCTGCTCGACCTCAACCCGTGGGCCTCCGTCGTCCCCGCGGCGCTGGTCACCGTCGCCGCCACCGCCGCGACCCTGCTGGGCGACCGGCTGTTCGAGAGGCTCTCCGATGCTGCTTGAGATCAACGATCTGACGATCACCGGGCCCGCGGGGACGATCGTCGACGGCGCCGGGCTCACCGTCGCGGCAGGCGAGATGGCCGGGCTGGTGGGCGAGTCGGGCAGCGGCAAGTCACTGACCGCGCGGGCCGCCATCGGCCTGCTGCCCAAGGGGCTGCGCGCCTCCGGCTCCATCCGGGTCGGCGGCGTGGAGATCGTCGGCACGGCCGGCGAACGGACGCTGCGCGGCCTCAGGGGACGGCGCGTCTCGCTGCTGATGCAGGACCCGTTCTCCATGCTCAATCCGCTGCGCACGGCAGGGGCGCACATCGCCGAGACGATGCCGGGCCGGGCGACCCGCGAGGAGGTGGTGCGCAGGCTGGCCGAGGTCGGCATCGACGACCCGTCCGTCGCCAAGCGCTACCCCTTCCAGCTCTCCGGCGGCATGCGGCAGCGGGTGGCCCTGGCCGCCGCGCTGGCCGGGGACCCGGAACTGCTGATCGCCGACGAGCCCACCACCGCCCTGGACGCCACCACCCAGCATGAGATCCTCGCCCTGCTGGCCAGGGTCCAGGCCGACCGCGGCATGGGCGTGCTGCTGATCACCCACGACCTGCGGGTGGCCTTCGCCGTCTGCGACCGGGTCTCGGTGATGTACGCGGGACGCGTCCTCGAACACGGACCGGGGGCGTCCCTGGCCCAGGCGCCGGCCCATCCGTACACCGTCGGGCTGCTGGGCGCACTCCCTTCGGTGGAGCGCACGCTCGAACGCCTCACCGGCATCCCCGGCAGCGTCCCACCGGCCGCGCAGGTGGCGTCGGAGTGCGCGTTCGCCACCCGCTGCGACCATGCGACCACGCAGTGCCACGACTCCCGCCCGCCGCTGCGCGAGCTCGGCGACGGCCGCCTCACCGCGTGCGTCCACGACACCATCCCGCGGCTCACCGCCCGCGACGTCGCGACGGGCACGCTCCCCACCGGGTCAGGCGCGCCGCTGCTCGTGGTGGACGACCTCGTCAAGCGGTACGGCACGCACACCGCGCTCGGCGGCGTCAGCCTCCGGGTGACGGCGGGGGAGACGGTCGGGCTGGTCGGCGAGTCGGGCTCGGGCAAGACCACGCTGGCCCGTTCCCTCCTCGGACTGGTCACCCCCGACCAGGGGCGCATCGAGCTCGACGGGCTCGACATCACCCGCCGCCGCGCCCTGACCAGGCAGGATCGAGTCCGGGTCCACCGGCTGGTCCAGTGCGTGTTCCAGGACCCGAGCACCTCGCTCAACCCCGCCATGACCGTGGGCGCGACCCTGGCCGAGGCGGCGGCCCGCGCGGAACCGGACGGACGGCTCGCGCCCGGCGAGCTGCTGGAGCTGGTCGGCCTGCCTCCCGGGTACGCCGCGCGACGCCCGAAGGGGATGTCGGGCGGCGAGCGGCAGCGGGTGGCCATCGCCAGGGCGCTGGCGGTGCGCCCGTCGCTGCTCATCTGTGACGAGCCGGTGGCCTCGCTGGACGTCTCCGTCCAGGCCCACGTGCTCGAACTGCTGCGGCGCCTCGGCAGGGAGCTGGGCACCGGGATGCTCTTCATCACCCACGACCTGGCCGTGGTCAGGCAGGTCGCGGTCAGGACCGTGGTGCTGTTCAAAGGACAGGTCGTCGAGGAGGGGGACACCGCGGCGGTCCTGGACGCCCCCGCGCACGACTACACCCGGCGGCTGGTCGCCGCCGTTCCTTAAGAAGAAAGGCCTCCTTCATGCATGACCTCATCCTGCGCGCGGGCACCGTCCACGACGGGTTCGGCTCTGCCGGCCGTACCGCTGACGTGGCGGTCAGCGGCGGGCGGATCGTCGCGATCGGGCGCGAGCTCGGGGCGGCCGCCCGCGTCATCGACGTGGACGGGCTCGTCGTCGCGCCCGGCTTCGTCGACCCCCACAGCCACTCCGACACGGTGCCCTTCCTCGCCGGGGAGCACCCGTTCAAGCTGCGGCAGGGCGTCACCACCGAGATCGTCGGCAACTGTGGCTTCTCCAGCGCACCGGTCACCGAGCTGACCCCGCCGCTGGTGCCGGAGATCCTGTCCGACCGGGCCTTCCCGGCGTTCGGCGACTACTTCGACGCTGTCGAGCGGGCGGGGACGACCGGCAACCTGGCCGTCCTCGTCGGGCACAACACCCTGCGCGCGGCCGTCGCCGGGATGGACGCCGCCCTGCCGCCCGGCGCGCTGGCCAGGATGGAACGGCTGGCGGCCGAGGCGTTCGAGGCCGGAGCGGTGGGGCTGTCGAGCGGGCTGGAGTACGTGCCCGGGGCCTACGCCGGCACCGAGGAGCTGGTTGCGCTGGCCCGCGTCGCCCGCCGGTGGAACCTCGTCTACGCCACCCACATGCGCAGCGAGAGCGAGGGGCTGGCCGACGCGCTCGACGAGGCCGTCGCCGTGGCCGAGCAGGCGCGGCTGCGGCTGCAGGTCTCGCACTGCAAGGCTTCGGGGCGCGCGGTGCACGGGGACTCGGAGATGCTGCTCGCCGTGCTGACCGAGGCCCGGGCGCGAGGCGTCGACGTGCGTGCCGACGTCTATCCGTACCAGGCGTTCGGCACCGAGCTGGTGGCGTTGCTGCCGCCGATGGCCTGCGAGGGCGGGCAGGACGAACTGCTCAGGCGGCTGGGCGACCCCGGCGAGCGCGCCAAGCTGCGCGCCCTCGCCGAGGACCCGGATCAGGGCACCGGCGTCGGCCTGTGGCGCGAGGTGCACCCGGAGGACGTCCAGCTCATGAGCCTGGGCAAGCGGCTGTCCGAGGTGCTCGACGGCCGCGAACCCTGGGACGCGCTGTGCGACCTGATCATGGACGACCCGCACGGGATGGGCGTCTTCCACACCATGCACGACGACGACGTCATCCGGATCATGCGGCATCCGCTGGTCTCCGTCGGCTCCGACAGCGGCCTGCCGGTCGGCCCCAACCACCCGCGCACGTTCGGCACGTTCCCCGTCTTCCTCGGGAACTACGTCCGCGAGCGCGGGGTCGTGCCGATGCCGGAGGCGATCCGCAAGGTCACCTCGGCCACGGCCGCCCAGTTCGGCCTGGCCGACCGCGGCTGGCTCGGGACGGGGGCCGTGGCCGACGTCTGCGTCTTCGACCCCGAGGTCATCGGGCACGCCGGGACCTACGAGGTGCCGGACGTGGCCCCGGTGGGCGTCAGGCACGTGCTCCTGGCCGGTCACCCCGTGATCGAGGACGGCGAGTTCACCGGCGGAAGGCACGGGCGGGTGCTGCGCCGGTGAGCGCCAACGGACGCGTCACGCTCGGCGCGCTGCTCGACAGCCTCGGCCCCGACGCCGTGACCGCGATCCGCCTGCCCGGCGGAAGGCAGACGCTGGTCGGCGCGCCCGCCATCCACGGCGCGGGCGAGCCCCTGGCCGCGGCCGAGGGCGCGCTGCTCCTGCTGACCGGCCGCCCCGAGCCGGCAGACGTACGGCAGGCCGCCACCGCGGGGGCGGCCGCCGTGGTGATCCGCGGACCTGGCGTCCCTGGGAGCCTCGAGGCCCTGGCGGAGGCCGCGGGTACGGCGGGCGTCGCGCTCCTGGCGGCCGCCCCCGGTATGGCGTGGGGCCAGCTCTACGCGCTGGTCGACGCCCTCCTGGCCGTCGTCGCCCCGGCCGCCGACCTGGGCGAGACGACGGCGGCCGACCTGTTCGCCCTGGCCAACCAGGTGGCGGCGCGCGTGGGCGGAGCCGTGGCCATCGAGGACCTGGCCATGCGCGTCCTGGCCTACTCCACGGTCGGCGGGCAGCGGATCGACGACCTGCGCAGGGAGGGCATCCTGGGCCGCAGGGTCCCCGAGCACCCGACCCACGCCGAGGAGTACGCCGCCGTCCTGCGCTCCGACCAGGCGGTGTGGAGCTACGAGCCGCGCGACTACCTGCCCCGGCTGGCCATCGCGATCCGGGCGGGAGGCGAGGCGCTCGGCAGCATCTGGGTCGTCGAAGCCGACACCCCGCTCGAACCCGACGCGCCCCGGATCCTGGCCGAGGCCGCGCGGACCGCCGCCCCGCACCTGGCCAGGATCAACCTGGCCGCCGACGAGGCGCGCAGGACCAGAGACGAGTGGCTCGGCCGGCTGCTGCGCGGCGTGGGACCGGTCGGCGAGCTGGCCACCTCCTTCGGCCTCAACCCCGGCGAGCCGGTCGTGGTGGTCGCCATCGGATCGGGCGAAGGCGACGTGTTCGCCGCCGGACACGCCGGAGACCTCCTGCGCACCGCCTACGCCGCCTACCGGATCAGGGGCGCGGTGGGCGCGGTCGACGGACACGCCTACGCGGTCGTGGCTGTCGACTCGACCGCGCCCATGCTGCGCAGGATCACCGCGGGGACGCTGGCCCAGATCGAGGAGCGGCTGGGCGGCCGATGGCGGGCCGGGATCGGCAGGACCGTGCCCTCCGTGGTCCAGGCGCCGCTCAGCGCCCGCCAGGCAGGGGAGGCGCTGCGGGCGATGTGCGGGCAGTTCGCCACCGGCCGGGTCGGCGGGCACGAGGAACTGTCGGCGGCGCTGTTCCTGCAGGAGGTGGCGGCCGCCATGCGCGCCGGCCCCGCCCTGGTCGGCGAACCCCTGTCGGTGCTGGCCGAGCACGACGCCAAGCACGGCACCGACTGGGTGCACAGCCTGCGGGTGTGGACGGCGGCGCACTACGACGTGCCCAAGGCGGCCGAGACGCTGTCACTGCACCCCAACACCCTGCGCTACCGCCTGCGCAGGGCCGGCGAGTTCGTCGCCCTGGACGACCCCGACGTCCGGCTGGCCCTGGCACTGCAACTGCGGCTCGACCCGGGCGCGCCGCGAAACGACGAACGAAAGGACGCCACGCACTGAAATAATCTGATCACATGCTGGATGAGTCGTCCTTACTGCAGGCCTGTACGGCCGGCCAGGTCATACAGCCACAGGACGGCGAGCAGCTCGTCATCGAGGCCCACCTGTTGCGCGAGCTGTGCCGGCGGGACCCCGAGGAGCTCGATCCCCGGGGGCTGGCCATCCGGGGAGCCAGGATCGCGGGCGGGCTGGACCTCAGCGGCATGGAGATCCGCTTCCCCCTGCGGTTCCTGGACTGCACTTTCGACAGCCCCCTCGACCTCGACGGCGCCGAGCTGCACCAGCTGGTTCTCGACGGCTGCACGGTCCCGGGCATCCTGGCCAACGGGCTGCGGGTGCGCCGGGACCTGGACCTGTCCAGATCGCGGATCAGCGGCGGCCTGTGGACCGCGGCCAGCACTTCCCGCAGCGCGGCGGTGTGGCTGTGCGAGTCGGAGATCGGCGGGCGGCTGCTCTGCCTGGACACCGTGATCGACGCGGAGATGCGTGCCGTACAGGCTGATCGCATGCGGGTCGGCGGGACGATCAGGCTCCTGCACGGATTCGAGGCGCGCGGCGGGATGCGGCTGCTCGGCATCGACGTGGGCGGCTCTCTGGACCTGACCGGAGCCCGGCTGACCCGGCCCGACCGCGGGCTGGCGCTGGACCTGGGCGACGCGCGCATCGGCGGCAGCGTGTTCATCATCGACGACCAGACGGGCCGCCGCCCGCTCATCCGCGGCCGCATCGACCTGGGGAACGCCCGGGTGTCCGGCCAGTTCCTGGTCCGCAACGCGGATGTCGAGCCCACCGAGGCGGTCAAGGGCGTCGGCTACGCGAGCCTGCGCCGCACGGGGACCGCGATCAGCGCGCCGGGGCTGTTCGTGGGCGGGAACCTCAGCATCGAGGGCGAGTGCCGCGTCGCCGGCGGGGTGGACCTGTCCATGGGCTCCTTCAGCGTCATCCACGTTCACCAGGGATGCGCGTTCCAGGTGGACGGCGGGCGGGCCCTCGACCTGACGAACGCCGAACTGCGCTCCAGCCTCATCCTCGAGGAGGGAGTGGCGGTCCGCGGCACGCTGCGGCTGGCGGGCGCGCACATCAAGGGAGACCTCACGCTTCGCGGAACCCGGTGGAGCGGGCCTGAGGAGGGCTCGCTCATCGCCGCGCAGGGCGCGATCGTCGACAGCAACGTCAACATCCAGGACCTGGAGGCGGCCGGCGGCAGGATCAGGTTCCGCTCGGCGACGATCGGCGGCAACCTGGACGCCCAGGGCGCCCGGGTCGAGAATCCGGGCGGCGACGCGCTCTCGCTGGAGCGGTCGGTGGTCAGAGGGTCGATCGTGCTCTCCGGCGGCTTCAGCGGCCGCGTATCGCTGAACCGGTGCACCGTGGAAGGGCGGCTCGACTGCAAGGACGGCGGCTTCGGCGGCGAGCTCGAGGCAGGGCACGCCACCGCGCGCGGCGGCATGGACCTGCGCTGGGCCGAGGCTCCCGAATCGGTGGACCTGACGGGCGCGTTCACCACCGTGCTCACCGACGACCCGGCCACGTGGCCGCGCCGCTCGGCGATCGCCGGGTTCGTGTACGACCGTTACCACGGGTCCTGGGCCTGGCGGGAGCGCCGTGACTGGCTGGCGGCCATGGTTCCCTTCGACGCCGGGCCGTACGAGCAGGCGGCCAGGGTGTTCCGCCAGCACGGCCGTCCCGCCGAGGCCGAGCGGCTGCTCATCGAGCAGCGCAGACGCGCCAGGAAGGAGCGGCCGCCGGGCCGGTCGGCGCGCCGGCTGCTGCGCGACCTGCGCGACACCCTCTACGGGCTCACCGTCGGGTACGGCTACCGCCCCGGCCGCGCGCTGTGGCTGCTCGGAGCCCTGCTGGTCCTGGTCGGCATCATGATGCACCTGTCCCCCGTGCAGCAGACGTTGCGGGCCACCGATCCGCGCGGCAACGTCTACGCGGTCGACGGGCGTCTGGTCACCGTGGACGAGCCGGCAGCGGGGCCGGATTCCACCGCGACCGCCACGCGGCTCGCCACCCGCCCAGGCCCCTGCGGCGACGGGCAGGTCCGCTGCTTCGACCCGGTCTTCTACACGGTGGACACCGTCATCCCGCTGATGTCCCTGGGCCAGCGCGCCACGTGGTATCCCGAGGCGGGCACGGCGGGAGGGAGACTCGTCTCCACACTGCTGAACCTGGCCGGCATGCTGGGCTGGCTGCTGTCGACCGTCGTCGTGCTGTCCTTCGCCCGCCTGGCCAGACCGGCGTAGCCGCTTGTCCGACCGGACGAAACGGGCCCCGCCGTCCCATCCTCTTGGACCAGCTACGGGACGGGGCCGGCTGAAACCATGGCCGGCGTGACTGATCTCATCCGCGACCGTCGCGAGTCGCCGCCCGTCGACGCTGCGTGCGCCGCGGCCGAGGCCGCCGCGCGCACCGCGGGCGTCGACATCCGCGTCCTGGACAGCGTCAGCGAGCTCGAGGCCGTGCGTCGCCTGTACGAGCGCATCTGGCGCACGGGCGAGAACAACCCTCCTGTGACGGCCGACCTGCTGGTGGCGATGACGAAGGCGGGCAGCTACGTGAGCGGCGCCTTCGACGAGGGCGAGTTGGTGGGCGCCTGCTTCGGCTTCTTCTCCCCGCCCGCGCGCGCGACCCTGCACAGTCACATCGCCGGGGTGCTTGCGCGCACGCAGGGACGCAACGTCGGCTTCGCGCTGAAGCTGCACCAGCGTGCCTGGGCGATGCTGCGCGGCGTCAGCGAGGTCGTCTGGACGTACGACCCGTTGATACGGCGCAACGCGTACTTCAACCTCGCCAAGCTGGCCGCCGATCCCGTCGAGTACCTGCCGAACTTCTACGGCCCGATGGACGACGACATCAACCGCAGCGACGACACCGACAGGGTCCTGGTCCGGTGGCGGCTGGAGACGCCCGCCGTGGAGGCGGCCTGCGTCGGCCTTCCCCGGCAGACCGATGCGGGTGGCGCCGCGGTGGCTTTGGGCGTCTCCGCCGCGGGCGGGCCGGTCGCCGGACGTGCCGACGCGGGCACGGTGCTCGTCGGCGTGCCTCCCGACATCGAGGCCATGCGGGAGAGCGACCCGGCCTGCGCCGCGGATTGGCGGAAGGCGGTGCGGGACGTCCTCGGCGAGTTGCTCGCCGGGGGAGCGCGGGTGCGCGGCTTCGACCGCGCGGGCTGGTACGTCGTGGACAAGCAGGAGGCGAAGTGAAACTCACCGGAGTCGAGATCCGCACCATCGAGCTGCCGCTCGTGTCTCCGTTCCGAACGTCGTTCGGGACGGAGACCGTACGGGAGGCGCTGCTGGTGCGCGTGGTCACCGACGAGGCCGAGGGGTGGGGCGAGTGCGGCGCGGGGACGGCGCCGCTGTACTCCTCGGAGTACACGCACGCCTCCGCCGACGTCCTGAGCCGCTACCTGATCCCGGCGCTGGCCGAGGTGACGGACCTGAACGCGCATAAGGTCGCCCCTGCTCTGGCGGCGTTCAAGGGCCACCGCATGGCCAAGGCCGCGCTGGAGACGGCGGTGCTGGACGCGGATCTCCGCGCCCGCGGCGTCTCTTTCGGCCACGCTCTCGGCGCCGTCCGCGACACCGTGCCGTGCGGGGTGTCCGTGGGGATCATGGAGTCGATCCCCGCGCTGCTCGACGCGGTCGCCGCCTACCTGGAGGTCGGCTACCTGCGGATCAAGCTGAAGATCGAACCCGGCTGGGACGTCGAGCCGGTCCGCGCCGTGCGCGAACGGTTCGGCGACATCCTGCTGCAGGTCGACGCCAACACCGCCTACGGGCGCGGCGACGCCCGGCACCTGGCCGGGCTCGACCCGTTCGACCTGCTCCTGGTGGAGCAGCCACTGCCGGAGGACGACCTCCTCGGGCACGCGGAGCTCGCCAAGCGGATCGCCACCCCGATCTGCCTCGACGAATCGATCGTCTCCGCCCGCGCCGCCGCCGACGCGATCGCGCTCGGAGCCTGCCAGATCGTGAACATCAAGCCGGGCCGCGTGGGCGGATACCTCGAGGCCAGGAGGATCCACGACGTCTGTGCCGCGCACGGCGTCCCGGTCTGGTGCGGCGGCATGCTCGAGACGGGACTGGGCCGCGCCGCCAACGTCGCGCTCGCCGCGCTGCCCGGGTTCCTGCTGCCCGGCGACACCTCGGCCTCCGACCGCTACTACCGGACCGACATCACGCCGCCGTTCCGCCTCCAGGACGGACACCTCGCCGTCCCGACCGGGCCGGGGCTCGGCGTCACCCCGATCCCCGACGTGCTGGAAGCCGTCACGGTCACGACGAAATGGGTGCCCGTTAATCCCTAATGGGGCTGTCCCGTTCGACGAACGGGATGGCATCATTTCGTCATGGCGACCGAACGAGCACGCACCCGCGCTGAGCTAGCTTCAGGCGTGTGCTCGACACCGTGACCAGCCTTCCGCGAGCCAGCCTCGGGCGCGTCCTGGAGGAGCTCGGCACCACACTGCTCGACGTCGTCTGCGGCGACGCCGGGCTCGCCGCCGACATCGGCGGCGTGGTCATCCACGACCCGCTCGACGAGCCCGAACTGCCGGACAACGCGCTGGTGCTGGGCGTCGGCCTGCACGATCCCGCCGACATCGCCCAGTTCGTGACCCGGCTCGGGCAGCGCGGCGCCGTCGGGCTGGTGGTCCGCGCGCCCGTCGTGGCCGACGAACGGCTCGCCACGGCGGCGCGCGAAGCGGGTGTGGCGGTGCTCTCGTTCGCCCGCGGCGCGTCATGGACGTACCTGGCCGGGATGCTCAGGACGTTGACGGCCGACAGAGACCCCGACGCCCAGATGCTCGGCCGGATCCGGTCCGGTGACCTCTTCGCCGTCGCCAACGCCATCGCCGCGCTGCTCGACGCACCCGTCACCATCGAGGACCGCAACTCGCGCCTGCTGGCCTTCTCCAGCCGGCAGGAGGAGGCGGACCCGTCGCGGGTCCAGACGATCCTCGGCCGGCAGGTCCCGCCGCACTACACCCGCATCCTGGAGGAGCGCGGGGTGTTCCAGGCGATCTATCGCAGCGACAGGCCCGTCTTCGTGGCGCCGCTGCCCGAGACGGGCGAGCTGCCGCGCGTGGCGATCGCGGTACGGGCGGGGGACGAGATCCTCGGCACGATCTGGGTGGTCGTCCCCGAGCTCCTGAGCGAGGAACGCAGCCAGGCCCTCTACGAGGCCTCCAAGCTCGTCGCGATGCACATGGTGTGGCAGCGCGCGGACACCGACATGGAGCGGCGGCTGCGAGCGGAGCTGCTGAACACCGCGCTCGAGAGCGGACCCGGATCGCTGGAGGCGGTGCGCCGGCTCGGGCTGAAGGACGAGCCCGCGGTCGTCCTCGCGCTCACCGTCGTCGGTTCGACCGAGCATCCCCTGCCGGCCCAGCTCGCCGCCGAACGCAAGCGGCTCGCCGACGCCTTCGCCATGCACCTGACCGCCGTGCACCCGCGCGCGGCCACGGCGCTGATCGGCGACGTCGCCTACGGCATCCTTCCCCTCCCGCAGAACCGGCAGGACGCCGAGGAACGCGCGGTCGTGGTCGCCGGCGAGTTCCTGGCCCGCGTCGGTTCCCGCCTGCGCCCGCTGGTCGGGGTGGGCCCCCTGGCCACCGGCAGCTCGGCGCTCGCCCGATCGCGCGCGGGGGCCGAACGGGCGCTGCGCGTCCTGCGGTCAGGGGTCGTCGCCCAGCAGGTGGCCCTCCTGGACGACGTCCACGTCGAGGCGCTGGTGCTCGAGCTCGCCGACATCGTCCCGCGCGGGGACATTCCCAGCGGCGCCGTCGCGCGCCTCGTCGTCTACGACAAGGAGCACCAGAGCAGCCTGATCGAGACGCTGCGCGCCTGGCTCGACGCCTTCGGCGACGTCGCGGTGGCCTCCGCCGCGATGTACGTGCACCCCAACACGTTCCGGTACCGGCTGCGCCGCGCGGCCGAGGTCGGCCGCATCGACCTCAACGACCCGAGCGCGCGCCTGTCGGCCATGCTGCAACTGCGCCTGATGTCCATCAGATCGGCCCCTGACGGCTGAGATCGAGCATCCTGACCAGGAACGCCAGCCATTCGGTGTCCTGCGCGACCGCGACGTCGTGGGAGGTCGCCGCGCCGTGCCCGGCGTTGTCGAAGACGTGCACCAGGATCGGCGCCTCTCCTTCCTGCGCGGCCTGCATCCGCGCGGCGAACTTGCGCGCGTGCCAGGGGCGACACCGCGGATCGGTCGCCCCGGCCTGGATGTAGACCGCGGGAAAGATGCCGGGCCTGACCAGCTCGTACGGCGAGAGCCCCAGCAGCCGCCGCACCTGCGCCGGATCGTCGGGATCCCCCCAGGCCTTGCGGATGACGAAGTCGAGATAGGGGTCACGGGTGCCGCCGACGAGATCAAGCAGAGGCGCCCTCGGCAGTACGGCACGCCACAGGTCGGGCCGGGTGGTGACGGCGACCCCGCACATGAGGCCGCCGTCGGACCCGCCCGTCAGCGCGAGCCGGTCGGCGGTCGTGAGGCCCGTGGCGATGAGGTGCTCGGCGACCGCGACGAGGTCGGCGTCGCGGACGTGCCGTTTCTCCCGGTGCGCGCCCAGGTACCAGTCCCGGCCGAACTCGCCGCCCCCGCGCAGGTACGCCTGGACGAGCACGCCGCCGGCGGCGACGAAGGCGGCCAGGTCGGGCTGGTACTGGGGGAGGAGGGGCACGTTGGCCGCGCCGTACGCGGAGATCAGCACCGGCGCCGGGCTGCTCCCGGCGGAGCGCACCACGTGGTACGGGATCGGGACACCATCGGGCGCGACGGCCCACCCGGCTTCCAGCTCGGCGTCGAGGGTGACGGCGGGGACAACCAGCGTCTCGAGCTCACTCTCCCCGGGCCGGTGCCGGTAGACGCCCCAGGAGCTGGTCAGCGTGGAGAAGGTGAAGACGAAGTCGTCCACGGGAGCGCCGGCGGCCAGGGCGGTGAGCGCGAAGAAGGGAGCGCCCAGCGCCCCCCGGCCGGGGAGGGGGACCTCGCCGGTGGTGGCGCCCGAGCGGTCGATGATCCGGACCCTGGCGAACGTCTGGTCGAACTCGCTGAGGTACAGGTGCTCGCCGACAGGGGTGAGGGAGCGCAGCACCGTGTCGCCTTCCGGCACGAGCTCGGTCCAGCCCGCCGGGTCATCGGGATCGGCCGCGTCGAGCGGGATGGCGACCACCCGCCCGCGAGGCGCCGCGACGTCGGTCACGGCGACGTAGTGGTCGCCGACGATGTGCCCGGCGATCGTCCCCTGGCACTCGGTGACGAAGGGACGCCATGCCGTCCCAGGCTCCGACAGGTCGCGCACCGCGACGGGGATCGGGCTGCCCACGCGATGGGCGGCGACGGCCCACCGGCCGTCCGTCGACAGCTGGACGAGCGTGTACTCGCGGGAACCCTCCCCGACCGGGATCGGTTCCACGGCGGTCTTCCCGTGCCGGTGGAGGAACACCGCCTGACGGAACTCCTGCGGTGAGCCGGTGAGGGCGAAGAAGTAGAAGCCGCTGCTGTCGGGCAGCCACGAGGCGCCCCCCGCCCACGCGCTGTGCAGAACCTGCTCCGGCGCGCCGTCGAGCACCCGCCCCGAGTCGACCTCGACGAGCCGGATGGTGTTGTGCTCGCTGCCGTCGGTGCAGATGCCCAGGGCCAGGGTGCGGCCGTCCGGCGCCGGTGCCAGCCAGGACAGGAACGCCTCGCCGCCGAACGCGGCGAGGTCGATCACCGGCCGTCCGTCCCCGTACGGCCGGTCGGCGACGACCACCTGCGACCCCACGGCGCGGAACCAGCGTCCTGCCGCGTGTTTCGGCAGGGCCGGGCGGGAACCGGCGTCGTAGGCCTCGATCAGGTCCCGGGCGGCCGCCAGGTCCTGATCGCCGATGGCGGCGGTGGCCAGCTCGGCCTGCCGTAGCTGCCAATCCCGCACCTCAGGGGTCTCCTCCTCCAGCCAGCGGTACGGGTCGGGCACCTGGACGCCCGCGACGTCGGCGATGACCTCGACGGTGCGGGTGGGCGGGTAAGGGGTCACGCTGACTCCAGTTCGTCGCGGAGGCGCTCGAACGCGCCGGGGACTCGGCTGACCTGCCGGAAGTGGATCAGCGCGTCGTAGGCCGCGGGGAAGTCGTCGACGAGGTCGAGACCGCCCGCGGCCGCCGTGCCGTCGACGCCGTCGAAGAGCTCGGCGGGCGCGCGGCGGAGGTCGACGAAGGACACGGGCTCGTCGAGGCGCTCCAGCCGCGCCTCGATGGAGTTCGGCGCCAGGACCCGCTCCTCGAGCGAGACCTCGCAGTCGAACGGGCGCGGCGACCGCTGCGTGAAGCGGACCTCGGGGCCTGAGCCGTAGGTCATCCCGATGACCACGAGGTCGTCTCCCAGCGCGGGGGCGAGCAGGCCGCCCAGCATCGGCCTGTCCAGGAAGGGCGTGCGCCGCACGTGCGCGTTGTGCGCGCTCACGACGACGCGCTCCTCGCGCTCCAGGACCCACCGCACGGTGTCCGCCATGAACACCTCTCTCGGGTACGGCCCCGCCGGCGGCGTGCCCAGCTCCTCGAGGAAGGCGGCCAACGAGGCCGCGCACCGCCGTACGACCTCGTCCTCGTGCAAGAGCGCACGATCGGCCAGCGCGCGGAGCCCCTCGGTCAACCGGGTGCGGTCGGCGGCGGGCATGGCCGCGTAGCGGACCGCCGCCTCCGTCCGGCCGCCCAGGTCGCTCAGGCGCAGGAGCTCCTCGTCACCCGGCATCCGCTCGAGGATCGCCCGTACGGCAGGCCCAGGAGACGTGGACGAGCCGGGCAGGTCCATCCCGTAGAAGCCGACCTTCTCCTGGCGCATCCAGCTCAACTGCCGCCACATCGGCTCGCACTCGCCGAACCGGTAGGTGATGCCGTCGCGGGCGACGTCCTCGACCCGCCCAGGCCCGCCGTGGATCCACGCGTCGACCGCCAGCCCCTCGGCGAAGCCGGACTCCATGACGAAGGCGGTGAACCCGTGCTCACGGACGAGCAACCGGAGCAGCTCGTCCCTGAACTCGTGGAACTCGGTGATGTTGTGGGCGCCCTCGCCGACGGCCACCACCCTGGCATCGCCGATCATGGACGTCAGCTGTGGAAATACCATTGTTCCGGGGTGTAGAGGAAGCTGAGCAGGGCCTTGAACGACGACTGCGGGCCGGACAGGGTGTCCTTCCACACGACCAGCGTGTGCGGGGTCGGGAAGAAGAGTACGGGCAGGTCCTCGGCGATGCGGGTCACCTCGGCCGACAGGGCCTTGGCGTCCGCGCCGAACGTCGAGGCGTCGATCAGCTTGTCCACCTCGGCGTTCTGGTAGCTGCCCAGGTTGAAGCTGCCCTTGGTGTTGAACACCGTGTTGCTGCTGGGGTACCCGGCCGCGAGATACAGCGGCCCGTAGTCCTGCATCGCCCACTCGTTCTTGGTGGCGGGCGCGAAGGTGTTGCCGTAGTTGGCGTACATGTAGTTGAGCGCCTTGGTCACGATCTTGACCTCGATGCCGAGCTTCTTGGCCGCCGAGGCGAACGCGATGTCGCGGGCGCCGACGTAGGCCGGGGTGTTCGCGGAGGCCAGCGTGAAGCTGATCGTCTGCCCTCGCGGGATGCCGGCGCCGCACTCGTCCGGCCCGGTGCCGGGCCGCTCGCAGGTGGTGTTGCCGCCCGGCACCACCTTCCAGCCGTGGTCGGTGAGCAGCTTCTCGGCGGCGGCGGGGTCGTGCGGGTAGGGCGGCTTGTCGCCGAACCCGGGCGGGTAGGGGGAGTCGCTGCCCGCGGTGCTGTAGTTCAGCGAACCGGCGCCGTTGTAGATGCCCCTGCTGGCGATGTAGCCCGGCTGGTCGACCAGGCGCTGCAGGGCCTGCCTGACGTACCCCTGAGAGATGATCTTGTCGAACCCGCCGACGGTGTTCTTGAAGTTGATGGTCAGTGAGTCGAAGCGGGCCGGCGCGGGGGCGCCGTAGACGTTGTACCCCGTGGCCTTCAGCGCGTTGATCTGGGTGATGAAGCTGGAGTCCAGCGTGCCGACGGTCAGGTTGCCCGCCTTGAACTGGTTGAGCACCGCGGCGGCGGAGGTGAAGGCCTTGAAGTCGACCTGGTCGAGCCGCGACTCGCCCGGGCCGCTGTAGGCCTTGTTGGGGGCAAGGGAGAACGAACCGGTCGTCGGGTCGAAGCTCTTGAGGCGGTACGGGCCGTTGACGATCTGCCACAGCGGGTTGGTGGCGAACGTGGACTGCGACTCGGACTGCTTGGTGAGGTACTGGTAGATCGCCGTCGCGTTCTTCGGCTTGGTGTAGTCCAGGTGCGGGCCTCCGGGGCCGGCGATGTTCCACTCCTTCGACGGCATCACGTACAGCAGCGCCAGCATGGAAAGCAGGTACGACGGGTTGTAGGCGGTCTCCAGCCGGAACGTGAGCGTGTCCGGCGCGGCGGCCTCCGCCGTGACCCCGTCGGGGAACTGGCCGGGGGTGTAGAAGCTCCAGTTGGCCGGGCTCTTGGCGAGCGCGGCCTTCAGCAGGGCGAAGGAGAAGACGACGTCATCGGCCGTGACCGGGGTGCCGTTGGACCACTTGTAGTCCTTCATCTTGATGGTCACGGTCTTGCGGTCGGGGCTGTAGGACGGGGCCTCGGCCAGGCTCAGCTCGGCGTCCACGACCTGGTCGCCCTGCCCGCTCGGCCGGTAGAGGGAACGCCACATCAGCCCGCGGGCGATGACGGTCCCGTTGGCCGAGGCCGGCGGGTACGGGTAGATGTAGTTGGGGCTGAGCCCCGGGGTCAACGCGACCGTGGCCGTCCCGCCGTCCTTGGGGGCGCCCGACTGCTTCGGCACGGCGCTGTAACCGGCCGCGACGTTCTTCGTCGTGCCCCCGGAGCCGGTGCACGCCGTGGCGAGCATGGCGACCGTGGCGGTGAGCGCCACGGCGAGTTGTTTGCGGGACATGGATGGCTCCTTACTTCAAGGGGGTGTTTCAGTCGGCCCGTCGTCCGACCGCGTCGCGCAGCGCGTCCGCGAGCAGGTTGAGAGCCAGCACCGTGAGGACGATGCAGCCGCCGACGGGGTAGATCAGCCACCAGTAGTCGGCGGAGATGTAGGTGACGCCGCTGGCGAGCTGGCTGCCCCAGTCCGCGGTGGGGTACGTCAGGCCGAAGCCCAGGAATCCCAGGGCTGCGACGACGAGGACCGCGTCGGCGACCTGGAAGGTGATGTTGACGATGATCACGCCGAGCGCGTTCGGGATCAGATGGGTGAGGATGAGCCGCCTGCGGGATGCCCCCATCACCCGTGCGGCCAGCACGAACTCCCGTACCCGCAGCGTCAGGACCTCGCCGCGGACCAGCCGGGCCGAGACGAGCCAGGAGAAGGCACCGATGACGAGACTCAACGACAGGGCGTTCGCGTGGAACCGGGCCGACAGGATCAGCACGAAGAACAGGAACGGCACCGACAGCATGACGTCGACCAGCCGCATCAGGAACCCGTCGACCACCCCTCCGGCGAGTCCGGCGACGGCGCCGTAGAGGGTGCCGATCGTGGTCGCGAAGAGCGCGGCGAGCAGCCCGATCTGCAGGGACACCTGGCCGCCCGCCATCAGCCGTCCGAGCACGTCGAACCCGTTGGTGTCCGTCCCGAGCGGGTGTCCGGCGCCGGGGGGCAGGGCCGCGTTGACCAGGTCCACGTCGGTCTGGTTGGTGTGGTAGATCAGCGGGCCGAGGAAGCAGAATCCGACCAGGAGCAGCAGGAGCAGCCCGCCGGTGAGGGCGAGCGGGTTCTTCGAGGTCATTTGCTCAGCTCGATTCGGCGGTCGGCGGCCGCGACCACGAGGTCGGCGATGAAGTTGCCGGCCACGGTCAGGACGCCGCCGATGAGGGTGTAGGCCAGCAGCACCGGATAGTCCTCGCGTTGCAGGCTGTTGAGGAACAGCAGGCCCAGACCGGGGTAGTTGAAGAGGGACTCGACGATCAGGTTGCCCGCCAGGAGCGTGGGGATGAGCGTGCCGACCAGCGTGATCAGCGGCAGGCAGGCGTTGCGCAGCAGGTGGCGTACCAGGATCAGCCGCTCAGGCAGCCCCTTGGCCCGCGCGACCCTGATGTAGTCCTGACCGAGCTGGTCCAGCGCGGCCGAGCGCTGGTACTGGGAGAAGACCGCGACGCTGGTGGCCGCGAGCGTGATGACGGGAAGCGCCATGGCCCGCGGATCGGTGAAGACCACCCAGGGGGAGTGCGACTGGGACGCCTCGGCGGGGAAGATGGACAGCGACTGGCTGAAGACGGCGATCAGTATCAGCCCGAGCAGGAACGACGGCGTCGCGTAGAGCACGTACGCCACCGCCGTGGTGACCCGGTCGACGAAGCTGTTGCGCCTGACCGCCTGCAGGATGCCGAGCGGCACGGCGACCATCAGCGCCAGGACCAGACCGGCCAGCGAGAGCATCGCGCTCCGGCCGGCGTTCTGCAGCAGCAGGGTCCCTACGTCCTCGTTCAGCTTGTAGGACCTTCCCAGATCCGCGTGCACGAGCCGGCCGAGGTAGCCGACGTACTGCACGACGACCGGGCGGTCGAACCCGTGTACCCGGTTGAAGTCCGCCACCGCCTCGGGCGAGGCGCGCTGCCCCAGCACGATGCGCCCCGGGCTGTCCGACACGAGGTGCAGGAGGAAGAAGACGACCGCGGAGATCCCGAGCAGGACGAGGAACGAGATCGCCAGCCGTCGGACCACGTACCACGTCATGAGCGTGTCCCTACTGCTTGCAAGGGGTGATGGCAGGCGACCTGGTGTGTGCCGGTGACCTGCGTCAAGGGGGGCTCCTGCGCGGCGCACAGGTCGGTCGCCAGCGCGCACCGGGTGCGGAACCGGCAGCCGCTGGGCGGGTTGACGGGGCTCGGCAGCTCGCCGCGCACCCTCGCGCTCGCCTCAGGGCGCCGCACTTCCGGGTCCGCGTCCGGGATCGCCGCGAGCAGCCCCGCGGTGTAGGGATGCGCGGCCGTGCCGTACACCTCTTCGGCGGTGCCGGTCTCGACGAGCTTGCCCAAGTACATGACGCCGACCCGGTCGGCGAGGTAGCGCACGACCGCGAGGTCGTGCGAGATCACCACGCTGCTGAGCCCGCGCTCGAGCTGGATGCGGCGCATCAGGTTGAGGACCTGGGAGCGGATGGAGACGTCGAGCGCGCTGACCGGCTCGTCGGCGACCAGCACCGTCGGGTCCAGGGCGAGCGCGCGGGCCAGGCCCACCCGCTGCCGCTGCCCTCCGGACAGCTCGTAGGGGTAGCGTTCCATGACGCTCGCGGGCAGGCCCACGTCGTGCAGCAGCTCGCGGGCGCGAGCGGTGCGCTGGGCGCGACTGCCGGCGCCCTGGATCGCCAGGGGTTCACGCAGGATCGTCGCGATGCGCATGCGCGGGTCGAGGGAGGCGTTGGAGTCCTGGAACATCATCTGGAGCGAGCTCCTGGTCCTGGTGACCCGCTCGCCCTCGAAGATCACCTCGCCGGCGTCGGGCCGGTCCAGGGCGACGAGCATCCTGCCCAGCGAGGACTTGCCGCAGCCCGACTCTCCGACCAGCCCGAACGTCTCGCCGGCCGCCACCTCGAAGCTGACGCCGGACACCGCCTTCACGGTGCGGCGCCCGCCGATCGGGTGCTCGCGCCTGAGGTCGACGACGCGCAACCGCGGCTCCTGCCCTGACTCGGGGAGGATCGCCTGCGGGGTGACGAACCGCGAACGTTCCCTGGTCGCAGGGCCGTCCACCGGGTGCAGGCAGGCATGGGCGTGGCCTTCTTCGTTCAGCAGCGTCGGCCGCTCCTCGCGGCACCGATCCGTCGCGGCGTCGCAGCGCGGCGCGAAGGGGCAGCCGGCCTGGGCCACGGTCAGGTCCGGCGGCGCGCCGGGGATGCTGAAGAGCTCCTCGCGCCGGTCATGGGTGAGCGAGGGGATCGAGGACAGCAGCGCGTGCGTGTAGCGGTGCCGCGTCCGGCTGAAGAGCACCGGCGTCGGCCCGGTTTCGGCGACCCGCCCGCCGTACATCACCCCGACACGGTCGGCATGCCGGGCGATCACCCCCATGTCATGCGTGATGAGGATCATCGACATGCCCAGCCGGGACCTGAGGTCGTCGAGGAGGTCGAGAATCTCCGCCTGGATCGTGACATCGAGCGCCGTGGTCGGCTCGTCGGCGATGACGACCCGCGGCTCGCACACCAGCGCCATCGCGATCATCACGCGCTGCCGCATGCCGCCCGAGAGCTGGTGCGGATAGTCGTCCAGCCGCTCGGCCGGCCGCGGTAGCCCGACCAGGGCGAGCATCTCCTCCGCGCGCCCGCGCGCGGCTCGCCTCGACGCGCCGTGGTGCAGCCGCACCGGCTCGGCGACCTGCTCACCGATCCGCCGGGTCGGGTTCAACGCCGTCATCGAGTCCTGGAACACCATCGCGACGTCGTTGCCGCGAATGGCCCGGTACTGCGCCGCGGGGAGCCCGACGAGCTCCTTGCCGTCCAGGTCGATCGATCCGCCGGTCACCCGGCCGCCGGCCGGCAGCATGCCCATGACCGCGAGACCGGTCATGGACTTGCCCGACCCGGTCTCACCGACGATCCCGAGGGTCTCGCCACGGTTCAGCACCAGGTTGACGTCCGACACGGGGCGGACGACCCTTTCGCCGCGCCGGATCTCGACCGACAGATCGCGGATCGTCAGCACACGATCGTGATCCTCGGCCGTGCTCGCGGCAGCGCTCTCCAAAGCCATTGGAAGATAGTGGGGCGCAATCACCTGGTGGTGTTCGTCGCCCTCATCGAACCTTCACGCCCGCGTCCGTCCTGCCGGACAAAGTGATCGCCGCGTCGCTCACGGCGACACGCGCCTGTCGGCTCGGCCGGTGTGCAGGTACAGCGCGTGTCCCTCGCCGTCGTCACCGAGGAACGCCAGCGGCGCCCGGACGCCGCGCTCGGGCTCGACCGGGAGCACGGTGTCGCCGCGCCAGGCGACCAGCTCCGTCCGGTACGGCGCCTCGTCCAGCTCGGCGGTGATCCCGATGGGGACGCGATCCAACCACAGCCGTCCCTGCTCGTCCCGGGTCACCGTCGTCTCAGACGTGCTCGACATGTAGGTGCCGACATACCGGGACGCGTCCAGCGGGGGCGCGGCCGGATCGGGCATGGGCTGCCCGGGCAGCTCGACGCCGCCGAGCTCGCGGAGCACGCGGCCCGCGATCTCGGTGTAGACCTGCCGCGGAAAGCCGCCGTTGGTGACGATCGCCACCGCCACGTCGCGCTCCGGCACCGCGCGCAGGAACGCCGACTGGCCGATGGTGTTGCCGTCGTGGCCGAAGACCGTGCCGCCGGGCAGGTCGAAGAGCTCCCACCCCAGGCCCCAGGCCGTGCCCTGGTCGATGTCGGGCTGCCTGACCTGCGGTCGCCGCATGGCCGCGACGCTCGCCGGGCTCAGCACGGGGCCGCCGTCGGGGCCCAGGCCGCCTGCCAGGTGCATCCGGGTGAAGATCAGCAGGTCGCGAGGGCGCATCGCCAGCATCGACCCGGCCGGCGCGTTCGAGCGCGCCAGCGCCCACACACGGGTCGGCGAATGCTCGACGTGCCCCACCGCCGTGCGGTGGAGGATCGCCTCGTACGGATCGTTCGCGGCGTGGGTCAGTCCCAGGGGCGTGAACAGGTGCGTCCGCATGCAGTCGTCGAACGGTTTCCCCCGTACGACCTCGACGATCCTGCCGAGCACGCAGTAGCCGGCGTTGTTGTAGGAGAACAGCTTGCCGGGCTCGAACAGCTGCGGCACCTCGTGCAGGAGGTCCACGTACTTCTCGAGGCAGTCGTCGCCCTTGCCCGTGTCGGTGAAGATGTCCCCCTCGAACCCCGCGACGTGACACATCAGCTGCCGTACGGTGATCCGCTCGGCGGCCCGCTCGTCGGCGATACGGAACTCGGGCAGGTAGGTCCGCACCGGAGCGTCGAGATCCAGTTTCCCCTCGTCGACCAGCTGCATGGCCAGCGTCGCGGTCAGCACCTTGGTGATCGAGCCGATCTGGAAGAGGGAGTCGACCGTGGCCTCGACGCCCGTGGCCGTGTTCAGCGTTCCGGCCGCGGCTTCGACCATCCGGTCACCGGCGCAGATCGCGACCGCCGCTCCGGGCACCTGGTTCTCGGCGAGCAGGTCCGGCAGCCTGTGCCGCAGCCACGTACAGATCTCATCCAGCTTCGACACAGCAACCCCTCCTGGCTCCATCCGCGCGAGCCTAGGCGCGCCGGGAAAGGTCAGGTTCGTCCGCTCCCACGACGACCGGGAGGCCGTTTCGTGGGGTCGGCCAAGCCCTGGCCTGACCGGTCAAGCGAGCCGCGCCTACTCCCGTGGTTCACCGGTGATCCAGTTCCAGCCGGTGATCGTGGTGCGCATCAGGCGGGCGGCGGCCGAGAGATGGTTGTCGGTGCCCCACAGCAGGGTGAGCGTGCGACGGCAGTCGGGGCTGTCGACGGCGACCCAGGCGCCGGGCGCGCCGGTGGCGCCGCGCCGGGCCATGTCGGGGATGAGACCGACGCCGAGTCCCGCGCTGATCAGGTACGCCATGGCGCCGGGCTCGTCACCTTCGCAGACGATCCTCGGGGAGAGGTCCCTTCCCGCGAAGAGCCGATCGAGCAGGCGGCGTTGCCAGTGCCCCTTGCGGGTGGTGACGAAGGGCAGGTCGGCGAGTTCGTCGACACTCACAGAGGTACGGCCCGCCAGCGGGTGGTCCACTGGCGTGACCAGCCACACCGCCTCGTCGAGCAGTTGAACCGCTTCCAATCCCTCGGCGGGGACCGGCTGCGAGGCGACGCAGAGGTCGATGTCCTGGGCTCGCAGGCGGCGGGCCATCTCCTCGGCAGGCATCTGGTGAAGCTCGACCTCGACGTGGGGATGGGCGCGCTTGAACGCCATGAGCGGTCCGGCGACCGTGAGGAAGGTCTCCGACGCCAGTCGCACGGTGCCGAACCCCTCGCCGACGGCCTCGGCGACGGCGCGCCGCCCTGCCTCGAGCTCACCGAGGGAGCGTTCGACATAGCCGCGGAAGAGTTTCCCCGCGTCGTTCAGCCGGAGCCGGCCGGCCCGATCGAACAACGGCGTGCCGAGCTCGCTCTCCAACCGGGCGATGGTACGGCTCAGCGACGGCTGGGCGACGTGGAGTTCGTCGGCCGCGTGGCTGAGGTGTTCCAGCCGGGCCACCACGAGGAACTGCCTGAGCGTGTTCAGATCCATGACGGTCATGCCTCCAACGACATAACTGTATAGCAATATTAATCTTAGACAGGATAACTCTAGAGTCATAAAGTCGACGGGTGAGCTCAAAACGAGGACGACTGACCGGGTGGCTACTGCGCGCCGTCGTCAGCGCGCACGTGGTCGCGATCTTCGGTCAGCCCGTGTTCGCCGGCGTGTACCTGAGTGGTGACTACGACGGCCTGCGCTGGCACGCGGTCGGCGCCGATGTCGTCACCTCCATCGGCTACCTGCAGGTGATCGCGGCGATCGCGGTCTGGATCCGGCTGCGTCAGGTCTGGCCGTTCCTCGCCACGGCGGTTCTGGTGGCGGCCGAGACGGTGCAGTACTTCGCCGGGCTGGACGGCGCGCTGTGGCTGCACGTCCCGCTGGGAGTGCTGACCATCGTCGTGCTCGTCGTGCTCTTCCTCGCCGTGTGGCGGCGACGGGAGGCGGGCAATGGCTGAGCGTGCCCGTGGCGTGACCAGGCGGCAGGTGCTGGGCGCCGGCGGGGGGCTCAGCCTGATGGCCGCCGCCGGGTTGCTGACCTCGGCCGCGTTGTCGCGCCGCCCGCCGTACACCGGAGCGGAAGTGCTCAGTGCCGTGCCGCTGCCGCCCGCCTTCCAGGTGCCGCTGCCGATCCCCTCCGTGCTGGCGCCGGTCGGTGCCGACCGCTACGAGATCACCCAGCGCGAGGCGACCGTGGAGATCCTGCCCGGCATCAAGACGCCGATGTGGACGTACGAGGGCACCTTCCCCGGGCCGACGATCGAGTCGCGCCGCGGCCGGCCGATCACCGTGACGCATCGCAACGCCCTGCCCGTGCCGACGGTCGTGCACCTGCACGGCGGACGGACTCCGGCGGCTTCCGACGGCTATCCGACCGACCTCGTCCTGCCCGAGGGCTGGCAGGACGCCGCCGCTCACGGCATGCGCGATCCACGGGCGGTGCCGACCAGGCTGACGCGGGACTACACGTTCCCGCTCGACCAGCGGTCGTCGCTGCTGTGGTACCACGACCACCGGATGGACTTCACCGCCCCCGCGATCTGGCGGGGCCTGGCCGGGCTGCAGATCGTGCGCGACGACGCCGAGGACTCGCTCGGCCTGCCCGCGGGACGGCGCGAGCTGCCCCTCATGATCGCCGACCGCGCGTTCGCCGCCGACGGCAGCCTCGCCTACCCGGCCCTCGACCCCACCCTGCGCGTACGGCCGGGCGTTCGCGAACCCTATGTCGGCGGAGTCCTCGGAGACGTGATCCTCGTCAACGGCGCCCCGTGGCCCGTGCACGAGGTCGACGCGGCCCGGTACCGGCTGCGCATCCTGAACGCCTCCAACGCCCGGCACTACGAGCTCGAAGCGGTCAGCGACGACGGACGGCGGCTCGACCTCGTCCAGGTCGGCGCCGACCAGGGACTGCTCGCGGCGCCGGTCGCCCACCGGCTCCTGCCGATCGCGCCGGCCGAACGCTACGACGTGATCATCGACTTCTCCGGCGTCCCGGTCGGCGGGCGCGTCAGGATCCTCAACCGGCTGGGCTCCGGGCGCACCCGCGACGTGATGGCCTTCCGGGTCGCGCGCAAGGCCACCGACGACAGCCGCATCCCGCCCACGCTGTCGAACGATCTGCCCACCTGGCGCCGCTCGGACGCCGTCAGGGTGCGCGAGTTCTCCTTCCGTGCCGGGCACATGCACGGGGGTCATGGATGGGTGATCGGCGGGCTGCCGTACGACCCCGCCCGCTCCGACGTCACCGTCCGTCTCGGCGAGGTCGAGGTGTGGCGGCTGGTCGCCGACGTCCACCACCCCGTCCACCTGCATCTGGTCGGCTTCCGGGTGCTCTCGCGCAACGGCAGGCCGCCGCTGCCCCAAGATGCGGGCCTCAAGGACACCGTGTCCCTGCGGCCGGGCGAAGCGGTGGAGATCATCACCCGCTTCGACGGCTACCGCGGCCGCTACCTCTTCCACTGCCACAACGCCGAACACGAGGACATGGGAATGATGGCCAACCTCGAAGTCACCTGACCTTCAGGAAAATCGAAACGCATGCGAACACTTCGAGACCATCGCGGAGCGTGCCCGCGCCGGCAAGGCCACGATCTATCGACGATGGCCGGGCAAGGCCGACCTGGTGGCCACGGCGAAAAGGCGGTACGCGGGAACCGCTCGACGACCCGTTCCTGCACACGCTCGTGGACGCGGTGCTGCTTCCCATGCTCAGCCATCAACTCGGCCGACGATAAGGACCCCTCGCGATGTGGCAGACGATCGTCCTCGGCTTTCTCGGCGGCCTCGTCGCCGGCAACGGGCTGCCCGCCGCCATCGGCGTGAGCGTCCTGCTCATCGGCCTCTTCCACGCGGGCCCAGGCGCCTTCGGCCGCAAGGACGCACCGCAACGATGACGACCGCGCGATCTTCTCCACCGGATCGCGCACGCCTCACCTCTACCGTCCCCGTGACGGCCGCGAAACCGCGGCCACAGGAACGACACGAGGGGACAGCATGATCAAGAGGATGACCGTGGTGCTCGCCACCCTGCTCACCGCCGCCTTCCTGGCCGGCCCCGCGCACGCCGACGAGGACCTGCCTCCCCAGGGCCAGTCGTGGTGGCACAAGAGCACCATCCACCCGACCAAGTCCGAATGCGACACCGACGGTTACGCGGACGTTCACTACCTGCACAACGCGGTCGACTGGGACTGCGACTACACCTCGGGTAACCCCTATTTCCCCTGGCAGCTGTGGCTCAAGTACTGAGTCTCACCGGCTTGCCGTAACCGCTCCTGGGGATGGCCTAACCAGGTGATCCTTCGCCTGTTTCGCGAGTGAGAGCCGCGGCGGTTCCGTCGATGAGGGCGCGCAGGCCGTGCTCGAAGGCCTGCTCGCCGATCGCGCCGCCCTGTTCGCGGTAGGCCGCGATCAGGGTGCCGGGGGCGTCCTCGCCGAGCAGTTCCTCGAGCGCGGCGACCCGGTCCGCGGCGGTCCCGGGGGCAGGCTGCGGGTGCTCGGCCTGTTCCTGCAGGACGAAGCCGTTGACGTACTGGGTCACCGCCGTGATCGTGCGCAGCGCTAGGACCGGGGTGAAGCCGTGCCCGGTCATCGCGGCCAGTTCCTCGTCGAACAGCCGGATCGTGGCCGGCTCCAGATGGGTGGCGCTCGCCACGATGCGCGCGCCGTCGCGGTGGCCGAGCAGCGAGGCGCGATAGGCGCGGGCCCGGCGGGCGAGCCAGTCCTGCCAGGGCTCGCCCTGGCGGGGCGGGCCCATCCCGGCGTCCTGGACGATCCGGTCGGCCATCCCGTCGAGCAGTTCCTGCTTGGTGCGGATGTGCCAGTACAGCGCGGGGGACTGGACGCCCAGCTCGGCGGCGAGCCTCCGGACCGTCAGCCCCTCCAGCCCCACCTCGTCCAGTAGCCGCAACGCCGTGTCGATCAGGAGGTGCCGGGTCAGGCCGGGTCGTTTGCTCGCGCGCATCGTTGACACCTTAGCATCGCTAAGTCAAACTTAGCGGTGCTAAGGAAGGGGTGTCGTGATCACATTGACCTCGGCGGACGGCACCGACATCCGCGCCTACGACGAGGGGCACGGACCGGCGGCCATCCTGATCGTCGGCCCGGGACTCGATGACGGGACCCGGACCAGGAGACTCGGCGCGATCCTGGCCGAGCGGTTCCGTGTCCTGCGTCTGCATCGCCGCCAGTACCGGCTGGACCTCGATGTGCCGTGCTCGGTCGCCCAGGAGGCCGCCGACGTCCTCGCGCTCGCCCGCCACGCGGGCCTCCCGGTCGTCGTCTACGGTCACTCCTCCGGTGGGGTGGTCGCCTTGGAGGCCATGGCCGCCTCGCCCTCCTCCTTCGCCGGCGCGGTGATCTTCGAGCCCGCGGCGGTGGTCACCACGCCATGGGCGGGCGCGGACGGCCAGGTCATCACCAGGGCACGGGCCGCCATCGCGGCGGGCAAACCCGGCAAGGCGCTGGCCGTCTTCACCCGTGAGGCCACCGGCTACCCGGAATGGCAGGCCTGGACGGCCGGCATGATCGCCGCACTCGTCCCGCGCTACCGCAGGCTGGTGCCGTGCCAGATCAACGACCTCCAAGCCATGGACGAACTCGGCAACCGCCTCGAAACCTACGCCCGGTTCCCCGTGCCCACCGTGCTCCTGGCCGGCGACCGCAGCCCACCACGAAACACCGCCGTACTGAACGCCATCAACGACGTGATGCCACACGCCGAACGCGTCATCATGCCCAACCGCGACCACAGCGCCGACATGAAACACCCCCGCGAGGTAGCCCAGATCATCGACACCCTCGCAACCAAAGTGATCACCTAAAGCGCCTGTTCTGGATGGCGACCGCCCCACCCACCGGACGGCGCTGCGCGCGTCCACCAGCACGCCGAGTCCCGCACTGTCCAGAAAGGTGGCGGCTTCACGGGTTGGACGTGTCCGCTTGGGCTTCAGTGGCGAACTGCCGACGAGCCGGTGGATTCGTCGCTCTGCTGAAAGTCGGTGAGGTCGCGCAGGTGCCGGATCGGTGAGGCCAGCAGGACCAAGGGTATGCAGACGGCCGCGACGACAAAGATCATCAGGGTGACCCGGCCGCTGAGCACCCCGGCGATCACTCCGGCGATCAACCCGCCGATCGGGATCGCGCCCCAGGAGACGAAGCGGACCGTGGCCATCACCCGTGGCAGCAGGTCGGGCGGGCTGGCGATCTGCCGGTAGGTGCGGGTCACCACGCTGAGCATCACGACGCCGGCGGCGAACACCACGTTGCCGGCGGCGAAGGCCGCGAAGCCCTGCCAGCCGGTGCCGAGGGGAACGACGAGCGCCCCGGCGACCGCGACGAAGCCGGCGACGATCAGGGCGCGGGCGGTGCCGAGCCTGGCCGTGACGTGGTTGGTCAAAGCCGCGCCGATCAGCGTGCCGACGCCGTCCGCCGCCAGCAGCAGGCCGACGAGACCGGGCTCGGCGTGCAGCTCGCGTACGAGATACAGCGCGTAGAGCGCGTGCTGTGCCCCGCAGACCGTGTTCGCCGCGGTAGCGGCCCACATACACGGACCCATGACCGGGTGGTGCACGACGAAACGCCAGCCTTCGCGGATCATCGCGCGCATCGGTGGCCAGCGGTCGGGGGCCTCTGGGCGGCGTTCGGGCAGGGTCCGCAGCAGCAGGGCTGAGACAAGGTAACTGGCCGCGTCGACGAGGAGGGTGGGCACCGCCCCGAGCACCTGGACGATGAGACCGCCAACCGACGGCCCACCGAGCTGAGTAGTGGCGTGGGTGCCGGACGTCAGGCTGTTACGGGACTGCAGCTGCTCCTTGCTCACGATCGACGGCAGGAAGGTCGAGTTGGCGACATCGAAGATGACGTCCGCGAAGCTGATCACGAGAGCCACGATCACCAGCTGGGCGACCGTCAGCCTGCCCAGCCACCAGACCAGCGGGATGGAGATGGTCGCCGCCGCGCGGGCCAGGTCGGCGGCGACCTGAAGCCTTCGCATGGGGAATCGCTGCACCACCACCCCGGCGGGCAGGCCTATCACGATCCAGGCGACGTAACCGGCGGCGGCGATCATGCCCATCTCGAACGCGGAGGCGTCGAGCACCGTCAAGGCCGTCAGCGGCAGCGCCACTGCGCCTACCGCCGAGCCGACCGCGCTGGTCGTGCCGGCCGTCCACCACCGCCAGAAGACGCCCGCCCCACCTCCACTGTCGATTCCCATCCCAGCGCCTCTCCTTAGGTAAGTTCCAGAATGGAACGCACTATACTGGGGTACGTGAAGCGCGCCGACCTGCCCGACTCCGACTGCGGTATCGCGCAAGCGCTCGGCGTGGTCGGCGACTGGTGGACGTTCCTGGTAGTGCGGGACATCGCGGGCGGCACCACCCGCTTCGACAGCCTTCAGCGTGAGCTCGGCGTCAGCCGTCGAGCTCTGGCCGAACGCCTGGCCCACCTCGTCGAACACGGGGTGCTCGAGAGGAGGCGCTATTCCGATCGCCCGCCGCGCTACGACTACGTGCTGACCACGAAGGGTGAAGGCCTGCTGCCGACGCTCATCGCCCTGCAGGATTGGGGCGCCAGACATGTGATGGGCGATGGGGCGCTGACCGCGACCAGCGAGGACGGGTCTGCCGAGAGCCGTCGCGTGCACGAGCTGGTCAACCGGAAAATGCCGGATGTCGTGCTTGAACGACATGACGGCGAGCCGGCCGCGCCCAACGCGCCGGGCGTCTGGACTGTGCTCTACTTCTTCCCCGGTGCCTTCGCCCCGGGCACCCAGGGCTACCCGCCCGGTTGGGCCGACATCCCGGGCACGAAGGGTTGCACCTTGGAGGCTCTCACCTACGCCTCACGGTGTGCCGCCTTCGAGGCGGCAGGTGCCACGATCCGAGGCGTGAGCACCCAGCGACCCGACCAGTTGGACGCCTTCGTCACGCACGCGAAGTTGCCTTATCCCCTCCTGTCCGACCAGGACAGCAGACTCGCCGCTGGGCTGCTGCTGCCGACCTTCCGGGCGGCCGGCGTCGACCGCTTCAAACGCCTCACCCTGTTGGTCGACCCCGACGCGATCATCCGGGCGGTGCAGTTTCCGATCAGCGATCCGGCCGGTTCAGTGGATGAGATGCTCGCCCTCGTGCGCAGTCAATGACTGCTCTTCACCGTCGCCTACGAGATGCATTTCACGGAGCTGCGGCCACTGGGATGCCGATCTCTCTCAGGAGCGCGCAAAGGCCATGCACAACATCTCCACGGTTCGGCGCGTCTGAGTGATTATGAACTCACCTATCGAGCACACCAGCCGCCAGAGCGCCCACCGACGCGGAGCCTGGGCGAGCGCCGCCGCTCTGGCCGCCTCCCTGACGACGGTTCTGGGCGGAGGCGTCGCCCACGCGGCCACCGTGGATGGTGCGGCGGGACAGGCCGGCGCCGCCATCGCGCAGGCTGCCAACAGGCTGGACCCGGTTGATTGGGCGTCTGTGGTGGAGCCTGCGCTGAAGTGCCCCAAACCAGGACCGAATGCATCCTGGTATGTGGTGCGCGCCCGCGTCGCCGCCATCGGCGACCTCACCCGTGACGGACGGCGTGAGACCGTCGTCGTGTCGTCGTGCCCGAGCCCGACGTCGAGCAATCCCTTGATCGCCTTCGTCTACGACGGAGCCTCCAAGCCCTCGAACCTCCACCTGCTCGGGAAGCTCGGCAAGAACCGCTACTTCAAGTCCCTGAAGGTCGCGATCCGCGGCGGACGCGTGCAGCTGCAGGGCAAGGTGGTCAGCGACCGAGCCCCCAACTGCTGTCCGGATCTGGTCGTCAGCCAGACCTACGCGTGGGACGGCACGAAGTTCCGCAGGACGGCGGAGAAGGCGACTCGCATCTCCTGAGCGATCCGTGACCTCGAGGCCGAGCCCGGCGCGGTACTGCAGGCTCATGCGCGGCCGGCCCACCGGTAGGGAACGGGTGCGGGCCGAGCGCCCGCTCCCGTGCCGCTACGACTACAGCGTCAAGCAGTACTAGCCGGCCTGCCAGGACGGCCCGGTCTCCTCCGTCTGCGGCGGGGCGGGCGGGGTCCGGTCGCGGGAGGGGACCACCACGATGCCCTTGGTGCTGTTGGGCGGGTTGACGTCGAGCGTCCCGCCGTAGACGACGTTCCCACGGAAGGTGTTCGGTTGGAAGGAGAACTTCGCCAGCGGCGGCGTCGTGTCCTGCACCGAGGTGGTCACGGCCACACCGCCCTTGGGCTTGTAGCTGAGGTTGCCGGTGAAGGTGTTGCGCTCGGGCAGCAGCACCATCTGGTAGCCGGGCCAGTGGTTCTTGTAGAACCAGCCGATGTGGATGTCGCTCTTGGCGTTGTCGGCGAACACGTTGCCGGTGAACGCGCTGTCGGTCACCTGCCCGTAGTGGAACAGGTAGCCGTAGGGCGTGAGCGGGTTCGGCTGCGGGACGAAGTCCGGCGTCAGGTAGTCGAGCTTGTGGTTCTCGTCGAACAGGTGCTCTCCGCTGGTGACCTTGAGCCCGTAGCCGGAGACGCCCTGCACGTAGTTGCCGCGCACCACGTGGTGGTCGCCGCTGACGCGGATGCCCTCGCTTGCCGGGTAGCGGTCGCCGATGATGGCGTTGCTCTCCACCGTGTTGTAGTTGCCGTAGCGCAGCACCAGGCCGCCGCTGGACTGCCTGATGGTGTTGTTGCGGACCGTGTTGTGGTTCGACTTCAGCGAGATGATCTCGTCGTCGCCGTCGACGTGCTCGAAGAGGTTGTTGTCGATGGTGAAGTACGCGCCCTCCTGGGCGCCCTCCTCCGCCCACTGGCCGTAGCCCCAGATGCGCAGTGCCTCCATGCCGTTGCGGCCGAGGTTGGGGACATCGGCGAAGCGGGTGTGGTCGACCCGGTTGTAGGTGGCCGCCGGGCCCCGGTCGTTGCCGACCAGCGGCTCCTGGTGGGCCTTGCCCTTGAGCAGGCTGTGGTCGAGCCGGTTGTGCCCGCCCTTGAAGTAGACCCAGTAGTACGGCGTGGCCGGGTCGGCGGGGTTGAAGTCGACCACGGCGGTGTCGGTGACCCTGCCGCGTTCGCTGTTGAAGGAGATGACCGAGACCGCGCCGTCGGGCGCCTGGCCGGAGGTGAAGGTCAGGCCGCTCACGGTCAGGTCGGGACTGTTGAGCGACAGCGCCGACCTGCCGGTGAGCAGCACCTTGCCGGGCGTCTGCGCCCTGAGCTTGAGGGGTCCTGGGGCGCGCAGGTCGATGACGGTGTCCTGCCAGGTGCCGTCGGCCATGACGATGGTGCCTGCCGTCCCGATCGCCGCGTTCAGCTCGGCCTGGTTCGAGACGAGCCGTTCCCCGCCCGCCGAGGCCAGGGCGGGCGCGGCGGGCAGTAACAGGAACGCCGCCGCGACAAGGGCTGCCAATCGGTTCATACCGGCAACGTAGGGAAAGCGCATTCCCTTGGGCATGGGCAAAACTCGGGCACTCCTAGGACGATCCTCAGGAGGCCCGGTGCAAGGCCCGGTACTGCGTGGGCGTCAGCGAGGTCACCTGGCGGAAGACCCGTGACAGGTAGGCGGCCTCCCAGCCCACCGCCCCGGCGATCTCCTCGATCCTCTGCTCGGTGTGGATCAGCGCCTGCTTGACCCGTTCGACCCGCAGCTGCCGGATGTACTGGTTGGGGGAGACCCCGAAGAGCTGGGCGAAGTAGGTGATGAAGTAGGTCGGGTTGTAGTGGAAGACCTCCGCCAGCCGCCCGACCGTCAGCACCTCGGCCAGGTGCGCGTCGATGTACTCCAGGATCCGCCCGGGCCCCTGGCTGAGCGGCCGCAACGAGCCCAGCGGCGCGTGGTCCACCAGGTAGGCCGTCAGCTCCATGAGCACCGCCCGCTGCCGCAGCGGCCCTGTCACCTGCGTCGCGCCCTTGCCCGCCGCCAGCAGCCTGATGAACATCTCCCGTACGGCCGGCGGATCCTCCACCTCCACCACCCGGGGGAGCGCGACCAGCGAGGCCAGCTCGCGCCCGCCCACGGTGGCGGTGAAGTTCGCCCAGTACTTGCGCAGCGGGCGCTCCTTCGAGCTGGAGAAGGCCAGCGCGGACCCGGCGGGCAGGAAGTAGAGCTGGCCGGTCCGCGGCAGGTACTCCACTCGGTCCAGGGTGATCGAGCCCACCCCGTCGAGGATGAGGTAGATCCGGTTGTAGCCGTCGGTCCGCGCCTCCCGCCCCCAGCCGGCGGGGACGGGATCGGCGTGCCCGGCCATGAGCAGGTCGAGGTCGAGCCGCCGCAGATGCTCCCTGAGCGCCGGGTCCATCGCCCTCACGCCCGCAGGCTCGCCAGCGCGGGATCCACCGCGTGCCGCAGCGGTTCGCCCGCGGCCAGGTGGGCGACCTCAGCCAGCACCAGCTCACCCATCCTGCCGCGTTCGGCGCCCATCGCCCCGGCCAGGTGCGGGGTCAGGACCGCGTTGGGCAGGCCGTACAGCGGAGATCCCGGCTCCGGCGGCTCGGGCCAGGTGACGTCGAGGACCGCGGTGAGGTCGGGCCGCCCGCGCAGGACCTCGACCACTGACGGCTCGTCGAGGACGGCGCCGCGGGCGGTGTTGATCAGCGTCGCGCCCGCGCTCAGCCGCGCCACCAGCGGGCCGTCGACCAGGCCCGTGGTCTCCGGCAGCAGCGGGGCGTGCACGCTGACGACCTCGCAGGTCTCGAACAGCTCGGCCAGCGGGAGGAGCGGGATGCCCAGCCTGGCGGGGGCGTGCGGGTCGTAGGCGACCACCTCCAGGTCGAAGGCACGCAGCTGGGAGGCGACCCGACGGCCGATCTCGCCCAGGCCGAGCAGCCCCACCCGCGACCGGTAGGCCCCGGCGACGTGCACCTCGTCCGGGTAGCGGCCCAGCTCCTTGATCTCGCGGGAGATCCGGTGGAACTGCTTGAGCGCCAGAAGGATCTGGGCCAGCGTGAACTCCGCCACCGGGATCGCGTTGGCCGAGGCGGCCGAGACGATCGGGATGCCCCGCGCCCAGAAGTCCGGCGTGGTCAGCGGGTGCACCGAGCCCGCCGCCACCAGCACCGCGCGCAGGCGCGGAGCGTGACCGAGCAGCCCGGCGTCGAGCACCGGCGCGCCCCAGCCGGACAGCAGGATCTCCACCTCCGACAGCACGCGGGGATCGGCGGCCAGCTGCTCGCGCGTCATCGCGGGAGCCTGCCATTCGACCAGGTCAGCCAGCCTTTCCAGAACGTGCGCGGGGTAGACGTCGGCCCGCCTGCGCTCCTCCATCACCAGCAGTGCTTTGATCAACTGTTCCTCATTTCATCGGATGTTTGGCGGGTAATGATGTCGCACAACGGAACGGATTTATCGGTGATGGTTTAGTCATCGGAGCATTGACCGGAGAACGTGACCACCGCTACCGTCCGGGAAATCGCTTGCCAAGTAGAGGGAGCCGTCCACATATGCGAACAGCCTCCACAATACTGGCGTGCCTGGTGGTGCTCACAGCATGTTCGTCAGGCCCAGCCGGGACGAACGTCGAGCAGGACGCCAAGGCCACGCTCGAGCTCTGGACCAGGACCACGCCGGGCGGGCCCGGCGAGCAGGGCACGCTCAAGCTGGCCGCCGCGTTCGAGAAGGCGACCGGCTACAAGGTCAAGGTGACCGCGATCTTCGACGACTTCGAGACGAAGATGCAGCAGCGGGCGGCCCAGAAGGACCTGCCCGACATCGTCATGAACGACGTCGCCCAGCTGGGCACGATGCACAGCCAGGGTTTGCTCAGGGAGATCGACCTCACCAAGCTCGCCGGGGCCAAGGACCTGTCCGAGCGCGCGCTCGCCTCCGGCAAGGGCGTGGACGGCAAGCAGTACGGCGTGCCGTACTCCGCCCAGGCCACGGCGCTGCTGATCCGCAAGGACTGGCGGGAGAAGCTGGGGTTGAAGCCGCCGCAGAGCTGGGCGGACCTGGTGGCGATGGCCAAGGCGTTCACCGAGAAGGACCCCGACGGCAACGGCCAGAACGACACCTACGGCCTGGCCGCGCCGCTGTCGACCAAGCGCGGCTACGCCTCCTGGTACTTCTCCAACTTCCTGTGGGCGGGCGGCGGTGACTTCGTCGCCGACGCCGGCGGTGGCAAGTTCAAGCCCGCCATGTCCACCCCAGAGTCGGTCGCGACCACGCAGTGGTTCCGCGACCTGGCCTGCAAGGACAAGGTGATCCAGCCGGGCGCCGTCACCATGGACACCCCGCCGACCAACGAGACGTTCGAGGCGAACAAGACCGGCATGTACGTCGTCGGCCCCTACCTGATGCCCCGCTACGACAAGTCGCTCGGCAAGGACAAGTACGAGGTCGTGCCCATGCCCAAGGGCGCCAAGAACGCCGACGTGCTCGCCGAGGGCGGCGCGATCTACCTGATGGCGGGCTCGCCCAACAACGCCGGCCAGGACGCCTTCGCCTCCTTCGCGATCTCGGCCGAGGGCCAGAAGATCGGCATGGAGGGCGACACCGCGTACATCGTGCAGCTGCCGGTCAACAAGACCGTCGACATCAGCCAGGTGCGCCCCGACCCGCGCTGGAAGACCTACGCCGACGTCTACCAGAGCTCGGGCCACTACCCGCCGTCGGTCCCCAACTGGACACCCATCCGGCAGGCCACCGCCGACACCGTCAACGCCGTGGTCGCCGACTGCGGCCTGGACCTGAAGGGCGAGCTGCAGAAGCTGGACACCAAACTCGCCGGGATCCTGGCCGAGCAGGGCGTCGCCGCGTCATGACGGCGGTGGAGGTGGAACCGGCCGCTCTCGCGACGCAGGAGCGCGCGAGCGGCCGGCTCGGGCGCTGGTGGGTGCCGTGGCTGTTCCTGGCCCCCGCGCTGGTGCTGTTCCTGTACTTCAAGTTCATCCCCATGGGCAACGCCCTGGTGATGTCGTTCCAGAACGTGCAGCCCTTCCTCGGCAACCAGTGGGTGGGCGGGGACAACTACGTCAAGGTCGTCACCTCCGACGGCTTCCAGCAGGCCGCCTGGCACACCGTGCTGCTCGCGGTCTTCCAGACGGCCGGCTCGATGCTGCTCGGGCTGGTGCTCGCGCTGCTGATGGAGGGGCAGAGCCGCAGGCTGAGCTTCATCCGCTCGGCGGCGTTCCTGCCGGTCGTGGTGCCGATGGCGGTCATCGCCGAGCTGTGGCGGATCATGTACCACCCGACCGGCGACGGCATGCTGAACTCGCTGCTCGGCCTGGTCGGGCTCGGGCCCTCCGGGTTCATCAACGACCCGCACACCTCGATGGCCTCGGTCATCGCCACCGGGATCTGGCGGGGCGCGCCGTACGACATGATGATCTTCCTGGCCGGGCTGGCGGGGGTCAACAGGGACCTGTACGAGGCGGCGATCGTCGACGGCGCGTCGCGGTGGCGGCGGCTGCTGCACGTGACGCTGCCGGGGCTGCGCTCGGTGTTCTCGATCCTGTTCATCCTGGCGGCCATTCGTGGCCTGCGCGTCTTCACCGAGGTCTACCTGCTGACGAACGGCGGGCCGAACGGTTCGACCGAGGTCGTCATGACCCTGATCACCAAGCTGGGGCTGGAGCAGAACCGGCTGGGCGTGGCCTCCGCGGGGGCGGTGCTGCTGTTCCTGGCCACGCTGCTGCTGACCGTCGTCGTGTCCGTGCTGAGGCGGAGGGAGAGGGAATGAGCGCGGCCAGCGAGACCGCACTCGGGCTCAAGGAGAGCAGGACGCCGTCGGCGCGGCTGCTCAAACTCGTCGTCTACGCGCTGGTCCTGGTGGTGTTCGCCGGGCCGCTGCTGGCGCTGCTCGTCAGCGCGTTCAACCACGTCTCCGACCCGACCCAGCTCAGCGTCGTGCCCTCGCGCCCGACGCTGGACAACTTCGCGGTCGCGGTTGACCACGGGGTGCTGAAGTACCTGCTGAACTCCTTCTTCGTGGTCGGGTTCGGGCTGCTGCTGCAGGTGGTGGTCTCGACGCTGGCCTCCTACGCGCTGGCCCGCAAGCGCTTCCCGTTCATGACGATCGTGTTCGTGGCGATCCTGGCCACGCTCATGCTGCCGGAGGAGATCCTGGCGATTCCGCTGTCGCTGATCCTGTCGGACCTGCCGGTGCTGCACATCAACCTGATCGGCACGCTGGCCGGGATCATCGTGCCGGTGGGCGCGTGGGCGTTCTCCATCCTGGTCATGACGGAGTTCATGCGGGACGTGCCACGCGAGTTGGAGGAGGCGGCGCGGATCGACGGGGCGGGGGAACTGCGGATCTTCGCCCAGATCATCCTGCCGATGTGCCGTCCGGCGCTGGGCGTCATCGGGGTGTTCGGGTTCACCATGATCTGGGACCAGTACCTGCTGCCGATGCTGGTGGCCGGCGACTCCTCGACGTACACGCTGCCGCTGGCGCTGCGCACGCTGCGGATCGACCCGATCGTGACGCCGGGGGTGGTGATGGCGGCCTCGTTGCTGGCGCTGCTGCCGTCGGTGATCGTTTTCCTGTTCTTCCAGCGTTCTTTCGTGCATGGCCTGTCGTCGGGCGCCCTGAAGGGATGATTTTTCGTGAACTGGTTCGTCAATGATCGTTTTGGAATGTTCGTGCATTGGGGGGCATATTCGCTGGCCGCCCGGCACGAGTGGGTGAAGACGCGGGAGAAACTGACCGACGCGCAATACCAGCCGTATGTCGACCATTTCTCGCCGGACCTGTACGACCCCGTCGCGTGGGCGCGGACCGCCAAGGCGGCGGGCATGCGATACGTGGTGCTGACCACCAAGCACCACGACGGTTTCTGCCTGTGGGACAGCGACCTGACCGACTACAAGGCCTCCCGTGACCTGGTCGAACCGTTCGTGGCGGCGTGCCGGGCCGAGGGGTTGAAGGTGGGCTTCTACCACTCGCTGATCGACTGGCACCACCCCGAGTTCCCCGTGGACGGGACCCATCCCCAGCGCGATGTCAGACCCCTTCCCGAGCGTGACATCTCGGTTTACCGGCGATATCTGCACGGCCAGGTCAAGGAACTGCTGACCCGTTATGGAACGGTCGACTATCTGTTCTTCGACTTCTCCTACGCCGGCCGGAGCGATTTCTGGGGCGGAAAGGGCCCCGAGGACTGGGGATCGAAAGAACTGCTGGCGATGGTGCGCGAACTGCAGCCCGGCATCCTCGTCAATGACCGGCTCGGTATCCCCGGCGACTTCGTCACCCCTGAGCAGTACCAGCCCTCCGCGCCCATGCCGGGACTCTGGGAGGCCTGCCAGACGCTCAACGGCAGCTGGGGGTACGACCGCGACAACCTCGACTACAAGAGCGCAGACCTGCTGGTGAAGATGCTGGTCGACGGCGTGTCCAAGGGTGGCAACCTGCTGCTCAACGTCGGCCCCGACGGGCGCGGCCGGATCGACCCGCGCGCCACCGCGCTGCTGGCCGACATCGGCGGCTGGATGGACCTGCACGAGCGCTCCATCCGCGGATGCGGTCCCGCGGAGTATCCCGCCCCGCCCGACTGCCGCTACACCCGCCGCGGCGACCGGCTCTACCTGCACCTGTTCAGCTGGCCGCTGCGCCACGTGCACCTGCCGGGGCTGGCGGGCAAGGTGCGCTACACGCAGTTGCTCAACGACGCCTCGGAGATCAGGTTCGTCAGCACGGACCCGGACCAGGAAGCCCAGAACACCCGGATGGGCGGACAGGCGCCGGGCACGCTCACGCTGGAGCTGCCGGTGCAACGCCCCGACGTCCTGGTGCCCGTCGTCGAACTCTTCCTGGAGTGATATGTAGGAAAATTTCTACGACTCGCGGGGACCCCGAGATGGTTCCGTCGTATTTGCCGTCCCTTGGCGTCGGGGGACGCGTGGTGGGGGTATGTCCTCCCGCACGGAGTGATCTTTGAGCCCAGGGGGAGTTCAACCATGTACGCAACGGTACGGCGATACGAAGGGGTAACCGATCCCGCCGAGGCGGGACGCCGGGTGAGCGAGGGCTTCGTGCCGCTCATCAGCCAGGTCCCCGGGTTCGTGGCTTACTACTGGGTCGACGCTGGAGATGGGGTGATGCTTTCCACCAGCGTCTACGAGGATCGAGCTGGAGCCGAGGAATCCACCAGAAGGGCCGCGGACTTCGTGCGGGATCAGCTCGCCTCCCTGCTCCCGAACCCTCCCCAGGTCACGGCGGGCGAGGTTGTAGCGTCCGGGTAACGCCACCTCCGATCTCCCACCCGGCTTGCCTGAGGCAGCGGCGGCAGTTGACGGCCACCATGGTCCCACGCGGCACCCTGGAGGAGCGGGAACGCACTACGGCGAACATGACGCAACTGGGATCCAAGAGAGTCCCAAGCCCGCGCATGTTCCATGAACCCCATGACAAACAACATGTTCGCGGCCCGACGAGTGCGCCGCGCCCTGGCTCTCGTTCTGCTGGCCGGCTCCGCGATGTTCGCCGTCGGTACGACGACGAGCAGCCCCGCCTACGCGTGGAACCCGGCCGACGACGGCTGGCACCGCTGCCTCATTGACGGTAAGTGGATGTGGTGCAAGGACTTCTAAACCCGACCCTCGCGGCTGCTTGATCGATGTCGAGGCCGGCCCGGATGCTCTCGCGACCGCGGGGTGGGGTCGCGAGGGAGGTTGATCTCTGCTCGCGCATGGCTCGTGACCTCTGTCATGCAGCGTCTGGACCCGCCGCGAGCCGACATGACCGATAACCCAGCCAAAACAAGCAAAAAGCCAGGTCAGACGATGTCTGGCCTGGCTGGTGGTGAGTGCCCCCTGTAGGATTCGAACCTACGCACCCGGCTCCGGAGGCCGGTGCTCTATCCCCTGAGCTAAGGGGGCCCAACGGTCCCCAAGGTTATCAGTACTCGGCCACCACTCGTCACCACGATAAAGGTCCGGGCACACATCCGTCGAAAGCCGCGCGTGACCACCCTGCCACGGGTTAGCTTGGCGGCCGTGGGCGAGGTGTTGGGCAGGGTTCTGGTCGTGGACGATGACGAGGTCATCCGTCAGCTCATCGCGGTTAACCTCACCTTGGAGGGGTTCGAGGTCGAGACCGCCACCGACGGGCAGGACTGCCTGGAACGCGTGCAGGTGGTCAGGCCCGACGTCGTCACGCTGGATGTGATGATGCCCTGCCTGGACGGGTGGGTGACGGCGCACCGGCTGCGTACCGAGGAGGCGACCAGCCATATCAAGGTCGTCCTGATCACCGCTCGGGCGCAGGACGACGACCGCAGGCGCGGCCTGGGCATCGGCGTCGACGCCTATCTCACCAAGCCGTTCGATCCCGCCGAGCTCATCGAGGTGGTCCGCGACCTCGCCGGCCGTACCCGCGACTGACCGTTCAGCGGCCGGCTGTTCCGCGACTGGCCGTCGCCGGCCGAGGGCGGGCGCACGGTTCAGGGGACCGTGTACGGCGTGGCCAGAGGGCCGTGCTCAAGGCCACGATGGGCGGCGACGGGCGGCGACGGGCGGCGACGGGCGGCGACGGGCGGCGGCGGGCCACGGTGGGCGGCGGTGGGCGGCGGTGGGCGGCGATGGGCCACGGTGGGTCACGGTCCGGGTGCCCTCGAGGTCATGCCGCCGCAGCCTCCGAGCCGAGCAGCGTGCCCAAGGAAGGCCCGGGCAGGGCGGGCATGGGGGAGCCCCGCAGGATCTCCCTGGCGCGTTCGCTGACGGGCTCCAGGACAGCCGAGGTGCTGTGCATCGTCAGGTACGGGATCACGGCCGGGAGTAGCGAGGGGTCCTGGGATGCGGCACGCAGGATGAGGTCGGGGGCGAGCGGCCCCGACAGCTCCAGCGGCAGCCCGGCCCACTGCCGGCGCATCACCTCGTCGTTGAGCAGCGCGTCGTGGAACCACGGCCGCAGGTGCCGTTCGCACCACGCATCCAATGCGCATGCCCAGGCTGAGGGCGGGCAGGAGCCGACGATGTCCGTCATGGCGATCGCGGAGGCGATGCCGAGCGAGACGCCCCGGCCGCCGGTCGGGTTGGTGGTGCAGACGGAGTCGCCGATCGACAGCACCCGGGTCACGCCAGAGAAGGGCTGGCCGCGGTAGCTGTTGAAGAGGTTGGCCGAGATGCGCACGGGCCCGATGGGCTCCGCGCGTTCGGTGGAGATCCAGTCCGCGGCCACGGGGTGGGCCCGCAGGGCGGCCGAGAAGGCCGAGGGATGCCGCAGCGCGGACAGGGCGGCGGTGTTGTCCTTGGGGAGCACGATCAACGGGGCGAAGACGCCGTCGTCCTGGATGAAGACGATGAGCGCGTACCCGTCGTGCCCCATCGCGTAGCCAGGGGGAGAGTTGACGGGCCCCGCGGCGGCCCCGGGCAGCAGCCGGTAGCTCCTGGACACCCCCACGATCCCGCTGTCGCACCCCTCGGCGGCGGGGCGGAAGGCCCGCGTCACCCGGCTGGTACGTCCGGCCGCGTCCACCACCAGGTCGAACTCCAGGCCGACGCCGTCGACCGTCAACGAGACCAGATCCCCGGGAGTGACCCGATCCACGTGGCCGTGGACGAAACTCACCCCGGGCTCGGCGACGGCCGCCGCCCGGAGGGCGCGTTCGAAGGTGGAGCGCCGGCACCGCAGCACCATCCCGTCGCCCTCCCCGAACGGCTCGGCCCCCGCGGCCACGATCGCGTCGAGCACGTCGGGCAGCCGCTCCCGCAGCAGGTTGCGCGCCATCGACCGGAACAGGTGCGGATGCTCGAACTGCATGACGCCGCGCCGCCGCCACGAGTCGCCGGGCCCGGGGTCGCGGTCGAACACGATCACCTCGTTCCCCTGCCGGGCCAGCGCCATGGCCGCCGTCAGTCCGCTCGGACCCGCACCGATCACTGCCACGCGCATGGCAGCCCCCATCCGTTAGAATTCGATTCACCATAGAAGAATTCGTTACATCGAAGGTAACCCCAAATGGCTGAGCCCCGCAAGAGGGCCTACACCTCGCAGCTGCGTGCCGAGCAGGCCCGCCGTACCAGGAAGCAGATCGTGGACGCGGCGGCCGCGCTGTTCGCCGAGCGCGGCTACGGCGCGACGACGATCGACGCCGTCGCCGAGGCCGCGGGGGTGAGCCGCAAGACGGTCTTCACCTCGGTCGGCGGCAAGGTCGAGCTGATCAAACTGGCCTACGACTTCGCGATCGCGGGCGACGACGCGCCCGAGCCCATGGTCCAGCGCGAGGCGATCCGGGCACTGCAGGCCGAGCCGGATCCGCGCAAGGTGCTCACGGCCTATGCCGCGCTCGTGACCGAGATCGACGGGCGGATCACACCGGTCTACGTCGCGCTCGCGGGCGCGGCCCAGGTCGATCCCGACGCCGCCGCCCTGTTCGAGGAGTTGCAGCGGCAGCGGCTCGACGCGATGCGGATGCCCGCCGCCAAGCTGCGGGACGACCTGCGTCCCGGCCTCAGCGTGGAGCGCGCGGCCGACATTCTGTGGCTGCACAACGACCCGAGCCTGTACGACAAGCTGGTCCGGCAGCGTGGCTGGACCCCCGCCCAGTTCCGCGACTGGCTCGCCGAAGCACTCTGCGATCAGTTGGTGGGCACACCGTAAGGTCTTCTTATGAAGCGAGCAGACGCGGCCCCGATCGAGAGCTGCAGCACCAGGGTCGTCGACGCCGAGCGGGTCGCGGCGGTCCGCACGCGCATGCCTGCCGAGACCGACCTGGCGGACACGGCCGACGTCTTCGGGTTGCTCGCCGATCCCGGCCGCCTGCGGCTGCTGCTCGCGCTGCTCGAGGGTGAGCTTTGCGTGTGCGACCTGGCCGTGGTCAGCGGCCTGAGCGAGTCCGCCACGTCCCACGCCCTGCGCCTGCTGCGCGCGCACCGGGTGGTGTCCGTACGGCGCGCGGGCCGGATGGCCTTCTACCGCCTCGACGACGCCCACGTCCGCATGCTCCTGGACCTGGCCGTGGCACATACCGAACACACCCAGGCAATTCACCCAGAACGCCAGGGGTGATCGTCTTACGCTACGTGAGACGGATCACGGGGCGGAAGGACGCGCATGGCGACAATGAAGACCAGGATGGCCGCGGCTCTCAAGGGAGAGGTGCGCGCCGACGAGCTCGAGGCCTACCGGCGCGCGGGCGGGCTCGTCTACGCCGAGCTCGAACAGCTCGAAATGGCGGCCGACCAGTTACCCTCGCGAAGGCTGTGCACGTGGAACGCCTTCGTGCTGCAGTCGATCGGCGAGCACCTGCTCGACGCCGACTACGCCGCCGATCCGAGCACGGCCGGATACGTGCCGCCAGTCACGGCCAGGCAGGTCGGCGCCTGCTTCGCCCAGGTGGAGGGCTGGGTCTCGCGAGCCAGGCAGTCCGCGGGCAACCCCGCCTACCAGGTCGACAAGGAGCTGCGCCTCCCGGCCGACCTGCCCGAGTGGGCCGAGGCGAACCCCTGCCCGCTGCCGCACCTGAACGGCATGCTCGCCGCCGCCCGCGCGATCCGCCAGCACGCCGAGGTCGCGCTCGGCGGCTTCGAGGAGCGCGCCGAGATGTGGCACCGCGAGAGCCTGCAGCGGCTCCGCCAGCTCGCCGCCGAGGCCGCCACCGCCGCCGACTACGCCGAGGGCCTGCTGCACACCGACCCGGGCGCGCGCATGCACGAGGCCATCGAGCAGCGCCTGCAGCGCGCGCTCGAGCTCTTCTACCACCTCGGCCAGCTCATCGCGATGCCCACCTTGATCGCCTCCTACACCGGTGTACGGCAGGCCCCCGCCTCCTACACCGGTGTACGGCAGGCCCCCGCCTCCTACACCGGTGTACGGCAGGCCGCCCCACCCGCCCAGGTCCCCAAGGTGAACCCGGCGGGCTTCGACCCGTGGTGCCTGACCGACCCGCAGAAGCGCCACGTCTGGCAGGCCGACCCGCGCGCCCGCCAGGCGATCAAGGAGATGTGGGACTACGATCCCGATCCGGCCGCCACGCTGCGCATCCAGGCGGAGATCGACGCCGCGCTGCGTGGCGGGGCGATCGCCTTCGCCACGAACGGAAGCGGCCAGCCGTACGGGAGCTACTACTGCTGCCCGTTCGGGGCGATCTACCTGGTGCGGATGCCGGTCGTCATCGCGGGCCAGCGGCTGCGGGCGATGCAGCAGTTCGCCTACGAGGTGTCGGCCGAGGACGTGCCGAGGGGCGGGCGGTTCAAGCGGGAGCTGATCGTGGCCACGTTCTACCCGACGGACGAGGTCGACTACTGCGACCCGGACGGCCTGCACGGTGGTTGACGTGGCGCCGGTCGGCTAGCGGCGCTGGGTGAAGCGGAGCAGGTTGCCCGCCGGGTCGCGGAAGGCGCAGTCGCGCACGCCGTAGGGCTGGTCCATGGGCTCCTGCACGACCTCGGCCCCCGAGGTCAGGATGCGCTCGAAGGTGGCGTCGCAGTCGCCGGTCTGGAACACCGCCCGCCCGAGCATGCCCTTGGCCATCAGCTCCGAGATCGCCTCCCTGTCGGCCGCCGAGGCGTTCGGGTTGGCGCTCGGCGGCTCGAGCACGATCTCCAGGTCGGGCTGCGACGGAGGGCTGACCGTCACCCAGCGCATGCCCTCGAACTGCACGTCGTTGCGCACCTTGAGCCCCAGCACGTCGCGGTAGAAGGCGAGCGCCTTGTCGTGGTCGTCGACGGCGAGGAAGCAGTGCGAGAGGCTGAGGTTCATGCCGGGAGCCTACGAACCTCCCGCGGGCCTGGCTTCTCCGTTTCTGACCGGTCGGGTGAAGATCTTGGCGAAGCAGGCGGGGATCGCCGCTCCGTCCTCGTGGCCGCGCGCCCGGTAGGCGGAGGGTGTCTCCCCGACCAGCTCGGTGAAGCGGGAGCTGAACGAGCCGAGCGAGGAACAGCCGACCTCGAAGCAGACGTCGGTCACGCTCAGATCGCCGCGCCGCAGCAGCGCCTTGGCCCGCTCGATGCGCCGCGTCATCAGGTAGCTGTAGGGCGTCTCACCGAAGGCGGTGCGGAAGCTGCGTGCGAAGTGGCCGGAGGACATGAACGCGCCGCGCGCCAGCGCGGGCACGTCGAGCGGCTGCGCGTAGTCGCGGTCGATCTGGTCGCGGGCCTGCCGTAACCGGACCAGATCCTCGGGCATCACCCGCCCAGCATCTCACAGGCGTGGTCGAGCACCCACTGACGGAAAGTGCGCGCGGGCCTGCCGGTGACCCGCTCGACGGTGTCCGTGAGCTCGATGGGCGGCTCGTCGAGCATCTTCGCGTACCCGTCCAGGAGCACGTCCACGAACGCGTCGGGGAAGGAGCCGTCGGCGAGCAGCCGCCGCCTGGCCTCCTCGCGCGTCAGCTCCTGCCAGCGCAGCGGCCGCCCCAGCGCCTCCCCGATGACGCGTACCTGCTCGACCTGCGTCAGCACCTGCGGCCCCGTCAGCCGGTGGCACCGCCGGTCGTGGCCCTCCTCGGTCAGCGCCCGCACGGCCACCGCGGCGATGTCCGCCTCGTGCAGCATCGCCATCCGCACCTGCCCGTACGGCCCCGCCACGGTGTCACCGGCGCGGATCTGGTCCGCCCACCACAGCGCGTTGGCGGCGAACGTGCTCGGCCGCAGCACGGTCCAGGCCAGGCCCGACTCCCGCAGCAGCAGCTCGACCTCGGCGTGCGAGCGGCCCACGTGGTTGTCGTGCTGCTCGGGGGCCAGCTCGTCCTGGACCGCGCCCGACGACAGCAGCACCACGCGGCTGACGTGCTTCCTCAGCACCTTCACCAGCGCGGGCATCGGCTCGGCCGTGTGGAAGGGCCACATCAGGAAGACCGCGTCCATGCCCCGCAGGCACTCCTCCAGGCTCCGCAGGTCGGCCAGGTCGCCGGCCACCATCCAGGGCCCGGCCGGCACGCGAGACATCCCGCGCGCGTGGATGCCGTCCTCGTGCAGCTGGGCCAGCACCTGGCCGCCGACGTTGCCGCTCGCTCCCGTTACCAGAATCATGTGCCCGAGCTTCGCCGCCAGGCAGCAGCCCCGCCAGCCGGAGAGCTTCTGCTGGCGGATTCCTCCATCGCACTAGGATTGGTCGGTGGATTCCATCGACCGTGGCATCGTGCACGCGCTGCAGCTCGACGGGCGGGCTCCCTTCAGCCGGATCGCCGCGGTGCTCGAGGTGTCGGAGCAGACCGTGGCCCGCCGCTACAGGAAGCTGCGCTCGGCCGGGGTCGTCAGGGTCGTGGGCGGCGTCGACGGGCTGCGCCTCGGCTACACCTCGTGGTCGATCCGGCTGCGCACCACGCCCGACGCCTCGCAGGCGCTCGGGCTCGCGCTGGCCCGCCGTGCGGACACCTTCTACGTGCACCTGCTCTCCGGCGGCACCGAGATCTCCTGCTTCACCCAGGCCCGCCCCGACGACGGCGAGACGCCGCTGCTCGACCGGCTGCCGCGCACGGGCAAGGTGCTCGACCTGAGCGCGCACTCGCTGCTGCGCGGCTTCGCCGTCCCCGGCGGCTGGGCGGGGCTGGCCTGCCTGGAGGAGTCGCGGGCCGCGGCGCTGCGCTTCACGCCGGTGCCCGAGCTGGAGGTCACCACGCAGGCGGCCGACCGCGCGCTGCTCGACGCGCTGGCCGCCGACGGGCGCGCCGGCCATGCCGAGCTGGCCGCCGTCACCGGCTGGTCGGAGTCGACGGTCAGGCGCCGGCTCGACCAGCTGCGGCGCTCGGGCGCGCTGATGGTGCAGCTCGAGTTCGACCCGCGCGCGCTCGGCTACCGCGCCCAGGCCCGGCTGTGGATGTCGGTACGGCCGGCCGAGCTGACCACCGTGGCGGCCCGGCTGGCCACCCACCCGGAGGTGTCGTTCGTCGGCGTCACCACCGGGGCCACGAACCTGATGGCCGAGGTCATCTGCCGCGACGCCGACGACCTCTACCGCTGTCTCACCGAGCGGGTCGCCACCCTGGAGGCCGTCCAGACCATGGAGACCGCTCCGGTGATGCGCACGCTCAAGCGCATCGGGTCACTTGCCTAGCGGCTTTCTGCGGGCCACGATCCGGCGGTGGGCGATGCGCCAGCCTTGCGGGAGGCGCACCACGGTGTCCTCGTAGACCACGCTCCCGCTCGAGCCGTCGGCCATGACGCCGATGCCCTTGGACCGGGCGCGCACCCGGTCGGCGGCGATGTCGGTGAGCACCACGTTCGTCACATGGTGGCCGACGGGGTTCAGGTCGCCCAGCGCCCTGCCCGCCTCGGCCATGGCCGCCACGCCGTGCAGCGGCTCCTGCCCGAAATCGGAGATGTCGTAGACGACGTCGTCGGTGAACACCTGGTCCAGCCGGTCGAGCTCGCCGCTGTCGCACAGATGCCCGTGCATCGCGATCACCTCGTGCACGGCGAAACGGTCCTCGATGGTGAAGGTCACTCGCCACACGGTAACCAGCGTGACCGACAGAAAAAGCTTAACCAATCGGTTGACGATTCTCCCTGGGCCGCGCAATGCTTAACCACATGGTTGAAGATGTGGCCATGGACGCGGTGTTCCACGCGCTGGCACATGGAGCGCGGCGGCAGATGGTGCACCGGCTCTCCTCCGGCGACCTGACGGTGGGGGAGCTGGCCGAGCCGCTGTCCATGTCACTGGCGGCCGCGTCCAAGCACCTGAAGGTGCTGGAGCGCGCGGGGCTGATCCAGCGGACCGTGATCGGCAGGCGGCACGTGTGCCGGCTGCGGCCGGCGCCGCTGGCCGCTGCCGAGGCATGGCTGCGGTTCTACGAGCGGTACTGGACCGAGCGTCTGGATGCCCTGGAGGCGCTCGTCGTGGCCGCTCCCACCGAGGACGATGAGGAGGAAGCATGACGAACGCGACAGCGGTCCGGCTCGAGCGCGTGATCGCCGCGCCGCCGGAGCGGGTGTACCGGGCCTGGCTCGACCCCGAGCTGGTGCGGCAGTGGCTGGCGCCCCAGGGGATGAGCGTCACGCGGGTGGAGATCGACCGGAGCCGCTACAGCATCTGGCACGGCGACGCGGGCGGGTTCGAGTGCGAGGTGCTCGAGCAGGAGCAGGATCGGCGCATCGTGTTCCGCTGGGGGTTCGCCGGCCCGGATCGGATCGAGGGGCCGGTCTTCGACTCGCTGCTGACGATCACGGTGAACCCGGCGCCAGGGGGCGGCACCGAGCTCACCCTGGTCCACGAGCAGCTCGAGGAGCTGGCCGCCGCCCTGCCCGAGATCGCCGCGAACGTCGGCGTCGGCTGGGCGGGCACCCTCGACAAGCTCGCGGCGGTGGCGGAGGCGGGCGCGTGAGCACGATCACCGTGAGCCAGTGGATGAGCCTCGACGGCGTCATCCAGGGGCCCAGCTCTCCCGAGGCGCGTGACCTGGCCGAGCCGCTCGGCAGCAAGCCGAAGTACGTGGCCTCGCGCACGCTGACCGGGCCGCTGGAGTGGCAGAACTCCACGCTGCTCAAGGGGGGACCTGATCGAGGCCGTCACCGCGCTCAAGCGCGACGGCGACGGTGAGCTGGCGAGCACCGGCGCGATCCTGGCCACCTACGCGCCGGCGAACGTCACCCGGATCGAGTAGAGGTCGCCGCCGGAGTTGGTGATGAACAGGTTGTTCCGCTTGGCGCCGCCGAAGGTCAGGTTGGACGCGGACTCCGGCAGCAGCAGCTTGGCGATCAGCGTGCCGTCGGGGTCGTAGCAGTGCAGGCCGTCGAGCGCGGCGGCCCAGACCCGGCCGTGGCAGTCGAGCCGGATCCCGTCGAACCAGGCCTCGGCGAACACCTTCCCGCCCGACAGCGTGCCCTCGGCGGTCACGTCGAAGACCCGCAGGTGCCGTTTCCTGGTGTCCACGACGTACAGCTGCTTCTCGTCCCGGGAGAAGGCCAGCCCGTTGGGGCGGACGAAGTCGTCGGCGACGATCGCGAGCTCGCCCGTCTCCGGATCGAGCCGGTAGACGTGGTCGCCGCCGATCTCGCTCTCGGCGGGGCTGCCCTCGTAGTAGCCGGTGATCCCGTAGCGCGGGTCGGTGAACCAGACCGTCCCGTCCGAGCGGACCACCACGTCGTTGGGGCTGTTGAGGCGCTTGCCCTGGTAGTTGTCGGCCAGCACGGTGACGCGGCCGTCGTGCTCGGTCCGCGTCACCCGGCGGGCGCCCTGCTCGCAGGTGACCAGGCGGCCCTCGCGGTCCCGCGTGTTGCCGTTGGCGTTGCCCGAGGGGTTGCGGAAGACGCCCACGGCGCCGGTCGTCTCGTCCCAGCGCAGCAGCCGGTCGTTGGGGATGTCGCTCCACACCAGGTAGCGGCCGGCGGGGAAGTACACGGGCCCCTCGGTCTTACGGCTGCCGCGGTGCAGCACCTCCACGTAGTCGTCGCCGCCGTCGTAGCCGAACCTGTCGTCCAGCACCTCGAACTCTGCCTTGAACCGATCCATGACTGAACCTCCTTCGGTATTATGCTAGCTATGCCAAACGTGATTCGGTCAAATCGTGGATGAGATTGACAGGCGCCTGGTAGCTGAGCTGCAGCGGGACGCTGCCCAGCCGTACGCCGCGCTCGGCCAGGCCGTGGGGCTGTCGGCAGGCGCGGCGCACGAGCGGGTCAGGAAGCTGCGCGAGCGCGGGGTCATCCGTGCCACCACGGTCGAGGTGGACCCTGCCCTGCTGGGCAAGGGAGTGCTGGCCTACGTCCTGGTCAGCGCGGACTCGTGGATGGGGGACTCGGGTGCCGCCTTCTCGGGCGTCCCGGAGATCATGGAGGCGCACGTCATCGCGGGAGCGGCCTCGGTGCTGGTCAAGGTGCGGACCTCGACCACGGAGCAGTTGCAGGACGTGCTGCGCCGGATCTACGACATCTCCGGGGTGACGGGCACCGAGGCCGTGGTGGTGCTCGAGACGTTCTTCGAGCGCCCGGTCCTACCTTGAGAGGATTGCGGGATGCGCATTGATCGGCTCGACCATCTGGTCCTCACGGTCGCGGACCTTGAAGCCACGGTCGGCTTCTACACGCGGGTGCTGGGGATGACCGTGACGACCTTCCGCGGTGGGCGCACGGCGCTGGAGTTCGGCCGCAGCAAGATCAACCTGCACGTGGCGGGCCACGAGTTCGACCCCAAGGCCCTGCGTCCCACGCCCGGCAGCGCCGACCTCTGCTTCGTCGTCGCCGAGCCCCTCGCGGACGTGATCGCCCACCTGTCCCGCGCGGGCGTCCCGATCGAGGAGGGGCCGGTCGAGCGGACGGGCGCCACCGGCCCCATCACCAGCGTCTACGTCCGGGACCCTGACGGCAATCTCGTCGAGCTGAGCAACTACCTCTGACCACATAGCCTCGACAGGGGAGCTAGCGATGCTAGAATTTCGGTCATGTCGATCCAGACGCGCAAGGAACGCGAGCGAGCAGAGCGAGAGCGGTTGATCATCACGGCGGCACGGGAGCTCGCCGAGGCCGAGGGGTGGGACGCGGTCACCACGCGCCGCCTCGCGGCCGAGATCGAATACAGCCAGCCCGTCCTCTACAGCCACTTCTCCGGCAAGGACGCCATCATGGCCGCGGTCGCCGTCGAGGGCTTCGCCGACATGGCGGACGCCCTGCGTACGGCGCGCACCGCGGCGCCCGATCCGCGGCAGGCGCTGTCGGAGGTGGGAGCGGCCTACGTCGAGTTCGCCGAGCGGCGGCCGGCGCTCTACGACGCCATGTTCATCCACGCCGTCGACCTGCCGTTCGCCAGCCCCGAGGCGCCTCCCGCGCTGCACGACGCGTTCGCCCAGCTACGCGAGAGCCTGCGGCCGCTGGTGCGGGAGGAGGAGCTGGAGCTGCTCACGGAGACGTTCTGGGCGGGCCTGCACGGCCTGCTCACGCTCACCCGCAGCGGCCGCCTGCGCCGCGAGCACCACGACGACCGCGTCGCCCTGCTCATCGAACGCTTCCTCTGACGCTGTCCACCGAATTGCGGACGTGATTCGGTGGCTGATCCCCGGTTACCGTCAGGCGTGAGCCCAGAGGACCTTGCAGAACGCCTGATCGCGCAGGCAGGTGACATCGTCGAGGCCGAGCTCGCCCGCCTGCGCAGACGCGTCCCCGGCCTCGACCCGCGGGTCGTGGCCGAGACCGAGGCGACACTCCAGCGCGTGGTCCGGACCCTGCTGTGCCGGGAGGCGCCATGAGGCTCGGAACCCGCGAGAGCAAGCTGGCCCTGGCCCAGTCCCGCTGGGTCGCGGCACGCCTGCCCGTCCAGGCCGAGCTGGTGGGTATCACCACCGACGGCGACAGGTCGAGCGAGCCCATCGAGCGCATCGGCACCACCGGCGTCTTCGTCACCGCGCTCCGCCTGGCCCTGCTGGCCGGCGAGGTCGACTTCGTCGTGCACTCCTTCAAGGACCTGCCCACGGCACCGCTCCCAGGGGTACGGCTGGCGGCCGTGCCCGAACGGGCCGACCCCAGGGACGCGCTGGTGGGCCGGGAGGTGCGGGCGGGATGCCGGGTCGGCACGGGTTCGCAGCGGCGTGCCGTACAGATCAGGCGAATGGCCGATGTCGAGGTCGTGCCGATACGTGGCAACGTGGACACCCGGCTGCGGAAGCTACAGGAAGGCGGGGTGGACGCGCTCGTGCTGGCCAAGGCGGGGCTCGACAGGCTGGGCCTGCGCGGCAGGCCGCTCGACCCGCGGGTGATGCTGCCCGCGCCCGCGCAGGGCGCGCTGGCGGTGGAGTGCCGCCAGGACGACGAGCGTACGGCGGAGCTGCTCGCCACCCTCGACCACCCGCCTACCCGGGTGACGGTGACCGCGGAGCGCGCGCTGCTGACGGCGCTGAACGCCGGCTGCACGGCCCCGGTCGGCGCGCTGGCACGGCTCGACGGCCCAGGGACGCTCCGGCTCGACGGCCTGGTGGCCCGCGGCGACCTGGTCGTGCGCAAGTCGGTCAGCGGACCCGTGGCTCGCGCGGCCGAGCTGGGCGCGGAGCTGGCGGAGGTGCTGTGGTGAACGTCCACGAGCTGCTGCTGACCGAGCAGGCACGCCTGGTCAAGGGCTTCGAGGAGTACGACGGCGCCGGGTGCTTCCGCGTGTCGGAATGGACGCGCAGCGAGCTGGGCGGCGGCCGGGCGTGCGTGCTCGAGGGCGGCCGCGTCTTCGAGCGGGCAGGGGTGAACGTCTCCCTGGTCCACGGCCGTGAGGTGCCCGCGACGATCGCGCAGACGTTCCCCGGCACGAAGGGCCGGCCGTACGTCGCGACCGGGATCTCGATGGTGACGCACCCGCTCAACCCGTACGCGCCGGCCATGCACGCCAACTTCCGCTACTTCGCCGTCGAGGGCGCCCCGTGGTGGTTCGGCGGCGGCTGCGACCTGACCCCGATGTACGGCTTCGCCGAGGACGCCGTGCACTTCCACCGCACGCTCCAGACCTGGTGCGGCCCGCGGTACGAGGAGTGGAAGCGCGCCTGCGACGACTACTTCACCATCGCGCACCGGGGCGAGATGCGCGGCATCGGCGGCGTCTTCTTCGACCGGCTCGCCGAGGAGGGGCCCGGCGGGTTCGAGCGCTGCCTGGCCCTGGTCGAGGCGGGGCTGGCCACGATCTTCCCGGCCTACCTGCCCATCCTCGACAGGCGCGTGCGCATGCCGTACGGCGGGCGGCAGCGCGAGTGGCAGCTGGCCCGCCGCGGGCGGTACGTGGAGTTCAACCTGGTCTATGACAGGGGGACCAGGTTCGGGCTGCAGACGCGGGGCAACATCGAGGCGATCCTGATGTCGATGCCGCCGCTGGCCCGCTGGGGGTTCGAGCTGGTGCCGGAGCCGGGCAGCCCGGAGAGCGAGGTCGCGGACTTCCTCAAGCCGCGCGACTGGGCCTCGCCCGCCGGGCTGGCGACCACCTGACCTACGTGACGGGCCGCGTGTAGCGCAGGCCGCAGGCGTGCGCGCCGCGCACCTGCCGCAGCACCACCTCGACGTCGATGTCGGGGTAGGCCCGCGAGGTGGCCTCGGCAGACAGCTCGCAGTGCAGCGACGGCGGATCGGTCATCCCGAGGTCGTCCCCGGCGGCCCTGCACAGGCAGGTGCGGGTGACGACCAGGGCGACCTCGTGCGCGCTCGTCGAGCAGTCGACGACCTCCTCCTGCAGGCCGAGCTCCTCGAAGACGGGCAGCACGTGCCTGATCGCCTCCGGCAGGGAGCCGTGCTCGGTGAGGTAGGGGTCCATGCAGGCGCGCTGCCGGTCGGGGTAGCCCTCGAGCAGCTCCTCGCGGGCCTCGTGGTCGCCCACCTTCTCGCGCAGTTCCAGGTAACGCCGCATCCGGTCCCGCATGTCGGCCCGGAAAGCGGCTTCCTTCTCCTTCATCCGATCCTCGTCTCTACGATGCGTGCCAGGGCACGGGTGAACGACGGGCGGTCGTTCAGCGCGGGGGAGCGGCGCAGCTCGGCCAGGCCGGCTTGCCGGGCGATCTCGGCCAGCTCGATGTCGATCTCCGACAGCGTCTCGATGTGGTCGCAGGTGAAGGCCACCGGCACCACCAGCACCCGCTTGGCCTTCCGCCTCGCCAGGTGCTGGACCGTCTCGATCGTGCTGGGCCGCAGCCAGCGCAGCGGCCCGACCCTGGACTGGTAGGCCAGGGAGTGCGGATTGGGTACGGCCAGCCGCGCCATCACCGCCCGGACCGTGGCCCGGATCTCCAGCGGATACGGGTCGCCCTGCTCCACGGTGCGCACGGGCAGCGAGTGCGCGCTGAACAGCACGTGCGTGTCCGGGTCGCCGTCCAGCCCCTCGGCGACCGCCTCGGCCAGCGCCTCGACGTAGGCGGGATGGGTGGGCCAGCGGTCGATCACGGTCCAGTCGAAGGCGTCCTCCAGGCCGTTGCGCCCGACGGCCTGCCACAGATCCGCCAGGCTCGACCCGGTCGTGGTGACCGAGTAGTGCGGGTACTGGGGGAAGGCGACGGCCCGCCGTACGCCGTCGGCGCGCATCGCCTGGAGCGCGGTGTCGCTGCGCGGCTCGGCGTAGCGGAAGGCCAGGTAGGCGCGGTGCGGCGCGGTGCCGGGCGAGATGCGGTCCAGCTCGGCGACCATGGCCGCGGCCTGGCGCTCGGTCCAGTGGCGCAGCGGCGAGCCACCGCCGATGGCGGCGTACTGGCGGGTGACCCGGCCGAGGCGGGCCCTGATGAGCAGCGGGGACAGCAGCGGTTTGGCGGGCAGCATGTCCAGGTCGGCGAAGAGCGCGCGCAGGAACGGCCGGACGTCGTCGAGCGTCCACGGGCCGCCCATGTTCATCAGCACCACGCCGGTGGTCATCGCAGCAGCTCCTCGGCCGCCTCGACCGCCCAGTAGGTGAGCACGAGGTCGGCCCCTGCCCGGCGGATCGACAGCAGCGACTCGGCGATGGCGCGGCGGCGGTCCAGCCAGCCCCTGGCCGCGGCGGCCTCGACCATCGCGTACTCGCCCGACACCTGGTAGACGGCGACGGGCACGCGCACCGCGTCCGCGACCCGCCTGACCACGTCGAGATAGCCGAGCGCGGGCTTGACCATGACGGCGTCGGCCCCCTCGGCCAGGTCGAGCTCCACCTCGCGCAGCGCCTCGTCGGAGTTGGCCGGCGACTGCTGGTAGGCCGACCTGTCGCCGAAGGCGGGCGCCGACTCCGCCGCCTGCCTGAACGGGCCGTAGAAGGCGGAGGCGTACTTGGCCGAGTAGGCCAGGATCGCGGTGCCGGTCAGCCCGGCCAGGTCCAGGGCGTCGCGGATGGCGCCGACCTGGCCGTCCATCATCCCGCTCGGCGCGATGACGTGGGCGCCCGCCGCCGCCTGGCTGACCGCGACGGAGCGGTAGCGGTCGAGCGTGGCCTCCTCGGCGACCGTGCCGTCCGGCGCGAGCAGCCCGCAATGCCCGTGGTCGGTGTACTCGCACAGGCACAGGTCCGCCACGATCACGCACGCGTCGCCGACGTCCGAGACCAGGTCGCGCAGCGAGCGCTGCACCACGCCGTCGGAGTCGTCGGCGCCGGAGCCGTGGGCGTCCTTGGCCGCGGGGATCCCGAACAGGATCAGCCCGCCCACGCCCGCCTCGGCTGCCCTGGCGGCGGCCTTGCGCAGCGAGTCCCTGGTGTGCTGGACGACGCCCGGCATCGAGGCGACGGGGACGGGGTCGGTGAGGCCTTCCTTGACGAACAGCGGCAGCACGAGGTCGCCGGGCGAGACCCGGTGCTCGGCGACGAGGTCGCGCAGCGCGGCGGCCCGTCGCAGCCGCCTGGGGCGGATGGTCATGCCCTCGATGAAATTCGGCAACGCGAGGGCTGTCATGTCGGCACTTTTGCTGGCATGACGCGCCTACCCGGTCGATGCCAGCCTGCGACTATGGCCGACCAGGACAAGCTGTTCCCCTGGCCGCTGCGCCCGCTCGCACGGCTGCTGCTGTGGCTCGCCGTGGCCGCGCTCGCGGTGGCCTTCTGGTTCGTGCTCGCCGCGGGGATCCTGCGGTGAAGGTGCTGTTCCAGACCAGCCGGGTCGAGTGCGGCCTGGCCTGCTTGGCGATGGTGCTCGGGCACCACGGCCACCAGGTGTCCATCCGCGAGCTGCGCGACCGCTGCCCGGTGGGCCGGTCGGGGGCCGGCGCGGGGACGCTGGTGAAGGAGGCGCGCAGGCTCGGGATGACCGCGTCGGGACACCGGGCCACGCCCGAGCTGTTCACGCGGATCGAGCTCCCCGCGATCGCGCACTGGGGCGCCGACCACTACGTGGTGGTCGAGCGCGCCGGGCGGCGCCGGGTCAGGGTGATCGACCCGCAGATCGGGCGGCGGCGGCTCACGGCCGAGGAGTTCGGCTCGGGCCTCGGCCGGATCGCGGTCCGGCTGGTGCCGGGGGAGGGCTTCGAGCGCAGGCGCGCCACGGCCAGGCCGTTCTGGCGCACCTACCTGGGCGCGCTGCTGCGCGGGCGCGGCACGCCCTGGCTGCTCGCCCAGGTGCTGCTCGCCTCCCTGCTGCTGCAGCTGCTCGGGCTGGCCATGCCGCTGGTCGTCAGGATGGTCGTGGACGAGCAGGGGGCGCTGCGCCATCCCGGGCTGCTCGCGCTCGTCGGAGCGGGGATGGCCGTCGTCGCCGCCGGGCAGCTCGTCACCGGCTACCTGCGCTCGGTCCTGGTGCTCTACCTGCAGGGGCGGCTGGACACCGAGGCCATGCTGCGCTTCTGCCGTCACCTGCTGCGCCTGCCGCTGCGCTACTTCCAGCAGCGCAGCACCGGCGACATCGTGGCCAGGATGGGCGGGATCGTGCTGCTGCGCGAGCAGCTGACCGGGCAGACGCTCGGCTCCTTGCTGGACGCGGCGACCATCCTCACCTACCTCGGCGTGCTGTTCACCATCGACCAGACCACCGCGCTCGGCGTGCTTGCCGTCGTGCTGGCCGAACTGCTGCTGCTCGTGCGCAGCACCCGGGTGGTGCGCGAGCGGATGACGGCCGACATCTCCGCGCACGCCGAGGAGCAGGGGCACCTCGTCGAGATGCTGCAGGGGATCATGACGGTCAAGGCCATGGCCGCCGAGGACCGGGCCTTCGAGCGGTGGTCGAGGCTGTTCCTGGCCTGGATGCGGGCCACGCTCAGGCGCGGGCACACGACCGCGGCGATCGACGCGGCCGCCGGGGCGCTGCGCGTGCTGACGCCGCTGGCCGCGCTCTGGCTGGGCACCAGCCGGGTGCTGGCCGGCGAGCTGTCGGCCGGCACCATGCTGGCGGTCACCTGGATGGCCGCCTCCGTGGTCGGGCCGCTGGCCGTGCTGGTCGGCAACGGCCAGCGGCTGCAGCAGGCCGGGGCCTACCTGCAACGGCTCGCCGACGTGCTGGAGTCGGCGCCGGAGGAGCCGGCCGCCCGCCGCGACCTGAGCGGGAGCATCGAGGTCAGCGAGGTCACCTTCGCCTACGACCCGGCCGGTCCGCCCGCGCTGAGCGGGCTGTCACTGCGGGTCGAACCGGGAGAACGGCTGGCCGTCGTGGGAGCCACCGGAGCGGGCAAGACCACGCTCGCGCTGCTGCTGCTCGGGCTGCACCAGCCGCAGCGGGGCGTGATCAGGCTCGACGGGCACGAGCCCCGGCAGGCACGCGCGGCCATCGGCGCCGTGCTGCAGGAGCCGTTCGTCTTCAGCGGGACGATCCACGAGAACATCGCCTTCCACGACCCGTCGACCTCCAGGGACGAGGTCGAGGCGGCTGCCCGCGTCGCCGAGCTGCACGAGGAGATCCTGGCGATGCCCGGCGGCTACGACACCCGCCTGCCCGGGCTGTCCGGCGGGCAGCAGCAGCGGCTCGCGCTGGCCAGGGCGCTGGTCAGGCGGCCTGCCGTACTGCTGCTCGACGAGGCGACCAGCCACCTGGACGCCGTCACCGAGGCGCGCGTCCACGCCAACCTGCGCGGGCTCGGCTGCACCCAGATCGTCATCGCGCACCGGCTCAGCACCGTCAGGGACGCCGACAGGATCGCCGTGCTCGACCGCGGCCACCTCGCCGAGCTGGGCACCCACGGCGAACTCCTCGCCAGGGGCGGTCGGTACGCGGGCTTGATCGCGGCCCAGCTGAACGCCCGCGCCCATCAGGAAGGAGGTGAACGGCATGGAGCGGCTCACGAATCCGCCCGAGGTCGAGCTTGAGCTGACCGACGAGGAACTCGACGAGATCCACGGCGGCTACCCCGGCTACGGCGACGGCGCCTGCACGAGGGATCAGGCAACGCTCAACACCTGATGCCCGGGAGGGGCGGGTTCCTACCCGTCCCTCCTGCGCGTGTAGCGGAAGACGCACAGGTGGGCGCCGCGGGCCTGCTGGTGGGTGACCTCGACCTCCACCTCGGGCAACGCCCTGCGGGCCGCCTCGTTGTCCAGCTCGCACAGCACCGGCAGCGGCTCGGCGACGCCGGCCGCGGCGCACGCGGCCAGGCACTCGCACGTCGTCAGCACCTCCACGGCCGAGTCCACGCCGTCGGCGGAGGCGTCCACGATCTCGATGTGCACGCCCAGCTCCGCGAACGCCCTGGTGGCCCTGGTGAACCCGGACGCCAGGCCGCCGCCGCGGACGAGCGGTCCCATCCGCGCGGCCTGCAGCGGCACGTACGGTTCGAGCAGCGCCTCGCGCGCCTCGGTGTCGCCGACCTCGTCGCGCAGCCGCAGGTACTCCTCGAGCCTGGCGCGCATCCGCTGCCTGTACTCGGCCTCGTCCATGTCTCAGCTCTCCTCCATGACGCGGGCCGCCAGCTCCAGTTTGGTGTAGGCGGGCCGCCCGACCTGCTCGTACTTGGCCTTCACCCGTTCCAGGTAGGTCTTGGCGGTGGCGGTGCTGATGCCGATGTGGTGCGCGGCGGCCTTCAGTGTCATCCCCGAGCAGTAGGCGACCAGCACCGCCTGCTCGCGGGCGGACAGCCGTGGCCGCGGCGGGTAGGCGCCGGGATCGGCGACCTGGTGGGCGAACGAGACGCCGCCCATGGCCACCGCCCTGATCGCGGCGGCCAGCTCGGCAAGGTCCTGGTCCTTGCCGACGAAGCCGCGCGCGCCCGCCAGCATCGCGGCCGCGATCCTGCTCGGCTCCGGCGCCGCGGCCACCGCGAGCACCCGGTGACCCGCCTCGACCAGCAGTCGCACGTTGGGGCCCGGCGCGGAGCGGTCGCACAGGACCAGGTCGAGCACCACCACGTCCGCCTGCCTGGCGCCGGGCAGCACCTCGGCCACCGTCCTGCCCTCGGCCACGAACCGGAGGTCGCTCGCCTGGCGGGCCCACGCCTTGAAGCCCTCGACCAGCATCCGGTCGCCCACCATCCCGACCCGAATGACCTGTCCCATGCCCGGTCCCCGTCCGATCGTCGGAGCAACTGGTCGCCCTTGTAAACGCCTCGGAACCCTGCGGCGTTCACGTCATCTCATTACGGAATTCGTCCGGCCTCGTCTGCTGGATCAGGGCTCCGACCAGGTAAGTTTTTTCCGTGCATGGCGTGTGGAAATGAGGGCCGTAATAAGTCCAAAATGTCGAATGAATTGCCGACATGAATTTCTCGGGCCGATCCCCGCGGGCTCCTGAAAGATCTTGAAACTGGGTGTCGATCCGGCGTCGAGCCGTTCGACGCGTCAGCGAGACAACGATCCGAGACGGAGGACGACATGCAGAAGATCACGACCTACCTGTGGTTCGACAACCAGGCCGAGGAGGCCGCCACGCTCTACACCTCGCTGTTCGAGGACTCCAAGCTCGTGGAGGTGCACCGGCAGGGCGAGGGCAGCCCGGCCATGATGGTGACCTTCGAGCTGGCCGGCCAGCGCTACCTGGCGCTGAACGGCGGGCCCGGCCACGACTTCAGCGACGCGATCTCGCTCTTCGTCGACTGCGAGGACCAGGAGGAGGTCGACCGGCTCTGGGGAGCACTGACCGCCGACGGCGGGCAGGAGGGCCCCTGCGGCTGGCTCACCGACAAGTACGGGGTGTCGTGGCAGATCATCCCGAAGGCGCTGCCCAGGCTGATGAGCGACCCCGACCCGGCCAGGGCGCAGCGCGCGATGCAGGCCATGCGGACGATGACCAAGATCGACGTGAAGGCGCTGGAGGACGCGGCGCGGGGCTGATCACCAGTTCCGGAGGGAGCGGCGCAGGATCCCCGCCGCTTCCTCCTGGCCGACCGGCTTGGGCGCGGTGGTCAGCAGGCGCTGCTGCTTGAGCGTGCCCTCCACCAGGTCAGGGATGTCGGACTCGGTGTAGCCGACGCCGCCGATGCCGTTCGGCAGCCCGATGTCGCGCATCAGCCGGGTCAGCGCCGACGGCAGCCGCTCGGCCGGATCGTCCTGCGCGGAGCCGGGATCGAGCAGGGCGGCCGCCCGCAGATGCCGCTCGGGCGTGGCCTCGAAGGTGAAGCGGAACGCCTCGGGCGCCGTGAGCGCCACCGCCATGCCGTGCGGCACCATCGGCTCGCCGGCCGGATATCCGTCAGGGTGGAAGCCGCGCACGCGTCCGGCGATCGGGTAGGCGTTCGCGTGCGGGATGTGCACGCCGGCGTTGCCGAAGCCGAGCCCGGCGAACGTGGCCGCGAGCGCCATCTCGCCGCGCGCCCGCACGTCGCTCCCGTCGCGCACCGCCGCCCTGAACGAGGTCGCGAGCAGCGCCAGGGCCCGCTCGGCCCACATGTCCGAGATCGGGTTGCTCCCGCAGTACGGCACGCGCTGCTCGGGCCGTTTGCGCTCGAACGCGGTGTACGGCTTGGCCGTGTAGCTCTCCAGCGCGTGGCAGAGGATGTCCATCCCGGCGGCGGCCGTCACCCCGGCGGGCTGGCTGAGCGTCAGGTCCGGGTCGACCACCGCCAGGACCGGGCGCAGCCGTACGTGGCTGATGCCCGACTTGACCTTGAGCGAGAGCACGTCGAGCACGCAGACCGTGGTGCTCTCGGCGCCGGTGCCCGTCGTGGTCGGGACCGCGACCAGCGGCTTGAGCGGCTCGGAGGGCGCCCGGCCGCCGCCGACGGGGACGTTGACGTAGTCGATCAGCTCACCCGGGTTCGTGGTCAGCAGGTTCACGGCCTTGGCCGTGTCGATGCTGGATCCGCCGCCGACCGCCACGAAGGCGTCCCACGGGCCGGTGGCGCGGGCGTGCTCGATGGCCTCGCGCATGCTGTCGTCGGTCGGCTCGACGTGCACGCGGTCGAAGACGGCCGCCTCGATGCCGTAACCGGCCAGCTGTGCGGCGATGCGGTGCGGGTGCCCGGTGGCGGCGACGCCCGGATCGGTGACGACCAGCGCGCGGCGCACGCCGTACTGGGACAGGTCGTAGCCCACCTCGGCGGAGGCGCCGGGGCCGAACTTGAGCGCGGGAGCCCCGTAGGTGAAGACGGATTCCACTCTCCACTGATCTATCACAGCGCTAGTGGGGCGTGCGGTGGCGGGCTCTGGAGGCGGCGGCGTGGGCGCGGTTGGCGCAGCGGGTGGAGCAGAACTGGCGGCGGCCGGGGCGGCTGCGGTCCACGAAGGCGTCGGTGCACGGGTCGGCCGCGCACTGGCGCAGGCGTTCCCAGTCGCCGGCCGCCGCCAGGTCGAGCAGCTCGGCGACGGCGCGGACCGCCAGCCGTACCGGCAGACCCGACCCTGCGGGGGCCGCGAGGCGGAGCACGGGCAGGCCGGACTCGTCCACCACCGCGGCTCGCGCGGGCAGTGCGGCGGCCCAGGCGGCGAGCGCGTCCGTCCGCGCGGAGGACGCCAGCACCTCGCGCAGGCGCGAGCGCACCTGCCTGACGCCGTCGAGATCGAGGTCGCCGGGCTGTTCTCCCAGCTCGGCGCAGAAGTCGCGCAGCGCATCCCTGGTGGGAAGCCGCTCCGGCTCGGCCAGGAACGGGTCCCAGGTGTTGGCCAGGTCGATCGCCACCAACCCCGTGTCCGCGAAGTGGCGCATCCTGTCTCCTCCTGCTAGCGTCACGACTATGAGCACTATAACCCCTGACAAGAAGTACGCGGTCCTGGACGCCCCCTCGAATCTCGGCCTGCGCCCGCCCGCGCCCGACACGGTGCCCGGCTGCTACAAGGCGCCCTGGGCGCTGCGGGATGCGGGACTGGTCGCCAGGCTCGGCGCGAGGGACGCGGGGGCGCTGGTGCCGCCGCGCTACGTGACCACCTGGAAGCCGGGCGACGGCGTGCGCAACGGCCCCGCGATCGCCGCCTACGCGCGCAGGCTGGCCGAGCGGGTGACCGAACTCAGGCGCGCCGGGGACTTCCCCGTGCTGCTCGGGGGCGACTGCTCGATCGTGCTCGGCCCCGCGCTGGCGCTGCGCAGGGAGGGCCGCTTCGGCCTGGCCTACCTGGACGCGCACAGCGACTTCCGCCACCTGGGCAACTCGCCGCACGTCGGCGCGGCGGCCGGCGAGGACGTGGCGCTGGCCACCGGGCGCGGCGACGACTACCTGGTCGACATCGACGGGCTCAAGCCGTACGTCAGGGACGAGGACGTGATCCTGCTCGGCGTCCGCGACGAGGAGGACCTGGGTGACCACGACGGGGTGCTCACCCACGTGAGCAGCGCCGAGATCGGCCGTGCGGTCGAGGCCGCCGTGGAGGCCACCGGGAAGGTCATGGCCGGGCTCGACGGCTTCTGGATCCACATGGACGCCGACGTCCTCGACCCGTCCGTGCTGAGCGCGGTCGACTCGCCCACCCCCGGCGGCCTCGACCGCGGGCAGGCGGTCGACCTGCTGCGCGGCCTGCTGGCGCTGCCCGGCGCGGCCGGGATCCAGGTGACGATCTACGACCCGGACCTGGACGAGGACGGCTCGCAGGCGGCCGTGCTCGCCGACGTCATCGTGGCGGCGCTGACCGGCTGACGGTGCTGACGATGTCGTCGGCCACCGAGGGACGGCCGACGCCCGGCTGGCAGGTCATGAAGGGGTCCCAGCCATAGGAGATGATCTTGGAGACGTACGGCCTGGCCGCCGCGATCTGCCGGTCCAGGCGCGCCTTGGTCGGCCGCCCGCGCAGCGGCAGCGGGTCGGCCCTGCCGCAGTCGCCGGGCACCGGGGTGGGCTCGAACGCCTCCACGTTGGCCCACAGCTCCACACCGGGCGGGATCGCCCTGGCGGCGGCCGCGTAGTAGTCGCCGGTCGAGCCGTAGTACGCCTGCCGGTTCGTGACGTTCCCCACGATGGGGGTGACGCGCGGATCGACCCTGGCGTCCACCTCCGCGGGGTCGTACACCCCGACCTTGCCCGTGCCGCGCCCGTCCTGGACGGCCACGGTCATCGGCAGCCCGGCCCTGGTGCCGGCGAGCTCGGCGAGCCCCTGACCCACCTGGCCGGGCGGGAAGCCGGGTCCTCTGCGCGCGTCGATGTACGGGCTGACCAGCAGCCTGGTGCCGGGCAGCGTCGCGGCCACCTGCGCGTGCTGCGCCCGGTACAGCCCGATCGTGGGGTCCTTGGCCGGCCGCGCCTTCACCGTCAGCTCGAAGGACTGGTACACGCCGGCGAACGCCTTCACCCCGGCGAAGCGCTGCCGGTAGTCGGCCAGCACCCGCCCGGTGAAGGCCGCCACCGCCGAGGTGTGGCGCGGATCGGGCAGCCACGGCTTGGCCGGGTCCTGCGGCGCGGCGGGCAGCCCCGGATACACCTTCATCCCGTAGCCGTCCGCCTCCGTCATCAGGTTGCCGAGCCCGTCGCCGTCGGAGACCACCAGCACCAGGTCGACGGGCCCCTTGGTGCACGAGCGGCCGAGCAGCAGCTGGTAGTAGGTCCGCCCGTCCCGCTCGAAGCGCCGCTCGCCGGGGCAGCGCAGCAGCCCTGGCCCGAACTGCTCGCTGGTGACGTAGGTGTAGACCCGCCTGACCTTCCGCCCGGTCTGGTAGCAGCCCGGGCAGTCCACCTCGGGGTCGCGCCCCGGCGCCAGCCGCGCCCCGAACGTGACGAGCGTGTCACCGCCGATCCGGTGGATCGCCTCGACCGTCCGCCGCGTCACGCACGGGTCGGAACGCGGCACGAGCCAGTAGCCGCTGATGGCGTACGACACGGCGACCCGGGTGTCGCGCGGAGCGCACCCGTCGTCGCCCGCCGATGCCCGCGTCACGGCCTCGGGAACGGCGGCGACGATCAACGCCGCGGCAGCCGCGACCACCCGCAGGCCCTTCAACCCGTGTCCCCCCAGGTCTGGTGACTGCCCTCACCCTAACCGGTCACACCGGGCCGCGTAGAGATCGTCCGCTGCTCAGCCCAGCGACAGCCGGTCCAGGTCCGGCGCGGACGCCTGATCGTTGTGGATCTTGATGGTGTTGTCTCCCGCCCGCAGCGTGACGGGCACGGTCGCGGTGTACACGACGTTGTTCCCCACCCCGTCCACCCGCACCTCGACGGGCGCGGCGTCGTTGACCGTGACGAAGAACGAGCGCGGCCCGTTGACCGTGTAGTCGACGTAGAGCGTCCGCTGCCCGGCCGCGTCCACGGTGACGTGCTCGAACAGCACGTACGCGTCGGGGTCGCCGCCGAGGTTGCGCACCTTCTGCCCGCCGGAGCAGGCACCGCAGCTCGTGATGCCCGAGCTGCCCAGCCCGTTGGCCGAGTCCTCCGCCTCCCGCATCCAGATCCGGTCGGCCGGGCGCGGCCGCACGCCGACCTTCCTGGTGACCTGCCCGGGACGGCCCAGATTCTGGAAGGAGGCCGTGACCGGGATGTCCGCCGATGTCGCGGCCGGCGCGGTCAGCGTCCACGATCCGGTGATCGTCTGCCCGAGCCGCAGCGCGTTCGCCTTCACCGGATCGCCCCGCACCGTCCAGCCCGCCGGCGCGGCAGGGGCCAGCGTGACCTGGTCGAGCTGGTCGTCGGCGTCCATCCTGAGCGTGGCCGACACCTTGATCGACTGCTCGCCGGGGCCGGTCCACTGCAGGCCGCCCGGCTCCACGGTCATCGTGGTCCTCGGCAGGTCGGGCGGCAGCGGCGCCACCGCGATCCTGTCCAGCCCCGGTCCGCGCGCGTCGGTGCTGAAGACCGTGACCGTGTTCGCCCCGGCGTTCAGCGGTACGGCTACCGCCGTGCTCGACACGACGTCCGGGTTGTCGCCGGGGACGTGCACCTCCAGCGGGGCGGCGCCGTTGACGCTGACCGACAGCTCGCCGGGGATCGCCGCGGTGTGGTCCAGCTGGAGGCGGTAGGTGCCTGCCGTACCGGCCTGGACGTCGTGGAAGGTCACCGCGTTGCGCGCGCCGCCGCCGAGCCCCGACACCCGCAAGACGCCCGAGCAGGCCAGGCACGGGAACGGGTGGGCGGTGCCCGACCTGGCGGCGCGCTCGGCCTCCAGCGGGACGGGCGTGGCGATCGCCAGTGGCGACGCGGAGGCGACCTTGATCTCGTCGATCTGGAGCTGGTTCACGAAGCGTGGCGCCTGCTTGCCCGCCCAGGTGTTGACCACTTCGAGGCGGATGTACCTGGTCAGGTGCTCGCCGAGGTCGATGAACTGGACGCCGCGGGCGCTGCGCAGCGCGCCCGTCCTGATCGGCTCGCCCCAGTCCTTGCCGTCCTTGCTGAGGTAGACGCGGTAGTCCTTGATCCGCGCGGAGTCCTCGGGCCTGCCGAACGTCTCGCGGGCGTAGGTCGGCGACCACTCGCGCTGGTTGATCGCCAGGCTCGAGACCAGCCTCGGCCTGCCCAGGTCCAGGTCGACAGGGAAGGGGAGTCGCCCCTTGTTGTCCCAGTTCTTTCCGGCGGAGAACATGAACCGCTGACCCGCGGTCTCGACCTTGAACACGGTGTCATAGGTGTCCCAGGTGGTGATGCCGAGGATGGTCAGGTAGCCGCCCGACTGGCTGAAGCGCATCCGCTCCCCGGTCCGCAGGTCGGTCACGCCCGTCACCTGGTAGCCGTTGTCGCGCAGCCGTACCAGGTCGGTGCTGGGCCGGGTGACCACGTGCACGTACTGGACCCTGGCGCCGGGCTCGACGGTGACGACGCCGTGGGCGCCGTCGTTCCAGAAGCCGGGCTGCATGCCGCCGTACATGTAGCCGCCGCCCTCGATGCCCTTGAGCGACTTCTCGATCGGCGGCACCCAGGTGGACATGAACGCGTTGAACGCCTCCTGGTTGGCCGGGAACCTCCCGTTCACCATCGGGGTCTCGGCCATCAGCGACTTGATCGACGATCCGGCGTTGGTGACGTACCGGCCGGTGCTGAGGCGGTGGTCGACGGCCGGGTCGGTGCCGTTGTACCACCAGTCGCCGGTGGTGGGCAGCTTGTAGTCGGCCTCCACGAGCCTGGGCATCGGCGTCCAGGCGGCCTGCGGGTAGTCGTAGGGCGGCGTCATGCCGGTCTTCTGCTCGTTGCTGACCGTGTCCATGATCGGGGTGTCTTCGTTGTTGTTGCTCAGCAGCCAGGCAGGCTGCTTCTCCCTGATCTGCTCGTAGAGGTGGTGCTGCTCCCAGTACTCGTTGTCGTTGTCGATCCAGAAGCCCGCCAGGTCCTGGTAGCGCTCCATGACCTCGAAGAACAGGTCGTAGCTGTACATGCCGAAGCCGGGCCGGGTGGTCAGGTCCACCTGCTGCCCCTTGTAGGCGGAGTACGCGGCGGAGTCGAGCGTCTCGACGCCGGTCTCCTTGTGCCACTGCGGGTCGTCGGTCATGTAGAGCAGCACGCGCACGCCCTTGGCCTTGCCCGCCGCGATCAGCTCGCCGAGGAAGTCGCGCCCGGTCGTGCAACTGCCCGGGATCTTCGACGGCCATGGCCGCGCGTAGCCGAGCCTGCTGTGGAAGGTCGCGAGCACGATGTAGGAGGCGCCGAGCTCGCGCGCCTGGTCGACCCAGTAGTCAGGGTTCCAGCCGCCGTTCGTGACGTCCTTCTCCCAGGCGGCGCAGTCCAGGTGGCGCGGCGCGGTGAACATGCCCCAGTGCAGGAACAACCCTGCCGTCGAGGCGCGTAACCACTGCTGCCGCGGATGTTCGACCTCGGCTCCCGCCGGCCGCATCCCCACCAGACTCGTCAGCAGCAGGACCAGCAGGAACGCGGATAAGCGCCTCATTTCCCGTCTCCCTCAACGGTGAACGGTGCAGACATCCGATGATTACCCTGCGAATGCCTAGATCGTCAAGGCCTTGAGTCATGTTGGCGGCGACTCATCCGATGATTGTCGGACGGCCGTGTGAAATGAACCGAAAGGGGTGATGGATCCGTATTCTCGGAACGGGGCCCACGGGGGTTGGTGCGAAGTGAGCACGAGCACGAGCACGAGCACGATCGCGTCCGGGGAACGCGCACTGTACGCCGACGGCGACATACACAGCGGCAGACGCTGGTTCGACGCCGCCTACCGCGAGGCGGAGCGCTCCGGCGACGTGCCCGCGATGGCGCGGGCCGCGCTGGGGCTGGGCGGGTTATGGGTGCACGAGCACCGGACGGCGGCCGAGGCCGCCATGGTCCGGCTGCGCCAGCGCGAGGCTCTGGCGCGCGTCGATCCCGCCTCGCCGCTCGCGCTCAGGCTGCGCGTACGGCTGGCCGCCGAGGCCGACTACCGCACGGGCGGGTATGACGAGGCGCTGGCCCTGCTCGGCAAGGCCAGGGACGCCGGCGACCCGGTGGCACTGGCCGAGGCGCTGAGCCTGGCGCACCACTGCGTGCTCGGCCCCGAGCACGGCACGCTCAGGCTGGAGCTGGCCACCGAGCTGATCGCGGAGGCCTCCAGGACCGGCCGGCGCAGCGACCTGCTGATGGGGCTGCTGTGGCACACCGTGGACCTCTTCCTGGTGGGCGACCCGCACGCCGAGCGGAGCCTGGGCGAGCTGCGCGGCATGCTGAAGGGCCACGACCACCTGGCGGTCGGGTTCGTGCTGAGCGCCATCGACGTCATGATCAGCATCAGGGCCGGCCGGTTCGACCAGGCCGAGGCCCTGGCCGCCGAGTGCGCCCAGCGCGGCACCGAGGCCGGCGACGTGGACGCGACCGGCTGGTACGCGGTGCAGCTCGCCACGATCCGCTGGTACCAGGGGCGGGTGGGCGAGCTGGTGCCGGTGCTGGCCGAACTGTCGGGCACGCCGGTGCTGAGCGCGGTGGACAACTCGGTGTACGCGGGGTTGGCGGTGGCCGCGGCCACGGCGGGCGACCGGCGGCTGGCCGAGAGCATGCTGGCCCGGCTGCGCGGCAGGGACCTGGCGGAGCTGCCGCGCTCGAGCAGCTGGCTGATGTCGATGTACGCGATCACGGAGGCGGCCGCGCTGCTGGGCGACGCGCTGACCGCGGGGCAGGTGTACGGGCTGCTGCTGCCGTACGCGGGGATGCCGGTGATCGCGAGCCTGGGCGCGGCCTGCTTCGGCTCGACCCGGCACACGCTCGGGGTGGCCGCGATGACCATGGGCGACATGGAACGTGCCATCGGTCATCTGGAGGCCGCGGTGCACGACAACCTGGCCTTCGGCCACTGGCCCGCCGTGGTGCTGTCGCGTTCCCGGCTGGCCGAGGTGTACGCGCTGGTGCACGGCTCGCACGACGGCCGGGCCAGGCACGAGCTGGCCAAGGTCGAGCGGGACGCCGACGCGCTCGGCATGATGCTGCCGTGCGCGAGCCGGCGGGTGGCGATGGCGCGCACGGGCCGCCAGTGGCGGGTCGAGCTGCAGGGGCGCGGCGCGCTGGTCGACCACAGCGTCGGCATGGGCTACCTGGCGACGCTGCTGGCCAACCCCGGACAGGAGATCCCGGCCGCCGAGCTGGCGGGCAACCCGCACGCCGACTCGACCCGGCAGCCCGTGCTCGACGAGGAGGCGCGGCGCAGCTACCGGCGGCGGCTCGCGCAGCTGGAGGAGCTGCCACGCTCGGAGGCGGCGGAGGCCGAGCGCGACTGGCTGCTGGCCGAGCTGGCCGCAGCGACGGGGCTGGGCGGTCGGGCCAGGCAGTTCGCCGGGAACGACGAGCGGGCCAGGATCGCGGTCGGCAAGGCGATCCGGCGCGCGGTCGACCGCATCGCCGCCGTGGACCGCGCCATCGGCGACCACCTGCGCGCCACGGTCCACACGGGTGCCCGCTGCTCCTACGGTCCGGGCTAGCCGGGCAGCTCCGCTCTCCTGCGGCGGAGGAACGCCTGCTCGGCGGCGTTCTCCGTGCGCGCGAGCGCCGCGTCGTAGGCCTGGGCGGCCTCGGTGTCCCTGCCCAGGCGGCGCAGCAGGTCGGCGCGGATGGCGTGGAAGAGGTGGAAGCGGTCGAGGTCGAGCCCGTCGACGAGCTCGAGCGCCGCCGCCGGGCCGTCGACCTCGGCCACCGCGACCGCCCTGTTCAGCGCCACGATCGGCGTCGGCGTGAAGGTCATGAGCTGGTCGTAGAGCTGGACGATCTGCCGCCAGTCCGTGACGGGATCGGTGTGCACCGCGTTGATCGCCGCCTGGACCTGGTACGGGCCGGGCGCGCCCCGCCGCAGGCACCGGCGCACCAGCTCCCTGCCCTCCGCGACCAGCCGCGCGTCCCACAGCGCGCGGTCCTGGTCCGCCAGCAGCACCAGCTCGCCCCGCGCGTCCGTCCGCGCGGCCCCGCGTGACTCGACGAGCAGCATCAGCGCGAGCAACCCCATGACCTCGGGCTCGTCCGGCATCAGCTCGGCCAGCAGCCGGCCGAGCCTGATGGCCTCCGCGCACAGGCTCTCGCGGGTCAGCCGGTCGCCCGAGCTGGCCGTGTAGCCCTCATTGAAGATCAGGTAGACCACGGCCAGCACCGCCCGCAGCCGGTCGGGCAGGTCAGGTTCCCTCGGCACCCGGTAGGGGATGCCCGCGTCACGGATCTTGCCCTTGGCCCTGACCAGGCGCTGGGCCATGGTCGGCTCCGGCAACAGGAACGCGCGCGCGATCTCGGCCGTGCTCAGCCCGCCGAGCAGCCGCAGCGTCAGCGCGACCTGGGCGCTCATCGCCAGCGCGGGATGGCAGCAGGTGAAGATCAGGCGCAGCCGGTCGTCGCGCACGGGGCCCTCCTCGGGCGGCTCGTCGGTGGCGTGCAGCAGGGCGGCCTGGGCGTGCTTCTCCTCGCGCGCGGACTCGCGGCGCAGCCGGTCGATCCCGCGGTTCCTGGCCGTGGTGATGATCCAGCCGGCCGGGCTCGGCGGGATCCCGTCCTGCGGCCACTTCCTGACGGCCACGGCGAAGGCGTCCTGGACCGCCTCCTCGGCCACGTCGATGTCGCCGAAGTAGCGCACCAGGACCGCCACCGCCCTGCCGTACTCCTCGCGGAAGACCTGCTCGACGCCGGTCATGCGCAGGGACGCACCTCGACAGGCAGGCCGAGCAGCAGTGACAGGCGGCGGCCCCAATCGAGCGCGGCGTCCAGGTCCGCCACCCGGATGATCGTGAAGCCGCCCAGGTGCTCCTTGCCCTCGGCGAACGGGCCGTCGGTGATCAGCACGTCACCGTCCTTCGGGCGCAGGAGGGTGGCCGTGCTGACGTCGTGCAGCCCGGCGGCGAACACCCACACGCCCCTGTCCCGCATCTCCTGGTTGAGCACCGCCAGGTCGCGCATGATCGGGTCCAGCACCTCGGGCGGGGGCGGGTCGCCGTCGGGCTGGACGATGCTGAGCATGTACTCCTTCATGTCCTTCACACGAACAGGATGCCCGCGGATCGACACTCAGCCGAGATTCAGCAGCCCCCGATCCACCACGGCGCGGCCGAAGGGCCTGGCGAGCTCCGCCAGCCGCTCGCAGCCGTCCTCGCCGAGCGCGGCGTAGGCGGGCAGCGCCAGCGCGTCCGTGCGGTCCTCGACGTGCTGGCGCAGCGCCTTGCCCGCGGTGCTGAGCTCGTCGCCGTCCAGCAGGCCCCGCTCGCGCAGCCGCTCCTCCGTCTCGGCCCACTCCGCCTCCGGCCAGTTCCTGCTGACCTTGAGGAACACGGGCGGGACCGTGCCGCTGCAGGCGTGCAGCACCAGCGCCTCCAGCGGTCCGATGCCCTCGGACAGCAGGATCGCCACGTGGCCGTCGCCGCGGAACTCGCGCAGCAGCGTCTGGGCGTGCCACAGCCGCAGGATCGGCTCGTCGGGCCAGTCAAGCGTGGCGTGCGCGGCGAACAGCGGCCTGCCCTGCGGGTGCTCGCAGGCCGCCTCCGCGGCGCGGGTGGCCAGGGCGAGGGTCTCCTCCAGTCCGGGCAGCTCGTGGATCCCGGCCCTGCGCAGGGCGGCGCCCGCCGCCTCGACCCGGGCGGCCAGCAGTTGCCCGGGGGTGGTGACGTCCCACGCGGCGGGGATGGCTCGCCGTACGAGGGTGGGGTTGAAGTTGTAGAAGGTGGCGATGACCAGGTCGGCGCTCGCGCGGCCGAGGGCGGCGGCGCGGGAGGCGAAGTAGCCCGCGCGGTCCTTCAGGCCCAGCGCGGCGTAGCGTTCCGCGGCCTCGGGGACGAAGTAGATCATGCCGTGCACCGGCTCCAGGCGGCGCCAGGCGGCGCGCGCGGCCTTCACGACAGGCCTGCCACGAAGCGCGCCATGCCGGCCAGCCAGCGGTCGGGGTCCTCGGCCTTGCGCTGGGCGAAGTCGGCCACCTCCGGGTGCGGGAAGATGTGGAAGCGCTCGGCTTCCAGACCGTCGATCACGGCTTGCGCCACGGCCCCCGGCTCGAGGATCGCGCCGGACGCGCCCACTGCGCGGGCCGTCAGGTGATCCTCCTCCAGGCCCTTGGCCAGCATGTTCGTGCGCACGCCCTGCGGGCACAGCACGCTCACCTTGATCCCCTGGGGCGCGTAGTGGATCGAGACCCACTCGGCGAAGGAGATGGCCGCCGCCTTGGTGACCGCGTACGGCGCGTCGCCGGGGCAGCTGATCAGCCCGGCGGCCGAGCAGGTGTTGAGCAGGTAGCCGCCGCCGCGCTCGACCATGGAGGGCACGACCGCCCTGGCCGCGTACACGTGGGCCATCAGGTTGACGTGGAAGAGCCGGTCCCACTCCTCGGCGGGGGCGTCCAGCCCGTGCCCGCCGATCACGCCGGCGTTGGAGCAGAACAGGTCGACGGGGCCGAACGGCGTCTCCGCCAGCGCGGCGACCTCCTCCTCCCGCGACACGTCGGCCCGTACGGCTGCCGCCCGATCACCGATCTCCTTGGCCACCGCCCCGGCGCCCGCCTCGTCCACGTCCGCGACCACCACCCCTCTGGCGCCCTCGGCGGCGAACCTGAGCGCCATGGCCCGCCCGATCCCGCCGGCCGCGCCCGTGACGACCACGACCTTGTCCCGCACCTGCATGCGACGCACCTCCAAATGTTCTAGAACGTCATTCTGTAGGGCCTCCGGCTGGGCAACAAGGTGGGTGAGGCAGCATTCTTGGCGTGCCACACGCCATCACCGCGGATGCGATCGAACTGTCCTACCAGGTCAGGGGTGCCGGGGAACCGCTGCTCCTGCTGCCGGGCCAGGCCAATTCCCACCACTGGTGGGACGGGGTCAGGGACGACTTCGAGACCCGCTACCGGACGATCACCTTCGACTACCGGGGCACGGGTGGCAGCGACAAGCCCGACGTGCCCTACAGCACCCGCGGGTTCGCCGAGGACGCCCTGGCCGTGCTCGACGACCTGGGCGTGGAGCGCGCGCACGTCTACGGAACCTCGATGGGCGGCCGGGTCGCCCAGTGGCTGGCGGCCGACCATCCCGATCGGGTCGGCGCCCTGGTCCTCGGCTGCACCTCGCCCGGCGGCCGGCACGGGATCGAGCGGTCGCAGGAGATCAGGAAGGCGCTGGCGCAGCCGGACCGGGCCGCGGCCGAGCGGGTCCTGCTCGAGCTGATGTACACGCCGGACTGGCTGGCCACCCACCCGGGCCCGCACAACACGGTCGGTGACTTCGCCATGCCGAGCTACGCGCGGGCGCGGCACCTGGCCGCGAGCGCCGGGCACGACGGCTGGGACGCGCTGCCGCGCATCCAGGCGCGCACGCTGGTCATCCACGGCGGCGACGACGTCTTCAACCCGGTGGCCAACGCGCCGCTGCTGGCCGAGCGGATCCCGGACGCCTCGCTGCGGCTCATCCCCGGGGCGCGGCACGCCTACTTCGAGGAGTTCCGGGCGGTCGCGGGGCCTGCCGTACTGGACTTCCTGAACCTCGGAGGTCTGTAACCCAGGCGTCCCACTGCAACCGATATTAGTTCAACTTTGGGCCTTCTGACATCGGACCTTTCGGCCTAGCTTGAGTCCATGAGCGCCTTACGGAAGGCAGCCACGTGCTTCGCTGCCGCCACACTGGTCGCCTTGTCCATGGCCGCGCCCCCAGCAAGCGCGGCGGCGACCTTCAACGTCAAGGACTACGGTGCGACCGGCAACGGGTCCTCCAACGACACAGCGGCGATCAACTCGGCGATCACCGCCGCCAACAACGCGGGCGGCGGGATCGTGGAGTTCCCCGCGGGGACCTACAAGTCGGCCAACTCCATCCACATGAAGAGCAACGTCACCCTCCAGCTCGACGCCGGCTCCACGATCATGGGCGCCTCCAACAACACCTACGACGCCCCCGAGTCCAACCCCAACGACAACTACCAGGACTACGGCCACAGCCACTTCCACAACGCGATGATCTGGGGTGACCGGCTCACCAACATCGGCTTCGTCGGCTCGGGCACCATCGACGGCGGCGGCCACCTCATCACCGGCAACCCCAACTCGGGGCAGGCCGACAAGATCATCTCGCTGACCCGGTGCGACGGGCTCACGCTGAGCGGCATCACGCTGCGGCGCGGCGGCCACTTCGCCGCGCTGACCAACGCGTGCAACAACATCACCTCCGACCACCTGCGGATCGACACCGCCTCCGACCGCGACGGCTGGAACGTGATCAGCGCGCAGAACGTGACCGTCACCAACGCCGACATCGCCGGAAACGACGACGCGCTGGTGTTCAAGAGCGACTGGGCGCTCGGCCAGACCTACGGCAACGGCCACGTCAGGGTCTCGGACTCGCACCTGTCCGCCGGCTGCTGCAACGCTCTGATGTTCGGCTCGGAGACCTGCGGCAACTTCACCGACTACCAGTTCGACCGCATCACGATCACCGGCGCGAACAAGTCGGGACTCGGCATGGTGTCCATGGACGGATCGGTCATCACCGACATCCACTACCGCGACATCACGATGTCCAACGTGCGCAGCGCGATCATGGAGAAGATCGGCACCAGGCGAAGGTGCGGCAACAGCCCGGGCATCGGCCGGATCGAGAACATCACCTACGACAACGTCACCTCGACCGGCCAGAGCAGCTCCAACTTCACCGCCACGCTGTGGGGCGAGAGCGGCACCACCAACCGGATCCGCAACGTCACCTTCAACAACGTGGACCTGACCGTGCCGGGCGGCGGCGCCTGCATGGGCACCGGCGTGCCGAGCAACAACTCCACCGACTACAACCCCAACAGCATCGGCACCCGCCCGTCCTACGGCTGGTACATCCACAACGCGCACGACGTGAAGTTCACCGACAGCTCCGTGCAGTTCAACTCCAACGACTGCAGACCGGCGGTGATCGCCAACACGGGCAGCAACGTCGCCTTCGACCACTTCACCGCCGAACGCGGCAGCAACAGCCCCAGCGACATGGTCTTCCAGACGATCACCGGCTACTGCGTGGCCAACAGCCAGAACACCACCGGCGGGGCCCTGCGGGTCAGCGCCACCGGCTCCACCCAGAGCTGCGGCGGCACCCCGTCGACGTTCCTCGAGGCGGAGGACGCCACCATCACCCAGGGCGTCGTCGAGTCCAACCACGCCGGATTCAGCGGCACCGGGTTCGTCAACGGCGACAACGTGGTCGGCTCGGGCGTTGAGTGGAACGCCAACCAGACCACGGCCGGCAGCTACAAGCTGACCATCCGCTACTCCAACGGCACGACCGCCAACCGCCCGATGGCGCTGACCGTCAACGGGACCGCGGTCGGCGAGCTGCCGTTCGCGCCTACGGCCAACTGGGACACCTGGGCCAACGCGGAGGTCACCGTGCCGCTCAACGCCGGCGCGAACTCGGTCAAGCTCGTCTCGACCACCGCGAACGGCGGGCCGAACCTGGACTACCTCGACGCCCAGCCGGCCGGTCCCGCGCCCGTCGACTACCAGGCGGAGAACGCCACGATCTCCCAGGGCGTCGTCGAGTCCAACCACCTGGGCTTCACGGGCACCGGCTTCGTCAACTACGACAACGTGACCGGCGGCTACGTCGAGTTCAGCGTGACCGCCGCCCAGGCGGGCAACGCGGCGCTGACCCTGCGCTACGCCAACGGCACCACCGCCGACAGGCCGATGGACATCGCGGTCAACGGCACGGTCGTCTCGGCCGCCCGCTCGTTCCCGCCCACGGCCAACTGGGACACCTGGGCCACCTCCACGCTGACCGTCCCGCTCAACGCCGGGACCAACACGATCCGCGCCACGGCCACCACCGCCAACGGCGGGCCCAACCTGGATCGGATCACCATCGGTTAACACTCGCGCACAGGGCCTGCCGTACCTCTATCTGAGCGGGTACGGCAGGCCGTATCGTGCGCGCATGCACGGCGTAGACCCGAGCGTTCCGAGCGTGGCCCGCATCTACGACTACTTCCTGGGCGGGAAGGACAACTACGCGGCGGACCGGGCCGCGGCCGCCCGGATCCTCGAGGTCATCCCGCACGCGCCGGAGATGGCCCGCGCCAACAGGGCCTTCCTGGGCCGGGTCGTCCGCCATCTGGTCGGGGTCGGGATCGACCAGTTCCTCGACCTCGGGACGGGGCTGCCGACGCGGGAGAACGTGCACGAGGTCGCCACCGAGGCCCGGGTCGTCTACGTGGACAACGACCCGGTCGTGCTCGTGCACGCCAGGGCGCTGCTGGCCGACAGCCCGCGCACCGAGGTCGTCGAGGGGAATCTGCACGACCCGGAGCGGATCCTGGCCGACGCGGGGGAGTACCTGGACTTCGGGCGTCCCGTCGCGGTGCTGCTGATGGCGATCCTGCACTTCTTCCCCGACGACGCCGAGGTCGCCGCGATCGTGGCGGCCCTGCGACGCCCGCTGGCGCCGGGGAGCTGCGTGGCGGTCTCGCACGGGCACGCGGGGGAGCTGCCTCCCGACTGGCGGCGGCGCGGGCGGGCCGTGTACGCGGGGACCTACGCGGGCGGGGCCGCGGGGCGCGGCAAGGAGCACCTGGCCGGATGGCTCGACGGCCTCGAACTGGTACCACCGGGAATCGTCCCCGTCCAGAAATGGCATTCCACCGAGGAAACCCCCGACCCGACCGCGGTAGGAGTCCTCGGCGCCGTCGGCTTCGTTCCCCACTGAAACCGGGAGCGCTGGGCGTAGTGTCGCGGGGGTGAGGAGTGCGCACTGGTATGCGGGGGACGACAGGAATTCCTATATCCACCGTGCCTGGATGCGGCGCGGCCTGCCCAAGGACGCCTTCGGGCGTCCCCAGATCGCCATCGCCAACACCGCCTCCGACCTGACCCCGTGCAACGCCCACCTGGACGAGGTGGCCGAGGCCGTGAAGGCGGGCGTGTGGGAGGCGGGCGGCGTGCCGCTGAACCTGCCCGTCGTCTCGCTCGGTGAGACGAACGTCCGCCCGACCGCGATGCTGTGGCGCAACCTGGCCGCGATGGCCACCGAGGAGATGCTGCGCGCCAACCCGATCGACGGCGTCGTGCTGCTGGGCGGCTGCGACAAGACGATCCCTTCGCTGCTGATGGCCGCCGCGTCGGTGGACCTGCCCGCGCTGGTCGTGCCCGGCGGCCCGATGCTGACCGGGCACTTCCGCGGCCGCCCGCTGGGCTGCGGCACCGACGTGTGGCGGCTGAGCGAGGAGGTCCGCGCCGGCGCGCTGGACAACGAGGCGTTCCTGGAGTCCGAGTCGTCCATGATCCGCAGTCGCGGCCACTGCAACACGATGGGCACCGCCTCCACGATGGCCTGCATGGCCGAGGCGCTCGGCATGACCCTGCCAGGTACGGCGGGCATCCCCGCGCCCGACAGCCGCCTGCTCCAGCAGGCCCACGAGGCGGGCAGGCTGGCCGTAGGGATCACGCGGGAGGGGCGGCGGCCCAGCACGGTGATGACCAGGGCGTCCTTCCGCAACGCGATCGTGACGCTGGCCGCGATCGGCGGGTCGACGAACGCCGTCGTGCACCTGCTGGCCATCGCCGGGCGGCTCGGGGTGGAGCTGGAGCTGGACGACTTCGACCGGATCGGGTCGGGGGTGCCGCTGCTGGTGGACCTCCAGCCCGCGGGCAGGCACCTGATGGACGACCTGTTCAGGGCGGGCGGGCTGCTCGCCGTACTCAACGAGGTGGCGGACCTCCTGGACGAGAGCGCGCTGACCGTGACGGGGCAGCCGCTGTCGCGCTATTTCGGCGAGATCTGGGACGAGGACGTCATCAGGCGGCGCGACGACCCGCTGCTGCCCGAGGCGGGAATCGCGGTGCTCAGGGGCAACCTCGCCCCGCGCGGCGCGGTCATCAAGCCCGCCGCGGCCTCCCCGGAACTGCTGCGCCACCGGGGCAGGGCCGTCGTGTTCGACAGCATCGAGGACATGAACGCGCGCCTGGACACGGTCGAGGTGGACGAGACCTCGGTGCTGGTGCTGCGCGGATGCGGGCCGCGCGGCTACCCGGGCATGCCGGAGGTGGGCAACCTGCCGCTGCCCGCCAGGCTGCTGGCCAAGGGCGTGCGCGACATGGTGCGCATCAGCGACGCGCGGATGAGCGGCACCGCCTACGGCACGGTCGTGCTGCACACAGCGCCCGAGGCGGCCGCGGGCGGGCCGCTGGCCAGGGTCAGGACCGGCGACCCGATCGTGCTCGACGTGCCGGCGCGCCGGCTCGACGTGGACGTGCCCGACGCCGAACTGGCCGCGCGCGAGCCGGTGACCACCGGGTTCGCGCGTCCGGTGCGCGGCTGGGAGCGGCTCTACGTCGACCACGTGCTCCAGGCCGACCGGGGCGCCGACCTGGACTTCCTGGTCGGCTCCAGCGGCGACCACGTCAGCAGGGAGTCACACTAGATCTCGAACACGGTCTTGCCGCGGGCGCCGCCGGACTTGTTGCGGAGCAGCGCCTCGGGCGCCTGCTCGAGCGGCAACTCCGCCTCGATCCTGACGCGGATCTTGCCGGCGTCGATCAGGTCCGCGATCAGGGCGAGCAGTTCGGGGCTCGGCGGGCTCTTCAGGTTGACGCCGACGATCTCGCGGGAGGCCAGCTCCTTCGGATCGGCCGTGAACTGCGTCGTCACCAGGTGACCGCCGGGGCGCACGATGCGTGAGAGCTGGTCGAGCGCCGCGGGGTCGGCGCTGATCGTGTCGAGGACCACGTCGATCCCCTCGGGGTGCAGCGCGAGCACCTGTTCGGCGACCGGGGCCGCCTTGTAGTCGACGACCTCGGCCGCGCCGAGCTCGCGCAGGTACTCGGCGATGTCGGCGGTCGCGGTGGCGATGACCCTGGCGCCCTGGAGGACGGCGAACTGCACGGCCTGCTGCCCCACCCCGCCGCTCGCGCCGGAGACCAGCACGGTCTGCCCCTGGTCCACCTTGGCGGTCTCGACCATGTTGTACCCGGTCATCGTGGCCCCCGGCACGGCCGCCGCCTGGGTGAACGTCATGCCGCGGGGCATCCGCGCGACCGGCGCGCCCTGGGTGAACATCCCGTACTCGGCGTAGCTGCCCAGCCCCCGCGTGACGTCCTGGAACTCCCCGTAGACCTCGTCGCCTGGCCGCAACGCGGTCACCGCGGGACCCACGGCCTCCACCACACCTGCCCCGTCCGTGCCCAGGATCAGCGGGAAGCGGTGGCGGACGCCGTCGCTCAGCATGCCCTCGGCGATCTTCCAGTCGACCGGGTTGAGCCCGGCCGCGTAGAGCCTGACGAGTATCTCGTCGGGCCCCGGCTGCGGCCTGGGCAGGTCCATGAGCTGCGGCGTGAGCATGAAGTCGGTGATGGCGATAGCACGCATGAAAATCCCCCCGAAATGCGATCGCGGAGATATGTTCCCCTATGTCGGATTAGCCAACCTCTCGCCCGGATGAGCGGTAGGCTCCGGCTTCTATGGACAGTGCGGAACTTCTGCAGCGGGTGCGCGAGCTGCGCGGTCAGGGCCGGTCGCCGAAGCAGATCGCCCGTGAGCTGGGCGTCTCTCCCTCCGCGGTCGCCCCTCTGGTACGCGCCATCGCCGCCGAGGCGCCCTCCGGCCCCGGGGAGATCGTCGGCGCCTGGGTCAGCAACGGCTGGAGCGTGGGCCTCAAGGTCGATCCGTCGCGCGGCTGGACGGACGCCGAACCGTCCCCGCAGGGAGCCGGGCTGGTCAGCGTGCTGGCGGCGCGGCGCCACGGCTGGGACAAGGTCTCGGTCTGCGGCTACCTGGTGGACGTCTACTGCCTGGGGGTCAAGAACACCATCGGCCCCGACCTCATGGACGACCTGGAGCTGCGCCGATTCCGCGACTTCTTCTTCAGCGACTACCCGGGCTGGCAGGAGGCCCCGGTGGAGCTGGCCCGCCACCTGGTCTTCGGCTCGGAGGAGTACGCGGGCGACCTGGGGTTCGAGTCCCTGGAGTCCTTCGCGTCCGTCGCCGAGCACCTCGGCCCGTGGGAGGGGCCGGCGGCCATCACCTTCGGCCGCGACGGCAAGCCGTACTACGTGGCGGGGCCGCACGACGAGTCACGCAAGATCCTGCGGATACTCGAGCACTCGGTGGGGGCGCCGCCCAACTACGACTACCAGCCCTGAGATTCAGTCGCGGAACAGGACGCGGGTGACGCCGGTGGCGACCGACAGCGTGAGCAGCCAGCCCAGCATCAGCAGCGCGTAGGCGACCGCCTGGGCTCCGCCGTGCGGGTTCCAGGCCCCCGTCTGGCCCAGGTCGACCATCGGCAGCAGCAGGTCCAACGTGTAGGCGAAGGCGCTGAAGTCCGGGTGCTCGCCGGGTTTGAGCGGTGGCGGGGGCGACTGCTGGAAGTAGGTCGTGCCGGCCGCCAGGAAGGCCGCCAGCCACAGCCCGGCCCACCAGGAGCGGTAGCCGTACCCCGCCGAGGCGTCCTGGAGGTAGCCGAGCAGCCGGCCGGGCCACTGCAGCATCCGCCGCCGGTGGCGCTGCTTGGCCAGCAGGACGGTGCGCGCGTCCACGTCGTGGCCGTCGCGCTTGTACATGGCCGCCAGCTGCTCGTACGGCTGAGAGCGGTAGCGATGCGAGCCGAGCCTGATCCACTCCAGCCGGTCGCGGGTCCTGGCCGAGGGCTCGATGGCCTCGTAGGTCAGCCCGTTGATCGACAGCTGCCGCGGGTACGGTCTGAGCACGCCGCGCAGCACGCCGACCCGCGCGCTGTCCAGGACCAGGTGCGTCACCCCGCCGGGCAGGTGCAGGACGCCCGCCTGGACCTCCTCGCAGCCCAGCTCGGACACCTCGAGCAGCTCCAGGTCGATGCGCCCCACCGCGCTGGCGCCCATCAGCGACAGCTTCCCCGTGCATTTCGACGGCCTGGCCACGAACAGGTCGGTGTCGAAGCGGGCCCTGTGCATCTCCACCACGCCGAGCGTGGCCTCGGTGACCCTGACCTGCCCGCCGACGGCGGCGTAGTTGAGCAGCGTCGTGCCCTCGATCGTCAGGCCGGGACCCAGGGTGAGATGCCGTTGCACCTGGACCGTGGCGGCGTCCAGCTCCTTCAGCGTGCCGCCCTCGAGGGTCAGGTCGTCGCTGACGGCGGTGCCGCGCAGGTCCAGCTCGGGCAGGTCGCAGCCGCTGATGGTCAGGCCGCCGTCGATCCTGGACCGCGCGGCCGTCATGCCGGGCAGGACGCACCCGGACAGCGCGATCGAGCGGGTCCGCGCCTCGCTGATCAGCAGCGGCTCATCTAGCGCGCAGCCGACCAGCTCCAGCCGGTGGTTCAGCTCGGCGCCGTCCAGGTCGAGCTGCCCGGTGACGCGCGCCCCCGCCAGCCGGAGCATCGCGACCTGGCCAGGCTCCGCCTGAGCCCCGCCGAGCAGCAACGCCATCATGGACGCGGCGCTGACCTGCCGCGACGCCGGCCAGGTCGAGGCCTGACGAGGATCGTCGTCGTCACCGGAGCGCAGGTCGAGCAGTTCGCCGCTGACGAAGGCCGCACGTAACCGATCTTCCACCCGCTCATCGTGTCAGAAACGACGACGCGGCTCCGACGTCTCCCGCGAGAGAGAGGAGTGCCCCGTGCAATTCATGATCATGACGTACGGCGAGGCCGCCACCGAGCCGTTCGACCGCCGGCTGGCCGGGTCCGGCGAGCTGGTGGACAAGCGCGTCCTGGCCGACCCGGTGAACACCCGCAGGTTCGGCCCAGGAGACCCGGCGGCCGAGGAGTCCGTCGCGGCCTGCTGGGTGGTGGACTGCGACAGCTTCGACCGGGCGACCGAGATCGCCACCCGCCTGCTGGCGAGCCCGGTACCGGGCCACGCGGACGTCAGGCCGGTCCAGTGACGACGCCTCGGTTGCTGGCCTGCGGCCTGGTCGCGGGGCCACTGTTCCTGGCCGTCTACCTGGTCCAGGCGTTCACCAGGGAGGGCTTCGACCCGGCCTACCACCCGCTCAGCCTGCTGAGCCTGGGCGGGCCCGGCTGGATCCAGATCGCGAACTTCGTCGTCACGGGCCTGCTCTACGTGGGTTTCGCGGCCGGGATGCGCCGGGCGATCGACCACGCGCGCGGCGGGACGTGGGGTCCGCTGCTGTTCGGGATCGTCGGGCTCGGGCTGGTGACGGCCGGCGTCTTCACCACCGACGCGGGCGCGGGCTTCCCGCCTGGAGCGCCTGCCGGGGCGCCGGAGATGAGCCGGCACGGGATGGTGCACGAGGTGGGGTTCGTGCTGGCCTCCCTGCCCTGGTTCGCCGGGTGCCTGGTGCTGGTCGTTCGCAAGGTGGTGCCGTGGTGGTGGCTGGCCTCGCCGGTCGGGGTCCTGGTCGTGGACGCCTGGCCGGACCAGCGCACCCTGAGCCTGCGGCTGGTGATCGGCACGGCCGTCCAGTTCGCCTTCATGGTGGCGCTGGCGGTCCGGCTCCTCAGGCAATCAAGGCGGCTGAAACTTATTGACATGATCTAGGTCGTCTATGACGCTTGTCGTCATTCGCAAGACGCCGGGAGGTTCCCCCACATGACGGCACTCGACCAACAGAACACGCAGCGGTCGCGCCGCGCTCTGATCGCCGGTTCGGTAGGAAATTTCATTGAATGGTATGAGTTCGGGGTCTACGGATTCTTCGCCACGATCATCGCGGCGAACTTCTTCAGCCCCGGCGCGGCGGGGGACCTCGAGGCGCTGATCAAGACCTACGCCTCGTTCGCGCTTGCGTTCTTCTTCCGCCCGCTCGGGGCGGCGATCTTCGGCCGGCTGGGGGACCGGATCGGGCGGCGGCCGCTGCTCATCCTGGTGGTCGCGCTGATGTCGGTGGCCACCGCGCTGATCGGCGTGCTGCCGACCTACGCCGCCATCGGGGCCGCCGCCCCGTGGCTGCTGACGCTGGTGCGGATCCTGCAGGGCCTGTCGGCGGGCGGCGAGTTCGGCGGGGCGGTGTCGCTGATGACCGAGTTCGCCCCGCCGGGCAGGCGCGGCCTGTACGGCTCCTGGCAGTCGTTCACCGTGGCGCTCGGGCTGCTCGGCGGCGCGGGCGCGGCGGCGATCATGGCGAGCCTGACCTCCGAGGCCGACCTCAAGAGCTGGGGCTGGCGGATCCCGTTCCTGCTCGCCGTACCGCTGGGCGGGGTGGCGCTGTGGCTGCGGCTGCGGCTGGAGGAGACGCCGAGCTTCCAGAAGGCGGCCGCCCTGCCGCCGCGCAGGCCCACCACGGGCGAGGTCACCAAGGCCATCCTGCTCGGCATCGGGCGGCTGATGGGCTGGTCGGCGGCGGGCTACACGTTCCTGGTCGTGATGCCCGCCTACCTGCAGACGGCGCTGCACGCCACCTTCCAGCAGGGCCTGATCGCCGCGGTGCTGTCCAACCTGGGCTTCGCGCTGGCGATCGTCCCGGCGGGGATCCTGAGCGACAGGATCGGCCGCCGCCCCGTCATGCTGACGGGCGCCGTGCTGATCGTCGTGCTCGCGCTCCCGCTGATCAACGTGCTGCAGGACCCGGCCGGCTCGTCCGCCATGAAGGGCGTGGCGGTGTTCGCCGCGGGCGTGGTGGTGGGCCTGCTGGCCGGGCCCGGCCCGGCGATGCTGGCCGAGATGTTCCCGACCACGGTCCGCTACACGGGTCTCGGCCTGGCCTACTCGCTGTCCAACGCGGTGTTCTCCGGCTGCGCCGGGTTGATCATCACGCAGCTGATCAAGAGCACCGGAGACATCGACATCCCGGCATATTTCGTGATCGCCACCTGCCTGGTCAGCGCGGTCGCGCTGCTGTCCCTGCGCAATCGGGGTGATTTGCCCGATTAATCGGGTCTTGTAGGGCATGCCGTACTCGCTTTGAATGATCGGCAGAGGCCGATCAAGGAGGAGCCGATGCGTGGCTTACGGGCGTCCGCTGTTGTCCTCGCGATAGGCGTCACGACCTACCTGGTCACGGCGCCTGTCCCGGCGGCCGAGCCGCCGCCGGCGCAGCCGGAGCCCACCTCGGTGGTCACGGTCACGGTGCCGGACCGGGCGGCCTTCGAGAGGCTGGTGGACTCCGGGGCCGACCTGACCGAGCGGGTCAGGCCGCAGGCCGACGGCAGCATCCAGGTGGACGCCGTCGTCACGCCCGGCCAGCTCGCCGCCATCCAGGCGCTGGGCGCCAGGACGCAGAAGGCGCCCACGAACACCCCCAAGGCCACCGAGCAGGACCGCATCGTGATCGAGCGGGCGGTCTGGATGAAGACCCGCGACGGCTACTTCCTGTCGGTCGAGGCGACCAGCAGCGCCGGCGCCGGCGCCACGCTGAGCGTGGCCTGGCGCGGCGTGCGCGGCTCCTCCGGCACGGTGGCGATGGTGCCGTTCGTGGACGACGACGTCTACCTGGGCCACCAGTTCGAGACACCGGCCCCCGCACCGCAGCGGCCGATCTGGGTGACGGTCACCTCCGCGACAGGCGGCAAGGCCGACGCGCTGGTCAGGGAATGGCCCGGCGGCAAGGCACCCGACCGGCAGGCCCCCGGCTACCAGAAGGACTTCGTCACCCAGTACATGCCGCCGGGCCAGCTCAACGACCGGATCAAGGCGCTGCACGAGCAGTTCCCGCACCTGACCGACATCATCAAGCTGCCCTACCTCACCAACGGTTACCGCCGCCACGCCCAGGCCCAGTTCGGCACCGTGGTGGTCACCTCGAAGGCCTACGGCTCCGAAGGCGGCAACGCCGTGTCCATCGAGGCCGTCAACCCCGGCACGCCGAGCAGCCCGCTCAAGGTGACGGTGAACGGCACGCGCATCACGGTCGGCCTGGCGACCGACGCCGCGGGCAACCCCGTCAGCACCGCCGCCCAGGTCATCGCCGCGATCAACGCGAGCGCGGGCACGCTGGTCGAGGCCACGCCGTACCGCAACGACCCGGGCACGGGCGTCGTGGCGCCCGCGGCGCTCGCCCAGCTGAGCGACTTCCTCAAGGCCCCGGCCGGCGTGCCGCGGACCCCGTGGCAGGTGCTGGCGCTCCGGGTCGGCGCGCACCGCGACGGATCCAGGACCGGCGTGCTGGCCTACGCGCAGGAGCACGCCCGCGAGTGGGTGGCGCCGCTGGTCACGATCGAGTCGGCCGAGCGCCTGCTGCGCAACTACCAGCGCGACCCGGCCACCCGCCGGCTGCTCGAGCGCACGGACATCTTCATCATCCCGACGGTGAACCCGGACGGCGCGAACTACAGCTTCTACGACTACAACTTCCAGCGGAAGAACATGGTCGACTACTGCCCGGCCGCGCAGTCGGACCCGGCGCTGCGCAACACCTGGGGCGTCGACGTCAACCGCAACTACGCGGTCGGCTCGCAGTCCGACGGCTACTTCGGCGCCTCCACGAACTGCCAGAGCGCCACCTACGCGGGCCCCGCCGAGCACTCCGAGGCGGAGAGCAAGAACGTGATCTGGATGGCGCAGACCTTCCACAACATCAAGTTCGCCATGAACGTCCACTCCTACGGCGGGTACTTCATGTGGCCGCCCGGCGCCTACAAGCTCGACGGCCGCGTCACCCTGCCCAGGCCGACCGACCAGCAGCTGGACTTCTTCCTCCGCTCCGCCAGGACGATCGAGTCCGGCATCGCCGCCGAGCGCGGGACCGTGACCTGGCCGCAGCAGACGGGCCCGGTGACCGACGTGCTCTACTCGGCGGCCGGCAACTCCGCCGACGAGCTCTGGTACGACCACGGCGTCTTCGGCTGGGACTTCGAGGTCGGCAACGACCTGTGGAACCCGCAGACCCAGGCGTGGGAAGGGGTGGGCTTCCAGCCCGACTTCGCCGAGGGGCACCAGGAGGCGCTGGAGTACGCGGCCGGCCTGATCTCCCTCATCGGGGTGGCGGCTGACTATCGCGAAGACCGCTGACCCGCATCGTGATGTTGAGCCGTCCCGACGCCAGCCCGGTGGCCGGGTCACCGGTCCCCGGGTAGACCTTCGGCACGCCGTGGTAGGCGTATCGGGACGGCCCGCCGAACACGAACAGATCGCCCGAGGCCAGCTCGACATCGGTGTACGGCTTGCCCCGCGTCTCGGTGTTGCCGAAGCGGAACACGCAGCTGTCGCCGATGCTGAGCGAGACCACCGGGTCGTCTGCCCGCTCGTCCTTGTCCTGGTGCATGCCCATCTTGGCGTGCTCGTCGTAGAAGTTGACCAGCGCGATGTCGGGCGTGTAGCCCTCGCCGGGCATCCCGGCTTCGGCCAGCGCCCGGCGGCCGAGCTCGGCCAGCCAGCCCGGGAACTCGGCCACCCGCACCCCGTCCACGGTCCTGACGTACTCGTACGGCCGCCAGTGCCAGCCCAGGCACACGGTCTGCACCGACATCACCCCGCCCCTGGGCAGCACGGTGTGCCGCATCGGGACGGGACCCGAGGCCCAGGCCCGGCACTCGGTGACCAGGCGGCGCTGCTCGTCGAGGGACAGCCAGCCGGGCACGTGCACGGCTCCCGGGGCGATCTGCAGGGGCATCATGGGAGGCTCTCGATCAGGTTGCGGCCGATGCGCCACGCGGTGCCGTCGGCGGCGGCCCCGCGCAGCCCTTCCAGTGTCCCCGGTCCCGCGGGCACGACGGCCGCCGCGATCGAGGCGAAGCCGAACGTCCTGCCCGGGTCCCAGCCGGTGCTCATCCGCAGCCGCCTGGCCATCGACGCCCAGCCGGGCGGCGTCCCCGCCACCACCCACGCGTCGGGCTCCTGGGCGGTGAACCTGGTGGCTGGCCTCAGCCAGGAGGCGGCGTCCTCCGGCCAGTCGACGACCGCGAGCACCTCGCCGTCCCAGGCCTGACCGAACGCCTCGACGGCGGCCGTGGAGGCCGGGTCGCGCCCGTGCCCGAGCACCACCGAGCCCGCCCCGCCCACCAGGTCGAGCACCCGGGCCAGCTCGGCCTCGGTGTGCCCGCCCTTCCACGCCCGGTACGCCTCCGGCAGGCACACGGCGCACGGCCGGTACCCGGCCGCCACCGCCGTGGCCTCGTCGGCGAAGAACACCCGGTGCCCGACGTAGCCGCCGCGCCTGATGGCCCGCAGCGCCGACGGGCAGTCGAGCCGCCCGTACAGCCGCGCCCGCCGATGCCCGCCGAGCGTCCCCGGCCTCTCACTCTCGTACGGCAGGCCGTCCCGCCCGATCAGCGTGTAGCTCATGCCGCGTCGTGGAAGACCAGGCCCAGGGTGTGTCTGAGGCCGGTTCTGACCGTGCTGACGCCGTGCCTGACCGGGGAGGCCGACCAGCCGCGCGACGACCTGACGGGCCGGTCGCGGGTCGTGAAGATCAACCCGTGGCCCTGCTCCAGCATCGTCACCGTGCCTCGCGACTGTGCGCGGGGACGCTGCTCCACCAGCAGGAACTCGCCGCCGGTGTAGTCCTCGCGCGGCCGGTCGAGGCCGATCACGACCTGCAGCGGGAACACCAGGTCCCCGTACAGGTCGCGGTGCAGGGCGTTCCAGTCGCCCTCCTGGTAGCGCAGCAGGATCGGCGTCGGCTTGGTCTGCCCGGCCGCATGGCACATGTCCAGCCATTCGGCCAGCGTGTCAGGCCACGGCGCCGGCCGGCCGAGCCGGGCCGCCCAGTCGCGGGCGATCGGCAGCAGGTGTGGGTAGAACGCCTCCCGCAGCCGGTGCACCAGGTCGGGGAAGGGCTGCCTGAAGTAGCGGTACTGCCCCTTGCCGAACCGGTGCCGCTCCATGTCGACCGTCGAGCGGAACAGGCCCGGCTCGCCGTACAGCTGGGAGATCTCCGCGCACTGGGCGGGCGTGAGGATGCGCGGGGTCAGCGCGCAGCCGTGCGCGTCGACCTCGGCGGCCAGCGCCTTCCAGTCCATCTCGTCCGGCTTCATACCAGCACCTGCTGGAGGGCGCCCTCGAGCGTGAGCAGCGCGTGCTTGCGCTCCAGGCCGCCGGCGTAGCCGGTCAGCGACCCGTTCGCGCCCACGATCCGGTGGCAGGGCCGCACGACCAGCAGCGGGTTCGCGCCGATCGCCGCGCCCACGGCGCGGATCCTGTCGCGCGGGGCGCCGATCTCCGCGGCCAGCTCGCCGTAGGTCCTGGTCCTGCCGTACGGCACGGCCGCCACGCCCGCCCAGACCCGCTCCTGGAACGGCGTCCCCGCCGAGGTGAGCTCCAGGTCGAACTCCGTGCGCTCGCCCGCGAAGTACTCGGCGAACTGCTGCCGCGCCCGCGCGAACGCCTCGTCGTCGCCGCCCGGCCGTACCTCCGGCACGAACGACACCCTGCTGATCGCCGAGCCGTCCCCCTCGATCAGGACCAGACCCAGCGGGCTGTCGATGGTGGTGTGAATGCTCATACTCTCTACAACACCGAGGCAGCGAGATCGGTTGGCGGTTTTCGGACCTCTTGGTCCGCTAGGTGCGCGGTCCTGTGGAGGCGCGGGCTGTCAGCGACGGCGGGAAGACGTGGTCGACGTGGGGCGTGTGATAGCCCTGGACCCGCTCCCACAGCGCCGAGGCGGCCGCCGCGGCCATCTGCTCGACCGGCTGCCTGACCGTGGTGAGCGGCGGGTTGCTGTGGAAGGCCAGGTAGGAGTCGTCGTAGCCGATCACGGACACGTCCTCGGGCACCGAAAGCCCGGCCTCGCGGACCGCTCCCAGCACGCCGAGCGCCATCAGGTCGCTACCCGCGACGATCGCGGTCGCCCCGGCCGCCAGCAGCGCGCGGGCGGCCGCGTGGCCGCCGGTCAGCGAGTAGTCCGTCTCCACGTAGAGCGAGTCGTCGACGTGGCCGAACCAGCGGCGCATCTCCCGCCGGTACCCGCGCAGCCGGTTCTGCGACGGCCGCAGGTACTCCTGCCCGCCCGCCAGCCCGATCCGGGTGTGCCCGAGCGAGCGCAGGTGCGCGACGGCCATCGCCGCGCCGGCCGCCTCGTCCGTCGTCACCGTCGATACCGGCAGGTCCTTGACGTACCCGCCGACCAGCACCATCGGCAGATGCCGCTGGTGCAGCTGCCAGTAGAACCCGTGGTCGGCCGACGGGTTGGCGTGCCGTCCCGAGATCAGCACCAGGCCGTGGATGCGCTGCCTGGCCAGGGACGCGAGGTAGTCCAGCTCGGTCGGCCCACGCTTGGTCGAGCTGCCGATCATCGCGGTCACGCCGTAGGCGGCGAGCTTGGCCTCGATCGCCCCGGCCAGCAGGGGGAAGACCGGATTGTCCAGCTCCGGCACGATGATGCCGACGAACGGCTCCGTGACCGGCGCGGGCGCCACCATGCCCTGCTCGCGGATGGCCCGCAGCACCCGGTCCCTGGTCTCCTCCGCCACCCCGGGCCGGTCGTTCAGCACGCGGCTCACGGTGGCCGCGCTCACCCCGACGCGCTTGGCGATCGTCCGGACGGACAGGCGTGTCATCGACCCTCCAGAAACCACTGAAACATGTTGCCGTCCGTTGCGGCCGTCACGAACGCCGACCTAGGCTCCATCAGCATAAATCCAGGTAAAAGCCGTGTTTTGGAGTGTTCATAGTATGGGGCGCCTTTGCAACACAGCAGCGCATCATGATGGTTCGCCGCTGTACGTGACCGATCCCGCGCCGGAGCTCGGCCGGCGGGTCGAGGTGTTCCTGCGGACCTCGAACGCGCTCGGCGTGCGCCGCGTCCACGTGCGGACCGCCCCCGACGGGGAGCCGCGGTTCGGCGAGGCGACGGTCGATCGGGTCACGCCGCACGAGACGTGGTGGCGGGCGGCCGTCACCGTCGTCAATCCCGAGTGCGGATACCGCTTCCTGCTGCAGACCGCCGGCGGACCGCGCTGGCTCACCGCCGCCGGACTGTCCAGGCTGGAGGTCACCGACGCCACCGACTTCGTGCTCACGGCCTACCCGCCGCCGCCCTCCTGGGCCGCCGACTCGGTGATCTATCAGATCTTTCCCGACAGATTCGCCCGCTCAGGACGGGTCACCGCGCCGCTGCCCTCCTGGGCCACGCCCGCGGCCTGGGACGACCCCATCCCGTACGGCGAGCCGCACGCGCTGCAGCAGCTCTACGGCGGCGACCTGCGGGGCGTGGCCGAGCACCTGGACCACATCGCGGACCTGGGCGCGAACCTGATCTACCTGACCCCGTTCTTCCCGTCGAGGTCGAACCACCGCTACGACGCCACCACCTTCGACCGCGTCGATCCGCTCCTCGGCGGCGACGAGGCGCTCATGGCGCTGACCGCGGCCGCGCACGAACGCGGCATCCGGGTCATCGGCGACATCACGCTCAACCACTCCGGCGACGGCCATGACTGGTTCATGACGGGCCGGGCCGATCCGGCCGGCCCCGAGCACGGCTTCTACTACTTCGACGGCGACGACTACGCCACCTTCGCCGGCGTGAAGACGCTGCCCAAGTTCGACCACCGCTCGCCCGAGCTGCGCAGGCGCCTGGCCGCGGTGATCGCGCGCTATCCGGAGGAGTTCGGCCTGGACGGCTGGCGGGTGGACGTCGCGCAGTCCGCGGGCAGGCACGGCGGGGTCGAGCTCAACGCCGAGGTGGCCCGCTCGGCCAGGTCCGCGCTCGGCGAGGGCCGCCTGCTGCTGGCGGAGCACCAGTTCGACGCCTCGGCCTCGCTGCGGGGCGACGGCTGGCACGGCACGATGGCCTACGCGGGCTTCGCCCGCCCGATCTGGTCGTGGCTGGCCCGGGAACGTTCCACCGAGTTCTGGGGCACCCCCGGCTCCATCCCCGAGTACGGCGGGCAGGACGTCGCCGAGGTGATGACCCGGCACGCGGCCCGCCTGCCGTGGCGGTCGTACGCGCACAACCTGACGCTGCTCGACTCGCACGACACCGCCCGCTTCCGTTCGATCGCGGGCGGGGAGCGGCAGCACCTCGGCGCGGCGCTGCTGTTCACGCTTCCTGGCCTGCCGATGGTGTTCGCCGGGGACGAGGTGGGGGTCGAGGGCGTCCACCTGGAGGACGGCCGCCGCCCCTTCCCTTGGGATGGACCCCAGGATTCCGCGACTTACCGGATATTTCAGGACCTCATCCGTCTGCGCCGTGACCACGACGCGCTCCGGCGGGGCGGGCTCAGATGGCTGCACGCCGACGAGGACGTGCTGGTGTACGAGCGCGCCCTGCCCGGCGAGACGCTGGTCGTCCAGGTGAGCCGGGCCGGACACGAGCCCGTCCCTGTCCCTGCGGCCCTGACCGGTCGTGCCGCCTCCGCAGGCACCCTCGTCAGCCTCACCGGCGGGCCCGACCTGCGGCCCGGCGAGTTCATGCCCTCCGACGGGCCCGCCTTCCACGTCTGGGAGCTCTCCGAATGATCGACATCCTGTCCGGCATACGCTCCGAGGCGCTCGGTAACACCAGGGACGTCTTCGTCTACCTGCCTCCCGGCCATGACGCCGCGGCCGGGCCGTACCCGGTGCTGGTCCTGCACGACGGGCAGCACGTCTTCGCGGGTGCGGGGCTGGAGCCGAGCTGGCGGCTCGACGAGACGCTCGACGACCTGATCGGGCGCGGCCTGCTGCCGCCGCTGGTGGCGGTCGGCGTGTCCAACGCCGGTGACCAGCGCGGCGCCGAGTACTCGCACGAGGTGGCCTACCCGCGCGATCCCGGCGCCGAGCCGCGCGGCCCGCTGTACGAGCGCTTCCTGGTGGAGGAGTTGCTGCCGCTGGTGCGCGGGCGGTACGCGGTGACGGACGACCCGGCGGCCACCGCGGTGATGGGGTCGTCCATGGGCGGGCTGGTCAGCTACCACCTGGCCTTCCGCAGGCCGGACGTGTTCGGGCTGGCCGCGATCATGTCGCCCTTCCTGACCTACGTGGATCCCGTGTCGCTGGAGGAGACCTCCGTCCACCGCCGTTTCGAGGCGCGCGGGCCGCGCCGGATCTGGCTGGACATCGGCGGCATGGAGGGGCTGATCATGGTCCGTCCCGTCCGGGAGCTCGCCGAGCGGCTGCTCGGCCTCGGCTACGCGCCCGACGACGAGCTGCGCTATCGGCACGAGCCGTCCGCGCCGCATCACGAGGACGCCTGGGCCCGCCGCGCGCCCAGCGCCCTGCTGCACCTGTTCGGTACGGCGGGCCCGCCCATCCGCCTGACCGGCTCCGACAGCAGGACCGCGGTCGGCCAGGTCGCGGACGTGGCCCCCGTGGGGGAGCGGGCCGACGGCTGCGAGTACTCGGTGCTGAGCGCCTCGGTGACGTGGCGGCCCGCCGAGGCGCTGGAGCCCGCCGGCCACGCGCTCCTGACCGGGGCCGCGCCCGGGACCGCGCAGGTCGTCGCCTCGGCGGCGGGACTGTCCGCCGCCTCGCAGGTGACGGTCGTCGCGGGCACCCCCGACGCGGTCCTCGACGTGACCGTCGTCGTTCCCGCCGACCCCCGGGAAGACGGCCATCCGGTCTACTTCTCCGGCCTGGCCACCACCGAGGTGGCACCCGGGATCCACCACGGAGCCTGGCGGCTGCCCCTCGGGATCGGGCTGAACGGCACGATCGGGCGGGGCTGGCGCCGCGACGGGCTAGACACCGCCGGCCGGCTCATCCGCGAACCGCTCAGGCATGACGGCGACCGGCGCGTCTGGGTGCGCGTCGAGGGCTGGACCGACCCGTCACAGAACGACCCGCACAAGGGAGCATGAGATGCGCAACCCCCTCGCCCTGCTGCCGCTCGCGCTGCTTCTCGCCGGATGTGCCGCCGCGGAGCCCGAGAAGGCACCCGCCACGCTCACGGTCTGGGCCGACGACAGCCGGGCGCCCACGCTCCAGACCATCGCCGCCGGGTTCGAGCGCGACAGGCACGTCAAGGTGAAGATCGTGCAGAAGGCCATGGGCTCCCTGCGCGACGACTTCGTCTCCCAGGCGCCCTCCGGCCAGGGACCCGACGTGATCGTCGGACCCCACGACTGGCTCGGCAAGCTCGTGCAGAACGGCGTCGTCGCCCCCGTCGACCTGTCGGCCAAGGCCGCGCAGTTCCCGAAGGTGGCGCTCGACGCGATGACCTACGACGGGCAGACCTACGGCCTGCCGTACGCGATCGAGAGCGTCGCGCTGGTGCGCAACACCAAGCTGGCCCCTGTCGCGCCGCGAACCTTCGACGAGCTGGTCAAGCTGGGGCGCAAGGCGAAGTATCCGGTCGGGCTGCCGGTCGATCCCAAGGCGGGCTCGCCGTTCCACCTCTATCCGCTGATGACGTCGTTCGGGTCCGCGGTCTTCGGGCCGGACAAGCGGCTGGAGCTGGACGATCAGGGCGGCCTGAGGTTCGCCGCCTACCTGCGCGGGCTGGCGGCGCGGAAGGTGGTGTCCACCTCGATGAGCGGCGACGTCGCGACCAGCGCGTTCGTCAAGGGCGAGACGCCGTTCCTGGTCACCGGGCCGTGGGACCAGCCCGTGCTGGCCAAGTCCGGGGTGCCGTTCGCGGTCGAGCCCGTGCCGCCCGCGGGGGAGGCGAAGGCGCGGCCGTTCACCGGGGTCCAGGGGTTCTACGTGAGTTCGAAGAGCGCGAATCCGATCCTGGCGAACGACTTCCTGATCAACTACCTGGGTACCGCGCCGGCGCAGAAGGCGCTGGCTGAGGCGGGCGGGCGGCCCGCGGCGATGACGTCGGTGCGGGCCGGTGACGGCTGGGCCAGGGCGGCGCTGGACGGGGTGCCGACGCCGAACATTCCGGAAATGGACGCCGTCTGGGCCGACTGGGGCCTGTCACAGCTCGCGATCATCAACGGGCAGGGGGATCCCGCTGCGGTGACCCGCCAGGCGGCCGCCAAGATCCGCGCGAAGATCGGCCAGTGACCCATGCGGATGGTGAAGTTCCTCATCCTCGGGGTCGTGGACGCGCTGGCCGTCTACGGGCTCGTGGGGCTGGCGGGGCAGCGGGCCTGGTGGATGTTCGGCGTCCTGCTGGCCGGGGCGGTGGCGGTCAACGCCGTCTATCTCGGCAGGCGGGCCGTTCCCGCGAAGTACCTGGCGCCCGGCGTCGTGCTGCTGCTCGTCTACCAGGTGTATGTGGTGCTCTACACCGGTTACGCGGCCTTCACGAACTACGGTGACGGGCACAACGGGACGAAGGCGGACGCGGTGGCCGCGATCCTGGCCGGCAGTGAGATCCGGGTGCCCGGGCCCTCGGTGGCCATCCGCGTGGCCGCGCGTGACGGCGAGCTCGGATTCCTGGTGGACGGCGCGAGGGTCGGAACCCGTGCCGGGCTGGGGCCGGTCACGCCCGGCTGGCAGGCGCTGCCGTACGACCAGATCGTGGCACGGCAGGCGGAGATCGCGGCGCTGCGGGTGCCGCTGGACGGTGGCGGACTGCGGACGGCGGACGGGATCACGGCGGCGCGGTACCGGCCGACGATCACCTACCGCGACGGAGCCATGGTCGACGCGCACGGTGTGGTCTACCGCGACGACGGGCGGGGCGCCTTCGCGGCGGCGGACGGGCGGCGGCTGAGCCCCGGCTGGAAGGTGTTCGTCGGGCCGGAGAACTTCGCCTCGGTGCTGACCAGCGCCGAGATCCGCGGGCCTTTCCTGGGCGTGCTGGTGTGGACGTTCGCCTTCGCGGGGCTGTCGGTGGCGCTCAGCTTCGGCTTCGGGCTGGTGCTCGCGCTGGTGCTCGACGGGTTCCGGCTCTATCGGACGCTGCTGGTGCTGCCGTACGCGTTCCCCGCGTTCATGGCGGCGCTGCTGTGGCAGGGGTTGCTCAACCCCGACCACGGGTTCGTCAACCAGGTGCTGCTCGGCGGCGCGCACGTGCCGTGGCTCGGCGATCCGTGGCTGGCCAGGCTCAGCGTGCTGGCGGTCAACGTGTGGATCGGATTCCCGTACATGTTCCTCATCTGCACCGGGGCGCTGCAGGCGATTCCCGCCCCGCTGTCGGAGGCCGCGCGGGTGGACGGCGCGGGGCCGTGGCGGGTGCTGCGGAGCGTGAAGCTGCCGCTGCTCCTGGTCTCGACCGCGCCGGTGCTGGTCGCCACGTTCGCCTTCAACTTCAACAACTTCAACGTGATCTACATGCTGACCGGGGGAGGGCCGCGGGACGCGCGGGCGCCCATCGACGTGGGCGCGACGGACCTGCTGATCTCCCTGGTCTACAAGCTGGCCTTCGGCGGGTCGGCGCGCAACTACGGGCTGGCGTGCGCCGTGTCGATCCTGATCTTCGTGGTGATCGCGGTGGTGTCCCTCGCCGGGTTCCGGCGGGCCGCGCGGGTGGCGGCATGAGGGCTCTCAGGCACCTGATCGGCATGGCGGCCGTGGCCGTGGCGGTGTTCCCGCTGGTGTTCGTGGTGTCTGCGTCGCTGAATCCGCAAGGGACGCTGACCGGGTCGAACGCGCTCTTCTCCGAGATCTCCCTCGAGCACTACGTCACGCTCTTCCGCGACTCGCTGCACCCCTTTCCCCTCTGGTTCCTGAACTCGCTCGTGATCGGGCTGACGACCTCGGCCGGGTCGGTGTTCCTCGGGGTGTGCGCGGCGTACGCGTTCTCGCGGTTCCGCTTCCGCGGGCGGCGGGCGGGGCTCGTGGGGCTGGTCTTCGTGCAGCTGTTTCCCCAGGTCCTCGCCTACGTCGCGATATTTCTGCTCCTGTCCGCCTTCAAGGAGGTGTTTCCGCCGCTCGGGCTGGGGAGCCGGCTGGGGCTGGTCATGGTCTACCTCGGCGGCGCGCTCGGGGTGAACACGTACCTGATGAAGGGCTTCCTCGACTCGATCCCTCGCGAGCTCGACGAGTCCGCCCAGATCGACGGCGCCTCGCACGTCCGGATCTTCTTCCGGGTCCTGCTGCCGCTGGCGGCGCCCATCCTCGTCGTGGTGGCGCTGTTCTCCTTCGTGGCGACCATGAACGACTTCGTCATCGCCGGGCTCGTGCTCACCGACCCGGACCAGCAGACGCTCGCCGTGGGCCTCTACCAGCTCATCTCCTATCAGTTCGGGCAGAACTGGGGGGTGTTCGCCGCCGGTGCGCTGCTCGGCTCGCTGCCGGTGCTCGTCCTCTTCCAGTTCCTCCAGCGCTACATCGTCGGCGGGCTCACCTCCGGCGCGGTCAAGTCCTGAAGACCATGATCAGCAGGCGCTGGTAGCCCGCCGGGAGGGCGTTCTCGACGTGGACCCTGATCCGGTAGCGGCCCTTGCCCGCGTAGGCCAGGTCGGGGAGCTCCTCGCCGCCCATGAGGCTGCCGAAGACCAGGTGACCGGTGGGGCTCCGGTAGTCCAGTTCGACGACCCGGTCCCACCCCTTGCGCTCCATGGGCGGGCGGCGGGTGTACGTCTCGACGGTCGCGCAGGTCGTGGCGTCGGCGAACACCAGGATGATCGCATGCCCGGGCACGGCGGCGGCCACGCGGTTGCGCTGGGCCCGGTCCAGCACGTCGTCGGACGGCACCTCGTCGCCCTCGTACGCCTCGATGATCCCGTAGTCCGGCCACATCGTCCTGCGGACGACGGAGCGCGGCTTCACCAGGGGACGATGGGGCCGGGTGGCGCCGCACGCGCGCTCCTCGGACGCCTTCCACTCCCGGTACTCGCGATCCTTCGCGGCCTGCGTCCCGTCGATCTTCTTCTGGACCTCGGGGCAGGTGGCCGACAGGCCGTAGCCCATCTCCGTGACGTCCGGGTCGTCGCGCATGAACCGCCCGCAGAGCTCGGTCCCGTAGGCGAGCAGGGAGGCGTCGTTCTTGCGGGTGAACGCGGCTCTGTCCAGAGAACGGGCCCAGCACAGGTAGGCGGCCTGTCCTGTATCCCTCGCGCATTCGGTGTCGCGGATGGGCTTGCGGCCACGGGCCAGGTCGGCGCTGGTCAGCGCGGCCACTAGGACGAGGGGCGTCAGGAACACCGCGAGCCTGCGCGGCCACGCCGGGCGGGCCTGCCGTACGGCGAGCAGCATGAAGATCGCCGCCAGCGTGGGCGCCAGGGCGGGCAGCACGAAGAAGCTCACGCCGGGACCCCACATCCCCAGGCAGTCGCGGTCGACCACCAGGTCGACGGCGAGCCCGAGCGGCTGGCGACCGAACCACAGCAGCGGTGCGACCGTCAGCACGCGAACCGCCACGCGCCCCCAGCGGGGCCGCCCGAGCCTGGCGGAGAGCCAGACGGCGAGCAGGCCCGCGACGACCACCGGCAGGCCTCCGTAGTACAGCGGGAAGAGCCACGGGTAGACGGGGTAGGCGAGCAGTTCCACCTGCTCGTTGAGCTCAAGGCCTGGGCACTGCGCAAAGGCCGAGAACCACGCGAATCCCCCCTCACCCCGCAGGTAGCCGTAGGTCAGGCCCGCTGCGGAAGCGGCGATGGATAAGCCCCACCAGATCCATGATCTTCTGGTCATGTCGGGCAAGGTACAGGTATGGCGTGGGATATCTGAGTTAGGTAGCCTTTCTGGAGGTTTTCCTGGGCACTCGAGAGGCCAATGGAACGACTTGCTGACGACGAGCTCTCACGGCTGCTCCTGATCCGGTGCTTCGAGGGGAAGCTGCTCGACCTGTTCGGCCAGGGCGTGCTCAACGGCACCACCCACACCTGCCTCGGCCAGGAGTACGTCCCCGTCGCGCTGCGGCCGCTGCTCGGCCCGCACGACTGGGTGTTCAGCAACCACCGCGGGCACGGCCACTACCTGGCCAGGTTTGACGACCCCGAGGGGCTGCTTGCCGAGATCATGGGGCGCAAGGGCGCCGTGTGCGACGGCGTGGGCGGCAGCCAGCACCTGCGCCGCGACCGGTACCTGTCGACCGGCGTGCAGGGCGAGAGCCTGGCAGTGGCGGCGGGCGTCGCCTTACGCCTCAAACGCCGCGAACCCGGGCGGATCGCCTGCGTCTACATCGGCGACGGGACGTGGGGCGAGGGCGCCGTCTACGAGGCGCTCAACCTGATCGCGCTGTGGCGGCTGCCGGTCCTGGTCGTCGTCGAGAACAACGGCATCGCCCAGTCCACCCCCACGACGGCGCAGTTGGCGGGCACGATCGCGGCCAGGGCGGCGGCCTTCGGCATCCGGCACCAGCGCCTGGACACACCCGATGTCCCGGAGATCAGGGATGCGGCGGGGCCGCTGATCGAGGGCGTGCGCGCCTCGGAGCCCCTCGTGCTGGAGTTCGTCACCCACCGCGTCGGCCCGCACAGCAAGGGAGACGACACGAGAACCCCCGAGACGCTGGCCCAGGTGCGCGACTGGCACGCCGAGTATCCGGACCGTGACCAGCTGGCCCGCCTGGAGGCCCTGGCCAAGGAGCGGGTGGACGCCCTGGCCACGGAGGTGGCGGCCCGCCCGATGGCGACCTGGACGGCCGCGTGAGGGTCGGCGAGAACCTCAACGCCGCCCTGCACGGCCTGCTGTCCGACGACCCGTCCGTCCACGTCATGGGCGAGGACCTGCTCGACCCGTACGGCGGCGCCTTCAAGATCACCAGAGGCCTCTCGACCCGCTTCCCCGACCGGGTCCTGGCCACCCCGCTCAGCGAGGGCGCCATCGTCGGCGCCGCCTCGGGGCTCGCCCTGGCGGGCGACAAGGCGATCGTGGAGATCATGTTCGGCGACTTCGCCGCGCTGGCCTTCGACCAGATCGTGAACTTCGCCGCCAAGTCGGTCACCATGTACGGCTCGCGCGTCCCCATCCCGCTGGTCATCCGCTGCCCGTCAGGCGGCAACCGCGGCTACGGCCCCACCCACAGCCAGTCGCTGCAGAAGCACTTCATCGGCGTCCCCGGCCTGTCGCTGTATGAGATGTCGCCCTTCCATGACAACCGCGCCCTGCTCGACCGCATGCTCGCCACCGCCGCCCCCTGCCTGCTCTTCGAGGACAAGGTCCTCTACACCCGCCAGATGTACGGCGAGCCGGACGTGGACGAGCTGTTCACCTGGGACCTCGTCGCGGACGTGGCCCGAGTCTCCCTGGACGGCGAGGCCGACTACGCCCTGATCGCCCCCGGCGGCGTGGCGCACCGCGCGATCGCGGCCATGCGCATGCTGCTGCTCGACCACGACCTGGCCGGAACCCTGCTCGTGCCCTCCCGCCTGTACCCCTTCGACGTGGAGCCGCTGCTGCCGCTGCTGCGGGAGGCCGGGCTGGTGTGCGTCGCGGAGGAGGGCACGGCGGGCGGCACCTGGGGCTCGTATCTGGCCGCCGAGCTCCACCCCAGGCTGTGGGGTTCGCTCAGCCGCCCGATCAGCCTGGTCAGCTCGGCGGACAGTGTCATCCCCACCGCCGCCCACCTCGAACGCGACGTGCTGGTCCAGGCCGAGACGATCCGCGACGCCGTACTGGAGGGCCTGCGTGGGTGAGATCAGGGTGCCCAAGCTCAACACCAACGACGCCGAGTACACGCTGCTCGAGTGGCTGGCCGAGGACGGCGCCCGGGTGGAGCGCGACGACCCGGTGGCCACGGTCGAGACGTCCAAGACGGTGGAGGAGCTGGCCAGCCCCGAGCAGGGGATCCTGTCGCACGCCCTCGCCGAGGGGAAGGCGTGCGCCCCCGGCCAGGTGATCGCCTGGGTGGGGGACAGGGGCTCACCGCAGGAGAACACGCAGGCCGGCGCGGACGGCCCGATGATCACCGCGCCCGCCAGGGAGCTGCTCGACGAGCTCGGCCTCGACCCGGAGCTGGTGCGGGAGCTCGGGGTCAAGGTGGTGCGCCGGGCGGACGTGGAACGGCTGGCGGCCAGGGAGGGAGCCCCGGCGGCGCCCGGCGGGCAGGTGACACCCGGCCAGGTCCGGTCGCTCCCGAAGCACCAGCAGGCCGTGGCACGGACCGTCGCCCTGTCGCACCGGACCATCCCCGCCGGATATACCGCGATAAAGGTGGACGTGGGGGCGGCGCTGCAGCGGGCCCGTGACGTGACCAGGCGAGCCAGGAAGCTGGTCGGCCTGCCCGACCTGCTCGTCCGAGCCGTGGCCCACCTCCACGACGACTTCCCGCTGTTCTTCGCCCGCCTGGTCGACGACACCACGGCCGAGCTCGCCGAGCGGGCGCACGTGGGTGTGACCATCGACCTCGGCACCGGCCTCTACATCCCGGTGATCAAGGACGCGAGCGGGAAGGCGCTCGAGGAGGTCGCCGAGGAGCTGGCCGGGTTCCGGCGGCTCGCGCAGCACGGCGGGTTCAGGGAGGAGCACCTGTCCGGCGGCAACATCACCGTCACGCTGCACCACGACGCAGACATCGTGATGGCGATCCCGATCGTCTTCCCCGGCCAGGCGTGCGCGCTCGCGCTCACCTCGCCGCAGCGGGACGGAGACCGCACCGTGGCCGCGATCGGCCTGGCCTACGACCACCGCCTGCTCAACGGCAGGGACGTGGTGCTGTTCCTGCAGGCGCTGAAGGAACGGCTAGAGACGCCCGAGAGCCTGTAGCCCGACCAGGTCGTCGGGCAGCGCGTCCGGGCTGCCGTCGAGCACCCTGGGCAGCCGTGAGCGCAGCGCCACGATCGCCAGCACGGCCATCGCCACGGCGAACAGCACGTACATGAACCCGATCCCGCGCCCCGCGCCGGTGCCGATGACCGAACCCACGGTGGCGGCCAGCGGCCCGCCGGGAGCCAGCAGCGGGTCGAGGACGGCCGCGCCGTACGGGGCGACCAGGCCGAACCCGATCGGCAGCGTGGACCAGGCGATGAGCGTGTTGAGCGCGAACACCCGACCGTGGAACCGCTGCGGCACCTTGACCTGCACGATCGTGGCGTAGACGCCGTTCAGCAGCGTTACCCACAGGGACATGCCGAACGCCCCGACCCCGATCGTCACCAGATCGGCCCGCAGCCCGGTCACCAGCGAGAACGCGGCCAGCGCCAGCGTGCACCACAGCACGGCCCGCATCCGCCCGCCGCCGGGCCCGCCCCAGGCGGCCATCGCCAGCCCGCCGAGGAACACCCCGAGCCCGGAGGCGAAGGAGACCCGTCCCACGTCCGCCAGCGAGCCGAACGACAGCACCAGCGGCGAGATCATCAGGAACAGCGGCGAAAGGAACACGTTCAGCACCGCGAAGAAGACCAGCATCTGCCGGAACCCCTGGTCGCCCCAGGTGTAGCGGAACCCGGCGGCCATCTCGGCCAGCACCGGCTCCTTGCGCCGCCACGCCATCGAGGAGGGGAACCTGACCAGCGCCGTCACCGCGATCGCGAAGGCGTAGCTGGCCACGTCGAGCACCAGGATCCCCTCGAGCCCGATCACCGCCATGAGCCCGGCGGCCGCGAGCGGCACGATCAGCTGCGTCATCCCGGTGGCCATCTGCACCACGCCGTTGGCGTGCCCCAGGTAGCGCTTGGGCACGAGCTGCGGTACGGCCGAGCCGTACGCGAGCCGCTGGAAGGTGAGCGCGACGGACAGCAGCCCGAGCAGCGGATAGATCTCCCAGGTGTGCAGGTTGCCCGTCCACAGCAGCAGGCCGAGCCCGAGCTGGGTGGCGAGGGCCGCGACGTCCCCGGCGAGCATGACCGTGCGGCGGCTGGCCCGGTCGACGACCGCGCCCGCCAGCGGCGCCACCACCATGCCCGGCACGAGCGCGACCACGGCCAGCAGCGCGAACTGGGCGAGCGAGCCGGTGGTCAGGTAGATCCAGATCGGGATCGCGAACTCGGTCAGCGCGGAACCCAGGATCGACACCAGCTGCCCGGAGGCCACGGCCAGGAACCGCTTCATGCTGGGCTGCGGTCCGTCTGACACGGGCCGCTCGGCGTGCGACACGCCGTGCAGCCGCCACGTGTCCCCGCCCGGCTTGGAGTCCAGGTTCAGGTGAGTCGTGGTGACGATCTCGGCCAGCTCCGCCGCCCGATATTTCAGGAAGAAGTGTCCGGCCTCGTCCAGCTCGACCACGGCGGCCGTCGGGCTGAGGAAGTGCCACTCCCGGTAGCGCTCCTGGAAGTAGTCGGTGGCCGGGTCACGCTCGCCCGCGACGCCGATGACCGGCGCGCGCAGGCGTTCGACGCCGTTGCTGAAGAGCCCGGTGAAGTACTCCTCGGCCGCCTGGCTGTCGCGGCGCATGTTGCGGATGATCTGCCTGGCCTGCCCGGGCTCGAGGTCGGCCATGTCGACGCCCATCGAGGTCAGCCAGTTGGCGTAGCCGCGGTCGCCGCGCATCCGCTCGCTCAGCCGGGACAGCAGCGCGCCCCGCGGCCGGGCGAACGGGAAGATCGCCCCGATGTAGACCGCGTCCAGCTCCCTGCCCGCGGCCTCCAGGCGGCGGGCGATCGCCACGGTCAGCGCCGAGCCGACGCCGCAGTGCCCGTACAGCGCGAGCGGGCCCTCGACCTTGGCCAGGATCTCCTCCACGCACCTGGCCGCCACCTCCTCCAGCGGCAGGTGCTCCTCGTCCAGCCCCACGTCGTGCCCGGGGATAGCCACCGCCCACAGCGCGTGCGTCTCGGGCAGCGCGTCGGCCAGCGGCTGGTAGACGATCGCGCTGCCGCCGCCGTACGGCACGCACACGTAGGTGAGCTCGGGCGCCCTGGTACGGCGGGCCGTCAGCTCGTGGACCAGCCCCCGGTCGGCCGTCGCCGTGCCGTCGAGGAGCGCGGCCTGCTCCCTGATCGTGGGGTGCTTGAACAGGTCGATGACCGCGATCGGCCCCAGCTTGCGGAGCTTGGCCACGACCTTGATGGCCAGCAGCGAGTGGCCGCCGGAGGCGAAGAAGTCGTCGTCGATCCCGCACGCCCGGCCGAGCACCTCCTCCCAGGCGGCGGCCACCAGCCGTTGGGTCTCGGTCTCGGGCTCCGCCCCGATCGGCTCGGCGGCGGCCTCGGGGGCGGGCAGACGGAGACGGTCGACCTTGCCGTTGGCCGACAGCGGGAGCCGCTCCAGCGGGACGAAAACGGCCGGAACCATGTAGGCGGGCAGGGCCTCGGCCAGGCAGGCGCGCAGCTCGGCGGGGTCCGCGTCGCCGACGACGTAGGCGACCAGGGAGTCCTCGTGCTTGGTGACCACGGCCTCGGCGACCTGGGGGTGGCGGGTCAGGTGGGCCTCGATCTCGCCCAGCTCGATGCGGTAGCCGCGGATCTTCACCTGGAAGTCGGCGCGGCCGAGGATGTCCAGCGTGCCGTCGGGGCGGTAGCGGCCCAGGTCGCCGGTCCGGTAGAGGCGCTCGCCGTGGCGGGTGACGAACGACCGCGCGGTCCTGTCCGGGTCGCGCCAGTAGCCGTCGGCGACGCAGATCCCGCCCGCGTAGAGCTCGCCGGGCACGCCCACCGGCACGTCGCACAGGCCCGCGTCCAGGACGTGCGCGCTCTGGTTGGCCAGCGGCCTGCCGTACGGGATGGACTGCCAGGACGGGTCGACCTCGCCGATCGGGTGGTGGACGGACCAGATCGAGGTCTCGGTGGGGCCGCCGAGCGAGATGACCTCGGCGTGCGGGGCCAGGGCGCGGATGCGGCCGGGGAGCGTGAGCGGGATCCAGTCGCCCGACAGCATGACCAGGCGGAGCGAGGTGAGGTCGGCGCCCTCGGACTCGGCGTGGTCGACCAGCAGCTCCATCAGGGCCGGGACCGAGTTCCACACCGTGATGCGGTGCTCCTCCACGGCCCTGGCCCAGGCGGCGGGGTCCTTGTCGGCCGCCGGGTCGTTCATGACCAGGGTGGCTCCGGCGGCCAGCGAGCCGAACACGTCGTAGACGGACAGGTCGAAGCTCAGGGCGGCCAGGGCGAGGAAGCGGTCTCCTGGGCCGACGCCGAAGCGGCGGTTGCAGTCGCGGATGGTGTTCAGCACCGCCCGGTGCGGGACCATCACACCCTTGGGGGTGCCGGTGGATCCCGAGGTGAACAGCACGTACGCCAGATCCTCCGGACGCGACCCGCCGGAGATCTCGCCCGGGGAATCCTGACCGGTGACGGCGATGCGGGTGAGGCCGTCCGGCCAGTCGAGCTCGCCGTCGAGCCGGGGCTGGGTGAGGGCGATCCGGCACTCGCCGAGCGCGAGCAGCTCGTCCCTGCGCTGCGCGGGCAGCCCGGCGTCGATCGGCAGGTACGCGGCTCCCGCCTTGTGCACCGCCAGCGCGGCGACGATCTGCTCCCAGCCGCGCTCCATGACGATCGCGACCAGCTCGCCGGGATCATCGCCCAGCCGGGCCGCCACGGCGCTCGCCAGCCGGTCGAGCTCGCCGTACGACAGCTCGCCGCCAGGATGGACCACGGCGGGAGAGCTCGGCGCGGCGGCGGCCCGCTCCTCGAACGGCTCGTGCAGGCACCGCGGCGGGCCCAGGTCGAACGCCGTGTCGTTCCAGCGCTCGCGCTCGGCGCGTTCCTGCGGCGTGAGGATCTCGATCCCCGAGACGGGCGCGTCCGGGTCGGCCACCACGCCCGCGAGCAGCGTCGCCAGGTGCCCGCCGAGCCGCTCGACGCGCTCCCTGTCGAACAGCGCGGTGTTGTAGACGACCAGGAACGAGCCGTCGCCGCCGGTGTACAGCTCCAGGTCGAAGCGCGTGGCCCAGCTCCGCAGCTCGAAGGCCGCCACCCCGTCGGGTTCGCCCGCGTAGTTCTGCATCGCGAACAGCACCTGGGACAGCGGCGACCGCGACACGTCGCGCGGCACGTTCAGCTCCGACACCAGCCGCTCGAACGGCAGCTCCTGGTGCGCGTAGGCGTCCACCGCCGTCTCGCGCACCCGCTCGAGCAGCCGCGCGAACGTCGGATCGCCCGACAGGTCCACCCGCATCGCCAGCATGTTGACGAAGCACCCGACCAGCCCGTCCAGCTCGGCCGGCCCGCGCCCGGCCACCGGCGTCCCCACGGCCACGTCATCCTGCCCCGCGTACCGGCCGAGCAGCGCCGCCACGCCCGCGAGCAGCACCATGTACGGCGTGGCCGCATGCGCGTCCGCCAGCCGCGCCAGCCCCTCGGTCACGTGGCCGGGGAGCGTGAAGGAGCAGGCGGCGCCGTGATGCGTCTGCTCCGGCGGGCGCGGCCTGTCGGCGGGCAGCTCCAGGGGCGCGAGCCCGGCCAGCCGTTCCCGCCAGTACGCCACGTCGCCCGCCGCCTCGGGCCTGGCGCGCTGCCACGCGGCGAAGTCGCCGTACGACACCGGCAGGCCGGGCAGCGGCTCGCCCGCGCAGGCGGCCAGCACCTCGCGCATCAGCACCCCGGTCGACCAGCCGTCGGCGGCGACGTGGTGGACGGCGAGCGCGAGCACCGGGTCCGCGTCCGCCTGCCGTACCAGCAGCGCCTTGAGCAGCGGGCCCGTGGCCAGGTCGAACGGCTCGGCCAGGAACGCGTCGACCAGGCCGCTCGCCTCGTCGTCGTCCGCCGCGTCCGCCGTCGTCAGGGGTACGGCGATCGCGTCCGCGAGCTCCATGGCGGGGCGGCCGTCGTCCGTGGCGGGGAAGCGGGCGCGCAGCGGCTCGTGCCGGTTCGCCACGGCGTTCAGGGCCGAGGCCAGGGCGTCCTCGGTCACCGGGGAGCGCAGGCGGCGGACGTAGGGGATCGTGTAGGCGGCGTTGCCCGGGGTGTACTGCTCCATGAACCACAGCCGCTCCTGCGCGAACGACAGCGGCGGCGACTCGCCCTCGGGCAGGCGGGGGATCGTGGGACCGGTTCGCCGCTTGCGCAGCCGGCGGCTCAGCAGCTCCCGCTGCGCCTGGCTCAGCTCGGTCACGCCGGATCCTCCTGGTTCAGCAACGCCTGAGCCTCCTCGTCCGAGAGGGCGGACAGCTCGGCGACCAGGGCCTCCTCGACGGCGGTCGCCAGGTCGGCCATCGTGCGGCGGGCGAACAGGGTGCGGATCGGCAGGTCGATCCCGGCGATCGCGCGCAGGCGGGCGGCGACCCTGACCGCCAGCAGGGAGTGGCCGCCGAGCGCGAAGAAGTCGTCGAACGCCCCGACCTTCTCGGCGCCGAGCACCTCCTCCCACACCTCGGCCACCAGCTCCTCGGCCTCCGTGCGGGGCGGGGTGTCGCCCGTGCCCTCCTGCCGTCCGGGCTCGGGGAGCGCGGCCCTGTCCACCTTGCCGTTGGGGGTGAGGGGGAGGGCGTCGAGCGTGACCCAGTGGCTGGGGACCAGGTGGGGCGGTAACCGTTCGGCCAGGTAGGCGGGCAGGTCGTCGGCCTCGCCCACGGTGTAGGCGATCAGCTCGCCGTCCCCGGCCCTGACCGCGGCCTGCCGTACCTCGGGGTGGGTGAGCAGGCAGTGCTCGATCTCGCCCGGCTCCACGCGGAAGCCGCGCACCTTCACCTGGTCGTCCAGGCGGCCGAGGAACTCCAGTTGCCCGTCAGGGAGGAGCCTGACCCTGTCACCGGTCCTGAAATATCCGTCGATGAAGCGCTCAGCGGTCAGGTCCGGGCGGCCCACGTAGCCGCGGGCGACCCCCGCACCGCCGATGTACAGCTCACCCGGCACACCCGGCGGAACGGGCAGCCCGCGAGGGTCGAGCACCCGCACGGTGGTCGAGTCGATCGGCCGTCCGATCGGCGGAGTCGTGCCCGTCCAGCCGGTGACGTCGCAGGCCGTGGCGACGATCGTGGTCTCGGTGGGGCCGTAGGTGTTGACCACGCGGACCCGGTCGCCGAAGCGCGCCTGCCAGCGGGCCAGGGCGGAGGCGTGCAGCTGCTCGCCGCCCAGGATCACCAGGCGGAGCGCCCGCGGCCAGGCGATGTCGTCGACCAGGTCGGCGAGCTGGTGGAAGTAGGCCGTCGGCAGGTCGAGCACGGTGACGGCCGGGTCGGCCGCCAGCAGGTCGGGCAGCGTGGCGCCGCCGTCGGGCAGCAGCACCACGGTCGCTCCCGCCGCCAGCGCCGGGTGGATCTCCTCGGCGTGGGTGTCGAAGCTCAACGACGCCAGCTGCACGATCCGGTCGCCGGGCCGCAGGCCGTACTCCTCCCGCATCCACCGCACCCGCGCGGCCAGCCCCTGGTGCGTGACCTCCACTCCCTTGGGCGTCCCTGTCGAGCCCGAGGTGTAGATGACGTACGCGGTCCCGTCGCCCACGCGCGAGGTCCGCCCGGTGGGCTCCACGGTGAGCCCGGCCACGACCTCGGCTCCCGAGTCGGCCACCAGGTGGTCGAGCCGCCCGGCAGGGTACGCGGGATCGAGCGGCAGGTAACCGGCGCCGATCCGCCAGGCGGCGAGCATCGCCACCACGGCCTCGACGGACCGTCCGGCGCGCACCCCCACGAGCCGGGCAGGCGGCAGCTCGGCGGCCAGGGCCTGGACGCGCCGCTCCAGGTCCGCGTAGGTGACCTCCTCGTCGCCGCAGACCAGGGCCACCCGATCGGGATGGGCGGCGGTGGCCTCGGCGATCCCATCAGCCACAGACCCCGAAATTTCCGGAAATGTCGCCTTCTCCGACCCCGCGACCAGCGCCGAGTCCTCCGCCGTCAGTACCGGCAGCGAGGAGATGCGGGCCTGGCCCCGCGAGGGATCCGCCAGGGCCTCGAGCAGGACCCGGTACCGCTCCGCCAGCCGTACGACCGTGGTGTGGTCGAAGAGGCCCGCGTCGTAGCCGAAGGCCAGCCGGAGCCGGCCGGGCGCCCGCCACGCCTCCAGGATCAGGTCGAACTTGGCCTGGACGTATCCGTCGTCGAAATAGGACATCTCCAGATCGCCGAGCGAGTCCTGGTCCCCTTCCGCGCCCTGGCTGTTCAGCGTGAGCATGGTCTGGAACATCGGCCTGCGGCTGATGTCCCGTTCGGTCCCCAGCAGCTCCTCGAACGGCACGTCCTGGTGCGCCATCGCCCCCAGCACGACCCCGCGCGTCCGCAGCAGCAGCTCCTCGAGCGTCGGGTCCCCCGACAGGTCGCCGCGCAGCACGACCGTGTTGCTCAGGTAGCCGACCACCGGCTCGAGCTCCACCCTGTCGCGCCCGGCAGTGGGCGAGCCGACCAGCAGGTCGTCCTGCCCGGTGTGCCGCGCGAGCAGCACCTGGTAGGCGGCCAGCAGCACCATGAACAGCGTCACCCGCTGCCGCCTGGCCACCTTGTCCAGCGCGGCGGCCAGGTCCGCGGGCAGCTCGAGCACGTGCGAGCCGCCGCGCGTGGGCCCCGGCCGGTGCGGCCTGTCGGTGTGCAGCCGCAGCGTCGGCGGATCGGCCAGCCGGTCCCGCCAGTACTCCAGGTCCTTGGGCCGCTGCCGCTGCCACCTGGCGACGTCACCGTGCTGTACGGCAAGCGGCGGCAGCTCGCCGCCACGATAGAGCGCGGCGAGATCGTCGAGGAAGACGGTGATCGACCACCCGTCGGCCACGATGTGATGCAGCACCACGCACAGCACGTGGTCGTCGTCGCCCAGCCGGACCACCGCGGCCCGCACCGGCGGCGCGACCCCCAGCTCGAACGGCGCGTTCGTGCGCTCGGCCACCAGGCGCCGCGCCTGCTCCTCGCCGCCCGCCTCGAGCCACTCGATGCCGCCCCCGGCGAACCCGGAGGGCCCCGACGGCGGCTCGACCACGGCGATGGGCCGGCCGTCCACCTCGGGGAAGCGGGTGCGCAACGACTCGTGCCTGGCCTGCAGGCCCGTCAGGGCGTCCGTGAGCGCCCGCCGGGAGAGCGGTCCCCGCAGGCGGCGGACGATGTACATGTTGTACGAGGCGTCCCCGGGGTCCAGCCGGTGCAGGAACCACAGGCGCTCCTGCGCGGGCGACAGCGGCGGGTTCGTGCCGGGCGGCCGCGGCGTGGGCCCCCCGGGCGAGACGTCGGGCAGGGCCGACACGGCCGAGGCGAGCCCCGCCACGGTCGGATGCATGAACAGCGTCCTGAGCGGCACGACCTTGCCCAGCGCGGCCAGCCGGGCGATCACCTGGGTGGCCAGCAGCGAATGACCGCCGAGCGCGAAGAAGTCGTCGTCCGCGCCCACCGCGTCCACCTTGAGCGTGGCCGCGAAGATCTCGGCGACCCGGCGCTCCTCCTCGGTCTCCGGCGGGCGTCCACGCCCCGGGGAGGGCCGGTCGGGCTGGGGGAGGGCGGCCCGGTCGAGCTTGCCGTTCGGCGTCATGGGCAGCGCCTCGACGGGGACCACCACGGTGGGCAGCATGTAGGCGGGCAGCTGCGCCGCGGCGCGCTCCAGCAGGCCGGGCGGGTCGCCGACGACGTAGGCGACCAGGTCGTCGCCCCGCGCCAGCACGGCGGCGGCCGACACCCCGGGATGCTCCTGGAGCACGGCCTCGATCTCGCCCAGCTCGATCCGGTGCCCGCGCAGCTTGATCTGGCCGTCGGTGCGCCCGAGGAACTCCAGCGTCCCGTCGGCCAGCCACCGCACCCGGTCCCCTGTCCGGTACCAGCCGTCCACGAACCGTTCGGCCGTCAGCTCGGGCCGTCCCAGGTACCCCAGGGCCACTCCCGCCCCGCCGATGACGAGTTCACCTGCCACTCCGATGGGCGAGGAGAGCCGGATCAGGGTGTTGGGCAGGGGGCGGCCGATCGAGACGCGCTCGGGGTCGGCGGGGACCTCCCAGGCGGTCGACCAGATCGTCGTCTCGGTGGGCCCGTACATGTTGAACAGCCGCGAGACCCGCGCCCGCAGCCGCCGCGCCAGCGGCAGGGACAGCGCCTCGCCCCCGGCCAGCGCGACCAGCCCGGCCGGGTCGAGCCCGCCGTCCAGCAGCATGGTCCAGCCCGACGGCGTGGCCTGCACGTGCGTCACGCCGCCGCGCGCGATGAGCCCCGCCAGCGCCGTGCCGTCGCGGGCCGTCTCGTCGTCGGCCAGGACCAGCCGCCCGCCCGTGACCAGCGGCAGGTAGAGCTCGAGCGCCGCGATGTCGAACGACAGCGACGTGCTGCCCAGCCACGCGTCGTCGGCGCCGGACCCGAGCAGGTCACCCACCCCGCACACCAGGTTGGTCAGCGCGGAGTGCGGCACCACGACGCCCTTCGGCTTGCCCGTCGAGCCCGAGGTGTAGAGCACGTACGCCGCCCGCACGCCCGGCGGGTCCCCGCGCCGCTCCACGCCCGACGGGGAGACCACCAGGTCCGCACCGGAGTCCGCGAGCACGTACGACACCCGGTCGGGCGGCAGCGCCGGGTCGATCGGCAGGTAGGCCGCCCCGGTCAGCATCACCCCGAGCAGGACCCCGGGCAGCTCCACCGACCTGGGCAGCCGCAGCGCCACCACCGACCCTGGCCCCGCGCCCTCGGCCGACAGCTCCGCGGCCACCTGACTGGCCTGCTCGGCCAGCTCGCCGTACGACAGCCACTGCTCACCGCACCGCACGGCGACCACGGCGGGGCGCTGCTCGGCCTGCCGCAGCACCAGCTCGGCCACGTTCGCCTCAGGCACGGCAAGCGGCGTCCCCTGCCGGCCGTCCATCAGGTCCCGCTCCGCTGCGGGGAGCAGGTCCAGCCGCGACACAGGCCTGTCCGGGTCCGCCACGACCGCGCCGAGCAGGGTCTGGAAGCGGGCCGCCAGCCGGGCGACCGAGTCGCGGTCGAAGAGCTCGGCGGCGTAGTAGAACGCGCCGAGCAGCCCGCCGTCGCGCGGCCACAGATCCAGCCGCAGGTCGACCATGGCCGGGGGAATGCCGTGCGGGAACGGCTCGCTGGCCAGCCCCGCGAACGTCGCGGCCTCGCCGTACCCGGCCGCGGAGGTGTGCAGCGCCAGCATCGCCTGATAGAGCGGCGTGCGGCTCAGGTCGCGCTCGATGTCGAGCGCCGACAGCACCCGCTCGATCGGCACCTCGCCGCGCGACAGCCCCGCCGTGACGACCTTGCGGGTACGGCGCAGCAGTTCCGTGAACGAGGGATCGCCGGAAAGGTCACCGCGCAGCGCCAGCGTCGAGGCGAACAGCCCCACCATCGGCTCCAGCTCGAGCCGGTCACGGCCCGCGGTGGGCACGCCGACCACCACGTCGTCCTGCCCGCTGTGCCGGGCCAGCAGCACCTGATAGGCGGCAAGCAGCACCATGAACGGCGTGCACCGCTCGGCCCTGGCCAGCGCCGACAGCCGCTCGACCAGCGGCGCGTCCAGCTGGAAACCCACCTCGCCGCCCGAGCTGCCGCGCCTGGCGGGCCGCGGCCTGTCGGTGGGCAGCTCAAGCGTGGCCGCGCCCGCCAGCGCCGTCACCCACGGCGACACGTCGGCCTCGACCGCGCGCTGCCGGGCGGCGTGCTCGGCGTAGGTCAGCGGCAGCGGGGCGAGCTCGTCCCGCGTGCCCTCGTAGCAGCGGGCCAGATCGTCCATGATCACGTTCAGTGACCAGCCGTCGGCGATGATGTGGTGCAGCACCAGGCAGAGCACGTGGTCGTCGTCGCCCAGCCTGACCAGTGTGACCCGCAGCGGCGGCGCCTCGGCCAGGTCGAAGGGCGTGTGCGTGCGCACGGCCAGCAGCCGCTCGGCCTCCTCGGGCGAGGCGTCGACCCGCTCGACGGGCACCGGACCCGGCGGGTCGACCACGGCCGAGGGCAGGCCGTCCACGTCGGGGAAGCGGGTGCGCAGCTGCTCGTGCCTGGCCACCACGTCACCCAGCGCCCGCGTGAGCGCGGGGACGTCGAGCGGGCCGCGCAGCCGGCGCACCACCGCGACCCGGTAGGCGGGATCGGCCGGGTCGAGCCGGTGCAGGAACCAGAGCCGTTCCTGGCCGTAGGAGATCATGCGCGCAGCTCGCTGACGGCGGCGGCCACGCCGGTGACCGTCGGGTCGTCGAGGAACACGTCGAACGGCACCTCCACGCCCAGCCGCTTGCGGATCCTGGCGCCGATCTGGGTGATGGTGAGCGAGTGGCCGCCCAGGTCGTACAGGTCCTCGTCCAGGCCGAGCTCGTCGAGCCGCAGCACCTCCATCCAGATCTGCCGCACCTGCTCGACCACTTCCGGGTCGACCCCGTCCCTGGCGCAGGCCTGCGCTACCGCCGGGGTCTCGGAGGCGACGGCGGTCACGGCGCGCGGCACCTGGTCCGGGTCGGCCGCCAGCACCTCGCGCAGGTCGGCGGCCACCCGTTGGACCGCCGCGCGGCCGAGCACGTCCGGGTTGTACTGGATGCTCACCCGGAGCCCGTCTGCGGAGTCCACCGCCAGCAGGTTGAGCACGCTGCGGACCGCGCTGCTCGCGAGCTGCCAGTCGGCGTGGAACGCCAGCCCGGGGAACTCGGGATCCGGGGCGCGCCGCCGGTAGCTGACCGACACCGGTGCGAGCGAGGCTCGCGGCCTGATCCCGCCGACCGCCCGCGCCGGCGGCACGTCGCGGAAGGCGTTCACCTCCCGCACCCGCGCCCGCAGCTCGGTCGCCAGCTCCCGCAGCGTCTGCCCGGGAGCGGAGTAGAAGGGCAGCTCGGTGGCGAACATGCCGATGTCGTCGCGGGTCCGCTCGTCCCTGGTGGACATGGCCACCGCCACGGCCGCCTCGGCGTTGCCGTACCTGTGGAGCAGCGCGTGCACCCCCGCCAGGAACACCTCGAACCTGGTGAGTTCCGCCAGGCCGGGCAGGTCGAGCGTGACCTCCACCGTCTCCGGGTTGCCGGTCCGCGGCGCCACCGGCTGCCCGTCGATCACCACGGCGGGGCTCTCCCGCCAGTGCTCCTTCCAGTACGTGACGGCATCGGGCGGGATCGGGGCGGCCTGGCCGTACGGCATGGGCCGCGGCGTGAGCGTGGCACCCGCGTAGGCCCGGGCGAGGTCGGCGACCAGCAGGTCCTTGGAGACCCCGTCGAAGACCAGGTGGTGGGCGACGAACAGCAGCCGGTGCCTGGTTGGGGAGACGCGGGTGAGCGTGAAGCGGGCCAGCGGCCCGCGCGCCACGTCGAAGGGCCCGTCGTCCGCCACGAGCCCGGCGGCCGGCGGGTCGGCGGCGGGCACGATGTGCAGGTCGCCGTCGCGCTCCTCGAAGGCGGAACGCAGGATCGGGTGCCTGGCCAGGACCGCCTCGCACGCGGCCAGCATCGCCGGCTCGTCCAGCGGGCCGTCGAACCACAGGGCGAAGGGCATGTGGTAGCCGGTGCCGTGCATCACCTCGGTGATCCACATCCCGTGCTGCGCCTGCGACGCCAGGACCATGCTCACTCCTCTGCCATCCGGCGCAGTTCCGTTTTCACGACTTTTCCTGAGGTGTTCCGTGGGAGTGCGTCCACCGTGAGCAGCCGGGTGGGCAGCTCGTGCCGCGCCAGCCGTACCGCCAGGAAGGCCCGCACGTCCGGCAGGCTCAGCGGCGCGCGGGCCACCACGGCCGCGGCGACGGCCATGCCCATGACCGGGTGCGGGATCCCGAAGACCGACGCCTCGGCCACCGCGGGGTGCTCGTGCAGCGCCGCCTCCACCTGCAGCGTGGAGACCTTGAAGGCGCCCGACTTGATCACGTCGCTCTCCCTGTCGAGCAGGTAGAGGTAGCCCTCGTCGTCGAGGTAGCCCAGGTCGCCCATGCGCACCCAGCCGTCGCGGAAGGTGTCGCGGTCACCGCCCAGGTAGGCGCGGGGATGGGCGGCGGCCTTGAGCCAGACCTCGCCGTCCTCGTCGACCTTCAGCCGGCTGCCGCCCGCCGGGCGGCCCAGGGCCCCGGGACGCTCGGGGTCGTAGATCATGATGGTCTGGGCGGGGGCCGCCTCGGTCGAGGTGTAGTAGTTGGCCACGGTGGCGTTCGGGAAGGCCGCGGCCAGCTCGGCGGCCACGCTGGGCGGCAGCGCGGCGGCCGCGGAGCCGAGCAGCAGCACGCTCGACAGGTCGAACCGTTCGTGCACCCGGGCGCCGAGCAGCTCGATGGCCATGGCGGGCACGACGAAGACGGTGCCCGCGGCGTGGGCCTGGATGAGCCCGGCGAACCTCGCGGGGGTGAACAGCGGCGTGGTGACCACGGTCGGAGCGGCGGTCAGCGCGTGCATGAGCATGACCTGCCCGGCGTTCGTCCCGATCGGGAAGGCGTGCACCAGGTGCCGCGAATGGGCGAAAGGGCGGCGCTTGGGATGGACCGGGGGCGAGCTGAGGTTCGCATGGCTCGCGGTCACGCCCTTGGGCCGGCCGGTCGTGCCCGAGGTGTAGAGGATCTGCGCGGGAGCCAGCGGATCGAGGTCCACGCCCGCCGGGCCCGGCGGTCCTTCGACGGCCTCGCGCAGCGTCATCGCGGCCCCGCAGTCCCGGACGAGCGCGGCCAGCTCGGGCTCGGCCAGCCGGTCGGACAGCGGAACCGCCACCCCGCCCGCCTTGAGCACCGCCATCCAGGTCACGGCGTAGTCGATCCAGTCGCGGGCGGCGAACACCAGCGCCACCCGGTCGCCCCGGCGTAAGCCCCGCTCGAGGAGGCCGCGGGCGGCGGCGTCGGAGCGCTCGTCCCACTCGGCGAGGGTCAGGCTGCCCACTCCCGCGACGACGAGCGCCTCGTGGCCGGGATCGGCGGCGGCTCGTTCCGTGAGGAGAGTGGGGACCGGAAGGGCCGAGAGAACCACCCCCAGAATTAATTTTCGGGCTGCCGCAAGACGCTAGAAAAAATGCACAAATGCGTCAACCCCTTACCACCAGCCGCTTGCCGCAGTCAGGCCCCACGTGACACACTCGGCCCGAAATTCCCTGATTAGGGAGGGTATGACCTGGTGGAACTCCGTGAACGGCTCGCAGACATGATCGCGAAGGCCACGGACGGCGAGGTGGAGCCCTTCGACGTGCTGGCCGGGCAGGCCAGGCTGACCGATCTCGGGGTCACCTCGCTCGCCTTCCTCCGGCTGATCGACCTGGTCGAGGCGGAGTTCGGAGTGGAGCTCGACCCGGCCGCGCTGGACAGCCTGGACGAGCTCGCGGCCTACCTCCGGCAGCATGCTTGACGCGCCGCTCACCTGGGGTCAGCAGGACATCTGGCGCGCCGTCGAGGGCGCCCGCCCACAGGAGCAGTACCTCAACATCGCCCGCGTCTTCGACGCGCCCAAGCGGCCCGTCACCGTGGACCGGGCGCTGCTGGCCATCGGGCGGCTGGTCGCCCGGCACGAGGCCCTGCGCACCCGCATGGGGCATGACCTGCGGCAGGTCGTGCATGAGAGCGCGGACCCGCCGATCGAGCTGGTCACCGAACCCGCCCAGCAGGCAGCGGACCGCCTCGCCGCGACCCCGTTCCGCTATTTCGAGGAATGGCCGATAAAGGTCGCCTTGACTGTCGATGGGGGATATGTCCGGCAATTCGCCATTGTGTTGTGCCATCTGGCGGCCGACGGGCACGCCGCCGACCTCATCGTCCGGGACCTGCGGCTGTTGCTGATCCGCGACGCGCTGCCCGGGGCGACCTCGGCCACGCCCAGGGAGCTGGCCGCCTGGCAGCACTCCGAGGAAGGCCGGCGGGTCTCCGGCGCCGCGCTCGACTTCTGGTCGTCCGAATACCGGCGCATGGATCCCATCGGCCCTCTCGGAGGTCCGGCAGGAGAACCGCGCTTCCGCGAGGCGACCATGCGCTCGACGGCGCTGGCGGTCGCCTCCCAGGCGGTGGCCGCCCGCGAAGGGGTCAGCTCCTCGACCGTGCTGCTGGCGGCCGCGGTGCGGCTCGCGGGCGGGCTCACCGGGCAGCGCCACTGCGGCATGCGGGTGATCGTCAACAACCGGCACACGCTGCCCGACGTGGTCTCCACGGTCTCGCAGGAGGCCCTGGTGGTGCTCGACCTCAAGGACCCGGACCCGTACCGGCACGCCTGGAGCACGGCGGTGCGCGCCTACCGCCAGGCCCGCTACGACCCCTACGCGATGGAGGCGATGGCCGCGCCGATGGGTCCTGAGGTCAGGTCCTTCGGGTGCTTCAACGACCAGCGCCTCGTCCACCGCGACGCCCCGCTCGACGTGCCGGCCCGGCCCACCGAGCTGGCCTGGACCGACGCCATGGACCGCAACGTCTGCGACTTCCGCCTGCACATCGGTGGCGAGCCCGACCGGATGGAGGTCTCCCTTTACGCCGACACCGCCCTGCTCGCGCCGCCCGGCATCGAGGCCTACCTGCTCGACCTGGAATCGCTGCTGGTCGAGGAGGCCGCCCGATGAGCCTGCACTCCGTCCTCCAGGGCGACTCGCTGCACCTGCGCGTTCCCCCCGGTACGGCTCGCGTCACCGTGACCGACGTCCCGTCCGGACGAACCGTGCACGAGGAGGACGTGCAGGGCGAGTCGTGGACGCTCAAGGTCGGCCGCGACTGGCCCAGCTCCCTCTACCGGGCGGGCGACGCCTACGTCGTGGTGCGGCCGACCGTGCCCACGTCGCCGATCGTGGTGTCCGTGCCGTTCCCGACCTGGGAGGCCTACAACCGGCCCGGGGTCCCAGGGGAGGGCCTCTACCAGTCGGAGCAGCCCGACCGCGCCGTCAAGGTCAGCCTCGACCGGCCCGGCGCCGGGCCGCAGATCGAGGAGTGGGAGCTCGGGCTGCTGCGCTGGCTCGGCCCCGCCGGGTACGACGTCGACTACTGCTCGGGGCTCGACCTGCACCGCGACGGGCTCGCCCTGCTCGGCGGCTACCGGCTGCTGGTGATCAACGGGCACGACGAGTACTGGTCGTGGGAGATGCGCGACGCGGCCGAGGCCTTCGCCAGGCAGGGCGGGAACATCGCCGTCCTCTCCGGCAACACCTGCTGGTGGCAGGTCCGCTTCGAGGACGACGCGCGCACCATGGTCTGCTACCGCGACGCCGCCGCCGACCCCGTCGAGGACCGCTCCAGGACCACGGTCGAGTGGCCGTCGGAACCCGTCAACCGCCCGGAGAACACGCTCACCGGCGTCAGCTTCCGCAACGGCGCCGGCTGCTGGGTCGACTCCCGCGTCATGGCCACCGAGTCCTACACCGCGCACTTCAGCGACCACTGGGTGTTCGAGGGCACCGGCCTGCGCGACGGCGACACCTTCGGCCTGGGCGCCCTCGGCTACGAGACGGACGCCGCCGACCTGGAGTGGGTCTCGGGCGTGCCACGGGCCACCGGCCGCGACGGCACCCCGCCGTCGTTCGTGGTGCTCGCCGCCGCGGACCTGTCGCACTGGCGCAGGTACGGCAAGGGCGGCGCGGCCACCATGGGCATCCACCGCCTCGGCGCGGGCACGGTCTTCAACGCGGCCACCATCAACTGGGGCAACACCCTGCACGACCCGGTCGTGGCCCGCGTCACCCGCAACGTCCTCGACCGCCTCTCACACGCGCGGACCCCCACCTGGGACGCCATCGGCCGCACCCCCGCCGCCCCGCTCTCGGGCCCCATCGGGAATCACGGGCCGGCGCCCCGGGCGATGGTCGTGTGCGACGGGCGCCTCTACGCCGCCTGCGCGGACGGCACGCTGCGGGTGCGCGACCTGTCCGGGCAGAACCTGCGCTGGCGCACCGTCGACGAGACCGACGCGGTGGCCCTGGCCTCCCCGCGCGAGGCCCACGGCGGCCCCCCGGCAGGCCTGTACGGCGTGGCGCCCGACGGCACGATCCGCTACCGGGACCCGGCCGACGCGCGGACCGGCTGGCAGGACGTCAGCCGGGCCCCCGAAGGGACGATCGGGCTGGCCGCCGCCGACGAGAGCCTGTTCGCCCTCGCCGGGGACGACCTCTGGCACCTGCCCATCCGCGACCTGCCACACCCCACCTGGACCCGCCTCGAGGGGGCCGCGATCCCGCGGGCGACGAGCCTGACGGCCATGAACGGGCGCCTGTACGCCATGGTTGGCGACAGCGTGCTCTCCAGGCCCGTCGCCCGCGACCACACCCCCTGGCAGGAGATCGCCCCCGCCGGGGGATGCACCGTGCTGGCCGCGTCCCTCGGCCACCTCGTCGGCGCCCACCCGGGTGGCCGCCTCCTCTGGCGGCCCCTCGCCTGAGCCGCTCAGCCGCGGTCGCTCCGGTAGGCCAGCCACTGGGCGTAGTGGTGGATCCCGTAGTCCAGGTCCACCTCGGGCCGCCAGCCCAGCCGCTCGGCGGCGGGCCGCACGTCCATGACCCGGGCGGGCTCCCCGGCGGAGGTCACCTGCGAGGCCACGGGCCGCACCGCTCGCCGTACCGCCTCGGCGAGCTCGGGCAGCGGCACGGGCGCGGCGCCCGCGACGTCGAACGTGCCCGTCACTCCCGTCTCCAGGGCCGCGATCACGGCCCGCGCCACATCGCGGACGTGCACGAGCTGTACGGCAGGCCCCCGAGCCCGCAGCGGCCGGTTGAGCGACGACTGGAGGACGAGCTCGGCCACGGGACCGCGCTGCGGCATCCCCGGCCCGTACACCTCGCCGAGCCGCAGCACCACGGCGTCGTTCACGACGATCTCCGAGGCGCCGACCCTGACCCGTGACGAACCGCCCTCGGCCACCTGGTATCCCCGGTCGGCCAGCGCGTGGACGAGGTGGTCCCGCACGAACCCCGGCTCGCCCGTGACCGTCACGGACCCGCGACCCGCTGGACGCGGCCTCGCGGCCAGCCCCGCCTCCAGCCCGTCGCGCGCCTCGGCCAGCCACGCCTGCGCCCTGCCGCCCAGTTCCCTGGACCCCATCGCGTGGCAGTAGCCGCCGGGCCCCATCGTGGCCAGTGCCCTGTCCACCAGGCCTGCCTCGGCCAGGTCGCCCTCGTGCGCGACGCCCATGGTGAACGCCGTGATCCACAGCTGCGACTTCCCCCGCACCGAGAGCCCGAGCCCGTCGAGGTAGTCCTCGCACAGCACGTCCCGCCCGCCGATCGCGCACTGGGCCACCCCGCGCTTGAGGAAGGGGATCACCGGCAGCTCGGGCAGCACGTCCTCGCCCGTCACCGGGTCGTCGGCGACGAAGCACGGCGAGCGGCGCAGCCCCTGGAAGTCGTTGTCCACCAGGCTCGCCAGATCCTCGTGCTCGGCCAGGCTGGGCACCGCCACGTACACCGGCACGCCCGCCTGGCGCAGGTACCGGCCCATCAGCACGTCGTCGGGCCAGGTGTCGCCTCTGTCGCGGGCCCACTCGACGTACCCGGCCGCCACCTCGCGCGGCAGCATCAGCGCCGCCACCGGCGTGTACTCGGCCGCCCCCGGCACCCACCGCGCCCCCGCCAGCGCGCCCATCCGCACGGCCGCGCCGTTCCTGGAGTTCCAGAAGGCGAACAGGGCGAGCGCCGCGCCCGGCAGGGCCGCGGCGGCCCGCTCCGCCCGCTCGAAGAACCCCGAGGAGAGCACCATGTCGTCGTGCAGCAGCACGTGATGGGTGGAATCCGCGGGGACGCTCGACCAGGCCAGCAGCGAGGTCCTGAAGGCCGACGGCCGCCCGCCTGGGTCGGGATCGGTCACCACGTCGAGCACGTCACCGGCCAGCCGCGCGGCCGCGTCCCGCCGCTTCGGGTGCGCCATCACGGCGCCGGTGAGCCTCACGTGCCCAGGCATGCGCCTGCCGGAAGCTCGCCCGACTCCAGCATCGCCAGCGCGTCACGCCGGTCCTCGCCCTCCCACTGGACCGACCGCACCACCAGCAGCCCCTCGCCGCAGGCGACGAGAACGCCGGCCGTACCGGTCGACCACACGGGCGCCAGGATCGTGCCCGCCGGTGCCTGGGTCTCTCCCCACCCGACCAGGTCGGCCGTGTGCACCCACAGCCGCCTGCCGCCGAAGGAGGTGAACGCGCCCGGGTAGGGGGCGGCGAGAGCGCGTACCCAGTCGTAGATCTCGCTCGCGGGCCTGGACCAGTCGATCACCCCGTCCTCGGGGCGGCGCCGCTCCCACCAGGACCCGCCGGACGGCTGCGGCCTGGCCACCACCTGCCCGGCCAGCAGCAGCGGGATGTACTTGGCGAGCAGCTCGATGTTGATCTCGGTGACCTTGCGGTAGACCTCGCTCACGTCGTCGCGCCGGCTGACGGAGAACTCGCGCTGCGCGATGATCTCGCCCGTGTCCGCACCCGCGTCCAGGTAGAACAGGCTGACCGCGCTGGTGTCCAGGCCCTTGATGATCGTCCACGGCAGCGGCGCCCGCCCGCGCCCCTCGGGCAGCCTGGTCGGGTGCAGCCCGATCGCGCCCAGCGGCGGCAGCGACAGCAACGGATCGCGCACCAGTTGCGACCAGCCGGCCACCACCAGCAGGTCGATCCCGCGGCCCATCACCTCGTCATAGGCCCGGCCGTCGTTGATGTCGGCGGTCTCCAGCAAGGGGATGCCGTGCCGTACCGAGGCCTCCTGGAGCGGGGCGTAACCGGAGCGGTGCTGCAGCGACGGCGGATACCCGATGAGCAGCGCCGGGGGAGTCCCCTGCTCGGCCAGCACGTCCACGGCGGGCGCCGCGAACTCCATCCCGGTGGCGAACGCGAACGTCTTCAAAGGACCTCCCTGAGGACGCCGAATGCCTCGGCGTGGGGCACTCCGATCTCCGCTCCGCGGAGCGTGGCCAGGGCCGTCACCGACTCCTCGCTTCTGATGTGGGGGGATGGCCGGTACTGCGACTTGTAGCCCCGCAACGCCACCAACTTAGTCTCGATAAATCGGGTTATGTCGCAATATACGGTGTGCCGGGGCATCGGCTCCGACGCCCATTGAATTTTCGACATCTCGTACATGAAGACATTCGGCACCAGCCATTTGCCGAACTGCGGCGCGATCGGCCGGGCCGCGGCGAAGGCGGCGTCGAACACCGCGCGGTGATCCTGGTCATAGTCGGCGAAGCTGGGCACCAGCAGCAGATCCGGGCGCCGCTCGTTGAGCGCGCGCTCGAACAGGTCGACCAGCTCCCGCCTCGGCAGCGTGTCGAGCCGCTCGGTGAGGTCCCGGTCACCGTAGGCGATCTCATAGGTGAAGCCGAGCGTCTCGCGGACGCTCTCGATCTCGTCGAGGCGCTGCTCGTAGGTGGTGGCGCCGTCGAGGCCGTAGTGGTGCATGCCGTCCACGGCCAGGTAGAGGATGTGGACGTCGGCGCCCGCGGCGGACTGGGCGGCCAGCAGGCCGCCACAGCCCAGGACTTCGTCGTCGGCGTGCGGAGAGATGACTAGTACGCGGTCATAGCGGCGCATTCACTGCCCTTCGGTCCTCGCGCGCGCGGTAGTAGTCGGCCGTGCTCATGATCAGCTCGTCGAGCGGCACCTTCGGCTGCCAGCCGAGGCCGATCGCCGCCCGGAGCGCCGGGATCTTGTGGAAGGACTCAGCCTCGGCGTAGTGCGGGCCGTGGACGCTGCGCCCGTCGACGCCGACGATCGGCGACGGGCTGTCCAGCAGGCTCTTGACCCGCTCGGCCAGCTCCATGATGGTGACCGCGTTGCCCGGGTTGCCGACGTTGATGATGATGTCGTCGGTGTCGAGCGCGGCGTCCATGTGCTCGATCAGGAACCTGGTCAGGTCGTCGGCCGCGATGAACGCCCTGACCTGCTCGCCGCCGGCGAAGACGGTGATCGGTCTGCCCGCCAGGGCCTGCTGGACGAAGGTCGGCATGACGAACCCGCCGGCCCGCGACTGCCGCGCGCCCGCCACGTTGAACGGGCGGATCACGATGCCACGTAAGCCGTGCTGCCTGCTGTTGGAGACCATGGCCTCGGCCAGCGTCTTGGCGACGGCGTACTCGATGCGGGTGTTGTACTGGGTCGGCACGACGATGTCGTCCTTCTCGTCCAGCACGCCGCTGCGGCCGTAGACCTCGGCCGAGCTGAACACGCACAGCGGCACCCTGGCCGCGATGCACGCCTCGATGACCGGGGCCGTGCTGCCGATGATGTCGTGGCCGAGCCTGCCCGCCCTGGACAGGATGCTGGCAGGGCCGACGTAGGAGGCGGCGTGGATGACGCGGTCGACTCCGTCGAAGCCGCCGCCCTGGGTGAGGTAGTCCTCCACGCGCTGCCTGATGACGGTGCAGTGGGGGTTCGCGTCGTAGTCCTCGCCGTCGATGACCGCGCCCGCGTTCGAGTCGATGATCCTGACCTGGTGTCCGGCCGCCAGATAGGCGTCCACCAGGTGTGAGCCGATAAATCCGAGACCGCCCGTGACGACTACTTCGCCACTTGGAGCTCCCACGGGGCCGCCTTTCCAGACTCACGGAAATTCGGTCATACGGGGCTTGCGCCACCTAGCGTCGGATTAAAACAGTTTTCGCATCTCTTGTCACCAGTGCCACAACATTTTCATACAAGCCGTGTCATATCTGGACTCGTCCGGGTTTGGCGGCGTACGCTCCCGCTGATCCACGGGAGGTCACATGGCGCGCGAGCACACCTTCACCGGCACCCACGGCGACCTCGCCGCCCGCGAGTGGCCCCACGACCACCCCCGCTACGCCGTCATCCTCGTCCACGGGTACGGCGAGCACCTCGGCCGCTACGAGCACGTCGCGGACTTCCTGGTACGGCACGGCGCCGCCGTCTACGGCGTGGACCACATGGGTCATGGCAGGTCGGCGGGTGACCGGGTGCTCATCGAGGACTTCGAGGACGTGGTCGGCGACGTCCACCTGGTCGAGGAGCGCGCCCGTGCCGACCACCCCGGCGTGCCCGTCGTGGTGATCGGCCACTCGATGGGCGGCATGATCGCCGCCCGTTACGCCCAGCGGTACGGCTCGGGGCTGGCGGCGCTCGTGCTCTCCGGCCCGGTGATCGGCCAGTGGGACGTCATCCCCGCGCTCCTGGCCCTGGAGGAGATCCCCGACATCCCGATCGACCCGGCCACGCTCTCCCGCGACCCCGCGGTGGGGGAGGCCTACGCCGCCGACCCGCTGGTCTGGCACGGGCCCTTCAAACGGCCCACCCTGGAGGCGTTCGCCGCGACGATCGAGGCCATCGCGAAGGGCGGCTCCCTCGGCTCGCTGCCCACCCTCTGGGTTCACGGCTCGGACGACGCGCTGGTGCCGCTCGCGGCCAGCCGTACCGGCGTGGAGGCGATCCGCGGCAGCTCGCTGACCGAGCGCGTCTATGACGGGGCGCGGCACGAGGTCTTCAACGAGACCAACAAGGACGAGGTCCTCGGTGACGTCACGGCCTTCATAGACCGCTCACTTCACCCTTAGGTCGACATATCCCGATCCGCTGGTCCTCGTCAGCTGGACCCGCCAGCATCCCGCCTTGGGGAAGACGAATCCTGTGCCCCACTCCTGACCGGGTTTGTGCCAGGTCGACCCGCCGTGCTCCTCGGGCCCCCAGGCCAGGCGGGCCCGCGTCCCGTCGGGCAGTGCCGCACTCGCCCGCAGCGGTCCGTCGCCGGTCATCCGCCAGACGATCTTGATCTCCTTGCCGTGCTGGAACGGCGGATTCGCGAAGAGCAGGCCCCACAACTCGGCCCCCTGCGCCGCCCCTCGCACCTCAGGAAGCCCTCCGGTACGCACCACCTGACTTCCCGAGCACCCACCCGCCACCGGCCTGGCAGACGCGCTCGCAGTCTCGGGAGCCGCCTGGGTCGCCTCCCCGGCCGCGTGACCCGGCTGAGTCGCCTTCACCGTCGCGCCACCCGTGCAACCTGCCGCCGTCAGCACCACCGCGCCGATCACCATCCACCTCATGCCATCCATACCGCGCCGGCGCCCGGATGGTTCCCGCTACGGCTTCTTCTCTCTACGGCTTCTTCCCCGCTACGGCTTCTTCCCCGCTACGGCCAGGACCAGCGGATGCCGATCAGGCCGGGTGGGAGGGCCGCGGCCGTCAGGTGGACGGCGTGGTGGGCGTTGAGGGTGAGGTCGGCCGCGGTGTGCTCGCCGGCGCCGGGGCCGCGCTGGGAGAAGCGGTGGATGCGGACCGGGAGCGCCGCGGGGTCGAAGGCGACGCGCAGGACGTACTGTCCGGCGGGGAAGCGGAATCCGCGCTCGTAGTCGGTCGACTCGGCGCCGCTCGCGTCGCGGATGCGGTAGCGCAACACGTGGGTCTCCCCGACGGCGAGCGCCCGGTCGAAGAGCAGTTCGGCCACGAGCAGGGCGGTCGACGCGTCCCTGCGCACCCGCCCGACCCGGCAGTCCTCGAGGGCGTCCACCGTCACCCGCTCGACGTCGCAGCCTGGATCGCCCCGGTAGATCATGATGTAGCGGTCGGCGGCGCCCTCGTGCGCCTGGACCACCTGCAGGGTCTCGCGCGAGTCCGTGCTGTGGTCGGCGCCGATGCGCAGCGACTCGTACATGCCCGCGATGTGCAGCCGCCGGTCGTCCGCCACCGCGTCGAGCTCGTCGAGCAGAGCGGCGATCACCCGGGCATGCCGCAGGATCGTCGAGTACGCCACACCAGGCCCGCGGCCGCGCGGGCGGGGCGGGCCGAGCAGCTCGATCAGCGAGCGGGGCGGCAGCTCGAGGATCTCCTCCAGAGCGCGTACGGCGCGTAACGACTCCTCGCGCTCGGGCCGCCGGGTGCCGTGCTGCCAGTAGCTGAGGCTGCTCACCCCCACCTGGAGCCCCCGCTGGGCGAGCCGGTGGCGCAGCCGCTCCAGGGTCAGGCCACGCGCCTCGACGGCGGCCCGCAGCGCGACGTGGAACGGGCCGGACCGGAGTGCCGCGTGGAGCTCATCGGCCACATGTGAATGTTCACAGATTTCCACAGCTACGTCATCAGTCAGGTCAGGCCACGAAATGTCGGCATTCACATGGATCTGTCAGGTGCTGTTGCGACAGCTTGTACGGCGGGACAGGCACGGCGACCATCCGATGCACACCCCCCATCGAAGGAGCGCCTATGTTCCGCCTCGCCGTGGCCCTCGCGCTGGCGGCGGCCACATGGCTGGCCACCTCCGCGCCCGCCCACGCCTACACCTGGTACCGCCTCGACTTCACCCAGCAGGCCCAGGAGTACTCCAACTGGTGCTGGGCCGCCACCGGCAACTCCGTCGCCGCCTACCACGGCTACTCCTACAGCCAGAACCAGTTCTGCAACCTGGCCTTCAACAGGAACGTCAACTCCAGCTGCCCGAACAACCAGGCCACGCTCGGCAACGACCAGACCGCCTTCAGGAAGATCGGCATCAGCCCCGGCAGCTACGTCTACGACTACCTGACGTACGCGGCCATCGTCCGGGAGATCGACGCCGGGCGGCCGATCATGGCGCGCATCCAGTGGACCAGCGGCGGCGGGCACATGGAGGTCATCTACGGGTACGACAAGAGCCAGTCGTGGGTGTACTGGGGCAATCCGTGGCCGTCGAGCACGCGCTACAACTGGGCCACCTACAACTACTACGTCTCGAACAACTCGTGGTTCTGGACGCACTCACTCGACTACATCGGCGCGTGAAGGAGGCCGTCATGAAGCTCCTGCCCTTACTCGCAGCGGTCCTCTTCCTGCTCGTGCCCGCCTCCGCGGCCTGGGCCGATCCGTCCGACCCCACGCCGTCCGACGTGGCCCAGGCCAGGGCGGCGGCCGTCGGCGCGCGTGACACGGTCGGCAAGTTCTTCGCCACCCACGGCCAGCCCGCCAAGGATCGCGTGGCACCCGTGGCGGCGCAGGTCGACGGCCCCACGGTCACGGTCAACGACCTCAACCCCGCCTTCGTCTCCGGCCAGTCGCAGCAGATAGCCCGCTTCGCCTTCCTCGCCACCCAGGCCACCGCCCCCGACGGCCAGACGGCCTCCATCTGGACGACCCGCATCAAGGCGGGCACCTGGGTGGTCAGCAACATCGCGAGCGGCAGCGACGAGCAGCAGTACGCCGCCCAACCAGGCACCGTCTTCCGCGAGCCCCAGCTCAACGCGTGGTACGCCCTCAGAGACGGGCAGGTCCACCCGCTCAACCAGGAAGCCGTCCAGTCCACCGGCTCCAACCCCGTCCCCGTCGCGACCTACCAGCGCCTGGTCCAGCAACGCTACGGTGACAAGCTCCCCGGCTCCTCCTACGCCCTCGACGGCTACGCGGGCGGCTACGCGCCTCAGGCTCCCGCCAACCCCCTGCTCCCGTGGGTCCTCGGGACCCTCGCCCTCGCGGCGGCCATCTTCACCATCCACCTGCTGCGCCGCCGCGCCTGACCCCTCCACGGCGCCCGGGCGAGAGGGTCGCCCGGGCGCTTTTCCCCGCTCTCGCCGATGATTTCGCGCCTTCCGCGGAGTCTGTATGAGCGAGGAGGCTGACATGACGGAGACAGTACGGCGGGACGGATCATGACCGGGGACCCCGCGGCGGCGCTGGCCGGTGGCGTGGCGTTGCTCGAGCGGGCGCTTGCCTACACGCTCGGCAGCCTGAACCTGGTCACCCCCGAGAACCTGACCTTCCCCACCCCCTGCGCGAGGTGGGACCTGGCGGCCCTGCTCGACCACATGGACGACTCCCTGGCGGCCCTGTCGGAGTGCGCCACCCCCGGGCCCGTCTCATTGACCCCCGGTGATCCGCTTCCGGTTACCCCGGACCTCATTGAGCCGGGTGTTCCGCATTCGGCCACCCCCGGTGTTCCGCTTCCGGTTACCCCGGACCTCGTCGAGCCGGGTGTTCCGCATTCGGCCACGCCGGGTGTTCCGCCTCAGGTTCCCCGGGACTTCGTCGAACCGGGCGCTCCGGTTCCCACGGACTCCGTGGAGCCGGGCATTCCGGTTCCGGCTCCCACGGACTCCATGGAGCCGGGCATTCCGGGTTCGGCTGCTCGAGGCGAGGGTGACTCGGCCATCGTTCGGGTGGTGCCTGCGGTGGTCGGGTCGTTGCGAGCGCGGGCGTGCGGGTTGCTCGGTGCGTGGGCGGCGGCCAAGCAGGCGCACGCGGTCTCGATCGGCGACCGCTCGCTGGACGCGGTCATCGTGGCGGGCATCGGTGCGATCGAGGTCGCGGTGCACGGCTGGGACGTTGCCAGCGCATGCGGCCGACCCCGCCCGATCCCGCCCAGGATGGCCGAGGAACTCCTCGACCTGGTCCCGCTCTTCGTGACGGCCGCGGACCGCCCCCACCGCTTCGCTTTCCCAACAACGCTCCCGCCCCGCCCCACCCCGAGCGACCACCTCCTGACCTACCTCGGCCGCAACCCCCACTAACTGGCTCCGTACCTCGGCACCAGCCGCGCCAGCCCGCGACGCACCTCTGCCGCGACCGCCGCCATCCGGCCACGTCCCTCGTCTGCGGCCGCGCTAGCCAGCGATGTCCCTCGGCCGCGTCAGCCCGGCGATGTCCCTCGGCCGCGACTCCCGCCGGCCGGGTCTGTGCGCTCTCAGCGGATCCGCGAGAGGCGTAAGCCGGCCCGATCATCGTGCCCTTCGAATACCGTCAGGCGCACGATGATCGACCTGCTCAAGGACGGCACCTACCTCCGGTACTGGCTGGCCGTCGTCATCTCCTTCCTGGGCGACGCGATGACCCGCGTCACCCTGATCTTCCTTGCCGCCCGCCTGACCGACAGCCCGGTGGTCATCTCGCTGGTCGTGCTGACGCAGCTGCTGCCGTCCGGAGTGCTCGGCGCGTTCGTGGGCCCGCTGGCCGACCGATTGCCGACCCGCCGGCTGCTGATCGGCGCCGACCTGGTACGCGTGCCCGTCGTGCTCGCGATGATCCCCGTGCTCGACTCGATCGGACCGCTACTGGCCCTGATCCTGCTGGAGGGCGTGGGCAAGGCGGTCTTCGAGACGGCACGCATCACCGCGATCCCTCAGTTCGTCGGAAACCACAGCATCCCCGCCGCCGTCGCCCTCTTCCAGAGCACGAACCAGACGGTCAACCTGCTCGGCCCCGCTCTCGGCGGCTTGCTGGTGGCGATCGGCAGCGTCCCCGTCGTCCTCGGCCTCAACGCGGCTACTTTTGTGGTCTCCGCCGCCCTGCTAGGCAGCCTCGGCGTGCTGAAACAGAGCACCCACGTCCGCGCCGCGGCCGAGCCGTACTGGAGATCCCTGCGCACGGGCGTCCGCGGCGTCCTCGCGATCGGCTCTCTGCGGTTGCTCTTCGCCCTGCTCATCCCCGTCACGCTGGTGACGGGCCTGTTCACGACGAACTTCAACGCCCTGCTCCTGACCGTCTTCCACCTGCCCGCCCTGGAGTACGGCGCGGCCCAGGCGCTCTTCGCGGCCGGCGCGATCCTGGGCGCCCTGGCGGGCCCACCCCTGATCAAACGATTCGGAGCCACCCCCCGCACCCTCCTGGCCACCATCGCCCTCTTCGGCGCGGCCCTCCTCACCCCCGCCTTACTCGGCCAGTCACCCGCCCTCCCCCTGATCGCGGCCTGGTCCCTCCTACTAGGCCTCTGCGCCAACCTCTACCAGGCCCCCCTGGCCAACACCCTCCTACGCGACCTCCCAGCAGAACTCCGCGGCCGAGGCGTAGGCCTCCTCAACACCGTCATGGTCAACTTCATGCTCATAGGCGTAGCCCTCGGCGGCCCCACAGCCACCCTCCTGGGCGTCCCCACCTCCCTACTGGCAGCCGGCACCACCCTCCTCCTCTCAACCGCCGCCTTCCTCCCCACCACCAAACCCCCACTTCCGAACCCCCCACTTCCGAACCCCCCACCTCGACCACCGAACCCCCCACCCTCACCACCACCTAGCCCACCCCCACCACCCCCAAAAACCCAACGCTCCCCACCGCCGCAGAACCGCCACACGCCGAAGCCCGGCCCTCAGCCCAGCGACGAGGCTTCCTGGTGCTGCGCCAGCTGCCTGGCTCGGCATGGACAACCCCGGCGGTTCTCCCGGGCGCCACGTTGGCGAGTCGACGTACGCTGAAGGTCGCCGCCCAGTACCGGAGCCTTGCCCGGGCTGGCTTCCGGGTTCTACGAGGACAACCCCGGTGGTTGTCTCGGGCGCCGGGTCGGCGGGTGGGTGTACGTCGATGGTCGGCGCCCAGTACGGCATCCTTGCTGGGCTGGCTGCCCGGTTCGGTGTGGTCAACCCCGGCGGTTCTCCCGGGCGCCGGGTCGGCGGGTGGGTGTACGTCGATGGTCGGCGCCCAGTACGGCATCCTTGCCGGGCTGGCTGCCCGGTTCGGTGTGGTCAACCCCGGCGGTTCTCCCGGGCGCCGGGTCGGCGAGTCGGTGTACGTCGATGGTCGGCGCCTGGTGCGGCGGTCTGGCCCGGGTTGGCTTCCTGGTGCGGCGGCCTGGACGAGTTGGCTTCCTGGTGCCGGGCCGGCTGCTGGGTTCGACGCGGGCAATCCCGGTGGTTCTCTCAGGTGCCGGGTCGGCGAGTCGGTGTACGTCGATGGTCGGCGCCTGGTGCGGCGGTCTGGCCCGGGTTGGCTTCCTGGTGCGGGGCTGGCTGCCGGGTTCGGTGTGGGCAACCCCGGCGGTTCCCCCGGGCGCCGGGTCGGCGAGTCGGTGTACGCCGATGGTCGGCGCCCAGTACGGCGGCCTGGACGGGTTGGCCTCCTGGCGCTGGGGTGGCTGCCGGGTTCGGTGTGGGCAGCCCCGGCGGTTCCCCCGGGCGCCGGGTCGGCGAGTCGGTGTACGCCGATGGTCGGCGCCCAGTACGGCGGCCTGGACGGGTTGGCCTCCTGGCGCTGGGGTGGCTGCCGGGTTCGGTGTGGGCAACCCCGGTGGTTGTCCCAGGCGCCGGGTCGGTGGGTTGGTGTATGGCGATGGTCGGCGCCTGTTACGGTGGCCCGCCACGATTGCGGGACATGGTGTGGGGGTTGTGCTCGGGTGGAGTCCCGGGGCCAGGCGTAGTGGTCGGGGTCGTGTTTCGCGGGGTGGCGGGGAGAGGTCAGTGCATGGGGGTGGGGGTTCGGAGGGCGGACAGGGCGGTTTTGGGGTCGTCGGTGAAGAAGCGGATCGCGGTGACCTGGGCGCGGCGCCCGAGGGGGCGGGTCACGGTGATGGGTTCCGTGAGGTCGATGGCGATGTTGGTCTGAGACGAGATCGCCACCACGAGGCGTCCGTCCGCCACGGTCACCATGCTCTGCTCGTTGTAGTTACGCGCCAGCCGTACGGCCGAGATCTGCTCGCGCGGAACCCGCACGTCGATGTACGTCCCGAAGCGCACCCGCAGCTCCGTAGGCGTGACCACATGCGGCCGGGTCGCACAGGCCGCCGCGAACGTGGCCGCGAACAGGAGCCCGTACACGTCCAGCACCAGCACCGGCCCGCGAACCGCCATCGGCACGCCGACCGCGTTGAGCATCAGATCCACGGCCACGGTCTCCACGACCATCACGAACGTCAGCACCATCAGCAGAGACGCCTGCTCCTTGATGTACGGCAGAGCCGTCGCCCCCACCGGGACCCCGTGCCGCCTCCGCAGCACCCACGTCCCCAGGGCCCCAAGCCCATCCACCTCAAACCGCAGAACCCGCCACCCCACCCTCACCAACCCACCCACCAAGCCCACGTCGCCCCCCTTCCTCATACGCCACTCACCCCCAAATCCGACGAGCCTCCCCGCCCCACCTCGGACGAGCCTTCTCGCCTCACCTCGGACTCCGGCTCGGACGAGCCTTCCCGTTTCAACTCGGGCCGCGACTCCGACGTGCCTCCCCGCCCCACCTCGGACCCCGGCTCGGACGGGCCTCCCCGCCTCAACTCAGGCCGCGGTTCGGACGTGCCTTCCCGCCCTACCTCGGATTCCGGCTCGGACAAGCCTCCCCGCCCCAGCTCGGGACGCGACTCCGACCGGCCTTCGCCACCCCGCTTGGAATCCGGCCCCGCAGGGCCCGCTCCTGCCGACTCGGAAGCCGTTTCGTCAGGAGCCAGCCCACCCGGGCCGAGTCCCTTCGCCTGTCCTGAGTCAAAGCCCGCTTCCCGAGCCGGGCGAGACGAGGAGGTCATGCGCGGCCCTTCAGCGTGACGAGGAGCAGCCTGAAGACTTCCGCCTGAGCAGGCGAGATCTCCGCGAACAACGCGGAAAGCCACCGATCATCCACCCCGTAGGCCGCGACCATCATCGACGCCATCTCCGCCGGAAGGTGATCCGCGAGGTCCCGAGCGAGCTCCGCCACCCGAGGATCCCCGGGATCCGCGTCGGCGAGCTCGTCCAGCCGCTGGTAGAGGTCGTTGCCCCGGGCCAGCGCCCCCGGCTCGATCAGGGGACGCATCAGGTCGAGGATCCGCGCCTGGTCCGCCGGATCGGCCATGGTGCCGACCAGCGTCAGCAGTTGGTGATCGACCTCCGCCACCCGCGAACCTCCGGCCACCAGGTCGTGCAGGGTCGCCGCCAGGTCGGGCGTCAGCATCGTGCCCGGCTCGGGATCGGTCTGGGCGAGCAGGGTGGCGAGCCGTTCGCGCCTGGCGGCCAGCGCTTCCTGCTCCCTGGCCAGGTCGGCGTCGAGTTCGAGGAGCATCTCGCGCAGGTCCTTGCCCGCGTCCTCGGCCAGCGCGTCACGCAGTTCGTCGAGCGAGAGCCCCAGCTCGGCCAGCCGCCGTATCCGGGCCAGCGCCACGGCATCGCGCAGCTGGTACTCGCGGTACCCGTTGGCCAGCCGTACGGGCTCGGGGAGAAGGCCCAAGTGGTGGTAGTAGCGCACGGTCCGGGTGGACACCCCGACCAGCGCCGCCAGCTCTCCGATCCGCATGCCCACATTGAACACATTGACGTGGCGTCAAGGTCAACCCGGTGGGATTCCGGCTCTCAACTGCTTGAAAGGGGGTCATGATCTTCGCTGTGGACACACTCCGACGGTCACCGTCACCGTCACCGGCAAGGGCTCGGGACGCGTCAACCTCGCCGGGCTGGTGTGACTCAAGCCGCACCCGCCTGATCTTCTACTTACCGAGCTACGCGCCCGAGCCCAACCCCGTCGAGTCCGTCTGGTCGCATCCTGGTCGCATCTCAAACGCGGCCTGGGCAACTTGGCCCCCACACCCTCGACCACAGTGATCCGTGCCAGGCATCAAGCAGATGCAGTACCGTCCCAGTCTCCTGGACGCCTTCCTGGCCCACACCGGTCTGGCCACCGCACAGAGATCGAAACACCTTTGCCTTCAATCTCTGTAGCAGACAATGCCGGAGGTCGGCGTCATTTCGGGTCTTGGTCAGCTATCGGTGAATGGGTCACGCGGCTTCTATTGTTGCCCGTACTCCTGTGGGCATTCCGGGCCGGCCGCGGGGGTGCATACGGCGATGGTGTTCACCCAGCGGTCGATGTAGGTGCGTCCCTGGTACGTGTACTGGATCTCGATGTAGGTCCGGGAACTGCGCCCGGAGGCCTGGTTCACCTGGGTGCCGATGAGTAGCTGATAGCCCTTCTTCTTCTGGGCGCCTCCCTGCGGAGGGATGGGTGGGATGACGTAGCCTTCCGCGGGTTTGATGGGGCCGAGGTACGCGTTTTTGAAGGGCAGCGTCCGGGGCGGGTAGCCGTCGACGGCTTGGAACATGGCAGGTCTACGGTTGGGGTCTGCGATCATCACGCCGATTTGGCGCAGGCCGTTGCCTCTCCAGCCGGATGTCACGCTGAGGATGGTCACCGGAGCGTCGCCAGCGTTGTAGACCAACATCCATCCGTCGGTGAAGATCTGCCCCTTGTCCCGGCGTAGGGAATATCCGTTCGGAGGTGCCGATAGCAGGGGGCCGTTCCCGGTACGCCTGCTCGCCCAGTCCGACGAGATGCCTGGATGATGGGCGGGATCATCGGAGGAGCATCCGAGCGACACCAGGAGGGCGATGAAGACGGCTATGAGCCGCCCCCGGCGCGGGAGCGACTCATGCCGTTGTGATCGGTCTAGCACACCAGTAAGACTCCATGACGAACGATGCAGCTGTTGGCACATCGTCCAAATAGGGCCGCCGATCGTGCCGCTGTTGGCGTGGCGAGCGGGCGCCGGGGTGTCGGGTTGCGTGAACGAAAGGACAGCTGACCTGGCGCCGAATTCCGCTATGTGGTCTCGCCCTATGACGGTAGCGGAGGGATCTTCCCGATGAAGTAGGGCCGCATCATCTCGTTATCCTCGTGTTCGAGGATATGGCAGTGCCATACGTAGAGGCCGGACCGATCGAATTTCGCTTTCACCCGGGTGATCTCATCGGGATAGGCGACGACGGTGTCCTTGAAGCCCGCCTCCCATGGTTCCGGTGGTCGGGTGCCTCCACCGATCCGCTGCCGGTTGACGACCTGGAACTGCACTTCATGGATATGGATAGGATGCGCGTCCGCCGTGAAGTTGTATATTTCCCAGACTTCGACGGAGTTCAACGCCGGATTCTCGGTGATCGGGTCGTCCCACCCCAGTGGGGTCGGCGCGCCGTCCTGCACGGTGCCAAGCAGCACCTCGACCGGGCCGACATCCGGTATGTCGGCTGAGTTCTCCTCGTTGAGGGACAACTGGCGGGTGTTGGTCGTCCGTCCCAGCGGTCTGATCTTCGGGAGCCTCAGCCGGTCGGGTGGCGTGCTGGTGTCATGGGAGGCGAGTGGCACAACCTTGAACTTCATGACCTGACCGGTCGTGCGGGGGTCGGCGAAGGGCTGCTGGCCTCCGTTGAAGGGCTCGTCCGGGCCTTCGTTGATCAGGAAGATCTCCGTGCCCACGGGCACACCAGTGAAGTCCACGATCACATCTGCCCGCTCCGCAGGCGCCATGAGCAGGCTGTCGAGCCGGACCGGTGCGGGAAGGAAGCCGCCCTCTGCGCCGATCACCCAGAGCGGCAGCTTCGTGCAGACAGGACGCCGCCCCAACGGGTCTGACACCAGCTTGAGGATCAGGAAACGGGAGTCGCAACCGTTGAGGAGACGGAAACGGTAACGCCGTGGCTCCACCTTCAGCACCGGCCAGGTTTTCCCGTTGACGACGATCGTGTTGGCGAAGAATTCTGGGTTCCAGATCGGTGGCACGTCACTGTCCGGGGCGTACGGGCCCTGGAACCCGTCGAAGAACGCCCGGCTGTCGGGATAGAACAGCGAACCGTTGTCGTTGAACGAGCGATCCTGGATGGCCAGCGGAATCTCGTGGTAACGCGTGCCCGGCCGGTCCCCGACCAGCGGCGGAGGCCCGGGCAAGCAGCCCTTCGGCAGGTCGTCGGGTCCGCCGCGGAGCAGGTAGAACCCGGCCGGTCCTGCGTAGACATTGGACCTGGTCATGCCGAGTGTGTGGTCGTGATACCACTGCGTGTTGGCCGGTTGATTGTTGGGGTAATGGAAGACCGCATTACCGGGTCCCCAACGCTTCCCCAGCGGCGACTTCGCCTTGAAGAAGTCATAGAAAGTGCCTACGCGGGCAAATTCCGGTGGAATGTTTGAGGCATCCGGCAGATACCACGCCTCCGGGTAGCCGTCGCTGTAGTCGAAGGTGTGATTGCCGTGTACGTGCGTGACGATCGGCACCGGGCCCTGATAGGGGTCCTGGCTGGTGCCCTCCGAGTCACGGTTCTCTATACCGCCGGGCGGGTTCGCCCAGTGCAGGGTCCGATCGACCGGGAGGAGGTGCGGCAGAAACTTACCATTCGCGTCGACAAGGCCGTTGATCCATTTGACTGCGACCGGCCGCCGATACCGAGCTTCAATGGTGAACGCCGGATAGTTGAAAGTGTTCGGGTGCTGCACCGACCCGTAGCTCCACACCGTCGTCGGCGGTAGTCCCGAGGGGAGGATCTGCTGCGTGAACTGGCGCACGGCGATCTCGTAGTAATCGAACTTGTGCGCCTTGAGGGTCCTTGGCATCGCGGGCGGGATCACCAGCGGCGTCACGTACTTCGGGATGGTGGTCGGGTCGAGTGTCCCTCCCGGAACAGGCTCGGCCCAGGACGTCGTGGGGAACCGAATCGGAGCGAGAATGGAGGCTCCTGCGACCGCACTGATCTGCAGGAAGCGTCGTCGTTGCAATTCTGGCATATCTGCTCCCAGTTTCCCGGAGAACGGCACGGCCTTTACTGGCCGACAGGCGAAGAGGCGGATATTCGCCTCTAAGGCACAATCCTGTCTCCTGTGCAGGCAGAATCTATCGGGGCGGCTATCCCCTAGATAGGGCAACACGCCTCATCCTTTGGTAAATCGTGAGCCGCAGTCGCGTTGAGCTCATGTCAGACTGCAGCGGTGGTAAGTTGGCCAGAAAAGCCTCAATAGTGGGAATTTGCGACATACGTGTGAGTTGACAGCGCGAATCTCGGTCGTGTCGCGGAAGCAGGTGGGGTAAGGCCAGTTCCGGCGGCGCCGTTCGGCACGATAGGGCCAAGTGCGGCTAAGGCGGCCTGTCGTGGCTCGCCGTCACAGCGGATAGCCCACGATGATGCTGTTCGGATCCCTCCACCGGCCTCGTTCGGCTTCGAGGGTAATGAGGGTGAGATATGCGGTCACCATGATTGCAATAGCCGCCGACCCCGTGCCGAAATAATCGATTCTCTTAAAAGTGCTCCAGATTGCAGCGCGCTTGACCGTTGGGGTGAATTCGGCAGGACCCGTCCCGTGACGGGGCTCATCGGTTGTAGAGCCTGCGGGCCCACAGGTATCCGGACAGGGCGATGACCGCGCTCCAGACGGCCGCCTCCACGAAGCCGGCGCCGGCAGGGCGGCCGGACAGCAGCGCGCGCAGGGTATCGATGACGGGGGTGAACGGCTGGTGTTCGGCGAACCACCGTAACCCGGTCGGCATCGACTCGGTCGGGACGAAGCCGCTGCCGAGGAACGGCAGCACCAACAGCGGCATCGGCAGGTTGCTGGCCGTGGCGACGCTCTTGGTGACCATGGCGAGCGCGACCGACAGCCAGGTGATGGCGAAGGTGAACATGGCCAGCACGCCGGCCACGCCGAGCCATTCCAGCGCCGAGGCGGACGGCCGGAAGCCGATCAGCAGGGCGACCACGGTCACCACCGCGATCGCGATGAACGTCTGCACCATCGCCCCGAGCACGTGCCCGGTGAGCACCGAGACGCGGGCGATGGCCATGGTCTTGAACCTGGCGATGATGCCCTCGGTCATGTCGGTGGCCACCGAGATCGCGGTCCCCTGCGCGGCGCCGGCGATCGTCGTGATCATGATGCCGGGGGTGAGGTAGCCGACGTAGGCGGCGCGGTCGCCGCCGATGCCCGCGCCCATGGTGCCGCCGAAGACGTAGACGAACAGCAGCAGGAACACCACGGGGACGGCGGTGAACGTGATGATCAGCGAAGGGTAGCGCCAGATGTGTTTGACCTGGCGGCGCAGCATCGTCGCCGAATCAGCGATCGCTCTCATCGGGAGGGCTCCTTGGTCAGGGCGAGGAAGACGTCGTCCAGGTCGGGGGTGTGCACCGACAGCTCGGCGACGTCGATGGCCTGGGTGTCCAGCCACTCCAGGAGCCCCTTCAGCGTCTTGACGCCGCCGGAGTCCGGGATCTGGACGGTGAGTGCCGCGTCGTTGCGCGAGGTGGCGCCGACGTGGGGCGCCGCCCTGCGGTAGCCGTCGGCATCGGCGAAGCGCACGACGATGTGGCCGCCGGGGACCAGCCGCTTGAGCTCCTCCGGGGTGCCTTCGGCCACCAGCCCGCCCTGGCTGAGCAGGGCGATGCGGTCGGCGAGCTCGTCGGCCTCCTCCAGGTACTGCGTGGTCAGGAACACGGTCACGCCGTCCTGCTCGACCAGGTCCCTGACGATCTGCCACATGGTACGGCGGCTGCGCGGGTCCAGGCCGGTGGTCGGCTCGTCGAGGAAGATCAGCCTGGGCGTGCCGACCATGGTCATGGCGAGGTCGAGCCGCCGGCGCATGCCGCCCGAGTAGGCGGCCGCCGGCTTGCGTGCGGCGTCGGTGAGGTCGAAGCGCTCCAGCAGTTCGCGGGTACGCCTGCGGCCCGTGGCGCGGTCGAGGTGGAGCAGGTCGGCCATGAGCCGTAGGTTCTCCTCGCCGGTCAGCAGGTGGTCGACGGCGGAGAACTGCCCGGTGACCCCGATCGCGGCGCGCACCTTGTCGGGCTCTCTGGCCGGCTCGTGCCCGGCCACCCAGATCTTGCCCGCGTCGGCCTTGATCAGGGTGGACAGGATCTGCACGGTCGTGGTCTTGCCCGCGCCGTTGGGGCCGAGCAGGGAGAAGATCGTGCCCTGCGGGATGGTGAGGTCGATGCCGTCCAGGACGCGGTGCGAGCCGTACGACTTGCGCAGTCCCGTTACCGAGATGGCGGAGCCGTTCATCGGCGGTCCCAGGTGACGGGCAGGCTGTGCACGCCGTAGATCAGCGAGGGGTCGGTGCGCAGCGGCACCTCTTCTGCCGGTACGGCGAGCCGCAACGTCGGGAAGCGGGTGAGCAGCGCCGGGAAGGCGGCACGCATCTCGACGCGGGCCAGCTGCTGGCCGAGGCACTGGTGGACGCCGTGGCCGAAAGCCAGGTGCCCGGCGGCCGAGCGGCGCACGTCGAGCAGGTCGGGGTCGGAGAACTTGGCCGGGTCCCTGTTGGCGGCGTTGACCGCGATGATGACCGTGTCGCCGGCCTTGAGCCGCCTGCCGGCGAGCTCGACGTCCTCCAGCACGCCGCGCAGGCCGACGGCGGCGATGGACAGGTAGCGCAGCAGCTCCTCCACGGCGCCGGCGGCCAGGCCGGGGTCGTTGCGCAGGGCGGCGAGCTGCGCCGGGTTGCGCAGCAGGGCGAAGGTGCCGAGCGCGAGCATGTTGGCGGTGGTGTCGAGACCGGCGCCGAGCAGGAAGGCTGCCACGCCGCCGAGCTCCTCGTCGGTCAGGTCGCCGCCCGTGGCCAGGTCGCTGAGCAGGTCGTCGGTCGGCTCGGCCCGCTTGGCGAGTCCCAGGTCCCGCAGGTACTCGCCGAGCTCGATGAAGGCGGCGTACTGCGCCTCGGGCTCTCCGGCGTCCGCGATGCTCCGCGTCTGGGTCTGGAACCGCTCGCGGTCCTCGTACGGCACGCCGAGCAGCTCGCAGATCATCAGGGCGGGGACGGGCTGGGCGAAGACCTCGACGAGGTCGGCCGGCGGCCCTTGGCGTTCCATCGCGTCGAGCCGCTCACGGGTGATCTCGGTGACCCGCTCGGTGAGCAGGTTCATCCTGCGGACGGTGAACTTGCCCGCCAGCAGCTTGCGCAAGCGGGTGTGCTGGGGCGCGTCCATGCCGGTCAGGTCGCCGGCGGGCGCGGGCGGCAGGTGCCCGCCCAGCACCGGGTGGTACTGGGTTTCGTAGCGGGAGCTGAAGCGCGGGTCGGCGAGGACCTGGCGGACCAGCCCGTAGCCGGTTACCAGCCAGACGCCGGGGGCGCCGTCGGGCACGGCCAGGCGGGCGATCGGCTGCTCGGCGCGCAGGGCGGTGATCTCGGGGGCGGGGTCGAAGGGGCAGGCGGGTGCACGCTCGAAGGACGACTCTTCAAGATAGTACGTGTTCGACATGTATTGAAAGCTACGTTGCGTTCAAAATGCCGGTCAATCAACAGAATGAGTCGTCGCAGGTGGAAGCAGAAGAATTGATGCAATGACGCTGCGCCAGAATGCAACGCAACGTTGCAATGGAAGGCGGCGAACGCAATAATGGCGTCATGCCAGGAGGAAGGTTGACCCAGCGGGACCGCCACCGCATCGCGACCGGGCTCACCGAAGGGCTTTCCTATGCCGAGATCGCCAGGCGGCTCGACCGGCCGACCTCGACGATCAGCCGGGAGATCGCCCGCAACGGCGGCCCCGCCGGCTACCGGCCCGAGCGAGCGCAACGGGCGACGGAGCGGCGGGCGCGGCGCGGCACGCCGATTCCCGCGGCCGGGCCTCCGGACCGCGCGGCGGACGAGCTGGAAGACGGGGTCATCGAGATGGTGGTCGGGATGGGGCTGCCGAAGATGATGGCGCGCGTGCTCATCAGCCTGTGGCTGAGCGAGGAGGGCAGGCTCACCGCGGCCGAGTTGGCCCGCAGGCTGAAGGTGAGCCCGGCCTCGGTCTCCATGGCCGTGGGCTACCTGACCCAGCAGGGGCTGATCAGGCGCGAGCGCGATTCGCAGCGGCGTCGCGACATCTACGTGGTCGACGACAACGCCTGGTATCACTCGATGATGACCAGCGCACGCCAGACGCTCGAGGCGGCGGAGGCCGCGAAGGCGGCGGCGGAGACGTACGGGCGCGACACGCCCGTCGGGCGCCGGCTGGCCAAGGGTGGGGCGTTCCTGGAGCGGATCAGCCTGGACACGCTGGAGTCGGCCGACCGCTGGCGCGACCTCCTGTCGTGATCAGCCGGCCGAGCCTAGGGCTGAGGAATGCCGGAGTAGGCGGGAGCGAAGAACACCAGCACCGTCAGGTCCTCGGTGACGTCGTGGAAACGGTGCGACTCGCGGGCCGGGACGAAGATCATGGTGCCCGGACCGACGTCGATCGTCTCGCCGCCTGAGGTGAAGGAGCCGCGTCCGCCGGTCACGACGTAGATCTCGTCCTCGTTGTGCGGAGACTGCCCGTCCACCGCGCCTGCCGGGATGGAGTACGTCCCGAAGCTGAGTGCGGGCACGCTCAGGTGCTCCGCGAAGTCGGCGGATCCGTCCGCCGCGGGCACGAACCGTCCGCCGTCGATGAGCTCCATGGTTCTCGATCATTCCATGGCCGGATATCCATCAAATTTGATGTATCAGTCTTGATGGATTAGACTCTGAGGCATACAGAGGAAAGGAAATCCCCATGAACCTGCGTGTCCCCGGCGCGACCCTCCACTACGACGTGCGCGGCACCGGCCCGATGCTGCTGATCTCGCAGAGCGGCGAGGGCGACGCCGACCGGAGCGTCGACCTGGTCGACCAGCTCGTCGATCGGTACACGGTGATCACCTATGACCGGCGCGGGCTTTCCCGCAGCGTCATGGACGACCCCGAGGGCGGCGTGACCATGCGCGACCACGCCGACGACGTGCACCGCCTGCTGGCCGCCGTGACCGACGAGCCGGTGGCGATGCTGGGCTGCAGCCTCGGCGCGGTCATCGGCCTGCACCTCAGCGTGGCGCACCCCGAGCAGATCCACACGCTCGTCGCCCACGAGCCCGTCGCGCCGTGGCTGCTCCCCGCCGACGAGGCAGACCACCACCGGCGCGAGCTGGCGGAACTGCAGACCATCCACCGCCGCGACGGCTGGACGGCCGCCGTCAAGGAGGTCGCCCGGGTCCTCGGCATCGACCCGGCGAGCCAGGACAAGGAGCCCGGCCTCACGCCGCAGCCGATGACGCCGGCGCGCGGGGCCAACTTCGACTTCTTCCTCGCCCACGACTTCACCGCCGTCATCGAGGACACGCTGGATCTCGCCTTGCTGGGCGGCACCCGGATCATCCCCGCGGCCGGCCGTACCACCCCTCGCGAGGTCTTCGACTACCGGTGCGCGCAGGAACTGGCCCGCATCGTGGGCACGGACATCGCGGAGTTCCCCGGCGGGCACAACGGCAACCTCACGCATCCCCGCGCCTACGCCGCCCGGCTCGTCGAGTGCCTTTCCTCGGCCGGCCGTACTATATGAAACTCATGGGATCGGGAGCCAAGCGGCGGCTGACCGCGCAGATCAAGGACTCGCTGCGAGAGCTGAGCTCGCAGCTCACGCTGCTCAACCAGCAGGTCGGCGCGCAGGTGGATCTCAGGCCGGCCGACTTCGAGTGCCTCGAACTCATCAACCAGTACGGCCCGCTCAGCCCCACCGCGCTCGCGCGCCGCGCCGGCCTCCATCCCGCCACCCTCACGGGCATCCTCGACCGCCTGCAGCGCGGCGGCTGGATCACCCGCGAACGCGACCCGGACGCCCCGGACCGCCGCGCCGTCACCCTCCGCGCCCGCCGAGACCGCAACGCCGAGGTCTACCGCCTCTACGCCCCCATGAACACCTCCCTGGACGAGATCTGCGACACCTACACGGAAGCGGAACTCCACCTCGTAGCCGACTTCCTCACCCGCACCCACACCGCCGCCCAAACCGCCACCACTCCCCACCCCGAGCCCTAGCCCAGAACGCCCATAGGTGCCGTAAGAGGGCTAGGTGGGGTTGGTGAGGACGGTTAGGACTTGGGGGCCGTATTTGGTGAGTTTGTTTTGGCCTATGCCGTTGATGGTCGCGAGGGCGTCAAGGGTCGTGGGGGATTGGGTGGCGATCTCGCGGAGGGTGGAGTCGTGGAAGATGACGTAGGCGGGGACGCCCTGTTCCTTGGCGGTGGTGGCGCGCCAGGTGCGGAGGCGTTCGAAGGTGTCGGTCGCCTCCGGCGTGAGGGTGGTGTCCGTGGAGGGGCGGCTGGAACCGCGGGCGAGTTTGGTACGGGACGCGGGCCGGGTAAGGTCCCGGCGCATGGGGACCTGGCGCTGGCCGCGTAGGACGCCGGAGCTGAGGTCGGTGAGGACGAGGGTGCTGTGGGCGGGCTCGACGGAGAGCAGCCCCTGGGCGAGGAGCTGGCGGATGACCGCGTGCCACTCCGGCTGCCCGAGGTCGGTGCCCACGCCGAACACGGTGAGCGTGTCGTGGCCGTGCTGCTGCACCTTGGGCGTCTGCTTGCCCAGCAGGATGTCGACGAGATGTCCGACCCCGAAGCGCTGGTGCCGCTCGCTCCACAGCCGGTAGACGGCCGACAGCACCTTCTGGGCGGCGACCGTGCCGTCCCAGGTCTCGGGCGGTGACAGGCAGGTGTCGCAGTTGCCGCACGGCTCGGAGTGGTCCTGCCCGAAGTAGTCGAGCAGCATCACGCGCCGACAGCCGACCGTCTCGCAGAGGGCGAGCATGGCGTCGAGATGGAGCGCCTGCCGCCGCCGGTGCGCCTCGTCGCCCTCGCTGATCAGCTTGCGCTGCTGGACCACGTCCTGCAGCCCGTAGGCCATCCAGGCGGTGGCCGCCTGCCCGTCGCGCCCGCCCCGCCCGGTCTCCTGGTAGTAGCCCTCGACGGACTTGGGCAGGTCGAGGTGGGCCACGAAGCGCACGTCGGGCTTGTCGATGCCCATGCCGAAGGCGATCGTGGCGACCACGACCAGCCCGTCCTCCCGCAGGAAGCGCGCCTGGTGGGCGGCCCGGGTCGCGGCGTCGAGGCCCGCGTGGTACGGCACTGCGGGGATGCCGTTGTCGGCGAGGAACTCGGCGATCTTCTCCACCGAGGAGCGCGACAGGCAGTAGACGATGCCCGCGTCGCCGTCGTGCTCGGTGCGCAGGAAGTCGAGCAGCTGCCGCTTGGGATCGGCCTTGGACGTGATCCGGTACTGGATGTTGGGCCGGTCGAAGCTGGCCACGAAGTGATGGGCCTGCTCGAGCCGCAGCCGCGAGGCGATCTCCTTGTGCGTGTCGGGCGTGGCGGTGGCCGTCAGCGCGATCCGCGGCACCGAGGGCCAGCGCTCGTGCAGGTCGGACAGCATCAGGTAGTCGGGGCGGAAGTCGTGGCCCCACTGGGACACGCAGTGCGCCTCGTCGATGGCGAACAGCGCGATGTCGCCCTTCTCGAGCAGCCGCACCGTCGCGTCGACCCGCAGCCGCTCGGGCGCGAGATAGAGCAGGTCGAGCTCGCCGGCCAGGAACTCCGCCTCCACGAGCTGCCGCTCGTCGAAGCCCTGGGTGGAGTTGAGGAACCCCGCGCGGACGCCGAGCGCGCGCAGCGCGTCGACCTGGTCCTGCATGAGCGCGATCAGCGGCGAGATCACCACGCCCACCCCCGGCCGCACCAGCGCGGGGATCTGGTAGCACAGCGACTTGCCGCCGCCGGTGGGCATCAGGACCAGCGCGTCACCCCCGTCGACCACGTGGTCGATGATCTCCTGCTGGCCGGGGCGGAAGGAGTCGTAGCCGAAGACCCGGCGGAGGACCTCGATGGGGGTATCCATGCGGCTACCTTACGTGGTCGGCTCGCGCGGGTCGTGGTGTTCGCCCACGGCGATCACGATCGGGGAAGCCCAGTAGAAGACCAGCGAGAGCGCGCCGAGCCCGCACGCCGCCGCCACCGCGACCATGACCGCCGGATACCCCGCCACCTGTGCGAACGCCGCCGCGGCCAGCGGTGCGAGCGCCCGTGCCGCGGTGATGGGCAGGGCGGCGGCCCCGCTGAGGGTGGCGTAGGCGGCCGTGCCGTACCGCTCGACGAGCAGCGCCGGACGGGCGATCGTGCCGACGCCGAAGCCCAGCCCGAACAGCACGACCGAGGCGATCGCCCCGAGCGGGCTGCGGCCGACCAGGGGGAGCAGCAGCGCGGCCACCCCCTGCAGGACGAACACGCCCGCGGTGATCAGCGCGACCGGCCAGCGCCCCTGCAGCCCCGTGGTCACCACCCGCCCGGTCACCGACAGCACGCCGAGCAGCCCCGCCACGCCGGCGGCGAAGATCGGCGAGTGCCCGAGCGCGATCAGGTACGTCACGACCAGCATCGCGATCACGCCGACCGCGCCGGTCTGCGTCAGGAACGCCACCGCCAGCAGCCAGAACGGCCGCTCGCGCAGCGCCGTCCCGACGATCTCAGGAGCGACGGTACGGCGGGCCGCCCCGTGCCCGCGCAGCAGCAACCCGTGCAAGGGCACCGCGATCACCGCGTACCCGGCGGCCAGCACGACCAGCGCCTGGCGCCAGCCGTACCGGTCGACCAGGAAGCCGGTCAGCGGCAGGAAGATGCTCGAGGCGAAACCCGCCACGACCGTGACGGAGAGCAGCGCGCGAGCCCGCCGCGCCGCGTCGAACCAGGCGACGATCACCGCGAAGGCGGCCTCGTAGAGCACCATCCCCGACGAGACGCCCAGCGCGACGCACACCAGGTAGAGCTGGGCCACCGACTGCACCTGCGACCAGACCAGGACCGTGGCCGCGCCCAGCACCGAGCCGAGCGTCATCAGCCCGCGCCCGCCGTGCCGGTCGAGCCAGCGCCCGATCGGCGGCGCGACCAGCGCGGACACCAGCACCGACAGCGTGGCCGCGCCGGTCAGCTGGGCGAGACCGGCGTGCAGGTCGTGGGCCATCGGGGTGATGAAGACGGAGAAGGCGTAGTAGAGCACGCCGTATCCGGCGGTCTGGGTGATCGCCAGGGCGCCGATCACCGGGGCTGGGGATTTGACGATCACGTAGAGACCGTTCCCGTTCACCCGCCGGAAATACGGTGATAATCATCACTATGAAACGTGCGGGAATGAAAACCGTTTCCGAATGGTTGCAGGGGCCATGAAGAAGAACCTGCACCCCGAGTACCGGCCCGTGGTCTTCCGCGACCCCAGCGCGGACTTCGCGTTCCTCACGCGTTCCACGAGGACGAGCGACAAGACGATCGTGTGGACCGACGGCAGGACGTACCCCGTCGTGGACGTGGACGTCTCCTCCGAGAGCCACCCCTTCTACACCGGCCGCGGACGCGTCCTCGACACCGAGGGCCGCGTCGAGCGCTTCAACCAGCGCTACGGCAGGAAGTGATCGGCCGGTCAGGCCGTGGCGATGGCGAGCACCAGCAAGGCGATCGCGATAACCACGGCCAGGCCGATAACCCACATCCGATGGCGGGCCCACGTCAGCAGGCGCTCCCCGCTGGCTTTCAGGGCCGGCTCACCACCGGACTCGATCATGTTGATCGCCGCGATCCGCCTGGCGAAATCGGGGTCCTCCATCGCCAAGCCATGCTCGATGTCCGCGAGTGTGCGGCGCTCCTTCCCAGAGAGACTCATATCTGCTCACCATCGCTTCCACGCCGGTGTGGAGCATGTACCCATCGGTAACCCCGGGCATGCCCTTTTCACGGTACCCCTGGTAAAGGCCGCCTTCAAAGGGCTAACGGCCGCATGCCCTGCCACGCAAGGCAATCAGGTCAACGCCGCCTGAGGACGACAAGATCGATCGCCGCGATCACGGCCACCGCCCCGGCGATCGCCGCCTCCCAGACCCACACCGCCTGCCCTGTCACCGCCAGCCGCTTGACGCAGAACACGACGGCGGCCACGGCGGCGACCAGCGCGATCACGGACAGGATCCGCCGGGCGCGCACCGGGCTGCGCGCGCTCAGCGGCTCCGTGCCCTCACGGTGACGTAGCCACACGATCGGCCCCTCAGGCCAGGCACCTCAGCGCGGAGGCGATGTGCGGGTCGAGCCCCGGCTTGGGACGGCCCACGGTGGCCGCCACGAACTCCGGGTAGGACAGTTCCGCCTCCACCCCGTCGGCGTCCACCCACAGCGAGTCCGCCAGGTCCTCCACCTGCGCCTTGCTGTCGGACTCCCGCAGCGCGAAGCGGCCCACGGCCACCCGCCACGCGAGGCGGGCGTCGGCCTCCTCCTCGCTCACCGGCGCGCCCACGTCGTCGGCGTGGGTGGCGTACTCGGAGTCGTAGTGGAAGGTCTGCAGACCCACCGGGTACGGCCCGGCCATGGTGTCGAGCGTTCCGTCCCCGCCGCGCTCGCGCATCCTGGCCCGCGTATCGGCGTTCTTCGTGCGCCACTCCTCGAGCACCTGGTCCACGGGGACGTCGCGGCGCTGCCGTACCGTCCACTCGTTGAAGTCGTTGAACCCGGTGATGCCCTCGTCGCGGGCCACGCGTTCCATCACCTGCTGGACGTCGCCGTCCAGGCAGGCCTGGTTGTACAGCTCCTCGCCGGCCAGGTGGCCGAGCACGTCGCGCACCGACCATCCGGCGCACCGCGAGGGCCGGTTCCAGCCCTCCTCGTCCAGGGACGAGAAGAAGGCATCCAGTCGAGCCGCCTCGGCATCGAAGATGTCGAACGGGTCGAACTGTCTCAGCAGGTCGTCCATACTGTGGGGCTACCCACGCAGGCCTTTGCTAATGAGGTCCATCACCGTCGAATCGGTCAGCGTGGTCACGTCCCCGAGCGCCCGGTCCTCCGCCACGTCCTTCAGCAGGCGCCGCATGATCTTCCCCGAGCGCGTCTTGGGCAGTTCGGGCACGACCAGCACCTGCCTGGGCCTGGCGATCGCGCCCAGCGCCCGCGCCACGTGCGCGCGCAGTTCCTGCTCCTCGGGTACGGCATCGCCGCGCGGGATGACGAAGGCCACGATGGCCTGCCCGGTGACCGGGTCCGCGGCGCCCACGACGGCCGCCTCGGCCACCGCAGGATGCGAGACCAGCGCCGACTCGACCTCGGTGGTGGAGATGTTGTGCCCGGACACCAGCATCACGTCGTCCACCCGGCCGAGCAGCCACAGGTAGCCGTCCTCGTCGCGGCGGGCGCCGTCGCCGGCGAAGTACCGCCCGGGGAAGCGCGACCAGTAGGTCTCGTGGAAGCGCTCCATGTCGCCCCAGATGCCGCGGGCCATGGACGGCCACGGCCTGGTCAGCACCAGGTAGCCGGACTCGGTCACGTCGGCGGCGACGCCGGGCAGCGGGCGGGTGGCCGAACCTGGCTTGGTCGCGGTGACGCCGGGCAGCGGGCTGACCATGATGGCGCCCGTCTCGGTCTGCCACCAGGTGTCCACGATGGGGCAGCGGTCGCCGCCGATCGTGCCGCGGTACCACATCCAGGCCTCGGGGTTGATCGGCTCGCCCACGGAGCCCAGGAGCCGCAAGCTCGACAGGTCATACTTTTTCGGGATGTCGTCACCCCACTTCATGAACATCCGGATCGCGGTCGGGGCCGCGTACAGGATGGTCACGCCGTACTTCTCGATGATCTCCCACCAGCGACCCTGGTGCGGCGAGTCGGGCGTGCCTTCGTACATGACCTGGGTGGCGCCGTTGGCCAGCGGGCCGTAGACGAGGTAGGAGTGGCCCGTCACCCAGCCGACGTCGGCCGTGCACCAGAACACGTCGCCGTCCTTCAGGTCGAACACGGCGTGGTGGGTGTAGGCCGTCTGCGTCAGGTAGCCGCCGGTCGTGTGCAGGATCCCCTTCGGCTTCCCCGTCGTGCCGCTGGTGTACAGGATGAACAGGGGATGCTCGGCGTCGAACGCCTCGGGCTCGTGCTCGGCGCTCTGGGCGTCCACCACCTCGTGCCACCACAGGTCGCGCTCGGTCCAGGCGGTCTCCTGCCCGGTACGCCGTACCACCAGCACGTGCCGCACCTCGGGCAGGCCCGCGACGGCCGCGTCCACGGCCGGCTTGAGCGCGTGCGCCGCGCCCTTGCGGTAGCCGCCGTCGGCGGTGATCACCACCCGCGCGCCCGCGTCCTGGATCCGGCCCGCCAGCGCCTCGGCGGAGAACCCGCCGAACACCACCGTGTGCGGCGCGCCGATCCTGGCGCAGGCCAGCATCGCGATCACCGCCTCGGGGATCATCGGCAGGTAGATCGCGACCCTGTCGCCCTTGCCGACGCCCAGCTCGACGAGCGCGTTGGCCGCCCTGCTCACCTGGTCCCGCAGGTCGCGATAGGTGATGGTACGGCTGTCGCCGGGCTCGCCGACCCAGTGGATCGCCACCCGGTCGCCGTGGCCCGCCGCGACGTGCCGGTCGACGCAGTTCACCGCGGCGTTGAGGCGGCCGCCGTCGAACCAGCGGGCCACCGGGGCGCCGCTCCAGTCCAGGACGGCGTTCCACGGGGTGTCCCAGTGCAGGCGGGCGGCCTGCTCGGCCCAGAACCCCTCGGGATCGGCCTCGGCCCTGGCGTAGGCGTCCTGCTTGACGTTGGCGTTCGCGGCGAAGTCGGGCGCCGGGGCGAAGCGGCGCTCCTCCTGCAGCAGGTTGGCGAGCATGGTCCCCCCAAGGTTGGAAATTTCGCTGCATCCACCCTGGGCGGGAGAGATTGACGGCCGATGGACGGCCGGTCTACCGGCCGTCGATGGAGATCGCGGTGCCGCTGAGCAGCCACACCAGCGCCAGCGTGGCCAGCACGCAGACGACGATCACGAGCCAGCCGAGCAGGATCGCGCCGAGCGCCATGCCCCTGCCGTCGGCGCCGAGCCGCTTGGCGCGGTATCGCGCGACGTGCCCGGTGACGATCCCGGCGATGGCGCTCAGGACGGCGAGAGCGACGAAGACCGGCGGGTTCATCCAGGCGATGCCGGTGAAGAAGCAGCCGAGGGCGGCCACGCCGAATCCCGCGAAACCCACGGCCAGCCTGGCCGGAGTGTTCCTGCTCGGCGCGTCCCGCACGGTCGTCGTCATCTTCGCCCCCTTCGGGTCATCCGGAGAATCCTACAGATAACGGGACGATTAAGCTGCAATTGCACGAAAATATCCCAAAGAGGACAGCCGGAGAGCCCGGCCCCGAGGGTGGGGACCGGGCTCTCCTACGTGCCTATCGGCTTACCACCAGTGGCGGTAGACCTTGACGTACTCCGTGCGGCTCTCGGAACCGCTGAGCTCGTCGGAACCATCGAACACGGCCTTGAACTGGCCGCTCCTCCAGGCGCGGGTCTCGGCGTTGAACTTGCCGCCCCAGCGGGTCTTGCTGGAGGCGACCCACTTCCAGCCGCTCGAGCCGTTGGCCTGGTAGTAGATGTTGACCTTCTCGCCGCGGGCGCCCTCCCAGCCGTCGTCGTTGACCTGCAGACGGCCGGAGAACTCGATGGTGCGACCCTTGCGGACGCGGTCGGGGTCGGCGCTGAACCGCACGATGCGGGTGTCGGCCTTGCCCTGCTTGACCTCGACGGAGAAGTACGCCGAGTCACTGGCGACCTGCTTGCCGTCCTTGTCGAACGCCGCAGCCGTGGCCTTCCACTTACCGGCCGGGTCGTTGGCGTTGAAGGGGACGGAGAAGCGCCAGCTGTCCAACTGCTGGACATCCTTGGCACGCAGGGTGCGCGCGCCCTCGGGCACCACGCTGAGCGTGACCTTCTGGACGTCCGGGCTGGCGTCGACCTTGAAGTAGGCCGTCGTCTCGTCATCGCCCCCGACCACGACCGGGTTGGGTGAGATGTCCCTGATCTCGATGATCGAGGCCTTCTTGGCCTGAGCGGAGGCAGCGCCACCACCAGATACCAGCATGGCCCCGCCCACCAGGGCAGAGATGATTCCTACAGCGATTTTTCTCATGAGGGTGCTGATTCCTCTCCCCGTGACTGGAGTCGGCTTCGGGATGGCCGACTCCCTCTACTACTTAGAGGCACTTAATGGGGAAAAGGTTGGCTAAAGTTACGAGAAATATTTGATCACGGCGTCGACCAGGGGGTTTCCGAGAAATCCGCTTTGGGATGACGTGACCTACTACAGTCTGGCGCATGACCGACGTCTACACGCTCGGCGAGGCGCTGGGGGTGGTCTCCAGCGGCCGGGTCCGGCACGAGTGCGAGGCCCGCCTGGACGTCTGCGGGCCGGAGTTCACGCTGGCAGTGGCCCTGGCGCGGCTCAGGCACCGGGTGGCCTACCTCGGCAAGGTGGGCAGCGACGAGCTGGGCGCGCGGGTGCTCACGATCCTGCGCGGCGAGGGTGTCGACATCGCGGACATGCGGGTCACCGAGGGCGCCCAGACCGGGTTGCTGCTGCGGGAATCGCGGCTGGGGCGTCCGGAAAGGTTGACTCACTACCGGAACGGATCGGCCGGATCCCGCCTCAGCCCCGGGAACGTTCCCATCGACCGGATCGGCGCCGCCAAGATCCTGCACGTGTCGGGCGTCACCGCGGCGCTCAGCAGGGACGCGCTCGAGGCCGTCCGCTCGGCCGTCTCGGCGGCCAGGACGGCCGAGGTGATCATCTCCTTCGCCGTGGACTACCGGCCGGAGCTGTGGGCCTCGGTCAGGGAGGCCGAGGAGGTGCTCGGCGAGCTGGCCTGCGCCTCGCACCTGCTCTTCCTCGGGCAGGAGGAGCTCGACCTGGTCAAGCCCGCGCTCACGGCCGAGCGCGAGGTGGTCGTCAACCGCGGCCAGAAGGGGGCCAGCGTCCGGGCCGATCGGATGCGCTACGACCAGCCCTCGCTCCAGGTACCCGTCGTCGACACGGCGGGCGGCCAGGACGCCTTCGTGGCCGGGTACATCAGCGCCGCCCTCGACGGCCTGACGCCCCAGGAGCGCCTCCACCGCGGCGCCCTCCTCGGCGCGGCCGCCGTCTCCAGCGCCAGCGACTGGCAGGGCCTGCCCACCCGCGCCGACCTCTGACCCCGCCGCCGGTGGCCCGGGAGCCACCGGCGGGCGGGCGGCCGTCACGGGTTGACGGTGAGGGTGAAGGTCGAGGTCGTGTTACGGATGTTCACCGCGTTGTTCGCCAGCTTCAGCGTGTTGAACGTCGCCGAGCCGACCGCAGGACCCTGGTCGGGCTCGGGCAGCTCGTTGGCCCAGATGGCGAAGCCGGACTTGGCGTCGAAGGCGTCACCGCTGCGCTGCGCGCCCGAGATCGACACGTTGGTCAGGACCGTGTCCTTGACCGGGTTCTGCGGCTGGCCGCCGACGTAGTTGGTCTGGAACATGATGCCGTGGTAGGTCGGGTCGACGATGTCCAGGTTGTTGACCCGGATGCCCTGGAACACCTTGGAGGCGGAGAAGAGCCACATCGCGGGGAAGGTCTGCTGCCCCCAGAAGTGGCCGCCGTCCCTGACCAGCGTGATGCCGTCGAACGTGGTCGGCGGGGAGGCGCCGAAGCCGTTCATCGGGATCCCGAAGTCCAGCGAGCTGATCGTGACCCCGGAGTAGACCAGCGTGTCGGCCACGTAGATGTTGCGGAAGGTGTTGCCGTAGCCGCCGTAGACGGCCACGCCCGCGGCCCGCCAGGTCAGCAGCGAGGTCAGGTTCTCGAAGACGTTGTCGTGCTGCTCGCCGGGGTTGTTGTCGATGGCCGAGAACAGCGCGAAGCTGTCGTCGCCGGTGGAGCGCGCCTCGACGTTGGTGACAAGGTTTCCCGTGCTGCCGTTGGTCATGTTGATGCCGTCGGCGAACGTGTCGCGGATCCGCGAGTTCCTGATCGTGGTGTTGTCGGTGTTGGTGCCCCAGAACATGCAGACGAAGTGCTCGATCCACACGTCGTCGATCACCATGTTGGCCACGTTGGAGAAGTCGAAGACCTTCCCCGGCCCGTCGATGCGGGAGGTGTAGTTGCCGAACACGGCGAACCCGGCGTAGGTGGAGCCGTTCGCCGACGACTCCGTGCGGAACCCGACGTCGGTGTTCTCCTGGCCGGCCGGCGCGAAGAAGCGGGTGTACCACGGCCCGGCTCCCACGATCCTGACCGCCTTGCCGTACACCTGGAGCTTGCTCGACAGCTGGTAGTCGCCGGTGGGCAGGTAGACGCCGACCAGGGACGAGTCCTGCCGGGCCCTGTCGAGCGCGTTCTGCACGTCCTGCTGGCTGAACCCGGCGGGTACGGCATAGCGCGACGGATCCGGGTTGGCCGCGGCCGTCGCCTGCTCCAGGTTGACGAAGTCGATCGTGTACGTGGCGCCGTTGGCCGGGTCCTTCTGCAGGCGGATCCTGCTGCCCTTCGGGACCGTGGTGCCGAGCAGCACGCTCGCCTCGTCGTAGATGTGCCGGGCCGGGCCCGAGCCGGGGGAGTTGTTCGGGCTCGCCTCGGGGCCGTAGAGCCAGGCGTAGCGCGAGGTCAGGTTGATCGCCTTGAGGAAGGTGCCGTCGACGTAGATGTTGAGCGAGGTCGAGTCGTTGCCGTCGGGCACGGAGAATCTGGTGACCAGCGTGTTCGTGCTGGCCCTGGTGGTGAACTCGACGTAGGCGCCGGTCGTGCCGAGCGTCACCGCCCTGCGGCCCGAGGCCTCGCCGCCGAGGTCGCCGACGGTCCTGTTCGGGCCGACGCGGGTCGCGCCGCCGCCGATCGTGGCGTCCTCCGCCTCGTACATGTCGTAGGGCAGGTGCGCGCCGCGGCCGACGAACAGCGGCTGGGTGGCGGTGTTGTTGACGCGCTGGGCGGGCAGCTCTGCCGGGTCGTCGGCCAGCACGGTCCTGACGGTGTAGTTGCCGTTGGCCGCGGTCCACGTGCCCAGGCCGGCCGCCGCCGACGTGGCGCCCGGGGCGAGGGCGCCGCTCACGGACCCGGTCGCCGTTTTCACGACATTTCCGGAAGAGTCGGTGAGGGTGAGCGTGATCCCGTGCGAGCCGCCCGACGTGGCGACCGTGCCCTGGTTCCTGATGGCGACCGAGAACGTCACGGTGTCGCCCTGGGACGGGTTTCCCGGCGCCCACGAGGTCACGGGCACGATGTCGGCCGTCTGGGGCGGCGGGACCGCCTTGCCGTACACCTCGAACTCGGCGACCTGCCCGCCGGGCGCGCCGGAGTTGGCGGTGATGCGCAGCTGCACGTCGGCCACGCGCGCGGTGACCGGGATCGTCACGGTGTTCCCCGAGGCCGGGTCGAAGGTGTAGGTGGTGGCGGCGACCAGGCCGGTGAAGGAGGAGGCGCTCTCCTCCCGTCCGAGCACCTGGATGGTCTGGGTGCGCCGCGCCCAGATCGGGTCGGGGTTGAGCTTGAGCACGACCGAGGTGAGGTCGGCGTTCCCGCCGAGCTGGACGGTCAGCGTGTTCGGGTAGGCCCCGCCCTCCCAGTAGGTCTGGACGTTCCCGTCGTCGGCGTTGGCCGCCACGTAGGTCTGGTTGTGCGAGGACTCGGTCATCGCCTTGCCGAGCGCCAGGTTCGTGCCCGGGTTGGAGCCGGCAGTGCCGTACACCTCGAACTCGGAGAGCTGGCCCGCGGGCCAGCCGGTGTTGGCGGTGATCTGCAGGCGGAGGAAGCGCGCGCTGCCGCTGAGGGTGATCGTCGCGGCAGGGTCGAAGGTGTAGGTCGCCGACGCCACGAGCGTCGCGAAGCTCGACCCGTCCGTGCTGCCCTGCACCGTGAGGGTCTGCGTACGGCTCGGCCACCCGGAGGGCAGCTTGAGCACCAGCCGGTCCACGGCGGCCACCGAGCCCAGGTCCACCTGGACCCACTGGGGCAGCGCGTTGTTGGCCGACTCCCAGTAGGTGGCCTGGTTCCCGTCGGTGACGTTGGCGGCCCGGTAGACGTCGGTGAAGCTGCTGGCGGAGGCGGCCTTTCCTGCCGCGAGGTTGGGCGGGTCGGCCGCCATGGCCGGTGTGGCGAGTAATCCGAGTACCAACGCAAGGGCGGCTAAGACGGCTCTCATGGGGGAGGCCCTTCGTGTGAGGCGGATGGCCGAACCATAAGTTGTCGAGCAGATCACAGCAATATTCCGACGAGATTTCGCAAAGAACTGACGGTCCAATGCGAGCTCATGGAAGCTTTCCTTGCAGGTCAGGCTGCCGAACAAGCGCTGTCAGACGTCAACCGCCCGTGCAAGCCGCCAAGTCGGATCGGCGTAAGCGGTTGCAAGCGCTTGCGCGCCCGGTCGTATAGTTTGCGCATGACGCGACGACTCGCAGAGGTGGCCAAGAAGGTCGGGGTGAGCGAGGCGACCGTGAGCCGCGTGCTCAACGGCAAGCCCGGGGTGTCGGAGGCCACCCGCGAGGCGGTGCTGACCGCTCTCGACGTGCTCGGCTACGAGCGCCCCACGCAGCTGCGCGGCGACAGGGCCCGGCTGGTGGGGCTGGTCCTGCCCGAGCTGCAGAACCCGATCTTCCCCGCGTTCGCCGAGGTGGTCGGCGGTGCGCTGGCTCAGCAGGGTTTCACCAGCGTGCTGTGCACCAGGACCGTGGGCGGCGTCTCCGAGGCCGACTACGTCGACCTGCTCCTGCAGCAGCAGGTCAGCGGCGTGGTCTTCGCCGGCGGGCTGTACGCGCAGGCCGCCGCCTCGCACGGGCACTACGAGCTGCTGCACGAGCGCAAGCTGCCGACCGTGCTGGTCAACGCGGCCGTCGACCATCTGGACTTCCCCCAGGTCTCCTGCGACGACTCGGTCGCCGCCGAGATCGCGCTGGCCCACCTGAAGGCCCTGGGCCACGAGCGGATCGGCATGGTGCTCGGGCCCAAGGACCACATGCCGTCGCGGCGCAAGCTGGAGTGCTTCCTCGGCAAGGACGGCGACCCCGAGCTGGTCGAGCACACCATGTTCTCGCTGGAAGGCGGGCACGCGGCGGCCTCGCGCCTGGTCAGGCGGGGCGTGACCGGCGTCATCTGCGCCAGCGACCTGCTCGCGCTCGGCACGATCAGGGCCGCGAAGCGGGCGGGGCTGAGCGTCCCCGCGGACGTCTCGGTCATCGGCTTCGACGACTCCGCCCTGATGAACTGCACCGAGCCGCCGCTGACCACGGTCCGCCAGCCGATCGACGCGATGGGCAGGGCCGCCGTGGACCTGCTCGTCGCCCAGATCGACAAGGCCGTGGTGCCCGCCGACGAGCTGCTCTTCGAGCCGGAGCTGGTGGTGAGGGCCTCGACCGCCCGCGCTTAACATAGTCGTTATCTTGCAATGCTCCGTCGAAATATTGCGTGATCTCGTTGGCGATCCTATGGTGTGGGCACCTCGCATCAGAAGGGTCAGACCCATGCAGAGATCGACGGGGCTCCTCTTAGTGGCCGCTCTATGCCTGTCCGCCTGCGCCTCCACCAAGGAACCCAGCACCACCTCGGCGAACGTCACCATCACCGTGGCCTGCCAGCCGGCCAAGTCCGCGCCCAAGGAGCGCCAGGCCTGGGACGACGACGTGGCGACCTTCATGAAGGCCCACCCCGGCGTGACCGTCAAGAGCACCGACCAGCAGCCGTGCTTCGACCCCAAGACGTTCGGCCCCAAGCTGGCGGGCGGCCAGATGGAGACCGTCTTCGTGGTCCCCGTCACCAACTACAACGACGTCATCAGCCAAGGTCAGGCCCTGGACGTCACCCAGTACACCGGCGAGATCAAGAACTGGAACGACCTGCGCCAGGACGTCCGCGCCCTGGTGACCAAGGACGGCAAGGTGTACGGCGTGCCGAACGTGCACTACGGCGTCGGCCTGGTCTACAACCGCAAGCTGTTCACCCAGGCGGGCCTCGACCCCAGCAACCCGCCCAAGACCTGGGCCGAGATCCGCGAGGCCGCCAAGAAGATCGCCGGCCTGGGCCCCGGCTACGTGGGCTACGGCGAGTACTCCGGCGGCAACACCGGCGGCTGGCACTTCACCCAGGCCATCTACGGCCGCGGCGGCAGCGACCTGACCCCCGACAACAAGAAGGCCGCGTTCAACTCGCCCGAGGGCAGGGCCGTGCTGCAGAACCTGCACGACATGCGCTGGGTGGACAACAGCATGGGCAGCAAGCTGCTGGTCGGCTGGGAGTCGCTGATGATGGCGATGGGCAGCGGCAAGGTCGGCATGATGCTCGGCGCGCCCGACGTGGTCACCGACGTGGTCAACAAGTTCAAGGGCAACGTCGCCGACTACGGCATCACCGGCTTCCCCGAGGCCAAGGCCACGCTCAGCGGCGGCGAAGCCTTCATGGTCAACCCCAAGGCCACCCCCGCGGAGGCCAAGGCGGGCCTGCAGTGGATCGACTTCCGCTTCAACACCGTCGGCAAGGGCCGCTTCGACTTCGCCCGCGGCAAGACGCTCGGCAACCCGGTCGGCGTGCCCGACAACGACGTCTACGGCGACTCGGCCACCGGCAAGGCCATCCAGGCCGACCGCAAGGCCAACGCCACCCTGCCGGTCGAGAACTACGAGCCGTACGTGCAGGCGGCGGCCGCGGTCCCGCCCAAGGCCGAGCCCGTCCATGCCCAGGAGCTGTACGCGATCCTCGACGTGGCCATGTCGGGCGTGCTGAGCAGGCAGAACGCCGACGTCGGCCAGCTGCTCTCCGACGCAGAGAGCAAGGCCAACTCGATGCTGGCCGCCAAGGGCTGACCGCATGACCTCGTTGAGCACGAGACGCCTTCCCGGCGTGCGACGCAACCTGACGGCCTACGGATTCCTGTGCGCGGCGCTGTTCTGCTTCGCGGTGTTCGCCTGGTATCCGATGATCCGCGAGTTCATTCTGAGCTTCCAGAAGACGAACCTGATCGGGTCGCCGCAGTGGGTCGGGCTGGACAACTTCACCGCGGTCGTCCAGGACCCGGCCTTCGGGCAGGCATGGCTGAACACGGCGGAGTTCACGGTGCTCGCGCTGCTGTGCGGGTACGCCGTGCCGTTCGTCGTCGCGCTCGTGCTCAACGAGCTGCGCCACGCCCGGGCCTACCTGCGGTTCGTGGTCTACCTGCCGGTCATGCTGCCGCCGATCGTGGCGGTGCTGCTGTTCAAGTGGTTCTTCGATCCGGGTCCCGGACTGTTCAACCAGATACTGGACTTCTTCCACCTCCCCGGCCTGGCCTGGCTGGACTCCTCCGCGACCGCGCTGATCTCCCTGGTCATCGTCTCCACCTGGATGAACATGGGCAGCGCGACGCTGATCTACCTGGCGGCGCTGCAGAACATCCCGCCTGAGCTCTACGAGGCGGCCGAGCTGGACGGCGCGGGGATCCTCAAGCGGATCAGGCACGTCACGATCCCGCAGACCAGGCTGATCCTGCTGCTCATGCTGATGCTGCAGATCGTGGCCACGATGCAGGTCTTCATCGAGCCGTACATGCTCACCGGCGGCGGCCCGGAGAACGCCACGGTCACGGTCGCCTACCTGATGTACCAGTACGCCTTCGTCTACGGACAGAACTACGGCGCCGGGGGAGCCCTCGGCATGATGCTGATGATCGTCCTGCTTGCCTTCGCGGCCTTCCAGCTCCGCCTGACAAGAGAGGACAAATCATGACTTCGGTACGGCAAGGCCTCGCCGCATCCGCGGAGCCCGCCGCGCCGGAGCCCAGGCGGCGGCGGCGAGAACCGCGCAGGCCGAAGCCGATCGACGTCCAGTTCCGCACGATCGTCTCGCCCCACCAGCTCAACAGCCGGTGGGGGCGGCGGATCTACTGGGCCGTCCTGGTCACGGTCGTGGTCTCCTTCACGCTGATCTTCGTCTTCCCGCTGTACTGGATGATCACCGGGGCGATGAAGACGGGCGAGGAGATCGCCCAGATGCCGCCCACGCTCTTCCCCGCCCACCTGTCGTTCGACGCCTTCCTGGAGGCGTGGGACCTGTTCGACATCGGGACGCTGCTCCGCAACACCGCCTGCTACGCCGTCGGCGGCTGGCTGTTCTCGATGGCCGTCGACGTGGCCGCCGCCTACGCGCTGTCCAAGCTGCGGCCGGCCCTGGGCAACGTCGTGCTCGGCGCGATGCTGGCCACCCTGATGATCCCGCCGATGGTGGTGCTGATCCCGACCTACGTCACGATCGTGGACCTGGACCTGCTGAACAACCCGTGGGGGCTGTGGTTCCCCGCAGCGGCCAACGGCTTCAACATCTTCCTGCTCAAGCGCTTCTTCGACTCCATACCGCGGGAGCTGATCGAGGCCGCGCAGATCGACGGCGCGGGCGCGCTGCGGGTGCTGTGGTCCGTGGTGCTGCCGGTGTCGCGGCCGATCCTCGGCGTGGTCTCCATCTTCACGATCGTCAACGCCTTCCGCGACTTCGTGCTGCCGCTGCTGGTCATGTCCGACAGCGAGAAGATGACCATCAGCGTGGGCCTGTCGCAGACCGCGGGCGCGGTGTCGCAGAACCAGATCATGGGCGGCCTGGTGATCGCGAGCATTCCGACGATCATCGTCTTCTTCGTCTTCCAACGGCACATCATGGCGGGCCTCACCGCCGGATCGATAAAGGGATGAGCATGTCGCAAACGTGGTGGCGGGGGACCGCGATCTACCAGGTCTATCTGCGCAGCTTCGCCGACGGCAACGGTGACGGCTTCGGTGACCTGGCCGGGCTGCGGGGACGCCTGCCGTACCTGAAGGAGCTCGGCATCGGGGCGATCTGGCTGAACCCGTGGTACCCGTCGCCGATGGCCGACGGCGGGTACGACGTGGCCGACTACCGGGACATCGAGCCGGTCTTCGGGACGCTGGCCGAGGCGGAGAAGTTCATCGCCGAGGCGCACGAGCTGGACATCAAGGTGATCATCGACGTGGTGCCCAACCACAGCTCGACGGAGAGCGCCTGGTTCAAGCAGGCGTTGTCCGACAGGTCGGTCAGGGAGCGGTTCTGGTTCCGCGACGAGCCCAACGACTGGAAGTCGATCTTCGGCGGGTCCGCGTGGACGCAGGTGGCCGACGGGCAGTGGTACCTGCACCTGTTCGCCCCGGAGCAGCCGGACTTCAACTGGGAGAACCCGGAGGTGCACCGCGAGTTCGAGGACGTGCTGCGGTTCTGGTTCGACCGGGGAGTGGACGGCTTCCGCGTCGACTCGGCCGCGCTGCTGTTCAAGAGCGAGGACTCCTACGAGGACCTCGACGCGGTCCACGACGTCTACCGCCGCTGGCGGGAGATCGCCGACTCCTACGGCGAGCGCATCCTGATCGGCGAGGTGTGGCTGCCCGACCAGGAGCGCTTCGCCCGGTACCTGCGGCCGGACGAGCTGCACACCGCCTTCAACTTCGACTTCCTGTCCTGCCCGTGGGACCCCGCGGAGCTGCGCCGGGTGATCGACCTGACGCTGGCCACCCACACGCCGATCGGCGCGCCGCCCACCTGGGTGCTGTCCAACCACGACGTCACCCGGCCCGTCACCCGCTACGGCAGGGCCGACACCACCTTCGCGCACGGCGGCGCGCTCCACGGCACGCCCTCGGACCTGGAGCTCGGCTACCGCAGGGCGCGCGCGGCCGCGCTGCTGGCGATGGCGCTGCCCGGCTGCGTGTACGTCTATCAGGGCGAGGAGCTCGGCCTGCCCGAGGTCGAGAACCTGCCCGACGCCGTCCGCCAGGACCCGATGTACGCCAGGTCGGGCGGCGCCAACCCGGGCCGCGACGGCTGCCGCGTGCCGCTGCCCTGGTCGGGCGAGGAGCCGCCGTTCGGCTTCGGCCCAGCCATGAGTACTGCGACGCCCTGGCTGCCGCAGCCCGAGGCCTGGCGCAAGCTGACCGCCGAGGCGCAGGCCGCCGACCTGGGCTCGATGCTCAACCTCTACCGCTCCGCGCTGGCGCTGCGCCGCGACCTGCTCGGCGACGGCACGCTCACCTGGCTGCCGCTCGGCGGTCCCGACGTGCTCGCCTTCACCCGCGAGTCGGGGCTGACCTGCGTGGTCAACCTCGGCTCCGAGCCGGTACGGCTGCCGCCCGGCGAGGTGCTGCTGGCCAGCGGGCCGCTGGAGGACGGCTCGCTGCCCCCGGACACCGCCGCCTGGCTGTCCTGACACAGGCAGCGGACGAACGCCTCCACCAGCACGCGGACGACCGGGCGCCGGTCGTCCGCCCGCCAGATGATGGCCAGGCGGCTGGGTGACAGCCCGGTGACCGGGCGGGCGGTCACGTCGTCGCGGCGGTAGAGCTCGGCGTTCCCCGCGGAGACCAGGGTCACCGCCCGGCCGGCGGCCACCGCCTCGAACGCCTCCTCGGCGGTCTCCGCCTCGGCGCCGATCACCGGCGGGCGGTCCCGCTCGTCGGTGGCCAGCCAGAAGTCGCGCAGCGGCCCCGCCGTGGCGGGCAGCGCGACGAACGGCTCGTCGAGCAGGTCGCCCAGGGATATCTCCGGCTTCGCGGCGAGCGGGTGCGCGGCGGGCAGCGCGACCCAGCGCGGCTCGGTGCTGATCACCGTGTGCAGCAGGTCGCCCGGCACAGGCAGCCAGGCGATCGCCACGTCCACCTGCCTGCTCGCCAGCCCGACCGTCGGGTCGCTCCACGGGATCTGGCGGAAGCGCAACTGCCAGTCGGGCAGCTGCTCGGCCATCGAGGGCACCAGCCCGCGCCCGATCCTGGTCTGGAAACCGACGACCAGCGTGCGGTTGTCGCGCTGGGCCTCGGCCACCGCCCGCTCGGCGCCCTCCCAGTCCTCGATGATCCTGCGGGCCAGCGGGAGCAGCGCCGCGCCCGCCGGGGTCAGCTTCACCGTGCGCCGGTCACGCTCGAAGAGCGTGGCCCGCATCGACAGCTCAAGCTGCCTGATCTGCCTGCTCAGGCTCGGCTGCGAGATGAACAGCCGCTCGGCCGCCGCCCGGGTGAAATTCAGCTCCTCGGCGACCGCGACGAAGTAGCGCAGATCTCGGATGTGCGCGTCCATAGCAAAACGCTATAACAGCAGGTCTTGGACATGCATCGCATACCCCGCGAAGCATGGACGATATGGGAAATCTAACGGGAAAGACCGCACTGGTGACGGGGGCCTCGCGCGGGATCGGGCGGGCCATAGCCGAGCGGCTGGCCGCCGACGGCGCCCAGGTGATCGTCCACTACGCGAGCAACGAGGCGCTGGCCAAGGAGGTCGTGGACGCGATCGGGGGCGGCGCCTACGCGGTCAGGGCCGCCTTCGAGGACGGCGTGGACGAGCTCTTCGACGGGCTGCGCGGGGAGCGGCTCGACATCGTGGTCAACAACGCCGCCATCCTGGGCGGGCGCCTCGGCACGATCACGCCCGCCGACTTCGACCGGGTGTTCGCGGTCAACGTGCGCGCGCCGTACTTCGTCATCGAGCGCGCGCTGCCGCTGATGAACGACGGCGGGCGCATCATCAACATCTCCTCCGCGGTGGTCCGCATCGCGCTGCCCGACGTCGTCTACTCGATGACCAAGGGCGCGCTCGACACGCTGGGCTTCACCCTGGCCCCGCTGCTCGGCGAGCGGAACATCACGGTCAACACGGTCTCGCCCGGCGTCACCGAGACGGACATGAACTCCTGGCTGCGCGACGACCCGACCGGCGGATCCCAGGTGACCTCGTTGACCGCCCTCGGCCGGATCGGCCGGCCGTCGGACATCGCCGACGCGGTGTCGCTGCTCGCCTCCGACGACGCGCGCTGGATCACCGGGCACGTCCTCGACGTCACCGGCGGGTACTTCCTCGGGCCCGAGGGCGGCGTCGTGCCCTAGCATCGTCGGATGCCACGCCTGCCCCGCCTGACGCCGGACAGTCCCTCCGCCCGCGCCCTCTACGACAAGATCGTCGCAGGGCCGCGCGGCACGTCGATGCTCGACCAGGAGGGCGGGCTGGCGGGGCCGTTCAACGCGATGCTGCTCAGCCCCGCTGTCGGCGACGCGCTGCAGGAGCTCGGCGCCGCCGTCCGCTACCGCTCATCGCTCAGCGACAGGGCGCGCGAGCTGGCCGTCCTGGTCGTCGCCTCCGCCTGGGACAGCGCCTTCGAACAGCAGGTCCACGAGCCCATCGCGCGCTCGCTCGGCCTCACGGACGCGCAGCTCGCCGACCTCAGGAACGGCAGGCCGCCCGCGCTCGGCGACCCGTCGGAGGCCGCGGTCGTCCGGGTGGCCACCGCGCTGGTGAGCAGGCGGGACCTGGACGACGAGGAGTACGCGCTGCTCCCGGAGAGCGTGGTCTTCGAGCTGACCACGCTCGTCGGCTACTACAGCACCCTCGCCCTCCAGCTCCGCGTCTTCCGCGTCCCCGGGTAGGCCCTCAGCGGCGGGCGAAGGCCGGGGCGTGTTCGGGACGCGGGCCGTACGCGATCAGGCGTGAAGGGATCTGCCGGAACCCCGGCACGTGCCTGATCAGGAACAGCAGCGAGCGCGGCGGCCCGCTGCGGCGGCCCTCGAACGCGGCGACGAACAGCACCCGCTGCAACAGCCGCTGCGCCGCCTGCACCACCACGGTCGGCGGCCACCTGCGCCGCTGCACCCTGGCCAGGTCGCGCACCGTGACGTTCCCCCGGCGCAGCGGCCTGGCGAGCAGCGCGGCGGCGGCGACAGCGTCCTGGAAGGCGAGGTTGATGCCCACCCCTCCGGCGGGCGACATGGCGTGCGCCGCGTCGCCGATGAACAGCAGCCCGTCGGAGTACCAGCGGCGCAGCCGGTTGAGCCGGACGTCGAGCAGGTGCACGTCGTCCATGCTCGCGATGTGATCGACCCGGTCGGCGAAGCGGGGCATCAGCAGCCGGATCCGCTCACGGAACCGCTCCACCCCTTCTGCCCGCAGCCGCGCGTCCCGGCCCTTCACGGTGAAGAAGGCGATCTGGTAGTAGTCCTCCCGCACCAGGCAGACCCCGGCCTCCTCGCCGCGGAAGTCGACGCGCAGCGCCGCGATCTCCTCTCGCTCGCCCTCGAACCGCGGCAGCCGGAACCACCACGTGTCGAACGGCACGGGGAACTCCCGCGGCGGCGCCTCGCGCAGGATCGAGTTGCGGCCGTCGCAGGCCACGGTCAGGTCCGCGCGCAGGTCGCCGCGGTTCGTGCGGACGCCGACCACCCTGCCGCGCTCGCGCAGCAGCCCGGTCACCTCGGTGCTCATCCGCAGCTCGAACGACGGCTCGCGCCGCCCGGCCTCGGCCAGGAAGTCCAGCAGGTCCCACTGGGGGACCATCGCGATGTAGTTGTACGGCGCGGGCAGCCGGCCGAAGTCCGTCAACGTCACCCGCCCGCCCTCGGGGACGGGCGCCGACAGATCCCCCAGCCGGCTCTGGGGCAGCTCGCGGAACCCCTTGCCCAGACCCAGCTCGTCGAGCAGCCGGATCGTGGAGGCGTGCACGGTGTCGCCACGGAAGTCGCGCAGAAAGTCCTTGTGCTTCTCCAGTACGGTCACCCGGATCCCGGCCCTGGCGAGGAGCAGCCCCAGCATCATCCCCGCAGGGCCGCCTCCGGCGATGGCGACCGTCGTCCTGTCGGTCATGTCATGCCTCAATTCATCCGTTGATGAATTTCTCTCCTATGAGCGTACGCCCCGAACCGCCGCAGATCCACCCACCTCCCGCGTCGTCGCTGAGGGCGGCCGGGGGGATCGGGGGAGAATCCTGGGATGAGGATCACGGCGCAGGAGCTCAACCGGGCCACGCTCGGCAGGCAGATGCTGCTGGGGCGGGAGGCGGCCGGGGTGACCGACGGCGTCCGGCGGGTGGTGGCGTTGCAGGCGCAGCAGGCCGCCTCGCCGTACATCGCGCTGTGGAACCGGCTCGAGGGGTTCGATCCCGCCGAGGTGGATGCCGCCTTCGCCGGCCGTACGGTCGTCAAGGCGACGTTGATGAGGATCACGCTGCACGCGGTGCACGCCGACGACTACGGGACCTTCCGCGAGGCGGTGCAGCCGACGCTGCGCAGCGCGCGGCTCCACGACCGCCGCTGTACGACGTTCCCGGCGCGCCGCGCCCGCCTGCGGACACACCCGCCCCGCCCAGGCTGATGGCCATGTGGGACAGCGTCCTGCTCGCCCACCACGACCGCGGCCGCGTCATCCCGCCCGGCTACCGCAAGCTGGTGGCCAGGTCGAACGGCGACGTGCTGCCGACGCTGCTGGTCGACGGCTACGTCGCTGGCGTGTGGCGCCCGGTCGTCGGCGGCATCGAGGCCACCGCCTTCCACCGCCTCCCGGCCGGGGCCTGGGACGGGCTGGCCGCCGAGGCCCATGCGCTGCTCGCCCTGCTGGCCGTCCGCGAGCCCCGCGTCTACCGCCGCTACGACCGCTGGTGGGACGGCCTGCCCGCCGCCGAGGTGCGCGTCCTTGCCTGAAGAGCGCGGCGGCGGTAGTACTGCACGGTCAGCAGCCCGAGCAGCGGCCCCCAGGCGGCCAGCGGCCAGTACATGACGTTGAAGACCACCGTCTGCCATCCGTGCGTGATCAGCCCGCTCGGATCCCCGTTGAGCTTCAGGCCGAAGCTTCCCATGACCATCGAGTACGGGAAGACCATCAAGACGATCGCGCCGAGGCCCGCGGGGACGACGGCGGCCGGCACCGGCACCCGGCGACCGCCCAGCCGGGGATCCACCGCGGCCACACCTCGCCCCACTGGCTGACCAGCCCCACGGTGAGGAACGCCGCCGCCTCGCTGACCACGCTGAGCGCGAGAATGTAGGCCCACCCGCCGTCGAACCCCTCGCCGGGAGGCGTCGGACCGTACTCCAGCAACGGCACCTCGAGGATGAACCCCGCGATCCGCCACAGCCCGGAGGGCAGCACGAGCAGCGGGGTGGCGTAGGCGGCCAGCACGGCCCAGCGGGGCACGCCCGCCGCGGTCCGGCCGTGCAGCCTCGTCATGATGGTGTGCGCGGACATGGGGATCTCCTCGTATCGCCGGCTCGTCCCCAAGATCGCAGTCACCCCGAGGCCCGCTCATCCCCCGCGAGAGGGCATGCCCTCCCCAACGAGGGGGAGCGACCCCTTTCTGTCGGGGCGGCTGAGTATCCTCTGCCGCGTGCCTTCACCCACAGCCCAGCGCCTCGGCGTCGTCCCGTCCGTGTTCGCCGTGGAGCACGTGCCCCACGCCACCTTTCCCGAGGACGACGAGTGGATCGCCCTGGTCCGCGCCCCTGAGGGCCTCACGATCGTGCGCGAGACCTGGCCCACCGGCTCGGGCGAGCGCTGGATAGGCCTGTACGGCGGAGCCAGCGCCCACGGTCTGGACGCCCCCGGCATGCTGGCCGCCGTGGTGGGCCCCCTGGCGGAAGCCGCCATCCCGGTGTTCGTGGCCTCCACCTACCACGCCGACCTGGTCCTGGTCCCCGACCACCGCATCGACGAGGCCATCACCGCCCTGGAGTCCGCCGGCCACTCGGTGGACACCACCCACCTCAAACCCCGCCCCACCCCCTGACCCACCCCAGTCCGACGCCACCGGATCGAGACGCCCTGACGACCAGCTGCGGACGCTTCTAGACGGGCCACCCGGTGCATCGCCGCCCTGGACGCACGCGGGCTCCAGGTCGAGGAGCCCGAACCGGTGCTGTACGTCGCGAGACGGTCGCGGGGGCGTGGCCCTTCTTCGGCGTCGGGGAGACTCCCGGTGAGCACCCGAGCATCGGATCCGGCGCAGGCCAGCGCGCTGTAGCCGCGCGGTGGCCGTGCTCGCTTCCGCGGCGGCCGACCGGCACTCGGTGGCCGTGCTCGCTTCCGCGGCGGCCGTGCTCGCCTCCGCGGCGGCTGACCGGCATGCGGCGGCCGTGCTCGCCTCCGCGGCGGCCGACCGGCATGCGGCGGCCGTGCTCGCCTCCGAGTGCCGGTCGGCCGGCGCGCACGGCCCGTGCGCACGGCCGACGCGCACTGGAGCCTGGGCCGGGTGAGAGTGGCGTGGTGGGAGACGGCTGGCGCGTGTTCCCGGAGGGTGGTCTCTCCTCGTGGGTAGGTGTCGGGGTTCTTGCTGTCAGGCGGACTCGCGGAGGATGAGTTCGGTGGGGAGGATGACGGGTGGGGTGGGGGCGCCTTCCAGGTGGGTGAGGAGGAGGGCGACCATGGCGGCCGCCTGTTCGGTCACCGGGTGGCGGATGGTTGTCAGGGGTGGGTCTGTGTACTTGGCGGCTTCTATGTCGTCGAAGCCGATCACCGCCACGTCGTCGGGGACTCGGCGGCCCGCCTGGCGGAGGGACTGGAGGGCGCCTACGGCCATGAGGTCGTTGGCGACGAAGACCGCGTCCAGGGCGGGGTCGTCGTGCAGGAGCTGGCGCATGGCCACCGCGCCCGACTCGCGGGTGAAGTCGCCCACCGCGACGATCGAGCGGCGGTCGGAGTCGCGCAGGACGTTGCGGTAGCCCGTCAGGCGGTCCTGGCCGCCGATCATGTCCTGGGGTCCCGCGATCGTGGCGATGCGGCGGCGGCCCAGCTCCACCAGGCGCCGCACGGCCGTCTCGGCGCCGCCCACGTTGTCGTTGTCGACGTAGGGGATGTCGACGGGTACGGCGGGCCTGCCGTACGAGACGACGGGGACGCGCAGGCGGGCCAGTGCGGCGGGGAGCGGGTCGGCGCCGTGCATCGAGATGAGCATCGCCCCGTCGACGTGACCGCCGGCGATGTAGCGCTCCACGCGGGCGTGGCTGCGTGCTGAGGAGGCGAGCATGAGCACGACCTGCTTGTCGGCGGCCTCCAGCTCGATGCTGGCCGAGCGGATCACGGTGGCGAACAGCGGGTCCTCGGAGAAGACGCGGGTGGGCGGCTCGGAGACGACCAGCGCGATCGAGTCCGTGCGCTGGGTGACCAGGCTGCGGGCCGCCGAGTTGGGGACGTAGCCGAGCTCGTCGATGGCGTGCAGGACGGTCTCGCGGATGTGCGGTGCCACGGTCGACAGGCCGTTGACGACCCGGGACACGGTTGCGCGCGATACCCCGGCACGGGCGGCGACCGCCTCCAGCGTGGGCCGCTTCATCTCGCGATCCCACGGAGGGTGAGAGGAGCCACGGCAGGAGCCTAGCCGCCACCGCCCCCCACGCCGCACCCCAGAACCACCGACCACCCAGGCGAGCCCCACAACGCTGCACGCGTGCCCCGGAAACGCTGAGCGCCGGGGATCCGGAAGCGCCGAGCGCCACGGGCGCGATCCGGGACGTCGAGCGTCACCGGCGTGACCGGGAACGCTGATCGCCGGGGGCGCGATCCGGGACGTCGAGTGTCGCGGGCGTGACCGGGAACGTTGAGCGCGGGGGGCGCGATCCGGGGGTGCTGAGTGCCGCGGGCTGTGACGGGGGAGCGGGTCAGGCTGAGTCGCGGATGATGAGTTCGGTGGGGAGGATGACCGGGGTGCCGGGGTGGCCGTCGAGTAGGTCGAGGAGCAGGCGGACCATGGCGGCGGCCTGCTCCGGGATCGGGTGGCGGACGGTGGTGAGCGCGGGCTCGGTGAACCTGGCGGCCTCGATGTCGTCGAAACCCACCACGGCCACGTCGTCCGGCACCCGGCGCCCAGCCTGCCGCAGCGACTGCAGCGCCCCGATGGCCATCAGGTCGTTGGCCACGAACACCGCGTCGAGCGCCGGATCGTCGCCGAGCAGCTGCCGCATCGCCACGGCCCCCGACTCGCGGGTGAAGTCGCCGACCGCCACGATCGAGCGCCGGTCGGAGCCGTTGAGCACGTTGCGGTAGCCGGCGAGCCGGTCCTGCCCGCCGATCATGTCCTGCGGCCCGGCGATGGTGGCGATCCGCCGCCGGCCGGAGGCCAGCAGGTGCCGCACGGCCGCCTCGGCGCCGCCCACGTTGTCGTTGTCGACGTAGGGCAGATCGACGGGTACGGCGGGCCTGCCGTACGACACGACGGGCACGCGCAGGCGCGACAGGGCGGCGGGCAGGGCGTCGGCGCCGTGCATCGAGATGAGCATGACGCCGTCGACGTGCCCGCCGGCCACGTAGCGCTCGACCCTGGTGTGGCTGCGGGAGGAGGAGACCAGCATGAGAATGACCTGCTTGTCGGCCGCCTCGAGCTCCACGCTGGCCGAGCGGATCACCGTGGAGAACAGCGGGTCCTCGGAGAAGACCCGGGTGGGCGGCTCGGAGACGACCAGCGCCACCGAGCCCGTGCGCTGGGTGACCAGGCTGCGCGCGGCCGAGTTGGGCACGTAGCCCAGCTCCTGCACCGCGCGCAGCACGGCGTCGCGGATGTGCGGCGCCACCGTGGGCCGGCCGTTGACGACCCGGGAGGCGGTCGCCCTGGACACCCCGGCCCTGACGGCGACCGCCTCCAGCGTGGGGCGCTTGATCACGGCCCGTTCCCCGCGATCACGTCGCGGTACCACAGGGCGGAGTCCTTCGGAGTCCTGGCCTGCGTGGCGTAGTCGACGTGCACCAGCCCGAACCGTTCGTCGTAGCCGAAGGCCCACTCGAAGTTGTCCAGCAGCGACCACACCAGGTACCCGCGCACGTCGGCGCCCGCCTCGATGGCGTGCCCGACCTCCCGCAGGTGCTCGGCGAGGTAGGCGATCCGGTCGTCGTCGTGCACCCGGCCGCCGTCCACCACGTCGTCGAAGGCGGCCCCGTTCTCGGTGACCATGAAGCCGACCTCGGGGTAGTCCCGCGACAGCCGTACCAGCAGCCTGGACAGGCCGTCGGGGACGATCGGCCAGCCCATCGCCGTGGTCGGCGCGTCGGCCGCGGCGAACCTGATGCCCTCGGAGCCGGGCCAGGCCAGGTCGGCGGGTTCGCCGGGAGCGGCCTGCACCACGCACGGGTTGTAGTAGTTGATCCCGACCAGGTCGATCGGCGTGCTGATGATCTCCAGGTCGCCGTCGCGTGCCTCGTGCCGGATCTCGTCGGGATACCTCCCGCGCAGCACCGGGTCGAGGAAGCGGCGGGTCAGCAGCGCGTGGATGCGGTCCACGGCCGCCGCGTCCGCCTCGCCCGGCACCGAGGCGGGGTCGTTGACCTGCGCGGGGGTCAGCACGGGAGCCGAGTTGACGACCAGCATGAGGCTGCGCGCCCCGAGCTCGCGCAGCCTCCCCGCGGCCAGCCCGTGGGCGAGCAGCAGGTGGTGGGCCGCCCGCTCGGCGTCGTCGGCGTCCTTGCGCCCCGGCGCGTGCACGCCGTTGCCGTAGCCGAGGAAGGCCGACACCCACGGCTCGTTCAGCGTCGTCCAGTGCTCGACGCGGTCTCCCAGCCTGTCGTGTACGGCTACCGCGTAGTCGGCGAAGCGGTAGGCGGTATCCCTGAGCGGCCACCCGCCCCGGTCTTCGAGAGCCTGGGGAAGGTCCCAGTGATAGAGCGTCACATACGGCGAAATTTCGGCCTCTAGGAGTGCGTCTACGAGCCTGTCGTAGAAGGCGAGGCCTTTCGGATTTGCCGGACCTGTGCCGTCGGCCTGGATGCGCGGCCAGGCCACCGAGAACCGGTAGGCCTTCAGCCCGAGCTCGCGCATCAGCCGCACGTCGGACCGGTAGCGGTGGTAGTGGTCGCAGGCCACGTCCCCGGTGTGGCCCATCGCGACGTTGCCGGGGGTGCGGGAGAAGGTGTCCCAGATCGACGGGCCGCGCCCGTCCTCGTCGACCGCCCCCTCGATCTGGTAGGAGGCCGTGGCGGCACCCCAGACGAAGCTTTCCGGAAATTTCATCCCTTAACGGCTCCTTGCATGATTCCGCCAATGATCTGCCTGCCGAACAGCGCGAAGACCACCACCAGCGGGAGCGTCCCGAGCGCCGTGCCCGTCAGCCCCAGCACGTAGTCGTTGACGTAGCCGCTGGCCAGGGTCGACAGCGCCACCTGGACCGTCGGATTGTCGGGGGTGAGGACGACCAGCGGCCAGAAGTAGTCGTTCCAGGCCGACATGAACGTCAGCATCCCCAGCACGGCCGCCGCCGGCCGGGCGGCCGGGATCACCACGTGCCAGAACAGTCCCCACGTCGTGCACCCGTCGACCCGCCCCGCCTCGAGCAGCTCGGTCGGCAGCGCCCTGGACAGGTACTGCGTCATGAAGAACACGCCGAACGCGTTGACCAGCGCGGGGACGATCAGCGCGTAGGTGGTGCCGGTCCACTCCAGCTTCACCATCAGCATGTACAGCGGGATGATCCCGAGCTGGGTGGGCACCATCATGGTCGCCACCGTGATCAGCAGCAGCGCGTTCCTGCCGCGGAAGCGCAGCTTGGCGAAGGCGAAGCCGGCCAGCGTGGAGAAGAACATCACCGCGACCGAGATCGAGCCCGCCACCAGGACCGAGTTCGCCAGCGCCAGCGCGAACGGCACGGTGTCGAACACCCGGGCCACGTTGGCCAGGAAGTTCCCGCCCGGCCACAGCGGCGGCGGCACCTCGGCCAGCGCCGAGTTGTGGCGCGAGGCCACCACCACGCTGTAGTACAGCGGGAAGGCGGAGAAGAAGGCCACCGCGATCAGCGTCAGATAGCGCAGTCTCATCGCATCCGCCTGGTGAGCGCGTAGTTGAGGCCCGCCACGATCGCCACGATGAGGAACATCACCCAGGAGGCGGCCGAGGCGTAGCCGAAGTCGAACTTGGTGAAGCCCTGCTCGTAGACGAACAGCGCGAGCGTTTGGAACTGCCTGTCGGGACCGCCGCTGGCGATGCCGCCCCCGCCGCCGCTGCTGGCCCCGTAGAGCAGCGGCTCGGCGATGATCTGCATGGCGCCGATGGTGGAGACGATCACCACGAACACGATCGTGGGCCTGATCATCGGCAGCGTGATCTTACGCAGCTGCGTGAAGCCCGAGGCGCCGTCGATCGTGGCGGCCTCGTACAGCTCGCGCGGCACGGCCTGCATCGCGGCCAGGAAGATCAGCGCGTTGTAGCCGGTCCACCGCCACATGATCATCGTGGAGAGCGCGATGTGGGAGGTGGCCGTGCCGGCCGCCCAGTCGATGCTGCCCACGCCGAACCACGACAGCACCCAGTTGATCAGCCCGTAGTCGCGGCCGAACAGCTGGCTGAAGATCACCACCACGGCGACCACGCTGGTCACGTTGGGCAGCAGCAGCGAGACCCGGAAGAAGGTCTGCCAGCGCAGCGGCCGGTTCAGCAGGTGCGCCAGCCAGATGGCCAGCAGCAGCTGCGGCACGGTCGACACGACGCCGATCGACAGCGTGTTGAACGCGGCGTTCCAGAAGTAGCCGTCGGACAGCAGCGTGCCGAAGTTGTCCAGCCCGACGAAGGCGTGCTCGTCGGAGGTCAGCGTCCAGTCGTGCAGGCTCACCCACGCCGTGAACAGCAGCGGGAACAGCCCGAACGCACAGAACAGCAGGAAGAACGGGGCGACGTAGGCGTACGGCGACACCCTCATGTCGAGGGTGTGCCGCACGCCGCGCCGATGCTTGGGCAAGGACGCCGAGAGCGTGGTCATTTGATCTTCTTGACGTCCTCGAGCACCTGGGCCCACGCCTGGTCGGGCGTCTGCTTGCCCTGCTCGACCCGGCCCAGGCCGTCACCGATCGCGGTGCGGACGTCGGGCTCCTTGGGGCCGAGGTGCTGCGGCTTGAGCGCCTTGGCGGCCTCGGAGTAGATCTTGCCGATGGGGGCGTCGCCGAAGAACGGCTTGGTGAAGTTCTGGATCGACGGGTCGTCGTAGAGCGCCGGGATCGAGGGGAACGTGCCCTCCTCCTTGAACACCCTGGCCTGGTTGTCCTTGGAGGTCAGGAAGTCGATCAGCTCGGCCGCCTCCTTAGGGTGCTTGCTCTGCCTGGGCACCATCAGGTGGGATCCGCCGCTGTTGCCCGATCCGCCGGGCACGGTGGCGATGTCCCACTTGCCGGTGGCGTTCTTGGCCTGCTCCTGGATGAAGCCCGTCATCCAGGCCGGGCAGATGATCGTGGCGAACGACCCCTTGGCGAAGCCGGTGTTCCACGGCGGCGAGAAGGCGGCCAGCTTGGCGGTCAGCCCGTCCAGGCTGAGGTGGTTGGACAGGTCCCAGGCCTGCTTAACGGCCGGGTTGCTGGCCACGATGATGTTGTCCTGGTCGTCGTAGAGCCCCTGCGGCGCCTGGTTGACCATGGCGCGGAAGATCTCGCCGGGCGCGTCGACGAACTTGGCCCCCGCCACGCCGGCCGCGGCGAACTTCTTGCCGGTCTCGATGTACTGCTGCCAGGTTGGCCACAGCGCGGCCACCTGGGTCCTGTCGGTCGGCAGGCCCGCCTTCTTGAACAGGTCCTTGCGGTAGCACATGGCCAGGCCGCCGACGTCGGTGCCGAGGCCGAGCAGCTGCTTGCCGTCCTTGCTGAGCCCCTGCTGCCACTTCCAGTCCAGGTAGTCGCCCTGCCGCTTGCCGAGCCCGAACTGGTCGAGATCGTAGAAGCGGCTCGCCTGGGCGGTGAACGTGCTGATGTAGCCCACCTCGACGGCCTCGATGTCGGCCGCGCCGGAGTTGGTGGCCAGCTGCTTGATCAGGTTGTTGTGGTGGTCGTTGAACTGCGTCACCTGCTCGGTGACCTCCACGTTGGGGTGGGTCTTCTTGTACTCCTCGTAGAGCGGCTTGAAGCCGAAGTCGCCGAAGAGCGCGACGCTGAGCTTCACCTTCTCGCCCGGCTTGGCCGCCGGCGGCGTGGAGCCGCCACCGCCACCGCACGCGGCCGCGAGGGCCACCACACAGACACTGATCAGGGGTACGGCGAGCCGCGGTTTCATGGCAACCCTCCAGGGGGTGGGGAACGGGCTGAGAGAGCGCTCTCTCGAAAGAGTGCTGCGCATCACAGAGTGCGTCAACGAGTGCCAGGTAACGATGAGAGAACGCTCTCTCAGGCGCTCCGGCTCGCGGGGTTTGAGAGAGTGTGCCCGTGCAGATCCTCATTCCCGCGCTCGTCGCGGCCCTGTTACCGCTGGCCCCCGCCACCTCGACTGCCGGCTCCAGCGACGTCTACCGCAACTACGCGCAGCTCGCCGCGCACGAGGTGGAGGGGAAGGACTACCTGCGCGTCCAGCGCTTCCCCGCCGGCGCCAAGGTGGCGCACATCGCCATCCACGGCGGCGCCATCGAGGCGCCCACCACCCAGCTGGCCGACCAGGCCGCCGCCTCCACCCGCCAGGCCTTCTACTCCTTCGAGGGGATCAAGGTCGCGGGCAACAGCAAGCTCCACATCACCTCCACCCACTTCGACGAGCCGAAGGCGGTCAAGCTGGTCGGGGCCGTGGACTACACGGTCTCCTGGCACGCCGCGTCGGGGGCCAAGGCGACCACCTTCGTGGGCGGGCGGGACAGGGAGCTGATCCGCCGCGTCACCGCCGCGCTCAAGGCGGCCGGGTTCGGCGTGGCGGTCACCGTACCCGAGGAGATCGGCGGTGACAGCCCGCGCAACATCGCCAACAGGAACCACCGCGGGATGGGCGTCCAGCTGGAGATCAGCCGCGGCCAGCGCGAGCAGTTCTTCGCCGGCGGCAAGCTGGGCCGGGCCTGGGTCGAGGACCCCTCTCACCGGACCAAGGCGTTCTACCGCTACATCAACGCCGTCAATCAGGCTCTGGCGAACCGGACCCCGTACTAGGACAGGACGCGGCCCACCAGCCGGGAGTACATGCGGCTCGGGCTCGGGGTGGTGGTCAGGAAGCCGGGGAGCATCGGCAGCTTCACGGCGAAGGGCTGCAGGCGGTCGTAGAGCACGTTGGCGTCGGCGGGCCGTTCCTCCGGCTTCTTGGCGAGCAGCTCCGACAGCAGCGCACCGAGCCCGTCGGGCAGGTCGGGCACGCCCGGCGGGCTCTCCTTGACCTGCTTCTCGAAGACCACGTAGTCCGTGGGCCCGGTGAACAGCTGGCGGCCCGTCAGCATCTCGTGCAGGACACAGCCCAGCGCGTACAGGTCGCTGCGCGGCTCGGCGACGCCGTGCTGGATCTGCTCGGGCGCCATGTAGGCGGGCGTGCCGAGGATCTGGCCGATCCTGGTGAACGTGGTGACGTCCGTGTCGCGCAACATGGCCAGGCCGAAGTCGAGCACCTTCACGCTGCCGTCGGGGCAGAGCATCAGGTTGGTGGGCTTCAGGTCGCGGTGGCAGATCGACAGCGCGTGCGCCGCCGACAGCACGGCCGCCGCCTGCGCGGCGATCGCGGCCGCCCAGGGGACCGGCAGCGGGCCGTGCTCGCTGACGACGTCGGCCACCGTGACGCCCTCGATGAACTGCATCACCTGGTAGAGCCGCTGCTCGTGGGTGCCGAAGTCGTACAGCACCGGCGCGCCCGGGTGCTCGAGGCGGGCCAGGATGCGCGCCTCGCGGATGAAACGGCGCTCCAGCTCCTGGTCGGGGCCGCTGGGCAGGCGCAGCAGCTTGACGGCGACCCGGCGGTCGAGGTGGCGGTCGTGACCGGCGTAGACCGCACCCATGCCGCCCTGCCCCAGAGGAAGGTCGTCGAGCTCATAGCGGTCGCCGATGACCATTCGCCCCTCCCCGCAGCCTTTCCGGAAAAACTACACCGTCCTGTGCTTTCACGAGTGCGTCGTGGAATCCCGGTGCCACAGGCGATCGCGACGCGGAGCGCTGATGAGAGGGCGGGCGCAAGGCGGATGGATCAGGAGGAGTGGGGGTGGAGGTGGCCGTCGGTGAGGCCGTCGAGGCCCAGGCGGATCAGCGTCTGCCCGAGCGCGGCGGTCTCGCGCAGGGCGTCCTCCAGTACGGCCAGCTGTTTGAAGGCCGTGCCGTACTGCCGCTGCTCGTCCAGCGAGAGCCGCGGCAGGCGGGTGCGGCGCACGTCGAAGCGGCTCGAGCCGGTCGTGGCGCGCCCGCCCGCGGCGCGCAGGAAACCGGCCAGGAAGTCCGGGTCGAGCCGCCTGGCATCGACCCGGTAGAGCGTGAGGTGCGGGCCGAGCACCGCGCCGCCCTCGGCCATCACCCGGACGCTGGAGTAGGACGCGACCACGTCGCCGGGCTCCACGGCGACCAGCCCGTCGGGTACGGCGGTGCGGCCCGAGGCCGTGGCGCCGGTGGCCACGTCGTCGGCCGTCAGCACCGGGATGTCGCCCCCGTCGGCGACCATCTTCGGTGGCGCCTGGAGCGCGGTCACCAGGCCCTCCTTGATGAGGTCGCCGACCGTGGTCATCGGCTGGTCGAGCGGCTCGTCCAGCACCTTCAGGTCGGGCGGCGCGGCGGCCGCGGCCATGAAACGGTCTCTGGCCTCGGTGAAGGCCCTGCCCAGGTCGTCGCGGCGCTGGTGGCGGGCGGGGGTCATGTCGACCTCGTCGGCCAGCAGGTCGATGATGCGCACCGTCTGGTCGGAACGGTCCTCCAGGTAGGCGTGCCAGGCGGGCTCGACGCTGCCCAGATCCTCCGTGGCCTCCAGGATGAGCACCTCGGACGGCGGGCGCTCGCCCGCCATGGGCCTGCGCAGCAGCCACAGGTCGCTGCCAGGGAGCGCGATCACGGCCCTGAGCGCGCCCGCGCGCAGCAGGTTGGCCCTGATGCGGCGGCCGGCCTTGCGGCTGGCGGCGGCCGGCGGCATCAGGATGGCCACCAGGCCGCCGGGACGCGCGTGGCCGAGGCAGTGCTGCACCCAGGCCAGCTCGGGCTCGCCGCGCGGCGGCAGACCGTACTCCCAGCGGGGGTCGCCGGTGAGCTCCTCGTAGCCCCACGTCCGCTCGTTGAAGGGCGGGTCGCACACCACGGCGTCGGCCCGCTTGCCGGGGAAGCCGTCGTGGCGCATCGCGTCGCCCGCCACGACCTCCGCCTGGACGCCGCGCAGCCGCAGCCGGGCGGCCGCGATGCAGGCGGAGTTGTCGCTGAGGTCCTGCCCGAGCACGCGCACGGAGTCGCCCGCGGCCAGCAGGAGCGTGCCCACGCCCGCGGCCGGGTCGAGGACCGTGCCACGGTCGGCGCCGGCCAGCCGTACCATCAGCGCGGCGATGTCGTCGCGGGTGACCGAAAGCTGGCGGGAGTGGGCCTCCAGGTAGCGCTCGACCAGGAACTCGTAGGCGGTGAGCGCGCCGTGCTGCTCGGCCAGCTCGGTGACGAGGGTCGCCGTCTCGGGCTCCAGCGTGCTCTCGCCGACCGTGAGGAGGGCGCCCGCCTCGGCCACGAGCTCGCCCAGGCGCAAATCGCCCGCGGCTTTCAGTCGTTGCCACACCCGATCACCCAGTGATACCTGGTAGGACTTCCCATAGCGGCGCAACCACGCCTCGACTTGGCGCAGCGAGAACAGGGGCTGGTTGGCGGTGCCGCCGATGGGAGAGGGGAAGTCGTCGTGGCGGCGGCGCCAGTTGCTCACCGCGGCCCGCCCGACACCGGCGAGCCGGGCGATGTCCCCGGCGTTGACGGTCGGGTCGTGGCTCATGAAGCCACAGTAGTTCACAAGAGTCTTCAGCGCATCTGCTTGTGAAGTCTTTCAACCAATGATTTACTGCAGGGTATGAAGCACAACATCCGCTATGCCGCCGGATCAGACGTGGGCCGCCGCAGAGAGCAGAACGAGGATTCGGGCTACGCGAGCGCCCGGCTGCTGGTGGTGGCGGACGGGATGGGCGGACACGCGGCGGGGGAGCTGGCCAGCTCCGCCGCGATCGCGGTCATGCGCGAGCTGGATGGGACGCTTCCCGAGACGGGCACCGACCTGGAGGCCGCGCTGGAGGGCGCGGTGCACGAGGCGGGGCGCAGGCTGGTCGAGCTGGCAGACATCGACCCCGCGCGCAGGGGGATGGGGACCACGGTGACCGCCATGCTGTTCGACGGCTACCGATTCGCCCTGGCTCATCTCGGTGACTCCCGCGGATATCTGCTGCGCGACGGCGCTCTTTACCAGATGACCAAGGATCACACACTTGTCCAGTCGATGGTGGACGAAGGGCGGATCACGGAGGATCAGGCGGCCGTCCATCCCCGCCGCTCGATGGTGCTGCGGGTGCTGGGCAGCGAGGGCAGGGCCGAGCCCGACATGGCGTTGCGCGAGGCGGAGCCCGATGATCGCTACCTCCTGTGTTCCGACGGTCTCACCGCGGTGCTGGGGCCCGAGGTCCTGCACGAGGTCCTGACCACGGTGGCAGACCCGGCCGCCGCGGTCCAGCGCCTCATCGACCTGGCCAACCAGGGCGGTTCGCCGGACAACGTGACCGTCATCGTGGCCGATGCGGTGGCCCCGGGCGACGGCGACACGAAGGTCTACAGGGTGGGCGCCGGCTCCTAACTCTGATCGTAGACTGCCTCATCTACCTCACGAGTCACAGAGCCGAAATTTCGGCTCATATGTAGACACTTTCCGAGTGTGGCGCACGGATCGGCGATCGTACTACTACAGTCCATCGTGATCTGCTTGGCCTACGGGAGGAGTCGCCCTGGACCCGATCGCGGAGGCGTTGCTCAAGGAGATCCGCTCGGAGCTCGGCTATCGCGAGAAGGGCGGGGGAACCAGCAAGTTCGGCCAGTGGTACGCGGCGCGCGTCCAGGACACGCAGTACAGGGACGGCCCGTGGTGCGACATGCTCATCGCCTGGGCCGCCGACAGGGCGGGCGTGGGCAAGTACGTCGGCCAGTTCGCCTGGACGCCGTCCCACGCCAAATGGTTCATGACCATGCACGCGTGGACCGGCAAGCCCGAGCCGGGCGCGCTGGTGTTCTTCGACTGGAGCGGCGGCAAGAGCTACACGGGCATCGACCACGTCGGCGTCGTCGTGAGCGTGTCGGGTTCGAAGATCCACACTCTCGAGGGCAACATCGACCGCGGGGTGCTCAAGGCCAAGACCCGCGACCAGTCCAAGGTCGTCGGGTACGGCGTGCCACGCCTGGTCAAGGCCTACCTGGACGCCGGCGGGATCCGGGCCACCGAACGGCCGTTCGTGATGACGCAGCCGCGGCCCGAGCGGCCCGTGACGCTGGACTTCGGCGTGATCCCGCAGGTCGTGTTAGCCGCGATGGTCCTGCTGACCGTGATGCTGTCCATGAGGTGGGCCCGCTCCAACGGCCGTCACCGCCGCGGCATCCTCGCGCTGCTTCGCTTCCGCCGGGCCGCCGCCAAGCCCGCCCCCGCCGCCGTCCCCCGGCCCCGCACCGCGCCCTCGTCCGGGGTGAAGCGGGCCGGCGCGTCCAAGCCCGAGGTGAGGCGGACCAGCAGCCGGATGCCTGGACTTGAGCGCGTGCGGGCCACGCCGTCCGGCGTCCTGACGGACCGGGAGATCGACGACACCGATCGCTTCCTGCCGTATCTGGAACGTTCTCCTGAGGAGAAGCCGGTACGGCTGCGGCCTTACGAACCCAGACCCAGGAAACGCACTCCCGCCTGAGCGCGCGGCCTACTAGGACGTCCTACTATCTATTTATTAGGACTTCCTAGTACCTTCGGAGTGGAAGCCCCTCACGAAGGAGTGATCTGGCGTGCACGTTCCGGCGCATCCCGTCCGTTTCGTGACCGCCGCGGCCCTGTTCGACGGCCATGACGCGGCGATCAACATCATGCGGCGGATCCTGCAGTCGCAAGGCGCCGAGGTGATCCATCTCGGCCACAACCGTTCCGTCGACGAGATCGTCACCGCGGCGATCCAGGAGGACGTCCAGGGCGTGGCCATCAGCTCCTACCAGGGCGGGCACGTCGAGTTCTTCTCCTACCTGGTCGAGCTGCTGCGCGAGCGCGGCGCCGGCCACGTCAAGGTGTACGGCGGTGGCGGCGGCGTCATCGTCCAGGACGAGATCGATCTGCTCCACGAGCGGGGCGTCACCCGGATCTTCTCTCCCGAGGACGGCCAGCGGCTCGGGCTCCCCGGCATGATCAACAAGCTGATCGAGGAGTGCGACCACGAGCTGACCGGCGAGCCCTCGGCCGAGGCCGTGCTCTCCGGCGACCAGGCCGCGCTGGCCCGCGCCGTCACGCTCATCGAGTCGGGCCGCGCCTCGCAGTCCCTCCTCCAGGGGCTGCGTACGGCCAGCCGTACGGCTCCCGTGCTGGGCATCACCGGCACCGGCGGATCGGGCAAGTCATCGCTGACCGACGAGCTGGTGCGCAGGCTGCGCGTGGACAACGACGACAAGCTGCGCATCGCGATCGTGGCCATCGACCCGACGCGCAGGCGTGGCGGGGGAGCGCTGCTCGGCGACCGGATCCGGATGAACAGCCTGGGCGGGCAGACCTACTTCCGCTCGCTGGCCACCAGGGGCGCGGCCAATGAGGTGCCCGCCTGCCTGGACGACGTGATCACGGCCATCCGCGCGGCCGGCTACGACCTGGTGGTCGTGGAGACGCCCGGCATCGGCCAGGGTGACGCGGGCATCGTGCCGCACGTGGACGTGCCGATCTACGTGATGACGCCGGAGTTCGGCGCGGCCTCGCAGCTGGAGAAGATCGACATGCTCGACTTCGCCGAGGCCGTGGTGATCAACAAGTTCGAGCGGCGCGGAGCAGAGGACGCGCTGCGGGACGTGCGCCGCCAGCTCGTCCGCAACCGCGAGGCCTTCGGCGTCAAGCCGGACGACATGCCGGTCTTCGGCACGATCGCGGCCCGCTACAACGACGCGGGGGTCACGGCGCTGTACCAGCACCTCAAGGGGGTTCTGGTGGACAAGGGCATGCCGGCGGGGCCGGGGCTGCTCCCGCAGATCGAGGGGCGCACGTCGAAGGCGCACGCGGCCATCGTGCCGCCCGCCCGGGTGCGCTACCTGGCGGAGATCTCCGAGACGGTCCGCGGCTACCACGCCGAGACGCTGGAGCAGGCCGGGCTGGCCCGTCGCCGCCAGCAGCTCGCCGCGGTCAGGGAACTGCTGGGGGAGGACGCGGGCACCCGCCTCGTGGAGCTCGCCGAGCAGGCCGATCGCGACCTCACGCAGGAGAGCGGGCGCCTGCTGGCGGAGTGGCCGTCGGTCAAGGAGCAGTACTCGGCCGACGAGCTGGTCGTGAAGGTGCGCGACAAGGAGATCCACACCCCGCTGTGGCGCGAGACCCTGTCGGGCAACCGGATCCCGCGCGTGGCGCTGCCGCGGTTCGAGGACCACGGGGAGCTGCTGCGGTTCCTGCGCAGCGAGAACCTGCCGGGCAGGTTCCCGTTCACGGCCGGGGTGTTCCCCTTCAAGCGGGACGACGAGGACCCGACCCGGATGTTCGCCGGGGAGGGCGACCCGTTCCGCACGAACAGGCGCTTCAAGCTGCTGTCGGAGGGGCAGCCCGCGACCCGGCTGTCGACGGCTTTCGACTCGGTCACGCTCTACGGCCACGACCCCGACCTCCGCCCCGACATCTACGGCAAGGTCGGCACCAGCGGGGTCTCGATCGCCACGCTCGACGACATGAAGGTCCTCTACGACGGGTTCGACCTGCAGGCGCCGAACACCTCGGTCTCGATGACGATCAACGGGCCGGCGCCCACGATCCTGGCGTTCTTCCTCAACGCCGCCGTCGACCAGGCCGTCGAGCGGTTCACCACGGAGCACGGCCGCCCGCCGTACGAAGATGAGGAGCGCGAGCTGCGCGCCAGGACGCTGGCCACCGTCAGGGGGACGGTCCAGGCCGACATCCTCAAGGAGGACCAGGGGCAGAACACCTGCATCTTCTCCACCGAGTTCTCGCTGCGCATGATGGCCGACATCCAGGAATGGTTCATCAGGAACCGGGTGCGCAACTTCTACTCGGTGTCGATCTCCGGCTACCACATCGCCGAGGCGGGCGCGAACCCGATCAGCCAGCTGGCCTTCACGCTGGCCAACGGGTTCACCTACGTCGAGGCGTACCTGGCGCGCGGCATGAAGATCGACGACTTCGCGCCCAACCTGTCGTTCTTCTTCTCCAACGGCATGGACCCAGAGTACAGCGTCCTGGGCCGTGTCGCCCGCCGGATCTGGGCGGTCGCGCTGCGCGAGAAGTACGGCGCGGACGAGCGCGCGCAGAAGCTCAAGTACCACATCCAGACCTCCGGCCGCTCGCTGCACGCGCAGGAGATGGACTTCAACGACATCCGCACCACGCTGCAGGCCCTGATCGCGATCTACGACAACTGCAACAGCCTGCACACCAACGCCTACGACGAGGCCGTCACGACCCCCTCCGCGGACTCCGTACGGCGGGCCATGGCCATCCAGCTGATCATCAACCGCGAGTGGGGCCTGGCGCGCAACGAGAACCCGCTGCAGGGCTCGTTCATCATCGACGAGCTGACCGACCTGGTCGAGGAGGCCGTGCTCCAGGAGTTCGAGCGGCTGTCGGACCGCGGCGGCGTGCTCGGCGCGATGGAGACCGGCTACCAGCGCGGCAAGATCCAGGACGAGTCGATGCTGTACGAGACGCGCAAGCACGACGGCTCGCTGCCGATCATCGGGGTGAACACCTTCAGGAACGGCGACGCCGGCACGCCCAAGACCCCGGAGCTGGCCCGCGGCACCGAGGACGAGAAGCAGTCGCAGCTGGACCGGCTGCACGACTTCCACGAGCGGCACCGCACCGAGGCGCCCGAGGCGCTGGCCAGGCTGCGGGCCGCCGCGATGTCGGAGGACAACGCCTTCGAGGTGCTCATGGACGCGGCCCGCGTCTGCTCGCTCGGGCAGATCACCGAGGCTCTGTTCGAGGCCGGTGGCCAGTACCGGCGCAACGTGTAGCCCTCGCTAGGATCGATCGCATGTCTACCATCACCTTCAAGGGCAACCCGGTCACCGTGGGCGGCACCTTCCTGCAGTCGGGTGACTCCGCGCCGGCCTTCTCCCTCGTGGGCAAGGACCTCTCCGACGTCACCCTGGCCGACTTCGGCAGCCGGCAGAAGGTGCTCAACATCTTCCCGAGCGTCGACACCGGCGTGTGCGCCGCCTCGGTGCGCCGCTTCAACGAGGTCGCCTCCGAGCACCCCGAGGCCGTCGTGCTGTGCGTCTCGGCGGACCTGCCGTTCGCGCAGAACCGCTTCTGCGGCGCCGAGGGCCTGGACAACGTCGTCACGCTGTCGACGATGCGCGGCCGCGAGTTCCTCGCCGACTACGGCGTGGCCCAGGAGACGGGGCCGCTGGCCGGCCTCGCCGCCCGGGCCGTCGTCGTCCTCGACGGCGACAACAAGGTCGTGTACTCCGAGCTGGTTCCGGAGATCGCGCAGGAGCCCGACTACGACGCCGCGCTCAAGGCGCTGCGGTAACGACCTTGTAAGGGTTGACCCCGGCATCGTGATCTAGCGTGGGACGACATGACACAGGTCATCGTCCTCGCCAAGGAGCCGGTGCCGGGGCGCGTCAAGACGCGGCTGACGCCGCCGTTCACGCCGGCCCAGGCGGCGCGGCTGGCCGAGGCCGCGCTCTCCGACACGCTCTGCGCCGTGGGCGCCGGCGTACTGGCCCTGGACGGGTTGCCGGGGATGTGGCTTCCTGCTGGGTTCACGGTGATCCCGCAGCGCGGCGACGGGCTGGACGAGCGCCTCGCCTGGGCCTTCGCCGACGCCTTCCGGCTGCGGTCCGAGCCGCTGGTGCTCATCGGGATGGACACCCCGCAGGTCACCTCCGGGCTGCTGCGGTGCGCCGCGGATGCACTGGCCCGCTGCGACGCCGTCTTCGGTCCCGCCGCGGACGGCGGTTTCTGGCTGCTCGGGTTCCGGCGTCCTGATCCGCGGCTGCTGCTCGGGGTGCCCATGTCGCGGCCCGACACGGGGGCGCTCCAGCTCGCCCGGCTGGTCGAGGCGGGTCTCGACGTCCACCACCTCCCGACGCTCACGGACGTCGACACGGCGGCCGACGTCTACCACGTGGCGGCCCAGGTGCCCGGGTCCCGCTTCGCGGAGACCGTGCGCACTCTCACGGGCCGCGGGGAAGCCGCCGGATGATCGGTGAGCTCTACGCGGACGCGCTCGCCGGGGCGGCGGTCGAGATCGAGTACGTCAACGGGGACGTCGTCCCGCTCGAGGCCGCCCGCTGGTCCACCCCGATCCCCGGGGACGAGGCGATCCTGCGGCACTGCAGCGGGCCGACCCTGGACATCGGCTCGGGTCCAGGACGGCTCACCGTGGCGCTCACCCGCCGCGGCGTCCCCGCGCTCGGCATCGACATCACGCCGCACGCCGTGCACCTGACCCGCCTCGCGGGTGGCCTCGCGCTGATCCGCGACGTCTTCGCTGAGATCCCCGGCACGGGCCGCTGGTCCACCGTCCTGCTGGCGGACGGCAACATCGGCATCGGCGGCCACCCGCAGGCGCTCCTGCGCCGGGTCAGGCAACTGGCCAGGCCCGGCGCCCGCGTCATCGTCGAACTCGCCCCGCCCGCCACCCCCAGCCGCGTCGACCAGGTCCGCCTGCGCAACGCCGGCTCGGCGAGCTCCTGGTTCCCCTGGGCCACGGTCTCGGCCACCGACATTCGCCGCCTGGCCGCCGACGCCGGCTTCACCCTCACCCGGTGCCGCCCCCACGCCTCCCGCTGGCTGGCCCACCTGCACTGACCTTCAGCGGTGCTCCGGATTGGGGTAGTCGAACCGGCATCCCGCGTCCCAGAGCGAACGCTGGTTGCCGTGGGCCGGGATGCCGCCCGCGTCCTTGAGCAGGCGTGCCAAGTGCATCAGGTTCCACGTCATGAAGGTGGTGTTGCGGTTGGTGAAGTCGTTGGCGGGGCCGCCCGAGCCGGGATCGAGGTAGGACGGCCCTGGCCCCGCCTCGCCGATCCAGCCGGCGTCCGCCTGGGGCGGGATCGTGTAGCCGAGGTGCTGCAGGCTGTAGAGCACGTTCATGGCGCAGTGCTTGATGCCGTCCTCGTTCCCGGTGATGAGACACCCGCCGACGCGCCCGTAGTAGGCGTACTGCCCGGCGTCGTTGAGCAGGCTCGAGCACGCGTAGAGCCGCTCGATGACCCGCTTGGTGACGGAGCTGTTGTCGCCGAGCCAGATCGGGCCCGCCAGGACCAGGATGTCGGCGGCCAGCACCCGTTCGTAGATCGCCGGCCACTCGTCGGTGGCCCAGCCGTGCTCCGTCATGTCGGGCCACACGCCGGTGGCGATGTCGTGGTCGACCGCGCGCAGCTCTTCCACCTGCACGCCCTGCTCCCGCATGAGGTGGACGCTGCGGTCGATCAGCCCCTGGGTGTGGCTGAGCTCCGGGCTCTTCTTGAGCGTGCAGTTGATAACCAGCGCACGCAGGTCGTCGTAGGTCATGGCACGATCCAACAATCCTGAGAGCGACGAGTCCATTACATGACGCTTACCGCTTCCGGCCGACGGCGCACAGCAGGCCGGACGTCCTGGTGTCGGGGCCGAAGTCGACGGTCGTGGTGTCGTCGGGATGCCACTCCGGCAGCCACACCAGGCCGGGGTCCACCAGGTCGAAGCCGGACAGCAGTTGCGCGATCCTGCCGCGGCTGCGCAGGGCCAGGGGAGAGGTGGTGGAGCGGTACACCTCGACGCACTTGCGGACCGCCTCGGGGCGGGCATCGCTGGTGCCGTGGGACATCACGACGTAGCTGCCGGGCGCCAGCGCCCCGCGCAGGGTGGCCAGGATCCTGCCGGGACCCTCGGTTTCCGCGATGAAGTGCATGACGGCCGCCAGCAGGACGCCGACGGGCCTGGTGAAGTCGATGGCCTGCCGTACGTCCGGATTGTGGAGGATCTCCAGGGGCCTGCGGAGGTCGCCGGGGACGATCGTGGTGTCGCCGTCGCCCGACAGCAGGGCGCGGGCGTGGACGAGCACGACCGGGTCACGGTCGACGTAGACCACGCGGGAGCCGGGCGGGGCCATCTCGTGCACGTTCTCGCGGGTGGGCAGCCCGGTGCCGATGTCCAGGAACTGCGTGATGCCCGCCCGGCCGAGGAAGCGCACGGCCCGCCCGAGGAAGGCGCGGTTGGCCCGGGCCGCGGCTCGGGCCTCCGGTGCCACGCGCAGGAGCCGCTCGGCGGCCTCCCGGTCGGCGGGGAAGTGGTCCTTGCCGCCCAGGTAGTAGTCGTAGAGCCGCGCGACGTTGGGCGTGTTCGGATCGAAACCCCGTGTTTCCAAGCAATCCCCCGATCTTGATCTTTAGCCCGGAATCATAAGGTCTGGCGGGATACTGGATCCATGGACGATCTCGGCAATCCGGTACCTCTACCCACCCATGTCGAGCGAATCGTCTCCCTCGTCCCCTCCCTCACCGAATCCGTGGCCGCCACCCTGCCCGACGCCCTCGTCGGCGCCACGGACTGGTGCACCCACCCGGCCGAGCTGCCCGTGACCCGCGTCCGCGGCACCAAGAACCCCGACCTGGAGGCCATCAAGGACCTCAAGCCGGACGTCGTGCTCGCCAACGAGGAGGAGAACCGCGCCCCCGACCTCGACGCGCTCCGGGAGGCCGGGATCCCGGTGTGGGTCACGCGCATCAGGACCGTGGACGAGGCGTTCACCTCGCTGGACCGCATGCTCCGCGTCGCCTGCCGCGCGCCCAGGCCCGCGTGGCTCGACGAGGCCGAGGCCGCCTGGCGCGAGCCCTGGCACGGCCCGCGGCGCACGGCGATCATCCCCATCTGGCGGCGTCCGTGGATGGTGGTCGGCCGCGACACGTTCACGGGCGACGTGCTGCGGCGGCTCGGCGTCGACAACCTCTACGCCGGCCACGCCGAGCGCTACCCCAAGGTCCCGCTGCCCGAGCTCACGCAGAGCGGCCCCGACCTGGTCGTCCTGCCGGACGAGCCGTACCGCTTCACCGCCGACGACGGCCCCGAGGCCTTCCCCGGCCTCCCCTGCGCCCTGGTCAGCGGCCGCCTCCTCACCTGGTACGGCCCGTCCCTTGCCACCGCTCCCGCCGACCTCTCCCTCTCCTTGCGGGTCTAGCTCTCTTTCGTACGTCTCCAGGCTTCTCTCGTACGGCGAGCCAGGGGACCGACCACCCGCCGACCAGGGCCGGGCTCCTCGGCTTCCACGCCACTCCAGGCCCACTCGGCCGCCCGCCGTAACGTCTCGCCCAAACCCGCTTCCCCCCTCCCCGCTTCCCGCCGACCTCGTAGGTGGCTCAGGGTGGAGTCGTTGCGGTGGGGAGTGGCGTCGACTCGCCGGAAGCGCCGGGCGCGGGTCCTCAGCCGAAGTGCGGCGGGCGGCGGGTTCCCACGGCTGGCCGTACGGAAGCATCCAAAAGCTGCCGTACGGAAGCATCCAAAAGCTGCCGTACGGAAGCATCCGAGAGCCGCCGTACGGCAGAAGTCTTAAGGGAGAGACGAGTCAACGGTGGTGGGGGAGAGGATGTGTTCCATGACGAGGACGGCGGTGCCGGTGATGGCGGCGTTGCCGGCCAGGGTGCTGGTGACGATGTCGAGGTTGCGGGTCGTGTAGGGGAGGCTGCGGCGGTAGATGCTCTCGCGGATGCCCGTCAGGTAGTGCTCGCGCGTCTCCGCCATGTCGCCGGCCAGGACGAGGACGCCGGGGTTGAGAAGGCTGACCGCCGTGGCCAGGACGATGCCGAGCGTGCGTCCCGCCTCCTGGGTGAGCGCGATGGCCTCGGGGTCGCCGGCCTGGACGAGGCGGACGACGTCGCGGCTGGTGGCGACGCCGAGGTCGGCGGCCAGTGCCTGGCCGCTGGCCAGTGAGGCGACGCAGCCGCGCGAGCCGCAGGTGCAGACCCGGTCGTCCCCCTCGCGCAGCCGCACGTGGCCGATGTTGCCCGCGGCCTGCTCGACGCCGCGGTAGATCTGCCCGTCGACGATGATGCCGGCGCCGATCCCGGTGGAGACCTTGATGAGCACCAGCGCGGGACACGATCGCCAGGACGACCACCATTCGCCCAGCGCCATGGCCTTGGCGTCGTTCTCGACCAGGATGGGCACGTCGAAGGACCTGCGCATGACCTCGGCGATCGGGTGGTCGTCCCAGCCGGGCATGAGGAAGGACCTGATCAGCCGGCCTGAGGTGTGGTCCACCGAGCCGGGCAGGTCCAGCCCGATGCCGCAGACCTCGGCGGGCGAGTGGCCCGTCTTGTCGAGTAAGCGCTGGAAGGCCTGCCGCACCCAGCTGAGCACCGGTTCAGGGCCGAGCTCGATGCGCATCTCGATGTACTCCTCGGCGATCGGCCGGGCGGTCAGGTCGGTGAGCGCGGCCCTGGCGTGCGTGGCACCGAGGTCGGCCACGAGCACGAGCCGGGAGGTGGAGTCGATCGCCAGCACCGAGGACGGCCGCCCGCCCCCTGAGGACGCCACGCCGGTCTCGTGGATGTAGCCGGCCTCGATCAGCCGGTCGACCCGCTCGGTGATCGTCGAGCGGGACAGGCCGGTGTAGGCGATGAGCTCCTTGCGGGTACGGCAGGTGCCATTGCGGATCAGCTGGAGGATCTGTCCTGCCGTCTGCATGGCCCACCCCTTTTCCGCGCCTGCGGTTAGCCTCTCCGTCAGCAGCCGCTCTCCTGCGAAGAAGAGGGATCACGACCACAGATCCTGCCATGAGGGCGATTGTCGGGATCTCGAGGGTCGGCCGCGACAGCCTCAGGGACACCGTCCAGCTCCCCCGCTTCTCGACGGCGCAGGTCAGTGGCGCGACTGGGTGGCCGGTGGTCGAACTTCCCCTTCTGCGGGCGAGTGGCGCGGAGGCTCCGATCGTTTACGGCGGGGAGGAAACGCGGAACGGCGGGTCGTGACGCTCTTCGTGCTCGATGGATACGACCCCGTCGTATCCTCCTTCGGCCGGCGCGTCGAGTACCCCGCGCCGGTCCACCTGCCCGAGCCCGGGCACGCGACAGCGATACCGGCCCTTTTCCCCGATCGCCGACCCCTGGAAGCCATGGCGATTAATCTCCCCCGCCAGTATTTGGGTATCTTTCGGCTGAACATGAGAAACGTCCTAAATGTATGGTGGGGCGGCCTCTATGCGGCGTTTGACGTGCGCGTTCACCTGCGGCCCTTGCTCAGGGTGCAGATTGTTCGCGCAGTAGGCGATCGAGGAAAGCGTGAGTCCGGTATCCGTGAAGATTCTCCCGACGCGGTGGCATTCGGCGTCGTCGAACTGATCTACCCTGATGTGATTTCGGTCGTCCGTGGAGGGCCGCCCGATCACTGCAAGAGTCGGCGGCTCAATGTGCGATGTCGGAAAGGTCGCTTTCCGGAAGACATGCGGTTAGGAACCCCAATGTCATCGGCCCACCTCGAGGGTGTAAGTCCTACACTTAGGCGTGTTGTGCGGGCGGCTGTCGCATGCTTTCAAGCGCTGAATCTTTGACTTCTGGTTGATCAAAAAGCATAAGTGTGGGGAATGCGCGTCATCACCATCGAAGAACCCGGAGTGGTCCGTGTCAGGCGCGAGCTCGCGACGGGCCGCGTGCGGGTGCGCACGCACTGTTCAGGCGTCTCAGCGGGCACCGAACTCACCGCCTCCCGCGGGACGAATCCCTACCTGACCCGAACATCGATCGCCGTCCGGCTGAAGTGCTCCAGCTCGTCTTCGGATTCGCCGAGCGGAGGAGCTCCGGTGCGGACAGCGAGCAAGCAATGCCAACGGAGCCGGAAGCGGCCGCGACCATAGGAGCAGTGCAACGATGAGGCTGGCCGTACAGGAGCAGTTGCTTCCGGGCAGGTCCCTGCAGGAGAAGTTCGTCTTCGCCGTCGACGCCGGGTTCGACGCGATCGAGCTGCGCGGGAAGGGCGACTTCCAGTTCGCCAACCGGCTGACCGAGTTGAAGCGGGCGCTGGCCGACGGTGTGGTGATGCCGACCGTCTGCGTGGACATGCCGCACTTCATCGGCGACTTCGACCCGGCCAGGCGCAAGGACGCGATCCAGCAGCTCAGGTCGCAGCTGACGGTGATCGGCGAGCTGGGCGGGATCGGGGTGACGACCCCCGCCTCATGGGGGCAGTTCTCGCGCCGCCTGCCGCCGTTCGAGCCGCCGCGCTCGCCGCAGGAGGACCGCGAGGTGCTCGCCGAGGCCCTGGTCACGCTGGGGGAGCACGCCCAGCGCTGCGGCGTGCTGATCATGCTGGAGGCGCTCAACCGCTACGAGGACCACATGGTCAACACGCTGGCCGAGGCCGTCTCCTACTGCTCGATGGACTCGATCAAGGTGGTCGGCGACACGTACCATATGAACCTCGAGGAGGACGATCCCTGCCGCTCGCTCGTGGAGGCCGCGCCGTACCTGGCGCACATGCAGATCAGCGAGTCCAACCGCAACCAGCCGGGCACCGGCCACCTGGACTGGGCAGCGCAGCTGAGCACGCTGGACGCCGTCGGCTACGACGGCTACCTGGCCCTGGAGTGCCGCCTGCGCGGCGAACCCGAGATCGTCCTCCCGCAGACCGCCACCTTCATCAGGAAATTCCTATGATCGTCCGTGAGGCCGTGCGAGTCCTCGTCGCCAACTGGGACGGCAGCTACACCGTCCCGTCCAGGCGGCTCTATCCCCACCAGTGGAGCTGGGACTCGGCGTTCGTGGCGATCGGCAGCGCCCGCTGGTCGCCGCGCCGGGCCAGGTCGGAGCTGCTGAGCCTGTTCGGCTCGCAGTGGCGTGACGGCCGGGTGCCGCACATCGCCTTCAACCCCGAGGTGCCGGACGGCGCCTACTACCCCGGGCCCGGGTTCTGGGACGTGCGTGCCCCGTCAGGTTCGGCCACCTCGGGCATCGTGCAGCCGCCCGTGCACGCGCTGGCGGCCTGGCGCGTCCACCTGGCCGAGCCCGACTCCCGGTTCCTGCGCAGGATCTACCCGCGCCTGGTCGCCCAGCAGCACTTCCTGCGTACGGCCCGCGGCTCCGAGCACGGCCTGGTCCACATCGTCCACCCGTGGGAGTCGGGCATGGACAACAGCCCGGCCTGGGACGCCCCGCTCGCCTCCGTCCAGCCGGGACCCGCCGGGGTCACCCGCCGCGACGTGGCCCACGTCAGCGCCGACGAGCGCCCGACCGACCTGGACTACGAGCGCTACACCGCGCTCGCCCGCGCCTACCGCGACACCGGCTACCGCAGGGCGGGCGCGTTCTGCGTGGAGGACCCGCTGTTCAACGCCGCCTACGGGGTGGCGGAGGTGAGCCTGGCCAAGATCGCCAAGGCGTGCGGGCTGGACCCCGAGCCGCACCACCGGGCGGCCGCCGCGATCACCGCGGCGATGGTCGAGCACCTCTACGACGACGGCCTCTTCCACGCCCGCGACGTCCGCACCGGGATCCTGCTCCGCTCGCACAGCGCGGCCGGGCTGGTGCCCCTGCTGCTGCCGGACCTGCCGCGCGACCTGGCCAACGCGCTGATCGGCTCCGCGCTCGACCGCTTCGAGATCCGGGAGGGGACGCTGCCCAGCTACGCGCCCGGCGCGCCCGAGTTCGACCCGGCCCGCTACTGGCGCGGGCCGAGCTGGATCAACCTGACCTGGCTGGTCTGGCAGGGCCTGCGGCACCGCCGCCCCGACCTGGCCGACCTGCTGGCCGACGGCATGATCGCGGCGGTGTCGCAGTCGGGCTTCCGCGAGTACTTCGACCCGTTCACGCTGCGCGGGCACGGGTGCGGCGACTTCAGCTGGTCAGCCGCCCTCATCCTCGACGTGATCGCAGAGCACGGCCTGAACGGCGTGCCGGCGACCGGAGGCCAGATCCGCCAGGAGGCCGGGAGCCTCGGCGAACAGGGCGAGATCGGTGATCACGTGCTCGCGTAGGGCGTGGCCGCGCCGCCTGAGCAGGCCGATCGTCTCGTGCGAGAGCCGCTCCCTGTCCCAGGCGTGCGCCAGCCCCCGCGGCACCCGGCCGCTCGACGCTCAGAGTCTCACCCATCCACCATCCCTTCCGTCGCCGACTGTGCCACGGCCTGCGCCAGGCGGTGCGTCCGTAGCGCCTCGGCGTACGGCACGCGCACGTCGGCCGTGTCCCTGCCCCGGACCGCGTCCACGATCGGGGAAGGCGGACAGCACGTCGGCGTGACGAGCGGCGACGTTTCCCGCACCGATGATGCCGACGCGAGTCGTGGGGGGCACGACCGGCATATCCCACGCATGCGCGAGGCCAAACCACGTCCCCCGGCCGGCCTCGGTCGCGCTGGAGGAGGACGTCGCGTTGAACGCGGGGCCCTGGCTGGAGGTGCCGCCGCCCGACTACGGAGGCATCGAGAACGCTCATAGCGGATCGCTATAACGGCAGGTCTTGGACGGCGGAGCCGTTCCGCCCCCAGGGTTGTGCCCATGGAACTGGGAGTGACAGGGTTGAACGCCAAGGCCACGCTGGGGCCCGCGCAGACGGTACGGCTGGCCGGGCTGGCCGAGGAACTGGGATACCGGTCATGGTGGGCCGGCGACCACGTGGTGCTGCCGAGCCCGCGGGTCCCCGCCTCGCCGATGGAGGCCACCGACCCGATCCTGGACCCGCTGGTGCACCTGGCCTACGTCGCCGGCGCCACCCGGCGGATGGAGCTCGGCACCGGGATCGTCATCCTGCCCCAGCGCAACCCGCTGGTGCTGGCCAAGCAGGCCGCCAGCCTGGACGTGCTGAGCGGCGGCAGGCTCCTGCTCGGGGTCGGCGCCGGCTACCTGGAGCCGGAGATGGCGGCGGTCGGCGTGCCGTTCGCCGAGCGCGGCAGGCGCACCGACGAGTACCTCGACGCCATGCGCTCGCTGTGGAACGACCCCGCACCCTCCTACCACGGCAGGTACGTGACCTTCGACCACGTCGACGCGCACCCGCGGCCGGTCAGCAAGGGCGGACCCCGGGTGGTGGTCGGCGGGCACAGCCCGGCCGCCTTCCGCCGCGCCGTCGCGCGCGGGCACGGCTGGTTCGGCAACGGCGACGGCCCCGGCGACCTGGCCAGGCACCTGAAGGGGCTCGAACGGGCCGCCGCGGAGGTGGAACGCCCGGACTGGCTGGGACGGCTGGAGATCAGCTACATGCAGTTCGGCGAGATCGACCCCCGGGAATACGCCGAGCTCGGCGTCGACCGGCTCGTGGTCTACCCGCTGCCACTGGAGGACCCGGACGACGTCGCCCGCTTCCTCGAACGCCACGCTAGGAGAATCCCCGAGGCAGCACCGTGACCGGGCAGGCGGACGCGCGCAGCACCTTCATCGCCAGCTCGCCAAGGAACACCCGGTGCGGCTGCGCGTCCTCGCTGGCCGCGCACACCAGCAGCTCACCGGGCAGCCACTCGATGCCCTCCACCGCCGCCACCACGTCGTGCCCCTCGGCGATCTCCGACTCGGCCTCGATCCCGGTGCTCTCCCAGGCCAGCCGTACGGCCAGCGCCAGGTCGTCGCCGAGCCGACCGGTGTCCTCCGTGCGCAGGTCCAGCGTGATCAGCCGCAGCGGCACGCCCAGCCGCAGCGCGGCCTGCGCCACCCGCTCCACCGCCTCGTCGCACTGCGGCCGGTGGACGTAGGCCAGCGTGAGCCGGGATGCCGCCTCGGCCGGGACGTAGTCGCGCGGCGCCAGCATGACCGCCTCCGACGACAGGTGCAGCAGGTGGTCGGAGGTGCTGCCGATGGAGATCCGCCCGTGCTGCCCGCTCCGGGCGGAGCCCACCACGATCAGATCCGCCCTGATCCTGCTGGCCAGCACCGACAGGCCGCGGCCCGCGCCCCTGCTCTCGAAGGCCATGTACTCGGCAGGGACGTCGCCCAGCTCCATCGCCGCGTGCGCCAGGTTGGCCTGCGCCTCGACCGCCAGTCCCGGGCTGCCCGGCGGGTAGATCGTGGCCACGGTCAGCTCGCCGCCGGTGATCCGCGTGATCGCGGAACCGAGTGCCAGAGCGTCCCTACCACCCTCGTCGTCGGTGTATCCGACGACCACGTGCTCACCGATCACGCTGCCTCCCTACCCGCTGTGAACTGGGAATACGCGGCGATTATCGAGCGTTATCGCTTTTTGGAGGCGCTAAGTGAAGATCACGCTTGACATCGAGTTCAATGGTTCCCTCGGCCGGGTCACTCTGGCAGAAGCCGTGAAGCACCTCAAGGCTCACGAGCTCGCATGTACCGTCTCACCGGAAACGGTCGAGCAGAAGGTCTCCGTCTTCTCCGACTGCGTCGAGCGCGGGTTCACGCCGCTCCGCAGCGAGATCATGGCCGCGTACTACGTCGCCACGCGGGACGCCACCAGCGAGGCCTTCGACCGCGGTCTCATCACCGAGGGCGAGCTGCGGCAGCGCCGGGTCGACCTGGATCGCCTGGTGCTCAGATCGGTTGGATAGCTCTTAAGGTCGTGTCCATCGCCTGTTAACCGATTGGACACGTGTGTACCGCGACATCGTCGACTTCTCCCTGACCACCCCCGCCTGGTTGCGCTCGCTGGCCGAATTCGGCACCGACGCCGGGCTGTTCGTGTTCGCCGCGCTGTTCGCGCTGACGTGGTGGCGCCTGCGCCAGGCACCCGCCCGCGACCTGGCGATCGCGATCGCGGGCCCGGCCGGCGTCGTCTTCGCCTACCTGGTGAGCGAGGTCGTCAAGGTCCTGGTCAGGGAGGACCGGCCGTGCCGCGGCATCACCACGATCGCGGCCTGCCCGCCCGCGGGCGACTGGTCGTTCCCGAGCAACCACTCGGTGATCGCCGCCGGCGCCGCGGGCACGCTCGTCCTGGCCTGGCGGGCGCTGGCCTGGGTGGGGCTGCCGCTGGCCGTACTGATGGCCTTCTCACGGGTGTTCGTCGGGGTGCACTACCCGCACGACGTGGCCGCCGGCCTCCTCGTAGGGCTGGTGGCCGCGCCGCTGTTCGCGCTGCTCGCGGTCGGAGCCGTCACTCCTGTGGTACGGCTCGCGCGAAGCCGTCCGTAGCCGTGACCAGCCGGTCCACGATCCCCGGCTCCGTGGCCGCGTGCCCGGCGTCGTGCACCACCTGGAAGTCGGCCTCCGGCCAGGCCCTGTGCAGGTCCCAGGCGGTCGTCATCGGGGTGCACGCGTCGTAGCGGCCCTGCACGATCACCGCGGGGATGTGCCTGATCCTGTCGACGTTCCCGATGAGCTGCTCGGGCTCGAACCAGCCCAGGTGCGTGAAGAAGTGGTTCTCGATCCGGGAGAAGGCCAGCGCCATCTTGTCCTCGCCGAACTCGGCCACCAGCTCCGGGTCGGGCAGCAGCGTGATCGCGCCGCCCTCCCACTGCGCCCAGGCCTTGGCCGCGGCCAGCCTGGCCTCCTGGTCCTCGCCCTCCAGCCGCCTGCGGTAGGCCCCCATCAGGTCGTCCCGCTCCTCGGCGGGGATGGGGGCGAGGTACCCCTCCCACAGGTCGGGGAACAGGAAGTTGGCGCCCTCCTGGTAGAACCAGTGCAGCTCGTGCGGGCGCAGCGTGAAGATGCCGCGCAGCACCAGCTCGGTCGTGCGCTCCGGATGCGTCTGCGCGTAGGCCAGTGACAGCGCGCTGCCCCACGAGCCGCCGAACACCTGCCACCGCTCGATCCCCAGGTGCTCGCGCAGCTTCTCCATGTCCGCCACCAGGTTCCAGGTGGTGTTGGCCGCCAGCGAGGTCGCCGGGTCGCTCGCGTGCGGCAGGCTGCGGCCGCAGTTGCGCTGGTCGAACAGGACGATCCGGTACAGCTCCGGGTTCCACTGCCTGCGGTGCTTGGTGGTGCAACCGCCGCCGGGGCCGCCGTGGAGCATGACCGCCGGCTTGCCCTCAGGGTTCCCGCACACCTCCCAGTAGATCTGGTTGCCGTCGCCCACGTCGAGCAGGCCGGAGTCGTACGGTTCGATGGGCGGGTACAGGGTTCGCATATCGGCGATCCTAGAGTGGGGCCATGGAGCTCGTGACTATCGATGACATCCGGGCCGCAGCCTCCAGAATCGAACCCGTTCTCGTGCGGACACCGCTGGTGCCCATGGGCGAGGCGTGGATCAAGCCGGAGAGCCTGCAGCGCGTCGGTTCCTTCAAGATCCGCGGCGCCTACAACGCCGTGTCCCTGCTGAATCCCGCCGGGGTGGTCACCCACTCCTCCGGCAACCACGGTCAGGCCCTCGCCTACGCGGCCTCGCGGTTCGGGATCCCCTGCACCGTGGTGGTCCCCGAAGGGACACCCCAGGTCAAGATGGACCGGATCGCCGGCTTCGGCGCGGCGCTCGTCGTCGTCCCGCCGCCCGAGCGGATCTCGGCCGCCACCCGGATCGCCGAGGAACGCGAGCTCACCATGATCCCGCCCTACGACCACCTGGCGGTCATCGCCGGTCAGGGGACGATCGGGCTGGAGATCCTCGACGAGCTGCCGTCCGCCGAAGTCGTCCTCGTGCCGGTCAGCGGGGGCGGGCTCGCCTCCGGCATCGCCTCGGCCGTCAAGGCCCTCGATCCCTCGGTGCGGGTGATCGGCGTGGAGCCCGAGCTCGCGGCCGACGCCCAGGAGAGCCTGCGCGCCGGGCACCCCGTCTCCTGGGACACCTCGCGCACCTTCCGCACGATCGCCGACGGGCTGCGGGCCGACCTCTCCGAGCTCACCTTCGCCCACCTGCGGGAGCACCTGGACGACATCGTCACGGTCACGGAGGAGCAGATCCGCGACGCCATGGCCTACATCGCCCGCACCACCCGCCTGATCGCCGAGCCCAGCGGCGCCGTCACCACGGCCGCCCTCCTGGCGGGCCTCACCCCACCCGGCCGCACGGTCGCCGTCCTGTCCGGCGGCAACGCCGACCCCACCCTCCTCCGCTCCATCCTCTAACCCTCGCCCGGCAGGCCCCGAGTAACCCTTGTACGGCAGGCCCCGAGTCAACCCTTGTACGGCAGGCCCCGAGGCCGCGCCCCGGCGGACCGTCTTTGTACGGCGGGCACACCCCGGGATCGCCTACCCCCGGGGCGCTACTTCCCGGCGCCGGGTCGGCGGGAAGGTGTACGGCGAGGCCGCCGGGACCGTGGTGCCCGGGGAACGAAGCGTCGTAGCGGCGCTCAGCCACGCATCACCGGAGGAGCGTCTCCCTGGACGGAGCCCAGCCGAAGTGCGGCGACTGGCGGTGGCGGCAGCCTCGCCGTACGACAGAAGTCACGTCCAGGTGAAGCGGGACAGGAACTCCTGCGAGCCGGTGGCGTACTCGTGGAAGGCGCGCTGCACCTCGGCCAGGTCGTCGACCATGGTGCTGCGCAAGGTGCCCTCCTTGTACTCCAGCTCGTACCCCGGCGACACCTGGATGAAGTGGAGCCCGAAGACGACGAGCGCGGCGAAGGGGTTCTGCGGCGAGAGCGTGGCGAGCGTGTCGTGGACCAGCCCCAGGTCAGGGTCCGTGACGATCATGCCGTCGCCGGTGTGGAGCTGCATGCCCTCGTACACCCCGAGCGGGGCGAGGTTGTGCACGAGGTCGCGCTGCGGGTCGTAGCAGACCAGTCCGTGGGCGCGGGCGACGGCGAAGACCTGGGTGGACATCTCGTCCATGGAGTCCATGTCCATCGTGACCAGCACGTGGTCCTGCAACACCGTGACCTGCCCGGGCAGTTCCTTGGCGTACGCGGGCACGGGCCCCTCGGCGGGCCGGGTCTTCTTGGTCGCCAGATAGACGGCCCGGGCCCGATCGCGGGGGATCGGCTCGGGTTCCCGCCAGACCATCAACTCAGCGCTCACCCGTCCATTCTGGTGGAAGCGCCGCCGAACTTCGCGGACCGCCCGCGAACACCCGCCCAGTCCGGGCTCCGCCCGCGAGTCGGCTCGTTACTCGTCGAAGCGGCCGCGCCTGAGGTCGTCGAGGAAGCTCACCCAAGCCTCCTTGCTGAACGACAGAGTGGTGCCGTCTGCGCTGTTCCTGACGAGGACCCTGTCGGGCAGCGCGGCCACCTCGACGCAGTTTCCGTTGTTGCACCTGCTCGATCGCCGCCAGTTCGGCTCTTCGGGAGTCCGGGGGGACGTCGCGTCGCCGAACCCGCTGGTCGTGCTGTGGCGCTGGCGGTACGAGCTGGCGCTGCTCATCGGGATCCCGCTGGCCGTGTACGCGTTCGGGCCCTTGACCCTGACGGCGGGCGTGATCCCCGTCGCCGCGGTCCTCTGGCCGCCCGCCCGATCAGAGGTGTGGGGGAGGATCCGCTGCGTCGTGACGGCGCACAGGATCCGGGTCGGCTTCGTCGAGGCGTACATCGCCAACCGGCGCGGCAAGATCCCGCCGATCCTCTGGTGCGCGCCGGCGCCGTTCGGTGAGCGGGTGTGGGTGTGGTGCCGCGCCGGGATCACGCCCGCCGACCTCGAGCGCGGGCGCGCGGTCATCGCCACCGCGTGCTGGGCCGCCGACGTCGTCGTCCGGCCGCGGGCCGGGAGCCCGCACTGGGTCCTGCTCGACGTCATCCGCGCGCGGCATGCCATGGATCGGTGGGCCGCCGCGGATTCCGCGCCGACAGAGGCGGCCCGCTTCACGTCCTCGTGATCCTGTACGGCGGGCCGCCCCGACCGGCCGCCCGCCGTACATGGCGCCGACCTGCGCCGTACACCTTCCCGCCGACCCGGCGCCGGGGAGAGCCGATGTCGTGGGGCCCGGCGAGGCGTCTGGAGAGGGTTCTGGGGGAACCGTTGGAGGGGTGAGGGATGAGGGGGCTTCGGTGGAGTTTGATGATCTTGCCTTTGTGGAGGGCAGCGCGGAACATGGGGGAGACCGCAAGGGAGCCTCGATGATCGAGATCTGGCCGGGCGACCCCTATCCGCTCGGGGCCACCTACGACGGGGCGGGCACCAACTTCGCCCTGTACACCGAACTGGCCGACGGGGTCGAGCTGTGCCTGTTCGACGACGGCGGCACCGAGTCACAGGTGCCGCTGAGCGAGGTCGACGGCTTCATCTGGCACGGCTACCTGCCCGGCGTCGGCCCGGGCCAGCGCTACGGCTTCCGGGTGCACGGGCCCTACGACCCGGGCAGGGGGCTGCGGTGCAACCCGGCCAAGCTGCTGCTCGACCCGTACGCCAAGGCCATCGAGGGCAGGATCACCTGGAACGAGGCGGTCTACGGCTACCGGTTCGGCCAGCCCGACAGCCGCAACGACCTGGACTCGGCGCCCTACGTCCCGAGGTCGATCGTGACGAACCCGTTCTTCGGGTGGGGCCACGATCGCCCGCCGGCCACGCCGTACCACGACACGGTGATCTACGAGGCGCACGTGCGGGGGCTGACCATCGCCCACCCCAAGATCCCCGACCAGATCAGGGGCACGTACGCGGCACTCGGCCACCCGGAGATCCTCGACCACCTGACCAGGCTGGGCGTGACGGCGCTCGAGCTGATGCCGGTGCACCAGTTCGTCGCCGACGACATCCTGGAGCAGCGCGGGCTCAGCAACTACTGGGGCTACAACTCGATCGGCTACTTCGCCCCGCACAGCCTGTACTCCAGCCAGGGCCAGCTCGGCGGCCAGGTGCTGGAGTTCAAGGCGATGGTCAGGGCGCTACACGAGGCGGGCATCGAGGTCATCCTGGACGTCGTCTACAACCACACGGCCGAGGGCAACCACCTGGGGCCCACGCTCGGCTTCCGCGGCATCGACAACCCGAACTACTACCGGCTGGTCGACAACGACCCCCGGTACTACCTCGACACGACGGGCACCGGCAACAGCCTGAACATGCGCTCACCGCACTCCCTGCAGCTGATCATGGATTCGCTGCGGTACTGGGTGACGGACATGCACGTCGACGGGTTCCGCTTCGACCTGGCCTCGACGCTGGCCAGGGAACTGCACGAGGTGGACCGGCTGAGCTCGTTCTTCGACCTGGTCCAGCAGGATCCGGTGCTGTCGCAGGTCAAGCTCATCGCCGAGCCGTGGGACGTGGGGCCTGGCGGATACCAGGTGGGCAACTTCCCCTCCAGGTGGACCGAGTGGAACGGGCGCTACCGCGACACCATCCGCGACCTGTGGCGCGGCCAGCCCGCCACGCTGCCCGAGTTCGGCTCCAGGTTCACCGGCTCCAGCGACCTCTACCAGGACGACAGCCGCCGCCCGGCCGCCTCGATCAACTTCGTCACCTGCCACGACGGGTTCACTCTGCAGGACCTGGTCTCCTACAACGGCAAGCACAACGAGGCCAACAAGGAGGACAACCGCGACGGCACCGACGACAACCGCTCGTGGAACTGCGGCGCCGAGGGCCAGGACGCCGGCGCGTCCGTGGTCGCGCTGCGCGAGCAGCAGAAGCGCAACTTCCTGACCACGCTGTTCCTGTCGCAGGGCGTGCCGATGCTCTCCCACGGCGACGAGCTCGGGCGCACGCAGCAGGGCAACAACAACGCCTATTGCCAGGACAACGAGCTGAGCTGGGTCGACTGGTCGGACGTGCGGGAGAACTGGCTGCTGCTCGAGTTCACCCAGCGCCTGGCCGAACTGCGCAAGAAGCACCCGGTCTTCCGCCGCAGGCGCTTCTTCTACGGCAAGCCGGTGCGCGGGCTCAGCGACGTCGCCTGGCTCAAACCGGAGGGCTCCACGATGACCGACGCCGACTGGAACACCGGCTACGCCAAGTCGCTCGCCGTCTTCCTGAACGGCGAGGCCATCACCGAACCCGACCGGCGCGGCCGCAGGATCGTGGACGACTCGTTCCTGTTGCTGTTCAACGCGCACTACGACACGATCAGGTTCACGATCCCCAAGGACTACGGCGAGATGTGGCAGACCGAGATCGACACAGCCATGCCGATCAGCGTGGAGGTCCGCACCTGCCGGGCCGGCGAAGGAGTCCCGGTGCCGGGCCGCAGCGTGCGGGTGCTGCGCCGTGTCTGACCCGACCTCGACGTATCGCGTCCAGCTGACCCCCGCCTTCGGCTTCGACCGGCTCGCCGAGATCGTCCCCTACCTGCGCGATCTGGGCGTCAGCCACGTCTACCTGTCGCCGATCCTGCAGTCGACGCCCGGCTCGCTGCACGGCTACGACGTTACGGATCAGTCCAGGATCCGCGAGGAGTTCGGCGGCGCGAAGGGCTTCCGCCGGCTGGCCGAGACCCTGGCGGCGCACGATCTCGGCCTCGTCCTGGACCTCGTGCCCAACCACATGAACACCGAGAACCCGCGCTTCCTCGAGGTGCTGCGGGACGGCCCGGCCTCGCCGTACGCGAAGTGGTTCGACCTGGACTGGCAGGAGGGGAAGATCGCGGTCCCCGGCATCCGCCCGCCGGGCGAGCACGCCAGGCCGGTCGACTTCCGCGAGGGGCCCGGCTACCGGCGCTTCTTCGACGTGTCCTCGCTGATCGGGCTGCGGGTCGAGGACCCCGAGGTGCTCCAGGCCACGCACGAGGTGATCTTCTGGCTGCTCGACGAGGGCATGGTCGACGGCCTGCGGGTGGACCACCCCGACGGGCTGGCCGATCCGCGCGGCTACCTGCGCACGCTGCGGGCCAGGTCGGGCGGCGTGTGGACGGTCGTGGAGAAGATCCTCATCGGCGACGAGCGCCTCCAGGACGACTGGCCGTGCGAGGGCACCACCGGCTACGAGGTGCTCAACCGCGTCAACGGCCTGTTCGTCGACCCCGCGGGCAGGGCGCCGCTGGTCGAGCTGTTCACCGGCCTGACCGGGCAGCCCGCCGGCTACTCCGAGGTCGAGGCGCGCGCCAAGCGCGAGGTCATCGACCTGTTCTTCGCCGCCGAGGTCGACCGCCTGGCCAGGGCCACCGGCTGCGAGGCCGAGCCGATCAGGGAACTGCTGGCGGCCATGCCCGTCTACCGCGCCTACGTCAACCCCGGCGAGCCCCCGCCGGCCGCCTCCGTCGAGATCGTCGAGAAGGCCGCCGCCCGCTGCTCTCCCGCCGTCGCCCCGCTCGTCCAGCAGGTCCTGTACGGCCCTGCCGAGGCGGTCACCCGCTTCCAGCAGACGACGGGACCCGTCATGGCCAAGGGCGTGGAGGACACCGCGCTCTACCGCTGGTACCCGCTGGCCTGCCTGAACGAGGTGGGCGGCGAGCCCGACGCGTTCGGCGTGACCGTGCGTGAGTTCCACGACTTCTGCGGCGGGATGCGGCCCAGGACGATGACCACGCTGTCCACGCACGACACCAAGCGCTCGGAGGACGTCCGCGCCCGGCTGTCGGTGCTGTCGGAGCTGCCCGCGCCGTGGGCGGCCGCGGTGACGGACTGGTCGCGGGCCGTCGGCTTCGACCCGCTGCTGGACTACCTCGGCTGGCAGAACCTGATGGCGGCCTGGCCGATCTCGCTCGACCGCTTCACCGCCTACCTGCTCAAGGCCGCCCGCGAGGCCAAGACCCACATCTCCTGGGTCAATCCGGACCCCGCCTACGAGGAGGGCGTCCGCGACTTCGCGCGGCGGGCCCTCGAGCTGCCCGTGGGGGAGTTCACGGCCAGGATCGACCCCTTCGCCCAGGTCAACTCGCTGGGCGCCAAGCTGGTGCAGCTGATGATGCCCGGCGTGCCCGACGTCTACCAGGGCAACGAGGTGACCGACTTCTCCCTGGTCGACCCGGACAACCGGCGGCCCGTCGGCTACCCGCCCGTGCCCGTGACCGGGTGGGACGCGGCCAAGCTGCGCGTCACCACGCAGGCGTTGCGCCTGCGGCGCCGGTTGGACGCGGCCGCGCCGTACCAGCCGCTGTACGCCGAGGGGGAGGCGGCCGAGCACGCGATCGCCTTCGCCCGCTCCGGGGAGCGCGTGCGCGCGGTGGCCGTGGCGACCCGGCTGCCCGTGGGCCTGGCCAGGCGTGCCGACCCGGGGGCCGAGTGGCCCGACCCGGCGCGCCTGCGGCACGGCTGGGGCGCCACCGCGTTGACGTTGCCCCGTGGCGCGTGGCGGGATCTGCTCACCGGAGGGCTCTACACCGGGCGGATCCCGCTCGCGCACCTGCTCGGTCAGCATTCCGTCGCACTCCTGGAGAGTCATGATCTTTGAGGTCTGGGCGCCGCGAGCCAGTGTGGTCGAGGTCGAGGTCCAGGGGACGCGTCACCCCATGCGTCCGGGGCTGGAGGGCTGGTGGTCGGCCGACGTGCCGGCGGCCGGGCACGGCGACCGGTACGGGTTCGTGCTCGACGGCGACGGGCCCTACCCCGACCCGCGTTCGCGGCGGCAGCCCGAGGGCGTCTTCGGCCCGAGCGCCGCCTACGACCACGCCCGCTTCACCTGGTCCGACCACGAGTGGACGGGACGTGACCTGCGCGGCTCGGTGATCTACGAGCTGCACGTGGGAACCTTCACCACGGCGGGCACCTTCGAGGCGGCCGTCGAGAAGCTGGACCACCTGGTCGAGCTGGGCGTCGACCTGGTCGAGCTGATGCCGGTCGCCCCCGTCCCCGGCGGGCGCAACTGGGGCTACGACGGCGTCGACCTCTACGCCGTCAACGAGACCTACGGTGGGCCCGATGGGCTGAAGTCGTTCGTGGACGCCTGCCACCAGGCGGGGATCGGCGTGATCCTGGACGTCGTCTACAACCACCTGGGGCCGTCGGGCAACTTCCTGCACCCGTTCGGGCCGTACTTCGGCGGGTTCGCGGGCAGCTACTGGGGCGAGGCGGTCAACCTGGACGGTCCCGGCTCCGACCAGGTCAGGCGCTACTTCATCGACAACGCGCTGCAGTGGCTGCGCGACTACCACGCCGACGGGCTGCGCCTGGACGCGGTGCACGCCCTGCACGACAGTCGCGCCAGGCACCTGCTGGCCGAGCTGTCGGCGGAGGTGGACGCGCTGGCCTGCTCGGTCGGGCGGCCGCTGTCGCTGATCGCGGAGTCGGACCTGAACGATCCCCGCATGGTCGGCTCGCTGGACGCCGGCGGGATGGGCATGACCGCCCAGTGGGACGACGACGTGCACCACGCCCTGCACACGGCGGTCTCGGGGGAGAGCCACGGGTACTACGCCGACTTCGCCGACCTCTCGGCGCTGGCCAAGGTGCTCACGGACGGGGTCTTCCACGACGGGTCGCACTCCAGCTTCCGCGGGCGCGCGCACGGCCGGCCGTACACCGGGGTTCCTGGGCACCGGCTGGTGTGCTGCCTGCAGAACCACGACCAGATCGGCAACCGGCCGCGCGGCGACCGGCTGACGATGACCGCGCTCAAGCTCGGCGCCGGGCTGCTGTTGACTTCGCCCTTCACTCCGATGCTGTTCATGGGTGAGGAGTGGGGGGCGCGCACCCCGTTCCTGTTCTTCTCCGACCACGTCGAGCCGGCGCTGCGCGAGGGCGAGGCGGCCCGCAGGCAGCGCGAGTTCGAGGGGTTCGGCTACGACTGGGACGCGCCCGATCCGTCGGACGAGGAGACGTTCCTGCGGTCCAAGCTCGACTGGAGCGAGCTGAAGGACGAGGAGCACTGGTCGCTGCTGTGCTGGTACCGCGATCTGATCGCGCTGCGCAAGGCTCTGCCAGAACTATCTGACCCTCGCCTTGACACGATTCGAGTGGAGACGGAGCCCCTCGGAAAATGGCTGGTCATGTGGCGCAGCTCACTTTGCGTGACTGTAAATTTTTGTCCTGATTCTGTGACATTGCCACTACCTGACGGTGTTGTCCTACTTGCCTCCGATGATCCTGTATCCGCAGGTCAGGACGGCCTGCACCTGCCCGGTCAGAGCATGGCGATCTACCGCCCGGTGATCTGACCGTTATAGTCAACAGTTGCCCACCGTGACGTTTGCACGGTTATTCTGCTGCCCGTCCGTCATGAACGCGTCAAGTGACTTTCCCACTTCGCGAGACGGCGTTTTCCTGAGGCGGGGGCGCCTTTCCTTAACCATGACCCCCGTTTGGTGCGAACGGAGGGCGATGGGCAAGTACCTGCTGCGCAGGTTCGCGGTCAACCTGCTTCTTGTGGTGATCGCGGCCAGTCTGGCCTATCTCCTCGCCGCGTCGAGCATCAATCCGCGAGCCAACTACGAGCAGCGCAACCCGCGCCCTCCTGCGGCCGTCGTCGAGGCGACGCTGACCCAGTACAACATCAACGACAAGACGCCGATCCTGCAGCGCTACGCCACCTGGGTGTCCGGCGTGGTGCACGGCGACTTCGGCAGGACCTGGGACGGCGGTTCCGTCAACGCCGAGATGGGCCGGCGCGTGGGAGTGAGCCTGCGCCTGCTGCTGGTGGGAACGATCCTGGGCTCGGCGATCGGCGTCGCGGTCGGCGCCTTCGCCGCGGTGCGGCAGTACAAGATCAGCGACAAGGCCATCGGCGTCAGCTCATTCGTGATCATGGCCGTGCCGGTCTTCGTCATCGGAACGATGCTGACGATCATCGCGGTCAACATCAACGACGCGGCCGGGACCAAGGTCTTCGAGTACCTGGGTGAGTACAACCCGGCGCTGTCCGGCTGGGCGCAGTTCACCAACCGGCTGAACCACCTGATCCTGCCGACGATCGCGCTGTGCCTGGGGCAGATCGCCTTCTACAGCCGCATCCAGCGCAACATGATGCTCGACGTGCTCGGCCAGGACTTCGTCCGCACCGCGATGGCCAAGGGCCTGCGGCGCAGGACCGCGCTGTTCAAGCACGCGCTGCGCACCGCGCTCATCCCCGCGGCCACCTACTTCGCCTTCGCCTTCGGCACGCTGCTGACCGGGGCCACGTTCACCGAGAAGATCTTCAACTGGCACGGCATGGGCGCCTGGCTGGTCGACTCGATCAACGCGCACGACGTCAATTCGGTGGCCGCGGTCAACGTCTTCGCCGCCGTCTGCATCCTCTTCGCCGGGCTGCTCTCCGATGTGATCATCGCGGCCCTCGACCCCAGGGTTCGGGTGAGCTAGTTGCGTCGCAAGGTAGTCATCGGTCGCCTGCTGCGTAACAGGCAGGCGCAGTTCGGGCTGGCGGGCGTGCTGCTCCTGCTGCTGCTGGCCTACGTGGGCCCGCTGTTCGGCCCCTACGACTGGGGCGACAAGGACTTCCTCAACTTCCTGTCGCCGCCGTCCGGCGACCACTGGTGGGGCACCACCCAGATCGGCCAGGACGTCTACGCCGTCACCCTGCACGGCATGCAGAAGTCGATCATCATCGGCCTGCTCGTCGCGCTGATCTCGACCGGCATGGCCGCGATCGTGGGCGCCACCGCCGGATACTTCGGCGGCTGGGTCGACCGGGTGCTCACCTTCGGCGTCGACCTGCTGCTCGTGCTGCCCAGCTTCCTGATCATCGCGATCATCTCGCCCCGGCTGAAGGGCGGATCCTGGCTCTGGTTCGTGGTGCTGCTCGCGGCCTTCTCCTGGATGATCACCGACCGGGTCGTGCGCAGCCTGACGATCTCGCTGCGCGACCGGGAGTACATCCAGGCCGCCCGGTACATGGGCATCCCCGGCTGGCGGATCATCCTGCGGCACGTCGTGCCGAACCTGGCCTCGCTGCTCATCATCGACGCGACGCTCAACGTCAGCGCCGCGGTCCTCGGCGAGACGGGACTGTCCTACTTCGGATTCGGTGTCCAGCCACCCGACGTCTCGCTCGGCACACTGATCGCCGACGGCAGCGACAAGGTCACCGGATACCCCTGGCTGTTCCTCTTCCCCGCGGGGCTGCTCGTGCTGCTGGTACTCAGCGTCAACCTCTTTGGCGACGGCCTGCGTGACGCGCTCGACCCGGGGAGCAACTCATGACCATCCTTGACGTTCGGGACCTCACCGTCACCTTCAAGGGCGGGATCGAGGCCGTGCGCGGCGTCAGCTACCAGCTGTCCCGCGGCGAGGTGCTCGGCATCGTCGGCGAGTCCGGCTCGGGCAAGTCGGTGACCTCGCTGGCCGTGATGGGCCTGCTGCCGACCAGCGCCGTGGTCAGCGGCTCGGCCAAGCTGCACGGGCAGGAACTGCTCGGCATGCCGGAGGACGAGATCATCCGGCTGCGCGGCAAGACCGTCAGCATGATCTTCCAGGACCCGCTGTCGGCCTTCACCCCCGTCTACACGATCGGGGACCAGATCGCCGAGGCCGTGCGCATCCACCAGAAGATGGGCAGGGACAAGGCCGCCAAGAAGGCCGTCGAACTGCTCGACCTGGTCGGGATCCCGCACCCGGGCGTGCGCGCCAAGTCGTTCCCGCACGAGTTCTCCGGCGGCATGCGGCAGCGGGCGATGATCGCCATGGCCATCGCCAACGACCCCGACGTGATCATCTGCGACGAGCCCACCACCGCGCTCGACGTCACCATCCAGGCGCAGGTCCTCGAGGTGCTCAAGACCGCCCAGGAGGAGACGGGCGCGGGCATCGTGATGATCACTCACGACCTGGGCGTCGTGGCCGGCATGGCCGACCGCGTGCTGGTGATGTACGCCGGCAAGCCGGTCGAGCAGGGCACGGTGGACGACATCTACTACCGGCCCCGCATGCCGTACACGATGGGACTGCTCGCGTCGATCCCGCGGATCGACGGCGAGGAGGGGCCGCTGGTGCCGATCGAGGGCAACCCGCCCTCGCCGTCGGCACTTCCGCCCGGCTGCCCGTTCGCGCCGCGCTGCCCGATGCGGGTGGACGCCTGCCAGGAGGAGGAGCCCGAGCTCGTCGAGATCAGCGGTGGCAGGCACGTGGCCTGCATCCGCTCGCGCGAGATCGAGCACAAGGGCCTGACCGGCGCCGACGTCTTCCCCGTGCCGGTGATCCCGGCCAGCGAGATCGTGCGCGTGCCGCGCGAGCATCGCGAGACCGTGCTCGAGCTCAACGACCTGGTCAAGCACTTCCCGCTGATGAAGGGCGCGGTGTTCAAGCGCCGCGTGGGCACCGTGCACGCGGTCGACGGCATCAGCTTCGACATCGCCGAGGGCGAGACGCTGGCGCTGGTGGGCGAGTCCGGCTGCGGCAAGACCACCACGCTGCAGCAGATCATGCAGCTGGAGGCGCCGCAGAGCGGCCGGATCGTGGTGCTCGGCAAGGACAGCTCCGCGCTGGACCGGGCCTCGCGCAAGGCGCTGCGCAGGGACCTGCAGATCGTCTTCCAGGACCCGATGGCCGCGCTCGACCCCCGCATGCCGGTCGGCGACATCGTCGCCGAGCCGCTGCGCGCCCACGGCAGGAAGGACATCGCCAGGCGCGTGTCCGAGCTGCTCGAGCTGGTCGGGCTGTCGCCCGAGCACGCCGAGCGCTACCCGCAGCAGTTCTCCGGCGGCCAGCGCCAGCGCATCGGCATCGCCAGGGCGCTCGCGCTGGAGCCGAAGGTGCTGGTGCTCGACGAGCCGGTCTCCGCGCTCGACGTCTCCATCCAGGCGGGCGTGATCAACCTGCTGGAGGAGCTGAAGACCACGCTCGGGCTGTCGTACCTGTTCGTGGCGCACGACCTGGCCGTCGTCCGCCACCTGGCCGACCGCGTCGCCGTCATGTACCTGGGGCGCATCGCGGAGATCGGCTCGGTGGAGGACGTCTACGACCGGCCCGCCCACCCCTACACGCAGGCGCTGCTGTCGGCGATCCCGCTGCCCGACCCCGAGGTGGAGCGCTCACGCAAGCGCATCCTCCTCGAAGGCGACCTGCCCAGCCCGGCCGACCCGCCCTCGGGTTGCCGCTTCCGCACCCGCTGCCCGAAGTTCGCCCGCCTGACGGAGGGCCAGCAGCAGCAGTGCGTCACCCAGGAACCTGCCGTTACCCGGCTTGCGAACGCCGCCGATCACGGGGCCGCCTGCCACTACGCGGAGGAGATCGAGGTCATTCCGGCCTCGAACGATCAGGAGGAAGTGTGAAGGTTCGTTACCGGGTCGCGGTTGGCGCCGCGATCCTCGCCATGGCCGTTTCGGCATGCGGCGGCGGCAGCGCGGACAAGAACAAGCCGAACGCCCAGTCCTCGCAGGAGGCACAGAAGCAGGCGGCCGATCTGCCCGGCGCGACGATCAACGCGGTCGCCTACGACCAGGTCAAGCAGGGCGGAACGATCCAGCTGGCGCTGACGGCGTGGCACAACCAGTGGAACTACCACGAGCTCGACGGCACGCACGCGGACGTCAACGCCGTCATCGAGCCGCTCATGCCCACGACCATGCTCGTGGACGACAAGGGCACGGTGACCAACGACCCGAACTTCATCTCCGAAGAGAAGATGGACAACTCCTCGGGCAAGCAGGTCGTCACCTACAAGATCAACGAGAAGGCGGTGTGGTCGGACGGCAAGCCGATCAGCGCCCAGGACTTCATCTCCCAGTGGAAGGCCCTCAAGGGGACCGACAAGAAGTTCAAGGTCTCCTCGTCCGAGGGTTACGACAAGATCGCCGACGTCAAGCAGGGTGCCACGGAGAAGGACGTCATCGTCACCTACTCCGTGAACTACCCCGACTACACCGGTCTGTTCGCGCCGCTGTACCCGGCCTCGACCACCGGTGACCCGGCTGTCTTCAACAAGGGCTGGGCCGACGGGTTCCCCGTCACCGCCGGTCCGTTCAAGGTGGACAAGGTCGACCAGACGGCCAAGACCCTCACTCTGGTCCCGAACGACAAGTGGTGGGGCCAGAAGCCCAAGCTCGACAAGATCATCTTCCGGGTCGTGGACTCCTCGGCGACCACCAACGCCTTCGCCAACGGCGAGCTCGACGCCGTCGAGATCCCCTCGAACTCCGCCGACCTCAAGCGGGCCAAGGAGATCCCCGGCGCCGACGTCCGCAAGGCCGCCGCGCCGTTCCAGCGCCACTTCACCGTCAACGCCAGCAGCCCGATGCTCCAGGACGTCAAGGTCCGCCAGGCCGTGTCCATGAGCATCAACCGCGACGTCATCGCCCAGTCCGACCTGAAGGACATGGACTGGCCGGTGCAGACGCTCGGCAACCACTTCTACGTCAACACGCAGAAGGGCTACCAGGACAACACCGAGCCTTACGCGCAGTACCACCCCGACAAGGCCAAGCAGCAGCTCGACGAGGCCGGCTGGAAGATGGACGGGGAGTACCGCAAGAAGGACGGCAAGGTCCTCACGCTGCGCTGCATCGTCCCGAACTACGCGCTGTCCAAGCAGGAGTGCGAGCTCGCCCAGGCGATGCTGAAGGAGGTCGGCGTCAAGGTCGACGTCCAGACGGTCTCCGACGACGACCAGTTCCCCAAGTACATCACCCCGGGTAACTTCGAGCTCGCGCCGTTCACCTGGCTGGGCACGCCGTACCCGATCTCCTCCTCGTCGAACATCTACAAGAGCATCAAGGCGGGCGTCGAGGACCCGGGCCAGAACTTCGCCCGCGTCGGCAGCGCCGACCTCGACGCCAAGATGGACGCGGCCAAGACCGAGCTCGACGCGGCCAAGGCCGTCCAGCTCGCCAACGAGGCGGACAAGATGATCTGGGAAGAGGTGCACACGATCATGCTGTACCAGCGCCCCGAGATCTACGCCGCCAAGAAGACCCTGGCCAACTATGGCGCCTTCGGCTTCAAGAGCAAGGACTGGACGTCGGTCGGCTTCACCGGCTAACCCCTCCACTCCCAAGGCAGGCCCCGACCCCTCCCGGCCGGGGCCTTCCCCTTTTTCACCCCTTCCCCCACTCGCCACAGCCCCCGCCACGACCCGCCCCTGCCACAGCCCGCCCCCGCCACAGCCTCCGCCCTCTGCACGCCTTTACCCCTGGCCGTAGCCCCGCCTACCGCCACAGCCTGGGCCCCTGCCACCGCCAGACCGCCACCGCAGCCCTGCCTCTGCCACAGCCCCCTGCTACGACCCGCCCTCCACCGCAGCCCGCCGCCCAGCGCAGTCCCGCCCTCTGCGCACCTTCGCCCCCTCTGCCATGGCCCCGCCTACCGTCACAGCCTGGCTCCCCGCCACCGCCTCGCCTCTGGCCACAACCCGGCTCCTGCAGCCCCTCCCACGGCCTCGCCCCCGGGCTCCAGTCGTATTCCTATCTCCCGCCACAGCCCGGGCCCCCGCCGCCTGCCCGCCAACCGCAGCCCTGCCCGTGCCACAGCCCTTCCAGCGTCCCCCACGGCCCCGCCACCGTCCGGCCCACGGGCTTCACGTACTCCGTGCCCGCGTCCCGCACTCCCCGCGTGGCGCCTCGCTCCCGCCTCTCTCGGGTGGTGGCTCGCGCTCTGGCAGGTCCTGTACGGCCGGCCGTATCCACAGCTGTAGGACGCGATCACGGCGTTATCCACAGAACCGCGCTCTGCTCCACCCGAGCACCCGAAGTTTGCCGATCCTGGGGCCTCACCCCACCCACCCGGAGGCCCACATGACGATCACCCTGCCCCTACCCACCCAGCTGACCTCGACATTCGTCGTAGCCGTCGAACGCACCCCCGCCGCCCTGGAGACCATCGCCCCCTGGCGCGTCGCCGCGCCGTACCGCAGAGCCGCCCTCGAGGCCTACGGCACACCCGCCCTACGCGTGACCCGCCAGCGCTCGCAGTGGAAACCCATCGGCATCACGCTGGGCGAGGAGGATCGCCGCCTGCTCCGCCGTACCCGACATCACCTGCTCGTCACGACCACGTGCCCCCCGCAGGAGTTGCCCCACAACCTCCAGGTGGCCCGCGCCACCGCCAGAGCCCTGGCCAAGGAATACTCCGGCCTGGTGATCGACCCCATCGCGGGCACGCCGGTCCTGAGCTGCGACCGCTGCGTGGGCGAGCCCGCCGACTTCCGCCTGGCCGACGACTGGCTCGGCTGGGACGTCCAGATCCACGACGACGCCACCTGCCCGCCCTGGGATCCCGCGGGCACGGGTTCCTGCGCGTGCCTCCGCGTGACCTCCCGCGGCCTGAGTCGCTTCGCCCTCCCGGAGATCACCCTCGACGGCGCCGCCTGCGCCCACAACCTGTGCGCGATGAACCTCCTCCGCACAGTCGCCACCCGCCTCCTCGCAGACCACCTCACCTTCCTCACCACCCACCCCACCGCCACAGAACGCACCATCAACGACCATCTCCGCATAGACCAGGCCTTCTTCCCCGGCGGCCCACCCTTCAACGTCCACCTAACCCCCTACGCCCCCCAACCCCCCACCCCGTCCCACCTCAGCCCATCCACACCCTCACCCTCCACACCCATAGCCATCAGCCCGTCCGCGCCGGCCACGCTCTCAACCACCGCCAGCCCCGAGGCACCCGCCACCTCACCCACGGTCGCCACCCCGTCGACGCTCTCAACCTCCGCCGACCTCGATGTGCCCGCCGCCTCGCCCACGGTCATCAGCCCGTCCGCGTCGACCACACCCTCAATCTCGGCCAACCCCGCGACGCCGGCCGCCTCGCCCTACTTCGCCACCTCGTGCGCGCCCGCCGCGCTCACTACCTCCTCAGCCCCCGAGGATCCTGCCGCCTTGTACCGGCCTACCAGGTCGACAGAGTTCCCCACCGCCACGCCCATCCCCGACATGCGGCCCGGCTCGGTACGCTCCACCCTTCCGGCTGGCCGTCCCACCACATCGACGACTCAACCCACCGGCCAGGGCCTGGATCCCGAGGCGCCCGCTGCCTCGCCCATATCCGCCACCTCGTGCGCGTCGGCCATGCTCTCGTCCTCCGCCGACCGCGAGGTAGCCGCCGCCTTGTACCTGTCTGCCAGGTCCACAGAGTCCCCCACCGCCACGCCTATCCCCGACATGCGCCCCGGCGCGGTGAGCTCCACGCTTCCGGCTGGCCGTCCCTCCACATCGACGACTCAACCCACCGGCCAGGGCCTGGATCCCGAGGCCGATTCCGATCCTCACCCCGCTGTCGATCCTGCCCGGCACCCTGGCCCGATGGCGTCCACCGTCCCTGCCCGGACCTCTGAAGCTGCGACACCGGAGGCCAGGCGCAGTACTCACCTCAAGGTGGCTCCACCACCACGGCCGGAGCCGATCACGCATCTCAAGGTGGGACCCGCTTCCGGCTCAGGCCAGGTCACCTGTCTGAAGGTCGGACCGCCCTCCGACTTCGCCGGGTCACTCAACGACTGGCTCTGCGCCACCCAGAGCCCAACTCCCGCCCTCGTAGCGTAACCACGCAGGGCTCCGGTCGCCGTAGCCCCCAAGTCGAACAGCCGAGCCCGTTCCCATCCCGATGACCATCGCTGGACTTCGAGTGGATGAGCCTCTCTCATGCCGCGACGACCTCTGCACTTCGAGTGGGCAAGCCCCACCTTGTACGGCGACCATCGCCGGGCGTAGAGCGGACCAGCCGCTCGTTGTGTGGTGACGAGGGGCCCGTCCGATCTCCGGCCGACGGGGAGATCCCGCCGGGGCGGTTGCTGCAGGTCTGCGGCTTCTGCCGGGCGGACAGGAGACGATGTTGCTGGCCATGACGTTGTCGTCGGTGGTGGTCACGGCTGAACTTCGTCAATCCCGGCATGAGCGATTGGATCTTGTCGCCAGTCGGTGACCGGAAGACGATATTGCTGTGACCAGCGGGAGAACCTCGGATTGGCCAGAGACGGTCGGGCGCTTCGGAGCGGTCGGTGCCGTCGTCGCTGGCCTGTCCGGTTGTTGCGTCGGCCTAGTCGTGGGCCTCTTGGGCCTATCCGCCCACCGCTTGGTTTGCGACGTTTGAACTAGGCGCGCCGAGCGGTGGCGCGATCGTGGGGGCAATCGCTGGTGCGATCACCGCGTATTCGCGGGCCCTCACCGTTAACCCGCGAACTCCACGCGGCATTTCCGGATGTATCCCGAATCCGGATGTATCCCGGAACATTGGTGATGCTCGGTACAGTCGTGCGGCCTGCGAACAGTGGTGCTGCAGCGGGTATCGGCTAGAGGCGTGTCGCGGTTCGGACGAGGTCGGCGACGGCTTTGGATCTGCTGTGTGGTGGCCAGGCGATGACGGTCGTGACTGCCGGCGCGTCCGGCACCGGCACGATGGCGTGGTCGTCGCGTAGCTGGTCTCGGAGCGACTCGGGTACGACGGCGCAGGCCAGTCCGAGCGCGATCAGTTGGAACAGTTGGGTATGGTCGCGCACCTGCGGGCCGGGGCCGTCCGGATGGCCGCCATCCCGTCCAGGCCAGCGCGGCAGGGGCAGGTCCGTCTGGGCGTTGACCTCGACCAACGACAGATGCGCCCGGTTGGCGAGGGGATGACCCTTGGGCAGGACCACGACCTGCTGTTCGGTGTGCAGATCCTCGGTGTCGAATCCGGCTGTCGTGTCGTAAGGCCGGTGGAGCAGAGCAACGTCGGCACGCCCGGTGCGCAGCAGACTTTCCGGCTCGCCCGGCCCGCACAACATCACCTCGACTGCCACTGAGCCCGGTTCAGCGGCGTAGGCGTCCAGAAGCTTCGACAACAGTTCCCTGGACGCTCCGGCCTTGGCGGCCAGCACCACACCCGGCTGGTCGCCCGCGGCACGGCGGGTTCGCCGCTCGGCGGCCTCGACCGCGTCGAGCGCGGTCCGGGCCTCCCGCAGCAGCACCGACCCGGCCTCGGTTAAGGCGACGGCGCGAGCAGTGCGGTGCAGCAGAACGACTCCGAGCCGCCGTTCCAGCTGCTGGATCGCCCGCGACAGTGGTGGTTGCGCCATCGCGAGCCGTTGTGCCGCCCGCCCGAAGTGCAACTCCTCGGCGACGGCGACGAAGTATCGCAACTCCCGCGTCTCCACCCGCTCATCGTATCCGGCGCTGACCACGACCAATACCCGTGCGGTATCGCCGCCCACCCGACCGGTCTTGGACGCCCCACCCGAGTCCGCAACATGATCGACGGTATGAGTGAACGGACGATCGCGCTGGTGACCGGCGCGAACAAGGGAATCGGATACGAGATCGCCGCTGGCCTGGGCGCGCTTGGCTGGCGAATCGGTGTGGGCGCGAGGGATCAACAACGCCGCGACACCGCGGTCGAGAAGCTGCGCGCGGCCGGGACCGATGCGTTCGGCGTGCCGCTCGACGTCACCGACGACGCAAGTGTCGCCGCTGCGGCCGAGCTGATCGCCGGCCATGCCGGAGGGCTCGACGTCCTGGTCAACAATGCCGCGATCACCGGCGGCGTGCCACAGACACCGACCACGGTCGAGCCCGCGACCGTGCGAGCTGTCGTGGAAACCAACGTGATCGGCGTCATCCGGGTCACCAACGCGATGCTGCCGATGCTGCGCGGCTCGGCATCACCGCGGATCGTCAACATGTCCAGCAGCGTCGGCTCGCTCGCCCTGCAAACCACCCCCGGCATCGACATGGGCCCGGTTCCCGCCGCCTACTTGGCATCGAAGACCTTCCTCAACGCCCTCACCATCCAATACGTCAAGGAACTGAGCGACACCAACATCCTGATCAACTCCGGCTGCCCCGGCTTCACCGCCACCGACCTCAACGGCTTCCAAGGCGTCCGCACACCACAACAGGGCGCGGCCATCGCGATTCGCCTCGCAACCCTGCCCGACGACGGACCGACCGGCGGATTCTTCGACGACGCCGGAACGGTGCCCTGGTAACAGCCATACCGATACGAACCATTCACGTTCTCGACGTCAGCCGCGCATCGCGCGCCACAGGAGAAGCAAGACAATGACAAAGGCAGTCAGATACGACGAGTTCGGTGGAATCGAGGTGTTGCGGGTCGCCGAGGTCGACCGGCCGGTGCCCGAGTACGGGCAGGTCCTCGTGCGGGTCAAGGCCGCAGGCATCAACCCCGGTGAGGCGGCCATACGCACCGGCGCGATGGCCGACATCTTTCCCTCGACCTTTCCATCCGGGCAGGGCAGCGACCTCGCCGGAGTTGTCGCCGAGGTCGGCGCCGGAGTCGACCGATTCGTGGTCGGCGACGAGGTGATTGGGTTCTCCGAGCGGCGGGCAGCACAGGCCGAGCTGGTCCTGGTCGACGTCGACAACCTCACACCCAAGCCGGACAGCATCTCATGGGAGGTAGCGGGCGGCCTGTACGTCGCCGGAGTGACTGCGTGGGGGGCAGCGCATTCCATACAACTCGACAGCGGGGAGACCGTCGTCATCTCCGCAGCAGCCGGAGGAGTCGGCTCGCTCGCCGTTCAGCTCGCGCGCCGCGCCGGAGCCACGGTCATCGGCCTGGCGAGCGAGCACAACCATGAGTGGCTGCAAACACACGGTGTGATCCCGGTCGCATACGGTGACGGCGTCGCCGATCGGATCAAGGCCGCCGCACCGAGCGGCATCGATGCCTTCATCGACACCTACGGCGGCGGGTACGTCGAACTGGCCCTGGCTCTCGGCGTCGCGGTCGAACGGATCGACACGATCGCCGACTTCGCGGCAGCCGCGAGGTACGGAGTCAAGACCGAACCCGGAACCAACGCCAGACCTGGCGCCGAGGTACTTGCCGAACTGGCCGCCCTGATCGCCGACGGACACCTCGAAGTCCCGATCGCCAACGTCTACCCGCTGACGCAGGTCCGCCAGGCCTACACCGAACTCGAACGCCGACACACCCACGGCAAAATCGTGCTCAGCCCCTAACCGGCACCATGCAACGCAGCGCGCTCGAGGCTCTGCTCAACCGCAGGATGATCCCCGTCGGGACTGTTCGGCCACCTGATTGGCCGCGACAACCCGGACGACACATCCGATATTCGGCAGATCCGCAAGCAAACCTCGCAAGAAGTTCAGACAGCAGGACGCAGGATGCCGCAACTCGCCGCTGTCGGTCGAAGGCAGGCGGCGACTGGTGGAGCGGCGCCGGAGCCGACCGATTTCCCACGTGGCCGCCGAAATGGGCATTTCGCGAGCCACGGCGTCGAAATGGGTGAATCGATACCGGCAGTTCGGCGACCTCGGGTTAGTCGACCGGCCCTCGACGCCGCACCGGCAACCCACCGCGACCCCAGGCGACGTTGTCGTACAGATCGAAACTATGCGCCGCAGCCACAAGTGGTCGGCGGCACGGATCGCCTTCGAACTCAGCCAGCAGGACGTCCCAGTGAGCCGGCGCACGGTCAGCCGGGTGCTCGCACAGCTCCAACTGAATCGGTGACGGTTCATCGACCCGAGCGGTGAGAGCAACCGCGAGCCTCAGCAGATCGTGGCCCGTCGGCCAGGCCACATGGTCCATATCGACGTGAAGAAGGTCGGCCGGATCCCTGACGGCGGCGGCTGGCGCGTCCACGGCAAGAACAGCGCACAAGCCCGAGCCAAAACCCGCGGACGGGCTATGTCTACCTACACTCGGCGATCGACGGCTACTCACGCTTGGCCTACACGGAAGCGCTGCCCAACGAGCAGGCCGTCACCGCCGTAGCTTTCCTCAATCGAGTGCGAGCGTGGTTCGCCGCGCACGGCATCACCCACATCGAGCGAGTAGTTACCGACAACGGCCCCTGCTACACCGCTGCCGCGTTTGCAGCAGCCCTCGAGGGCTCCCGGCATCAGCGGATCACGCCGTACACCCCGAAACACAACGGCAAAATCGAGCGCTACAACCGGATCCTTGCCGAAGAGTTCCTCTACGCCAGAACCTGGACCTCGGAAGACGAGCGACGCGCGGCGATCGAAGTGTGGAACCTGCACTACAACTATCACCGGCCCCACGGAGCTGCCGATGGGCAGCCGCCAGCGTCGCTGGTGCCAGTCCGCGTCGACAACATGCTGGCCTCATACAGCTAGATCCACCGTTTCCGGAACACGCCCCTGTGCATAGAGCGGACCAGCCCCACCTTGCGCGGTGACCATCGCCGCGCGTAGAGCGGACCAGCCGCTCGTGTGTGGTGATGAGCGTTTGGGCTTCAAGAGGGAGAGCCTGTTCTCGTGTGTGGATCGCTGCGCATCGGGTGGGCGAGCCCGTTCTCATGCGGTGACCTCGCGCGGCGGTTCGAGGGGACGAGCAGGTTCTTGTCGCGGTGAGTGTCGCTGCGTGACGTGCCCGTTCTCGTCGTGATGGGCATTGATGTGGGAAGTCGGGTCTCGGGGGTTTCGGTTGGGGGCGGGTGGCTGAGGAACACGGGCCGCGTGCCGTTCGTCGAAAGGGTGTGGATTCATTCGAAGATCTCGACAGCGATCTCCTGGAGACCCGGGAGCGCGTGCGCAGGTTCGACTACCTGGCCGGGCAGCGGACCGCTGCAGGTGGTCAGATCAGGGAGGTCGCCCAGCTGATCGGGAGCCTCGAGACCCAGCTCGCCAAGGAAGAACGCGATGTCACGCGCCTGGAGAAGGGTTTCCGTGGGGTCCTGGCCGGGCTGGTCGGCGCCAAGGAGGAGCACCTCGCGCGCGAACGCGCCGAGGCGGTCGCCGCTGCCGAGCGCCTGCACGGCCAGCGCGCCCGCGTCGTGAGCCTGCAGGCCGACCTCGACGGGATCGAGCGCGAGCTGGCGTCGCTGGCCGGTGCCCACGACGCCTACCAGCGCCTGCTCGCAGAAAAGGAGCGCCGCCTGGTGCAGCTGGGCGACCCGCGCGGCCGCGAGTTGCTCGACCTCACGCGCAAGCTGGCCGACACGGAGTCAGACCTCAAGGAGTACGGCGAGGCCTGGCAAGCCGGTAACGCCGCCGGTCAGGCGCTGAGCCAGGTTCTCGCCCTGCTGGGCGGCGCCCAGGGCGCCTCGACCTGGGACCTCCTGGGCGGCGGCGTCATCTCCGACGCGATCGAGCACGATCGCCTGACGCAGGCGGACCAGGCGGCTTGGCACGCGCAGCGCGCTCTCGACGTGTTCGCACGCGAACTGGCGGACGTCGGCTGGGCCGCCAACCCGCGGCTCCCCAAGGTCGACACCCGCTGGTTCGTGGACACGTTCTTCGACAACATCATCACGGACGCCCTCAAGCACCAGCGCATCAACAAGACCCGCAACGAGGTGGCCTCCACCGCCCAATGGGCCTCCGAGACAACCCGAGCCCTGGCCGCCCACCGAGACCAACTGACCCACCACCGAGCCACCCTCCACCAACAGCGCGAACACCTCCTCACCCGCTAACACCTCACCTGCTAACACCGCCCCCCGCTAACACCGCCCCCCGCACCTCACCGCCTCCCGCTAACACCGCCCCCCGCACCTCACCGCCTCCCGCTAACACCGCCCCGCATCTCACCGCCCCCCGCATCTCACCGCCCCTCGCACCCCACCCCGCCCTAACAGCTGCGGTCCTACGACGCATCCCCGATTGCCGCGGGTCCGCGAGTGATGGGCATGGGCTCCTCCACCACGGCAAGGGGTTTGGAGACTGTCCGATTTCCGCCTGAGGAGGGCCCGTCCGATCTCCGCCCGACGGGGAGACCCCGGTGAGGCGGCTGCTGCAGGTCTGCAGCTTCTGTCGGGGGGACAGGAGGCTAGGTCCACCGATTTCGGGACACTTCCGCTGAGGAGGAGGCCCGCTCGGGAGGTCGCCGTAGGTTGTGCGGCTTCTGCTGGGGCGGTAAGGAGGCTAGGTCCACCGCTTTCGGAACGTTCCCGGGCCGTGCGTGTGGGTACGGGAGCCCGAGTGCTGTGACGCGGCCTAAGACACCATCTCCTGCGGGGCGGTAGACGTTTCCCCGGTGCCCGGTGCCCGGTGCCCGGTGCCCGGTGCCCGGTGCGCGGTGCGCGGTGCGCGGTGCCCGGTGCGCGGTGCCCGCTGCCTTGCTGTCGTCGTGAGTTGTTCCTGGTGGTGTGTCGCTGAGTGCTGGGTGGATGCCTCGCGTGCGGCGCTGCCCGCGCGGCGTGGCGAGCATGGCCGCACGGGTAGCGCAGTGGAGGCGAGTACGCCGCGCAGCCAGGTTCCGGCGCGGTGGGGGCCGGTTTGTGAAGGTCCAGGGCGATGGGGTTGTGCGGGGGCCTGTGGACCGTGGGGCTGTTCACCGCGCTCCCGGGTGGGAGGGCTGGGCGACCGGGTTCTCGGCGGTGGGTGTTCACGTTGTGGCGTGATGGGTGGCCGGAGCTCGGGGCGGGGTTAGCGGTGGAGGATTTGGGTGAAGGCTTGTTCGAGGGTTGCTGCGGGGTTGGGGGTGGGGCCGGGGGAGCGCCAGGCGATGCAGCCGTCGGGTCGGACCAGGACGGCGCCGCCCTCGCTCACGCCGTACCGTTCGCGGAAGCACCCCTGGACGTCCTTCATCTCCCCGTTGACCCGCAGGCGCATGAGCTGCACCCCGATCCGGTCCTTGACGAGCCGGGCCGCGTCCACCCACGCCTGCCCCGCCTGGTCGGCCATGAGGACGAAGCCCGAGCCGAACAGGTCGATCGTGGAGATCGGCTGGCCGTCCCAGTCGAGCAGGACGTGCGGCGCCCGGCTCCCCGGCCGGCCCGTCGGCACGCGGCAGTCCTCCACGAGCGAGCCGTCGTCGCCTGGTTCCTCCACGATGGCCGACGAGTGGTACCGGTAGGAGATCATGAGCGAGATCGGGTCCTTCAGCGGCTCCGGGTAGCCGATCCGGGCGGCCGGAGGCATGCGGACCCCGAGGTTGGCCAGCTGGTTGTCGGCCGTCAGCGCCCCGATGGGGCGGCGTTCCGCGTCGTAGCTGTCGAGCAGGCCGGGACCCGCCTGGCCCGAGATGACCAGCCAGAGCCGCCACGCGATGTCGCACCCGTCCTGCAGCGCCGTACTGCCGCCCTGCCCGCCGGTCGGCGGCATGGTGTGCGCCGCGTCCCCGGCCAGGAAGACGCGCCCCTCGCGGTAGCGCTCGGCCAGGATGTGCGCCATCGCGAACGAGGTCGTGTCGATCAGCCGCACGTCCAGGTCCGGCCGCCCGGTGGCCTTGCGCACCAGGTCCAGGCACCGTTGCGGGGTGAAGTCGGCCTCGGTCTCGTCCTTGGTGGCGTCATAGTTGACACCCAGCACGTGCATCCCGACCCCCGTGCCGGTGACGATCACGCCGGTGAACTCGTCGTTCCGCAGGTACCAGAGCGTGACCTCGCGATCGTGCACCAGGTCGCTCAGGTCGGCGTCGAACATGATCGCGCACATCTGGCTCAGCTCGCCCCTGCCCTCGACGGGAATGCCGAGCTTCGAGCGCAGCGGGCTGCGGTAGCCGTCGGCGGCCACCACGTAGTCGGCCCGCACGATCGTGTCCTCGCCGTCTGACCTGATCAACGCCGTGACCCCGTCGGTGTCCTGCTCGAGCGAGATCAGCTCCGTGGAGAAGCGCAGGTCGGCGCCCAGCTCCTCGGCCTTGTCGCGCAGCACCCGCTCCACCTCGGCCTGCGGCGCGCCCACGTTCGGCGCCGGGCTGACGTCGGCCAGGAACGCGAAGTCGTCGTCGTTCTTGAGGATCATGTGGGGGTCGGGGTCGTCGAGGCTGCGTGCGATCGCGATCCGCAGGCCGTCGCCGATGCCCTCCCAGATGGAGGTCAGCGACTGCTCGATGCCGGGGACGGTCCGCAGCATCTCCACGGCCCGCGGCCCCACGCCGAACGCCTTGGGCTGGATAGACGTGCTCGGGTGCTTCTCGACCACCATGACTGGTACGTCTCGCCACGCCAGCAGCGTCGCCGCGCTCAACCCCGCGTAGCCGGCACCGACCACCAGCACGGGAACCCGCTCGTGTCTCATCTCCGCCTCCGGAACGCGTAATATCGTGTCGATGTCCGCTCGACACGATATGTCGCGTCTTGCGAGGCGGTCAAGACATATCTCGAATCTCGCCGCACGCCTCTTTCCGCGCTGAATCGTGAAGACGGCCGCTCACCGCGCGCCGCTCTCGGCGGGAGATCTCGTACGGCCAGGCCGCCCCACCGCCAGTCGCCGCACTTCGGCTGAGCTCTGTCCAGGGAGACGCCACGGCCAGCAGGACGGGGCAGGCCGCCGCAACGACGCACGGAACCCACCGAGGGGAACGGCGAAACCCGGGTGCGGGCGAGACGTTACGGTCTCAGCCCGTCCGGCTGCCTGGCGTGAAGTGGAGCGGGCAACCCGCGTCGGCGGGAAGCGGCCCACCAGGCTCGCCGTACACCATCAGCAACCGGAAAGCGGGAACCGGCGAGCAGCGAAACAGAAAAGGCGAGCAGCGAAAAAGAAGTCACTCCGCCAGATGGCGTTCGATGGCGTCGACCTTGGTGTGGAGGGCGTCGGTGACGCCGGGCCGGATGTCGGCCTTGAGGACGACGCTGACGCGGGGCGCGACCTCGCCGACCGCGTCGACGGCGGCCTTGATGACCGCCATGACCTCGTCCCACTCGCCCTCGATCGTGGTGAACATGGCGTCCGTCCGGTTGGGCAACCCGCTGTCGCGGACGACCTTGACGGCACGGGCGACCGGCTCGGAGACTCCCTCGCCGACGCCGAGCGGGGTGATCGAGAAGGCGACCAGCATGAGGCGATCGTAGCGAGGGGCCGCGAGAGCGAGTCCCGCGGCCCCTACGGGAAGCTCATTCCCCCTCGTCGTCCTCGCTGGGACCGTCGGAGGGCTCCACGCCCAGGACGGCCTCGCGCGGCTCCACCTCGTCGATGTGGTCGACCAGGGAGAGGACGTGGTCCGGCTCGATCAGCCACTGCAGGGCAGTCGCGCCGGTCTCGTCCGAGTTGACCAGTTCGGCCTGCTCGGCGCGTTCCTCGTCGGTGAGCTCGGCGTCGGGGTGCCGGATCTCGGCCAGCGCCGCCGCCTGCAGCGCGTCGACGTCCAGCACTTCGACGGTCAGCTCGACCGTGAGGCGCAGGAACTTCTCGTTATCACTCATGGCGACGATGCTAAGCCAGGCGGGGGCCTTGGGGAGCTGACCTACGCGCCGGTTTTAGGGCAGCTTCCACTCCACAGGAGCCGCACCCTGCTGGACCAGCAGCTCGTTTGCCCTGCTGAACGGGCGTGAACCGAAGAACCCGCTGCGCGCCGACAGCGGCGAAGGGTGCGCCGACTCGATGCGCGGAACGCGGCCGAGCATCGGAGCCAGGTTGCGGGCGTCGCGCCCCCACAGGATCGCCACCAGCGGCTTGTCGCGGGCGACGAGCGCGTGGATGGCCTGCTCGGTGACCTCTTCCCAGCCCTTGCCCCGATGGGAGGCAGGCTTGCCGGGCATCACGGTCAGCACCCTGTTGAGCAGCAGCACACCCTGCTCGGCCCACGGGGTCAGGTCGCCGTTGGCGGGCCTGGGCAGGCCGAGGTCGGTCTCCATCTCCTTGTAGATGTTGACGAGGCTGCCAGGCAGCGGCCGCACGTCGGGCGCGACGGAGAACGACAGGCCGACGGGGTGCCCGGGCGTCGGGTACGGGTCCTGGCCCACGATCAGCACCTTGACGTCGTCGAAGGGCTGGTTGAACGCGCGCAGCACGTTCTGCCCCGCGGGCAGGTACTGCCTGCCTTCGGCGATCTCATTGCGCAGGAACTCGCCCATCGTGGCGATCCGCTCGCCGACGGGCTCAAGCGCGCGCGCCCATCCGGCTTCGACGACTTCATGTAGTGGACGACCGGCCATGGGCGCGGAGTTTATCAGCTTAAAGATCATTTTGTACGGCAAAGCCAAGGATAGGCCACCCACCGCACTTCGGCCGGCCCCTGTCCAGGGAGACGCTCCTCCGGTGATGACGGCTTGGCGCCGTTACGACGCACGGAACCCGTCAGGCCAGAGCCGGTTTCCCCGGCTTGAAGAGCCAGGCGTCGAACAGCGTGGTGAGGTCCTTGCCGGAGACGCGCTGGGCGAGCGCGACGAAGGCGGCCGTGTCGGCGTTGCCGTACTTGTGCTCGGCGATCCACGTGCGCAGGATCCGGAAGAACGCGTCGTCCCCCACGGTCTTGCGCAGCACGTGCAGCGTCATCGCCCCGCGGTCGTAGACGGGGCTGTCGAAGATGTGGGCCGCGTCGCCCGGATCGGCGGTCGGCGTCTGCCAGAACGCGTCGGTGGCGGCCGTGGAGTAGGCCGAGTCGAACGAGTCCTGCACGGACTTCTGCCCGAGCTTGTCCAGCCACAGCCACTCGGCGTAGGTGGCGAAGCCCTCGTTGAGCCAGATGTCCTTCCACCGGTTCGGCGTCACGGTGTCGCCGAACCACTGGTGGGCCAGCTCGTGCGACATGAGCGAGTCGCTGGGCACCTGCGGGTAGATGGGCCGGGTCTGGACCTCGAGCGAGTAGCCGACGTTCGGCTCGAAGTCCACGATGCCGCCGGTGGAGGAGAACGGGTACGGCCCGAACAGCGAGCTGAAGTAGCTGATGACCGGCCCATGACGTTGAGCGAAATTCGCCGCCTTATCGGCAAATTTAGGGTCAACCGCGGTAATAACTCGGAACCCGTCGACTTTGGTGTCGATCAGCTGGAACTTCCCGACGGTGACCGAGGCCAGATAGCTGGCCATCGGCTCGCGCTCGTCCCACACGAAGGTGGTCCTGCCGCCGGCGGACCGCTTGGAGATCAGATCCCCGTTGGCCACGGCCACCCGGTCGTCCGGCACGGTGACCGTGAAGTGATAGGTGGCCTTGTCGGTCATGTGGTGGTTGCCGGGGTACCAGGTCATGGCGCCCTGCGGCTCGTTGGCGTTGAACGCGCCGTCGTTGGTGCGGATCCATCCGTCGCGGGACCCGTCGGGGTCGACGACGTGCGTGGGTTTGCCGTCGTATCTGACCACGACGGTCAGGTCCGCGCCCGAGTCGAGCGCGCTGCCCGGGTCGACGACGAGCTCCTGCCCGCGCTGCGTGAACGCCGCGGCCTCGCCGTTCACGGTCACCGACCGCACGCTCAGCGAGTCGACCAGGTCCAGGTCGAAGGCGCTCAGCTCCTGCGTGGTCTTCGCGGTGATGGTCGCCACGCCCTTGAGCGCGTCCGAGCTCGGGTTGTAGTCGAGCGCGAGGTCGTAGTGGCCGACGTCGTAGCCGCCGTTGCCCTGCTCGGGGAAGTACGGGTCTCCGGCCCCAGGCGCGCCTGGCGCGCCGTCGAAGGCGGCGGCGGGTGTCAGCGGGATGGCCACGAAGGCGGCCGCCGCGAGCGCGAGGAGTCGCTTCATGTCCAGGATCATCGCACGACGGAGCCCGCCTCCCCGAGGAAACCCTGGAGAGGCGGGCTCATCGTTTACGGGCTATTTGACCGATCCGGCCATCATGCCCTGCACGAAATACCGCTGGAATGCGAAGAACAGGACCAGCGGGATGATCAGCGACAGGAAGGCACCCGAGGAGAGGATGTCCATATTCGAACCGAACTGCCGCATCTGCGATTGCAAATACTTGGTCATCGGCTGGTTCTCGGTGTTCGCGAAGACCAGCGCGATGAGCATGTCGTTCCACACCCACAGGAACTGGAAGATGCCCAGCGACGCGATCGCCGGCTTGCCCAGCGGGAACACCACCGAGGCGAAGATCTTCCACTCCGAGGCGCCGTCCATCCTGGCCGCTTCCAGCAGCGAGGACGGGATGCCGATGAAGAAGTTCCGCAGCAGGAAGATCGCGAACGGCAGGCCGAACGCGACGTGGAAGAGCACCACGCCCGGGATCGTGCCGAAGATGCCGACCCCGCCGTAGAAGGAGGCGACGGGGATCAGGGCGATCTGGATGGGCACGATCAGCAGCCCGACCACGATCAGGAAGGCGGTGTCGCGCCCGCGGAACTCCATCCAGGCGAAGGCGTAGGCCGCCATCGCCGCGATCCCGATCACCAGGACCGTGGTCGGGACCGTGATGAGGATGGTGTTCCAGAAGGACGCGCTGAACCCGCTGGACAGCAGGTTCTTGTAGCTGGAGATCGTCAGCTCGGCGGGCTTGGTGAAGATCGTCCACCAGCCCTCGCTGCCGTTGACCTGCACCGTGCGCAGGGAGACGATCAGCAGGCCGAAGGTCGGCACGAGCCAGAACAGCCCGAGCAGCACCATGATGACCTGGACGCCGCCGCCACCGATCTTGTCGGTGATCCTGCTGATGACGCCGCGCCGTGGCGCGCCCGCGCTGACACTGGTGGGAGCCGTAGCCGTCGCGGTTGTCATGCGTTCTCCCTCCTGAACCGGCGGATGTTCATGATCATGAAGGGGAGCACCAGGATCAGCAGGAAGACGGCGAGCGCACTGCCCATGCCCTGGTTGTTCCCGCCGCCGAACGACACTCGCCACATCTCCAGCGCGATCACGTTCGCCTGTGGCTGGACCGAGGAGGGGGCGATGATGAAGACGAGGTCGAACACCTTCAGCGTATTGATGATCATCGTCACGAAGACGACGAGCAGCACCGGCGACAGCAGCGGAATGGTGATCTTCCTGAACACCTGCCACTCGGTGGCGCCGTCGATCCGCGCCGCCTCCAGCGCGTCACGCGGGATGGCCGACAGGCCGGCCGCGATCAGCACCATGGCGAACCCGGCCCACACCCAGACGAACGCGCCGATGATCGCCGGTGTGATCAGTGTCGGTCCGAGCCAGGTCAGGCCGCGGAAGGCGGCCTGGAAGTTGTCCTGCGGCAGCCGTACGGTGTAGGACCCGGAGGTCAGCCCTTCGAAGCGGAAGGAGCCGTCGTCGGCGGTGGTCGTGCTCTCCACCACCTTGCCGTCCTTCAGTGCTTCGACGGTCATCCCCGGCAGGCCCCTTTCGCTGCCGTCGATGGCGCCCTTGGTGCCCCCGCCACCAGGGGTGAAGTCGAACCACACGGTTCCCGACAGGCCCTGGCCCCCCGATGGTGCCCTGGCCGGCTGGGCGTTGGACGGCATGATCTCCTTCTTGATGCCCAGGATCGGCAGCAGCACCGGCTGGCCGGGCTGTGCGGGCTGGGCGGCGACGACCGCGCCCTTGTCGTCGGTGACCTTGGACGGGTCGCCGGGGCGGGCCTCCGGGTAGCCCTTGGAGGAGGAGAACGTGTCGTGCACCGTGGTCATGATGGCGTTGGCCACGCCCTTGGACGGGTCCTCGTCGTAGACCAGGCGGAAGATGACGCCGGCGGCCATCAGCGAGACGGCCATCGGCATGAACACGATCAGCTTGAACGCGGTGGCCCACTTGATGCGCTCGGTGAGCACCGCGAAGATCAGGCCGAGCGTGGTGACGATGATCGGCGCGACCACCACCCAGATCAGGTTGTTCCTGATCGTGGTGAGCGTGCTGGAGTCGGTGAAGATGCTGACGTAGTTACCGAGCCCCACGAAGCCGGTGCCGTTGGCGTCGAAGAGGCTGCGGAAGACGGAGTAGATGATCGGGTAGACCACCCAGATGCCCAGCAGCACCGCTGCCGGCAGGATGAACAGGATGGCCATCGTGGAGGATGGACCTAGGCGTCGTTCTACGTGGGGGGTATCGGCCCGAGGAGAGGTGGCCCCCTCTTCCGAGGGGACCTGCGGGCCGTCCAACCGTTCGGTCACGGCCATACCTCTTTACTTCCAGGCCTTCTTGGCGTCTTCCTCGAGCTTGGCCTGCGCGCCCTTGATGTCGGTGGGGTTGCGCAGGAAGTCCTGCAGGTCCTTCCACTCGCCCTTGCCGTCGGTGCCGCCGAAGGCGCTCGGGGCCAGGTCCGACATGTCGTAGCGGACCGCGTCACCGGCCGAGACGATGGTCTGGCCGAGCGCCTTGGTCAGCGGGTCGGGGTAGTTGTCGGGGGAGACGTTCTTGTTCGGCGACAGGTAGCCGGGCAGCTTGGCCCAGATCGAGCCGCCCTCGGTCGAGGCGAGGAACTGCAGCAGCGCCATCGCGCCGGGGGAGTCCTTCATCGCGACCGCGACGTCACCGCCCAGGACGACCGGCTGGGTGTCGCCGACCTTCGGGAACGGCACGTACTTGGCCTCCTCGCCGACCTTGGCGCCGTCCTGGGTGGCCTGGGTGGCCACGAAGTCGGCCTCGATGACCATGGCGGCCTTCTTCTGGCCGTAGACCTTGGTCACGCAGGTCGGGAAGTCCGTCTGCAGCGCGCCGGAGGCGCCGTCCAGGACGTACTCCTTCTTGCCGACGAGCTGCTGGATCTTCTGCAGCGCCGTGGTGACCGACGGGTCGGTCCACGGGATCTCGTGCTTGGAGAGCTTGTCGTAGTTCTCCGGGCCCGCGCTGGACAGGTAGACGTTCTCGAAGAGGTCGGTAAGCGTCCAGCCGGAGGCGCCGCAGAGGGACAGCGGGGCGGTGCCCGAGTCGGCGATCGTCCCGGCGGCCTTGACCAGCTCGTCCCAGTTGGTGGGCGGCTGCACGCCGGCGTCCTCGAAGGCCTGGCCGCGATACCACACGAGCGACTTGTGCGCGGCCTTGATCAGCACGCCGTACACCTTGCCGTCGGCGGAGCCGAGCTCCTTCCAGTAAGGCGTGTAGTTGGCGTCGATCTCCTTGGTGACCGCGTCGGTCAGCGGCTTGAGCGCGTTCTGCTTGGCGTACTGCTGCACCAGGCCCGGCTGGGGCAGGATCGCGACGTCGGGCGGGCTGCCACCCTGGATGCGCGGGCCGAGATAGGCACCGGTGTCCTCACCCGTGGAGGCGTAGGTCACCGTGGCACCGGTCTTCTCCTGGAAGGCGTCGAGCACCTTCTGGAAGTTCTTCTGCTCGTCACCCGTCCACTTGGCGGCGACCTCGAGCTTGACGCCCTGCAGCGGCTTGGTCCCACCGCCCGCGGACTCCGAGCTCGACGCGGACGGCTGGGTGGTCGTGGGTGCGTTGCCGCACGCCGCGACGGCCACCGCGAGCCCGGCCAGGACGACTACTGCACTGGCTTTGCGCATGACTGCCTCACTGGGTTCTGATGATCTCTTCAAGTTCCGTCTTCATGGAGGCCGCCGCATCGTCGGGGGTCTCGCTGAAGGGGGGAGTGATGGCCTTGGCGACCGAGCTGGCGATGACCAGGCTGAGCTGGTTGTAGTTCGCGCTCACCGGTCGCGGCTTGGCCGAGAGGATGCTCTGCTTGAGCACCGGGAGATAGGGGAAACGCTTGATCAGCTGGGGATCGTCGTAGAGCTCCGTCCAGACCGGCGGGAACGAGCCCTCGGACAGGACCCTCCGCTCGTTCTCCAGGCCGGTGAAGTACCGGATGAACTCCTGTGCGGTCTGCTGATGCTTGGAGTAGGCGCTGACGGCCAGGTTGACCCCGCCGAGCGTGCTGGCGCCCGGCCCGTCGGGCCCGGGCAGCCTGGTCACCGCGAATCTGCCACCGAGCTTGGCCATCGCGGGTCCGTAGGCGTGCGGCCAGTTGCGGGCGAAGACGAGGCGTCCGTTCTGGAAGGCCAGGCGGGACTCCTCCTCCTTGTACGACAGCGACTCCTTGGGGATCCAGCCTTCGCGCAGGCCCTGGATGAAGAATTCCAGCGCGGCCTTGGCTTTGGCCGGGTCGAGGGTCACCTCTGTGCCGTCAGGGTTGAGGATCTGCCCGCCCGCGGACTGCACAGCCTCGGAGAAGTTCACGGTCAGCCCCTCGTAGGCGAGGAACTGGCCCGCGTATCCTTCGATACTGTGCTTCTTTGTTACTTGTAGTGCCTGTTCGCGAAGTTCCGCCCACGTGCGGGGCGGCTTCTTGATCAGATCAGACCGGTAGTACAGCAGCCCCGCATTGCTGGTGTACGGCACGGCCCAGAGCTTGCCCTTGTAGACAGCCGTGTCCACGACGGGCGGCAGGAACCTGTCGAGCGGGAAGAGCCCGCGCTCCAGGGGGATGATCCAGCCGTTCTCCGCGAACTCGGCAGTCCACACCACGTCAAGCCCGAGCACGTCATAACGGGTGCTTCTCGCCTGAAGATTGGCCACCATCTGCGCGCGCTGCTCGTCGGCGGCCTCGGGCAGTTCGAGGAGCGTCACCTTCTCGGCCGGGTGGGCCTGGTTCCAGCGATCCAGCAGGGGTTGCAGGTACGCCGTGGTGTCGCGCCCGGTGGCGAACGTGATCGGGCCTGTTCCGCTCGATCCCTTGTCGCCGCCGTCCTCGTCGCCGGCCGTCGCGCAACCAGCCGCCAGGAGGACGGCGAGCACGACTGACAGCTGGCGAAACACCGGGGTTTCCTCCACGTTTTCGGGGGCTACATACGTGTTATGTAGATGCATTCATGTTATGCACACATGTAATCTGGCGGTCAACGGATGGCCATGTAACGCATGCGTAACACAAACGGAGGTGGGGCGTGCGGCTGCACCTTCTGGCGCTCCTGGCGAAAGAGCCCGCCCACGGCTACGAGCTCAAACAGGCGCTGGAGCAGACCTTCGGCAACGCCTACCCCTCACCCAACATCGGCCAGATCTACGTCACGCTGAGCAGGCTGGAGAAGGACGGCCTGGTCAGGGCGGTGGACGTGGAACAGTCCAACCGGCCGAACAAAAAGGTCTACTACCTGACGGTCAAGGGCCGCGACGTGCTGACCGAGTGGGTCGACGAGCCGACCGAGGGCCCGCGCGTCCGCGACGAGTTCTTCATGAAGCTGGTGCTGGCCCCGCTGACCGGCATCGCCGACCGGATGGCGCTGATCAACAGGCAGCGCCGGCACTACCTGTCGCTCATGGCCGATCTCAACGACCTCATGAGCAGGACCGAACCCGGCGACCGCGTCGCCTCCCTGCTCATCGAGGGTGCGATGCTGCACCTGCAGGCAGATCTTGACTGGCTGCAACGGTGTCAGGAGGATCTGGTATGACCCCGGTCCTCAAAACGGTCAATCTAGTCAAGATCTACTCCGATGGCGGCGTCCCCGTGCCGGCCGTCCGCGGCGTCGACCTGGAGGTCGAGCCGGGCGAGTTCGTGGCCGTGATGGGCCCGTCAGGGTCGGGCAAGTCCACGCTCGTGCACATGCTCGGCGGCCTCGACACGCGCACGAGCGGGGAGATCTGGCTGGACGGCCAGCGGGTCGACACGCTGTCCGAGAGCGCGTGGGCGCTGCTGCGCCGCAAGAAGGTGGGCTTCGTCTTCCAGTTCTTCAACCTGGTCGCCAACATGACGGTGGCCGACAACGTCGAGCTCCCCGCGCTGCTTGGCGGCGCCTCGCCCAAGGTCGCCCGAGAGCGCCGCGAGTACCTGCTCGACGCGCTCAACCTCACCGAGCGCGCCGACGCCGCGCCCGCCCAGCTCGCCGGCGGCGAGCAGCAGCGCGTCGCGCTCGCCAGGGCGCTGGCCAACCGGCCGAGCGTGCTGCTGGCCGACGAGCCCACCGGCAACCTCGACAGCCGCAACACCCGCGACGTGCTGCGACTGCTGAGCGAGGTGCACAAGGAAGGCCAGACGATCATCATGGTCACCCACGACGCGCGGGTCGCCAGCCTGGCCGACCGGCTGGTCGCGCTGCTCGACGGCGAGATCGTCGACGACGGCCGCATCGCCCGCCGTCGCACCCGCACCGCCGGCGAGGTCATCGACCTGCGATGAGCACGCTGCGGGCGGGATCTCGATGGATCAGGGCCGACCTGCTGGCCAGGCGGGGGCAGGCCGCGCTGACCGTGCTGGCAGTCGCGGGGATCGTGGCCGCCCTCATCGCCGCCGTCACCCTGCTGGAAGACGGCACCAACCCGTGGCGCAGCCTGTTCGCCCAGACCGACGGGGCGCACGTCTGGCTCTACACCAAGGACCCGCCGCCGGTCGACCAGCTGCGCCGCATCGACGGCGTGACCGACACGGCCGGGCCGTACCGGTCGGCGCCCGTCACCGTGGTGCAGAACGGCAAGAAGGACCCGGCGGGGCTGCGCGCCATGCCCGCGGCCATGCCGCCGGTCGCGCACCCCGTGGTCGCAGAGGGGCGATGGCTGGACGGCGCGCAGTTCAACGGCGTCGTGGTCGAGCGCTCCTTCGCCACGTCGCTGCGCCTGCGGGTGGGCACGCCCTTCACGGTGATCGCGCTCAGCGGCCAGCGGTACACGCTCTACGTGCGCGGCATCGCCGACTCGGCCGATCAGGGCTTCTATCCCGAGTGGACGCCCGGGCTGATCTGGGTGCTGCCGCAGATGCTCGACAGCGTCGAGCCCGCGCTCGGCCGCAGCGAGTTCGTGACCGGCCTGCGGCTGACCGATCCTGAGGACACCCAGCTCGTCTCGCAGCGGGCCGTGGTGACCATCGACGACCAGCTGCAGCGCGCCGCAGACTCGGCCACGCCGGGCGACCAGCTGCAGCGCGTCTACACCTGGCGCGAGGTGCGGGCCGCGATGGAGCTGGACAACCGGCTGCTCGGCACCCTGCTCGCGCTGTTCGGCGTGGTCGGGCTCGTCGCGGCCGTGCTGGCGCTGGCCAACGCCGCCGGCGGGCGCGTGCTCGGCCAGCTGCGCGACCTGGCCACGCTCAAGTCGATGGGCTTCACCGCCGCCCAGATCGCCCTGCTGCTGCTGGTCGAGCACGGCGCGCTCGGCCTGCTCGGCATCGGGATCGGGGCGCTGGCGGGCTGGGCGGCCACCGTGGCCGTGCTCGGCACCACCTCGGTCGCGGCCGTGCCCGTGCTGGCCATCGTGGCCGGCACCGCGCTGGTCGTGCTGGCCGCGGTGGGCCTGCCCGCCTGGCGCGGCGGGCGGACGCCGCCCATCCCCGACGCCCCCGCGGCGCCGCCGCGCGGGCATCTGTCGCGGCTGGCTCGCCTGGCGCTGCTGGTACGGCTGCCGCCCGCGCTCATCCTGGGCACCAGGGACGCCTTCACGCGGCGCGCGCCCGCCTTCCTGACGGCGTTCGGGCTCGCCGTACCGATGATGATGATCACCATCGGGCTGGGCGTGTGGGCCACCATGGACAACTTCCTCAGCCACCCCGAGCAGGTGGGGCAGCACGCGAGCCTGTACGTCAGGCCCGGCAAGCTGCAGTCGGACGAGGCCGAGAAGATCGTCCGCAACGACCCGTCGGTGCAGCAGGTCTACCCCGGCACCGAGGTCAACGCCCTGGCGCCCGGAGAGGCCCGCTCCGTCCGCGTCCGCGCCATCGGCACCCAGACCGAGGCCTACCCGTTCCCGGTCGTCGAGGGACGCATGTACGGCCAGCCAGGTGAGGCCGTGGCCGGGCAGGGCCTGCTCGACCTGCTCGGCGCCAAGATCGGCGACCGCGTCCGGCTGACGGTCGGCGGAACCCCGCTGATCGTGCGCATCGTGGGCCGCACGGTCGAGCCGGACCTGGACGGCGAGGTGCTGTCGGTCGGGATGGACAGCCTGGCGGCCAAGGACACGGTGCCGCCCGAGTTCTACGCCCTGGCGCTCAAGCCCGGTGCCGACCCCGGCGAGGTGCGGGGCAGGCTGCTGGCCGAGTCGAGCGAGAGCCTGGACGTGCAGCGGGCGGTCAACCCCGCGGACAGGCTGTCGATCATCCGCGTGGTCATCGTGGCGATGATCGCGGTCCTGGCGCTCATCGGGCTGGCGAACCTGCTCACGGCCAGCGCGCTCGGCCTGCGCGACCACGCCCTCGACCTGGCGGTGCTCAAGGCGATGGGGCTGACGCCGCGGCAGGTCATGGCCACGCTCGTCACGGGCACGGGACTGCTGGTGGTAGTCGGCGTCGTCACGGGCACGGTGGCGGGCGCCTCGGTGGTGACAGGGCTCATCGACCTGCAGGGCCACACCAGCGGCGTGGGCGCGGGCATCGGCCGCCCACCGTCCCTGTTCACCCTGCTCACGGCGGTCTTCCTGGCGGTCGGCGCCTCCCTGGCGGTAGCCCTCCTCCCGGCCCGCCGAGCCGCCCGAGCCCAGGTCCCCGTCACGGCCCGCTAACCGCATCGTCCTCGCGCCAGGGCGCTCGGGCTGGTCCTGTGGGGGAGCCGAGCTCCCCCAGGCCCCCTTGGCAAGAGGGCTCCGCCCTCCTGCACCTCCGGGCAAGGAGCTCGCTCCGCTCGCCCGCCTTCCGTGAGCTGGCGCCCAGCGAAGACGCCGATTCCACCTAACGGGAGCCGTAAGGGGGATGTTTCCCCAGGAGTTCACAACCGCATCAGCGGGCCCGAAGCGTGGCCTCGCGAGCGTGGTGTGTCGGCTTCTTGGCCTGTGAAATGTCGGTGAGGGAGCCGCGGTGTGTCGGTTCTGATGACCGTGAAATGTCGGTGATCGACTCGGCAGGCGGGATGTCGGCCCAGCCAGAAGGCGATATGGCCGATCCGATACTCCGGCGGAACACCGAGCACGGTCCAGCGCCCAGGAGTTCGGCGCGATCAAGGCGGGCAGCGGCCTGGGGCTGCGCCCGCGGGTATACGGGAAGGCGGTCGCCGTCCTTTGGGGATCGGCTGGCCGCCTTGCCGTTGTCGGTAGAGCAGGGGGAGCCGGAGCTCCCCCTGAGGGTCAGTCCGCGGGGTCGAGCTTCTTCAGGGCGAACCAGTAGAAGCCGTGGCCCGGCAGCGTGAGCAGGTAGGGCAGCTCGCCGATCCGGGGGAAGTGGACGCCGCCGCGTGCCTCCACCGGCGTCATGCCCTCGAAGCGCCGCAGGTCCAGCTCCACCGGCTGCGGGTACTTCGACAGGTTGTTGACGCACAGCATGATGTCGTCGCGGTCCTCCCTGATGTAGGTCAGCACCGCCGGGTTGGACGACCACATTTCCGTGTAGGCGCCCGTGCCGAACACCGGGTGGTTGTGCCGGATCTGCAGCATCTTGCGGGTGAAGTGCAGCAGCGAGCCCTCGCTCTTCTGCTGAGCCTCCACGTTGACCGCCTGGTAGCCGTAGATCGGGTCCATCACGACCGGCAGGTAGAGCCGGCCGGGGTCGGCCTGCGAGAAGCCGGCGTTGCGGTCGGGGCTCCACTGCATCGGCGTGCGCACCGCGTCGCGGTCCTCAAGCCAGATGTTGTCGCCCATGCCGATCTCGTCGCCGTAGTACATGATGGGCGAGCCGGGCAGCGACAGCAGCAGCGCCGTGAACAACTCGATACGGTCGCGGTCGTTGTCGAGCAGGGGCGCGAGCCGGCGCCGGATGCCCAGGTAGGCGCGCATCCGCGGGTCCTTGGCGTACTCCGCGTGCATGTAGTCGCGCTCCTCCTCCGTCACCGTCTCGAGCGTGAGCTCGTCGTGGTTACGAAGGAAGATGCCCCACTGGGCGGTGTCGGGCAGCTTCGGCGTGCGCGACATGATCTCGGAGATCGGCTCGCGCGTCTCCTTCTTGACCGCCATGTAGATGCGCGGCATCAGCGGGAAGTGGAAGGCCATGTGGCATTCGTCACCCCCGGTGGTGGGGTCGCCGAAGTACTCCACCACGTCCTCGGGCCAGCCGTTCGCCTCGGCGAGCAGCACGCGGTCGGGGTAGAGCCGGTCGACCTCGGCGCGGATCTTCTTCAGGTAGGCGTGCGTCTCGGGCAGGCCGGAGCACGCCGTGCCCTCGCGCTCGAACAGGTACGGCACGGCGTCCAGCCGGAACCCGTCGATGCCCAGGTCCAGCCAGAAGCGCAGCACCTCGAGCATGGCCTCCTGAACCGCCGGGTTGTCGTAGTTCAGGTCGGGCTGGTGGTGGAAGAAGCGGTGCCAGTAGTACTGCTTGCGCACCGGGTCGTAGGTCCAGTTGGACTCCTCGGCGCCGACGAAGATGATCGGCGCGTCGGGGAAGCCGTGAGGGTCGTCGGACCAGACGTAGAAGTCGCCGAAGGGGCCCTCGGGGTCGTGCCTGGAGGCCTGGAACCAGGGGTGCTTGTCGCTGGTGTGGTTCATCACCAGGTCGGTGACGATGCGCAGTCCGCGCTGGTGCGCCTGCTCGATCAGCTGGACGAAGTCGCCGAGATCGCCGAAGCTGGGCAGGATCTTCATGTAGTCGGAGATGTCGTATCCGCCGTCACGCAGCGGAGACTCGTAGAGCGGGAGCAGCCAGAGGCAGTCGACTCCCAGCCATTCGAGGTAGTCGAGCTTCTCGATGAGCCCCTTGAGGTCTCCGGTTCCGTCGCCGTTGGAGTCTCTGAACCCGCGGACGAGAACCTCGTAGAACACCGCCCGCTTGTACCACTGCGGGTCCTCCGAGACGAACGTCTCGGTGACCGGCTCAGGCATTGGGGATGCGTTGATCATATGTCGCTCACAGAAGGAGATGTGGGCAGGACGAAGTCACCGGATTCCCCGGCGTCATGTGGTGACCGCACCGCCTGAGGTCGTCATCCCTGCGAGCCTCATGCCCTTTGCGGAACCGGATTTGTGATCCAGTGCCCGCTTGTTCGCGGTGCTTACGGGCCGAACACTACCAGCCCAATGGCCTTCCGGAACCCGCTTGTGCTGTGCATCTCGTAATACCCCCGAGAGCGCCGTGTAATCGTCTCGTTACCTAGCGTTCTTCTTCACGAAACCGACAACAACTTCTCCAAACGCCGCCACGCCGGTGAGGATTCCCCGACGTGCGAATACATCAGCACGACGGTGCCCGGCTCGGCGTCTTCCGGCTTGTCCCGGGTGGCGTCCCAGGCCTTGATGTCCTCGGCGAGCCGGACGAGCCGAGGGTCGTCAGGATCCCAGCCGAGAGCCTGGTCACAGGCCAGGTAGATACGCATGAAATCCGCGTCGTCCATGGCGGCGTTCTTGGTGGCGACCCACTCCTCGATCGACTGCGGCGACAGCGCGGCGATCATGATCCACAGGTCGCGCTCGATCTGGATCATCCGCTCGCTCAGACCGGCCGCCCGCAGCCGGTCGAGCAGCTCCACGACCTCGGCAGGGACGAACAACCGCTCGCCGTCGGCGAGCCGGGCGATGTCGCGCCGGTGCTCGGTCAGCTCGCGGATCTTCCGCTTCAGGTCGCGGTCGATCTCCGCGACGGCCGCGGCGAACTCCGCGGGCCCGGCGTGCAGCAGCTCCTCGATGCGGGCGAGCGGCACGCCGGCGGCGGCCAGCGTCCTGATCCGGATCAGGTCCACCACGGCCTGCGCGTTGTAGCGACGGTAGCCGGAGGCGTCACGCTCGGGCTCGGGCAGCAGCCCCACCTGGTGGTAGTGGCGTACCGCGCGGATCGTCACCCCGGCGTGGGCGGCGAGCCGGCCGATGGTGAGCATCGGCACCCCCTTCAGCACACGCGCCGCCACAGGTCGTGAATCGCCTGGGTGACGGCGTCCGGGTCGTCGGTGGCGATCGTACTGTGCCGGGCCTTGTCCAGAACCCGGTGCTCGCCGTCCTGTACCGAGGCGGCCAGGGCGTCGTACATGGAGATTTTGCCCTGGGTCATCTCGGTCAGCGCCTTCTTGGACATCATCAGCTTCATGCCGGTGTCGATGCCCAGCGTGGTGAGCGCGATCAGCGGCCTGTCCGGCACGGGACCGGCGGCCTTGAGCTCGTCGCGCAGCGCGGGCAGGTCGCCGCGCTCCTGGGCGCCCGCGCGCTGGGACTCGACGCTCAGGTGCCGGGCCGTGAGCGCCTCGCGGACCTCGCGGGGCCAGGTGGCGAACATCTTGCCGTACAGGCCGCGCGAGAACAGCACGATCAGGCGCAGCATCAGGTCACCGGGCACCGGGTACGCCTTGAGCCGCGTCTTCCCGTCGCGCATGTAGGCGTCCCACTCCTCGTAGAACGCGTCCAGGTACACCACGCCCGCCACCTCGTCGGGGAAGAGCTGGAGGTAGCGCCGGGCGTAGGCGCCGCCCAGCGAGTGCGCCACGAACACATACGGACCCTGCACGCCGGCCGCCCGCAGCAGCTCGCGCAGCTCGGTGGCGACCTCTTCGGCGGTCCTGGGCAGCGCGACGGGGTCGCTCCAGCCGGTGCCGCCCCTGTCGTACAGCACGGAGGTGGTGAACCGGGAGACGCGCTCGTGCAGGTTGAGGTAGTCCAGGCCGAGGGCGCTGGCGCCGGGCAGGAACACCACGGCGGGACCGCCCGATCCGGAGCGGTGGAGCAGGAGGCGGCGGCCGTCGATGTCGTAGTGGCGGCCCAGTGGGGCCTTGTCGGAAATGCTCATGCAGGGATGGTGCGACCCTGACGTTGGGTCAAGGTCAAGCCATCACCTTCAGAAAGGTGGAGTCAGGTCCGCCAGGTCGTTGTCGAAGTCGTTCAGCCAGGCTCCGAACAGCACCAGACCGCGCACCCAGAACCTGTCGTTCCACCCGTTGAAGCGGGTCAGCGCGTCGGGCCCGCCGGCGATCAGCGCGTGCAGGTCGTCCGACAGCAGAGCAGGAACCCGGTCGGCGACGTTCTCGAGCATCCGGTGCGAGTACGCGCGGGCGGGCGCGGCCGTCGAGCGCAGCGGCACCCGCTGGAGGGGCTGCTTGACCACGTTCGTGGACGGCAGGGCTGCCACCCGAGGGTTGGCCGCGTGCAGGACCTCGCGGTAGAAGCGGCCCTTGTCCTTGCGGGCCACGCCGACCGACAGCGCCGCGTCGAAGAAGTCCGGGTGGATGAACGGCGCGGCGAAGGACGCCTCGGGCCCCACCAGGTTGACCGCCGAGCGGGCGATGCCGCGGACCGTCCGCGTGTGCAGCACCGACAGCGGCAGCTCGGCCCGGTGACCGTGCAGCATCGAGGTGGACGCCACGAACTGCTCCCTGACGACGTCCTCCATCCAGGCGCTGGCCTGGGGCGACAGGAACGGCGCCGACGGGGCGCCCAGCGACAGCGAGGACAGCACCGCCGCCGACCGTTCCGCCTGGGTCCGCGCCTCCAGCGCGGCCCCGCTGACCATGAAGTTCTTCAGCAGCGGCCCGCCCGCCAGCCCGTCGACCAGGACCCGCCCCGCGCCGTGCACCTCCTTGGCGAAGGGCGCGTACCAGGCGTGGTGCGGCGTCAGGTACTCCAGCCGCCGCGCCACCTCCAGCGCGTCCGCCGGATAGTCGGCGGCCTCCTGGACGACCACGCGGTGCGGCACGCCCAGCTCCCGGGTGATCGCCCTGGCGAAGGCGATGTCGGTGTCGGTGCCGTCGTCGGGGCTGGTCGTCCACGACTCCACGTCGAAGCCGCGCGCCACGGCCACCGAGCACAGCAGCCGCGAGTCGTAGCCGCCGCTGACCGGCACGAGCAGGCGCCGCCCCTCGTAGTCCTTGTACACCTCGTGCAGGATGTCCACGATCTCGCCCGCGCTGGTCCAGGCCTCGTACGGCTCGCGCCGCAGCCACCGCGGCAGCCGCCGCTCCGTGGCCAGCCTGTCGTGCTCGAACACCAGCGCGCTGGACCCCGGCAACCGCTTGACCTGCGGGTACGGCGTGGCCTCGCCGAGCGGGAAGGTGACGTGGAGAATCGAGGCCCACGCCGCCCAGTCGATCTCGATGGGCACCAGCGACAGCAGGGGCTGGATCAGGGACGAGAAGTAGACCGCGCCCGCGTGCCGGACGAAATAGACGTCGACCAGGCCCAGGGCGCCGGCGTGCAGGACGAGGCGGCCGTCGGAGGAGATCAGGCCCGGCGTCTCGTACGTCTCGGCCACCGACATCCAGTCCGCCAGCGCGGCCGGCTTGCGCTCGCCCCAGGAGAACGCGAAGGAGTCCTGCGTCCTGTGGTAGGGCGGCAGCGGGTGGGAGCTGTAGAGCGCGGCGTCGGGGGTCTGGAGCGCGGGCCTGCAGCGCGGGCCCGCGGCGGTGAGTTTGCCCAGCAACGCGGTGTCGATCCGGCCGAGAGCGCCACAGACATAGGGCCGCACGTTGAACTGCACCGGATCTCATCCCTTCGAGACGCTTCCCGCAAAGAGTATCCTTTGCGGGCCAAAGGGAGCGGAGGTCTTGGTGGGCATTGAACTGGAGAGCACGCGCCAGGCGCTGCGCGAGGCGATCGCGCAGGCCGAGCACGCGGCCGAGCTGGCCAGGCTCCTGGACGCCGCGCAGGCCAGGCTCGCCGAGGCCGAGCGGAGCGCCGAGGAGGCCAGGACGCTCGCCGGCCTGCTCGGCGAGGCCGAGCAGCTCCTCGAGGATGAGCGCGCCGCCGCGGACAAGCTCCGCAAGGAGGTGGCCGAGCAGCGCTACCAGGCCGAGGTCGCCAACTGGAAGCTCTCCTCGATCAAGGTCGCCCGGTGGAGCCGCATCGGCGACGCGATCAAGACGGGCAAGAAGAACCCGGTACGGCTGGCCAAGGGCCTCAGGGGCGCCGCCAAGCCGGTCAAGCGCCCGGTCGCGCCCAAGCGCAAGCCCATCGCCTCCGCCCAGGTCAAGGACGAGCGGCCGGGCGCCGCCTTCCAGGCCACCACCTCCATCAGGAGGATCGACGGCGCCTCCTTCAAGCTCAAGCCGTTCAGGGTGCCGACCGGCCCGAACACGCGCCCGCACATCACCGCGGCCGTCATCGCCGACCCGCACGCCGAGGCGCTGCTGCGCTACGAGTGGCGGCAGACGACCGGTTTCACGCCGCGCGACTTCGCCCGGGTGCTGCCGCTCGAGGTCCCGCACCTGCTGGTCGTGGAGTCGGTCACGCAGGGGCCCTGGTTCGAGGAGATCGCGGGCGAGCCGGGCGAGGGCCTGCGCGCGCTGCTCGCCTGGTGCGCCGAGCGGGGCATCAGGACCGTCTTCTGGCACACCCAGGGTGACGTCAGGCAGTACGCGGCGGCGGCCGGGCTGTTCGAGCACCGCTTCTCCACCGACCCCGCCACGGGCTGGCCGCGGCTGCCGTTCGGCGTGCAGCCGCGCGTGCACAACCCGCTGCCGCTGGCCGGTGGCCGGATGGACCGGGTGCTCACGCTGGACCAGCTCATCGGCGACAACCTGACCTACCCGGACGTGCTGACCTCCTACCGCTGGCCCGCCTCGGTCGAGTGCCCGCCCGGCACCCCGCAGTGGCGCCTGGCCGAGATCGCCGCCTGCGGCACCTCGATCGGTCCCGAGCCCGACTCGCGCCGCGCGCACGTCGCGCTGCGCCGCGCCTACGCCTCGGGCACCATGACCGAACGCGTCGACGAGCTGCTCGAGGCCGTCGGGCTGCCCAGCGCCCGCGCCACGCTCAACGTGTCGGTGCTGCTGCCCGTCCTGGACCCGGCACTGCTCGAGCACGGGCTCGCGCAGGTCGCGCGGCAGTCCGGGGTCGCCCAGGTGATCGTGTTCGGCCCGCCCGAGGCCGAACTGCGCGCCCCCGACGTGCTGGCCGACGTCGAGGTGATCTTCCGCCACCTCGACCCGTCGCAGTCCACCGGCGCGATGCTGGCCCGCGGGCTCGACCTGTGCGAGGCCGACCTGGTCGCGGTCATGGACCCGCGCGACGTGTACGGCATGCACTACCTGGCCGACCTGCGGCGGGCCTTCCAGTTCTGCACGGCCGACATCGTCGGCAAGGCGGCCTTCTACGCCCACATCCGCAAGGCCCAGGCCACGCTGCTCAAGCAGCCGGACGCTGAATACTCCTACCTGCCGGAGATCGCCGGGGCCACCCTGCTGGCCCGCCGCAACACGCTGCGCGAGGTGGGCTTCCCCGACGTGTCGGAGGGCTGGGACGAGGTCATGATGCGGCAGTGCCGTACCGACGGGGTGAAGGTCTTCTCGGCCGACCGCTTCGGCTACGTCCGCGTCCGCGACGAGGACCGATGGCTGCTCGGCGCCGCCCAGCTGGTGGAGTACGGCTCCGCGGAGCCGCACGCGCTGATCTGATCCGTTACGGCAAGGCCACCGCCACCGGCCGCCCGCCGCACTTCGGCCGAGGGCCCGTGACCGGCGCTCGCGGCGAGTCGGCGACGGTTTCCCGCCGCCACGGCGCACGGGACCCCGCCGGGGCGGAAACCCTAAGATCGGATCCGTGAAACCGGTCGGGACCTGGGAGGACGAGGCTACCTACCTCGACGAGCGAGGCGAGCGGGTCGTGGTCGCCGTGCCGGGTGAGCTGGTGCGTGCGGTGGAGCCGCTCGAGGTCGAGGTGGACTGGCCCGACTTCCCGCGCACCTGGGACAACCCCGGGTTCGTGGTGCGGTACGCGCACGTCAGGGCCGTCGCGGTGCAGCGGTGGGCGCGCGAGCTGGGGGTGCCGCTGGAGGGGTTCCGGCCCGAGTTGCTCGATTACCGGCTCGATCGGGCCGTGCTGCGGGTGCTGGCGGAGGTGCCGAGCCGTCGTGGGAGCAGGAATCCGGGGTGGGGGCCGTTCCTGGTGCGGCTGGCCGAGGCATATCACGACGCGTTCGAGCACGCGCCCGCGCTGCCGGTGGGGGACGAGCCGGTCACGCCGCTGCACACCGCCCGGGTCCACCTCGCGGCAGCCGTACAGAAGATCCTGGTGGGGCCGGATCGGATATGAAATATCCCGCCATAAGGCGGAAAAGCGTAAAAATATCCCCCAAAGGGGGCTTGATCGCGTCTCGATAGATGGGCAGCCGGTCCAGGGGGATCGGGGGTTCCGATAGCCTCGTTCGGGTGAGTCGCTTCGCCCATCCAGCCGGGGACCGGCACGCCGAGATGCTGCCCCACGAGCGCCCGCCCTTGGCGCCCGACGACCTCAACCGGATCGACCCCACGATCTGGCCCCGAACGTCCGGCCGGAACCAGGGCGCGCTCACGATCGGCCAGGTGGACGTCCGCGAACTGGCCGCCGAACACGGCACCCCGCTCTTCGTGCTCGACGAGAGCGACGTGCGCTCGCGGATGCGCGACTATGCCACCGCCTTCGCCGGGTCCGACGTCCACTACGCGGGCAAGGCGTTCCTGTGCAAGGAGATCGTCCGCTGGCTGAGCGACGAGGGCCTCGGCCTGGACGTGGCCAGCGGCGGCGAACTGGCCGTGGCGCTCAGCGTCGGCTTCCCGCCCGAGCGGATCACCCTGCACGGCAACAACAAGTCCGCCGCCGAGCTCACCCGCGCGATCGAGGTGGGCGTCGGCCACATCGTCGTCGACTCCTACGAGGAGATCGCCAGGCTGGGCTTCCTGGCCGACAAGCACGGCAAGCGGCCCAAGGTCATGATCCGCGTCACCACCGGAGTCGAGGCGCACACCCACGAGTTCATCGCCACGGCGCACGACGACCAGAAGTTCGGCCTGTCGCTCAACACGGGCGCGGCGGCGGAAGCCGTACGGCGCATCCTGGCGCTGCCGCAACTGGAGCTGGTCGGCCTGCACTCCCACATCGGCTCGCAGATCGTCGACACGGCCGGGTTCGAGGTGGCCGCGCGGCGGCTGGCGACCCTGCTCGTGCAGATCAAGGCCGAGCACGGCGTGGTGCTGCCCGAGCTGGACCTGGGCGGCGGCTACGGCATCGCCTACGTCGAGGGCGACGAGGCGCCCGACATCAAGGAGATCGCCGACGGCCTGCGCGAGATCGTCGCCAAGGTCTGCACCGACGCCGGGCTGCCGGTGCCGCGCCTGACCGTCGAACCCGGCCGCACCGTCGTCGGGCCGGGCGGGATCACGCTCTACGAGGTCGGCACCGTCAAGGACGTCGAGGGCCTGCGGACCTACGTCAGCGTCGACGGCGGCATGAGCGACAACGTGCGCACCGCGCTCTACGGCGCCGAGTACACCGCCGTACTCGCCAACCGGGAGAGCACGGCGCCGCCGATGCTCAGCCGCATCGTCGGCAAGCACTGCGAGAGCGGCGACATCGTCGTGCGCGACTGCTACCTGCCGGCCGACCTGGCGCCCGGCGACCTGATCGCGATCGCGGCCACCGGCGCCTACTGCCGCTCGCTGGCCAGCAACTACAATTACCTGCCCAAGCCCGCCGTGGTGGCCGTCGCCGACGGTTCCGCCCGCGTGATCGTGCAGGGCGAGACCGAGGACGACCTGTTGAGGGGGCAGCTGTGAAAGTCGCGCTGTTGGGCTGTGGCGTCGTCGGTTCGCAGGTCATCAGGCTCATGCACGAGCAGGCCGCCGACCTGGAGGCGCGCATCGGGGCTCCGCTGGAGCTGGCCGGCGTGGCCGTGCGGCGGCTCGGCCGAAAACGGGACGTGGCCGTCGACCCGTCGCTGCTGACCACGGACGCCACCGAACTGGTGACCCGGCCGGACGTCGACATCGTCATCGAGGTGATCGGCGGCATCGAGCCCGCCAGGTCGCTGATCGTGGCCGCCCTGGAGGCGGGCAAGTCCGTCGTCACCGCCAACAAGGCGCTGCTCGCCGAGGACGGCGCCACTCTGCACGAGGCGGCCAGGCGGGGCAACGGCGACCTGTACTTCGAGGCCAGCGTGGCGGGTGCCATCCCACTGCTGCGCCCGCTGCGCGAGTCGCTGGCCGGTGACCACGTCAAGCGGGTGCTCGGCATCGTCAACGGCACCACCAACTACATCCTCGACAAGATGGACTCCACCGGCGCCTCCTTCACCGACGCGCTGGAGGAGGCCCAGGCGCTGGGCTACGCCGAGGCCGACCCGACCGCCGACGTCGAGGGGTTCGACGCGGCCGCCAAGGCGGCGATCCTGGCCGGGCTGGCCTTCCACTCCCGGGTGACGGCGGCCGAGGTGCACCGCGAGGGCATCACCGAGATCACCGCCACCGACGTGGCCTCCGCCAAGGCCATGGGCTACGTCATCAAGCTGCTGGCCATCTGCGCCCGCTCCGACGACGGCCGCTCGATCGGCGTCCGGGTGCACCCGGCGATGATCCCCAGGACGCACCCGCTGGCCGGGGTCCGCGAGGCCTACAACGCGGTCTTCGTCGAGGCCGAGTCCGCCGGGCAGCTCATGTTCTACGGCAAGGGCGCCGGCGGCGCGCCCACGGCCTCCGCCGTGCTCGGCGACCTGGTGGCCGTGGCACGCAACCGCCTGGCCGGCACCCGCGGTCCCGAGGAGTCGACCTACGCCTCGCTGACGGTCCACCCGATGGGCGACACCGTCACCCGCTGCCACGTGGCGCTCGACGTGGCCGACAAGCCCGGCGTGCTGGCCCGGGTGGCCGACCTGTTCGCCAAGCACGACGTGTCGATCCAGACCGTGCGGCAGGAGGGCCACGGCGACGACGCCCAGCTGGTCATCGTCACCCACCGCGCCACCGACGCCGCGCTCGGCGCGACCATGGAGGGCCTGCGCGACCTCGACATCGTCAGGGCCGTGGCCAGCGTCATGCGGGTGGAGGGCGACGACTAGGACAGCTCGGCCCAGCTGCGCTGATCGCCCCACACCGAGGCGGGATCCACGTAGGGGCGCAGCAGCTCGGTCAGCTCCCTGTCGCCGCGGCCGTTGAGCTCCTCGGAGGCGATCTTCCTCGCCACCCCGGCGAGGAAGTCGGCCACCTGTACGCGGGCGTCGTCGCGCGAGTCGACGAGCCTGAGTCCTGTCGGGCCGCCCACCAGCTCGTCGAGCTGCGCGATCCGATCCTCGGTGAGCGTGGTCTGCTGGTCGTGCACGATCGCGGCCGGTCGCCAGCGCGCCACGGCTCTGAGCAGGGCGGGCACCAGCGGGTCCAGGACCGGGAGCATGTCGCGGTGGTCGTGGTAGGTCTCGGCCTGCCGTACCAGGTGGGTGATCTCGATCTCCAGCCGCAGCGCGGCGACCTGCTCGGCGAAGGCCTCGGCGGTGATCCTGGCGCGCATCAGTTCGTTGAAGGCGCGCAGGAAGTCGTGCTCGCGATACAGAGCCAGCGCTCCGGGGCCGGTGTCGACCGCGTAGGTGAGCCGCCCGCGGAGCAGGTCGGCGGCCCTGGCGGCGGCGAAGAACGCCTTCTCGACCAGAAGCACGCCCGCCTGCCCGTGGATGGGGCCGTCAGGGCCGAGCAGCCAGAGCAGCGTGCCCCTGTGCTTGCCGCGCAGCAGATGGTTGGCCTTGTACTCCTCGGCCGGGGAGCGGATCCTGCGGCGCAGCTCAAGCACGCACTCCTCGGCGACCTCGACGGTCAGCAGCACACCGGCGTGCGCGAACACGTCGGTCACGCCGTCGATGAGGTTCTCGCCCTCCGCCCCCGACTCGTCACACGCGATCTCCGCCCGCATTCAAACCGCCCCGACGCTGTCGCCCAGCTTCACCCGCTGCGCGGAGCGCCGGAACACGTCGCAGCCGCGCAGGTGCCGCAGCTCGATCATTGCTCCAGTCTGCCCCTTTGACGCGCGCGCCGCACCGCGATATCCCAGCCGGTGCTTACGCCGACGCCTACGGTCGGTAGCCGGAAGCTTACCGAGGCTGCTGTTTTTGCCAACTGTTGGTACGGCACGCGGCACAGTGACTGGATGGACCAAACCGCCCAGGACCGCTGGCTGGCAGCGCTCAGGGACCACGCGGCCCGTCTCTCCTTCCCCGACTGGGAACCAGGAGAGGAAGACTGGACCACCCTCTACACGACGTTCGACGAGGCCGGATCCCCGGTCACGGAGGTAGCCGTCTTCCGAGGCCACGACAGGATCCACTACCACCGCTACACCGGCGCCGACGTGACCCCCTTCTGGACCGACCTCCTCAACGAAGCCGCCGAATAGAGCCGTCTAGCGTTGCTTGAGGCGGAGTGCTTCTTTACGGGTCTCGGCATGGATGGACTGCTCGTGCTCCAGCCACGCGGGGTTCTCCGCTTTCAGCTCCTCGATCTCAGCGGTGGTGAGCGGTTCGGTGATCCCGCCTCTGGCCAGGCCGGAGATGGAGACCTTGAGCTTCGCGGCGACGACCTGCTTGGGGTGCGGGCCGTTGCGGCGCAGGTCGACGAGCCAGGCCGGCGGCTTCGACTGCAGCTCGTTCAGCTCGTCCCTGGAGACGACACCCGCCTGGAACTCGGCGGGCGTGGCCGAGAGGAGGACACCCAGCTTCTTGGCCGCGGTCTCGGGCTTCATCGTCTGGGTGGGCTTGGGCTTGGGCGAGGTCATGGCGCCAAGATTAGTCAGTCGGAACGGGTTCCCCTGACATCGGTACCCTGAGGACGTGACTGATGGTGAGACCGGCAGGGTGTTCCGGCTGGCGTACGTGCCCGGGGTGACACCCGCGAAATGGGTCAACGTCTGGACCGAGAGGATGCCGGACGTGCCGCTCACCCTGCTCGCCGTTCCCGCCGCCGAAGTGGTGGGGCTCCTGCGGGACGGCGGCGCCGACGCCGGATTCGTCAGGCTTCCCGTCGACAGGGATGGGCTCAGCGTGATTCCTCTCTACGTGGAGACCACCGTGGTCGTGGCGCCCAAGGACCACGTGGTGACCGCCGCCGACGAGGTGGCCATCGCCGACCTGACCGACGACGAGATCTTCCATCCTCTGGACGACACCATCGAGTGGGCGGTCCGGCCCGGGCTGCCCGCGTTCATCCGCCCGGCCACGACGGCGGACGCGGTCCAGCTGGTGGCGGACGGCGCCGGGCTTGTCCTGGTTCCGCAGTCGCTGGCACGCCTCCACCACCGCAGGGATCTCACCTACCGGCCGCTGCTGGACGCGCCGCAGTCTCAGGTCGCGCTGGCCTGGCCCACGGACGCGACCACCGACCTGGTGGAGGATTTCATCGGCATCGTCCGCGGCCGGACGGTGAACAGCTCGCGGGGCCGTACCCCTGCCTCCCCTGCGGAGAAGCCGGCACAGAAGCAGGCACAGAAGCCCGCACAGCGGCAGGCGCAGAAGCCCGCACAGAACGGCTCCGGCCGACGCGCCGTACCGACCAGCCGTAAAGGCAAGGGCCGCCGACCTCGGTGACCCGGTCTGTCTTCCGAGGCCACGACTATCACCGTTAATCCCTTCTGTACCGACCTCGACCGCCACCGTTAACCCCCTTCTGGATCGACCTCCTCGACGAAGCCGCCGAATCCTCAGGACGCGGTGCGCGCCTGTGCGCGATCATGGACTGCCGGTTGCATCGTTACTGGACAGGAACGGTCCGTTTGACTCGTGGCAGAGGTAGGGCGGGATGGCTCCACGTCGGCGTCCTGGAGGAGCGCGTGACGAGGGCGTGGGACCCGGGCACGTTTCCGCCGACGGAGTGTCTGCTGGCCGTCATGACTCTTGCCGCCGTGCCGAAAGCCCTGGCCAAGTGCCTGGCCGATCACCTCTCCGGCGGGATCGTCGTCGGCGCGGGGTCGGTTCCCGACCTTCCCGGGTTCGAGCAGTTGCGCAAGCAGCCGCTGCCCCTGCAGCAGGGTTCATGGGAGCGCAGCGCCGGCGTGTACGACCCGGCGGCACGAGGCATCGGTGTGGGCAGCGTGCTGTCGCCGTCCGTGAGTGTCTGCGGGCATGAGCTCGGGCATGCCGTGGACGATCTGGACGGCAGAGCTTCGCAAGGGGAGTGGTGGCGGGTGCTGCACACGTTGCGGGCAGGCCGCCTGGCCGCGCCCTATCAGGCGGATGTCGCCGAGCTGTTCGCGGAGAGCTTCGCCTGCGTGCTGACCCGGCGGGCGGCCAGGTTGATCAGGCTCCTCGGTGACGAGGCCGCCGCGGAGCAGGTCTACCGCTGGATGGCCGGACGGTACGGGCTGGGATGAACATGGCCCCGCCGCCGGACGGACGGCTATCGTGGCAGCACGGGAGCGGAGAGCACGGGAAAGGACGGCCATGAGCGTCGTGTTGTTGCCGGGCGGTGCTCTGCGCGTGCCGACGGTCGACGTCCTGGAGGACGGGACTCGCGTGGAAGGCACGCGGGAGGTGCTGCCGGACGCTCCCGACTACCAGCGGTGGCTCGCCTTCGCCGTGCCCGAGGAGCAGTCATCGCACGAAGGCGATGACGACCAGGAGATCCTCGCCCGCTGGCGCTCAGCCGCCAGCGCCTGACGCGCCCAGTCCCCAGTTGATCAGGAAGGTCATGACAGATGGGGTTCGACGCCTGGCTCGCTGCGATTCACTGGGCAGGCCTCACTCTGGGCTGCGCGCTCGGCGTGTTCGGGATCCTCGGGCTGACCACCAGGTTCGTGGAGAGCCGTTGGCAGCACCGCAGGGGCGGAGTCAGAGCTGGGCGGATGATTGCGGGAACCGTCTGCCTGATGTCGTTATTCCTGATCATGAAGTCCAGCACATCCCTGTTCCCATTCCCTCACTGGCTGGAGGTGGTCCTGGTCGTCGCGCAGTTCTGCTGCTTCGGCGGCTACCTCTGGCTATACCTGGCCGCCCGACGAATCGGATCCCACGACGATAGATAAGGACGGATGTGCGGCATGTACATCCGTTTCAGTGAGGCTGCCCCTGGACAAGTGCTCCACCAGAGAGTCCTGCGGCAGAACGTCCACGCTGCCTCCGGCAGAACGTCCACCAACCATGCGGCAGAACGCCCACATCCACTCCAGCAGAACGCCCACGCCCTCTCCGAATAGGGCCCATCGGGCGGTCCCGCCTCCGGGTGGGGGGCAGATGGGTGGTGGTCCAGGTGGGTTTCGGGTGGGGTCTTCAAGAAACACTGTCCGAGCGTTAGCGAGGGCCTTTGCGCGCCGGAGGCGCGAACCCCGAATCAAACACAGTCCGAGCCGCAGGCGAGGTCGGCGCGGGTGCAGGGGCGCGCCCCTGCCAAGGGGGATTGGGGGAGCTTGGCTCCCCCGTGAGAGGAGTCCGTGGCGCTAGGGGGCGAGGGCGATGCGGTGGGGGAGGGCGGTGTTGCGGCGGGGGTCGAGGCGGTTGACTGCCAGGTCCAGGGCCTTGCGTTGGCCTACCAGGACTACCCAGGACTTGGCGCGGGTGACGAGGGTGTAGAGGAGGCGGCGGCGGAGCATGATGCCGCCCGACTCGGCGACGATGGGGGCGACGACGAAGGGGTATTCGCTGCCCTGGGAGCGGTGGACGCTGATGGCGTAGGCGTGGGTGAGGTCGTCGAGCTCGTCGAAGCCGTAGGTGACCGGGTCGCCGTCGTCGACGAGGATCTCGACCAGGCGGTCCTCGTGGTTGATGGCGGTGATGGTGGCGGTCTCGCCGTTGAAGACGCCCTTGTCGTAGTTGTTGCGGATGGGCATGACCCGGTCGCCGACGCGGAAGGGGCGGGTGCCCGACCAGTGTTCGGGCTTGTCCGAGGTGTAGGGGTTGAGGCGTTCCTGCAGGAGGCGGCCGAGCTCGGCGGTGCCCGCCACGCCCTTGCGCATGGGGCAGAGGACCTGGATCTGCGAGGCGGGGATGCCCTGCTTGCGGGGGATCGCCTCGGTGGCCAGGTGGACCACCCGGTCGGCGACCGCGGAGGGGTCGTCGAGCTCCTCGAACCAGAAGCCGCCCCCGCCGGGCAGGAACGGCAGCTCGCCCGAGCGGATCTGCCCGGCCGCCTGGACGATGCCGCTGCCGGAGGCCTGGCGGAAGACGTGGGTGAGGCGTACGCGGGGGATGTCCTCGACCCGCAGCAGGTCGGACAGCACGCTGCCGGGGCCGATGCTGGGCAGCTGGTCGCTGTCGCCCACCAGCAGCAGGTGGCTGCCGGACGGCAGGCCGGTGCACAGGCGGGTGGCCAGGTGGAGATCGAGCATGGACGCCTCGTCGACCACCACGAGGTCGGCCTGGACGGGCGCCTGGTCGAACAGCACGGTCGGGTCGGGCTCGTGGGCCAGCATGCGGTGGATGGTCATCGCCGGCAGCCCGGTCAGCTCCGACAGCCGCTTGGCCGCCTTGCCGGTGGGCGCGGCCAGCGTGACCCTGCCGCCCATGGCGCGGACGGTGGCGGCGATGACCTTGACGGTGTGGCTCTTCCCGCACCCCGGCCCGCCAGTGAGGACCGACACCGTGCTGGTCAGGGCCATGGTGACGGCGGCACGCTGGTCGTCGTCGAGCCCGGGGTCGTCGCTGAACCCGCGCAGCGGCAGCGTCGAGGGCGCCCGCCACAGCCGCAGCAACTGCTCGGCCAGCTTGACCTCGCGCGCGTGCAGCTCCTTGAGGAACACCACCGGGCGGCCCTCGATGGACTCCACGACCACGCGGCGCTCGGCCGTGAGCGCGTCGAGCTGCTCGCGGACCAGGTCCTCGTCCAGCTCGAGGAGCTCGACGGTCTGGGCGATGAGCGCGGTTTTGGACAGGTAGCAGTGGCCGCCGCCGCTGGCCGCCGCCTCCAGCCTGTCGACCAGGGCCGCCTTCACCCGCAGCGGGCTGGTCTCCGGGATGCCGCACTGGAGGGCGATCCTGTCGGCCGAGGCGAAGGCGATGCCACGGACCCGGCCGATCAGCTGGTACGGGTCGGTGGTCAGGGTCTCCGCGGCGGCCTTGCCGTACACCTGGAAGATCTTGGCGGCGAGCAGCGGGCTCAGGCCGAAGCCCTGCAGCACGACCATGAGCTCGGCGATGGCCTTCTGGTCCTGCCAGGCCTCGATGATCTGGGTACGGCGGGCGGGGCCGATGTTGATGACCTCGGTCAGGCGCGAGGGGTCGGTGTCGATCACGGTCAGCGTCTGCTCGCCGAAGTGGCCGACGATGGCCTGAGCCAGGCGCGGGCCGATGCCGCGGATCAGGCCGGAGCCGAGGTAGAGCTGGATGGCGCGGATCGTGGAGGGCACGATCCGCTCGCACGCGCTCACCTCGAAGCGCCGCCCGTGGCGGTGGTGGTCGTGCCACTCGCCGACCAGCTTGAGCGTCTCGCCCGGCTGGACCCCCGCGAGACTACGGCCGGCCGCCACGAACCCTGGCTCGGTCTCGGAGGCCATGCGGGCAACCGTGTATTCGTCGTCCCTGACGTACACGAGCTGCTCGACCGAGGCCTCCACGCAGCAGATCCAACCACGCCACGCCGACATATTGAGTAGGGGCCTACTCATGTCGCTGTGCGAACTCGGGAACAATCTGACGCCATGGAGATTCCATTCGAGCTGGTAGAGGCCAAGAAGGCGGTCGAGTTCGCGGTGCTGGCGCTGCCCGGCGTGGTGGGCATCGGGCTGGGGGCGCGCGAGGAGGGCGGCGAGCTGTTCGACGAGCTCGCCGTGCGGATCCTGGTCGAGGACGCCTCCCAGGTGCCCGACGACCTGCCGGGGGAGATCGGCGGCGTGGCGGTGTGCGTGATCGAGCGGCGCTACGAACCGTGCGGCTTCCCCGACGAGGCGCGCTACAAGGATCTGCGGGGCGGGATCAAGATCACGCAACCGCTCAGGGGCGACGGCACGATGGGCGCGATCGTGGAGGACGCGAGCACCGGCGAGCTGCTCGGCCTCAGCTGCTACCACGTGGTCGGCGACGTCGGCGTGGGCTTCCCCGACAGCGTCTGGCAGCCGACGAACCCGCCGCTCGTGGCGCCCGTCCCTGACACGGACAACCTGGGCGAGGTCGCGGCGGTCGACTTCCCGAACACGCCGCCGCTGCCGTTCTCACCGATCCGGGTGAGCATGACGGATTCGGCCGTGTTCCACCTGGACGTGGCCAGGAAGAACGGGCGCAGCTTCTCCCGGGCCATCGCGGGCAAGGGGCCCGGGCAGCCCGACCTGATCCCGGCGATCCAGGCGACGGCGGATCCGACCGTGTTCCAGCAGGTGCGCAAGCGCGGGTTCAAGACCGGGCCCACCGACGGGACGATCACGCCGGGCAAGGTCGCGGGGCTGTGGACCACCCTCAACTGGCCCACCGGCGGACCGAACGCCTACCTCATGGAACAGGTCGAAATCCTCGGAAAAGGCGGGAAATTCTGCGACAAGGGAGACTCGGGGTCCGTGGTGCTCGACGCGACCGAGCCGACCGCGCTCGGCCTGCTGTGGGGAGCGCAGGGCACGTTCGGCATCATGTCGCTGATCAGCAACGTCGAGGCCCACCTGGGGATCTCAATGGTCTGGGCGTAGCCGCGCCAGCCGGTTGCGCACGCCGTCGAAGTGGGCGCCGACGGCCCGGACCGCGGCCGCCTTGTCGCCCGCCAGCACGGCGGCGTAGATGTCGCCGTGGCGCCTGGCGACGTCCGCGGGGGACTCGTCGGGCGCGCCGAGGTGGCCGCGCAGCTGGTAGTAGACGTCCCAGAACGCGCCGAGCAGCTGGCTGACCAGCGGGTTGCCGAGCGGCCGGTACAGCACGTCGTGGAAGAGCCGGTCGATCTCCGGTGACACCTCGCCGGCCGCCGCCTCGGCCTCCATGCGCGCCATCACCTCGGCCACGGCGCTCATGTCCGACGGGCCCAGGTCGATCAGCCGCTGCACCAGGCCCGTCTCCAGGATCTCGCGGATCTCCACCAGGTGCTGCAGGTGGTTGCGGCCGTCCAGCAGCGTGATCCTGCTGTGGAAGGCCAGCTCGTCGACGAGCCCCGCCAGCGACATCCTGCCCACGAACATGCCGAAGCCGTGGCGGATGTCCACGATGCCCACGGCCTGCAGAGCCTTCAGCGCCTCCCGCACCGAGTTGCGGCTGATGCCCAGCTCCTCCATCAGCTCCGACTCGGTGGGCAGGGGGTCCCCGGCCACCAGCCCGCGCCGCACGATGATCTCCTTGACGGCCTCCTGGGCCTCCACCGCACGGCTCAGCCGGGGGCGCGGAACACCGGCCATGTAGGACCTCCCCACGTAACGTTCCGGAAACCACCTGTTGACCATCAGCTTACGCACAAGATAGGACATGGGATGTCCCACGTTCCATGTTTTGGGAGGAATTCGTGAGCTCCGAGTTAAGCCGCCGTGACTTCCTGCGCTACAGCGGAGCCGCGGCGTTCATCACCGCCACCCTGTCGGCCTGCAGCGGCGGGCCGGCCTCGACCGGCTCCGTGGGCGCGGGCTCCAACAGGGACCTGATCACCGCGGTCATCGGCTACGGCAACGACCAGAGCTGGGACCCGACGCAGACGGCCTCGGCCTTCGCGATGGCCGGGATCAGCCACGTCTACGAGGGGCTGCTCGACACCGACCCCATCACGCGGGAGCCGTACCCGGCCCTGGCGACGGCGCTGCCGGCCGACCTCAACGCGACGTCGTGGAAGTTCACCCTGCGCGACGGCGCCAAGTGGCACGACGGGCAGCCCGTCACCGCCGACGACGTGGTCTTCACCTTCCAGCGCATCCTCGACCCGCAGGCCAACGTTCTCACGGGCAACTTCTTCAAGGCCTGGCTGCAGGAGGTCAAGAAGGTCGACGACAAGACCGTCGAGCTGGTCTTCAAGTTCCCCTTCCCCGACGCGGCGCCCCGCCTGACCATCGCCAAGATCATGCCCAAGCACGTCTTCAGCCAGCCCGGCGCCTGGGACCAGGCCAAGACCGGCAAGGCGGTCGGCTCGGGGCCGTACAAGCAGGTGCAGCACAACCCCAAGTCCAACACCGCGTTCGAGGCGTTCGACGGCTACAACGGCCCGCGCCCGGCCACGGTCAAGAAGATGAACTGGCTGACGATCGTGGACGCCTCCGCCAGAGTGGCCAAGATCTCCGGTTCCAGCGCCGAGGCGCAGATCGCCGACAACATCCCCTACGCCAACGTCGACCAGCTCAAGCAGCAGGGCCTGACCGTCGAGGGCGGCAAGGGCATGAACCACATGTTCCTGATGTTCAACACCGGCGCCAAGCCCTTCGACGACGTGCGCGTACGGCAGGCCCTGCACCACGCCATCGACAAGCAGAAGATGATCGACGTGGCGCTCAAGGGCCACGGGACGGCCGCCAGCTCCTTCCTCAACGAGGGCCATCCGGACTACAAGCGCGCCTCGGTCGTCTACGACTACGACCCGGACAAGGCCAAGGCGCTGCTCAAGGAGGCCGGGGTCAGCAACCTGACGATCAACCTGATGGCCGTCAACGTCAGCTGGATCGCCGACTGCCTGCCCACGATCGCCGCCTCCTGGGAGGCCATCGGGATCAAGACCACGCTGGAGCCGCAGGACACCGCGGCCCTGTTCGCCAAGATGGACCAGGGGCAGGACTACCAGGTCGTCGCCGCCGCCTCCAACCCCAACCAGTTCGGCATGGACGCCGACCTGATCCTGCACTACAACTACGTGCCCGGCGGCGTGTGGATGAAGTACACCCACTGGGCGGACTCCAAGGACGCCAAGGCCCTGTTCGCCATGATGGACGAGGCCACCCAAGAGCCGGACAAGGCCGCCAAAGCCGAAAAAATCCGGAAATACATTGACGTCATCGCCGAGAACGCCGTGCTCTACCCGGTGGTGCACAACGAGCTGATGACCGCCTGGGACCCGAAGAAGCTGTCCGGCATCCGCGCCCAGCCCTATCCGGGCATCAACCTGCTGCAGGCCAAGCGGACGTGATCGTCGTAGCGAGGATGCTGCTGCGGCGCGTCCTGATCCTCGTTCCGCTGCTGCTCGGCGTCGTCGCGTTCGTGTTCGTAGTGATGCGCTTCTCCGGCGTCAAGCCGGAGTACGCCTACTTCCAGGGCGCGAACCCGACCGCCGAGCAGATCCACCAGTTCCAGGTGGAGAACGGCCTGCTGGACCCGCTGCCGATCAGGTACGTCCGCTTCGTGGCCGACCTGGCACGCGGCGATATGGGCACCAGCGTGCTCACCAAGAAGCCGGTGCTGGAGTCGGTCACCACGGCGTTGCCGCTGACGCTGCAGCTGACGTTCCTCGGCCTACTGGTGGCGGTCGTGCTCGCGCTGGTGTTCGGCGTGGTCGCGGCGCTGTTCCGCGACCGCTGGCCGGACCAGGTGATCAGGATGGTGTCGTTGATCGGCGTGGCCGCTCCGGCGTTCTGGCTGGCGCTGCTGATGATCCAGTGGCTGGCCGTGGGCGCGGGGATCTTCCCGACCGGCGGCTACATCAATCCGGCCGACTCGCTGTCCGGCTGGCTGCGGTCGCTGACCCTGCCGGCGCTGTCGCTGTCGCTGCCTGTCGCGGCGCAGCTGACCAGGATCGTGCGCACCTCGATGGTCGAGGAGCTCGACCGCGACTACGTGCGTACCGCGATCGGCAGCGGGCTGCCGCCGGTCGTGGTCGTCGGGCGGAACGTGCTGCGCAACGCGCTGATCAACCCGCTGACCGTGCTGGGGCTGCGCGTTGGATACCTGATCGGGGGCGCGGTGGTGATCGAGACGATCTACGGGCTGCCCGGGATGGGGCAGCTCATGATCAATGCGGTGCGTGACGGGGATCCGGCGGTCGTGCAGGGCGTGGTGCTGACGATCGCGGTGGGCTTCATGGTGGTGAACCTGGTGGTGGACATCCTCTATCTGCTGATAAATCCGCGTTTGAGGAGTGCGGCATGAGGCCGGAACTCACCGAGCGCCTCGCCGTCCCCGGCATGCGGTTCCGCAGGCTCAAGCTCGGCTCGTGGATCTGCCTCGCCCTGGTGGCCCTCGTGGTCCTGGCCGCGATCCTGGCACCGTGGATCGCGCCGCATTCGCCGTACTACCAGGAGATCTCCGGCGGAGGGCCGAGCGCCGGGCACTGGATGGGGCTCGACAGCGCCAACCGCGACATCCTGTCCAGGCTCCTGTACGGCGCGCGGTGGTCGCTCATCATCGGCCTGGGCGCGACCGGGCTCGCCCTCGTGGCGGGCGCGGTGATCGGCGCCCTGGCCGCCACGTCCCGCAGGGGCGTGGACGAGACCGTCATGCGGGTCCTCGACGTGATCATGGCCTTCCCCGGGATCGCGCTGGCCGCCGTGCTCGTCGCGGTGTTCGGGGGCAGCATCCCGGTGCTGGTCATGGCCATGGCCTTCCTCTACATGCCGTCCGTGGCGCGGGTCGTGCGGGCCAACGTGCTGGCCCAGTACGGCGAGGACTACGTCGCCGCCGAGCGCGTCATCGGCGCCAGGACCCCGCACATCCTGCTGCGCCACGTGGCCGTCAACTGCGCCGCGCCCGTGCTGGTGTTCTGCACGGTCATGGTGGCCGACGCGATCGTGTTCGAGGCGTCGCTGTCGTTCATCGGCGCCGGGGTGCGGCCGCCGAACCCGTCCTGGGGCAGCGTCATCGCCGACGGCAAGAACATGGTGCTGCTCGGCGGCTGGTGGGCCACGGTCTTCCCCGGCCTGCTCATCCTGATCACGGTGCTGGCGCTGAACATCCTGTCCGAGGGCGTCTCCGACGCCTGGGCGGCACCCGCCAGGCGCGAGCGCGCCGGTGCCGCGCCGTCCACAGGCCCAGGGCTCCACCGCACAGGGACGGTGACGCAGCTGCCGGGGATCGAGGAGGCGGCGCGGCGGCTGGCCGAGCGCGCCCGGCCGATCCCCGAAGGCGAGCCCGTGCTCGCCGTGGAGAACCTGAGGATCGGGTTCGAGGCCGGGGTCGACGTCGTGGACGGGATCTCGTTCGAGGTGCGGCCGGGCGAGGTGCTCGGCCTGGTCGGCGAGTCCGGCTGCGGCAAGTCGCTGACCGCGTTGACGATCATGGGTCTGCAACCGCGCGACGCCCGCGTCTCCGGCCACGTCCGCTTCGACCACAAGGAACTCATCGCCCTGCCACGCCGCGCCAGGCGCAGGCTGCTCGGCCACGAGATGGCGATGATCTACCAGGACGCCCTGTCCTCGCTGAACCCGGCGATGACGATCCGCGCCCAGCTCAAGCAGGTCTGCCGCCGCAGCGGCAGCCGTACCCCCGCCGAGCTGCTCGAGCTCGTCGGGCTCGACGCGGCCCGGACGCTCAGGTCCTATCCGCACGAGCTGTCGGGCGGGCAGCGGCAGCGGGTGCTCATCGCGATGGCGCTCTCGCGCGACCCCAGGCTGATCGTCGCCGACGAGCCCACCACGGCGCTGGACGTCACCGTCCAGGCGCAGGTCATCGAGCTGCTGCTGCGGCTGCGCGAGGAGCTGGGATTCGCGCTGATCCTCGTCTCGCACGACCTCGCGCTGGTCGCCGACGTCACCGACCGCGTGGTCGTGATGTACGGCGGGCAGATCGTCGAGACCGGAGCCACCGCCACCCTGGTCGGCGCCCCCGCCCACCACTACGCCCGCGGGCTGCTCGGCTCGGTGCTGTCGCTGGAGTCGGGGGCCGAGCGGCTCACCCAGATCCCCGGCGTGGTCCCGGCCCCGGCCGACTTCCCCGCCGGGTGCCGCTTCGCCGACCGCTGCCCGATGGCCACCGAGATCTGCCACACCACCACCCCACACCTGGAGGGCGACGTGCGCACCCACGCCTACGCCTGCCACCACCCCGCGCTCGTGGGGAGTGAGCAGCATGCTTGAGCTGCGTGACGTGCACGTGGTGCACAAGGCGCGCACCGGCGGGCTGTTCTCCCGCGACCGGGTCCACGCCCTGACCGGGGCGGACCTGACGGTCGTCAGGGGCGAGACCGTCGGGGTGGTGGGCGAGTCGGGGTGCGGGAAGTCCACGCTGGCCCGGGTGATGGTGGGGCTGCAACGGCCCGCCGAGGGGACCGTCCTGCTCAAGGGACAGGACCTGTGGGCGGGTTCCGACGCGCGGCGGCGCGATCTCGTCGGGTCGAGCGTCGGGATGGTCTTCCAGGACCCGTCCACGGCGCTGAACCGGCGGCTGCCGATCAGGAGGATCCTGCGGGACCCGCTCGACGTCCACCGGCGCGGGACCCCCGCCCAGCGTGAGGAGCGGGTCAGGGAGCTGCTCGGTCTGGTCGGCCTGCCGGCCGGTGTGGCGGGGCTGCTGCCGGGCCAGTTGTCCGGCGGGCAGCGGCAGCGAGTGGCCGTGGCCAGGGCGCTCGCGCTCGAGCCCGAGCTGCTCGTGGCCGACGAGCCGACCAGCGCGCTGGACGTCTCCGTCAGGGCGCAGATACTGAACCTGCTGCTCGATCTCAAGGAGCGGCTGGGGCTGGCGCTGGTGTTCGTCTCGCACGACATCCAGACCGTCAGGCGGATGAGCGACCGGGTGGTCACCATGTACCTGGGCAGGATCGTCGAGCAGGCGCCCGCCGGCGACGTGCCGCTGGGCGCGCGCCATCCCTACACCCGGGCGCTGTTCTCCGCCACGCCCGGACTGATCTCACCCATCAACCCCATCCCGCTGGTGGGGCAGGTGCCCTCGGCGACCAGGCCGCCGTCCGGCTGCCCGTTCCGCACCCGGTGCTGGCGGGCCGACGGGATGTGCGAGACCGCCTGGCCCGCCGTACAGCGGGACGACCGGCACCTCTACCACTGCCATCACCCTGTGGCGGCAGGAGCGACCGACCTCGAACTGATCCAGGAGAGACCCGTATGAATGGCGTGATCCCGCCGGTGTGCACCCCGATGACCCCGGATGGCGAGGTGGACGCCGCCTCGCTCGTCCGGCTGGTCGACCACCTGCTGGCGGGTGGGGTGGACGCGCTGTTCGTGCTGGGGTCGTCGTCGGAGGTCGCCTATTTGACGGACGCGCAGCGGGCGGTCGTGCTCGACACCGTGGCCGGGCACGTGGCCGGGCAGGTGCCGGTGCTGGCGGGGGTGATCGACATGACGACGCCGCGGATGCTGGAGCACGCGGCGGTCGCTCGCGCCAAGGGCGCGGACGCGCTGGTGGCGACCGCGCCGTTCTACACGCGGACGCACCCGGTGGAGATCCGCACCCATTTCAGGATTCTTGCTGGAAAGTCGGGATTACCGGTCTATGCCTATGACCTGCCGGTGTCCGTACACACCAAGCTGACTGCCGACCTGCTGCTCGAGCTGGCCTCCGAGGGGGTGCTGGCCGGGGTCAAGGATTCCAGCGGCGACGACGGCGGACTGCGCGAGGTGATCCTGCGCAGGCAGGCCGGGTTCAGCGTGCTGACCGGGTCGGAGGTGACCGTCGACGCGGCGCTGTGGATGGGCGCCGACGGGGTGGTGCCCGGGCTCGGCAACGTCGACCCTTCCGGATACGTCAGCCTCTATCGGGCGGCGCGCCAGGGCGACTGGGAGGCGGCCAGGGCCGAGCAGGAACGGCTGGTCCGCCTCTTCGAGATCGTCCGCGTCGGCGGGCGGCGCATGGGCGGCAGCTCGTCCGGGCTCGGCGCGTTCAAGGCCGCACTGCACCTGCGCGGCGTCATCGACCATCCCACCACCGCGCTTCCCCAGGTCCCGCTCGACGCCGACGAGATCGGCCGGGTCGGCAAGCTCCTGGCCGCCGCGGGTCTGCTCTAACGCGCTCTGATGGAGCCCGCGAGCTGCGCGACGTCCTCCGCACCGTCCTCGATCAGCTTGGCCGCCAGGTCCGAAAGGGCCCGTCCCGCGGCCAGCTCGTCCCCGATGCCGGGCACCGGCCTGTCGGTCGGGTTGCGTCGCGCGTAAGCGACGCTCTCGTGCCGCCTGGCACCGGAGGCGAAAAGGGTCGCCGTCGCCGTCGTGACGGCGTCCTCGTCGTCCTCGGTGATCGAGATCTCTATGGTCCACTGCTTGCTCTGCATCGCGACCATCTCCTCACCTCCAGGGTCTCTCGGCACGGCCCCCGGGGGAAGACCTACGGGTCGTCGTGAAAGCGCAGGTCCTCGCGGTCGAGCCGGCGCTGCAACCGGCGCCGGTTCGACTCGCCGATCTCGCCGTCGGCGTACATCCGCTCCAGCATCGCGCTCTGGATGAACAGCACCTCCCGCCGCACCTGCACGGTGTCGGGGTCGTCGTCCTCCAGCTCCAGCTGGTCACGCACCTTCTTCAGTACGGCCGGCGGCGTCGACTCCAGGTCCTCCAGCTCGTCCAGGTAGGCCTGGGCGCGCTCCGACAGGCGCTCGGCCGCCCGCCGGTACTCCTCCTCCGAGTCGCCCGGCGTGATCGCCAGCCCCGACAGCCGCACCAGCGGCGCCAGCGTGAACCCCTGCACGATCAGCGAGATGACGATCACGCCCGTCGCCAGCACCATGAGCAGCGACCGGTGCGGCAACGGCCGGCCGTCGTCGGTGAGCAGCGGGATCGACAGCGTCGCCGCCAGCGGCACCACCCCGCGCGTCCCCGCCCACGACACCACGGCCGGCACCTGCCACGAGGGCCGCAGCCTGCGGTGCAGGATCGCGCTCAGCGGGAACATCCACGCCACCCTGACCAGGATGAGCACCGTCGCGATGGCCAGGACGGCGGGCAGCCACGACTGCTCGTCGGCCGCCAGTTGGCGGATCTGCGAGGGCAGCTGCAGCCCGATCAGGCTGAAGACCACGCTCTCCAGCAGGAAGATCACCGTGCCGTAGACGGCCGACAGATGCAGGCGGATGCCGGAGTTCGTCAGCGCGTGCTGCCGGATGCCGAGGATCACCGCCGCGACCACCACGGCCGTGACGCCCGAGGCGCCGACGGACTCGGCCAGGACGTAGGCCGTGTAGGGCGTCACCAGGGCGATCACGCTTTCGAGCACGGGGTCCTCGGTGCGCCGCCGTACGAACGAGACGCCGATCGCGACGACGGTGCCCACCAGGGCGCCGCCGCCCGCCAGCAGCGCGAAGTCGGCCGCGACGCCTGTCCAGCCGAGCACGCCGCCCGCGACCGCGGCGCTGACCGCGATGCGGAACAGGATCAGGCTGGTCGCGTCGTTGAACAGGCTCTCGGCCTGCAGCAGCGTCTGCAGCCTCGGCGGCAGCGCGAGCCGGCGCCCGAGCGCCGTCACGGCCACCGGGTCCGTGCTGGAGAGCACGGCGCCGAGCAGGAACCCCAGCGCCAGCGGCAGCGGCGTCAGCCACGTCGTCACGAAGCCCACGGCCGCCGCCGACACCACCACCAGCCCCACCGCGAGCAGCGTCACCGGCCGCCACACCTGTTTCAGCTCGGGCCAGGACAGCTCCTCGCCGGCGGCGTAGATGAGCGGCGGCAGCACGACCAGGCTCACGATCTCGGGAGTCACCTGGATGGCGCCGCTGAACGGCAGCAATCCGACGATCAGCCCCGCCACCACCAGCAGCGACGGAGCCGGAACGCTGATGCGGTCGGCGAACGTGGCCACCACGGTGGCCAGGGCAACCAGGAAAAGGACGACCTGAACGCTGTGCACCGAACATCCAAGGTTGATTGAAAATCAATCGGTGGCGCTCACCCTGTTTGCGTGAGTACCGACACCAAGCCTGCCATCTGGGAGATGGTGGTCGTCCATCGCGCCTTCCGCAGGGAGTTCAAGCTCGCTCCGCGGCTCATCGCCCAGGTCGCGCCGGGGAACCGGGCCAGGGCCGAGGTGCTGGCCGACTACCTGACGGAGCTGCTGACCGGCCTGCACCACCACCACACAGGCGAGGACAAACTGCTCTGGCCGCTGCTGCTCGAGCGGGTCACCCTCGAGGCCGACCTCGTCCACACCATGGAGGCCCAGCACGAGAAGGTCGGCACGTGCATCGCCGAGCTGGAGGAAGTGCTGCCCGCCTGGCGCGCCGAGGCCGACGCCGAGCGCCGCGACCGGATCGTGAGCAGCCTGACGCTGCTGAACGACGAGCTCGTCGCCCACCTCGACCAGGAGGAGGAGCGCATCCTGCCGCTGGTCGCCCAGCACCTCAGTGTGGCGGAATGGGACGCGCTCTCGGAGTACGGGCGCTCGCACCTGTCGAAGGACCGGCTGCTGATCCAGCTCGGATCCCTGCTCGAGGACGCCACGCCCGCCGAGCGGGACGCCTTCCTGACCCTGCTGCCGCCGGCCGCCCGGGTGCTGTGGAGGCTCGTGGGGCAGCGGCAGTACCGCAAGGAGTGCGCGAGGATTCGCGGCATAACTTTTGCCCGATCCTGAGCGTCAAATCCAGCATGAAGAAGTTCCAGATCGCCGCGCTCACGGCCGGGCTCCTGCTGGCGGGCGGCGCGGCCCCCGCCCTGGCGCAGGAGTCCGCCTCGGTCCACCGCTGCGGCACCGCCCAGCTGCAGGTCAAGCTGGGCCGCGTGGACGCGGGCGCGGGCAACCGCAACGCGCCGCTGGTGTTCACCAACCGGTCAGGCACGACCTGCACCCTGTACGGCTACCCCGGCCTCATCATGATCGACAAGCAGGGGGACGCCCTGCGCACCCGCGCCCGCCGCGAGCCGGGACCCAGGCACACCGTCACCCTCAAGCCCGGCAAGTCGGCCTCGGCCATGGTGCACTGGACGGTCATCCAGGTGGGCTCGGAAACCACCTGCCCGGCGCCGTACCGCCTCATGGTGATCCCGCCGGACGAGACGGCGCACCGCGAGATCCCCTTCGACATCGGCCAGGTCTGCGACACCGGCCGCCTGGACATCCAGCCCATCAAATAGGTCAGCGGTGGACGCCGTCGCCTGCGGGGGTGAGGAGGGCCAGGTCGGGGCGGCGGGGGAGGCTTTCCCAGTCGCCCTGGGAGGTGACGGCGAAGGCGCCTGCCGCGCACGCTGTTCGCAGGCGTTGGTCGGGGGTGGCGCCTGCGAGCCAGTCCGCGAGCCAGCCTGCCGCGAAGGCGTCGCCGGCGCCGACCGGGTCGACCTCCGTGACGGGGAACGCGGAGGCCTGCCGTACCTGGTCGTCGGAGAGTTCGAGGGCGCCGTCGGCGCCGAACTTGAGGAGCACGTGGCGGGGGCCGAGCGACGAGAGGGTCTTGGCCAGCTCCAGGGGGTCGGTGACGTCAGCGATCAGCTGGGCCTCGGGCACCGTGGCGAACAGGATGTCCACCTGGCCGATCGTGTCGCGGAGCCAGGCGCCCGCCTCCTCGGGGGACCACAGGGCCTTGCGGTAGTTGACGTCCAGCGACACCGGCACTCCGGCGGCACGGGCGGTCTGTACGGCATGCCGTACGGCATCGCGAGCCTGGGCGGAAAGGGCCGGGGTGATCGCGGAGACGTGCAGGATCCGGGCTGAGCCGATGAGGTCGGGATCCAGGTCGGCGGGGGAGAGGCGGGATCCGGCGCTGCCCGCGCGGTAGTAGCGGACCGCGATGAGGTCGGCCGTCCGGCGGCCCTTGATCATCAGGCCGGTCGGGGCGTCGGGGTCGGGGATGGCGTGGGCCCGCACGCCCTCGCCCAGCAGCGTGGCGCGCACCAGGTCACCGAACTCGTCGGCGCCGACGCGGCCGATCCAGGTGGCCTGGTGGCCCAGGCGGGTGACGCCGATCGCGACGTTCGACTCCGCGCCGCCGACGCCCAGGTCGAAGTCGCGGGCGAAGCGCAGGGGGCCGGTGCGGCGCGCGGCGAACAGCGCCATCGTCTCGCCGAAGGTCACCAGATCGGTCACGCGGGTAAATTACGGCACAAGACGCATCACTGTCATCCGCGCCGATGAGTTTTCCGGCGCCAGGCGGTCTTCCCCATCGCAAACAGCGCCGACCTGCTGACGTTCGGTATGGGGATCGGGCGGCTCGGCTAGCCGCGCGAGGGGCGGTCGTGCACGGCGACCTCGTGCCGGTCGCGCGGGGCGAGGAAGTCGAGCAGCAGCCTGGCCTCCGCCTCGACGGCGTCCAGGTCGGCGATCGGCTCCCACTGGTGGATGTGCAGCGTGGAGGTGCCCTTGGCCCGCGACACGGTCCAGTCGCCGGCGGTGAAACCGTCCACCAGGATCGCGCGCGGCATGACATTTGTGCCCATAAATCCGGACAAGGCGGTGAAGCCGGTGGGTGTGATCACCCGCGTCCTGTCCGCGTGTGACAGGAAGAGGTTGTCGAAGTCGTACATCAGCCGGACCGGCGCGGGAACGTCCCCGGAGGGCCGCGGCGCGTCCGGCAGGTCGTAGTAGGTGGCCCCGCCGGCGTCGCGGAAGCGCACCAGATCCATGGCCTCCATCACCTCGGCCAGCCGCGTGAGCCCCGACCAGGTCTGCACGTCCTTGACCGTGGCGGGCCCGAACGCCCCCAGGTACCGGGCCACCAGCTCGGCCGGCGTCATGGCGGGCACCGAGAACCCCAGCCAGGACTCCGCCGAGGTGTGCGCCACCGGCCCCGACCTGCCCCACAGCCCCCGCGGCGGCACCTGGACCAGCGGCACCAGCCACCGGACCCCCTGGCCGAGCGCGTGCGGGTCGTTGCCCGGCCAGCGCTCGGCCAGTGCCTTGCCCAGGTCGGCGAAGGTCATCGGCCGCTCCTCGAGCAGCAAGCGCCCGAGCGCGGCCAGCTCGTCCAGGTCGACCCCGTCCAGCCGCCTGCCGAACGTGCTGCGCGTCATCCGCTCGGTCACGATCTGCACCAGCGGCCGCATCGCCAGGCAGTCGCGGCCGCTGACCAGGTGGATCGTGGACCGCTGCAGGGCGATGCGGACCACCCCGCGCGAGGCGAGCAGGTCGGCCGCGTCGGCCGCCCGGAACTCCTCGATCCTGTTCCACAGGCCGGTGTACCAGGTGTGCGGCGTCTGCGCCTGCAGGCCCCCGAGGTGTTCGACGACCTCGAGCACGCTCCTGGAGGTACGGCGGAGCAGCAGCTGCCGCTCCAGGGTGGCGCGGTTCAGCTCGCGGAGGGTGAGGACGGGATCCATGGCCCTACCGTAGGGGCTATCGCGGCCTGGTTCTGGCCGCGATGCCTCAGGACTGCTTGAACGGGAGCTCCGCCGTCAGCCAGGAGATCAGCGCGCTGGGGTTCCTGGTCTGGGTGAGCACCCGGCCGGGTCCGGTGAAGTCGAAGACCAGGCCCTCGCCCGACTTGAGCGACTGGATGGTCTTGCCCTCGACCGCCCTGCGCAGGTTGCTGCGCACCGTCTCGTCGTAGGCCACCAGGTGGCCGGTGTCGACCACGATCGTCTCGCCGGGGGCGAGCTCGATCCAGTCGAGCGCGCCGTAGCAGCCCAGGATCACCTCGCCATCGCCCTCGGCCCTGATCAGGAAACCGCCCTCGCCGCCGATGAGGTTGGACATGCCACCCCACTTGGTGACGATCTCCACCCCGTCGGAGGAGGCGATCCACGACCCTCTGGTCAGCAGGAGCGCCCGCTCGTGCTGGACAGGCGCCGAGACCACGTCGCCCGGCAGGTGGTGCGCCACGTCCACCCAGCCGCCGCCCTGCGGCGCGGTGTAACGGGTGGTGAACAGCGACTCGCCGCCCAGCGCGGAGCGCGCCAGCCCGCGCAGCAGCCCGCCCTCCATCTTGGCCTGCAGCTGCACCCCGGCGCTCGTCGCGCTCATCGCGCCCGACTCGACGCGGACGCTCTCGCCGCCCGCCAGGTGGCACCGGGCCACGGCGAACGACCCGCCGTGTCTGATATCTGTCTTCATGGCCCGAGACTTCCCGACCATGGTTGACGGACTGTTGACGATCGCTTGATATGGCCTCTGACCTGCACGTAAACGTTTCGTATACGCATCGTTGAGTGGTCGGCGGCACTGTTCTCCCCGTCCAATGGGGAAAGTTTTTGGGGGGACGGAAACATGCGTTTCGGTGTGCTCGGAAGTATGGAGGCATGGCGCGAGGACGCCAGGGTCGAGGTGGGCACCCCGCGCAACAGGGCGGTGCTGGCCCGGCTGCTGCTGTCGCGCGGCAAGGTGATCCCGCTCGACCGGCTGATCGACGACCTGTGGCAGGGCGAGGCGCCGCCGCAGGCGCTGTCCTCGCTGCGCACGTTCGTCTGCCAGCTGCGCCGGGTGCTCGAGCCGCGGGCCGAGGGGCGCACCGCCCCCAGCGTGCTGGTCACCGAGCCGGGCGGCTACGTGCTGCGCGTGGGCGACGACGAGGTGGACTCCGGCCGGTTCGAGCGGCTGTTCCGCCAGGCGGCCGAGGGGCGTGATCCCGCGACGGCGCTGCGGCTGCTCGACGAGGCGCTCGGGCTGTGGCGCGGGCCCGCCTACGTGGAGTTCGCGGGCACGCTGTGGGCCGAGGGGGAGATCGCCCGGCTGGAGGAGCTGCGGATGACGGCGGTGGAACACCGCCTGGACGCGCTGCTGTCGCTGGGCAGGCACGCCGAGGCCGTGCCCGAGCTGGAGGTACACGCCCGCGCCCACCCGATGCGCGAGGAGGGGTGGCGGCTGCTCGCGCTGGGCCTGTACCGGTCGGCGCGCCAGGGCGACGCGCTCGGCGCGCTGCGGCAGGCCCGCAGCTACCTGGCCGAGGAGCTCGGCGTGGATCCGGGCCCCGAACTGCGCCGCCTCGAGGCCGACATCCTCTCGCAGACCGCCTCGCTCGACCTGCCCAGGGCGGTGGAGACGCCGCGGGTCGCACGGCCGGTGGAGGAGCCGCAGGCCCTGGTCCGCTGCCTGGGGCGCGACGAGCTGCTCTCCGTGACAGGCGCCGCGCTGGCCGGCGCCGAGGCGGGCACAGGCCGCAGCGTGGTCTTCGAGGGCGCGCCCGGCTCGGGACGCACGCAGCTGCTGCGCGCCGCGGAGGCGCTCGCCCAGGTGCGCGGCTTCCGGGTGGCGCACGCCCGCACGCATCCGCTCGAACAGGACCTCCCGTACGGCGTGGCCAGGCAGGTCTTCGAGCCCATCCTCTGCGCGATGCCCGAGGCCGAGCGGAACCAGTTGCTGAGCGGCGTGGCCGCCCCCGCCGCGGCCGCCGTCTGGGACAACGCCGTCGCGGGCCCCGGCGCCACGCATGCCCTGTACTGGCTGGCCGTACGGCTGGCGGAGCGGGGCCCGCTGCTCATCGCCGTGGACGACCTGCAGTGGTGCGACCCCGAGTCGTTGCGCTGGCTGGCCTACCTGGTGCGGCGCAGCCAGCGCGTCCCCGTCGTGGTGGCGGCGACCAGGGCGACCGGCGTGGCCGGTCCTGAGGCGCTCGACGAGCTGTGCTCCCTGCTCGGCCCCGTCAAGCTCGGCAGCCCGCCCAGACAGGCGGTCGAGACGCTGGCCGCGGAACTGCTCGGCGGGGCGCAGGATCCCGGGCTGATCGAGGGCGCGCTGCGGCTCACCGGCGGCAACGCGTTCCTGCTGACCGAGTACCTGGCCGCCGGCGACCGCCAGGACGGCTGCCCGGCGAGCATCACCCGGTGGACGGCCGACTGGCTGCGCAAGGCGGGCACGGGCGCGGTACGGGCGGCCAAGGCGGTGGCGCTGCTCGACGGGCCCGCCGAGCCCGCCGCGATCGCCGAGGCGGCAGGGATGGAGCTCGACGAGCTGGCCGCGGCCCTGCGCACGCTCGTGGAGCTGGGCTTCCTGGCCGAGGACGCGCCGGTCCGCTTCACCCAACCGGTGCTGCGCCAGGCCGTGCTCGCCGACCTGCCGCAGAACGTGCGGTGGCTGGTCAGGACGGGGGCCGGCGCCACCGTGTAAGGGCTGGCGTACGGTGGCAGCATCGTGCTGACCTTCCGGGTGCTCGGACCGCTCGCCGCTCATCTCGACGGCGAGCCCGTCGTGCTCGGCAGGCCCAGGCAGCGCTCGGTGCTGGGCCGGCTGTTGGCCGCCGGAGGCCAGGTGGTGCCCGTCGACCGGCTCATCGACGACCTGTACGCCGACGAGGTGCCGCCCAAGGCGCTGGCCGCGGTCCAGTCGTACGTCTCCAACCTGCGCAGGGCGCTCGAGCCCGGCAGGTCGCCGCGCTCGCCCGCCGAGGTGCTGGTCACCCGGCCGCCGGGATACGCGCTCGACCTGCGGGCCGAGGCGGTGGACGCCTGGCGGTTCGAGAGCCTGGTGCGCGACCCCGCCGCCGGGCCCGAACGGCTGGCCGAGGCGCTCGCGCTCTGGCACGGGCCCGCCTACCAGGAGTTCGCCGGGTTCCACTGGGCCGACGCCGAGGCAGGGCGGCTGGAGGAGCTGCGGCTCTCGACGATGGAGCGGCACGCCGCGGTGGTGATCGGCCACGGTGGGGCGGCGGTGGCCGTACCGGATCTGGAGCGGCTGGTCGGCGAGCATCCGTTACGCGAGGGCGCGTGGGCGCTGCTGGCCAGGGCGCTGTACCGGGCGGGACGGCAGGGCGAGGCGCTGGGCGCGATCCGGCGGGCGCGGGCGCACCTGGCCGAGGAGCTGGGCGTGGATCCCGGGCCCGAGCTGCGCAGGCTGGAGGAGGACATCCTCGCTCAGGCCGCCCATCTCAGCGAGGTCGCGCCGCCCGCGGCGCCGCCCGCGCGGGTGGTGGCCGCCGCGTCGCCGTACGTGGGGCGGCGGGACGAGCTGGAGTCGGTGCTGGCCAAGGGCGGCGGCGTGGTGCTGGTCGCGGGGGAGCCGGGGGCGGGCAAGACCGCGCTGCTGGAGCAGGTGCGCGCCCGGCTCGGCGAGCAGGGCCGGGCGGCCGGCTGGGGACGCTGCCCCGAGTACGAGGGGGCGCCGGCCGGATGGGCGTGGGCGGAGCTGCTGCGCGAGCTGGCGGCGCGCTTCCCGCCCGCTGACCCGGACGCGCTCGCGCCGCTGCTGCTCGACACGGCCACCGGAGGTGACAGGTTCCGGCTGCACCGGGCCGTGGCCGCGTTCGTGGCCGAGGTCGCGGCCAGGCAGCCGCTGCTGCTCGTCCTCGACGACCTGCACAGGGCCGACGCGGAGACGCTGGCCATCCTCACCCACGTGATCGCCGAGGCGCCGGGCCCGCTGGTCGTGGCCGCCTACCGGCACACCGAGCCGAACGAGCGGCTGGCCGAGGCGCTGGCCGCGATAGCCGCCCACGAGCCGCTCCGGCTGAGCCTGGACGGGCTGTCCAGGGCCGAGGTGGGCGAGCTGATCAGCCTCACGGCGGGCCGTCCCGCCCCCGAGCCGACCGTGGCCGAGATCGCCGAGCGGACCGGCGGCAACCCGTTCTTCGTCAAGGAGATCGCCCGGCTGCTCGACGCCGAGGGCATCGGCGCGATCCCCGACGGGGTGCGCGACGTGCTGCGGCGCAGGGTGGCCAGGCTGCCCGCGACCGCCCAGACGATCCTGCGCCAGAGCGCGGTGATCGGCCGCGAGAGCGACGTGGACGTGCTGACCTCGGTCAGCGGCGCCGACGAGGAGACCGTGCTGGAGGCCATCGAGTCAGGCCTGGTCACCGGGCTGCTCACCGAGCCCGTGCCGGGCAGGCTGCGCTTCGCGCACGTGCTGATCCGCGACACGCTCTACGACGACCTGTCCCGCATCCGCCGCGCCCGGCTGCACGCCAGGGCGGCCAGGGCCATCGAAGAGCACCGGCCCGCCGACGTGGCCGCGCTCGCCCACCACCACCTGGCCGCGGGCGACCAGCCGGCCAAGGCCGTGCACTACTGCGGGCTCGCCGCCCGGCAGGCGGAGTCCCGCTTCGCCCACGACGAGGCCGCCGCGCTCTGGCGGGCGGCGCTCGACCGCTTCGACGGCGACCCGCGCGAGCGGCTCGAGCTCACGCTGTCCATGGTGGCCGCGCTGGCCAACGCCGGGCGCCTGGTGGAGGCGCGCACGCACAGGGAGCGCGCGGTGCGCCAGGCGCTGCCGCTCGGCGACCCCGAGCTGCTGTCCCGGGTGATCGTCTCCTTCGAGGTGCCCACGTTCTGGAGCAGCAGGGAGTACGGCAGGCCCGACACCGACCTGCTGGCCGCCGTGGAGACCGGGCTGGCCGCGCTGCCCGGGTCCGACAGCAGGGCCCGCTGCGGGCTGCTGACCACGCTCGGCTTCGAGCTGGAAGGGGAGGTGACCGAGCGCGGCTACCAGGCCTCCCGCGAGGCCGTGGCGATGGCCCGCCGCCTGGGCGACGGGGACCTGCTCGTGCTCGCGCTCAACGGCCGCTTCCACCAGACCTTCCGCTACGACGGGCTGGCCGAGCGCGAGGAGATCGGGACGGAGCTGCTGGGACTGTCCGAGTCGGACGTCACCGTGGAGGTGCTGTCGCGGCTCATGCTCATGCAGGCGGCCACCGGCCGGGCCGACTTCGCCGCGGCCGACGCGCACGCCGCCAGGGCCAGGCAACTGGCCGAACGGTACGACCTGGCGCTGCCCGTGGCCGTCGTCGGCTTCTACGAGGGGCTGCGCGCCGCGCTCGACGGCGACGACGCCGCGGCCGAGCGCGGGCTGCGGGAGGCGGCCGAGCGGGCCAGACGGCTGGGCATGTGGGAGCACGAGCGCGGCCTGCTCGCCCTGGCCCTGTACGGCATCCGCCTGATGCGCGGGGACGTGGGCTCGATGGTGCCCGAGCTGGAGCAGCTGGCCGGCTACGAGCGCTGGCGCGAGCAGCTGTCCGAGCTGTACGCGCTGGCGCTGTGCCACGCCGGCAGGGCGGACGAGGCGCGGGCGTGGATCGCCGCCGATCCCGAGCCGGTCAGGCGCGACTACTTCTGGCACGTGCTCACCGCCGTGCGCGGCCTGCTCGGGATCGCCGTCGGCGACCGGGCCAGGGCCGAAGCCGCCTACCACGACCTGCTGCCGTACTCGGCCCAGCCGATCGGCGGCACCGGTTACCTGGCCGTCTGGCCCACCGCCCAGGTCCTCGGCGACCTGGCCGCCCACCTGGGCCTCCCGGCGGGCGACCACTACAGGCAGGCGCTGGACATCGCCGAGCGGGCGGGCGTCGAGCCGTGGGCGGAGGCGGCGCGGCGGCGGCTCGCTCAGCCGAACACCAGCCGCTCGCGCCGCGCGTAACCACCCCTGGTCGCCGCCAGGAGCACCCGGAACGGCCAGCCGGCCCCGGCCAGCAGCCGCTCGATCTCCTCCCGGGTGGCGTAGCGGTCGAGCCATGGCGCGGTGAACGCCAGCTCCGGCAGCGTGGCGCGCTTGGCCACCTGCTTCTCGACCCAGGCGTAGGCCGCGTACGGAACGAAGCGGTGGACGATCGGGAACAGGTCCCGCTCCTCCTCGGCGATGTGCTCCTCCAGCAGCTCGAGCAGGCTCGCCAGCAACCCGCCGAGCTCCTTCTGGTCGCCGTGCAACGCCCGGCGGCAGGCCTCGAGCGCGGGCGCCAGCAGTTCGTGGTCGTCGGTGAACGGGCTCAGGTCGACCGCCTGGCCTGCCGTACGCTCGATGAGCGGCCACAGCAGCTCGTCCTCGTTGATGTGATGGTGGTCGATCTCCACCAGCATCGAGGCCGTGTACCTGCGCAGCGCCGCCTGCCGCTCGTGGCCGACCGCCGCACCCGACAGCAGCTCGGTGAGCCGCCGCAGGTCGCCGAGCATCGCCCGGTGGATGACGTACATCGAGGTGAGGTCGGGCTCCGGCTCGCCGGTGCGGCGGGGAGCGACTGCGGGGATCTGTACGGTGCTCATGCCGCCAGCATGAGCGGCGCCTCTTTCCACCCTCTGGTCGCCGACTTGTCGGGGTTAGACGCCCGATGGACGAGCACGTTTATCTCCCGTCAACCAGGCATCGACATGCCCACTCCATCCTCTCTTCTCATGAGTTATCAGCCTTTTTCGCCAGAACAGGCTTATGTCCCCCCGATGCCGCCCGCCCAAACCCCTCCGCCTCCGCCGATGGAGCCCGAGGAGCCGAAGGGGTCGGAGCGCGGCCGCGTCCTCGAGCTCGTCGAGAAGGTGAGCTCGTTCGCGGTGCCGCTCGCGGTGGGCCTGTACGCGATGCTCTACATCGGCTACCAGGACGTGTACGAGGTCTTCGGCATCACGCCCGAGCAGGCAGGCCTGGAGCAGGCCACGGTCTTCGCCCGGCTGCTGAGCACCCTGGTCCAGGTCTTCCTGTGGCTGCTGCCCTGCGTCGGGTTCGTCGTCGGGGTCGGCTGGCTGATCAACAAGGTGACCCGCGGCGCGGCCGGGCGGATGATCAACACGCTCAGGGAGCTCCCCTGGGTCGCGGCCACCTTCGCGGCCCTGCTGTCGGCGGCGGGCTACTGGGCGTACTTCGTGGTCAACGGCGCCCCGGACCTGGACGCGAACACGGCGCTGCTCCTGGCCGCGATCGTGGCCCTCTTCGGCCTGTTCATCCCCTACCGGATGATGCGGCGCACCTCGACGGGCCGCGCCGGCACCAAGGTGCTGACCGGCGTGCTCGTTGGCATGGGACTGGGCTTCTTCCTCAACATCATGATGGTGCAAGGAGCCCACGACATCTACGTCAACGGCAACGGCAACGAGTTCCTCAAGATCGTGGGCTTCAAGAACCAGTGGGCCACCGTCCACGACGGCGACAACAAGCCCGTGCTCAAGGACGACGACAGGGCGCTGGTCCTGGGCGAGATGGAGGGCGCCTACGTCCTGTACAACTGCGGCACCCAGGAGACCGTCCGGCGGCCCGTCGAGGCCACCCTGCTCGGGCAGATCGAGCTCGACCCCGACTTCAGCAACGGCGGCAAGGACAAGGTCGAGCCGTGCGGCTACGCCACGGAGGAGGGGCAGTAGCCATGTCCAGGGAGCGACTGAGGTACTGGTTCGACAACACCATGTCGAAGGGCACGCCCGCCCTCATCGGCTGGCTGGCGGTGGCCTCGGCGATCCTCGTCGTGATCGTCACCGCGCTGGCCGCGCCCTTCGCCGGCGGCAACGGCCCCTGGTACAAGGTCGCCTGGATGAGCCTCCTGCGCACGCTCGATCCCGGCACCATGGGCGGAGACGAGGGCAGGCCGTTCTTCATCTTCATGATGCTGGTCGTCACGATCGGCGGCATCTTCATCGTCAGCACCCTGGTCGGCGTGCTGACCGCGGGCGTGGAGGCCAAGCTCGACAGCCTGCGCAAGGGCAGGTCCAGGGTGGTCGAGCGGGGGCACACGGTCGTGCTCGGCTGGTCGGAGGAGGTCTTCGCGATCGTCTCCGAGCTGGTCAAGGCCAAGGAGAGCGAGGCACGCCCGGTGATCGCGATCCTGGCCGACAGGGACAAGCTCGAGATGGAGGAGGACCTGCGCGGCAGGCTGGGCGACACCGGCAAGACCCGGGTCGTGTGCCGCTCGGGGGACCCCTCGGAGCCGTCCGCGCTCGACCTGGTCAGCCCGGGCGACGCGCACGCGGTGCTGGTGCTGCCCACCGACGACGCCGAGCTGGTCAAGACGCTGCTGGCGCTCGGCAACCGTGACTGGCCCAAGGGGCCGCCGCCGGTCGTGGCGGCGGTCAGCGACAGCGACAACCTGGCCGCGGCGCGCCTGGCCGGCGGGCTGAACGTGGAGGTCGTCGACTCCCAGGACGTGGCCGCAAGGCTGGTGGTCCAGTCGTGCCGCCAGGTGGGGCTGTCGGCCGTCTACAGCGACCTGCTCGACTTCGACGGCGACGAGATCTACATGCAATCCGAGCCCGCCCTCACCGGCCGCATGTACGGCGAGGTGCTGTTCGCCTACGACAGCGCGGCCCCCATCGGGCTGCGGCTCAACGACGGCCGTGTGGTGGTCAACCCGCCAAGCTCCACCGTGATCGAGGTCGGCGACCAGCTCCTGCTCATCGCCCCCGACGACTCGGCGATCCGCCTGGCCGCCACCCCTCCCCGGGTCCTGCCCGAGGCCATCAGCCAGGCCGTGGACCGGCCCGCGGTGCCGACCAGGACGCTGGTGCTCGGCGACAACTCGCGCAGGCCCCGGATCCTGCGCGACCTGGGCAACTACCTGCTGCCCGGCTCGGAGATCCATCTGGCGGGACCGGAGGCGCAGGACGTGCCGCTCCCGCCGGGCGTGCTCGTGTCGGCCAAGGAGATCGACACCACCAGCAGGACCGCGCTGGAGTCGCTCGGCATCGGCGGCTACGACCACGCGATCGTGCTGTCCGACGACGGCTACGAGCCGCAGAAGGCCGACGCCCGCACGATCGTGACCCTGCTGCACCTGCGCGACATGAATACCGGCTGCGCGATCGTCAGCGAGATGAACGACGAGCGCAACCGCAGGCTCGCCCAGATCGCCCAGGCCGACGACTTCGTGGTCGGCGGCAAGCTCGTCAGCCTGCTGCTCACCCAGCTGGCCGAGAACCGCTTCCTGGGCCAGGTCTTCGAGACGCTGTTCTCGCCCCACGGCTCCGAGATCTACCTCAAGCCCGCCGAGAACTACCTGATCCCCGGCGCCACCGCCACGTTCGCCACCGTGGTCGAGGCGGCCAGGCGGCGTGGCGAGACCGCGATCGGCTTCCGGCAGGCCGCGCAGTCCGGCACGCCGCCCGAGTACGGCGTCCACCTCAACCCCGACAAGTCGGCCGACCTGACCTTCGGGCCCGGCGACAAGGTCATCGTCCTCGCGGAGAGCTGATGACAGACGATCTGAGGTTCTCGCTGCTCGGCCCGATCCGCGCCTGGCGCGGCGAGCAGGAGCTCGAGCTGGGCTCGCCGCAGCAGCGCCTGGTGCTGGCGGCGCTCGTCCTGGCCGGGGGCAGGACCGTCGGCCAGGACCAGCTGATCGACGCCGTCTGGGGCGAGGCCCAGCCGCGCACCGCCCTCAGCACGCTGCGCACCTACGTCTCCAGGCTGCGCGGGGTGCTCGGCGGGTCCGCGCTGCTGTCGGTGGGCGACGGCTACGCGCTGGCCGCGGGCGAGTCTGACCTGGCGCTGATGGAGCGGCTGTGCGCCGAGGACAGGCACGCCGAGGCGCTGGAGCTGTGGCGCGGCGAACCCCTGGCAGGCGTGGACAGCCTCTACGTCCAGGCGCAGCGCGCCCGCCTGGCCGAGCGGCGGGCCGCCCTGCTCGAGCGCAGGCTGGAGGCCGACGTCGAGGAGGGCAGGCACGTCGAGGTCGTCTCCGAGCTGAGCGCCCTCTGCTCCGAGCACCCCACCAGGGAGCGGCTGCGCGGCCTGCTCATGCTCGCGCTCTACCGGTCGGGACGGCAGGCCGAGGCGATCGGCGTCTACACCGACACCAGGCGGCTGCTGGCCGACGAACTGGGCGTGGACCCCTCGCCCGAGCTGGCCGAGCTCTACCAGCGGATCATCAGCGCGGACCCGACCTTGGGCGCCAAGCTGCCGGCCGCCGCCAAGGTGACCCACGTGCCCAGGCAGCTGCCCGCCGACGTGGCCGACTTCACCGGCAGGGAACGCGAGATCGGCGAGATGACCGCCGCGCTGCGCTCAGGGGAGTCCTCGGCGCTGGTCATCTCCGCGATGGCGGGCGTCGGCGGGGTGGGCAAGACCACGCTGGCCGTGCACGTCGCGCACCGGCTCGTGCCCGACTTCCCCGACGGGCAGCTCTTCGTCGACCTGCGCGGGTCGGGACCGCAGCCCGCCGACCCCGGCACGGTGCTCGCCTCGTTCCTGCGCGCGCTCGGCGTCGAGGAGGCCCCCGAGGAGCAGGCGGAACGCGCCGCGCTCTACCGGTCGGTGCTGGCCGAGCGGCGGGTGCTCGTGGTGCTCGACAACGCCGCCGGGGTGGGGCAGCTGCGGCCGCTGCTGCCCGGGTCTGCGTGCTGCGCCGTCCTGGTCACCAGCAGGAACCGGCTCATCGGGCTGACCGGGGCACGCCAGGTGGACCTGGAGGTGATGGGCCCCGTCGAGGCGCTGCGGCTGTTCTCCAGGATCGTGGGGGAGGAACGCGTCCAGGCAGAGCGGGGCGCGGCCATGGACCTGGTCGCCGCCTGCGGGTTCCTGCCGCTGGCCATCAGGATCGCCGCCGCGCGGCTGGCCGCCCGTCCCGGCTGGAGCATCGCGCTGATGCGCGACAGGCTCGCCGACGAGCGGCGCAGGCTGGCCGAGCTGCGCGCGGGCGACCTGGCCATCGAGGCCACCTTCGCGCTGGGCTACGACCAGCTCGACCGCGACCACGCCCGCGCCTTCCGGCTGCTGTCGGTGCCGGACGCGCCCCTGCTGTCGCTCACCGCCGCGGCCGCGCTGCTCGACCTGTCCGAGGCGGAGGCGGAGGAGGTGTGCGAGGCGCTCGTCGACGCCAGCATGCTGGAGTCACCCTCGCCCGGCCGCTACCGCTACCACGACCTGCTCAAGATCTACGCCCGCTCCCGCCTGGACCGCCCGGACGAGCAGGTCCCCGCCCTGGCCAGGCTCCTCGACTTCTACCTGGCCGGCACCGCCACCGCCTTCCGCCTGGTGTTCGTGGGCGACCCGCGCGCCGACAGGATCGCGACCAGCGCGGCAGGCCTGTCGTTCGCCGGCGAGGACGAGGCCGTGGAGTGGGCCCACGACGAGGAGCAGGGCATCCTCGGCTGCCTGGCGCAGGCCGCCGACACGCCCGGCACGCCGCTGCGCCAGGCGGTGGACCTGTTCGACCTGGCCAGCGACGTGCTCGGCGTCGAGAGCGACCCGTCCCGCTACGAGCGGCTCGGCGACCTGCTCGTGGACGCGGCGGCCCGGCGCGAGCCCGGGCTCGAGGCGCGCACGCGCGTGCTGCGCGGCCAGATCCGCGTCGGCCGCAGCGTGCTCGAGGGCGCCACCGAGGACGGCCTGGCCGCCAGGGACCTCAGCCTGGCCGCGGCCGACCTCGTCGGCTACGCCGACGCGCTGAACCTGCTCGCGCTCTGCGCCCAGTCGGGCCGTCGCCACGAGGAGGCGCTGGAGTGGTTCGCCCAGGCCATCGAGGTGTGGCGGTCGCTCGACGCCGGGGCCGACCTGGCCACCGGACTGGGCAACATGTCCCGTTCCCTGGTCCGGCTCGGCAGGGCGGAGGAGGCGATCGCCACCGCCCAGGAGGCGGACGCCGTCTCCTTCCAGGTCGAGGGCAGGCGCAGCCCCGACGCCGCCTACCAGCTGGGCATCGTTCTCGGCGAGGCAGGACGGCCGGACGAGGCGATCCCCACGCTCGACGGCGCGCTGGCCGACTACCGGCGGACCAAGCAGCGCACCTGGGAAGGCGCCACGCTGTTCAGGATGGCCGAGGCCTACCTGGCCGCCGGGCGGCCGCAGCGCTCGCTCGACTGCGCGGAGGACGCGCTGGCGGTGCTGACCGAGGCGGCCGACGAGTGGGGCCAGGGCATGGCGCTGACCGTGCTCGGCCGGTCGCTGCACGAGCTGGGCCAGCCGGGCAGGGCCTCCGCCTGCCTCACGGAGGCGCTGGAGATCTTCGAGCGCTACGGCCTGCCCGAGGCCGAGGACGTCCGCGACCTGCTGGCCTCCGTCTCCACCTGAGCCAGCAGGTGCCGGATCGTCCACGCCGGCCTGGCCGCCAGCCTGGCCGCCGCCGCCCTGACCGCCCTGGGCAGGCAGCCGCACGCGGCCACGACCGCCGCCACCGCCTCGGGATCCTCGTTCACGCGCCGCTCGCCGGCGACCTTGGCGAACAGCGCGAACGCCTCCTGCGCCGGCAACGCCCCCAACTCCACCCGTACGGCAGGCACCCCCACCCGGGCACGCCCCGCCACCAGCGCTGCCCCCTGCCCGCCTGACCCGGGCAGCAGCTCCCCGGCCGCCGCCCCGTCGAGCACCACCAGCACCCGGGCCCGCGCCAGGCACTCCCGGTAGGCCGCCACCCGGCCCTCCAGCGTCCCCGGCGGCGTCCGCGAACCGAGCGCCCGCAGGAAGCACCCGAGCACGTCGAAGGGCAGCGCGTCCCCGACGTCGGCGTACAGCTGCCCGCCGGGGAACCGCCCGGCGACGGCGTGCGCCACGTGCACGGCCAGCGTGCTCTTGCCGGTCCCCGTCGCCCCGCCCACGACCACGGTCCGCCCGGGCTGGAGCGCCGCCGCCACCTCGGCCACCTCCCGCACCCGGCCGGTGAAGTCGGCGATGTCGGCGGGCAGTTGGCGGGGCACCGCGCGGGTCCTGGCGAAGGCGGGCGGCCCGGCGCGCAGGATCCCGGAGTATGCCTCGGCCAGTTCCCTGCCGGGATCGATGCCGAGCTCGTCGGCCAGCAGCCGCCTGGCCTCGCCGTACACCGCGAGGGCCTCGCTCTGCCTGCCGCACAGCGACAGCGCCCGCATCAGCAGCGCGCGCGGCCGTTCGCGCAGCGGGTGCTCCGCGCACAGCTCCGTCAGCTCCGCCACCGTCTCCCTGTGCCGCCCGCGGTCCAGGTCGATCCCGATGCGCCGCTCCAGCGCGGCGAAGCGCAGCTCCGCCAGCCGTACCCGGTGGGCCTGGGCGAAGGAGCCCGGCAGGCCGGACAGGGGCTCGCCCTGCCACAGCGCGAGCGCGCGGGCGAGCAGGTCGGCGGCGGTCCGCGGGTCGGCCCGCTCGGCGCCGGCGACGAGGCGGGCGAACTCGGCGGCGTCGAGCTCGCCGCGCACGGCGTAGCCGGCGGGCGCCGAGGGCATCGCGTCGGCGCCCAGCACGGAACGCAGCCGCGAGACGTAGGTGCGCACGGTGCCCGCGGCGGTGGCGGGCGGTTCGTCGCCCCACAGGGCGTCGATCAGCTGCGGCAGGCCCACGGGACGGCCCTCCGCCAGCAGCAGCGCGGCCAGCACGATGCGCTGCTGCGGCGAGCCGAGATCGAGCTCCGACTCGCCGCGCCATCCTCTGGCAGGGCCGAGGAGGGAGAATCGAAGCATGCGTCCCAGTGTCTGGACGGCGTTCGCAGAAGGATTGGAAAACGATCAGCAGGTGGGCAGGTAGGGACTCTCGGGGATCAGGCGCTGCCACTCGCTCTGGCTGAGCGGCCCGCCGGCCCGCACGCACACCTCGGCCGCCGCCAGCGCGGGATCGACCGGGCTCTCGTTGATCGTGCCATCGCTCTGCACGCCGCGCAGGCGCTTGCCGTCCTGGCTGAAGGCGAGCCCGACGGCGTGCCCGTCCATCCTGGCCTGGCCGACCTCGCGCATCGAGGCCGTGTCCCACAGGCCGATCCGCTCGCCGTCCACCGCGAGCGTCTGGCCGTCGGGTGAGAAGCGCAGCTCCGCCACGGGGGCCGAACCCGGGCGGAACGAGCCCCGCTCCGCGCGCGCGGTCACGTCGTAGAGGGTGACCAGGCCGTCGCTCAGCCCGTAGGCCAGGGTGCCGCCGTCGGGGGAGAAGGCCAGCGCGCTCGGCGGGCGCTGCCCGAGCGGGGTGAGCCCACCGCCGTTCAGGTCGAGCAGCATGGAGCCGACCGCGAGGGTGCGGTCGTCGGGGCTGAAGGCCATCGCCAGGTCGCCCGGCCCCTCGTAGGCCCTGATGCGGCGCTGCTTGCCGACGTCCCAGGTCTCCAGGGTCCTGCCGCGGGAGGTGGCCAGCTTCGTGCCGTCGCGGGACAGCGCCACGGACAGCACGTCGCCCCCGGCCTCGATGGTGGCCAGCCGCTTGCCGGTGGACACCTCCCACACCGTGACCGGGTCTCCGGAGACCGCCAGGCGCTTGCCTGCGGCGTCGAAGGCCAGCTCGCCCGCGGCCTGGATCTGCCCGAGCGGCTTGCGCCCCGCCGCGTCCACCAGCGTGATCGCCCCGTCGACCTCGGTCGCGGCGACCCGCCCGTCGTCGCTCAGCGCGGCCTCGGTGCTGGAGTAGGCCTCCACGGCGGTGGCGACGTGGAACCCGGACAGGTCGAGCGTGACCACGGAGCCGTGGCCGCTCAGGTAGCGCAGGCTCCGCCCGTCGCCGGAGAAGGCGTAGCCGCGCTCGGGATCGCGCAGCGGGAACGTGCCGAGCAGGTGCCTGTCGGCCAGCCGCCACAGGTGGACGGTGCCGTCCACGGGTAAGGCGAGCAGGCTCCCGTCGGGGCTGAACAGCGGGGCCTCGCTCGAGGTGTCGGGGATGGTCTGCGTGCCGTCCTCGCCGCTCAGCGTGATCCCGCGCCCGCCCATCACCGCGATCCGCGCGCCGTCAGGGCTGAAGGCCACGATCGGGGCTCCTGAGTCCTCGGTGGTGACCGGTTCGACGTGGATCGTGCGGATCCTGGCGCCGCGGCGCAGGTCCCACACTTCGACGTGGCCGTCGAGCGCCGACAGGGCGGCGCGGGTGCCGTCGGGGGAGACGGCCACCTGCCTGCCGGTCGACTCCACCAGCGGGCGCGCGTCCGCCGCGGCGTACAGCCTGGTCCGCGCGTCGCTGGAGACCGTCAGGACCTTGCCGCCCGCGTACAGCGCCGGCTCGCCCGCCGGGCGTCCCGCGCCGACGCCCTGGCCGGTGGACACCTCCACGAGCCGCCCGTCGGCGGTGGCCGCGATCCGCCCGTCGTCGCTGACGGCCGCGGTGCCCGCGGGCAGCGAATGGGTGGCCGGTTTGCGGCCCGCCGCCAGGTCCCAGGTGGTGACGCTGCCCACCGACCAGCGCGTCAGCGTGTCGCCGCTGAGCCGGTAGGAGGCCCGCGCGTCCGGCTCGGGATCGGAGAAGACGCCCAGCTCGGGCTGGACCAGCGAGTGCTGCACCGCGGCCCGCGCCTCGAACACCGGCGACAGCTTCCACGCCGCCACGCTCAGCCGCATCGCCGCCTGCGGGTCCGAGGACCGTATCGCCTCCGCCCGCGCCGCCACGGCCCGCGCGTTGGCCTGCGCGAGCTGCCGCTCCAGGTCGCGCTGCCCGTGTACGGCCAGCGCCGTGACGGACACCGCGATCGCCGTCACCGCCGCCAGACCCGCCAGCGCCAGCCCGCGGATCCTGGCCCGGCGCCTGGCCCGCTCCGCGCGCCGGTCGGCCGCCCAGGCCCGCAGCCGCGGCCAGGCCAGGAACAGCGCGCCGCTGGTCGGCGACACCGCCTCGGCGCGGGTGGCCACCAGCTTGCCGAGCGGGGTCTCGACCGGGTCGACGCGGTGGCTGTGCCGTACCAGCAGACCCTCCTCGAGCAGGCGGGCCAGCGTTGCCTCGTCGCCGCGGTTGTCCAGCAGCAGGTCGGGCACGGCCCGCTGCTCGGCGGGGGTGAGGCGGGCGTAGACGTCCTCGGCGACGGCGCCGAGCGGGGGAGGGCCCGCCAGGCCGTCGGGCGGGCGGAGCGTGGCGGCCAGCGCGGCCGCCTCCTTCATGTCGAGCCCGTCGAGCAGCTCCTCGGCGGCGGGCCGCTGCTCGGGGTCCTTGGCCAGTGCCCGCTCCACCAGGGAGCGCAGCGGCTCCTCCAGCGCGTCGAGGTCGGGATCCACGGTCAGCACGCGGTGCATGACCGTGCCCAGGCTCTCGCCGCGGAACGGGTCGGCGCCGGTCGCCGCGTACAGCACGACGGCGCCCCAGGCGAACACGTCGGCGGAGGTGGAGCCCGCCAGGCCGGTGAAGACCTCGGGCGCCAGATACGTCCTGGTCCCGCCGGCGGGATCCGCCGTGGCCAGGCCGAAGTCGATGACCTTGGGCCCGTCGGCGGCCAGCAGCACGCTCTCCGGCTTCAGGTCGCGGTGCGCGATGCCCGCCCCGTGCAGCGTGGCCAGCGCCCCCGCCAGCCCGGTCGCCAGCGCCCGCAGCTGCTCGCCGCGGTAGGGCCCGTGCCGCTCGACCGCCTGCCGCAGGTGCGGGCCGTTGACGAACTCGCTCACCACGTACGGCGGAGCCGCGTCCAGCCGTACCTCCACCACCCGGACCGTGCAGCAGGGAGCCAGCTGGGACAGGGACTCGGGGACTTCACCGGCGATCCCGGCGTGCAGCACCTTCAGCGCGAAACGCCGCCCGTCGGCGTCATAGGCGTCGTAGACGACCCCTTGAGCGCCCGCTCCGAGCCGACCTGCCAGCCAGTAGCCGCCAAGCCGCTCGGGGTCGCCGGGCACCAAGCGCATCGTCACTGATGCTTAGATGCTCCGAACGGCTGATTGGTTGCGCCCGATAACGTCACAGGTCCCTCGCGCGCCTCGAGGGACCCGTGCGTCATGATCATTATGCCAGCGCCCAGTCGGTGCGCAGGACGGCCATGACGATCTCGTCGGCCCACTCGCCGTCCCACAGCAGCGCGTCGCGGAGCACGCCCTCCCTGGTGAAGCCCACTTTCTCGTAGACGTGGACGGCGCGCGGGTTGAAGGCGTAGACGCCCAGGCTGATGCGATGCAGCGGCGTGGTGCGGAAGGCGTGGTCGACGACCAGGCGGAGCGCCTCGGTGCCGTAGCCCTTGCTCGCCCGGTCGCTGAGGAGCGCGACGCGCAGGTTGCACGACAGGTTGTCGGTGTCGAGCTTGTTGAGCACGACCTCGCCCACGTACTCCCCGTCCACGAGGACGGCCAGGTCCAGCCGGTCGGGGTGGTCACCGCGGGTGGCGTACCACTGCTCGGCGACGCCGGGTTCGAAGGCGGCCTGCGAACCGGTCAGCCGGGCGACCTCGGGATCGGACAGCAGCTTCTCCAGCCCGGCGACGTGCTCGGGACCGACCGGACACAGGGTGACCCGCTCACCGGCGAGCGTGGGCTTGTTCGCGAACATGCGTCACTGGTTAGCAGCCTCGGTGATGCGGCGGCAAGCGATTTCCGGCGTGCTCGCCGCCATGTCGAGTACCAGGTCGGCGACTTCCCGCAGGTAGGCGCCGCGCCTGGCGCGCATCGCGGCCGGTGTGAAGCCGGGCCGGTGAGCGCCCGACTTCATCCGTTCGGCCAGCACGCCGTCGGGCGCGTCGAGCCAGACCACGAACGCGTCGTGCAGCGCCTCGCGGACCCGCGGGTCCTCCACGGTGCTCGCGGCCGCCGCGATCACCTTCGGCTCGCCGTCGAGCGCGTCGAGGACGTGCGCGGCCTCCCGCTCGTGCAGGACGTCGGCGCCCACGCTCGCGGCCATCTCGGCCGCGCTCGCGCCGTACCTGGCCTGGAGATACGGGTCGCTGTCGGTGAAGGGCAGGCCGAGCGCCCTGCTGACCAGCCGGCCGACCGTGGTCTTGCCGGAGCCCATGAGCCCGATCACCACGATGGGTTTGTTTTTCGCCATAGGGATAGAGGTTCCTGATGCTAAGGAGGGAGTTCTGATGACAATCGCCGGAAGCATCATCCTCATCATGCTCGGCGCCATCCTCACCTGGGCGGTCGAGTTCGACCTCGCCGGCGTCGACATCAACGTCGTAGGCGTCATCCTCATGCTCGGCGGCCTGGCGGGGCTGGCCTTCGGTATCTACCGCATCCGCATGGCCCGCCGGGCCACCCCCATTGTCGAGGAGCCGCTCGAGGTCTACGAAGAGCGACGCCGATACGGCGAGCCCCCGCTGTAGACCTAGAGCAGCCGCCGGACGGCGGCGACGATGGCTGTCCTGTCGATCCCGGCGTCGGCCAGCTGCTCGGCCGGGGTGGCCGAGCCGGGCAGCCGGTCGACCGCCAGCTTCACCACTCGCGGCCCGAGTTCGGCGACCGCGCCGAGAACCGCGTCCCCCAGCCCGCCCTCGGGCCAGTGGTCCTCCACCGTGATGAGGTTGCCCGTCGTGGTGGCCGCCTCGGTCAGCGTGGCCGCGTCGACCGGCTTGACCGAGTACAGGTCGATCACGCCCACCGGCACTCCCTCGCCCGCCAGCTCGTCGGCCGCGGCCAGCGCCTCGGGCACGGTCACCCCGGCCGCCACGACGGTGGCCCGGTCCCTGTCCGAGCGCCGCAGCACCCGCGAGCCGCCCACGGGGAACTCCTCGCCGGCCTCGTAGATGACCGGCGTGTTCCCGCGCGTGGTCCGCAGGTAGGCGATGCCCGGGATGTCGGCCATCGCCGCGGTCAGCGCCGCGCACTGGTTGGCGTCGCACGGGTAGAGCACCGTGCTGCCGTAGGTGGCCCGCAGCATCGCCAGGTCCTCCAGCGCCATCTGCGACGGACCGTCCTCGCCGATCGCGACGCCGGCGTGCGAGCCGACCAGCCTGATGTCGGCCCCGCTCACCGCGGCCATCCTGATGAAGTCGTGCGCCCTGGTCAGGAACGCCGCGAACGTCGCCGCGTAGGGCACCCAGCCGCACACCTGCAGGCCCACGGCCGCCGCGACCAGTTGCTGCTCGGCGATGTAGCACTCCACGAAGCGCTCGGGGAAGGCCTCGGCGAACTCCTGCAGCTTGGTCGAGTCGGCCACCTCGCCGTCAAGCGCGACCACGTCGCCCCTGGCCTCGCCCAGCGCCCTGAGCGCGTCACCGAAGGCGTTCCTGGTCGCCACCTCGTCGCCGACCTTGTACTCGGGCAGCCGCAGCGTCCCGTCAGGGAAGCGGTACGGCTTCCTGCCCTCGTCCGGCTTCTGGACGCGCACCGTCTCGTGCTGGTCGCCGCCGAGCTCCTCGACGGCCCTGCCCGGCTCCTTCAGCGGCTTGCCGTGCTTGCCCTCGCGGTTCTCCACCTCCGAGGCGCCCGCGCCCTTGCGCGTCTTGGCCAGGATGACCGTCGGCCTGCCCCTGGTGCCCGCCGCGTCGGTCAGCGCGTAGTCGATCTGGCCGGGGTCGTGGCCGTCGATCTCGATCGTGTGCCAGCCGAACGCGCCGAACCTGCGCGCGTAGGCGCCGGTGTCCCAGCCGTGCCTGGTCGGGCCGCGCTGCCCCAGCCGGTTCACGTCCACGATCGCGACCAGGTGCGCCAGGCCCTCGGCGCCGGCGGCCTCGGCCGCCTCCCAGATCGACCCCTCGGCCAGCTCGCTGTCACCGCAGAGCACCCAGACCCGGTACGGCATGCGTTCGAGCCGCCCGGCCAGCGCCACCCCCACGCCGATCGGCAGCCCCTGCCCCAGCGATCCCGTCGCCACGTCCACCCAGGGCAGGCGCGGCGTCGGATGCCCCTCCAGCCGGGAGCCGCGCTTCCTGAACGTCATCAGCTCCTCGTCGGTGATCGCGCCCGCGGCCTTGTACAGCGAGTACAGCAGCGGCGACGCGTGCCCCTTGGAGAAGATCAGGTGATCGTTGGCCGGGTCGTCGGGCCGGTCGAAGTCGTAGCGCAGGTGATTGGCGAACAGCACCGCCATCAGGTCGGCGGCCGACATGGACGAGGTGGGGTGCCCGGAGCCCGCCGCCTCGGCGCACCGCACGGAATCCACACGCAGCTGGTCGGCCAGCCGGCTCAGGTACTGGATGTCCCGCTCTGTCATCTTGACCTCCTCTATCCCTCCCTGCCCGCCTACCCTTTCCTCAGCCCTTAAGCCCGACTTCCTTTCCTCGGCCCTTGCTTTGGACCGCGGTGCCCCGACAACCAGGCGCCGTAGCGGCGGAAAGCGGCACCGACTCGCCGGAGGCGCCGGTCGCGGGCCCTCAGCCGGAGTACGGCGGGCGGCCGGTGGCGGTGGCTCGCCGTACAGGAAGGACCTACGCGAGCAGGGAGAGGCGGTCTTCGCTCAGGAGGCGTTCGATGACGAGGGTGGCGGCGCCGAGGGCGACGGCGTCGGGGCCGAGGCGGCCGAGGGTGATGTCGGTCGACTCGTACGGCGGCGCGAGCGTGCTGGATGCCGTGGCGGCGCGGATCCGGTCGAGGTAGCGGGGCCCGAGCATGAGGCCCGCCCAGCCGCCGATGACGATGCGCGAGGGGTTGAACAGGTGGATCAGGTTGGACAGCCCGATCCCGAGCAGGTCGGCCGTCTCGTCGAGCACGGGGGAGTCGGTGGCCACGAGGGCGGCCAGGGCGGCCTCCTCGTCGGCCGAGTCGGCGCTGATGCCCGCCCGCTCCAGGATGGCCTCGGCGCCCACGTACGCCTCCAGGCAGCCGTGGCCGCCGCACCGGCAGGGCCGCCCGCCACCGACGATCTTGATGTGGCCGATCTCGCCGGCCGCCCTGCTCGCCCCGCGGAAGATCTTGCCGTCGATGACGATCGTGCCGCCGACGCCCGATCCCATCAGCACGATGATCGCGTCGCCCGCCCCGCGTCCCGAGCCGAACCAGAGCTCGGCCTGGCCCATGGTCTTGGCGCCGTTGTCCACGTGCAGCGGCAGCGGGGTGCCCGCCCGCAGCATCGTGCCGAGCGGCACCGCCTCCCACCCGAACGTCGCGGCCCGCACCAGCGCCTCGGGCCCCGCCTCGACGATGCCGGGCACGCCCACGCCCACGCCGAGCACCTGCGACGGTGACACCCCGCTGTCGGCGATCACCTGGTCGACGCCCGTCAGGATGTGCCTGGCCACCAGTTCGGGGTCGTGCCTGGCCGATCGGAGCGCGTAAAGCGCGCGGGCCAGCTCCTTCATCTCCAGGTCGAACAGCTCCACCCTGACCTGCGTCTCGCCCACGTCCACGCCGATCGCGAAGCCGTAGGAGGGGTTGACGCGCAGCAGGACCCGCGGCCGCCCGCCGTCGGAGTCGACCTGGCCGGCCTCGACCACGATGCCGTCGCCGAGCAGGTCGCCGGTCATCGTGCTGACCGTGGCGGGCGACAGGCCGGTCGCCGCGCACAGGTCGTTGCGGCTGGCGGGGCCGCCGAAGAACAGCGACTGCAGCAGCATCGCGCTGTTGCCGCGGCGCACGTCCTTCACAGTCTTCCTGGCCATCGTCCCCTCCTTCCAGATCATCGTATTTCAGGGGGCCCATGACTTTTTTCGAACCTTACATTATGGTCTGGGCAATCCCCCCGACGAGGAGTACGAGATGATCCGAGGAATCGCTGCCGTCGTGGCGCTCGTGGTCGGTCTCACCGCCTGTGGCGGTGGCAAGAGCTCGGATGCCAAGACCCTGACCTACTGGATGTACCAGGATCGGACTCCGCAGGCCGGGCAGGTCATCGAGAAGATCCGCAAGGACTTCGAGAAGGCCAACCCGGGAGTCACGGTCAAGCTCATCAAGATCCCCAAGGACGACTACAACACCAAGCTCGGCAGCGCCCTGGCCAGCGGCGGCGCGCCGGACGCCGGGATACTCGACCAGCCGCTGGTCTCCAAGTTCGCCCTCGACGGCACCATCAAGCCGGCCCAGAACGTCGACGAGAGCGCCTTCTACAAGGGCGCGCTCGACACCAACCGGGCCAGCGGCAAGCTGTACGGCCTGCCCGTCGACCAGACCGGCGTCGCGCTCTTCTACAACAAGAAGCTGGTGCCCACGCCGCCGAAAACCTGGGAGGAGCTCAAGCAGACCGCCGAGCGCGTCCACCAGGCCAACCCCGACATCGCCGGCATGAACGTGCCCAAGGGCGACGGCTACGGCGCCTGGATGTGGCCCGGCGTGGTGGCGGGCAACGGCGGCCAGCTGGTCGACGAGCAGAACAAGAAGATCCTCTTCGACCAGCCCAAGGCCGTGGAGGCGCTGCAGCTCTGGGTCGACCTGATGAAGTACTCGCCCCGCAAGATCACCGACTCCGACAAGCCCTTCGAGAACGGCAGGGCCGCGATGGAGATCTCCGGCCCCTGGGACGTGCCCACCATCCACGAGCAGTTCCCCGACCTGGACTTCGGCGTGGCGCCGCTGCCGTACAACACCGAGCCCGCGGGCAACATCGGCGGCGAGAACTCCGTCGTGTTCAGCACCAGCAAGAACGCCGACCTGGCCTGGAAGTGGCTGGGCTACCTCACCGACGCCGAGCACAACGGCCCGCTGGCCGACGCGCTCGGCGGCTTCCCCGTCAACCTCAAGGCCCAGGTCGTGGCCGGCGGCCCCGAGCAGGCCGCGTTCCTGGCCCAGCTCAAGGTGGCGCACGCCAGGCCCGCGGTCCCGCAGTGGATCCAGGTCAACGACGAGATCATCGCCCCGGCGCTGGAGTCGGCGCTGACCGGCAAGACCACCGCCCAGCAGGCTCTCAGCGACGCGGCCGCCAAGACGCGCTCGCTGCTGGGCTGGAACGGCTGACATGGCGGCACCGGTGATCACCGAGCGGGCGGCCGTCACGGTCGCCCGCCGGCTCGGGGCGCGACGCCGCGACCACCTCATCGGCTGGCTGCTCGTGGCGCCCGCGCTGGTCTACTTCGTGGTCTTCCTGCTCTATCCGGCGCTGTCGGCGCTCTACTACAGCTTCACCGACTGGAACCTGCGCTCGCCGGCCTCCTGGGTGGGCCTGGGCAACTACGCCGACCTGCTCTTCGACGACGTCAAGTACCCGCACTTCTGGAAGGCCGTGCGCGTCACCCTGCAGTACACCCTGCTGGCCGTGCCGCTCACCCTGGTCTCCGCGCTGGTCCAGGCGCTCCTGATCAACGCGGTACGGCGGGGCTCGAACGTGTTCCGCCTGCTCCTGTTCCTGCCCGTGGTCACCGCCGAGGCCGCCGTCGGCGCGATCTGGCGCTGGCTCTACGACCCGCAGTACGGGCTGATCAACGCCGTGCTCGGCCTGTTCGGCATCCCCGGGCAGAACTGGCTCAACACCCCTTCGCTCGTCATTCCCGCGCTGGCGTTCATCGCGGCCTGGCAGTGCGGGATCTCGATGATCATCTACCTGGCGGGGCTGAAGGGGATCCCTTCGTCGATCACCGAGGCAGCGATCATCGACGGGGCGGGACCGTGGCAGCGGTTCTGGCGGGTGACGTTCCCCATGCTCCGGCCGACCACGTTCTACTTGCTGGTCACCGGCGTCATCGCGGCGCTGCAGGTGTTCGGCCTGGTGTACGTGATCTTCTCGGGGGCCGGCCGGAGCGTCACGGGCGGGCCCGAGCAGGCGGGGCTCACCTATGTGCTGCACCTGTACCTGTTCGCGTTCCGCTACGACGCGATGGGAGCCGCCTGCGCGATGTCGTTCATCCTGCTCGTGTTCATCATGATCGTCACGGCGCTGCAGTTCCGCTTCGTCAAGCAGGAGGCGTCGTGAGGAAGGCGTCGATCTACGTCGCGCTGGTCCTGCTGTCGGCCGTCTCGGTGGTGCCGTTCCTGTGGATGCTGGCCACCTCCGTCAAGCACGGCCAGGACATCTACACCAAGGTGCCGCAGCTGCTGCCCCTCGACCGCAAGACCGGCGAGTGGGCGGGCACGCTCGACAACTACTCCTACGTGCTCGACATCGGCGGGCTCGGCAACGCCTTCGTCAACAGCGTGTGGGTCTGCCTCATCCTGGTGCCCGCCAAGCTGCTGATCGACGCGCTGGCCGCCTACGCCTTCGCCAGGGTGCCGTTCCCCGGGCGGGACAAGCTGTTCGTGATCATGCTGGCCGGGATGATGGTGCCCACGATCACGCTGCTCGTGCCGCGGCTGCACGTCACGCAGGCGCTGGGCATGTTCGACTCCGGGTGGGGGCTGATCGTGCCCAACATCGCCTCGGTGCTGGACATCTTCCTGCTGCGGCAGTTCTTCCTGTCGATCCCGGCCGAGCTGGAGGAGGCCGCGCTGATCGACGGGGCCGGGCGGCTGCAGGTGTTCTGGCGGATCGTGCTGCCCCTGTCCAAGCCGGTGCTGGCCGTGGTGACGATCACCAGCTTCCTCTACCACTGGAACGACCTGGTGTGGCCGCTCGTGGTCACCAACGACCCCGACCTGTACACGCTGCCGCTGGCGTTGCAGCAGCTCGTGGCAAGCCCCGACGGCGGCCGCGCCTACTACATCATGGCGGGCGCGACGCTCGCCGTCCTGCCCGTCATCGGGGTGCTGCTGATCTTCCAGCGGCGCATCCTGCAGGGCATCGCCTTCACCGGTCTCAAGGCCTAGGAGCTTGTGCATGGAGTTCGTCAGTGGGGTGGCGGTCGTCGACGGCCGGCCTCAGGTGCTCGTCACCGCCGACTACCCCTACTACCGCGACGACCCGGCGGTGTGGGCGGATCGGCTGCGTGCCGTACGGGACGAGCTGGGGATATCGGTGATCACCAGCTACGTGCCGTGGCGGCACCACCAGCCCGCGCCCGACCGGCCGCCCGCGTTCGGCGACGTCCTGGACTACCTGGAGCTCTGCGACTCGCTCGGGCTGACGGTGATCGCCAAGCCGGGGCCGTTCGTGCACGCCGAACTGGATTACGGCGGGCTGCCCGACTGGGTGGACCCCGCGGCCGACCCGGACATCGAGCCGCTGCTCGACGTCCACGGCGAGCCGTCGCGCTGGATGGGCAGGGCGCTGCCGGCGCCGCTGGGGCCCGCGTTCCTGGGCAAGGTCACGCAGTGGCTGTCGGCGGTGGGCAAGGAGATCGGCGACCGCGTGGCGGGCTGGCAGATCGCCAACGAGGGCGTCTACACCAACGGCGCGCTGCCGCTCACCGCCTACGACTACAGCCCCTCCGGCCTGGCCCTCTTCCGCTCGCTGTACGGCAACGAGAATCCGCCCTCGGGACCCGACTGGGGGCGCTTCCACGCCGCCTACCTCGCCACGGTCTACCGGACGTGGGCCGACGCGCTGGGGACCTCGCTACCCGTGGTGGTCAACCTCAACCCGCCCACCATCGAGGAGCTCGACGACTGGCTGGCGCGGGTGCGGCCCGCCTCGTGGGACGGGATCACCTACGGGTTCACCAACTGGATGGGCGTGGTGTCGGCCGATCCCTCCGCGCAGGCCAGGTACGTGATCGCCGCCAAGCGGGCGCCCGGGCCGAACCTGGAGGAGAACTGGGGGTTCGCCACACTCTACGACGCCGCGTACGCCGACGGGGCCACCAGCTTCCACCAGTCGCTGCTCGCGCTGGCGGCGGGGGCGACCGGGTTCAATGTGTACACGGGGGTCGCGACCTCGACGTGGTCGGCGTCGCTGGATTCCGTGCACGCTCCGCCGTACCCGGACAGGGCGCCCATCGGGCCCGACGGGCTGCCTACGGAGAAGGCGCCGGTGGTGCGGGCGCTGGCGGACTTCTTCGCCGTGCACGGCGAAGAGTTCCTGGCCTGCGAGCCCGCCCGCGCGGCGGCGTTCGGCCTGTACGCGCCGCTGGCCGCCTCAGGCGGTCTGGGCGAGGCCCTGCTGTCCTTCCACGCGGAGATGCGGTCGCTCGGCTGCGACTACGCCCTCGTGGACCTGGAGACCTCCCCGGCCCTGGACGGCTTCCCCGTCGTGGTCGTGCCTCCCGGGTTGCCCGAGGCCGTCCGGCCATCAGGGGCGAGAGAGTTGGACGGTGCGCTGACACTCTCTGAGATCTGTCAGCCCACGGTTGTCGTCACACGTGGTGACGCCGACGCCTACTGGCGTGCCGACGCCTCCGTGGCCTACCTGATCGTCCTGGTCCAGGACTCGAACACCGGCCCCGTCACGGTGTCGACCCCGCTCGGTGACGTGGAACTCGTCTGCGCCCGCGGCGGCGCCGCCGTGGTCCGCCTGGTGAACGGCTACCTGGACGACGTCGTCATCAAGGGCACCAACGCCCACCTGGACTCCTACGAGACAGCCTCGATCACCTTCGCCAACGAACACCTCACCGCCCCCGCCCCTGCCGACCTCATCGTCATCCACACCCGTTGAACGGCGAGCGGGCCGGAACCGATCTCCCGGCCCGCGATCCCTAAACGTGAAAGATGCTGATGCCGCCCGGCCCGATCAGGAATCCGAGGACGATCAGCACGATCCCCCAGAGCAGGTCGCGCCGGGCCAGGATCACGTAGATCCCGGAGATGACGAGGATTACCGCGATGATCCAGAGCAATGTAGCCATGAGAACGCCACTGCCCTGGGAGAGCCCGCCTTAACTAAGAGCCCTGCAACCGCTCGTCAAGCGGCCGTCAGTGACGCGTCAACCGTCATGAAGACCGTAGAGGCATGCGAACCAGGACGGACAGGCTCTACGAGATCGACGGGCTGCGACTGCTGGCCGCGCTGTGCGTGGTCTTCTTCCACTACACCTTCTCCAGCTGGGTCGGTGGCACCACCACGGTGGCCTTCTCGGCCGAGAGTGGTTGGTCGAAGTACGGCTACCTGGGCGTCGACCTGTTCTTCCTGATCAGCGGGTTCGTCGTGCTGATGAGCGCGTGGGGCAGGAGCCCGCGGGCGTTCATGGTGTCGCGGATCTCGCGGCTGTATCCGGCCTACTGGGTGGGGATCGGGCTGACCGTGCTGGTCACCGTGACGCTGGGCGCTGGGTTGTTCAAGGTGACGCCGCCGCAGGTCCTGATGAACCTGACGATGTTCCAGGCGGTGCCCGACGTGGCCAACGTGGACGTCGTGTACTGGACGCTGTGGGCGGAGATGCGCTTCTACCTGCTGATCCTGGTGCTCACCTGGATCGGGACCACGCGTAACCGGGTCATGATCGGGCTGTGGGCCTGGTTCGGGCTGACGGTGCTGGCCGAGACCGGGTTCCTGCCCCACGCCGCCGACCTGCTGATCCAGTCGGAGTTCTCGCACTACTTCATCGCGGGGATGGCGCTGTTCCTGCTCTACAAGTTCGGGATCGACCGGCAGATCGCGCTGCTGGTGCCGCTTTGCCTGGGCAACGCCGTCTTCCGCGCCATCGGTTACGCCGACGCGGTCGGGCGGCGGTACTCGGTGGGCTACTCCCACGCGGTCATCGTGGCGGTGGTCGTGGTCATCTTCCTGGTCATGACGCTGGTGGCGCTGCGCGTGACCCGCTTCGCCGCCAAGCCGTGGATGGTCACCGCGGGCGCGCTGACCTACCCCCTCTACCTGCTGCACGCCCACATCGGCTTCATCCTGATCAACAGGGTGGGCGACGCGGTCGACAAGCACGTGCTGCTCTACGGCACGATCGCGCTGATGTGCGCGGCCGCCTACGCGGCGCACCGCTTCGTCGAGCGGCCCGTCGCGCCGCTGATCAAGCGCTGGGCCGCCCCGCGACCAGATCTTGGAAAGCGTGTTTGGCCCGCTCGATCGGCTCGCGGTAGCGCTGTTCCCGCCATGCGGCCCGCGCCAGCTTCCGAGAGCCTTCCCGGTAACGCCACCGTGCCCATGGCGATCCAGGGCGCGCCAGCCGGATGGCACCGATCAACGCCAGCGGCGTGAGGTAGAGGCCGATCAGCCCGGTCCACACCTTGCCCTTGAGCAGGCAGACCGAGGCGAAGATCAGGTTCGTCAGCACGGTCAGGGTGCCGTTCAGCACGGATTCGTCGAACGCGTCGATCGCCAGCGGGCTCACCCCCACCAGCGCCAGCCCGGTCAGCGCCCCCGCCATGAACACCGTGTCGACCGAGAGCCTGCCCCGCTTGGCCCAGTAGACGTCGTCCAGGTGCAGCACCAGCGCGAACTCGTCGAGCACCAGCGCCGTCCCCACGCCCAGCACGCCCGCGGCCAGCGCCGCCACCCAGGACCGCGGATCCTGTACGGCCAGGCCGCCGATCCCGCCCAGGCACATGAGCACCATGCCGAAGACCACGTGATGGATGTGCAGCCCACCGGGCGTGACATTACCCGGCCACCACTTCACCTGCTTCCTGATCATGCGCACGCTGAATCGAATGAACAGGAATGTCGCCAGAAACATCACGAAAAAGCAGAAGAGCCGGAGCCGCCCCCCTCCGATGATTTCTGCGGCGAACCAGTGGCTCATGATCCGACTTTGCCAGCCGTATGCACAAGTGCTGGTCAAGTACGGATAACTGCGGATTACAACCGGCTGCCAACTGCGGACAGCGCCCGGAAATTGTGGCAGCATCCGCGCCGTGAGCACTTCCCCCGAATGGGCTCCGCCCGGCGTGGATCCGACCAGGCCGAGCGTCGCCCGCGTGCACGACGCGCTGCTCGGCGGGACCGAGAACTACGCGGCCGACAGGGCCGTGGCCAGGAGACTGAGGACGGCCGTGCCCGAGGTGGTGGAGCTCGTCTGGTGCAACCGCGCCTTCATCGGGCGGGTGGTCGACTTCCTGGTACGCGAGGCGGGGATCCGGCAGATCATCGACCTGGGCGCCGGGCTGCCGACGATCGAGAACACCCACGAGGTCGCCCAGTTCGCCGCGCCCGGCACCCGCGTCGTCTACGTGGACGTCGACCCGATGGTCGAGCTGCACGCGCGGCAGTTGCTGCGGGACACCGGGAACGCCGTCGCGGTCACCGCCGACGCCCGCGACGTGGACGCGGTGCTCGGCCATCCCGCGCTGGTGCGGGTCATCGACTTCTCCCGCCCGGTGGCGGTGCTGGCGATCGGGCTGCTGCACCTGTTCTCCGACAGGGACGACCCGCACGGCCTGGTCAGGCAGTACATGGAGGTGCTGCCGCCCGGCAGCCACCTGGCGGTCTCCAACATGATGGCCGCGCCGAACCCGCAGGCCAAGGCGCTGGAGGCGATGCTGCTCGCCACGATGGGCACCGGCCACTTCCGATCCCGCGAGGCCATCGAGCGCTACTTCGACGGGCTGGAGCTGGTCGAGCCGGGCGTGGTGCACCTGCCCGAGTGGCGTCCCGACCGGCCGACCGCCCCGCTCGCTCCCTGGGAGCGCCTGCTGCTGGGCGGCGTCGGCCGCAAACCCTAGCCGCGCCGGGTGGCCGAGGTGACGCGCTTGAGGATGCGGTCCCACTCGGTGCCGAACGGGTTGTCCTGCACCAGGTAGGTCCAGGTGGCCGTGGGCCGGTTCAGGTCCGGCTCCGGGGCCTCGAAGGACTCCACCGAGCGGCGCTCCACCTCGGCGAGCAGCGCCTTGTACTCGGCCACGGCCTCCCTGTGGAACTCGTCGATCGGGCTCATCCTGCCCAGCGCCCGCAGGTGGATGCCCTCGCGCAGGTCGGTCAGGAACGCCAGGTGCTCGGTCCAGCAGCGGTCGATCGCGTGCAGCACGATCTGCCTGGCCGTCTCGTCCCTGGTGTCCTCCGGCAGCTCCGCCCAGCGCTCGGGATGGGCCTCGGCCAGCGCCTCGGCGGCGGCGTCGCTGTGCAGGACCTTGTCGCGCCACTCCAGGATGAGCTCGCGCTGGTGCTCGAGCAGGCGGGTGTAGCGCCAGGTGTTGCGGTGGATCTCCAGGTTGACGCCCTCGGCCACGCGCTGGGCGTGACCGACCAGGTAGGCGCCGCGGCGGTGCCGTACGATCCCGTCGGGGTCGGCGGCGGGCGGGCGCTCGTCGGGGATGAACTGGGTGATCAGGTCGTCCTGCATGCTGACGAAGAAGACCGAACCGCCGGGGTCGCCCTGGCGGCCCGCGCGGCCGCGCAACTGGTCGTCCAGGCGGCTGCTGGCGTGGCGGCCCGAGCCGATCACGTAGAGTCCGCCGGTCTCGGCCACGCCCTCGCCGAGGCGGATGTCGGTGCCGCGGCCGGCCATCTGGGTGGAGACCGTGATCGCGTCCTTCTCGCCCGCCTTGGCGATGATCGCGGCCTCTTCCGCGTCGTTCTTGGCGTTGAGCACGACCGGCTCCATGCCGCGACGCTGCAGGAGCTTGGCCAGGTTCTCGGACTCGGCGACGTCGAGTGTGCCGATGAGGATGGGGCGGCCGGTGGCGTGGACGGCCTGGATCTCCTCGACCAGGGCCGCGTCCTTGTCGGGGACCGTGGGGTAGATGCGGTCGGGCTCGTCCTCGCGCACGCACGGCCTGTTGGGCGGGATCACGGCCACCTTCAGGCCGTAGAACTCGCCGAGCTGCTCGCTCACGGCGACGGCCGTGCCCGTCATGCCTGAGATTTCGGGGTATCGGCGGATGAGGCCCTGGACGGTGATGGAGTCCAGGATCTCCCCCTTCTCGCTCGGCGGGAGGGCCTCCTTGGCCTCGACCGCCGCCTGCAGGCCGTCCGGCCAGCGCTGCAGCAGCGCGACCCGGCCGCGGCTGGGGTTGATGAGCTGGACCTTGCCGTCGCGCACGATGTAGTCGACGTCCTTGGCCAGCAGGGCGTGCGCGTGCAGGGCCAGGTTCAGCTCGGTCAGCGTGCCCGGGTCGTGCTCGTCGTAGAGCTCGACGCCGAGGAGGTTCTCCACGCTGTCGGCGCCCTTGGGGGTCAGGTAGACGTTGCGCGCCTGCTCGTCGATCTCGTAGTGGTAGCCGCGGACCAGGGTCCGCACCAGCGCCGCCATCTCCGGTACCGCCGTGCCCGCGTCGGAGGCGCCGGCCATCACCAGCGGCACCCTGGCCTCGTCCACCAGCACCGAGTCGGCCTCGTCGATCAGCGCGACCTCCGGCTGGGGCACGATGATCTCGGCCGGGTCCGTCCGCAGCCTGTCGCGCAGCACGTCGAAGCCGATCTCGCTGACCGGGCCGTACAGGACGTCCTTCTGGTAGGCCTCGCGCCGCTCGTCCGGGCTCGAGTTCTGGCCGATCCAGCCGACCGACACGCCGAGCGCCTCGTACAGCGGTGCCATCCACTCCGCGTCGCGCCTGGCCAGGTAGTCGTTGACCGACATGACGTGCACGCGCTTGCCCTGCAGCGCGTACCCGGCCGCGGCCATCGCGCCCGACAGGGTCTTGCCCTCGCCGGTCGCCATCTCGGCGACCTTCCCGTCGAGCAGCGCCAGCGTGCCGAGCAACTGCACGTCGTAGGGCCGCAGGCCCAGGGTCCTGTCGGCCGCCTCGCGCGCCACGGCACAGAACTCGGCCAGGTCGTCCATCGCGGGTTCCGGGAGCTCCTCGAGCTTCCTGATCCGGTCGGCCCGCTCGTTGGCGGACCTGACGACCTTCTTGTACGGGGTCAGGTTCACGCCCCCTGGACGGTCCAGGAGGCTCCTGACAATTCCGGAAATCGAGGCCACAGTTCCTCCAACGCGCGCTCTGTCGGCACCGTTCCCCTGATGCCCCGTTTTGATGAGCTCCGGTACGGCAGGCGCCGCCGTACCGGACCTTAACTCATAAGACGCCCTGCCTCACCCGTCGGCGCGTGCGGTCAGCACCGCGACCGCGGCGAGCAGGCAGGCGCAGCCCACCCAGGCGAGCGCGGACAGCCGCTCGCCGAACACCACCACGCCCAGCACAGCGGCCCCCACGGCTTCACCGAGCGAGATGATCGACACGGTGGTGGCGCGCAACGCCGTCAGCGCACGGAAGAACAGCCCGTACGCCAGGGCCGTCGGGACCGCGCCGAGGTAGATCAGCAGCCCGGCGGACATGGCGCTGAACCGCGGCACGAGCCCGTCGACCAGCGCGAACGGCAGCAGGCACGCCGCCGCGACGACGAACCCGCCGACGGCCGTGCCGGCCGGGTCGCCGCGGAAGCGCCTGGACAGCAGGGTGACACCCGCGTACCCGGCGGCGGCCAGCAGCGCGAGCCCGATCCCGCCCAGCTGTCCTGTCGCCTTCTGGGCCGCGGGGGCGGTGAGGAGGACGAGACCGGTCAGCGCGCCCACCAGGGCGAGCGAGCCGGCCCGGCCCAGGCGCTCGCCGAGGAGGACGCGGCCGCCCAGTGCGGTGAACACCGGTGTGGCACCCATCGTCACCACGGTCGCCACCGCCACGCCCGACAGGGCGATCGCCCCGAAGTAGGCGGTCTGGTAGACGGCCATCCCGGCTCCGACCACGAGAACCAGCGGGCCCCGGACCCGCGTGACCCGGGTGACCAGGGCCAGGAAGACGGCGCCGAGCAGGTAGCGCCAGAACGAGACGCCGACGGCGTTCAGGCCGCCGGTCTGGAACAGCAGGGATCCCGCGGCTCCGCCGGTGCCCCACGCGGCAGCGGCGACGGATACGTAGACGGCGCCCCGGCGCACGGACACATGCGTCATGAAAGCTTCTCCGAGAGATGGTTGGGATTCGGCCCGTCTCGCGGGCAGCAACCATCCCCGGATCGCCTGGACCCGGTTACGTCAGGATCGGCCGCCCGCTAGCGGGCGGCGGGCGGAGAGCAGATCAGAAACCGGGACATGCGCCCCAACCTACCGTTTCGGCCCACACACTCTCGACCTGTTTCCTGGGGGAAGCTAGTCGCCGACGACGCCGTCGACGCGTTCGCGGATGAGGTCGGCGTGGCCGTTGTGCCGGGCGTACTCCTCGATCATGTGCACCAGGACCCAGCGGTGCGTCACGTCCTCGCCGTTGCGCTGACGCTTGCCGATCGCCTCCATGGGCAGGGCGGCCGACAGCTTCCTGGCGATCTCGACCTCCTCCTGCCACACCGCGAAGGCCTCCTCGGCCGAGGCCGTGTCCACGTCGTCGAAGTCGGCGTCCTGCCGGGTGTCCTTGCCCCACAGGCGCGGAATGTCCTCGTCGTTGAGCACGTGCCGGAACCAGGCCCGCTCCACGTGCGCCATGTGCCGCAGCAGGCCGAGCAGCGACAGCGTGGACGGCGGAGCCGAACGCTCCCTGAGCTGCTCCTCGGTCAGCCCCTCGCACTTCATGATGAGCGTCCCACGGTGCCATTCGAGCCAGTTGTTCAGCATCGTCCGCTCGTCCCCGGCGTAAGGCGGCGGCACGCGATTGTCGGTCATGCCGCGCAAGTTATCGCATCCACCTGCTTTCTTCGGATACGTGACAGAGGATGGCAGGTATGGCTGGGAGGGTTGAGCCATGACGACGAAGGCGAAGCTCCTGGCGTTCACCATTGACTGCGCCGAGCCCAAGAAGATGGCCGAGTTCTACCACGCGATCACCGGCCTGGAGATCCAGTACTCGGAGGACGAGTACGCCGCCGTGGGGGACGGCACGACGAACATCTACTTCGGCCGCGTGCCCGACCGCAAGCCCGCCGTGTGGCCGGGGCCGGACAAGCAGTTCCACCTCGACTTCCGGGTGCCGGACGTGGAGAAGGCGGTCGGGGAGTACCTCGAGCTCGGCGCGACCCGCCCCGACTTCCAGCCCGGCATCACCGAGGAGGGCACCGGCTGGGTGGTCCTGCAGGACCCGGAAGGCCACCTGTTCTGCGTCTGCCCCGAACGCTCCTAGCCCCTCAACGCGGTGAGCAATATCGGCCCAAGGAAGGATTTAACTACTTTCCCGGCCCCATAAGCTGGGGCAATGCTCTTGGAAGGATCCATACCCCTGCGTAGCCGCCGATGACCTTGGTCGGGGTGCTGATCGCGCTGGCGGGGGCGCTGGGATACGCCGTCGGGGCGGCCATGCAGCAGTACGAGGCCGTCGCCGAGGGCGCGACACTGAGGCTGGTCCGCCGCCCCAGGTGGTGGATCGGCGGAGTGATCGGGTTCACCGGAGCGTGCCTGCACGCCGTGGCGCTGAGTTTCGCGCCGCTGGTGGCGGTGCAGCCGATCAGCGTGGCCACGCTGGTCTTCGCTGTCCCGCTCGCCGCGTTCATGTACGGGCGCAGGCCGTACCGGGCCGAGATCCTCGGGTCGATCGCCGTGGCCGTGGGGCTGCTCTGGCTGATGCTGCTGGTGCCGCAGCACAGCGTGACGCCGCGGCTGAGCACCGGGGCGGCGCTCGGTTTCCTGGCGGTGATCGGGCTGATCGTGCTGGTCACCCAGGTGCTGGGGAAGCGGGCGCACGGGCCGTCCAAGGCGCTGCTGCTGTCCGTGGGGGCGGGCGTGGTGACCGCGAGCGTGTCGACGTTCGTCCGCGTGGTGGGCGGCGGCATGCAGGGCGACTGGGGGCGGCTGCTGCACTGGTTCACGGTGGCCGTGCCCGTGCTGCTGGTCTGCGCGGTGGTGCTGCTGCAGCGGTCCTACGCGGTGGGGTACTTCGGCATCGCCTACGCGGGCGTGCAGGTCATCGACCCGATCACCTCGGTGCTCGCGGGCGCGATCCTGCTGGGGGAGCCGCTGCCCACGAGCCCGTCGACGGCGATCCCCGCGATGATCGCCGCCGCGCTGACCATCGGCGGCACGATCACGCTCGGGCGCCTGGCTCCTGATCACTCGAAGCCGGTGGTCGCCACGACAGAATCGCGTCCGCTGACCGCAACATCAGATCTGAACTGAGCCGCGTGGCCAGCGACAGGCCCGCGTCGCGCAGCCGTACGGCCAGCGGGTTGCGCAGCTTGGTCGCCCGGCAGATCGTCCACGACTTGCGCACGATGTCCCTGGTGCGCTCCATCCGCGTGGCGGTGTAGTCGGCCAGGCGGGGCGTGCGGGCCAGGACGACCGCGTCCTCGATGGCCTGGCAGGCGCCCTGGCCCAGGTTCGGCGTCATCGGGTGGGCCGCGTCGCCGACCAGCGCCGCCTTGCCGCGGTGGAGCGCGGGGATCGGCTCGTCCAGGAAGTACACGTCATTGCGGAGGATGCGCCCGGGTTCGGCGGCGTTCAGCAGCGCCGGGATCGGGTCGTGCCATCCGCCGAAGCGCCTGATCAGCTCCTCGCGCTCGTCCGCGTGCACCGCCCCCGCGGGGGACAGATCGGTGGCGTAGAAGTACACCAGGTCGCCCGCCAGCTCGTGCAGCCCGAAGACCGTCCCGCGGCCCCAGGTCTCCGAGCTGCGGATGGGCGCCGCGGGCAGCGCCGAGCGGGGGACGAGCCCGCGCCAGGCGGTCACGCCCGAATACCGCGGCCCCGGATGCTCGGGGAACAGGGCTCTGCGGGTGGCCGAGTGGATCCCGTCGGCCGCGACGATCAGGTCGGCCTCGAGCACCTCGTCCCCGGCGTGCACGGTCCCGGCGTCGGGATCGACCGCGGTGACGGTGACGCCGAGCCGTACCGGGCCCAGCGCGTCGGCGAGGAGCTCCACCATCGTGGCGCGCAGCATGACCACCACCGAGTCGCCGTAGCGCTCCTGGGCCAGGTCCTCGGTCGTGTGCACCAGCCAGTGGCCGTCGGGGCGCTTGATGCCGGCCTGGCCCTGGAGCCTGGACAGCTTGCGCACCTGGTCGCCCAGGCCGAGTGTGTCGAGGGCGCGCAGCGCGTTGGCCGCGATGGCCAGCCCTGAGCCCACCGGGTCGAGCCTGTCCGCCTGCTCGAGCACCGTGACCTCCCAACCCTCGCCGCGCAGCGCGAGCCCCGCCGTCAGCCCGCCGATGCCCGCACCGATCACCACCGCTTTCGGCATTTCCGCCAACTCCTCAGGGAAAACTACGTCTGTAGTTGAACCATACTACGGCTGTAGTTCGGACTGCAAGTGTAGTATCGGGTTCCGTGAAGAGGTCAGACGCGATAGCCGAGGCGGCGATCACCCTGCTCGCCGAGCGGGGCATGCGCGGGCTCACCCACCGCGCCGTCGACGAGATCGCGGGCCTGCCACCCGGCTCCACCTCGAACCTGGCGCGCACCAGGGCCGCGCTGCTCGAGCTCACCCTGTCGCGGCTGACCGATCTGGAGGCAGCGGTCTTCAACAGCCCGGTGCTGCCCGAACACCCGGACCTGGGCGGGCAGATGGCCCTGATCCTGCACACCCAGTTGCGGGACAAGCGGCGCACGCTGGCCCGCTACGAACTCGCCCTGGAGGCGACGCGGCGGCCCGAGCTGCGCACGATCTACGACAAGGCGGGCCGCCTGTTCCGCGATCCCGTCGTGCCGATGCTGGCCGCCGCGGGGTCGCGCGATCCGGTGCGGCACGCGCGGCAGCTCGTCGCCTTCGGGGAGGGCATCATGTTCGACGCGATCGTGGGCGCGGGCGTCGAGCCGACGCTCGACGAGCTGTCCACGATGATGCGCGAGTTCCTCGCCGGGATCCTCGCCTCCTGACCGCTGTACGGCGTGCGATCACACCCAGATGGCGCAGGCGACGCCGTCGCCGAACGTCTGCGGCGGCGAGGGCATGCAGCGAGCTCCGCCCGTGGCGACGCGTCGCGCCGTCCAGGCCGCGGCCGCGGCGTCCAGAACGTCGTCCACGCCCGCCATCGCGCCGGCCGTACCGAGGTCCCGGGGAACCGCGATGCCGGCGCCTTCGAGCAGGGCGCGCCGGCGCTCGGCACCTGCCCAGGTCGTCTTGCCGACCGGCAGTGGCGCCCCGGCCAGCTCGGCGAAGCAGACCTCCGGATGGACCTCGACGACCTTGTGATCCGTCAGGCCGATCCACCGGTCGACCTGCAGCAGTTTCTCCTTCAGGGCGAATGCCTGCCGCGAGATCCCTTCACCGGCCAGCCGCCGGTTGATCGCGACCGCAGCCGCATAGTCCTCGGCCTCCAGCGCCGCCCGGGTCGGCGTCATGAACACCGACGCCCAGCGTGCGCCTGCTGCCTGCCTGGCCAGGACGTCGGCCTCCCTGCGCCCGCGATCAGGCAGGCCGATCGGTATGTCGACGGACACGACGTCGAGCTCCCCGTCCTGCGTGGCCGCCGAGACCAGCTCGCCGATCCGCGGTGCGAAGTAGGCGTGTGCGAGCTTCCCTTGTACGGCGATGCCGATCCAACCCCGCTTGCATCCGTCGATGCCGAGCACCCGCATAACGCCATGGTCCCTCCTGGACGGTTCAGGCGAAGACGTCGGCGACGTAGCGGCTGCGGTCGCGTTCCATGTCGGACAGCCAGGCCTGCGCCTCTTCTGCGGTGGCGCCGGTGGCGTCCCGGTAGATGCGCAGGCACGTGTCGTAGACGGCCGGCGCCATCCGGCGCCCGTCGCCGCAGACGTAGAACACGGCGCCCTGCCGTACGAGCTCGACCACGTCGGCGCGGTCGGCCCACAGGCGGTCCTGGACGAAGCGGACCTCGCCCTCCGGCTGCTCGGAGAAGGCGGGTCGCAGCGACACTGCCGGCGCCCACTGGGCGAACTCGTCGGCGTACAGCAGGTCGGTGTCACGGGCGTCGCACCCGAAGAACAGCAGGGCGGGCCCGGGGGTCACACCCTCGGCTTCGGCACGAAGGGCTCGGTCCTGGACGAAGCCGCGGAACGGGGCGACGCCGGAGCCCGCGCAGACCATGACGACCGGCGTCGCCGGCGACTGCGGAGGGTGGAAGGCCACGTTGGACGGGCGGACCGTGACGGCCACCTTGGTGCCAGGCCGGGCCCCGGCGAGGTAGGTGGAGGCGGCGCCCTCATGGATCCCCGAACCTGACAGCGCGGGCGCGGACAGGACGGCAACGGTCAGCGTGACGTGGTCCTCACTCCACAGCGGGGAGGAGGAGATCGAATACTGCCGCGGCGTCAGCGGGGTGAGGAGCTGCAGGTACGTCGCGAACGGCAGCTGCACCGAGGGGAAGCGTTCCAGCAGGTCGAGCACGCTGACCCGGCGGTCGAGCACCTCGCCGGCGTAGGTCTGCTCGTCGGCGATCAGCCGCAGCAGCGCCGCCTTCTCAGGCGGGCAGGCGGTGGCCTCGGCCAGCTGTGCGATCTGGCGCCGCCCGGCGGGCTGCGAAAGCTCGACGTAGCAGCCCAGCAGCTCGCCCACGGCGATGGGCCGGTCGGTGGGCAGGAACGTCGGCCCGACGGAACTGAGTATGGCCTGCGCGTCATACGCCAAGGCGAATCGGGACAGCACCCGGTCGACCGTCGCGGCGGGGTTGAGCGGCAGCACCGCGAGATAGTCGCCCGTGCGGTAGGTCGCACCTTCGGGCAGGGCGATCTCGAGGTGGCGCTTGGAGCGGGCGTTCGGCCGGGACAGGTCGACGAGCTCGCGGTTGGCGACGACGGTGCCGAGCCGCAGGTCGTTGCCGCGCAGCAACGGGTCACGCATGGCGCCGGTGAACGTGACCTCCAGCTGGGACGAGGGCGCGGGATCGGCGTGAGTCTGGCCGAACTCGGCGCCGGCCTTCTCCCAGAAGTGCTCGTACCAGGCGTCGAAGTCGCCGAAGAAGTCGCCGCGCGCGTCGGCCTCGCCGCGCTCGACCAGCCGCTGCGCTCCGGCGGCTGCCAGGCGGTCGTCGATGAGGGTGGGGATGCGCTGGTAGGTGCGCGCCCAGTCCTTGTTGCCGCACCCGAACACGGCATACTTCACCCCGGCCAGCGAGGGCAGGTCCTCCGTCCAGGTCACGAAATTTCGGGCGTTGTCGGGTGGTAGACCCTCGTACGAGGCGGTGACGATCACCAGGGCGCCCTCGGGGGAGAGGTCGTCCGTGGCGCTGTCGAGCGTGCCGAGCTCCACGGTGTAGCCGCGCCGGCGGGCGTCACCCGCGATGCGCTGCGCGAACGCCTCCGCCGTCCCCGCGTTCGACCCGTACAGCACGCGGAGCGGGATGCCGTTGGCGGCGGACTCGACCTGAGGCCGTTCGGCCTTGGCGGCGCCGGGCTCGCTGGTGATCGTGACCGGCCTGCGCCGGACCCGGATGCCGAACCCCTCCGGCTTGATCGTGAGCGTCTGGTGGATCTTCAACTCGTAGTCGGGATCGGCCGCGAACAGGTCGAAGCGCTGCAGCAGCATGGCCAGGAACAGCTGGGCCTCCTGCAGCGCGAAACCCCGGCCGATGCACGAGCGAACCCCGTTGCCGAACGGCTTCCACGCGTCAGGCGGCAGCTGCTGGGCCTTGTCGAAGGAGAACCGGTCCGGGTCGAACCGCTCAGGGTCCGCCCAGACGGCCGGGTCGCGGTGCAGCGCCGGGGTCAGCACCAGGAGGGTGTCGTCCCTGGTCACCCGGTAGCGCCCGCCGATCGTCGTCTCCTGCTCGAGTGGCTTGACCGCGAAGGCGGGTGCGGTCGGCCACAGCCGCAGCGACTCCTTGAGCACCTGGTCGAGGTAGCCCAGCTTGGTGAGGTCCGCGTAGCGGGGCGCCCGGTCGCCGAGCACGCGCTCGACCTCCTCGCGGGCCCTGGTCAGGGTGTCCGGGTTGCGGAGCAGCTCGTAGAGGGTGAAGGTGAGCAACCCGCTGGTGGTCTCGTGGCCCGCGATGAGGAAGGTGACCATCTGGTAGCGGACGTTCTCGTCGTCGAGCGGTTCCCCGGTCTCCGGGTCGGTCGCGTGGAGCATCGTGTCGAGGATGTCGTGCCGGCCCTCCGGCGAGGGGTTGCGCCGCCGCTCGGCGATGAGCTCGTCGGCGATCGCGTACATGACGCTCTTGTCCTCTTCGTATTGCCGGCGGGTCAGCAGCATCAGCCGGTTCTGCAACGGCAAGCGCTGGGTGCGCTCCCCGGACTTGGTGAGCGCGTCGGCCATCGCGCCGACGAACGGGTGCATCGTTTCGGCGTAGAAGCTGTTGAACCGGTAGCTGAAGGCGCACAGCGAGATCGTGTCGAGCGTCAGCCGGGTGCAGCTGTCCGCGACGTCGATCACCTGGTTCTCGCCCTGGCGCTCCCACTTGAGCAGGAGCTGCTCGGCGATGTCGGCCATGCCGTCGAACATCGGGCGCAGCGCGGCGGGACCGAACGCGGGCATCAGGACGCGGTGCGCCTTGCCCCAGTTCCGCTCGACGGTGTCGGCGGTGAACAGGCCGTCCCCGGCGAAGTCGCGGACCTGGACCAGGGGAGCGTGCAGCTTCTTCTCGAACCGGCTCTCGTCGCACAGCTCCGTGACGAGCTCCTGGCTGCTCACCTGGATCAGGCTCTGGCCGGGCAGGCCGAGCTTGAGGACCGGACCGTGCTCGCGGGCCAGTCGCATGAGCCCCCGGATCGGGACCTCCTTGTCCATGTCGGGCAGGTTCCCCAGCAGAGGGTGGGGCTTCGGCTGAGGGATCGCCTCATATGCGCTCATGAAAGACCTCCTTCGGGACGCCTCCACGGTATGTGATGGTTTCATCAGAATCTGACGCCGAATCCAAAACTGATGTTTACATCACATGTGATGCCTATACTGTGGCTCATGAGTTCGCGGCTGGAGCGGCGTAAGGCGGAGACCCGCGGCAAGCTGCTGGTCGCCGCCCGTGCGTTGCTCGCGGAGACCGACAGCCTGCCGCAGGCGAGCATCCAGGAGATCACCGAGCTCGCCGACGTCGGATTCGGCTCGTTCTACAACCACTTCGACAGCAAGGCCGACCTCTTCCGTGCCGCCATCCTCGACGCGCTCGAGGAGGTCGGCGTGATCCTCGACCGGCTGCGGCAGGGGATGAACGACCCCGCCGAGGCGTTCGCGACGTCGATTCGCTTCGGTGCACGGCTGGTGGGCGCCGATCCGCAACTCGTCCAGGTGCTCGACAGGTACGGCCTGCCGTACCTCCGTGCCGAGGACGGCATCGCGGGACGGGTGCACAGCATCCTCGCCGAGGGCGGCGAAACCGGACGGTTCCGCGCCATCGACCCGCACGTCGGGCTGGCCGCCACGCTCGGCTCCATCCTCACCCTGATCCACCTGTCCCTTGCCGCTCCCGAGGCCGTGGGCGATGACGCCTGGGACGAACTCGCCGAGCGGCTCCTGCTCATGCTCGGGCTGGAGCCGGACGAGGCGCACACGATCGCCACGAAGCCGCTTCCTGATCTCTGACGGCCGGCTGGTGGACAGCCCGGCGGGCGTACGTCCTGGCCGCCCACCGAGCGCCTGCGGCCGTGCAGCCAAGGGAGTTGGCGTGGTTCTCCCGACCGGCTGCCAGGCCGGAGGTCATGTCAGATGCGCAGTGGAGCCGATCAGCTCCGGCTCGTCTATCGCCTGCGGCGTCAGCCGTACCCCGGTCACCCGCTCAGCCAGTGCCAAAGCGATCAGGATCGGATCGCCCCAGTCCTCCTCGGTGTCGGCATTCTCGGTGGGCATGCCCAGCTCGATCATGGACGGGAGCAGCCGATTCTCGTCCGCGCCGGAGCGAGCGTCAGGGTAGTCGGGCTCGAACTGGGTCACCACCTGCCCGTCCGCGGCGTAAACGAACTGCTGGTCGGCGTTGACGTTCAGGAACACCGAAGCCATCACCGTTCCCGGCGACAGACGCTTGGCCACGGTGTCCAGCGTGCCTGCGAAACCGTTCGGCTCGACCAGGATCGTGCCGCCCTCGACCGCGCTCGCCGTGATCGCGCCCTCGTCGAGCAGATCCTCTACTTCGGCTTCCTCTTCGGGGGTGATGTCCAGCCGGGCGAAGGCCTCGGCCGGGGTGAGGCCCCGCACGAAGGCGATGCAGAACGCCATCGCCAAGGCCTCATCGTGCCCGTCGAACCAAGCATAGTTTTCGGGGGTCATCCGGCTGCTCCTCGCGCGCTGGGGGTTGGGCAGGACAGAGGATGCCAGGCGCGGACGACAGAAAAGCACGTCTTGGTTGCTCGCCATACGGAGCGCCGACATCGCCGACGAACAGCCCAACCGACCCTGCGCCTGAAAGGCCCGGTGCCCAGGTCCGGCCCTTGGGTCAGTCGTGGGGGCACAGGGGGTGGTAGGGGACCTCGGGCAGGTGGTGGTTCCAGTCGGACTCGGTGAACGGGCCGTAGTGGGTGCAGATCGTGGCGGCGGCCTGCTCGGGAGGGACCGGGGAGGCGGCGTGGGCCAGGTCGATCGTCAGGACCGTGCCGCGCCCGGCGAGGACGCGCAGCCAGCGGCCCGAGGCGTCGAGGCGGGCCTGGGCGGGGCGGTCCGCGGCGGTGGGGACCTGGCGGTCGGCCACCAGAGCGCCGTCGGCCAGGCGCCACACGCGCAGCCGGTCGTTGTCCGTGCTGGCCAGCAGCTGACCGTCCGCGCTGAAACGCAGCGCGCCGGGCGAGGGACGCAGCCGGACCGGCAGCACGGGCACCCCGTCGAGGCGGTAGACCTGGACGCCGGTCTCCTCGGCGATCGCCACCCGCTCCCCGTCGGGCGCGAAGACCGTGTACTCCCACGGCATCCGGTCCAGCCACGGCGCCGCCGTACGCGCGCCCGAGGGGTAACGCCGCACGGACGAGCCCTTGCCCGCGAACTCCAGCGCCACCGCGTCGCGCGGCCCCACCACCACGTCGTCATCGGCGTAGACCGAGCGCCGCATCCGCAGGTCCCACACCCAGCGCTCGCCCGACTGCCGGGCCGCGGCGAACAGCAGCCCGCCGCCTGGGCTGAACCACGCCGTCTGCTGGCCGGGCGCACCGAGCCCGCGGCCGAAGGCGGGGCCCATCCCCGACGCGCTGCTCCACAGGTAGGTCCGATCCACGCCGACCAGGGCGAGCGTGTCGGAGACCGGCGACCAGGCCATCGCCCGCACGCTCTGCTCCGGGCCAGGCGACTGCGCGATCTCGGCGCCGGTCCGCAGGTCGTACACCCGTAGCGTGCCGTCGGTCAGCGCGGCCAGCCTGCCGCCGTCGTCGCTGATCGCGTAGACGGAACGGTCGTTGGCGTGCGGGTCGGTGAAGACGCCCACCGCCGCGTCGGCGTCCGAGCGGGCCAGCGCCCGCCGCGCCTCGGTCACCGGCGCCAGGCTCCACGCGGCCAGGCTCAGCTCGCGCGCCAGGACCGGGTCGGCCAGCCGTACCGCCTCCGCCCGGGAGGCCGCCACCCGGGCCATCGCGTGGTCCAGCCGGTCCTCGGCCGAGCCGCTCTGCCAGATCGCCACGCCCGCCGCCACCAGCGCCACGGACACCACCGCTGCCAGCACCGCCAGCCGCCCCCGCCGGCGCCCGGCCGCGATCCCCGCGTCGATGAAGCGCTGCTCGTCGGCGTTCAGTGTCAGGTGCCGCCGGCCGCTGGCCGCCCACGCCAGCGCCTGCCGGAGACGCTCGCCCCGGTACAGCTCGGCGTCCCGCCGCCCGCCACCCTCCCACCGCCGCGCCGCCCGCGCCAGATCCCGATGTACGGCCAGCCCGACCCGCTCCGCCTCCGCCCACTCCCGTAACCGCGGCCAGGCCCACAACAGCGCGGGCCACACCACCTCCACCGTGCCGCCCTCCGCGTCGTCGGGCGGCACGGATAACAGGGTGGCCTCGCCGTACGCGGTGAGGATGCGGCCGAGGGAGGCGACCTGGTCGGGCGTGCGGCCGGACAGGAGCTCGTCCAGGGGGACCGGCGCGCACCCTGAGGCGTCCGTGGTGACGAGGCGGAGGAAGATCTCGGGCACCAGCCCCTGGTCCGGGTGGCTGAGCCCGAGGAAGACCTCCTCGGCGAGCCCCCCGAGACCGGGATCGTGGACCGGCTCGGGCGGCAGCAGCCGGCCCTGCTGGGACTGCGGCGCGTCGAGCAGTGACAACAGCAGTTGCCTGGCGCCGGGCCGTTTCCTGGGGTCCCTGGAGGTGGCCGCGGCCGCCAGCCCGCGCAACTGCCGGTCGAGCGGCTCCGCCCCGCGCGCGGCGTAGAGCAGCACCTGCCCCCAGGCGTACACGTCGTCGGCGGGCTCGCCCGAGGCGACGCCCAGCCCGATGAGCCGCGGACCCGAATCGGTGAGCAGCACCCGGCCGGGATCGAGCGACCCGTGCACCGCGCCGGCCTCGTGGATGGCCGCCAGGGCCGTCGCCGTGGCGGTCGCCAGGCGGTAGAGGTCGCCGACGGCGTACGGGCCGTGCTCGTCGACGACCCGCCGCAGGCTCATCCCCTCGACGTACTCGCTGACCAGGTAGGTCGTGGCGACCTCGACCAGGTCGGCCACGTGCAGGGAGTGCACCTGGAGGGCGGCCTTGGCGGCGTCGGAGTCCACCGGCAGGGCGCGCAGGGCACGGCGCTGCCCCGACTCGTCGTAGGCCTCGAACACCTCGCCGCTGCCGAGCCGGGCGCCCAACCAGTAGCCTCCCAGCCGATCAGTCATGCGGGGTTTGACGCCGCCCTTCGGCTAACGGTTCAGACGATCCCGATGGTGTGGCCATTCTTCCTTGAGGATGCCGAAATACACCGAATCGCGCCAGGTGCCATCGGGACGCTTCTTGTGCCGGCGCAGGGTCCCCTCGTGCACGCCGCCGATGCGCCTGATCGCCTCCTGCGAGCGCAGGTTGAGGTGGTCGGTCTTGAGCATCACCCGGTTGTAGCCGAGCGAGAACGCGTGGTCGATCAGCAGGATCTTGCACGAGGTGTTGACCGCCGTACGCCAGACCGCCCGGCCGTACCAGGTCCACCCGATCTCGACGCTGTCGTCGAACCCGGGCACGTCGATGTAGGTGGTCCAGCCCACCGCGCGGCCCGTGGCCTTGAGTATCACCGCGAAGGGCACGTGCTCGGTCATCACCAGGGACGCCAGCGCGGCCAGCTCCTCCTTGGTACGCGGCGTCGTGGTGATCCAGCGCCACAGCTCGTCGTCGCCGCCGCCCGCGTCGAACAGGTCCGGCACGTGCGACAGGGTGAGCGGTTCCAGGCGCACGACGTCGTTCTCGAGCACCACGGGGCCGGGCATCTTCGCGGTCATGGCCGCACCCTATCGGGACGCTTGACCAGCCTTTATGGCCACATGGGGGAGATTGCGGAGGACCACCTGTCGACACGCATACCGGCCGGTCGGTAGGCTCACGAGCATGGACTTCGCCTTCGACACCGTCACCGAAGACCTTCGCGAGCGACTCCTGCGCTTCATGGACGAATGCGTCTATCCGGCCGAGTCCGCCTTCGAGGAGCAGGCCGCGGCCAGCGGCTGGAGCCAGCCGCCCCTGCTGGAAGACCTCAAGGACGAGGCCAGGAAACGCGGCCTGTGGAATCTCTTCTTGCCGGGCGAGCACGGAGCAGGGCTGACCAACCTGCAGTACGCGCCGCTCGCCGAGATCATGGGCAGGTCGCCGAGCATCGCCCCGACCGCCACCAACTGTGCGGCGCCCGACACCGGCAACATGGAAGTCCTGTCCATGTTCGGCAGCCAGTGGCAGCGCAAGGAGTGGCTGCAGCCGCTGCTCGACGGGGAGATCCGCTCGGCCTTCGCGATGACCGAGCCGGACGTGGCCTCCTCCGACGCCACGAACATCGCCACGAGGATCGACAGGGACGGCGCCGAGTACGTCATCAACGGCCGCAAGTGGTTCATCTCCGGCGCGATGAACCCGAACTGCAAGATCCTCATCGTCATGGGCAAGACGAACCCCGACGCGCCCAAGCACCGTCAGCAGTCCATGGTCCTGGTCCCGCGCGACACCCCCGGGCTGCACATCAAGCGCGGCATGACCGTCTTCGGCTACGACGACGGGCACCACGGCGGCCACGCCGAGGTGGTCTTCGACGACGTACGCGTGCCGGTGGACAACCTGATCGGCGAGGAGGGCGGCGGGTTCGCCATCGCGCAGGCCAGGCTGGGGCCCGGCCGCATCCACCACTGCATGCGGCTGATCGGCATGGCCGAGCGCGCGATCGAGCTGATGTGCAGGCGGGCGCTGTCAAGGACCGCGTTCGGCAAGACGGTGGCCGAGCAGGGCGTGGTGCAGGACTGGATCGCCGAGTCCAGGGTCCGCGTGGAGCAGTTGCGGCTGCTGGTGCTGAAGACCGCCTGGCTGATGGACACGGTCGGCAACCAGGGCGCGCACACCGAGATCCAGGCCATCAAGATCGCCACCCCCGCCTCCGTGGAGTGGATCATGGACAAGGCCATCCAGGTGCACGGCGCCGGCGGCGTCAGCCAGGACTTCCCGCTGGCCGGGCTGTGGGCGGGCGTGCGGTCGCTGCGCTTCGCCGACGGTCCCGACGAGGTGCACAAGCGGTCACTCGCCCACAGGGAGCTCAAGAAGTGGATGTAGCACAGCGCATCACCCGATTGCTCGACGAGCACGACCCCGCGGGCGACCCGCAGGAGTGGCTCGGCGCCCGCTACGACGCCGGCCTCGCCTGGGTGTGGTACCCGGAGGGCCTGGGCGGGCTTGGCCTGTCGCGGGACGTGCAGGCCGAGGTCGACCGGGCGCTGGCGGGCACCCCGCAGCCGACGGCCGTGCAGGGCATCGGCCTGGGCATGGCCGCGCCGACGATCCTGGCCTTCGGCACCGACGAGCAGAGGAAGCGTTTCCTGCGGCCGCTGTGGACCGGCGAGGAGATCTGGTGCCAGCTCTTCTCCGAGCCGGGCGCCGGATCCGACCTCGCCACGCTGGCGACGCGGGCCGTACGCGACGGGGACGAATGGATCGTCGACGGGCAGAAGGTGTGGACGTCCGGCGCCCACCACTCCCGCTGGGCCATCCTGGTCACCCGCACCGACCCCGACGTGCCCAAGCACCGCGGGCTGACGTACTTCGTCTGCGACATGCACGCGCCCGGCGTCGAGGTGCGGCCGCTGCGCCAGATCACCGGCGAGGCCGAGTTCAACGAGGTCTTCCTGACGGGTGTCCGGCTGGCCGACGACCTGCGCCTGGGCCAGGTCGGCGACGGCTGGCGGGTCGCGCAGACCACGCTGATGAACGAGCGCGTCGCGATCGGCGGCGCCCGCGTGCGGCGCGGCATGCTCGAGGTCATGGTCGAGGCCTGGCGCGAGCGGCCGGAGAACCGGACCCACGACCTGCACCAGCGGCTGCTGGCGCTCTACGTGGAGTCCGAGGTCACCCGGCTGTCAGGGGCCCGGCTCAGGGAGCAGCTCGCCGCCGGCCAGCCGGGGCCCGAGGGCTCGGGCATGAAGTTGTCCTTCGCCGAGCTCAACCAGGCGCTGTCCGGGCTGGAGCAGGAGTTCACCCGGGACCTGTCCTACGACGACTGGAGCTTCCGCCGCTCCGACACCGTCGACTTCTACGGCCGCGAGGCCGGATACCGCTACCTGCGGGCCAAGGGCAACTCGATCGAGGGCGGCACCTCGGAGATCCTGCGCAACATCGTCTCCGAACGGGTGCTCGGCCTGCCCTCCGAGCCCCGCATCGACAAGGACGTGCCCTGGAAGGACCTGCCTCGATGACCCTGCTCTACACGGAGGTCGAGGAGGAGCTGCGCGCCGCCGTGCGCGCCCTGCTCGCCGATCGCCTGCCGCCCGCCGCCGTGCTGAAGCGGGTTGAGGGCTCGCCGTACGACCTGGACCTGTGGAAGACCCTCGCGGGCGAGATCGGGGTGGCCGGGCTGCTCGTCCCCGAGGAGTACGGCGGGGCCGGCGCGTCGGCCGCCGAGGTGGGCGTCGTGCTGGAGGAGCTGGGGCGGGGAGTGGCGCCGGTGCCGTTCTTCACCAGTTCGGTGCTGGCCACGCACGCCCTGCTCCAGGCGGGCGCCGCTGACCTGCTGAGGGAGCTGGCCGCGGGGGAGAAGACCGCGGCGCTCGTGGTCTCCTTCGCCGCGTCGCCGTACGCGCCCGGTCGCGGAGCCCTCACGGGAACCGTGACGAACGTGGCGGGGGCCGAGGTGGCCGACGTGCTGCTCGTGGTCGTCGACGGGACGCTGCACCAGGTCGAGGGGGCGCGCGTCGAGGTGAAGCCGTCGCTGGACCTCACGCGGCCGGTCGCGACCGTCACCCTGGACGGCGGTGCGACCCCGCTCGGCCCGTGCGACCTGGCGCAGACGCTCAGGTTCGGCGCGGGGATGCTGGCCTCCGAGCAACTCGGCGTGGCCGAGTGGTGCCTGGACACGACGCTCGCCTACGTCAAGGAGCGGCACCAGTTCGCCCGCCCGATCGGGTCGTTCCAGGCGGTCAAGCACCGGCTGGCCGATCTGTGGCTGGACGTGGTCCGCGCCAGGGCCGCCGCCCGCGGCGTGATCGTGGACCCCTCACCCAGGCAGGTCGCGGTGAGCCAGGCCTGGAACGCGGCGGTGGCCGTGCACGCCGCGGAAGAGGCGCTGCAACTACATGGCGGCATCGGGATGACCTGGGAGCACCCTATCCATCTCTACCTCAAGCGCGCCAAGGCCACCGAGATCGCGCTCGGCACCCCGGGCGACCACCGGGAGGCCCTGGCCGAGCTAGCCGATCTCCCCGGACCTGAGTGAGGTCAGCAGCAGGTCGGCGAAGTGCTTGCCCACCTGGGCGCCGGTCAGCGGCCCGTCCGCGTGGTACCACGTGCCCAGGTGGTGGACCGAGCCGAAGAAGAAGTCGACCACGATCTCGGCCGGGACCCGGTCGCTGAAGACGCCCTCACGCTGCCCCTCGGCCACCAGGTCGCGGAAGCGCTCGTGGTAGCGGCGGCGGTCGGCGCGCACGTTCTTCTGGGTCTCGGGCGCCAGCAGGTGCATCGAGCGGAAGAAGATCTTCGTGTCGTCCAGGTTGGCCGTGCTGGTCTCCACCACGTCGGCGGCGGCCGCGTGCAGCCGTTCCGCGACCGTGCCCGGCCCGTCGGCGATGCTGGTCAGCCGCTCCATCTGCATGCGCAGCACGCGGCCGTAGATCTCGTGGAGCAGATCATCCTTGGAGTCGAAGTAGTGGTACATGGCCCCCTTGGTGACTCCGGCCGCGAGCACGATCTCCTGCACCGAGGTGCCTTCGAAACCGCGCTCGGCGAACAGGCGGGTGGCCTCCCCTAGCAACCTCTGCCGTACCGGCTCATCTTTCACACCCACCAGCATACCGACTGGTCGGTAGATGGGTCTCGCGGGTGTTATTTCCCTCACCTTAGGATGGCCTTTGTTCCGGCTGGGTATGACCTTGACCGGCGAGGGATCTTCGGCGTTGCAGATCCTGGTATTGGCGATGAACTCGGGGAGTTTGCCGTGCCCGGTGGGTCGATCTATGTGCAGCAGGACCCGAAGTTCACTGGAGCATCCCCTCAGTGGTACTTCGAGACGTACTGGCGCGAGGGTGCCAAGGGCCGAAGGCGGTCCAGGGCCATCAAGGCGGCCGTCGGCTTAGTGGCCGGCTTCGCGCTGGCTCTCCGCTTCGATCTGGCGGGCGCCGCGGTTTACGGGCTGGCGCTCGCGGCGGTCGTGGCGGGAATCGACTGGTACGTGAGCTGGCGGAGCTTCGCCGCGACGGCGGTGTGGCGGGGTAAACGGCGCGGTGAGCAGATCACCGGCAAGCTGCTGCGCCGCGCGCTGCGCAAGCGCGGCTACAGCGTGCTCGACGGGCGCGCGATCAGGGGTCAGGCCTCCATCGATCACCTGGTGATCGGTCCCGGTGGCGTGTGGATCGTGGACAACGAGTCGTGGAGTCCCGACACGGAGATCGCGACGTACGGCGGGCGGCTGTTCTTCGGCGAGAAGTACGGCACCAAGGTGGCCAAACCACTGGTCGACACCGCGTCCGCGTTCGCCGAGGTGCTCACGCGGGAGACCAGGGTGCCCGTCACGATCACGCCGCTGCTCGCCGTCCACTGCGGGCAGTTGCCGCGCGGCGGGATCCTCACGGCCGAGGGCCTGACGCTGCTCAAGCCCCGGAAGGCGGCCAAGGTGATCATCGCGGCCAGCGAGCGCGTGCTCGACGACGAGCAGATCGAGTTGCTGTCCAGGACCGCGGCGCGGGAGCTGCTGAAGTCCTAGGCCAGCTCCTCGATGAACGCCGTCAGCTGGGCGACATTTCGGCATTCGGTCATGGGGACGACGGTGCCGTAGTCGGTGGCGATCGAGTCGCCGGTGTCCCACTGCTGCCTCGGCTCCGGGTTGAGCCAGTAGGCGTGGCGGGCCCCGGCGGTGAGCCGTTTCAGCGTGTCCAGGGCAGGCGGCTGGTAGTTCGAGCGGGCGTCGCCGAGGATCAGCAGCGACGTCTTGGGGCCGATGGCCTCGCCGTACTTCTCGGTGAACTCCTCGAAGGCGTGGCCGTAGTTGGTGCGGCCGAACCGCACCATGTTCGCCTCGTTCGCCAGCCTGGTCATGGCGTCCACCACGTCGGCGCCGGGGACGAAGAAGCGGGTGATCTCGTCGATCGTGTCGACGAAGCCGAACGCCCTGACCTTGGTGAACTGTTCGCGCAGCGCGTAGGTGAGCAGCAGCGTGAAGTGCGCGAACGTCGACACCGAGTCACTGGTGTCGCACAGCACGACCAGCTCGGGCTTGTGCGGGCGCGGCGGCTTGAAATGCGTGGTCAGCGGCACGCCGCCGCTCTGCAGCGAGGCGCGCATCGTGCGGCGGAAGTCGAGCCTGCCCCGCTTGCCGTGCTTGTGCTTGATCGTCAGGCGGGCGGCCAGCCTGCGGGCCAGCGGGTAGACCTCCCTGCGCAGCCTGGCCAGGTCGGCCTTGGTGACGCGCAGGAAGTCGATCTGGTCCAGCGGCGGGCGTACGGCGGAGCGGGCGATCCGCTCGATGCCCGCGTCCTCGGCGATCCTGCGCCTGACGTCGGCGGCGACCGCGTCCTCGAAGCGTTTGATGTTGTCGTTCACCCGCTGGCGCGTGGTCTTCTCCTCCAGGCCGCCTCTGAGCACGTTCTGCAGGAGCCTGGCCATCAGCGTCTCCGGCGACAGGGCCCGCATCACGCTGTAGGAGAACCAGTTCTGCCTGCCGGGGCCCGCGGGCTGGCGGCCGAAGCGCTCGACCATGGCTCGGGCGAACTCCCGCAGCTCGGGGTCCGTCGAGCCGTCGAGGAGGTCGGCCAGGTAGTCGCGGAGTTCCTCGACGGTCGCCTCTTCCGGATTTATCGGGGTTTGGGACCGCTGGCCGTACAGGCCTGTCGTGGACGGCGGGAACCACAGGTCGAACAGCACGTCGAACCCGGGGCGATAGGCCGGCTTCTTCACCAGCGTGGCCGCGTAGGCCGCTCTGAGCGACTCGCGCTCGGCCAGGTCGATCACCTGCAGCGCGCGGGCCGCGTCCAGCCCCTCGGCCAGCGACACTGGCAGCCCCGCCTCGCGCAGCGCGTGCACGAACCCGATGTGCCTATCGATCAGCGACATCGGGCAGTCCGAGCTCCTTGACGGCCCGCGTCTGGTCGGAGACGTGCTTGAGCACCACCCCGAGCGTGCCCGCCATCGTCGCCTCGTCCAGGTCGTCGCGGCCCAGCGCGAGCAGCGTGTTGGCCCAGTCGACGGTCTCGGCCACCGACGGCGCCTTCTTCAGCTCCAGCGCCCGCAGCGTGGCCACGGTCCTGGCGAGCTGCTCGGCCAGGCTCTGCGTGATCGTCGGGACCTGTTTCATGAGGATGTCCCGCTCCCGCTCGGGCGTGGGGTACTCGATGTGCAGGTACAGACAGCGTCGCTTGAGCGCCTCCGACAGCTCCCTGGTCGCGTTCGAGGTCAGCACCACGTACGGCTTGCGCGCCGCCGTGATCGTGCCCAGCTCGGGAATCGTCACCTGGAAGTCCGACAGCAGCTCGAGCAGCAGGCCCTCGACCTCGACGTCGGCCTTGTCCATCTCGTCGATCAGCAGCACCGTCGGGTGGGTGGCCCTGATCGCCTTCAGCAGCGGGCGCTCGAGCAGGAACTCCTCGCCGAAGATGTCGTCGTCGGCGCTGGTGGCCTGGATGCGCAGCAGCTGCTTCTTGTAGTTCCACTCGTAGAGCGCCCTGGCCTCGTCCAGGCCCTCGTAGCACTGGAGCCTGACCAGCTCGCTTCCCGTGGCCTGCGCCACGGCCTTGGCCAGCTGCGTCTTGCCCACGCCCGCGGGTCCCTCGACCAGCAGCGGCTTGCCCAGAGCTGCGGCCAGGAACACGCTCGTGGAGATGGCGTCGTCGGAGAGATAGTCCACGCCGGCCAGCCGCCGCGACACGTCGGCGGGCGAGTCGAACCACATAGGCACTCCAGATCGGACCGAATGTTGTTCTAGCATACCGATTCGACCAGGATGCCGCGGGCCGGTATATTCATCGCTGCGCGCCGCTAGCTCAGTTGGTTAGAGCAGCTGACTCTTAATCAGCGGGTCCGGGGTTCGAGTCCCTGGCGGCGCACCGCAGGAAACCCCAGCTCTCGTGGACGTGAGCTGGGGTTTCTTCGTTTGACGCCCCGCCTGCTGGGTGGTGCGGTTCCCCCCGATTGGGGCTCTCCGTGATGGACGAGACCGCGGCGCCTGGATCAGGCAGTCCTCAGCGCCCGTCCGGTGGGGCTGTTCCGTCGGGCCAGACGCAGGTTGAGGTGGCGGCGAGGAAGAGATCGTCGCCTTCCGCCCAGGTGAGGGCGAGGATGAACCCGTCCGGCTGGGACTCGCCGCTGAGGTCGGGGTTATCTGGCTTGCCGGAGGCGACGATGCGGTGTCCCTGCGCCTGCCAGTAGGCGCGGACCTGGCGCGAGATGTTCATGTTCTCGCTCTTGGGGATCTCGCGGAGCCAGTAGGCACGGTTGATGGTGACCTTGCCTGGTGGCTCGCTGTCGTGGGTGCACTCCTCCGGCCCTGTGCCGTGGGGGATGAGTTCGAGGCGAGGCTCGGGTCTGAGAGCGGCAGCGGTGTCTTTGATGAGCTGCTCGACACGGGCGGTTGCTTGGTCCTGGGTGATGGTGTGGTCGTTCACGGTGCATCCGGTGAGGAGGAGTAGGGCTACCAGGGCGCGCGCGGCATGAGGGATGGCAGTCATGGTGGCGTCACCTGCTGGAGTCGAAGGGCTAGGTCGGGGGCGAGGTCAGGAGCCAGCATCTGTGGACGGCCGAGCGGGCTCTCCGGAGCGGTGAGCTTGTCGTACTGGCCGTTGATGAGGCGGCCCATGTTCCGTAGGGAGGTGGAGTCGCGGTCCCAGTAGCTGCTGTGGGCGGCGGTCCATACGGTTCTGCCGACCGGGAAGTGTTGGGCGCCGAAGGAGTGGTGCCCGGGATCTGCGCCGAATCTGCCCAGCGCGGCGACGGGGTCGCCACCGGCTTCGCCGACCCAGACATGCTGGGGATCCACTCCCAGGTCGGCGGCGTGGTCGACGCCGACGCCGGGGCTGCCGACCAGGATCAGGTCGTCGGCGAGTTTGCCGGGGCGGAGCGTGGCGGCGTGGCCGGTGGTCAGCGAGCCGTAGCTGTGGCCGATGACGACGGCGCGTGCCGTACCGGAAGGCTGGTGGGCGGCGTGGAGGCCGTCCTGGAAGGCGGCCAGGGATGCGCCGCCACGTGCGGCGGCGCTTTCGAAGGCGACGGACGTGGTCGGGTTGAGGAGGGTGGGGTCGATCTGGGGTGCGTCGTAGCCGTACCAGGTGATGCAGGCGATGGTGCGGTCGCCGCTGGTCTTGGCGGCCTGCTGCCACAGGGCGCGCGCCTGTTGCAGGTCGCCGTGGACGGTGTCGAGCTTGCTGGTGAGGCCGGAGACGTTGGTGACGGTGATGTCGGCGGTATCGGGGTCGCCCCAGGAGACGATCAGCCTGCCCAGTCCGACCAGGTCGAAGCCGAGGAGCAGCGGTTGCGGGTAGCCGGGGGCCGGCTGGAGTTCCTTCTCGATGAGCTGGATGCGCCGCAGTTGGTCGGCGAGGTGCTCCCAGCGCCCGAGAGCGACGGGGTTGCTTCGGGCCTCGGCAGTGGCGGCGTCGAGCTCTCGGGTCGATCTGGCCTTCTCGGCGGTGAGCCAGTGCCGGTTGGACTGGTCGCGGACGCCGGCGGGAAGCCCGTTGAGCAGCCCGAAGCCGGGCAGCGCCATGAGGTGCTGTCGCAGGGTCGTGTCGAGGGTCTGCCACCAGGCATTCACGCGCGCGGCCAAGGACCCCTCGTTTCCCTGCTCCTGGAGGGCAAGCAGCGCACGGATCGCCTGCACGTCTCCTACGGCGAGACGGTCGAGCGTGGCGGTGATGCCGTGGCGGTCTGTCGCGCCGGCGCCGAACAGCCCGTAGGCGGCCACTGTTACGGGCAACAAGGTCCACGGCACGGCTTGCTGGATGCGGGTCAACCGGCGGCGTAGGTCCTCACCATGGGTGGCAGCCCAGCGGGCGATGTCGCCGACGGTCTGCCCAGGTTGGGCAGACAGACCCTGGGCGGACAGTTCGCCGGCGAGCTGAGCTCCGGCGGCGGAGAGGGTGTGGCCGGCGTGGTCGAGGGCGGAGACGAGAGCGGTCATGGCGCGGGGATCGATGCCCTGGAAGGCGCCGGATGGAGCGCTCATCGCGGTCACCGGGGAGGTCAGGGCGGGTAGGCCGGGTGCGGGGCCGCCGTGCCGTACGACCAGGTCGGCCAGCGCGCGCAGCGCGTCGGTGAAGGCGGCCTGCAGAGCTGTACGCCGTTGGGTCAGATCGGCGGTGAAGGTGGGGGCGCCGCCGCCGATCCAGGCGTGGGCGTGCATGAGGCGGGTGGCGGTGTCGAGGGCGGCATCGTGGGCTGCGGCGAGTGCGCGTACTCGTCCGAAGGCTGCCAGAGCTGCTGTGTGATCCGCCATGAGGTGGTTCAGGATGGCAGGACCATCGGTGGCCGCTCAGGTGATCGGCGGCTCACCCGAGTACGCGGCGACTTGCCCGGGAAGTGGCGATTGCGGGCTAGCGTGTGCAGGTGGGCCTTCTCGATCATGAGGCGCTCGAGCGGTCGTCGGTGGTGGCCAACAACCGGATGAACCGTGAGCGCCGGCTGCGCGCCTACCGGCGCGAGCTGGGCGTGGATGTCGCCGCGTTCCTGGCGTCACGGCCTGGCGCGCGGTGGCTGGATCTGTGCTGCGGCACCGGCAACGCGTTGTCCGAGGCGGCGGACACGGTCACCGGTGACGTGGAGATCGTCGGAGTGGACCTGGTGGACTTCTTCGCCGTCCCGCCGCGTCCGCCTCGCCTTCAGCTGATCACTGCGTCGGTGACGGCATGGGAGCCTGATGCTGCGTTCGATCTGATCACCTGCGTGCACGGGCTGCACTACGTGGGCGACAAGCTCGGCGTGATCAGTAGGGCGGTGCGGTGGTTGACCGAGGACGGGTTGTTCGTGGCCAACTTCGATGCCCGTAGCGTCCGGCGGGCGGACGGGGCTCCGGCGGGGCCAAGGTTTGTCCGTGCCCTGCGGGAGGCCGGGCTGGACTACGACACCCGCAACCGGCGCCTTCGTAGCCACGGCAGGCGGGAGGTCCGCTTGCCGTACCGCTTTGTGGGAGCCGATGATCAGGTCGGCCCGAACTACACCGGGCAGCCCGCCGTCAACTCGCACTACACGGCACCGAACAGGTAGGGAGCCCCGCTGGAGGGCTCCCTACTCTGAGGACTTACTTCGCTGGTTCTACGGGCTGCTTCCATCCCGTTGACGCGCTCACCCGCGAGGCGCGGACGGCCTCCTCGTCCCCTCGCGCGCCGGACGACTCGAACGTCGCCGTGTAGAGAGCGCCGAAGACAGGCAGCATCCGGGGGAAGAGCCTGCGGGCCAGCGCGGAGGCGTCGGCCTCGACGGCGTCCTCGTACGCCGTCTTCGGCACCGGCCAGGCGATCTCGACGGAGTTCACTCCCTCGCGCGTGGCGGCGGCGGGGATCTGCAGGGCCGTGCGGCACCAGGTCGCGGCCTGGGGCAGCTCGCCGACGGGTACTCCGTTCACACTGACCCAGGCGGTCCCGCTCGGGAGGCGGTGCACCAGACGCAGCCAGCCACCCTCGGCGGCGGCCAGAGCCATGTGGAGGGTCGTGCGCGCCTTGGTCGCTTCGTAGTACGCCTTGCCCGGCACGAAGTTCGGGGCGCGGAAAGCACGACCGTCGGTGACTCCCAGCAGGTCGATGCACTGCCAGCGGCAGGTCTCCGGGTCGGTCCGCCGTCCCAGGACCTCCTGGACCACGTCGCGGAAGGTCCAGTAGCCGCTCGAGTGCTCCCGCGTCTGCGCGATCTGGTAGCACACCTGCCTGGTCTGCGGGTCGGCGTGCAGGTCGGCGAGGGCCGGGTGCGTCCAGCGAGGTCCGGGTGTCTCGAGCACGTCGAGGTAGCGCTCGATGACCTGCCTGGCGCCCTCGGAGTCGGCCGCCAGGGCCAGCTCGAGCTGTTCGCGGACCGCGTCGGCGGGCTGCTCGCGCAGCGCGCGGTAGCCCGCCGCGAGGGATCGGCCGAGGGCACGGACGCGCGGCGAGGCGCCCTGGCCCGGCGGCGTGCTCCCCGGGGGCAGTTCTGCGATGGCGTCCACGACCTGGGCCATGACCCGCTCGATGCCCTCGTCGCTGAGATGGATGTGGTCGAGGAAGCAGGCGGGGTCCGGCAGCTCGGGGAGCCTGTCCCAGGACAGCGCCCGGGCCGCGTCCACGTGCCGGACGCCGTGGGCGGCGGCGAAGTCCAGCAGCCGGCGGCGGATGGGGGTGATCACTCCGGATACGTGGTCGAGCAGCAGTCCCGGCGTGGCGTCCCTGGCCCGCTCCAGGGCGTCGCGTGCCTGCGCGCCCGCGCCCGTGCCCAGCGCCGCCTGGCCCTTGATGTGCCACGACACGGGGCTGAGCCCGCGGTCGAGCTGCACCATCCTGGCGGCGATGGCGGCGGCGCGATCCCAGTCGCCCGCGGCCAGCGCGGCGAGCGCGTCGGAACGCAGGAGGTACCAGGAGCGCAGGTCCACCTCGGGCAGGACGGGCACCTCGATCTCGGCCGCCGGCGTCCAGCCGGCGAGGTTGCTCTCCGGCACGACGAGGACGATCTCGCTGGTGTCGCGGAGCCGCGCCAGGTCCTCCAGCAACAGGTCGACCTCGGGCAGGATCACGTTCTCCACGTACGTCCTGCGCATCTCGGGGTATCCGCCGCGGCGTACGGCGGCGGCCAGCACGTCGCGGTAGCCGTCGTCGAGCGGCGCGAACGTGAAGTTGTTGCCAGCGAAGAGCACGACGACGTCCGGCTCGATGGAAGGCAACGCGTGCAGGGTCTCCCGCAGCATCCAGATGTCGATGTTGCTGCGGGCCAGGTCCACCACCTGGGAGTCGGCCAGCAGCCGGCCGAGGGCCTGGGCCGGGGTGAACCCGGGCTCCAGCAGCCAGCCGCGCGCCACGGATTCGCCGACCAGAGCCACCCGGCGGCGCCCTGCGGGCGGGGGGACGTACGGCACGTCGGCCCAGCGCCACCAGTCGACGGTGTTCTCGCGCCGTCGCAGGGCGACGCCCTCGTCGGTCGCCTCGGTGTCCCATACGCCGACGCCGTTCGACGGCTCGGGCGCGGTGGTGACGCCGGGCCCTCTCATGACCTTCTGCAGCTCGGCGAGGATCTCGGCGCCACGCGTGTCCGAGAGCAATCGGGCGAGGTGGTCAGCAGGCTTCATGGCGTCCCCCTTTCAGAAGAACGTGTAGCTGTCGCTGCGCGACACCGGCGGGTGACGCGGTATGGCCGCTTCGGCGATGGCCCAGCTCGCCGGTGTGTCCTCGCGGAGGATGATCAGGTCCTCCAGCACGAGCACGTCGATGCGGCAGCGGACGAAGCAGGCCAGCGCGTCGCTCGCGTCGCAGACGATCGGTTCCCCCCGCATGTTGAAGGAGGTGTTGAGCAGGATGGGATAGCCCGTTCGCCGCCCGAACTCGGTGAGCAGGCCGTGGAAGCGGGGATCGACGTCGCGGTTCACGGTCTGGACCCGGGCCGAGCCGTCCACGTGCGTGATGGCGGGCAGCTCCGCGGCGTGCCGTACCTGGGCGGTCTCCAGCATGAACGGCGCGGGCAGGTCCCGCTCGAAGAACTCGGCGCAGCGTTCCTCCGGTACGGCGGGCGCGAACGGGCGGAACGCCTCCCGCTTCTTGACCAGCGCGTTGATGTGGTCGCGCATCCGTGCGTCGCGGGGGTCGGCGATGATGGACCGCGCTCCGAGCGCCCGCGGGCCGTACTCCATCCTGCCCTGGTACCACCCCACGACCGCCCCCTGGGCCAGCAGCTCGGCGGTGGCGCTCAGCAGCCCGGCCTCGTCGCCGGCGAAGTCGCGGTGCGGGACACCGGCACGGACCAGGCAGTCGCGAACGTGCCGGATGTCGTAGCGCGGCCCGAGCCGTGCGTCGAGGAGGGGTGCGGGCTGGAAGGAGCCGGTCAGGCGGTGATGGCACAGCAGCGCCGCGCCGAGCGCGCCCCCCGAGTCGCCGGAGGCGGGCTGGACGAACAGGTCGCGGAACGGGCCATCGCGCCTGATCCGGCTGTTGGCCACGCAGTTCAGCGCGACGCCTCCCGCGTAGACGAGGCTGTCGGAGCCGGTGAGCTCGTGCAGGTGCTTGAGCTTGTCCAGCAGGACCTCCTCCAGGACGGTCTGCATGCTGGCGGCGACGTCCTCGTGGAAGGCGTCCATGTCGCTTTCCGGCTCGCGTGGCGGCATACCGAGCAGCTCGGCGACGGCCGGGGTGAACATACGATCGGAGCCGTCGAAGGAGAAGTAGCTCGGCTCCAGTTCGAAGCCGCCGCCGGGGCCGTTGCGGAGCATCTGCCGCATCCGGTCGGCGAAACGTGGCTTGCCGGCCGAGGCCAGCGCCATGACCTTGTATTCGTCGCTGTTCACCGCGAAGCCGAGGTAGGAGGTGAGCGCGCTGTAGAACAACCCGAGGGAGTGCGGGAAGGCGACCTCCTCCAGCAGCTTCAGCCCGCTGTCGTCGGCGTGGCCGTAACTCGTCGTGGTCCACTCGCCGACGGCGTCCGCGGTGAACAGGGCCGCCTCCCTGAAGCCCGAGCAGTAGAAGGCGCTCGCCGCGTGCGACTCGTGATGGGTGAAGGTGTGGACCGGGCCCTCGAACCCGAGGAGCTCGCGGATCTCGCGACGGGGCCTGGCGGCGTCGAGCTGGGCCAGGCTCTGGCCGTGCAGCCGCGGCATCCCGGCGGCCGTCCAGTCGAATTCCAGGAGCGGCTCGGAGGCGTGGTTCGCGACGCCGGCCCAGAGCTGGCGGGAGAGCTTGGCGACGGGATCCTCGTAGTAGGCGACGCAGTCGACGTCGGATATGTCGATCCCGGCGTCCAGCAGGCACGAGCGGAACGCGTTGACCGGCATCGACCGGTCGTAGCGGCGGCGCGTGAACCGCTCCTCGTGCGCCGCGGCGACGGGCCGTCCGTCGATGACGACCGCGCAGGCGGAGTCGTGGAACAACGCGGAAATGCCAACGATGATCATGAGAGGTCCCGGCTGAGAGTGGTGAGTAGCGTGTTGCCCGATGGCCCGACGACGAAGGGGTCCTCCACCTGGACGGCGCCGAAGCCGAGCTCGTGGTAGGGGGTCTCGACGTTGACGACGGTGCCTTCTTCCAGACTGTCGTCGCAGGTGGGTGTGATGAGCACGCGATCGTAGAGCTCGACGCCGATGCCGTGCCCGACGTGCTGGCGGCGGTAGTGGGGCACACCCGACTCGCGGACGGCCGCCACGACGAGGTCGAAGAGTTCCTTGCCGGTCATCCCCGGACGGGCCTCGGCGAGGGCGCGATCCGCTCCCTCTCTCATGGCCGCGTGATAGCGGACCAGCTTCTCCGCCGGCTCGCCCGTGCTGTGGACGCGCGCCATGTCCGACCAGTAGCCGCGGTGCACGCAACCCACGTCCATCCAGATCGCCTCGCCCATCCGCAGCGGAACATCGCGTGGCCGGCGTTGCCCGCCGACCGCCGACCGGCCGAACTTGATGAGGGTGAACGCAGGACGCGCGCCCGCTCCGACGATCGTGCGCTCGAACTCGCGAACCAGGTCGATCTCGGTGACGCCTGGCCTGGCGATCCCGACCGCGGCCCTGATGGCGTCCTCGGTGATCGCCGCCGCCTCCCGCAGCCGGTCGATCTCCGTGCTCGTCTTCACCTTCCGGGTCCAGCGCAGGAGGTCGGCGCCCGCACGCACGCGGGCGCGCGGGAGGGCCTCGCCGAGCTTCTGGAGGAAGCCGTACGGCACGCCGTCCTCATCCACCGCGAGCGTGCCCCCCGAGTATCCGGCCCGGTTCAGGGCCAGGACCAGGGCGTCCATGGCCGTCGCCGCGTGCGGCCCCTCCAAGGCGACCGCGCGCAGCTCCTCCTCGACCGGCTCCAGCGCCGCGCCGGGGGTGACCTCGCGGTAGAACTCGCCGAATCCGACGATCTCGCCCAGCCGTACGTCGGCGTCGAGAGCCTGGTCGAGGTCGCACCTCGGGGAGATCAGGTGCGGGCGGTCCGGCCGGTCGCGGGTCACCACCGCATAGCACTGCCCGCCGTGGGGGAGGACGGACAAGGTCACGTTGGAGATCCCGGTCAGGTAGAAGACGTTCTCCTGTGTCGTCGCCACCACGGCGTCGACGTCCAGTTCGGCCATCCGCTCGCGTAACCGTTCGACGTTCATCGCATCCTCACCGGGTGATGGCGTAGCGGCGGGTGAGCGCGACCGGCAACGACTGGGGGCGTCGAGCGGCTTCGATCAACCGCTCCGGATCGGTCAGCCCAGCGGCGGCTATCTTCTGCTGCAGGCCGTGCTCGCGCAGCCAGTCCTCGTTGAAGGACTCGCTGAGGTAGTGGATGCCGTCGTCGGCCGCCACCACCACGATCCGGCTCGGGGAGTGGTGCAGCGCGTAGTGGAGCGCGCCGAACACTGCGGCTCCCGACGACTCGCCCACCAGGATGCCCTCGGTCTTGGCGAGCACGATGCTGGTCGCGATGCCCTCGTGGTCGGCGACGAGGTGGGCGTGGTCCACCAGATCCAGGTCGAGACAGCCGGGCATCCACGGCAGCCCCAGGCCGCGCATGAGGTAGCCGGCGAAGGGAAAGCCCATGGCGGCTGAGCCGATGGCATCCACCCCGACGGTCACCAGGCCGGGCAGCTCGCGTTTCAGCGTCGAGGAGAGTCCGCTGATGTGGCCGCCCGTGCCCACCGCCGTCACCAGCGCGTCGAAGTTCGGGACGTCGCTCAGCAGCTCGTAGGAGGTTTGCTCGGCGTGGGCACGCGGATTGTCGGGGTTGTCGTACTGGTCCGGCCAGAACGAGCCGGGTATCTCCTGCAGCAGCTGCTTCACCCGGGCGATGCGGGGCCGCTGGTAGAGACCGCCCTCGTCGGCCGTGTCCACGACCACGATCTCGGCCCCGAGCGCGCGGACGTAGTCAAGCTTGGATCGGGGGGCGTTCGGGTCCACGACGAGGATGACGCGATAGCCGTTGACCGCGCCGATCAGGGCGAGCGCCTTGCCGACGTTTCCCGACGTGGACTCGATGATCGTGCCGCCCGGGCGGAGCCGCCCGTTGAGCTCCGCCCGCCGGATCATGGACAGCACGGCCCGGTCCTTGATGCTTCCGCCGGGGTTGAACCCTTCCAGCTTGATCAGGATCTCGGTGCCGGGCACCGTCAGCCGCCGCAACCGGACCACCGGCGTGCCGCCGATCGTGCTCAGGATGTCGTTGTGAATCACCGCAGTGCCAATCGCACCCGATAGCCGGTCAGCCAGTTGTTGAGCTGGATCATGAGCTCGACGTCCGCCCGCGCGATCCTGTTCTCGGCGAGCACCGTGGGGTCGCCCGCGCGCGCGGATGCCTGGTCCAGGTCCATCAGCGCTCGGACGGGGGCCTGGTTGTCGGCGAGGATCTCCTTGAGCTCCGCCTGCAGCTGCCGCGGATAGTCCGGATGGTTGCTCACCGGGGTGGCGCTGCGCCGTCGTTGGACGATCTCCTCGGGGAGCAGGTCCGCCACGGCCGCCCGGAGCAGGCCCTTCTCGATGCCGCCGTGGGCCTGGAGGTCGGCCGGAATGTTGTAGGCGTATTCCAGCAGCCGGTAGCTGTTGATCGGCGAGCGGGCCTGCAGCCCGGCCGCGGAGAACATCGCGTAGTCGGTGCGGAAGAGCGTCAGCACCAGGTAGGAGACGCGCCGGAGCTGCCGCTGCCACTGATCCTCGCCGGGCAGGTGCGCCACGTTGGCGATGGCGGTGGCGTAGGTGTCCCGGTAGTAGACGGGGAAGTCCAGCAGAGCCAGGGTCTCCTTGTTGAGCAGTCCGGTGCCGAAGCCGTTGACGGCGCCGTGCCGCTGGGCGAGGGCCAGCCAGGGGAAGGTGCCCGACTCCACCAGCCCCCTGTCGATCGCCCAGTTGGAGCCCAGGAAGGCGTTGTCGCCGCCGAAACCGGTCAAGATGATCTTGGATCCGGTCGCCGCGGTGTTGCGGAGGAAGATGTGCTGCCCGGCGTCCATGTCGTAGATCCGGGTCGGGGCCTCGGTGGCGAACAGCAGCCCGTCCTTGACGAGCGGATGCAGGATGTCAGAAGGGCGCAGGCTGATCACCGTGTGCACCGAGCCGATGTGCTGGGCGGCCTTGCGCGCGTACGGCTCGTCCTTGGTGCGCCGCATGACGTCGGCCTGGAACTCGCTGTCGAGGTAGTCGATCGTGAAGGTGCGCAGCGGGTCCTGGCCCCTGTGCCGCAGCTCGGCGGCGGCCAGTGCGGCCACCGAGGAGGAGTCGATGCCGCCGGAGAGCATGGAGACCAGCGACGTCGTGTCCTCGGGGAGGTTCAGCTTGATGCTCTCCTCCAGCAGCCCGCGGATCGTGGCCACGGTCGCGTCCAGGTCGTCGGTGTGCTCCCGGGTGGACAGCTGCCAGTACCGCTCGCGCCGGGCCCTGCCTTCACCGTCGAACCTCACGATCTCCGCCTGCCCGACGCTCTCGAACCCGGCGAAGATCGGCCCGGTCGGGAGTGCGTGGGAGATGACCTGCCGCAGGCCGTCGACGTCCACCGTGGGCCGGACCTCGGGGTGGGCGAGCAGCGTGTCCCTGCGCGAGGCGAACACCAGCCCGGTCGGCGTGGCCGTGTAGAACAGCGGCTGGCCGCCGATCCTGTCCCTGGCCAGGACGAGCTCGTGGGAACGGCCATCCCAGATGACGATCGCGAAGGGGCCGTCCAGCCAGGGCACGAAGTCGGTGCCCCATTCCAGATAGGCACGGGCGGCCAGTTCGGCGGCCGATGCCCGCGACGGCGCGTTCGGCAGCCGCCTGCGCAGCTCGTCCAGGCCGAACGGGGTCCCGGTGACGCAGGCGGCGACCGGTCCCGGTTCCAGGGCGAACGGGCGCCCGTTCACCCCGAGGTCGAGCTCGCGGTAGCCGATCGCGGCATGCGGTGAGATCCACACCTCCTCCGCGTCAGGGCCGCGCTGCGCGAGGGTCCCGGTGAGCGCCGTCATCAGCGGCGCCTCCAGGGTCAGATTCCTGGAATAGTCGATCCATCCGACAACACCTGACATCGGAATGCCCTTCTGCTACGTGTGCCTGACGGCCTCAGCATCGCCGGACCGCTTCGAAGAGCCGTCTAGCGCGGCTGGAGTACTCAGTTCCGCCTCCAGGCGCTCGTAGATGGCCAGTGGGGTGGGGGACCGCAGGATCAGACCGGCCGAGGGACGCAGGCCGGTGGCGGCGGCGATGCGGTTGCGCAACTGGATCGCGGTGAGCGAGTCGAAACCCAGGGCTTTGAGGTTCTCCTCCGGGCGCAGCGCCTCGCCGTCGTGCCCCAGCGCACCCGCCGCCTCCGCGCAGATCAGCTCCAGCAACCGGTCCCCGCGAACGGAGGCCGGCTCACCGGTGGCCATCTCCGCGGGTCGTACCAGCTCCCGAAGGACAGGTGGAATCTCCGGTACGGCTCCCGCCTCCAGGCGCATCGGCACCACGCAGGGTTCGTCCAGATCGAGGGCCGCATCGAAGAGCCCGAGCGCGTCCGCGGTGGGCAGTGGCGCCATGCCGGAGCGGCGGATCCGCGCCAGGTCGGCCTCGCTGAGGTGCCCGGTCATGCCGCTGCGCTCCGCCCACAGCCCCCAGGCGATGGAGATCGAGGGCAGGCCCTGGCGGTGCCGGTACCGGGCCAGCTCGTCCAGGCAGGCGTTGGCGGCGGCGTAGTTGGCCTGCCCGGGTTCGCCGAGCACGCCGGCGGCGGAGGAGAACAGGACGAAGGCCGACAGGTCGAGGCCGGCGGTGGCCTCGTGGAGGTGGAACGCGGCCACCGCCTTGGGGCGCATCACCGTGTCGAGCCGCTCCTGCGTGAGCGAGGAGACGATGCCGTCGTCGAGGATCCCCGCCGCGTGGACCACGGCCGTCAGCGGCCGCTGTGGCGGGATGCGGGACAGCAGCCGGTCGAGTGCCGTGCGGTCGGCGACGTCGCAGGCCTCGACCCGCACCTGCGCGCCCTGCCCGGCCAGTTCGGCGCTCAGTTTCTCGGTGGCGGGGGTGGGGCCGCGCCGTCCGGCGAGCAGGAGGTGCCGGACGCCGTGGCGGGCCACCAGGTGCCGGGCCACGTGGGCGGCCAGCGTGCCCGTGCCACCGGTGATCAGGACGGTTCCGCCGGGATCGAGGGGACGCGGCACGGTCAGCACGATCTTCCCGGTGTGGTGGCTGCGGCTCATGTCGCGGAAGGCCGTGCGGGCCTGGCGCAGGTCGTGTGCCGTCACCGGCAGCGGGCGCAGTACTCCGCGAGCGAACAGCGGGACGAGCTCCTGGAAGATCTCGCGGATCCGGTCGGGCGGTACATCGGGCAGGTTGAACGGGCGGTACGTGATCCCCGGATGCTCTGCCGCCACCGTCGCGGGGTCGCGCAGATCGGTCTTGCCCATCTCGGCGAAGCGACCGCTTGTAGCCAGCATGCGTAGCGAGGCATCGACGAACTCCCCTGCCAGTGAGTTGAGCACCACGTCCGCGCCCGCGAAGGCGTCGGCGAACTCGACCGTCCGGGAGGAGGCGAGGTGGGTGTCGTCGATTCCCATCCCGCGCAGCACCTCCCACTTGCGTGGGTGAGCCGTGCAGAAGACCTCCGCTCCCAGATGGCGGGCGAGCTGGACCGCGGCCATGCCCACGCCGCCGGCCGCCGCGTGGACGACGAGCCGTTCGCCGCGGCGCAGCCCGGTCACGTCCACCAGACCCAGGTAGGCGGTGAGGAACGCGACGGGCACCGACGCCGCCATGGCGAACGTCCAGTCGTCGGGGATGGGCACCAGCGTCCTGGCATCCGCGTAGGCGACCGGGCCGAAGGCGTCCCGGAGCAGCCCGAACACCCGATCGCCTGGGCGCAGGTCGCGCACGCCCGGTCCGGTGTCCAGCACGACGCCGGCCCCTTCGAGCCCGAGACCTTCCTCGCCCGGCAGGAGGCCGAGCGTGACGACGACGTCGCGGAAGTTCAGTCCGGCTGCCCGCACGGCCACCCGGACCATGCCGGGACCGAGTGGCTCCGGCTCGGCGGGCACGATCGTGAGGTTCTCGATGAGCCCCTTCGCGGTCAGCCCGAGCCGCCACGCACCTGCCGGGGGCGGCGTCAGTACCTCGTGGTCCACCAGCCGGGACAGCCGGGGGACCCGCAGCCGGGTGCCGTCGAAGCGCAGATGCGCCTCGTCGCTCGCGGCGACGCGGGCCAGCAGCGCATCGGTGAGTGGCGCGTCCGTCTCCAGCACCACGAAGCGTCCAGGATTCTCCGCGTGTGCGGATCGCACCAGCCCGGCTACCGGGGCGTGCGCGAGGCCGGGGCGGACCACCAGGACAAGGCGGACGCCGTCCTCTTCGCCGGCGAGCCGTTCCCGCAGGAGCTCCAGCGCCTCGCGCGCGGCGGCGGCGGGGGAGTCCGCGGAGATCTCGACGGCGGCGTAGCGTTCTCCCGGCATGGGTTCCGGCAGGTCAACGGGCCGCCAGTGCACCTCGAACAGCGAGTCCCTGTCGGCGGCCTGGGCGGGCCGCAGCGTGAGCCCGCCCACCGACAGGACCGGCCGGCCCTGGTCGTCGGTCGCTGACAGTGACACCTCGCCCGTCCCCTCGACCGGCGCCAGCCGTACCCGGAGCCGGGTGGCACCCGCCGCGTGCACGCGCACGTCCCGCCAGGCGAACGGCAGCACGAGGCCGGACTCCCGCGCGTACAGCCAGGCATGCAGAGCCGCATCGAGCAGGGCCGGGTGTACGGCGAAGCCGTCGGCCGCGAGCTGGGGAGGGAGCGCCACCTCGGCGAACACCTCCTCGCCGCGCCGGAAGGCTCGCCGCAGCCCCTGGAACGCCGGCCCGTACTCGTAGCCGCGCGCGGCCAGAACGGCATACGCGCCGGTCACGTCGATCTCGTCCGCTGCCGAGGGCGGCCATGGCGAGGAGGGGGCCAGGTCCGCGCTCTCGCCCGAGTCCAGTGTCCCGGTGGCGTGCAGGGTCCACGCGCCCTCTTCCTGCTGGGTGTGGACGCTCAGCCGGCCGTCCGCCACCGTGACCCGCAGCCGCAGGCCGTCACGCTCGGGGAGCGTGATGGGACGTGCCAGGACCAGCTCGCGGATCCCGGCCCGGCCCGTGACCTCCGCGGCATGCGCGGCCAGCTCCAGGAACCCGGTACCCGGCAGCAGTACCCGCCCGGCGACCGCGTGCCCGGCCAGCCAGCCCGCGCCGGAGATCCGGCCGGTGAGCAGCACGCCGTCGCTGTCGGGCAGCTCCACCCGCGCGCCGAGGAAGGGATGCCGGTCCTCCGACAGCCCGGCCTCGCTCAGACCCGCACCGGCGGGGGCGTTGCGCCAGAACCGCCGGTGCTGGAAGGGGTAGGTGGGCAGATCGACGGGCCGCACCCGGCGGCCAGGCAGGAGCCTGTCCCAGTCGACCGGTGCCCCGTGCGCGTGTGCCTCGGCGAGGGCGGCCAGCAGGCGCGGCCACCCGCCGCGGTCGCGCTGGAGGCTGCCCACAGCCGCCCCGGCCGACCCGCGTGACTCCAGGGTCTCGCTCACCGCGAGCGTCAGGATGGGATGCGGGCCGGCCTCGACGAAAAGCCCGTGCCCCGTGGCGGCCAGTTCGGCGACGGCATCCTCGAAGAGGACGGGCGAGCTGAGGTTCTCGTACCAGTAGGCGGCGTCCAGCTCCATACCGGACAGCAGGACGCCGCGCGTGGTGGAGCGGAACGGGATCGACGCGGCGCGCGGTGTGATGCCGTCGAGACGGGCCAGCAACCGGTCGCGGATCGCCGCCATCCGCGGGGTGTGCGAGGCGTAGTCCACGTTGATCCGCCGGGCGTGCAGGCCGTCCGCCTCGGCACGGGCGAGGAAGTCCGCCACCTCGTCGGCGTCGCCGCCGATCACCACCGAGGCCGGGCCGTTGACGGCCGCCAGGTGCAGGCCGGTATCGCGCAGCCGGAGCCGGGCCTCCGCGACGGGCAGGGCGATCGAGCCCATGCCGCCGGTGCCCGCCAGCTCGGTGATGACCTGGCTGCGTATCGCCACGACGGCCGCGGCGTCCTCCAGGGTGAGCGCGCCCGCGACGCACGCCGCGGCGATCTCGCCCTGCGAGTGGCCGATCACCGCGTCAGGACGCACGCCCCACGACTCCCAGACGGCGGCCAGCGCCACCATGATCGCGAACAGAGCGGGCTGTACCACGTCCACGCGATCGAGCGGCGGGCTCCCTGGCGCGCCGCGCAGGACGTCCATGAGCGCCCAGTCCGCGTGCTCGGCCAGGGCGTCCGCACAGGCGCGGAGCCGTTCGGCGAAGACGGGCTCGGTCTCTGCCAGCTCCACGCCCATGCCCGGCCACTGGGCTCCCTGGCCGGGGAAGACGAACACCGTCTTGCCCTGGACCGCCGTCCCCCGGATCAGGTGCTCGGCGGCGCGCCCTGTGGCCAGCGCGCCCAGGGTCTCCCGCGTCAGGTCGGGTCGCTCGGGGTCGGCGAGCACCACGGCGCGGTGTCCGAACCGGGACCGCGTCGTGACCAGGGCGTGCGCGAGGTCGCTCGCCCGCGGCGCGGGATCGGCCTCCAGCAGCTCGCCGAGCCGCTCGGCCTGCTCGCGCAGAGCCGCGTCGGTCTTCGCCGACACGAGCAGGGGAACCAGCTCGCGCGCAGGTTCCCCGGCCGTACCCGATGGCTGCTCCAGTGTGCCCGGTGCTTGCTCCAGGATGACGTGGGCGTTGGTGCCGCTGATACCGAAGGAGGAGACGCCGCAGCGCCGCGGTCGCCCATCGTCCTCCCAGGGCCGCTCCTCGCGCAGCGGCGCGACCGAGCCCCACTCCACGTGCGGGGTGAGCTCGTCGATGTTGAGCGATCTGGGCAGTTCGGCATGCCGCAGCGCCTCCACCATCTTGATCACGCCCGCCACGCCCGCGGCGGCCTGGGTGTGACCGAGGTTGGACTTGAGGGCCCCCAGCCACAGGGGGCGGTCGCGGTGGCGGCCGTAGGCCTCGATGAGGGCACGCGCCTCGATCGGGTCGCCGAGCGTGGTCCCCGTGCCGTGCGTCTCGACGGCGTCCACGTCCTGCGGACGCAGGTCAGCATCGGCCAGCGCGTCCCGGATGACGCGGACCTGGGCCCGCGTGCTCGGCGCGGTCAGCCCGTTGCTGGCGCCGTCCTGGTTGACGGCGGTGCCCCGGAGGACCGCGAGGATGGGATGGCCGGCCGCCTGCGCGTCCTCCAGGCGGGCCAGGACCAGCATGCCGGCTCCCTCGGCCCAGGAGGTCCCGTCCGCGGCGGCGGCGAACGGCTTGCACCGGCCGTCCGGAGCGAGCCCTCGCTGCCTGCTGAACTCGACGAACATCCCGGGGCTCGACATGACCGTGACCCCGCCGGCCAGCGCGAGGTCGCACTCCCCGCTGCGCAGCGACCGCGCGGCGAGGTGCATGGCCACCAGGGACGAGGAGCACGCCGTGTCCACGGTGAGCGCGGGACCCGTGAGGCCGAGGCAGTAGGCGATCCGCCCCGAGGCGACGCTGGCCGTGGTGCCGGTGAGGGCGTAGCCGCCCGTCGGCCCGGCCTCCTGCAGCCGCGGGCCGTACTCCTGCGCGGTGGCGCCGACGAAGACACCGACGGGCCGCCCCGCGAGGCCGGTTGGGTCGAGGCGGGCGCGCTCAAGCGCCTCCCAGGACACCTCCAGCAGCAACCGCTGCTGGGGGTCGATGGCCTCGGCCTCCTTGGGGTTGATGCCGAAGAAGTCGGCATCGAAGCCGGCCACGTCGTCGAGGAAGCCGCCGTGCCTGACGTAGGAGGTGCCTGGACGCTCGGGGTCGGGATCGTAGAGGCGGCCGATGTCCCAGCCGCGGTCCTGCGGGAAGGGCGAGATGGCGTCACGGCCCGCCATGACCAGCCGCCACAGGCCTTCCGCGGACCGGACGCCTCCGGGATAGCGGCAGCCCATCCCGATGATCGCCAGCGGTCCTCCGGTGGAACCGGTCCTCCCGTCCGTGGCCTGGGTCTCGCCGTCGTCGGCGAGGTGCGCGGCGAGTGCCAGCGGGGTGGGATGGTCGAAGACGGCGGTGGCAGGGACGTCCCTGGCGAGCGCCACGGACAGGGCCGCGCTCAGCTCCATGGCCGTGATCGAGGTCAGTCCCAGATCGTGGAAGGAACGGCTCGGATCGACGTCCTCGGGGCTCCGGTGGCCGAGCACCGCCGCCGTGTGCGCGCGGACCAGGTGCACGGGGTCGTCCCCGACCCGGACCAGCTCGGTGGCCGGCTCCTGGACGTCGTCCATCCAGTAGCGCTGCCGCTGGAACGGATAGGTGGGCAGGTCCACCGTCCGCCGCGGGCCGAAGACGGCACGCCAGTCCGCCTCCCGCCCGTTGACCCACAGTCCGGCCACCGCGCGGAGGACCGAGCGCTCCTCGTCCTCGCGGCGCAGGGTCGGGAGGAAAGCCGCCGCCGGGTCCTCCAGGCACATACGGCCCATGGTGGTGAGCTGCGCGCCGGGGCCCAGCTCGATGAAGGTCCGCACCCCTGCCTCATGCAGTGCCTGTACGGCGGCGCCGTACAGGACCGGCTCGCGGGCCTGGCGCGCCCAGTACCGGGGGTCGCGCAGCTCGCTCGCGGAGACCACGCGCCCGGTGAGCGTGGAGACCATCCGCACGCCGTCGAAGTCGCCGAACGTGAGCCCGGCGGCCGTGGCCGCGAGGCTGTCCATGATGGGATCGATGTGCGGGGAATGGAAGGCGCGGTCGGTGGCGAGCCTTCTGGTGCGCATGCCCATCGCCGCGAGGCGCTCGGCCAGAGCTGTCACCTCGGCGGCCGAACCGGAGATCACGCTCGAGCGCGGGCCGTTCACCGCGGCGACCGAGACCGGCCCATCGGGCGGGAGCACGGCCAGGACGTCGGCTTCCGAAGCCTGGACCGAGACCATGAGGCCGTCGCCTGACAGCCCTGCCATCAGCGTGCCCCTGGCCGCGACCAGCCGGCATGCGTCGGACAACGGCAGAACCCCCGCGACGTGCGCGGCGGCGATCTCGCCGATGGAGTGTCCGGCCACCCAGTCCGGTCTGATGCCCCAGCTCTCGAGGAGCCGGTAGAGCGCGACGCCCGCGGCGAAGAGTCCTGCCTGGACCTGCCGGGTGCCGGTGGCCGTGCTGGAGCGCAGGGGTTCGAGCTCGGCCGCGATCATGTCGAACGTCTCGGCATAGACGGGGAACGCCTCACGAAGCGCGTCGCCCATGCCGGGGTACTGGCTGCCCTGACCGGGGAACAGGAAGCCCAGCCCGCCCCCGCCCGCCTGCCCGGTCACCACCTGGGGCCCGGGCTCGCCGCGGGAGATGGCCGTCAGGCCCTCGGCGTACTCCTCGGGCGTGACGCCGACCACCGCCGCGCGGTAGGAGAAGGGCGTCCTGGTGGTGGCGAGCGACCAGCCCACCTCGCCCGGGTCGGCCGCCGTGACGGAGGTGACCGCGGCGGCCTGCGCGCGCAGTGCCGCCGCCGAGCGCGCGGACAGCAGCCACGGGGCCACGCGTGGAGCCGTGGCCGGTGGAACCGGCCCGGTCGTGGGGGCCTGGGTCAGCACGACATGGCAGTTGGTGCCGCCGATCCCGAAGGAGGACACGCCCGCGATCCGCGGGCCGCCGTCCCACGGCTCCGGCTCGAGCGGGATCCGCAGGCCCAGCTCCGCCAGGGGAATGCGAGGGTGGGGCGAGGCGAAGTTGAGGCTGGGCGCAATCGCGCCCTCGTGGATGCTGAGCACCACCTTGAGCAGCCCGGCGATGCCGGCGCCGCCTTCCAGGTGGCCGATGTTGGTCTTGACCGACCCGACGGGCAGCGGGCAGGCGTCCGGGCGGGCGACGCCCAGCACGGCGCCGAGCGCGGCGGCCTCGACCGGATCGCCGACCGGCGTGCCCGTGCCGTGCAGCTCCACGTAGCCGACCTCGGCCGGCTGGACGCATGCCCGCAGGCAGGCTTCGCGGATGACCTCTTCCTGGGCCAGGCGACTGGGCACGGTCAGCGCGTCCGCGGGACCGTCGTTGTTGACCGCGCTGGCCCGGATGACGCAGTACACCCGATCGCCGTCGGCTCGCGCGGCGGGCAGCGGCTTCAGTACCAGCGCGACCCCGCCCTCGCCGCGCACGTACCCATCGGCGCGGGCGTCGAAGGTGAAGCACCGGCCGCCGGGAGACAGCGCGCCCGCGCGACCCACGCTCAGGCTGCCCGCCGGTGCCAGGATCAGGTTGACGCCGCCGACCAGCACCAGGTCGGCCTCGCCCGCGCGCAGCTTGGCGCAGGCTTCGTGGACGGCGACCAGCGAGGAGCACTGGCCCGCGTCCACGACGAGGCTCGGGCCGCGCAGGCCCAGCACATGCGAGACGCGGTTGGCGATCATCGCTCGTTGCACTCCGGCGAGCGTGTGCGGGCCGATCGCCTCGGCGGTGCCGTACGTCATCGCCAGATAGTCGTCGGAGGCCGCACCCATGATCACTCCGGTACGGCTACCGCGCAGCCGTCCTGGGACGATGCGCGCGTCCTCCAGCGCTTCCCAGCACAGCTCCAGCATGAGCCGCTGCTGCGGATCCGCCGCGGCGGCCTCGCGCGGCGCCATCTGGAAGAAGTCGGCGTCGAATCCGTCCACCCGGTCCAGGTAGCCGCCGGGGCCGCTCGGCGGCCGTCCGGGCGGCGGGGTGTCGCGTACGGCGCTCACGCCCTCGTGCAGCAGCTTCCAGAACGCGCGCGGGTCCCCTGCGCCGGGAAGGCGGCAGGAGACGCCGATGATCGCGATGGGGGTCTCCAGCAACCTCATGAGCGGTCCTCCGGCCGCCGGCAGAGCATCATGGCGAGGGCTTCGGCCAGGCCGAGATCCGAGGAGCCCGAACGCCAGCAGACGAATCCGTCGGGCCGGACCAGGACGGCCCCGGAGGACGGGACGCCGTAGGCCTCGGGCCAGCCTTCTGCCTCCAGGTCGTGCCCGATCCGGTAGACGCGCAGCGGCAGATCCTTGGCCGCCTCGCCGCCTTCGGCCTGCCAGTCCTCGGCGTCCGGTCCGCACATCAGGACGGCATCCGGACCGAAGAGATCGAGGATGGAGATCGTGGCGCCGTCGCGGCGGACCCAGAGATGGGGCGCGCGCGTGCCTGGGCGGCCGCTGAGCTCGGCCGGGTGGACGAACGGCGGCTGGTCGTCCCCGTTCCCTTCCTGGCAGATCGCCGGCGAGCGATAGCCATAGCCGAACGTGACCGTCATCGTGTCCAGGACCTTGGCGGCCTGCTCGGGGCTGGCGAAGCCGGCTCTGGCGGCCAGGCGTAGCTCGGCCTGCTGGATCGTGGCGGTGGCGACGGGCCGCCGTTCGGCGTCGTAGGTCTCGAGCAGCCGGGCCGGGGCATGTCCTGCCAGCACCGCACGCAGCTTCCAGGCCAGGTTGTGCACGTCCTGGATGCCGGTGCCCGCGCCGTAGCCGCCGACGGGAGGGATCACGTGCGCGGCGTCGCCCGCCAGGAAGACGTTGCCCTTGGCGTACGTCTCGGCGCCGAAGGAGGCCATCTCCCACGGGAGCACGTCACGCAGCTCGACCTCGAGGTCGGGCACGCCCACCGCGGCGCGGACGAGCTGGACGCAGCGTTCCGCCGTGAAGTCCTCCGGCCGCTCGCCCTTCTCCGGGTGGAACGTGCTGATCAGCGTGCCTTGCCGCAGCGTGTCGTCGTGGCCGAGCACCCCGGTGACCTCAGGGTTCTCCACCTGGCAGACGGCGAAGCGCCGCTCGCCCAGCACCGGACCCAGGTCGGCGTGGAACAGGACGCTGATCTGGTGGCGCAGCACCCCCCTGCCGTGGCGGCCGATGCCGAGCGACTCGCGAATCCGGCCACGGGCGCCGTCCGCCGCGATCACGTAGCGGGCGCTGATCGAGTACTTCTCGTCGTTGTCCACCACGGTCGCCACGGCCTGGCCGTCCTGGAGGACCAGGTCGGTGAGTTCCGCGCCGAAGCGCAGGTCGGCGCCGAGCTCGACGGCGCGGTCGCGGATGATCGGCTCCACGCGGTCCTGCGGGAGCGAGATGATCCGGGGGATGGGGCTCACGCCGCCGACCTCGTCGGGCGCGGGGATGACCGAGACGGCGATCTCCTTGCCCGCCAGGGACTCGACCTTGCCGTTGAGGTTGTGGCCGGCGAACCCCCGGCTCTCGGCGAGTATCGCATCGGCGATGCCCGCCTGCCGGAACAGCTCCAGCGTGCGGGGGTACCACCCCCACGCACGCGGATGGACGGAGATGGTGTCGTGGCGCTCGACCAGCACGGACGACACGCCCAGCAACGACAGGAACAGGGATGCCGACAGGCCGACGGAGCCGCCTCCGACGATCAGGACAGGTGTGGATTCCTCACGCACGAGGGTCAGCCTGACCGCCCGCCCTAGAGCGGGTGTCCACTCCGGCTGGGACGGGCTGGTCTATCCCGTGGACCAAGCATAGGCTGTCTACATATTGACAGATCGCCTTGCCACAGTCGTCACGCAGCTGAAAGGGGCTCACTTCATGAGCGCCGACCAGACCAAGGGACCCGCCTGGGCGTTCGTGAGGCTCGTCCTCCTCGTCATCGGCGGCATCGTCCTCGCCCAAGTGTTAGTCAGCCTGCTGATCCACCGGGACACCGGGCTGGGGCTCGACGACCTCCTCGTCTTCGGCGGCGGCGCACTGCTGGGTGTGCTGATCGAGTTCGTGTTCTTCCGGCGCACCCGCCGCTGAGCCTCCAATGCGCATGAATACAAAATGCACTTTAATAATAAGGGGATTTGTAACGTTCCAAGAGAATGTTTCTTTCGGAGTAGAAATCCCACTTTGGGAGTACGTATCTTGCCCTGAGAATGACCGTCGTGTTAAGTCTACTGTGCAGTAGCAGGTCTAACCTCGATCGGGGGCAATATGCTGCTCTTCAAGGTGCTCGGACCGCTGGAGGTATATCGCGAAAACTGTGCGATGACTCCGAGCGCGCCAAAACTGCGATGCGTTTTGGGACTATTGCTGCTACGCGCGGACAGTATCGTCGATATGCAGACGGTAATTGACGAGCTGTGGGGCGATCATCCGCCGGCGAGCGCGGTCACGACGATGCAGACCTACATCTATCAGCTGCGCAAGGAGCTCAACCGCGATACGGAGCGCTTGATTACCAAGCCGCCCGGCTATCTCCTGCGGCTCGACGGGGACGAGTTCGACGCCCGGACCTGTGAGCTGTTGATCGACAGGGGCAGCCGGCTGCTCGAGGACGACCGGCCTGAGGAGGCCGCCGAGGTGTTACGGGCGGCGCTGGGCCTGTGGAACGGGCCGCCGCTGGCGAACGCGCCGTGCGGGCCCCTGCTCCAGGCGCACGTGGTTCACCTCGAAGAGCTGCGTATTCGCGCGCTGACCATGCGGATCGAGGCCGACATGCGGCTCGGCCGGGTGTCCTTCCTCATCGCCGAGCTGCGTTCCCTGGTCGCTCTCCATCCGCTCAACGAGTGGTTCTATGCCCGTCTCATCGAGGCGCTGTATCGCGCCGGGCGCCGCGGCGACGCGCTGCAGGCCTTTCGCGACATGCGGACGACTCTGCGGGACGAGCTCGGGCTGGAGCCGCAGGAGCCGGTGCAGCGACTGCAGCGCTCGATCCTCACGGGGGCCGAACTGCCGCCCGTTCCCTCGTACGGGCTGCTATGACGCGAGTGGCTGCCGAGGTCGCTGCCGCCTGAGCGCGAGATGATCTGGCGGACGAGTTTACGGCGGGCGAAAATCGCCTATTTTGGTACGCTCATTCCTGTCTAGACATTGCTTATGTCTAGACATAGTGTGATCCTTCATTGTTACCATAGGTTTCGGGCTTTTCGTCGCACGCGTGCCGCTCGCTCTGAGGCGCGCTTGTCAGATGTCTGACACGGGGGAAGTGTCTTGATGAAATCCGAGGAAAGCGGAGATGAAGAAGCAGTTCTGATCATCGGCGGTGACCAGCAGACCAGGGACGCCATACTCGACATTATATCCGATCACGATGAATTATCTTCGACCGTCCAGGCATTGCAGCAGGCGTCGCCGAGTTCCACGGTCATCATCGTGGGCGTGAGCTCGGCCGTGCAGGACGATACCGAGGAAACCCAGGAAACGTCTGTCAGCGTTCTTTCCCGGCGTGAGCAGGAGGTGCTCGCGCGGGTGGCGGAAGCACTGAGCAACGCACAGATCGCCAGCCGCATGGGAATAACGGAGGGGACGGTCAAGCGTCACCTGCGCAACATCTTCGCCAAACTCGGCGCCGTCTCCCGCATGGACGCCGTGATAAAGGGCGGCGTGGTGTCGGCCCGCCCCCGGCAGCCCGACACGGACGCCTGAGCGTTACTGCGGGAGCGGATCAGTGGCTTGCTCGGCTTGCTCCGCGGCAGGGCGCCGGGGCAGGAGCATGCGGACCAGCGCGACGATGCCGACGACCACCCCCACGATGGCGATCGAGCCCCACAGCACGCCCTGCGGCCCGCCCCCACGCTGGGACAGAATCACGAACGCCGGCGTGAGCAGCGCAGCCGTGGCCGCGGCGAGTGCCTGGGAACGCGACTTGCGGCGCCACGCCTCATAGCCGAAGACGGCCGCCGGGACGAGCAGGGCGCAGGCGGCCATGCCGGGCAGGGCCTTGCCGACGGCCGCTACCGCCGGGATGTAGGACAGCAGCGGGACCAGCCAGTAACCGGCGAACACCGCCACGCAGATCACCGCGGACACCGCGGCGACGACGGCGGGCAGCACGCCCTCGGACCGCTCGCGGAGGGCTCGCTCCAGCAGGTCAGCGGTGTTGAAAGGGCTGTAGGTGGGATAGCGCCGCCGCCACACCAGCGCGGGGATCGCGGCCACCTCGACACCGCCGTAGCCGCTCACCGCGTTGACGATGAGCGAGATCGACATGCAGGCAGCGATGCCGTTGAAGAACGCCGAACCGCCGGGGTTGGTCCCGTACGCCAGGACGGGCAGGAGCAGCACGGCGCTTGTGATCCACGGGCTGATCCGCCCGATGACCCGGTCGGCGAGCAGCCGCCACACCACGCTGTAGGCCACCACCAGCATCAGGAAGAACACCGCCACCAGAGCGATCTGCGCAAGGGAGGCGCCGTTCAGACGCCGGGCGAGGAGCCCGAGCCCGGCCAGCCCGGCAAGCAGCCGGAGGATCCTGCCCGCGGGCCCGCTGTCGCGGCCGATGATGAACTCGTCCATCGTTCACCTCACAGAGGGTTGTTGGGCGTGGAGCTACCCGACTCGAAGGGCGACTCCACGTTGTCGTACATCAGGTGCATGACCTGCCCGGCACGCGCGTGCAGCAGGTTGTGGCAGTGGTCCATCCAGACGCCGGGGTTGTCGGCCAGGAAGGCGACCTCGAGGATCTCTCCCTGCTGCACGTCCACGGTGTCCAGCCACACGGGGCTCCCGGTCACCGGCCGCCCGTTCCTGGAGAGCAGCAGCATGCTGTGACCGTGCAGGTGCATGGGATGGTCGAGGTGGCTGCGGTTGATGAACCGCATCTTCACCAGCTCCCCCTTGCGCACCACGGGCGTGGGGATGTTCGGGAAGACCTGCCCGTTGATGGTCCACAGGAAGGTGAAGGCCCCGTCGTAGAAGCCGGGCCGGTTGTCGAACATGAAGGTGAAGGTCCGGTCGAAGTGGCTCTTGGGTCCGAACGGCGTGGCGGTCGGCTTGCCGTACGCGCTGATGTCGAACTCCGGCGCGTTGCGCGTGGGAGTCACATCTCCGCTCCCGTCCGGGCTGATCAGCAGTCCGGCCTGCGGCGCCTCCGACTCGGTGATCCGGACCGGGCCGGCCGGCATGGTGAACTCGACGTCGTAGCGTCCGCCCCCTCCCAGTGGGAGGCGCACGTGGGACAGCGCTGAGGGCTGGTTGACCGGGTTCCCGTCCTCCGCCGTCACCTGGAACGAGGTTCCGTCGATCGAGATGAAGCGCGGGGTCGGCGCCGTGTCGACCAGGCGCAGCCGTACCTTCCGCCCGGCCGGGACGGCCAGGCGTTCGAGCTGGTCGGCCAGGCCGAACGCGCGGTGCTGCTTGCCCTGCGACTGCCAGGTGTGCATCATCACGGTCCGGTCGACGACGCCGGTCTCCTGGAGCCCGCCGGCGGGCTCGACGATCAGCGGGCCGAACAGGCCGCGCTCGACCTGTTCCGCGGCGACCTGGTGAGAGTGGTACCAGTGCGTGCCGACGTCGCCGGGCCGGACGCGGAACCGGTAGACGAAGCGCCCGCCGGGCGGGACCGCGTCCTGGGTGACGCCGGGGACGCCGTCGGCCGCGTTGGGCACGTGCATGCCGTGCCAGTGCACGCTCACGTTCGCCGAGGTCAGATGGTTCACCAGGGTGATCTCGACCAGCTCGCCGACGCGGACGCGGATCTCCGGGCCCGGGACGCTGCCGTTGAACGCCCACGCGTCGACGACGGCGCCGGAGGCGAGCTTGACGCGCTGCTCGCGAGCCTCCAGCGTGAAACGACGGTCGGGCGGGCCGGTGTCCGGCTCGGTCAGCGAGGTCACGCTGACCGTGTCCTTGACGGCCGGGGCCGAGCCCGCCGCGAACACGGAGGCCGAGGAGTGCGCGGAGCCGTGGGCGGCCCCTTCCTGCGGACCGTGCATCTTCATGACCTGCGGCAACCTGCTGGACTGCGCGGACAGCACGGTGCAGCCCGCCGTCGCGGCCAGGATCACCGTTCCGGCGAGCACCCGGCGCAGCCAGCGCACGCTCCAGCGGGGGCGCCGGAGTTCGGTACGGCCACGCCGTACCAGCCTGACCCAGAGCAGTGTCGCGGACAGACCGAACACGACCAGAGCGAGCAGCACCTCGCCGGTGAACGGCGACGGGATGGGCAAGAGGAAGCCGAACACGAACCCGATCGCCGCGCCGACCGCGGTGACCTGGACGGGCCAGGCCAGCCGCGGGTCGGCGGCGGCCCGGCGCGTCTCCTCCTCCGGGAGGCCGCGCGACCGCAGCCGCCACAGCCGGGGCACCGTCCACCAGCCCGCCAGGACGGCGGGAAGCAGCGTCACCGGAGCGACCACCACCACCCGGTCCGCGACGAACTCCCAGCCGAAGCCGGCCAGCATGCCGGACAGGACGGCGCGGACCACCAGCGCCAGCGTGGCCAGGGCGAGCACACCGAGCAGGACCCGCGCACCCACGTGCGGCCGCCTGCGGTACGGCAGGCGATAGGCGGCATGCGCGGCCCACCACCACGGCAGGAGGACCACAAGTGACAGCGTTGACTCGAAGTTGAGCAGTTGCTCGAAGTAATCCGCCCGGTACATGTCGCTTCCTTACGCGCTCGAGCCCGGGTAGTTGTCCGGGGTGAGCTGGGCGATGGACCGCATGATCGAATTTGCGAAGTGGCGCTGGAAGCCCTCCGGCGACTTGGTGTCGCGCCGCTCCGCGAGGTAGGGGGCGAGCTGCTCCTCCAGGTCGTGCACGCCTTCCTGGGTGGACATGTGCCGGCCGACCTCGGGCAGGGAGCCGTCGTAGTGGATGACCCTGACCATGAGGTCGTCCTTGATGAAGACGGCGCTGCCGAGCAGCTCGCCGACCTTCTCGCCCTGGGCGTTGCGGATGACGGGCGTGCTCACGCGCCGGAATCCCGAGAAGATCTTCTCGATCTCCTCCTCGTGGCCGGGCTTGACCTTGTAGGTGATGGCTGCGTACGGCATGACTCTCCTTATGAACGGATTGCAGACAAAGCAGCGGCGACGGCCTCGCGGTCCCGCGTGTCGTCGCCGGACTGGGCCGGAAGCAGCCCGATGACGGCGCTTCTGCCGGAGAGCACCGCGGGATGGCGCCGGAGCAGCGCACACAGGCTCTGCCCTGGCCCCGCGTCGACCAGCAGGAAGTCGCCGTCGCTCAGGAGCCGGTCGAGCGCCGCCCAGAACAGGACGGGTTGCGCGGGCTGCGCGGCCCAGAGTTCGGGGTCGAGCACGTTCTCGTCGGACACGCGGCCGGGATGGTAGGCCGAATAGAGCGGAATCTCCGGTGGCCGGAGCCGGACGGCGCGCCAGACCTCGACCGAGGCCGCGGTGCAGGCCGACAGCAGCGGGCTGTGGAACGCCTGCAGCGCGCGCGTCGCCCGGCAGGCGAAACCGTCGGCGACCAGGCGCTGCCTGACCTCGTCGAGCGGCCCTGCCGGTCCGGCGAGCACGGTCTGCCTGGGCGCGTTCACCACGCCGACCACGACCTGACCGTTGACGTAGGGGGCCAGGTCCTCGGGGGAGCCGCCCACCGCGAGCATGCCGCCGGGCGGGCTCTTCCTGATCTGCTCGACGCGGTCACACATCAGCCGTAAGCCCTCTTCGAAGCTGAACACCCCGGCGAGCGTGGCGGCGGCCATCTCGCCCACGCTGTGCCCGAGCAGCGCGGCCGGGCGGACCCCCGCGTCCATGACCATCCGGCCCAGGGCGCAGTTCACCGCGTACAGCAGCGGCTGGGCCATGGTCACGTCGTCGAGCCGCTCGGAGGGCTGCTCGCGCAGCCATTCCTCGCGCAGCTCGGGTCCCAGCACGGTGAACGCGGTGTCCATGACCGCGGTGAAGCTCGGCGAATGGCCGTACAGGCCGGCGGCCATCCTGGCGCACTGCGCGCCCTGCCCGGGGAAGAGCAGGACCACTGGGCGGCCGGGCGGTTCGGTGGACTTCGGCAGCATGAAGATCAGCCCCAGGATGGTCGAGCAGAGGATCAGGCTCAGGAAGGCGGTGGTGGAGAACGCTCCGCCGTACGCGCCGGGCCCGGTCGAGCCGCTGAGCAGGGCGTAGAAGAACGCGCCCGCCGTGGCCACGCCGGCGGCCCCGCCGAGCTGGCGGAAGGTGGTGAACATGCCGGCCGCGGCACCGGCCTCGGTGCGTGGCACCGCGCTCATGACCAGGGAGAGCGTCGGAGTGGAGACGAGGCTGATGCCGGTTCCCGCGCTCAGCAGGGCCAGAGCCATGAGCAGCGGCGCGTGCTCGATGAGGGGGACGGCGGCGGCCGCGCCGGCGATCCCCAGCGTCATCAGCATGGCGCCGCACAGGGGCGCGCCCCGGCCGATGCGCCGGGTCAGGGGGGAGGTCAGCGCGGCGCCCACGGCCGTGCCGACCGCCCACGGGGTGAGGGTCAGGCCGACCCGCGAGCCGGTGAAGCTCAGGCCGTCCTGCAGGAGGATGACCAGGAGCAGGAAGAACGCGCTGAGAATGGCGCTGACCATGACGTTGACGAGCAGGCCGGCGGTGAAGACCCGCAGCCGGAAGGTCCGCAGCACGACCAGCGGCTGACCGCCGGACCGCTCGACGCGCCGCTCGTGGCCGACGAAGAGCGCCAGCGGGATCGCCGACAGCGGCAGCAGCACCCGGGCCGATCCGGTGGTGAGCGGGTAGATCAGCAGCAGCACGGTGACGGCAGCGAGCACGGTTCCCGTGAGGTCGAGCTTGGCCGTCGCGGTGGCCGTGGGCAGGTGCCGCGCGCCGACGATCAGGGCCGTCGCGCCGATCAGCGCGTACAGCAGGAAGACGAACCGCCAGCCGAGTGCCGTCTGCGTCAGGAGCCCGCCCACGGGCGGCCCGCACATCGTCGCCAGACCGGCCACGAGCGCGTAGCGGGCGAAAGCCGCGCCCCGCCGGGCGCCCGGCACGAGAACCCGGATGGTCGCCAGCACCTGGGGCGTCATGAGCGCGGCCGAGATGCCCTGCGCCCCGCGCGCGGCCAGCAGGACCGGCAGATCCCACGCCGAGGCGGCCAGCAGGGACGCCGCGCCGAATCCGCCGACGCCGGCCAGGAACACCCGCCGGATGCCCCACAGGTCGCCGAGCCTGCCGCCCGTCACCACGAACAGCGCGAAGGGCAGCGTGTAGGCCAGGATGATCACCTGGGTGGCGGAGTGGTGCGCGCCGAAATCATCGCGGATGGCCGGTGCCACCACGTAGATCACGCCGAGCTCGAAGAACCCGAGGAAGCCCACCAGCAGCACGGCCGCCATCGCCCGGCGCGTCATGACGTCGCCAATGCCGTGGCCGCCGCGTTGACCACCAGCGCGGCCACGCCCAGCACCGTCCGCAGCAGGTGCCAGCTGCTCCAGGAGGGGCGGGGATCGTCCCAGTCCGGCGGAATCGCCGCGGGGTCGATCGCGCGGATCCGCTTGTTGATCGGGACATTGGCCAGGTGGGACACGCCTTGCGTGCCGAGCATGAGCAGGAACGCGGCGGCGAACAGCAAGCGGGCCGGAGCGGGGGTGAGGAAGACCAGCACGAGGTCGGCGACCGTGCCGCCGTTCACCGTCAGCGGCATCGTGGGGTGGTAGCCCTGCCCGAGCCGGCGGTGCATGTCGATGTAGCGGTCGGCCGGCAGCACCCGCAGCGCCGGCAGCACGCTGACGGCGATCGCGAGGAACACGCCGGCGACCAGGCCGCTGGCGACGATCGCGACGATCTCCAGGAGCGCGGTGATCATCAAGCCCCCCTGTTGGCGGTAGTGGCTTGGCAGCCACTGTGCACGCCCTGGTTCGAGAGCCGGTGGGGCCGCGCTGGAACCAGGCCGTCTCCAGCGGTGCTGGACGGTGCCCCTAGTCCGGGATGCGAGCGTGCTCTGCGTTGGACCGCCAGAAGGAGGGACCGTGGCTCACCGAGCTTTGATCGTCGCGCGCATGGACCCGAACGACACCGACCAGGTTCGGCAGGTGTGGGCGGAGTCGGACGCGACCGAACTACCCCACATGATCGGCGTTGACCGGCGGACCCTGTTCCGCTTCCACGGGCTCTACTTCCAGCTCATAGAGGCGGACGAGGACATCACCGGGAACCTCTACCAGGCCCGCAGCCATCCGCTCTACCAGGACATCCACCACAAGCTGGCGCAGTACATGACGCCCTACGACCCCGGATGGCGCGAGCCGAAGGACGCCATGGCCGAGATCTTCTACAGCTGGACGCGCGAATGAAGATCACCTGGGACGACGTCGTGTCGAACCGCCGCCGAGGGGGCGACGTCCGGGTCCTGCTCAGCCCCCGGACCGTCAAGTCGACCTCCGGGTTCGGCGGCGCGCTCACCCTCGAACCGGGCGAGTACATCTGCGAGCACTACCACCCCTACTCGGAGGAGTTCGTGCACGTCGTACGCGGCTCGCTCGTCATGCGCGTGGACGGGGTCCCCGAGCGGCTCGGGCCGGGAGACGCGCTGATGGTGCCGATCAACGTCAGGCACCGCATGGAGAACGACGGCGCGGAGCAGGCTTACGTGATCTTCCACCTGAGCCCGCTCGCGCCCCGCCCGGAGCTCGGCCACGTGGACCTGGAGACGCTCCCCGGCGCGCACAACGAACCGCAGCCGCAGGTGGGGGGTGCCCAGTAGCGTGGACGGCCGCACTGTCGTGGTGACCGGCATCGGGGTCGTGGCCCCCGGCGGTCTCGATCGCGAGGCGTTCTGGGAGCGCATCACCTCCGGCGTGCCGGCGACCAGGCGGATCACGTTCTTCGACCCGGAGGGCTTCCGCTGCCAGGTCGCGGCGGAATGCGACTTCGACCCCCGCGCGGCTGGGCTCACCGCCCAGGAGGTCCGCAGGATGGACCGGGCCGCGCAGCTCGCCGTCGTCGCCACCCGCGAGGCGCTGCAGGACGCGGGCCATCCCGCGGCCGGCCCCGAGCGCACAGCCGTGTCGGTGGGCAACGCCGTCGGCTGCACGATGGGGCTGGAGCAGGAGTACACCGTCGTGAGCGACGGCGGCCGCAAGTGGATCGTGGACTACGAGTACGCGGTCCCCGAACTGTACGACTACTTCGCCCCCAGTTCCCTGGCCCGCGAGATCGCCTGGGACTGCGGCGCGGAGGGTCCCGTCGCCGTGGTGTCGTCCGGCTGCACCTCCGGTATCGACGCGCTCGGCTACGCGGTCGGCCTGATCGCGGAGGGCGCGGCGGACGTGGTGCTCGCCGGGGGAACCGACGCGCCGCTCTCGCCGATCACCGTCGCGTGCTTCGACGCGATCAAGGCGACCTCGACCTACAACGACCGGCCACAGGAGGCGTGCCGTCCGTTCGACGGCGAGCGCAGAGGGCTGGTTCTCGGGGAGGGAGCGGCGATGTTCGTACTGGAGTCGGCCGAGCGCGCCCGCCGTAGGGGAGCGCGGATCTACTGCGCGATCCCCGGCTACGCGACGCGGGCCAACGGGTTCCACATGACCGGGCTCAAGCCGGACGGGCGGGAGATGGCCGAGGCCATCAGGATCGCGCTGGACCAGGCGCGCCTGGCCCCCGACAGGGTCGACTACGTCAACGCCCACGGGTCGGGCACCAAGCAGAACGACCGCCACGAGACGGCCGCGGTCAAGAGGGCCCTCGGCTCCAGGGCCTACGAGATCCCGATGAGCTCGATCAAGTCCATGGTCGGCCACTCGCTGGGCGCCATCGGCGCCATCGAGGCGGCGGCCTGCGCGCTGGCCATCCAGCGGAACGTGGTTCCGCCCACCGCCAACCTGCACACCAAGGACCCCGAGTGTGACCTGGACTACGTGCCGGTGACCGCGCGGGAGCACCGGACGGACGTGGCCCTGTCGGTCGGCAGCGGGTTCGGCGGCTTCCAGAGCGCCGTCGTCTTCGCCGGGATGGCGTCATGACAGCCGTGGTCACCGGTCTGGGCGTGGTCGCCTCCAACGGCATGGGCGCCGAGGAGTACTGGGCGGCGGTCTGCGACGGCAAGAGCGGCATCGACCGGATCAGGCGCTTCGACTGCTCCGGCTACCCGGTGACGCTGGCGGGCGAGCTGCACTCCTTCGACGCCACCGAGCAGGTCCCCGGCCGGCTGCGGATGGAGACCTCGATGATGAGCCACATCGCCTTCGCCGCGGCCGAGATGGCGCTCGCCGACGCCGCGCTCGACCCCGAGGCGCTGCCTGAGTACGAGCGGGGCGTCATCACCGCCAACGCCACCGGCGGCGTGGAGTTCGGCCAGCGCGAGCTGCAGAACCTGTGGAGCAAGGGGCCCAGCCACGTCAGCGCCTACATGTCCATCGCCTGGTTCTTCGCCGCCACGACAGGTCAGCTGTCCATCCGGTACAAGCTGCGCGGCCACTGCGGCGTGGTGCTGTCGGAGACGGCGGGCGGGCTGGACGCACTCGGCCACGCGCGTCGCGCACTGCGCGCCGACCATCGCATGATCATGGCGGGCGGCACGGAGTCGGCGCTCTCGCCCGCGGGCATCGTCGCCCAGATCCCCACGCGGCGCCTCAGCACGCGCGGCGACCCCAGCCGCGCCTACCTGCCCTTCGACGCAGACGCCAACGGATACGTCGCCGGTGAGGGCGGCGCGATCCTCATCGTCGAGGACGCCGCCTCGGCGCGGGAGCGGGGAGCGCCCGCGATCTACGGCGAGATCGCGGGTTATGCCGCCACGTTCGATCCCCGCCCGGGCACCGGGCGCCCGCCCGGCCTCGAACGGGCCATGCGGACGGCGCTGGCCGACGCGGACGCCCATCCGCGCGAGGTCGACGTCGTCTTCGCCGACGCCTATGGCGTGCCGGAACTGGACCTCGTCGAGGCCGCGGCCATCTCGGCCGTCTTCGGGCCCTACGGGGTGCCGGTGACCGCGCCCAAGACGATGACCGGCCGGGTCTACGCGGGCGCGGGCGCGCTGGATGTCGCCACCGCCCTGCTGTCGATCAGGGACGGGCTCATCCCGCCGACCGTGAACGTCACCCGTCTCGCGGAGGGGTGCTCCATCGACCTCGTCAGGGAGGGGCCACGGCCGGCACCCGTGCGCACCGCGCTGGTACTCGCGCGCGGACACGGAGGGTACAACGCGGCGCTCGTCGTGCGCGCCGCCAACTGAGAGAGGAGATGCGGATGCCGGAGTTCACCACCGACGACCTGCGCTCGGTCATCCGGGCCACTGTCGGGGTCGACGACTCGGTCAACCTGGACGGCGAGATCGGCGACGTGCCGTTCCGCGATCTGGGATACGACTCGCTGGCCATCCTCGAGATCGCCAACAAGATCGAGAAGGAGTACGGCGTGACCGTACCGGACGACATGATCGTCGATCTCGAGACCCCGCGGCAGCTCATCCAGTACGTCAACAAGACAGGAGCGGTGCGGTCATGAGCGGCAGGACGGAAGCGACGACCATCGTCAACGCGCCCATGGACCTGGTCTGGGACATGACCAACGACCTGGAGTCCTGGCCGAACCTGTTCACCGAGTACGCCAAGGTCGAGATCCTCCACCGCGAGGGCGACACGGTCCGGTTCCGGCTGACGATGCACCCGGACGAGAACGGCAGCGCCCACTCCTGGGTGTCGGAACGCACGGCGGACCCGCGGGCGCGGACCGTCAAGGCGCGCAGGGTCGAATCGCACGCCTTCGACTACATGAACCTCTTCTGGCGCTACCGCCAGGTCGACGAGGGCGTGGAGATGACGTGGGTCCAGGAGTTCCACGTCAACGAGGCGATGTCCTACGGCGACGAGGACATGGCCAACCATCTGAAGAAGAACACCGCCATCCAGATGGCCGCGGTCAAGCAGCGGATCGAGGAGGCGGCCCAGCGGACATGACCTGGCTGCTCCTCCCCCTGGCGCTGGCGAGCGGCGGGCTCGCCGCCGGTGGACTGATGATCGCCTCGCTGGGTGGCGCCCCGCTGCTCGAGCGGCTGCCGCGGGACGAGTACATCCCGGTGCACCAGTTCCTGGTGACCCGGTTCGATCCGTTCATGCCGATCTGCATGATCACCGCGACCGCGTGTGATCTGGCGCTCATGTTCATGGTCCCAGGCGCGGTCAGGATCCCGCTGCTCGTGGCGCTGGCCACGCTGCTCGGAGCGATCTACGTGTCGCTCGTGAAGAACGTCCCCATCAACCGATGGGTGGCAGGCCTGGATCTGGAGGACCTGCCGGAGGACTGGGAGTCGGTGGACCCAAGGGTCCGCTGGCGCAACTGGAACCTGCTGCGCACCGCGTTCGCCGTGGCCGCGCTGGCCGGCAACGCCGTGGCAGCCTCGCTCGTGCTCGGAGGAGTCTGATGGACCTGAATGGAAAAACAGCCCTGGTCACCGGGGGGACAAGGGGGATCGGCCGGGCCATCGTGCTGGCCTTGGCCCGAGCCGGCGCGAACGTCGTGACCTGCTCGTTGTCGGGTGGAGAGGGCGCGATCGACCTCTCGCGGGAGTTGAAGGAGTTGCCGGGAGAGCACCGCGTCATCCGGGCCGACGTCCGTCACGCCGACGAGGTCGCCTCGCTGGTCGAGGAGTGCCGGGCGGGTCTGGACGTCGTCGTGCACAACGCAGGCGTGATCAGCCACCTGCCGGTCGAGGGCATCGAGCCCGACGAGTGGCACCGCATCGTGGACACCCACCTCACCGGGGCCTACCAGCTCGTCCGGGCGACGCTGCCGTTGCTGGGCGAGGGCTCGTCCATCATCGGGATCGGCTCACGCGTGGCCGCGGTGGGCCTGCCCCAGCGGACCTCCTACACGGCGGCGAAGCTGGGCATGGTCGGGTTCTTCCGGTCGCTGGCCAAGGAGCTCGGCCCGCGCGGCATCCGGGTCAACATCGTGGAACCCGGGGTGATCGAGACGGAGGCCGCCAACAGCCTGAGCCGGGAGCAGTACGACGCGCTCCAGGCCCGCTACCGGCAGCTGACCTCGCTCGGCCGCCTGGGCACCCCCGACGAGGTCGCCGACGTCGTGCTCTTCCTCGCCGGTTCCCAGTCCCGTTACGTCACCGGCAGCGTCATCCGTGTTGATGGGGGAATCTGAATGACTTTCCGCGTGCTGCTCCGCTTCGAGATCAACCCTGGCATGGAGAAGGGGTTCGAGGACACCTGGCTGTCGATCGGTTCCGTCATCACCGGCGATCCGGGCAACCTCGGGCAATGGCTCATGCGTGACGCCGAGGAGCAGAGCGTCTACTACGTCATGAGCGACTGGCTCGACGAGAAGCACTTCCGCGAGTTCGAGCACAGCGCCGCGCACGTCGAGCACCGCACCAAGCTGCATCCCTACCGCAGGGGCGGCTCGATGCAGACCATGCTGGTCGTCCACGAGCTGCGGGGAGCCGCGGCGTGAAAGGCCGGGCACGTGTCATGGTCTGGTACCTGGCACCCGCCGACGATCCCGGGATCGTCGAGCGAGCCTACGAGCGGATCAGCGGGGATCTCGCGGGAACCCCAGGCCTGATCGGCAACGAACTCCTCAAACGGGCCGACGATCCCAGACGCGTGATGGTGATGAGCGAATGGGAGGACCTGGCCAGCTTCGAGGAGTGGGAGTCGGGTGCCGAGCACCGGTCCACGACGTCCCCGCTGCGTCCCTTCGTTGATCGGTACGAAATCTATGAAGTGGTATCAGCCTTCTGATCCCGAGGAACCGGGCCCCTTGTGGAAGTTCCTGAACACGCTCGCGATGACCGGCATCTGCTGGTTCGCCGTCCCGCCCCCGCCTCCTCCCGAAACGTGGGAGGAGGACCCGTGGCAGTGACGACCTGGATGGCCTGCGACGGTTGCGGATCTCTGGTGTACGGCAAGCGGTTCGCCAGGGAGCTGAACGTGTGCCCGGAGTGCGGGCACCACAGCCGCCTCGGCGCGCCGGAGCGGCTGGCGCAGCTCCTGGACGCCGGGTCGGCCGAACTGCTGCCGGTCGCGCCCACGCTGGTGGATCCTCTCGAGTTCGTCGACGATCGCCCCTACACCGAGCGGCTCGCCCAGGCGCGCGAACGGACCGGGCTGGAGGACGCCGTGCTCTGCGCCCGCGGCAGGATCCTGGGCGTCGACGTGGTGGTGGCCGCGATGGACTTCCGCTTCCTCGGCGGCAGCATGGGAGTGGCGGTCGGTGAGGCCATCACCGGCGCCGCCGACGCCGCGGCCCGTGACCGCGTCCCGCTGATCCTGGTGACGGCGTCGGGCGGGGCACGCATGCAGGAGGGCATCTGGTCGCTGCTGCAGATGGCCAAGACCAGCCAGGCGCTCGCGGAACTCGATGCCCTGGGCGTGCCGACGATCTCCGTCATCACCGACCCGACCTACGCCGGGGTGGCCGCCTCCTTCGCGACCCTCACCGATGTGATCATCGCGGAGCCCGGTGCGCGGATGGGTTTCACCGGGCCAAGGGTGATCATGGAGACCATCGGTGAGCGGCTCCCCGAGGGCTTCCAGACCGCGGAAACGCTGCTGCGATGCGGCCTGATCGACGCCATCAGGCCGCGCGGCGAGCTGCGCGTCACGCTGGCCGGGTTACTCAACCAGCGCCGCTCTGTCCCCGCCGCCTGGAGCGCCGGCGCGCTCATCCGCCGCATCGAGGAGCTTCCGGCCCGCGACGCGTGGCAGGTGGTACGGCAGGCGCGCGACCCCGGCCGGCCGACCGCGCTGGACTACATCGCGCAGATCGTCGACGGGTTCTGCGAGCTGCGCGGTGACCGGGCCACGGGCGACTGCCCGGCGATCCTGGGCGGCGTCGGACGCCTCGAAGGCCGGCCCATCATGATCATCGCCCATCAGAAGGGGCACACGACCGCCGAGCTGATCGCCCGCGACTACGGCATGGCCGGTCCCGACGGCTACCGCAAGGCGGCGAGGCTCATGCGCCTGGCCGAGAAGTGGCGGCTGCCGGTGATCACCTTGATCGATACGCCGGGCGCCCATCCCGGGGTGGCCGCGGAGGAGGGCGGGCAGGCCATCGCCATCGCCGAGAGCGTGCGGCTGATGTCGCAGCTGCGTACCCCCACGGTCGCGGTCGTCACGGGCGAGGGCGGCAGCGGCGGAGCGCTCGCCCTGGCCATGGCCGACCGCGTGCTGTGCCTGGCCGGCGCGGTGTACTCCGTGATCAGCCCCGAGGGGTGCGCGGCCATCCTGTGGCGGGACCGCGCGCACGCTCCCCGCGCCGCGGCGGCGCTGCGCGTGGACGCGCGGGAACTGCTGCGCATGCGCGTCGTGGACGGCGTGATCCCCGAGCCGGCCGGGGGCGCGCACAGCGATCCCCTGCTGGCGGCGGAACTGCTGCGGCACGGCCTGCGTGCGGCCTTCGCGGAAGTGGCCGACGTGCCCATCGACGAACTGCTGGCCGCCCGTCGGCAGCGCTACAGCGAGATCGGCAGGGATAACCATGTCAGAGCCTGAATCGGAGATCGTCGACGGAGTCGTCAAGGGCGCCGAGCGGCTGATGCGCGCCTCCGACCGGCCGCTGCGACGGGTCGTGGTGCGCTCGGGAGAGGCCAGCGTCGAACTGGAATGGCCGTCCGCGGCCCAGGCCGCCGATGAGGCGGAACCGGCGGACGCCGTATCTGATCCGTCGCGCGCGTTCGTGCGCGCGCCCATGGTCGGGACGTTCTACCGCGCTCCGGAACCGGGTGCCGACCCCTTCGTCCGTTCCGGCGATCTGGTGGAGCTCGGTAGCCAGATCGGGATCCTCGAGGCGATGAAGATCATGAACCCGATCGAGGCGGACGTCGCGGGGCGCGTGAGCGAGGTCCTCGTCCCCGACGGCACGCAGGTCGAGTACGACCAGCCGCTCGTCGCCATCGAGCCCGCCAGCATCTGAGGAGCCAGCATGCTCGACACCGTGCTCATCGCCAACCGGGGGGAGATCGCCCTCCGCATCGCCCGCACGTGCCGTGAGATGGGCATCAGAACAGTGGCGGTCTGCTCCACGGCCGACCTGGACTCGGCGGTCGCCCGTCTCGCGGACGACGTCGTGTGCATCGGCCCGCCCCCGGCCAGGAAGAGCTATCTCAGCATCCCCGCGATCATCGAGGCGGCCCGCCGCAGCGGAGCACAGGCCGTCCATCCCGGATACGGCTTCCTGTCGGAGAATCCCGACTTCGCCGAGGTGTGCGCGGAGGAAGGGCTGCGCTTCATCGGCCCGCCGCCGGACCTCATGGCACGTCTGGGCGACAAGGCACAGGCCAGGGCCATGATGGCCGCCGCCGGACTGCCCGTGTTGCCTGGCGGCGACCATCCTCCCGAGGACGCGGCCGAGGCCAAGGAGGCGGCGGACGCGATCGGGTACCCGGTGATACTCAAGGCCGTCGCGGGCGGTGGGGGCCGGGGCATGCGGGTGGTGCGCGATCCGCGCGACCTCGTCCGTGCCTTCCACGAGACGCGCGCCGGCGCGCGGGCCGTCTTCGGCGACGGACGGCTCTACCTGGAGCGCTACATCGAGTCCGCGCGCCACGTGGAGGTCCAGGTGCTGTTGGACAGCCACGGCGGCGGCATCCATCTCGGTGAGCGTGACTGCTCGGTGCAGCGGCGCCACCAGAAGCTCGTGGAGGAGACGCCCGCTCCGGGGCTGGACCCCTCCCTCACCGCGCACATGTGCGAGGCCGCGGTCAAGGCCGCGATGGCCGTCGGCTTCACCGGTGCGGGGACCTTCGAGTTCCTGGTGGAGGACAGCGACTTCTACTTCATGGAGGTCAACTGCCGCATCCAGGTGGAGCACCCGGTGACGGAGGCCGTCACAGGCCTTGACCTCGTCCGCGAGCAGATCCGCGTGGCCGCGGGGTTGCCCCTGGACATCACGCAGGACGGTGTCGTCCCTGTCGGCCACGCCATCGAGTGCCGGGTGAACACCGAGGCGCCCGAGCGCGGGTTCATCCCGACCGCCGGCACCTTGACCGACTTCCGCCCGCCCGGCGGGCCGTTCACCCGCGTGGACACGCACGGCTTCACCGGGATGACGATCACGCCGGACTACGACTCGCTCCTGGCCAAGGTCATCACCTGGGGCGGGGACCGCGAGACCGCGATCGCGCGCATGGACCGGGCGTTGAGCGAGTTCGTGGTGGCGGGACGCGGCATCGGGACCACCATCGGACTGCTGCGGGAGGTGCTGCGGGCACCGGAGTTCCGTGCGGCCGAGCACGACACGATGCTGCTCTCCAGGATGCTGGGGGCCCCATGACCGAGCTGTTCGTGGCCGGGACCGGGCGGTGGCTGCCACCGCGGGTGAGCCTGGAGCAGGCGGTGGCCGAGGGTCTGGTGGAGCGCCGGGCGGTATGGCGCGACGGCATCGTCTCGGTCTGCGTCTCGGCGGACGAGGCAGGGCCCGAGATGGCCGTGCACGCGGCACGCTCGGCCCTGCGCGCCGCCGGCACCCGGCCGGAGGAGATCGACCTGGTCCTGCACGCCTGCATCTACCACCAGGGGCACGACCTGTGGGCCCCGGCCTCCCACGTCCAGCACGCCGTCGGCGCGGGACACGGCCCGGCGGTCGAGATACGCCAGCTGTCCAACGGCGGGATGGCCGCCCTCGAGCTGGCGGCCGGGTACCTGGCAGCCAACCGGGCCCGGCGGCACGCACTGATCACCACGGGAGACCGCTTCGCGCTGCCCGGCATGGACCGGTGGCGCAGCGACCCGGGAACCGTCCTCGCCGACGGCGGCACCGCGCTGGTCCTTTCCACGGTCGACGGGTACGCCCGTGTACGCGCGCTGGTGACCGTGTCCGACGCCTCGATGGAGGGCCTGCAGCGGGGCGCCGATCCGTTCGGCGTGACCCCGCTGGACGCGCGCCGTCCGATCGACGTCGAGCCCGCTCACCGGCACTTCATGGCCTCGGCGGGTCTGGACGCGATCCTGGACCGGCTGGACGCGGGCGGGCGTGAGGTGGTCAAGCGCGTCACGTCGGAGGCCCGAACCGAGCTGGAGGAGATCGCCTGGTTCGTCCTGCCCAATCTCGGGCTGCCCCGGCTGAAGGAGTACTTCCTCGACAAGTTCGACATCCCCCTCGACCGCACGCTGTGGTCATGGGGCCGTGAGATCGGCCATCTGGGAGCCGGTGACCAGATCGCCGGGCTCGACGAGCTGATCGTCTCCGGGCGCCTGCGCCCGGGGCAGCTGTGCCTGCTGGCCGGGGTCGGCGCGGGCTTCACGTGGTCGTGCGCGGTTGTCGAGATGCTCAGGGAGGCGTCATGACGGCTTGGCCGCGATGGTTCGGGACGCTGTTCGTCGTCGACATCTGGGAGCGCTTCAGCTTCTACGGCATGCTGGCCATCCTCTACCTCTACCTGGTGGCCCCACACTCGCGCGGCGGCCTGGAAATGGCACCCCACACGGCGTCGGCGCTCTTCGGGATCTACATGGCGCTGCTGTTCATGGCGGCGCTCCCCGGCGGCTGGATGGCGGACCGGGTGCTCGGGGCACGCCGTGCCGTCCTGTACGGCGGCGCCCTGATCGCGGCGGGGCACCTGTGCCTGGCCGTCCCGGTGGAGCCGGCGCTCTACCCGGGTCTCGCGCTGATCGTCGCGGGCACCGGGCTGGTCAAGCCCAGCATGGCAGCGATGATCGGCGAGATGTACCCGGGGCAGCCGGAGCGGCGCGAGGCCGTCTTCTCCGTTTTCTACATGAGCATCCAGATCAGCGCGCTGTTCGCGCCGCTGATCACGGGCCTGGCCGCCGAGCGGGTGAACTGGCATCTCGGTTTCGGCCTCGCGGCCGCCGGCATGCTCGCGGGGCTCGTGCACTACGTGGTCGGCCTGCGGAACTTCGGCGATCTCGGCGTCCACGCCGCCAGCCCGGCCACCGCCGAGGAGCGGCGGCGGGTGCTGCGCGGGGCGGCGCTGTGGGGCGGCATCCCGGCGTCGCTGGTCGCGGTGGGGCTCGCCGCGGGGGTGCTCACGGTGGACCGGGTGCTGATGCTGATCGGCCTGGTGCTGCTGGTGTCGCCGATCCTCTACTACCGCCGCCTGCGCTGCGGCCCCGCCGGTGGCCCGCGGCTGCGGGCGTTCGTCTGGATGCTGGTCGCCTCGGCCGTCTTCTGGCTGCTCTACGCGCAGGGGCCCGCCCTGATGAACCTCTTCGCCCGCGACGCCGTGGACAGGACCCTCGGCGGCTTCGAGATTCCGGCGAGCTGGTTCCAGTCCGCGCAACCGCTCTTCCTGCTGCTGCTCGCCCCCGTCTTCGCGATGCTGTGGACGCGGCTGGGCGCGCGCGTGGGCCCGCCGCCGAAGTTCGTCGCCGGGCTGCTGGCCGGCGGGATCTGCTTCGTGGTCATGGCCCTGGCCGCCACGCAGGCCGAGCATGCGCTCGTCTCACCGCTGTGGCTGCTCACGGTGTACCTGCTGCTGGTGTGCGGCGAGCTCGTGGTGGGCCCGGTGGGACTCAGCCTCGCGGCGGAGGTGGCCCCGCCCGGACACACCAGCCGGGTGCTCGGGCTGTTCTGGATGTTCGCCGCCATCGGGGCGGCCGTCGGCGGGCGGCTGGCCGAGCTCACCACCGTGATTCCGCTCCCGCTCTACTACCTCCTGCTCGGGGTGGTGGGAACCGTGGCGGCGGTGGGGCTGGCCGCGGGCGCGGGATCGCTCGGACGGCGCCTGCGCCCGGCGCCGGTCAGCGAGAAGACCTGATCACCTGAGGGAATTGGAGATCGTCATGTCGGGCATCGCCGGTTGGGTGGACACCCACAGAGATCTGTCGAGGGAAGCGAACACGGTCCGCGCGATGGCGGGCGCCATGGCCTGCCGCGGGCCCGACGGGGAGGGCGTCTGGGCGTCGGCCTCGGCGGTCCTGGCCCATCGCCGCAGGGATCTGGGCGTCCCCGACCCGCAGCCGCTGGTGACGCCGGACGCCGTCGTGACCTGCGCGGGCGAGGTCTACAACGCGCCCGAACTCCGGGCGGAGCTCCAGGCCCGCGGGCACCGCTTCGCCACGGCGGGCGACGCGGAGGTGATCGCCCGTGGGTATCTGGAGTGGGGCACGGCGCTGGCCACCAGGCTGACCGGCATCTACGGCATCGCCATCTGGGATCCCCGCAGGATGGAGCTGATCCTCATCCGCGACAGGCTCGGCGCCAAGCCGCTGTTCTACGCGCCGGTCGGGGACGGCGTGCTGTTCGCCTCCGAGCGCAAGGCGATCCTGGCACACCCCCTCATCCAGTCCCGGGTCGGCGCCGACGGCCTGCGCGAGATCCTCTCCTACGCCGGCACGCCGGGGCACGCCGTGTTCGAGGGCATGGCCGAGGTCCGCCCTGGCCACCTGGTCCGCGTACGGCAGGGCCGTACCACGCGGGAGCGGTACTGGCAGCTGTCGGCCGGCGGGCACGCCGACGACCTCGACACGACCGCGCGCACGATCCGTGAGCTGCTGGAGCAGGCGGTACGCCAGCAGATGCGCGCGAGCGTCCCCCTGTGCGTGATGCTCTCCGGCGGCCTGGACTCCAGCGGGATCACCGCCCTGGCGGCCCGGGTGCTGCGCGAAGGCGGCGAGGAGCCGCTGCGCACGTTCACCGTCACGTTCGGCGCTGAGGAGGACTTCCAGGCCGATGAGGTCTGGGGGACACCGGACGCGCCCTTCGTCCGCACGATGGTCGAGGAGGTCGGAGCCCGGCACACGGACATCGTCCTGAGCGCCGGTGACCTGCTCGACCCCGTCATCAGGACCAACTCCCTGCGCGCCAAGGACATCCCCAGCCCGCTGGGCAACATGAACACCTCGCTGTACGCCCTGTGCCGGGCCATCGCCGAGCACGTCCCGCTCGCCCTGCTGGGTGACGCAGCGGACGGCATCTTCGGCGGCGGCATGTGGATGGGCATGCCCCCGCTCCTGCAGGCCAGGACCTTCCCGTGGTTCGCGATGGCCCAGTGGGGCGGTGGGAAGCACGGCATGGGCACCGATCTGCTCGACCCCTACCTGCTGTCCGTCCTCGACGTGCCGGGCTACGCCGCCACGCGCTACCGTGAGGCCGTCGCCGAGGTTCCCGCGCTGCCGGACGACACGCCCGAGGAGAAGCGCATGCGCGAGGTCTGGCACCTGGGCGTGACCAACTGGCTGCACACGCTCCTCCCGCACGGAGAGTCGATCTCCCAGGCCGCCGGGCTGGCCTTCCGCCTGCCGTACTGCGACCACGAGCTGGTTTCCTACGTGTACGGCGCGCCGTGGGCGATGAAGAGCTTCGACGGCCGCGAGAAGAGCCTGCTGCGGGCGGCGCTGCGAGGGCTGCTGCCCGACTCCGTCCTGGAGCGGCGCAAGACGCCCTACCCCACGCCGCAGGACGACATCTACGCGCGGGCGCTGTGCGCGGAGCTCATGGAGATCGTGAACGACGCCTCGGCGCCGGTGGCGGCGCTCATCGACCCCGAGGCGGTCAAGCGTTTCGCGACCGAGCCAGGAGAGCTGGTCAGCGGTCCCCGTGCGTGGGTGGCACGCACCCACGCGGAGATGGTGCTGCAGCTCAACTCCTGGCTGGACCTGTATCGCGTCCGGCTGGTGCTGTGACCTGCGGGCTGGTGAACAGCTCGCAGACCGCGGCGGCGTCCCGGTCGCCGGCGCCCTGGCCGACCAGTTCCGCGAACTGGTCGGCCGCGCTTTCGGTGATCGGCAGGCGCAGGTTCGCCAGGGCCGCCTCACCCAGGACGAGGCGGAGGTCCTTCTCCATGAGCCGGGAGCGGAAGGCGGGCGGCGTGTAGCGCCGCTCCCGCATCAGCTCCGCGCGGAAGCTCATGACCATCGAGCTGAACCCGCTCTCGGCGATCGCCGTCAGCAGCAGGTCCCGATCGAGGCCGGCGCTCTCCCCGTAGCTGACGGCCTCGGCGAGCGAGGCGAGCTGGGCTCCCAGCAGCAGGTTGAAGGCGAGCTTCATGGCCGCCGCCCTGCCCGCCTGTCCCAGCTCGTAGATCTCGCGGCCGAGTGCCTCGAGGACCGGCCTGGCCCGCCGTACGTCGGGCTCGTCCCCGGCGACCAGCACGCGGAGGCCGCCGCTGCGCGCCAGGAGCGGATTGCCCAGGACGCACGCCTCCACCCGCCGCGCGCCCGCGGCGGCGATCCGCCGCGTGGCCCGGCGCGAATAGGCGGGCGACACCGTGCTGGTGTCCACGATCAGTGTCCCTGGCCGTGCTGCGGGGAGGGCCTGTCCGAACACGACCTCCTCCACGGCGCTCTCGTCGGCCAGGCTCAGCAGCACGACCTCGGCCCCGGCCGCCGCCTCGGCGGCGGAGCCGCCGATGACGGCGCCCTTCTCGGCCAGGGGAGCGGCCCGCGCCGCGGTGCGGTTCCAGACCGTGATCCCGAATCCGGCCTCAAGCAGGCGTGCGGCCATGCCGGAGCCCATCGAGCCGAGCCCCAGCACGGCCACGTCGCGGATGGGCATCAGATCCCTCCGTCCACGGTGATCGTGGCGCCCGAGAGGTAGGAGGATTCGTCACTGGCCAGGAACACCACGGCCCTGGCGATGTCGTCCGGCTCGCCCAGCCGGCCGAGCGCGGTCGCCGCCTTGATCCGCTCCAGGATCTGCGGGGGCGGGCCGTTGTCGTCGCCGCCGATGACTCCCGGCGCGACGACGTTGACCCGGATGCCGCGCGGCCCCAGCTCCTTGGCCAGCGAACGGCTCCAGCCGATCACCGCGGCCTTGGAGGCGGTGTAGTGGCTGCGGAAGGGCTGTCCCCGCTCGGCCGCGGACGCGCCGATGTTGATGATCGTGGAGTTCCTGGACATCAGTGGCAGTACGGCGCGCGTGACCAGGTGCAGCGCGGTCAGGTTGGTGTCGAGGACGCGATGCCACTCCTGGGGCTCGAGCTCCTCGATCGGCGAGTGGCCGTCCACGCCGGCGTTGTTGACCACGACGTCCAGGCCGCCGAACAGCTCGCCGCAGGTGTGGGCGAGTAGCGCGGCGTCATCGGGTTGGCGCACGTCCGCCCGCAGGACGCGATGGCCGGGGCCGAGCGACTTCAGCTCCCGCTCGAGATCCGCCGCCGCCTCCTGGTCCTCGCGGTAACACGTGACCACCCGCGCGCCGTGGGCAGCGAGGGCCCGGACGATGGCGCGGCCGACTCCGCGGCTGCCGCCGGTCACCAGGCTCCGCTTCCCGTTCAGCTGCAGGCTCATCTGGCTGCTCCGTTCAGGTCAGGGTGATCAGGGTGAAGGCGCCGTCCCAGGCGCGTGGAAGGCCGGTGCGAGGATCGGGCATGTAGGTCCACAGGACATACGGGCCTGCGGACAACGAGGTCTCCAGGACGGCGACGTGCCCGGGCGAGAGCGGGGCCAGGCCCGTCGGCTGGCCGGCGAACGGCATGCTCGGCGGCGGCTTCCCCTCCCTGAACGCGTCGAAGGCCGCCTGCACGTCGCGTTCGGTCGTGCCGGGCTTGACGGGCACGAGGACGGCTTCGTTCAGCCCGTCGGAGCCGTTGACCACCAGGTAGCGGCCGCGCGCGGGCAGGCGCGGGCCGGTCACGGCGAAGCGCGTGCGCGTGCCCGCCTGCCACATCGCGATGGTGGCCTCGCCGGCCGGATACGGGCCGGCCGACGTCCCCTTGACACCGAGTTCGCGGACCACGGGCGGCACGTTGGGGTTCTGGTAGTCGAAGGCGATCAGGTGGTAGCGCCCGGGAGGGAGGACCTGCGTGAACGTCACGGGGATCTGGGCCGTCACCACCGCGCCGCCGAGCCCGTCGGCGGACTGCTCGATGGCCTTGGCGGCGGCCTTGCGGACCTCGAGGTCCTTGGAGTTGGTCTTGGCGAGATCGCTGAGGTAGGTCTCGATGGAGGAGCCCGGGCGCAGCCGCATGAAGATCACCGACAGGGCCGGCCCGGTGGAGCGGACCCGGAAGGTCACGACGCCCTCCGGCAGGCTGGACGGGACCGACAGCGAGCCTTCCGCCACGACCACATCGACCACCTTCGCGGTGGCCGCGGCGGGAGTGACGAGGCAGGCACCGGTCAGGACCGCAGCGCCGCCGATCAAGAGCCCTCGCCGCCCGATCGACGTTGTCATCTGCCCCCCTTGCGGGCGGTGATCATGACGTCGGGACCGCTCAGCGGAGCCAGCTCGATCTGGTCGAAACCGGCGGTCGTCAGCCAGGAGCGGCACTCCGTCTCGGTGTACTCCGAGCCGCCGCTCGTGATCAGGCGCATGTTGAGGCTCATGAGGAACGTCTCCGGCGAGCCCGGCGCCTCCTCCTTCAACGCGTCGTAGATGACCACCTGGCCGCCGGGCGGCAGCGCGTCGTAGGCCTTCTTCAGCAGCGCCATCCGCTGCTCCTCGTCCCAGTCGTGCAGGACGTGACCGAAGACCGCCACGTCCGCCTGGGGGAGCGGATCGGTGAAGAAGTCGCCGCCGCGGAAGCTGATGCTGTCCTTCAGGCCCAGCTTGTCCATGTGCTCCTGGAAAGCGGGTTCCACCTGAGGCAGGTCGAAGGTGATCCCGCTCAGGTGGGGGTGCGCGCGGACGATGTCGGCCGCCAGGTTGCCGCGTGCGCCACCGACGTCGACGAACGAGCGGTAGGCGCTCCAGTCGAAGGCCTGCGCCAGCGCGGGTCCGACGGCCGCCGCGGCGCCGTCCATGGCCGACATGAACTGCTCCACCCGGCTCGGCTCGGCGTAGAGCATCGCGAAGTTCGCCGCGCCCTTGAAGCCCGGCTCTCCTGTCCGCAGCAGGTTGGACAGCGACTGCCAGTTGTTGTAGTGGAAGTTCAGCAGGAGGAAGAACCCGCCGATGTAGGTGTCCTTCGTGGAGTCGAGGTACACCGCGGCGTCGCGGCTGTTGGCGTAGCGCCCGCCGTCGCGCACCAGCAGCCCCAGGCCGGTGAGCGAGTCCAGCCAGTCGCGGGAGGCGCGTGGATGCAGGTCCAGCCGCTCCCGGATCTCCGGTTCGCTCAGCGCCTCGGTTCCCAGGGCGCTGAACAGGTCGAGTTCGACGGCGCTGAGTAGCACCTTGGCGGCGAAGTACGAACGCGCGAGCCTTACGAGATCGATGTCTGCCATGGTCACGAGCCTGGCACGGGGCACTCGGAGCGGCGTCCAACGCGGCTCGACCGTGCCACCAGCGCGTGCGGTGATACTGCGTCCCATGCGATTGGGACTCAACCTCTTCTCCCCGGACGTGGGAGCGCTACTCGACCACGCGGAGCGGCTGGACTTCTCCTACGCGCTGGCAGCCGAGGGGCTGCGGGACGCGGTCAGCATGCTCGGCTGGGCGGCAGGTCGTACGACGAAGATCAATCTGGTGTCCGGGGTGTGCCAGATCCCGGCGCGCACCCCCGTCATGATGGCGATGACCGCGGCGACGCTCGACTCGCTGTCCGGCGGGCGCTTCCGCCTCGGGCTCGGGATCTCCAACTCCTATGCCACGGAAGGCTGGCACGGGCGGCCCTTCGCCGGGCCGCTCGACCGCACGAGGGAGTACGTCGAGATCGTCCGTATGGCGTTGGGCGGCCAGGAAGTGCGTTACCAGGGCGGCCACCATCGGTTGCCGATGGCTGAGGGTGCGGCCGGGTTCCGGCTGCAGGCGCCCGCCCGCGTCCCGGTCTTTCTCGCCGCGGTCGGTCAGCGCAATCTCGAGCTCGCTGGAGAGATCGGTGACGGGTGGATCGGCACGTTCCTCTCGCCCGAACGGGTTCGCGAGGCCGTTGCCCTCATGGGCAAGAAGGCGCCGCTCGCCGAGGATTTCGAGGTACTGCTCACGGTGCCGATGGCGATGGGGGACGCGCCCCTGTCCGAGCTGGCGGGACCCATCCGCCGATTCGCGGCGCACTTCCTGAGCATGGGACACCGGCGGGAGAACTTCTACTACCGGATCGCTGAGGAGATGGGCTACGGGGAGGCCGCGGCGCTGGTCCAGGACCGGTATACCGCGGGCGACGTGCTCGGCGCCGTGGAGGCGGTGCCTGTGGAGTTCGTCGACGGCATGTCGCTGCTCGGGCCACCGTCGCGGATCGCCGAGCGGCTGGCGGCCTACGCCCAGGCCGGGGTCACCGCGATATGTGTGGGACCGGTCGCCGCCACGCAGGAGGCGCGCATCGCCGCGCTCACCGCGGTATCCGAACTCGTCTGAAGGACTCAACGTGTAGTCTGTCTACATATGAAGCCGACGAGAGGATCGTCGATGAACCTGAATCGACGGGACGTGTTGCGTGCCGGGATGGGGATCGCTCTCCTTCCGCTCGTCCCCTCCTGCGGGGGCGGCGACAAGGCCCAGTACCAGGCAAGCACGGGGAAGATTCTGACCAGCAAGATTCCCCTGCCGAAACCCTTCAGCGTTCCTCTGCCCATCCCGCCCGTGTTGAAGCCCACACGGACCGACGGCACCACCGACTACTACGAGATCATCCAGAAGCGGGCCACCGCCGAGATCATCCCCGGCAGGCAGACCGAGATCTGGGGATACAACGGCCTCTTCCCTGGACCGACGATCGTGTCACGCAGCGGGCGCCGCACCCGGGTGACTCACCGCAACGAACTGCCCGTCCCCGTCGCCGTGCACCTGCACGGCGGCAAGACGCCCGCTGAGCACGACGGCTATCCGATCGATCTGATCATGCCCGCGGCCGGTATGTCGGGGCACGGCAGTCACGTGATGGGAGGCCGCGTCAGCAACCTGCAGAAGGAATACGACTATCCGGTCGACCAGCCCGCGGCCACGCTCTGGTACCACGACCACCGCATGGACTTCACCGGGCCTGCCGTCTGGCGTGGCCTGGCCGGTTTCCACATCGTCCACGACGACGTGTCCGACGCGTTGCCGTTGCCCAAGGGCGACCACGACGTTCCGCTCATGATCCTCGACCGGGCGTTCGCCGAGGACGGCTCGATGGCCTACCCCTCCATCTCGCGCGACCTCAACGGCGCCGCCGGGGTGACCGACTCGTTCACGGACGGCGTCATGGGTGACGTCATCCTGGTCAACGGCGCGCCGTGGCCGGTCATGGAGGTCGACAACACCCGCTACCGCTTCCGCATCCTCAACGCCTCCAACGCCCGCCGTTACCAGCTCGCGCTGGACCCGGCGCGCACGCAGTTCGTCCAGGTCGGCAGCGATGCCGGCCTGCTCGGCGCCCCGGTCAGGCACAGCCGGATCCCGATCGCCCCGGCCGAGCGCTTCGACGTGGTCATCGACTTCTCCGCCTATCCCGTCGGCTCCGAGGTGACGCTGCTCAACACCTTCGGCGACAACGGCACCGGCCAGATCATGCGCTTCCGCGTGACCAGGCAGGCACGTGACGAGAGCTCCATCCCGGCGCGGCTCGCCGACTTCGAGCGCCTGTCGCCGGCGTCGGCCACGGCGACCCGCAAGCTCAACTTCACCCTGGGCGCGGATGGCGACCAGATGGCGTGGGCGATCAACGGGAAGGTCTTCGACCCGAACAGGGCCGACGTCCAGTCCCGGCTCGGCACCGTCGAACGCTGGCAGATCATCACCGACCAGCACCATCCGCTGCACATCCACATGGCGCACTTCCAGGTGCTCAGCCGCGCCAACGAGAGCCGGGTCAGGCCGACCGACGCGGGCTGGAAGGACACGATGGATATCCCGGACAACGAGCTGGTGGAAGTGCTCGTGAAGTTCACCGGGTACCAGGGGCGATACGTCTTCCACTGCCACAACCTGGAGCACGAGGACATGGGGATGATGGGAAATCTGGACGTCACCTAGCGCGCCCTCCCCGGCGGCGTCACAGGGGGGATAGCCTGGGCGTTCGATGCTCAACCGCATCGGTTGGGCGAGAATAGTCGGGAGCACCGGTTACGCTGCGGCCTGTGACAGCTGTCGTGACTGGTGTGGCGGTCGGCCGGGTGTTGGGCACCCAGGCCGCATCCCCCTTGTCGTTCTGGATCGGCCTGGAGCCGGGCAAGGTCGTCCAGCTCGACGACGTGGTGGTGACCAGGCGCGAGGTACCCGACCACGGCCCGGTGCTGGTCGCGGGCGTGGTGACCACGGTGGAGGCCCGCCACGAGGGGGCTGCGTTCGACAGCGACGTGTTCCTCATCGCCGACGGCGCCCTGCCCGCCGCCGTGGTGGAGGTCGCCGAGGTGCGGGTGACCCGCATCGAGCCCGAGGTGTTCGTGCCGCCGCTGCCCGGCGAGAAGGTGTTCCTGGCCGAGACCGGCGACCGCGACCAGGCGCTCTACTTCGACGTCATGGACCGGCGCATCCCGATCGGCACCGGCCGCGACGGGCAGCCGCTCTACCTCAACTTCGACTTCATGGACGGCACGCGCGGCGCGCACGTGTCGATCTCGGGCGTCTCCGGCGTGGCGACCAAGACCTCGTTCGCCACGTTCCTGCTCTACTCGATCTTCAACTCGGGTGTGCTCGGCGGCGAGTCCGCCAACACCAAGGCGCTGATCTTCTCGGTGAAGGGCGAGGACCTGCTCTTCCTCGACCACCCCAACACCCGGCTGACCGACACCGGCGCCTACGCCAGGCTCGGCCTGCCCGCCCAGCCCTTCGGCAGCGTGCACGTCTTCGCCCCGCCGCGGCCGAACGACCCCAACGGGGTGCCGCACGTCTCGGCGCGCACGCACGGCGTCAGCGCCTTCTACTGGACGCTCGTGGAGTTCTGCCAGGAGGAGCTGCTGCGCTTCGTCTTCGCCGACTCCGACGACGAGCGCGCCGGCTACTCGCTGCTCGTCGGCCAGATCGCCGCCCGCCTGCAGAGCTGGGCCGAGCCGGTCGGCGACGGCGGCGCGGTGCGGATCCGCGGCACGGCCTGCCGTACCTTCTCCGACCTGGTCGAGCTGCTCTCCGACCAGTTGCAGGACGAGGAGGAGCGGCGCGAGTGGACCGGGGCCACGACCCCGCTCGGCACCGTCAACGCCTTCCTGCGGCGGCTGCGCAGCGCTGTGCGGCCGCTGTCGCCGATCGTCCGCGGCGACCTGCCGTTCTACCGCGGCCACTCCATCCGCACCTCCGACGCCCAGGTCTCCATCGTCGACCTGCACAACCTGCCCGAGCGGGCGCAGCGGTTCGTGGTGGGCGTGGTGCTGCGCGGCGAGTTCCACCGCAAGGAGTCCTCCGGCACCGCCAAGCCGCTGCTGTTCGTCGTCCTGGACGAGCTGAACAAGTACGCGCCCCGCGAAGGCGATTCGCCGATCAAGGAGATCCTGCTCGACGTCGCCGAGCGGGGCCGCAGCCTCGGCGTGATCCTGATCGGCGCCCAGCAGACCGCCTCCGAGGTCGAGCGGCGCATCGTCTCCAACAGCGCGATCAGGGTCGCCGGCCGCCTCGACCCCGCCGAGGCCGCCAGGTCGGAGTACGGCTGGCTGCCGCCCACGGTCCGCGACCGGGCGACGATCGCCAAGCCGGGCACCATGTTCGTCGCCCAGCCGGAGATCCCCGTGCCGCTCGCGGTGGCCTTCCCCTTCCCCGCCTGGGCGACCAGGCCGTCGGAGGCCGCCGCTCCGGCCAAGCTCACCGGCAATCCCTTCCAGGGCCTGCCCGAAGAAGAGGACATCCCGCCGTTCTGAGAGGCTTCCAGTGAAGATCTTGCACACCGCCGACTGGCACGTGGGCAAGGTGCTCAAGGGCCGTTCCCGCGCCGACGAGCACCGTGCGGTGCTGCGCGAGCTGGTGGCCGCCGCCCGCGAGCACGACGTCGACGCCGTCATCGTGGCCGGCGACCTGTTCGACACCTCCGCGCCCACCCCCGAGGCCCAGTCGCTGGTGCTGCCGGCGCTCATGGCGCTGCACGAGGACGGCCGCGACGTGGTCGTCCTGGCAGGCAACCACGACAACCCGCAGCTGTTCGAGGTCTACCGGCCGCTGCTCGGCGCATTGGGCGTGCACGTGGTCGGCTCCTTCCGGCGTACTCCGGTGGAGTTCACGGCCCGCACCGGCGAGCCGGTGCGGCTGGCCGTCCTGCCGTTCCTGTCCCATCGCTACGTGGTGCGGGCCGCCGAGGTGCTGGCCGGCACCGCGATCGAGCACAACCGCGACTACGCCGCGCGCATCGGCGAGCTGGTCGGGGCGCTCACGGCGGGCTTCGGCAACGACACCGTCAACCTGGTCGCCACCCACGGCACCCTGCCGGGCGGCCGGTTCGGCGGCGGCGAGCGGGAGGCCCAGTCGATCTTCTCCTACTACTTCGAGCCGACCGTCTTCCCCGCGACGACGCAGTACGCCGCCCTCGGTCACCTGCACCGTCGCCAGCAGATGCCGGGGCCGTGCCCGATCTGGTATTCCGGCTCGCCCATCGCGGTCGACTTCGGCGAGGAGGACAACGTGCCCGGCGCCCTCCTGGTCGACGTACAACCCGGCCGTCCCGCCGTGGTCACCGAGCTGGTCTTCGGCCAGGCCCGCCGCCTGCGCACGGTCAAGGGCAGCCTGGAGGAGCTGGAGGCGCTGGAGACGGGCGACGACTGGCTGCGCGTGGTGGTGGCCGAGCAGCCTCGCGTCGGCCTCGCCGACCAGGTGCGCGACCTGCTGCCCAACGCGATCGACGTGATCCTGGACGAGCGGTTCCGCCCGGTGCGTGCCGTACGGCAGGCCGGGGCGACCGCCCGCGCGCCCGGCGAGCTGTTCCGCGACTACCTGACCGCGACCAAACGCTACGACGAGCAGGTCGCGACCCTGTTCGATCGGTTGCACGACGAGGTGACGGGCGGATGAGGCCTCTCCTGCTGACCCTGGACAACTTCGGCAGCTTCCGCGAGCCGCTGACCCTCGACTTCTCCGACGTCGACTACTTCGCCCTGGTCGGGCCGACCGGCGCGGGCAAGAGCACGATCATCGACGCGATCTGTTTCGCCCTGTACGGCACGGTGCCGCGCTGGGGCAGGGAGAACGCCATCGCCCACGCGCTGGCGCCCTCGGCGGCCGACGGCAAGGTGGGGCTGATCTTCGAGAGCGGCGGCAGGCGCTACGGCGTGGTCAGGGCCATGGCCCGCGACGCCAAGGGGGTCGTGCGCACCAGGGAGGCCCGCCTGGAGGAGCTGTCCGGCGACTGGGAGAGCGTCGTCCGCTCGCTGGCCGAGGGGGAGAACGTCACCGCCGAGGTGCAGCGGCTGACCGGTCTGGAGTACAAGTTCTTCACCCAGTGCGTGGTGCTGCCGCAGGGCAGGTTCGCCGAGTTCCTGCACGCCAAGCCGAACGAGCGGCAGGACCTGCTGGTGCAGCTGCTCGACGCGGGGGTCTACGACGAGATCCGGACCATGGCCACCCGGGAGGAGGAGACCGCCAGGCAGGTGGCCGCGCACGCCCGCGAGCAGCGCGCCGCGTTCTCCGCCACCCCGCAGGCCGAGGAGGAGGCCGCGTCGAGGGTCACCGCGCTGCGCGACCTGCAACGCGACATCGGCGCCGAGCTCGAGCTGCTGCGCGCCCGCGACGCCGAGCTGGAGCGCACCAAGCACGAGCTGGCCGAGCTGACCGGACGGCTGACCGACCTGCGTGCCCTGACCATGCCGGACGAGGTGCCCACCCTGGCCGCCTCCGCCAAGCAGACCGCCGAGGAGCTGGCCGGCCTGGAATCGCGGGCCACCACGTTGACGGCCACGGAGCACGAGGCCGAGGCCGCCCTGGCCGGGCTGGGCGACCGGGCCGAGCTGACCGCCGCGCTGGCTTCCCTCGACGCGGTCGAACGGCTGGCGGTCACCATTGCCAAGGCGCACACGAACTCCGCTCGGTCGCTGGCCGAGTCGCGCGAGACGGCTGTTCGGACACTCGAGGATGCCCGCCGGCAGGCCGCCCAGGCTCTGGAGGAGGTCCGCTCGCACGCCCAGCGCACGATCACCGAGGAGCGCGCCCAGGCCACGCGGTCCCTGGCCGACTCCGGGGAGGCCGCGCAGCGGTCGCTGGCCGAGAGCCGGGCGGTTGGCGAGCGCGCGCTGGCCGAGTCCCAGGCTCGTGGCGCGCACTCCCTGGCCCAGGCTCGCGAGGAGGGCGCCCGGTCGCTGGCCGACGCCCGCTCGCAGGCCGAGGCCGCGGCGGCTTCGGTGGGCGAGCTCGCGCGGGCGGCCACCGCGGCCGGTGAGTCGCTGGCCACCGCGCGGGCCGAGCACGACCGGCTCCGCGACGCCCACGCCGCCGCCGACCTTGCCACCCGGCTGACCGTGGGCGACCCCTGCCCGGTCTGCCTCCGCCCCGTCGCCGACCTCCCCGCCCACCACGGCACGGCGGTCGGCGGCGGCGAGGACCAGGTCAGGGCGGCTCTGGACGATGCGGAGCGAGCCTTGGCCGCCGCCGAGGCGGGAGACGAGCGGGCCAGGGCCGACCTGGGCAAGGCGGAGACGTCCGCCGCCATGCTCGCCGACCGGGCCGCCCGGCTGGCGGACGAGCTCGCCGCGCAGACCGCCCGCACGGAGCGGGAGCTGGCCGAGCGGCTGGCCGCGCAGCAGCGGGAACTCGCCGACCGGCTCGCCCGGCTGGCCGAGGAGATCGCCGAGCAGCGGACCACGCTGGAGACCGACACCGCCGACCGGCTCACGCGGCGCGAGCGTGAGCTGGAGCAGCAGGTCGAACGGCGTGAGCAGGAGCTGGCCGCCGAGCTCGCCCGGCGCGAGCGGGACCTGTCCGGCCAGACCGCGCGCCTGGAAGCCGAGCTGACCGCCCAGATCGCCCGGCTGGAGGCGGAACTCGCCCAGCACCGTGCCACGCTGCCCGACGGCGCCGACCGCGACGATCTCCGGTCCCGCCTGGACGCCGTGGTCGAGGCCGACCGGCGGGTCGCCGAAGCCAGGAAGGCCGCGCGTGCCTGCCGTACCAAGCTCGACGAGGTACGCGGGAGAGCGGCGCACGACGCGCGCCGGGCCGAGGAGGCGTGGGCGGCGCTCGGCACGGCCCGCGACAGGCTGATGGTGCTCGGCCTGGGCGAGGAGACGGCTCCGCCGGTCGACCGCGCCGACCTGCACGCGGCCTGGCTCGACCTGATCGGCTGGCGCAACCGGGTCGGCACCGCCGCCCGGGCCAGGGCGGACAGGACCGAGCAGACGCTGAACGAGCTGGTCGCCCAGCGCGAACAGCAGGCCAAGCACCTGCACGCCCGGCTGGAGGAGCACGGCGTGCACGCCGGCGATCATCCCGACCAGCTCGCCGCCGCCGTCGCCACCACCCTGACCACGGCCGAGCACCTGCTGGAGCGGATCAGGGAAGACCTGGCCAAGCTCGCCGAGCTGGATCGCGTGATCGGCGAGAAGGAGCGCGAGGCGGACGTGGCGCACGAGCTGGCGCTGCGGCTGCGTGCCAACGCCTTCGAGCGCTGGCTGTGCGCCGAGGCGCTGGCGGTGCTGGTCGCCACGGCGTCGCAGACGCTCCTCGAACTGTCCGACGGTCAGTACGAGCTCGAACTCGGCGACAGGAGCGAGATCGAGGTCATCGACCACGCCGAGGCCGGGATGCGGCGCAGCGCCCGCACCCTGAGCGGCGGCGAGACCTTCCAGGCCGCCCTCGCGCTGGCCCTGGCGCTGTCCGGTACGGTCGCCCGGGGCCTCGACTCGATCTTCCTCGACGAGGGCTTCGGCACGCTCGACCCCGCCACCCTCGACACGGTGGCGGCGGCCCTCGAACGCCTGGCGGCCGGGCAGGAACGCATGGTCGGCGTCGTCACCCACGTGCAGGCCCTGGCCGACCGGGTCCCGGTACGCTTCGCAGTCAGCCGCGACACCACCGGCTCCCACGTACGGAGAGTGGACGCGTGACCGAGTTGTGGGACTGTGGTTCGCCCGCGCGGGGACGTGTGGCCGAGTTGTGGGGCCGTGGTTCGCGCGTGCGGGGGCGTGTGGCCGAGTTCGGCGTCGATCTGTGGGGCCGCGGTCGGCGGGTGCGGGGAGTGGGCGCGTGACCGAGTTCAGTATCGATCCGTGGGATCCCGGGTACGCCGCTGCGCTGGCGGTGGAGGCGTTGACGGAGCGCGGGTCCACCAGTGCCGAGCTGGAGCTCGGTGTCGAGGCGGAGCCGCAGGACTGGGCGCCGGTCGTCCCGCGCGGCAGCGCGCCCTCCTGCCTGCTGGTGGCCGACGGGGTGCGCCGGATCGACGCGCGCATCTGGGTGCACGGCGAGGCCGACCCGATGCCGCTGCCCGGCATCGCCGCCTCCTACGCGGCCGGGATCGTGCGCTGCGGCCCCGACGGCGCCGACCTGGCCGAGATCGAGGTGCGGCGCTCCATGATCAGCGCCTCCGCCGACACTCCCGAGGTGAAGACCCGGCACGCCACCTTCCAGCCCGCGATGGCGGCCGACTCCAGCATGGAGGGGCTGTCGCTGGCCCTGCAGCGCCAGGTCACCCAGCTGGAGCTGGAGCTTTCCATACGGCATCGCCGCGAGGGCACCGACCTGCTGCTGGTCGACGGGCCGCTCCGGGGACGCACCCACCTGACCGACACCGTCGGTTACATCAAGACCCACCACATCTCCTACCTGCCCGCACCGCAGTCGTCCGTGGTCGGCGCCCTCGCCTCCGGCCAGCGCACCCCCGTCTTCCTCATGGGCACGAGCTGGCGGCGGCACGCCTGGTACCTGCGCCTGCCGGTCACCTCGACCGCCCCCTGGGCGGGCATCGCCCGCTGCGAAGCCAGCGCCGACCTCTCCTCCGACCAGGTAGTACGGCTGGCCGACGCGGTCACCCTGGCCCTGCAACCGCTGGCGGGCGTGCCGTACAAGGACCCACGCGCACCCCAGAACCTGGTACCGATCGGCGGCCTGGAAAAACTCCTCCGCCACCACCTGGGAGACCCGGCCCTGATGTACCGCGCCCTCCGCACAGCCGCCCGCCCCTAACCCCAAAACTCACCCCCAGCACCCCCGCACGGGCCACTCCCGGCCACCACAGCCCGCCGCGCACTGCCCGTGCGGGCCGACCCCTGGGGCTATGGCGCGCCGCGGAATGCCCTGCGCGGGCCGATCTCGGCGGCGGCTCGTCGCAGGCTGCCCTGCGCGGCCCGGTTCCCGCGGCTACGGCGCGCCGCGCGCTGCTCTGCGTGGTCGGCTACTGCGGCTGCCGTGCGGGCTGGGCTCTTGGCCTACGGGCGGGTGAGGATGTCGCGAAGGCGGGCGCGGGCGAAGCGGGATGCCACCTCCGCCCGCTCGGTGTCGGTCAGCCGGGTCACCCGGCCGGCCAGCTTGCCGGGCTCGTTGCTCGTGATGAGCTGACGCACCTCGTCCTAGATCATGGGCGGAGCATAGGGACGGGGACTGACAACCCCGGGACTGGCGGTTCTGTCCCTTTCCGCGGCGGACTCCCAGCTTGACCGCACGTCCAGGTGGCGCAATCCGACCGTTATCCACTATTCCCTATCGGGAAGCTATGGTTTTGCCCATGGACGGCAGGCGGCTGCGTGCGGATCGGGCCCGGCAGGTGGCTGACCTGCTGCGTCGCGAGGTGCTGCACGGAGGATACGACAGGCAGCTCCCGTTGGAGCACGCCCTGGCCAGAGAGTTCGGCGCCTCGCGGAACACCATCAGGGAGGCGCTCGACCTGCTGCGCGCCGAGGGACTGATCGAGCGGTGCCCGGGCGTCGGCACGACCACCGCCACCGAGGGCAAGGTCCCGCACGGCCTGCACAGGCTGCTCGGGCTGGCCGAGACGCTGCACGAGCACGGCGAGGTCGTCAACGAGGTCAGGTCGATGACACTGATCGACCCGCCGGGCGTGGTCAGCGAACGGCTGCGCACGACCGGACAGGTCGTCTACATCGAGCGGTTGCGCAGGCTCAACGGCGTCCCGCTCTCGCTCGACCTGACCTACCTGACCCGCGACATGGGCGAGCCGCTCATGGACGCCGATCTCGTGCACAACGACGTGTTCATCCTGCTGGAAGGCATCGCGGGCCGCCCGCTCGGCACCGCGGAACTCACCATCGAGGCGGTCAGCGCCGACCCCCACACCGCCGCCGTACTCGGGACCACGCGCGGCGCCGCGCTGCTGATGGTCGAACGGCTGGCGCACCTGTCCGACGGCCGCCCGGTGGACCTGGAGTTCATCCGCTTCCGCGGCGACCGGCTGACCATGCGTGGACACCTCAACAGAACGGAGAACCCGTGGCCCTCGTGAACACCCGCCTCGACGTGCCCGTGACGATCGACGAGTCCCTCTGCATCGAGGGCTGCACGCTCTGCGTCGACGTGTGCCCCCTCGACTCCCTGGCGATCCACGAGGTCAGCGGCAAGGCGTACATGCACGTGGACGAGTGCTGGTACTGCGGCCCGTGCGCCGACCGCTGCCCGGCGGACGCGGTCACCGTCAACATCCCCTACCTGCTCAGATAGAGGAGCGATCGATGCGCCAGATCATCGCTGCGGTGGCTCTGCTGGCCGCCGCGACCGGATGCTCGGTGGCCGAGAGCCAGAGCAAGCCCACGGTCGTCATCGGCTACCAGTCCAAGACCATCAACACCGTCACCGCCGGCACGCTGCTGCGCCGGCTCGGCTACTTCGAGAAGCGTCTCGGCGGCAAGTACGCCGTCGAGTGGCAGGACTACGACACCGGCGCGCCGATCACGGCCAAGATGGTCGCCGGGAAGATCGACATCGGCTCGATGGGCGACTACCCGCTGCTCATCAACGCCTCCCGGACGCAGTCGATCGAGTCGGCCAGGACCGAGCTGATCTCCACCACCGGCTACAGCCTCCGCGGCGGGCTCAACATGGTCGTCGTCCCCAAGGACTCACCGGCGAAGACGCTGGCCGACCTGGCCGGGCTGAAGGTCTCGGCGAGCGTCGGCTCGGCCGGGCACGGCACCCTGGTCCAGGGCCTGGAACGGGCCGGGGTGAACGCCGAGGTCGTCAACCAGCAGCCGCCGGTCGGCGCCTCCGCGCTGGAGTCGGGGGCGGTGCAGGCCTACGCCCAGTTCGTCGCCTGGCCGGGCCTGCTGGCCTTCCAGGGCAAGGCCCGGCTGCTGTACGACGGGTCCGCGCTCGACGTGCCCACCTTCCACGGCGTGGTGGTACGGCACGCCTACGCCGCGGAGCACCCGGACGTCGTGGACGCGTTCCTGAAGGCGCAGATCGACGCGACCGCCTACCTGCACGAGCACCCGCTGGAAGCGGCCCAGGCCGTGGCGACGGCCACCGGCCTGCCGCCCGAGGTCGTCTACCTCTACAACGGCAGGAACGGCATCTCCACCTTCGACGTCACCCTGAAGCAGCAGCTCAGGCAGGCGCACGCGCACGACATCCCCTACCTGAAGAAGATCGGCGCCGACTTCAAGGACATCGACCTCGGCAAGTTCGTCAACGACTCCTACCTGAGGAAGGCCTACGGCCCGGCCTACGACACCGACGCCGCCTCCACCGCCAACCGCGCGGCGATCACGGGCACCGACGCCGCCTGCGGCATCCCCGCCACGGACCCGGCCAAGGCGGGCGAGATCTGGATCGGATCCGAGCTGCGCCCCGCGGCCACGCCCACCTGCCTGCTGCGCCAGATCACCGGCGCCGTCAGGGCCGCGTACGTGCCCGACACCGCCACCGGCACGCACTGGTTCGCCGACAAGGCCATCTGGGTGAAGGACCCCGACGGCGGGAAGAACGACCGGTTCAAGCCGTTCACCACCGGCGACGGCGCCGCGGCCTACCTCAAGGCCCACCCCCGGACCGAGCGGATCTCCTACGAGAAAGCGCTGGCCGAGGCATGACCGTCACCCGAGTCGCCGGACCGCGCGCCGCACCGGCGATCAGGAAGCCGGGCCCCTTCCCCGTGCGATGGCTGGTCCGCGCCCTGTCGCTGCTGGTCGTGGTCGGCGCATGGCAGGTGCTGACCACGGCCGACGCGCGGATCGGGGTGAACTTCGACCGGCTGCCGTCACCGAGCGAGGTGGCGGGCGAGCTGGCCAAGCAGCTCTCGTCGCCGGTGTACTACCTCGACCTCGTCCAGAGCGTGATCCGCATCCTGACCGGGTTCGGGCTGGCGGCCGTGGCGGGGATCGGGCTCGGCGTGCTCGTCGCCCGGTCGCGGTGGGCGGCGGACCTGCTCCTGCCGCCACTGGAAGCGGTCAGGCCCATCCCGGCGATCGCCCTGGTGCCGATCGCGATCCTGCTGTTCCCCACGGATGAGCAGGGCATCGTCTTCATCACGGCCACCGCCGCGTTCTTCCCGATCCTGGTCAGCACGCGGCATGCCGTACGGGCGCTGCCGACGCTCTGGGAGGAGGCGGTGCGGACGCTGGGCGGGCGGCGGCGGCACGTGTTGTGGCACGTGGTCCTGCCGGGCGCGCTGCCTGGAATCTTCGGCGGGCTGTCGGTCGGGATGGGCGTGGCGTGGATCTGCGTGATCTCCGCGGAGATGATCTCCGGCGAGCTCGGGGTCGGCTACCGGACCTGGCACGCGTACACGGTCGTGGACTACCCGGCCGTGCTCGTCGGGATGGCCTCGATCGGCGTGCTCGGCTGGCTCACCTCGGCGGCGGTCGAGGTGCTCGGCCGCCGCCTGACGCGCTGGCTGCCGCGCGGGGAAGGGAGCCTGCGATGAGCCTCGCGCTGACGCTGGAGCGGACCGGGCTCGGGTACGGCGGAGCCACCGTGATCAGCGAGCTGGACCTCACCGTCGCCCCCGGCGAGTTCCTGGTGGTCGTGGGCGCCTCGGGATCGGGCAAGTCGACGCTGCTGCGTGGCCTGGCAGGGCTCCTGCCGTACTCGGGGAGGATCCTCGCCGACGGCGCGCCGCTCGCCGGTCCTTCGGCCGCCCGGGCGATGGTGTTCCAGGAGGATGGGCTGCTGCCCTGGCGCAGCGTCAGGCGCAACGTCGAACTGCCGCTGCGGCTGCGCGGCGAGTCCCGCGCGAGCAGGCGGGCGAGGGCGGAGGAGTGGATCAGGCGGGTGGGGCTGGCCGGGTTCGAGGACCGGCTGCCGCGCGAGCTGTCCGGCGGCATGCGGCAGCGGGTGCAACTGGCCAGGACCCTGGTCGCCGAGCCGGGCGCGGTGCTGATGGACGAGCCGTTCGGCGCGCTGGACGTACAGACGCGGGCGGAGATGCAGCGGCTGCTGCGCGACGTGCTGCGCACCACGGGAGCCACGGTCGTGTTCGTGACCCACGACGTCGACGAGGCGCTCCTGCTCGGCGACCGGATCGTCGTGCTCGGCCGTACAGGACTGAAGACGATCACTGAGCCGTCGCGTGAACGCATCCTGGAGGAGCTGTAGTGGACATCCCCCCTCTCACCGACCGCCTGGAGCTGGACTGCCAGGTGCTGGTGATCGGCGGCGGCACGGCGGGCACGATGGCGGCGATCACCGCCGCCGAGCGCGGCGCCGACGTGCTGCTGCTCGAGAAGGCCCACGTACGGCACAGCGGCGCCCTGGCCATGGGCATGGACGGGGTGAACAACGCGGTCATCCCCGGCAAGGCCACGCCCGAGGACTACGTCGCCGAGATCACCCGCGCCAACGACGGCGTGGTCGACCAGCGCACCGTCCACCAGACGGCCAGCCGCGGGTTCGACATGGTCAAGCGGCTCGAACGCTACGGCGTGAAGTTCGACAAGGACGAGTACGGCGAGTACAACGTCCGCCGGGTGCACCGCTCGGGCGCCTACGTGCTGCCCATGCCCGAGGGCAAGGACGTCAAGAAGGTCCTCTACCGGGTGCTGCGCCGCCGCGAGATCCGCGAGCGGGTCAGGATCGAGAACCGGGTCATGCCGGTGCGCGTGCTGACGGACGGCGGCCGGGCGGTCGGCGCGGCGGGCTTCGACACCAGGTCGGGGCGGTTCGTCACGGTACGCGCCGGGGCGGTCATCCTGGCCACCGGCGCGGCGGGACGGCTCGGCCTGCCCGCCAGCGGCTATCTCTACGGCACCTACGAGAACCCGACGAACGCCGGCGACGGCCACTCCATGGCCTACCACGCCGGTGCCGAGCTCAGCGGCATCGAGTGCTTCCAGATCAACCCGCTGATCAAGGACTACAACGGTCCCGCGTGCGCCTATGTGGCCAATCCGTTCGGCGGCTACCAGGTCAACGGCGAGGGCGAGCGGTTCGTGGACTGCGACTACTGGTCGGGCCAGATGATGGCCGAGGTGGCCCGGGAGATCGCCTCCGCGCGCGGGCCCATCTACCTCAAGCTCACCCACCTGCCCGACGAGACGCTCGCCACCCTCGAGGGCATCCTGCACACCACGGAACGCCCGACGCGTGGCACCTTCCACGCGGGCCGCGGCCACGACTACCGCACGCACGACGTGGAGATGCACATCTCCGAGATCGGGCTGTGCGGCGGGCACTCGGCCTCCGGCGTGTGGGTCGACGAGAACGGCCTGACCACCGTCCCCGGCCTGTACGCCGCCGGTGACCTGGCCTGCGTCCCGCACAACTACATGATCGGCGCCTTCGTCTTCGGCGACCTGGCGGGCGCGCACGCCGCCGCTCACCACCAGGCTCCGTCCGGGCTGCCGGAGGACCAGGTCGCGGACGCGCACGAGCTGATCTACCGGCCGCTGCGCAACCCGGACGGGCCGCCCCAGCAGCAGGTCGAGTACAAGCTGCGCAGGTTCGTCAACGACTACGTCGCGCCGCCCAAGACCGGCAGGAAGCTGGCGATCGCCGTCGAGACGTTCGAGCGCATGCGCGGTGAGATCGCCGCCATGGGCGCCCGCACCCCCCACGAGTTGATGCGCTGCGCCGAGGTCACCTTCATCCGCGACTGCGCGGAGATGGCGGCGCGGTCGTCCTCGGTGCGCACCGAGAGCCGATGGGGCCTCTACCACGACAGGGCCGACCTCCCCGCGAGGAACGACGCGGAGTGGCTGTTCCACCTCAATCTCCGCAAGAACGCCGACGGCGCGATGGAGTTCGTCAAGCGCCCGGTCGCCCCCTACCGCGTCCCCGTCGACGGCTTCGCCCCCGCCGAGGGGGCCGCCCCGGAGGTGCTCGCCGCCTTCGCCCCCGGCGGGCCCGGGGCCGCCTCGCGCGCACGGCTGGCGGTCGAGGCCATCGGCCGCTCCCCGCGGATCCTGGAACTGCTGCGCCTGCCGGACTCCGCGAGCCTGGAGCCGTACCTGACCGACCCCGATCCCCAGGTACGGCGGGCCGCGATCGCGACGCTCACGGAGCTCGCCCCGCCCGAGGCCGGTGAGGCCCTGCTGGCCGCCCTCGACGACCCCCACGGCACGGTACGGCGGGCCGCCGCGGTCGCCCTGCGCGAGCTCGTCGAGGTGCTTCCCGCCGATCCGGGGTTCGGGGTACGGCTGCGCGCCCTGCTCGGCACGTCCGCGGACGCCGGAGTGCGGGCGACCGTGGTGGACGTGCTGCGGGCCCTGCGGCTCGGCGACGAGGCGACCTTCGTGGTTGCTCTGACCGATGCCGAGCACCGGGTCCGGATCGAGGCGGTCAGAGGGCTGGTCTCCCTCGACGCCGCACCCGCCCTGGTCGACGCCGTAACCGATGTATCGCGAGAAGTCCGCATATGGGTGGCGCGCGGCCTGGCCGCCATCGGCAAGCCGTCCTCCCTGGAAGCCCTGCTCGTTCTCGCCGCCGACCTTGATCCGCTCGTCAGATCGGCGGCGCTGGAGGCGGCCGCCGCGTTCGGCCCGCTGCCCGAGGAGTTCGTCGCGACAGCCGTACCGGCACTGGGGGATGCCGAATGGCAGGTCCGCGTCGGCGCGGCCCGAGGCCTGGCAGGTTGTCCCGCCGCGGAAGCGCCGCTGGTAGAGGCCACCCGAGACCCCCACCTCGACGTACGGAAGGCCGCCGTGCAGGCCATCGCGCCCTTGGCGGACCGGCCCGCGGTCGCGCAGGCCCTGCGGAGGGCGCAACAGGATCCGGACGCGGACGTCCGGGCCTACGCCCGCCGCGCCTTCACCGCCTCGCGGCAGCAGCCCGTCGCCTGAACTAGCGCTCCAGGAGGGCGTACATGGTGAAGCGGGTGTTTCTGGTCACCTCGTTCTCGCCGTGGCCGGTGTAGCGGAAGACGAGGGTGTGGGCGGCTGGGTCGAGTTCGAGGGTGATGGAGCCGTTGTGGGGGCAGTTGCCCTTCATGGTGGCTCGTTTGAGGGTGGCCTCGTCACCCTTGACGGCGGGAATCCCCCACCACGCCGCCGGGTCCGGCAGGGAGGGGTGACGCGTCAGGCGTGGGTGCGGCTGGGGTTGAGGTGGGGACCAGGAGGCGGAGGCAGATCTCGACCATGGTGGGGCGGGTGGTGGGGTCTTTGGCGAGGGCCGCTTCGACGATCGAGCGGAGGGGGTCGTCGAGGGGGGAGAGGTCGGGTTCCGCGGTGAGGATGCGGTGCATGACGGCGGGAAGGGTGTCGTTGCCGAAGGGGGCGCGGCCTGTGGCGGCGTAGAAGATGACGCCGCCCCAGGCGAAGACGTCCGCGGCCGGGCCGACCGGCTCTCCGGCCAGCTGTTCGGGGGCCATGAAGCTGGGGGTGCCCACGATCTGGCTGGTCAGGGTGGGGGAGTCGGACAGGGACTTGGCGATGCCGAAGTCGATGACGCGGGCTCCGTCGTGCCCGAGCAGGACGTTGGCCGGTTTGAAGTCCCGGTGGACGATGCCCGCCTCGTGCACCGCCGCCAGTGCCGTGGCCGTCGCCACCGCCAGCCGCTGCAGGTCCGCTCCCGCGCGCGCACCCACCTCGGCCAGCGAGGGTCCTTCGACGTACTCGCTGACCAGATAGGGCGAGTCGCCCAGCGGATCGGCGTCCACGATGCGTGCCACGCAGAACGGCGCCACGCGGCGTGCGGCCTCGATCTCCCTGGCCAGGCGCTCACGGGCGCGAGCATCCACCCCGTCGGCCCGCAGCACCTTCACCGCGACCCGCCCCGCGGGCCCCTCACCCAGGTAGACGACCCCCTGCTCGCCGCTGCCCAGCCTGCGCAGCAGCCGGTACCCACCCACCTCGGCCGGATCCCCCGGCCGTAACGGTTCGCCCCCAGCCACGCCCGCCCTCCTCGCTCCCGCGCCGCTGCGATGATACGCAACCCCCAGTACGGCAAGCCCTCCAGCACGGCAGGCGGTGGCCGTGGGGAATAGGGTCTTGCCATGCGGATAGCCACCTGGAACGTGAACTCCGTCAAGCAGCGCGTCCCGCGCCTGCTGCCGTGGCTCGACGAGCGCAGGCCCGACGTCGTCTGCCTGCAGGAGACCAAGCTCGCCGACGCCGCGTTCACCGAGCTGCTGGCCGAGGAACTGGACAAGCGCGGCTACGAGGCCGCCGTCCACGGCGAGGCCCGGTGGAACGGCGTGGCCATCCTGTCCAGGGTGGGGCTCGACGACGTGGCGATCGGCCTGCCGGGAGGGCCGGGCTTCCCCCATCAGGAGGCGCGGGCGGTGTCGGCGACGTGCGACGGGATCCGGGTGCACTCGGTCTACGTGCCGAACGGCCGCATCCCCGACTCCGACCACTACCACTACAAGCTGGCCTGGCTGGCCGTCCTGCGCGACCTGGTGAAGGCCGGCCCCGAGGACGTGATCGTGTGCGGCGACATGAACATCGCGCCCACCGACGCCGACGTCTTCGACCCTGAGGCGTACATCGGCCAGACGCACGTCACGGCGCCCGAGCGGGCGGCGCTGGCCGACCTGCAGGCGCTCGGGCTGCACGACGTGGTGCGCGACCGCTGGCCGACCCAGCGCGTGTTCACCTACTGGGACTACCGGGCGGGCATGTTCCACCAGGACCTCGGGATGCGGATCGACCTGGCCCTGGCCTCGGATCCGGTGGCCGGGCGGGTGCGCGCCGCCTGGGTCGACAGGAAGGCCCGCAAGGGCACGGGCCCGAGCGACCACGCCCCCGTCATCGTCGACCTGGACGCCGCACCCGACGGCGACATCGGCCCCGTCGTGCCGCCGCCCTCGGCCCCCGCCACCGGGCGCCGCGCGGTCAAGCTCCCGCAGGCGCCGGACTGAGCATGCTCGACTACGACCGCGAGGCGGATCACTACGACCGGACGAGAGGTGGCGACGCCAGGGCCGCCGCTGCTGCCACGGCCATCGAGGAACTGCTGCCTGACAGCGCGCGCGTGCTGGCCGACATCGCCTGCGGCACCAGCATCGTGACCTCCCGGCTGGCCGTGCCGGGGCGGCGGGTGGTCGGCGTCGACCGGTCCGCCGGCATGCTGGCGGTCGCCCGCACCAGGGTGGACGTGGTGCGGGGCGACGCGCTGGCGTTACCGTTCGCCGACGGCTCGCTCGACGCCGTGACGATGATCTGGCTGCTGCACCTGCTCCGCCCCGGCACCGTCGCGGCGGCGGTCCGCGAGGCCAGGAGGGTGCTGCGGCCCGGCGGCCTGCTGATCACCACGGTCGACAAGAACGACGCCGTGTTCGCCACCGGGTGCGACGTGGCCGCCGTGCTCGGTCCGGTTCGCGTGAGCGCGCCGTCCGACGCGCTGGACAGGGTGGCGGAGGGGTTCACCGTGGCGGGCCGTACCGGCTTCGCCGGGGTGGGGCAGGGCCGCAGCCCGCGCGAGTGGGCCCGGGAGATCGCGGACGGTTTCGGCTGGACGCGCCGGGTGCCCGCCGCGGAACTGGCCGAACTCGGATTACGGCTGGCCGCCCTGCCCGAGCAGGACAGGGCACGGCCGGATCCCGTCTACACGCTGGTGGCGCTGTCCACGTAGCGACCCCGCAGGGGCTCGGGGTCGAAGCCGAGCCGCTTGGCGTAGTCCTCGACGGGGCCGAGATCACGCAGGAAGCGGCGCATCAGGTCGGCCGGGGCGGTGCCGTAGGCGGGCCAGCGCGGCGACCGCCCGTCGTGGGCGGCGCGCCAGTCGGCGACCAGGCGGTCCGTGGCCAGCCCCGTGAGGGCGAAGTCCTCGACCACGGTGTCCTCCTCCACGCCGAGCAGCGACAGGACCAGCGCGGCCACGATCCCGGTGCGGTCCTTGCCGGAGGCGCAGTGGAAGACGACGGGCTCGTCGGCCGCGGCGATGACCTCGAGCGCCTGCCGGATCTCCGCGACGCCGTCCGCCGTCACCTCGGCGAAGCGCTCGGCCAGGTAGTCCACCGGGTCGACCTCGGGGCCAAGCGCGGCCTGGTCGTAGGGGCGGTGCTCGATGCTCAGGTTGTGGTACTCGGGACCGTCGGGCACCCGGCCCCAGCGGTCCACCTCCCAGGGATACCGCAGGTCGATCACGGTGCCGATGCCGAGCTCCAGGAAGCGGTCCCAGTCGGCGCCACCCAGTTTGCCCAGCGAGTCGGACCGGTACAGGCGTCCCAGGCGCACCCTGCGCCCGTCCGCGGTGGGGTAGCCGCCGAGGTCACGGAAGTTGTGCAGCCGCTCAAAGGTGACATGTCTGCTCACAGGTCACCATCCTCGCGTCTACGGCTTGACGATGAGCGCGCGGACCCGGCGGACGGCTCGTTCCAGCACGGTCCTGTCCTTGGCCCGGGCCAGCCCGACCGCCTCGCGGCGCCACGACTCGGCCTTCTCGCGCCAGCGCTGGGCGTCCCTGCGGCCCTTGCCCGCCTCCCGCCGCAGCTGGGCGACCTCCGCCTGAAGCGCGGCCAGGCGCCTGCGCACCCGCCTCAGCTCCTTGTCGTGCTGGGCGCGCAGCCGCTCGGCCTCGGGGACCGGCCGCCTGCGCGGCGGGTAGACCCCGGGCCTGCGGGCGAAGCCCCACGTCTCCCCGTCGACCCACTCCAGCCCGAACACTTCATCCAGCACGTCGTCGTACCGTTCCCCTGGACGAGCCACCAGCGCGACCCTGGCCAGCGCGGCGGTCCGCTCGAGCCGGGCCACCACCACGCCGCCCTGGCCCTCGTCCAGCGCCACGAAGACGGCGCCCAGGTCGTGCTCCTCCAGGTGGGCCACGAGCCGCTCGAGCGTGTCGTGCCCCGGCACCCAACCAGGCGGCATCAGCAGGCGGAAGGGCGCCGGCGAGGCGGGCTCGGAGGCGGCCAGCCGTACCCGGGGGTCGTGCTCGAACGTGGCGCGGACCAGCCGCAGGTCCAGCTCGGGGTCGGTGAGCGGGGCGCGGCGCGAGGAGCCGAGCGAGTCCCAGCCGGCCTCGATCGTGACGGCGATGTCGGGCAGCGACGAGCCGAGCAGCCCGTCCACCGTGGCCCGCACGTCCTCGTAGGAGGCACCGCCGACCACGGCGTGCACGTACGGCACGAGCCACTGCCTGCCCGCGTCCATGCGCAGATACCGCCGGTACGGCACGCGGTCGGCCACGAACGGGTCGTTGTAGCGCTTGAGCGCGGCGAACTCGCGCATCGCCGTCGGCAGCCCCAGATGCCAGGCGCGCGACTCGGGGTCGGGCACGAACACGGCCCCCGCCTGCGTGAGCCGGTAGCCGAGCTCGGTGTCCTCGGCCAGCACCAGCGAGGTGTCCAGCCCGCCGATGGCGCGCAGCAGCGCGGCCGGGTAGGAGGCGGTGGCGCCCACGTGGATGCGGGTGGCCAGCGAGTTCGGCGCGGTGCGCAGCCCGTCGTGCTCGCTGATGATCTTCTCGGCCCAGTCGTGGCGGTGCGGCGACAGCGGGAACAGCTTGTCCTCGGTGCCGGCCTCGAGCGCCTGCCGTACCTCGGCGGGCGCGGGCAGCACGTCGCCGGGGGTGAAGTCGATCCAGCCGAGCACCACCAGGTAGGGGGCCAGGTGGTGCCAGCGCAACTGGGCCTCGACGTGGGTGCGGTGCGGCACCATGTCGGCGTCCAGCACGAGGATCACGTCCCCGGCGGCGGCGTCGATCCCGGCCTGCAGTGCCCACGCCCGCCCCCAGCCGTCCGGCGGACTGCTGATGAGCGTGGACCTGGCGGGTCTGACGTCGGGGAGGCGCAGCGGCGGGGAGCTGCCGTCGTCGACCACGATCACGTCGAGCAGCTCGGCCGGGTAGCTCTGCCCGGCCAGCGCGGCCAGCGTCAGGTCGAGCGTCTCCTGCCGGTCGTGCGCGGGGATCACCACGGTCACCCGCAGCGTGGGCTCCCACTCGCCGAGCGCGGGCGGGGTGAGCACGCCGAAGTCCTGCCGCCGGATGCGCGGGGTCACGGGGCCGGCTCCATCAGCGCGCCGGGGTGGAAGCCGCGCCACTGGCGCCGGTTGCGCTGCAGGAACGTGCCGATCGGCTCCTGCCAGGTGTGGTTGGCGGCAGGCCCGCGGCGCAGGAGGTAACCCAGGCCGTGGGTGCGGTAGATCTGCCCGCCGGCCGCCTGCAGCGCCTCCTGGAACTGCGTGTCCACCGAGCGCCGCAGCGGGCGGAACCCGCCCACCGCCTGGAAGGCCGACCGCTCGACCAGGATCGTGCCGCCCGCCACGAAGCTGGTGATCTGCTCGGTGATCTGGTGCCGGTGCACGGTCACGTCGATCGAGCTCAGGTAGACGAACTCCGGCACGGTACCCACCAGCTGCGCCCCCGAGTAGGAGTGCGCCAGCAGCAGGTCCGACAGGAACTCGGGCCCGTACCAGTCGTCGTCGTCCATCTTCAGCAGGAACGACCCGGAGGCCCTGGCCGCGGCCTGGTTCAGCACCTCGCCGAACACCGCCGACGCGGGCGCCTCGAACACCGTCAGCGGCCCGTCGAAGGCGCCCACCGCGGGCGCCACGTCAGGATGCCCGGCGGGCACGCCGTGCAGCGCCAGGATCACCTCCAGGTTGGCGCCGCGCTGGCGGGCGATCTGGTCGAGGGCGAAGCCCACCATGTCGGTCCTGCGGGTGGCGAGCAGCACCGAGACCAGCGGGGGAGCGGGCGCCGGGGCGCCGAGCTGCTCCCATCGGGCCGCCACCCCGTGGGTGCGCAGCGCGGCCCGCCGCAGCCTGATGCTGTGCTCCTCTCGCGCCAGATCGTCCGAAATCTCGGGACCTTGGGTGATGAGCTCCACCAGCTCAGGGCCGATCGCGCCCGCCCAGCGCGGCACCGCGTCGGCCACCAGCGGCACCCCGGCCGCCGCCAGTCCGGCCAGCACCCGGACCGCGGCCAGCGGTCCGCTGTGCGCACGCCGCCAGTCGATCTCGAGCCCGCGGATCTGCCGCAGCCGCGCCACGTCGGCGTCGGTCACCCCGCCCGACTCGGCGAACGTCACCACGGCCCTGCCGTCGAGCACCGCCGACCAGCGCCCGTCGCGCTCGGCCAGCACGGCCATGCCGCGCGAGGGCGTGGTGACGAACCCCTGCGGGTTGACCAGCCGCTCGTCCACCGGCGGGATCATGGACGGCTCGCTCAGCACGTCCGGATCCGTGAGCGGTAGCTCCGCGCCGCCCGGACGGCCGAGCCGCTCCCAGCTGGCCGCGTCCAGCGTGGGCCGCTCGATCGGCGTCTCCTCGCCCGCCCAGTCGGCGCTCTCGTCGAGCGTGCGCAGCACCAGGTCGCTGCCCGGCGCGCCGACCCGCTCGGGCACGGGTCCCGTCAGCTCGGCGGGCGTGGCGTTGGGGTCCCCCGGCCGCCAGTCGGCCGCGCCGACGCCCGCGATCCCCGCCGCGGGCGCCGCGATCACGTCCAGCCGGTGCCCGGCGAAGGCCCGCGCCGTCGCGGTGACGGTACGGCCGGCCGGTGTGGGAGCCGAGAAACGCGCGTCCACCACCCACACCCGGTCCGCGGGCCGATGGACCCGCAGGTCGGTGAGGGAGCGCCAGCGGTGCGCCGGCGTCGGGGTGGGCACGGGCGCCGGGTGGGAGGCGGGCGTGTCCAGCACGGCCACGACCACCCGGCGCGCCTCGGGCAGCAGCTTGTGCAGGGTGGAGACCCGGCGCAGGTCGGCAGGGGTGGCCGCCAGGACGAGCACCTCGTGCACACGCTCGGCGGGCTGGGAAGGCTCGAGCAGGTCGTGGTCCAGGTCGACGCCCGGCCCCTCGACCCCCGCGCGGAACACGCGGGCCTTGGGCAGGTCCGCGAGCAGCTGGTCGATCATCCGGTGCTCCGCAGGTGCCGCATCAGCGAGCCGAGCCCCTTGGCCGGGGGCTTCCTGGCGCCGTCGAGTTCGGCGGTCAGGCGCTCGACCTCGGCGCGCAGGGACTTGATCTCCTCCTGGCGCTCGGCGGCCAGCGCCCGCCACTTGGCAGGGTCGCCCGCCAGGGGTTCGGCCTCGTCGGCCGGGGCGAAGTCGTACTCGGACCCGCTCACCCACAGCGCGCCGAACAGCTCGTCGACCAGGTCGTCGGTGGGCGCCTCCACGAGGGCGGCGCGGGCGTAGGCGGCGGTGCGCTCGAGCCGGGCGGCGAGCACGCCTGCTTCCTGCTCGGTCAGTGCGGCGCTGACCAGGCCGAGGGTGCCGCGTTCCGCCTGCCGTACCAGCTTGGCCAGGGTGTCGGCGCCAAGCACCCAGCCGGAGGGCAGCGTGAGCAGGAACGGCGCGGGCGCGGCCGAGGCGGGCGCGCTCTCGGCGAAGGTGACGCGTGGTTCGTGGGCGTAGAGGTTGCGCAGCAGCCGCAGGTCGAGCAGCGGCTCGTCGAGGCTGGCCCGGCGCTCGTCCGTGAGTTTCGACCAGGGGCCGACGAGGGTGACGGCGGCGTCGGTGAGCGTGCCGGCCAGCGCGGAGTCGGCGGCCGCCCGGGTCTGCTCGTAGGCGCCAGGAGTGGGCGGGACCTCGATGACCACCTGGACGTAGGGCACCAGCCAGCGGCGGCGCGGGTGGTTGCGGAGCCAGCGCAGGTCGGGGACGAGGTCGCCGAGGAAGGACCAGTTGTGCCGGTGCACGTCCCCCTCGCGGCGCATGACCGTGGACGGGCCCGCGTGCACGGCGCGGGCCTGCGGGTCGGGGATGAAGACCGCGCCCGCCTGGGCCAGCCGGTAGCCGAGCTCGGTGTCCTCGGCCATGTTCAGCGAGACGTCCACGCCGCCGGCGGCGCGCAGCAGGTGGGCGCGGGCGGAGGTGGAGGCGCCGGTGTGCAGCAGGTAGGCGGTGGCGCCCGCCTGCTTCAGCAGGTCGGTGGACTCGAGGGTCTTGCGGGTGTACTCGGGGCGGACCTCGCCCTCCTCCACCGCGAAGCGGGTGTCGCCGATCACCACGGCATAGTTGAGGAGGTGGTGCCAGCGCAGGTGGGCCTCGAGGTGGTCGGGTTCGAGCAGCATGTCGGCGTCCAGCCAGTGGACGACGTCGCCGGCGGCGGCATCCAGGCCCGCCTGGCGGGCGGCGCCGCGGCCCCACCCGCGCCCGACCCTGACGACGCGGACGCCGGGCAGCTCGATCGGCGGGTCGCTGCCGTCGTCGGCGACGATCACCTCGACCAGCTCCGCCGGGTACGTCTGCGCGGCCAGCACGGCGAGCGTGCGCTCCAGGTCGGGCAGACAGTCGTGGGCGGGGATGACCACCGAGACGGTCAGCGACGGCGCCCACGCGCCGATCGCGGGCGGATCGAGCGGGCCGTAGTCGTTGTGCCTGATCCGGGTCATACCGGGTCCTTGGCCAGCTCGTGAACCTCCTCGCGCAGCTCCTCCACCTCGCGGGCGTGCGCCATCGCGTTGACCCGGTCCTCGCCCAGCGAGGCCAGGATCGCGGCCAGGTCCTCGCCGTGCCTGGCCATCGACTGCTCGACGGCCCGCGTCAGCGTGTCGATGCGCGACTCGATCCGCGTCAGCGCGGTGGCGGTCCTGGCCAGCTCCGCCTCGTGCTTCTTCACCCGGAGATCGATGCGGTGAGCCTTGCCGTCGAGGCGGCGTACGGACAGCACCAGGAAGGCCAGGGCCGCGAGCGAGATCACGAACGCTCCTGTGGCCGCGGCGGCGCCCGGCTCGAGCGCCCCGGTCACGACGAGCACCACGAGCACGACGGTGAGAATCCCGAGGAACGCGGCGGTGGCTGCCAGTCGGCGTGGCGAGAGCATCCGCCCAAACCCTTCTCAGTCAGATTTTGTTGACACCTTAATAAACATGTACCTCTACGGTGCCATAAGTTCCTGGATGAATCCTGATAGCCACCTCCGAACCCCTTGACGGCGCGGTCGTAAATCGGGCGTATGGTAGGCGCCGACCGAGACCCGCCCGAGGAGCACGACACTCATGTCCGTCACCCCCTGCGGCTTCCTGCGCACGCCGGAGAAGGGGCTCACCCGCCTGCGCGTGGGGGACGCCTTCGACCTCGACGCGCTCAGGGCGATGCGCGGGGTCGAGCTGGATTGGCCCGACCAAAGCGTCCCGCTCGACGGCGTCACCCACCTCGCGGCGGCGGGGATCCCGATCACCACCGAGCGCGCTCCCGGCTGGGTCCCGCGCGAGCTGGCGGCACTCCTGACCGACCGCCGGTGGCTGGCCCACGAGCCTGACGGCACCCTGCGGTGCGTGGCCGACCTGCGCCGCGAGGAGCACTCGGTGCGGCTGCGCCGCCTGGCCCACCGCACCTCCACCACGCCGCTGGTCAGCGTCGTGATGTCGACCATGCGCCCGCACCTGGTGCCCTTCGCGCTCGGCCAGTTGGCCCGCCAGCGCGGCGTGCGGGTCGAGGTCCTGCTCGGCCTGCACGGCATCGCCTTCGAGCAGGTACGGCAGGCCGTCGAGGACACCCCGCTGCCCGTGGAGTGGTTCGAGGCGGACTCCGGCGTCCCCTTCGGCGAGGTGCTCAACAAGGCCGCGGCCCCCGCCAGCGGCGACTACCTGGCCAAGTGGGACGACGACGACTGGTACGGCCCCGACCACCTGGCCGACCTGGTCATGGCCAGGACGTACTCCGGCGGCGACGTCGTCGGCACCACCGGCGAGTTCTTCTACCTGGAGCCCCTGGACGCCACGATCAGGCGCACCACGTTCGCCAGCGGCGCCGCCTACCGCAGCGAGGTGTTCGACGACCACGTGGCCGGCGGGACGATCCTGCTCAAACGCGACAGGTTTCATGAGATCGGCGGCTTCCCCGCGGTGCCGCGCGCGGTCGACCTCGGCTTCCTCAAGGCGGCCAGGGCCGCCGACGCCACCGTCTACCGCACCCACGGCCTCGGCTACGTGCTGCGCCGCGCGCTGTCCGGCGCGCACACCTGGCAGCTTCCGCTGGCCCACTTCCTCAAGGTGGCCGCCAACCAGTGGCGCGGCTTCCGCCCTAGCCTGCTGATGGAAGCCGCATGAGAATCAGGGGCAACGACTACCGGACGCTCCAGCCGGCCGAGGACTACACGCCGACGCTGACCGTCAGCGTCGTGGTGCCCGCCTACGGCGGCCAGGACAAGCTGGACCTCGTCCTCGAGGCACTGGCCGCGCAGACCTACCCGGCGTCGCTGATCGAGATCATCGTGGTCGACAACGGCAGCTCGCCGCCCCTCAGGCTCCCCGAAGGCGCCGATGCCCGGCTGATCGTCTGCGAGACCCCTGGTAGGGCCAATGCCCGAAATGCCGGACTCGCTGAAGCAGCCGGGGACGTCATCCACTGGCTCGACTCGGACGTCGTCCTGGCACCCGACGCGATCGAGGCGCACATGCGCTGGCACCACGCCGCGCCCTACCTCGTCGTCACCAGCTACATCCGCTTCACCGAGGCCCCGCTGCCCGACCACCTCGACCGCGACCTGGACAAGCTCTTCGAGCCCGCCGAGCCGCACTCATGGATCGTGGATCTCGTCGAGCGCACCAACGGCCTCACCGGCAACACGCAGCGCCCCTTCAGCCTGCACGTGGGCGGCGCCACCTCCGTCAACGCCCGCCTGATCAAGGCCGCGGGCCCCATGGACGACGACCTCGTCCTCGGCCAGGACACCGAGCTCGGCTACCGCCTGGCGCAGGCCGGCGCCGTGTTCGTCCCCGAACCCCGCGCCCGCGCCTACCACCTCGGGCCGACCATGCGGATGCGCGACAAGGCCCCCATCGACCGGGTCAGCCACGCCTTCGTCGCCGACCGCATCCCCGCCTACCGCTGGCTGCGCTCGCATCCGGGCCGCCAGTGGAAGGTGCCCTACGTGGCGGCCGTCGTCCAGGCCACCGCCTACGAGCAGACCCGCGTCACGGTCGACGCGCTCCTCGGCGGCACCGTCGCCGACGTCTCCGTCGTCCTCACGGGACCTTGGGACAGCCTCGCCCGCGACCGCCGCGCCCCGCTCCGCGATCCCGCCCTCGACCTGGTGCTGATCCGCGGGCACTACGAGCACGAGGGCCGGGTACGGCTGGCCGTCTCCGACGACGCCGTCGACCCGGCCATCCCCTTCGTGCTCCGCCTCCCGCCCGGCTGGGCGCCGGGCGAGGACACCCTGGCCCGGCTGCTCGAACTGGCCAAGGACGAGGGCCTCGGCCTGGTCAGCGCCCTGCTCGAGGAGTCGGCGGACGGCGTCCTCGCCGCCCGTCTTGAGCGCACCGCCTCCTTCGCCAGGGCGTCGATCGTCGCCCGGCCGGGAGAGCCCGTCGAGGACGCCGTGGACGACGTGTCAGGCGTGGTCTGGGTCGACGGCGAGACCTACGGGTTCACCGCGGAGCCGGTCGAGATCCTCGGCCGCCGCACCGCCTACCGGGCCAGGACCGAGGCACAGTCGGAGGCCGCCCGCCTGGCCAAGGAGGTCGAACGCCTGCGCGGCCAGGTCACCAGGTGGCGCGACGAGGCGGGCCGCTGGCGCAAGAGCGCGGTCGAGCTGCGCCGCGAGGTGAGCACCCTGCGCCGCCAGCTCGCCGCCGCCTCCCGCGTCCAAAAGAGCCTGCGCACCCTGCTGTCGGCGTCCGTGAAACGCGCGCTGCGCCGCAAGCTCCCCGACTAGCTAGTTGGCGCGGAGCGCCGAGCGGAGCCGGCCCAGCAGGGTGGACTCCTCCGACGCGGGGGCGGGCGCGGGCGCGGGCGGGATCGTGACGGGGTCGGGCTTGGGCGCGGGCCAGTAGCGGTCCGGCGCGGCGTGCCGTACGCCGTGGGTGGTCTCGATGACGTCGTCCACGTCGTCGCCGGGCGAGCCGAGGAGCTCGGCGCGGGCCAGGGCCGAGGTGCGCTCCAGACGGGCCGTGCGGCCGTCCGGCAGGTCGACGATCAGAACCCCGGTGAGGTCCTCCTGCACCGACTCGATCATGCGCTCGAGCGTCGCCTTGTGCAGCGGCACGTCCACAGGACCGCGGTAGCGGAACGGCGTCGGCGCCGGCGTGGGGGACGCCTCGTCGATCAGGCGGATCCTGTCGTCGTGTGCGAACAGGTCGCGCATCAGCCGCAGCTCGAAGCAGGGGTCGCCGAGACCCGTGCGCTGGTCGTCGCGCAGCCTCGACCACGGGCCGACCAGCGTCACGACCACGTCCTGCAGCCTGCCGTCCAGCGCCGCCGCGACGGCCTGCCGTACGACCTGCTCAGAGGTGTCCGTGACGTCGAGCACGATCTCCACGTACGGCACCAGCCACCGGCGGCCGCGGTCCTTGCGCAGGTCGCGGCGGAGCGGAACGCGGTGCGCCAGATAGGGCTCGACGGCCCGCACGGCGCGCTCCCTGTCGCGGTGCTGCGCGGGCAGCCCGAGATGGACGGCCTGCGCCTGGAGGTCGGGGATGAACACCACCCCGTGCATGGCCAGCCGGTAGGCGAACTCGGTGTCCTCGCCGCGCAGCACCGTCGGGTCGAGCCCGCCCACAGCGTGGAAGACCTCCCGGGGAAGGGCGAAGGTCGGTCCCGTGCACACGTGGTAGGGGTTGCGGCTCTTGCGCAGCCCGTCGGTCTTGGCGATCGTCGCCTCGGTCGAGCTCGGCCTGGCGTTGTCCAGGTCGAACAGTTCTCCCAGGTGTCCCGCCCGGAAGACGTCTTCCGCCGTGAGCGGCGGAACCTCGACGAACCGCTTCATCCCGATCGTGACCAGGTAGTCCGTCACGTGGTGCCAGCGGGCCAGCGCCTCGATGTGCTCGCGGCAGGCGACCATGTCGGAGTCGAGCCGCTGGATGAGCTCGCCGTCGGCGGCCCTGGCACCGGCGTTGACCGCGTTGGAGATGCCCCAGCCCGTCTCGGGCCTGACCAGGCGGGTGTTGACCGGCCTGATCTCCGGCAGCGCGATCGGCGGCTCGCTGCCGTCGTCGACAACGAGGACCTCCATCAGGTGGTCCGGGTACGTCTGCGCCGCCAGCGCGGCGAGCGTGAACTCCAGGTGCGGCCCGCCGTGCGCCGGGACCACGACGCTCACCGAAAGGGCAGGCGACCAGGCCCCGAGCCCGGGTGGCGTGAGTGGAGAGTAGTCGTTCTGCGTGAGGGCAGGACGCGCGTTCATGGTGGTGACCCCCTGCGCCAGACCCTAGACCCAGATGCTGAATATTTCCTGAATAGTGGCAACAGGACCGCCCCCTGGCGTCCCGCTAGACTCGGTGCCCAACACCGCAGGTAGGGAGTCATCATGAGCAGGGCGTGGCGTGGCCTTATCGAGGAATATCGCGAGCGGCTTCCGGTCACCGCGAAGACGCCCGTCATCACGCTGCTCGAGGGCGGCACGCCGCTGCTGCCCGCGCACCGCGTGTCCGCGCTCACCGGGTGCGACGTCTACCTCAAGGTCGAGGGCGCCAACCCGACCGGCAGCTTCAAGGACCGCGGCATGACCGTGGCCATCAGCAAGGCCGTCGAGGAGGGCGCCAAGGCGGTCATCTGCGCCTCCACCGGCAACACCTCCGCCTCGGCCGCCGCCTACGCGGTACGCGCCGGGCTCACCTGTGCCGTCCTGGTGCCGCGCGGCAAGATCGCGATGGGCAAGCTGGCCCAGGCGCTGGTGCACGGCGCCACGCTGCTGCAGGTCGAGGGCTCCTTCGACGACTGCCTGGAGATGACGCGCAAGCTGTCGTCGTCCTACCCGATCGCGCTGGTCAACTCGGTCAACCCGTACCGGCTGCAGGGCCAGAAGACCGCGGCCTTCGAGATCGTCGACGCGCTCGGCGAGGCTCCCGACATCCACTGCATCCCCGTGGGCAACGCGGGCAACATCTCCGCCTACTGGATGGGCTACAAGGAGTACTCCGACAAGCGGCCGCGCATGTTCGGCTTCCAGGCCAGCGGCGCCGCGCCCATCGTCCAGGGAGCGCCGGTCGCGCACCCGCACACGATCGCCACCGCGATCCGCATCGGCAACCCCGCCTCGTGGCGCCTGGCCGAGGAGGCACGCGACGAGTCCGGCGGCGTCATCCAGTCGGTGACCGACCGCCAGATCGCCGCCGCCTACAAGCTGCTGGCCCAGGAGGAGGGCGTCTTCGTCGAGCTCGCCTCGGCCGCCAGCGTGGCCGGCCTGCTCCAGGCCCACGCGCAGGGGCTGCTCGAGCCGGGGCAGCGGGTGGTCTGCACGGTCACCGGCAACGGGCTCAAGGACCCCGACTGGGCCATCTCCGGCGCCCCCGCCCCCGTCACGGTCCCGATCGACGTCCACGCGGCCGCTGCCGCGCTCAACCTGGCCTGACGGGCTTGTTCTTCAGTACGGCGGGCATCAGCCCGGCCCGCCGTACAGGATCCTCATGAGCGGTGAGAAACACATGGTGAACATTCGAGTCCCCGCCACGTCCGCGAACCTCGGGCCGGGGTTCGACTCGCTCGGCCTGGCGCTGACGCTGCACGACGACGTCGAGGCGGAGCTCACCGGACCGGGCGTCGAGGTCACGGTCGAGGGTGAGGGCGCCGGCGAGCTCGACCTGGGCGAAGGACACCTGATCGTCAAGGCGATGCGCAAGGCGTTCGACCGGATGGGCATGAAACAGCCCGAGGGGATCCGGCTGCGCTGCCGCAACAGGATCCCGCACGCCCGAGGCCTGGGCTCCTCGTCGGCGGCCATCTGCGCGGGCATCCTGGCCGCCAGGGCGCTCGGCACCGGAGAACTGTCTGACGACGAGGTGTTCGCGCTGGCCACCGAGATGGAAGGGCATCCGGACAACGTGGCGCCGTGCCTGGCCGGCGGCCTGACCATCGCGTGGACGCACCAAGGCGGATCACCGCGTATGGTGAAGCTGGTTCCCGACGCGCGCATCCGCCCGGTCGTGCTCGTCCCGGCGACGCGGCTGTCCACGGAGGCGGCTCGGGGGCTGCTGCCGAAGGATGTGCCCCACAAGGACGCCTCCTTCAATGCCGGAAGGGCCGCGCTGCTGATCGCCGCGCTGACCCAGCGGCCGGAGCGGGGGCTCTTGCTGGCGGCGACCGAGGACCGGCTGCATCAGGACTACCGCGCGCCTGCCATGCGTGCGAGCGCGGATCTGGTAGAACGTCTACGTGCAGTGGGCGTGCCCGCGGTTGTTTCGGGAGCGGGTCCCACCATCCTTGCGTTTTCGACCTCGGATTCGCAGGATTTGATCGCGCCAGAAGTGGGTAATGACTGGCACATCCAGCTATTGGACGTCGACCCGGATGGGGCGACCGTTCAGGTTCCCGAGACACGCTGATGCCTCTTTAGACCTTCAGGGAATAGCCGTGTGCGCTGGTGATGTTAGGCTGGTAGCCGCACCAGATGCCCCCTTGTTGGGTGCGTGCTTGTCAGCCGTACATCGCTGCATCATGTCTCACGTCGCGAGACGTGGGCAGCGCGGCTGTCTCCCCGGAACCCGTTGCCTCCGGTTGGCCCACACCCGGTTGGCCCAACGTGAGGCGGCGCCGACGGGGCTGAGCGCGTTCGAATCTCCTCGACATCTGGCTGGCGACATCTGGGGGGTGTTTTCCACGCGCCACCGTCCTGTGGATGCCTGGACGAGCCCCTCCACAAAGTGTGGCGACCGCCGTCCCGGCGGCGGCCGAAGATCGCAGAGTGCACCCCGACCCGGTCTGTCCCGCCGGATCGCAAGCACCTCCGGGACGCCCGGCATGAGATACCCGGCGCCCGACCCCTGGGAAGGACCTTTTAGTTGAGCGACACCACCGAACTCCTCTCCGACGCATCAGGCGCATCTGCGCAGCCTGCGTCCGGCGACACCCCCACTCGCGCCGCGGCCAAGCCTCGCGCGCGTCGCTCCGGCACCGGCCTGTCCGCCAAGGTGCTGCCCGAGCTGCAGAAAATCGCTGCCGAGCTCGGCATCAGCGGGACCGGACGCATGCGGAAGAGCCAGCTCATCGCGGCCATCCAGGAGAAGCAGGGTGGCAGCGGTGACGGCGCCTCCGCCCCGGCCGCCGAGGCGGCGCCCGCCCCGGCGGTGACGGCCGAGCCGGCGCCCGCCGCGGAGCGTCCCGCCCGCAGCAGGAGGGAACGTTCCCGGGCCAGGAGCGTCGAGGAGAGCACCCCGCAGGCCGCCGCCGAGCCGGTGGCCGCGGCAGAACCGGCCGTTCAGGCCGCACCGCCGGTGGTCGCCGACCAGCCGGCCACGACCGTCGACAGTGGGCAGGGCGAAGGCCGTGCCGTCGAGCAGGGCGAGGGGCGCGAGCGCGGCGAGAGCCGCCGCGAGCGCCGCAGCAGGGGCGAGCGCCGGGAGCGCGGCGAGCGACCCACCAACGACCGTGCCAGCAGCGACCGTGGCGAGGGCGGCCGTGCCGACCAGCGGGCGGCCGACGCCGGCAACCGCGGTGACCAGCGCGGCGGCGACCAGCGCGGCGACCAGCGTGGCGACCTGCGCGGCGACCAGCGTGGCGGTGACCAGCGCGGTGGCGACCAGCGCGGTGGCGGGGACGACGACGACCGTCGTGGCCGCAGGGGCCGCTTCAGGGAGCGCAACCGCGGCCGTGGCCGTGACCGCTTCGACAGCACCGAGCCCGTCATCGGCGACGACGACGTGCTCATCCCGATCGCCGGCATCCTGGACATCCTGGACAACTACGCGTTCGTCCGCACCAGCGGCTACCTGCCGGGCAGCAACGACGTCTACGTCAGCCTGGCTCAGATCCGCCGCAACGGCCTGCGCAAGGGCGACGTCATCACCGGCGCCGTCCGGCAGCCGCGCGAGGGCGAGCGCCGCGAGAAGTTCAACGCCCTGGTCCGCCTCGACACCGTCAACGGCATGGACCCGGACCAGGCCCGCAACAGGCCGGACTTCAACAAGCTCACGCCGCTCTACCCGCAGGAGCGCCTGCGCCTGGAGACCGAGCCGAACATCCTGACCACCAGGATCATCGACCTCGTCTCCCCGATCGGCAAGGGCCAGCGCGGCCTGATCGTCTCGCCGCCCAAGGCCGGCAAGACGATGGTGCTGCAGGCGATCGCCAACGCGATCACCCGCAACAACCCCGAGTGCCACCTCATGGTCGTCCTCGTCGACGAGCGGCCGGAGGAGGTCACGGACATGCAGCGCTCGGTCAAGGGCGAGGTCATCCACTCGACCTTCGACCGTCCCGCCGAGGACCACACCACGGTCGCCGAGCTCGCCATCGAGCGCGCCAAGCGGCTGGTGGAGCTGGGCCACGACGTGGTCGTGCTGCTCGACTCGATCACCCGTCTCGGCCGCGCCTACAACCTGGCCGCGCCCGCCTCGGGCCGCATCCTGTCGGGTGGTGTCGACTCGACCGCGCTCTACCCGCCCAAGCGCTTCTTCGGCGCCGCCCGCAACATCGAGAACGGCGGCTCGCTGACGATCCTCGCCACGGCCCTGGTCGAGACCGGGTCCAAGATGGACGAGGTCATCTTCGAGGAGTTCAAGGGCACCGGCAACGCCGAGCTCAAGCTCAACCGCTCGCTGGCCGACAAGCGCATCTTCCCCGCGGTGGACGTCGACGCGTCCGGCACCCGTAAGGAAGAGATCCTCATGGCCAAGGATGAGCTCAGCATCGTCTGGAAGCTGCGCCGGGTGCTGCACGCGCTCGACATGCAGCAGGCGCTCGAGCTCCTCCTGGAGAAGATGAAGGAGACCAAGTCGAACGCGGAGTTCCTGCTCCAGGTCCAGAAGACCACCGTGAGCAACGACCGCGACTGACCATGACGAAAGGGCGGCGAGAGTTTCTCGCCGCCCTTTCGCTTGCTCCGCATCACCTTGTACGGCAGGCCGCCCGCCGTACGGGAGTTACCGCACGTCGACGAAGTCCTGCGGGGACAGTGCGCTGCGGGTCGTGGACGTGGACTCCACCTTGGCGCGCCAGTAGCCGTCCTTGGCCGCCTTGAACAGCTTGGCGTACTTGCCCGTCGAGGTGGCCTTGACCAGGCCCATCAGCTTGTACTTCGTGGTGCCCTTGGCCTTGAAGTACACCTCGACCTCGGCGCCCTTGTAGGCGGCCGAGCCGCGCAGGACCTTGCCCGCGACCTTGAAGCGCTTGCCCTGCGCCACCTTGGCCGGCGCCTGCAGGGTGATCCTGGCCTTGGCCTTCTTGGAGACGCCCCCGGTGGGCTCCTCGACCGTGAAGCCGGCCACGCCCTTGAGCGTCTGGCCCGCGCGGGTGGCGTACACCTCGAGCGTCCACGCGCCCGCCGTCGAGTCGTCGGCCATGTAGGTCACGCCCGAGTACGTCCCGTCGTTGTTCGAGTCGAGCGCGCCCAGGTCGTAGTACTCGCCGGTGTCGTTGCTGACGAGCTTGGCCGACACCGTGCTCGCGCCGTTGGCCGTGGCCTCCACGGAGACCTTGACGTCCTTGCCCTTGCGTAGCTTGACCGGGTTGGGCGTGACGGAGGCGGCCGTGATGCCCTGCTTGGCCGTCACCTTGATGGTGAAGGCGTTGTCGCCGCTGTTCGTGCCCCTGGTGACCTTGACGTGGAGCTGCCAGTCGCCGGCCGGGTCGTCCTTGCCGATGCCGAACGTGCCGCTGACCGGCGCCTCGGACCCGCTCTTGGTCCAGTCGCCGAACGCCACCGCCCTGTCGGCCTTGCCGGGCGGCGTCACGGTGCCGGAGATGCCGGTGGCCGTGCCCGGGTCCTTCAGCTTGAGCGTGACCGTGACCTGGATCTCCTTGTCCAGGGGTACGTACGCGTCGGACGAGGCCGCCCCGTTGAAGTCCGAACCGGCGGCGTTGGCGGCCTGCAGTCCGGTACCCCCGAGGAGAAGCGCGGCCCCCGTCGCGGTTGCCAGCAGCAACCGCAGCCTCTTCATCATCTGGTGTCCTTAATGTGTGCCTTTGTGTGCGCGGGAGCCTAGTGTGACAGGAGTGGCGTCGCCATAAGGTTCCGGGGAATGCCTCGTGGCCTGGGATGGTTCCAGCATCTGGCACACTGTTAGCTGAACCGAAGCGGTTCCGGTTCCCGCCGTGCCGGCGACCCGGCGACCGCCAGCTGAGAGGACTCTCATGAAGCCCGACATTCACCCCGATTACCACGTGACCCAGGTGTCCTGCTCCTGTGGCAACACGTTCACGACCCGCAGCACCGCCAAGAACGGTGTCATCCACGCCGACGTGTGCTCGGCCTGCCACCCGTTCTACACGGGCAAGCAGAAGATCCTCGACACGGGCGGCCGGGTTGCGCGCTTCGAGAAGCGCTTCGGCAAGAAGGCCTCGGGCAAGTAGCTCGATCGACGCCGGCTCGGACGCACAGCAGGTGCGCCGGGTCGGCGTTGTTGGTGAAAGGGCCAGAATCTTCCAGGTAAGGACGCACGGTGAATCTTGACGACACGCTCAAGGAATATGCCGAGCTGGAGACCCAGCTCGCCGACCCCGCCGTGCACGCCGACCAGAACAAGGCCCGCACGCTCGGCAAGCGCTACGCCCAGCTGACCCCCGTCGTGGGCACCTACCGCGAGCTGGAGACCGCCCGCGAGGACCTGGCCGCAGCCAAGGAGCTGGCCGCCGAGGACGAGGCGTTCGCCGCCGAGGCGACCGAGATCGAGCAGCGCATCCCGCAGCTCGAGGAGCGCCTGCAGCACCTGCTCATCCCGCGCGATCCCAACGATGACAAGGACATCATCATGGAGATCAAGGCGGGCGAGGGCGGCGAGGAGTCGGCGCTGTTCGCCGGCGACCTGCTGCGGATGTACCTGCGCTACGCCGAGCGGCTCGGCTGGAAGACCGAGGTCATCGACGCGCAGCACTCCGACCTGGGCGGCTACAAGGACGTCACCGTCGGCATCAGGGCCAAGGGCGACGAGGGTGTGTGGTCCAGGCTGAAGTTCGAGGGCGGCGTCCACCGCGTGCAGCGCGTGCCCGTCACCGAGTCGCAGGGCCGCATCCACACCAGCGCCGCGGGCGTCCTGGTCTACCCGGAGGCGGAGGAGGTCGACGTCCAGATCGACCCCAACGACCTGCGCATCGACGTCTACCGCTCCAGCGGCCCCGGCGGCCAGTCGGTCAACACCACCGACTCCGCGGTCCGCATCACGCACCTGCCCACCGGCACGGTCGTCTCCTGCCAGAACGAGAAGAGCCAGCTGCAGAACAAGGAGTCGGCGCTGCGCATCCTGCGCGCCCGGCTGCTGGCCATCGCCCAGGAGGAGGCCGAGGCCGCTGCCCAGGCCGAGCGCAAGTCGCAGGTCCGCACCGTCGACCGCTCCGAGCGCATCCGCACCTACAACTTCCCGGAAAACCGCATCTCCGACCACCGCGTCGGCTTCAAGGCGTATAACCTCGACCAGGTGCTCGACGGCGAGCTGACCGCCGTCACCCAGGCCCTCATCGACGCCGAGCTGGCGGAGAAGCTCGCACAACACTCATGAGTTTTCTGCTGGACGAGATCGCACACGCCACCGCCCGGTTGGCCGAGGCAGGCGTGCCGTCGCCGCGCACCGACGCGGAGGAGATAGCGGCCTTCGTCCACGGCGTGCGCAGGAGCGAGCTCCACACCGTCAGGGACGCCGACTTCGACGCCCTGTTCTGGGAGGGCATCGCCCGGCGCGAGGCCCGCGAGCCGCTGCAGCACATCACCGGCCACGCCTACTTCCGCTACCTGGAGCTCAAGGTCGGCCCCGGCGTGTTCGTCCCCAGGCCGGAGACCGAGGTGGTGGCCGGCTGGGCGATCGAGACGCTGCGCGCCATGGACGTGGCCGCCCCGCTGGTCGTCGACCTCGGCACCGGCTCGGGCGCCATCGCCCTGTCGATCGCGCAGGAGATCGCGCTGGCCGAGGTGCACGCCGTCGAGGTCGACCCCGCGGCGTACTCCTGGGCCAAGCGCAACATCGCCGAGCACGGCCAGGGCCGCACCCACCTGCACCCGGAGGACCTGACCGACGCCTTGCCCGAGCTCAACGGCAAGGTCGACCTGGTCATCTCCAACCCGCCCTACATCCCGCCCGGCGCGATCCCGCGCGACCCCGAGGTGCGCGACTACGACCCCACGCGCGCGCTGTACGGCACGGGCGACGACGGCCTGGGCGAGGTCAGGGCGGTCGAGCGTACGGCCCGCCGCCTGCTGCGCCCCGGCGGCTGGGTCGCCGTCGAGCACGCCGACCAGCAGGGCCGCGACGTCTACCTGACCTTCCCCGAGGACAGGGGCTGGCGCGACGTACGGCTGCGCCAGGACCTGACCCGCAGGGACCGCTTCGTCACCGCCAGACTCGGCCAGGACTAGGATGCACGCCGTGGGACGACGTTTTGACTGCACGGATCTCGACCAGCGGGCCGAAGGCCTGACCGAGGCGGCCGCCGCGGTGCGCCGCGGCGAGCTCGTGGTGCTGCCGACCGACACGGTCTACGGCATCGGCGCCGACGCCTTCACGCCCACCTCCGTGACCGCACTGCTCGAGGCCAAGGGCAGAGGGCGCGACATGCCGCCGCCCGTCCTGGTGGGCACCGTGCGGGCCGCGAGCGCGCTGGTGGAGGACCTGGGCCCCTACGGGCAGGACCTCATCGACGCGTTCTGGCCGGGCCCGCTCACGCTGGTGTGCAAGGCCAACAGGGCGCTGTCGTGGGACCTGGGCGAGACCAAGGGCACGGTGGCCGTGCGCATGCCGCTCCACCCGGTGGCGCTCGACCTGCTGAAGGAGACGGGCCCGATGGCGGTCTCCAGCGCCAACCGCTCCGGCGCCCCGGCCGCCACGACCGCGGAGGAGGCCGAGGAGCAGCTGGGCGACTCGGTGGCCGTCTACCTCGAGGCAGGCAGGACGACCGACAACACGCCCTCCACGATCCTGGACCTGACCACGGCCGTGCCGCGGCTGCTGCGCAAGGGCGCGATCCCGGTGGAGAAGCTGCGCGGCATCATCGGCTACGTGGCCACCGACTCCTGAGCCATACCCGCTGGCTATCCCCGCTGCGCGGGTCGTGCCTCGCCCCCTAGCGTGATTGCGGGAGCGGCGACACGTCGGGAGTGAGCCATGGGCAAGTTCGACGGTATGGATCCGAAGCTGGTCCGCGAGCTGCTGGCCGAGGTCAAGCGGGTGGCGGGGGAGCTGCGGACGACGGAGAGCCGCGTCGCCCACGTGATGAGCGTGGCGGGGCTGCCCACCCAGACCACGCATCGGCCGTCCCAGGTGGCCGACGCCGCCGACACGATGGTGCACGACGTGTCGGCGCGGCTGGCGCTGCTGGAGAAGAAGCACGACCCGACTCCGACGACGATCGTCGGCGGCGACCAGCACACGACCACCGGCGACCACACCCCCGCGCAGGACCACAAGCCGGTCTCCGACCCGCCCTCGGACCACAAGCCCGCGTCCGACCAGCCCTCCGGCCACACGACGGAGTCCGGGCACCAGACCGTGTCCGGCGATCTGGCGGCCGAGTCGGGCAAGCACGACCAGGCCAAGGACCCCGTCACCCAGCCGACGCAGCTCGACCCGCACAAGCCGCACGTCGTGGAGGTCGACGGCGTCAAGGTGCTCCAGGTCCCCATCGACCCGCCCACCGCCACCGAGCTCAACGACCTGATCAAGAACATCGACCAGGTGCAGCCGCACGACCTGCCCGCCGCGACGGTTCACCACCCTGGCCAGGTCGAGCCGGGCGACGCCCGCCCCTGGGTCAACGACGGCAGCGATGTGGTCTCGGTCAACGTCAAGCCCATCAGCCCCGAGGCGCTCAAGAACCTCATCGACCACATCCGCGACGTCCAGCCCATGGACATGCCGCACGTCGAGGTGCCCAAGGGGGAGTGGGGTCACGGCGACTGGGCGCCCAAGCACATCCAGCCCGACGGCCCGACCGGCACCGTCGATCCCGGCGGTCCCACCCACCACACCGCGCCCCCGGGCTCCTCGGATCACGCGACCACGGCCGGCGGCGGCGTGCACGCCGTACAGGGGGTGGACGACGGTGGCGGGCGAGACGCGCAGAGCGCGTACGCCGATGACGGGAGCGACGTGGTGTCGGTGAACGCCAAGCCGCTCGACCTGGACGCGCTCAGGACCCTGCACGACCACGTCCGCGAGGTGCAGCCGCTGGACATGCCGGGCGTCGAGGTGCCCAAGGGCGAGTGGGGCCACGGCGAGTGGACGCCCAAGGACATCGAGCCGGACGGCCCCACGGGCACGATCGAGCCGGGAGCCCCGGAGAGGAGCGCGTGATGTACGCAGACCCGCCCGCCCCGCAGCCCCGCCAGCCCGGCGAGAACCCGCCGAGCACCGGCAGCGCCAACCCGCTCGACGGCCAGCCGAGGGCGTGGGAGTTCAACCCCGAATACCAGCGCCTGGTGACGGCGTGGCAGACCGCGCTGCCCTTGCTGGAGTCGCTCACGACGGCGCTCGACAAGGCCTACCAGCTCGCCAGGAGCCCGCAGACGTGGGACGCGCCGGTGGGCGGCCGCTACGTCCAGGACCTGGCTGAGTGGCGCTCCAGGCTGGCCATGTACCGCCAGGCCGTGCTCACCTCGATCAGCGACGAGGCCGCCGACACGCCGCGCTGGGTGCCCAGTGCGACGGGGGCACCTCATGCTTTCTCGTGATTCGGTCGTACAGTGGGGAAATGGGTGAACAGCCCTACTACGGCCCGGATTTCAATCTGCTCCAGCGCCAGGACCCCGAGGTGGCGCAGGTGCTGCTCGACGAGCTCGACCGCGTTCGCGGCGGGCTGCAGCTGATCGCCAGCGAGAACTTCACCTCGCCCGCCGTGCTGGCCGCGCTGGGTTCCACGCTCACCAACAAGTACGCCGAGGGGTACCCCGGGCGGCGCTACTACGGCGGCTGCGAGGTCGTCGACCGGGCCGAGCGCCTGGCCATCGACCGGGCGCGCAGGCTCTTCGGCGCCGAGCACGCCAACGTCCAGCCGCACGCGGGCGCCACCGCGAACCTGGCCGCCTACGCCGCCCTCCTGCAACCGGGCGACACCATGCTGGCCATGGCGCTCCCGCACGGCGGCCACCTCACGCACGGCTCGAAGGTGAACTTCTCCGGCCGCTGGTTCGACGTCGTCTCCTACGGCGTGCGGCGCGACACCGAGCTCATCGACTACGACGAGGTCCGCGAGCTGGCCCTGCGCCACCAGCCCAAGCTCATCGTCTGCGGCGCCACGGCCTACCCGCGCCTGATCGACTTCGCGGCCTTCCGCGGCATAGCCGACGAGGTGGGCGCCTGGCTGCTCGCGGACGTGGCGCACACCATCGGGTTGATGGCCGGCGGGGCGATCCCGTCGGCCGTGCCGTACGCGGACGTGGTCACCTTCACCACCCACAAGGCGCTGCGCGGGCCGCGCGGCGGCGGGATCCTGTGCACGGCGGAGCTGGCCGCGAAGATCGACAGGGCGGTGTTCCCGTTCATCCAGGGCGGGCCGCTGATGCACGCGGTGGCGGCCAAGGCGGTGGCCTTCGGCGAGGCGTCGCGGCCCGAGTTCCGCGACTACGCGCACAAGGTCGTGGCCAACGCGCAGGCGCTGTGCGAGGCGCTCGCGGTGGAGGGCATGCGCCCGGTCTCAGGGGGTACGGAGACCCATCTGGCGCTCATCGACCTGCGCCCACTCGAGGTCACGGGCGCCGAGGCCGAGAGGCGCTGCGCGGATGCCGGGATCACCCTCAATCGCAACGCGATCCCGTATGATCCTGAACCGCCGGCGATCACGTCAGGTGTCAGAGTGGGCACTCCCTGTGTCACCACGCAGGGGATGGGGCCACAGGAGCTGAAGGAGGTAGGAACCCTCGTGGCGCAGGCCGTACGCTATCCCGACACCGTCGTCGAGATACGGGAAAGAGTGAAGGCGCTCTTGGCCATCCATCAGCCATATCTCAGCGAATATTAAGCCGTTCTGTGTCGATTTCCGGCCACAGCAGGCCGGAGCATCCGGGAAACTAGGTCCGTGCGCGAATACCTGTTCATGGCGCTCATAGCGGCGGCGGTGACGTACCTGCTCGTCCCGCTCGTGCGACGCTTCGCGATCCGCATCGGCGCCATGCCCGAGGTCCGTGACAGGGACGTGCACACCACCCCGATCCCCAGGCTGGGCGGCCTGGCCATGTACGGCGGGCTGGTCGCGGGCCTGCTGACGGCCAGCGAGCTGACCAACACCGGCAAGACGCTCGCCGAGTCCGACGGACACCCCGTGATGGCCCTGCTCGTGGCGGGCGGCATCATCACGCTGACCGGGTTCCTGGACGACTGGTGGGGCATGGACGCCTTCATCAAGCTGGGCGGCCAGATCGCGGCCGCCGGCGTGCTCGTCTACTCGGGGCTGCGCCTGACCTACATCCCGCTGCCCAAGGACTGGGGCGGCTCGCTCAGCCTCGACTACCCGCTGAGCACGATCATCACGATCCTGGTCGTGGTCGTGGCGATCAACGCCATCAACTTCGTCGACGGCCTCGACGGGCTCGCGGCCGGGATCGTGTGCATCTCGGCGATGGCCATCTGGGCCTACTCGATCCTGCTGAAGCAGAGCATCTCCGGTGACCGCATAGCCACCACGGCCGCCATCGCCGCCGTGCTGATCGGGGCCTGCCTGGGCTTCCTGCCGCACAACTTCCACCCGGCCAAGATCTTCATGGGCGACACCGGCGCCATGCTGATCGGGATGGTGCTGGCCTCCTCGTTCGTCACGGTGACGCCGGTCGACCCGACCGTGATCGAGAACATGAACCGGTTCGGCGTGCTGATCCCGCTGCTCATCCCGGCGGCGCTGCTGGTGCTGCCGCTGGTCGACCTGATAACCGCCGTCGTCAGGCGCACCTCGCAGGGGTTGTCGCCGTTCGCGCCCGACCGCGGCCACCTGCACCACCGGCTGCTCGACATCGGACACTCGCAGCGTACCTCGGTGCTGATCATGTACGCGTGGACGTTCCTGTTCGCGTTCGGCATCGTCGCGATGTCCATCGCCACCGTGCCCGTGGTGCTGTTCCCGATCGCCGTGGTGCTCGCGGTCGTCGTGCTGGTGGCGATGGCCGCGCCGCGCTGGCGCGGCAGGGGCGGCGCCCACGCGGCCGAGCGCAAACACCCCTCCGACGACGACGGCCCGCCCACCGGCCCGATGCCTCCGATCCCGCCCGTGATGGACGACGAGGTGACCAAACAGGTCAGGCGGCCGGTCATGCCGCCCACGCAGGAACGGGCCACCGCCGACGGGCAACCGGTCATTCACGCCTTTCCGGGCAGTTCATGATCGCGAAGTAGAAACGGCAGGTAAAAGCGGTCATCGGTGAGCTTGTGATATCTTTCACGAGCAGGGGCCCCCACCACACAGGTTCTGGGGGTAGCAAACGCTCGCTTGATAATTTGCTGATGGAGCACCGATGCAGGCCAACGACGTGCGCGTACTCAAGAGCGCCGCGCTGCCCACACTGGTCGTGGGAGTGCTCGCCGTGGTCCTGGCCTTCCTGCTCGCCGGGGGCAAGGGAGCGCTGGGCGCGACGATCGGCACCTTGCTCGTAGGTGTTTTCTTCAGCATCAGCGTGGTAGCCGTCTCCTATGCCGCCCGGATCTCGCCGCACATGATGGCCGCCGCCGCGATGGTCAGCTATCTAGTCAAAGTGGTCGTCATCATGGTGATGCTGGCCACATTCCGTGACACGTCCGCGTGGGACACCAGGGCGTTCGCCTGGACCGTCGTGGCGTGCACGCTCGTGTGGACCGCCTTCGAAGTCCGCGCCTTCATGAAGACCAAGATGCTGTACGTCGACCCCGACGCCAAGGTTCCCGGGCACGGCGACTCATGATCCGGGTAAAGGGATGGGGCCCGATATGACTAGTCCTCCTCTTCCCTGCTATCGTCAAGCCCGCGATGAGCGAACAGGAACGCCGGCCGGAGAACGACGGTCGCGACTTCGCCGACGCCATGTGGTCGATCCCCAGCTATCTGCTCGCAGGGATGGCGATCTATGGCGGACTCGGGTGGTTGCTGGACCGCTGGCTTGGCCTGTCCGCGCTCTTCCCTATAGGCGTGGTTTTTGGGGTCATGCTGTCCGGCTACCTGGCCTACCGCAAGTTCAGTCGCTAGCGCCACGCTGCGATCGCCCCACTCAGAAATCCTCTGTGATCCGTTACGACGTTGAAGGGAACGCCGCGTGAATGCGCTGACGGTCCTCGCCACCGCAGACGATGGTGGATTCAAGGCACCCACGCCTCAGGAACTGTTCAACCTTCCTCCGATCATCCCCGGCGTCGACTGGTTCACGAAGCCGGTGCTGCTCGCCATCCTGAGCGCCATCATCGTGCTGGCCGTCTGCTGGGCCGGGTTCGCCAACCCGAAGATCGTTCCCAGGGGCGTGCAGAACGTGGCCGAGTACGGCTACATGTTCGTGCGTGACCAGGTCGCCAGGCCGTTCCTGGGCAAGGACGCCGACCGGTGGATGGGTCTGCTGCTGTCGATCTTCTTCCTGGTCCTGGTCTGGAACTTCATGGGCGTCATCCCCATCGCCCAGTTCCCCGTCGCCTCGCACATCGCCTTCCCGATCGTGCTGGCCGGCACCATCTACATCCTCAAGATCTACCTGGGCGTCAAGCACCAGGGCGCCATCGGCTACTTCAAGAACATGATGTTCCCGCCGGGGCTGCCCAAGATGATCTACGTGCTGCTCGCCCCGATCGAGTTCCTCTCGAACATGATCATCGCGCCGTTCACGCACGCCGTGCGACTGTTCGCGAACATGTTCGCGGGGCACATGCTCCTCGCGTTCTTCAGCATGGTCGGCTTCTGGTTCCTGTTCCAGGAGCTGACTCCCCTCGGCGCCCCCCTCGGTGCCGTCGGCGTCGTCATGACGATCATCTTCACCGGCTTCGAGATGTTCATCGAGTTCCTGCAGGCGTTCCTGTTCGCCATGCTGGCCGCGATGTACATCGGCGGTGCGCTGCACCCCGAGCACTGACCCCGAAAGTCCAGACCGGTACCCACACCGGCCGTCCAGTAAAGGAAGAACAGTAATGAGCGTTCTCGCTGAGGTCTCCGGCAACGTCACCGCCATCGGTTACGGTCTTGCCGCCATCGGCCCCGGCATCGGCGTCGGCATCATCTTCGGTCAGGGCGTGCAGGCCATCGCCCGCCAGCCGGAGGCCTACGGCCTGATCCGTCAGAACATGCTCCTGGGCTTCGTCCTCACCGAGGCCCTCGCCCTGATCGGTCTGGTCGCCCCCTTCATCTTCGCGGGCATCAAGTAACCAGAAGAAACCCCTGACGAAAGGCTGCGACCATGACCAAGGCAGCTACGCTCCTCGCGGCGGAGGAGCAGGCCTACAACCCGCTCCTCCCGCACACGTTCGAGCTCGTCGTCGGTATCTTCTCGTTCGCCGTCGTCGCCATCTTCCTGATCAAGGTCCTCGTCCCGCGTATCCAGAAGACGCTGGCCGAGCGGACCGACGCTATCGAAGGCGGCATAAAGCGAGCGGAAGAGGCTCAGGCCGAGGCGTTGGCTTTGCAGAAGCAGTACCGCGACCAGCTCGCAGAGGCCAGGCACGAGGCGGCTCGCCTGCGTGAAGAGGCCCGCGAGCAGGCAGCGCAGATCAAGGCCGAACTCCGCGAGGAGGCTCAGGCCGAGGCGCGCCGGCTCATCGACGCCGCGCACGCTCAGATCGAGGCCGACCGCCAGGCCGCCTTCGCCCAGCTCCGCACCGAGATCGGTCGCCTGTCGACCGACCTGGCCGGCCGCATCGTCGGCGAGTCTCTCGAGGACGAGGCCAGGCAGCGCCGTACCGTCGACCGGTTCCTCGATGAGCTCGAGGCGGTCCGCTGATGATCGGTCTGAGCAGGACCTCGCTGGCGGAGGTCGAGGAGCGCTTCAACGCCGTGGCGGGAAGCGCTGATCTCGGCACCCTCGCCGACGAGCTGTTCGCGATCGCGGATCTGCTCGACCGCGAGCACGGCCTGCGGCGTGCTCTGTCCGACCCGGCCCGGCCGGCCGAGCAGAAGGCGCAGACCGTGCGCGGGCTGCTGTCCGGCAAGGTCAGCGAGCCCGCGATCGCCACCGCCGAGGCCGCCGTGTCGGCCAAGTGGTCGCGCGCGGGCGACCTGTCCGACGTGCTCGAGCGGCTCGGCGTCGTCGCCGCCGTCGGCGAGGCCGAGGCACAGGGCAAGCTCGACGACGTGGAGGACGAGCTCTTCCGCTTCGGCCGCATCATCGCCGGCAATCCCGAACTCCGCCGCGCCCTCACGGACGCCGCCGCCCCAGAGGACGGCAAGCGGCAGCTGCTGCGCGACCTGCTCGACGGCAAGGTCGCGCCGACCACGCTGCGTCTCGTCACGCAGCTGGTGCTGCACCCGAGAGGACGTAGCCTGGAGAGCGGGCTGGAGGAGTACGGCCAGCTGGTGGCCCAGCAGCGCCAGCGCCTCGTGGCAGTGGTGCGCAGCGCCGTCGAGCTGTCCGAGGAGCAGAAGCGGCGCCTGGCGGCGTGGCTGAAGAGCTCCTACGGCCGCGACGTGCACCTGAACGTCGAGGTGGATCCGCGAGTGCTCGGTGGATTCTCGGTCCGCATCGGCGACGAGATCATCGACACCACCATTGTGGGACGAATCGAAGAAGTCCGCCGCCGGTTGGCCGGCTAGGCGAATAGGGAGACAGAGTAGAGATGGCGGAGCTTACGATCCGGCCGGACGAGATCCGGGACGCGCTTGAGCGCTTCGTCCAGGCGTACGAACCGGAAGGCGCCGCGCGCGAGGAGATCGGGACCGTCGTCGACTGTGGCGACGGCATCGCCCATGTCTCCGGCCTGCCCTCGGCGATGGCGAACGAGCTGCTCGAGTTCGAGGACGGCACGCGCGGCCTGGCACTGAACCTCGACACCCGTGAAATCGGTGTCGTTATCCTGGGCGACTTCAGCAAGATCGAGGAGGGCCAGTCGGTCCGCCGGACGGGCGAGGTCCTGTCCGTGCCGGTCGGCGACAACTTCCTCGGCCGCGTGGTCGACCCCCTGGGCAACCCGCTCGACGGCAAGGGCGCGATCGAGTCCGAGGGCCTGCGCGCCCTCGAGCTGCAGGCGCCGTCGGTCGTCCAGCGCCAGCCGGTGAAGGAGTCCCTGGCCACCGGCATCAAGGCGATCGACGCCATGACCGCGATCGGCCGTGGTCAGCGCCAGCTGATCATCGGTGACCGTGGCACCGGCAAGACCGCGATCGCCGTCGACACCATCCTCAACCAGCGCGACAACTGGGCCTCCGGCGACCCGCAGAAGCAGGTTCGCTGCGTCTACGTCGCCGTCGGCCAGAAGGGTTCGACGATCGCGCAGGTCAAGGCCCGCCTCGAGGAGGCCGGTGCGCTGGAGTACACCACGATCGTGGCCGCTCCCGCCTCCGACCCCGCGGGTTACAAGTACCTTGCCCCGTACACCGGTTCGGCCATCGGCCAGCACTGGATGTACCAGGGCAAGCACGTCCTGATCGTCTTCGACGACCTGACCAAGCAGGCCGACGCCTACCGCGCCGTGTCGCTGCTGCTGCGTCGCCCGCCGGGTCGTGAGGCCTTCCCCGGCGACGTGTTCTACCTCCACTCGCGCCTGCTGGAGCGCTGCGCCAAGCTCTCCGACGACATGGGCGCCGGCTCGATGACCGGCCTGCCGATCATCGAGACGAAGGGTAACGACGTCTCGGCGTTCATCCCGACCAACGTCATCTCCATCACCGACGGCCAGGTCTTCCTCGAGACCGACCTGTTCAACGCCGGTGTGCGTCCGGCGATCAACGTCGGTATCTCCGTGTCCCGAGTCGGTGGCTCGGCGCAGGCGAAGGCGATGCGGAAGGTCGCGGGCACGCTGCGTCTGGCGCTGTCCCAGTACCGTGACCTGGAGGCGTTCGCCGCGTTCGCCTCCGACCTCGACGCCGCCTCCAAGGCTCAGCTCGAGCGCGGTCTGCGTCTGGTCGAGCTGCTCAAGCAGCCCCAGTACAGCCCGTTCTCGCTGGAGCGCGAGGTCGCCTCGGTGTGGGCCGGCACCACCGGTGAGCTGGACGAGGTCCCGGTCGAGGACATCCGCCGCTTCGAGTCGGAGTTCCTGGACTACATCCAGACCGCGCACAAGGGCATCTTCGACGCGGTCCGCGAGACGCGCGAGCTGTCCGACGACACGGTCACCGCTCTGAAGGACGCCATCACGGAGTTCAAGAAGGGCTTCACCACCTCTTCCGGTGAGCTGCTCATCAAGGACGAGCCGGTCGCGCCGCTGGAGGCCGAAGAGGTCGGCCAGGAGAAGATCCGCAAGGTTGTCCGCAAGGCGGAGAAGTAGGTCATGGGTGCCCAGCTAAGGCTGCTGCGGCGGCGGATCAAGTCGGTCAAGTCGACCGCCAAGATCACGCGCGCCCAGGAGCTCATCGCTTCCTCGCGGATCGTGCGAGCGCAGCAGCGGATGCAGGCGGCCCTGCCGTACGAGCGTGAGATCACGCGCGCCGTCACGGGGGTCGTCAGCAACGCCGCCAGCGTGGACCACCCGCTGACGGTGGCGAAGGAGAACCCCGCCACGGCGGGCGTGCTCGTCGTCACCAGCGACAGCGGTTTCTGCGGCGGCTTCAACGCCAACGTGCTGCGCGAGGCGGAGGCCCTGCGCGGGCTGCTGGAGAGCCGCGGCCTGAAGGTGACGCCGTTCGTGACCGGGCGCAAGGGTGTCACCTGGCACTCCTTCCGCAACCGCGAGATGGGCGGGCAGTGGGTCGGCTTCTCCAGGAAGCCGGCCTATGCCGACGCCAAGGAGATCGCGCAGGTGCTGATCGACTCCTTCAAGGACGAGAACGGCATCGACGAGATCCACATCGTCTCGACCGAGTTCGTCTCGATGCTGACCCAGAACGTGGTCGTCAAGCGGATCCTGCCGCTTGAGGTCGAGGAGACCGAGGCGAGCGCGAGCGACGCGATCCCGCCCTACTACGAGTTCGAACCGACCGCGGCCGACGTGCTCGAGTCGCTCCTTCCGCGTTACGTGGAGTCGCGCATCTTCACCGCGCTGCTGGAGTCGGCGGCCTCGGAGGAGGCCGCACGCCGCCGCGCCATGAAGTCCGCTACGGACAACGCCAACGAGCTGATGAGGGTCCTCACCCAGGACATGAACCAGGCTCGCCAGGCCGAGATCACCCAGGAAATCAGCGAGATCGTCGGTGGCGCCAACGCGCTCGCTGACGCCGCAGCGGGGAAAGAGTGAAATGACTGCAGAAGCTGTTGAGACCGTGGAGAACTCCGCGGCCGGAACGGGCCGGGTGGCGCGCGTCAACGGCCCCGTCGTCGACGTGGAGTTCCCCGTCGATGCGATGCCCGATATCTACAACGCGCTCCACGTCGAGGTCACCCTCGGTGGCGAGACCAAGACGCTGACCCTCGAGGTCGCCCAGCACCTCGGTGACAACCTGGTGCGCGCGATCTCCATGCAGCCCTCCGACGGCCTGGTCCGCGGCGCTGCCGTGACCGACACCAACGCCCCGATCTCGGTGCCCGTGGGCGACGTCGTCAAGGGCCACGTGTGGAACGCGCTCGGCGAGACGCTCGACGTTCCCACCGCGTCCCTGAAGATCAACGAGCGGTGGGGCATCCACCGTCCGTCGCCGGCCTTCGACCAGCTCGAGTCGCGCACGGAGATGCTGGTCACCGGCATCAAGGTCATCGACCTGCTCACCCCGTACGTGCAGGGTGGGAAGATCGGCCTGTTCGGTGGTGCCGGTGTCGGCAAGACCGTTCTGATCCAGGAGATGATCCGCCGGGTCGCCCGCAACTTCGGTGGCACCTCGTGCTTCGCCGGTGTGGGCGAGCGTACCCGTGAGGGCAACGACCTCTGGCTGGAGATGGAGGAGGCGGACGTCCTCAAGGACACCGCGCTCGTCTTCGGTCAGATGGACGAGCCGCCGGGCACCCGTCTGCGCGTGGCGCTGTCGGCGCTGACGATGGCGGAGTACTTCCGCGACGTGCAGAAGCAGGACGTGCTGCTGTTCATCGACAACATCTTCCGCTTCACGCAGGCCGGTTCCGAGGTCTCCACGCTGCTGGGCCGCATGCCGTCGGCCGTGGGTTACCAGCCCACGCTGGCCGACGAGATGGGCGTGCTCCAGGAGCGCATCACCTCGACCCGTGGTCACTCGATCACCTCCATGCAGGCGATCTACGTGCCCGCGGACGACATCACCGACCCGGCGCCGCACAACGCGTTCGCTCACCTGGACGCGCAGACCGTTCTGTCCCGGCCGATCTCGGAGAAGGGCATCTACCCCGCGGTGGACCCGCTCGACTCCAGCTCCCGCATCCTCGACCCGCAGGTCGTCGGTGAGGAGCACTACGCGGTCGCCCAGGAGACCAAGCGGATCCTGCAGAAGTACCGTGAGCTCCAGGACATCATCGCGATCCTCGGTATCGACGAGCTGTCCGAGGAGGACAAGGTCACCGTGCAGCGGGCCCGCCGGATCGAGCGGTTCCTGTCGCACCCGATGTACGCTGCCGAGGCGTTCACCGGCCAGCCGGGCGAGAACGTGCCGCTGGACGAGACCATCGCCTCCTTCAAGGGCCTGTGCGCCGGCGAGTACGACCACCTTCCCGAGCAGGCGTTCTTCATGGTCGGCGGCATCGACCAGGCTGTGGCGAAGGCCAAGGAACTCGAGCGCTGATCATCGCCCGTGGCGGGGGCCCTGCCCCCGCCGGAAAGGAAGCTACGTGGCGAAGCTACGAGTTGGGGTTGTCTCGCCCGAGCGGGAGATCTGGTCGGGCGAAGCCGACATGGTGATTGCCAAGACCGTGGACGGCGAGATCGGTATTATGCCGCAACACGCACCTGTGCTCGGCGTCCTGGTCGAGGGCGGCGTGCTGCGCGTGAAGCGGGAGGGCGCCGACGACCTCGTCGCGGCCGTGCACGGCGGTTTCATCTCCGTGGCGGACGACGAGGTGTCCGTCCTCGCCGAGGTGGCTGAGCTCGGGTCCGAGGTCAACGTCTCGGCCGCCCGCGATGCGCTCGAACGGGCGCAGGCCTCGATCGAGGCCAACCAGGAGGACGCCGACGCGGCTGTCGCGGCCAAGCGGGCCAGGGCCCGGCTGCGCGCGGCAGGCGAAGAGGTCTGACGTACACAAGCCAAGGGGGCGGCATGGTAGCGGCGATTCTCATCTGTTTGCTGCTGTTTGCCGCCCTGGTGGTGGTACGTGCCATCGTGTTGAACGGCAACGTGCCGTGCCGGCTCCGCGTCGGCAACCACCGCTGGCGTAGCGGGGTAGCCCGCTACGCCGCTGGGGAGCTCCACTGGATTCCCCTGCTGGGTCTGCGACTGAGGCCGCGCCACGCGATCGCGAGGCGCGGCCTCGTCGTTTCCTCCCGCCGTCCGCTCGACGGCGAACTGTTCGCGGTCGACTGCTCGGGCACGACGCACGACATCTCGCTCGCGATGAGCGCCGACGCGCTCACCGGCTTCCTGGCCTGGCTGGAGTCGGCTCCTCCCAGCGCCTACCTCGACGTCGCCTGATCCGTTACCGGGTGCCGCCCGGCTTCCACAGGATCTCCGTGCCGTCGTGCGCGATCCTGCACAGGATGAACAGCAGGTCCGACAGCCGGTTCAGATACTTGGCCGTCAGCGGGTTCGTGTCGTCGTGCTCGTGCAGCGCGGCCCAGGCCGTCCGCTCGGCCCGCCGTACCGTGACCCTGGCGACGTGCAGTTGGGCGGTGGCCGGGTCGCCGCCAGGGAGGATGAAACTGCGCAGCGGCTTGAGCCGCTCGTTGAAGGCGTCGCACTGCTCCTCCAGCCAGTCGATGTAGGACTGCTCGACCCGTAGCGGCGGGAAGGGCGGATCGTCGACCACCGGCGTGGCCAGGTCGGCGCCGAGGTCGAAGAGCTCGTTCTGGACGCGGCCGAGCACGGCGGTGATCTCGGGGGAGAGCGTGCCGTAGGCCAGGGCCAGGCCGATCGCGGCGTTGGCCTCTTCCGCGTCGGCGTAGGCGGCCAGCCGGGGGTCGGTCTTGGCGGCCCGGCTCATGTCGGCCAGCGCGGTCGTCCCGTCGTCCCCGGTGCGGGTGTAGATCTTGGAGAGGACGACGGGCTTGTCCTTGTCTGCTCGGGTCATGCTGTCCAGGATCGCACGCCGGCAGCGAACGTCCTGTTTGCCGTCTGACGCCCGTAGAGCGAGGGTAGACACGTTTGTCCGGGGTGCCGGTGGTCGTGCCGCTGTAGCGCTTGTGCGGCCCGCGGGAGGCACTGCAGGCGCTTGGCTGTGCGCTCCGGCGGATGACAAATGTCAAAGCAGGGCGGTGATTTCGGCAACTACCAGGCATGACACCCGGACCGGCACCATAGGCGCATGCTGGAGATTCGGGAACTACGCAAGCTCTTCGGGAGCAAGCTGGCCTTGGACGGGATCGGGTTCGCGGTCCGTCCGGGTGAGATGTTCGGGTTCGTCGGCGCCAACGGCGCGGGCAAGACCACGACCATGCGCATCGTGATGGGCGTGCTCGAGCCCGACTCCGGCTCGGTGCACTGGGAGGACAGGCCGCTGGGATTCGCCGACCGGCGGCGTTTCGGCTACATGCCTGAGGAGCGGGGGCTCTACCAGAAGATGCGGGTGGCCGAGCAGGTCGAGTACTTCGGCCGGCTGCACGGCCTCGGCCCCGGCAAGGCCCGCAAGGCCGCGGACGACCTGCTGGAGCGGTTGTCGCTGACCGAGCGCCGCGGGGACGCGGTCGAGGCCCTGTCGCTGGGCAACCAGCAGCGCGTGCAGCTGGCGGTGGCGCTGGTGCACGACCCCGAGGTGCTGATCCTGGACGAGCCGTTCTCCGGGCTGGACCCGATCGCGGTGGACGCGCTGGCGACGGTGCTGCAGGAGCGGGGCCGCGGCGGGGTGCCGGTGATCTTCTCCAGCCACCAGCTCGAACTGGTCGAGCGGCTGTGCGATTCGGTGGGCATCGTCTCGGGCGGGCGGATGGTCGCCTCGGGGACGGTCGGCGACCTGCGCGCCGCCGAGGGCCGCACGCTGCGGGTGGTCGTGCGCGACCCGGCGCCCGGCTGGGCCGACGGGCTGCCCGGCTCGGTGACCGTCAACGGCGACCGGCAGGTGCTGCTCGCCCAGAACGGCGACGACCAGGAGATCCTGCGCCGCGCGATCAAGGCGGGCCAGGTCGAGCACTTCGGCCTCGAGCAGCCGTCCCTCACCGAGATCTTCAAGGAGGCCGTGGCATGAACGGCATGATGCTGGTCGCCCGCCGCGAGATCACCACCCACATCCGGACCAAGGCCTTCGTCATCGGCCTGCTCATCACGGCCGTGCTGGTGGGCGCGGTGGCGTTCGCGCCCAAGGTGTTCGGCGGTCCCGACTCCTACAAGCTGGGCACGGTCAACTCCCAGAAGCTGCCCCTGCAGGACCCCGGCGCGAAGATCGAGTGGAAGAGCTTCCCCGACGAGGCCGCCGCCAAGAAGGCGGTGCTGGCGGGCGACGCCGACGCCGTGATCGTCGACGGCACCAAGGTGATCTCCGACGGGGAGCTCGAGTCCAAGCTCGCCGTTCTGTTGCAGAGCGCCAACCGCGAGGTCAAGCTGGGTGCGGCGGGGGTGAAGATCGCGCCGCTCGCGCTGGAGTCGGTGGGCCAGGACACCCGCTACCAGGCCGCCCGCACGGGCATCGCCGTGACGCTGGTCGTCGTCCTCTTCATGCTGCTCATCGGACAGGCCATGATGGTCGCGATGGGCGTCGTGGAGGAGAAGGGCAGCCGCATCGTGGAGATCCTGCTCACCTCGGTCAGGCCGTGGCAACTGCTCGGCGGCAAGATCATCGGACTGGGCGCGCTCGGGTTGATCAACCTGTGCACGATCCTGGTGGTGGGTGTGACCGCCTCGAAGGTCTCCGGCGTGGCCATGGACTTCCCGCCGGGGATGGTCGGGATCGTGGCCGGCGTGCTGGGCTGGTTCGTGCTGGGTTATGCCTTCTTCGCCACGCTCGCGGCCGCGCTGAGCTCGCTGGTCTCGCGCCAGGAGGAGGTCAGCAACGTGATGACGCCTCTCACGATGCTGATCATGGTGACCTACTTCGCCGCCTTCTACGCCACCTTCGAGCCGACCGGGACGCTCGCCCAGGTGCTGTCGTTCATCCCGCCGTTCTCCTCGATGGTGATGCCGGTGCGGATGGCCGCGGTGGACGTGCCGCTCTGGCAGGCCGGCATCGCGGCGGTGCTGATGCTGGCCGCCGTGGCGGGGGTGCTGTCGATCGGGGCCAAGGTCTACCAGCGAGCCGTCCTGCGCACGGGGGCCAGGGTGAAGCTCGCCGACGTCCTGCGCGTTCGCTAGATGGAGGCGATCGGGCGAGCCCGGCGGCTCACCAGCATGATGCTCAACAGCATGCTGGTGGTCGCCTGGCTCATGGTGGTGGCGATGTCCGCCGCCTCGCTGGCCGAGGGTGTGACGACCTGGCCACTGCTGGTGCCGGCCGTGCTCGCCGGGATCGCCTTCTCCTGGTTCTTCCTGCGCATCACCGGCGCGGCGATCGAGCACCGGTACGCCACCCGCGAGGTCGTGGCGGCCGGTGCCCTGGCCGTGGTGGCCGCGGCGCTGGGCGGCGCCGACCCGATGGGCTGGGGCGTTCTGCCCGTGGCCTGGCTCTCCGTGGCCGTGCTCGGCGTCAGCAAGCGCCAGGCCCAGCTCGTCGGGCTCGCCACGTTCGTGGTCTGCGGCGCGCTGAGCGTGCTCGGCATCCTCACAGGCCGCAGCCTGTTCAGCGTCGGCGGCGGGTCGCTCTGGTCGTCCATCGCCGTCTCCTGCCTGGTCTACGCGATCTGGTGCCTGGCCATGCCAGGCTCCAACCGCATGTGGGCCTGGATCTGGCGCCTGGCCAACGAGGCGCACGAGGGCCGCGAGGCGCACGCCAGGCTGGCGGTGGCCGAGGAGCGGCTGCGCTTCGCCAGGGACCTGCACGATCTGGTCGGCCACCAGCTGTCCGCGATCGCCGTCAAGGCCGAGCTGGCCGTACGGCTGGCAGAAGCGGGACCGGCCAGGAGCGAGATGACCGAGGTGAACGCGCTGACCCGCCAGGCCCTGCGGGAGCTGCGGCAGGCGGTGCGCGGATACCGCGAGCTGGACCTGTCGGCCGAGCTGGGCAGCGTCCGCGGCGTGCTGGAGGCGGCCGGAGTGCGGTGCGAGCTCAACCTGCCCTACCGGGACCTGCCCGAAGGCCTGGCCCCCGTGTTCGCCTACGCGGTCAGGGAGGCGGTCACCAACGTGCTCAAGCACAGCACGGCCACCTACTGCGGTATCACGCTGCGCTTCACCCAGGAAGAGGCGGAGCTCGTGGTCCGCAACGACGGGGTGGCCCGTCGTCAGGCCGCCGACCTGGGCAGCGGGCTCACCGGGATGGGGGAGCGGCTGGCGGCGGTGGGCGGGAAGCTCACGGCCCGGCCCACCGGTGACGGCCAGTTCGTGTTGAACGCGGTTGTTTCACTCCCGATTCGTGGGTAGGGGGTAGACCCGAAGGGTGTGAGCAGGGAGGTGGCATGCGAGTCCAGGGCGATCCCCGCGCCCGGGTGGTGCGGGTCGGTGCCCGCCTCGACGCCGGGACCTCGGCCGGAGTACGCCCGCGCCTGCACGACGCGGTCGACTCGGGCACGGGCGACCTGATCCTCGACCTCTCCCGGTTGGAGATGATCGACGCCACCGGTCTCGGCGTGCTCGTCGGGACGCACCGGCGCGCGATGAGCGCCGAGCGGCGCCTGATCCTGCGCGGCGTTCCGCCGCGCATCATGCGGATACTCGCGGTGACGCGGCTGAATCGAGTGCTCAACGTCGAGGTTACGCACGCCGCCGTGGCGTGAGACTCGTGCAAATGCAATTGCACGGAAATCCCGCGGGCGGTGAGAGTTCGAAAATGATGTGAAAAGCGGCGCGAAATCTCGCGCCGCGTGATCAATCCATCACGTCGCACCGAGCGATCGGCCGAAGATGTGCACGGCCACGCCGACGAGCTCTTCGGTCTCGGGCTGTTCGTCGGCCAGCAGCCATTCGATGAGCAGCTCTTGCAGCGCTCCAATTACACCGAGTGTGAGCAGCCGCCGATTGAGCCGCGCGGGCTGCGGGAATTCGGCGGAGGCCTCTTCGATGAGGCGCGCGAAGGCGTCCACGGCACGCTGCCTCGACAGCGATAGCACATCGCCTGACCTGCGCACCTCCACGTGCATGATGCGGGCGCGACGCCAGTCGGCGGTGGCGAATTCGACGTAGGCGCGAATCCCTGCCTGCACTCTGGCGGCCAGCGTGCTCGGCGCGTCCTGTAACGCTTTGGCCACGGCGGCCAGCGTTTCGTCGACACACCGTTCGTGCAGCGCCTGAAGCAGTTCCTCGCGCCCGCCGAAACATTCGTAGAAGGCGCGGTTGGAGATCCGCGCCTCCGAGCACAGCCTTTCGATCGTCGTCGCCGCGAATCCAGGCTTGGCGTAGAGCGTGTACGCGGCTGTCATCAGCCGCTCGCGCCTATCAGCCAGCCTTTGCTCTGCTGTCATTCCCCGGTAAGACCGGTTCACATTCCACCCGTCCAACATGATCGTGGCCCCCAGAGCACACAATTATGGACGGATGATCCCTTATAGGAAAGAGTGTGAACATTACCTCTTTCGTCGACCATGCAAGAACGTGACGAGTCTGATCAGCCGGTCAAGCTCTTCCTGGCCGCGGGAGAACGAGGTCAGGTTCATGCCGGGCAGGGCGAAGCGCTGCCGGGATACGGCCTTCGGCCTGGCGAATTCGCGCAGCCCGTCTGCGCCGTGGATGCGCCCGAACCCCGAGTCGCCCACCCCGCCGAACGGCAGCGCGGGAACCCCGGCGAAGGAGATGACCGAGTTGATCGCCGTCATTCCGGTCCGCATCGCCCTGGCCAGCTCCATGGCCCGCCGGGCGTTGCGCGAGAAGATCGTGCCCGCCAGCCCGTAGGCCGAGGCGTTGGCCAGATTCAGCGCCTCCTGGGCGTCCCTGGTCCGCCTGACCGTGATCGTCGGGCCGAACGTCTCCTCCCGTACGGCAGGCGAGTCCTCGGGCACGTCCTCCACCACGACAGGATCGACATACGGCGCGCGGACCGACTCCGGCCCACCGGTCACGATTTTTCCGGTCTTGGTGGCGTCGTCGATGTGGCGCCGGATGATGTCCAGCTGCCCCGGCATGGTGATCGGGCCGTAGTGCTCCCCGGCCTTGACCCTGGCCACCCGCTCGGTCAGCTCCCGCATGAACGGCTCGTAGACCGCGTCGACCACGTAGACCCGCTCGACGCCCACGCACGTCTGGCCCGCGTTCGACATCGCGCCCCACAGGCACGCCTCCGCCGCGGCCGGCAGGTCGGCGTCGGAGTCCACGATGAAGGCGTCCTTGCCGCCGCACTCGGCCACGATCGGGGTCAGGTTCTCCGCGCAGGCGGCCATGACCCGCTTGGCCGTCGCGGTCGACCCGGTGAAGGCGATCTTCTTGACCCGCGGGTCCTTGGCCAGGAACGCGCCGGTCTCCCCGAGGCCCGTCACGGTCTGGAACACCGGCTGCTCGGGCACGGACTCGGCGAACAGCTCGGCCAGCCGTACGCCCACCCCTGGGGTGAGCTCGCTCGGCTTGAAGACTACCGCGTTGCCCGCGGCCAGGGCGTAGGCGATCGAGCCCATCGGGGTGAAGACCGGGTAGTTCCACGGGCCGATCACGCCCACCACGCCCAGCGGCAGGTACTCCAGCGTGGCCGACAGGTTCATGCCGATCATGCCGGTCGCGACGCGGCGGCGGCCGAGGACCTTCTGCGCGTGCTTGGCCGCCCAGTCGAGGTGCGTGATGGCCAGCACGATCTCCAGCGTGGCGTCGCCGACCGGTTTGCCGGTCTCCTCGTGGACGAGCCGCGCCAGCTCCCTGAGGTCGCGCGTGATGACGGCCTTGTAGTCGAGCAGGCGGCGCCTGCGCTCGGCGGGGCCGATCCCGGCCCACCAGGCCGCAGCCTCCTCCGCCCTGCCGACCGCCTCGTGCACGGCCTCGGCGCTCTGCTGGGGATGGCTGCCGACGACCTGACCGGTCGCCGGATTCAGGGAGTCGAACGTCAGCGTCGTCATGGCCGCCACGATAACTCCGTAAGCTATCGCTTACTAGGTCTCCACATGCCCCACATCGGTGGCCCGTCGGGCAGGTCGACGCGCTCGGTGACGGTGAAGCCGTAGTGCTCGTAGATCGGGACGTTCGACTCCTTGCTGCTCTCCAGGTAGGCGGCCAGCCCTTCGGCGTCGACGCGGGCCAGACCCGCCCGCATCAGCTCGCCGCCCACGCCGGATCCCTGGGCCTCGGGCACCACGCCGATCTGGGCCAGGTACCAGTGCGGCTCCTTCGGGCGGTGGGCGGCCAGGGCCTCCTCCAGCAGCATGCCGTGGCTCACCCGGTCGCCCATGGCCTCGACGAAACCGGGGATGGCGCCCTCCATGTCACCTTCATGGCCCGGCGGGTCCCACAGCGCGGCCCCTGCCATCACGTCGTCGCGGTAGGCCAGGTCGGCCAGCGCGTGCTGGTAGCGGGCCAGCGTGGCGAACATCAGCGCAGAACCCTTGCCCCCGGGCAGCATCCACAGGATCACCGGGTCGTCGTGGAAGGCCCTGGCCAGCACCTCGCCGAGCTCGACGGTGTCCTGGTCCTTGTCCGCCGATCGGATCATCAGTCCTCCAGCCAGGTGCCGTGGAAGCCCGCGGGCACGCGCCGCGGTAGCCGTACCGACGCTACCCGCGAAAGGTCCGCGGCGTGCAGGACCAGCAGCTCGGACGTTTCGCCCGAGGTCACGATCGACAGCAGCCAGCCGTCGTCCTCGGCGTCGGAGGCGGGCACGAAGACCGCCTCGCCGGTGTCGCCGCCGGTCTGCCTGACCTGGGCCTCGCCGGTGCGCTGGTCGTACTTGACGACGCTCTCCTTGCCGACCGTGTACAGGTAGCGGCTGGCGGTGCCGCACAGGTCGTCCCTGTACGTCGGGAACTCGATCGTGCGGTCGTCCAGCGGCTCCTCGGTCACCGTGCCGGTGCGCGGGTCGAGCGTCCACCGGTGCAGGGACGCGCCGCCCTGCCTGGCCGCCTGCCTGGCCGGGTCGTTGCTCCCGCCGATGCGCCGCCACGTGCCCGCGAACGACTCGCCGGAGTAGCGGGCCGCGTTCAGCACGATGCGTCCCTGCTCGTCCTCCCAGGCGTTGCCCACGTGGAAGACGTAGCAGGGGTCCACCTCGAACCACCGGGTCGGGCCGCCCGCGCGCGGCGTCACGCCGATCCGCGCGCCGTAGGACTCCTCCCAGTCGTAGGGCATGCCGGGCCTGTTCAGGTCGAAGACCACCGGCAGGTCCAGCCACAGCAGGTGGTGCTCGGTGACGGCGAAGTCGTGCATCATCGTGGACGCCGGGACCTCGATCTCCCGGGACTCCACCAGCTCGCCCGCCTTCGACAGCCGGTGGTAGGTCAGGAACGGCGGCATGAACCCGTAGCCGAAGAAGTGCAGCTCGCCGGTGACCGGGTCCTGCTTGGGGTGGGCGGTCATCGCCGTCGTCAGCCGCCCGCCGAAGTCACACGGGCCCACCGTCGCCAGCTCCGGCGTCATCTCGTACGGCAGGCCGTTCTCGACCAGCGCGAAGATGCGCTCGGAGTGCCGGATCACGCTGGTGTTGGCCGTCACGGCGGACAGGTCGAGGCCGGTGTCGGTGATGAATTTGGCGTTGTCGGTGAATTTCCGGGTCTTCACCCAGCGGTTGCGGTACCACTCGGCCCTGCCGTCCCTGAGCCGGATGCCGTGCAGCATGCCGTCGCCGACGAACCAGTGCCCGGGGTCGTCGCCCGGCTTCGGGTTGGGGCCGTTGCGGAAGTACCTGCCGGTCAGCTCGTCGGGCAGCTTTCCGTCGACGGGCAGGTCGTGCGCGTCGATCTCGTCGGGGACCGGGGCCAGGTTGCCGCTCAGGTAGCTGGGCATCATCGCAATACTCCAATCTTGATAGGTCAAACGTAGAAGCTCCACATACGACCTGTCAATATTGGAATGACGGGCAATGGCGCCGCCTGGGCAGGGTTTTCATGCGACCCGACCCAGGCCGGTTCCGTGCGCCGTGGCGGTGGGTCAGCGGCCCCGACTCGCCGCAAGCGCCGGTCGCGGGTCCTCAGCCGGAGTGCGGCGGGCGGTCGGTGGGGTGGCTTGCCGTACCTCTCAGAAGAGGGTTGGGTTCTCCGGCTCGATGCCGCGCAAGGCGGCGTAGTCGAGGGTGACGCAGTCGATGCCGCGGTCGGTGGCCAGGACGCGGGCCTGGGGCTTGATCTCCTGGGCGGCGAAGACGCCGCGGACGGGGGAGAGCAGCGGGTCGCGGTTGAGCAGCTCGAGGTAGCGCGTGAGCTGCTCGACGCCGTCGATCTCGCCGCGGCGCTTGATCTCGACGGCGACCGTGGCGCCCGTGGCGTCGCGGCAGAGGATGTCGACGGGGCCGATCGCCGTCATGTACTCGCGGCGGATCAGCGAGTAGCCCTCGCCGAGCGTGGTGATGTGCTCGGCCAGCAGCTCCTGCAGGTGGGCCTCGACGCCGTCCTTGATCAGGCCCGGGTCGACGCCGAGCTCGTGCGAGGAGTCGTGCAGGATCTCGTCCATGGTCAGGACGAGCTTCTCGCCCGTCTTGCCGTGCGTGACGGTCCAGGTCCCGCCGTCCTCCTTGAGCTTGCACGGCGGGTTCATCCAGTTCAGCGGCTTGAAGGCGCGGTCGTCGGCGTGAATGCTCACGCTTCCGTCTGCCTTGATGAGCACGAGCCTGGGCGCCATCGGCAGGTGTGCCGTGAGCCGTCCGATGTAATCCACGCTGCATCGCGCGATGACCAGCCGCATGACCGTCAACCCTAGCGGCTCTGGAAAACTGGACGCATGGCGTTCGACAGGGTGGGAGTTGTCGGTCTCGGCACGATGGGGGCCGGGATCGCGGAGGTGTTCGCGCGGGCAGGGATCCGGGTGATCGGGGTCGAGGCGGACGCCGAGGCTCTGGCCAGGGGGCGTGGGCACCTGGAGAGGTCCACCGGGCGGGCGGTCGACAGGGGCAAACTGACCGCCGTCGAGCGCGAGGAGATCCTCGGGCGCGTCACGCTCACCACCTCGCGGGGCGACCTGCGCGAGGCCGATCTCGTGGTCGAGGCGATTCCCGAGGTGCTGGAGTACAAGCTCGCGCTGTTCGGGGAGCTCGACCGGATCTGCAAGCCGTCGGCCGTGCTGGCCACCAACACCTCCTCGCTGCCGGTGACCGCGCTGGCCGCTGCCACGGGACGGGCGTCGCAGGTCGTCGGCCTGCACTTCTTCAATCCGGCTCCGGTGATGCGGCTGGTCGAGGTCGTGGGGACGGTGGTGACGGCACCCACGGTCCTGTCCGACATTGGGGATTTGTCAGCAAATTTGGGTAAGCGGGCGATCGTGGTCGGGGATCGGGCCGGGTTCGTCGTGAACCGGCTGCTGCTGCCCTACCTGAACCACGCCGCCCAACTGCTCGAGCTGGGAGTGGCCGACCGTGACGGCGTCGATGCGGCCGTCAAGCTCGGCGCGGGGCTGCCGATGGGGCCGTTCACGCTGCTCGACCTGATCGGGCTCGACACCGCCTACGAGATCATGGGCGCGCTCTTCGACGAGACGCGCTCGCTGCGGCACGCACCCTCGCCGCTGCTGCGGGAGCTGGTCGGCGCCGGGCTGCTCGGGCGCAAGAGCGGGCGCGGCTTCTACGCGCCCGCCGAGGAGCCCGCGAAGCCTGGCGACAAGTCGGACGTCGCGACCTTCGCCGTGCAGGGCTCTCCCTCGCTGGCGGTACGGCTGGCCGAGGCGGGTTTCAAGGAGTCCGACGACCCGGACGTCGTTCTGCACGTGGGGGATCGGCCGGTCGTGGAGCATGCCGTACGGCTGGCGCGGCCCGAGCGGCTGGTGGGGGTGCACCTGGCGGAGCCCGTGGTGGAGCTCGCGTCGACCGTGCTGACCTCCGCCGAGGCGGCGCTGGCGGCCCGGGATCTGATGACCGTGATCGGGCTGACGCCGGTGGCCTGCAAGGACCGGGCGGGGTTCGTGCTCGACGCCCTGATTTTTCCGTACTTGAACGACGCCGTCCGGATGTACGAGTCCGGGTACGCCTCGATCGACGACATCGACACCGCCATGCGGCTGGGCTGCGGATACCCGCACGGCCCCTTCGAGACGCTGGAGTCGCTGGGCCTGGCCCGGGTGCGCGACGGCCTGCGCGCCCTCTACGCCGAGTACCGTGAGCCGGCCTTCGCACCCGCGCCGCTGCTCGACCAGCTCGTCACCGCCGGGCTCACCACCTTCCCGCGCCCATGAGCCCGCGCCGCGCCCGCCGCAAGGAATCCCCCGCGCCGCCGCTGTCCGCCCGGGGTGTCGACCGGGTCGAGGAATGGCCGGACGGCGAGTGGAAGGTCAGAATGCTCAGAGGCTCGGGCAAGGCATACCGCTGCCCCGGCTGCGACCAGGAGATCCCCGCCGGTCAGCCCCACCTGGTCAGCTGGCCCAACTGGCCGGGCGGCGACGACGAACGCCGCCACTGGCACACGACCTGCTGGCGCAAACGCCTCGACCGCGGCCCCGGCCGCTCCCGCTACTGACCTCCGGCGCTCGCCGGGCGCCCAATCGCTCCCCGCGCTTCAGGCTTCCGTGCTTCAGGCCCTCGCGCTTCGGGACCCTTGGGCTTCGGAAGCTTCGCGTTTCGCAACCCTGCGCCTCGGGATCGCTCGCGCTTCAGGACCCCGGTGCATTGGGATCTCCGCGTCTTGGTCCGCGGGTTCGTCCCGCGCCGGGGTCGGCGAGGAGGGGGCGGTGGTTGTCCGGCGCCTTGTACGGCGGGCCAGGGGGACCGTGGTGCCCGCGTCACGAAGCGTCGTGACGGCGAGCAAGCGTCCCCGACTCGCCGGAAGCGCCGCTCGCGGGCCCTCAGCCGGAGTACGGCGGGCGGCCGGTTGCGGCGGCTTGCCGTACAAGATCAGCCTCAGAACAACGCCCTCGGAACAGGGCCGGAGCCGTGGGGAGACCCTTGCCGACTGCGCACACCGGCGCGGCCACTACCGTAGGGTCTCGGACCGCGGCCATAAGCGAAGGGACGAACGTGGAGATTCGCGCGGCGACCGTGCTGCCCGCCCGGCGTGAGCCCATCGAACTGCACACGGGCGACGGCCTGACGCTGGTCGGCGAGCTGGCCCAGCCGCTGGACAAACCGCCGGTGGCCACACTCGTCACGCTCCACCCGTTGCCCACGCACGGCGGCTTCATGGACAGCCACATCTTCAAGAAGGCCGCCAACCGCCTGCCCGCTCTCGCCGACCTGGCGGTGCTCCGCTTCAACACCCGCGGCACGTCCTCGGAGCGTGGCACCTCCCAGGGCACCTTCGACGGTGGGGAGGGGGAGCGCTTCGACGTGCTGGCGGCACTGGAGTACGCCGAATTCCACGACCTCCCCCACGTGTGGGTGGTCGGCTGGTCCTTCGGCACGGAACTCGCCCTCAAGTGGGCCCACGACCCCCTCGTGGAAGGCGCCATCCTCCTGTCGCCGCCGCTCCACCGCGCCACGGACGCCGACCTGGACGCCTGGGCCGCCTTCGGACGCCCCCTGGTGGTCCTGGTCCCGGAGTTCGACGACTACCTCCGCCCGGACGAGGCCCGCCGCCGCTTCGCCAGAGTCCCCCAGGCAGAGGTCATCGGGGTGGACGGCGCCAAACACCTCTGGGTAGGCGAACCCTACGTCCGCACAGCCCTCAACCAAATAGTCCGCCACGTAAACCCCACCGCCCACCCCCTCCCCACCGAGCTCTAACCCGCACCCCCGAACCCCAGCACGCGGAACTGAGATGGCCGTGGCACGAAGCGGGGCCCGCACCCGCCGCCCAGTCGTGTGAGGCGTCCCGCATCCGCCGCTCAGTCGGGTGAGGTGTCCTGCACCCGCCGCCCAGTCGTGTGAGGCGTCCCGCACTTGCCGCCCCAGCGTAGGGACCCACCCCGCCCACGCCAGCTCAAGCGAAGCGAGGCGACGCAGGATGCCCACGCCGCCCCGTCGGGTGACCCACCAGGCGCCGGGTCGGTGGGGCGTGGGTCGGCGGCGATCGGCGCCCTCGTACGGCGACCCACCCGCACAAGCCCAAGCACCCGCACCCGGCGAGTCCCAATGCCCGGAAAGTCCTAGCGCCCGGCATGCGCTCGCGTCTCCCATCGGGGTGGCGCCTTGGGCGAGAGCCCGTCGGGCGCCAGGTCGGTGGTCGGTGCCCTCGTACGGGGGCTCGTCGCGCAGGCCCCAGTGTGCGGCAAGCGTTCGCGTGTGAACCCGCGTCTTGGAAGGGCGGTTCGTGGTGGTTGGATGGGGAGTGGGTTTGTAGAATCTTGTTCGGTCGGCTTAGGAGGCGGGATGGGTGCGTTCGGGTTGGCGGGTAGGAAGGCCCTGGTGACCGGGGCGTCCAAGGGGATCGGGCGGGCGATCGCGCTCGCGTACGCCGAGGCGGGCGCCGACGTGGCGCTCGTGTCGCGGTCCGCCGAGGCGCTGTCCGAGGTGGCCAAGGAGGTCGAGGCGCTGGGACGGCAGGCCGTGGTGATCCCCGCAGACCTGACCGATCGCGAGGCCGCCGCCGCGTCCGTGCACGCCGCGATCGAGGGCCTGGGCCACGTGGACATCGTGGTCAACAACGCCGGAGGGTCGAACTTCCTGGTCGAGTTCAAGGACCTGCGCCTGTCCGGCTGGGACAAGCTGATGCGCCTCAACCTCGACTCCGCCATGACCGTCTGCCACACGATCGCCCCGCACCTGCTGGAGCGCCGCACCGGGTCGGTCATCAACGTCGCGTCCGTCGCCGCGCTGGGCGCGCCGTTCCTGGCACCGTACGCGGCCGCCAAGGCGGGCCTGGTGGCCCTGACCAAGACCCTGGCGGTCGAATGGGCCGCCGCCGGCGTACGCGTCAACGCCCTGTGCCCCGGCTGGACCGCCACCGACCTCAACAGGAACCTCTGGGAAGACGAGTCCGCCGGCGCCTCCACGGTCGCCGGCGTCCCGATGCGCCGCTGGGGCACGCCCGAGGAGATGGCCCACCCGGCCGTCTTCCTCGCCAGCGACGCCTCCGCCTACATGACCGGCCAGGTCCTCTTCATCGACGGCGGCGCCACAGCGATCTAACCGATCCACCTCTCCCCACCGCACGGCCCCTGCCCTCCGCTTCCGTACGGCAGGCCGCCACCGCCCGCGCGCTTGAGCATGCTCGGGCACATGCCGGGCTGGGTGTTGTACGGCATGCCGCTACCGTCTACAGGCTCGGCACATATCGGGCTCGGTGTTGTAGGGCATGCCGCTATCGTCTACCGGCTCGGGCATGTGTCGGGCTCGATGTTGTACGGCATGCCGCCGCCACCCGCCGCCCGCCGCACTCCGGCTGAGGACCCGCGCCCGGCGCTCCCGGCGAGTCGATGCCGCTACCTCGCCGCCACGCCACTACGTAACCCATCCACCGCGGTCCCTTGCCACTGCCCGCCACGCCACCACGCAACCCATCCACCACGGCCCCCCTTGCTCCCGCCCACCGGGGTTCTTCCGACCCCGGGCACCACGGTCCCTGAACCGCCGTACGAAGCGCCGGTCGTCCGCCGTACGCCTTCTCGCCGACCCCGGCGCGTGGTGGCCGGGCGTCGTGGGGTGGGTTGCTGGGCTTCGCCGTACGGGGGGCGCCGGTCGACCGCCATACGCCTTCTCACTGACCCCGGCGCGTGGTGGCCGGGCGCCGGGGCGTGGAGGTCGGGTGCCGGGGTTTTGTCAGGCGCCGGGTCGGCGGGGTGGTGGGCGGGAGGAGGCGGCGCCATGTGCGGTGGGTGGCCGGGGCCGGGGGGCCACGGTTGCGGGTGGCGTTGCGGCGGGGAGTGGCATCGACTCGCCGGGGGCGCCGGGCGCGGGTCCTCAGCCGGAGTGCGGTGGGCGGCCGTGGGCGGGGGCTTGCCGTACATGAGGAAGAGACCTGTCGAACGGGAGGAAGCTGCAGCCCTGAAGAGGAAGCGCCTGAGGAAGTGGTGCCGTATGAGCGCGGAGGAAAGAGGCGGCGCTGGTAACGAGAAGGGAGAGGCGCTTGTCAGAAGGAGTGAGGGGGCTAACGTTTGGTCCGTGCAGCTCTACACGAGATCAGCCGGGACCGGGATCCCGGTCGTACTGCTACACGCGTTCCCCCTGTCCTCGGCGATGTGGCTGGCGCAGCGGGAAGGGCTGGCGCGTGCGTGCCGGGTGGTCACGCCCGACCTGCGGGGGTTCGGGGGCTCGCGGCTGGGGGCCGACGAGCCGTCGCTCGACCTGATGGCCGACGACGTCGCGGCGCTGCTGGACGAGGAGGGCATCGACCGGGCGGTGGTCGGCGGGCTGTCGATGGGCGGCTACGTGACGATGGCGTTCTGCCGCAGGCATCCTGATCGGGTGATGGGCGTGATCCTGGCCGACACCAAGGCCTCGCCCGACCCGCCACCCGCGCAGGAGAACCGGGAACGCATCGCCAGGGCCGTGCTCGAGGACGGCAGCGAGGTGCTGATCAGGGACGTCCTGCCGGCGCTGATCGGCAGGACGACCAGGGAGCGCAGGGCGATGGTCTTCGGCCGGGTCCGCGGGCTGGTGCAGTCTGCACCGCCGCAGGCGGCGGCGTGGGCGCAGCGGGCGATGGCGCGCCGTCCCGCCTCGTTCGAGACGCTGGCGGGGCTGAAGGTGCCCGCGCTGGTCGTGGTGGGCGAGGAGGACGAGCTGTCACCGTTGGCCGACGCCGAGGCGATGGCGCAGGCCGTGCCCGAGGGGCGGCTGGAGGTCATCCCCAAGGCCGGGCATCTGAGCGCGGTCGAGCAGCCTGAGGCGTTCAACGCCGCGGTGCTCGGGTTCCTCAACTCCGAGCTTGGCGGGGAAGCACGATCTCACGGATGACCAGCGCGATCGCGGCGGCCACCGGGATGGCCAGCAGCGCGCCCACGATCCCGAGGAGCGCGCCGCCGAACAGGGCCGCGATCACGGTCACGGCAGGGGTGACGTCCACCGAGCGCTTCATGACCCTCGGGTAGATGAGGTAGTTCTCGACCTGCTGGTAGACGATGAAGAAGATCGCGCAGGCGATGCCCGCGGGCACCGACTGCAGGAACGCCACCCCGGTCACGAGCACCGCGCCGATCGTGGCGCCGACCAGCGGAATCAGGTCCGTCAGCGCCACCACGAGGGCGAGCGCCAGCGCGTACTTCACGTCCGCGATCGACAGGAAGATCCACGTGAGCACGCCCGCGATGACCGAGATGAGCACGTTGCCCGCCACGTAGCCGCCGATGCCGTCCAGCACCTCCTCGGTGATGCGGCGCGTACGCTCCCTGCGGGAGGCGGGCACGAGCTTGAGCAGGTAGTCCTTGATCGTGTGCAGCGAGCCGAGGAAGTAGAGCATCAGCACCAGCAGCGTCACGCCGGTGAACACCCCGTTGAGCACCACCAGGCCCGCGCCCACCACGCCGCTGGCCAGCGCCGGCCCCAGCGTGCCCGTCACGAACGCGCGCAGCGTCGGCAGGATCTGGAAGTCGGCGTCCAGCTTGCGCAGCGTCGCGTTGCCGGTCAGCTCGTTGAAGTAGCCGGGAACGGCCGCGATGAACTCGGCCATCTGCTTGCTCACCGGTGGCACCACGGCGAGCCCGAACAGCACGAACGCCACGATCACGCCGGCGAACACGATGGAGATCGCGCCCCGCCTGGCCAGCCCGCGCCGCTGCAGCGCCTCCACCGCCGGGTTCAGCCCGACGGCCAGGAACATGGCCACCACGACCAGGATGATGACGCTCAGCGAGTGCACGATCATCTGCGCGATCGCGATCGCGGTCAGTACGCCGAGCCCGCCCACCAGCCCGAACAGGAACGGCCCCCGCCGCAGCGGTTTCCCCGGCAGCCCGTACGGCAGGGCCGCCTCATAGTCCGCCTCGGTGGATTCGCTCGTGGGCGCCACAGTGGTGGCGGACCGGGCATGCGGCACCCCGCCTGCGACAGCGGCGCCGCCGGACTCCGGTGCGGGTTCGGGGGGCACAGCGGGCTCCTCGGGATAGGGGGCGAACCGCATCGAGGACGGCCAGGCCGTACTCGCAAGCAAAAAGAGAGCCTAGCGACCATACCGGTCGCCAGGCTCTCTCCAGCCGTCATTCAGCCCCCGTGTAGGCGGTTACTACTCCTGCCACCACTCAGCGTCGTCCTCGGACTTGGCCTCCGCCTTGGCCGGAGCCGGGGCGGGCGCCGCCGCGGCGGGCTTGTCGTTGGCGGGTGCGGCGATCGCCGGCTTGGCCGGAGCGGCGGCCACCGGCTCGGGCTCCATGCCGGGCAGCGCGGCCCCACCGAGCAGCTGGCGCAGCTGGGCGAGGTGGCTGGTGATGCTGTCGCGCTGGCGGGTGAGCTCGTCGACCTGGCGCTGCATCGAGGTGCGGGTGCGCTCGGCCTCGTTCTTGGCCTCGGTGGTGATCGTCTCGGCGCTGCTCTTGGCCTCGGCCACGATCTGCTCCGAGCTCTTGCGAGCGTTGGCGACCAGCTGCTTGGCGTGCAGGTCCGCCTCGCGGCGGGTCTGATCGGCCTGCTGGGTGGCCTTGGTGGCCCGCGACTCGGCGGTCGCGGCGCGCTGCTCGGCCTCGGCGACCAGCTTCTGCGTCGCGGCCTGCGCGGTGGCGTGGCGCTCGGCCTCCTGGCGCTCGGCCTCCTCGCGCCGGGCGGCCAGCTGGATCTCGAACTCCGCCTCGTCCTGCGCCCGCTTGGCCTCGGACTCCTCCAGGACCCGCTGCGCCTGCGCCCGCATCTCATCGGCCTGGCGCTTGGCCGTGGTGAGCACCTCGTCGCGCTCGCGCTTGGTCGAGGCCCGCAGCTGGGCCACCTCGCGCTCGGTCGTGGTGCGCAGCTTGGCGATCTCACGCTCGGCGTCGGCGCGCTTCTCGGCCACCTCGTGGTCGGCGGTGGCCCGCAGCTTGGCCGCCTCACGCTCGGTCGTGGCGGTCAGCTCGTCGGACTCGCGCCTGGCGGTCGAGCGGATCTCCTCGGCCTCCCGCTCGGCGGTCGTGCGCATGTCGTCGCTCTCGCGCGTGGCCTGGGCGCGCTTGTCAGCGGCCTCCGACTCGGCGGCTGCTCGCAGGTCGGCGGCCTCCACCTTGGCCGCGGCCTTGATCTCGTTGGCCTCGGACCTAGCGGCCTGCACGAGCTCGGTCGCCTGCTCCTCGGCAAGCCTGAGCAACTGCTCGATGCGGGCGCCGAGACCGGAGTAGGTGGGCCGCTCCTGTTCCTGGAGCTGGCGCTGGGAGTCGGACAGGTCACGCTGGAGGGAGCCGACCTGCTCGCGGGACTGGCGCAACTCGTTGTCGAGCTGCTTCAAATGGTCGTGGACCTGGTGCCGGTCATAACCGCGGAGCACGACGTCGAACTCGCGTGCTGGGGCATCCTCGAAGAAGTTGTTGAGCTGGGCGTCGATGTCGGACTGCATGGAGGCTCGATCCTGGGTTGTCGAGACGGCTACACGGGCCGGACGGGGGGTCGGGACATCCGAGCCAGGAGCCCATGCCTCACGGCAAGACCCATGTCCGGTGGAAGGCCAGCGTACTCCGCTGGTGCCGCCTTGGAGGCCCCGTCCAACTTTCTGCGTCACTAGTTACATACTGAACGTTTATTGCTGTTGCTATGGTCTGGCGGCTTGGACCAGTTCCGTGAGCATTCCTCCTACGTCCTTGGGGTGCAGAAACGCGATCGAGGAGCCCATGGACCCGTGCCGGGGACGCTCGTCGAGGAGCCTGACGCCCTTCTCCCCAATCTGCTCCATCGCCTGCGCGACGTCCGGGACGCCGAACGCGACATGGTGGACGCCTTCACCGCGCTTGGCCAGGTATTTTCCAACAGGCGAGTCTGCGGAGAGAGGCTCGAGGAGCTGGATGTAGGAGCCCCCGCCCTCGCCGTCGGCGATGTGGAGCATGGCCTCCTTGACCCCCTGCTCCTCGTTCACCTCGCGGGCCACCACCTCCAGGTCGAACAGCGAGGAGAAGAGCGCGATCTTCTCCTCCAGGTCGTGGCAGGCGATCCCGATGTGGTCGATGCGCATGAACATGTGTGGCCTACCTCCATGGCGGTGATCCGGCTGCTCGTGGGTATCGTGTCAAACGACCCCGCACGCGCACAGGAGGCCCCTGCCATGTCTGGTTCCGTCATCGTCGCCGGAGCTCGCACCCCGATCGGCAAGCTGCTCGGGGGCCTGTCCGGCCTGCAGGCCGTCGAACTGGGCGGAATCGCGATCAAGGCCGCGCTCGAACGCGCCGGCGTCTCGCCCGAGCAGGTCGAATATGTGATCATGGGTCAGGTGCTCCAGGCGGGCGCCGGCCAGATCCCCTCCCGCCAGGCCGCGGTCAAGGCCGGCATCCCGATGACCGTCCCGTCGCTCACCGTCAACAAGGTGTGCCTGTCGGGGCTCGACGCCATCGCGTTGGCCGACCAGCTGATCAGGGCGGGCGAGTTCGACATCGTGGTCGCGGGCGGCATGGAGTCCATGACCAACGCCCCCCACCTGATCCCCGACCTGCGCAAGGGCGTCAAGTACGGCAACGCGGGCATCGTCGACTCCATGGCGCACGACGGCCTGTTCTGCGCCTTCGACCAGTGCGCGATGGGCGAGTCGACCGAGCGCTACAACGCCCGCCTCGGGATCGGCCGCGAGGAGCAGGACGAGCTGTCGGCCCGTTCGCACCAGCTGGCCGTCGCCGCGATCAAGAACGGCGTCTTCGCCGACGAGATCGTGCCCGTCGAGATCCCGCAGCGCCGCGGCGAGCCGATCCTGGTCAAGGACGACGAGGGCGTCCGCGGCGACACGACCGTGGAGACGCTGTCCCGCCTCAGGCCCGCCTTCGCCGCCGACGGCACGATCACCGCGGGCTCGGCCTCCCAGATCTCCGACGGCGCCTGCGCGGTGGTCGTCATGTCCAAGGCCAAGGCCGAGGAGCTCGGCCTGCCGTACCTGGCCGAGATCGGCCGCCACGGCAACGTCGCCGGCCCCGACGCCTCGCTGCAGTCGCAGCCGGCCAACGCCATCAAGCACGCCCTGGGCAAGCAGGGCCTCACGGTCGACGACCTGGACCTGGTGGAGATCAACGAGGCGTTCGCCAGCGTGGTGCTCCAGTCGGCCAAGGAGCTCGGCCTGCCGCTCGACAAGGTCAACGTCAACGGCGGCGGCATCGCGCTCGGCCACCCGATCGGCGCCTCGGGCGCGCGCATCGTCCTCACCCTGGCCCACGAGCTCAAGCGCCGCGGCGGCGGCACCGGCGCCGCCGGCCTGTGCGGCGGCGGCGGCCAGGGGGATGCTCTGATCATCACTGTTTCGTGACGTCTGTACGGCGGGCCGCCCCACCGGCCGCCCGCCGTACTTCGGCTGAGGACCCGCGACCGGCGCTCACGGCGAGTCGATGCCACTACCCCGCCGCCACGGCGCCCGGAACCCGCCCGGGCGGTCACGCACACCCGAGAACGCGCGCTCACGAGGCGGAACCCGGGCACGGGAGCCGTACCGTGCCCTGCTTCGAGAAGGCCTGCCGTACGCGCGATACATAGGCATGCCGTACGCGCGGCACATAGGCGTGCCGAGCGCGCGGCCAAGAGAGCGCTCCGTAGGAGCGACAAAAGGGTGTGTCGTGCGTGCTACAAGAGGGTGTGCTGTGTGCTGCGCGACAAGCGGGCGTGCGGTCCGCGCGCAAGACGGCGCGCAGTGCACGCGACAAGACGGTGTGCTGGATCCTCCGACCTGACGGGGCGGACCCTGGGCATGAGAAGAGGGCGAGAGACCCGGAATCTCTCGCCCTCTGGTGTGGGTGCAATATGTCGGCTCCCTAAGTACTAGGGAGGGAGATTGGCCCGGCCGCGAGGGAGGTTGCGGCCGGGCCTTCTTGACGTCTTCATGAGGAGAGGAAGCGGGCGAACACCGAACGGCGCCCGGACTTGCGGCCCTTGGCCTCCTGGATCGTCCGGTGCTTGGCAGCGGCCCTGCGCAGCTCCTCAGCGTGGTTCTTCATCACTACGTACTCGAGCTCGGCGTGCATCTCGGCTCCTTGGAAGGTGCTCCTTGTTGGCACCTTTAACACTCCTCCTAAGGCCCCTCCCGTCACATCGGACGGATGCCTTATCTCTGCGCCGAACACCGCATAGGGATACCTAGACCACCGCCTCAGCCCCCCTGCCAAAGACAAAAGCCCGTACTCAAAGCCGCCCCTACCACCCAAGCCCGCAACGGACACACACCGCGAGAAGCCCACACCGCCCATGCCGCCCACCTCCTCGCCGAACGTTCGGACCGCGTCTCGAGCGGTGCGGGGACTGTTCACAAGGTTGCCTTAGCGGTGCTAAGGTCCGCTTAGCGTTGCTAAGGAGGCAGGCATGCTCACGGTGGAAGCCGCCGACGGCATCGAGATCCGGGCGCACGACGAAGGGCAGGGGCCGGTCGTCCTGGTCCTGCACGCGGGGCTGGACGACGGGACCCAGTGGCAGCGCGTGGCGGGCCTGCTGGCGCGGCGCTTCCGCGTGGTGCGGATCCAGCGCAGGCAGTACAGGAAGGACCTGCGGCCGGCGTGCACGATGGCGCAGGAGGCCGACGACGCGCTGGCCGTCGCCGCGACCCTCGGCACCCCGCTCCTGCTGGTCGGCCACTCCTCGGGCGCGGTAGTCGCCCTCGAGGCCATGGTGCGCGCGCCGGGGACGTTCGCTGGTTCCGTGCTCTATGAGCCGCCCGTGGTGATCGGGGAGTCGCTGGGCCGCGAGGCCGTCGCCAAGGCCAGGGCGGCGGCCGAGGCTGGGCGTCCCGTCCCCGCGATGCGCGCCTTCCTGGGCGGAGTCGTACGGGTGCCGCCCGCGCAGGCCGTGCTGGGGGCGCTGCTCATCGGTGCCGTGCCACGGATGCGGGCGCTGGCGTTGCGGCAGGTGGACGACCTGGTGGCCATCGAAGCGCTGGGTGATCGGCTCGAGGCCTACGCGGCGATCGACGTGCCGACCGTTTTGCTCGGCGGCGAGACCAGCCCCGCCCATCTGGGTGAACGGCTCGACGCGCTCCAGGCCCGCCTGCCGAACTGCCGACGCGTCGTCATGCCCGGCCAGGGCCACGGCGCCCACGTACGTAGTCCCGAATCGGTCGCCCGAGTGATCGAGGACCAGGCGGCGGAGGTTCTGATATGAAGAACAGGCGGCGGAGGTCCTGACATGAAGAAGGGCGCGAGCCCCGGTCTCGCGCCCTGTCATCAGGGGGGAAGTTCGGCCCGGCCGCGAGGGAGGTTGCGGCCGGGCTTTCTTGACGACTTCATGAGGAGAGGAAGCGGGCGAAGGCGGAGCGGGTGCGGCGCTCGGAGCTGTGCGCCTTCTGCGCCTCGCGTACCCGGCGGTGCTGCGCCGCGGCGGCCCGCAGCTCCTCGGCGTGGTTCTTCATTACTGCGTACTCGAGCTCGGCGTTCATCTCGCGTCTCCCGTGCTGTGCGGTGCTTTCTTCCTTGCACTCTCTACGATGCGGCTAAGGCCCACCCCGCCACATCGGGCGTATGCCTTATCTCCCGCCGCACACACCCACGCCCCATACCTAAGCCCCGCCTTAGGAGTACTTAGACACTCCTGGCCTGCACTTATGCACCCCAGCAACAACCCAGGCAGAGCCTCCCAGCCTGCCTACGCAGAGGGCCTAAGACGACCAACACGAGCCACCCAGCGACCTACGCAGAGCGGCCCCACACGGCCAACACGAAGCTGCCCGGTCGGCCCGCGCGACGCCGCTCTAACAGCCCACACGGAGCGACTCAGTAGGCGGGCGTGAGCGGACTCATTCGGCCCGCGCGGCGCCCGTCCAGCCTGCCTACGCAGTGCTGACCTGGACGGCCTACGTGGAGCGCTTGGAAGGCGCGCGGGAGCGGACCCCGGAGGCACGCGTGGAGCGGACCCGGTGGGCCGACGCGGAGGTGTTGGGGACGGCTCACGCAAGGCCGTCCAGTCGGCGTCCGTGGAGCGGACCTGGATGGTCTACGCGGAGCGTCCAGAAGGCGCGCGGGAGCGCCGCACCCCACAGGCCCAAGCTGAGCGGACCCGGTCGGCAAGCGTGAGGCTCTCGGGTGCGACTCCACACGGACCTGGTCGGCAAGCGTGGGGGCTCTCGGGTGCCCGGTCGGCCCGCGTGGAGCTCTCGGGTCGACTCCACGCGGGCCGTGGCGGAGTGTTGAGACGGGCTACGTGGAGTCGCCTCAGGTGGCTGAGGGTGGAGTCGTGGCGGTGGTCTGGCCGCGTCGCTGGAGGAGCGTTTCCCTGGACAGGGGGCGGCCGAAGTGCGGTGGGTGGCGGTGGGGTGGCTTGCCGTACAGGAGAAGGGGAGTCATGGCTCGTCGGAGAATTTGATGGTGGTTTTGGTGAAGCCGAGGGACTTGAGCAGGCCGGTCAGCATCGCCTTGGTGTTGGCGTCGGCGCGGGCGCGCAGGTCGCTCTCGCGGGCCGCCTGGGCGATCTTGTTCTCGGCCAGCACGTAGAGCTCCCGCTCGTCGGACGGCGAGGACGACAGGAAGCTCTGCACCCGGTCCAGGAGCCCGCGCTGCTGCGCGAAGACGTAGGAGCGGCTGTTGTCCAGGTTGGGCTTCTCCAGCTCGGCGTGCGGCAGGCGGAGCGTGGCCTCCTTGCGGTCCTGCGACACCGTCACCATGCTCCCTGACAGGCCGGAGAAGTCGACGTAGGCGTCCACGCCGCCCGCGCCGACGAACAGCGTGCGGGTGCCCTTGATGGCGTCGGGCAGGAAGGGGGCGTCCTTCTCCAGGTCCACGACCACCTGGAAGGAGCCTGTCGCGGCCTCGAAGCGGCTCATGTCCTTGATCGACTGGAGCAGCACGGGCTGGCTGCGGTCGATCGTGCGTTCGCCGAGCGGGTCGAGCCAGGACCAGGCGAGTCGCCCGCCCACGACCAGCAGGGCGACGAGCACGAGGAAGCCGGCCAGATATCGCCACCGGCGGCGCCGCGCGGGGGCGGCGGTCGGAGGAGTAGTCATGAGCCCTTGACTACCCGCCCGCCGATCATCAGTGCCAGCTGTTTGGTGACATCTCCGATCCCCAACCGGATGTGGGCTCCACGGCGGGGTCCGGGTAGACCGGGTAGACCTGCGTGGCGTCGGGCGAGGGCCGCACCGGCGCGGCCGCCCGCGACGGGCCGCCGCCGAAGTGGCTGCTGGACAGCTTGCACGCCTGGAAGTCGCGGTAGAACATGCGCAGCCACTCGCGCCGCTGGTGCTCGCTGAGCCCGGAGAACCAGGCCGCGGCGTACTGGTGCTCGGGCAGCGGCCCGCCGGGAAGCGGCTCCCCGCGCAGCCACGCCAGCACGATCTCCCGGTAGCCGGCGGCGGTCGTGTCGGTGCACTGAGGGGTCAGCGACTCGACGTACTCGTAGGCCGCCTTGTCGGCGAACCCGGCCGACAGGTCGGGCAGGTGGATCTGCGCCAGCCCCGCGGTGTGGTCGAGCTGGTCGTCAAGCGGGCGCTGCTCGACCCGGGTGAAGGCCGCGGGCGTGCCCGCCAGGCGCGAGGCGATGCTGGTGAACGCGGCGCCCAGCTCGGTGAGCCCGGCCCGCATGCCGGGATGCACGCACACCGTGATCGGCCAGTCCTGGCAGGCGTAGGCGATCTCCTGCGCCGCGGCCGGCTTCGGCTCGCTCAGCAGCCGCGCCACCCCGGCGCCCGCGGCCAGCACGGCGAGCAGCGCGCACGCCAGCGCCAGCGCCTGCCGGGTGACCAGGGCCGCCCAGCCGAGCAGCAGCGCCCCCGCGATCCCCGACAGCCAGATCGTCTGGTCGGTGAACGTCGCCCCGCTCAACCCCTGGAACAGGTCGTACGGCTCGCCGGTGCCTGGCGCCAGCTTGTCGGCCCAGGTCTCCCGCTCGGCCAGCCAGGTGAACAGCCCGTAGCAGGCCAGCCCGGCCAGCGGCGGCGTCATCACGCGCGGCACCAGCCATCCGGCCACCCACCCGATCACCGAGTAGAGCGCGAGACCCGCCATGCCCATGCCGAGCCCGGACACGCTGAGCCGCCCCGACTGCTCGGTGATCACGGTCTTGACCGCCAGCACCAGTACCGTGGCGCCGAACGAGCCCACCACCACCAGCACGATCGCCAGCGGCGCCTTCAGCGCGCGCAGGGCCGACATCGAACGGCCGCGCAGCGCCCTGCGCTTGCGGATCGCCACCCACGCGGCGAAGGCCGCCGCGACGGGCCCGGTCATCCGGAGCGAGCCGAGCACCGCGGCCACGATGTTCTCCCAGGCGTCCACGCCGGGGATGAGCACGCTCCAGGCCGCGACCAGGCCGAGGGCCAGCAGCACGGCGACCGTCACGGCCGCGCTCTGCTTCAGCTCCTCGCGCGTCACCCCCGCGTGCTCACGCACGCGTCACCCCGATGAAGTCCATCAAGCACCCCCCGTGCCCCGAAGGCGACGCGGAAAACGATCAGTCCCCACTTTGTTTCCGCGTCACCATTTGATGCGAGAACCATAACTGAGCGTGACGATTGGCGTCTGCATTCTTGGTCAAGCGGTGAATTCGATCGCTGAGAGTAACCAGACGAACCTGGACGAGCGGCGCGCTACGGTAGCGCTGTGTCGCTCAATTTGCCGTTCGATCCCATCGAGCGCGCCGCAGAGACCTGGCGTGTTCACTTCGGTCCCTCTTCCGCCATGGCCGCCGTTACCTCGATCATGAGAGCGCACCAGATCCTGCTGTCGCAACTTGACTCGCTCCTGAAGCCATACGACTTGACCTTCGCCAGATATGAGGCGCTGGTGTTGTTGACCTTCAGCAGAACCGGCAGGCTGCCGCTGTGGAAGATCGGTGAACGCCTCATGGTCCACCCGACCAGCGTCACCAACACGGTCGACCGGCTGGAGAGGTCCGGTTACGTGCGCCGCATGCCCAACCCCGACGACGGCCGCGGCGTGCTCGCCGAGATCACCGACGCGGGCAGAGCCGTCGTACGGCAGGCCACGGCGGACCTGATGGGCGCCGACTTCGGCATGACGATGTACGACGAGGGCGAGCTGGCGAGCATGTTCCAGCTCCTGCGCACGCTACGAGTGGCGGCGGGTGACTTCCCAGGAGCCGAGATGCGGCAAGATTGAGGGCATGGCCGACTTCACTAGGCCCGGATCGCTCTACGGGGCCATTGATCTGGGCGCGCGTAAGCAGGCACTCGAGGCGCAGGCCCGGCGGGGGTCCGCCGGACCCCAGTCGTCGGCGTCAGTCGTCGAGGTGACCGAGGAGACGTTCACCGCCGACGTCATCGACCGTTCGATGACCGTGCCCGTGGTGCTGGACCTCTGGTCTCCCCGGGCGCCCGGCAGCGCCCAGCTGAGCCCGATCCTGGAAAAGGTGGTCGGCGGCCTCGCCGGCAGAGTCGTGCTGGCCAAGGTCAACGTCGACGCCAGCCCGCAGATCGCGCAGGCGCTGCGGGTGCAGGCGGTGCCCACCGTCCTGGCCATCTTCCAGGGTCAGGCCGTCACCGGCTTCCAGCAGGTGCTGCCCGAGCAGGAGGTCGCCCGCTGGCTGGACGAGCTGATGGCCGCCGTCGAGCAGTTCTACGAGGCCAACCCCGACATCCGCCCGGCCGACACCGGCGAGGCGGGGCCCGACGTGCAGGCCCAGCCGCCTGTCGACCCCGACCTGCTGGCCGCCGAGGAGGCCATCGACAAGGGTGACCTCGACGCGGCGGAGGCCGCCTACGAGCGGCTGCTGGCCCGTAGTCCTGGCAACGAGGACGCGCGCATGGGTCTGGCCGGCGTCGGCCTGATCAAGCGCACCGGCCAGGTCGACCCCGCCGACGTGCAGCGCCGCCTGCAGGACCCGTCCGACCTGGACGCCCAGCTGCTGGCCGCCGACCTGGAGATGCTCTCCGGCAACGTGGACGAGGCGTTCGAGCGGCTCGTCGGCGTGGTCAAGCGCACCTCGGGCGACGACCGCGACAAGGTCAGGAAGCACCTGCTCGGGCTGTTCGAGGCGCTGCCCGCGGAAGACCCTTCGCTGGCGAAAGCACGTAGAGCTTTGTCGAGCGCTTTGTTCTAATCTGAGGGCATGCGCGTCGTCACGATCTCGGCGACCTACGGCACGGCCGGCAGCCACATCGGCCCGGCCGTCGCCGAACGGCTGGACGTTCCCTTTGTCGACCGCGCCATCCCCAGCGCGGTGGCCCAGGAGCTGGGCTGCACGCTGGAGGAGGCCCTGGTCCACGACGACCGTGCGGAGCACGGCCTCGGCAGGCTGTTGTCGGGCGCCATGCGCCTGCCGACCGTCACCTTCGGCGGCGTCGACATGTACGTGCCGGGAACGCTGCCGCTGCCGCCCGAGGAGTTCGTCAGACGCACCGAACGCATGCTCACGGAGATGGCGCGCACCCAGGGCGGGGTGTTCCTGGGCAGGGCGGGCGCCATCGTGCTGCGCGACCACCCCGGCGCCCTGCATGTCCGCCTCGACGGCCCGCTGGAGCGCAGGGTCCGCCAGACGGCCGAGTTCAACGAGGTCAGCGAGCGTGAGGCGCGCCGCATCATCGAGGACAACGACCGTGCCCGCACCGCGTATGTGCGGCACTTCTACCGGGCCGATCCGGCCGAGCCGTGCCAGTACCAGCTGACGATCGACAGCACCACGATCCCGGTGCAGACGTGCGTCGACCTGATCGTCATCGCGGCCGAGGCGCTGGACTGACCGCAGGCCCCCTACCATAGGGGTACTTCTTGGTCAGGCGCGAAGGAGCGAATGACGTGGCGACCGTCCCGAGTGTGTCGTACTCCATCACTGTGCGGCTCGAGGTGCCCGCTGGCGGCAAGGCCGTCAGCCAGCTCACCCACGCCGTTGAGTCGGCAGGAGGGGTGGTCACCGCCCTCGACGTCACCAACGCGGGCCACGAGAAGCTTCGCATCGACGTCACCTGCGCGGCCCGCGACACCGATCACGCGCAGCAGATCGTCGATCAGCTCGAGGCCGTCGACGGCGTGGTCATCCACAAGGTCTCCGACCGGACCTTCCTCATGCACCTCGGCGGCAAGATCGAGATGAAGTCGAAGGTGCCGCTGCGCAACCGCGACGAGCTGTCGATGGCCTACACGCCCGGTGTGGCCCGCGTCTCGATGGCCATCGCGCGCAACAAGGAGGACGCGCGCCGCCTGACCATCAAGCGCAACTCGGTCGCCGTGGTCACCGACGGCTCCGCCGTACTGGGCCTGGGCAACATCGGGCCGGAGGCCGCGCTGCCCGTCATGGAGGGCAAGGCGGCGCTGTTCAAACGCTTCGCCGGCATCGACGCCTGGCCGATCTGCCTCGACACGCAGGACGTGGACGAGATCGTACGCACCGTCCAGATCATCGCGCCCGGGTTCGGCGGCATCAACCTGGAGGACATCGGGGCGCCGCGCTGCTTCGAGGTGGAGCGGCGGCTGCGCGAGCTGCTCGACATCCCCGTCTTCCACGACGACCAGCACGGCACGGCCATCTGCGTGCTGGCCGCCCTCACCAACGCGCTGCGGGTCGTCGGCAAGCCGATCGACTCCGTCAAGATCACCATGGCCGGTGCGGGCGCCGCGGGCAACGCCGTCCTGCGCCTGCTGCTCGCCGCCGGGGCGCGCAACGTCATCGTCTGCGACTACCTGGGCGCCGTCCACAGCGGCCGTGACGACCTGGACGAGTCGCTGCGGTGGATCGCCGAGCACACCAACGCCGAGGGCTACTCCGGCGACCTGCGCGGCGCGGTCAAGGACGCCGACGTGTTCGTGGGCGTCTCGGCGCCCGGCATCCTCACCGGCGACGACATCGCCACCATGGCCAAGGACGCGGTCGTCTTCGCCCTGGCCAACCCGGAGCCCGAGGTCTCGCCCGACGACGCCCGCGAGCACGCCGCCGTCGTGGCCACCGGGCGCTCGGACTACCCCAACCAGATCAACAACGTGCTGGCCTTCCCCGGCGTCTTCCGCGGCCTGCTCGACGCGCAGGCCGACGGGGTGACGCAGGAGATGCTGCTGGCCGCCGCCCACGCCCTCGCCTCGGTCGTCGCGCCGGAGGAGCTCGGCCCCAACTACATCATCCCCAGCGTCTTCCACCCCGACGTGGCCGGCGCGGTCGCCGCCGCCGTCCGCGAGTCCGCCGGCGGCCGCGCCCGCGGCTTCACCGAGGCGTGATCTTCTCTTTCATCAAGAGCTTCAGCTCGTACGGCAGGCCGCCCCACCGCCACCCGCCGCACAGGGCCGGGCTCTGTCCAGGGTGACGCTCCTCCGGTGATGCGGGGTTTCGCGCCGTTACGACGCCCGTGACCGTGGCACCCCGGCCCCGCCTCCTCGGTCGGGGGCGTTAGCGCGCCAGCCCGTCGTCGACCGCCACGTTCTCCGGCTCGAGCACCAGCCCCGAGGCGGCGGCCTGCAGGTCGAGCAGGATCGCGAAGTCCTCCTCCACCCGCCCCGTGCCGATGCCCGCCTGCACCAGCTGCGCCGTGAGCGCCGCCACCGGCATCGGCACGCCCAGCTCGCGCGCCGCGGCCAGTCCCAGGTCGAAGTCCTTGCGCAGGAGCACAGGCGTGAACGTCGGCGTGTAGTCGAGGTTCACGAACGCCGGGGTCTTGTAGCGGGTGAAGGCCGAGCCCATCACGCTGTTGTTGAGGAACTCCAGGAACGCGTGGCGCGGCACCCCGCCCTTCTCCGCCAGCACGGTGATCTCCGCCAGGCACTGGGTCACCACGCCGAGCATCAGGTTGTGCGCGATCTTCACCAGCCGGGCGCGGTCTCCCTCGCCGGCGTACGTCACCGCCCTGCCGATGATCTCCAGCAGGTGCGACACCCGGTCGTAGGCCTCCCGCGGTCCCGACACGACCAGGCTCAGCCCGCCCGCCTCGACCACCTTGGCGTTGCCGCTGACGGGCGCGGCCAGGAAGTCCACGCCCCTGTCGGCGCAGAGCTCCCGCATCCGCGCGGAGGCCTCGAGCGACACCGTCGAGCAGTCGACCACGACCCGCGGCACGCGTTCCGCGCCGTCGAGCAGGGCGCGCAGCACCTCCTCCAGGTCCTGGGAGGCCGAGACCATCGTGAAGACCACGTCCTGACCGCGCAGGTCGGCGATCTCACCGGCCACCGAGGCGCCCTCGGCAAGCAGCGGCTCGGCCTTGGCCCGTGTCCGGTTCCACGCGGTGAGCTCCACCCCCGCTCTGGCCAGGCGCGCGGCCATGGCCAGGCCCATCCGTCCGGTGCCGATCCAGCCCACGTTCATGACAGTTCTCTCCCCGATTGCGCGATGACCGGCCGCACCCCGGCCTCGCGCTGCTCCCGCCAGGTGAGCGACCACGCGACCGTGAGCCCGCCGTCGCGCGAGGTGCGGACGACGTCGCCGGTGCCGAGCAGCAGTTCCGCGTGCAGCTCGTCCAGCGCCTGCCTGGCGACCGGGTCGTGCCGCATGAGGGGTTCCTTTCCAGGGCTGTCATGTCCCAATCTGCCCGTCAGCCGAGGTCGGGTCAGCCCTTCCTCGTGATCGCCCCGACCAGTGTCAGCGCGGCGTTCACCAGCACCGCGACGATCACGCCCTGCAGCACCGAGCCCATCGCCGCCGTGACGACCCCGCTCATGACGGGGATCCCCATCGTGATCCCCACCTGCTGCGTCATCGTGGCCAGCCCGGTGGCCAGCCCCTGCTCGGAGTCCGGCAGCCCGGACGTGGCGGTCACCATGAACCCGACGATCGCCACCATGTTGCCCACGCCGCCGACGAAGGTCGCAACCAGCAGCAGCCAGATCCATCCGGGTGAGGTGCCGAGCAGCGCCAGCGACGCCGTGGCCAGGGCCTGGACGGTGAAGCCCGCGACCAGCGCCCGCCGGGTGCCCAGCCGCCCGAGCACCCGGGGTGCCACGGTCCCGCCGAGGACGGTGCCGAGCCCCAGCACGCCGAAGGCAAGCCCGGTGGCCAGCGCCGAGTAGCCCAGCACCTCCTGCAGGTAGAGCGTCATCAGGAAGACCAGCGACGTCTCGGTCGCGAACGCGATCAGCCCCGCCAGGTTGCCCCACTTCACGCTGCGCCTGGCCAGGATCCCCACCGGGACCAGGGGCGCCTCGGCCCGTCGTTCCACGAACCAGAACACCACCAGCAGCACCGCGCCCGCGGCCAGCCCCACCAGCGAGGCCCTGCTCAGGCCGTAGACCAGCGCGAGCAGCCCCGCGGTCACCGTCACGGCGCCCGGCACGTCCATCTGCGGCCTGCTGTCGGGCCTGCTCTCCGCCAGCAGCGAGGGAGTGGCGAGCAGTACGGCCAGCGCCACGGGAACGTTGATGAAGAACGCCCACCGCCAGCTCAGCAGCTCGGTCAGCAGCCCGCCCAGGATGGCGCCGGAGGTGAACCCGGCCGACATCAGCGCCCCGTTCAGTCCCAGCGCCCTGGCCCGCAGCGGACCCTCCGGGAACGAGGTGGTCAGCAACGACAGCCCCGCCGGTGTCACGATCGCCGTCGCGAGCCCCTGCGACACCCGGGCCACCAGCAGGATCCCCGGCGAGGGGGCCAGGCCGCCCGCCAGCGAGGACAGCCCGAGCAGCGCCATCCCCGCCAGGAACAGGCGGCGCCGCCCGAACAGGTCGGCGATCCGCCCGAACAGCAGCGTGAACCCGGCGGCGGCCAGCGCGAACGCCGTGGCCACCCACTGCAGGTCGGCCAGCGCGAAGCCGAGCCCCGAGCCGATCACGGGCAGGGCCACGTTCAGTATCGAGAAGTCGACGGCCAGCATGAACTGCGAGCCGAGCAGCAGGACGAGCACCATCCGTTGCCGCGCGGTCATCCGCGTGGCCGTGAGTGCCATCGTGGTCATGGTCAACCTTCTTAATGGGTCAGCAGTTCCGTTAGGATGTGAATCGAAGGTAACACAGGAGGAGCGCTAATGGAACAAGAGACCCGTTTGGCTGGCATGGTGCGTCCAGGCGGCCGGACCGCCCGCGTCCGCGCGGCGGTGCTCGAGGCCACCCAGGACGAGCTGGTGGAGCACGGATTCCACGGCCTGACCATGGACCAGGTGGCGGCCAAGGCGGGTGTGGGCAAGACCACCGTCTACCGGCGCTGGGGGAGTACGGCCGGCCTGGTCACCGACCTGATGAACGACCTGGCCGACCAGTCGGCGGCGCACGCCGACACCGGCTCGATCGAGGACGACCTGCGGGCCAACGCGACCAACGTGCTGGGCGCCATCACCGACCTGCGACTGGGCGCCACGCTCCAGGCGGTCATCGCCGCCGCCACCTGCGACCAGCAGGCCGCGGACGCGCTCAACGCCTTCTACCTCCGCCGCATCACGGAGTGGGCGCGCGTGGTCGACCTGGCCGTCGAACGCGGCGAACTGCCTCCCGGCACCGACGGCCCCGAGGTGATCAGGGCGATCTCCGCCCCGCTCTACTACCGGCTCGTCGTCACCAGGGAACCGGTGAACGAGACGCTCGCCGTACATGCGGCCGACCGGGTGCTGGCCGCGGCGCGCGCGGGCGCGTTCAGATCTTGAGGTTGGGCCAGCGCCTGCGCGACCTGGTACGGCCGGCCGTGATCGCGCCGTCGTAGGTCTGGCGCGGCCAGATCGAGCCGTACCACCACACGATGCCGCCGGTCAGCATGAGCCCGCCCGCGGTGGCCACCTTGCCCCACAGGTCGGCGGGCGGACCGGTGAACGGCAGGCGGCCGCCGCAGCCACGGTGCCACTGGCCGTTGTCGCAGCCGTTGCCGCAGTTACCTCCGTGGTTGGTCCAGCCGTTGCAGCCTCCGCCGTTGTAGCCTCCGCCGTTGTCGCAGTTGCCCCCGTGGTTGTTCCAGCCGTTGCAGCTGCCGCCGTTCCAGCCGCCGCGATTCCAACCACCACCACCGTTCCAGCCGCCGCCGCCACAGCGGGCGCCGACCTGTTTGAAGAAGATCTGCGAGTTGGTGAGCTCGGAGAACACCGAGATCTGCACCGACTCGCCGCGCGACAGGCGCACCACCTCCCTGGAGGGGTCGTCGCCCGGGTCCAGCTGCTGGGTGTCGATGACCTGCTTGTCGGCCTTGAGGATGTAGGTGTCGGGTCTGGCAGGGTCGCCGGTGTTGGTGATGCTCACGATGATCCTGCCGTCGCCGCAGCTGAAGCTGCCCAGCCTGACGCTCAGCGGCGACTGGTTGTCGTGGTTCGGCCAAGGCCAGGCCTTCGCGGTGGCGGGGAGAAGAAGCGCCGCACCCAGCGGCAAACCAAAAAGGGCAAGGCGGGTGGCGGACTTCATCGTGCTACTCCCGTGCTGCGCCGGAGCGTGATCTTTGGTACGTACAGTGCCCATTTAGCTACAGAAAGTAACATCGCGAACCCGGGGGAGCGGGATGCGGGGTTCACCCCTCATGATGGATGTATGGCGGAAGCGATCTACGTCGGCGGTCTTCTTGTGGCCACTCCGCTTCTCGACGACCCCAACTTCCGGCGTAGCGTCGTGCTGATCCTCGAGCACGACATCGACGGCGGCACCCTCGGTGTTGTGCTGAACAGGCCGAGCGAGATCGCGGTGACCCAGGTGCTGCCCGTGTGGGACCCGTTGGTGACGGGCCCCTCGGTGCTGTTCGAGGGCGGGCCCGTGCAGACCGACAGCGCGCTGGCCCTGGCCGCGGTGCCTAGCGGAGAGGAGCCGCTCGGCTGGCGCCGCCTGCATGCCGGGACCCCCGCGGTGAGCAGGCTGGGCACGGTGGACCTGGACGCGCCGCCGGAGATCCTGCAGGGCGAGATCGCGCAGATGCGGATCTTCGCCGGTTACGCGGGCTGGACCTCGGGACAGTTGGAGAGCGAGATCGCGGAGGGCGCGTGGTACGTGGTCGAATCCGAGGTGGGTGATACTTTTCACACCGATCCGGGTGTGCTGTGGCGGCACGTGCTCCGCCGCCAGCCGGGCGAGCTGGCCTTCGTGGCCACCTGCCCTGACGACCCGACGTTGAACTAGAGGTCCCAGCCCGGTTTCAGCGACGCCTCGGCCAGCTCCAGCGTCTGCTCCATGCGCCGGACGATCTGGTGCAGGTTGTCCACCTCCGGCGGGCATTCGAAGCCCACCCGCATGGTGGCCATCGCGAACGTGACGATCAGCAGGGTCTTCTGATCGGTGGCCTCGACCCCGCGGCGGGCGGAGATCTCCTCGGCGAGGTGGCGCTCGGTCTGCGCACCACGCGCGACCGACATCCCGACCAGCTGCGGATTCTTCTCCAGCAACTCCCGCAACTTCAGGAATCTCGCGGTGTCCTCGTCCGTTGATCCCTCCATGTCGCGCAGCACCGCCCGCAGCGCGTGCGCCATCGACGTGAACGGGGGCTCATCCGTGGGGCGGCTGCGCAACGTCTCCAGCATGATCTCCTCGCCGTGGTCGTGAAACCAGAAGACGAGGTGGTCCTTGCTGGTGAAGTAGCGGAAGAACGTGCGCGGGGACACGTCGACGGCCCCCGCTATCTGGTCGACCGTGGTCGAGTCGTAACCTTGTTCGAGGAACAGGTCGAGCGCCGCGTCGAGCAAGGCGAGGCGCGTCTTCTCCTTCTTGCGTTCCCGCAGACCCACTGCCGTCACTCCCTCGAAACCTTCCTGTCACACTCTGCCATAAGTCATTCTGCGCCCAATAAAACTGGTTTGTCATCTGGCAGCGTCTGACATAAGTTACCTGAGGCTTAAGTGAACTATGCCCCTGTATGGGGCGGCACGTACTGAGGGGGCACCAATGGCGCACGCCAGAACGGTGGACGCACCGTTGTCAGCCGAAGGGGGGACCAAGAGCGGGGGCAACCCGTGGCTGACCCTGCTGGCCGTATGTCTCGGCGTCATCATGGTGATGCTCGACGGCACCGTGGTGGGTATCGCCAACCCGGTCATCGGCAGGCAGCTCGGCGCCTCGCTGTCGGACCTGCAGTGGGTGACCAGCGGCTATCTGCTGGCGCTCGCCGTCTTCTTGATCACCGCCGGCAAGCTGGGTGACCTCTTCGGGCACAAGCGGGTCTTCCTGATCGGCGTCGCGGGATTCGCGCTGTCGTCGGTGGGCATCGGCCTCAGCCAGCAACTGGCCGACGTCTTCTCCTTCATCTCGCCGATCGGCGCCCTGATCGCCCTGCGCGTGCTGCAGGGCCTGTTCGGCGCGCTGCTCCAGCCCGCCGCGCTCGCGCTGCTGCGCGGGGCCTTCCCCGGTGAGAAGCTCAACCAGGCCATGGGCGCCTGGGGCGCGATCATCGGCCTGTCCAGCGCCGCGGGCCCGATCGTCGGCGGCCTGCTGGTGGAGAAGGTCAGCTGGGAGTCCGTCTTCTTCATCAACGCCCCCGTCGGCCTCGTCGCGCTGATCATGGGCATCGTGATCATCAAGGAGAACCGCGCCGCGACGCTGGCCAGGATCGACTGGCTGGGCGTGGTGCTGCTGTCCGGCGCGATGTTCGCGCTGATCTGGACGATCATCAAGGCGCCCGCGTGGGGCTGGGGCGACACCAAGACGCTCGGCTTCCTGGCCGGCTTCGCCGTGCTGATCGTCCTGTTCATCGCCTGGCAGAGCAAGGCCAGGCAGCCGCTGGTGCCGCTGACGCTGTTCCGCAACCCGTCGATCTCGATCGGCACCGTGCTGATGATGATGGTGGCGTTCGCGATGTTCGGCGCCATGTTCTTCCTGGGCTTCTTCTTCCAGGGCGTGCACGGGCTCTCCCCGCTCAACGCCGGTCTGCGCATGCTGCCGATGTCCGCGGGCATGATCGTGGCCTCGCCGCTGGCGGGCATGATGATCGGCAAGGTCGGAGCGAAGGTCACGATGGCCGTCGGCCTGGTGATCACCGCGGCCTCGATGTTCCTGATGTCGCAGCTGACCATCGACGCCTCGTTCTTCGCCACCGGGCTGCCGTTCCTGCTGCTGGCCTTCGGCCTGTCGCCGGTGTTCGTGGGCGCCACGGAGATCATCGTGGGCAACGCGCCGGTCGAGCTCAGCGGCGTGGCCGGCGGCGTGCAGCAGTCGGCGATGCAGGTGGGCGGCGCGCTCGGCACCGCCATCCTGGGCGCGGTGATGGCCAGCGTGATCTCCGACAAGTTCTCCGGCTACCTCGGCCCCGTGGCCAAGGCCATCCCGGCGGACAAGATCACCCTGCTGGAGAAGGCCGCCGCGTTCGGCAAGGCGCCCGACGGCCTGCCCGCCCAGATCGCCCCGGCGGTCACCAACGCGGTGCACAACTCGTTCATGGACGGCATGCACGTGGCCTTCCTGATCAGCACCGGCATCGCCCTGCTCACCGCGGTCCTGGCCCTGTTCGTCAAGGCCGGCCGCAAGTCCGAGGGCGTCCAGGTCCACGTCGGCTGACGGCTCGTACGCGCTCGAGTACGGCTCTCGCGTAGGCGGGAGCCGTACTGCTATTTCAGGGTGATCGTGAGGGTGACGATGCCCGTCGTCTTGGTCTTGACGGTCAGGATGTGACGGGACGGATCCCAGGTCGACTCGCCCTCCGAGGCCGTGCCGCCGTTGGGCAGGTAGAACTCGCTCGGGCCCGTCTCGTTGGCGTCGAAGACGACGGTGAGCGACCTGTCACCGTAGGAGATCTTCCTGGGGACGCCGCCGATGGCCCGCGGGTAGGCCCGGTTGTAGATGGCGACCAGCGGGGTGGGCTTGCCCTTGTCGTCGTAGGGACCCCAGGCGCCGGGGTCGCGGGACCAGTAGGACATGCTCAGCCCCAGGTCCTGCACCCTGTTCACCAGGTCGGCCGCGCCCGGCCTGGTCATGTCCAACCCGAACTCGCCCAGGATCACCGGGCCGCCGATCCGCCGGGCCGTGCGCAGCGTGTTGTCGCGCCACCAGCCCATCGTGCGGTCCGTCCACTCCTTCGACCCCGCGGTGTAGTCGTCGCCCAGGTCAAGCGGGAGCGGGTAGAGGTGCGGGGCGAAGCCGATCATGGGCGGGCCCGGGCGCGGGTCGTCGAAGTGGGGGAGCGCCGAGGGCAGGCCCCAGTTCGCGCCGACCGCCTGCGGCTCGAGGAAGATCCACGAGTCGTCGTCGACCGACCTGATCTGGGCGATGCACCGGCGGTACAGCTCGGCCAGCGGGCCCGACTCGAACGCGGCGCCCTGGACCGAGCCGCCCCACGGCTCGTTCATCAGGTCGTAGCCGAGCACGGCCGGCTCGTCCTTGAAGCGGGCCGCGACCGCCTTCCACGCTCCGGCGTAGTGGTCCATCAGCTCCGGATGGTCGCCCGTGGTGTTCCAGAAGTGGTCGAAGGCGCGGATGACGCCGGGCTCCAGGTAGTACATCTCCCAGGTGGGCTGGTCGGTGGCGACCGGCAGGCCGTCCAGGTGGGTGGCCCAGCCGGGGGCGCCGTTGCCAGCCCCGCCCTCCGGGGTGATCCCCGAGCCCCACAGGTCCTGGTGCATGTCGAGCATCACGTGGTAGCCGCGCTTGGCGTACCAGCCGACCCGCTCCGCCACCTTGTCCAGATATTTCGTGTCATAGGTGCCCGGGGTGGGCTCGACCGCGCGCCACTGGATGAGGAAGCGGACGAAGTTCGTGCCCATGTCCCCGTACTCGCGCTGCAGGTCCGCCTCGGTGAACTCGGGCAGCGCGTCAGGCGTGCTCTTGGCGCTGCTCGAGGTGTTGAACCCGCGCAGGATCAGCGCCCTGCCCCGGCTGTCGGTGACGTACGGCACCCCGTCCCCGGGCGTATCGCGAGTCCACGCGACGACCCCGGCCCCTGTCAAAAAGGCCAGCACCAGACCAACAGCGATGAACCGCGCGAGCTTCATATGATCTCCGGCCTTCAGAGGGGGTTCCCGAAACCGGGTCTTCCGCCAGAATCGTGGTCGCCGCTAGCCTGCCGAACATGAGCCTTGTTCGCAATGGCCTTCCCGCGATCGTCACGTTGGTGATGGTGCTGGCCTTCGGGCTGTTCGGCGCCGCGCTCGTGACCCGGGTGGGCTACCTGGCCGTCCCCTCCGCCGTCGGCCTGCCGTACGGCCTGCCGGGGCTGCGCGTGGTCCCGCTGGGCGAGACGACCTGGATGGCCATGCTCGGCGAGAGCGTGGCGGCGCTGGTGCTGGTCTTGTTCGTGGCGGCGGCCAAGGGCGGGTTCTGGCGGACCTGGGGCGCCTTCCTGCTCGGCACCCTGGTCGCGGCCCTGCTGCGGGCGGCGGTGCTCTTCCTGGAGTCCAGTGGCGCGGGGATCGGCGCCTACGGCGCCTACCTGGCGGGCGGGCTGCTCGCCGGACTGGTGTGGGGGGTCGCGCTCGGCTGGATCCCGGGGCTGGCCGCGCTGGCCCGCCGTACCCGGACGGGCCAGGACGCCGGCCGTACACCCGTGGCGAGTGGGGGCTGAGGGCGGGTGCCCGCGCGAATAGAATTGGCAGGGTGAGCACGAAGATCCTGCCAGAGCAGGAAACCATCCCGCAGGTTTCGCACGGCGACGGTGATCACGAGCGGTTCGCGCACTACGCGGACAAGCACAAGATCACCGAGAGCATGGTGACCGGCACGCCGATCCGCGCCCTGTGTGGCAAGGTCTGGGTGCCCAGCCGCGACCCGAAGAAGTACCCGGTCTGCCCGGAATGCAAGGAGATCTACGAGGGCCTGCCCGAGAACAACGGCGATGACAACCAGTGAGTGTTGATCACGGCTGATCGCCTCCGGTGGGGCTACGGTCAGGACTACTGACCAGCTCATGCCGGATCGGGGGACCGCATGGCCCGGCGCGCGACCGCCGTCTTGTTGGTATGCCTGCTCGCAGCCTGGCCCTTCGCGCCGCCCCGTCCGGTGGCCGCCTCGGGCTGCCTCAGGGGAGCAGTCCGCAGCCCGCGCGGCGTCGAGCCCGACTCGCCGGAGCCCAGCCAGGTCACCGGCGTGCTCGCCGAACTGGCCAGGCGCCTGACGGGCACCTCGACGCCCCGCACGGTCACCGTGCCCACCCGGGTCCACGTCATCACCGACGGCCCCCACCGTGCCTCCGACGAGGCGGTCAAGGCCCAGATCGACACCCTCAACGCCGCGTACGGCGGGCGTTACGGCGGCGCCGACACCGGCGTCAGCTTCCGTCTGGACGGCGTGGACGTCACCACCGACGCGGAGTGGTTCACCGACCCGCTGACCAACGAGACCGCCATGAAGGCCAAGCTGCGCGTCGGCGGCCCTGAGACGCTCAACCTCTTCGTCGCCCAGCTCAGCGAGCTCGTGCTGGGCTTCTCCACCTACCCGTACTGGTACCACGACGCCCCTGGCCTGGACGGCGTGGTGGTCGACTGGCGCACGCTGCCTGGCGGCGCCCGGAGCGACTTCAACCGCGGCTACACGGCCGTGCACGAGATCGGCCACTGGCTCGGCCTGTTCCACACCTTCGAGAACGGCTGCCGGCCGCCCGGCGACGGCATCGACGACACCCCGCCCGAGGCGTCCGCCACCCAGGGCTGCCCGGTGGACAAGGACACCTGCCCGGGGGGCGGCGCGGACCCGGTGCACAACTTCATGGACTACTCCCACGACCGCTGCATGTCGGGCTTCACCGCCGGTCAGGGGGTGCGCTTGCGGGAGATGTGGGCGGCCTACCGGGCTGAAAACGATTTGTGACAGCTACTACGATGTGTGAGTGACAGCACCGAAGACCATCGACGCTACATACGAACCGCCGCGCATCTTCGGCCCGGCCTACCGCACGGCCACCATCGGCATCCTGCTCGTCGTCACGCTGATCGCCTTCGAGGGCATGTCGGTCAGCGTCGTGATGCCCGCCGTCTCCAGCGAACTGCACGCCGACAGCGTGTACGGGCTGAGCTTCTCGGTCTTCCTCATCGCGAGCCTGTTCGCCAACGTCGTTTCCGGGCTGTGGGCCGACCGGCGCGGGTACGGCCTGCCGTTCCTGCTCGGCGTGGTGCTGTTCGTCACCGGCATGGGCCTGGCGGGGGCCGCCGCCGGCAAGGAGATGTTCCTGCTCGCCAGGACGGTTCAGGGGCTGGGCGCCGGGTTCACGATCGTGGCGCTCTACGTCATGATCGCGCGGGTCTACCCGCCCGAGGCGCGGCCCAAGGTCTTCGCCGCGCTGTCGGCCGCCTGGGTGGTGCCCGCGATGGTGGGGCCCGCCGTCGCCGGGTTCGTCGCCACCGCGGTGGGCTGGCGGTGGGTGTTCTTCGGGATCATCCCGCTGGTGGTGCCCGCGCTGGTCATGCTGGTCCCGGCGCTGGGCAAGAAGCCCACGGAGGACGCCACCCCCGGTGACGGGCCACGGTCCCGGCCGCTGGCGATGACCCTGGCCGCCACCTCGGCCGCCTTCGGCGCCGCCGTCCTGCTGTACGGCGTCGACCTCCTGCACCGCGAGACCGTGGTGGGCGTGATCGAGGTCGTGGCGGGACTCGGGCTGCTCGGGTACGGCCTGGCCAGGCTGCTCCCGCCGGGCGCGCTGCGGTTCCGGCGCGGGCTGCCGACCACGGTCATGATGCGGGGCGTGTTCTCCGCCGCGTTCTTCGGGGTGAACATGTACATCCCGCTCGCGCTCCAGACGGTCAAGGGCTTCGACCCCAGGACCGCGGGCATCGCGCTGACCACCGGGGCGCTCGGCTGGTCCACCGGGTCGTTCCTGCAGAGCAGGCGTACGGCGGAGCCGCACCGGCGCATCAGGCTCGGCATCGCCTGCGTGATGACCGGGATCCTGCTGTCACTGCTGTCGGTGCTGCCCGGGGTCACCGGATGGGTGGCGGTGCCCGCCTGGATCGTCGCCGGGTTCGGCATGGGGATGGGGATGACCACGGTCAACGTCACCGCGCTCAAGCAGTCGCCGGTCAACGAGCAGGGGGCCAACTCGGCCGCGCTGTCGGTAACGGACATGCTGGGCTCGGCCGTCGCCGTGGGCGTCGGTGGCGCGCTCATCAACGTCATCGGTCACGCGCCCGCCCAGATCGCCACCGGGTTCGTCGTCATCACCTGTGTCATGGCGTCCGTCGCGCTGGCCGGGACCGTGCTGGCGCCGCGCACGCGGTAGGGCTCGCCGTACGGGATGGCCTTTTCTTCCTCCTGCGCCACAGCGATCACGGATTCCCGGAAGCCCGCTCTCCGGAGTGATAGGACAGCGGGCAGGGAGGTGTCATGGAGGGTGATCATCGTGTCTGGCCTCCCGGCGAACCGTGGAACCCGACGCTGAGGCGCACGGCCGAGCGGTCGTGGGAGGCGCTGCCTCCGTCGGCGCGGATCCACGGCACCCCCGCCGATCCCGGGATCACCCGGCGGATCGGCGGCCGCAGGTGGAAGCGCCGGATCGGGGCCGTGTTCGCGCTGATGGTGGCCTCCGGGCTGGTCGCCGGGGCGGTCGTGCTCGTGCTGCGGCTGGCCAGGCCCGAGCCCGTCAGCGGGCAGGTGGTCGACTCGCTGGCCGGGGTGACGATCGCGCTGCCTCCCGGGTGGGAGCGGGGCGCGGTGCCGCCCGTCACCGGGTTCACCTCGGTGGTCAGGTCGGGATCCGCGCTGGTGATGGCCAGGCCGCTGGAGCAGGTGGCCGACGCCAAGCAGGCCGTGTTCGACGCCTCGGAGCTGTACTCCAGGCTGCTGCTCAAGGGCGACCGGGTGACGATCGTCGAGGACAGGGCCACCCCGCAGGGACACACCAGGGCGCTGCGCGCCGAGTACCAGGACGTGGTGAACCGTCCCGCCTATCTGCGAGTGACACTTCTCACCCGGCCGACAGGCGGCGTGCTGCTGGTCGGGCTGCTCCAACCCGAGGACCCGGCGGCCAGACAGGCGCTGGACACGCTCATGACGAGCGTGCGATAAGCCACTTACCACCTGAGGATGACCTTGGCCAGGATTCCCGTCGCTCGGCACGTCTTGTCAGTGCCCCCGATTACTCTTGTGACACTGTGAGCACTCGAACCTCGGAGGTGACGCTCGTGAGCGAGCGTAGCGAGCGAACCATCAACCGCTGCGCATGGCGTTCACGGGCTGGCGAGCGTAGCGAGGCTGGCCTGTGAGCACCTTCGCCGCATCCCACCTGTCGCCCTCATACCCCGACCGAGCAGCGTGGGGCACCGCGCCCAAGCTCCGGGCCTGGCAGCAGGAAGCGTTCGATCAGTACTTCAGGCGCGAGCCGCGCGACTTCCTCACCGTCGCGACCCCCGGCGCGGGCAAGACCACCTACGCCCTGCGCATCGCCAGCGAGCTGCTGGCCAACGGCGTGATCAGGGCGATCACCATCGTGACGCCCACCGAGCACCTCAAGCGCCAGTGGGCCGACGCCGCCGCCCGTGTCGGCATCGGCATCGACCCCGAGTTCAAGAACAGCCAGGGCGCCACCTCGCGCGACTACCTCGGCGTCGCCGTCACCTACGCCCAGGTCGCCATGCACCCCGCGCTGCACAGGGCGCGCACGGAGGCCCGCAAGACGCTGGTCATCTTCGACGAGATCCACCACGCGGGCGACGCCAAGTCCTGGGGCGACGGCGTGCGCGAGGCCTTCGAGCCCGCCGCCAGGCGCCTGCAGCTCACCGGCACGCCCTTCCGCTCCGACGACAACCCGATCCCCTTCGTCGGCTACGAGGAGGACGAGGAGGGCTTCAAGCGCAGCATCTCCGACTACTCCTACGGCTACGGCCCGGCCCTGTCCGACGGAGTCGTCCGCCCGGTCATCTTCCTGGCCTACTCCGGCGAGATGAAGTGGCGCACGCGCGCCGGCGACGAGATCGCCGCCACGCTCGGCACGCCGCTGACCAAGGACCAGCTCTCCCAGGCCTGGCGCGCCGCGCTCGACCCCAAGGGTGACTGGATCCGCCAGGTCATGCAGGCCGCCGACCGGCGCCTGACAGAGGTACGGCGGGGCGTCCCCGACGCCGGCGGCCTGGTCATCGCCACCGACCACGAGACCGCCCGCGCCTACGCCCGCCACCTGCGCAACATCACCGGCGAGGGCGCCACGGTCGTGCTCTCCGACGACCCCGGCGCGTCCAAGAAGATCAAGCACTTCGCCGCCTCGGAAGACCGCTGGCTGGTCGCGGTCCGCATGGTCTCCGAGGGCGTCGACATCCCCCGGCTGTGCGTCGGCGTCTACGCCACCTCCACCTCGACCCCGCTGTTCTTCGCCCAGGCCGTGGGCCGCTTCGTGCGGGCCCGCAAGCGCGGCGAGACCGCCTCGGTCTTCCTGCCCTCGGTGCCGACCCTCATGGGCCTGGCCAACGAGATGGAGGTCGAGCGCGACCACGTCCTCAACAAGCGCCCGCCGGAGGACGGCCTCGACGACAGCCTGCTCGAGCAGGCCAACAGGCAGAAGGACAACCCCGACGTCCTCGGCGACGAGTTGCCCTTCGAGACGATGGAGACCTCGGCCACCTTCGACCGCGTCCTGTTCGACGGCGGCGAGTTCGGCACCGGCGCCGAGGTCGGCTCGGCCGAGGAGGAGGACTTCCTCGGCCTGCCCGGCCTGCTGGAGCCCGACCAGGTGGCCACCCTGCTCCGCAAGCGCCAGTCCGACCAGCAGGCGGCCAAACGCAAGACCGCCGCCGCGGAGCCCGCCGAGCGCCTGGCTCCCCACGAGCAGATCGCCGAACTCCGCCGCGAACTCAACGGCCTCGTCGGCGCCTGGAACCACCGCACCGGCCAACCCCACGGCGTGATCCACTCGGAACTACGCCGCGCCTGCGGCGGCCCCCCCATCGCCCAGGCCACCGCCGACCAGATCCAGGACCGCATCAACAAAATCCGCACCTGGGCCACCACCCGCCGCTAACCCCACCCCAAGCAACGTCGCCCCGCCAAGAAGCATGCGGGAACCGCCCGCTACCCAGCTAGGCCGCCCACAGCACCTCGTACGGCGGACATCCAGGGACCGTGGCGCCTTGTACGGCGGGCGTCCAGGGATCGTGGCCACGGTGGTCAAGGAGCGTGCGGGGAGTGCCCAGGGGCGGGACGCCGGGACGCGCAGGGAAGGTCGTCCGTCCCCCAGGCGTCAGTGATAGCCCGCCGGCGTCGTAGCGCGCCTTCCAGGCGCCGGGTCGGTGGGACGTGGGTCGGCGATGCTCGGCGCCCTGTACGGCGGGTGTCCAAGGACCGGGCGTCAGGGATCGCCCGGTGGCGTTGTAGCGCGGCCACGCAGGCGCCGGGTCGGCGGGGGCGCGGGTTGGTGATTGTCGGCGCCCTGTACGGCGGGTGGCCAAGGATCGTGGCGGTGGTCAGGAATGTGGTGGCGGGTGGTCGAGGGGTGTGGGGTTGGGAGTGGCGCGGTTGGGGCTTGCCGTGCTTGAGGGGTTAGGAGCGGGGGATGCGGTGGCCGGACCGGCCGTCTATGGGCTGGTAGTGGTGTTTGGGAGGTAGGTCGAGCGGCACGTGGAGGGTGGCTGAGCCGGAGGTGACGTGGACCGGGAGGGTTTGGACTCCTGAGTGGGTGCCCTGGAGGGGGCCCTCGTGGACCCAGACGCGCAGCCGGTGGCCGTTGTGGCGCAGGACGACCTTGGCCGTGTCGCACTCGTCGGGCGCGGCGGGCCAGGACAGCGTGAGCCCGTCGTGGACGCGGGCCTCGGAAGGCACCGGCATGCGCTCCGCGCAGGCCTTGGGCGTCGGCGGGATGACGTCGTGGGCGACGACGGCGGGGCCCAGGTCGGCCTTGTGGGCGGCGTCGAGCATGATCGTGCCGCCCTCGAGCAGGGCGAGCGTGGCCAACGCGCCGATCCTGGCGAGGTTACGACCCCGGACGAGGACCCAGAGGCTGAACGGGGCGAGGAGCAACCAGGCAAGGCCGAGCGAGTAGGCGAGCATGAAGGACCCCATACGTGGACTGAGACATGTGACTCTCCGTACTAGCTCCACTCCGGAGAGCTGTCGCTGTCTTGGATATCACATGAACTCAGCGTGACGCACTGTGTACGCTACTCGGCGGGTCGCACCACCGGCGCCCCCTTCAGGGTCGCCCCCGCGGCGACGAGCTCCGCGATCGCCGCCTGCGTGGTCTGCCGCGCCACCCCGGCCGTCAGGTCGAGCAGCACCCGTACGGCGAGCCCGTGCGTGACCGCGTCGAGCGCGGTGGCCCGGACGCAGTGGTCCGTGGCGATGCCCACGATGTCCACCTCGTGGACGCCGCGCTCGTTCAGCCACTGGGCCAGCGGCACCCCGTCGCCCGAGGTGCCCTCGAAGCCGCTGTAGGCCGCCTTGCCGGAGCCCTTGCTGAAGACCTCCTCCACCGCCGACACGTCGAAGGCCGGGTGGAAGTCCGCCCCGGGCGTGCCGGCCACGCAGTGCGCGGGCCAGCTGGTGGCGTAGTTGGGCGTGTCGGAGAAGTGCTCCCCCGGGTCGACGTGGTAGTCGCGGGTGGCCACCACATGGGAGTAGCCGTGGTCGGCCACGTGTCTGGTGATCGCCGCCGCGACCTCCGAGCCGCCCGCCACCGGCAGGCTGCCGCCTTCGCAGAAGTCGTTCTGCACGTCAACGATGATCAGCGCGCTGCCCATACCAGCACGATACGTCAGGCGAACTCCGTGGGGAGCGCCGCATACCCCCTGCCCAGGTGCAACGCCTCGAGCGGCAGCTGGGCGACCACCTGGCGGTGCCGGTCCCTGGCCGCCTCCAGCGACTCGGCGCCGACCACCTCGCCCTCGACGACCATCGGGTGCAGCAGCGGCTCCCCGCCCTCGGGCTCCAGCCCGGACGTGGTGATCAGCTCGGTGTCCCAGTGGCCGGCCTCGTCGCGCAGCCGGTAGGCCTGCTTGCGCCCGCCCCTGGAGGGCTTGCCGACCGACCGCTTGGCCACCGGCTCCAGCTTGCCGCCGGCCGACTCGCGGGCCACCAGCTTGTAGACCAGCGCGGCGGTCGGCACTCCCGACCCGGTGACCAGCGAGGTGCCCACCCCGTAGGCGTCAACGGGGGCGGCCGCCAGCGCGGCGATGGCGTACTCGTCCAGGTCGGAGGTGACCAGGATGCGGGTCTTGAAGGCGCCGAGCGCGTCGAGTTGCTCGCGCACCTCCTGGGCGGCGGCCGCCAGGTCGCCGGAGTCGATCCTGACCGCGCCGAGCGTGGGGCCCACCAGCTCGACCGCGGTCCGTACGGCCTCGGGCACGTCGTAGGTGTCGACGAGCAGCGTCGTCTCCGGGCCGAGCGAGTCCACCTGGGCCTGGAAGGCGGCCCGCTCGGAGTCGTGCAGCAGCGTGAACGCGTGCGCCGCGGTGCCGGCCGTGGGCACGCCGTAGCGGTGCCCGGCCATCAGGTTCGAGCTGGAGGAGAACCCGGAGATGTAGGCGGCTCTGGCGGCGGCCACGGCGGCCCACTCGTGGGTGCGTCGCGACCCCATCTCGATCAGCGGCCGCTTGCCCGCCGCGTTGACCATCCGGGAGGCGGCCGAGGCGATGGCGCAGTCGTGGTTCAGCGTGGACAGAATGAGGGTCTCCAGGAGCACGGCCTCGGCGAAGGTGCCCTCCACGACCAGGATGGGGGAGGCGGGGAAGTAGAGATCGCCCTCGCGGTAGCCGTACACATTCCCGGAAAAGCGGTAATCGGCGAGAAACGCCAGGGTCGCCTCGTCGACCACGTGGTTCTCCCGCAGGAAGGTCAGCTCCTCGTCACCGAAGCGGAAGCGTTGTATCTCCTCCAGGACACGTCCCGTACCAGCGACAACCCCGTAGCGACGCCCGCCGGGGAGATGCCGGGCGAATACCTCGAAAACCGCGCGCCGGTGAGCGGCGCCACTGCGCAGCGCGGCCTGCAACATCGTCAGCTCATAGTGATCTGTGAGCAACGCAGTGCTCATGGGCATAGTCACGACTCGAAGACTACGGCCCAGATAGGGCAGACTCGGGGATGTGGGTAGCACCGCTCCAATCGCCGTCGAGCGTCCATCAGCGGACGTCCGGCCCGATCTGCCATGGGTGACCATCGTTTGGAATGACCCGGTCAACCTCATGTCGTATGTGACCTATGTCTTCCAAACGGTCTTCGGCTACACGAAGGAGAAGGCCGAGAAGCTCATGCTGGACGTCCACCGCAAGGGCAAGGCCGTCGTCTCATCCGGCACGCGTGAAGAAATGGAACGCGATGTGCAGATTCTTCACTCCTACGGCCTGTGGGCGACGCTCCAGTCGGACTCGATCAAATGAGGCGGCACCGGTGAGCTCCGGATTCTCCGCTCGCAGGGGCGGCGGCGTGGTGGCGGAGTTCGAGCCCGCCGAGGTGTCGATCCTGCGTTCGCTCGTCACCCAGGTGCTCGGCCTGATCACCCCGGGCCAGACCAGCGAGGACCCGCTGGAGCGGGCGCTGGGCATCGGCGCGGCCGAGGCGCCGTCGGATCCGGTGCTGGCCCGCCTGTTCCCCGCGGCCTACCAGGACGCCGACGAGGCGGCCGATTTCCGCCGCTACACCGAGGCGACGCTGCGCGACGGCAAGCGGGCCGACGCCCAGACCATGCTCGACACCGCCAAGGCCGGCCGCAGCGAGCTGACGCCCGAGCAGGCCCAGGCCTGGCTGCGCTCACTCAACGACGTACGGCTGGCGTTGGGGACCCGCCTGGAGGTCACCGAGGAGATCCACGACGAGATCGCCTCGATGTCGGAGGACGACCCGCGATACCCGGCCTACGTCACCTACGACTGGCTCACCTACCTGCAGGACAGCCTCGTCCGAGCGCTCTGGTAGGCCGCGGAGCGGCCTACCAGAGCGCTCAGAGCACAGTGTCCGATTCAAGGGTGGTAATTTCCCCGCATGCTGTCCATCTCGCAGGACCTGGCCGACAAGATCATCGCCCATGCCAGGGCCGACCATCCCGACGAGGCGTGCGGCGTGATCGCGGGGCGCGACGGCGTGCCCGAGCGGTTCGTCCCGATGGAGAACGCCGAGCGCTCGCCCACGTTCTACCGCTTCGACTCCCTCGAGCAGCTGCGCGTGTGGCGGGAGATGGACGACCGCGACGAGACCCCGGTCGTGATCTACCACTCCCACACGGCGACCGAGGCGTACCCGTCCCGCACGGACGTCACCTACGCCTCCGAGCCCGACGCCCACTACGTCCTGGTGTCCACCCGTGAGGAGGACAAGGCGGAGTTCCGCTCCTACCGGATCCTCGATGGGGTGATTACCGAGGAAGAGGTAAGGTTTCTCCCATGATGGTCCGGCCGGTGCAGAGTTACCTCTTCGCGCATACCCCGGCCGTCGTCGTCTACGACTGTCGCTGACCTGGAATCCGCATCCAGCCACCGGTGTTGCTCCGGTGGGACGACTTCATCCGAGGAGACTGAGCTCGATGGCCATCGAGGTTCGCATTCCGACCATTCTGCGCAACTACACCGACGGCGCCAAGGCCGTCAACGCCGAGGGCGCCACCCTCGACGAGCTGATCAGCAACCTGGAAGCCCAGCACCCGGGCATCAAGGAGCGCCTGGTCGACCAGGGTAACCTGCGCAGGTTCGTCAACGTGTATCTGAACGACGAGGACGTGCGCTTCCTCGGCGGGCTGGGCACCCCGGTCGCCGATGGCGACACGGTGACCGTGCTTCCCGCTGTCGCCGGCGGGTGACATGCGCTTCGACTCGCTGATCGACTCGGTCGGGCGCACCCCTCTGGTCGGTTTGCCCAGGCTCTCGCCGTCGGAGGACGTGCGGGTCTGGGCCAAGCTGGAGGACCGCAACCCGACCGGGTCGATCAAGGACCGCCCCGCGCTGTGGATGATCGAGCAGGCGGAGAAGGACGGCCTGCTCACCCCCGGCTGCACCATCCTGGAGCCCACCAGCGGCAACACCGGCATCTCGCTGGCCATGTCCGCCAAGCTCAAGGGCTACAAGCTGATCTGCGTGATGCCGGAGAACACCTCCGAGGAGCGCCGCCAGCTGCTGCGCATGTGGGGCGCGCAGATCATCTCCTCGCCCGCGGCGGGCGGCTCCAACGAGGCGGTCCGCGTCGCCAAGGGCCTGGCTGCCGACAACCCGTCCTGGGTGATGCTCTACCAGTACGGCAACCCGGCCAACTGGCGCTCGCACTACGAGGGCACGGGCCCGGAGATCCTCGAGGACCTGCCCACGGTCACGCACTTCGTGGCCGGGCTCGGCACCACGGGCACGCTCATGGGCGTCGGCCGCTTCCTGCGCGAGCGGGTCCCCGGCGTGCAGATCGTCGCCGCCGAGCCACGGTACGGCGAGCTGGTGTACGGCCTGCGGAACGTGGACGAGGGCTTCATCCCCGAGCTGTACGACGAGAGCGTGCTGACCACCCGCTACTCGGTGGGCTCGGCCGACGCGCTGCGCCGTACCCGGGAGCTGCTGGCCGCTGAGGGCATCTTCGCCGGGGTCTCCACCGGCGCCGCCCTGCACGCCGCGCTCGGCGTGGCCGCCAAGGCGGTCAAGGCGGGCGAGCGGGCCGACGTGGTGTTCGTGGTGGCCGACGGCGGCTGGAAGTACCTGTCGACCGGCGCCTACGAGGGCACTCTCGAAGAGGCCGAGGAACGCCTCGAAGGCCAGCTCTGGGCATGAGAAAAGGGGCCAGGCTCAGCGCCGGCCCCTTTTCCTGAGCCGGGCCGACCCGAAGGCCGGCCCTTGTGAGCGCTAGTTGAACAGGACGCGCAGGGAGAAAGTCGCCTCCGTGTCGGTCTGCTTGCCGCTCAGGCCGACCGCGCGCAGCTTCTCCAGGTTGGCCTTGTCGTCGCCCTCCATGCCCTGCAGGTAGTACTTCTCGACCTTGTCCAGGTCCACGAAGAGCGCGAAGGTGTCGGAACCCGCGTCGGGGATCGCCGTCTTGAACGCCTCGCTGTCGCCCAGCGTGCCGTCCTCGGACAGCTTCTTGGCGTAGTCCTGCGTCGTGGCGAGCGTCAGCGTGCCGTCACCGGGAACCTTGGCCAGCTGCGGCGCGGGCTGGCCGCCCGAGTTCGCGGTGATGGCCTTCTCGACCTTGTCCACCACGGCCTGCGCCTTGGCGGGGTCGGTCACGATGCGGACGCCGGCGTTGGGGGTTTCGCCGTCCAGGCCCTGGCTGTCCACGGCGACCGTCAGGTTCTTGCCGAGCACCGTGGCCAGGTCGTCGGGGAGCTGCAGGCCGTACTGCGACTTGGCCTGCTCGACGAACTGCTTGAACTGCTCGCCCGCCGGCGTGGCGGCTGCGGACTCCTGGATCTTGGCCCACTGCTTGGTGACGATCTGGTCCAGGCCGGAGATCGACAGCGCGCCCGCGGTGGAGGCGGGCAGCTTGCTCAGGTCGGCGTTCTCCAGGTCGCCCGCGGCCAGGCCCTCGGCCCCGCGCAGCACGCCCGCCAGTTCGGCGTAGGCGCTGTCGAAGCGCAGCGCACCGGCGAAGCGGGCGTTCTTGAACTGCTCGAACGCCTTGACCTCCTCCGGCGTCATCGTGGCGCGGCCCAGCTGCGCGGCCTGCCCGATGTTGGACCAGAAGGACAGCACGCCCTGCTCGCCCACGGCGCCGAGGTCGTCGCTGAAGTCCTTGTTGTCGGCCAGGCTGCCCTGGGCCTGCGCGTACTGGTCGGCCAGCGCCTGCGTGGAGGTGACCAGCGCGTAGTCGTCGCGGAAGGACAGGCCGTACTTCTCCTCGCCCATCAGCTTCTTGATGCCGGCGCGGGCCTGATCCTGGTCCTTGACCTGGACGGCCACCGCGAAGTCGGGCTCATCGGCCGACTTGCCGGGCACGGCCGCCAGGCCGATCCTGCTGCCCAGCCACGGGTCGACGTCCCTGGCGAAGTCGAGCTTGGACAGCTTGTCGTCATCGCTCTTCATCGCGTTGAACAGCGCCTGGCGCGGGTCCTCGCCGGTGAAGGCGTCCTTGGTGACGGTGAACTTCCTGCCGAGCTGGAACAGCGCGAGCTTCTGGTTGGCCGCCGGGTCCAGGTCGAGGCGCACGTAGGCGAAGGAGTTGGGCGGCAGGACCTCCTGCGGCTGGGTGCCGCCCCCGCCGATGGCGCCCACCACGGCGTACGCGCCGCCGCCGAGCAGCAGCACGGCCACCGCCGCGGCGATCGCGATGATCCAACCCTTGCGGCCCTTCTTCGGCTCGCCCGGACCCCCGGGAGCCTGCTGCCAGCCCAACTGCTCGGCCTGGCCGTACTCGGGCTGCTGGCCGTAGTGCACCTGCTGCTGGCCATATCCTTGCTGGCCGTAGCCTTGCTGGGCATAACCCTGCTGGCCGTAGTCCTGCTGGCCGTAGGACGCCTGCTGCCCGTAGGCGGACTGCTGCCCCGAGGACGCCTGCTGCCCGTAGGCCTGCTGGCCGCCGTACTGCGGCGGGCCGTACTGCTGCTGTTGCGGCGGCTGGTAAGGCTGCTGCTGCTGCTGGTAGGGCTGCTGCGGCGGGTACGGCTGGCCGAGCGGCATCGTGGGAGGATTCGCAGACGGTTGCTGGCCCTGCTCCCAGCGGTAGGCCGTCGTCCTCTCCGGATCCTGACCATTCGGGGGATTGTTAGCAGACATCACTCAACTCACAAATGTGGATATTGGCCACTGTGAACGTAGCTGATGTTGCTATCAGGCCGCTTGCAAGAGACTGAAGTCCGATCTACACGCGGTTCAGCTCCTTTCGCGTCGCCTTGAGGAACACCTCACCCTCGCCGTATGCGTCCACCGTGTCCCAGGGCACGAACGTGCACCCCACGTAGACGATCCTCGCCAGCCACTCCGACAGCCACCCGAAGCGCCCCTCGCGCCCCCTGGTCAGCCCCATGAACACGGGCCCGCGCAGGCCCGAGACGAGCAGCCCGTACACCGAGTGCCGCATCTCGCCCTTGTGCTTGACCACGCGAACGTCGACGACGTGACCGACCCACACCCCCCGGCAGTCCCAGACGGACTGACCCATGAGTTCGGAAACACCTGCCATGATCGAGACTCTTGCAGCCGAATCACGTTTTCGCAGGTAGGCGCGCTGATGGACCGATGCCGTAGAGTATGGGGCCTAATAGAATTATATTCGGGAGTTGGCGCATGACGAAGTTCGACGAGGCCACCCAGGCGATCAGGGTCGACGAGAACACCTATGACGTCTGCCTCGATCCGGGCTACGCGATCGGCGTGCCCCTCAACGGCGGATACCTCATGGCGGTGATCCTGCGCGCGGCGGTGGACGCCTCGCCGTTCGAGCACGCGGTGAGCCAGACCGCGCAGTTCCTCAAGGCCCCGGTCGTGGGCCCGGCGCAGGTGCGGCTGCAGCAGCTGAAGGCGGGCAAGACCGCGGCGTTCACCAGGGCCACGCTCCTGCAGGACGGCGTTCCGCAGATCGAAGGCCTGATCACGACGGCCACCCTGCGCGAGGCCGAGCCGGTCTACAGCGACCAGGCGCCGCACATGCCGCCGATCGAGGAGTGCGTGCAGCTACCTGATCCCAAGCCCGAGTCGAACATGACGCTCAACGCCCAGATGGAGCTCCGCTTCGACCCGCCCACGATCGGCTGGCTCAAGGGCGAGCCCACCGGCAGGCCGGAGTCGCGCGCCTACTTCCGCATGTCGGAACCCCAGGACCCCGACCCGTACGTGATGGCGCTGGCCGTCGACGCCCTCCCGCCGGTCGTCTTCTCCGCCGGCGCCCGCGGCTGGGCGCCGACCGTCGACCTCACCTGGCACCTGCGCGCCCTGCCCGCGCCCGGCTGGCTCACCCTGCACGGCACCGGCCGCCTCGTCTCCGACGGCTGGTTCGACGAGGAGGTCGAGGTCTGGGACTCCGCGGGCCGCCTGGTCGCCCAGTCACGCCAGCTGGCGCGGGTGGGACGTGGGTAACACGGACAGCACTGTGAGCATTCTTACGCAGTGAAGTCGTAGCAGGTCGCTTACCCTCGGAGTCGTGCCTGACGCGAGCATCGGAATCTTCGACAGCGGGGTGGGCGGCCTGACGGTCGCCAGAGCGATCATCGATCAGCTGCCTCACGAGTCCATCACCTACGTCGCCGACACCGCCAACCAGCCCTACGGCCCCAAACGCATCGCCGAACTGCGCAGGTACGCCCTCGAGGTGATGGACCACCTCGTCGACAGCGGGGTCAAGATGCTCGTGATCGCGTGCAACAGCGCGAGCTCCGCCGTCCTGCGGGACGCCCGCGAGCGCTACGACGTGCCGGTGGTCGAGGTGATCCAGCCCGCCACCCGCAGGGCCGTGCGTGCCACCCGTAACGGCCGGGTGGGCGTGATCGCCACCAGCGCCACCATCGCGTCGATGGCCTACGACGACGCCTTCGCCGCCGCACCCGACGTCAAGCTCACAGGAGTGGCCGCCCCGCTCCTGGTGGAGTACGTCGAGCGCGGCGAGACGATGAGCGAGGAACTCATCGAGGTGGTACGCGAGTACCTGGTGCCCATCCAGGCCGCCGACTGTGACACGGTCATCCTCGGCTGCACGCACTACCCGCTGCTCACCGGGGCCATCTCCTACGTCGCGGGAGACGGCGTCACGCTCGTCTCCAGCGCCGACGAGACGGCCAAGGACGTCTACCGCGTCCTGCACGACCGCGGCTTGGCCGCAGGGACCGACGCCACCCCCCGGCACCGGTTCCGCGCCACCGGCGACTCCCTGCTCTTCGCCCAGCTCGGGCAGCGCTTCCTGGGCCCGGAGATCGATACGGTCGAGATAGTCGAGTGGAACTCGACGACCAACCCAGGGGGTACCACCTCTGATGGGAGGCCCGCATGAAGGTGACCATCGTCGGCTGCTCGGGAAGCTTCCCCGGGCCCGACAGCCCCGCTTCCTGCTACCTGCTGGAGGCCGAGGGGTTCCGGTTGCTGCTCGACTTCGGGAGTGGGTCGCTGGGAGCGCTCCAACGGCATATCGGGCTCTACGACGTGGACGCCATCTGCCTGTCGCACCTGCACGCGGACCACTGCCTCGACCTGTGCGGCTACCACGTCGCCCGCACCTACGGCCCCGCCGCGCCGTACCCGAGGATCCCCGTGTACGCGCCGGCCGACGCCCCGCGCAGGATGGCCGCCGCCTACGGCATGCCGGAGGAGCCCGGCATGGAGACCGCCTTCGACTTCGTGCCACTGGCGCCGGGCATCTTCGAGGCCGGCCCGTTCACCGTGGCCGCCGGGCTGGTCAACCACCCGGTCGAGGCGTACGGCTTCCGCGTCATGCACGGCGGCACCAGCGTGGCCTACTCGGGTGACACCGGCGAGTCCGCGGAACTGGTGAAGCTGGCCGAGGGCGCCGACCTGCTGCTGTGCGAGGCGTCGTTCCTCGACAAGCCCGACCTGCCCACCGACCTGCACCTGTCGGGCCGCCAGGCGGCCGAGCACGCGGCGAAGGCCGGGGTGTCCAGGCTGGTGCTCACCCACCTGGTGCCCTGGAACGACCAGACCAGGGTGCTGGATGACGCCACCCGCGGCGGGTACGGCGGGCCGATCGAGCTGGCGCGCAGCGGCGCGGTCTACGAGCTGGCCCGCGGCTAGGACTTGGCCCGCAGCTCGGAGAAGTCGCGCACGTACGGCAGCGGGGAGAACAGCAACGGCAGGAAACCCACCAGCCGGAAGCTCATCAGCAGCCACAGCGCGTCGCGCACGCCCAGATGCTGGGCCAGCAGGCCACCGAGCAGCGCCCCGATCGGCATGGTGCCCCACACCACGAACCGCACGGTGGCGTTGACCCGCCCAAGCAGGTGCTCGGGCGCGACGGTCTGGCGGTAGGTGACCTGGCCGACGTTGTAGAGCATCGCGCCCCACGACAGCCCGATGGAGGTGATCGTGAAGAAGCACACCCGCCAGTCGGCGTGCGTCATCGGCAGCAGCAGGCCGAACGGTGAGCTGATCACCATGGCCAGGAACATCACCCTGGCCGTGCCGTACCTCCTGATGAGATAGCCGCTGGTGAAGCCGCCGAGCAGCCCGCCGACGGCGCCCGACATGAGCAGCACGCCGATCACGCCGGGCTGCAGTTTGACCACGTCGGACAGGAACAGCACCGACAGCCCGAGCACGCCGTTGATGCACAGGTTCGTGTAGGCCGTGGTCATGACGATCACGCGCAGCAGCCGGTCGCGCCAGACGAACGCGAGCCCCTCGCCGATGCCCCGGGTCAGCCCGCCGCGCTCGGTGAGGTGGGGCTCGCGGTCGGGCTCCTTGATGGTGCCGAGGAACAGCAGCGACCCGAGCGAGGCCAGCGCGGTGGCCAGCAGCGTCCGCGGCGCGCCGAGCAGCTCCACCAGCAGACCGCCGAGGCTGGGGCCTGCCAGCATGCCGCCCGACCTGACGGTCTCCAGCTTGGCGTTGCCGTTGCTCAGGTTCTCCCGATGCACCAGGTCGGGCAGGTAGGTCTGGTCCGCCACGTCGTTGAACACCTGCGCCGCCCCCGCCAGCAGGGCGACCGCGAACAGCATCTGGATCGAAAGCAGCCCGAACGACTCCGCCAGCGGGATGCTACCGAGCAGCAGGAACCTGGCCGCGTCGGCGCCCATCATCACGCGCCGTTTGCGCATCCTGTCGACCCACACCCCCGCGGGTAAGCCGATGAGCAGGAACGCGGTGGTCTGTAACGCGGACAGCGTGCCGACTTCCAGCGGGCTGGCGTGCAGGATCACCACTGCGACCAGGGGGAGGGCCACCCGCGCGACGTTCGCTCCGAGTTCGTTGGCGACATGCGAGCTGAGGAAGCGGAGAAAGTCAGGGTTCCGCAACACCCCCATTGTCATTGCGTAAGGATCGCTGTGGTGAACACATTCGGTCAAGGGCATGTCGAGCCGGAGATAGGGTGATCTGCATGTCTCGACAGGATGGACGCACCCCCAGTCAACTTCGGCCGGTCACGATCACGCGCAACTGGATCAGCCATGCCGAGGGCTCGGTGCTGGTGGAGTTCGGCGGCACCAGGGTGCTGGTCGCGGCGTCCGTCCAGGACAGCGTGCCGCGCTGGCGGCGCGGCAGCGGGCAGGGCTGGGTGACCGCCGAGTACGCGATGCTGCCCAGGGCCACCAACACCCGCAACGAGCGCGAGTCCGTGCGCGGCAAGATCGGCGGCCGCACCCACGAGATCTCCCGCCTGATCGGCCGCTCGCTGCGCGCCTGCGTCGACTACAAGGCGCTGGGCGAGAACTCGGTGCTGATCGACTGTGACGTGCTGCAGGCCGACGGCGGCACCAGGACCGCCGCGATCACCGGCGCCTACGTCGCGCTGGCCGACGCCGTCGCCTGGATGCGCGAGCGCAAGATGTGCCCGGGCGACCCGCTGGTCGGCTCGGTCGCGGCGGTGTCGGTGGGCGTGGTCGGCTCGGTGCCGATGCTCGACCTGTGCTACTCCGAGGACGTGTCCGCCGAGACCGACATGAACGTGGTCATGACCGGCGACGGCAGCTTCGTCGAGGTGCAGGGCACCGCCGAGGGCGCCCCCTTCGACCGCGGCGCGCTCGACCAGCTGCTCGACCTGGCCGTGATCGGCTGCGAGCAGCTGACGCTGATCCAGCGTGAGGCCCTGGCGTCGTGAAGATCGTGCTCGCCACCCGCAACCCCGGCAAGATCGCCGAGCTGCGGCGCATTCTGTCCGGCTTCGACATCGTGGGCCTGGAGGAGTTCCCCGACATCGAGGACGTCGTCGAGACCGGCGTCACGTTCGAGGAGAACGCGCTGCTCAAGGCGCACGCCGTCGCCCAGGCCGCCGGCCTGCCCGCGGTGGCCGACGACTCCGGGTTGTGCGTCGACGTGCTGAACGGCATGCCGGGCGTGTTCTCCGCCCGCTGGGCCGGGCGGCACGGCGACGACCGGGGCAACCTGGAGCTGCTGCTCGCCCAGGTCTCCGACGTGCCGGAGCGGCATCTGGGCGCACACTTCACCTGCTGCGCCGCGCTGGCCCTGCCCGACGGCGGGCAGCGCACGGTGGAGGGCATCCTGCCGGGCAGGCTCATCCGTGAGCCGCGCGGCACCAACGGGTTCGGCTACGACCCCATCTTCGTGCCCGAGGGCGACAGTCGTACGACCGCCGAGCTGACGGCCGGGGAGAAGGACGCCATCAGCCACCGCGGCCGGGCCTTCCGCGCGCTCGCGCCGATCGTCCGGGAACTGCTCAGCTAGCCGGAGCCGCTGTAACCGGGGCGTAAGAACTCCGGACCCCCGGCGGGCGTAGCGTCGATGGCGTGAAAGTGGTTCCAGTATGGGCGGCCGCGCTGGCCGGGCTGGTCTCCGGCGCGGTGGCGCTCGGTGTGGCGCAGCTCGTGGCCGGGTTCATCAAGCCCGAGACGTCACCGGTGGTCGCGGTCGGCGACTCCGCGATCGACCTGACGCCCCCGCCGGTCAAAGATTTCGCGATCAACACCTTCGGCTCCTACGACAAGACCGCGCTGCTCGGCGGCATGCTCGTGGTGATCGCGCTGATCGCGGCCGGGCTCGGGGTGCTGGCCAGGCGCCGGGTTCTGTACGGCCTGCTCGGGCTGGCCGCGTTCGGAGTCGTGGGCGTGGCGGCCGTGCTGACCAGGCCGGGCGCCGCTCTGGTCGACGTGGTCCCGACCATCGTGGGCGTGATCGCGGGCATGTGGGTGCTCGCATGGCTGATGAACCGCGCCGTCACCCGGCGGCCCAGTCCCGAGGACGTCCACGAACAGCAGACGCAGGAAGCCGAACGGCCCGCGGTGATGCGGGCGGGGGACGAGCTCTACGCCTTCGACCGGCGGCGGCTGCTGACCGGGGTCGCGACAGGCGTCGTCGTGGCCGGGGTCGGGACCGTGGCGGGGCAGGTACTGGGCGGGCGCAAGGCCGTGGACATGGCCAGGGGCAGCCTCGCGCTGCCTCGCGCGACCGCCGTACCGTTGCCTGCCGGTACCGACTTCCACGTCAACGGCCTGTCCTCCTTCATCACGAAAAATCGGGACTTCTACCGGGTGGACACCGCCCTCATCGTCCCCCAGGTCGACCCCCGGGCCTGGAAGCTGCGCATCCACGGCATGGTCGACCGCCCGATCGAGCTCACCTTCGACGACCTGCTCAGGCGCCCGCTCACCGAGGCCTACGTCACGCTGACGTGCGTGTCCAACGAGGTCGGCGGCCCGTACGCGGGCAACGCCCGCTGGCTGGGCGTGCGGATGGCCGACGTGCTGCGCGAGGCGGGCCTGCAGTCCGGCGCCGACATGCTGCTGTCCACCTCCGACGACGGCTTCACCGCCGGCACGCCCGTCGACGTGGTCATGGACGGCAGGGACGCGCTGTTCGCCTTCTCGATGAACGGCGAGGTGCTGCCGACCGAGCACGGCTTCCCCGTTCGCCAGGTCGTGCCAGGGCTGTACGGGTACGTGTCGGCCACCAAGTGGGTGGTGGACATCAAGGTGACCAGGTTCGACAGGGACCAGGCCTACTGGACGCCGCGCGGGTGGGCGGCCAAGGGGCCGATCAAGACCGAGTCGCGCATCGACGTGCCCGGGGACAGCGCGAGCCTGAAGGCCGGCCGCACGGTCATCGCCGGGGTGGCGTGGGCGCAGCACACCGGGATCTCCGCGGTCGAGGTGCGGGTGGACAACGGCCCGTGGCGGCAGGCCAGGCTGGCCTCGGTCCCGGGGCCCGACACCTGGCGGCAGTGGATGCTCGACTGGGACGCCACCTCCGGGGCGCACACGATCCAGGTGCGGGCCACCGACGCGGCGGGCCGCACGCAGACCGAGCAGGAGGCGCTCCCCGCGCCCGACGGGGCCTCCGGCTGGCACACCATCGGCGTGAACGTCGCGTGACTTTTCCCGATCCTGCCTCCTGAGCGTGATCGTCCGCATACGATCGGTGGTCGGTCGTGACAGGAGGCAGGACGTGGTCCCGGGCGGCGGGCAGTACAACCCGATGGTGGGCGATGGGTTGCGGTGGCTCGACTACGAGCGCGCCGCCGAGGACGGCTCGCCGCAGGAGCGCGCCCCGGCGCCGGGCGTCCGCGACTGGTTCGACAGGGAAGGGCGGCCGCCACGGCTCGCCGACTGCCGGCCGTACGGGACGGCGGGCGGGCTCGCGCCACCCGACCCGCAGGTCGAGCGGGACCTGGCGCGGGCGGTGCCGACCGGCACGCGTTTCCCCGACCCGCGCGGCACCTGGGTGCGGCTCATCAACGGCGGCGGGCCGGCCGACGACCCGTTCCGCGCGTCCAACGCCGTCGACTGCGCGCTGGCCGTCCTGTCGACCTGGCACGGCGAGCCCGCCGCGGCCGCGGCCAGGACACCTGAGTACGACAGGCTCGGCAGGCCGCTGCTGTCCGGCGAGACCGGCGGCACGGCCAGGATCGAGCGCTGGGCCGGCCATCCGATCCAGTGCGCCGGCCAGGGGCGGCACGCCTACCCGCTGCTGGCGCGGCGGCTCATCGAGGCCGGTCACGGCGCCGCCGCGGTGATCGTGGTGCGCTGGCCGTCGGGCGGCGCGCACGCCTGGAACGCGGTCAACCACCACGGCGAGGTCGTCTGGATCGACGCCCTGCGCGGCCACATGGCCGTCGAACCGCCCTACACCAACGTGACAGGCGTCTTCTCCGTCATCCTCGACAGGGAAGGACAGCCCCGATGAACCTGGACCAGGCGCGGGCCCTCGCGGAGGAGTACTTCAACGGCGTACGGCCGGCCGACGACCCCGTCACGGTCGGCGTCCACGCCTTCCCCGGCGGCCACGTGGCCTGGATCCGCGAGCCGGACCCCGACGACCCGGCCGCCCTGCCCGCCACCGCGGGCGGCGCCTGCATCGTCATCGACGCGACCACCGGCGAGGTGGCGATCCGGCCGCTGCTCGACCCCGAAACCGTGGCCGCCCAGTGGCCGGACCGCGCTCCGAGGTGAAAGTGCGGGGCGGCGAGGAGTTGCAACCCGCCTGACCGCCCCGCACTGGTCTCATCCGGCCGCTAGCCCGCAGCCAAGGAGCCGACGATCGAGGCACGGGCGGCTCTGCGGGCGGGCAGCACGGCGGCCAGGACACCTGCCAGGCCCGACAGCGCCACGAACAGGGCGATCTGTCCGGCGGGGGCGGAAAAGCGGGCGCCGTCGACCATCGTGTGGATCGCCGCCCAGCCGAAGACCGTGCCGAGCGCCACCCCCACCAGGGCGCCGATCAGCCCCAGGACCAGGGCCTCCACCGACAGCATGCGGCGCAGCTGCGGCCGCGTCAGGCCGAGGGCGCGCAGGAGGGCCGACTCCCTGGTGCGTTCGTGGACCGACAGCGACAGGGTGTTGGCGATGCCGAGCAGGGAGATGAGGATCGCCAGGCCGAGCAGACCTGTCACGATCATGAGGACCATGTCGAGCGTGTCGTCGAACTGGCCGCGCACGTCGGTCGAACTGGTCACCTGGACCGTCGGGTAGGCGGCGGCCGCGGCGTCCACGACCTTGCGGGCCTGGTCGGGCGGGATGCCGTCCTTGATGTTGACCATGACCCGCGAGTCGGGGACCTTGCCGAAGTAGTCGTCGAAGACCGGCTCCGCCACGGTGACCGCCGGAAGCGGCGAGTCGCTGCCGTTCACGATCGCGACGACCTTGAGGGGGACCGTTCCCGCCTTGGCCGTGCGCACCGAGACCGTGCCGCCCAGCCGTACGCCCAGGTTCTTGGCCGCCTTGGAGTCGACGGCCGCCTGGCCGGGGCCGATGCCCTGCAGGGTTCCGCTGACGAGGGCGGGCTTGAGCGGGCCGGAGAACGTGCCGACGGACGTGGGCTGCTTGCCGATCTTGGCGTCCTTCTCGCGGATCTGCACCACCGAGGTCAGCTCGGGCCGGGTCCGCAGCTCCTCCGCGATCGAGCGGGGGACCGCCGCGTCGCGCTGCTGCGTCGTCAGCAAGTAGTCGACAGGGAACTGGCTGTCCAGCTTGGCCGTCAGCGTCACCCGGGTGGAGGCGGTGATCACCGAGATGAGCGTCATCAGCGTCACGCCGATCGTCAGCGCGACCGTGGTGGTCGCCGCCCGCCTGGGGTTGCGGCCCGAGTTGTCGACCGCCAGCCTGCCCGGCACGCCGAACAGCCGCCCCGGGATCCACCCGACGACCGCGCTCAGCGGCCTGACCAGCACCGGCCCGAGGATCAGCACGGCCAGGAACGTCAGCACCCCGCCGCCCATCACCACGAACAGCGGCAGCTGGCTGCCCGGCTTCATCATCACCCCGACGACCGTCGTGCCGATCCCGGCCAGCAGGAACAGCCCGGCGAACACCATGCGCAGCGCCCCGGTGCGGAACGACTGCTCCTCCACCTGCGTGCGCAGCGCCGCGATGGGCGCCACCCTGGTCGCCGCGCGGGCGGGCAGCAGCGCGGCGCCCACGGTCACCGCCAGGCCGATGACCAGCCCGATCGCGATCGTCTTGGGCGCCAGCGAGACCGCGGCACCCGTCGGCAGCGGCGCGTCGAAGGCGCGCAGCACGGTCATGGCCAGCGTGCCCAGCCCGTATCCGGCCAGCAACCCCAGCACGGACGACAGCAGCCCCACGACCGCCGACTCGAGCAGGATCGAGCCGAACACCTGCTTGCGCGTCGCCCCGATGCAGCGCAGCAGCGCCATCTCCCTGGTCCGCTGGGCCACCAGGATGTTGAAGGTGTTGTAGATGACCAGCGCCGCCACCATCATCGCCACCGCACCGAACAGCAGCAGCCCGGCGGTCATGAACTCGGTGCTGACCCCCGCCCCCTGGGCCAGGCGGCCCGCCAGCTCCTGCCCGGTCATCACCGTGTAGCCCTTGCCCAGGGCGGCCGTGATGGCCTGCTTGAGCGCGGCCGGGTCGGATCCGGCGACGTCGATCTCGTGGAAGCCCTTCGCCCCGGTCATCCGCTCAGCGGTGGCCTGGGTGAAGCCGAGCGCCCCCGTGAAGCCCAGCTCCTGGTCGACGCCGGTGTCGAACAGGCCGACGACCTTGAACTCGTGCCTGCCCTGCTTCGGGTCGAGCACGCCGACCGTGTCACCGACCTTGATGCCCTGCGTCTTGGCCGTGTTCTTGTCCACGACCACCGCCGAGTCGTCGCTGCCCGGCCCGGTCCCCGAGACGATCGTGGTGCGGTTGAGCGCGCCGGGCACGACGGAGATCGCCGTGGTGGGCAGGTTGCCCGCGACCTTGCCGTCCTTGCCGAGCAGCGGCGCGGCCGCCCTGACCAGGCCCTGCGCCTCGGTCACCCCTTGGACGCCGCGCACCTGCTCGAGCAGCTTCTTCGGCAGTACGGCCGGCGACTCCTTGACCCCGACGGCCACGGCCACCTTGTCGGCCTCCGCCGTGACCCGCTGCGAGAAACCCGCCTGGATCGTGTCGGTGAGCACGAACGTGCCCGCGATGAAGCCCACACCCAGCGTGATCGCCAGCGACGTGAGCAGCAGCCTGAGCTTGTGGGCGCGCAGCCCGGCCAGAGCCGTCCTGAACACCTACGCCTCCAGCTTCACGAGCGTGTCGAGCACCGACTGCGGCGTCGGCTGCAGCAGCTCGCTGACCAGCTCGCCGTCGCGCAGGAACACCACGCGGTCGGCGTAGGCGGCGGCCACCGGGTCGTGCGTCACCATCACGATGGTCTGACCCAGCTCTCGCACGCTCGCCCGCAGGAACGACAGCACCTCGGCGCCGCTGCGGGAGTCGAGGTTGCCCGTCGGCTCGTCGGCGAAGATCACCTGCGGCTTGCTGATCAGCGCGCGGGCCACGGCCACGCGCTGCTGCTGGCCGCCCGACAGCTCGGTCGGCCGATGGCTGAGGCGGTCCTTCAACCCGACCGTCTCGATCACCCGGTCGAACAGCAACTGGTCGGGCTGGCGGCCGGCGATCTCCAGCGGCAGCCGGATGTTCTGCTCGGCCGTCAGCGTCGGCAGCAGGTTGAAGGCCTGGAAGATGAAACCGATCCGCTCACGCCGCAGCAGCGTCAGCTGCTTGTCCGTCAGCCCGGTCAGCTCCACGTCACCGATGTGGATGGTCCCGGTGGAGGCCGCGTCCAGCCCGGCCAGGCAGTGCATGAGCGTGGACTTGCCGGACCCCGACGGGCCCATGATCGCGGTGAACGCGCCCGTCTCGAAGGCCACGTCCACGCCTCGCAGGGCGTGCACCTGGGCGTCGCCCTGCCCGTACACCTTGGTCAGGCCCCGGGCCACGACGGCATGTCGCGTCTCGGTGATGGTCACGTTCACTCCTTGGTCGGTTGCAGAACGCGAACCACGCTACGGCCGGAATGTTCAGGAAATATGGGCCCTGAGGAGGGACTTCGCGTAGGCCGTGAGATGACCCGGAGTCAGCCGTTCGGCCGATAGGAGGGGACCACGAGACCCGCCTCGTAGGCGTACACCACGACCTGAGCCCTGTCACGCAGCTCCAGCTTGGCCAGGATCCTGCCCAGATGCGTCTTGACCGTCGCCTCGGCCACCTCCAGCGCGGCGGCGATCTCCAGGTTCGACAGCCCGCGCGCCACCATCAGCAGCACCTCCTGCTCGCGCGGCGTCAGCCCGCTCGCCGGCGGCAGCTTCTCGGTCGGCAGCTGCGCGGCGAACCGGTCGAACATCCGCCGCAGCGTGCTCGGCGCCATCACCGCGTCGCCGCCGTGCACCGCGCGGATCGCCGCCACCAGATCGGCCGGCGGCACGTCCTTCAGCAGGAACCCGGAGGCGCCCGCCTTGATCGCTGCGTAGGCGTACTCGTCCAGGTCGAACGTGGTCAGGATCAGCACCTTGGGCCCGTCGATGCGGGCGGTGGCCTCCACGCCGTCCATGCGCGGCATGCGCACGTCCATCAGCACCACGTCCACCTCGGTGGTGGCCAGCCTCTCCAGCGCCTCGGCGCCGTCGGCCGCCTCGGCCACGACCTGCAGGTCGGGCTGGGCGCCCAGCACCATGCGGAACCCGGCGCGCAGCAGCTCCTGGTCGTCGACCAGCATCACCCTGATCATCTACGCCGCCTTCCGTTCGGCCACCGGGAGCGTGGCCAGGACCTCGAATCCGCCGCCCGGTCTGGGCTCGGCCGACACGGCCCCGCCGTACATGCCGACCCGCTCGCGCATGCCGATCAGGCCGTGACCGTCGGCGCTCCTGGGGGTCGCCGCGCCCCTGCCGTCGTCGGTGATCCGCAGGGTCAGCTCGGCCGCGCCGTACCGCAGCTCCACCAGGCCGCGCACGCCGGGGCCGCCGTGCTTGAGCGCGTTGGTCAGCGCCTCCTGCACGATGCGGTAGACGGCCAGCTGCTGCCCCTCGGGCAGCTCGCACGGCGGGCCCTCGATGCGCAGCTCGGCGGGCACGCCGGCCTGCCGTACCAGTTCCTCCAGCTGGGCCAGGCCCGGCTGCGGCAGGTAGTCGGTGCCGGGCGCCTCGTCCTGGCGCAGCACGCCGACCAGCCTGCGCATCTCGGCCAGCGCCGCGCGGCCGGTCTTGGAGATGTTGCGTACGGCCAGCCGCGCCTGCTCCGGGTCGGAGTCGATGGCGAAACCCGCGCCGTCGGCCTGGACCACCATGACGCTGACGTTGTGCGCCACCACGTCGTGCAGCTCCCTGGCGATGCGGGTGCGCTCGGCCGCGGCGGCGATCCTGGCCTGCTGGTCGCGTTCGCGCTCGGCGCGTTCCGCGCGTTCCTCCAGGCTCTCCAGGTAGCGGCGGCGGGTGTTGGCGTACAGGCCAGTGATCCAGATCGTGACGACCAGGATCGAACCGCTGAAGAACAGGCTGAGCGTCACCTGGTCCCAGTGCACCAGCGCCAGCCACACGCCCACCTCGGTGACCGCGCACGCGGCCAGCGCCCAGCGGAACGAGCTGAGGTAGGTCACCGACCAGAGCGCGACCAGGACCGCCAGGTTGGCCGGCAACGGATCCGTGCCCACGAGCCACTGGCCGAAGCAGACCAGCGCGACGACCGCGAAGACGACCAGCGGACGCCGGCGCCGCCACAGCAACGGCACCAGCAGCAGCGCTGAAAGGCCCAGATAGCCGGCCACCCCCAGGTACGTGCCCGGGTCGTGCGGCGTGATGCTGCTGTACGGGATCGCCATGCCCAGGCACAGCACGAAGAGAGGCGCCACCCGCAGGGCGTCCACCAGCATGCCGTGGCTCTTGGACCAGGCCCAAACCCTGCCGAACACACACTCACGATATGTAACCCCCGGCGCGCGTTTGTCCGCCTGGAGTTGGAAGTCGGTCTACGACCCAGGTCTTACACGGGTCTTACGGGTCCGCAGGCACTCTTGGTTGTGGGAGCGCCCCTGTGGGGCGAGTAAAGGGAGATCGTGATGGCGGATCATGATCGCGATGTCGAGCCGCGTGACGAAGAGGAAGCGTCACGCGGCTCGGCCCCAGCCGGGGATCAGAGCGCGGACACCCAGCAGAGCCACACAGTGCCCGCCGCGGCGCCGCCTCCTCCTCGGGGCGACGGGTTCCGCGACTTCATGCGGCAGAAGACGGCGCAGATCATCCTGGCCGGGCTGGTCGGGCTCGTCGTCGGCGGGCTGCTCGGAGGCGGGGCCGTGGCGGTGATCAGCGGGTACGTGCATCGTGGGGATCGCCACATGTACGACTACTACCCGCGCTGGCAGCGGTTCCATGACGACTGCGGGCCCGGGCCCTGCTACTACCGGTATCCGCCGCCGTACGTGGAGCCGTATCAGCCTCCACCTCCACCCACGGCGACACCGGTGCCGAAGCCGACCCGTACGGGGTGATCGCGGGTGCCCGCCTTACGTTTCGTCGTAACGGCGGTCAGCCACCATCTCTTCAGGAGTGGCGTCTCCCTGGAGGTCCTCAGCTCCGTGCGGCGGGTGGCGGCTCGGCGGCCTTGCCGTACGTCATGAGACGGCATCAGACGAGAGGCCGACCACGTCAGGGGAGTGTCGGCGCGGGTCGATAGTTTTCCGCCATGGCGCTCGGCGATTTCCCGGCTGATTCGTTCACGAGGATTGTCCGGCAGGCCCGATCGATCACAGAAGTCGTGGCTTTGCTGGGGATGAACAACTCAGGCGGGAGCCGGGCGACGGTGAAGCGGAGAATCGAGCAACTCGGCCTCGATACGCGGCACTTCCGGCGCCCACAGTGGACGAAATACTCGATCGCGCGATTGGCCGAGGCGGTGGCCGGGGCGACGAGTGTCTATGAAGTGCTCGACCATTTGGGGATTCCGCGCAGCGGCGGCGCGCATGTCCACATCGGACGGCGGATAAAGGCGGCACACATCAGCACGGCGCATTTTTCGCGCCCATCGCCGACATCCCTGGGCGCGATCGACCGCGAGAGGCTGACATCGGCTGTGCGGGATGCCCGGAGCCTGAGCGAGGTGCTCCGGCGTCTCGACTTGCCCGTGCGGAGTGGCACGCGCGACGAAGTGCGCCGCCGCCTGCGTGCCCTCGGCATCCCGGAGCCCGCCGGCTTCCGGCGGCTCGGCATCGACAGGGAAGAGGTGTGCCGTGCCGTGGCGGACTCGACCTCGGTGGCCGAGGTGATACGTCGGCTGGGCCTGCCGTACGGCGAGGCCAACCGTCGGCGGATCCTGCGCTTCGTAGGGCGTCACGGCATCGACACGACCCACTTCCGTCGCGAACCCACCAGTGCGGAGTTGCGCCGCCCCTGGAAAGACCCTGCCTCGATCCTCGTCAGGCGTCCGCGAGGGGAGGGACGGACTCCGGGATCCGCACTCCGGCGCGCGCTGGCCTGGCTGGGAGTTCCCAGCGTCTGCGCGAAGTGCGGGACGGGCGACACCTGGCAGGGCGCGCCACTGATCCTCGAGGTCGATCACATCAACGGGGATCCGCTCGACAACCGGCGCGACAATCTTCGGCTGCTGTGCCTGAACTGCCACTCGCAGACCCCGACGTTCGCCGGGCGGAACCGGGGACAGATGTGCGGGCGGGGGGACTCGAACCCCCACAGTGTCTCCACCAACAGGACCTAAACCTGCCGCGTATGCCGATTTCGCCACGCCCGCGCACGGTCCCGCCGAATCGGGACCCGGCTCAGTCTAGCGTTCCGATCCGAACGGCCGTACCGAGAAAGCCGGGCCCAGCCTGCGGTGTCAGGCGAGGTTGAGTTTTTTCTTGAGGGAGGCTACGTGGCCGGTGGCCTTCACGTTGTAGAGGGCTTGGTCGATCTTGCCGTCGGCGTCGATGACGAACGTGGACCTGATGACGCCGATCGTCTCCTTGCCGTACAGCTTCTTCGGGCCGTAGGCGCCGTAGGCCTTGTGGACCTCCAGGCCGGGGTCGGAAAGCAGGGGGAAGGTCAGGGCGTCACGTTCGACGAACTTGGCCAGCTTCTCCGGCTTGTCCTTCGAGACGCCGAGGACCACGTACCCCTCGGACGTCAACTGGCCCAGGTTGTCGCGGAAGTCGCAGGCCTGCTTGGTGCATCCGGGCGTCATCGCGGCGGGGTAGAAATAGAGGATCACCCGCTTGCCGCGGTAGTCGTCGAGCGAGACAGTGTTCCCGTCGGCGGTCGGCAGCGTGAAGTCGGGCGCCGCGTCGCCCTGCGCGAGCTTGGTTTCGGTCATGATGCCCTCCAGAGTTCTTCAGGCAAAACCTACCGGCCCGCCCGCTGTCCCGCGGGGCGCCGCGACCTGACAGACTGATCGCGACCACAGCGGAATGCGCGCGGTCGAGAGGAGAGCCATGGCTGACACCAATCCCGACGAACTGGAGCGGCGAATCGCGCGGACGCGCGCGGAGTTGGCGCAAACGGTCGACGCCATTGCCGACCGGGTGAGCCCGAAACGGGTCGCCGAGCGCACGGTCGCGGACGTCAAGTCGCGCGCCACCGGGTTCGTGGCGTCCGTGGGCGACGCGCTCGGCTTGGCGCCCCGCTCGGTGGAGCGCGCCGACGACCCTGACCGGCTCTGGGAGGAGGAGCCTCCCAGCCTCGCGCCCGTCCTCATCGGCGTCGGCGCGGCCCTGGTGGTGGGCGCCGCCATCGTCCTGTGGCGCCGCCGCCGTCGCAGCTGACCCCCTCAGTCAGTACGGCATGCCACCCCGAACCCAGGTACGCCCAGCCCCTCGAACCCACGTACGGCACGCCGCCTCAAACCCCAGTAGGGCGTGCCGCCACGAACTCCAGTGCGGCGTGCCGCCTCGAATCCACATACGGCGTGTCGCCTCGAACCCAAGTGCGGCGTGCAGTCACGAATCCACGTACGGCGTGCTGCCACGAACCCAAGTGCGGCGTGCTGCCTCGAAGCGGAGCCGTCCCGAACCCCGGCCAAGAGGGTGGCGCGGAGCCGGGCACCGTGGCGGTTCGGCGCCGGGTGCGGACGGCTCGCCGTACCGGGTGAGTCCGGAAGCGTGGGATTACAGGAACGTCTTGCCTTCGCCGCGGTAGGTCGGCACTGATTCCACGACCGAGTACTCGTCGATCAGGTGCAGGGTGTCGAAGCGTTCGCAGAGCTCGCCCGACTTGGCGTGGCGGAACCACACCCTGTCGCCCACCCGCAGGTCCTCGGCGGTCTGCCCGATCAGCGGCGTCTGCACCTCACCGGCGCCTTCGTCGCGGGAGAAGCGCAGCCCGGCGGGCAGGTACGGCTGGGGGAGCCGGCTGGGCCCTGGGGCGCCGGAGGCCAGGTAGCCGCCGCCGAGCACGGTGACCACGTCCAGCGCGGGCCTGCGCACCACCGGCAGGGCGAACAGCGCCGCGGGATGCCCGGTGAAGCCGCGGTAGAAGTCGAACAGTCTTGGGTGGAAGAACCCGGACCCAGCGGCCACCTCGGTGATGGCCTTCTCGCGCACGGTCCGCTCCACCGAGCCGCTGCCGCCGCCGTTGACGAACTCCAGGTCGGCGAACTGGCGGACGGCGTTCACGATGCGGCCCCTGCGGACGATCAGGTCCCTGGCAGATCGTGCCTGCACGAAGCGGACGGCCCGGGCGAAGGCGGCGTTGCCGGGAGGGTCGTCGCCGACGCCGGCGATCTGGGCCTCGTAGGCCATCAGCCCGACGAGGCGGAACCCGGGCCGCTTGGCCACCTCGGCGGCCAGGTCCGCGGCCTGCTCGGGTTCGCGGATCGTGGACCGCAAGGCTCCTGCCCGGAATTTCCCGCCGAGGGCCACAAATCCGGCGTCGATGTCCAGACATATCCGGATCTCGGAGCGGGCGACCACCGACGAGACCGCCGCCTCGATGAAGTCCAGGTGTTCGGCGGAGTCGACAGTGAGCGTGATCTCGTCGCAGGATCGGGGATCGGCGGCCAACTCGGCCAGGGCCTCCCGGTCCACCGTCGGGTAGGCCACCAGGATGTCGCGGTGACCGCGGGAGGCCAGCCAGAGCGCCTCGGGCAGGGTGAAGGCCATGATGCCGCGAATGCCGTCCATCGCCAGGATCCGCTCGAGCACGGGGCGTGACCGGATGGACTTGCTCGCCACCCTGATGGGCTTGCCCTTGGCCCGCCGTACGAGATCAGCGGCGTTGGCCCGCAGAGCCGCCAGGTCCAGAATCGCGAAGGGGGGCTCGAGGTCCGCGGTGGCCTGGTCGTAGCGGTGGCGGTCGTCCATAGAGGCAGCGTAACTGAATATGAGCTGAGTTCATATTCATCCGAAGTCACGGCGGCGGAGCGCGAGCAGGCCGCCGCCCAGGAGCGCGGCCGACAGCGCGACCATGACGAGCGCGGGCACGGGAGTGAACGGCTCGCCCGCCACGGTGTCGGGGACGTAGTGGAACGGCTCGAAGGGGGTGCCGCCCCAGAGCCCGTACAGCGGGCCGGCCACCCGCCCGAGCACCGCCACCGCGACCCAGACCAGCCACGAGACGGGCACGGCGGCGCGCGGCAGCAGGCCGTAGGCGAACAGGCAGACCGCGCCGACGAGCCAGGCGGCGGGCACGGTCAGCAGCGTCCCGGCCAGGACGCGGATGATGTCCGAGGACGGATCGCCGACGAGGAAGCCGAACAGCGTGCCGAAGACAAGCCCGGCGACGGCCAGCAGCGCCGCGGTGCCGAGCCCGGTGACCACCAGGTGGCCGAGCGCCCACCTGAGCCGGGTGATGGGGGTGGCCTGGACGGCCTCGGCCCTGCCCGAGGTCTCCTCGGCGCGCAGCCGCTGCACCATCAGCACCGGATACAGCGCGATGACGTGCGCGAAGATGAGGATGATGGCCCAGATCCCGTAGTCGAGCGCGTGCGCTCCCGGCCTGCCGCCGAAGCCCTGCAGTAGCTGGTTGCCGATCCCGCCCGGCATGTTGGCGAGCTGGCCGGCGAGCGTGCTGGCGCCGCCGGCCGCCGCGGCGAAGGCGGCGATGCCCGCGGCCCACTTCAGCAGCAGGCCGCGGTTGAGGCGCCACGACAGGCTGATCGGTCCGCGCAGGGCGGGGGCGGTCTGCGGGCCCTGGCGTTCGGGGATGAGGCCCGCGCCCAGGTCCCTGCGGTCGAGCAGCTGGTAGGCCAGGGCGACCAGGACCGCGGCGACCGCGATCGGGACGGCCAGCGCCCACCAGTGGTCGCCCCAGTACGGCACGACCAGGTGGCTCCAGCCGATGGGCGAGATGTACTTCATCCAGTACATCCCCGTGGCGTCGCCGGCGTAGCGCAGGAGGTAGGCGGCGCCGAGGATCGTCAGGCTGACGATCCTGGCCGTGCGGGCGGTGCCGGCGAGCTGGGCGGCGACGGCCGCGATCGCGCCGAACACCAGGCCCGCGGCGGCGACGGCCGCGCCGTAGGCCAGCGATCCCGCAGGGTCCAGGCCGATCGCGATCAGCAGGAGGGCGGGCACGGCCCCGCCGGCGAGGCTGACGCCGCCCGCCACCAGCAGGGCTGCGGTCAGGGGCGCGAAGCGGCTGAGCGCGCCGGCGCGGATCAGCTCGGCCCGGCCGGTGTCCTCGTCGGCGCGGGTGTGGCGGATGACGGCCATCAGGGCGGCCAGGCCGTTCAGCACGTACAGGAAGCCGCCGCTGCGCCAGGCCGCCATGTAGCCGAGGTCGGCGACGACGGATCCGCCGCCGAGCGCGCGGAAGAAGCTGTTGTGGTTGATCACCTCGACGTAGCCCGCCATCTTCTCCGGCGTGCCCATGTTGCGCTTGATGTAGGAGACCAGCACCAGCGCCAGCACGCCGAGCAGGACGATCCACCAGGGGGCGACGGCGCGTTCGCGGCGCAGCGCCAGCCGGACGAGCCTGCCGTTCATCGGGTCACCTCGTAGTGGCGCAGGAACAGCTCCTCGAGCGTGGGAGGCCCGCTGACCAGGCCGCGCACGCCGAGCGAGTCGAGCGCGCACAGCACGGAGCCGAGGGCGCCCTGCTCGACGTCGAAGCGGGCCGTGCCGTTGTCCATCCGCAGGTCGTGCACGCCCGGCAGCCGCGCCAGCCCGTCGGCGGGGCCGGACAGCTCAGCCCTGATGGAGGTGCGGGTGAGGTGGCGCAGCTCGGCGAGGCTGCCGGAGTCGACCTGGCGGCCGTCGCGGATGATGGTGACGCGGTCGCACAGCGCCTCGACCTCGGCGAGGATGTGGCTGGACAGCAGCACGGTGCGGCCGCGGCGCTGCTGCTCCTCGCGGACGACGTCGCGGAAGACGACCTCCATGAGCGGGTCGAGGCCCGAGGTGGGCTCGTCGAGAATCAGCAGCTCGGCGTCGGAGGCCAGGGCCGCGATCAGCGCGACCTTCTGCCTGTTGCCCTTGGAGTAGGCGCGGACCTTGGTGCGCGGGTCGAGGTCGAAGCGTTCGACGAGCTCGTCGCGTCTGGCGCGGTCGGCGCCGCCGCGCAGCTGCAGGAGCAGGTCGATGACCTCGCCGCCGGACAGTCCCGGCCAGAGCGTGACGTCTCCCGGCACGTAGGCCAGGCGGCTGTGCAGCGTCGTGGCGTCGTCCCACGGGTCGCCGCCCAGCAGCCTGACGGTGCCGGCGTCGGCGCGCAGCAGGCCGAGCAGGATGCGGATCGTGGTGCTCTTCCCCGCGCCGTTGGGTCCGAGGAATCCGTGTACCTCGCCGGTGTGGACGGTCAGGTCGAGCCCGTCGAGGGCCGTGGTGCGGCCGAACCGTTTGACCAAACCGCTTGTCGCAATCGGGTCAGTCATCGTGGGCCTTTCTGGGGAGGCGTGCCAGATGCTCGGCGGCCTCCTCGGGGGTGAGATAGGGGTGGGAGTAGAGGTCGAGCAGAGCGCGGGCGAGCAGGTCGGCACCCTCGGGGGAGAACGCGGGGACACCGAGCCCGCGGGAGACGTGCTCGTGCAGGATCGACACCGACAGCGCCATCGCGGCGCCCACGGTCGCGCGGGCCTGGCGGGAGACGGTGGGCGGGTCGGGGCGCTTGGCGTCGAGCTCCGCCAGCCATTGCGCGCTCAGCTCGACGAGCTTGTCGAACAGGGGCGCCGCCCGGCCCTCGGTGAGTGCGCGCGCGACGTAGCGCTGGTACGGGCCGAAGGCCGCGCCCGCCACCGCCACGTAGTTCTCCTCGGGTGGGGTGGGGGAGGCCCTGACCTGGTCGTTGATCTGGACGACGGCCTTGACCAGGTATTCGTCGCAGGCGTCGCGCAGCGCCTCCTTGGAGCCGAAGTGGTGGCGCACCAGGCCCGACGACACTCCCGCCGCCTCGGCGATCCCGCGGATCGTCGCGCGCTCGAAGCCGAGCTCGCCGAACTGCAGGAGGGCCGCCTCGCGGATCCGGGCGCGGGCGGTGAGGTCGTCGAGGTCTCGTTGGCTACACACACGTGCAGCGTACTACACGCTTGTGTAGTGATGCGAGCGTAATGATCCGGCAAATCGGCGGCGGGGGCGCGGTCCAGCGGTTACCGGGTCCGTGTACCTCTGGTCGGTGTGATGACCACGCTCCAGCAGATATTGCCCGGTGTCGCGATCTCCCAGCAGGAAACACCTCTTCGCAGGGCGAACCGGGTGCTGAAACCCGCCAGGACGCCGGCGGGGGCCGTGGTGGCGTTCACGCTGGCCGCCGGGCTGGGGTTGACGGCCGCGGAGGTGGTCTCCGCGCTGCTCGGCAAGCCGCTCGGACTGGTGCCGGTGGACGAGGTGATCGAGCTGGCCGGGCGGCACAGCTGGTGGGACCTGGCGTACGCGGCACTGATGGTGGCCATCGCGGGTGCCGGGTTGCTGCTGCTCGCCGCGATGCCGGGCCGGTCGAGGCTGGTGCCCGTGGAGACGCGCGACCCGCTGATCGTCATCGGGGTCACGCGGGTGGGGCTGCGCCGCACGCTGCGCGCGGTGGCGCAGCAGGTCGACGGGGTCGAGCGGGCCACCGTACGGCTGCGCCGCCGCACCATCGAGGTGACCGTCATGACCGGGCCGGAGAGCTCGGGGGCGATGCTGCGCCAGGTCGGCACCGCGGTGGGCGACAGGCTCGCGGGCGTGGGCGCGCTGTGCACGGGCGAGGTCGTGGTGCGCCTGCGCAGAAGGGGCCTGTGATGAGGATGCGCCAGTACTCGGGCAACCGGGTCGGGCTGGCGGTCGTCGGCGGGGTCCTGCTGGCGGCGGGGGTCTACGGGCACCTGCGCGGCCTGAACTACCTGCCCGGGCTGTCACCCCGCGGCAAGATCCTCCCGGAGCGCACGGCGCAGCTCGCGGCCGACCACTCGTGGGTGCTGTGGCTGGGGGCGCTCGGCATGCTGATGCTGTCGCTGGTGTGCCTGCGCTGGCTGCTGCTGTGCCTGGGCTGGGGCCGTCGCGGCGCCCGGACGGGCACCGGCACGGCGCTGCTGTGCATCGGGCTCAAGGAGATCGAAGGCATCAACCGGGCGGCCGTCCGCGTCGTCGGCGAGAGTGACCGCCTGCGGGTCGCCCTCACCTGCCCGGCCACCGCCGACGTCGGGTCGGTGGTGGGCAAGCTGGAGGGCGACCTGGTCGGCCGCATCCGGCGCGAGGTGAGCAACGACGAACTGGGCGCTGTCGTGCGCATCCACGTGCGCCGCTAGCACTCGATGACGTTGACGGCCAGGCCGCCGCGCGAGGTCTCCTTGTACTTGTCGAGCATGTCCCGCCCGGTGTCCCGCATCGTCTTGATCGCCTTGTCCAGCGAGACGAAGTGCCGGCCGTCACCGCGCAACGCGATACGGGCGGCGGTGATCGCCTTGATCGAGGCCACCGCGTTGCGCTCGATGCACGGGATCTGCACCAGACCACCGATCGGGTCGCAGGTCAGCCCCAGATTGTGCTCGATACCGATCTCGGCGGCGTTCTCCACCTGCTCCGGCGTGCCACCCAGCACCTCCGTCAGCCCGGCCGAGGCCATCGAGCAGGCCGAACCCACCTCACCCTGACAGCCGACCTCGGCACCGGAGATCGAGGCGTTCTCCTTGAACAGCACCCCGATCGCCGCCGCCGTCAGCAGGAACCGCACCACACCGTCGTCATCGGCGCCCGGCACGAACCGGTTGTAGTAGGTCAGCACGGCCGGGATGATGCCCGCGGCGCCGTTGGTGGGCGCGGTGACGATACGGCCCCCGG
>NZ_JAHDTI010000005.1 GCF_018531495.1 Nonomuraea sediminis
CCGGGGGCCGTATCGTCACCGCGCCCACCAACGGCGCCGCGGGCATCATCCCGGCCGTGCTGACCTACTACAACCGGTTCGTGCCGGGCGCCGATGACGACGGTGTGGTGCGGTTCCTGTTGACGGCGGCGGCGATCGGGGTGCTGTTCAAGGAGAACGCCTCGATCTCCGGTGCCGAGGTCGGCTGTCAGGGTGAGGTGGGTTCGGCCTGCTCGATGGCCTCGGCCGGGCTGACGGAGGTGCTGGGTGGCACGCCGGAGCAGGTGGAGAACGCCGCCGAGATCGGTATCGAGCACAATCTGGGGCTGACCTGCGACCCGATCGGTGGTCTGGTGCAGATCCCGTGTATCGAGCGCAACGCGGTGGCCTCGATCAAGGCGATCACCGCCGCCCGTATCGCGTTGCGCGGTGACGGCCGGCACTTCGTCTCGCTGGACAAGGCGATCAAGACGATGCGGGACACCGGGCGGGACATGCTCGACAAGTACAAGGAGACCTCGCGCGGCGGCCTGGCCGTCAACGTCATCGAGTGCTAAACCGTTTGCTCCCTGTCTCCCCTGGTCAGCACACTCATGGTCATGCGCATCGAGTCGTTCCCCGAGTCGGCCACCCCTGCGGAGCTGCTGGTGCAGGTCCGTGAGCTCCAGCAGGAGGCCTGGCCGGGCTTCACGTTCCCGACGCCGAACCACGATCCCGCGCTGCGGCCGTTGTCGATGGTGCTGGTGGACGACGACGCGGTGGTGGCCGCCCTGGACATCCTGTCCAAGGAGATCACGCACGCCGGTCAGCGCTACCGGGCCGCGGGGCTGAGCACCGTGGTGACCAGGAAGGCGGCCCGCGGCCGGGGCTACGGCCGCCACCTGGTGGCCGCCGCCCGCACCGCGATGGCCGACGCCGGTTTCGACGTCGGCCTGTTCACCTGCGACCGGCCCCTCCAGGCGTTCTACGAGAGCGCGGGCTGGCAGTTGCTCCCCGGCACCGTCCTGATCGGCGGAACCCCCGAGGACCCCTTCCCCAGCGACCGCCCCGGCTTCGACAAGGTCACCATGGCGGCCTTCTTCACGCCCGCGGCCGAGCGGCACCGGCCGTCGTTCCACCATGCCCGCATAGAGCTCTACCCAGGTCAGATCGACAAGCTGTGGTGACGAGGTTTGAGCGAGAATGACCCCTAGTCGTGATCGATTTTGAGCGCTAGTGTCCACGTCATGCCCCAGGAGTCGGCTCTGCCCCCATCCGTGCACGAAGCGCTCGCCAAGCCGATGCCGGAAGGCGGGCTGGCAGCGATCAAGCACGTGGTCTTCCTCATGCAGGAGAACCGCTCCTTCGACCACTACTTCGGCACGCTGCGCGGCGTGCGCGGCTTCGCCGACCGCAACGCGATCACGCTGCGCCACGGCGGGTCGGTCTTCGAGCAGCCCTCGGGCGGCGGCCCTGTGCGGCCCTTCCCGCTGCGGGAGGCGGCCAGGCTGGCCGGGCGGGATCCGCAGTGGCTCGACTCCCTGCCGCACAGCTGGACGGACGGCCAGGTGGCGGTCGCGGGCGGCTGGCACGACGGCTGGATCACGGCCAAGGGCCCCGCCACGATGACGTATCTGGACCGCAGGGACGTGCCGCTGCAGTACGAGCTCGCCGACACCTTCACCATCTGCGACCAGTACTTCTGCTCCGTGATCGGCTCCACCAGCCCGAACCGCAACTACCACTTCAGCGGCCACTCCGGCTTCGAGCCCGGCAGCGACAGGCGGGCCGTGGACAACGACGCCTACGAGGCCGACCACCCAGGCTACACCTGGTCCAACGCCGGCGAGATCCTCCAGGCGGCCGGCCACTCCTGGCGCGTCTACCAGGAGCGGGACAATTTCACCGACAACAACCTGGAGTACTTCGCCCGCTTCCGCGACCTGGCCATGAAGGTGCTGCCCGGCGGGTTCACGAGCATGGAGTCCTTCTACGCGGCGGCAGACCCCGACCTGCTGTCCCAGCTGGCCGAGAACGTGGCCGCGCTGCCGCCCGAGGACCGGCAGCTCTACGACCGGGCACTGCACCGCGTGCCCGCGGGCACCCTGGCCGCCGCCTTCCGCGCCGACGTCGAGGCCGGGACCCTGCCGCAGGTGAGCTACGTCGTCGCCGCCGCGGCCGACTGCGACCACCCGAACGAGTCCTCCCCCGTCCAGAGCGCGCGCCTCGTCCACGACATCCTCGACGCCCTCGCGAGCACCCCCGAGGTGTGGAACTCGACCGTGCTGTTCCTCACCTACGACGAGAACGACGGCCAGTTCGACCACGTGCCTCCACCCCTGCCGCCGGACGACAGGACCGAGGAGTTCTACGACGGGCACCCGATCGGCCTGGGCATGCGGGTCCCGATGATCGTGGTCTCGCCGTGGAGCGCCGGCGGGTACGTCTGCTCGCAGACCTTCGACCACACCTCCACCGCCCGCTTCCTGGAGACCTGGCTGGGCGTCCGCTTCCCCGACATCAGCCCCTGGCGGCGGCAGATCTCCGGCGACCTGACCGGCGCCTTCGACTTCTCCACCGCCGCCGCCCCGCAGCGGCTGACCCCGCCGGGGCCCGTTCCGCCCTTCACCGGCCGCTGGCTCCCCGCCGCCCTCACCTCACCCGGCCTGCCCCTGGTCGAGGAGGGTGTACGGCCGGCCAGGGCGCTGCCGTACCAGCTGGACGGGTGGGCAGTGGCGCGGGACGGGACGCTGAGCGTGACCGCGGTCAACAGCGGCACCGAGAGCGCCCACCTGGCCCTGTACCCCTACGCGGGCGAGTTCGCCCGGCCCTGGCACGCCGACGTGCTGGGCACCACCAGCCGGGACATCGCGATCCGCGGCCGCTACGACCTCGTGCTCACCGGCCCCAACGGCTTCCGCCGCGAGTTCGCCGGATCCGCCTCGGGGCCTTCCGTCGAGATCACGCACCGCGTCGAGACCGAACCCCGGCGGATCGTGGTCCGCCTGGCCAATCCCGGTGCCTCGGCGGTCACGCTCCAGGTGGGCGGCCTCACCGTCCGGCTCGAACCCGGCGCCTCGCGGGAGGTCCCGGTGTCGTGCGAGAACACCCACGGCTGGTACGAGCTCCGCATCACCAGCCCGGCCGACAAGGCCTTCCGTCGCGTGCTGGCCGGCCACATCGAGAACGGCCTGCCCAGCGTCTCGGGCTGATCACCGCTTGAGTCCCACCGCGCAGAGGTGGTAGTCGCCGCTGACCCGGGAGGAGTCGGTGGTCGGGTCCGGACGCCACTCGCGGGTGTTGACGATGCCGGGTTCCAGGATCTCGAAACCCTCGAGGAACGTCTCGAACACCGCCCGCTTGCGCGGCGTGAAGGGCGAGGTGGCGTTGCGGTAGACGGCGCTGACGCCGTCGGCCTTGGCCGGCATGGTGTCCGGGGCGACGTGCGTCAGCACGAGGTGGCTGCCCGCGGGCAGCAGGTCCCGGTAGCGGTGGACGATCCCGGCCGGGTCCTCCGTGTCGGCGACGAAGTGCAGCAGCGAGACCACGAGCAGCGCGATCGGCCGGGAGAGGTCGAGCACCTCCGCCGCCTGCTCCATGAGCTCGTCCGGCCGGCGCAGGTCGCCCTCCTGGACGGTGACGCCGGGCGAGCTTCCGAGCAGCGCCCGCGAGTGGGTCAGCACGACCGGGTCGTTGTCCACGTAGACGACCTTCGCGCCGTCGATCACCTCGTGCACGTGGCCGGAGGTCGGCAGCCCCGAGCCGATGTCGAGGAACTGGTCCACCCCCACCTGCCTGAGGTGGCGCACCGCGCGCTGCAGGAAGGCCCGGCTGTTGCGGGCGTCGCCCCTGACTTCGGGGATGAGCGCCAGCACCTTCTCGGCGGCCTCCCTGTCGGCCGCGAAGTTGTCCTTCCCACCGAGGTAGTAGTCGTACATCCGCGCCACGTTGGGCACGGAAGCGCTGATGCCCGGAGGGACTCGGTCACTCGTCATGGGGCAAACCTAGACGATCTAGGGCGAAAGTTGCGATGATCGCTGCCATGTTAGGTCTCGACGCCTCTTCAGGCATCAGCAAGACCAACCTCTGGGCGTGCATGGGGCTCGGGCTCCTGGGCACCGCCATCATCACCTTCCTGCCGGCAGGCCAGCCGTACGTGCTGAGCGAGGTGCTGGGGCTGTCGGGCGACGAGCTGGGCCGCGCGACCGGATACCTGCAGGTCGCGGCCGAGGTCGGGCTCATACTGAGCCTGGCCTGGTACGGCGCGCTGGCCGACAGGATCGGCAGGCGCCCTGTCGCGATCGCCGGGCTGCTGCTGTGCGCGCTGGGCGCGGCCCTGTACCCGTTCGCGGGCAACGTGGTCGTCCTGGTCGCGCTGCGGATCGTCTTCGCGCTCGGGATCGCCGCGCTGAACGTCACCATGTCCGCGATCACCGCCGACTACGTCCTCGATCGGGCGCGCGGCAAGGCCTACGGCTGGCTCGGCCTGTTCAGCGGCATCGGCGCGGTGGTCGCGGTGCTGGTGCTGGTGCGGCTGCCGAACATGCTGGAGAAGGGCGGCATGGACACGGCGACGGCCGCCAGGGTGGGTTTCCTGATCGTCGCCGCGCTGGTGGTGCTCGGCGCGCTGGCGCTGCGCGCCACGCTCGCACCGGGTCTCGCGGTGCCCCCGGCCGTCCGGGGGCCGGGGCTGATGCGCCTGATCGGTGAGGGCGTACGGCTGGCTCGCGACCCCGGCGTGGCGCTGTCGTACGCGGCATCCTTCGTGGCCAGGGCAGACCTCGCCCTCGTGGCCAGTTTCCTGTCGCTGTGGATCGTGGACTACGCCAGGGCCGTGCGGGGCATGTCCGCCACCGAGGCGCTGGCCAAGAGCGGCGCGATCGTCGGCATCGCCTACCTGGTGATCGTGGTGGGCGCGCCGCTGTTCGGCTGGCTCGGCGACCGGATGCGGCGGCAGGACGTGGTGATCCTGGCCCAGGCGCTGGCCGCTGTGGCGTACCTGTCGAGCCTGCTGGTCAGCGACCCCCTCGGGCCGGGGATGATGCTGGTGGCGGCCCTCATCGGGCTGGGCGAGATCGGCGTCATCACCACGGCGGGCCCGCTGCTGGCCCAGCAGGTGCCTGCCCGCCTGCGTGGCTCCAGCTTCGGCGTGCAGACGCTGTGCGGCGCGGTCGGGATCTTCGTCATCTCCGGGATCGGCGGGTGGCTCTACGACCTGTGGCGGCCCGCCGCCCCCTTCGCGCTGTCCGGCGTGTGCGGACTGCTCGTCGTGCTGCTGGGGCTGGCCGTACGGCGGCGCGTCACGCCACACCCGGAGGCCGCCGAGACCGTGGCGCCGCCGATCCCCCTCAGGAGACCGGCGGCGCCCGAGGCCTAGAAGACCTCGATCTCCGCGAACTGCAGCAGGTAGCTGGGATCGAGCTGCGTCCCCGTCGTCCGCACGTAGCGGGCGGTCACCGGGGAGAAGCCGAACTCCTGCCCGGTCGCGCCCGGCTTCTGGTACCCGGTGCGGGAGGCTACCGTCGTCCAGTTGGTCCCGTCAGGCGACACCTGGACGGTGAAGTCGACGGGGAAGCCGTTCCCGGTGTTCGCGCCGTCGCTGCGCGGCCACAGCACGACCTTGCTCACCCGTGAGGGTCCGCCCAGGTCCACCTGGACCCACTCGGTGTGCTGCGAGGAGGCCAGCGCGCTGCTGAAGCCCATCGAGTACCACAGCTGCGACAGCCGTACCCCGTCCGTGGCGTCGTACCGCAGCCAGCTCTCGGCGGGGTACTCGACCGAGCTGGACGAGGTGACGGTGCGGCCGAGGGCCAGGTCGCCGCCCGCGGTCTCGATCTCGGCGAACTGCATGTGGTAGTGCCCGAGGTTGTCGGTCCGCAGGTTGGTGCCGGTGACCTTCACGTAGCGGGCGTTGACCGGCGCGAACGGGAAGGTCTGCGGATCGGCGGACGGCCTGGCGTACCCGGTGGGCGAGGCGACCGTGGTCCAGCTGGTCCCGTTCGCCGACACCTGGACGGTGAAGTCGACCGGGAAGCCGAGGCCGGTGCTGGCGCCGTCGTTGCGCGGGTAGAGATCGACCCGGCTGATGGACCGGGTGCTGCCGAGGTCGACCTTCACCCACTCGGTGTGGTTGGTGGTCATGTTGTCGACGCTGCTCCACCCCATCGCGTTGCTCCACGAGGTCCGCAGCCCGTCGTTGGCGGCGGCCAGGCTCCAGCCGTCGCCCTGGTAGCTGCTCGACGCGGTCACCGTCCCGAACTCGGCCGCGTTGACCAGCGGGTTGAGGTGGACGTTGTCGAAGCGGGCGCTCGCGCCGCCGGTGACCACCGCGACGCTGCCGAGGGGGAAGGCGTTGTCGGTGACCGACAGGACCTGGTCGCCGCCCGAGAAGACCTTGATCGCGCCCTGCTGGTAGATCACCCGCAGGTGGTTCCACGCGCCGGGGACGTAGCCGGGCGCGGTGGCCTGCGCCAGGGTGGTGCCGTTGCGGTAGAGGAAGACCCGGCCGTCGTTGCGCTGGGCGACCAGGTAGCCGCTGTCCATGTCGGTCGGGTTCAGGCTGTGGATCATCAGCCCGGCCCAGTTGGAGTTGCCGCCGCCGGCCAGCACGCCGGTGATCTTCAGGTCGACGCTCGCGGCGACGTCGCCGTAGGTGCGGCCCTCGACGGCCGAGGCGAAGCCCCAGTCGCTGGTGTCCGACTGGACGTACTCGCCGGCGTTGACCGACCACGTGCCCTTGGTGTGCCGCCACGCGTTCTCGGTGCCGTCGAAGCTGTCCACGAACGGGAAGGACATGTCGGGCGTCGTCGAGACCAGCTCGTCCAGGATCTGCTTGTGCCGTTCCACCACGTCCGCACCGGAGTGGTCGTAGGAGGTCCCGTTGGTGATCAGGCTTTCCGTGATCTGCCGCGCGGTGATCGGCTTGGCCGCCTTGAGCAGGTTGAGCAGCTCGAAGTCCTGCTGGCCGTCGAGCTGGGCCTCGCTGCGCAGGCTGTCGTACACGTCGTAGGCCGGTTTGTTGGGCCTGACCAGCCAGTTGTCGCCGGTCTGCCAGTCGTCGAAGGTGTTGACGTTGCCGAAGTTGGAGCCGTCGCCGAGGTTGCCCCAGTAGTTCCAGCCCCAGTGCAGGTAGCCGTCTCCGCCGACCTTCCAGACCAGCCACGGGAGCAGCCGCGTGCCGTCCAGGGCGTAGGAGACGAACCGGTTCATGTGCCCGTCCTGCGGCACGATGCAGGTGTAGAGCCACAGGTCTTTACCGGCCAGCCGCTGGCTCTGGTAGTGCGCGATGTTCGCGTCGTAGGTGCCGGTGTACGGCGTGAGCGTCGTCAGGTTGGCCTCGTTGCCGGGGAAGAGCGAGGCGTGCGCCTCGTTGGTGCGCGCGTTCGGGAAGTAGGCCTTGTACTTGGTGTAGAGCCAGTTCGCGGCGTTCACCTGGGCGGTCGTCGACGGCTCGTCGAGCGCGCTCATGTAGAACTTGTCCGTCCACCCCTTGGCGTCCAGGTGCGCCTTGAGCGCGGGGAAGACCTTGTCCAGATAGCCGTTGGTCGTCGTGGTGTTGGGCGCGGCGAGAACCCGCTTGACCGGGCCGCTCACCCCGTTGGACGCGACGAGCATCTCCAGGCCAGGGGTGTTGCCGTCCGGGTTCCCCTCGATCAGGGTGGGCGTGTAGATGTACTGCATCGCTCCGGCGTCCACGAACAGCTGGACGAAGCGATCGAAGTTGGACCAGTCCCAGGTGTAGGTGCCCGACGAGTCCACCGTGGTCCCCGGGATCAGGAGGGCCTGGAAGTCCGCGTAGATCACGTTGTTGCGGTGCTTGGCCTGGTTGACGGCGAAGTTGCCGATGACCTTCCACCAGTTCGCGTCGTACATGCTGACGCCGTACTGGACCGGGATCGACATCTGCGTGCCGGAGTAGTCCCAACCGGCCGAGGTGAACCAGTTGTTCATCTTGAACGAGGACTGGTTGGCCGGCGGAATCGTCACGTTGTACACCGCCACCGAGACCGGCACGCTCACGTTGCCCGAGTCGCTGTGCACCACCGCGCTGCCGGTGTAGACGCCGGGCGTCTGCCCTGCGGGCACGTGGACCTGGTAGAAGTACGCCAGCGTGGTGTTGGCCGCCAGGCTCTGCGGTGTGTTGTCGACCAGGGCGTCGAAGTAGGCGCTGCCGCCGTCGGGCGGATTCTGGTAGTCCGAGCCCACCTTGGCGATGTTGGGGTGGTTGTACTCCTTGCGGGCGGTGATGTCGGTGATCGGCGTTCCCGGACCGGACAGCGCCCCGAAGCTGACCGAGACGCCGGTCTGCGCGCTGGCGGATCGGACCAGGATCTGCGCGGCCTGGTACTCGTTGCGCGCGGCGTAGAGCGCGACCGAGCTCGGCGCGCCTGACGGCGGGGCGGAGGAGGAGAAGGCGCGGTCGGATTCGTTCTGCACCCAGACCGACAGCGCGGCTGCCTGGGCGGGCTCGGAGAGCAGTAAGGGGAAGAGTAAGGCGGCTAACGCGAGCATGGTACGGAGCACTGAGATCTCCTGGGGGGTGTCAGCTCATGCGGAAGTCGTAGCGGGCGGGGAGTTCGGCGTCGTCGCCGTGCAGGGCGAACCAGAGCGCGTCGAGGGAGTCCTCACCCTCGCGCAGGTCGGGAACGACCAGGTCGCCGTCGAGGACGCGGGCGGCGCGCTCCAGGTCACCGGCCTTGACGGCCGCCTGGGCCTCCAGGAGCCTGATCCGGCCGTGACGGCGGTCCTCCAGGTTGTCGATCACCTCCAGTGCGTCGCCGGCCCGATCGGCGTCGATCAGGGCGCGGAGCGTTTCGACCGTCAGCGGGTGCAGGTCCGGCGCGAGCGCGTGCGCCTCGAGGAGCAGTACGGCTTTCGCCGTGTCGTCCCCTGTCTGCGCCAGCGCCCGCAGGACCAGCGGAGACCTCTTGAGGCTCAGCGACTCCTCCCAGGCGGACCTGGCGCCGCGGTGGTCTCCGGCCGCGAGGAGGTTGAGCCCGAAATGGTAGAGCCCGTGCCAGTCGGTGGCGCTCTCGAGCAGGCTCAGCCATTCCGGGCCGACCACGCAGGCGGCGGGTTCCGGCAGCACCCCGGTTTCGCACAACGTCAGCCAGGGCTGCTGCTCGGGTCCCAGGCTCTCCGGAGGGAAGCCGGGCAGCGCCTCGAGGGCGCCCCAGCCGGATCCCAGGTGCAGGATCTCGCCGGCGGGCTGGTCCCACCACTGCTCGGCGGCGTTCTCCAGGCCTGCCGTACGGGCGGGGTCGTAGGGGCCGTAGCTCTCCGTCCAGGTCCAGCGCTCCCCCGGCCCGATCGGGACGTGCTCGAGCTGGGTGCGGCACAGCCCGCCCTGGATCTCCAGGTAGCGCAGGCCGGGCTCGGACAGCCACTCCTGCCAGCGCGAGCCGCCCGGCCCGGTCCCCCAGCCGAACAGCTTCCTGCCGGACAGCCGCTCGGTGGACTGGTGCAGCAGCCCGTGGCCGGAGGCGTCCACCGCCGCGATCCACGGCGGGCCCTCGACGTGGAAGAAGTAGTCGGCCGCCCGCCGCCAGGTCGAGGGGCGCAGCACCTCGGGCGTGACGGGGACCGTGGTCAGCTCCTGCTCGTAGCCGTAATAGTCGGCCTTGTCCGCCGGGACCAGGACCCGGGTGTCCGGCGTCTCGGGGACCGCGATGTTCGACCACCAGTAGGCCTGGACGGTGTGCGGGCGCGGGTTGCGCAGCGTCACGCCGACCAGGAGCCTGTCGCCGTCGAGCCGCGCGTCGAGCTGCATGACCAGCCCGAACGCCCGCTCGTACTCGAACATCCTGATCCCGTCGCCGACCCGGACCGCGTGCAGCGGCTCGCAGGTCAGCGGCCAGTGCCCGGTCGTGCCGAGGTTCCACTCGACCCCGCCGGCGAACCAGGCGTCGCGCAGCGCCAGGTTGGCCGGTTGGATGACCGGGTTCTTGAACAGCAGCTCCCTTCCGGTGGATCTGTCCACGAGCGACCAGAGCCGCCCGCCGAGCGACGGCAGGAACTCGGCGCGCAGGTGGTCGTTCTCCAGCACCAGCACCGGGACGTCCCGCTCGCGCGAGTCTCGGGCGTACTCGCTGCGCATGCCGTACGGCAGCAGCCCGAGGATCGGCAGCGGGCTGACCGGCCCGAGGTCCGACATCCACGTCACTTGCCCGCTCCCAGGGTGAGGCCGGAGATGATCCTCCTGGCCAGGACGATGTACAGGACGAGCATCGGGATCACCACGATGGCCACGCCGGCGATCAGCCCGCCGTACTCCGACTGGTAGGTGGCGGCGCCGTACAGCGTGAACAGCGCGCGGGCCAGTGTGAAGCCCGAGGTGTCCTGGATGAACACGATCGCCAGCAGGGCCTCGTTCCACAGCCCGATCGCGTTGAGTATCAGCGCGGTGATCATCCCGCCTCTGGCGAGCGGGAGCGTGATCCGCACGAACGTCCGCAGCGGCGAGGCGCCGTCCAGCGCGGCCGCCTCCTCCAGCTCCTCCGGCAGGGTGCGGAAGAACCCGGTCAGCAGGAAGATCGTGAAGGGCAGCGACAGCGCGACGTACAGCAGGAACAGCCCGACCAGGCTGTTGGTCAGCTTGAGGTGCGCCATCCCGACGAACAGCGGGATGATCACCGTCTGGATCGGCACCCCCATCCCGATCGCGATGAAGCTGGTCAGCGGCCCCGATCCGCGGACGCCGAGCCGGCTCAGCGCGTACGCCGCGGGGGCCGAGACCAGCACGATCGCGAACGACGCCACGGCCGTCAGCACGACCGTGATCAGGAAGGCGTGCCCGAACTCCGCCTGGTTCCAGGCGTAGAGGAAGTTGCGGAACGGCTGGCCGCGCTGGATCCACGTGTGCGGCAGCCCGAACGGGTCGCGGAAGATCTCCAGCGGCGTCTTGAACGACGCCGCGATCAGCCAGTAGAGCAGCAGGACGTTGACCGCGGTGAACAGCCAGATGATCGTCCTGCCGGCCAGGCGCAGCATCAGTACTCCAGCCTCTCCCTGCGCATCACCCAGCGCAGCGTCAGCACCAGGACGGTCACCAGCACGATCATCACGACGGCCGTGGCGCAGGCGACCCCGTACTCCGGCGTGCCCTGGGTGCCGAACGACCGGTCGTAGACGTAGATCGCCAGCGTCCAGGTCTTGTTGGGCGGCAGGTAGGTGCCGGGACCCGCCAGGACGAAGACCATCTCGAAGATCTTGACGGCGCCGATCGTCCACAGCACCCCGGCGATCCCGACCACGTCCCAGATCATGGGCAGCGTGATGTGCCGGAACTTCTGCCAGGGCGTCGCCCCGCACAGGTCCGCGTCCTCGTAGAGGTAGGGCGGGATGCGGTCGATCGCGGCCATCAGGATGGTGATGTAGAACCCGGCGCTCGCCCAGATCAGCGCGCCGATCACCACCCAGACGACGCTCTCCGGCTGCAGGAACTTGGCCGCGGGCGCCCCGACCAGGTTGAGCAGGAAGTTGGCCAGGCCCTGCTTGGAGGGGTTGTAGCGGAAGACGAAGCCGAAGAACATCCCGATGGCCACCGGCGCGACGATGTTCGGGAAGAACAGGATCGCCCGGATCAGCTTGCTCGCCTTCATGTCCCGCAGCACCATCGCGAACAGGAAGGCGAACAGGAACGTCCCGACCCCGCCGACCGCGACGTACATCAGCGTGTTGCCGAAGGCGTACCCGAACGACTCGCTGCCCAGCATCTGCGCGTACTCGTCGAGGCCGGCGAACCTCGGCGTCCCCGCGCCCGACCAGCGGGTGAAGCTGAGCGCCACGGTGACGATCGCCGGGCCGACCAGGAACAGCACGTAGAGCACGATCGCCGGGAGCACGAAGGGCCAGAACAGCCGCTGCTTGCGGGCCAGGTGCGGCGTGCCGGTGACGGGCAGGTCACGCCCGCGCGCCACCGCACGCTCCTGTACGGCCTGCGCCATCAGTGCTGGGTCTTCCAGAACTCGGCGGTCTTGGCGGCGAGCCTGTCCACGAACTGCTGCGCGGTGATCTTGCCCTTGAGCAGGTCGTTGTCGGCGGGGAAGAAGACCTGCTCGGCATACTTGCCGCCGGCGATGCCGTCCAGCCCGTCCATGAACAGCATGTGCGTCTTGGCCGGGTCGTCCAGCGCGGCCTTCAGGTCGGCGATGTCGCTGGGCACGGGCAGGTCCTTGCGCGGGGTCAGGCTGTCGGCGACCGCGGGGACGCCGGCCAGCATCGCCTTGTTCAGGAAGTAGGCCATGAAGGCCTTGGCGGCCTCGGGGTGCTTGGCCTTCTTGGTGACGCTGAAGCCGATCTCCTGGACCTCGATGACGTCGTGCGTCGCGCCCTCGGGCATCGGGTACTGGAACGAGCCGTAGTCGATGGCCTCGCCGCCGCCCTGCTTGTTGAGGTACTCGCGGGTCTCGGTCGGACCCCAGCTGCCCATGAACAGGAAGTCGGCGTCGCCGTCCGCCCAGCGCTGCTGGATCTGCGGGAACTTGGCCGCGTCCCAGCCGTCGATCAGGTAGGTGCCGATCTTGGAGGTGTACTCGGCCGCCTTCTGGAAGCCCGGGTCGGCCTTCCAGGCCTGGCCGGTCGTGTCCTGCGCGGCCTTGGCCAGCCCGCCGGCACCGGCGTACCGCGCGGCGGCCTGCTCGAAGAACCAGGCGGCGTAGTAGCTGATGTCGCCGTCGAGCGCGACCGCCGAGCGGCCCGCCTTCTTGGCGGAGTCGAACCGGGTGAACAGCTCGTTCATGGTCTTGGGCGGCTGCAGGCCTGTGACCTGCTTCTTGTTGTACCACCAGGCGTCGCCCAGGACGATGTACGGGACCGAGAACAGCTTGCCCGCCTCGTCCTTGGCGGCCGGGGTGTCCCAGTACGGCGCGGGCAGAACCTCGCGGACCGTGCCGTCGCCGGTCTTCATGTCCAGGACGTCGTCCACGGGCTGGGTGCCGCCCGCCTGGACGATGGCGGCCTTCACGCTGGTGAAGTCCTGGTCGAACAGGTCGGGCACGGTGTCGGTGTTCAGCGCGGGGACCAGGTTCTGGCGTAAGTAGGCGCGGCCGAGCCACTGGATGTTCATCTTGACGCCGGTCTGCTTGGTGAAGCAGTCGGCGACGTACTGGACGACCTTGCCCTGCGGCTCGTCCTTGGTCCACATCGACCAGTAGGTGAGCTCCTTGTCGGTCGTGGGCTTGACCGCGGCCGACGGGCACGAGGTCTTGAAGTAGGCGGCAGCGGTCGGGAGCGTGAACTCGCCGCCGCTCTGGGCGGAGCTCGCGTCCGAGGACTCGCTCGCGGGGGTGTTGCTGGAACCACAGGCGGTCAGGACGAGGCTGGTCGCCATGCCGAGTGCCGCCAGGATACGGGTGTTGGACATGTGCTTCTCCTGCTGGGGGGCTACGCCAGAGAAACGTTTTAAAGGAATTGGGGTGGACGGTAGGCGTGGCGCTGAGGCGTGTCAAGAGATTGCACTCGTCACAGAGATCGGATGTTACATCGCCGCACGTCACAGAGTTGACGGCTCATTTGGGTTGTCCGTAAATGACTTAAAAACGTTCGTATCGAACAGCTCTTGTCAGCGACGGCGACTCAGCGGGGAGGACTCCCGGGCGACGAGCTCGGGCTGGAACATGATCTGCTGGTGGGCGTGCCCGCCGGGGTTGTCGCACTCGTCCAACAGCAGCTCGGTGGCGATCCGGCCGAGCTGGTACGTCGGCTGCCTGATCGAGGACAGCGTCACGGCGGAGGCCGCGGCGAACTCGATGTCGTCGTAGCCGATCAGCGCCACGTCGTCGGGGACACGCACGCCCGCCTGCAGCAGGCCGCGCAGCGCGCCCAGGGCGAGCAGGTCGTTGGCGCAGAAGACCGCGTCGGGAAGCGAGCCGGAGACCAGTTTCTCCGCCGCGCGCTGCCCGTTGCGCGCGTTCATCTCCGGCATCACGATCTCGGTGACCTTGCCACGGACGCCGCGCTCGCGCAGCGCCCGACGCATGCCTTCCTGCCGCTCGCGGCACTGCCGGATCCCGAGCGGCCCGGTCACGAAGGCGATCCTCTCCGCCCCGGAGTCCAGCAGGTGCGCCGTGGCCAGCATCCCGCCGGCGATGTCGTCGACCGCTACCGAGCACTGGTCGGGGCGGTGGGCGGCGTGGTCGAGCAGCACGACGTGGATGCCGCGCTCACGCAGGGCCTCGAGCGGGGCGGGATCCTCCCCCGCCGGGGTGATCAGCACGCCCCTGACCCGCTGCTCGGCCAGCACCAGCAGGTTGCGGTCCTCGCGCGAGCGCGAGCCGGCCGAGTTCCCCAGGATCACCGCGTACCCGCGGTCGCTCGCCACGTCCTCGACCCCGGCCGCGACGTCGGTGAAGAACGGGTTGGCGATGTCGAGCACGGACAGCCCGATCGACCGGCTCCGCCCGGCCCGCAGGGTGGACGCCGACCCGTGCCGGACGAAGCCGAGCTCGCGGATGGCCCGCAGCACTCGCTCACGGGTCTCGGGGGCGACGCGCTCGGGCCGGTTCAGGGTGTTGGACACGGTGCCGGGGGACACTCCCGCGCGTTCCGCGACGTCCTTGATGCTGGCGGTGTGCATAGTGAGCCCATTAAAACGTGCAAAGCACGCATCCAGCCACTGCCCTTGACCCGAGCACGGCATGCACTTATGTTGCTCACAGTTGCTCGTTAAAACGTTCGTTCGCGCCAGACCATCCGATGACAGCCAGAGGATGCCGACCTTCGCAGCCGGCCCCTCCAGTCCGGCTGCGAAGGAGGTCCAATTTTTCATCACATGCCGAGGAACGCAATCACATTCCGTAGTTGACTGATAACTGTCGCCAACAGTTAGGGCCAGGTCACTCAGGGACCACGGCCACCGGGCAGGCGGCGCGATGCAGGGTGTGCCGGGCGTGCTTGCGGCCGACGACGAGCAGGCTGGGGCCGGCTTCCTGCTCCTCGACGAGCTCGACGCCGGGGTAGCGCTCGGCCCAGAGGGCGGGCGGTGCTCCGGTCACCGGCAGCCCGCGCAGCTCGGCCTCGTGGAAGGCGAACTCGAGCACGGCGCCGCCGTCGTCCTCGACCTTGACCGGCCCCGGCCGGGTGCTCGCGGGAAGGGGACCGGGTCCGCGTACGACGATGACCGGGCAGGCGGCATGGGCGGCCACGTGCTCGGCGACCGAGCCGAGCACCCGGGTGGGCAGCCTGCCGAGGCCGCGCGAGCCGACCACGATCATGGCGGCGTCCGCGGACAGGTCGATGAGGTGCTGCGCGGGATGTCCCTCGAACAGGTCGGTGTCGACGTCGGTGATCGCGCTGGTGTTGCGGGCGCATTCGGCGCCGTGCCACAGGACGTGTTCGGCCGCCTTGCGCAGGTGGGACTTGGCCTCGTCGTCGGCCTCGCCGTACGGCCATTGCCAGGTGTGGGTGAGCAGCAGCGGTGTCTTGCGCAGCTCGGCCTCGTCCATGGCCCAGTCGAGGGCCTGCATGGCGAAGTCGGAGCCGTCGTAGCCGGCCACGATCGGTTTCATGTCAGGTTGCTCCTGTCAGGCGGCGGCGGAAGACCCAGTAGGTCCAGGCCTGGTAGGCCAGCACCACCGGGGTGAAGATCGCCGCCACCCAGGTCATCACCGTCAAGGTGTAGGGCGAGGAGGCGGCGTTGGTCACGGTGAGGCTGTTGGCCGGCTCCACAGCGGGCAGCACGTTGGGCCACAGCAGGAGGAACAGCGAGGCGACGCCGGCGACGATCGCCACGGCGCTGGCGGTGAACGCCCAGCCGTCGCGGCCGCGCAGCGTGGCGACCAGTGCTCCGGCGATACCGGCAGCGGCCAGCGCGGCGGCGGTCCACGAGGCGGGCTTGCCGTCGCCGAGCTGGGCGACCACCAGGAATGCGGCGGCCACGAGCGCCGTCACAGGTCCCAGCAGGCGGGCCGTCCGCTGAGCGCGCTCGCGCAGGTCGCCGGTGGTGCGCAGGGTCAGGAAGATCGCGCCGTGCAGGGTGAACAGCAGCAGCGTGGCCGCCCCGCCGAGCAGGGCGAAGGGGTTGAGCAGGGTGAGCAGGCCGCCGGTGTACTCGTGGGCGGCGTTCAGCGGGACGCCGCGGACGATGTTGGCGAACGCCACGCCCCACAGGAAGGCAGGGCCGAGCGACCCCCAGAAGAAGGCCCGGTCCCATCCCCTGGTCGACGTGCTCTTGCCGCGGTACTCCAGGGCCACGCCACGCAGGATCAGGGCCAGCAGGATGAGGAAGAGCGGCAGGTAGAAGCCGCTGAACAGGGTGGCGTACCACTCGGGGAAGGCGGCGAAGGTGGCCCCGCCGGCCACCAGCAGCCACACCTCGTTACCGTCCCAGACCGGGCCGATGGTGCGCGCCACGGTGGTGCGCTCCTCTGGCGTACGGCCGAGGAAGGGCAGCAGGATGCCCACGCCGAAGTCGAAGCCCTCCAGGACGAAGTAGCCGATCCACAGGACGGCGATCAGGACGAACCAGACGGTGGTCATGGCGGCCTCCTTCAGTAGGACAGGGCAGGCAGGGCGGACTCGGCTTCGGCTTCCTCGTGCGGCCCGAGCCGCACGTACTTGAGCAGGAGCCGGATCTCGATCACGGCGAGCACGGCGTAGACCACGGTGAAGCCGGTCAGGCTGATGGCCACCTCGGCGACGCTCGAGCCGGGCGAGACCGCCGCCGGGGTTCGCATGAGACCGAAGACCGTCCAGGGCTGGCGGCCCATCTCGGTGAAGATCCAGCCGAGTGTGTTGGCCAGGAACGGCAGGCCGATCCCGATCATGGCGAACCTGTAGAACCAGCGGCCGGCGGGCAACCGTCCGCGCCTGGTCAGCCAGAGCCCGGCCAGGGCCAGCAGGGCGGCGAGAGCGCCGAAGCCGATCATCAGGCGGAAGCTCCAGTAGGCCAGGCCGACGTTGGGCCGATAGTCGCCGGGGCCGTAAAGCCGCTGGTAGCGGTCCTGGATGTCGTTGATGCCCTCGACCTTGCCGTCGAGGGTGTTGGTGGCCAGCAGGCTCAGCCCGTTGGGGATCTGCAGGTTGACGCGGTTGCGCCCGTGCTCGACGTCACCGACGGCGAACAGCGAGAACCCGGCCGAGCTCTCGTCTTCCCAGAGCGCTTCGGCGGCGGCCATCTTCATCGGCTGCTGCTCGGTCATGATCTGCGCCTGCCAGTGGCCTGACAGGGAGACACCCACCGCGGCCACCGCCGTGACGATCAGCGCCAGCCGAGTGGACGTCCTATAGAGGGATATTTCCCGCTTTCGTGCCAGGAACCATGCGCTGATGCCGAGCACGAACGCGCCGGCGGTCAGGAACGCGCCGAAGATCACGTGCGGGAAGGTGACCAGTGTGGTCGGGTTGGTGAGCACCGCCCAGATGTCGGTCAGCTCCGCCCGGCCGTTGTTCAGGCGGTAGCCGACCGGGTGCTGCATCCACGAGTTCGCCGCGAGAATGAAGTAGGCCGAGACATTGGTCCCGATGGCCGCCGCCCAGATCGTCGCCAGGTGCACCCGTGGCGGGAGCCTGTCCCAGCCGAAGATCCACAGCCCGAGGAACGTCGACTCCAGGAAGAAGGCGATCAGCCCCTCCATGGCCAGCGGCGCCCCGAACACGTCCCCGACGAAGCGGGAGTAGTCACTCCAGTTCATCCCGAACTGGAACTCCTGCACGATCCCGGTCACCACTCCCATCGTGAAGTTGATCAGGAACAGCCGCCCCCAGAACCGGGTCAGGCGCAGGTACTCAGCCTTCCCCGTGCGATGCCAGGCGGTCTGTAATCCGGCGACGATGATCGACAGCCCGATCGTGAGCGGCACGAACAGGAAGTGGTAGACGGTGGTGATGCCGAACTGCCACCGCGAGAGATCAAGGACATCCATGCCCGCCACCTTCGACCCGCCGGCCCGGCGTTCGTAGGGCCGCACGGCCCACCCCATGGGGGACCTAAGTCCTTTTGGGACTTTTGTCCCTACCGAGTGGATCAGGAGGGAGCTACCGTCGAACCATGATTAGGGTGTTTCTCGTCGATGATCACGAGGTGGTACGGCGGGGCGTCGCGGCGCTGCTCGAGGCCGAGGACGACATCGAGGTGATCGGCGAGGCCGGCACCGCGGAGTCGGCGATCGCCCGCATTCCGGCGCTCAAGCCGGACGTGGCGGTGCTGGACGTGCGGCTGCCGGACGGCAGCGGCGTGGAGGTGTGTCGCGAAGTGCGCTCCCGGATGCCGGGGCTGGCGTGCTTGATGCTGACGTCGTTCGCCGACGACGACGCCCTCTTCGAGGCTGTCATGGCAGGGGCCGCGGGCTACGTGCTCAAGCAGATCCACGGCTCCGACCTGGTCGGTGCCGTCCGGACGGTGGCCTCCGGCCAGTCGCTGCTCGACCCGCAGACCACCGCCGCGATGCTGTCCCGGCTGCGCGAGCAGGCCGCCAGGAAGGATCCCCTCGCGGACCTGTCCGAGCAGGAGAAGAAGATCCTGGAGCTGATCGGCGAAGGGCTGACCAACCGCCAGATCGGCGAGAAGCTGTTCCTGGCCGAGAAGACGGTCAAGAACTACGTGTCCAACCTGCTGGCCAAGCTGAACATGCAGCGCCGCACACAGGCCGCCGCCCTGGCCGCAAGGCTGCGAAACAAGGACTAAAGCCTCTAACTTCGCATGACCGTCCTCATGATGCTGGACGTTATGCAACTGGACGCATCAGGCCTGCAGGTACTCTCCCGCCAGGAGTGCCTGGATCTCCTCTGCACGGCTTTGATCGGCCGGATCGTCTTCACCGACCGCGCTCTCCCCGCGGTCCAGCCGGTCAACTTCCACCTGTACGGCGAGCAGATCGTGATCCGCACCTCCGTCGGCTCCAAGCTGGCCGCGGCCACCCAGCGGACCGTGGTCGCCTTCGAGGCCGACGAGTTCGATCCCGGCATGCGCACCGGCTGGTCGGTGACCGCGGTCGGGCACGCCCGCGCCGTGGACGACCCCGAGGAGATGGCTCGCCTGGCCCGGCTCCCCCTGTTGCCGTGGGCGCCGGGCAGCCGCGACCACTACATCGTGGTGGACGCCGAACAGGTGTCGGGGCGCCGGATCACAGCGGAACCGACCAACTGAGCCGGGTCCCGCCCCCTTCGGGCGACTCGACCGTGAACGTGCCGCCGAGCCGTTTCGCCCGTTCGTCCAGGTTGGCCAGCCCGCTGCGCCGCCCGTCAGGCTTGATCCCGACACCGTTGTCGCTCACGACCAGGACCAACCGGCCGTCGGCCGCCTCGACCAGGATGTCGGCCGAGCTCGCCTTGGCATGCCGTACCAGATTGGACAGGGCCTCGCGCAGCACGGCCAGCAGTTGCCCGGCGACCGGGTCCGGCACGCCGCTGTCGAGGTGCCCCTCCAGCCGGAGTCCGGGGAGGAAGCCCAGATGCGCGCGGGCGCTCTCGACCAGCTCCAGGATCTGCCCGCGCAATCCGTCCTCCGAGGGTCCCTGCAGGGCGAAGATGCTGGAGCGGATCTGGCGGATCGTCTCGTCCAGTTCGTCGATCGCGTGCTGGACGCGGCTGCTCGCCTCGGGCCGCTCCACGAGCCTGAGGGCGCCCATCAGCGTCATGGCCACCGCGAACAGGCGCTGGATGACCACGTCGTGCAGGTCCTTGGCGATCCGGTCGCGGTCTTCGAGCAGGCCCAGCCGCTCGGCGTCGCGGCGCGCCTCGGCCAGTTCCAGCGCGATCGCCGCCTGCCCCGCGAACGCCTCCACCATCCGCACGTCGGCGCTGCTGAACGGCAGGCGACCCGACCGCTTGGTCAGCACCAGGACCCCCCGCACGGGCGGCTGTGTGCCCAGCGGCACCAGCAGCCGCATGTCGCCCTCGGTCAGAGACTCGCCCCGGGTCAGCACCTCCCCCGCCGGCGTGCAGTCCACCGCGCAGGAGCTGCCGAGCGTCTTGTCCGCATGAGTTCCTTCGGCGATCTCCACCACCAGCCTGGTCCCGCCCTCGGCAGGCAGCATCAGCTCGACCAGGTCGGCGTCCGTCATCTCCTTCGCGCTCTCCGTCAGCGCGGTCAGCACGTCGTGCCGGTCGGCGCCTGACAGCAGGCTGGTGGTGATCTGCGACGAGGCCTCCAGCCACCTCTCCCGCCGCCGTGTCTGCTCATACAGCCGCGCGTTCTCCACCGCCACGCCGGCCGCGGTGGCCAGTGCGATGACGACCGCCTCGTCCTCCTCGTCGAACTCGCTCCCGCCGCGCTTCTCGGTCAGGTACAGGTTGCCAAAGACCTCGTCGCGCACCCGGACCGGAACACCCAGGAACGTTCCCATCGGCGGGTGACCTGGCGGGAAACCGTACGACTCGGGATGGTCGGAGATCCGCGCAAGCCGCAACGGCCGCGCGTCCTTGATCAGCAGTCCGAGCAGGCCGAGCCCGTGCGGCCAGTGCTCGATCTTGGCGATCTCCTCCTCGCTCAATCCCACGGGGATGAACTCGATCAGCGTGCTGCCCTGGCCGACCACCCCCATCGCGCCATAGCTGGCGTCCACCAGATTGGTGGCCGTCTCCACGATCCGCCGCAGCACTGTCTCGAGATCCAGATCGCTGCCCACCGACACCACGGCGTCCAGCAGTGCGTGCACGCGATCACGCGTCGCCAGAACCGCGTTCAGCCGAACCTGGAGCTCGGACAGCAACTCGTCCAGCCGCATGGACGGCATGACTGATCTGTCGGTCATACCCGCAGTTTCTCCCTCACGCTGCCGATTGGTAAAGCTCCGCGCCGGTGGGTTGGAGGCCGAACGTCCCTCTCGAAAGGTGACCAACGCCTCCAGACACGGCCCGGGACAAATCCCCAGGCTAGAGGTGAAATTTCCGGAACGAAGGGGAATCGTGATGGTCAAGCCGATCGTGGTCGCCGTCGACGGGTCCGAATCCGCGGCCGTAGCCGTGTCCTGGGCAGCGGACGACGCGTGCCGCCGCGGGCTTCCGCTGCGAGTCGTGCACGTGTGCGAGAAGTTCAGCCTGCTGCCTGACGAGGTGGTCGAGCGGCAGCGCGACCACGGCGAGACAGTTGTCGCGGCTGCCGCCGAACGGGCTCGGGAGCGCGCGCCCGGTCTGCGGATCACCACGGAGCCGACGACCGGCAACGTCGTCGAGGAGCTCATCGCCGAGGCAGGCGACGCGGACTGCGTCGTGCTCGGCAGCCGGGGCCTGGGCGGCTTCACCGGCCTGCTCGTCGGGTCGGCCGGCCTGGGCGTCGCCGGGCACGCGCCCGGCCCGGTCGTGATCGTGCGCGGCTCGGCTGAAGCCGCTCACGGTGAGGTGGTGGCCGGGTTCGACGGTTCCCCGGCGTCGGAGGCTGCCCTGGAGTACGCCTTCCAGCAGGCCCGGGCGCGCAAGGCGCGCCTGCGGGTGATGTACGCCTGGCGGATGCCGGTCACCGGGCCGTACGCCTTCGGGATGGCCGACACCATCCGGAGCATCGAGCAGGGCGAGGTGGAGCAGGCGCGGGAGCGGCTGGCGCCGTGGCCGGGCAAGTACCCGGACGTGCCGGTCGTGGAGGACGTGGTGTGCGGCCATCCCGCGTACATGCTGAGCAGGGCGTCGCAATCGGCGGACCTGGTGGTGGTCGGCTCGCGCGGGCTGGGCGGCTTCGCCTCGGCGGTGCTGGGCTCCGTCAGCCACGCCGTGCTGCACCACGCGGCCTGCCCGGTAGCGGTCGTGCGGCCACGCCCCGCGGGTCAGGAGTAAGGGCCGAAAGTCCCATCACATCGGTGTCCTTCGCCTCGGTGCGAGGACTGGCGGGGCTGGTGTGCTGGACGAGATCACCAGTGAGAAAGAGGGATCCCCCATGTCCGTCACTCAACTACCCAGCCGCAGGAAGCTGGGCCCCTGGATGGCGACCGCGCTGGTAGTCGGGAACATGATCGGCTCCGGTGTGTTCCTGCTGCCCGCCTCCCTGGCCGCCTTCGGCAGCGCGAGCCTGGTGGCCTGGGCGCTGACCGCCACCGGGGCGCTGCTGCTCGCGCTGGTGTTCGCCCGCCTGGGCCGGGCCTACCCCAGGACCGGCGGGCCGTACGCCTACGCCCGTCAGGCTTTCGGCGACTTCATCGGCTTCCAGACCGCCTGGGGCTACTGGATCGCGGTCTGGGTCGGCAACGCCGCGATCGCCGTGGCGTTCGTCAGCTACCTCGGCTACTTCTGGCCCTCGGTGTCCGGCACCGCGCTGACGGCCTCCGGCCTGGCACTGGCCGCCATCTGGCTGCTGACCGCGGTCAACGTCCGCGGCGTCCGCCAGGGCGGCTGGGTCCAGGTGATCACCACCGTGGCCAAGCTGCTTCCGCTGGTGGGCCTGGCGGTGGCCGCGCCGTTCTTCATCGACGCCACCGACTTCACCCCGTTCAACCCCAGCGGTCAGGGCACCTTCGGAGCCGTCTCGGCGGCGGCCGCGCTGACGCTGTGGGCCTTCATCGGGATCGAGTCGGCCACCGTGCCCGCGGAAGACGTCGACGACCCGGAAAGGACGATCCCCCGCGCCACGATCATCGGCACGGTCGTCACCGCTACCGTGTACGTCCTGGGCACTGTCGCCGTCTTCGCCTCGGTGCCGCGCGACGTGCTGGGCAAGTCCACCGCGCCCTTCGCGGACGCCGCCGAGGCCATGTTCGGCCACTGGGCGGGCGTCCTGGTCGCGATCGGCGCGATCCTCAGCGCCTTCGGCGCGCTCAACGGCTGGATCATGCTGCAGGGCCAGGTGGCGCTCGCCGCGGCCCGGGACGGGCTGTTCCCGCGCGTGTTCGCCAAGCTGTCCCGCTGGGGCACGCCGGCCGTCGGCCTGGTCGTCTCCAGCGTGCTGGTCACCGCGCTGATGGTGCTCAACTACAACGCCGGGCTGGTCGAGCAGTTCAACTTCGTGATCCTGCTGGCCACGCTCACCACCCTCATCCCCTACGCGTACTCGGCGGCGGCGCAGCTGATGCTGGCCCTCACAGACAGCGAGCGCTTCTCCGGCAAGCGGCTGGCCACCAGCCTCACCATCGCCGGGCTGGCCTTCGCCTACGCCCTGTGGACCATCGCGGGCTCCGGCTATGAGGTGGTGTACAAGGGCACGCTGCTCATGCTCGCCGGGGTGCCGGTGTACGTGTGGCTGAAGTACCGCGACCGCCGCCCCGCGGCCGAGATCGAAAGGCAGGCGGCATGAGCGTGCTCCACGTGGACAGCGAGGTGGGTCCGCTTCGGCAGGTCATCCTGCACCGCCCCGGGCTGGAGCTGAAGAGGCTCACCCCCACCAACTGCGACGACCTGCTCTTCGACGACGTGCTCTGGGTCACGCGGGCCCGTCAGGAACACGACGCGTTCGCCGATGCCCTGCGCGAGCGCGGGGTGACCGTACACCTCTTCGACGAGTTGCTCACCGAGACGCTCAAGCTGGACCGGGCACGGGCGTGGGTGCTTGACCGGGTCGTCACCGAACCCGCGTTCGGCCCCACGCTGGCCGGGCCGCTGCGCGAGGCGCTGGACGCCATGCCCGCGGACACGCTGGCCCGGCATCTCATCGGCGGGCTGTCCAAGCGCGAACTCGGCCTCACGGTGGACAGCCTGCGCCTGGCCGGGCTGGAGGAGGACGGCTTCGTCCTGCCGCCGCTGCCCAACCACCTTTTCACCCGCGACGCCTCCGCCTGGATCTACGGCGGGGTGTCGCTCCATCCCATGGCCAAGCCGGCCCGCCGCAGGGAGACCACGCACGTGGCGGCCGTGTACGCCTTCCATCCGATGTTCGCCGGGCAGGCGCCGGTCTGGTATCCGGCGGATGCCTCGGCCAGCATCGAGGGCGGCGACATCCACGTCGTCGGCGACGGCGCGGTCCTGGTCGGCATGAGCGAACGCACCACCCCGCAGGCCATCGAGCTGCTGGCGCGCCGCCTGTTCGAGGCCGGGGCGGCCGACCGCGTCATCGTCGCGATGCTGCCGAAGAAGCGGGCGTTCATGCACCTGGACACCGTCATGACGACGGTGGACCGGGGCGTCTTCGTGGTCTACCCGGAGCTGCCGCCACTGCGCTCGTTCATCCTCACCCCCGGCCTGCGGGTGCATGAGAACGACGACCTGTTCAAGGCGCTCGGCGCGACCCGCGTGCTGCGCGCGGAGCAGGACGTGTGGGCGGCCGAGCGCGAGCAGTGGGACGACGGCACCAACGTGCTGGCCATCGCCCCCGGCGTGGTCGTCGCCTACGAGCGCAACGTCACCACCAACACGATGCTGCGCAAGCACGGCATCGAGGTCATCACCATCGCCGGCGCCGAGCTCGGCCGCGGTCGCGGCGGCCCTCGGTGCATGAGCTGCCCCATCGAGAGAGGCCCTTGATGAAAGACCTGCTGCGTGTCGCCGATCTGTCCCCCGAAGACCTCGCCGACCTTCTCCGCCGCGCCGAGGAGTTCATGCGGCACCCTCTCGCCGCGCACGACCTGTTGCGCGGCAGGACCGTCCTGCTCTACTTCGCCAAGCCCTCCACCAGGACCAGGATCTCCTCCGAGACCGCCGTTGCGCGACTCGGCGGGACCCCGGTCGCCGTCGGTCCCGCCGAGCTGCAGCTCGGTCGGGGCGAGACGATCGAGGACACCGCCCGGGTCATCTCCTCCTACACGGCGGCCGTGATCATCCGCACGTTCGCCGACCAGGACGTGCGGACCTTCGCCAGTGCCGCGCAGGTCCCGGTGATCAACGCCCTCACCGACGGCCACCATCCGCTCCAGGCGCTGGCGGACCTGATGACGCTGCGCGAGCACGTCGGTGACCTTCGCGGACGCAAGATCGCCTACGTGGGGGCGGCCACCAATGTCACGCACAGTCTGATGGAGGCCGCCGCGCCGGCCGGGCTCTCGATCGCCGTGGCCACTCCCCCTGCCTACGCGCCTGATCCCGCTGTGGAGGCGACGACCAGGAAGCTGTCCACCGGCGGGGACCTGCTGCTCACCGGTGACCCGCTCGAGGCGGTCGAGGGCGCGGACGCCGTCTACACCGATGTGTGGTTGTCCATGGGCGACCCGCCGGAGGAGAAGGCTGCTCGGGTCGCCGCGCTGAGCCCGTACCGGGTCACAGCCGAGCTGATGAGCGCGGCCGGGCCTGACGCGATCTTCCTGCACTGCCTGCCTGCCCATCGTGGCGAGGAGGTCACCGCGGAGGTGATCGACGGGCCGCGGTCCCGGGTGTTCCGTCAGGCCGCCAATCGGCTGCCGACGGTGCAGGCCGTACTGGAGGCTCTGCTGTGAGGATCGTGCTGGCGCTCGGCGGCAATGCCCTGCTGCGTCGCGGCGAGCGTGCCGACGCCGCGACGCAGTTGCGCAACGTGGCCGCCGCCGCCGACCAGATCGCCGAGGTCGCCGCGCAGCACCAGATCCTTCTCGTGCACGGCAACGGCCCGCAGGTGGGACTGCTGGCCGAGGAGAGCGAACGCGACCCGACGCTGGAGCGCGGCTACCCCCTGGACACCCTCGTGGCCGAGACCCAGGGCATGATCGGCTACTGGCTGGCGCAGAGCATCGGCCGCCGCCTGCCCGGCACGCCGGTCGCCGCGCTGGTCACGCAGGTCCGCGTGGATCCCGACCTGGGACCTCCCGTCAAGCCCATCGGCCCCTACTACCCGCCCGTCGAGGCCGAGCGGCTGACGCGCGAGCGCGGCTGGACCTTCTCCGATGAGCGGTACGGCATGCGGCGCGTCGTCCCCTCCCCGCGGCCGGTCGAGGTCGTCGAACTACCCGTCATCACCAGGCTCATGAGCGACGGCTGCGTGGTGATAGCAGGTGGCGGTGGCGGAGCCCCCGTCACCGGCGACCTGACAGGAGTGGAAGGGGTCGTGGACAAGGACCTGGTCGCGGCGCTGCTGGCCGAGCGGGTCCAGGCCGACCTGCTGGCCATACTGACCGACGTGCCCTATGTGTTCAGCGGCTACGGCACGCCCACCCAGCGCCCGATCCTGCGAACGAGCCCCGGGGAGCTGGCCGCGGGCGACTTCGCGGCCGGCTCGATGCGACCGAAGATCGAGGCGGTGTGCGGGTTCACCCGCAACACCGGACGCACCGCGGTGATAGGCGCGCTGAGCGAGATGACGACGGTGCTGCGGGGCGACAGCGGAACATGGGTGACCTAGGTCGCCCGAGCTGAGAAGCGTCAGATCCGGCCCGCCAGGGTCAGCTCCGGGACGGGTTCGGTGCCCCAGGCGTGCACGATCGTCAACGTCGCGCCGCACCGATCCGCTTCCGAAGCGGCCCACAGCAGGGCCGGTTCGGAAGCGGCGGTGCCCTCCACTCCCACCAGGATCCTCATGCCTCCACCGTCTTGGACTGTCCGCTGGAGCGGCAGAGGCCTTCGGTACCTGCTTTTGGGGACCTTCGGCCGCTGCCTGCCGTCCCCCGTGTGTGGTGACGTGGACTGACAGGGGGGAGGTCGTGCGATGAGATCAATGCTCCGCCTCCGGTACTACCGGCCGGATGGCAACCCCCTGCGCCGCACCTCCGATCGGCTGGAGGCCTTGGCGATGGCGATGGCCATCGCGCTGTTCCTGATCAGCATCTGGCCGTCGATCGTCGTAGGGAGGATGGCCGCCGACGCTCATCGGCGTGTCCCGGCCGGCGAGCACCAAGTGATCGCGACCGTCCTGGCGGACGTGCGCACCCCGCCCATGTACTCCGAAGAGACGGCGATGCGCGCCACGGCCCCGGCGACATGGACGACCCCGGACGGCAGGCAGCGCACCGGGCAGGTGGTCGTGCCCGCGTTCGCGGTCAAGGGCGACAGGGTTCGGGTGTGGATCGACGCCACCGGCTCACCCGTCACTCCCCCGCCCAGCCCATCCGAGAGCTGGTTGTACGGCGTCAGCTCGACGCTGCTCGTGCTGATGGGTACGGCCGCGCTCCTGGGCCTGCTGTTCGCGGGGGTCAGGTGGGGGCTGGACCGGCGGCGGTCCGCTCGGTGGGAGAAGGCCTGGCTGCTCGAGAACGAGCCCTGGCGGCGAAGGAGATCAGAATGAACGACACCATCTTCGTCGGCACCGACGGCTCACCGGTGGCCACGATCGCCGTCGGCTGGGCGGCCGTGGCGATACTGTGCGCTGCCGGGGAACGATCCGTGCACGTGGTGGTCGGGTCCCGCGGCCTGGCGCGATCAAGGGCGTCCTGCTCGGGTCCGTGAGCCTGGGCGTCGCGAGCCACGTGCGCGGGACCGTTCGACCCGGACAGAACTCACCGCGAGGAGCACAATGTGCTGCTCGACAAGCTGGCGGTCGGTCGCGCAATGCATCCCGATGTGACTGTCATCGACGATCTCACCAGCATCGACGCCGTGACCGCCCTGTCGGAAGCTTCGCGGACCGCGGCCCTGCTCGTGCTCGGCGGCTCGATGTCACCGGGCTCGGTGGGGCGCGGCGTTCTCCACCACGCCCACTGCCCCATGGCCGTGGTACGCCGCCCCTAAAGGTCGCCTGACAACCCCAGATAACGGCCGGATCACGTGCCCGTCGCCGGCTAGAGCCGCGCGCCGTGCTCAGCGGCGTGGACGACGTGGGCGTCCGGGCCGGGGAAGACGAGGCTCTCGTGTGCGCTGTCCTCCCAGCGCACCCGGTAGGGCGGGGTGCCGTCGGCGTGGTCCACTCCGACGATGAGCCCCATCCTGCGCGAGTCTCCGCCGCGCCTGCCCTCGACGATCAGCGTGTCGCCCGGTGCTGCTTTCATCATCATCTCCTATCAGCGGCTCGTCCTGCCCGGGGACCACGGCGTGCCGGCGCGATCGCCGCCGCGCCGGCTGTCACCACCGCGTCTCTCCAGGTCAGCCCCCCTCTGTCTCACCTCCAAGCTGCGCGCCCGGAGGGTCAGGGGGTAGGGCCGTTGGACCTCAGGTGCCCGTGACCATCGACGGGATGACCGGCTCGATACGGAACATGCCGGTCACGATCTCGCCGTGCTCCTCCCGGGGAGAGGTACGGCCGGCGATCGCCTCCAGCAGGTCCGTGGTGGTGATCAACCCGACGATCCTGCTGTCCGCCATGACGGGGACGGCGTCGGCCTGGGCGTCGAGCATCGCCGCCGCCACCTTCGACATCGGATCGGAGGGCTGGACATGCGGGGTACGGCGGCCGGCGACCAGGGACTTGACCTGGTACCGCGACTGCGCGTCCGGACCGCCCTGCCAGGCCGCCGCCACGTCCTCGCGGGTCAGGACGCCCAGCAGGCGCCCGCGCCGGCTGACCGGCAGGTGGTGCACGCAGGCACGGCGCATCAGCTCCCATGCCATCAGCACGGACTCCTCGGGTTCGACGACCACCAGCACCCGGCTCATCACCTGCCCGGCGGTCAGGTCCTCGACGCGCATGATGTCCTCCCTTCGGTGCGGCGGCCCATCAGCAGGTAGGCGATCGGCCCGACAGGCTGGACGAGCAGGGCGGGCCACCACAGGCTCTTGCGTCCACGGACGGCGTCCCGTGGGCGGAACCACAGGTCCACCGCCGCGGTCGCGGTGAGCGCCCATTCGATCGACGCCATCACCAGGATGGCGGCTTGCTGGCGCTGCGTGAGATCCCGCCATCGTCGGCGCTGTCGCATGTCCGGCTCCTTTCCTGCTCCTCAGCGTCTCAGTGTCCGGCCCGGACGGCAGACCCCGGTAGGGCCGGAAGTCCATCAGAAAGGGACCTTCGCCTCCGGTCGAGCCGACCAGGACCGGCGGTCAGGACGGCGGCGGCGAGGGTTCAATACCTCCGGGGGTATGGAGAGGTCATGCGGTCTTGCGTAGGCGGGTGAGGGCTGTCTCGACGTCCACACCGCCGGCGCGGTTGTAGGGCAGCCTGGACAGCAGCAGGCCCATGGCACAGGTGTCGGTGAGCGCCGCGAACGTCAGGCCCGCGCCGATGATCGCGGCGACGAGCACCGCGGCGGGGACCCAGAGGGTCGCCACGACCGAGGCGAGCACGAGGCTTCCGGCGACGAGCCGGACCTGCCGCTCCAGCGCCCAGCGTGCCTGTCCGCGATTGACGGGCGCGCCGATGGCGTTCCAGGCGTTCATGCCGCCGTCCAGGACGGCGACGTCGGTGAGCCCGGCCTCGCTCAGTGCCGCCCGGGCGCGTTCGGCGCGGATGCCGGACTGGCAGATGAGCAGCACGCGGCCGCCCGCGTCGGTGACGATGCGCCGCAGGTGGGTGTTCACCTGGTCGAGGGGCAGGTTGATGGCGCCGTCGATGTGCGCGGACTCGAACTCGGACGGGGTGCGGACGTCCACGACGAGGACCTCGGGGTTGGCGGCGATCAGCGAGCGGGCGGAGGCGGCGTCGATGCGGGACACGAAGGGGTTCTCCAGTTCGTTCTTGCGAAGGGATCAGGCGGCGTCGCGCGTGCGGCGTAGCGCGGTGACCACCTCGGGGACGCCTGCGCCGGTGAGCGCGATCGGCCGGTAGCCCTCGCGGGCCAGAAGTCCGGCGGCGATGCTCGCGCGGCGGCCTGAGCCGCACACGACGAGCACGGGACGCTCCGGATCGAGCTCGGCGGGGACACCCTGGGTGACCAGGTCGGGCAGGAAGCGCTCGACGGCGTTCGCCAGCCGGGCCTGCTCCAGCTCGCTGGGCATGCGCACGTCCAGCAGCTGGGCGTCCGGCTGGGTCAGGCGTTCGACGAAGGCGTCCAGTTCCAGCAGTTCGTACGTCTGGGTGGCCGTCTCGCCGAGGTCACGGACGACGCCCAGGACGGTGTCGATGCCGATCCGGGCGAGCTGGGTGACGGCCTCGGCGACGTCCTGGCCGGGTTCGGCGACCAGCGTGATCGGCTCGGCGTAGGGAAGCAGCCAGCCGGTCCAGCTACCGAAGTCGTCGGCCGATTCGATGCCGAGCGAGCCGGGCAGCATGCCGCGCGCCTGCGCCTGGCGCGGGCGGATGTCGACGATGTGGGTGTCCTCCGGTACGGCGTCGAGTTCGGGCACGCGAACCGGGGGCATCGGCGGCACGCCGAGCGTGTTGGCGGGGCCCATGTGCCGGTAGAAGGCCGGGACAGGCATGGGAGCGGCCAGGAGCGCGTCGGCGAACGCCTCCGCGTCGCCGATGGCCAGCAGCGGGTTGTCCGTCAGCTCCGTCCCGATGGTGGAGGTCAGGCGGCCGGCGCCGGTGGCGGTGCAGAAGGAGCCCTCGCCGTGTGTGGGATACAGGGCGACGCCGGGCGGCAGCGCCGCCAAGCGGCGCAGCGAGAGGTGCTGGAGGCGGGCCAAGGAGCGGGCTCGCCGGAGGCCGAGCAGGTCGGGCCGTCCGGCTGAGGCGACCAGCAGGCTGCCGCCGGAGAACAGGGCGACAGGCCGGCCATCGATGAGCACCAGGTAGCTGGTGTGTTCGGGGGTGTGGCCGGGCGTGTGGACGGGCCGGATGGTCAGCCCTGCGCCGCCTTCGATGTCCTCCAGGTGGAAGGCGGGTGTGTGCCGGTAGGCGGGGGCCGCGGCGGCGGGCAGCACCAGTTCGGCGCCGGTGCGCAACGCGGCCTGCTCACCGCCGGAGACGTAGTCGTTGTGCAGATGCGTCTCCAGCACGAACCGCAGCTCGACGTCCCCCTCCGCCGCGGCGTCCAGGAAGCGGCCGATGTCCCGCTGCGGATCGACGAGCACCCCCTGGCCCTCGTGGGTCAGCAGGTAGGTCTGGTCGCCCAGGCCGGGCGTCCGGAACGACGTGACGTCCATCCCACTCCTCCATTCCATACCCCTGGGGGTATCCGTGAGTCAAAAAGGTGCGGCCACGGTCGCTCCGTGGCCGCTGGTCTCAGGCGAGGGCCAGGAAGAGCTTCTCCAGCTCGGCGACGCTCATGGGTGGCTCGTCGCCCTGCCGCTGCGCGTCCTGGCAGTGCCGCAGACCGGTCGCGACAATCTTGAACCCGGCCCGGTCCAGGGCCTTGGAGACGGCGGCGAGCTGCGTGAGGACCTTCGTACAGTCCTCTCCCGCCTCGATCATCGCGATGACCCCGGCCAGCTGGCCGTGCGCCCGCTTGAGCCGGGTCAGCGCGTCACCCACCATGCCCTCGTTCAGCTCCATGCCCCCAAAGTACCCCCAGGGGTATACGAAAAGCGAATCCGGGCGGCCAACTCCAGCGGGGTGAGCTCGCTCGTGCAGCCGGCCGTCGAGCCTGTTCAGGGACGAAGGACCCCATGCATTAGGGACTTCTGCCTCCAGACCTCACGGGCGGAAAACCCGACGCTGGAGGTATGAACGAGCAGATCGTGGTGGCCGTGGACGGATCCGAGGCCTCCCAAGCCGCAGTCGACTGGGCGGCGACGGACGCGCGGCGCAGAGGCCGCACGCTGAAGGTCGTCCATGTGTGCGAGCAGGTGGCGACCGCCGAGACGGAGTACTGCGAGAAAGCGCTGGCCGCGGCGGTGGACCGGGCTCGCGTGATCCTGCCGGAGTCCGAGATCGCGTCCGCGCTGATGCCCGGGCATCCCGTCGAGACGCTCGTCGCGGAATCCGCGCGGGCCGACAGCATCGTGCTGGGCAGCCGCGGCCTCGGCGGGTTCGCCGGGCTGGTCGTCGGATCGGTCAGCCTGCTGGTCGCCGGGCACGCGACGGGACCCGTGGTGGTCGTGCGCGGCACCGATCCCGTCGAGCACGGCGAGGTGGTGCTCGGCTTCGACGGCTCGCGTCCCGCGCAGGCCGCCGCCGAGTACGCCTTCGAGCAGGCCCGCGCCCGCGGAGCGCGGCTGCGCGCGGTCTACGCGTGGCAGGCGCCGCCGGCCTCGCCGTACGCCGTGGGCTACGGCGGCTACGTGGCCTCGGTGTTCAAGACCGAGACCGCGGCGATGCGCGAGGCGCTGACGCCGTGGCGCGAGAAGTACCAGGACATCCAGGTGATCGACGACGAGGTGTGCGACCACCCGGTCTCGGCGCTGATCAAGGCGTCGCGGACGGCCGACCTCGTCGTGGTCGGCTCGCGCGGGCTGGGCGGCTTCGCCTCGGCGGTGCTCGGCTCGGTCAGCCACGGGGTTCTGCACCACGTCGAGGGGCCGGTCGCGGTCGTCCGTCCGAGGAAGGGTTGAACATGCGCGCGCTGGTGATCTACGAGTCGATGTTCGGCAACACCCGGCGGGTGGCCGAAGCCGTGGCGGAGGGGCTGTCGTCCCATCTGCAAGCCGAAGCCGTCGAGGTGGGACAGGCTCCCGCCGCCGTCGACGGCGACGCCGGCCTGCTGGTGGTCGGCGGGCCGACCCACGCCTTCTCCATGACCAGGCCCTCCACCAGGGCCTCGGCCGCGCAGCAGGCGACTCAGCCGCTGGTCTCGCCCGGCATCGGCATCCGCGAGTGGCTGGAGTCGGCATACGTGGGCCCGGTCCAAGCGGTCGCCTTCGACACCCGGGTACGGCACATGCCCGGGTCGGCGGCCCGCGCCGCCGCCAAGCAGCTGCACCGGCTGGGCGCCGCGATCGCCGGGCCGACGCAGAGCTTCTACGTCACCGGCACGACCGGGCCGCTCATCGACGGCGAACTCGAACGTGCCCGTTCCTGGGGCGAGCAGCTCGGCGCCACCTTCCGCACCCCTGAGCTCCTGGCCTGACGTCCTGTACGGCAGCGCCGGAAGGTTCCGCCGATCGAGGACCGCTGTCCGCCGCCTTCGGCAGTACCAGCGAACGTCCCCCATGCCCGGGCCTAAAGTCCCTAGGTGCGTCCGGGCCCGTGCGCGATCGTCGAAGTCATGACGTTCGTCGCAGCTCCCCCGCACCTGACGGATACCGCGTTCGCCGACTGGGACGTGCTCCAGGCGGAGACGCCCGATCCGCCGCTGTTCGACCCTGCCGTAACCGATCGGCTTCCCGAGCCCGCGCGCGCCTGGATCCTGCATGCCATCAGCCCCGGCACACCGCTGCGGAAGGCCGTCGTCCTCCACACGCACGGGCGCATCCGGCTCGGCCAGTGGCGCGACTTCACCGCCGACCAGGTCCTCGCGCCGCTGCGCGGCTTCGTCTGGGCGGCCGATGCCTACCTGGGAATCCTGCCGGTGCACGGCTTCGACCGCTACCACGACGGCGTGGGCGAGATGCGCTGGCGGGTGCTCGACCTGCTCCCCGTCATGTCCGGTACGGGCCCCGACGTGACCAGGAGCGCCGCGGACAGGCTGGCCTGCGAGTTCGTCATGGCGCCCGCGGCGGCCCTCGATCCGTCGATCACCTGGAAGGCCCCGGACGACCGTACGGCGCTCGCCTGCCTGGGCGGCCGGGAGATCACTCTTTCCATCGGGCCCGGTGGCGAGCTGCGCCGGGTGAGCATGCGACGCTGGGGCAACCCCGGCGGCCGGCCGTACACCACCCATGACTTCACCGTGGAGTGCCGGGCCGAGGACACCTTCGACGGGTTCACCATCCCCACCGACCTTCGCGGAGCGTGGGACGGCCAGGACTTCATCACCTTCACCGTGGACGACGCGATCTTCCGATGAGAGCAGAGACCAAAGTCCTTTCGATCTCGGGTCGTACGGCACTGCTCGCGATCCCCCGCGAACAGTGTCATTGAGGCAGACCTCGACGAAGGGAGGCCGTCATGGCCGCCACGCACCCCCGGCCCGTCATGGCCGCCGATCCGAGCGGCGCGGGGCGCACGCTCGGCCTGGGCAACCTGTCCGTCGTCCGGCACAACCCCACCCTCCAGTAGTGGACGGCCTCTCCAGCGAGGAGGCCGCGCGGCGCCTGGCCGCGGACGGGCCCAACCGGATGGTCCCCGCCCGCGGCCATCGCGGTGCGCGGCTGCTGATCGCGCAGTTCACCAGCCCGATCGTGCTGATCCTGGTCGCGGCGACCGTCCTGTCGATGGTGCTCGGCGATCTGACCGACGGGATGATCATCCTGGTGATCGTCGCCGCGAGCGGGGCGCTCGGATTCTGGCAGGAGCACTCCGCGGGCCGCGCGGTCGACGCGCTGCTGGCCAGGGTGCGGGTCGAGGTCGAGGTGGTCAGGGACGGCGTCGAGGTGTCGGTGCCGGCCGAGGACGTGGTGGTCGGCGACCTGGTGGTGCTGCGGGCGGGCGACATCGTCGCCGCCGACTGCGTGGCGGACGAGTCGCACAGCCTGCTCGTCGACGAGGCGGCGCTGACCGGCGAGTCCTTCCCCGTGGAGAAACGCGGCGGGGACAAGCTGTTCGCGGGCACCCACGTCGTGAGCGGCGCCGGCCGCGCCGAGGTGACGCGCATCGGGCGTGACACCGAGTTCGCCGCGGTGACCGCCGAGCTGGCCTCGCGCGAGGTCACCACCGGGTTCGAGCGCGGGATGACCCGCTTCGGGCTGCTGCTCGTGCGGGCCATGGTCGTGCTGGTGACCATGATCTTCGTGGTGAACCTGCTGCTGAACAGGCCCATCGTCGATTCGGTGCTGTTCTCCCTGGCGCTGGCCGTCGGACTGACCCCGCAGCTGCTGCCCGCGATCGTCGCGGTCAGCCTGTCGGCGGGGGCGCGGCGGATGGCGGCCGAGCGGGTCATCGTCAAGCGGCTGGACGCCATCGAGGACTTCGGCGCGATGACGATCCTGTGCACCGACAAGACGGGCACGCTCACCGCGGGAGCCGTACGCCTGGACGCGGCCCTCGACCCGCACGGCGCCCCCAGCCCCGAGGTGCTGCGGCTGGCCAGGCTCAACGCCGCGCTCCAGCAGGGCTTCGCCAATCCCGTCGACGCCGCCGTCCTGACGGGCGCGCCGGAGATCGACCAGGCCCTGCGCCTGGACGAGGTGCCCTACGACTTCCACCGCAGGCGGCTGTCGGTGCTGGTCGACGACGGCGGGACGCCGACGCTGGTCACCAAGGGCGCCCTGGATTCCGTGCTCACGGCGTGTGCCGACGCTCCGGATGTGGGAGACCTGTTCGAACGGCTGAGCGGTGACGGCTACCGGGTGCTCGGACTGGCCGTCAAACCGCTGCCGGGGCGCACCTCCGTCTCGTCCGAGGACGAGACGGGCATGACGCTGGCGGGCGTGCTCGCCTTCCACGACCCGGTCAAGCCGGGCGTGGCCGAGGCGATCGCCGACCTGGCCCGGCTGGGGATCTCGGTACGGCTGATCACCGGCGACAATCGGCTCGCCGCGGCGAACATCGCCCGCCAGGTCGGCCTGACCGGGCCCGTCTGCGTGGGCGACGAGATCGACGTGCACGCCCAGGTGTTCGCCGAGGTCGACCCGCTGCACAAGGAGCGCATCGTCCGGGCGCTGCGCGAGAGCGGCGCCACGGTCGGCTTCCTGGGCGACGGCATCAACGACTCCCCCGCGCTGCACGCCGCCGACGTCGGCATCTCGGTCGACACCGCGGTCGACGTGGCCAAACAGTCGGCGGCGATCGTGCTGCTCGACAAGGAGCTGGCGGTCGTCGCCGACGGGGTCAGGCTGGGCCGGCGGACCTTCGCCAACACGCTCAAGTACGTGCGGGTGACCGTCAGCGCCAACTTCGGCAACATGCTCAGCATGGCCGCGGCTTCGGCCTTCCTGCCGTTCCTGCCCTTGCTGCCGCGTCAGATCCTGCTGCTGAACTTCCTGTCCGACATCCCCGGCACGACCATCGCCACCGACTCGGTCGACCCCGAGCAGCTGGAGCGGCCCCGGGCGTGGGACGTCGCGGGGATCCGCACCTTCATGATCATTTTCGGGCTGGTCAGCTCGGTCTTCGACATCGCCACGTTTCTGGTGCTGCGCCTGTGGCTGCACGCCGATACCGACGTCTTCCGCACGGGCTGGTTCGTCGAGTCGACCGCCACCGAACTCGCTGTGATGCTGGTGCTGCGTACGGCCAGGCCGTTCTACCGCAGCCGGCCGTCCTGGCCGCTGCTGGGCTCGAGCCTGGCGGTGGGCGGGCTCACCGTGGCGTTGCCGTACACGCCGCTGGCGGCGCCGCTCGGGCTGGCGCCGCTGTCGTGGGGCGTTCTCGGGGTGCTGGCCGTGCTGACCGCCGGTTACGTGGCGGCCAACGAGGTCGCCAAGCGGTTCACCGGCCGTGAATTCGGCGGCCGGTGACGTCGGCCCGCCCGATCGGCACGGCCGTTGGGCCTGCGCACATGGGACTTCCGGCCCTACGAATCGCCCGCCTGACCTGGTGCGATTGAGGCGAGACCAGGGAGGAAGCCATGATCGTTGTGGGGGTGGACGGCTCGCCCGAGGCCACGGCCGCGCTGGAGTGGGCCGCCGACGACGCACTGCGGATGCACCACGCCCGCTGCCCGGTGGCCGTGATGCGAGGCAGGTGAAAGACATGGCAATCGAAGTCAAGGACGTCATGGGCCGCGTGGCCATCGCCGTGCACGAGGACGCCTCCTTCGGCGACATCGTCGCCGCGATGAAGCGCTACGCCGTCGGCGCCGTCACGGTGATCGACCTCGAGCGCAGGCCGATCGGGGTGGTGTCGGAGGACGACCTGCTGCACAAGGAGACCGACACCGTACGGCACAGCGTCAGCATGTTCGAATCGCGCAGGCAACGCACCGAGCACGTGAAGGCACAGGCCGTCACGGCGTCGGAGCTGATGACCAGCCCGCCCGTCACCGTCACGCCGACCACCCCGGTGCGCGACGCCGCCCGGATCATGCTCGACAAGCGGATCAAGCAGCTTCCCGTCGTCGAACCGATCACCGGCCAGATCGTCGGCACCCTGCACCAGACAGACGTGCTGCGGGTCTTCACCCGCCCGCTGGAGGAGCTGGCGGCCGACATCCGCGCGTTGCTGCCCAAAGGCGTCTCGTTCTACGTCTACGACGGCGTCGTCACGCTCTCCGGCCGGGTCGCCCGCACCTCCGAGGGCACCGCGCTGATCGAGGCCGTGCGACAGGTCGAAGGCGTCGTCGACGTCTCCTCCGAACTGGTCCACGACAGCGACGACCTCCTCATCGTCCCGCCGGAGGCATGATGGCGACCACCCGGCGCATCGAGGTGCGCGGCATCGTGCGGGGCGTCGGCTTCCGGCCCTTCGTGCACCGGCTGGCGACCAGCCTCGGCGTTCGCGGCAGGGTCCGCAACGCCGGTGGCCATGTCGTGATCGACGTCACCGGCAGCCCCGAGGCACTGGACGCCTTCGTCTGCAGCCTGGACGAGGGCAGGCCGGACACCTCGTGGATCAGCCAGGTCATCGTGGTCGAGCGACCGCCCGCCGACCCGGAGGACGTCGAGGTGGGCGAGTTGCCGGAGATCCCACCCGACCTGGCCACCTGCGCCGACTGCCTGCGTGAGCTGTTCACCCCCGGGAACCGGCGCTACCGCTACCCGTTCATCAACTGCGCCGCCTGCGGTCCGCGTGCCACGATCATCGAGGCGCTGCCGTACGACAGGGCCAGGACCAGCATGTGCGGCTTCACGATGTGCCCCGCCTGCGCGGCGGAGTACTCCGACCCCGCGGACCGGCGTTTCCACGCGGAACCGATCGCGTGCCCCGGCTGCGGGCCCCGGCTGCGCTTCGCGGGCGTGACGGGAGAGTCCGCGCTCCATGCCGCCATGGAGATCGTCGGCGCGGGCGGGGTGGTGGCCGTCAAGGGGCTGGGCGGCTTCCAGCTCGTCTGCGACGCGATCAACGAGGAGGCCGTCTCCCGGCTGCGCGCGATCAAGGACCGCCGCGGCAAGCCGCTCGCGGTGATGGTGCGCGACGTGACGGCCGCCTGCGCGCTGGCTCACCTCGAGCCTCCGGACATCTCGCTCCTGAGCTCGCCCGCCGCGCCGATCCTGCTGGCGCCGCGGCGCCTGGGCATGCTCGCGGCGGGCATCTGCGACGGCATGGCCGACCTAGGGCTGTTCCTGCCGTACACCCCGCTGCATCACCTGCTGCTGGACGGATTGCGCCGCCCGCTCGTGGTGACCAGCGCCGGCCACGCCGACGGTCCCATGCCGATCGACACGGTGAGCCTGCCGGTGGACGGCGTCCTCGACCACGACCGGCCGATCGTGAGCCGCTACGACGACTCGGTGGTCCGCAGCCGCGGAACCACCATCCGGGCCGCGCGGGGCCTCACCCCCGCTCCGCACCGCCTGCCGGTCGCCGCACCCCAGCCGCTGCTGGCGGTGGGCGCCCAGCTGAAGAGCACGTTCACGCTTGCCGACGGGGAACACGCCGTGGTCGGCCCGCACATCGGCGACCTGGAGGACGCCGAGACGCTGGAGGCCTACGACATCGCGCTGGACCGGCTGCGCGCGATCCACCGCATCAGCCCCACGGTCGCGGTCCACGACCTGCATCCCGGCTATCTGTCGACCAGGATCGCGCGACGGTATCCGCGGCGGCTGGCCGTACAGCACCATCACGCGCACGTGGCCGCGGTCGCGGCCGAGCACGGGCTGGAGCCGCCCTTCCTGGGGGTCGCCTACGACGGGCTCGGGCTGGGCGACGACGGCACGTTCTGGGGCGGCGAGCTGCTGCTGGCCACCTACACCGGATACGAGCGGCTCGGCCGCTTCTCCCACGCGCCGATGCCCGGCGGAGCGGCGGCCGTCCGCCGGCCCGACCGCATGGCGCTGGGCTACCTGCTCGGCGGCGAGACGTTCCAGGCCCCACCCTCAGGTCTCGCCGCCGATCTGCCCGACCTGGAGGTGATCGAGCGGATGATCACCCAGCGGGTGAACTGCCCGCCCACCTCCAGCGCCGGCCGCCTGTTCGACGCCGCCGCCGCGCTGCTCGGTCTGTGCTCGGTCAACCGCTTCGAGGGCGAGGCTGCCATGCTCTTGGAGGCCGCGGCGACGGGCCCCGCCGAGCCGCTGGCTTGGCGGCTGGAGCGGCGAGACGGGTTGTGGGTGTACGACGGGGTGGCCACGCTGGCCGACCTCCTGGCCGCCCGTGCCGACGGCGAGCCCGTCGGGAAGATCGCCGCCGCCTTCCACGCCACGATCGCCGCCGTCACCGTGCTGATGTGCGAGCGCGCCTCGGAGATCGGCACGGTCTGCCTGTCCGGCGGCGTGTTCCAGAACCGGCTGCTGGCCACGGAGGTGATGGCGCGCCTGGAGAAGGCCGGGTTCGAGCCCTACATCGGCGAGCGCGTGCCCGTCAACGACGCCGGCATCAGCTTCGGCCAGGCCGCCATCGCCGCCGCGAAACTGTCATGTGCCTAGCCCCGCTGCCGATGGAGTGACTCGGCGCTCACGGTAACCATCCGTTTTCGAGACGTGACAGTGCGTGTGCTCCTACATTTGACACAGCAGAGGTTCGGGCCTGCTCACCGACGGGCCCGAACCTCTCATCTTCCGACCGTGCCGCCTCCGGCAGGGCAAGCGCGACGACGCGCGTCACGCCTCCAGGTCCCCATCACGGGGAGAAACCTCATAGGGAGGGCGTTCAGGGACTTTGTGCTCTGGTGTCCACTCTGTGATCGGTGTGACCGTGAAGGTGTAGCACCGTGAGCATGGGGGGTCGTTGTGCACGCCGTACACGCCCAAGCGGAAAGGGTCGGCTCGGCCGTGTCCGCGGAGGTCAAGGAGACGCACGCCGCCGTCCTGTTCCTGGTCGGCGAGCACGTGTACAAGATGAAGAAGCCGGTGGATCTGGGCTTCCTGGACTTCACCACCCGGGAGGCGCGCCGAGCCGCTTGCCACGAGGAGGTGGAGCTCAACCGCAGGCTCGCGCCGGACGTCTACGAGGGGGTCGCCGACGTCACAGGCCCGGACGGCGAGCTGTGCGAGCATCTCGTCGTCATGCGGCGGATGCCGGACGAGCGGCGCCTGTCCGCCCTGGTGGATTCCGGCAGGCCGGTCAACGAGCACCTGAGGGCGATCGCCCGCCTGGTCGCCGGGCTGCACGCGAAGGCGAGGCACGGCCCCCAGATCGACCGCCAGGGCAGCCTGGAGTCGCTGCGCCGCAGGTGGTGCGAAAGCTTCGCGCAGGTCCGCGGCCTACCGGACGCGGTCATCCAGCCTGAGCTCCTGGACGAGATCGAGCACAGGACCCTGCGCTTCCTGGACGGCAGGGCCGCGCTCTTCCAGGCGCGCATCGCGGACGGACGCATCGTCGACGGGCACGGCGACCTGCTGGCCGAGGACATCTTCTGCCTCGACGACGGGCCGCGCGTCCTGGACTGCCTGGAGTTCGACGAGCGCCTGCGCTTCCTGGACGGGCTGGACGACGCGGCGTTCCTGGCCATGGACCTGGAGCAACTCGGCGCCCCTCGGCTGGCTCAGCGCTTCCTCAGCTGGTACGCCGAGTTCTCCGCCGACCCGGCGCCGCCGACGCTGTGGCACCACTACGTGGCCTACCGCGCCTTCGTCCGCGCGAAGGTGGCCTGCCTGCGCCACCGGCAGGGGCGGCAGGACGCCGGCTGGGAGGCCAGGAGGCTGGCCGAGCTGACACTGCGCCACCTGCGCGCGGGTGAGGTGACGATGATCCTGGTCGGTGGCGAGCCGGGTACGGGCAAGTCGACCCTGGGCGGCGCGCTGGCCGACCGCCTCGGCCACACGCTGCTGCGCAGCGACCGGATCCGCAAGGAGCTGGCGGGGCTCGATCCGCTCAAGTCCGCCGCCGCGCCGTACGGCGAGGGCATCTACACCCCTGCCCACACGCAGCGCACCTACCAGGAGCTCCTGTCGCGGGCCGAGCGGCTGGTGTCGATGGGCGAGCCGGTCGTGCTCGACGCCTCCTGGGCCGACGGCCGGTACCGGGCCATGGCGGAGCGTGTGGCCGGCCGTACCGCGACGGAGCTCGTGGCGCTGCGCTGCACGGTCAGCCCGCGGATCGCCGCCGAGCGGCTCGCCGGCGTGCGCGACGTCTCCGACGCCGACGAGTCCATCCGTACGGCGATGGCCGTCGAACCGTGGCCGGAGGCGACCGAGATCGACACCGGGGTCGCGCTGGAGCAGTCGGTGGAGCGGGCGATCGAGGCCGTCCACCCGCCCGAGCTGGAGGTCACCTGGCGATTCCTGCGGCCGCGGATGGAACCCGACTGACAGCGGTCAGCCGGCCCAGGCCTCCAGGGGCTCGCGGCGGCGCAGGTGGGTCAGGGCCTGCTTCTCCAGGCGGCGCACCTGCTGCAGGGACAGGCCGGTCCGGCGGGCGATGTCCGGAAAGGTGTGCTGGTGGCCGTCGTGCAGGCCGAAGCGCAGCGTGACGACCAGCGCCTCGTCGGGGGCCAGGGTGTCCACCAGCGACCTGAGATGCTCGGCCAGCCTGCGGGTCACCGCGACGTCCTCGGCGGACAGCCCGGCGGGGTCCTCGATCAGGTCCGCCAGCATGCGGTTGTGATCTTCGCCTACCGGCATGTCCAGGCTGACCTCGCGCCGGGCGAGGGTCCGCAGTTTGATCACCTTGGCCACCGCCCAGCCCGTCTCCGCCGCCGTCTCCTCCACCGTGGGCTCGCGCCCCAGCCGCCCGGCGAGCTCGCGTTCGATCCTGGCGTGTCGGGTGAGCTCCTCCACGACGTGGATGGGCAGGCGCACCGTCCGTCCCCTGTCGGCCAGCCCGCGCTGGATGGCCTGCCGGATCCACCAGGTGGCGTAGGTGGAGAACTTGAACCCCTTGGCGTAGTCGAACTTCTCCACGGCCTTGATCAGCCCCAGGTTGCCCTCCTGGATCATGTCGAGCAGCGTCATGCCCCGCTGCGGGAACCTGCGCGCGAGCGCCACGACCAGCCGCAGGTTCGCGCGGATCATGTGATCCTTGGCCAGCTCCCCGTCGTCGGCCATGATCAGCAGCTCGGCCTGCCGCGATGTGGACAGCCCGCCGTCGGCGTCGAGCAGCATGCGCGCGTACAGGCCCGCCTCGATCCGCTTGGCCAGCTCCACCTCCTGCTCGGCCGTGAGCAGGGGCGTCTCCCCGATCTGGTCGAGGTACTGGCGCAGCAGATCGGGCTCGCTCTCGGGCTCTCGCGGTTCAGCCCGCACGAGTTCGGAGTCCGGCATGGCCGCCACCTCCCTGGCTCAGCCTCGTCGCAGCCTGGCCGCCGCGTGCACGCCTTCCAGCAGGTACGGCGGGAGCGGCACGACCTCGCCGCCGCCGCGCAGCACCGCCACCACCGCCTCCTCCAGCACGTCGGGCACGGGGTGCACGCGCCCCCCACAGGTCGGGCAGCCGGGCCACACGTCGGGAAGCAGGGCGGCGCAGCCCTCGCACGCGGCGCCGGGCACGTCCGGGCCCTCCTCGACGAGCAGTTGGTGAACGGATCGTGAGTTCACGGCGGCCAGGCAGCTGGGCAGGCCCTCCACCGAGTACGTGCCCGCGGCGGCCTCGTCCAGCACGGCGGCGGCCAGCTTCTCGTCCGCCGAGGCCCGCCAGCGGGCCACGACCTCGTCGGCGAGCCTGCGCAGCTTCACGGGGTTGACCGCGCTCGGCTCGACGACCATGTGCCCGGAGAACGCGCGGCGGGCGAGCGTGGGCAGCAGCGCGATCAGCCGGGTGACGTCGTCCGCGCGCCCGCCGAGCACCACCGCCTCGACACCGTCCTTGCCCACCGCGTCCTCGAGGAGGTCGGCGATACGGCGAAGATGGCCCGCGTGTGTCTCCTCGCCGGTGACCACGGCCGATTCGACCAGCCGGTCCTCCCTGCGGACGCCGATCCAGGCCCGGGCCTCGTCGAAGACGGCCACGCAGTACGGCACCGACCGGTGCAGCGCGGCGAGCAGGGGCCGCACGTAGGGGCGCATGCCGACATGGGCCGACTCCGCCAGGTACCCCGGCAACGGCAGCCGCCTGCGCAGTCCCGGTGCGCGGGAGACGAACAGGGCGACGCCTCCCCGTGTGCCGGGCAGGTCCTCCAGCGCGCCGCGTACGCCGTCGAGGGTGGCGTGGTCGAGGTCAGGGCAGGCCTGCCGGACCAGCCCCACCAGCTGATCAGGGTCGGCGGGGACGGTGAAGTAGAGCGAGACGATCGGCGATGTGATCGGCTCCTCGCTCAACAGTTGCCTGGCGAGCTCGCTGCCTGTCATCGCGACTTCCTTGAAGGACATGCCGCCGTACCTCTCCAGGCTGCGCCCTGGAGCCGTAATGCGCCACTACCTGGCCTCTTCGGTCGTCGGCTGGACGTCCACGACCGCGTGGCAGCACCACCCGCCGCCCGCCCGGGCGAGGACGACGTCGTCGGCCTCGGGGCTCGCGGTCGGCAGGTAACGCAGCCAGGCGTGCGTGACCATCAGCATGACGAGGGTCGTGGTCCCGTCGGGGTGCTCGGCGACCTCGATGTCCGCGGGCACCTGCCCATACGCGGCCATCCGCTCGATCGCCAGGTCCAGGGCCTCGGCCAGGAGGTCGGCATCCGGCTCCGCCTCCAGGCTCTCGGTGATCTGCTCGCCCAGGACGTCCGCTCCCGAGCACCGGACGCCCGCCGTCAGCGCGTGCAGCGCCTCGGCCACGCACTCACCCCTGCCGGGCGCCCAGGCGTCGAGTACCAGGCGCCCTTCGTCTATCCGCACTCGGTGGCTCGGCTCGGTCACCGGGTTCATGCCGTCGCTTCCCACAACCTCCAGCCTGACCCCATGGCTCGCCGTTCGGTAGTGCTGAAGGCCTTTGGATGCCGTTCATCAGGCGAAACGTCAGGCCATGTGCCAAGTTCTGCGGGGTTTGTGGTGCATGCGGCCGGGGATGCCTGGGCGTCGCTGCCACGGGTGCGGGCCGGTGGGCGGGCGGTAGGCCACGCCCATCGCGTCCAGGCGGGCGTAGTGGGCCGCGTTCATCCGGCGCTCGAAGTCGCCGAAGTCGCGCTCGTCGGGGTCCGGCAGTCGCGACCAGGCCACTTCCGCGAAGGCGGCGAGCCGGGGGAAGGCCTGGTAGTCCACCCGGGCGCGGCTGTCGGCGACCTCGGTCCACAGGTTGGCCTGGGTCCCGATGACGCGGGCCGCGTGCGGCGTCCCCGCCAGCCGGGGCGGGACGGGTTCGAAGCGGTAGACGTCCTCCAGCGTGTGCACCCAGCCGAACGGCACCGGCTCGTCGGCGCCGGGGTCCTGGACGTGGTCGAGGTACACCTCCTGCTGGGGGCACATCACCACGTCGTGGCCCGCCTCCGCGGCGGCGATCCCGCCGGTGTACCAGCGCCAGCAGGCGACGGCGGCTCCCTCCGCCAGCCCGCCCTCCACGATCTCGTCCCAGCCGATGAGGCGGCGGCCGCGCGCGGTGAGCCAGCGGTCGAAGTGGCGGATCATCCAGGACTGGAGCTCGTCCTCGTCGTGGAGTCCCAGTCCCTTGATGCGGGCCTGCGCCGTGGCCGAGCGGCGCCACTGGTCCTTGAGGCACTCGTCCCCGCCGATGTGGATGAACCGGCTCGGGAAGACGTCCAGCACCTCGTCCAGTACGCCCTCGTAGAACCGCAGCACGGCGTCGGTCGGCGCCAGCACATGGGGACTCCAGCCCCACTCGGTCCACACCTCGAGCGCGGCCGTGTCGATGACGTCGGTGTTCCCCAGCTCGGGATAGGCCGCGATCGCCGCCTGCGAATGGCCCGGCAGGTCGATCTCCGGGACGACCGTGACGTGCCGCTCCGCGGCGTACGCGATGATCTCCCGCAGGTCGTCCTGGGTGTAGAAGCCGCCGTGCGGCCGCTCGTCCCAGAGCGGCGGCTCGCCCCAGCCCAGGCGGGTCCGCGGCCGCCACGCGCCGACCTCGACGAGCCTGGGGTACCGCTCGATCGCGATGCGCCAGCCCTGGTCGTCGGTCAGGTGGAGGTGGAACACGTTGAGCTTGTGCGCGGCCAGCAGGTCGACATAGCGCAGCACGTCGTCCTTGGGCAGGAAGTGCCGCGCGACGTCGAGCATGAACCCGCGCCACGCGAACCGCGGCGCGTCCCGGATCTCCACGTACGGCACCGCGACGGGTTCGCGCTCGATGGGGGCCCGGCGGAAAGCATCCGGTCCGAGCAGTTGCCGCAAGGTCTGACGCCCCCAGAAGACACCCGCCTCGTCGCCTCCCACGATGTGCGCCCCATCGTGGGACACGGTCAGCTCGTACGCCTCGGGCGCGAGCGAGGAGTCGACGCGCGTACGCACCTCTCCACCGAACGGCCCGGAGCCTCCGGTGAGCCGGAGTTCACGCGGGGCCGGAATCAGATTCACCATGATCCGACCGTCCACGCCTTCCGCCCCGATCTCAAGCGGGAATGTGCCGTGTCAGGCTCCACCCCAGACCGGGATGCCGGCGACGTCGTCGTGTTCCCAGGTGAGCTTCTCGCGGACGGCCACCACGCCGTCGAGGCTCTCGGCCATCCCGGTCAGGGCGATCGCCTCGCTGTGTCTGCGCACCCTGCCAGACAGGGTGATCACACCCTCGTCGACCTCGATGTCCAGCCGTGCGGGGTCGGCCCACACGGCGTATCGCGGGATGGCCTCCAGCAGCTGGCGTCTGATGTCGGCGTCAAGACGCAGGAAGACCTTGAGCAGGTCGCGGCGGCTGACGATGCCGACCAGCTTGCCGTCGGCGTCCACCACCGGCAGGCGTTTGACGCCGTGCCTGTCCATCCTGCGGGCGGCCTCGACGACGCGGGTGCCGGGGGTGGTGACGTACGCGGGCGCGGTCATCAGCTCGCCGGCGGTCTCCCCCATGGCCTTCGCGCGGCCGAGGCCCTCGCTGCCGAAGGATCGGCGGATGCGTGAACGCAGCGGCGGGTGGTATTCGTCGCCGTAGTACTGGTGCTTGAACTCCTCCTTGGCCAGCAGGTCGGCCTCGGTGACGACGCCGACCACGCGGCCGTCGTCGTCCAGCACCGGCAGGCCGCTGACGGCCCGGTTGATGATCAGATCCGCCACCACGTGGAAGTTCGCGTTCTGGTTGACGGCCACCACATCGGTGGTCATCACGTTCCCGACGGTCGTTCTCATGGGATCCTCCTGCGCTCGACCCGGACGATGCCGGTCTTATCCCATCGCCGACATGCCACCCGAGGTAGGGGCGGAAGTCCCGCCTGACGTCCTTCCGATCCGGGACCTTCGGCCCTCACCGCCGGCCCCGGATCATGATGCTGTGGGCCTATGACCGACCGGGAGAAGGAACGAGCGATCCGCATCGCGCTGGAGGCCGCCACCTGGGCGCCATCCGTTCACAACAGCCAGCCCTGGTCATTCTCGATCACCGGGGACGAGATCGCCGTGCGCGCCGACCTCGAGCGAAAGCTGCGTTACGGCGATGCCATGGGCAGGCAGCAGCTGATCAGCTGCGGCGCTGCCCTCTTCAACCTGATCATCACGCTGCGCTGCCAGGGATACGAGCCCGTCGCCCGGATCCTGCCCGACCCGGATCGGCCCTCCTTGCTGGCCACCGTACGGGCAGGAGAACCCACGGACGTCGACGAGCTGACCAAGGCCCTGTGCGACGAGGTCAAGCGCCGTCGCACCCACCGGGCGGGATTCACCGACCTGCCCGTCCCCGACCGGCTCGTCGACGGCCTCGTCGCGCAGGCCGCCGGGGAAGGCGCCCGGCTGACCCCCGTCCGCTCCGCCGTGGCCGTCGAGGTGGTGGCCGCCCTCACCCAGGCCGCGCAGGGCGTCCAATCCCAGGACCGCGTGCTGAACCTGGAGGTCATCCGCTGGGCCCTGCCACCCGGCAGTTCCCGCACCGACGGTGTCCCCGCCGACGCCTATCCCACCGAACCCGCCCGCACCACGCCGTACTTCCCGCAACGCGACTATGCCTGGCGCCACGCGTGGGGCAACGCGTCCGACCAGAGCGCGTCCACCTCTTCGGGCGTTCTGACCCTGCTCACCACGTCGGGCGACACGCGTGAGGAATGGATCGCCTGCGGCAGGGCGCTCCAGCGGGCCCTGCTGTACGCCTCGGCCCACGGGGTCAGCGCCGCCTTCCACACCCAGGCGCTGGAGATGCACCATCTGCGCGAGTACCTCCGGCAGGAACTCTGCTCCGGCGAATACCCTCAGATGATCATGCGGCTGGGCATCACCTTCGACGATACGACCGGTATACGACGCCCCCTGAGTGACGTTCTGGACGCCTGAACACGCAGCTCTTGAGGATCACCCGTGGCATCGCGGCCGTCCGAGCCCACCACCGGCAGCTCGGTCGTGGCGTTCCAGGGCCGGAAGTCCCGCCTCCGGAAGGTCCAACGGCCATGTCGGGCCAGGGGCATGACACGTACTGTCGCTGCCATGGTCATGAATCCGTGGGCGCTCACCTACGACGGCTTCGACCCGTCCGCGGAGGCATTGCGGGAGGCCCTGTGCACACTGGGCAACGGCCGCTTCGCCACCCGAGGGGCGACACCCGACAGACAGACGCGCACGCCCGGCACCTACGTCGCCGGCTGCTACAACCGGCTGACCTCCCCGATCGCCGGCCGTACGGTGACCAACGAAGACCTGGTCAACCTGCCCGACTGGCTGCCGCTGACCTTCGCGACCCCGGACTCGGCATGGTTCTGCCCGGAACGGTCCGAGCTGCTGGACTACGGGCAGGAGCTCGACCTGCGCCACGGGGTCCTGCACCGCACGATCCGCTGGCGAGATGACGCCGGCCGCGTCACCTCGGTACGGCAGCGCCGCCTGGTGTCGATGGCCGACCCCGTTCTGGCCGCGCTGGAGACGACGTTCACCGCGGAGAACTGGTCGGGGCCGCTGCGCGTGCGTGCCACCCTGGACGGCCGGGTGACCAACCGCGGCGTGGCCCGGTACCGGGACCTGCGCGGCGACCACCTGACCGACCACCGCACGGGATCGCGGGACGATCTCACCTGGCTGACCGTCAGGACCCGCTCTTCACAGATCACCGTCGCACTCGCCTCCAGAATCGACCTGCCGGGAGACGTGGAGGCCGAGCAGGACCGGATCACCTCTCACCACGTCCTCGACCTCGTCCCCGGCTCGCCGGTGACGTTGACGAAGGTCGTGGCGCTGGCGACCTCCCGTGATCACGCGATCCACGACGCGCGCTCGGCCGCCCTGAGGTGGGTGCGGCACGCGCCCGGCTTCGACGCGATGCTGGCCCGGCACAGCAGCGCCTGGGATCGGATCTGGGAGCGGGCCGCGATCGAGGTGGACAGCCCGGAACTCGCCCAGATCATCCACCTCCATGTCTTCCATCTGATGCAGACCCTGTCTCCGCACACCGCGGACCTCGACGTGGGCGTGCCCGCCAGAGGGCTGCACGGCGAGGCCTACCGCGGCCACGTGTTCTGGGACGAGCTGTTCGTCCTGCCCTGGCTGAACCTCCGCTTCCCTGAGATCTCGCGGGGCCTGCTGCGCTACCGGTGGCGGCGGCTGCCGGAAGCCAGGCGGGCCGCTCGGGCCGCGGGGTTCGACGGTGCGATGTTCCCCTGGCAGAGCGCCGGCGACGGCAGCGAGCAGACGCAGGCTGTCCACCTCAATCCCCTCTCGGGGCGGTGGCTGACCGACCGGTCTCGCCTGCAGCGTCACATCGGCCTGGCCATCGGCTACAACGTGTGGCAGTACTACCTGGCGACCGGTGCACTACCGGAGTGGTGCGCCGAGCTCGTGCTCGACATCGCCAGGTTCTTCGCGTCGCTGGCCGTGCTCGACCCTTCCTGCGGCCGTTACGAGATCCGCGACGTCATGGGGCCCGACGAGTACCACACCAGCCCAGGCCTGGCCAACAACGCCTATACCAACGTGATGACCGTGTGGCTGCTGATGCGCGCCCGAGAAGCCGCCGAGCTGGTGCCCGCACTCCGCCCCGCCGATGACGAGCTGGCGCGCTGGGACGACATCACCCGGCGGATGCGGGTGGACTTCCTCGACAACGGCGTGATCAGCCAGTTCACCGGTTACGGCGAGCTGCTCGAGCTGGACTGGGCGCGCTACCGGGGCGTGCGCCGCCTGGATCGGGCTCTGGAGGCCACCGGTGACGACGTCAACCGGTACAAGGCGTCCAAGCAGGCCGACGTGCTCATGCTGGTGTACCTGCTGCCCGCCGAGGAACTGCTGGCGATCCTGGATCGGCTCGGCTACCCGGCAGAGCCCGACCTGATTCCCCGGACGGTCCAGTACTACCTGGCGCGCACCAGCCACGGCTCGACGCTGAGCGCGGTGGTGCACGCCTGGGTGCTGGCCAGGTCCGACCGTGCGCGGTCGTGGCGGTTCTTCGCCGAAGCCCTCACCTCCGACATCAAGGACGTCCAGCACGGCACCACCGCGGAGGGCATCCATCTGGGGGCGATGGCCGGCACCCTGGACCTGGTGCAGCGCTGCTACCTGGGGCTGGAGGTCCGCAGGGACGGGCTGCGGGTGAACCCGCAGTTGCCTGACGGACTCGGGGCGGTCTCGATGGCACTGCAGGTGCGCGGTACCCGATTCGTCATCGACGCCGACAACGATTCGGCACGGATCAACGGTGCCACGATCCGGTGTGGCGACAGCCGTACGTTCACCCTCGAAACGGCCCTCATTCCCGGTCACGAGGATGCTGCGGCTCGCTGATCTCGCTGATGACCGGCCTGAGCAGGTCGGCTGTCATCTGGTGGCTGTGGAGCAGCAGGTCGTCCAGGGTCACCATACCGATCACGGTCCCACTGTCGACGACCGGAAGACGGCGGAAGGCATGGCGTCGCAAGGTCTCGTAGGCCATGTCGAGATCGTCGTCCGGCCGTACGGTGACAGGGGCCGGGGTCATCACCATGCTGATCGGACCGTCGGCATCGAGCCCGCGCCCGAGCACCCGCAAGGCGAGATCACGATCGGTCACGATTCCCGTGATCTCGTGCCCATCGGTCACGATCACACAGCCGACACCGGAGTAGTCCATGTGCTGCGCGACATCACGGATCGGCGTGAACGGCGTCACTTCCACGATGGGAGCTGACATCACATCTTTGATCTTCATCGTCGCCCCTCCTTCGTCAGCTCCAGCTTCATGGGCGGGACTCGAAACGGGTGGAGGCCAAGGTCCCGAAGAGGAGGACCAAAGTCCCGTCCGCGGGCCGGCCGGACGGCGGTGACCTTGTATCCGGGACACGACGTCACGGTGTCGGCCCGGTCGGACGTGAGCGCGTTCACCCCGCTCGACGGGAACCGGGTGCCGGCAGGCAAGGGAGTCGCGGGGTTCACAAGAGGGCGGCCACCAGGTCGGCGAACTCCTCCGGGCTGGCGATCCGCACTCCCAGCGACTCGGCCTTCGCTCGTTTGGAACCGGCCTTCTCTCCCGCCACCAGCAGGGAGGTCTTGGCCGACACGCTCGAGGATGCCGTGCCGCCGGCGCGTTCGATCAGCTCGTTCATCTCGTTGCGCGACAATGCCTCCAGCCGCCCGCTCATCGCGCCGGTCACGACGACCGACATGCCCGCCAGCGGGAGCCCGGTCGTCTCGCCCGGGTCGGCCGCGGTGGCCGCTCCGGGCTCGGTCATGTTGACCCCGGCCGCGACGAGCTTGTCGATCAGCGGTCCGATCTCGGCCAGCTCGGCGACCACGACCGGCGCCTTCTCCGCGCCGATGCCCTCGACCTGCTGTATCGCTTCGGCGTCCGCGGCGCGGATGGCGTCCATGGAGCCGAAGTGGCGGGCGATGCGGCGGCTCATGCTCCGGCCGGTGCCGCGCACGCCGAGCGCGCAGAAGACCCGGCTGAGCGGCTGGTTCTTGGCCCGCTCGAACGCGGCGAGCAGGTTGTCGCTGCTGACCTCGCCCATGCGCTCCAGACCGAGCAACTGGTCACGCGTCAGGAAGAACAGGTCGGCGAAGTCGCCGATCAGCCCGGCGTCCAGCATCTGCTGGATGCGGCTCTCCGCCAACCCTTCGATGTCGAGCTGGTCGCGCCCGGCGGCGTAGGTGATCGAGGCGATCGCCCGGCATGCCCGCCCGCGCACACACCGCCACCGTTCCTGCGAGGTGTCGATCTGATCGCCGCACGAGGGGCAGACCGCCGGGATCTCGATCGGCTGTTCGTCACCGGTGCGCAGGTGGACCACCGGCGCCTCCACGCGGGGGATGACGTCGCCGGCCTTGTAGACGACCACGCTGTCGCCGAGCATCAGCCCGCGCCGGGCGATGTCGGAGGCGTTGTGCAGCGTGGCATAGGTGACGATCGAGCCGTCCAGCCGCACCGGCTCGAGCACCGCCCGCGGGGCGATGATCCCGGTACGGCCGGTGTTCCACTCGACCGCGAGCAGCTTGGTGATCTTTTCGACGGCGGGCAGCTTGTAGGCGATCGCCCAGCGCGGCGCGCGCGAGCCGGACCCGGCCGCCGCCTGGTCCTCGGCCAGGTCGCACTTGATGACGATGCCGTCGATGCCGAACGGCAGCTCGGCGCGCACGGCGGCGATCTGCTCGACGCGCTCCTGCACCTGCGCCAGGGCCGCGGCGACGATCCCGGCGACCGGGGTCCGCGCCGTCGTCTGCACGCCCTGCCCGGCGACCCAGGCCATCACCTGGCTGTGCGGCATGGCACGCAGCCGTGTCGCCGTCTCGGAGGTGTCGTCGGGCGCGGGCAGCGCGCCGTAGCCGAAGAAGGTCAGCTCGCACACGTACGGGCGGTCCTGCGCGCGCAACGTGCCCGCCGCGGCGCTGCGCGGGTTGGCGAACGTCGTGCCGTCGTGGGCCTGCCGCTTGGCGCACGCCTGCTCGAACTGGGCCGTGGTCATCATGACCTCGCCGCGCAGCTCGACCGTCACCGGCTCGGCCAGCCGCGCGGGCAGGCCGACAACGGTGCCGATGGCGTGCGAGACGTCCTCGCCGGCCGTGCCGTCGCCGCGGGTCACGAGCTGGACCAGGCGGCCGTGGCGGTAGCGGGCCGAGATCGCCAGACCGTCCAGCTTCGGCTCCACGCTCCAGGCCGTGACCGGGTGGCCGAGCCTGCGCTCGAGCGAGGCGGCCCACTCGGCCAGCTGGTCGGCGCCGAAGACGTTGTCCAGGCTCAGCATCGGCACCAGGTGGGGAACGTCGCCGACCACCGCACCGCCCGCCACCTTGCCCGTGGGCGAGGTCGCCAGCACCTGGTCGGGATGCTCCAGCTCGTAGGCGGCGATGCCGCGCACCAGCCGGTCGTAGGCGTCGTCGTCGAGCGTCGAGGTGCCGTCGGCGTAGTAGGCGGCCGAGGCGTCCACGGCCAGCTGCACGGCCTCGGCGTAGGCGGCCTCGTCGGCCAGAACGGAGATCGGGGGTGCGTCGTTCATAGGGCCATCATGCCGGGTGCCACTGACATTTCCGGGCCGGGAACCAGGCGTTGAGCTGGGCCTTTCGGGCTGAACCACAACGCGGGTGCATGCGGAGCCGACCTCGGTGATCGCGATGGCGTTATGATCGGCGGTCACCTGATCATGGAAGGGACGCCGCCGATGACCACCCATCCCGAGTTACTGGACGTGGGGCATCCGTTCCGGCAGTGGAAGACGTGGCGGATACCCGGGGCGGAGCTGACCATCACCGGCTACTCGCGCGCCAACGACAAGACCTTCTTCCACCTCCCCGAGCTGCGGTGCAGCCTGGACGCGGGGTTGTGCGAGGGACGGCAGGTGGACACGGTCTTCCTGACCCACACCCACCACGACCACGCCAAGGATCTCGATTATCTGGCGGCCAAGGCATCCGGCACGGATGTCTACCTGCCCGCCGCGGCGGTGCCGTACGTGGAGTCGTATCTGCGCGCGTCCGCCGAGCTGAATCACGGCGCGGGATACGACCCGGAGCTGGCGAAGGGATGCCGCCTGCACGGCGTGCGGCAGGACGACGAATTCGCTTTCGGGCGGCGGGGACACCACGTGCGCGTGGTGGAGTGCGAGCACAAGGTGCCCTGCGTGGGATACGCCTTCTCGGAGCGGCGCAAGGCGCTGCTGCCGGAATTCGAGGAGCTGCGGCGGTCGCTGGGCGGGGAGTTCGGCCGGATCATCGCGCAGCGGCGCAAGGAGGGCGTCCAGGTCGAGCACGAGGTCCGCCGCCCGCTGTTCGCCTTTCTCGGAGACACGCACGTCAACGTCTTCGAGAAGAATCCGTGGCTGTTCGACTACCCGGTCGTCATCACCGAGTGCACCTACCTGGACGACGCCGAGCTGGACCGCGCGGACCGGGTCGGCCACACGGTGTGGAGCCGCCTGCGACCCGTGGTGGAGGCCCACCCGGAAACCCTGTTCGTCCTGACCCACTTCAGCCTGCGCCACTCCGACCGCGAGATCGTCGACTTCTTCCGGCAGACCGCGCTGGACAACGTCGTGCTGTGGGCCCACGAGCAAAGCCATCTCCCCGAACAGCACCAGCATCGCGAATCCTGAATCCGGTCAGGGCCGGCCGTCCCGCAGGAACGCGCGCTCAGCGGGCCACGGAGGCAAGCTCAGCGGGCCAGCAGGGGCAGGAGCAGGGACGCCGTCGTGATTCCCGTCGCGGCGGCGACGATCAGGACGAGGAAGTCCAGGCCCAGGTGTCCTGGCGTGCCGAGCAGCAGGGTGCGCAGCGCGTCGACCTGGTAGGTCAGCGGGTTGACGGTGCTGATCGCCTGCAGCCAGCCCGGCATCAGCGCCGTCGGGTACAGGGCGTTGGAGGCGAAGAACAGCGGCATCGTGATCGCCTGCCCGATCCCCATGAGCCGGTCGCGCGTCAGCACGATCCCGGCGATCGTCACCGACAGGCAGGAGAAGAACGCCGCGCCGAGCACGACGACCGCGGCCATGCCGAGCAGGCGCAGCGGGTTCCAGGTCAGGCCGACGCCCAGGAGCGCGGCGATCAGCAGCACCGCGACCGCCTGGATCACCGCCTTCACCCCGGCGGCGAACGCCTTGCCCGCCACCAGCGCAGCCCGCGGAGTGGGCGTGACCAGGAGCTTGGCACGAGAACGCACCAGACGTCACGTCTCGCCCATCAGCACCCGCTATCGCGTAGCTCCCGCTTCCAGGCCCCCTCATGCTTAGTGGTCGGCTCTCGGGGTTGTCCTGTCCGGGCGAACCTTGCGCTGTCCGGGCTTACTCGGCACCAAGCCCTGCGCCGTCCGGACTTACCTGGGGTCGGTCCGCTGAGGCATACTGCCTCGCATGGCGACTTGAAGAGCACCATCTGGCCCGCTGCGCTGGCGCAAGGTCAGCACCTGGGACACCATCCCTGGCGATGGCCACCGGATATGCGCCACCTGCCGCACTCCAGTGCGCTCGTACCAGTACCGCTACTACCCTGCCGAGTCAGATTTCTACGAACGATGTATCGGGTTCGCCTGGTGCTCCGGCTGCCGCATCTACAGCGGATCGATGGTCTACGTGCCGCGCAAAAGAGTGCTCATGGACGCTCTGGCTGGCCTCGCCCCACAAGAGCGTGAGCGCTTGAAGCGCAGCGAAGTCCAGCTGATCGAGTACCTGAACGGCCGTGCCGAAAGTGCAGAGTGATTCCGAACAGCTTCCGGCCGCTCTGTTCAGACCGCCTGCAACCTCTACCTCGGTCACTGACAGAGATCAACCCCCGAAGAACTTACGGCGCGGCCCACTTAGCCACCCGAGTATTTGCCGAATTGTTCTTATAAGAATCAAGGCGGACCGCCTCCGGCGGCCCGCGCGGGCGGCCAAACCGGCCGCCCTCCCCGCCGGGCATGCGGCCTGGAGGCCGGTCCCGGCGGGAGCGGCCAGGCCGCCCGCACCCCTTATCGCGCCGTTCTCTTACAGGCCAAGATCATTACGGGCGCCACCGCGGGGACGGTCCGTGATCATCTTTCCGCCGCGTGCGCGCCGGCTGCACTCACTGCGTTCGCCCTACGGGTGACCTTCGGTCATGCGACCGGCCCCCACGCTCCCGACCCATACCGGCCGTAGCTCCGGGAGATCCGCACACAGATGAGCCACACCGAGCCCAAGTTCGTCGGTTCGTATCTAGCCTTGCCCGCCGAGACACCTGCTCAACAGGGGTACGAGAGTCGCCGGAGACGTCCCGGCGACGGTCGGCGGCACGGATTGTCCTCGATCGTCTTGGCCCAGTGGATGCCGCAGACCAGCATCATCCGACCGTCTCCGGCGCGGTCAGCACATGCGTCAGCACCAGATACGAGCCCGGAGGCACCGCCTCCATCAACAGCTTGCTGATCTTGTACGGCTTGTCGCGCGCCTCGATGAAATGCAGCACCGCTACCGCCAGCACCCCGACCGGACGCGACAGATCGGACGCGCGAACGTCAGGCCAGGGTCGGGAACGGCCTGCGCCGAAGGCCGTCCAAGAGGACGATCAACTGATGAGCCAGGGTCCTGGTCAGGCGCTCGTACTCCTCAAGCAGAACCCTCACGTTGCGATCGGCAATGACGGCATCCCCGGCAGGGGTCGGCCGGAAGACGTGTCCGAGGACCGCCCACGGTTCGGCGTCTGCCACCGTGTAAAGGGCTGCACCCTTGCGGAGCCTGGGGCAGTGCTTGAGGGCCGTGGGGATGCAGGACGGGCAGGTCGGTGGAGCGTTGGTATATCCCCGGTCCGGTGTCGTCCGCGACACGTCGTCCACCAGTAGCCACCATGTGTGCCCCATTGCAGAGTCAGCGGCGGACTCACCGCAGACCTGGCACAACCCGTGTTCCATGCAGCGCCATTGCCGCAATGCGTTGACGAGCAGCCATTGTGGCTGCCCTTGCCGACCGAGACCGTGGCGAGTGCGCAACACCCCATACATCCAGTCAGTGGGTAGGGGGTCGGTGTAGGTAAGGCGCGGGCCGCCCGCCTCAGGGTGGTAACGGAAGGCAAGGCTATGCGCCATCGCTTCGCCCGACCAGGCCGTGATGTACGGAACGCGAAGGGATGGAGGATGCATCACCGACGCGCTCCATGCGGGACGTCCAATATGGCGAACTGGCGTGACAGCCCTTCCGCCGTGGGCGCATGCAGCGTGCGGAGGCAACTGCACCCGGGGGCAGGGCAGGGGCCGGACCCGAGGATGATCCGGCCAACTTCGCGGATGTCCCAGGCGGGGAATGAGGCGATCAAATGATCCAGGGTCACGACTGCCCCCTGGCGTCGCGCCCTATGGCGAACCCGATAGTCCTCCTGTCGCACATCAGATGATCTTCGCGAGCCGATACCTTGAGTGTCATGGTGCCGCCCTCTGCTGTAGGTCGGTGCCCAGAGCCCGCTCGGTGTTGCGATCACCGAGCGGGCTCGCTCTTTTCGTGGCACTCTACTTTACTGGTATCGCTACGTACAGATACGTAGCTCTAGTGAGCGCTTAGTAGTAGTACTTCTAGCGTCGTCTCCATGGAGTTTGGCCCTGATGACCAGATCGACTACGACGGTCCCGTCACGCCGTACAAGCAGCTCGCAGCGATCCTGAAGGCGCGGATTCTGCGCGGCGACTGGTTGCCGAACCGTCCAATCCCCTCTGAAGCCCGACTCGTGCAGGAGTACGGCTTGGCGCGCACTACAGTGCGGCGCGCAATCCAGGTGCTGGTCGACGAGGGGATCTTGTTCGTCATGCCGCAACGCGGGACGTTCGTCTCCCCACCTAGTACGCCTGCGCAGGGGTAACGCTACACGCGTGCACGGGCAACGCCCTGCGTGTTCCCGCAGGCCAGGATGACTTTGACCGCTCTAGGTTGCGTGTGTACAACCCGACTTCGTAGTCCACGTACACCGTTCGCGCTTCCGGCTGGAGCTGCCACGACGTCGACCGAGCGAAGCCACACTGCGAAGGCCAGCGAACGGTTCACAATAAGTCTCCATGAAGGAAGCGCTGTTGGCGATCCTCGGTGCCGCGTTGGGGTATGCCGGACATTGGGGTCAGACATGGCTCGCGCAGAGAACTGAAGAGAGGCAGGCACAGCGAGATCTCATCGCGGGGATGCGTAAGAAGCTGATCGAGTTGAGGGAGTGGCCTGCTGGCCACGACCGATGCAGGACGCTCATTAAAGAGACCGCCGCTGACGCTGGTCTCTTGGTGGACAAGAGGCTCCGCGAGCGGGTGGCGGAGGACATGCGCTACGCCCTCAGGGGCCGCACCGATGTGTGGGCTTTAGCGCCTTGGACGTTCGGCGGAGACGCCTTCGAGTGCCTCTCGGCGAGACTGCGTGGCGACCGCCGTCTCCCCGGGTTCAGCCCCAACAGGGAGATGAGTCAGTTCCTCATGGACCAGGAGCCGCCACATGCTCACATCGATGATCTGGCGCGCAGCCTCATGGTGAGGGAGGACGGGCGGGAAGTGTTCCTGGCTTGGAGGGCTCGCCGTACCAAAGGCTGGAGACGCGCCTTGCCCTCTGGATTCCGGCGCGGACGCCTGTAAGGCCGACTGCGACTCCGGCCAGGAAACCGGCAGCCCCCTCGCCGCTGTCTGGCCAGCCGCCAGAACGTGTCCGCGTTGGCCACTGGCGAATCTCACTGATCTCAACTCCATACAGGCTCTAGCCCTCTTGCGGTCCTGCTGCAAGAGACGGGCGTTGTCGGATCGTTTCGGAGCCAATCTCGCGGGACCCACCAAGATCACGTTCCGGGGGCCAGGAGGGTAGTTCTGGGGGCAGGGGCGATGCCCCTCCTCCATTGGCGGACCAGCGTAATGGCCCCCGGACCGTGATCTTGCCCACGAGATCAGCACCACCGCAACGATCCGTCAACGCCCTCGCGAAGTAGCTCATTTACTCAGGTCAAACCCCAATGCGGTTCATATCAAAGGCGTCACAATCCAGCAGTGGGCTTGCCCGCCCCGTTCGGCCCGAGCAGGCCGAAGATCTCCCCCTGGGCCACGGTCAAGTCCAGGCCGGCGACGGCCTCGGTCCTGCCGAAGGAGTAACGCAGGCCGGTGCAGGTCAGCGCGTCATCGCTCAACGAGAGTCGCCTCCAAACCATCAGCGAGCCTGCGCAGTGCGGGGATCGCGGCTTCCAGAGCGTCCCTGTCCTGTACGGCCAGCAGCTCCAACTGCTCCTTGACCAGCGTGATCCGCCGCTCGTGCCACAGGTTCAGCCGCGTCTCGGCCTCAGGGGTGAGCAGCAGGCGGGCCGACCTGCGGTCCTGGCCGGTCTCCCTGCGCAGGAGGCCGCGCCTGGTGAGCTGGTTCACCAGGGTGGAGACCGAGTTTCCCGCCAGGAACAGCTCGCGCGCCGCGGCGGAGACGCCGATGCCGGGGCTGGCGCGCACCAGGCGCAGCAGCTCGACCTCGGCGCCGCGCAGAGGCGGCTGTTCGACCCCTGTGCGCAGGTTGCGGCGCATCAGCCGCTGGATGCCGGACAGGAGCCCCGCGAGAGTCTCAGGAAGGTCGTCCGTCCCCATACCAACCACATTAGCTCTGCTAACGAGCTATTGGGAACCCCGGGCAGGTCAACCGCGCATCCGGCCGATCATCTGGCCGGCCACCCCGGTCAGGCGGCCGCAGCGCCGGATCGGGTCGGCGGAGCCCTCGGGCTGCTTCGGGTCGGACAGCGTCAGCGCCACCACGAAGCGGCCCTTCCTGAACACCAGCGTGCCGGGCGACCTGGCGAACTTGCGGGTGACGCAGTACGCCTCCTCCCCCACCTGACGGCCCACCGGCCTGCCGATGTCGATGCCCTTGCCGAAGTGCAGGTTGTTGGCGGCGGCGGCGTCCGCGGTGTAGCTGGTGACGTTGGCGGTCAGGACGTAGCGGTCGACGGAGTCGTCGCCGGTGAAGCGCTTGCAGGTGGTCTCGACGTAGGCGTACTGCTGCCTGTCCTTGATGTCGGTGTTGATGCTGAAGTCCACCCGGCCGACCGCGGTGGCCAGGTCCTCCTCGACGAACGGGGCGGCCGGCCGGTTGAAGACCGCGCGGAAGTCCGCGGCCCTGGTCAGCGCGCAGGCGGAGGCGGGCTGGGCGGGCAGCAGCGGGCTGTCGTAGCTCAGCGCCGGGTTGCCGATCGGGTGGGCGGTGCGCCGCTGCAGGTTCGCGGCGATGATCCTGAGCACCTTCCTCCTCGCGGGCTCGGGGAGCGAGGTGTGCACGGACACCACGGTCCGCCCCAGGCGCAGCGCGTAGGAGCCCATGTCGGAGCCAGAGCTCCTGCTCTGCAGGACCTTCACCCCGCCGATCGACGGCCTGGGCCGGTACCTGTCGAAGCTGTAGACCATCGCGCCGGGGTTGGTGTAGCTCTCCTGGAAGACGTCCATGCTGACCGAGTTCTTCGGCTCCAGCCCGTAGCTGCAGGAGTTGGACGGCCTGATCGGCACGAACAGGTCGCTGCCCCGCTCGACCTGCCCCGTGCCCTGGTTGTCGAAGTAGGCGCGCGAGTACGGCCCGGCCAGCGGGTTCGGGAACAGCCTCAGCCCCTTGCCCGCCAGGTCGGCGAACGTCAGCAGCGTGCACGCCGGGATGACGGGGGCGCCCGCGTGCCGTACCTGCGTGGTGCTCTCCTTCTCCACCAGCGGTGCCGGGTCGGCCACGCCGTCGCTCTGCTCGCCGTACCCCTTGCGTGGGACGTTCTTGAGCTCGCCGCCGCCCTTCCCCGTGGCGTCCTCGCCGGTGGCGATGGTCGGCGTGGACCTGGGCGACAGGAGGCGCGGGAGCAGCACGACGCAGGCCGCGGCGACGAGCGCGAGCACCAGCCCGATCACGAGGAACCATGGCCATTTCGGCTTCTTCGGCGGCGGGCCGTACCGCTGGTGCGGGTAGTAGGGCTGTGGATACTGCGGCGGCGGCGGATAGTGCTGGTACGGCCCGCCCTGTGGCGGCCAGGCCCCCTGCCCAGGCGGTGGCGGCTGAACCACGATGACCCCCCGTCCGTGATCGAAGGCAGAGCCTACTGATCCACCGCATGCGCGACCACGTCAGGTGGTGGACGTTGTCGTTTCCGTGACATCGACGAGGTCCGCGATGTGAGCGGCGAACTCGGGCCAGAGCTCCCTGGGCAGGCTGTGGCCCAGGCCCTCGATGATCACCAGTTTCGCGCCGGGGATGGCCGCCGCCGTGGCCCGGCCGCCGCTGACGTCGATCATGAGGTCGGCGGTGCCGTGGATCACCAGGGCGGGGACCCGCAGCCGCCGCAGCCGTGCGGTGCGATCCCCCGAGGCCAGGACCGCGACGCTCTGCCGCATCAGGCCCAGGGGGTCGAGCCCGCGGTCGTAGGCCTGTCGCGCCCGGGCGGCCACCGCGGCCTCGTCGAAGGCGAACGCCGGGGAGCCGACCGCCCGCAGGACGCGCACCTGCCATTCGACGTAGCCCTGGCGGTCCTCCGGCTGCGCCCCCAGCGGTCCGATCGCGGCGAAGTCCGGCCGGCCCACCGCGGGGTCGCCGGTGGTCGAACTCATCGACGTCAGCGACAGGACCCGGCCGGGGTGCTCGATCGCGATCGTCTGGGCGATCATGCCGCCCAGGGAAAGGCCGACGAGGTGGGCGCTGTCGAGGCCGAGCGCGTCGAGCAGCCCCACGGCGTCGGCCGCCATGTCCGACAGCGTGTAGGACGCCGACGAGACGTCCCCGGCCATCGCCGCCTGGATGTCCGGCACGGGCGCGTCAGGGAAGTGGGACGACCGGCCGGCGTCCCGGTTGTCGAACCGGATCACCTGCAGCCCGCGATCGACCAGCTCGGCGCAGAACCCCTCCGGCCAGTTGATCATCTGCCCGCCGCCGCCCATGATCAGCAGCACGGGCGGATCCGCCGGATCGCCGAACCGCTCGTAGGCCACCTCGATACCGCCCGGCCCGACATTCCGCGCGATCTCCTCGCCCATGCCCACCCCATCTCCTCGCCGCTGGTTCCCCCGTCGGTGTATCCCCTTCTGCCTGCGGGAATCATCTATCCGACGACGAATCTGGGACGCCGGAACGACGGCTGTGCCAGAGAGGGGGGCAGCCCTGATGTCATCGCAAACGACGTTCACCGTACGGCAGGCCGCGTTCATCGGCGTCGGCGCCATGGTGGGAGCCGGGATCTTCGCGCTCCTCGGCGCCGCCGGCGAGGTGGCGGGCTCGGCCGTGTGGCTCTCTTTCGTCCTGGCGGGCATCGTCGCGATCCTGCAGGGCTACTCGTTCGCCAAACTCGGCGCCAAGTACCCCTCCGCGGGAGGCCTGCTCGAGTACGTGGCCAAAGGCTTCGGCGAGGGCCACGTCACCGGTGTCACCGCCTGGCTCATCTACGTGGCCAACGCCATCGTCACCGCGATGGTGGCGGTGTCGTTCGGCAGCTACGCGAGCGCCATGTTCGCCGGCGGGAACGCGGGCTGGGCCAAGGCGTTCTCCGTGCTCATCCTGCTCGCGATGACGGCCGTGAACATCGTCGGCTCGAAGCTGGTCGCCAAGGCGCAGACGGTGATCGTGTACGTCGTGCTGGGGATCCTCGTCATCTTCGCGGTGGTGACGATCGCCAACATGCAGCTGTCGCTGCTGGCGCCGTCCGGCTACCCGCCGTTCCGCGACATCGTCTCCAGCGTCGCGCTGACGTTCTTCGCGTTCCTGGGATTCGGCATCATCACCTTCACGGCGAAGGATCTCCCCGATCCCGGGCGCCAGCTGCCGAAGGCCATGTTCCTCGCGCTCGGAATAGCCACCGTCATCTATGTCGCCATCGCGGTGGGCGTGTTCGGCACGCTCACGGCCGAGCAGGTCATCGCCTCCGGGGGCACCGCGCTCGCCGTCGCCGCCGAGCCGTCACTGGGCGCGGCCGGCTACTGGATGATGAGCGTGACCGCCCTGTTCGCCACCGCGGGCGCGACCAACGCCGGGCTCTATCCGGCACCGGGCCTGTGCGAGCGGCTCGCGCAGACGAGACAGTTCCCGCCGCTGATGGCGCGCAGGCTCGGCGGGCGCGCATCGGCCGGGCTCCTGATCGTGACGGCGATCTGCATCGTGCTCGCCCTGGCCTTCAACCTCGACGCGATCGCCTCCATCGGTAGCGCCGTCGCGCTCCTGGTCTTCATGTTCATCACGATCGCGCACTTCCGGGTGCGGGCCCAGACCGGCGCGAACGTCGTCATGCTGGCGCTGGCCGTCGGGACGGCCGGCGCCGTCCTGCTGACCTTCATCTTCACCACGCTCATCCACGAGCCCGCGTCGATCCTCACGCTGCTCGTGATCCTCGCGGTCAGCATCGCGCTCGATCTCGGCTGGAAATACAGGTACACCCACCGGGCGGGCCCGCTACCTGGGGCGCCCTAGCCCGGGCGAATCCGGTAAGGCGGCGTTCCCGAAAGTGAGCGAACCTCACAAAGTTGCCAAAACGGTACATATGTTACCGCGGGAAACACGTGACGGTGCTCGCGCGGAGACTTACCGTCACGTTTACCCGGATCGCACCGCGGACCAGCCCGACTCCCCCGGGTCGGACCTCTGAGATCGCCGAAGTCATGCTGGTGGGCCCGCTCAGCCGCGACGCGACATCCCGGGACACGACCTCCGGCCGGAGCAAGGCGGCCGGAGGTCATCGGGCCTCGTCTCGGAGCGGCGAGTCTGCGACCCCCGTCCCCGTGGGGGCGAGACGAGGCCCTCACGTGTCCAGGCGGCTCACGGCCTCCACCGTGTCGGGGAAGGTGTCGACGAACGCGTCGACACGGTACGGGTGGAAGTCGGCGGGCCGCCTGAGGCCGCTCTGCATGCAGGCGATGAAGCCCAGGCCCGCGCCGTTGGCCGCCTGCGCGTCGCCGGGTGAGTCGCCGACGTACACGCACTGCCGCGGCTGCAGGCCGGCCGCGCCGAGCAGCTCGTCGAAGGCCCGCGCGTCAGGCTTGCGGAAGCGGGTGTTGCCGGCGTGGTAGACCGCGTGCACGCGCCCCGCCAGCGCGTGGTCGGGGGCCATGAGGTGCGCCATCTCGGCCCCGGTGCGCGAGGTGAGCAGCATGACGGTACGGCCGGCCGCGGCGAGCCGGTCGATGGCCGCCAGGTTCTCCTCCGGGATGGCGTCGAGCAGCCCGGCGGCCACGTACCGCCGCAGCACGCCGTCGTAGGCGGCGGCGAACGCCTCCAGGTCGACGCCCGGCGAGCGCTCACGCATCGCCTCCAGCAGGGGCTGCCCCCAGGTCGCCACGTGGACCTCGCGCGACATCGGGCGCCGCCCCAGGCGCGCGAGGACCTCGTTCTCCAGCTCGAAACAGACGGCCTCCGTCAGGCAGAGGGTGTCGTCGACGTCGATGGCCACAGTACGGATCACAGTGGGCCATCATGCCCGGCAGGCGGAGGTGTGTCAGCGACGCTTGACGGCCTTCTTGACCTTCTCGACCGCCTGCCTCACCTTGCTCTCGGCCACGTCGAGGTGACCCTCGACCATCAGTTCCTTGTCGCCGGTCTCACGGGCGACCCTCTTCTTGGCCTTGCCCTTGAGTTCCTTTGTCTTGATGGCGATCTTCTTGTAGATGCCCACGGCGTCCCCCGTTGGGTGAATCGGTCAGAACCGATCTCTATCCGAGGCGTGCGCCGACCGACCTCCGGTTCAGTCGTCGACCGTCAGCTCCCGCAGAGCGAGTTCGTCGAGGTAGCAGTCGCAGTTGCCGCAGCCGGGCGTCTCAGTGATCATCATGGCATCACCGTAGATCACCCGTGCGACCGCGATCCCTCCCCGTAGGGGTAAGACCTCCCCTCCCGTCCTCCCGCACCAGCCGATGTGCGTCGGCTGGCACGAGACGGCGAGGACGGGTGTTCAGGTGCCACCCATGGCAGGACCACCCATGGCAGGACGCGCTCCCCCGGCGGGGATCTCGAGCTGCTCGCGGATGAGCAGCCAGCTGGCGGCCAGGACCCACAGCGCGGTCAGCACGCCCGCGATGATGGCGATGACCGGGCTGTCAGGTGCCAGCACGCCGCCCGTGCTCCCCACCGCGAACGCGGCCAGGAGCCTGACCGCGGCCACCACCATGGCGCACCAGCCCATCCACATGGGCAGGACGTGGCCGCGCATGATGGCCCAGCCGGTGACGGCGAACGTCGCCGCCACCGCGACACCCGTGATCGCCCCCACGACCACCAGCGCCGTGTACGGCCCCGCCGCGATGAGCAGCAGCGGTCTGTGCACGCTCACCGCGTACGTCATCCCCGCGAAGACGGAGATCCCCATGAACCCGATCGCCGAGACCAGGATGTACCCGGCCATGACCAGCGCGGGCAGGTCGCTGGTCTCGTCGGCACGCCGGAAGGCATGGGACAGTCCGACCCCGAACCACAGGAACAGCACCGTGGCGATGGCGAACAACAACGCCGCCATCAGTACCTGGGACCGGTACTGCGCCAGGTATGCCGCGATGGTCATCGGCGTGTCGGTGATCCGCGGTAGGTTCCCCAGTACCAGCCGGCCGATGATGGCCACTACCAGGGATCCGACTCCGGCTATGCCGGCCCAGCGAAAGTCGTGATTCTCTTTCACGTGAATCACCCCCGGATTCCATCATCCGCCCAAACCGTCACAACCCAAAGGGCTGGGGCTCCTGAGCTGCCGAAATGTTCACCCTTCGATCCCGAACGGGGCCGCGTAGCCGATCGTGCCGGCGGGCAGCGGGTCCGTGAAGGACGAGGACCATCAGCGCCTCATCGGGAACGTCGAAGCTCACCCTGATCCCGTGGGCGGAGGCACGCGTGAACCCGAAGCGCGGGTAGTACTCCGGGTGCCAGGCGCGCCTTAGGTATGGAAGTTCATACTTTGGTCTTCGATTCGGCGCCGGGCGACGCGGCGAGGGGCCCGGTCGCGATAGACACGTAGGTCATGAAGGCAGGTGAGCGTTCCGTCGTCCGCGAGTCGGCCACGGTCGTGCTGGTGGTCTGCGTCGGCGGCGGCGCCGTGGTGGGCTGGCTGGTGCGGCTGGTGGCACGGTGGTTCGTGACCCTGCCGTGGGCGCCGTTCCAGGGCCCTGCCAGGCTGCTCAACTCCTTCCCCGAGCCGTGGGTGACGCTCGGCCTGATAGCCGTGGGCGTCGTGGCGGGCGTGCTGCTCGCCCTGACCGCGCTGCACGAGTCGATCACCGTCGCCGTTTCCGACACCCAGGTGACGATCACCACCAGGGACGAGACCCAGGTCGTCGAGCGCGACGAGCTCACGCTGGCCTTCAAGGAGGGCAAGCAGCTCGTCCTGCTCGGCCGCCACGGCACGGAGCTGGCCAGGGAGGAGACCGACCTGAGCGCCAAAAGCCTGTCCAGGGCCTTCACCGGTCACGGGTACGGCTGGGCCGACGCGGACCCGCACGCGGGCGACTACCGGCTCTGGGTCCCCGACGCCTCGGGCCTCCCCGAGGGGGCGAACGCCGTCTTCGCGGCCCGCGAGCAGGCGCTGAAGGCGGGCAAGAAGGACGACCTCAGGGAGCTGCGCAAGGAGCTGTCCAGATTCGGCGTCTTCGTGCGCGACAAGGACAAGCGCCAGTACTGGCGCACTCCCTGAGAGATTCCCTCCACGGGCTCGATGAGTCGGGCCGATGCCGCCGGTATGTACGCGTGAGCATCGATCGAAGGGAACCTCGTCATGAGCGTCATCGTGATCCAGTTCATCACCCTGGACGGCATCGTCACCGACCCCGACGGCTCGGCGGGCACCCCGGGCGGCGGCTGGGCGTTCCGTCACGGGCCCGAGACGGTGGCCGGGGACAAGTTCCGGCTCGGCAGGATGATGGACGAGGGCGTCATGCTGCTCGGGCGGACGACCTGGGAGCTGTTCTCCAGGCTGTGGCCCGGGCGCGACGACCCGTTCTCCGCGCGGATGAACGCCCTGTCCAAGCTGGTGGCCACCCGCACGCTGACCGACACCTCGGCGTGGGCGAACTCCCAGGTCATCGACGGCGACCTGGTCGAGGCCGTCAAGCGCGAGGAGCGCGACGTGATCACCACCGGCAGCGTGAGCGTCGTGCGCGCGCTGATGGCCGCCGACCTCGTCGACGAGTACCGCCTGCTGACCTTCCCCACCGTCCTCGGCACCGGCGAGCGCCTCTTCCCCGCCGCGGACACCCCCGCCCACCTGCGCTGCCTGTCCGCCGAGCAGTCCGGCGCCGCCGTCTACACCAGGTACGGCAGACCCACCCGATGACCGCCCGCACCCCCGGTGCGCAGCATGATCTTTGCGGGGGAGGAGGTGTGAACGGGGTTACTGCTGGGTGAAGGCGAGTTTCGCGCCGAGGGCGAGGAAGGAGCCTGCGAAGATCCGGGCGATCCACGTCATCACGCGGGGGCGCGAGATCACGTGGTTGCGCACGGCGGCGGCGAAGATGCCGTAGCCGGCGAAGACCACGAGGGTGGCGAGCATGAAGACCGCGCTGAGTTCCAGCATCCTGGGCAGGGAGTCCGGCTCGCCGGCGCTCACGAACTGCGGCAGGAACGCCACGAAGAACATGGTCAGCTTGGGATTGAGCAGGTTGATCAGGACACCGCTCACGATCACCCGCCCGGCCGGCGGGCGAGCCGTGGCCCGCGTCTCCACGGTGATCGCGGTCTCGCTCCTCAGCATGGTCCAGGCCATGTACAGCAGATAGCCGACGCCGAGGTACTTCAGCACCTGGAAGGCGAGGGCGCTGGCGTGCAGGAGCGCGGCCAGTCCCGTGATCGTCGCCAGCATGTGCGGGACGATGCCCAGCGTGCAGCCGATCGCGGCGATCAGACTCGCCCGGGGGCCGTGGGAGAGCCCGGCCGACAGCGTGTAGACGACTCCCGTGCCCGGTGTGGCGACCACGATCAGCGTGGTCAGGAGGAATGCGAGGCTCACTGCCGCGTCCCTGGTTTGGTCATGAGTGAACCCTGCCGCCACAATGGCCCGATGGACAGGTCCAAAGATGATGAGGTCGGCAGGTCCATAACGTCGGGCTCGGACTTCCTGCAGCTCGACGCCGACCGTGCGCCCGCAGGCGGGCTGTCGAGCTGGCTGACGCGGCAGCTCCGGCTGGCGATGGCCGACGGCCGGCTGCCGGTGGGCAGCAAGCTTCCGGCAACGCGGGTGCTGGCCGCCGAGCTCGGGGTGTCCCGCGGCGTCGTCACCGAGGCCTACCAGCGCCTGCGGGAGGCCGGGCAGGTGGCGGGGCGCGGCAGGGCCGGGACCGTGGTGGTCGCCGCCCCCGTCACCGCGCGCTCCGTCGCGCCCTCGCCCGCCGTACCGGATGAGTTGTTCGGCGGCGAGCCCGGCGTGGACGTCTTCGACGCGCTGCGGGCGGCGCCGGCGCGCATCGACCTGTCGCCCGGGCTGCCCGACCTGAGCGCTTTCCCGCGTACGGCGTGGCTGCGCGGGGAGCGCGCGATGCTCGGGGAGCTGCCGGCGGCCGGCTTCGGATACGGCGATCCCCGCGGGGCTCCCCAGCTGCGGGTGGCGGTGGCCAACTGGCTGGCCCGCAATCGCGGCATCAGCGCGGACCCGAGCCAGGTGCTGATCGTCTCCGGGATCGCCCAGATGCTGAGCCTGCTGGCCCAGGTGCTCGGCAGGGACGGGGTGCGCGAGGTAGCGGTGGAGGATCCGGGGTCGCTGGGGGCCCGCCAGCACCTGCGCAACTGGCGGCTGGACACGCCGCCGATCCCGGTGGACTCCCGAGGGTTGCGCGTCGATCAGCTCCACGCCCAGGGTTCCGGGGTCGTTCTCGTGACGCCCGCCCACCAGTTCCCCAGCGGGGTGGTGCTGGACGGCCCGCGCCGTCGCGAGCTGCTGCGGTGGGCCGAGGAGGGCGGCCTGATCATCGAGGACGACTACGACGCCGAGCACCGCTACGACCGGCCGCCGGCCCCCGCCCTGCGGGCCATGCTCCCGGAGCGGGTCTGCTACGGCGGGAGCGTGTCCAAGCTGCTGGCTCCGGCGCTGCGGGTGGGCTGGGTGCTGGCGCCGCCCGGCTACCAGGAGGCTCTGGTGGAGGCCAAGCGGTTCGCCGATCTCGGCAACGCCGTGCTGCCGCAGCTGGTGCTGGCCCGGCTCATGGAGTCGGGCGAGCTCGAACGCCACCTGCGCGTGCTGCGCAGGCGGCACCGGCGCCGCAGGGATGCCATGATCGACGCGATCAGGCGGCACCTGCCGGGCGCGACCGTCCACGGCGCGGCGGCGGGCCTGCACCTGATGATCACCTTCGACACCGCGTTCGACGACACCGCCCTGGCCGCGGCCGCGCTCGCCCGCGGGGTCAAGGTGCAACCGCTGTCCTGGCACGCCCAGCGCCCGCAGCCGCCGGGGCTGCTCCTGGGCTACGCGGCCAACACGCTCACCCGGATCGGCGAAGGCGTGGCGATCATCGGTCAGGCCTACGGCGGTTAGATCGGGGTCTGGTGGATGAGGACGACGCGCCAGCCTTCCGGGGTGTGGCGGTACACCGTCGAGGCGTGCCACGAGGACGTCTCCCCGCCCGTCGTGCTGGTCAGGCGGTAGACGACGACCGCGCCGTCCTCGCCCAGCGCTTTCACCACCGGGTCGTTGACCCGGCTGCGCCTGTCCGGGTTCGCCGTCCCCTTGGCGTACATCTCGATCACCTGCTGCCTGGGGACGACGCCGTATCCGCCCATGGCCACGAAGTCCTCGGCGCAGTACTCCTCGAAGAACGCCTCGTCGTAGGCCGCGTCGGCGTCCAGCATCCGCTGCTCGAGGTCCAGCAGCGTCTTGTCCTGCTCGCTCATGGCGCGAGCTCCCTTCGATCGGTGACAGGGAGCATGCTGCCCGCCATACCTGACATCTATCGACAGGTACCCGGCGGCTTGGCCGCGCCGCACACCTATGCTCGCCACGACGGCCCGCGGGGCATGTCCGGCGATCGAGGAGGATCCGGGGTGGAGACGTTGACCGAGCGGTTGCGGCTGAGGATGTGGCGAGACGACGACCTCGAGCCCCTGGCCGCGATGGACGCCGACCCCGAGGTGATGCGGTACATCGCTGACGGGTCGCCACGCCCTCGTGAGCAGGCGGCCGGCACGCTGGTGAGGTTGCGCCAGGGATGGCAGGACCGCGGGTTCGGCCTGTTCGCGGTGGAGGTGCGTGAGACAGGGCAGTTCGCGGGCTGGGCAGGCCTGGCGGTCCCGGAGTTCCTGCCTGAGGTGATGCCCGCCGTGGAGATCGGCTGGCGGCTGGGGCGGGAACACTGGGGCCGCGGCTACGCCACCGAGGCGGCGCGCGAGGTGTTGGCCTTCGGGTTCGGGAAGCTGGCGCTGGAGGAGATCGTCAGCATCGCCCACGTGGACAACCACGCGTCCCTGCGCGTGATGGCCAAGCTCGGCATGCGCCCCACCAGCCGCACCACGGTGCCGGCCAGCGGCGCGCCCGTCGAGGTCACCGCCATCACGAGCGCGGAGTACGCGGCCGCCGAGGGCAGGTGAGCGGGAAGAGGAGGTCACGGTAGCTGGATCCTCGACCTGGCCGAGCAATCCTGACCGGCCCTCGCCCCACATTTGGTGTGCTGTGGGGTCTGATGTGCTCTATGACGCAGGAACCGGTGACGCTGCTCTTCACCTGGAAAGTCACGAAGGGCCGGCACGACGACTTCGAGCAGTGGCTGCGTGATGTCAACGAGGCGTCCAAGCTCTTCCCCGGCAATCTCGGGGTCACCTGGCTGCGCGGCGGCCACCACTACTACGCCGTTCTGCGCTTCAGCGACCACGAGAGCCTGCGGCGGTGGCTGAGCTCCGGCGAGCGGGCCGCGTGGGTGGACAAGCTGCAGGGCATGGCGACCGAGTCCGCGCCCCGGGTGACCACCACCGGCATGGAGACCTGGTTCAGCCTGCCGGGCCGGGTCGTGACGCCGCCGCCGAAGTGGAAGATGACGATCGTCTCGTTCGCCGCCGTCTACCCGTGCGGAGTGCTGTTCCAGTGGCTGGTCGCGGGGCACCTCCTGGCGCTTCCCCTGGCGCTGCAGGCGATGGTGCTTCCCCTGGTGCTGTCGCCGCTGCTCACCTACGTGCTCATGCCGAAGCTCAGCGTGCTGTTGCGCCGCTGGCTCTATCCCGGCAGCTTGTAAGTGGCACTACCGCCATGTGCTCCTTACAGCTAGGCTCAGGCGTCACTCGAACAAAGGAGCGCATGGTGGAGCACGTCGACCAGGCCGGTTCCACGCTGCGCCGGTTGCTCGCGCTGGCCGTGCCCGCGCTCGGCGTGCTGACCGCCGAGCCGCTCTACCTGCTCGTCAACACGGCGGTGGTCGGCCATCTGGGCGCGGTGCAGCTGGCGGGGCTCTCGGTCGGCGGGATCGTGCTGGCGCAGATCGCCACCCAGATGACGTTCCTGTCCTTCGGCACGACCGCGCGCGCGGCCCGGCTGCACGGCGCGGGACGCAGGGCCGAGGCCGTGGCGGAGGGCGTGCAGGCGACCTGGCTCGGCGCCGTCGTAGGGGTGGCGCTGGTGGTGGCCGGGGAACTGCTGGCCGTACCGATCGCCCGGCTGCTCGCGGGCGACGAGCAGGTCGCGCAGGCCGCGGCGGGCTGGCTGCGGATCGCCGTGCTCGGCGCCCCGATGATCCTGATCACCATGGCCGGGAACGGCTGGATGCGCGGCGTGCAGGACCTGCGGCGCCCGCTGCGCTACGTGCTCGTCGGCAACGGGCTGTCGGCCGTGCTGTGCCCGCTGCTGGTGCACGGCCTCGGCTGGGGGCTGAACGGCTCGGCCGTCGCCAACGTGGCCGGGCAGCTCGTCTCCGCGGGCCTGTTCGTGCGGGCGCTGGTGGCCGAGGGCGTGCCGCTCGCGCCGATTCCGGCCGCGATGCGCGCCCAGCTCGGTCTCGCGCGCGACCTGGTGCTGCTCGGTCTGGCCTTCCAGGCGTGCTGGGTGTCCGCGACCGCGGTGGCCGCGCACACCTCCCCCGCCGCCGGCGGCGCCCACCAGGTCGTCTTCCAGCTGTGGATGTTCCTGGCCTTCGTGCTCGACGCGCTGGCCATCGCGGCCCAGACGCTGGTCGGGGCGGCGCTGGGCGCGCACGACGGCGAGCGGGCGCGCCGGCTGGCCTGGCAGGTGGCCGCCTGCGGGGCGGTCTTCGGGGTGCTGCTCAGCCTGGTGTTCGCGGCGCTGGCCGGCCTGCTGCCGCACGCCTTCACCAGTGACGCGGCGGTGCTGGCCGAGATGCCCAAGGCGTGGTGGTTCTTCGTCGCGCTGCAGCCGATCTGCGGCGTGGTGTTCGCCCTGGACGGGGTGCTCATCGGCGCCGGGGACGCGGCCTACCTGCGCACCGCGACGTCGGGCGGCGCGGTGCTCGGCTTCCTGCCCGTGGTGTGGGCGTCGCTGAGCTTCGGCTGGGGCCTGGTGGGGATCTGGTCAGGCCTGTCGGTCTTCCTGCTGATCCGGATGATCACCGTGCTGGCCAGGCTCCGGTCAGGCCGCTGGGCGGTCCTCGGCGCGGTGCGCTGACCGGTTCAGGCGGGTGGCCAGCCAGGCGATGCCGATCGCCGCGGCGAAGAGGCCGGCCAGATAGACGGGCAGGGGTACGGCACTGCGGAGCGAGCCGGGGACCATCCCCGCCATGTAGAGCAGCACCGGCGCCACAGGAAGCAGGCGTGACCGCAGGACGGCGGCGCCGAACAGGATCACCCCGGCCAGCAGGAGCACGGAGGTGGCGAGGAAGGCCTTGCCGGTGCCCCCGCTCAGCAGCTGGGCGACCGTCGCCTGCCCGAGGTAGGGGAAGACGAAGTGCAGGGTGTACTCGATGGCGAAGGCTCCGGCCAGCCCGGCGGCGTTGAGCAGGTACCCCACGAAGGCCAGCCGGCCGGCCCGGGGACTGATCAGCAGGTAGAGCCCGGTGACGGTCAGCAGACCCGTCAGCGGGGCCAGCGGCGCGACGGCGTGGGTGAAGACGGTCTCAGGGAGCAGGCCGCCGCGGCGGGCCACGTTGACCAGGAGCACGATCGCGCAGGCGAACCCGGCCACGGCCGCGGCGCGGGTGAGGCGAGCTGTCATCTGGAATGCCTCCTTGACGAGGGATAACGCCCGTTATGATGGTCGTTATCGGCGTGAGGAGGAAGAACGTGGGCCAGGACGTAAGCACCACGAAAGAACTGCGCCTGGCGCTGATCCTGGCCGCCAACCAGGTGCTCCGCGACGAAGGGGCGGGCGCTCTCACCCTGCGCCGGATCGCCGAGGCCGCGGGCAGCTCGACGATGGGCATCTACACCTGCTTCGGCGGCCGGAGCGGGTTGCTCGAGGCCGTCTACCTGCACGGCTTCGAGCTGCTCCGGCAGGCCCTGCCGGACGGCGACGGCAGCGTCGAGCGCATCGTGTTCGCCTACCGGCGCTTCGCGCTGGCGGAGCCCGCCCTGTACGCCCTGATGTTCGAGCGGCCGCTGCCGGACTTCGACCCCCCGCCCGAACTGCGCAGCCACGCCATCTCCATGACCTTCCCACTGCTGGTCGACGCCACGGCCGCCCGGCTCGGCGCCGGCCACGAGGAGGCGACCCGGGCCGCCTACCTGATCTGGACCGCGGTGCACGGGCTGGTGAGCATCGAGCTGACCCACACCGCGCGCACCCCGCTGCCAGGTTGGCTGCTCGAGGCGCCGGACAGCGGCGAGCGCCTGCTCGCCGACGGCCTGTCGGCGCTTCTCGCCGGTCTCACAGCGAGTCCAGCCAGCTGATCAGCCGGGTTCCCTCGCGCGTCATGATCTGCGGATCCCGCAGCGCGTTGGCCAGCAACGACATCCCCTGGTAGGCCCCCACCAGGGTCAGCGCCTGCCCGTCGGGATCCGGCACGCCCATCTCGCGGAACTGGCGCTCCACCCAGTCGAGCAGCAGCCTGATGACCCGCCCCGCCTCCACGTCCAGTCCGCCTTCCGCGCGCTTGTCCAGCTCCGCGGCGAGCGTCCCCGTCGGGCAGCCGTAGCGGGCCGCCAGGTCGCGCTGGTCGATCCAGCCCTGCACCAGGCCCTTCAACCGCTCCTTCGGGTACGGCAGGCGGTCCAGCTCGCCGGTGACCACCTCCAGCTGCCGCGCGTGCTCGGCCAGCGCGGCCGCGACCAGCTCGTCCTTGGTCTTGAAGTAGTAGTACACGTTGCCCACCGGGACGTCGGCCGCACGTGCGATGTCGGCGATGGTGGTGCGCTCGGCGCCCTGCTGGTGCACGACGCGGGCGGCGGCGGACATCAGGCGCCGCCTCTTGGCTCCGGCCGCCTTCACCCTCTGTGAGTCAGTCACCCGACTAACTATAGCCGCCGAGGTGTGCTACGGTCGTTCTCAGTCAGCCAACTAACTCATTGCTGAGGAGTTCATCATGATCGTCGTCACGGGTGCCACGGGGAACGTCGGACGGAGCCTGGTCCGGATGCTGGCCGAGGCTGGTGAGCAGGTGACCGCCGTGGCCCGCCGCATCACCCCCGAGGACGTGCCTGCCGGCGTGCGCGCGGTCGCGGCCGACCTGGGGGACGCCGAGAGCATGCGCCCGGCCCTGGAGGGCGCGGACGCGCTGTTCCTGCTGGTCGCCGGCGAGGACCCGCGCAAGCTGCTGGGTACGGCGGGCCTGCGCAAGGTCGTCCTGCTCTCCAGCCAGGGAGTCGGGACCCGGCCGCAGGGCTACCAGCATGCCGCCTCGTTCGAGGAGGCCGTGCGGGAGTCGGGGCTGGAGTGGACGATCCTACGCTCCGGCGGCATGGCGTCCAACGCCTTCGCCTGGGCCGAGCCGGTGCGCCTCCACCGCACCGCCGCCGCGCCCTTCGGTGACGTCCGCCTGCCGTTCGTCGACCCCGACGACGTGGCGGCGGTCGGCGCCGCCGTACTGCGTGAAGACGGGCACGGCGGCGCGACCTACGTCCTGACCGGGCCCGCGGGGACGAGCCCGCGCGAGCGGGCGGCGGCGATCTCGGCGGCGCTCGGGGAGCCCGTCCGTTTCGTGGAGCAGACCCGCGAGGAGGCTTACGCGCAGATGGCGCAGTTCATGCCGCTGCCTGTCGTGGAAGGGACGCTGTCGATCCTCGGCGAGCCGGTCGAGGAGGAGCAGCGCGTCAGCGCTGACGTCGAGCGGGTCCTGGGCAGGGAGCCGCGGCCGTTCGCCGACTGGGCCGCCCGCAACCTCCCCGCCTTCCGCTGACCCCCTGCCCCGGTGCCTGCCGGCGCCGGGGCACCACCGATTTGAACGGATTTATCATGAAAATTCTTGACTCCACGATGTTCCACCGGGAGATGGGGACCGGACGGCCGACCGTCTTCCTCCACGGCAACCCGACGTCGTCGCATCTGTGGCGCGATGTGCTGCCCGCGATCACCACGGGGCGCCGCCTGGCGCCCGACCTGATCGGCATGGGCGAGTCCGGCAAACCCGACATCGCCTATACCTTCGCCGACCACGCCCGCTATCTCGACGCCTGGTTCGATGCCCTGGACCTGGACGACGTGACCCTCGTCGGCCACGACTGGGGCGGCGCGCTCGCCTTCGACTGGGCCGCCCGCCACCCGGACCGGGTCCGCGCCATCGCCTTCACGGAGACGATCGTCAAGCCCATGACCTGGGAGGAGTTCCCCGAAGGCGGCCGCGACCTCTTCCGCGCGATCAAGACGCCTGGCGTGGGCGAGGCCATGATCCTCGACGACAACGCCTTCCTCCTGGAAGGCCTCCCCGGTACGGTCGCCACCCCGATCACCGAGGACGACCTGGCCGCCTACACCCGCCCCTACCCCACCAGAACCAGCCGCTTGCCCCTGCTGCAGTGGGCCCGCTCGATGCCCCTGGACGGCGACCCCGCCGACGTCGTCGCCCGGGTCGAGTCCTACGACCACTGGCTCGCCACCACCCCCGAAGTCCCCAAGCTCCTGATCACCTTCGAACCCGGCCCCGGCACGATGATGACCCCCGACATGATCGCCTGGTGCGCCACCACCATGGCCTCCCTCCAGATAACCCACCACCCGACCCTCGCCGGCCACCACACCCCTGAAGACCACCCCCGAACAATCGCCTCCACCCTCAACACCTGGTCCGCCACCCTCCCCCACTAGGTAAGCGCCGACCTCCTCGAGTTCCGGCCGGAGCTCGAGGACTCCATCGAACGAGGAGGACCCGGATTTCCATCCGTCCCGGGTGGCTACTGGCCTGGGGAGATGAGGCGGGTGGTGAAACCGGCTTGGAGCAAGGAGTGGTAGGCGGCGAGGACGGTCGGGGGGACGGGTTGGTTGATGGCGTAGCCGCGGCTGGGGTATTCGATGATTCGCTGGAGGTCGCCTACGAGCATGTCGACGACCAGTTTTTCGTCGCCGATCGACTTGAGGTAGTGGTCGAGGTCCACGGGCTGGGAGGCGCACACGGCCTCCACCTCCGGCCAGAGTTTGCGGGTGGTGGCGTAGGTCCGGCGTTCCATGTAGGGCTTGGAGATCAGGAGGACGCTCGCCGGGATGATCCCGGCATCGGCCAGGACCTGGCGTGACAGGGTGATGTTGGCGCCGGTGTTGGTGGCGTGCGGCTCCAGCAGGATCGCCTCGTCGGGGACCCCGAGTTCGAGGGCGCGCTCCCGGTAGTGGACCGCCTCGCCGCGCGGGAACCTGGCCAGCGTGGTCGGGCTGTTCCCGCCGGTGAGCACCAGCACAGGGAACAAACCCGCGTGATACAGCTCCGCCGCGCGGTCGGCCACGCCGAGGTCGTGGCTGCCCAGCCCGATCGCCGCGTCACAGGGCCTGGCCTGGTGCCCCATCCGGTGGTACTCCCAGATCACCAGGGCTTGCCGCCGCTGCTCCTCGCCGAGGTGGTCGGTCACTTGCTGTCCTTTCTCCCCGCACAAGGTCCCTTACCCGCGAGCGACGGATTTCCGGGCGATGGCCGGTCTAGATAGGGACACGACTCGACTACCACTTCGGAGTATCCGATGTCCGATTCTTTCGAAACCGCCGTCGTCACGGGTGCCAGTCGCGGCTTCGGGCGGGCGATCGCCGCCGCGCTCGTCGCCGCGGGCACCAGGGTCGTCGGCATCGCCCGCCATGAGCAGGAGCTGCTCGCCGTACGGGACGAGCTGGGGGAAGGCTTCACCGCCGTCGCGGCCGACGCCGCCGACGAGGCGCTCGCGCGGAGCGTGATCCGCGAGCACCGGCCCGGACTGCTCGTCCTCAACGCGGGGGCGACGCCGCACACGGCGCCGTTGCACGAGCAGACCTGGGAGAGCTTCAGCCGCCACTGGCAGGCCGACACCCGGCACGTCTTCGCCTGGACGCGGGCCGCGCTGCGGGAGCCGCTGGCGCCGGGCGGCGTGGTCGTCGCGATGTCCAGCGGGGCCGCGCTGCGGGGATCACCGCTCAGCGGCGGCTACGCGGGAGCGAAGGCCGCCATCAGGAACATCAGCGCGTACGCTGCCGAGGAATCGGAGCGAGCCGGGCTGGGGATCCGGTTCGTCGCGCTGCTCCCCCAGCTGACTCCGGCCGGCGGCGTCGGCTCGGCCGGGGTCGCGGGCTACGCTGAGCGGCAGGGCGTCGACCGGGACACCTTCGTCGCGGGCATGCAGCCGATCCTCACCGCGGAGCAGGTCGCCAAGGCCGTCCTGGAGATCGCCGCGGATCCAGGCAGCGCTCCCGAATACCTGGTCAGCGGCGCCGGGCCGCGCCCGATCAGCTGACACGGGGAGAAGCCGCGATGGACGCCGAGTTCGCCGCCAGGACCGAGCCCTACCGGCCGGAGCTGCTCGCGCACTGCTACCGGATCCTCGGCTCGATCCACGACGCCGAGGACCTGGTGCAGGAGACCTACCTGCGCGCCTGGCGCGCGTTCGAGCAGTTCGAGGGGCGTTCGTCGGTGCGGCGATGGCTCTACAAGATCGCCACGATGGCCTGTCTGACGGCGCTGGAGACCCGGGCCAGGCGGCCGCTGCCGTCGGGGCTGGCCGCGCCGTCGGACGACCACCGGGTGGCCATGGCCGACAGGGAGCCGTCGGTGCCGTGGCTCCAGCCGGCGCCCGACGCGCTCTTCGGCGACCCGGCGGCGATCGTGGCCGGGAGGAGCGGGGTGCGGCTGGCGTTCATCGCCGCGCTCCAGCTCCTGCCCGCGCGGCAGCGGGCGGTGCTGACGCTGCGCGACGTGCTGGCGTTCCGTACGGCCGAGGTCGCCGAGATGCTGGAGACGACCACCGCGGCCGTCGACAGCACGCTGCGCCGCGCCCGGGCTCGCCTGGCGGAGGCGGGACCGGTCGAGGACGACCTGGCCGAGCCCGACGAGGAGATCCGCCGGACCCTGCTCGACGGGTATGTCGACGCGTTCACCCGGGCGGACGCCGACGCGCTGGTACGGCTGCTGCGGGCCGACGTCGAGATGGAGATGCCGCCGATCCCGACCTGGTTCACCGGCCAGCGGGCCGTCGCCGGTTTCCTGGCCAACCGGGTGCTGCGCAGGGATCTGTGGCGGTTGGTGCCCACCCGCGCCAACGGCCAGCCCGCGTTCGTCGTCCACCGCCGCGCGGGTCACGGCGGTCACGAGCCGTACGGCGTGCAGGTCCTGACCCTGGTCGGGGCCCGGATCGCCCGCATCACCGCCTTCAACGACCCGGGCCTGGTGCCGACCTTCGCGCCGCCGACGACCTCCCTGCCGCCCGGTCGGCTCTGCTCTCCGCCCTGGAGATCTGCACCCAGCTGAGCCACCCGGCGGCCCCCAGGATCACGGCGAAACTCCACGAACTACCGCCGAGCTCGGCCGAACCCTATGATCCGACCTCGTGATCATTCGTCTATTAGCGGGGACGGCCGCCGGCCTGATGCTGCTGTCCGGGGTGGCGTCCGCCGAGCCCGTGACCGGCGCCCCCGAGCTGACCGGCAACGAGCTCTACAAGGCGGCCAAGCTGCCCACGGTCGCCTGCAAGCCGGCCAAGGGCACGAGCAGCGCCTCGACCACCAAGTACGTCACCAAGCTCGTCGGCTGCCTGAACAAGGCGTGGAAGCCGGCGATCAAGGGCTTCCAGCCGGTGAAGGTGGTCTTCAAGGCGGCCGACGACAAGCAGTCCTGCTCCACGGGCCTGGACGTCTCCACCTCCTTCTCCGAGATCTGCGCCACCGAGATCCACGTACGGCTGGCCAACGACTGGATCAAGGCCAAGAGCGACATGAAGGTGTTCACCTCCATCGTCAGGACGTGGAGTGGCGTCGTCTCCGGGCAGAGCGGCATCGGCGAGGCCTGGTACTCGATGCAGAACGACGCCTCCGAATCCCAGATGAGCCAGCAGAACCGCCGGTACTACCTGCAGCTGGACTGCTTCATGGGCGTCTCCGAGAAGGCCCTGGGCCGCCAGGTGAAGGACTGGAAGCCCACCATCAGGGACAAGAACTTCTGGGAGAGCTTCCTCAAGAACAAGTACAGCGGCAAGCCCGCCAACCGGCTCTACTGGCTGCAGCAGGGCTATCAGGCCGGCAAGCCGGGCGCGTGCAACACCTGGAAGGCCGCCGACGCCAAGGTCGCCTGACCTCCCTGGGGATCACACGCCGCGTGCCCCGTCGATGCGTTCGCGGAGCAGGTCGGCGTGGCCGTTGTGGCGGGCGTACTCCTCGATCATGTGGATGAGCACCCAGCGCAGCGAGACGGGTCCGCGCCAGCCGTCGTGGCCTTCGACGTCGAGGTGGGGAGCGCCGGCGACATAGGTTTCCGCGAACTCCACCTCCTCGCGCCAGGCCTCCCAGGCGGCGGGGCCGGCCGCGGGTCCGGCCCCGTCGAAGTCGCCGTCCGGGTCGTCCGCGGAGGAGAAGCGGGCGGGCGCGTCCTGCCCGGCCAGCACGTGCCTGAACCAGCGGCGCTCCACGTCGGCGAGGTGCCGCACCAGGCCGAGCAGCGACAGCGTGGAGGGCTCCACGGAGCGCCGGGCCAGCTCGGCGTCCAGTCCCGCGCACTTCAGCTCCAGCGTCGCCCGCTGCGCCGCGAGGACGTTGACCAGCATGGCCCGCTCGTCCCCGGTGGCGGGGAAGGCGAATCGGCTGTCCTGATCGCCTCCGATGATGTCGCCCCTTCTCTGACGGGAGGCGCCGCCTGCCATCGTCCGGATGAGCACCGCTCTGACGGCCGGCCATTCGGCCGCGGTCACCGAGAACATGGCCGAGTCCCGCAGCGTTCCCTCCTCACCGGGCGCCCACGAGGGCGACCAGGCGCGCAGCACGCCCTCGAAGCGGACGCCGAGCCGCTCGATCGCCCGGCGCGATCTCTGGTTGCGGGCATCGGTCTTGAGGTCGACGCGGGCCACGTCCAGCGTCTCGAAGGCGTGGGTGAACAGCAGCAGCTTGGCCTCGGCGTTGATCCCGCGGCCCTGAGCAGAGGCCGCCAGCCAGGTCCACCCGACCTCGATCGCGCGCAGGTCGTCCCGGCCCGGCCAGGTCCGGGGGTCCCAGAACCCGGTGCACCCCACCGCCTTGCCGTCCTCCACCCGAACCTGCGCGAAAGGGGTCAGCCCGTCACGGGCGAGCTGTGCCCGCAGGTAGTCCTCCACTTCCCAGGCCCTGGGGACCAGGGTCTGGGAGTAGGAGGAGCGGTCCTCCTCCGCGGCCTGTGCCAGGTCCCGGGCGTGGCTCATCGTGAGCGGTTCCAGCCGTACGAGCGATCCCTGGAGGACGGGGACATCAAGCCTGCGGCTCATCGTGATTCCTTCTTCATGACGGCGGTCAGCAGCGGCGAGGCTAGCAGCGGTCGGCCGCGTCGCGTGCCGCGGCCACGACGGCCTGGCCGAGGCTGATGCCGCCGTCGTTGGGCGGGATCCGGCGGTGGGTCAGCACCCGGAAGCCGCGGGACTCGAGCCTGCCGGCGAGGGCGGCCAGGAACAGCTGGTTCTGGAACACTCCCCCGCTCAGCGCGACGGTGGACAGGCCCGTGGCGGCGCGCAGCCGCACGCAGCCGTCCGCGGTCGCGGCGGCCAGGCCGTGGTGGAAGCGCGCGGAGATGATCGCCGGGGAGACCCCGGCGCGCACGTCCTCCACGACGGCGCGGACGAGGTCGCCGCTGTCGATCGTCACGAGGTCCCCATCGAGCAGGCCGGCCGGGTAGGCGGCGTGCTCGGCGGGATCGGCACTCTGCTCGAGCGCGATCGCGGCCTGCCCCTCGTACGCCGCGGTGTCGCCGAGACCGAGGATCGAGGCCACCGCGTCGAACAGCCTGCCCGCGCTGGAGGCGAGGGGCGCGTTCGTCCCCGATCTGGCCAGCGCCGTCACGTCGGCCCAGCGCCCCTGGTTGCGTGAGCGCACCTGGAGGTCCTGCGGGGGCGCTCCGCCGTACGCGGAGTCGAGGTGTGCGGCGGCCATGCGCCAGGGCTGCCTGATCGCGGCGGTGCCGCCCGGCAGCGGCACGGGAGACAGCCGCCCCGTACGGGTGAAGTCGACGAGGTCGGCCACGAGCAGCTCGCCGCCCCACAGGGTGTCGTCGTCGCCGTAGCCGAGGCCGTCGAACGCCACCCCGATGACCGGCCCCCGCTCCTGGTTGTCGGCCAGGCACGAGGCGATGTGCGCGTGGTGGTGCTGGACCGCGACCAGATCGGCCCCTTCGGTGTCGAGGGCGTACTTGGTCGACAGGTATTCGGGGTGCAGGTCGTGCGCGACGAGTCGCGGAGTGATGCCGAACAACCGGCGGAAGTGCTCGACGCCCTCGATGAAGGACCACATCGTCTCGTAGTTCTCGAGATCGCCGATGTGCTGCGAGACGAAGGCCTGACGCTCGCGTACGACGCAGAAGGTGTGCTTCAGCTCGGCACCGCAGGCCAGCACGTGCCGGGGAGCCGGGTCGGACAGCATGACGGGCTGTGGCGCGTATCCGCGCGACCTCCGCACCACGATCGACCGCCCTCGCCCGGGCAGGATCACCGAGTCGTCGCCGCGGACGTGGATCGGCCGGTCGTGGACCAGGAAGCCGTCCGCGAGACCGCCGAGCCGGTCGAGCGCGTCGCCGTCCTGGTGAGCGATGGGCTCGTCGGACAGGTTCCCGCTGGTGAGCACGTACGGCCCGGCGAAGGCGCGGGCGAGGAGGTGGTGCACGGGCGTGTAGGGCAGCATGAGCCCGAGTCGGCGGTGACCGGGGGCGACCCCTTCCGCCACCGCGGCGCCCGGCCGCCTGGGCAGCAGGACGATCGGGCTCCGCGGCCCGGCGAGCAGCGCTTCGGCCTCGGAATCCAGCTCGCACAGGCCACGCGCGGCGTCGAGATCCGGCACGACCACCGCGAAGGGCTTCTCCTCGCGGTGCTTGCGCGTCCGGAGGGTGCGCACGGCGTCCTCGTCAGCGGCGCCGACCGCCAGGTGGTATCCCCCGAGCCCCTTGACGGCCAGGACACGGCCCGAGCGCAGCAGCCCGGCCGCCTCCTCGATCGGATCGCCGGGCAGCGACCGCCCTCCCGCCTCGAGCAGCCGCAGCGTGGGGCCGCAGTCCGGGCAGCAGATCGGCTGGGCGTGGAACCTGCGGTCCTCCGGATCGAGGTACTCGCGCTCGCACTCCCCGCACATGGCGAAACCGGCCATGGTCGTGGCCGGACGGTCGTAGGGGACGTCCTTGACGACCGTGAACCTCGGCCCGCAGTTGGTGCAGTTGATGAAGGGATGCAGGAACCGCCGGTCGGCCGGGTCGAAGAGCTCGGCCAGGCAGTCGCCGCAGGTCGCGGCGTCGGGCGAGACGAGCGTGGCGGGCGCGGAGCCTTGCGGGCTGCCGGCGATGCGGAAGCCCCGCTCGCCACGGGCGGGGATCGGCGTGGCCGTCATCCGGTGGATCGCCGCCAGCGGTGGCGCCTGCTCGCACAGGTCCGTCTGGAAGCGCGCGAGGTCCTCCGGCGAGCCCTCGGCCTCGATGAACACGCCCCCGCCGTCGTTGCCCACCCATCCCGCCAGCCGCAGCCGCCGGGCCAGCGCGTGAACGTGCGGGCGGAAGCCGACGCCCTGCACGATCCCCTCGACACGGACGCTGATCCGCGCTTTTCCGCTGCTCATGCCGCCATCCTCGCGAGCTACGGCGAACCGGCAGAGAAGGGCGCACACGAGCTAGAGGAGAAAGTTACCCCTGCGATCAGACCTTTACCGCAGATCGTGATCCCCCGGGTGTCGGACATGAAGTTTCGCATCGTAGCGTTATGACTACTTTGAGTGATGGGTGCGCGCATGTCATCGACAATGAGTGAGGCAGTCGGCGAAGCCTTCGCCCGGCGCGATCGCGCCGGGCGCGCACTGGCGGCCGACGTCGAGCTCATCGTGGGGGCCTGCCGCGACATGGCCGCCCGCTTCCGCCGCGGCGGCAAGCTGATCGTCTTCGGCGACGGAGGCGGATCGGACGCCGCGCACGTCGCGGTCGAGTTCATGCACCCGGTCATCGTGGGCAAACCCGCGCTGCCGGCGATCGCGCTGAGCCAGGACTGGCTCGGCGGCGACCAGGGACAGGCCGAGATCTTCGCCCATCACATCCGGCACTGGGCCGGCTCCGACGACATGGCGATGGGCATCTCCCGCGACAGCAGCAGCGCGAGCGTACGGCGCGGCCTGGAGACGGCACGCGGGCTCGGCCTGTGCACCATCGCCCTGACCGGCGGTGACGAACCGCGAGACCGGCCGGCCGACCACGTCCTGGTCGCCCGCTCCGACGATCCCGCCGTGATCAAAGAGGTCCACGTCACGATCTACCACCTGCTCTGGGAGCTGGTGCACGTCTTCATCGAGGGTGAGGCACACCGATGAACCGCCCCGGAGAGTGCTCCGCCGACGTCTGCGTGACCTGCGCCGACGAGGCCCTGCCGTACGTGGTCGTCAGCGTGGGCGAGGGCATGCTCGCGCAGGTCGACGTCGGCGGCGGCGCGCTGGAGGAGATCAGTGTGGCGCTGGTCGACGCCGCGCCGGGTGACACCGTGCTGGTGCACGCCAAAGAGGCCATCGCCGTCGTCAGCGACCCGCTGGGCGGGCTCTACCCCTTTCTGAACGGGGGCGCGGGCCCGGCACTTGAGGACGTCGGCCGCTCCACCGCGGAGAAGGCGGCCGAGATCGTCCGGCTGCGCGCGCGGGTGGCGGAGGAGTCGGCGCGGGCCCTGGTGGCGTGCGCGGAGGAGATGGCGGCCAGGTTCGCGGCCGGCGGCCGGCTGTTCACCTTCGGCAACGGCGGCAGCAGCACCGACGCCCAGGAGGTGGCGACCGTCTTCCTGCATCCCCACCGCGGCGTTCCCGTGCCCGCCCTCTGCCTGACCGGCGACAGCGCGGTGCTCACGGCGCTGTCCAACGACGTCGGCTTCGACGTCGTCTTCGCCCGCCAGCTCGCCGCGCTGGGCAGGCCGGGCGACGTGGCGCTCGGGCTGTCGACGAGCGGCGGCTCCGCCAACGTCGTCCAGGCCTTCGAGACCGCGGCCAGGCAGGGCATGCTCACGGTCGGCCTGGCCGGCGACAAGGGCGGCAGGCTGGCCGAACTCGACGTGCTCGACCACCTTTTCGTCATCCCCTCCTCGTCCGTGCACCGGATCCAGGAGGCCCAGACGACGGTCTACCACGTGCTGTGGGAACTCACCCAGCACGCGCTCGATCCCGGCTGAACGACAGGAGACACCGACCACCCGAACCGACCCCCCACCGATCACGACCAACGGACGCGAAAAGGATGGGGGAGGCGACATGACCGCGCCGCCGCAGGACGAACCGGTCCTGCACATTCTCTGGATCAACGCCGGGCTGAGCTGCGACGGTGACTCCGTCGCGCTGACCGCGGCGACCCAGCCGAGCATCGAGGAGATCGTGCTCGGCGCACTGCCCGGCCTGCCGAAGATCGCGGTGCACTGGCCGTTGATCGACTTCGAGTGCGGGCCCGTGGAGGGCGCCGACGCCTTCATCGAGTGGTTCTACAAGGCCGACCGTGGCGAGCTCGAGCCGTTCGTGCTGGTCATCGAGGGGTCGATCCCGAACGAGTCGATCAAGGAGGAGGGCTACTGGTGCGGGTTCGGCAACAACCCTGAGACCGGCCAGCCGATGACCACCAGCGAGTGGCTGGACCGGCTGGCGCCCAAGGCGATCGCGGTCCTGGCCGCGGGCACCTGCGCGACCTACGGCGGCATCCACGCGATGGCGGGCAACCCGACCGGCGCGATGGGCGTGGCCGACTACCTGGGCTGGGACTGGAAGTCCAAGGCTGGGTTGCCGATCGTGAACGTGCCCGGCTGCCCGATCCAGCCGGACAACCTGTCGGAGACGATCCTGTACCTGCTGTACCAGGTGGCCGGGCAGGCGCCGATGATCCCGCTGGACGAGGCGCTGCGGCCCAAGTGGCTGTTCAGCCAGACGGTGCACGAGGGCTGCGACCGGGCCGGGTACTACGAGCAGGGCCAGTTCACCACCGAGTACGGAAGGCCGGAGTGCCTGGTCAAGATCGGCTGCTGGGGGCCGGTGGTGAAGTGCAACGTGCCCAAGCGCGGCTGGATGAACGGGATCGGCGGCTGCCCGAACGTCGGAGGCATCTGCATCGCCTGCACGATGCCGGGCTTCCCGGACAAGTTCATGCCGTTCATGGACGAGCCGCCCGGGGCGCGGGTGTCGTCCACGATCAGCGGGGGCTACGGCCGGGTGATCCGGTCCCTGCGCAGCATCACCCTCCACACCGTCGACAAGGAGCCGAAGTGGCGCAAGAAGGGCCGCGAACTGCTCACCGGATACCGCGCGCCATGGAGATGACATGACGACAACCAACAAGGACCGCGAACTGGTCGAGATGGCCTGGGATCCCATCACCCGGATCGTCGGGAGCCTGGGCATCTACTGCAAGATCGACTTCAAGCAGAAGGAAGTAGCCGAGTGTTACAGCACCTCCTCGGTGTTCCGCGGCTACAGCGTGTTCATGAAGGGCAAGGACCCGCGCGACGCGCACTTCATCACCAGCCGGATCTGCGGCATCTGCGGCGACAACCACGCCACCTGCTCGGTCTACACCCAGAACATGGCCTACGGGGTGAAGCCGCCGAACCTCGGCGAGTGGATCATCAATCTCGGTGAGGCCGCCGAGTACATGTTCGACCACAACATCTTCCAGGAGAACCTGGTCGGGGTGGACTACTGCGAGAAGATGGTCCGCGAGACCAACCCCGGCGTGCTCGAGCTGGCCGAACGCACCGAGGCGCCGCACGCGGCCGACCACGGTTTCAAGACCATCGCCGACATCATGCGCTCGCTGAACCCGCTCGAGGGCGAGTTCTACCGGGAGGCGCTCGCGGTCAGCCGCAGCACCCGGGAGATGTTCTGCCTGATGGAGGGCAGGCACGTGCACCCCTCCACGCTGTACGCCGGCGGCGTGGGCACGGTGGCGACCGTCCAGCTGTTCACCGACTACCTGAGCCGGCTGATGCGCTACGTGGAGTTCCTCAAGCGCGTGGTGCCGATGCACGACGACCTGTTCGACTTCTTCTACGACGCCCTGCCCGGCTACGAGCAGGTCGGCCGCAGGCGGGTGCTGCTGGGCTGCTGGGGCAGCTTCAACGACCCTGAACACTGCGACTTCACCTACCGGAACATGAGCGACTGGGGTCGCAAGATGTTCGTCACGCCGGGCGTGATCGTCGACGGCCGGCTCGTCACCAACAACCTGGTCGACATCAACCTCGGCATCCGGATCCTGCTGGGCAGCTCCTACTACGACGACTGGGTGGGGCGGGAGCAGTTCGTCACCCGCGACCCGCTGGGCAACCCGGTCGACGGGCGCCACCCGTGGAACCAGCACACGATCCCGCAGCCGCAGAAGCGCGACTTCACCGACAAGTACAGCTGGGTCATGTCGCCCCGCTGGTTCGACGGGGAGAAGCTGCTCCCCCTCGACACGGGCGGCGGGCCCCTCGCCCGGCTGTGGTCGACGGCGCTGTCCGGCCTGGTGGACATCGGCTACGTCAAGGCGACGGGCAACAGCGTCGAGATCAACCTGCCGAAGACGGCCACGAAGCCGGAGAAGACGTTCGTCTGGAAGATCCCCGAGCGCAACGGGGAGCTGCTGTCCAACGCGCTGGAGCGCAACCGGGCCCGCACCTACTTCCAGGCCTACGCCGCGGCGTGCGCACTGCACTTCGTCGAGCAGGCGCTGGAGGAGGTGCGGGCCGGCCGTACCCAGACGTGGGCGCCGTTCAAGGTGCCCGAGGAGGCGATCAGCTGCGGCTTCACCGAGGCGGTGCGTGGCGTGCTGTCGCACCACATGGTGATCCGCGACGGCAAGATCGCCAACTACCACCCGTACCCGCCGACGCCGTGGAACGCCAGCGTGCGCGACAGCTACGGCACGCCGGGCCCGTACGAGGACGCGGTGCAGAACACGCCGATCTTCGAGGAGAACTCGCCGGACAACTTCAAGGGCATCGACATCATGCGTGCCGTACGGAGCTTCGATCCCTGCCTGCCGTGCGGGGTGCACATGTACCTCGGCGGCGGCAAGGAACTGCGCAAGCTGCACACCCCGCACGCCTTCAACGGCGCGTGATCGGAGGGATGATGCCGCACGCTCACGATGTCCAGGCGGCCGGTGACCGCGTCGAGGCGCTGCTCGCCGACCTGGGCGGCCTCACCGACCCGGCGGCGCGCGCCAAGGCCGAGGAACTGGTCAGGACGCTGGTCGAACTGTACGGTTCCGGCCTGGAACGCCTCATGGAGATCCTCGTCGAGTCCGACGCCGGGCAGGCGCTGCACCGCGTGGCCGCCGATCCCCTGGTCTCCGGCCTGCTGGTGCTGCACGACCTGCACCCGCTGAGCACGCGGGAGCGCGTCGCCGCCGCGCTGGAGGAGGTACGGCCCCTGCTCGGCTCACACGCGGGCGGCGTCGAGCTGCTCGAGCTCGACACCGACGGGGTGCTGCGGCTGCGCCTGGAGGGCAACTGCCACGGCTGCCCCTCCTCGCGGATCACGGTCACGGACGCCATCGAGCGTGCGGTCGCCCAGGCCGCGCCCGAGGTGTCGCGGGTGGAGGTCGACGGGCTGGTCACGGCGCAGAACGAGGTCCTGCAGATCCAGCGGCGCCCGCCGGGTCCCTGCCCGGTGCCGGAGCCCGCGTCGTGACGGCCACCGGGCTGCGCAGGTTCCTCGAACCCAGGGCCCCTGACGTGGCCCGGTGCGAGCTGTGCGCGGCGCCGGCGGGAGCCGGCCACGGGCACGTCGTGAACACCGAGAGCCGGGCCCTGCAGTGCGCGTGCAGGGCCTGCTACCTGCTGTTCAGCCATGAGGCGGACACGGCGCGGCGCTTCCGCGCGGTGCCGGAACGGTACCTGTACCTGCCGTCGTTCCGGCTGTCGGCGGCCGACTGGGAGGCGCTGCGGATCCCGGTCCGCACGGCGTTCTTCTTCCACAATTCGGTGCTCGGCCGGGTCGCCGCCTTCTACCCGAGCCCAGGCGGGGCCACGGAGTCCGAGCTCCCGCCGGCCGCCTGGGAGCGGGTGCTGGCCGCCAACCCCGGGCTGCCCGAGGCGCTGCCGGACGTGGAGGCGCTGCTGGTGGACCGCGGGCCCGACGGCTCCGGGTGCTATTTGGTGCCGATCGACGCCTGCTACGAGCTGGTCGGCCTGGTCCGCACCCGGTGGAAGGGCTTCGACGGCGGCCAGGACGCGTGGGAGGCGATCGAGGGCTTCTTCGCCGAGCTGCGCGGGCGTTCGAAGACCGGAGGCGGGGATGGCTGAGCTCGGCTTCGCCTGCCTGGGGTCGCGGGTCAAAACCCATGCCGCGTTCCCCACGCTGCTGTTCCGGCTGCGCGTCACGTCGCAGGCCGACGTGCACGCGATCCTGCTGCGCTGCCAGATCAGGGTGGAGCCGCACCTGCGGCGGTACGGCCCGGACGAGGCCGAGCTGCTCGGCGACCTCTTCGGCGACCCCTCGCGCTGGGGCGACACGCTCAAGCCGCTGCAGTTCGCCGACGTGGCCGTCACGGTCCCCGGCTTCACCGGGGCCACGGAGATCGACGTGCCCGTGCCGTGCGGCTACGACCTGGAGGTGGCGGCGGGCAAGTACTTCGCCGCGCTCGACGACGGCGAGATCCCGCTGCTCATGCTCTTCAGCGGCACCGTTTTCACCCGGGCGGACAACGGCTTCGCCGTCCAGCAGGTGCCGTGGCACTGCGAGGCCCGCCACCGGCTGCCGGTCGCCGTCTGGCGGGAGCTGATGGACCACTACTTCCCCGGGACGGGATGGCTGCGGCTCAGCCGCGGCACGCTGCGCGACCTGCACCGCTTCAAGTCCGCGCACGCCCTGGCGACCTGGGACGACGTCATGCAGGCGCTGCTGAAGGAGGCATCGGGATGAGCGGACCGATGGACATCGCGCGCAGGGTCGCGGACACGGTCCTGTACGAGGGCTACCTGCTGTATCCCTACCGGGCCTCGGCCGCCAAGAACCGGATGCGCTGGCAGTTCGGCGTGCTCGTGCCGCCGGGCTTCACCGCCACCGAGGAACCGTCGGCGAGCATGACGGAATGCCTGGTCGAAACGGCCGCGACGGCCAACGTGCGGCTGATCCTGCGCTTCCTGCACGTCAGGGAGCGGCGGGTGGAGCGCACCGGCGCGGGCGGATACGAGCCGGTCGCCGAGCTGAGGACAGGGGACAGCACCTTCATCACCTTCGACGAGGCGACCGAGCGGGAGGTGGAGACCGTCCTCCCCCTCGCCGACCTGGTCGGCTCCGAGCGCGTCGTCGAGGTGGACGTCCCCGGCGACCGATGCGAGGAGCCGATCCCCGCACCGACCGGGGAGGTCGAAGGGCGGGTCATCGCGGAACATCTGCCGCTGCACGCCGTGCTCAGGGTCGGGGCCGAACGGATCGCCGGGCCGTACGGGCTGATCAAGCTGCGCGCCCGGGTGGAGAACGTCGACGGGTGGGATCCCGGTGACGCGACGCGCGAGCAGGCGCTACGGCGCTCGCTCGTCTCGGCGCACCTGCTGCTCGCCGTGGACGGCGGGGCGTTCGTATCCATGACCGACCCGCCGGAGTGGGCGCGGCCGGTCGCGCGGACCTGCCGCAACGAGAACACCTGGCCGGTGCTCGTCGGCGAGCCCGGGCACCGCGACGTCGTGCTGTCCTCGCCGATCATCCTGTCCGACCATCCCGCCATCGCGCCTGAGAGCCCGGGCGACCTGTTCGACGCGACCGAGATCGACGAGATCCTGCACCTGCGCACGCTCACCCTCACCGAGGAGGAGACGCGCGAGGCCAGGGCGACCGATCCCCGCGCGGCACGGCTCATCGACATGGTCGGCGACCTGCCCGCCGAGTGGGTGGAGCGGCTGCACGGCGCGATCAGGTATCCGGAGCCGGCGGCGCCGACACCCTGGTGGGACCCGGGATCCGACCCCGGCGTGTCGCCCGGCACCGACAGCGTGGTGATCTCGGGGGTGGCGGTCGCCCAGGGCAGCCGCGTCCGGCTCAACCCGGGCAGGCGGCGCGCCGACGCCCACGACATGTTCCTGGCCGGCCGTGCCGCCACGGTGGAGGCGGTGCTGCTCGACGTCGACGGGGCCCGCCACCTCGCCGTGACCCTCGACGAGGACCCGGGGGCAGACCTGCACCGGTCGCACGGCCGGTTCCTGTACTTCGCCCCCGACGAGGTCGAGCCGATCGGCGATGACGCGTGAGGATCCTGGTGGCCGGAGTCGGCAACGTCTTCCTCGGCGACGACGGCTTCGGCGTCGCCGTGGCCAGGAAGCTGGCCGGCACCGCCCTGCCCGAGGGCGTGCACGCCGCCGACTTCGGCATCCGCGGCGTGCACCTCGCCTACGAGCTGACCGGCGGCGGCTACGACGCCGCGATCCTGGTCGACGCCGCGTCGAACGGCGGGCGGCCCGGCACGCTGTACGTGCTCGAGCCGGAGCCCGGCGGCCCCGCGGAGATCCTCGACGCCCACTCCATGACGCCCGAGGCGGTTCTCGCGCTGGCGGGCACGCTCGGCGCCGGACCGCCGCCGGTCCTGGTCGTCGGCTGCGAGCCCGAGGACATCTCGCCCGGCATGGAGCTCAGCGCGACCGTGGCCGGCGCCGTCGCCACCGCGGCCGACCTGGTACGCGACCTGATCGACGAACTCAACGAGAAACAGGCTGTGGGGTGACGAACATGATGAAACGCCTGATCATCGCGGCTGCCCTGGTGGGCGCCGCGATCCTGATCTATCAGTCCCTGCCCGACATCAAGCGCTACATGGAAATCAGGAAGATGTGAGGGAGACGACCTTGCACGAGTTCGGAATCGCCGAGGCGATACTCACCGCGGTCGAGAACCGCGCGGACGGCCGGCCGGTACGGCTGGCCCGGGTACGGGCGGGCGCCATGCTCCGCATCACGGAGCCGGTGATCAACCAGGCGTTCTCCATGGTGTCCGAGGGGTCGCCGGCCGAGGGTGCCCGCGTGGAGCTGGTCGTCATCCCGGTCAGCCTCGCCTGCGGGTCCTGCGGGCACACGGACGTGTCCACCGACCCCTTCGCCGTCTGCCCCGCGTGCGGCGGCACCGATATCGACACCGAGGGCGGCGACGAGCTCGTCCTCGAATCCATCCAGCTGGCGGAGGCCGCTCATGTGCCTGGGCATTCCCGGGGAGATCGTGGAAATCCTGTCGGACCGGCCTGACCTGGCCATGGTCGACGTCAGCGGGGTACGGCGGGCGATCAACATCGGGCTGCTCGAGGGCGAGACGCTGACGCCGGGCGACTGGATCCTCATCCACGTCGGCTTCGCCCTGTCGAAGATCGACGAGGCGGAGGCCAAGGCGGCGCTCGACTTCCTGGAGAGCATCGGGCAGGCCTACGAGGACGAGATCGAGGCCCTGCGCGAGTCCATGATCGAGGAGGTGTGAGCCCGATGCGGTTCGTCGACGAGTACCGCGACGCCGGCATGGCCAGGTCGCTCGCCACGCGCATCGCGGCGCTGTGCGAGCCGGGTCGGGAGTACAAGTTCATGGAGGTGTGCGGCGGGCACACCCACACGATCTACAAGCACGGGCTGGAGGACTACCTGCCGCCGTCCGTGACGCTGGTGCACGGCCCGGGCTGCCCGGTCTGCGTCATCCCGATGGGGCGGGTGGACGACGCCATCCACATCGCCTCGCAGCCGGACGTGATCATGACGTCGTTCGGCGACATGATGCGCGTGCCCGGCGGCGCCGGGTCCTTCCTCGACGCCAAGGCCAGGGGTGCGGACATCCGCATGGTGTACTCGCCGCTGGACGCGCTGAAGATCGCCAGGGAGAACCCGGCCAAGCACGTGGTGTTCATGGCCATCGGCTTCGAGACGACCGCGCCCTCGACCGCGATGACCGTCCTGCGCGCCGAGGCGGAGGGCATCGCCAACTTCTCCGTCTTCTGCAACCACGTGACGATCATCCCGGCGATCAAGGCCATCCTGGACTCCCCCGACCTGCGCCTCGACGGGTTCATCGGGCCCGGCCACGTCTCCACCGTGATCGGCTGCCGGCCGTACGGGTTCATCGCCTCCGAGTACGGCAAGCCGCTGGTGGTGGCCGGGTTCGAGCCGCTGGACGTGCTCCACACCGTCTACCGCATCCTGCTCCAGTTGAGCGAGGGCCGCTCGGAGGTGGAGAACCAGTACGCCAGGGTCGTCCCGTGGGAGGGCAACCTGAAGGCGCTGAACGTCATCAGCCAGGTGATGGAGCTGCGCCCCTACTTCGAGTGGCGCGGGCTGGGCTTCATCTCGCACTCGGCGCTGAGGATGACCGAGCGCTACGCCGCCTACGACGCCGAGCGCGTCTTCGAGATCCCGGGCGGCCGGGTGGCCGATCCCAGGTCCTGCCAGTGCGGCGAGGTGCTGAAGGGCGTGCTCAAGCCGTGGGAGTGCAAGGTGTTCGGCACCGCCTGCACCCCGGAGACGCCGATCGGCACCTGCATGGTGTCCTCGGAGGGGGCCTGCGCGGCCTACTACAACTTCGGCCGGTTCACGCGCGAGCGCGTCAAGGAGGCGACCCGGACATGACCCGCGAGGAGCTGGTCCTGGAGCGGATCGAACGCTCGCGCCGCCGCAAGGCCCGCGTGCGGGAGGAGCGCATCACCCTGGCGCACGGCGCCGGCGGCAAGGCCACCCAGTCACTGATCGAGGCGGTGTTCCTGGAGTCCTTCCGCAACCCGCCGCTGGAATCCCTGGAGGACGGCGCGGTCATCGACCGGCTGGCCTTCACCACCGACTCCTACGTCGTGACGCCCCTGTTCTTCCCCGGCGGCGACATCGGCGACCTGGCGGTCAACGGGACCGTCAACGACCTGGCCATGTGCGGGGCCACGCCGCGCTACCTGTCCGCCGGGTTCATCCTCGAGGAGGGCTTTCCCGTCGACGACCTGCGGCGCATCACCGCGTCCATGGCGGCCGCGGCGCGCGCGGCCGGCGTCTGGATCGTCACCGGCGACACCAAGGTCGTGGAGCGGGGCAAGGCCGACGGCTGCTACATCAGCACCTCCGGCGTCGGGACGCTGGAGCGGACGACCCGGCTGAACTCGGCTGCCGCCAGGCCCGGCGACGCCGTCATCGTGTCGGGGCCGATCGGCGAGCACGGCATCACCGTCATGCTCGCCCGCGGCGAGCTCGACATCGCGGCCGACCTCGCCTCCGACACCGCTCCGCTGAACGACCTGGCCGGGCTGCTGCTCGACGCGTGCGGCGACGGGCGGGTGCGCTGCCTCAGGGACGCCACCCGGGGCGGGGTGGCCACGGTCGTCAACGAGATCGCCCAGGCCTCCGAGGTCGCGGTCGTGCTCGACGAGGACGCGGTGCCCGTACTGCCCGCCGTACGGGGAGCGTGCGAGCTGCTCGGCATCGACCCGCTCTACGTCGCGTGCGAGGGACGGATGGTGGCGGTGGTCGACGGCGAGTGCGCCGAGCGGGCGCTGGCGGCCCTGCGGTCGCATCCGTACGGCGAGGCGGCGGAGGTCATCGGGCGTGTCAACGACGACCCGCCCGGGCTGGTCCTGCTGAAGACGTCCTTCGGCGGCACCCGCATCGTCGACCTGCTGGTCGGCGACCCTCTCCCCCGCATCTGCTGACGTCGTGCAACCGCCGGCGCGATATACAGGCCCAAAAGCGCTGGAAAGGCATGCAGATAGTTTGACGCCTCCCCGAGGGGGACTACAGTACTGCCAAACAGATGGCGAAATTTGGAGTTCCAGCATGGCTAAGCAGATTGTGACGTCCTTCGTGGACGACATCGACGGCACGGAAGCCGAAGGAACAACGTCCTTCGCGATCGACGGCACGAATTACGAGATCGACCTGTCCGGCACGAATCGCGACAAGCTGGAGAAGGCCCTGGCGCCCTACATCAACAAGGCGCGCGCCGTCCGTGCGGAGCGCCCTCGTGGCCGTCGGTCGGCCGCCGCCGATCGTGCGATGACCCGCGAGAAGTCCACGGAGATCCGGCAGTGGGCCAAGGCCAACGGTTTGCCTGTCAGCGAGCGCGGCCGTATCGCCGCGACGCTCGTTGAGCAGTATGAGGCATCCCACTAGCGAACATCCGTCGCACGAAGGACTCTCCCTACTATGGGGAGAGTCCTTCTCTGTTTCGTGATGTCATTGGATTCGTCTGGAATTCCCGCGGCAGGCGGGTATTCGTCCCGGACTTAATTACTTTCCACGCCCTGCCCCCGGCGCGCCTGGGCACGGGTGGCGGGGCGCAAATATCTTCAAGACCGGGTGGGCGGGTACGGCCGATGCTGAAGGAATGATCCCTCTTGCTCCTTCGACGACGGGTGTCCGTCGTGGCCGGATGCTGGCCGTCCTGCTCGCCGGTCAGGTCATGGCGTCCATGGACGGCTCGATCGTATCGGTGGCGGCCGAGACCATGCGCGAGGAGCTGAACGCCGGCGGCGGCGCGATCCAGCTCATCGTGTCGGGCTACCTGCTGACCACCGGCGTGCTCCTGGTCACCTGCGCGCGGATCGGCGACATCGTCGGCCGGCGGCGCGCGTTCCTGCTCGGGCTCGGCTGGTTCACCGGCGCGTCCCTGCTGTGCGGGCTGGCCCCTGACGCGACCGTTCTGGTCGTCGCCCGGATCGTGCAGGCCGTGGGGGCGGCGCTGCTCACGCCGCAGATCTTCTCGCTCATCCAGGTGCACTGGGACGGGGCGGCACGTCGCAGGGCGATCGGCCTCTACAGCATGGTGCTCGCCCTGGGAGTCGCGCTCGGGCAGGTCATCGGGGGGCTGGTCGCCGGGGCCGACCTGTTCGGCCTGTCGTGGCGGCCCATCTTCCTGATCAACGTCCCGCTGGGCGTGCTCCTGCTGGCGGTCGGCCCGCGCGTCCTGCCGCGTTCCCCTGCGGCCGAGCGGCCCCGCCTCGACCTGGCCGGAGTGGCGGTGCTGACCGTGGCCATGACCGCGCTCACCGTGCCGCTCATCTTCGGCAGTGACCAGGGCTGGCCCGCCTGGGCGTGGATCTCGCTGGCGTGCGGCGCCGTGCTGCTGGTGGCCTTCGTCCGCTACGAGACCAGGGTGCGGGACCCGCTGCTCGACCTGGCGGCGCTACGGCCGGCCGGGGTGAAGCCCGGGCTGGCGGCCTGCTGGATCATCATGGGCTGTTACACCGTCTTCCTGCTCACCCTGACCCTGCACCTGCAGGCCGCGCTGGGCTACTCGCCGCTGCGGGCGGGGCTGGCGTTCGTACCGTACGCCCTGGGTTTCGGGGCGCTCAGCCTGAGCTGGAGCCGCTACCCCCGGCGGCTGCTCGGCGCCCTGCCCATCGCAGGCCCGATCGCCTTCGCCGCCGGGGCGGCCGTGCTCGTGCTTCTTTACCGTGACCGGTGGGACCCCGTCGGCACCGTGCCGCTGCTGCTCCTGGCCGGAGCCGGGCACGCCGCCGGGTACAGCCCGCTGATCGCGCGGATCACGTCCCTGGTGGAGCCGCGGCAGGCGTCCGCGATCTCGGCGTTGAACGCCACCGGCCCCGTGCTCGCCGGGGTGACCGCGGTCGCCGGGCTCGGGACGGTCTACTTCGCCGCGCCCTCCTCCGCCGAAGGCCTGCTGCGGGTCGTCACCGCTGTCGCCGTCCTGCTCGCGATCGGTACGGCGTGCGCCACGCGGGCCGCGCTGGCCCGCCGTACCGTGAAGATCACTGAGCGACGGTCAGTTCAGGCTTCGGCCGACGGAAGCCGCGGGTGAGCCAGACGAGATAGGCGAATCCCGCGGCCAGCCAGCACAGGCCGATGGTGAGCGCGGCCGGGCTGAGCCGGGTCATCAGGTAGACGGTGACGACGGCGCCGAGCGCCGGGGCGACGACGTAACCGAGCACCTTGGCCCGGCCGGTGCGGCGGTTGCGGACGAAGTAGACGATGACGCAGGCGTTGACGACGGTGAAGGCGAGGAACGCGCCGAAGTTGATGAACGACGTCGCGGTCTCGAGGGAGATGTTCAGCCCGAGCAGGCAGACGGCCCCGGTGAGGAGGAGGCAGAAGACCGGCGTCTTCGTCCGCGGGTGCAGCACTCCGAAGATCCGCCTGGGCAGCACGCCGTCCCGGCCCATGGTGTACAGCAGGCGGCTGGAGCTGAGCGGCCATCCTCGCCGCGGCCGAGCGCACGGCGGCGGGCAGCTAGCTATTTCACCGTCAAGCTGGTCTCCATGCCCAACCCTCGATGGTCGTCGATGGGACACCACACGTCGTAGGTTCCCGGCTTCAGCGTGACGGTGAGCGTGGTCGTGCCTCCGCTGTCGACCGACCCCGATGTCTGGTTGACGCCTGGACCGCTGATCGCCAGGGCGTGCGTCGTCTTTCCGACGTTCTTCAGCATGAACGTGTACGTGCCAGGTGACAGGTTCGACTTGCCGAGGGCGATGTTGTACTCGGCCAAGCGCACCGCGACCTGTTTCCCCTTCACCTGGCCGGCGGCGTGCGGAGCCGAGTAGGACGGCTGGGAGCTCGTCGTTCCGTACCCGCATGCCGCGGCGGTCGTCAGCGTGGCCGCGAGCGCGCCCACGAGCGCCGCCCGTCCACAGCGACTGATCATGACGATCACCACCTCTCCCTCCAGTCTCCCGCCACACCCTGGACGAACAGGTAAAACACTCATAGATCAACGCCGGGTACGGGACTCCAGGCCGGGTCAGGCGCCGCTGACCTGGAAGACGCCGTAGGCGAAGCCGTCCGCGGTCACCTCGCCGGGGACCAGCTTCACGCCGTCGCCGCCGATCAGGCAGCGTGCCCGCGACAGGTCGAGGTCCGGCGGCAGCGGGGCGGTCACCGTACCCTGGCTGGGGTTGACGACGACCAGGTGGGTGCCGCCGCGGAGGTAGACCAGCGGATAGCCGGCGTGCAGGACGCGCAGCGACCCTGCCGCGCCGAGCGCGGGCGTGGTACGGCGAGCCGCGATGAGCGCCCTGACCTGGTGCAGGAGCGAGGCAGGATCCGCCTGCTGTGCCGCGACGGTGGGACGCGCCGGGTCGGGGTCGACGGGCAGGTACAGCGCCTCGGCGGGCGCGGTGGAGAAGCCGGCGTTGGCGGAGGAGTCCCACTGCATCGGGGTGCGCGAGCCCTGCCTGGCCTCGGGCCCGCACTGGCTGCCCTCCTTGTCCGGCAGCCCCGGCAGGTAGCGCATGCCGATCTCGTCGCCGTAGTAGACGGTGGGCAGCGACGGCCAGGTGAGCAGGAACGCGAACGCCGGCGCGACCATCGACGCGGTACGGCTGCCGCACACCAGCCGCGAGAAGTCGTGGTTGGCGGTGGGCAGTGCGACGTGGCCGGCGCCGTCGATCGCCCCCCTGGCCTCCTCCCAGGCGGCCAGGAACCGTGACGGCGAGCCCCGCCCCGCGGCGTCGAAGAAGCACGGCTGCGTGCCCCATTCCGGACGGTGGCTGCCCTCGGCGTTGCCCCACAGCGACCGGAAGACGTCCCCAACCGCGTGCAGGAAGAAGTCGGCGTGGAACCCGGCGGGGACCGCCGTCTTCGGGTCGCCCCACTCGGCGAGCAGGGCGCGGCCGGGGTACTCGGTGTCGATCCAGGCGCGCAGCTCCCCCCACAGCCTGGCGGTCTCCAGGCGCCCGGGATCGTCCTTGACCAGGGAGAAGGCCATGTCGACGCGGAATCCCGAGACGCCCAGGTCGAGCCAGTGGGCCATGATCTGCCGCAGGGCGGCGCGGTTGGCGGCGGGGCCGGGGGCGTTCACGGGGCTGCGCCACGGCTCGTCCGGGTGCGTCCGCGCGTAGCCGAAGTTCAGCGCGGGCTGCACCGGATAGAAGTTCGGCAGGTAGAACCCGGGACGGGCGCCCGGCGACGGCACCCACTCCTCCGACGGCCGGGTCGGCGACCAGATGTAGCGGTCGTCGTACGGGTCGGCGGCCGAGGCGCGGAACCAGGCGTGCTGGTCGGAGGTATGACCGGGGACCAGGTCGAGCATGACCCTGATGCCGCGCTCGCGGGCCGCCTCGACGAGCGCGACGAGGTCGGCCTCGGTGCCGTAGCGGGGCGCGATGGTGAGATAGTCGGACACGTCGTAGCCGGCATCCCCGAACGGGGAGGCGAACAGCGGGTTGAACCAGATCACGGTTATGCCCAGCCAGCTGAGGTAGTCCAGGCGGCCGAGCACGCCCCGCAGGTCGCCGACCCCGTCCCCATCGGAGTCGGCGAAGGACTGCGGGTAGATCTGGTAGATGACGGCGTCGCTGAGCCAGCCGGGGGTGGATCTTCTCACGAGCCGCCCATCGCGTCGCGCACGGTGGCGTACCACGAGGCGGGGCCGGGCAGGCCGTTGAAGTACTCCCAGCCGGCGGCGCCGCCGAAGCCCGGATACTTGGCAACCAGCTTGCGCAGCGTGCTCGCGAGCCTGCTCGGCTCGACGTACCCGGAGCAGTTGGCCGGGTTGGTGACGGCGCCGGTGAGCACCCTGGAGGGGCTGAACCCGTTCCTGACGATCGCGTCGTAGCTGGCCGTACTGCGGAGCGATCCCCACCCGCAGTAGAACTGGCCGGTGTACCAGGAGATCTGGCCGCCGAGGTCCTGCTCGAGCTGCCGGTAGCTGAAGCCGCCGGAGAAGGAGCTGGTCCCGGCCAGGTCCGTGGCCACGGGCGTCAGGATGACGGTGAACCCGGAGCCGAAGTCGGCCCGCAACTGCCTGATCAGGCGTTCGGTGTCGGCGAGCGAGAACGTCTCCTCGATGTCGAGGTCGACGCCGTCGAAGTGGTAGGTCCGCAGCACGTCCCTCAGCAGCCCGTAGAACCGGGTGAAGTCGTTGTGCAGGTTGGCGAAGCTGCCCCGGCCCGCGCCCCCGAGCAGCGCGTGCACCTTGATCCCCGACGAGCGGAGGGCGGCGACGTCGGCCCACATCCGGTCGAACTTCGGGTCGCCGGGCGGGTCGTCGTTGAGGTGGACCGACCCGTCGGCGTTGAGGTGGAAGGCGGCGACCTCGACGTCGGTGGCGATGCCCCGCAGCGGCAGCGGGGAGACGTAGGCGCCGTTGGAGTACTGGGTCTGGTAGTAGGCCAGCGTGTGGTGGCCGGTCGCGGCCTGCGCGGTGTGCGCCGGCAACCCGGCAGCGACCAGGACGGCCGCGCCGGCCGCCACGAGGGTCTTCCTGACACGCGTCTTGGGGGACGTCGGTAACACGTTGCCTCCATGCAGCCGGAATGTCTCGGTGCCGGACACTAAACCGCTTTAATAGGAGTGTCAACGCCTCCGGGCGGCGCCGTGCTCTCCCTGACGGTGAGCCGCGGCGTGGTGGCCTGGATGTCCCGCACCGAGCCCGGATCGTCGATCGCGGCCAGCAGGGTCCGCGCCACCTGCTCGCCGAGCGCGAAGGTGTCGCGCGACAGCGCGGTGATCGACGGGTGGACGATCCTCGTCAGCACCGAGTCGTCGAACGACGCGATGGACAGCTCGCGCGGCACCGAGACGCCCATCTCCGCGGCCACGCCGAGCCCGGCGACCGCCATCACGTCGCTGTCGTAGATGATCGCGGTCGGGCGCTCGGGCCGCGACAGCAGCGTCCTGGTGGCCGCGGCGCCCTGCGCGTCGCTGAAGTCCGTGGGCACCGAGACGGCCTCGTCCAGGCCGTGCCGCTTGGCGGAGTCCTTCAGCGCCCGGATCCGCCGCCGGGTGTGCTGGAAGGTCGGCAGCCCCGCCAGGTGGGCGATGCGCCGGTGACCGAGCGCGGCCAGGTAGTCGACCAGGGAGAGCATGGCCTCCCTGTCGTCGGCCCAGACACTGGGCAGACCGCCGTGCCTGCCGGGGCCGCCGAGCACGACCGCGGGGACGCCGAGCTCCTCCAGCGCCGCGATGCGCGCGTCGCGCACCTGCAGGTCGACGACGACGAACCCGTCCACCCGGTGCTCGGCCACCCAGCGCCGGTGGATCTCGATCTCGGCCGCGGTGTCCTCGACGACGATCACGTGCAGGGCGGTGGAGGTGATCGACAGCCCGGCCTGGAGACCGGCCATGAGCTGCATGAAGAAGGGCTCGGCTCCTATCGTGCGGGCGGGCCTGGCCAGGACCAGGCCGACGGCCTCGGCCCTGGCGCCGCCCAGCGCCCGCGCCGCGCTGTGCGGCCGCCAGTTCATCTCCTCAACGATCTTGAGGATGCGCTGCCTGGTCGCGTCGCTCAGGCCGGGCCGCCCGTTCAGGGCGAACGACACGGCCCCGGGGGACACACCCGCCCGTTTGGCGATGTCGGCGATCGTCGGTCTGGTCACGTCTCGGTGTACCTCTCTTGACAGCGGCCTTGCGCCAAATCATAGTTCACACTCACTAGAGCGCTTTAGTGAATCTGATGGCGACAACGATCAGGAGAACATCCCTCATGCGAATCCCCGCTTCGCTGGTCGCGGCCGTCATGGCGGTCACCGCGCTCTCAGCCTGTGGCATCGGCGGCGGCCAGTCCAACGACGCGGCCCAGCAGAAGGTCGACACGACCGACCAGCTCAAGGGCACCATCACGTTCCAGACCTGGTCGCTGAAGAACGACAAGTTCACGCCGTACTTCGAGAAGCTGATGGCCGACTTCAAGGCCCAGCATCCGGGAACCACCATCAACTGGATCGACCAGCCGGGCGATGGCTACCCGACCAAGCTGAACGCGCAGGTCGCCGGGAACACCCTGCCCGACGTCGTCAACCTTCCCATGGACCTCGCCTATCCGCTGGCCAAGACCGGCAACCTGCTCGACCTGTCGGCCAACGTGCCGACGCTGGAGTCGGAGTGGGTCAAGAGCGTCGTCGACGCCTACAAGTACACCGACGTGAACGGCGGCAACTCCGCCTTCGGCTTCCCCTGGTACACGGGCACGGACGTCCTGTACTGGAACAAGGAGATGCTGCAGAAGGACGGCCTGGATCCGCAGAACCTGCCCAAGAGCCGCGAGGACCTGCTGGCCGCGGCCAAGGTCATGCACGACAAGTCCGGCGGCAAGGACTTCCTGCTGAGCAGCTTCCCCGGCGCGTCCGACATCACCTCCACCGGGACCTCGTGGATGAGCCCCGACGGCAAGAAGTTCGCCTTCAACACGCCCCAGGCCGCCGCGCTGCTGGACAAGTACCGGCAGGCCTACAAGGACGGCCTCTTCCCGCCCGGCATCCTGACCAGCGACTACCAGGGCAACGCCGAGCTGTTCAAGAAGCGGGTGGTGGCGATGACCACCGCGGGCGGCGACGCCATCACCAACATCAACAAGGACACCCCGTCGCTGAAGGACAAGGTCGTCCCGTCGGAGAACTTCTTCACCCCGCCGCTGTACACGCAGGGCCTGTCGGTCTCGGCCAAGAGCAAGAACCTCCCGCTGGCGCTGGCCTTCGCGAAGTTCGCCACCAACAACGACAACCAGATCGCCTTCATCAAGCTGGCCCCCGGATTCCTGCCTGGATCGGCCGCGGCGGCCAACGACCCCGTCTACAGCAAGAGCGACGGCACCCCGCAGGGAGACGCCTCGGTCTACGCCTTCCGCGCCCTGCAGAAGGCCAAGCTGGCCACGCCGCCGCAGTGGAGCTCCGAGATGAACGACTACCTGAAGCAGCAGATCACGCTGGCCATGACCGGGAAGCAGACCTCCCAGCAGGCGCTCGACAAGGGCGTCGACAAGGCCAACTCGATGCTGGAGCAGTGACCCGGATGAACGCCCACCGGTGGTACACGCCCTGGCTGATGCTCGCCGTACCGCTGATCCTGCTGGCGGTGTTCAGCCTGTGGCCGGCACTCAACACCATCGTGCTGTCCTTCACCAACGTGCGGATGCTCAGCGGTGGGCACTTCATCGGCCTGCGGAACTTCTCGCTCATCTTCGAGGACGAGCGGCTGCGGGACGCGCTGCTCAACACCGCGATCTTCGTGGTGCTCTGCGTCCCGCTGCTGACGTTCCTGCCGCTGTTCCTGTCGCTGCTGGTGCACAGCCGGCTGCCGTTCATGGGGTTCTTCCGTACCGTCTTCTACTTCCCCGTCATCGCCTCGGTGGTGGCGGTCGCGCTGATCTGGCAGTGGCTGCTCGACGACCGCGGCCTGGTCAACCAGCTGGCCCAGCAGATGGGTGTGATCCAGCAGGCGCTGCCGCTCCTCACCGACCGCTGGCTGCTCATCCTCAGCGTCACCGCACTGACGGTGTGGCGGGGGCTCGGCTTCTACATGCTGCTGTACCTGTCGGCCCTCGGCAACGTGCGGCGCGAGCTGCACGAGGCGGCGTCGGTCGACGGCGCGGGACGGCTGCGGCGGTTCTGGTCGATCACCGTCCCCAGCATCCGCGGCCGGATGGTGCTGGTCGCGGTCCTCATCGTCATCGCCGCGATGCGGATCTTCACCGAGATCTACATCCTGGGCGGGCCCCAGGGAGGTGTCGGCGGTCAGAACGTGACGGTCGTGATGCTCATCCAGCAGGCCGTGCTGGGGGCCGACGGGCGGATCGGGTACGCCTCGGCGCTGAGCCTGTTCCTGTTCGCGCTCACCATCGGGCCGCTGCTGTTGCTGGCCTACCTGAACAAGAGGAGCGAGGCCTGACATGCTGACCGTCACCGATCGCGCCAGGCCCGCCGTCCATGCCAAGGCCAGGCGGCGGCATCGGTCCCCCGTCTACGACGCGCCCACGCCGGCCGGGGTGGTGGGACGCTACGCCGCCCTGATCTTCATGGTCGTCGTGTCCGTCGGGCCGATGCTGTGGCAGCTGTCGACCTCGCTGAAGAGCCCGGCCGAGGACGTCTACGCCGCGACGCCGCGGCTGCTGCCCGAGCACCCGACGCTGGCGAACTACGCGGAGGTCCTGCGGCAGGTCCCCGTGCTGGACTTCGCCTCGAACTCGCTGCTGGTGGCGGTCATGGGCGTGGCCGGCAACGTGGTGTTCGCCACGCTGGCCGGGTTCGCGCTGGCGCGCATGCGGTTCAGGGGCGCCAAGCTCGTGCTCGGCCTGCTCATGGCCACGCTCCTGCTGCCCAACGAGGCCACGATCATCTCCCAGTTCCAGACCGTCAACAACCTGGGCCTGACCAACACCCTTTTCGGCGTCGCCCTGCCCGGCCTGGCCGGCACGGTGAACATCCTGCTGATGCGCAACGCCTTCCAGGCGATCCCGCGGGAGATGGACGACGCGGCGATCATCGACGGCGCCACCGCCTGGCAGCGCCTGCTGCACATCGGGCTGCCCGCGGTGAAGGGCACGATGGCCATCGTCGCCGTCATGACGTTCATCGGCGCCTGGGACGACTTCCTCTGGCCGCTGCTGGTACTGCAGGACCCCGGCGACCTCACGCTCACCGTGGGGCTGGCCTACCTGGACGGCCACTTCGCGGGCGACCCCCGGACCATCGCGGCCGGGCTGATGATCTCCCTCATCCCGATCCTCGTCCTGTTCGTCGCGCTCCAGCGGTACTTCTTCCGCGGCCTGCAGGAGGGCGGCGTCAAGGGGTGACGGCCACCGCCGCACCTGACCATCTCATCACTCGGGGGGACACGCCGTGCGTTTCGGCGTCAACTACACACCCAGCACGGGCTGGTTCCACCACTGGCTCGACTTCGACATAGACACGGTCCGCGCCGACCTGGACTCGATCGCCGCGCTCGGCTTCGACCACATCAGGGCCTTCCCGCTGTGGCCGGTCTTCCAGCCGAACAGGACCCTGATCCGGCCGAAGGCGGTCGAGCAGCTCGTCGCCCTGGCCGACGCCGCCGCCGAGCGCGGGCTGGACGTCAACGTGGACGGGCTGCAGGGCCACCTGTCGAGCTTCGACTTCGTGCCGTCGTGGCAGGTCACCTGGCACCGCCGCAACCTGTTCACCGATCCCGACATGATCGCGGGCGAGGCCGCCTACCTGCGGACGCTGGCCCAGGCGCTCGCCGACCGGCCCAACTTCATCGGCATGACGCTGGGCAACGAGATCAACCAGTTCTCCGGCGAGCCGCACCCCGACCCCGACCGCATCACCCCTGAGCAGGCGCAGGCGTGGCTGACCACGATGCTGGCGGCCTGCGCGGAGGGCGCGCCCGACCACCCGCACCTGCACGCCTGCTACGACGCCGCCTGGTACCTCGACGACCACCCCTTCACCCCGGCGCACGCCGCCCGGCACGGCTTCGCGACGGCGATCCACTCCTGGGTCTTCAACGGTACGGCGCAGCGGTACGGGAGCCGGTCCACGCCCACCGGGCAGCACGCCGCCTACATGATCGAGCTGTCGAAGGCCTGGGCGCTGGACGCGCACCGCCCGGTGTGGCTGCAGGAGGTCGGCGCCCCCGAACCGCACATCGCCGCCGACCAGGCCGCGGACTTCACGCGCGTCACCGTCGAGGCGGCGCTGGACTGCCCGGACCTGTGGGGTGTCACCTGGTGGTGCTCGCACGACGTCGACCGGTCGCTGGCCGACTTCCCCGAGCTGGAGTACAGCCTCGGCGTGCTGACCAACGACCGTAGGCCCAAGCCGGCCGGGCTCGAGCTGGCGCGGATCATCGAGGAGGTCCGCGCGCGCGGCCACCGTCCCGCGCCGCGGACGACCGCGCTCGCCCTCGACCTGCCCGAGGACTCCCCCAAGCGCTCGACCTGCGCCCCCGGCGGCACGTTCTTCGAGGCGTTCATGCGCCTGACCGAGGCGGGGGCGCGCCCGGCCGTCGTGCTCGCGGAGCGGGCCGGCGATGCCGCCTATCTGGACTCCCGCGGGATCACCGAGGTGGTCACCGTGGACGACGCACTGTGTGAGGACTCCCGTGCATGACGACCGCAAGCTCCTGGAATCCCGGCTCAAGCGGGTGCTCGACGAGCGGATCCGCCCGGCCGTGTACCCCGAGTCGGTGCCGCTCCAGGTCGAGGTGTGGGTCGCTCCCGACGAGCCGGTCCCCGTCGCGGAGGGCATCGCCGCGCCCCGCTCCCCCATCGCCGTGGGCGAGCGCTGGGGCAGGCCGTGGGGAACCAGCTGGCTCACCGTGAGCGGCACGGTGCCGGACGCGTGGGCCGGCCGTACCGTGGAGGCGATCCTGGACCTGGGGTTCGACAGGAACATGCCGGGCTTCCAGTGCGAGGGGCTGGTGTACCGGCCCGACGGTTCGCCGGTCAAGGGGCTGAACCCGTGCAACTCCTGGGTGCCGGTCGCCTCGCCCGCGCGCGGCGGCGAGGAGGTCCTGCTGCACGTCGAGGCCGCCTCGAACCCGGTCATCCTGGACTATCACCCCTTCCTGCCGACCGACCTGGGCGACAAGGACACCGCCGGGGACGAGCCGCAGTACACCCTGGCAAGGATGGACCTGGCCGTCCTCGACGAGGAGGTCTGGAACCTGGTCATGGACCTGGAGGTGCTCGGCGAGCTGATGGCCGAGCTGCCCGTCGAGGGCGCCCGGCGCTGGGAGATAGCGCGCGCGATCGAGCGCGCCCTGGACGCCGTCGACCTCCAGGACGTCAACGGTACGGCTGCCGCCGCCCGTGAGCGGCTCGCCGGGGTGCTCGCGACGCCCGCCGAGCCGTCGGCGCACCGGCTGACCGCGGTCGGCCACGCGCACATCGACTCGGCCTGGCTGTGGCCGCTGCGCGAGACCGTCCGCAAGGTCGCGCGGACCACCGCGAACATGACGGCGCTGCTGGAGCAGGAGCCGGGCTTCGTGTACGCGATGTCGCAGGCGCAGCAGTACGCGTGGATCAAGGAGCACCGCCCCGAGGTGTACGAGCGGGTCAAGAAGGCCGTGTCGGAGGGGCGGTTCGTCCCGGCGGGCGGGATGTGGGTGGAGTCCGACACCAACATGCCCGGCTCGGAGGCGATGGCGCGCCAGTTCGTCCACGGCAAGCGGTTCTTCCTCCAGGAGTTCGGCGTCGAGAACGAGGAGGCGTGGCTGCCGGACACCTTCGGCTTCGCCGCGGGCCTGCCGCAGATCATCAAGGAGGCGGGAAGCAGGTGGCTGCTCACCCAGAAGATCTCCTGGAGCCAGGTCAACACGTTCCCGCACCACACCTTCTCGTGGGAGGGCATCGACGGCACGCGGATCTTCACCCACTTCCCGCCGGTCGACACCTACAACTGCTCGATGAAGGGCAGCGAGATCGCGCACGCCGCACGGAACTTCAAGGACAAGGGCGTCGCGGGCAGCTCGCTCGCGCCGACCGGCTGGGGTGACGGCGGGGGCGGCACGACGAGGGAGATGGTCGCCAAGGCGGCCAGGATGCGCGACCTGGAGGGGTCGGCGCGCGTGGAGTGGGACAGGCCCGCGGCCTTCTTCGCCAGGGCCCAGGCCGAGTACCCCGACCCGCCGGTGTGGGTGGGCGAGCTCTACCTGGAGCTGCACCGCGGGACGCTGACCAGCCAGGCCAGGACCAAGCGCGGCAACAGGCGCAGCGAGCACCTGCTGCACGAGGCCGAGCTGTGGGCGGCCACCGCCGCCGTGCGGACCGGCTTCCCCTATCCGTACGCGGATCTCGACCGGATCTGGAAGACGGTGCTGCTGCACCAGTTCCACGACATCCTGCCCGGCTCGTCGATCGCGTGGGTGCACAGGGAGGCGGAGCTGACCTACGCGGCCGTGGCCGCCGAGCTGGAGGCGATCATCGATGCGGCGCAGCGGGCGCTGGCCGGTGACGGGCCCGGCTCGGTGACCTTCAACGCCGCCCCGCACGCCCGCCGGGGCGTCCCCGCCGGAGGCGCGGCTCCGGCCGGATCTCGCGGCGGCGCGACCACGGTGACGCCGGCCGAGGACGGCTACGTCCTCGCCAACGACCTGATCCGGGTCACGGTCGACGGCCGCGGCCTGGTCACCTCGGTCTACGACCTGGCCGCCGAGCGGGAGGCGATCGCTCCGGGGCAGGCGGCCAACCTGCTCCAGGTCCACCCGGACTTCCCGAACATGTGGGACGCCTGGGACGTCGACCGGTTCTACCGCAACACCGTCACCGACCTCACGGACGCCGACGAGGTCTCGCCCGTGCCTGACGGGGTGGCGGTGCTGAGGTCCTTCGGCTCGTCGAAGGTCCGGCAGAGGCTGGTGCTGCCGCCAGGCGCCGCCCGGCTCGAGATCCACACCGAGGTCGACTGGCACGAGACCGAGAAGTTCATGAAGCTGGCCTTCCCGCTGGACGTCCACGCCGAGCGCTACGCCGCCGAGACCCAGTACGGCCACGTCTTCCGGCCCACGCACACCAACACCAGCTGGGAGGCAGCCAAGTTCGAGGCGTGCAACCACCGCTTCGTGCACCTGGAGGAGCCTGGCTGGGGCCTCGCCCTGGTCAACGACTCCACCTACGGCCACGACGTGACAAGGACCGTCCGCGCTGACGGCGGCACGACGACGACGGTCCGCGCCTCCCTGCTGCGCGCGCCGCGCTTCCCCGACCCGCAGACCGACCAGGGCACGCACCGTTTCAGCCACGCGCTCGTCGTCGGCGCCGCGGTGGGCGACGCGGTCCGCGAGGGCTACGCGATCAACCTGCCCGAACGTACGGTGCCCGGCGGCAACCCGGTCGAGCCACTGGTCACCGTCGACGACGACGCCGTCGTCATCACGGCGGTGAAGCTCGCCGACGACGGCAGCGGCGACGTCGTCGTCCGCCTCTACGAGTCGCGCGGCGGCCGGGTCCGCGCCCGGCTGACGCCGTCGTTCCCCTTCGACGGCGTCACGGAATGCGACCTGCTCGAGCGGCCCCGCGGTGAGGCCGGCCTCGACCTGCGGCTGCGCCCGTTCCAGTTGCGGACGCTGCGTTTCTCCATCGTGTGACGGGGTGAGCCGGACACGCCGGGCGAGTTGCCCGGCGTGCACGGACCGTGCACATAAGGTCACAGTGTGGAGGCAGACGCGATCATCAGGGTCGCGACGCGACTGTTCGCCGAGCTGGGCTACGACGAGACCGAGCTCGGCCTCATCGCTCGCGCCGCCGACGTCCAGCCGTCGGAGATCACCGCGCGGTTCGGCGGCAAGCAGGAGTTGTACAGGGCGGTGATGCGGCGGGCGGACGACCTCGAGGGCGCCGCCCTCCGCGCGACCCTCGCGGACCTGGCCGCCCCCACCCCTGAGGCGATCAAGCAGCTGGCCGATGCCTACCTCGACTTCTTCGCCGACAACCCGCAGATCCTCCAGCTGTGGATGCACCGGTGGATGGGGGACGCCGCGGACGTTCCCGAGCTCGAGGAGGGCTACACCCGGCCGCTGGTGCAGGAGGTCGTCGCGGAGATCGCCCCGCTCCTCCCGCCCGGGGTGGACGCCCGCTTCGTCGTCTGGACGATCGTCTGGTGCGTGTACGGATTCCTCACCGGCGGAGTGCTCGACCGGCCGCGCAACGAACGCCGGGTCAGGCCCGGCGACCTGGTGCAGTTCAGGACCTACATTCATTGGATGCTCGACCGCCTCCTCGAAGAGTCGTGACGCGTCGCGCCGCCTGCTTGAATGAGGTCAGGGGCGGCCGTCATCGAGTTCTCGTGCGGACGGTTGCCCGGGGATGGGTGAGCTCATGAGCGATGCAGACGGACTGGAACGCATGCTGACCGGGCTGCTGGAGGCCAGCCATCAGGCCTCCTTCGAACAGCTGCCCCGCCTGGTCGAGGAGCACGCCGCCCGCGCCGGGCTCGACGAGGTGCGCATCTACGTCGCCGACATCCAGCGGGCCACGCTGCGATTGATGGGCTCGCGCACGACCGCGGAGCGCGCGAGCGCGGAGCGCGCGACCGCGGAGCCCGCGGCCGAGTTGCGGGTCGACAGCACCCTCGCGGGGCGTGCCTTCCAGGAGGTGCGGATCCTGCAGCAGGGCGAGCACTGGTGGGTGCCGATGCTCGACGGCACCGAGCGCCTGGGCATGCTGCGGGTGAGCGGCAGGTCCGAGCGCACGCCCGCGATCGGCGTCCACCTGGCCTCCCTGGTCGCGCTGCTGCTGATCAGCCAGCGCGCCCACAGCGACACCTACCCACGCCTGATCCGCTCACGGCCGATGAACGTGGCCGCCGAGATGCAGTGGCAGCTGATGCCGCCGTCGACCTTCGCCACACCGGAGGTGACCGTCGGCGCCGTGGTCGAGCCCGCGTACGAGGTGGGCGGCGACGTCTACGACTACGCGCTGGAGGGCGACACGCTGCACCTGGCCGTCTTCGACGCGATGGGCCACGACGTCTCGGCCGGGCTCACCGCGAACCTGGCGATGGCCTCCTGCCGCAACCACCGCCGCCACGGCCTGGACCTGGTCGCCAACGGCGAAGCCATCGAGGGCGTGCTGATCAGGGAGTTCGGGCGCGCCACCCGCTTCGTCACCGCGATCATGGCCGAGCTCGACATCCGGACGGGCATGCTCACCTGGATCAACCGCGGCCATCCGCTCCCCATCGTGGTCCGGGGCGGCCGCTGGAGCTCGACGCTCGCCTGCCCACCCGCTCACCCGCTCGGGCTCGACCTTCAGATGCCGGTGACCGTCTGCCACGAGCAGCTTGAGCCCGGCGACCGGCTGCTGATCTACACCGACGGCATCGTCGAGGCCGGTGCCCCGGACGGCGCCGAGTTCGGGCTGGACCGGTTCGTCGACTTCATCATCCGCCACAACACCGCCGAGCTGCCCGTGCCGGAGACCTTGCGCCGCCTGGTCAGGAACGTCCTTGACTACCACGACGGCCGCCTGAACGACGACGCCACCGTCCTGCTGGTCGAGTGGCACGGCTCCGCGCACGAGCCGCTGGCCCTGCGACCGCCGCCGGCGTGATCCAAAGATATGCGGGCGTCGACCTTCGGCGGATGAGGCCACCCGGGTGACGCCCCTAGCGTGACGCGTCATGGGTCTGAGATCCGCCTCGCGCCGCATCGCGCCGGCGCTCGGTCTGTTCCTCCTGGCGCCGCTCGTCGGCGAGTGGCTCCTGGGCAACCAGCCGCTCGCGGCGCTGCCGTACGTCCTGCTGCTTGCTCCCATGTACGGCGGCGGCGCGCTGCTGATCAGGGAGGTCGCCCGGCGGGCGGGGCGGGGGTGGCCCACCATGGTGGTCCTGGCGATGGCCTACGCCCTGCTCGAAGAGGGTCCGATCGACCAGATGCTGTGGAATCCGGCCTACGGCGGGTTCGACCTCGGCCTCGCTTACGGCGAGACCTACGTGCCCGCGCTCGGCACCAGCCTCTCGCTGCTGCAGGACGTGATGATGATGCACACGGTCTGGAGCATCTGCGTGCCGATCGCGCTCATGGAGGCGTTGGGCCGCGGCGACACCCGGCCGTGGCTGGGCAGGTTCGGACTGGCCGTCACCTGCGTGGTGTTCCTCGCCGGGTCCGCCCTGCTCGCCTTCGAGCAGGCCGAGCAGTTCATGGCCCCGCCCGGGCGGCTGATCGGCGCGGGCGTGGTCATCGTGGCGCTGATCGCGCTGGCCTTCGTCGTCGGCCGCCGTCCCGCCGCGCCGGTGGACGCCGACGCGCCCGGCCGGCTGACGGTGGGCGTCGTGGCGTTCGCCGCGTCCGGCCTGTACTGGGGTCGCGAGTTCCTGCCCGAGGAGATCTCACAGTGGCTCGTGTCGGGGGCGGTGCTCGGGCTGACCCTCGTGTTCGTGGCGCTGTTCGCCCGCTGGTCACGCAGCCGCGGCTGGGGCGCCGGGCATCGCCTCGCGGTGGCGGGGGGCGCGCTGCTCACCTATGTCTGGGAGGGGTTCGTCCACGCCCAGGAGACCGGAGCCTCGTTGCCCGCCGCGCTGATGGGCACCGTGCTCCTCGGTGGGGGTGCCGTCATCCTCCTGTGGGCCGCCGCACGCGGTGTGCGTTCCGCGGCACCGGACCTGAGCTGACGTTCGATCCGGCGGCCGGGAAAAAACTTCCGGGCGGATGTCCATTCGTCCAGACCTCGCTCGTCGTCATGGCGTAAGGAGACCAGCCGAGGCTCGAAGGCCTCGGCCGACACGAGGGGGATCCCCATGGACGTGACATCGACCGCCACCGTCGGGACACTGCGGGTTCCGGACGCTCAGCTGCACTATGAGGTGCGCGGCGAGGGTCCGCTGGTGGCGCTCGTCGGCGCCCCGATGGACGCGGGCGCGTTCGCGCCGCTCGCCGACCTGCTCGCGACCGGCTTCACCGTGCTCACCGCCGACCCGAGGGGCATCAACCGCAGCCTCTTGGACGACCCCGGCCAGGACTCGACGCCGCAGTCGCGCGCGGACGACCTGTCCAGGCTGCTGGCCCACCTGGACGCGGGCCCTGCCGCGGTGCTGGGCTCGAGTGGTGGCGCGGTCACCGCGCTGGCGCTCGCGCAGGCCCACCCCGAGCAGGTCCACACCGTGATCGCGCACGAGCCGCCGCTGATGGAGCTGCTCGACGACCGCGATCAGCTCCGCGCGGGCACCGAGGACATCATCGCCACCCACGTCTCGGGGGACCTCGCGGGGGCCTGGCGCAAGTTCCTGGCGCAGGCGAACATCTTCATGCCTGAGCCCGTGTTCGAGCTCATGTACGGGGGCGAGCGCGATCCGCGGCAGCTCGCCGACGAGCACCGCTTCTTCACCCACGAGCTGCGCGCGACCACGGGCTGGCAGCCGGACCTCGCGGCGCTGCGCGCGGCCGGGCCCCGCATCATGCTCGGCCTCGGCCGCGAATCGACCGGCCAGCTCTGCGACCGCACCACCACCGCGCTCGGCGAGCTGCTCGGCATCACCCCCACGCTCTTCCCGGGCGGCCACGTGGGCTTCGTCGAGGACCCCGACGGTTTCGCCCCCCGTCTCCGTGAGGTCCTCAACGACAGGTGACCCTCGTCGGGGCGTGTTTGCGGTCTGCCTCTTGGCGTTGACCGTAGTGAGTCGCACCATCGGTGCATGTCGGCACTCGTGGCGGGGGATCCGCGGCAGCTGGGCGAGTTCTGGCTCGCGGGGCGGCTGGGAGAGGGCGGTCAGGGCGTCGTCTACGAGGGCTACGGCCCTGCCGGGCAGCGCGTGGCGATCAAGGTGCTGCACCCGGGGGCGGGGGCCGAGCTGCGGCGCAGGTTCGCCAAGGAGGCCGCCGCCACGCGCAGCGTCTCGGCGTTCTGCACGGCGCGGGTGCTGGCGGTCGAGCTCGACGGAGCCAGGCCCTTCATCGTCAGCGAGTACGTCGGCGGCCCCAGCCTGCGCCGCGCCGTGGAGACCGGCGGCCCGTACGGGCCCGACGACCTGTACCGGCTGGCCACCGGGATCGCCACGGCGCTGACCGCGATCCACGAGGCCGGCGTGATCCACCGGGACCTCAAGCCGGACAACGTGCTCATCGGGCCCGACGGGCCGCGCGTGATCGACTTCGGGATCGCCAGGACCTCGGAGATGTCGCTCACCCCCACCGGTCAGACGGCGGGCACGCCCGCGTTCATGGCGCCGGAGAGCGTCATCGGGGAGCGGGCGGGCCCGCCGGTGGACGTGTGGGCGTGGGGCGCGGTGACGTTGTTCGCCGCGACCGGGCGCGACCCGTTCGACGGCGAGAACATGGCGGCGCTGTTCCATCAGATCCTCGCCGCGGAACCCGACCTGTCGCCGCTGCAGGAGCCGCTGCGCTCGCTCGTGGCCGCCGCCATGGCCAAGGACCCGCAGTCCCGGCCGACGGCCCGCATGCTGTTGCTCGGCCTGGTCGGCGACCTCGGCGAGCTGCAGGCCCTGCTGGCCGAGGGCAGCCGCGCGGCCGAGCCGGTGCGCTCCCCCGCCGAGCTGGCCCCGCCTCCGCTCGAGTCGGTGGCCGAGGGGATCTACCAGCGGCTGCGAGCCGAGGACCGGGTGCTGGTGCCGCAGATCATGCTCCGCATGGTCGTGCCGGGTGATGGCGCCGAGGACATGCTCAGGAAGGTGCGGACGGCGGAGCTGGAGGACGGCGTCGTCATCGCCGCCGACGCCGAGCGGGTGCTGGCCGGATTCGCCCGCGCCGAGCTGGTCGTGCGCGACGGCGACACGCTCTCGCTGGCCAACGCCGCGCTGCTGCGGGCCTGGCCGCGGATGCGGGAGTGGATCGAAGCAGATCGTGACGGCCTGCTGGTCCACCGCCGGTTGGGCGAGGCGTCGCAGCACTGGCACGAGCACGGCCGCCGCCCGGCCGACCTCTACCACGGCAGCCATCTGGAGGAGGCGCTGAGCTGGGCCGCGACCGGCCGCCACCATGCCACGCTGAACCTCGTCGAGAACGCCTTCCTCGACGCCGGGCTGGCCATGAGCCGGGTCCGGGCGCGCCGCCGCAGGCAGATCATCGTGACGCTGGCCGTACTGCTCGCCGTGGCACTGGCGGCGGCGGGAGTGGCCGTGGACCAGCGAGGGGCAGCCGTGCGGGAACGTGACACGGCCATCGCCCGCAGGACGGCCGTGCTGGCGGGCGAGCTGCGGACCTCGCAGCCGCAGCCGGCGATGCTGCTGAGCGTGGCCGCCTGGCGCATCGCGCCGGTGGACGAGGGCAGGGCCGCGCTGTACAGCTCGCTGGCCCAGAAGGAGGTGAGCGTGGTCTCGCCCCCGCTGGCCAGCGCCGACGCGGTGTTCGACCTCAGCGCCGACGGGCGGGCCGAGGCGGTGGCCGACAGGGGGCAGGTCGTGCTGCGCGACCTGGCGAGCGGGGCGGTCCTGCATTCGGTCGGCGGCGTCGGCCTGGGCGTGCGGGCGATCGCGTTGAGCCACGACCTGACGCGGGTGGCGGTGAGCGGGTCGGGTGGCGTGCGCGTGTTCGACCTGGCCACCGGGAAGCCGGGTGCGACCATCCGGCAGGAGGCGAGCGAGGTGGTCTTCAGCGCCGACGACCGCCTCCTGGGACTGCTGGCCGGTGACACCCTCGGGGTGTGGCCCGCCTCCGGTGGCGAACCGCTGGTCCGGGTGCGCGACGACCTGGCCGACAACGTGGTGATCTCCCCCGACGGGCGCCTGGCCGCGCTGGTGTTCAGCGACCGCCGCTTCCAGCTGTGGGACCTGCGGTCGCGCCGCCCGCTGCCCGCGCCGCACGGCGGGCGGGCGGACGGTGTTGCCTTCGGGCGGGCGGGCACCGTCTCGTTGAGCGTGGACGGCGGCGTGCGCGTCTGGGACCTGGCCGCCGGAGGGTTCAAGCCGGGGACGGAGGCCGAGGGAATGTCCTCCCGCTGGATGACCTACAGCGACGACGGCACGATGCTGGTGGCCTCCGACCGGGCCAACCTGGGCGTGTGGGACGTCTCAGGCACCGCGCCCGTCCTGCGCTACGCGCTGGCCGACACCATGCACAGCCCGCTTGCGCGGCTCAGCCGCGACCACACCCGGATCACCTACCTGACAGGGCGCGGCTCGGTGGCCACCCTCGACCTGGGGCACGATCTGCGCCCGCTGAAGGTGTCGCGTTCCGCCGACGCGGCGGCGTTCGGGCCGGGCGCGCGGATGGCCGCCGTCGCATCCGGCAACAGGCTGCTGCTGTGGGACACCGCCGAGCGCAGGCAACTCGGCACGCTGCGCGGCCAGGCTGCCTCCTCAGTGCTGGCCTTCAGCCCCGACGGCCGGTGGCTCGCGGCCGGCGCCGCGGACTCGCGCGAGGTGACCCTGTGGGACGTGGCCCGCCGCTCCCCCTCAGGGAGGGTACGGCTGGCCCACGGCGACTCGGTGGACGGCCTGGTCTTCAGCCCGGACGGGCGGACGCTCGCCGCGGCGCCCGACGACGGCCCGGCCGAGCTGTGGGACGTGGCGACGCTGACCCGGACCCGCACCCTGCCCAGGGACGGCGACCGCGCCATGGCCTTCCGTCCCGACGGCGGCGCCCTGGCCGTCGGCGGTCTCGACAGCGCCGTGGTGGACCTGCGCGGCGGTGGCGTCGTGGACAAGCCGTTCGGCGGCGGCATCGACGGGGTCCACTCCATCGCGTACGCGGGCTCGCGCGTCGCCACCGGCTTCCACCAGTTGGGCGTCGATCTGTGGGACGCCACGGACGGCCGGTCGCTGGGCCGCCTGTGGCCGGACCACGCCGAGTTCGACACCGTCGTCGCGCTGGCCTTCTCCCCCGGGGGAACACTGCTGGCGACCGGCGGCACCAGCGGCGCGGTGCGCCTGTGGGACACCGGGCGCCTGGTGCCGGTGGGCGACTCCTACCGGGCGCACGTCCGCCAGGTGCTCGCCCTGGCCTACACCGCCGACGGCCGATGGCTGCGCAGCGCGGGCCAGGACGGCACCGTCCAGACCTATCCCGTCGACCCCGGCCTGGCCGCGGACGCGGTCTGCGCACGCGCCCACGCCACGCTGGATCGCTCCATGTGGCAGCGATACATCCCGGAAATCCCCTTCAGGAAGGTGTGCTGAGTCATGAGGCTGCTCCGTAGAGACGACCACTTCCCCCAGATCGAGTCCGTCGAGGTGACCCCTCCCACCGTGCTCCTCGGCGAGCCTTTCGCGATCACGGTCGCCACCAGCGAGAACGGTCCGAGGGACACGGTCACGGGCACCCTGTCCGGGCCTGGCGGCGAGCAGGTGCGGCTGCGGTTCGCCCGGACCGGCGAGAGCGACTTCGAGCAGGCGTGGGAAGCGGAGTCCACGATCAGTGACGGGCGGGGGAAGTGGCAGGTCGACGTCGCGATCGGTGAGGACTCCGCCGAGACGTCCTTCGAGGTCGCCGACCGTACCGGCACCGTCGAGACCCGCATCCGCGGCTTCGCCGTCGAGCCGGAAACGGTCGATCCCGGAGACCTGCTGACGTTCACCGGACGCCTGGAACGGGCGGCCGGGGGCGACGACTGGTCGAGCCTGCCGGATGGGCAGCCCATCCTGGTGTCCTTCAGGGCCGACGACGAGTACGCCTGGCACGTGATCACCGAGACGAAGACCGGGGAGGGCGGCCGGTTCACCGCCACCGCCACGGCGGTCGAGTCGGGACTCTGGCGTGCAGAGTTCCAGGGCGGCGGCGATCTGCGCGCCACCAGGAGCGCCGAGACTCGATCGACGGTCAGGCGATCAGTGGGAGACGTCAGTGTGAGCCACGGCCGGACACCGAAGAAAGTACACAGGGGGAAGATCGTCACCCATAGCGGCACCGTCCGATACTGGACGGGCAACGGCTGGAGCGTCGTCAGCAACCGCTCGGTGCTGCTCCGGGTGGACGGAACCGACCACCCAGATCTCAACGACGACACCGACAGCCACGGCAGATACAAGATCACCGAGCATGCCCAGGTGTCGGGAGGGCGCGTGGTGGTCTTCCGCAAGCAGGGCCAGTACAGCGCGGGACAGTCGACCCCTGAGCGCCCGGTGACGGTGACCTGACGGCGAAAGCCCCACCATCGGTCTGTGTCCAGACCGATGGTGGGGCGAACGGCCACCTACCTCGGGGTCAGTGGTTGGTTCTGGGCAGCGCCTGGACCAGGGCGGCGACGATCACGTCCAGGGCGATGAGGAGGATCAGCCCCATGGCGAAGGCGTGCGGGTAGGTGCCCAGGGCTCCGTAGAAGACCAGGCCGACCACGGCCACGCCGATCGCGCCGCCCGCCTGCTGCGAGGTGCTCAGCACACCGGCCGCGGAGGCGGCGTGCCGGGGGTCGACACCGCTGAGGACCAGGGCGGGCAGCGGTGCCATGACCAGGCCCATGCCCGCGCCGGCGACCACGAGGCCGGGGATGATCCAGGCGACCGCACCGTGGTCGCCGAGGCCCGTGGCGGACAGGGCGAGCATGCCGTACCCGAGGGCCATGACCAGCGCGCCGAGCGTGACGACCTGGCGTCCGAGCTTCGCGGCGAGCTTGGCCGCCTGCGTCGAGGAGGCGAAGTAGCCGATGCCGAGCGGCAGGAAGATGAGCCCGGAGCCCATGGCGTCAAGCCCGCGGCCCTGCTGCAGGTAGAGGGCCAGGATCAGGAAGAACGAGCCCATCGTCATCGCGTGCAGCAGGCTGACCACCATGCCCACGGAGAACGAGCGGTTACGGAACAGCTCGGGGCTGACCAGCGGTGCGGCGGCCCGCCGCTGGTGCAGCACGAACGAGGTCAGCAGGACGACCGCCGCCGCCAGGCACACCCAGGTCCACAGCGGCCAGCCCTGCTCGCGGCCCTGCACCAGCGGGAAGACGATGGCGACCAGGCCGAGCGAGACCAGTACGGTGCCCGCCAGGTCCAGCCGCGGGCCGCCGCCGGGGAGGCGGGACTCGGGCACCATGCGCGGGACCAGGGCGAGGGCGATCGCGCCGACCGGCACGTTGATCAGGAAGATGGTCCGCCAGCCGAGCCCGAACACGTCCGCGTTGATCAGCAGGCCGCCGATGAGCTGCCCGAACACGCCTCCGAAGCCCATCGTGACGCCGTAGGCGTTGAAGGCCTTCGCCCTGCTCTCACCGGTGTAGACGGTGTTGATGATCGCCAGGACCTGCGGCATGAGCAGCGCCGCGCCCAGGCCCTGCAGGACCCTGGCGGCGATGAGTATCCCCGCGGTGGGCGCCTCCCCGCACAGGGCCGACGCCACGGTGAAGGCCGCCAGGCCGATGGCGAACATCTTGCGCCGGCCGTACAGGTCTCCCAGTCTGCCCGCGATGATCAGCCCGGCGGCGAGCGCGAGGCCGAAGCCGGCGACGACGAACTGGATCTGCGAGGGGGTGGCGTGCAGGTCGCGCTGGATGGCGGGGATTCCCACGTTGACGATGAAGAAGTCGAGGGTGGTGATGAAGAGCCCGGACAGCAGGACCAGCAGGGTCCCCTTGCCGGGATCTGCCGTCCGGGTGCCCGCGGACTCGGGTGCCTTGATGGCGGTCATCGTGCTCTCCTGGTGTGGTGGCCGTTGCAAGGTCGACAATGCCGCCAGCCCCTGTATGAGCGCGATTACGCGACAGGTAATGAAGAAGCCTCAGCCCCCTAGACTCCTGGCGTGATCGATGAGAATGGCCTGCGTGAGCGCGTACGGCTGCTGCTCGCGCTGGGCGAGGACGATTTCGACGGCATCGTCGAGCAGGGCACGGAGTACCTGGAGGGCGCTCCCGGCGCCGGATCGCTCGCGCGGGACGTCGCCGTCCAGGAGTTCGCCGGCTATCTGGACGGGCAGCGGGCCTGGCCGGAGGTCCTCGACTCCGACCGGCTGCTGCGCGCGTTCAGGGATCTCGATCTCGCCGGGATCGTGGCCAGGGTCGACTTCGCGTGCTGCCAGAGCTGCGGGATCAGCGAGATCGGCGGGGAGGTGCCCGAGAGCGAACGCGACGCCTACCGCGGCTACGTCTTCTGCCACCGGCAGGACATGGCCGCCGCCGTGCAGGGCGGCGGCCTCTTCCTGGCCTACGGGATCTTCACCGACGCCGACCGGGCGGCGGACCAGGCCGAGATCGGCGCCGAGGTGGCCGCGGCGATCCGGGGCCGTGGCCTGGAGGTGGACTGGAACGGCGATCCCGGCACCCGGATCGGGGTACCCCTCACCTGGCGCCGGCGGCGTTTCGGCCGGCTGGCCGGCCGGCCTGGCGGCCCCGCCCCGGCGGCCCCTGGCCCTGAGCGGCTGGCCGTCACCTACTGCGACTACCGGCGGGGCCGCGGGGTGGACGAGCCGGTGGCGATGTCACTGGCGGAGGCCAGGACGGTTCTGCTCGACCTGACGCCCGTGGCGGACAACTTCGCCGTCTTCGAGGGCCCGTCGGGCGGGGTCGTCCAGATGTGCTGGGAGCAGGGACGGCGGCTGTGGCTGGAAACCCTCGACCAGGCCAACCGCTGCTCCTACGGGCGTCATGTGACCCCGGACGAGGCCCACGACCTGGTCACCGTGCTCGCGCGCGAGGACCGGGTCGCCGTCGACCGGCTGGGTGAGCTGGAGACTCGCCGCTGGGACTGACCGTCAGAGGATGTCCTCGATGGTGATGGGGAGCTTGTGGTGGCGGCGGCCGGTGGCGTGGAAGATCGCGTTGGCGATGGCCGCGCCCGCGCCCACCATGCCGATCTCCCCCACGCCCTTGACCCCCAGCGGGTTGACCACGGTGTCCTCGACCTCGATGGTCTCGATCTGGACGTCCGGGGCGTCGGCGTTCACCGGCACCAGGTAGTCCCCGAGGCTGGCGTTGGCCCAGCGGCCCTCGACCGGGTCCATGTGGGTGGCCTCGAGCAGGGCGTGGCTGAGCCCCCAGAGCATGCCGCCCATGAGCTGGCTGTGCGCGGCCTGCCTGTTCAGCACCCGCCCGGGCGCGAAGACGCCGGTCATCCTGCGCACCCGCACCGTGCCGAGGTCCTGGTCGACGGCGACCTCGGCGAACTGGGCGCCGAAGGTGGCGCTCGCGAACTTCTCGTCCGGCGGCGGCGGGTCCCAGCTGCCAACCGCCTCGACGTCGGTGAGATGGTTGCGCCGCATGAGCTCGACATAGCTCTCACCGCGGTCGGGATGGCCGCGAACCGTCATCCGGCCGTCCGCCACGTCGACCTGGCCGGGGTCGGCGCCGTGCAGCGGCGACTTGACGTCGGCGCTCGCCCGCGCGACGAGCTGCTCGCGCAGCACGGTCGCGGCGGCGTGCACGCCGGCGCTGAACACGCCGCTGCCGGCCGAGCCGACCGCGGCGACGGTGTTGGGCAGCGCGGTGTCGCCGCACTCGAACCTGACGGCGTCGACGCCCACGCCGAGCGCGTCGGCGGCCACCTGACTCATCGCGGTCCGCACGCCGGTGCCGAACTCGGAGAACGAGGCCTGCACCACGGCCCTGCCGTCGTCGTACAGCCGGGCGCGGGCCCGCTGCGGCGTGAAGACCGGGTAGACGGGATAGAACGAGGTGGCCATGCCGGTGCCGATGAGCAGGTTCCCCTCGCTGTGCGAGCGCGGCCGCGGGTCGCGCTCGCTCCAGCCGAACAGCTCGGCGCCGCGGGCGTAGCACTCCTTGAGCCCCTTGCTCGACCACGGGTTCCTGGTCTCGGGGTCGAGGTCGGCGTGGTTGACCAGCCGCAGCTGGATCGGGTCCATGCCGAGCTGGTAGGCCAGCTCGTCCATGGCGGTCTCCAGGGCGAACATCCCCTCCGCCTCGCCGGGTCCGCGGATGAACGACGGCGTGATGGTGTTGGCCTTGATCAGCCGGTAGACGCCCTCGTAGTTGGGGCACGCGTACACCGACTGCGAGCAGCTGAGCGCGGGCCCGGCCCAGTCGTCGAACTGGGAGGTCGGCGAGAGCTTGTAGTGGCGGATCGCGGTCAGCCGCCCGTCAGACCTGGCGCCCAGGACGAGGTGCTGCTCCTGCTCCTCGCGGTGCCCGACGGAGTCGAACATCTGCTCCCTGCTCAGCGCGAGCCGTACCGGACGGCCCACGTGCCTGGCCGCCAGCGCGGCGAGCGCCGGATGGTCCCAGATCATGGCCTTGGAGCCGAAGCTGCCGCCCACGTACTCCGCGACGACCCGCACCCGCGAGAGCGGGATGCCCAGCTGCGCGGCGACCGTGAGCTGCGTGGCGTTGGGCCCCTGGGTGGAGTCCCAGAGGGTGAGCAGGTCGCCGTCCCACACGGCCGTGGTCGCCGACGTCTCGATCGGGTTGTGGTGGTTGGCCGCGCAGTGGTAGGTGGCCGTCACCTGCACCTCGGCCTCGTTCAGCCCCGCCTGGACGTTTCCGCGGGTGACGTGGCCCGGCACCATGCCGGCGAACAGCCGCTCCGCCTCGTACATCTGGCCGCGGCCCTGCTCGATGGTGGTGATCGCGGGCGTGCGCGCGTAGGTGATCCGCACCAGCTTCGCCGCGTACTCGGCGCGCTCGAGCGTGTCGGCGACCACGATGGCCACGTGCTGGCCGGCGTAGTGGACGACGTCGTCCCGCATCGGGAAGAACGACTGCCCCGGGCACGGCCCGCCGCCGAGCGACGGGAACAGCTTCGGCTGGTCCTCGGCCACCGGCCCCAGGTTCTGATGGGTCAGTACGGCGAGCACGCCCTCGGCCCGCTCGGCCTCACCGGCGTCGATGCCGGTGATCCTGCCGCTGGGCACCTCGGCGCCGATCAGCACGGCGTAGGCGAGGCCGGGCAGCAGGATCTCCGCCGAGTAGCGGGCCGAGCCGGTGACCTTGTGCCGCCCGTCGACGCGCTCGACGGGCTGTCCGATAGTGGTCATCGTCCTTCTCCCAGCGTCATCGCCGTCTCCAGCGCCCGGATCATGGTCCGCTGGGCCAGCTCGATCTTGTAGCCGTTCATCGACCGGGCGACCGCGGGCGCCAGCTCCTCGCGCGCTGCCTGCTCGAAGGTCTCCCTGGTGGCGGGCGCGCCGGTCATGACCTGCTCGGCCCGCCTGGCCCGCCATGGCTTGGTCGCCACGCCGCCCAGGGCCAGCCGTACCTCGTTGATCGTGCCGTTCTCGACGCTGATCGCGGCGGCGGCGGAGGCGAGCGCGAACTCGTACGACTCGCGGTCGCGGACCTTCACATAGGTCGACCTGCGGGCGATCGGCACGGCGGGCACCTCGATCGCGGTGATCAGCTCGCCGCGGAAGAGCGGGTGTTCCACCTGCGGCGCGTCGCCGGGGACCAGGAAGAAGTCGTCGATCAGGATCTGGCGCGTCCTGCCCGGGCCCTCCACGTGCACGACCGCGTCCAGCGCGACGAGCGCGACGGCGACGTCGGAGGGGTGCGTGGCGATGCAGTGCTCGCTCGTCCCGAGGACGGCGTGGCCGCGGTTGATCCCCTCGATCGCCGCGCAGCCGGTGCCCGGCGCGTGCTTGTTGCAGTTCGAGCGCATGTCGCGGAAGTAGGAGCAGCGCACGCGCTGCATGAGGTTGCCGCCCATGCTGGCCATGTTGCGCAACTGCGCGGAGGCTCCCAGCAGCAGCGCCTGCGAGATCATCGGATATCTGTCGCGTACGGCGGGCGCCAGCGCGACGTCGCTCATCCGGGCGAGCGCGCCGATGCGCAGCCCGCCGCCGGGCAGGTCCTCGATCTCGGCGAGCGGCAGGTCGTTGATGTCCACCAGCAGGTCGACCGATTCGGTGCCGATGCGCAGCATGTCGACCTCGGTGGTGCCGCCGGCCAGGAAGGCGCACTCGCGGCCGTCGGCGACGGTGGCGATGGCGCCCGCCACGTCCTCGGCCCGCAGGTAGCTAAACGGTCGCATCGCGCACCTCCCTGATGGCCTGGCGGATGTTCGGGTAGGCGGCGCACCGGCACAGGTTGCCGCTCATCCACTCGCGGATCTCCGCGTCGTCGTCGGCGTGCCCCTCCTCCAGCAGCGCAACGGCCGACATGATCTGGCCGGGCGTGCAGTATCCGCACTGGAAGGCGTCGTTGCGCACGAACGCCTCCTGCATCGGGTGGAGCGCCCCGTCGGCCAGGCCTTCGATGGTGGTCACCTCGCGGCCTTCGCAGGCGATCGCCAGCGTCAGGCACGACACGACCCGCCGCCCGTCCACGTGCACCGTGCAGGCTCCGCACGCGCCCTGGTCGCAGCCCTTCTTGGTGCCCATCAGGTCCATCCGCTCCCGCAGGGCGTCGAGCAGGCTGACCCGTGGCTCGATCCGCAGCACGTGCGTCACGCCGTTGACGGACAGCTTGACCTCTACGGCTTCCGGACCTCGTTCATGTACGCCCATGACCGGCTCCCTCCCCCAGGGATAGACCACCGACATAGGTTCCCCATCGCCGGTAGACCCACCGGCAAGACCCGACAAAGCCCGGGTTCAGAGGCGGCGGAATTCTGCTCGCCAGCGCAGATCGTCCGGGTCGTGCGGGCCGGTCAGCTCTTCGACTCGGAACGGTCGCAGGCCGCCGGTGGCGAACGCCTCGATCTCCTCGCGCGGCAGCGGCCACGGCGGGCCGTCGGCCAGCTCGCCGGCGTCGTCCCTGCGGGCGGCGACGACGATGAGCGTGCCACCGGGCGCCACCAGCCGGCCCACGTTGACGATCGCCGTGTGCCGGGGCGGGTCGGGCAGCGCCTGCACCGTGATGACCTCGACCACCAGGTCGAAGGCGGACAGCCACGCCGCGGGCGGGTCGAGCAGGTCACCCATCACGTACTCCACCGCGCTGCCCGGATGCCGCTCGCGGGCCAGCTGGATGGCCGTGTCGGCGATGTCGAACGCGACCGTGTCGTAGCCGAGGCCGGCCACGAACTCCGCATCGGCGCCCAGCCCGCAGCCGACCACGATCGCGCGCTCACCCGGCCGCGGCGCCAGGCCGCACGCCCACTCCACCAGCAGCGGGTTCGCGGTGTCCCGATCCCACGGCATCGGCACCTCGCCGGACGCGCCCGCGGCGTACAGGCGGTCGAACCAGCCGGTGGGGTCGCCGTCGGCGATCGACCGCGCGGCCAGCCGGCTGCCCTGGGCACCCCAGCCGCCCGAGGTGTGCGCCAGGATCGCCGGAACGACCACGGGCCACACCTCCCGGGGCGGCAGCTGGTGCCCGACTCCCTCCAGCGGCAGCAGCTTCGCCTGCGGGATCTCCCGCGCCAAGGCCAGGGCGTGACCGTAGGGGAACAGCGGGTCGGCGGTCCCGTGGACGACCAGGGTCGGCGCGGTGATCTCACCGAGCCGGGGCCGGACCGGGGCACCGCCCTCGATCAGCCAGTGGTTGGCCAGGCTCGCCGCGAGGTCGGCCGTACGGTCGACGATCTGCCGGGCGAGGGCCCGCACCCGGGTCGCGTCGAAATACCCCGGCCCCGCGAGGCGACGCTCGCGATCCACCATGAACTCGACCACGGCCTCACGGTCCGACGCCGGTGGCGCCTCGGTGGCGAGATAGTCCCGCAACTCCTCCGACATCGGCGGCAGGTCCGGATGGCGTGGACCCCCGGGACCGCCCGGGCTCGTCGCGATCAGGACCAGCGAGGCGACCCGGTCGGGACGCTCCACCGCCACCCGCTGGGCCAGCGCCCCGCCCATCGAGACGCCGACCAGATGCGCCCGCTCGATCCCCAGCGCGTCAAGCAACCCGACGACGTCACCGGCCAGATCATCGACGGTGTAGTCGGGTGCCCCTGCCGGCGCGACAGGCGATCGCCCGGTGTCGCGCCCGTCATACCGGATCACGAACCGGCCGCCGTCCGCCAGCCGCGCGCAGAACTCCGGCTCCCACCAGTCCATCGACGCCGCCGCACCCGAGATCAGCACCACTGCCGGATCGCCCGGGTCGCCCACGGTGTCAACCCACAGCCCGACCCCACCTATGCCGATCAGCCTGCCGTCGCCCATGCCTCCACCTTGATCCGAAGCCCCACCGACCACAAGGTGGCGGCCAGGGCTTCGGGAAGCGCGGATGGCCGGGTAGAGGCCCGCGATCCCCTTCGCTGAAGGGCTCACTGCGCGTGATCATGTCGCGTCTTTCCGGGCGTTTTCGGGAGATCATCAGGCTGGCGGCGCTACGATCCGGCATTTCCGATAGAACCTGACTCGAAGGAAAGTCGATAGTTATGTGGATCGCGTTAGGCGTCATCGCCGCCCTGGTCGTCGGCGTATTCCTGTGGTGGAGGTTCCGAGATCCGCTCAGAGGAGAGGACTTCTACAAGTTCCACGTCGAGCGCCGATGGGCCTGGGAGCTCATCCTCAACGAGGAACAGGAACAGGCCTTCATGGCCGGGCTCGAGGCCTACGACGACGAGAGCACGGTGTTCCTGCACCGGGAGGCCGGCGCGCTGCGCGTCTACGACCCGTCGATGATGGTCTCGCTGTTCCTGCTCGCCGAGCAGTTCGCGGGGCTGGGACCGCAGGCGCTCGGCGACCCGGCGGGAGCCGTACGTCATCTGATCGAGAACGCCGCGCGGGCGGAGACCGGCGGCGTGCTGCACCTCGACGACGACTGGATGGCGGAGCCGGTCGACGGCATGGACAAGTACGACTTCACCGGCGCGATGATGAGCGCCACGCACGCCCAGGGCGTTGACGGCGGCGTGGGCGGCTACGGCGACGAGAACGGCGGGTACGGCATGCTGACCGTGCTCGTGGAGATGCCGCGGCACGTGGCGCGCATGTACGACGACGCACACAGCCACGCCGATCCGAGCGAGATCCGCAACCGGCTCGACGTCTACAAGGCCGTGATCGAGGAGCCGGAGCCCGAGTTCGTGGCGGGGCTGGAGAGCGCCGACGCCGAGCGCAGCCGCTTCACCAACACGCTGATGTACGACTACGGCCGGGTCCTGGCCGGATACCGGTCGACGCGCCCGCACATGCCGCACGCGCAGCCGTCCGACGTCATGTCCGTGGTCATGGCCCGCATGCTGTCGGACAACCTGCCCGGCATCACCTGGACCCGGCAGCCGTCGCCCGAGCAGCACCAGCGCGCCATGGAGCTGATCTCAACGAGAGGCTGACCCGCGGGCGAACCGGCCCGTGAAGACCCGCACGTCCGCCGCACGGCCGGCCAGGCGGGTCGCCCAGGTCACCGCCGTCCGCAGCGACGGCTCCGGAGCGTGGTGGGCCTTGTCGACCGACCACCACCAGGTCTTCTCCCTGTACGGCTCGGCCGCCAGCCCGGCGGCCGCGAGCCGTGCGGGGAGACCGGCCCTCTCCTGGAGCTCCTCCCACTGCGCGCGGCGAAGGCGCAGGTAGAGCAGGTCCTTGAACGCGGCGAGGACGCCGAGGTCGGAGACTGCGGCGCGGGACAGGTCGAGCCCGTACAGGCGCGGGCACGACAGAAGCGGCGCCAGGTCCACGGGACTGTCCGTACGCGGCGTCAGCAGGCGCAATGTGGCGTGGCCCGCCAGCGGCGCCAGGTCGATCGCGTCCATGGACAGGGCGAGCAGCTCGACCGGCGTGTCGAGGAGCGGCGTCAGGTCCGCCCCGGGCAGGTTCTCCACCGTGACCTGCCACAGGGTCGGCGCGCCTCGCAGCGGTCCGAAGTCGGCCCAGGGGGCGTTGCGTACCGTCAGATGTTCGATGTCGGGACGCATGCCCCGCATGGAGGCCGCGTCAGGGCCGGTGATCGTCAGTGAGCGGTTCTCCTCCGTCGGCTCTTCCCAGTCGACCCACAGCTCGCCGTCCTCTTCCTGGTACGCGCCCGACCGCAGCGCCGCGATGTGCTGCCGCAGCAGGCCGGTCACCGAGTCGGCGACGTAGGCCGGGCCGTCGTCGTAGTGCAGGCCCATGCGGATGACCTGGCCGGGCCGCCCGCCGGGGCCCGGCGCGAGGTCGACGGCCAGGAAGTCGCCGCCGGTGCTGGTGGCGAACGGGATCCAGCCAGGGTGGTCCGACGCCCGGCGCACCGCGAGCGGCGGGCCGTCGCTGGTGATGAGCGGTCTTCGCAGGTGATCGCGCCACGTGCGCCCCCGGGCCCACCAGCGGTTCTCCGGCCGGCTCTGGCTCCGCAGCAGTTCGAGGCCGAACCAGGGGTGCCGGTCGAGCAGTCCCTCACCGCCGTCGCCGTCGATGTGCTCGTACAGGGCCCGCAGGTCGTCGGGCAGCCCCGTCCCGAGCTGGGCACGGCGCGCCTCGGGGAGCGCTGGCGGGGGCGCGTACGTGTCCCGACCCAGGATCCGGTCGCGCTCGCGCAGGTACGCGCCGAGCAGGGCGACCGCCTCGCGCGGGTCCCCCGCCTGCGTGGCGTCCACCGGTCCCCGCTGGAACGCCGCGGGCTCGGGCGGCAGCGCGTGCCGGTCGAGCACGTACAGGAAGCCGCCCGCGTCGTCACGCTCAAGCGACTCGCTGACCACCGCCTCGAACCGTCCCCTGGCCTCGACGACCAGCTCGACGGTCACCTGCTCGCCGGCCGGCCCGATCAGCGCGTGCACGGCGCGCAGCTCCTCATGCGGGTCGAGGTCGCCGCCACCCGGATGAGGCTCGAACCTCAGCCCGCTGTACCCCGACCCGTCCTGGCCGACCGCGAACCCCCGCAGCTCCGCCCTGCGCCACTTCGGTGGCGCCACCGCCGCGATCTTCTCGGCCAGGCCCCTGAGCACGTCGTCGATCACGCGGCCCTTTGTAGCATGTCCAGATCATCAAGCACGGCCGCGTGATCGAGAGGGGCGGCGTCCATGGACGGATGGCAGCTGACCGAGACGTTCTCCAGTTCATCCGGCGAGGTTCGCTGGGACCGCTGGGGAAACCCCGCAGGGCAGCCGGTGGTCCTTCTGCACGGCACCCCCTTCTCCTCGTATGTCTGGCGCGGCATCGCCCGCTCTCTCGCCCGGGACCACCAGGTGTTCGTCTGGGACATGCCCGGCTACGGGGCGTCCGAGATGTCCGCGGACCAGGATGTGTCCCTGGCCGCCCAGGGACGGGTCTTCACCGAGCTCCTGGCCCACTGGGGGCTGCGGGAACCTTTCGTGGTCGCCCACGACTTCGGCGGCGCCGTCTCCTTGCGGGCGCATCTGCTGCACGGCGCCCGGTACCGGGCGCTCGCCCTGGTCGATCCGGTCGCGCTCGCGCCGTGGGGATCCCCCTTCTTCCGGCTGGTGGGCGAGCACTCGCAGGTCTTCGAACAGCTGCCGCCCGCGCTGCACCATGCCCTGGTCCGCGAGTACGTCAGCTCCGCCAGCAGCCCCGGCCTGCATCCCGCGGTCCTGGCCCGGCTCGTCCAGCCCTGGCTCGGGGATCCCGGTCAGGCGGCCTTCTACCGGCAGATCGCGCAGGCCGACCAGCGCTACACCGACGAAGTCCAGGGACGGTACGCCGAGATCGGCATCCCGACGCTGATCTGCTGGGGCCAGGACGACACCTGGATCCCCGTGGCGAAAGGGCAGGAGCTCACCGACCTGATCCCCGGCGCGACATGGGAACCGATCGCCGGCGCGGGCCATCTCGTCCAGGAGGACGCCCCCGCCGAACTCACAGCCGCCCTCATCGCCTTCCTCCAGAGTCGAGACTGACGGCAGGGCTCCCGGTCGAGATGTCCCAGGGGCCGGATCTATGGTGGATGGGAGAGCGCCGCGAGCCGAATGGCGTTCCGGGGGAGGCTGCGATGAGGGAGCACTACGTCTGGGTGACGACACGCCGCATCAAGCCGGGCACGTTGGAAGACTTCGAGAGGGCCTGGCGCCCTACCCCGTATCCGGAGGGTCTGCGCCAGGCCTACGCGTACTGGTCCGAGGACGGGCAGGAGATCACCGGGGTGTCGTTCTGGGACACGAAGGAGTCGTGCGACGCCTGGCGGAGCTCCGAGAGCGAGACCCGTCGGCGTGAGGCCATGACTCCTTACGTGATCGAGGAGCGGGAAGGCTTCTACCGCGGCGGCGAACTCGCCGTACCCGTTCGGTAGTCGCCGGCGTCAACCCGGGGCGTGGTCGGTCTCGATGCCCCGGGTGGCCGGGGTGAGAGTGGCCTCGGCGAGGAGGTTGGCGAACTCGGCGAACGAGCCCGCGCTCTCCCACAGCGCACGCTGCCGTTCCGCGCCCGTGCCGCGCCGGGCGAGCTCGGTAAGCAGGCTCGCCAGCGGCTCCGCCGACAGCAGGCGTTGCGGGAGGGCGGGCAGGGCCTGCCTGCCGTGGCGGGCGGCCGCGGCCAGGGCCGTGAGGATCCGGTACTCCGGCACGCGCGGTGCGGGCCTGCCGTACGCGATGTCCTCGAGCGCGGCGGCGGTCATGGCGCGCACCAGCGCGACTATCAGGACGGTGTCCTCGACGCTCAGGCAGGTGTCCATGAGGCGGACCTCGATCGTCGGGTAGCGGGGCGACAGGCGGGCGTGGAAGTAGACGGCGCGCTCGTCGAGCGCTTTGCCCTGGAGTATCAGCGAGCGTACGGTCGCGTCGTAGTCACCGGTGCTGTGCCAGTGCTGCGGCGGCATCGCCGAGGGCCAGCGCGCCCAGCGGCGGTAGCGCCAGCTCGCCCACGTGGTCACGCGGTTGCCGGCGATGGGGGAATTGGCGCTCAGGGCGAGCAGCGCCGCCAGCCACGGGCGGAGCCGGACGAGCACCTGGAGTCCCGCCTCGCGCGACGGCACGCCGACATGGACGTGGCAGGCGCAGGTGCCGGCCTCGGCGACGATCCCCGCGTGCCGGAGGGCGAGCCTGCGGTAACGCACGTCGTCGGTCAGGTAGTCGAGCCCGAGCAGGGCGCCCGGGGCGACGCCCGAGGCCACGAGCAGGCAGCCGTACCTGGCCGCCGCGGCGGCGGTGATGGACCGCAGCTCGGTGATCTGCTCGCGGACCTCCTCGAGGTCGGCGCAGATGCCCGTCACGGTCTCGATCTGGTACAGCATGAGCTCGGACTTGACGCCTTCTTCCCCGACCGCGGCGAGCACCTGGGGAGCAGCCGGTGCGAGGTCCCCCGTCGCGGCATCCAGAAGCAGGAATTCCTCTTCGACACCGAGCGTGAGCGGTAAGGCGTGCTGCGACATCGCGGTCTCCTCCTGTGGCGTTCCTGTCCCTTCCATTAGGGGTGCATGACAGCCCTCCTGACTCGTGCCGCCACGACAATGTCGCCAACATGGCAAATATGGACAGGGGCCCCGGGTAATGAGGGCTTCGGCACTGACCTCAGAGTCCGAAACACATTCGGGAGATAAACCCGGCAAGAGAAACGGCGGATTGGCATTCCGCCGCGCTTGGCGGACCGGTCCGGCGGGAGCCTCACAGCGGTCGCGCTGACCTCGTGCGGCCGGAAGCGGCCAGTGCCGTCGAGCCCTATCGTCACGGTCACCGGCTCGGGGTCGGTCGCGCAGGTCGCCGCGATCGCGGCCGACAACCCCCGGGCCCGCCTTCCCGCCGAGCGCGTCCGCCTGCGCCAAGGGCTCGCCGCCGATGCTGCTCGGCTTCCTCAACTGCACCACCAGCAACGCGGGCCAGTCCAGCCTCTTCCTGCTCGGCTACGCGCGGCTGCCGCCCGACCTGCTCGCCAAGGTCCGCCGGCCTCTTCCATGATCCGCCCGTACGGCAGGCCATTCACCGAAATCAGATTCCCAGCAGACTCGGCAAAATGGCGCCCGTAACGGGGGAATTAGCGAATGGAACCCGCACGTACCCCTGCTGCGGCGGGAGATCGAACGCCGCAGTCGAAAGGGCCGGACCGGCCACCTCGCCGTTGGTCAAGCCCTGAGAACAATGCTTCAGCACACCGTGGACATTTTCAAGCGACCCGTCGATTCCGTAGCGATTAAACAAGCGACCCGTAAAGCTTACGCGCGCGCTGCTGGAGAATTCGTGGACATGAGATTACTCGGAGGTGCGAGAGAATAGGGAAAACGATGCCATAGCTGACATCGAACGCCACGATGAAGGGATGGCGATCATGTTTGCTGCGATTCGCTCAACAGGCGTATCCAGTCTGGCGATGGTGCTCGCATCGACCACCCTGACACTCACGATGGGCACGGGCACGAGCACGGCCGCCGTGGCGGCACCGCAAAGCGCGACGATGGCCAGCGCCGGAGTGACGCTGCACGACGGCCACATCTCGATGCGGCACGTCTTCCACCACGGCTCCGTCACCTTCACGATCAGGAACGCGGGAACCGTTCCCCACGGCTTCGCCATCGCGGGGCGCGGAGTCAGCGCGAGGTCTGCCTTCCTCAACCCCGGCGGCTCGACCACGCTCACGGTCAAGCTGCACAGGGGCCGCTACTCGGTGTGGTGCCCGGTCGACGGTCACCGCTTCATGGGCATGTGGACGTGGATCGGCGTGCGGTAGGGCGTCGTGCAGGCTAGATGACCTGCCCGATCGTCCGGTCCACGATGAAACCGATGGACTCCAGCGAGTCCTTGTCCTGGAAGTTGTTCTGCCACACCACGATGAACCTGCGGCCTGAGTCGCCGTGCTCGACGATCGCGCCGTCCGAGGTCACCATCTGACCGGTCTTCAACGGGCCGAGGCCGATCTTCGAGTGGGTCACCGTGAAGGATCTGGGCGTCAGGGCTCGCCGGGTGAAGTCCATGTACGACGGATCATCGCCGACCGACGCGCTGGTGCCCAGCAATGCCAGCATGTCGTTCGAACCGGCCTGGTCGACCAGGGTGCCGCTGAAGAGGTGCGCGTACAGGTTCGCCATGTCGAAGCAGGTCATCGCCTGGGCGACCATCCCGTCGTTGGCGCTGGGGATGCGCACCGCGGTCAGCGATTTGTTGAACGTGCCGGCGAGCCAGATCCCCGACTGCGCGGGAGGGAAGAAGAAACCGCCCGCCTTCAGCGCCCCGTTGATCCAGCTGTAGCCGAGCAGCCGGATGCACGCCGCCGCGGCGTCGTTGTCGCTGTTGATCATCATGCGGCGCAGGTTGGCCTGGAAGGCGCCGTTGAACTCGCAGGCCAGCCCGCCGTCGACCAGCGGGATGGTGGCGAAGATGCCCTCGTAGTTCGGCTGTCTCGGCACGCCGCTCAGGCCCGGCTCCGCGGCGATCGCGGGCACGGCGTCGCTGATCGGCTGGTCGAACTCGCTGTGCAGCAGGGCGAACAGTTCGCCCGGCGTGGACGATCCGGCCGCGAGGTTGTTGACGCTGCGCCGGAGTTCGAACGCCGCGTACATGGCGGCGACCTTCAGCAGGCTGGCCGAGTAGAAGGTGTCGCCGAACCGATGTCCCGCGTGCTTGAAGTCCAGGGGTGAGGTCGTCTCGTCGATCGAGGCGATGGAGATCGCCACGCGCAGTGGGTGCTCGATGAGCGGGGACCGCAGCGCTTCCTCGATGGCGACTTCGAGAGCCGATCCCAGCGTGGGGTCGTCGCCCAGGAGCGTGGGATAAGGGTCGGGGAACGGCCCAGCCATGGGTGCCTCCGAGGTCTATGATCACCCAACGTAACATGAGGCGAACCGTTAGTCAGCGACCAGCGACGCCCGGATGCGGTCCAGGCGGGGTGAGGTGATGTCGAGGCTGTCGTAGATGGCCAGCGACCGGCGCAGGCACTCCTGACCCTCGTCGGGTTCGCCGAGCTCCACCAGGGTCTCGCCGCGCGCCAGCAGGGCGCGGGCCTCGTTGACCTGGTCCTCGATCTCGACCGACAACGCCAGTGCCTCGTCCGCCTGGGCGAGGGCCTGCTCCAGCTGCCCCGTCCGCAGATGCGCGTCGGCCAGCAGTACCAGGTTCTCGACGCTCATCTGCACGAGCCCCTGGGCGCGGTAGGCCTCCAGTGCCTCCGTGTAGCACGGGATGGCCTCGGCGTGCCGGCCGAGCGCCGTCAGCACGTCGCCCATGATCGAGACCTCGAAGTCCACGGTCTTGACGGGCCTGACGAGGCCGATGACGGCCGTGATGTGGACGAGGGCTTCCTCCGCCTGGTCGGTGCGGAGCTGGATCTGGGCGAGGTTCGTCAGTGCCCGCGCCTCGGCGGCCGGATCGCCTGACTCGCGCCCGGCCCGCACCGCCGCCAGCGCGACCTCGACGGCGGCCGGATAGTCGAGGCGGGTGGCGATGACCAGGGCGAGCAGTGTGGTGATCTCGCACAGCAGGATCCTGTCGCGGGCGTGGCCTGCGGCCGCGCGCAGCAACGGCTCGGCCTGGGCGTGCTCGCCGACCGTGAACAACACGCTGCCCAGGACGCAGACCGCGCCCGCGGCGGTCTCGAGGTCGCCGCGCGCCTCCGCGTCCTGTTTGACGGCCTCGGCGGCCTTGCGGAACTCCCGTTGGTGCACCATCCGGTCGACGCGCTCCTCGAGCAGCCGCAGCAGGCGTACTGCCACGGCGTCGCCGCGCTGCGCCACCACGGGCCAGATCCCCGGCAGCTCGGCGGCCAGCCAGCGGTCGGCCTCAGGGCTCCCCGCGAAGCGCAGGCCGCCGCCCTCGCGCGGACCCGCCCAGTACAGGGCCAGCCGCCACACCTCGCAGGCGCTCTGCAGGGTGGCGAGCAGGTGGACCACCAGCCGGTCCAGCGCCTGCTCGCGTTCCCCGTCGGCCTGCTGGCGCGCGTACACCTTGAGCAGGTCGTGGAAGCGGTAGCGGCCGGCCGAGGGGGACTCGAGCAGGCTGAGGTCGACCAGGTTCTCCAGCAGTTCTTCCGCCTCGTCCTCGTCGACGCCGAGGAGCGCGGCGGCCGACGACAGTGACAGGTCCTCGCTGTCGGGCACGGCGGCCAGCCGGAACGCGCGGGCGCAGCCGGGGTCGAGCTGGCGGTAGGACAGCTCGAAGCTGCTCTCCACGGCCAGGTCGCGCACGCGCAGCGCCCTGAGCCGGTCGCGCTCGCCGGCCAGCCTGTCCACCATCGACGTGATCGTCCACGTGCCGCGCGAGGCCAGCCGGGCTCCCGCGACGCGTACGGCCAGCGGCAGGTGACCGCACAGCTCGGCCAGCCGCCGCGCCTGCTCGGGCTCGGCCGCCACCCGCTCGGGACCGATGATCTTCGCGAGCAGCGTGACCGCCTCGTCCCCCTCGAGGACGGTCAGGTCGAGCACCCGCGCGCCGTCCAGCCCGAGCAGCCTGACCCGGCTGGTCACCAGCACGCCGCAGCCGTGGTCGCCGGGCACCAGCGGCGACACCTGCGCGGCGTCGGCCGCGTTGTCGAGCACGACGAGCATCCGCCTGCCGGACACGATCGACCGGAACAGCGCCGACCGTTCCTGCGGCTCGTCGGGGATCTCCTGATCGCCGACACCCAGCGCACGCAGGAACCCGGCCAGCGCCGCCACGGGATCCGCCGGGGCGGGCCCGGCCCCCTGCAGGTCCACATACAGCTGCCCGCCGGGGAAATCCCCCCGTACGGCGTGCGCGACATGCAGGGCGAGCGTCGTCTTCCCGACCCCGCCGATGCCCGAGACCACCGACACGACCGGGGCACGCTCCCGCTCTGTCCGCAGCTCCCCCACCAGCTCGTCCACCTGGGCGGCGCGGCCGGTGAAGTCGCCGATGTCCGGCGGGAGCTGCGCGGGGACGGGGGCCTGTGGACCGGCCGACAGGCCGCTGTGCAACCTCGCCAGCTCGGGCCCGGGATCGATGCCCAGCTCCTCGGCCAGGAGCTGCTGGAACTCCGCGTAGACGGCCTGCGCCTCCGCGTGCCGCCCGGCGGCGGCGTAGGCCCGCATGAGCAGGCCGCAGGGCCGCTCCCGCAGCGGGTGGCGGGCCACGACGTCCAGCAGCTCGGGTACGAGGCCGCCTGCCGCGCCCGCGGCCAGCTCCTGCTCGCAGGCCGCCTCGATCGCGGTCAGGCGGAGGTCGTCGAGCTGGGTGCGGGTGGCCTGGCCGTACCGGCCGGTCAGCTCGGGGACGGGGTCGCCGCGCCACAGCGCGAGCGCGCGGCGGTGCCGCCCCTGGGCGGTCAGTGTGTGGAACTCGGCGAGGTCGGTGCCGACGCCGCGCAGCGCGTAGCCGCCGCCGAGCCGGACGAGGTGCTCGTGGCCGAGGACCCCGCGCAGGCGCGAGACGTAGCTGCGGACCATCGGGGTGACCGTCGGCGCGGGATCGTCCTCCCACAGCGCGTCGATCAGCCGGTCAAGGCTGACGGGCCGCCCCTCGTCCAGGGCGAGGCAGGCCAGCAGGGCCCGCTGCCTGGGTGAACCCAGGTCCAGCGCCGTGCCGTCCCGCCAGGCCCGCACCGGCCCGAGAACCCCTACCCGCACCCCCGACGTCATCGGGACAGGTTAACGGCAATGAGTAGGGGGTTACTCATGCGGCCGGCCCGGGCTGGGCGCAGGCTCGGGAGCGTCGGGGCGGACGGCTTGAGGGGCTTGGAACGTGCCAGGGCCGTCCGTCCCGTGACTCTTCAGAGGAGGTAGAGCATGTCCCTCGACGAACGCATCGCACTCACCCTCTACGACCGCATGTTCAAGGTGATCAGCGGAGAACCCGACTCCGGCATGGCCTCGGCCTTCGAGAGCGCCAACACCACGTTCGTGATGGCCCAGCGCGGCCTGGTGCTCAACGCCGCCGACTACCGCAACCCGTGGTCGCCCGGCAACACCGACGGCAGCATCCAGGCGGCCTTCAACATCGCCTCACTGGTCGACGAGATCCCCGCGGTGAGCCACATGTACGCGCCGACCGGGCGGTCGGTGTCGGACGTGTACTCGAAGATGGTCAACACCGTGCACGTCACGGAGCCGCCGCCCTCCCCCGAGATCCAGCACCAGCGGGACGAGCTGAACAAGGTGCTCGTCGAGCAGGTCAAGGACGACGAGGGCCGGACCGTGGAGCGCCCGACGGCGCTGGCGGACAACGAGCAGCGGGCCTTCAACAACTACCAGGACGCCTACATGGCCTACGTGGGGCAGTGGGCCGCCGCGCAGGCCGACGAGAACCTGAAGCGGGTCTGGCCGATCGTCGGCGCCCAGGCGCTCCAGCGGCCCAGGCGGGCCTTCGCCGACTGGGGCGCCGCCGGCCGGGACCAGATCAGGTCCACCAAGGCGCAGCTGGCCACGCTCAACGAGGGGCAGGTGGCCAGGGCCTTCGCCGACGCCCAGTTCCGCCTGCAGGCCTTCGAGCTGGTCAACGTGCTCCAGGAGACCTTCTTCAGGACCACGATCGCGCCATCGGACTGGGCGGGCGCCGACGCGAGCACCTGGCCGACGTTCTCCTTCTCGGAGTCGACGCTGAACAACTCCTTCTCCTCCGAGGCCACCTCGTGGGGCGCGTCCGCCCAGGTGAACGTCGGACTGTGGAGCTTCGGCGGCGGCGTGTCGTCCTCCGACAGCCGCGTGAGCATGAGCGCCGACACCACCGACATCGGCCTGTCCTTCAAGTGGCGCATCTGCCCCATCTACCGCAAGTGGATGGACGCCAGCCTGTTCAAGCTGCCGAACTGGGACCTGGGATCGCTGTCGGGGGCCGGGGGCATCTCAGGCGGCGCCGACCCGCTGATGCCGCTCATCCCGCAGGCGCTGGTGATCGTCCGAGACGTGCACGTGACGGCGAACTGGTCACACCAGGACTCCGAGCGCATCGACTCGGCGATCAGCGGCTCGGCCAGCGTCGGCTACGGGCCGTTCGCCGTCGCGGGCAACTACAGCCACAGCTCGACCAGCGACAAGTTCAACGCGCACCGCACCGGCCAGGGCTTCGAGATCCCCGACATCCAGCTGCTCGGCTTCGTCTGCACGAAGGTGCCGCCGTGCCCTCCCAAGTAGCGGCCGGCGCCCAGCTGTACGGTCACCTCGCCCAGCTGCTGGCTCCCGCCGACAGCCTCGCGGGCTCCTCCTCGATGGTGATCCTCGAACCCGCCGGGAAGGACGTGGGGGCCATGGCCTCCCTGGCGGGTCCCGCGGCCGCCGAGGCGCTGGCGGACCTCGCCAACGCGATTCCCGCCGTCGCCTCCTCGTTCCTGGACACCGGGAGCTTCTACGACGACATCTGGAACTTCGTGCTCACCAGCGCGCTGCCGACAGGGCCGGTCGACGACCCGGTCCGCGTCACCGTGGCCCGGGTCATCGCCGACAACCGCGCCAGTTTCGAGCTCATGACCCTGGCCCGGCTCGACCTGCCCGGTGACCTGTACCACCCGGTGCGGGCCGCCCCCGCGGACTGGCTCGGCCACGACGGATGGAGCTCGGCGTCGTTCCGCGTCGGCGGCGAGGACGCCGATCCCCCGCCGCCGCCCTCGCCGGGCCTGTTCATCCCGGAGGACATCCCCGACCTGGTCTGGCGGGAGATCGAGCCGCTCGGCCCGGTGCCCATCGATCCGCTGATCAAGCCGCCGGGGATCTTCGTCCCGATCCGCGAGCAGCCGCCGCTGGAGGATCCGCGCGTGATCAAGCTGCTTGACAGGATACGGGCCAGGGAACCGCTCCTGCCGTCCGGCGGGCTGGTCTGGCGGGACGTCTTCACGGTGTCGCGCGCCGCCGAGGCGAGCGGGAAGGCGAGCCAGACCACGTCCAGGTTCCGGCTGTCGTTCGACTACCGGGTGGTGGGCCTGCGCAGGCCTTGGCTGGAGCCTCAGCTGTGCCACCTGAGCGGGTGGATCATCCCCGGGCTGCCCGCGCACGGCCTGTCCACCGGGCTGCTCACGGACAACAAGGGGCTGCTGCCCGCCCTCACCACCCGGATGCTCGCGGTCCGCAACCTGGTGGTCGAGGCCGATTGGAGCGACGCCGACCGCCAGAAGGCCGCGAGCGGCGCCACGGTCTCCTTCGGCCCGTTCAAGGTGTCGGGCGAGGCCGCCTTCGACGGCACCCGCCTGACGCGCCCCGACCCGCAGGTCGTCGCCTGGCTGGCCACCGTCGTCCCGGCCTGCCCGGGCCCGTGAGCCTGCCGTACGGCTCAGGAAGCGGTCGTGGCCCGCCAGGACGAGGGGGTGAGGCCGCGGGCGCGTTTGAACGCGACGCTGAAGGCGAAGGCGTCCTCGTAGCCGACCCTGCGGGCCACGGTGGCGATCGTCGCGTCGGTGTCGCGCAGCAGATCGGCCGCCAGGGTCATGCGCCAGCCGGTGAGGTAGGTGAGCGGGGGCTCGCCGACCAGGGCGGAGAAGCGCGCGGCGAAGGCGGCGCGGGACATGCCGACCTCGATGGCCAGCGTGGCGACCGTCCAGCGGCGGGACGGATCCTCGTGCAGCAGGCGCAGGGCGTCGCCGACGGCGGGCTCGGTCAGCGCCCGCCACCAGGCGGGCAGCGCCGAGTCCTGACCGGCGCACCACGCCCGCAGCGCCAGGACGAGCACGAGGTCGAGCAGGCGGTCGAGGACGGCGTCCTGGCCGGGCTCGTCGCGGGCGGCCTCGGCGGCGAGCTGGTCGAGCGCCGCCCGGGTCCGCGGCCCGGCGGGCACGACCGCCAGCGGCGGCAGCAGGGACAGCAGGCGCTCGCCCACGTCGCCGCGGACCTCGTAGGCGCCCCTGAGCGTGATCGTGGCCCCGGGCAGCCCGTCGCCGTAGGTGCGCGGAGCCAGACTCCGCTGGATCCCGGCGGGCTCCTCGACGAAGTACTTCCTGCCTCCGCGGACCACGGCCTGCGCCGGTGTGGACGGGTCGTCGGCGATCGTGTAACGGCTGGTCCCGCTGATGAGGGCGATGTCGCCGGCGGCCAGGAGCGCGGGCGCGGCGTCGGTGTCGTCGAGCCGGATCGACGCCTGGCCGCCGAGCGTGGCCACGACCGTGAGCGGAGGGGCGTCGTCGAACGTCAGCGACCAGGGCGGACGCTGGATCAGCTGCCTGACCACCGCGTTCCTGGCCCGGGCCCGGTGCAGCAGATCGCTCAGAACGTCCATGCCACCCACGCTAGACGATCACAAAGGTATCGACGACGTTCTCCCATGGATCGTCTTGCCGCCGTGCGGTGTGCTGGACGGCATGAAAGACATCCTTCTCATCGGGGGCACAGGCAAGACCGGTCGCCGCATCGTCCGACACCTCGAGTCCGCCGGCCAGCAGGTAAGGACGGCGTCGCGCAGCAGCGGGTTCGATCTGGACGACCCGGGCACCTGGGCTCCCGCGCTCGACGGCGTGATCGCCGCCTACGTCGTCGAGCCCGACCTACGGCCGGGCGTGAACCGCCAGGAACGCATCCCCCGGCTCGTGACCGAGGCGGTCGAGGCGGGCGTGCGGCGGCTGGTGCTGCTGTCGGCCCACGACGTCGGCAAGTTCGATGACGACCATCCGCTCAAGTCCGCCGAGCACGCGGTGCGCGGCTCCGGCGTCGGCTGGACCATCCTGCGGCCGACGTGGTTCTCGCAGAACTTCAGCGAGGCGTTCTGGCTGCCGGGGATCAAGCACGGGACCCTGTCACTGCCCACCGGCGACGGGCGCACGCCGTTCGTCGACGCCGAGGACATCGCCGAGGTCGCCGCGTCGGCGCTGACCGAGGACCGTCACGACGGCCAGGAGTACCAGCTGGCCGGCCCGCGGGCGATCAGCTTCGGTGAGGCCGTCGACCTCATCGGCAGGGCCACCGGGCGGACGATCCGCCACCTCGACGTGGACCCCGACGGTTACGTCGAACACCAGGTCGCCAACGGTGTCCCGCGCGACGTCGCGCGGCTGCTCACCGGCCTGCTCGTGTCCGTCCGCGAGGGCCGGGCCGCCGCGCTGTCCGACGGCGTGGAGCGGGCCCTGGGCCGGCCGGCCAGGCCGTTCGAGGAGTACGTCACCGAGGCCGCCGCGGCGGGCGCCTTCGGCTGATAGGTCGCGCCGCCCCGCTCTTCTGCGGGACGGCGGCCCATCGGAGGAGAGTCGCCAGCCGCACGCTGGTCGGTGCTCTCACAGGGGTTAGATGCTCGATCACGCCGCGAGGTTCGGCCCGTGTCAGCGGATGCGCCTGGCCGCTCTGCCGCCCAGGTGGAGGAAGGCGATGTCGCCCGCGGCGTCCCGCAGGAAGCGGCCGACGGGACGGCCGGGATCCGTCGCGATCACCACGTCGTCGGAGCCTTCCACCAGGGCCAGCGGCATGTCGGGCATGCCCTCCACCCCGGCGTCAACGAGTTCGGGGCGCAGCACGAATCGGGCCGTCAGCTCCTTGTCGACCTCGAAGGTCCACTGGCCCGCGTCGTAGCTGCCCGCGTACTCCGGCGCGGGGTCGCGCAGTGCCGGCCGTACGGGCTGTGGCTTGGCGTCGAGCAGGTGCTCCAGGCACCAGTCGGTGACCAGCTTGCCCAGCTGCTTGCCGGGCGCGGAGTTGGTGAGCGTGGTGACGGCGAAGCCGCGCTCGGGCGCCAGCACGAACGTGGACAGCTGCAGGTTGCCGATGTTGCCGCCGTGGGTGACCAGCCGCACGCCCGCCTGCTCCTCCAGCAGCCAGGGCAGCCCGATCCCGGTCCACGGCACCCCGACCTCGACGTGCTCGGCCTGCATCAGCTCCCTGGTGGCGGCGCCGATCGGCTCCTCGCCGCCCGCGCCCAGGTGGAAGGCGGCATAGCGGAGCTGGTCGCGCACCGACGACACCAGCCCGCCCTCGGGCATGCCCTCGCGGAACAGTCCCCACGTGTGCGCGACCCGCGGCCCTTCCTCGCGTACGGCATGCCCGACGGCATGCGGTCGCGTGGCCACCTCCCACGGGAAGAAGAAGCTGTCGGTCATTCCCAGGGGGTCGAGCACGATGTGCCTGACAGCGCTCTCGTACGGCTCGCCGTACACGACCTCGACGATCCGGCCGAGCAGCCGGAACCCGGCGTTGTTGTAGGAGGCGAGCGTGCCGGGCGGGAAGAGCTGGGGCAGCCGGTCGTAGGTGTCGATCGAGCCGGCCAGCGCCGAGGTGTCCCAGCTGTCGCCGTCGTCGATGTCGCCGAGGAAGCCGCCGGTGTGGGTGAGCAGGTGCCGGATGGTCAGCTCCTCGGCGGCCCGCTCGTCGGCGAGCCTGAAGCCGGGGAGGTAGTGCCGGACGCGACCGTCCAGGTCGAGCCGGCTGCGCTCGACGAGATGCATGATCGCCGTGGCGGTGACCGTCTTGGTGGTCGAGCCGATCTGGAACAGCGTGTCGCCCGTCACGGGGGTGGGTGCGTCGACGCTGGTGACACCGGTGGTCAGGACGTGCTCCACGCCATCGAACAGCACGCCGACGGCGGCGCCGGGGACGCGGAGGGATTCGGCCTCGCCGTCGAGCAGGCTCTGCAGGTGGTTGAGGTCAGCCATTCGTTCATCCTGCTGGCCGGGAGGGTGACGGGCTTCGTCGACCCGCACCATTTCCGCGGCGCCGTTCGTGCTCACGTGCTTTCAGTGTGACTCCCCCGGGCCGGCCCCGACGAGCGACCGGGCCAGCCCCTCGGCCAGCGTGCCGGCGAGCTCGGGCAGGCGGTCGCGGTCTTCGAGCAGCAGGAACAGCCAGGCGAAGATCGGGCCGAGCAGGAGGGCGTGCACCGTCGCCGGGTCGGGGCGGCGTGACAGCTCGCCCCGGGCCACCGCCCTGTCGAGCACCTCGGTGACGCAGGTGCGCTCGGCCGCCACGAACGTCCCCGCGAACGCTGCGGCCATGGCCGGGTCCGCGTGCACGTCGGCCAGCAGGCCGGGCACCACCCCTGGCGGGGGCGTGGTCAGGTTCGTGACGATGTCGCGGGTGAGCGCGGCCAGGTCGGCGGCCAGCGAGCCCGCGTCGGGCGGGGTCTCCAGTTCCAGGCCGTGCATGACGGCAGCGAAGATCATTTCCTGCTTGGTGGCGTGGCGGCGGTAGATCGCCGCCTTGCCGACGCCTGCCCTGGCCGCCACGGCGTCCACCGTGAGCTGGGCGTATCCCTGCTCGGCCAGGAGCTCGCGGGCGGCGGCCGCGATGGCGCCGTCCACCCGGGTGTCTCGAGGTCGGCCTGCCTTCATGCCGGGCAGTCTATTGCGGAACCACCAGACTCGTAATGTGACGTAACCGACATTGCACCTGGAGTTCGGTGGGCGCATGATTCGGAACCATGAGTTCCGAAACTACTGGTTCCGTTAAAAGAGTGGTGCGGGCCGGGGGGATCCTCGTGTTCCTGGCCTGCCTGCACCTGGTCTCGACCGCGCTGCTGAGCATGGAGCACATCCCTGGCTGGTTCCGGGGCGAGCTGTGGTTCTTCCCTCCAGGGCCGGACGACTTCGCGCACCTGGCGCCGGGCGTCGGCGCGTTCTGGCTGGTCTGGGGGAGCTTCGGCGTGCCGCTCGGGCTGGTCGGGGCGCTGGTCGTCGGCCTCGGACGGCGCGGCCAGGTGCCGGGCGCCTACCTCGGGATCGTCGTGACCCTGTGGGCTCTGTCCAGCGCCGCCGTACTGGAGCCCTCACCCTTCGTCCTCGCGGTGATCCCCGGCGTCATGCTGCTGGCGGCCGCTCGCAAGCGCGGGGTCGTCGCCGAAGTGGTATCCGGGTAATCGGGGGGATTGGTTCTTGGTGGGGGCCACTCGCGGGCCTAGCGTCGCCGGCATGATCAGTGTCGCTCCCGACTACGTCCACATCCGCAAGCGCCTGTCCTCCGGCGAGCGGCTCAGCCTGCCCGGGGTCGGCTTCAAGTGGTACGACCTGCACGCCGAGGACCGCGAGATCCCCGAGGCGGTCCGCAAGGAGGCCCGCGACTTCGTCGCCGACCACCTGCCCGAGATCACCCCGGCGGGCGAGCTGGGCTTCGTCATCCTGCACCGCGTCGGCGACGCCTACCTGCTGCTCGTGTGCACCTGGCGCAACGAGAACGAGCTGTGGGAGACCGTCTACGGCAAGGCCGAAGGCGCCTTCGGCCTGCTGCGGTTCGACGAGACGCACAAGGGCACCTACTGCGTGTGGGAGCTGGGCGCCGTCCTCCACGAGCAGCAGGCCTGGATCCGCTACCTGTTCTCCGCCCGCGACGACGCCGCCCGCCAGGCCTACCTCGCCGACCTGGCCCCCACCGCCCTCATCTGACCTCGCCCGAAGGAAGTCGCGTAGCGGTCCGTACGGTGCCGCGCGGATGCACGGTCAGGCGCGTTGCAGGGTGGCGGGTTCGGTGAGGCGGTTGCTGAAGCGGGCGAGCATGGAGGTCTGGGCGGTTTCGGGGAGGAGGCGGCCGATCATCGGGGGGATGCGCCAGTTGGCGGGGTTGCGCTTGGCCAACCGGGTGACCAGGGAGATGCGCGGGTAGCGGGTCTTCTCGTAGGCGCGCAGCCGTACCGCGGGGTCGTCGCCGCCCTTGGCGAGCTCGCGCCCGAGCACCCACGCGTCCTCGAGCGTCTGGTTGGCGCCCTGCCCCAGGGTGGGCGGCATGGTGTGGGCGGCGTCGCCGATCAGGGTGATGCGTCCCTCCCCCACCACCTCGCGGACCTTGTTCCAGTGGTGCCCGAAGAAGCCGAGATCCTCCTCCGACGCGGCGGCGAGCACCTCGGGGACGGGCGAGGCCCAGTGCCCGAACCTGCGCCTGAGCTCGGCCAGCGGCGCCGCGGGCCGCGGATCGGCGGGCGACCAGCGCACGTCGAACCACCACTGCAACAGGCCGTCGCCGCCCGGCATGAGCCCGCACGCGCCCTCCCGTCCGGTGATCATGAGATGGTGGTGCGTACGTGCGAGATCGATGTCGATCGGGCTGAGGCCCTGCCAGGTGCCGAAGGTGGCCGGCTGGACGGAGCCGTCACCCCACAGGTGGCGCCGTACGACCGAGTGGTGGCCGTCGGCCCCGATGAGCAGGTCCCCGGTGGCCGTCGAGCCGTCGGCGAAGGTGGCCGTGACCTTGCCCTGGTCCTCGGTCACGCTCTGGCAGGCCATGCCGTACCTGACGAGGTCCTCGGGCAGGCCGTCGGACAGGCGTCGATGCAGGTCCTGGCGGGCGATCGCCTTGGTCTCGAAGCCGAAGCGGCCGGCCGCGTGGGCGAGGTCCATGCTGGTGCGCAACCGGCCGTCCGAGGTCAGCGCGTCGATCCGGTCGATGCGGCAGCCGACGCCGTCCAGGCTGACGCCGAGATCGTGCAGTACGGCGGTGCCGTTGCTCCAGATGAGCACCGCCTTGCCGCCCGTCCGCCTGGTCGGGGCCTGCTCGAAGACCCGCACCCGGTGACCGTCGGCCAGCAGCGACCGCGCGACCGCGAGGCCGCCCACCCCGGCGCCGATGACAAGAACGTCCATATCTCCTCCACATCGGAGTATCTTCGATTCGAAGATACATCGCGGTGGAGTAGGTTAGGAAAGTGGCCCACAAGCGTCCGGAAGACGCCGTCTTCCGCGAGTTCCTGATCGCGGTGCTGCTGCACAACGAGGCGGTCGCCGACCGGCTCGGCCTGCAACCGGTCGACGTCGCCGCCACGATCCTGCTGGAGATGCGCGGCCCGCTCGCCGTGGGAGCGATCTCCGAGGAGCTCGGGCTGCCGTCCGCCTCGACGACCCGGCTGATCGACCGGCTGGAGAAGGCGGGCTACGCGCGCAGGGTGCGCGGCGAGCGCGATCGCCGCACGGTCACCGTGGAACTGGTCGAGGGCGGCCTTGACGACTACGACGCCGCCTGCGAGTCGTCCAGGCGGCACCTGGAGACGGTCGGCATGCACTACGGACCGGAGCAGGTGCCGCTGCTGCTGGACATGTTCGCCCGCGTCGGCCAGGCCTACCGTGCGGCCACCAGAGAACTGCGCGACAGGACCTAGGCCCGATCGGGTCAGCCCAGCAGGGCGCGGGTGGCGGGGACGACCTCGCGAGCCCAGCGCAGCAGCTGGGTGGCGTCGGGGTTCTCCGGCCAGTAGACGAAGGTGTCGAAGCCCGTCTCGGTGGCCAGGGAGGCGAGGATCTTCGCCCACTCCCGCGCGCTGGTCCTGATCGGGTTCTCGCCCTCGAGCCGCACCGGCGCCGGGGCCTCGGTGATGTCGCCCACCAGCTGCGCCATCCGGGTGATCGAGGCGGGGTCCCGGCCGGCGTCGCCGGCGGCCTTGTCGATGATGTCCTGCGAGGCCCGCCACTTCTCGTAGGGCAGGTAGTGCGGGATCGGCGCCGCCCAGCCGTCCGCCAGCCGCCCGGTCACGGCGTGAGCGCGCGGGCCGACGCTGCCCACCCAGATGCCCACCCGGTGCAGCGGCGCGGGTCCCCCGTGCACGCCCTTGACCGTGTAGTGCTCACCCTCCACGCGTACCCGCTCGCCCGGCCGCCACATGGCGCGGATGATCTCGATCCCCTCGACCATCGCCTGCAGCGCCTCGCCCGAGGTACGCGTGGGGCCGCCCATGGAGGCGATCGCCGGCCAGAAGCCGCCCGACCCGAGCCCCAGCTCGAACCGGCCGCCACTCAGCAGGTCGAGCCCGGCCGCCGCCTTGCCGAGCATCGCCGGGCCCCGTAGCGGCAGGTTGGCCACATCGGGGAACACCCGCAGCCGCTCGGTCTCGGTCAACACGGTGGCCATCAACGCGAACGCGTCCACGTGCTCGGCGGCATAGGGATGATCCTGCACGCCGAGCAGGTCGAGCCCTTCCCGATCGGCCATCCTCGCCAGCTCGCGGATGGAGCTCACCTGCGCCGCCGTGGGCGCGAGCTGGATTCCGAACCTGGGCATCAACGTACCTCTCTCGCTGTACTCAATGAGATCTACGTTTCTACCCCGACCGCCCCGGTCAGGCACCCATCGGGGTCACCACCAGGCGGCAGGCGAACCGGACGATCGCGCCGTCCTGGCAGGAGGACCGGCCACCGGCGGCGATCCGTGGATCCGCGACCTCGTGGCCAACGGCATCGCGATCGGCCTGATCGCCCCCCACCCCAGCGCCGAACTGGTCACCGTGGCGACCGAGGGCGTCTTCCACGCCCTGGACACCTGGGCCCTCGACCACCCCGGACGAACCCGGCCTCGGCGACACCCTCACCCTGTTCCTGGCCCGCCTCTGGCGCTAGGCATCTTGCGGGACGAACAGCTGTGTGCACCTAATGGGTAGTAGTTCCGGTCCTGCCTGTGTGCCCTTTCCGGACCGCTGACCGCCGATGCCGACACGGAAGCGACGGCTCGCAGGCAGGCAGACCTGCGGGCGGGGGCGCCATGGGGACGGTGAGCGGGGGCGGCCGTCGGATCCGCGCGGTGGCCGGCTTGGCGGTTGCCGTGCTGCTGGCGGCGGGGACCGCCGGGTGGAAGGACGAGGGGCCCAAACCGGCAGGCCCGCCCTCCTATGCCCCGGCGCCGTGTCCGAAACCGAACCTGGCCGGCGTCCCCGCGCTGGGCCCGCACTTCAGCTGCGGGTACCTGACCGTGCCGGAGAACCGTGCCAAGCCCGGCGGGCGCACCATCAGGATCGCCGTGGCCCGGCTCGAGTCCACCGCGGCGCGGCCCAAGCCCGACCCGGTGGTGTGGCTGACCGGTGGGCCGGGCGGGTCCGGGCTGCTGGATGCCTTCACCGTGACCAGGCTCAAGCCGGCGATCAATGCCGACCGGGACGTCGTCTTCGTCGATCAGCGCGGTACCGGACGCTCCGATCCGCTGCTGAACTGCCCGGAGATCGACGCGTTCACCCGCGAGTCCGTCACGCTGCTGTCCACCGACCCGGAAACCACCCGCAAGGGCGTCGAAGCGACCCGGGCGTGCCGCACCCGGCTCGCCCGGATGGGCTACGACCTGGCGGCGTACAACACCACCGAGAACGCCGCAGACATCGCCGACCTGCGCACGGCGCTGGGCATCAAGGAATGGAACGTCTACGGGGTGTCCTACGGCACCGATCTGGCCCTCCAGCTGCTGCGCGACCACCCGCAGGGCATCCGCGCCATGGTCCTGGACTCCGTCGTCACGCCCCACCTCAACCTCCTGGACGGCTTGTGGCTCAATGCCGCCGACCAGTACAAGGCCATGTTCGCCGCCTGTACGGCCCAGCCGGCCTGCCGGGCGGCCTACCCCGGCCTGCGGGCGGAGTTCACCGCGACCGTGCGGCGCCTGGACCGCGAACCGCTGTCCGTGACCGTGCCCGGCGAGGCGGGAGCCCTGGTGTTCGACGGCTACCAGCTGGCCAACATGGTGGTGGTGGCGGCCCTGCCGCCCTGGGCGCTGACCACCGTGCCGGCCGCGGTGCACGCCCTGGCCTCCGGCAACGGCCTGCCCGCGGCCAAGACGGTCCTGGCGGGCCAGTCCCCGCCCGGCTTCGTCGGCTGGGGCCTGTTCTACGGGGTGGTCTGCCGTGAGCAGGCGGCCTTCACCGACCGCCGGAAGGTGCGGGCCGCGGCCAAGGCCGCCCTGCCCGGCTTCCCCCGCCGGGTGCTGTCTCTGCTGCCGCAGCAGGAGTTCGTCGGCCGGATCTTCGCCGACTGCGCGGCCTGGGACGTCGGACGTGCCGATCCCCGGGTCACGGCACAGACCCGCAGCGACGTGCCCACCCTGTTGATGTCGGGAACCTTCGACGGGCCCGCGGGGACGCGGTGGGCCGCGGCCGCCGCCACCGGCCTTTCCCACTCGCGCGCCCTGCTGTTTCCCGGGCTCGGCCACTCCGTGCTCCTGCAATCAGGATGCGCCCGCACGATACTGGCCGGCTTCTTCGATCAGCCCGCCGGCGGCTACGACGCCTCCTGCGTCGACACGCTCACCGTTCCCCCGTTCGCCACCGGCCGTCTTTCACGACCCAGGCCAGGAGCCCGATGACGAACCCGTAGACGGCCACCAGGCCGTGCCCGTTGCTCTGGGCGAACCATATCGCCAGCCCCAGCACGGGCACGGCGGCCGCGAGCAGCCGCCGTTTCGGGATCCGGGTCCGCAGCAGCAGCGCCGCCGCCAAGGTCGCCCCCAGGAAGTAGGTGGCCCCGGAACTGCCCGCGAAGTTGCGCGGATCCGTGCTCGGCCCGCCCATCCCGAGCAGCGCGTCGATCCGCTCCGGCAGGAAGATCCCGCCCGCGAAGAGCACCACCGTCAGCGGCCCGCCCCAGAACCACTGCGCCAGCCCGGCCACGAGGGCCAGCGTCGCGATGTTCCACACGGTTCCGGCCACTCCCCCGTTCTGTATGAAGACCGAGGTCACCACCCGCCACCACCCGGTCTTGCGCGGGTCGTCGTCGAGGGCGTCCATCGCCCCTGCCCAGACCAGCTGGATCACGACCCCGGTCACTGCCAGCGCGGCCAGCCCCACCGCGACCCACGGAACGGACCTGCCGCCCAAGGATCCCCGCCCGACCAGCGCCAGCCCGCTGTTGATCATCATGACCATCAGCGCGGCCGTGGTCGCGAAGAACAGCACCCCACTCACGGCAGCCCCTTTCGAACACTGTTTGAAACCGCCGCGGGCGACGCTAGCACAAGATTCAAACAGTGTTCAAAATGCGCTACGGTACGGCTATGAAGCTCACCCAGGAGCGCATCGTCGACGCCGGGATGGCCACCTTCGCCGAGGTCGGCTACCACGGCCTGTCCATGCGCCAGGTGGCCCAGCGCCTCCACGCCAGGGCGGGCAGCCTCTACTACCACGTCAAGAACAAGGACGACCTGCTCGCGCTGATGGCCGACCGCGTCTGCCACCACGCCTACGACGCGGGTACGGTCGCCATGGAAGCCCTCCCGCCCGAGGCCACCTGGCGGGACCGGGTCGAGGCCCAGGCCGTCACCCTCCGCCGGAGCCTGGTGGAGCATCCCGGCGGCGCCATCCTGCTGGCCGACAGCCCCAAGATGCTCAGCACCGGAGGCCTGTCCCTGATGGAACGCCTCCTGCGCACCCTGCTGGACGCCGGCGTCCCCGCCGAGCACAGCGGCATCGCCGCCGACACCCTCCTGAGCTATATCACCGGGTTCGTCCTGCAGGAGCAGAGCGAGTCCGAGCTGCCCGCCATCACCGCTGAGCGCTACGCCGACCTGCGCAGCCGCTTCCCCCTGACCATCGAGCAAACCCCGCGCCACAGCCAGGACGAGAAGTTCCGCCGGAGTGTCCAGCTGCTCTGCACGGCCGTCGAATCCCTCATCACGGCGCGAGTGTCTTGAGGGTGGCCGTGCCGCCGGGGTCGCGGTCGGTGCTGACCGGCACCAGGGCGACCTCGTCCACGCCTGCCTCGGCATAGGCGGACAGCCGCTCCCTCACCTCCGCGGCGTCGCCGAGGAGGGCGACCGAGGCGACCAGTTCGTCGGGCACGGCCTCAAGCAGCTCCCTGGGATGGGGCAGGGTGCGGGCGAAGGCCACGACGTCGGCGAAGCCGGCCTCGGCGAACATCTCGCCGTACCCGGGCGCCGCCAGGTAGCCCACCACCGCACGGCGGATCCGGTCGATCGCCTCCCTGTCGGGGTCCACGGCGGCGATGACCCAGGCGGCCACGGTCACGGCCCGGTTCACCGTACGCGCGAGCCGGGCGGCGGAGGCGGGCGTGACGAGGTTGAGCACCATCCGGTCTGCCAGCGCGGCGGTGCGGACGGCCGACGGGCCGAAGGCCGCGACCGTGAGGCGCGAGCGCGGGGCGGGCAGGCGCAGGCGGTAGCCGTTGCTCGCCACGCAGGAACCGGCGTAGGCGGAGCGCTCGCCGTCGAGCAGCGGCCGGAGGGCCTGGACGGCCTCGCGCAGCGCGGTCGCCGGCCGGGCGCGCGAGCGGCCGTGCCATCCCTCGACGACGAGCGGGCTCGAGGTCCCGATGGCCACGTCCACCTGCCGCCCTGTCAGGTCCGCGACGGAGGCGGCGCCCATGGCGATCATCATCGGATCGCGGACGGCCACCGCCAGCGGCCCGACGGTCAGCCGGATCCGCCGCGTGGCCAGCCCGATCGCGGTGGCCAGGGCGAAGGCGTCGTAGGTGGCCATCTCTCCCACCCACAGCTCGGGGAACCCGAGCTCGTCGGCCGCGCGGGCGGTCACCAGCGCCTCCGATGCGGGCCTGTCCTGCCACAGCCCCAGCGAGACGGAAAGCCTCATACCCGCTCCAGCAGAACGGCCGACCCGGATCCCGCGGCGCCCGAGACCGCCGCCACGCCGTACCGGGCGCCGCGGCGGTGGAGCTCGTCGACGCAGGCCGCGATGAGGATGGCCCCGGTGGCGCCGAAGGCGTGCCCCATCGCGATGGTCCCGCCGTTGACGTTGAACCGGTCGTCGCCGACCCCGAGGTCGCGCTGGAACTTCAGGCACAGCGCCGCGAAGGCCTCGGCGAACTCGAACACCTCCACCTCGTCGGCCGACAGCCCCGCGCCGACGAGGACCTGGGTCACCGCCCGCTGCCCGGCGGTGAGCATGGTGACCGGGTCGGAGACGGCCGTGGCGCCGCCGACCACCCGGGCCAGGGGCGCGAGGTCCAGATCGGTGCCCACGAGCACCAGCCCGGCGGCGTCGCACAGGCTGGGCGAGGTGCCCCTGGTGTGCAGGTGGCGGATCTCGCTCAGCTCGGGCAGGTGCTTGAGGACGACCGCGTCCTGCGCGGGGGTCCCGGCGAAGGCGGGCTCCATCCCCGCGAAGGCCTCGATCGTGAGGCCCGGCCGTACGTGCTCGTCGCGCTCGAGCCCGTTCAGCAGGACCAGTGACCGGTCGTAGCGCCCGCCGGCCCACGCGGAGGCGGCCAGAGTCTGGGTGCGCAGGCCGTACAGGTCCAGCTCGGAGCGGGTGTAGCCCTCGAGGGTGGCGACCGTGTCGGCGGCGACGCCCATGTGGATGGAGCCGACCGGCAGCGACCACAGCGGGCCGCGGTCGGAGAACATCGGCACGCGCGAGACCGACTCCACCCCGCCCGCGACGACGGTACGGCAGGCCCCGGAGGAGACCAGCGCGGCGGCGGTGCGGACGGCGTCGATGCCGGAGGTGCAGTAGCGGTTGACGGTCATGCCGGGCGCCTCGAAGCCCGAGGTGAGGGCGGCGGTGCGGGCCAGGTTGCCGCCCTGCTCGCCGTGCTGCGTGGCGCAGCCGACGATCAGGTCGTCGGCCATGGTGACCCCGGTACGCTCGGCCAGCGCGCCGAGCAGGCCTTCGAGCATGGCCAGCGGCGTGACATCGGCCAGGCCGCCGCCGGGGCGGGCCTTGCCGCGCGGGGTGCGGACGCAGTCGTAGACGTAGACGTCGTTCATCGCAGCTGCTCCGCGCGGACCCAGGTGGCGTGGAAGCCGAGCGGCACCCGTTGCGGCAGCAGCACGCGGGCGATCGGCCCTTCGGATAGGCGGGACGCGGCCAGGATCCGCACCTCGGAGCCGCTTTCCGAGGTGACGAAGCTGACCAGGTAGCCGTCGTCCTCGCCGGTCGAGCCGTCGCGCGGGGCGAAGGGCGCCTCGCTGCCGTAGACGCCGGGGCCGTAGGAGTAGGTCTCCTTGGCGCCGGTGAGGTTGTCGTAGCGGACCAGCCCGTCGAACAGGTTGGTCTCGGCGTCGGCCACGGACACGTTGTAGGCATAGCGGGTGCGGTAGCCGGTGGAGCGGGCGTCGATCGAGGGGAACTCGGTGTTGTGGTCGGCGTCCACGTACTCCTCGGACGTGCGGCCCGTCCGCAGGTCGAAGCGGTAGCGGTACATCCGCGCGTCGAGCTTCAGATACGAGATCATCCGTGCCAGCGGCGAGCCCTGGCCCGCGGGCGCCGGGCGGGAGACCCGGCACACGTCCAGGACGATCTCCTCGTCCTCCTCCCAGGCGTTGACGACGTGGTAGATGTAGCACGGCTTGGCCTCGAACCAGCGGACCTCATGACCGCGCCGCGGAATCACCCCGAAGCGCGACGGCAGCTCCCTGTTGAACGTCAGCTTGTAACGCCCCAGCCGCGCCGCGTCGAGATCCTGATAGAGCGGCAGATCCATGAGAATCGCGTAGTTCTCGGTGATCGCCATGTCGTGCGGCAGCCGCGCCCCCGGCAGGTCCAGCTCCACGCTGTGCTCGACCCGGCCGCTCGGCCCGACCACGCCGTAGCGCAGGTACGGCGGGCGCGGCCCGTAGTCGAACCAGAACAGCTCCCCCGTGCGCTCGTCCACCTTCGGATGCGCCATGAAGTCGCCGTTGAGCGTGTCCAGGAAGGTGTCCGCCCCCAGCGTCTCCAGCGACAGCGGATCCAGCCCGTACGGCGAGCCGCACAGATACCACGACGCGAGCACCCGCCCCCGGTGGAAGATCAGGTCGGTGTTGGCCGTGTCCTTGAACGGCAGCCCACGCGCGTTGCCGAACGGATTGCCCTTGGGGTTCTCCATGACGCCGGTCCACAGGGCCCTCCCCGCGGCCGACTCGGCCTCGAAGGCCCGGGTACGCACCCACCGGTTGCGGTAGCGGGCGCGGCCGTTCTCGAAGTGCACGGCGTGAACCATGCCGTCGCCGTCGAACCAGTGGTAGCGCCCCTTCATCGGGAAGCGGGCGTTGGGCCCGTTGCGCAGGTAGACGCCGTTGAGGTCCGTGGGGATCCGCCCGATCACCGTCAGCTCGTCGGCGGTGATCTCGTCCTGGACCGGGGCGTAGACGCCCAGGAGATACGGGTTCCGCTCGCCCGACTCGTCAAGGATCACGACACTTTCGGCCATGCTCGGAAACTACGATAGGCGAAGCCAGGCGTCAATTGACGCGCTGACTTTTGTTTTCGTAGTGTTGCGGCCATCACACCCCATGGGAGTCGCGATGACGCATTCCGCGGAACGGATCGCCCGCTACACCGCCGAGGGATGGTGGACGGGGGACACGATCGACCAGCTCCTCATGACGCACGTGGCGGCCCGTCCCGGTGAACCGGCGATCGTGGACCCGCTCAACAAGGCCGACGGCCCGATCAGGCGGCTGACCTGGGGGCAGCTCGGCGCCGAGGTGTCCAGGGTGGCCGGCGTCCTGCACGCCCGGGGCATCGGTCCCGGCGACGTGGTGGCCGTCCAGCTGCCCAACGGCGTGGACCTGGCGGTGAGCTTCCTGGCGATCATCCGGCTCGGTGCCACGGTCACGCCGTTTCCCGTGCAGTACCGCGAGTACGAGCTGGCCCAGTTACTGCCGCTGTCCGGCGCCCGGCTGCTGGTCACCGGCGGCGAGTCCAGGGCGCCTGCCGGCACCCCGACGCTGTCGTGGCCGATGGACGCCTCCGGCCCGGCAGCGCCTGCGCGCGAGGCCGACCCCGCCGAGCGGGTGACGATCTGCTGGACCTCCGGCACCGAGGCCACCCCGAAGGGCGTGCCACGCTGCCACTACGACTGGCTCGCGGTCGAGGCCGTCTGCACGGCGGCGCCCGCGCTCACCGCCGGCGACGTGATCCTCAACCCGTTCCCCATGGTCAACATGGCCGGGATCGGCGGCGTCTTCCTGCCTTGGCTGCGGGTCGGCGCGCTGCTGGTCCAGCACCACCCCTTCGACCTGCCCACCTACCTCGCCCAGCTCGCCGAGGAGAACGTCACCTACACCCTGGCCCCGCCCGCGCTGCTCACCATGCTCCTGGACCGGCAGGTCGGGCTACCCTCCTCCCTGACCAGGATCGGCTCGGGCTCGGCCCCGCTGCCGCCGCCGATGGTGCGCGGCTGGCAGGAGCGGCACGACATCTCGATCATCAACTTCTTCGGCTCCAACGAGGGCACCTGCCTGCTGTCGGACCCCGCCCGCATGCCGGATCCCGAGATCCGCGCCCGCTTCTTCCCCCGGCCCGCCATACCCGTGCGCACCAAGCTCGTCACCCCGGACGGCGAGGAGATCACCGAGCCCGGGACGCCCGGCGAGCTGCGGCTGAGCGGCCCGACCGTCTTCGCGGGATACCTGCCCGGCACCGCCACGACCGACCCGTTCGACGAGGACGGCTACCTCAGGACCGGCGACCTGTTCGAGATCGCCGGCGAGCACGGGCAGTACCTGCGCTATGTCGACCGCGCCAAGGACATCATCATCCGCGGCGGCATGAACATCGCCCCCGCCGAGCTGGAGGCCCTGCTCGCCGGGCACCCGTCGATCGCCGAGGTCGCGGTCGCCGGCTACCCCGACGAGGTGCTCGGCGAGAAGGTCTGCGCGGTCGTGGTCGCCAAGGGTGAGATCTCGCTGGAGTCGGTCGTGGCCTTCCTGCGCGACAAGGGCATCGCCTCCTACAAGCTTCCCGAACGGCTGGAGCTCGTGGACGCGCTGCCCAGGAACCCTGTCGGCAAGATCCTCAAGAGGGAGCTGAAGCTGTGATCCGCATCCTGGGCGGTTACCAGACCGACTTCGCCCGCTCCGGCGCCGGCCTGTTCGAGCTGCTGCGCGAGGCCTCGCTCGGCGCCCTGGAGGCGGCGGCCGTACCGGCGCGGGACGTGCAGGTCGCGCACGTCGGCAATCTGGCGGGCGAGCTGTTCGCCGGGCAGGCCCAGCTGGGCGGCATGATCGCCACGATCGACCCGGCGTGGGCGATGCTGCCGGCCTCCCGGCACGAGGCCGCGTGCGCCTCAGGATCGATGGCGGTCCTGGCGGCGATGGCCGACCTGGAGGCGGGCCGCTACGACGTCGCGCTGGTCGTCGGCGTCGAGTTGATGCGCAACGTCGGCGCCAAGCAGGCCGCGCAGCACCTGGGCTGCGCGGCCTGGGCGGGGCGCGAGGCCCAGCACGCCGACTTCCCCTGGCCCGCGCTGTTCGCCTCGATCGCCGACGAGGTGGACGAGCGTTCCGGGCTCTCCCACGACCACCTGGCGCGCATCGCTGAGATCAACCACGGCAACGCGCTGCGCAACCCGCTCGCGCAGACCCGCTCCTGGTCGTTCCCTCCCGGCTGCTTCGGCCAGGACGACACCCTCAACCCGGTGGTCGAGGGGCGGCTGCGCAAGTACGACTGCGGCCGCATCACCGACGGCGCCGCCGCCGTCATCCTCGCCTCGGACCGGTACGGCAGGCCGGGGCCGGCCGTCTCCGGCTGGGGCCACCGTACGGCGCCGATGCTGCTGGCGGACAAGCTGGCCACGCGCGAGCCGTACCTCTTCCCCCACCTGCGGCGGGCCGTCCTGGACACCTACGCCCGCGCGGGCCTGGAGGGCCCCGCCGACGTGGACGTGATCGAGACCCACGACTGCTTCACCATCACCGAGTACGTGGCCCTCGACCACCTGGGGCTCACGCCGCCGGGAGAGTCCTGGCGGGCGATCGAGTCCGGCATGATCGACTTCGACGGCTCCCTGCCGGTCAACCCGTCGGGCGGGCTGATCGGGCTCGGCCATCCCGTCGGCGCCACCGGGGTCCGGATGCTGCACGACGCGGCCCGCCAGGTCTCCGGTACGGCGGGCGACTGCCAGGTCCCCGGCGCCAGGACGGCGCTCACGCTCAACCTCGGCGGCAGTTGCACGACGGTCGCCCTGTTCGCCGTGACCGCTCAGAATCCGCGGTAGCTCCCGTCCCCGCCTGCGCCGTCGGTTCGGAGTAGTCGGTGCGGATCACCAGCAGGGGGTACGAGAAAATGCCGAGCATCCGCCACATCCTGGCGGACATACTGGGGCGTTGTGACGATCTTCTATGTGGTCCAGCATGCCGAGAAGCTGCCGGATCCAGGTGATCCCGGACTCACCGAGCTCGGCCGTCGCCAGGCTGCCCGCACCGCCCGGTGGCTTGGCGAGGCAGGGCTCGCGGCGGTCTTCAGCAGCCCGATGCGGCGCGCCCGGGAGACCGCCGAGGCCATCGCGTCGGCGACCGGCCTCCCCGTGGTCGAGGACGTCCGGCTACGCGAGCGGATGAACTGGGACGGCGCCCAGCCGATCGAGGAGTTCCTGGCCGACTGGGCCACCTCGGTTCGCGACCGCTCCTTCGTGCCCCCGACCGGCGATTCCTCGCAACAGGCGGCCGCCAGGTTCCAGGGTTTTCTCCGCGACCTGGCGGAGGCGGCGGGACCGATCGCGGTGTGCACGCACGGCGGCGTCACGGTCGATCTCCTGCGCACGCTGATCGGCGACCGGGCATTGGCACCGAGCCTGCTCGAGAACGGCGTCCCACCCTGCGCGATCACCACCATCGACGGGCAGGTGGTGCGGAGCGTCGCCGCTGTCCACCACCTGGCCTGAGGCGTCACCGGTTGTCGTACTCGTCGTGGCGGCGGAACCAGAAGGTGCCCTCGCCCTCGTTGCGGCCGAGAGGGGCGCGGTCCAGCCACTGGTACATGCCCCAGAGGCCGTCCAGCCCCCGGGCGTACGCCGAGTAGGTGTGGTAGACGACGCCGTCCTCGATCGCGAACGCGCTCATGCCGGGGCTCTCGCGGGTGTAGGTCGGCCAGTCCGTGCCGACCGGCGACAGCTCGCTCGGCCAGGGGTTCTGAGGTCTGAAGTCCTGGTCGCGGTAGTTGTAGGTGGTGTGGCCCGAGCGCCACTCCTCCTCGGTGTGCGCCACCCCGAAGTCGTGGTTGAAGTCGCCGCCGAACGACGACGCCCAGGGGAAGCTCCACCCCATCCGCTGCTTGTACTCCCGCAGCTTGGCCAGCGGGGCCCGCGACACCGCGCAGAGCGTGACGTCGTGGTTGGCGAGGTGGACGGCGAACCCGTCGAAGCCGTCCGCGATCGCCGAGCAGCTCGGGCATCCCGCCTGGTAGTCGGGCCCGAACATGAAGTGGTAGACGAGCAGCTGCGATCTGCCCCTGAAGAGGTCCGCGAGGGACGCCCTGCCCTCATCGGTCTCGAAGTCGTACTCCTTGTCGACGCGGACCCACGGCAGCTCCTGACGCCACCGCGCCAGCTCGTCGCCTCGTCTGGTCAGCTCCTTCTCGGCCTCGAGCAGCTTCACCCGGGCCTCGAGCCACTCCTCGCGCGTGCCGGTCCTGTGAGCGGTCATCGTTTCCCTCCCTTCCTCGGCGGCGCGGGCAGGCAGGAGATCCCAGGTGACGACCATGCCCCAGCGCCACCACTTTCAGCATCAGTCCCGGACATGACCGGACGCAAGTCGTGGGGATCCCGGCCGGATCCCCACGACGCTTACTCGGGGTCGGCACCGGGCGGGCCGCACATGGGACCGTTCGGGCCGGTGGTGCAGGGAGCAGGGGGTTGAGCCTGTGCCTGGGCAGGCAGGGACAGGGTCCCCACGAAGGCCGCGGCCGACAGCGCGACGGCGACGACGCTGATTGCGGGACGGAGACTCCGCGCGGCGGGGTCAGGTGGGACCCCGCTCCCAGGTCAGCTTCCGCAGATGACCGTTGAATGAAGGATTCCCTGGGCGTGATTGGCGGGATGCGAACGTGAATAGACGGTCCAGGCGTTCTCGCCGGAGCGGTAGGAGTCCGTGATGGTCATACCGGGCTCGCTTCTGGGATGGTGACTGCCGCCACCGCCGCCGTAAAGCACCGTTCCTGCCGGACATTCCGCGGTGGCCGATGTGTATTCGCCGGCTCCGAAGAAGAGCGGACCGCTTATCCACTGGCCGCCGCCGAGGATCCGCATACCGTCCGGACAGTGGAGAAGGGAGATTTCCCTGGCGCCGTTCGGGCCGACATTGAACGGGGTGCCGCGGACTTCTTTGTAGTCGGTGAGGCCGCTTCCGCAGACCGCGTAGCCGCGCGATCTTACGTTGCGGAGGCCCATCATCAGCGGCAGTAGCCGACGCGGACAGACCCATCCCCAGGACCGCGGTCAGCGATATGCCCGTCACCAGAAGCATTTTCCTACCCACCGGATTCTCCCGCCCCTATAGCCGTCAACTCCTTGACGCAAGGGACGCTACCCGCGACTCGAATACCCCGACCGGCGCCGTTCCGATCAGCGGACCAGCCGGTGTCAACACGGCATCGCGCGCGTCTGGCTCACTGCGCTCCTGCTGGGGGAATGGCGAAGTGCATGGCGGTGCGGCGTAGGGGGTGGCCGCACGAGCGGCACCGGAGGTAGGGGCGGAAGGGCTTGCCGCAGGTCCGGTGGGTGATCTCGAGGTCCGTGCCCGAGTACCAGCGCTGCGCCCAGTCGACGATGACGGCGAAGATGCCGAAGAAGTCCAGCCCCTTGTCCGTCAGGCGGTACCGCGGGCGCGCGCCCGGCTCCTCCACGGCCAGCACGCCCAGCTCCGTGAACCGCCGCAGCCGGTGCGACAGCACCGAAGGGGCCACGCCCAGCTCGGACTGGAAGTCGGCGAAACGCCGCATCCCCAGGAAGGCCGCCGCCAGGATCACCGTGCTCCACCGGTCACCCAGCAGCTCGAACGTCTCAGGGAAGTACGACAGCGGGTCCCGCTCACCCCGCACGGTCCTGCGATGGTGCCGCGGCACCGTCACCTGCGCGAACGTCGCCTCCCCCCGCACCGTCACGGTGTCCCGCGCGGTCACGGGCGCCTGCCCGCAGCTCTCGCACCCCAGCTCGACATCGGTACGGTTGCCACAGGCGTCATGCGTCAGCTCAGGCAACCCGACCCGGCGCGGCACCCACCGGCGCTCCCACGACCAGATCTCCACCAGCAGCGGCCACAGCTCGATCGCCCGCTCGGTCAGCAGGTACTCGGTCCGCGTCCGCCCCTGCTCCCGATAGGGCACGGGCCGCAGCAGATCCCCGGCCACCATCTCCTTGAGCCGGTTGGCCAGCACCGACTCGGACATGCCCAGCTCGTCCCGCCAGTCGGCGAAGCGCCTGATGTGCAGGAGGAAGGCCCGCTGCAGGATCAGCAGCGTCCACTGGTCGCAGATCGCCAGCAACGCCTGCCCGATCGCGCTCGGCCGCTCAGCCACCCACGCCCCCTCCGCCGACGAGCTACTTCGCCTATAAAAGCATGCCAGGCCGAGGGCGAAGGCGTGCCCGCCGACGTCGGCCGCCGCCACGGCGACGGTGCCACGTGGTCGCCCCCGGTGGCTTCCCCTCCCAGCCGTTGGTCAGGTCGAACACGTGCCGCCCGACCACCAGCGCGCCGATGCCCTCCCAGATCGGCCTGCTCATCACGTCTCCCGGATGTGCCGCCCCTGCCGTGCAACACGATAATCGGCTCGAACAAAGCCGTCGCGGCTGTCATCGTGGCGAGATGGGCGTACGGAAAGCGGTGCCGGTCGACTACGACGACGATCCCGAGCGCTTCGCCGCCAACCTGACGGCGAAGGCCAGGTACGCCTCCGGCGACGTGCACCCCATCGTCGCCGCTCGATTGGTCGCGGAGGGCGCCTCCCCGATACTCGACGCGGGGGGCGGGACCGGGCCGCTGGCGCGTCTGCTGGCCGACGCCGGGGTGCCGGCCGTGGTGGCGGACATCGCCGAGCACGTACGGCAGGCGCCGCGGCCCGCCGTACAGGCCGACGCGCGGGCGTTGCCGTTCGCCGATGCGGTCTTCGGCGCCGTGGCGGGCCTGTGGATGCTGTACCACTTCGCCGACCCGATCCCGGTGCTCAGGGAAATGCGCCGGGTGCTGCGGCCGGGCGGCCTGCTCGCGGTCTCGGCGCCCAGCCGGCGCAACGACCCGGAGCTGGCGGCCGTCCTGCCGGACTGGGGCGCCCCGTTGAGCTTCGACGCCGAGTCGGCGCCCGCCGTGGTCGGCGAGGTCCTGGACGTGGTGGCGGTGACGTCGTGGGACGAACCGATGCTGCGGCTGCCCGACCGGCGGGCCGTGGCCCTCTATCTGCGCGGCCGGGGTCTGGCCGAGGCGGCGGCTCGGGATGCGGCGCTTCGCGTCGAGGCTCCGGTGCGGGTGACGAAACGAGGAGCGCTGGTCTGGGCGGTCAGGCGATGCCGTTGAGCAATGTTTGCAGGCCGCGTTCGAACTGGTCCTTCAGTCCCTGCTCGTCCATGGGTGGGGCGGGGGCGTCGTCGCTGGTTCGCGGGTCGCGGCCGGCCAGGAGGGCCTCGGTGTGCGGGTACTGGCCGGTGGCCAGCTGGGCCATGCCGTACTCGATGAGGGCGTTGGTGGTCTCGGGGTCGGACTGCGCCGTCCTGGCGCGCGCGTACGACTCCCCCGTGCGCAGGGCGCTGCCGAAGACGTAGGAGTCCACCAGCGCCAGCAGGTCGAACTTGGCCGTGTCGTCCATCCCGGTGCCGGCGAGCGCGGCCAGGCACTGCTCGAAGTGGCGCATGGCGTTCGGGCCGAGCTGGGCCCCCTGCAGCGAGACGACCGCCCACGGGTGACGGACCAGCGCCGCCCAGGTGCGCCGGGCGATCATGGTGATCGCGTCCCGCCAGTGCTCCGGCAGTTCCCCCTCGGGCACCAGCGCCTCGGCCATCAGCGCGTCGTCCATCAGGGCGACGAGCTCGTCCTTGGTCTTCACGTAGTTGTAGAGGGTCATGGTGGCCGCGCCCAGCTTCGAGGCCACGTTGCGCATGGACACCGCGTCGAAGCCCTCCTGGTCGGCGATCCGCAACGCTGCCGCGGCGATCTGCGCACGGCTGAAGCGCGGGCCACGGGTCTGCGGTTCCGGCCGCGCCCAGATCGGCAGCGCACTCTCCTCCGTTGACATGACGTACAGCGTACATATAACGTACGGCATACGTTATCAACGTACGTCGTACGCCATATCTGGAGGAACGATGATCCGCGATTTACTCCACCGGACGACGCACCTCGTGCCCGGAGTCCCCGAGCACGCCGACCTGCCGCCCGGCCACCAGGGCAGGACGCGGCACGGCCGTTCGTGGAATCACTCGGCGCATCACTCAGCCGCCCGTCCGCCGCGCGTGCTGGTGGGCTGGCAGCGCAGGATCGCCGCCTTCTTCGGCCAGGAGCCGTCGTGAAGGCCGTGGTCCTCCACGAGCTCGGCCAGCCGCCCCGCGTCGAGGACGTTCCCGAGCCCGTGCCCGCGGACGGCCAGGAACTCGTACAGGTCACGGCCTGCCCGCTGACCAACTTCGACCGGGCGCACGCCGCGGGAACCCACTACTCCAAGCCCGCGGCACTGCCGGCGGTCCTGGGCTTCATCGCCGCCGGGCGGCTGGGCGACGGCACCCGGGTGCTGTTCGGCTCGCCCGCGGGGACCATGGCCGAGTACGCCGTCACCGCCCGCGAGTGGTGCAAGGAGATCCCCGACGGCCTGGACGACGAGACCGCGGCCGCCGCGCAGAACCCGGCGCTGTCGGCATGGATGGGGCTGGACTGGCGGGGCAAGCTCGAGCCGGGGCAGAACGTGCTGATCCTCGGCGCCACCGGCGTCACGGGAAAGCTGGCCGTCCAGCTCGCCAGGCGGATGGGCGCGGGGCGCGTCGTGGCGGCCGGCCGTAACGAGGGCGTCCTGGCAGAACTGCCGCGGCTCGGCGCCGACGCCACCATCCAGCTCTCCCAGCCCGACGACGCGCTGCGCGAGGCCTTTGCCGCCCATGACTACCACGTCGTCCTCGACTACCTGTGGGGACACCCGACCGAGGTGCTGCTGAGCTCCCTGGGAACCACCGACATGGAACTCCGGCATGCGCCGATCCGGCTGGTCCAGGTCGGGGTCATGGCCGGCTCGCACATCAGCCTGCCCGCCGAGGTGCTGCGCAGCAGCAGCCTGGAGATCGTCGGCGCCGGGAGCGGCAACGCCGCGCCCGTCGACCTCATCACCGCCAAGCTCCACGAGCTGATGGTCCTGCTGGCGAAAGGCGAGCTGCGCATCGACGTCAACCGGGTCCCGCTCGCCGAGGCCCGGACGGTGTGGGACCTCGACCAGCGGGGCCGGCGGACCGTGCTGATCCCCTAACCGACGGGAATGAACAGGGCCTCGAACGGCGCTTCGCCGACGCCGGCGGTGACGTGCCCCGACCCGGTGGTGTCGGCGGCGAGCACCAGGTCACCGGGGCCGAAGCGGCGGCTGCTGCCGTCGCTGACCGTCACCTCGATCGTCCCGCGCAGCATCACCACCCACTGCTCGCGCGGCGCCGGGTGCGCGGTGCTGTCGAACGCGGCGCTCCGCAAGAACTGCACGCCGCCGCTCGACGGCACCGCGCCCACCGCCATGTCCGGCACCCCGTCGGCCACCCGCTGCGTGGCCAGAGTGATCTCGCCGTCCTCGAACGCCGATCCGCCGTCCAGGGTGCGGGCGATCCTGGTGAAACGCATCAGCTCGCCCCGATGAACTGGTGGTCGGTGCGGATCCGGCCTTCACCGTCCAGCGCCACCACGTCCAGCCCGCCCCCGACGACCTCGCGCGTGGCGGTCGACACCATCGACCACCGGATGGCGATCACGTTGGACAGCAGGACGGACGGCTCCCCCGCGGCCTCGAAGACGTGCTCGCCCGGCTCGACGAACATCTCGTAGGCCCGGGTCACCCTGGCCTCCAGCGCGTCGTACCCGTGGACCTCCAGCGGAGGCACGGGAAAGGCGATCGCGGCGGCGGCAGCGCGGATCTCCTCGGGCGGGTCCACCAGCACCTGGTTGCCATCGGGCGCCCACAGCTCGCGGATGAGCGCGCTGCGCGTGGCGGGGTCGGGCTCGTTCCAGAGGGCGACGTAACGGTCTGCCAATTCTTTGCTCATGTGCAGCATGGTGCTGGCTTGCCTGCCGTACCGCGATTCCCTGCAGGGAATGGCGCCGCATCAGGCATCCGGTATGAATAGCGACATGACGGTGTTGGCGGAACCTGACCAGTTCGCTCACGAGCTGCGGCGGTGGCGGACGCGCCGCCGCTTCAGCCAGCTCGACCTCGCGATCAGAGCCGACACGACCCAGCGGCACCTGAGCTTCCTCGAGCAGGGCCGCTCTCGTCCCGGACGCGCCATGGTGGTACGGCTGGCCGAGTCGCTCGGCCTGTCGCTGCGCGACCGCAACGACCTCCTGCTCGCCGCGGGCTTCGCCCCCGTCTACGCGGAGTCGAGCCTCGACGCCCCCGAGCTCGGCCCGGTGCGCGAGGCCCTCGATCGCATCCTCGATGGCCACCTGCCCTACCCGGCGGTGGTCGTCAAGCCGTACGGCGAGCTGGTCGCGGCCAACGCGGCCTTCGCCGTCCTGTCCGAGGGCGCCGCGCCCGCGCTGCTCGAGCCGCCGATCAACGTGCTGCGCCTCGCCCTGCACCCCGACGGGATGGGCCGCCGGGTCGAGAACCTGGCCGAGTGGGGCCGCCACATCACCGGCAATCTCCGCGACCAGCTGCGCCAGAGCCCCGACCCCGGCCTGGACGGGTTCGTCGCCGAGCTCGACGGCTACCTTCCCGACGCGGACCCGCCCGCCGGCCATCTCGGCTTCGCCGTACCGCTGCGCCTGCGCGTGCCCGAGGGCGAGCTCCGCCTCATCACCACGCTCACCTCCTTCGCCACCGCGGTCGACGTCACCCTGTCCGAGCTGCGCCTGGAAGCCTTCCTCCCCGCCGACGCTGAGACCGCCGAGATCCTCACCCGGCGCGCCCGATCCTGACGTCAAGACCTGCACATCTACGGCGAGCCGACGAGGTGCTCGGCACCGTTGTCGTGAACATGCAGGTGTGAGTGGATCGGAGAAGGCCGCATCGGCGAGGCTCGTCCTGCTGACGCTGGCGTCGGGGCAGTTCCTGATGGCGCTCGACACGTCCGTGATGAACGTGGCGATCGCGACGGTGGCCAAGGACGTGGGGACCACGGTGGCCGGGGTCCAGGGCGCGATCGCGGCGTACACGCTGGTCATGGCCGTCCTCATGATCCCCGGCGGCAAGCTCGGGGCGATCATCGGCCGTAAGCGCGCGTTCACGATCGGGTGCGTGATCTACGGCTGCGGATCGTTCACCACGTCGATAGCCCCGAACCTGCCCGTTCTGCTGCTGGGCTGGTCGTTTCTCGAAGGGGTCGGTGCGGCGCTGATCCTGCCCGCGATCGTGGCGCTGGTCGCGGGAAACTTCGTCAAGGAGCAGCGGCCGGCCGCCTACGGGCTGGTGGCGGCGGCAGGGGCGATCGCGATCGCGGTCGGTCCTCTCATCGGCGGGCTCGCCACGACCTACTTCTCCTGGCGGTGGGTGTTCGCAGGGGAAGTCGTGATCGTGCTGGTCATCCTGCTGCTCGCCCGGCGGGTGGCCGACGCGCCACCGGACCGCCACCCGCGCATCGACGTCATCGGGGCCGTCCTGTCGGCGCTGGGGCTCGGGGTCTTCGTCTACGGCGTGCTGCAATCGGATGTGTGGGGCTGGTTCGCCCCCAAGCCGGGCGGGCCCTCCTGGTTCGGGATCTCACCGGTCGTGTGGCTCATGCTGGCGGGTGTGTTCCTGATCTGGCTGTTCATGCAGTGGGAGCGCCACGTCGTGCGGCGGGGCAAGGAACCCCTGGTGGACCCCGAGTTGCTGCGCAACCGGCAGCTCGTGGGCGGCCTGACGATGTTCTTCTTCCAGTACCTGACGCAGATGGGCGTCTTCGTCGTCATCCCGCTGTATCTGTCGGTCGCGCTCGGGCTGTCCGCCCTGGCCACCGGCGCGCGCATCATGCCGCTCTCCCTGCCGCTGCTGGTGGCCGCGCTGGCCATCCCCCGCCTGCTTCCCCAGGCCTCCCCGCGGCGGCTGGTGCGCGCGGGGATGCTGTCCGTGATCCTGGGCGCGGTCGTGCTGCTCGCGGCGCTGGAGGCCGGTTCGGGGCCCGAGATCGTCACCGTTCCGCTGCTGCTGATCGGCCTGGGCATGGGCACGCTGGCCTCCCAGCTCGGAGCGGTCACCGTCTCGGCGGTGCCGGACGAACGCAGCGCGGAGGTCGGCGGCGTCCAGAACACCGTCACGAACCTGGGCGCCTCCATCGGCACCGCGCTCGCCTCCTCGATCATGATCACCATGCTGACGACCTCGTTCCTCACCGCCGTGGAGCTCAACCCGGCGATCCCCGCGCAGGTCAAGCAGCAGGCGCAGGTCCAGCTCGTCGCCGGCGTGCCCTTCCTGTCAGACGCCCAGCTGAAGACCGCCCTCGACGAGGCCGGCATGCCCGCCGAGGTGACCCAGGCGGCGCTGCAGGCCAACGCCGACGCCCGCATCGTCGGGCTCAAGGCCGCCCTGGCCATCCTCGTGCTCACCGGACTCATCTCGCTGTTCTTCGTGCACCTGATCCCCAGCGTCCAGCCGGGATCCACCGGCCGGACCGGCGAAGGAGCCACATAACCCGCCAGGTGTACTCCCGGGGGCGTAGATCCGGCGGGCTTTCGTCCCTGCGTGGTACGGGCGAATGCGCTTTCTGTGTGACGTTCCGCGAGCGCGGGTGGACGACGATTTCGGGTCATGAGGACCCGGCGTGCCGATCGTCGTCCGGGTCTCGACCCGTTGAGGGAGACACCCATGTTCTTGCGCATCGCGATCACGATCCAGACCATCGCCCTGCTGGTGCAGGCCATCACCGCCGGGCTGCTGCTGTCCACGGCCGGCGGGCGGACGGCGCACATGACCACGGCCATCGCCGTGGCGGTCGCCGTGCTGCTGCACCTGGTCGCCGCGCTGATGACGCGGCGGCGGAACGCCATCTCGCCCGCTGTGACCATGCTCCTGGCGACGCTGGTCCAGATCGCGCTGGGCGTGAGCCACGTGAAGGCCGTACACGTGCCGCTCGGCGTGATGATGTTCGGCGCGAGCATGATGCGGCTCGGGCAGGTCTGGCCGGCCCGCCGTACCGACGCGGTCGCGGCGTGAGGCTCACCAGGCGGCAGGCGCTGCTCGGCCTGGGCGGGGCAGCGCTGACCCTCTCGGGCTGCTCGCTGCTGCGCGGCACCCCGCAGCCCGCGCAGCTGAACGGCACCGCGCGGCTGCCCACGCCGTACGCCGTGCCGCTGCCACGGCCCGCGGTGGCCAAGCCGTACAAGAGCGACGGCCAAGCCGACTACTACGAGCTCGTGCAGCGCGTGGCCGAGGTGGAGATCCTGCCCGGCCTGCGCACCCCGATCTGGGGGTACGGCGGGCAGTTCCCCGGACCCACCATCCAGGCGCGCAGCGGGCGCAGGACCGTGGTGCGCGTCACGAACACGCTCGGCGTGCCGACCGTCACCCATTTACACGGCGGGCACACCCCGCCGGACTCCGACGGCTACCCCACCGACCTGGTCCAGCCGGGGACCCACCGCGACTACGTCTTCCCGCTGGAGCAGCGGGCGGCCACGCTGTGGTACCACGACCACCGCATGGACCAGACCGGGCCGCAGGTGTGGCGCGGGCTGGCCGGCCTCTTCCTGGTCGGCGACGAGGAGGAGGCCGCGCTGCCGCTGCCGCACGGCGAGCGGGACGTGCCGCTGCTGATCTGCGACCGCTCCTTCAACTCCGACGGCACCATGCCCTACCCGCCGCGCCACGACGAGACGTACATGGGCGGCGTGCTGGGCAACGTCATCCTGGTCAACGGCGCGCCCTGGCCGTGGCTCGGCGTCGACCGGGCCCGCTACCGGCTGCGGTTGCTCAACGCCTCCAACGCGCGCGCCTACGAGCTGGCCCTGTCGCCCGGCGGCACGCTGACCCAGATCGGCAGCGACGGCGGCCTGCTCGCCGCCCCGCGCCGCCTGGACCGGGTACGGCTGGCGCCGGGGGAACGCGCGGACGTGGTGGTCGACTTCGCCGCCTACCGCGTCGGCGACCAGGTCGAGCTGCGCAACCTGCTCGGTGACGGCCCGCAGGCCAGGGTGATGCGCTTCACCGTGGAGCGGAACGCCCGCGACGACTCGGCGGTGCCCGCGACGCTGTCACGTGTCGAACGGCTCGACCCCGCCCAGGCCACGGTCACCCGCGACTTCGAGTTCAGCAGCGGCGGCCCCGGCTGGCTGATCAACGGCAAGCCCTTCGACGCCCGGCGGGTCGACGCCCGCCCGCGCCTCGGCCAGCTCGAGATCTGGCGGCTGACCAGCGACGTCGCCCACCCCTTCCATCTGCACCTGAACTCCTTCCAGCTGGTGTCGGACGACGGGCCCGCGGAGTGGAAGGACACCCTCGAGCTGCGGGAGGCGCAGACGGTGGAGATAATCACCCGCTTCACCGGCTACCGGGGCCGATACGTCCTGCACTGCCACAACCTCGAACACGAGGACATGGCCATGATGAGCACCTTCGAGGTGATCTGAGGGCTCAGCCGGAGACGGCGCGGGCGAGGCTGTCCTCGATCTGCGCCGCCCAGCCTGACCTGCCGATCACGGAGGATCCATGTCCTAAAAGGGCGATGTCCTCAACATGCGCGCTCCGGCCTGTAGCCTCCTCAGTCACGTGAACATGATCGCGACAACCTGGCCTCCGGCAAGCGGGAGCGTCAGGAAGGGGGCTTGCTCGATGAGATCGGTCAGGGCGGGGCTGATGACCGTGACCGCGGCGGTGCTGGCCGGCACCGCCGTACCCGCGCACGCCGACACAGGCGAGAACTACGGCCAGTACTCGCGCATGGCCGAGCGCAGCGCGGGCCAGTACTGGGCCGACGGCAAGGTGGCGGGCCAGTGGGCGTGGAAGCCGCAGTCCTCGACCACGTCGGGCATCAGCTGGGGCGATCCGGCCACGTGGCCGCCGAGCTACTCCGAGACGTTCGTGCACCGCGGCGACTGGGTGATGCTGGACGGCTGGGCGGACAACGGGACGTACTACAAGCTGCGCATCACCAAGGAGCAGATCGGCGACGCGCGCTGCGAGAACCTGCGGCCGCTCGCGTCGTCGGGGTCGCAGCACTACGTCAAATGGGACATCCCAGCGGCCGCGTACTGCCTGAAGGCCTGGGGGACCATCACCGAGGAGTCCTCGGGGAAGGTCGTCACGTTCGGGCACACCCAGATCTGGTCGCCGCCCGCCCCCTGCTCCAACGCCTACGACCGGGGGCAGACCTGCATCAAGCAGTGGGAGTCGTGGTGGGACGACCAGGGCACGCCCGGTAAGCCGATCACCAGGAAGCTGGAGCGCGACCAGTTCATCGCCAAGGGCATCGGCATGGCCTTCAAGATCCAGCAGTACTTCCCCAAGTCGTGGCGCGCCGACCTGCACGACCACTGGACCTGGTGACCAACTCCTGGGCCTTGACAGCTTGGTGAAAGCTGGAGTCCCTAAGATCAGAGGCCACAACTTTGCTCTGCTTGGAGGACATATGGACACCTTGCGCGTGATCGCGCTGATGGCCGCGACGCTGACGATGGGCTTCGTGGCAGGCGCTTTCGTCCTCTACTGGCACACGGTCATGCCCGGCCTGGCCAAGACCGACGACCGGACGTTCGTCGGCGCCTTCCAGGCGATGGACCGGGCGATCATCAACCCCTGGTTCATGGCGGGGGGCTTCATGGGCGCGCTGCTGTTCACGATCCTGGCCGGGGTCCTGTACTGGGGCAAGGCGCCGTTCATCTGGATCGCCGTGGCGTTCGTGCTCTACCTGATCGCGTTCGTCATCACGATCGCGGTCAACGTTCCGATGAACGACGCCCTCAAGGCGGCCGGCAACCCGGCCACCATCGACGTCGCCGCGGCCCGTGAGCGCTTCGACGAGGCCAAGTGGGCAAGCTTCAACCTCGTGCGCGTCATCACCTCCACCATCGCCTTCGGCCTGCTGGCCTGGGCCCTCACGCTCGTCGGCAAGTCGGGCAGCTAGCGGGCCCGCCCCACGGTGATCTGGTCCCGCGCCGCCTTGATCTCCTGGGCCCTCGGGTCGGCCAGCTCGGCCATGATCAGGTAGCCGGCGTTGGTGACGTCCCGCGCCAGGCCGGGGTGTCCGGCCTGGACGAGGATCTGGCCGAGCTCGGCCAGATCCAGGGCCTCCCAACGGCGGTTGCGCAGGCTCCTGTTGAGCGTGACGGCCTCCCGCATGCAGCGGATCGACCTGGCGATGTCGCCCATGGCCCGGTGCGCCCTGGCCGTGTGGCGCAGGCATTCGGCCATCGCCGCGCGCTCGCCCAGCTCGGTGTAGATCGCCTGCGCCTCGTGCAGGCAGCTCAGCGCCTTCTCGTACTCGCCGTTGATGGTGTAGGCGACGCCCAGGTTGTCCAGGTTGATCGCCCTGCCGCGCGTGTAGCCGAGCCGCTCGCAGCGTGCCAGCGCCAGCGTCGCGTACCGGTAGGCCTCCTCGTGATGGCCGGCCTCGGCGTGGACCAGGCTGATGTTGCCCAGCATCATGGTCTCGCCCCGCTCGTGCCGTACCTGTCTGAACTTCTCCAGCGCCCGGTGGAAGTAGCCCAACGCGAGGTCGTTCTCGCCCTTGTCCAGGTGGATGCAGCCGACGGAGTTCAAGGTGTAGGCCTCGCCGGCGGGCTCGTCCGCCGCTCTCGCGGCCCGTACGGCATGCTCGAGCAGATCCAGGCCATCGCGCCACGGGATCCTGGCGTCCAGGAAGGACGTCATCGCCATCGTGGTGCGCCAGGCGTAGCCCGCCCACCCGTTGGCCGCGGCCCAGCCGATCACCGCGCGCAGGCACTCGTACTCCCGCTCGAACCAGGTCAGCGCCGCCGCGGCGTCGGCCAGGAACGGCACGGGGGTCCTGCTCTCGTAGGGGGCCACAAAGTCGCGGCGGCGATTCGGGTGCAGCGTGCGGTCGGCGTTGACGGCGGCGAACAGGTACCAGTCGAGCAGGCGCCGCCGCGCGAACGTGTCCGCCGGATCGGCCAGGTCGACGGCGTACAGGCGGATCAGGTCGTGCAGCTCGTAGCGGTGCGGGCGGCGCTGCTCGAGCAGGTGGACGGCGACGAGCTGGTCCAGGGACTCCCGCGCCCGCACGATCGGCACGTCGGCCAGTGCCGCCGCGGTCTCCAGCCCGATCTCGCCGACCGGGTGCTGGCCCAGCATGCGGAACATCGCGGCCGCGTCGGCGCTCAGCGCGGTGTACGACCCCGCCAGCGCGGCACGCAGATCCCCCAGCGGGCCGTCGCCGCTCAGCCTGGCCTTCTCGTCCTCCAGCGCCTCGACCACCTCGGTCACCGTCGGCGTCCGCAGGACGCGCTCGGCCACGATCGCGATGGCCAGGGGCAGGCTGTCGCAGAGGTTGACGAGCTTGATCACGGCGCCCGGGTCGCTGGCGGCCTTGTCGGGTCCGATGGTGGCGGTGAGCAGCGCGGCGCCCTGCTCCTCGGAGAGCGGGCCCAGGGTGACGCGGTGCGCGCCGTCCCTGATGGACAGGCTGCGCAGCTGGTTGCGGCTGGTGACGATGACCAGGCCCGAGGTGCCGGGCAGGAGCGGGCGGACCTGGTCGGCGTCGCGGGCGTTGTCCAGCAGGATGAGGGCCGGGCGGTCGGCCAGCGCGGTGCGCAGCAGCGCCGAGCGCTCCTCGATGCCGCTGGGGATCAGCGCGCTCTCCACGCCGAGCGAGCGCAGCAGCGTCTCGGCGGCGGTCGCCGGCGACATCGCGGCGCCGGGTCCGTAACCGCGCAGGTTCAAGTACAGCTGGACATCGGGGAAGCGGGGGGCGATGCGGTGGGCCCAGTGCAGGGCCAGCGTGGTCTTGCCGGTGCCGGGCGCGCCGTCGATGGTCACGATGACCGGGGAGGCTTCGGTGCCCGTGCCGAGCGTGGCGTCGAGCTGCGCCAGCTCCTCGTGACGGCCGTTGAAGGTGACCATGTCGTGGGGCAGCTGGCGTGGCCGGGGTTGCTCACCGGCCGTGGCGCCGCCCAGCAGGATGGTGCGGTGCAGTTGGAGCAGCCGCGCGCTCGGATCGATGCCGAGTTCCTCGCTCAGTACGGCTCGGATGCGGTGGAAGGCGTCCAGCGCGTCGGAGCGCCGTCCCGCCTCGTGCAGGGCGGAGATCAGGCGGAGCCACAGACCCTCGCGGGTCGGGTAGCGGTTGGCCAGCTCCCACAGCTCGGGCACGGATCCCCCTGGTGGGCCCTGCGCCAGCTCCAGGTCGATGCGCCGCTCGGTGGCTCTGAACCACTCCTCCGTCAGTTGCGGGATCACCTCGTGGTCGAGCCAGGTGGCGCTCACCCCGCTGAAGGGCCGTTCGTGCCATAAGCGCAGCCCGGCCCGTAACAGCTCGAGCTCGTCCCGCGCGCCGCCGGCCCGCGACAGGGAGTCGCGGAAGCGGTGCACGTCGACCTGGTCGGGCGGGACCCTGATCAGGTAGCCACCCTCGGGGGCGGTCAGGATGAGGTGGCGTCCGAGCAGCTTCCGCAGCCGGGTCACGTAGGTGTGCACCGCGCTTCGCGGGCTGTCGGGCAGGCGCTCCGGCCAGAGCCGGTCGGCGATCGTCGCCACGGACACCGGCTCGTCGGCCGACAGCAGCAGCGACACCAGGACCACGCGTAGCTGGCCGGGAGGAATCGTGACGAGGCGCTCTCCGAGGCGGACCTTCCACGGGCCGAGCACCTGGAAGGTGACGTCGTCGGAGCTCATCCGTTCATCACCAATCCCCGATCCGCTTGCCCGCGAGACCGGATAGGCCCCCGAAATGACGACCGTGTGAACGGCCCCTCCCCCACCTGGATGGTACAACTCAGGGCCTGACATGGCTCTGACTAAACACCGGCACTGTGAAAGGATCGTGACAGAGGGTCACCTCCGGACAATGGCATGAAACGGACACGATCACCGTGCGGGCTCCGGTGACTCCTGACGTAGCCGGGCCCAGGTGAAGGCGCAAGGGATCGCCAGCAGGACGGCCGCGGCACCGGCCAGGGTGATCGCCCAGCCCGCGCCCACCCGGTCGGCCACCACACCCACGAGCAGCGCGCCGGCGCCCTGCACGGTCGTCACGCCGGTCGACAGCACGCCGAGCCCGCGCGCCCTGCCGTAATCGGGAAGCCTGCGCGCGAAGCTCGCGCCCAGCTGCGTGTGGTAGGCCATGGAGAACGCCCCGGAGATCGCGAACAGCGCGACGGACCCGAGGAGCGGCAGGTACAGGAACCCGAAGAGCAGCGGGATCCCCGCGACCACGGCCAGCACCCCGATCAGCCGGATCCTGACGGGTTCCGACAGCAGCCGGGTGAACAGGAACGCCCCGATCACGCTGCCCGCCGGATCGGCCGCCATCAGGATGCCGACCGCGACGGCCCCCTGACCGAGATCGTCGGCGTACGGCGCGGCCAGCGCCTCCGGTGCCACGTGGAGCCCGCACAGCCAGGCGAGCAGCAGGAGGACGACCAGCCCCGGGTCCTTCCACACCGACCACTTCACGCCTGCCTCGCCGCGGCCGCGCGGAGCCGGAGCGGGCCGCCTGGTCACGCCGCCCCACACCAGCGCCGCGGACACCAGGAACGTCAGCGCGTCCAGCGCCAGCCCCAGGCTGGGGCTCAGCACGGCGATCAGCGCGCCACCGCCCGCGAACCCGGCCAGTTGGGCGGCCTGGATCGTCATGTGCCTGATGGCCAGCCCGATCGTGTAGCTCTCCCCCTCGAGCACGTCGTTGAGCAGTGCCAGCTGCGCCGCCTTGAACGGCCCGTGCAACGTCGTGAGCGCCGCCAGCAGCACGCACAGCAGCCACAGCGGCGTCCCGGGGACGGCCATGAGCAGCACGAGCACGCCCCGCGCCACGTCGGCGACGACCATGACGTTCCGCCGCGGATACCTGTCCGCCAGCCCCGACAGCAGCAGCCCGCCCGCCATCGACGGCAGATAGCTCAGGGCGTAGGTGAGCCCGGTCAGCCCCGCCGAGGCCGTCCGGTCGTACACCAGCACCGCCAGCGCGACGCGCGCCAGCTGGTCGCCCAGGATGGAGGCCAGCTCGGCCAGCCACATCGCCCGAAACTCGTGTACGGCCAGCACCGCCGCATAGGTCACCCGTCCGCTCACATCCGCAACGTAATGAGAACCCGCTGTCACGAGCCTGGCGCGGCCCTGTCGCCCGCCCGTCCTCGATCGGTGTCAGCCCGCGCCCACCCCCACGACCGTGGGGTACACGGTCCCCAAGAAGGCGTGCACGGCCATGAGCGCCGCGACCCGCCGCACGGCGGGACTGCCCCTCGTACAGCCGGCCGACAAGCTCGGCGAGCGCTGCGAGTTCGCCAACAACCCCGGGCAGCGCGGCAACTACCGCCGGCCGAGCGTCTTCAGCAAGGGCCCGCTGACCAGGTTCACCGTGAAGCAGGTCGGCACCAGCAAGGCGGGCCGCCGGCCACCCGGCGATGACCGCGGTCATCGACGACGCCGGTCACTGCTGCGGGTGTGGCCGCGCGGCTTTTACGGGCGTCTCGCCCGCGTCTCAGCCGGGCGGGTCCGGTGGCTCGTGGAAGTCGGCGTGGGCTTCGCGAAGGGACCGGCCTTCCAGGCGGGCGAGGACGATGGCGCCGAAGTTGGGGCACTGCAGGATGTCGTCATGACCGCAGCGCAGACTGTGTTCGATGGCCTCGCGGGCGGCCTGGGCCTTGGCGATCCGCTCGTCGAGCTCTTCCAGCTTGCGCACCTGGAGCCGCCGCCACTCCTCGGGCGCCACCCCGCGCGCGGCGAGCAGCGCCTTCTGCTCGGCCAGCGAGAACCCGGCGTCACGCAGCAGCAGGATGGCGCCAACCAGCGTGACGGCCGATTCGGGGTAGCGCCGCTGCCCCGAGATCCTGTCGGGGGCGGGAAGCAGCCCGAGCTCCTCCCAGTAGCGCAGCGCCGAGGTGGCGACCCCGGCGCGGCGCGCCAGCTCACCGACGGTCAGCAGTGGCTCGGACATCTTGCCTTCAAGCGTACTTGAAGGCGTTGGCTGTCAGCCGTGAAGACAACGATGAAGCAGACCATCCTCATGGCCGTCGTCCGCCAGTTCGGCCGTCCCCGGGGCGCGGCGGGGAGCGTGGCCGGCTGGGTGATGGCCCATCGCGACTCCAACCGCCTGCGCAACAGCTGGGTCGCCGCCCTGCTCGACGTCCGGCCCGAGGAGAAGGTCCTGGAGGTCGGCTTCGGTCCCGGTCTCGCCGTCGCCGAGCTGAGCCGCCGGGTCGGCCCCTCGGGGCACGTCTACGGCGTCGACCACTCAGCCGTGATGCTCCGGCAGGCGTCCCGGCGCAACGCCGCCGCCGTCAGGGCCGGGCGCGTCACGCTCATCCAGGGCGCCGTCGACCGGCTGCCGCCCGCCCTCGACGGGCCCTTCGACGCCGTCCTGGCCGTCAACTCCCTCGGCTTCTGGCCGGACCCCGCCGAGCGCCTCGACGACCTGCGCCGGCGACTCGCGCCCGGCGGCCGCATCGCGATCGTCTCCCAGCCGCGCACCCCGGGCGCCACGAGGAACACCTCGCTCGAGGCCGCCCGCACGATCACGGCACTCCTCCAGTCGGCCGGCTTCTCCCAGCCGAGAACCGAACTCCTCGACCTCGCCCCACCCGTCGCCTGCGTCCTCGCCGTCAACCCCGGCCGCTGAGCTCGAAGGCCCGCGGGCCGCGGACCGAGCGGTCGTCCACCCTTCGCCCTAGGCCTCACCCGGAATGGGCAAACTCTGCGTGCTGCGTCCCCTCTGATGCCTGTTTGGTGGGTAGTGCCCGAAGGGCGAGATCGAATGGGGGGAGCACGTCCGATGAGAGCGACATTGATCTACGGGGCAGGCGACGTGCGGGTGGAGACCGTTCCCGACCCGGTGCTGCGCGAGCCCACCGACGCCGTCGTGCGCGTGGTGCGCTCGTGCATCTGCGGCAGCGACCTGTGGCCCTACGCCTCCATGCCGCCGACCGAGTACGGCGAGCGCATCGGCCACGAGTTCCTGGGAGTCGTGGAGGACGTGGGCGGCGAGGTGTCGGGGATCCGGCGCGGCGACCTGGTGGTGGCCCCGTTCGCCTACCAGGACAACACCTGCCGGTTCTGCGTCGAGGGCTTGCAGACCTCGTGCCCGAACGGCGGCTTCTGGGCCCGTGACGGCGTGGACGGCGCGCAGGGCGAGGCCGTGCGGGTGCCGCAGGCCCAGGGCACGCTGGTGAAGCTGCCCGTCGGCGAGGACTCCGAGCTGCTGCCGGGGCTGCTGGCCCTGTCGGACGTGTACCCCACCGGCCACCACGCCGCGGTCAAGGCCGGGGTCGGCCCGCGCACGGCGGTGACGGTGATCGGCGACGGCGCCGTCGGGCTGCTGGCGGTGCTGGCCGCCAGGCGGCTGGGCGCCGAGCGGATCCTGCTGCTGGGCAGGCACAAGGACCGCACGGATCTCGGCGTCGAGTACGGTGCCACGGACGTGGTCGGCGAGCGCGGCGAGGCGGGCGTCGAGCGGGTCAGGGAGCTGACCGGCGGTGACGGGACACATGCCGTACTGGAGTGCGTCGGCACCGAGCAGGCGCTGGAGACGGCGTTCGGCGTGGTCCGCGACGGCGGGACGGTGAGCAGGGTCGGCGCGCCGCAGTACGAGCTGGGGCCGATCGGGTTCGAGATGTTCATGCGCAACGTCACTCTCACGGGTGGCGTGTCACCGGCCAGGGCCTACATCGAGGAGCTGATGCCCGACGTGCTCGAGGGCAGGGTGCGGCCGGGCAAGGTCTTCGACCGCACGGTGGGCCTGGACGGCGTGCCGGACGGCTACCGCGCGATGGCCGCCCGTCAGGCACTCAAGGTCCTCATCGATCCCGCGGAGACGGCCCGATGAGCTGGACCAGCACCGAACTCGACGCGATCGGGACCGCCGAGGAGCTGGAGATCTCGCCGACGCAAGGCGACGGGACGCCGCAGGGCCCTGTGACGATCTGGGTCGTCCGCGTCGGCGACGACCTCTATGTCCGCTCCTACCGTGGCCGAGAAGGCGCCTGGTTCCAGACCACGCAGATCCGCCACGAGGGCCACATCCAGGCGGGCGGCATCGACAAGGACGTCACCTTCGCGGAGGAGAAAGACCCGCAGGTCAACGACCAGATCGACACCGTCTACCAGACCAAGTACAGCAGGTACGGCCCGCGCTACGTCGACCCGATGCTGGCCGACGAGGCCCGCTCCACGACGCTCAAACTGTTGCCGCGGTGACGCAGGAGTCCGGATCATCCGGCCTTGGGCAGTCCCGGTTGCGTCACCGATATCGGCTCCACGTCGTAGCGCAGACCTCGCCATGACGGGTGGCGCAGGCGGTGGTCGGGGGTCCACTCGCCGTACTGCACCTCGCCGACCAGCGCGGGCCGCACCCAACGCGCGCCCCTGGCGACGTCCCGCGGCACGTCGTCGACCGGCGGGTCCTGGAGTTCCAGCGGCGCCAGCCGTTCGCGCAGGTCGTTCAGCATGGCGTCGGTGAAGCCCGTCCCGACGTGCCCGATGAACCGCAGCCGCCCGTTCTCGTCGTGCGCCCCCAGCAGGAGCGATCCGAGCGTGCCCGCCCTGCGGCCCTCGCCCGGCTTCCAGCCGATGATGATCACGTCCTGGTGCTTCACGTTCTTGATCTTGATCCAGTACGGCGACCGGCGGCCGGGCGTGTAAGGCGAGGTCAGCCGCTTGCACACGACACCCTCCAGCCCGAGCTGATCCGCCAGCCGCAGCGCCGCCACCGGGTCGCCCGTGAACGCGACGGGCACCTCCCAGCGCGCTCCCGGTTCGACGATCTTCTCCAGGAGCCGCCGCCGCTCCACGTAGGAGGAGTGGATCACCGGGTCCGCGTCCAGGTGCATGATGTCGAACGCCAGGTAGGTGACCGGCACCGCCCGCACCAGCTCCGCCACCCGGGCCGGGTGGCGCACGTGCATCCGGTTCTGCAGCCGGCTGAAGCTCGGCCGTCCCGCCTCGTCCCAGGCCACGATCTCGCCGTCCAGCACCACGTCGTGCCGCCGCACCGCGCCCGCGATCATCCGCAGCTCGGGATAGGCCGCCGTCACGTCGCGCAGGTTGCGGGACATGATCGTGACCGCGCCGCCCTCGACGTAGAGTACGGCGCGCACCCCGTCCCACTTCATCTCCGCGGCCCACGCCTCCCGGTCTGCGACGGGAGGCAGGCTTCCGAGCTGGGCCATCATGGGCGCGTATCGCGGCAGCGCCATGCAGCCAGGCGTACCCGTTCGGCGACCCGGTAGGGCCAAGACAGGGTCTACGGCTGGTCAGGAACCACCGTCACGCCGTGAAGCTGACCTCGGCGGTGGCGACCGTGCCGCCGAGGCGGCCGGGGGCGCGCTGCTCCTGCCAGTAGAGGTTGGTGTGGGCGATCACCTGGTCGGGGGGCGGCGCGCCGTACGGGCTGAGGTCTTCGGTGGTGTGCGCGTCCTGGACGAGCGTCGCGTCGTAGCCGCGCACGATGGCCCCGTGCAGGGTCGAGCGGATGCACGCGTCGGTCTGCGCCCCGGCGACCACCAGGTGCCCCACCCCGCGCTCGGCCAGCCGCGCCTCCAGGTCGGTGTCCTCGAAGGAGTCGAGGTAGGTCTTGTGCACCAGCGGCTCGGAGTCGTCGCGGACCAGCTCGGGCACGTACTGCCAGGTGTCGCTGCCGAGCGGGAGATGCTCGTCGGAGTGCTGCACCCACAGCACGGGCACGTTCTCCGCGCGGGCCTTGCCGAGCAAGGTGCTGATGTTGGCGATGACGCCGTCGCGGTTGTGGGCGCCGGCCATCACGCCGTTCTGGACGTCGATGACGAGCAGCGCCGTGTTCGGCCGGTCGGGCAGGGTCGTCATGGGTGCCTCCTTCGTGGGTCTCCTACGGTACGGCGGGCCACCGGCATCAGGTCGCCCGGCGCAGATCGAGTCCGAGCCAGCCCGCCAGGCCGGCGATCTCCGCGTCGACCGCGGCGGTCATCGCGTCGGTGAAGGGCTGGTCCTGGTGGACGGCGTTGACCGTGAACACGCCGGCCTTGCGGTCGGCGGTGGCGTCGAGCTTGCCCACCAGCCGGTCGCCCCACAGGATCGGCAGCGCGAAGTAGCCCCACCGGCGTTTGGCGGCGGGCTTGTACATCTCCAGCTGGTAGTCGAACTCGAAGAGCTCCTGGGCGCGGGTGCGGTCGTGCACGAGGCGGTCGAACGGCGACAGCAGCGCCGCCCGCCCTTCGAACCCCCCGTCGAGCATCGCGGGGTCGACCCGCCACTCGCCCTTGACGCCCTCGACGACCGCCGGCTCTCCCGCCTCGCGCACGTCGGCGGGCTCGACGGGGAACTCCCCGGTGCGGGCGCGGGCGACCCCCAGCGCGCGCAGCCGCCGCCGGTCCCGCTCCCGCACGGCCTCCTCGACCGGCAGCGCGGGACCGTCGGGGTAGACCCGCTCGGCCAGGTCCCACAGCCGGTCGCGGCCCTTGCGACCGGCCACGGCGACCTCGCCGCGCTGCACCATGAACTCCAGCAGCTGGGTGACGTTCTTGTTGTTCGTCCAGCCGGTGGAGCTCCACGGCTGGTCGGTGGAGTCGGGCAGCTCCCGCGAGGGCAACGGCCCCCGGTCGCGCAGGCGGTCGAGAATGTCCCTGCGGCAGCGGTCGTTGGCCTGGACCCAGTCGCGGTACTGCCGCCGCCAGCCCGTCAGCTCCCCGCTGCCCGGCCAGACTGCCATGGCGGCGCGGTAGAGCGCCAGATCCTCGGCGGGCCGCACCAGGGCCCGCAGCTCGACCAACCGCCGATCCTCCAGCGCCGCCCGCAGATCGCTCGGCGAGTAGGCGGCCCCGAGCCTGCTCCAGGCCACCAGGTCGGCGCTGGGCGCGACCGCGCTGATCGGATCGAGCTGCAGCAGGGTCAGCCCGCGCACCACCGACAGCAGGCCGTCCGGCCGTTCGCGCTGCAGGAGCTGGGCGCGCACGGCCGCCCGCCGCGCGTCCTGACGGCTGAGCTGATGCACCTTGGCCATGGGGCCAGAGCCTATGACCCGCCACCGACAAACAGGCCAAGCCCGCTTGGCCGGCCCCCCTCAGGCCGGCCAAGCGGGCGCTGTTCGGCCGGTAGGCGCGGACACGCGGCCGGGCTTCATCAGCGGAGCAGTTCCGTCACGGTGACGGGACGCAGCCCGCGGCGGTGGAGGCCGTCGAGGATACGGGGCAGGGCCGCCAGAGTCTGGGGATGGCCCAGGTGCAGGCTGACGATGCTGCCAGGCCGTACGGCACGCAGCACGTTCCCGGTGATCGCCCGCTCCCCCGGATCCAGGTAGTCGCCGGAGTCCACGTCGTAGGACAGGCACGTCCGGTAGCCGGCCGCCCTGGCCAGCTCCCGGATGAGCGAGGTGGCGTGACGGGCGGCCGACTGCCGGAACCAGACGCCGCTGGAGCCGGTCAGCGCGTTCAGCCGGGCGGCGCAGTCCTCGATCTCCGCGCGGGCACTGTTCCTGGGCAGGGCCGAGACGTCCACGTGGTGCATGGTGTGGTTGCCCAGGTCGTGGCCGGCTCCGGTGACGCGGTCGGCGATCGACCTGTTGAGCCAGGTCCCGACCGCCATCACGGTGACGTGGGCGTGGTGCCGTTCGACGGTGCCGAGGAGCCGTTCGGCCAGGCCGTACGGGCCCGCGCCGTGGAAGGTGAGCGCGACCATGGGACGGTCGCGCCGGCCGTGCACCACCTCACCCGGCAGCCTGACCGGCGTCGCGACCGGCGGCTTGACCGGCACTGGGGAAGCGGGCGCCCGGACGGCGGGCTCCGCGGGCGAGCCGCAGGCAGCCAGCGGCAGCAGGCCGACGGAGGCGAGCAGGTGGCGGCGGTCGATCACCGGAAGACCCCCGTGTGGCCGAGGGAGTAGCGGCCTGGCTGTGGGTACACGCACAGGCCGTGCGGCCCCTGACCCACGCTGATCTTGTGCAGCAGCTTCCCTGTCGCGGTGGAGAAGACGTACACGACGCCGTTGTAGCGCCCGGCGAGCCACAGCTGCCTGCCGTCGGCGGACACGCCGCCCATGTCGGGAGATCCGCCGCCGGGGATGCGCCAGCGCTGGACCACCTTCTGCTTGGCGAAGGAGACGACGGAGACGGAGCCCTCGTCGCGGTTGGAGACGTACAGCCGGCGGGCGTCGCGGCTGACGTACAGTCCGTGCGCGCCCCGGCCGGTGCGCAGGAAACCTGTCCGGTTCATGGTGCGGGCGTTGATGATCCACACGCCGTCGGCCATCATGTCGGCCACGTAGAACAGGCGGCCGTCGGGCGAGAGCTTGACGTCCTGCGGCATGTTCATCCCGCCGAGCGTCTTCAGCACCCGGTGGTGCCGCCAGTCGACGACGACGAGCTGGCCGGAGAACTCGCAGCTCAGCAGGAACCTCGAGCCGTCGGCGGTGAAGTCGCCGTGGTTGACGCCCCTGCAGGGCAGGTTGATCGAGCGGATCAGCCGCATCGTGTGCGGGTTGCGGAAGTCGAGCCGGTTGTTCCGCTCGGCCATCACCAGGGCGTAGGAGCCGTCGGGGGTGAAGTACAGGTTGTACGGGTCGTCGACGGGGACCGGTCTGCCCGGGCGGCCGGTCACCGGGTTGATCGGGGTGAGCTGGTTGCCGTCGTTGTCGTTGACCCACAGGGTCTTCAGGTCCCATGAGGGCACGACGTGCTGCGGCCGCCTGCCCACCTGGTAGTGGTGGACGACCTTGTAGGTGCGCGGGTTGATCACGTCGAGGGTGTTGGACTCGCTGTTGGGCACGTACACCCGCGGCTTCAGGTCCGCGACCTTCGGGCTCAGCATCCCCGGCGCGTCGTGGGAGTAGACGTTCGCCGCCTTCTTGTGCTGTGCGACCGAGTGCGCACGCGAAGGCGACGGGGAGGGCGTGGGGGTGGGGGTAGGCGCGGGATCGGCCGCCCTGGAGGGCGCGGCACTGCAGGACGTCACCAGCAGCACGCTCACGACCACGAACCGTCTCATGAGGCAAACCCTAGGAAGCATCCAGCCAGCGTCGGCTAAGCACCGGGTTAACGCCGCGCTGACCTCGGACCTTTTGCCGAATCCGGACCGAACACACGACTCTCGGGAGGCGGTCCATGGCAGTGATCGCTGTAAGAAAGGCGGCGTGAAAAAATGGCTGGCGGTCATAGCGGTCGCCTACGTTGCCGTGCAACTGCTGGTCGTGACGCCGCGTATGGGCCTGGGCTGGGACGAAGCCGTCTATGTCAGCCAGGTCAACCCGCGCGTGCCCGCCGCCGAGTTCACCGCGCCGCGCGCCCGGGGCATCCCGCTGCTGGTCTCGCCGATCGTGGTGCTCACGTCGTCGGTGACCGCGCTGCGGATCTACCTGAGCCTCGCCTCCGGCCTGGCCCTGTACCTGTCGTTCGGCACCTGGCTGCGGCTGCGGCTGGGCGCGGTGGTCCCGCTGGCCGCATTGCTGTTCTCCTCGCTGTGGCTGGCGATCTTCTACGGCAACGAGGCCATGCCGAACATGTGGGTGGCCTTCGGCGCGGTGGCCGCCGCGGGCTGCTACCTCCAGATCACCAGAGGTGAAGGCGGCCGCGGCGCGCTGGCCGGGCTGGCCGTGAGCGTCGGCCTGGTCGCGCTGGTGCGGCCCTCCGACAGCCTGTGGCTGGCGCTCCCGCTGCTGGCCGCCCTCCTCCTGGTACGGCGGGGCCGCCGCGGCCTCGCGCTCGCCGTGATCGGCGGGCTCGTGGCAGGTTGGGTGGAGTGGATCGCCGAGGCCTGGATCCGCTTCGGCGGCCTGGCCGCGCGCTGGCAGGCCGCCGCGGCCGACAACCGCACGGGCCTGACGTCCTCCCTGATCAAGCACGCCAGGGCGCTCGACGGGCCGCTGCTGTGCCGCCCGCCGACCGCGTGCGGCGCGGTCCTGATGCCCTGGCTGGTGTGGTGGATCACCATCCCGCTGCTGGCGGGCTTGGGGCTGTACGCCGCGCGGGACCGGCTGCCCGAGGTGGGGCTCGCGGCCGCCACGGGGGTGTCGCTGGCCCTGCCGTACCTCTTCTTCGTCGACTACGCGGCGCCGCGCTTCCTGCTGCCCTGCTACGCGCTGCTGGCGATCCCGATCGCCAAGGGGGCCGACTGGATGCTGACGTGGCGGCCGCGCGTGGTCGGCGTGGGGCTGGTCGCGCTCGGGCTGGCCGCGCACTTCGCGCTGCAGGGGCTGGCGCTGTGGGTGTCCAATCCGATGCGGCTCGCGACCAGGAAGGCCGACGAGGTCATCGCCGGCCGCCTGGCCGCGATGGGCCTCACGCGGCCGTGCTTCCTGTACGGCGACGACGCCGTGCAGGTCGCCTACTACGTCGGCTGCCGATCGTTCGGCGTGCGCGTCTGGCCCACCACCCCTGCCCTGCCCAGACCTCTCGCCAGTACCGCTGGCGAGCACGTCGCCGTGATTGCCCGCGGCGACGCCGTCCCGGCGCCCTTCCTCCGGACCTGGGGCAAGAACCCCCTCACCCGGGGATGGACCGCCTACCTACCGTGAAAGGGAGATGACATGGGTACCCTGACAAATCGCTCAAATCCCGTCTATCAGCTGCGCTACGCGCTGCGTAATCCCAAGAAGGTGCCGCCCTACATGCGGCGCATGGCGCGCGACCTGTGGCTGCGCGCCACCACCAAGGGGCACGTCGGCTACTACCGCGCCGTCATGAAGTCGGACGTGGCCCGCGACCCCGAGGGCGCCGTCGGCAGCCACACCCACAAGCGCTGGCTGGAGCTGGGCAAGCTCCAGTTCGAGTACCTGCTGCGCCACGGGCTCAAGCCGGACCACCGGGTCCTCGAGATCGGCTGCGGCAACCTGCGCGCCGGCTGGCGCTTCATCGACTACCTCGACGCGGGCAACTACTACGGCCTCGACATCTCGCCCGACATCCTGCTGTCCGCCAACAAGACCGTGGTACGGCACGGCCTGCAGGGCAAGGAGCCGACCCTGAGGCTGGTCGACAACCTCACCTTCGACTTCCTGCCCGACCAGCGCTTCGACGTGGTGCACGCGCACAGCGTCTTCTCGCACACCCCCATCACGGTCATCGACGAGTGCCTGGCCCACGTGGGCCGGATCATGCGGCCGGACGGCCACTTCGACTTCACCTTCGACAGGACCGTCGGCACCGAGCACCACGTGCTGCGCGAGGACTTCTACTACCGCACCGAGACCCTCGTCGAGCTGGCGGCCAGGCACGGCTTCACGGCCACGTTCATGAAGGACTGGGAGAAGGGACCGCACAAACAGTCCAAGCTCCGCCTCACCGCCCGGCTACCGTGAGGGCATGCGCCTGCTGCCCGTAACGGCGGCCGCGGCGATCGCGCTCTCCGCGTGCACCGCTCCCGGTCCGCCCGCCACCCCGACCACGCAGGCGCCGGCCCCTGCCACGTCGCCCCCGCGAGCCACGCCCTCGCGGAGCGGCTTCATCGCCCTGGGCGACTTCGGTACGGCAGGCAGCGACCAGCGCGCGGTCGCCAAGGCCATGGGCCGCTGGGCCGATGCCGGGCACCGCGTCGACGCGCTGGTCAGCACCGGGGACAACGTCTACCCCGACGGCGACCCCGAGCGGTTCGACGAGGCCATCGACCAGCCCTACTCCCGCTGGCGCGGCTCGATCTGGGCCACGCTCGGCAACCACGACGAACAGGACGGCAACGGACCCGACCAGCTGACACACCTCGACCTGCCCGGGCTGCCCTACGCCCGGCAACTGGCCGGCGTGCAGGTGCTCTTCCTCGACGCCAACCACCCCGACCAGGCCCAGGCCCGCTGGCTCGACGAGCGGCTGTCGGCGCCAGGGCCGCGCTTCCGCGTCGTCGTCTTCCACCAGCCCGCCTGGTCCTGCTCCGAGCACGGTTCGACGGCCGCGGTGGACCGGCTCTGGGTGCCGGTGTTCGAGCGGCACCGGGTCGCGCTCGTGCTGAACGGCCACGACCACAACTACCAGCGCTTCGTCTCCCCCGCCGGCGTCACCTACGTGGTCACCGGAGGCGGCGGCGCCGCCCTCTACGCCCTGCGCGCCTGCCACGGCACGCCGGAGCGGGTGGCGGCAGCCGTACGCCATCACTTCACCGCGGTCGAGGTCACCCGGGACGCGCTGACCCTCACGGCCGTCGACCCGAACGGCAAGCCTTTCGACCGCGCCGTCATCCGGGCCGGGTGAGGCCGGTCAGAAGCCCTGGGCGAGCCGGTAGTAGGCCTGGTTCCAGCGCAGCTCCTTGGCGAACTGGCGAGACGTGGTCGCGGAGTCGATGACCAGGAGTTCGACCCCGAGCATGTCGGCCAGGTCGGAGAGCTCCTCGACGCCGACCGCGGTGGACAGCACGGTGTGGTGCGGGGCGCCCGCCGTGAGCCACGCCTCGGCGGAGGTGCGCAGGTCGGGCCGGGGACGCCAGACCGCGCGGGCCACGGGCAGCCGGGGCAGCGGCTCGGGCGGCGCGACGACGTCGATCTCGTTGGCCACCAGGCGGAACCTGTCGCCCAGGTCCGCCAGCCCCACCACCACGCCCGGTCCCGGCTGGGCGTCGAACACCAGCCGCACCGGGTCCTCCCTCCCGCCGATGCCCAGCGGGTGGATCTCGCACGACGGCGTGCCCGAGGCGATCGTCGGGCACACCTCCAGCATGTGCGCGCCGAGGATGAGCTCCTCCCCCGGCGTCAGGTGGTAGGTGTAGTCCTCCATGAAGGACGTGCCGCCGGGCGCCATGGCCTTCATCGTGCGCAGCAGCACGCTGGTCTTCCAGTCGCCCTCGCCGCCGAAGCCGTAGCCGTCGGCCATGAGCCGCTGCACGGCCAGCCCGGGTAGCTGCCGCAGCCCGCCGAGGTCCTCGAAGTTCGTGGTGAACGCCCTGAAGTCGCCCGCCTCCAGGAACGCGCGCAGGCCCAGCTCGATCCTGGCCGCGTACCGCAGCGACTCGTGCCGCTCTCCCAGCAGCTCGGCGGCCACCTTATATAGATCCTGATATTTCGAGACAAGCTGGGTGATGTCCGCATCGGGGACCGCCTCCACAGCCTCGACCAGCTCGTTGACGCCGTAGGTGTTGACCGAGACGCCGAAGCGGAGCTGCGCCTCGACCTTGTCCCCCTCGGTGACGGCCACGTCGCGCATGTTGTCGCCGAACCTGGCCAGCTTGAGCCCACGCAGCTCACGCGCTCCCTCGGCGGCCCGCGCCCAGGCGGAGATCCTGGCCGCGACGGCAGGGTCGCTGACGTGTCCGGCCACGGTCTTGCGGGCCACGCCGAGCCTGGTCTGGATGTGGCCGAACTCCCTGTCGCCGTGCGCGGCCTGGTTGAGGTTCATGAAGTCCATGTCGATGGAGCTCCACGGCAGCGCCACGTTGGCCTGGGTGTGCAGGTGCAGCAGCGGCTTGCGCAGCGTGTCCAGCCCGGCGATCCACATCTTGGCCGGGGAGAAGGTGTGCATCCACGCGATCACGCCCGAGCACCGGTCGTCGGCGTTGGCCTCGAGCATCACCCGCCTGATGGCCGCGGCGTCGGTGAGCACCGGCTGCCACGTAACGGGCACCGGCAGCTCGGCGGCGATGGCGCGGGACTGCTCGGCCACCTGCCGCAGCGTGGCCTCGCCGTACAATCCCTGGCTGCCGGTCAGAAACCAGATGGTCAACGCTAGCTCCTCTGCCCATAGACGTTCTGGTAGCGGTCGTAGAGGCGATCGATGTCGGCGGACGGGATCGGCACGGGCTGGCCCAACTGGCGGGCCACGTGCACGGTGCGGGCCACGTCCTCGCACATCACGGCCGCCTTGACGGCGGCCTTCGGGTCCTTCCCGATGGTGAACACGCCGTGGTTCCTCATCAGTACGGCGGGCGAACGGTGACCCTTCAACGTCGCCACGATGCCCTGCCCGATGGAGTCGTCGCCGATCAGCGCGAACGGCCCGACCGGGATCTCACCGCCGAACTCGTCGGCCATCGCGGTCAGCACGCACGGGATCGCCTCGCCCCGCGAGGCCCACGCGGAGGCGTAGGTGGAGTGCGTGTGCACCACCCCGCCCACCTCGGGCAGGTGCCGGTAGACGTAGGCGTGCGCGGCCGTGTCGCTGGAGGGCGCGTGGTCCCCTTCGACGAGGTTGCCGTCAAGGTCGCAGACGACCATCTTGTCCGGGGTGAGCTCCTGGTAGGAGACCCCGGAGGGCTTGATGACGAACAGGTCCTCACCGGGGACGCGGCCGGAGACGTTGCCCGCGGTCCAGGCGACCAGGTTGTTGCGCACGAGCTCGGCGTGCAGGTCGCAGACGGTCCTTCTCATGCCCTGGCCCCGTTCCTGATCGCGCGCAGCGTGTGCGCCATCCGCCCGTCGGCGAAGATCTCGTGCAGCGTGCGGTACTCGGTGTAGAGCCGGTCGTAGGCGTCGGCCCGCTCCTGGTCCGGCACGTAGGCCGCCTCGGCGCGCCGGCCCATCGCCGCGGCGGCCTTCTGGATGTCCGGGTAGGCCCCGGCGGCGACGGCCGCGTGGATGGCCGAGCCGAGCGCGGGCCCCTGGTCGGAGCCGATCACCGACAGCGGGCGGCGCAGCACGTCGGCGTAGACCTGCAGCAGGAACCGGTTCCTCAGCAACCCGCCGGCCACGACGAACTCGGTCACGGGCACGCCGGACTTCTCGAAGGTCTCCACGATCGTCCTGGCGCCGAACGCGGTGGACTCGATGAGCGCCCGGTAGACGTCCTCGGGCGCGGTGGCCAGCGTCTGACCGACGATCACACCGGACAGGTCGTGGTCCACCAGCACCGACCTGTTCCCGCCGAACCAGTCCAGGGCGACCAGGCCGTGCTCGCCGACGGCCTGCCGCTCGGCCAGCGCGGTGAGGTGCTCGTGCACGCTGATGCCCTGCTCGGCGGCCCGCTCGATGTAGGAGGCGGGCACGAAGCGGTCGGCGAACCAGGCGAAGATGTCCCCGACGGCCGACTGCCCGGCCTCGTATCCCCACAGCCCGGGGACGATGCCGTCCTTGACGACGCCGCACATGCCCGGCACCTCGGCCAGGCGGTCGGACGGCATCACGTGGCAGGTGGACGTGCCCATGATCGCCACCATCTGCCCCGGCCGGACCGCGTCGGCGGCGGCCGCGGTGACGTGCGCGTCCACGTTGCCGACCGACACCGCGATCCCTTCCGGCAGGCCTGTCCAGGCTGCCGCCCGCGCGGTCAGCCGCCCTGCCAGGCCGCCGAGGGGCGCCAGGTCCGGTACGGCGAGCTTGCCGACGAGGGAGGGGAAGTCCGGGTGCAGCTCGGCCAGGAACGACGCCGAGGGGTACGCGTCGTCCTGGAAGATCCCCTTGTACCCGGCGGTGCAGGCGTTGCGGGTCTCCACGCCGGTCAGCTGCCACACGATCCAGTCGGCGGCCTCGATCCAGCGCTCGGCCCTGCCGTACACGCCGGGGTCCTCCTCCAGCACCTGCAGGGCCTTGGCGAACTCCCACTCGGAGGAGATCTTGCCGCCGTAGCGGGGCAGCCAGGGCTCGGCCCGCGCGGCGGCCAGCGCGTTGATGCGGTCGGCGTGCGACTGGGCGGCGTGGTGCTTCCACAGCTTCGGCCAGGCGTGCGGCAGCGACGGCGTCTCGAAGCAAAGCGGGGTGCCGTCCGCGGTGACCGGCAGCACGGTGCAGGCGGTGAAGTCGGTCCCGATGCCGATCACCTGCTCGGGCGCGACCCCCGCCGCCTCCAGTGCCCGGGGCACGGCCAGGCGGAGCACGTCGATCCAGTCCTGCGGCGACTGCAGCGCCCAGTCGGGCCCGAGCCGCACGTCCGTGCCGGGCAACGCGGTGTCGATGACGCCGTGCGCGTACTCGTGGACCGCGCTGCCCACCTCGGTGCCGTCGTGGACGGAGACCACCACGGCGCGGCCGGACAGCGTGCCGAAGTCGACGCCGACCACATGGCTGTTAACGTTCACATCACACTCCAGGTGCTGGCGCGCTCCACCAGGCGGGGACGCACGACGAGCCGTTCGTAGGTGTCGGGGCCTGCGGTGTCGATCTGCCTGAGCAGCACCTCGATGCTGTGGCGGCCGACGACGTCGAAGTCCTGCCTGACGGTGGTGAGCGGCGGCGAGAAGAACTCCGACTCCGGGATGTCGTCGAAGCCGACGATGCTGATCTGCTCGGGCACCTTCACGCCCGCCTCGGTGAAGGCGCGCAGCGCGCCGAGCGCCATCTGGTCGTTGGCCAGGAAGACGGCGGTGACCTCGGCCATCGCCGCCAGGCGCCGGCCCGCCTCGTAGCCGGCGCGCGGGCTCCAGTCGCCGGGCAGCACCTCCGGCACCGGGCGGCCGGCCTCCCGCAGCACGCCGCGCCAGCCCTCGTGGCGGCCCTCGGCCTCCAGCCAGTCGGAGGGGCCGCTGACGTGCCAGACCGTCTCGTGGCCCAGGTCGAGCAGGTGTCGGGTGGCCAGGCGGGCGCCCTCCACCTGGTCGATGCAGACGACCGAGACGTCGGCGCTGTGCGAGCCCTCCACGGCGACGGCCGGCAGGCCGGGCGGCAGGCTCTCCAGCGCGCGTGCCGCCGAACGCTGGGGTGCGACCACCACGACGCCGTCCACGCCCTGCTCGGCCAGATAGCCGATGGCGTCGCGGACGCTGGCGGCGTCGATCGACTTCAGGCTCACGATGCTGACGAAGTAGCCGGCCGTCCTGGCGGCCTGCTCGATCCCGTAGATCGTGCTGGCCGGGCCGTACAGCGTGGTGTCGAAGCTGACCACGCCGAGCGTCCTGGAACGGCTGGTGACCAGGGCCCTGGCCACCAGGTTGCGCCGGTAGCCGAGCCGGTCGATGGCGTCGAGCACCCTGGCGCGCGTCTCGCCGCGCACATTCGGGTGATCGTTGAGCACGCGCGAGACGGTCTGGTGGGAGACCCCGGCGGCCCTCGCCACGTCGGACATCACCGGCGGGCGGGGCCTGTCGGCGGCTGCCGTCATCGTGCGGCCCCGGCGCGGCGCTTGGTCCACACGTCGAAGGCCACGGCCGCCAGCAGGACGGCGCCCTTGACGAGCATCACCCGCTCGCTCGGCGAGCCGATCAGGGACATGCCGTTGTTGATCACGGCCATGATGAGCCCGCCGGTGATCGCGCCCACGACCTTGCCCACGCCGCCCTGCACGGCCGCGCCGCCGATGAACGCGGCGGCGATGGCGTCCAGCTCGAAGTTGGCGCCCGCCGTCGGACCCGCCTGGTTGAGCCGGCCGGCGAAGATGACGCCGGCGACGGCCGCGAGCACGCCCATGTTGACGAAGATCCAGAAGACGATCTGCTTGACCTTGATCCCGGACAGCACCGCGGCCTGCAGGTTGCCGCCGATGGCGTAGATCCGCCGGCCGAACACGGTGCGGTTGGCCATCACCGAGTAGCCGAGCACCAGGGCGGCCAGCAGCACCAGCACCCACGGCAGGTTCTTGAAGCGGGCCAGCTGCACGATCAGGAACAGGATCAGCGCCGCGGCGGCGGCCATCTTGACCACGAACACCGCCACGGAGTCCACCTCCTGGCCGTAACCGCGGCGGGCGCTGCGGGTGCGCCACTGCGCGGCGACCATGCCTGCGACGGCGATCAGCCCGATCAGCAGGCTGAACAGGTCCGCCCCGCCCAGCGGGCCGAGCCCGACGTTGCCCAGGTAGCCGTTGGTGAAGCCGTTGGCCAGCGTGCGGACCGGGTCGGGGAAGGGCCCGATGCCCTGGTTGCCCAGCACGGTCAGGGTGAGCGCGCGGAAGAGCAGCATCCCGGCCAGCGTCACGATGAAGGCGGGGATGCCGAAGTAGGCGATCCAGTATCCCTGCCAGGCGCCGATCAGCCCGCCCGCCACGATCGTGATCACCAGGGCGAGCGGCCACGGCAGCCCCAGGTTCACCATCAGGACCGCGGCCAGCGAGCCCGTCACGGCCACCACCGAGCCCACCGACAGGTCGATGTGCCCGGCGATGATGATCAGGATCATGCCGATGGCCAGGATGAGCACGTAGGAGTTCTGGACGATGATGTTGGAGATGTTCTGCGGCTGGAGCAGCGCGCCGTCGGTCAGCACCGAGAACAGCACGACGATCAGCGCGAAGGCGATGTAGATGCCGCTGGAGCGCAGGTTGATCCTCATCCGGGTCGGCCTGCTCGCTGTCTCCCGCCGGATCTCGGTGAGGGTCATCGCGTCGTTCCTTTGGTCATGAGGTGCATGAGCCCTTCCTGGGTGGCCTGGCTCCGCGGCACCTCGCCGGTGATGCGGCCCTCGCAGAGGGCGTAGATGCGGTCGCACAGTCCGAGCAGCTCGGGCAGTTCGGAGGAGATGACCAGCACCGCCCGGCCCTCGTCGGCCAGGCGGTTGATGATCGTGTAGATCTCGTACTTGGCGCCGACGTCGATGCCCCTGGTGGGCTCGTCCAGGATCAGGACGTCGGGCTCGGTGAGGATCCACTTCGACAGCACGACCTTCTGCTGGTTGCCGCCGCTGAGCTTGCCGACCACGGCCGACACCGTGGGCGTCTTGATGTTCATGCTCTGGCGGAAGTCCTCGGCGACGCGGTACTCCCTGCCCTCGTCGACCCATCCGCCGCTGAGCGCGGCCGCGGAGATGTTGCGCTTGACGTCGTCGATGAGGTTGAGCCCGTAGCGCTTGCGGTCCTCGGTGGCGTAGGCGATGCCGTGCCTGATCGCGTCCTGGACGGTGCGCACCTCGATCGGCCGGCCGTCCTTGACGATCTTGCCGGTGATGTGCGTGCCGTAGCTGCGGCCGAACACGCTCATCGCCAGTTCGGTACGGCCGGCGCCCATCAACCCGGCCAGGCCGACGATCTCCCCGCGCCGCAGCGACAGGCTCGCCCCGTCGACCACCTTCCTGCCGGGCTGCGACGGGCTGTGGACCGTCCAGTCCTCGATCCGCAGCACCTCCTCACCGATCTTCGGCTCGTGCGCGGGAAAGCGGTTGTCCAGGGTCCGCCCGACCATCCCGGCGATGATCCGGTTCTCGCTGATGCCCTCGGCGGGCAGGGTCTCGATCGTCCGCCCGTCGCGGATGATCGTGACGGAGTCGGCGATCGCGATGACCTCGTTGAGCTTGTGCGAGATGATCACGCAGGTGATGCCCTCGTCCCGCAGCCCGCGCAGCAGGTCGAGCAGGTGCTCGGAGTCGTCGTCGTTGAGCGCGGCGGTGGGCTCGTCCAGGATGAGCAGCTTGACGTCCTTGGACAGCGCCTTGGCGATCTCGACGAGCTGCTGCTGGCCGACGCCCAGGTCGGAGACCGTGGTCACCGGGTTCTGGCGCAGGCCGACGCGCTTCATCAGCTCGCCGGCCGCGTGGTTGGTGCGGTTCCAGTCGATGAAGCCGCGGCTGGCCCGCTCGTTGCCGAGGAAGATGTTCTCCGCGATCGACAGCTGCGGGCTCAGCGCGAGCTCCTGGTGGATGATCACGATGCCGGCGCGCTCGCTGTCGCGGATGCCGCGGAACTCGCAGCGCCGGCCGTCGAACTGGATCTCGCCCTCGTAGTCGCCGTGCGGGTAGACGCCCGACAGCACCTTCATGAGCGTCGACTTTCCCGCGCCGTTCTCGCCGCAGATCGCGTGGATCTCGCCCTCGCGGACCGTCAGGTTGACGTCCTGCAGCGCCTTCACGCCGGGGAAGGTCTTGGTGATCCCGCTCATCCGGAGGATCACTTGATCTGGTCCTCGGTGTAGTACTTGCCGCCGATGATGACCTGCTCGTAGTTGCTCTTGTCCACGATCACCGGCTCGAGCAGGTAGGACGGCACGACCTTGGTGCCGTTGTCGTAGTCCTTGGTGTTGTTGACCTCGGGCTTGCTCCCCTTCAGCACGGCGTCGGCCATCTTGACGGTGGTCTCGGCGAGCTGGCGGGTGTCCTTGAAGATCGTGGAGTACTGCTCGCCCGCCACGATCGACTTCACCGAGGCGAGCTCGGCGTCCTGACCTGTCACGACCGGGTACGGCTGGCCGCTGGTGCCGTAGCCGTTGCTCTTGAGCGCCGACAGGATGCCGATGGACAGGCCGTCGTAGGGCGAGAGCACGCCGTCGACCTTGGCGCCGCCGCTGTAGGTCTTGGTGAGGATGTCCTCCATGCGCTTCTGCGCGGTGGCCGGGTCCCAGCGCAGGATGGCCGCGGTCTTGAAGTCGGTCTGGCCGCTCTTGACCTTGATCGTGCCGTCGTCGATCTTCGGCTTGAGCACCGACATCGCGCCGTTCCAGAAGAAGGTGGCGTTGTTGTCGTCGGGCGAGCCGCCGAACAGTTCGACGTTGTACGGGCCCTTCTTGGCCTCCAGGCCCTTCAGCAGGGAGGTGGCCTGCTGCACGCCGACCTTGAAGTTGTCGAAGGTGGCGTAGTAGTCGACGTTGGGGCTGTTGCGGATCAGCCGGTCGTAGGCGATGACCGGGATCTTGTTGTCGGCGGCCTGCTGCAGCTGCGAGGTGATCGCGGTGCCGTCGATGGAGGCGATGATCAGGAGCTTGGCGCCCTTGGTGATCTGGTTCTCGATCTGGTTGGCCTGGGTGGGGATGTCGTTCTCGGCGTACTGGAGGTCGACCATGTAGCCGAGCTTCTCCAGGCCCGCCTTGACGTTGTCACCGTCGTGGATCCACCGCTCGGAGGACTTGGTGGGCATGGTGACACCGATCAGGGCGCCGGCGGCGCTCGTGCCGGTGGACGACTGCACGTCCACCGTCTTCTGGCTGGATCCGCAGGCGGACATGGCGGCGGCTACCGCGATGGCGGACACGACGCCACCGATTCGTCCCAACCTCATCGTGGACTCCTAGCGAAGGGGGTGGTCATTGATCAAGCAGCACGAAGTTCTGCTCGTGTGGAGGAGATTGTTATCGCTAACATTCAGTCGCGTCAATGCGTGAGAAGGTAAAGGCGGTAGCGCTAGTGCGCGGTCGAGTCGCGAATGACGAGCTGGCAGGGCATGCGGTGGACGCCGGGCGTGGCCTTGCCGTCGATGGCCGCGAACAGGTGCTGGGCGGCGGTGCGGCCCAGGCGTTCGAGGTTCATGTCCACGGTGGTCAGCGCGGGGCGCGTCTCGGCGGACAGCACCTCCCAGTTGTCGTAGCCGACCACCGCGATGTCGTCGGGCACCCGCCCGCCGCGCTCGCGCACGATCTCCAGCAGCCCGGCCGCTATCTGGTCGCTGCCGCAGAACACCGCGTCGACCTCGGTCTCGGCCTGCAGCAGCATCTCGGCGGCATGCCTGCCCCAGCGCTGCGACCAGGGCCCCCACAGCGTCTCCCCGGCCTGGGCGATCCCCGCCTCGGCGAGCGCCACCCGCACCCCCTCGGCCCTGTCCTGCGCAGCCTGGTAGTGCGGCGGGCCGGTGACGTGGGCGATCCTGCGGCGCCCCATCGCCAGCAGGTGCCGCACCGCCATCGCGGCGCCGGCCACGTCGTCAGGGACGAAGGAGACGTCCCCGGGGTCCTCGGAGGGACCATAGGCGTAGACGACGGGAACCGGCAGGTCACGGCCGAGGGGCGGGCGCGGGTTGGTGCTCTCCCCCACCACGATCAGCCCGTCGACCCGGCGCGACAGCAGCGCCCGCAGGTGATGCTGCTCCCTGATGGCATCGCCCCGGGCGTCGCACAGCAGCACGGCCATCTCCCCGGCGCCGAAGGCGTCCTCGGCGCCGAGCAGCACCGGGATGCCGAAGCGGCCCGCGCTGTCGGAGGTGAGCAGCCCCACCGTGCGCGTCTGCCCCGACAGCAGCCCCCTGGCCAGCGCGTTCGGCTCGAAGGAGAGCTCGCGGGCGGCGGCGAGGACGCGCTCGCGGGTCGAGTCGCGCACGTCTCTGCGCCCGTTGAGCGCCTTGGACGCGGTGGCGATGGAGACCCCGGCCAACGAGGCCACGTCGGTGATCGTGGCGCGCCGCTTCACCATGTATCGAAACCCCTTTCGGACTCAACGGACATTAACACCCATTGACAGGCCTCAACGTTTCTTCTACGTTTCCGAAAACCTTTTAGATTCGGGGCCCCGCCGAAGGAGACAGCGATGATACGACCGCTGGCCGGTATCGCCACCGCGACGATGTTAGCGCTCACAGTCGTGGCCTGCGGAAGCGGCGGCGAGCCTGCCAAGGGCCCGGTCACGATCACCATGTGGACGCGCGCTGCCACGCAGGCGCAGAGCGAGCGGCTGGTCAAGGCCTACAACGCCGGACACAAGAACCAGGTGAAGCTGACCGTCATCCCGACCGACAACTACCAGCCGCGCATCGCCGCGGCCGCGGGCGCCAGGCAGTTGCCCGACGTGTTCGCCTCCGACGTCATCTTCGTCCCCAACTACACCTCGCAGGGCCTGTTCCTGGACATCACCGACCGCATCGCCAAGCTGCCGTTCAAGGACACGCTCGCCCCCTCCCACATGAAGCTCGGCACCATGGACGGCAAGCAGTACACGTTGCCGCACACCCTGGATCTGTCGGTCTGGTTCTGGAACAAGGACCTGTACGCCAAGGCCGGACTCGACCCCGAGAAGGGGCCCACGACGCTCAAGGAGTTCGCCGAGCAGGCCACCACGATCCAGCAGAAGCTGGGCAGCGGCGGCAAGGTGCACGGCACGTTCTTCGGCGGCAACTGCGGCGGCTGCTACGTCTTCACGTTCTGGCCCTCGGTCTGGGCGGCGGGCGGCCAGGTCATGAACCCCGAGGGCACCACCTCGCTGAACGACAGGCCGCCGATGACCGACGTCTTCGCCGTCTACCACGACCTGTACGCCAAGGGCGTGTCCGGCCCCACCACCAAGGAGGAGCAGGGCCCGACCTGGACCGGCTTCTTCCCCAAGGGTGAGATCGGCGTGATGCCGATGCCGTCGACCACGCTCGGCCTGATGCCCGCCGGCATGAAGATCGGCGTCACCCCGATCGCCGGCCCCGACGGCGGCGAGTCGACCTTCGTCGGCGGCGACTCGATCGGCATCAGCTCCACCTCGAAGAACGCCGACGCCGCCTGGGACTTCCTGTCCTGGACGGTCGGCGACGAGGCCCAGGTCGAGGTGATGGCCAAGAACAAGGACGTCCTCGCGCGGACCGACCTTGCCGGCAACAAGTACTCGGCCGCCGATCCCCGCGTCGTGCTGATCAACTCGCTCGTGGCCAAGGGCCAGACCCCGTACGCGCTGCGGTTCGGGCAGACCTACAACGACCCGCAGGGGCCGTGGCTGCGCCTGGCCCGCGAGGCGGTGTTCGGCGACCCGGGCAAGCTGCCGCAGCTCAACGCCGAGGTCACGAAATCGCTCCAGCAATGACGCTCACCCCGGCCAGGGCGCCTGTCTCCGTCTGGCACAGCAGGCGCCTGCAGGGCTGGCTGTTCGCGGCACCGACAGCGGCCATCGTGGGCCTGCTGTTCATCGCGCCGCTGGCGCTGGTGGTGTGGATGTCGCTGAACCACTGGCCGCTGCTCGGCTCCGCCACGCTCAACGCCCCGGACAACTACGCCAAGATCAGCGACAATCCCCTGTTCCTCGACTCGGTCGCCTTCACGCTGAAGTACACCGTGATCATCACCGTCCTGTTGTCGGCGCTCGCGCTCGGCCTGGCCCTGCTGGTGCAGGAGCGCAGGCCGGGGGTCGCCTTCTTCAGGACGGCGTTCTTCCTGCCGGGCGCGGTCGGCTTCGCCGCCGCCGCCCTGCTGTTCTACGGCATGCTCAACAGCGACTTCGGCCCGATCGATCCGATGCTGCGGGCGCTGGGCTTTACCCACGAACCCGTCAGGTGGATCGGCACCCCGAACATGGCGCTGTTCTCCACGATCGCGCTGGTGCTGTGGCGCTTCGCGGGCTTCAACATGCTGATCCTGCTCACGGGCCTGCAGGCGATCCCTGTCGAGGTCTACGAGGCGGCCAGGAGCGACGGCGCCAACCGCCTGCAGATCTTCACCAAGATCACGCTCCCGCTGCTGCGGCCCACGATCGCGCTGATGCTGATCCTCAGCATCACCGGCTCGCTGCTGGCCTTCGACCAGTTCTTCATCTTCACCAACGGCGGGCCGGACAACAGCACGGTGTCGATGGTGATGGTCATCTACCGCCAGGCGTTCTTCCGTTTCGACCTGGGCGGCGCCGCGGCGCTGTCGGTGGTGCTGCTGGTGGCGCTCGTCGCGCTCAACGCGCTGCAGATGCGCGTGCTGAGGAGGTCGAATTGAGGTATTGGACCACGGCCGGCGCGTTGGCCATCCTGTTCCTGTTCCCGCTGGTCTGGAGTGGCTGGGCCTCGCTGGAGGATCCCGGCGACTACGTGCGGATGGCCGGCTTCGGCGAGGGGCTGGGCACCTACGCCACCAACAGCGTGCTGGTGTCGGCCATGACGGTGGCAGGGACGCTGGCGGTGTCGGCGCTGGGCGGGTACGCCTTCGCCCGCTTCCCCTTCCCCGGCAGGAACCTGCTGTTCCTGGCCACGCTGGCGATCCTGATGGTGCCCTACGCCACCATCCTGATCCCGCTGTACGTCCTGCTCGGCTACCTCGGCCTGCAGAACTCCCTGGTGGGCCTGGCGCTGGTGTTCGTCATGTTCCAGTTGCCGTTCGCGCTCTACATGATGCGCAACGCCTTCGAGGCCGTCCCCCGCGAGCTGGAGGAGGCGGCGCTGGTCGACGGGTGCGGCACCTTCCGCGCCTTCCGCGCGATCCTGTTGCCCGCCGTACGGCCTGCGCTGGTCACCGTCGGGCTGTTCGCGTTCCTGGCCTCGTGGAACGACTTCTTCGCGCCGCTCATCCTGCTCAACGACGGCTCGTCGTTCACCCTGCCGGTGGCCGTGGTCAGCATGACGCAGCGCACGTTCGGCGCGATCGACTACGGCATGTTGCAGGCCGGGGTGATGACGATGGCCCTCCCCTGCCTGATCCTCTTCGTCATTCTGCAGCGCCACTACGTGCGCGGATTCATGTCAGGAGCATTGCGTGGCTAGTCCCGTCCTGCCGTCCTCGGGCGTGCTGTCCCCCCTTGGTCTCGACGCGGTACGGCCGGCGCCCGGCTTCTGGGGCGACCGGGTGAGGCTCAACCGGGAAGTGATCATCGCCCATTGCCGGGAGTGGATGGAGAAGGAGGGCTGGATCGGCAACTTCCGCGGCGACCTGCCGCGCCGCGGCCGGGAGTTCAGCGACTCGGAGGTCTACAAACTCCTGGAGGCCATGGCCTGGGCCGACCACCCCGACCTGCCCGAACTGGCGGCCACCGTGGCCGCGGCCCAGGAGCAGGACGGCTACCTCAACACCCGCTGGCCCGCCGCCCGCTACACCGACTTCGAGTGGGGCCACGAGCTGTACTGCTACGGCCACCTCATCCAGGCGGGCGTCGCCAGGCTCCGCCGCCACGGCGAGGACGAGCTCACCGCGGTCGTCCGGCGCGCCGCCGACCACGTCTGCCGCCGCTTCATGGACACCCGCGAGACCTGCGGCCACCCCGAGATCGAGATGGCCCTGGTCGAGCTCTACCGCGCGACAGGCGCCGAGCGCTACCTGGAGATGGCCCGCCGCCTCGTCGAGCGCCGCGGCCTGCCCGCGCTGGCCGACGTCCCCTTCGGCCGCGCCTACTTCCAGGACGACCTCCCTGTACGGCGGGCCACGGTGCTGCGCGGGCACGCCGTACGCGCCCTCTACCTGGCGTGTGGCGCGGTCGACGTGGCCGTGGAGACGGGCGACGGCGACCTGCTCGCGGCGGTGCGGGCGCAGTGGGAGCGCACGGTCGCCGCGCGCACCCACCTGACCGGCGGCATGGGCTCGCGGCACTCCGACGAGTCGTTCGGCGACGACTTCGAGCTGCCACCCGACCGGGCCTACGCCGAGACCTGCGCCTCGATCGCGTCGATCATGCTGTCGCACCGGCTGCTGCTGGCCACCGGCGAGGCCAGGTACGCCGACCTGGCCGAGCGGACCATGTACAACCTGCTCGCCACGGCGACGGCGCTGGACGGCCGCTCGTTCTTCTACGCCAACCCGCTGCAGGTCAGGGTGCCCGCCGAGCCGCTGACCGGGGTGAACCACGCGGCCGAGGGCGGGCTGCGCTCGCCCTGGTTCGACGTGTCCTGCTGTCCGAGCAACCTGGCCCGCACGCTCGCCTCGCTGCCCGCCTACCTGGCCACCGGCGACTCGCGCGGCATCCAGATCCACCACTTCACCCCGGGCGAGATCGCCTGCGGCTCGCTGCGCGTGCGGGTGGAGACCGGCTACCCGTGGTCGGGCACGGTGGTGGTGCGGGTGCTCGAGCCGGGCGAGGGCCGCATCTCGCTGCGTGTCCCGTCGTGGGCCAGGGGGGCGACCATGTCGCACGGCCTGGACGTGCATCCCGGCTACGCCACGACCGAGGGGCGGTGGCGGCCGGGGGACGAGATCAGGCTCGAGCTGCCGATGGTGCCGCGGTGGACGTTCCCCGATCCCCGCGTCGACGCGCTGCGCGGCACGGCGGCGGTGGAGCGCGGGCCGCTGGTGTACTGCGCCGAGGCGCTCGGCGACGACCCGCCGCTGGCCCGGGTGGGTGTGCCTGTCGCACCGGTGGTGGAGCACGAGGTGGACGGTGTGGTCGAGTTGGAGGTCCAGGCGAGGGTGCGTGCCACGGCTCCGGGCGGCTGGCCGTACACCGCGGTGCAGGCGCGGGACGACGGCGAGGACGTGGCGCTGCGGCTGGTGCCCTATCACCGCTGGGGCAACCGCGGCCCCGCCACCATGCGCGTCTGGCTACCGCGTGCGTAGGAAGTCGTCAGGCGCGCTGCAGGGAGGACAGGCCCCAGAGTTCCGCGATGCGCCCGTCGCGCACCCTGAAGATCTCCAGCATGGTGGGTGACGGCTGGCCGGGGATGCCGTGCACGCTGGTGCGGACGGCGGCGGTGTCACCTTCGACGACCATGTCCTCGACGACGACGTGGGCATCGGGGAAAGCCTCATGGAACCGTTGCCATGCCTGGGTGACGCTCTGCGGTCCGACAGTGCCCAGCGGGTGGCTGTAGAAGTTCGCGGTGAAGATCTCCGCCGTAGCGGCGTGGTCATGGGCGTTGAACGCGGCGTACATACGCCGGGCGGCGGCCCGCACGTCGTCTGTCATGGACTCTCCTGTTCGAGGATGTTCGTCCGGACGTGGCGCAGAACGTCCAGCACGTTTTCCCGCTGCTCTGCGGTGATGCCGTCGAGCAACCGTTCCTGGTACACCTGGTGCGATCGCTCCAGGTCGGCCGCGACCCGCTCGCCCGCGGCGGTCAGCGCGGCCAGGGTGTAGCGGTTGTCCTCCGGGGCCAGGCGACGGCTGACCAGCCCTTCGGTCTCGAATTCCTTCACCAGCCGCGTGACGCTCGCACCGTCGATGGCCAGCACGTGGCGCAGGTCGCTGTGGCTGGTCTCGCCGTCACGCCAGAGCCGGATGAGCAGTCGCACTCGGTGAGGGCTCATGCCCACGTGTCGGGCGAATGCCTGCCGCAGCTCGGCGCAGGTGCCTGCGAGCTCACGGAAGAACATGTCCTCGGACGTCTCTTCACGCACGATCTCTTTATATCGTCAACTCTTGATCCGATCAATTGATATAGAAGTCCATGCTCGCGTAGTCGAAGGTGATGGCGCGGGGCTTGAAGAACTCGTGGGTGAAGTTGCCGATCGTGTCGAACCCGAAGAGGCCGAGCCACGGCCAGTCGGCGGCGAGGCCGGTGACGTTCCTGGCCTCCGCCCTGCCGAGGCGGATCCTGTCCGGGGCGATCGGGTAGCCCTTCATTCCGCCCAGGTCCTCAGGGTGGTCGTAGTCGATCGCGACCCCCGCCTTCTTGGCGTTCTGCTCGTTCATCATGATGGCGAGGTTCATGCCGCCGGTGTCGAGGGAGGCCACCCGTGGCCCTTCGTCGTTGACGCTGCCCAGCGAGCACGGCACGTGGTCGCCGGCGATCCACAACGGCAGGCGGTCGGTACGGGCGCGTCCGGCCTCGGCCCGCAGCTCGCGCACCTGCGCGGCGGTCTTGCGGCGCAGGACCAGTTCCCGACCGGCGTAGTCCATGGTGGCGATGAAGTGGTAGAGCAGCGTCGTGCCGATCACCCCGGCCGGTTTGGTGCCGTCAGGAAGGTCGGGGACCCTCAGGTCGTACCAGACCACGGGAACGTCGCCGAGCTCGATGCCACCCAGCCGGAAGGAGTCCATGACGCCGTGGTAAGTGGTCAGGGTCTGCCCGGCAGGATGGGTCGTGCTGGTGGCCACCGCGCGCAGGTTCGCCTCCTGCGCGGTGGTCGAGTGCAGCGCCAGCGTGGCACCGGTGTCGATCAGGAAGGTCCTGGCCCGCGCCCCGTTGATCGAGGCTCGCACGCTGGGCAGGGGATCGACGGAGACGAACGGCACCCGGGTCTTGTGCGCGCCGCTCATCCGATACGACCTGCCGCCCACGGCTGCGTACTGGTCGGCGAACGCCGCGTCGGTCGGGTCTCCGGTGCCGCGCAGCAGGGGCACCGCCCGGGCGACCTCGTCCTGCCGGATGAAGCAATCGGCCAGCTGACGTCTGGCGAAGCTGTCGTCGGGCGCCAGTTCGATGGCCCGGGCCAGGAAACGCTCGGCGTTCCGGAAGTCATGGGACAACAACGCGATGCGCCCGCGTCCCGCGAGAGCGTGCGCGTTCGCGGGATCCTTACGCAACAGGGACGCATAACCCCGATCGGCCGCGTCGAACCGGCCGGCCTTGAAAAGCTGATCGGGATCGGCGTTGCTCGCCGAGGTCGAGGCGCGGCCTGCCGAGCTCTCGACCAGCGGCAGGAGGGCGCCGGCTGCCACGGCCAGGCCTGTGCGCCGGAGAAATCGCCGCCGGCTGAACTGTTCGTCTGTGTCGGTATGAGTCACAGCAAGGCATCAAAGCCGCCGGCGCGTTTCCTCCTCGTTTCCAGCCGCTCGACGATTCCCACGATCCAGGCCAAAGGTCACCGTCAGTCGCGTGGGGCGGCGCCGGTGGAGTCTCTGAGGACGAGCTCCGGCTCGATCAGATGACGCCCGTCATCGCCGCCCGCCATCCGCTCGAGCAGCAGCTCGAACGCCCGCCGCCCCACCTCGGCCAGATCCTGGCGGACCGTGGTCAGCGGTGGCCAGTAGTAGGCCGACTCGGGCACATCGTCGAAGCCCACCACGCTGACCTCGCCGGGCACGCTCCTGCCCGCCTCGCGCAGCGCCCGCAGCACGCCGAGCGCCATCTGGTCGTTGGCCACGAAGATCGCCGTCACCGAAGGATCGGCGGCCAGCCTCCTGCCCAGCTGGTAGCCCGAGCGCGAGCTCCAGTCGCCGCGCAGCATCTCCGGCACCGGACGCCCCTCGGCCTCCAGCACCTCCCGCCAGCCCGCGATGCGGGCGGTGGCGTCGTTCCAGTCGGCGGGGCCCGCCACGTGCCAGACGGTCCGGTGTCCCAGGCTGAGCAGGTGCCGGGTCGCGCGCACCGCCCCAGCCCGCTGGTCGACCATGACCACGGGCACCGGCACGTTCTCGCCCGCGTCGACCGCGACCACGGGCAGCCCTTCTGGCAGGTGGCTGAGCCCTTCGGCCGCCGACTCGTGCGGGGCCACGATGACGATGCCGTCGACCGACTGCTCGCGCAGCCGGTCGACGGCCTCCTCGATGGAACTGCGGGTCAGGATGCCGATGCTGGCGATGCTGACCGTGAACTCGCTCTGCCTGGCGGCGCGCTCGATGGCGTACAGCATGGTGGCGGGGCCGTACAGCGTGGTGTCGATGCTGACCACCCCGAGCAGCCCTGACCGGCCGGTGACCAGGCGGCGGGCGGCGGCGTTGGGGTGGTAGTCGACCTGGCGCATCGCCGCCTGCACCCGCGCCCTGGTCTCGGCCGCGACCAGCTCGGGCGAGTTGAGCACCCGTGACACGGTCATCGCCGACACCCCGGCCAGCTCGGCCACATCAGCGAGCACCGCGGGCCGGTTCGAGCGCGACTTGGCGGCCATTCGATCACCCCTCCGGGGTAACGCTAACAGCCGCGCTCGGGTTCATGGACCGGGCGGCCCGGCCGCCCGGTGTTCGCGTGGATCAGCCTTCCGCCAGCGCCACCAGGGCGGCGATCACGTCGGGGAAGTCGCCGGTGATGGCCGGGCCGAGCTCAGGCCCGACCTGGTCGGCGGCCGGGCCGGTGATCTCGGTCCGGTAGACCACCCGCGTGCGCCCGCCTTCGGCCTTCTCCAGCCGGTGCACGGTGGTGACGACGATGTCCCCGGCGTCCATCACGTCGGTGAACAGCTCCCCCGGCACGAGCTCGATGATGCGCATCGTCACCGGCTCGTCCCCCGGCGGCGTCATGGTGAACGTGGTGCCCACGGCGAACGGCCCGTCGATCTCGATCTTCTCGATGCCCGCGTTCCACTGCGGCCACGCCGCCATGTCCGACCAGTGCTGCCAGAGCACCTCACGCCCGGCGGTGGTCTCCACGCTGTGCTCGTACTCCCACATGATGCTGCCTCCTCATTTAGCCTGCGCACAGATTATCTACACGAAGACTAAATGTCCAGCCCGGTCCTGTCGGAGGCGTGGTGCAGCCTGACGGCATGACGCTGACCAACCCCCAGGCGGCCGGGCACCCGTTCCTCAAGGGCATGTACGACGACGGGTATTTTCCCGATCATCTCGTCGACAAGGGCAGGGCGATCCTGCTGCGGCTGTGCGAGCGGATCGAGGCCGCGCCACCGGCGGATCTGCCCGCGCTGTACGCCCTGACGCACGCCGCGACCGAGGAGTTCAACGACCTGGAGGCCGAGTTCGACGAGGCGGGCAGCGAGATCGAGACCGTCGCGCGGGAGGTCATCGGCGACGACTTCTGGTTCGTGGCCTCGACGTACGGCTTCGCCGACGCGGACGCGGAGGAGCTGATCGCCCCGCGCGAGTGGTGAACCCCATCGTGTCCGAATCCGGCCAGACTGCGGCCGGCGGCGCCAGCAGGATGGGGTTCATGTCGAACGAGCAGATACGGCAGGCAAAGGCGTTCGCCGAGATGCACCGTCGAGGCGATCCGCTGCTGCTGGCCAACGCGTGGGACGTCGGATCTGCCGTGGCCGTCGTCGAGGCGGGAGCACCGGCGATCGCCACCACGAGCGCCGGGATGGCCTGGTCACTGGGCTTCCCCGACGGGGCGGACCTGGGCGCCGAGCGGGTGGCGGCGGTGGTCGAGCGGCTGACGCGGGCCGTGGGCGTGCCGGTGTCGGCCGACATCGAGGCCGGCTACGACGACGTGGCCGCGACCGTGACGGCCGTGGTCCGGGCGGGCGCGGTGGGCGTGAACCTGGAGGACCGGCAGGCGGGCGGCGTGCTGTACTCCCCTGCCGTGCAGGCGGAACGGCTGGCCGCGGCCAGGGCGGCGGCCGACGGCCTCGAGGTGCCGGTCTGGATCAACGCCCGCACGGACGTCTTCCTGGGCGGCAGCGGCTCCCTCGCGGAGGTACTGGAACGCGCCGCGGCCTACCGTGAGGCCGGCGCGGACAGCGTCTTCGTGCCCGGCCTGGTCGATCTGGACGCCCTGGCCCGGCTGGCCGACGGCCCCTTGCCGGTGGCCGTGATGACCTGGGCGGGCGCGCCTGCCGTCAAGGAGCTGGCCGCCGCCGGGGTGGTGCGCGTCAGCCTCGGCTCCGCGATCGCCCAGGCCGCCTACGGCCTCGCCGCCCGCGCCGCCACGGAACTGCTCACGCACGGCACCTACGACGCGACCGCGGACGCCCTGCCGTACGACCGGCTCAATCGCGCCCTCAGCTAGACCGGCGACCTGAGCACCGGCCGCCCATGCCCTCGGCCCCGCCAGCGACCCGCGACCGTGAGCCCGGCCGCTCAGGGTCGCGACCTGAGCGGCGACCTGCGACGGTGAGCGGCGGTCGTGCGGCTAGGTTCCGGGCTGGTCCTGAGGGACGGTTCGCGGGCGGGTGAGGCGTCTGATCGTGTAGAAGACGGCGATGCCCAGATAGCCCACGGGCCAGATGAGGTAGACCTTGCTCTGGATGGCCAGGGCGAGGGGCACGGACACCGCGAACATGGAGCCCGGGATCGCGGCCTTCACCCAGATGCCGTCGAACAGATCCTTGGGCGTGTTCTCCCGCATGAGCCCCGCCCGCCTGGCGTGCAGGGTGAGCCACAGGTTCGCATAGCCGATCACCGCCATCACGAGCGAGTACAGCGCGATGCCCGACCCGTCCTCCGCCGTGTCGAGCGCCTTGCTGGCCCACGGCACCAGGATCAGCGCGAACAACGCCACCAGGTTGATGATCATCAGCAGCGTGTCGATGGCCGCCATGTAGCGGAACAGCTTGTGATGTGCCAGCCACGTCCCGCCGACGACGACGAAAGCCAGCAGGAAGGCGACGTACTCGTCGCGGTGGTGGCCGAAGGACGCCAGGAACTCCCCGAGCTCCTTGCCTTCCGGCACCGGAAGCTCCAGGGCCAGCAGGGTCAACGCGATCGCGAACACCGCGTCGGAGAAGAACGCCACCCGTTCGACGGCTCCCGGGCTCGTTTCCTTGTCAGCCACGCACACTCCCTCAGGCAGCAAATTCAGGTGCGTATCCTGCCATGTCGGGATTTCGAGTGCATTGCGGGCGGACCCGGGTATGTCCTAGCGGGTTCCGGGGGTGACAGCGGTCACGGCGAAGCGTTCCACGTCGGCCACGTGCCCGCCGGTGGCGGCGACGACCGTGATGACCTGATCCGTCTTGGCGGTGAACGGGACCGTCGTCTGCCAGGCTCCCGCCACGGGAATGGCCTGGGATTCGGCGAGCGGCTTCTCGGAGCCGGGCTGGAGGAAGCGGATCTGCACGTTCCCCGTGGCGCCGGTGAGCGTGCCGCTGACCATGGCGGGTGAGTGGGCGGCCGTGCCGTACTCCGGAGTGGTGACGGCGATGCCGGAGCCCTCGGCGCCGACGACCTCCCACGGGGTGTTGGGGCCGCTGCCGTACTTGATCAGGTGCACCGTCGCGGCGACCTGCGGCGTCTCGCCCTCCTGCGGGCTGAAGCCGACCTGGACCAGGGCGTCCTCGCCGCGGATGTCGGTCTTGACGGCCTGGTCGAGCTCGGTGAAGCCGAGGAAGCCCTGGGTGAAGGCGACCGCGGTGAAGGCGGCGTCGACGTGCCAGGGCGAGTGGCCGCCTTGGCGGTAGGACTCCTGCCAGTTGCGGGCTTCCTGCCGGTTGGAGAACGGCCAGAGCGGCAGCGCGTCCGTCTTCTGGGCGGCGGGGGAACTCGAGGCGGTAGCCGAACTCGAGGCCGGCGTGGAGCTCAGGGCGGGCGTGCCGCCGGTGCCGCACCCGGCCGCCAGCGCCAGCACCGTCACGGCGATCCGAACTCTCATGGTCTCCCCTCGACGCCCCAGCCCGCATCGTCGCACGTCACCGCTCCTGGCTCAATGCGACCCGCGCGGCGGTCAAGCCTCGCAGGAGCAGCCGGCCCAGTGCAGCACCACGAAGGGTTCCGGCTGGTCGCTGTAGCGGACGCGCTCGCCGGTGATGCGGTAGACGGCGACCTCGTCGGGCGAGGTGCGCGGGACCGGGACGGCCAGGGTGCCGATGTCCTGGTCGATGTCCGTCATGACCCCGTGGCAGGGGCCGCCGAGGCAGATGGCGTGGTTCATGCCGGGTACGCGTGGGTCTCGGTGGCCTTGACCGACGCCCAGATCGACTGGCCGGGCGTCAGGTCGAGGTCGGCCACGGCGGCCGGGGTGATGTCGGCGAAGGCCGTGATGGGGCCCAGCAGGTGGACACGGACGTTGTCGCCGTGCCGTTCGATGCCTTCGATGTGAGCCTCCCACAGGTTGCGCGGGCTGCCGTCGGGCCGCGACCGGTACAGGGCGACCGCGGCGGGCGGGAACGCGACGAACGCGGGCCCCTCCAGGTGCTCGGAGGTGCTGATCAGCAGCTCGCCGACCTTGACGCCGATGCCGTCGGCGTGCCCCCGGTAGAGGTTGAGCCCGACCAGCCGGGCCACGTAGTCGGTGCGCGGATGGCGCGCCACGTCGGCGGGCGCGCCCTGCTGGACGACGCCGCCCTGCTCGATGACGACGAGCCGGTCGGCCAGCACCATGGCGTCCAGCGGGTCGTGGGTGACCAGGACGGTGGCGCCGTCGAAGTCGGCCAGGTGCCGCCGCAGCTCGGAGCGGATCTCCAGGCGCGTGTGGGCGTCGAGCGCGGCCAGCGGCTCGTCAAGGAGCAGCAGGGCAGGCCGTACGGCCAGCGCTCTGGCCAGCGCGACGCGCTGCGCCTGACCGCCCGACAGCCGGCGCGGGCGGGAGGAGGCCTGGGAGGCGAGCCCGACGCGTTCCAGCAGGTCGGCGGCGATGACGCGGGCCTGCGACTTCGGCACGCCCTGGCTGCGCGGCCCGAAAGCGACGTTCTCCAGCGCTGACAGGTGCGGGAACAGCAGGTAGTCCTGGAAGACCATGCCGATGGGCCGCTCCTCGACCGGCACGTCGTGCAGCGGCCGGTCGCCCAGGATGATCTGCCCGTCGGTGAGCGGGACGAGCCCGGCCAGCGCGCGCAGGGCGGTGGTCTTGCCCGCGCCGTTGGGGCCGAGCAGCGCGACCACCTCGCCGGGCGCGACGTCGAGCGTGAGGTCCAGGGTGAAGGCGGGCCGGGCGACGACCAGGCGGGCGTGCAGCGTCATGACCCGCTCACCCATCGATCGCGCAGGCTGGCCAGGATGATCACCGACACGGCCAGCAGGACGAGGCTGAGCACGATGGCCGCCTCGGGCTCGGTCTCCAGCGCCAGGTAGACGGCCAGCGGCATGGTCCGGGTGGTGCCGGGGAAGTTGCCGGCGAAGGTGATCGTGGCGCCGAACTCGCCCAGCGCCCGAGCCCAGCACAGCACCGCCCCCGCCACCACGCCCGGCATGATCAGCGGCAGCGTCACCCGGCGGAAGACGGTCCACCGCGAGGCGCCCAGGGTGGCCGCGGCCTCCTCGAAGCGCTGGTCGGCCGCCCGCAGCGCGCCCTCGACGCTGATCACCAGGAACGGCATCGCCACGAACGCCTCGGCCACGACCACGCCCGCCGTCGTGAACGGCAGCGTCACGCCGAACGCGCTCTCCAGCCACTGCCCGATCAGCCCGCGCCGCCCGAACACCAGGAGCAGCGCCACTCCCCCGACCACGGGCGGCAGCACCAGCGGTACGGTGACCAGCGCGCGCACCACGCGCCGCCCAGGGAACGAGACGCGGGCCAGCAGCCAGGCCAGCGGCACCCCGAGCAGCAGGCACACCACGGTGGCCACGGTCGCGCACACCAGCGACAGCCGCAACGCCTCCAGCACGGCCGGCTCGGCCAGCCGTACCAGCAACGTCGACCAGGGCGCGCGGATCAGCAGCCCGGCCAGCGGCAGCACCAGAAAGGCCAGCCCGAGTACGGCGGGCACCACCAGCACCCACGGAGCACGCGAGCCGGCCCGCTGGCGCATCAGGGAGCCTCGAACCCGGCCTTGGTCAGCACGTCCTTGCCTTGCTGCGACAGAACCAGGTCCACGAACTGCTTGGCCAGGTCACTGTTGGGAGCCTTGGCCAGCGCGGCGATCGGGTAGTCGTTGATCGCCTTGTCGGCCTCGGGGAACTCGATGCCCGTCACCTTGCCCGCGGCCGCGATCACGTCGGTCTTGTAGACCAGCGCGGCGTCCACCTCGCCCAGCTCGACCTTGGTGAGGGTGGCCTTGACGTCCTGCTCCAGCGTGACGGGGGTGACCTTGAGCCCGGCCGCGTCGAGCGCCTTGACCGCGGCGGCGCCGCAGGGCACCTGCTGGGCGCAGAGCGCCACCTTGACCTTCGGGTTGGCCAGGTCCTTCAGCCCGGTGACCTTGGCCGGGTTGGCGGTGGGGACGGCGATCTGCAGCTTGTTGCGCACGAACGTGGTCGGCGAGCTCGCCAGCGAGGCGTCGGTGACGGTCTTCATGGTGGCGGAGCTGGCCGCGGCGAACACGTCGGCCGGCGCGCCCTGGGTGATCTGCTGGGCCAGCGTGGCGCTCGAGCCGAAGTTGAACTTCACCTTGGTGCCGGGGTGCGCCGCCTCGAAGGTCTTGCCGAGGTCGGTGAACGTGCCGGTCAGCGAGGCGGCGGCGAAGACGGTCAGCTCCTTGCCCGTGGAGTTCGAGGTGGCCGGTGCGGAGCCGCAACCGGCCAGCGCCAACGCCATGGTGAGGACGGCCGCGAGACGCTTCAAGAGGGGCTCCGTTCCTGGTCGGGAATCTCGACGACGACGTTGGTGGACTTGATCACGGCGATCGCCACCACCCCGGCCTCCAGGCCCAGCTCGTCGGCCGCCTGGCGGCTCATCAGCGAGACCACCCTGAACGGCCCGGCAGCGAGCTCCACCTGCGCCATCACCGCATCCCTGACCACTTCGGTCACGATGCCCCTGAAGCGGTTGCGCGCGGAGGAACGCCCGCCGTTGTCGCCCGCGGCGATCTGGGAACGGGCGAAGGCCGCCAGGTCAGGGCCGCTGACCTGGCGATGGCCGTGCTCGTCCCGCTCGGCGGCCAGCTTGCCGGCGTCCACCCACCGCCGGATGGTGTCGGAGCTGACCCCGAGCAGTGCTGCCGCCTCGCTGATCCGGAACGTCGTCACAGCCATCACCATACCTCTCGCACTTGCCAGCCTGAATACCCGACTTGCCTAGCATCAGCGACCTGATCTACGGCTCAGCCGAGGCATTCACGAGATCACTCCGCCTTAGGCGCTCCGAACCAGCGTGCCAGGGCGGCACGCAGGTCCGCACGTTCGGCCACGCCGGGCTCGGGCGAGTCCGACGCCCAGGCGACGTAACCGTCGGGACGCAGGAGCAGGGCGGTGGCGGGCGCGTCGTCGACCTGCGTCCTGACGACGTCCACGCGGTCACTCCAGCCGCGCGGCTCCCGCGCCAGCGTGCCGTCCTTGGTCAGGTCCAGCAGCAGCGGTCTGGCGTCCCTGGTCAGCTCGGCGAGCCCCGCCAGGTCCGGCGCCAACCGGCCGACCAGCGGGTGTGCGTCGTTCCCCATCTCGTATCGGATGTCGGCGCCGGACATGGTGTCCGTGACGTGCTGGATCGTGCGCGGGTCGGCGAGCAGTTCGGTGAACAGCCGGCGCAGCGCCGTGACCTCGCTGCCCGGCGCGATGAGTGCCGACTGGGCCTGGGTGTGCATGACCACCCGCTCGGAGGCCGGCCGCCGCTCGCTCTCGTAGGAGTCGAGCAGCCCGGGCGGGGCCCAGCCGTGGATCTCGGCGGCGAGCTTCCAGCCCAGGTTGACCGCGTCCTGCAGGCCCAGGTTGAGCCCGGGCCCGCCGATCGCGCTGTGCACGTGCGCGGCGTCGCCGAGCAGCAGGATCCGGCGGTCGCGGAACCGCTCGGCGATGCGGGTGTTGCCGCCGAGCAGCCTGCGCCGCAGGAACGGGCCCTCGCCTTCCGGCTCGCCGAGCGGCACGTCGACGCCGAGCACCCGGCCGACGCTCGCGCGTAGCTCGTCCACGGTCGGCAGCTGCTCGTCGCCCGGAGTGTCCTCGGGCCATTCGATGGTGGTGATGACCGGCGGCTTTCCGGGGAAGGGCGCGTACACGAACAGTCCCCGCTCGGTGCGGTGGTGCATGAACGGCGGGACGTACCCGTAGCCGGGCACGTTCAGCCCGCCGGTGGCGGGATCCACGATCGTCTCGGGGACGGTGGCGTGCAGGCTGAGGGAGACCGTGGTGTCCCTGGTGACGCCGGGGAAGTCGATGCCCGCCAGCTTGCGTGTCAGGCTGCGGCCGCCGTCGGCGCCGACCAGGTAGCGGGTCCGCATGCGGTAGGGACCGTCGGGGCCCTCGACCTCGATCGTGACCGCGTCGTCCTGCTGCGTCAGGCCGGTGATCCGGTGGCCGCGGCGGAGCTCGGCGCCGAGTTCGACGGCGCGCTCCGCCAGGATCTGCTGCACGCGGAGCTGGGGCACCTGCAGCACGTAGAGCGAATTGTCGTCCAGCACGCTCAGGTTCAGCGGCAGCGCGCCGAACACGAAGCCCGGCGCGGGCTTCGGGGGCTCCGTCGAGCCGCTGAGCTGCTCGTACAGTCCGCGGCGGTCGAGCATCCTGACCACCTGGCCGACCAGGCCGTTGGCGCGGTTCTCCGTGGCGCGTTCCGGAAGGAGCTCGAGCACCACCGGGCGGAGGCCTGCGAGGCCGAGCTCGGTGGCCAGCATCAGTCCATTGGGGCCGCCGCCGGCGATGACGACATCTGCGATCATGACTCTTACCTCCTGAAAAAGGGCGTGAAGCATCGACCGGCGGGGGCGCCGGCTGCGTGGGCGTGAAGCATCGACCGGCGTACCTGCCGACTGCGTGTTTTATGGGCATGGCGCATCGACCGACCGGTTGCCGGTTGCGCAGAGTTGCAGGGGGCGGTTAGGGGACGGGCAGCCCCGCGGCCACCTGGCCGAGGGCGTCGCGCAGCAGCGTCGGGATCGAAACGGACGCCTCGGCGTGCAGCCACTGGTCGGTGACCACTCCGAGGGCGGCCCCGACACAACCCGCCACCAGGCGCGGGTACAGGTCACGGGTCACGTCGGTGCCGGTGCGCTCGGCGATCACGACCGCCAGCTCGGCCACGCCCGCGGCGTTGGCTCTGTGGATCTCGCCCTGCACCGAGGGCTCGGTGAGCATCAGGCGGAGCGCCGAGACCCACTGCTGCACGTCCAGGCCGTCCATGTGGCCTTCCTGGCTCAGCCCGAACCGCGCCAGCACCGCGTTGGTGATCGCGTCCCAGAGCGGCTCGGAGGCCGGACGGGCGCGCAGCTCGTCCGCGATCTGCCGGATCCGCTCCAGGTGCCGGGCCGCGATCGCGGCCCCCTTGCTGGAGAAGTAGTTGTTGAACGTGCGGGGCGAGACACCGGCCTCGGCGGCGATGTCCTCCACGCGGACGTTGTCCAGGCCCCGCTCGGCGGCCAGGCGGATGGCCGCCCAGCTCAACGCGATCCGGGTCTCCTGCTTCTTGCGCTCCCGCAGGCCTGCACGCTCATCGTTCACATGCCCCACTCTACACAATCTTGCGTGTCACGCAAAGATGCGGGACGCGCAAAATTTCTACCGGCGGGCACCCCTGAGCGCGTGCAGGTGCCTGGCCAGCACAGGCGCAGGGCGGTGGCGCATCGGATGCCCGGCCCGCGCGGGCCTGACGGACAGCAGGCAACCGGCCAAGCCCGCCCCCAGGAAGAGCCCGAGCCGGAGCAGATCGGCGCGCGAGAAGGTCAGCATCCCCTCGGCGTTGACCAGGAACCCGGTGGCGAACAGCCACGCCATCACCGCCGTCGCCAGCGCGCCCACCACGCTGCGAACCGACATCGCGTACACGCCGACGACAATCACCATCGCCGCCAGCCTCCCCGGCAGGTCGGAAAACATCATGACGGCGGCCGCGCACCCCGCGACGGATGTCACGAAGCCACCTGCAATGACGAACTCAATCGGCTTCGCGCGGTTCTTCATATTTCTATAAGCGCCCATATAAGGGCGTCGCATTGCCATTCATACGGAATTACTACGCGATTCCTCCGCATATTGACGCGTTCATGACACGCGGAAGCGCATGCGGCACACGACCGCGTCGGTGCGGCGGCGCAGGGCGCGGGCCAGGACGGCGCCGCGCTGGTTCTGCAGCATGCGCTGCCAGGCGTGCTCGGGCTCGACCTCGGCGATGAGCACGAACACGTGCGCGGCGGGCATGCCCTTGAGGAACGTCAGCAGCGGCGTGTCCAGCCGCCGGTGGGCGTCGAAGAGCTGGACCAGCTCGACACCCGGGTCCCAGCGGTCCCATTCCTCCACGAAGCGCCGGGCCTGGGCCTCGTCCTCCGGGTGGGTGATGTTCACGGCGATCACCCGGTCGCCCAGCGACAGCGCGGCGGCCAACGCGTCGCGGGTGAGCTGGGTGACCGCGTGCACGGGCACCACCACGAGCGAACGGCGGGGCCGCGGCGGCTCCGGCGTCGCGCCCAGCCCCAGGCGGGCGCCGATGCGGCCGTAGGCCCTGTTCACCCACTCCATGGCGGCCACCATGAGCGGCAGCGCGACGACGATGAGCCAGCCGCCTTCGGTGAACTTCGACGCCGACACCACCACCGCCGCGATGGCGGTCAGCAGCGCGCCGAAGCCGTTCAGCGCCGCCCGCCACCGCCAGCCCAACGGCCTGTCGACCACCCAGTGACGGACCATCCCGGCCTGCGACAGCGTGAAGCCGACGAACACCCCGATCGCGAACAGCGGCACCAGCAGGTTCATCTCGCCGCGGGCCACCACGAGCAGCAGGGCCGAGGTGACAGTGAGGAAGGCGATGCCGTACCTGTGGACCTGGCGGTCGGCGCGCAGGGCGAAGAAGTGCGGCAGGTTGTTGTCGTTGGCCAGCAGTTGGGCCAGCACGGGCAGGCCGCCGAAGGAGGTGTTGGCCGCCAGCGCGAGCAGCACCACCGTGGAGAACTGCACCAGGTAGAACAGCCACCCGTCGCCCAGCGAGGCCTGCGTGACCTGCGCGAGCACGGTCACACCGTCGACGGGGACGATCGCGAACTTCTCGATCAGGACGGCGATGCCGATGAGCATCACCGCCAGCAGCGCGCCGAGGGCGACCTCGGCGTTCTGGGCCCGCCGTACCCGGGGCTTCTTGAAGGAGGGAACGGCGTTGGCGATGGCCTCCACGCCGGTCAGCGAGGCGCAGCCGTTGGCGAAGGCCTTGAGCAGCAGCAGCACGCCGACCGTCTGCAGGCTGTGCGCCTGGTGGTGCACGTCCATGGCGGGCTCGCTGCGGAGCAGCCCGACCACGACGACCAGCAGGATCGCGATCACGTAGATCACGGTCGGGGCGATGAAGGCGCGGGCGCTGTGCGCGATGCCTTGCAGGTTGATGGCCGTCACCAGCGCCAGCACGCCCAGGCACAGCCAGACCGTGTACGGCAGCAGCGCGGGGAAGGCGGAGGTGAGCGCCGCGACGCCGGCGGCCACGGACACCGCCACGTTGAGCACGTAGTCGACGACCAGCGACGCCCCGGCCACCAGGCCGGCCCGCCGGCCCAGGTAGGTCTTGGCCACGCCGTACGCGCCGCCGCCCTCGGGGAAGGCCGCGATCACCTGACGGTAGGACAGGGTCAGTACGGCGAGCAGCACCGCGATCGTGATCGTGACGGGGATCGTGAACCCGAGCCCCGCACCGCCCGCCAGGGCGAGCACCAGCACGATCGCCTCGGGGCCGTATGCCACCGAGGCCATGGCGTCCAGCGACAGGGCCGCGAGGCCCCCGATCACCGAGAGCCGGTGCTTGTCGCCGAGATCGGCGGGCTCCTTCGTGGCGGTCAGAGTTGACATGCCCCTAATCGTGGCAATCGTTGCGACGACCTCTGCCCATCCATACGGATTCCTGACGCCCTATCCCGCCAAAAAATATGCGATATGTACGCAGGCACGCCCAGGCGTCAACATTCCGCCGCTCTGGCGTCCAGATCGCGTAGTGATTCTGCTATTTCGGGAGAAGCGGCCCTAGCGTCCCTTCTCGTACGCATTTCCCAGGAGGAGCCTTCCGATGCCAGAGCCCCGATTGTTCGTCCCCGTCCGCATGGGCGCCTACGGCTCGTCGCTGCGGCTGTTCCGCACCGCGTCGGGCAAGCGGACGGCCGTCGCCTTCTCCTCCCCCGTGCGGCTGGCCAAGGTGCTCGGCACACGTCAGCAGTGGGTCCAGCTCACCGAACCCGCCCTCCGCGACATGCTCACCGACCTGGACGTCATCGGCATCGTCATCGACCCCGCGGGCACCATGTCCCGCATCACCCGCGGAGCCGCCTGACGCACCCCTGGTCCCCTTCGACCCGGCGGGCGTGTGTCCCGACCGGCCACCGTGGTCGGGACGTGGGTCTCTAGTCGACGCCGAACTCCATCGCGGCGGAGTCGAGGAGCTCCTCGTCGGGGATCTCGCCGCGCGAGGCGATCGCCTCGGCGCCGCCCGCGGACAACGCGCCGATCAGGCCTGTCGCGGCGGCCTGCGCCGGGCCGACCAGCGTCGGGCTCGGGCTGCCGATCATGCCGATGCCCGCGTACTGCTCGAGCTTGGCGCGGGAGTCGGCGATGTCCAGGTTGCGCATGGTCAGCTGGCCGATGCGGTCGACGGGACCGAAGGCGGAGTCCTCCGTGCGCTCCATGGACAGCTTGTCCGGGTGGTAGCTGAACGCCGGCCCGGTGGTGTCCAGGATCGAGTAGTCCTCGCCGCGCCGCAGCCGCAGCGTCACCTCGCCGGTGACCGCCATCCCGACCCAGCGCTGCAGCGACTCGCGCAGCATCAGCGCCTGCGGGTCGAGCCAGCGGCCCTCGTACAGCAGCCGGCCGAGCCGCCGCCCCTCGATGTGGTAGCTGGCCAGGGTGTCCTCGTTGTGGATCGCGTTGACCAGCCGCTCGTAGGCCGCGTGCAGCAGCGCCATGCCCGGCGCCTCGTAGATGCCGCGGCTCTTGGCCTCGATGATCCGGTTCTCGATCTGGTCGGACATGCCCATGCCATGCCTGCCGCCGATGGCGTTGGCCTCCAGCACCAGGTCCACGGCCGAGGCGAACTCCTTGCCGTTGATCGTCACAGGCCGGCCGTGCTCGAAGCCGATCGTGACGTCCTCGGGCGCGATCTCGACGGCGGGATCCCAGAACCGCACGCCCATGATCGGATCGACGATCTCGATGCCCGTGTCCAGGTGCTCCAGCCGCTTGGCCTCGTGCGTCGCGCCCCAGATGTTCGCGTCGGTGGAATAGGCCTTCTCCGTGCTGTCGCGGTACGGCAGGCCGCGGGCGATCAGCCACTCCGACATCTCGGTGCGCCCGCCGAGCTCGGTGACGAAGTCGGCGTCCAGCCACGGCTTGTAGATGCGCAGCGACGGGTTGGCGAGCAGGCCGTACCGGTAGAACCGCTCGATGTCGTTGCCCTTGAAGGTGGAGCCGTCACCCCAGATCTGCACGCCGTCCTCGAGCATCGCCCGGACCAGCAGGGTGCCGGTGACGGCCCGCCCGAGCGGGGTGGTGTTGAAGTAGGTGCGGCCGCCGGAGCGGATGTGGAACGCGCCGCAGGCCAGCGCCGCCAGCCCCTCCTCCACCAGCGCCGCCCGGCAGTCGACCAGGCGCGCGACCTCGGCGCCGTAGGCGGTGGCGCGGTCGGGCACGGAGGCGATGTCAGGCTCGTCGTACTGGCCGATCTCGGCGGTGTAGGTGCACGGCACAGCACCCTTCTCGCGCATCCACGCGACAGCTACCGAGGTGTCGAGGCCGCCGGAGAAGGCGATGCCGACACGTTCGCCGACAGGCAGGGAGGTGAGCACCTTAGACATGAGCAGAAGTATGCAGACTAATGCATGGCCATGCAAGACCGTCTCACCCCTCAAACACCTCCTTCCACAAAACCCCTGCTCAGAGCCCCGACCCCCAAGCAAGATCACCCCGTCGAAGATTCAGTCCGAACCCAGAGTGACCGCCTGGCAGGCACGGAGCAGTCCGGGATTCGTGTGAGCCGGCCCGTCGTCGCGATCACGTCCGCGTTGATCGCGATTTCGTCAATCAGCGCGCTCGTCATCGCACTCTCGGTGAACCAGGCCGACGCGCTCGCCGCGGCGGCCTTGGCCTTGGCGATTCTCACGATCCTGATTGAGCCCGCCACCGATTACCCGAGCGATGCGGGCGCCATCACGCTTTCCGAGAAGGGGGTGGCGATGGGACGGCTCCTCACCGCCCGCGGCGATGCGCCCCAAACCGGGACACACAGGGGTCAGGTGGTGACGGGCTTCCAGTGCCAGGTGTTGCTGGAGTATCGGACGCACTTGTAGCGCTTGGTGTGGGCGGCGGCGCGCATGGAATATCCATAGGCGTTGTACTGGGATTTGGCGCAGAAGGCGCCGGGCGAGATGCAGTCCCAGTGGTTCTTGTGCTGGTAGTAGTACCTGCCCGAGGGTTGTTTCTGCCTGCACCAGTCGGCAGAGGTCGCGTGCGAATGAGAGGCGGCAGCCGCGGGGGTGCCGGGGGCTAACAGCAACGTCGCTACGGCAAGCGCCGCGATGATCCGCACGGATGTGACATTAGTCGTTCTTGTTCATATTTGAAATGGTCTCCGGGGTTGGTCAGGGGGGTGAAGCGGTAGCCCTGAATCGGGATGGTGCCCGCAGCGCTCTGTATCCCATACCAATGCAACCGCAGGTCAGAGGCAGGTTCGCTGGATTTCCACGATTGCTGGAAGCGACCCTCTCAGCCAGGCGTCTACGCCACGCGCGTACTGCCAGTGCCATTGGCAACTACTCGGTGGTACCGTATAGTGGTACTCGGTGGCACCGAGTACCGGGAGATGGAAGAGGACCCACCATGGACGGCCTGACGGAGATGCTGAAGGGCACACTCGAGGGCTGCGTGCTCGAAATCCTCGGCAACGAGGAGACCTACGGGTATGCCATCACGCGTCGGCTGAACGAACTCGGCTTCGCCGACGTCATCGAGGGGACGGTTTACACCATCCTGCTGCGGCTGGAGAAGAACGGGCTCGTCCAGGTGACGAAACGACCGTCCGGGCTGGGCCCGCCGCGCAAGTTCTACGCGCTCAACGACGCGGGGCGCGAAGAACTCGCGACGTTCTGGGCGAAATGGGCGTACATCACATCACGCATCGACAAGCTCAAGGAGGGCGGGAAATGAACTTCTGGGAGACCATGACAGGCAGCGATCTCACCAGGGAATGGAAGGCGTTCGAAGCCCGGGCCGCGGCATTGCCGGCCGACTACAGGGCGGCATGGGAAGAGATCAAGGGTCATCTCTTTCTCTACGGGGACTTCTCTGGCCGCAACCTGATGCCGATTCTCGACGGTGCTCTGGGGCTGCTCGAAGAGACAGCGGCCGAGGGGCAGAGCATTCGCGAGGTGCTGGGTGACGACATCGGGGGCTTCTGCGCGGCGCTGGCCGGCGGACAAGGGGCCCGGACCTTTCGCGACCGGTGGCGCGAGCAGTTGAACAGGAACGTCGCAAGGAAATTGGGCCGGCTAGGAGGCTGACGTGGGCATCCAGGACATCATCGAGGGCAAGAAGCAGTGGCGGGCGCACCTGGCGCGGGTCAAGGCGCTCCCGCCGGACTACCAGATCGTCTACAAGGAGATTCAGCGGTACTTCTTCAAGGTCGGGCCGGTCGGGCTGACTGACGGGTCCCTGCTCTCCGATCTCGTCGATTTCTTCGAGGAGGGCGTCGCGGCCGGCAAGGGAGTCCTGGAACTCATCGGCAACGACGTCGCTGCCTTCTGCGACGACCTGATCAAGGACTCGCGCACCTACGCGGACCTCTACCAGGAGTCCATCAGCGGGGAACCCGGCACAGCCGGGAAGTAACACCCGCCGACCCTGGACCGCTTGATCGGCGCATGCACGGTGTTCCAGCGCCTCGATGATCTGATTCAAGCCCGTGCGGTAGTGGTCGGCGTCTCGGTCGGTGCCTCCAGCGCGGCCTCGGTCGACTTCACATTTGAACGCTAGCCCGCTCGTCGGCGCGGCCCGGTCGATGTCTCCACCGGCAGCGGCGAGCTCCGCGTCCACGCGATCTGCACTTGCGGTGTCATCAATGAACTCCGGCGGATCCTCCGAACCGGCGACCTGCCGGGTGAACTCGCCCAGCGGCGACATCGCGTCGTCGACCGTGCTCACGGCGCGCTCACCCCGGCTCGACGTGAACGCCATGTGAACGCGATGGCGGGCAACGTGCGAAACGAGCTGGGCACCGCCGACGGCCCCGGAAAAGGCCGAGCAGATCGTCAAGGCGCGCACACACCAACACCGGTGACGGCGACTCCGACGACTGGACGAACCCGCAAGCCAACGAACACAGAGACGAGGAACCATGACCAATGCGAAGTGGACCGGCATGATGCCGGTCGACGACACGGCGCTGGCCGTGACCGACACCGGCGGCCCCGGTATCCCTGTGGTCTACCTCAACGGCGCCTATGCCGACCAGTCACACTGGCGGCGCGTCATCGCCGACCTGGGCAGCGACTACCGGCACATCACCTACGACGAGCGCGCTCGCGGCAAATCGAAGCGCTCGGCGGACTACTCGTTCGAGGCGTGCATCCGTGACCTCGATGCCATCCTCAAGGCGAGGGGTGTGGACCGGCCGATCCTGGTGGGCTGGTCCTACGGTGGGGTGCTGGGGTGGCACTGGGCAGACCGGAATCCGGACCGCGTCGCCGGCCTGGTCACGGTCGACGCTTTTCCGGTCGGTCTCACCGGCGAGGCCGGCGCGGAGCGGATCCGGAAGCTGTTCCGCCGTATGCGGTTGTTCTTTCCGATCGCCGCCCGGCTTGGCCTGGCCGCGCGGATGAGCGCTGAGCAGCACGCCGACGTCAACATCGAACTCAACGAGATCTCCGCCGCCAGCGTGCCGGTCCTCGAACGCCTGACCTGCCCGGTGCGGTTCGTCCTGGCCACGGGTGACAGCCTCGGGAGCCAGGAAGGGGAGATGGAACAGGGACGGGCCGTGCTCGATCCTGTGCTCGCCCGCAACCCGAACGTCAAGATCAGCGCGAAGGTCGCGAGCAACCACAGCAAGATCCTGCGCAACGACTCCCCCGCCGTCGCCCAGGCCGTACGCGAGCTCGCCGCCACCCAGGACACACGGTCGGCCAAGCCGTGACAGACGGCATCATCGGCCATGCGAGCTCACCCGCGCTACGCGCGTCCGACGCGGACCGCGACCGGATCATCGAACTGCTGCACGCCGCCGTCGCCGACGGCCGGCTCGACCCGGTCGAGTTCGACGAGCGGCTGGACGCGGCGCTGGCCGCCCGCACCATCGACGCGCTAACCCCGCTCACCGTCGATTTGATCACGGTTCCAGGCAGCGACGGCGCACTCACGCTGCCGTTCGCTGGGACGCCGGCCGAGCCGGCCGCCGACCTGCTCACCATCAAGGAGCGGCACGGCTCGGTGCGCCGTGGCGGCCGGTGGACGCTTCCGCACCGGCTGGCGCTGCGCACCGCGTGGTGCGACGTGATGCTGGACCTGACCAGCGCGGTGCGCAGCGCGCCCGAGCTGGTCATCGAGCTGCGGGTGTCCGGCGGCAACGTGGAGCTGGTCCTCGCGCCGGGCATGGTGGTGGATGCCAACGAACTGTCGGTACGGCACAGCCAGCTGGCAATCAGCAGGGACTCGGGCGACAACACGCCGCAGACGCTGTACGTCCGCTTGGTAGGCCGAATGCGGCACGGCCTGCTCACCACCCGGTGGCAGGCGCCGCGCCAGTGACGCGGCAAGGCCCGGATACCGCGCGATCCGCTCTCCTCGGCGGCATGATCACCGCTACCGCCAATTTCTGCACCCATCCTCCTCGGGGGCGGTCAGGGGGTGAAGCGGTAGCCCATGCCGGGTTCGGTGATGAGGTGGGTGGGGTGGGCGGGGTCGGGTTCGAGTTTGCGGCGTAGCTGGGTCATGTACTGGCGCAGGTAGTGGGTTTCCTTGAGGTACTTCTCGCCCCAGACCTGGGTGAGCAGGTAGCGCTGGCTGACGAGTTTGCCGGGGTTGCGCAGGAGGATCTCGAGGATGTGCCATTCGGTGGGCGTCAGGCGGATCCCGTTGGAGATGGTCTTGCTCGTCAGGTCCACGCGGTGCTCGCCGATCTGGATGCTCGCCAGCTCCGCCGCCTGGATGGCTACCCGGCGGGTCACGGCCCGGACCCTGGCCAGCAGTTCGTCGATGCCGAAGGGCTTGGTGACGTAGTCGTCGGCACCGGCGTCCAGGGCCTCGATCTTGTCCTGGTTGCCGGCCCGGCCCGACAGCACGATGATCGGGATCTGCGACCAGCCGCGCAGGCCGTGGATGACGTCCACGCCGCCGATGTCGGGCAGGCCGAGGTCCAGGATGACCAGGTCGGGAGGGTTGTCGGCCGCCTGGCGCAGCGCCGCGCCGCCGTCGGCCGCGGTGTCCACCTCGTAGTGGCGGGCAGTCAGATTGATGCGCAGCGCCCGCAGGATCTGCGGCTCGTCGTCGACGATGAGCACGCGGGTCACCTGACGGCCGCCCTCGACGAGATGGGCATGGAAAGGATCATGGTCAGGCCTCCCCCAGGGGTCTCTTCAGGAACGAGGGTGCCGCCCATGGCCTCGGTGAGCCCGCGGGACAGCGCCAGGCCGAGGCCGACACCCGAGTGGTTGTCGCGGTCGCCGAGCCGCTGGAAGGGCAGGAAGATCCGCTCGTGGTCGGAGGGCGGGATGCCGGGCCCGCGGTCCATGACGCGGATCTCCACCTGGTCGCCGTGCCAGCTGGCGGTGATGAGCACCTTCTCGCCGGGCGGGCTGTAGCGCACGGCGTTGGTCATGAGGTTGACCAGCACCCGTTCGAGCAGCGTGGGGTCGCCGACGATCTCCGGCAGCTCGATCGAGATGTCGCCGTCGACGCGGTCGCGCAGCGGTCCGAGGTCGTCGACGGCGCGCGGCACGATGTCCTCGAGCGCGACCGGCTCCAGCGAGACACCCAGGACCCCGGCCTGCAGGCGGCTCATGTCGAGCAGGTTGGCCACCAGGCGGTCGAGCCGGACCAGCGACTCGTCGGCCGTGGCGAGCAGCTCCGCGCGGTCTTCGTCCGACCAGTCGATCTCGGTGCTGCGCAGCGACTCCACGGCGGCCTTGGCGGAGGCGAGCGGGGTGCGCAGGTCGTGGCTGACGGCGGCCAGCAGCGCGGTGCGCATCGCGTCCGCCTCGGCCAGCGGTTTGGCCCTGGAGGCCTCCTCGCGCAGCCGCTCCTGCCGCAGCGCCACCGCGGCCTCCGCCGCGAACGCCTCCAGCACCCTGCGGTCCTCGGCGTCCAGGAGCCGCCCGCTGGCGGCCAGCACCAGGTCGTCATCCACGATGACGTCGGTGTCGGCCTGCGACGGGCTGGTGCACGGAGTGCCGCCCGCGGTGGCCAGGATGCGCCAGGATTCCGGCTGCGACCGGTCGTCGGGCCCCGGCGGGCCGATGCGCTCGAGCAGCGTCACCGACGTCAGGCCGAACGTCTCGCGCATCCTGGCCAGCAGCGACGGCACCGCCGCATCCCCGCGCAGCACGTGCCCGGCCAGCGTCGACAGCACCTCGGCGTCCGCGCCGGCGCTCGCGGCCTCCCTGGTACGGCGGGCCGCGATGTCGACGATCGTGGACACCGCCGCCGCGACGACCACGAAGACGATCAGGGCGAACAGGTTCTCCGGATCGGCGATCGTGAACTCCCCGACCGGCGGCGTGAAGTACCAGTTCAGCAGCAGCGACCCGCCGACGGCCGCCGTGATGGCCGGCCACATGCCGCCGACCAGCGCGACGCCGACGGTCATGAGCAGGAAGAACAGGATCTCGCTCGGCAGCGACAGGTCATCGCGGAACGGGATCAGCCCGGCGGTCAGCGCGGGCATGCCGAGCAGCGCCATCGCCCACCCGATCGACCGCCGCTTCCTGGTGAGCGCGGCGCGCGAGTGCTGCGAGCGCCTGCGCCCCCGTTTGGCCTCCTCGTGCGTGATCATGTGCACGTCGATCGACCCCGACAGCGCGGTGGTCTCCACCCCGACGCCACGCGAGAAGACCTGCGCGAAACGCCCCCGCCGCGAGGCGCCGAGCACCAGCTGGGTGGCGTTCACCCCGCGCGCGAAGTCGAGCAGCGCCCGCGGGATGTCGTCCCCCACGACCTGGTGATACGTGCCGCCCATCGACTCCACCAGCGCCCGCTGGTGCGCCAGGTTCGCCGGGTCGCCGCCCGACAGGCCGTCGGCGTGGGTGACGTGCACGGCCAGCAGGTCGGCGCCCTTGCTGCGGGCGGCGATGCGCGCGGCCCGCCGTACCAGAGTGTCGCCCTCGGGGCCGCCGGTCAGCGCGACCACCACCCGCTCGCGGGCCTCCCACGTGCCCTCGATGCCGTGGTCGGCGCGGTAACGGTCCAGCTGCTCGTCCACCTTGCCCGCGACCCACAGCAGAGCCAGCTCCCGCAGCGCGGTCAGGTTCCCGACCCGGAAGTAGTTGGCCAGGGCGGCATCGACCTTCTCCGGCATGTAGATGTTGCCGTGGGCCATGCGGCGGCGCAGCGCCTCGGGGGACATGTCGACCAGCTCGACCTGGTCGGCCCGCCGTACCACCTCATCGGGTACGGTCTCCCGCTGCGGGATGCCGGTGATCTGCTCGACGACGTCGTTGACCGACTCCAGGTGCTGGATGTTGACCGTGGAGATGACGTCGATCCCGGCGTCCAGGATCTCGTCGATGTCCTGCCACCGCTTGGTGTTGCGGGAGCCGGGCACGTTGGTGTGCGCCAGCTCGTCGATGAGCGCGACCTTGGGAGCCCGCTCGATGACCGCGTCGACGTCGAGCTCGGTGAAGGTGGCCCCCCGGTAGACCAGGGTCTTGCGGGGGATCACCTCCATCCCGTCGAGCAGGTCGGCGGTGCGGGCGCGGCCGTGGGTCTCGACGAAACCCACGACCACGTCCCTGCCGCGTTCGCAGGCCCGGCGACCCTCGCCGAGCATGGCGAAGGTCTTGCCGACCCCGGGGGCCGCCCCGAGGTAGACCCGCAGGCGGCCCCTGGTCATGAGGCCTTGTCCAGCGCCAGGTTGAGCTCGAGGACGTTGACCGCGGGCTCGCCCATGAAGCCGAGCGAGCGGCTGACGGTGTTGTCCTGGATGAGCTGCTTGACCTTGGCCAGGTCCATCTTGCGCTCGGTGGCCACCCGCTTGGCCTGCAGCTCGGCGTAGGCCACCGAGATGTGCGGGTCGAGCCCGGAACCGCTGGCCGTCACCGCGTCGGCGGGTACGGCGGGCGTCCCGGCGTCGCCCCTGACGGGTACGGTGCGACCGGCGGAGTAGTCCTCATCCGGCTTGCCGCACTCGACCTTGACGCCCTGGTACTCGGCGATGAACGGCTGGGCGGGGCAGGCCTGGTTGACGCTGACCACCCTGGTGACCTTGCCCGTGAAGGGGAAGACCTTCAGCACCGCGCCGACAGCGTCCGGCGTGCAGAACGGGCGGGCGCCGCTGACGCCCTCCAGCTCGCCGACCGCCTTGGAGCGGGCGCAGACCTGGGTGAGCAGCGACTGCTTACCCTCGTCGGGCTTGCCCTCGTCGTCCTTCTTGCCGGGCACCGGCAGCATGTCCACGATGTCCTCGGGCCCCAGGTTGCTGGCGCTGGTCGAGGTCGGGTCGTAGCCGTCACCGGCCGCCGACGGGCGGGACTGGAAGTAGGTCTTGACGGGATTGCCGTCCTTGTCGGTGAAGAGCTGGCCGATGACCGCGCTGCCGACGTCCTTGCCGTCCTTCTGCACGATCGAGCCGTTGGCCTTGCCGTTGAACACGGCCTGCGCGACCCCGGTGGTGACCAGCGGGTAGATCAGGCCCAGCAGCACGGTCAGGACGACGACCGCCCTGATCGCGGCCAGGTGCTGGCGGATCCAGCTTGGCATGCGTTCCATTTATGACATCCCCGGAAGGAACTGGATGACCAGGTCGATGAGCTTGATGCCGATGAACGGCGCGATGATGCCGCCGAGGCCGTACAGGTAGAGGTTGCAGCTGAGCAGCTTGGAGGCGCTGGACGGCTTGTAGCGGACGCCGCGCAGCGACAGCGGGATCAGCGCGACGATGACGATCGCGTTGAAGATGACGGCGGCCAGGATCGCCGACTGCGGGCTGTGCAGGCGCATGATGTTCAGCGCGTCCAGGCCCGGGTACACCGCCGCGAACATCGCGGGAATGATCGCGAAGTACTTGGCGATGTCGTTGGCGATCGAGAAGGTGGTCAGCGCCCCTCGGGTGATGAGCAGCTGCTTGCCGATCTCGACGATCTCGATGAGCTTGGTCGGGTTGGAGTCCAGGTCGACCATGTTGCCCGCCTCCTTGGCGGCGGACGTGCCGGTGTTCATCGCCACGCCCACGTCGGCCTGGGCCAGCGCGGGAGCGTCGTTGGTGCCGTCACCGGTCATGGCGACCAGGCGGCCGCCCTCCTGCTCCTTCCTGATCAGCGCGAGCTTGTCCTCGGGCGTGGCCTCGGCCAGGAAGTCGTCGACTCCCGCCTCGTCGGCGATGGCCTTGGCGGTCAGCGGGTTGTCACCCGTGATCATGACGGTGCGGATGCCCATCCGGCGCATCTCGTCGAAGCGCTCCCGCATGCCCTCCTTGACGACGTCCTTGAGGTGGATGACGCCGAGGACCTTGGTCTTCTCGGCCACCACCAGCGGGGTGCCGCCGGAGGCCGAGATGCCGTCCACGATGTGGCCGACCTGCTCGGTGGGGTGTCCGCCGTTGTCGCGGACCCACTTCATCACCGCGGTCGCGGCGCCCTTGCGGATCTGGCTCCCGTCCACGTCCACACCCGACATACGGGTCTGGGCGGTGAAGGGAATCCAGTGGGCGTTGTGCACATCGCGTTCCCGCAGGCCGTACCGTTGTTTGGCGAAGATCACGATGGACCTGCCCTCGGGCGTCTCGTCGGCCAGCGACGACAGCTGCGCCGCCTCGGCGAGCTCCTGCTCGCTCACCCCTTCGACGGGGACGAACTCGCCGGCCTGCCGGTTGCCCAGCGTGATGGTGCCGGTCTTGTCCAGCAGCAGTGTGGAGACGTCACCCGCAGCCTCGACGGCGCGGCCGGACATGGCCAGCACGTTGCGCTGGACCAGGCGGTCCATGCCCGCGATGCCGATCGCCGACAGCAGCGCGCCGATCGTGGTCGGGATGAGGCAGACCAGCAGCGAGACCAGCACCACGCCGGTGACGCCGTTGCCGTTCAGCGCGAGCGAGTCGGCCACGCCCGGGTTGATCTGCTTGGAGTAGATCGCCAGCGGCTGCATCGTGACCGTGGCGACCAGGAAGATGATCGTCAGGGCTGCGAGCAGGATGTTCAGCGCGATCTCGTTGGGCGTCTTCTGCCGGTTGGCGCCCTCGACGAGGGCGATCATCCGGTCGATGAACGACTCGCCGGGCTTCTGCGTGATCTTGACGACGATCCTGTCCGACAGCACCTTCGTGCCGCCGGTCACCGCGGACCTGTCGCCGCCGGACTCACGGATGACCGGGGCGGACTCGCCGGTGATGGCCGACTCGTCCACGCTCGCGATGCCCTCGATCACGTCGCCGTCACCCGGGATGATCTCCCCGGCCTCGACGACCACGACGTCGCCCTGCTTGAGCTCGGGCGCGGGGACGACCTCGCCGGACCGCAGGCGCGCCATTGTGTCGGTCTTGGCCTTGCGCAGCGTGGCCGCCTGGGCCTTGCCGCGCCCTTCGGCGACGGCCTCGGCCAGGTTGGCGAACACCACGGTCAGCCACAGCCACACCACGATGGCCCAGCCGAAGAACGACGGCTCGGCGATCGCCAGCACGGTGGTGAACACCGCGCCGATCTCGACGATGAACATGACGGGGTTGCGCCACAGCGTCCCGGGGTTCAGCTTCCTGAGCGCGTCGGGCAGCGAGGTGATCAGCTGTTTCGGATCCAGCAGACCGCCGCCGACCCGCCCGTTCTTCTGCGGCGCGGGAGCCTTGCCCGGCGCTTCCAGCACTGGGGTTGACATATCAGGACAGTCCTTCTGCGAACGGCCCGAGCGCGAGCGCCGGGAGGAACGTGAGCGCGACGAGGATGATCGTCACGCCGACCACCATGCCGACGAACTGCGGACGGTGGGTGGGCAGCGTGCCCGCCGAGGCAGGCACAGGCGCCTGCGCCGCGAGCGACCCGGCCAGGCCGAGGGCCAGGATGATGGGCAGGAAGCGGCCGAACACCATGGCCAGGCCGAGCGCCACGTCGTACCACGGGGTGTTGACGGTGATGCCGGCGAAGGCCGAGCCGTTGTTGTTGGCGGCGCTGGTGAAGGCGTAGAGCACCTCCGACAGGCCGTGCGGCCCGCTGTTGAGCATGCTCGCCCGCTGCTCCGCCGAGCCCATCGCCAGGGCGGTGCCGATCAGCACCAGCACCGGCGTGACCAGGAAGTAGCACGAGGCCAGTTTGATCTCGCGGGCGCCGATCTTCTTGCCCAGGTATTCCGGCGTCCGGCCGACCATCAGGCCCGCCACGAACACCGTGATCACGGCCAGGATCAGCATGCCGTACAGGCCGGAGCCCACACCGCCGGGCGCGACCTCGCCCAGCATCATGTTGAACATCGTCATCATGCCGCCGAACGGCGTGTAGGAGTCGTGGAAGGAGTTCACGGCTCCGGTCGAGGTCAGCGTGGTGGCTGCGGCGAAGGTGGCGGAGTCGGAGACGCCGAAGCGGACCTCCTTGCCCTCCATCGCCGCGCCCACGGCCTGCGGCACGGTCGCGTTGCCCGACAGCTCGAAGACGTTGGTCAGCACCACGCTCATCAGGGCGATCGTGGCCATCACGGCGAGGATGGCGTAGCCCTGCTTGACCTGGCCGACCATCTTGCCGAAGGTGCGCGGCAGCGCGAACGGGATGAGGAGGATCAGGAAGATCTCGAACCAGTTCGTCCAGTTCGTGGTGTTCTCGAAGGGGTGGGCGGAGTTGGCGTTGTAGAAACCGCCACCGTTGGTGCCCAGCTCCTTGATGACCTCCTGGCTGGCCACCGGGCCGCCGGTGATGGTCTGGCTGCCGCCGGTCAGCGTGGTGATCGTGTGCGGGTCGGCCAGGTTCTGGATCAGGCCGCCCGCCACCAGCACCAGCGCGCCGACGAAGGCGATGGGCAGCAGGATGCGGATCGAACCGCGGACCAGGTCGACCCAGAAGTTGCCCAGCGTGTCGGACTTGTTGCGGGCGAAGCCGCGCACCAGCGCGATCGCCACCGCCATGCCGACGGCCGCCGAGACGAAGTTCTGCACCGCCAGCGCGCCCATCTGCACCAGGTAGCCCATGGTGGACTCACCGGAGTAGGCCTGCCAGTTGGTGTTGGTGACGAAGCTGATCGCGGTGTTCCACGCGATGTGGTCGGTGACGGGCTTCATGCCGATGGTGAGCGGGAGCTTGTCCTGCAGGCGCTGCATGCCGTACACGACCAGGATGGAGATCACCGAGAAGGCCAGCACGCTGCGGGCGTAGACGCCCCAGCGCTGCTCGGAGTCGGGGCGCACGCCGATCAGCTTGTAGATGACCCGCTCGACGGCGTTGTGCTTGGTCCCGCTGTAGACCCGGTACATGTAGTCGCCGAACGGCTTGTGCACCAGGCAGAGCGCGACGATCAGGGAGACGAGGAAGATGATCCCCGCTGCTGTGGCGCTCATCAGAACCGCTCCGGAAAGAGCAGGGCCGCGACCATGAAGATCACCAGCAGGACGGCCATACCGAGCCCGGTGGCGTTGATCACGCTCACAGGCGTTCCACCGCCTTCACGACAAACCCGAAGATCACGAAGATCGCGATCGTCAGGACGACGAAGATGACGTCTGCCATCCCCACTCCTCTGATCCGGATGTGAATTGCTTGCAGGGGACAGCAAATAACGGGAAATGACCGATATTGCCTTTCTTGACGGCTTTCATACGACTCGGCGCTGAGAATTGACACCTTCCATACGCCACGCCTCACCAGCCCAAACCGGGGCGTCAGCGCGCCGTACCTGATCACGAACGGCCCAGCCGGTCCATGGCCGTGGCGTGCGCGTCGAGGGCGCGCGTGAACGCGTCCTGAGCCCTGTCCAGTTGCTCCTGCAGAGAGCCGAGGACCTCGTCAGGGCCCAGCGCGTCCGTCACAAGGGCCAGCTCTCTGGCGACCGCGTCATCCTGCGCGAGCTGTACGGCACGCGTCACGGAATCGGCGAGCTCGTGGCTTTCCTGGCGCATCGCCCGTGGATCGAGCGCGACGCGCACCACCCTGCCCGTGTGATCCACCGTGGCGCGGACGTGCCCGTCCTCGCCCTCGCCCGTGATCGCGTGGAGCTCGGAGGCCGCCTCGTGCAGCCGGCGGATGGCGCGCTCGCTCTCGCCGATCATCCGATCCAGGTCTTCTGAAGAACCGAACATGCGACCGATCTTGGTGCGCACAGGTTGGGATGGATTGGCCCATTGATGGCCTGAATACGCCTTCTTGATGCGGAATATGCGGCATATCGGCATTTGAGAGGCTGTGGCGCCAGGAGGATGGAGGGCATGGGGGATGATGACAAGCACATCAGTTCCACCGCGATCGGCCGGACGGCGCACGCGGTCGACCTTCACCTGACCGACCCGCTGCGCGGGTTCCGTGCAAGCGTCAAACCGCAGACCGATCTGCCGCCGGGGACGTTCGGCACCATCGGCGACCTGATCCTGGGCGGGGCCTACCGCGAGTTCCAGCTGCAGGTCGAGCAGATCGTCGCGGACGCGGTCACGGTGACCGAGCACTGGCAGCGGGACCTGGACCACGCCAGGAGGAACTGGCGGATCGCCGAGGACCTCGCATGGACGGCGGTACCCGGGTGAGCGGATACGTCCCGCCCAGCCCGCCCACCGGCCGGTTCGGACCGCCCGTGCCGGTCTCGCACCCGCAGTCGCCCTTCTACACCCAGGTCCGCCCGCCGACCGGATCCTTCGGCCCGCCGCCGCCCATGTCGCCGTCGGCAGCTGTGCGGACCTGGCGGATCGCCTCCGGCATGAGCGTGCTCACCGTGGCCACGTATCTGCTGGTGGAGGGCGCCCAGGGCAACGAGACGGCGATCCGCCACGCCAAGACCTCGTGGACCAACGCCCTGGGTGGGACGCTGGGGATCGAGGGCCAGATGATGCCCGGCGTGGAGACCGTACGCGAAGCCCTGCACGGCTGGCAGGCCGCCGACCGGGACGCGTTCGAGAAGGCGCTCAACGCCTTCAACAGCCGCCTGGGAACGCTGAAGACGACGCTGGCCTACATGGGCGAGGGGATGGGACACCTGGCCGACGCCTACGCCGACTTCGACATGGCGCTGCGTTCGATCGGCGTGTCCCTCATCGTCGCGCTGGCCGGGCTGAAGACGGCACGCATGTTCCCCGCGACGGCCGCGGCGGCCGCCTTCGCCGAGGGCGTCGCGGTCAAGTCGGCCAACCTCGCCGTGATTGCCCTGCTCGGCCAGCTCGGCTACTTCGTGTCAGACGCCGCCACGAACCTGGCCCGCCTGCGCAGCGCCCTGCGCAACATCGAGACCGTGCTGCCCATCGGCCCTGGCGCGATCGACTTCCACACCACCGAGATCGACAAGACCGGCCTGACCACCTACGACCCACCCCCGTAGATCGGCGGCGTCAAGGCCGGTACTCGCCAAGGCGGGGCCTGACACCGGCCAGGGTCAGGGCGGCCACCAGCAGCGCGCCCGCCCCGGGGATGAGCCCCCACCCGGCCAGCGCGTCCTCGCCGTCGCGGATGGAACCCTCGAAATGGCTCTGGTTCACGCCGATGAACTGCTCGAGCGCCTTGTCGTAGCGGTCGAAGTGATAGTTGGAGTTGCCCGGCTGGTAGCTGGTGTTGAGGGCGACCGCATCGCGCAGCCGCCCCTGGTCGTGCAGCGCGCGCATCTTGCGGTCGTCGAGCTGGTAGGCGCGGTAGGCCGCCATGGTGGCCTCGGCGCGCTCCCGCTCGCCGGGGAAGGTGATGTTGCGCAGCGCCGTGCCGAAGTAGCCGGTCAGCGACGTGGCCCCGGCCAGGCCCGCGTCGTAGGTGTCCAGCGTGGCGCCCGGCACCCCCGCCAGGCGCTGCGACTTGTCCAGGAAGCGCTGGGCGTAGACGGCCGAGCGGGACGGGTCGACCAGGAAGCGGCTCTCGTCGGCGTTGGCGTCGTAGCTGAGCCCCCGCGCCTGCGTGAGCGCGAGCACCGAGTCGAAGGCGTCCTTCTTGGCCACCCGCAGGTGTTCCGCCTCGGAGATCAGCAGCCCGCCGCCGAGACCGGTCAGCAGCAGCGCGCCCACGGTGGCCGGGGCCAGGAAGGCGTTCACCAGCCGGTGGAAGCGGCGGGCCAGCGCCGCCTGCAGCGCGACCAGGACTCCTGCCAGCAGCACACCGAGCACGATCACGAACACGGCCGACCGCTGCGCCGCCGACCACGCGTCCTGGTAGGCGGCCTCGATCGTGGCCGCGTTCGCCTTGGTCAGCCTGTCTGCCGCGGGCAGCACGGCCGACTTCATCAGGTCGGTGGCCTGCCGGTAGCGCTCAAGCGCCGCGGCCGGCGGCCGGCCGGGCGGATGCGGCTGCTGACTGTCGAGCAGGATCGCCTGCCCGGCCAGTTGCTCGTAGCGCCCCAGCCCGTCGATCACGTCGGCGAGCGTCTGTCCCCCGCCGACCGCCGCCGCCTGCTGCAGGTCCTTACTGGCCTGGGTACGGCGGGCGGCGTAGATCTCCAGCGCCTTGTCCCTGCCGACCCCGAGATCGCGGGCGGCGCCGACGAGCAGCACGTTGGCCACCTGGGCGTCCATGTCGTTGAGCGCGAAGTACAGGTCCTGCGTGGCCACCACCTGCGGCCCCGTCCGGTGCCCGATGACCTGTAACCCGTCACGCACGCCGGAGACGGCCACGGCCAGCGTGACGCCGAGCGTGACGGCCAGGATCAGCGCGCCGCCGGCCAAGGCGCGCAGCCACTGCGGGGTGTTCAAAGCAGCGTGAAGGGACGCAGGGAGTTGGCCCGGTCGACCAGGGATATCCGTTCGTCGGGATCTCGGGCCAGCCTGGCCAGCGCCCGGTAGCAGCCCTCCAGGCCGAACCGCAGCGAACGCTCCGACAGTTCGGCGCCCAGCACGGTCCCGGCGCAGGGCCCGTTCTGGCCGACCCAGCCGAGTGCCGCCTCCAGCACCTCGGTGGCCAGGTGCTGCCTGCGCTCGGCGTCGAGCTCGAGCGCCTCCAGGCGCCGCCCGGCGTCCAGCAGGTCGTCGCGGGCGGCCACGCCGGCCCGCGCCGAGATGGCCGCCATCTGCGCCTCTACGTAGTGGATGGAGGTGGCGGGCACCGAGTCGAGCACGACCACCGCGCCCGCCCTGTCACCGCCCTCCAGCAGCAGGCGCGCCAGGCCGAACGCGGCGCTGACGTAGGAGCGGTCGGTCTTCCACACCGCGTCGAACAGCGCCGCCGACCCGGTGCAGAACGCCAGCGCCAGCCCGGGCGCCGCCTCCCCAGGCAGCAGCCAGCGGATCCGCCTGAACACCTCGGCCGCGCCGGTCAGGTCGCCCGCCGCCATCGCGGCCAGTCCCAGGTACCACTCGGCCTGCCAGTCGTCGGGTGTGATCAGGTCGCGGGCGGTGTCCGGGGCGCCGAGCAGGATGTGGGCCCGCGCCGTGGCCAGCCGTACGCCGGGGGTGGGTTTGAGACCGGCGGCGGCGGACAGCGCGTGCTCGGGGGCCAGCCCGGACAGCAGCGTGGCCGCCGCGTCGGCGGGGTCGGGCAGCGGGGCGGGCAGCGCGGCGACGGCCTCGGCCGGGGTTCTGGCCAGGCGCAGCTCGGGGCCGAACAGGGTGGAGGCCGCCGGGCGCGGATTGCCGTCGCCCGCGGCGACGACCTCGCGCAGCACGCCGGTGAGCTGGTCGGCCATCTCGGCCGCCGACCAGAAGCGCCGGTCGGGGTCGGGATCGGTGGCACGCCGCAGCAGGAGCTCGACCGACTCGGGCAGCGGCAGCCGGTCGGGGAGCGAGTGCTTGTAGGTCGTGGCATTGCCGCGGAAGTCGAAGGCCAGCACGGCCAGGGTGCGGCCGACCGTGTACAGGTCGGAGGCGACGCTCGGGCCCCGGTCGGCGATCTCGGGCGCCTGGTAGCCGATCGTGCCGTAGATCGCGCTGTCCTCGTCGTCGAGGGCGTGGACGCCGCCGAGGTCGATCAGCTTGAGCTGCTCCTCGGTCTGCAGCACGTTGTCCGGCTTGAGGTCGCAGTAGACCAGGCCCTGTGCGTGCAGGTAGCCGAACGCGCGCAGGATCTCCAGCCCGTAGGCCAGCACCTGGGGCAGCGGCAGCGGGCCCTTCTCGCGCAGCTGGCGCAGCGACCGGCCGCCGACGTACTCCATGACGATGTAGTCCTGCACGAAGTTGTGGATCTTCACGATGTTCGGGTGCTCCACCGTGGCCAGGAACTGCCGCTCGGCCAGCGCCGCGGCCCTGGCGTCGGGGTCGCCCGCGTCGAGCACCCCCTTGAGCACCACCCACCGGTCGCTGACGTTGCGGTCCTTGGCCAGGTAGATCCAGCCGAGCCCGCCGTGCGCCAGGCAGCCGAGCACCTCGTACTGCCCGCCAACCAGGTCGCCCTTGACCAGCTTGGGGGTGAAGGAGTAGGGCGCCCTGCACTGCGAGCAGAACCCTTCCGTACGGCCGGGCCGCCCATCCCTGGCCCTGCCGACAGGGGCGCCGCACCCGCTGCAGAACCGCTTGCCCTCGGCCACCTGCGGATCGGTCATGATGGCCGACGCGGGGTCCTTGTAGGGCACCGGGGGCACCTCGACCAGGCCGGCGCCTAGCATGCCCCGCTTGGACGAGCCCGTGCTGCGGGTGCTGCTCGTCGTCGTCCTTCTGCTGGGCGTCGTAACAGGACTACTTACCGGGGCTAAACCGCATATGTCGCAATAACCGTCTTCGACGGTGCCCCCGCACCCGTGCTGCCCGCACCTCATGGCGCTCATCCCCGTTTCACGTGTAATGATCCCTTCGAACGCTAGATCTCCACAAACGCCATTTGTCGCGTTATTGACGCCATTACTACGCCTTCAATACGCAAACACCACGCCACCACAACGCGCTTCGGGCAGGTGCGTGATCTGGGTTCGTGGATCGCGCAGTGGGGTGGTGCAGCATGCATGGGCTGGGCACCCACATTCTCTGGAGCGACGTCATGAGCCTGCAGTCGTACGGACCACCGCCACAGCCACACCCGCAGGCGCCGCGCCCCAGACCGGTCGGCGGGCTCGCCGTGGCGATCAACCTCGCCATAGTGACCACTATCCTGCTGGACCTCGCGAACATCACGCAGTGGCAGGCACTGCGCGCCGACGTGCGGGACCTGACCATCGGCGCGGCGACCGACCGGCTGGCGCAGCTCAGCGCGCTCGGCTGGGTGGACACCCTGGTGGCCTGGGGCACCACCGTCGTCTGGATCGTCATGCTGCTGCGGATCCGCGGCAACATCGAGCTGCGTACGCCCGGCAAGATCCAGTGGAAGAAGGAGACACTGGTCGCGCTGTTCGTCGTGCCGGTCGTGCTCGGGCTGGCCAGTGCCGTGCTGCCGATCCTGTTCCTGCCGGCCACGCTGGTCGGTCTGGCGACCCACATCCCGCTGATGATCATGGTCAACGAACTCTGGCGGCTCGGCCATCCGCGACGCCCCGGGCCCACCTCCGTGCTCGTGATCACGTGGGGAGTCGTCGGCATCCTGGGCGAGGCGTTCCTCACCGCGGCGTCACGGTGGTGGTACGTGGAGATGTTCGACCTGTCCTTCGACAGCGCGGCCGGGGGTGATCACGAGCTGGTCAGCACGGACTTCATTCCGGTGTCCAATGCGATGTCCGTCGCCTACCTCCTGGACGCGGCCTTCTGCGTGGTGGCGATCCTGATGGTCTGGCGGCTCGCCGTGAAGCACAACGAGGGTTTGCGCACGCCGTGACGCCGTTTGACACGGCGGCGAGGTGCCGGAAATGATCTGCGTGCACAAGTGAATCCAAGAAGTCAGCGCCGTGGTGGCAGGTGGGTGCGCTGGCGTGTTCGCGCATGTCGCGAACACGACCAAGCCCCCAGGAGATCGCATGTCCCACCACCATCCATCCGTTGACGTCATCGTGGTCGGCGCGGGTATGGCCGGCCTCGTCTGTGCGGAGCGCCTGCGCGGCCGCGGGCGTGAAGTCCTGCTCCTCGAGGCCCGTGACCAGGTCGGCGGCCGTACGGCAGGCATCGAGGTCGACGGCGAGACCGTCGATCTCGGCGGCCAGTTCATCGGCCCTGGCCAGGACAGGATCTACGCGCTGGCCGCCGAGCTCGGCGTGCCCGTCTTCCCGACGTACACCGCGGGCGCGAACGTCCTGGAGACCGAGACAGGACGGTTGCGCCGGTTCCGCGGCATGGTGCCGAGGCTCGGCCCGCTGGCGCTGCTGGACGTGGCGCGCGCCCAGTCGCGCCTGGACCGGCTCGCTCGTACCGTCGACGCCGAAGCCCCGTGGCGAGGCCAGGACGCGGCCGACGGGCAGACCCTGCAGTCCTGGATCGACCGCACGCTCAGGACCAGCGGCGGGCGCCGGTTCCTGGTCCTCGCCTGCCGGGCGATCTGGGCCTGCGAGCCGAGCGAGCTGTCGCTGCTGCACGCGCTGTTCTACGTGAAGTCCGCGGGCAGTCTGGCGGCGGTGACCGACTTCGAAGGAGGCGCGCAGCAGGACCGGCTGGAGGGCGGCGCGTACGGCGTGGCCACCAGGCTCGCCGAGCGGCTCGGCGCCTCGATCCGGCTGAACGCGCCGGTCCAGCGGATCGAGCAGAACGACTCCGGCGTCGTGGTCACCGCCAAGGACGGGACATCGTGGCGTGCCAGGCACGTGGTGGTCGCCGTCCCTCCCCCGCTCGCCGCCCGGATCGCCTTCCACCCGCCGCTGCCGGCCGCGCGCGACGACCTTCCGATGGGGAGCGTGATCAAGTACGTCACCGGCTACCCGGCACCGTTCTGGCGGCAGGCCGGCCTGAGCGGCTCCGCCCTCTGCATGCGCGGCCCGATCGCGATGACCGTCGACAGCAGTCCGCGCTCCGGCCGGCGCGGCGTGCTGATCGCCTTCGTCAACGGCGCGCCCGCCCGCGACCTGGCCGCCCGCTCCCCCGAGGACCGCCGCGGGATCCTGCTCGACGCGCTCGGCCACCTGTTCGGTCCGCAGGCGGCCACGCCGGCGAGCTTCGTCGAGCGGAACTGGAACAAGGAGGCCTTCACCCGCGGCGCCTACTCGGCGCTGTTCCCCCCGGGCGCGTGGACCCGGCTCGGCGCCGCCTGGCGTGCGCCCGCCGGCCGGATCCACTGGGCGGGGTCGGAAACCTCGCCACGCTGGTACGGCTACATCGACGGCGCGGTGAGATCCGGCGAGGCCGCCGCCGACGCGGTCGCGGCCCGGCTCAGCTGAAGAATCCGGAGATGAGGTCCATGTCCAGCGGAGCGGGGGTGAGGCGGTAGCCCGCCGGCGGCTCGGCGCCCAGGTGGTGCCTGACCAGGAAGTCCCACAGGCGCCTGAGCATGTGGTGCTCGTATCCGATGAACAGGTGGTCGGCGCCGGGGACGATGAGCAGCTCGAAGTCCTTGTCGGCGGCCAGCAGCCGGTCGACGAGCCGCAGCGTCTGCTGGGGCGAGACGTTGTCGTCCATGCCGCCGTGGATCAGCAGCAACTTGCCCTCCAGCCGGGCGGCGTCCTCGGTGTTGGACGACTCGGTGTAGTCCGCGCCGGGGCCGTCGTACATCTCGCCCACGCCCTGCTGGTAGTACTGGTTGTCGTGCGAGCCGCAGATCGACACGGCGACCTTGTAGAGCTCGGGGAAGTCGAGCATCGCCCGGACCGTGGCGAACCCGCCGCCCGACATGCCGAAGACGGCGACGCCCCGGTCGAGGTCCATCCACGGCCGGGTCTCGGCGAGCTGGTGGAAGGCCGCGACGTGGTCCTCGAGGAAGCCCGCGGTGGCGAGCCTGCCGTACGACTCGTCGTGGAAGGCCTTGCCGCGCCCGGGAGTGCCGCGGCCGTCGAGGGCGACCACGACGAAGCCGAGCGCCGCGATCTGCTCGGACATGTAGCCGAAGAAGCCCTGGTCGAAGGCGGGTGACACGCGGTTGGTCTGCGGGCCGGGGTAGGGGCTGTCGACGACGGGGTAACGCCTGGCCGGGTCGAAGTCCGGGGGAAGGTGGATCACGCCGTAGATGTCGGTCTCGCCGTCTGCGGCCTTGACGCGGAAGGGTTGCGGCGCCCGCCGGCCCAGCGCCTCCAGGCCCGAGACGTCGGGGCGCTCGAGCTCGACGATCACCCGGCCGTCCCAGCCGCGCACGGTGATGACCGGCGGCGTGATGACCGTGGAGGCGGAGTCGACGAAGTACTCGCCGCTGTCCGGCAACGAGACGACGTGGTCGAGGTCGTCGTCGGCGACCTTGGCGAAGCCGCTCCCGTCGAGCCCGACGCGGCAGACCGAGCGGCGGTAGGGATTCTCCTCCACCAGCCCTGACGCGGTGAAGTACACGACCCTGCCCTGCTCGTCGACGCGCAGGATCTCCCGCACCGCCCACTCGCCCGAGGTCACCTGGTTCTTCGGCTCCCCGGTCGCGGCGTCGTACAGGTAGAGGTGGCCCCAGCCGTCGCGCTGGGAGTACCACAGCACCTCCTCCCCGAAGACCTCGACCATCGGGGGCGCGCCCAGGAACTGGTTCGGCTCGACGCGGGTGGGTCCCGACTCGGCGACGATCGTGGTCACCTCGCCGGTGTCCGGGTCCAGCCTGTTGAGCCGGAGCGTCTGGTAGTCGCGCGGCTGGTCCAGGTAGTAGATCGCCTCGCCGTCCTGCGACCACCACAGCCAGCGCATCTGGATCGGGGAGAAGAACGGCATGTTGACGGGCTCGGACTTGGCCCGCACCACGGTCCCGTCCTCGGCGTTCAGCACGACCAGCTCGGCCACCGGGGCTTGCTCGTCTCCCGGGTACGGGTACCGCTTGGTATGCAGGGCGGGCTCGCTGCCGTCGGCGGGGCGGGCCTCGATCCAGTGGGTCTCGCGCACCTCCCGCTGGTCCGTCCGGTGCGTCACGATCCGCGCGGAATCGGGCGACCAGGCCACCGCGGGCGGCAGGTCGGGGATGCCGAGGGTCCGCATGATCGTGGTGGGCTTCATCACGTCGGGGGCCGTGCCGTACTCGTAGTCCTGCCGGCCGTCGGTCGTCAGCGGGCCTTCCTGGCCGTCCTCGGACCTGATCCACAGGTCGTGGCCGCGGCGGAAGGCCACGTGCCTGCCGTCGGGCGACCTCGCCTCGAGGAAGTCGCCGGGCGCCGCCGGCGGCTCGGCCACCACCTCCCTGGTCCCCGCCGCCGGATCGACGAGGATGATCTCCTTGTCGTCCCCGGTACGGCGGGCGTACCAGAACCTCTGGCCGCCTTCGAGGTAGAGCGGGCGGACCTGTCCCCCGGGCACCAGACCCTGGCGGTAGGCCCAGTGGAGGCGCTCGGCGTTCTGGTAGACCTTGGCGTCGATCTTCATGGTGCATCGTCCTTTCAGCTGCGTCCGATCCGGACGATGCCTGCCACCGCTGTCACGCCCCTGATGTCACGCTGTCACCGGCTGTCGTATCGCGGCGGCCGCCAATCGTCTTCCTGGTGAAAGCACCGACGCCAAGGAGGCGATCATGCAGCTGAACACGATCGACATCGTGGTCTCCGACCTGGAGGCCGCCATGGGCTTCTACGCCCGCCTCGGGCTCAAGTTCGAGCTCGACCCACACAGCCCCGAGCACGCCGGCTGCGACCTGCCCAACGGGCTGCACGTCATGCTCGACACGGAGCCGTTCCGCACGCCGTTCCTGCCAGGATGGACCGCGCCGACCGGCGGGCCGCGCACGCTGCTGTGCTTCGAGTTCCCCACCCCTGCCGAGGTCGACGCAAAGTACGGCGAGCTGATCGAAGCCGGGCACCGGGGGCTGGCCGAGCCGTTCGACGCCTTCTGGGGTATGCGATATGCGACCGTCGCCGACCCGGACGGCAACGGCGTGGACCTGTACGCGAAGCTGTGAGGCCGACGTGAAGTACGTGCTGATGTTCGTGGAGACCGAGGAATTCGCCAAGGAGCTGGAGGCGATGGGCGACCTCGAACGCGAGGCCGCCTACGCGGCGGTGCTCCGGTGGTTCGCCGAGAACGCCGACAAGATCACCCATCACACGCACCTGGCGCCCGTGCACACCGCGACGACGCTGCGGCTGGGCGGGGGCGAGCCGGTGGTGACCGACGGGCCGTTCGTCGAGGGCAAGGAGGTGGTCAGCGGCTTCGCCGAGATCGAGGTCGCCGACCTGGACGAGGCGCTCAAGCTGGCCAGGTCCTGGCCCGCGTGCCCCGTCGTGGAGATCCGACCGGCGTCGTGACCGAGCCCGTCACTCACGAGGTGCTGGCCCGCGTGGTGCGTGAGCACGCGGGCCGGCTGGCCGCGTCCCTGGTGTCGCTGCTCGGCGACTTCTCCGCCGCCGAGGACCTGGTCCAGGACGCGGTCGAGACGGCGCTGCGCCGCTGGCCGGTCGAGGGCATCCCCGACCGGCCGGACGCCTGGCTGTTCACCGTGGCCCGGCGCCGCGGCCTGGACGTGCTGCGCCGCGAGTCGACCTACCGCGCCAAACTCGCCCAGCTTCAGTGGCCCGAGCCGAGCCGGCCCGACGACCGGCTCCGGCTGATCTTCACCTGCTGCCATCCGGCGCTGGCCCCCGAGGCGCGGATCGCACTGACGCTGCGGGTGGTGTGCGGCCTGAACACCGCACAGATCGCCGCCGCGTTCGTCGTGCCGGAGACGACGCTCGCCCAGCGCATCACCCGCGCCAAACGCAAGATCACCGAGGCGGGCATCCCCTACCGGATCCCCGCCATCGACGACCTGCCGGAGCGTCTGGCCGCGGTCCTGGCCGTCATCTACCTGCTCTTCAACGAGGGTTACCTGTCCAGCACCCCCGATCGCGCCCACGCCCGCGACCTGGTCGAGGACGCCGAATGGCTGGCCGCCCTGCTGGTCCACCTGATGCCCGGCGAGCCCGAGGCCGCCGGTCTGCTGGCCCTCATCCGGCTCCACCGGGCCCGCGGCCGGGCCCGCTTCGACGCCCAGGACCACCTGGTCCTCCTCCCGGACCAGGACCGCTCCCTCTGGGACCGGGCCGCCATCGCCGAGGCGAGCGCCCTCCTGATGCGCGCCGCCCGCACGCACCACCGCCCGGGCCCCTACCAGCTCCAGGCGGCCATCGTCGCCTGCCACGCCGAGGCCCCCACCTTCGAGGCCACCGACTGGGCCCAGATCCTCGTGCTCTACGACATGCTCCTGCACGTGGCACCCTCCCCTGTCACCCGCCTGCACCGCGCCGTCGCCGTCCGCTACACCCAGGGCCCCGCGGCCGCCCTGGCCGAGACAGAACCCCTCCAAGCAGCGCTGTCCCGCTACCCCCTCTACCACGCCACCCGAGCCGACCTGCTCCGCGCTCTCGACCGCCCCGAGGAGGCCCGCGCCTGCGACGAACGAGCCCTGTCCCTGACCACCAACCCCGCCCAGCAATCCCTGCTGACCGACCGCCTCCACTGGAGGTGACCTACGTCTACCGTGGACATATGCGGCTGCGGAGGCGGAAGCCCGTTCAGGATCCCGTTATCGCCGAACACATGGACAGGTTCTTCCGCAGGCTGACGCGCTATGACCGGCAGCAGCCGGAGGCGGTCGCCAAGAGCTATGCGGCCTACTTCTGGGACAAGAAGAAGGAGACGCTGAAGGACAGGGAGTCGATCGGGAAGTACACGTTCGACGTCGGCCTCGGCGTGAGGCGAGGGGATTTCGCCACGCTCACCCGGCGGGTTTCCCTGATCTCCGACACCCTACTTCTTTCGGACGACTGGGCGGGGGACTATCACGAGATCGGGAAGTACCGATCCGACGAGCCGAACCTCGTCGACGCGCCGACGAACTACTTTCCCCTGGCCGCGGCCGCCCGCAAGAGAGACGGATACGCCGAGAGCTGGAACGAGGACTACTTCGGGGTGCAGGCGCCGGACCTGGACAGGCTCGGCACCTGGATCCTGGAGGCGGAGCCGCTGATGCGGGCCGGTCTGGCCTGGTACCTGCCCAGCTACTGCACGCGCACCCAGCGGATGGAGGACGGGCGCACCGCGGGGAAGCCCCAGCCGGTCAAGCACAAGAGCGTGATCGACTTCTTCATCCGGGGCAGGAGAGCGATCGAGGCATCCGGTGGCAGGCCCGTCAAGAGCCGGTTCGTCCGGCCCGTCCTGGAGATGCACCTTCCCTTCATCGACGGCGTCGGCCTGCGCGACTTCAGCAAGATCACCGTCGAGGAGTTCGGCTCCTACCAGGCCTTCCGCGACTTCCTGCGGCTGAAGCTCATGGATCTCGACAAGGCCCATGACTCCGTCCAGTCCGAGCTGGACCTTCTCAGGATCGGCGCGGAGATCCGCGAGCAGATACGGGCGAGCGAGGCCGAGATGGCGAAGGTCCGCGCCAAACGAGCGGTCGCGGCGAGCGGCGCCGTCCTGGGCACCGTTGGAGCGACACTCGTGGCGGTCTACGGTGCGGCCCTTCAACCGGCACTGGCGGTTCTCGGCGCGACCGGCGGGATCTGGGGCGTCATCCACGCGATCAACGAGAACAGCATCCGCACCGTCCGCAACGACAAGTGGTACTACGTCTGGTCCCTCGCCCGCGCCGCCCGCAGAGACTGATCAGCGGACTACGAGCCTGATACCCGAGTCCCGGCCGGTGGACAGGTCGGGGGGCGAATCTGTCGGGGGCCACGATCACATGCTGGTCACTTGCCGGGCCCGAGATCGCACCCACGGTGCGCGCGATCAGGCTGACAGGAGTCGCCGGAAGTGGTGCTCGAGGCCGGCCGGAGGGTGGCCGGTCAGGCGCTCGACGTGGTGGGTGTGCACGTCGAACCAGCCCTGCTCGGCCTGGCGCCAGAAACCCTGCCCGACCGCGACCATCCCGGCAGGCAACCGGGCGCGCATGGCCTCCGCGTCGGCTTCGGGTGAGATGCGGGTGTGGGCCACGGGTTCGCCGATGGCCGCGGCGAGCGCCTCGGCGATCCGCGCCGGGTTCGCCACGGGCCCCGTCACATCCAGGTACTGCCCCTCGTACCCGCCGTCGGCCAGCACGGTGGCTGCGACCGCGGCGCAGTCGTCCCGGCTGATGTAGGAGACGTAGGCGTGCTCTCCCGCGCTGGTCCTGAGCGCCCCGGTTCTGGCGACCTCCGCCAGCGGCAGCAACATCTCCAGCATTTCCGGATATATGCCATTCCTGAGCACTGTGTACGGCAGGCCGGACTCGGCCAGCGCCTGCTCGGTAGCCCGATGCTCCTCCGCGAGCACGCCCCGGTATCCGGGATCCCCGGCCCGCAGCAGCGAGGTGTAGACGATCTGCCCCACCCCCGCCTTGGCGGCCGCCTCGATGACGGCCCTGTGCTGAGGAACCCGCGCGCCGATCCGGTCCGTGCTGATCATCAGCACCCGTTCCGCGCCCTCGAAGTCCTTGGGACCCACGTCGTCGAACCCGCCCCGCCGTACCCGCACCCCCTCGACCTTCTCCGGCGACCTGGTGAGCGCCACCACCCGGTTCGCGTCCACCCTGCGCAGCAGGTGCATCAGGACGAGCCTGCCGGGCCGCCCCGGTGACCAAAAGCATGTGAGTTCCTCCATCGCCAGCTATACCGTCAAACCTGGCAAACGGCCCCGGACCTGCGAAAGAAGGCACTTACATGTGGGGTACTGACCTCGATGTGCCCACCATCCCGCGCGAGCAGTGCCCCGTGAGCGATTTCTTCATCCGGATGGGCGACAAATGGAGCCTGCTCACCCTGGCGCTCCTGCGCGAGAGGTCGTACCGCTTCAACGAACTCAACCGCGCCGTGGACGGCATCAGCCAGCGCGTCCTCACGCTCACCCTGCGCGGCCTGGAACGCGACGGCTTCATCACCAGGACCGTCCACCCGACGGTCCCGCCATCGGTCGAATACGCCCTGACCGAACTGGGCCTCGACTTCATGGACCAGGTCAACACCCTCGCCATGTGGGCACTCGGCCGCCACGCCGACCTCACCGCCGCCCGCACCCGCTACGACCACCCCGGCCGCCCGTAAGGCTTTTCCTCAAAGCGGGTGTTTGAGAAGAAACGTCATCAGGGAAGCCCGACAAATACGACCGAGCTACGGGGTGTGGGCTTGTAGTGCGGTGTGAGCCGGGCGATGGGGACTTGGTGGTGCTGCATCACTTGGTGTCGTTCATAGAGGGAAGCCTGCTTGAGGAGTCGGTTGAGCAGGGCGGCGCGTTCGGTGGCGTCGGTCACCATGGAGATGTCGACTGGTATCTGCTGATCAAAAAGTGCCGCGGCAGTGGCGGTGCGCAGTGCGGCCGAGATTCTAGTCTCGACCCCTGTGGCCAGGACGATGTAATCGTCGCCGTCTGGGAGGTAACACACCATCACGGTCTCGCCGACGGGCGCGGTCGGTCCGGTGATGGTGAGGAGCGCCCCCGGCATGCCATGGAAGCGATAGGCCACCACGCGGCCCCTGGAGACTGCGAACACCGCCTGATTGACGTAGCCGATGATGGACAACAGCGCGGTATCGATGGCCTGGCGCACACGGTTTCCCTTCGCCGAGGAGCCTGCTCCGTGTCGGGTCAGTATCTCAGCCAGCGGGTTCGAGGTGGCGAGGGCCGGGGCCGCACCGGACCATCCGCCGCGTGATCACCCTCGCAGGCCCTTCATGATGACCGCGGCTCCCGCTAGGCAGATCAGCGCGCCGATGACATCGGACCAGTCCGGCCGGAAGCCGTCAACCAGCATTCCCCAGGCCAGCGACCGAGCCACGAAGACACCGCCGTACGCGGCCAGGACCCGGCCGAAGTGGGCCTCCGGCTGCAGCGTGGCGACGAAGCGCAGCACGATCATGCGGCCACTCCAGGGCTCGGCGGGCGCCTCGGCCTGTTGGGCTGCGGCTAGTATCGGTATCCGATATCGGGTTCGTGACAAGGACGGCGATGCGGGAATTCCTGCGCGGAGTGATCCGGATACACATCCTCCACCACGCGGCCGAGGGCCAGATCCACGGCGCCTGGATGACCCAGGAGCTCGCTCATCACGGCTACGAAGTCAGCCCGGGCACGCTGTATCCGACATTGCACCGGATGGAGTCCGACGGGCTGCTGACCTCGGAGCAGCACGTCGTGGACGGGCGGGTTCGCCGGGTCTACACCGCCACCGACGCAGGGCGGGAGGCGTTGGCCGAGGACCGTGCGGCTCTGGCCGAGCTGGCCCGCGAGGTCCTCACGCCGGAAGACCTCCAGTGGTAACGTAACTCGATATCGGCTCTCGATATCAGGAGGCCTTCATGGTAAACGTCCGTTACATCGTCGACGACGTGACCGCCGCGACGGACTTCTACACCCGGCTCCTGGGCTTCGGGCTGCAGGCCGCACCCGCTCCCGGATTCGCCATCGTCGCCAGAGACGGGCTGCGCCTGCTGCTGTCCAGCCCGTCGGGCCCAGGCGGAGCCGCCCAGCCCATGCCCGACGGCCGCCTCCCTGAACCCGGCGGCTGGAACCGGATCCAGCTCCAGGTCGAGGACCTGGCCGCCGAGGTGAACCGCCTCCGGGAGGCCGGGGCGACGTTCCGCAACGACATCACGGTCGGCAGGGGTGGCTCCCAGATCCTGCTGAACGACCCCGCCGGAAACCCGATCGAGCTCTTCCAGCAGCCATGAGCGCGCCTCCCGTGTGCGAAGGTCTGCGCGCCGCGCGAGAACAGCTCGTGCAGGATCGCCTGGGCGCCGAACGTCACGCCGGCCGCGGTTGACGGAGCCCGCTCGCTGCCGATGCCGAAGATGCCCGCCTGACCGGCGAGCAGCGCCGACGCGGAGAGGGAAGCGCCGTCCACGAACGCGTGCCCCCGGCCGGCACCAGCACGCAGACCGTCGCGAAGACGGTGGCGGGCCAGGCGCTTTCGTGGGGACGCGCGGAAAGCGTGTTCTCAACGCGGCCACCGCGCCGTACCGTGAGGGCGCTTGTCAGCCCAGTCAGGAGGCATGTCATGGCGCTCCGATTAGTCAACGGATCCCTGCTCGCCGCGGTGCTGCTCGCGGGCGTGCTCACGCCGCCGGCCGAGCCCGCCGTACGGCCCGGCCAGCGGGACGGCGAGATCGCGCGGATGGTCGAAGAGGTCGATGAGGGGAACATCCAGCGGATCATCACCACGCTGGCCTCGTTCGGCACCAGGCACACCCTGTCCAGCCAGGACGACCCGGCGCGCGGCATCGGCGCCGCGCGGGACTGGATCTACGGCGAGTTCGGCAAGATCGCCGCGACGTCGGGCGGGCGGATGACGGTGGAGAAGCAGTCGTTCGTGCAGCCGGTCTCGCCGCGTATCCCGCAGCCCACCGTCATCACCAACGTCGTCGCCACCCTGCGCGGGACGCAGCCGCAGTCCGCGGGCCGGACCTACGTGGTCAGCGGGCACTACGACTCGCGCTGCACCGACGTCATGAACTTCACCTGCGACGCGCCCGGCGCCGACGACGACGCCTCCGGCGCGGCGGTGGCGCTGGAGGCGGCCAGGGTCATGGCCAGGCGCGACTTCGACGCCACGGTCGTGTTCATGGCCGTCGCGGGTGAGGAGCAGGGCCTGTACGGCTCGGCCCACTACGCCGCCGAGGCCAAGAAGAACAACACCGACATCCAGGGCATGTTCACCAACGACATCGTGGGCAGCGCCGACGGCGAGAACGGCAGGGCGCCGAACGCGGTCCGGGTCTTCTCCGAGGGCGTCCCCACCGCCGAGACCCCGGCGCAGGCCTCGGTCCGCCAGGCCGTCGGCGGGGAGAACGACGGCGTGTCCCGGCAACTGGCCCGCTTCGTCCGCGATGCGGCCCAGACCTACACGCCGCGCATGGACGCCACGCTGCTGTACCGCCGTGACCGCTACCTGCGCGGCGGCGACCAGATCCCGTTCCTGCAGCAGGGCTACCCGGCGCTGCGCTTCACCGAGGTCAACGAGGACTACGCGCACCAGCACCAGGACGTCCGGGTCGAGAACGGGCAGCAGTTCGGCGACCTGGCGCGCTTCGTGGAGTACGACTACACCGCCCGCGTGACCCGGATCAACGTGGCCGCGCTGGCGTCCCTGGCCCGGGCCCCCGAGGCGCCCAAGGGCGCGGGCATCCGCACCACCCAGCTGACCAACGACACCGACCTGGTCTGGAACGCCAGCCCCGCACCCGACATCGCCGGGTACGAGGTGGTCTGGCGTGACACGACCGAACCCGTGTGGACCCACGTCCAGCCGGTCGGCAACGTCACCGCTTACACGGTCGCGGGCAGGTCCAAGGACAACTTCCAGTTCGGCGTCCGCGCGGTGGACACCGCCGGACACCGCAGTCCCGTCGCCTACCCGCTCCCGGTGAGCTGACCTACCGGACGGTCCCGATCTCGGGCGCCACGGCGGCCTTGCGCGCCGTCGTGGCGGCCGCCGCCGGTCCCGGCAGGTCGTTGGAGAAGGCGTAGACCACGGCGGCCGTGGCGATCGCGCCGAGGTTCAGCGCGAGGGCCTTGTCGTTGATGTTGGCGATGGTGTCGCACGCCTGGTGGTAGCAGTGGTCGTAGGCGACGCCGGCCGTACCGCCGAACAGGGTCGCCTCTTCGGCGGTCTTGATGCCCTCGGCGCCGGTGAACAGGCCGCCGGCGGGGATGCCGGCCGCGATGAACGGGCCGTAGTCGGAGCGGCCGTCGAAGTCGGTGCCGTTGTGGGCCTGGTGGATCGTGTCGAAGTACTTCTCGAAGAGCTTCTCGATCTCATCCGATCCGGGCGGGCCCGCGGGGGCGCCGGACTGGTCGGAGTCGTCGCCGTCGTAGATCTTCAGCGCGTAGTTCGGCGAGGCGACCATGTCGAAGTTGAGGTACAGCTTGATCTTGGCCAGCTGGTCGGCGGCCAGGTTGCCCACGTAGAACGTGGAGCCGAGCAGGCCCAGCTCCTCGCCGCTCCACCAGGCGATGCGCAGGTGGTTGCGGGTGGGGATCTTGCCGAGCGCCTCGGCGATCGTCAGGTCGACGGCGCTGCCCGAGCCGTTGTCGTTGATCCCCGGCCCGGCCAGGACCGAGTCGAGGTGCGCGCCGAGCATGACGACCTTGTTCGGGTCACCGTACTTGGAGTCGGCGATGACGTTGTAGGTGGTGCGGATCTCGCTGGTGGTGTTGGTGACCACGTGCACCGCGGTGCCCGCGGCGGACAGTTCCTGGCCGACGTCGAAGCTGGCGCCGACGACCGGGATCGTCACGCCCGGGCCGCCGAGCGTGCCCTGGAGCGTGGCGGTGCGGCCGGGCTGGCCCTCGTTGAAGATGATCGCCGCCGAGGCGCCGGCGGCCTGCGCGTTCTGCGCCTTGACGGCGAAGGTGCAGGTGCCGCGCTGCAGCAGGGCGATGTTGCCGGGGACGAACCCGGCGAAGTCGGCGGCCTCACAGCCCGAGTTCGAGCTGCTCGGGGTCGGGCCCGGCGGCAGCATCAGGTCGACGTTCTGCAGGGCCGCGGTCACGTTGCCGGAGCCGGAGTAGGTCATGGTCGCGAAGTCGCCCACCGACGAGCCGTCCGGCGGGGTCGGCGCGTAGACCTTCGGCGTGGGCGCGGTGCGCTCCATGGAGGCGGTGGCGTTCTCCTTGAAGAACGGGAAGTCGAAGGGCTGGAGTGTCACGTTCCAGCCGGCCTTCTTGAGCTTGCCCGCCACGTAGTCGCGGGAGGCGAGCAGGCCGGGGGTGCCGGCGGCGCGGGTGCCGCCGTTGGCGTTGGCGATGTCCTGCAACGCCTGCAGGTGCTTCTTGGTGGCCGAGGCCGCCACCGAGGTGATCAGGCTCTTCTGAGAAGGTACCGGGTCGGCCTGCGCCGGGTGGGCGTAGGCCAGGGGTAGTGCGAGGGCCGCCGATAACGCGAGGCCGCGGATCACGCCGCTACGCATGTGTAATCCCCTCCTGGGGTGAGCGTGAAGGATTCCCCCGATTTGGCGCCGACCCGGAACGTAAACCGGTTCCGCGCTCATGTGAAGACCCATTCACCCGAGCCTGATCTCGGACGATCGTCGCGATATGTCCAAAACGTGATGAAACTCAGATTGTTAGGTAAGGCTTACCTGCTCTACCGTCGAGGCTGTGTTCGCCAACTACCTCATCGGGCTGCGCGAGGGCCTGGAGGCCTCTCTCGTCGTCGGCATCCTGGTCGCGTACCTGGTCAAGAGCGGCCACCGCGACCGGCTGCCCGCGGTCTGGGCCGGGGTGCTGCTCGCCGTACTGCTGAGCCTGACCTTCGGCGCGGTGCTCACCTTCACCTCCTCCCGCATGTCCTTCCAGGCACAGGAGGCCTTCGGCGGGATCCTGTCCATCGTCGCCGTGGGCTTCGTCACCTGGATGATCTTCTGGATGCGCAGGACGGCCCGCTTCCTCAAGTCCGAACTGCAGGGCAAGCTGGACGCCGCGCTCGCCATGGGCACCATGGCCCTGGTGCTGACCGGGTTCATCGCGGTCGGCAGGGAAGGCCTGGAGACCGCGCTGTTCATCTGGACCGCCATCCAGGCCACCGGCCAGAACACCCAACCGGTCATCGGAGCCACGCTCGGCCTGATCACCGCCGTCGTGCTGGGTTACCTGCTCTACCGCGGCGCCGTGAAGATCAACCTTGCCACGTTCTTCACCTGGACCGGCGCCGGCCTGGTCATCGTCGCCGGGGGCGTGTTCTCCTACGGCGTGCACGACCTGCAGGAGGCCGGCATCCTGCCGGGCCTGAACAGCCTCGCCTTCGACGTCTCGCACGTCATCCCGCCGGGCAGCTGGTACGGCACGCTGCTCAAGGGCACCCTCAACTTCAGCCCCGCCTCCACCTGGTGGCAGGTGGCCGCCTGGCTGGCCTACGTGGTGCCGGTCATGACCCTGTTCTTCCTGCCGAGCCGCAGCCGGGCCACCGCCCCTGCCGCCCGCTGATCGTCAACGCAACATCTGGAGTTCTGTCATGCTTTCCTTCCGTTCAGTGCCCGGTATCGGGGCCCTCCTGCTGCTGGCCGCCTGCGGAAGCACCGGCTCCCCCGCTTCGGGTACTTCGGTGGCGATCACGGCCACCGACACCGCGTGCCAGGTCGCCAAGACCGAGCTGCAGGCCGGTCAGACCACCTTCTCCGTCACCAACAACGGCAACCAGGTCACCGAGGTCTACGTCTACGGCGAGCAGGACGGCGCCTACACCAAGGTCGTCAGCGAGGTGGAGAACATCGGCCCTGGCACCTCCCGCGACATGCAGGTCAACCTGGGCGGCGGCACCTACGAGGTCGCCTGCAAGCCGGGCCAGACCGGCGACGGCGTCAGGACGAAGATCACCGTGGCGGGTGCCGCCGCCAAGCAGCAGGAGGAGGCCTACGACCGCGAGGTCGAGGTCGAGGCCACCGACCACGCCCTCGAGGGCCTGTCGTCGTTCACGGCCAAGACCGGCGAGAAGATCGAGTTCAAGCTGGAGAACAAGGGCACGACCGAGCACGAGCTGGAGATCTTCACCCCGGACGGCAAGGAGGCAGGCGAGGTCGCCCCGGTCAAGCCGGGCGCGACGGGCGAGGCCGTCATCACCCTGACCGTCCCCGGCACCTACTCCTACAAGTGCGGCATCGGCGACCACGCCGGCAAGGGCCTCAAGGGCACCTTCACCGTCAGCTGACCCAGGCCGCGGGGGAGATCGAACCGTTCGGTACCATCTCATCCATGTTCACCGCACCCGGTTTCGAGGGCGTCGCCGCGGCGTTCGCCCGTAACTTCAGCGAGCACGGCGAGAAGGGGGCCGCCTTCGCCGCCTACCACGACGGCGAGCTCGTGGTCGACCTGTGGGGAGGCGTCGCCGACCCGGCCTCGGGACGGCCCTGGCGCGAGGACACCCTCCAGCTGATCTTCTCCGGCACCAAGGGGATGTCGACGGCCTGCGTGCTGCTGCTCGCCGAGCGCGGCGAGCTGGACCTCGACGCCCCGGCGGTCGCGTACTGGCCGGAGTTCGGCGCCCGCGGCAAGGACCGCACCACCGTCATGGAGGTGCTGTCCCACCAGGCCAGGCTGCCCGGCATCCAGGTGCCCTTCGCCGACCAGCTCGACCCGCGCGGGATGGCCGCCCTGCTGGCCGCCGCCGAGCCGCTGGACGATCCGCGCGCCGCCTTCACCTACCACGCCATCACCTGGGGCTGGCTGGTCGGCGAGCTCGTCCTGCGGGTGGACGGCCGCACCATCGGCGCCTTCTTCGACGAGGAGTTCGCCCGGCCCCTGGGCCTGGAGTTCTGGATCGGCCTGCCTGACGAGCTGCACCCCAGGGTCGCCACCATGGTGCCAGGACCCGGCATCCTGGCCGAGCAGCCGCCGACCGGCGACCCGCTGCGCGACCTGGTCCGCAACCCGCTGCTCACCCCCGACGCGCCGGCCCGCTGGAACAGCCCGGAATTCCGCCGCGCCGAGTTCGCCGCCGTCGGCGGGCACGGCACGGCCCGTTCCATCGCCCGCTTCTACGCCTGCCTGGCCCGCGGCGGCGAGCTCGACGGCGTGCGCGTCCTGGGGGAGGAGACCGTCGACCGGGCACGCCGCGAGGTACGGCGTGGCGTCGAGCCGCTGTGGGACAAGCCCATGGCCTACGGCGCGGGCTTCGAGCTCCAGACGGAGCTGCGCGGGTTCGGCCCGCCCACCGACGCCTACGGCCACGCCGGCGCCGGCGGCTCCCGGCACGGCGCCTGGCCCGCCGCCCGCGTCGGGTTCTCCTACGTGATGAACGAGCCCAGAGGCATGCCCGACCCGCGCGCGACCGGCCTCCTCAACGCCCTGAGCGACGCCCTCTAGGATCGGGCGCGTGCTCGCTCCCCTGTACCTGCTGACCGGCGCGCCCGGCGCGGGCAAGACCACCCTGCTGCCGCACCTGATCGAGGCCGCCGACGGCCTGGTCGTCATGGAGATGGACGAGCTGCTCGAGCAGGACGGCTCGCTGCTCGGCGTCAGGATCGCCGACCCGGAGGCCGCGCCGGTCTGGCCCGCCTACGACCGGATGTGGGAGCGCATCGTCACCCTCGTCAGGCGGGCCGGACACCCCGTCCTGCTGCTGTGCCCGGTGCCCGACGCCGTGGACGGCTGGCAGGCGCCCGTCCATGTGGCCGCGCTCGACTGCCCCGACGAGGTCCGCCTTAGCCGGCTGCGATCCCGCGGGTGGGCGCGGGACTGGGTCGAGGACGCGATGGCCGATGCCGCTCAAGCCCGCGCCCTCGCCCCAGTCGTCTTCGACACCGACGACGACCTGGCCGGGCTGGCCAGGCGCGTCCTGGAGTGGACCTCAGTTGTGCGGTGAGTACATCCACGGCTTGTGCAGGTCGTAGTAGGCGGGACCGCCCTCGAACAGGCCCATGTACTGCTCGAACTTCTGCCTGAGCTCGGCCGGCAGCTCCTTGCTCTCTCCCTGCCTGGCCTCCTCCTCGCTGGTGAAGAAGGCGGCCTCGGTGTAGTCGCCGCCGGCGTCCACGGCGGCCTCGCCTCCCATCAGGTCGGGACGGTAGCTCGCCAGCTCGGACTCGGTGTCGCGGAGCATCATCTGCATCCGGCCCTTGTCCGTGACGTGGCCCTGGATGATCTGGACGAACCCCGCCTCATCCGACCCGCCGCCCTGGTACAGGACGACGTCGGGGCAGTCGTGGAAGGTGACCTCACCGTCGAACAGCTTGGCCGTGTCCTCCCACCACCGCGTCTGCTCCATCCGCTCGGAGTTGCGCCTGGCGTCCTCCTCGGACTCGAAGCGGGCCATGGCGACCAGCGTGCCGTCGTCCGCGACGCCCGCCGTGGTCCCCAGCCAGCCGTACGAGCCGGGTGACAGCTCGCGGTCCCAGCGGTCCAGCGCGGCGTGAGCGGCTTCAGGGTCGGCGACGTGACCCTGGATGACTTGGATGAACATGGCCGCGCTCCTAGTCGGACTTGGCGTAATCCGCGATGCCGCTGGAGAAGTCGTAGGCGAGGACCTGCTCGTCACCGACCACCCAGGCGTCGTGGCCCGGCGGGACGACCATCAGGTCTCCCGGCCCCACATCGGCCTCGCTGCCGTCCCGCATGCGGATGTGCAGCGTCCCCTTCAGCACGAGCCCGTAGTGCTGGACCTCGCACAGTTCAGTGCCGGCGATCGGCTTCACCGAGTCCGACCACTTCCAGCCCGGCTCGAACGTGGCCATGCCGAAGGTGAGGCCCGTCAAGTTGCATACCTCGAGATGCCCCCTCGGGAAGTCCCGGCGCTCGTCCGGTTTGTCGATGCTCTTGACCTCGATCATGACTCCCTCCCCCCGTTCCTCCTCAGTCTCGCATCGGGCATCTCACCGGTAAATACAACAAACTTCACCTTTCGGTCAGTACGGCAGGCCTCCCGAAGGACCGCCGGTACGCGCCCGGCGTGGTGCGCACCACGGCCTGGAAGCGGCGGCGCAGGTTCGTGGCCGAGGACAGGCCGACCCGGCACGCGATCGTCTCCACCGGCAGGTCCGTCTCCTCCAGCAGGGCCTGCGCCGCGGCGATCCGCTGGTTCAGCAGCCACCGGCCCGGGCTGACGCCGAGCTGCTCGGCGAACCTGCGCGCCAGCGTCCGCGGCGACAGCCCCGCCCGCGCGGCCAGGTCGTCCACGGTCAGCGGCTCGTGCAAGCGCCCGGCGGCCCAGTCGAGCACGGGCGCCAGCGACTCGGGCGGCCTTCCCGCGGGCGCGGGGGTGGCGTACTGCAACTGCCCGCCCTCCCGGTGCGGCGGCATCACCATGTGCCGCGCGACCTGCGCGGCGTAGGCCGCCCCCTGATCACCCCGCACGAGGTGCAGGCACAGGTCGATCCCCGCCGCCGTACCCGCGCTGGTGGCCACGTCGCCCAGGTCGACGTACAGCGTGTCGGGCGCCACCTCCACGTCGGGAAAGCGCGCCGCCAGCTCGGCCGCCATCCGCCAGTGCGTGGTCGCCCTGCGCCTCCCCAGCAGCCCCGCCTCGCCCAGCAGGAACGCCCCCGAGCAGATCGCCACGACCCGGGCCCCGCGCCGATGGACCCGCCGCAACGCCTCCAGTACGACCGGCGGCGCGGCCCCCTCACGCCCCTGCCATCCGGGCACCACCACCGTGTCCGCCTCGTCGAGCGCGGACAGCCCCCGGTCCACCACCATGTCGTACCCGCCCAGCGTGGCCACGGCCCCGGGCTGCTCCACGCACACCTCGAAGGCGTACCTCACGGGCAGGCCGGGCCGCCGCACCCCGAACACCTCCTGCGCGCACGCCAGCTCGAACGTCGACTGCGGCGCCAGCACCAGCGCGACCACCCGATGAAGCGTCATGGCAGAAAAGTACCCGTACACGTCAATCCAGACGCTCGATGAACACCGCCGCCCGGCACGACGATGTCGATATGGCACAAGACATCCAGATCCTGCAGGTGGACGAGATCGAACCCACCGAGGTCTTCCCCGGCATCCTCCGCCGTGACCTCCCGGCCACCGGGCACTCCCGTGGCTGGCTCTACGACTTCGCCCCCGGCGCGGAGTGGCCCGAAGTGGACCACCACGAGGGCGAGGAACGCTACTACGTCGTCTCGGGCGAGATCGTCGACCTCGACGAGCGCCGCCTGGGCCCCGGCAGCTACGTCGTCTTCGCCCCCGGCACCACCCACCGCCCCCGCACGGAGACCGGCGCCCGCATCCTCGGCATCAGCATCCCGAACTAGGGGCGGGCGGCGCGGTCGGCGAGGATGGCCAGGGCGATGCGGTTGGGACGCCCGGTCTTGGTCAGCAGGGCCGCCACGTGGGTCTTGATCGTGGTGACGCTGACCGACAGGCGTTCGGCGATCTCGCGGTTCGACAGGCCCTCGGTGACCAGGGCCAGGACGTCGCGTTCGCGGGGCGTGAGCGAGGACGGCAGGACCGCCGGGGCGGGGCGCGGGATGGCGGAGGCGCGCTCCACCAGGCGGGCCAGGACGGTGCGGCTGAAGGCCTGGTCCCCGTCGGCGGCCTTGCGGACCGCGTCCAGGAGCGCGGGCGGCGGCGTGTCCTTGGTGACGAAGCCGGTCACCCCGGCCTCCAGCGCCGGGTAGAGGTGGGAGTCGTCGTCGAAGGTCGTCACGGCCAGCACCTGGGCCGAGGGGCGTGACCTGAGGATGCGGCGGGTCGCGGTGATGCCGTCCACCCCGGGCATCCGCAGGTCCATGAGGATCACGTCGGGTACGAGGCGGTCGGCCAGCCGTACCGCCTCCTCGCCGTCGGCGGCCTCGCCCACCACCTCCAGGTCCGCCTCGGGCTCGAACAGCAGGCACAGGCCGCGCCGTACCAGGGTCTGGTCGTCGGCGACCAGGACGCGGATCACGGCAGCACCGCCGAGACCCGCCAGCCGTGCTCCACGGGGCCCGCGGAGAAGCGGCCGCCGAGCAGGGCGACCCGCTCGCGCATGCCCGTCAGGCCGTTGCCGTCGCGGGCCTCCGCGACCGGGCCGGCGACGGAGGAGGTCAGGTCGAGGGAGACCGCGCCGTCCTCGGTGACCGAGATGAGCACCCGCACCCCTGGCCCACCGTGTTTCCTGGCGTTGGCCAGGCCCTCCTGCACGAGCCGCAGCAGCGCGAAGCCGCGCGCCGAGTCCAGGCCGGACACCAGCGGGTCGACCGCGCTGGTGATGTCGAGCCCGTTCCTGCGCCCGTGCGCGACCGCGGCCTCCAGGGCGGCGGCGAGCGAGGCGGGCGCGGGCAGCGCCGGTTGATCGGGGTCGCGCAGCACGTCGACGAGGCGGCGCAGGTCGTTCATGGCGGCGCTGCCGGTGGCGTGCAGCTCGTCGAGCAGTTCGTCCGGCTCGCCGCGCACGTGCCTGGCCACGCCGAGCCGCAGCACCATCGACGAGACGTGGTGGGCCACCAGGTCGTGCAGCTCGCGGGAGATCGCGGTCCGCTGTTCCAGGCGGGCCTGCCTGACCCTGCTCTCCACCTGGTCCCGCTCCGCCCGCCTGGCCAGCCGTACGTAGGCGCCGAGCAGCAGCGGGGCGCCGACCATCACCGCAACCTTGAACAGCGCGGACGGCAGCTCGTCGAAGACGTTGAAGCCCACCACCAGGCCAAGCGCCGCGGCGCCGAGCGCGACGTGCGGACCCGTCCTGTTCACGGCCAGCTCGAACAGCAGCACGCAGGCCAGCACCTTCATCGGCACGAGCACGCCCGGGGCGTACAGGTCGGCGGCGGCCAGCAGCACGCACTGGGCGAGCAGCGCGCCGAGCGGCGTCCACCGGCCGGCCGTGCTGAGCGCCAGCGCGGCCAGCACCAGCAGCCAGTCGCGGGGATTCGTGTCTCTCGCGAGGAATGACAGGTATCCGACCACGCAGGCCAGAAGCACGAGCGTGCGCCCCTTCATGCCGGAATCGTGACACGCGCCCGGCCATCCGGCCTCCTCCACCTGGAGGAGGGACCCCCCTCCAACTGGCCGCCGCGCCTTGCCTGCCGCCCGAGGCGCACGGCCCCGCCAGCGGCGAGTCTGGCGGGCATGTTCGCATCTCTTGGCCGTTTCGCCGCCCGGCGGCGGCGCCTGGTCGTGCTGGTCACGCTCGTGCTCGCCGCGGTCGGCGGCGTCTGGGGCACCGGCGTGTTCTCCAACGTGCTCGGCGGTTCCGGGTTCGAGTCGCCGTCGATGGAGGCCGTGCAGGTCGAGCGGCTCATGGACGGGCCGCTCGGCCGCTACGCCACCGACGTCGTCGTCATGTACGAAAGCGACACGCTGACCGTCGACTCTCCCGCCTTCGCCTCCGCGGTGCGACGGGCGGTCGGGACCGTGCCGCCGGGCGCGGTGACCCGGCTGGAGTCCTACTGGACCACGCGCGACCCCTCGTTCGTCGCCAAGGACCGCAAGGCCACCTACGTCGTCATCCAGTTGCCCTCCTCCGCCGACAGCGAGCGGGTGGCTCAGCTGCGCGCGCTCGAACCAGGGCTGCGCGCGGCCGGGCTGACCACCTCGCTGGGCGGCACCACGTCGATGACCATGCAGGTCAACCGGCTGGCCGTGTCGGACCTGGTGCGGGCCGAGGCATTGTCGCTGCCGCTGGTGCTGGTCCTGCTGCTGTTCGTCTTCCGCGGGCTGATCCCCGGGCTGGTGCCGCTGGCGATCGGCCTGATCGTCATCCCGGGCGCGCTTGCGGTGCTGCGGGTCGTGTCGTCGTTCGTGGAGATGTCCACCTACGCGGTGAACGTGGTCTCGATCCTGGGTCTGGGCCTGGCGATCGACTACGCGCTGCTCATGGTCACCCGCTTCCGCGAGGAGCTGGCCACGTACCCGCCGGAGGAGGCGGTGTGGCGGACGATGGCCTCGGCCGGCCGTACCGTCGCCTTCTCCGGGCTGACCGTGGCCGCCTCGTTCGCCTGCCTGCTGGTCTTTCCCTCGCGTTTCCTGGTCTCGATGGCCTGGGGCGGGATCGCCACGGTCGCGGTCGCGGTGGTGGTGTCGCTGACGTTCCTGCCCGCGCTGATGCGCCTGCTGGGCGCGCGGCTGGTCGGCCGCTCGCGTCCGCCCGGCCGCCGATGGTACGGCGTGGCCAGGGCCGTGATGCGCAGGCCGCTGCTCAGCACGGTCGTGATCGTGGCGGCGCTGCTCGCCCTGGCCACCCCGTTCCTGGGGGTGAACTGGGCCCGGCCGGGCGACTGGGTGCTGCCGCCCGGCGCCGAGGCGCGGCACGTGACCGAGCAGCTCGCGGCCCGCTTCACCGGCGATCCGTCGCGGGCGGTGACCGGTGTGATCTCCTCGGGCGACGTCTCCACGTATCTGGCGAGGTTCCGGGCCGTGCGGGGGGTGACCTCGGCCGAGGTCACCGGGTCCTACCGGAACCTGACCCGGGTCGAGGTGCGCTACTCCGTCGACCCGATGTCGGTGGCGGCCCGGCACATGATCGAGGACCTGCGGGCGACCGGCGCCCGCTTCGCCGGGATGGCCGCCTCCCGGGTGGACATCGTGGACATGGTGCTGTCCAGGATCCCGCTCATGGCGCTGGCCCTGGTGGCGGTCTCGTTCGTGGTGCTGTTCCTGGCGTTCGGCTCGGTGGTGCTGCCGATCAAGGCGGTGCTGCTCAACCTGCTGTCGCTCACGGCCGCCTTCGGCGCCATCAAGCTGGTCTTCCAGGACGGCTGGCTGTCCGGGCTGCTGGGCTTCGTCCCCGTCGGGGCGGTGGACATCAACTTCCCCGTGCTCGTGGTGGGGCTGGCGCTCGGGCTGGCCATGGACTACGAGGTGTTCCTGCTGGCCAGGATCCGGGAGGAGTACCTGCGCACCGGCGACGCGCGGGAGTCGGTGGCGCTCGGGCTGCAGCACACCGGCCGGGTCATCACCAGCGCCGCGCTGCTGATGGCGGTGGTCGTGGCCGGGTTCATGACGGCGCAGATCACGCTCATGCTGATGATCGGGGTGGGGCTGACCATCGCGGTCGTCGTGGACGCCACCGTCATCAGGGCGCTGCTGCTGCCCTCCACCATGGCCCTGCTCGGCCGCTGGGCCTGGTGGGCGCCGCGCCCCCTTTCACGTATCAGGACCTTTCATCCGGCGTTGGATGGTAGGTCGCGATGATCACGCCGCTCGGCGTCGGCCGGGACTCGATCAGCTCGAGCCTGGTCAGCGCCGCGTCGTCGGCGAACAGCCGCCCGCGGCCGCCGCCGGCGACCACCGGGTGGATCATCAGCGTCAGCTCGTCGAGCAGCCCGTGCTCGAGCAGCAGGCGCACCAGCGACGGGCTGCCGCCGGTGCCGATCGTCCCGCCTTCCTGCTCGCGGAGCCCGGCGACGAAGTCGACCACCGGACCCTTGATCAGCGTGCTGTTCGGCCATTCGTCGACGGAGTCGAGCGTGCGGGAGGCGACGTACTTGGGCACGCGGTTGATCCACCCGGCGAACGGCTCGTCGTCGGCCGTCGGCCAGTAGGCGGCCCATTCGGTGAAGGTCAGCCTGCCCAGCAGGACGGTGTCCAGCTCGTCGAGCATGCGCGACATGGCCGCGCCCATCTCGTCGTCGAAGGCGAACTGCCACTCGTTGGGCGCCTCGACCACACCGTCGACCGTGCTGAACAGGGACGCGGTCACCTTGCGCATCTGATCGGTCCTTTCTACTGGTCCCTGGAGAAGTCCCGCAACGCGTGGGCGAGCACGTCCGCGCTCGCGACGTTGTGCTGGGCGCCCTCCACGGCTTGGAGCGACGCCGTCGGCAGCAGGGCGGCGATGGCTTGGGCGCCGGTGGTCAGCCACGGCTCGGTGGCGTCGCCGTACATGACCAGGGTGGGGATCTTGATCCCTGTCCAGCGGTCGCCCGGCAGCGGGCGGCCGGACATGGAGGTCCCCATGATCCGGCCGTCGTAGGCGATCGTGGGCGCGACCGCCTCGAGGGCGGGCCAGAACGGGCTCTGCCGGATGCCGGCGACGGCTTCGGCGGGCAGCGCCGCCGACGCGGTGAGGAACAGCTCCGCGGCGTCGCCGGGCCGGCCCCCGGCGACGTCGCGGTCGAGCCGCTCGACGTAGTCGGACGGCAGGGGCGGGCGGCTGTCGTCGACGACGAACGGCGGCTCGAACAGCGCCAGCTTGCTGATCGGCAGGCCGGCCGCCGCGGCGTCGAGGCTCAGGACGGCGCCGGAGGAGAAGCCGCACACCATGGCCTGCCCGCCGGCGTGGTCGATCAGCGCGGCGAGGTCCTCGATCTCGCGCTCCACCGCGTAGGGCGGGGTGTCCGTGCTCTCGCCCCGGCCGCGCCGGTCGTAGGCGTAGACCCGGAACTCCTCGCTCAGCAGCGGCCCCGCCTCCTGGAACGTCGGGTTGACCGCGCGATGGCTGGTGGCGCCGTCGACCAGGATCAGCGGCCGCCCGTCGCCCCAGACGTCGAAGGCGATCGTGGTGCCGTCCTTGGACCGGACCGTGCTGGTCATGTGGGACTCCCTGATTGCTGGGTTGATGCCTAGAAGCTAGGGACGGCCCCGGGCGTCGCGAATCCGCCCGGCTACGACGGCGCGCTACGTAAATCGCGGTAGGGCGACGGGAAGGAAACGGTAAGGGCGGCTCGGCAGGCTGAGGTCATCAAGAAAGCCGAGATCACAGGGAGCACCACGATGCGCAAGCTCATCGAGTCCACGTTCGTGTCGCTGGACGGCATCATCGACGACACCCGCCCCTCGACGGCCTCCCGGGCCGAGCCCCAGCACTGGGGCAGCCCGTACTGGGACGAGGACCACGCCCGCTACGCCGGCGACCTCACGTCCACCGCGGACGCCATGCTGCTCGGCCGGGTGACCTACGAGGGGTTCGCCGAGTCCTGGTCGACGCGCTCAGGTCCCTTCGCCGACCAGATGAACAACATGCCCAAGTACGTGGCCTCGCGGACCCTGACCGAGACCACCTGGAACGCCACCCTGATCAAGGGCGACGTGGCCGAGGAGGTCGCCAGGCTGAAGGAGCAGCCGGGCAACCACATCCTGAAGTGGGGCACCGGCGAGCTCGACCGCACGCTGGTGGAGCACGGCCTGATCGACGAGTTCCACTTCTGGTACTTCCCCGCCATCGTCGGGGCCGGCAAGCACCTGTTCGAGGGTGCCGGGTTCGACACCACCCACCTGAAGCTGGCCGACCTGCACCGGTTCGGCTCGGGGATCGTCGTCCACGTCTACGTCCCCAAGTAGGCCATGGCCTGCTCGGGCACGAGCTCGCCGCCGCCGGCGTACAGCTCGTCGAAGCGCGGCTCGGCGGCCCGGATCGCCTCGGTGATCCGGGCCAGCTCGGCGCGCTCCGAGGCCGACAGCGGCTGCCCGGCCTCGCGCCAGGCACGGCCGGCCGCGCCGAGCAACCGCGCCGCCTCTCCGGCCCGGCCGTCCCGTGCCAGCGCGGCGGCGGTCCCGGCCAGCGCCCACGCCATCCCGTGCGCCGAACCCTGCTCGCGATAGGCCTCGAAGCCCTCGCGGTGCCAGGCCAGCGCCGCCGCCGCGTCACCCCGCCGCTCGGCCAGCAGCCCCAGCTCGACCAGGATCATCGACAGGTACGGCGGGGCGCCCCCGGCGGCCTGCTGCTGCCTGGCCGAGTCGAGCAGCCACCGCAGGTGCCGCTCGGCCGGGTCGAGCTCCCCGGCACGGCGCTCGGCGAAGGCCAGGCCGATGGTGGCGAACACCTGCACGGCCCGCTGTCCCTGCTCGGCGGCCAGCCGCCCGGCCTGCTCGGCGTGCCGCCTGGCCTGCGGGTAGTCGCCGGTCTGCACCGAGTTCCAGGCCAGCCAGGACAGCCGCCCTGCCACCTCGGGCCACAGCCCGAGCTCCTCGGCGGTCCGCAGCCCGTCCAGGCTCAGCCGGGCCGCCTCCGCCCGGTCGCCGGTCAGGTCCGCCAGGCCGATCAGCCAGTCGGTGGCCTGGAGCACGCCCCAGGCGTCGCCCAGCCGGGCGAACAGCTCGGCGCTGCGCCGGGCGTCGTGCTCGAGCGCGACCAGGTCGTGCCGCATGTGGGCGAGCATGGCCCGGGTGCTGAGCGCCGCCGCCTCGCCCCACAGGTCCCCGGCCCGCGTGCACGTCTCCAGCGCCCGCTCCAGCAGCGGCCGGGTGACCCTCTCGTCGCCGAAGTCGATGACCGCCGAGGCCAGGAAGCATTCGGCTCTGGCCCGGCCGGCCGGATCGTCCGCCTTCTCGAACCCCCGCAGCGCCTCCTCCACCAGCTCCGGCCCGGCCTGTCCCTGCCGGATCGCCAGTCCGGCCTGCCAGGCCTCGGCTCTGGCCCTGACCTCGGCGGGCGCCTGGCCCGGCACATCCAGCGCGGCCGCCAGCGCCCGGCGCGCCTCGGTGAGCCTGCCGCGCAGGTACCAGTGCCAGACCAGCGCGCCGGCCAGCCGCAACGCAGGCTCGGCCGCGCCCTCCCGCCGGAAGGTGTCCAGCGCCGTGCGCAGGTTGGCGGCCTCGGCGTCCAGCCTGCCGAGCCATTCCCGCTGTTCGGGCCCGCGCAGCCGCGGCTCCGCCTGCTCGGCCAGGGCCAGGTGGTACTCGGCGTGCCTGCGCCGCAGCGCCGCCTCCTCGCCGCTGTCGCGCAGCCGGTCCAGGCAGTACGCCGACACCGACTCCAGCAGGCGGTAGCGGGACCCGTCGCCGCGCACCACCAGCGAGCGGTCCACCAGCCCGGTCAGCAGATCGAGCACCTGGCCCGCGGCGACGCCGTCACCGGCGCACACCGCCTCGGCCGCGGCCAGCGTGCACCCGCCTGAGTGGACGGCCAGCCTGCGCAGCACCGCCCGCTCGGGCTCGGTCAGCAGCCGCCAGCTCCAGTCGATCACCGCGGCCAGCGTGCGCTGCCGGGCGGGCGCGTCGCGCGGCCCGGCGCCCAGCAGGCCGAACCGGTCCTGGGGCACGCTCAGCCGGGACGCCAGCTCGGCCACGCCCAGCGCGGGCACCCGGGTGGCGGCCAGCTCGAGTGCCAGCGGGATGCCATCCAGGCGGCGGCACACCTCCGCCACGCTCGCCACGGTCCCCGGCGCGGCCTCCGCCGGGGTCAGTCCGGCCCGCTCCTGGAACAGCCGCACGGCGGGAGAGCGCGCCAGCCGTACCGGGTCGTCGGTGTCGGGGACGTCGAGCGGCGGCAGGTCCCAGCGGGCCTCGCCGCGCAGCCGCAGCGGCTCGCGGCCGGTGGCCAGCACCCGCAGCCCTGGCGCGGCCGGCAGCAGGGCGCCGACCAGGCCGGCCACCGGATCCGCCACGTGCTCGCAGTTGTCGAGCACCAGCAGCAGCCGCTGTTCGCGCAGGGCGGCGGCCAGCCGTTCGCCCGCCGGCTGCGCGTCGCCCGGCGCGTCGGGGATGGACAGCGCGGACAGCACCGGCTCGGCGGGGTCGCCCGTCCCGTCCCAGGTGGTCAGGTCGACCAGCCAGACGCCTTCCTGGTAGGTCTCGGCCAGGGCGCGGGCGGCCGCGAGGGCCACGCTGGTCTTTCCCACGCCCCCGGGGCCGGTGAGCGTGACCAGCCGGCCATTGGCCAGCAGCTCGCGGACCCGCAGCACGTCGTGGTCGCGCCCGATGAGCTCGGTCACCGGCGCGGGCAGGTTGATGGTGGGTTTGACCGGCCGCGGCGCCGGTGACGGCGCGTCCTCCGCCGGGTCGCCGGCCAGGATGGCCTGGTGCAGCGCGGCCAGCTCGGCGCCCGGGTCGAGCCCCAGCTCGTCGGCCAGGCGTCCGCGCAGCTCCTGGTAGCTGTCCAGGGCCTCGCCCGTCCGGCCCGAACGGTGCAGGGCCCGCATGTGGGCCGCCCGCAGCCGCTCCCTGTAGGGATGCCGGGCCACCTGCTCGGCCAGCTCGCCCACCAGCTCGTGGTGCTCGCCGAGCTCCAGCCTGGCCTCGGCGTGTGCCTCGAAGGCGGCCAGCCGCTGCTCCTCCCACCGGGCCACGGCCGTCCTGGCGAACTCCTCGTCGGCGAAGTCGGCCAGTGCCGGGCCCCGCCACAGCGACAGCGCCTCGGACAGCAGCCCCGCCCTGGTCCGCGGATCACCCGCCTCGCGTGCCCGGCCGACCAGGCCCGCGAACCTGGCCGCGTCGACCGCGTCGGGCGCGGCGCGCAGCGCGTACCCGGGAGGCTGGGAGGCGACCAGGTCACGGCCGCCCGGCTCGGCGCCCGCCAGTGCCCGGCGCAGCTGCGCGACGCGGACGTGCAGGGCGGCCGCGGGGTCGGCCGGTGCCGCCTCGCCCCACAGGTCCTCGACCAGCCTGTCCGCGGACACCGGGCGCCCCTCGTGCACCAGCAGGTCGGCCAGCACCGCCCGCGCCAGGCGGCCGGGGATCGCGACGGGCTCGCCGTGGTCGGTCCAGGCGGCCAGCGGTCCCAGCACCCCGAATCGCACCCACCCAGGCTACGGCCCAGGACAGTACCTGGGTTCCTGGCGGTTGAAAGGGGCCTGTACGACAAACCAAGCGCTTGCTACGCTCCGCCCATGACGTCCACGATCGTGTGGGGTACAGGTAACGTCGGGCGGGCGGCGATCAGGGCCGTCGTGGCGCATCCCGGGCTGGAGCTGACCGGGGTCGTGGTACACGATCCCGGCAAAGTGGGATCGGACGCCGGCGAGCTGGCCGGACTCGGCCGCCAGGTCGGGGTGGCCGCGGGCGACGACGTCGACGCGGTGCTCGCCGCCAAGCCGGGGGCGGTGGTGTACGCCGCGTCCGGCGACATCAGGCCCGACGAGGCGCTGGGCGACGTGCTGCGGGCCGTCAGGGCCGGGGCCGTGGTGGTGACACCGTCGCTGTACGCGCTCTACGACCAGCGCAACGCCCCGGCCGAGCTGCGCGAGCAGGTGCTGCGGGCCGTGGCGGAGGGCGGCGGCTCGCTGTTCGTGTCGGGGATCGATCCCGGCTGGGGCAACGACGTGCTGCCGGTGCTGATCAGCGGCCTCGGCGGGACGATCGACGTGATCCGCTGCCAGGAGATCTTCGACTACACCTCCTACGACCAGGAGGACTCGGTCCGCTACCTGGTCGGCATGGGCCAGCCGATGGACTACGAGCCGCCCATGATCGCGCCGACCGTCCCGACCATGGTCTGGGGCGGCCAGGTCCGGCTGATCGCCAGGGCGCTCGGGGCCGAGCTGGACGACATCCGCGAGCACGTCGAGCGGCAGGCGCTCGACGTGAGCGTGACCACCGCGGCCATGGGCGTGTTCGACAAGGGAACCCAGGGCGCCGTCCGGTTCGAGGTGCAGGGCATCGTCAAGGGCGAACCCCGCATCGTGGTCGAGCACGTCACCCGCATCCACCCCTCCTGCGCCCCCGACTGGCCGACCGGCGAGGGCGCGCACCGCGTGATCATCGAGGGCCGGCCGCGTGTCCAGGTCACGGTCGAGGCGACCGACGAGGGCGGCAACCGGGCCGCCGGCGGCAACGCCACCGCCGCGGGACGGCTGGTGAACGCCATCGGCTGGCTCACCGAGGCGGAACCGGGACTCTACGACGCGCTCGACGTCCCCATCAGCCCGGGCAGGCTCGCATGAGAATCGACATCCCCGAAGGAAAAGACCCGATCACCTACGTCTGGGGAGAGATGGTCCCCGGCATCGGCCCCGCCGCCTCCGGCTTCTCCCTGGCGGTCTACGCCCACACCACGCTCGGCCTGCGCGAGTTCGAGGCGGCCCGGCTGCGCGTCGCGCAGATCAACGGGTGCGTGTTCTGCCTCGACTGGCGCACCGAGCGCGACGGGCAGAAGGTCGAGGAGGGCTTCGCCGACGCGGTCGCCGAGTGGCGCACGACCGACGCCTTCGACGACCGCACCCGCCTGGCCGCCGAGTACGCCGAGCGCTACGCCCTCGACCACCACGGCCTCGACGAGGAGTTCTGGGCCCGCATGACGGCCTCCTACAGCCAGCTGGAGATCGTCGAGCTGAGCATGAGCATCGGCTCCTGGCTGGCCTTCGGCCGCCTCAACCACGTCCTCGGCCTCGACACCGTCTGCGTCCTGCCCAGCGGGGCCTCTCCGCGCGGCAAGGCCTAGCCCACGCCCGCCGTACGGCGAGCCCTACGAAACCCGACATATCCGGAAACGACGGAAGAACACCCAAGGCGCGAAACCCACGACACCCAAGGCGCGAATCACATCGGAAAGAGGACCAGCGCAATGAGTGAATCAACGGGCATCTCGCGCCGCGGTTTCATCGCGGGCACCGGCTCCATGCTGACCCTGGCCGCCTTGGGCAGCCGCCCGGTCGCCGCCGCCGTGATCGCCGACGGGGCGCGCGTCGCCGCCCTCGTCGTCGGCACCGGGTACGGCGGCTCGGTGGCGGCCCTGCGGCTGGCGCAGGCCGGCGTCGACGTGCACATGATCGAGATGGGCATGGCCTGGGACACCCCCGGCTCCGACGGCAAGATCTTCTGCAACACGCTGCAGCCCGACAACCGCTCCTACTGGCTGCGCACCAGGACCAAGGCACCGCTCAACTACTTCCTCGGCTTCCCGATCGACAGGGACATCCCCCGCTACACCGGCGTCCTGGACGCCGAGGAGTTCGCCGGGATCATCGTCTACCAGGGCCGCGGCGTCGGCGGCGGATCCCTGGTCAACGGCGGCATGGCCGTCACGCCCAAGCGCGAGAACTTCGCCGCGATCCTGCCCACGGTCGACCCGGACGAGATGTACGGGGTCTACTACCCGCGCGCCAACGCTGGGCTCGGCGTCGGCCTGGTCGACCCGGCGTGGTTCGAGACCACCGACTGCTACCAGTACGCCAGGGTCGGCCGCAAGCAGGCCCAGCGCTCCGGCTTCCCGTGGACGTTCGTGCCCGACGTCTACGACTGGGACTACATGAAGCAGGAGGCCGCGGGCACCGTGCCCAAGTCGGCGCTGGCCGGGGAGATCCTCTACGGCAACAACTACGGCAAGAAGTCGCTGCAGAAGACCTACCTCGCCCAGGCCAAGGCCACCGGCAGGGTCACCGTCTCGCCGCTGCACAAGGTCACCTCGGTCACCCCCGCCTCCGGCGGCGGCTACACGGTCGTCATGGACCAGCTCAACACCACCGGCGACACGATCGCCACCAAGTCGGTCACCGCCGACCGGGTGTTCTTCGCCGCGGGCAGCGTCGGCACCAGCAAGCTGCTGGTCAAGCTGAAGGCCACCGGCGCGCTGCCCGCGCTCAACGGCGAGGTCGGCAAGGGCTGGGGCGACAACGGCAACGTCATGTGCGGGCGAGCCAACTACCTGTGGGACCCGACGGGCAAGCTCCAGTCGTCCATCCCCTGCTCCGGCATCGACAACTGGACGGCGGGCGGCGCGTTCGCCGAGGTGGCGCCGCTGCCCACGGGCATCGAGACGTACGCCTCGTTCTACCTGTCGATCACCCGCAACCCCAACCGCGGCCAGTTCACCTGGAACCCGGCCACCAGCGGCGTGGACCTCAACTGGCAGACCGCGTGGAAGCAGCCGTCCATCGACATGGCCAAGACGATCTTCGACAAGATCAACGCCAGGGAGGGCACGATCTACCGGACCGACCTGTTCGGCGTCTACAAGATCTGGGGCGACCACCTCACCTACCACCCGCTCGGCGGCGCCGTGCTCGGCAAGGCGACCGACAACTACGGCCGCCTGTCGGGGTACCCCGGCCTGTACGTCATCGACGGCTCGCTCATCCCCGGCAACACCAGCGTGAACCCGTTCGTCACCATCACCGCGCTGGCCGAGCGCAACATCGAGAAGATCATCGCCACCGACCTGTGACGCCGGTGTCGGCGGGGTGGGCGGCCGAGGCGCCGTCCCACCCCGCCGATGCGGGTTGACACGCTCCGCAAGGCGGTTTTCGCTGCAGAGCATGGCCACGGTTCGGCGGTTACTCCTGTGCCTCACGCTGTCGACGGCCCTGATCGGGCCGCCACCGGTCGCCGAGGCGGCCCCGGAGAAGGGGACGTTGTCGCACTTCGGACTGGCGCGCAAGGACTGCGTGGGCACGGCCGCAGGGCGGGCCTCCAAGGTCTGGTACACGGTCGCGGGCGGCGTGCTGTCGGACGTCTACGAGCCGGCGATCGACAACACCGACGTCGAGACCATGCAGTTCGCCGTCACCGACGGCAGCACGTTCACCGAGCTGCAGAGCCGCGACACCACCTACCGGGCGGCCACCGACCGCTCGGGCATGGTCTGCACCGTCACCTCCACCAGCAGGAACGGCCGCTACACGCTCACCACCACCTACCTCACCGACCCGTCGAGCGACGCCGTCGTGGTCAGGACCCGCCTCCAGCCCCCAGGCCTGCGCCTGTACGTACGGCTGGACGCGAGCGTGAACGGCAATGGCGGAGGCGGAACCGTCAACGGCGGCGCGGACACCGGCGTGATCGACGGCGGCGTTCCCGTGATCTCCGACGAGAACACGGTCACCTCGGCGGCCAACCGCGACTACGCCGTCCCCACCCACCTGGCCTTACGCGCCCAGCGCCCGCTGCCGCAGGCCAACGTCGGCTACGCGGGCACGCCCAGCGACGGCGCCACCCCGCTCGACACCGCCCGCACGCTGGAGCCCGGCACGCAGGCCCCCGACGGGAACGTGGTCGCCACCGCCCGCCTGCCGCTCGACGGCGACGGCGGGGTGACGTTCGCGCTCGGCTTCGGCCGCACCCGCCAGGCGGCGCTGCAGACCGCGGGCGCGGCCGCGGCACGGCCGTTCGAGACGACCAGGGCGCGCTACGAGGCGGGCTGGGCCGCCTACGACGCCACGCTCAAGGCGGGCGCCGACCGCCTGTCGGCCAACGTGCTCAAGGCGAGCGAGGACAAGACCTTCCCTGGAGCCGTCGTGGCATCCCTGGCCAGCCCGTGGGGCCAGGCCGTCAGCGCGGGCGACGAGGTGGGCGGCAAGGCCGTCTACTTCGGCTCCTACCGGGAGGTGTTCGCCCGCGACCTGTACGAGGCCTTCACCGGCTTCCTGGCCGCGGGCGACCTGGCCACCGCCCGCGACACCGCCCGCTTCCTGCTGGAACGCCAGCAACTGCCCGACGGCAGGCTGCCGCGCAACTCGCTGCTCAACGGCAGGCTCGCCCCCGACTCCGGTGGCGACCAGCTGGACGAGACCGCCTACCCGATCCTCATGGCCTACCAGTCGGGGCTGAGCGCGTGGGAGCACGTGCGGGCCGCCGCCGACTTCCTGGTGGCCCACGGTCCCGCCTTCGGGGTGGAGCGATGGGAGGAGCAGTCGGGCCACTCGCCGTCCACGATCGCGGCCGAGATCGCCGGGCTGGTCGCCGCCGGTGAGATCGCCACCAGGCAGGGCGACCAGGCGCGCGCCAGGATCTACCGCGCCAGCGCCGACCACTTCGCCCGCTCGGTCAAGACCTGGACGGTCACCACGTCGGGGCCCTACGCCGCCCGGTACTTCCTGCGGCTGTCGCGGGATGGGAACCCCGATGCGGCCTCGCCGTACAACCTGGGCAACGGCGGGCCGACCGAGGACCAGCGGCGCGTGGTGGACGCCGGGTTCCTCGAGCTGGTGCGGCTCGGGATCCTGCCCGCCGACGACCCGGACGTGCTGGCGAGCCTGGACGTGGTCGACCGGGTGATCAAGCGACCCGAGGGCTGGTACCGCTACGGGAGCGACACCGGGGGCACCGAGGACGGCTACGGCGACTGCTACGAACCCGACCCCACCTCCTGCGCGCCCACCGGCAGGCCGTGGCCCACCGGCAACACCGGCTCCGGGCACGTCTGGCCGGTGCTGTCGGGCGAGCGGGCCGAGCACGCGCTGCTGCGCGGCGACCGGCGCACCGCCGCGGCCCTGCTCGACTCGATGGGCGACGGGCTCGTCCCCGAGCAGGTGTGGGAGAACGCCGACGTGCCCGCCTCGCCGTACGGCGGCGACCCCGCGACGGCCTCGATCGGGCTGCGCACCGGGCAGCCCGCCGGCTCGGCCGACTCGCTGACCTGGGCGCAGGCCCAGCGCCTGCGTCTGGCCCTGTCGCTGCGCGCCGGCCGCGTCCTCGAGCAGCCCGACGTCGTACGGCGGCGCTACACCGCCCACGGCATGCCCGCGGCCGCGCCCCTGACCATCACCGCCCAGGTGTCCGGACCGTCGGCCACCGTCGAGGGCACCACGGCACCCGGCTCCCGCGTCGACCTCGCGGCCGCCGCCCTCGACATCGGCGCCCCCACCCAGGTCGTCTCCGTCCGCGCGGGACCGACCGGCGCCTACACCGCGCAGGTGCCGGTGCCGTTCGGCGAGGTGGCGATCACCGCGACGGCCACCGCCTCCGACGGGCGCACCGGGTACGCGCGGACCACGGTCGTCGGCGACATCAGCGGCGCGACCACGCTGCTCGACGTGGCCGACCCCGACGGCGACGACCACGGGCCGGGCACCTACGCCTACCCCACCGCCGCCGACTTCCACGCGGGCGCCTTCGACCTGCGCCGCTTCCAGGTGATCACGGACGCGACCACGGTCTACCTGCGGGCGGAGGTCAGGGACCTGACGCCGACGTTCGGCAACCAGATGGGCGCCCAGCTGCTCGACGTCTACGCCCTCGACCCGTCGGTGGCCACCCGGTCGACCGAGGCCGCCTTCCCGCAGCGCAACTACGCCGTCGACCCGTGGACCCAGCGGGTGGAGGTGCAGGGGTTCGCCGCACCGGCCTGGGTGCGCGCCGACGGCACCGCCGTCAACGGCGCCGCCGTGCGCGCCTCCGGCACCACGCGGACCATCACGATCGCCCTGCCCAAGGCGGCCTTCGGCACCCCCGCCCCCGGCTGGGCCTTCGCCGTCGTGCTCACCGGCCAGGACGGCTTCAGCGCCGACCAGGCCAGAGGCTTCGCCGCCACCCCGCAGCCCTACCAGTTCGGCGTCTGTACGGCCGACGGCACCGATCCCCTGTGCGCCTTCGACCCGGGCCGCGTTCCCAAGGCGCTCGACGTGATCGGAGCCTCCCGGCTCGACCCGCTCTCCGGGCCGGTCACCGTACACGCGGTGCCCTTGACAGGCTCCTAGCGGCGGCAGAGCGTGGCCTCACACGCCTCATCCCGAGGGGGCCACCATGGCCGTACACGAGATCCGCATCGACCGCGCGCTCACGCTGGGCGAGGAACCCGCTACCGGGCACAACCGCTGGCATCCCGACATCAGGCCGATCGTCCGCTGCGAGCCAGGCGACGAGGTGGTGATGGAGACCCGCGACGCCTTCGACGGCCAGCTGGGGCCGGGCGCCACGCTGAAGACGGTCGCCGCGCCCGACCTGGACGTCGTCCACCCGCTGACCGGGCCCGTGTACGTGGAGGGCGCCCAGCCCGGCGACCTGCTGGAGATCGAGATCGTCGAGATCGTGCCCGACTCCTACGGCTACACCGTGCAGGTGCCCGGGTTCGGGTTCCTGCGCGACGTCTTCACCGAGCCGTTCATGGTGCGCTGGCACCTCGGCGACGGGTTCGCCCTCTCGCCCGACCTGCCCGGAGTGCGGATCCCGGGGGCGCCGTTCATGGGCACGATCGGGCTGTCGCCGGGGCACCGGTCGATGGCCAGGATCACCGCCAGGGAGCTGGCGGCGCTGGAGCGCGGCGGGTTCGTGCTGCCGCCCTCGGCCGACGGCGCGGTGCCGCGCGACCCGGCGATCGCCAACCACGGGCTGCGCACGATCCCGCCCAGGGAGCAGGCGGGCAACGTGGACATCAAGCAGCTCGTGGCGGGTACGCGGCTGTTCGTCCCCGTCGACACGCCCGGCGCGCTGTTCTCCGCCGGGGACGCTCACTTCGCCCAGGGCGACGGTGAGGCCTGCGGCACGGCCATCGAGATGGCGGCCACGCTGCGGGTGCGCTTCGCCGTACACCCGAACGAGGCCGGGGTGCGCGAGCCGCACTTCTCAGGCGTGCAGGACGCGCCGCCGCGCAGCTACTACGCCACGACGGGGATGTCGGTCAGCAGGGACGGCGAGGTCGCGGCCGAGGACCTGACGGTGGCGGCCCGCAACGCGCTGCTGAGCATGATCGACCACCTCGGGACGCGCGGGTGGAGCGCTCAGCAGGCCTACGCCATCTGCAGCGTGGCCGTCGACCTGAAGGTCAGCCAGCTGGTCGACGTCCCGAGCTTCCTGGTCTCCGCCCTCCTCCCCGAGGACATCTTCACCACCTGACACCGCGCGCGGCGCCCAGCAAGCCCGCTGCCAGCAGCAGGGCGACCGCGAACGCCGCCGGCCCGAGCGTTTGCGGGATCTGGTGCTTGACCCCGCCGATCACCGCATCGGCGATCTGCACCAATCCGTTGATCGCCAGCAGCAGGGCGAGAGCCCGCCATGATCGCGCGGCCAGCAACCACAGCATGCTGCCCGCGAGCACGAGGTTGCGGGCCGCCATGTAGGCGGCGTAGGTCCTCGCGGCCGCCCCGTCACCTCCGGGCACCAGACCGCCGGGATCCACCAGCGCGGACACGGTGAAGTAGCCGGTGGCGAGCACGGTGAGGATCACGACGATCGTGCCGAACCACCGAGCACCTCGTAAGGTGACCATATCGTTTAGCTTCTGAATCATATGGCTACGCTAACATCGGTCGGGTGGATGCGGAAGAGTCGGTGACAGGAACGGTGAGCTACCTGCTCGGTAAGCTCGGCCGGCACGCGACCGGGCGCTTCGCCGCCCGCCTGGCCCCGCTCGGCCTGCGTCCGCGCCACTGCGGAGTGCTCGAGCTGCTCGCGCCAGGCCCTCGAGCCCAGCTTGACCTGGCCGACGCCCTCGGGGTCACGCCGGCCGTGGTGGTCGACATGCTCGACGAGCTGGAACGGCTGGGCGCGGTCCGGCGGGTCCGCGACACCGCCGACCGCCGCCGTCACCTCATCGAACTCACCCGGGAGGGCGGCCGCCTCCGCGCCCAGGCGATCTCACTGGCCCGCGAAACCGACGCGGAACTCCTCGCCACCCTCGACCCCGCCGTCGCCACGGCCCTCCGCCACGCCTTGCAGGGCCTCGCCACCACGTTCCTCGCCGGGATCTCCCCCGATCAACCTGAGGCCGGGTAGCGGCGCCAGCGTGCGCCCAATCAGTCCAGTACGGCGCGCCGCGAGCGCTCCCTGCGCGCCCGCACGGGCGAGTCCAGCCTGGCCGAGCGCGTCCAGTACCCGGCCAGCATGACCAGCATGGCGTCCACCGCCTCGGCGGGCGCACCCGCGCCGAGCGGATGCCGGGTGAAGATCTCCTCCGGATCGCGACCCCCCAGATCGGACAGCAGGAGCAGGCAGACCAGATCGGCCCAGTCCGGTCCCGTACAGGCCCGCCCCCAGTCGACCAGCATCGCGGTGCCTGTGGCCGGGTCGATCATGAAGTTGTCGTGGCGCGGATCGAAGTGCAGCAACGTGTCGCCGGTGACCAACTCGGTCCACCGGCCCTCGACCCTGGCCAGCCGGGAGGCGGGGCCGTGCAGCTCGTTCCAGATCTCGCACCTGCCCGCCATGCGCTCGGCGATGGTGGGCAGGCCTGGGATCGGGGCGGGGGTGAGTGCGCGGGCGCAGGTCGTCAGGACGTCGAGGGCGGCCGCGAGGTCCTGCTCGCGCCACGGCTCGGGTGGCGGCGTGCCCGGCGCCACGTCCGTGCACAGCAGCACCCAGCTGTCGACCTCGCAGGAGAACAGCAGCCGCGGTGCGGGGACCTCGGCCGGCAGGGCCGCCGACACGACCGCCTCGGCGCGGTAGTCGTCGGTGGGCTCGGCGTCGGTGGCCTTGACGAACACGCGGGCGCCGTCGGCGAGGGTGACGATGCCGCGGGTGCCGCGGGAGTACCCGCCTGCGGCGGGCGCGAAGGCACGTAGCGGGGAACCGAGGCGGTGCGCCAGCTCGCGGGCCAGGGCGGCCGGGAGGTCAGTCACCCTCCTCCTCGGGAGGGTCCTCCGGGATGCCGCGGTCCAGGACGAGTTTGGCCCGCCTGAAGCGGGCGCACCGTTCCTCCACTTCGCGCTCGTCCGCGAGGGTCCAGTCGGTCATGAACGCCATCGTGTCCAGCGTCACTGATCACTCGCAGGCGTTTTGCTCAGTCGAGCACCTCCACCGTGCCGCGCTCGCCGTCCACCCGGATGCGGTCGCCGTCGCGCAGGCGCATCGTGGCGTTGCCCGTGCCCACCACCGCGGGGATGCCGAGCTCGCGGGCCACGATCGAGGCGTGCGACAGCGGCGCCCCCATGTCGGTGACGACCGCGGCGGCGCGCGGGAACATCGGGGTCCAGCCGATGTTGGTGAGCGTGGTCACCAGGATCTCGCCCGCCTTGAGCCGGTCGCCCTCCTCGGGGGTCGCGATGACGCGGGCCACGCCCTCGACGATGCCGGGCGCGCCGGGGAAGCCGGTGACGGTGTCGCTGACGGGCGCGCCCCCGCCGCGGGCGTCATAGATGTCGCCGCGCCGGTCGGGGTCGGCGGCCCAGCGGACCGGGTCGAAATGGCCCACGATCAGCGTCGGGTAGGGCGGCAGCGCCGCGTACTGCTCGTGCGTGGCCCGCCGTACCTCGATCGTGGACGGGGACGCGGCGCCGCCGCGCAGCACCGGCAGCAGCTCGTTCAGGTGGAGGAAGAACGCGTCGTCGCCGAGGCCGGTCAGCTCGCCCGCCCGCACGACGAAGGCGCGCAGCACCCAGAAGGCGCGCATGTTCTCCGAACGGGTGTCCTCCCGGTCGCGCACGACCGCGTTCCACCGCTTGACGCGGGCGCGCATCTTGCCGACCTTGCGCGGATACCTGCCCGCGAAGCGCGCCCACGCCTCGTCGCGGGCCTTGGCCTGCTTGGCCAGCAGCGCGGCGGTGTCGGCGCGCAGGTCGCGCAGGCCGGCCAGCTGGGCGTCGATCCAGGCGGGGTCCTCGCCGGGCCTGGGGATGGACACCTCGAACTCGTGCGGCCCGCGATGGCCGTAGGTGAGCGCGAACTCCTCCCGGGTGATCTCGCCGGCAGCCAGCTTGGTCAGCCCCAGGATCGGGCCCAGGCTGGCCAGCTCGCCGTCGGTGTTCACCCCGGTCAGCATGGCCTCGGCGTCGACCTCGCCCATCATCTTGCGCAGCTTGTCGCGGGTCCACACCAGCGTGGCGCCGCCCTGCCGGCCGGCGGCCTCCAGCATCCGGCAGGCGGTCACCAGGTGCGGCTCGATCTCGCGTCCCCACAGCGCGGCCAGCTCGGCCGGGTCGTCGGTGGCGGCGATCGTGGCGCGCAGTTCCTCGCAGCGGCGCCGCGAGGTGGCCAGGAACAGCCGCATGCCCTTGAGGTTGGCCCGCACCCGGCGCTGGATGCCGACGGCCATCGGCAGGGTGCGCTTGATGATCTCCCAGCGCGACAGGTCGACCAGCGGCACGTCCAGGTCCTTGGGCAGCTTGCCGAAGACCTGCTCGACGGCGCCGAGCCGCGACTGCATGCCCAGCGCCCTGGCGATGGTGATCACCACGGACAGGTTCATGTAGAAGCGGCCGCCGATGTTGCCGACCAGGTCGAAGCCCGGCATCGCGGCGGCCGACATGGCCTCCTCGATGAACAGCCGGACGAACGACCAGGTGGCCGGGGTCATCACATCGGGGATCGCCTCGCCCAGGTTGCCCGCGGTCCACAGGTAGTCGCCCTTGAGGCTGTCGTTCCACTCCTCGACCTGCCGCCTGATGCGGGTGATCGGGCGGGCCTGGACGATCAGGAACTCGCCGCCGCTCCTGGCCCACTCCACGTCCATGGGCGTGCCGTACAGCTGCTCGATCCGCTCACCGATCCGCGCGAGCCGTACTGCTTGCGCGTCGTCGAGCACCTGGCGGGCGCGCAGGTCGGCGGGCACGGGCTCCTCGCGGGTGCCGTCCGCGGTCCGCACGGTCATCACCGATTTGTCGCCCAACGTCACCGATTTCACGGCATCTGCTGAGATAACCAGCGTGTCCGGGGTGACCTGGCCGCCCACGACGGCCTCACCCAGCCCCCACGAGGCGTTGACCACGATCTCGCCGCGGTCGCCCGTGACCGGGTTGGCGGTGAACATGATGCCCGCCGCGTCGGCGTCCACCAGCTCCTGCACGACCACGGCCAGCGCCACGTCGTCGTGCGGCACGCCGTTCTGCTCCCGGTAGGCCACCGCGCGCTCGTTCCACAGCGAGGCCCAGCACTTCCTGACCGCCTCGAGCAGGCCGTCGCCCCTGATGTTGAGGTAGGTGTCCTGCTGGCCGGCGAACGACATGTCGGGCAGGTCCTCGGCGGTGGCCGACGACCGCACCGCCACCGCCACGTCGGAGCCCAGCTCTGCGTAGGCCTTGCGGATCTCGGCGGCGATCGGCTCGGGCATGTCGTGGCGCAGGAACAGCGCGGCGTCGCGGGTGCGCAGCAGCTCGTCGAGGAACGGGGCGACGAAGCTCCGGTAGGCCTCGGTGGTGATGTGGAACCCCGGCGGCACCGGCAGCCCGGCCCGCGTCAGCCTCGCCAGCGAGGCGCCCTTGCCGCCGGCCGTCGCCAGGTCGGCCGCCGGATCGTCGAGAGGGAGGACAACCCGCACGTCACACGCTCCTTAGCGAACCGGCCAGCCTGCGCTCGGCCAGTTCTGCGATGGTGTCGAGATAGTCGAGCAGGGCCTGCGCCTCCGGCGCGGACGGCGTCCAGCCCAGGGCCCGCACGCACGCGTCGGCGATCAGCTCCACCAGCCGCCCGTCGGGGGTCCTGCGCTCCTCGGGCACCATCGCCTGCAGCGTCATGAAGCCGTAGACCGTCGAGCTGATCACCAGCACGTGCTCGCCCGGGGTCAGGTCCGCGCGCAGCACCCCGAGTTTGACCAGCCGGCCGAGGTAGTCCTCGAACGCGGTGCCCAGCTCCATCGAGCTGCTGCCGCTCTGCCGCTGGCGGGCCAGCTTGCCCAGCACCTCGGTGTCCGACACCAGCATCGCCCGCATCAGTGGCCTGCGCAGGAGCTCGGTCGCCAGCAGGACGAGCAGGTCGCGCAGCGTTTCCGGACGGGCCTGCCGTACCTGCGCCAGCATGCGCACGCGCTCGCGGCGCAGCAGCGCCGCGAACAGCTCCTCGCGCGTCTTCCAGTGCAGGTAGATGGTGCCCTTGGCGACGTCGGCCTGCTTGGCCACGTCGTCGATGGTGGTCTTGTCGTAGCCCCAGCGCAGGATCAGCTCGCCTGCCGCGTCGAGGATCCTGTGCGCTCGCTCCAGCTGTCGCGCCGGTTCCAGCGGCGGTCGCCCTGCCATCCCGATCACCTCAATTGTTTGACCAGATGACTATAAGCGGTCATTCAATTGATGCCAAGGGGGTCACGACTCCAAGCTCGGTCTGTCAGTTTCGAGATATCCGGCCGAGCAGTCCCGCCGCCTCGGGGGCGAAGGTCTCGTCGCCGGTGTCGACGGCGATCTCCAGCATCCGTACGGCCAGCGCGAGGTCGCCGCGCTCGTGGCGGATCTCGCCCAGCCGGCAGGCGGCCTCGGCCACCAGGGCGGGCTGGTCGGTCAGGCTCAGGGTCAGCTCGTAGTAGCGCAGCGCGCCGTCGCGGTCGCCCAGCCAGTAGCACAACTCGCCCAGGTGGGCGGCGGCCATGCCCGACTCGGAGTGCCCGGCGTCGATGACGCGCTGGTACCAGGCCAGCGCCTCGGGGAAGTCGCGGGCGCGCTTGGCGAGCGCGCCCAGGTACATGGCCGCCAGCGGGCCGATCGACTCCAGCGCCTTGAGGTACCAGTCGCGGGCCTGGGCCTCGTCCTCGTCGTGGTAGGTGATGCCGAGCCCGAGCATGGCCCGCCCGGCCAGGTCGGGGTCGTCGCCGTCGACGACCCTGAGCAGCACCTGGCGCCCTTCTGCCACCTCGCCCGCGTCGATCAGCGCCTGGCCCAGGACGCTGAGCGCGGCCGGCTCGCCGGACTCGGCCGCCTCGCGCAGCGTGCGCAGCGACGTCTCGGTGTCGCCCTGGCGGCCCTGGATCATGCCGAGCAGGCTGCCGAACACCGCTCCCGCCGGGCTGTCGGCGTCGCCCGCCTGCCGTTCGACCACGCTGGAGAAGGCCTCGGCATCGCCCTCGGGGTCCAGCAGTGACAGCAGCTTGCCGCCGGCCACGAAGCGGACGTCGGCGTCGTGGTGGTCCTGCAGGCGTTCCAGCATCGCCCTGGCCTGGCCGGTCTCGCCCAGCTCCGCCAGGCGCTCGGCCAGGCCCATCTCGGTGAACGGGTCGGATCCGACCAGCCGGTAGTACAGGCGCACGGCCTCCGGGTCGTCGCACAGCTCGCCCAGTTCCCTGGCCCGGTCCGCGGCGCGATCCCCGCCCAGCGACAGCACCTGCGCGGCCAGCGCGTGCTCGCCGCGCTCGTAGTTCTCGTAGGCCAGCGCGGCCAGCCGTTCGGCGGCCTGCTGCGTGCCCGCGGCGGCGTAGGCCTGGGCGGCGGCCAGCGGGTCGCCCTCCTCCTGCAGCCAGCGGCCCAGCCTCTCCCCCGCCGTGCCCACGGCGTCGGGGTCGCCCGACTCCATGGCCAGCCTGGCCTCCCGGTGCGCCTCGGCGGTCTCGCCCAGCGTGTACAGCGCGTCGGCCAGGTCGGCGCGCAGGCCGGGCAGGGGGAAGCCGGTGTCGAGCGCGGCGCGGTACTTGGCGACGGCGCCGTGCGCGTCGCCGCGGGCGCGGCAGGCGTCGCCCCACACCCAGTAGGCGAAGGCCACGGTCTCCTGGTCGCCGGTGGCCACCGCCCTGTCGGCCTCGGCGGCCACGGCCTCGTGGTCCTCCTCGAGCAGCAGGTGGACCAGCAGGTGGTGTCTGCTTTCCAGGTCGCCGGACTCGGTGCCCGCGATCAGGGCGGTGCGGGCGCCTTCGGTGTCGCCCCGCTCGTCGAGCAGGCGGGCCAGGTCGACGGCCGCCTTGGGCATGGCCTTGCGCAGGGCCTCGACGGCGCCGTCGAGGTCGCCCCTGGCCTGCCGTACGGCCGCGATGTGTGCCCAGGCGGTCGTGACCAGGTCGGGCTCGGCGCAGCCGGTGACAGGGAGGAAGACGAGCTCGGCCCGGGAGTGGTGACCGTCCTGGGCCTGCAGCGCGCCCAGTCCGAGGCGGCCGAGCGCGGACTGGCGCGGCCCGGCCAGCTCGACGGCCAGCCGGTAGAACGGCTCGGCGCCGGTCTCGAGCACGGCGTCGAAGGCCTCCTCGGAGGGCGCCTGCTCGAGCAGGGCGCGGACCGTGGCCGCGTCGCGCTCCTCCAGCGCGATGAGCAGGTCGGCCATCGCCTGGCCCGAACGTTCCGCGAGCGCCTGGCGGGCCGCCTCGCGCCGGCCGTCGGCCAGCAGCGCCCACGGCCGCTCCTCGGGGTCGGACGTGCCGAGCCTGGCCCGGGCGATGGCCGCGGCCCGCTGGTCGCGGTCCTGGGCGGCCACGCGCAGGTGCGCGGAGCGGGCCGCCTCGGCGTCGCCCGCCTCGGCCAGGGCGCGGCCGGCCTCCAGCAGAGTGGCGGGTTCGGCGTCGGGGTCGAGCGCGGCGGCGCGTTCGAAGGCGGCGCGGGCGCCCGCCAGGTCGCCGGTCCTGGCCAGCAGGCCGCCCAGTATCCGGGCCGACTCCCCCGCCAGCTCGGGCGGGGCTCCGGCGGCGGCGGTCTCGGCGGTGGCGACGGCGGCCTCCAGGTCGCCCGCCTCACGCAGCTGGACGGCCAGGTAGAGCGGCGCGGCCTCGCCGAGGGCGGCGTCAAGCACCTGGCGGGCCTCGCCGGCGCGGCCGCCCGCCACGAGCGCCCGGCCCAGCTGGAGCGCGCTCTGCTCATCGCCCTCCAGCTCGTGCAACGCCAGGAAGGCCGCGGCCGCGGCGTCGTGTTCGCCGAGGCCCAGCTGGACGTGGCCGAGGCCGCGCAGCGCGGCGGCCCGCATCCCTTCGTCGTCGCCCGCGGCCGCACGCTGCCAGGCCTCGATCGCGCCGCGGGCGTCGCCGGCGTCGTCGCGCAGCGCGCCCAGGTAGCAGGCGGCCTGCTGCTCCAGGTCGGGATGGGTCACCAGCGACAGCGCGGTGCCGGCCGCCGCGCTCCGGCCCGCGCGCTGCCAGGCGTGCGCGCACTCCATGGCGAGCAGGGCGTCCTGCCAGGACTCGGCCGGGATCGGGTCCTGGGCCAGCAGCCGTGCCGCGAACTCGTCCTCGGCCGTGGCCAGGGCCGCGCCGTCGAGATCGTCGAGCCGTATCCGGGTGAAGCCCAGCATCCAGGCGTTGCCCAGCCGCTCGTGCAGCCGGGTGGCGGCCAGCAGGTCGCCCTGCCGCTCGTAGGTCTCGAGCAGCGGCAGCGCGGCCGCCCGCCTGCCCGACTCGAACGCTGCGGTGAGGGCGGCCCTGGCCTCCGCGTCGTCCTCGGTGAGCTCCCCCAGCGCCTGCGCCACCCAGGGCGCCAGCACCGGGTGCCCCTCGGCGTGCGCGCGGCGCAGCAGGTCCAGGTCCCTGAAGGTCGCCGCCGTGTACGACAGCGCCAGCGGATCGGCCTCGACGTCCACCAGCTCGAGCGCATCCGACAGGTCGTAGCCGGTGGAGACCAGCATCTGGGCGAACACCGCGGCGCCGACCGCCGAGTGCTCGGCCGCCTCCCGGTAGCGCGACAGCCCCTCCTGCCTGCCCAGCCGCTGGTGGTCCACGATCGCGCCGAGCACGGGGTGGACGCCGTCGCCGGTGCGCAGCAGGTGGAGCAGGAACGCCGCGGTGAAGCTCTGGAGGGAGTCGCCGCTTTCTGCCACGTAGGCCAAGAGCTCGTCGGCCTGCTCCAGGTCCCCCTGGCCGATCTCCAGCTCGGCCAGCGCCACCATCGCCCTGGCCGACTGCTCGGCCGCGACGGAGTCGGCGGCCTTGCGCAGCAGCCGCCTGGCCTCGGCCACATCGCCCTCGCGCAGCAGTGCCAGGCCCTGGTCCACGTCCTGCAGCGCCTGCTCCTCCTCCGGGTCGGCCAGCGGCTCCTGCATGGCCGCGTGCTGCAGCAGGAGTTGCGCCTTGAACGACACGTCGGTGTCCGGGTGCTCGGCGGCCAGCCTTACGACGTCGATGACCTCGTCGATCGGCAGCAGGCTCAGCAGCATCACGCAGCTGGAGGCCCACTCGGACTCTTCCTCCTCCAGTACGGCGCGCACCGCGGCGGCCGCCTCCTGGACCTCCCCGGCCTCGGCGTGCATCTGGGCCAGGCAGGCGCGGGCCTCGGTGGCGTACTCACGCTGGCCGCTGGCGATCACCCGGTGGAACAGCGCCCTGGTCTCGTCCTGGTCGCCGAGCTGGGCGATCACCTTGGCCAGCTCGATCAGGGCGGGCAGCCGCAGTTCTGGCCTGGGGTCCTCGGCCGCCGCGCGGTAGGCGGCCGCCGCCTCGGCGTACTCGCCCAGGTCGACCAGCACCGCGCCGAGGAGCTTGCGCGCCATGGCCAGGTGGTCGGGATGGCCGACGGCGATCGCGTGCTCGCAGACCTGGCGGGCGGCCTCGAACTCGCCCTGCTCGGCGTGGTGCTGGTAGAGCCGGAACGCCGACAGCGACACCACCTCGGGATCGCCGCACGTCAGCAGCTCCCGGTACTCCTCCTCGGTGTCGGCCAGCTCGTAGCGCCCGCGGGCGTCGAAGGTGTCCCGCGTGTCGAAGTCGGGCAGCTGCAGCTCGGCCGCCAGCTCGGCCACGGCGGGGCTGTCGCACCTGCGCGCCCGCTCCAGCGCCTCGCCGGCGCCCTGGGCGTCGCCCAGCTGGGTCAGCACGAGCACCAGCGCGGTGTCGGCCAGCGCGGCCACCTCGAAGTCGGCGCCCTCGGCGGCGATCATCAGCACCCGGTGCGCCGCACCGTACTCCTCGGCGTTGACCAGCATCATGCCCATCTGGATGGCGCTGCGCTGGCCGTAGACGGGGTCGCCGGACAGGATCACCGAGCGGTGCGCGGCCTCGGCGCCGTCCAGGTCACCCTGCTGTTCCAGCAGGCAGGCGAGCAGGTGCGAGGCCTGCGCATCGCCGGTGGCGGCGATCTGTCTGAACAGCGTCGCGGCCTCGGCGAGGTCTCCCTCTTCCCAGCAACGCAGGGCCGCGTCGAGCTGTTCTGACGCCATCGTCAACTCCTCAGTCACCCCGTAAAGTGAAAAAGCTACACATCTGTTGCTCTCGTCACAGAGCATTCGGAGATCTGCCTTCCCGGGCCGGTACGGCCCGCCGGGGCCGTACGGTGGTGGCCATGGGGAACGCGTTCTGGATCGACCAGGACTTCGACCGGGACCGTGACGGCCGCTACGCCGTGCACGTGCGCAAGAACCTGGCGGAGTTCGAGTTCGGGGACATCGCGCCGGTCCGCTTCGCGTGTGCGGCCTGGCGTCTGGCGACCCCGCCCTCGCTCTCGCCCGGCTACGTCCGCTGGGATCGCCGCATCCTGGAGGCGGCGTGCGTGCGCAACACCTGGGACGGCACGCTCAACGCCCGGGTCAGGCTGGTCTCGCCGCTGCCCGAGGAGCTCACGCGCTCGCGTACCTGGTGGCGCGATCGCGGGTGGCAGGGCTGGCCGGAGACGTTCGGGCAGTACGTGGAGCCCACTCAGCAGGATCTGGCGCGCAGCCCTTTCCTGCGGGCCACGCTCCTGGTGGAGGTCCCTGTGCCGCTGGCGGACCTGCCGCCGGAGCCGGAGGGCCCGCACGACGCGGTGGAGCAGAGCGCCGAGCGCGCCCTGGTCGTCCTGGTCCGCGAGCTCAACGACCTGATCAACCCGATACTGGCTCAGCTCCCGTGAAGGGCAGGCCGGTGATGACGGCCAGGACAGTGGTGCCGCCGGGGAAGCGGCCCTGCCGTACGAGGTCGAGGATCCCGTAGAGCATCTTGGCGACGTACACCTCTTCGACCCGGTGTTTCGTGGCGAAGGCCTGGAGGGCCGGGGTCGAGCGGGCGTAGCCACCGAAGTGGTAGCCGAGCTCCAGCGACCAGTTCTCGAAGACCCGCCCGAAGGCCGCCGACTGCAGGCGGGCCACCTCATCGACCAGGAAGCCGCCGCCCTTGAGGACCGAGAACCCGATCGCCCGCTTCCCCGGGGGCAACCCTGCCGCGATGCCCGCCAGGGTCCCGCCGGTCCCCACCGGGCAGCAGATCACGTCGTAGTCGGCCTCGACCTCCGCGGGCAGCTCGGCGCAGCCCCGCACGGCCGCGGCGTTGCTGCCGCCCTCCGGCAGGATCGCCACGTCTCCCCAGGTCTCGCGCAACCGGTCGAGCACGGCGGGCGTGTGCTTGAGCCGGTAGGTCGCGCGGTCCAGGTAGGTCAGGCGCATCCCGCGCTCGGCGGCGTAGGCCAGGGACGGGTTGAGCGGCAGGTGTTCCTCTCCGCGGATCACGCCGATCGTCTCGAAGCCGTGGCGCCGGCCGGCCTCGGCCACGGCCCTGATGTGGTTGGAGTAGGCGCCGCCGAACGTGAGCACCCGCGGATGGCCCAGGTTGTACCTGAGTTTGCGCGCCTTGTTGTCGTCGTGTTTCAACAGGACCCGGACCGATCCGAGCGCCGGATCTGCCAGCTCCTCCATGGCGCTAGTCTACGGTCGGGTCATTGTTTAGGAGTGTGCGATCATGCGCGTTGTTGATGCTTTCCGTTCGGCCTTCGGTGCCGAGCCCGAGACGGTCTGGCACGCCCCCGGGCGGGTCAACCTCATCGGCGAGCACACCGACTACAACGACGGCTTCGTGCTGCCGTTCGCCGTGCCGTGGGGCGTCACGGCCGCCGTCACGCCACGCGCCGACCGCACGATCCGGCTGCTGTCGCTGCAGTCCGCGGGTGGGGGCGAGCCGGTCACGATCGCCGACCACGCCGACTCCCAGGGCTGGACCCGCTACGTGGTCGGCGTGCTGGCCATGCTGGGCGACCGGGTGCGCGGCGCCGACATCGCCGTCGACGGCGACATCCCGCAGGGCGCCGGGCTGAGCTCGAGCGCGGCGCTGGAGGTGTCGGTGGCCTCCGCGCTCAACGACCTGCACGGGCTCGGCATGACGCCGATGGAGGTCGCCCTGCTGTCGCAGAAGGCGGAGAACGACTTCGTCGGCATGCCGTGCGGCATCATGGATCAGGCCGCCTCGGCGCTGTCCAAGGAGGGGCACGCGCTCTTCCTCGACTGCCGCAGCCTCGGCCACCGCAACGTCCCGCTGGACCTGGCCGCGCGCGGGCTGCAGATCCTCATCATCGACACCCAGGTCCACCACGAGCACGCCACCGGCGAGTACGCCAAGCGCCGCGCCGAGTGCGAGTCGGCCGCCCGCAAGCTCGGCGTGGCGTCGCTGCGCGACGTGGAGGACCTGGCCGGCGCGCTTGACAGGCTGCAGGGCGACGAACGCAAGCGCACGATGCACGTCGTCACCGAGAGCCACCGCGTCGAGGCTCTGGTCGGCCTGCTGCGCGCCGGGCAGATCACCGAGATCGGCGCCCTGCTCAACGCCTCGCACCTGTCGCTGCGCGACCAGTACGAGGTCTCCAGCCCCGAGCTGGACGCCTCCGTGGAGGCCGCGATCCGCGGCGGCGCGCGCGGCGCCCGCATGACCGGCGGCGGCTTCGGCGGCTCGGCCATCGCGCTGGTCGCCGACGACCGCCTGCAGAGCGTGCAGGACGAGGTGGCCAAGACCTTCGCTGCCATGGGCTGGACGGCGCCCCGCTTCCTGCCCGCCACCCCGGCTCAGGGCGCCCGCAAGCTCGCCTGACGGTACGGGACCCTAGAGCGGCGGGAAGGCCGGAGGGCGGCGCTCCAGGAAGGAGGCGACGCCCTCGGCGAAGTCCGGGCGGGAGAAGGAGGCCACCATCTCCTGCACGGCGGTCTTGGCCGACTGCTCGAGCGTGACGTCCCAGTCGTTCCACACCTGCCGCTTGATGATCGCCATGGATGTGGGCGAGCTGTGCACCGCCAGCTCCCGCGCGTAGGCCTGCGCCTCGGCCAGCACCGAACCGCCCGCCACGGAACGGTTGACCAGCCCCATCTCGTAGGCCTCCGCGCCGCTGAAAACCCGCCCCGACAGCAGCACGTCCATCGCCCGCTGCTGGCCCATCAGCCGCGGCAGCACCCACGACAGCCCGTACTCCGCGATCAGCCCGCGGCGCGGGAACGCGGTCGTCCACTTGGCCTCGGCCGCGGTGAAGACCAGGTCACAGACGAGCGCGTGCACCATGCCGAGCCCCGCGCAGGCCCCGTTGACCGCCGCGATGACCGGCTTGGGGATCGTGGTGGGGAAGGTGTTCGGCCGCGGGTCGGGCGCCTCGTCGAGGCTGCCGGTCTGGATGGCGGTCAGCGTCTGGAAGTCGGCGCCTGAGCAGAAGCCCTTGCCCGCCCCCGTGACCACGATCGCGCGCACCGCCGGGTCCTGCGCGGCCTGCTCGAGCAGGTCGAAGTAGACCCGGCCGAGTTCGACCGTCCAGGCGTTGAGCTTGTCGGGACGGTTGAAGGTGAGCGTGAGCACGCCCTGGTCGACCGAGGAGAGCACGAGTTCCGCCATGCCGATAACCGAATCATGTTCTAGGGCTTGAACGCAAGGATCACCGATGGTGGACGTAGGCGGGCTTGAGCGTGCGCTCGTCGTAGTAGCGGTGGAAGACCGGCGTGGCGCCACCGGAGATCGGTGGCACGATCCACGACCAGTCGGCCGGGCAGACGCGCCCCGCCTTCTCCTCGCGCGCCAGGTGCGTCAGGAAGCGCCGTGACTCGGTGTGGTGGTCGGTCATCGTGACCCCCGCCCGCTCGAAGGAGTGCAGCACGGCCACGTTGAGCTCGACCAGCGCGTGGTCGCGCCACAGGGAGCGCTCGGTGGAGGTGTCGAGCCCGAGCCGCTCGGCCACCACGGGTATCTGATCGTAGCGGTCGGGGTCGGCCAGGTTGCGCGCCCCGATCTCGGCGCCCATGTACCAGCCGTTGAACGGCGCGCACGGGTAGCAGATCCCCCCGATCTCCAGGCACATGTTGGAGATGGCCGGTACGGCGTGCCAGCGCAACCCGAGGTCGGCGAACCACCGGTACTCCGGGTGCTCGATCGGCACCTCGAGCACCGCGTCCCCGGGCAGGTTGCACAGCAGCGGCCCACCGAAGGAGGGCTGGATCAGCACCGGCAGCACGTCGAACCGGCCGGCCCCGCCGTGCCAGCCGTGCGACTTGGCCAGCTCGGTGAACTCGACGTAGCGGGGGTCGCCGACGATCGAGCCGTCCTCCGCGCGGTGTCCGGCGTAGCGGATCAGTTGCTCGTTGAGTACCCGCGGGCCGCGGCGGGCGGGCGTGTCGGGAGCGAACACGGTGATGGTGGGGCGGATCCTGCCTTCGCCGGTGGCCTCGCGCAGGTGGGCGACGCATTCCAGGGCCACGCCCTCGGCGCCGGTGATCTGCCGCCTGTCGCGCACCTTGAGCGAGCGCCAGTACAGCCGCCCGATGCACCTGTTGCTGTTGCGCCAGGCGACGCGGGCGCCGAAGGTCAGCTCCTCGGCGGTGTGGGTGTAGGTGCCGTAGCGGGCCACGTCCCGTGCGACGTCGCGCAGGCGGGCGTTGACGTCGCCGGAGCCGGGGTTCTCGGCGTGGAACTGCCGGATGAAGCGCTCGGCCTCGCGGACGTCGATCGTTCGCTCGACGAGGGTGTGGATGTCGAAGGGACGCAGTGACCGGATCCAGGTACGCACGCAGCAACCAACGCATTCCGTTCACGGAGCGCCCCGCCGGTTCCGGGCCGGGCGGCGCGTCCTGTCGGCGGTGCCCCTCCGCACCACCCCTGGTGACCTTGTCCGCAGCAGATCCCATTTTTCACCGGCGAGCCGGGATTTGTCCGCCAATCTGATGACTGGAGCGCCAGCGCTAGCGGCCAGGGCGTCGGACCAGACCGAGCTCGATCGCGGCCAGCACCGCGGAGGTGCGGTCGGAGACCTCGAGCTTGGCGAACACGCGCAGCAGGTGCGTCTTGACCGTGGCCGCCCCGATGAACAGCCGCCGCCCGATCTCCACGTTGGTCAGCCCGGCGGCGACCAGCTCGAGCACCTCCCGTTCCCGCGCCGACAGCGTGGGAGCGGGAGCGGGCGGGCGCTGCTCGGCCAGGCGGGCGGCCACCGACGGCGCGAGCACGGTGCGGCCCTGGGCGGCGGAGCGCACGGCGGCGGCCAGCTCGGCCCTGGAGACGTCCTTGAGCAGGTAGCCGATGGCTCCCGCGGCGACCGCGCGCTGCACGTCGGCGTCGTCCTCGTAGGTGGTCAGCACGATGATCCTGAAGTCGGCGGCCAGCCGCCTGATCGCGCTCAGCCCGTCGCCGCCGGGCATGCGCAGGTCCATCAGGATCACGTCGGGCCGCAGCCGCGGCGCCACCACGACCGCCTCGTCGCCTGATCCCGCCTCCCCGACCACCTCGATGTCCGGCTCGATGGTCAGCATGCCGTACAGGCCCTCGCGGACGATCGGGTGGTCGTCGACGATCATCACCCCGAGCACGGCAGCTCCACGGCGAGCGTGGCGCCGCGGCCGGGCGCGCTGTCGACCGAGACCGTGCCGCCCAGCCGCGCCACCCGGTTGCGCATCGCGCGCAGCCCGTACCCGCCCGCGTCCGGCTCGAAGCCGCGTCCGTCGTCGGTCACCGACAGCCGGACCCTGTCGCCGTCGAAGGCCAGCGACACCGTGGCCGTGGAGGCGCCCGCGTGCTTGCGCACGTTGGCCAGCGCCTCCTGCGCCGCGCGGACCACGACCGCCTCCGCCTCGCCGCCCAGCCGCGCGGGCGTTCCGCTGACGACCACCTCCACCGGCAGCTCGAACCCGCCCGCCACCCGCCTGATCGCCTCCTCCAGCGAGGCCCCCGCCAGCGCGGGCGGCGCCAGCGCCGCGATGAGCGCCCGCGTCTCGGCCAGGTTGTCCTTGGCCGTCTGTACGGCCAGCGTCAGGTGCCTGTTGGGTCCCGTGGCGGCCTCGGCGGCCTGCAGCAGCATGACGATGCCGGCGAACCCCTGGGCGAGCGTGTCGTGGATGTCGCCGGCCAGCCGTTCGCGCTCGGCCAGCACGCCGGCCTCCTTGCTGACGGCGGCCAGCTCGTCGCGGGTGCGGTCGAGCTCTTCGATGAGGCGTGCCCGCTCGGTGTTCTGCTCCGACAGCCGGCCGATGAACGTGCCGAGCAGCGCGGTGGACGACAGCATGATCACCAGTGTGATGGCGATCAGCAGGGGATGGATGCCCTGGCGGACCATGTCGACGCCGATCGGCGCGGCGAGCAGCGCCACGATCTGGGCCATGGCCCGCGCTCTGCGCAGCGTCATGAACGTGATCGGGATCAGCGCGGACAGCGCGATCCCCGTCGCCGGGTCGAGCACGTCGGCCACAGTGAACAGCGCCAGGGAAAGCCACGCGAACGGCACGCTGCCCGGCGCGGGGATCGCCTCTGCGCGCACGGCCGCCCGCCCGATCCAGAGGTAGGCGGCGGCCAGCAGCAGCAGCGCGCCCACGGCCCCGAACAGGCGCGGCGGCACGTCCTGGTTTCCCGCGATGACGACGACCGTGGCCACGAGCACGACCGCGAAGAGCGCGTCCCAGTACGGATAGGAGCGCCGCCAGGCGTTCTCGGCCCGCGCGGCCACGGGACTGCCATCCATGATCAGCAGTTTTCCGCTCCCACCGCGCGGTGTCCACCAGATAGTGGATTGCGCATCTCACCCAGGCCTGCATCCATCACACCCCTGAGGCCCGGGGACTCCGGCGATTTCGGGTCCGGGGTGGCGGGTTCCGGCACCGGGGTGACGGGCTCCGGCACCGGGGTGACGGGCTCCGGCACCGGGGTGACGGGCTCCGGTGGCGGGGTGGTGGGCTTCGGGCGGCCTCGGTGGCGGGTTCTGGGCGCCGTGACGGCGGGTCGCGTCCCCGACTCGCCGGAAGCGCCGGATGCGGGCCCTGAGCCGAAGTGCGGCGGGCGGACGGTGGGGCGGCTTGCCGTACAGACGAGATGCGGTGCATCGCCAGCAGAAAGCTTGGACCGCAGGACGGGAGTGTGGGCTGGTGTGCGGGCGTAGGACGCGAGAAGCCCCTTCCCCGCTCATCTGGCGTGGCTCCCCTTCGGGCGCTCAGCCAATCACGGTCTTGGCGCCTGGGCGGCGTTGATTTTCACGGCGGCTTCGACTCGGGAACTGGCTGATCGTCGCGTCCGTTATGCGATCAGAAAGGGGGCGACTTGGGGAGGAGACGTAAACGCGATCGGCTTCAGAGGGCTGCACTTCGCCTTGAGAGAGCTGCACTTCGCCATCGCACGTGGGCGGATCTGTCGGTCAGAAAGCGGCTTTCAACCGCACAGGGTCAGTTAGCGGTAGCCGCGGCGATTTTAGCAGTGATCATCGCAGTTGCCACAACAGACGACATCTTACGCGTGTGGGACATCCAGCGGCACGGAGTCACCGCGACAGCCGTCGTCGAGAAAGTGAACAGCAGTCGTCGGCACCGTCTTGATCGGGCGATCGTGAAGGTTGTCACCGCCGATGGCACCACCTTTTCTGCCACCGTAGGCTGGCATCGATGGTACGGAAGTCCGAAGGCTGGAGACACTCACCAGGTTCTCTACTTGCCCTCAGATCCCGAAGCCACAGTCCTCGACAAAACCCTTCCATTCGTGCACACAACACATCTGCTCGGCCTACTGGCCATTGTGTCTCTTGGCTGGATTTTCGTAGAAATCTGGAGGAAAGGGATGCTGTTTAGTCGAGGATCCGCACGAATCTAACGGTGGATTCCAACTTCCCTCCAGGGCGTTTGCGGTTGCCAATCATCAGCCGTACATCGTGGTTGGAACCATAGATCACCGCAAGCGCCACATTCCTATCCGCCGCCTGTCCGTATGCCGTCGTCCCACCCCTGGGGGCCGGACCAGCCGCGGGCTGCCCGGCCCCGCGTCCGGCGCCAGGACCACGATGGAACAAGGCGGCCCCGCGGCTGGTCTGCTGGGGCTTGCCCTGGAAGGAGCGGTCAGGCGCCATCGCCAACCACTCCACCACCGTTCGTCGTGATTCGGCCTGCCCGGAGCCGGAGGGCCCCCGCCAGAGGCACGCAGTAAGGCCCGCCGGCCAACGAGGGAGGCAGCCATCAGAAGTCGCTGGAAGGCCCGGGAGCTCCGGCGCCGAGGTGGTGGACTTCGGCGCCGGGGTGGTGGGCTTCGGGCGGCCTCGGTGGCGGGTTCTGGGCGCCGTGACGGCGGGTGCGCGTCCCCGACTCGCCGGAAGCGCCGGATGCGGGCCCTGAGCCGAAGTACGGCGGGCGGACGGTGGGGCGGCTTGCCGTACAGACGAGATGCGGGGGAACGCCGGACGAAAGCGTGGACTGGTGTGCGGGCGTAGGACGCGAGAAGCCCCTTCCTGAGGAGGAAGGGGCTTCGGTGGCTCCCGCGATAGGACTCGAACCTATAACCTGCCGGTTAACAGCCGGCTGCTCTGCCGTTGAGCTACGCGGGATCGTGCGTTTACGCCGCTCACGTGGGCCCTGGAGGGGCTTTCCGCTCGGCGCACGAATAGATTAGCGCATGCCGGGAGTGCGTGTCGCATCGTGAGCGGGGTAGGCCCGGAGACAGCGGAGGTGGAAGATGCGATATCGGATGGCGTTCGCTGCCGGGCTGGTCATCGGCTATGTGCTGGGCAGCAGGGCGGGCCGCGAGCGGTACGAGCAGATCAAGCGCGCGGCCAGGCGGGTTGCCGACAGCCCGACGGTGCAGGAGGCCGCGGGCCTGATGGGCGCGCAGGTGTCGAAGGCGGCCGGGGCCGCCAAGAGCAAGGTGGGCGGCGTGCTGCAGCAGCGGATCCCGTTCTTGAGGTCGGCCGAGCACGAGACGGGCACCGGCTGGCCCGACGAGGAGAGCAAACCGGAGGAGCCGAGCATCCCGTACTAGACGCCCATGCTGCGCCGCACTCCTTCGAGTGCCTGTTCCGCCTGGGCGCGCAGGCCGGGGTCGTCGGGGTCGAGGCCGTCGTCGAAGACGAGCGTCCAGCCGAGCACCTCGCCGCCCGGCCTGCGCCTGGCCACCAGCCGGACGCCGCCGCGCCCCGGCAGGTCGACGTGCTTGTTGACGACGATGGTGGCGTTGACGCGCTCGCGCACGGTCTCGGGCAACATGCGCGGCTCGGTCAGCCGCTCGAGGCGGACCTCGCCCGCGGTGGTCAGGACGCGCAGCCCGTCCTCGTCCCACACGGCCCTGTCGATCGTCTCGTACGGCACGCGCGTACCGTCGGCCAGGAACAGCGCCAGGTTGGTCGCCACCACGTAGCCGTCCTCCCCCTGGGCGAACGTCAGCACCCGCTCGCCCGGCTCGGTCGCCAGGGACTTGCGGACATCGGCAGGCAGGCGGCGCAGAAAGCTCATTGCTCCACGGTATCGGCGAGCAGATCCAGGGTGAGCGCCGCGCTCCAGCTGAAGTCCCTGCAGCCGCGCCCGCTGCCGTCGAAGGGGTCGAAGCACTCGCGGAAGCCGGCCTGCCGTACCAGCCGCAGCGTGCCGTTGGCCAGTTGCTGGCCGAGGGCGACGCGGTCGTGTACGGCGGCGGCCCTGCGCAGCAGCCAGTTGGTGTTCACCCAGGACGGGCCGCGCCAGTAGCGGGTGCGGTCGAACTGGGCGGCGCGAATCTCGCAGCTGGGCACCGGGTAGCCGGTGGCGCCCATGAAGCGGGCGGACTCCAGGATGTCGATGGCCGCGCTGACCCGGTCGCCGGGCAGCCCGGGATCGAGCAGCGGGCCGAAGCCGCCCACGGTGCAGACCTTGATGAGCTGGTCGGCGCGCAGGTCGCGGGCGTAGAAGCAGCCGTCCCACAGCCGTTCGAGCAGCGCGCGCCTGATGCGCTCGGCCTGCTCGGTGTGCGGCACGGGGTCGGCGCCCGCCACCGGCGCCAGTTCGGCCATCGCCTGGCAGGAGGCCAGCCAGATCCCGTTGAACATCGGGTCCTCGATGGCGAACGGGTGCTCGTCGCGCAGGTACTCGGGCCGGTATCCGGAGTTGCGGTAGGCCAGGGCGAGCCAGACGTAGCGGTCGTGGTCGCTGTCGGGGTGTCGTTGTTCGAGGTCGACGTTGCGGTAGCCGTACCTGATCTCGGGGAGGGCGGCCAGCGGCTGGTCCCAGGCGGGGCTGTCGTCCATGCCCGACTCCCAGGGGTGCACGATCGCCGCCAGCCCCGCGCCGCCCAGATCGCGGGCGGTGGACAGGTAGGCGTGCTGTGCGCTGAGCGCCGGGTAGACCTGCCTGACCAGGTCGGCGTCGCCGGCGTGCCGCCACAGCCACCAGATGGCCAGCGCGTGCAGCGGCGGCGCGGTCAGGCCCGAGGTGAGCACGCCGCGCGGCGCGGCCTCGTGGTCCTGCGAGCGCCAGACGGACGGTCCAGGGAAGTACGCCTCGGGGGTGTGGAAGACGATGTGCGGCACCATGCCGGTCGACCACTGCCCGTTCAGCAGGCTGAGCAGCTCGGCCCTGGCCCGGTCGGGCCGGTGTCTGGCCAGCCCGATCGCCACGAAGGCGGAGTCCCAGCTCCACTGGTGGGGGTAGAGGCCGGGCGCGGGCACAGTGGCGGTCCCCGTCCAGTTCGCCTCGAGCACGGACAGCGCCTCGCGCCCGAGCGCGGCATCGTCGACCGCTGGCCGCGCCTCCATCAACCCACTATGCGCCCCGTTGTCCTACAGCGCTACGTTCGGGCCCACTTCGACACGAGCATGACACCGAAGACGACGGCACCGATGATGAGCCCCCACTTCAGGAGCGTGAAGGCGAACCCCACGAGGGGGCCGATGAGGATGAAGGCGGCGATGATCGCGGCGATGATCAGAAGAATGCGTCCCATGGCTTCGACGTTACGAGATCGTTTAAGCCAATTGCAGGTGTTACAGGGTTGAATCAGGGACAAGTCAGGGACCCCCCTTACCCCGGCAGGAACCAACCCGCCATGCTTGCCGTTAAGCCGAGTGAATCGGGCCAAGGGGGACCCTTCTCACGGGGAGTGTGATGGGCCAGGGACCACCAATGAGCAGGGAAGGCGCCGAATACGCCTTGCGCGCCCGCGCCGACGAGCGCGACAGGATCTCCGGCGACCTGCTCGACCTTGAGTCGCACACCACCTACCAGCTGCTCAAGGGATCGAACTTACGGGGAGCCACCCAACAGCGCTGGCAGGCGGCACAGGCCGCGCTGGCCACCCTGTGGGGCCTCTACGACGCCTACCGTGCCGTCTTACGCGACGCCGAGCAGATCAGGGCGAGCCGCGGCAGGCTCGGCTCCGACGAGCTGGCCGAGCTGACCGCGTTGCTGGCCGGACGCTCGGTGGTGCTGAAGGCCGCCGCCAAGCCCGTCGAGCAGCGCTCGCTGCTGCCGCAGGCCGACGAGCGCCTGACCATGGACGAGACGGTGACCCGGATGGACGCCGCCTTCCGCGAGGTCACCGGCACCCTCACCGACATCGACGCGGCCTGGAACACCTGCCTGCCCCGCCTGGACGACGCCGACGCCCAGCTGCGCGCCATCCACGACCTGCAGGCCGAACTGGGCGAGAGCCTCGACCTGACCCAGGTACAGACCGACCTCAAGCGCCTGCGCGGCGCCGCGGTCGAAGACCCCCTCGGCTCCCCGCCGTCCGCGGCCGAGCTCGACCGCATCGCCGCCCTCCTGTCCGGCTCGCGCACCGACCTGGAGCGCGCGCTGCAGGTCAAGCGCGAGTACGGCAGGCGCCGCGAGGACCTGGTCGCCGCGCTCGACCGGGTCAGGGGCGCCGAGAGCGAGGCACGGCTGGCCCACGGCCAGGTGGTCGTGAAGATCGCCCTGCCGCCGCAGGCCTCCCCCAGGAGCCGCGCCGAGGACCTGGCCGCCGAGCTCGACGCGCTCGACGTCTCGGCCGACACCTGGCTGAACAGATCGGGGCGCCTGACGGCGCTCGAAGGCTCCGTGGCCAAGGCGCTGCGCCAGGCGCAGGCCACGGCCAAGGCGCTGTACGGCCTGGTGGGCAGGCGCGACGAGCTGCGCGGACGGCTCGAGGCCACCCAGGCGATGGCCGTGCGGCGGGGGCGGGCCGAGGACCCCGCCACCGTCCAGGCCTACCAGCAGGCCAGGGTGCTGCTCTGGAGCGCCCCCTGCGACCTCACGAGGGCGGCCGAGGCCGTCGACCTGTACCAGCGTGCGATCCACGGAGGTGGGCGATGACCCGCTGCGCACAGCCCGGATGCACCGGGACGATCGAGGACGGCTACTGCGACCTCTGCGGCGCCGCCGCCCCGGCCCAGCAGGCCGGGAGTCCGCCGCCCATTCAGACGGGCCAGGTGCTGCCCGGCCCCGCCGCACCCGACACCGCGCCGGTGAGCAGGGGCATGAGCACCCCGCTCAGCAGGCAGATGACGGGCCCCACGAGCAGCGGCCGCTCCCGGGCCGGCGTGCTCGGCGACGCGCTCGACGACCTGCCGCCCATCCCCTACCGCGACCCCTCGACCGCGGTCCTGGCCAACCCCGAGGTGCCGGAGGACAAGCGCTTCTGCGCCAACCCGGCCTGCGGCAAGCCCGTCGGCCGTTCCCGCAGCGGACGGCCCGGCCTGCCCGAGGGGTTCTGCCCGCACTGCCGTACCCAGTTCTCCTTCACCCCCAAGCTGGGCAAGGGCGACCTGGTCGCCGCCCAGTACCGGGTGCTCGGCTGCCTGGCGCACGGCGGGCTCGGCTGGATCTACCTGGCCGCCGACGAGAACCTGGACGGCCGCTGGGTGGTGCTCAAGGGCCTGCTCAACACCGCCGACGCCGAGGCGCTCGCGGCGGCCGAGGCCGAGCGGCGCTTCCTGACCACGGTCGACCACCCCAACATCGTCAAGATCTTCAACTTCCAGCGCTCGGCCGGGCTCGGCTACATCGTCATGGAGTACGTCGGCGGCCAGTCGCTGCACGAGCTGCGCCGCCAGGGCCCGATCCCGCTGCGCGAGACGCTCATGTACGGCCGCGAGATCCTGCGGGCCTTCAGCTACCTGCACGAGCAGGGCGTGGTCTACTGCGACCTCAAACCGGCCAACGTCATCCGCGTCGGCAAGCGGCTCAAGCTGATCGACCTGGGCGCCGTCCAGCGCATCGGCTCGCCGCCGGGCACCTCGTGGGCCACGGTCGGCTACCACGCGCCCGAGCTGGACACCCAGCCCTCCTCGGTGGCCTCCGACCTGTACACGGTGGCGCGGACGCTGGCCGTACTGGCCATCCAGAACTTCAGCCCGGCCAAGAGCGGGCAGGCGACGCCGCTGCCGCAGGACTGCGGGAACGAGTCGTTCGCCCGGCTGCTGCGCAGGGCCACCGCGCACGACCCCAACCTCAGGTTCGCCAGCGCGGTGGACATGGAGGACCAGCTGGTCGGGGTGCTGCGCGAGGTGTCGGCGATCGCCGACGGCGTGCCGTACCCGGCGCCCTCGAGGTTGTTCGGGCCCGAGCGGCTGGCGGCAGGCGCCTCGCTGTCGCAGGACACCGGCAGGGTGTTCGACCCGCTCGACCCGCTGGCGGCGGCCAGGGCGCTGCCCGTGCCGCTGATGGACCCGCTCGACCCGGCCACCGGCGCCCTCGCGGGGCTGGTGGGGCGCGACCCCGTGCAGCTGATCGCCCAGGTGAGCGGGATGCAGCAGACGCCCGAGGCCATGCTGACCAAGATCCGCCTCATGGCGGAGCAGGGCGGCGACCACACCGCCGCCACGCTCCAGGAGCTGGATCAGGCCGAGCGGGCGATCGGCGGCGACTGGCGCCTCACCTGGTACCGCGGCGTGCACGCGCTGACCTCCGGCAACGCCGGGCAGGCCGTGCAGTACTTCGACGCGTGCTTCTCCATGCTGCCGGGCGAGCTCGCGCCCAAGCTGGCCCTGGCCTTCGCGCTGGAGTGCGCGGGCCAGGACCCGTCGCCCTGGTACACCAGCGTGTGGCGCACCGACCGCTCCTACGTCAGCGCCGCCTTCGGCCTGGCCAGGACGGGCCGGGTCACGGTGCTCGACGAGGTGCCCTCCTCCTCCAGCCACCGGGTGGCCGCCGACATGGCGCTGGTGGCCTCCATCGCCCGCCACCACGCGGTCGACCGGGTCAAGCCCGAGCAGCTCACCGACGCCGCGGAACGCCTCGACGACCTGGTCGAGGTGGCGCCGCGGCGGCGCGAGTCGCTCACCGCCGAGCTGCTCGAGGCCGCGCTGCGCTGGCTGGCGGCGGGCAACCGGCCGCCCGGCAGCATGAGCCTGGCCGGCGCCCCGCTCACCGACGCAGGCATGCGCAGGCAGCTCGAGGCGACCCTGCGCAGGCTCGCCTCCTCGGCCGACACCCGCCAGGAGAAGCACGTGCTCGTCAACCGCGCCAACGCCATCCGACCCAGGACCTGGATATGAACTGTCCCGTGTGCGAGACCCCGGTCGTGGCCGGGGACTCCTTCTGCGAGGCCTGCGGCCATCCGCTGGGCGCCCCCGCCTGTACGGCGTGCGGCGCCCCCGCCGTGGACCCCGACGGCTACTGCGAGCGCTGCGGCGTCCGCCAGCCGACCGGTCGCGACCACTCCGAGCTTGAGCTCGAGGGCGGCGCGGCCGGAGTGACCGACCGTGGCCTGCGCCGCAGCCGCAACGAGGACGCCATGGCCCTGCTGGCCGTCGACGGCGCGATCGTCACCGTGGTCTGCGACGGGGTGGGCAGCTCGCCCCGCGCCGACCAGGCCTCCGCGGTGGCGGTCGCCACGGCCTCGGCCGCGCTGGCCGAGGGCTCGTCGCAGGAGAAGGCCTTCGAGCTGGCAGGCCAGGCGGTCAACGCGCTGGCCACCTCCATCGACGACGCCCCGGCCTGCACCTACGTCTCCGCCGTCGTCACCGCCGAGCAGATCACGCTCGGCTGGGCCGGGGACACGCGGGCGTACTGGCTGCCCGGCCCTGAAGGATCCGTGGCGGAGCGAGGACAGGGCGTACTGCTCACCGAGGACGACGCCGTTCCGACCGGCGAGATCACCGCATGGCTCGGCGCCGACTCCGGCGACGTCGAGCTGCGGACTCGCACGCTCGCACCGAGGCAGCCAGGACTGCTGCTCGTGTGCAGCGACGGCCTGTGGCGCTACCTCAACGGCTACCCCTTCCCCACATCCGACAACCCCCTGGACCTGGCCCGCGTGCTGCTGCGCCACGCACTCGACTCCGGCGGGCAAGACAACGTGACCATCGTCCTGATCCCCTTTGGAGGCTCGCATGGGTGACCAGCCCACGTTCACGCTCCACATCGACCAGAACAAGTACCTCCCGCTGGACGGGCGCGAGGTGCACGCCATCCTCACCATCTCCTCCACGGGACAGGTGACCACCACCACCTCGGCACCGTCCGAGGCGGCCGAGGTCATCATCATCGACACCTCGGGCTCGATGAGCGGCAGCAAGATCAGGGAAGCCAGGCAGGCCGCGGCCACCGCTGTGCAGACCCTGCGCGACGGCGCGTACTTCGCGGTGATCGCCGGGACCGACACGGCCAAGGTCGTCTACCCGCGCGGCAACCAGCTCGTGCGGGCCTCGGCGGCCACCAGGGCCGAGGCCCAGCAGGCGATCGGGCGGCTGAACGCCAACGGCGGCACCTCGATCGGCCAGTGGCTGCTGCTCGCCCAGAACCTGCTGTCCACCCAGCCGGGCGCGATCAAGCACGCCGTCCTGATGACCGACGGGCAGAACAACGAGGGGCCCGAGCGCTTCGCCGCGGCACTGGCGCACTGCGAGGGCCACTTCACCTGCGACAGCCTGGGCGTGGGTGCCGACTGGGTGCCCGCCGAGCTGCGCAAGGTGGCCGACGCGCTGCTCGGCACCTTCGACTTCGTCCGCGACCAGAGCGACCTGGCCGCCTTCTTCCAGAAGATCACCCAGACGTCGATGGCGAAGACCGTGGCCGAGCTGGCGATGCGGGTCTGGATCCCGCAGACGGCCAGGCTGAAGTTCGTCAAGCAGGTCTCCCCCACGCTGCTCGACCTGACCGGCAAGCGCACCGACATCAACCCGCTCACCGGCGACTACCCGACCGGCTCGTGGGGCACCGAGGAACGCGAGTACCACCTGTGCGTGGAGGTCCCGCCGGGCCAGATCGGCCAGGAGATCAGGGCAGGCTGGGTCAAGCTCGTGCTGCCCGACACCCAGGAGGTCTTCGCCAGCGGCAACGTCCTGGCCCAGTGGACCGACGACCTGGCGCAGTCCACCCAGCTCAACCGCAAGGTCGCCCACTACACCGGGCAGGCCGAGCTGCACGAGCTCATCCAGGACGGCCTCAGCGCCCGCGCCGCCGGCGACGTCGACACCGCGACCGCCCGCCTGGCCAAGGCCAAGCAGCTGGCCCAGGAGTCGGGCCGCGAGGACACCGCCCGGCTGCTCGACAAGGTCGTGGAGGTCGATCCCGGCACCGGCACCGCCAGGCTGCGCCGCGACGTGGACAAGAACGACGAGATCGAGCTCGACACCGGCTCGGTCCGCACCAGCCGGCTGCGCAAGAACGAGGAGGGCTGATGGCGACCTGCCCGCAGGGCCATCCGTCGGGTTCCGACGACTACTGCGACGTGTGCGGCGCCCAGATCGGCGGGGCGCCGGCTCCCCAGGCGAGCACGCCTCCCCCGGCCGACGCGGAGCTCTGCCCGGTGTGCCAGACACCGCGCGCGGGGCAGTTCTGCGAGGTGTGCGGCCACGACTTCAGCGGCGCGAGCGCCCCGGTCCAGTTCCAGCCGCCGACGGTGGGGGTGCGCTGGGAGGCCGTCACGGCCGCCGACCGGACCTACTACGAGAAGATCGTCGCCGAGGGCGGGCCCGACGCCGCGGCCATGCAGTTCCCGCACTACTGCCCGGAACGTTCCTTCGCGCTGGCGGGTCCGGAGGTCCGCATCGGGCGGCGGAGCAAGGCCCGCGGGCTGCAGCCGGAGATCGACCTGAGCGGGCCGCCCGAGGATCCCGGCGTGTCGCATCTGCATGCCGTACTGCTCGAGCAGCCTGACGGCTCGTGGCTGCTCGTCGACCCTGGCTCGGCCAACGGCACCCAGGTCAACGGCCGCGTGCTGCCGATCAACCAGCCCGTGCCCGTGGGGCCTGGCGACCGCATCCACGTGGGCGCGTGGACGGTCATCACGATCCGCGAGGGGACGCCATGACCATGGTGCAGGCCGCGCCGCCGGCTCCGGTGGAGGTACGGCGCAGCATCCCCGGCCGCATCCGCGTCATCACCGGCGTGAGCGTGCTCGCCCTCGCGCTGCTGTTCTCGGCGCTGGCCGTGGGCAGTTCGAGCGCCCGCGAGGGGCTGCGGGTGATCGGACGCGACTCGGGGCCGCAGGTGGTCGCCACCGCCGGGCTCTACCTGGGCCTGAGCGACATGGACACGCAGGTGGCCGACGCGCTGGTGATGGGACGCGGCTACGCCCAGGAGCGCAAGGACGCCCTCGCCCGCTACGAACAGCGGCGCGCGGAGGCGCACCAGGCGCTGCTCAAGGCGTTCGAGCTGTCGGGCAACAACCCGGCGGGGCAGCGCACCGTCCAGTCGGTGCTCGACTCGCTCGGCCGCTACGAGCAACTCGCCGCCCGGGCCCTGCTGCTCGACGAGCAGTCGGGACACCTGGCGGGCGCGCCGCCGACCAACGTGGTGCAGACCTACCGGCAGGCCACCGACCTGATGAAGATGGTCATCCTGCCGCAGGCCTACAACCTGACGCTGGAGAGCGGCACGATCGTCCGCGCCACCTACGACGAGAAGTCCGCCCAGATCCCGCTCCTGCGCTTCGCGATCGTGGTGGCCGGGCTGCTCGCGCTCGGCTGCCTGGGGTGGCTGCAGCTGTACCTGTCCAGGCGCTTCCGCCGGGTCTTCGGTCCCGCGCTGCTGGTGGCGACGGCGGTGACGCTGGCGTCGCTGGTGGCGGGGGTGAGCGTGCTCGGCAAGGAGGAGAACGATCTGCGCACCGCCAAGGTGACCGGCTTCGACTCGGTGCTGTCGCTGGCCAAGGCCCGCGCCATCAGCAACAGCCTGCACGGCGACCAGAGCCGCTACCTGCTGGACAAGGGCCGCGCGGACACCTACGAGCACACCTTCCTCGACAAGTCGCAGACCGTCGTCTACCTGGCCGCCACCAACCTGGACGCCTACCAGACCAAGGTCGCCTCCGGCGCCAAGGACTACCTGGGCCTGCTCGGCACGCAGCTCGCCGGGCCGTACGGCAAGCCGGTCATCGACTCCTTCACCCAGTTCCAGGCGGCAGACCGGGAGGCCAGGCGGCTGGCTCTGTCGGGGCAGCCCGTCCAGGCCGTCTCCCAGCGCCTCGGCGACGTCGACACCGCCTACGACAACTACGACAAGGCGCTGCTGACCCTGTCCGACCAGCACCAGAAGGTGTTCCTCGAGGCCAGCGCCTCGGGCGAGAACGCGCTCGACACCCTGTGGCGGCTGCTCCCCTTCGCGATCGCGGCCATCGGACTGCTGGTCGTCGCCGGGGTGTGGCCACGGCTCAAGGAGTACCGATGAAGCGGCTGCTGCCCGTCGCGCTCGTCCTGGTCTCGCTGGTCGCCGCGGCCTGCGGGTCCGGGTCGCCGGAGACCATCGTGGGCAAGGACAAGCTCATCGTCGGCGTACGGCCGGACCTGCCGCTGATCGGCGTCAAGAAGCCGGACGGCACCTTCGAGGGGTTCGACGTCGACGTGGCCCGCTACATCGGCAAGAAGCTTGGCGCCGAGATCGAGTTCACCCCCGTGCTCGCCGCGCAGCGGGAGTCGGCGCTGACCTCAGGAAACGTCGACATGGTGCTCGCCTCCTACACCATCAGCCAGGACCGCAAGGCGAAGGTCCTGTTCGGCGGGCCGTACATCATCGCCTACCAGGACCTGCTGGTCCGCAAGGACGAGACCGGCATCGACAACGTGCGTGACCTGAAGGGCCGCAGGATCTGCCAGGTCAAGGGGTCGAACGCGGCCCAGCGCGTGATCGAGGAGCGCAAGGTGCAGGCGCAGGTGGTGCCCGTCGCCGACTACGCCACGTGCGTGCAGATGCTGAAGTCCTCCCAGCTGGACGTCATCACCACCGACGACGTCATCCTGGCCGGGCTGGCCGCGACCAACGACGGGATGAAGCTCGTCAACGCCAAGTTCAACGAGCAGCGGACCGGGATCGGGCTCCGCAAGACGGACGTCGAGGGGTGCGAGGCGGTGAACCGGGCGATCACCGACATGTACCAGGACGGGACGGCGGCCCGGCTCCTCCACCGCTGGTTCGACAAGGCGGGTCTGTCCCTCACCACGATCGCCGTCCCCCAGTTCGAGGGCTGCTCCTAGCGATCGTCCGAGGCGGGCCGTTCCCACGGCCCGCCTCGCCTGCTGTACGGCTCTTTCCCGTACGGCTCTTTCTTGTACGGCATGCCCTGGGAACCCGCCGCCCGCCGTACTCCGGCTGAGGGCCCGTGACCGGCGCTCGCGGCGAGTCGGTGACGGTGGCCCGCCGTAACGGCGCCCGGAACCCCTACGAGCGCCGGCCGTGGTGGTCGACGAGGCGGGTCAGCAGCGCGGCGAGGGTCGCGCGCTCCTGCGGGGCGAGGGGGGCGAGCAGGTCGTCCTGGAGGGTCTCCAGGACCTCGTCGAGGCGTTCCAGGTGCGCGCGGCCCCGGTCGGTGAGCGTGATGACGTTGCGGCGGCGGTCGTCGGGGTCGGGGGCGCGCTCGACCAGGTCATGCTCGGCCAGTTCGTTGATCACGGCCACCAGGTCACTGCGGTAGATGCCGGTGCGGCGGCTCAGCGTGGCCTGGCTGGCGGGCCCCGAGTCGTCGAGCGCGACGAGCACGGCGTAGTGCCATTTGCGCGCGTCCTGCGCCGCCAGGCCCGCGGTGATGAGGCGGTCCGCGTGCGCCGCGGCCATCGACAGCAGCCTGCTCGGCAACCCGCGCAGCCGTGCCGGTGTTTCCGTGGTGTCGCCGAGGTGTCCGCTTTCATCCATGGTCACGATCCTAGGCCCCTTGCGTTAGTCGCACTAACGATGTAACTTCGTTAGCGTCACAAACGTTAGGGAGACTAACAGATGCCTACCATCGATGTGCTCGACTCGACCATCCACTACGAGGAGCGCGGCAGCGGCGCGCCGATCGTCTTCTTGCACGGCAACCCTTCCTCCTCCCACGCCTGGAGGGACGTCCTGCCGCACATGCCCGGACGGGTGCTCGCGCCAGACCTGATCGGCATGGGGCGGTCGGGCAAGCCGGAGATCGGCTACAGCTTCGACGACCACGCCCGCTACCTTGACGCCTGGTTCGACGCGCTCGGGCTTGACCAGGTAGTGCTCGTGGGGCACGACTGGGGCGGGGCGCTCGCCTTCGACTGGGCGGCCCGTCACCCCGACCGGGTGCGCGGCGTGGCCTTCTTCGAGACCATCGTGCGTCCGATGTCCTGGTCGGAGCTGTCGGACCAGGCCCGCGCCCGCGGTCAGAAGCTCAGGACCCCCGAGGGGGAGGCGCTCGTGCTCGACCAGACCTTCCTGATCGACACGGCCTTCACCGGCGGCGTGCTCAACCCGCTGACCCCCGAGGAGCTCGAGCCGTACCGCGCGCCGTACCCCACTCGGGAGAGCCGCCGCCCGCTGCTGCGCTGGACGCGGTCGATCCCGCTCGACGGCGAGCCGGCGGACGTCGCCTCGCGCGTGGAGGCCTACGGCAAGTGGCTCGCCACCAGCGACGACGTGCCCAAGCTGCTGCTCACCTTCGACTCCTCCCCCACGCTGCTCATCACCGACGAGCTGGCCACGTGGTGCGAGCAGAACATCGCGTCCTTGGAACACGTCCACGTCGGCCCCGCCGGCCACCACGCCACCGAAGACCAGCCCGACGCCATCGCCACCGCCCTCACAGAATGGACCACCCACTACTCCCTCACCTGACCCACAACCCCTCCCGGGCGCCAGCTCTGCGGAAGATGCACAGACGGCCATCCGACGCCCTGTACGGCGAGCGCCCCTCCGCGCCGGGGTCGGCGAGGAGATGTATGGCGGTCGACCGGCGCGATGTACGGCGCCCAACCGACACCCCATACGGCGAGCCCACCCCCCGCGCCGGGGTCGGCGAGAAGGTGCACGACGATCCACCGGCGCGATGTACGGCGCCCGACCAGCACCCCCTACGGCGAGCCCCCTCCGCGCCGGGGTCGGCGAGGAGGTGTACGGCGGTGGACCGGCGCCCTGTACGGCGGGCGAGGGGGCCGTGGTGCCCGTCTCGCGGAGCGCCGTGGCGGCGGGGAGTGTCATCGACTCGCCGGAAGCGCCGGGCGCGGGTCCTCAGCCGGAGTACGGCGGGCGGCCGGTGGCGGTGGCCTGCCGTACATGCGCAAGTCCCGCAAAGCGCCGCGGGCCCGAGGAAAGCACACGTCCCACCAATCGCCGCGGGCCTGGGAAAGCACACGTCCGCTAAGCGCGGCGGGCCCGGGAAAGGTCCCGGGCCCGCCGAATTCCACCTAGTCCAGATAGTCGCGCAGCATCTGGGCGCGGGTCGGGTGGCGGAGCTTGGCCAGGGTCTTGGACTCGATCTGGCGGATCCGTTCCCTGGTGACGCCGAACTCGCGCCCCACCTCCTCAAGCGTGCGCGGATGCCCGTCGGCCAGCCCGAAGCGGAGCTGGATGATGCGCTGCTCCCTGTCGGAGAGCGTGGCCAGGATGTCGTCGAGCTGGTCCTGCAGCATGATGAAGGCCGCCGCCTCCATGGGCACGACCGCGTCGGCGTCCTCGATGAAGTCACCGAGGTCGGAGTCCTCCTCGCCGATGGGCGACTGCAGGGAGACCGGCTCCTGCGCGATCCGCTGGATCTCCACCACGCGGTCGACCGGCAGGTCCATCTCCTTGGCGATCTCCTCGGGGATCGGCTCGCGACCCAGGTCCTGGTGGAGCTGGCGCTGAACCCTGACCAGCTTGTTGATGGTCTCCACCATGTGGACGGGGATGCGGATCGTGCGCGCCTGGTCGGCTATCGCCCGGGTGATCGCCTGCCTGATCCACCAGGTGGCGTACGTGGAGAACTTGTAGCCCTTGGTGTAGTCGAACTTCTCCACCGCCCGGATCAGGCCCAGGTTGCCCTCCTGGATCAGGTCGAGGAACAGCATGCCGCGGCCGACGTACCGTTTGGCTATCGACACCACGAGCCGGAGGTTGGCCTCGATGAGGCGCTGTTTGGCCCTGGTGCCCTGCCAGACGAGTTCCCTGAATTCCGGGAAGGCCAGGCGCGAGACCCCGCTGGCCAGCTTGTCCTCGGCGAACAGGCCGGCTTCTATCGACTTGGCGAGCTCCACCTCCTCCTCAGCGGTGAGCAGCGGGACGCGTCCGATCTCTCTGAGGTAGATACGGACCAGATCGCTGGTCGGCGCCCGCTTGCCTACGTCTTCGTCCTCGGTGCGGGTGGTCTCCTCGGAGTCTTGGGGCTCGAGGACCTCCACACCGTTCTCGGCGAGCATGCGCACGACGCGTTCCAGCGCGTCGGACGGCAACTCGGATCGGTCAAGCGCGGCGGCAACGTCATCGACGGTTACGCTTCCGCGCTCCCTTCCCTTCGCGACGAGGTCCGCCACCTGATCTACCGATGGCGGGCCGCTTGGCAGCACCGATGCACCCACGGGACACAGTCTGCAGTATTGGTTCCATAAAATGGCAGACCCATTTTTGTCACTGAAGGTAAGACGTTGCTGCTTACCAAATTGAGATCTATTTAAGGTTTAGCCTGAGTTTGATCAGGAAAGTAAAGTCAATTACGCGATCAGGTTTGGCGCGCCCGGCGGCTCTCCAGCGCCGGGCGCACGCTCACCCTGCCCAGATGCCCGCTAAACATGCTCTTCGGGCGACTTCTCACCAGATTCCCTTACAACCACCGGGAAATCGCGCTTTGTCGCGCTCCAAAGATCACTCACCACTGCGGACCGTCCCCATAGAACGCACCTGACATCCAGTACGGCAAGCCCTCCACCCGCTTTCCCGAGCACCCGGGTCTTCCGCCGCACAAGGGCGCCAACAACCGCCGCACCGCACCCCGCCGACCCGGCACCAGGGCGACCGCCGTGGCGCCCAGCCCGCGCAGACCCTGTCACCTGGCGCCCCACCGCGACGCCCCGCCCGGCCTCCAGCGGGCACGGCGGCGTCAGGCACGCCCGCAGCCCCAGATCCCGTGTTGCCCGCCGTACAAGGGCGCCGACAACCGCCGCACCACATCCCGCCGACCCCGCGCCAGGGGCGACCACCGTGGCGCCTGGCCCGCGCAAGCCCTGGCCTCGCCGCCCCGGCGCCGGGGCGACCGCTGTGGTGTCTGGTCAGCGCAGGTGTCTTGCCCGGGGGGCGGTGGTGTCAGGTGTGCCCGGGGTCGTGCGGGGTCAGCTGCCGGCGGCGCGGTCGCGGAGGAGGCGGCGTTGTTGTTCGAGGGCTACCAGTTCGCCGAACAGCTTGTTGTACTCCTGCTGCTCCTCGACCGGATTGAGCCGCTGGATGCGGGACTTGACCTGGGCGATGGCACGGTCGACGGCGATGGCCTCGATGGCGGCGAGCATGGCCGCGCCGTACCGCTCCTCGACGTGGGAGTCGGCGCGGATGGCCTCGACGGCGAAGCGCGTCACCAGCGCCCGAGCCGCCTCGTCGGGCGCGTGGTCGAGCAGCCGGTCGACCCACTCGCGCCCGCCGTGGCCTGCGGCGGCCGTGCCGCCGGCGGCGACGACGACGGTGTGCAGCGCGACGTGGTCGGGCGCGGTGAACGCCTGCGTGTCGAGCGCGTCGAAGCGCGGCCCGAGCAGCGCGGGACGCTGCACGGCCAGCTTGAGCAGCTCGCCTTCGACCTTCACGTTCGGGTCGACGGGCGCGGCCCTGGGCGCGCGCTGCGGGCGTCCCTGCTGGGCGCCGCCGACCTCGGCGATGCGCTGCATGACGAAGCGCTCGTCCATGAAGCCGAGCCAGCGGTCGAGGTCGATGGCGTAGCGCTTGCGCAGGCCGACGTCCTTGATCCCGGCCACGATGGGCGCCGCGGCGTCGAGCGCGGCGATCTTGCCTTCGTTGCTGCGCAGGTCGTAACGGGAGATGGTGGAGCGGATCGCGAACTGGAACAGCGGCTCCCGCGAGGCGACCAGGTCGCGCACGGCCGCGTCGCCCTGCTTGATGCGCAGGTCACAGGGGTCGAGCCCGTCGGGCTGGATGGCCACGTAGGTCTGGGTGACGAACTTCTGCTCGTCGGCGAAGGCCCGCAGCGCCGCCTTCTGCCCCGCCGCGTCGCCGTCGAAGGTGAAGATCACCTCACCCGTGGCGGCCGACTGGTCGAGCAGGAAGCGCCGCAGCACCTTGATGTGCTCCTCGCCGAACGAGGTGCCGCAGGTGGCCACCGCGGTCGGCACACCCGCGAGGTGGCAGGCCATCACGTCGGTGTAACCCTCGACGATCACTGCCTGCGACCGCTTGGAGATCTCCCGCTTGGCCAGGTCGATCCCGTAGAGCACCTGGGACTTCTTGTACAGCGGGGATTCGGGGGTGTTCAGGTATTTCGGGCCGTCGTCGGAGTCGATCAGCTTGCGCGCGCCGAACCCGATCACGTCGCCGGTGGCGTCCCTGATCGGCCAGATCAGCCGCCCGCGGAAGCGGTCGATCGGACCGCGCCGCCCCTCCTTGGCCAGCCCGCCCTTGATCAGCTCCTCGGCGGCGAACCCGCGCTGCATCAGGTGCCGGGCCAGCGCCTCCCACTCGTTGGGCGCGTAGCCCACGCCGAAGGTCTCGGCGTCGGCCCGCTCGAACCCCCGCTCCGACAGGAACCGCCGCCCGATCGCGGCCTCCGGGGTCAGCAGCTTGTCACGGTAGAACTCCGCGGCGGCCCTGTGCGCCTCGATCAGCCGCGCCCGCTCCCCATGGTCGCGCCGCGGCACGTAGCCGCCCTGCTCGTACTGCAGCTGGATCCCGGCCCGCTGCGCCAGCCTCTCGACAGCCTCGCTGAACCCCAGATGCTCGATCTTCTCGACGAACGTGATCACGTCGCCGCCTTCGCCGCAGCCGAAGCAGAAGTACATGCCGCGTTCGGGGGTCACGTTGAAGGAGGGGGACTTCTCATCGTGGAAGGGGCACAGGCCCTTGAGGTTGCCTCCGCCCGCGTTCCGCAACTGGATGTGCTCGCCGATCACATCGGCGATCGGAGACCGCTCGCGCACGAGCGCAATGTCGACATCACGGATCCGTCCAGCCACGGATCGAGTGTATTGCCGCGCACCGACGCTTTCCGCCGTCATCGGAGCTTTCTGGTCGTACGGCGAGCCGCCCCCACCCGCCACCCGCCGACCCGCGCGGGCACCCGTCGAGCACGGTACTCGGGCGATGACCCGTCTCACCGCAACGAGGCACGGGAACCATCGTGACGGGTCTTGACGACCCGGCACGCGAATGATCCGATGTTTGCACTGTTAGGAAATTTTCTTAACAAAAGCAATCAATCGGCCTAAGGAGCGCACCATGGTGTTACGGGCAGCACTGGTTGCCTTGGCCCTGCTCGCGGCCGCCCTGAGCGGCATGTCACCCGCCCAGGCGGCCGCCGTCCGCTACGAGGCGGAGAACGCCACGATCTCCCAGGGCGTCCTGGAGACCACCCACACAGGCTACTCAGGCACCGGGTACGTCAACGGCGACAACGTGTCCGGCAGCTACGTCGAGTTCACCGTGACCGCCTCGGGACCGGCGAGCCTGGCCATCCGTTACGCCAACGGCACGACCACCTCCCGTCCCGCCACGGTCTCCGTCAACGGCACGGCGGTCGTCACCGCGCACGCCTTCGCGGGGACGGGCACCTGGGACACCTGGGCCACCTACACGCTCGACGCCCCGCTGCGCCCGGGCGCCAACACCGTGCGCATCACCGCGACCGGCTCGGGCGGCAATCCGAACCTGGACTACGTGGAGATCGACCAGAGCTCCGTCTACCAGGCCGAGTCCGCCACCCTGTCGCAGGCGAGCGTGGCGTCCAACCACACCGGGTTCACGGGCTCCGGCTTCGTGGACTACGTCAACACCACGGGCGGCTACGTCGAGTGGACGATCACCTCGCCCGCCGCGGGCCGGGCCACCCTGACCCTGCGCTACGCCAACGGCACCACGGGCAACCGCCCGCTGGACGTCTCGGTCAACGGGACCGTGACCGCCGGGCCGTTCCCGCCGACCGCGAACTGGGACACCTGGGCGGACGTCGCGATCCCCGCCCAGCTGAACGCCGGGACGAACACCGTCAGGGCGACGGCCACCACCGCGACGGGCGGCCCGAACCTGGACAAGCTGACGGTCTCGCCGGTCGACTCCCAGGCGCCCACGGCTCCCGGACAGCCCGCGCAGACCGCGATCACGCCGAGCAGCGTCACGGCGACCTGGCCCGCCTCGAGCGACGACGTGGGCGTGGCCGCCTACGACCTGTTCGCCGACGGCGGCACGACGCCGTGCGGCACGACACGGACCACGACGGGCACGTGCGGGGGGCTGAACGCCGACGCCGACCACGTGGTCCACGTCGTCGCCCGCGACGCGGCGGGCAACGTGTCGCCGCCCAGTCCCGACCTGCGGGTCCACACGCCCGCCTCGACCAACCCGTACGGTGACCCGAACCTGGTGCCGATGTTCGACGGCACGACGCTGAACGGCTGGACGCCGCACAACCCGGCCGGTTGGATCGTGCAGAACGGCGCCATCCACGGCACAGGGACGGCCGGCAGGGGCTGGATCTACTACAACAAGCAGCAGGTCGGCACGTTCCGCTGGATCTTCAGCGTGCGCCAGGTGACCGGCGACCACGCGCCCACGGTCCTGATCTGGGGCACGACGAACCCGATCCGCGACGCGCTGAGCGCCATCCAGTTCCAGCCGCCCAACGGCGGCCACTGGGACTACCGTCCCGGCCACAACGACAGCGGAGGCTCCCTGTTCACGACATATCCGCACACAAAGTGGGATGTCCATAACTGGGCGCAGTGCGAGATCGTCGCCAACCAGTCGACGGGCCAGGCCAAGATGGCCTGCTGCCCGCTCACGGCCGGCGCCCCCACCTGCACAGCGGTGCCGGTCCTCGGGTTCAAGGACGTCACCGCCGGCCAGGTCGGCCCGCTGGCCATCCAGATCCACAACGGCGGCATCCAGGACGAGTACCGCAGCCTGTATGTCGAATCCCCCGTCGTCATGAAACCTGACGACTTCATCACCACAGCACCGCAATAGGCTCTCTCGCCGTCTTTCATGAGGTTGTACGGCTACCGCCACCCCACCCGCTCCCCGTCGCCTTGCGCGGGCCTCTGTCCATCACGGCACTCAGGTGATGACACATCCCGCCATAACAAGGCACGGGACCGGGTGGGGCCGGAGACCGAAGGGCCGCCGTGACAAGGCGCGGGACCGGATAGGTCGGCTCGAACGCGTGACGTTGCCGGGACCCTGCGTAAACGGGGAGGTATCCGGAGATACCCGCATGTAACGGGAAAGCGGGAAACGTGCCATGCTCATCTCCGCCGTCGGCTAAAAAGGGAAAGGTTGTCGGCGATACCGTGACACGGGTGGAGATCATGCGATCGGGGCATATCGGACGGCTGGCGCTGGTCGCCACGGGTGCCATGCTGCTGACCGGTGCCTGCGCGAAGGCGCCTGGCCTCGCGGGCGTCAGCGCCCAGGCGGCCACCACACCGCCGGCGACGAGCACCCCCGAGGTGACCGCGACGATCCCCACCCCCAGCCCCACGCCCGGCCACCAGGCGGCGGTCCGGCCGCAGGGCGAGGACCCGGTCAGGGTGCCCCCGCCGAAGGTGTCGAAGTACAGCTACGTCTTCCCCGTCAAGGGCTGCAGGATCACCTACCAGCGCAAGCTGCTCGTGCTGCCGAAGACGACCATCTGGGCGGCGAAGGGCTGCGCGTTCGTGGCCCCGGTGAGCGGCGTGGTCGACGAGGTCAACGGCCGCAACAAGTGGCGCCCGTCAACGGACATGGGCCAGGACCGCGAGGGCCGCTTCGTCACGATCATCGGCGACGACGGCGTCCGGTATCTCGGCGGCCACCTGGACACGGTCACCGACGGGATCAAGCCCGGCATGCGGGTCGGGGCGGGCCAGACCCTCGGCACGATCGGCAAGTCGGGCAACGCCCGTGACGCGGGCACGAACCTGTACTTCGCGATCTCCTGGAAGACCGGCCCGCAGTACTGGTGGGTGCGCCGCGGCATGGTCAACCCGTGGGACTACCTGGACGCCTGGCTGTCGGGCAACCCGACGCTGTCGCCGCGGGACGCCACGTTCGCGATGCGCGCCAGGATGGGCGAGACGCCGAAGTGCGCGGTCCAGTGCAAGTCGAAGAAGCAGCCGCAGTCGGCCAAGACCAGCCAGCCCACCGAGCCGCCGGTCACGATCCCGACGATAGCTGCTTCGCAGGGATGACGGCCTTGGAGCGGATCAGCTCCTGGATCTCGCCGACCACGTCCCAGACGTTGACGTTCATCCCGGCGATCACCCGGCCGTCGCGCAGCCAGTAGGCGATGAACTCCAGGTCCTCCACGGACCCGCGGTAGGCGATCTCGTCGTACCCGGTCACGTCGCCGGAGAACTCCATCCCCAGCTCGAACTGGTCGGTGAAGAAGTACGGCACGCGGTCGTAGACGACGTCCTGCCCGAGCATGGACCTGGCCGCCGCGGGCCCGCCGTTCAGCGCGTTGGCCCAGTGCTCGACGCGCAGCCGCCTGCCGTACAGCGGGTTGAAGGACTCGGCGACGTCGCCGGCGGCGTAGACGTCGGGGTGCGAGGTGCGCAGCGAGGCGTCGGTGAGGATGCCGTCGCCGACGTCGAGACCGGCCTCGCGGGCCAGCCCGACCTCGGGCGCGGCGCCGATGCCGGCGACGACGAGGTCGGATTGGAGGCGCTCGCCGGTGCTGAGCGTTACCCCGGTGGAGGTGATCTCGGCGACCGCGGTGCCATGCCGCAGTTCGACGCCGTGGCCGCGCTGCACGCGGGCGAAGACCTCGCCGAGTTCGGGCCCGAGCGGGACGTGCAGCGGCGTGGGCGCGGGCTCGACGATGGTGACCTCGCATCCGGCCAGCCGGGCGGCGGCCGACACCTCCAGGCCGATCCATCCGGCGCCGACCACGATCACCCGCTCGGCGGCGGCCAGGCGCTCGCGCAGGACCTCGCTCTCGCCGACCGTGCGCAGGTAGAGCGCGGGCCCAGGCAGGCGCCTGGCCGTGGAGCCGGTGGCGATGAGCAGCTTGTCGTACGGAAGGCGCGAGCCGTCGGAGAGCCTGACGGTGTGCCCCTCCAGGTCGATGCCCGTGGCGCGGACGCCGAGCCGGAGGTCCACGTCGTGCTCGGCGTACCAGCCGGGTTCGTGAACGAAGATCTTCTCGCGCTCGCTCTTGCCTTGAAGGTATTCCTTCGACAGCGGCGGTCGTTCGTAGGGCCGTTCGGTCTCCGCGCCGATCAGCACGATCTCGTCGTCGAAGCCTTCTTCACGCAGTGTCTGCGCCGCTTTGGCCCCCGCCAGACCGGCACCGAGGATCACAAATCTGGCCATTGTTCAAGTATCCGCCCGCCGAAGTCATCCGGAAAGGCGCTTGTGCCAGGCCACGGCCGAGGTGTCGGTGAGCGAGGCGATCTGGTCGATCACCACCCGCATCCTGGCCGCGTCGTCGGCCGCCCCCTGGAAGGCGGGCCTGAAGGCGGGTTCCAGCGTGACGGGCGCGCCCAGCGTGATCAGCGAGGCCAGCTCGGTGATCAGGTCCCGCTGGCGGGCCTGGACGGCGTGGTGGTCGTCGGTGGTCATGACGTAGTGGGCGGTGATGCCCTTGAGCAGCGCGCATTCCAGCCGGGTGGCCCTGGGCACGATCAGGTCGGCGCGGTGGCGCGAGCCGTACGCGCCGAGTGTGGCGGTCTGCGCGGACCTGCAGAAGCGTCCGATGAGCCCGCTGGTGAGGGCCTTGAGCCCGGCCAGGTCGGCGAGCGTGGCGGCGAAGTGGCGCGGCCAGAGCGGGTCGGCGACCAGGCGGGCGAAGACCTCCTCCAGCTCGGCGCACTCGGCGTCGGGCGCGTACCAGGCGCGGGTGAGCTCGCAGACCTGACTGCGCTCGATCGGCGAGCGCAGCGCCTCGGGCGTGACGTGGCCGGAGTGCAGGGCGTCCTCGAGGTCGTGGACGGAATAGGCGACGTCGTCGGCCCAGTCCATGATCTGCGCCTCGAAGCTGACGCGGCCCTCGGGGGCGCCGTCCCTGATCCACCCGAACACGGGCAGGTCGTCCTCGTAGACGCCGAACTTCGCCGACACGGACCTGGTCCACGGGTACTTGATGGAGGCGTCCAGCGCGGCTCTGGTCAGGTTGAGCCCGGCGCTCGTGCCGGTCTCGGTGAGCACCTTGGCCTCCAGCCTGGTCAGCAGGCGCAGGCTCTGCGCGTTGCCCTCGAACCCGCCGCAGGAGGCGGCCAGCTGGTTGAGCGCCATCTCGCCGTTGTGGCCGAAAGGCGGATGCCCCAGGTCGTGGGCCAGGCAGGCGGTCTCGACCAGGTCGGGGTCGACGCCGAGGGTGGCGCCCATCTCCCTGCCGACCTGTGCGCACTCCAGCGAGTGCGTGAGCCGGGTGCGGGGGATGTGCTGGCCGCCGCCGGGCGCCTCGACCGGCCCCACCACCTGGGTCTTCGCGGCCAGCCTGCGCAGCGCGGCGCTGTGGAGCACGCGGGCCCTGTCGCGTTCGAACGCGCTCCGCTCAGGGTTGCCGGGCGGTTCCGGCACCCACCGCTCCTGGTCGTGCGCGTCGTAGCGGGTCATAAGTGCTGCGATTTTATCCGCTATTCGGTCTCCGCTAGTGTCGAGACCGCCGGTACCCCTCCCCCGGAGCCTCACCTCATGACGACAGCGTTCCGTGCAGTGTTGGCCTTCGCGTTGCTGGCGGGCTTCTATGTTCTGGTCGGCCTGGTGCTGGCCGCCGCGGTGTTCTTCGATGTTCTCCTTTTCGTCAGATTCGGGGCCGCCGAGCTGAAGGTGGCGATCGTGCTGACGCTGGCCGCGGGCGCGCTGGTGCAGGCGCTGTTCATGGCGGGCAGGCGGCGCTCGGGCGAGCAGCCGGGCGTGTCGGTCACCCGCGAGCAGGAGCCGGTGCTCTGGCAGACGGTCGAGGACCTGGCCCTGCGGGTGCGCACCGCTCCGCCCGACGAGCTGCGCCTGGTCGCCGAGGTCAACGCCGCCGTGTCGGAGGACACCAAGATGCTGGGCCTGCGGGCCACCCGGCGCCGCATGTACATCGGGCTGCCGCTGCTGCAGCAGCTCACGGTGGACGAGATGCGCGCCGTGCTGGGGCATGAGCTCGGCCACTACAGCGGCGCGCACACCCGGTTGGGCGCGCCCGTCTACCGCGGGCGGGTGTCGCTGATCGCGACCGTGGCGGGCTTGTCCAACCACCCGTTCATCCAGCGGCTGTTCGCCCTGTACGCCAAGCTCTACCTGCGCGCCTCGCAGGCCGTGTCGCGACGGCAGGAGCTCGAGGCGGACCAGCTGGCGGTGGCGATCGGCGGCCGTCAGGCCACGAGCGAGGCGCTGCGCAAGATCCACGCCACCGCCGCCGCCTGGGACCTGTACGCCGGCAACTACCTCGCGCTGGCGGGCGTGGCGGGCGCGCGGCCGACGAAGGTCTTCGGCGGCTTCCGCGCCCTGATGGACGACCCGGTACGGCAGGCCGAGGTGGCCCAGGCGGGCGCCGAGCCGGAGCGGACCTCGCCCTACGACTCGCATCCGAGCCTGGCCGACCGGCTGGCCGCGATCGGGCACCTGCCCGAGCCCATGCTGGTGCCCGACCCCCGCCCGGCGCTGACCCTGCTGCGCGACCCGGACATGGCCGTGCAGGCCGTGGAGCACTCGCTGTGGACCGACGAGGCGCTGGCGCTGCGCGCGGTCTCCTGGGAGGAACTGGTGGCCGAGGGGACGTACTTCACCCGCAACGCCGAGGCGCTGCGCGACCTGGCCATGGCGGGCCAGAAGGTGATGGGCGCCACCAAGCCCTACCTGGACGCCGCCTTCGAGGCGATGGCCCGCGGGCAGCAGGCGGCGCTGGAGGCCGAACTGCGCGCCCTCGGCTGGAACCCGTCCGAGACGCTGCTGTCGGGCGTGCTCGTCCGGGCGCTGGAGGGCGTGCTCATCACGCACGGCCAGGCCCGCTGGCACCTGTCCTGGTCGGGCCCAGCCCGTCTGCTGTTCGACGACGGCGAGGAGGTACGGCTGGCCGAGTACGCCGCCCGGGTGGCGGGTGACTCCTCGGCCGTGCCCGGGTTGCGCGAGTGGCTCGGCAACCAGGGCGTGCCCTACGACTACGTGCCCGACTAACGGGTGTCGGAGTCGTTGCCCGTCAGCGCGGCCCTGCCTGCCTCCAGGCGTGCCACGGGGATCCTGAACGGCGAGCAGGAGACGTAGTCCAGTCCCGCCTCGTGGCAGAAGTGGACCGAGTCGGGGTCGCCGCCGTGCTCACCGCAGATGCCCAGGTGCAGGTTCGGGCGCGTGGCCCTGCCCTCGTCCGCGGCCAGCTTGACCAGGCGGCCGACGCCGTCACGGTCCAGGGTCTCGAACGGGGAGACGCCGAAGACGCCCAGCTCCAGGTAGCGGGAGAAGAACGCGGCCTCGACGTCGTCGCGGGAGAAGCCCCACGTCATCTGCGTCAGGTCGTTGGTGCCGAAGGAGAAGAACTCGGCCGCCTCGGCGATCTGCCCGGCGGTCAGCGCCGCCCGCGGCGTCTCGATCATGGTGCCGATCAGGGCGTCGACGCCCGTCTCGCGCAGGATCGAGGTGGCCTCCTCGCGGACCGCCTCCAGCTCCTGCACGGCCGCCACCAGCGGGATCATGATCTCCGGGCGGGCGCCCGGCACCTCGCGGGCCGCCTCGGCGATGGCCCGGACCTGCATCGCGAACAGCCCGGGGATGACCAGGCCGAGCCGTACGCCCCGCAGGCCCAGCATGGGATTCTGCTCGTGCAGCCGCTTGACGGCGGCCAGCAGCGTGCGGTCCTTGTCCGAGGCGTCCCCCGTGGCCACCTTGATCGAGAGCTCGGTGAGGTCGGGCAGGAACTCGTGCAGCGGCGGGTCGATCAGCCGGATCGTCACCGGCAGCTCGTCCATGGCGCGGAAGATGCCGATGAAGTCCTGCTTCTGCAGGGGCTCCAGGGCGTCCAGCGCGGCCTGCCGTTCCTTGTCGTCGGAGGCCAGCACCAGGTCCTCCACGAGCTGCCTGCGCTCGCCCAGGAACATGTGCTCGGTACGGCACAGCCCGATGCCCTGGGCGCCGAAGCGGCGGGCGCGGGCGGCGTCCTCGGGCGCGTCGGCGTTGGCCCGCACGCGCAGGCGGCGTACCTCGTCGGCCCTGCGCATGATCCGGTCGACGGCCTTGACCAGTTCGTCGTCGACCTGGCGGCCCTCGAAGTACTCGACCACGGGCGGGTCCATGACCGCGACCTCGCCGAGGAACACCTCGCCGGTGCTGCCGTCGATGGAGATCACGTCGCCCTCGTTGACGACGACGCCCTCGGGGGCGGTGAAGCGCAGTTCCTTGGCCGAGACGTCGAGCTGCTCGGCGCCGCAGACGCAGGTCTTGCCCATGCCGCGGGCCACCACGGCGGCGTGCGAGGTCTTGCCGCCGCGGCTGGTCAGGATGCCGCGCGCGGCGATCATGCCGGACAGGTCGTCCGGGTTGGTCTCGCGGCGTACCAGGATGACGTCCTCGCCCCGCGCGGCGAGCTCGACCGCGCGCTCGGAGGAGAAGACGGCTTTGCCCACGGCGGCGCCGGGCGAGGCGTTCATGCCCTGGGTGATCTTCCTGCGTTCCGCGGACGCGTCGAAGCGCGGGAACATCAGCTGGGCGAGCTGGTCGCCCGTGACGCGGGTGACGGCCTCGTCCAGGCCGATCAGGCCCTGGTCGACGAGCTGGGTGGCGATGCGGAAGGCGGCGGCCGCGGTGCGCTTGCCGACGCGGGTCTGCAGCATCCACAGCTTGCCGCGCTCGATGGTGAACTCGATGTCGCACAGGTCCCTGTAGTGGTTCTCCAGGGTCTCCATGATCTGCATGAGCTCGCCGTAGGAGCTCTTGTCGATCCGCTCGAGCTCCTGCAGCGGGATGGTGTTGCGGATGCCGGCGACCACGTCCTCGCCCTGGGCGTTCTGCAGGTAGTCCCCGTAGACGCCCTGGTGGCCCGAGCTCGGGTCGCGGGTGAAGGCGACGCCGGTGCCGGAGTCGGGGCCGACGTTGCCGAAGACCATGGCCACGATGTTGACCGCGGTGCCCAGGTCGGCGGGGATGCGCTCCTGGCGGCGGTAGAGGATGGCGCGTGGCGCGTTCCACGACTCGAAGACCGCCTGGACGGCCAGGCGCATCTGCTCGCGCGGGTCGGCGGGGAAGTCCCTGCCGGTCTGCTCGCGCACGACGCCCTTGTACGTCTCGACCAGGCCGCGCAGCTCGGCGGCGGTCAGGTCGGTGTCCTGGCGGGAGCCCTTGAGCGCGTCGAGGGCCTCTTCGAACAGCTCGCCCTCGACACCCAGGACGGTCTTGCCGAACATCTGGATGAGCCTGCGGTAGGAGTCCCAGGCGAAGCGCTCGTTGCCGCCGGCCTGCTTGGCCAGGCCCTGGACGGACTCGTCGTTGAGCCCGATGTTGAGGACGGTGTCCATCATGCCCGGCATGGAGAACTTGGCCCCCGAGCGGACGCTGACCAGCAGCGGGTCGTCGGCCTGGCCGAGTTTCCTGCCCATGCGCTCCTCGAGCGCGGCCAGGTGCCCGGCGACCTCGGCCTCGAGGCCGTCAGGGACGGCACCCTCCGCCAGATAGTGACGACATGCCTCAGTGGTGATCGTGAACCCGGGAGGGACGGGAAGCCCAAGGTTGGTCATCTCGGCAAGGTTGGCTCCCTTGCCGCCGAGCAAGTCCTTGAGATTCCTGTTGCCCTCGGTGAAGTCGTAAACGAACTTGGCCACCACAGCTCCAATCGACGCCTCTGACCCGGACTCTACAGGCGGTATTGATGATGAAACTGCACCCATCGGCTAACTCACCGTTTCCCCAGGTGAACCACCTATAACCGGTCTAATCCAATTAAAATTCTGGTGAGAGGCGAATTGGTTTATACCAATTGGTTTACACCAATTCTTGATATGCCGGAAGTGGAGGTGCAGAATCGGATCATCACCCCCACGGGAGGCGCCGATGGCCGCTCCTACCAAGCCGACGCGGCGGGAACGCCTGCTGGCCGGATCCGCGCGAGCGGCGCAGGGCACCGTGCTCTACGTGGACGAGCGGCTCCCGGGAGTGGGCCGCTGGTTACGCCCCAACCTGCGCAAACTCTTCCCGAGCCACTGGTCGTTCCTGCTCGGCGAGTTCGCGCTGTACTCCTTCGCGCTGCTCGTGCTGACCGGGACGTTCCTGACGCTGTTCTACAAGGCAGCCCCCGACGCGGCCTACGCCTCGGTCAGGGAGATCAGCCTCGAGGTGCGCGGCGGGTTGCTGCTGCGACAGCTGCACCACTGGTCGGCGACGATCTTCGTGCTGTCGATCGTGGCGCACCTGTTCCGCGTCTTCTTCACCGGCGCCTTCCGCAGGCCGCGCGAGCTGACCTGGATGCTGGGCGTGCTGCTGTTCACGCTGGCGCTGTTCGAGTCGTTCCTCGGGGTCTCGCTGCCGGCCGACCAGCTGGCCTTCTCCGGGCTGCGGGAGGCGCAGGGGCTGCTGCTGTCGATCCCGCTGGTGGGCTCCTACCTGTCGGCGTTCTTCTTCGGCGGCGAGTTCCCCGGGCAGGTGGTCGGGCGCCTGTTCGTCACGCACGTGCTGCTGGTGCCGGGCATCCTGCTGGCGGTCGCGCCGCTGCACGCCTTGGTCCTCACCTGGCGGCAGAAGCACACGGAGCGAAGGAGCTCGGGGGGAGAGCGAAGCGGTCGCGACCATCAGCACGAGCGCCGCATGCCGGACTCCTCGGAGTCGCAGGTGACGGGCGCACCGTTCTTCCCCTACTTCGCGATCAAGAACGGCGCGACGGCCATGTCCACCTTCGCGGCCATCGCGCTGCTGGCCACGTTCGTGACGGTCAATCCGGTGTGGGAGCACGGCCCCTACCGGCCGGGCGCGGTGCCGCCGTCGGCGCAGCCGTTCTGGTACTTCGGCGTGCTGGAGGGGGCGCTGCGGCTGGTGCCGCCCTGGGAGATCGTCGTGGGCGGGTACGTGCTGCAGGTCGGGCTCTGGATCCCGATGCTGGTGCTCGGCGGGTTCTTCACGGTGCTGCTGCTGTACCCGTTCCTGGAGCGGCGGGTGACCAGTGACGGCGGCTACCACCACCTGCTCGACCAGCCCCGCCAGGCGCCCGTGCGGACCGCGCTGGGCATCGCGGTCATCACGTTCTTCACCGTGGTGTGGGCGGCGACCTGGTTCTCGGAGATCCCCGGGGATCCGCATGCGCCTGCGCCGCCGCTGCTGGCACCCCATGATGTGTACGTGACGATCATCTGGTCCCTGCGCGCGGCGGCCTTCGTCTTACCGGCCGCCGCCTACGCCGCCACGCTCGCCTACTGCCGGAGGCGTGCCCGGTGACCGACTGGCACCCGCCCGACTCCGTCCCTCCCGACGACCCCCCACCCACAACCTGGCCCTCCCCCGCCCCCACGGAAGCCACCTGGAGCACCCCGAGTGCGGCCTGGTCCACCGCACCACCGGGGAGCGCTCCCCCGCCGGGGACCTTTCCACCGCCGGGGGTGGCCCCACCGCCGGGGACCACCCTTTCGCCAGAGACTGCCCCTCCTGGCACGGTTCCGCCTTCACTGCCTTGGACCACCGCGACACCAGGGACGGTCCCGCCTCCATCGCCGTGGACCACCGCGACACCAGGGACGGTCCCGCCATCACCGCCGTGGACCACCGCGACACCAGGGACGGTCCCGCCTCCATCGCCGTGGACCACCGCGACACCAGGGACGGTCCCGCCATCACCGCCGTGGACCACTCCGACGCCTGGGGCGGTCCCCGCGCACGGGTGGGGCGCTGTGCCTGGTGGGCCGGGTTCCGTGCCGCCGCGGCGGGGCCGGGCGGGGCTCGTCGTGGGAGTGGTCGTGTCCGTGGCCGTGCTGCTGGTGGCGGGGCTGTCGGTGCTGATGGTCAAGGCGGTCGAGCGCGTGGGCGCCATGCCGGACCCGGCCACCTCGGCTCCGCCGTACACCCCCTCGGAGGAGCCGTCGGGCGTGTATCTCGACGACCTGACGACCGGCGACTGCGCCAACGGGCTGTACCGCGACGAGGACACGATCACCGACGTCACGGTGGTCGTGTGCACCGGCCCGCACGAAGGGGAGTTCCTGGCCCGCGTCGTCCTGCCCAACGGCAGGTGGATGGGCGAGAGCGCCTCCGAGCGCATGACGGACTCTCTGTGCGAGAGGTACGCGGGCACCCTCATCCGCAGCGGCACCACCGCCGGCGAATCCGTGACCGCGCTCAACTTCTACCCCACCAAGGAGGGCTGGCCCGACGACCGCAGCGGCCTCTGCTTCGCCGTCCACAAACGCGACGACGGCACCAAACTCGCCGCCCCCATCCGCCGCTGACCCCCCGCGACACCTTCGTGATCAAGCCCTGCCATCCTCCACACCATGCGTTCGCGAAGGACCTGGGCCGTCGCCACAGCCGTGCTGACGACCTGCCTCACCACCGCCTGCACAGCCGGTACGGCCCAGCCGCCCCCCACGATCCCGTCCACCCCACCGTCCGCGGCCCCCGTGGCTTCGGTCCCGGCGAAACCGGGCGAGGAGCGCTGGTATCCAACCGATCTACGCCCAGGCGACTGCGTGAAATCCATCGCCGGTGACCAGTTGGTGACGCTGGTGCCGTGCGCCCGTCCGCACATCGCCGAGTTCGCCGCCGTGTACGTCCTCCCGGACGGCCCCTGGCCGGGCTACAACGAAGTCCAGCGCATGGCGGAGAACGGATGCCTACCCCGCGTCCACATCAAGGAGTCGCGACACGCGACAGTGGGCGTGAGCGAAATCCTCCCCTTCGAGACCACCTGGCCGCGCTCCCGAACCGCCTACTGCCTGGCCGTCCCAGCCGCCGGCGGCACCATGCGCGGCCACGCCCTCGCATACTGACCACTCCGAACATCCCCCTGCAGCCTCCCGCGTCACCGGGTGGTCTCGGCGTATCCGTGGGGTCAGGCTAGGTTCGCCATCACGGTGACCGTGAGGTGGACCCTCACATGGGTACCGAGGGTCGGCAGCGTACTTCAGTGGAAACGGGTGAGCGCAGCGAACGCCTCGGACCAGGGCGGGCTCCAGCCGGGAAGAAATCCAGGTGGGCAACGGGTGGGACCCTAAAGCACGGGTGAGCGCAGCGAACGCCTCGCAGCAGGGCGGGCCCCAACGCGGAAGAAATCCAGGCGGGCAACGGGTGGGACCCTAAAGAACGCGAACGCCTTGTCTTTGGGGTCCCACCCGGGGTGGGTCAGTCGTTGAGGTGGGTGCGGAGGTAGGGCTCGACCTGGTCGAGGGAGATGCGCTGCTGCTCCATCGTGTCGCGCTCGCGGATCGTGACCGCCTGGTCCTCGAGCGTGTCGAAGTCGACCGTGATGCAGAACGGCGTGCCGATCTCGTCCTGGCGGCGGTAGCGGCGGCCGATGGCCCCGGCGTCGTCGAACTCGACGTTCCAGCGCTTGCGCAGCTGGGCGGCCAGGTCGCGGGCCTTGGGCGACAGGTCGGCGTTGCGGGACAGCGGCAGCACGGCGACCTTGACCGGCGCGAGGCGGTGGTCGAGGCGCATGACCGTGCGCTTCTCCATGACGCCCTTGGCGTTGGGCGCCTCGTCCTCGGTGTAGGCGTCGAGCAGGAACGTCAGCGTGGCCCGGTCGACACCGGCCGCGGGCTCGATGACGTAGGGCACGTAACGCTCGCCGGTGTCCTGCTCGAAGAACGACAGGTCGACCCCGGAGGCCTGCGAGTGGGCGGTCAGGTCGAAGTCGGTGCGGTTGGCGATGCCCTCGAGCTCACCCCACTCGGCACCGGCGAAGTTGAAGCGGTACTCGACGTCCACGGTGCGCTTGGCGTAGTGGGACAGCTTCTCCTTCGGGTGCTCGAAGAGCCGCAGGTTGTCCTTGTTGATGCCCAGGTCGGAGTACCAGCGGTAGCGCTCGTTGATCCAGTAGTCGTGCCACTCCTCGTCGGTGCCGGGCTTGACGAAGAACTCCATCTCCATCTGCTCGAACTCGCGGGTGCGGAAGATGAAGTTGCCCGGCGTGATCTCGTTGCGGAACGACTTGCCGATCTGGCCGATGCCGAACGGGACCTTCTTGCGCGCCGACTGCTGCACGTTGAGGTAGTTGATGAAGATGCCCTGCGCGGTCTCCGGCCGCAGGTAGGCCAGGCCGGACTCGTCCTCGACCGGGCCGAGGAAGGTCTTCAGCAGGCCGCTGAACTGCTTGGGCTCGGTGAAGGCGCCCTTGGTGCCGCAGTTGGGGCAGGTGATGTCGGCCAGGCCGTGCTCGGGCGACCTGCCGTTCTTCTCCTCGTAGGCCTCGATGAGGTGGTCGGCGCGGAAGCGCTTGTGGCAGGACTGGCACTCGGTCAGCGGGTCGGTGAAGGTCTCGACGTGGCCGCTGGCCTGCCACACCTCGCGGGCCAGGATGACGCTGGAGTCGAGGCCCACGACGTCGTCGCGGGACTGGACCATGGCCAGCCACCACTGCCGCTTGACGTTGTTCTTCAGCTCGACGCCCAGCGGACCGTAGTCCCACGACGCCCGCAGACCTCCGTAGATCTCGCTCGACGGGTAGACGAGCCCGCGGCGCTTGGCGAGGCTGACGATGGTGTCCATGACGTCTGTACGGCGTGCCATGTTGGTTGGGTCTCTTTCCGGCTGGAGGTCGGCGAGGGCTAATGGATGAGATCCCAGCTTAGGGGACTCGCGGCGGCCCTCGCGCGCGACTATTCCTCTTGTCCGGAAACGTAAACGTCCTCGAAGGCACTCGGCTCGTTGACCATGAGGATCATCAGCGGGTACATCACCATCCGCGCGGCCGAGAGTGCGCGCCGGTAGAAGCCCGCACCCTCCCACTCGCTGACCAGCGCCCACAGGTTGGGCTCGTCGACGGATCGGGCCAGCCTGCCGCGCCGGAAACCCGGTTCTCCGGCCAGCGTGTCGAGGATGACGTGGGCCTGCTTGATGAAGTCCTGCGACTGAGACTCTGGCACGGTGTAACGGATGACGGCGAGCACCCGCCCAAGCTTAGAGTGCCAGCAGCGCCGCCACCGGCGGACAGGTCAGGTAGGCCTTGGCGCGATGGAAGTCCAGAACGCCGATGCTGACCGGCTTCTCCTGCTCCACCCCGTCGAAGCGGGTCTCGAGCTGTTTGGGCACGGCCACGAGATCGCCTCTGTCGGCGACGTTCACCCACCTGCGGACGCCGGGCGGCCTGGCCCCCTTCCCGTCGAGCGGCGCCGGCCTGAGCCGGTCGAAGACCACCTGCCGGGCGCCGAGCGGGCTGCCCATCGTCACCAGCAGGTCCAGCTCGAGCGAGGGGTCGGCCCACAGCGCCTCGTAGGCGGCCACGCTGCCGAGCGAGTGGGCGACCACCACGCGCGTTCCGCTGCGCCGTACCTGCTGGGTGACGAGGTCGACCACCTCGTCGCGGACGCCGTCGGAGTGGTAGGCGGCCACCTCGCGCACGAACCGGGTCACGCTTCCTCGAGCGGGAGTCCGGCAGGCAGCGCACGCGGGTCCGCTTCTGGACCAAGCCCAGGGTGCGGACCTACGCGATCGCCGTCACCTTGTTGATCATGGTCACGCTGGGGGTGTGCGTGCTGGTGCTGGCCGATCTTGTGCCCGACAGCACGGGGCTGCGGGTGGCGATCTGCGTGGCGGTGCTGGTCGCGCTCGCGACGCTGGCGACCAGGATCTGGGTAGACGTGGTCCTCGCGACCAGGGATTAGGCTCACGCCCGTGGCTCCACGTGAGAACTCCTTCCGCAAGGCCGTCGAGGCGCGCAGCGCGACGCCGATGGTTTACCTGTCCACGCAGCTGCCCCGCTGGGTGGTCCCGGTACTGCTGGTGATCCTGCTGCTGGCGGGACTGGCGGTCACCAACCCGCTCGGCGCGCTGGCCGTGCTGCCCGTGCTGGCGTTCGTGTGCTGGCTGGCCTACCTGTCGTGGCCGACCATCGGCGTCGGCGGCAGGATCCTGCGGATCGTGGTGATCGCCTTCCTGCTGGCGCTCATCGCCACCCGGCTCGGAGCGTTCTGAATTCGAGGATTTTGACAATCGTTTTCATTTTCTCCATACTCGGGGGTGTGATGTCCAGAACGCCCCTTATCGGCATGGCGGCCGCGGCCCTCGCCCTCGTGACGACCACCGCGGCCTGCGGCTCCGGCGCCGCCGAGACCTCAGCGGGCGGACGACCCAACGTGGTCGCCGCCTTCTACCCGCTGCAGTGGCTCACCGAGCAGGTCGGGGGCTCGGACGTCAAGCTGTCCGTTCTCACCGCGCCGGGCGTCGAGCCGCACGATCTGGAGCTGGGCGCGCAGCAGGTGGCGATGCTGGACGCGGCGGCGCTGACCGTCTACGTCAAGGGCGTGCAGCCCGCCGTCGACGACGCGGTCGCCCAGTACGGCGCCGACAAGGGCTTCGACGCCGCCACCGCGGTCAAGACGATCCCCCTGACGGACACGTCCGAGACCGCCGGCGTCAGCTACGACCCGCACGTCTGGCTCGATCCCTCGCGCATGGCCACGGTCGCCACCAAGCTGGGCGAGCGCCTGGCCACCGCCGACCCCGCGCACGCCCAGGCCTACAAGGACCGCGCCGCCAGGACGGCCGCGGCGCTCGGCGCCCTCGACCAGGACTACGCCAAGGGCCTGGCCACCTGCCGGACCAAGACGCTGGTCACCAGCCACCAGGCGTTCGGCTACCTGGCCGACCGCTACCACCTCAAGCAGGTCGGCATCACGCTGGATCCCGAGCAGGAGCCCTCGCCCACCCGCATCCTCGAGGTCGCCAAGCTGGCCAAGGACGAGGGCGTCACCACGATCTTCACCGAGTCGCTGGTCAGCCCCAAGGTGGCCGAGGTGCTCGCCAACGAGGTCGGAGCCAAGACCCAGGTGCTCGACCCGCTGGAGAGCAAGCCCGACGGCGACTACCTGTCGGCGATGCGCAAGAATCTGGAGTCCTTGAAGTCAGCACTGGGGTGTTCATGACGGAGACCGCATTCCAGATGGTCGGCGGCCGGGTGACGCTGGACGGCCGCGAGATCCTGCGCGGCATCGACCTGACGATCTGCCCCGGCGAGGTCGTCGCCGTCCTGGGGGCCAACGGCTCCGGCAAGTCCACGCTGGTGCGCGCCCTGCTCGGCCTCACCCCGCTCTCGGGCGGCAAGACCCTCCTGTACGGCAGGCCACCGGCGAAGTTCCGCGACTGGTGGCGCATCGGCTACGTGCCGCAGCGGCTCAACGTGGGCGGCGGCGTGCCCGCCACGGTCCGCGAGGTCGTGGCCTCAGGCCGGGTCGCCAGGCAGAAGCGGCTGCGCCGTACGAGCTCCGCGGACAGGACCGCGGTGACCGAGGCGCTCGAGGCCGTGGCGCTGTCGCACCGGGCCTCCGACCCGGTCCAGTCGCTGTCGGGCGGGCAGCAGCAGCGGGTGCTCATCGCCCGCGCGCTGGCGGGAGAGCCCGACACCTACGTCATGGACGAGCCCACCGCCGGCGTGGACTCCGAGTCGCAGCAGCTGCTGGCCGACACCCTGGCCACGCTGGTGCGCGACGGCAGGACCATCGTGCTGGTCGCGCACGAGCTCGGCCCGCTCGAGCCGCTGATCACCCGCGGCGTCGTGGTGCGCGACGGGCAGGTCGGCCACGACGGCAGGCCACCGCAACCGGAGGGCGACTGCGCCCGGCCGGGCCATCAGCACGTCCACCCGCACGCGGCAGGCGCTTCGGCGGGACCGCTCAGGGGTTGGCAGGGGGAAGCGCCGTGATCGAGCTGCTGCAGACCGACATCCTTCAGCGGGCGCTGATCGCCGCCGTGCTGATCGGGCTGTGCGCGCCGGCCGTAGGCACGTTCATCGTGCAGCGCAGGCTGGCGCTGCTCGGCGACGGCATCGGCCACATCGCGCTGACCGGCGTGGCGCTCGGCTTCCTGACCCAGACAGCGCCCGTGATCACCGCCGTGCTCGTCTCGGTGGCGGGCGCCATCGTCATCGAGCTGGTCAGGGCGCGCGGGCGCACCAGCGGCGACGTGGCGCTGGCCCTGCTGTTCTACGGCGGCATCGCCGGCGGCGTCATGCTCATGAGCATCTCGCCCGGCGGCAGCAGCACCAAGCTCAACTCCTACCTGTTCGGCGCGATCGCGCTGGTCTCCGAGCAGGACCTGTGGATCATCGGCGGGCTCGCCGTCGCGGTGATCGGGGTCGTGGTGGTCTTCGGCAGGGAGCTGTTCGTGCTCTGCCAGGACGAAGAGATGGCCAAGGCCAGCGGGCTGCCCGTGCGGATGCTCAGCATGGTCATCGCGGTGACCGCGGCGCTGACCGTCGTCATCGCCATGCGCGTGGTCGGGCTGCTGCTGGTCAGCGCGCTGATGGTGATCCCGGTGGCGACCAGCCAGCAGTTCACCCGCGGCTTCCGCTCCACGATGGCGCTGGCCATGGTGTTCGGCGTGCTCGCCGCCGTGGGCGGGCTGCTCGGCTCGACGCTCTCCACCAGGGTGCCGCCCGGCGCCGCGATCGTTCTGGTGGCCCTGGCAGGCTTCGTGGCGGCCCTCGGTGTGGGTAGATTCGTACGGCGGGGCAGAACACGGGAACCGGCCGTAAGCCCGCGCCCCAGCATGCGGATGGAGGAGGTCACATGAGCGAGCATTCAGCCGTGTTCACGCTCATGGGACCAGCGGAGGTGGTCATATGAGCGTGAGACGTGATGCCGTGCACGACACCCTCCGCCAGAGCGAGGGGTTCCGCAGCGCTCAGGACGTCTACGCCGAGATGCGCCAGCACGGCGCCAAGATCGGCCTGACCACCGTCTACCGGGCGCTGCAGGCGCTGGCCGACGGCGGCCAGGTCGACGTGCTGCGCACCGACGAGGGCGAGTCGGTCTACCGCGCCTGCGCCAGCGGCGACCATCACCACCACCTGGTGTGCCGGCGCTGCGGCCGCACCGTGGAGGTCGCAGGGCCCGCCGTCGAGCGCTGGGCCGACCTGGTCGGCAGCGAGCACGGCTTCACCGACATCACTCACACGGTCGAGGTCTTCGGCACCTGCGCCGGATGCGCACTCACGGAAACCGTTGCTTGACGTGTGATCAATTCTGATCACACGTCAAGCAGCCGTGACCTTACGGTCCGACGTTCCCCGCTTCCGGGGTTCCCGCTTCAGCGCCGACCGCTCACCGGGGGTGGGTCTTACATCGGCTCCACGGGCGTTTTGCGTCTCCCCGCAACTCTGGGCGACGTCGATCTTCGCCGCAAGGGCGGCGAGGTTGTGTGCGGCGTTCAGGTCCCGGTCCAGGGTCAGGCCGCACGTCTCACAGTGAAAGATCCGGACTCGCAGCGCCAGCTTGGCTTTCACCGCGCCGCAACCCGAACACGTCTTGGAGGAGGGAAACCATCGATCGGCCAGCACCAGGACGCCGCCGTTCCATGCCGTCTTGTAGATGAGTTGACGCCGCAGTTCACCCATGCCCGCATCGGCGATCGACCGGGCCAGGCGACGGTTTCCGAGCATGCCGACCACGTTCAGATCCTCGGCCACCACCGTCCCATAGGTGCGTACCAGTCGGATGGTGAACTGGTGCAGCCCATCACGGCGTTGCGCGGCAATGCGCGCATGTGTGCGGGCCAGCGCTGCTCGGGCCGTACGCCAGCGCTTGGAGGGCTCACGGTGGCCGCCCGCGGAGGTGCGCGGGCCTTGACGGCGAGCCAGCACCCTGCTCCGCCTACGCAGTGTGCGCATTGCCACCCGAAGATGCTGAGGGTTGGGGACGGTTTCGCCTGTGGACAGCACCGCTAGCGCCTTCACTCCCACATCCACCCCGACCACCGCGTCCGGCTTGGCGGGCACACGCTCAGCCCGCTCTACCTGGACGTTGAGGCTGACGTGCCACCGGCCGGCCTCGAAGACCGCCGCGGCGGCGAGGATGCGCCCGGTGCCGCGCTCGAGATGGCGGGCCAGTTTGCGGGTGGATTCGCACGTCTTGATCGTCCCGAGCCGTGGCAGCGTCACATGCCGCCGGTCAGGCTCCACCCGGATCACGCCGGTGGTGAACCTGCACGACGGCCGGGATCGGTGCCGGACCTTGAGCCGGGGAAACCCCACCCTCGTGCCCTTACGCGTGCCGTCACGAGAGGCCGACCAGTTGCGCAGTGCGGCCACCAGGTTGGCCAACCCGGTGTTGAACGCCTCCTTCGAACATTCGCCCCACCACGGTGCCACCTCAGCCTTGGCCCGATTCCAGCGGCGGCGCAGGCTGTAGAGGTTCCACGCCACGGCTGGCGTGAGCAACTCCTCAGCGATTCCGTAGGAACGCTCGGCCGCGCGCTGGCCAAGATTCGCCTTGACAAGGGCCAGGCCCCAGTTGAACGCGAACCGTGCGGCCCCGCAGTTCGACCGCAGCGCCCGCTCCTGGGCCTGCGTCGGGGCCAGCGCGTACCGGTAGGCCTGAATCACCGCCGCACCTCACTTTCAACCCCGTCTCGGGCGCGACCCCGACGTCCTCACATTCGAGGGCCGGTCCAGTCTCCTACGGACCAGCTTTCGAACTCTAGAGCGAGGAAGGACAAAGATTCCCCGGCAACCGCCGGACATATCCCACCATCACGCTCCGCTCATTGGTGGGTACCTCCATATCCAACCGAGCCCCAGCAGGCCCAGAACCCCCTGCGCCCGCATGGCGCACAAACACATCCGCATGATGCCGTTCGCCGACGAAAACCCGTACGACTGCTGGCCCCGGGCACCCCGATGGAGAGATACGCTGACGCTAGAACCGGGTCCGACAGGAGTCAACATGCCGTTTGGCCATGACATGGCGTATTCGCTGGCCTCAGCAGTCGAGCTGGTCAACACCTCACCGGCGACCGGCGGCGAGGAGGGTCTGGCCGATCTGTCCGACCTGCAGGCATTCGTGGAATCCCAGCAGGTGAGCGGCGTGGCCGTGCTCACCACGCGAGACCTCGGGCAGGTGCGGATGATCCGCGACGCCTTCCACCGCGTCTTCACCGCGCCCGACCAGCCCACGGCCGTGCGCCTGCTCAACGCGCTGCTCTCGGACACGCGCATCACGCCCCGCCTCACCGAGCACGACGGGCACCCGCTGCACGTGCACTACTTCGCGCCCGGCTCCACGCTGGCCGAGCACCTGGCCGCCGACTACGGGGTCGCGCTCGCGCACCTGCTGGTGGAGGGCGAGTGGGAGCGGCTGCGCACCTGCTCGGCGCCCGACTGCGACCGCGTGTTCGTCGACGAGTCCCGCAACAGGTCCCGCGTCTACTGCGACAGCCGCACCTGCGGCAACCGCATGCACGTCGCCGCCTACCGAGCCCGCCGACGGGGATAGCTCTTTCAGGGTGCTTTCGGGCCTTTTGTTGTACGGCGAGGCCGCCGCCACCGGCCGCCCGCCGTACTACGGCTGAGGGCCCGCGCCCGGCGCTTCCGGCGAGTCGGTGCCGTTTGCCCGCCGCCACGGCGCTTCGTCATCCAGGCACCACGGCCCCCCTCACCGCCGCACAGCGCGCCGGACCACCACCGCACTCCCTCCTCACCGCCCCCGGCGCGAAAACCCCGTACGCGAGCCCTGACGCCTCGGCACCCCCGATCCCGGCGCCCACGATCTCGGTGCCCCTGATCCCGGCGCTCACGATCCCGGTGCCCCTGATCCCGGCGCTCACGATCTCGGTGCCCTCGGTCTCGGCGCTCACGATCTCGGTGCCCCTGATCCCGGCGCTCACGATCCCGGCACCCCCGATCCCGGCGCTCACGATCTCGGCGCTCACGGTCTTGGCGGTTCCGGGTGGCGCTTGCGGTCCCGAGGGGTTTCAGGCGCCGGGTCGGTGGGGTGTGGGTCGGCGAAGATCGGCGCCAGGTACGGCGCGAAGCCGTGGCCGGGCGCGCCACGAGAACCGAGCGCCGTGACGGCGAGTCAGCGGCGCCGACTCGCCGGAAGCGCCGGGCACAGGCCGCGAGCCGTAGTACGGCAGGCGGCCGGTGGCGGGGGCCCGCCGTACACGAGAGGAAGAGCTCTCATCCAGAAGAGGAAGGCGGTCGGATCGCGTCGAGGAGGAGGGGGAGGTAGCGGGTGTGGTGGTCGGTGGCCAGGGCCATGATGACGAGGGCGGCCAGGTCGCGGGGTTCGAGGTCGGGGCGGACCTGGCCGAGGCGCTGGGCGGCCGTGAGGGCCTCGCCGAGCGGGGCGAGGAAGCGCAGGGCGATGTCGATGGTCAGGGCGTGCGACTCGCGGGCGGCGGCCAGCAGTGGGCGGTGGGTGGCCAGGGTCGCGACCGTGGCCGTCAGGGCCGTGCACAGCCCCTCCCAGGGATCGTCCGCCTGGCGGGCGGCCTGGGCCAGGGGCTCGATCTCCTCGGCGAAGTAGGTCTCGAAGGCCGCGCCGACGAGCGTGTCCCTGTCGCCGAAGCGCCGGTAGACGGTGGCGATGCCGACCCCGGCGCGCCGCGCGACCTCCTCGAGCGACACCTCGGGCCCCTGCTCCCGCAGGGCCTCGATGGTCGCTCTGGCGATCCTGCCGCTGTTGCGCAGCGCGTCGGAACGGGTCGGCACGCCTAACCTCACCAGGTGTCGGAACGGGTCGGTACGCCTGAACTCACCAGGCCGCCTCGAGCGAGGACAGGCCGAAGACGACGGAGAAGGCGCGGAACTGCGGCTCGGGCCCCGCCAGGCGCAGCCCGGGAAAGCGCCGCAGCAGCGCGGGAAAGGCCGTCCGCATCTCCATGCGCGCGAGCGGCGCGCCCAGGCAGTGGTGGATGCCGTGGCCGAAGGCCAGGTGGCCGGGCGCGCCCCTGGCGATGTCGAGCCGCTCGGGGTGGTCGACGAAGGCGGGATCCCGGTTGGCCGTCGGCAGCGCGCACAGCACCAGTTGCCCCTCGGGGATCGCCTGCCCGGCGATCTCCACGTCGGTGGTGGTGACCTTGGCCGTGCCCGAGTGGACGATGCTCAGCCAGCGCAGCAGCTCCTCCACCGCCGCCTCGACCAGCTCGGGCCGGTCGCGCAGCAACTGGAGCTGGTCGGGGTGACGCAGCAGGGCCAGCGTGCCGAGGCCGAGCATGTTCGAGGTGGTCTCGTGCCCGGCGATCAGCAGCAGGTTGCCGATGCCGACCAGCTCCATGGCCGACAGGTCGCCGCCGTGCTCGCGCACCAGCATGCCGAGCAGTTCCTCGCCGGGATCGGCCATGACGCGCTCGACCAGCTCGGCCATGTAGGCGCGCGACTCGCGCTGCGCGGCCATCCGCTGCTCGGGCGGCAGGCTCACGTTCAGCAGCGTGCCGGTCCTGCGCTGGAAGTCGCCCCTGTCCTCGTACGGCACGCCGAGCAGGTCGCAGATCACCAGCGAAGGGATCGGCAGCGCGAAGGAGGAGACCAGGTCGGCGGGTGAGCCCGCCGCCTCCATGGCGTCGAGGTGCTCCTCGACGATCCGCGACACGAGCGGCTCCAGGCGCCGCATCCTGCGCAGCGTGAACTCCGGCGACAGGAACTTGCGCAGCCGGGTGTGCTCGGGCGGGTCGAAGGCCAGCAGGTTGCCCGCCCGCATCTCCTCCAGCTCCTGGTCGGTCATGTCCCTGGCGGTGGCCAGTTGGACCATGCGCTGGCGGGCGTTGCTGTAGGTGTCGTGGTCGCTGAGGACGGCTCGCACGTCGGCGTAGCGGGTGACCAGCCAGGCGTCGATGCCCCACGGGGTGGCGACCTTGCTGACGCCTTCATCCTCGCGGAGCCTGGAGAGTTCGGGGGCCGGGTCGAAGCCGGCCCTGGACATGTGCAGCGGTACTTGCGTTGACTCGCTCACCCAGAAAACGATAGCAACCTATCGTTTCGCGGGAAATACCTCGTTCGGCACCGCGCCGCCGTACCGCCTGTCGCGCTTGGCGAAGATCTCGCAGGCCTCCCACAGGTCGCGGCGGTCGAAGTCGGGCCACAGGCGGTCGAGGAAGACCATCTCGGCATAGGCCGACTGCCACAGCAGGAAGTTGGAGAAGCGCTGCTCGCCGGAGGAGCGCACGAACAGGTCGACGTCCGGGATCTCGGGCTCGTCCAGGTAGCGGCGGAAGGTCTTCTCGTTGACCTTGCCCGGCTTGACCCGCCCGGCGGCGATGTCCTGGGCCAGCTTGACGGCGGCGTCGACGATCTCGGACTGGCCGCCGTAGTTGACGCAGAACTGCAGGGTCAGCTTGCTGTTGCCGACGGTCATCCCCTCGGCCGTCTGCAGCTCGGAGATCACGCTCTTCCACAGCCGGCCGGGCCTGCCCGCCCAGCGCACCCGCACGCCCATGGCGTTGAGCTCGTCGCGGCGGCGGCGGATGACGTCGCGGTTGAAGCCCATGAGGAAGCGGACCTCGTCGGGCGAGCGCTTCCAGTTCTCCGTGGAGAAGGCGTAGGCGCTCAGGTACGGGACGCCGAGCTCGAGCGCGCCCTCGATGACGTCGAACAGCGACGCCTCGCCCGCCTTGTGCCCCTCGGTGCGCGGCAGGCCGCGCTGCTTGGCCCAGCGGCCGTTGCCGTCCATGACGATCGCCACGTGCCTGGGCACCAGGTCACGCGGGATCGGCGGCGGCGTCGCGCCGGAGGGATGCGGTGAGGGGGGACGAACGTTCACACAGGTTCTCTCTCTACGTGACGGAGTGAGCGGATGCCGTGTTCCAGGTGCCACTGCAGGTAGGCGGCCACCAGGCCGCTGCACTCGCTGCGGTGGCGGGGCTGCGAGGCGTCTGCCGTGGCCCAGTCGCCGCGCAGCAGCGCCGTCATCAGGCCGAGCGTCTCGGCCGCGGGCACCACGGACCCGGCGGGCTTGCACGCGCCGCACACCACGCCACCCGCGACGATGGCGAAACCTCTGACCGCGGGCGCCTGGCACTTGGCGCACGCCTCGAGCGCGGGAGCGTAGCCCGCCACGGCCAGCGAGCGCAGGAAGTAGGCGTCGAGCACCAGCCTGGCCTCGTGCTCGCCGTCGGCCAGCGTGCGCAGCCCGCCCACCAGCAGCAGGAACTGCCGTAGCGCGGGCTCCTTCTCGCCGTGGGTGAGCCGGTCGGCGGTCTCCAGCATGGCGCTGCCCGAGGTGTAGCGCGGGTAGTCGGTCGCCAGGGCCTCGCCGTACGGCCTGATCGTCTCTGCCTGGGTGACGACGTCGAGGCTGCGGCCGACGTGGAGCTGCAGGTCGACGTGGGTGAAGGGTTCGAGCCGCGCCCCGAAGCGCGAGGTCGTGCGGCGCACGCCCTTGGCGACGGCCCGCACCTTGCCCGTGCGCTTGGTCAGGACGGTGATGATCCGGTCCGCCTCGCCGAGCTTCTGCGTGCGCAGGACAACGCCTTCGTCACGGTAGAGACTCACTTACTCATCTTAGGGCCGCACAGGGGTGGAGCGACTTTGCGCAACCCTCACTAGACTTTGACGTCTGTCCCCGCATCACCCGTTGTTCAACCCCCCGCAACTGCCTCGAAAGGGAGTCATGACCCGCGTGGTCCTGCTGGGCGCCTCGCCCGGCCCCGACACTCCGACCGGCTTGAGGCTGGCCGCACTGCCCGGTAATCCCACGGTTGCCGAGCGGCTGCGCGGACAGCTCCTCTCCCTGGATCCGCAGCCCGTCACGATCGACCCCTCCGACGTGCCGGGCGCGCTGCGCGCACTGGCCGAGGTCGCCGAGTCCACAACGGACAACCTCTTCATCATCCCTGAGAACTCGGTCATCCACGACGAGCTGATCTACCAGATCACCAAGGCCAAGCGCGCCGCGCTTGCGCTCGTCGCCAAGGAGCCGAGACCCGAGGGCGAGGAGGCGCTGGAGGACAGCATCCCGATCGAGGAGGCCGACCCCGAGATCGGCCACGCCACCCTCGAAGGCCTGCCCGTGCGCGCCCGCGCGGGCAAGTCCAGGGTGGTCTCGGTCGGCACCGCCAACCACGCGGTCACCCGGCCCAACACCGCGCTGCTCGGCCCGCTGCACGTCGGCCAGCGCAACCTGCCGATCCTGGCCGAGACCTGCAGGGCGCTGGCCGAGATGAGCTTCGGCGCCGACGACGACTTCGTCCAGCTGGTGGTGTTCGGCCTGGTGCGCAATGGCGTGTCGGTCGGCATCCGCGGCCGCCGCGACCTGTTCTACCGCCGGGTCACCACCCAGGAGGAGGTCAACGAGGCCGGCGCCGAGATGTCCGGCATGGACGAGGACCGGGCCAGGCTCGACAACGCGGTCAAGGGCGCCGACGGCTTCTTCACCACGTACTTCGTCTCGACCTACTCCCGCTTCATCGCCCGGTGGGCTGCCAGGCGCGGGCTGACGCCCAACCAGGTCACGCTGATCTCGATCGTGCTGGGCGTGCTGGCGGCCGCGAGCTTCGCCACCGGGCAGCGGCCGTTCATGGTGCTGGGCGGGCTGCTGATCTACTTCGCGTTCGTCTTCGACTGCGTCGACGGACAGGTCGCCCGCTACGCCAGGAAGTTCGGCGTGCTGGGGGCGTGGCTGGACGCCACGTTCGACCGCTTCAAGGAGTACGTGGTCTTCGCCGGGCTGGCGGTCGGCTGGGTGGTCTCCGGCAACGGCGACGACATCTGGATCCTGGCGCTGGCCGCGATCTCGCTGCAGTCGGTCAGGCACCTGCTCGACTTCTCCTTCGGCATCTCCAACCGCCGCAAGCCGCCCGCGCTGCTGCCCACCCTCGCCCTCGACGCGCCCAGCGACAAGCCGCTGCGCAAGGCGCTGGAGAAGCGCAAGGTCGAGCGCAGCCAGGGCATCAGGGGCCTGCTGAAGATGTGGACCAAGGCCGGCCGCTTCCGCGCCGTCCACTGGGCCCGCAAGATGGTCGTGTTCCCCATCGGCGAGCGGTTCGCGGCCATCGCGATCACCGCCGCCCTCTTCGACGCCCGCATCACCTTCCTCACGCTGGTGATCTGGGGTTCCGTCGCCGCCGCTTACACCCTCACCGGACGCGTCATGAGGTCACTCGCATGATCACCCACCCGGCCAGCATCTCCACGCCCGCCCCCGACCCGGACGAGGAGCGCCGGCGCGTCCAGACGGCCAGGCTGCTCGCCTACCGCGACGACGGGCCGCTCGTGCACGCGCTCGGCCCCCGGCTCGGCAAGGGCCTGCCGCCCGTTCCCGCCACGCTCGTGGCTCTGATCGCGGTCATCGCCCTGCAGGTGTCCGGGGTGCTCAAGCCCGGGCCGATCCTGCTGCTCCCCGTGCTGATCGTGGTGCTGCTCGTGCTGCCCACCGCGCCCCGTGACCACCTGGGGCGCCTCGACTGGCTCACGCCCCCGTTGCTGCGCGGCACCGAGTTCCTGACGATCATCGTGGTGGGGCTCGCCTCCGACGCGCCCAAGTGGCTGCTGTTCGTCCTGGTCTACGTGGTCGGCTACCACACCTACGACACGGTCTACCGCACGCGGCAGAGCATCTGGCCGCCGGCCTGGGTGTTCCACGCCGGGCTCGGGTGGGAGCTGCGGCTGCTGATCATCGGGGTGGGGGCCGCGCTGGGGTGGCTCACGCCGGTGCTCGCCGTCCTGACCGCCTACCTGTTCGTGCTGTTCGCGGTCGAGAGCGTGAACAGCTGGGTGCGGCTCGACAAGGCCTCCGCTCAGGCAGGGGCCGACGCCGAGCAGGACCTGGAGGCCTCGCCGGAAGACGCCCAGGAGGCCGCCACCGGGGAGGCCGAGCGCGGCTGACCTCTCGTACGGCGGGCGGTGGGGACCGCCGGTCGCGCAGCGCCTTCAGGGGGAAGGCCGCTGACCCGCATCGAGGCCGGGCACCGTCACGGTGCCCGGCCTTTCGCATGCCCGGGATCGACATGTCAGTAGATTTCGGGGATCGCGCGCTTAGGCTGGGATGCAGGCACGCTTCGGGTCTAGCCGGGAGACGCGGATGGCGCTCTGGTCACGGCTGTTCACGCGGGGGACGAACGAACGGGACGCCGCGTATCGGCAGGGTGCGCGCGATGCCAGGCAGCACCCGTTAGGCGAGTTCACCGATCCCGAGTCACAACCCGCCTACGTCTCCGAGTTGCGGGCCCGTGCCCGGCGGCGCGTGGCCGAGATCGACGGGGATCTCGTGGCCCGCCGTACCGCGCTGCTGGGTCAGGCCGCCGGGGCTCGCGAGACCATCCTGCGCGAACTGTCGCGGCCCGGTCTGGAGCCCGTCAACGGCCATCAGCCACCCGCCGCGACGGCCGGCGAGGACGCGTTCATCTCGATCGCCGAGGCCCGCAGGCGGCGCGAGGAACGCAGGCGCCAGGACGTGCTGCGCGCGGCCGGCGACGCCGTCCAGCGGGCGCGCACGCGGATCGAGCAGCTCTCCCAGGAGTGGCAGAGCGCGCTGGCCGAGCGGGAGCACGCCGTGGCCGCCGCGCAGGCGGAGGCCGACGTCCTGATCGCCGCCTACCGCAGCGGGGTGATGAGCGCCCATCCGCGCAGGGAGGAGCTGCCCCCGCTGTGGAAGGGCGAGGTCGCCGCCACCGCGCAGCCGCCCACGCTGACCGAGGGCACGCAGGAGCTCGGCCGCATCCTCCAGGACGTCGAGCACCGCATCGAGCTCTGGCACCACCAGGTACGGCCCGCCCTCCCCTCCCCGGAGGAGGCGTGATGCGGGCGGGCGCGGCACTGGTGGCGTTACTGCTGGTCGTGGGCGGGCTGGCGGGGTGCGGGACCGAGGCGAAGGCCGTGTGCGGCGCCGTGGTGGACTCCACGTCGTACGCGGAGCCCGCGACCTCACGCCAGGACGTGACCTCGAAGCTGCCCGCCTTCGCGCAGGGCTGCGACTGGATCGCGTTCGCGGCCGTGACGGGGAGCTCGGAGAGCAGCGCGTGCCGCCAGGACCCGGTGGCCATCGCCGCGACCAAGCAGGAGAACCCCAACGACAACCCCGTGGTCGAGGACAGGATCCGCGCCCACCGCGTCACCGAGGTGCTGCCGAGGGCGGTCAAGCTGTTCGACTGCCCGGCCGAGGGCCAGGGCTCCGACGTGCTCGGCGCGCTGCGCTACGTGGCCAAGCAGCTGGCCGCCCAGCGCCTGCCGGACAGGGCCCACCAGCTGATCGTCTTCAGCGACCTGATCAACAACCGCGGCGAGCTGAACATCAACAAGCTCGACCTCGGCGATCGGGCGAGAGCCGCCAAGATCAAGGAGCTCAAGGACGCCCATCTGCTGCCCGACCTGACCGGCTACGCCGTCACCGTCCACGGCTTCCTGCGCAACAAGACCTCAGGCCCCGACCGCTTCCCGCTGCTCGAGAGCTTCTGGAAGGAGGCCTTCGAGGCGGCCGGGGCGACGTCCGCCGACCTGCTCTAGCGGACCGGCCTGCGGCGCGACACGATGCGCTCCGCCCAGCTGGCCGCCTCGGGATCCCGCAGCCCCTCCACGACCCCGCCGAGGTAGGCGGTGGACAGGCTCTCGAAGCCGCTGTCCAGCTGCCTGACCCGGCCGGCGTGGCGGCGCTCGGCGGCCTGGACGTACTGGGCCACGCTCTCGGCGTAGCCTGCGTCGCCCTGGTAGGCGGCCTGGGCGCGGGCGCACGTGGCCGCCTCGAAGTCCCGCTTGGCGCGCAGCTCGCGCAGGCGGCGGTCGTTGGGGTTGTGCATCCTGCGGCCCAGGTCGGCGGCGATCAGCGCGGTGGCCACCAGCAGCGCCAGCAGCAGGATCATGGTGGGCAGCTGCCCGACGCCGTCGGAGGTGGGGCCGATGTTCTGCCCGTCCACCACGAGTGGCTTGACCAGGGCGTCGCGCCGCAGCACTGCCACCGCCCCGATCAGGCCGAGCCAGACCAGCGCGACGAACCCCAGCAGCCACCGGCCCCTGGCCGGGCTGCCCGCCTCCTGCCAGGCGCGGAACGCCCTGCCGTACATGTGCGGGGCGACCAGCATGATCAGGGCGGCGCCGGCGGCGAGCAGGGCGGTCATGGCGATGCTGTCACCCCAGTTGAGGATGACCTGGTACAGGATGGGCACCTCGACGATCAGGAGCAGGACCAGCAGCAGCGCGGCCGGCAGCCAGCGGCGCACGACGGGCCAGCGGCTGCCCGACAGCGCGATCGAGCTGGGGCGGCCGTCGCCAGGGCGCCTACTGGGCTGCTCCAGCTCGGCCAGGTGGCGGCGGGTGTCGTCCAGGGCCTGGCGGGCCTCGGCGAAGGCGCGCTGCGACTCGGCCAGCCTGATCTTCTGCGACTCGAACTCGGCGCGGGCGCGCTGCTGCTCGCGTTCCGCGCAGTCCTCGACCTTGGCCAGCTCGGCCAGGCGTTCGTCCTCCAGTTCGTGGAAGCGCGGCACGCTGCCGGTCTCCAAGGTCAGCGTGTCGATCTGGCCCTCGGCGGCGTGGCCGCGGCCCAGCTCCCTTTCCGCCGCGCGACGCTGCTGCCAGTCGGGGAGGTGGTAGAGGTCGCCGTCGTAGGCGACCGCGGGGGCGATGCGGACGACCTCGTCCGCGGGTGCGTCCTGCTTCCGGCGAGCCAAGCGCATCTGGCCTCCAACCCGGGATCTCCACGCTAATGCGGAACAATGGGCGAGTGAGCGAATTGCCGGTAATCGACATCGCGCCCCTCACGACCGCCGACCCTGGGCGGGTGCCCGACGAGATCGAGGCCGCCTGCCGCGACAGCGGGTTCTTCTACGTGTCCGGGCACGGCGTCCCGCCGGAGCTCGTCGAACGCCTCGACACGGCCGCCCGGCGCTTCTTCGCCCTGCCCGAGGACGTCAAGAACGAGATCTCCATGGACCGCGGCGGGCGGGCCTGGCGCGGCTTCTTCCCCGTCGGCGGCGAGCTCACCTCCGGCAGGCCGGACCTGAAGGAGGGCCTCTACTTCGGCGCCGAGCTCCCGCCCTGCGACCTGCCGCTGCACGGCCCGAACCTCTTCCCCGAGCAGGTCCCCGCGCTGCGGGAGGCGGTGCTCGAATACCTGGACACCATGACGGGCGTCGCGCAGACCGTGATGTCGGGCATCGCGCTCAGCCTCGGCCTCGACAGGGACTACTTCCGCGACACCTGCACCGCCGACCCCACGATCCTGTTCCGGATCTTCCACTACCCGCCCTCGACACCCGACGCGGACTCCTGGGGCGTCGGCGAGCACACCGACTACGGCCTGCTCACGCTGCTCCTCCAGGACGACAACGCGGGCCTGCAGGTCCACACGCCCGGCGGCTGGGTCGAGGCCCCGCCGATCCCCGGCACGTTCGTCTGCAACATCGGCGACATGCTGGACAAGCTCACCGGCGGCGCCTACCGCTCGACGCCGCACCGCGTCCGCAACCTCAGCGGCCACGAGCGCCTCAGCTTCCCCTTCTTCTTCGACCCCGGCTGGGACAGCGAGGTACCCCCGCTGCCCTACACCCCCGGCACCCGCCCCCGCTGGGACGGCCAGGACCTGCGCGCCTTCACCGGCCCCTACGGCGCCTACCTGCTGAGCAAGGTGTCCAAGGTCTTCCCTGCCCTCAGCGACGACGTGCTCTGAACTCGGTAGGGCACCGAGGGTGACGGAGTCGGTATACCTGTCTCTGTGGAACTGGACAGGCTTGACCGTGACATCATCGGGGCGCTCGTCGAGGATGCGCGGACGACATATGCCGACATCGGCCATCAGGTGGGGCTGAGCGCGTCGGCCGTGAAGCGGCGCGTCGACCGGCTCAGGGAGGCCGGCGCGATCACGGGTTTCAGCGCCCGGGTGGCCCCGCAGGCGCTCGGCTGGACCACCGAGGCCTACGTCGAGCTGTTCTGCCAGGGCAAGACCAAACCCTCCGACATCGGGCTGGCCGTGGCCAAGTTTCCCGAGGTCGTCGGGGCCGCCACGATCACCGGCGAGGCGGACGCGCTGCTGCACATCCGGGCAACCGACGTGCGACATGTGGAGCGGGTCATCGAGCGTCTGGCGGCCGAATCGTTCGTGGTCAGGACCAAAAGCGTGATCGTCCTGTCTCGCCTGGTCGACGAGGTGATCCCGGTGCGCAACGGATCGCATGTGCAGGGCTGAGATTCGCAACAGACCCGCGCGAACACGCAATGTCGCGGTCTTGGCCTGCATATTCATGCATTCTTAGGCTGTCTCCGTCCCTCAACGACCCCCGTATGACGGAGCCCTGCATGCCCAAACACTTCCTCATGTGCCGCCCGGAGCACTTCACGGTCGAGTACGCCATCAATCCGTGGATGGACCCCGAGGCCGGTGCCGATCGCGAGGTCGCGATCCGGCAGTGGGAGGTGCTGAAGTCGGCCTACGAGAGCCTCGGTCACAAGGTCAGCCTGATCGACCCGATCGAGGGCCTGCCCGACATGGTCTTCGCCGCCAACGGCGCGCTGGTCGTCGGCGGCCGCGTGTACGGCGCGCGGTTCGCCTTCCCCGAGCGCGCCGCCGAGGGCCCCGCCTACCTGCGCTGGTTCACCGACCGCGGCTACCAGGCCCAGGCCGCCGAGCACGTCAACGAGGGCGAGGGCGACTTCCTGACCCTGGACGAGTTCGTGCTGGCGGGCACCGGGTTCCGGACGGACCTGGTCGCCCACAACGAGGCGCAGGAGTACCTCGGACGGCCGGTAATCTCAATGCGGCTGGTCGACCCGCGTTTCTACCACCTCGACACTGCGCTGTTCCCGCTTGACGGGCACAACGTCGCCTACTACCCGGGAGCCTTCTCCGAGGGCAGCCGCCGGGTGCTCGAGTCGCTGTTCCCGGACGCCGTGATCGCGAGCGAGGCGGACGCGGCCGTGCTGGGGCTGAACGCGGTCAGCGACGGGCGCAACGTCGTCATCAACGCCGAGGCCACCGAGCTCCAGCTGGAGCTCAAGCGCCGAGGCTACGACGTGATCCCCGTCGACCTGTCGGAGCTGCGTAAAGCGGGCGGCGGGCCGAAGTGCTGCACACTGGAGATCAGGGGGGAAATCTAAATGACTACCAGCTCAGAGCTGATCGAGATCAGCGAGCGCCGAAGCGCGCACAACTACCACCCGCTTCCCGTGGTGATCCACGAGGCTCACGGCGCCTGGGTCACGGACGTCGAGGGCAAGCGCTACCTGGACTTCCTGTCCGGATACTCGAGCCTGAACTTCGGCCACGGCAACCCGAAGATCATCGAGGCGGCCCAGGAGCAGCTCAGGAACCTGACGCTGACCAGCCGCGCTTTCTACCACGACCAGTTCGCGCAGTTCTGCGCCGGGCTCGGCGACCTGACGGGCAAGGACATGATCCTGCCCATGAACACCGGCGCCGAGGCCGTCGAGACCGCGATCAAGGTGTCCCGCAAGTGGGGCTACCAGGTCAAGGGCGTGGCACCGGAGCAGGCCAACATCATCGTGATGGAGGACAACTTCCACGGCCGCACCACCACGATCATCAGCTTCTCCACCGACCCCGACGCGCACGACGAGTTCGGCCCCTACACGCCCGGCTTCAAGATCGTGAAGTACGGCTCCGCCGAGGCGATCCGCGAGGCCATCGACGCCAACACGGTCGCGGTCCTGGTCGAGCCCATCCAGGGCGAGGCAGGCGTGCTGGTGCCGCCGGACGGCTACCTGACCCAGGTGCGCGAGCTGTGCACCGAGAACAACGTCCTCATGATCGCCGACGAGATCCAGTCGGGCCTCGGCAGGACCGGCAAGACCTTCGCCGTCGAGCACGAGGGCGTCGTCCCCGACATCTACATCCTGGGCAAGGCCCTCGGCGGCGGCGTCGTGCCGGTGTCGGCCATCGCCGCGAACGAGGACGTGCTCGGTGTCATCAAGCCGGGCCAGCACGGCTCGACGTTCGGCGGCAACCCGCTGGCCTGCGCGGTCGCCAACGCCGTGATCGAGATCCTCAACACCGGCGAGTTCCAGGCCAGGGCCACCCACCTCGGCGAGATCATGCACGCCAAGCTGCGCGAGCTCATCGGCCACGGCGTCGTGGCGGTGCGCGGGCGCGGCCTGTGGGCGGGCGTCGACATCGACCCGTCGGTGGCCACCGGCCGCGAGGTGTCCAAGCGCCTGATGGAGCGCGGGGTGCTGGCCAAGGACACGCACGGCTCGACGATCAGGCTCGCGCCGCCGATCGTCATCTCCGAGGAGGACCTGCTGTCGGCCCTCGACCAGCTGGCCGAGGTCATCGCCTCGATGCGCTAGCGGTTCTCCACACATGAGTACGGCTCCCGCCGCGGCGGGAGCCGTACTCATGTACGACACCGGCGGTCGCTAGCTCGGCGAGTCCGTGGGGGACTCGCTCTTGGGGGCATCGGCCGTCGTGGTGGGATCGCCGAGCGGATCGTCACTCGTCGGGGGCTCCGTCGCGGACGTGGGCTTCGCCTCGAGGGTCGCCGACGCCGTCGACTCATCCAGGGGACTCGACGATTCGGTCGGAAGGGCCGAGTCGGACGGCGTCGGGATCGGGGTGGGCGCCACGGCGTCCCGCGCGTCGCAGCTGTTGTCCGCCTGCAGCCCCTCCACCTGCGGCAGCTGGTCCACCACCGTGATTGACAGCTGCGCGGTCAGCGCCATCACGCTGCCGACCGGCGCCTTGGCCAGGCCCGCGTCCACGACCGTGGCCCGCTCGCCCATGAGCAGGTGGCTTTCGGGGTCGAAGATGATCTGCTCGAGCTGCCCGCGGAGCACCCGGCCGAGCGCCACGCCCTTGCGGCCGGCCGAGTCCTCCACCCCGTCGGCCTCCTGCACGCCGGGGATCGTCTTGAGCGCCTCGAAGTAGGCCTCACGCTGCGCCTGGGGCATGTAGGTCTCGTTGAGCAGTTCGGTGGCGCTCCCCCAGGCCAGATCGTCGGCCGAGACGCCCTTGTTCTTCGCGTCGACGTGCTGGTAGAAGCGGGCGCGCAGCTGCGCGGGGTCGGTGGGCAGGGTGCTGAGGTAGGCGTAGTCGCGCCGCTGGTCGCCCAAGCGCTGCGGGCAGGCCGCGAGGGTGCTCCACCAGGGCTTGTCGTCCTTGCCCTCCGCCAGCGCGTCCTTGGGCAGCTGCTCCCCCGGCCACGGCTTGGCGGGCAGCCCCTGGATCATGAGCAGGCCGTTCTTGCTGCCGTCCACCGACTGCCAGATCTTGCGGTGCGTCCGGTAGAGCCAGTGGCTGGAAGCCCCGTTCTTCCCCATCGACTCCGAGGTGTACATGGTGTCCGACTCGACCAGGATGTACTGGCCGGGCTGCGGATTCAGGTCACCGGGGAGGCCGGACGGCACCACCGAGGCCACGGCCGCCGGTGAGGCCACCCCGCCTTCCTGCCGGCCCGACAGTGCCACGGCCACGCCCCCGACCAGGGTGACGGTCACCCCGAAGGCGGCCGCCGCCTGCCAGCCCAGACGCGGAAAGCGGAAGGTTCGGCCGCGCCCCCCGCGCGCCTCCTCGAGCAGCCGGTCGCGCGCCCTGTCACGAGCCTGGCTCGGGTACGGCGGGGCCGCGGGACGGCCATGGGCGAAGATCTGGATCTCGTCATCCATGCTGGGGCTCCTCTGCTGCGAAGGGGTCGATGCCGCCGAGGGCCCTGCGCGCTTTGACGCGGAGCCGGTGCAGCCGGGACCGGACGGTGCCGACGGGGACGCCGAGGGCCACCGCCGCGTCCTCGTAGGTGAGGTCGGCCCAGGCGACCAGGAGCAGCAGGTCGCGCTCGGCCGCGCTGAGCCGGCCGAGTGCCTTGGCCAGCCGCGGCTGCAACTGCTCGGCCGTGACGCGGTCGGCGCTGCGGTCGTCGAACCCGCCCGGCCGCTCGGGGCTCACCTTCGCCATGGCCTGGGTGCGCCGGCGCTCGGCTCTGCGGTGCTGCGCGATGACCTTCGTGGCTATGCCGTACAGCCAGGGCCTGGCGTCGGGCCAGGCGCGGTCGTAGCGCGAGCGCGCGCGGAAGGCGACGAGGAACACCTCGCCCGTCACGTCGTCGGCGAGCTCGGGGCCGAGTCGCCTGGCGGCGTAACGGAAGATCTCATCGGCGTGCCGGTCGAACAGCGCGGCGAAGCTCTCGGGCTCGTCCAGCGACTGCCCGATGAGCACCGAGTCGTCCAGCGTCTCTGATAGCACCTGCCGGTCCTCTCTCATGCGGTCACCCTGTTCTTGACCGCACGCCGGAACCCGGTTCCCACCAATTAGAGCCGCGCGGACCCGAGCGGCCGCAGCCGGTCGCCGGTGGAGCTGTGCCAGGTCACCTCGTCGGGGAGCGTGAGCGTGGCCAGCGCGTTCTGGAACCAGGGCCCGTCGGTGAGCCGCCACCGGATGGGCGGCCTGGGCAGGCCGGCGGCCCTGGCCAGCAGGCCGCCGATGGCGGCGGCCAGAGCGACCTGACTGACCACGTTGACCAGGCGCAGCACGAGGCTGAGCGGGTTGCGGATCGGCGAGCAGACGGCCTGCCGGATGTTGCGCGATCTGGCCAGGTAGGAGAAGTGCACGTCGCCGGACAGGATCACCACCGGCCTGCCGGTCTTGATCAGCAGCCTGGCCAGGTCGTCGAACGAGCGGCGGAAGGCCGCCCAGTGCTCCAGGTCGATGGCCTGGCGGAACCTCTCCGACCAGCGCGCCACGAGCCTGCCCCAGGCCCCGTCGCACAGCGCCTCGTTCCAGTTCTGGAGGTGGTGCACGCCCTCCGGCAGCAGGAACGGGATCGACGAGCCGATCACCAGCCGCTCGGCGGGGGCGGTGACCTGCTCGCGCAGCCAGTCCCACTCCCCCGGGTCGAGCATGCGCCGGTCGCCGGGGGTGAGCTGCCTGGAGCACCGGGTGTCGATCATGATCAGCCGGGTGCCGCCGAGGTCGCGGGCGTAGCTCCACCGGGTGCTCGCGGGCTCGGCGTCGGCCCGGTCGGCGAACTCGTCGAGCGCGGCAGAGTCGCCCTCGCGGAGCCTGGCCAGCAGCGGGTCGGCCGCCCGCTCGGCCGGGGACAGGTTGCCCACGTGCTGGTAGATCCAGTACGCCCCGAGCCCCGACACCACCCGGCGGTGCCACCACGGGGTCGCGGCCATCTGCTCGCGCCAGGTCTTGGAGGTGTTCCAGTCGTCGCGCACGTCGTGGTCGTCGAAGATCATCGCGGTCGACACCGTGGACAGCAGCCACCGGATGTCGGGCTCGCTCCAGGCGCGCCGGTAGAGCTCGGCGTACTCCTCGAAGTCCGCGATCTCGCCGGTGGGCTCGGTGGAGCGGCGTGCCCGGATGAACTCCAGCATGTCGGCTGAGGGGTTGTCGGCGTAGACCTGGTCGCCGAGCATGATCAGCAGGTCGGGCCGCTCGTCCAGTTCCTTCAGCCGCCGGGCGAAGCTGCGCAGCACGTCCTCGCCGTGGGTGCGGACGTGGGAGGGGTCGTTCGGGACGCTGGTGCGGCAGGAGCCGAACATGATCCGCTCGGGCCCGCCGGGCGGCAGGAGCCGGATCCGGCTGGGCGGCGCGCCGTCCAGCGGCCAGACCTGCTCGCCGTCCAGCAGCACCCGGTAGGAGTCGACGTCACCGTCCAGCTCGGTGAGGTCGACGAGCGCGTAGTGGTGCCCGTGCACCGTGAAGGTCCGGTCGTCGTAGGCCCGGCCGCCCGCCTCCACGGTCACGGTGCCGGGCATGGCCGTCTCCACCCAGATGGACGCGCTGGTGGAGTCCACGTAGCGGAGCATCGGCCCGACCAAAAGCGCCTGCATCGCACCCCCGATGTGACAGATCGGCACACTACAGATCTCCAGCCTGCCAGAGTGGTGCGTTCCCAGCACGCCGATGAGCGGCTTGGATTTATGGACAACAGGATCTCCTCGGCAACGCTTTAGGATGATCCAGAAAAGAACGCCCAATTGGGTTAGGCAATGGCGCCTCTCCCGCCTTTTGGGCGTCCATAACAGGAGGAATCTCTCCCATGACCATCATGGTGCCGTCAACGGCGACGGCTCCTGGGCGGCAAGCCCTCGATTCCGCACTCCACCAACTCGGCCAGGCGGCGGAACACCTCGGCCTCGACGACGGCCTGCGCACGATGCTCGCCACGCCCCGCCGGTCGCTGACCGTGTCGGTGCCCGTCCGCCGCGAGGACGGGCGGATGGACGTCGTCCAGGGCTTCCGCGTCCAGCACAACGTCTCGCGCGGCCCTGCCAAGGGCGGCATCCGCTTTCATCCCAGCACCGACATCCACGAGGTCACCGCGCTGGCGATGTGGATGACCTGGAAGTGCGCGCTGGTCGGCATCCCCTACGGCGGCGCCAAGGGCGGCGTGTCCGTGGACCCGACCGAGCTCACCACCCGCGAGCTCGAGCGGCTCACCCGCCGCTATGTCAACGAGATCCTGCCGCTGATCGGCCCCGAGAAGGACATCCCCGCCCCCGACGTCGGCACCGACGAGCAGACCATGGCCTGGATCATGGACACCTACAGCGTCAACACCGGCTACTCGGTGCCCGGCGTGGTGACCGGCAAGCCGATGACGCTCGGTGGCTCGCTGGGCAGGGCGGGCTCCACCTCGCGCGGCGTGCAGATCGCGGCGCTGGCCGCGCTCGGCCGCTCGCCCGAGGGGGCGCGCGTGGCGGTCCAGGGCTTCGGCAAGGTGGGCGCGCTGGCCGCACAGTACCTGGCCGACGCCGGCTGCCGCGTGGTCGCCGTGTCCGACATCTCCGGCGCGATCTACTCCGCGTCGGGCCTGGACGTCTCCGACGTGCGCGCCTGGGTGGCCGAGTCCGGCGGCGTGTACGGCTACCGCCACGCCGACGCCCTCTCCCACGACGAGCTGTTCGAGCTGGACGTGGACGTGCTGGTCCCGGCGGCGCTCGAGGGCGTGATCACCGCGGAGAACGCGCCGCGGATCAAGGCCCGCCTCATCGTCGAGGGCGCCAACGGCCCCACCACCCCCGAGGCCGACGAGATCCTGGCCGCCAACGGCACCGTGATCGTGCCCGACATCCTGGCCAACGCCGGCGGGGTGATCGTGTCGTATCTGGAGTGGGTGCAGAACATGCAGGCCTACTCCTGGAGCGCCGCCGAGGTCGAGATGAAGCTGCGCGACCTGATGGAGGGCGCCTACGGCGAGGTCAGGTCGCTGGCGACCGACCGCGCCCTGACCCTGCGCCAGGCCGCCCACGTGATCGGCGTCGGCCGCGTCGCCGAGGCGCACCAGATGCGCGGCCTCTACCCCTGATCGCTACTTAAGTAGCCCCCCTGGCCCGTCCATGGTCCGATGCCGGACCGTGGGCGGGCCTGCGATCGTTGGGCGCATGAGACAGATCATCGGTGTGTTCGTCGCCATCCAGGGCCTGCTCGGCTTCGTCGGAGGCACGTTCTCCGACGGCCCGTGGGGGCTGCTCCACCGCTGGGTCGACATCCCCTCCTGGGCGTACCTCGGACTCGTCCTGGCGGGGGCCGTCCTGGTGATCTGGGGCGAGCACGCCAAGGACAACGCCTAGCGCCGGCGCGGCTTGAGCACGAAGTACAGCAGGCCGGCCAGCACCAGCGCCACGACGACGCCGATGTTGGCCTTGCCGAACGTCCCGTGCTTCATCGCGTCGCTCATCAGGAAACCGACCACCTTGGCGATGTTCGGGTCGGTCGAGGTGATCAGCCCGAGGCCCACGAACGAGGCCACGACCAGCGAGATCAGTCCCGCCCAGTTGACGGCGGGAGCCCCGGCCCGCAGCAGGCGCTCGTCGTAGAAGCGGCCGCCGTCGCGCTGGCGCCACATGTCGACCAGGAAGATCGCCACCCAGGCGGCCATCGCCACCCCGATGATCGCCAGGAAGGCCTGGAAGGTGCCGAAGAAGCTGTCGGAGACGAACAGCAGGTAGTACCCGCCGAGCACCATGAGCACCCCGTCGACCAGCACCGCGTAGTGCCGGCGGATCGGCACGCCGAGCGCCAGCATGGACAGCCCCGACGAGTAGATGTCCATGATCGCCCCGGCCAGGAACCCGCCGATCGCCGTCAGCAGGTACGGCAGCAGGAACCAGGTCGGCAACGCACCGGCCAGCGCGCCCACCGGGTCGATCGACGCCTCCCCCGCCAGCTTCGGATCGCCCCCGGCCAGCAACACGCCGAACACCAGCAGCACCATCGGCGGCAGCGCCCCGCCCAGCGTCGTCCACAGCGCCACGGAGCCCGGCTTGGAGTCGGCGGGCAGGTAGCGGGAGTAGTCCGCACCGCAGTTCACCCAGCCGAGCCCGAGCAGCGTCATCGCGAAGATGATCCCGCCCACCCAGGCCCCGGCGCCGCCCGTGCTCGACAGGCTGGTGCCCAGCTTCGGCGCCATCAGCACCATGTAGACGACGGTCAGCACCACGAACGCGTACGTCAGGTACCGCTGCACCACCATGATCATCGCGTGCCCGAACACCCCGACCGCGATCACGACCAGCGCCGCCACCGCGAAGCACGCCGCGGTCGCCACCGTCGGGTTCAGCCCCGGCGCCAGCCGCCCCAGGATCGCCGCCCCGCCCTGCGCCGACAGCGTGACCAGCACGGTCTCCCACCCGACGTTCGAGACATAGGACAGTACGGCCGGCAGCTTGTTGCCCTGGTAGCCGAACGCCGCCCTGCCCAGCGTCATCGTGGGCACGCCCGACCGGGTGCCTGCCACGGCCACCAGCCCGACCAGCCCGAACGACAGCAGGTAGCCCACCGCCCCGGTGATGATGGCGGGGAACACGCCCAGCCCGAGACCCACGATGTACACGCCGAAGGCGACCCCGAACAGCGACAGGTTGGAGCCCGCCCACGGCCAGAACAGGTCTCTCGGCCTGCCGTGCCGCTCCTCGAGGGTGACCGCGTTGATGCCGTTCTGCTCCACGGCCATGGTGTCCATGATCGGACGGTACACCCAGGGGGTTACCCGAATCATCACCGGATGGGCGATGTGTTCCCTTCGTCGCGAGCGGAAGGTGAGGGCATGAAACTCAGCCTGAACCTCACCGATTTCTCCTACCCTCCGGGCACCCTCGCCCAGCGGCTGACCAAGGTCGTCGAGGCGGCCGACGAGGCGGGGATCGACACCGTCTGGGTCGGCGACCACCTGATCATGGTGGCGCCCGGCGGCTCGATCGACGACCCGATGCTGGAGGCCTACACCACGCTCGGCTACCTGGCGGCCCGCACGCGGCAGGTCCGGCTGGGCTGGAGGTCCTCACCCGGCACTGCGAAGCCGTCGGCCGCCCCTACGACGCCGTCGAGAAGACGGTCAGCGCCCGCCTCGAGGATTCCGCCGACGCCCTCGCGCACAAGCTGGACGACTTCCACGACCTGGGCATCGACCACACGATCCTCATCACCGAGGGCCCCTGGACCCCCGACCGCATCGCCTCCCTCGCCCTGCTCACCAAGTCCTGACCTGCCGACGCTCGTCCTCGGCTCGCTGGGGTCGGTAACCCGCATGCCACGGCTGGATGGCGTCGTTACGGCGGGCCAGCGTCATCGACTCGCCGCGAGCGCCGCGCGCGGGCCCTCGGCCGGAGTACGGCGGGCGGACGGTGGGGCGGCTTGCCGTACGGAACAGATCACGCGTACGGGGCGGTGATGACCTCCATGTTGTGGCCGTTCGGGTCGTCGAAGTAGACGCCGCGGCCGCCGAAGAGGTGGTTGATCTCGCCGGGCTTGGTGTGGCCCGGGTCGGCCCAGTAGCGCAGGTCGCGCTCGCGGATGCGCTCGAAGATCTCGTCGAACTCCTGCTCGGTGACGATGAAGCAGTAGTGGATCGGCTGGAAGCCGTCCGACTCCATGTAGTCGAGCGTCACCCCGTTGCTGGTCTCGAGCGGGGTGAACGGCCCCCAGTCCTTGCCCACTTCGAGCCCGAGGATCTCGCCGAGGAACTCGGCCGAGGCGCGCTTGTCGCGGGACGGCACGATCGTGTGGTTCAGGTCGACAGCCATGTCTCCACGGTATGTCCGGCGGTGTAGACACGGTAGGTGGCCAGGACGTTGAGCCGGTGCAGGTCACGGCAGAGCGCGAGCATGCCCTGCTGGGCCCGCTCTCCGTAGCCGGACAGCGCGGCGGCCAGGCGGGGGTCGAGGCCCTGCTCCCACGGGTCGGTGGTGACGACCTCCTCGAGCGGCTTGCCCGCCTCGACGGCCGCCGCGACCTCCTCGTGCAGGCGCTCCAGGTAGCCGACGAGGGCGTCGATGGCGGCGTGGCCGTCGCCCATCGAGCCGTGGCCGGGAACGATCGTGTCCAGGTCGGGCAGCGTCCGCCGCATCGCGCGCAGCGAGTCCAGGTACGGCAGCGGGCCGCCCTGCAGCAGCATGTGCGCGGTGCCGGCGTGGCACACGAAGTTGCCCGTCCAGGCGGTACGCGTGTCGGGGACGTAGACGACCGTGTCGCCCGGGCCGTTGCCGGGACCGAAGTGCCACAGCTGGACCTGCCTGCCGCCCAGGTCAAGCTCGGCGTAGGAGTCGAAGACCAGGTCGGGCGTGCGCCAGGTGGTGATCCGGTCGAACATGGCCTCGTCGCCGTACATGTTGCCCGCCCTGACCTGCTTCTCGTAGGCGAGGTCGGCCATGTTCTCCTTGTTGGCGCGCGAGGTGACGATCACCACGTCGTCGGGGAACTGGGCGTTTCCGAAGGTGTGGTCGCCGTGGTAGGTCGTGTTGGCCAGGTAGCGCACGGGGCTGGTGGTCAGCTCGCCGGCCAGCTTCTGGAGCTCGCGGGAGACCTCCGGCGTGATGCCCGCGTCGACCACCAGCGCGGCGCGGCTGCCGGCGATGAGCCCGTTGTTGTCCTTGGGCGGGATGTTGGCCATCAGCGCGTAGACGCCGTCGGCGAAGGCGTGCGGCAGGTGGCGCAGGCCGGTGGGTGACAGGTTCGGACCGCCGTATCCGTCGGGACGCTCGGCGATCTCGCGGTCGGGAATGTGTGACATCGGCATGCCTGTAAAAATAATCGAACGATCGCTTATTTATCAGGCCCATGATTGAATGGCCTCGTGAGCACGACGATCGGGCGCCGGCCAGGCCGCCCGCCCAAGGCGGAGGCCGGGGACACCAAGACGGCCCTGGTGGACGCCGCACTGAGGCTGTTCGCCCAGCGCGGCTACGCGGGGACCTCCATCAGGGCCATCGCCCGCGAGGTCGGCCTGAGCGAGAGCGTCCTGTACGCCCACTTCGACGGCAAGCAGGCGATCTACGAGGCCGCCATGGAACTGGCCGGACCCCAGGTGGCGACGGTCGCGATCTCCTCGACGCCCGCGGATCCGGCGGAGTTCGTCGAGTCGTTCGCCGCCCAGGTGCTGGAAGCGTGGGACACGCCCCGGGCCCGCCAGGTCATGAGCCTGGTGGCCCGTGACGGCCTCATCCACGACCCCATGCTCGCCGCCGGCATCGAGCAGGCCCTCCGCCACCTCGCCGAGGTCTTCGCCTCCTGGGACCTCGACCCGTCGCTCGGCTCATCCGACGACCTGGCCTACGCCCTCCTGGCGCCGATCGCCCATGCCCGCCTCCTGTGGCTCCACGACAGCGCCACCCCCGAACAACGCGAAACCGCCCGCCACCGCATCACCCACCACGCCGCCCACTTCGCCCAAACCCTCATCCGCTGAGCGGTGTGGCGGGGGCTATCAGTAGCTCCAGGACGCCTCCGTGAACGACTTCAGCGCGGTCTCGTCCACGGTGATGCCCAGGCCGGGCCGGTCGGGCACGGTAATGCGGTCGACCGCGTACCATGACCCGGCATCGCCGATGTCGGCGGCGGTCAGCAGGGGGCCGCCCATCTCGGCGTTGCGGATGTTGGCGAGCGCGATGGCCAGGTGGAGCCCGGCGGCGGAGGCGATCGACGACTCGACCATCGTGCCGACCATGGCGCCGATCCCGGCCGCCTCGGCGATCGCGTTGAGCTTCACCCCGGGCAGCAGCCCGCCGCACTTCATGAGCTTGATGTTGACCATGTCCGCGGCTCGCAGCCCGGCGATCCGAAGCAGGTCCCTGGCGGTGTGGCAGCCCTCGTCCACCATGATCGTCGCCCCGGTGGCGTGCCGTACGTCTGCCAGACCCTCCAGGTCCCACGCGGCCACCGGCTGCTCGAAGTAGAGCGCGCGGTACGGCTCGCAGGCGCGGATCGCGGCGATGGCCCGACCCGCGCTCTGCCAGCCCTGGTTGACGTCGACCTTGATGCCCGTCTCCGGACCGACCGCTTCGCGCACGGCCGCGACCCGGCGGGCGTCGAGCAGCGGATCAGAGCCGACTTTGATCTTGACGGTGCGGAACCCTGCAGCCACGTGGGCGGCGGCGTCCTCGGCCATCTGCCCGGGCTCCCGCATGGACACCACCCGCGAGATGGCCAGATGGTCCTTGGTGCGGCCGCCGAGCAGCGCCCACACCGGCAGCCCGGCGATCCGGGCGGTGAGGTCGTGCAGCGCGATGTCGAAGGCGGCCTTGGCGGTGGGCACGCCGGTGACCCTGGCGTCCATCTCCCGGTGCGCGGACTCCAGATCCCTCGCGTCGTGGCCGATGAAGACCGGCGCAAGATCACGCACCGTGGCGGTCGTCGAGGCGTAGCTCTCGCCCGTGACGAAGGCATCCGGGGTCGCCTCCCCCCAGCCTTGCGCCCCTTCGGCCGTGCGCACCCGGACAAGCACCGTCGGGACGTCGGGAAACGTCCCGTAGGAGATGACAAACGGCTCCCGGAGCGGCAGGCGGACGGCGAAGACGTCGACGGCCGAAATGCGGTATGTCACGGCCTATGCCTCCAAATATCTCGTTATTGTTACATACAGTAATGTTTCATTCATTACATCTTGGCATGATCGGGCGAAAAATGTAACGTCTGCTCAACCTCTTCTGAAAGGTTCGTCCATGCTCGCCAAGAAGGCCCAGATAGTCACCTTCGCCGCCGTGGCGCTGCTGGCCGCGGCCTGCAGCACCGCCACCCCCGCGCCCGCGGCGGCCCCCAAGACGACGCAGATCGCCGGAACCGAGGTCAAGGCCGACCCCGCGCTCACCGCGTTACTGCCCGAGAAGATCAAGACCGCGGGCAAGGTCCGGGTGGCCGTCGACCCGCCGTACCCGCCGTTCATGATGTTCGTGACCGAGGGCGGTAGCGAGATGACCGGCCTCGACTACGACCTCGGCCAGGCCATCGCGGCGCGGCTCGGCACCACCTTCGAGTGGGGCAAGCAGGCATGGGACGGCATCATCCCCGCGGTCCAGGCCGGCAAGTTCGACATCATCTTGTCGACGATGACCGACAACAGGGAGCGCCAGAAGGTGCTCAGCTTCGTGGACTACTCCAAGTCGGGCACTGGCGTCCTGATCGCCAAGGGCAACCCGGAGGGCATCAAGACCTTCACCGACTTGTGCGGGAAGAAGATCTCGGTGGAGGCGGCCACCAACCAGGTCAAGGCCGTGGAGAAGCGGCAGCACCTGTGCACCGAGGCGGGCAAGCAGCCGGTCGTCCTGGAGAAGTACAAGAAGGACGCCGACGGGCAGCTCGCGCTCAAGTCCGGCAAGGTCAGCGGCCACCTGATGACCAAGCCCGCCGCGATCTACCTGGCCTCGACCGCCGACGGGGGCAACGCCTTCGAGGTCGTCGACGACGCGGCCGAGCTGGGCGGCTACGACGCCTCGCCGAACGGCATCGCCGTACTGAAGGACGACCAGACGCTCGTCACGGCCATCCAGAAGGCCCTGCAGTCCCTGATGGACGACGGCACCTACGCCAAGATCCTCGCAAAGTACGGCGCGGCCTCCATCGCCATCGACAAGGCCACGGTCAATGCCGCCATCGACTGACGTCAGGATCCGGCCGGTACGTCACCACGGCAGGCTGGTCGCGGCGGCGCTCGCCGCGTTCTTCCTGGCCGGCCTGCTGTGGTCGCTGGCCCGCAACCCCAACATCCACTGGGCCGTCGTCGGCAAGTACCTGCTCAAGGACCTCACCCTGCAGGGCGTCGGCGTCACCGTCTACCTGGCGGCCATCTCGATGGTCATCGGCCTGGCAGGGGGCGTCGTGGTGGCCGTCATGCGGCTGTCGCGCAACCCGGTGCTGTCCAGTCTGGCCTGGCTGTTCATCTGGATCTTCCGTGGCACCCCGGTGCTCGTGCAGATCATCTTCTGGGGGTTCCTCGGCGCCTTCTACAAGCAGATCTCGATCGGCATCCCGTTCACCGACCTCACCTTCTGGTCGGCCGACACCAACTCCCTGGTCACCCCCATGGTCGCGGCGCTGCTCGCGCTGGGGCTGAATGAGATGGCCTACTCGGCGGAGATCATCCGGGCCGGGATCCTCTCGGTCGACGAGGGCCAGTACGAGGCCGCGCACTCGCTCGGCATGACGCCGGGGCAGACGCTGCGCCGGATCATCCTGCCGCAGGCGATGCGGATGATCATCCCGCCGATGGGCAGCGAGACGATCATGATGCTGAAGACCACCGCGCTGGTCTCGGTCATCGCCGGCTCCGACCTGCTGACGAACCTCCAGCAGGTCTACGCCCAGAACTTCGAGGTCATCCCGCTGCTGATCGTCGCGAGCATCTGGTATCTCGCCATGACCTCGCTGTTGTCGATCCCGCAGTACTACCTGGAACGCCGTTACGGAAAGGGCAGGTCGCGGACGTGAACCACCCGCTCGTCATGGCCGAGGGCGTGCGCAAGAGCTTCGGCAAGCTGGAGGTGCTCAAGGGCATCAGCCTGACGGTCGAGCGCGGCCAGGTCATGTGCCTGCTCGGGCCCAGCGGTTCCGGCAAGAGCACGTTCCTGCGCTGCATCAACCACCTGGAGAAGATCGACGCCGGCCGGCTGGCCGTGGACGGCGAGTTCGTCGGCTACGCCACGCACCGCGACGGCCTGCGCGAGCTGCGGGAGCGCGAGATCGCCAGGAAACGCGCCGACATCGGCATGGTCTTCCAGCGTTTCAACCTGTTCCCGCACCTCACCGTCCTGGAGAACGTGATCGAGGCCCCTGTGCGCGTACGGCGTGAACCGAAGGACCAGGCCATCGCGGTCGCCCGCGAGCTCCTGGACCGCGTCGGCGTCGGCGACAAGGCGGCCGGCTATCCGGCCATGCTGTCCGGCGGACAGCAGCAGCGGGTGGCCATCGCCCGCGCCCTGGCCATGCGGCCCAAGCTGATGCTGTTCGACGAGCCGACCTCGGCGCTCGACCCCGAACTCGTCGGCGAGGTCCTCGACGTCATGCGCGACCTGGCGGCCGACGGCATGACGATGATCGTCGTCACGCACGAGATCGGGTTCGCGCGCGAGGTCGCCGACGTGGCCGTCTTCATGGACGGCGGCGTCGTGGTCGAGTCCGGCGACCCGCGCCAGGTCCTCACCGATCCGGCCCAGGAGCGCACCCGGGCGTTCCTGTCCAAGGTCCTGTGATGCTCGAACGCTTTCTGAGCGACCTGGAACACCTGGTCAACATCGACTCGGGCTCGTGGAACGCCGCCGGGGTCAACCGGGTCGGCGACTTCGCCGCCGCGCGGCTCGTCGAGCTCGGTTTCGCCGTGGAACGCGTTGCCGTGCCGCCTGTGGACGGGGTGCCGCTCGGCGACGTCGTGGTCGGCCGGCGGCCGGGGCAGGGGCCCCGGATTCTGCTGCTGGCTCACCTGGACACCGTTTTCGACGACGGTACGGCAGCGGCCAGGCCGTTCACCGTACGCGATGGCATCGCCCACGGGCCCGGGGTATGCGACGACAAGGCGGGGCTGGCCGCCGGGCTCGCCGCGGTCGACGCGCTGGACGCGGACGCCGACCTCGTCTTCTGCTGCACTCCGGACGAGGAACTCGGCGCGCCAGGCAGCCACCCCGTCCTCGCGGAACTGGCCGCCGAGGCCGACTACGCGCTCTGCCTGGAATGCGCACGTGAGGACGGGTCGCTGGTCAAGGCACGCAAGGGCGGCGCCGACGTCCGGGTGACCATCACCGGACGGGCCGCGCACGCGGGCATCGAACCCGAGCGCGGTGCCAACGCGGCACTCGCGGCCGCCCACCTCGTCATCGCCCTCCAGTCACTCAACGACCCGGCCGCGGGGACCACGGTCAACGTCGGCGTCGTACGGGCCGGGTCGCGGCCCAACGTCGTCTGCCCCGAGGCCGTCCTCGAGGTCGACGTGCGCGCGGTCACGACCGACCGGCTCACCCGCGTCCTGGACGACATCGACGCCCTCGTCGCGACCACCCACGTCGAGGGCACCAGCGCGACCGGACACCGGCACGGCGTTTGCCCGCCCATGGAACCCAGCGAGGACCTGGCCGCGGTGGCCGTCGGCCTGGCCGCCGCGCGGGGGCTCGACGTCGCCGCCGTCGCGACCGCGGGGATCGCCGACGCCAACCTCGTCTCCGCTCTCGGCGTGCCCACGCTCGACGGGCTCGGGCCGGTCGGGGGCGCCGACCACAGCCCCGCCGAATGGCTCGACCTGGCCAGCGTCACCCCCCGCGTCACCCTGCTCGCGGAACTCATCACCCATCTGGCGACAAAGGAACTCCCATGAAAAGAGCACTGGCGTTACTGGTCGGGGCCTTCGTGCTGCTGGCCGCCCCCGCTCCGGTGACCGCCGCTGTGGCGGCCCCCAAGCGGATCACCGCGACGCCCGGCACTCTCGTCCTCATCGGCGGGGCCAACAGCGACCCGGACATCTTCGCCGAGGTCGTACGGCTCGCCGGCGGCGCGAACGCGAAGATCGGCGTGCTGAGCACGTCGTCGGCCATACCGAACTCCTCGGCCAAGGACGCCATCAAGGACCTCAAGGCCGCGGGCGCGGCCGATGCCGTGTGGATCCCGGTCACCGAGAAGAAGACGGGCAGCGGCGACGACCCGGCCAACGTGGCACTGGCGCAGGGCATGACCGGGTTCTACTTCACCGGCGGCGACCAGATCCGCTACGTCAACGTCATGATCCACTCCGACGGCACAGACGGCGCGGTCCTGGCGGCCATCCGGGCCAAGTTCCAGGCCGGAGCCCCGCTCGCGGGCACCAGCGCCGGCATGCAGATCATGTCGGGCCCCGACATGATCACAGGTGGTGACAGCTACCGCGGCATCCGCGACGGCGCGGTGGTCGGCTGGTACCCGACCGACGAGCAGCTCGGCTACCTGCCCGCCGGCGGCTTCGGCTTCGTCACCTCCGGGCTGGTGGACACGCACTTCGGCGCGCGCTCCCGGCACGGACGCTCGATCAGGCTCGCCGCCGACACCGGCCACGACCGCGTCTACGGCGTCGACGAGAACACCGCGCTGGAGATCTCCGGCACCGGCCAGATGACGGTCATCGGCCAGAACGGCGTCAGCGTCCTGGACCTGGCGCCCGCGACCGTCGGCACCGTCGGCGGGCGCTGGTCGATCAGCGGTGTGCGCTGGGATTACCTGAAGGCCGGCGATGCCTACAACCCGGCGACCCGCACGGTCATCCCCGGTCACGCCCCGGTCGCGCCGGCCGACAAGGCCGCCGCCGCGCCCTCGGCCGACATCTTCGGCGCGGGCGCGCTCGTCGCCTCCGCCGTCGACCTGGCCGGATCCGGACGCAGCACGAGCACCACCGGCGACTCGGCGGAGACCGGCCCGCAGTTCACCGTCGAGTTGTCGAAGCTTTCCGGCTTCGTCAACTACGGCGGCTCGTTCACCGGACTGGCGTTCGCCGTCCACGTCAAGTAGGGATGATCTGGGTATCGCCCAGCCCGGGCGGTACCCACCTTGCGCAGGGGGAGCAAACAACCATGGCAGTCGCCGACCAGATCAGGGAACGGATGGGCGAATGCGGCCCCGCCGAGCGCCGGGTAGCCAGGGCCCTGCTCGCCCGCTACCCGGCGGCAGGGCTCGAAACCGTCGCCCAACTGGCCAAGGCCGCCGAGGTGTCGGCGCCCACGGTCATCAGGTTCGTCCAGCGGCTCGGCTTCCGCGGCCACCCCGAGTTCCAGAAGGTGCTGCTGGAGGAGATCGAAACCCCGGCCTCCTCGCCCCTTCCCCTCTACGACACCACGGGCCTGGCGGGAACCCAGCCCACCACCCACGCCCTGATCGACCGCAGCGCGGAGATCTTCGGCGCCGGGATCAGGGACAGCCTGGCCGCGCTGCCGCCGGACGACCTCCAGCGCGCCATCGACCTGGTCGCTGACCCGCGCCGCCGCGTCCTGCTGACCGGTGGCCGGATGTCGGGCATGCTCGCCCGCTACCTCGCCACCCATCTGGCGCAGTTCCGCGACGAGATCCTGCCCATCCCCGAACCGCTGCTGGAGCGCTCGGCCACGCTCGCCTCGCTGTCCAGACGCGACACCGTGGTCGTCTTCGACTTCCAGCGCTACGACCCGCCGCTGCTCGACCTGGGCCGCTACGCGCGCGGGCGCGGGGCCAAGCTCGTGCTGTTCACTGACGCCCGGCTCTCCCCCGTGGCGACCATGGCCGACAGCGTGCTGCCGAGCTCGCAGTACGAATCGCTCGTCCCCGCCCTGGCAATCGTCGAGACCATGATCGCCGGAGTCCTCGCGGCCCTCGGCGAGGCCGCGCGCCAGCATGTCCTCGACTGCGACACCGCTGCCCACGAGACGGGGCTGTACTGATCAGCCCTTGGGATCGATCCTCTAGTCGAGGGACTGGACGAGGGATTCCAGGGCGCGCATGAGTTGTTCGGTGCGCTCGGTGCCGAAGGCCTGTTCGATGTGGCGGTGGTGGTCGGCGATGGCGCCTTCGACGCGGGCCAGCAGGTCGTGCCCGCGGTCGGAGACGAAGACCGCCACCCGCCGACGGTCGCCGCCCGAGGGCCCGCGGTAGACCAGGGCCCGGTCGATCAACCGGTCGACCGCCTTGGTCAGCGTCGGGTGCGGCATCAGCACGGCCGCCGCCAGCTCACCCATCGAGTGCCCACGCCCGTCGGCCAGCGCGCGCAGGATCCGCCACTGCTCCACGGTCACGTCCTCGCCCGCCAGCGCCGCCGCCAGCCCCCTGTTGACGCTCCGCTCGGCCCGGCTGAGCAGGTACGCCAGCGAGGATCCGAGCCCGGTCACGGTCATGAGCCCTCCTTCGCCGGTCCCATGTCGATGACCTCGACAAGCTCGGTCATGTGAGGTCCTTTCGAGCGGGTCTGTCTCGGAGGATACTCGTCGCGTGGCGCCGATCGTCGATCCCCTCGAGGCGCGCCTCCTTCCGTCGGACGCGCTCAGGATCGGTCTCGTCGTGCCCGTCTCGGGGGTGCTCGGGCTGGTCGGGCCGTGCGCGATCAACTGCGCGGTGCTCGCGGCCGAGGAGATCAACGCGGCGGGCGGGATCCTCGGCAGGCCGGTCGAGCTGGTGCTCATCGACGGCGGTCGCGACAAGGCGGAGGTCGCCGCCGAAATATCGGGACTTATCGCGATCAAGGCGGTCGATGCCTTGGCCGGGACCCACGCCAGCGACACGCGCGTGGCCATCGTCGACGCGATGGGGGGCCGGGTGCCGTTCGTCTACGCCCCGCCGTACGAGGGTGGCGGCCGCGCGCCCGGCGTCTACTTCCTCGGCGAGACGCCCGCCAGGCAGCTGGAGCCCGGCATCGAGTGGCTGGTCACGCATCACCGCGCGCGCCGCTGGTTCCTGCTGGGCAACGACTACGTCTGGCCGCGCCTGGTCAACGCCGCCGCCCGCCGCCTGCTGCACGAGCGCGGCGCCGTCGTGGTGGGCGAGCGTTTCGTCAGGTACGGCCAGGCCGCCCGGTGGGTGGACCGCGTGGCCGAGGCGAGACCCGACGCGATCCTGCTCACGCTGATCGGCAGCGACCTGGTGGCCTTCAACCGCGCCTACGCCGCCGCCGGTCTGGGCGCGGCCAGGCTGTGCGGCGCGCTGGAGGAGCACGGGCTGCTCGGCATCGGCGGCGACGGTACCGGCGAGCTGTACGCGTCGATGGGGTACTTCCGCGACCTGGCCACCGATGCCAGCCTGGCCTTCGCCGAGCGGTACACCGCCCGCTTCGGCCCGCAGGCGCCCCTGCTCAACGCGCACGGCCACGGCTGCTACGAGGCGGTGACCATGCTGGCCGCGCTCGCGGGCAGGGCGGGGACGCTCGCCGTACCGGCCGTGGACGCAGTCGCGGACGGGACGACGATCACCAGCGCGCGCGGGCCGCTGACGCTGGTGGATCGGCAGGTCAGGCAGCGGGTGCACCTGGGCAGGGCGGACGGCATCGAATTCTTTCTAGAGAAACCTTTTCAGTAGAAAGCTTTAGCCTTAAGGTGCAGGCCATGACCTCCATCGAGCAGTTCGGCTACCGCCAGGAGCTCCAGCGATCGCTGAGCTTCGCCGATCTGATGATCTACGGCCTCATCTTCATGGTGCCGATCGCCCCCTTCGGCATCTTCGGCACCGTCTTCGCCGGCTCCGGCGGGATGGTGGCGCTCGCGTACATCATCGGCCTTGTCGCGATGGCGTTCTCCGGGCTGTCCTACGCGCAGATGGCTCGGGCGTTCCCGATGGCCGGATCCGTCTACACCTATGCCGGGCGCGGGATCGCGGCGCCCGTCGGGTTCCTGGCGGGGTGGATGATCCTGCTCGACTACGTGCTGGTGCCCTCGCTGCTGTACCTGGTGGCGGGCACCGCGATGCACTCCTTCATCGGGGCAGTCCCGGTGTGGGCGTGGATCGCGGCCTTCGTCGTGCTGAACACGGTGGTCAACTACCTGGGCATCGAGATGACGGCCAGGGTCAACCGCGTCATGCTGGTCGCCGAGTTAGTGGTGCTGGCCATCTTCCTGGTGATCGGGGCCATCGCGCTGGCGCAGGGCAAGGCTACGGCGGGCGGGCTCAGCCCGCTCTACGACTCCTCGACGTTCTCCTGGGGGCTGGTGCTGACGGCCGCCTCGGTCGCCGTGCTGTCGTTCCTGGGCTTCGACGGCATCTCGACGCTGGCCGAGGAGAACCGCGAGGACGCCAGGCGCCTGGGCAGGTCCATGGTCGCCGCGCTCTCGCTGGCCGCGGTGCTGTTCGTGGTGCAGACCTGGGTCGCGGCGCTGCTGGTGCCCAACAGGGCCGACCTGCTGGCGCCCAAACCCAAGTCCGGCGTGCTGGACAACGCGTTCTACGACCTGTCGTCCTACGCGGGCGGTCCCTGGCTTGCCATCCTGACCGCCGTTGCCACGGCCATCGCCTGGGGATTCGCCAACTCGCTCGTCGCCCAGGCCGCCACCTCCCGCTTGCTGTTCGCGATGGCCCGCGACCGGCAGCTGCCCTCGTTCCTGGCTCGCGTCCACCCCACTCGCAAGGTGCCGATCAACGCGACGTTCGCGGTGGCCGTCCTGTCACTGGCCATCGGCGTCGGGATGAGCCTCTACGATCAAGGCATCCCGTTCCTCAGCTCGATGGTCAACTTCGGTGCCATGACCGCCTTCCTGCTACTGCACGTCTCGGTGGTGGTCCACTACGTCGTACGGCAGCGCAGCCGCGATTGGGTGAACCACCTGCTCGTCCCCTTGATCGGATTCGCGGTGCTGATCCTCGTCGTGATCAACGCCCAGGTGAACGCGCAGACCCTCGGCTTCGTCTGGATGGGCCTGGGTATCGTCGCGATCGCCGTCCTGTACGCCATGGGCCGCCGGCCCGCCCTGCCTTCGGAGGTTTCGTGAACGTCGTGTCCTACCGCCCCTCGCCCGACGAGCTCAGCTACACCTTCGGCGGGCGCGCCCCGGTGGGCAAGGTACGGCCGGGCACGATCATCGAGCTGTACACCGAGGACTGCTTCGGCGGGCGCGTCCAGTCGGTCGACGACCTGCCCTCACAGGTCTGCGAGTTCCCCTACCTGAACCCGGTCACCGGCCCCTTCCACGTGGAGGGCGCCGAGCCGGGCGACACGCTGGCCCTGCACTTCGTCTCGATCACCCCGGCCCGCGACTGGGCGATGTCCAGCACGTTCCCGCTGTTCGGGGCGCTGACCGGCACCCACACCACCGCGACGCTGCAGCCGGCCCTGGAGGAGCGGGTCTGGCGCTACGACCTCGACCTGGCCCGCAACGTGGCGATCTACCAGGCGCGCAACAGCGACTTCAGCGTGGAGCTCCCCCTCGACCCGATGCACGGCACGGTCGGCGTGGCGCCCGCCGCCAACGAGGCGCGCATGACGATCACCCCGGACGCGCACGGCGGCAACATGGACACCCCAGAACTGCGCGCGGGCGTCACCCTCTACCTCGGCGTGAACGTCGAGGGCGGCCTGTTCGCCATCGGCGACGGGCACGGCCGCCAGGGCGAGGGCGAGGTCTGCGGCACCGCGATCGAGGCCGCGATGAACACGGTCGTCGCGGTCGAGCTGATCAAGGGCGTGGCGACGCCGTGGCCGCGCCTGGAGGACGACCGGCACCTCATGTCCACCGGATCGGCCAGGCCGCTCGAGGACGCCTACCGCATCAGCCAGCACGACCTGGTCACCTGGTCGGCCTCGCTGACCGGGCTGGACGAGCTGGACGCCTACCAGCTCATCAGCCAGGCGGGCCAGGCCCCGGTCGGCAATGTGTGCGACACGAACTACACCATGGTCGCGAAAGTAGCCAAGTCCTACCTGAACTCCGCGGAGGTGTACGAAGGCGCGCACGCCAGGCTGCGCGAGCTCGCCACCCAGTACCGCTCGACCCGCTGAGAGGGCCGGCCGCAGGGGCGCCGATCGTCCAGACTCGGGAAAATCTCTGGTGTCGCAGGTCAGGGCATTGATCATTTTCGTTCTAGGGTTGAGGCGTGCTCAGGCTGATGCTGTCCCTGGCCCTGACCTCCTCACCCGACCTTGCCGTGCCGCCGGTGCAATCGGTGCAATCGGTGCCGCACACGATGGTGCTGACGCCCGGCGGCGACCGGCTCGGCTACGTTCGCGTCCCGCATCCCTACACCGGCACCCGGCGGCTCACCGGCGTCCTGGTCGGCCGCGTGGCCGGCACCAGCCGGATCGACCAGTGCGTCGGCACCGTGCTGCACGGCGGCCTGGTCCTGACCGCGGCCCACTGCCTGTTCCAGGACGGGCGGATGCTCCGTGACCTGGAGTTCGTGCCCGGGTTCGAGAACGGCAGGGCCGCGCTGGGACGCTGGCCCGCCGTGCACGCGTGGGTCCCGCGGCAGTGGCAGCGCAGGACGTACACGCCGCGGCTGCTGCCGTACGACGTGGGCCTGGTCGCGGTCGGAAAGCCGGGGCGCACGCTGGAGTCGGTCACGGGGCCGGGACTGCGGCCGCTGCTCACCGGGCCGCGGGCCACGCCGCGCCGCCTCGAGCTGCTCGGCTACCCGGCCGGGCGCCGCTACCCGGGCACGGAGCAGTTCCGCTGCGTCGCCGACGCGAGCCAGGTGCGCCCGGGCGTGCTCGTCACCCGCAACTGCCAGGCGCCCGCAGGCAGCAGCGGCAGCCCCGCCCTGTACGGCGACGCGGTGGTCGGCGTGGTCTCCGCCTCGAGCCCGCTGAGCGACCCGGCCGGCTTCACGGTCCTGACCCGCCTCGGCCGGCCGTTCCGCCGCCTGCTCGCCCGCGCCAACCACCCGGCGGCCTGAACCCTCGCATCCCAGCCGCCCGATGGCCTGGCAAATCAGCTCAGCTGGTGGCGTCGGCGACCACGGCCTCGCAGATGGCGTGGGATTCCAGGGCGTCGGCGGCGGACAGGATGCGGCCCTGGCGTACCGCCGCCAGGAAGGCCAGGCTGATCTGCTCGATCCCGCGCTGGCGGGCCACCGGCACCCAGTCGGGCCGCCGGGTGAGGATCTCGCCGCCCGCATAGTCGACCACGTCGCCCAGGTTGACCACCCGGCGCTTGACGCCCGAGCCCATCACCTCGCACGACTCCTCGCTGGCCCCGCTCGCCCGGTTCATCACGCCGATCGCGGTGAACCCGTCGCCCGACAGCTCGAGCACCAGGTGCTCGACGAGGCCTGCCCGGGTGCGCGTGCGGATCGTGGTGTCGGTGACCGTGCCGGGGACGAGGAAGCGCAGCGTGTCGACCACGTGGATGAAGTCGTCGAAGATCGCCCGCCGCGGATCGTCGGGGAAGTTCTCACGGTTCTTCTCCATCAGCACGAGGCTGCGCGGCAGCTCGGCCAGCCCGGCGTAGCCGGGCGCGTGGCGCCGGTTGAAGCCCACCATCAGCGACAACCGGGCCGACTCCGCCTGCCGTACCAGCCGCTCGGCGTCGGCCAGGTTGTCGGCCAGCGGCTTGTCGACGTAGACGTGGACCCCCGCCTCGAGCAGCCGCCCGACGATCTCCGGATGCGCGCCCGTGGCCGCGTGCACGAACGCGGCCTCCACCCCGGCCTTGATCACGTCGTCCACAGCCGTGAACCGCCCGGAGACGCGGTAGGCGTCTCCCAGGCGGTCCAGGGTGTCGGGGTTACGGGTGCACAGGTGGAGGTCCAGGCCGGGCTGCGCGGACAGCACGGGAAGGTAGGCCTTCTCCGCGATGTCCCCCAGCCCGATCAGCGCAATCTTCATCCGGCAAGCGTAGCCTTCAGCGCCACGTCGATCGGGGTGGGCGACATGCCGAAGGTCTGCTGGAAGGCGGAGGAGTCGAGCTCGTAGGGCGCGACGAACTGGTAGCGCGTGTGCTTCAGCTCGCGGATCATCGGGCTGAACAGGCCCGCGACCTGAGCGAGCGGCCAGGGCAGCTGCACCATCTTCGGGGCGGGCCTGCCGAGGATGGCCGCCATCCGCTCTCCCACCTCGCGGAAGGTGAGCATCTCCGCCGTCGGCACGTGCCAGGGCCTGCCCCAGGCCCGCTCGTCCGTGGCGGCGATGATCAGGGCGTCGGCCACGTCGGGCAGGTACGTCCAGCTGTGCGGGATGTCGGCGGGCCAGATGAGCTGGATCGTCTTGCCGGCCTTCAGCGCCGGCACGAACCGCTCGCCCAGGTAGGACTGGTCGCTGGCGCCCGGGCCGAAGTAGTCCGAGCCGCGCACCTCGACCGTCCGCACCCGGCCCGCCTGGTGCGCCGCGAGCGCGTCCTGCCAGATCTTGGCCCGCACCTGGGCCTTGGGGCTGGTGGAGGCGAGCGGCAGGTCCTCGGTCATGGGTCCGGTGACCGGGCCGTACGGGTAGAGGTTGCCCAGGATGACCAGCACGGCCCCGGTGTCCTCCGCGGCCCCGAGGAAGGAGGCGGCCATCGGCGGCCAGTCGGTGAGCCAGCGGTGGTAGCGCGGGTTGACGCAGTTGTAGAGGGCGTCCGCGCCCTTGGCGATCTCGGTCAGCCGGGCCTGGTCGGCGACGTCGGCGGCGACCTTGGTGGCGCCGGCCGGGCCGCTGCCCGAGCGGGTGACGACGGTGACCTCGTGCCCCTGCTGGAGGAGCTTGGTGGCCAGGTGGGAGCCGACCTGGCCGGATCCGACGACGATGTGCTTTCCCATGATCAGACCTGCTTCCAGACGAGGCGAAGGACAGCGTTGACGGCGAAGACGGCCGCGAAGATCAGAGCCGGGGTGAGCGAGATGGAGGCGTAGAGCGCCAGCGCGCCGCTGCCGAACCAGGCGATCTCGAACAGCGCCCTGACGATCCCGGTGAGCGGGTAGGTGGCGTTCTCGCCGCCGCCGGCGGCGAACAGACCCCACAGCACCGCGAGCAGCGCGGGAGCGCCGATCCCGGCGACGATCTTGATCACCCAGTTGGAGCTGACGGTGAAGCCCCAGTAGCCCGCCGAGATGAGCACGCCCAGCTCGAGAAAGAACATCAGGATCGCGTTGGCGCCCTTGATCGTGGCAAGCATCCCGACCTCCGCGGTTTTGTGTCTGCCGTTCCCTTACGAGAGCAATGCTCTCTCAAGAGAGCGGCACTCGTCAAGAGCAGTGCTCTCGTTTTCTCGCAGTGCTCTGGTAGCGTGGTGTGTATGACTGCTAGCCGTACAGCACGTGAACGTGTCAGGGCGGAGCTGACGAAGGAGATCGCCGACATCGCGAGAAGGCAGCTGGCGACGGATGGTGCCGGAGGGCTGTCACTGCGGGCGGTGGCCAGGGAGATGGGCATGGTCTCCTCGGCAATCTACCGATACTTCCCGTCACGGGATGACCTGCTCACCGCGTTGATCATCGACGGGTACAACGCGCTCGGGGAGGCGGTCGAGCAGGCGGACGCGGCCTGCGCACGCGAGGACTACCTGGGCAGGTGGCTGGCGATCTGCCACGGGGCCCGCGACTGGGCGGTGGCGCACCCGCACGAGTACGCCCTGCTGTACGGCTCGCCGGTGCCCGGATACCAGGCGCCGCAGGACACGGTCCCCGCGGCCCTGCGCGACACGGTCGTCATGGGCGCCCTGGTGTCGCAGGCCTACGACGCGGGGGTGCTCCTGCCCGTGCCCGACTCGCCCTCCACGCCCGCGGCGCTGTCGGAGGATGCCGCCGCGGTCCGCGCGATCATCCCCGGCGTGCCGGACGAGGTGATCTTCCGCTCCATCGCGGCCTGGACGGGCATGTTCGGCTGGCTCAGCTTCGAGCTGTTCGGCCAGTTCAACAACACGATCAACGACCTGAGAGGGTCCTTCGACCACACCATGCGCCTCAACGCACGCCAGCTCGGCCTGCCCGCCTAGGGCGGAAAGCCTCCCCAGGCGGCCCACAGAGCGCGCGTAACGGCGGGTCGCCTCATCATCGGAGGAGCGTCTCCCTGGACGGGGCCCAGCCACCTGCGGCGGCTGGGCTCTCCCTGGCTTGCCGTAAAAGATCAGCTGTCAGATCGGGCGCGAGGCGCGGTTGACCGCGGAGATGATGGCCTTGAGCGAGGCGGTCGTGGTGTTGGCGTCCACGCCGACACCCCACAGGACCTGGCCGTTGACGTCGCACTCCACGTAGGAGGCGGCCTTGGCGTCGCTGCCCTGGCTGAGCGCGTGCTCCACGTAGTCGAGCACCCGCACCTGGACGCCCAGCACCGAGATCGCGTCGATGAACGCGGAGATCGGGCCGCTACCGGTGCCCGAGATCTCGCGGATCTCCCCGTCGAAGCGGATGTCGGCGTTGATCCGGTCCTTGTCGTCGACGGTCGAGTCGCTGCGGTGCGCCATGAGGCTCAGGCGGCCCCAGCGGTGGCCGGGCGTGGGCAGGTACTCGTCCTGGAAGATCTCCCACATCCGCGCGGGCGTGATCTCGCCGCCCTCGGCGTCGGTGTGCGCCTGCACCACCCTGGAGAACTCGATCTGCAGCCTGCGCGGCAGGTCGAGCTGGTGGTCGGCCTTCATGATGTAGGCCACGCCGCCCTTGCCGGACTGGCTGTTGACCCGGATGACGGCCTCGTAGCTGCGCCCGATGTCCTTGGGGTCGATCGGCAGGTACGGCACGGCCCAGCGGAACTCGTCGACCGGCACCCCCGCGGCGGCCGCGTCGGCCTCCAGGTGCTCGAAGCCCTTCTTGATGGCGTCCTGGTGGGAGCCGGAGAAGGCGGTGTAGACCAGCTCGCCGCCCCACGGGTGGCGCGGGTGCACGGGCAGCTGGTTGCAGTACTCGACGACGCGGCGGACCTCGTCGATGTCACTGAAGTCGATCTCGGGGTCGATGCCCTGCGAGAACAGGTTCATGCCCAGGGTCACCAGGCATACGTTGCCGGTGCGCTCGCCGTTGCCGAACAGGCAGCCCTCGATGCGGTCGGCGCCGGCCATGTAGCCCAGCTCGGCGGCGGCCACCGCGGTGCCGCGGTCGTTGTGCGGGTGCAGCGACAGCACGATCGAGTCGCGGTGCTTGAGGTGGCGGTGCATCCACTCGATCTGGTCGGCGTAGATGTTCGGGGTGGCCATCTCGACGGTGGCGGGCAGGTTGATGATGACCTTGCGGTCAGGGGTGGGCTGCCACACGTCGTTGACGGCGTCGCACACCTCGACGGCGTACTCCAGCTCGGTGCCGGTGAACGACTCGGGCGAGTACTGGAAGTAGACGTCCACGTCGGTGGCGTCGGCCAGCTTCTTGACCAGCTTGGCGCCCTCCACGGCGATCGCGGTGATGCCGTCCTTGTCCTGGCCGAACACGACGCGGCGCTGCAGCGTGGAGGTGGAGTTGTACAGGTGGACGATGGCCGTGGAGGCGCCCTCGATGGCCTCGAAGGTCCGCTCGATCAGCTCGGGCCTGGCCTGGGTCAGCACCTGGATGACGACGTCGCCGGGGATCCGGTCCTCTTCGATGATCTGCCGGACGAAGTCGAAGTCGGTCTGCGAGGCGGCGGGGAAGCCTACCTCGATCTCCTTGTAGCCCATCCGCACCAGCAGCTCGAACATCTTGAGCTTGCGGTGGGAGTCCATCGGGTCGATGAGCGCCTGGTTGCCGTCACGCAGGTCGACCGCGCACCACCGGGGCGCCTTGGTGATGACCTGGTCGGGCCAGGTGCGGTCGGCCAGCCGTACGGGCTCGAAGGGTTGATAGCGCTGGAAGGGCATATCGCTGGGCTGCTGGGCGGTCATGTCGGTGCTCCTGGGGTCGGCCTGAAGGGTGAATGGCCGACGCGCATGGCTCGCACCGCGGCGAGGGAGCCGGCCTCAGTGGCCCCCGCCGCGGCGGCTAAGAAGCAGCAGCCCGCGCAGCATGCCTTGCAGGTTACCAGACGTCTCGCGGCGGCCTGTCAAGCTCTCACATGCTGAGAAGCACCGACAGGCAGGTGACGCAGCCCTCCAGCTTCTCGAACTCCGAGATGTCCACGCTCGTCACGTGGTATCCGCGCTCTCCCAGCAGGGCGGCGGTGCGCGGCGCGGAGGCGGCCATCAGGAGCCGGTCGCCGCCCAGCAGCACCACGTGCGCGCCCGGCTCCTCCGGCGGCACCAGCATGCCGGGCAGGCTCACGTGCGCGTCCAGCCCGATGAGCGTGCCGTCGGGCAGCGCGGTCACGGCGGACTTCAGGTGCAGCACGCCGTCCAGGTCGACGGGCACGACCCGCCGCTCGGGCAGCAGCGCGGCCAGTTGGGCGATGCCCTTGTCGTTGGTCCTGGCCGAGCGCCCCACGTACACGGTCTGGCCGACCTGCAGCACGTCGCCGCCGTCGAGCGTGCCCGGCTGGGCGATCCTGACCGTCTTCAGCCCCAGCTCCCGGATGGCCGCCGCGACGGACTCCACCTCCGGCTGCCGCTCGGCCGCCCCAGGTCTGGCCAGTACGGCCAGCCGCCCCGAGACCACCACGGTGTCCTCCACGAACACGCCGTCGGGAAGGTCGTCGGCGGGATCGGCGTACACGACGTGCCAGCCGGTCTCCCGCAGGGCCTCCACGTAGGCGGCGTGCTGGTGTGCGGCGAGCTCGGCGTCGACCGGCTCGCGCGCGATATTGGTGACGATTCCCTCGGCGATCCGGGGGCCTGGCTTTCTTACCAGCGCGATACCAGACATAGGGCGCTTTCTATCACGTCGTCGGTAGAGTCTCGGGCATGCAGGACAACGAGATTCTCACCAGGATCAACGACCTGGTCTCCGAAGAGCACGAGCTGCGCGGAAAGCTGGCGTCGGGCGAGGTCACCACGGACGAGGAGAACGCCCGCGTCAAGGAGCTCGAGGTCGCCCTCGACCAGTGCTGGGATCTGCTCAGGCAGCGCCGCGCCCGCCGCAGCGTGGGCGAGGACCCTGACAGCGCCGCCGCCCGGCCGGTCAGCGAGGTCGAGAACTACCAGCAATAATTCGGTGGCACGGGGAACGGCCATGCGCTTGCCTGAAGGCATGCGGATCCACCCCATCGACTTCGACAGCCCGGCCGACCTCATGGCCGGGCTGTTCGACGCCTTCACCGAGGCACACGCCGAGATCCCCGGCCCGCCGGAGACCGAGCAGCACCTGACCTACGCGCTCAGGAACCCCGAGCCCGGCGCCCGCCTGGAGGGATACGCGTGGGTCGACGGAGGTCGCGTGGTGGCCGCCTACGCGCAGTCCTTCGTCCAGCGCGACAACCCACATTTGACCTGGCTTTACCCGTTCTTCGTGCGGCCCGACCGGCGGCGCGAGGGGCTGGGCACGCTGATGCTCGACCACGTCAAGGAACGGGCTCGCGCCGACGGGCGGACCATGGTGCTCACCGAGGCGCCCGTCACCGGCACCGGTTCGGCCTTCGGGCACGCCCGCGACTTCAAGGTCGCCGTCGTGGAGGCGCGCCGCGTGCTCGACCTGGGCAGGGCCGACTGGGAAGAGCTGCAGCGGCTGATGCCCGAGGCCGACAGCTACCGGATCGAGCTGTCGGAGGGGCCCGCCGGTCCCGAGCTGCTCGAGGACCTGGCCGCGCTGATGTACGGCATGAACGACGCCCCGCACGCCGAGGGTATCGAGGCCTCCACGTTCGACGCCGACCTGCTGCGCGAGCGGGAGGAGTCCATCGTGCCCCGCGGGAGCCACTGCTACACGGCCGTCGCCCGGCGGATCTCCGACGGCGCCCCGGCCGGCTACACGCGCATCCACGTCGACACCGACCGGAGCATCGGCTGGGGCAAGCAGGCCGACACCACCGTGCTGCGCGACCACCGCGGCCACCGGCTGGGCCTGATGCTCAAGCTGGCCAACCTGTTCCACTTCCGCGACCGGGAGCCCGCGGCCGAGCGCATCATCACCTGGAACGCCACCTCCAACGCACACATGCTGGCGATCAACGAGGCGATGGGCTTCGAGCTGCTGGACGAATGGAACGAATGGCAGCTGACGATCTAACCTGATCACCTATGACCCCCGAAGCGTTACGGGACACGGATCCGCGGCAGGTCGGCCCGTACACGCTGCTCGGGCGGCTCGGCCAGGGCGGCATGGGCATCGTCTACCTGGGCAGGGCGGCCGACGGCACCAAGGTGGCCGTGAAGCTGATCCACGCCCGGATGGACGCCGACCCGGGCTTCCGGCGCCGTTTCGCCAGGGAGGTGGCGGCCGCCCGGCGGGTGGCCCGCTTCTGCACCGCGCCCGTGCTCGACGCCGACGTGCGGGGCGACCCGCCCTACCTGGTGACCGAGTTCGTCGAGGGTCCAAGCCTGGACCAGGCCGTCTCGGCGTCGGGCCCGCTGCGCGGCTCGGCGCTCGACGGCCTGGCGGCGGCCACGGCCACCGCGCTGCGGGCCATCCACGGCGCGGGCGTGGTCCACCGCGACCTCAAGCCGTCCAACGTGCTGCTGTCGCAGGTGGGCCCGAAGGTCATCGACTTCGGCATCGCCCACGTGGAGGGCGGCGAGCTCAGCAGCGCGATCGTGGGCACGCCCGCCTACATGTCGCCCGAGCAGGTCAGCGGCGGCCCGATCGGCCCCGCCTCGGACATCTTCTCCTGGGGCTGCGTGCTGGCCTTCGCTGCCGGCGGCCACTCCCCCTTCGAGGGCGGCTCGGTGCCCGACATCCTCATGCGGATCGTCACCGCGGAGCCGGACCTGTCCGGCCTCGCCCCGCCGCTGCGCGACCTGGCCGCCGCCGCGCTGGCCAAGGACGCGGCCGCCCGGCCCACGGCCGACGACCTGCTCACCTCGCTGAGCGCCGCGGGCACACCGCTCCCCTACTCCGGAACGGCAAGCCCTCCCGAACCCCCGACCGCGACCAGCCCTCAGCAGGCCGCCGACGGGCCGCTCGAGCCCCCCGGCGGCCGCACCGTCCCACCACCCGCGAACAGGCGGCTCCTGATCGGAGCGGCGGCAGCCGTACTGGCTGTCGCGGCCGCCGCGACCGCCGTGGCCCTCACCAGGGACGGCGTCACGGCGGCGAAGGTGAAGAGCACAGCCACGACCACGACCGAGCCCGCCACGGCGCGGGCGGGCGGCAACCCGCTGCGGGCCGAGCAGGTGACGCTGTTCGCGCCGCCCGAGCCGGGCGCCAGCTGGCAGGCGGGCAGGTGGGACAAGGACCGCCCGCAGGACGCCGCGCTCATGCGGAAGGTGGCGGCCGTGCCGTACGGGATCTGGCTCACCGACCCGGACGTGCGGGCGAAGGTGGCCGCGACGATCGAGCAGGCCGCGGGCCGGGTCCCGGTGTTCGTGGCCGACCACCTGCCGGGCGCCGACTGCCTGCCGCGCGGCGCGAAGGACCGGGCCGGGTACGAGCAGTGGATCGAGGCCCTGGGCCGCCAGATCGGCGACGCCAAGGCCGTGGTGATCCTCGAGCCGGACAGCCTGGCCAAGGTTCCCGGCACCAAGGACTGCACGATGCCGGGCACCGAGCAGGAACGCCTCCAGACGCTCGCCAAGGCCGTCGACATGCTCAAGCGCCACCCCAACACGGCCGTCTACCTCGACGCCGCCGTCAAGGACTGGCCCGACGTGCCGACCATGACCAGGCGCCTGCTCGGCGCGGGCATCGCCAGGGCGGACGGCTTCTCCCTCAACGTCAACGGTTTCAACAGGACCGACGCGCTGGTCGCGCACGGCAGGCAGCTGGCCACCTGCCTCGCCCTGGCCAACCAGACCTGCACGGGTACCGTCGACCCCGGCAGGCTCCCGCACTTCGTCGTCGACACCTCCCGCAACGGCCAGGGCGGCTGGAAACCGCCGTCGACGTACACCGACCCGCAGACCTGGTGCAACCCGCCGGGCCGCGGCATCGGCGCGCCCCCCACCACGAAGACCGGCGACGAACTGGTCGACGCCTACCTGTGGATCAACCGGGCGGGCACCTCCAACGGCCACTGCAGGCGCGGCACCACCGGCGACAAGGACCCCGAACGCGGGGTCGTCGCGCCGCCCGCGGGCACCTGGTGGGGCGATCTCGCGCTGGAGCGGGCGAAGCTGGCGGACCCGCCGTTGCGCTGATGTTAAGCGCACGTTAGATCTGGGCTAACAACCCTTGTCGGAACAACCTTCTGCGGAGAGGCTCTGGCCACGTAATCCCCCCGCAGGAGGTATCCCGTGAGCAAACCCCGTACGCCGTGGAAGGCGGTGATCGGCGGCTCCATCGGCAACCTGGTCGAGTGGTACGACTGGTTCGTCTACACCAGCTTCGCCGTTTACTTCGCCGCCGCGTTCTTCCCGCAGGGCGACGCGACGGCGCAGCTGCTCAACACCGCGGCCATCTTCGCTGTGGGCTTCTTCATGCGCCCGGTGGGCGGCTGGCTGCTCGGCCGCTTCGCCGACAGGAAGGGCCGCAAGGCGGCGCTGACGCTGACGGTGACGCTGATGTCGGGCAGCGCGCTGCTCATCGCGATCGCGCCGACGTACAAGACGGCGGGCGCCTTCGGCGCGCTCGTCCTGGTGGTGGCCCGCCTGCTGCAGGGCCTGTCGGTCGGCGGCGAGTACGCGGCCAGCGCCACCTACCTCACCGAGGCCACGCCGCAGGGCAAGCGCGGCTTCGCCTCGAGCTTCCAGTACGTGTCGATGACCGCGGGCCAGCTCGTCGGCCTCGGCCTGCAGATCATCCTGCAGAACACGATGTCGAAGGAGGCGCTCAACTCCTACGGCTGGCGCATCCCGTTCATCGTCGGCGCGCTCGCCGCTGCGGTCGTGTTCTACCTGCGGCGCAGCCTGCTGGAGACCGAGGCGCACGACGAGGAGGCCAAGCACCACCAGGAGCGCGGCACGATCAAGCAGCTGTGGGCGCACAGGAAGGAGGCCCTGCTGGTCATCGCGCTGACGATGGGCGGCACGGTCGCCTACTACACCTACACCACCTACCTGACCAAGTACCTGGTGATCACGGCGCACCTGGAGAAGGAGACGGCAGCGCTGGTCAGCTTCTGCGCGCTGTTCATCTTCGCGCTGCTGCAGCCGGTGGCGGGCGCGCTGTCGGACCGGATCGGGCGCAGGCCACTGCTGATCACCTTCGGCATCGGGTCGATGCTCGGCACGGTGCCACTGATGACCGCGCTGGGCAGTGCCAGCTCATTCAGGGGCGCGCTGGTCCTGTCGCTGATCGCGCTGGTCATCGTCACCGGCTACACCTCGATCAACGCGGTGGTCAAGGCCGAGCTGTTCCCCACCCACGTGCGGGCGCTCGGGGTGGCGCTGCCGTACGCGATCGCCAACGCCCTGTTCGGCGGTACGGCCGAGTACGTGGCCCTGTGGTTCAAGAGCATGAAGATGGAGTCCGGCTTCTTCTGGTACGTCTCGGCGCTCGCCGCGATCTCGCTGGTGGTCTACCTGACCATGCGCGAGACCCGCGACGCCGCGCTGACCAGGTCCGAGCGGGAGGAATCGGTCCCGGTCTCCGCCTAACCTGAGCGACATGCGAGTACTCCTGGTCGAGGACGACGATCGGCTCGCCGCAGCGCTCACCACGGCCCTCGCGCGCCACGGCCACCAGGTCACGCGCGCGGGGCTGGCCGTCGACGCCCTCCGCCTGGCGGGGGGCGTCGACTTCGTCCTGCTGGACCTGGGGCTGCCCGACATGGACGGGCTGGACGTGCTGCGCAGGCTGCGCCGCAGCTCCGCCGTACCGCTGATCGTGGTGACGGCGCGCATCGACGAGCGCGACGTGCTGCGCGGGCTGCGCTCGGGGGCCGACGACTACCTGGTCAAGCCGTTCCGCACGGCCGAACTGATGGCCAGGATGGAGGCGGTGCTGCGGCGCGGCACGCGGCCGATGCCGGTGCGCGACCACGTGGTCAGCGTCGGCGACGTCCGCATCGACCTGGAGGGCAGGCAGGTCTCGGTCGCCGGCGAGGCGGTGACGCTGACCCGGCGCGAGTTCGACGTGCTGGCGATGCTGGCGCGCGAGCCCGGCGTGGTCCGCAGCCGCGAGGAGATCCTGGACGAGGTCTGGGGCGACCCGCTGCTGTCGGCCTCCCGCTCGCTGGACGTGCACGTGGCGGGCCTGCGCTCCAAGACAGGCCGGCCCGGGCTGGTGGAGACGCTGCGCGGCACCGGCTACCGGCTGGGGTCGACGGCGTGAACTCGCGCCTGGTGGTCACGTTCACCACGCTGATCGTCTTCCTGATCGCGGCGCTGGCGGTGCCGCTCGGCCTGGCCTACGCCTCCCACCGCACCAACCGGCTGCTGCTCGACCGCCGCGCCGACGCCACCCGCTTCGCCGAGCTGGCCGACCAGGCCGCCCGCGACGACGACCACACGGCCCTGATCGCCGAGCTCGACCGCTACGCCGACCTGTACGGCGCGGCGGTACGCATCCGTGACCGCGACGGGAAGCTCATCGCGACCGCCGGCCGCTTCGACGCCGACGAGCGGGAGTCCACCCGGCTGGCGCTGTCGGGCCAGACCACCGAGGACCTGCCCACGGTCAGCCCGTTCGGCCCGGCGACCGTGCTGCTCGCCGAGCCGGCGGGCCGCGACGCCCAACTGTCGGGCGTGGTGCTGATCCAGGCGCCCACCACGCAGGCCAGGCGCGACGTGTCGCTGATGTGGGGCGCGCTGGCGGTTGGCGCGCTGGTGGCGCTGGCCTACTCGGTGCTGGCCGCCCGCCGGCTGGCCCGCTGGATCATGCGGCCGGTCACCGAGCTCGACCGCACCACCCGCGCCATCGCCGAGGGCCATCTGGACGCCCGCGCCAGCCCGGGAGTCGGCCCGTCGGAGCTGCAGCGCCTGGAGGAGCGCTTCAACGCGATGGCCGACGCGGTCTCGGCCGCGATGGAACGCCAGCGGGCCTTCGTCGCCGACGCCTCCCACGAGCTGCGCACCCCGCTGACCGTGCTGTCACTGCGGCTGGAGAACCTGGAGCCGCATCTGAAGGCCGAGGGGACGGCCGAGTTCGAGGAGGCGATGGCCGAGCTGGACCGGCTCGCGCTGCTGGTGGAGGACCTGCTGGCGCTGGCCAGGGTGGAGGCGGGCACCGAGGACAAGCAGGTCGAGCTGGCCGCCAGGGTGGCGGTCTGGCGCGAGGTCTACGCCGCCAAGGGCATCACCCTGCGCACCGACATCCCCGAGGCGTCCCAGGCGCCCGACGCGGTGGCCAGGATCGCCGACATCGCCCTGGACAACGCCCAGAAGTTCGTCCCCGAGGGCGGCACCGTGACCGCCTCCTACGACGGCGCGGTGCTGCGGGTGGCCGACGACGGGCCCGGGCTGAGCGAGGAGGAGCGGGGCGAGGCGCTGAGCCGCTTCTGGCGTTCCGGCTCGCACGCCAACGTGCCGGGCAGCGGGCTGGGACTGGCCATCGCGGCCGAGCTGGCCCGCTCGTGCGGTGCCACGCTCTCGCTGCTGCCCGCCGTACCCCGGGGGCTGGTGGTGGAGGTACGGCCGGCCGCTCAGCCGTAGACCGAGCGGTAGTAGCGGGCGGCGCCCGGGTGGAGCGGCACGACGCCGGTGCCGATGGCGTAGCGCCTGTCCAGGCGGCCGCCGGGCGCGGTGGGGGCCTGGAGGCGGTCGCGGGCGCGGAAGAGGGTCTCGGTCACCGTGTAGGCCACGTCGTCGGGCAGCGAGCCGCGGCACATCAGGTAGCTGGGGGTGCCCACGGTGGGCACGGGCTTGGCCCCGCCGTACACGCCGGCGGGGAAGGTGGCGTGCTCGTAGACGGGGCCGTAGGCGCGGCGCAGCACGGGCACGAACTGCTCGAGCGGGACCAGGCGGATGTCGTCGAGCTTGGCGAGCGCGGGCGTGGGCACGCCGCCCGACCAGAAGAACGCGGCCAGGTCGCCCTCGCGCAGCGCCTTGATCGACTCGTCCAGCCCGAGCTTGGTGGTCGAGGCCGGCACCTTGAGCCCGGCGGCGGCCAGGATCCGCGCGGCGGTCACCGCGGTGCCCGAGCCGTCGGCGCCGATCGAGACCTGCCTGGCCGCCAGGTCCTGCGGGGTCTTGACCAGGGAGTCCTCGGCCACGACCAGGTGGACGTAGTTCATGTACATCCTGGCCAGCGCCATGACCGGCTGGTGGCGCACGCGCACGGCGTCGTCGGCGCTGTCGGCCAGCGCGAACCCCAGGTCGGCCCGCCCGTCGGTGAGCATCGTCAGGTTCTGCACGCTGGCGGCGGTCTTGATCACGGTGACCTTGAACCCGTCACGCCGCAGCTCGGGCGCGAACCGGTCGCCCAGCATCTCGTACGGGCCGCCCGACGAGCCCGTGGCCAGCCGCAGCGGCGGCAGCTCCCCCGCCGACGCCGAGCAGCCGGCGACCGCCAGCGCGGCCCCGGCCAGGAACCCACGGCGCGTCAGGGACATGTCTTCACCGTATCCGCAGCAGCCGAAGTGGCATGCTGGACAACGTGGCCGAAACGGATGTGCTCCTGCGTATCGCTCCCGAGCTCATGATGTTCCTGCCCGGCGCCCGGCGTACCGAGTGGCAGCAGGTCGCCCCCGACGGCACCTCGACGCTCGGCCATCTGGTGGAGTCGCTCGGCATCCCGCTGACCGAGGTCGGCCCGATGACCGTCGACGGGGTCGGCGTGGGCCCTGGCCTCCACCCGCGGCCCGGCCAGGTCGTGGAGGTGCACGCGGTGCCGCGGCCGCAGCCGATGGGGCACCGCTTCCTGCTCGACGTGCACCTGGGGACGCTGGCGCGGCGGCTGCGGCTGCTCGGCATCGACGCCGCCTACCACAACGACATGGACGACCCTTCGCTGGTGGTGCAGGCCAACGCCGAGCGGCGGGTGCTGCTGACGCAGGACCGCGGGCTGCTGCGGCGCCGCGCGCTGTGGCTGGGCGCCTACGTGCGCGGCAGCCGGGCGCCCGACCAGCTGCGCGACCTGCTCGAGCGCTTCGCGCCGTCGCTGCGCCCGTGGACGCGGTGCACGTCATGCAACGGCGAGCTCGACACGGTGGCCAAGCGCGAGATCGAGCCGATGCTGGAGGCGGGCACGCGGCGCAGCTACGACGTCTACGGCCAGTGCCGCGACTGCGGCAAGGTGTACTGGCACGGCGCGCACAGCGGCCACCTGGAGGAGATCGTCACCCAGGCGAAGAACTGGGTGAGCACAGGTTGAATCATCGGCAGGTGATTCTGACATTCTGCACTCAGCGATCTTTTCCCCCTTTGTGAGGTTGTCTTCGTGGAGTTCCGCATCATGGGCCCGCTCCAGGTGCGCGACGGCGAGCAGGACCGCACGCCGACCGCGCCCAAGCACCGGGACCTGCTGGCCGTGTTCGTGCTGAACGCGCGGCGGCCACTCACCCCGGGCAGGCTGCGGCAGCTGCTGTGGCCCAGGGAAGGCGGCGACCGCTCCGACTCGCTGGTCCGCGGCTACGTGGGCCAGCTGCGCCAGCTGCTCGGCAAGGACGTCATCACGACCGTCTCCGGCAGCTACACGTTGGCCATCGAGGACGACCAGCTCGACGTCAACCGCTTCCGCTCCCTGGTCGAGCGTGGCGCCCACGACGAGGCGCTGGCCCTGTGGCGCGGGCCGGCGCTGGAGGACCTGGACCCCGAGGGCGAGCGGTGGACCGAGACCCCGCGGCTGCGCGCCGAACTGGAGGAGCTGCGCGTGCTGGCGCTCGAGCGCCGGGTGCAGCGCGACCTGGACGCCGGTCGCCACCGCGAGCTGCTGGCCGAGCTGCGGCGCCTGATCGAGCAGCACCCGTTCTGGCAGCGCTTCCGCGGCCAGTACATGCTCGCCCTCTACCGGAGCGGCAGGCGGGTGGAGGCGCTGGACGCCTACCAGGCGCTGCGCGACCAGCTCGACGACGGGCACGCCATCGAACCCGACCCCGAGCTGCAGCTGCTCTACCACCGGATGCTGCACGACGACGTCTCGCTGCACGTCTCGGCGGGCCCGCCGATCCTGCTGCCCCGCGACGTGGCCGACTTCTCCGGCCGGGACGACCTGCTCGAGCGGGTGATCGGCGACGAGGTCGTGGTGCACGGCGCGGCCGGGGTCGGCAAGTCGGCGCTGGCCGTGCACGCCGCCTGGCTGCACCGCGAGCGCTTCCCCGACGGCATCCTCTACGCCGACCTGCGCGAGACCAGCGGGCCCGCGGCCGTGCTCGAGGACTTCCTGCGCTGGCTCGGCTGCCCCGCCCAGGCCATCCCCGTGGGGCTGGAGCAGCGCGAGCGCCTCTTCCGTACCTACGCGGCCAACCGGCGGCTGCTGGTGCTGCTGGACAACGCCTCCAACGAGGCGCAGGTGCGGCCGCTGCTGACCGCGTGCCCGACGGTCGTCACCAGCCGTTCTCCGCTCGGCGGGCTGGCCGGGGCGAGCCGGGTGCCGGTCGGGGTCCTCGACTCCTCGGCGGCCGCCGAACTCCTCGGCAAGATCATCGGCCCCAATCAAGGCGACTTTTCCCCACTTATCAGGATCTGCGGGAGTTTACCGATCGCGCTGCGGATCGCCGGGTCGCGGCTGGCGGCCCGTCCAGGATGGACCGTCGACTACCTGGTCGACCTGCTGGAGGACGAGCACGGGCGGCTCGCGGCGCTGCACGCCGGCGACCAGACCGTGCACAGCGTGTTCGCCGTGGGCTACGAGGGCCTGTCGGAGCAGGCCCGGCAGACGCTGCGCCGCCTGGGCGCCGTCTCCGCGCCCGACCTCGGCAAGTGGGTGGCCACCGCCTTCGGCGGCGGCGCCGAGGAGCTGGTCGAGGCGGGCCTGCTGGAGACCCACATGATCGACGTGGCCGGGCAGGTGCGCTACCGCCTGCACGTGCTCACCCGCCTCTACGCCCGCGAGCTGCTCGGCGAGCAGGCCGTGCCCGCGACCCTGACCATGCTGGCCACGGTGGCCAGGTCGGGGGTGGCGGCGGCGCGGCTCATGCCCAAGCCCGGCCCCGGCGGCACCGTGGTGGAGACCAGGGAGATCCGGCAGTCGGTCGAGTGGCTGCTGGCCGAGCGGGCGTTCCTGGTCGGGCTCGTCTGCGACCTGGGCAGGGCAGGGCTGGACGAGGAGTGCGCCCTGCTGTCCCACATGCTGGTGCCCTTCCTCGAGCGCTACCGCTTCCTCGACGACTGGCGGCAGATCTGCGGCCCCGCGCTCGAGGCCGCCGCCCGGGTGGGCGACAACCAGGTCCGGGCGCTCGCGCTGCGCGACGAGGGCGACCTCTACCGGGCTCAGCGCCGCTGGGAATTGGCCCACGACCGGCTCAGGCAGTCGCTGGCCATGTCACTGGCCGACGGGCGTCCCCGTGCCGCCGCCCAGACCCGGCGCCGCCTCGGCCAGGTGCAACTGGAGCAGGGACGGCTGGAGGAGGCCGAGCGCACGCTGGCCACCTGCCTGGCCGACGACGCCGCGGAGGGCCACGAGGACGCAGGGACGCTGCACGCGCTCGGCCTGCTGCTGCACCGCGCCGGCCGCCTCGGCGAGGCCGTCGAGCGGCTCACCACCGCCGCCAAGCACCTCGCCGACGCCGGCGACCGCCACCGCCACGCCGACGTCCTGCTCGACCTGGCCGCGGTACGGCTGGCCCAGGGTGAGCCCGCCGACTCACGCCAGGCCGCCCAGACGGCCCGCGGCATCGCGATCCGCCTCGGCGACCGCCTCATCGGCGCCCGCGCCCTCATGGCCCTCGCAGCGGTGAACCTCGCGGAAGGCGACCCCCGCACCGCCCGCGACCTGGCGGCCGAAGCGGTCAAATCCTTCGCCGACCTCGGCGACGAGGACGGCGTAGCCCGCGCCAGAACCCTGATGTCCCGAACCTGAAGCTCCGAAACGCGGGCGACATCGGGGGGCAACACCAGGGAAACCGAGGATGCTTATCGTCCGGCCATGCGGCTAACCCCACACGAGCAGGAGCGGCTGCTCATCCACGTCGCCGCCGGGGTGGCGCGCGACCGGCGGGCCAGGGGGCTGCGGCTCAACCATCCCGAGGCCACGGCCATCATCGCCTCGTTCCTGATGGAGGGGGCCAGGGACGGGCACACCGTGGCCGAGCTGATGGAGGCCGGGCGGTCCGTGCTCGGCCGGGACGACGTCATGGAAGGCGTGCCGGAGATGCTGGACACCGTCCAGGTCGAGGCCACGTTCCCGGACGGCACGAAGCTGGTGACCGTACACAGGCCCATCCCGTGATCCCCGGGGAGTACGTGTTCGCCCCTGATCCCGTCGAGCTGAACCCGGGCAGGCCCAGGGTCGTGCTGCGGGTCGTGAACACGGCCGACCGGCCCGTGCAGGTCGGGTCGCACTACCACTTCGCCGCCGTGAACCCCGGGCTGAGGTTCGACAGGGAGGCCGCCTGGGGGATGCGGCTCGACGTGCCCGCGGGCACCGCGGTCAGGTTCGAGCCCGGCGTCGAGCGCGAGGTGAGTCTGGTGCCGCTGGCGGGCGACCGCGTCGTGCCCGGCCTGCGCCCCGAATGGGCGGGGCCGCTGGATGGCTGAGCTCTCCCGCGCCCGCTACGCCGCCCTCTACGGGCCCACCACCGGCGACCGGATCAGGCTCGCCGACACCGACCTGTTCATCGAGATCACCGAGGACAGGGCGATGGGACCGGCCGGCGCGGGCGACGAGGCCGTCTTCGGCGGCGGCAAGGTCATCCGCGAGTCCATGGGCCAGAGCCTGGCCACCCGCGCCCAGGGTGCGCCCGACCTGGTCATCACCGGGGTGGTGATCCTCGACCACTGGGGCGTGATCAAGGCCGACGTGGCCGTCACCGGCGGCCGGATCACCGGCATCGGCAAGGCCGGCAACCCGGACACGATGTCCCACGTCGACATCGTCATCGGCCCGTCGACCGAGATCCTCGCGGGCAACGGCAAGATCCTCACCGCCGGCGCGGTGGACTCCCACGTGCACCTCATCTGCCCGCAACTGCTCGATGAGGCCATCGGCGCGGGCGTCACCACGATCGTCGGCGGCGGCACGGGCCCCGTGGAGGGCACCAAGGCCACCACGGTGACCGGCACCTGGTATCTCGGCCGGATGCTGGAGTCGCTGGACTCCTACCCGCTCAACTTCGCGCTGCTCGGCAAGGGCAACACGGTCAGCGCGGAAGCCCTGCTCGAACAGCTCGGCGCCGGCGCGTCCGGATTCAAGCTGCACGAGGACTGGGGATCCACCCCGTCGGCCATCGACGCCTGCCTGAGCGTCGCCGACGCCACCGGGGTGCAGGTCACGCTCCACACCGACACGCTCAACGAGGCCGGTTTCGTCGAGTCGACCCTGGAGGCGATCGGCGGCCGGGCCGTCCACGCCTACCACACCGAGGGCGCGGGCGGCGGGCACGCGCCCGACATCATCAAAGTCGCCGGGTTCGGCAACGTGCTGCCCTCCTCCACCAACCCGACCAGGCCGCACACCGTCAACACGCTCGACGAGCACCTCGACATGCTGATGGTCTGCCACCACCTCAACCCCGCGGTCCCCGAGGACCTGGCCTTCGCCGAGTCCCGCATCCGGCCTGCCACGATGGCGGCGGAGGACGTCCTGCACGACCTGGGGGCGATCTCCATCATCGGATCGGACTCCCAGGCGATGGGGCGCATCGGCGAGACCGTCATCAGGACCTGGCAGACGGCCCACGTCATGAAACGCACCCGCGGCGCCCTTCCCGGCGAGCAAGGCACGTCCGGTACGGCGGGCACCGCGCATCCCGCGGACAACCTCCGCGCCCGCCGCTACGTCGCGAAATACACAATATGTCCGGCTATCGCCCATGGGCTGGAGGCCGAGGTGGGCTCGGTCGAGGTGGGCAAGCTGGCCGACCTCGTCCTGTGGGACCCGGCCTTCTTCGGCGTGAAGCCGACCCTGGTGCTCAAGGGCGGCGTGGTGGCCTGGGCGCAGATGGGCGACGCCAACGCCTCGATCCCCACACCGCAGCCGGTCCTGCCGCGCCCGATGTTCGGCGCCGCCCCCGCCACGGCCGCCGCCACCTCGCTGCACTTCGTCTCGCCACTGGCCATGGAATCCGGCCTCCGGGACCGCCTGGCCGTACACCGGCGCCTCGTGCCCGTCGCGGACGTGCGGCGGCGCGGCAAGCGGTCCATGCCGCTCAACGACGCCCTCCCCAGGATCGACGTCGCCCCCGACACCTTCGAGGTCCGCGTGGACGGCACCCTCATCGAGCCCGCGCCCGCCCAGACGCTGCCCATGACGCAGCGCTACTTCCTCTTCTGACGTGCACCCGGCCCTGCTGCTCCTGGCGGACTCCCGCCTCCCCGCGGGCTCCCACGCCCACTCGGGCGGCGCCGAGGAGGCGATCCGCTCCGGCGCCTTCCACGACCTGCCGTCCCTGCGCTCCTTCCTGGTGGGGCGGCTCCACACGGCGGGCCTCGTCTCCGCGACGTTCACCGCCGCCGCCCACACCCTGGCCGCCTGCACCGGCGAGTGGGTCATGCTCGACGCCGAGGTGGATGCCAGGACCGCGGCACCGGCCCAGCGTGCGGCATCCCGGCTCCAGGGCAGGCTGTTGCTCCGGGTCGCCCGGCGGCTGTGGACAGGGCGGGCGCTCGACGAGCTGGCGGAAGCCGTACCGAGCCCGCACCATCCCCTCGCGCTCGGCGCAGCCGCGCACGCGGCCGGGACCACCCGCGGGGAGGCCGCCCTGGCGGCCGCCTACCACTCGATCACCGGCGCCGCCACCGCCGCCGTACGCCTGCTCGGCCTGGACCCGGTCGAGGTCCACGCCCTGCTCGCCGCCTTGGCCCCCGACCTGACCACCGTCTCCGCCCAGGCCGACGCCGGATCCGCCCAGGGGGGATGGGCCGAGCTCGTGGCGGTTTCCGCGCCGGGGCTGGATCTGCTGGCCGAGGGGCACGAGGCCGCCGAAGGCACGCTGTTCGTCTCCTGAGGAAAGGACCCCGACATGGGCGCCACGCACGACGACCACCACCACGCTCCCGACCAGAACGGGCGGGCGCTGCGGCTGGGCGTGGGAGGACCGGTGGGCAGCGGCAAGACGGCCCTGGTGGCGGCGCTGTGCCGTACCTTGGGGCCGTCGACCAGGCTGGGCGTGGTGACCAACGACATCTACACCACCGAGGACGCCGACTTCCTGCGCCGGTCCGGGGTGCTCGACCCGGAGCGCATCGTGGCCGTGCGGACCGGCTGCTGCCCGCACACCGCGATCCGCGACGACATCGCCGCCAACCTGGACGCCGTGGAGACCCTGGAGGACACCTTCGGGCCGCTCGACCTGGTGATCGTCGAGAGCGGGGGCGACAACCTGACGGCCACGTTCAGCCGCGGGCTGGCGGATCGGCAGATCTTCGTCCTGGACGTGTCGGGCGGCGACAAGGTGCCCCGCAAGGGCGGGCCGGGGGTCACCTCCGCCGACCTCCTGGTCGTCAACAAGACGGACCTGGCCGACCACGTGGGCGCCGACCTCGGCGTGATGGCCCGCGACGCCGCCCGCGTCCGCGGCGACCGCCCGGTCCTGTTCACCTCCCTGCGCCGCGAACCCACCGCCACGCAGGTGGCCGGCTGGGTCACCGCACAACTGGCCGCATGCGGGCGGTAGCCGGGGTGGGGACCACGCTGGCCGGCGGGCGGACCGTGCTCTCGACCCTGCGCTCGGCGCCTCCGCTGACGTTGCGCCAGACCGGCGACACCGCCGTCCGGCTGGTCTCCACCGCCGCGGGGCCCCTCGGCGGCGACCGGCTCGAGCTGCGCATCGACGTCGCCCCCGGGACCACGCTGGACTTCGGCTCCGTGGCGGCCACGCTCGTCCTGCCGGGCGACGGCACCTCGGAGCTGCTGATCATCGCGACCGTCGGCCAGGGCGCGTGCCTGCGCTTCGCCCCCGAGCCCGCCATCCTGGCCGCGGGGTGCGCGCACCGCCAGGCCGTACACCTGGACCTGCGCGGCGACGCGCGGGTCCTGTGGCGCGAGGAGCTCGTCCTCGGCAGGTACGGCGAGCGCCCAGGACGTTGCCGCACCCGCTTCGACGCGCTCCACGACGGCCGCCCGCTGCTGCGCCAGGAGCTGGCCATCGGCACGGACGTGGACTCCTCCCCTGCCGTCTACGGCACGGCCCGCTGCCTCGGCACCACCCTCGTCACCGGCCCGCGCGCTGAAGCTCCCGTGGTCGGCGAAGGCGTCGCCGTGCTCCCCCTGGCGGGGCCGGGGACCCTGGTCTCCGCGCTCGCCGACGACGCCGTGGAGCTGCGCCGCCGCCTGCTGTGGGGCGAAGCGGCCGTCACCTTTCAACCGCTGGTGGCGGGGCGCCTGCCGTCCTAGTGTGATCGTGTGACCGACTCACTGGCGCCGAAGTCCCGCACACGCACCGGCTACGTGCTCGCCGTCGCGGCCACCGGTGTGCTGCTCGTGATCAGCACGCTCCTGCCCTGGGCCGGGGTCGAGGCGCGCAGCGACCTCATCGGCGGCGGCCTCACCGACGACATGCGCGGCATCGACGGCTCGTACGGCATCTACACGCTGGTCGCCGGGCTGGCCGTGGTGGCGTTCGGCGTGGCGGGGCTCATGGGGCGCCGCTGGCTCGCCGCCCTCGCCGTCCTGCCCGCCGGCCTGGCGGTGCTCGTCCTGGTCATGTTCCTGTCGGACTCGACGGGCGGGGCGTCGCTCGACCTCGGCCGCCTGCTGTCGGTCGAGCCGGTCATCCGCTTCGGCTGGTACGCCGCCCTGACCAGCGCCCTCGCCGCCACCCTCACCTCCCTCCTCACCCTCCTCCGCCGCACCCCCGCATAACTCCCACCCCTCCCCGCCGACCCGGCGCTCGTGTGCGGCGCGGAACGTGGGGCCCGGGTGCCTGGTTCAGGGCGGAGTCGTTGCGGTGGGCTACCGTCGCCGACTCGCCGGAAGCGCCGGGCGCGGGTCCTCAGCCGGAGTGCGGCAGGCGGCCGGTGGGGCGGCTTGCCGTACAGCGGAAAAGAGCCCGCAGGGAAGTAAACGAGATCGGGTCAGTCGAAGAAGCCGAGGCGGCGGAGTTGTTTGGGGTCGCGTTGCCAGTCCTTGGCGACGCTGATGCGGAGGTCGAGGTAGACGCGGGTGCCGAGGAGTGCCTCGATCTGCTTGCGGGCGCGGGTGCCCACGTCGCGCAGGCGCTCGCCCTTGTGGCCGATGACGATGGCCTTCTGCGAGGGGCGTTCGACGAACAGGTGGGCGTAGATGTCCAGCAGGTCGTCGCGGCCCTCGCGGGGCAGCATCTCGTCGACGACGACCGCGATCGAGTGGGGCAGCTCGTCGCGGACCCCTTCCAGGGACGCCTCCCTGATGAGCTCCCCGACCAGGACCTGCTCGGGCTCGTCGGTGAGCTGACCGTCCTCGTAGAGCGGCGGCGACTCCGGCAGGTGCTCGATCAGAACGCCCGCGAGCACGTCGAGCTGGTCGCCCGTCTCGGCGGAGACCGGGACGACCGCGGCGAACTCCGCCACCTGCGACACCGCGAGCAGCTGCTCGGCGATGCGTTCCTTGGTGGCCAGGTCGCACTTGGTGACCACCGCGACGACGGGCGTCTTCTTGACCGCGGCGAGCTTCTCGGCGATGAAGCGGTCGCCCTTGCCGATCGGCTCGTTGGCCGGGACGCAGAAGCCGATCACGTCCACCTCCGTGAGCGTCGACAGGACGAGGCTGTCGAGGCGTTCACCCAGCAGCGTGCGCGGGCGGTGCAGGCCGGGCGTGTCGACGATGATCAGCTGGGCGTCGGGGCGGTGGACGATGCCCCTGATGACGCGCCGGGTGGTCTGCGGCTTGGAGGAGGTGATGGCGACCTTCTGGCCGACCAGGGCGTTCATCAGCGTGGACTTGCCGACGTTCGGCCTCCCCACGAAGCAGGCGAAACCGGCGCGGAAACTGTCTGGCGAAGTCACGTACTCGATTGTCGCCCATCAAAGGCGCTGACCACGCCACCAGGTGAACGCTTCGGGCACCACGAGTGGCGACCACGCCGTCATATTAAGTCCGGAAATTTCGTCTTCTGTGACCCAGCGCCACGAGGTGATCTCCTCCCCGTCGGGCGTCGGGGTGCCACCGGCCACCACGCATCCGTAGGCCGCGATCACGTACCCGCACTGGTGCCCGTTGGGGTAGACGGTGCGGAACTCCGGCCCGCCGTACACCCCGATCAGCCCGCGCACCGCCACGTCCACCGAGAGCTCCTCGCGCAGCTCCCTGACCACGGCGTCCTCGGGCCGCTCGTCCGGATCGACGCCCCCGCCCGGCGCCGCCCACAGCTCGACGTCACCGTGCCGGGCCACCAGCAGCCGCCCCGCCGAGTCGAACACGAACCCGGCCACCGACGGCAGCATCAGCAGGTCCGTGCCCACCTTCTCGCGAATGTTGGCCAGGAACGGCGACATGGCCATCGCTCAGCGCACCGTCCCGTCGGGGCCCGCCACGATGAGCTCCTTGGCACCCAGCGACGCGACCAGCCGTCCGTCGTCCTCACTCGGATCTCCCGCCGTGACCAGCGCCGCGACCTCGAGCGACTGCGCCCCGCTGGAGACCGCCATCGCCACGGCCACCTGCACGGCCGTGAGCGTCAGCGCGGGAAGCGCCACGTTCGTCGCCGAGTAGGTGCGCCCGGTCTCGTCGCGTACGGCGGCGCCCTCGGCCGAGCCGTTGCGCGCCCTGGCCGCCCGAGCCAGGGTGACGAGCTTGCTGTCTTCTGCGTCGAGAGTCACCCGACCAGCCTAGTCAGGCCTCGCCATCCCCAGGACGGCACCCAGCAGCCGCCGGGTCATCTCCTGGTCGACGTCCGCGATGCCGGTGTGGACCACCGAGACCAGCGTGTCGCCCGTCCGCACGAGCATCACGTCCAGCGCGTAGGGGTAGCCGTTCAGCCGGCCGCGCAGCTCGCCGCCCACCGCCTCGTCGCCCACGCCCCTGATCGCGAGCGGCATCAGCCGCAGGTCGGTCCCGTCCTCGGCGCGCATGCCCCGGCACTCCCGCAGCGCCTTGCCCAGGTCGTCGAGGTGCCCCTCGGCCTCGGAACCCGCGTACCTGGCCAGCCCCACCGCGAGCACCTCGCCCAGCCCGTCGCCCTGGTAGCTGGCCGCCGCCTGCGCCGTCAGCGCGCGCCGCGGCGCGTGCCCGCCGGCGGGTCCGAGTACGGCACGGCACTCGCGGCTCCCCGGCGCGAACGGGACCCGCCAGGCCTGCTGGGCGCGCGCGGAGAATCCGTCGGGCAGCGCGGGGTCCTTGTTCAGGATCTCCCGGAGCTTGTCCTCCGCCTGCACGTCCGTGTGAGCGCTCGTGGTGGTGCTCCCGCATCCCGCCAGGCCGGCGAGGAGCAGCCCGAGCACCATGACCCGCAGTCCGCGTTCCATGATTCCCCCCGGACGCAGAATCCCCCATTCGCGAATGTGGCAATCCACCGGACTTCCCAACAAACGCTCAAAGGGTGCCCTCGCCGGAAATCTGGCGAGAGCACCCTTTTACGCCGAGCAACGCCACGACCGGCTAGCCGGCCGGACGTTGCCGTCCCCCCAGGGAGCCATCTTCTCGCCGCGAACCCCACCCGGCGATCGGCTGCTCCTCGGTGACGCCCGCCGCACCGGGCGTCTGACATCAGAGTGGGGCACAGTGCTTGCAGAAGACTTGTAGAACACTTGCGGCAAACCACGCACCACGGCACCCGCCCTCCGACCTGGCCCGCCGTACAGCATTCGCGGCCTGTACGGCAAAGCCCGCCGTGCCGGCCTGAGAGGTCGTGTACGGCGGGCCTTGGGAAGCGTCAGTCCTGCTCGGCCTGGGCGGCGACCTGGTCGTCCTTCGGTGGTCTGACCGGGCGCACCACCACGGTGCTGATCCGGTTGCGCCGCCCGGCCAGGCTCTCGGCCGTGAGCTGCAACCCGGCCACCTCCGCCTGCGACCCGGCGATCGGGACCCGCCCGAGCGCGTGCGCGAGCAGCCCGCCGACGGTCTCCACGTCGTCCACCTCGATCTCGGTGTCGAACAACTCGCCCAGCTCGTCCACCGGCATCCGAGCCGTCACCCTGACCGCCCCGTCGGACATGGTCTCGACCCGCGGCGCCTCCTGGTCGTACTCGTCGGTGATCTCGCCGACGATCTCCTCGAGCACGTCCTCGATCGTGACCAGGCCCGCCGTGCCGCCGTACTCGTCGATGACGATGGCCAGGTGGATCTGCCTGGCCTGCATCTCGCGCAGCAGCTGGTCGATGGGCTTGCTCTCGGGCACGTAGGTGGCCGGGCGCATGATCGAGTCGACCTTGTCCGTGCCCTCGCCGGTCTCGTGGACGCGCCGGATGATGTCCTTGAGGTAGGCGATGCCGATGACGTCGTCCTCGTTCTCGCCCACGACGGGGATGCGGGAGAAGCCGCTGCGCAGGTGGAGCGAGAGCGCCTGGTTGAGCGTCTTGCCGCGCTCGATGAACACCATGTCGGTGCGCGGCACCATCACCTCGCGCACCAGCGTGTCGCCCAGCTCGAACACCGAGTGGATCATCTCGCGCTCGTCCGGCTCGATGACGCGCCGCTCCTCGGCCAGGTCGACCAGGTCGCGCAGCTCCGCCTCCGAGGTGAACGGCCCCTCGCGGAACCCCTTGCCCGGTGTGAGCGCGTTGCCCAGCAGGATGAGCAGCTTGGGCAGCGGCCCGAAGATCCGCGTCAGCCCGGACACGATGGGCGCGCTGGCCAGGGCGATCGGCTCGGCGTGCTGGCGCCCGAGCGTGCGGGGCGAGACGCCGACGATCACGTAGCTGACCACGATCATCACCACGGCCGCCCACACGTAGGCCCAGCCCTGGTCGTGCAGCAGGTCGATGAAGAGCAGGGTCGCGATCACCGTGGCGATCAGCTCGCAACTGATCCGCAACAGCAGCAGCAGGTTCAGGTAGCGGGGCGGATCGGTGACGATCGCCTGCAGGGTGCGCGCGCCCCGCCGGTTCTCGCGGACGAACTCCTCGGCCCGCACGCGGGAGATGCGCGTCAGCGCCGTCTCGGCGCTGGCGATCAGGCCACCGCACACGACCAGTGCGATGGCCAGCAGCAACCAGGCGTTCACCGCGCCCGCCACGACTCCAGGAGCCGGGCCTGCAGGCCGAACATCTCTTTGTGCTCCTCCGGCTCGGCGTGGTCGTAGCCGAGCAGATGCAGGATGCCGTGCGTGGTCAGCAGCTCCAGCTCGTCCTGGGTGCTGTGGCCCGCCTCGGTGGCCTGCTTGGCGGCCACCTGCGGGCAGAGCACCACGTCGCCGAGCAGCGCCGGGTCGGCGGGGCTGTCGGCGTCGCCGCGCGCGCCCCCGCCGCCGCCCGGACGCAGCTCGTCCATCGGGAAGGCGAGCACGTCGGTCGGGCCTGGCTCGCCCATCCACTTCTCGTGGTGCTGGGTCATCGTCTCCTCGTCGACCGCGAGGATGGACAGCTCGGCCAGCGGGTTGACCTCCATGGCCGCCAGCACGTGCGCGGCCAGGGCGACCAGGTCCTCCTCGTCGACCTCGACGCCGGACTCGTTGTTGATCTCGATGCTCATCGGCGCTTGCCTCGCTGCTGCTGGATCTGCTTGGGCTCCTGGAGCGCGTCGTAACGGCCGTAGGCGTCGACGATCTCGCTCACCAGCTTGTGGCGGACCACGTCGCTGCTGGTCAACCTGGCGAAGTGGATGTCGTCGATGTCCGCCAGGATCTCCTGGACCACGCGCAGCCCGCTGGTCGTGCCCGTAGGCAGGTCGACCTGCGTGACGTCACCGGTCACCACGATCTTGGAGTTGAAGCCGAGACGCGTCAGGAACATCTTCATCTGCTCGGCCGAGGAGTTCTGTGCCTCGTCGAGGATGATGAACGCGTCATTGAGGGTACGTCCGCGCATGTACGCCAGGGGGGCGACCTCGATCGTGCCCGCTGCCATGAGCTTGGGGATCGAGTCGGGGTCGAGCATGTCGTGCAGCGCGTCGTAGAGCGGCCGCAGGTAGGGGTCGATCTTCTCGTAGAGCGTGCCCGGGAGGAAGCCGAGCCGCTCGCCCGCCTCCACCGCCGGCCTGGTCAGGATGATCCGGTTGACCCGCTTCTCCTGCAGCGCCCGCACGGCCTTGGCCATGGCGAGATAGGTCTTGCCCGTGCCCGCGGGCCCGATGCCGAACACGATCGTGTGCTTGTCGATCGCGTCGACGTACCGCTTCTGGTTGACCGTCTTGGGGCGGATCGTCCGGCCGCGGGAGGACAGGATGTCGAGGGACAGCACCTCGGCGGGGCGGTCGGAGGTCATCTTCAGCATCGCGATGCTGCGCTCGACCGCGTCGGGGGTCAGCTCGCCGCCGTTGCGGAGCACCTCCACCAGCTCCTCGAACAGGCGCACCACGGCGCCGCTCTCGTCGGGAGTGCCGGTGACGGTGATCTCGTTGCCGCGGACGTGAATGTCGGCCCGGAAAGCACCCTCGATGACGCGCAGCAGCTCGTCACGAGAGCCCAGGAGGCTGACCATCGGGTATTCGTCCGGAATCAGCACCTTAGCCTGAGTACGCGAGGGAGGTGCCGACCGTCGGGATTCATGTAGTTCGGACATGGGCAGGCCAGCGGCCTGAAGCCTCCGGGTGTCTAGGCTGTAGTTCACCACCCATCGTAGCCGGGACCAGCCCAATCGCTCGCGCCAATATCACCCGTCCCCGGCTGCTCTGTCCCCTGCCCGAAACTCCTTGATCCTTTACGGCGAGCCACTCCCACCGGCCGCCCCCCGCACTTCGGCCGAGGGCCCCCGACCGGCGCTTCTGGCGAGTCGGTTCTCCTTCCCCGCCGCCACGACTCCACCCTGAACCACCCGACCGAGTCCCGTGGCCCGCCGTGTGGGCGGTGCGCTAGCCCGGCGGCCAGAGGAGGGGGCGGCCGCCCAGGAGGTGGGCGTGGACGTGGAAGACGGTTTGGCCGGCGCCGGGGCCGGTGTTGAGGACCACGCGGTAGCCCGTCTCCGCGACGCCGTCCTGGACGGCCACGGCGTGGGCGGCCTTGAGAAGGTCGTCGGCGAGGCCGTCGTCGGCCTGGGCCAGCTCGAAGGCGTTGGCGTGATGCTGTTTCGGGATGACCAGGACGTGCGTGGGCGCCTGGGGGTTGATGTCGCGGAAGGCGAGAGTCCGGTCCGTCTCGTGGACGATGTCGGCCGGAATCTCCTTGGCCACGATCTTGCAGAAAAGACAGTCCGTCACGCGAGCAACCCTACCGACCAGGACAGTCTAGATCGGAAGTTCCGCTTGACCTGGAACGACCGGGAACCCCTTTGTCCGTTGCCAATCGGTAATCCGTCGTGTCGTGCGAAGGAAGATCCACGCGGTTAGGGTGTGTGTGCGACACTTCACCAGAAAACGACGATTCAGGCTCGGGCGAGGCCACCTGGCGAGGACACGACTGGGTTATGCCCTCTAAGGAACCGGAAGAGCGTAAACCCTCAGGGAAGGCCGCGCGTCCCACTGATGTGACCACCGAAACCCTTCTGGCCGACAGGTCGTTGGGGGCGGTGCCGGTCGGGTGGGACGCCGACATGGCCGTGACTGCGCTCTACAGTGCGCACTTTCGGTCGTTGGTGCGTCTCGCAGTGTTGCTGGTGCGCGACATAGCAACAGCGGAGGAAGTCGTGCAGGACGCGTTCGTCGCCATCCATGGCGCCTGGCGCAGACTGCGTGACCCCGACAAAGCACTCGCCTACTTACGGCAATCTGTCGTCAACAGATCCCGTTCCGTGCTGCGTCACCGCGCGGTCGTCGAGAAGTACGCTCCCAAGGGCCTGCCTGACGCTCCGAGCGCCGAGAACGGCGCCATCGGCGAGTTGGAACGCTCTGCCGTCATCGAGGCTTTACGCGCCCTGCCCACCCGTCAGAGAGAGGCACTTGTCCTTCGGTACTACGGTGATCTGTCCGAGGCTGAGATAGCCCACGCCATGGGCATCAGCAAGGGCGCGGTCAAGAGCCACACAGCCCGTGGCATGGCCGCTCTGCGATCCGTCCTGGAGAAAATGTCATGACCCAGCCGCCCGACGAGTACGGCGACGTCCTGCGCCGTGTGCTCCGCGCGGAGGCCGACGCGGTCGTGCCCTCTCCGGAAGGGCTGGAGATCATCCGCGCTCGGATCGAGCGACGCGGCGTCCGTAGCATGTTCTGGTGGCGGGCCGGCGCGGCCGCCGCCAGCGCGGTCCTGGTAGCGGGGACGATCATCATGGTCATCCCCGACCTCCGGGCCAAGGTGACCGAGACGATCCAGCCGCAGAACTACACGACCGCCCCCACGGAGTCCTCGACCAGCAGGCCCGCGCCGACCAAGCCGGTGCACAGCGACCCGCCGCCCGTGGTCGTGGTGCCGTCCACCTCGCCGACCAGCCGTCCCTCGCAGCGGGCCACGGAGAGGTCGACGAGCAAGCCCAGCCCCACGCCGACCCCGACGCCCACGCCCACGCCGTGCCCTAGCGACGAGGCGCAGGCCGAGCCGGAGACGACGGACTGTCCCACCACCCCCTCGGCGAGCCCCACGCCGTCCCCGACGGACACGCTCACGCCGATCACGACCTGCCCCGCCGAGGGGTGCGTGCCGGATGCCCCGGCCCCTTCCACCAGCCAGGCCGCCACACCGCTGAACGGCGCGCCGGCCACGAACACGCCCCAGTAGGGGTCACCAGCGCCCGGTCCGCGCGAGCAGCACCGCGGCCGCCGCCACCCCCGCCGTCGAGGTCCTCAGCACGGTGGACCCGAGCAGAACCGGTACGGCTTTCGCGGCCTCGAACCTGGCGAGCTCCTCCCCGGCGATCCCGCCCTCCGGCCCGACGACGATCACGATGTCGCCGCTCGCGGGCAGTTCCAGCGAGGACAGCGTCGCGGTGGCCTCCTCGTGCAGCACGATCCCCAGCGCGGCGTCGGCGAGCAGCGCGGCCACGCCGGCGGTGGAGGCCAGATCCGCCACCTCGGGCAGGTGGAACCTGCGGGCCTGCTTGCCCGCCTCCCGCGCCGTCGAGCGCCACCGCCCCAGCGCCTTGGCCACCTTGTCGCCCTTCCACTGGGTGATGCTGCGCGCGGCGGACCAGGGCACGACGACGTCGACGCCCACCTCGGTCATCATCTCCACGGCCAGTTCGCCCCTGTCGCCCTTGGGCAGCCCCTGGACGACCACCAGCCGCGGCTCGGGCGCCGGCACGTCGTATCGGTCGAGCACGTCGAGCCGCAGCGCGTCCTTGAGCACCTCCCGCACGACGCACTCGGCCACGGACCCCGCCCCGTCGGTCAGGTCGACCCGCTCCCCGGCGCGCAGCCGCCGCACGGTCGCCGCGTGCCGCCCCTCGGGTCCGTCCAGGATCACCTCGGACCCGCCCAGCTCATCCGCCAGGAAAACAGGCACACTCATCCGCGATCACTCCACGAGCACTCATCAACCGTCCGGCCCCGCCGCCACTCTACGATCCACTGCCGTGGACGCGGGTATACCGGGCACGCATGATGCCTCTGTGGGGGAACTCTGGGACTTATTGGCACGCTGGATCGACGGCCAGCAACTCACCGGCGCGCCCCTGTGGGGGCACCCGCTGTTCGTCTGGGGGCGATGGGGGAAGGCACTGCAGTTCCTCGCGGGCTTGACGGTCCTGCTCGACCTGGTGGGCCCTGAGTCGCTGCGAGCCTTCGGCGGGCGCCTGTCCGGGATCTCCTGGGCGAAGACGCACGGCAGGGGGCACTCGGTGCTGGCCGTGATCCTGTGGATTCTCGCCTGCTGTGTTCCCGTTTTCGGCCTGATCGCGGCCTCGCTGGCGATCATGGAGAGGACGGGCCAGCCGGTGCCCCGCCTTCCTCAGGTTTCGTCATACTGGTTGCTGGCGGGCATGGGCCTGTTTCTCCTGACGTGGGGAGCCGCCGCTCTGGTGTTCCACGTGACGGGAAGATCCACGGGATCCGACGCGGTCGCGGACGCCTTCGTCCATGTCCCTGACCTGTGGGCCCACGCACTGATCGCGGTGTTCTTCTGGGTGCCCTGGACCCTGGTGATCTACGGGCTGTGCCTGCCCGTGGCCTACGGGCTCGCTTTCCTGCTGGACCGGGCGCGACCTGCGCACCCGGCCCGCTGGTTCGCTCTGGGGCTGTTCCTCGTCGGGTTCCTCTTCGACTTCCTGGCGTCCTGAGCCGGCGGGTCAGCGGCCGTTGAAGGCGTCGCGGAGGCGGGAGAAGAAGCCCTGCTGGCCGGGGGCGAACTTGCCGGGCGGGCGCTCCTCGCCGCGCAGCTTGGCCAGCTCGCGCAGCAGCTCCTCCTGAGCGGGCTCGAGGCGCATGGGCGTCTCGACGTTCACGTGGATCAGCAGGTCGCCGCGGCCCGTCTCGTTGAGGCGCTGCACGCCGCGCCCGAACATGGTGATGACCTGGCCCGACTGCGTGCCCGGCCGGACGTCGACCTCCTCGGAGCCGTCGAGGGTCTCGACGGTGAGGATGGTGCCGAGGGCGGCGGCGGTCATCGGGATCTGGACCGTGCAGTGCAGGTCGTCGCCGCGCCGTTCGAAGATCTCGTGCGGCCGCTCGACGATCTCCAGGAACAGGTCGCCGGGGGGGCCGCCGCCGGGGCCGACCTCGCCCTCGCCGGCCAGCTGGATGTGGGTGCCGTCCTCGACGCCCGCAGGGATGCGGACCTTGATCGTGCGGCGGGTGCGGACGCGGCCGTCGCCGGAGCACTCCTGGCAGGGGTGGCGGATGATCGTGCCGAAGCCGCCGCACTGCGGGCAGGGGCGCGAAGTCATGACCTGGCCCAGGAACGAGCGCGTCACCTGGGAGATCTCGCCCCGGCCGTTGCACATGTCGCAGGTGTCGGGGTGGGTGCCCGGCGCGGTGCCGGCGCCCTGGCACACCTCGCACAGCACGGCGGTGTCGACGACCAGCTCGCGGGTGGTGCCGAACGCGGTCTCGCGCAGGTCGAGCTCGACCCGGATGGTGGCGTTGCGGCCCCGCCTGGCACGGGAGCGCGGGCCTCGCGAGCCGCCCGCCGTACCGAAGAAGGCGTCCATGATGTCGCTGAAGGGGAAGCCCGCGCCGAAGCCGCCGGCTCCGGCTCCCGCACCCGCGCTCTGGAAGGGGTCGGCGCCCAGGTCGTACATCTGGCGCTTGTTGGGGTCGGACAGCACCTCGTAGGCCTGCGTGATCTCCTTGAAACGCTCCTGCGTCTCGGGATCGGGATTCACGTCAGGGTGCAGCTCGCGGGCCAGGCGGCGATACGCCTTCTTGATCTCGTCCTGACTGGCGTCACGGCGCACCCCGAGGGTGGCGTAGTAGTCGCTGTTTGCCACTTATCGACCTCTTATGATGCAGCCAGGATCTGGCTGACGTAGCGTGCCACCGCGCGCACGGCGCCCATCGTCACGGGATAGTCCATCCTGGTCGGCCCGAGTACGCCGAGCCGGGCCAACTGGTTGTTGCCAGAACCGTATCCGGTCGCGACGACGGATGTGCCGCGCAGGTAGGGGTTCTCTGAGCCGATGCGCACGGTGAGCTCGGATGGGATGTCGGAGGAAGTCTCGCCGAGCAGCCGCATGAGCACGACCTGCTCTTCCAGCGCCTCGAGCACGTCACGCAGCCCGGTGGCGAAGTCGGCGCCCGCCAGGTTGGCCGCGCCGGCGAAGACGATCTTCTCGTCGTGCCGCTCCACCAGGGTCTCGAGCAGCACCGACAGGATCGTGGCCACCGCGGGTCTGTCCTCGACGGGCAGCCGCTCGGGCAGGTCGGCCACCAGGTCGGGGACGTTGCTCAGACCGCAGCCGTCGAGGCAGGCGTTCAGCACCGCCCGCAGGTGGGCGATGCGGGTGTCCTCGACGACCTCGGGCAGTTCGATGACGCGCTGCTCCACGCGGCCGGTGTTGGTGATGAGCACGAGCATCACCCGGCGTTCCGACAGCGGCACCAGCTCCACGTGGCGCACGGTCGAGCGGGTCAGCGTCGGGTACTGCACGACGGCGACCTGCCGGGTCAGCTGGGCCAGCAGGCGCACGGTGCGGGTGACCACGTCGTCCAGGTCGACGGCGCCCACCAGGAACGTCTCGATCGCCCGCCGCTCGGCGCCGGAAAGGGGCTTGACCTGCGAGAGCTTGTCGACGAACAGCCGGTAGCCCTTGTCGGTCGGCACCCTGCCCGCGCTGGTGTGCGGCTGGGCGATGTAGCCCTCCTCCTCGAGCGCGGCCATGTCGTTCCTGACCGTCGCCGGGGAGACCCTGAGGTTGTGGCGCTCCGCGAGCGCCTTGGAGCCCACCGGTTCGTTGGTGGACACGTAGTCCTCGACAATGGCGCGGAGCACCGCCAGCTTCCGATCGTCGAGCACGTGCTCACCTCCTGCCTCCGTCTATCAGGAAACGCCAGATCTAGCACTCTGTGTTCCCGAGTGCCAAGTGTACGGCTCCGGCCCTCACGGTGCGATAACAGAGCGCTGCTGGCGTACTGCAAGCCATGGGGCTCACACTGGCCGACATGACCGACGATTCACAGCCTCCGCAGTACGGTCCCCCGCCGGGTCCGGGTCCGTACTATGGCCAGCAACCTCCTCCTCCGCCGCCGCCCCAGTATGGCGGCCAGCCGTACCAGATGCCCCCTCCGTACGGTTATCAGCAGTTCGCCCGACCTGTCGATCCGAAGGCAGTCAGGCCGCGTTTGTGGTGGATTGCGGTGGGGTGGCTGGTCGCGGTGGTGTGTATCGCGGTCGGGGTGGGCGTGTTCGCCACGGGCATAGTCAGCACGGTGGCGAACGTGGCGCCGACCAAGGTCTTCGCCGCCGACGAGCAGGTGACGGTGACGGTCGATCCGGCCGAGAGCCCGGCCCTCTACGTGACCCGGGGTCAGCTGGTCCACTACCAGTGCCAGATCTCCGGTGGCGCGAAGCTGGCCAACACCCCGATCAACCAGACGGTCGAGCTGAACGGCAGGTCCTGGGAGGAGATCCTGGTGATCAACGCCCCGAGCAAGGGCCAGTACCAGATCACCTGCACCACCCAGGAGAAGAACCCCGACACGCGCTTCGGCGTGGGCAGGGAGCTGACCGGCGCGGCAAGCGGTCTGGTGGGCAGCGCGGTGGCGTTCGTCGTGATCCCGCTGATCGGCATCCTGGCGGCGATCGTGGTCACGATCGTCGTGCTGGTGCGGCGTGGGAGTCACCGCAAGCGGCTTGCGGCGGGCGGGTGATTTGCTACGGTCCCCGTGTGTACGAGGGTGATGTTCTCGCGGGGAACTGGCGGCGGCCGGGCAAGGGCAAGATCCCTCTGGTGCCCGCGGAGTACGACCTGGTCGTGGAGGACGCCGAGAGCGGCTTCTGCGGCGCGGTCGTGGCCTGCGACAAGGAGGCCGTCACCCTGGAGGACCGTTTCGGCAAGCGCCGGCTCTTCCCGCTCGCCCCGGCCGCGTTCCTGCTCGAGGGCAAGGCCGTGACCTTGGTACGGCCGGCCGCCACACCCGCGGGCCCCAGGCGCAGCGCCTCAGGCTCCACCGTGGTCGAGGGGCTGCGGGCACGGGTGGCCAGGCAGAGCCGCATCTACGTCGAGGGCGTCCACGACGCGGCGCTGGTCGAGAAGATCTGGGGCCACGACCTGCGGGTAGAGGGGGTCGTGGTGGAGTACCTGGAGGGCGTGGACGACCTGCCGTCCATCGTGGCCGAGTTCGAGCCCGAGCCTGGACGCAGGCTGGGCGTGCTGGTCGACCATCTGGTGCCCGGTTCGAAGGAGAGCCGGATCGCCGCCCAGGTCACCTCCGAGCACGTGCTGATCGTCGGACATCCGTACATCGACATCTGGCAGGCGGTCAAACCGTCCGTCCTGCGCATCCCGGGCTGGCCCGACGTGCCGCGCGGGGTGCCGTGGAAGGAGGGCGTGATCGCGGCACTCGGCTGGCGCATGGAGCCGGCCGAGGCGTGGCGGCGGATTCTCGGGGCCGTCTCCACCTATACCGACCTGGAGCCCGAATTGCTGGGCCGGGTCGAGGAACTGATCGACTTCGTCACCACGGAGGCATCATGAGTCAGGATTACCCCGAACAGCAGCCGGAGTCAGGACCCCAGCAGGGGTACGGCTACGGCCAGCCGCCGACCCCGCCGCCCGGCTACCAGCAGCCCGGCTACGGTTACTCGGCTCCTCAGCAGCGCCCGCCGCACGTGCCGGGACAGTACGGCCCGCGCCCGGGCAGCGACGACACCACGATGGCCATGCTGGCCCATCTGCTCGGCCTGCTCGTGTCATGGATCGGTCCACTGATCATCTACCTGATGAAGAAGGACGAGTCCCCCTACGTCAGGGACCAGTCGGCCGAGGCGTTGAACTTCCAGATCACGATGTTCATCGGCTACATCGTGGCGTTCGTCCTGTCGTTCATCCTCATCGGGCTCCTGCTGTTCCCGGTGATCTGGGTGATCTCGCTGATCTTCCACATCCAGGCGGCGCTGGCCGCCAACCGGGGCGAGAACTACCGTTACCCGATCAGCATCCGGATGATCAGCTGACGATTCTGAAAGCGCGGTTGCCGCTGCTGGCGGTGGCAGTACGACTCGTGGCACAGGTACGAGCCGCCCCCGATCACCCGGCGTTCCCCGGCCTCCGGGCCGCCGGGTGAGTCAGGGTCAGGTCAGCAGGTCTCGAATGAGCGCGTCGGCCAGCAGGCGGCCCTTCCGGGTGAGCACGGCGGTGCCCGTCTTGAACGCCTCGACCTCCAGCAGGCCCCTGGCCAGCGCGTCGGCCACCACCGTGTTCGCCTGAAGGGCGGCGAGCGGGTAGCCGGTGGCCAGCCGTACCTCCAGCATGAGGCGCTCGGCCGCGCGGTCGTCCGCCGTCAGCACCTCGCGCGCCTGCGCCGGGGACACCCCCTCGGACAGGCGGCGGGCGTAGGCGGCGGGGTGCTTGACGTTCCACCAGCGGGTGCCGCCGACGTGACTGTGCGCGCCCGGGCCCGCCGCCCACCAGTCGCCGCCGGTCCAGTACAGCAGGTTGTGGCGGCAGCGCGCGGCGTCGGAGGTCGCCCAGTTGGACACCTCGTACCAGCGGAAACCGGCGGCCTCGAGCAGCTCGTCGGCGACCACGTAGCGGTCGGCGGCCACGTCGTCGTCGGGCATCGGCAGCTCGCCGCGCCTGATGCGGGCCGCGAGCCTGGTGCCCTCCTCGACGATCAGCGAGTACGCCGACACGTGGTCGGGCTCGGCGGCGATGGCGGCCTCGAGCGAGGCCCGCCAGTCGTCGTCGGTCTCGCCCGGTGTGGAGTAGATGAGGTCGAGGTTGACGTGCTCGAACCCCGCCTTCCTTGCCTCCCGCACGGCCTGCTGCGGCCTGCCAGGGGTGTGGGTCCTGTCCAGGACCTTCAGTACGTGCTCGCGGGCGCTCTGCATGCCGAAGCTGATCCGGGTGAAGCCCTGGCCTCTCAGCTCGTCCAGGGATCGCTGGTCGACGGACTCGGGGTTGGCCTCCGTGGTCACCTCGGCGCCCTGCCGCAGGCCGAACTCCTCGTCGATCGCCCGCAGGATCCTGCCCAGGTCGGCGGCCGGGAGCAGCGTGGGAGTGCCGCCGCCGAAGAACACGGTCTCCACGGGGACGTCCTTGTTCAGTACCTTCCGGGAGAGCCGGATCTCCTCGATGACAGTGTCGGCGTAGTCGCGCTGCGACGCGCCCGGGCCGAGCTCGGTCGCGGTGTAGGTGTTGAAGTCGCAGTATCCACACCGCGTGACGCAGAACGGCACGTGCACGTAGAAGCCGAACGGCCGCTCGCCCAGGGTCTCCAGGGCGCTCGCGGGCAGCTCGCCCGAGGCGGGCGCTGTCTCGCCGTCAGGAAGTGTGGAAGGCACATCTACCAGTGTGCCCGCCCCGTGGGCGTGGGTCGGACCAGCGCATTGCAAACGAGCCCCAACTGGCGCGACCGTCGCCGACATCGTGGGGCGTTGACGGGCGTGGATGAGGGTTCTACGATCGCGACAACTTATAGGAAAGTTTCCTATAAGTGAGCGTCCGGGAGCCGCCTCGTGAAGAAGATCCTGATCGCCGTGGTTTCGCTCTTACTCGGTCTCGCGGCCGTCTCGGCACCTGCAGAGGCGCGCGTCGGGTTCAAGCGGGTCGCCTACTTCATCCAGTGGGGGATCTACGGGCGCGACTTCCACGTCAAGGACATGGAGACCAGCGGCGCGGCCGGCAAGCTGACCCACGTCAACTACGCGTTCGGGTTCGTCAACGCCGAGGGCTCGTGCTACTCGGCCGACCCGTGGGCCGACTGGCAGCGGCCGGTCTCGGCCGAGGAGAGCGTCGACGGCGTCGCCGACGAGCCGGGGCAGGCGCTCAACGGCAACCTCAACCAGCTGCGCAAGCTGAAGGCCAAGCATCCGGGGCTGAAGGTGCTGATCTCGCTCGGCGGGTGGACGGGCTCGAAGTACTTCTCGGACGCGGTGCTGACGCCCGAATCGCGCGCCAGGCTCGCGCAGTCGTGCGTCGACCTGTGGCTGCGCGGGAACCTGCCCGGGCTGGAGGCGGGCGCGGGCGCCGGGGTGTTCGACGGGATCGACCTCGACTGGGAGTGGCCGGGCTCGGCGGGCAACGACGGGAACGTCATCAGGCCCGAGGACAAGCAGAACTTCACGGCCTTCCTGGTCGAGCTCAGGCGGCAGCTGCGGGAGTTCTCGCCTGACACGCAGCTGACCGCGTTCCTGCCCGCGGCGGCGGCGAAGATCGACGCCGGGTTCGAGGTGGCCAGCATCTTCCGCCAGCTCGACTTCGCCACCGTCCAGGGGTACGACCTGCACGGCACCTGGGAGCCGCGGACCGGGCACAACGGCAACCTCTTCACCGACCGCCGCGACCCCAACCCGATCAGGTACAGCGTGGACCAGACCGTGCGCGACTACCTGTCGCGCGGCGCCCCCGCCCGCAAGATCGTGGTCGGCGTCCCCGCCTACGGCCAGGGGTGGACCGGCGTCAAGGGCGGCGACGGCCTCTACCAGCCCGCCACCGGACCCGCGCCCGGCAAGTGGGGCCCGGGCACCGAGGACTACAAGGAGCTGGTGAACAAGCCCGGCAAGCGGTACAGGGACCTGCGGACCGGCACGCAGTGGCTCTACGACGGCAACGAGTTCTGGTCCTACGACGACCCGGCGGTGCTGGTCGAGAAGGCGGCCTACATCCGCTTCAAGGGGCTGGGCGGGTCGATGATGTGGTCGATCGACCAGGACGACTCGCGCGCCTCCCTCACCGGCGCCCTGTACTCGGTGCTCAGTTGACTTCCTCCCCCGCCTGAAGGCGGGGGATTCCAACCCATCTCACGCTGAGAGGAGGACAGGTCGAGGTTCGCGGTGCACCGGCCCGGCAACCCGTGGCCCTTCCCGCGCAGACACGGCATGCCCTGCCGCGTGTTCGATGTTTCTGGCCGCGTTCACGTCGGCGTTGCAGGCGTATCCGCAGGACCGGCAGGCGAAGTCGGCTTGGCTCTCGCGCGACTTAGCATCCACGATCCCGCACGCCGAGCAACGCTGACTCGTGTACGCGGGGCTGACCTTGACGACCCGGCCTGGAGCCTTATGCTCCAGCCGCTGAACCAGCCGGCCCCATCCGGCGGCCAGGATGCCGCGGTTGAGTCCGGCCTTGGCACCGACGTTGCTGCCCGGCCGCTCGGTGGCGCCTTTCGCGGACCGGGTCATGGTGCCGATCTTCAAGTCTTCGACCGCGATCACGTCGAAACGCCGCGCCAGGTCGGTGGAGACCTTCTCCGCCCAGTCCTTGCGCCGATCGACCTCACGCGCCTTCAGCTTCGCGATCGCGGCCTTGACCATGGCGCGCCGACAGGAACCGCGTCTGGCCCGGGCCAGCTTGCGCAACAGCCGCAGCAGCCGCGCCTTCTCCGCCTGGCGCAGCCCGGCAGCCGACAGCATCTCGCCCGTGGACAGCGCCGCCGACACGACCACGCCCCGATCCACGCCCACCATCTGGCCTGCGCCCGGTGCAGGGATCGACTCCGGGATGGCGGCGAACGCGACATGCCAGCGCCCTGCACGGTCGCGGGTGACCCGGAAGGACTTCACTGCGTCCGGTACGGCACGCGACCAGCGAAACCGCACCCACCCCACCTTCGGGATCTTCACCTCGCCCACGTGGCGGGACAGACGGCGCACGTCACCCGCCTTGACCGCGACGATCCGGAACCCCTCGCCGGGCAGACGCCGTCGAGCGAGTGCCGGTCGGGCTGGACGGGGCGGTCCCAGGTGTTGCTGTTCCAGCGCCCGCCGAACAGCCACGCGCCCGGCGGCAGCCGTACGGCGTGCTCCGCGATCCGCGCCAGCGCCTCCTCGAGCGACCGGGCGCCGCGCAGGTCCACCTCGCTCAGCCCGCGCGCGAAGCTCGCGGTGTGGATGTGCGCGTCATACAGGCCCGGCAGTACGGCGACGCCGTCGAGGTCGACCAGTTCCGCCTGACCGCCCACCGCGGCGCGGACCTCCGCCTCGCCGCCCACCGCCACCAGGGTCCCGCCGTCGACGGCGAGGGCACTGGCCAGGGGTTTGGTGTCGTCTCCCGTGTGGATCACGGCGTTGCGGAATACCCGGATCGTCATGGGCCATCACTGTAAGTGTCCGCCATGAGCGTGCGAAAGGTCACAAAGGCGAACCTCCAGTGCCGAAGCCCGAGCATCCGCGCACCCTGCGCGAGGTGATCCAGCGCGGCTCCTTCCCCGCCGCGGCCGACCGGCTCGGCTATACCGCTCCGCCGTGTCGCAGCAGATGGCGGCGCTGGAACGGGAGGTCGGCGTGCGGCTGTTCACCGCTCGGCGCACAGCGTGCTGCCCACCGGGGCGGCCGGGATGATGGCCAGGCACGCCACGACCGTACTCGACGACATCGACCGGCTCGCGGCCGCCACGCTCGACTCCCTCCCCCTCTGACAGAGATGATGTAGGTGAGCACCTCCCGCCGGGTCTGACTCCACCCGTGGGTGGAGATCTCCGGCTCAACCCCCGGGCCGATCCGCCGCCCCCGGGCCGATCCCTACCGTCGAGGGCATGGACACGCCTCTGCTCACCGTGATCGTCCCGCTGGCCGCGCTCATCATCGTCTACCGGCAGATGATGACCCGGCCCACCGAACGGCCGGGCATCCTCTACCTCGCCATCGCCCTGGCTGTCCTCGGCCTGGCCAGCGGGGGCATCGTCGACTCCGGCCACCTCGGGGTCAGCATCGCGCTGGTCGCCGTGGAGGTCGTGTGCGCCGTCGTGTTCGGCGTGGTCAGGGCCGCGACCGTGCGCGTGTGGCACGACGCGGCCGGCGTCACCTGGTCCAAGGCCACCGGCTGGACGCTGCTCGCGTGGGTGGTCTCGATCGCCTCCCGCGTCGGGCTGTACTTCGCGGGCGCCGCCCTCGGGCTGGCCGTGTCGACCGGGGGCCTGCTGCTGTTCATCGGCCTCACCATCGGCGTCCAGTCGCTGCTCGTCACCCGTCGCGGGCGCATGCTGGCCGGCGCGCCGCGGGCCGCCACCCTCGTCTGACCTGGCTCGTCCAGGTTCCCGCGGCGATGAGAAGCTGACTCCATGACCTTCGGCAAGGGCAGGATCGCCACCAGCGCGCTGCGCGTGGTGGCGATCGTGCTGTTCGTGGTCTCGCAGGCCAGGTCCGAGCCCGGGTTCGGGGTATCGGGCGTGGGGCTCACGGTCGCGCTGCTCACCGGCGGCCTCATCCTCGCCCTCTCCCTGGCGATCTTCCCTCCCGACTGGGACCACCCCCGCCTCGCCGACCTCCTCCCCTGGCCAACCCTCCCCCCACCCCCTGAACCACAACACGCCACCCCTCCACCCGCCTCAGACACACGGCGCCCCACCCCCGAAGTAGGGCATGCCACCCCGCCACCCGCCTCTGACGCACGGCGCGCCGCCCCCGAGGTAGGGCATGCCACCCCTGCACCCACCTCAGACCCACGGCCTGGCGCCCCTGCACCCACCCCCGAAGCGGGGCGCACCACTCCTCCGCCCGCGTCTGACGCATGGCGTGTCGCTCCCGAAGTAAGGCGTGCCACGCCTCCACTCGCCCCCGAAGTACGGCACACCACTCCTGCACCTACCTCCGAAGCGCGGCATACCTCCCTTCCGCCCGCCTCCGGAGTAGGGCGTGCTGCCTCTTCGACCGTGGGTGGCCACGGTGCGGCTTCTGCTCGGGGTGTGGGTGGTCGGGCGGGCTCGCCGTACCCGCTGGACCTGGAGCCGTGGTGGACGGTGGCGGTGCGGGCGGTCGGGGAGCTGCCGGCGAAGGCGGTGCTGCTGGCCGTGGCGGTGGTGCTCGCGCTGGCGCTCGACTCGGTGGCGCAGGGCGGACCTGCCCTGGCCGCGATGTTCGTGACTGTCGGTACGGCTGCCGCCCGCCTGCCCCTGACCGCGTCCGTGCCCGTCGGGGTCGTGGCCGTCGTGGGGCTGCTCGTCAGCGGCGCGTGGGCCGGGCAGGTGAACCGCGACCTCAGCATGATCCTGGCCGTGGGCATCGTCTTCCTGGTGGCGTACTCGGCCAGGGAGCGCAGGGCCCTACGGGTGGCCGAGGGGCGCGAGGCGGTGCTGGCCGAGCGCGCCCGCATCGCCAGGGAGATCCACGACGTGCTGGCACATTCGCTGTCGGCCCAGATCGTGCACCTGGAGGGCGCCAAGCTGCTGCTCCGCGCCGACCGTGCCGACGAGGCCCTCGACCGGGTGATCCGGGCACGCGACCTGGCCAAGTCAGGACTGGAGGAAGCTCGCAGAGCGGTGTCGGCCCTGCGCGAGGACCTGCCCGGCCTCCCGGTGGCGCTCAAGAGCCTCGCCACCGACTTCGAGGACGCCACCGGCCTGCCCTGCCACCTCAAGATCACCGGCCACGAACGCCGCATCACCCCGCAGACCGAGCTCGCGATGACCCGCACCGCCCAAGAGGCCCTGACCAACATCCGCCGCCACGCCCCCGGCGCCCCCGCCACCGTCCACCTCACCTTCACCCCCACCACCTGCACCCTCGACATCACCAACCCCCTCCCCCAACCGTCGCCCCCCACCGAGCCGAACCCCAAACCCCGAACGACAACCCACTTGGACCAGGAACCGCCCAGCACCGCCGCGGAGCACGAAACCCCAACGACCGTTCGCCTGCAGCAGGAGCCGCCCAACACCGCCGCGGAGCACGAAACCCCAACGACCGTTCGCCTGGAGCCGGGGCCGCCGAGCCCCACCGCCCCCGCCGCCATGGGGCGTGGGGGAGGATATGGGCTTGTGGGTATGCGTGAGCGGGCCGAGTTGCTCGGTGGGAGGCTGACGGCCGGCGAGTCGGACGGCGTCTTCCGTGTCCACCTCCAGGTGCCGGCATGACGGTGCGGGTGCTGGTCGTGGACGACCAGGCGGTGGTGCGCGAGGGGCTGGTGCTCGTCCTGGAACTGCTGCCGGGCATCGACGTGGTCGGCTCGGCGGGCGACGGCGAGGCGGCGCTCGCCCTGGTGGCCACCGAGCAGCCGGACGTTGTGCTCATGGACCTGCGGATGCCACGCATGGACGGCGTCGAGGCGACCCGACGCATCCGCACGGACCATCCCGCCACCCAGGTCGTGGTGCTCACGACGTACGCGGACGACGACTCGGTCTTCGCCGCCCTGCGTGCGGGAGCCCGCGGCTTCCTCACCAAAAGCGCCGACTCCGACGAGATCGCCAAGGCCATCACCACGGTCATGCGCGGCGACGCCCAACTCGACCCCGCCGTCCAACGCCGCCTCCTCGAAACAATGACCCACCCAGCCACGACAACCACCCCCCACCCCACCAGCACAACCCCAGCCGCATACACCCAACACACGGACCCAGGCGCCACAGAGACCGATCACGGCCCTCGACGAGAAGCGCGCGCGGGCGACCCACAAGAGCTACGAGGCGGCGCATCCGCCCACCCGGACTCCCGGCGTATCGACAGACCCGGGCACCCGGACTCCCGGCACGTCGACAGACCCGCGTACCCGGACTCCCGGCGTGCCGACAGACCGGCGCACCCGGGTACGGCGGGGGTCGGGTTGCCTGACGGGTTGACGCCGCGGGAGGCCGAGGTGTTGAGCCTGATCGCCGAGGGGCTGTCCAACAGCGAGATCGCCGGTCGCCTGTTCATCAGCGAGGCCACCGTAAAAACGCACATCAACAACCTGTTCACCAAGGCGCACCTGCGCGACCGCGCCCAGGCCGTGCGGTACGCCTACCGCCACGGCTTCGCCTAGTCGGCTTGGGCGAGCGCTAACAGCTTCTCCAGCGCGGCCTGCCGGGTCTCCTCCACCGACTCGCCCCGCTCGCCGAAGCAGTCGGCCGCCACGTCGAGTACGGCGAGCAGCACGGCCGCGTCCGGATACGGCACGTCCACCACGACCGTGCCGTCGGCGGCCACCTCGGTGGGACCGAGGTGGAGCCGCAGCAGCCGCCGGGTCTCCTCGGCCATCGCCACGCCCAGAACCGCAGCGTGCTCGAAACGATCGGCAGCACTCACGTTTACCTCCAGCCGCACAAGTGTTCGGGTTAGAGGAATCTAGACGGCGCCACCGACAGAATAGGCTCGGACCGTGACCGCAGAGATCATCAGAATCCGAGGGCTCTCGGTGACCCTGGGCGGCAACCCGGTGCTGCGCGAGATGGACCTCCAGGTCTCCCAGGGCGAGATCGTCGCCGTCGTCGGCCCGAACGGTTCGGGCAAGTCCACCCTCCTGCGCTGCCTGGCCGGACTCCTGCCCCCGACCAGCGGCGAGGTCACCGTCTTCGACGCCCCGCCGAAGGACGAGGCCGCCTTCTGGCGCGAGGTGGCGCTGGCGGCCGACGAGCCCGCCTGGTACCCGGGCCTGACCGCCGCCGAGCACCTGGAGCTCATGCGCACCGTCCACGGCGAGACCAGGATGTCGGCTGACGACGCGCTCGACCTCTTCGACCTGACGGACAGGAAGGACTCCGCCCCGCTCAACCTGTCCACCGGCCAGCGCCAGCGCCTGTCGCTGGCCACGGCACTGCTCAGACCGAGCACCGTGCTGCTGCTCGACGAGCCGGAGCGTGGCCTCGACTCCGCCTTCCGCAAGCGGCTCGCCGTACTGCTGCAGGAGTACGCCGAGGCAGGCGGCACCGTGGTGATGGCCACCCACGACCCAAGCCTGGCCGCACACGGCCGCCTCGTAACGGCAGACACCTGGCAGGCGGCGGCATGACCGCATTACCGGGAAGTGACAACGGACGCGTGGCGAGCGGCGCCATAACCACACGACCTGGTCGCAACGGCGGACGCCGCACAGACCGCCGCATCACCGCACAACCGGACCGCGACGGCACAGGCCTCGCAGGCTGCATGACCGCGCTGCCGGGTCGTGACCGCGGACGCGTGGCAGGCGGCGGCATGACCGCACGACCAAGTCGCGACTGCGGACGCGTGGCGGGCGGCGGCAGGGCCGCACGACCGAGTCGCGACGGCGGACGCCTCGTGGGCTGCCGCAGGACAGCACGGTTAGGGCGTTACGGCAGAGGCCTCGCAGGTTGCGGCGCACGGCTGGGTTGTGATGGTGGGCGTGTGGCGGGTGACGCATGAGCGCTGAGGTCAGGGCGTTCCTCGCGGCGCGGCGCCGTGCACGTGCGAGTGTGCTCGACCGCTATGTCGCCGGGTTCGCCCTGGTCGTGGGCGCGATGGTGCTGGGGCCGCCGATCACCTCACTGCTCTCGGGTCTGGTACGGCAGGCCGACCCGGCCCAGGCGGGTCCGGGCGTGGCGCTCGTCCTGCTGGCCGTGGCGGGGTTCGCGGCCGCGGCTCGCGCGGCAGGGCCCGTGGCGGTGCCCGGCGCGGACGCCTCCTGGCTGCTGCTGACCCCGCTGGACAGGCGGGCCGTCCTGGGCCGTACGGCACGCGTCCTGCTCGCCGTGTCGGTGGTGGCCGGGCTGGCGCTCGGCCTCGCCCTCCTAGCCGCGCTCGGCGCCCCGGGCCCGGTGCTCGCGTACGTGATCCAGGCCCTGGTCCTCGGTGTCGCGATGACCGTGGGTGCGATGGCGCTGGCCGTACTTTCTCAGTCCTCTCAAACCTGGCACACCTGGCTCACGATCACGCTGGTCGTACTCGTAGCAGCCGCCACCCTGGCCGCCACCGGCCTCTGGCACGCCCTCCCGGACCTCTTCGAAAGTCCGGCACGATCCGCAACCCTCCTCCACGACTCGTCCACAGACCTCCTCCACGGCTCTCCGCAATCCGCGGATCTCTTGCAGAGCTCGCCACTCTCTACTTCTGCAGGTCAGGCACGGGCGCTGCCCGTGGGCACGGCTGATGGTCAAGGGCTGCCCAGTGGGTTCGCCTGGGTGGTGGTCGTGGTGGGGGCGGTCGCGGTGCTGGTACGGCGGGCATGGGTGGCCCTGGGCCGGATCCCTGCCGCCGCGCTACTGCGGGCCTCGACCCGGGCGGGGCATGCGGCGTCGGCCGCGTTCGCGCTGGATCCGGGGGCGTTGACCTGGATCGTCGAGGACAACCACTGGCGGGCACGGACCTTCCGCTCGCGCCCATGGCCCGCGCTTCCCGCGCCGCTCGCCCTGGCCTGGCACGACTGGCGCCGCGTGGCCCGGCGTCCCGGGCGGCTGGCCGTACTGTTCGCGACCGCGACACTGCCGTGGCTGCTCGCCAGGGCCGGCGCGGCGGAGGCGCTTCTCGGGGTGAGCGTCATCGCGGGCGCACTGCTGGTGGCATCCACCGCCACGGCAGGCGCGCGCAGGGATGCCGACAACCCGGCCATGGCCCGCCTGCTCGGCGTCGACAGGCGCCGCACACTGGCCGCCCGCGCGATCCTCCCCGCCCTCCTGGCCGCGACCTGGTCCACCATCGCCCTCACCACCACACCCACCGCGCCCGCCGCTCTCACCACCCCGCACCAGCTCGAGAGAGCAAGTACGGCCCCGCACTGGCGAGACACGGCAAGTACGGCCCCGCACCGGCAGGACACGACAAGCACGGCCCCGCACCGGCAGGACACGGCAGGCGTGGACCAACGCTGGCCGTACGCGGCAAGCATCGCTTCGCGTTCGCCGGAGGCTGCGGTGGGAGGGGTGTGGGGCGTGGGGTGGTTGTTCGGGGTTGCTGTTGCGCCGGCGGTTGCCGCGGGGGCGCTCAGGATGGCGCGGCGTAAGCCCGTCGACCACTCGATGCCCGTGATCGACACCCCGGGCGGCGCGATCCCGACCGGGCCGCTGATGTGGGCCGCGACCGGGCCCGACGTCGCGGTGCTCGGCTCGCTGCCCGCCCTGGCCGCCCTGGCGACGGGTACGCAGGGACCCGGGCTGCTGGCCGCGCAAGCCGTACTGGGGCTGGCGACGCTTGCCGTCTATGTGATGAGAGCGCGATAATCGGTAAGCAATCGCTACCGATCGATAGGCAATGGCATGGACGTGGCACGGATCCAGTCGGCGCTCCGCCTGCTGGCCAAGGGCCTGGAAGAGCTGGCGGCCGGGCTCGGCGACGCCGAGCCCGGCGAGGACGAGCGGACGGCCGCCCTGATCGAGGAGTGGGGCGAGCGCGGCTTGACCCAGGGCGAGGCGTCGACGATGTTCAGGAAGCACGGCTTCGCCCCGCAGACGGCCGGCGGCTGGGCGCGCGGCGACTGGATCGCCATCGGCGAGGACGGGCTGCGCTACCTGACCCCCAAGTCGCACGAGTGGCTGAGGGAGCGGCGATGACGTTCTCGGTGCGGATCGGCGTGCGCGGCTACGAGCTGGACACGCAGGGGCATCTCAACAACGCGGTCTACCAGCAGTACGGTGACCACGCCCGCTGGGAGTGCCTGCGGGCGGCCGGGATCTCCGTCGACGACCTCCTGGCCACCGGCGTCGGACCGGTGACGCTGGAGAACACGATCCGGTTCCGCCAGGAGCTGCGCGGCGGGGACGAGGTCGACGTCACCTGCGAATTCATCTGGGGCGAGGGCAAGACCATGCGCGTCACCCAGAGATTCACCCGGCAGGACGGCGTCGTCGCGGCCGAGCTGACCAGTGTGGGCGGCCTCCTCGACCTCACCAGACGCCGCCTGGTCGACCACCCGGCCGACCACTGGCGATCACTGGCCGAGCACCCCGAAGTGCTCGGCCTGTGATCACTTCTTCTTGTCGGTGCCGGACTCCGTGGACAGCGCGGCGACGAAGGCCTCTTGAGGCACTTCTACGCGGCCGCAAACCAACACTGCATCCGCTTCTTGCTGCAACGCCTACTTCTTCTTGTCGGTGCTGGACTCCGTGGACAGCGCGGCGACGAAGGCCTCTTGAGGCACTTCTACGCGGCCGACCATCTTCATCCGCTTCTTGCCTTCCTTCTGCTTCTCCAGCAGCTTGCGCTTACGACTGATGTCACCGCCGTAGCACTTGGCGAGCACGTCCTTGCGGATCGCGCGGATGTTCTCACGGGCGATCACCCGGGCGCCGATGGCCGCCTGGATCGGCACCTCGAACTGCTGCCGCGGGATGAGCTCGCGCAGCTTCTTGGCCATGTCGACGCCGTAGGTGTACGCCTTGTCCTTGTGCACGATCGCGCTGAAGGCGTCGACCGCCTCGCCCTGCAGCAGGATGTCGACCTTGACCAGGTCGGCCTCCTGCTCGCCGGCGGGCTCGTAGTCGAGTGAGGCGTAGCCGCGGGTGCGCGACTTGAGCTGGTCGAAGAAGTCGAAGATGATCTCGCCGAGCGGCAGCGTGTAGCGGATCTCGACCCGGTCCTCCGACAGGTAGTCCATGCCGAGCAGCTGCCCGCGCCGCCCCTGGCAGATCTCCATGATCGCGCCGATGAACTCGGCTGGCGCCAGGATGGTGGACTTGGTGACCGGCTCGAAGACCTGAGCGATCTTGCCGCCGGCCGGGAACTCGGACGGGTTGGTGACGGTGTGCTCGTTGCCGTCCTCCATCACCACGCGGTAGACCACGTTGGGCGCGGTCGAGATCAGCGACAGGCCGAACTCGCGCTCGAGCCGCTCGCGCACGATCTCCATGTGCAGCAGCCCGAGGAACCCGACGCGGAAGCCGAACCCGAGCGCGGCGGAGGTCTCCGGCTCGTAGACCAGCGCGGCGTCGTTGAGCTGCAGCTTGTCCAGTGCCTCGCGCAGCTCCGGGTACTCGTCGCCGTCGATCGGGTACAGGCCGGAGAACACCATGGGCTTGGGGTGCTCGTATCCGGCGAGCATCTCGGAGGCCCCGGCCACGGCCGAGGTGACGGTGTCACCGACGCGCGACTGGCGGACGTCCTTCACGCCGGTGATGAGGTAGCCCACCTCGCCGACGCCCAGGCCCCGCTCCGACACCGTCGGCTCGGGCGAGATGACGCCGATCTCCAGCGTCTCGTGCGTGGCGTCGGTCGACATCATCCGGATGCGCTCGCGCTTGCCCAGGTGCCCGTCGACCACCCTGACGTAGGTGACCACGCCGCGGTAGGTGTCGTAGACGGAGTCGAAGATCAGCGCACGGGCCGGAGAGTCGGCCACCCCGACGGGGGCGGGCACCTCGGCCACCACGTGCTCGAGCAGCTCGCGGACGCCCTCGCCGGTCTTGCCCGAGACCTTCAGCACGTCGGAGGGGTCGCAGCCGATCAGCCCCGCCAGCTCCTCGGCGAACTTCTCCGGCTGCGCGGCCGGCAGGTCGATCTTGTTGAGCACCGGGATGATGTGCAGGTCGGCGTTCATCGCCAGGTAGAGGTTGGCCAGCGTCTGCGCCTCGATGCCCTGCGCCGCGTCGACCAGCAGGACCGCGCCCTCGCACGCCTGCAGCGACCTGGAGACCTCGTAGGTGAAGTCGACGTGGCCGGGCGTGTCGATCATGTTGAGCACGTGACCGTTCCACGGCAGCCGCACGGCCTGCGACTTGATGGTGATGCCGCGCTCGCGCTCGATGTCCATCCTGTCGAGGTACTGGGCGCGCATGGACCGCTCGTCGACCACGCCGGTGATCTGCAGCATCCGGTCGGCGAGGGTCGACTTGCCATGGTCGATGTGCGCGATGATGCAGAAGTTGCGGATCAACGCGGGGTCGGTGTGGCCAGGCTGAGTGCGCACCTAAGTCCGTTTCAACAGGGTTGATGGTCGAGCGTCTTTCATGGTGACATGCCCGGGTGATTGCCCGGACCGTCATCCGCCGCGGCCTGCGCGGGCTCCTGCTCGTCTCGGCCGTCGCGGTCGCGCTGCTCGGCCTGCTCGCCGCCGCGCTCCGCCTCCAGTTTACCGGTGCCCCAGCGGCCTGGGCGAAGAGCACGGGCAACGATGCCCTGTGGCTCGGCCACGCCTGGGTGGACGGCCGCAAGACCGAGCGCGACGTGCGTGAGCTCGCCTTACGGCTGCGCGGCACGGGCATCAAGGACCTCTACGTCCACTCCGGCCCCTTCGACTGGGACGGCCGACTAAATCCCAGCAAATACCCCAGCGCCCGAAATTTCGTCCAATGGGCTCACAAGGCGCTGCCCGGCGTCCGCGTCCAGGCCTGGCTCGGCCAGTCCGTCAAGCACGGCCTCGACCTCGACGACCCAAAATCCAGGCAGAACATCCTGGCCGGCGTCGCCGACATCATGAAGCAGGGCTACGACGGCATCCACTACGACTTCGAGCCCATCGGCGACGGCGACACGAGCTTCCTCGACCTGCTGGACAAGACCCGCCGGCACACGCGCCTGCTGTCGGTCTCCACCCCGCAGATCGAGCCGTATCCCCTGATGCGCCCGATCGCCCGCCTGGCCATCGGCCACGACAAGTACTGGTCGAGCGACTACTTCAAGACGGTCGTCGACCGAGTCGACCAGGTCGCCATCATGACCTACGACTCGTTCGCCCCTCTCCAGTCGCTCTACGGCGGCTATGTCGTACGGCAGGCCGCCCTGGCCCTCGACCTCGTCCCTGCCACCAAGGCGCTCTACATAGGCGCCCCCGCCTATCATGACCACGGAGTCGCGTGGGGCGACTACGCCGAGAGCGTCGCCATCGCGGCGGAGGGCGCCAAGCTCGCCCTGTCCGACCACGGCCCGCGAGAGCGCTACGGCCTGGCCCTCTACGTGGACTTCGCCGCCACAGAGCAGGATTGGCAAGAATACGAGAAAGGCTGGCTCGGTTGATTTGAGCCGCATCCAGGGTCGTTGGTAAGCTGGGCAACTGCGTGTGGCGCGCCCTCTCTCGTGAGCCCGCGCGCCCCATCCATCTCCAGACTCTCACCGAGGCTTCTTCGTGGCGAACATCAAGTCCCAGATCAAGCGCAACAAGCAGAACGAGAAGGCTCGTCTGCGCAACAAGGCGGTCAAGTCGTCGCTGAAGACGGCCGTCCGCAAGTTCCGCGAGGCCGCGGAGCAGGGCGATGTCGAGCAGACCGTGGCCCTGCAGCGGGCCGCCGCCCGTCAGCTGGACAAGGCCGTCAGCAAGGGCGTCATCCACAAGAACCAGGCTGCCAACCGCAAGTCGGCCATCGCCAAGCAGGCCGCCGCGCTGGCCAAGTAGGCCTGACACCCGAACGCCGCACTCCCGCAGGGGTGCGGCGTTTCGCTGTGCCCGGGGACGCCTCTCCCATACTTCGTCTGAGAGAGTAACGCCACCCTTTTCTTGTCACAGTTTCAATATCACGCAGGCATCGCCGCAGCGTATCGGCTGTGTCACCGCCCCTTGCCCGGATCTGGACTTATCCACAAAGGTTCACTTAATCGGGTCAAGGGGGTCAGATGCGGGGGCCGTTGGTCGTCAAACGGGCGTTCAGCGAGCCGCTGCTGTTACTGGCCGCGTTCGGCTCCATCCTGCTGGCCACCACCACCCTGGTCGCGCTGACCATGTACGCCTCCTCCATCGCCGACATCGGTGTGCGCCGCACGATGGAGACCGCGACGTCGGCGCAGAAGGCCGCCACCGTGAGCACCTCGGTGTCCGCGGAGACCTTCTCCCGCTTCGACCAGACGGTCCGTGCCGAGGTCACGAGGGCCTACGGCGGCGCGCCCGCGCAGATCACCACCAGCTTCCGCTCCGACTCCTACACGCTGCCGGGCCAGGAGGGCCGCAAGACCCCCGAGCTGCTGCGCTTCGGCAGCTACGACGGCCTCGACCAGCAGGCGGAGCTGATCTCCGGCAGCTGGCCCAAGGCGGGCGGCGACATGGTGGAGGCGGCCGTCTCGCTGCCCGCCGCCTCGGCCACCGGATTCAAGGCCGGCCAGGTCATCACCACCGAGGGGCGGCTCGACCACGCCAAGGTCCGCGTGCGCATCACCGGCGTCTTCCAGCTGCACGACCCCTTCGGCGACCGCTGGAGCGCCGAGCAGCTGCTCGTCCGCGGCGTGGAGCAGGGCGGCTTCACCACCTACGGACCGCTCATGGTGGCGCGGGAGACGTTCCTGAGCCACTTCGCCACCAACGTCGCCGTCACCTGGAGCGCGGTCCCCGACCTGCGCTCCATCACCCCCGAGCAGCTGCGGCCCCTGGCCGGCCGGGTGGCGGGGCTGCCCGACCGGCTGACTGCCGCCGGGTGCGCCAACTGCACCGCGACCAGCCGCCTGCCCGAGTTGCTCACCCAGCTCGACACCGCCTCCCTGGTGGCACGCTCCACCATGCTGATCCCGGTGCTGCAGCTGCTCCTGCTGGCCGCCTACGCGCTCATGCTCACCGCCCGCCTGCTGGCCGACCACCGCCGCATGGAGGTGGCGCTGCTGCGCTCGCGCGGCGCGGGAACGCTCAGGCTGGCGTTCCTGGCCGGCGGCGAGGCCCTGCTGGTGGCCGTCCCGTGCGCGGTCGTCGCGCCGTTCCTCAGCCCGCCGCTGCTCGGCCTGGTCAACGCGCTGCCCTGGATCAAGGCCTCGGGCGTACGGCTGGCGCTGTCGCCTGACGCGGGCGCGTTCCTCGTGTCGGCGGCCGTGGCTCTCGCCTCGGCGATCCTGCTCGTGCTCCCGGCTCTGGCCGGGGCCCGCCGTACATATGTCGAGGAGCAGGCGGCGCGCGGGCGCGGCGGCGGGCGGGGGCTGATCGAGCGGGCGGGCGCCGACCTGGCGCTGCTGGTGGTCGCGGGGCTGGCCATCTGGCAGCTGCAGCACTACGGCGCGCCGGTCACCGCGACGGCGGGCGGCGACCTGGGCATCGACCCGCTGATCATTTCCGGGCCCGCGCTGGCGCTGCTGACCGGCGGCATGCTGGGGTTGCGGCTGGTGCCGCGCATCTCGCGGCTGGCCGAGAAGGTCACTGCCAGGCGGCCTGGCCTGGCGCCCGCGCTGGGCGCCTGGCAGGTGAGCAGGCGTCCGCTGAAGTACGCGGGTCCCGCGCTGTTGCTGACCATGGCGGTGGCCATCGGGATCGTCTCGCTGGCCACGGCCTCCACCTGGCGCGCCTCGCAGGCCGACCAGGCCCGCCACCGGGCCGGCGCCGACCTGCGGCTGACGGGGCCGCCCGACGGTCCCGAGCTGGGCACGTTCGGCCGCGGCACGGCCTTCGCCGCGCTGCCCGGCGTCACGGCCCTGTCCCCCGCCTATCGCGGGCAGGTCGACCTCGGCTCGCAGACCGCCACGCTCATCGGGCTGGACGCGGCCAAGCTCGACCGGCTGCTGCAGCTGCGTCCCGACCTGTCCGCGCGCAGCGTGGGCGAGATGTCGAAGGCGCTGGCGGCCGCCCGCGCCGCGGGCGACGCGCTGGAGATCCCCGGCACGCCGTCGCGGCTGCAGGTGCAGGCGCACGCCACGGGCCGGGTGCCGCTGCGGATGATGATCTCCGACGCGCTCGGCGTGTGGCGTGAGGTCTCGCTCGGCGTCCTGCAGGAGGGCGACAACCGGGTCGACGTCGACCTGGGCGCGCTCGCCGGATCCAGCGGGAAGATCACCTACCCGCTGTCGATCCGGGGCCTGGTCGCCAACCCGCCCGAGTCGGGGACCGTGCGGATCACGGCGTCCGTGCTCGGCCGGCCGTACGACCTGGAGGTGACGGAAGCCCAGCCCGTCTCCACCGCGCGGCGGGACGCGCGGCCGCTGCCGATCGTGCTGAGCGCCGACCTGGCCGCGTCGCTCAAGCTGGCCGACGGGGCGACCGGGCGCGTCAGCATGGACGGGCGCGTCATCGACGTGACCGTGGCGGGGATCGTCGCGCAGATGCCGACCACCTCCGCAGGGCAGCCGGCCATGCTGGCCGACTGGGCCACGCTGCACGATCGCGACCTGGCCGCGGGGCTGATCCCGCGGCCGGCGACGGAGTGGTGGCTGGCCGCGCGCGACGGCGACGCCTCGCAGGCCAGGGCGGTGCTGCAGACCAGGCCGCAGTGGGACGTGACCGCGGTCGACCAGCGGGAGCTGGCCGCGCAGCTGCGTGACGACCCGCTGGCCAGCGGGCTGCAGGGGGCGCTCATCCTCGGCTTCCTGGCGGCGCTGGTGTTCGCGGCGCTCGGGTTCCTGGTCAACGCGACGGTCGCGGCGCGCGAGCGGATGGCGGAGTTCACCATCCTGCGGGCGCTGGGGGTGAGCTTCCGGCAGATGTTCGGGCTGCTGGCCATCGAGCAGACCTTCGTCATCGGGCTGTCGCTGGTCGCGGGGACCGCGCTGGCGGTCGTGGTGGGCGCGCTGGTCGTGCCGCACATCGTGCTCACCGGGCAGGCCGCCGCGGTCACCCCGGGCGTGCTGCTCGAGATCCCGTGGCCCGCCACGCTCGCCATGCTCGCGGTGGTGGCCGCGGTGCTGTTCGCCATCGTCGCCGGTCTGGCCAGGCAGCTGCGGCGGCAGGGCTTCACCAGGGAGGAACTGTGAGACCGCTGCAGCTGGCCCGGGTACACCTCGGCGCCGTGGCCGTGCTGTGCCTGCTCACGCTCAGCGCCTGCTTCCTGGTCGCGGGCCTGCCGCGGACGCTGCAGGCCTCCTTCGACGCCGCGATGCGCGACACGCTCGGGCGGGCGCCGGCCGAACAGCTCGACCTCGCCGTGCGCTCGGTGTCGAACACGCGCGCCGACGACCTGACCGAGCTCGGGCAGTTCCAGGACAGGGAGAACCGCTTCCGCAAGGTGCTGCCCGCCCCGCTCAGGCCGATGGTCCAGCCGCAGGGCAGCGGGACCAGCCACTTCAGCGCCAAGACCTTCCAGACGCCGGTGCACGGCTCGAACGGCAAGACGTTCGTCAACCTGGGCTGGCTGTCCGACGCCGACAAGCGCGTGGACTGGGTCCAGGGCAGGCCGCCCGGCCCGCCGTCCAAGACCACGTTCGAGGGCCACCCGATCACGCTCTTCGAGGTGGGCGTGGTCGAGGAGTCCCTCACCCAGATGGGGCTCGCGCTCGGCCAGCAGAAGATCATCGGCGAGAGCGACTACGCCGCCGTCAAGGTCGTCGGCGTCTTCCGCGCCAAGAACCCCGCCGACCGCTACTGGAGCCACAACTTCGACGTCCTGCACGTCCAGCTCGTGCAGCAGCCCAACGAGCTGGAGCCGGAGAAGCACACCACCACGCTCATCTCCACCGCCGCGCTGACCGCGCTCAGCGGCGCCGACCGCAACCTGGAGTACTCCTGGGTGCTCCCGGTCGACCCGCGCGCCGCCAGTTCGCTGGACGTGCCCGGGCTGCGGGCCGCCGTGAACGACTTCGGGCGGGTGGCCATGCTGCAGGCGGTGGGATCGACCTCGCAGTACCGGCTCGATTCCGGGCTGGCCAAGCTGGTCGGCGACTTCCTGGTCGCCATGGCCACCGCGCAGACCGTGATGTACCTGGTGCTCGGCGGGCTCCTCGTGGTCGCGATCGGGGTGATCGTGCTCGCCGTACAGCTGCTGGCCAGCCGGCTGGACACCACGCTGGCCCTCATGCGGGCCCGCGGCGGATCGCTGCGGACCGTCGCGGGCACCGGGGCGGGGGTGGTCGCGCTCGCCGCGACACCCTCGGCTCTCGCGGGATACGCGGCCTCCTACGCCGTTCCCGGGCCCGTCCTGCCGATCGTGCACGTGGCCCCCGCGCTGGTGCTGCTCACCGCCGTGGGCTTCGCCGCGGTCGGGCTCGCCCTCGCGCACCGCGCGCCCCTGCACGAGAAGCGGTCCGACGTCGTCACGGCCCGGCCATCGGCCAGGCGGATCACGCTGGAGGTGCTGGTCATCGGCCTGGCGCTGGTGGGCGCCTACCTGCTGCGCACCCGCGGGCTCACCACGAACGTCGCCGAGCAGGGCCAGGACGCCTTCCTGCTGCTGGTCCCGATCGCGCTGACCGTCGCCGCCGCGCTGATCACCCTGCGCTGCTACCCCTACCCGCTCAAGCTGGTCGTACGGCTGGCCGCGAGCCGCCGGCCCGCCGTACCGTTCCTGGGCCTGACCCGGGCGGCCAGGGCGGGGTTCGGCAGTGTGCTGCCGGTCCTCATCCTGCTGCCCGCGCTGGCGGTGTCGGTGTTCGCGGCCGTGGTGTCGGACGGGATCGGCCGCACCCAGGTGGTCGCCTCCTGGCAGCGGATCGGCGCGCCGGTCAAGGCGAGCCTGTCGCGGGAGATCCCCGCCGACGCGATCGAGCGGATCCGCCGGGTGCCGGGGGTGACGACCGTGGTGCCCGCGCAGACGGGCTCCGTCCAGATCGGGTTCGGCGGGCAGCGGGCCGAGGCCCTGGCCGTCGACCTCGGCAAGTGGCGGCGGCTGATCGGGGACGCGCCCATCTCGCTGCCCGCCACTGGAGGCGCGTCCGGGATTCCCGTCCTGGTCTCGCCGGAACTGCGCGGTCGCGGAACCTTCGAGATCGGCTGGCAGAGCAGGATCAAGGTGACGACCGCGGGAGTCGTCACCGCTGTGCCCGGGTTCTTCACCGAGGGCAAGTTCATGGTCGTGCCCTTCGAGACCAACCGGCGCCCCGCGACCAACACGCTGCTGATCGGCGGGGACGTGGATCCCGCCGCGATCATGGCCGCCGCCCGGATCCCCGAGCTGTCGGTGGAGTCGCGGGCTCGGGCTCTGGACGCGATCCAGAACGATCCGCTGACGGCGACCGTACGGCAGATCCTGCTCATCACGATGGTCGCGCTGACGTGTTACGCGCTCGTCGCGGTGATCGTCACGCTCGTGGTGGGCGCGGCCGACCGCGCCAGGGCGCTGTCGTTCCTGCGCACGCTCGGGCTGTCCGCGCGCCAGGCGCAGCTGCTCACCGTGCTGGAGGTCTCCCCCATGATCGTGACGACCGCGCTGGCCGGGCTCGCGCTCGGGCTCGGCCTGCCCGCCGCGCTCGGGCCCGGCGTCGACCTCTCCGTGTACGCCGGGGGGCTGACGGTGGACGGGTTCGGCCCCTCCCCCGTGATGCCCGTCGCACTCGCGGCCGGCGTCACCGCGGTCGCCGTCCTCGGCGCTTACGCGCACACCGCCATCAGCCGGCGGCGCAGCCTCGGCTCCGTCCTACGAGTGGGTGATCTCGTATGAACCCGACACTGTCCGAGCTCGAGGAGCAGGCCACCCAGGAGAAGGCCGCCTTCGGCGGCGACGCGCACATCGTCTGCGACAACCTGGTGCGCATCTACAAGACCGAGGGCGTCGAGGTGGTCGCCCTGCAGGGCCTCGACCTGCTCATCCAGAAGGGCGAGCTGGTCGCCATCGTCGGAGCCTCGGGCTCGGGCAAGTCGACGCTGCTGAACGTGCTGTCGGGGCTCGACGTGCCGACCGCGGGCGTGGCCAGAGTGGCGGGGATGGACCTGCTGGCGATGACCGCCAAGGACCGGCTGCACTACCGGCGCTCGGTGGTCGGGTTCATCTGGCAGCAGACCGCGCGCAACCTGCTGCCCTACCTGACCGCGCGGGAGAACGTCGAACTGCCGATGCGGCTGGCCGGCCGCGCCCGCCGTGGCCGGGCCCTGGAGCTGCTCGAACTGCTCGGGGTCGACTACTGCGCCGACAGGAAGCCACCGGAGATGTCCGGCGGCGAGCAGCAGCGGGTGGCCATCGGCGTCGCCCTGGCCAACTCGCCGCAGCTGATCCTGGCCGACGAACCCACCGGTGAGCTCGACAGCGAGACCTCCGGCGACGTCTTCGACGCCCTGCGCACCGCCAACCGCGAGCTCGGCGTGACCGTCGTCATCGTCACCCACGACCCGCTGGTCTCCTCGCAGGTCGACAGGACCATCGGCATCCGCGACGGGCGCACCAGCAGCGAGACGCTGCGCCGCGAGGACGCCGAGGGGCAGATCGTCGCCGAGGAGTACGCGGTGCTCGACCGGGTGGGGCGCCTGCAGCTTCCCCGCGACTTCATGAACGCCCTGCAGATGGAGCGCAGGGTGCGCCTCGAGCTCGAGTCCGACCACATCGGCGTGTGGCCCGCCCGAGAGGAGCCGTCCAGTGAGTGAGCCTCTGGTTGTCGTCGAGGGGCTGCGCAAGGTCTACCGGACCGGGCCCAAGGAGGTCGTGGCGCTGCGGGAGGTGTCCTTCCAGGCCTTCCCCGGCGAGCTCATCGCCATCCGCGGGCGCTCGGGGTCGGGCAAGACCACGCTGCTCAACCAGATCGGCGGGCTCGACAAGCCCGACGCAGGGCGGGTGGTCGTGGCCGGGCAGGAGGTCACCTCCCTGTCCGAGGACGCGCTGCTGGGGATGCGGCGGGACGTCATCGGCTTCGTCTTCCAGTCCTTCGGGCTGATCCCGGTGCTGTCCGCGGCCGAGAACATCGGGGTGCCGATGCGGCTGGCCCGGATGCCGGTGCCCGACCGCGAGCGGCGCATCAGCATGCTGCTCGCGCTGGTGGGGCTGGAGCAGCACGCCAACCAGCGGCCCTACGAGCTGTCGGGCGGGCAGCGGCAGCGGGTGGCCATCGCGCGGTCGATGGCCAACAAGCCGCGGCTGCTGGTGGCCGACGAGCCCACCGGGCAGCTCGACTCCCAGACGGGGCGGCAGATCATGCAGCTGCTGCGGGCGCTGGTGCGCAGCGAAGGCGTGACCGCGCTGGTCGCCACCCACGATCCCAGCCTGATCACGCTCGCCGACCGGGTCCTGGAGATCAGCGACGGCGTGCTTCACGAGCAGGTGCTTCAGGAGTCGTGACCGCCCGGGTCGCCGCCGGGATGCCCAGGATCGAGGCCAGGTTCGCCACGACCACCAGGACGCCGCCCACGACCATCGTCGTGGTGACCCCTGCCACGCCCGCCAGCGGAGCGGCCACCGCCAGGCCGAACGGCCTGGAGGCGAACGAGATCAACTGGTCGAACGACCGCACCCGGCCCAGGGCGTGCTCGGGGATCTCGTTCGACACCACGGTCTCCCACAGCGGGCTCAGCAGGCCCAGCCCGAACATCGCCCCCGCGTAGGCCACCGCGATCCCCCACGCGGGCAGCGGCACGGCCAGCGCGGCCATCGGCAGCACGTACAGTGCCGCGCAGACCTGCACGACCACCAACGCCCGCCGCGTCCCCGCGTTCTTCCCGCGGAGGATCGGGAGGCGGGGGGCCGCGAGGACGCCCGCCACGAGGCCGACCGTGCCGGACTGGACGATCAGCACCCAGCTGGACTCGCCGCCGAGGCTGGTGACGGCCGTCAGCGGGCCGAGCGTGAGGAACAGGCCGGCCATGAAGTGCCACACTCCGTGACCGAGCACGCTGGTCAGGAACCACGGCCTCTGCCGTACCTCGCGCCATCCCGCCACCAGCTCGCGGCCGAAGGACTTGGCCTCGGCGGGGCGCGGCCGTGCCGTACGGACTCCTCCGAGAGTCGTGGCCGAGCAGGCGAACAGCACCGCCGTGAGCAGCGCCGCCCATCCGGGCCCGGCGACCAGTACCAGGCCGCCGGAGATCGCCGGGGCGACCACGCCGGACAGGCTGGTGGCCACGCCGATGCGGGCGTTCACCCGCAGGCGGTCGGGGCCCTCCACAACCGCCACCACCAGCCTGGGTACGGCCGGCGAACCGAAGGCCACCGCCACCCCCGCCATACCCGACAGCACCGCCAGATCCGGGATCCGCGTCACGCCGAGCAGCAGTTCGACGCCGATCGCGGCCTGCGTCAGGCCTCGCACGAGGTCGGCCGCCAGCGCCACCCGCTCGGGCCTGAACCTGTCGGCCAGCACCCCGCCCACCGGCAGCAGGACCAGCATCGGCAGCAGCTCGCACGCCAGCACCAGCCCCAGCGCCTGGGCCGACCCTGTGGCACGCAGGACGGCGAGCGTCAGCGTCGTCGGGATCAAGGCGGTGGCGAGTGCGGAGACGGAGCGCCCGATCAGCAGTCGTGTGGTCATGAACGCGAAGGTATTTCGTTGGCATATATTTCGTCAACTAAATACTTGTTGGCGTATCGTTGCTCGGGTGGAGGACTCGGTCGATCGTCATCTGGCGCGCTGGCGCGGCAAGGCGCCCTACGACGAGCAGGTGGAGGCGATCGTGACGCGCATGCAGATGCTGGTGAAGCACCTGCGCGCCACGAAGGAGGCCTCGGTGGCGGGAGCGGGCCTGCAGTACTTCGAGTACGACACGCTCCACCGCCTCGTCGCCCACGGCGGCTCGGCCACGCCCACGGAGCTGGCGGAGGAGCTCATGCTCTCGCCCGCCGGGATGACCGGGCGCCTGGACACCCTCGAGGGCTCGGGCCTGATCCGCCGGGTCCGCAGCACCACGGACCGCCGCCGCGTGGACATCGAGATCACGGACAAGGGCCACGACCTCTGGATGGAGGCCATGTCCGTCCAGGGCGACGTCGAAACCGCCCTGATCTCCACCCTCTCCCCCACCGACCGCACCACCCTCAACACCCTCCTCAAACACCTCCTGACCCAAGCCGAATCCCACCCCCCAACCCCCCACTAACCACAACCTCCCGCGCACCTCGCGGGGTCACCCTGGCCGCCACGCCGCACACGGAAACGCCCGACCAAGCCCTGGCCACCCCGCTCCATCACACGGCCCGCGCCTGACCGCCACACCGCACACGGCAACGCCCAACCAAGCCCTGGCCACCCCGCTCCCCAGCGGCGGTATGCGCGGCCAGGCGGCAGCCGCACAACCCGCACCTCACAGACCGACTAGCGCGCGTGGCCAGACCAACAGCCGGACCGCCTCCCCCAACGTGGTCAGCAGCATGCGACCGGACTACAGCCGCACCTCCCAGAGCGGTTAGCACCATGCCAGACAGCAGCCGGACCGCCTCCCCCAACGTGGTCAGCAGCATGCGACCGGGCGCAACTGTACAAGCCGCTCTCAGCGGATTGCCGGGCTGTCTCCCGTGGAGTGGTCAGCGGCCGGTGCGGTTGGCGACGATGAGTTGGACCGTGTGTTCGAGGGCGTAGGCGGGGTCGGCGCCGCCGCCCTTGACCTGCTCGTCGGCGGCCGCCACCGCCTGGATGGCACGCGAAAGCCCCTCCGGGCCCCAGCCGTTGAGCTGCCGTTTCACGCGGTCGATCTTCCAGGGCGGCATCCCGAGGTGGCTCGCCAACTGCCCACCCCTGAGGTTGCGCGGCGCCCCGCCGACCTTGGCCAGCGAACGCAGCCCCCCGGCCAGCGCGCTCACCAGCAGCACAGGCGCGACCCCGGTGCCCAGCGCCCAGCGCAACTGCTCGAGCGCCTCGGCCAGCCGTCCCTCGACGGCCGAGTCGGCCACGTTGAAGCCGGTGACCTCCGCCCGCCCCTTGTGATAGCGGGCGACGGCCGCCATGGTGATCGTCTTGTCCTCGGTGTCGTACGCCAACTGGCTGCAGGCCGCCGCCAGCTCCCGCAGGTCGTTGCCCACCGCGTCGAGCAGCGCCTGCGCCGCGTCGGCCGCGATGCCCCGACCGGCCCGCTTGATCTCACCCTTGATGAAGTCGAGCCGCTCCCCCGGCTTGGTGATCTTGCTTACGGTGACCACCTGCGCCCCGGCCTTCTTCACCCCGTCGACCAGCGCCTTGCCCTTTACACCCCCCGGATGCGCCAGCACCAGCACGGTGTCGTCCGACGGCGCCTTGGCGTACGCCACGACCTCGGCGATGACGTCCTTGCCCAGGTCCTGCGCGGACCTGATCACCACAATCGACCGGTCGCCGAACAGCGACGGCGAGGTCAGCTGGGTCAGCTCCCCTGCGCCCACCTTGGACCCGACCATGTCGTGCACGTCGGCGTCGGCATCAGCCGCCCGCGCCGCCGCCACGACCGCGCTCACGGCCCGCTCGGCCAGCAACTCCTCATCGCCGACGACCAGGGTCACGGGTGCCGGATCGGTACGCGCCATGCCGAGCAGCATGCCACGCCCCACCGACAACCCGAAACTCATCCCCAAACCCGCCAGCCCCCTCCCAGCCCAAGCCCCGCCTCACCCCTCACCCGCCCCGCTCCCTTCCCCCACGCCCCACCCACTCTGCGCCCACATCACACGCCCACCACCTACGCGCACCCCCACTCAACGCCCACGCCACGCGCCGCATATCCCGCACATAACGCCCCACAGCACGCCCATCACTCCACACAGCCCCGCACACACCGCACGACCACCACTGCACACGACCCACGCTCTGGCCGGTTCGCCCTCGGCCGCGTTCACCAGCACGACGCGCTCGCGCGAGCCGGAAGCCTCGACGACGCGCCGCGCAACCTGCGGGCGAACAGGAACGAACGCCCCACGCCCCACGCACCACCTCCGCACGCTCAACGCCCCGCACCACGCCCGCCACCCCGGACAACGCCCAACGCCACGGTGTCGGAGGGTCTGTCATGGGCCGCGGGGGACGATGGCGAGAGTGTTGTTGTGGGCGGTGATGGCGAGGTCGCCGGATTGGTCTGTGCGGTAGACACGGGCTCCGAGGTGGTTGAGAAGCGCGAGCGTTGACGGGGCCGGGTGACCGTAGTCGTTGTCGGCGCCCACGCTGATCAGGGCCGCCCGCGCCCCGACCGCGGCGAGGAACTCGGGGTCCTGGCGCGCCGAGCCGTGGTGCTGTAGCTTCTTTCTAACACATCAAGGAGACTTGCGCTATGGCTCTGCACCCGGCGATCTATACGCGAACCGCCGCAGGCTCCGCGGACGTCTGCGCGCGGCAGGAGGAAGTGTGCCGCGACCTGATCAGACAGCTCGGCTGGCCCTCACCCGCCGTCTACACAGACACCGGCCACCCAGGAGGCTCGAGCTACCAGCGGCTGATCGCTGACATCACGGCCGGGCACATCGACGCGGTCGTGACCTTCGACCTCGCGCGGTTCCACAGGGATCACGCCGCCCTCGAGGCGTTCCTGAGCACTGCCCGGGCGCACGAGGTGACCGTGCACACTGTTACCGGCGACATCGAGTCCAACGTCTCGCCCCAGCCTTTGGCGTCCATCCGGCAGGTCTCCGGCTCGGTGACCAAACGCCGGCAGGTCAAGGCCGCACGGAGGCGGGCGCTGCGCGGACAGCCGGAGTAGTGACCACATGCTCCTGAAAGCGGCTGAGACGATCCGCGCGGCGATCTACGTCCGCATTTCCGACGACCGCGAAGGCCGCGGGCTGGGTGTGCAGCGTCAAGAAGAAGACTGTCGAGAACTCGCCGTGCGGCTGGACTGGCCCGTGATCGACATCTATCCCGACAATGACCTCTCGGCCTACTCCGGCAAGCCGCGCCCACAGTATGAACGCATGATGGCCGACATCGCGGCAGGCCGCATCAACGCGATCATCTCCTGGCATAACGACCGCCTACACCGCTCCCCGCTGGAGCTAGAGCACTTCATCGCCCTCATCGAGAAGCACAGTGTGAAGGTCCAGACAGTGCGCGCTGGCGAGATCGATATGAACACCGCCAGCGGGCGCATGGTCGCCCGCCAGCACGGCGTGTATGCGCGCTATGAGAGCGAGCACAAGTCCGAGAGAATCAGACGCAAGATCCAGCAGCTCGTGGAAGATGGCGATGTGAGCAACGGCGGGCCGCGCCCTTTCGGATACACACGTATTTACGCTGGCGATGGGCCTAGGAGGAAGATCCTCCGCGATGAGATCAATGAGGCGGAAGCGGCAATCGTGCGCGAGTGCGCGGAGCGCGTGCTGAGTGGGGAGAGCGTGCGTTCGGTGGTCGCCGATCTCAACGAGCGAGGCATCAGGACGTCGATGGATAACCCGTGGAGCCTGCAGGCCCTGCGCTGGCTGCTGCGGTCCGGCCGGATCGCCGGCCTGCGAGAGTTTCACCGCGAGGTTGTCGGTAAAGCGAACTGGCCGGCAATCATCGACGAGGACACCCACCGCCGCCTCCGGGCGCTGCTCCAGTCCAAGGGACGCCATCCAGGACAGGGGCCGCGCAAGTACTACTTGACCGGCTTGGTCTTCTGCTCATGTGACGAGCGCAAACCCAAGGCCATGCGAGTGTCCATCGGCCATGGCAAGCCGAAGTACTCCTGCCAGCCGAAGGTCGAAGGTGGATGCGGCGGCAGGGTGATCGACCTCACTGACCTGGAGACGTTCATCCGCAAATGGATCATCAAGCGAGCCGGAGACACGCAGACGCTTCGAGAACTCGCCGAACGCGAAGCGGCATCCCAGGACGACACCGAAGGCGTCCTCACCGCCATCCAAAAGGATGAGGCCAGGCTCCAGGTACTGGAGGCCCAGCTTGCCAGCGACGGCGACGAGGACGAAGACGAGCTCATCGAGGTGGTCGCCGCAGTCCGCAAGGTTCGTGCCCGCCTGAGACGTCATCGGGACAACCTCGCCCGTCTCGCCGGCGCGACCCCACTGATCGGCGTGGATATCGCAGACCTGACCCGCCGTTGGGACTCACCTGATGGCATCGGATTGGACCGCAAGCGCGCCTTGGCCCGGCTCTTCATCGAGCGGGTCATCATCCATCCGACGAACATCCGCGGACGGTTCGATTACAAGCGCGTGGAGATCATTCCAGTCCTTTAATGTCCAAAGAAGGCCATTCCGAACGAGACTCAAATGCGTGAGATTGCTTGTTTCTTTCTCGCCTCTTCGCATCCGCCAGTACTCGAACAAATTGTTGAGCTTGCTCGCTCAACATATTCACTACGGACACAAAGTCCGCGTTATCGAGCCCTTCTAGGGTACTCCTGTCCACCATGATGGGGATCATGACTTGATCCACTCGTCCCGTAATCTTCTCGGTCTTCTGCACCGCATCATCGAGGATTGTCACTGAATGAGCTTCAGGAGCGCGAATCTCTGACTCGGATTCCGTTTTCTGCAATTGGCCGATGGACTGAAATGTGGGGTCGACAGAGGCGAATCTCTCCCATCCTCTTGCGCTGATGACCTTCTTGAATCCTCTCATCAATTCAAGCCGCTCCGAGGGACTCGTCGACCTTGCAAGAAGGCTAAGGTAGTGATGAGTCCTCTTCGCGAAACCGCCGTGAGAGATGTCCGCACCATGCGAGAGAGCATCCATGGTTGACCTATGCAGGTCAAGTAGGGTGTGACCCTTAGCTTCAAAAGAAGCCTGGCGTGCATGGACCTCTGATAGTCCTGCCCTGGCAGCACTCAGCTGCTCCTCCGCGCGCGCCGCGGCCTCCACCAATTTCTTGTCGTCTGGCGTTTCGCTAAGTTTTGCCCTAAGGGCGGCTAGATCTGCAGAGGAAGCGTGCGCTTGATGCGTCAGCCGGTCAATGGCATCACGCAGTTCGTAGCGTCTTTCCAGCGCCTTAAGGATGACTCCGTTAATAATCCGTAGTGCAGATACGTCCAGAATCGGTTGCGGAGTCTGCCCCTCATGGATCGCCTCAGGACTTCCCGGCATCCATCCGAGAGCCTGTTCTATCTGACTCCAAGTGCGCGCTTCCCCGACCCGGTCGGCCTCGATGTTGCGGATCGTTGAGGCCGCCACGTTGGAGATGTCAGCCAGCGCCTGTTGTGACAGTCCTAGCTCTTCTCGGCGAGCACGAACGGCCTTGCCAAGACTCTCACGCATCCCGTTGCTCCCTCGTGTTCGCCTCATGTGTGTCAAACGGTAGCGGCTACACACCCGCCGTCACCTGCGTACACGGTGCTCAGAACTTGACAGTACGAGACAGCAGACCGGAACACAACCCAGGACTTAGCAGCGTTCGACCGTCAATCTAGTGATCCATGAGTGGCAAGTTGCGGTTGAGATGTGGGATGCTACTGGCGTGAGCCAAGTCGCCTCCCGATTCAGGGTGAACAGTCACGCGCTTCGCGCGCTGCGGCGCCTGTCCGGCAAGACGCAGGCGGATCTCGCCCTAGAGGGGCAAGTCACACACTCGTATATCTCGAGGCTGGAGCGCGGCCAGCGCCTCGGCTGCACGTCAGACGTTCTCCAAAGGCTCGCAGTCGCGCTGGGAGTCCCCGTGAGCGCGCTGGTGGCCGCCGACAAAGCGTCATCGACAACATGAAGGCGTCAAGTATCAACTCGGGCGCTAACTGCCCCGTCAGGTCTCACACAAGAGAAGCCGAGATGGACGCCTGGATCGACAACATGATCGCCAGTCTCCCGCCCATCACCGACGAGCAGCGCCGCCTCGCGGTTGCCCTACTCGCTCTCCCCCGCTCCTCCACCCGCCGCTCCCGCGCGGCCTGACAGCGCAAGGCCGGGTCACCATGTACACCGCTTTCACGGTTTACGGCACCCCTGCCGGCCAGGGGTCCATGAAGCACGTCGGGAAGGGCAGGCTCGTCCCGTCCTCTCCTCGCCTCCGCCCGTGGCGTGAGGCCGTCAAGCAGGCGGCCCTCGACGCGATGGAAGCCCACAACCTCCGCAGCCACGGAGGTGCCGGCGACTTCCTGACCACGCTGAGCGGACCGCTCAGCGTCGAGGTCGAGTTCACCTTCCTCAAGCCGAAGAGCGCCCCCAAGAAGCGCCGCACCTGGCCCATCACCAGGTCGAGCGGCGACATCGACAAGCTCTGCCGCGCCGTCCTCGACGGCCTCGTGGACGCCGGGCTCATGCGCGACGACTCCCAGGTGGTCGAGCTGGCCGCCTGGAAGGTCTACGTCGGCGACGACGGGGCCATGGAGATGCCCGGTGCCGCGATCAGGGTGCAGGCGGTGGGCGCGTGACCGTCGACCACACCCCTGAGATGGGGCTGCAGCTGTTCGACGTGGACGGCAAGGACATCCGCTTCGGCATCACGGAGGACGGCCGGGGCTACGCGGTCGCGTCCGACTTCGCCAAGGCCATGGGGCACCGGGATGCCGAGCGCGCGACTCGCCTGCTGGAGGAGGACGAGAAGGGTACCCAGATTGTGCGTACCCCTGGCGGACCTCAGCAGATGAACGTGATCTACGAGGACGGGCTCTGGGAGCTCATCTTCCGCAGCAGCCTCCCCGGCGCCAAGGCCATCAAAAAACGCGTGAAGGAGATCCTTCGCCAGATTCGTGAGACCGGCCGGTACGAGGCCGCGCCCACAGACGAGCTCGACGTCATCCAGACCATGCTGGACAACGTCCGGGCCCAGCGTCGGCGGATCGCCGCGCTGGAGCAGCAGCAGGCCATCACCTCGGCGAAGATCGAGGCGATCGAGGGGCGGTACGACTGGTTCACCGCGCTCGGCTACGCCAAGCTGCACGACCTGCCCACCGACCGCCCCTTCCTGGCGCGCGTCGGGAAGAAGGCGGCGGCCCTGCTGCGCGCGCAGGGCGATGAGCCGCACCCGCGGCAGGACGCCACGTTCGGGACCGTCAACACCTACCCGGCCGCCGTCCTGGAGCGGGCGTTCGTGGCGGTGAAGTCATGAACCTGGACCCGTTCGACTCGCCCGGGAATCCGGGCGGCAGCACCGAGGTGGAGCGGGACCGGTGGGGGCGCCCCCTGGTGGTCCCGCCCACCGGCGGCGGCCCCATCCCCTACACGCGCACCACCACCTACGTGGGCTGCCTGGAGGACACCTACAACCTGTCTCGGTGGCAGCAGCGGATGGTCGCGGTCGGCCTCGCCGACCGGCCCGACCTGGTGCTGGCGGTGGGCGCGCACCGCGACGACAGGGACAAGCTCAACCAGCTCGTCGATGACGCGATGGAGGCGGCCAAGGCGCACGCGGCGGCCGAGATCGGCACCGCACTGCACAAACTCACCGAGCCGCTCGACCTCGGCCAGACGCTCGGCGTCGTGCCCGAGGCGTACCGCGCCGACCTTGAGGCGTACCGGCGGGCGACCGCCCGGCTGGAGGTCGTCGGGATCGAACGGTTCACGGTCCTGGATGACCTGAGGGTGGCGGGTACTCACGACCGGACCGTCCGTTTCCAGGGCCGCGAATTCATCGCCGATATCAAGACGGGCAGCATCGAGTACGGCGCGCTCAAGATCGCCATGCAGTTGAGCGTCTACGCGCACTCCGTGCTGTACGACCCGGCCACCCGCGAGCGGGCGCCGCTCGAGGTGGACCAGGAGCGGGCGATCGTCATCCACCTGCCTGCCGGGCAGGGCCGGTGCGAACTCCACTGGGTGGACATCGCCGCCGGCTGGGAGGCGGTTCAGGTCGCCACGATGGTGCGCGCCTGGCGGTCACGCAAGGGCCTGTTCACCGCCTTCGACCTGCCCGACCCGGCGGAGGAGATCGCCGCGGCGGCGACGGTCGAGGAGCTAGGAGCGATCTGGCAGCGGGCGAACGCGCTCGGCCGCTGGACCGACGACCTCACCCAGCGGGCCGCCACCCGCAAGGCGGAACTGGTCGGGGGCTCCGCATGACCGCCAAGTCCTCCACCTGCAAGAGCTGCAGAGCGCCGGTCCTGATCGTGCGCGAGGTCAACTGCAAGCTCCCGATCGGGCCCATGAAGATCGACCCCGCGCCGATCTCGGCGCTGATCCCGCTGGAGCGGGCGCCGCCCCCGCTGTGGGAGAACCACCCGCGCCTCGGCTGGCGGTGCCTCGACCTGCTCCGCCGCCACGGATACCCCATCCACGCAGCTCACCGCTGCTCGTAGGCCGCGACGTTAACCGCGGCCGTCCCGTACACCTCAAGTCGCAAGTTCAAGCGCAAGATCAACGAAAGGCAAGATCATGACTGACGCGTTCGACGCCCCCGCCTCCGCCTCCGGCGTGAAGATCACCGACTACGAGGGTCAGCTGCTGCTGCTCACCCCCCAGGTCGTCGAGAAGGACATCCCGACCGCCTACGGCCCCGCCGAGGCCACCACGGTCAAGCTCGCGGTGCTCGACGGCAACGACGCTGGGCTGGAGTTCGAGGGCGTCAAGATCTTCCAGAAGGCGCTGCAGGGGCAGCTGCGCGCCAAGGTCGGCACCGGCCGGATGGTGCTGGGTCGTCTCGGCCGCGGCACTGCCAAGGCCGGCCAGAGCGCCCCCTGGCTGCTCGCCGACCCCACTGAGGGCGACAAGCAGACCGCCCGCACCTTCCTGGCCAAGGCGGGCACCCCGCCGTTCTAGCCCTTCTGGACCGGCCGGGAGGCGCCCCCACCACCTCCCGGCCCCCGGCTGCTCCACCCCCTTGCTCCACCTCGACATCGCCAAACCCCAGAGGGGGAACCATGAACGAGACCACCACACCCGAGCAGCTGCTGGCCCTGTGCCAGAAGGTGTGCGCCAAAGGCGACGAGACGGAAATTGCCGAGTTCTTCGCCCAGGCCGAGGCGTGGGAGACCGCCCGCGAAGCGCGACTCAACGCGTCTGCCGCCCGCCGCGACGCCGCACTGTGGTACGCGGGGAACGGCATCGCCGTCTTCCCGATCATCCCGCGTGGCAAGCGGCCACTGTTCAAATCCGTGCACCCCGAAGGCGACCCGGCCCGCGACACGTGCAAGGGCACGTGCGGGCGGGACGGGCACGGCCTGTACGACGCCACCACCGACCTGGCGAAGATCAGCAAGTGGTGGGCCGACAACCCGCACGCCAACATCGGGCTGCGCACCGGGCTGCTGTTCGACGTGATCGACATCGACGGCCCGCCCGGCTACGCGTCCCTGCTTGACCTCCGCGCCGAAGGCGTCATCCCCGACGTGCTCGGCGTCGCGGGCACGCCGCGCGGCGGGCAGCACCTGTTCATCCGCCCGACCGGGGACGGCAACAGCACCGGCATCTGGCCCGGGATCGACTACCGCGGCGACGGCGGGTACGTGGTCGCCGCCCCGTCGGTGTGGGAGAACGGGCGCCGCTACGGCTGGATCGACCCCATCCGCGTCGCCGAGCTCGCGCTGCAGGCCGCCGCCTGACATGAGCTTCCTGCACGACGCCCGCAAGGTCCGGGAGGAGCGCGAGCGCAAGCTGCGCGCCGTCCCGGACCCCGAGCCGGACGACCCGTTCGACTCGCCCGGCCCCGTCGACGCCGACGAGGACCCGTTCGACGCCCCCGGCTCGGCATCGGAGGGGGCCGGGAACACCAGCAGCAGCTACGCGCAGAAGGCGCTGCAGCAGGAGGCCGACGCCGTCCGCTCAGCCGCCGAGGGCACCCGCAACCACGCGCTCAACAAGGCGGCGTTCAGCCTCGGGCAGCTCGTCGCCGGCGGCGAACTCACCCACGACGAGGTCGTCGCAGCCCTCACCGACGCCGCCCGCCAGGCCGGTCTGGACGAGCGCGAGATCGGCCCCACCATCCGGTCGGGGCTGTCGAAGGGCATGCTCAACCCGCGGACCGCGCCCCGCACGCAAATCCTGGGAGGCATCTACGACACGGCCGAGGAGGCCGCCGCGTCCTGGGAGGAGCCAGAGCCGCTCGAAGGCGAAGAACCGGCGAAGGAGGAGTTCCCGATCGGGGCGCTGCCCAAGCGGGTCGCCCTGTACGTCGAGGCCGTGGCCGCGAACACGCAGACGCCGACCTCGATGGCCGGGATGCTGGCGCTGGCCACCCTGTCGGCCGCCGCGGTGGGCCGGGTGTGGGTGCACGGCGGGAGCGGCTGGGTGGAACCGGCCACCGTGTGGACCATCACGGCGCTGCCGCCCGCGAGCCGCAAGAGCGCCGTCGTCAAGGCCATCGCCGGTGAGCTGTACGCGATCGAGCGGGAGATGCAGGAGGCCCACCGCAACGCCCACGTGGGCAAGGCGGAGCGGCTGGAGATCGCCAAGAAGACCCGCGAGTCGCTGATCAGCAAGGCGGCCAAAGCCGACAACAAGAACGAGCGCGACGACCTGGCCGCGCAGATGGACGCGGTCGCCAAGGAGATCGCGGAGTGCACGGTTCCGGAGCCGCCGTTCCTGCTGCTGGACGACTTCACGCCCGAGTCGCTCGGGCAGGTCCTGCAGCGCAACGGCGGACACGCCGCCGCCCTGTCGGCCGAGGGTGGCGTGTTCTCGTCGATCAGCGGGCGCTACCAGCAGGGCACACCCCAACTCGATCTGATCTTGAAGTCGTATGACGGCGACTCGTTCCGCGCCCACCGCGTCACCCGCGACCCGGTCATCATCGACCGGCCCGGCCTGTCCCTCGGCCTCGTCGTCCAGCCGCACATTCTCGCCGAAACCACCAAGACCCCGGCGCTGCGCGAGCGCGGACTGATGGGCCGCTTCGCCTACGCCCTGCCCGAGGACACCGTCGGCACCCGAGACGTGTACAGCCCCGAGGTCCCCAGCGAACTGAGCGACGGGTGGGCGCGGGCGCTGCGCGCGATCACGAACCTGCCGCCGTGCGGCGACGACCAGCCGCTCCGGATCGTCCAGTTGCACCCGGACGCGCTCGAGCTGCACCGCGGGTTCCGGCGGGTCCTCGAACCACGCCTCCACCCCATCACCGGGGACCTTGCCTTCATGGCCGACTGGGCGGGCAAGCACGCCGGCCGCGTGCTCCGCATCGCCCTCCTGCTGCACCTCGCGGCCAGCCATGGGACGGGGTCGTGGATCAGCTTCGACACGATGTGCTCGGCCGTCGAGATCGGTGAGTGGATGGTCGGCCAGGCTGTCGCGGTGTACGGCGGCTGGCGGGCGCCCAAAGTGAACATCCCTGCGGTCCGCGTACTCGACTGGATCCGACGCACGCAGCCCCCGCAGTTCGTGACACGGGACGCGTGGCAGGCGTTGCGCGGCCAGGCGTGGTGCGTGAGCGCCGACGCGGTCAAGGACGCGCTCGTCATCCTCGCCCAGGCTGGGTGGGTGACGACCGTTCAACGCTTGATGGCGGACGGCAAGAGGCGCTGCAAGGAGGGCTGGTTCATCCCCCATCCCGATCTCCTGGGAGGCCAGCCATGAGGATTTTGGGGATATCGAGGAGGTTCTGGGGATGCCCCAGGCCGACCCATAGGGGGACCTGCGAGAACAGGGCTTCTGGGGATGTTCTGGGAATGTGCTCTCCATCCCAACATCCCCAGAACCCTGCAGTCCTGACCTGCAGTCATGAGGTTTTGGGGATGTTGGGGATGTCTCCCCTTAAGTATCCCCTTGAGAGACATCTATCTACTCTCTGTGATTGCTCGATGACGTTTCGCCTAGGACGCGGGCCTCCAGAGACACAGATGCACGGATACGGATACCCCCCACATCCCCAGCATCCCCAACATCCCCAAAACCTCCGGAGCCCCGCGTGACCACCACCCCCAAACCTCGGCGGCCGACTCTCCTCGAACGCGCCACCGACATCGCAGGGCCCTGCCGAGCCTGTACGCGACTCAAGAAGTCCGACGACGACGGCTGGGAGATCTGCGATTGGTGCGACACCAACCCCACAACCCTGAAAGGAGCATCACGATGACCGGCATCGACACGATCCGCCGCCATGCTGCGGAACGCCACTGGAAGATCGTCAACTGCGACGGGCGGGAACTCCTCGTCAACGACGCCAACCACCACGACGGCGAGCACGTCATCGCCGAGATCGTCGGCCCCTACAGCGAGCAGCTGCAGGCCCTCATCAACGAGGACGTGCCCGCCCTACTCGCCGAGATCGACTGGCTCAACGAGGTCGTCCGCAGCGCCGAAAAGATCATCTCCCGCTGGCCAGCATCTCGATGACCAACAACAAGACCGCCCTCGGACCTAGCGAGGGCGGTCACCCACAGAATCCCACACCCACAAGAAAGGCCCACCCTGTGGACAACCGGCAACTGCTCGACCTCGCCGAGCGCATCACCGCCAACCTCGCCCTCGACCCCATCCTCATCAAGACCCGCGCCGAGTGCGAGCGCGACGATCTCGAATTCTTCCCGCTCGACACCATGGAGCTGCTGTCCCTCTACCGCGACCTCACCACGGTCGCCCGCAAGACCAGCCGGGACGTGATCCTCTCCCGCGCCTACCCCTACATCCAGGAAGACGGCCGCAACGCCTACACCGAGGTCGAGCCCGAGCTGGCCGTCAACTGCATGCTGACCGCCGCCGCGCAAATCCTCGCCCTGCGTGAAGCCGCCGACTTCATCGTCGAGGAGTTCATCGCCATCTACCGCATCGCCAACGCCGACACCGAGGAGGCCGCCAAGTGACCGCCACCACCCCCGACCAGCACTACCGGCTCGACGACTTCGGCAAGACATGGCTGTCGGAGCAGGCCGACGGCTGGCGGGCCGCCCTGCAATGGTTGGCCACCTCCCCCTACCAGCACGAGGTCACCGAGGTCGCCAAGATCCACCGCGACCTGAAGGACGGCGGCTTCACCGGCTGCGACATCGCCTCTTACGACGCCACCCGTTACCCCGCGTTCCTAGAGTTCCTGAAGGGCTCCCCGTACGAGCGGAAGATCATCGACGGCGTCGCCGAAATGTCCGACATCAACTCTCGGCAAGGCACCTCCTACCCGGCCTGGCCCAAGGAGTGCTTCTTTGTCGGGTTCGATGAGGCCTACATCCTCGGCTTCGCCGCGGCCTGCTGGACGGCGGTGAAAATGCGATGAGCCAGCGGCACATCAACAACCCCGCCGAGGTCGCCATCCTGCGGTTCTGCGTCGACATGCTGCACGCCCGCAACGACGAGGACGAGGTCCAGCGCATCATCGACAAGAAGCTGGCCACCTACGACGCCGGAGAGCACGTGTCGCTGCTCAAGGTGGCGCTCAGGGTCGTCGTCGCGCAGTTCTTCGCCCCGCCCGCCCGCCGCCTCGACCGTGAGCTCGGCTACGACTTCGTCGACGCCGGGCTGCGACTGCAGGCCCTCGACAACGACGGCCTGTTCACGCGCGAAGAGGACGACTGACCGTTTCGTCCGGGTTCCCGGCGCCGGGAACCCGGGCCGACCTGCAGATCCTTCAGGGATACGCAGGCTACAAGCACCACTCGCAACCAGCACAACCTTGGGGGGACACGATGAGGAGCGACCTCACCTACATGCACCTCGCCGCGGTACGCGACTATCTGCCCGAACTCGACCGCGCGCTCGTCCCCAGCCATGTCCGACGCCGCTGGAACCAGCGTGAGCTCTCGCCCGAGCAGCGCATCCACATGGACGCCCAGGCCGCCCTCGACCGCAAGGCCAAGGAGATCAACCTCGCCCTCGGGATCAAGGCGCTCGGCAGTGCCCCCGCGCCCCTCAACATCGCCGCGCTCGACGCCCGCGACCACATCACCGCGGCCGTCGCCGAACTCGAGGCAGCCGTCTGTGACCGGTTGGCAATCATTCAGCTCGAGTACCCCACCACCGCGGAACGCATCTCCCGGATCATCAACCTGCTCGACCGCATCGCGGCATGGGAAGACCTTGCCGAACATGTCCAGCAGGAAGCCCTCGACCTTCGCCGGCGAGCCCGCCTCCCCCTGGGCGACATCGAGCCCGTGGTGAGGCTCACCGCCAGATGCCTGTACTGCGGCAGTGTCTCCCTGCGCGCGTTCCTCGAACGGGGCACGGTCGTCTGCGCCAACATTGCATGCCGCTGCGACGACCAGGACTGCCCCTGCTCCTGGGAGCAGCCCCAACGCCATATCTGGCCCTTCGACCGGTGGCCATGGCTGGCCGCCAACCTGACCGAGCAGATCGGAGTAGCAGCCGAATGAACCCGCCGCCGCGCTACACCTGCGACTTCCCGTGCGATGCCGACTGCGACGCCGGATGCCACCAGGAACACCTTCCCGCCCGCCGGCGCCACCCCGACATGTGCCGGTGCGCCCTCCGCCGCCAGTACGCCGCCGCCATCCGCGAAGCCGCCGACTACTCGATCGTCGGAGAGTGGATCTGCTGCGACCCGGTCAACCCCGACCACGAACTCTGTTTCAAGGCCGACATCGCCCGGCAGATGCTGGCCGCAGTCCTCGCGGACGACCCCGACCGGCTCTTCGTGCCCTCCCGCCTGGCCGACGCCGTCATGGCCATCAACGACCAGTACCTTCAAGCAGCCCACCAGGCGATCGACCAGCTGAACCGGCTGCGCGCCGACGAGTACTTCGCCACGCGCGAGAGAGGAATCAAGCCCTGGCGGGAGTACTCCGCACACTGGCGCGAGCGCGCCAGGAAAGCCGAAGCGGGCAACGACCGCGTCCGGAAGCTGGCCGACAAGCGGGGAGTACTCAACCCTGGACTGCGCAACGAGATGCTTGACGCCCTGGAGGGAGCATGAGCGACGACCAGCTGTTCACCGCCGAGGAGGCCGCGGCCGAGGTAGGTGTCGAAGTCCAAACGATCTACACCTGGACCGGCAGAGGCGCGCTGACGCCCGCGGGCAAGCGTGGCCGCAACAATCTGTACCGCCTCTCCGACGTGTTCGCCTGCGAAAGAACCCGCCAGCACAAACATAGGAAAAGGTCATCCGGATGCTAATCTAGATCTGGAAGATCAAACCGCTGGTGGAACCAGTGTGCCCAAAGCCCGGCCAGCGCCGGGCTTTTCGTATTTTTGGACTCGCGCGGCCCCACGATCCCCGACGAGCCGGGCCGCGCGTCATCTTGGGCCGGGCGTCCGCGAAACGTCGCCGGCGTCCACCGCCCCGGGGCAGGATTCCGCACCCAGATTCCGCACTGAACCGTCGAGGCCCGCGGCCTCCACCCACGAGGAGGCCGCGATGGCGCTGTCCAACGCCGGTAAGAATGTCTGCCTGGACGCCCTCGGCGGCGTCGCAGGGTTCGTGTCTCTACACACCGCAGACCCGGGCACCACCGGCGCCAGCGAGGTCACCGGCGGCACGTACGCCCGCAAGTCCCACACCTGGAACGCCGCCTCGAGCGGCAACCTGGACAACTCGAACCAGCCCGTCTTTGATGTCCCGGCCTCCACCACCGTGACGCACTTCGGGCTTTGGTCGGCGTCCACCAGCGGCACCTTCTACGGCGGCGGCTCCCTGTCGGCGAGCGAGTCGTTCACCGCCGCCGGCCAGTACACGCTCACCGACTGCGACGTCACCCTGACCTGATCGGGGAGGCTTCGTGTCGATCTCCCGCCGCGGCACCCCCACGACCGCGGCCCTGACCGTCGGCGCCACCACCCTCAGCATCAACGTGCCGTCCGGCGTACAGAACGGCGACACACTGATCTTCTGGGCGGTGTTCGGCGACGCCATCAGCAGCTTCACCCTGACCGGCTGGACGCAGCTGCAGCTCCCGGTCGGCTCGAACTGCCGAGGCTTCCTGTACATCCGGGTGGCCTCCAGCGAGCCCTCCTCGTACGCGCCCACATGGACCACCTCGGCCAAGGCCGTATTCGCGATGCTGGCCTACCAGGGCACGCACTCGACCACGCCTGTCGCCTCGGGCGAGCACGCCAGCGCCGGTGAGACGGTCTCCCGCACCACGCACACCACACCGTCGGTCACGCCGGCGGCTGCGGACAGGTGGGCGGTTGCGTTCTTCGGTGACCGGTCCACGAACTCGGGCGCCAAGAACGCGGACTGGACGGCAGACGCCTCGCTCGTCGAGCAGGCCGACGTCAACAACAACAGCGCCGCAGGAAGCCCCTGGCTTTCATCCGAGGTAGCCGACTCCAACGGCACCGTCACCGCTGCAGCCCACACCTACACCGGCACCAGCCAGGTGGCCATGTCCAACGCCGTGATGGCGCTGCTCATGCTCAGCCCAGGCTCCGTGTCAGGGACAGGCGCCACCTCCGCCGCGGCGAGCCTCACCTCGACTGGGACGAAGAAGGCCTCCGGCACCAGCTCGACGAGCGCCACCGCGGCCACGTCCAGCACCGGCCGGAAGAACGCCTCAGGTACAGCCGCCACCAGCGCAGCAGGCGCCGTCACCAGCACGGGGCGCAAGAACGCAGCAGGCACCGCCAGCGTCTCGGCCGCCGCCTCGACCACGAGCACCGGCCTCGCTCGGCGGGCGGGCGTCGCAGCCCTGTCAGCTACCGCCACAGCCTCCTCGGCAGGCGGCAAGACCACGACCGGCGCCGGCCTGCTCTCTGCCGATCCGGGGCTACTCGGTACGGGCACGACCAGCCGGACCGGTACGGGACTACTCGCCGCAGCCGCTGACCTCACCACGCAGGCCATCGCGCACCGTGCAGGCGTCGGGCTCGTCAGCGTGACCGCGACACTCAGCAGCCGCGGCTTCTCCGGCAACGCCCCGCAGGAACTCCCGCCGCACCTCGGTGGAACGACGTCCGGGCCCACGCTCGGCGGCACACCGACAGGCAGCAAGCTCGGAGGCCGAGCCATCGGGCCCACACTCGGCGGTCACCTCACCTGAACGGAGGGCTGCCGTGCCGTCCAACGTCAACGTTGAACTCTCCCAAGGTGACGACACAGCTCGCACCTGGCAGATCACCGCCGACAGCACGCCCCTCAACGTCAGTGCCGGCACCGTCACCGCCGTCATCAAGCGCACCCAGCTCGTGGACGACGACGACCCGACAGCCATCCACCGCAGCGCAGGCGACGGGCTCACCGTGGTCGACGCCGCGCAAGGCAAGGTGGAGATCCGCATCCCCACTACGGTCGCCGCATCGCCTGGAGCCTGGTGGTACAAGATCGGCCTCACCATCAACGGGAAGACCGAGGTCGTCATCGACGGCTGGCTCACCGTGCTCGACACCTGAGGCAGGAGCGATGGTGCCCAGGGTCACGGTGTGCAGCGCCCCCGAATGCCACCGCCTGTGCGAGGGCGGACGATGCGACAAGTGCAGAGCAGAGGCAGAGCAGAAGCGGGGCACAGCAGCACAGCGCGGGTATGGCAGCAGGCACCGCTCCAGGTTCAGGCGTGCGGTACTCCGACGCGACCCTGTCTGCGTGGTGTGCCGTACAGCCGAAGCCACAGTGGCAGACCACCACCCGCTGTCACGCAGGCAGCTGATAGCCCAAGGCCTCGACCCCAACGACCCACAGCATGGACGCGGACTATGCGCCTCATGCCATGGTCGCGAGACCCAGGCCAACCCTGCACAGCGTGGAGGGTGGAACCAACGATGATCCACACCAAATCGGACACAGCGGACACGCACGTTTCCGCAGGTCAGAGACCCGGGGAGATGTCCCCTAATGTCCGATTCTGGAAGACCGTGGGAGGGGCCGACTTTCCCCCGTACGCATCCCCCGACTCTGCGTGACCCGATCTAACCCTCTGTGGCGACCCGCAACGGGCGTCACCCCGCAACGGGACGAGGTATCGCCATGGCACCCACTCCGAAGCCTGCCAGCATGCGCCAGCGGCGGAACAAGACCTCCACAAGCGCGCGTCTGCATGCCGATCCCGATCTGAAGGCGCCGACGCTGCCTGATCGTGCGTGGCACGAGATGACGCTCGCATGGTGGAAGGACATCTGGTCCTCCCCGATGGCGCCCGAGTACGACGACTCCGACCGGCACGGCCTATTCGTTCTCGCGGTGCTGATCGATGAGTTCTGGCTGTCGCCGACCAAGGACCTGGCGGCGGAGATCCGGCTGCAGCGGCAGTCGTTCGGCTTGTCTCCGATCGACCGGCGTCGGTTGCAGTGGGAGATCGAGCGTGGCGACGAGGCGAGCGAGCGGACACGGAAGCGCCGGGCGAAGCCTGCCGCGAAGGGTGCGGATCCGGGTGCTGACCCGAGGTCGATCCTGCACGCGGTGTGAGTCGTGGGGCTGCTGATCGTTCCCGGCCGCGATGAGGAATCCTGGCCGACGTTAGGCCCTCAGGTGTGCGACCTGCTGGAAGAGCGGGCCGTGCACGGCCCGGGTGACCTTCGCGGCAAGCCGTACCGGCTGGACGCGGAGAAGCGGGCGCTGATCTACCGCTGGTACGAGGTGTACCCGAAGGGACATCCTCGTGCTGGGAAGCGCCGGTTCAAGCGGGTCGGGCTGAGCGTCCGGAAGGGCACCGCGAAGACGGAGCTTGCGGCGGGCGTGGCATACGCCGAGCTGCACCCCGAGGGCCCGGTTCGCTGCGACGGGTTCGACGCCCACGGCGAGCCGGTCGGCGTGCCGGTGACCGACCCATACATCCCGATGGTCGCCTACACCGAGGAGCAGACCGAAGATCTCGCCTATGCGGCGCTGTTGGTGATGGTTCTCGAGGGCGAGGACGTCGACCTGTTCGACCCCGGCCTGGAGCGCATCATGCGCGCAGGCGGCGATGGGAAGGCCGTGGCCCTGGCGGCAGCGCCTGACTCTCGCGACGGTGCTCGGACCACGTTCCAGCACTTCGACGAGACGCACCGATTCACGGTGCCACGGCTCAAGGGCGCGCACCAGACGATGCTGGCCAACATCCCCAAGCGGATGCTCGCCGACCCGTGGAGCCTGGAGACCACCACCACGTACACGCCTGGCGAAGGGTCGGTGGCCGAGGGCACCCACGAGTACGCCGAGATGGTGGATCAAGGCAAGGCGAAGGATCGGACGCTGTTCTTCTTCCACCGTGAGGCAACGCCGCGGCCGGATGAGGATCTGTCGGATCCGGAGCAGATCCACGCCGCGGTGGTGGAGGCGTCGGGGCCGTCGATAGCGTCATGGCCCGACTTCGAGGGCCAGGTCGAGGCGATCATCTCGCTGCGGAATCAGCCTGACACTGACAAGGCGTACTGGGAGCGGGTGTGGCTGAACCGGCGGGTGCAGTCGGGCCGGCAGGCGTTCGATGCCGCCCGCTGGGCTGAACTGTTCCGGCCCGAGGTGACGATCCCGGACGGGGAGCTGATCACGGTCGGGTTCGACGGCGCCCAGTTCCACGATGCGACCGCGCTCGTCGCCACCGACGTGGAGACGGGCTTCCAGTGGCCGCTGGGCATCTGGGAGTGCCCGCCGAACGTGGACGACTGGGAGTGCCCGGAGGACGAGGTCTCCGCGGCGCTGGAGGAGGCGTTCGACCGGTGGCAGGTGTGGCGCGTCTACGCCGACCCGCCGTACTGGGACGGAACGATCAACGCCTGGCGCGGCAAGTACGGCGCCAAGCGCGTCATCGAGTGGTGGACCAACCGGCCGCTCCAGATGGCGCACTCACTGCGCAGCTACGCGGGCGCGATGACCTCCGGGGCGATCACCAGCAACGGCGACGAGATCTTCGCCCGGCACGTCGGCAACTCCCGCAAGCATCCACTCCAGCAGCTCGACGATCGCGGGCAGCCGCTGTGGACGATCCGCAAGGAACGCCCGGACTCGCCAAAGAAGATCGACGCCGCGATGGCCGGCGACCTGTCATGGGAAGCCCGCTGCGACGCGGTCGCGGCTGGCGCGAAGAAGAGAAACCGCTCCAACAAGGTGATCGTGATGAGGTGACATGGCCAGGACCGAACTGCAGTGGCTCAAGCACCTGATCACCTGCCACGACAAAGAGCTGAATGAGCTGCGGCGCTGGGACGACTACTACGAGGGCGAGCAGCCCTTGTCGTACATGGCGCCGGAGCTGATCCAGGAGCTGGACGAGCGTGTCCGCCAGGTCGTCATCGAATGGCCGCGGCTGGTCGTCGACAGCGTCGAGGAGCGCCTGGACGTCGAGGGGTTCCGGTACGGCAAGCAGGCCGAGGCCGACGCCGATCTGTGGCGGATCTGGCAGTTCAATGACATGGACGAGCAGTCCCAGCAGGGCCATGTCGACGCTCTGGTGATGAAGCGGTCGTACGCGATCGTCGGCAGTAACGAGGACGACCCGCAGACGCCGATCATCACGGTGGAGTCGGCGTTGAACGTCTACGCCGAACGCGATCCGCGCACCCGCAAGGTACGGGCTGCGGTCAAGCGGTGGAGTGAGGAAAGCGGCGAGGGCCAGGTCGACCACGCTGCGCTGTACCTTCCCGACGCCAACGTGTGGTGGGTCAAGGTCAAGGGCGAGTGGATCGAGGACCCCGACTATCAGCGCGACGACCACGAGCTCGGCGAGGTCCTGGTCGAGCCGATCGTCAACCGTCCGCGGCTGAAGCGGCCGGACGGGGTCAGCGAGCTGAAGCCGATCGTGCCGATCTCGGACGCCGCCTGCAAGATGGCCACCGACATGATGGTGTCCGGCGAGTTCCACGCCGTCCCGCGCCGCTACGCGATCGGCGTCGGCGAGGAGGACTTCCAGGATCAGGAAGGCCGCCCCATCTCCGCGCTGAGGCGGATCATCGGCCGCATCTGGGCCATCCCCAAGCACAAGGCCGAGGACGGGGTCGAGGTCGGCCAGTTCCCCGAAGCGAACCTAACCAACTTCCACGAGACGCTCCGCCTCCTGGCCATGATGGTCGCCTCCCTGGCAGGCCTGCCTTCGAGGTTCCTTGGCCACGCCACGGACAACCCCGCGTCCGCGGACGCGATCCGGTCGGACGAGTCCCGGCTGGTCAAGCGGTCGGAGCGCAAGCAGCGGGCCTTCGGGGGCAGCTGGGAGCGGGTGATGCGGCTCGTGCTGCTCGTCCGCGACGGCGAGGTGCCCGGGGAGGCGATGAGCCTGGAGACGCTGTGGCGCGACGCCTCCACCCCCACGGTCGCGCAGAAGGCCGACGCCGCGGTGAAGCTGTACACCGGCAAGATCGTCCCTCTGCGGCAGACACGCGAGGACCTCGGATACACGCAGGTCCAGATCGACCGCATGGAAGAAGAAGACGAGCGCGCCGCCGAGAGCGCATTCCAGCGGGTGATGGCGGGTGACCTTGCCGCGCTGACCGGGCCGAAGCCGCCCCAGGAGCCAGCCGACGAACCGTCTGATCCGGTCCCGGTCGGGTAGCCGATGACGGTCGAGCAGGCAGCCCAAGCCCACTACGTGGCGCAGCAGACCGTCGCCCGCGGCACCGTCGAGCAGGCGCAGACGCTGTGGCAGGAGGTCGAGCCCGGTTCGGTCCTGGAATCGTGGCTTGCCGTACTGGGCACGCTGACCGGGGCGGTCACCGCCGGGCAGCTGGCCGCGGCCTCGCTCGCCCAGCCGTACCTGAACGCCGTCTCCTGGCAGCAAGGCTTCCGCCCCACGCCAGAAGGCGCGGTCAACCCTGCGGCGTTCGCCGGGATCGCCTCCAACGGCCTCCCGCTGACCAAGCTGCTCATCCAGCCCGCGCTACGCGTCCTGAGGCTGCTGGCGGGCGGAGCGGACGACCGGATGGCGCTGCTGTCCGGCTTGGCGGCACTGGTGCGGATCGTCGACACCGAGATCACCGACACCGCGCGTGCCGCCGACCAGGTCGGCATCACCGCCAACCGCCGTTGGGTGCGGTACGTGCGGGTGGTGAACCTGCCCGCGTGCGGTCGGTGCATCCTCCTGGCCGGGCAGAGCTACCCCTACTCGACCGGGTTCCTGCGGCATCCGCAGGACGACTGCACGATGGTCCCCCTGCGCGAAGGCGACAGCGAACCACAGTCGCCGAAGGACCTGTTCGAGCGGATGACGCCCGAGCAGCAGGCCAAGGCGTTCACCGTCGCCGGCGCGGAGGCGATCCGGCTGGGCGCAGACCCGGGCAAGGTTGTCCACGCCCGGCGCGGCATGCAGACCGCCGCCGGGCGGCTGGTCACCAGTGAGGGCGTCAGGCACCGCAAGGGTGGCCTGCGCCCGATGCCGGAACAGATCCTCGCCGACGCCGACGGCAACCGTGACAGAGCCATCGAGTTGCTCCGGCGCTTCGGCTACCTCACCTGACCTCCCCGTGCCGCAAGGGCCGGGGCGACCCCGCAACGGGAGACCCATGAACACCGATCGCTGCTGGCTGTTCGACCTGCGCCGCTTCGACGAGCCCGACGAGCCGGACCCTGGCAACCAGGATCCCGACCCAGAGCCCGACCCGGACGACAAGCCGGAACTGGGAGAGAAGGGCAAGCAGGCGCTCGACCGGATGAAGGCCGAACGTAACGCCGCACGCCGCGAACTGGCCGAGAAGACCCGCAAGCTGGCCGAGCTGGAAGACCGCGACAAGTCCGACGCCGAGAAGCTCGCCACCCGAGCTGAGAAGGCCGAGGCGCGGGAGAAGTCGGCGATCCAGCGCGCGGTGAAGGCGGAGGTGAGGGCGCTGGCCGCGGAGGAGTTCCGCGACACCGGCGACGCCGATCTGCTCGGCGACCTGACCAAGTACGTCAACGGCGACGGCGACATCGACCTTGAGGCCATCCAAGCTGACCTGGCCGACCTGCTGGAGCGCAAGCCCCACCTGCGCAAGTCGACCGAGCCGGCGAAGAAGACGCCCAAGCCGGACCCGTCGCAGGGCTCGCGCAAGGAGCCAGGCCCCGTCGACTACCGCACCGCCGACAAGGCCGACGTGGACGCCGAACTCGCGCGACTGGGCGTCCGGTCCTGGTGATCCGTATCCGCGCCCGCCTCGGGCCGGGCCACACCTCCATCGAGGTGGACGGACACGAGGGCCACGCCGAGCAGGGCCGCGTGTGCGCCGCGGTGTCGGCCATCGCGCAGACCGCGCTGCTCGGGCTGGAGGAGATCGCCCGGCAGCATCCGGACCTCGTGTCCATTCAGATCACTGAGGAGAAGTGATGATCAAGACCGCCCGTTGGGCGTTTCAGCTCGACCGCCACGACGTGCGGTCGACCGTCCCCGCTCCGATCCGCGCCATGCTGCAGAACGGCCTGCTCGACCGGGCCTTCCAGGAGGCGCTGCGGCCGGAGTTCCTGTTCCCGGCGATCGCCGACTCCTCGCCGTGGATGGGTGGGCTGGGCGACACCAAGACCTTCACCCGTAAGGGCTTGCTCGCGCCCGTCACCACGCCGATCACCGGTTCCGACCCGTCGGTCGCCACCTACTCGATCGAGCAGTGGTCTGTGACGATGGACCAGTACGCCAACTCGGTCGACACCAACATGCTGATCAGCGCGCACGCGCTGGCCAGCAAGTACGTGGCCGACGTGCAGACGCTCGGCATCAACGCCGGCCAGTCGCTCAACCAGATCGCGCGCAACAAGCTGTACGCCGCCTACGCGGGCGGCCGGACCTGGTGCACCACCGCGGGCGGCTCGGACACCTCGATCATCGTGCAGTCGGTGGCGGGGTTCACCCACGTTATGGTCAACGGCGTGCCCACCCCGGTGTCGGCGTCGAGCCCGCTGAACGTCACTGTCGAGGGCGTCGCCAACACGGTGACCGGCGTCAACACCGGCACGAACACGCTCACCCTCGGCACGGCCCGCGCGGATGTGGTCGGCGACTATCTGATCGCCTCCAACGCGCCTACCACCATCCGGCCGACCGGTGACACTGCCTACGACCTGACCACGTCCAACGTGGCCACCTTCGCCCACTTCCGGGCCGCGGTCACCCGGCTGCGCAAGATGAACGTGCCGACGGTCAACGGCTACTACGTGGCCCATATTGACCCCGACACCGAGGCGCAACTGTTCACCGATTCGGACTTCAAGCAGGCGCTGCAGGGCCGCGTCGACTCCCCGATCTACCGGGACCTCAGCATCGGCAGGTTCGGCGGCATCGACTGGGTCCGCAACAACGAGACGGCGACCCTGCTGGGCGGCACCGGCGGCAACGTCACTGTGCACCGGCCGATCGTGCTGGGCGCCGGCGCGCTCATCGCCTCGCCGTTCTCCGAGACGGGCACCCTGCTGTCCGGTACCGGGGTGGAGGATGTCCCCGACATCTCCATGATCAACGCGGCGCCCGGCGTGGACGTCGCTCTGATCGTCCGCCCGCCGCAGGACCGCCTGCAGCAGAACCTGGCCACCTCGTGGTCGTGGGTGGGCGACTACGGCGTCCCGTCCGACTCGCTGGCCAACAGCGACCCGGCGCTGTTCAAGCGCGGCGTCGTCATCGAGCACGGCTGACGGGGGCCGCGATGCGCATCCGGGCACGCGAACCCCTCAAGACGTACTGGAACTACCAGGTCCACGACCTCGTCGAGGGCCAGGTCGTCAAGGGCGGCCTGGCCGAGCATCTGGCCGGCGACCCACGCGTGGAAGTCCTCGACGAGGAGCCCACCCCGGCCGAGACGCCACGCCGCAAACCGGGCCGAGCCAAGAGCGACGACTGACGGGAGGCCACCGTGTCACTGCCTCCGCTCGCCACGGTGACCGACCTCGAAGACCACCTGCAGACGACTCTGCCGGCCGCTCAGGCCGCGCTCGCTATCAAGCGGGCGTCGGCCCGGGTGCGGGTCTACACCCGGCAGCAGATCACCTTCAGCGCGGGCGACACGATCGAGATTCCGGGCGGAGACCGTGTTCTGAGGGTGCCGCAACGGCCCCTCGTCGTGGACGGCTCCAACCCGCTCACTGTCGTCGAACTCGGCGACTTCGGCAGCACCGACTACACGCTGACCGAAGGCACCGACTTCGAACGGGTCGGCGACCAGCTGACCCGCGGCTACCCCTGGTGGGGGACGACACGGCTCATGGGCTGGCCGTGGAACCGGGTCCGGGGCGTATGGGCGCCTCGGATCCGCCTCACCTACAGCCACGGCTACCACGAGGTGCCCGACGACATCATGGACGTGGTGCTCGCACTGGCCACCACGAACGTGAGCAACCTCCTCGGCCTGCGGTCGGAGTCCATCGACGACTATTCGGTGACCTACGCCACCGAGACGGTCGGCAACGCTCAGCTCAACAAGGATCAGAAGGACGAGCTCCGCGGCTACCGCAAGGGTGCCTTCAGCGTGATGCAGTCGTGAGCGTCGAAGGCGTCCTGGCCGCTGGCCGTACCGCAGCGCTCGCCCTGATGCGAGACATCTGCGCTGTGCAGCGCAAGGACGGCGATCCGGTGCTCAATGAGGACACCGGCCAGCTTGAGCAGCCGTATATGACCGTCTACACCGGCAAGTGCCGGATCAAGCCCCGATCGTCCGGCGAGACCGAGTGGGGCGAGCGGGAAGTCACTCTCGGCCAGTACGTCGCCGTACTGCCGTGGGACGCGGCACCTGCCATCGCCCGGGAAGACCGGCTGACCGTCACCGCCTCCGACGATGCGTGGCTGGTCGGAAGACACCTCGAGGTGATCGCCGTCTCCCTGGCCGGTACAGCGACAGCCAGGAGGCTGCTCGTCGAGGACAAGGAGGGCTGATGGACGATCTCGACGCGTCCGAACTCCTCGCCCTCGCCGCCCAGCTCGACGTGGCCGCGAAGGACGTCGCCAAGCGGGTGTATCCGGTCGTCAAGGATCATGCGCAGGCGTTGCGGGATCAGTGGCGGGACAACGCCAAGGAGACTGTCGGTTCGCACGGTCCTCACTATGTGAAGGCGATCACCGCCGAGCAGGTCCCGGTCACCGAAGAGGTGCTGTGGGAGGTCGGACCTGAGTCCGGTCTGCCGCAGGGCGGGATGGGTCCGGGCTTCGAGTTCGGCTCCCGGAATCAGGCGCCTCACTGGGACGGCACCCGGGCGGCGATCGGCGAGGAGCCGAAGTTCGTCGCGGACATCGACAAGATCGTCCGGGAGCTGCTGTGACGCTTCCCTCTCTGGCACTCGTCAATGGGCTGCTGGCGATGATCCGCGCGAGCGTCCCCGTCACGCTGGCGATCTACTGGGCGCAGGCTCCGCCGGACGCGGCCATGCCGTACGTCGTCATCTACCCGGATGCGGGGATCAAGAGCCCGTTCGAGCGTGACCTACTCAATGGCGGTCCCACCGATCTGCGCTATCAGGTGACCGCGGTCGGGGGCTCACCTGATCAGACGGCCTGGGCGCACGACAAGGTGTCTGCCGTCCTGCTGTCCGGTGTTCCGACCGTGGCCGGACGCCGTGTCTGGCCGGCCATCCAGGAAGGGTCGCAGCCCGTCCGCCGGGACGACACTTCCACGCCGGTCTGGCTGGCCACCTCCCAGTGGCTCAGCCGCTCCGACTGACCTTCACCCTTTCTCGACCTAGCCCGGCACCTCAGCGTGTGCGGGCTCTTTGGCATGCCTGAGGAGAGTCCGCATGGCCACCTACACCGCAGAAGCGATCACGGTCGCGGGGACGGTTCCCACGCCCCGCACCGCCGCTGCTGGCGACAAGCTCACCCCCGACACCAACGCGTTCATCCGCGTCACCAACGGCGGTGGGTCGTCGATGACGATCACGTTCGCCTATCCCGGCGTGAACGCCGATGGCGAGGCGAACCCCGATCCTCAGCGCACGATCGCGGCCGGAGCGACGAAGGGGATCCTCGTCAGCAGCCGGTGGGCCGACCCGGCTGATGGGCTGATCGCTCTCACCTGGTCCTCGACCACGTCCGTGACCTTCACCTACGAGCGGGTGTAGCCGATGGCCCGCCTTCTGGTGCGCGACCGCACCCTGCGCGAGTTCGAGATCGACGAGAGCGCTCTGCCGTTCTGGCAGCACCTCGTCGAGGTTCTGAACCGCATCCCTGAGCCCGGCGATGACCCCGCCGAGCAGCCGGAGGAGTCCGGCGCACCCAAGCCCGTGCGAGCGGCCAAGCGGCCTGCGCAGGATGAAAAGGAGTAGGCCGTGAAGCGCCTTTCTGACGGAAACACCAAGGCCACGTTCGTGCCGAGCGTCGCGTCGCTGTCGGCTCCCACGGTGGCGGAGCTGACGGCGGTGGGCATCGTCGCCTGCGAGACGGTCATCACCGCGACCGGCCTGAAGATCAGCATTGATCAGGGCGAAGTCAAGGGCGACACCCTCGCCTCCACCCAGACGTTCAGCGGCCCTGGTAGGACTGCAGCCAAGATCGACCTGGAGTTCTTCCGCGACGACACCGCCCTGTACGACCGCATGTGGAGTGTCATGACGAACAACACTCCGGGCTTCTTCGTTGTCCGCCGCGGCCTGTCCTACCTGACGCCGTACGCGATCGGGCAGAAAGTCGCCATCTACACCGTCACCTGTGGCGAGCCCAGCGAGATCGCGCCCGAAGCCGAAACGTACGACCGCGCCCAGACCAAGCTGTACCCGTCCGGGCCGTACCTGCGAGAGGCGACCGTCGCGTGAGCAACTCGATCGCTGACCTGCGGGCGAAGGTGCGTCGCCCGGAGAAGAGCGTCGCACTGTGCCTGGCGGGCGACCTCCAGGCACAGTTCGAAGACCTCGAACGGGAGCTCGCGACCGCCCGGGACAGGTCGGCGGGCACCCTGGCGGGCGGCAGCGCGGAAGCGACCGAGATCGCCCAAAAGATCCGGGCACTGGAAGCCGAGATGCAGGAGCACACCGAGGTGTTCCGCTTCAAGGGGCTCACTCGGCGGGAGTACAAGGATCTGGTGGCCGAGCACCCGCCATCGTCGGAGGACGAGGAGAAGGGCAACGACGTCGACTGGGAGACCTTCGGCGTCGGCCTGATCGCGGCCTGCTGCGTCTCGCACCCGATGACGTACGCCGAGGCGGGCGAGCTGGTCGACATCCTGACGGCCGCCCAGTATGGGTCGCTGTTCCAGGCCGCGCAGGCGGTGAATGTGCACGGGTTGGATGTCCCAAAATCGTTCAGCGCCTACGCCGTTCTCCAGGGCTCCAAGAGGAACTCGAGGTAGCCGCGACCTGGGGTGTCCCCAGGTCGAAGCTGCTCGGGCGGCAGGCGCGGGCGGTCACCACCATCCGCCGCGACCCTGGCGGTCAGGTCGAGCAGATCGAAACCGTGTGGGACGCGGAGTGGACGGACGAGGACTACGCCGAAGCCGCTGCCTACCTTCGGTGGAAGAAGGGCAAATGCCCCGGGGGTTGCGACATGGACCTGGTCGACTCGACCGCGATGCGGGATGGCGAGCCGGTCCACCAGTACCGGGTGACGAAGCCGCGGCGGTGCTACGCGTGTGACGCCAAGATCGAGGCGCAGGAGAAGCACTTCGAGAAGGGCACGTATCGCGAGCAGGCCCTGCTGTGGCAGATCGAGCAGGCCACCTGACACGTCAGGGCTTGGGTGTGGGGCAGCCCTTCGCTTCGAACTTGAGCCGATCTTCCTCGGTCTTCGGCGGAGCGCACAGGTCCTTCGAAGTCATGGCGTCCATGTCGTCGATCTCCTTGGAGCGATCGGCGCACAGGTAGCGGACGTCGATCCGAAGGTACTGAAGCTGCCCGTGGTCCTTGAACTGAGCAGCAGTCAGCCCGAAAACGCGCTCGCTCTCAGCGCAGATATCGCGGGCTGAATTCAGATAGGCATTCCAGTCCGCTACGGGATGCCCGAGGGCTGACTCGACTGCGCGCCTATGGGCGGTCTCGTCATAGCTGCTGCCGCAGGCCGCGAGCGTGAGCGCCGCGGCAGCGAGAACAACTGCGTGACGTAACGGCATGAGGGACCTCCCCTGTCTGCGGACCCCCGAGTCGCCGCGAGCATGACACGTTCCAACGCCCCATCTGTTGCATTCGGCTCAACCGTGACCTGACGGACGGGGGTGAACACCCTTGGCCGATCGTTCAGTGAGTATTAGCCTCCGCGCGAAAGTCGCCGACTTCGTCGCGGGGATGGGTCAGGCCAAGCGTTCCACCGAGGACCTGTCCCGTCAGATGGTGCAGACCGGCGCCTACGCCGAGCAGTTCCGCCGACGGCTCGAGGCGGCCACGAAGGCACTGCCGAAGATCGAGATCGACGCCGACAGCACCCCAGCGGAGATCAAGTTCGCCGAGCTGCGGCGGCAGATGGAGACCCTGGCCGACAAGAAGATCGGGATCGACATCGACGCCGCGTCCGCGCAGGCGCAGATTCAGGAGATCGAGCGGGAGCTGGAGAAGCTCCAGCGGCAGTCCGCCACCGTCGATGTGAAGGCCGACATCGGGGCCGCGCTGACCGAGCTCCGGGCCGTCGACGCCGAGGTGTCCAAGCTCAACGGCAAGGACGCCAGAGTCGACGTCGACGCGAACGTGGCCGGAGCGCTGGGCAACATCGCCATGGTCGCGGCTGCCCTGGCGGCGCTGCCGGCGGTGACGACCATCGCGGTGGGCGTGGCCGCTCTCGGGTCGGCGTTCGCGGCTGCTGGCGCGGGCGCGGGTGCGTTCGCGGCGGTCGCCATTCCGTCGCTGACGAGGATCAACACGGCGCTCACCGCGCAGGAGACCGCGGCCCGCAACGCGGGAACCGCGACCGGCGGCGCTGGAAGGTCTGCGGCTCAGGCAGCCCAGCAGGCCATGCAGCTTGAGCAGGCCGAGCAGAGGCTCAAGCAGGCGCAGCAGGACGAGAAGCAGGCACAGGAAGACCTGACGCGGGCGCGAGAGGCCGGACGCCGGGCGCTCGAGGACATGAACTTCTCCCTGGAGAGGTCGATCCTCAGCCAGAAGGACGCCGCGCTCGCCGTACGCGAGGCTCAGCAGCGTCTCGCCGAGGTCCAGGCCGACCCCAAGAGCACGCAGCTCGAGATCGAGCGGGCGATGCTCAACCTGGAAATGGCGCAGGAGCGGTCCCGCGAGCAGGAGGTCAAGACTCAGCGGGCCCGCAAGGACACCGCCGAAGCGAACAAGGCCGGGGTGAAGGGCACCAAGGAGTACCAGGATGCCGTCACCAAGCTGAAGGAAGCCCAGGAGAAGGTCGCGCAGGCGGAACAGCAGCTGAAGATCGCCCACCTGCAGCAGCAGCAAGCCATGTCGGGCGGCGGCGGCGCGGCCAACAAGCTCAAGGACGCGTTCGCCGGCCTGTCCAAGCAAGAGCGTGAGCTGGCGAAGGATCTCAAGGGCGCCAAAGACGAGTACCTCAAGTGGCAGGTCAGCCTGCAGTCCGCCACGTTCCCCGCCATCAGCGGGGCGCTCAACCTGATGACCTCGCAGCTTCCGCGGCTGACGCCGATGGTGACTGGTGCGGCCGGAGCCTTCCAACTGCTGGAGAGGGACGCTCAGAAGGCCCTTGCGGGCCCGTTCTGGTCGCAGTTCCTGGCCAACCTCACCCACCAGATCCCTACGGCGATCGTCGGGCTCGGCCGCTCTTTCGGCAACATCACGACAGGCGTCGCCGGCGTCATCAACGCGTTCTTGCCGTTCGTCCCGACGATCGTCGGAGGCATTCAGAAGGCCAGCCAGGCGTTTGCCGAGTGGGGCCAGAAACTGAAGGACAGCCCTGAGTTCCACTCCTTCATCAACTGGGTGAAGGCGGAGGCTCCGGTTGTCTGGGAGCTGATCAAGAACGTGGCCCAGTCGATCGGCAACATCGTGACCGGGCTCGCCCCGCTGGGGACGACTTCCCTGGCCGGGCTGAACCTGCTCTCCTCGATCGTCAAGGGCATGGATCCCGGGCAGATCCAGCTTGTCGCCCTGGCGGTCGCCGCGGTGTACACCGCCGTCAAGGCCGGTCAGGCGATCTCAGCCGGCGCCGAAGCGCTCAGCGTTCTCAAGGCAAAGATCTCCGGCGTCGGCGACGTGGCGGGCACCACGAAGACCAAGCTCGGCGGGATGGCCAGCTCGCTCGCGAGCGGCGGCCCGTGGGGCGTCGCCATTGGGTTGGGTGTAGCTGCGCTCGGTCTGTTCGCTTCCAAGCACGCCGAGGCCGAGCAGCGGGTCCGTGATCTGACGGAGGCCATCAAGGCTGACTCGGGCGCTCTCGGTGAGAACACCCGTAACAGAGTGATCAACACCTTGTCCACCGAGGGTTACCTGAAGAAGGCAGCAGACCTGGGCATCTCGGTGAGGACCTTCACCGACGCAGCTCTGGGTAACCGGGATGCGCTGGCGCAGGTCAACGCTCAGCTTGAGGCCACCGCCACGCGGATGACTGCAGTCGGCGGGCGTGGCGCCTCCACGAGTACGCAGTGGAAGGGCCTTACTGCCGACGCGCAGAAGCTGAAGGACGCCCTCGGCGACACCAACAGCGAGCTCGGTCAGGCGGTTGAAGCGCACCGCCTGGAGGCCGAAGCTGCCGGCAAGACCGGCACCACCGCCACCACGGCCGGGAGCGCCATCTCAACGATGGGCGGCAAGGCAGCGGTCACGACTGGCCAGGTGACAAGCCTTCGCGATGAGCTGGACAAGCTGACTGGCGCGAACTTCAACGCCGAGCAGGCCAACATCTCCTACCACTCGGCGCTGACCAGGGCGACCGAGGCGGCCAAGGAGAACGGCCGGACCATGGACCAGAACAAGCAGGCTTACTGGAACAACAGGTCCGCCCTGGTCGACCTTGCCCGGTCGTCGAACGACGTCCGCAAGGCGATGGAGGAGCAGCAGGTCCCCATGGCGCTGGTGAACGAGAAGGCCCGCGAGCAGCGGGACGCGTTCATCCAAGTGGCCGAAAAAATGGGCTACACGAAGGGTGAGGCCAAGAAGCTGGCCGACCAGATGGGGCTCATCCCGTCGAAGGTGGAGACCAAGGTCGACGCCCCGGGCATGCCGCGGACCAAGGAGGAGTTCGAGAAGCTCGCTACCCAGATCGGGATCAGCAAGAAGCGGGCCGACGAACTGTGGGAGAAACTGCAGGAGATGGACGGCAAAACCGTCCACATCACCATCGAGCAGCGGATCACACAGAACAACAAGACGGCAGAAGCCCGCGGCACCGCTATGGGCAGCATCGACCGCTACGCGGCGGGCGGCATCACGACGATGTCCGGAGGCGGGCTGCGTCCTCAACCGCCACACATCGTGTCCAAGCCGACCATTCTGTACGGCGAGGGCAGCACCGGGGCTGGCGCGACCGAGGCGTTCATTCCATATGAAAGCCGGTATCGGCCGAGGGCGATCCAGCTTCTCGGCGAGGTGGCGGCCGACTTCGGGCTCGAGGTGTACAACGCCCAGGCCGCGAAGCGGGTCGACTCGCTGGGTGGACAGATCAAGGAAGCACAGGCCGGGATCACCTCGTCCAGCAACAGGAGCCGGTCGTCTAGCTCGGGCAAGGGCAAGAGCAGCGGGACAGGCCGGGCTAGCCAGGGCGAACGAGCGGTGCCGCCCCCGCCAAAGACGGCGCTTGAGAAGCCGGTCGTGATCACTGCTGACCGGGTCTCTCCGTTGTACGGCGGCGGCGACACCTACGTGACCACGTCGGCGCCTCAGCAGCTGATCTCCGGCCGCACCACGTCGTGGCCGTCCGGCGGAGACGCCGGCGGGTCAGCACCTCCACCCGCGGTGGTCAACCGGACAGTGAACTTCCCGGACATGGTGGTCCGGGAGTCGGTCGACGCGGACGTGGTGTTCGCCAAGGCCGGCATGTTCCTCAACTCGCGCTAACCCGCCTTCTCACACATCAACCAGTTAGGAGGCGGGCTTCGGCATGCCTTGGGATCCATCTAGCGGCCAGACGTTCGGCGAGTGGATGCGTGATGGCGCTCCACTCGGCGAGGGCCGTACCGCGGACGTGGTGGTCGGGGAGCGGACATGGGCCACCCGCGACCAGGTGGAGGAGGGCCGCACCGAAGAGGGCGGCCGGTACAAGGCCGTACGCGATCAGAACGGCCACCACGTCATCGAAGAGACGCGACCGTCTGGTGAGCTCCGCCAGCACGTCCAGATCAACCTTTAGGGAGCGTGCATGGCTCTTAGCCAAGACGCATGGTTTAACGACAGCTACGTCAAGACCATGCGCCAGACGGTCACCATTGATCTTGGCAACACGACGCCGGGCACTTTTAAGGGCGCGTTGTGGACCGGGAGCGTCACCCCGGACTTCTCACAGTCCAACCCCGCCTACGGAACGTCGCCTTGGAACAGCGGGGAGACGTCGGGGCCTGGCTATTCGGCTGGCGGCAACTCGCTGACGGTAATCAGCTTCGCGGAGCTGGCTGGGATCGCAAACAAGGTCGGCTGGCGGTTCAACTCCACCTCGTGGACGTCAGCCACGATCTCCGCTGACGGGCTGCTGATCTACGCGCCCGGCATTTCAAACCGCGCCTTCCTGCTGCGGTACTTCGGCCAGACGTACACGAGTAGCAACGGCACCTTCGGTCTTGCCTGGGACTCAACCGGGGCGTGGCGGACCGTGCTTCGCGCCACCCCGTGACCTGAGCTCCATCCATTCTCGGCCTCGCCTCGGCGGGGCTTTTTGCATGAAAGGGGCCAGGTCAGATGGCTCTGTATTGGGCTGCCTCCGGGGCGATGGCCACCACCTCCCAGCTCGCCACCGTCACCACCACGACGACGCTGAAGACCCTGCTGCAGATCGCCAGCCCGTCTACGCGGGTGCTGCGCATCGTGGAGTGGGGCATTTCGTTCGACGGAAGCGCCGCGGCGACGCCGATCGCGTGCGAGTTGATCCAAACCGATGTGGCGGCGACGGTGACGGCGCACGTCAGTGCTGGCGTTCAGCCGTTCGATGATCCGAACGCGCCTGCCTCGCTGGTGCAGTTGGGGACGTCGCTATCTGGCTACAACGCCTCCGTAGAGGGGACGACAACAGCAACCCGTACGGCCGACGTTCAGTTGGTGTCGCCGACCACGTCGTTTGTGCGCCAGTGGCCGTTGGGTAGGGAATTCGTCCTGCCTCCGTCGAAGTTCCTGCGGGTGCGGGTCAAGGCCACCGGCACCGGCGTGAATGCCTACGCCTACGTGGTGTGGAGCGAGTCGTAGATGGCGCTGGCGATCGACTCGTCCACGCCCGCCATCGCCCAGGCTGACAACACCTGCACGACGGCGTCGTTCACCGCTCCGGACAGTTCGCTGCTGGTGGCGCTGTGCATGTGCAACTCGGGCAGCGGTTCCACGAACTCGGTTTCGAACTCTGGGACGGCGTTGACGTGGACGCAGTGGGTGAACCATCAGGCGGGTGAGGATTCGGGTGCCTTCAACGCCACGGTGAAGATCTTCACCGCGCCGGCGGCGACGTCGGCTGCGCGGACGGTCACTCTCACCACGAGCGGCAGCGGCTACACCGCCCTGAAGGTTCTCGTGTTCACTGGGGCCGACCTGAACGCACCGGTCGGCGCGACGGGTGAAGGGCATTCGAGCACTGCGGCGATCACGCCGAACGTGTACACGTCGACTGTCGCGAACTCGAGGTGTGTCGGCATCGGCTCCGACTCCACCAGCTTCAACAGCCCCACCACGACCGATGTCGGATTCACGTACTCCAACATCTTCCCGCAGATGTCCGGCTTGGCCGCCTACAAGTCGTCCGACACGGCAACGGCCGGCAGCACGGTGACGCTCAACTTCGACGGCACCGGCAACTCCCGGACGTGGAACTGGGTGGCCGCCGAGATCTTGCCGCTGGTGCCGCCGCTGCCTCGTCCCGGGCTGATGCTCGGCCAGGCGATCAACCGCGCCGCCTACTACTGATAGGGGGCGTGGATGGCCCGTCTCGGCCGTAGCCAGCCGATCCCGGTAACCGTCCGGGGCCGCCTCACCTACACCCTGGTCGATCTGACGCTACCTGCGTTTGAGAGCGTGTCGGAGTGGCCGACGGTCACGGTCACCTCGCCGGACGTCAACCTCAATCTCGGCCCATTCGAGTCGGTCAGCGAGTGGCCGGCGCTGTCGTTCACGATCGATCGCAACCTGACGCTGCCGCCGTTCGAATCGATCTCCGAATGGCCGGCGCTGACGGTGTCGGTGCCGGTCAAACCCGGCGACGCGCTCACGGGCGCGGACGGCGAGATCGACTTCAACGGCACTCTGTGGGGTCCGAGCACCAGTTACAAGGTTCAGATCCCGGTCGAGGGCTGGCTCGGGCTGCCGTCCGTCGACAACCTGAATGTGGAGCGGCCGACCTGGCACGGCGCGTGGGATGCCCGCAAGTTGGCCCAGCAGCGGATTGTCACGTTGCGGATCCAGGTCGATTCGGCGACTGACCCGTCTGATGTGGAGACGCTGCTGCGGCAGGTCATCGCGGTGACCGGCTTGCAGGACGACGAGACGCCGCTGCCGCTGGTGGTCAAGGGCTACGGGCCGCCCAGCCTCGCCATGGGGCAGGTTGTGGACCGGCGCCTCGACATGGACGGCGACTACAACGCCGGCCTACCCACGGCGATGGTGCTGGTGGCGTGCGCCGATCCGCGACGGTACGGGCTGGACCTGCGAGGCGTCACCGTCCCGGTGAACAGCCCGATCGCGCTGGCCAACCCGGGCAACACCGCCGCCCACCCGTTCATCCGCTTGGAGGGCCCGGTCACCAACCCGGTCCTGACCAACCAGCGGCTCAACCGGACCTTGCAGTTCAACCTGACCGTTGCTGACGGCGAGGCACTGGAGATCGACACCTTCTACAGCACCGCCACGATCAACGGCGTGTCCAAAATGTCCACGCTGACCGGCACGTTCGTCCCGGTGCACGACTTCGTCCTATCGGCGGGCGCGGACACGATCTCCTACACCGCTACCTCCGGTGGCTCTCAGGGCGTCGACTTCATCTGGCGAGACGCCACGATCTGACCGCAGGGCGGGGGTGGCCGATGCCCGCACTCGTCCGCTCCGTTCAGGCCAGCACCGTGCACGGCCCGTCCGGTACAGCATCCAGGGGCGCGGCTCAGCCGGGAGACCTGCTGCTGGCCTGGCAGTCAGCCGACTCGGGCGGACACAGCGCCATCCAACTGTCCGGCAGCTGGACCGTCCTGGACGAGTACGGCGGCGGGTTCTGGCCCGGCAGTGGCGGCAACAACTGGTCAGGCATCACCCTGTGGACGCGTACCTGCGCCGCTGGCGAGCCGACCAGCTACACGGTCTCCCAGGGCTCGGTCGCCGACGGCGTGATTGTCATCGCCGCCATCAGCGGCGCGGTCGCGGCCAGCCTCGTGGTCGCGCACAGCTCCAGCAAGATCGCGCCCACGGCCACTCCTTCATCCGCGGACGGGCTGGAGCTCAGGTACTGCTCCGGGGTTCCATCGCCGCCTACCGGTGGAGCCGTGTCCTGGTCGACGCCGTCTGGGTACACGGTGGAGACGGCAGCCCAGTCCGGCAACTTCACGTCCGGCGTGCTGGTCTCCAAGCCGATCATCTCCACGTTGGCGGTGGGCGAGGTCGGGTTTGCCTCGGCGCAGATCGTCGCCGCGGGCTCGTTCACGGTGCTGATTGCGGCTTCGGCCGCCAGTGGTGGCGAGCCTCCGCAACCGCCGGTTGTGCAGCCTTTCGCGCCCGGCAAGGGTTCCAGCCTCTACCGGTATGTGTTCACCCGCCTGCTGGACCGCACCTACCTGGGCGACTTGGACCTGGTCGGCGTCTCGTTCGACAAGCGGATCCTCCAAGCGGGCCAGTTCAGCGCGACGATCCCGATCCCGTCCCGCAGGGTCGGCGACCAGGTGGCGGAGATCATCCCGCGCGACGAGACCTACCTTGACCGCGGCCCAGGCGTGATCACCTGCCAGATCTACCGCGAGGGCGCACCCTGGGGCGAGTACTGGATCACCGCAGCCCAGCCCGCCCGCAGCAGGCGCGGCACGCCCGCCATCCAGTTGCGCGGCAGCACTCTGGACGCCTACCTGGCGCACGTCGAGATCCAATCCGATCTGCCGTTCTCGGCTGTTGACCAGATTGAGATCGCCCGCGGCCTCCTCGTCCACATGCAGGGCCGCCCCCACGCCAACATCGGGCTCAACCTCCAGACAGGCACGTCCGGCGTACCGCGCGACCGCACCTACCTCGCATCCGAGGGCGGCACCTACGGGCAGCGCCTCACAGAGCTGGCCCAGGTCGACAACGGCTTCGAGTGGTCGATCAACCTCGAGGTCATCAACGGCGCGCTACAGCGCCGCTGGGTGTGGGGCTACCCGCAGCTCGGCACGCTCGATCCGCCGCCGCACCTGTTCTCCGACGGACGCAACGGCGGCGACATCCTCGAATGGTCCGAGGAGATCGACGCCCTCCGCGGCGCGACCAGGTGGCGGGCCCGCGGCGAATCCGCTGGCGACGCCTCCACCACCGGCAGCAGCCTGATCTCGACCGCGCATGAGGCGACCGACCACCTCGCCGCAGGCTGGCCGAGGATCGACCGCACCCTGTCCTACAGCACGGTCAGCGTGTTGCAGACGCTGGAGGATTACGCCGCCTTCTGGGCAGCCCGAGCATCCGGCGCTCTGAGGGTGGACCAGGTGACGGTGACGTTTGGCCAGCTTCCGTCGTTGACACCGAACAACCTGGGTGACGCGGCGCGGCTGTACTTCAACAACGAGTGGCACCTGCCGCACTGGCGGACCCGCCGCATCATCGGCATCGCCATCACGCCCACCAGCCGCACCGACGGCAAAGAACAGGCCCGCCTCGTACTCGAAGGGACGGAGGTCCCAGGTGCCTGACGTCTATCCCGCCGATCTGCTGGCCGAGATCCGCGACCTGAAGAGGCGCGTCGAACAACTCGAAGCCTCACGCGGATCGCTGACCGCCGCGTCCAAGGGCTGGCTGATGTCCGATATGGCGATCCCGTCCGTGTCGTCGGGCCAGATCCAGATCGGGTGCAACGGCGGCGATTTCTACGTCAAGACGTCCTCGACCGTCAAGCGCATCCCTGGCGTCGCCGCATCGGTGGCCGCGGTCTCAACTACGGACGCCGGATCTACCTACACCACCAGCGTACAGACGCTGATCAACGAGCTGAAGACGAAGCTGAACGCCTTCATCAGCAACAACAAGTCCGCTGGGCAGATGCAAGGCCCATGATCGTGGCCGCCCGCGCGGGGCCTGCGCTGTCAGCCCCACATGGTGAGGGATGCGCGGGCGGCCACCAGCACCATGCACATCTATCGAGGAGCTGGTTTGAACATGTCCGCCGGAGAGCCGACTCTTGGCGAGGTCGCCCGCACGTTGGAGAGGTTCGAGCGGACCACCGACGCACGGTTCGGCGACCTGGTGACCTCGATCAGCCTGATGGTGACCCGCGACCTGTACGAGGCGCACCGGACCGAGTACCGCGACGACATCACCCAGCTGCGCGAGGAACTGAAGGCCGAACGTGAGCATGTCCGCGAAGAGCTGAAGGCCGACCGCGACCGTAAGGCGTCAGACCGGCGGATGGTCGTAGGCGCCCTCATCAGCGCGGGCCTGGCCGTCGTCGTAGCCATCATCACCACCTGGCTGAAGCTGCAAGGAGGCTGACATGCCCGGACTGGACGCGATGATCAAGGCCGCTTCGGGTGAAATCGCCTACCGCGAATCCGGCACCAACTTCACCCACTACAACCGCTGGCTCGGCAAGCTGCCCGGCTATCCGCACGACGGGTACGGCTACCCGTGGTGCTCGAGCTTCCTGTCCTGGTGCCTGAACGCCTCCGGCAACGCCGGCGCGGGCCCCAAGACCGCGGGCTGCGAGACGGGCGTCGCCTGGTTCAAGGCGCGTCACCGCTTCTACAGGACACCCGAGCCAGGCGACTTCGTCTACTACGGCCCTGGCGGCGGCACACACGTCGAACTCGTGGTGGAGGTCACCAGGACGTCGATCACGACGATCGGCGGCAACACCTCCGGCAGCCTCGACGGCCGGTACTTCAACGGCGACGGCGTCTACCGCAAGACCGTCGACCGGGACAGCCCCCGCATCTACGGCTACGGACGCCCCGACTACCCGGCCGCCGCGCCAGGCAAGACGCCGGCCCCGGCCAAGCCGAAGCCCGAGCGTGACAACACCACGGAGGCCATCGTGAAGAAGCTCCCGCTACTCAAGCAGGGCGACGAGGGCTGGCACGTGAAAACCATGCACTACCTGCTGGCCGCCCGCGGGTACGCGGTCCTGCCGGGCGTGGACGACACCCAGTTCACCAGCTCCCACGTGGTCGCTCTCAAGCACTTCCAGGACGGCGTCGGCCTGCCGCAGACCGGCACGACCACGCCCGACACGTGGGCGGCCCTGCTGAAGGTCGCCTGATCGTGGACGGCCTCCACTCGCTGATCGGGCTGTACGTGACTCGTACTGCTTCTGAACTTTCTACCGACCCTGAGGAGGGCCACATGAAGATCGGCTCGTATGCCAAGGCCGTCGTCGCCGCAGTCTCGGCGGGCATGGCATCCTTCGTCACAGCCGCCGGCGACGGCGTCGTCAACACCGGCGAGTGGGTGACCGTCGCCCTGGCCGTGGTCGGCGCCCTCGGCATCACCTACGTGGTGCCCAACAGCGAGAAGTCCGAGTCGCGCCAGCGCTACTGACCCTTGAACTTGTACGGCTAGCGCGAGGCCGTACAAGCGCCCTCCCCGGGCGCCGAAGAGCCTCCGTCCTCCTTCGGGAGGGCGGAGGCTCTTTTTCGCGTGCCCGAAGATCTACTCTCCGCTCTCTGGCGGCTTCACGAACGTGCCCCGCCCCGGCAGGGTCGCCACCAGGCCGCGGTCCCGCAGCTCCTCGGTGGCCCGCCGGATCGTGCCGAGCGCCGCCCCGTACTCCTGCGACAGGGCCCGCTCGCCGGGTAGCGGCATATTGGGCTTGAAATGGCCTGCCTTGATGCGGAGCGCGATGTGGTCTGCGATCGCGGCATACCGGTAGGCGATGCCAACGGTGTCAGGGTCCCACTCGGGCACGACGATCTCCTCTGCCATACAGATCACGCTACGGCGGCCCTGAGCTGCACAAACACTCAGGTAGCGGCATAGCGCTGTACAGCGCGTCATACCGCGTCATACGATCCGGGCATGACCCTCCAAGTGCCTGACGTGTACCAGTGCACGGTGCGGCGTCTCCCTGATGGCCAGTTCAAGATCACTCACAATCAGACCGGGGACGTCGAGATCGCCCGCGACGAGCGGGATGCACAGGTCAAGGGCATCCTCTTGCGGACCGCGGCGGCTATGGGTCTGGAGATCCCGTTCACGACTGGGGACTTGGCGTCGTGACAGCTCCAGCCCCATCTGCAGGGACATACGAGGCGCGCAAGGCACCGGACGGACTCTTCTACATCTACCGCAACGGCGCCCGGCACTCCTCCAGCGGGATAGAGCCAATCGACTACTTCGAGGAAGTCGCCATATACGTCCTGGTCGCCTTGCTCAACGAGGATCGTCGATTCCGGCTGCCGCAGCACATGCTGACCCTGGCCTCCGAGGTCGGCATCCCCGCCGAGCGGCTGAGGAACGACCTCCTCAAGACCGCGTACCACCTCATGCGCCGCTTCACTTTCGGGGATGCGGCGGCACCTCGATAGACGGCCTGGCCCCTGCCGCTTTCGCGGGCCAGGTGTGGCAGGCCCCCGCCCCAAGACTTGGAGGGTCTCCGGGGCGGGGGCCTGTGTATTTCCCGCGAATATGACTAATCAGCCTGCATGCGTCGGATGTTGCGTTCGGTGATGAAGTGCTCTAGGCCATGCATCTCGGCGTCCTCATAGTCGCCGCGGGCGCTGGCATCGATCTCCCGGCACATGGACTCGAATGACTCCTTGCTGAGCTGCTTGATCTTCGCCTCCTTGGACAGCTTCGCCTTGGCTGCAGCGACAGCCTTCTTCTTCGAACCGAACATGGTGATCTCTCCTTCTCGGTGAGGGGCCCTATCGGCCGCGGATCTCTCCGGCCCGGCCGCAGCGCGGGCAGGGCCGGTAACGCCATGGCATGAGCCATGACCGGATGACGCCGGCGCCGTGGCAGTGCGGGCACTGGCGTAGCGGGTGGCGGGCGCGCGTCCTCCACAGCAGCCACACGATCACTGCGGCTGTGAGGAGCGCCGCGATCACCTCCATGACGGCCTCCTTTCGAGCCCTGCCGGGCAGTGATGGACGGAGTTAGATCGCCGGATACGAGTTAGATCGGTAACTCCCAACCAGCGGAGGTGTAACCAACGGCCCGACCTGCGGAAAGTTAGGTCCGGAGGCGAGTTAGCCCGTGCTTGGAAACGCCTCCAGCAGGGCTGTGGAGGCGTGTTTCGCGGGGCGGGGCGAGCTAACTTAACCCGGCTCATTCGTCACGCTCCCGCCGCGCCAGAGCCTCCCGCACCGACTGCGGAGAGACGGGCCACCGGTTACCGGTCGAGGGCACCTTCACCCCCATCTCGGACAGCTGCGCCCGCAGCTCCTTACCGGTCAGCGACCGGTACGGCAACCAGCTCGGCGCCAGCCTGGCCAGCAGCGCGGGCAGGTCAGCGACCGGGACCGGGTCGACACCCATGACCGTGTCTACGTCCGCGAGCAGGTCCCGCACCTGCAGCCCGCCACCCAGCGCCCGCCGGGCGCTCGAGAGGCCGTCCTGGAGCTTCAGCGCCCGCTCCACGACAGGGGTGACCTCGTCCACGCCTGAGCCCTTGGCGATGTAGTAGCTGCGCAGCAGGCCTGGCTTGGACTGGAAGCCGCGGGCCATGCAGGTGCCGATGTCGCCGGGTCCCTCGGCCGTCTTGGGCTCGAGGTCGACGGCGGAGATGCCGGCCTTGTAGGAGCCGGTGCCGAGGATGGCGTCGTTGCTGCGCTGGTCGCCGATCGCGAAGCACGCCTTGTTCGAGGTGACGGCCATCAGGCGGCGCGGCAGCGACGTGCTGGACGGTTCGGGCGTCGCCCACACGAATGTCACCGCGTACTTGCGCGCCACGCTGATCGTCTTCACCGCGAGGTCGGCGGCTTCCTCGCCCAGCAGCGGATGCATGAACAGGCCCTGGCACTCGTCGACCACGACAATGCGGGGGCGTAGCCGTTCGTCTTTCTCGGCGAGGTTGCGGTTGACGGCGCGCTCGCCGTGCTCCTGCAGCGCCTGCCCGCGGATGGTCAGGTCGGCGTGGATGTCGCGCAGGGTGTCCATGCAGGCGGCCACGACATCGTCTCCAGGCCCGGCCAGCAGGGTGGCCAGCCTCGGCCGCATCGGGTCGTAGTCGGCGTTCGTGGCCAGCACGAACGTGTCGATGACCACCAGCGGGTCGAGCATCGCGCCCAGCAGCAGAGTGATGATGAGCGTGCTCTTGCCGCTGCCCATCATCCCGGCCACCGCGTAGTTGGCCTCGAACAACCGGCCAAACACCACGTCGCCGCGGATGTCGATGGTCAGCGGAACGCCTTTGAAGTAGTCGGTGGTGCCCTCGGTGAGCAGCGGCCACGCCGGGACCGGCCCGGACAGTGATCCCTGGTCGGCGACCCACAGATCCAGGATGCCGGGCTGCGTCTTGGGCTCGGTCGGCCACACCTCGACGGCGTGCCTGACCAGGTTGTGCGCCAGCACCTTCTTCTTCTGGGTGATCATCTCGACAGTGACGCCCGGCGGTAGCTGCAGCTGCGTGCGGTACCCCTTGCCGTCGCGCTGCGTGGGCAGCACCACCCGCGCCCGCCACCCGGCCTTGAACGCCTTGTTCAGCGGGGCGATGGGCAGGTTGCGCAGCGCCTCGAGGATCGCGCCCTCGTCTGGCACCACCTGGCGGCCTTCGGACTGTTCCTGGGGCTTGACCAGCCAGCGCGGCGGCTCGGCCCGCCGCCGCCCTTCCCGCCACCCTGCCAGCAGCAGCAGCGCCGGCAGCGCGACAACTAGCACGCTCCATGCCAGGTGCAGGGCGCTGATCAGCCAGCGGACGACCCCGGCCGCCCACGCCCAGACGTCGCCGAACTCTCCCGCTCCCGTCCCCGCGACCAGGATCGAGACCACCAGCAGCAAGACGATGACGCCGGCGACTATGAAGGCCGTCGCCTTGGCCAGCCCGACCACCAGCAGCGGCAACTCCATCAGCTTGGCGTGCCGCCGATCGGCCGCATGCTGCCTGCGGTCCATCCACGCAGCCAGCGCCTCAGCGTCGCCCGTCGCCTGCGCGATACGGATCTGCTGCCGGTAGACGCCCAGCGTCAGCCCGTCCCATGCCCTGACCAGCCACGAGTGCCAGCCCTGCAGCACGGTCACCGCGGCGCCGGTCACGCCGCGCCCGGCACGCCGCGCCTGCTCCGAGCGTGGTGCGTGAGCCAGGCGGCCGACAACGCGCACGGTGATGTCCCGGCTCCGCCGTACGGGAGTCTGGACCGGCTGGTCATCTTCCTCGACGAGCTCGGCGTCCACGATCTCCTCGACCGGCTCGATGTCGTCGTCAGTCGGCATGGCCAACTCCCCGCCCGGCTCGACGCCGGGCAGGTCCGTGAGTCTCCCGGTGTCGGGAACGTTCACCGCGATACCTGGACGAGCTGCCCGAGGTAGGTCTGCAGCCGCCGGGCCCGATCTGTACCTACCGACATCTCGTCCTTGATCGTCCGGACGGTTGGAAGCTCGCCACCGACGAGGTCCGGCAGATAGCGGCTGAGCGCCACCGGGCCGAGCGGGTCGTCCTGCTCCGACTCCGTACCGGGCTGTTCCTGGTGGGAGAACACGGGCTCGACGGGAGCCAGTGTCGGCCCTGACTCACCGGTCAGGTCATGGCCATTGACCTGCGGAGGTACATCGTGGATCGGGTCAGGTACAGCGGGCGGGATCTCCGCCGCGGCGGCGACCGTCACCGGCTCCGCGACAGTAGGCAAGGGGGTCTCAGCGACCCTCTCGGCCTCCACCGCGACGGGCGCCACCACCGGCTCAGGTACAGCAGGTACAACGACGGCCACGGGCTCGATCTCATCCCGCGCGGCCACGCTCAGGAGGTGCGCCAGGCCGCCGAGCGCCACTGGCGGGACGATGCTGACCGCGACCACGAGCACCCACGCTGAGCTGCCGAGCACGATCACGTGCGCCTCGATCAGGTGGTACACGGCGTTGGCGAGCACCGACACAGCGACGGCGGCGAGCGCATGCCCGAACGCCTGCTTGCGCACCTCCGCCGAGTACCGCGCCTTGTTCGTCGCGATCCGGGTCGCGCCCACACCGTAGGCGTCGACCGTGAGCGGGAGCAGCCACGACAGGTGCAGGTCCGCCGTGTCGAACACGGTGACGAACGCGCGCCAGCCGGCGAGCTCGCCGAGCCCGGATTGTGCGGTGAACGACGCGATGACGGTCGAGGTGGCTACGGCCAGGACCGTGACGATGAGGATCCAGTCGCGCTTCACGAGCGCCGAATCCGTAGGGTTGGGCATCAGATCCACTCCTGGTCTTGCAGGGGATGGGTTGAGGTCCCCGGCGGCGGTAGGGTCGCCTGCCGGGGACCGGCTCATAGGGTCAGGGGTTGGCGCCGAGCAGGACACCCGCCCGGTACAGCACGTGCGCGATGGCCGACAGATCCCGTACGTCGACCGCGGCCAGCAGCTCGGACCAGTCGGCGGCGGCCTCCGGCGTCACGTCCAGCTCCCGCTGGCGTCCGTCCACGCGGAATACCAGCCGGACGCGCGTCACGTCCGGCTCGGTGCCGGGCTGCTCGGCGACGATCGGGATCACGGTCAGCGAGTCGAGCCGCTCCGCGATGACGTAATGCAGCGCCGCGTCCGCCTGGTGGGTGCTCTCACACCACGGGAATCGGCAGCTCATCGCCGGTCCTCGTTGAGCATCTGGGCGCCCTCCTCGAGCAGCGTCCCGAGCTCGCGGATGCCGCGCCGGTCGAACGCCGCGATCAGCGACGCCAGGACGCTCGCCCCCTCCGGCGCCAGGCGCAGCGCGTACTCGGTCCCGTCGAGGTGGGTGTACAGCACCTCCACGAACCGGGTGTCGCCGTCGGCGATGACGTTGATCTCGATCAGGCAGTCGCGGTTGTCGAGGTGTTCGATCAGCTCGAGGTTGAGGCGGTGACGAGTGCTGCCGCTCCGATGCGTTGCCCTGCACCACGAGTACGTGGTGCAGGCGGGGCCAGTGGTCGGTACGTTGTCCACTAGATCCATCTCCTGTTAGGGCAGGGGCTGGGTTCAGGCCCTCGGCCGGTGCTCCAACACCGGCCGAGGGCCGCCGTGCTATGAGGACGCCGTGGCGGCGTTGGTCGCCTTGCAGACGGTGCAGGACGGCTCCGAGCAGCGGCCCTGCGGGTCGAACGGGGTGACGACCGGACCCCAGCCCCGGCCGCGCGCTGAGGCGACCAAGTTCTGCAGGATGGCGATCGCCTGCTCGGCCTCGTCCAGCGTCAGGTGCATCTCGAGCTGGTCGCCGCTGTCGCTGAGCGTGATCCGCGGCTCCACCTCCCGCACCTCCTGAATGAGGGACAGGTGCAGCGCGGGAGCGGCAAACCGGGTCCCGTCCGCGTACACCATGGGCACCGGAGGCATGCTCACCAGGTCCACCATGTGAGTGGTGCCGGTGTGGGAGCGGTCGTCCGGGTGGTCGGACGACTGGTGCATCTCGGTGAACTCGCACCAGTCCGGACACGGGTAGGTGGACAACCAGAAGGCGGGCCCGTCGTCGTTGGCCTGCGCCCTCATCGTCGCGCGGTACTCGGCCCGTACCTCAAACGCGGCGCGCTCCCCGGCCTTGCGGGCGCTCTCCTCCCACGCCTCCGAGATCGGCGGGATCTCCTCCTGACGGGCCTCGGCCGTGCCTACCTGGGCGAGGATCGCCTGCGCGAACTGGCGGGCCTGCTCGGGCTCCATGCCGTCGCACCGGTCGAGGTAGACGCGGTGCCCCTCGTCGGGGGTGTAGGTGAGGCCGACAACTCCGCCGTACACGTCGCCCGCGTCCAGGTCGGCGCCGGTGCAGATGTCACCGTCGTCGTGCCTCACGCACCACGGCTGGCAGCCCGGGGACACCGTGTCCCCGGCCTCCGGCTGCTCGGCCTGTACCGTCTCGGCGCCGGCGCGGTCCTCGCCGAACGGCGTTCCGCAGCCGCGGCAGGTGTCCCTGGCGTCGTTCAGCGCCGAGCAGGACGGGCACGTGACGAGTTCCGTGTGGCTGGCGCAGGCGAAGACCTGGCCGTGCACGGTCGACCCGAGGGGGGTCATCACGTCGGGCTCGGCGTGGCAGATGACGCAGGCGTGGCCGCTGCGCTGCCTGTCGCTGAGGGCAGCTGGGTCGAACTGGCGGGAGGTGGTGGTCTCCTCGTTGAGACCGCCCGTACGATTGTTCATGGATTAGGAGCTCGATTCCTGATCAAGGTCCTCGTCGGGTGTTCGCAGCACCTGGCGGGGACCGTCTTGTCTCTTGATGTGCTCCGTGCTAGTTGTGGTGGGGCACCTTCAAGATGTCGGCCGCGGGTGAGACCCGGCGCAGGATCTCCGCCTGCGCCTCCGTTTCCACGTCGCCGCCGAGCAGCACCGAGCCCGCCCGCCAGCGTGCCCGCATCACGACGCTGGAATTGTTGATCACGCTCCCCTCACCCTGGCCGCCCATCTCACCCGCCCCGGGGTCGGGCGCCAGCACAGTCAGCTCGCACGGCCCGAACACCCAGTGCATGCCCGGACTCGCCACCCATTCCGGCACATGCCACTGGCCGAGCTCGGCCACGATCCGCCCGCTTTCCTGCGGAGCCGTACGCCGTGGACTGACGACCACCGCACCAACCCGCCGCCCGCGCACCACACCCGGCAGCCCGTCCACGTGATCGGCATGCGGGTGCGTGAGCACGACCAGCGGCACATCCCGCACCCCCAGCCGCCGAAGGCACTTGTCCATCACATCCGGATCCGGCCCGGTATCCACCACCACGGCCCTGCCCTCCCCGGCGGCCAGCACCAGCCCATCCCCTTGGCCCACGTCACAAACCACCATCAACCACCCCTCGGGTGGCCAGGGCGCAAGAACAGGACGTACGGCGAGCACTGCCACCAACGCGGCACCCGCCACGGTCAGTACGACCGCCCGCCAAGCCCGCCGCCGCCAGACGGCGATCGCCACGGCCACCGCCACCCCGAGCAGGACCAGCCCCACCCACCCGCCGGGCCACGGCACACTCGCCAGCGGCATCCCCACGGCCCACCGCGCGACCTCGATGATCCACCCCACGGCGTAGCCGGCGGGCACAACCAGCAGCCGCGCCCCCTCCGGCCACACCGGCGCCACCAACGCGGCCAGGAACCCCAGCAACGTCGCGGGCGCCACCGCAGGCTCTGCCAGCAGATTCGCGGGCACGGCAACCAACGTGATCTGCCCCGACATCAAGACCAGAACCGGCGTAACCGCCACCTCTGCAGCGGCCGACACAGCCACAGCCTCCCCGACCCACCGCCACACCCACCGACCCGCCGATCCCGGGGGCGAGGACTGCCTACTCCCTGCCCGACGGGAAGGTCCGCCCAGGAGATGCCGCAGACCGTGCAGTTTCTGTCGGGGTGAACAGGAGGCTAGATCCACCGTTTCCGGGACACTCCCGGCTTGGGCAGCGGGATTGCGGTAGTGAGGGGCGGTGGAGCCGTGAGGCGAGGCGGTGGAGCCGTGAGGCGGGACGGCGGAGTGGTGGGCCGAGATGGCAGAACCGCGAGATGGACCGCCGGAACCGCGAGGCGAGGTGACGGAATCGGGAGGCGGGACGGTGGGGTGGTAGCGCGAGGTGACGGAGCCGCGAGGCTGGACGGCGGAGCCACGAGGCGAGACGGCGGAACCGGGAGACGGCTCGCCGGGACCGGGAGGCGAGATGGCGGAACCGGAAGGGGGGACGGCGGGGTGGTAGCGCGAGGTGGCCGAGCCGCGAGGTGCAACAGCGGAACTGCGAGGCGGGGCAGCAGGGCGGTCGGGCGAGATAGCGGAGCCGCGAGGCAGGGCGGCGGGGTGGTGGGGCGTCAGGTGGGATCGCCAGCGTGGGGCCAGGAGGAGGATTCCTGCCGTGGCTGCGACCGAGAGGGCGAAGCCGTACGAACGGGCTAGTTCTGGATCGAAGAGGATCAGGAGCAGGACCGCGGCCGAGAGGGCCGCGAGGCCGTCCTTGGCTCGGCCCGTGCCGAGGGCCGTTGCTGCGATCAGGCCCATCAGGAGCGCTCGCAGGACGCTGGGCGACGGGCGGGCGATCACCGTGAACGCGATCATCGCCGCGGCGGCCAGGACGGCCCGCCACGCGAGCGGGACTCCGGCCAGGCGGGATAGTGCGATCACCGCGCCTGCGACGATTGCGAGGTTCGCGCCGCTTACGGCGTTCAGGTGGCTCAGGCCCACTTCTTTGAGGTCCGCCGACACGTGGGGGTCCATGCGCGAGACGTCCCCGACGACGAGGCCGGGCAGGAGACCTCGCTGGTCGGCCGGCAGGACGTTGGACGCCTCCCGGAGCCCCTCGCGGAAGCTGCCCGCCACGGTCTGCACCCACGACAGGCCGCCCAGCCTGCGCGGCTGGCCGTGCATCAGCAGGATGCCGCCGACCAGCTCGCCAGCATCGGGCCTGGCCAGCCGCCCAGTGACCCGTAGACGCTGGCTCGGAAGCAGGCCGGGCCATTCGTGTCCGCTCGCGAACACGATGACGGGCGTGCGTACGGCCAGCCGTACCGAACCCGTCTCGATCACCTCGACGTCGGCGGGGACCACCACGCGTTCCTGCTTGAAGCGGCCTCCCTTCGAGGCACGTACCTTCGGATCGTCGGTCAGGACGATCTCCGCCGTCACCTGCGAACCACGCTTCGCCAGCTCGGCAACGGGGCCCGTCGTGACCGCATACATCTGGAATCCAACGACGCCCGCTGTGGCCGCCATGCAGCCCAACAGCCCGACGACCACGTATCGCCAGCCCATCGACGCATTGACCCGTCGCAGCCACTTCCGCATGGACGGGCTAGCCCGCTGCAGCCACCTCCGCGCGAACGGGCTGACCCATCGCCGCCACCTCCGTGCGAACGCGGGAACCCTTCGCGGGGGCGGGCTGACCCTTCGCAGCCCCCTCCGCGCGAACATGGGATCCCCTCGCAGCTCCCTTCGCGGGGACGGGCTGACCCATCGCCGCCACTCCCACGCGAACACGGGATCCCTTCGCAGCTCCCTTCGCGGGGACTGGCTGTCCCACAGCCGCCACTCCCGCGAGGACGCGGGAACCCTTCGCGGGGACGGGCTGATCCATCGCCGCCCCTCCCGCGAGGACGGGGTGACCCATGGCAGCTGCCTCCGCGCGCGGGGCCGAAGGGTCCGGGGCGCGATGCGGGGCCCGTCGATGATCGCGACGACTGCCGTGGCCACAGTGAGCGCTGCGGCGACCGCGAAGGCCGTACCTGGTGAGCTTCCGAGGAGCGCCAGGGCGGTGGCCCACGTCGCCAGGGCGGGCGGGACGAGTGCCCACGAGCGCACCGCATGGCCTTCCTCCGCCCCGGCGTCAAGGCCTCCTCCTGCGGTGGCGGCAGGGCCTCCTCCTGTGGTGGCGGTGGGACGCGTGCCGCCTGGTCCCGGAAGCAGGGTGCGAGCGAGTGCACGCAGACGCTCAGGGAGCGGATGGGTGGGGTTCGGTGGTGCAGGCATGGGCTCCTGGGCAGTGGTCAGAGTTCGGCGGCAGGGGTCGAGCGTGTCGACGGCCATGGCGGATCGCGCATCAGGCGCGGGACGCGGGCGGGGATGCCGCGACTGGAATCGGGGTGGGCGGTGGCTCGCCCATAGCGAGGTGGCAAACGTGATCGAGGAGGAGCTGCCGAGATCAGGACGTGGTTGTCGGCGGTCAAAGCGGAGCGCGCTTCGCGGCAGGGGGCGAGCGTAATCAGCGAGAGGCTGCCGTGATCAGGGCATGGTTGTCGGCGGTCAAAACGGGGCGCGCTTCGCGGCAGGGGGCGAGCGTAATCAGCGAGAGGCTGCCGTGGTCAGGGCGTGGTTGTCGGTGCTCATGCGGAGCATGCTTCGCGGCGGGGGCGAGTGTGATCAGGAAGGCGGCTACGGCGATCAGAGCGTGTTGATGGTCCAGCTTTCGCGGGGTTGTGAGCGTTCCCGTGAACGAGGTCACGATGGGGCGGTGGTTGCCCAAGTGGGTCGGCCTGCAGGCGCGGGGCGGGTGATCAGGGGAGGGGTGTGGGTCGAGGTGAGGTGTCGTGGTCGGGGTCGCGGTCGGGGTCGCGGTCGGGGCCGGGTCGGGGGTCGGGGGTCGGGGTCGGGTCGGGTGTCGGGGTCGGGTCGGGGGTCGAGGGTCGGGGTCGGGGTGAGGTGGGGTGGGGATGTGGGGTGGTTAGACGTGGACCTTGGGTTTGAGGGCTTCGAATTTTCTTGGGCCTATGCCGGAGATCTCTCTGAGTTGGTCGATGGTGTGGAAGCCGCCGTGGGTGGTGCGGTAGTCGAGGATGCGGCCGGCCAGGACCTCGCCTACGCCTGGGAGTTGTTCGAGCTCGGCGAGGGTGGCGGTGTTCAGGTCGATCGTGGTCGTGGATGGGTCGGCGAGGGCGGGGTTGGGGGGTGGGGCTCCGGGGGGTTGGGGGCCGACGATGATCTGCTCGCCGTCTATGAGGCGGCGGGCCAGGTTGATGGTGCCTGGGGTGGTGCCCTGGCGGAGGCCGCCTGCGGCTTGGAGGGCGTCTGTTACTCGGGAGCCGGTGGGGAGGGTGCAGACGCCGGGTTTGCGGACCTTGCCGGTGATGTCGATCGTGACTGTGCCTGTGGGGCTCGGGGAGGGGGCGGGTTGGGGGGCTGCTGCTGGGGGTGGGGGCAGGGGTTGGGGCTCGGGCTGGGAGCGCCAGGCGTAGATGGCCGCGACGATTGCGGCGGTCACGGCTATGGCGAGCAGGATGCGGACGCGAGGTTTGGTGGGGGCGGTGATGCCTGCCGTACGGAAGGCTTGGAAGGTTGGGGGAATGTCAGGGGGTGGTCGGTGCGGGGTGGTGATCGACCGTAGCCGGGACTCGGCTATGGCCTGCTCGGATGTCGGGTCGGGCGCGCGCACGGGATGAAGGTACGGACGGGTTGATGGGGCGGGCAGGGCCGAATCGTGTTCTGGGGATAGTGGGGGTCGCCGCCGGGTGGTTGTGGACGCGCAGGCGGCCGTTACCAGGGTGTGGACGGGCTGTGTGCGCAGGGGTACGCGCGGGCACGTGAGTGCGCGGGCGTACGTGGGCACGTGGGTGCACGGGCGTACGTGGGCACGTGGGTGCACGGGCGTACGTGGGCACGTGAGTGCGTAGGGGTAGGCGGACACGTGGGTGCGCAGAGACCTAGGGTGCGAGCAAATGGGCGCACAAGGCCGTAGGGGGGTGCGGGCAAGCCGGTGTCCGGATTTCCAGGAGTTAGGGCAAGTGCGCAGAGCTCCCAGAGGGGTGTGGGCCAGTGAACGCGCAACACCCCGAGGGGGTGCGGGTCGGTGAGTGCACTAGGTCCGAGGAGGATGATGCGCGCTGGTGAGCCCGCTCCGGTGGTGGGGCTAGAGGGCTGGGGTGATGGTGAGGCCCAGCATGCCGGGGCCTACGTGGATCCCGATCACGGGACCCATTTCCACGGTGCGGAGGTCGGCGAGGGCGGGGATGCGGGTGGGGAGGGTGGTGGCCAGGGACTGGGCCTTGTCGGGGGCCGCCAGGTGTTGGATGGCGATGTCGACGGGGGCCGAGCCGGCCGCTTGGACCGCCAGGTCCTCCAGGCGGGCGATGGCTCGCGAGGCCGTACGGACCTTTTCCAGGGGAAGGATGCGGCCGTCCGTGATGTGCAGGAGGGGTTTGATCATCAGGGCCGAGCCGACGAGGGAGGCCGCCGTGCCGATGCGGCCGCTGCGGCGCAGGTGGTCGAGGGTGTCGACGTAGAAGAACGTGCGGGTGGCGGCACCGGTACGGCGGGCCGCTTCGGCGACCGCCTCGAGGGGCTCACCGGCGGCGGCCGCCCGGGCGGCCGCGAGGACGGGGAAGCCGAGGCCCATCGCGATGGAGCGGCTGTCGACGACCTCAACTGGGATGGGGACCTCGGCGGCGGCCAGCCGGGCGGCCTCGACGGTGCCGGACAGCTCGGCCGACAGGTGTATCGAGACGACCCCCTCGAAGCCCTGGGAGGCGAGGTCGCGGAAGAGCGCCAGGAAGCGCTCGGGAGAGGGCCTGGACGTCGTCGCGCCGGCGAACCCACGTCCCCGCCCCTGCGACACGGCGACCGAGGACCGAGCACGCCCGGCTTCGGGCGCCCCCGCACTCGCGGAGCGAGTGCCGGGTACGGCCGTCCCGCGCGATGCATGACCGGCGCCCTCGGTCTCGGATGCGGGATGACCGTTCGCACGCCCCGATGAGGGCACCCCGAACGGAAAATCAACCTCATCCCACGAAATACCGTCATAAATCACTTGGACGGGGATAACCCACACCCCAGGCACATCAACCAGGTAAGACGTGGAATCCGTGACAACGGCGACCGATGGCGGCATACCCCGAGATTAACGACTACTGAACGGGCGTCCCACCCTGCCACACCCGTCGCGGCTTCAACCCGAACGCCCACGCGAACGCGCCCTCATGGTCGGCGTCCCACTGCACGATGTCGGCCAGCCGCCCGGGCGCCAGCACCCCACGGTCGGGAGCGCCAAGCACCGTGGCACCGCCCAGCGTCGCCGCCCGCAGCGCGTCGTTGACGCTCATCCCGAACGCCGAGACCGCCATCGCGATCACCAGGGACATCGAGGTGATGCCACAGTATCCGGGGTTGTGGTCGCTGCCGAGCGCGATCTGCACGCCGTGCTTGATCATCTGCCGGACCGGCGGCAGGTTGCCGCGCTGCTGCGCCGTGGCGGGGCACACGACCGCGGGCACGCCGTACCGGGCCATGATGGCGATGTCCTCGTCGGACAGGTGGTGCAGGCCGTCGGCGGAGGCGCAGCCGAGCTCGGCGGCCAGCTGGATGGCGCCGCGGCGGCTGAAGAGGCCGGCGTGGATGCGGGGCAGCAGGCCGACGTTGCGGCCGGAGGCCAGCACCCAGCGGGACTCCTCGGTGGTGAAGTGGCCCTCGTCGCAGTAGACGTCCACGCTGTCGGCGCCGGCGGCGGCCGCGTCGGCGCACCAGGCGCCCACGGCCTCGACGTACTCGCGCTGGCGGCCGAAGTATTCGGGCGGGACCACGTGCGCCGCGAGGAAGGTGACGTGCACCCGCGGCATCATCGGCTCCTTCTCCAGCTCGCGCAGGAGCCGCACGTCGGCCAGCTCGCCGTCGCGGGTGAGGTGGTAGCCGGTCTTGGCCTCGACCGTGGTGGTGCCGCTGAGCAGCCAGGAGCGCAGCCGCTCGCGCACGCCGTTGCACAGGGTCCACGGGTCGGTGCCGCGGGTCACGGTGACCGTGGAGCCGACGCCGCCGCCCGCTGCGGTGATCGCGGAGGAGGTGGAGCCCCCGGTGCGGATGGCCAGCTCCGCATAGCGGTTACCGGCGTAGACCGGATGGGTGTGAGCGTCGATGAGGCCGGGCGTGACGAGCGCGCCGCCGAGGTTCTCGACGTGGTCGACGTCGACGATGTCGTCGACGACCCCGGGCACGCTCTGCGGGAGGTCAGGCGCGCGGCCGACCCACGCGATGCGGTCGTTGTGCACAAGGATGGCCGCGTTGCTGAGGACCTCGTTCCCGGTCCAGAGGCGGCCGATGTTGGTCAGCAGGCGAACGGTCATCGCATCACCCCACGGACAGAGCGCAGCACAGAGCGCACGGCCTCCGCCGCGCCCACTGAGTCCGCTCCGGGTCCGGACGACATGGGGGTCTCCTGCTCTCATCCGCGTAAGACTGCGGTGACCTTATCGCCAGACTCATGATCCTGGCGATTTCAGTTCAGTTACGTTATTTCACAGGTCGGCTTGCTGTACAGGGTTATTCGGAAGAAAGCCCAATCGTCCCCGTGGCCCCCGCATGCTTCATGCTTCACAGCAGCCATCATCCGAAACCGCGCCATTAGTGTCGTAAGGCTTGGCTCATGGTAGCAACCCCGGCCGCACACGACCACTGCCGCTTTTGTGCAGCTTTGAGAGGTACGGCGACGCATCGCCGTACCTCTCAGGTCAGGTCAGGACACCCGCTCGACCGGCTTGCCCACCCTCTCCAGCTCCTGGAACAGGCTGGGCAGCACCCGGGCGTGCAGGATCGTCCCGTCGGCCTCGTGCTCGACGGAGAGCACCTCGCCCTCCTTGTGCGCCCGCGAGATCAGGTCGCCGCGGTCGTACGGGACCAGCAGGTGCACCTCGTGGTCGAGCCTGGGCAGCCGCTCCTCGATGAGCCGCATGAGCTCGCCGATGCCCGCGCCGGTGCGCGCGGAGACCACGATGCTGTCCTGGCCGAAGCGCCTGGCCAGCCGGTCGATCGTCTCCTGCGGGGCCGCGTCGGCCTTGTTGACCACGATGATCTCGGGCACGTCGAGCGCGCCGTCGATGTCGGCGAACACCTCGCGGACCGCCGCGATCTGCCCCTCGGGGTCGGGGTGCGAACCGTCGACCACGTGCAGGATCAGGTCAGCGTCGGCCACCTCCTCCAGCGTCGAGCGGAACGCCTCGACGAGCTGGTGCGGCAGGTGGCGGACGAAGCCCACCGTGTCGGCCAGGGTGAACAGCCGGCCCTCCGGCGTGCGCGAGCGGCGCACGGTCGGGTCGAGGGTGGCGAACAGCGCGTCCTCCACCAGCACGCCGGCGCCGGTCAGCCTGTTGAGCAGGGACGACTTGCCGGCGTTGGTGTATCCGGCGATGGCGACGGCCGGAACCTCGCGAGAGGCCCGGTGTGAGCGCATCGTCTCGCGCGCCACCGACATGCCGGAGATCTGCCGCCGCAGCTTGGCCATCCGCTCGCGGATGCGCCGCCGGTCCAGCTCGATCTTGGTCTCACCGGGGCCGCGGCCGCCGATGCCGACGCCGCCCGCGGCCCGACCGCCGACCTGCCGGGACAGGTTGCCACCCCAGCCACGCAGGCGGGGCAGCAGGTACTGCAGCTGGGCGAGCTCGACCTGGGCCTTGCCCTCGCGGCTCTTGGCGTGCTGGGCGAAGATGTCGAGGATCAGCGCGGTCCGGTCGATGACCTTGACCTTCACGATCTCCTCGAGCTGGCGCAGCTGGCCGGGGGTCAGCTCGCCGTCGCAGATCACGGTGTCGGCGCCGGTCGACTCGACCACGTCGAGCAGCTCCTGCGCCTTGCCGGAGCCGATGTAGGTGGCGGGGTCGGGCTTCTGGCGGCGCTGGATCAGGCCCTCGAGGACCTGGGAGCCGGCGGTCTCCGCCAGCAGCTTCAGCTCCATCAGGGAGTTGTCCGCGTCGACGGCCGTGCCGGAGGTCCAGACGCCCACCAGGACCACCCGCTCGAGCCGCAGCTGCCGGTACTCGACCTCGGTGATGTCTACGAGTTCGGTGGACAGACCCGCCACGCGGCGCAGCGCCTGACGCTCCTCCAGGTCCATCTCGCCGGTGTCGAATTCAGGGTGCATTCGTGTCATCTCTAATAGGGAACGTCTGGACGCAACAGAATCATCCCCCGCTGGACGTCCCTCGTCACCTGGTTATCCTGCTGCCACGTCCACGTCGCCGGATCCGACGTCCAGCGAGATCTTGTGCGAGGAACCGGAGTCGCTGGGCAGGGAGACCTTCTTGTCCCCGGAACCCACGTGGGTCTTGACGTCATAGGAGCCGTTCGGCACACGCAGGGTGATATCGCCGGATCCGTTCTTCATGTCCACATTGTCAGGCTGTGTGGCGTACTTCAACTCGATGTTGCCGGAACCGTTCTCGGCGAAGACCTTCTTGCCGCCGAGCGCCGACCCGTCGATGTCCCCCGAGCCCGCGTTCAGCGTCAGGTCGCCGGTCAGCGAGCGCAGCGTCAGGTTGCCGGATCCGGCGTCGGCGTCGAGCTTGACGCCCTTGGGGATCTCGATCTTGTAGTCGACGCTGCAGCTGCCCCAGTTGGCCGGGCAGTCGTAGGTCATGAACAGCGTGTCGCCGTTGACCTTGTGCTGCGGCTTGGGCTTGTTGTCGCGCCACTGCAGCGTCTCGGTCACGCGGATGGCCGTGCCGTCGTACTCGCTGATCACGCTGTCGCCCGAGCCGCTCTTCAGCTGCAGCGCGGTCACCTTGTCGGTGACCTGGTAGTTCTGCGTCTCCTGGTTCGTCGGCCCGCCGATGCTCTTCAGTCCACACCCCGTGAGCAGCAGCGCCGACGCGAGCAGGCCGCCCGCGATCACCATGGTCCTCATAACCGGAATCCTTCCGCGCCGTCACGCCGCGGGCATCAGGGATCACCCGGGGGGAACCCCACCTTTGACCCCTGCCGACCCATGAAGTAGCTTCACTTCCATAATTCAGAAGCTATTTTCCACAAAGCGGAAAAGAGGCCACATGGAGATCACCGGCCCGATGCTCGACGGGTTCGACGAGATCCTCACTCCCCAGGCGCTGGGGTTCCTGGAGACGCTGCAGCGCGAGTTCGGCGCTCGCCGCCTGGAACTGCTTGACGCCCGCCAGGTACGGCAGGCCGACCTGTCAGCCGGGGGCACCCTCGACTTCCTGCCCGACACCAAGGAGATCCGCGAGGGCCAGTGGCGCGTCGCCCCGCCCGCGCCCGGGCTGGAGGACCGCCGCGTCGAGATCACCGGCCCGGTCGACCGCAAGATGACCATCAACGCGCTCAACTCCGGCGCCAAGGTCTGGCTGGCCGACTTCGAGGACGCCAACTCCCCGCTCTGGGACAACTGCGTGTCCGGCCAGCTCAACCTGCGTTCCGCGCTGGACCGCACGATCGACTTCGAGACCGGCGACAAGCGCTACGAGCTGCGGCCCGACGAGGAACTGGCCACGATCGTGGTGCGCCCGCGCGGCTGGCACCTGCCGGAGAAGCACGCGCTGGTCGACGGCGAGCCCGTCTCGGCCTCGCTGTTCGACTTCGGCCTCTACTTCTTCCACTGCGCCAAGCGGCAGCTCGCCAAGGGCAAGGGCCCCTACTTCTACCTGCCCAAGATGGAGTCGCACCTGGAGGCCCGCCTCTGGAACGACGTCTTCGTGCGCGCCCAGGACCTGCTGGGGATCCCCCAGGGCACCATCAGGGCCACCGTACTGATCGAGACCTACCCCGCGGCCTTCGAGATGGAGGAGATCCTCTACGAGCTGCGCGACCACTCGGCCGGGCTCAACGCCGGCCGCTGGGACTACCTGTTCAGCGTGATCAAGAAGTTCCGCACCCGCGGCCGCGAGTTCCTGCTGCCCGAGCGGAACGCGGTCACGATGACCGCGCCGTTCATGCGCGCCTACACCGAGCTGCTGGTCCGCAGCTGCCACAAGCGCGGCGCGCACGCCATCGGCGGCATGGCGGCCTTCATCCCCAGCCGCAGGGATCCCGAGGTCAACGCCAAGGCGCTGGAGAAGGTCACCGCGGACAAGACGCGCGAGTCGGGCGACGGCTTCGACGGCTCCTGGGTCGCGCACCCCGACCTGGTGCCCGTCTGCCGCGAGGTGTTCGACGGCGTGCTCGGCGACAGGCCCAACCAGCTCGACCGGCTGCGCGAGGACGTCCAGGTCTCGGCCGCCGACCTGCTCAACGTCCAGCCGGGCGACATCACCGAGACGGGCCTGCGCAACAACGTCGACGTGGCGCTGCGCTACCTGGCCGCCTGGATGGGCGGGCTGGGCGCGGTGGCGATCCACAACCTGATGGAGGACGCGGCCACCGCCGAGATCTCGCGCTCGCAGATCTGGCAGTGGATACACAACGACGTCACGCTCACCGACACGGGTGCCCAGATCACCCGCGAGCTGGTGGAGCAGATCATCGCCGAGGAGCTGGCCAAGATCGCGACCGAGCCGGGACACGACGCGGAGCTGTACGGTCAGGCTGAGGCATTGTTCAAGGAGGTCGCTCTCAACGATGACTTCGCCGAGTTCCTCACCCTCCCCGCTTACGCCCGTATGCCGTGACCTGACCGCGCTGCTCGGCGAGCACGCGGTCATCACCGACCCGGTCAGGCTGCGCACCTACGAGTGCGACGGCCTGACCCACCACCGGGCCACCCCCGGCGTCGTGACGCTGCCCGACACGGCCGAGCAGATCGCCGCGATCGTGCGGATCTGCAATGAGTACGGCGTGCCGTTCGTGGCCCGCGGCTCCGGCACCGGCCTGTCGGGCGGCGCGCTCCCCCGCGAGGACGGCGTGCTCATCGTCACCTCCAAGATGCGCCACATCCTGGAGATCGACCTGCCCAACCGGCGGGCCGTCGTCGAGCCGGGCGTGACGAACCTGGCGATCACCGAGGCCGTGCGCGACCAGGGCTACTACTACGCGCCCGACCCCTCGAGCCAGCAGATCTGCTCGATCGGCGGCAACGTCGCGGAGAACTCCGGCGGCGCCCACTGCCTGAAGTACGGCTTCACGGTCAACCACGTGGAGGCGTGCGAGATCGTCACCCCCGACGGCGACCTGGTCACGCTCGACCGGATGAACCCGGGCTACGACCTGCTCGGCGCCTTCATCGGCTCCGAGGGCACGCTCGGCATCGCCACCAGGATCACGGTACGGCTCAGCCGAACACCCGAGTCCGTCACGACCGTGCTCGCGGCCTTCGACAGCATCGAGCACGGCGGGCGGGCCGTGTCGGCGATCATCGGGGCGGGCATCGTCCCCGCGGCGATCGAGATGATGGACGCGCTGGCCATCGAGGCCGCGGAGGCCGCCGTGGCCTGCCGGTACCCGGAAGGCGCGGGAGCCGTGCTGATCGTGGAGCTGGACGGGCCGGAGGCCGAGGTGGCACGGCAGTTCGAGCAGCTCGAGGAGATCTGCTCGGGCGCGTTCGAGCTGCGCGTGGCCGAGGACGCGGCCGAGCGGGCCGCGATCTGGAAGGGGCGCAAGTCGGCCTTCGCCGCGGTGGGCCGCATCAGCCCGGCCTACATCGTGCAGGACGGCGTCGTCCCGCGCACCTCGCTCGGGCGGGTGCTCGCGGCGATCGACGAGCTGTCCGCCGAGTACGGGATCCGGGTGGCCAACGTCTTCCACGCCGGCGACGGCAACCTGCACCCGCTGGTGCTCTTCGACGACGCCGAGGCGGGAGCGGGCGAGCGGGCGGAGACGGTGTCGGGACGCATCCTGGACCTGTGCATCGAGCACGGCGGCTCGATCACGGGCGAGCACGGCGTCGGGGTGGACAAGTCCCGATATATGCCGAAGATGTTCTCGGAGGATGATCTCGACACGATGCAGCTGGTCCGTTGTGCTTTCGACCCGAAGAGCCTGTCCAACCCGGGCAAGGTCTTCCCCACCCCACGCCTGTGCGGCGAGGTCCCGGGCGTCCGCAAGGGCGTCCACCCGCTGGTCGAATCGGGGAAGGCGGAGCAATTCTGATGAAGCTGGCCGACACCGGTGTGACGGTGCGCGACGCCGACGAGGAGGACGCGGTCGGCGGAGTCCTGCCTCGCTGGGTGGCGATGCCGGAGTCGGTGGAGGAGATCGCCGCCGTGCTGCGGGCCTGCGCCGAGGAGGACCTGGCGGTCGTGCCCGCGGGCGGCGGCACCAAGCTGCACTGGGGCGCGCCGCCCGAGCGGTGCGACGTGCTGCTCGACCTGTGCTGCATGAACGAGGTGCTCGAGCACGCATCCGGCGACCTGGTGGTGCGCGTCCAGGCGGGCCTCACGATGGACGCGCTGGCCGAGCGGCTGGCCGCCTCGGGCCAGGAGCTGGCGCTTGACGTGCCGTTCATGGAGAACACGACCGTCGGCGGCACGCTGGCCACCGCGACCGCGGGCCCCCGCTCCTTCCGTTACGGCGGGCCGCGCGACCTGCTGATCGGCATCACCGTCGTGCTGGCCGACGGCACCGTCGCCCGATCGGGCGGCAAGGTGGTCAAGAACGTCGCCGGCTACGACCTGGGCAAGCTCTTCACCGGCTCCTACGGCACGCTCGGCGTGATCGCCGAAGCCACGTTCCGGCTGCACCCGCTGCCCGCCGAGCGCGTGTGGATCACCGCCGAGGTGGCTGCCGAGGACGTGCAAGGGCTCGCGGGCTCGCTGGCGGCCGCACAGGCCGAGCCGAGCGCGGTCGAGATCGACTGGCTCGACCCGCGCGGGCCCGTCACCCTGGCCGTGCTGGTCGAGGGCGCCACCGCCCGTGCCCGCGCCGACGCGCTGAACGCCCTGGTCGGGGGCGAGATCGGCGACGTGCCGCCGCCGTGGTGGGGGCTGATCGTCAACGACGACGTGCTGATCGACCTGCGCTGCCTGCCCGGCCAGGTGGGCGAGACGCTGGACGCGGTGCGCGACACCGGGCTGTCGCTGCGCGGGTCCCCCGTGACCGGGCGCTTCCACCTGGAGGCCTCGGGCGAGCCGACCAAGGACGAGCTGGCCGCGGCCGTCGCCGGGCTGCGCAAGCGGGTGGCCGTGGTCACCGTGACGGCCTCGCCGTACCAGGACATCGACCGCTACGGCGAGGTGCCGGGGCTGGCGCTGATGCGGCGCGTGAAAGAGCAGTTCGATCCCGGGCGCAGGATGTCTCCCGGCCGTTTCGTGGGAGGGATCTGACGTGGAGCGGCGAGCCGGCCCGGAGAGAGCGAGCCGGGGTTGCGATGCCAACGGAGGGCCGAAGGGAGCGCGACCATGGGCACAGACCCGGAGCTGATCGACGACTGCGTGCACTGCGGGTTCTGCCTGCCCACGTGCCCGACCTATGTGCTTTGGGGCGAGGAGATGGACTCGCCGCGCGGGCGGATCCACCTGATGAAGCAGCACGTGGAGGGCACGCCCGTCACACCCGCGATGGCCGGGCACTTCGACGCCTGCCTGGGGTGCATGGCGTGCGTGACCGCCTGCCCGTCGGGCGTGCGCTACGACCGGCTGATCGAGCAGACGCGGGCCGAGGTGGAGCGGGTCCACGAGCGGGATCCGCAGGAGCGGGCCGTGCGCGGGATCGTCTTCAGCCTGTTCCCCTACCCGCGGCGGCTGCGGCTGCTGCGGCCGGGGATGGGGCTGGCGGCGCGGCTGGCGCCGTTCCTGGAGCGGGTGCACCCGAGCCTGGGGGCGATGGTCGCGCTGGCGCCCGAGGTCGAGCGCAGGCAGCGGCTCCCGCGGCGGGTCAGGGCGCGCGGGCCGCGGCGCGCGGTGGTGGGCATGCTCCTCGGGTGCGTGCAGCGGGAGTTCTTCCCGCAGGTGAACGCGGCCACGGCGCGGGTGCTCGCGCTCGAGGGGTGCGACGTGGTGATCCCGCCGGGGCAGGGCTGCTGCGGGGCGCTCAGCGTGCACTCCGGGCGCGCCGACCAGGCCAGACGGCTGGCCAAGCGGACGATCAGGACGTTCGAGCGGGCCGGGGTGTCGGTGGTGGTGGTCAACGCCGCCGGGTGCGGGTCGTCGATGAAGGAGTACGCCGACCTGCTGACCGGTGAGTGGGCGCACAGGGCGCGGCGGATCAGGGTCGTCGACCTCGCCGAGTGGCTGGTCGAGCTGGGGCCGGTGGCCGAGCGGCATCCGCTGCCGGTGACGGTGGCCTATCACGACGCCTGCCACCTGGCGCACGCCCAGGGGATCAGGAGCCAGCCGCGCGAGCTGCTGTCCGGGATCCCCGGGCTGGTGCTGAAGGAGGTGCCCGAGGCCGCGATCTGCTGCGGGTCGGCGGGCACGTACAACATCTTCCAGCCCGAGGCCGCGCGTGACCTGGGTGATCGCAAGGCCAAGTCGGTCGCCTCGACCGGGGCCGAGCTGCTGGTGTCGGCCAATCCCGGGTGCACGATGCAGATCGCCTCGGCGATGCGCCGGGCCGGGGGCGAGATCAGGGTCGCCCACACGGCCGAGGTCCTGGACGCCTCACTGCGCGGGGTCGGCCTGTGAACCGCGTCGGAACTCGAGGGGTCGGCCTGTGAGCGAGCGAACCATCAGATGCAACAGCGTTTCGCTCACGCCCGCTCCGAAGGAGTGCGCATGAGCGTGCAGTCGGTTGATCGGGCGCTCGACGTGCTCGAGGCGCTGGCCGAGCACGGGGGCGAGGCCGGGTTGTCGGAGATCGCCGCCCGCACCGGCCTGCCGTACGGGACCATTCACCGGCTGCTGCGGACGCTGCTCACGCGCGGGTACGTGCGGCAGGAGTCCGACCGGCGCTACGCGCTTGGCGGCGGGCTGGTCCGGCTGGGCGGGATCGCCGAGCGGATGGTCGGGGTGTGGGCGCAGCCGTACCTGGCGCGGATGGTGGAGCTGTCGGGCGAGACGGCGAACCTGGCGGTGCTCGAGGGCGACTTCATCGTCTACGTGGCGCAGGTGCCCTCGCCGCGCAGGCTGCGGATGTTCGCCGAGGTGGGGCGCCGGGTGCTGCCGCACAGCACGGCGGTGGGCAAGGTGCTGCTCGCCGACCGTCCCGGCGCCGAGGTGCTCGCGCTCTTCGAGCGCACGGGGATGCCGCGGCGGACGGCCAACACGATCACCTCCGCGCAGGACATGCTGGCGGAGCTCGACCGGGTGCGCGTCCGCGGGTATGCGCTCGACCTGGGTGAGGAGGAGCTCGGGGTGCACTGCCTGGCGGTGCCCGTGCACGACGGCGACCGGGTGGTGGCCGCGATGTCGGTCTCGGGTCCTGCCGAGCGCATCGAAGCCCTCGACCGGGACGAACTGGCCGAGAACATGCGCAAAATCGCCACCACCTTCGGCACCGAACTCAGCCCCACGCCCCCACCCCTCTGACCAGCGCACCTCTCTCGCCTTTTCTCTTGTACGGCAAGCCCCCGCAACCGGCCGCCCACCGCACTTCGGCTGAGGACCCGCGACCGGCGCTTCCGGCGAGTCGGTGACGATTCCTCACCGTCACGGCGTCCGGGGCGGTAGCCTGCCGGGTCCACGTAGGCGCCGGGTCGGTGAGGAGGTGGGCGGCGGAGGTCGGCGCCCTTGTGCGGCGGGGATGGGGAAGCGCGGTGCCCGGGGCATGGGCGCCGTGGCGGCGGGGACGTGGCATCGACTCGCCGGAAGCGCCGGGCGCGGGCCCTCAGCCGGCGGGCGGCCGGTGGCGTGGCCTGCCGTACATCCTTCCCATGGGCGCGGGAAGCCTCAGAAGCCTGGGGCGCAGGAGGCCGCAGAAGCTTGGGGCGCGGGAAGCGTCAGGAGCCGGGGCGCGGAAGCTTCAAATCCGCGGCGGTCAGGTGGGTGGCTGGCGGAGGGTGGAGAAGCCGGCGGCGGGGTGGCTGATGACGGCGATGCGGCCGAACGGGGAGTCGACGGGTGGGACGGGGACCGCGCCGCCGAGCGCGGTGACCGTGGCGGTGGCCTCGGCCAGGTTCGCCACGTCGAAGTAGACCATCCAGTGCGGCGGGACGCCGGCCCAGTGTTCGTCCATCTGGAGGCGCCCGCACACCGGCTCGCCCCCGGCGTGGTAGGTGATGTAGTCGATGCCGCCGGGCACCTGCCGCTGGTCGTAGCCGAACAGCGAGCCGTAGAAGGCGTCGGCCGCCTTGCCGTCGGGCGCGTTGACCTCCGCCCAGCTCACCGCCCCCGGCTCGGCCCAGGCCCCGGCGGGCCCCGGCGGCCCGGGCTCCCACAGCGCGAACGTCGCGCCGCCGGGGTCCTTGGCCAGGACGTAGCCGTTGAACGGCCCTTCCACGATCTGGCCGCCGGCCGCCTCGACCTGCGCCGCGCAGGCGGCGATGTCGGAGGTGCGCAGGTAGACGGTCCAGGCGGGCGGGTCGGACGCCTCGGCGGAGGGCGTGATCGCGCCGATCGGGCGGTCGCCCAGGTAGGCGGCCGCCCAGCCGCCCTGGTCGCGGCACTCCCAGCCGAACAGCTCGGCGTAGAAGCGCTGGGCGCCGTCGGCGTCGCGGGTGAGGAGCTGGACCCAGCAGGGAGCCCCGTCCGGATAGCTCATGGACGGAGCCTTGCACAGCCCGCCGACAAATTACCTTGGAAGGCATGTGCAGAAGCATCAAGACCCTCCGCCCGCCGTACACCGACGAAGTGACGGAGGCGGACGTGCGAGCGGCCGCCCTGCAGTTCGTCAGGAAGATCTCCGGCTTCCGCGCGCCGGCCGCGCACAACGCCGAGGCCTTCGACCGAGCCGTCGAGATGATCACGAAAGCGTCAGAGGAACTCCTGGGTTCATTGCAGATCCGCGGTTCCCGTTGACAGGTTCCCCAGGGCGGAGAAGCGTGCCGACTAAGAGGCATCGGACCCTGGGGGGCTCCCATGATCAGCGGGCTTTATCAAGGTCAGGACGGCGACTCCCGGCTGGAGCTCCGAGTGGACGTGGACGGGCCGCGCCCCACCCGGCGGGTCAGCGGTGACCTGTTCTCGGTCGCGGGCTCGACCACCTCCTACGTCGGCTCGTTCGTGGCCGACTCCGCGGACATCAGGGTGGAGGGCGAGCAGGCCTGGATCGAGGGGCAGGCCGCCTTCAACCACAACGCGCAGAACACCTTCCTGGGCATCCACATCGCGCCCGAGGGCTCCGAGGCGGTCATCGACGGGCGCACCTACCCGATCGCCAAGGCCTCGCCGTTCTTCAGGAGCGTGCTGCTCGAGCAGGACTCGGTGGTGGGCACCGTACCGTTCGTGGAGTACGACACGGGGAAGCTGGCGGCGCCGACCGGCAGCCCGGCGAGGACGCTGAACGTGGCGGCCGCCTACGCCGAGGCGGGCGTGGAGATCAAGACGGTGCCGCCGCACGTCATCCCGGTCGACGGGTCGGGCACCGACCTGGCCTGGGACGACGCCGAGCTGCACCACGCGATGGAACAGCAGTTCAGCCTGTTCACCGACGCGCCGTCGTGGCGCGTGTGGCTGCTGGTGGCCAGCAAGCACGTGGGCGGCTACCGCGGCATCATGTTCGACTACAACGACGCGCACCAGCGCCAGGGCTCGGCCGTCTTCTACGACGCGATCAAGGGCGACTCGCCGCAGGCGCAGCGCGCCCAGCTGCGCACCTACGTGCACGAGCTCGGGCACGCCTTCAACCTGCTGCACTCCTGGCAGAAGAACCTGGCAACGCCGCCCCAGCCCCTCGGCCCGAACGGCGGCTTCGGCGACCTGAGCTGGATGAACTACGTCCAGAACTACCTGCCCGGCGGCGAACAGGGCTACTGGGCGGCCTTCCCGTTCCAGTTCACCGACCCCGAGCTCGTCCACATCCGGCATGGCTTCTACCGCGACGTCGCGATGGGCGCCAACGCCTTCGGCACCGGGGCCGCCGAGATCGCGCCCTTCGAGCAGCCCGTCGCCGACGAGTCGGGGCTGGCGCTGGAGCTGCGGGGCAAGGACTCCTTCGCCTTCGGCGAGCCCATCGTGGTCGAGCTGAAGCTGTCCTACACCGGCGAGCCGCGCAGCACGCACGGCCACCTGCACCCCGACACGGAGTTCACCCAGGTCTGCATCACCCAGCCGAACGGCAGGACGGTCCTGTACCGGCCGATGATGCGCCACTGCGTGGACACCTCACCCGACATCCGGCTCGACGAGACGCATCCCGCGCTCTACCGCAGCGCCTACATCGGCCACGGCCGCGACGGGCACTACTTCCAGCAGCCCGGCGAGTACAAGGTGCGCGCCCAGTACATCGCGGCCGACGGATCACGCATCGTCTCCCCCGCACTGACCGTCCGCGTCCGCTACCCGGTCAACGCCGTCGACCACCAGGTCGCGGAGCTCATGCTGGGCGAGGAGCAGGGCAAGCTGTTCACGCTGCTCGGCTCGGACTCGCCGACGCTGCGCGCCGGCAACGAGGCGCTCGACGAGGTCATCGACAGGTACGGCACGCATCCCCTGGCCGTCTACGCCCGCATGGTCAAGGGGCTGAACGCCGAGCGCGGGTTCAAGGCGATCACCAAGGACAAGCACCTGCGGGTGCGCCCGCCCGACCCCAAGCAGGGCGCCGAGCAGCTGTCCGCGGTGGTGGCCGAGGACGGCATCGACAACATCTCGCTCAACCTGGTCATGCGCCGCCTGGCCAGGGCCGAGGCGCGGCAGGGCGATCTGGCCAAGGCCGACGCGGTGATGGACCAGATGGTGAGCACGTTCGAGGCCAAGGGCGTCAACCCCATCGTGCTCGGCCAGATCAGGCGCCAGGCGGAGCTCACCAAGGAGGCTCTCAGCGCCGAAGTCTGACGAGAACCGGATATATGGCCTTTTAGTGGCACCCGCTATACCTAGACTTTACGAAAAACGAAGTCTGGGGGTACGGCGGTGCGGGTGCGAGCAGTCCTGGCCGGGACGGCGGCTGCGGCGATGCTGGCCGGGTGCGGCGGGTTACAGGCGCAGAGCGGGACGAATGCGAGCAAGACCCAGCCCGCCGACGTAAGCGGGGCACGCAAGAAGCTGGACAGCCTGGCGGTGAAGGGCCGCGCCCCCAAGACGGGCTTCGAACGCGACAAGTTCGGCCCTGCCTGGTCCGACGTCGACCACAACGGCTGCGACACCCGCAACGACATCCTCAAGCGGGACCTCAAGAACGAGACGTTCAAATCGGGCACCCACGACTGCATCGTGCTGACGGGCACGCTCGACGACCCGTACTCCGGCAAGACGATCAACTTCAAGCGCGGCAACGAGACCAGCAGCGCCATCCAGATCGACCACCTGGTGCCGCTCTCGGACGCCTGGCAGAAGGGCGCCCAGCAGTGGGACGCCGACAAGCGCAAGCAGTTCGCCAACGACCCGCTGAACCTGCTGGCCGTCGACGGGCCGCTGAACGGCCAGAAGAGCGACTCCGACGCCGCCACCTGGCTGCCGCCCCGCAAGGGCTACCGCTGCGCCTACGTCTCGCGCCAGATAGACGTGAAGGCCAAGTACGCCCTCTGGGTCACCACGGGCGAGAAGACTGCGATGGAGGGCGTCCTGGCCTCCTGCTAGGGGTACGGCCGGCCTGCCGTACCCCTCTATCGGGAGTGCGGCGGGTCAGGAGCGGCCGTAGGAGTCCTCGAGGCGCTCGATGTCGTCCTCGTCGAAGTGGCCGAAGGCGATCTCCAGGATGCGCGTGGCGGGGCCCGACGAGCTCAGGCGGTGGGTCTGGCCACGGTGGATCAGGACGCGCTCGCCGACCGCGGGCTCGATGCGCCTGCCGTCCACCTCGAAGACGCAGCCGGGGTCGAGCGCCACCCACAGCTCGTCACGGTGCTCGTGCCGCTGCAGGCTGAGGGTCTGCCCCGGCGACACCTCGATGATCTTCACGGTGGACTCTTCGTTGAGCGTGAAGCGGTCGAACCCGCCCCACGGCCGCTCGTCACGGATCACTGCGGCAAGCCGGTCGATGTCCTGCACAATTAACCTCCGTACGGTGAAGAACGCCGGTGAAAGCTATCAGGTCACCAGGAAACCGCCGTCCACGGGGAGGGTCACTCCCGTGACGTACGACGAGGCGTCACTGGCCAGGAAGACGGCGGCGGCGACCAGTTCCTCCGCTTCCCCCGAACGTCCCATGAGCACCCGCTGCTCCAGCATCCGGTCGATGTAGCCGGGCATGAACTGCTCTGTCATCTCCGAGGCGAAGAAGCCGGGTTCGAGGCAGTTGACGCGGATGCCGCGGCGGCTCGTCCACTGCTGGGCCAGGTCCCTGGTCAGGCCGATGATCGCGGCCTTGGAGGCGCTGTAGGCCGCCTGGGGCAGCCCGGCCGTGGTCTCGCCCAGGATGCTGCCGATGTTCACGATCGACGAGCCGGGGCGCATCACCCGGGCGCACGCCTGCGCCATCCAGTACGTGCCGTTCAGGTTCACGTCGATCACGCGGCGGAACTCGTCCGGCTCCTCGCGCACCGCCGGCACCGCGGTGCCCACCCCGGCGTTGTTGATCAGCACGTCGACGGTGCCCAGCTCGGTCACGGCCGCCTCGACCAGCCTGGAGCACTCCTCGGGCGAGGTCACATCGGTCTGTACGGCGACGCAGCGCTGCCCGGTCTCCTCGACCAGCCGCCGCGTGGCCTCCAGCCCGTCAGGCCTGCGCGCCCCGATCACCACGTCGGCACCGGCCTCGGCCAGCCCCCTGGCGAACGCCACACCCAACCCGGACGAGGCCCCGGTGACGATCGCCACCCTCCCACCGAGCCCGAACCGCTCAAGCACCACCTAGGACCACCTTTCCGACGGAAACCCCCGCACGCTCCTGAGCGGCGGGGGTCCGTCACCGTGCGGTGAGTGAGTCAGAGGCCGTACTCCTTGACGATGCGCTCGTGGCGTTCGACCTCGACGTCGACCTCCTTGGCCAAGTCGAGCCAGGCCAGGGGGTGGGACCAGCGCTCCGTGGCGTCGTCCAGGAGGGCGTCCACCTCGACGGCGGTCACGTTCGGCGGGACCGCGACCCAGCCGAAGACGCCGGGGAGCGGCTCGCCGGAGGTCGGGTGGGTGACCTTGTAGTTCTCGTCGCTGTAGACCCACATCGGCCAGCCGCGCTCGGCCATGACCTCGGTGAACTCGGCCCAGTCGCTCTCGCTCGGCGCGGCGCCGTCGAAGAAGTAGCTGTTGTACCCGCCGGGCCGCAGGATGCGGACCGCCGCGAAGGGCGGCACGAAGTTCTGCTGCTCCTGCGGGTCGTCGGGCACGGGCTCGAGCAGCTGCGGGTCGAAGACGACCAGGTCGCCCGCGTTGTACTCCATGCCGCGCGGCTGCGGCAGGGCGAGCCTGGCGGTGGCGGGGCCTGTGCGGATGGACAGCACCTGGCGCTGGCCGCCGTCGGGCGCGGGGAGGATGACCCGGATGAGGCCCATCTCCTCGTCGATCGGCCCCGACGCCGACTTGATCGGCATGCCGATCTTGGCGGTGCCCTTGCGGACGGTGTCCCAGTCTTCCGCGGAGGTGGCCATGACGATCATGCGCCAGACGTCCTCGTCGCCCAGGTCGTCGAGCACCTCGAGCAGCACCTGGGCGCCCCTGGCGTTGTCGTCGAGCTGCTGGGCCGCGGCCGACACCAGGCGGCGGGCCTCGATACCGGCGTCCGCGGCCACGGCCTGCTCGGCCTCCTGGAGCGTCTCCTGCCAGCGCTCGCGGGCGCTGTGGAGGCGGGCCAGCGCGAGGTGGCGGGAGGCGTCGGGCAGCATCGCCGCCATCTGCTCCAGCCGCTCGTCCTGGCGGGCCTCGACCAGCAGCGTGGTCAGGAACGTGGTGTCGTCGGCGTCGGCGGTGGCGATGTCGCCGGTGTCGACGAGCATCTTCCAGTAGATGTCGGCGCCCAGCGCCGGGTAGCCGAGGAAGCCCAGCGTGGTGGTGTGGCGTCGGGTGGCCTCAAGGTCGGTGCCCGACAGCGGGGCCAGCCAGCCGATCCACTTCTCCGGGTCGGCGTTGTAGCCGTCGGCGGCGTCGAAGTAGGCGACCCGCTCGTCCTCGGGGCCGGGGGCGGCGGGCTCGGTGGTGGCCTCGGCCTTGGCGCGCAGCTCGGCGATCCGCTCGGCGACGCCTTCGGAGGCGCGCAGCTCGGCGGTGGCCGACTCGGCCAGGTCGGCGAGCAGCTTGGCCTGCCAGACGCCCTGCCGCTGCACGGCCAGGTCGCCGGCGATCAGAGCCAGCTCGACCCTGGCGCGGTAGCCACCCATGGTGGCGAAGTAGTCGATCCACTGGCGCAGCACGCGGCCGAGCTGCCAGGTGTTGGTGATCTGCGAGGAGGAGGCGAGCAGGCTGACGGCCCGCGACCACTCCACGAACACCCGCGGGTGGTCGCCCACCACGTCCAGGTCGGGCAGCGCGTCGACGGCCTCGGCGGTGCGGCCGAGCGTGGCCAGGATCAGCGCGCGGCGGACCCCGTCGCGGTGCGCCTTGGCCACCGGGTCGTCGGCCTGGAAGCCGCTCGCGGCCTGCAGCGCGTTGAGCGCGTCCTCGGGCCGCCCGGCGGCGAGCAGCGCGCGGGCGCTCTCGGCGCCCAGCTCCCAGCTGGCCTCGCGACCGGCGCCGCGCAGCCGCTCGACGGCGGACTCGGCGTAGGCGACGGCCTCGCCGGCCCGGTCGGCGTCGATGAGCGCGGCGACGTACTGGGTGACCAGGCCGGTGTAGGCCGGGTTGGCGGGCTCGAGGTCCTCGATGACCGCGCCGAGGGTCTCCAGCCGCTCGGTGGCGTATCCGGGCCCGTCTGCGTTGCCCCAGGCGACGGCCAGCGCCTCGACGGCGGCCGGCGTGGCGGGGCACTCACGCACGTCTTCGCGCTGGGCGAACGACAGCAGCTCCTCGGCGTCGCCGACGGCTACCGCGCCCTGCGCCCGGTCACCGATGCGGCCGACCAGGTGCCAGTAGCGGGCGTAGAACTCCAGCCACGGCAGCTGGAGGGACTCGGCCTGCTGGGCGATGGCCGGGGCCATCACGTCCAGCTGGGGATACCGCCCCTCGTAGGCCTGTGCGGGGAGGTCTCCCAGCGCCATGGCGAGGCCCATGTCGCCCGCCTCGGAAAGCTGCTGCTGGGTTTCGCCGACCCAGGCCCAGATGTCCACGTCCATGAGCCATCAGTCTGCCAGGTCAATGGACATGCCCAAAACGCAGAAGCTCGATGAGCTCGTCCGATTCGCCGTCACTGAGCACCGCGAAGATCGGGGCCATGAGCTCGTCGGTGACGGTTTCCGCCTCGGCGCGCCGCTGGACGGCCTCGGGGCTCGGCTTGGCGTACGGCTCGGGCCAGCGGAAGAACTTGGCGATCATCTCACCGGACGCGTGCCCGAAAGGGGTGGCGTCGTGGTCGGTGGCCAGCGTTGCCTCCAGCGGATCCAGCCCGGCGGCGATCACCGCGTTGGCGTGCAGCCCGCCGCGCAGTTCCCGCACCACGTGCATGAGTTGCGCGGCCCGCGCGGGCGCGTCGTCGGCGAGGGGTACGGCACGCCATCCCGCGAACAGCGGCGCTCCCACCGACGAGGCCCGGGCGACGACGGGCTCGAGCAACTCGGCGATCCTGACGCAGCCGTCGAAGCCGCCGAGCTTGCGCCTGCCCCACTCCTGGCAGGCCCGCGCGTAGAGCTCGACGGCCTTTTCCACCGGCAGCTTCCTGCCGCCGTCCCAGCTCTCCTTGACGTGCTCGAAGGGGAAGAACACCGCGACGGAGTGCACGACGTCCGCGTCGCACTCGCCGAGCACGCCGCAGCGGCCGCGGAAGTACAGCTCGCGCGGCCCGAGCCCGTACTCCTCGCACAGCGCCTTGGCCTCCCTGGAGACCATGAACCCGCCGCCGTACTGACCGATGGGCGCCTTGACCTGGATCGCCGTAGTCCGTGGATCAGCCATGGACCAAGCATCGCTCAGGAGAACATTATTCTGCAAGGAGGCGGAGTTCGCCGTCGGCGACGATCACCGCGGGACCCGCCAGGTAGCTGGTGTGCTCGTCCAGGGTGACCGTCAGGGTGCCGCCGAGGACCTCCACGGCCCAGGTTCCGGTCGTCTCCCCCGCCAGCGCCGCGGCGGCGACGGCCGTGGCCACCGCGCCGGTGCCGCACGAGCGGGTCTCGCCCACCCCACGCTCGAAGACCCGCATGAGCGCCCTGCGCTCGCCCACCGCGTTGAGGAACTCGATGTTGACGCCGCTGGGGAACACCCCGGGGTCGAAGCCGGGCTGGTGGGTGAGGTCGAGCTGGGCGACGGGCTCGCCGATGACGCAGGCCAGGTGCGGGTTGCCGATGTCGATGTGGAGGCCGACGACCTCGTGGCCGCCCAGGGTGGCGACGCTCTCGCCGTACACGGTGGGCTTGCCCATGTCCACGCTCACGTCGCCGGTGGGTTCGAAGCGGATCCGCCTGACGCCGCCCCTGGTGGCGATGCCGAACTCGCCCGGGTCGGCGAGGCCGGCCTCGACCAGGTAGCGCGCGAAGACGCGGACGCCGTTGCCGCACATCTCGGCCATGCTGCCGTCGGCGTTGCGGTAGTCCATGAACCACTCGGCCCGTCCGGCCTGGTCGCTCACCTCGTGACTCAGCTTGGTGGGCACCACTCGGAGCACGCCGTCGGCGCCGATGCCCGCCCGCCGGTCGCAGATCCGCGCGACCAGTACGGCGGTCACGTCGAGCTCGCCATCGAGGTCGGGGAGGATGACGAAATCGTTCTCGGTGCCGTGGCCCTTCAGAAAGCGCATCTTCCAATTTTAGGCCGACCCCGTGCCCCCGATCAGCGCCAGGGACCGTTCGAGCAGGTCAGGTGCGTCGTAGGGCAACCACACGACCCTCGGGTCACGCCTGAACCACGACTCCTGGCGGCGGGCGAAGCGCCGGGTGGCCCTGACCGTCTCGGCCATCGCCTGCTCCTCGCTCCACTCCCCCTCCAGGAACCTGAGCACCTGGGCGTAGCCGAGGGCACGGCCGGCCGTACGGCCTTCCGCCAGGCCCTGCCCGAGCAGGCCCCGCACCTCCTCCACGAGGCCCGCCTGCCACATGCGCTCGACGCGCAGCTCGATGCGGGCGTCGAGCTCGGGCCTGGGCACGTCCAGGCCGATCTGGACGCTCGGGTAGACGGCGTCGTAGGAGGGCATCGTGGCCGAGAACGGCCTGCCGGTGAGCTCGATGACCTCGAGCGCGCGCACGATGCGCCGGCCGTTGCTGGGCAGGATCGCGGCGGCCGCGGTCGGGTCCAGGGCCTTGAGCCGCTCGTACAGCGGCTCTCCCGCGGCGAGCTCCGCCTCGAGCCGCGTCCTGATCTCCGCGGAGGTGCCGGGGAACTCCAGCTCGTCCAGGGCCGCGCGCACGTACAGCCCGCTGCCGCCGACGAGCACCGGCACCGCGAGGGACTCGATGAGCGGACGGACCAGCCGCTGGTACTCGGCGACGCTGGCCGTGACCGTCACGTCCCAGATGTCCAGCAGATGGTGAGGCACTCCGCGTTGCTCCGCTTTGGAGAGCTTTGCTGTGCCTATGTCCATTCCTCGGTAAAGCTGCATCGAGTCGGAGTTGATGCATTCACCCCCGAGGCGGAGGGCGATATCCACGGCGAGGTCGGACTTTCCTGCCGCCGTGGGACCCACGACGGCGATGACTGGCTGCTGGCGCACACGGATAAGTGTGTCAAGTGTCTGGGTATCTAAGGACAGTCGGCGCCTCGGACGTCGACCAGGGGGACGACCATCGGGGGAAGCAACATGTCGATTTTCGACAAGGTCAAGGAGATGTTCGGCGGTACGGCCGAAAAGCTGAAGGACATCCCCGAGCAGGGCGGCATGAAGGACAAGGCCGAGGGGGCCGCCATGGGCGGCATCGACCAGACCTCCGACGCCGCCAAGCAGGCCACGGGCGGCAAGTACGACGAGCAGATCGACCAGGGCACGGAAAAGGCCAAGGACATCGCCGACAAGATCGACGGCGAGGAGGGTTGATCAGAACAGATCGAGCAGCGTCGGCTGCAGGTATCCCTCATGGGTCAGCAGCCAGCGCTTGGTCTCCACGCCGACGCCACCGCTGAAGCCGCCGAGTCCGTTGCCGGCGACCACGCGGTGGCACGGCACGACGATTCCCAGCGGGTTCCCGGCCATGATGGACCCGATCCCGCGGGCGGGCACGCTCGTACCACTGAGCCGGGCCAGCTCGCCGTACGTGACGACCGTCCCGTAGGGCACCTCGTGCAGGGCCTGCAGGACGCGCCGCCGCGAACCGGAGGACAGCCGCCAGTCGATGGGTGTCTGGAAGGTCCGCAGTTCTCCGGCGAAATAAGCCTTCAGCTCACTGACCGCGAAAGCCGTACGATCCGGGTCATGAACCTCAGGGATACCAAGATCCCGACGCCCGCCCCAGCCGGTGGTCACCAGGCCGGCCTCGGTGACGGCCAGCACGAAGGGCCCGACAGGCGTCGACACTTCGGCGAACGCGACCGTCTCCATCATGTCCTCACGTGAACTCGTGGTGCTCGGCACCTCCAGCGCGGTGCCTACCAGACACCGTAACCACAATGGCTATCTTCTGCGCTGGGATGGACAAGGCTTCCTTTTCGACCCGGGCGAGGGAACACAGCGCCAGATGCTGCTGGCCGGGGTCACCGCGCACCAGGTGAACTGGATCTGCCTGACCCACTTCCACGGCGACCACTGCCTGGGCGTCCCGGGTGTCATCCAGCGCATCGCGCGCGACAAGGTCGAGCATCCCGTGCGGGCGGTCTTCCCCGAGTCGGGCATGGAGTACTGGAACAGGCTCAGGCACGCGGCCGTCTTCACCGACACCGACGTGATCAGCGAGGTCCCGATCTCCGGCGAGGTCTTCGAGGAGCCGCCGCTGACCGCGCGCCGCCTGTCACACCCCGTCGAGTCGTACGGCTACCGCCTGCAGGAGCCGTCGGGCAGGCGGATGCTGCCCGACCTGCTGCGCGCGCACGGGATCATCGGCCCTGAGGTGGGCGAGCTGCAGCGGACGGGCTCGGTGCGCGGGATCACGCTGGAGGAGTGCAGCGTGCCGCGGGCCGGGCAGAGCGCCGCGTTCGTGATGGACACCCGCATCTGCGACGCGGTGTTCGAGCTGGCCAACGGGGTGGACCTGCTGGTGATCGAATCGACGTTCCTGTCCTCGGAGAGCGGGCTGGCCAAGGAGTACGGTCACCTGACCGCCTTCGAGGCCGGGCTGGTCGCGGCGGAGTGCGGGGTCAAGCAGCTGGTGCTGACCCACTTCTCCGAGCGCTACCGCCCCGCCGAGGAGCCGGCCTTCAGCCAGGAGGTGCGGAGCAACTTCGACGGCGAGCTGATCCTGGCGCGCGACCTCATGCGGGTGCCGCTGCCGCGTCAGCGCCACACACCGACGACGTAGCCGACCCCGTAGGGGGCGATGTCGGCCAGCAGCCTGCCGTCGTAGCGTCCCTCCCCCGCCGCGCCGGCCAGCACCTGCAGCGCCGCGCGCCCACCGACCCACAGGCGCTCCGCCTTGCCGGGGTCGAGCGCGGCCAGCGCGCCCGCGTCCGCCTCGGCGATCGCCCTGACGATCATCTCCTGGTACGGCGGGGCCGCGGGATCGTAGTAGCCGGGCGCCTTCTCGGTGAGGCAGGCCGAGCCGTCGGCCATCACCAGCAGCCCGACGCGCCCCTCGGCGGCCAGGTCCCGCCCGAGCGCCAGGCAGGCGGCAGGGGAGGCGTCGGCGGCGACCGCCTGGAACCGGTCGGGGTCGTCGTCGAGCAGCCACCGCCCGATCGTCAGCGGCAACGGCAGTGTGGGCTCGCCGTGCCCGGTCCTGACGTCGACGCCCCACGGGGCCATGGAACCCGCCGACCGCCCGCCGTACACCCGGGTCTGCGGCGCTGCGCCCACGACGACCAGCACGTCGGGGTGGGCGGCGCGCAGCTCGGCGATGGCCCGCGCGCAGGCGGCGCGCAGCTCGTCGAGCTCGGGGGCGGCGGCGCCGGCCAGCTCGGGCACGATCAACGGCGGGTGCGGGCAGACGGCCGCGGCGACTAGCACGCCAGCCAGGCTAGTCGAGGGCGGCGTGGACCCTGCGCAGCAGCCCGTGCAGGGTGTCCCGCTCGGCCTCGTCGAGCGGGGCGAGCAGGTGCTCGCGCACCTCGTGGACCTGCTCGCCCATGCGGGCCAGCGACGCGCGGCCCGCCTCGGTGATCTGGACGATGACGCGGCGGCGGTCGGCGGGATCGCGTTCGCGTTCGACCTCTCCCCATCCGGCCAGCTCGTCCAGGGCCTTGGCCACGTCGCTCGGGTCGATACCCAGGCCCGGCGACAGGTCGCGCTGGGCCACGGGGGACGCGGCCAGGGCGTGCAGGATCCGCATGTGCCACATGCGCCGGCCGTCCTGCGCGAAGCGGGCGGCGACGAGGCCGCGCGCGGCCTTGCCCACCTGGGACAGCAGGAACGGGGTGAATTCGTTCACAGAAATTATTATAGGGTTACACCCATGGATTCTCTGTACCCGCGCGTGGTCGTGGACGACTTCGCCCGCGCCTTCCGGTTCTACGAGGCCGTGCTGCCCGCGCTCGTGGGCGCCAAGCTGATCAAGGGCACCGCCGAGGGGCCCTACGCCAACTGGGACGTCGCCGACCAGGCCGTCCTGGTGATCATCCACAGGTCGCTGCTCGAGGGCATGGCGGAGCCCGCCGGGCCGGGCGACAGGACCATGTTCGCCAGCCGGGTCGAGTCGGTCGACGAGGCCTACGCGCTGTGCCTGGAGCACGGCGGCACGCCGGTCAGCGCGCCCGCCGACCGGCCCGGATGGGGGCCGAACCTGCGCACCGCCCACGTGCGCGACCCCGAGGGCAACCTGTGGGAACTGCAGTCCTACTGATAGGGGTTGCGTCCCTCCTTGACGGCCTGGATCAGCGACCTGGTGTAGGCGTGCGCCGCCCGGTGCAGGCCGTGGCCGAAGCTGATCCTGGCCACCCCGAGCTCCGCCAGCTCGGCCAGTGACGGGCTGGTGGGGCGGAACAGCACGTTGACCCTGCCGCCGAGCTCGGCGGCCAGCGTGCGGATGTGCCCCGCGTCGTCGATCCCGATCGGGTAGACGCAGTCGGCGCCCGCCTCCAGGTACCGCCTGCCGCGCTCGACGGCGGCCTCCACGGTGCCGTCGCCGCTCAGGTAGGTGTCGACGCGCGCGTTGATCACCAGGTGGGGTCCAGCGGCCGCCCTGACCTCGGCCAGGAACTCCGCCTGCACGCCCGGGTCGATCAGCTCGTCGGTGCTCGGCTCGGTGTCCTCCAGGTTGCAGCCGGCGGCGCCGGTGGCCAGCAGGCGCTCGACCAGCTCGACGGGCTTGAGGCCGTAGCCGCGCTCCACGTCTGCGGTCACGGGGACGTCGACCGCGGCCACGACGCGCGAGACGGCGGACAGCATCTCGGCCACCGGGGTCGCCTCACCGTCGTCGTACCCCAGCACCTGCGCGACCGCCGCGCTCCCCGTCGCTACCACCGGGAACCCGGCCTCCACCACGGCCCTCGCGGACGCGGCATCCCAGACGTTGGGCAGCACCAGCGGGTCTCCCGGGACATGCAGGGCACGCAGAGTCGCAGCGCGGTCATCACTCATGACCCCGACCCTAGGCGGCCTAATTGGCTCCTCAGAAGGGCCACTGTGACCGTTTAACGCCAAGCCACTTCATTCCTTCTGTACGGCGAGCCGCCGCCACCCGCCGCCCACCGCACTTCGGCCGAGGACCCGCGACCGGCGCTTCCGGCGAGTCGATGACAGTGCCCCACCGTCACGACACCCGGCACCCAAGTCCCACGGCCCCACGCCGCCCACCGCACAAGGCGCCGCCCCCACCGCCTCACTTCCCGCCGACCCGGCGCCCGAGCCCGGACCGTGGGGTGCCTTGCGTTGCCAGACCGTGGGTCCCTGATCGCGGGATCCCGGGTGCCCCCCGATTGCCGGACCGAGGGTGCACCCGGATAGCCGGACCGTGGGTTTCCTGGATTGCCGGGCCGGGGCGCCTCGAACAGCCGGACCGTGGGGTGCCCGGATCGCGGACCGTGGTTGATCGCACGACGTGGGCCGGGGCACATCGTGGGGCTCGGCGTCCTGACGGCTGGGTCGAATCGTGGGGTCCCCGACGGTCCGGAGGCCGGGTCGAATCGTGGAGTGCCCGACAGTCCGGAGGCCGGGTCGAGGGATCGCCTCGGCCCGGCCGGGGGTCAGCAGCCGGACTTGGAGCACTGGCCGGCAAGTTCGCCGGCAGGGCCGTCGGCGGGGTTGTCGGCCTGGTCGTCCTGGGTGGGGGTGGTGGGCTTGGCGGTGTGGGAGTTCTTGCCCGCCGAGCCGGTGTCGGCGGTCGGTTTGCCGGTCGGTTGGGTGGGCTGGCGGCTGTCCTGGGGCGTGCCGTCAGACGGGGTGCCCGACTGCGGGTCCCCGTTCGTGGCATCGCCGTTCGTGGCGTCGCCGTTGGTGGCGTCGCCGTTGGTAGCGTCGCCGTTGGTGGCGTCGCCGTTGGTGATGTCGCCGGACTTGGGGTCGCCGCTGGTCGCCGCGCTGTTCTCGGGCGGGGTGGCGGGGGTGGTGGGCTGGTTCGCCTGGGCGTCGGAACGGCTGGCCAGGGCGTAGCCGACGCCTCCTGCCGCGAGCACGGTCACCAGGGCCGAGGCAGCGAGGATGAGGGTCTTCCTGTTGGTGGTGCGTGGCCGGTGATCGTCGTTGCTGAGGGTTTCTGAACGATTCTGCTCGGTCATGAGGGGGACTTCTCCCTGCGGTCGTATCGGGAAAGCTCTCCGGCTTCCGCGGGCGATGGACCACACTAGCCGCAGCAGTGGAATGCTCGCGCACCAATCACAAAGGAATCACGACTTGTCCGATCTTAGACCTATTAGCGCAGGTCGCCAGGCATGGGTGGCACCGGTCGTGAGCGTCTTAGGAGTCCTCGCCACGGCGGTCCTCGGCATTTCCCTGGCCATCCTGGGAAGCCGCCCGCCGTCCCGGGAAAACGCGGCGGTATTGCATCGGGAAATACCGCTTTCCCCTTCACCGAACACGCCACTCGTCGGGCACGTCGTGAGCGCGGAATCCGTGCGCGCGTCGGTGCTCGGATGGATCGAGCCGTTCCCGCCACCGGTGCTCGCCGACGGCTTCCAACCGCCTGACAGCACGCCCCAAGCCACCACGGAAGGCGATCTGCCTGGCTACGCGGGGCTCCCGGGTGTCGCGGTACTACCGGGGAATGCCGAGACACCGGGCCACGAAGGAAGCGCTCCGGGGACGTCGCGACGCACCGAACCGGATGATGCGCAGCGCGTCTTCTCCCCCGAAGCCGTCCCCCCGGCTCCGCCAACCGCAACCCCGCGTGCGGCACCGCAGCCCGCCCCGGTGGCGACCACGGCGCCGACCACAGGGGCCACCACAGCGACCCCGCGCAGGCAGCCCGCCCAGGTCAGCGGGCCGAACCCGTGCGCCACGTTCAACGACTTCCGCCGCCCCTACTGCGAGCAGGTCATGCGCGACCTCGCCCACCGCTGAACGGCCGGCCGTACGGAAAGAACCGCCGAACGGCCAGCCGTACAGAAAGAACCGCTGAGTGGCCGGCCTACGGAAAGAACCGCGTCAGTGGGCCGAGCAGGCGTTGGCCGGAGCGGGAGTGGGGGCGGGACGGCCGCGGGTGGGCATGCCGAGCAGGACGCCCGAGGCCGTGGGAGCCTCGCGCCTGGCCTGCCAGGCGTCGCCCGCGCGGGTGCGCCGCAGCGCCAGGGGCTGCCCGTCGGCGACCAGGTGGTGCGGGGCCGCGTAGGTGACCTCGACCGTGACCATGTCGCCGGGCCTGGGGGCTTCCTCACCGACCGCGAAGTGGACGAGCCGGTTGTCGGGCGCGCGGCCGGACAAGCGGTGCGTGACCTCGTCCTTGCGGCCCTCGCCCTCGGCGACCAGGACCTCGAGCGTGCGGCCGACCTGCTTCTTGTTCTCCTCCCAGGAGATCTCCTCCTGCAGGGCGACCAGGCGCTCGTAGCGCTCCTGGACGACCTCCTTGGGCACCTGGCCGGGCATGGTGGCCGCGGGGGTGCCGGGGCGGATGGAGTACTGGAAGGTGAAGGCGTTGGCGAAGCGGCTCTGCCGTACGACGTCGAGCGTCTCCTGGAAGTCCTCCTCGGTCTCGCCGGGGAAGCCGACGATGATGTCGGTGGAGATGGCGGCGTCGGGCATCGCGGCGCGGACGCGCTCGATGATGCCGAGGTAGCGCTCCTTGCGGTAGGAGCGGCGCATCTCCTTCAGCAACCGCGACGAACCCGACTGCAGCGGCATGTGGAGCTGGTGCATGACGTTGGGCGTCTCGGCCATGGCGGCGATGACGTCGTCGGTGAAGGCCGCAGGATGGGGCGAGGTGAAGCGGACCCGCTCCAGGCCGGGAACATCCCCGCATGCCCTGAGGAGCTTGCCGAAGGCCAGGCGGTCGCCGAACTCGACGCCGTAGGTGTTGACGTTCTGCCCGAGCAGGGTGACCTCGAGGACGCCCTGGTCGACCAGCGCCTGGACCTCGGCCAGGACGTCGCCGGGCCGCCGGTCCTTCTCCTTGCCGCGTAGCGACGGCACGATGCAGAACGTGCAGGTGTTGTTGCAGCCGACCGAGATCGACACCCAGGCGGCGTAGGGCGACTCCCGCTTGGTGGGCAGCGTGGAGGGGAAGACCTCCAGCGACTCCTTCAGCTCGACCTGCGCCTCGCCCTGGATGCGAGCCCGCTCGAGCAGCACCGGCAGCGAGCCGATGTTGTGGGTGCCGAACACGACGTCCACCCAGGGCGCCTTGCGGACGATCTCGCCCTGGTCCTTCTGCGCCAGGCAGCCGCCCACGGCGATCTGCATGCCCGGCTTGGAGGCCTTCACCGGACGCAGGTGGCCGAGATTGCCGTAGAGCCTGTTGTCGGCGTTCTCCCGGACGGCACACGTGTTGAACACGACCACGTCGGCGGCCTCGCCCTCGAGGGCGGGCACGTAGCCCGCTTCCTCCAGCAGGCCCGACAGCCGCTCGGAGTCGTGCACGTTCATCTGGCACCCGTATGTGCGCACTTCATAGGTGCGGGCGCTCTCCTGGGTCACAGTCATCGCGTGTTCAAGGGTAGTCCTTGTACGGCAAGCGTCGCCCCTGACAGGGTGACTCCACTCACACCCCTCGCTCTCTGTAATCAGGGACGGGAATTTGTCGGTGTTTTCCCTAGTCGCACGATCCAAAAGGCCAGCTTGGTGGCATGATGTGATCGGATCGGTACCACTCGGTTAGTGCGCAGCGTCTTAGTAACCTCTACGTTTTGATCCATGACGGAGAACGGGGACGCGACTCCACTGGTGCAGTTGGAGGCCGTCAACAAACACTTCGGGACATTGCACGTCCTGAAGGACATCAACCTGACCGTCTCCCGTGGCGAGGTACTGGTCGTGATCGGCCCGTCAGGTGGCGGGAAGTCCACGCTCTGCCGGGCCATCAACCGCCTGGAGACCATCGACGGCGGCCGGATCGTCTTCGACGGACAGCCGCTGCCGGAGGAGGGAAAGGCGCTGGCCAAGTTGCGTTCCGAGGTCGGCATGGTGTTCCAGTCCTTCAACCTGTTCGCCCACAAGACGATCCGTGAGAACGTCACGCTCGGGCCGGTCAAGGTGCGCAAGAAGGCCAGGGACGCCGCCGACAGGCGGGCCATGGAGCTGCTCGAGCGTGTGGGGATCGCCGCGCAGGCCGACAAGTACCCCGCCCAGCTCTCGGGCGGCCAGCAGCAACGGGTCGCCATCGCCAGGGCGCTCGCGATGGATCCGAAGATGATCCTCTTCGACGAGCCGACGTCCGCCCTGGACCCGGAGATGGTGCAGGAAGTGCTCGACGTCATGATCGGGCTGGCCCGCGACGGCATGACGATGATGGTGGTCACCCACGAGATGGGCTTCGCCCGCAGAGCGGCCAACCGGGTCGTGTTCATGGCCGACGGACAGATCGTCGAGGAGAACACCCCGGACGAGTTCTTCACCAACGCCCAGACCGACCGGGCGAAGGACTTCCTCTCGAAGATCCTCACGCACTGAGATTGAGGTAACCAACTATGCAGATGCGTCGAACGGGGGCGGTCTTCGCCGTCGCGGCCCTGGCGCTGGGAGTCGCCGCCTGTGGCGGTAACAAGACCTACGCCTCCCTGAGCGAGAAGCTCAAGGACAGCAACGAGGTGACCGTCGGCACCAAGTGGGACCAGCCCAGCCTGGGTCTCAAGCAGGGTGACGCGCCCGTCGGCTTCGACGTCGACGTGGCCAAGGCGGTGCTGACGGAGATCAACGGCGGCAAGGAGCCGAAGATCACCTGGAAGGAGTCCGCCTCGTCCAACCGTGAGGCGTTCCTGGCCAACGGCACCGTGGACATCATCTTCGCCACGTACTCCATCACCGACGCCCGTAAGCCCAAGGTCACCTTCGGCGGGCCGTACGTGATCGCGCACCAGGACGTCATGGTCCGCAAGGACGACACGTCCATCACCAAGCCGCAGGACCTCGCGAACAAGCGGATCTGCAAGGCGGCCGGCTCCAACTCCTACAAGCGGATCACCGAGCCGCCGCCGGACGGCCAGCTGGGCCTGTCCACCGCCAAGACGGTGGACGCCGCCAACTACTCCGAGTGCGTGCAGAAGCTGAGCGGCAGCAACCTCGACGCCGTCACCACCGACGACCTGATCCTGGCGGGCTTCGCCAAGCAGGCCGGCGGCAACTTCAAGATCCTCGGCCAGCCGTTCACGGATGAGAAGTACGGCATCGGCCTGAAGAAGGGCGACAAGACCACCTGCGAGGCCGTGAACGTCGCGGTCAAGAAGCTGTGGGACAACGGGACCATGAAGCAGCTGCTGGACAAGTGGTTCGGCGGCACGGAAGGTCTGAAGCTGTCCGAGACCGCTCCGCCCGCGGAGGGGTGCAGCTAGTCACACTGCGAGGCGGCGGCCGTGAACCGGCCGCCGCTCTCCTTTGTGGTGGGGAGAACGATGAAAGATCTGTTCGATTACGCGGGCGCGCTCGCGGTCGGCTTCCTGCACAACGTCGAGCTGGCCGTCCTGTGCGCGGTCTTCTCGCTGATCCTCGGCACGATCCTGGTGGCGATGCGGGTCTCGCCGACGCCCGTACTGCGTGCCGCGGGCACCATCTACGTCAACGTCGTCAGGAACACGCCGCTGACGCTGATCCTGGCCTTCTCCGCGCTGGGCCTCAGCGACACGCTAGGGCTGACGTTCTCCGAGGAGCCGCGGACGAACTCGTTCTGGCTGGTGGTGCTCGGCCTGTCCGCCTACACGGCCTCGTTCGTCTGCGAGGCGCTGCGCGCGGGCATCAACACGGTGCCGATGGGCCAGGCCGAGGCGGCCAGGGCCATCGGGCTGACCTTCACGCAGTCACTGCGGCTGATCATCCTGCCGCAGGCGTTCAGGGCCGTCATCGCGCCGCTGGGCAGCGTGATCATCGCCATGACCAAGAACACGACCGTCGCCGTGGCGGGCGGTTACCTGGCCGAGGTGTCCTATGTCATGAAGGAGACGTTCGACACCACGGGCGTCTCGATCCCGATCTTCGTGGCCATCGTGCTGGCCTTCATGGCGATCACCCTTCCCGTCGGCTGGCTGTCCGGCCGGTTGTCGAAGCGCATGGCGGTGGGCCGATGAGCACCTCAGTACTGTTCGATGCCCCGGGGCCGCGCGCCAGGGCCCGCAACGGCATCCTCACCGTGGTCGGCATCCTGCTGGTCGCGGCCGTCGTCTGGTTCATCTACAGCGGCTTCGACAAGAAGCACCAGTTCGAGGGCAAGATCTGGCAGCCGTTCCTGACGGCCGAGGTCTGGACCGACTACATCATCCCCGGCCTGGCCGGCACGCTGTCGGCCGCGGCGGTGGCGGCCGTGCTCGCCCTGGTCTTCGGCGCCGTGTTCGGCCTGGGCCGCCTGTCGGACCACGCGTGGATCGCCAAGCCCTCCGGGTTCATCGTGGAGGTCTTCCGCGCGATCCCGCTGCTGCTGCTGATCTTCTTCCTGTTCTACTTCGCGCCGAGCGTGTTCGGCAGCGGCGACTGGGCGTTCTTCGCGCTGGTCGCGGGCCTGATGTTCTACAACGGCTCGGTGCTGGCCGAGGTGATCAGGGCCGGCGTGCGGGCGGTGCCCAGGGGCCAGTCCGAGGCCGCCTACGGCATCGGCATGCGCAAGAACCAGGTGATGAGGCTGGTGCTGCTGCCGCAGGCGATCACCTCGATGATGCCGGCGATCGTGAGCCAGCTGGTCGTCCTGCTCAAGGACACCGCGCTCGGCTACATCATCGCCTACGTGGACCTGCTGAACTACGGGTTCAAGATCATCCCTGCTCGGTTCTTCGGGTCCCTCATCCCCGCCGCGATCGTCGTCGGCGTGATCTACGTCGGGCTGAACATGCTGCTCAGCTACTTCGCCACCTGGCTGGAGAAGCGCAGCCGACGCAGCAAGAAGACCGCCGCCCCGCCGATCGTCGCCGCGGTCCCTGGCGCGAGCCTGGAGAGCGCCGGCGTGGCCGATCTGAACGAGGGCGCCGACTAGGAGTCGTCGTGGCGGGGGGGGCGGCCCCCCCGGACCCCCCCCGTTTTTACGGGAAGGTGCCGGGATTAGCATAATG
>NZ_JAHDTI010000006.1 GCF_018531495.1 Nonomuraea sediminis
TAGCTCCCGGGGGGCGCCGTTTTGGTGGGGTGGTGCGGGGGGGGCCCCCCCCCCGCCCCCCGACCGGTTTTTCCGGCAGGATGCGGCTATGCCCTTCTGGCTCTCCCCCATCTCCACCACCGACGTGGCCCGATCGCGGGTCAGGCTGGCGTGGCCACTGGCCCGCGGCGGCCAGGTGTGGTGGACCGAGGACCGTCCCGAGGAGGACGGCCGCACCACGATCATGCATCGCGCCGCGGACGGTTCCCGCCGCGAGCTGCTTCCGGCGCCGTGGAGCGCCCGCACGAGAGTCCACGAGTACGGCGGGCGCCCCTACGCCGTGGCCGAGTCCGGCGACGTGGTCTTCGCCGACCTGGCCGACCAGCGCCTGTACCGGCTGCCGGACCTGGAGCCGCTGACGCCCGAGAGCGGCGACCGGTACGCCGACCTGGTGGTCCGCGACGGCCAGGTGTGGTGCGTCAGGGAGCGGCACGGCGACGACGGCAAGGTCACCCGGGCCATCGTCTCGGTCCCGCTCGACGGCGGCGAGATCCGCGAGTGGGTCACCGGCTCCGACTTCTACGCATACCCCGAAATTTCGCCTGACGGGCGGCATCTCGCTTACATCTGCTGGAACCACCCGCGCATGCCGTGGAACGGCACCGAACTGCGCATCACCCGCCTGGAGGACGGCAACTCCTGGACCGTCAAGGGCGGCACGTCGGAGTCGGTGCTGGCGCCCCAGTGGAAGGACGGCAGCCACCTCTACCTGGTCTCCGACTGGTCCGGCTGGTGGAACCTCTACCAGATCGGCATCTACGGCACCTCCTCGCAGGCGCTCCACCCGGCCGAGGAGGAGTTCGCCGGGCCGCTGTGGAACCTGGGCGGCCGGCCGTACCTCGTCATGGACGACGGCAGGCTGGCGGTGCTGCACGGGCGCGGCGACCAGCGGCTGGGGCTGCTGGATCCGGACACGGGCACGCTCACCGACCTCGACGTGCCCTACGACGGCTGGAGCGGCGCGCTGGCCGCCGACGGGACGTCGGTGGTCGGGGTCGGATACGGCGCGCGGATCCCCGGGTCGCTGGTCAGGATCGACACCGTGACCAGCCGGGTGGAGGCGCTCAAGCGCGACGTCGAGGAGCTGCCCGACATCGCCTACCTGCCGGTGCCGCGCGCGGTGGAGCTGGAGAGCCGCTTCGGCAGGCACGTGCACGCCTACCTGTATCCGCCGTCCAACCCCGGCCAGCCGGAGGGGCCGAGGCCGTACGTGGTGTTCGTGCACGGCGGGCCGTCCGCGCACGCCACGACCGCGCTGGACCTGGAGAAGGCGTTCTTCACCTCGCGCGGCATCGGCGTGCTCGACGTCAACTACGGCGGTTCGACCGGGTACGGCAGGGCCTACAGGGAGCGGCTGAAGGGCCAGTGGGGCGTGGTCGACGTGGAGGACACGATCGTGGCCGCGCAGTGGCTGGCCGCCGAGGGGCTGGCCGATCCCGACCGGATCGCGGTGCGGGGCGGCAGCGCCGGCGGGTGGACGGTGATGGCGGCCTGCTGCACCTCCGACCTGTTCGCCGGGGGCGTGTCGTACTACGGGATCAGCGCGCTCGGCCCGCTGATGGCCACCACGCACGACTTCGAGTCCCGCTACGTGGAGTGGCTGGTCGGGCCGGAGGATCCGCAGCTGTACGCCTCGCGCGAGCCGCTGTCCCTCGTCGCGGGCGTCACCAAGCCGATGCTGCTGCTGCAGGGGCTGGACGACCCCGCCGTGCCGCCCGAGCAGTCGGAGGCCTTCGCCGACGCATTGTCGGAACGGGGCGTCCCGTGCACGTATCTGGCCTTCGAAGGGGAATCGCACGGGTTCCGCCGCAGCGAGACCAAGGCGACCGCGCTGGCCGCGGAGTTGGCCTTCTACCAGCAGATCTTCTTGATGTCCTGATCTGATAACACAGTCCGTACGAAATCGGCATCACTGTGCAGTCGCTACTCGGGAACAGTTGAATATCCGGTCCTCGACACCTCCCTCGGCAAGTGGGTTGCTCTTGGCAGGAAAACCGTAGGGCGCGCCCCGCGGCCACGGAGCGCGCCCCACCTCGGCCAGCCATTCAGGTACCCCATCTCGGCACGAGGGAGGGCTAGATGGCCAGCATGCGCCATCTCAGCATTGCCGTGGTAGCCACGGCAAGTCTGATCGCCGCCACCGCCTGTGCGACCCAGACAGGAAGCCAGACGACCACGGCGCCCAGCGCCGGCCAGGAGGCGGGAAAACCCGTCACCGGCGGCACCCTGAGATTGGTGGGCGGCGGCGACGTCGACCACCTCGACCCCACCAGCGCCTACTACACCGTCACCAGCGGTCTCATGCGGGGCTACGCCCGGCAGCTGTTCACCTTCGGCTCGGTGGCGACCGAGGCCGACACGACCAAGGCGTTCGCCCCGATCCCCGACATCGCCACGGAGATCCCCACGCAGGCCAACGGCGGCGTCAGCGCCGACAGCCTGACCTACACGATCAAGCTGCGCGACGGCGTGCAGTGGGACACCCAGCCGCCGCGCGCGGTGACGGCATCCGACGTCGTCCGCGGCATGAAGCGGCTCTGCAACCCGGTCGCCGGCTCCGGCGCGCCCGGCTACTACACCAGCACGATCAAGGGCATGAAGGAGTACTGCGACGCCTACGCCAAGGCCTTCGAGAAGGCCAAGCCCACCGCTGCGGCGCTGGCCCAGTTCCAGAACTCCCATGACATCGCGGGCGTCCAGGCCAAGGACGACAAGACCGTCGTCTTCACGCTGGTCCAGCCGGCCGGCGACTTCCTCAACATCATGTCGCTGAACTTCGCCTCGCCCGCGCCGCAGGAGTACGACCAGTACGTGCCGGACGACGCGACGTTCCGCCAGCACGTGATCTCCGACGGCCCGTACAAGATCACCAGCTACCAGGCCACGAAGTCGATCAAGCTGGAGAAGAACCCGGCCTGGAAGCAGGAGTCGGACCCGATCCGGCACCAGTACGTCAACGCCGTCGAGGTCAAGATGGGCGTGACCGAGCCCGACGCCGTCCAGCAGCAGATGGAGGCGGGCACCGCAGACCTGTCGTGGGACCTGCCGGTGCCCACCTCGGCGATCCCGCGGCTGAAGGGCGGCGACCCCAACTTCAAGATCTTCCCCGGCTCCGTCACGAACCCGTACCTCGTCTTCAACCTGCAGAGCAAGAACGAGAACGGGGCCATGGGCAAGCTCAAGGTCCGCCAGGCCATCGAGTACGCGATCAACAAGACCGCCATCGCCAAGGTGTACGGCGGCGCCGACGTCGCGGTCGCGATCCACACGGCCATCCCGCCGGGCAACATCGGCTACCAGGAGTACAACCCGTACCCGACCTCCGGTGACCAGGGCGACCCCGCCAAGTGCAAGCAACTGCTCACCGAGGCCGGCTACCCCAACGGTCTGAACCTGATCGGCGCCTTCCGCAACGCCGGCAACCACCCGGCCAACTTCCAGTCGTACTCCGCCGACCTGAAGAAGTGCGGGATCAACGTCAAGGGCCTGCCGGTGCGCCAGGGCGACTACTACGGCGCGTTCCTGCAGAACCCGACGATCGCCAAGGACAGCAAGTGGGACGTCTCGGCCCCCGGCTGGATCCCCGACTGGTACGGCAACAACGGCCGGGCCGTGGCCCAGCCGCTGTTCCAGACCAACTGCACTCCCGGCACCACCAACTTCGGCTGCTACAGCAACCCGAAGGTGGACGACCTGATCAAGCAGGCTCTCGGCGAGTCGGACCAGGCCAAGGCGGCCGCGCTGTGGCACCAGGTCGACCAGACGGTGATGGACGACGCGGTCATCGTGCCGCTGAACAACCAGAACTACCCCATCTACAAGAGCAAGCGGGTGAAGAACCCCCTCTACATGCCGAACTGGCAGTTCTACGACATCACCAACCTCTGGCTAGACCCCAACACGCCATGACGCTGCGGTAGCCGTGCCCGCGTGGCCGCGCGGGCACGGATTCCGTGAGGGAGGCACATGAGCCTGCTCGAGGTGACGAATCTGCACGTCTCCTTTCCCACTTCAGACGGCGTGGTCCAGGCGGTGCGCGGGCTGTCGCTCGCCGTCGACCGGGGCAAGACGCTGGCGATCGTCGGCGAGTCCGGCAGCGGCAAGACGGTCAGCACCCAGGCCATCCTCGGCCTGACCCCGGACGCGGACATCACGGGGACCGCCATGTTCGAGGACGTCGACCTGCTCAAGCTCGACCGCGAGCAGCTGCGGCGCATCCGCGGCGCCGAGATCAGCGTGGTCTTCCAGGACCCGCTGACCAGCCTGCACCCGCTCTACAAGGTGGGCTGGCAGATCGAGGAGCTCATCCGCGTGCACCAGCCGGACACCAGCCGCGCCACGGCCAGGAAGCGAGCGGTCGAGCTGCTCGGCCTGGTCGGCATCCCGCGGCCCGACCGGCGGGTCGACGACTATCCGCACCAGTTCTCCGGCGGCATGCGGCAGCGCGCGATGATCGCCATGGCGCTGGCGCTCAACCCCAAGCTGATCGTCGCCGACGAGCCGACCACCGCGCTCGACGCCACGGTCCAGGCGCAGATCCTCGAGCTCATCGCCAAGGTGCAGGCGGAGTTCGACATCGCGCTGATCCTCATCACCCACGACCTCGGCGTGGTGGCCGGCATCGCCGACGAGGTCATGGTCATGTACGCGGGCCTGGTCGTGGAGCGCGCCGACCGGCGCACCCTCTACTACCGGCCCCACCACCCCTACACCAAGGGCCTGCTGGAGTCGATCCCGGGCAGCACCGGCGCTCGCGAGGGCAGGCTCAGGCCCATCCCCGGCTCGCCTCCGAGCCTCATCGCGATCCCGTCCGGCTGCGCCTTCCATCCGCGCTGCCCCTACGCCATGCCGGTCTGCCCGGCCGAGGTACCGCCGCTGACCAGGGTGACCGGTGACACGGGGCACTCCTCCGCCTGCTGGCTGCCACACGAGGCGGTGGGGCTGACGGAAGAGGCCGAGGCGCTGCGCCTGCACGCCAAGGAGGGAACGTGACGCTGCTCGAGGTCGACAACGTCGTCAAGCACTTCCCGATCACCGCGGGAACCCTGATCAAGCACGCGATCGGCCAGGTACGCGCCGTCGACGGGGTCAGCCTGGAGCTGGCACCCGGCGAGACGCTCGGCCTGGTCGGCGAGACCGGCTGCGGCAAGTCCACGCTCGCCCGCTGCATCGCCGGGCTGCACCCGGTGACCTCAGGCAAGGTCCGCTTCGACGGCGACGACATCACCAACCTGCCGCGCTCCCAGATGCGCCGCTACCGGCGCGACATCCAGGTCATCTTCCAGGACCCGTACGGCTCGCTGAACCCGCGCCGCCGGGTGGGCTCGATCATCGCCGATCCGCTGGTCGTGCACCGGATCCAGCGGGGCGAGCAGCTTCGCCGTACCGTCCAGGACCTCATGGAGCGCGTCGGGCTGAACCCCGAGCACTACAACCGCTTCCCGGCCGAGTTCTCCGGCGGGCAGCGGCAGCGCATCGGGGTGGCCAGGGCGCTGGCGCTGAAACCGCGGCTGATCATCTGCGACGAGCCGGTGTCGGCGCTGGACGTGTCGATCCAGGCGCAGATCCTCAACCTGCTCAAGGATCTGCAGGACGACTTCGGGCTGACGTACCTGTTCATCGCGCACGACCTGTCGGTCGTGCGGCACGTCAGCGACAGGATCGCGGTGATGTATCTCGGGAAGGTCGTCGAACGCGCGGGGGCCGACGAGCTTCACGAGATACCTCGCCACCCCTACACCAACGCGCTGCTGTCGGCCACCGCGGTGGCCGACCCCGACGAGGCGGAGCGGAGGCATCGCATCATCCTGACCGGGGATGTGCCGTCGCCGATCGACCCGCCCTCCGGCTGCCGCTTCCATCCGCGCTGCCCAAAGGCCCGCGAGCGCTGCTCGGCCGAGGAGCCGCCGCTGGAGGCCAAACCGCACCCGGTGGCCTGCCACTTCCCCGTCGAGGTGGGCGAGGACCTCACCGCGAGGAGTACCGCATGACGCTAACCGAGATCCGGCCTGAGGCCGTCGCGGACCGCGGCATCGCCGGGCGCAGTCCGTGGCAGCTGGCCTGGGCCAGGATCAAGACCGACAAGGTGGCGCTGGTCTCCGGCGTGGTGATCGTGCTGCTTGCCGTGCTCGCGCTGGCCGCGCCGCTGATCGCCGCATGGAACGGCCATGATCCCGACGACCAGTTCCGCGACACCGGCATCACGCCGCAGGGGCTGCCCGTGGCGCCCAACGGCACGTTCTGGTTCGGCACCGACAGGCTCGGGCGCGACCTGTTCATCAGGGTGCTCTACGGGGCGCGCGTCTCGCTGCTGGTCGGCGTCGTGGCCACCGGGCTCGCGGCGCTGGTGGGCGTCGTGATCGGGCTCCTGGCGGGCTACTACGGCGGCGTGATCGACACGATCCTGTCGCGGCTGATGGACGTCGTGCTCTCCTTCCCTTACCTGATCTTCGCGATCGCGGTCGTGTCCATCGCCGGGCCGTCGCTGACGGCCACGATCGGGGTGATCGCGTTCTATTCCTGGGCGGCGATCGCCCGGGTCGTGCGCGGCCAGACCCTGTCGATCAAGGAACGGGAGTACGTCGAGGCCGCCAGGTCCATCGGCGCGGGCGACTTCCGGGTCATGTTCGTGGACATCCTGCCGAACCTGCTCGCGCCCGTGATCGTGCTCACCACGCTGCTCGTCCCCGCGGCCATCGTGTTCGAGTCGACGCTGTCGTACCTGGGGCTGGGCATCGTGCCGCCCACGCCGTCGTGGGGCAACCTGCTCAGCGAGGCCCAGGGCTTCTACCGCGTCGCCTACTGGTACCTGGGGTTCCCCGCCGCCACCCTGCTGATCACCACGCTCGCCTTCAACCTGGTCGGCGACGGCATCAGGGACGCCATCGACCCGCGCATGGAGCGCCTGTTCAGCCGCCGCAGGCGGCCCCGTCGACGTCGCGGGAAGGGGTAGCCGATGCTGCGCAGATTCCTCGTCCGCCGGATCCTGCTCGGCGTGCTGGTGCTGTGGCTGGTCACGCTGGGCACGTTCCTGCTGTTCTTCGTCGCGCCCAGCGACCCCGCCAGGACGCTGGCCGGACGGCAGGCCACGCCCGAGCAGGTGGACCTGATCCGCCGCAACCTCGGCCTGGACCGGCCGATCATGGTCCAGTACCTGGACTACGCCAACCGGCTCGTCCACGGCGACCTCGGCACCTCCTACTTCTCCAACGAATCCGTCGGCAAGCTGCTCGCCGAGGACTTCCCGCCCACGTTCTCGCTCGTCGTGGGCGGGGCGGTGATCTGGTTCACGATCGGCGTGGGGGCCGGCGTGCTCAGCGCCACCCGGGCCCGCTCGCTGCTCGACCGCGGGCTCACGCTGCTGGCGCTGGCCGGGGTGTCGATGCCCACGTTCGTGGTCGGGCTGATCCTGCTGTACTTCCTGTTCTTCCAGCTCACGATGGCCGGGATGCCGGTGCTGCCACCCGACTCCTACGTGTCCTTCTCCGACAGTCCCGGCGAATGGGCGCGACATCTGATCCTGCCGTGGATCACGCTCGCCACCGTCCAGGCGGCCACCTACTTACGGCTGACCCGCGGGTCGATGCTGGACGTCCTCGGCGAGGACTACATCCGCACCGCCCGCGCCAAGGGGGTGCCCGAGCAGCGGGTCATCTACCGCCACGGGCTCCGCGCGGCCCTCACACCGGTGGTGACGCAGCTCGGCGTCGACGTGGGCACGCTGATCGGCGGCGTGGTCGTCACCGAGTCGGTGTTCGGCCTCGGCGGCATCGGGCAGGCCGTCGTGCAGGCCTTCATCAGCGGCGACCTGCCGGTCATCATGGGCGTCGTCGTCCTGGCCACCACCGCGGTCGTCGTCGCCAACCTGCTGGTGGACATCACCTACGGCTTCCTCGACCCCCGGATCCGCCTCGCCTGAAGCGCGGGTGTGACCGCCCGCGGCCCCTCCCTCCCGCGCCGGCCACACCCGCCCAGGCACCTTCACAGGCATCTTCACAGGCATCCTGCACTTCACAGGCATCCTGTACGGCAAGCAGCCGCCACCGGCCGCCCGCCGCACTTCGGCCGAGGACACGCGCCCGGCGCTCCCGGCGAGTCGATCCCCCTGCCCCACCGTCACGGCGCTCCCTTGGGCGTCTACCGCGGCCATGGCTCAGTACCGCGCTCCAGCAGGTGCCAACCGCGATCACGGGTCAGTACCGCGCTCCAGCAGGCGCCTACCGCGATTGCGGGTCAGCACCGGACAGGGCGTCCGGCAAACCCGGTGGCCGGGCGTGCACGCTGGTGGCGGTGATTGGCCGTACCTCTGGGTTCTGGCTTGGCTACCAGGTCTTGTCGAGGAAGGCGGCGATCAGGGGGGCGATCTCGGGGAGGTGGTCTTCCAGGGCGAAGTGGCCGGTGTTGAAGAGGTGGAGGTCGGCGTCCGGAAGGTCGCGGAGGTAGGCGTGGGCGCCGGGCTCGGGGAAGAACAGGTCGTTGACGCCCCAGGTGACGAGCGCGGGCGGCCGGTGCTCGCGCATCCACGCCTGCCAGCGCTCGTACTGCCCCACGTTGGAGCGGTAGTCGAAGGCCAGCGCGACCTGCGCCTCCTTACGGCCGGGCAGGTCCAGGTAGTGCTGGTCGAGCGTCCATCCGTCCGGCGCAACCAGCTCGGGATCGGCGGTGCCGCCCTCGTACTGCCCGCGCGTGCTCTCCAGCGTCAGCAGCCCCCGGACCTGGTCGTCCTGCGCGTTCCAGATGAAGTCCTTGGCCATGTCCGACAAGCCTTCCTCGTAGGCGTTGCCGTTCTGCACCACCAGCCCGGCAACCCACTCGGGATGCCGCACCGCCAGCCGGAACCCGACCGGCGCCCCGAAGTCGAACACGTACATCGCGAACCGCGACAGCCCGAGCCCGCGCACGAACCCCTCGACCACATCGGCCAGCCGATCGAAGGAGTACTCGAACCCCTCCGGCACCTCGGTCTGCCCGAACCCGGGGTAGTCAGGCGCGATCAGCCGATACCGCACCCCCAGCACGTCGATCAGCCGCCTGAACTGGTGCGAAGCCGAGGGGAACCCGTGCAGCAGCAACAACACCGGGGCATCGTCCCTCTCGGGCACCGACTCGCGATAGAAGACCCGAACACCATCAACGTCGAGATACCGGTGCACGACCCGAGCAACTGTCACCATGACTAATGCCTTCCTTCATCAAAGATGCATTAGTTATAGCGGGACCACCCCTAATGCGTCAACCCGCCGATGTACCATTAGACACATGATGGAGAGGCCACCCCGCACCGACGAACCCCTGACCGGCGAACACCTGGCCCTGGACCTCGTCAACACCCTCTACGCCACCGGCGACCACCTCGCCACCCTCCCCGGCCTCCACCACTGGCTAACCCTCGAATCCCCCCGCCTCACCCCCACCCTCCCCACAGAGCCTGACACCCGCCTGACTGGAGCCGATGCACAGCCCCTAGCCACCGGCACCCGCCTGCCCGACCCCGACGCGCACCCCTCAGCGACCGACGCCCACCCCACAGAGACCGACGCACGTCCCTCAGACGCTGGCGCCCCCCTGACCGAGCACGATGCGCGCCCCTCAGCGACTGACACCGACCCCACAGAGACCGACGATCGATACTCAGGGGGCGATGCCCGCCTCGCGGAGGGCGACGCGGAGATGATCCGCGACCTGCGCGCCCACGTTTCCGCCGCACTGGCTCATGTACGCCAAGGCACTCCTCCCCCGGCTCAGTCCCTGGCAGCCATCACTGAGGCCCAGCGTGCCGCCCCCACCCACACCACTCTGACCTGGGACGACGGCCACCTGACGGCCACCATGCATCGCCAGGGCACCCCGGGCGCCCGCCTCGCGGCCCAACTGGCCGACGCCGCCGTCGACCTCCTGACGGGCGACGTCACCCGCATCCGCCAATGCGAGGGCCACGACTGCGTCATGCTCTTCATCCCCGCCCACCCCCGCCGCAGATGGTGCTCCACCACCACCTGCGGCAACCGAGCCCGAGTAGCCCGCCACTACGCCCGCCACAAGCCCACCTGACACCCTGGATCCCGCCTCCGCCGCGGACCGCCCCAGGCCTGCCCCTGCTACGGACCACCCCCGCCCGCCCCTGCCGCGGACCACCCAAGTCCCGCTTCTGCTACAAACCCACCCGTATCCCGCCTCCGCCGCGTACTGCCCTGGATCCGATCTCTGCCGCGAACACCCCGGGTCCCGCCTCGGCCACAGAACACCGGGCTCCCACCTCCGCAACAAACCGCCCCGAGTCCCGCCTCGGCCACAGACCACCCAGGTCCCACCTCCGCAGCAACCTCCCCGGGGCTCGCCTCGCCACAGACCACCCCACACCTCCGGGCAGACCTCCCGGGGTCACGCCTCGGCCGTGGGTCGCCCGGGTTTCGGTGTCTCTCAGCCCCGGTGGGCTTCCCAGGCGCCGGGTCGGCGGGAAGGTATGCGGCGGAAGTCGGCGCCCTGTACGGCGAGCAGCCAAGACCGCGCCAAACGCCCAACGAAGCGCGGAGCCGGTGAGCGGCCCACGACCGCGGAACCCAGGCCGACGCAGCGCCGTAACGGCGAGCAAGCGGCACCGACTCGCCGGCAGCGCCGCCCACAGGCCCTCAACCCACGACGGCGGTCGGCGGTCGCGGCGGCCCGCCGTACAAGAGCCCACAACCGCCAAGCACCTGGGCCGCACAACAGCCCGAGCCCCAAGCTGCACAACCGTCAATCGACTGGCCCGCACAACAGTCCAGACCTCAGCCATACAAGAACCCGACGAATGTGCAGTACAAGAATGCAGCGCCTGGGCCGTACAGATGCCTGAGGGCAGGGACTGGTGGGCTGTCAGCGGGCGAATTCGGTGGCGCGGGACTCGCGGACGACCGTGATCCGGATCTGGCCCGGATAGGTGAGTTCCTCTTCGACCTGCTTCGCCACGTCCCGGGCGATCACCTGTGCCTGGATGTCGTCGACGGCGTCCGGCTTGACCATGACCCGGATCTCCCGCCCGGCCTGCATCGCGAAGACCTTCTCGACCCCGTCGTAGGACTGCGCGATCTCCTCCAGCCGCTCCAGCCGCTTCACGTACGCCTCGAGCGACTCCCGTCGCGCTCCCGGGCGGCTGCCGCTGATCGCGTCGGCGGCCTGGGTGAGGACGGCTTCGACGGTGCGGACCTCGACCTCGTTGTGGTGCGCCTCGATGGCGTGCACCACGTCCTCCTCCTCGCCGTACCGCCGGGCGATCTCCGCGCCGATCAGCGCGTGGCTGCCCTCGACCTCGTGCGTGAGTGCCTTGCCGATGTCGTGCAGCAGCGCACAGCGCTTCATGAGCGGCTGGTTCATCTTCAGCTCGGCGGCCATGATCCCGGCGATGTGCGCCGACTCGATGAGGTGCTTGAGGACGTTCTGCCCATACGAGGTGCGGTAGCGGAGCTGGCCCAGCAGCAGGGTGAGTTCTGGATGCATGTCCGTGATGCCCAGCTCGACCAGCGCGTCCTCGCCCGCCCGGGCGCACAGGTCGGCGACCTCGGCGCGGCTGCGGTCGTGGGCCTCCTCGATGCGCTGCGGGTGGATGCGGCCGTCGAGGACGAGCTTCTCCAGCGTCAGCCGCGCCGTCTCCCGGCGTACCGGGTCGAAACACGACAGCAGCACCGCTTCTGGGGTGTCGTCGATGATGAGGTTCACACCGGTCGTCGACTCGAACGCCCGGATATTTCGCCCCTCGCGGCCGATGATGCGGCCCTTCATCTCATCGCCGGGCAGATGCAGCACGCTGACGACCGACTCCGCCGTCTGCTCGGCCGCCACCCGCTGTACGGCGAGCGTCACGATCTTCGTGGCGCGCTTCTCGCCCTCCTTGCGCGCGTCCCCCTCGATCTCCCTGACGATCAGGGCGGCCTCGCGCTTGGCCTGGTTCTCGATCTCCTTGACCAGCTCGGTCTTGGCCTGATCGGTGGTGAGCCCGGCGACGCGTTCCAGGATGCGGCGGCGCTCCTCCTCGACCTGCAGCAGTTCCTCGCGGCGGTCGGCCAGCTCGATCTCGGTCTCGGCCAGCTTGCGGTCGCGCTCGGACTGCCTGCGGGCCTCCTCGTCCAGGCGCTGCTCGCGTTCGGCCAGGCGACCCTCGCGGCGTTCGAGGTCGGCGCGGAGCTCCTTGAGCTCGGACTTCCGTATCCGGCTCTCCTCCTCCACCTCGCGGCGCATCTCCACGGCGCTCTCGGCGGCGGCCTCCGACCTGCGCAGGATCTCCTCGGCGTCGGACTCGGCCTTCTCGCGGATCTGCCCCGCCTCCTGGCGGGCCTGCTCCAGCTCCTGGTGGACGGCGGCGGCCTGCTCGGGCGTGGGCTTGGCCAGGCGGGAGTTGTCACCGGAGGTGCGACGTACGACGAGGACAAGCGTGGCGATCATCCCGATCGCGAGCAGGAGCACAGCCACCGACAGCACCACGACTAGCGGCCCCATGTGCGCCCCGCCCTCCTCGTATCGTAACGACTCGCGGCCTCGAAACGGGAGGGGTCACATGCGCGGCACGGAATGCGGCTGGAACGATTTCTGCCCAAGGCCGACCGGGCGTCGACTGCTGTAGCCGACACCTCGCCCACCTCGGTCAATCGAGCTCGTACGTCCGTCGTTCACCGGTATGGCAATCCGCGCTGCGCGGAGTAACTCCTCACTGCCGTCGAGGTTATGCGTCGAACAAGTCACGAGCAAGCAAACGCGTCATCAAGCGTGTCTTACGGGCTACCCCTGCGGAATTCAGGCAGATATCACCCGAATAGCCCCACTCTTCCAGTGCCGCCCGAGATCACCCCTCCAGTCCCCACCTACGCCCCCAACAACCCCCCACGATCTTGCCAGCCCCTCCCACCGCACCGCCGCACCCCCATCAGCCCAGCCCTCCCACCGCACCCCCCATCAGCCCAGCCCTTCCACCGCCAACTCCCTCTGCCACCCCAACGCCCCTCACCACCCCGACTCCCTCTGCCAGCCCAGATCTCTGCGCCGCCTCAGCTCCTTTTGCAGCCCGTCATCTCCGCGAGACCTCTCGCCTTCTGGAGGTCTTCTCACTGCCCTGGCCCCGCCCGGCTTCCGCGGACGCGCCACGCCCGCGGAATCAGGTCACACTTCCCACGCCCTTATCACTGCCTGCGTGCGCACCGCACCCGTAGCGCATTCGCCCGCAGCTAGGCGCCCTGCATCCCGATGCGTCTGTGGCGGTGCACACGTCCTGACGGTCGCCGAGCCGCGCCGACGCAGCTGGTGGGCCGTGTCCTGACGGTCGCCAAGCCGGCCGACATGGCTGGTGGGCCATGTCCTGACGGTCGCCAAGCCGTGCCGACACGGCTGGTGCTGAGCGGTCCTGTCGGTCGCCGAGCCGCGCCGACGCAGCTGGTGGGCCGTGTCCTGACGGTCGTGAAGCCGTGTCGATACGGCTGGTGGTGGGCCGTCCTGGCGGTTGCCGAGCCGTGCCGACGCGGCTGGTGGGGCACGGCCTGACGGTCGCCGAGCTGTCTCGGTGCGCGCCGTGAGGTCAGAAGCCGTGGTGTCAGAAGGGGTCTTCTTCGACTTCGATGCCCTCTTGTTCGAGAGCTTCGCGGACGACGCGATAGGAGAGGCCGGGTGGGTAGCCCTTGCGGGCGAGCATGCCTGCCAGGCGGCGGGTGCGGGCCTGGGGGTCGAGGCCGCGGGTGGCGGCGAGTTTGCGTTCGACCAGGCGGCGGGCGGTTTCGAGCTCCTGGTCGGGGTCGAGGCGTTCGACTGCTTCGTTGACGGTCTCCGAGTCGACGCCGCGGTGGCGGAGCTCGGCGGCCAAGGCGCGCTTGGCCAGGCCGCGGCCGTGGTGGCGCGAGTCGACCCACGCCTCGGCGAACGCCTCGTCGTTGATGAGTCCCAGCTCGGAGAACCGGTCGAGCACCGTCTCCGCGGCCTCATCGGGGATGTCCCGCTTGCGCAGCGCCTCGGCCAGCTGAGCCCTCGTCTTCGGCGCCATGGTCAGCAACCGCAGCACTACGGCTCGCGCCACCGACTCCGGATCCGCCGGCGGCCCTGACGCGGCCACCGAACCCTCATCAGGCCCGTCAGGCAACCGCCCCCCGGCCCGTCGCCCACCACGACGCCCCGCCCCACCACGCCGCCCACGGCCACGAGAGGGCTCATCGGGCCCCGCCATCGGCGGCTGCCACCAGGCATCCAACGCCGAATCGCCTGTCATCCCCTGGGCAGCCTCGTCTACCTCACGACCGCCAGCCTTCCCCCAAGCAGCCTCATCTGCCCCTGGATCGCCAGCCTCTCCCCCACCAGCCTGGTCTATCCCTCGACCGCCAGCCTGGTCGGCCTCACGACCGCCGGTCTTCCACTTGGCGGCCTCGTCGACTCCACGATCGCCGGTCTTTCTCCTAGCGGCCTCGTCTGCCTCACGACCGCCGGCCTTCTCCCAGGCAGCCTCATCTGCCCCTGGATCGCCAGCCTCTCCCTCACCAGCCTGGTCGGCCTCACGATCGCCGGTCTTCCTCTTGGCGGCCTGGTCGGCTTCGCGGCCGCCGACCTTTCTCCTGGCGGTCTCGTGTGCCTCACGGTCGCCTGCCTTGGACGTGCCAGCCCTCGGCGCCCCCGTTGCGAACAAGCCATTCCAGGGGTCATCTTGCGCACCCGCCCCGAACCAGTCGCCTTCGGGGACATCAGAGCCCGGCCCCCATGGCCGGCGCCCTGACCACGATCCCTCGGAACCATCAGAGCCCACCTCTTGGGCCCCACGCCCCCAGGCACCAGAACCCCCGGCTCCACGCCCCCAGGCACCAGATCCAGCGCCCTCGGCCACCTGGCCCCAGCCGCGTGAACCGGAGCCCGGACGATCAGCGTCACCGGAGCTACCCGAACCCACGGAGCTAGGCGCATCGGAACCCGAAGCGCCAGACCGTCGACCTGGCGCATTCTCGTCCGGCGAACTCTCGGAACCCGCGCTGCCGGACCCCCCAGCCGGCGCGTCCTCGCCCCGCGGAGCCGTGGGCCCGCGGCGGGGGGTGTCTGGCCAGGTGCCCCAGTCGTGGGGGTGGGACGGGTCCGAGTCGTGCATGGGGATCAGACGTCGCCCGGCTTGGGCGTGGCGGCAGCCTTGGCGCCTCGGCCGGTGGCGGCCGGTGCGGCGGCGGGCGCGGGAGCCTCGGCGGGAGCGTCGATGCGGGGACCGACGCCGAGCTTGTCCTTGATCTTCTTCTCGATCTCGTTGGCCATGTCGGGGTGGTTCTTCAGGAAGTTGCGCGCGTTCTCCTTGCCCTGGCCGAGCTGGTCGCCCTCGTAGGTGTACCAGGCGCCGGACTTGCGGACGAACCCGTGCTCCACACCCATGTCGATGAGGCCACCCTCACGCGAGACGCCCACGCCGTACAGGATGTCGAAGTCGGCCACGCGGAAGGGCGGGGCCATCTTGTTCTTGACGACCTTGACCCGGGTGCGGTTGCCGACGGCCTCCGTGCCGTCCTTCAGCGTCTCGATGCGGCGGATGTCGAGGCGGACCGAGGCATAGAACTTCAGCGCCTTACCGCCGGTCGTGGTCTCCGGCGAGCCGAACATGACGCCGATCTTCTCGCGCAGCTGGTTGATGAAGATGGCGGTGGTGTTGGTGCTGTTCAGAGCACCCGCCACCTTGCGCAGGGCCTGGGACATCAGGCGGGCCTGGAGGCCGACGTGGCTGTCGCCCATCTCGCCCTCGATCTCGGCCTTGGGCACCAGGGCGGCCACCGAGTCGATGACGATGATGTCGACCGCGCCCGACCTGATCAGCATGTCGGCGATCTCCAGCGCCTGCTCACCGGTGTCGGGCTGGGACACCAGGAGCGCGTCGGTGTCGACGCCGAGCTTCTTGGCGTATTCGGGGTCGAGGGCGTGCTCGGCGTCGATGAAGGCCGCGATGCCGCCCGCGCGCTGGGCGTTGGCCACGGCGTGCAGGGCGACCGTGGTCTTACCCGACGACTCGGGGCCGTAGACCTCGACGATCCTGCCGCGCGGGAGACCACCGATGCCCAGCGCCACGTCCAGGGCGATCGATCCGGTGGGGATCACCTCGATGGGAGCCCGGGCGTCATCGCCGAGGCGCATGACGGAGCCCTTGCCGAACTGGCGCTCGATCTGGGCGAGGGCAGTCTCAAGGGCCTTCTCGCGGTCGTTGATAGCCATGGGAACTCCCCTGAAGGGTCGTGGTCGGTTCAGTCGAGTGAAAGCTACGGGCTCCCACCGACATTTTCCGGAGAAGCCGAGTTTCATCGTAGCCGAACGACTGTTCGATCACACCCCGGACACGCTGTTTACGCTGCATGAGGTACGGCGAGCCACCGCCACCGCCGCCCACCGTCGTGAGCTGGGGATCTGTGGCCGAGCGCTGCTTGCGAGTCGAGGACGCTTGCCCGCCGTCACGGCGCTCCGTAAGCCGCGTCCCACGGTCGTGGTAGCCCGCCGTACAGGGCGCCGCGCCATGCACCGTCCCGCCGACCCGGCGCCTGGAAGAACCGCCGGCGTCCGTACAAGAACCGCCCGGGTCTCTGAAGGAGCCCAGCCGGGGCCCTCGCATACATGGGCAATACGCCAGGCGTGTTGTCGCAGGCCAGCAGGTGGGGACACCTTGGGGTGTGGCGAACTCGTACACGAGTGAACGGCGCGTCCATCTCGAGGCCCTGGCCGGGCTGCTACCCGATCACGGGCTGGTGAGCCGGCTGGTCGGCGGCGACGATCCGGTGCTGTGGGTCTGGCATCCGCGCACGGGCAGACAGACGATCATCTTCGCCACGCCGGCGCACAACGGCTGGCTCTTCCTGTGGTCGGCGGGCGGTCAGGGCCCCGCCGACGACCTGGAGCGCACGGCGCTCACGCTGAAGGAGGCGCTAGTGCAGCCGGGGTGAGACGTTCTCGACCTGGCAGACCGCGCGCCACACGGTCTTGGCGCTCTCGCCCTCGGCCAGCGCCTGCTGCACGGTGCGCCCGCCCAGCGGGGCCAGGACGTAGTCCGTGGCCCAGGACTCGGCGTAGGTGTCGCCGAAGTGGGCGCGCATCCGTCTCCAGAACTCGGTGAGGCGCATCTTCCAAGTATGGGGTGGGTAGGACAGTGCCATGCCAAAGACCCCCAAGTCTTCACCCCCGAAGACGGCCAAGATCAAGGCCAACCGCGCCAAGCGTCGCCACCTGCAGTCGTTACAGCGGCTGGCCGTGCAGAAGGAGAGGGCCGATCGCTCCGAACGGCACGCGGGCATCAGGCAGCAGCCGCGCGAGGGCAGGCCGCGCACGCGCAGGGCGTCGCGGCGGTAGTCACATCACGCGCGAGCCGTACATCTCTCCCAGATGGTCGGCGAGCAGTTCCAATCTGGCGCCGTCGGGGTCCTTGAAGTAGATGGAGGCGCCGCTCTCGATCTGGTGCGGCACGCCGGCCATCTCCAGCTTGCCCCGCAACCGCTCCCAGGTGACGGGGTCGACGGAGATCGCGATGTGGTGCAACCCGCCGAGCACTTCCTGGTAGGGACCGAGATCAAGGCCCGGGAAGTCGAAGAAGGCAAGGAGGTTTCCGTTGCCTATGTCGAAGAAGAAGTGGTTCGAACCCTTGTAGTCGCGGTTCTCGAAGATCTCCGTGAGCGGAAACTCCAGCAGGTCCTGATAGAACCGGATGGTTCGCTCCACGTCCGAGGAGAGCAGGGCGAAGTGGTGCAGACCCCGCGCGCTGCTCGGAGGCCGGCGCGCTAAGAGGTGGCGCGCCCTGATCTGCTCGCGCCTGGCCTCTATAGCTGCATAGTCAATGGTCACGGTCGCTCTATGTCCCTCCGGGGGCCTCCTCAACCGCTCGCCGTGGCGACGCTTTCGTTTTCTGTCGGTACGGCGAGGCACTATGAGAGCGTGACATCGCTGGACCACTTCAGCCCGCTGACCAGGCAATGGTTCGAGGGCGCCTTCGCCGCGCCCACGTCGGCCCAGGAGGGGGCGTGGGACTCGATCGCCAAGGGCGACAACACCCTGGTCGTCGCGCCCACCGGGTCCGGCAAGACGCTGGCGGCCTTCCTGTGGTCGCTCGACCGGCTCTCGCTCGAGGCCGACAGGAAGGGCACGAAGGTGCTCTACGTCTCGCCGCTGAAGGCGCTGGCCGTGGACGTGGAGCGCAACCTGCGGGCGCCGTTGGCCGGTCTCAAGCAGACCGCGCGGCGCCTGGGCGAGCCGGTGCCCGAGATCTCGGTGTCCATCCGGTCGGGTGACACCCCCGCCGAGGACCGCAGGCGGTTCGCCGCCAAGCCGTCCGACATCCTCATCACCACGCCCGAGTCGCTGTTCCTGCTGCTCACCAGCCAGGCGCGGGAGGCGCTGCGCGGCGTCGAGACCGTGATCGTGGACGAGGTGCACGCCGTGGCAGCCACCAAGCGCGGCGCCCACCTCGCGCTCAGCCTGGAACGGCTCGACGCGCTGCTCGACAGGCCCGCGCAGCGGATCGGGCTGTCGGCCACCGTGCGGCCGGTCAGCGAGGTGGCCGCCTTCCTCGGCGGCGCGAGCGTGGTGCAGCCTCCCTCGGACAAGCGCATCGAGGTCGAGGTCGTCGTCCCCGTCGAGGACATGACCGAGATGGAGACCAGGCCGAACGAGGAGGAGCCGGTCAACCGGTCGATCTGGCCGCACGTCGAGGAGCACCTGTTCGACCTGATCGGCGCGCACAGCTCGACGATCGTGTTCGCCAACTCCCGCCGCCTGGCCGAGCGGCTGTGCACGCGGCTCAACGAGCTGGCCTATGAGCGCGAGTCCGGCGTCGACCTGTCGGCGTGGGACGTGCCCGCCGAGATGATGGCGCAGGCAGGCTCGAGCAAGGGCGCGGTGCCCGAGATCGTGCGGGCCCACCACGGCTCGGTGTCGAAGGAGGAGCGCGCCCAGATCGAGGAGGCGCTCAAATCGGGCCGGCTGCCCGCCGTGGTCGCCACCTCCAGCCTGGAGCTGGGCATCGACATGGGCTCCGTCGACCTGGTGGCGTGCGTGGAGGCGCCGCCGAGCGTGGCCAGCGGCCTGCAGCGGATCGGCCGGGCGGGCCACCAGGTGGGCGCGGTGTCCAAGGGCGTGATCTTCCCCAAGTACCGCGGCGACCTGGTGCAGACCGCCGTGGTGGCCGAGCGGATGAAGAGCGGTCAGATCGAGGAGCTGCGCTACCCGCGCAACCCCCTCGACGTGCTCGCCCAGCAGATCGTGGCGATGACCGCGATGGACGAGTGGACGGTCGACGAGCTGGAGAGCGTGGTCAAGCGGGCCGCGCCGTACGCCACCCTGCCCAGGAGCGCGCTTGAGGCCACGCTCGACATGCTGGCCGGGCGCTATCCCAGCGAGGAGTTCGCCGAGCTGCGCCCGCGCATCGTGTGGGACAGGGTGAAGGGCACGCTCCAGGGCCGCCCCGGCGCGCAGCGGCTGGCGGTGACCAACGGCGGCACGATCCCCGACCGCGGCCTGTTCGGCGTCTTCCTCGTCGGCGAGAAGGCGTCCAGGGTGGGCGAGCTGGATGAGGAGATGGTGTACGAGTCGCGCGTCGGCGACGCGTTCGTGCTGGGCGCGACCTCGTGGCGGATCGAGGACATCACGCCCGACCGGGTGCTGGTCTCCCCCGCGCCCGGTCAGCCGGGCAAGCTGCCGTTCTGGCACGGCGACGCGCCCGGCAGGCCCGCCGAGCTGGGGCGGGCGATCGGCCAGTTCCTGCGTTCGCCCGAGGAGAAGCGGCTGCGGGAGGCGGGGCTCGACTCCTTCGCCTCGGAAAACCTGCTCGCCTACCTGAAGGAGCAGCGCGAGGCCACCGGCTACGTGCCCGACGACCGCACGCTGCTGGTCGAGCGCTTCCACGACGAGCTGGGCGACTGGCGGGTGGTCATCCACTCGCCGTACGGCGCGCGGGTGCACGCGCCTTGGGCGCTGGCGATCAACCGGCGCCTGCGCGAGCGGTACGGCATCGACGTGCAGGCCGTGCACTCCGACGACGGGATCGTGCTGCGCATCCCCGACACGCTGGCCGAGCCGCCGTCCGACGTGGCCGCCTTCGACGCCGAGGAGATCGAGCAGATCGTCACCGAGGAGCTGGGCGGGTCGGCGATGTTCGCCTCCCGCTTCCGTGAGTGCGCCGGGCGGGCTCTGCTGCTGCCCCGCCGTACTCCAGGAAAGCGCAGCCCGCTGTGGCAGCAGCGGCAGCGGGCCGCGCACCTGCTGGGGGTGGCCTCGCAGTACGCCTCGTTCCCGATCGTGCTCGAGACGATGCGCGAGTGCCTGCAGGACGTCTTCGACGTGCCCGGGCTCGTGCAGCTGATGCGCGACATCGCCGCGCGCAAGGTGCGGGTGGTGGAGGTGGAGACCTCGCAGGCCTCGCCGTTCGCCGCCTCGCTGCTGTTCCACTACGTGGGCGCGTTCATGTACGAGGGCGACGCGCCGCTGGCCGAGCGGCGGGCCCAGGCGCTGGCGCTGGACACCTCGCTGCTGGCCGAGCTGCTCGGCCAGGCCGACCTGCGCGAGCTGCTCGATCCCGACGTGATCGTGGAGGCCGAGCGGGAGCTGGCTCGGCTCGATCGGCCGCTGCGCGACGCGGAGGACCTCGCCGACCTGCTGCGCTCCCACGGGCCCTTGGTGGCCGACGACGTCAGCGTGCGGGGCGGCGACCCGTCGTGGCTCACCGGCCTGGAGAACGCGCGGCGGGCGCTGCGGGTCCGCATCGCGGGCGAGGAGCGGTGGGCGGCGATCGAGGATGCCGCGCGGCTGCGCGACGCGCTCGGCGCGCCGCTGCCCGTCGGGGTGCCGCATGTCTTCCTCGAGCCTGTCGCCGATCCGCTCGCCGACCTGGTCGCGCGCCACGCCCGCACGCGCGGCCCCTTCCACGCCGGTACGGCTGCCGCCAGGTTCGGGCTCGGCGTGGCCGTGGTCACCGACGCGCTGCGGCGGCTGGCCGCCACGGGGCGGGTGGTCAACGGCGAGTTCAGGCCCGGCGGGCGGGGCGAGGAGTGGTGCGACGCCGGAGTGCTGCGGATGCTGCGGCGGCGGTCGCTGGCCAGGCTGCGCAAGGAGGTCGAGCCCGTCGCGCCCGAGGCGCTCGCCCGGTTCCTGCCGGTGTGGCATGGGATCACCGGATCGCGCGCTCCGGTGCCCATGGACTCCCTCGTGGGGACGATCGAGCAACTGCAGGGGGCGGCGGTGCCCGCCTCGGCGCTGGAGACGCTGGTGCTGCCCTCGCGGGTGCCCGGCTACTCGCCCGCGCTGCTCGACGAGCTGACCTCCTCCGGTGAGGTGCTGTGGGCCGGCCAGGGTTCGCTGCCCGGGGGCGACGGCTGGGTGTCGCTGTACTTCGCCGACACGGCGCCGCTGCTGCTGCCCGCGCCCGCCGAGATCACGCTCACTCCCCTGCACTCGCAGATCCTCGAGCTGCTGGAGGGCGGGGGTGCGATGTTCTTCCGCGGGCTGTCGGACCGGCTCGGCTCGCTGGACGACCAGGCGCTCGCCGCGGCGCTGTGGGACCTGGTGTGGGCCGGACGCGTCTCCGGCGACACGATGGCGCCGCTGCGTGCCACGCTCGGATCCGGCCGGCCCGCGCATCGACCGCCCACCTCGCGGCGGCGGCGTGCCGTACTGCCCAGCAGGAGCGGTCCGCCCACGGTCGGCGGTCGCTGGTGGCTGCTGCCGCTGCCCGCCGAGGACGCCACCCTGCGGGCGCAGGCTCAGGCCGACGTGCTGCTCGAACGGCACGGCGTCGTGACCCGTGGCGCGGTGACCTCCGAACGGCTGCCCGGCGGCTTCACGCCGATCTACCAGGTGCTGCGGGCCTACGAGGAGAGCGGCCGCTGCCGCCGCGGCTACTTCGTCGAGGGCCTGGGCGGCGCCCAGTTCGCCCTTCCCGGCGCCGTCGACCGCATGCGCGCCCTCTCCCCGGTCTCCGCCGGCGATGGGGCAAAGGGTGAGCGGCGCGCCGTCGTGCTCGCGGCCGCCGACCCGGCCAACCCTTACGGCGCGGCGCTCGCGTGGCCCGCGCATCCCGGGGAGGTCGGCCACAAGCCGGGACGCAAGGCGGGCTCCCTCGTCGTCCTCGTCGACGGCCACCTCGTCCTGTACGTGGAGCGCGGTGGCAAGACCCTGCTGTCCTTCACCGACGACGACCGCCTCCGCCCGGCGGTCGACGCCCTCGCCCTCTCGGTCCGCGACGGCGCCCTCGGCAAGCTCACCGTCGAACGCGCCGACGGCACCGCGATCACCGACTCCCCCCTCGCCGAGGCCCTCGAGGCAGCCGGCTTCCACCCCACCCCCCGAGGCCTCCGCCTCCGCGCCTAACCCACCCCTGAAAGCCTTGTCAGTCCGGCCCTTGATGCAGAGCACTCTGCGCGTCGGCGGTGCGGACATGGCAGGCCTGCGCAATATCGGTCCAGCTGGTTCCATCTGCGCGCAGTGCCTGTACTGCCTGCCTCAAGGCCACGATGTAGCGTCGGTGCGCCTCGGCGAGCGCGTCGAGTTCGGCGGATCGCGGGTGCACCTGCACGTCCGGAGTCGTTGGGGCGCCGTATCGCAGGGCGCCGAGGCGACGAGCCTTAGGCTTCCTGGACCGAGTACGTCACCGGCACCGAACAGGAGACAATCGACAGCTCGTTGTCCTGATCGTGGTGTTCGGTGTGACCGTCAACACCCCCTCCTACACCCTGCTCCCCCGAACTCTGGGATGGCCGGGTCGGCACGTTCGCGACGTTGGCCATCGGAGGGGTACTTCGGGTACCTAGCAGCCCACCGCAGAGGTGAGTAGGGAGGGATCGTCTCCCTCGCGCCTACACGCGTCGGTCGTCACCTGGCTGGATATCGCCCCATGTCCGGTGAAATCTCTTCCCGACCCTGCACGGCTGCGAGCACCACCACGGCTACCAAGGCCACCGCGATCAGAGGCAGGCCCGCCAGGAAACCCCATCGCCACGACAGGTACTCGTCCGTGATCCCGCCCACGAGCGGTCCCGCCCCGAGCCCCACCACGATCGCCACAGCGGGAACGGAGATCGCCTTCCACAGTTCGGGCCCAGGAAAGGCGGCCCTGATGAGGCCGACTCCCGCCCACAACACGACCGCCCCCGCCAACCCCTGCAACACTCGACCGCCGATCAGCAGGCTGGGCATGAGAGCAAAGGCGCACAAGGCGGTCGCAAGACCGAAAGCGGCCAGCCCAAGAGCGGCCGACACGACCAGCAAGACCCGCTGCCGACTGGGCGCCGGAACGAACGCGCCCACGAACGCCAGCAGGGAGACGTACACCCCCACTTGCATGGCCGAGTGAGACGCAGCGAGATCAGCCCTAACAAACGGCATGATCGTGATGAATATCGTCGCGTAGACCGACACGAGCAGGGCGCACAAACTGAGGGCGACGAGCAATAACCAGCGTCTGGACATGCCGGAAACCCTATCGAAACCTGATCATTCATCCTGGACGACGAAGGCCTCTCGACGATCTGTCGCAGGCAGTCGCGGAACAGGTCGTCGACCGTACGGCCAGGCTGGAAGTTTTCAGCCACGGCTCAAGCGCGTCAAGACGCGCGCCCGCGTGGGCATGTGTCGACTACGAGATCCACACCGATAAGTCGACGTCTGTGGCCGGACTTCTCCGCCCATCACAGTGAGGACCATCACGGAGCCGACGCCCGGCCCAGCAGATCTACACGCTCAGCGCTGTATCCGAGGAGGGCCGGCGCTCAACCTTTAAACAACTTCTCAGCGAGGAGTTGCAGCACCGTGCCCAGAATCGCGCCGACGGTCAGGAAGATCACTTGCGACCGGCGTGAGCGACGTTCGATCGCCTCAACGATCGGATCAGCACGAGCCGCCACCAGACGTTCCACCGCTTCCAGCGCCGCCTTCTGGTCCTCGGCGTACGTTCGACTCTGCTCGGCATGGCGTCGATTCTCTTCCGCCTCGAGAGCAAGCTCCTGAGCCGCGTGCGCCCGCGCCGCCATCTCAGCCTGAAGCAGAGCGAACGCGGCCGCGGACTCGGAGAGTTGGTGCGCCATCGCGGTGAATCTCTCCTCCAGGTCATCGGTTGCATGCTGCCTCATCCGAGGCCGCGCGGTGCGCTCGTTGTGGACCTGGACTCGGAAGACGGCGAGACAGAGTAGAGCCAACGCACTGATCGACAAGGTCGGTATGAGCGTCACCATGACGCCCACATCGAAGGGGGCCAGAAGCGCAAAAGCGCTGGCCGCCGAGACCGCCACAGCTCCGTACGCCTCTGGCACACGCTTGAAACGGGCCCACAGACCGTCAGCGTCTGTAAGGCCGCGCGGGACAGTGAGTGCCACAGCAGCGATCACCAGAAAAGTCGGCACAATGTCGTCGTCCGCCGGCCAGAGGTTGCCACCGGTGGCCGCAACCGTGAGGACGACCGCGATACACACGAACGCCAATGCAGGCCAGTAGCGCCTCAAGACCGAAGAAGATGCGCTCACAGCCATTCATCGCTCTGGACGCGACCTTCGTTGCGAAACGTCCAGACTGCTGGAGAAGAAGCGCGCGGTGACGGTGCGCGGTGAGCCGCCGACCGAGTAACGGCCGTTTACGCCTGCGACGCCGCGTCTTGGCTCTGACCTGCTGCCAGCAGGCCCCAGCCCTCACCTATCCGTACACGCGAAAGGCTCCGCCCGCCTCCAGAAGGAGACGAGCAGGGCTCGGCGTGCGTCTATGCGATCCTCCACCCCGGCCCTGTCACCAACCCCAAAGTAACTCTGTGTAATTACGGTTGCGGCGTGCTCAGGCATGCTGCTGGACGCCTTCCGGCACGCCCGACGCATTTCCCGAGGATGCGATGGACCGTCCCCTAATGTTTGATCATGCCTCTGCGCTGGCGAAATGCCCTCTGGTTGAGCACGAGAGGATGGGAGCTGATCTACGCCGCTGCAGCCATCCTCGGAGCCGCCGGACTACTTTGGGGCGTCGCGACGAGGAACTGGCTTCTGGCTATCGGTGGCACGGTCGTGATGGCTGCGATGGCTTATATCTTCGCGAAGTACTGGAACAGCGTCCGCTCGCCGCGACTTCCCCCTCGAGCGCAGCGCCGCCGAGCATGGAGTTCGCTGGGGTTCGTGCTCGTGTTTATCGCCGTGCTAGCCGTGACGCTTTACCTGAATCCCCGCGGCTCTTCCCCACCGCTACCCACGCCAGCCACCGAGCCGCCATCAGCCACCATGCCTGGCTCTTCCCCATCGCTACCCACGCCAGCCACCGAGCCGCCATCAGCCACCAAGCCCAGCGTGCCCGTCACCGTCACGACGACAGTCACTGCCGCTCCTGGGCAAACCGCCTCTTCGACCTCCTTGCCACCGCCTATGACGCAGGAAAGACGTCCCGACGCTGCGGCATTGCTTACAGCCGGGGCCGCAGTCCTCGGCGCGATCGGCACCCTATTGGGCTCCGTCGGCACGATCATGGCCGCTCGCGCCACGGTTATGAGCGCACAAGCGCAGCGTGGTCCGAGGAGCCGCAAGAGTAGGCGGCAAAGCAAATGAAAGGCCGTCCCGGAAACTCGAGGCCGGCGCCCAGACGATCGCGGGTCACTGCTGGCCGACCTGGATGGCCGGCCAGCGGGAACCCGTGGACGGGGATCGGTTGCGGGTGTTGAGCGGGTCGCCGCAGGTCACGATGCGCGACAGCGTCACCCGCAGAGGGCTCGGCGTCGAGCCGGGCACCGACCTGCTCGCGATGCTGATCAACCTGTCCGAGCAGGGGCTGATCGACTGGGCGATGCAGGGCCGCACGCTGCGGGTGTGGAACGAGGGCACACCCACAGGTTCTGCGGTACGAGCCAGTCGCTGGCCGCCCAAGAGGGCGCGGACTGGACGAACCCTCGCTGACCGAAGGTCCGATACTGCGGGTGCTCGTGCGGGGGGACGGACAGCCACAGGGGTGCGACCATGTCGGCGGCCTCGTGCATGGGTATGGAACTCCTCGCTTACAGGTAGGACCGGAGTGCCCGGATCTCGAGCTTGGCACCGGCCTGTGGATCCCGATGCGCCACCGCGTTGTATACGATTAGCCGCTGATGACTGAGATGACGATTGGCGGGACGCACCGCACCCTGCGTGACGAGGTGACCGCGGAGCTGCGGCGGCGCATCATGTCGGGCGAGCTCGAGCAGGGCGAGCGGCTGGTCGAGGACCGGCTGGCCGCCCAGCTCGGCGTGTCCCGCAACCCGGTGCGCGAGTCCATCAGGGTGCTGGCCACCGAGGGATTCGTCGAGGTCGTCCCGCGGATCGGCGCCGCGGTGGCACGGCTGTCGAGCGCCGAGGCCGAGGAGCTGTTCGACGTCAGGATGGCGATCGAGGGGCTGGCGGCGCGGCTGGCCGCCCGCAAGGCGACCCCGGCGTCGGCGGCCAGGCTGCGCCGGGTGCTCGAGGAGGCCAAGGACGCCGTGGAGAACGGCCACCTGGACGCCGTGGCGGACCTGAACACCGCCTTCCACCGGGCCGTGGGCGAGGTGGCGGGCAACTCCTATCTCAACTTGATGATGGCGCCGATGCTGCAGCGGGCGCAGTGGGTCTTCAGCCAGACGGCGGCCGTCCGCGGCCCACACTCGTGGACCGAGCACGTGAGCCTGTGCGAGGCCATCGCCGCGGGCGACGAGGACGAGGCGCAGGCCCGGGCGATCGCGCACGTCGCCGCTGCCCGCCGCTCCTACCTGGCCGCCGTCAAGTCCCAGCAGTAAACGGCCCCCGAACAATTCAGAAATCAACCTCTTGTATACAGTCTCCTAAATCTGCTGGATCCCCCTCGGAGGCAACCGCATGAGACCCCTAGCCCTGGCGGCCCGCGGCATAGGAGGCTCGACCGTGCCCACGGCGGCCTTCGAGGCATGCCGTACACAGGAACCCGCGCTGGCCGGCGAGGCGGCCTGCCATCTGCTCAGGCGAACCCGATGAAGGGAACGACCGTGTTCACCACGAGGCCCGAGCTCACCGGCGACTTCGGCATGGTGGCCAGCACCCACTGGCTGGCCTCCGCCACCGGCATGGGCGTGCTTGAGCGGGGCGGGAACGCTTTCGACGCGGCGGTGGCCGCCGGGTTCGTCCTGCAGGTGGCCGAGCCGCACCTGAACGGTCCGGGCGGCGAGGTGCCGATCCTGCTGTGGGACGAGGCCGAGCAGCGGGTGTCGGTCGTGTGCGGGCAGGGCGTGGCCCCGGCCGGCGCCACGATCGGCCACTACACCGGGCTCGGCCTGGACATCGTGCCCGGCACGGGGCTGCTCGCGGCCACGGTGCCCGGCGCGTTCGGCGGCTGGCTGTTGATGCTGGAGCGCTGGGGCACCTGGTCGCTGGCGGACGTGCTCGAGCCTGCCATCCACTACGCCGAGCACGGCATCCCGGTGCTGGAGCGGATCTCGGGCACGATCGGCAAGGTCGAGCGGCTGTTCCGCGAGGACTGGCCGACCTCGGCGGCCACCTGGCTGCCTGGCGGGCAGGTGCCCGCGCCGGGGTCCAGGCTGGCCAACCCGGTGCTGGCGGCCACCTATCGGCGGCTGGCGCAGGAGTCGCGGGGAAGCACCAGGGAGGCGGGGATCGAGGCCGCCCGCCGGGCCTGGTACAGCGGGTTCGTGGCCGAGGCGATCGCCGAGTTCAGCGCGAAGACGGCCTGGCGCGACAGCTCGGGCGAGGTGCACGGCGGCGTGCTCACCGGCGACGACCTGGCCGGATGGGCGGCCTCGGTGGAGGATCCCGTCACGTTCGACTACCGGGGCCACACGGTGTGCAAGACCGGGCCGTGGGGTCAGGGTCCCGTCTTCCTGCAGCAGCTCGCGCTGCTCGACGGCCTCGACCTGGACGGGATGGGGTTCCTGTCCGCCGACTACGTCCACACCGTCATCGAGAGCGCCAAGCTGGCCTTCGCCGACCGCGAGGCCTGGTACGGCGACGCTGACGTGCCCATGGACGACCTGCTCAGACCCGAGTACTCCACGGCGCGGCGGGCGCTGATCGGCGGCACCGCCGGCATGGAGCTCCGCCCCGGCGCCCCAGGCGGACGCACCCCACTTCTGCCGAAATTTCCGGATATAGCGGGGCAGGAGCGGCCGGCGGGGATCGGGGAGCCGACCGTCGGGCGCGACGGGTACACCCGGGGCGACACCTGCCACGTCGACGTCGTCGACCGGCACGGCAACATGGTCTCCGCCACGCCCAGCGGCGGCTGGCTGCAGAGCTCCCCGATCATCCCCGAGCTGGGCTTCTGCCTCGGCACCCGGGCACAGATGTTCTGGCTGCAGGAGGGGCTGCCCGCCTCCCTGCGTCCGGGGGTGCGCCCGCGCACCACGCTGTCGCCGTCGTTCGCGCTGCGCGACGGCCGGCCGTACCTGGCCTTCGGCACGCCCGGCGGCGACCAGCAGGACCAGTGGAGCGTGAACTTCTTCCTGTCCGTCGTGCACGGCGGACTGAACCTGCAGGAGGCGATCGACGCCCCGATGTTCCACAGCGAGCACTTCCCCAGCTCCTTCTACCCGCGCGCCGCGCTGCCCGGCGTCATGCACGTCGAGCAGCGGCTCGACCCGGCGGTCGTGGCCGAGCTGCGGCGGCGCGGTCACGTGGTCGAGGTGGACGGCCCGTGGTCGATCGGCCGGCTCAGCGCGGTGGCCAGGGACGGCGGCTTCCTCAAGGCGGCGGCCAACCCGCGCGGCGCCCAGGGTTATGCGGTCGGACGATGATCAGGGACCTGTTCTTCCTGGCCGGGGCGGGCCTGCTGGCCGGAGCGATCAACGCCATCGCCGGCGGCGGGACGCTGGTGTCCTTCCCCGCGCTGCTCGCGCTCGGCTACCCCAGCATCCCCGCCTCGGTGACGAACGCGGTGTCGCTGTGGCCCGGCTACCTGGGCGGCATGCTCGGCTACCGCGACGAGCTGCGCGGCCAGCGGCGCAGGACGACCGTGCTGTCGGTGACCACGGCGCTCGGCGCGGTGGCGGGCAGCGCGCTGCTCCTGCTGACGCCCGGGCGGCTGTTCGACTCCCTCGTGCCCTGGCTGGTGGCCTTCGCCAGCCTGGCGCTGCTGGCCCAGCCGTGGCTGCGCAAACGCTTCGGCGGTGAGGCGGAGGGCGAGCCGAGCAGGCTCATCTACCTGGGCGTGTTCCTCGGCGGCTGCTACGGCGCCTACTTCAACGGCGGCATGGGCGTGCTGCTGCTCGCCATCCTCGGGCTGTTCCTGCACGACAACCTGCACAGGGTCAACGCGATCAGGGCGGCGCTCTCGCTGGTCATCAGCACGGTGTCGGTGGTGGCGTTCTCGCTGTTCGGGCCGGTGCGCTGGGAGGCAGTGGCGGTGATCGCCCCGGCCAGCCTGGTGGGCGGCTTCCTGGGCACGCGCCTGGCCAGGATGATGTCGCCGAACGTGCTGCGCGGGGTCGTCGTGGTCTTCGGTCTGGGCGTGTCGGCGGTTCTGGCCCTTCGGTAAAGCGGAGGGTCTAGGCGACCGTGGCCTCGATGAGGTCGTCGACCACGTGGTGCAGGTTCTGGTCGCGGGCGTGGACCCGGCGCTGGCGGGTGGCTCCCGAGCCGCGGGCCAGCAGGCGATCCAGGCCTTCCGCGACGAAGTCGAGGTCGCCCGCCTCGTCCACGGCCGGCCGTACGTGGTCGAGCAGGCGGCGGGCCAGGACGGGGGCGGGGACGAGCGTGCCCGCGCGGATGTCGAGGCTGTCGCCGTGCAGGCCGTCGCGGGCGGCGCGCCAGTAGGCCGCGCGCAGCACCTCCGACGGCACCGGCAGGCCGCGGTCACCGCGGGCCACGTCGGCCAGGGCCGTCACCACCAGGGCGCGGATCAGTCCGATGATGGTGAGGCTGTCGTTGACGTCCAGCGGAACGTCCGCCACCCGCACCTCGACCGTGGGCAGCTTGGGCGAGGGCCGCGCGTCCCAGAAGACCGTCTTGGGGTCCATCAGCGCCCCCGACTCGGCCAGCGCGCGCAGCGCCAGCTCGTAGTCGGCGAAGCTCGGGAAGTACGGCGGGGCCCCCGAGACCGGCCACCGCCCCCAGCTGATCACCCGCCAGGAGGCGTAACCGGTGTCGCGGCCGACGAAGAACGGCGAGTTGGCGGCCAGCGCGATCAGCGTCGGTAACCAGGGACGCAGGTGGTTGCCCACGTAGACGGCCGTCTCCTCGTCGGGCACGTCCACGTGCACGTGCAGGGCGCAGATGCTGATCTCGTCCTGCAGCGCGCGGTAGAGCACCCGGCCCTGCTCGTAGCGCACGTCGTCGCTGAGCGGCGCGGGCACCACGTTGCCGAGCACCGGGATGCCGCTGGCCACCACGGCCAGGCCGCACGAGCGGGCCGCCGCGGCCACCTCCTTGCGCGCGGCGCGCAGCTGTACGCCGAGCTCGTCGAGGTCGGCGGAGGGCGGCGTGCGCGCCTCGACCTGGAAGCGGGTGATCTCGTGGGCCACGTCCAGGACGTCGGTGGCCGCGGCCAGAACCTCGGCCGCTCGGGGAGTCACGTGCCGTGTGCGGGGATCTACGACGAGGTACTCCTCTTCGATCCCGATCAGCGGAGCCATGAGCACACCTCGCAGGGGGAGCCTCAGTACGCTTTGTGCCCATTTCTCCGGGAGCTCACCCGAGGTCAAATGGAGATATGCACTGGCACGCCTACCTGTGGACGGGTAGCGGCGAGGAGCGCGGATACGAGGCCGAGCGGCGCACGGATTCGCCCGACTTCGCCGGCTCGCCGCTGCCGCCCATGCGGACGGGCGACTGGCTGGCCAAGCCGCGTTCGCGGATCGCGGCCTCCTTCACCGAGGTGGACCAGGCGCTGGAGTGGCTGGCCGCCCAGCACGGGATCCACTTCCGCGGCGATCCCGTCGGGCTGGGGGTGCGTATGGAGGCCGCGGCCGACGCGCTCCCGCGCGGGGTGGACGTGCAGTGGGGCGAGTGGCTGCCGGGCGGCCGCTTCGCCACGGCCGGCATGATCTGCTGCCCCAACCGGCACGTCCGCCATCCATGCCCGCGTCGCCCCTGAGGTCGGGGGCGTCAGAATGTGGCCGGTCCGTAGACGGCGGACCGGGCGCCGGTCATCAGTGCCCAGTAGCGGTCGCCGTAGGACCAGTGCCACCACTCGGTGGGGTAGTTGACCAGGCCGGACGGCTCGAGCGCGGCGGCCAGCAGGTCGCGGTGGCGGCGCGCCTCGGGTGAGATGCCGGTCGCGCCGGTGTAGCAGGCGCCGTCGCTCTGCTCGGGGTTGTCGTTGACCTGGGTGCCCATGTCGTACTCGACGCCGTCGGGGTCGCACAGCGTCAGGTCCACGGCGGCTCCCGCGGTGTGCGGTGCCACGTTCACCGGCGACACGTACCGGCTTGCCAGGACATGCGCCTCTTCAGGCGACATTTCGGGGTTCGCGGCGAGCAGCTCGTCCCGATATTCCGTGAAATATCGGTGCTGGGTGGGGATCGGGCGGAACCCCTCGACGATCAGCAGGTGGTACCCGGAGGGCAGCAGGCTCTCGGCCTTCTCCAGGCGCGCGAGCAGCCCGGCCCGCAGATGGGCGTAGGCCCCGTCGGCATCGGCCAGCCGCGAGTCGACCCGCAGCCGCCCGCGCACGTCGGCCAGCACCTCGCCGCTCTCCTGCACGGGAATGGCCGAGACCCGGGGATCGGAGATGAGCACGATGTCGCACATGAGGAGAAATTCTCACACAGTGTCGAGGAACCCGGTTGTGGGCCCTCCGGAATCCTGAAATACTCCAAACGGTTAAGAAACTTTCTTAAAAGAAACTCAGAGGGAAGGCTGTGAAGACAGGCCCGCTCTCCTTCGGCCAGGAACGACTCTGGTTTCTGAACCGGCTCGACCCCGACGACCCCTCCTACAACTGCTCCTACGTCTACCGGCTGCGCGGCGCGCTGGACGTCGCCGCGCTCGAGTCGGCCTTCACCCAGGTGGCCGCCAGGCACGAGTCGCTGCGCACCCGTTTCGAGGAGGTGGACGGGCGTCCCGTCGCGATCGTCGAGCCGCCCGGCCCGATCACCGTCGAGCGGGTGGACGCCTCCTCCGAGGAGGACGCCAGGAGCCTGGTCAGCGCGCGCACCAACGCCCTGTTCGACCTGTCGGCGGATCCGCCGTTCCGCGTGAGCCTGATCCGGCTCGGGCCGGACGACCACGTGCTGTGCGTGGTGCTCCACCACATCAACGGCGACGGCTGGTCGCTCAACGTGCTGCGCGAGGAGGTCGCCGGGTTCTACGCGGGCGCGGACGAACCCGAGCCGCCGCCCCAGTACCTCGACCACGCCCGCGCCCAGCGCGGGAGCGAGGTCGACCTCGGCTGGTGGGTCTCCCGCCTGGCGGGCACGCCCGTCCTCGAACTGCCCGCCGACCGTCCGCGCCCGGCCGTACGCGGCACCGCGGGCGGCGAGGTGCGCTTCCGCCTCGACCCTGACCTGGTCGCCGAGGTGGGCCGCCTGGCCGCGTCGGCCAGGTGCACGCCGTTCATGGTGCTGCTGGCCGCCTACCAGGTGCTGCTGTCGCGCCACAGCGGCCGGGCCGACTTCTGCGTGGGCGTCCCCTCCTCCGGGCGGACGAGCACCGAGCTGGAGCGGATGATCGGCTACCTGTCGACCACGATGGTCCTCAGGTGCGACCTGTCCGGCGCGCCCGCCTTCGACGAGATGCTCAGGCGCACGAGGAAGGGCGTGCTGCAGGCCCTGTCGCACCCGGACGTGCCCGTCGAGCGGCTGATCACCGAGCTCGGCCTGGAACGGGATCTCAGCAAGACTCCCCTGTTCCAGACCCTCTTCGCCGTGCACACCCAGGGCGACCTGGCCGATCCCCTGCCGGGCGTGGCGGCCGAGCCGTTCCCGCACGGCTGGCACCCGGCGAGGCACGACCTGTCGCTCGATCTGTATCCCGAACCGGACGGCAGCCTGCTCGGCGTGGCCATCTACAGCAGGGAGCTGTTCGACCCGGATACGGCCGAGCGGCTGGCGCGGCGGTTCGTCACCCTGCTGCGCTCGATCGTCGCCGATCCCGCGCGGTCCACGGCCGAGCTGGAGCTGATGCCGCCGGAGGAGCGGGCCCAGCTTGCCGCCTGGAACGACACCCGGGCCGAGCTGCCCGAGTCCACGGTGGTGGACCTGATTCTCGCCCAGGCGCGCCGACGGCCTGACGCGCTCGCGGTCGGCCCGCTGACCTACCGCGAGCTGGTCGAGCGCGCGGCGGGCCTGGCCGTACGGCTGCGCGGGCGGGGCGTGGGGCGCGGCGACCTGGTGGCGGTACGGCTGTCGCGCGGGCCGCTGATGGTCGTCGCGCTGCTCGGCGTCGCGATGTCGGGCGCCGCCTACCTGCCGGTCGATCCCGAGTACCCGCAGGCCAGGGTGGACTACGTGATCGAGGACTCGGGCGCGGCGCTCGTCCTGACGGACGCCGACCTGGACGCCGAGCCCTCTCCCGTGGTCCCCGATCCGCCGCGCCCCGGCGACACCGCCTACGTCCTGTACACCTCCGGCTCCACCGGACGCCCCAAGGGTGTGGTCATCCAGCACCGGGCACTCACCAACTTCCTGCTGGCCATGCGCACCCTCCTCGACGCCGCGCAGGACGACGTCTGGCTGGGCCTGACGTCGCTGTCCTTCGACATCTCGGCGCTCGAGCTGTACCTGCCGCTGGTCACCGGCGGCCGGCTGGTCGTCGCCGACGCGGACACCGCCCGCGACGGCGCCGCCCTGGCCGGGCTCGTGCGCGCGGAGGGCGTCACCCACGTGCAGGCCACGCCCTCGGGCTGGCGGGTGCTCATGGCCGGCGACCTGCCGCCCGTCACCGCCCTGGCGGGCGGCGAACCGCTCCCCCTCAAGCTCGCCGCCGGCCTCCGCTCCCGCGTCCGCAGGCTGATCAACATGTACGGCCCGACGGAGACCACGATCTGGTCCACCGCGTGGGAGGTGCCCGAACACCCCGGCCGCGTCACGATCGGCCACCCCATCGCCAACACGACCGTGCACGTCGTGGACGCCCAGGGCACCGACGTGCCCGTGGGCGTGCCGGGCGAGCTGCTGATCGGCGGCGCCGGCCTGGCGACCGGCTACCTCGGCCGGCCCGAGCTGACGGCCGAGCGCTTCGTCAGGCACGCGGGCGAGCGCGTCTACCGCACCGGCGACCTGGTCCGCCGGCTGCCCGACGGGGCGCTGGAGTTCCTCGGCCGCACCGACAACCAGGTCAAGCTGCGCGGCCACCGCGTCGAGCTGGGCGAGATCGAGGCCGTCCTCGAATCCCACCAGCAGGTACGGCAGGCCGTCGCGGCCGTCCGCGACGACCTGCTGGTCGCCTACGTCGTGGGCGGCGACCCCGAGGACGTCAGGGCGCACGCCTCCGCCCACCTGCCCGCCTACATGGTCCCCTCAGCGGTAGTTGCTCTGGAGGCCCTCCCACTGACCCCGAACGGCAAGGTCGACAGGAAGGCGCTGCCGGATGTCGCCCCCGCGCGGCCCGCCTCCCGGCCGCCGCGCACACCCAGCGAGCACCTGGTGGCCGAGGTCTTCTCCGACGTGCTCGGCGTCGGCGAGGTCGGCGCCGACGACGACTTCTTCGCCCTCGGCGGCCACTCGCTGCTGGCCACGGCGGTGATCGGACGGTTGCCCGCGGCGCTCGCCGTACGGGAGCTGTTCCTGCACCCCACGGTCGCCGGGCTGGCCGAGGCGCTGGACCTGGCGGCCACGGCGGGGCGGCCCGGGCCCGTGCCACGGCCCGCGGGGGCGCCTGCCGTACTGTCCAGGAACCAGGAGCGGCTGTGGTTCCTGCAGCGGCTCGATCCCGGCGACGCCTCCTACAACATGTGGATCGTGCGCCGGCTGCGCGGGCGATTGGACCCCGTGGCACTCGGGCGAGCCGTGGACGCGCTGGTCGCGCGGCACGAGAGCCTGCGTACCCGCGTCCTCGACGTGGACGGCGTGCCGACCGCGCTGGTCGAGCCCCCGGGTCCCGTGCCGGTGGAGACCGTGGCCGCCGACAGCCTCGCCCAGGCCGAGGCGCTGGTGGCCGAGCGCACCAACCGGCCCTTCGACCTGGCCGCGGCGCCCGCCTTCAGGGTCTCGCTGATCCGGCTGGCCGACGACGACCACGTGCTGTGCGTGGTGCTGCACCATGTCCTGGGCGACGGGTCGTCGCTGAACATCCTGCTCGGCGAGCTGGCCGCGCTCTACTCGGGGCTCGAGCTGCCCGCGCCCGCCCTGCAGTTCGCCGACGTCGCCGCCTGGCAGCGCGAGCAGGACCAGGCGCCGCTCGCCGAGCACTGGGCGCGCAGGCTGGCCGGGCTCGAACCGCTCGACCTGCCCACGGACCGCCCCCGCGACGACGCGACGCGGCGCGTGCCCGCCTTCCACACCGTCCGGCTGCCCGCCGAGGAGGCGGAACGGCTGGCGGCCACGGCCAGGGCGCGCGGCGCCACGCTGTTCATGGCGCTGCTCGCGGCCTACCAGGCGGTGCTGGCCGCGCAGTGCGGCACGCCGGACCTGGCGGTGGCCACCGTGGTCTCCGGGCGCGACCGGCCCGAGCTCGGCGGGGTGGTCGGCTACCTGGCCGACTCCGTGGTGATCCGCGGCGACCTGAGCGGCCGCCCGGCCTTCGGCGACCTGCTCGAGCGCACGCGGGACGCGGTGCTCGACGCCTTCGCGCACCGGGACGTGCCGCTGGACGAGCCGCCGGCCTTCGAGACCATGCTCATCCTGCACACCCAGGACACCGACCTGGCGCCGCCGGTCTTCTCCGGGCTCGAGGCGGCGCCGTTCGCGCACGGGTTCGCGCAGATCAAGTTCGATCTCATGGCCGAGGCCTGGCAGGACGCCCACGAGTTGCTCATCGTGTTCTCCTACGACGCCGCGCTCTTCGATCAGGGGACCGTCCAGGCGCTGGCGGCGCGCATGGAGCGGGTGCTGCGCACCGACCCGGCCGCGGAGCCTGAGCTGCTGAGCCACGACGACACCCGGGTCCTGCTCGAGCTGGGCGAAGGGCCCGCGCTCGGGGCGGCCGTGCCCGTGCCCGAGCTGGTGGCGGCAGCCGTACGCGAGCATGGGGACCGGCCGGCCGTCGGCGCGCTCAGCTACCGCGAGCTGGACGTCCGGGTCGGTGAGCTGGCGGGGATCCTGCAGGCGGGCGGCGTGGTCCCCGGCGACGTGGTCGGCGTGCTGCTCGGCAGGTCGGAAGACGCGATCGCGGCGCTGCTCGCGGCCTGGCGGGCCGGGGCCGCCTACCTCCCGCTGGACCCCGAGCACCCCGAGGAGCGGCTGGCTTTCGTGCTCGGCGACAGCGGCGCCCGGCTGGTGCTGACCACGCCCGACCTGGCCGACCGGCTGCCCGCCGGGACGCCCCTGGCCTACACGTGCCAGAGCGCGCCGGCGCCCGAGCCCGTGCCGCCGGGCGAGGCGGCGTACGTGATCTACACCTCGGGCTCGACCGGCGTCCCCAAGGGCGTCGTGGTCGAGCACCGCAACCTGGCCGTCCGCGTCGCCTGGATGCTCGGGGAGTACGGCCTGGGCCCTGGTGACCGGGTGGTGCAGTTCGCCTCGCTCGGGTTCGACACCCACGCGGAGGAGATCTATCCCGCGCTCGCGGCGGGCGCGCATCTGCGGGTGCTGCCCGACGGGGCCGTCACGCTGCCCGACCACCTTGACGGGGTCAGCGTGCTCGACCTGCCGACCGCCTACTGGCATCACCTGGTCGACCAGCTCGACGCCGTCGCCTGGCCGGACGGGCTGAGGCTGGTCATCCTCGGCGGCGAGCAGGCGCAGGAGGCGGCGGTGCGCCGCTGGCGGGAGCGCTTCGGCGCGCGCGTCAGGCTGCTGAACACCTACGGGCCGACCGAGACGACCGTCATCGCCACGGCCGCCGAGCTCGACGGGCGTCCCGGGCGGCCGCCGATCGGCAGGCCCATCGCCGCGACCCGCGCCTACGTCGTGGACCCCGCCGGGCGGCTGGCCCCGCCCGGCGCCCGCGGTGAGCTGTGGATCGGCGGTGACGGGGTGGCGCGCGGCTACCTCGGCCGGCCGAAGCTGACGGCCGAGCGGTTCATCGAGTTCGACGGCGGGCGCGTCTACCGGACCGGCGACCTGGCGCGCTGGCTGCCCGGCGGGCAGCTGGAGTTCCTCTGGCGGGTGGACGACCAGGTGAAGGTGCGCGGGTACCGGATCGAGCCGGGCGAGATCGAGGCGAGGATCCTGGCCTTTCCCGGCTCGGGCGAGGTGGCCGTGGTCGCGGTGGAGGAGATCCTGGCCGGATACGTCACCGGTGAGGCGGACTTCGCGGAGCTGTCGCGCCACCTCGCCGCGACGCTTCCGCCGTACATGGTGCCGACGGCCTGGGTGCGGCTCGAGCGGCTGCCGCTGACCGTCAACGGCAAGGTGGACCGGGCCGCGCTGCCCCGGCCGCAGGCCGTGACCAGGCGGTACGTGGCGCCCCGCGGAGACGCCGAGGAGCTGGTCGCCGACGTCTACGGCGAGGTGCTCGGCGTGGCGCGGGTCGGCGCGCTCGACGACTTCTTCGCGCTCGGCGGCCACTCGCTGACCGCCATGCGCGTCGTCGCCAGGCTGCGGGCCGCGGTGGGCCTCGAGGTGCCCATCCGCGCGCTGTTCGCGGCGCCCACGGTCGAGGCGCTGGCCAGGACCGTGGAAGACCTCGTGGTCGCCGAGCTCGACCAGATGTCCGACGAGGAGGCCGAGCGCCTCGTGAGGGAGCTTTCATGATCAAGGAGAGACTGGCCGAGCTGGTCGGCGAGGCGTCCGACGGCGCGGTGAGCGCTCAGGAGGCGCTGTCCGCGACGGCGCCGCTGACCGCACTGGGTCTGACCTCCATCGGCGTGCTGCGCCTGGTCGACGCGATCGAGACGGAGTTCGGCGTGGCGGTGGACCTGACGCCCGAGGGCATGGCGCTGCTGGACCGCCTGGACGACCTCGCCGCCCACCTCGCGACGCGATGAACGTCGAGTTCGGCGGGACAGGCTCCGGCACCGCGCCGCTGACCTGGGGGCAGCGGGCCATCTGGGAGGCCATCCAGAACACCGCGCCCGACGACCACTACTTCAACTTCGGCCGCGTGCTCAAGGTGCCGGGCACCAGGCAGGCCGCGGAGGTCGCGGCCGCGATCGGCGCCCTGGTCGAGCGGCACGGCGCCCTGCGCACCCGGCTCGACGACGAGGCCCGGCAGCGTCTGTCCGCCACGGGCACGCTTCCCGTCACCGTCACGGCGGGAGATCCTGGCGAGGTCCTGGCGGAGCTGGCCGCGACCAGGTTCGACTACACGGGCGAGTGGCCGCTGCGGGTGGCGCTGATCGAGGACGGCGCCCGGGTGACGCACGTGGTGCTGGTCTTCTGCCACCTGGCCGCCGACGGCCTCGGCGCCGAGGTGGCCGTCCGCGACCTGCGCATGCTGCTGCTGCGCGGCCGGCCGTCCTGGCCGCCCGCGCCGCAACCCCTGGACCTGGCCCGCTTCCAGGCGGGACACGAGGGCCGCGGGGTCGCCGCGGGCGCCGCCGCCCACTGGGAGCAGGAGCACCGGCGCATCCCCACCACGATGTTCGGCCGTCCGGGATCTGACGCGGCCGACCCGCCCATCTGGCGGGCCCTGCTCCGCTCCCCCGCCCTGGAGCTGGCCGTGCGCCAGATCGCCCGCACCCACGCCACCTCCACCTCGACCGTCCTGCTCGCGACCGTGGCGCGGCTGGCGGCGGCCGTGGAGGGGCACCCGACCGCCGCCGTGCTGCCGATCGTCGCCAACAGGTTCAGGCGCGACACCATCGGCCTGGTGAGCACGCTGTCTCAGGAGGGACTGTTCACCCTGGACGTCGACCGGCCCTTCGGCGAGCTGCTGCGCGAGGCGGGGCCCGCCGCCCTGCGCGCCTACCGCAGCGCCTACCACGACCCCGCCGACAGGACCAGGATCGTCCAGGCGGAGAGCGAGCGCCGCGGCGCGCAGGTCCACCCGCTCTGCTGCTTCAACGACATGCGCTTCGCCGATCCGGGCCCGGCGGCCTGCACGCCGGAGGAGCTGGACAAGGCGCTGGCGGACACGGAGCTGTCGTGGCCGATGAGCCAGCACGAGCTCAACTGCCGCTTCTGCGTCCACGTCACCACCGAGGGCGTCTCGCTGACGGCCGACACGCGGTTCCTGCCGCGGCCGTCGATGCAGCGCTACCTGCTCGACCTGGAGGCCGTGCTCGTGGCGGAGGCGCGCTCGTGACGGTCCGCGCCTACGCCCAGGCCACCTCCTGCGCGCAGGGTTCGACGCTGCGCTTCGTGCTGTCCGAGCCGTCCGTCGTCGAGGTCACCGACCTGGCCGACGACCGGGTCGTGTACACCGGGCAGGCCACCCCGGCCTGGGACCTGGAGGTCCCCGCCGGCTGGCGCAGCTCGCTCTACCGGGCCAGGTTCGGCCCGGAGATCCCCTGGCCGAAGAGCCTGCCGGGGGCGACCCCCTGCCCTGACAACGAGGTCTTCTTCGTCGTACGGCAGGCCGTCCCGACCTCGCCGATCCTCATCAGCGTCCCCTTCACCACCTGGCAGGCCTACAACCTGGCCGGGGAGCCGGGCCAGGGACTGTACTGGACCGAGTCGCCCACCAGGGCGCACCGCGTCACCTTCGACAGGCCCGGCGGCGGGCCGCCTCCGGAACGCTGGGAGGAGGGCCTGATCCGCTGGCTGCGCCCGGCCGGGTACGACGTGGCCTACTGCTCCAACCTCGATCTGCACGACGGCCTCGACCTGCTGTCGGGGTACCGGCTGCTGGTGGTCAACGGTCACGACGAGTACTGGTCGGCCCAGATGCGCGACACCGTGGAGGAGTTCGTCCGGCGCGGCGGCAACGTCGCCTTCCTGGCCGGGAACACCTGCTGGTGGCAGATCCGCCTGGAGGACGGCAAGCGCACCATGGTCTGCCACCGGGACCCGGTCGCCGGCGACACCGCCGAGTGGACGGCCGCGGGACGGCCGGAGAACACGCTGACCGGCGTCAGCTTCCGCGCGGGCGCCGGTACCTGGGGCCAGGACATGCCGCGCATGCTGGAGGAGTCGTACACGGTGCGTTTCGCCGGTCACTGGGCCTTCGAGGGCACCGGGCTGACCGACGGCGACAAGTTCGGGCAGGGCTGCCTGGGCTACGAGACCGACGCGGCCGAGTTCGAGGAGGTCGGCGGCGTGCCGCGGGTCACCTGCACGGACGGCACGCCCGCCTCCTTCGTCGTGCTGGCCACCGCCGACCTGCGGCACTGGAGCGCCTACGGGCAGGGCGGGTGGGCCACGATGGGCGTGTTCACCAGCGGCCTGGGCACCGTCTTCACCGCGGCCACCGTCAACTGGGGCAACACGCTGGGCGACCCGGTCGTGGAGCGGATCACCAGGAACGTGCTCGACAGGCTGTCGGCCGAGTCGCGCCGCGGCTGGGAGGTCATCGGCCCCGTCGCGGACCTGCGCGCCATGGCGGTGCTCGGACGCACCCTGTACGCGGTGGACGCCGGCGGCTGCCTGCTGAGCAGGGAGCTGTGCGGGCAGAACCTGGCCTGGTCCGCCGTGGCCGAGGCCGGTGACCTGGTGGGCCTCGCCGTGCCGAGGGAGGCCGCGGGCGGCGTGAGCCAGGCGCTGCACGGGGTGTCGCGGAGCGGGCGCCTGGTCCGCTGGGACCGCGGCGAATGGCGCGAGATCGGCCACGCCCCCGCCGCCGCGGTCGGGCTGGCCGTGGCCGACTGCACCTTCTACGTGGCCACGGACGCGGGCGAGCTGTGGCGCCTGCCGTTCGGCGCCCGGGAGTGGGAGCCCGACGGCTCCTCGGCCGGGGCCGTGTGCCTGGCGGGCACGAACGGGAGGCTGTTCGCCGCCGGGGCCGGGGGCCGGTTGCTGACCAGGATCCCCGGTTCGCACTGGGAGGAGCACCCGGTGCGCGTGCCGGGCGAGGTGTTCACCGCACACTCCGGGCTGCTGGTCGCGGGCGGTCCTGGCGAGCCGCTGCGCTGGTCGCGCGTGCGCTGACGGCCTGCAGGCCGACCAGGTCGTCGGGCAGCGCGTCCGGCACGTCGGCGTCGAAGCGGGCCAGCGCCCGCACGCGCGTCGCGACCAGGGCGACGGCGGCGATCGCCACCGCGAACAGCAGGTACATCAGGGCGATCCCGCGCCCTGGTCCGGTGCCGATGAGCGCGCCCACGGTGCCGGCCAGCGGCCCGCCGCGGGCCACCAGCGGCTCGAACACGGCGCCGCCGTACGGGGCGATGAGGCCGAAGCCGATCGGCAGGGTGGACCAGGCGATGAGCGTGTTGAGCGCGATCACCCGGCCGTGGAAGCGCTGCGGGACCTTGACCTGGATGATGGTGGCGTAGATGCCGTTGACCATGGTCAGCCCGAACGACATGGCGAACGCGCCGATCCCGATCACCAACAGGTCCGGGCGCAGGCCGGTCACCAGGCACGCCCCCGCGAGCGCCAGCGTCGACAGCAGCACGCCCCGCATCCGCCGGTTGCGCGGCCCGCCCCAGGCGGTGAGCAGCAGCCCGGCGAGGAAGACGCCGAGGCCGCCCGCGAAGGCGACCCTGCCGACGTCCTGGAGGCTGCCGAAGCCCAGCACCAGCGGCGTGAGCAGCAGGAACAGCGGGGACAGGAACACGTTCAGCACGGCGAAGAAGACCAGCATCGCGCGGAAGCCGCCGCTGCCCCAGGTGTAGCGCCAGCCGCCGACCATCTCCGCCACCAGCGTCTCCCTGCGCCGCCAGGCCATCGCCCGGGGGAAGCGCACCAGCAGCACGGTCAGCACGGCCACGGTGTAGGAGACCACGTCGATGACCAGGATGCCCTCCAGGCCGATCAGGGCCATCAGCCCGACCGCCACCAGCGGGACCACCAGCTGCGAGGTGCCCGTGATCATCTGGACGACGCCGTTGGCGTGCCCGAGGTAGCGTTTGGGCACCAGCTGCGGGATGGCCGAGCCGTAGGCCAGGCGCTGGAAGGTGAGCGCCACCGACAGCACGACCAGCAGCGGGTAGATGTGCCACAGCTGCAGGTTGCCCGTCCACAGCAGCAGGCCGAGCGCCAACTGCGTGGCGCCGGCGGCCGCGTCGCCCGCCAGCATCACCCGGCGGCGGTCGAACCTGTCGACGATCGCGCCGGCCAGCGGGGCGACGAGCATGCCGGGCAGCAGCGCGAGCACCGAGAACAGGGCGAAGCGCACCAGCGAGCCGGTGGTGGTGTAGATCCAGATCGGGATCGCGAACTCGGTGAGCGCCGAGCCGATGATCGACACGAGCTGGCCCGCGGCGACCGCGGAGAAGCGCCGCATGCTCGGCTCGGGACCGCTCGTGCGCGGCTCCCCTCGGGAGACGTCGTGCAGCCACCACGTGGACTGGTCCAGGCTCTCTTGCGCGGCGACGGCCGGATGGGCGCGGGTGACGATCTCCGCCAGCTCGTCCGCCCGGTACTTCAGGTAGAAGTGACCGGCCTCGTCCAGCACGACGAGCGCGGTCGTCGAGGCGACACAGTGCCATTCGCGGAAGCGCTCCTGGTAGAACTCGGTGGCCGGATCGCGCTCACCGGCGACGGCGATGACCGGCGCGCGCAGCCGCTCGGCGCCCTCCTCGAACAGGCGGGTGAAGTACTCCTCGGCCTCCTTGGTGCCCCGGCGCCGGTTCTCGACGACCAGCTGGAGCTCCTCCTCGCCGAGCTCGTCCACGTCGAGCCCGGCCGCGCGCAGCGAGTTGGCCCAGTGCCGGTCGCCCTGGAGCCGCTCCATGGCCTCGGTGAGGCGGCGCAGCCCGCGCTTCGGCCGCGCGAAGGGGAAGATGCCGCCCAGGTAGACGGCCTCCACCTCGCGGCCTGCCGCTTCGAGGCGCCGGGCGACCTCCACCGAGAGCATCACGCCGAGCCCGCAGTGGCCGTAGAGGACCAGCGGGCCCGGCACGCCGGCCAGGATCTCGGCGACGCACCGCTCCGCGATCTCGCCGACGGGCGCGGCCCGCTCGGGCAGGCCGAGCTCGTGTCCCGGCACGCTCACCGCGTACAGGGCCGTGTCCGCGGGCATGGCGTCCGCCAGCGGCTGGTAGATCGCGGCGCTGCCGCCGCCGTACGGCACGCAGACCACGCTGGCCCGGACGGGACGATCAGGTGTGAGCCGGTGGACCAGCTGCCGCGGGCCGTCGTCGGCAGTGCCCGCGAGCAGCGCGAGCCCGCGGAGGGTGGGGTTCTTGAACAGGTCCAGGATGCTGACCGGTCGCGGCAGCCGCTTGCGGAGCCTGGCGACCACCTGGGCGGCCAGCAGCGAGTGGCCGCCCAGGTCGAAGAAGTCGTCCAGCGCGCCGACCCGGCTCACGCCGAGCACACCGGCCCAGACCTCGGCGATCGCCGCCTCGATCGGTCCTTCTGGCTCGACGTAGCCGGCGGCCTGGTCGGGGCGTTCCTCGTCAGGCTCGGGGAGCCTGCCCCTGTCGACCTTGCCGTGCGACTTCAGCGGCAGCTCGTCGAGCCAGACGTAGCGGACCGGGATCATGTAGTCGGGCAGGGTCTGCCCGAGCCGTGCCCGCAGCTCGCTGACGCTCAGGCGCTCGCCCACCAGGTAGCCGACGAGCCTGTCGCCGCGCAGCTCGACGACGGCCTGGCCGACCTCGGGCAGGGCCGACAGCGCGGCCTCGATCTCGCCCAGCTCGACGCGGTATCCGCGCACCTTGACCTGCAGGTCGCGGCGGCCGAGGAAGGACAGCTCGCCGTCCGGCAGCCACCGTCCCAGGTCGCCGGTGCGGTAGAAGCGCTCGCCGTCGACGAGCAGGAACTTCTCCGCTGTCAGGTCGGGCCTGCCCAAGTACTCCCTGGCCAGCCGGTCGCCGCCGAGGTAGATCTCGCCCACGGCGCCGATCGGGGCAGGCCGTAGACGCGGGTCGAGGACGAGGACGCGCGCGCCCGGCAGCGGCCGGCCGATGGGCAGCGCGGGCTCGGTCTCCTGCCCGGTCACGTGGTGGGTGGTGATGCCCACGGTCGCCTCGGTGGGGCCGTAGTGGTTGACCACCGTGGTGTGCTCGGCCAGCTCGACGGCCCAGCTGGAGCGGGAGGCCTCGCCGCCCAGGATGAGCAGCTTGCGGGGCAGCACCTCGGCCGGGTCGGCGCCGCTCAGCAGCGAGGCCAGGTGGGAGGGGGTCATCTTCATGTAGTCGGCCTCGGGCAGTTCCTCGGCCGTGGCCTGCGGGTCGACCAGGCGCAGGGTGCCGCCGGTCAGCATCGACAGGTAGAAGACGGTGATGCCGAAGTCGAAGGAGAGCGACTGCATCAGCGTGAAGCGCGAGCCGGGCTCGACGGCGAACCTCTCGCGGACCCCCGCGAGGTAGTTGAGTACCTGCCGGTGCTGGACGGCCACGCCCTTGGGCCTGCCCGTGGTGCCCGAGGTGTAGATCACGTAGGCGAGGTGTCCGGGCGTGACGCCGGGGTCGTCGAGGCCGGCCTCCGGCGCGTCCACCTCGACGCAGCCGGGCCACAGCTCGGGCGTGCTCACCACGGCCGCGGCGCCGGAGTCGGTGAGCATGTAGGTCAGCCTCTCGTGGGGCTGCTTGGGGTCGAGCGGGACGTAGGCGCCGCCCGCCATGAGCACGCCGAGCAGGGCGACCGCGACGTCGACGGACTGCTCGAGCAGCACCCCGACCGCCACGTCCGGCCCGACGCCGCGGGCGCGCAGGGCCGCCGCGAGCCGCCCCGCGCGGGTGTCCAGCTCGGCGTAGGTCAGCTCGTCGTCGCCGCAGGCCACGGCGACCGTGTCGGGGGTGCGGGTGGCCTGCTGGGTGAGGATCTCGTGGAGCAGCCGCGCGTCGAGGGGGGCGGGCTCCGGGCTCCTGCCGAAGGAGTCGATCAGCTCGAGCTCGCCCGGCGCGAGCAGGTCCAGCTCGGAGAGCCTGGCCTCGGGATCGGCGGCGATCGACCTCAGCAGCGTGCCGAACCTGGCGACCAGGCGGTGCGCGGTGTCGTCGTGGAACAGCTCGGTGCTGTAGGTGAGCCAGCCCGTCAGCCCGTCACCGGTCTCGAACAGGTACATCGCCAGATCGGTGCGGCTGGTCGCCGCGGGGGCCGCCAGGTGGGTCACCCGCCCGTCCCCGCCGTCCGCGTAGTTCTGCAGCGCGAACACGGCCTGCGTCAGCGGCGTCCTGCTCACGTCGCGCGGCACGTTCAGGTGCCCGACCAGCCGTTCGAAGGGCAGCTCCTGATAGGCGTAGGCGTCGAGCGCCGCCTCGCGGGTCCTGGCCAGGAACTCGGTGAAGGTGGGGTCGCCCGACAGGTCGGCGCGCATCACCAGCGTGTTGACGAACATGCCGACCACGCCGTCCAGCTCGGGCAGCCCGCGCCCGGCGACCGGCGTGCCGACCGCGAAGTCCTCCTGCCCGCTGAGCCTGCCGAGCAGCACCTGGAAGGCGGCCAGCAGCGTCATGTACAGCGTGCCGTCCAGCCGCGACAGCGCCGCCACGGTTCCGGCGTCGACCCGCACGGCGACGCCGTGCCCGCCCTCACCCCGTACGGCCGGCCGCGGCACGTCCGTGGGCAGGTCGAGCGGCGGCAACCCGGCCAGCCGCGCGCTCCAGTAGTCGAGCTCCCTGCCGTAGTCCCTGCCGGACTCCCAGATCGCGTAGTCGCCGAACCCGATGGGCAGCGGCTCCAGGCTCAGGCCGTCGTGCAGCGCGAGCAGGTCGCGCAGCAGGATGTCGCAGGACCAGCCGTCGGCCACGATGTGGTGGGCGGCGAGCAGCAGCACCTGGTCGCCGGGGCCGAGCCGGACCAGCAGCGCCCGCAGCAGCGGCCCGCCCGCCAGGTCGAAGGGCGTCGCCAGTTCCTCGGCCACCAGCCGCATCGCCGCGTCCAGGTCGCCCGCCTCGGCCACCCGCAGCCGATGGCCGTCGCCGAAGGCGAGCTCGGGACGGCCGTCGTCGGTGGTGGGGAAGCGCATCCGCAGCGCCTCGTGCCTGGCGACCAGCGCCGACAGCGCGCCGGACAGGGCGTCCTCGTCGATCGTGCCGCTCAGCCGTACCGTGACGGGCACCGTGTAGGCGGTCGAGCCCGGCGCGTACTCCTCCAGGAACCACAGCCGTTCCTGGGCGTGCGACAGCGGCGGGTGGACGCCTTCGCCGCGCGGCTCGATCGTGCGGCCGCCGCGGCCGCGCAGCCGCCGGGCCAGCAGGGCGCGCTTGGCCTCGCTCAGCGTCTCAGTCATGGTGGGACTCCACCTCGATCTTGAGCGCGCCCAGGAACAGGGCGGCGTCCCTGCCGTTGATCAGCCGGTGGTCGTAGGCCAGGCCCACGTCGGCGGTGCCGTCGGGCCGTGGCGCGGGCAGGGCCAGTGCGCAGGCCTGCCCGGGGAAGACGAACGGGATGGCCAGCACCACGTCCTGCTCGGTGTGCAGGGTGAGGGTGATGTTGGCGCCGGACAGCTCGGCGTCCTCGAAGCCGCCGCGGGCGGCCTTGACGCGGTAGCGCATGAGCATTGTGGCCAGCTCCTTGGGCCCCAGGCTGCCGGCGTCGTGGACGACGGGGACGTAGAGCCCGTCGCCGAGGTCGAAGGTGACGCCGACGTGCGGCTTGTCCGACAGCCGTGCCACGTCGCCGTCGAGCGTGGCGAAGAACAGCGGATGGCCCGCGTGGAGCGCGGCCAGGGCGCCGACGAAGATCTCGGCCAGGCCGACGGGCCTGCGTACCCGCTCGGTCAGCTGCGCGGCCAGGGCCAGGGCGGGGCGCAGGTCGAAGCGCACCACGGTGTAGGCGGCGGGGATGGTGTCGTGCGACAGCGTCACGGCGCGCCCGACCGCGCGCTGCACCCTGGTGAGGGGTACGGCGTCGCCCTTCAGCCCCTCCACGTCCGCCCGGCGGACGATCCTGAGGCCGAGCGCGGCGACCTGCTCGGCGGTGACGCCCAGCTCGGCCATCGCGGCGCGGGCGGGCTCGGTGATCACCAGCCCGTCCTCCGCCGGCGCACGTTCCACGGTGGCCGAAGAGGTCGCGGGTTCGCCGCCGATGCGGGCCAGCACGGTGCCTGGGGCGCACCACGTGCCCGCGGGTACGGCGTGCGCGAGGTGCCCGTCGCTGTCGGCCTCCAGCTCGGAGGCCGCCTTGGAGGACTCCACCACCGCGACGGGCTCGCCCGCGCGGACCGGTTTGCCGTCGGCCACGAGCCATTCGACGAGCAGGTACTCGGTGTCGTTGGGGTTCAGCTTGGGCAGGACGAGGTCACCCACGCACGGCCTCCACCACGGCTTGTCGGATCATGGACTCTCCCAGCAGGACCTCGCGCTCGAGGTGCGCGGCGGCGGGAATCGCGCCGTCGCGCGAATGGACCAGGCTCACTGGACGCCTGAGCGTGCGCCACAGGCGCTGGTGCAGCGCGTGGGCCACCTCGCTGCCCCAGGTGCCGCCCGGCGCGCTCTCCTCGGCCACCACGACCGTGTCGCCGAGGTGCGGGAGGAGGGCGTCGACGTCGAGCGGGTACAGCCGCGACGGGACCAGCAGGCGGCAGGAGATCTCCTCCTCCAGCAGCAGCGCCCGCATGGCCTCGATCGCCCGGTGCGCCACGCCGCCCGGCGCGATCAGCACGCAGTCGGGCCGGTCGTCCAGGTCGACGCGGGCCAGGCCGTCCTCGACGGCGACGGTGAACAGCGGATCGGTCTCCCCCATCCGGCGGGTGTAGAGGATCTTGTCCTCGAAGAAGACCGCGGGCTCGCCGCGCTCCAGCATCTGCGTCAGCACCGCCGCGTTGTCGTGGAAGGGTGACATCTCGTACAGCGACAGGCCGGGCATGCCGACGAAGTGCTTCTGCAGGCTCTGGCTGTGCGTGGGGCCGTAGCCGCGCCCGCCTCCCGTGGGGCAGCGGACGATCATGCGCAGCGGCAGGCGCCGGCCGTACATGGAGACGGACTTGGCGGCGAAGTTGCACAGCTGGTCGAAGGCGAGGGCGATGAAGTCGCCGAACATGACCTCGACGATCGCGGTGTCGCCCGCCAGGGCCAGGCCGCCAGCGACGCCGGTGATGGCGGCCTCGCTGATCGGGGTGGTCAGCACCCGGCCGGGGAAGCGCGTGGACAGGCCCTTGGTGGCCTTGAAGGCGCCGCCGTAGGGGTCGGCGACGTCCTCGCCGATCAGGTAGGCCCGCGGGTCGCGTTCGAGCAGGCCGTGCAGGGCCAGGTTGAGGTTCTCGACTACGCGCATGGCCGGGCGGAGACCTCCTCGACGACGGCGCGGATCGTGTCGCGGGCGCGCCGGTCCAGCCGCTGGAAGCGGGCGGGCGTGGCTGCGGCGTGCTGGGCGTACCAGTCGTTCTTCCTGATCAGCTCGAGGTCCTCGGCGGGGCGGGTGTCGTCGCCCTTGCTGTGCGGGCCGAGCCGGTCGGTGAGGAACTCCACCACGGCGGGGCCGCCGTCCCTGACGCCCGCCAGCACGGGCGCCAGGCCGGCGCGGATCTCGCCGAGGTCGCGCGAGGTGACCAGGTGGCGCGCGACGCCGAAGGCGGCGGCGCGGCCGGCGATGGTGCCCGCCATGTGCCGGTCGAGGGGCGTGGACTGGGCGATGCCGTTGTTCTCCACCACGACGAGCAGCGGCAGCGACCACAGCGCGGCCACGTTGAGCGTCTCGTAGACGGCGCCCTCACCCCACGTGCCGTCGCCGATGTAGGCGCAGGCCAGCTTGCCGGGTTCGGCCTGCTTGAGGTGGAGCGCGACGCCGGCCGCGACGGGCAGGCTCTCGCCCTGCACGCCGGTCGACAGGTAGCGCTCACGGTGGAGGTGCTGGCTGCCGCCCGCGCCGCCGCACACGCCGCCCTGCCTGCCCATGATCTCGGCGAGCAGGCCGTGGCAGTCGCGGTACCTGGCCAGGTAGTGGCCGTGGCCGCGGTGGTTGCTGAAGACGAAGTCGGCCTCGTCGAGCAGGGGCGTGAGCGCGACCGGCACGTACTCCTGGCCCAGGCAGGTGTGCGTGGTGCCGTTGAGCTGTCCCTGGTCGAACAGCTCGAGCAGGGACAGCTCGAAGTGCCGGATGAGCAGGAGCAGCTCGAGGTCGGCGTCAGTCACGGGAGATCGTCCCCATGAGCCCGGCGATGGTGGGGTTGTCGAAGAAGGCGTCGAGCTCGACGGTGACGCCCAGGCGGCGTTCCATCCTGGCGATGATCTGGGTGATGGTCAGCGAGTGACCGCCCAGGTCGAAGATGTCGTCGTCGTCATGGATCGGGGCGACGCCGAGCACCTCCTGCCAGATCTGCCGGACGCCCTCGGTCAGCTCGGCGTCCGCGACACCGGTCACGGGCCCGGCCGCCGCCGGCTCGGGGATTCGCGCCTCGGCGAACGCGAGCAGGTCGCCCAGCCGCCGCGCGGGGCCGGCGGTCACCGCCGCCAGCAGGTCGCCCAGTTCGGCGGCCAGCCGGGCGCCGTCGACCTCGGGCAGGTGGCGCAGGCTGATCCCGAGCCCGCCCGCACCGTCCACGCACTGCAGGTGGATCGCGCCGCGCACGCCGTGGTTGAACACCGTCCAGTCCACCTCGGCCTCGACGCCCGCGAACGCCGCCTCCGGCCCCCGGCGGGCGCGGTAGCTGACCGACACGGGCGCCAGCGCCGCGTGCGGCCGCAGATTCGGTACGGCTGCCGCCAGCGGAACCGACCGGTGCCGGTAGAGCTCCCGCAACCGCAGGCGCAGCCCCGCGGCGAAGTCCGCGAACGACTCATCGGGCCGCGGCGCGGACCCGATGGGCAGCTCGTTGACGAACACCCCGATGCGGTCCTCGTCCCCGGATGTGCGGGTGGACAGGTCGACGGCCGTGACCACGTCGGCGTTCCCCTGGCTCGCCAGCAGCGCGTGGAGCGCGGCGACCAGCGTCTCGAATCTGGTCAGGCCCGGCACGTCCGGGTCGGCGGTCAGTCGCGCCTCCAGTGCCTCGCCCGCGCCCCGGGCGTTCAGCGGGCTGCCGTGCACGACGGTCTGGCCCGGCTCCCGCCAGTGCTCGGCCCAGAACGCCGTGGCCTCGGGCAGCCGTTCCGCCACGTCCTCGGTGGCGGCGTCAGGGAGCGGCAGGGGCGGCTCCCCGTCGTAGAAGGCCGCCAGGTCCCGGACCAGCACGTCCTTGGAGTGGCCGTCGAAGACCAGGTGGTGGGCCACGAAGGCGAGCGTGTGGCGGCCGGGCGCGTGCCGGTGGAGGGTGAACCTGGCCAGCGGCCCCGCCTCCAGGTCGAAGGGGGTCAGCAGGTCCGGCTCGCCGCCCTCCACCAGCTCGACCGGGACGTCCTTGCCCGCTCTGAGCTCCTGGCCCTCGTGGACCACGCAGCCAAGCACGGGGTGCCGCTCGACGAGGGCGGCGCAGGCCTTCAGCAGCGCGCCGGCGTCGAGTGCCCCGGTGAACTCGACGATCAGCGGCACGTGATAGGCGGGCCCCGCGCCGACCAACTGTTCCGTCACCCACATGCCCCGCTGGGCGAAGGAGACCTTGCTCATGCGAACCTCTCCAGTAACTGGCGCTTGTCGACCTTGCCGCCCTGGTTGCGGGGCAGCGCGTCGAGGGTGATCACGTGGACCGGCACCTCGTGCGAGGCGAGCCGGTCCTTCAGGAAGACCCGCAGTTCCTCGGCCTTGAGCGGGGAACGCGTCACCATGGCCACGGCGATCGCCCGCCCGAGCACCGGGTGCGGCACCCCGAGCGCCGCGGCCTCGGCCACGGCGGGGTGCTCGTAGGCCGCATCCTCGACCCGGATGGTGGAGACCTTGTAGGCGCCGGACTTGACGACGTCGCTCTCCCTGTCGACGAGGAAGAGGTAGCCGTCCTCGTCGAGGTAACCCAGGTCGCCCATGCGGATCCAGCCGTCGCGGAAGACGTCGCTGCCGGGGTCCCCGTAGTAGGCGCGGGGAGCGGCGGGCGAACGCATCCAGACCTCGCCGACCTCGCCGCGCGGCGCGTCGACCCTGACCAGGCCGCCGGCCACTGGCCGGCCGACGCTGCCCGGCCGGTCGGGGTCGAAGATCATGATGGTCTGGGCGGGCGCCGCCTCGGTCGAGGTGTAGTAGTTGGCGATGGTGGCCCGCGGGAAGGCCTCGGCCAGGCGCGCGGCCACCGGGGCCGGCAGCGGGGCCGCGGCCGAGCCGAGCAGCAGGACGCTCGACAGGTCGTGCCGCTCGTGGACGGCGGCGTTCAGCAGCGCGATCGCCATCGCGGGCACCAGGAACACGGTGCCCGCGCGGTGGCTCTCGATGAGGGCGGCGAAGCGGCCCGGCGTGAAGTGCGGCAGCGTCAGCACCGCGGGATGGGCGTCGAGGGCGTTGATCAGCATGGCCTGGCCGGCGTTGGTGCCGATCGGGAAGGCGTGCGCCAGGTGGCGCGAGTGGGCGAACGGGCGACGCTTGCCGCCGCAGCCGTGCGCGAGGTTGGCGTGGCTGGCGAGCACGCCCTTGGGGCGTCCCGTCGTGCCCGAGGTGTAGAGGATCTGCGCGGGATCGCCGGGCCGCGGCGGCACGAGGTCGCCCGGTCCCGCGGCCTGGAGGTCACCGATCCACCAGCCGGGTGATTCCAGGTCCGCGCCGTGCACGACCGCGGCCGCCCGGCAGTCGGCGAGCGTGGCGCGCAGATCGTCGTCGGTGAGGCGGTCGGACAGCGGGACCGCGACCGCGCCGGCGGCCAGCACGCCGCAGAAGGCGACGGCGTAGTCGGTCCACTCGGCGTTGGTGAAGCGCAGCCCGACCCGGTCGCCCGGGTTCACGCCGCGGGAGAGCAGGCCGGCGGCCACCGCCTCGGCGCGGGCGGTCCACTGCTTGAAGGTCAGTTCCGCGCGGCCGTGCACGATCATCGCGACCCGGTCGGGCTCCGCCGCAGCGCGCGCAGAAAGCAGGTGAGGAATGGTCAGGTTCACCCCGTGAACCCCCGAAGGATGCGAGACGTAACAGGAAAGAAACTTTCCTATTAATTCGCAGCCAGTCTTACATGATCACCAACAGGGCGCAACCCTTTGCGGAAAGCCACTTCCCGCACCCGCACCCTCACCTGGGGTGACCATCGGGTCTTCCGTATGCAAAGGGATCTGTCAGACGGTGTCGGAGAACACCTGCTCGCGCGCCTCCTCCAGCGCCGCCACCAGCGCCCCGCGCAGCACCGGGTTTCCCGCGACGCCGGAGGTCACCACGCGCGGCTGGCTCGGGCACAGCCGGGCCACCGCCTCCTCCACCTTGGCAGCCAGGCGCTCGCCGCCGGCCCTGCCGACATCACCGCTGAGCACGATCAGCCCGGGATCCAGCACCACCGCGACCGCGGCCGCGCCCACGGCAAGCCTGCCCGCCACCTCGTCCAGGTAGCCGTCGCGGCCGTGGCGCACCTGGTCGGGGATCGAGGCGCCGGGCACGCCGTACTGCCGCGCGAGGCCGCCGAGGGCCTCCTGGCCCACCAGGCGCTGAAAGGAGCCCGACTGCGGGTGCTGGACGTCGGTGGGCAGCGGCTCGCCGGGGACCGGCAGCCAGCCGATCTCCCCGGCGCCGCCGGTGATGCCGCGGTGCAGCTTGCCGCCCAGCATCACGCCGAGGCCCTGGCCGACCCCGGCCCAGATGACGACGAAGTCGTCGTGGCCGGCGGCCGCGCCGTACCGGTGTTCGGCCAGAGCGACGAGGTTGACGTCGTTCTCGATCGTGACGGAGGCGCCGAGCGTGGCGCGCAGGCTCGCCAGCACGCCCACGTGCCAGCTTGGCAGGTCGTAGGAGAAGCGCACGTCGCCGGTACGCGGATCGACCACGCCGCGGGTGCCGATGACGAACGAGCGCAGCTGGGAGATCCCGATCCTGGCGGAGTCGCAGGCCCGCCGCACGGCCGAGTGGACGGCCTTGACCGGGTCCTTGCCGTCGGCCGGATTGACCGTCACCTCGACAACGATTTTACCTGTGATGTCCGCCACACCGACGGTCAGGCTGTCGGGCAGGACCTCGAGCCCCGCCACGTAGGCGGACGAGGGAGCCACGGCATACAGGGCCGCGTGCGGCCCCCGCCCGCCCGCGCGCTCCCCCGCGACCTCGACCAGCCCCCGCTCCTCCAGGCGGGCAAGCAGCTGACCTGCGGTTACCTTGGAGAGCCCGGTGAGTTCCCCCAGCTCGGCGCGGGTCAGCGGCCCCTGGGTGAGGAGGAGTTCGAGTGCCGCCCGGTCGTTCAGCCTCCGAAGCAGACGCGGCGTTCCCGGGCTCCTGCTCATGGACGCGCCCTCCTCGTCACGATCGGCTAACGACCGTTTCTTTTAAGAAAGTTTCTTGTTAGTTTAGCACCAGTCAATCAGCCAGGTGCGGACGGAAGCCGTCACCGGATGAGCGCAACCCCCGACGCGTTTTAGCCGGGAAGGGAGAACCCTAGTGAGGATCGCGAAGATCACGGCCACTAGCGTCACCACGGCGGCCCTTGCACTGGGCCTGGCCGCCTGCGGTGGCAGTAACGAACCCGCGAAGAACTCGGCCGCCCCCTCGGCCAGCACCGCCGCCAGCGGCCCCAAGTACGCCGGACAGACCCTCACCGTGTGGCGCCTGGGCGTGCCCAACGACGTACAGAACAAGTACATGGGCGACCTGAACGCCAAGTTCAAGGAGACCACCGGCGCCGACGTCAAGGTCGAGTGGGTGCCGTGGCCCGACGCCCAGAAGAAGTGGACCTCGGCGCTGGCGGCGGGCGAGGGCCCCGACGTCACCGAGTTCGGCAACGACCAGGTGGCGGCCTGGGCGCAGCAGGAAGCCCTGACCGACATCACCGACCTGACGAAGTCCAACCCCGACTTCCAGGCGATCCCGCAGAACCTGTGGGGCTACGAGACCATCAACGGCAAGATCTACGCCGCGCCGTGGGGCGGCGGCACCCGGGCCGTCCTCTATCGCAAGGACTGGTTCGACAAGCTCGGCCTCCAGCCGCCCAAGAACTGGGACGAGCTGGTCGCCGCGGCCAAGAAGATCGTCGAGAAAGAGGGCAAGGACGTCGACGGCTTCGCCTGGAACGGCGGCTCCGACGCCAACATGTCCCTCTCGCCGTTCGTCTGGTCGGCCGGCGGCGACTTCGCCGTCAACGAGGGCGGCAAGTGGGTCGGCAAGCTGAACGAGCCCGGCTTCAAGGAGGGCTTCCAGTTCTACACCGACCTGGTGTCCAAGGACGGCGTCTCCGGCAAGTCCCGCCTGACGCTGAACTCCATCGACATCGCCCAGCGCTTCGCCGCCGGCAAGGTCGGCATGTACGTCACCGGTGGCTGGGACATCCAGACCATCAAGGAACAGAGCAAGGGCAAGATCGACGAGAAGAAGATGGCGTTCTTCGCCATCCCCGCCAAGGACGGCAGCGGCGCGGCCCCGGCCTTCCAGGGCGGCAACGACATCGCGATCTGGAAGGACGCCAAGAGCCCCGAGCTCGCGGCCGAGTACCTCAAGCTGGCCGCGGGCAAGGAGTTCGGCTCCCGCTACGCCAAGGACAGCGGGCTGCTGCCGCTGTACCCTGACGCGCTGCAGGAACTGGCCTCCGACCCGGTCCAGAAGCCGTTCACCGAGGCGTTCGCGGTCGCCAAGGGCTTCCCCGCGAGCCCCAACTGGGCCGAGGCCAACGACACCAAGGCGGTGCTGCAGAACGCGGCCCGCAAGGTGATCAAGGGTGAGGCCAACGTCGACGACGCGCTGAAGGCAGCCAACACCGAGCTCGAAGCCATCCTCAACAAGAGCCAGTGACGATGGCGCACACGTCAACCATCTCCCGGGGCGGTGGCGACACCGCCGCCCCGGGGCGGCGACGCCGGCCTCCGGCGGGCCGGCGGGCCAGCGGACTGCCCCCCTGGGTGCTCCCCTACGCCCTGCTCCTGCCCGGCCTGCTGGTCATAGCGGTACTCCTGCTCTACCCGCTGTACCAGATGGTCGACATGTCCTTCCACAAGGTCGGGCTGCGGCAGATCCGGCCGAAGAACCCGCTGCCGGCGGACTTCGTCGGCACCCACAACTACACCGAGGTCTTCAAGTCCGACCTGTTCGCGATGTCGCTGCGCAACACGCTGGTGTTCGCGCTCGTCGCGGTGGCGCTCACTCTGGTCGTGGGCACGCTCGTCGGGCTCCTGCTGCACAAGCTGGGCAGGAAGATGTCGATGCTGGTCATGGTCGGCAGCATGGCCGCCTGGGCGGTCCCGCCGGCCTCGGCCGCGGTGGTGTGGAAGTGGCTGTTCGACGCCGACAACGGCGTGGTCAACTGGCTGTTCCGGCTGGACGGCAAGGCCTGGTTCAACGACTCCCTCGACATCTACGTCGTGCTGATCATCACGGTGGTGTGGGCGTCGTTCCCGTTCATCGCGGTGTCGGTCCTGGCCGGGCTCAAGAGCATCCCCAGCGAGCTGTACGAGGCGGCCAAGGTGGACGGGTCCACCGGGTTCCACACCTTCAGGAAGATCACCTTCCCGATGCTGCGGCCGGTCTTCTCGGTCCTGGTGGTCCTGTCGATCATCTGGGACGTCAAGGTCTTCACCCAGCTGTTCATCCAGGCGGGCGGCACGAACATGCCGCGCGAGGCCTACAACTTCTCGATGTGGAGCTACATCGAGGCCTTCAGCCCGCCGCCTGACATGGGCTTCGGCGCCGCCATCGCGGTCGTGCTGACCGTGATCCTGCTGCTGATCACGTTCGTCTACGTCCGCCAGATCGTGAAGACGGAGGACGTCAAGTGAAGGCAAGAAAGATCGCCCTCAACGCCGCGGGGCTCGCGGTCTTCCTGTTCGCGGTCTTCCCGGTGTACTGGATGATCTCGATCGCGTTCAAACCGAACGACCAGATCTACACCACCGACTTCATCCCGTTCCCCTCGCCGCCGTCGATGGAGCACATCGACCGGCTGTTCACCAAGGGCATCAACGGGCACTCGATCTGGAACTACCTGCTCAACAGCGCCATCGTCTCGCTGTCGACGATCGTGGTGGGCTCGCTGTTCGCGCTGCTGGCCGCCACCGCCGTGGCGCGCTTCAGGTTCCGCTTCCGCACCTCGTTCCTGATCCTGCTGCTCATCGTGCAGATGGTGCCCTGCGAGGCGCTGGTGATCCCGCTGTTCCTCAACGTGCGGCGGATGGGTCTGTACGACAACCTGCTCGGCCTGATCATCATCAACATCGGCTTCACGCTGCCGTTCTCGGTGTGGATGCTGCGCACGTTCGTCGCCGCGGTGCCCAGGGAGCTGGAGGAGGCCTCCTGGATCGACGGCGCCAGCCGCTTCACCACGTTCTGGAAGGTGCTCTTCCCGCTGGTGGCGCCCGGTCTGGTGGCGACCAGCATCTTCTCCTTCATCACCGCGTGGAACGAGTTCGTCTTCGCGCTGACGCTGATCGAGGACTCGGCCAAGTTCACCATGCCCCGCGCGCTGCAGTTCTTCGTGGGGCAACGCTCGACGGACTGGGGCGGCATCATGGCGGCCTCGACCCTGATGACGGTCCCCGTCCTGATCTTCTTCCTGCTCGTCCAACGCCGCATGGTCTCCGGCCTCGTCGCCGGCGCGGTCAAGGGCTGACAACCACCGATCTTCGTACGGCACGCGGCTCAGGAAGCCGCCTGCCGTACAAGGTCCTGCCTTTCAACGATGAGGAGCCATGAGTCAGAGTGATCGGGGGCTGCGTCGTCTCGCGGCCGGCACGCTGCTCGTCGCCTTCCAGGGCACCACGGCGCCCAGCTGGGTGCTGCGCGAGCTGGAGCACGGACTGGGCGGCGTGACGCTCTTCGGCTTCAACGTGGAGAGCCCCGACCAGGTCGCGCGGCTGACCGGGTCGCTGCGCGCGGCCGGCGAGCCGGTGATCTCGCTCGACGAGGAGGGCGGCGACGTCACGCGGCTGGCCTACCACGTGGGCAGCCCGTATCCGGGCAACGCGGCGCTGGGCGCGGTCGACGACGTGGAGCTGACCCGGCGCGTGTACCGCTCGATCGGCGCGGAGCTCGCAGGGTGCGGGATCAACCTGGACATGGCGCCCGACGCCGACGTCAACACCGAGGCCGACAACCCGGTGATCGGCACCCGCTCGTTCGGCGCGGACCCCGCGCTGGTGGCCAGGCACACGGTCGCCGCGGTCCAGGGCCTGCAGTCGGTCAACGTGGCGGCCTGCGTCAAACACTTCCCCGGCCACGGCGCCACCCGCGTCGACTCGCACCTGGCGGTGCCGGTCGTGGACGTGACGCCGGAGGTGCTGCGCGCCAGGGAGCTGGTCCCGTTCGCCGCCGCGGTCGAGGCGGGCACCAGGTCGATCATGACGGCGCACGTGGCGGTGCCCTCGGTGACGGGGGACGTGCCCGCGACGCTGTCAGGGGCCGCGCTCACCGAGCTGCTCAGGGGCGAGCTCGGCTACGACGGCGTGGTGGTCACCGACGCGCTGGACATGCACGCGATCACCGAGAGCGTCGGGCTGGCGGGCGGCGCGGTCCAGTCGCTGGCCGCCGGATCCGACCTGCTGTGCCTGGGTCCGCTGCCGACGCACGAGGACGTGCTGAAGATCATCGCCGAGATCGTGGCCGCGGTGTCGGACGGGCGGCTGCCGCTCGCGCGGCTGGAGGAGGCGGCCGCGCGGCTGGCCTCGCTGCGTGCCTGGTTCGGCTCGGGCGATCGGGTGGCCGCCGACGCGGAGGTGATCGGGCTGGATGCCGCGCGGCGTGCCGTACGGCTGACCGGGGCGGCCAAGCCGCTGGTGGACCCGCTGGTGGTGGAGGTCGACACGCCGCCGACGATCGCGGTGGGCGACGTGCCGTGGGGCGTGGCGCCGTGGCTGCCCGAGGCGGAGATCGTCCGGGTGAAGCCGGCCGACGCCGACGTGTCCGGACTGCTGGCCAGCTCCGCCGGCCGGTCTCTGGTCGTGGTGGTCAAGGACGCGCACCGCTACGAGGAGAGCAGGCGGCTGGTGTCGGCGCTGGTCGAGGCCAGGCCCGACACCGTCGTCATCGAGATGGGGCTGCCCGTGTGGCGGCCGTCGAGCGCCGCCTACATCGCCACCTACGGGGCGGCGCGGGCCAACACGCAGGCCGCGGTGGAGCTGCTGACCGCCTAGATGAGCTCCTCGCGGGCCTGCTCCAGGGCGGCGAGGACGGCGCCGCGCAGCACCGGGTTGCCGATGACGGTGCTGGTGACGACCTGCGGGCGGACCGGGCAGATGCGTGCCACGGCCTCCTCGACCCGCTCGTTGAGCGCGGCGCCGCCCGCGTGGCCGATCTCTCCGGCCAGGACGACCAGCCCCGGGTCGAGGATCACGCAGACCGCGGCGACGCCCAGGGCCAGGCGGTGGGCGATCTCGTCGAGCAGCGGCTCGCCCGCCTCGCCCGCCTCGATGGCGACCCTGACGCACTCGCCCGCGCTCTCGGCCGCGAAGCCGTACCCCTGCGCGAGCTCGGCCACCGCCTCGGCGCTGACCAGCGACTGCAGGCCGCCCGCCAGCGACGGCAGCCGCCCCGGCTCGGTGCGGATGTCCTCGGGCAGCGGCACGCCGGGGACGGGCAGGTAGCCGATCTCGCCCGCGCTGCCGGAACGGCCCCTGTGCAGCTTGCCGCCGAGCACCACGGCCAGGCCCAGGCCGCGGCTGGCCCACAGCAGCACGAAGTCGTCCAGCCCCTTGGCCGCGCCGTCGGCGCGCTCGGCGATCGCGGCCAGGTTGACGTCGTTCTCGATCGTGACCTCGCGCTTGAGGTCACCGGCCAGCGCCTCGTGGATGCCCTCGTGCCAGCCGGGCAGGTCGAAGGAGAAGCGCACGTCGCCGCTGCGCGGGTCGACGACCCCGGGGGTGCCGATGACCACACCGCGCAGCTTGCCCAGGCTCACCTTGGCGCTGCGGCACGCCTTCACGATCGCGTCGTGGACGACGGGCACCGGGTCGTCGTGGCCGTTGGGGTCCAGCGTCACCTCGGCGACCGTGCGCCCGTGGATGTCGGCCACCGCCGTGGAGATCAGGTCGGGACCCACCTCGAGCCCGGCCACGAAGGCGCTGGAGGCGATCACCGAGTACAGCGCGGCGTTGGGGCCGCGCCCGCCCGCCTGGGCGCCGACCACCTCGACCAGGCCGCGCTCCTCCAGCCTGGCCAGCGTCTGCGACGCGGTCACCTTGGACAGGCCGGTCAGGTCGCCGATCTGCCCCCGCGTCATCGGACCGGTCGCCAGCAAGAGCTCCAGTGCGGCCCGGTCGTTGATCTCCCTGAGCAGTCTGGGCACACCAGGCCGTCGCTCCACGCTGTATCCCACCGTCATATCGTCAAGGTTGTTGGCAGTTTAGCGCTTGCGCCCTGAGCTCTGGGGACGTGAGGATGCCTCATGACCATCCCCCGGTGGCCGGCGCTCTGCCTCGCGCTCGGCGTGGCTCTGTTCTTCGACGTCTTACGCGTCTTCCTGCCGTCGCTGATCACGCTGTTCGGACGCGCCGGGGAGACGCCGCCGGAGCTCATGGGCCTGTACGCCGCCGCCTGGTTCGTCCTGCCGTTCCTCGGGCTGCTGCTGCGCCCCCGCTGGGCCCTGGCCGGCGGGGCCGTGGCCCTCGTCGCGTGCCTGCTCGTCCTGCAGGCGGGTCTGCTGCAGCTCTACGCCTCCTCCGTGGGCGTCAGCGCGGGCCTGCTCTTCCTGACCGGCTGCGCCCGGCTCGTCCCTGCCGCCGCGGTGCCGGTGGGCCTGATGGGCGGCCTGTCCTTCTCGGTCCTGATCCACCTGCTCCTGGACGGCGTCGACCTGGTCTGGCGTCCCGGCGTCCTCCCGTGGCTCGCGGTCGCGGCCCTCTGCGCGGCCTTCCTCTTCCTGGTACGGCAGGCCCTGGCGGAACCCGGCGATCCCGCCCCGTCTCGTACCTGGTTCCTCTTCGGCCCCGCGCTCCTGATCGTGGGCATGGCGGCGACGTCGTGGTCGAAGGCGGCCGCGGGCCCGACCACGGACCTGGTGACACTCGCTCTCCCCGGCCTGCTGGCCCTCTGTCTGCTCGCGCTCACTGTGCGCGCCATGCAGCCGCCCTCCATGCCCCCCTTCTCGCTGGTCTTCGGCATCCTTCTGGTCCTGCTCACTCCCTTGACGTTCCTGTCGAATATGGCCGCCCCCGTGGCGATCGTGTGGGTTGGCGAGCTCATCCAGACGCGCGGGGCCAACCGGCGCCCTGGACTGGCCATGCTCGGCGGCGGGCTGGTGTTCCTGGTCGGCGTGTTTGGCTACTACGCCTCCTACGACCTGGATCTGGGCTTCCCGAACCTGGCGTTCCCCACGGCCGCGGCGCTGCTGATCGTGGGCGTCGGCGTGGTCCCCGAGCTGATGCCCAAGCGGTTCCAGATCGTCAAGAGCAGGCTGCTGTGGAAGCCCGCCCTCGCCTCCCTGGTGCTCGTCCCGTTGGCGATCGCCGCGACCTGGCAGCCGGAGATCCCCGTGCGCACCAAGCAGGGCGACGCGTTCACGCTCATCACCTACAACATCCGCATGGGGTTCGGCCTCGACGGCCGGTTGTCGCTCGACCAGATCGCCGCCTGGGCCGCCGCGCGGCATCCAGACGTGGTACTGCTGAGCGAGGTGGACCGGGGCTGGCTGCTCAACGGCGGCCACGACGACCTGGCCAGGATCGCCAGAGGCCTCGGCATGCGTTACTACTTCGCCCCGGCGGCCGACGCCGTGTGGGGTGACGCGCTGCTGACCAACCTGCCGGTCAAGACGTGGTCCTCCACGGAACTCGGCAAGCACGACTACCCGACCGGCGCGCAGGCGCAGCAGGCGGTCGTCGAGGTCGGCGGCAAGGAGGTCGGCATCGTCAACACCCACCTCCAGGCACCCGTCGGCCAAGCCCCCGAGGTGGCCGACATCGTCAGGAAACTGGCGGCGGAGCGGCCGGTGGTGGTGGCGGGCGACCTGAACACCCGCCCCACCGACCCACAGATGCGGGTCCTGCTCGACGCCGGCCTGTCAGACCCGCTGCTCAAGCTGGGGAACCCCAGTACCTCCCCGGCCGACGCGCCGGTCGAGCGGATCGACCACGTGCTGATCAGCGAGGGTCTCGAGGCCGTCTCCGCCCAGGCGCCGCGGCTGACGTTCTCGGACCACCTGCCCGTCATCGCGACGTTGCGCCTGACGTCAGCAAGCCAGGAATGAAGTCGCCCAGCGCTATGCCCCCGATTGTGCGCAGATGTCATGCAAATTCATAGCGCTGAGCGAGCTTGCAATTGCAAAGCGTAGCCGCCCGGTGGAGATTCTTTCTACCGGAGTGCAGGATTCCCTACCTTGGTGCCCCAAGATTCCGCCGCCCGGTTACGATCATGCGTCCCTGATGTGACATGATCTTCGGTTTTTCGCGAGACAAACTCACGACGGATTTGTCGTTCAGCCGCAGGTCGCGTGAACACAGCCCGCTCCGACCAGGCATCCGATGCCCTTTCCACGTTCACCAGGAGGGATAATCGACAACATGCGCCTATCCGCTCGTGTCGACTACGCCCTCCGTGCCGCCGCCGAACTCGCCGCAGCCGGTGCCGGCCCGACAACCGTGGGCGAGCTCGCCAAGGAGCAGGACATGCCGCCCAAGTACCTGGAGAACATTCTGCTCCAGATGCGCCGCGCCGGTCTCGTGCGAGGCCAGCGTGGTCCCGAGGGCGGCTACGTGCTGGCCAGGCCCGCGGGCGAGATCTCGCTCGCCGACGTGATCCGCGCGGTCGACGGCCCGCTGGCCAACGTCCGGGGCGAGCGCCCCGAGCACGTGGGATACCGGGGGCCGGCCGAGTCCCTGCAACAGGTGTGGATCGCCCTGCGCGCCACGGAGCGCGCCATCCTCGAGGAGGTCACGCTGGACCAGGTGGCCACCGGAACCCTGCCGGAACGCGTCCGCCAGCTCGCCGCCGACCCCGCCGCCTGGGACTGACGTTCAGCCGCCGAGGGCCCCGAGCACCTCGTGCGGGAGGGCGACCGCCTCGCGTCCTTCCGCCGTGCGCACCGTCCGCGCCGCCAGCAGCGCGTCGATCACCGCCTCCTCCACGGAGTCCAGGACCGCGGTGAAGATCCTGTCGAGCTCCACCTGGTCGAGCGTCCTCGGCGCGTCGGAATGCGCGGAGGAGAAGGCCAGCCCGTAGTCGCCGCTGCCGTGGCTGTAGGAGGCGCCGACCCTGCCCAGCGCGAGGACTCCCCTGGCCGCGATCCGCGACAGCTGCAGCGCGGGGCAGGCCACGTCGAGCGCGATCACGACGACGCAGGAACCCCGGTCGGTCTCGGGACCCGCCCGCAGGAAGCCGAGGCTCTCCGGCGTGATCGTACGGCCCAGCAACCGCAGGTCCCCGCCCATGTTCGCCTGAACCAGCACGCCGACCGTGGTCTCCTGGTCGCGCAGCCTCGTCCGCCGCGAAGCCGTACCGATGCCCGCCTTGAAGCCCAGCGCGCAGGCCCCGGTGCCGCCTCCGGCGTTGCCCAGCTCGGGCGCCTGCGACGAGGCCCCGTCGAGGGCGGCGTGGACGTGCTCGGCGGTGACAGGGCGCGCTTCGCCCGTCGTCAGCCACAGGTCGTTCACCTCGCCGACCACCGGGTTGACCGTGACGACGGGCCCGCTCCTGCGCTCGAGGATCCAGCTCAGCAGGGCGTCGGCCGCGCGGAACGCGGACAGCGTCGAGGTCAGCAGGATGGGCGTCTCCAGCTCGCCGAGCTCCACGAGCTGCGTGGTGCCCACGAACTTGCCGTAGCCGTTGCCGACGTGGAACCCGGCGGGGACGGCCCGCACTCCGGCCAGGGCCTCGGGCACGATCGCCGTGACGCCCGAGTAGACGCTCCGCCGCTCGTCCACGATCGTGCTCTGCCCCACCAGAACCCCTGCCACGTCGGTGATGGCGTTGAGCGGCCCGGGCTCCAGGCGGCCGATCGAATGCCCGAAGTCCCGCAGACGTCGTCCTCGCATGCCGTCCATTCTGCACAGTTGAAATTAGAGAATTTCTCTAGAAAGATTCTCCAGCATGACGTCGACAGTGGTCGTAACAGGAGGCAATCGCGGCATCGGCTACGCGATCTGCGAGCAACTGGCCCGCGCCGGCCATCGGGTCCTGCTGGTCGCGCGCAACCCGCAGCAGGCGGCCGCGTCCCTGCGGGGCGACGTGGAGCCCGTCACGGGCGACCTGTCCACGATCGCCTCCGTCCAGCGCCTGGCAGGTGAGCTGCGCGACAGGACAGAACGCGTCGACGTGCTCGTCCACAACGCCGGGCTGTGGCCAAGCCGCCGCACGCTGACCGAGGACGGCCTCGAGGAGTCCTTCGCCGTCAACCACCTGGCCCCGTTCCTGCTCAACCACCTGCTCGAGGACCAGTTGGCGCGGGTCGTCCAGGTCAGCGCCGGGCTCTACGTCAAGGGCAGGGCCGAGCCGGGCAGGACGTCCGTGGGCGCCGACTTCCACCAGATCAGGACCTACGCCGACACCAAACTGTGCAACCTGCTGACCGTCCCGCTGTTCGCCGAGCGCTGGCGCGAGCGCGGCATCACGATCGACGCCGTTCATCCCGGCGTGATCCGCACCGGGCTCGGCGACAGGCGCGGCCCCGTCGGCTGGCTGCTCAAGCTGGCCAAGCGCGGCTGGGCCACCCCTGAAGAGGGCGCCGAACCCGTCGTACGGCTGGCCGCCAACCCCGGCACGGGCCGGTACTTCAACCTGACCGAGGAGATCCCCCTCCAGCCGCCCGCCACGGACGGCGAACTGGCCCGGCGCGTCTGGCAGGAGGCGCAGGCGCTAACGTCGGCCGGGTGACCAGGCACAAGCGCAGCGAGGAGACGATCGGCCGGCTGTTCGACACGGCCCTGGAGGTGTACCCGGCCGACTTCACGCTGCGCGCCGTGACCACGCGCAGCGGCGTCAGCGTGGGCAGCCTCTACCACCACTTCGGCAGCCTGGAAGGCCTGGCCGCCGCGCTGTACAGCCGCTGCATGGCCGACCTGCTCGACGCGCTGCTGTCGGCCGTGGAGCCCGCCTCGAGCGCCCGCGACGGCGTACGGCAGGCGGTGGTGGCCTACCTCGGTTTCACCGCCGAGCACCCGGACCAGGCCAGGTTCGTGCACGCCGCGCCGTACGCGATCGACCTGGGACCCTACGCCGAGCAGATAGCGGCGGACAAGGCGCCGCGGCTGGCCAGGCTGGTGGCCTGGCTGCGGCCGCACGTGGCGGCGGGGACGGTCGCGGACCTGCCGATGGCACAGGTCGAGATGCTGCTGATCGGCCCGGTCGCGGAGGTGACCAGGCGCTGGCTGGCGGGGGCCGGCGACATCGACCTGGCCGAGGCGGCCCGGATCCTGCCCGACAGGATCTGGCGGTCACTGAGCGGCTAGCCGGCGCAGCCGCCTGAGGTTTTCCTGCCCGTAGTCGTGTCTACGCGGGGAAGGCAGGCCGATACGTGTCGAGCACCCGTTGAGGATGCGTTCGGTCTTCCTAGACTGGCCGCATGCCCGAGGGAGACGCCGTCTACCGCACGGCCGCCAAACTGCGCGACGCCCTGGACGGGCGGGTGCTCACGCGGTCGGACTTCCGCGTGCCCCGCTACGCCACCGCCGACCTCAGCGGCCGGACCGTCCTGACCACGATGTCACGCGGCAAGCACCTGCTCACGCGCGTCGAGGGTGACCTCACCGTGCACACCCACCTGCGCATGGACGGCTCCTGGCGCATCGTGCCGCCCGGCCGGCGCCCGCCGCCTGGCGACCAGGTGCGGCTGATCCTGGCCAACGCCGAATGGCAGGCCATGGGCGTCAAGCTCGGCATGGTGGACCTGGTGAAGACCGCCGAGGAGGACCGCGTGGTCGGCCATCTGGGGCCTGACCTGCTGGGTGCCGACTGGGATCCGCAGGAGGTGGTCAGGCGCCTGCGCGCCGATCCGGCGCGGACGATCGGGGAGGCACTGCTCGACCAGCGCAACCTCGCCGGGATCGGGACGATCTACCGGGCGGAGACGCTGTTCCTGCGCGGGGTCTGGCCGTGGCGGGAGGTGGGTGAGATCGAGGATCTGGACGGCCTGGTCTCGCTCGCGCAGCGGCTGCTGGACGCGAACAAGGATCACGCGGCCACAGTGACCACGGGCGATCGCCGTCCGGGGAACCAGACGTGGGTTTACGGCAGGGCGGGCCGACCCTGTCGCCGATGCGGCACTCGCATCAACCGAGGGGAGATGGGGGCACAGCCACAGGAGAGGTTGATCCTGTGGTGTGATGGCTGCCAGCCTCGCTAGGCGGCCACCATGGCCTTGACCTCGGGGTAGTCGGGGATCGCCGAACCCGGGACGGTCTCGGCGAGGGGCAGGCGCTCGTGCTCCGGCACGTCGGACAGCACGGGGGTCGCCTGAAGCTCTGCCAGCGCGAACTGATCCGAGACTTCACGCAGCACCTGGGACAGCGGAACCCCAAGCGCGCCGCAGATGGACGCGAGCAGCTCGGAGGACGCCTCCTTCTGGCCACGCTCAACCTCGGACAGGTAACCGAGCGAGACCCGCGCCAGCGTGGAAACCTCGCGCAGCGTGCGTCCCTGTCGCACTCGCAACCGCCTCAGCACGTCACCGAGCAGCTGACGCAGCAAGATCATCTGTCGCTCCCTCCCCGGCGTGGATGATTTCACCACGCCCCGCGCGATCGGGTCGTGCCGGTCATTCTTCTTCGTGGCTTCGTACATACTCCTCGCCGTCATCATCGGACGTCTCCGTCCTTGGCCCGCCGCGCGTGGCTCGTTGCGTGACGCATTAGGCCCGCCTGCCGGGCGCTCGGTGCTTGCAGATGGCTCACGGACCTCACTCACAGCTCCACCGTACCCGTATCCACCGACACCGCGTCAGACCGTGGTTCGCATGTTCGCTCGGGACGTAACACGGTAATCACCCGGAATGTTCCCCTATGTTCGCCTTCAGCACACCTGCAAGGAGATCGACTGCCTCGTCCACCGTGCCTTCCCGGATCTGTTCGCGCGACCCCCGCAGCGCCAGTTCCCTCCCCCAGACCCGCCCACCGGGCCCGCTCACGGCCACGAAAACGGTCCCCACGGCCCTCCCGTCCTGCGGATCAGGCCCCGCCACCCCTGTCACGGCCAGCCCATAACTCGCCCCGCACACGCGCGCCACTCCCCTGGCCATCGCCGCCGCCACCTCCGGATGCACGGCCCCCTCCCTGCGCAGCAGTTCCTCGGGTACGGCCAGCAAGTCGCGCTTCAGATCCGTGGCATAAGAAATCACCCCGCCACGGAACGCCTTGGACGACCCGGACACCGCGGTAATCGTCGCCCCGATCAACCCTCCGGTCAGCGACTCGGCCACCGCCACGGTCGTACCCTCCCGAACCAGCAACTCCAACACCTCAGCCGCCACCCGCACCCGCCGCTCCTCACCCACCCCTCCACCCAACCACGCCGCCACCTCTCCCGCCCCCCACTCCGCCCACCCCACCTCCCAACCCCCCCACCCCACACACCTGGCACCCCAGCCCCTCCACCCCTCCGCCCACAAACCCCCCACGATCCCGACGACTTCCCCAAGGCGGGCCTCCCCAGGCGCCGCGTCGGAGAGAAGGTGTACGGCGAAGCCGGCGCCCCTTATGGCGGGTGAGGCGGGACCGTGGGAGACGGGCTATGAAGAGCCGTAACGGCGAGCAAGTGGCCACGACTCGCCAGCGGCGCCGGACACAGACCCTGAGCGACGACGGCGGGCGGCGGCCAGCCGTACAAGAACAGACCGCCGTACAAGAGCACACCCGCCGCAAAGGGGAGGGCCGCCGTACAAGAGCACACCGCCTCAGAAAAGGACGCTCGCCACAAACAGGAGGGCCGCTACCAGGATGCGGGCCAGCGCTCCGGCCTTCAGGCAGGGGGTGAAGGGTCCGCGCGGGAGAGCCGCCAGGCCCGAGCGTGCCCTAAGGATCAGTGTTCGTCCTGCGTGCGCTCTGCAGTCTCGGCGACCTGTACGGGCACCACGGCGGCGTACCGCCGTCCCCGGTTGGTGATGTACGTGATCCGCCCCCGTACCGCCGCATCGTTGAGGACATCGGCGAACTGGCTTCGCGCTTCGGCGACGCTCATCTCTTCGGATTCCATGCACGTCATGGTACTTGGACGCACCTTCATGTACGTGGATGTACAATTGATCTGTGCAGCTTCGATACAACTTCCGCCTCTACCCGACCGCTGGTCAGCGTCAAGCGCTGGCCAGCGCGTTCGGGTGCGCGCGGACGGTATTCAACGACGGGCTGCGCATGCGACAGGAAGTCCGCGAGAAGGGCTTGCCGTACATCTCCGATGGAGATCTGTCCAAGCGGGTCATCACGCAGGCGAAGAAGACGTCGGAACGCTCATGGCTGGGCGAGGTGTCGGCCGTAATCCTTCAGCAGGCGCTCGCCGACCTGAACAGCGCATACCACAACTTCTTCGCCTCGATCACCGGCAAGCGGAAAGGGCCGAGGATCGCCCCGCCCCGATTCAGGTCGAAGAAGGACAACCGACAGGCCATCCGGTTCACCAAGAACGCCCGGTTCTCGATCACTCCAGGCGAGAAGCTGCGCCTGCCGAAGATCGGGGACGTGTCTGTTCGCTGGTCGCGAGACCTACCCGCCGAGCCCTCGAGTGTGACGGTAGTCAAAGACGCGGCGGGCCGATATTTCGCCTCGTTCGTGGTCGAGACGAACGACGCGCCGTTGCCGGAAACAGACAACGAGGTGGGGATCGACCTCGGGTTGACGCATTTCGCGATCCTGTCGGATGGCCGGAAGGTGGACAACCCGCGCCTGCTACGCCGGGCCGAACGCCGTTTGCGGAAGGCACAGAAGGCGCTGTCCAGGAAAGAAAAGGGTTCAGCGAACAGACAGAAAGCCAGAGTCAAGGTCGCCAAGGCGCACGCCAGGGTGTCCGACGCGCGCCGCAACTGGGCACACAAGTTCTCCACACAGATCATCCGCGACAACCAAGCGGTGTACGCGGAGAACCTGTCGGTGTCCGGTCTGGGCCGTACGAGGCTGGCCAGGTCCGTGCACGACGCGGGCTGGTCCCAGTTCGTCGCCATGCTGGAGTACAAGGCACGACGGTATGGCAGGGCGTTCGTCAAGATCGACCGGTTCTTCCCGTCCAGCAAGCTGTGCTCGGCGTGCGGGCTGCTGGCCGACAAGATACCGTTGAACATCCGAACGTGGGAGTGCGCCTGCGGTGCGACCCACGACCGAGACGTGAACGCTGCGATCAACATCCTCGCCGCTGGACGGGCGGAGAGGCTAAACGCCTGCGGAGGGACCGTAAGACCCGCCTAGCGGAGGGCAGGACCCAGCGAAACAGGAAGCCGACAGAAGTGCCGCGTGTGCGGCACAGGCTGAATCTCCAGCCTTCAGGCTGGAGAGCGCGTCAATCCCCCCGGACCTGCCTGGCCACGCGGCGGAGTTTGATGGCGCGGACGACGTAGTCGACCCCCGTGCCCACCGTCACCACCACGGCGGCCCCCATGACCACCCACCGCAGCACGTCGGACCCCCAGGGCAGGATGTACAGCACGATCGCCGCGATCTGCAGCACCGTCTTGACCTTGCCCCCGTACGAGGCCGGGATGACCGCCCGCCGCAGCAGCATGAGGCGCAGCAGCGTGATGCAGAGCTCCCGCCCCAGGATGACGATCGTCACCCACCACGGCAGCTCGTTCAGGAGCGACAGGCACACCAGCGCGGCCCCGGTGAGCGCCTTGTCGGCGATCGGGTCCGCGATCTTGCCGAAGTCGGTGATGAGGCCGTACCGCCTGGCCAGCTCACCGTCGAGGTGGTCGGTGATCGAGGCCACCGCGAACACCCCGAGCGCGGCCAGGCGCCACCCCGTGCCCGGCAGGAACATGCACACGACGAAGAAGGGGACGAGCGCCAACCGGGTGACCGTGAGGACGTTGGCGATGTTCCACGGGCTCACCACGCGGCGCTCGTCCTTGGTCATGGGTCGGCCTTGATGCGTGCGATGAGGTCGACGCCCTCGGCGTCGACCACCACGGCGCGGACGATCTGGCCGGGCACCAGGCCGATGCCCTGCACCGTGACCGAGCCGTCGACCTCGGGCCCCTGATGGGCGGCGCGGCCCTCGTAGCCGCCGTCGCCCAGGTCCTCGTCGATGAGGACGTCGACCTCGGTGCCGATGCGCTCCTCCGCGCGCTGGGCGGTGAGCTCCTCGGCCAGCTCGGTCAGCAAGCGCACGCGCTCGTCGACGAGGTCCTGGTCGAGCTTGCCCGGCAGGGTGGCGGCCTCGGTGCCGTCCTCGTCGGAGTAGCCGAACACGCCGATCACGTCGAGCCGAGCCCGCTCGAGGAACCCGACGAGCGCCTCGAACTCCTCCTCGGTCTCGCCGGGGAAGCCCACGATGAAGTTGGAGCGCACGCCCGCCTCCGGCGCGAGCGCCCTGACCTGGTCGAGCAGGCCGAGGAAGCGCTCGGGGTCGCCGAAGCGGCGCATCCTGCGCAGGACGGTGCCGCTGGCGTGCTGGAAGGACAGGTCGAAGTACGGCGCGACGCCCTCGGTGGCCGCGATGGTCTCCAGCAGCCCGGGACGCAGCTCGGCCGGCTGCAGGTAGCTGACGCGGACCCGGTCGATGCCCTCGACGGCCGCCAGGCGCGGCAGCAGCGTCTCCAGGGCCCGCAGGTCGCCCAGATCCTTGCCGTAGGAGGTGGAGTTCTCGCTGACCAGGACGAGCTCGCGGACGCCGCGGTGGGCCAGCCAGTCGGCCTCGGCCATCAGCTCCTCGGGGTCACGCGAGACGTACGACCCGCGGAAGGCCGGGATCGCGCAGAACGTGCAGCGGCGGTCGCAGCCGGAGGCCAGCTTGAGCGAGGCCACCGGGCTCTCGTCGAGCCGCTTGCGCAGCACCCGGGGCCCGCTCGCGGGGGCGACGCCCGCGGGCAGGTCGCCGCCGTGGCCGGGGATGTTGCGGCTCCCGGCACGTTCCACAGGCGAGATGGGCAGCAGGGTGCGGCGGTCGCGCGGCGTGTGCGGCTTGAGCGCCCGCCCGGCGACCACGTCGTCGAGGCGCGCGCCGATGTCGCCGTAGTCGTCGAAGGAGATGACCGCGCTCGCCTCGGGCAGCGCCTCGGCCAGCTCGTTGCCGTAGCGCTCGGCCATGCAACCCGCGGCCACCACCTTGGCCCCGGTGTCGGCGGCGGCCAGCAGGGTGTCGATCGAGTCCTTCTTGGCCGAGTCGATGAAGCCGCACGTGTTGACGACGACGACGTCGGGACTGTCGTCGCCGAGGTCCCAACCGGCAGCGTCGAGCCGCGCGGCGAGCTCCTCGGAGTCGACCTCGTTGCGCGCGCAGCCCAGGGTGATCAGAGATACGGTTCGGCGGGATGACATGGTGACACTACGGTATCGGGAGTTGGCCACCGCTGTTGCACGGCCTACCGCGGTCGCGGTGTGGAAGGCCCGAAAGTACGCGAAACCATCTCGCCCTTGCCGCCGGGATGCCCCAGATTCTTGCCGTTGACCTGCAGCAATACCGCTCCGGCATCGCCAATGATCATCTTGACCGCGGACTTGGACTTCCACGTGGAACTCTTCCCCGCGTCCAGGGTGCCGGCGAACAACCGCTTGCCGTTGGCGTCGCTCACGTTCAGGTAGGAAGCCCGTTTCGCCTTCACCCGCACGACGACCATGTTCTTCGGCTTCGGCTTCGGCTTCTGGCCCGCCGCCGCCCCGTGGTTGCGGCGCGGCGGGTCCGTGAACGGCGCGTTCGGAGGCACGCCGTGGTCACCCTTCACGGCGGTCATGTGCGTCTCGTCGGAGCCGCCCATGGCCCGCATGACGCCGAAGACCACCACGATCGCCAGCGCCACCCCCAGCGCGAGCGTCCAGTTCGGCCCGCGCCGCTCGCGCAGCTTGACCCGTTTGTCCGCCTGGAAGACGGCCGCCGCCCTGACCGGCTGCGGCGCGCCGCCGTGCTGCTCGTCGTAGAGGTGGACCATGGCCGTCGGATCCAGGCCGACGACCTTGGAGATGGCCTTGACGTGCCCCCTGGCGTAGAAGTCACCCCCGCACAGGGAGAAGTCGTCCCGCTCGATGGCGTAGATGAGTGCCTCGCGGATCCGTGTGATCGCGCTCAGCTGCCCGACTGTCAGTCCTCGTGCCCTCCTGGCCGTGGCCAGCATGGCTCCTATGCTCTGCTGCTCCTGCACGGCAAAACGCCTCCCCGCCCCCACGACGTTGCGTAGTGGTTCACATTCAATCAGTAATCGTCCGGCGGGGAGGCATTGGGGTCATTCGCCGCGCAGGTCGGCTAGCAAACCCGGCAAATCATCGGGCTTGACGAGCACCTCGCGAGCCTTGGAGCCCTCGCTGGGGCCCACGACGTTCCTGGACTCCAGCAGGTCCATCAGCCGTCCGGCCTTGGCGAACCCGACGCGGAGCTTGCGCTGCAGCATCGAGGTCGAGCCGAACTGGGTCGTCACGATCAGCTCGGCGGCCTGGATGACCAGGTCGAGGTCGTCGCCGATGTCCTCGTCGATCTCGCGCTTGACCGGCGCGGCGGCCACGTCCTCGCGGTACTCGGCCTGCATCTGCCCCTTGCAGTGCGTGACGATGTCGGCGATCTCCTTCTCCGACACGAACGCGTTCTGGATGCGGATGGGCTTGCTCGCGCCCATCGGCAGGAACAGGGCGTCACCCTGGCCGACCAGCTTGTCGGCGCCGGGCTGGTCGAGGATGACCCGGGAGTCGGTCAGCGACGACACCGCGAAGGCCAGCCTGGAGGGCACGTTGGCCTTGATCAGGCCGGTCACGACGTCGACGGACGGCCGCTGGGTGGCGATCACCAGGTGGATCCCGGCCGCGCGGGCCAGCTGGGTGATGCGGACGATGGAGTCCTCCACGTCGCGCGGAGCGATCATCATCAGGTCGGCCAGCTCGTCCACGATCACCAGCAGGTAGGGGTAGGGCTGGTAGACGCGCTCGCTGCCGGGCGGAGGCTGCAGCTTGCCCGCCCGCACGGCCTTGTTGAACTCGTCCACGTGCCGGAAGCCGGAGGCGGCCAGGTCGTCGTAGCGGCGGTCCATCTCCCCCACCACCCATTCGAGGGCCTCTGCGGCCTTCTTCGGGCTGGTGATGATCGGGGTGATCAGGTGGGGGATGCCCTCGTACACGCTGAGCTCGACCCGCTTGGGGTCGACCAGCACCATGCGCACCTCGTCCGGCGTGGCCCGCATCAGGATGCTGGTGATGAGCCCGTTGACGCAGACGGACTTACCGGCCCCGGTGGCGCCCGCGATCAGCAGGTGCGGCATCTTGGCGAGGTTCGCCACGATCGTGCGGCCCTCGACGTCCTTGCCCAGCCCGACGATCATCGGGTGGTGGTCGGCCTGCGCCACCTGGGCGCGCAGCACGTCTCCCAGCGCCACCAGGTCCTTGTCGGCGTTGGGGATCTCCACGCCGATCGCGGACTTGCCCGGGATGGGCGACAGGATCCGCACGTCGGCGGACTTGACCGCGTAGGCGATGTTCTTGGTGAGCGCGGTGACCTTCTCGACCTTGACCGCGGGCCCGAGTTCGATCTCGTAGCGCGTCACCGTCGGGCCGCGGGTGAAGCCGATCACCTGCGCGTCGATGGTGAACTGCTCGAGCACGCTGGTCAGCGCGTTGACCACCACGGTGTTGGCCTTGGTCTGCGGCTTGGGCGCGCTGCCCTGCTTGAGGTTCTGCAGGTCAGGCAGGATGTACGGCCCGGCCTGCGGGGACAGCACGAGCTGCTCGACCTTGCGCGGAGCCGGGGTCGGCTCGGGCGGCTCGCTCTTGCGGGGCACGGGGACGGGAGTCTCGTCCTCCTCGTCGGTCAGCCCCGGCACGATCTCCGGCGAGTGCTTCTTGGAGTCCTCGGCGAGCACGGGTGTGTCGTAGGGCTTGACCGAGTCGGCCGACGCGGGCTTGTCGGTCTTGCGCACCCGCTTCTTGGCCGGCTGCCCGGACTCGGCGGGCGCGTGCCTTTCGAACAGCAGGTGCTTGAGCTCGCCGAGCCGCTCGGGGATGCGGTGCACGGGAGTCGCCGTGATCACCAGGATCCCGAACCCCGACAGGATCAGCAGCAGCGGGATCGTGATGAAGGCCGGCAGGATGCTCATCGGCGGCGCCGACACGATGAACCCCACCAGGCCGCCCGCCTGCGCGATCTTGTCCATCCCGTCGGTCTGGGTGCCCGCCGGGTACGGCGTGCCGTTGGCCACGTGGATCACGCCGAGCACGCCGATCAGCAGCGCGCTCCACCCGATCACCATGCGCCCGGTGTCGGCGTTCTGGTCGGGATGGCGCAGGTAGCGCCAGGACAGCAGCCCGAGCAGGATCGGCACCGTCCAGGCCAGCGAGCCGAACACGGAGTGCACGAACGTGTTGACCACGTGCGAGACCGAGCCTTGCGCGTCGCGCCAGGTCATCGCGGCCAGCACGATCGCGCCCGCCAGCCACGCCAGCCCCACCCCGTCGCGCCGGTGGGCGGGGTCCAGCTCGCGCGCGTTCTTGCCCAGCGCCCGGGCCGCGCTGCCCAGGCCGTTGGCGAACAGCATCCAGAGCCCGACGATCAGCTTGCCGATCATCGTGAAGACCCAGCTGATCGGGTCCTGGTGGGTCATCGGCGGCTTGCGTGCCGGTGAACGTCCCGACGCCGTGGACCTCCGCTTGGTGGAGGTCGAGCGTGACGAGGCCGACCGCTTCGCCGGCCCCTTCGATGCGCTTTTCGGCGTACGGGTGGCCATGATGCCAAAGGTACGTCGGAGACCCCGCCCAGATCACTGAGGCTCGCCGGTTGTCCGAAATGTCCGCTCTGCTGTACGGCCCGTCCACCCGTACGGCAGGCCGCCCCGAACCCGCGCCCCGGGAACCGCGGCGGCCCGCCGTACAGGCGTCAGAGCACGACCGAGTCGAAGGCGGCCCGCATGGCCGCCACCCGGTCGGCGAGGTCCTTGACCGCCTCGGTGAGCCCCTTGTCGTCGGGGCGGTCCTCCCCCAGGGCGGCCAGCTTCTCCTCCACGGCCCGCAGCCGCTCGGCGAAGCCGGAAAGGATCTGGCAGCCGCCCGACGGCTCGCCGTCGCCGCGCACGAGCTCGCAGAGCAACGCCGCCTGCTGCTGCAGCTCCACGTTCTTGCGGAACAGGTCGATGAAGACGGCGACCTTGGAGCGCAGCACCCACGGGTCGAAGGGCTTGGTGATGTAGTCGACGGCGCCCACGGCGTAGCCGCGGAAGGCCGCGCCCGCGCCGGTGTCGGTGCCGGTCAGGAAGATGATCGGCACGTCGCGCGTCTGGTCGAGGCGCTTGACGTGGGCGGCCGTCTCGAAGCCGTCCATGCCCGGCATCAGCACGTCCAGCAGCACGACCGCGAAGTCGTTGCGCAGCATCAGCTTCATCGCCTCCTGGCCGGACCTGGCCTTGAACAGCTGCTGCTGCAGCGGGCGCAGGACCGCCTCGAGCGCGATCAGGCTGTCCTCGTTGTCGTCGACCAGCAGGATCTTGACCTGGCGGTTCATTGCGGTCCCTCCCGCTCGCCGGCGAGCCATCCCCGCATCACCTCCAGCAGGTGGTCGAGGTCGACCGGTTTGGGCACGTAGTCGGAGGCGCCGCAGGAGATCGTCTTCTCCCTGTCGCCGGGCATCGCCTTGGCCGTCAGCGCGATGATCGGCAGGTCGGCGAACCTGGGCATCTGCCTGACGGCGGCGAGGGTCTCGTAGCCATCCATCTCGGGCATCATCACGTCCATCAGCACCAGCGAGATCTTCTCGTCGCGCTCGAGCGCCTCGATGCCCTCCCTGCCGTTCTCGGCGTAGACGACCTCCATGCCCAGGCGGCCGAGGACGTGCGTGAGCGCGTACACGTTGCGGATGTCGTCGTCGACGATGAGGACCCGCCTGCCGGTGAGCGTCCGCCCGACCGGGCCCTCGCTCAGCTCGCTGAGCCGGGCCGCCGAGTGCCAGTCGTCGCCGCCGTCGACCGACGGCCACTCGGCCTGCACCTGGGCGGCGCTGCGGACCTCGACGTGCTTGCGCGTCGGCTCGATCGGGTGCCGTTCTGGATCGCTCTCGCGCGCGCCGGGCTCGGTCATGGCGCCCGAGGCCACACACCTGGCCGGCACGTAGAGCGTGAACGTGCTGCCGGCGGCCGGCTGGCTGCTGGCGTGGATCTCGCCGCCGAGCAGCCTGGCGATCTCGCTGCTGATCGACAGGCCCAGCCCCGTGCCGCCGTACTTGCGGCTGGTCGTGCCGTCGGCCTGCTGGAAGGCGCCGAAGATGGCGGGCAGCTTGTCGGCGGCGATGCCGATGCCGGTGTCGCTGACGGCGAAGGCGATCACGTCGGCGGCGGTGTCCTCGAGCACGCCCTCGGAGATGGAGACCTCCAGTCTGACCTCGCCCGCCGCGGTGAACTTGACCGCGTTGGACAGCAGGTTGCGCAGGATCTGCTGCAGCCGGCGCTCGTCGTTGTACAGCTCCCGTGGCACGCCGGGCCCCACGTTGATCTCGAGCTTGAGCCCGCGGTCGATCGTGAGCGGCCTGAAGGTGGCCTCGACATAGTCGAGCAGCTTGTTCAGCGGCAGGTTCTCCGGGCGGACGTCCATCCTGCCCGCCTCGATCTTGGACAGGTCGAGGATGTCGTTGATGAGCTGCAGCAGGTCGCTGCCCGCGTTGTGGATCGTGGTGGCGAACTCCACCTCCTGCTCGGACAGGTTGTTGCCGGGGTTGTCCGCCAGCAGCCTGGCCAGGATGAGCAGGCTGTTGAGCGGGGTGCGCAGCTCGTGCGACATGTTGGCCAGGAACTCGGACTTGTAGCGCGAGGAGGTGGCCAGCAGGTGCGCCTTCTCCTCCAGCGCGGCGTTGGACCTGCGCAGCTCGGCCTGCTGGCGCTGCAGCTCGTCCGAGCGGCCCTGCAGCTGCTGCGCCAGGCGCTGCGACTCCGACAGCAGCGACTCGGTGCGGGCGTTGGCGATGATCGTGTTGATCGCCACGCCGATCGTGACCACGAACTGGTCGAAGAAGGCCAGGTGGACCTCGCTGAAGCGGCTGAAGGAGGCCAGCTCGACCACGCCGAGCACGTTGTCCTCGAACAGGATGGGCAGCACCACCACGCTGGCGGGGGCCGCCTCGCCCAGCGCGGTGTGCACCTTGATGTAGTCGGGCGGCACGTCGTCGAGCAGGATGCGCTTCTTCTCCAGCGCGGCCTGCCTGATCAGGCCCGGGCCCGGGGTTCCGGGGTCCTGGAGCACGTCACGGTCGTGGGCCGCGCCGTACCCGGCGATGAAGGCCAGCTCGCCGCCGCGCGAGTCGGGGTCGGCCAGGAAGAAGGCGCCGTACTGGGCGCTGACCAGCGGGGTGAGCTCGCGCAGGATGAGGTCGGCGACCTCGACCAGGTCGCGGTGTCCCTGCATCAGGCCGGCGATGCGGGCCAGGTTGGACTCCAGCCAGTCCTTGGCCCTGGTGGTCTCGCGCAGGTTGGCGACCATGAGGTTGACGTTGTTCTTCAGCTCGGCCACCTCGCCCTTGGCCTCGAGGCTGATCGAGCGGCTCAGGTCGCCCTGGGCGACGGCGCTGGCCACCTCGGCGATGGCGCGCACCTGGGTGGTGAGGTTGCCCGCGAGCTCGTTGACGTTCTTGGTCAGCCGCTCCCAGGTGCCGTAGACGCCCTCGACCTCGGCCTGGCCGCCCAGCCTGCCTTCCGAGCCCACCTCGCGGGCCACCCGGGTCACCTCGGAGGAGAAGGAGGACAGCGTGTCGACCATCGTGTTGATCGTGGTCTTGAGCTCGAGGATCTCGCCGCGGGCGTCCACGTCGATCTTCTTGGACAGGTCGCCGTTGGCCACGGCGGTGGCGACCTGGGCGATGTTGCGGACCTGGCTGGTGAGGTTGGAGGCCATGAAGTTCACGTTGTCGGTCAGGTCCTTCCAGACGCCCGACACCCCGCGGACCTGCGCCTGGCCGCCCAGGCTGCCCTCGGTGCCCACCTCGCGGGCCACGCGCGTCACCTCGTCGGCGAAGGCGGACAGCTGGTCGACGGTGGTGTTGATGGTGTCCTTGAGCTGCAGGATCTCGCCCCGCGCGTCAACCCTGATCTTCTTGGACAGGTCGCCGTTGGCCACCGCCGTGGCGATCTGCGCGATCGAGCGCACCTGGCTGGTGAGGTTGTCGGCCATGAAGTTGACGTTGTCGGTCAGGTCCTTCCAGGTGCCCGACACCCCGCGCACCTCCGCCCGGCCGCCGAGCTGACCTTCGGTGCCCACCTCGCGGGCCACCCTGGTCACCTCGCTGGCGAAGGCCGACAGCTGGTCCACCATCGTGTTGATGGTGTCCTTCAGCTGCAGGATCTCGCCCCGGGCATCAACGGTGATTTTTCGTGACAAATCGCCTTGTGCCACTGCGGTGGTGACCTGCGCGATGGCACGCACCTGCGTGGTCAGGTTGGAGGCCATGAAGTTGACGTTGTCGGTGAGGTCCTTCCAGGTGCCGGAGACGCCCTTCACCTCGGCCCTGCCGCCCAGCTGCCCCTCGGTGCCGACCTCGCGGGCCACCCTGGTCACCTCGTCGGCGAAGGCCGACAGCTGATCGACCATCGTGTTGATCGTGTCCTTCAGCTGCAGGATCTCGCCCCGGGCGTCGACCGTGATCTTCTTCGACAGGTCGCCGTTGGCCACCGCCGTGGTCACCTGGGCGATCGAGCGCACCTGGGTGGTCAGGTTCGAGGCCATGAAGTTGACGTTGTCGGTCAGGTCCTTCCAGACGCCGCTCATCCCCCGCACCTGCGCCTGGCCGCCCAGCCTGCCCTCGGTGCCGACCTCACGGGCCACCCTGGTCACCTCGTCGGCGAAGGCCGACAGCTGGTCCACCATCGTGTTGACGGTCAGCTTCAGCTCGAGCAGCTCGCCCGTGGCCTCGACCGTCACCTGGCGGGTCAGATCTCCCCTCGCAACCGCCGTGGTCACCACGGCGATGTCGCGCACCTGCGCGGTCAGCCGCCCCGCCATGGCGTTGACCGCCTCGGTCACGTCGCGCCAGCTGCCCGACATGCCCTGGACCTTGGCCCGGCCGCCGAGCCTGCCCTCGGTACCGACCTCGCGCGCCACCCGGGTGACCTCGCCGGAGAACAGCGCGAGCTGGTCGACCATGCGGTTGACCGCCTTGCCCATCAGGCGCAGCCCGCCGCGCAGCGGCCGGTTGTCCTCCTGCAGGTCGACCCGCTGCGACAGGTCGCCGTCCGCGACCGCGTTGAGCACCCTGGTCGCCTTGGCCGCCGGGATCACCAGCGCGTCGATGAGGCTGTTGACCGCCGACACGTTCACCGCCCACGTTCCGGCGCCGGGGCTGGTGGTGATCCTTTCGTCGAGGTGGCCCTGACGGGCGACCTCGGCGCGTACTCTGGTCAGCTCGCCCGCCAGGTGCTCGTTGCGGTCGACGACCTGGTTGAAGGCCATCACGAGCTGGGCGAGGAACGGGTCGCCCGGCAGGTCGAGCCGGGCGCGGAAGTTGCCGTCGCGCAGGCCCTGCAGGGCCACGAGCAGCGGTCGGAGATCGGCGGCCTGGAGCGTTCCAGGAGCGAGTGGGGGTTCCAACTGCGCGACCATGGGCGGCCTTCTTCACAACTGGCGGTATAACGGGTCCTCAGTCTGCCACTCTGAGAGTGACCAAGCTGCCACATCGAGTGATGTTCTAGGACGACGTAGTGGAAACCATCCAGGCCTCGAAAGCCGCCTTCGAGGGCACCCCCCAGGCGCCGGCGGCCGCGCGCGAGTTCGTGCGCGACACGCTCGGCCATTGGCGCCTGAGTCACGTGGCCGAGGACGCGGTGCTGCTGACCAGCGAGCTCGTCACCAACGCGGTGGTGCACGCGGGCACGGGGATCGAGGTGACCTGCCGGCTGGACGTGGGCGCGACGCCGCCGAAGCTGGAGATCGAGGTGGACGACCGCCACCCCACGCGCACGATCCTGGCGGCCGAGTGGGCGCCGGTCAGCACGCTGCCGACCTCCGGCAGGGGGCTGGCGCTCGCGGCCATGCTGGCCGACGCGTGGGGGGTGACCTACACCAGGTCGGCCAAGCGGGTGTGGGTGCGCATCGAGCTGGCCGACGGCAACGGCGAGCTGTCGGCCCCCGCGGCGGCCCCGGCCTCCACGGTCGCGCCCGTCGGCACGCTGCACGTGGCGACCGTCATCGCCGACGAGCACGGCCGGGTCGAGTCGTGGAACCAGGAGGCCGCCGCGCTGCTCGGCTGGCAGGCGGACGAGGCCGCGGGCATGCCGCTGACGGAGCTGGTGGCCTGGCGCGCGCACGGCCCGTACGCGCTGTCGCTGACCGACACCCTGCGCCTGCGCCGCTGGCGAGGGGAGTCGCGGATGCGGCACGTCGACGGGAATCTGATCCCCGTCTACATCTCCCACCTGCGCAACGACGGCCACTCGATCTGGCTGGTGGTCTCGGCCGACCACCGCTACGTCCTGACGCCGCCGCCCGCGCCGATGCGGCGGGAGGCGGGCCGCCGGATCAAGGACCTGCTGGCCAGCCGCCGGCCGCTGCCCGAGCTGTTCGAGACGATCGCGCAGATCATCCACGGCTCCAGCGGCGCCGACGCCGCCTACGTGCTGACGCGGGCCGAGGAGGGTCCCGGATTCGGCGTGGCGGCGGGCGCGGGCCGTACGGCGGGCCTGGTGGGCGTGCTGGCGGCCGGGGTGTTCGACGCGGCGCGCAAGACGCCGGCCCTGGTCGACGACCTGCTGGCCGGCGACGTGGAGCTGGCCGAGCAACTGGGCGCCCGCTCGCTGGCGTGCGCGCCGCTGCGGGTCTCCGGCGAGGTCGTGGGCTACCTGGTGATCACGGCCGCTTCGCCGGGGCGTTTCGACGAGCAGCTGACCGTCAACCTGCAGCACGTGGCCGACCAGGTGGCCGACGGCGTGCGCAGGGAGGGGCTGGCCGAGCAGGAGCGGGCTCACCGGGGCAGGCTGGCGTTCCTGGCCGAGGCTGGCGAGCTGCTCGCGGGGGTGCACGACCCCGACCTGCTCGCCGCGCTGACCGCCCAGCTCGTGGTGCCCAAGCTGGCCGCGTGGGCGGCCGTCTACCTGACCGACCTGACGGGGGTGACCAGGCTCGCGCACGTCTGGCACGCCGAGGAGCGGTGCATCGCCGATCTGCGCCGGCAGCTGCCCTCGCTGCCGAACCAGCCCGCCACCCAGCCCACCCTGGCGCTGCTGGCCGAGAACGTGCTGTCGTTCCCGCTGCTCACCGAGGGCAGGTCGCACGGCGCGCTGGTGATCGGGCGCCGCGAGCCGATCCTGCCGCTGGAGCTGAGCACGCTGCTGACCGACCTGTGCCGGCTGGTCGCGCTCAACCTGCACACCGCGATGCTGTACGACCGGCAGGTCACCACGTCCAGGGTGCTGGCGCGCAGCCTGCTGCCGATGCGCGCGGCGGCCATGCCGGGGCTGGAGTCGGCGGTGGTCTACCAGCCGGCCGAGGAGGGCGCCGACGTGGGCGGCGACTTCTACGACCTGTTCACCGTGGCCGACCACTGGTGTTTCGCGCTGGGCGACGTGTGCGGCAGCGGGCCTGAGGCGGCGGCGGTGACCGGGCTGGCGCGGCATGCCGTACGGCTGCTGGCGAAGGAGAAGTACGCGGTCGATGACATCCTGGACCGGCTGAACAGGACGATCCTCGACGAGGGGGACGATCTGCGCTTCCTCAGCCTGCTGTGCGGCGAGATGACGCCGCTGCCGCAGGGCGGGGCGCGGTGCACGGTCGCCTCGGCCGGGCATCCACCGCCGCTGGTGCTGCGCAAGGGCGGCCTGGTCGAGGTCGTGGCCACCCCGCAGCTGCTGCTCGGCATCGAGAGCGGGACGCGGTTCTTCGCCGAGACGTTCGAGCTGGCGCCGGAGGAGGTGCTGCTGTGCGTGACCGACGGCGTGACCGAGCGGCGCAACGGCGGGCGGCTGCTGGACGACGACGACGGGCTGGCGCGGATCCTGGCCGGCTGCGGCGGGCTGAGCGCGCACGCCGTCGCCGAGCGGGTACGGCAGGCCGTCGACTCCTTCGCCGCGGAGCCATCGCGCGACGACGTGGCGCTGCTGGTGCTGAGAGCTATGCCGTGAAGCGGTAGGTGGTCGAGGAGGTACGCAGCTCGCCGGGCCGCAGGACCGTGGAGGGGAAGGCCGGGTGGTTGGGCGAGTCGGGGAAGTGCTGCGTCTCCAGGCACAGCCCGGCGTGCGGCCCGTACGGCGTGGCCGCCCCGTCGAGCATGCCCCCGGCGTAGAACTGCACACCCGGCTCCGTGGTCGTCATGATCATCGCCAGCCCGGGCACGCGCACCTCGGCGGGCCCGTCGAGCACGAAGCAGTGGTCGTAGCCGCCGTCCATCCTGGCGCCGATCGGGTGCGGGGTGGTGAAGTCGAAGTCGGTGCCCTTGACGGGCGCCAGCTCGCCGGTGGGGATCTTGTGCTCGTCCACGGGCAGGTAGCGCGCCGCGTCCATGCGCAGCACGTGGCCGCGCACGTCGCCGCCCCCTGCCAGGTTGAAGTAGGTGTGGTTGGTGAGGTTGACCACGGTCGGGGCGTCGGTCTCGGTGGTGTAGTCCAGGCGCAGCCCGTCGCCGTCGAGGGTGTAGGTGACCGAGGCGGTCAGCGTGCCGGGGTAGCCCTGGTCGCCGTCGGGGCTGACCAGCGTGAGCGTGACCGACCTGGTCGTGCGGTCGGCGAGGGTCCACACCTTCTTGTCGAAGCCCTCGATGCCGCCGTGCAGGCTGTTGGACCCGTTGTTGACCGGCAGGCGGTACTCCACCCCGTCCAGGGTGAAGCGGCCGCCGGCGATGCGGTTGCCGTAGCGGCCGACGACGGCGCCGAAGTAGCGGCTGCGCGTCAGGTAGTCCTGGAGCGTGTCGAGGCCGAGCACCACGTTGACGCCCGCTATCTCCAGGCGCTGCAGGATGGCGCCGTAGGTGAGCACCGAGGCGCGCAGCTCGCCCGACCGCAGCTCTACGCGCTCGACGGGACGGCCGGAAGGAAGGATGCCGAAGGTCATCGAGGTGCCTCTCCCGTCGATTCGCGGATGATCAGGTCGGTCTCGAGCATGGCGACGGGCGTGCCGCCGCCTTCGCCCACGGACTGCAGCAGCATGTCGACGGCCATCCGGCCGGCCGCGGCGGTGGGCATGGCGATCGTGGTCAGCTTGGGCCTGGTCAGCCGCCCTGAGACGATGTCATCCACTCCTATCACGCTGATGTCGCCGGGCACGTCCACGCCGCGCCCGATCAGTCCCTCCATCAGGCCGATGGCGACCAGGTCGTTGTAGGCGAGCACGCCGGTCACCCCACTGGCCGCCACGTCGCCCGCGGCCTGCAGCCCGCCCTGCTCGGTGGGCGGGTTGGGGCCGAGGAGGACCAGGTCGACCCCGCTCATCGCGGCGGCCGCCTCGTGCATCTGCCTGCTGGTCCACGATCCGCTCGGCCCGGAGACCAGGGCGATCCTGCGGTGGCCGAGGTCGCGCAGGTGCTCCACGGCCAGCCGGGCGCCGCGCCCGACGTCCATGAGCACCGTGGGCATGCCCTTGACCCGGCGGTTCACCACGACGAACGGCACGTCCTCGTGCAGGCGCTCGATCGTCTTGTTGGTCAGGCGGGGGCTGCACAGCAGCACGCCGTCGACCTGTTTGGTGAGCGTCTGGATCAGCTCCTCCTCGACCTGCGGGTCCTCGTCGGTGTCGGCCACGAACACGTGGTAGTCGCGGGTCCTGGCCTGTGCCTGGGCCGCCTTGATCAGCGGAGGGAAGAACGGGTTGGCGATGTCGGCGACGATCAGGCCGATGTTGTGGGTGCGGCCCGTGGTCAGCGCTCTGGCCGCCCGGTTGGGCCGGTAGCCGAGCTCTTCCGCCACGGCGAGCACGCGGGTGCGGGTCTCGGGATTGACCAGGTGGGGCGCGGAGAACGCGCGCGACACCGTGGAGACGTGGACGCCGGAGGCGTACGCCACGTCCCGGATCGTCACGGCCATGGCGGCACTCTACTGCAATCGGTTGTTCCGGCGTCACTTGACGCTCCGCAGATCGTCCTTGGATACTTCCTGCAACCGGTTGCCGCCCTCGAGGGGAAGATCGATGACCCGGATCCTGGTCACAGGCAGCGCGGGACGGCTGGGGCGGAGCGTGGTGACGTCGCTGGCCCAGGCGGGGCACGAGGTGATCGGCGTCGACTCCGTGCCCGGCACGCCGGAGGCCGCCGCGGCCACGATGCCCGCGGACCTGACCGAGCTGGGCGAGGCCTTCGAGGTGATGGCCCGCTTCCGTCCCGATTCCGTGGTGCACCTGGCCGCGATCGCCACGCCGTTCAGCAGGACCGACGCGCTGACCTTCCGCGTCAACTCCCAGCTGGCCTTCAACGTCTGCGAGGCGGCCTCCGCCCTGGGGGTGGCGCGCGCGGTGATCGCCAGCAGCCCCACGGTGATCGGGTACGGCACGCCGGGCTGGGCGCCCCGTTACCTGCCCATCGACGAGGAGCACCCGGCCGAGCCGTGGAACGCCTACAGCATCTCCAAGCTCGTCGCCGAGCAGGTGATGCGCGGCTTCGCGCGGACCTCGGCCACCCGCTTCGCCGCCGTCAGGCCGTGCTTCGTGGTCGCGCCCGAGGACTGGTCGGGCTCGCCCACCCAGACGGGGCACACGATCGCCGAGCGGCTCGACCGGCCCGAGCTGGCCGGGGTCTCGCTGTTCAACTACCTCGACGCCAGGGACGCATCCGACATGATCGCCGCCCTGCTCGAGCGCCTGCCCGAGCTTCCCAACGGGGAGGTGTTCTTCGCCGGGGCCGCCGACGCGCTGGCCCGCGAACCGCTGGCCGACCTGCTGCCCGCCGTCATGCCCGCCACTGCGGGCCTGGCCGCGGGGCTGACCGGCACCTCCCCCGCTTTCTCCGCGGCCAAGGCCGAGCGCCTGCTCGGCTGGACGGCCAAGCGGAGCTGGCGCACCGAACTGGAGACGTCATGATCATCGATCTCAGGGTCACCGCCAGGTCCGCCGCGCTCCCCCGCCCGTGGGGTCCCGACGTCCCGGCCAACCACGTGCTGGTCTGCGAGGTGCTGCTGGAGGACGGGCGCACGGGCACCGGGTTCTCGTGGACGCCGCAGATCGGCGCGCATGCCGTACGGGCTCTGCTCGAGCACGATCTACGGGAGGCGCTGGTCGGGCTGGAGCCGCACCCGGAGGTGGTGTGGGACCGGCTGTGGCGGCACGTGCGCGAGGCGGGCGGCGGCGGGATCACCACGATCGCGCTGGCGGGGATCGACCTGGCGCTGTGGGACCTGCGCTGCGGCGGGCGCGGCCTGGCCGACGTACTGGGCCGGCGGCGCGAGTCGGTCCCCGTCTACGGCAGCGGCGTGAACCTGCACTATCCGCTGGCCGACCTGGTGGCGCAGGCCGAGCGGTGGAAAGCCGCGGGCTACCCGGCGGTCAAGATGAAGGTGGGCAAGGACGACCTGCACGAGGACGTCGAGCGGGTGGCCGCGGTGCGCGAGGTGATCGGGCCGCAGACGCTGCTGATGGTCGACGCCAACCAGCGCTGGGACCTGCACCGCGCCCGCAGGGCCGTGGCCGCGCTCGCCCCCTACGGCCTGCACTGGCTGGAGGAGCCGCTCCCGGCCGACGACCTGGCCGCGCACGTCGAGCTGCGCCGCTCGGTCGACGTGCCGATCGCGGTGGGCGAGAACGTCTACACGGTGTACGGCTTCCGCGACCTGCTGACCGCGGGCGCGTGCGACGTCGTCCAGCCCAACCTGGTGCGGGTGGGCGGGATCACGCCGTTCCTGCGGATCGCGGAGCTGGCCAGGGCCTTCGACGTGCCGGTCCACCCGCATCTGCTGCCCGACGTGTCGGGGCAGCTTGCGCTCGCGCTGCCGTTGCCGTGCATGGTGGAGGACGTCGAGGACGCCTCCCTGGCGGCGCTCGGGCTGCTGGCCGAGCCGTACCCGGTGGCGATCGAGGAGGCCAGGCTGCGGGCGGGGCCGCACGCCGGACTGGGGCTCAACTGGCGGTGAGCCCTTGCAATCGGTTGCAGGTCTACCAGGCCTCACCGACCGGCCTGATGGTGAACATGCCGCCCGCCCTGTCGTGCTCGGGGTCGGACAGGTCCGGCTCGCCGTGCTGTGCCAGGACGCCGGCGGCGCCGGTCTCGGAGTCGTCCTTCGAGACGTAGCCGATGGCCCGCGCCTCGTCGAGCGACCACCAGCGGCGGGCGTTGTCCGACACGCCCCACACGACGTGGTACCCGGGCGCCGTCAGCGCGGCCTCGACCAGGGCGGCCAGGTCGCCGGGCGAGATCCAGGTGGCCAGCCCCCGGGTGTCGGCCGAGCCCTCGTTGCAGGTGCCGAGCCGGATCACGGTCACGTTCATGCCGTACCGGTCGTGGTAGAGGCTGCCCATCGCCTCCATCACGACCTTGCTGACGCCGTAGTAGGTGTCAGGGCGCGGGAAAGCGTAGTCGGGCAGGTCCTGGCCGGAGGCCGGCCTGGTGTGGAATCCGGCCGCGTGGTGGCTGCCCATCAGCACCAGGTGCTCGACGCCCTCCTTCCTGGCAACCTCCATCAGCACGTGCAGGCCGTCGATGTTGGCCCGCACGATGTCGGCCCAGGGATGCTCGCGGCTCTGCCCGCCGAGATGGATCACGGCGTCCACGCCCTTCACGGCATGGGTCATGGCGGCCTCGTCGCACAGGTCGGCGGTGACCCACTCCTCGCCGTGGCCAGGATCCAGGGGGCGCAGGTCGGAGAGGCGGAGTATCCGGCCGTCGCGGGCCAGGCGGGGGCGGAGGAGCGTGCCGACCTTGCCGGCGGCGCCGGTCATGAGGATGCGCATGCGTTCCGTTGTACAAGACTCTGTTCCAAATTCACATCCTTGAATATTGACCGTGACCTACGCCACTCGTTACGTTCACATGAACTAGCTCCACGTCCTCGTAAGTTGTCCACGTATGTGAACGGGAGGCGGTCTGATGTCACGCCAACTGCTCGGGGTCGCAGTCGCCACGGCCCTGGCCGTCACGCTGACAGGCTGCGGTTCCGGGGGATCAAGCTCAGACGACGCACTTCAGATCTGGATCAGGCAGGCACCTGACTCCGACTCGGCCAAGACGGCCAAGAAGCTGGCCGACGCCTTCACCAAGGCCAGCGGCGTGAAGACGAAGGTCGTCGCGTTGTTCGACGACTTCGAGACCAAGCTGCAGCAGCAGGCGGCCCAGAAGAAGCTTCCCGACATCGTCATCAACGACACCGCCCAGCTCGGCAACATGCACACCCAGGGCTGGCTGCGCGAGATCGACATGAACGCGGTGGCGGGCCACGACAAGCTGTCTGAGACCGCGTTGAAGGCCGCGCAGGGCAGCGACGGCAAGTACTACGGCGTGCCGTTCTCCGCCCAGTCGTTCGCGCTGATCATCCGCAAGGACTGGCGCGAGAAGGTCGGCATGCAACCGCCCCAGAGCTGGGACGACCTGGCCAAGCTGGCCAAGGCCTTCACCGAGAAGGACCCCGACGGCAACGGCCAGGCCGACACCTACGGCTTCGTGGCCCCGGCGGGCACCAAGCGCGGCTACGCGTCCTGGTACGCCTCCTCGCTGATCTACGCCAACGGCGGCGACTTCATCAAGGCCGCGGGCGGCGGCAAGTTCGCCTCCACCGTGACCGACCCCAAGACCGTGGAGGCCGTGCAGTTCCTGCAGGACCAGTTCTGCAAGGCCAAGACCGTCAACCCGGGCGCGGTCAGCAACGACACCACCGTCACCCACGAGGTCTTCGAGAAGGGCCAGGGCGGCATCTACCTGGTCGGCCCGTACGTGCTCGCCCGCTTCATCAAGAGCATCGGCACCGACAAGCTCGAGGTCGACCCGGTGCCCAACGGCCCGTCCGGCGGCCCCGGCACCCTCGGCGAGGGCGAGAACGTCTACCTGATGGCCGGTTCGGGCAACCAGGACGGGCAGAAGAAGTTCGCCGAGTTCGCCGTCTCCGCCGACGGCCAGAAGATCGGCATGAACAAGGACGCCAACGGCGCCATCGTCCGCCTGCCCGTCAACACCGCGGTCGACCTGTCCGCCGAGCGCTCCGACCCGCGCTGGAAGGTCTTCCAGGACTCCTACGCGCACGCGGTCTACGCCCCGCCGGTGCCGAACTGGGCGCCGATCAGGCAGGACTCGGCCGACGCCTTCAACGCCGTGTGGGCCGACTGCTCGGCCGACGTCAAGACCAAGATGGGCGAGCTGAACACCAAGCTCACCCAGGAACTGCAGTCGCAGAAAGCCTCATGATCTCGACCGCCACGCGCGCGCCGAACAGGTCCGCGACCCCCCACCGCCGCGCCAAGAAGGTGCGGCGGCGGGGGACGCTGACCGCCTGGCTCTTCCTCGCGCCCGCCCTCCTGCTGTTCCTGTACTTCAAGTTCATCCCCATGATCGAAGGTCTGCGGATGAGCTTCTTCGAGGTCAGGCCGTTCCTCGGCGACCGCTTCGTGGGCCTGGACAACTACCGGACGATCGTCACCGACGACGAGTTCGTCGGCGCGATCTGGCACAGCGTGCTGCTGGCCGTCGGCACCACCGTCGGGTCGCTGCTGCTCGGGTTCGTGCTCGCGCTGCTCATCGAGGGCTCGGCCAGGTATCTGTGGTTCGTCAGGACCGCGGCGTTCCTGCCGGTCGTGACCACGATGGCGGCCGTGGCCGAGGTGTGGCGCATCATGTACCACCCGGCGCCGACCGGCACGATCAACCACCTCCTCGGCTGGATCGGGCTGGGGCCCGAGCCGTTCCTGGCCAGCGAGCACTCCTCGCTGCTTTCGATCATGGGTCTGTCGATCTGGCGTGGCGCGCCGTACGACATGATGATCCTGCTGGCGGGGCTGGTCGGCATCGACCGCACGCTGTACGAGGCGGCCGCCGTGGACGGCGCGACCACCTGGGAGCGGCTGCGGCACATCACGCTGCCGGCGCTGCGGCCGGTGTTCTGGATCCTGGCCACGCTCGCCGCGATCCGCGGGCTGCGCGTCTTCGTCGAGGTCTACGCGCTCACCAACGGCGGGCCGAACGGCTCCACCGAGGTGCTGATGACGCTGATGTACAAGCTCGGCTTCCAGAAGGGCGAGCTGGGCGTGGGCGCGGGGGTGGGCATCGTGCTCTTCCTGGCCACGCTGGTGCTCACGGTCGTCGTCCAGGTCATCCGCAGGAGGCAACCGGCATGATGCGTTTCGACAGCGCCCTCGGGCTCTCCTCCCGGCGCGGCCCGGTGGCTCAGACGGCGAAGGTCCTGATCTACACGGCGATGGTGCTCGTGTTCACCGGGCCACTCGTGGGACTGCTGGTCAGCGCCTTCAACAGGACCCTGGACCCGACCAAGTTCTCGCTCTGGCCCGACCAGCCCACCCTGGAGAACTTCGTCCAGGCCGGCAACATGAACGTCTACCACTACCTGTTCAACTCCTTCGTGGTGGTGGGATTCGGGCTGCTGCTGCAGATGCTGGTCAGCGTCTTCGCGGCGTACGCGCTGGCGCGCAAGAAGTTCCGCGGCATGGGCGTGGTGATGCTGATCATGCTGGCCACGATGATGATGCCCGAGGAGATCATCGCGATCCCGCTGTCCCTCGTGCTCTCGGACATGCCGGTCTTCCATGTCGACCTCATCGGCACCTACGCGGGCATGATCCTGCCGCTGGGCGCCTGGGGCTTCTCGATCCTGGTGATGACCGAGTTCATGAAGGAGGTGCCGATCGAGCTGGAGGAGGCCGCGCGCATCGACGGGGCCGGTGAGCTGCGCATCTTCGCCACGATCATCCTGCCGCTGTGCAGGCCGGCGCTCGGCGTGATCGGGGTCTTCGGCTTCACCATGATCTGGGACCAGTACATGCTGCCGCTCATCGTGGCACCTGAGCCGGACATGTTCACGCTGCCCATCGCGCTGCGCTCGCTGCGCTCCAACGAGGAGGTCGGCATCGGCGTGCTGCTGGCGGCCTCGCTGCTGGCGCTGCTGCCGTCGATCATCGCGTTCCTGGTCTTCCAGCGGCAGTTCATGCGGGGTCTCACCAGCGGCGCGATCAAGGGTTAGGTGTCCATGTATCTGGACGGCATCCACTATTCTGGAATCCATGGAGCCCTTGATGGTCAAGTCCGCCGAGCGGACAGTCCGCATCCTGGAGGCTCTGGCGGCCTCCCCGGACAAGCTCACGCTCTCCGAGCTCCAGCAGAGCACGGGGTTCCCGCGGAGCAGCCTGCACGCGCTCATGCGCACGCTGGTCGAGCTGAACTGGGTGGAGACGGACGGTTCCGCCTTCGGGATCGGACCGCACGCCCTGCTGACCGGCACGGCCTACCTGGACAAGGATCCCGCGTTGCCGCTGGCGCAGGAGACGCTGGAGGACCTGCGCGCCGAGACAGGCCAGACCGCGCACTTCGCCCGGCGCGACGAGGCCCACGTGCTGTACCTGGCGACCAGGGAGTCGCGCGAGGCGCACCACGTCATCCCCAGGGTGGGCCGCCGGCTGCCCGCGCACGTCACGGCGCTCGGCCAGGTGCTGCTCGCCCAGCTCACCGACGACGAGGTCAAGGCGCTGCTGCCCGAACCGCTGCCGGGGCTGACCGAGCACAGCATCGTCGACGTGGCCAAGCTCACCGGCGAGCTGGACCAGGTCCGCACCAGGGGCTGGGCCTACGAGCGCGAGCAGGGCACCCCCGGCGTGGCCTGCGTGGCCGTGGCCGTGGACTACCGGATCCCGGCCACCGACGCGATCAGCTGCTCGATGCCGGCGGGGTTGCCGCCCGCCGAAGTAGAGAAGATCACCGACGCGGTGATCAGGCATACCCGCAAGCTGGCTGCCACCCTGCGCAGGGAGGGCATCCGCTAGAAAGGATCATTGTTGATGCGGCTAGATGGTGTTCTCTTCTTCCCCGTGACTCCCTTCGATGAGGCGGGTGCCGTAGCGGAAACGGCATTGGCCGAGCACGTCGCCCAGGGGGTCGCGGCCGGGGCGGGAGGAGTGTTCACCGCCTGCGGCACCGGCGAGTTCAACGCTCTCGACCTCGACGACTACACCCGGGTCGTGGCCGGCTCGGTGGCGGCCACGGGCGGGCGCGTCCCCGTCTTCGCCGGGGCGGGCGGCCCCGCGCCGGCCGCCAGGGCCTTCGCCGCCGCCGCTGCCGCGCGGGGCGCCGACGGGCTCCTGCTCATGCCGCCTTACCTGGTCAGCTCCCCCGCCGAGGGCCTGGTGCGCTACGTGCGCGAGGTCGTGGCGGCGACCGACCTGCCGGTCATCGTCTACCACCGCGGCAACGCCCGCTTCACCCCCGCCGCGGCCGCGGAGGTGGCCGCGATCCCGCAGGTGATCGGCCTGAAGGACGGGCTGGGCGACTTCGATCTGCTCCAGCGGATCATCCTGACGGTACGGCGGGCGGTGGATCGCGACTTCACCTTCTTCAACGGCCTGCCGACCGCCGAGTTCACCGTGCCCGCCTACCGGGGGCTGGGGGTCAACCTGTACTCCAGCGCCGTCTTCGCCTTCGCGCCCGAGATCGCCCTGGCCTTCTACAAGGGCGTCACGGCCGGCGACGACGACCTGGTGCAGCGCCTGCTGACCGATTTCTACCTGCCGCTGGTGACGCTGCGCGACCAGGTTCCCGGTTACGCGGTCGCGCTGATCAAGGCGGGCGTACGGCTGCGCGGCCTGGACGTGGGCGGCGTGCGCGCCCCGCTGATCGACCCGACGCCGGAGCACGTCGCGCGGCTGGAACGCATCATGAACACCGGCCTGGAGATCGCCGGGGCCTGATCGTGCCGGGGGCGGGCCGGCCGCCCCCGGCCCTCGCGTCAGCGAACGCCGTCGACCCGCCGCGGGATGCCCAGCGGGTTGCCGTCCTTGAGCTCGTCGGGCAGCAGCTCCTCGGGCCAGTCCTGGTAGGCGGTGGGCGCCAGCCAGCGGTCGATCGCGGTGGCGCCGACCGAGGTGTGGGCGGTGTTCGTGGTGGCGGGCCACGGCCCGCCGTGGTGCATGGACCAGGCCACCGCCACCCCGGTGGGCCAGCCGTTCCAGATCAGCCGTCCCGCCTTGCGCTGCAGCACCTCCACCAGGTGCTCGGCCTCGGCGGCGTCGGCGGCGTGCACGGTGGCCGTCAGCGAGCCCTCCAGCCGCTCGAGCACGGCGGGCAGGTCGGAGGCGTCCTGGTAGGTCACGAGGATCGCGGCGGGGCCGAAGCACTCCTCCGCGATCCCCGGCAGCTTGGCCGCGAAGGTGTCCAGATCGGTGGTGAAGACCTTCGGCGTGACCGCCAGCGCGCCCTCGCCCGGCTGCCCCTCGGCCAGCAGGTTCAGCTCGCCGAGCCGCCCGAGGCCGCCCAGGTACCCGTCGCGGATCCGCTCGGCCAGCATGGGCCCGCCCGCGCTGCCCTCGACGGCGTCCACGACGGCCTTGCGCAGCTCGTCGTCGTCCGGCGCGAACACCAGCCCGGGGTTCGTGCAGAACTGCCCCACGCCCAGCGTCAGCGAGGCCGCGAACCCGCTGGCGACCTGCGCCGTGGCCGCGGAGGGCAGCACCACCACCGGGTTGACGCTGCCCAGCTCGCCGAAGAACGGGATCGGCGTGTCCCGCTCGTCGATGAGCGCCTGGATCGCCTTCCCCCCTGCCACCGAGCCGGTGAACCCGGCCGCCACCACGGACGGGTGCCGCACCAGGTCCGCGCCCGCCTGCAGGCCGTGCACCAGCCCCAGCAGGTCCGGGTACGGCAGGGCCGCCCGGACCACCCTGGCCACCGCCGCCGAGGTGTTCGGATGCCCGGGATGCGCCTTGACCACCACCGGGCACCCGGCGGCCAGCGCCGAGGCGGTGTCGCCGCCCGCCACGGAGAACGCGAAGGGGAAGTTGCTGGCGGCGAACACCGCCACCACGCCCGGGAGCGGCTGCTTGATTCGGCGCACGTCCGGCCGGGGCGGCGTGGCGGCGGGATCGGCGTGGTCGATGATCGCGTCGAGGTACCCGCCGTCCTTGATCACCTGCGCGAAGAGCCTGAACTGCCCGGCGGTCCTGGCCACCTCCCCGCGCAGCCGTACCTCGCCGAGCGCGGTCTCCTGGTCGGCGAGCCGCCACAGCTCGTCCACGTGCGCGGACAGCGCGTCGGCGACGGCCTCGAGCGCCTCCGCGCGTTCCTCGGCCGGGGTCGCCCGCCAGGCCTCGCCCGCGGCGGCGGCCGCGGAGACCACCATGTCGACCCGGGCGCTGTCAGCCTCGGCCAGGCCCGCGCCGACCTGCTGTCCTGTCCTCGGGTCGTGTCCGTAGATCATCGCTTGGCCTCCCAGTGCAATATCACACTTCACAATCTACCGCTTGACACCCTCACGGGGCGATTCTTACAGTTGCCGCACATCGTTCACAAATCTGTCGCTCGTTCACATATATGGACGGTCATGATCATTCGCGAAGTCCGCGTCACCCCCGTAGCGTTCCGCGATCCGCCCCTGCTCAATGCCGCCGGAGTCCACGAACCATGGGCGTTGCGGACCGTCGTCGAGGTGGTCACCGACGAAGGGCTGTCCGGGCTCGGGGAGACCTACGGCGACCTGGGCCATCTGACCAAGGTCCGCGAGTGCGCCGAGGCGCTGGTCGGGCTGGACGTGCACGCCACGCACGAGATGTACGCCAGGATCGGCGCGATCGTCGGCGACGTGGTGAGCGACCTGCACGGCCTGACCGGGGCGGCCACCAAGGAGAAGAGCGTCGACCGGGTCTTCTCGACCTTCGAGGTGGCCTGCCTGGACATCCGCGGCAAGGCGGCGGGCGTCCCCGTCTCGGACCTGCTGGGCGGGCGGGTGCGCGAGGCCGTGCCGTACAGCGCCTATCTGTTCTACAAGTGGGCAGGGCATCCCGGACAGGAGCCGGACAGGTTCGGCGAGGCGCTCGACCCCGCCGGGGTGGTGGCGCAGGCGGCGATGCTGATCAAGGAGTACGGGTTCACCTCGATCAAGCTCAAGGGCGGGGTGTTCCCGCCCGAGCAGGAGATCGAGGCGATACTCGCGCTTCGCGAGGCCTTCCCCGGGATGCCGCTGCGGCTCGACCCGAACGCCGCGTGGAGCGTGGAGACCTCGATCCGGGTCGGCCGGGCGCTCGACGGCGTGCTGCAGTACCTGGAGGATCCCACGCCGGAGATCTCCGGCATGGCGGCCGTCGCCGGGCAGGTCCCGATGAAGCTGGCCACGAACATGTGCGTGGTGACCCAGGAGCACCTGCCTCCCGCCATCGAGCAGAGGGCCATCGGAGTGCTCCTGCTCGACCACCACTACTGGGGCGGGCTGGTGCGCTCGGCCCAGGTGGCGGCGCTGTGCGACACGTTCGGGCTGGAGCTGTCCATGCACTCCAACTCCCACCTCGGCATCAGCCTGGCCGCGATGACCCACCTGGCCGCCGCCACCCCGAACCTCACCCACGCCTGCGACACGCACACGCCCTGGCAGGACGGCCAGGACGTGGTCGCGCCCGGCGCGCTGCGCTTCGAGGGCGGCGCCGTGGTCGCGCCCACCGGTCCCGGGCTCGGCGTGGAGCTCGACAGGGACGCGCTGGCCGCGATGCACGAGCAGTACCTGACCTGCGGCATCACCGCCAGGGACGACACCACCTACATGCGGCGCTTCGAGCCCGCCTTCTCACCGGGGAGACCGCGCTGGTGAACGTGGCCTACGTCTATCCATGGGACGTCGCCGGCGACCCGGCCGCCGCCGACAGGATCGCCTCGCTCGGCGTCGAGGCGGTCGCCCTGGCCGCCTCCTACCACTCCACCAGGGCCGCCACGCCGTACCATCCCGACCACCGCGTGCTCGACGTGCCGTATCCGGCCTTCTACCTGCCGGTCAGGCCCGCCGCCTGGGGGCGGCTGGTGCCCGCCGCGCCGACCTGGACCCCGGTGGACGCCTTCCTGCGCGCCCGCGACGAGCTGCGGGCGGCCGGTCTCCAGGTGCACGCCTGGACCGTCCTCACCCACAACTCCCACCTCGGCGCCGCGCATCCGGACCTGGTCGTCCGCAACGCTTTCGGCGACGCCTACCCCTACGCGCTCTGCCCCGCCCACGACGACGTGCAGGAGTACTGCGAGCGGCTGGTGCGCGAGATCCTGACCGCGGGCGAGCCCGACGGGCTGATCCTGGAGGCGTGCGGGCCGATGGGCTTCGGCCACCAGAGCGTGCACGAGAAGACCGCCGGCGCCGACTGGGGTCCCGCCCACGCCGACCTGCTCAGCCTGTGCTTCTGTACGGCATGCGCCCCCCGCTGCCCGCCGGGGCTGCGCGACGCGGTCATGGCGGCGATCGACGGCTCACCCGAGTCCGTGGAGCAGGCGCTGGGATCGTCCGCGCAGGCCGTGCGCGAGGTGCGCGTGGCACTGTCCGCCTCCCTGCGTACCCGGCTGCTGGCCGCGGTCCGCGAGCTCGCGCCCGGCGTGCCCGTCACCCTGCACGCCAACCCCGACCCCTGGGCGGCGGCCGCGTTCGCGGCGCTCCCGGAGGGTGACCTCGGGCTCGACGTGCTGGTGGGCAACTGCTGGGGCGACCAGGCCGCCGATGCCGCCCGGCTGTCCCGCCTGGGCGAACTCGCCACGCCCGGACAGCGTGTGGGCGCCTACGTCCTGGCCCTGCCGCCCCGCCCCGCCGACGCATCGGTGCTGGCCGAGCAGCTTCGGGCCTACGCCAAGGCGGGCGCGGCGGAGTTCCACCTCTACCACGCGGGCCTCGCCTCCCCCGCCCGGCTGGAGGCCATCAGGCAAGCGCTAGGACACCTGGGCTAGCCACGGTTCGTGCGCGCCGCCGAAGGGTCCCGTGCGCTCGCCCACGGCCGCCATCAGCCACGCCGCCGACTCCTGCGCCCGCCCGACCAGCTCGGGCGGGTATCCGAGCAGCACCTGGTGCTCGGCGAACTCGTCCTCGTCGTCGAGGATCAGCCGCCCGTCGCGCATCCTGATCACGTCCAGGTCGAGGTCCAGCATGGTCACCTCGTCCTCCCGCCACTCGGGCACCGTGGTGATGTCGCAGTAGACCTCCACCTTGTGCGGCGCCGCGTTGAACGAGGCGGTCCACCAGGCTCCACGCGGGAAGAGCATCACCGAGGCCACCGCGAAGACGACCGGCTCCTCCTCGCCCCTGCGCATCGTGGTGCCCTCCCTGAGCCCCACCCAGACGCCGTGCTCGTCCTCCCCCAGCCGGACGGCATCGTGATGCCAGTGCAGCTTGCCACCATATTTACGGAAAACGACCTGCATGCGGATCACGCTATCGCGCGGCGGTGACCAACCCGCTCTCGTAGGCGGCGATCACCAGCTGGGCGCGGTCGCGGGCCTCCAGCTTGGTCAGCAGCCGCCCGATGTGGGTCTTGACCGTGGCCATGCTCAGGTACAGGTGGCCGGCCAGCTCGGCGTTGGACAGGCCGCGCGCGATCAGCGTCAGCACCTCGCGCTCCCGCCCGGTGAGCGTTTCCAGGCCCGTGACCTGCGGGGAGGCGGGCCGCCTGGCGAACTCCTCGATCAGGCGGCGCGTCACCACGGGCGCGAGCAGCGCCTCGCCCGCGGCGACCACCCGGATCCCGGCCAGCAGGTCACCGGGCGGGGTGTCCTTCAGCAGGAAGCCACTCGCCCCCGCGCGCAGCGCCGCGTACACGTAGGAGTCCAGGTCGAACATCGTCACGATCAGCACCCGCGCCGTGTCGCCGATGTGCCGGGTGGCCTCGATGCCGTCCATCTCCGGCATCCGCACGTCCATCAGCACCACGTCGGGCCGCTCCGCCCGGGCCAGCTCGACCGCCTCCGCGCCGGTGGACGCCTCGCCCACCACGGTCAGGTCGGGCTCGGACTCGACCAGGACCCGGAAGCTGCCGCGCAGCAGCGCCTGGTCGTCGGCGATCAACACCCTGATCACGAAATTTCCTGATACGGCAGGCGGGCGGACACCCGGAATCCCCTTCCCGGCAGGGGCCCGGCCTGGAAAGCCCCGCCGTACATCATGACCCGTTCGCGCATGCCGATCAGACCGTGGCCCGACCCGGCGGCGGCGGGCAGCGTGCGGCGGCCGGGGCCGTCGTCGGTCACTTCGATGCTGACCTCGTTCCCGTCGGCGCGCACGAGCACGCGGCAGCGCGCGGGAGCGGCGTGCTTGACCACGTTCGTCAGCGCCTCCTGGACGATCCGGTACGCCGACAACCCGATTCCCTCGGGCACCACGCCGGCCTCCAGCGTGAGCTCGACCTCCACACCCGCCAGGCGGGCCTGCGCGGCCAGGCCGGGCAGCCCGCCGAGGCCGGGCGCGGGTCGCAGTGAGGTGTCCTCCCCCGACCGCAGCACGCCCAGGAGCTGGCGCATCTCCGCCAGCGCGCCCCGGCTGGCCGTCTCGATCACCCGCAGCGCCTCGTACGCCTCCTCGGGACGGCTGCGCAGCACGTGGTTGGCCACGCCCGCCTTGACCGCGATGACGCCGACGCTGTGGGCGACCACGTCGTGCAGCTCGCGCGCGATGCGCAGCCGTTCCTCGGTGACGGCCCGCTCGGCCAGCCGTTCCGCCTCGCGGGCGGCGTAGCCGCGGCGCTCGCGCACCGCCCGACCGACCGTCCACGCCGCGCCCAGCGCCGCGAGGCCCGTGATCAGGTCGCCGACGCCGTCCGTCCAGCCCATCGGCGAGCCCGCCAGCACCAGCAGCATCGCCGCCAGGACCGTGGCCACGGCCGCGGCCACGGTCGGCACCTGACCGCCGCGCCGCTCGACCAGGGCGACCAGGTAGAGGGCGTACGCGGGAGAGAGGTAGGCCGCGCCGACCACGCCGAGCACGGTTCCCACCACCGCCACCGTCAGCACGAGGGCGAAGACCGGAACCGGCCACAGCCGCCGCAGGGCCAGCGGGATCGACAGCGCGAGCGGGATCGACAACCTCGCCCACACGGGGCCTCCCGAGGCCGAGGCCATGAACCCGAGCGCGAACACCCACGCCGCCAGGCAGTCCAGGGCGACCAGCTGCCCACGGGTCAGCCGCCTGGCGAAAAGGTCCACGTCATGACGGTATCGGCAGTTCCGGACGGCGCGCGTCATACCCGGGTCTGACGGAACCGGGTCCGATGTGCGGGCGGCCCGCCGTACCGGATGGTGTGGGGTGTGATCGAACTCAGACGACTGACGAAACGCTACGGCCGCACGCCGGCCGTGGACGAGCTGTCCCTGCGGGTGGAGCCCGGGCACGTGACCGGGTTCCTCGGGCCGAACGGCGCGGGCAAGTCGACCACGATGCGGCTGATCCTCGGGCTCGACCATCCGACCTCGGGCGAGGCGCTGGTCAACGGGCGACGCTACGCCAGGCTGCCGCGGCCGATGCTGGAGGTGGGCTCCCTGCTCGACGCCGGCGCGGTGCACGGCGGGCGCAGCGCGTACAACCACCTGCGGTGGATGGCCCGCACGAACGGCATCGGCGAGCGGCGGGTGACCGAGGTGCTGGAGGAGGTGGGCCTGGCGGGCGTGGCGCGCAAGCGGGTGGGCGAGTTCTCACTCGGCATGAAGCAGCGCCTGGGCATCGCGGCGGCCCTGCTGGGGGATCCGGGGATCCTGATGTTCGACGAGCCGGTGAACGGGCTCGACCCCGACGGGGTGCGGTGGATCAGGGAACTGATGCGCGCGCTGGCCGCCCAGGGGCGCACGGTCCTGCTGTCGAGCCACCTGATGAGTGAGATGGCGCTCACGGCCGACCGCATCGTCATCATCGGGCGCGGCAAGCTGATCACCGAGTCGAGCGTGGCGGAGCTGACGTCCCGGTATCCCTCGCTGGAAGAGGCCTACATGTCACTGACGGCTGACAGCGTGGTGTACCGGTGAAGGGCGTGATCTCCGCGGAGTGGCTGAAGCTGCACTCGGTGCGCTCGTCCCTGGTGACCGTGGCCCTCGCGCTCTGCGGGCTGCTGATCGCCGTCGGGCTGGCGCTGATGGCCGTCGCCATGTACGACAGCGCGCCCGCCGCCGCGCGCCCCACCGCCAGGATCGCCGACCTGGAGGACGTGGTGGTCATCGTGCCGCAGCTGTGCCTGGGGATCCTGGGCGTGCTGGCGTACACCTCCGAGCACGCCACCGGGCTCATCAGGACCACGCTCGCGGTCGTGCCGCGCCGCTGGCCGGTGGTGGCGGCCAAGGCGGTCGTCGTGGGCACGGTGGCGCTGGTCGTCGGGCCGGTCGTGGTCTTCGGAACGTTCTTCCTGACCCACTGGCTGCTCGGCGGGCGCTACCCGGTCCCGGTGTTCCACGACCAGTGGCCGACGCTGGTCACCACGTCCCTGTCGGTCCCGGTCTTCGCGCTGCTCGGCCTGGGGCTCGGCGTGCTGGTGCGGCACACCGCGGCCTGCATCGCCGCGCTCGTCGGGCTGGTCTACGTGGTGCCCATGATCTGCGGGAACCTGCCCGCGCCGTGGCGCGAGCGGCTCGGCTCCCTGATGATCGGCGCGCTCCCCCGCGAGATCACCGGCGCGGACCTGACGCACTCGGTCTACGGCTCGCTGCTCTCGCCGCTCGCCGCCGCCCTCGTGCTCGTCGCCTACGCGGTCGTGCCGCTGCTCGCGGGGGTGTGGCGCCTGCGCTCGGCGGACGCCTAGGGGGTACGGCACGGCCGGCCGTACCCCTTGTCAGACCTCGACCACCACCGGGATGATCATCGGGCGGCGGCGGTAGGTGTCGCTCACCCAGCGGCCCACGGTGCGGCGGACCACGCGGCGGATCTCCTGGATGTCGACCACGCCGTCGGCGGCCTTCTCCTCCAGGGCCCGCTCGATCTGCGGGATGAACTCCTCGAACTGCGCCGGGTCGATGCCCGAGCCGCGCGCGTGGATCTCGGGGCCCGCGGTGAGCTTGCCGGTGTTGGAGTCGACCACCACGACCACCGAGATGAAGCCCTCGTCGCCGAGGATGCGGCGGTCCTTGAGCGAGGTGTCGGTGATCTCGCCCACCGAGCTGCCGTCGACGTAGACGTAGCCGGCGTGCACCGCGCCCACGATCTTGGCCAGGCCGTCGACCAGGTCGACCACGACGCCGTCCTCGGCGATCACGATGTGGTCGCGCGGCACGCCCGTCAGCTCGGCGAGCTTGGCGTGCGCCCGCAGGTGCCGCCACTCGCCGTGGACCGGCATGAAGTTGGACGGACGGGTCAGGTTGAGCACGTACAGCAGCTCGCCGGCGGCCGCGTGCCCTGAGACGTGCACCTTGGCGTTGCCCTTGTGCACCACCCTGGCACCCCACCGGGTCAGCCCGTTGATCACCTTGTTGACGGCGGACTCGTTGCCCGGGACGAGCGACGAGGCCAGCAGCACGGTGTCGCCCTGGGCGATGCGGATGGGGTGGTCGCGGTTGGCCATCCGCGACAGCGCCGCCATCGGCTCGCCCTGAGAGCCGGTGCAGACGAGCACCACGTCTTCCGGCGGCATCTCCTCGATGTCGCGCGAGTCGACGATCAGGCCCTGCGGGACCTTGAGGTAGCCCAGGTCGCGGGCGACGCCCATGTTGCGGATCATGGACCGGCCGACCAGCGCGACCTTGCGGCCGTGCTTGGCGGCGGCGTCCATCACCTGCTGGATGCGGTGCACGTGCGAGGCGAAGCTGGCCACGATCACGCGCTGCTCGGAGGTGCGGATCACCTCGTCGATGACCGGGCCGATCTCCCGCTCGCTGGTGACGAACCCGGGCACCTCGGCGTTGGTCGAGTCGGACATCAGCAGGTCGACGCCCTCGCTGCCGAGCCTGGCGAAACCGCCCAGGTCGGTCAGGCGGCCGTCGCTCGGCAGCTGGTCCATGCGGAAGTCACCGGTGTGCAGCACGATCCCGGCGGGCGTGCGGATCGCCACGGCCAGCGCGTCGGGGATCGAGTGGTTGACCGCGAGGAACTCGCAGTCGAACGGCCCGAACGTGTGCCGCTCGCCCTCCACGACCTCCTGCTTCACCGGCTGGATGCGGTGTTCGGTGAGCTTGGCCTCGATCAGGGCAAGCGTCAGCTTGGAACCGACGAGCGGGATGTCGCGCCGCTCTCGCAGCAGGTAGGGGACGGCTCCGATGTGGTCCTCGTGTGCGTGGGTCAGCACGATGGCCTCGATGTCGTCGAGGCGGTCTCTGATGTACTCGAAGTCGGGCAGGATCAGGTCCACGCCCGGCTGCTCGGGCTCGGGGAACAACACCCCGCAGTCGACGACCAGCAGGCGGCCGTCGTACTCGAAGACGGCCATGTTCCTGCCGATCTCACCGAGCCCGCCCAGCGCGACGATGCGCAGTCCTCCGTCCGGCAGCGGCGGTGGCGGCGCCAGATCGGGATGCGGGTGGCTCATGTGAGGCCCTCGCTATTGCATCTTGTTCTCAAACTCCCAGTTCCTCCCCGTTCTCAGTTGTCTGCCAGTTTCACCCCGCCGGCCACCAGACACGTACGCAGCTCGGCGATCTGCTTGTCGTCGGCCTCCACGAGCGGTGGCCGGGTCACGCCCCCAGGCTGGCCCACCATGTCGAGCGCGGCCTTCACCATGATCGCGCCGCCGGCCTTCATCATGATCCCGTCGACGACGGGGATCAACTGGCGGTGTACGGCCAGCGCATCCCCGACGCGTCCCTCGTGGTAGAGGTCGATCATCCGGTGCAGCTCGGCCCCCACGACGTGGCCGACGACGCTGACGAAGCCGGCGGCGCCGTGCGCCAGCCAGGCCAGGTTCAGCGCGTCATCTCCAGAGTAGAAGACCAGGTCGGTTGCGTTCATCACCTGGGTGCCCGCGAACAGGTCGCCCTTGGCGTCCTTCACGGCCACGATGCGCTCGTGCTGAGCGAGTCTGAGCAGGGTTTCGGTCTTGATGGGCACGCCGCTTCTGCCAGGGATGTCATAGAGCATCACCGGCAGGTCGGTGGCGTCGGCTGCCTGCACGAAGTGACGATATATGCCCTCTTGGGGTGGCTTGTTGTAGTACGGCGTGACCAGGAGGAGTCCGTGGGCCCCCGCCCGCTCCGCTTCCCGTGCCAGCTTGATGGTGTGATGGGTGTCGTTGGTGCCCGCGCCCGCCACGACCGTCGCCCGGTCACCCACGGTCTCGAGCACCTCGTGGAGCAGGCGCTCCTTCTCCTCGTCGGAGGTGGTGGGCGACTCGCCCGTGGTGCCGCTCACGACGAGACCGTCGTTGCGCTGCTCGTCGACGAGGTACGCCGCCAGGCGCCGCGCGGCCGCGTAGTCGACGGCGCCGTCGCTCGTGAACGGCGTGACCATCGCGGTCAGCATGCGGCCGAAGGGGGCTTCGGTGCTTCCAGCCATAGAGCGAACGGTACCCGGATTCGCAAATCCGGTGGACGCCGCCACCCCGCCTGGGCATTGGAAGAGGTCGCCGATATGTGCTCGGGGGTACACACATCGACGACCTCTATCGGAGAATCGGTCACGCTTACATCCGCGTTACAGGGTTTCTCGATAATTTTCCTGGGTTGCAAAGTTGGGGCTCCAACAGTCGCCGATGACGGTCGGTTACCTGCCGAATACGGCAACATGGGGCAACGCCTCACACGAACCCCCAGGGATGGACTAGTGGCCACCTCAGATCCGGTCTACCTGCGCGTCGTCGAAGACATTCGGCGACAGATCAACGACGGCACCCTTCCACCCGGCGCGCCCATTCCCTCGCGGGCGCAGCTGACCCGCAAATATCAGGTCGGCGAGACCGCCGCCCGCCACGCCCTGCGCGTGCTCGCGGGCGAGGGCCTCATCATCGGCCGCGTCGGCTCGGGCCATTACGTACGGGAACGCCCAGACCTCGCGCCCCTGCACCGCTGGCGCTTCCTCGACCACCCGGCGCCCTTCGCCGCCGACCTGCAGTCGCAGGGGCGGCGCGTGACATGGGACTGGCACAGCGAGCCCGCGGAAGCCGGGCCGGAGATCGCCCGCCGCCTGCGGCTCGACGAGACCACGCGGATCACCAAGACCCGCTACGTCTTCCGCGGTGACGGGAAACCGCTCCAGCTCGCGACCGCGTACGAGCCACTGGAATTCGCCGCCCACTCGGAGGAGGAACGGCGCAGCCTGGTGGCCAGGATGTACGCGCACGGCATCAAGATCACCGAGATCGTGGAGAGCGTGCACACCCGGGTGCCGCGCCCCTCGGAGATCGACGCCCTCGACCTGGCGGCCGGCGTGCACGTCCTGCACATCGAACGCACCCACTGGGCAGGCGACCGCCCCGTCGAAACCAGCGACATCGTCCTTCCGGGCGACCGCTTCCAAGCCACCTACAGCATGCCCGTCTAACCCCCGGGGGTCGGCCCCACCGACCCCCTCCCCACGACACCTCCCCCGGCGCCCACCTCCGCACCGCACGCGCCTTCCGCACCGGGACCGGCGACAAGACCTACGACGCTGATCCGCCGCAACATACGGCGGCCAAGCCCCATCCCCTGCGCCCGCCGCCCTCCCTCCGCTCGCCACCACCTTGCTACGCACCGCCCACCTACGCACGCGCCTTCCCGCGCCGGGGTCGGCGAGACGACGTACGGCGGCCATCCGGCGCAAAGTACGGCGGCCAACGCCCCTCCCCGCGCCACGCTCCCCAACTGCAGCGCCGCAACCTTCCGCCCACCGCCGCACCCGGTTGCTCGAGCCCTGCCTCCGCCGCCGCGCGCGAGCCCACGCCGCCGCGCCCGCCTCCTTCTGCCGTGCCCGCATCCCGGCCCTGTCGCCTGGCTGGCAGTGGTGCCCGTCCCGGCCCTGTCACCTGGGTGGACCAGGGTGGGGAGGCTTGCCGCACGCCGGTGATTGTCGGGGGGCGTTGATACAACCATGAGGTGCGAGTCAAGGACCTGCCCGCCCGGGAGCGGCCACGTGAGCGGCTGATGTCGACCGGCGCCGCCGCGCTGGCCGACCGTGAGCTGCTGGCGCTGCTGCTCGGCTCCGGTCACCGCGGCTCGAGCGCGATGGACCTGGCCTGCGAGCTCATCGACCACTGCGGCGACCTGCAGGAGCTGGCCCGCTCCGACCCGCACCGCCTGCTCGCCGTCCACGGCATCGGCCTCGCCAAGGCGGCCCGCGTGGCGGCGGCCTTCCATCTGGTACGGCGCGCCGAGGCGGGCCCCGAGCGTGCCCGCATCACCGGCACGTCCGACCTGGCGGACGTCACGGCCCCGCTGCTACGCGGCCACTCCCGCGAACGCCTCGCCGTGGCCGTCTGCGACACCCGGGGCGCGGTGCTGCGCCGTACGGTCCTCACGGAGGGTGGCGCCGACCACACGGCGTTCCCGATCCGCGACATCATCACCACGGTGCTCGCGGCGGGCGGCGCCTCCTTCGGCGTGGCACACAACCACCCAGGCGGCTCCCTCACCCCCAGCGACTGCGACCTGACGGCCACCACCCGCCTGGCCCAAGCCGCGGAAACCGTCGGCCTCCGCTTCCTCGACCACCTCATCATCACCGACACCGCCTGGCGCCGAATCCCCTACCCCACCCCGCCTCCCCCGATCCCACCCACCTCCGAGGAGCCCACCTCTCTGGCGCCCTCCTCTCTGGCGCCCACCTCTCCGATGCCCGCCTCCCAGGCATCCGCCTCCCCCAAATCCGCCCACCCGTCAGCCACGCCACCTCCGACGCCCACATCCCGCCCACCGCACCCCCCAGACACCCACCCGCCGAAGTCGCCCCCTCCAGACCCCACCGTCCCAACGGGCATGTCCACGACACCGCCCGCCTAGACCGCACCCCACCTCCCCGCCTTTGGACGCCTACCCCAACCGGCACACCCACGACAGCGGTCACCGCCTCGACTCATGCATGAGCGACCCCACGGACCTCCCAGCTCCACCGACTCCAGACATCGGCCGCCGCCTCGCCCCCCCGCACGAGCGACCCCGCCGACCTCCCAGACACCAGCCGCCGCCTCGACCCGCGCGAGCGACCCCGCCGACTTCCCCGCTCCACCGATCCCAGACATCGGCCGCCGCCTCGACCAGCCATCCCGGCTTTCTCATCTCGGGCAGGGGTCGCCCGACACCTGGGCTCGATGCGGTGCGATCTTCCTGCGATACGTGCGAACCAAATGCAGTGATATCGGGTCTTATATCGCTGGAGGCTCGATACCGGTCTTGGACACCGACGCCGAGCTTGTGCTGTTATAACCGCCACGTCCGGGGCCCATGAGCCCCGCGGGGCCAGCGTGACCAGTTCGGAAATTTGGGGGTATTTCCGCGTGCCTAGTCGGATCCGAAGCGTTACCCGGTTGTTCGGTGCGGCGGCCGCCGCGGGGGTGGTGGTGGCCGCCATCGGCCTGCCCGTGGTGGGCGGCGGAGGGGCGACGGTCGTCTCGGCGACGGAGGCGCTGAACCTGCGCCAGCTGGAGCTGGTCGAGCCGCCCCTGGCGCAGACGTCGGTCATCTACGACGCCGAGGGCAACAAGATCGCGCAGTTCTACGCCCAGGATCGCAAGGTCGTCACGCTCGACCAGATCGCCGACGTGATGCAGACGGCGATCATCTCGATCGAGGACTACCGCTTCTACCAGCACGGGCCGATCGACATCGAGGGCACCGCCCGCGCGCTGGTCAAGAACCTCGTCACGGGCCGGGTGAGCCAGGGCGGATCGAGCATCACGCAGCAGTACGTCAAGCAGGTGTTCCTCAACGCGGCCGCCACGGAGAAGGAGAAGAACAAGGCGCTGGAGTCCTCCTACGCCCGCAAGCTCAACGAGCTGCGTTATGCGATGGGCGTGGAGAAGAAGTACTCCAAGGACGAGATCCTGGCGAAGTATCTGAACATCGCCTACTTCGGCGCTGGAGCCAACGGGATCGAGTCGGCGGCCAGGCGGTTCTTCGGCGTGCCCGCGTCCCGGCTCAACCTGGCCCAGGCGGCCACGCTGGCGGGAGCCGTACAGGATCCCAACGCGACCGACCCGAACCGGGGCAAGCAGGCGCGCAAGCTGCTGACCAACCGGCGGAACGTCGTGCTCGACCGGATGGCGGAGCTCGGGAAGATCACGCCGCAGCAGGCCGCGGAGGCGAAGGCCACCAAGCTCGGCTACAAGGGCGTCAAGCAGCCCAACGGCTGCCAGGCCAGCCAGTATCCGTACTTCTGCGAGTACGTCCGCTACGAGCTGCTCACCAACCCGACCTTCGGCAAGACGCAGCGGATCCGGACGCAACGGTTCAACCAGGGCGGCATGAAGATCCAGACGACGCTGGATCCGAAGATGCAGGCCGCCGCGGAGAAGGCGATCGAGAAGCACGTCAACGCCTCCGACAACGCGCTGGCGGCCGAGGCGCTCCTCCAGCCGGGGACCGGGATGATCCGGGCCATGGCGGCCAGCCGTACCTTCGGAAACGCGGCGAAGAAGAACGAGGTGTCCTACAACCCGGTCGCGGACAAGAAGCACGGCGGGCTGATCGGTTTCCAGCCGGGCTCGACGTTCAAGACGTTCACCCTGATCACGGCGCTCAAGCAGGGCATGAAGGTGGGCGACGGGATCCGGGTGGGCGGGTCCTACCGCGCGCCTGGTTACTCCACGTTCAAGAACTGCGCCGGCCAGAACATCGGCGATCCCACCCATACCGTGACGAACGACGAGGGCTCCGGTGGCTTCAAGACCCTGCAGACGGGCACGTGGGGGTCGGTGAACACGTTCTTCATGGCGCTCGAGCAGCGGGTCGGGCTGTGCGACACGATCGAGACGGCCAAGTCGCTGGGCATCAAGCGGGCCGACGGCGCGCCCTTCAAGGAGTTCGAGACGTTCACCCTCGGTACGAACGAGATGGACCCGTTGACCGTGGCCAACGCCTACGCCGCGATCGCCGCGCGCGGCAAGTACTGCGCGCCGCAGGCGATCACGAAGATCACCGACAGCTCGGGCAAGTCCACGGACTACCGCCCCTCGTGCAAGCAGGCGCTCGACCCTGAGGTCGCGGACGCCACGGCCAACGTGCTGTCCGGTGTGTTCACCAAGGGCACGATGCGTTCGGTCGGCGGCATCGGCCGCCCCGCGGCAGGCAAGACCGGCACGACGGACCAGTACGCCTCCGCGTGGTTCGCCGGCTTCACCCCGGACCTCGCAGGCGCGGTCAGCATCGGCGACCCGCGCGGCTCGCAGCGCTACCGCCTGAGCGGCGTGACGATCGGCGGCACCCGCTTCTCCTCGGTCTTCGGCGCCTCGGTCCCCGGCCCGATCTGGAAGGACACCATGCTCGCGGCCCTCAAGGACGTCCCACCCACGGACTTCACCCCCATCAACACGTCCCGCTTCGGCGGCTGCGCCAGCTGCACCCCCACCCGCGACCAACCTGAAGACCCCCTCACCGACCCCCTCCAGGACACCCAGGACCAGTAATGACTCGGTCGGCCAGCACATCCACTGGCCGACCGATGGGCGTGCGCATGCAGCACCTGGGCTGCTGCATGCGCACATTGGATGATCCCGACAGGCGGGCCGGTAGGCCGAGGATGACCTGCCGGGACGCAATCCCCGGCGACCCCTGCACCAGAAGGGGCCACCAGGAAGCTCACGACAACCGACCCTCACAAGCCCGGCGCAGCAGGAGGGCGAACTTGTGAGGGCGAGTCCCGGCAGGTAGAGCCACCGGGAAGCAACCGGCCCTCGCAAGCCCGGCGCAGCAGGAGGGCGTGCTTGCGAGGGTGGATCCCGGCAGGGGGAGCTGGAAACAAGCCTGCCGGGACGATCTATGGGGCGCTCCCGGCGAGCCGTGCGACAGAAAGACTCACCGGGTGCGCCTCCGACAGGCCGCTGTGACAAGGACGGCCCGCCGGAGCCCACCCACACCCTGCTGGGGTGGCCGCCCGCCTGCTCGGGCGAGGAGCAGGCGGAGGGGGCTTCAGCCCCGGCAGAACTTGCGACGGGCAAGTACAAGTCCTACCGGGGCTCTGCGGACAGCCACGCCATCGTTTCCTGTCCGCATATCGGGTGACATGCATGCCACCCGGTGAAGGCGACGTCGCGATCTCCCGGTACGCGACGCCGCACGCATTGACCTACTGCGCCTGACCCGCACGAAGGCGTTCCCACAAGACGATCATGAAGGCATACACCTCATGCGCGGTCTCGTGCACCTGAAGCCTGCCTCTCTTGTCTGTCACGAATCTCTGGATGAAGAACTTCCCACCCTCCTGGCACAGCTCGTAGTACACGGGCCTGCACGGGCACGTGTAGGCCCACATGCGCAGCGGCCTGGCCCAATCCGTCTCTGGATACCAGTCGATCACCTCAGGCCTCGCGACCGGCGTCGGCACGTGATGCGCACCGCAATCCGGCTCGAGAGACATGCCATGACCATAGCTCCTCTCATATCTATAGGTCTAGTAGCACGTATCTATAGACTCAAATGAGTGTCTGCTTTGTATGGGCATGTACAGTTTCGTCTATACTCCGAGCATGCTTGACCGAGACGGGCCCGTACCTATCTACAAGCAGGTAGCCGACGAGATCCGCCAGCAGATCGAGAGCGGAGAACTCAAGCCCGGCGAACCGGTCCCAAGCGAGGCCAAGCTCGAAGAGGACTACAACATCGCGCGCACGACCGCACGGCGCGTCGCCAGGGAACTGCGCGAACAAGGCGTGGCCTACACGATCCAAGGAGAGGGCACGTTCGTCGGGCCCGAGGGGAGTCCGCGCCTGCCACGCAAGGTTCCGCTGTACCAGAGGATCGCCGCCGAGATCGCCGCGCGCATCCAGCGAGGAGAGATCCCTCCCAACCGGGCGATCCCCGGCGAGAAGGTCATGATGCAGCAGTACGGCGTCGCCAAGGTCACGGTGCGCCAGGCCGTCGCCCATCTCCGCGAGCAGGGCTGGGTCTTCACCGTCCCCTATCGAGGGACATACGTCTCCGGCCTCGACAAGTGGCCGTCGGACGAAAGGTCTTAACCCGCTACCCCCTTATTCCATATCCGTATACCCTTGGCTCCATGCTCGACGCCGAGGGTAAGACTCACGTCTATCTCCAGCTCAGCGAGATCATCCGCGCCCGCGTGGCGGATCTTCCCCCGGGATCTCCGGTACCCAGCGAGACGGACATCAGCCAGGAATTCGGCGTCTCCCGGACCACGGCACGCCGCGCCATGCACGTGTTGCGAGTCGAAGGGCTCGTCCACACCGTCCAAGGAGCAGGCACGTTCGCCGGGCTGCCCGATCACCCCAGACCGCAGGAGTACGCGCCCGTATACGAGCGGATCGCCGGCGAGATCGTCGAGCGCATCAAGGCCGGCCGGCTACAGCCCAACCGCCCCATCCCCAGCGAGAAGACCCTCATGCAGCAGTACGGCGTGGCCAAGCCCACCGTCCGCCGGGCTGCGGCCTTCCTCCGCGACAAGGGCTGGGTCTTCACCGTCCCCTACCGAGGCACCTACGTGGTGAAGCAGGAAGACTGGCCGGAGGACGCCCAGCACCCGTACGGGCAGGCATAGCCTCATGCTGGATGCCCACGGAGACACTCACATTTACCTGCAGATCGCGGAGATACTCCGGCAGCGGGTCTCGGAGCTCGCCTCGGGGCATCCCGCGCCCAGTGAGGCCGACATCCAGAGCGAGTTCGGGGTCGCCCGAACCACTGCGAGGCGCGCCATCCGTGTTCTGCGCCATGAGGGACTCCTCTACACGGTCCAGGGCCAGGGCACTTTCGTCGGGGCGCCGGGCGACGCTCCCCGCGAACCACGAAGAGTCCCCATGTACCGCCAGATCGCCGATGACATCGAGCAGCAGATCAGGTCGGGCAAATTCCAGCCGCGCCGCCCGATCCCTGGCGAGACGGCGCTCACGCAGCAGTACGAGGTGGCCCGGGAGACCGTCCGAAGGGCCATGGCTCTCCTGCGCGAACGCGGCTGGATCTACACGGTCGCCGCGCGCGGCAGTTTCGTGTCACCACCGGAGTCCTGGCCGCAGGAGTGACCTACTCGACCTCGACTACGGACCTGGTCGGCGTGTTCTCCGCCCTGAATCTTCGGCGGCTTGTGGCTCCACAAAGTGCCCGTTTCGCGGCATAGTGATCGTGTGTCGCAGGTCACTCAAGCCGAGCGGATGCCGGCCACCGTATGGGCCGCCAGGTTCATCATGATCGTGCAGCTGGCCTTCAGCCTCTTCGGCATCGCGCTCATGACGCCGGGTGCGGTCGCTCTCTTCAGTAACCCACTCATTTTGGGCTTGCTGCTTCAGTTTCTCCTGGTTGCGGTGCTGCTCGGGTGGCTGGTATTTCGCTGGTCGTCTCGTAGGAAATGGGTGCGGTGGTGTGCCCTCGGTCTCGAGGTGGTCGCGCTCGCCGTCCACGTCATCAGGACCGTCCTCGACGGAGAAGTCAGCTGGACGACGCTGTTCGGGCTGGCCACGCTGCTGCCGCTCGGGATCATCGTGCTGCTGCTCACGCCGCCGGCCGCCCGCTGGTTCGTCCGCTGAGTCGCGAGCGTTCCAAGCAGGCGCTAGAAGACCGGGATGATTTCTTCGGGGTCGATGAAGTCGACCTGGACGCCTTCCAGGTCCAGTTCGGGGATGGCGGGGAAGGCGATTCCCCAGCGTTCGACGATGGCGCGGATTCGGGCCATCGCCACTCGCCAGTTTTCTGCTTGTTCCTCGTAGGTCAGGACGCCTAGGCCTGCTTCTCTGGCGTGGTTCATGAGGACTCGGTGGTTGGGGAGGAAGTAGGGCGGGAGTTCCCAGAAGCCCTCGGGGGGTTCCCAGAGGATCATGGACAGGAAGACGAAGCCGGCGCGGAGTTGGCGGGTGATGAGGGTTTTGACCTCGTCCGTCAGGCCGGGCCATTCCTTCTCCAGGATGGTCATGCAGATCTGCAGGTGGCGCGATTCGTCGCGGCCGATGCGCTGGAACATCTCCGCGAAGACCGGGTGGTGTGTGCCCGTGGCCATGCCGCGGAAGAGCGTGGAGGCGGCCATCTCGCCCATCATGAAGCTGGTGAACAGGACGGGGAGGCTGTACTTGCCGACCGCCGAGGTGTAGCCGTTCCAGTACCGGCCGCCGTTGTGGTAGAGCCAGCCGATGTTGTTGTGCGCGGCCCGCTCCAGGTCGTCGGACGGCGTCCAGCTCAGGGGGCCGCCGGGCCACAGCCGGGCGATGGTGCGCTGGCAGCACTCCTCGTGGTTCATCTCGTCGCGGGTGATGGAGAAGAAGCACTTCCTGACCGGGTCCTCCTCGTGCTTCTCGAAGGCCTGGATGGTGGCCCTGGCGAAGACGGCGGGTCCCGAGGCGTCGAAGTTGGCGAGCACGGCGAACCAGTACATGATCCCCAGGCGCTGCTCGCGGGTGAAGTCCTCGGCGCGGAGCCCGTCCCAGGGCAGGTCGGCGGGGTTCCAGACCATCCGCTTGGACTTCTCGTAGATGGCCGCCAGCTTCTCGGTCTCCACCCGCCACTCCATCGGGTAGATGTTCGGCTGCGGCACCTCCGGCGCGGGCCAGAAGCCGCCTTCCGGGATCGTGAGGTCTGACATCCTTGTGACACCTCCGATCCCATCCTCCGGGCCTGCGTCACGCCTTTCAAGTGCGGGCGCGCTGAGTGACAGCCACGCAGACCAGTACGGCCAGCGCCGCCGCCACCGTGATCCACCCGAACCGCTCCCCCATCAGCACCCACGCCCACCCCAGCGTGAGCAGCGGCTGGGTGAGCTGCACCTGCCCGGCCCTGGCGATCCCCCCGAGAGCCAGACCCGCGTACCAGGGAACGAACCCGAGGAACATCGAGATCAGCCCAACGTAGGCCAATCCCCCAAGAGCCTCAGCAGACAGGGAAATAGGCGTGGAAAAGGCCAAAAATCCGGATACGGTTGCGGTCACCGGCAGCGACACCACCAGCGCGTAGGAGATCACCTGCCACCCCGGCACCGACCGGGCAAGCCGCCCGCCCTCGGTGTACCCCACGGCCGCCGACAGCAGAGCCAGCACCAGGAGCAGATCGGCCCAGGCGGCACCCCCGGTCCCCCGGGTGAAGGTGAACAGCGTGATCGCGACGGCGCCGGCCGTACAGGCGACCCAGAACACCGGCCGCGGCCGCTCCCCCGCGCGCACGACCGCGCAGGCCGCGGTGGCGGCGGGCAGCAGGCCGATCACCACCGCGGAGTGCGCGGTCGTGGCGCCCATGGACAGGGCGAGCCCGCTGAAGACCGGGAACCCGAAGACGACACCTGCCGAAATAAGCGCATAAGACGGCCAGAGGTGGCGTGGGGGCAGCAAGGGCAGCCGAGCCACCCGGAGGCACACCAGCGCCACCACCCCGGCGATCACCGCGCGCCCGATGGCCACCAGCCACGGATCGAAGCCGCGCATCGCGAGCACGGTGGCGGGAAACGACCCGGAGAAGGCGAGAACGCCCAGGAAGGCCAGGCCCGAACCGAGTCGGGCACGGCTGACCGCTACTCCACTGGAGACGATAGCGCTATTCTGTGTACTCATGAATAACGATAGCAGTATCGCCATTCTCGCCACAGCCCTGCGTGACGAGGTGGCGAGGCTGCGCCCCGGCGATCGGCTGCCGTCGAGCCGGGAGATCATGCGCCGCCACGGCGTGAGCCCGGTGACCGTGTCGCGGGCGATCGGGCGGCTGGCCGCGGAGGGCAGGGTCGTCTCGCGGCCGGGAAGCGGGGTCTTCGTCGCGAAACCCACCCAGCCGACCAAGGACGCGCGAGACCTGGAATGGCAGACCGTGGCGCTCGGCGACCGGGTCGTGGACGACGGCCCGGTGACCACGCTGCTGACCGCGCCGCCCGAGGGCGTCATCCCGCTCACGGGCGGCTATCTCCCGCCGGGCCTCAGGCCGGACAGCCAGCTGGCGGCCGCGGCAGCCAGGGCGGTCAGGAGGCCGGACGCCTGGGCGCTCCCGCCGCTCAACGGCCTGCAGGAACTGCGCAGGTGGTTCGCCTCCCAGGCGGGCGGCGACGTGACGGCGACGGACGCGCTGATCGTCAGCGGCGGCCAGTCCGCGCTCACCCACGCCTTCAGGGCGCTGGCCGCCCCCGCCACGCAGATCCTGGTGGAGACGCCGACGTACCCGGGCGCGCTGTCGGCCGCCAAGGCCGCGGGGCTGCGGGCGGCAGCCGTACCCATGGACCGTGACGGCGTGCGGCCCGAGCTGCTGGCGGAGGCCTTCGCCGTCACCGGCGCGCGGGTCTTCTACTGCCAGCCGACGCTGCACAACCCGACGGGCGCGACGCTGACGCCCGAGCGGCGCGAGCAGGTGCTCCAGGTGGCCAGGGCGGCGGGCGCGTTCGTGATCGAGGACGACTTCGCCCGCTACCTGACCGATCAGGCGCCCGCGCCGATGGTCTCGGCCGACGCGGACGGCACGGTCGTCCACATCGCCTCGCTCACCAAGATCCTGTCGCCCAGCCTGCGGGTGGCCGCGGTGATCGCGCGCGGTCCTGCCGCCCGCCGGCTGCGCGCCAGCCAGCTCGTGGAGTCCTTCTTCGTGGCCAGGCCGCTGCAGGAGACGGCGCTCGAGTTCGTCAGCTCCCCCGCCTGGCCGCGCCATCTCAAAGCGGTGCACACGGAGATAACCGCCAGGCGCGACGCCCTCGCCGCCGCGATCGTCAACACCCCGGGATGCGAGCTGCACCTGGTCCCGCGCGGCGGCATGCACCTGTGGGTACGGCTGCCGCCGGACGTGGACGAGGCCGCCCTGGTCGAGGCGGCCAAGCGCGCCGGCGCCCTGGTCAGCCCCGGCAGGATCTACTACCCCTCGGAGCCCCCGGGGCCGCGCATCCGCGTGACCCACATGCAGGCCGCCAACCTCGCCGAGCTGGCCGAGGGCGCGCGGCGCCTGGGTCAGGCGCTGGCGAACACCTCGTAGTGGTCGACGGTGTGCTCCTTCTCCAGCAGGTACTCGTCGTCCTCTGGGTAGTAGACGGCCACCTCGGGCTCGTCGCCCGCGAACGCCTTGACGGCCTCCCAGGACTCCCACATCGAGATCACGAAGAACTCGGTCCTGTCGCCGTGCTCGCGCCGGGTGAAATACGCGCCCTTGTTCCCCGGAGTGCCGACGTAGTCGGCCAAACCGGTGCGCCGCAGCACCTCTTCGTATTCGTCTGCCTTGGCGGCGGGCGTGAAGCCTCTCCATGTACGCACGATCATGGTAGTAACCTACTATTGCCTTACACTGGTGTCATGGAGCTCGTGCGCGACTTCCTCAACACGCTGGACGTGGAGGCCGAAACCGACGAGCTCTCCTCCCCCGCCGAGCTGACGATCTGGCTGCGCGATCACGGCCTTTCCCGTGCCGACGACCGGGCCTGCGAGGACGACCTGGCCACCGCGCTCGCTCTGCGTGAGGGCCTGCGCGCGGCGCTGCGCCGCGACGGCCCCGCCGTACTACCCGAGCTGCCGCTGAGGGTCACGATCGGGAGAAAGCCCAGCTTGGAGCCGGTGGAGGAGGGTGTCAGGGGCGCGCTGGCGCGGATCGCGGCGCATGTCGCGCAGCCCGGTTGGGAGCGGCTGAAGGTCTGCGCGGAGAGTGACTGCCAGTGGGCCTTCATCGATGTCTCGCGCAATCGCTCGCGCTCCTGGTGCTCCATGCGCCTGTGTGGCAACCGCACGAAGACACGCGCCTACCGGGCTCGGAAGCAGGGTTCGCGTCGTCCTCAAGCCCCAAACACCGATACGGTGTAACACGTGCTTTGTGAGCACGACGGCAGGCGAAGGAGCGGGCCGAGATGGCAGACGTGGGCGTCCGGGCGGCCCGGCGCGAGGATGTACTCCAGGTGGCGAACACGCAGATCCGCGCCTGGCGTTACGGCTATCGGGATTTCCTGCCCGAGGGGCCCCTCGAGCAGATGACCGGGCCTGCGGCCGAGAAGATGTGGCTGCGCCAGTGGGACGAGGCGATCGTCGCCCCGCCCACCTCCCGTCACCGGGTGCTGGTCGCCGTCGAGACCATCCTCGACACCGAGGGCTTCCCCGCGCTCGGCGCGGGCGGTCGCGACGCGCTGTCCACCCCGCGCGGCGGCGAACGCGTGGTCGGGCTGGCCTCGCACGCCCCGGCCGAGGATCCCGACCTCGACCCGACGGTCGTCGCCGAGATGCTGACGCTGCTCGTCGACCCCGACTTCGTACGGCGGGGCCACGGAAGCCGCCTGCTCAACGCCACGGTGGACTATCTGCGCGAGGACGGTTTCCGCCAGATCGTCACCTGGGTGTTCGCCGACAATCACGCCGTTCTAGGCTTTCTGGAGTCCGCAGGATGGGGTGAGGACATGGCCGAGCGCGTGCTTGACATGGGCCGCCCCATCCGCATGGTGCGACTGACAACGGATATCAGCTGAATGGCAACTCCCTCCCAGTGGGTCGCCGGCGCGCGGCCCCGCACCCTCCCCAACGCCGTCGTCCCTGTCGTGGTCGGCACGGGCATCGCGATCGGCCTGGGCGGCTTCGTCTGGTGGCGGGCCATCCTGGCCCTGCTGGTGGCCCTGTCCATGCAGATCGGCGTGAACTACGCCAACGACTACAGTGACGGCATCCGCGGCACCGACGACCAGCGCGTCGGCCCGATGCGGCTGGTCGGCTCCAAGGTCGCCGCGCCGCGGCAGGTGCTGGTCGCCGCGCTGGGCTCCTTCGCCGCCTCGGCGGTGCTCGGCCTGATCCTGGTGATCGCCACCCGCGCCTGGTGGGTACTGCTGGTGGGTGCCGCCGCGATCGCCGCCGGCTGGTTCTACACCGGCGGTAAGACCCCGTACGGCTACCGCGCCCTCGGGGAGGCGGCGGTCTTCGTCTTCTTCGGCGTCGTGCCCGTGGTCGGCACGGCGTTCGTGCAGATGGAGAGCCTGTCGTGGGTGGCGTTCGTGGCCTCCGTCCCCGTCGGGCTGCTCTCATGCTCCATGCTCGTGGTCAACAACCTGCGCGACGTGGTCAACGACGGCCAGGCTGGCAAGAAGACGCTGGCCGTGGTGCTGGGCGCCGAGCGGACCCGGCAGCTGTACGCCGCGTGCGTGGTGGTGGCGCTGGCGATCGCACTGGGCATGTCGGCGGTGGCGTGGCTGAGCGTGCTGACGCTGCTTGCGGTGCCGCTGGCGATCGCGCCGGTGCGCACCGTGCTGAGCGGGGCCGTGGGGCCCGCGCTGATCGGCGTGCTCCAGCAGACCGGTAAGCTCCAGATGGCCTTCGGCCTGCTGTTCTCTGTCGGGCTCGCGATCACCTTGTAGGCGGATACAAACGCCCGCCGTACGCTCGTATGTCCGGATAAATGCCCTGGTCAGGCGCCTTTGGTTCACTGAATGGGAATTCGTGAGCTAGGAGGAGCCGTGGAGCAACGCGGGATCGAGCTGGTCTCGGCGGGAGAGCGGTACGGGCGCCCGCGCGACCTGCTGTTCCTGTGGACCGGCACGACGATGGGCATCTTCACCCTCGTGTACGGAACCACCATCGTGGCCGGGCTGGGGCTGAGCTTCCCGCAGGCGCTGGCCGCGATCGTGCTGGGCAACCTGCTGTCCTTCCCGCTGGTCGGCCTGACGAGCCTGCAGGGCCCGGCCACGGGCACCTCCACGATGGCCGTCTCCAGGGCCGCCTACGGGCCCAAGGGTGCCCGGGTGCTGAGCCTGTTCGGCTGGCTGAACATGGTCGGCTTCGAGGCGGGCGGCATGGTGCTGATCACCTTCGCCGCGCTCGCGCTGCTGCAGCAGGCCGGGGTCACCAACCAGAGCCTGGGGCTGAAGGTCGGCGTCATCCTGGTGGCGGCGGTGATCCAGCTGGTGCTGCCGTTGATCGGGCACGCGGCGGTGATGAAGGCGCAGAAGTACTTCACCTTGGTGTTCGTCGTCCTGTTCGGCCTGATGGCGATCCTGGTCGGCCCCAAGGTCAACCTGTCGGGCGGCTCGGGCGCGGACTTCCCCATGTTCACGGTGGCCGTGGCGCTGGTGATGTCGGCAGGCGGCCTGTCGTGGGGCCCGCTGGGCGGCGACTACTCCCGCTACCTGCCCGCTTCGGCGTCCAAGAAGGCGATCTTCAGCTATGCCACCCTGGGCGGGTTCATCCCCTACGTCCTGCTGATGACGCTGGGCGCCGCGGTCGCGACCGCCGTGAAGGGCAACGGGGATCCCATCTCCGGACTCCCCGGGGCACTCCCCTCCTGGTTCGTCGTGCCGTACCTGCTGCTGGCGATCGTCTCGCTGTTCGCGGTCAACACCACCGACCTGTACTCCTCCGGCTTGAACCTGCAGGCCGCCGGGATCAAGGTGAAGCGCTGGCTGGCGGTCGTGGCCGACCTGGTCATCTGCGTGATCATCACCTACATCGCGGTTACCTCTGACTCCTTCAACAGCATGCTCAACAACTTCCTGAGCCTGCTGATCATCTGGCTGGCCCCCTGGGCGGGCGTCTACATCACCGACTGGCTGCGCCGCAGGGGCCGCTACGACGCGCAGGCGCTGTTCGCCACCGAGGGTCCCGGCCAGATCCGCTGGCCGGCGATCATCGCGCAGGTCGTGGGCATGGCGGCCGCCGCGCTCTGGATCAACTCCACGGTCTTCGTCGGCCCGCTGTCGGCGGCCACAGGGGGCACCGACTTCTCCATCTTCGCGGGCTTCCTGGTCGCGGGCGCGGTGTACGCGGCGCTCGACCGCCGTCCCGCGTCCGTTCCTGTTCTCGAGGGGGCTTCATGACACTGCTTGACGTCGCGTACGGCAGGCAGCCGGCGGACACGATCATCACCAACGGCACCCTGGTCAACGTGCTGACCGGTGAGCTCTACCCCGCCGAGATCGGGATATATCAGGACAAGATCGCGGCCGTCGGGACGACCCTGGAAAGAGGCCAGGAGACCACGGTCATCGACGCCAAGGGCGGCTACCTCGTCCCCGGCCTGATCGACGGGCACCTGCACATCGAGTGCAGCAAGCTGTCGGTCACCAGCTTCGCCGACCTGGTCGTCCCCTTCGGCACGACCAGCGTCGTGTCAGGCCTGGACCAGGTGCTGGTCGTGGAGGGCCTGCCAGGAGTCCGGCGATTCCTGGAGGAGTCCAAGCAGACCGGGATGCGGATCTGGTGGGGCGCCCCGGCCAAGGCCCCCTACACGGTCCCCCAGTCCACGGTCGGCTTCACCTTCGGCCCCGACGAGCACCGCGAGGCCCACACCTGGCCCGAGTGCGTGGGGATCTGGGAGACCGTCCAGGAGATGGTCGAGCACGGCGATCCCGCCGTCATGCAGGCCCTGGAGCTCGCCCGCGAGCACCGCCTGCCGGTCTTCGGCTGCGCCCCGCTGTCGGACGCGCGCCGCATCGGCGGCCTGGCCGCGGCCGGGGTCAGGCTCGACCACGAGTCGTATTCGCACGAGGAGATGCTGGAGAAGCTCCGCCAGGGTATGTACGGCATCGTGCGAGAGTCGTCGGTGGCCCACTTCCTGGAGGAGAACATCCAGGTCGTGGCCAAGGCCGGGGCGCGCAGGGTCGCGTTCTGCACCGACGACGTGCACGCCGCCGACGTGCTGGCCGGCGGCCACGTGGACAGGATGGTGCGCATGGCGGTCAAGGCGGGCGTCGACCCGGTGACCGCGATCCAGATGGCCACGGTCAACTGCGCGGAGATGTATCGCATCGACCACCTGGTCGGCAGCATCGCCCCCGGTCGCTTCGCCGACGTCCTCATCGTGGACTCGCTGGAGGACTTCAGGATCCGCGAGGTCGTGGCCGCGGGCAGGCTCGTCGCCCGCGACGGCCGGATGATCACCCCCACGACGCCGCCCGCGCGCGGCCAGGTCCGCCCGTTCCCCGTGCGCGAGGTGACCGCGGACGACCTCGCCATCAGGTCCGGCGAGTCCGAGGTCACGGTGCTCTCGCTGGGCTTCACCGAGCAGGTCTTCGTCCGCAAGCGCCGCGACGTCACCCTCCCCGTGATCGACGGCGTCGTCGAGCCCTCCGTCGAGCAGGACGCCCTGCTGGTCACGGTCGTCGAGAGGTACGGCAAGACGGGCAACATGCCCGTCGCGGTGGTCAGCGGCATGGGAATCCGGCGCGGCGCGATCGCCACCAGCGCGGCGCCCGACGACAACAACATCATCTGCGTGGGCGCCTCCCGCGCGGACATGGCCGTGGCGATCAACGAGGTCGTGCGCCTGGGCGGCGGCCAGGTGATCGTGGTGGACGGCGAGGTGCGCGAGTCGCTGCCGCTGCCGGTGGCGGGGATCGTCTCCGACCTGCCCGCCGCGGAGATGGCCGCCGCCGAGACCCGCCTGGACGAGCTGGCCAGGGAGCTCGGCTGCGCGCTGCCGTCGCCGCTGATGTACCTGTTCTTCCTGTCCATCACCGCCATCCCGGACTATGCCGTCACGGACCTCGGCCTGGTGGACTGTGTCAATCTCGAGGTCGTGGAGGTCATCCAGTGAGCGAGCCTGTCGAGCGAACCAATGAGCACGGATTTGTCGTTGACCGTTCCGACGAAGGAGGGACCGACAACGAGTTCATTGCCGGTCTGCCGAAGGCCGAGCTGCACCTGCACATCGAGGGGACGCTGGAGCCGGAGCTCAAGTTCGAGCTGGCCAGGCGGAACGGCCTCGGCCTGCCGTACGGGAACGTCGAGGAGATGCGGGCGGCCTACGCCTTCGACGACCTGCCGTCGTTCCTGAAGGTGTACTACGAGGGCATGGAGGTGCTGCGCACCGAGCCTGACTTCTACGACCTGGCGATGGCCTACCTGCGCAAGGCGGCCTCGCAGAACGTCCGGTACGCGGAGATCTTCTTCGACCCGCAGGCGCACACCTCGCGCGGCGTGCCGTTCGACGTGGTGATCCGCGGGCTGCGGCGGGCGCTGCTCGATGCCGAGAAGCAGCTGGGCGTGCGGGCGCAGCTGATCATGTGCTTCCTGCGCGACTTCCAGGCCGAGTACGCGATGGCCACGCTGCTGGAGAGCCTGCCGTACAAGGAGTGGATCGTCGGCGTCGGACTGGACTCCGACGAGAAGGGCAACCCGCCGGCCAAGTTCGCCGCCGTCTACGAGCGGGCCCGGCAGGAGGGCTACCTGCTGACCATGCACTGCGACGTGGACCAGGAGAACTCGATCGAGCACATCCGCCAGGTCCTCCAGGACATCCGGGTCGACCGCATCGACCACGGGGTGAACATCCTGGAGGACCCGGCGCTGGTCGCCGAGGTCGTCGAGCGCGGGATCGGCCTGACGTGCTGCCCGATCTCCAACGGCTACGTCACCGACTCGATGAAGGTCGAGGGCATCCGCAAGCTGCTCGAGCAGGGCGCGCGAGTGACGATCAACTCCGACGACCCGGCCTACTTCACCGGCTACGTCCAGGAGAACCTCGAGGCGCTGAACTTCACCCGGGACGAGATCGTCCAGGTGCTGCGCAACGCCTTCGAGGTCACCTGGCTGCCCCGCCATCTCAAGGACGGCTACCTGGCCGAACTAGAGGCAGCGGCGGTCAGGCCGTAGTCAGGCTGAAGCGCTGCTTGTCGTGATCGATCTGGGCGATGCGCACCGTGACCGTCGCGCCTTCCGAGGGCAGCTCGTGCTCGACGAGCAGCCCGTGGACGCCCTCGATCTCGACGAACGCGCCGAAGGGCACGATCTGCACCACGTGCCCGCTTACGACGTCGCCCTCGCTGTGCCGCGCGGCGAACTCTTCCCACTGGGACATCTGCTGATTCACCTCCTCTCCCCTGCGGTCGCCATTCGGACACGGCAGGGGCGGCGGGCCACGGGCCCGCGAGGTGATCAAGGAATGGCCGGGTAACCCATCTCGTCACGGCACTCGGCCGACCCGGCAGTCACGCCCTTACGCTAACGCATGCGCAGGGCCAGCATGAAGTCCACGCGCTCGTCCCAGGAGGTCAGGGAGCGGCCGGTCAGCTCCTCGATCCGCCTGAGCCGGTAGCGCAGCGTGTTGACGTGCACGTGCAGCCGCTCGGCCGTGGCCGACCAGGAGCCCGACTCCTCCAGGAAGGCCTGCAGCGTCTCCAGCAGGTCCGTCTGGTTGGCGGCGTCGTAGGCCTCGAGCGGGCCGAGCAGCCGGGCGCGGAAGGAGCGGCGCAGCTCGGCCGGGATCGCGGTGAGCAGCGTGCGGTGGGAGCTGACGTCGTCGCCGGTGATCACGCTGACCCGCTCGCCGCTGAGCGCGGCCAGCGTGCGGGCGTGCCGCGCCTCCTCGATCACGCCGCTCAGCGCCGCGGGCCCGGTGGTCACGCTGCTCACGCCCAGCGTGATGCGGTCCTCGCCCAGCCCCGCCTCCAGCGTCCTGGCGCCGCGCATGACGTGCTGGGTCAGCTCGTCGGCGGTGTTGCCGGCCAGCGGCACCAGCGCGATCGCCTCGCCGCCCGGCGCGCTGGTCACCACGCCCGGCGCCAGCGGCCGCAGCAGCTCGTCGAGTACGGCGCAGCCGACGTCCCCGTCGACCGCGTGCAACGCCACGGCCAGCAGCCCGTGCTCGGTCTCCACGTGCAGCGTGTGCAGGCGCGACACCACGCCGGGCAGCGCGGCGTCGCCGGACTCCAGCAGCTCGAGCAGCTGATCGAGCACGCGCCGCTCGATGCGCTGGGCGGCCTCGAGCCGCGAGCGTTCCAGCGCGACCAGCGCGGCCAGCTCCACGACCAGGTCCTCGTTGTCGCCCTGCGCCTGCTCTCCCGCGTAGGCCAGGAACCAGTTGGCGATCCGGTGCGGCGCGCCCCGGCTGATCGGGAAGACCGACAGCCCGGACACCATGGCCGGCAGGTGCCGGGCGGTGAGGAAGGTGTGCGCCAGGCGCCGCCGCTCGGGCTCGGCCAGCGGCTGCGAGCCCACGATCACCCGGCCGGTGGGCGACAGCACCCAGCACGGCACGTCCAGCTCGCCTGCCACCGCCGTGACGAGCTTGGTCAGGCTGCCGCCCTCGACCAGCGTGCTGGCCAGGCGGCGGCGCGAGCCGTACTTCTGGCGGGGCGGGGAGCCGAGCTCGACGATCAGCGCGCGCAGGACGTGCTCGGTGACCTGGCTGAACGGGACGCTCACCGGCAGCGTGAGCAGCGGCAGGCCGGCGTCGGCGCAGGCGTCGATGAGGTCGGCGGGCGGCACGCCGAGCGCGGTGCCGCAGACCAGCGCCGCCACGTCGCCGAGGTTCTTCACGAACTCCCGCGAGGAGTCGGCGCCGGTGTGCCAGGTGAGCTCGGTCAGGACCAGCTCGCCCGGCTTGACGAAGCGCGCCGGGTCGGGCAGGTCGGTGGTGGCCACGCCGGTGACCCGCCGGTCGAGCAGGTCGTGCCCGGTCAGTACCTTCAGCGCGAGCTGGTCGGCCTGGAGCAGGTCTCTCAGCCGCACGGCCAGCTCTCCTGGCGCCAGGCCGAGTCCCAGAACAGCCACTCGTAGCGGGCCGTGGTGAGCGCCCGCTCGAGCAGCCGCGCCCGCTCCTCGGCGCTCAGCGCGAGCCCGTCGAGCAGGTCGAGCACCGCGGCGACCGTCTCCTGGTAGCCCTGGCCGCCGTAGGTCTCGATCCACCAGGCGTACAGCGGGTCGGGCGAGGAGCTGGCCAGCAGCCGCTCGCCGACCTTGGCGTAGATCCAGTAGCACGGCACGATCGCGCCGAGCGCCTCGGGGAACGTGCCCAGCGAGCAGGTGCGGACCAGGTAGGAGGTGTAGCCGACCGTGGTCGGGCCCGCCGGGAGCTTGCGCGCGTCGGTCTCCTCCAGCCCGAAGGCGGCCAGCAGCTCCACGACCAGGCTGTGCTCGACCTCGAGGGTCGTGGCCGCGTCGGCGGCGAAGCGCTGCACGGCGGCAGGCTCGGGGGCGCGGGCGGCGCAGGCGGCCTGCGCCCTGGCGTAGTCGGGCAGGAAGTGCGCCTCCTGCACCACGTAGTGCCGGAACGCCTCCCTGGGCAGCGATCCGTCGGTCAGCCCCGTCAGGAAGGGGTGGGCCAGGATCTGGTCGTAGACACCGGCCACGACCTGCCACAACTCATCACGGAACCGGCTCACGCCACCGATGGTATCGACCGCGCCGACCGGGGAACGCAGGTGCGCGACACGGCCTCATGTTTTCCGGGCGGGGCAGGTCACCCGCGTTAATGTGATGATCGAGGCTCGGCTGTGCGGAGCCGAGACCCCCTCCTCACGACGTGCCCGTGGCCCGGGCTTGCCTTGGCCTGCCCCAGCCACGGGCCGTCGTGCCCCCTGCCGCGAGCCCCGCGCCCGCAGGCACCTCCAGGCTGGGCGGAAGGGCGGGGTGGGGTTACGCTCGCGCCATGCCCTTGATCGCCCTCCTGGCCGCTCTGGTCGTGGCCCTGTTCGCCGCCAGGCGCATGCTGGCCGTCGTCACGGTGCGCGGCGAGAGCATGCGCCCCACGCTCGAGCCGGGCGACCGCCTCTTGCTGCTGCGCACTCCGGTCAGGAGGATCCGCCGCCGCCAGGTGGTGCTCCTGCAGCCGCCCGACGACCTCGGGACCTGGCGCCGGGATGCCCTGCCCAGCCCAGCCGCGGGCGAGTGGGTGGTCAAGCGGGTGGCCGCACTCCCCGGCGACCCCATGCCCGCCGAGATGGAGCGGGACCCGGACGCCGTCGTCCCGCCGGGCACGCTGGTGGTGCTGGGCGACGGGGAGTACAGCGCGGACTCCCGGCTGTGGGGACCCGTCCCGGCCGACCGGGTGATCGGAGTGGTCGCGCGCACTCTTGCCAGCCCCAAATAACCGCCTCATACTCCGACATGTCCGGACATAGCTCGGACATCGGGGGTTTGGGGTATGCGTCTGGTTTTTACTGCCACGGGGCTCGCCGCAACGACGTTCGCCATCTCACCGCTCCACCACACGCTCTTCGCCGCGCTGTGCCTGCGCCACCCGGGCTTCGCCGTACCCGGCTCGCCCTGGCGCGACCTGGCCCGGCGCACGCCGGCCAAGGCGTTGCCGTTCATCAGGCGGGTCCACCGCATCCGGCTCAGCAAGTCCGGCTTCCTCTGGGTCGACATGCCGCTGCCCACCGGGACCCAAGCCGTCACCGACGAGCTGGACATGCTGACCTCCTGCGGCCACCGCGACATCGCCGACGCGCTGCGCGCCTTCTACACCTGCTGCGTGGCCCCCGAGTGGAACGCGATCCGCCACCGGCTCAGCCTCCACGTGAGCAGGTGCGCGGAGCTGATCTCCACACGCGGCCTCGGGGTGGCCCTTTCCCACCTCACACCCCGCCTCAGCTGGGACGACTGCGCCCTGCACATCGACACCTCCGGCGTCATGCCGCCGCCTTTCGACCTGGGAGACAGGGGCGTGACCTTCTCCCCGCTGCTGTCGGCCACCCGCCACTTCATGGGCTTCGCCTTCACCTGTGACGACCCGCGGCCTGTCCTGACCTATCCGGTGGCCGACGCCCCGCCGCCGGCGGCCACCGTGGACACGCTGGCCCAGGTCGTCGGCCAGGCCAGGGCGCGGGTGCTGCGCTCGATCGGCTCGGGAACGGCGACCGGCGAGCTCGCCAGGTCGCTGGCGGTCAGCGCGTCCACGGCCTCCGAGCACCTGACCGCGCTCCGGCAGGCCGGGCTGGTGGACACCCGTCGCGAGGGGCGCGCCGTACGGCACGTGCTGACCGCTCTGGGGCACGAGCTGCTCGCATCCACTGCCTGATTTGTCGCATTTCGGCGGACGACCGAAATGATTGCCCGCAATTTTTCTCCTGGTGATGATCGATCCGACACTCCTTACACCCCAGGAGGTTCCATGACCCGCACGCTGAGAAGGCTCGGCGACCGGATGCTCGGCACACTGCTGCCCTCCGCCACCGCGGAGGCCAGGGGCTGCCCGCCCGACTGCTGGTGCTACCACTGGCTCGACCACACCGCCTACTACTGCACCCGGTCCAACTGCACCACGTACATCGTCTGCTACGAGTGCTGCGACTAGGCACCAACCCGCCCGCGGCTGCCCGTGGGCGGGTCCAGCCGTGAGGGAGAGGCATGCAGTACGTGGAGCTGGCCTGCCGGGGCACGCTGGGCCTGGTCTTCCTGGTGTCTCTGGGCGGCAAGGTGACAGGTTGGCGCGCGTTCGTGGCCTCGGTGCCAGGCCTGGCTCCCGGCCTGCCTGCCGTTCCTGTCGCGACGGGCGTGGCCGGGGCCGAGGGGTGCGCGATCGTGCTGCTCGCGCTCCGGCCGGCCGCCGGCTACCTGCTGGCCGGGGCACTCCTGGCCGCCTTCGCCGCAGCGATCGCGCTGGCCGTGCGGCGCGGGGACCGGGCTTCCTGCCGGTGCTTCGGCCGGGCCTCGGCACCGCTCGGCCCTACCCAGATCGTGCGGAACCTCCTGCTCGCCGCGCTGGCCTGCGCGGGCCTGATCGCGCCCGCAGCCGTGTGGGAGCCCGCGGGCGCGGCGCTGGCGCTCGCGGTCGCCGCCCTGCTGGCGGCGGTGTTCGTGTTCTTCGACGACCTCGCCGACCTTCTCATCGAGAGGAACATCTGATGCCGTTCGTCATTGCCGCCGTGGTCATCGTGGGCGTGGTGAGCGCGCTCAACCTGGTGCTGACGCTGGCGGTGATCCGCCGACTGCGGCACGTCGAGGAGCACGGCGGCGCCGTCACGCCGTCGCTGCTGCCGGTGGGCGCGACGATCCCCGAACTCGCCCAGGTGGGCCGCCCGGCGGTGATCGGCTTCTTCGACACCGAGTGCGACGCCTGCACCGCCCAGCTCCAGCCCTTCCTCGACCTGGCACGCGCCTACACTCCCGAACGGGTACTCGCCGTGGTGTCGGGACCGGGCGACGAGAAGTACACCGGCAGGCTGCGCGACAGCGCCCGCGTCATCGCCGAACCCGCGGGCGGCCCGGTCTGCCTGGCCTTCGCCAACTCCGCGTTCCCGGCCTTCTACCTGCTCGACGAGGCGGGCACGGTCAGGTCACGCGCGGTGACCGTGGCCGGGCTCGGCACGCCTGTCACCGCATGACCGACCAGGCACCGCCCGGGCCCGGCGAATCACCGACCGGGCCGGGAGAGCTGGCACGCCGGGTGGCCGTCGTCTGGGGGCTCGCCTGGCAGGCGGCGCCGGTGGCCGCCTTGGCCGCCGCGTTCGCAGTCGTCGTCGGCGGCGCGCTGCCCGCGGTGGCCGCCTGGCTCACCAAGCTGATCTTCGACGGCCTGGCGGCCGGCCGGAACGTCCTGCTCCCCGCCCTCCTGCTGGCCGCGTGCGGCGTGGTCACCGCCCTGCTGCCCCACCTGACCGACTACGCCGACGGCCGCCTGCGCCGCGCCCTGGACCTGCTGACCAAGCAGCGCCTGCTCGACGCGGTCAACCGCTTCGTCGGCCTGGGCCCCTTCGAGAACCCCGACTTCCGCGACCGGCTCAGGCTGGCCGAGCAGTCGGGCAGCGGCGCCTCGAGCCAGATCCTGAGCCCGTGCCTGGCGCTGGCGCGTGGGCTGGTGACCCTGGCCGGGTTCGTGACCGCGCTGGTCGTGCTGAGCCCGGTCATGACCGCCGTCGTGCTGCTGTCCGCGCTGCCGTCCCTGGGCGTCCAGCTCTCGCTCAGCAGGCGGCGGGTGGGCTTCAACTGGCGGGTCAGCCCCGCGATGCGCCGCCAAGCCTTCTACGCCGAGCTCCTCACCGAGGTCGAGCCCGCCAAGGAGGTACGCCTTTTCGGCCTGGGCGGCTACCTGCGCGACCGCCTGCTGGGCGAGATCCGCGCCGTCAACGGGCAGGAACAGGCGCTCGACCGTAGGGCGCTGACCGGGCACGGACTGCTGGCGCTCCTGGGAGGGGTGATCGGCGGGGCCGGGCTGGTCTGGGCGGTCACCGGCGGCCGGATGGGCGTGGGCGACGTGGCGGTCTTCGCCGCCGCCGTGGCCGGAGTGCAGGCCGCCCTTTCGAGCGGGGTCGCCCAGTTCTCGCGGCTGCACCAGGCGCTGCTCATCTTCGGCCACTTCCGCGCCGTCGTGGGCGCCGCCCCCGACCTGCCCATCCGGCTGCCGCCTCGCCCCCTGACGTGCCCGCTCGCCGGGATCGAGCTGCGCGATGTCTGGTTCCGATACAGCGACGACCATCCGTGGGTGCTGCGCGGGTTGAATCTCACGATCCCGTTCGGCCGCGCCGTCGCGCTGGTCGGCCTGAACGGCGCCGGCAAGTCGACGCTGGTCAAGCTGCTGTGCCGGTTCTACGACCCGCAGCGCGGCACGGTGCTGTGGAACGGCGTCGACCTGCGCGATGCCGACCCCGCCGACCTGCGCGCCCGGATCGCCGCCGTCTTCCAGGACTACGTCGACTACGACTTCACCGCCGCGGAGAACATCGAGCTCGGCAACCTCGGCGCGGAACGCGAACAGTTGCGCGCAGCCGCCCGCCTGGCCGGGATCGACGAGGCCCTCTCCAAGCTCCCCCACGGATATGACACGCTGCTGAGCAGGCGCTTCCACGACCGGGAACAGGCAGGAATGACCCTGTCCGGCGGGCAGTGGCAGCGCCTGGCCCTGGCCAGGGCGCTCGTCAGGGGCGAGCGCGACCTGCTGATCCTCGACGAGCCGAGCGCCGGGCTGGACGCGGAGGCCGAGCACGCCGTTCACCGCCGCCTGCGCCGCCACCGGGCCGGGCACACCAGCCTGCTCATCTCCCACCGGCTCAGCACCGTGCGCGACGCCGACGTCATCGCCGTACTCGCCGAAGGCCGCATCGCCGAGCAGGGCACCCACGACGCGCTCATGGCGGCCGACGGCGGATACGCCCGGCTGTTCACCCTGCAGGCCAGCGGATACACCCGTCAGGAGCAGGCCTTGTCGCCGTAGGGGATCAGAGGTCGAGCAGGCGCTCCAGGCCCACGGTCAGGCCTGGCAGCTCGCCCACCCGGCGCACGCCCAGCAGCACACCCGGGGTGAACGCCGCCCGGTTCATCGTGTCGTGCCTGAGCGTCAGGATCTCGCCGTCGCCACCGAGCAGCACCTCCTGGTGCGCGATCAGCCCCGCCAGCCGCACCGCGTGCACGTGCACCCCGTCGACGTCCGCGCCGCGGGCGCCGTCGAGCTGGGTGCTGGTCGCGTCGGGCATCCCCGGCAGCCCCGCCTTGGCGCGCGCCTGCGCCACCAGCTCGGCGGTACGGCGGGCCGTGCCGGAGGGCGCGTCCGCCTTGTTCGGGTGGTGCAGCTCCACGATCTCGACGGATTCGAAGTAGCGGGCCGCCTGCTGGGCGAAGTGCATCATGAGCACCGCCGCGATCCCGAAATTGGGCGCGATCAGGCAGTTGGTGCCCGGGAAGCGCGCCAGCCAGCCGCGCACCGTCTCCAGCCGCTCCTCGTCGAAGCCCGTGGTGCCCACCACCGGGTGGATGCCGTGGGAGATCGCCCACTCCAGGTTGCCCATGACCACGTCGGGATGGGTGAAGTCGACCACCACCTCGGCCCCGCGCAGGTCCTCGATGGGGTCGTCCTTGTCGATCGCGGCGACCAGCTCCAGGTCGGAGGCCGCCTCGACCGCTTTGCACACCTCGATGCCCACCCGCCCGCGGGCGCCGAGCACACCTACCTTGATCACAGGTCAGCCCTCTCCATGGTTGTGCAGGTGAGCTTAGTGTCCCGCATGCCGCCCGGCGGCGGCGCGGCGGAACCACCCCAAGGGCCCCACCAGGTCCTGCGGCGGCGGCCAGCCGTTGACCTGCGCGAGCAGGCGCTGGTAGCGGTCCCAGCGCGGGTCCGCCGCCCGCTCAAGAAGTTCCGCGCCGATCGGGACCCGGGCGACGATCGCCGCGGCCTCCGGTGAGGCAGGATCGACACCGGCCTCCAGGGCCGCGGACGCGGCGTCCCGCGCCCTGGCGACGAGGTCGGGACGCGGGAGGCCGGCTGCCTGGGTGCTGTGGTGTTCGGCCAGTGCGCGGACCAGGGCTCTGAAGTCCGGGTCGCATGACAGTTCCGCCAGTTCGAGCCAGGCCTCGACCTGCTCGGGCTCGGGGTCGTCGGGCAGTTCGGGGGTCAGCGAGCGCCTGGCGCCCGCGAACTCGGCGTCCAGCCCGCCGAACGCCGTGTCCAGGAAGTCGTCGACCAGGCGGCGACGCTCGTGCTCGGAGAGCTTGGCCAGCTTGTGCATGAGATCCATCTCCTCAGGGGTGGACCCGCGCCTGGCCACCGCCGTCAGCACCGCCCGCCGCAGCCGCAGCGTGCTGATCTGTACGGCGAGCGCCTCGGCGTGCGCCTGCGCCACCTCGGCGAGCGAGGCCTCCCGCTCGATCACCTTGCGGATCGCGGGCAGCCCGAGACCCAGCTCGCGCAGGGTCCGCACCAGGTCGAGGCGTGCCACGGCCTCGATGCCGTACAGGCGGTAGCCGGCCGGGTTGCGGCCGTCCGGCGGCACGATCCCCCTGTCGGAGTAGAACCGGATCGCCTTGACCGTCAACCCGGTCTGCCGCGCCAGTTCCCCGATCGTGTAGAGCGTGCCGCCGTCCATGCCGTCCACCTTGCCGTCTCCCCCGACAGGAGACTCAACCCCCAACCCCAAGGGCACTCTCGTACTGCGGGAACCTGGGCCGCGGGACATGGATTCCAAGCGCCGTGACGGCGGGCAAGCGGCACCGACTCGCCGCAAGCGCCGGACACGGGCCGCCGGCCGGAGTACGGCGGGCGGCCGGTGGCGGGGCCCGCCGTACAACGACACACGAGAGAATCAGCTGATGGCGGTGGTGAAGTCCTTGTCGCCATAGGGGCCGATGACGGCGAGCGTGCGGGGGCGGTTGAGCACGTCGGCCGCCACGGCGGCCAGCTCGTCCGGAGTGACGGCCTCGATGCGCGCCAGCACCTCGTCCACCGACAGCAGCTCGTCGTAGACCAGCTCGTTCTTGCCGATGCGCGACATGCGCGACCCGGTGTCCTCCAGGCCGAGCACCAGACCGCCGCGCATCTGGCCCTTGCCGCGCAGGATCTCCTCCTCCGTGAGCCCCTCCTCCACGACGCGCGACACCTCGTCCCGGCAGATCTTCAGCACCTCGTCGATCTTGGACGGCAGGCACCCCACGTAGATGCCGAACTGGCCGGTGTCGGCGTAGGCGGAGGTGTAGCTGTAGGCCGAGTACGCCAGCCCGCGCTTCTCCCTGATCTCCTGGAACAGCCGCGACGACATGCCGCCGCCGAGCGCCGAGTTCAGCACGCCCAGGGCGAAACGGCGCTCGTCGGTGCGGGACATGCCGGTCGTGCCGAGCACCAGGTTGGCCTGCTCGGTGGGCCGGTCGAGCACGGACACCCCGGAGTGGGTCTCGGCACCGGGACCCGAGGTCCGGGGCGGGTCGCACTCCAGGGGCCCGCCGAGCGCGCCCGCGCGCTCGTAGGCGCGCGCGACGAGCTCGACGACCTGCTCGTGGTTGATGTTGCCCGCGACGGACACCACCGTGCGGCGCGGCTGGTAGTAGCGCTGGTAGTACTCGGCGATCCGGTCACGGCCGAGCGCGTTGATCGACTCGACCGTGCCGAGGATGGGCCGCCCTATCGGCGAGTCGCCGTACAGCGCGGCCGCGAACTGCTCGTGCACGACGTCCGACGGGTCGTCGTCGTGCATGGCGATCTCCTCGAGGATCACGCCCCGCTCGGAATCCACGTCGTCGGCGGTGATCAACGAGCTCGTCACCACGTCGGCGAGCACGTCGACGGCGACCGGCAGGTCCTCGTCGAGCACGCGCGCGTAGTAGCAGGTGTACTCCTTGGCCGTGAAGGCGTTGATCTCGCCGCCGATGCCCTCGATGGAGGCCGAGATCTCCATGGCATCGCGCGTCGCCGTGCCCTTGAACAGCAGGTGTTCCAGGAAGTGGGTGGCCCCCATGTGCTCGGGGGCCTCGTCACGCGAGCCGATGCCGACCCACATGCCGACCGCGACACTGCGCACGGTCGGCATGGTCTCGGTCACCACACGCAGCCCACCGGGGAGGACGGTGCGCCTGACCACCCCAGCTCCGTCCTTACCGGGGTGCAGCGTGACGGTTTTCACGGGGCCTCCTTCGTCGGCCCCGTGAAAACGGTCATGCTGCGTTTGATGGTTCGCTCGCTACGCTCGCTCACGAGTTGCGGTCTTCTCCCTCACCGCTACCGCGGGTGCGGACCCGGGTGCGGGTACGGCGGGGCTTGTCGGACTTGTCCTCGGCGGCCTCAGGAGCCGCCTCGTCCGCCGCCTCGGCAGGAGCGTCCTCCTTCTCGGCGGCCTCCTTCTCGATGACCTCGACCGGGACCAGCGAGAGCTTGCCACGGCCGTCGATCTCGGCGATCTCCACCTGGATCTTCTCGCCGACGCTCATGACGTCCTCGACGTTCTCGATGCGCTTGCCGCCGTGCAGCTTGCGGATCTGGGAGACGTGCAGCAGGCCGTCCTTGCCCGGCATGAGCGAGACGAACGCGCCGAAGGCGGCGATCTTGACGACCGTGCCCAGGTAACGCTCGCCCACCTCGGGCATGTGCGGGTTGGCGATGGCGTTGATCGCGGACCGGGCGGCCTCGGCGGAGGGCCCGTCGGTGGCGCCGATGTAGATCGTGCCGTCGTCCTCGATGGTGATCTCGGCGCCCGTGTCGTCCTGGATCTGGTTGATCATCTTGCCCTTCGGGCCGATGACCTCGCCGATCTTGTCGACCGGGACCTTGATCGTGATGATGCGCGGCGCGGTCGGGTTCATCTCCGCCGGAGAGTCGATCGCCTCCTGCATCACGTCGAGGATCGCCAGGCGGGCGCCCTTGGCCTGCTTCAGCGCGCCGGCCAGCACGGAGGCGGGAATGCCGTCGAGCTTGGTGTCGAGCTGGAGCGCGGTGATGACGTCCTTGGTGCCGGCGACCTTGAAGTCCATGTCGCCCATGGCGTCCTCGGCGCCGAGGATGTCGGTCAGCGTGACGTAGGTGTCGCCCTCGCCGATGAGGCCCATCGCGATGCCCGCGACCATCTCTCTGAGCGGGACACCGGCGTCCAGCAGCGCCATCGTCGAGGCGCAGACCGAGCCCATCGAGGTCGAGCCGTTGGAGCCCAGCGCCTCGGAGACCTGCCGGATCGCGTAAGGGAACTCCTCACGCGTGGGCAGCACCGGGATCAGCGCCCGCTCCGCCAGCGCGCCGTGACCGATCTCGCGGCGCTTGGGCGAGCCCACCCGGCCGGTCTCGCCGGTGGAGTAGGGCGGGAAGTTGTAGTTGTGCATGTAGCGCTTGGTCCGCTCGGGGTTGAGCGTGTCGATGACCTGCTCCATGCGCAGCATGTTCAGCGTGGTGATGCCCATGATCTGGGTCTCGCCGCGCTCGAACAGGGCCGAGCCGTGCACCCGCGGGACCACGTGGACCTCGGCGCTCAGCGCGCGGATGTCCTTGGTGCCACGGCCGTCGATGCGGATGCCGTCCTTGACGACGCGCTCGCGCATGAGCTTCTTCATCACCGAGCGGAAGGCGGCCGACAGCTCCTTCTCGCGCCCCTCGAAGGCGGGCAGGAGCTTCTCGACCATGATGCCCTTGACCCGCTCGAGCTCGGTCTCGCGCTCCTGCTTGCCGGCGATGGTCAGCGCGGCGGCCAGCTCGGCCTTGATCGCGCCCTCGACCGCCTCGTAGGCGTCCTCCTGGTATTCGGGGAAGACGGGGAACTCGGCGGTCTCCTTGGCGGACACCTTGGCGATCTTGTTCTGCGCCTCGCACAGGACCTTGATGAAGGGCTTGGCGGCCTCCAGGCCCTGGGCCACGGTCTCCTCGTTGGGCGCGACCGCACCCTCGGCGACCAGCTTCAGCGTGTCCTTGGTGGACTCGGCCTCGACCATCATGATCGCGACGTCGCCGTCCTCGAGCACGCGGCCCGCCACGACCATGTCGAACGTGGCGCGCTCCAGCTCGTGGTGCGTCGGGAAGCCCACCCACTGGCCGTCGATCAGCGCGACGCGAACGCCGCCGATCGGACCGGAGAAGGGCAGCCCGGCGAGCTGGGTGGACAGGGACGCGGCGTTGATGGCCACCACGTCGTACAGGTGCTCAGGGTTGAGCGCCATCACGGTGGCGACGACCTGGACCTCGTTGCGCAGGCCCTTGACGAACGAGGGGCGCAGCGGCCGGTCGATGAGGCGGCAGGTGAGGATGGCGTCCTCGGAAGGACGGCCCTCACGGCGGAAGAACGAGCCGGGGATGCGGCCCGCGGCGTACATGCGCTCCTCGACGTCGACCGTGAGCGGGAAGAAGTCGAAGGCTTCCTTCGGCGTCTTCGACGCGGTCGTCGCCGACAGCACCATCGTGTCGTTGTCGAGGTAGGCGACGGCGGAACCCGCCGCCTGGCGCGCGAGACGACCGCTCTCGAAGCGGATCGTACGCGTGCCGAACGAGCCGTTGTCTATAACGGCTTCAGCAGTGTGGACACCCTCCACGGGGGACCTCCTTGGTCGGTCGGTCTCCCGCGCCCTCTTTCTCACCGGCACCCTCGTTAGGTGCAGCGCCGGTCTTCGATCGAAGCGCCCGGTTCTGTGCCCGGAAGCCACTACCGAGGACCGGCCCGCAGGCGTCGCGGGTCGCATGGTGCTTGACGGACGCGGGGGCTTTCAGTGTCTCGGATCTTCAGTTGTCGGCGCGGCACGCCGCGCCGTACTCCCCTCATACCGTCCTTCCGAAACCCTTCAAACCGACCAATCGCCTCGGTGGCGTTCCCGGTCGGGCTGTTGAGTTGTCGTAGGCGGGCGATATGAGAAGGGAGCGACGCGGACGCCGCTCCCTTTCCATGCTATCGGCGCAGGCCGAGCCGCTCGATGAGCGAACGGTAGCGCTCGATGTCGACCTTCTGCAGGTACTTCAGCAGGCGGCGCCGGCGCCCGACGAGCAGAAGCAGACCACGACGGCTGTGGTGGTCATGCTTGTGCGTCTTCAGGTGCTCGGTGAGCTCACTGATGCGCTTGCTGAGCAGCGCGATCTGCACCTCGGGCGACCCGGTGTCGCCGTCGGCCGTCGCGTATTCAGCGATGATGGTCTTCTTGGCAGCGGTGTCGAGGGACACGGCTCTCCTTCGAGCTACGGGCACGCGCGAATGTTTCAAGGATGCGAGCGACCGTGCGTGCCTACAGTCGCCGCGACGAAGGCCTTCAGGGCAGCGTACAGCGCCGCCGTTACAGAGCCGACATGCAAGGTTACCATCGCGAGTCAGCTGACGGCGCCATCGACGATTACGGTCTCGGCACGGACCTCTGGAATCCGCTCGACGGGGATCTCGAACAGATTATCCGAAAGGATCACGAGATCGGCAAACTTACCCGGCGTGATCGAGCCCCGATCATGGTCGCGGAAGTTGGCGTAGGCGGATCCGAGCGTGTAGCCCTTGATCGTGGTCTCCAGCGAGACCGCCTCGGCCGGCATCCAGGCCGGGCCGCCGGCCAGTCCGCGCCGGGTAACCGCGGTGTAGATGCCGATCATGGGATCCATCTCTGCCACGTTCCAGTCGCTGGAGAAGGCCAGCACGGCGCCCGCCTCCTCCAGCGAGCGCATCGGCCAGGCCTTGGGCCACCTGTCGGAGCCGACCGCCGCGGCCCAGTCGTGCCCGGGTCCCGCGATGTCGGGCGAGCTGTGGCGGGGCTGCATGCAGGCGACCACGCCCAGCTCGGCGAAGCGCGGCACGTCGGCCGGGTCCAGGCATTCGACGTGCACGATCTGGTGGCGGGCGTCGCGCGGGCCGTTCACCTCGCGGGCGTGCTCGACGGCGTCGAGCACGGTCCTGATGCCCCGGTCGCCGGTGGCGTGCACGAACGCCTGGAACCCGGCGGCGTCCAGCTTGGCAAGCAGGCCGGCGAACTCCTCGGGCGGGTAGAACGTCTCGCCGCTGTGGGCGTGGCCGGCGTACGGCTCGAGCAGGGCGGCGGTGTGCGGCTCGACCACGTCGTCGATGTAGAGCTTGAGCGGGCCGACGCTGAACCACGGGTCGGTCCTGGCCGCCGCGGCGAACTCGAGCAGGTCGGCGTCGCCGGTGCCGCGCGGGTGGAACAGCGCGGCGATGACCCGGCTGCGCATCCGCCCCTCGGCCCTGGCCCGCTCGAACAGGGCCAGGTCGTCCAGCGAGTTCTGCGGCTCGACGACCGTGGTGATCCCGTAGCGGGTGGCCATCTCCAGCGAGGCGAGCAGCCGCCGGTAGCGCCGCTCCTCCCCCGCCCACGGCAGCCCCAGACCGGCCAGCGCCCGCTGCCCGTCGCGGGCCAGCCCGCGCACTGCGAACTCGGTGACGAACCCGGTCGGCCTGCCCGAGGCGTCGGTCCGCGCCACCCCGAAGGGCAGCTCTCCCCCGGTGACGCCGAGCCTGCGCAGGCCCGCGCTGTTGAGCCACATGGTGTGCACGTCGTAGCTGAAGACGAACGCCGGCACGTCCCCGGTCACGCGGTCCAGGTCGGCGGCCGTCGGCAGTCCCGGCAGGGCCGAATAGTCGAACCCCTCGCACTCGATCCACTCCGCCGACGGGTGCCGCGCCCGCCAGTCGGCGATCCGCCGCCCGACCTCCTCGAGCGACGCGGCTCCTGCCAGCTGCACGCAGTCGTCGTCGGAGCCCAGCCGCACGTGGTTGTGCGCGTCCACGAAGCCGGGCAGCACCAGCCGCCCGCCGGCGTCGATCTCCTCGGCCGCACGCGGGCGGTCCTCGTCGGCGCCGACCCACGCGATCCTCCCGTCCTGTACGGCCAGCGCCTGCGCCCAGGGTCTGGCCGGGTCCACGGTGTGGATGCGGGCATGCCGTACGACCAGGTCGAACATCTCACTCCTCGGGTGTGGTCACGACCCACCGGGACTCCGCCCTGGGCCGCAGGTAGAGCAGGTAGTACAGAGCGCAGGCGAGCACGATGCCGGCGGCGACCAGCAGGTCGCCGACCGACTGCTCGGCCAGCGCGTAGGCCAGCGCCGCGATCACCAGGACCGGTACGGCGGGCCAGAACGGCATCCGCCACGCGGGTGCCGAGGCGTGCTCCCCGGACCTGGCACGCAGGACGGCGACGGCGAGCAGGATCGAGATGACGCAGACGATCACCGAGGTGACGCCGAGCAGATCCTCGATCGCCAGCAGCGCCGCCATGGCCACCCCTGGCAGGCCGACAACCAGCGTGGCCACCCAGGGCGAGCCCCAGCGCGGGTGCAGCCGGGTGAGCGCGCGGTTGACCGGCTCGGGCCAGGCCCTGTCGCGGCCGGACGAGAACAGTACGCGGGCGTTCTGCAGCGCCATGACCAGGACCGCGTTCAGGATGGCGACCACGATCCCCAGGCTCACCGCGGCGGCCACGCCGTCGCCGGCCCAGCTCCTGACGAAGTCGGGGAAGGTGCCGTCGGTCAGGTCGTCGAGTGAGCCGACGCCGAGCACGGCGGCGGTGGCGGGCACCACGATGACCACGGCGGCCAGTCCCAGCGACCAGAAGACGCCGCGGGCCACGTTCCGCCGCGGGTCCTTGATCTCCTCGGCCAGGTAGACCACGGTGCCGAACCCGTTGAACGCGAACATCGTCACCGTCAGCCCCGCCATGAGCACGCCGACGGTGAACGACCCGCCGGGGACGACGGGGACGACGAGCGCGTCCACGCCGCGCTGGGCGTGCCCGAACCCGAGCACGGCCACCACGGTCGCCGCCACCACCTCCACGGCCAGGAAGATCCCGGTGATCAGCGCGTTGGAGCGCACGTCGAGCACGGCGGCCAGGGTGGCGAGCAGCATGACCGCCGCCCCCGCCAGCGGCCGCGGCACGTCGACGAGTGCGGCCAGGTAGTCGGCGGTGCCCAGCGCGATGATCGGCGGGATGACCACGAGCAGCGCCACCGCGAGCCCGAAGGTGATCCACCCGGCGAAGCGGCCGAGCAGCGTGTGCACCATCGCGTACTCCCCGCCGGAGCTGGGCGTGAGCGTGCCCAGCTCGGCGTAGCAGCAGCCGATCCCGACCGAGACGACCAGCCCCGCGATCAGCGTGAGCGTCGCGCCGCTGCCCTGACCTGCGAGGACTTCGGGAACGATGATGAACAGTGAGGACGCGGGGGTGATGCACGACAGGGTCAGCATGACCGCGCCGAACAGGCCGAGGACTCGGGACAGTTTGGGGGATGTCGTCTGCTTGAGCACGGCGGCTCCCAGATGTTTGAATGCCGTTCAAATGTTTTGAATGACATTCAAGATGCCCTTCTCGTAGAGTTCGCGTCAAGACCTGTTACCGGAACGAGGCGCACAATGGCACGACAGCGGCTTGAGCGGCCGCGCGAGCAGATGCTCGAGGCCGCGATGTCCGCGATCACCGAGCACGGCCTGGCCGAGCTCACCATGGCGGCCCTGGCCCGGCGCCTCGGCACCAGCGGCGGCCACCTGCTGTACTACTTCGGCAGCAAGGACCAGTTGCTGCTGGAGACGCTGGTGTGGAGCGAGACGCAGGTGGCGCCGCGCCGCGAGGCGCTGCTGTCGCTGCCAGGCTCAGCCGAGGAGCGCCTGCGCGCCTACGTCGACCTCTACGTCCCTGTGGGGCAGGCGGACCCGCGCTGGCTGCTCTGGGTGGACGTGTGGAGCAGGACGCTCGCGGTGCCCGAGCTGCGCGAGACGCAGGCCCGGCTGGATCAGGCCTGGCACGAGACGCTGGTGGCGCTCCTGCCCGAGGCGGGCGAGGACTTCTCGGTACGGCTGCGCGCCATGCTCGACGGCTTCAGCACTCAGCTGGTGGTCGGGGTGCCCGGCGTCGATCGGGAAGCGGTCATCGAGCACGCCCTCGCCTTCGGCCGCCTGACGCTGTGATCGCCAAATAGTCGGGATCGTAGCCGGTCAGGGCGGCCGCCATCGGGATCCCTGCGCGCCGGGCGTACGTCATCCGCTCACGCACCTCGCTCAGCGTGCGCGGACGGTAGCCAGGCCCGCCGCAGCAGCTCTTGTGAAAGCCGACGCCCGCGTTCAGCAGGACGGCGAGCGCGCGCCACGCGTCCGTGTCACGCCTGCGCGGCGCCGCGAAGGCCGACCCGACGTGGATCAGCGGCCCGGCACAACGCGGGCACGACCGATCGAAGCTGCCGGGGCCCGAGTAGGGCTGCTTGTACGAGGCCCGGCACGGGAGGCAGACGTAGGAGGTCTTCGCGTGGCCCATGCGGATCAGGGTAGATCCCTTCCGGGCCGCACTTCGAGGGGTTTTCACTCCGTGGTGAGGCGGCGGGTCTCCGCTACGTCGGCGTGGATCTGGTCGATCAGGGCCTCGATCGAGTCGAACCTGGTGTTGCCGCGCAGGCGGGCGGCGAAGTCGACGGCCACGTGGACGCCGTACAGCTCCAGGTCGTCGCGGTCGAGGGCGTAGGCCTCCACGGTGCGGGGGACGCCTTCGAAGGTGGGGTTGGTGCCGACCGAGATGGCGGCAGGCCAGCGCTGGCCGGGGTAGGCGGCGGGCAGGTTGGCCACGGGGACGCATTCCAGCCACCCGGCGTACACGCCGTCCTCGGGGATGGCGGTGTGCGGGGGCGTCTCGACGTTGGCCGTGGGGAAGCCGAGCTGGCGGCCGCGCTGGTAGCCGCGGACCACCACGCCCTCCACCCGGTGCGGCCGGCCCAGCAGCTCGGCGGCGCCCGCGACGTCACCCGAGGTCACGAGCTCGCGGACCTGCGTGGAGGAGACGCCGTCGACCAGCGGCACCGTCTCCACCTCGAAGTCGTACTTCTCGCCCAGCGTCCGCAGCGTCTCGATGTCTCCGGCGGCCTTGTGACCGAACCTGAAGTTGTCCCCCACCACGACCGCGGCCGCCTTCAGCCGGTCGGCGAGCACGCCCTGGGCGAAGTCGGCCGGGCTGGTCATGGACAGCTCCAGCGTGAAGTCCAGCACGCACACCTCGTCCACGCCGAGCCCCTTGAGCAGCTCGGCCTTGTGACGCGGCGTGGTGAGCCTGGGCGGATGCGACCCGGGCCGCACCACTTCGGCGGGATGCGGCTCGAAGGTGACGGCCACGGTGCGGAGCCCGCGCTCGCGCGCCACGGCGACCGCCCGCTCGGCCACCCGCTGGTGCCCGCGGTGCACGCCGTCGAACACGCCGACCATCACGACGGATCTTTCCGACTCCCGCACGCCCGGCCCCATTCGCTAGTGGCGGATCAACCCCATAAGCCTGCCATGTGCCCCTCAGTTCCCTCCAATCGAGGGGTGGTGACAGGCGCCCGCCCTGCCCGCGACCTCGCGCGGCGCAGGCCTCCTGCGCCCCCGGACATCGTAGGGATCAATGGACTGTACGCCCTGGTGGAGGGCATGGTGGCGGCCCGCCGCACGGACTCCGACCTGGTGGCGATCAAGGCGGCGCTCGAGCGCAGCGGGTGACGGTAACATCGGTCGCACGATGCCTGCATACGCGCTGCTGATCCTGCCTGCCTTCAACCGGGTCTACGGGGAGAGCTCCGTCCGGCTGACCCGGTCCGAGCTGGCCGTCTTCGGTGCCCGGGCGCTGGAGAGCCCGGTTTCCGAGGTGACGGAGACGGTGATCGGCGGCCTGCCGTACATCACCTTCGAGACCTTGGCGCCGCTGGGCGAGAAGGACGTGGCGGCGCTGTCGAACCTGTCGTCGGTCTACGCGCTGTTCGGCATCGAGGGCGAGCTGCTCAGGCCGCTGCCGATGCGGCCGCTCGACCGGCTGAGCAGCGACCTGATCACGATCCAGAAGTACGCGGGCAAGACCAACGAGCACTTCACCAAGCTGCTGCTCAACGTGACCGTGCTGGCCTCCGACCGCCCGCTCGACGCTCGGCTGTCGGTGTTCGACCCGCTGTGCGGGCGCGGCACGACCCTCAACCAGGCGCTCATGTACGGCTACGACGCCTACGGGCTGGACGTCGACGGCAAGGACTTCGACGCCTACACCGCCTTCATGAAGACCTGGCTGAAGAACAAGCGCTTCAAGCACACCGCCGAGACCGTGCCCGTGCGGCGCGAGCGGGCGGTGATCGGGCGGCGCTTCAACGTCGACTTCGCCGCCTCCAAGGAGGCGCAGAAGGCGGGCGACACCCAGCACCTGTCGGTGGTCAGCGCCGACACGCTGCGCAGCCGCGACTTCTTCAAGCCTGCCTCGTTCGACGTGATCGCCACCGACGCCCCGTACGGCGTGCAGCACGGCAGCCGCGGCTCCTCGGGCCTGTCACGCAGCCCGCTGGAGCTGCTGGCCAAGGCGATCCCCGGCTGGGCGGCACTGCTGCGGCCCGGCGGCGCGATGGGGATCTCGTGGAACACCTACGGCGGCTCCCGCGACGACCTGGGCGAGCTCCTCGCCTCGGCCGGGCTCGAAGTCCAGGAGTTCCCGGACTTCGAGCACTGGGTAGATCAGGCGATCGTGCGCGACATCCTGGTGGCGCGCAAGCCCTAACCGGCGAAGACCGCCAGCGGCTTGGCGGTCCTGCCCTGCTCCTCCATGAGCGCGAGCAGCTCCCCGTCGGGGCCGAAGACGCCGATCGGCCCGATGCCCAGGCCCGCGGACGGCAGCCGGCCGCCGTGCGAGATCACCCGGGCCTCCTCGGCCGTGACGTCCCTGCGCGGGAAGGCCGCCGACACCGCCTCGCCGATCGGCAGGATCGCGCACTCCTCGGCGAGCTGGTCGATGGTCCTGGCCATGGTCAGGTCGTAGGGACCGACCCTGGTCCGCCGCAGGTACGTCAGGTGGCCGCCGACGCCGAGCGCCGCGCCGAGGTCGCGGGCCAGCGCCCTGATGTAGGTGCCCGACGAGCACCGGATGACGGCCCGGATCTCGGGCCCGTCGATCGAGGTCACGTCGAAGGCGTGCACGGTGATCGGGCGCGCGGCCAGCTCCACGTCCTCGCCCGACCTGGCCAGCTTGTAGGCCCGCTCGCCGTTCACCTTGATGGCGCTGACCTGCGGCGGAACCTGCATGATCGTGCCGGTGAGCGCGGCGACGCCGGCCGTGATCCGCTCCGGCGTCACCTCGTCCGTCGCGGCGGTGGCGGTCACCTCGCCCTCGGCGTCGTCGGTGTTGGTGGACACGCCCAGCCGGATCGTGGCCTCGTAGACCTTCTCGGTCAGCGCCAGGTGCCCGAGCAGCCTGGTCGCCTTCTCCACCCCGATGACCAGCACGCCGGTCGCCATCGGGTCCAGCGTGCCCGCGTGGCCCACCCGCCGCGTACCCGCGATCCGCCGGAGCTTGGCGACCACGTCGTGCGAGGTCCACTCGGCGGGCTTGTCCACGATGATCAAGCCGCTCTGCGCCATCAGGCCTTCCTCAACAGTGCGCGGAACTCGGCCATCGTCTCCTCGACCCCGAGCCTGGAGGTGTAACCCGCGGCGTTGTGATGGCCGCCGCCGCCCAGCGCCGAGCAGATCGCGGCCACGTCCACCGCGCCCTTGGACCGCGTCGAGACCTGCCAGTCGCCGTGGTCGTCCTCCTTGAGGACGACGGCCACCTCCGCCTCGTCGGTGCGGCGCACCACGTCGATGATGCCCTCCACCTCGTCGTACGGCAGGCCGTACGTGGCCCTGTCGACGTGCGTGACGTAGGTCCAGACCAGGTCGTCCTCCAGCGCGGCCCGCTCGAGGGCGGCGGCGAGCACCTTCAGATAGCCGAACGGCGAGCGGTCCCACAGCTCCCTGGCGATCTCGTCGGTGCGCAGCCCCGTGGCGACCAGCCGCGCCGCCATCTGGTGCACGGCCGGCGTGGTCGAGGAGTGGCGGAACGAGCCGGTGTCGGTCACCAGCCCCGCGTACAGGCACGTGGCGATGTCACGGTCCAGGCTGCCGCCGAGCCGGTAGATGAGCTGCTCGGCCAGCACCGCCGTGGCCGCCACGGTCGGGTCGATGACGCTGACGGTGCCGAAGCCGTGGTTGGAGGGGTGATGGTCGAACACCACGACCTCGCGGGCCTTGCCCGCGTTCGCCGCCAGCAGCCCGAGCCGGTCCAGCGTCGAGGAGTCGAAGGTGAGCATGAGCTCGGGCTCGTCGGGAAACGCCGCGGGCGGCTCGAGCAGATCCAGCCCCGGCAGGAAGCGCAGCAGCCGCGGGACGGAGAACACCCGGTCGCCGAAGGAGGCGTGCACCCGCTTGCCCTGGCCGCGCAGCACCTGCGCGACCGCGAGCATCGAGCCGAGCGCGTCGCCGTCCGGCGAGACATGGCAGGCCAGCGCCACCTCGCCGGCCTGCCCGATCAGGTCGGCCACCCGGCCCCAGGTGGCCTCGGAGACCCGGTCCTGCTGGGCCGGGACCCGCGCGGTGGGCCGGACGATCCTGTCGCGCACGTCGGGCGTCACGTCGCCGAGTCCGCCTCTTCGTCATCCGGCTTCTTGTAGGGGTCCGCCTCACCCGCGTACGCGGCGCCTTCCGCCCGGGCGGCCACCTCGGCGTCGCGAGTACGGGCCGCGAGGATGAGGTCGTCGAGCTGACGGGCGCTGTCGGGCAGCGGGTCGTGCTTGAACGTGAGCGTGGGAGTGAACCGGACCCCGGTCTGCTTGCCCACCTCCGAGCGGATGATGCCGGTGGCGCTCTGCAGCGCCGCGGCCGTGTCGGCCCGCTCGGCCTCGGAGCCGAACACCGTGTAGAACACCGTGGCCTCACGCAGATCTGCGGTGATGCGCGTGTCGGTCACGGTGACGAAGCCCAGGCGCGGATCCTTGATCCGGCGCTCCAGCATCTCGGCGACGATCTGCTGGATGCGGTCGGCGAGCTTACGCGCTCGTGCTGCGTCCACCATGTTCGCTCCCCCTTACTGATCTTCAATCCTCGTCGTTGTAGAGCTGCTGCCGCGCAGATAGCAACTCTATGTCGGGTCTGAAGGCGACAATCCGCTCACAGGCATCCAGAACCTCTTTGCAGTTGCCTGCGGAGGCCGAGACGACCGCGACGCCGATCTCCGCCCGGCGATGCAGGTCGAGGTGGCCGGTCTCGGCCACGGCGATGCTCGGATAGCGCCGCTGGATCTCGGCGACCAGGGGACGCACGACGGAGCGCTTCTGCTTCAGCGAGTGAACGTCGCCGAGCAGGATGTCCAGGGTCAGGGCACCCACATACATCGTTGGCAACCACCGCTTGATTCGTTGTCCGATGACGCGCGCCCGGCTCCAGCTGCGGTGGAGAGCTCGCCGTACGCGCGCCGCACCCGTCCCGGGGGGACCCGGGACGGCGTGCGTGCGAAAGGCGCCCGGCGGTTGGACCGCCGGGCGCCCGGCCACGTGGTTACACGCGCGGCTTCTCCCGCATCTCGAACGTCTCGATGACGTCGTCGATGTGCAGGTCGTTGTAGCCGACCCCGATACCGCACTCGAAGCCCTCGCGGACCTCGGTCGCGTCGTCCTTGAAGCGGCGCAGCGACGAAACGGTGAGGTTGTCGGCCACGACCACGCCGTCGCGGATGATCCTGGCCTTGCTGTTGCGCACGATGAGGCCCGAGCGGACCAGGCAACCACCGATGTTGCCGATCTTCGGCACCTTGAAGATCTCGCGGACCTCCGCGGTGCCCATCTGGACCTCTTCGAACTCGGGCTTGAGCATGCCCTTGAGCGCGGCCTCGATCTCCTCGATCGCCTGGTAGATGACCGAGTAGTACCGGATGTCGACGCCCTCGCGCTCGGCCAGGTCGCGCGCCCGAGGCTCGGGGCGGACGTTGAAGCCGATGATGACGGCGTTCTCGTCGGCCATGGCCAGGTTGACGTCGTACTCGGTGATGGCGCCGACCGCGCGGTGCAGGACACGGAGCCTGACCTCGTCGCCGACGTCGATCTTGAGCAGGGCGTCTTCCAGGGCCTCGACCGAACCGGACACGTCACCCTTGATGATGAGCTTGAGCTCGTCGACGCGGCCCTTCTCGAGGTCGCTGAACAGCTCCTCGAGGGTGCGGCGACGGCTCGACTTCGCCATCTCGGCGCTGCGCTTGCGCGCCGCGCGCTGCTGGGCGATCTGCCGGGCCATCCGGTCGTCGGTGACCACGATGAAGTTGTCACCGGCGCTCGGCACGGCCGTCAGACCCATCACCAGGACGGGGCAGGACGGCGGGGCCTCCTCGACCGGGTCGCCGTTGTCGTCGAGCATCGCCCGGACGCGGCCGAAGGCCTCGCCGCAGACGATGGAGTCGCCGACGCGCAGCGTGCCGCGCTGGACCAGGACGGTCGCGACCGGACCACGGCCCTTGTCGAGCCTGGCCTCGATCGTGATGCCCTGCGCGTCCATCGTCGGGTTGGCCCGCAGGTCGAGCTCGGCGTCCGCGGTGAGCAGGATGGCCTCGAGCAGGTTCTCGATGCCGGTCCCCTCGCGGGCGGAGATGTCGACGAACAGCGTCGAGCCGCCGAACTCCTCGGCCACCAGACCGTACTCGGTGAGCTGGGCACGGACCTTGTTCGGGTCGGCGCCCTCCTTGTCGATCTTGTTGACCGCGACCACGATCGGCACGTCGGCCGCCTGGGCGTGGTTCAGCGCCTCGATCGTCTGCGGCTTCACACCGTCGTCGGCCGCGACCACCAGCACCGCGATGTCGGTGGACTTGGCGCCTCGGGCACGCATGGCGGTGAACGCCTCGTGACCCGGGGTGTCGATGAAGGTGATCTTCCGGTCTTCGCCCTCGTGCTCCGTGGAGACCTGGTAGGCGCCGATGTGCTGGGTGATGCCACCCGCCTCGCGCGCCGCCACGTTGGTCTTGCGGATGGCGTCGAGCAGCTTGGTCTTACCGTGGTCGACGTGACCCATGACGGTCACGACCGGCGGACGCGCGGCCAGGTCGGCCTCGTCGCCCTCGTCCTCGCCGAACTCGATGTCGAAGGACTCGAGCAGCTCGCGGTCCTCCTCCTCCGGGCTGACGATCTGGATGTTGTAGTCGAGCTCGTTGCCGAGCGCCTGCAGCGTGTCCTCGTTCACCGACTGCGTGGCGGTCACCATCTCGCCGAGGTGCAGCATGATCTGCACGAGCGCGGCGGGGTTGGCACCGATGCGGTCGGCGAAGTCGGACAGCGACGCACCGCGCGGGAGGCGGATCGTCGCGCCGTTGCCGCGCGAGACCTGCACGCCGCCGATCGCCGGCGCCGACATGTTGTCGAACTCTTGACGCCTCTGCCGCTTGGACTTGCGGCCACGGGCGGGACGACCACCGGGACGGCCGAAGGCGCCCGCGGTGCCGCCACCGCGGCCACGACCGCCGCCACCGGGACGGCCGGCGAAGCCACCGCCACCGCCGCCACCACCGGGACCACCGGTGCCCGTGCGCTGACCGGCGCCGCCGCCACCACCGGGACGACCGGCGAAACCGCCGCCGCCACCGGGACGACCGCCGCCGCCACCACCGCCGGGACGACCACCGCCGCCACCACCGGGACGACCACCGCCGCCACCACCGCCGGGACGGCCACCGCCGCCACCGCCACCCGGACCCGCAGGACGGCCCTGCGGCATCATCATCGGGTTCGGACGCGGACCACCGGGACGCGGACCACCCTGACCGGCACCGGGACGCGGACCTGCGGAGCCGGGCGGACCCGGACGCGGGCCGGACGAGGGCCGGCCCTCGCCACCGCGACCCTGCGGCGGGCGCGGCATGGAGCCCGGCGTCGGCGGGCCGTCACGACGGTCACGCGGACCGGAGCCACCGCCGTCACGACGGTCACCGGGACGCGGCGGGCGCGACTGGCCCATGCCGCTCGCGTTCGACGAGAACGGGTTGTTGCCAGGACGCGGGCCACGCGGACCCGGCTTGGGCCCGGGACCTGGACGCGGACCGCCACCGGCGGGCGCGCCGGGACGCGGCGCACCGCCACCCTGGCCACCGGGGGCACCCTGGCCACCGGGACGCGGCGCGGGACCCGGCTTGGGCCCGGGACGCGCGGCAGGGCCGGGACGCGGGCCCGGCGCGGCAGGACGCGTGCCGCTGTCGAAGCGTGCCTGAGGGGCACCGGACTCCGGGCGGGCAGCCTCGGGCTGCTGCACCGGAGAAGGAACCGGAGGCCGCGGGGTGCCCACCGCGGGACCCGGACGCGGACCGGGCTTGGGACCCGGCCGCGGAACGGAAGGTGTCGACGCCTCCACGGCGCCGCTACCGGCCTGGCTTTCCGCCGGCCGGGGCGCAGCCCTAGGCGGCTGCGGCTTGGACGACTGACCGCCGCCCCTACTGGGCTTGACGCCCAAAGCTTCGGTGAGCCTGCGGACCACCGGCGCCTCGATGGTCGAGGACGCCGAACGGACGAACTCCCCCATCTCCTGGAGCTTGGCCATCACGACCTTGCTCTCGACGCCGAACTCCTTAGCGAGCTCGTATACCCGGACCTTCGCCACTGCACTCCCTTACTCGGCCCGGGAGGCTGGCAGTGCCGTCCGGACCGTCGCTACCTTGACGTCTTCATCGCCGCGTGCTCATCAGGCGCTCATAGCAATCTGACTCCGCCCATCAACTCGGCGTCCTACATGACATTTCGTGGTTCTCCTTCTCCAGGTGCGCTCGCACACGCGAGACGTCAAGCGGCCCCGGCACGCGGAACGCGCGCGGAAACGCTCGGCGCCGCTCGGCAAGCTCCAGACAGCTCACGGCAAGATGCAGCGATGCACCCCGGCCGGGAAGCCGTCCGCGCAGGTCAGGGACCACACGATCCTCGACCAGCACCAAGCGGAGTAGCTCGGACTTTGCCGCACGAACCCTGCAGCCCACACAGGTGCGCTGTGGAGCCGCGCGACCACCATATTCCAGCTTACCGTGTCGACGCATCTACGGAACCGGCGGCATCTTCGGCTTGGGTGTCAGGACGGATGTCAATCCGCCACCCCGTGAGCCTCGCCGCGAGGCGGGCATTCTGCCCTTCTTTGCCGATGGCCAGCGAGAGCTGGTAGTCAGGCACCGTCACCCGGGCTACGCGCCCTTCCAGATCGAGTACATCCACCTTGGAAACACGCGCGGGAGACAGGGCATTCCCCACGAACTCGGCGGGATCCTCGGACCAGTCGATGATGTCGATCTTCTCGCCGTGCAGCTCCGTCATCACGTTGCGCACCCGCGAGCCCATCGGGCCGATGCAGGCGCCCTTGGCGTTCACGCCGGGTTTGCGGGACCTTACGGCAATCTTCGTCCGATGGCCGGCCTCGCGGGCCACCGCGGCGATCTCCACGGTGCCGTCGGCGATCTCCGGGACCTCGAGCGCGAACAGCTTCTTGACCAGACCGGGGTGCGTGCGCGACAGCGTGACCGACGGGCCCTTGTGGCCCTTCTTCACCTGCACCACGTAGGCGCGGATGCGCTCGCCGTGCACGTACTCCTCGCCGGGCACCTGCTCGTTGTGCGGCAGGATGGCCTCGATCTTGCCAAGGTCGACCAGCACCACCCGCGGGTCCTTGCCCTGCTGGATGACGCCGGAGACCAGCTCGCCCTCGCGGCTGGCGAACTCGCCGAAGTTGATCTCGTCCTCGGCGTCGCGCAGCTGCTGCAGGATGACCTGCTTGGCGGTGGTGGCGGCGATCCGGCTGAAGTTGCCCGGAGTGTCGTCGTACTCCCTGACGACGTCGCCCTCGTCGTCGAGCTCTGCCGCCCAGATCGTCACGTGCCCGCTGCTGCGGTCAAGCTCTGCGCGTGCCTTCTGGGCCGCACCCTCGGTGCGGAAATAGGCGATAAGCAACGCGTCCTCGATCGCCTTGACGACCAGGTCGAAGGAGATGTCCTTCTCCCGCTCCAGGCTGCGCAGGACGCTCATGTCGATGTCCATCGAGGCTCCCCCCTCAGTCCTCGGCGTCCAACTGCCGGAACTCCACCTGCACCCGTCCTCGGGCCAGGTCCTGATAGTCGATACGGCGCTCGCCGCCGTCGACCTCGAGCTCGACGCCGCTGTCGTCGGCGGAGCGTACGCGGCCGATCACCTCGGAACCGTCTCTCATGTCGACCTTCACCAGCCGCTTGGCGGCACGCCTCCAGTGGCGCGGCTCCGTCAGCGGGCGGTCGACTCCCGGCGAGGAGACCTCGAGCGTGTAGGCGCCCTGGCCCATCGAGTCGTCCTCGTCGAGGGCCTGGGACACAGCCTGGCTCAGCTCGGCCACGTCGTCCAGGCTCACGCCGCCGTCGCGATCGACGATCACGCGCAGCAGTCGTCTCTTGCCCGCCTGGGTGACCTTCACGTCCTCCAGGTCGAGGCCCTGCGCCTCGGCGACCGGCTCGAGGAGCTTCATCAGGTGGTCGCGGGGTGATGCGCTGCCCATTTCGACCTCCCTTATTGTCATGTCTCAGCCGGGCGGACCTCGCCCCTGGCTCCACGCCGCCTGGCCGTACAGCCAGCGACGACAGTTGACACCCTATCTATACGAGGGCACAGAAAGAGCGCCACTCGGCACGGTCGAGTGGCGGGCGTCGCCTGACACTGATCGGGGGCGCGAGCCCGTACCATGCTATCTGCGTCCACCAACCCGGAGGTCATGCCCGTGCGCCCGCGTCCACCATCCCGGCGCGCCGTGCTCACAGGCGGGGCGGCCGCCGCGGCTCTGACCGCATGCGGTACGGCGGGCCACCCTCCGCCCGTCACCCCTCCAGCCGAGGACCCCGACCGGGTGCTGCTGCGCGAACTGATCGCCGAGAAGGAGCGCACGGTCGCGCTCTACACCGCGCTCATCTCCTCGGGCGCCGCCAAGCTCGTCCCTTTCCGCGACCGCCACCAGGCGCACCTGGCGGAGCTGCGCAGGCGCTCGCCCGACGCGGGCAAGCTGCCCACCACCGCGTCCACAGCCACCACCTCGCCTCCCCCGAAGGTGTCGCTGACCCGCCTGCGCGACGTCGAACGCCGCGCCGCCGCCCTGCGCCCGCGCCAGATCGCCGACGTCTCGCCCCCGCTCGCCCAACTCGTGGCCAGCATCGGCGCCTGCGAAGCCGCCCACGCCGCCGCCCTGCCGAGGTCGCTTTGACGTCCTCCCTGGCCGGGAAGGCCGAGGATTTCAGCACCACCCTGAGATGGTCTGTTGGTTCGCGGTGCACCGGCCCGGCAACCCGAGCCCTTCCCGCGCAGCAACCGCCCGCCCGGCGGCCGTACAGCGCGCCCCGCTTGGCTATCGCGGAACGGCACAACCCTGGTCCGCCTCACCGACAAACGAGGGCACTGTGAGCGACGTCGACCTGCTGCGCAAGGCCCTGTCGGCCGAGCACGCCGCCGTCTGGGCCTACGGCCTGGTGGGCGCCCGCACGACCGGCGCCCTCCGAGCCCGCGCCACCGCCGCCTTCGACGCCCACCGCGCCCGCCGCGACCAACTCCGCACCCTCATCACCCAACGCGGCGGCAAGCCTTCGGAAGCCGAACCCTCCTACGACGTCACCATCCCCACCACCCCCACCCAGTCGGCCCGCCTGGCGGCCCACGTCGAGAACGGCATCACCGCCGCCTACCTGGAACTGGTCTCAGCCACCGACCCGTCCCTCCGCCGCTACGCCGCCACCGCCATGCAAGAATCCACGACCCGCTCCTACACCTTCCACCCCACCATCCCCCCTTTCCCCGGCATGCCCCCCACCCCACCCGCAACCCCTCCCCCCACCACCCACCCCACCACCAGCTAGCCCCACCAGCCACCGCGTCGACGCACTGCGAAAACCGTCGCCCCCGTACGGCGGCCAACCATCCGGTCACGAGACGCCGACCCCTTTAGGCGCCGCGTCGGCGAGACGATGTACGGCGAAGTCGGCGCCCCGCTACGGCGAGCCCCCCGAACACCGCGCCGGCGAGACGCGAAACGGTGGGGCTGCAGGGCGCCGCGTCGGCGGGACGCGGGGCGGCGGGGATCGGCGCTCCCGTGCGGCAGGCTCGCTAGGCGCCGCGTCGGCGGGATGTGGGGCGGCGAGAATCGGCGCCCTGTACGGCGGGCCCACCAAGCGCCGCGTCGGCGGGACGTAGTGCGATGGGGATCGGCGCCCCGTACGGCGGGCCCACCAAGCGCCGCGTCGGCGGGACGCAGGACGGTGGGGTTCGGCGCTCTCGTGCGGCGAGGACGAGGGTCCGCGGCGGATGGGTTACGAAGCGTCGTGGCGGCGGGTGCGAGGCCTCCTGTGAGGGGAACGCCGGAGCCGCGCCGCCCGCCCATCACGGCGGGCGGCGGGTGGGGTGGCTTGCCGTACAGCCTGCAGCGCCCCAAGAGAGGCACCCGACAACCTGCAGCGCCCCGGGAGACGCCGAGACTGCCCGCAGTGCCCCAGGAGACGCACCCGACAGCCCGCAGCGCCCAGGAGACGCCGAGACTGACTGCAGCGCCCCAAAGAGACGCCGAGACTGCCCCCAGTGCCCCGGGAGACGCCGAGACTGACTGCGGCGCCTCAAGAGACGCGCCCTGGCGGCCTGCAGCCCCAGGAGATGCGCGAGGCTGCCTGCAGCCCCCAAGAGGCGGACGCGGCGGTCTGGCCTGCGGAGCCCGAGGGGCGCTGCAGGGTAGCCGGTCGGGGGCGTCTAGGAGGCGGCGGCGGCGACCACGCGGTCGGCGAGGTCGGCGAGCGGGACTTCGGTCTTGTCGCCTGTGGCGCGGTCGCGGAGTTCGGCGACGCCCTGGGACAGGCCGCGGCCGATGACCACGATCGTGGGGATGCCGAGCAGCTCGGCGTCCTTGAACTTGACGCCGGGCGACACCGAGGGCCGGTCGTCGACGAGGACGCGCAGGCCCCGCGACGAGAGCTCCTCGGCGAGCTGGACCGCCACCTCGACCTGGTTCTCCTTGCCCGTGCCGACGATGTGCACGTCGGCGGGCGAGACCTCGCGCGGCCACACGAGCCCCAGCGAGTCGTAGGCCTGCTCGGCGATGACCGCGACGGCGCGGGAGACTCCGATGCCGTAGGAGCCCATGGTGATGCGGATCGGCTTGCCGTCGGGGCCGAGCGCGTCGAGCTGGGCGGCGTCGGCGTACTTGCGGCCGAGCTGGAAGATGTGGCCGATCTCGATGCCGCGGTCGATCGACAGCGGCGAGCCGCAGCGGGGGCAGGGGTCGCCCGCGCGCACCTCGGCGGCCTCGATGGTGCCGTCGGGCTCGAAGTCGCGCCCGGCGACGACGTTGGCGGCGTGCTTGCCGGGGACGTTGGCACCGGTCACCCAGGCGCTGCCGGTGGCCACGCGGGGGTCGACCAGGTAGCGGATGCCGAGCTCCTTCAGCACCTGGGGGCCGATGTAGCCCTTGACCAGGCCGGGGTGCTTGTCGAAGTCCTCGAAGATGGTGGCCTCGCCGGGGGCGAGGGCGGCCTCGAGGCGCTTGAAGTCGACCTCGCGGTCGCCGGGCACGCCGATGACCAGCGTCTCGGGCTTGTCGGCGCCGGGCGTGTAGACCGAGACGACGACGTTCTTGAGCGTGTCGGCGGCGGTGATGGACAGGCCGTAGTGCTCGTTGACGTAGTTGACCAGCGACTCGATGGTCGGGGTGTCAGGCGTGTCCAGGACCTGCTGGGGCTGCAGGCCTTCGAGGGAGATCGCGGCGGGCGCGGGCGTGGTGACGGCCTCGGCGTTGGCCGCGTAGCCGCAGGAGTGACAGGCCACGAACGTGTCCTCGCCGGTGGGCGCGGGCGCCAGGAACTCCTCCGAGGCCGAGCCGCCCATCGCGCCCGACTGGGCAAAGACGATCTTGTAGCGGATGCCGAGCCGGTCGAAGGTCCTGATGTAGGCCTCGCGATGCTGCTCGTATGAGCGCTTGAGGCCGTCGTCGTCGAGGTCGAAGGAGTAGGAGTCCTTCATCAGGAACTCCCGCCCGCGCAGGATGCCCGCCCGGGGCCTGGCCTCGTCGCGGTACTTGGTCTGGATCTGGTAGAGCGTGACCGGGTAGTCCTTGTAGGAGGAGTATTCGCCCTTGACCATGTCGGTGAAGAGCTCCTCGTGCGTGGGGCCGAGCATGTAGTCGGCGCCCTTGCGGTCCTTGAGCCGGAAGAGCGTGTCACCGTACTCGGTCCAGCGGCCGGTGGCCTCGTAGTACTCCCTGGGCAGCAGCGCGGGGAAGAGCACCTCCTGGCCGCCCATCCGGTTCATCTCCTCGCGGATGATCCGGGTGACGTTCTCCAGGACGATCTTGCCGAGGGGCAGCCAGGAGTAGATGCCCGGCGCCACGCGGCGGACGTATCCGGCGCGGACCAGGAGCTTGTGGCTCGGCACTTCCGCGTCTGCCGGGTCGTCCCGCAGGGTGCGAAGAAACAACGACGACATGCGCAGCAACACGGCTACTCCTTGCTCGAACCCGGATGTGGAGGATTACAGGCTATCGAGTTCCCGCGCCCGGTCTGGCGAATTATTCACCGGGTCAGCAGCCAGTACGCCGGCCCGATGATCAGCAGCGCATATCCCAGGGCCTTCAACCGCCCTGTGAGGCCGATGCGCAGCGTGGGTGCGACCGCGAGGGCGAGCACGCCGATCACGATCGCGGGCACGGGCCAGAATGTCGCGTCATAGTCGATGAATCCCGGTGTGGCGCGGTCGATGACGTCCACGATGAGCAGCCCGGACGTCACGCCCGCGGCCGCCTCGCCCCAGCGGCCTGGGCGCCGCGCCAGGTGCCCGAGCAGTCCCATGCACACGACCAGGGCGATCAGCAGGTTCATCGCCTTGGGGCCGCCGTTGACCAGGTCGATGTCGAGCCGCCCGAAGCAGGCCAGCACCCCCATCCCGGCCACGAGGGAGGCGGCCGTGGACAGGAACGTGGTCAGCAGCGCCCAGTAGAAGCCCGCGGCCGTCGCGCCGATGTAGACGGACAGCCCGAGGTAGACGTAGGGGTCGAAGTACGGGGCGATGCCGCGCAGGCCCAGCTCGTCGATGAGCATGCCGGTGGAGCCCACGGCCAGCCCGGCGAAGAAGGCGATCAGGATATGCCGCTGTATGCCGCGCAGCCGCCTGTCGTAGTCGGCGTAATCGGCATATTCGAGCGAGTTGTCCTGATTCATCCCGTATCAACAGTATGTCGCGTTACAGGAAGGGCAAAATTCGGTTGACCATTTCCTTACAAAGCAATCGCTTGGTTAAAGTGATCCCCATGGACGAGCTCCGCGACGTCGTGCGCTCCTACCTGACCGAGCGCAGGGACGCCTCCTGGCGGGCCTTCGCCCACGAACTGGGCGTCGCGGGCCTGACCGTCCCCGAGCAGTACGGCGGGGCGGACGCGGGACCCGCCGAGGTGGCCGTCGTCGCCGAGGAGCTCGGCAGGACGCTGTCGCCGCATCCCTTCCTGCAGACGGCCGTCCTGGCCGTGGAAGCCCTCAAGGCAGGCGGCGACGAGGCGGCGATGGCCCGCCTGCTGCCCGCGATCGCTGAGGGATTCGTCACAGCCACCGTGGTGACATCATCCGACATATCACTCAAAAACGGACGTCTCACCGGTAAAGCAGCGTATGCGCTCGACGGTGAGATCGTGCTGGTCCAGGTCGACGGCCACCTGGTGGAGGCCACGCCGACGCGACGCACGCCGTACCGGATGATGGACGAGAGCAGGCCGCTGGTCGAGCTCGCCTTCGAAGAGGTGGAGGCACGGCCGGCCGGGGTGGTGACCGGGCGGGCGCGGGATCTGGGGATCGCGGCGCTGGCGGCCGAGCAGGTGGGCGGGGCCTCGCGGTGCCTGGAGACGGCCGTCGAGCACGCCAAGCGGCGCCACCAGTTCGGGCGGCCCATCGGGTCGTTCCAGGCGATCAAGCACCGGCTGGCCGACCTGCTGCTGCTGGTCGAGTCGGCCAGGTCGGCGGCGCTGGCGGCCTGGCTGTCACCGGCGAACGCGGCGATCGCGGGCTCGTACTGCACCGAGGCGTATCTGACGGTGGCGGGCGAGAACATCCAGATCCACGGCGGTATCGGGATCACCTGGGAGCATCCGGCGCACCGCTACTTCAAGCGGGCCACCTCCGACGCCCAGCTCTTCTGCCCGCCGCGGGCGCACAGGCAACGGCTAGCCGCCGAGGAGCTCTTCCCAAGGGTGGCGGGCGTTGGTGGCCCGTGAGGTGTCCAGCGCCTCGGCCAGGCGCCAGAGGCCGGGCGTGGCGCGCACCCTGTCGCGCCCCAGCGGGTCGATGGCGCGCAGCTCGAAGCGCACGCCCATGACGTCGAGCACGGCCGTGGCCGAGCCGCCGGGGCCCGCGGGCGTGACCAGGCTGCCGTCGAATTCGGGGTCGCGCACCTGCTCGGCCAGCAGGGCGGCCACCTCGGAGGCGTAAGGACCGTCGCGCCACTCGATGTGCCAGCTGTGGTCGGAGCCGCGCCACCAGGTCAGGTCGCGGCACGACTCGATGAACTCGGCCTCGGTCGACAGCGCGGCCATCACCCGGCCGAAGGCCTCGTAGCGGCGCGCGCTCGTGAGCGACAGTTCGTCGTCCCCCATGCCCGGGAGCGTGCCATCTTTCGGCCGCCGCGGCGCGTGCTTTCGCCTCACGAGCAACCACTCTGATCGTCAACGCGCCCTTCACGCAAGTGCTTGACACTGGTAGCCTTACCAAGCGAGCGCTTGGTTCATTAGGAGGATGGATGCGGGTCAGCCTGGGGTATGAGCTGGAGGTCCGCGGGCGCACCCGCGAGGTCGAGCAGCGGGCGTTCCAGAACGTGGTCGACCAGGTCGTGCTCGGCGACGAGTTGGGCTTCGACACCGCCTGGTTCGTGGAGCACCACTTCACCAGGGGCTTCTCGCACTCCTCCGCGCCCGATCTGGTGCTGGCGGCCATCTCGCAGCGGACCGCCCGGATCCATCTCGGGCTCGGCGTGGTGCTGCTGCCGTTCCAGTCGCCGATCAGGACGGCCGAGCGGGTGGCCACGCTGGACGTGCTGAGCGGCGGCCGGGTGGAGTTCGGCACGGGGCGCGGGGCGTCCCCGCTGGAGTATCAGGCCTTCCAGCGGCCCTTCGAGAAGTCGCGGCAGATCTGGGAGGACTCGCTGGAGGCCACGCTGGCCATCTGGCAGGCCGACGGCGAGCCGGTCCAGCGTTCCAACGAGTTCTTCGAGATCCCCGACGTGGCGGTGTACCCGCGTCCCGTCCAGGTGCCGCACCCGCCGGTGTGGGTGGCTTCCACGTCGCTCGAGGGCTACCTCGCGGCGGCCAGGCACGGCTACAACCTGCTCGGGATGACGATGCTCAAGGGCATCGACGACGTCGCCGAGGACATCGCGAAGTATCGGCAGTGCCTGGCCGACAGCGGCTTCGACCCGGCGACGCGACGGATCGCCCTGATGATCCCCTGGTACGTCGGCCAGGCCCGCGACGAGGCCGCCGACGCCGTGCTGTGGTACATCCGGCGCCAGGTCAACCTGGTCACGCCGCCCGACTACTACGACGCCAGGCACGCCACCCACCGCGTGCTCGGCCAGCTGGCCGCCGGGATGCCGGCCGAGGAGGCGATGGCCACGCTGCGCGAGCACCTCATGGTCGTGGTCGACGACGTGGAGGGCTCGCGCAAGGCGGTCGCCCGCATCGCCGAGGCCGGGGCCACGGACCTGATCCTGCAGTGCCAGGTGGGCGGCCTGGCGCACGAGCACGTCGTCGACTCGATGACCACGTTCATGACCGAGGTGATGCGCTGATGCGCTGGCTGACCCGCGACGACCTGGCCGCCGCCGGGCGCACCGCCACCGGCCTGCTGCTCGTCCCCTCCGACGCCTCCAGCGTCTTCCCGCTGGCCTCCGACGACCGTACGGCTGCCGCCGGGCTGACCGGGGCCGCGCTGCAGGCCGTCGGGGTCGGCGAGCGCGACAGGGTCGTCGTGGCGCTGTCGGAGCCCGCGGGACCGCTGTGGGCCACGGCGGCCGCGGACGTGGCCGGCGCCGCGGCGTCGGTGGGCCCGCGCGGCCGGATGCGGCTGCACCACGCGCTCACCATGCTGAAGGCGACCACGCTGGTGGCCACCCCGACGGGGGCGATGGACTTCCTGGCCCGGCTGCATCTGGAGTTCCTGCTGGATCCGCTGGATCTGGGGCTGCGGCACATCGTGCTGACCGGGGAGATCGCCTCGAAGCGGACGCTGGCCCACCTGGCGGGCGAGTTCGAGGCCTCGGTGAGCGAGGTGTACGCCAGCCCCTTCAGCGGCGGCGCGCTGGCCTGGCGCACCGCCGAGGACCAGCCGCTGACGCCGCTGGTGGACGGCGTGCTCCAGGTCGCCGCCCTGGCCAAGGACGAGCTGGTCGAGGGCGACGGCGAGCTGGTCATCACCCCCTACGTGCACTCCTCGCTGGGCGATGCCGTACTGCGGACGGGGCAGGTCACGCGCGGCTTCCACGCGCCCGCGCACACGGTCGGCGAGGACGTGCTGGTGCGCGGCGTGTGGCTGTCGCTGCCGCGCCTGGAGAAGGCGCTGGCCAAGATCGACGGCGTGTCCACGTGGGAGCTGACGATCAGCCGCCAGGGCACGCTGGACGCGGCCGTGCTCACGGTCACCTTCGCCAGGGAGAGCCTGGTCGGCAACCCGATGTGGCGCTCCAGGATCCAGCAGGCGATCCGGGCGCTGACCCCGATCTCGATCGAGGTGGAGATCGCGCAGGAGGTCTCGGAGACGAGCGCCCCCGGCGTGCTGAACGACCTGCGCGGCCACCACCTCGGCCGCGACCGTGCCCTCATCGCCTAGGAGCGCCATGCAGCCGGTGCCCGACTGGGGGACCCTCCCCCGCATGCTGCGTGACCAGGCCCGACACCACCCCGGCAGCACGGTCGTCGGGGACAGGCCGATGGCCTGGCTGCGCGAGCGCGCCGCCGTGGTGGCGCGCGGCCTGATCGCGCTGGGCGTCGAGCCGGGCGACCGGGTGGCGCTGTGGGGGCTGAACGACCCGTACTGGGTGGTCCACGCCCTGGGCATCTGGGACGCGGGGGCGGTGATCGTGCCGCTCTCGTCCCGTTTCAAGGGCATCGAGGCGGCCGGGCTCATCGCCAAGACCGGCGCCTCGGTCCTGATCACCGGCGCGGGCCCGCACGGCTCGGTGCTGGCCGACCTGCTGCCCTGGGACGTGGAGCTGCGCCACGTGGTGGTCCCCGACGACCACGCGGTACGGCAGGCCGACCCCCTGGCCCCGGCCCGGCTCACCGCAGCCAGGCTGGCCGCGCTCGGCGAGGCCGTCCCCGTGGCGGCGGCCGAGGAGCGGGCGCTGGCGGTGCGGCCGGACGACCTGTGCGAGATCATGTCGACCTCCGGCACGACGGGCACGCCCAAGGGCGTCATGCTCGACCACGCCCAGGTGCTGCGCGGCTACTGGGACTGGGCGGAGATCGTGACCCTGCGCGAGGACGACCGCTACCCGGTCATCGCGCCCTTCAGCCACGGCTTCGGGCTCAACGCCGGGCTCATCGCGTGCGTGCTGCGGCGGGCCACGATGCTGCCGATCCCGCTCTTCTCCCCTGACGGGCTGATGTCGCTGATCTCCTCCCAGCGGATCAGCGTCCTGGCGGGCCCGCCCACGCTGTTCTACCGGGTCCTCGACGAGCTCGACCGGGGCTCGTGGGACGTCTCGTCGCTGCGGGTGGCGATCTGCGGCGCCGCCTCGGTGCCGCCCAGGCTGATCGAGCGGCTGGCCGACCGCGTCGGGCTGGAACGCATGATCAACGCCTACGGCCTGATGGAGGGCACCGTGGTGTCCATGACCCGCCAGGGCGACCCGATCGAGGTGATCGCCGGCACCACGGGACGCCCGGTGCCGGGCATCGAGGTGAAGATCGTCGACGACGCCGGCAAGGAGGTCCCCGCCGGGGAACGCGGCGAGGTGCTCCAGCGCGGCTACGGCGTGATGCGCGGCTACTGGGGCGAGCCGGACAAGACCGCCGAGACCGTCGACGCCGACGGCTGGCTCCACACCGGCGACATCGGCGTCCTGGACGCCGCGGGCAACCTGGCCATCGTGGACAGGAAGAAGGAGCTGTTCATCGTCAACGGCTTCAACGTCTCCCCCGCCGAGGTCGAGGCGCTGCTGCTGCGCGAGGGCTCGCTGGAGCAGGCGGCGGTGGTCGGCAGGCCCGACGAGGTCTCCGGCGAGGCCGGCTGGGCCTACGTCGTGCCCAGGTCGGGCACCGGCCTGGACGTCGAGGCGCTGCTCGCGTGGGCCAAGGCCAACATGGCCGGCTACAAGGTGCCCCGCCGCGTGATCGTGGTCGACGCGCTGCCCGTCAACGCCAACGGAAAAGTCGACAAGCAGGCACTGCGCGAGAGGTAGCGTGGAGGTGCGCCTTCTCTGCACCTGGAGCCCGCCATGCTGCGCCTGCTGGCCGGGGAGGCCGCACGCCGGTTCGGGGCTCGCGCGGCGGTCGTCACCGGCACCACCTGCCTGTCGTTCGCCGCGCTCGATCGCCTCTCCGACGAGGTGGCCGCGGGGCTGGCCCACCGCGGCATCCGCATCGGCGACGTGGTCGCCCTGGCGCTGCCCGACGGCCCCGAGTTCGTCGTCTGCTACGTGGCCGCCGCCAAGCTGGGCGCCATCACCGCGGGCATCGGGACGAGGCGTCCCGGCCTCAGCCGGGCGCACCGGGCCGCCCAAGGCGGCCGTGTTCGCCAACCGGCAGCTCGAGGCGATCAGGGCGCGCGGCGCCCGGCCGCGATGGGGCGAGGGCCAGGCGCGCCGGTCTGCAACCTCTACGTCTGCACCGAGGCCGGGCTCGGCACCAGGCCCGAGGACCCGCCCGAGGACACCGGCGACACGGGCTATGTCGACTCCCTCGGCCGGCTGCGGCTCGCGTGATCGTGCTCACGGTGGCTGGCGGTGGCGCGGCTCGCCGTACAAGATGAAAGAACCATGATCTGGGCAGTATCGCCTGGGAGGTACGGATGGCGTTGCGCGTGGCGGTCGTCGGGTCGGGACCCGCGGGGCTCTACACGGCAGAGGCTCTCGTCAAGCAGGCGCAGGAGCCCGTGGAGATCGACGTGCTCGAGCGGCTGCCGACGCCGTACGGGCTGGTCAGATACGGCGTCGCGCCCGACCACACCTCGATCAAGTCGATCGCCAACTACCTGCGCAAGGTGCTGGAACTGCCCCAGGTGCGCTTCCTGGGCGGGGTGACGCTCGGCGAGCACCTGTCCGTGGCGGACCTGCTGGCCTGCTACGACGCCGTCGTCTACTGCACGGGCGCGATGGTCGACCGGCACCTGAACATCCCGGGCGAGGACCTGCCGGGCAGCGTGGCGGCCACCGACTTCGTCAACTGGTACTGCGGTCATCCCGACGTGCCCACCGACCGGTTCACGCTCGACAGCCCCGAGGTCGCGGTGATCGGCGTGGGCAACGTGGCCGTGGACGTGGTGCGCGTCCTGGCCAAGACCGCCGAGGAGCTGAGCTCCACCGACGTGCCGCAGGACGTGCTCGAACGGCTGGCGGAGAGCCAGGTCAAGGCCATTCACATGATCGGGCGGCGCGGGCCCGAGCACGCCAAGTTCACCTTGAAGGAGCTGCGGGAGCTGGGCGAGCTGGCCAACGCCGACGTGTGCGTGCGCCCTGACGAGGCGGTCGTGCTGGGCGCCGACTTCCCGCGGCAGATCCGCGGCAACATCGACGTGCTGCAGTCGTGGGCGGCGCGCGCGCCTGTCGGGCGCCCGCGCAGGCTGGACGTCCGCTTCTGGCTGCGGCCGGTGGAGATCCTGGGCAGCGAGCGGGTGGAGGGGCTCAGGCTGGAGCGCACCCGGCTGTCGGAGGACGGCCGCGTGGTGGGCACCGGCGAGTTCGAGACGCTGCCGGTGGGCATGGTGCTGCGCTCGGTCGGCTACCAGAGCGTCCCGCTGCCCGGCGTGCCGTTCTCCGCCGACACCATGACCGTCCCGAACGAGGCGGGCAAGGTCAGGGACCGCGAGTACGTGGCGGGCTGGCTCAAGCGCGGCCCGACCGGCGTGATCGGCACGAACAAGTCCGACGCCGCCGAGACTGTCCGCACGCTGCTGGCCGACCGTCCTGCCGGGCGCACCGCCGACATCGACGACCTGCTGGCCGGGCGCGGCGTCACCCCGATCGGCTACGCCGACTGGCTGCGCATCGAGGAGGCCGAGGCGGAGCTGGCCCGCACGCTGGGCCGCGGCGAGCGGGTCAAGCTGGTCGGCCTGGAGGCGATGCGCGGGGCGTATCGGGGATGACCGCGTTCCACGAGCCGAGCAGCGCGAGCGCTGCCTCGCTCGGGCTGTCCGGCTCGGGGATCAGGGTGATGAGCCGCTGACCGGGCGCCTCGGCGACCTCGAAGCTCTCATAACCCAGCTCGAGTTCGCCGACCAGCGGGTGGCGCAGGCGTTTGGTGCCCTGGGTGCGCATCCTGACATCCCTGGCGGCCCACAGCCTGCGGAAGTCCTCGTTGCCCATCGACAGTTCGCCGATCAGCGAGGCCAGTTTCCTGTCGCCCGGGTACTGTCCGACCGCCAGCCGCAGCTGGCCGACGGTGTCCCTGGCGATGGAGTCCCAGTCCACGTAGAGGTCGCGCCCGCCCGGGCCGAAGACGAACTTGGCGCCGTTGCCCACGTCCGGCGGGAAGAGCGCCGTGGCCAGCGCGTTGGCCGCGAGCACGTCGGCGCGATGATTGATGATCATGGCGGGCGCCCGGTCGACGAGCGCGAGCAGCCGCAGCAGCTGCGGCCGCACCCGGTCCCCGCGCGGCCGCGCCGTACGGCGGGCGGGCCTGGCCAAGCGGCCCAGGTGGGCGCGCTCGACCTCGTCGAGGCGCAGCGCGCGGGCGATGGCGTCCAGCACCTCCTCCGAGGGCGCCGTCGAGCGGCCCTGCTCGAGCCGCACGTAGTACTCGACGCTGATCCCCGCGAGCAGCGCGACCTCTTCCCTACGCAGCCCGGCCACGCGCCTGCGCGCCCCCGGCTCGAGGCCGGCGCTCTGCGGCGTCACGCGTGCCCTGCGCGACTTGAGGAAGCCCCCCAGATCGTCCATGTCAGAAGTATGTCCGGATCTACCGGGCAAAGGGTGGCCCTGCCGGTACCCCTATCCGCGGGGATCTGGGTACGGCACGGCCGCCCCGGCAAGCTGGCCACATCAACCCCCGTGAAAGGCGGACAACCATGTGCCACACCCACGACAGCCGTCCCCCGGCCGCGCCGAACCCGGGCGAGATCGCCGAGCAGGGCCCGATCGAGCTGGTCTCGGCCGACGGCACCCGCGTGCGCGCCTACCGGGCGCGCCCCGCGGCGCCCAACGGCCGCAGCGTGGTGATCCTGCCGGACGTCCGCGGCCTGCACCCCTTCTACGAGGCGCTGGCCGGCCGCTTCGCCGAGGCGGGCTTCACCGCGATTGCGATCGACTACTTCGGCCGCCACACCGAGGTGCCCGAGGACATGTGGGCCCGCTTCTCGTTCATCCAGCACGATCACGTCAAGACCGACGTGGCCGCCGCGTTCGCCGAGCTCGACGGCCCCGTCTACACCGTCGGCTTCTGCGCGGGCGGCACCCAGTCCTGGCGCCAGGCCGCGGCAGGGCATCCAGGGCACGCCGGTGCGATCGGCTTCTACGGCATGCCGCAGCTGGTCGAGGACGTGCTGGACGACATGGAGGTGCCGATGCTGCTGCTGATCGCCGGGAACGACGCGGCGACCGAGCAGGCGGCGTTCACCGCGTTCGCCGAGCGGCTGGCGGTGGCGGGCAAGCCGTACGAGATGAAGGTCTACGAGGGCGCGCCGCACTCCTTCTTCGACGTGGCGCACGAGCAGTGGCGCGAGGCCTGCGACGACGCCTGGGAGCGGGTGCTGCGCTTCACCGGCGCGATGTGACAATGGGGGCCATGCGCGTCACCATCGGGGATCCGGCCGTCGCGGGGTTCGCAGAGGTCCATCGTCTTCAGCAGATCCGCTATCCCGGGGTGACGCCGCGCCGGCAGCCGGTCCACACGATCTACGTGCCCGCCGACCGCTTCTCCTCCTCGACCGTGGCCGAGTGGGGCGCGCACGCGCTGGGGCTGCTCGAGGAGCACCTGCCGGTCGATCTGCTGACCGAGGTCTTCGGCGTCCCCGCCTCGCTGGCGGGCGAGGTGCGCGAGCGGGTGGCCGCCAAGCTGGCCGCCGAGCCGGTGGAGGACCTGCGCATCGACTTCGAGGACGGGTACGGCCTGCGGCCTGCCGCCGAGGAGGACGCGCACGCCGAGGCGGCGGCCGAGGCCGTCAAGCGCATGCACGCGCGGGGCACGCTGCCGCGGCGGTGGGGGCTGCGGGTGAAGTCGTTCGCCGACGGCGACCCCGCGCGCTCGATCCGCACGCTCGACGGGTTCCTCACCGCGCTGGGTGAGCTGCCGCCCGGGTTCACCGTGACCTTCCCCAAGGTGCTGATGGAGGAGTACCTGGGGCAGTTCAGCCAGGTGCTCGCACGGCTCACGCAGGACCTGGGGCTGCCGGAGCTACGGTTCGAGATGCAGGTCGAGGCGCCGCAGACGCTCGCCTTCCTGCGCCCCGGGCTCGATCCGCGGCTGGGCGCGGCGCATTTCGGCGTCTTCGACTACACCGCCGCGATCGGGCTGCCGCCGCACGAGCAGCGACTGGACCATCCCGCCTGCGACCACGCGCGCCACGTCATGCAGACGGCGTTCGCGGGCACCGCGATCGAGCTGTCCGACGGGTCGCTGGCCGCCTCGCCCGCCTCCTCCTCGCGCCACAACGTGCACGCGCTGTGGCGGCGCCATGCCGAGCTCGTCAGGCACTCCCTGCGCCACGGCTTCTACCAGGGCTGGGACATGCACCCGTCCCACCTGGTGAGCCGCTTCGTCACGGTGTACGCCTTCCACCTGGCCACCTACGACAAGTACCAGGCCCGGGTCAAGGCGTGGGAGGAGCAGCGGGAGGCGGGCGACGGCGTCATGGACGAACCGGCCACGATCAAGACGCTGGCCGCCGCGCTCCACCGCGCCGACGCGGCCCTCGCCCTGCCCTCGCGCTAGTCGCGCTCGACCAGGGCGCGCCAGTTGCGGACCAGGCGCCACTCGACCGGGTCCCGCCAGCTCGCCCGTACGGCGGAGCCGACGTGGAAGGCGCGGACGCCGTAGTCGAGCAGCGGCCCCACGTGCGCGGGCTTGAGCCCGCCGCCGGCCAGGATGATCGAACCGTCCCCGGAATCCGCGCGTCCCTTGAGCACGGGCAGCCCGTCGCCGACGCCCTGCGGCGAGCCGGAGGTCAGCACCGTGGCCAGGTTGGGCAGCAGTCGCACCGCCCGCCACGAGGCCTGCACGTCGGCGGCGTGGTCGACCGCGCGGTGGAAGGTCCACGGCAGCGGCGACACGGCGTGGATGAGGGCCTCGGTGGCGGCCAGGTCCACCGCGCCCGCGGAGTCGAGGAAGCCGAAGACGAACCCGGCGGCGCCCGCCTCGGCCAGTTCCTTGGCGTCGCGCCTGAGCCGGTCGAGCACGTCTGGGTCCGCGGTGAACGAGGCGTCGCAGCGGAGCATCACCATCTGGGGGAGCGGGCATTCCGCCGCGATCGCGGCAACCGTCTCCGGGGTGGGGGTGAGGCCGTCGGCCGCCATGTCGGCGCAGACCTCGAGCCGGTCGGCGCCGCCTTGCTCGGCGGCCACGGCGTCGCGCACGTTCAGCGCGATCACCTCGAGGAGGGATCCGGTCATGGAGGAGAGGTTATATGGTGCTCTGCCCCCTTCCGCACCAGAAGGGGACAGAGCTCCCTGGTCCTAGGTGACGACCAGCTCAGGGGCGGTCAGGTCGCGGAACGCCGTGGTCGCCGCGTCCGCGGCGGGCCGCTGGAACAGCGCCCCCGAGGCGCGGTGCGGCAGATCCACGGTACGCAGGTGGCGGAAGCCGCGCGACCGGTAGTACTCCTGGAGCCGCAGGTTCGCCTTCGCGCAGTCGAGGCGGAGCCAGCGCAGCCCGGCCGCGTGCACGTGTGCCCCGGCCCAGTCGAGCAGGGCGTCGCCCAGGCCGCTGCCCGACCAGGGACGGGCGATGGCCAGCTTGTGCACGTACCTCCCCGCCGACGGGTCGTCGGCCCTGGACCAGAACTCGGGGTCCGCGTGGCCGTCGAGCGCGATCGTGGCCACCGGCGGCGCCGATTCGTCCGGGTCCAGCAGCCTCAGCTCGTCGTCCAGCAGGAACAGGACACGCTCCTCGATCAGCGGCTCGATCCGCTCGGGCCCGAAGCCGGCCCGCGGCCACTGGTGGACCCCCTGGGAATACAGCCACTCCGCGGTGTCCGCGAGCAAGGTGAGAACGCCCGGAAGGTCGGCGGGCTCGGCTCGGCGGAGGGTGAGCGGGTGAAGGAGGGTGTTCGAGTGCATGGTTCATCCCTTCGTTGCGTTGGGTGTTCGAGTGAACACACTGCGTATCCACTCGATGGCGCACGGCGTTGAACCGGATAAATATGGATAAATTGCGATTCGGGGGAGTATGCACGACTCCCCCAGCCCAGCGAGGAAGGCACGCTGGACCTCGGCCGGTCGGGATCACCCCCAACCGAGCTCGATCAGCGGCGGTCGAGCTCGTATCTGATCAGGTGCTTGTCGGCGGGGAGCACCGACACCGCGACACGAACCGGCGTCTCACTGATGTCGTATCCGACACGGACGTACACCACGACAGGGGTGCCGAGCTCCAGCTGGAGCCGCTCGGCCTCCTCCTGGTTGGGCATCCTCGCCCAGATGTCGTCGACGACGCGTACCTGCTCGTGCCCGAGCTCCTCCAGGACCCGGTTCGCTCCTCGGGCGATGTCGCCCGGCCGTGCGATCTCCGAGTTGGCGACGAGGTCATACGGATAGTAGGAGTCGTTGGTGTTGTACGGCTGACCGTCAACGAACCTCAGGCGCCTCCGCACCAGCGCCAGGTCGCCGTCCTCGAGTTCCAGCCTGCTCGCGATCTCCTCGACGGGCGAGACGGTCTCGATGGTGATCGTCTGGCTGGGGCTGCGGCCTTCCTTCTCCACGGCGTAGGCGAAGGCCTCCCGCAGCTCCCCTGCGGGATGGGGCTCCAGCTCTCGTTGCGGGTGAATCAACAGTGGCCTGCGGTCCCTGACCACGCTGCCGCGGCGCGGCGCTCGCGTGATGAGCCCCTCGTTGACCAGCTCTCCCAGCGCCAATCTGACGGTGTTACGACTCACGCCGTGGCGGGCTCGCAGCTCGTCCTCGGTCGGCAACTGCGCCCCGGGGCCGAGGACGCCGGAGTAGATGGCCTTCCGCAATTCCGAAGCCACCTGCTGGTACAGCGCCGACCTTGCCACTTTCACCCCTTTTGTTCCAACAATTTAGACGATCTGGTTCTAGCAAGCCACAACCCCTTGACCGGACCGCCTTGACAGCCGCATCATCCATTCGTTGGTACAAATCCATCGAAAGGCCGGTGAGGGGGTGAGCGGCCGGTGTTGCCGGTTCGCGCGGGTACGCCGTACCTGCCCTGGCAAGACCCCCGCGAAGCAACACGTCTACTGCGTTACGCGTTGCATCGCCAGGGGTTCACCCACACCTACCAGAGCAATGGGAATGGCATGTCCGTGCTATCCGTGTTGACCGAGTTGACCGTGTGGTGCAAGGACGGGTCCTTTGTCTGGGATGAGGAGGGCGCCACCGTCACGCACCCGATCGATGACCCGGTCGGCGCCGCACAACGCATCGCCGCACGCTACCGACATCCGGAGGCCTCGCAAGAGAGTCACTCCCCCACCGATTCCGTGCGCGAACATACGGCCTAGGACTCCATCCCTCGCCGGAGTCCTGGGAACCGGCGCGCACGGTTCAGGAAGCGCGTCCTGGCGGGTCCCCCACGCCCGCCAGGGCGCGTTTTCCCTTTTCAGCGCCCTTTTATGCGATATTTCGCTTTTGTTCCTATTTGGCCTCGCAGGTCAACGCCGCCAGTGAATCAGGCCGTCGGGCGTGAAAACAGGAATGACACGTTCACCTGGGCGAGGCTCGCCGACGCCCTCCCAGGTGCCGTACATGACGCAGTGGGGAGCCTCCGACAGCCGAACCCTGACGACCGTGCCCTCGGGGAAGGGCCGATGGCTGGTGATCCAGCTCTCGACCGTGGCCAGGGGCTCCGGACGGTGCCACGACCACTGCTCGGTACGGCAGGCCGGGCAGAACGCCCGCGGCGGGAAGCGCAGCGTTCCGCACCCGTCACAGCGCTGGACGGCGAGCTCCTGCCGCGCTACCAGCTCCCACCATTGCGAAGAGTCCCTGTCCCGCATGAGTCACCCCTGACGAAGGATCAGCGCCGACGTGGCGGGCAGGACGTACCCGGGCTGGGCCGTCGACAGCGCCACCTCCGCACCGGGCACCTGGCGGTCCCCGGCGTCGCCGCGCAACTGGGAGACCGCCTCGGCGATGTGGTTGATCCCGTGCACGTACCCCTCCGACAGGAACCCGCCGTGCGTGTTGACCGGCAGCGCCCCGTCCGGCGCGGTGGCCCCCGAAGCGACGTACGGCCCCCCCTCCCCCTTGGCGCAGAACCCGTAGTCCTCCAGTTGCACGATCACCGAGTAGGTGAAGCAGTCGTAGATCTCGGCCACGTCGATCTCCTCCGGCCCGAGGCCCGCCTGCGCGTACAGCCGGGGCGCCAGCGCGGCGGCGGCCGTGGTCGTGGGGTCCGCGGAGCCGCCCGACAGGAAGGAGTCGCCGCCGCCCCACGCGGCCGCCCTGATCAGGACGGGAGTACGGCGCAGCGTCGCGGCCCGGTCGGCGGAGGTCACGACCAGCGCGCAGGCGCCATCGGTCTCCAGGCAGCAGTCCAGGAGCCGGAAGGGTTCGGCGACGGGGCGGGCGGCCAGGTAGTCGTCGAGCGTGATGGGGGTGCGCATGAGGGCACGGGGGTTCTTGACGGCGTTCGCCCGCTGGGTCACCGCCTGCTGCCCGAAATGCTCGGACTTTGTGCCATATTTCAACATGTGGGCGCGGGCGTACATCGCGTACTGCTGCGGCGGGGCGAAGTAGCCGTACGGCGCCTGGTACTGCACCTCGATGCTGGTCCCCGCGGCCTGGCCCATCCGGAACTCCGAGCGGGCGTTGATCGCCCGGTAGCAGACGACGGTCTCGGCCATCCCCGCGGCCACGGCCAGCGCCGCCTGCGCGACGACGGCGTGCGACACGCTCCCGCCGCCGAACTGGTCCAGGTACCACGAAGGATCGTGGATGCCGAGCGCCGGCCCCACCACCGAGGGCGCCGCGGAATCCCCCACCCGGTGGGTCGCGATGCCGTCCACGTCGTCGGCGCTCAGCCCGGCGTCCTCGAGCGCGGCCAGGATCGCCCGGCAGGCCAGGGTGAGCGTGCTGACCCCGGAGTTCTTGGAGAAAGGCGTGTAGCCCACGCCCGCGATCGCCACCCGATCCCTGAACTCAAGCAAGCGCTTGGCCACCACGCGCCCACGCTAGGCCGCCCCCTCCACCCCTGTCAACGCACACCTTCCCCCACCCTCACAACACACACTTCCCGACAGCCCGGCCGCGAGGCACTGCATGAACGCGCCGACCTTCGCCGCACACCATCCCGCCGACCCGGCGCGTAGGGCGCGCCGCACGGACGCGCCAACCTTCGCCGCACACCGTCCCGGCGCGCAGGGTGGGGGTCCACGCAAGCGTCCCGGGCGCGCGGGCCCCAGGCGCCGTACGGACGCGCCGACCTTCGCCGTACACCGTCCCGCCGACCCGGCGCGTGGGGCGAGGGTTCCACGCAAGTGTCCGGGCGCATGGGCCCGGACGGGCGGGTTCCCGGGGGTTCCATGCAAGCGTGCGGGTGTGTGGGGCCCGGTCGGGTGGGTTGCGGGTGCGTGGCGGTGGGTGAGTGTCGCCGACTCGCCGTAAGCGCCGGTCGCGGGCCCTCAGCCGGAGTACGGCGGGCGGGCGGTGGGGGTGGCTTGCCGTACGAGATCTGGGCGAACGGGAGAAGCGGGGCGCGTGCCGTGCAGCGGACGTAAGAGGCGGGGCCTGGCGTAGAAGGGCGAGACCTCTACGCAAACAAGCAAGCGCTTGGTAAGATACCGGGCATGCCACTCCTGTGCAGCACAGACAACGGAGCCGCGATGGCAACCCAATCGGGCAACGGCCACCTGGACAGCCGGCGTTTCAGGTCGGTGCTCGGGAGGTTCGCCACGGGCGTGGTGGCGATCACCGCGCTCGACACCGATAGCGGCGACCCGTGCGGCCTGGCGGCGAACTCCTTCACCTCCGTCTCCCTCGAGCCCCCGCTGGTGGCGTTCTGCGTGGCCCACACCAGCACCACCTGGCCCAGGGTGCGCGGCGCGAAGGTGCTGACCGTGAACGTGCTCGCCGACAGCCAGCAGCCGGTCTGCGCCCAGATGGCGACCAGCGGCGGCGACAAGTTCGCCGGCCTGGACTGGACGGTCTCCCCCGGCGGCAACCCCGTGCTCGACGGCGCGCTCGCGTGGATCGACTGCGCGATCGAGGCCGAGCACCTGGCCGGCGACCACATGATCGTCGTGGCGCGCGTCCTGCAGCTCGACACCCACGCCGACGGCGGCCCCCTGGTCTTCTTCCGCGGCGGCTACGGTGGCTTCGCGGACTGCTGACGAGGGGCTCGAGGAGCAGGCTCCTGACGAGTCGCTCAAGGAGCCGACTGACGGGGCGCTCAAGGAGCCGACTGACGACGGGCTCAGGGCGGAGGCGCGCGCGTGGCTGGCGGCCAACCTCACCGGCGAGCTGCGCGGCCTGGGCGGCCCCGGGCGTGAGCACGAGGCGTTCGAGCTGCGCCACGACTGGGAGCGCAGGCTCGGCGCCGCCGGGTGGACGTGCCTGGGCTGGCCGAAGAAGTACGGCGGGCGGGACGCCCCGCTGGCCGACCAGGTGGCCTTCCACGAGGAGTACGCCAGGGCCGACGCCCCCGCCAGGGTCGGGCACATCGGCGAGGGGCTGATCGGCCCGACGATCCTGGAGTTCGGCACCGACGAGCAGAAGGAGCGCTTCCTGCCGCCGATCCAGCGCGGGGAGGAGCTGTGGTGCCAGGGCTACTCCGAGCCGGAGGCGGGCTCCGACCTCGCCAACGTGCGCACGAGGGCCGAGCTCTCAGGCGGCGAGTGGGTGATCACCGGGCAGAAGGTGTGGACGTCGCTGGCCCATGTCGCCGACTGGTGCTTCGTGCTCTGCCGCACCGAGCCGGGCTCCCAGCGCCATCGCGGGCTGTCGTACCTGCTGGTCCCGATGCGGCAGCCCGGTGTGGAGGTGCGGCCGATCGTCCAGCTGACCGGCTCGTCGGAGTTCAACGAGGTCTTCTTCGACGGGGCCCGCACCGCGGCGGGCAACATCCTGGGCGAGCCCGGCGACGGCTGGCGGGTGGCGATGGCCACGCTCGGCTACGAGCGCGGCGCCTCCACCCTCGGCCAGCAGATCGGGTTCCGCCGAGAGCTGGACCGGGTGATCGCCGTGGCCCGCCGTACCGGGGCCGCCGACGACCCGATCCTGCGTGACCGCCTGGTCCAGTCGTGGATCGAGCTGGAGATCATGCGGCTGAACGCGCTGCGCACCATGCGCTCGCTCGGCGCGGGTGAGCCGGGGCCCGAGGTGTCGATCGCCAAGCTCTACTGGTCGCAGTGGCACCAGCGGCTCGGCGAGCTGGCGCAGGCCGTGCTCGGCCGCGCCGGGCTGGTCTACGAGGACGACGAGGACCTGCAGCGGCTGTATCTGTTCAGCAGGGCCGACACGATCTATGCCGGTTCGAGCGAGATCCAGCGCACCATCATCGCCGAGCGCACCCTGGGGCTGCCACGATGAACGTACCCGCCTACCCTCCCGCGCACGGCCTGCTGGACGGCAAGGTCACGCTGGTGACCGCCGCCGCCGGGGCCGGGATCGGCCTTGCCACCGCCCGCCGCTGCGCCGAGGAGGGGGCCACGATCGTGGTGTCCGACCGGCACGAGCGCCGCCTGGGCGAGACGGCCGAGGCGCTGACCGAGCTCACGGGCGTCAAGCCGCTGGCCGTACCGTGTGACGTGACGTCGGAGCCGCAGGTGCTCGCGCTGTTCGACGCCGTGGTCGAGGCGCACGGGCGGCTGGACGTGGTGGTCAACAACGCCGGCCTGGGCGGCACGGCGGAGCTGGCCGAGATGACCGACGAGCAGTGGTTCTCGGTGCTGGACGTCACGCTCAACGGCACCATGCGCTGCACCAGGGCCGCCCTACGGCACATGATCCCGCAGCGCTCCGGCGTGATCGTGAACAACGCCTCCGTGATCGGCTGGCGCGCGCAGCGCGGCCAGGCGCACTATGCCGCGGCCAAGGCCGGGGTGATGGCGCTGACCAGGTGCGTCGCGCTGGAGGCCGCCCCGCACGGGGTCCGGGTCAACGCGGTCGCGCCGTCGCTGGCGATGCATCCGTTCCTGGCCAAGGTCACCAGCGACGAACTGCTTGCGGAGCTGACCGCGCGCGAGGCCTTCGGCAGGTCCGCCGAGCCGTGGGAGGTGGCCAACGTGATCGTCTTCCTGGCCAGCGACTACTCCTCCTACATGACCGGCGAGGTCGTCTCGGTTTCCAGCCAGCACCCCTGATATCTTGGCGATCATTATTCGCCTCACTCCGCCTGGCGGCGCAGGCCGGTCTGCTCTTCCAGGCCGTATTCGGGCTGCTGCTGCTGGCCCGCTCGGCGATCCTCCTCTTCAGGCCGGGTCACGCCTTCAGCGATCCCTGGATCGGGCTGCGACTGTCCTGGACCATGTTCGTGATCGGCTGGTCGCTGTCGGTGGTCACGTTCCTGGCGCTGGCGGGGGGCGGGGTCCGGACCGCCAAGGTCGCGGCGGGAGTCGGGAGCACGCTCCTGCTGGCCGCCGGAGTCGTGACCGGCGACCCGGACCACCCGGCCTGGAACGTGGCCACAGGGCTGCTGGACGTGCCGCCTGTCTTGGCGTTGTTCGCCGCTTACCACCGGGACGCGCCCGCATTCCGGCTCGGCCGATGGCGGGCCATGGGTTTGCTGGTCGGCTCTGCGGCCCTGTACACGCTGCTCCATTTGCCGCTGGACCGGCTGCCCTACTCGCCATGGGTGGTGACCTGGACGGAACCGGCGGGGACCGCGACGCTCGCCGTCTGTGTGGGATTCCTCCTCGCTCTGCGCAGGTCGGCGTCCGTCCGGCTCGGGGTGGCGATCTTGGCGGCGCTGGTGTTGCTGGTCCGGCTGGTCTCCCTCATGGGGCCCTCGGGGGACCCTGAAAACCTCGCGTGGATCCCGGACGCCGTGCAGTGCGGGCTGCTCGCGGCGATCGTGCTGGTGTCCGCGGTATCCGGTGTGCGGGCGCTGCCCGCCGTACGTCCCTGACAGGGAAAGACCAGGGTAGGCGGGGTGGCGGCGGCGATCTAGTGTCCGGGACATGGGTTCACGTTCCTCCTATCTTCTCGATGTCCTGGTCGCCGAGTTCGGCGAAGCGATCAAGCGGGATCCGGCCGCTTTCAGGCGGAAGTTCCGGAAGATGGCCGCTTCGCCGTTCGCCTTCTACCGGGGCAGCGCCTCGGTGTTCTACGCCGACATGTCCGGGCCTTACGCGGATGGAGCGTTCCTCGACGAGCGGACCAGGCGCGTGTGGATCCACGGCGACCTGCACGCGGAGAACTTCGGCACGTACATGAACGCCTCCGGCGTGCTGGTGTTCAACGTCAACGACTTCGACGAGGCCTACGTGGGGCCCTACACCTGGGATCTCAAGCGGTTCGCGGCCAGCGTGGCGCTGCTCGGGTACTCCAAGGCGCTGTCGGACGACGCGATCGCGGAGCTGGTGCGCGAGTTCGGCCGGGCCTACCTGGCCGAGCTGGGCGGCATCGCGCGCGGCGGCGACGACGCGATCGGGGCGCTGACCCTGGACACGACCGGTGGCGTGCTGCACCGGGTGCTGCAGACCGCCCGGCTGCGCACCCGGGTCTCCATGCTGGACGTGGAGACCACGATCGACTCCTACGACCGGCGCTTCGCCTTCATGGAGGGGCGCTCGGCGGTGGACGACGAGACCCGCGAGGCCGTGATCGCGTCCTTCCACGACTACCTGACCACGCTGCCCTCGCCGGGGAACCCGGTCGAGCACGTGGTCAAGGACGTGGCGCTGCGCAAGGGCGTGGGGATCGGCTCGGCCGGGCTGCCCTCGTACAACCTGCTGCTCGAGGGGCGGTCTCAGGCGCTGGAGAACGACGTGATCCTGTACATGAAGCAGGCCCAGGTGCCCGCAGTCTCGCGCCACGTCACCGACTCCCGGGTCGCCGGGTACTTCCGGCACCAGGGGCATCGCACCGCCGAGTCGCAACGCGCCCTGCAGGCCTACGCCGATCCATGGCTCGGCTACACGACGCTGCGCGGGGCCGGGCAGCTGGTCGCGGAGGTCTCGCCGTACTCCGCCGACCTGGACTGGGACGACGTCAACGAGCCCGCCGAGCTGATGACGATCATGCGGGACCTGGGGCGGGCGGTGGCGCGGATGCACTCCGTGGCCGACGACGAGTCCAGCCACGACCTGGTGGACTTCTCCACCGAGGAGGCGATCGTGGCGGCCGTCGGCGGCAACGAGTCCGAATTTGTCGCGATGCTGGAGGATTTCGCGTACGACTACGGGGCACAGGCCCGGCAGGACCATCAGCAGTTCGTCGACCTGTTCCGCAACGGGAAGCTCCCGGGGGTCTAGATGAAACACCTGATCGGGCTCTTACTGGGCACCGAGGAGGACTGGCCTGCCGCGTTCGAGACCGTCCTGCGGCGGCTGGGCCCGATCAGGGGAGTCGGCGAGTTCGACGTGGAACGCATCACGATCGAACCCTTCGACCTGCGTGACCGCCCGCGCCACGACCTGGTGATCGACCGGCTCGCGTACTGGTACTACCACCCGCGCGAGTGGCTGAAGAAGGTCGCCATGATGGACGACGTCTACCTGCTCAACAGCCCTTTCACGTTCCAGTCGATGGAGAAGCACGCGGCCTACTGCGCGATGATCCGCCTCGGGCTGAAGGTGCCCGACACCGTGCTCGTCCCGTACAAGAACCCGCCGGACAACGCCCGTTACGCCTACACCGCTGCCCGCTACAACCGGCCCTTCGACCTGGACAGGGTGGCCGAGAGCATCGGCTACCCGCTGTTCATGAAGCCCTACGACGGCGGCGCCTGGCGCGGGGTGTCGCTGGTGCGCTCCCCGGAGGAACTGCACGCCGCCTACGACGCGAGCGGCGAGATGCTCATGCACCTGCAGCAGGCGGTCGACGGGTACGACGCGTTCGCCCGCTCGCTGTCGATCGGCGCCGAGACCATGGTCATGCGCTTCCGGCCGGCCGAGCCGATGCACGCGCGCTACGCCGTCGACCACGCCTTCCTCTCCCCCGCCGTGGGCGAGGAGGTGGTGACGATCGGGCGGCTGGTCAACGCGTTCTTCCGCTGGGAGTTCAACTCGTGCGAGACCCTGGTCAAGGGCACCGACGTGCACCCCATCGACTACGCCAACGCCTGCCCGGACGTGGCGCTCACCAGCCTGCACTACTACTTCCCCTGGGCGATCAAGGCGCTGGTGCGCTGGTCGGTCTTCTGCGTCGCCACAGCCCGCCGGCCGCGGCTCGACCTCGACACCCGCGAGTACTTCGCGGTCACAGGGTCGTACGGCGAGCGGCTCGCGGCCTACCGGCGGCTGGCGGACGAATACTTCGAGACCGAGCGGTACCAGGAGTTCTGCGCCACCCATCTGCGGCACCTGGATGACATCGTGCTGGAGTGGGTGGCGGGACCGGACTTCGACCGGCTGCTGGTGGACACGGTGACGGCCACGTACCCGGCGCGCGAGCGGGACCGGTTCGTCTCGCACTTCCGCGGGCTGCTCGGGATGTGGGTGAAGGACTCGGGCTAGCGTTCGCGACCGACCAGTCGGTATGGTCCAGAACATGAGTCTGTTCTCGCTGTTCTCGGTCGAAGGCAAGACGGTCGTCGTCACCGGCGGGTCGCGGGGCATCGGCCAGATGATCGCGGCCGGGTTCGTCTCGGCGGGAGCCAAGGTCTACATCTCCTCGCGCAAGGCGGCCGAGGTGGAGAAGACCGCCGCGTCCCTGGGCTGCGTCGCGGTACCCGCCGACCTGTCGACCGCGGACGGGGTCGCCGCCCTCGTCGAGGCTGTGGACGGGCCGCTGGACGTGCTCGTCAACAACGCGGGGGCGACGTGGGGGGCGCCGCTGGAGGAGTTCCCCGAGCACGCCTTCGACAAGCTCTGGAACATCAACGTCAAGGGCGTCTTCTACCTGACCCAGCGCTTCCTGCCGCAGCTTCGTGCCGCGGCCGCTCCGGACGATCCCGCCCGTGTCATCAACGTCGGCTCGGTCGACGGGATCCGCGTGCCCTCCGTGGAGAACTACGCCTACTCGGCGTCCAAGGCCGGGGTCCACATGCTGACCAAGCACCTGGCCAGGCAGCTCGCGCCCGAGCACATCACGGTCAACGCGATCGCGCCCGGGCCCTTCGACTCGAAGATGATGGCCTTCGCCCTCGACGACCCCGCCACGCGCGCCGCGATCGCTTCCAACGTCCCGCTCGGCCGCATCGGCCACCCGGACGACGTGGCCGGCGCCGCCATCTACCTCGCCTCCCGCGCCGGCTCCTACCTGACAGGCACCGTCATCCCCATCGACGGCGGCATCACCGCCTGACCCACCCCCACCCCGCCTCGCACTTCCGAACCGCCATGCGCCTCGCGGGTACAGCGCCTGGCAGCCATCGCGCCCACACACCGTGCCCGCCGGGGTTCACGGGGAGCACCCAGGTGGGTGGTGTGCGGCGTTGCGGCGAGTGCCCGGTTGCCGTGAGCAGGGGCGCCGGGCACGCGTCGCGAGGGGGCGTCGGCGGGCGGCGGTGGGGCGGCTTGCCGTACAGCAGGAGATGACGCACCCGCAGCGGAGTGAGGGACTAGAGGAGGTCCGTAAGGGCGGTGGTGAGGCGGGTGGGGGCGTCGGGGGAGAGGTAGAGGTAGAGGTACGGCTCGGTGAGTTCGAGCTCGATGACCGCGGGGCTGCCGTCGGAGAGCCGGACCAGGTCGATCCTGGCGTAGAGGAGGGCTTGGGGGATGGTGGCAAGCACCTTCTCGGCGAGTTCGACCTGGTCCGGGGCCGGGGTGCGCAGTTGTGCCTCGATGTTGTCGGCGCCCGACTTGCCCGGGGTGAGCATCGGCGTGCGCCGGACGGCGTGGCTGAGGCGGCGGTTGAAGTACAGCAGCGACGTCTCGCCCTCCGACTCGACCATGTCGAGGTAGGGCTGCACCATCGGCGTACGCCCGTCGGCCTCGAGCGCGGCCGCGTGCGCCTGGGCGCGCGCACGGTCGGTGGTCCTGATCGTGTCGCGGGCGCCCGCGGAGATCGCGGGCTTGACGACATATTCCTCCCAGTACGGCATGCCGTCCGAAGCCCAGTGCGTGGGCACGGTCGGCACCCCCAGGTCTCGCAGGTACGTCTTGTCCGTGTTGGTCTCCAGGACGGTCGCCGGGTTCAGCAACCGCGTCACGCTCTCCGCCCGCCGGGCCCAGGCCAGGAACTCGTCGCGCCGGTCGACGTAGTCCCACACGGAGCGGACGACGGCGGCGTCATACCGTCCCCAGTCGACGTCCGGGTCGTCCCATCGCTCGGCCCGCGCCTCGATCCCGGCTTCCCGCCAGGCACGCAGGACCGGCTCGCGCTCGTCATCGTGCCCATCCGGGTCAGCAAACGTCACATAAGCACAAATAGTCACCCACGGATGCTAATACGCCCCATCCCCACCGCCTCAACCCACTCGGCCCACTTCCCACACGCATCACCCTCCGCGCCTGACCCTCGACTCCCGCACGAGCACCGCCGCCGCCAACCCCCTTCCATGTGAACCGCCCTCCACCCGGCTCCCCTCCTCATCCGCACCACGCGCTCCCGGCACTGATGTCTTGGACCGGCACCCGTCCGTCGAGCGTCCTGGAGCGAGGAGCGTCCTGAGGCGGGGACCAACGAGTGCCCGGGCGCTTCCCCACGTCGACGACCGTCCGACGAGCTCCCTGGATCTGAAGCGCGCCCTGGGGCCTGGATCATCGAGCGCGCGGGCGCTTCCCCACATCGACGACCGTCCGAGGGCTTCCCGGATCGGCAGGGCTACCGGCGTTCGAGCTGGGTCCTCCTTCTGGCTGGCAACGACGATGGGGCTGGGCGTCACAGGGAGTGGGCGCCGCGGGCCCGCCCGACGCCGGGGGCGCGGCGTGATCGGGCGGGCGGCTACGGGGGCTCGGCGGGATGCCGAGCCCGGTCCGGAGGAGCCGAGGAGGCTCGCGGGGCGGACGGCCGGTCCGATAACCCGGCTCAGTGGGACTGACCGACCGCGATCGCGAGCCTCCTCGACGCCGCTTGGGTCCGGAGCACCCGAGGCGGACGCCGACGGCGACCTCGGGCTCCGGTAGGGCGCGCGCGTAAGGAAGTGCCAGGCACGCCGTACCGCGCACCTACGCGCCGCAAGGCGAGCAAGGACGCCTTACGACCGGCAACACCCCGCACCACTGAGCAGCACGCCGTGGTCCCGGCGAGCGCCGCACCGCGATGCACCACGTTGTGCAACCGGCAGGCACGCCGTACGACTGAGGTGGCCCGTGATGGTGAGGGCGGCGCGAGCCGGGGATGGCGGCCGGCCGCGCGGACGAGGAGCGGCTAGCGGACGTAGACGTCCACGTCGACCCAGCTGCCGCGGGTGGCCGTCACGGCGTTGCCGTTGATGTTGTTGACGTTGGTGGACCCACCTCTGCCGATGTTGCCGGCGAAGACATTGCCGAAGTTGTTGCCCGACTGCGAGGAGTTGGCGTTGTGACTGCTGTTGCCGATGTTCGTGCTTGCATAAGCCGGAGCGGAGAGCAGGGTGGTGCCGGCGGCGGCCACGACGATCCCGGTGACGCAGAGCTTCTTGATCATGCGATGTCCTTCCAGCGAGATGTTGGCGTGGTGTCGGGCCCGGGAGGCCCGCAAAACGTTCAGCTGAAGATGTAGGTCACCGAGATGCTGCCGTCGGAAGCGGTGGTTGCGATGCCGTTGACGTTGTTGACGTTGGTCGAGCCGCCGTAGGCGTGATTGGAGGCGCCGACGTTTCCGAAGTTGTTGCCGGACTGGGACGAGTCGCTGTTGTGGCTCCAGTTCTTGCCGGTCCAGCTGTCCGCGTGCGCCGGGGCTGCCAGCAGGCTGACGCCCGCGGCCGTAGCCAGCACGGCACCGGCCGTGCACAGCTTTCTGATCACTCCAGCTCCTTCTTTCGGGATTGACCCGCATGGGCAGCACGAGACCTGGGCCCTGGGCTCGCGACTGACCCTTTGACTGCGCTTGACCCCGTGAGGTCAAAGCCATAGCGATCATATAACTGAGCGTTGCCATTGAATAGCTATGAGTAATCAGAAGATTGTTCCGGCGAGACACTGACGGAAGGTGTCAGCGGTCCCCGCCTAGCGTGCTCGGCGTGATCTACGAACTGCGGTACTACACCCTGCGCCCCGAGGCCAGAGAGACGCTCATCGAGCTGTTCGAGCGGGAGTTCGTCGAGTCGCAGGAGGCCGTGGGCGCCGAGGTGGTCGGCACGTTCCGCGACCCGGACAACCCAGACACTTTCCCATGGATCAGGAAATTTCCGGGCATGGAGGCGAGGCGGACGGCGCTCGAGGCCTTCTACGGCGGCCCGGTCTGGAAGGCCCACCGCGACGCCGCCAACGCCACGATGCTCGACTCCGACAACGTGCTGCTCCTGCGCCCCTCCCCCGTCCCCGTCGACGGGTTCTCACGGAGCGAACGCCCGCCCGTCGGAGCCACCGAGCCGCCCGGATCCCTGTATGTGGCGACGATCCACCACGTCGAGCCCGGATCCGCCGGCCAGTTCGCGGAGAAGGCCCTGGCGGTGCTGCGGGAGGCGGGCGTGCCGGTGGTCGCCTGCTTCGAGACGGAGCACGCCGAGAACACCTTCCCCGCGCTGCCGGTCCGGACCGAGGCGAACGTCTTCGTGTGGTTCGCCCGCTTCGACCGCCCCGAGGACTGCAGGATCCCCTCGCATCCCGTCCTCGACGAGAGGCCGCACCAGGTGATCCGGCTCGCCCCCACGGCCAGATCGGCCCTGCGATGAGCCTGGTCAGCGGCCCCTTCGACGGGCCCTGTATCGCCGTGATCTTCACCTCGGTGCGGACGAGGACGGACGCGGAGGGCTACGGCGAGACGGCCGACCACATGGTACGGCTGGCCAGGCGACAACCCGGCTTCCTGGGCGTCGACTCGGCCCGCGGCCCGGACGGGCTGGGGATCACCGTGGCGTACTGGCGGGACGAGGAGTCGATCGCCGCCTGGCGCGAGCACGCCCAGCACGCGGCCGCCCGCCAGGCGGGGCGGGACCGCTGGTATGAGGAGTTCGCCGTCCACGTCACCCGCGTCGACCGCTCCTACGCCTTCCACCGCCCGTCTCAGGCGCCGTAGGGCGGGGTCTGGGGTGGGGCCTGGGCGAGGAGGGCGGCGACGGCGGAGGCGATCTCGGTGGCGGGCCAGCGGGTGTCGCGGGTGAGGCTGGGGCCGTGCTGCCAGCCGGTGGCCAGGGAGAGCGTGCCGCCTTCGACCTCGAAGACGCGGCCCGTGACGTGGGCCGACTCCGGGGAGCCGAGCCAGGCCACGAGCGGCGCGACGTTGGCCGGGTCCATGGAGTCGAAGCCGGAGTCCGGTTTGGCCATGGTGTCGGCGAAGACCTCCTCCGTCATGCGCGTCCTGGCGGCGGGCGCGATGGCGTTGACCGTGACCCCGTAGCGGCCGAGTTCGGCGGCGGCGACCGCGGTGAGGGCGGCGATGCCGGCCTTGGCGGCGGAGTAGTTGGACTGGCCGAGGCTGCCCATGAGTCCCGCCCCGGACGAGGTGTTGATCACCCGGGCGTCCACCGGGGTCCCGGATTTGTGGCAGGAGCGCCAATGCGCCGCGGCCTGCCGTAAGGGCAGGAAATGGCCCTTGAGGTGGACGCGGACGACGTCGTCCCACTCCTCCTCCGACGTGGACACCAGCATCCGGTCGCGGACGAAGCCGGCGTTGTTCACCAGCACGTCCAGCCGCCCGAAGGCGCTGACCGCGGTCTTGACGAGGCGGGCGGCGCCGTCCCAGGTGGCCACGTCGTCGGCGTTGGCGACGGCCTCGCCGCCCAGGTCGCGGATCTCCGCGACGACCGCGAGCGCGGGCTCCCCTGACTTGCCCTCGCCCGAGCGGCCGGTGCCGAGGTCGTTGACGACCACCCGGGCGCCCTGGCGGGCGAACTCCAGCGCGTGCTCCCGCCCGATCCCCCTCCCCGCACCGGTCACGATCACGACCCGCCCATCACAGATGCCCACGAGAGCCTCCAAGCTCCGAAAAATCCAGTGATCGTAACAGTCGCTTGGCGATCACGGTGCGGGGTCGGTCAAGTAGCGCCAAGCGGGCACCTCACCGCCACCGTGGACCGCCACCTGGGCCCCGGTCACGTACCCGGGCGAGCCCAGCCACAGGCAGGCCGAGGCCACGTCCGCGGGCGAGGCCAGCCGGCCCGCCGGGATCGTGGACTCCACGGCCGCGCCCCCGTAGTGCTCGGGGGCCTCCGCCAGGCCGACCACCACGGCGTTGACCCGGACCTCGGGCGCCCACTCGGCCGCCAGGCAGGCGGTCAGGTGGTGCAGGCCCGCCTTGGCCGCGCCGTACGCGGAGGTTCCCGGCGACGGGCGCGTGCCGCTCGAGCTGCCGATCATGATGATCGAGCCGTGCGCGGCGGCGAGCAGCGGGTGCGCCCGCTGCGCGACCAGCAGCGGCGCGATGAGGTTGAGCTCGATGACCCGCGCGTGCAGGCGCGGCGAGGTCCCCGCGACAGGCGCGTACGGCGAGCCGCCCGCGTTGTTGACCACCACGTCGAGCCGCTCGAGCCCGCCGATCAGCCGGTCGACGTCGTCGGGATCCCGCACGTCGGCCTGGACGAACCCGGGCACGTCCGCGGATTGCCGCCCGCACACGATCACCTCGGCCCCCGCGTCGCGGAACGCCGTGGCCACGCCCGCACCGATGCCCCTGGTCCCGCCGGTCACCAGCACGACCTTGCCCGCGTAGTCGTAAGTCACGGTCACGGGTGCTACCGTACCAAGCAAGCGTTAGGTACAACCAGGGAGCGGGATGGGAATCACGCTACGGGAGGGCCCGATCGCCGAGCTGGTCGTGGACGTCCCCCCGGTCAACGCGCTGACCGCGCGCGGCTGGCACGAGGTGGCCGATGCCCTGCGGCGGGCGGGCGAGAGTCCGGAGACCAGGGTGGTGGTGCTGCGTGCCGAGGGCCGCGGCTTCAACGCCGGCGTCGACGTCAAGGAGCTGTCCGCCGACGGACAGCACGCGGCCATGGTGGCGGTGAACCGGGCCTGTTACGCCGCGTTCGCGGCCGTCTACGACTGCGCGGTGCCGGTGATCGCGGCGGTCCACGGCTACTGCCTGGGCGGTGGAGTCGGCCTGGTGGGCAACGCCGACATCGTGGTGGCCTCCGACGATGCCTACTTCGGCCTGCCCGAGGTGGACAGGGGCGCGCTGGGCGCGGCCACGCATCTGGCGCGGCTGGTGCCGCAGCACCTGATGCGCGCCATGGTCTTCACGTGCCGCACGGTGACGGCCGCCGAGCTGCGGGCCTTCGGCTCGGTGCTCGAGGTGACCTCCCGCGACAAGCTGCGCGACCTGGCGATGAGCGTCGCCGAGCAGATCGCCGCCAAGGACCCGTACGTGATCCGCCGCGCCAAGGAGTCGCTCAACGGGATCGACCCGGTCGACGTCAAGCGCGGCTACCGCTTCGAGCAGGGCTTCACGTTCGAACTCAACCTGATGGGCAAGCGGAAGGGGCTCGAGGCGTGAAGGTGATGTCGATCGAGCAGGTCGTCGCCGCGCTGGACAGCGGCATGACGATCGGCATCGGCGGCTGGGGCTCGCGCCGCAAGCCGATGGCGCTGGTCCGCGCGATCGTCCGCTCGCCGTTGCGGGACCTGACGATCATCTCGTACGGCGGAGCCGACGTCGGGATGCTGTGCGCCGCGGGAAAGGTGCGCAAGGTCGTCGCCCCGTTCGTCACGCTCGACACGATCCCGCTTGAGCCGCACTTCCGCGCGGCCAGGCAGGCGGGCGCGGTCGAGTTCGCGGAGTACGACGAGGGCATGTTCATGTTCGGGCTGCTGGCGGCGGCGCACCGGCTGCCGTTCCTGCCCACCCCGGCGGGTCTGGGTTCCGACGTGCTGCGGATGAATCCGGACCTGCGGACGGTCCGCTCGCCGTACGGGGAGGAGGAGCTGGTGGCGGTCCCCCCGCTGACCATGGACGTGGCGCTGGTGCACATGAACAGGGCCGACCGGCGGGGCAACGCGCAGTACCTGGGCCCCGACCCCTACTTCGACGACCTCTACGCCAAGGCGGCCACGAAGTGCTACGTCTCGTGCGAGCGGCTGGTGGAGACGGAGGACCTGCTGAAGGAGGGCCCCGTCCAGTCGCTGCTGATCAACCGATCCCTCGTGACAGGGGTGGTCGAAACACCCCACGGGGCGCACTTCACAGCGTGCGAACCCGACTACCCGAGGGACGAAGCCTTCCAGAAGCTCTACGCCACCACCCCATGGGACGAGTTCTACGAAAGGTTCATCAACAGCGATGAGGGCTGACGTGTGCGTGGTCGCCTGCGCCGAGGCGTTCCGCGGGGACGGCGAGGTGCTGGCGGCCGGGATCGGCGGCGCGATCACGGTGCTCGGGGCCCGCCTGGCCAGGCTGACGTTCGAGCCCGACCTGCTCACCCACGACGGCGTGTGCCTGCTGACCGGCGACGTGCCCGCCCTCGGCGAGGCGCCGCGGGTGGTGGAGGGCTGGCTGCCGTTCCGCGACCACCTCTGGCTGGTGCTGCACGGCAGGCGGCACGTGATGCTGGGCGCCTCCCAGATCGACAGGTACGGCAACACCAACATCTCCGCCATCGGTGACTGGAGCCGGCCCAAGGCGCAACTGCTCGGCGTTCGCGGCGCACCCGGCAACACGCGGTGCAACCCGACGAGCTACTGGATCCCCCGCCACTCCCCCCGGGTTTTCGTGCCGCAGGTGGACGTGGTGAGCGGTCTGGGCACCGACCGCGGCGCCCACGAACTGCGTCGCGTGGTCACGGATCTGGCCGTGCTGGACTTCCAGGGTGAAGGCGGCAGGATGCGGCTGGCGTCGGTCCATCCCGGTGTGAGCGTCCAGGACGTGGTGGCGGCGACCGGCTTCGAGCTGGAGATCCCCGCGCAGGTGCCGGAGAGCAGGGAGCCGACCGCCGAGGAGTTGCGGATCCTGGACGAGATCCTGGACCCGGCGGGGACGCGGGCACGGGAGGTGCCCGGGTGAGGACCGCGCTGACCGACCTGGTGGGCTGCCGGTACCCGATCGTGCAGACCGGGATGGGATACGTGGCCGGCGCCGGGCTGGCGGCGGCCACCTCCGAGGCCGGCGGGCTCGGCGTCATCGCGGCGGCGACCATGTCGGTGCCCGAGATGACCACCGCGATCAGGGCCGTCAAGGAGCGCACCGGCGCGCCCTTCGGGGTCAACATCCGCTCCGACGCCGACGACGCGCCCGAGCGGGTCGAGGTGATGATCCGCGAGGGCGTCAAGGTGGCCTCGTTCGCGCTCGCGCCCCGCAGAGAACTGATCGCCAGGCTCCAGGACGCGGGCGTGGTCACGATCCCGTCGGTGGGCGCGCGCAGGCACGCCGAGAAGGTGGCCGCCTGGGGCGTGGACGCGGTGATCGTCCAGGGCGGCGAGGGCGGCGGCCACACCGGTCCGCTGGCGACCACGCTGCTGCTCCCCCAGGTGGTCGACGCCGTCGACATCCCGGTGATCGCCGCGGGTGGGTTCTTCGACGGGCGCGGGCTGGTGGCGGCGCTGGCCTACGGGGCGTGCGGCATCGCGATGGGCACCCGCTTCCTGCTCACCTCGGACTCCCCCGTGCCCGACGAGGTGAAGAAGGTCTACCTGGCGGCCACGGAGACGCTCGTCACGACCAAGGCCGACGGGGTGCCGCACCGGATGCTGAAGACGCCGTTCGCGGAGTCGCTCGAGCGGTCGCGGCTGCTGCGGGCCGTGCTCAACGGCGCCCGCTTCAAGCGGCTCTCGGGCCTGTCGTGGGCGCGGATGCTGCGTGAGGGGCGGCGGATGCGGCACGGCAGGGAGCTCACCTGGGCCCAGGTCCTGCAGGCCGCCAACACGCCGGTCCTGCTGCGGGCCGCCATGGTGGACGGCCGCGCCGACCTCGGCGTGATGGCGGCGGGCCAGGTGGTGAGCGTCATCCACGACCTGCCCTCGTGCGAGGAGCTGATCACCCGCATCATGACGGAGGCCAAGGCGACGCTGTCCCACCTCAGCGGGTCCTGACACTCGGCGACCCGAGAACCGCCGTACGGCCCGCCACGCCGCTGGGACGGCCGGGCCGTACAACCTCTATGGAGCCTGACGCAGCCGGTGGGCCGCCGAGACCACGTTGGCCAATGCCGCCTCCACCTGCTCGTAGGTGCGCGTCTTCAGCCCGCAGTCCGGGTTGACCCACACGCGCTCGCGCGGCAGCACCTCGAGCGTGGCCCGCAGCAGCCGCTCGACCTCGTCCTCGCCCGGCACCCGCGGCGAGTGGATGTCGTACACCCCCGGCCCGAGCCCGCGCCCGAACGACGACACCGCGCCCAGGATGCGCGCGCCCGATCGGGCCGACTCGATCGTGGTGACGTCGGCGTCCAGCCCGTCGATCGCGGCCAGGATCTGGTCGGCGTCGGAGTAGCACAGGTGCGTGTGGATCTGCGTACGGTCACCGGCCCCCGCCGTGGCGTGGCGGTAGGCGGCCACCGCCCACTCCAGGTAGGCCTCCTGCGACGAGCGCCGCAGCGGCAGCAGCTCGCGCAGCGCCGGCTCGTCGACCTGGATGATCGAGATCCCGGCCGCCTCCAGATCCCGTACCTCCTCGCGCACCGCGTCGGCCACCTGGAGGACCACGTCGCGCAGCGGCAGGTCGTCGCGGACGAACGACCAGGCCACGATCGTGACGGGGCCGGTCAGCATGCCCTTGACGTGCCGGTCGGTCAGCGACTGGGCGTAGCGCGCCCACCGCACGGTGATCGGCTCCGGGCGGGAGACGTCGCCGTGCAGGATCGGCGGCCTGGTGCAGCGCGAGCCGTACGACTGGACCCAGCCGTTGCGCGTGACGGCGAAACCGTCCAGGTGCTCGGCGAAGTACTGCACCATGTCGTTGCGCTCGGGCTCGCCGTGCACGAGCACGTCCAGCCCGAGCCGCTCCTGCAGCCGGATGACGTGCTCGATCTCCTGCTCGACGCGCCGCTCGTAGCCGGCCTGCGACAGCGTGCCCGCGGCCACGGCGGCGCGGGCCGCGCGCAGCTCGCCGGTCTGCGGGAACGAGCCGATCGTGGTCGTCGGCAGCGCGGGCAGCCGCAGGTGCTCCGCCTGCGCCGCGGCCCGCGCCTGGTACGGGCCGCGCCCCTCGACCACGACGGGCTCGATCAGCTCGACGGAGGGCGCGGCGGGAGCCGTACCGGTGAACTCCCGCCCTGACAGGGCGACGACCTCGGCGACCTTCTGCTCGGCGAAGGCCAGCCGCGCGCGCAGCGCGGGGTCGAGGTCGTCCTCGGCGTCCAGGTCGTAGGGCACGTGCTGCAGCGAGCAGGACGTGCTCACCACCACCTGCGCGGCCTGGTCGCTGACGGCGCGCAGGCGGGCCAGGGCGAGTTCGGGCGAGGTCCGCCAGACGTCGCGCCCGGACACCACACCCGCCACCACGATCTTGCCTGGCACGCTGTGCGCCTGCCCGCGCACCAGGTCGAGCCCGATCGCCTCGACCGGCGTGGCCGCCAGCACCGGCAGCGACTCGCCCAGGTCACCGAAGTAGGACGCGACGAACAGCCCGGGCCGTACGGCCAGCCCCCCGAGCCGGTCGTAGGCGGCCCGCACGGCGTCCAGCTCGGCGGGCGCGCGGTCGGCCACCAGCGCGGGCTCGTCCAGCTGGACCCAGGCCACCCCTTCGGCGGCCAGCGCCCCGAGCAGCTCCTCGTAGCAGGGCAGCACGTCCGCCAGCCGGTCCAGAGCCCCGGCGAGCAGCAGGAACGTCACAGGACCCAGAATCACGGGCCGGGTCTCGTGGCCCAGCGCCCGCGCCTCCCGCACCTCGGACAGCGGCTTGGCGGCGTCCAGCTTGAAGACGGTCTCGGGGCCGATCTCCGGCACGAGGTAGTGGTAGTTCGTGTCGAACCATTTGGTCATCCGCAGCGGCGGCAGCCCCTGCGTGCCGCGCGCCATCGCGAAGTACGGGTCGTCGGCCTCCAGATAGCGCTCCGGCACCGCGCCGAGCAGCACGGCGGTGTCGAGCACCTGGTCGTAGAGGGAGAACGTGTTGGACGGCAACCCGGCCAGGCCGAGCTCGGCCAGCCGGTTCCAGGTCGCGGCCCGCAGCTCGGCGCCGGTCCGCTCCAGCTCCTCGCGGGTGGAGCGGCCGTCCCAGTAGGCCTCGAGCGCCCGCTTCAGCTCGCGGTTGGGACCGATCCTGGGATAGCCGAGCACGGTGGATGCAGGGAATTCAGACATGGCGGCATCCTGCCCGGATACCGGCCGGCCCTAGGCCATCTATTGTTGATGCTTATGGACCTGCCCCTGCGCGAGATCCACGCGTTCGCCGTGGTCGCCAGGCGGCTGAGCTTCTCCGGGGCCGCCGCCGAGCTCGGCATGTCCCAGCCTGCGGTGAGCCAGGCCGTGGGGCGGCTCGAGCGGGCGCTCGGGCTCCGCCTGTTCCATCGGACCAGCCGTGAGGTGCGGTTGACCGCGCAGGGCAAGGCGCTGGTCGGGTACGCGCAGGCGGTTCTGGCGGCCGCCGCCGCGTTCCGTGAGGAGGGCGAGCGGCTGGTCCGCCCAGCTATTCGTCTTGCTTATCCATCGTTGGTCGGTCCGCTGGCCGCGCGCGTCGCCAGGAGGCTGGCCGCCCGCGGCGTAGCCGTGGAGCTGAAGGCGGCAGGGCGGGCCGCGGCCGTGGCGGGACTGGCCGACGGCGAGGTGTCGGCGGCCGTCCTGGGCATGCCCGCGCCGGCCGCGTTCACCACGGCGGCGCGTTTCCATGTCGGCGTCGACCGGCTCGCGGTGCCCATCGGAGACCGGCTGGCCGGCCGCGCCAAGGTCGGGCCGGAGGAGCTGAAGGGGCGCGAGCTGCTGCTGCCGCGCAACCGGCCGGCGGGCGGGGCATGGGCCAGGCTGTCGGCGCTGGTGCCCGGACCGCACCGGATCGTGGGCGACGACCTGGACGACTTCGCCGCCGCGCTCGACCTGGTCGCGGCCGGTGCGGGGCTGCTGCCGCTGCCGCAGCTGCTCGCCCGCACGATCCGCCGCGACGACGTCCGCTTCGTGCCGCTCGAGGCGGGCGAGCTGCGCCTGTCCTTCGGGCTGGCCTGGCCGCCCGAGCGGGTGACGCCGGAGCTGCTCGCGTTGGTGCAGGCCGTACAGGACGCGCTGTGGACTAGGTGACGGGCAGGTTCTTCAGCGCCTCCCTGCGCGACAGGCCCGTGATGCCCTTGGTGCGCACGTAGCGCACGACCTCGTGCGGGTCGGTCTTGGCGAACTCGCGCAGCGCCCAGCCGATCGCCTTGCGGGCGAAGAAGTCGTTGTCGGACAGGCTCGGCTCGATGCAGGCGTACAGCAGCGCGGTGTCGGTGCGCTCCTTGAAGCGGTTCTGGCTGAGGATGGCCGTGCGCCGCTTCCACAGGTCATCGTCGCGCGCCCACTCCAGCATGAGCGGCCGCATCGAGTCGGGGAACGCCGTGAGCAGCGCCCCGATCCTGTGCGTGGCCAGCTCGTCGACCAGGTCCCACCAGGCGCCTGTGACGATCATCTCCTCGTACATCGGCACCGTGTAGAGCGTCTGGAACTCCCGGTAGTAGCGGAATCCGGTCAGCTCGATCGCCGCGTAGCGCTCCTCGCGGTATTCGGCCTCCCGCCACAGCGCCAGCACCGCCCGCCGCCACTCGGGTGCGGTGTCGATGCGCTGCTCGGCGAAGACCTTGCGCAACGCCGCCCGCCGGGGACCGGCCTGGACACCCAGGAACGGCATCGTCGACTTCATGTAGGCCTGCATCTGCGGAGCCTTGGCGGGCTCGGCTACCTCCTGCAGGGCCAGCCGGATGGCTTTGCCGAGGTTCATCCCTTCTGGGTGGTCCGCTCGCCGGTGGCCAGGCCGTCGAACAGGACCGTGATGTAGTGCTCGGCCAGCCCGGTCGTGTTGAGCCTGCCGCCGGGGCGGAACCAGCGCACCGCCACCCAGATCGTGTCGCGGATCATCCGGTAGGTGAGCTTGGGGTCGACGTCGGCGCGGAACTGGCCGGCCGCCTGGCCCGCCTTGATCTGCGCGACCCACATCTGCTCGACCTCGTCCTCGGCCTTGACGAGGTAGTTGAAGCGCTCGAACTGGCGCAGGTAGTTCCAGTCGTTCTGCATCACGGTGATCGCGGCGCGGTGCGGCTCCAGCGTGCTGAAGCCGATGCGGACCATCTCCGACAGCACCGTGCGCGGGTCGGAGCCGGACTCGAGCGCGGCGCGGTAGCGGGCGATCAGGTCGTCGAGGAAGGTCGACAGGACCTCGTCGACGATCGTCTCCTTGGAGTCGAAGTGGTGGTAGAGACTTCCTGAGAGGATTCCGGCCTCGTTGGCGATCTCGCGAACCGTCGTCGCCTGGAAGCCCTTCCGCGCGAAGATCTCCGCGGCGAGCTTGACGAGGTGGTCCCGGCGCTCGGAGGCCGACCCGGTGGAGCTGGCCCGCGGGCGCTTGGCGGAGGCGGCAGTGGCGGAGGTCTTTCGCGTTGTCACGTCCTCCATTATGACCTCTCGCACAATCGCTTGTTCACATAACCCACGCAGCTCAGCCGTCTACCAAGCGCTTGCTACGATATCGGCATGAGCGACGCTTACATCGTCGGCGCGGTCAGGACCGCCGTCGGGCGCAGGAACGGGGGCCTGTCGGCGGCCCACCCCGCCGACCTGGGCGCGCACGTGCTGAAGCAGCTGATGCAACGCACCGGCGCCGACCCGGCAGCCGTCGACGACGTGATCTTCGGCTGCGTCGACACGGTCGGCCCCCAGGCCGGCGACATCGCCCGCACCTGCTGGCTGGCGGCCGGACTGCCCGAGGAGGTGCCCGGCGTCACGGTCGACAGGCAGTGCGGCTCCTCGCAGCAGGCTCTCGCCTTCGCCGCCCAGGCCGTCATGTCGGGCACCAGCGACCTGGTGGTGGCCGGCGGCGTGCAGAACATGAGCATGGTGCCCATCTCCCAGGCCATGATCGCCGGCCGCGAGCTGGGGCACGACACGCCCTTCAGCGGCTCCAAGGGCTGGGCGCAGCGGTACGGCACGCAGGAGGTCTCCCAGTTCCACGGGGCCGAGCGGATAGCCGCCACGTGGGACGTCTCGCGGGAGGACATGGAGGTCTACGCCCTCGAGTCGCACCGGCGGGCGCTGCACGCGATCGACGCCGGGTACTTCGCCGGGCAGATCGTGCCGTACGAGGGCGTCGCCACGGACGAGGGGCCCCGGCGTGACACCTCGCTCGAGCGCATGGCAGGGCTGAAGCCCCTCCTGGACGGCGGGCGCCTGACCGCCGCGCTGGCCTCGCAGATCTCCGACGGGGCGGCCGCGCTGCTGGTCGCCTCGGCGGCAGCCGTACGCGAGCACGGGCTGAGGCCGCTGGCGCGCGTTCACCACCTGTCGGCGCGCGGCGCGGACCCGATCACCATGCTGGACGCGCCGATCCCCGCGACGGCGCGGGCGCTGGAGCGGGCCGGGATGACGATCGGTCAGATGGACGCGGTGGAGGTCAACGAGGCGTTCGCGTCCGTGGTGATCGCCTGGCTGCGGGCGACCGGCGCCGACCCCGCGCGCGTCAACCCCAACGGCGGGGCGATCGCGCTGGGACATCCGCTGGGCGCGACCGGCGCGGTGCTGGCGGTCAAGCTGCTGCACGAGCTGGAGCGGACCGGCGGCCGGTACGGCCTGCAGACCATGTGCGAGGGCGGCGGCCAGGCGAACGTGACGATCCTCGAGCGGCTCTAGCCCTCACCCAGGCGTCGCCCCGCGACGGCGCGCAGGTCCTCGCGCAGCCGTTCCCCGGCCTCGCCGAACAGCTCCTCGTCGACCTGGACCGCGACCCGCACGGCCTGCCTGGCCACCTCGCGGCCCGCCTCGGTGACCTCCAGCCGCAGCGAGCGGGCATCGGCCGGATCGGGAGCGCGGACCAGCAGCCCGCGCTCCTCCAGGGTGCGCAGCACCTTGGAGGCCATCATCCGGTCGGCCCCCGCGTTGTCGGCGACCTCCTGCTGGGTGGGCAGGCGCCCGGTGGTGCGGGCCAGCCACCCGGCCGAGGCCAGCAGGTTGAACTGGGTGGGGGTCAGACCGAGCGGCCGTAGCGACCGCTCCATGGCCTGCCGCCAGACCAGCGCCGCGTGGTGGAGCCAGAAGCCGGGGCTCATCAGCGGTCCTCTGGGCTCAGCCACGCCTGGCCGCCTCCACTTCCAGAGCGGCGAAGGTCCGCTGCAGGTCGGCGCGGATGGCGCGCTCCCAGATCAGGCGGAAGATCGGCGCGAACGGCCCGTGTATCTCGATGTGCTTGCTGACCTTGACCTTGCCGTCACCGACGGGCTCGTAGCGGTTCACCCCGCAGAACTTACCGAAGGGGATCCCGGCCTGGCTGGCCCACATCCGCTCCCGCTCGACCTCGGTGATCGTGAAGGGGCCCCCAGGGGCGCCCTTGGGCTTGACGTAGCCCGTCGTGCCCGGCTCGAACGGGCCGTCGATGCGCGACTTCTCCTCGTGCGGGTCCCAGGCGGGCCAGCTCGGCACGTCGGTGGCGACCCGCCAGATCGCCGCGATGTCGCCGCTGATGATCGCCTCTTCGCTGAAGCTGTACATCCGAGCCTCCTTGTTGTCGTCACGACAACAATAACTGTAGTCGCGACAACTGTCTAGGGTTTCGGGCGGCTGTCTGTGCTGCACGGCAGGCCCGGCCGACCTGCGCGTCGACCGCGGGGCGGTGGACCTCGCGGACAGGAAGGGGGCGCCGGTGCGGACCGTGGCGTCGTTCGCGGTTTGACGTCCGAAAATGCCTCTAGCAAATAGGAAAGTTTCCTATTAGATTTCGGGTCATGCTCAAGAGCGGTGACCTGCTTCGCCTTGCCGACGCCGTCCTGTTGCCCGGATTCGCCGGTACCAGCCCACCCGACTGGGTCCGCCGCCGCCTCGGCGACGGGCTGGCCGGCGTGGTGCTGTTCTCCCGCAACATCGCGAGCCCCGCGCAGGTGGCGGAGCTGACGGCCGAGCTGCGGGCGGAGAACCCGGCCGTCATCGTCGGCACCGACGAGGAGACGGGCGAGGTGACACGGCTCGAGGTGGCCACGGGCAGCAGCAGGCCGGGCGCCTACGCGCTCGGCGTGGTCGACGACGTGGAGCTGACCGAGGCACTGGCCCGCGAGCTGGGGGCCGACCTGGCGGCGACGGGCATCACGATCGACTTCGCGCCGTCCGCCGACGTGAACTCCAACCCGGACAACCCGGTGATCGGGCTGCGCGCCTTCGGCGCCGACCCTGAGCTGGTCTCCCGGCACACGCGGGCCTTCGTGCGCGGCCTGCAGTCCGCGGGGGTGGCCGCGTGCGCCAAGCACTTCCCCGGCCACGGCGACACCTCGGTCGACTCGCACCACGGCGTGCCGGTGGTCGCCGACAACGGGATCGAGTGCGCGCTGCGCCCTTTCCGCGAGGCGATCGCCGCCGGCGCCAGGTCGGTCATGACCGGGCATCTGCTGGTCCCCGCCTACGATCCTGACCTGCCGGCCACGCTCAGCCCGAAGGTGCTGACGGGGCTGCTGCGGGAGGAGCTCGGCTTCGACGGGATGATCGTCACGGACGGCATCGAGATGGCCGCCGTCTCCGGGCCCTACGGCATCGGCCGTGCCTCCGCGCTGGCCATCGCGGCCGGGGCCGACGCCATCTGCATCGGCGGGGAGCGTTCGGACGAGGCCACGGCCGCCGGGGTGCGGGACGCCATCGCGGCCGCGGTCATGGAGGGCGTGCTGCCCGAGGAGCGCCTGGCCGACGCCGCGGCCCGCGTCGCCGCCCTGGCCGCCTGGACGCGCTCGGCCCGCTCCCACGCTCCGGCTCCCCTCGGTGCGGGTGGGCAGCTCGGGCTGGTGGCGGCGCGGCGGGCCGTACGGATGACGCGGCGGTCGGCGGCGCCGGTGCTGCCGGTGACGACGGCGGCCAGCGTGGTGGAGCTGGCGCCGCAGATGAACCTGGCCATCGACAAGGGCACCCCGTGGGGCGTCGGCGAGCCCCTGGCCCGCCTGCTCTCCGGCACGACCGTCACCCGGCTGACCGCCGGGGAGGCGACCGGGGCGGCGCTCGAGGACCTGCTGGCCGAGGCGAACGGGCGGCCACTGGTGATCGTGGTGCGGGACGCGCACCGCTTCGCCTGGCAGCGCGAGGCCGCCGAGCACCTGCTCGGCGTCCGCCCCGACGCGATCGTGGTGGAGATGGGCCTGCCCGAGCGTTCCGACCTCGGCGCCGTGCACCTGGCCACCTACGGCTCGGCCACGGTGTGCGGCCAGGCCGCCGCTGAGGTCATCACGGGCGGGCTCTGAGTCCGACGAGAGTAGATTTGTCGATCGTGAACTTCAACGGGGAGGACCTCGCACGCAAGTCGCTGGCCGACCGGCTGCCGCCGGACGAGGCGCACGTCTTCCGCGACTGCGATCTCACCGAGACCGATTTCTGGGGCGCGCCGCTGGCGGGGGCCAGGTTCGAGTCGTGCGTCATGGAGCAGACCGACTTCCGCAAGGCCGACCTGGACGGCGCCGCCTTCACCGGCGGCGGCGGGATGCGCACCCGCTTCTCCGACGCCGACCTGGTGGACGCCGTCTTCACCGACGTCGACCTGTCGTCGGCCGTCTTCGGCGGCGCGCTGCTCACGGACGTGTCGTTCACCGGCTGCCGCATGATCGGCGCCTCTCTCACCGGCTCCCGCGGCACCGGGTTCAAGGTGGCCCGCAGCAACCTGACCATGGCCAACCTGGGCGGCTGCTCGCTGCGCGGGGAGCTCATCGAGGGCGTCCGCTTCGACGACGCCGACCTGTCGGGGTGCGACTTCACCCAGGCGACGTTCAGCGACTGCCGGCTGCGCGGGGCCAAGCTCATCAAGACGGTCTTCGCCAAGGCCGACCTGCGCGGCGCCGACCTCGGCGAGCCCGACGACGGCAGGCTCAAGGCGCTGGCGGGCGCCGTCATCAACCAGGCTCAGGCCGCCGCCATCCTGGCCGTCCGCGGCATCACGGTGGTCTGAGCAGGCCGCCGTCAGGAGCCGTGGCGGTCGTGGAACTCCTCGACGGTCAGGCCGAGCATCACCTCGTCCTCGTAGCGGCCCGCGGCGAAGCGGGCCCTGCGGCGGCGGCCCTCCTCGACGAAACCGAGCCTGTGATGCAGGGCCAGGGAGGCCTGGTTGCCGGCGTAGACCACCACGTCGCACTTCTGGAAGCGGCGTTCGCCGAACATGTAGCGCAGCAGCAGCACGATGGCGTCCGAGGCGTACCCCTTGCGGTGGTGCGGTGTGCCGATGGCCACGCCGTACTTGAAGGTGCCGTAGTGCCGGTCGACCTCGTGGGTGTTGATCGAGCCGATGGCCGCGTCGTCGTCCTTGCGTGCGATCACCAGCTTGAAGCGGTCCAGGTCTGGCTCCTCCGCCGCCAGGTCGGCCACCCACTTCTTGGTGCCCTCGGCGGACCGGGGCGGCGTCAGCAGCCACCCGTTGCGCACGTCGTCCGAGTACTCCTCGAAGGCGTGGAACGCCTCCCAGTCGCCGGGTTCGAAACCGCGCAGCCGTACCCGCTCGCCCACCCATACCGAAGTCATGAGGGCAGCCAACCAGAGCGCCGCGGCGATGTCGCGGCAATTTCCGCGCGGCTAGGAGAAGGTCCGTACCACGTGGGACAGCGCGATCGAGGCGTAGCGGCGGGGGCCGGTGGACAGGCCGTAGGCGATGTCCTCGATGAGCGCGCAGCGGGCGTGGAAGACGGCCCGCTCGCGGAAGCCGTCGTCCACCGGATGGCCGTAGGCGGCCAGGACCCGGTCGAAGACCCGCGGGCCGAAGTCGCGGTACAGCAGGGCCAGGTCGCGGGCGGGGTCGGCGATGGCCGCGTCGGTCCAGTCCAGGATGCCGGTGATCTCGCCGGTCGCCCGGTCGGCGAGGATGTGCTCGGCGCCCAGGTCGTTGTGGCAGAGGCGGAGCACGACCGGCTCGGCGGGCGGGGTGCGGGCCAGGAACCCCTCGACCAGCCGGCGGCCGTCGGCGGTGAGGTGCTCGCGCACGTCGGCGTAGTCGCGCGCCGTGTCCTCCAGCCAGGACCGCAGCGGATAGGTGTCGACCTCGGCCACGGCGCTCAGGTCGGCGGGCGGCACCGCGTGCAGCGCGCCCAGCAGCCTCCCCATCAGCCCGACGAAGCGGCTGACCCCGACCTTGGCCAGGCTCAGCCCGTGCAGCGGCTCGCCGGGCAGCCGCCGGTAGCCGATCACGCCGGTCCGCTCGTCGGCGAACAGCACCTCGGGCACCGGCACGGGCGCGATGAGCCGCAGCGAGGCGAGCAGCGTGACCTCGCGCCGGGTCGCGCCGGGATCCGGCTGTTTGGCGGCGCGCACGACCAGCTCGTCGTTGACCAGGTAGACCCGGTTGTCCAGGCCGGAGCCCAGCTCGCCGACCGAGTGGACCGCGTAGCCGGGCAGGTGGACGTCGAGCAGCGCGCGCATGTCGCCGATCACAACCGCACCCTAGCCGCCCAGCATGTCGCGCCGCAGCTCGCCCAGGTTCTCCGGCGCCTGGACGGTGTCCGCGGCGCCGTAGCCGCCGCCCGGTCTGGCCCTGCCGACGACCTCGATCTCGCTGATCCAGCTCAGGTGCCGCCCCGCCCTGGCGCGGACCAGGTCGCCCTCCGACAGCCGCTCCCACTGCTCCCCCGCGATGCCGAACGCGGTGAGCTCGCGGGATCGCCCCTCGTCGATGGCGCACCAGTACACGTGCCGGGTCCGCCCTCTGCTGCCGCCGCTCTCCTGGCGGCGCAGCCGTACGATCTGGCCCTCCACCTGCGCGGGCGTGGCCAGATCCAGTACGGCGCGCACCAGCGGGACCGCGGCGACCGCCAGCCCCACCAGGAACGCCAGCGGCTGCGGCAGCCCGGAGGGCACCAGCTCGAAGGCGGCCAGCGCGATCAGCACGATCCAGCTCCAGAACCCGGCGAAGAACCCGGCGGCCAGGCCACGGCCGATGGTGTGCAGCGGCTTCCTGCCGCGGATGAGCCGGCCGGGATAGCGCACGTCGAGCCTGTGCCACATACCGCCGTAGTCGGACCAGGCGCGGCGGTCGTCGGCGGGCACGCTGACCGGCAGGCTCGTCACCGCGCGCGGCGCCAGGCCGAGCGCGGCGGCGTAGGCCAGGGGCCGCCCCCAGATGGTGACGGCGGCGGCCGGCTTGTCGGCGAAGCGCGCGGTGGCCAGGTGCTCGCGCACGCCCAGCCAGTGGGCGGCGGCCTGGCCGCCCAGCTCGGTGCCGCGCTCGCCGTTGAGCTTGCCTGCCAGCGTGATGAGCGCGGCGAAGACCAGGATGGCGGTGCCGGGCCCGCCGTCGTGCTTGTGGTCGGAGACGGCGACCGCGATCCCGGCCAGCGCGGCGGGGACGGCGGCGGTGGCGGTGAGCAGCACCACGTGCAGCCTGCTCCACCGGGGCCGTGACAGGCCGCGCTCGCGGGCGTCGGCGACGACCTTCTTGCGGAAGCTCTTCCACCAGCGCCCCAGGTTGCGCGAGCCCTCGGCCAGCGCGCCTGTCGCGACGACGCCGTCGCGGGCCAGCGAGGCGACATGGTCGTAGACGAGCTGCTCGTACGGGTTCAGGCCGGTGGGGTGGCGCAGCCGTACCAGGGACAGTTCGGGGCCGACCTCCTCGATCTGGACGGCGCCCTTGGCGGCCAGGTCGAGCAGCGTGGCCGAGGTGGCCTCCTCGCACAGCTTCCAGCCGCCGGTGATGAGGTCGACCACGGCCGGCGACTCGCCGGCCATGACGCCGGTGGCGGGACCGGGGCGGACGGACGGGTTGCGCGTGGCCAGCGCCAGGGCCAGCAGGAGCAACCCCCACAGCGCGAGTGCCGCGGTGGCGGCCAGCCACAGCGCCATCAGAACCGCACCTGGACCGGGCCGCGCTCCTCGTCGGGCGCCTGGAAGTAGTCGCGTACGGCGAAGCCGGTCATGCCGGCCACGACGTTGGCGGGGAAGGTCTGGATCGCGTTGTTGTAGGTGAGCACCGCGTCGTTGTAGTACTGCCGGGAGTAGGCGATCCGGTTCTCGGTGGTGGCCAGCTCCTCCTGCAGGTCTGCGAAGTTACGGCTGGCCTTCAGGTCGGGGTAGGCCTCGGCGACGGCGAACAGGCTCTTCAGCGCGCCGGTCAGCGCGTTCTCGGCGGCGGCCTGCTCGGCCGGGGTGCCGGCGTTCAGCGCCTGCGCGCGGGCCTCGACGACGGCGGCCAGCGTCTGCCGCTCGTGCGAGGCGTAGCCGCGGACGGTCTCGACGAGGTTGGGGATCAGGTCGTGGCGGCGCTTGAGCTGCACCTCGACCTGGGCCCAGGCGTTGTCGACGGCGTTGCGGGCGCGGACCAGCGCGTTGTAGCGGGAGATCGCGGCGATGAACGCTAACAGGACGAGCATTCCGATGACGGCGGCGGTGATCACGATGTCCTCCTCGAGGGTACTGCGGACATCGGACCAGGAGTTGCTTACCGCTGTGTTGCAACCCGCTGTACTCCGTTACTTGAGCGCTCCCGTCGTCAGGCCCGACTGGATCTGCCGCTGGAAGATCACGTAGACGACCAGCATCGGCAGGATCGCCATCGTCAGCGCGGCGAAGAGCGCGGAGAAGTCGTGCTCGTATCCCGCGGCCGTGGAGATGTCGGCGATCCCCTGAGTGAGCACCCACTTGTCGCGGTCCTGCAGCAGCACCAGTGGGAGCTGGTACTGGTTCCACTGGCCGAGCACGTTGAAGATCGTGATGCTGACCAGACCGGGCCGGGCCATCGGCAGCATGATCTGGAAGAAGACGCGGGTGTGCGAGGCACCGTCCACCATGGCCGCCTCGGCCACCGCCGTGGGCAGGGTGCGGAAGAACGCCGCCAGGAAGAAGATCGTGAACGGCATCGAGTACGCGACGTAGACGAGGATCAGTCCCGCGTGCGTGTTGATCCCGATGTACGGCCCGATCAACGGCACCTGCTGCCCGATGTTCTGCACGACGAAGAACAGCGGCGACAGCGCCAGGAACACCGGGAACGCGAGCCCCGACACGAACAGCAGGTAGATGGCCCGGTTGAGGCGGAAGGAGTAGCGGGCCAGCACGTAGGCGGCCATCGAGCCGATCAGCATGGTCCCGAAGACACCGAAGCCGACCACGATGACGCTGTTGAGCATGTACTGGCCGACGTGCGCCTTGTCCCAGGCCCTGACGAAGTTGTCCCAGTGCAGCGTGGCCGGCAACGTCCAGGCGTTGCCGAAGATCTCGTCCTCGCTCTTGACCGAGCTCAGGAACGTCCACAGGATCGGCACCGCCACCAGCACGGTCCACACCAGCAGCGCCACGTGGGTGAGCGCCGACAGCGGGCCGAGCTGCCGCCTGCGCTCCTTGCGGGCGATCTTCCTGGAGTTCGCGACCGTCCACGAGGTCGTCGTCGTCATCAGTACTCGATTCGTTCGCGGCGGGACAGCCGCAGCGACAGGATCGCGAAGCCAACAGTGAAGAAGAACATGACGACGCCCATGGCGGAGGCGTAGCCGAAGCGGAAGTTCTGGAAGGCGGTGCGGTAGATCTCGGCCGCCATGACCGTGGTCGACCAGTCGGGCCCGCCGTGCTGGTCGGTCATCACCCAGACGACCGCGAAGACGTCCAGGGCCAGGATGCCGAGGTAGACCCAGGCCACCTGGACGGTGTCCCACAGCAGCGGCAGCGTGATCCGGAAGAACAGCGCGAACCTGCCCGCGCCGTCGATCCTGGCGGCCTCGAACATGTCGTTGGGGATCGAGGCGAGCCCGGCGGAGAAGAGCACCACGTAGAAGCCGACCGCCTGCCAGACGAGCACGCCGAGCACCGACCAGAAGGCGATCTTCGTGTCGGACAGGAACCCGAACGGCCCCAGGCCGATCCCCATCAGCGGGGCGTTCAGCATCCCGCTGCCGTCCGGCCTGAACACCTGCTGGAACAGCACCCCGACCACGGCCACGGCCAGCACCTGCGGGAAGAAGAACACCACCCGGTAGAAGCCGGACCCTCTGATGCCGGACACCCCCTGTCCCCCGCCGCCCACACTGAGCAGGAAGGCGAAGAACAGGGCGATGACGATCGTGAACAGCGGCAGCAGCACCAGCAGTGCCAGGTTGTGCCGCACGGCCCGCCAGAAGATGTCGTCGTTGAACAGGCGGACGAAGTTCTCCAACCCGATGCTCTGCGGGCTGGCGTTCACACCCCGCCAGTTCGTCGTGGAGATCTGGAAGGCCTGGGCGTACGGCGCGAGCACGTACGTCACGTAGAGCACCACCGGGGCTGTCAGGAACGCGGTGATGAACAGCCCACGGCGGTATCTGTTGAACATCAGCGCTTGAACTTCTTGATCGAGGAGTCGTTCTTGATGTCGTCGGCCTTCTTCTGGATGCGCTCGAGGTACTTGTCAGGAGTGAGGTCGCCGGACATCAGCGCGCCGGTGGCGGCGATCGCCTCGTCCTTGAGCGGGCCGTACCACGACTGCCACTGGTAGTAGACCGTGTTGGTGCCCGCCGCCTTCAGCGCGTCGGTGGCGCTCTGCGCGCCGGGCGACAGCTTGCGGCCCTCGCCCGCTCCCTTGACCTCGGTCACGGTGTGGACGAGCTCGCTGAAGTCGCCGGCCGCCTTCTTCGACAGCATGGCCCGCAGGTACTCCAGGCCGCCCTGCACGTTGGCCGCCTTGGCGGGGACGATGAAGTTCTCGCCCGGCTGGGTGTGCAGCGTGCCGGTGGGCATCTTGTCGTCCTTGCCGAAGTCCGGCAGGGCGAACATCTGGTACTCGAAGTCCGCGGGCGTGGTCTTGGCCTGCTCGTTCTCCAGCCACGAGCCGGCGGGCAGCATGGCCACCTCGTACTTGTTCTGCGCCGTCTGGGTCTGCACGTGGTCGAGCCCGGCGGTGCCCTGCAGCAGGTACTTGGCGCCGACCTCGGCCCAGGCGGTGGCCGACTGCTTCATCGCGTCGCTCTTCCAGGCGCCGTCCTCGAGGTTGTCGATGTTGACCAGGACCTCGGGTCCGCCGATCTTCGCGGCCAGGGTGAGGAGCGGCTCGTAGAGGTACTGCGGGAACTTGCCCGCGTAGGTGAAGGGCGCCATCTTGCCGGACTTCTTGATGGTCTCGCAGAGCTTGAGGAAGTCGTCCCAGGTCTTCGGCGGCTCCCAGCCGTTCTCCTTGAAGACCTTGCCCGAGTACCAGATGCCGAAGATGTAGTTCACGTAGCCCAGCACGCTGAACTTGCCGTCGTAGGTGCCGAACGCGATCACCGACGGGTCGAGCAGGTCCTTGACCTTGGTCGACGGGTCGTCCCAGCTGGGCGCGTCGAGCAGCGGGGCGAGGTCGGCCAGCTGGCCGTCCTGGGCGAGGGCGCCGAAGTCCATGGCGTTGGCGCCGGAGTTGTCGATGACGTCGGGCGGGTTGCCGCCGGCGAAGCGCGGCTGCAGGACCTTCGTGATCTCCTTGGTGAAGTTGTGCTTGACGTCCACCTTCGGGTACTTGCCCTTGAACAGCGGCTCGTGGATGTCCTTGGCGTAGGCGTTGCCGAAGCCGCCGTCGAAGATCCACACCTCCAGCGGTTTGCCCCCCACGCCGAAGGGATTGTCCGCGCTGGTCGGGACTGCCGCGGGCGCCGACGAGGCCGGCGTGGACGACGGGGTGGCGCACGCGGCCAGCGCGCCCGCCAGGGGGACGAGCGCGGCCGCGCGAAGGAGTTCGCGACGGTTGATGCGGGGGGTGTCCGACATGTATGACTCCTGACTTCCTATGCTCCGCGTCTGATCCGCCCTGCGTAGCGGTTCTCCAGGGCCTTGTTGTGTTCGTCACCGCCGGCCACGTTCGCCGACAGGTAGATGGGTGGCGTCTCGCCGAGCGCCACGAGCTGCTCGACCGCCTCGGTGACCATCAGCTGGGCCAGCAGCGCCGAGGTGATCGTGGACACCGCACCGTAGCTGCCGCCGCCGGGCAGTTCGAGGATGGCGTCGCCGTACGGCGCGCCGTTGTCGAGCACGACGTCGGCCAGGTCGAGCAGCTTGCGGCCCGACGGGTGGCGCGAGGTCATCTGGGTGGAGTGCTTGACCGAGGTGATGGCGATCAGCTGGTGGCCGCGGTCCTTGACGAGCCCGGCCAGCTCGACCACCACGCCGTTCACGCCGGAGCTGGAGATCAGGACGAACACGTCCTGCGGCTGTACCGGCGCCAGGTCGAGGATCTGCTGGGCGACCGCGGGGTCGCGTTCGAGTTCTGGCGTGAGCACGGATGGGGGCTGCCCGCCGTACAGGACGAGGTCTCTGGGGGTGAGGCGGTTGCTGGGGACCAGGCCGCCGGCGCGTCCGGCGATCTCCATGGCGATGGCCTCGGAGTGGCCCGAGCCGAAGGCGTTGACGACGCCGTCGGCCCTGATGGCCGCCACGACCAGGTCGGCGGCCCGCCGAATCTGGTCGCGCTGGGATTCGGCGACCTCGCGGGCCAGTTCCAGGACCTGTGTTGCGTAGGACAAGATCAGCCTCTCTCCACCCGATGACTCTCCACGGCGCTGATGGTCAGCTCGAAGGCCTGGTTGGTGCGCTCGTAGGTGCGCTGCGCGACCGCCACGTAGACGGCGTCCAGCACGAACAGCTGGGAGTGGACCGCGGCCAGGCCGCCGAGCCTGAACGTCGTCTCCCTGCTGGCGGTGGTCAGCACTAATCCGGCCAGCTCCGCCAGCGGCGAGCGGGCGAACGAGGTGACCGCGACCGTCATGGCACCGTGGCTGCCGGCCTCGACCAGGGCCTCCATCACCTCGCGGGTGCGGCCCCGGTGGCTGATGCCGATGGCGACGTCGCCGGGGCCGAGCAGCGCGGCCTCCGACAGCGCCTCGTGGGCGTCGCCCGCGCTCCAGCACGGCATGCCGATCCTGCGCAGCCGCCCTTCCAGCATCTTGGCGACGTTCCCGCTGGTGGACACGCCGAACAGCAGCACGCGGCGGGCCACCACGACCGCGTCGGCCACCTGGGCGACGGTCTCGAGGTTGAGCTGGGCGGCGGTGTCCTGGATGAGCCGGGTGTCGGCGGCGGCCATCACCTCGATGGCCGCGTCCAGCGGGTCGTCGGGGCCGATCTCGTGGCCGACGCCCGCCCCCCAGCCCGCCTGCGCGGCCCTGCCGGTCTCGGTGGCCAGCGCGACCCGCAGCTCGGCGTAACCGGAGAAGCCGAAGGCCCGGCAGAACCTGGTCACGGTCGCGGGTGAACTGCCCGCGCGCTCGGCCAGCTCAATGATCGTGGAGCGGGCGGCCTCGGCCGGCGCGCCCAGGATCACCTCGCCCACCCGGCGCAGCGCCTCCGGCAATGCGGGGAGCTCGGTCTCGATACGGCCTAGGGCACCTGAAGTCACGAATATTCCTTCCGAATACCCGGTCTTCTGGCGAAAATTATTCTTGCTTCCCGGTCACGTCAAGACCCACAATCCAACCGTGACTAAATCGCTCGTGATCGGTGTTGACGCCGGCGCCACCTCCACGCGCGTTTCCGTGCACGCGCTCGACGGCACACGGGTCGGCTACGCCAAGGCGGGTCCCGGCAATCCCACCGCCCACGGGCTCGCGAAGGCGGTGTCGGCGATCGCCGCGGCGCTCGACCAGGCCACCGCCCAGGTGGATCCCGGGGACGTGGTCGCCTCCCTGGCGGGCGTGGCGGGGAGCGCCGACGAGCTGGCGTCCGAGCTCGCCAAGGTCTGGGCCGCGCGAGGCATCCCCGCGGGCCCGCGGACCATCGGCGACCTGCCGATCGGCTACGCGGCGGGCGCCTCCTCCCCTGACGGCTCGGTGCTGCTGTCGGGGACAGGTGCGGACGCCGCCCGCATGGCCGGGTTCGAGCTCGACGCGATCGCTGACGGGCTCGGATGGCTGCTGGGCGACTACGGGTCCGGGTTCTGGATCGGCCGGGAGGCGGCCAAGGCCACCGTGCACGCCCTGGACCGCGGCGAGCCGACCGGCGTGCTCGGGGCGCTCGTGATCGAGCACTTCCTGGGCTCGGCCGCCGACCTGCCGCCGCGCGGGCTCGCCGACCGGATCGTCCGGCTCGCGCAGGCCGACCACATGCGTCTGGCCGCCCTGTCGGCGCTGGTCAGCCAGGCCTTCGAGGCCGGCGACCCGGCCGCCGCCGCGATCGCGGCCGAGGCGGCCAGGCACCTGGTCGCCACGCTGCAACGGGTGCACGCCGGCGGTCCCGTGGTGCTCACCGGCAGCGTGCTGACCTCCGCGGGTCCGGTACGGCAGGCCGTACGTGACCTGCTCGAGGACTACGACGTGCGCACCGCGGGGGACGCGGCTGGGGCGGCGGCGTGGCTGGCCGCGCGCGAGCTGCTCGACGAGCCTGAGCAGGTGCACGCGGCATTCACCCTTTGACGGCGCCCGCGGTCATCCCGGCGCCCACCCGCCGCTGCAGGAACAGGAACAGCACCAGCGCGGGCAGCGCGAACAGGCCGGCCGCGGCCATCGTGGCGCCCCAGTCGGTGCCGAACACGTCGCGGAAGGACGACAGCCACACCGGCAGCGTCCGCTTGTCCCTGGCCTTGATGATCAGCACGTTGACGAAGGCGAACTCGTTCCACGCGGTGATGAAGCCGAACAGCGAGGTCGCCATCAGCCCCGGCGCCAGCAGCGGGAAGACCACCCTGCGGAAGGCGGCGGCGCGCCCGCACCCGTCGACCAGCGCCGCCTCCTCCAGCTCTGCCGGGATCGCGGCCAGGAACCCGCGCAGCGTCACGATCGTGAACGGCAGCGTGATCATGAAGTAGACGCCGGTCAGCATGGCCAGCGAGTCGAGCAGGTCGGTGTCCCTGGCGATGATGAACATCGGCACCAGCAGCGCCTCCCACGGCGCCATCTGCGCGGCGAAGACCCCGAGCACGAAGGCCCCTCGACCGCGCCAGCGCAGCCGCGTCACGGCGAAGGCCGCCAGCAGCGCCACGACCAGGGCGAACAGCACAGCCGCCGCGGTGACCGCGAGGCTGTTGCGGGCGTAGGTCCAGAACCCGTCAGCCCGCACGGCGGCCGCGAAGTGCTCGAGCGTGGGGTGCAGCGGCCAGAACGACGGCGTCTCCGCCTGGATCTCCCTGGTCGGCTTGAACGCGGTGGCGAACATCCAGTACACGGGGAAGATCGTCACGATCAGGACGGCGACGGCCGTGGCGTTGAGCGCGAGCCTCCTCATGAGCGGACCATCCTGCGCAGGTTGCTGATCAGGGCCACGGCCAGCAGCACCACGGTCAGCATGGCCACGGCCGAGCCGAGGTCGTAGCGGTGCAGCGAGCGGGCGACGCGGAAGGCGTAGACGGGCAGCGTGGTGGTGGCGCCGTCGGGCCCGCCCTGGCTGAGCACCCAGATCTGCGGGAAGCACTTGGCCACCCAGATCACCTCGAGCGAGGCCACCAGCGCGAACAGCTGCCGCAGTATCGGCGCCGTCACCCGCCAGAACACCTGCCATCCGGTGCCGCCGTCGATCCTGGCGGACTCGTACAGCTCCGCCGGGATCGTGGTGAGCCCGGCGTAGAGCGTGAGCGCGGCGAACGGCACCGACTGCCAGACCACCAGGATCACCAGCACGGCGAACATCGACGGCCCGTCGGCGAACCAGCTGTGCCCGCGGAACCCGGTCAGCCCCGCCTGGACCAGCAGCCAGTTCACCACGCCGAGCTCCGACTGGAACAGCCACTGGAAGATCGTGGTGGCGGCGATGACCGGGGTGGCCCAGGCCAGCGCCAGCGCGCTCATCAGGGCCACCCGCAGGCCGCGCCGCAGCCGGGCCAGCAGCAGCGCGACCAGCGTCGACAGCACGACGATGAGCACCACGTTGATCGCGGTCCACACCGCCGTGCGCAGCACCACGCGCCAGAACTCCTGCCCCCTGACGAGCTCGAGATAGTTGTCCAACCCGGCGAACGCGGCGCCGCCCCTGATCAGCTCGCCCATCCTGAAGTGCTGGAAGGAGATCACCGCCGCCTTCAGCATCGGGTAGACCAGCAGGAAGGCGGCGCCGACCACAGTGGGCGCGATGAGCAGGTACGCCCAGAGATCACGCTTTCTGAGCATCAGGATCCGCTGTTGAGCGTCGTGGTGATCGCCGCGGAGACCTTCCGCGCCTCGGCGGCCGGGTCCGCGCCGGTGAGCACGGCCGTCATGTACTGCTTGATGACGGTGGTGGCCTCGACGGCGGCCCAGTTGGGCGTGTTGGGGGTGGCCCGGCCGTTGGCGGCGGCCCTGGCCATGGCGGCGGTGCCCTCGTCGGAGTCCAGCACGCCGGCGAGCGAGGTCCTGTTGGGGACGAAGCTCATGGTCCTGGCCAGGTCGGTCTGGAACTTCTCGCCGGCCAGGGCCTTGACGACCTCGTAGGCCTGGTCCTGGTGCTTGGATGCGGCAGGGACGATCAGGTCGGAGCCCCCAGTGAACACACTCCCCGGCTTATCCGGATTTTTCCCCGGAATCGGGAAATATCCGATCTTGTTCTTCATGCCTGGCTCTACCTCGAGGACGCGGGCGGTGATGCCGGGGACCGCGATGATCTGGGCCGTCCTGCCCTGGGCGAAGACCTCGTGCTGGGGCGGGTTGGCCTCGTCGGCGTCCTTGGGGCCCCTGCCGAGCGCCTGGAGCCGCTTGTAGAAGTCCATGGCGGCCAGCGCCTGCGGGCTGTCCAGGGCGCCCTTCCACTTGCCGCCCTCCTGGACGGCCAGGTCGCCGCCCTCGTCCCAGATGAAGCCGGCCAGGGCGTACCAGGTCTGGCCGGTCAGATAGATGCCCTGGTCCGGGGCCTTGTTGAGCTTCCTGGTGATGGTCAGCCATTCGTCGCGGGTGGTGGGCGGGGCCTTGATGCCCGCCTTGGCGAACAGGTCCTTGTTGTAGACGACCACCCGGTTCGCCGCGTACCACGGGATGCCGTACTGCTTGCCGTCGATGTTGCCCGGCTGGGCCAGGCCCGGCAGCCAGTCCTGGCCGTGCAGGTCGGCCACCTTGCCTGTCAGGTCGGTGACGCCGCCGCTCGCCGCGTACTGGGCGACCTGGGTGTTGCCGACCTCCATCACGTCGGGGGCGTCGGTGCTGGCCAGGGCGGCGGTGACCTTCTCGCCGATGCCGTCCCAGGCCTGGATCTGGATGTCCAGGTCGACGCCCTGGTGCGCGTGCTCGTAGTCGGTCTCGAAGGACTTGAGCAGGTCCTTGGTGACGCTGCCGTCCATGATCCAGACGGTCAGTCTGGCCGGGCCCTGCGTGGCCGCCGGCTGCTGCGCCGGGGACCCGCAGGCCGCCAGCGCCAGCACCGCGACCGCTGCGGTGAGGGGGTGTCGCATGATGCCTTCTCGGTGGGGGGTGGGTGTACGGCATGCCTTTGACACGGGTCCGCGTACGGCATGCCGTACCGGGATCAGGGGTTGGGGACGGTGTCGGTGAACGTGGTGCCGGCGGCGCGGAAGGCGGTCACCCTGGTCTGGACGTCGGACGGGGAGACGACCTCGTTCTTGGCGTAGTAGAGCCAGTCGACCTGCTCGCGGTAGGTGCGCGGCGCCGAGCCGGGCTGCAGGTCGATGAACCACTGGTTGAACATGATCCACATCGGGGTCTCCGGGTAATAAATATCGCCGTGGTCGGCGAACAGGCGGCCGTCGACGTAGTAGCGGATGCGGCCGCCGGAGACCTGGATCACCAGGTCGTGCCAGCCGGCGAAGCTCGCCCGTTCCTCGGTGTGGGTGTTCACCGCCTGCCACGGGTCGGCCTGGTAGGTCTCCCAACTGGTGGTGTAGAGGATGTCGCCCGGCTCGCCCCAGCCGCCGTTGGGCAGGTACTCGAAGTCGAGCTCCCCGTAGTCCGGGTCCATGTTGTAGCGCAGCGGGGTGATGGTGAAGAACGTCTGCACCACGTGCTCACCGTCGGGGCCGGTCGTGGGGGCGTCGCTGAAGCGGACCCTGGCGGCGTAGGTGCCCTCGTGGAACTTGCGGTTGGCGGTGGACAGCTCGGTCTGGACGGTGGTGGAGCCGTTGGTGCTCGAGTCGAGCGTGAGCAGGCCGCCGGGGAACGTGACGGCCGCCGGGTCCCAGGTGGCGCCGGGCACGCCTGGGCCGCCGGAGCTCGAGCGGACGGTCCAGCCGCGCTGGGCCAGCCTCGGGTCGGACGAGCCGGTGTAGGAGAAGTCGTCGAACAGGGTGCCCTGGTTGCCGGTCGGGGTGATGGTCGGCGTCGGGGTCGGCTCGCTGCCGTGGGGGGTGCCCCAGGCCAGGGCTCCGTTGACGTAGACGGTCGCCTTGCCCCAGTCGGCGTAGGTCGGCTGGGGGCCGAAGGAGTAGTCGTCGCTCTGGTCGAAGTTCTGCCAGTCGAATCGGTAGAAGCGCAGTTGCAGGTCGGCGGTGGTGGCGCCGGGGGCCAGCGTCCCGCCGGTGAAGCCGACCTCCAGGTACTGGTCGGCGCCTGTCTGGCGGACGAACTGGCCGGTCACGGTCGAGCAGCTCACCACCGCCCAGGAGCAGGCGAAGCGGTAGGTCTCCGAGCCTGTGAGGTAATAGCGGATCTTGACCTGGTTGAGCGGGATCGGGGTGGTGCCGTCGTTGAAGAGCTGGAACCAGGGCTCGGCCTGGGCCGTGGTGGGGGTGGCCGAGCTGGTCCTGTACTGCAGGCGGACGGCCTGCTGGGCGGCCGCGGGGGTGGTCGCGAGCAGGGCGCTCGCGAGGGTGGTGGCCGCTAAGACTCCGAGGACTTTCCCGAAATTTCGTGACATGGCTGGGCTCTCCTAGGTGGTCGACCCCCGAAACGTGCGCATGCCGAACAGAGCTGTCGTCGGTCCTTCTCGCTCCTCAGGCTCTCGGGCGCGCCGGCTTTGGTTGCCCTGGCTTGGTCGCCCTGGCTTGGTTGCCCTGGCTTTGGTGTCAGGCGCCGCGGCGGATGCGGCCCGCGTACTGGGCCTCGAGCCTGAGGTTGTGGCCGTCGCCCCCGGGGACGTTGGCCGACAGGTAGACGGGCGGGACGTGCCCTGACGCCAGCAGGTTCCGCACCGTCGCGGTGACCACGAGCTGAGCGATCAGGGCAGAGGTGATGGTCGAGACGGCGCCGGTCGCGCCGCCTTCCGGCAGGGGCAGTACGGCGTCGCCGTACGGGGCCCGGTTGTCCAGGACGACGTCGGCCAGGTCCGTCAGCTTGCGGCCCGAGGGGTGGCGGGACGTGGCGGCGCCGCCGTGGGCGCGGGAGGTGATGGCGATCAGGTCGTGACCGCGCTCCTTGACCAGCGTGGCCAGCTCGACGACCACGCCGTTCACGCCGGAGTTGGAGATGACCACGAAGAGGTCGTCCTCGTGGATCGGGGCGTGCTCGAGGATGGCGTGCGCCACGGCCGGGTCGCGTTCGAGGTCGTAGCGGTCGAGCTCCTCGCGGGCGGCCCCGCCGTACAGGACGATGTCTCTGAGGGCGAGGCGGTTGGTGGGGACCAGGCCGCCGGCGCGTCCGGCGATCTCCATCGCGACGGCCTCGGAGTGGCCTGAGCCGAAGGCGTGGATCACGCCGCCGGACTCGACGGTCCTGGTGAACAGGGTGGCGGCCTGCTCGATGGCCGGGTCTTCCGGGATCGTCGCGACGAGGGTGGCGATGTGGTGCGCGAAGTTCTCTGGCTTTATCGTCATGTGTCGTCTTCCGGGAGGCGATGTCCGGTTATCGCGCGGACGGTGACGTCGAAGGCCTGTTTGGTGCGCTCGTAGGTGCGCTGGGCTACCGAGACGTAGACGACGTCCAGCACCAGCAGCTGGGAGTGGATCGCCGCGAACCCGTCCGACCTGAACGTCGTCTCCCTGGCGGACGTCGTCAGCACCAGCTCGGCCACCTCCGCCAGCGGCGAACGCGGGTGCGAGGTGACCGCCACCGTGATCGCGCCGTGGCTGCCCGCCTCGGCCAGCACCTCGATGGCCTCCCTGGTACGGCCGCTGTGCGAGATGCCCATCGCCACGTCGCCCTGACCGAGCAGGGCCGCGTCGGTGAGCGCCTTGTGGGCGTCGGACCTGCTCCAGGTGGGGACGCGCATGCGTTGCAGGCGGTACTCCATCTCGTTGGCCACCGCCGCGCTGCTGGCCACGCCGAACAGCAGCACCCGCCCGGCCCGCGAGATGGCCTGCGCCACCTTTTCGACCACGGCCAGATCCAGCTGGTCGCCCGTCTCCTGGATCAGCCGGGTGTCGTTGCCGGACACCACCTCGAGGACCCTTTCGAGCGGGTCGTCCGGCCGGATCTCCTGGCCGATGTCCGTGTGCCAGGTCTGCCGCTCGCGCCGCCCGGTCTCGGTGGCGATCGCCACCCTGAGCTCGGCGTACCCGGCGAAACCCAGGGCCCGGCAGAACCTCGTGATCGTCGCCGTCGACGTCCCGCTCCGCTCGGCCAGATCCACGATGGTCAGCCTCGCGGCCTCACCCGGGGTCTCCAGGATGGCATCGGCCACCTTCTTCAACGCCTCGGGCATGTCCTGCCGCTCAGCCCGCATCCGAGCCAGAAGCTCCATGCGGTGATAATTATGCCCAGAACACTCCCCGTCAAGGCCATCAGGCAATAATTCTTAACACCTCCTGCCGGGCGCCCGGCGCACCCATCCTGCGGAGAGCCACCAGCACCGGGTCGACTCTTACGACCACGACGAGATCGGACGCAACCCCTCGACGCCAACGAGCCCCGGTCCGGAGCGCGGCACCTGCCACGTCCCCGCACCGGAGCGTCACGACCTGCGCCCACCCCACGAGCGGTGGGGCGGGCGCACAGGACTACGCCATCAGTGACCACGCACAGGACCACGACATCCCTGAGCACGCACAGGACCAGACATCCCTCAGCACATGCAGGACCGCGGCGTCCCTGAGCAGGAGCACGACATCCACAATGCGCGGGCGCGCGACGCGGCGCCCATCCCGGGCGCCGGATCGGCCAGGTGGAGTGCGGCATGCCGTACCACGTGAGGATGGTCGCTACTCCTGGGTCAACTCCTTGGGCTTGGGGCCGCCGTAGATGGGGTTCTTGGCGAGGTGCTTCTTGGTCACCAGGAGACGGACCACGCCTGCCTCCTCGGCCTCGGCCTCCCAGACCCACCAGTCATCCCCTACATGGGCGGGCTGATGATGGGGGTCGACGCTGAAACCGTCGTCATTGGGCGTGATGACCTGGAATGTCGCGCGGAGGCCGCGCCGGCGCACCTCCGCCATGACGGTCCCCACCCGCTGCTCGTCCACGCGGAACCCGGCGAGCATCCCGCCCTTCCTCGTCGCGGGCCCAGCATCCTGGTACTTCTCCCCCGGTCTGGCCGGACGCCCGAGTACCACGGTCCCGGTGCCGGCGAAGCGCCGCGACACCGAGATCGCGAGCATGCAGCCGTCCTGGCCGATCTTGCACCCTGCGGGCTCCGGCGCCCCACCGATCACGCTCTGCTCGGTCGTGTTGGCGAACGTCATACGCACCACCTGTCCGACCCGCGGCGGCGACACCGGGACCAGGTCCAGCCCCACGTCCAGCCCCACCGCCAGGAACGCCTCGCGGTACTGCGCGTGGTCGGCGAACGGATCCTTCACCCTGGCCACCCACTCGTCGCCGCGCTGCTCGATCTCGATCGCGGAGTTCGCATAGGACGTAGCAGTCCCCTCCCGACCAGGCAGTACGGCCGGCCCCACGACAACCCCCACCGCGACCGCCGCCGCGAGAGCCACCCCCACGACGACCATCCGCCTCCGCGAACCCCACCTCGCACGCCGCCCGACCCGCTCCCCCGAGCCCTCCGAGAGGACCGCCTGCCCTGGGCTCTTCGAGAGGACCGTCACCCCCGAGCCCTCCGAAAGGTCCGTCACCCCCGAGCCCTCCGAGAGAACCGTCTCTCCCGGACCCGCCAAGAGGATCGTCTCCCCCGAGTCCTCCGTGAGGACCGTCATCGCCGAGCCCTCCGAGAGGACCGTCTCTCCCGGGCTCTCCGAGAGGACCGTCGCCCCCAGCCCCTCCGCGAGGACCGTCTCCCCTGGGCTCTTCGAGAGGATCGTGTGGAGGAGGGCGCGAGCGGCGGGTGTGGTGGAGCGGCCCGCGAGGGACTCGTCGCTGATCCTGGCCAGCCTGCTGATCTGCTCGTCAACGGGGTTCACACTGACTCCACGGCATAGCGGTTGACGGTGACGCCCACCCTGGACAGCGCCTTGGAGAAGCGCTTGCGAGCCCGGTGCAGGCGGATACGGACGGCGTTGCGCGAGGCGCCGAGAACCGTGGCGATCTCGCCGTGGTCCAGCCCCTCCCAGGCGACAAGTGACAGAATCTCGCGATCGTCATCTGATATCGCACCGAACGCTTCTGCGATCGCCGACATCGCGACGCTGTCCTCCGGCACGATCCGCCCGCGGCCGGCGTAGACATCGGCCAGCTCGGCGGCCAGCGCGACGGGCCGCCTGGCCTGGCGGCGATGGTGGTTGGCCAGGATGTTCCTGGCGATGCCGTACAGCCAGAGCCTGGCCTCGTCCCCCGGCGGCAGCACGTCGACGCGCCGCCACGCGGTCGCGAACGTCTCCGCCACCACATCAGCGGCGTCCTCCGGAGAGTCACACCGCCGCAACGCATAGCCCAGGATCGGCTCGTACGTCTGGCTGTACACGGCCTCGAACCGGCCACGCGAGCTGTCATCCACAGGCACGCCCCATGCCGCCCTCCACAATCAGCGCTTCCCCATCACCTCCACATGTCCACACCCTCCACCCCATTTCACCCTCCCTCCCAAAAAGCCGCAGTACGGCACCGCCCACCACAACCCGGCTACGCCGACGCAGCCCACGAACGGCGCCCAACCGACAAGCACCGGATCCACGCGCAGGAATGCGGGCGCGCCGAGAGCCGGGATGCGGAGCTGCGGCGGCGAGAGCCAGATGCGAACGGCGAGGGTGCAGCGAGCGCGCATGCGACGGGAACCGGAGTACGGAGGGCGGACGCGGGGGCGCACGCGAGGGCGCGGGGGGCGGAGTGCGGGCAGAGTGCCGAGGGCGGACGCGGGGGCGCACGCGAGGGCGCGGGGGGCGGAGTGCGGGCAGAGTGCCGAGGGCGGATGCGGGGGCGCACGCGAGGGACGCGGGGGATGGACGCGGGGGGCGGCCACGAGGGGCGGACACGAGGGGCGGACACGGGGTCGCACGCGGGGTCGCGGGGGCGTACGCGGGGGGAACGCGAGGGCGCGGGGGCGGACGCGGGGGCGGGCGGATGCGGGGGGCGCGCGAGGGACGCGAGGGGCGAGGATGCGGCGGGCGCGCATGCGCCAGGAAACCGGAGTGCCGGGGGCGAACGCGGGAGACGCGGAGGCGTGGGGGCGGGACGTGGGGGCGCGAGGGGCGGACGGGAGCGGCGAGGTGCGGCGGGCGCGCGTGCGACGGGAACCGGAGTGCGCGAGGCGGACGCGCGGGGCGAACGCAAGGGCGCGCGGGGCGGACGCGGGGGGGCGCGGGGACGCGGGGGGCGGGCGGACGCAGAGGGCGGGGTGTAGTGGGAGCGCGGGTGAGGGCGGAGGCACGTTGTAGAAGGAGCGGAGGCTGGCGGGGGCAGGGGTGGGGGGTTATGAGGTTAGGAGGGCGGCGCTGCCGTAGGAGGCGCCGAAGCCGGTGATGAGGGCTACCTGTTTGCCTGTGCGGAGTTCGCGGACGGCTTGGGCGACGTTGTTGAGGCCGTGGACGTAGCCCTCCGAGAGGAGGCCGCCGTGCGGGTTGATCCAGGCGTGGTGGCGGCCGAGGAGGTAGTCGGCGAGGTCCGCTCGCCGTACCAGCCCGAAGTCCTCCAGCTGGCGGGGCACGAGCCAGGAGTAGGCGTCGTAGAGGAGGGCCGTGTCGACGTCCGTGGGGCGCATGCCGGAGGCGTCCCAGAGCATGGGGGCAACGTAGGAGGAGAAGATGGCCGACACGTCTTGCGCGGTGGCCATGGTCGAGCAGCCGGGGCCGCCGCCGCGGACGACCGCGTGGATGCGCGGGCCCGGCAGGGTGGCGCTGACGAGGAGGGCGCAGGCGCCGTCCGTCTCCTGGCAGCAGTCGACCGTGCGCAGCGGGGTGCAGACGTACGGCCGGCCGAGGTACTCCTCCCACGACAGCGGCTCCCTGCGCAGGGCACGCGGGTTGGCCTTGGCGTTGTCGCGCGACTGGGCGACGACGGCGTGCAGGTGCTCCGCCGTGAGCGAGGTGTCGTGCAGGTAGCGGGTGGCGGCCATGGCGAACAGCGGGATCGGCCCGGCCATGCCGTACCTCTGGGTGATCTCCTCCTCCGGGCCCGTGGAGACGGTGTTCATGCGACGCCCGGAGCGGCCGTTGAGCGCCCGATATATCAGGACGTGGCGCGCCAGCCCCGCGTGGATCAGCATCGCCGCGGAGCCCAGGATGGACGCCGCCTGGGTGCCGCCGCCGGCGATGTCGTTGTGCCAGCCCAGCCGCTCGATCCCGAGCGCCCGCGCGACCTGCGTCACCGGCGCCGAGTCTCCGAGGTGGTAGCTGAGCACCGCGTCGACCTCTCCCGGCGCGATCCCCGCGTCCTGGCAGGCGGTACGGCAGGCCGCCACGGCCAGGTCTTCCTCCGTACGGCCGGACCGCCTGGACAGCTCCGTCATGCCGATCCCGGCGATGCGGGCGCGTCCGGCGAAGGGTTGCATGGGGCTCCCGAGCCTCGAAGTCGTCCGCCGGGGCGGGGCGCGATCCGTCCCGGCGGGCGACGTGTGTGGTGCTCGCCGTCACGGTAACGCTCCGCGGTCGTGAGGACAAGCGCTTGCTCGGTACCGCCTCAACACGAACCCCGCACCACATCTCACCGCCCCGGCGCGGTGCCCGATCTCGGCGGGGTCAGGGACTCACCGCCGCACGCGTTGCGCCGAACTTCGCCGCCGTCACAGCTCGCCGTACCGGCGCAGGAGGCTTGCCGCACGGACCCCCGGAGACCAGGCCAGAGCGGTCTCGCCGCACACGTTGCGCCGGGAACCGCCGTCGTCACAGCTCGCCGTACCGGTGCTGGGAAGGGCGGGTCGCCCGTTGCGCTGGAGCAAGGCGCGGGGGCGCGCCACGAGGTGCGGGGGTGCGGCGCGAGGTGCGGGGGCGCGGCGCGAGGTGCGGGCGTGAGGGCGCGCGGGGTGAGAGAAGGGGGTGGTGGGGATTGTCATTGGATGGCAATCTAACCGGGGCGTGTTGGGTATCCCCTTTTGCGGGGCGGGGTGGCATCATCCGATAGCCCGCTCCTATCAGCATCGAGGTGCGCGATGGATCTTCGCCAGGTCCGGTACGCGATCGCGATCGCGCGCGCGGGAAGTCTGCGCCGCGCCGCCACCGTGCTGCACATCGCCCAGCCGACCCTGTCCGAGCAGCTGAAGGCTCTGGAGAAGGCCATCGGCGTGGAGCTGTTCACCCGCTCGTCGAGCGGCGTGAAGCTCACCGAGGCGGGCGAGGCGTTCCTGGCGCAGGCCACCGTGGCGGTGGACGCGTTCGAGCGGGCCGTGAGCGCGGCCCGCGGCAAGGGCAGGTCCTCGCGGCTCGGCGTGGCCGACGGGCTGGACGACATGCTGGCCCGCCTGCTGCCCGAGCTGCACGACCCGAGGCTGCGGGTGGCCCCGATGCCCACCGCCGAGCAGATCGTCTCGATCATGGATGGCACGCTCCAGGCGGGCCTGGGCTACGCGCCCGGCTCGCTGCCCAGGAGCGTGGCGCGAATGCTCATCCAGCGTTCCCCGGTCCGCGCGCTGCTCCCGCGCGATCACGGCCTGGCCGCGCAGGAGCGGATCGCGCTCGCCGACCTGGCCGCCGAGCCGCTGGTCACGCCCGAGTCCGACGCGGGCCGCTATCTGGAGGGCTTCGTACGCAACGGCCTGCACCCCCGCCTCGGCCCTGCAGCCCCCACCCACGACCTGGTGGTGAAGCTGGTCGAGGACGGCGCCGGTTACACACTGTGCGTCAGGGACACGGTGCCGGTGCCGGAGCGGCTGGCGTTCGTGCCGATCGTCGAGGAGGTGCCGCCCATCGAGGTGGTGTTCCTGTGGAACCGCCAGTCGGACGTGCACGACCTGGTGCACGCGGCCCGCCACCTGGCCAGAACGGGCTAGCGCTATTGTCCTCGGATGCGCATGTCCGAGCTGAGCGCCACCTCCGGGGTTCCCATCGCCACCATCAAGTACTACCTGCGCGAGGGCCTGCTCCACCCGGGTGAGCAGCTGGCGGCCACCCGCGCCGACTACGACGAGTCACACCTGCGCAGGCTGCGCATGATCCGGGCGCTGCTCGAGGTGGGGCGGGTCCCCGTGGCCGGGATCAAGAAGGTGATCGCGGCCGTCGAGGACGAGTCGCTTCCCCTCCACTTCGTCCTGGGCACCGCCCACTACGCCCTGGCCCAGACGGCGGAGCCGGAGCCGGACCAGGAGTGGGCCCGCGAGGAGGTCGACCGCATCATCACCGAGCTGGGCTGGCGCATCTCCCCGAACGCCCCCACCCGCGACGAGCTGGCCCACACGCTGATCCGCATGCGCCAGCTCGGCCTCCCCCAGGACCTGGGGCCCTATGCCGCCGCGGCCGAGAAGCTGGTCACGGAGGTGGAGATGGACCACGTCCCGTTCACCGGCCCGCGTGACGCCGCCGTGGAGTCCCTGGTGCTCGGCACGGTCCTGTACGGCAGGGCCCTGGACACGCTGCGCCGCCTGGCTCAGGAGTCGGAGTCGGCCCGCAGGTTCACACGGGGTTCTTGAGCGCCCACTGCGCCGCCCGTTGCAGCAGGGTGCGGTGGATCTCGTTGTCGTAGGAGCGGGTGTCGTGCCCGAGCGCGTCGTAGACGACGCGGCCGCGCCGTACCGGGCGGGCCCAGACGAGCGGCTGGCCGTCGGCGGAGGCCAGCGGCCGGACGTCGGGCAGCACGTCCAGGTCGGAGTAGACCTCGTCGACCACGGAGAAGTCGCGCAGCCCCTCGACGATCGGGTGCGAGCCGTGCACGCGGACGCTGGTCCAGCCCAGCGGCGGGTGGTGCGACTTGGGCCAGGTCCAGCAGCCGCCGAGCACCCGCGGCCAGCCCTGCCAGTCGTCGAAGCAGATCGAGGCCGCGTGCATGCACAGCAGCCCGCCGCCGCGGTCGAGGTGGTCGAGCAGGGTGGTGCGCGCCTGGGCGGGTAACGAGAATCCCCACTGGTCACGGAGGTCGGCGAAGCGGTCGAGCCCCATCCGCCAGCGCAGCGCGTTGACGGTGATGAGCTGGTACTCCGACGGCTCCCCGAGCGCGCCCGCGATGTCCTCGGTGATGTCGGATTCGACGCCGACCTCGGCCAGCACCTCCGCGAGCGCGGCGGACGTGGCGTCGAAGTCGTGGAACGGGCCTCCAGACAGGATCAGGTTTCTCGCCACGCCCCAACCTCATCACGCTCAACGCGGCATTTCCATACGTGGCCCGGATCACTGTCACAAACGCGGGTGGTCCCCCGTCCTGCTGCAAAGAGCACTGCGAAGGAGTGATCATGAGAGTTCTGGTCGCGGGGGCCACGGGCGTGATCGGCCGCCAGCTGGTGCCACTGCTGGAGGCCGTAGGCCACGAGGTGATCCCCATGTCGCGCAAGCTGGCCGACGTGCTCGACCGCGAGGCGACACTGCGGGCCGTACGGCAGGCCGCCCCCGACGCCGTGGTCCACCTGCTGACGGCGATCCCGAAGGAGATCGATCCGCGCAGGTTCGCCGAGCAGTTCGAGCTGACGAACCGGTTGCGGACGGAGGGGACGCGGAACCTGATCGACGCGGCGCCCGGCGCGCGGCTCATCACCCAGGGCCTGGCCTACGCCTACGAGCCGGGCGAGGGACTGGCCGACGAGGACACGCCGCTGTGGGCGCGACCGCCCAAGCAGTTCCGCCCGGCCAGGCGGGCGCTGGCCGAACTGGAGGAGCTGACCGCCGGGGCGGGCGGCCTGGTGCTGCGCTTCGGTCACCTCACGGGCCCCGGCACGGTCTACGCCAAGGACGGTTCGACGAGCGTGGCGGTGCGGGCGGGCAAAATGCCGATCGTGGGCGACGGGGGCTCCGTCTTCTCCTTCACCACCACCCACGACGCGGCCACGTCGATCGTCACGGCGCTGGACAGGAACGTGACCGGCGTGCTGAACGTGGTGGACGACACCCCGCTGACGGTCCGTGAATGGCTGCCCGCCTTCGCCGAGCGGCTGGGCGCGCCCGCGCCGAAGCGTGTGCCGGAGTTCCTGGCCAGGCTGGCGGTCGGCTCCTGGGGGACGGCGTTCATGACGCGCCTGCGCGGGGCCGACAACGCCCGCGCCAGGCTGCTGCTCAACTGGCGGCCCCGGTACGCCTGCTTCCTGGACGAGCAGGCATGATGCAAATCGTGGATTTCGAGGAGTTCCGTCCCATGCTGCTCGGGCTGGCCTACCGCCTGCTCGGCAGCATGTGGGACGCGGAGGACGTCGTCCAAGAGGCCTGGCTGCGCTGGGAGAGCACGGACAAGAGCGAGGTCCGTGAGCCGCGCGCGTTCCTGGTGACGATCGTGTCCCGGCTGGCGCTTGACCAGCTGCGCTCGGCCCGGGTCAAGCGCGAGGCCTACACGGGCCCGTGGCTGCCCGAGCCGGTGCTGACCTCGCAGGCGGGGCCGCTGGACACCGCCGAACTGCGCGACACCGTCTCCTTCGCCACGCTGCACCTGATGGAGCGGCTCTCGCCGCCGGAGCGGGCGGCGTTCGTGCTGCGCGAGGCGTTCGAGCTGCCGTATGAGGAGATCTCCGAGATCGTCGGCACGAGCGTGGCCAACGCCAGGCAGTTGCACTCCCGCGCGGCCAAGCGCCTCGCCGCGGGCCGTGACAGGTTCCAGCCCTCCGACGGCGAGCACGCCAAGCTGCTCGCCCGCTTCATCGAGGCGGCGGGCGGCGGCGATCTGTCGGCGCTCACCGACCTGCTGCACGACGACGTCGTGTCGTGGAGCGACGGCGGCGGCAAGGTCCGCGCGGCGCTCAACCCGATCGTGGGCCGCGACAAGGTGCTCGCGTTCTTCGCCGGGCTGGTCCGCCGCTACAGCGGCTTCGAGTGGTACCCGCTCGAGGTCAACGGCGAGGCCGCCCTCATGGTCACCATGGGGGACGACGCGCGGCTGCTCACCTTCGGCATGCGCGACGGACTCGTCGCCGACGTGTTCCTCGTGGCCAACCCGGACAAGCTGGGCCGCGTGCAGGATCTATAGTCTGCCCCTATGGATCTCGGTATCACCGGCAGGGTCGCACTGGTCACCGGCGGGAGTTCGGGGCTGGGGCTCGCCTCGGCCAAGAGCCTGGCCCGGGAGGGCTGCAACGTCTGCGTGAGCGCGCGCAACCCGGAACGGCTGGCCGAGGCCGTCGTCGAGCTGCAGGAGTTCGGCGGCGTGGTGCACGCCGTGCTGGCCGACGTGGAGGACCCGGAGGCGGCGCCCCGGGTGGTGGCCGAGACGCGCGAGGTGCTCGGCCCCGTGGACATCCTGGTCGCCAACGCGGGCGGGCCGCCGCCCGGGCGCTTCGTGGACATGGGTCCCGACGAGTGGGACATCGCGGTCCAGCGCAACCTGCTCGGCACGGTCCGGCTGATGCATGCCGTACTGCCTGACATGCGCTCGCGCGGGTGGGGGCGGATCGTGACGATCACCAGCCGTTCGGTGCGCGAGGCGCTGGACGGGCTGGCGCTGTCGAACGCGACCCGCTCCGCGGTCGCGGGCATCGTCCGTACGGTCGCCCGCGAGGTGGGCGGCGAGGGGGTGCTGGTGAACAACGTGCTCCCGGGGCCGTTCGACACCGACCGGCTGCGCTCGATGGTCGGCGACGACGAGGGCCTGGTGCTGGCGGCCAACGGGGTGCCGCTGGGCCGGGTCGGGCGGGCCGAGGAGCTGGGTGACGTGGTGGCGTTCCTGGCCAGCGAGCGCGCCTCGTTCGTGAACGGCGTCTCGCTGCTCGTGGACGGCGGCGAGAGCCGCGTCATCGCCTGACGGCCGCCCGCACGACGTCCTGCGCCCAGCGGGCGGGTTCATCCGGCAACGTGACGAAGTACGACAGATTTGCGCGGTGGAAGCAGGCTCCCATGAGCAGCGTGGCCGCCGTCGCGCTGTCGAGCGCGGAGTCCAGGCGCCCGAGCCGCTGCTCCTCGCTCAGGTAACTCGCCAGGCGCTCGATGGGCAGGTGGGGGCCGCCGCCGACGGTGGCGAGCATCTCGCGGAACCCGGCCAGGAGCTGCGGGTCGCCGATCACGCCGGAGGCGATGCCGGCGGCCTTGGTGTAGAAGTCCAGCGCGGTCAGGGCGAACGCCGTGAGGTTGGCCACCAGGTCTCCCCGGCCCGCCTCCAGCTCGAGCCGCGCGAGCGCCGGGGCCAGTGCGGGCATCCGCTCGAGCAGCACGGCGAGGACCAGCCGTTCCTTGCCGGTGAAGTGCTTGTAGAGCAGGGCTTCGGAGCAGTCGGCCCGCTGCGCGATGCGCTTGGTCGTCGCCCCGGCGATCCCGTGCTCCCGGATGACCTGCTCGGCGGCGTCGATGATGCGATCGCGGGTGTTCATCCGCACAGCATATGAGTGAGTGCTTACTAACTTGGCGAGACATGACATCCTTCCCTTAGAAGACTTCAGGGGAAGGCAGGGGCATGGACAAGCCGGTCATCGTGACGGTCGACGACGACCCGGGCGTGTCGCGGGCAGTCGCCCGTGACCTCAGACGCAAGTACGGGCAGGAGTACCGGATCGTCCGCGCCGAGGATTCCGTGCAGGGCATCGAGGCGGTCAAGGAGATGCGGCTGCGCGGCGACGACGTCGCGGCGATCCTGGCGGACTACCGCATGCCACAGATGAACGGGGTGCAGTTCCTCGAGGCCGCGATGGACATGTATCCGTACGCGCGGCGGGTGCTCTTGACCGCCTACGCCGACACCGACGCGGCGATCCAGGCGATCAACGTCGTGGACCTGGACCACTACCTGCTCAAGCCGTGGGACCCGCCGGAGGAGAAGTTCTACCCGGTGATCGACGGCCAGCTGGACGCCTGGCAGCGCACCGAACGGGTCGAGCGGTCCGAGCTGCGCGTGGTGGGCGACCGTTGGTCGGCGCCGTCGTACCAGGTGCGCGACTTCCTGGCGCGCAACCACGTGCCCTACCAGTGGATGCTGTCCGACGATCCCGAGGCGGCGCAGCTGGTGGCCGCGGCGGGCGAGGACTGCCACCTGCCGCTGGTGATCACCGCGGACGGCGTCACGATGGAGTCGCCCGACCAGGCCACGCTCGCCTCGGCCGTGGGCCTGTCGACGACGCCGGCCACCGACTTCTACGACCTGATCGTGATCGGCGGCGGGCCCGCGGGACTGGGCGCGGCGGTCTACGGCGCCTCGGAGGGGCTCAGGACCGTGCTGGTCGAGGCGCACGCCTCGGGCGGGCAGGCGGGGCAGAGCTCCAGGATCGAGAACTACCTGGGCTTCCCCGACGGCGTGTCGGGGGCGCAGCTGGCCGACAGGGCGCGCAGGCAGGCGCTGAAGTTCGGCGCGGAGCTGCTGACCGCGCGCAAGGTCACCAGCCTGGAGCCGCGCGGCCAGGCCAGGGTCGTGGGTTTCAAGGACGGCGGGGAGATCGCGGCGCACGCGGTCATCCTGGCCACCGGCGTCACCTACCGCCGGCTGGACGCGCCCGGGCTGGACGACTTCGTGGGCAGGGGCGTCTTCTACGGCGCCGCGCTGACCGAGGCGCCCTCGTGCCAGGACGGCGAGGTCTACATCGTGGGCGCGGCCAACTCGGCCGGCCAGGCGGCCGTCTACCTGGCGGGATTTGCCAGCAAGGTCAATTTGTTGGTGAGGGGTGACGGTTTGGAGAAGTCCATGTCGCACTATCTCATCGAGCAGATCCAGGCGCAGCCGAACATCGAGGTGCACCTGCAGACCCAGGTCACCGGCGGCGGTGGCGACGGGCACCTGGAGCGGCTGACGGTCGCCACCAAGGGCGAGGAGCGCACGGTCGACGCGCAGTGGCTGTTCGTGTTCATCGGCGCGGAGCCGTACACCTCCTGGCTGGGCGACACGATCGAACGCGACGAGAAGGGGTTCGTGCTGACCGGGCCCGACCTGGTGCACGGCGGCAAGCGGCCGCGCAACTGGACGCTGCGCCGCGAGCCGTACTACCTGGAGACCAACGTGCCGGGCGTGCTCGCGGCGGGTGACGTGCGGGCCGACTCGATCAAGCGGGTGGCTTCAGCCGTCGGTGAGGGCGCGATGGCCGTCGCGCTCGTGCATCGCTACCTGGAGAAGCAATGACGACCCCTATCGACGGCACTGTCGACATCGACGCGCTGCGCAAGCTGTTCCTCTTCGAGCGCCTGACGGACGAGCAGCTGACCCTGCTCGCCGCCAAGGGCGAGGTGCGCGAGTACGCCAAGGACGAGTTCATCCTGCGCCAGGGTGAGCCCTCGGAGACGTTCTTCGTCCTCATGGAGGGCGAGATCCAGATGTCGACCGACACCGACGCCGGTCCCGTGGCGCAGCCGCGCTCGACCCAGCCGGGCGTGTACGGCGGGGCGGTGTCGGCCTACCTGGGCAACCGGGCGCCGGCCACCTACCAGCACTCGTTGCGGGCCTGCGCGCCCACCAAGATGTTCGCGCTGCCGGCCAAGAAGTTCGGCTACATCGTGACCGAGTGGTTCCCGATGGCCATGCACCTGCTGGAAGGCATGACGTACGGCGGGCGGGCCGCCCGGGAGATCATCGACCGGCGCCAGCGGCTGACCGCGCTCGGCACGATCACGGCGGGGCTCACCCACGAGCTGAACAACCCGGCGGCGGCAGCCGTACGGGCGGTGAGCGAGCTGCGCACGCTGATCAGGGAGTCGCGCGTGCAGCTGGCGGGGTTGGCGACCGACGGGATACCGCCGCAGAAGCTGCTGCACCTCATCGAGATGGCCGAGGGTTGCGCGCAGGCCGTGGGCACCCTGGCGCCGCGCACGCCGATGGAGGTGTCCGACGCCGAGGACGAGGTGGGCGAGGCGCTGGAGGAGCTCGGTGTGACCGACGCGTGGGACCTGGCGCCCTCGCTGGTCAACGCCGGGTTCAGCCTGGAGTCGCTGGCCAAGATCCGCTCCAAGGTGGGCGAGGAGCACGCCGGGGCGGCCCTGCGCTGGCTGGCCGACGCGGTGGAGATCTCGCAGATGCTGGGCGAGATCACCGAGGCCACCGAGCGGATCACGTCGCTGCTGTCGTCGGCCAAGCAGTACTCCCAGATGGACCGGGCGCCGTTCCAGATGGTGGACGCGCACGAGCTGCTCGACAGCACGATCGCGATCTTCCGCGGCAAGATCCCGCCGGACATCAACGTGGTCACCGACTACGACAGGACGCTGCCCGAGATCCCGGCCTACGCCGGCGAGCTCAACCAGGTGTGGACGAACCTCATCGCCAACGCGCTGGACGCGATGGGCTCGCAGGGCACGCTGACGATCAGGACGGCGCACGACGAGGATGAGGCGATCATCGAGATCGGCGACACGGGTCCCGGCGTGCCGGACGCGATCAAGGACCGGATCTTCGAGCCGTTCTTCACCACGAAGACCGTGGGGCACGGCACGGGGCTCGGCCTGGACATCTCCTACCGCATCGTGGCCGGCCGCCACAGCGGCGAGCTGAAGGTCCGCTCGGTGCCTGGCGACACCTGGTTCGAGGTACGGCTGCCGCTCAGGGAGATTCCTGGGGCGTCGGCTGTATGATCGGCGCGTGGAGCAGGTCCCAGTCGGGATAAATCCCCATATCCCCAACGTCGCCCGGATGTACGACTACTACCTGGGCGGCAAGGACAACTTCGCCGCCGACCGCGAGGCGGCGGAGAAAGTCCTCGCGATCGTGCCCGCGACCAGGGACGCCGCGAGGGAGAACCGCGCGTTCATGCAGCGCGCGGTCCGGCATCTGGCCGGGCGGGGCATCCGGCAGTTCCTGGACATCGGCACCGGGCTGCCGACCCAGGGCAACGTGCACGAGGTGGCGGGTCCGGACGCCCACGTCGTCTACGTCGACAACGACCCGATCGTGCTGACCCATGCCCGCGCGCTGCTTGCCGGGTCGCGCAGCGGCGTGGAGGTGGTCCAGGGCGACCTGCGCGACCCGGTGGCCATCATGGACGAGGCCAAGCTGATCGACTTCTCCGAGCCGGTCGCGGTGCTGGTCGTGGCCGTGCTCCACTTCGTCCAGGACTCCGACGACCCGGCGCGGCTGATCGGGCTGCTCAAGGAGCGGATGGCGCCGGGCAGCCACCTGGTGCTCTCGCACGCCTGCCCCAACCGGCCCGCCGAGTCCGACGACATCTCCCACGTCTACGACGCGGCCACCTCCGGCATCAGGCTGCGCACGCGGGCGGAGATCCTGCCGCTGTTCGACGGGCTCGACCTGGTCGAGCCCGGGCTGGTGAACGTGGCCGAATGGCGGCCCGACCTGGCTGAACTCGCCCCGCTGCAAGGGGTGGGCGACTACCTCCTCGGTGGCGTCGCGCTCAAGCCCTAGCCGGGCACGCCCACAGGACCCAGTCGCTGCCGGTGGCGGTGGCGGTCCAGCCGTGCGCCGGTGGTCCCGAGGTGAGCGGGGTCAGCGCGCTGCACGCCCCGGCGGGCGGGGCTCCCTGGTAGCGCTCCAGCGCCGTCCACCAGACCTGGTACGTCAGCGGGACCCACACGCGCCACGAGACCCGGGTGTCCAGCGCGACCCTGCCGGGTGGCGGCGCGGGCAGCCAGCCGGGTCCGGCGGCGGGCGCGGCCTTGGGCGCGATGTCGGCCAGGAAGGCCAGGTGGACGGCGGCCACCCCGGCGGCGACCAGTGGCAGCCTGGCCCGGCGCGGCATCCACAGCGCCATCGCCGCCAGGCAGGCCAGGATCGCCAGCGCGGCGGCCGAGGCGGCGACCAGGTCGAGGTGGTCCCAGGTTCTGGTCAGGAAGTTCACCTCGGGGAAGTCGAAGGCGATGAAGTTGTAGGTGGTCAGCCGGTCCCCCGCGTACCAGGCGGCCGCTCCCCCCGCGGCCACCAGGATCCCGGCTCCCGCCAGGGTCCGCCGTACGGCGGCGGGGCGGGGCAGGCGCAGCAGGACGATCAGGCCCGCGAGGAGCCAGGCGGCGGCGACGCAGGCGGTGTAGCGACCGTAGACGTAGTTGCCGACCCGGTGCTCGTCGGGGAGCGCGGCCGAAGAGGTGTAGGCGATGCCCAGCGTCGTCAGCAGGAGCGTGGCGGCCAGCACGCGCGGGCCGGGAAGCCCGCCCCGCCTGAGCGCGACCACGCTGGCGCCCGCCATGCCCACCCCGGCCAGGCCCCAGGTGGCGGTGACCAGGTACCAGAGCTGGCCGAGCGCGCCGGACAGCGCCCAGGCCTGGCCGTCGGCGCCGGTGAGCCGGTCGGCCAGCATTCCCGAGAGGTCGCGCACGCCATCGGGGTAGAGCGCCGCCGACACGGCCCGGTTGAGCGCCAGCCCGGCCGCGGCCACGATCCCCGCGACGGCCAGCGACTTCAGCGCGGCCGATCGCGGCACCCGGCGGGTGAGCAGCAGGGCGACGACCACGACGACGAAGACCCCGAAGATGATCGTGCCTCGCATGTGCACCGTCGTGGCGTAGCCTGCCAGCGCTCCGGCCACGATCCCGGATCTGCCCGCCGTAAGGTCGTGGAGCGCGATCAGCCAGCCGAGCACCAGCGTCGGCAGGATCGCGTCGGTCAGCGCCAACCCGGAGAACTCCATCAGCGCGGGGCACAGCCCGGCCACGAAGGCCAGCAGCAGCGCGGGACGCGTGCCCGTCCGCAGGCGGCGCAGCGCCAGGTACGCCAGGGGGAACGCGGTGGCCGCGGCCATCGAGCCGATCGCCACCACCAGCCGGTAGGCGGTCTCGGGGTCCGCGGTCACCCAGAACACCGGCACCAGCAGCAGCGGATATCCGCCCTGGTAGAAGGTCGAGCCGGACAGGTCGCCGCCGGGTCCGCCGGCCAGCCACCGGGCGGCGAGCAGGTAGCCGGTCTCGTCCGGGTTGGCCACCGGGCCCGTGTGGTAGCGGAACAGCCACAGCCGTACGGCCAGCTGCGCGATCCACCCGCCCACCAGGACCCAGGTCACCGATCTTCGCGGGCTGGAAGGTGCGGCGGGAGGTCTGGTGCGAACAGGTGCAAGCGTCATCGGTCCCCCTGATCCATCTGCTGGAGCAGGAAGTCCACCAATGTCGGCATAACTCGGCCGTCACCCGAAACGGTTATGCGGACGTTAGGGCTGGAATCCCGGCGTAGAACTGATACGCTCCCAAGCGAGCGCTTGGTCACATCGAGAGGCTGCCCGCATGAAGTTCTCGACCTTCCACCTGTTCCATCGGTCCGACGGCCAGAGCTTCAAGGAGGTCTACGACTACCACCTTGAGCTCATCGAGCTGGCCGAGGAACTGGGGTTCGACGGGGTACGGCTGGCCGAGCACCACTTCCGTGACTACGGGGTCGTGCCGAACCTGTTCACGCTGCTGGCGCACGCGGCTGCCAGGACGTCGCGGATCAGGCTGGGCACCGGGATCGTCGTGCTGCCGTTGCACAACCCGGTCCACGTGGCCGAGGAGGCCGCGATGGTGGACCTGCTGTCCGGCGGGCGGCTCGACCTGGGGATCGGACGCGGGTACCAGAGCTTCGAGTTCGAGGGGTTCGGCATCGACCTGGCCGAGGCCCGCGACCGCTTCAACGAGGCGCTCGAGGTGATACTCGGGCTGTGGACGCAGGACGTCTTCCAGCACGAGGGCAAGTTCTACAAGACCGGCGCCGAGGTCTCGCTCGTCCCCCGCCCGCTGCAGGACCCGCACCCGCCGCTGCACGTGGCCGCCGTCTCCCCCGAGACCGTGACCATGTACGCCGAGCGCGGCCTGCCCATCCTGGCCGACCCCGCCGCCACGTTCCGCAAGGTCGTCAACGCGGCCAAGACGTGGAACGAGCTGTCACCCAAGCCCGGCGAACTGGTCGTGGCCCGCACCGTCTACGTGGCTCCGACGTTGGAGCAGGCGCGCGAGGACCTGGCCAGGTTCGAGGCGATGTTCGACAGGTCGCGGATCTTCAACGACAAGAGCTCGCCGATCGACCCGAAGACCGGGCGCGCCGCCCAGGGCTTCGAGTACTACCAGGACCGCTACCTGAAGGGCGGTTCCGTCTCCGCCGACTTCCGCTGGGAGCAACTGGAGGTGATCGGCGATCCTGAGCGCGTCATCGAGCAGATCTCGCTGCTGCGCGACGCCGGGTTCGCCAACCTGCTCTGCGACTTCGGCAGCACGCGGCCGCTGCCGCTGGAGGAGATGAAGCGGGTCATGCGATTCTTCGCCCGTGAGGTCATGCCCGCATTCCAGAGGGAGGTTCGATGATCCACTCGTTGACACTCTCCGATGTCCTGGCCGAGCACGCCCGTAGCCGCCCGCAGGTCACCGCGGTCGTGGACGGCCAGGTGCGGCTCACCTACCCGGAGCTCGACGAGCGCGTGTCCCGGCTGGCCGACGCCCTGGCAGGGCGCGGCGTCACGGCCGGGGAGCGGGTGCTGTGGGTGGGACAGAACTCGCATGCCGTACTCGAGCTGCTGCTGGCCTGCTCGCGGCTGGGGGCGATCTTCTGCCCGGCCAACTGGCGGCAGTCCGCCCAGGAGCTCCGGTTCATCGTGGACGACCTGACGCCGCGCGTGGTGTTCTGCTCGCCTGATTCGGCTGCCGAGGAGTCCTGGATAACGGACTACGCGGGCTTCGTCGCGGGCGGCTCCGTGCGGGACTTCCCGCCGGTGGACGACGCCTCGCCCACGCTGGCGCTCTACACGGCCGCCTTCGACGGGCACCCTCATGCCGCCCTGCTCAGCAGCGCGGCCCTGGTCGCGCACAGCGCTTCCCTGCTGGTGGTGCGGCAGATGGAGCCCGGGTTCACCTTCCTGAACAGCGGGCCGCTGTTCCACGTGGGCACCATGATGTTCTGCCTGGCCACGCTGCAGATCGGCGGGACGAACGTGATCATGCCCGCCTTCGACGCCGAGGAGCTGTGCCGGCTGGTCGACGCGGAGAAGGTCACGCAGGCCTTCCTGTTCGGCCAGATGATCGACGCGGTGGTGGCGGCCAACGCCGGAGGGAAGTACGACCTGTCGTCACTGCGGTTCGTGGCACACTCTCCCGAGTGGGACGCGATGATCACGGTGGACGACTCGCCGTGGTGCCGGTCCAAGATGGGCGGGTACGGTCAGACCGAGGTGGGCGGGATGCTCACCTTCCTGGGGCTCGCGCCCGGGGGTGCCGGGTTCGCCGGGCGGCCCTCTCCCCTGGTCCAGGTCCGCATCCTCGCCCCCGACGGCACCGAGGTCCCGGTGGGCGAGGTGGGGGAGATCTGCGCCCGCGGCAAATCCCTTTTCACCGGATATTTCGCCCGTCCCGACTTAAATGCGGCTAAGTTCGCCCACGGGTGGCACCACACCGGGGACCTCGGGCGCCGTGAGCCCGACGGCACGCTCACGTTCATCGGCCCCAAGCTCCGCATGATCAAGTCGGGCGCGGAGAACATCTACCCGGCGGAGGTCGAACGCGCCCTCAAGTCCCACCCCGCCGTCACGGACGCCGCCGTCATCGGCGTCCCCGACGCGAAGTGGCACCAGTCAGTCAAAGCCATCGTCGTCACCTCCTCAGAGGTAACCCCGGACGCCTTGCTCGCCCACGTCCAATCCCAGATCGCCTCCTACAAAAAACCCCGAGACATCGTCTTCGTCCCCGAGATCCCCAAAAAGGGCTTCACCCCCGACTACGACACCCTCGACACCACCCACGGCGGCGGCAACTACCCCGGCACCTGACCTGCCCGGGTGGTGAGGACCTGGCCGGTGGGTGGGCCGCCGAACATGTCGGTGGGGTTCCAGACGGCGGCCAGGATGAAGAGGGTTCGGCCGTCGGGGCCGCCGAGCATGCAGGCGAACGGGCTTCTGTCCAGGTCCACGCGCTGGAGGATCTCGCCGCCCTCCTGGACCCGGACGCACGTGGGGCCGCCGGTGGAGGTCCAGATGGCGCCCGACTCGTCCATGGTGATGCCGTCGGGGCCCAGGCCCTCCGCCCAGGTGCGGCGGTTGGAGAGCGTGCCGTCCTCGGCCACGTCGAAGGCCGTGAGCCTGCCGGCGAACGACTCCGCGATGATCAGCGTGCCGTTGTCCGGTGAGACGACCATGCCGTTGGGGAAGGCGATCCCCTCGGCCACCACGCTCGCCCGCCCGTCGGGGGTGATGAGGGCGATGTACCCGGGCACGAAGTCGGGGCGCTCGTGCAGCGGCACGTCCATCGGCTCGCGCCGGACGTTCTCCAGGAAGGCCGGGAAGTCGAAGTCGGCGCCGTTGACGTAGACGTTGCCCCGGCCGTCGACGACGATCTCGTTGAAGCCGCTCGGCAGGCCACTCAGATCGGCGTGCGGCACGATGCTGCCGTCGGGCTCCCGCCTCAGCAGCCGCCCTCCGGCGTTCGGGTTGGCGGGCACGATCAGCATCCGCCCGTCGGGCAGCCACTCGATCGAGTGCGGGCTGATGTCCGGGTCGCGCAGGACGACCTCGCTCTTGCCGTCCATGTCCACGGCGACGATCTCGTGCGCACCCCAGTTGCAGAACCACAGCCTGCCGTCGTGCCACCTCGGCGACTCACCGATGTTCAGCCCGTCCAGCAACACCTTCGTCTCGGACATCGTTCCTCCTCGATCTCGCTTCCTCACCCCCTACACGAACCACCCCCACCCACATCGACACCCCTCCCAAAATTCCTCCCTGTACGGCAAGCCACCCCACCCCGGGAACCCCGCGCTGAGCCCCACCCGAGCCACGGCACGCCAGGCACAGCTGCCCGGGAGATCAACCGCCTCGCCAGTGCCCCGGGTCCCCGCCGTACGAGGGCGCCGACCACCGCCGTACACCCTCTCGCCGACCCGGCGCCCGGCGGCGAACGCGGCGTCGCCTGCCCTCCTCACCCCACCCGAGCCGTGGCACGGCACGGCACGGGTGCCCGCATCCTCGTACGTCAGCCACCCACCTCCGCCCGATGTCCGGTGCCCGCCGTACGAGGGCGTCGACCACCGCCGTACACCCTCTCGCCGACCCGGCGCCCGGAGGGGAAACGCGGCGTCGCCCGCCCTCCGACGCCTCACCCGGGCCGCGGCGCGGCAAGTAGAGGTGCCCATCCGGGCTCGTGCGTCAACCGTCGCCGCCCGACGTCGGGTGCCTGCCGTACGAGGGCCGCAAGGCTAGAGGGGGAAGCCGGATTCGAGGGCGGACAGGGCGTGGTCCAGTTCGGTGGGGCCGTCGAAGTTGGGGTCGCGGACCCAGTCGAACCAGACGGCCATGATGACGCCTGCGATCGCCCCCGTGATGTTGCGGATCTGGGGGTCGTCGGTGGGTTTGCCCGCGCGGGTGGCAAGGAGGTCCCGGAGGGTGGCCAGGGCTTGGGTGATGTTGTCGAGGTTGGCCGCCCAGAGTTCGGGGACGGTGAAGACCAGGCGTTCGATCTCCAGGCCCGCGGCTCGTTCCTCGGGGGTGCGCTGGGCGTTGACCTCGCGCATGGCCAGCCGGACCGCTTCGATGGGCCCCACGTCGGCGGGGACCGCGGCGAGCGCCTCCACGAACGGCGGGAAGTCGTCCATCACCACGAGGTCCTCTTTGGTGCGGAAGTAGCGGAACACGGTGCTCGGCGCCACCTCCGCGGCCTCCGCGATCTGCTCGACCGTCGTGGCGGCGAAGCCCTGGTCGCGGAAGAGCCGCAGCGCCTCGCGCTGGATCAGCACCCGCGTCTTCGCCTTCTTGCGTTCCCGGAGACTCATGCACTGATTCTGCACCATGCTAGTCAACTCGCAAATGAGAGCGTACTCTCAAAATCATGCGACGTATCCGATCCGCCGACGGGCACCTCGGCTGGCTAGCCACCACGCACGCCGAGGTCCGCACCGTGCTCGGCGACCCCCGCTTCTCCGCCCGCCAGGAGCTCAAGCACCCCTTGCGGCAGGCCGTACGCCCCAACGACGCCAGGGAGCCCGCCGCGCCGGGCTGGTTCCCCGGCATGGACGCGCCCGAGCACACCCGTTACCGGCGCATGGTGCACGCCCAGTTCAGCCCGCGCCGCATGCGGCAGCTCGAACCCCGCATCCGCGAGATCACCCAGGAACGACTGAACGCGATGAAGGGCCCCACCGCCGACCTGATCAGGGAGTTCGCGCTGCCGATCCCTTCGCTGGTGATCTGCGAGCTGCTCGGCGTGCCGTACGGCGACCATGAGTTCTTCGAGGAGCAGACGGCGCTGATCGCCCGCCTCGACCCGCGCGCGCAAGAGGCGCTGGGCGCGCTCGGGAAGTACCTGGGCGAGCTGGTCGCGAGCAAGCGCGACCAGCCGGGCGACGACCTGGTCAGCGGGCTGATCAAGGAGGGCGAGCTCAGCGACGAGGAGCTGGTCAACATCGCCCTGCTGCTGCTCGTGGCCGGGCACGAGACCACCGCGAACATGATCGGCCTGGGCGTCCTGACGCTGCTGGAGGAACCGGCCTGCATCGAGGCTCTCAGGCGGGACCCGGGCGCGGCGGTCGAGGAGCTGCTGCGCCGGCTGTCGATCGTGGGGACCATCAGCCGGGCGGCGCTCGAGGACGTCGAGGTCGAGGGCACGCTGGTCGGCGCGGGCGACACGGTGACGCTCGACCTCATGGCCGCCAACCACGACGCCGCCGTGTTCGACGAGCCCGACCGGCTCGTGCTGGACCGTGAGGAGGCCAGGCTGCAGCTGGCCTTCGCGCACGGCCCACACCTGTGCCTGGGGCACCACCTGGCCAGGCTGGAGATGCGCATCGCCTACCTGGCGCTGTTCGACCGCTTCCCCGGCTTGCGGGTGGCCGCGCCGTACGAGGATCTGGTGTTCAAGCAGGGCGCCGTCCGCGGCCTGGTCGAGCTGCCGGTCACAGGATTGCGAGCGGGTTGACGGCGCTGCCGGTGCCGCCCTGGATCCGCAGCGGCGCCGCCACGAAGACGAAGTCCGTACGGCCGGCCGCGGCGAGCTCCTCCAGCCACAGCATCTCGACGAGGTGGATGCCGTGGCGGTGCAGCAGGATCAGGTGGAGGTCGTCGTCCAGGTCCTCGTCGGAGAGCTGGTTCTCGTTCAGCCCCTCGATGGCGGCGTTGTCGCAGGCCACGAGCGAGACGTCGTGGCGGGCGAGCCAGCGTCCGGCGTCGGCGGACAGGCCCGGCTGGCCCGGTGAGCTGTCCCACACCGTGGGCCAGCCGGTGCGGATGACGACCGCGTCGCCGGGTTCGGGCTCGGCGATGTCGGCCAGGGTCTCGGCGGTGATGCGGTGGTCGGCGGGCAGATGGTCGACCCCGAAATATCCGGCCACGTCGTAGAAGACGCCTCGGGCCACCACGCCGCCCACCCGCTCGATCCCGCACCGGGCGGCGCCGTGGGAGCGGACCCGGGCGGCCGGGTGGCCGTTGTAGATCTCCTCGCCCGACCACATGTGGCACAGCGCGTCCATGTGCGTGGTCGTGCCGTGGGCGCTGACGATCAGCACGTCGTCGGCCATCCGCAGCCCGGGCCCCACCGGGCGGGCGCCCGCCGCGTAGTCGCCGCCGTCGACCGACATGAAGTGCTGCGGCGCGGGGCGCCCCGCGAGCCGCGGGGCGCCCTTGACCGGCATCGACAGGCTGAGCACCTGCCCGGTCCTGGCGGCGCCGAGCGCCCGCAGCACGACGTCGGGGGTCAGCAGGTTGAGCGTCCCGCGCTGATCCTCTGGGCCGAAGCGGCCCCAGTTGTTAGGCTCGGCAACCAAGTAAGCGCTTCCTTTCACGCGGAGGGTCCATGCACTGCCATCCCCGGTTCGCTCGCGTGCGCGAGGCCTTCGAGCGGAACTTCGCCGACGGCAACGAGGTCGGCGCCGCCTTCGCCGTCTACCTGGACGGCGAGCTGGTCGTGGACCTGTGGGACGGGGTGGCCGACCGGGTGTCGGGCAGGCCGTGGGAGGGCGACACGCCCGTGTTCACCTACTCCTGCACCAAGGCCGTCACGGCGGCGGTGCTGCTGCGCCTGGCCGAGCGCGGGCTGGTGGACCTGGGGGCGCCCGTCAAGGAGGTGTGGCCCGAGTTCACGGCTCCGGCGACCGTGGAGCACCTGCTCACCCACCAGGCCGGGCTGCCGGTGATCGAGGAGCGGGTGCCGGTGGAGGAGTTCGGCGACCTGCCGGCGATCGCCGCCCGCCTGGCGGGGCAGCAGCCGGTGTGGGAGCCGGGCACCGCCCACGGCTACCACGCGCTGACGTACGGCTTCCTGGTCGGCGAGGTGGTCCGCAGGGTCACAGGCAGGTCCGTGGGCGAGCTCGTCGACGCCGAGATCGCCGGGCCGCTCGGCCTGGAGCTCTGGCTGGGCGCCCCCGACCCGGTGATCGCCCGCGCGGCCCGCCTCACGTCCAAGCGCCACACCCAGCGATCCGGTACGGCAGGCCAGGCGGCACCGGATGCGGCGGCGGGACCGCTGGCCGGGATGGTCGCGGCAGGGCGGGATCCCGAGAGCCTGCTGAACCGGGCCGTGGGCAATCCGCCGATCAACGATCTGGAGGGCGGGGCGAACAACCCGGTGCTCCTGCGGGCCGCATGGCCGGCCGCCGGGGTCGTGGCGACGGCACGCGGCCTGGCCGGGTTCTACCGGGCGCTGGTGGCCGGGGAGGTGCTCGGGCTCGGCACGCTGACGGACGCCATCCGCCCGCGGGTCAGGGGCGAGGACCGGGTGCTGCGCCTGGACAGCTCGTTCGGGCTCGGGTTCATGCGTCCGGCGATGACGTTCTTCTCTCCCGCGGAGACGGCCTTCGGCCACACGGGCAGCGGCGGCTTCATCGGGCTCGGCGACCTGGAGCACCGCCTGGCCGTCGGCTACGTCATGAACCGCATGGACAACGCGCCCGCCGGAAGCCTGCGCGGCTTCCACCTCACCAAGGCGGTCTACGACTCGCTGTGACCTCACTGCATCGTCACGCCGCCGCTGACCGACAGCGTCTGGCCGGTGATGTAGGAGGCGCGTTCGCTGCAGAGATAGGCGACAAGTCCGGAAACGTCGGAGGGAGTGCCCAGCCGCCGCAGCGGGATGCCACGGGCGATCTTGTCCACCAGCCCGGGATTCTGTTCGTCGACCCGTCGCAGCATCGGCGTGTCCGTGGGTCCCGGGCAGACGACGTTGGAGGTGATGCCGGACTTGGCGACCTCCCGCGCCAGGCTCTTGGCCAGCCCGAACAGCCCCGATTTGGTGGCCGCGTAGGCGCCCTCGCCGCCCGAGCCCGCCCGCGCCCCGTCGGAGGCGATGAACACCAGCCGCCCCCACCCGCGCTCGATCATCCCGGGCAGCAGCAGCTGGGTGAGCAGCATCGGCCCGCGCAGGTTGACCTGCCACATCAGGTCCCAGTGCGCGGGATCGCTCGCCACGAACTCCTCCACGACGGACACGCCCGCGTTGTGCACGACGATGTCCACCACGCCGAGGTCGCGGCAGAACCCCTCGATGGAGGCGGGATCGCTCAGGTCCAGTTCCCTGGCCTCGGCGGTGCCGTGCTCCGGCTGCTCCGACCAGGCCACGCCGCCGCGGTCCACGACGAACGGCGCGTGGACGCCCACCTCGCCGGCCACCTTGGCCGCGCCGGGGCCGTCCAGGTCGGCCACGATCACGGCCGCTCCCTGGGCCACCAGGTCGGCGCAGATGGCCGCGCCGATACCGCCCGCGCCCCCGGTCACCAGGGCGCGCCTGCCGTCGAGCTGCCAACCGACCGTCATGTTTCCGAACCTAACATTTGCTTGACCAGGTCGTCCGTGCGCACGCGGGTGGCCAGCAGACTGACAGTGTTCCTCAGTACGGCTCGCGCGTAGTCCTCGGGGATGCCCGCCACGGCGTCCGTCACGACGGTGACGCGGTAGCCGAGGTTGACCGCCTCCAGGGCCAGCCCCGGGATGCCCAGGTTGAGCGAGACACCGACGGCGACCACATGGGAGATGCCCAGCGAGCGCAGCCTCATGTCCAGCGAGGTGCCGGTGAAGGGTGAGAAGCCGTGGTATCGGCGGCTCTCCAGGTCACCCGGGTCCCGCAGTTCCGGGAGGACCTCCACGGCGGGGGTTCCTTCGAGCATGTGGGCGGGATCCTTGAGCAGGGCGACGATGAACGGGCAGTTGTCCGTGTGCGAGCCCGCCCGGTCCTGCCTGAAGGCGGCGGTGCAGTGGATGACGGGGATGCCCGAAGTCCGGGCGGCGTCGAGGATCGCGGCGGTGTGAGGGATCACGCCGTTGCTCTCACAGGCGGCCACCAAGTCCGGAAATTTCGTTAGATCGCCGACGACGCCCCGCTGCATCTCCATGACCAGAACCGCCGTGCGCCCCACCCGAGCCTCCAGCCTGCCGAGCGCTTGCTTGGTATGCCGGAGCCTATCACCCGGATCCCGTGCGCCGTAGCGGCGGGCGAGCGGCACCGACTCGCCGTGAGCGCCGGTCGCGGACCCCCGGCCGGAGTACGGCGGGCGGTCGGTGGGGTGGCTTGCCGTACACACAGAGCGACGTGAAGCTAACTGATGGCGAAATATCGTCACTCGTGACAACCGGAAAGCCCAATGAGACCGTCGAATGAGAGACGGATGTGTTGGGGGTTGGACTTGGTTCCTGGGTACCGGGAAGTTCGCCAGCTCGGCGCCGGCCGCAGCGGCCGCGTGTTCCTCGCCACCTACCAGGCCACGGGCGCGTACGTGGCGATCAAGTACCTGAACGCGACCCTGCGCAGGGACGACGAGTTCATGGCGCGCTTCCGGACGGACAGCCATGCCCTGGTGGAGATCGACGACCCGAACGTGGTCAAGCTCTACGAGTACGTCGAGACGCCCACCCGAGCCGCCGTGGTGACGGAGCTGGTCGACGGCGTCTCGCTGCGCACGGTGCTGGCCGAGCACGGCCACACCACCCCCGAGGCCGCGCTGGTCGTGCTGAAGGGCACCCTGATCGCGCTGGCCGCCGCGCACGAGCGGGGCGTCCCGCACCGCGACGTCAAGCCCGAGAACGTGCTGGTCCAGGCCGACGGCACCAGCAAGCTGGCCGACTTCGGGGTGGTCGTGCACGCCGAGGAGCCCGGCGTCCCGGCGGGCAGCCCGCCGTACATGTCCCCAGAGCTGTGGACGAACGGTACGGCGGGGCCGCCCGCCGACCTGTACGCCGCCGCCTGCATGCTCTTCGAGACGGTGCGCGGCAGGCCGCCCTTCCGCGGCGAGGACGTCGCCACGGTCAGGGACAAGCACCTGGTCGAGCCCGTGCCGCTGGAGGTGGCCCCTGACACGCTGCGCGACCTGCTGCGGCGCGGGATGGCCAAGGACCCGGCGGCCAGGTACGCCTCGGCCAGGCAGTTCGCGGCCGAGCTCGAGGAGGACGCGGTCGCCGGCTACGGCCCCGAGTGGGAGCAGCGCGGGCGCCGCCACCTGGCCGAGCTGACCACGCTGCTCGCGCTGAAGTTCCCGCTGGCCAAGACGGTCTCCACGGCCGAGACCGCGCCCACGATCAGGGAGCGGATGGTCCAGGTGCCGCGGCTGCCGCCGCACCTGTGGATCGCGGCCGCGGCCGTGGTGGCCGTGCTGACCGCCGTGGTGCTGTCGGGCGGCAAGCTGGCTCCGGGGCCAGGCACGGTGCTGATGCCGCCGCCCGAGTCGCCCTCCTGGCCGAGCACGGTCCCTGTGGACGTCAAGACGCCGGAACGCAAGGCCACCACCCCGCCCCCGCCCGTGAGGACGACGAGGCGGGCCCAGCCCTCGTCGCCCCCCACCACCCCGCCCCCTCCGGCGACCACACCGACCCAGACCAGATTCTCCGCGCCCGCCAGGCCCGTGGTGCAGGCGGCCAGCATCGTGTCGTGGAGCGGCTCGGCGGGCTCGGTCAAGGTCGCGGCCGACGGCACGGGCCCGGTGCGGCTGACCGTGTCCTACACCAGGCGCGACGGCGACGGCCCCGTCCGCACGCTCCACACGGAGAGCCGGACCCTGGCCGGCAGGACCGCCTACGTCGACGGCGTCCAGCGCGACCTCGGCACGGTGGCCTGCGGTCAGCGGTCGTACTTCGGCATCCTGGTGATGACCGATCCCGCCTCGGCCAACGGCCCGCAGGTCAGCGAGGTGGCCGTGGACGGTCCCGCCTGCCCGGCCCGCACCACGACGCCGACTCCCACCCAGCACACCGCGGCGGGTTCGCCGACGCCGAGCCAGGAGCCGTTCGTCCCCACCGACGAGCCCTCGGACGTCACGACCGAGTGACCCTTGTCGGTCAACCAAGCGTGCGCTAGCTTGGCGAGCGATGGCCGACGAAGAGACAGGCGTGGTGCACACCTACACCGTGGTGCACCGCTCGTTCGTGCCCGCCTACCAGGGGCGGGAGCCGTACGTCCTGGCCTGGGTGGAGCTGCCCGGCGGCGGTCGCGCGTTCGGGCACGTCGTGGGGTGCCGACCGGAGGAGGTCAGGATCGGGATGGCGGTGCGGGTGTCGTACGTCGACGGGCTGGCGCAGTGGAGGCCCGCATGAAGCTGGGCAACGTGTTCGTCCCCGTGGACGACCTGGACAAGGCGATCGCGTTCTACGGGTTGCCGGTGAAGTTCCGCGACGGCGACAGGTTCGCGGCGCTGGACGGAGGCGGGGTGACGATCGCGCTGGCGGGCCCGGCCGAACACGTCACCCCCGGGGTCGCGCCGTCCTACAAGGTGGAGGACGTACGGCAGGCCGTACGGCTCTTCGAGGAGCGTGGCGCGCAGGTGGTGCGGGAGCCCGAGAGCGGGCCGCACGAGACGCGGGCCGTGCTGCGTGACCCCTCAGGAAACGTCTTCGTGCTGTATTCGTGATTCGGAGGCCCCCCATGTTCGGCAACTACGGATACGCGATCCTGACCGCGGGGGCGCTGCGGACCCCCGACCGGGTGGCGCTCACCTACTGCGGAGAGCAGTCCTTCACCTACGACGAGCTGAACAGGGCGGTGAACCGGCGGGCGCACGCGCTGCTGGCCGCGGGCGTCGCGCCGGGGCAGCGGGTGGCCGCGCTGCTGAACGAGACGCTGCTGGTGGCCGAGGTGTACCTGGCCCAGGCCAAGATCGGGGCGATCACGGCGGCGCTGAACCCGTACTGGCCGGTCGAGACGCTGCGCGGCGTGGTCGCGCAGTCGGGGTGCACGGTCTTCGTCTACGACTCGACGGTCGCCTCCGTGGTCGAGGAGATCCGGCCGTCCCTGCCCGGGATCAGCACGTGGATCGAGGCGTCCTCGCTGGATTCCGACCGGGAGGAAGAGCCCCCGATCGCGGGGTCCTTCGACGACCCGCTGGCGCTCTACTACACCTCGGGCACGACCGGGCTGCCCAAGCCGGTCGTCCACACGCACGCCTCGTCGCTGGCCACCGCGCAGATCTGGCTGGACGTGCCCCGCTCGCCCGACTCGGTGTTCGGGACCGGGGCGATCATCTGGGGCATCGGCTTCCCCGCCATCGTGGGGCCCGCGCTGTACGCCGGGATGCGGCTGGTGCTCGAGCAGGACTGGGGGCCCGCGAACTTCCTGAAGGTCGTGCCCCGCGAGCGGGTCACGCATGTGTCGCAGATCCCGTCGTTCTACGCCGCCCTGCTGGGAGCTTCGGAGCACGAGTCGGTTGATTTATCGTCACTTAGTGTGATCATGCTCGGCGGGGAGCCGTTGACCGCGACCATGCTCGGGCGGATCAAGGAGCGGCTGCCCGAGGCGGGCGTGTACTCCTACTACGGCCAGACCGAGGCCCCCTACACCTGTATGGGCCGGGTCGACGACGGCTCCACCCCGCTCGGATCCTCGGGCAGGGCCCGCACGGGCAACGCCGTCCGGATCACCGACCCCTCGGGCAACCGGGTCGTCGACCAGGTGGGCGAGATCAACCTGGCGGGCCCGCACCGGATGGCCGGCTACGACGAGCTGCCCGACAAGACCGCCGAGGTGCTGCGCGGCGAGTGGTACGTGGGCGGCGACCTGGGCACCCTGTCGGCCGACGGCGTGCTGCGGGTGCTCGGGCGGCGCGAGGACTCCATCGTCAAGGACGGGCAGTGGACGCAGCCCGCCACCATCGAGGAGGCCGCCGCGGCGCTGGACGGCGTGGCGGAGGCGGGCGCGGCCGGAGTTCCCGAGGGCGCCACGTCGCAGCGGATCCTGCTGGCCGTCGTGCCGCGGGCCGGGCAGTCGCTCGAGGCGTCGAAGGTGGCGCTGGCCCTGGCCGACACGCTGCCCGCGCACCAGCGTCCCGACCACGTCGTGGTGGCCGAGTCGCTGCCGCACTTCGAGGACGCCTCGGGCGGGCCCGGCAAGCTGCTGCGCAGGGAGATCAGGGAGCTGTATGGCCACCTCCTGGGCTGAGCACGAGGTCAAGGCGCTGCTGCGGGAGGCCGGGATCCCCGTGCCGCGCGGGGTCCTCTCCCTGCCGGAGGCGCGGTCGCTCACCCCGCCGCTCGTGCTCAAGGCCTACGGACCGTCCCTGATACACAAGTCGGACGCCGGTGCGGTGGCCCTCGGCCTCGATTTACCCGATATTTCGGGCGCCGCCGCCGATATGCGGACCCGTCTTGGGGATCGGATCGCCGGTTTTCTGGTGGAGGAGCAGGTCCCGCCCGGTGTCGAGCTGATCGTCGGCCTCGTCAGGGATCCGTCCTTCGGGCCGCTCCTGCTCACGGGACTGGGCGGGGTGTTCACCGAAGCCCTCCGGGACACGGCGATCCGCCTGTGCCCGATCACGGAGTCCGACGCGCGCGCGATGCTCGCCTCGCTGCGCGGTTCCAGGATCCTGTACGGCTGGCGCGGCGGCGACCCGGTGGACGTGGACGCCGTCGTGAAGCTCCTGATGACGATCGGCGGACCAGGCGGGCTGTGGGAACGCCTGTCGCTCGGCGAGTTCGAGCTCAACCCCGTCATCGCCGCACCGTCCGGGGTCGTCGCGGTCGACGCCCGCTACCTCCCTGCCTCCTCCCATGAGGACGTCGTCCCCGGGCCCGCCGGCGACTTCACGGCGCTGTTCGAGCCCCGCCGGGTCGCCGTGGTCGGGGCGTCGGCGACGCGGCCGAACTTCGGGAACATGTTCCTGGAGTTCTACAAGACCACCGGGGTGCCGCTGGTCGCGGTGCACCCCTCGGCCCGCGAGATCGACGGCGTGCCCGCCGTGCCCTCGCTGGACGCGGCGGACGTCGACTACGCGCTGGTCGCGGTGCCCGCGGAACGCTGCGCCGACGTGGTACGGCAGGCGGGCGGCGTGCCGTACGTGCAGGTCATGAGCGGCGGCTTCGCCGAGGCCGGGCACCAGGACCTGGAGGACGCGCTCCTGGCGGCCGCCCGCGAGAGCGGAACCCGGCTGCTCGGGCCCAACTGCATGGGCGTCTACTGCCCGCGCGGCCGGCAGACGTTCATCGGCGGCGGGCTCGGCCCCGCGGGGACGATCGCCCTGGTGTCGCAGAGCGGCGGCCTGGCCGGGGAGGTCGTCAAGGTCGGCGAGCGCCGCGGCCTCGCCTTCAGCCGCGTCGCCACCCTCGGCAACTCGCTGGACGTGACCCCCGCCGAGCTCGTCTCCTGGCTGTCACGGGACCCCTCGACCCAGGCGATCGGCCTCTACCTCGAGGACCCGCGCGACGGCCGCGCCCTCTTCTCGGCGATCTCCGAGTCCCGCGTGCCGGTCGTGCTGCTCGTGGGCGGGCGCACCTCCCAGGGGCAGCGGGCCGCCGCCTCGCACACGGGCGGGCTGGTCAGCGACGCGCGCGTCTGGGAGGCGCTCGCCGCCCAGGCCGGCGCCGCCCTGGTCACCAGCCAGGACGATCTCATCGGCGTCCTGCACTACTGCCAGGCCCACGCCGCTCGCCCCTTCTCCGACGGGGTGCTGGTGGTCGGGCCCAGCGGCGGGGCGAGCGTGCTGGCCGCCGACGTGTTCTCGCGCGCCGGGGTGGAACTGGCCGCGTTGCCCGACGCGGCCCTGGACGACCTGCGGGCGCTGGGACTCGGGGTCGGCAGCTCGCTGGCGAACCCGCTGGAGGTCCCCGTGGGGCCGCGAGGCAGGCCGGAACTGGTTCGGGACGCGATCACGGCGATCGTGCGGCGGCAGCCGTACGGGGACGTCGTGGCGCACGTGAACGTGCAGAGCTTCTTCACCTTCGGGACGGCGGCCGAGCCGCTGCTCGAGTACGCGCGCAGGCTCGCGGCGGCGCAGGACGCGCTGCCGGAGACGCGGATCACGCTGGTCACCAGGAACGGCGAGTGCGCGCCCGCCGGGGTCGAGGACGAGGTCAGAGCCATCGCCGCGACCGCGGGCATACCTGTGTACCGATCGATGGAGGCGGCCGCGGTCGCCGTCGCCGCCGGGCGGCGGCTGTTGGGAGGCAACGATGGGGCTGCTTGACGGCAAGGTCGCGCTGATCACCGGCGGGGCCCGCGGCATGGGCGAGGCACACGTGCGGCTCTTCCTGTCCGAGGGCGCCCAGGTGGTCTTCGGCGACGTCCTGGAGGAGGAGGGCAAGGCGCTGGCGGAGGAGACGGGCGCCGTCTTCGTCCGCCACGACGTCACCAGCCCCGAGGAGTGGCAGCGCGCCGTCGCCACGGCCACGGAGCTGTACGGCAAGCTGGACGTGCTCGTCAACAACGCGGGAATTCTGAAGTTCGGTCGGATCGCCGACATGTCGCCGGACGACTTCTCCCGCATCGTCGACGTCAACCTCAAGGGCACCTGGCTGGGCGTCAAGTCGGTCATCGACCCGATGAAGGCGGCCGGGCGCGGCTCGATCGTGAACATCTCCTCCATCGAGGGCTTCATCGGCGCGGAAGGCCTCTCGGCCTACGCGGCCTCCAAGTTCGCCATCCGCGGCGTCACCAAGTCGGCGGCCCGCGAGCTGGCCCGCTTCAAGATCCGCGTCAACTCGGTCCACCCGGGAGCGATCAACACCTCCATGGTCATGGACGCCGACATGATGGCGGAGGTGGACGCGGAGGCATTCGTCAAATCCATGGTCATCAAACGCTTCGCGAAACCCGTCGAGGTCTCGCACGTGGTCGCCTTCCTGGCCTCCGACAGGTCCAGCTACTGCACAGGCAGCGAGTTCACCGTGGACGGCGGCCTCACCACCGGCGCCGGCTACTGACCCCCGGTCTTCGTCAGGCCGGGGCGGGACGGCGGCGGCGGGTTCGGGTGGCGGCTACCGGGTCGATGGTGGTCCAGGTGGCCGCCAGGGCGACCGACGGGGTGCGGCCTCTGGCGACGTGGCGCAGCGCGTGGGCCGCGGCCGCGGTCGCGTCGTGGGACTCGATGGCGGCGTAGATCTCGTGGTGCTCGGCGCACTGCTGGTCAGGGTCGCCGTGCGTGAGGCGGAAGAGCCAGCGCAGGCGCGCCTCCAGCGGGCGCATCATGTCGATGAGCAGCGCGTTGCCCGACAGGTCCACCACGGCCGTGTGGAATTCGGCGTTGGCCAGGGCGATGTCGCGGGGCTCGCCGCGCCCGGTGGCCTCGTCGGCCCTGTCCAGTACGGCGTGCAGCCGCGCCAGCCCGTCCGCGTCGGCGCGCTGGGCGGCGAGCTTCGCCGCCAGCACCTCCAGGCTCTCCCGCACGTCGAAGAAGTCGTCCACGTCGGCCGGGGTGAACGGGCTGACCAGGACTCCTTGCCGGGGCACGAGCACGACGAGGCGTTCGGCCTCCAGCCTGCTCAGTGCCTCGCGGACCGGGACGCGGGAGACGTCGAGCTCGGCCGCGAGATCGCGTTCGATGAGGCGCTGCCCGGGCGTCAGGTCGCCCTCGATGATGCGCTCCTTGAGCGTGGCGTAGACCGCTTCGCGCGCCGTCGACATGTCCCCAACCTTGTCACAGACAACGGTATACCGCTATTGGTGAGTGGGCTTGCTTGCCCGGTCAGCGGGGTTGTGGGCCGCGCGCGCAAAAACGGCTAGATGCGGTGGGAGACCACGTTGACGATTTTGCCGCTGGGGTCCTGGACGAAGAAGCGGCGGACGCCCCAGGCCTCGTCCTGGAGAGGGTGCACGATGGTGGCGCCGGAGGCGAGCATGGTGGCGTGGACGGCGTCGACGTCCTCCACCTCGACGCTGAAGTCGGCCTGGACCGGCGCCGTGGCGTCCTTGGTGACCAGCGTGACCTGGGCCGTGGGGTTCGCGGGTGAGGCGAGCGTGACGACCCAGCCCAGGTCCATGACCTCGACGAACCCGAGCCGCTCGTAGAAAGCCCTGCTCGCGTCCAGGGCTTCGGAGGCGATGTCCGGCACGACGCGTCTGATGCTCATGCCAGGCAGGCTAGCCGTTGATCCCGACACTTCCTGGACATCCGCCCGAATTCGTGCTTCAAGGTAGATCTTTCGGGCTTTGTCGGGATTGTCGCAAGATTTCTGGCGGCGTTTCGACCTGCGGTTTTATCGGTCCTGGTGCCTTGAAGGTTTCTTGACCCTGGCGTGACCTGTTCTTTTGCCAAGGTAATCTCCCCTCGTCACGAAAGGCTACAGGCCTCTGGTTTGTCACACGTGTCCCGGGGATCTCCCCTGTCACCCCGGGCTGCGCTCCGGAAGGTTTCATGTCACCTGAGATGAAGAAGTACATCGACCTGCTCGAGAGCCAGCTCGGCTACTCAGAGAAGGCCGGTGCCTACACCAAGTTCGGCGACTGGTACGGCAAGAACGTCGAGTTCGACGCCGACTACAGTTCGTCGCCCTGGTGTGACATGTACCTGTCGTGGGCCGCGGACAAGCTCGGCTTCGAGAACTGGATCGGCCAGTTCGCCTTCACCCAGGCGCACGCCGAGTGGTTCAAGGAGCACGACGCCTGGGGGCACAAGCCGCAGCCGGGCGCGTTCGTGTTCTACGACTGGGGCGGATCGAAGTCCATCGACGGCATCGACCACGTCGGCGTGGTGACCAAGGTCGTGGGCGACAGGATCTTCACGATCGAGGGCAACATCGACGGCGGCACGGCCAAGCGCAAGGAGCGCGACACCAGCAAGGTCGTCGGCTACGGCTACCCCGAGAAGATCAAGGAACGCCTGGACGCCGAGGCGATCGCCAAGCAGCAGGACGAGGAGCAGTCGTCCCCGCCCGCCGACCCCGAGGTCGGAACGCTCCAGCTCCCGGAGAACGACCTCGCCTCCCTGATCCACCCGCCCGAGGCCGCCTCTCGCCCCGTGCCCCTCGCCGCCGGAGCTCCCGCCGGGTCGCCCGCGCCGACGCCCACCGCGGCTCCGAAGAAGGCGACCCCCAGGACCTCGCCGCAGCCCATCAAGAGCCCCAAGAAGGGCAAGCACGCCAAACCGGCCACCGCCGACACCCAGGCCGCCACCACGCAGCCGCTGCCGGTCATCACGGCCGCCTCCGCCGCCAGGCCCCTCCCCGCGCTCAACTCCCCCACGCTGCTGGGCTCCGCGATGGTGGCCGCCCTCGCGGTCCTGGCCGTCGCCAAGACCCGTCAACGCCGCGTACGGCTTGCCACGGCCACCACCCGCCCGGCCACCACCCGCGCCCGCGGCCACCGCCGCGCCCCCAGCCGCCGGACCCGCCACGTCCCCCAGGAACCCCTCCTCGAGACCGCCCTCCCGACGCCCACCACAGAGCTCCCCGAGACCACGCTCCCCGCCATGGAGCTCGCCGCGACCACGCTCCCCGCCCCCGCGACAGAGCTCGTCGCGACCACGAGCCCGGCCTCCGCCACGACCACGATCCCGGCTCCCGCCACGGAGGCCGCCGAGACCGCGTTCACGCCCCAGGCGTTCGCCGGTCCGGGAGACGTGCTGGCGGCCAGCATCGCGGCGGCACGGGCGCTCGCGATCCCCGAGGCGACGACCCCGTTCGACGCGTTCGCCCCGCCCGCCGCGGAAACCCGGCAACCCGTCGAAACCTGGCCCGCCCAGGAAACCGCTCCGGAAGCCTTGCTCCACGGATCGCCCGCGGAACCCAGGCGCCGCGTCGAGCCCGGGCATCACACCCTCCGGGAGTCCCGCCCCGAGCCGTACCGGGGCCACCGCCGCCAGGAGGCCAAGGAACGGATTCGCCGCCGCCGCGGCACCCGTCCCGAGGAGCCCAGGTTCGACCAGGACGCCCCGCTGCGCGGCCGCCGGCACCGCCCCGCCGTACAGGAGCAGACCCGCCGCAGGGGCCGTCACCGCGCGCTATGACAGCCCGTGGGCGCGGGCGAAGGCGACCAGAGCCTGTACGGCGTCGCGGGACCGAGCCCAGGGCCGGACGATGAGCCGGTCCACGCCGAGCGCCGCCCACGCGGGCACCTCGGCGGGCGAGGCCAGCGAGTAGGCGTGCACGGTGATGGAGAAGGGCCGGCGATCGCGCAGCGCCGCGAGGCGGTCGAGCTGCGGCCGGATCGAGTCGAGCGTGTGCGGCATGCTGATCCACCCGTCGCACAGCAGGGCCGCCCGCCGCAGCGCCGCGGGTGATTCGCCGCCGGCCAGGATCGGCAGGTGCGCCTGCACGGGCTTGGGATCGAAGGCCACCTCCTCGAAGGAGTAGAACCGCCCCCGGTGCGACACGGCGGGCTCGGTCCACAGCCGGCGCGCGAGGAGGATGGCCTCGTCCAGCCGGGCGCCGCGGTTCTCGAAGGGGATCTGGGCGGCGTCCCACTCGCCGCGGTACCACCCGGCGCCCACCCCGCAGATGGCGCGCCCGCCGGAGACGGCGTCGAGCGTGGCGAAGGCCCTGGCTGAGGCGAAGGGGTGCCGCAGAGCGAACAGGTGGACAGCGGTGCCGAGCCTGACCCGGGTGGTGAGCGCGGCCAGGTGGCACAGGTAGGCGGGGGCGTCGAAGAGCGGGGTAGTGGGTTTGATGCCTGGCTTGTCGGTGCCCGGATAGACGGCCAGGGAGAGGTCGGTGGCGAAGACCAGGTGCTCGGGCAGCCACACGGATTCGAACCCGAGCTCGTCGGCGGCGACCGCGACGTCCTTCCACGCCGCCGGGTGCAGCAGCCCGAGCGGCACGCCGTACTTCACGGGTACCTCCGTGAGCCGAGCGAGGCCCTGACGCGGGCGCGGTGGTCGGCGGAGGTCCCGTAGGCGGCGGCCAGCGACCACGCCCTGGCCAGCCAGAAGCGCAGGTCCAGCTCGTGGGTGTAGCCGATGGCGCCGTGGACCTGGAGTGCCGCCCGCGCCGCGAGGGCGGCGGCCTCCCCGGCGGCGGCCTTGGCCGCGCTCACGTCGCGCTCGCCGAGCGAGAGTGCGGCCCGGTGGACCAGCGGCGCGGCGAACTCCAGGGCGATGGCCACGTCGGCGAGCCGGTGCTTGACCGCCTGGAAGGACCCGATCGGCTTGCCGAACTGGGTGCGGACGCGGGCGTAGGCCACCGTGGTGTCGAGCAGGTGGCGTCCCACCCCGATGAGCTGCGCCGCCGTGGCCACCGTGGCCTGCGCGACGACCGTCTCCAGCGCGCCAGGCAAATGCGAAATATCCGTATAAGTCACGTCGAAAAGCAGCCGCCCGGGATCCCAGCTGGGCCGCGGCGACAGCCGTACGTCGGAAGCGAGATGCAACCCCCCATCGACAGCGACGACGACCTGGTCGGCGAGATCCGCGTCCGGGGCGAGGCCGCCGAGCTGAGCGCTGACGCACGCCTTGTCGAAGTGCAGGTACGGCAGCGCCACCAGGGTCTCCACCACGGGCCCTGTGAGGCAGGCGCGTCCCGTCTCCTCCAGCGCGGGCAGCGCGTCGACCAGCGAGAGCCCGAGCCCGCCCGGCGCGAGCAGGGTGAAGAAGCCGAGCGCGGCCAGCTCGTCCCAGCCGGAGCCGCGCCGGGCGGGGGTGGCGTGGTCGCGCAGCACGTCGCGCACGGTGGCGGCGATGGCCAGCTGGTCGTCGGTGAAGGCGAAGTTCATCGCGGCAGCCCCAGGACTCGTTCGGCGACGATGTTGCGCTGGATCTCGTTGGTACCCGCGTAGATGGGACCCGCCAGGGAGAACAGGAACCCGTCCAGCCAGGGCGTGGCCGCCGCCCGCTCACCCAGGATCTCCATGGCCAGGGCGTGCATACGCAGGTCCAGCTCGGACCAGAAGACCTTGCCCATGCTGGTGGCGGGCCCGATCTCCGCGCCTGACAGCAGGCGGTGCGCGACGCCGAAGGTGTGCAGGCGGTAGGCCTCGGCGTCGATCCAGCACCGGGCGGCCCTGTCGGCGAGCACCGGATCGCCGGTGGCCAGCCGGACGAGCCGGTCGGCGGTGGCCAGGAAGCGCCCGGGGCTGCGCAGGGCGAGCCCGCGTTCGGACGAGGTGGTGGCCATCGCGATCCGCCACCCCTCGCCGACCTGGCCGAGCACCATCGAGTCGGGCACGAACACGCCGTCGAAGAACAGCTCGGCGAACCCGTGCTCGCCGTCCAGCTGCGCGATCGGCCTGACCGTGACCTCATCCAGCGGGAACAGGAAGTACGTCAGCCCGTGGTGCCGCTCGCCGCCGGTGCGGAACAGGCCGAACCCGTGGGAGGCGAAGGCGGCCCGCGAGCTCCACGTCTTGTGCCCGTAGAGCCGCCAGCCGCCGTCGTCCCGCTCGGCCCTGGAGGTGAGCGCCGCCAGGTCGCTGCCCGCCTCGGGCTCCGACCAGGCCTGCGCCCACACGTCGTCGGCGCGGGCCATCCTGGGCAGCAGGTCCTGCCGCTGTTCGGGGGTGCCGAAGCGCATGAGCGTAGGGGCCAGCAGGAAGATGCCGTTCTGGGTCACCCTGGCGGGGGCTCCCGCGGCCCAGTACTCCTCCTCGAAGATGAGCCACTCGATCAGGGACGCGTCCCGCCCGCCGTACTCGCGCGACCAGGACACGACCGACAGCCGGGCCTCGGTCAGCTCCGCCTCCCAGCGGCGGTGCGCCTCGAAGCCCTCGGCGGTGTCCATGGACGGCAGGTCCTGGGGGACGTGGGCGGCCAGCCAGGCGCGCACCTCGGCGCGGAAGGCCTGCTCGGCCTCGGAGAAGTCGAGATCCACACCGACCAAACTAGCGCACGCTTGGTTACGGATCCAGCGGGGTAGGCTTGGCCGGTGCGAGGACTCCTGCTCAGGCTGTCGACGCTGGACGCCGACGCGGAGAGCGCCGTGCGGGTGATCGCGTACTTCGACTCGCTGGTGCGGGACCACGTCACCGTCCCCTCCCTGCTCATGGCCACCGCCCGGCTCGCCCAGTGCCCCGTCGGGCTGCACGACGCCGCGACGGGCCGGACGTACCGGGCCGACCTCACGGTGGAGACCGTCGCCGCGCCACCCGAGGGGACGCGGCTGGTCTGGATGGAACGCGACGGCGAGCCGCACGGGCTCGACGAGATCGTGCTGGAGCGCTTCGCCGTGGCCGCCGAGGTGACGCTCGAGCGTGCGACGGCACAGGACCCCGCGCTGGTCGAGCTGGCGCTGTCGGCCGACATCGGCGAGGCGGAGCGCACCAGGGCGCTGCGGCTGCTCGGGTTCGGCCCGGCGATGCCGGTGCAGGCGCTGGCCGTCTCGGGCGAGGTGGCGGGCATCCGCGCGCTCGGCGGGCACGTGCGCGTGGCCCGCGTCGGCGCGGTGGACGCGGTCCTGACCTCGCCCGCGGTGCAGGCGCTGCCCGACGGCGCGCGCGTCGGGATCGGACCCGAGCTGCCCGGCCTGCGGGTCGCCGAGTCCTGGGCGGGCGCGCGGACCGCGCTGCGCTTCACGGGTCCGCACGACCGGGTGGTGCGCTGGAGCGAGCTGGGCGCGCTCGCGCTCTTCGCCGACCTGCCTCCGGCCGCGATCGAGGAACTGCCCGACGTGCGGGCCGCCAGGAGGCTGGGCGAGGAGGCGCTGACGGCGGTGCGGGCGCTGTGCGTGGCGGGCTCGATCCGCGCCGCCGCCACCACCGTCCACCTGCACCACAGCTCGATGGCCGCGCGCATCGCCCGCGCGGAGTCGGTGCTCGGCTTCTCGCTCGCCGACTCCGCCGGGAGCCTGCGCGCCCACCTCGCCCTGGCCCTGGTACGGCTCAGCGCAACAGAGCCCGCCTGAGCGAGGCCACCCTGGCCGCCTGGGCCCGCGCCCCGATCTCGGTGTTCGGGATCATCATGTCGAAGCCGTGGAAGGCCCCCGGATAGAGGTGGAACTCGGTCGACACCCCGGCCTGGGCCAGCCGCAGCACGTAGTCGATGCACTCGTCGCGGAAGACCTCGAGCTCGCCCACGTCCACGAACGCCTGCGGCAGCCCCGACAGGTCCGTCGCCCGCGCCGGCGCCGCGTAAGGCGGGACGTCGTCCGTGCCGGCCCTGTCACCGAGCAGCGCCCTCCACCCGAGCAGGTTCGCCTCCCTGTTCCACACCACGGCCTCGGTGAACTCGTGGCTGGACGGGGTGATGTTGCGGTCGTCCAGCATCGGGCACATCAGCAGCTGCAGCACCAGCGCGGGTCCGCCCCTGTCACGGGCGAGCAGCGCGGTGGCCGCGGCCAGTCCTCCGCCGGCGCTCGCCCCGCCCAGGGCCAGCCGCGACGGGTCGATGCCCAGCTCGGCGGCGTTCTTGGCGGTCCACACCAGGCCCGCGTAGCAGTCCTCGACCGGCGCGGGGTGCGGGTGCTCGGGCGCCAGGCGGTACTCGACGGACACGGCCACGATGCCCAGCTGCTCGACGATCGGGACCAGGTGGGCGTCGTCGATCTCGGGCGTGCCCACGATCATGCCGCCGCCGTGGATCCAGTACAGGGCGGGCCGCGCCGTGCCGGACGGCTCGGCGGGACGGTAGATCCGCAGCCGGATGTCGGGCTCGCCCTCGGGACCCGGGACCTGCCTGTCCTCGATCGACACCGTGGTCTCCGGCAGCGGGGTGGCCGCGATCACGGCGTTGAACTCGGCCCGCCGTTCGGCGATGTTGTCCAGGGTCAGCTCGTACTCGGGCAGGTGCAGCTGCTCGAGCCCGGCGCGCAGCTCGGGGTCGAGGTTCGGATGAGTGGCCATGACCTGATCGTGCGAGACGGGCCGCGACCCGCACAACCGCCATCCGGCTGCGATGACCCGCTCCTGACCCGCCATCTGGCCAAGCGCTTGTTACGATCACGGCATGCTGCTCCAGGACAAGGTCGCCGTCATCACCGGAGCGGGGCCCGGGCTCGGCCGTACGCTGGCCGGGCTCATGGCCGCCGAAGGAGCTCGCGTCGTCGGGGTGGCCAGGACGCCGCGGGAGCTCCCCGGCGCGGTCACGATGAGCGCGGACGTCACCGTGCCCGCCGACATGCAGACCGTCGCCGAGGCGGTCCTCGACCGCTACGGGCGGGTGGACGTGCTGGTCAACGCCGCATTCCCGGGCACACACCGCAGGAACGTGCTGGACATGTCCCCCGCGGACCTGGCTTCGTGGCGCGAGGCCGTCGACATCGGCGCCTTCGGCACGCTCGTCGCCTGCCGGTACCTCGCGCCCGTGATGGTCGCCCAGGGTTCCGGCGCGATCGTCAACGTCACCTCGATGTCCTCGCGCAAGGGCTACGCGGGCCGGTCAGACTTCGCGGTCGGCAAGGCCGGCGCCCACCTGCTGTCCCACTGCCTGGCCGACGAACTCGGGCCCTCAGGCGTCCGGGTCAACTGCGTGGCGCCCGGCTGGATCGCCAGCGAGGTGCTCGACGACTGGATGCGCACCCGGGCGGCGGCCGAGGGCGTCACGTTCGACGACATCCTCGACCGCGACGTGCGCGCCATGGCGCTGCGCCGCATCGCCACCGAGGAGGACGTCGCCCGCGCCGTCATCTTCCTGGCCTCCGACCACGCCAGGGCCATCACCGGCGCCACCCTCGACGTCAACTCCGGTCACCTGTTCACCTAGCCCCGGCGTGGCCCTCTGGCGAGAGGCAGCGCCGGGTGCTTGGCTGGGATCATGTGTCACTCCGATGACAGCCGTCCGCCCGCACCGCCCGTCGTGGGCGAGGTCGCCTCGCACGGCCCGCTCGAGCTGACAGCCGCCGACGGCAACCGCCTCATGGCCTACCGCGCCGATCCCGCCTCGCCCAACGGGCGCTCGATCGTGCTCCTGCCGGACGTGCGCGGCCTCCACCCGTTCTACCGGGACCTGGCCGTCCGCTTCGCCGAGGCCGGCTTCCCGACCGTCGCGATCGACTACTTCGGCCGTACGGCGGGCCTGGGCGAGCGGCCATCGGACTTCGACTTCATGTCCCACGTCAGGCGCCTGACCTCCGACCACGTCCGAGCCGACGCCGCGGCCGCCACCGCCGAGCTGTCCGGCCCCGTGTTCACCGTCGGCTTCTGCATGGGCGGCGGCCAGTCGCTCCGCCAGGCCATCGAGGGCAACGGGCTCGCGGGCGGGATCGGCTTCTACCCGGTGATCCGCGTCATCGGCCACGTGCCCGACACACCCGGCTCGCCCGTCCTCCTCCTCCGCGCCGGCGCCGACACGGCCACCAGCCCCGAGGAATACGACACCTTCACCGCCGCCCTGGACCGCGCCGGAACCCCCAACGAGACGCACGTCTACGAAGGCGCCCCCCACAGCTTCTTCGACCGCACCTACGCCCAGTGGGCAGCGGCCTGCCAGGACGCCTGGCAACGCATCCTCACCTTCACCGAACACCACGCCTGACCGCATCATCGCCGGGTCTACAAGAAGCCGAACGAAGCCCCTGCACCCTTACGGCGGGAACCCGCCACCCCTCCCACGGCGCCGGGCCGGCGAGAAGGTGTACGGCCAAGCCCGGCGCCCGAGTACGGCGAGCCACCGGAACCGCGGCACCCGGCTCACGAAGCGCCGTAACGACGAGCAAGCATCCCCGACTCGCCAGAAGCGCCGGACACGGGCCCTCAGCCGAAGTACGGCGGGCGGTCGGTGCCGGAGGCCTGCCGTACAAGAGCCAAATCACCCGAGGTAGGCGACACGAACAGGCGTAAGTCACCCCAGATAGGCGGCACGAACGGACGGATCGGCGCGCACCTCGCCCGGCGCCCCGGCGGCGATGACCCGCCCGAGATCGAGCACCACCAGCCGGTCGCAAACCCCCATGACAAACCCCATATCGTGCTCCACCAGCAGAATCGTGGTGGACAACCCCCGCAGGATCTCCCCCAACCGCCCCGTCTGCTCAGCGTCCAGCCCGGACGTGGGCTCATCGAGCAGCAACACCCGAGGCCGATCGACCAGCGCCCGAGCGAGCTCCACCAGCCGCCGCTGCCCCACCGGCAGCGAGTCAGCGTACGCATCGCCCAACCCGCCGAGCCCGCACAGTTCCAGGACCTCCGCGACGCGTTCCCGCCGCTCGCCCTCGAGCCGCCGCCGCCCCGGCCACCCCGCCAGATCCGCGACCATCCCACCGCCCCCGCCATGCCAGTCAAGCGCGGCGAGCACGTTGTCCCGCACGCTCAGCCCCCCGAACACCTGCGTCCGCTGAAACGTCCGCCGCACCCCACCCCGCGCCCGCCGCAACGCCGACCACCCGGTCACATCGGCCCCCGCCACGCGCACCTGCCCGGTATTCGGCCGCCGCAACCCCGACACCACATCGAACAACGTCGTCTTCCCGGCCCCGTTGGGCCCGATCACCCCGCACACCTCCCCCCGCGGCACCTCAAACGACACCCCCTCCAACGCCCGCACCCCACCAAACGCCACCGAAACCCCCTCAACCCCCAACATCACTCGCTCCCGCCCATCTCCACCACCAACATCACCCCACCACGCACCAAAAGCCCCACCCCACCCCGCACAGCCACCATCACACCCCCACCAACCTCAACCCCCGCCCCGCCCAGCACCCCCGCACCGCGCCTGCCGAACACCCCCACCTCCCGCCCAGCCAACGCGACCACCCCCCGACCAGCAGGAACCTCCGAATCGGAGACCCCAGGCATCCCTACCTCCTCACCAACCAGCACCACCGCCCCCCGATCACTCACCGGACACCCCCACACCCCAACAAGCACAACCCACCGCACCCCGAGGACCAGCCACCTCCACGCCCCGAGCCGCGCCGCCCACCACATCCCGAGCAGTTAGCACCGCCGCCCCCAAGCACCCACACCCACTTACCGCCCGAGCACCAGACACCTCCGCGCCCCGGACCACGCAGCCCGCCGCATCCCCACCAGTCAGCACCGCCACCCCCAAGCACCCACACCCCACTCACCAGACCCCGCCACACCTCGAGGGCCAACCGCCTCCGTGCCGCCGGGGCACGCAGCCCGCCGCGTCCCCACCAGCCAACGCCACCGACTCCCGAGCACCCGCTCACCGGGCACTCGCGCTTCCCGGGGAGCAGGCGCTGACGGATCCCGGGTCGTGGGCATCGACGCGTCCTCGTCGGTGGCGGTGCCCCGTCACGGTCATCGGCCTTGGCCGCCACATCCCGAGCAGGAGGCGTCGCGGGACCCCGGGAATCGCGGGTCGCTGAATAGCGAGAGGTCGGTGGGGCGGGGCTCATAACACCCCCAGATAGGCAGCGGTGAGGCGGTCGGGGTCGACGTCCTGGCGAGGACCGCACCACGTGACCCGCCCCAACCGCATGAACGCCACCCGATCCGCGATCGCCAGCGCCTCCGTGGCCTTCTCCTCGACCAGCAGCAACGCCACCCCGAGCGCCCGCAACTCGGCGAACACCTCGAACACCTGCCCCGTCACCAACGGCGCCAGCCCCAACGACGGCTCATCCGCGATCAGCACCCGCGGCGGCCGCACAAGCGCGGGCGCCAGCGTCAGAAGCTGCTGCTCACCGCCCGACAACGCCCCGGCCAGGACGGTACGGCGAGCCGCCAGCTGAGGCATCCGCTCATACACCGCCGCCGGATCCGGCAGCCAGGTACGCAGATTCTCTTCCACGCTCAGCCCCGGAAAGACGCCCCGCCCCTCAGGCGCGAGCAGAATCCCCGCCCGGGCCCTCCGATGCGCCGGCCACCCCGTGACATCCCGCCCATCAAGCGTGACGCTCCCCGCCCAGGCGGCCAGATCCCCCGCCGCCACAGCACAGGCAGTCGACTTCCCAGCCCCGTTGGCCCCCAACAACGCCACAACCTCCCCCGCCCGCACCTCCAGATCAACCCCCCGCAACACGTTCACGTCCCCATATCCCGCCACTACCCCCGCCATCCGAAACACCCCGACCCCACCATCCACCCCAACACCCGACGCCTCTGAGCCCGGCACCTCTGTACGTGGAGAAGCCGACACCGGCGTACCAGCCAGCACCCTGCCACCCTGGCGAGGCACACCTGGTGCGCTGCTCACCGCACCAGAGCGCCGAGCATCACCATCGTCATCACCCGCCGTACCTGGGCGCCGAGCATCGCCACCGTCCCTGCCCACCGACCCGGCGCCTGGGCGACCCGGCCGGGATGTCGCGCCCGGCGCGTCGGCGCCTAGCGCTCCAAAACCCGGTGCGTCCGTGCCAGGCGCTCGGGTGCTAGGTGCTCCGGTGCTGGGTACGGCGCTCGCCGTACCTGGGCGCCGAGCATCACCGCCGTCCCTACCCGCCCACCCGGCGCCTGGGCGACCCGGTTGAGGTGGGGCGGCCGGTGCGGCGGCGCCTAGCGCTCCGGAACGCGATGCCTCGGTACCGGACGCTCCGCTGCTCGGCACTCCGGTGCCGGGCGCTTCGGTGCCGGGTGCTTCGGTGCCGGGTGCTTCGGTGCCGGGTGCTTCGGTGCCGGGTGCTTCGGTGGTGGGGGTTGGTGGGGTGGGGGGTGGGAGGAGGCCTTGGGGGTGGTGGGCGAGGAGGATGCCGCCTGTGCCGAAGAGGATGGCGCCTATGTGGGAGGAGATGTGCCAGGTGGCCAGGAGTTCGGGGATCGCGACGGCTATCAGGCCGCCCAGGAGGGCGCCGGGGATGCGGCGGACGCCTTGGAGGACGACGATGGCCAGCCAGACGAAGCCTGAGAAGGCCGGTAGGTCGGTGGCTGTGATGGAGCCCTTGGAGATGGCGAAGAGGACGCCGCCGAGGCCGGCGATGGCCGAGGCCAGGGCGAAGAGGGTGATCTTGGTGCGGACGGTGGAGAGGCCGGAGGTGATGGCGGCGGCGGGTGCCGATCTGACGGCGAGGATGGCGCGGCCGGAGGCCGAGCGGGTGAGGTTGCGGACCAGGAGGGCCACCACGCCGATGAGGGCGAGCAGGAGGAGTACCTGGACCCGGGGCGAGGAGGTGTCCGCGAAACCGAGGCCGAGGGCGGGTAGTTGCCAGCCGATGGTCCCGTTGCTGAAGGCGTCCACCTGGAAGAGCACCTGGTCCGCCAGGAGGGCCAGGGCGAGCGTGGCCAGGGTCAGGACCCGGCCGCCGAGCCGCAACGCCGGGAGTGCGACGAGTACGCCGACCAGGGTGGCCGCCAGCACGCCGAGCAGGATCGCGGCGAAGAACGGCAGGCCGGAGGCGAACGCCCAGCCGCAGGTGAGCGCCGCCATGGCGGCGAAGGAGGCCTGGGCCAGGTTCACCATGCCGCCGATCCCGGTGACCACCACGAAGGAGCAGAAGATCAGGGCGAGTACGAGCCCCTGTGCCGCCACGCCCACGTAGTACGTGGGCCCAAGCAGCGCGAAAGCCACCAGCACGGCAACCAGACCGGCCCACGGCAACCGGGACCGGACGACCATGACCCGCCCCGCATTCCTGGGCGAACCGCCAGGAACCGCAGGACCCGGCACCCGACCGACGTCGACAGCCCCCACCTCCGAGCGAGCTCCCACCACCCCGCCGACGCCAGCGATCACCGGGACATGGAACGCCTCGCCGACGCCACCAGCCGCAGGGGCGCGGGACAGCTCGCCTTCGTCACCAATCGCAGGGCGCATGGGCGGCTGGCCAACGGTGCCAGACGACTCTCCGACATCCGCAGGGGCGCGGGACGACTCGCCAACAGCCGCAGGGGCGCGGGACGACTCGCCGACATCCGCAGGGGTGTGGGGCGAATCGTCGACGTCGGCTGGGGTGTGGGGTGGCTTGGCGGTGTTGGCAATCGTGGGAGGCGCGGGGAGGGTAGGGGCCGGGCTGGGTGGGGTGTCGAGGTCGGTGGATGAGGTGCCGGCGACGCGTTCGCGGGAGCGGTTGAACAGCAGGAGGCCGGCGAAGAGCAGGATGACGGGCACGGCGGTCCGCAGGCCGGTGATCTCCGACAGGAAGTCGGTGTACCCGGCGACCAGGTTCTGCACCACCCCGAGCCCCAGCCCGGCGGCGAAGGTCACCGGGATCGACCGCAGCCGCCCGAACACCGAGGCCGTGGCGGAGGCGAACAGCAGCACCGTGTACGCCGTGGCATCCAGCCCCAGGACGGGCACGGCCAGTACCCCGGCGAGCCCGGCCAGCAGGGACCCGAGCATCCACGCCACGGCGGAGGTCGCATCGGCGTCGATCCCGCGTAACCGGGCCAGCCGAGGCCGGTCCACGCAGGCCCGCATCCGCAGGCCGTACGGAGTGTGCCGGATGAACAGCCACAGGAAGCCGGCGGCCACGGCCGAGAAGCCGAAGGTGATCAGCTGGTCGGAGTCGAGCAGCCCGACGGGGATCGCGGGGTGCGGCCCGATGCCGCGCGGCAGGGCGGTGGCGTCCGCGCCGGGCAGGTCGAGGACGTCGACGGCGAGCAGCCCGAGGGCGGGCAGCGCGATGGTCAGGCCGATCGTGGCGACGATCTGGGCGGTCTCGCCCGCGACCGCGAGCCTGCGGAACATGGACAGGTGCAGCAGGTAGCCGAGCCCGGGCGCGAAGACCCCGACCGCGACCAGCGCCGCCAGCCACGCGGGCAGCACGAAGGTGAGCTGGTAGAACAGCAGCGCGGTCAGGAAGCCGATCGCGCCGTGGGCGAAGTTGAGTACTCCGGTCGCGGCGTAGGACAGGGTCAGGCCCGCGCCCATGATGGCGAAGACGCCGCCGGTGACCAGCCCGCTGAGGATGTAGCCGAGGATCATTTCAGCGGCACGTTGTCGAAGCACTTCATGTTCTTGGCCACCTGGAACGCCCCGTTGACCAGCTTGACCAGCGCGCCGCAGCCGTTGGGCTCGCTGTGGTCCCTGGGGTAGTCGACCTTGCCGAAGCCGGCGTTCTGGTAGCTGTAGGAGCCGTTGCCCACGGACAGGAACTTCTCCCTGGTCAGGTCCTTGCCCGCCTTCTTCAGCATGTCGAGGAAGATGTCGGCCGACCAGTAGCCGATCGCCATGTGCTGGGTGAGCTGGGCGCCGGGCGCGACCTTCTCGACGTCCTTCCTGAACTGGGCGATCTCCGGCGCGGACGACTCGAAGGGTTCGAACATGGGGGCGGCGATCACGCCCTCGAGCGCCTGTGCGCTGGCCGGGTCCTTGAGGATGGCGGGGTCGTAGCTGGTGGCGTCGGTGAGCGCGCCCCGGTATCCGGCCTTCTTCAGTGCCGAGTAGAGGCCGACGTTGAACTTCGTGCCCGCGATGATCGAGACGACGATGTCGGGCGCCTTGCCGCCGTTCGAGGTCATGATCTTGTTGACGTACGGCAGCCAGTCGGGCGGCGGTGCGGCCGCGGGCAGCCCGGAGTCGAGGCCGACGAGCTGGAACCCGGCCGCCTGGAACGACTGCGAGATCGTGGTCCCGCCGTACTTGCTGCCGCTGGAGTCGGTGGTCTGCACGTACACGGTCTTGCCCGCGGCCCCGCCGAGCAGGTCGGCCATCTGCCTGCCCCACCAGGTCTGGGATCCGGCGCCCGGCTTGGGCGCCAGGCAGCCGTTGTAGCCGAAGCCGGTCCTGGTGCCGCACCACTGCGGCCCCGTCGCCCAGCCGAACCAGGGCACGCCCTGCTGCTCGAGGAAGGCGGCGCCGCCGAAGTTGGGCGCGTGCACGGGCACGAGCGCGAAGACCTGGTCCTTCTGCACGAGCTTCTTGGCGGCCGCGTCGCCCTTGGCGGCGTCCTGGTTGTCGTCCTCCGCCCCGATGAACTCGATCTTCCGCCCGTTCACGCCGCCTTCGGTGTTGGCCCGCTCGAACCTGGCCTTCGCCCCGATCTCGGCGTCCTTGGTGGAGTAGCCGCTCGCGCTGGTCTTGGTCAGGACTCCGCCCACCTTGACCGTCGTGTCCGTCACGCCCTGCGTGCCGGCTTCCGAGCTGCCCTTCTGCTGTGCTGCGCACCCGGCGAGCAGCACGAGCGCCGCTGCCGCACACAGTCCTCGCCGCATTCGACCCTCCACTGATTTTGGCCTAGCGCTCGCTTGGTTTTGTGTGAGCGTAGATTTCGCCGGAAAACGCGTCAAGGGAGGTAGCCAAGCAATCGCTTGCCCGGATAGCGTGATCGGCATGCTGATGCGTGCCGCCCTGCTGACCGGCTTCCACGCACCGATGGAGATCCGCGAGGTGGAGATCGCCGACCCGGGTCCCGGCGAGGTGCGCGTCCAGATCAAGGCGTCCGGCGTGTGCGGGTCGGACCTCAAGGCGGTGGACGGCAAGAGCCCGGTCGTGTCCCGCCTGCCGTTCATCCTGGGACACGAGAGCGCCGGGATCGTCGAGAGCGTCGGCGAGGGCGTGACGGCGGTCAAACCGGGCGATCACGTGATCATCTCGATGAGCGGGCCGTGCGGGAAGTGCCGCCAGTGCGGCGCGGGCCGCTTCCACCTGTGCTCGGGACCCGCCAGGATCACCGCGATCATGGGCGGCGAGCCACGCGTCTCCACCGGCGATCAGGAAGTACGGCGATTCATCGGGATCGGCTCCTTCGCCGAGTACGCCGTGGTCCGCGAGTCCACCTGCGTGAAGATCGCCAAGGACGCGCCGTTCGACGCGATGTGCCTGCTGGCCTGCGGGGTCATCACCGGCGTCGGCGCGGTCATGAACGTCGCCCGCGTCACCCCCGGCTCCAGCGTGCTCGTGGTCGGCTGCGGCGGCGTCGGCCTCAACGTCATCCAGGGCGCCGTGCTCGCGGGGGCGACCACGATCATCGCCGCCGACGTGGCCGAGCAGAAGCTCAAGCTGGCCGAGCGCTTCGGCGCCACCGCCTCACTGCTGGTCGAGGACCTGCCGCGCCAGGTGGGCGAGCTGGTCAGGGGCGGCGTGGAGTACGCCTTCGACGTGACGGGCGTGCCGGGCGTGCTGGCTCAGGCCTTCGCCGCCACCCAGCCGGGCGGCACCACAGTCATGGTCGGCAGCCCGCCGCACGGGCAGCCGGCCGAGATCGACCCGGCGCTGCTGTTCTCCTCGCGCCGCCTGATGGGCACCCAGGGCGGCGACGCGGCCCCGCACCGCGACCTGCCCATGCTCGCCGAGCAGTACCTGCGCGGCCGCCTCGACCTGAACGGCCTGATCACCGAACGCCTCCCCCTGGACCAGGTCGACCAGGCCATGACCCACGTCCGCGACGGCGCGGTCGCCCGCAGCGTCATCGTCTTCCCCTGAGACACGCTTGTACGGCGCGCCTCCTAGGCCTCCTCAGCCAGGGACCTGTCGATGCCGTGGTGGTCCAGCAAGAGATCACCGGGTCATTCCGCCGTTGGCTCCCGTATCGCGTCGGCGACGGTCTCGGGGCGCTCGACCGGGACGAAGTGGCCGCAGTCCGGGATGAAGGTCAGGTGGGCGTCGGAGAAGAACTCGGCGATCCGGTCGCTCCACTCGACGGGGAAGAGCGGGTCGTGCTCGGGCCACAGCACGGCCGTCGGCGTCGCGATGCGCTCCTGGGGTACCTGCTCGGCCAGCGACGCGGCCACGGCCCCGCCGCCCGCCCGGTACCAGGCGATGGACGCCGTGAACGCGCCCGGCGCCGAGTAGTCGGTGACCAGGCGTTCCAGGCGGTCGTCGTCGATCGTGAACGACGGCCCCGACCAGTGCGTCCAGAAGTGGAGCAGGTACTCGCGGACCGCGCAGGGATTGCCGTCGATCAGCCGCTCGGCCAGCGGCAGCTGGTGGAAGGCCTGGTACCAGAACTCCTTGTGCGCGTGCAGGATCCGCTCCCCTATGCCGGGCAGCGGCGGACTCAGCACCAGCCTCGCCACGAGCTCGGGCCGCTGCCTGGCCACGGCCTGGGCGATGCGGCTGCCGATGTCGTAGCCGGCCAGGACGGCCCGCCGTACGCCCAGCTCGTCGAGCAGGCCGAGGACGGTGCGGGCCTGGCCGGGCGCGTCGTACTCGCCGGGGCCCTTGACCGAGGCGCCGAAGCCGCGCAGGTCGGGCACCACCACGTCGAAGGAGTCGTCGAGCAGCGGCACCACCCGGTCGTAGTCGCCGCGGCCGCCCGGCCAGCCGTGCAGCAGCACGACCGTCTCCCCTGTTCCCGTCCGGGAGTAGGCGATGCCCGCCTCGCTGTGCCTCACGGGCACCATTCTGGCCGACGATCTACCGGCCACCGGGTTTGACCACGCACGTCGACCCCCGGAAACCACCGTGAACCGGGTGAGTATCGTGAAAGACACGGAAAGGACCGGGAGGACCATGTGGAGCTCCGCCTCGTCCTACTGGGCGGTTTCCGCCTGCTCGCCGGGGACGACCAGATCGCCGTTGGCAGCGGCACCGAACGCCTGCTCGCCTTCCTCGGCCTGGACAGCCGGCCCGTCTCCCGCCACCTGATGGCCGCCATGCTCTGGCCCGACGCCCCCGAGCGCCGGGCGCACGCCAGCCTGCGCTCGGCGTTGGTGCGCCTGGACGGCAACGGCAAGCGGCTCCTGCACATCGGGACGAGCGAGATCCGGCTGGCCCCGGGCACGGACGTCGACTTCCGCCGCGCCCGGGACCTGGCCCAGCGCATCCTCGACCCGGCGGCGCCCGTCGATGCGGACGACCTCGGCGCGCGCGCCGTCGATCTGCTCTCCCACGACCTGCTGCCCGGCTGGTACGACGACTGGGTGCTGGCGCCCGCCGCCGAGTGGCGCCAGCTGCGGCTGCACGCGCTGGAGGCCCTGTCGGCGCTCTTCCTCGAGTCGGGGCGGCACGCCGACGCGGTCGCCGCGGCGTGCGTGGCCGTGGGCGCCGACCCGCTGCGGGAGAGCGCCTGCGCCGCCCTCATCCGGGCGCACCTGGCCGAGGGCAACCAGGCCGAGGCCCTGCGCCGCTTCGAGCTGTACGAGCGGGGCCTGCGCCACGAGCTCGGCCTGCGCCCGACGAGCCGCATCAGGCAGCTCATCGCCGATCTGCATCCCCGGTGACGCCGCCGTCACGCCCGCATCACGCCGGAGTGACAGGGCCGTCGTCATGCTGGCAGGTGAAGGCCGGGGGCCTCCCCCGGCACGGGAAGGAAGGGGTCAGAGATGCGCGCCACACTGGTAGCGGGTTCGGCGCTTCTCACCGCCCTCGCGTTCGGGGCCACGGCGGCACCCGTCTGGGCCAACCCCACGAGCTCGGCCACGAGGACGGTCGCCGCCGTGCACGCGCCGTCGCCGCAGAAGAAGGCGCCGTCGCCGCAGAAGAAGGCGCCGTCGCCGCAGAAGAAGCAGTACAGGAAGGGCTTCGGCCAGGGATTCGTCGAGGGCAGGAGCGACTGCAAGGGCAAGAAGCCCTTCGACCCGCCCTCGTCAGGGAGCTCGCCGTTCCAGAAGGGGTTCCACGACGGTTACGTCTCCGGATTCGAAAGCTGCAAGTAGGCCAGGGGGCGCGGCTCCGGCTCGGCCTCCTCTTCGTGTCCCTCGACTGACAGGTTGGGCAGCAGACGATCCAACCAGCGGGGGCACCACCAGTTGAGGCGGCCGAGCAGGACCATCGTGGCGGGCACGAGGAAGCCGCGGATGATCGTGGCGTCCACCGCGATCGCCACGGCCAGGCCCACGCCGAACGTCTTGACCATCGGGTCGGGATAGGCGATGAACGCGACGAAGACGGCGACCATGATGAGCGCCGCCGACGTGATCACCCGGCCGGTCGACCCGAGGCCCTCCGCCACCGCGCGGCGGTTGTCGCCATGGCTCAGGTACGCCTGCCGTACGGAGGTCAGCAGGAACACCTCGTAGTCCATGGACAACCCGAACAGCACCGCGAAGAGCATGAGCGGGACGTAGCTCTCGATCGGCACCGTGAAGAACAGGGTCTGCACGTACGAGGCGTCCGCCGGCGGGTCCATCCCGACGAGACGGCTGCCCAGGCCGATCGAGAACACCAGCGCGAGGGCTCCGAAGGCGGCGCCGAGGGAGACCAGGTTCATCAGCGCGGCCTTCACCGCCACCACCGGCGCGCGGAAGGCGAACAGCAGCAGGAGGGCGCTGAGCAGCACCACCACGCCGATGACCAGCGGCGTCCGCTCCGACATGCGGTCGCCGGCGTCGGCGAGCGCGGCGACCTTGCCGCCCACGTGGATCCGTGGCGACAGCGCGCGGATGTCACGCACGACGGCGGCGGAGCGCGGGTCGCTCGGGGCGTAGGAGGGGACCGCCTGGAGAAGCACCGACCGCCCGGAGGTGTTGAGCTTCGCGGGCGTCACGTGTGCCACACCAGAAATATCCGCGATATCGCGAGAGAGCCCGGTCACCAGCGGATCCGATACCGACTCCACCTTCGACGGCAGCTCGGCGACCACGACCATCGGCCCGTTGGCCCCCGGTCCGAACCCGACCGACATGAGCTCGTAGGCCCGACGCCCCTGCGAGTCCGCCGCGCCGTACCCGTCGTCGAGCGGCCCGAGCTTGAGCGCCAGGGCCGGGGCCGCGAGCGCGGTCAGCACCAGCACGCTGGCCGCCAGCACCCGCCAGGGCCTGCGCGCCACCCACGCGCCGAGCCCGCCCCACCCGCCGGATTCCGGACGCCTGCCCAGGAAGGGCACCTTCAGCGCGTTGACCCGGTGCCCGAGCAGCCCGAGCAGCGCGGGCACCAGCGTCACCGAGGTGAGCACCGCGCAGACCACGGAGATGCCGGTGATCCACCCCAGCGTGCGCAGCAGCGGGAACCCGCCGAGCATCAGCGCGCTCAGCGCGATGATGACGGTGCCGCCGGCGAACACGACCGCCCCGCCCGAACTGGCCACGGTACGGCGGACCGACTCGTACACGGGCACGCCGGTGGCCAGCAGTTTCCGGTGCCGCGACAGCAGGAACAGCGCGTAGTCGATGCCCACCCCGAGCCCGATCATCGTGGCCATGATGCCCGCCTGCTTGGGCACGTCCACGACGTGGCCGAGCAGCCCGATCACGCCCAGTCCCGCGGCGACGCTGACCAGCGCGGTGAAGATCGGCACCAGCGCCGCGACCAGCGTTCCGAACGCGAACACCAGCACCAGCAGCGCGCACGTCACGCCGATGATCTCGCTGGGCCCCGTCTTGATCTCCTTGTCGGCCGGGGTCGAGCTGTCGGCCGCCACGACCTCCATCCCGACGCTCCGCGCCGGGTCGGCGGCCCTGGACACGGCCTGCGTGGTCTCGGCGAGCTTGGCGGGGTCGTGTCCCTGCAGGCGCACGGTGATCAGGCCGATGCGCAGGTTGGAGGAGATGCCGCCGTAGCGGAAGGGCGTGTCGACCTGCACGACGTGCGGCAGCCGGTGGATCGCCACGATGGCCGCGTCCACGGCCTGCTTCCTGCGCTCGGCGATCAGCGGCCCCTTGTCGGAGTAGACCACGAGCTGCACGGTCCCGCCCGTGGCGTAACCGGGTCCGAAGCCCTGGCGCATCAGGTCGTGCGCGCGCTGGGCGTCGGTGCCCGGGATCGTCACGTCGTTGCTCACCGGACGGCCGGCGGCCAGGCTCCCGCCCATCAACCCGGCGGCCGCGACCACCCACACCACCAGCACGATCCAGCCGTGCCGCGCACACCATCCACCGAGCCGCCCAAGTAAACCGGTCATTTCTACCCCCGTCCTGTACGCCCGTACAGGACTACGATAAGGCCGGAATACCCGGCAAGAAATGAGACGATGACCACACTCGACGATGCGCAGGACACCCGCAGCCGCATCCTCGCCGCCGCCCGGGAGCTGTTCGCAGAACGCGGCTACGCCGCCACCTCGCTGGCCGACATCGCCACGGCGGTCGGGCTGACCAAGACGGCCGTCGCCTACCACTTCCACCCGAAGGACCGGCTCGCGGCCGAACTGATCGCGCCCGCGGCCGACGACATCTTCACGCTGCTCGGCACCGACTTCCCCGACCGCCGGGCGCTGGTGGAAGGGCTGGCCGAGTTCGTGGTGCGCCACCGGGCCGTGCTCCGGCTGCTCATGGAGGACCTGGGCGGCGCCGACGAGGCCCCGCCCGGCTCACCGGGCGAGGCGATCCGGACCTTCCGCGACGTCATCTTCGCCAAGCTGGTCGGCACCGACCCCGATCCCGAGACCCGCATCCGCGGCTGGGCCGTGCTCGGCGCCCTGCAGTGGGGCGTGGTGCAGACCATGGATCTGCCCGCGGAGACGGTGAAAGCCGCCCTGGTGCGTTCGGCTCTGGCCATATAGGGCCGCCACAAGATCCGGCCCGCCACCTTGGCGGATCGCCACCCCGTTCCGCGAGGCGGCGAGCTGGCAGCGTGGAACTCATGACCGACGTTGTGATCACCGGTGCCGGCGCGATGACCCCGCTGGGGCACGACGCCGCCACCACCTGGGCGGGGCTGCTGGCAGGACGTTCCGGCGTGGTCGCCCTGGAGGAGGACTGGGCCGCGGCCATGCCCTCGCGCATCGCGGGCCGCCTCACCGCCGACCCGGCCGAGCTGCTCGGCAGGCCCACGGCCAGGCGGCTCGACCGCTGCGAGCAGGTCGCGATCCTGGCCGCCCGCGAGGCCTGGGCTGACGCGGGCAGCCCGCAGACCGACCCGGAACGGCTGGCCGTGGCCATCGGCACCGGCACCGGCGGCGCGGTCACCATGCTGGAGCAGGACGACGTGCTCGAGCGCTCGGGGGTGCGCCGCGTCTCGCCACACACGCTGCCCATGCTGATGCCCAACGGCCCCGCCGCCTGGGTCAGCATCGAACTCGACGCGCGGGCCGCCGCGCACGCCCCGGTCAGCGCCTGCGCGGCCGGCTCCGAGGCGATCGCCGCGGGCCTGGACCTCATCAGGTACGGCAGGGCCGACGTGGTCGTGGCCGGCGGCGCCGAGGCCTGCCTGCACCCGCTCACCATGGCCGCCTTCGCCCAGGCCCAGGCGCTGTCGCGGCGCAACGACGAGCCCGAGCGGGCCAGCCGCCCCTTCGACGCCGACCGCGACGGCTTCGTGTTCGCCGAGGGCGCCGCGGTGCTGGTCCTGGAGCGGGCCGAGCACGCCGCGGCCAGGGGCGCGCGGGTCCTGGCCCGCCTGGCGGGCGCGGGCGTCACCGCCAACGCGCGCCACATCACGGCCTCCGACCAGGACGGCCAGCGCCGCGCCATGGAGCAGGCCCTGCGTACGGCGGGCCTGTCCGGCCACGAGATCGGCCACGTCCAGGCGCACGCCACCTCCACCCCGGGCGGCGACCCCATCGAGGCGGCCGCGATCGCCGAGGCCGTCGGCTCGCACGCGCCGGTCACCGCGATCAAGTCGGCCACCGGCCACCTGTGCGGCGCCTCGGGCGCGCTGGCCACCGTGGTGGCGGCCCTGGCGATGCGCGACGGCCTCATCCCCGCCACGCGCAACCTCGACCGGCTCGACCCGGCGGTCGAGCTCGACGTGGTCACCGGCAGGCCGCGCGCCTGGCGGCCCGCCCCGGCGCTGGTCAACGCGTTCGGCTTCGGCGGGCACAACGTCGCGCTCGCGCTGACTCCCGCCTAGAGGTCGAGCACCTCCCGCTCGACGTGGTCCAGCGCCAGCCGTACCCCTCCCAGGGCGACGCTCTTGTCGCCGAAGGTGGACATGACGACGGCCGGGGCGCTCAGGCACAGGTCCGTGAGATGGCGGCGGAGCGGCCCGAGCAGCACGTCGCCCGCCTGGGAGTAGCCGCCGCCGATCACCAGCAGATCCGGGTCGATGGCCAGCACCAGCGCCGACGCGCCGATCGCCAGGTTCTCGGCGAAGCGGTCGACAGCGGCCAGGGCCTCGTCCTCGCCCGCCCGGGCGGCGGCGAAGATCTCGGTGGCGGGACGCTCGCTGACCAGCTCGGCAGCGGCGAGCTCCCAGCCGACCTGGCGCAGCGCGCCGATCTCGCCGGCCGCGCCAGTGCGGCCGGGGTGCAGCCGCCCGCCGATCAGGATCCCGGCGCCCGCGCGGTGCCCGACCAGCACGTAGACCACGTCGGAGGCGTGCTGGGCACTGCCCCGCCAGTGCTCGGCCAGCGCGGCCAGGTTGGCGTCGTTGGCGGCCAGCCCCGTGCAGTCGAACCAGCGGCCCGCCAAGCCCGCAAGGTCCACCCCCGTCCACCCGGGCAGCACGAGCGACAGCGTCACCCGCCCCGACCGGTCCACGATGCCGGACGTGCCCACGCACACCGCCCACACGCTCGTGCGCGAAACCCCGGCCCCGTCCACGCAGGCCCAGGCCGTACGGCGGGCCGCCTCGAGCCGTTCGGCCGCCTCGGCGCCCTCGGAGACCGCCGTGCGCTCCCAGGCGATGACCTCGCCGTTCAGGTCGGCCAGGGCGACGAGGATCTTGTTGGCGCCCACGTCGACGCCGAGCACGTGACCCGCGTCGGCCCTGAACCCGAACCGGCGTGCGGGGCGTCCCATCACGCCCTCGTCGGGCGGCACCTCCCTGACCCAGCCGCGCTCGCCCAGCTCGTCGAGCACCGCCTCGACGGTCTGCCGCGACAGCCCGGTGAGCCTTCCGAGCTGGGTCAGCGTGGCCAGGCCCTCGCCACGCAGCGCCCCAAGGGTGGCCCTGGTGTTGACCCGGCGCAGCAGCGAGGCGTCAGTCACTTACCCGACCTACTTTCATAACTCCCCTATTGACGCCTATCTGCCAGGATCCTAGCATCGGCCGACATACGTGAATTGGTTACATATATGGAGGCTTTGCATGGTCACTCTGGCCGTCGTCGGCGCCGGTTCACGGGGGACCGCCTACGCCAGACACGCCGTCGAGCACGGCGGAGCCGAGGTGGTGGCGGTGGCCGACCCGCTGGAGACCCGCCGGACCCGCTTCCCAGGGGCGGCCAGGTACCCCGACTGGCGCGCGCTGGCCGCGCTCCCCCGGCAGGCCGACGCGGTGATCATCGCCACGCTCGACCGCGACCACGTGGAGCCCGCGGAACGCTTCGCCGAGCTGGGCTACCACATCCTGCTTGAGAAGCCGATGGCCGTCACCGAGGAGGACTGCCGCAGGATCGTGGCCGCGGCCGAGCGGTCAGGATCGGTGTTCGCGGTCTGCCACGTGCTGCGCTACATGCCCTACACCAAAGCGCTCAGGGCGCTGCTCGACGAGGGCCGGGTGGGCGAGATCGTCAGCATCCAGCACCTGGAGCCGGTGGGCTGGTGGCACCAGGCCCACTCCTACGTGCGCGGCAACTGGCGCAGGTCCGACGAGTCGACGTTCATGCTGCTCGCCAAGTCCTGCCACGACCTGGACTGGCTGGTCCACCTGGCCGGCAGGCCGGTGACACGGGTGTCCTCCTTCGGCGGGCTCAAGCACTTCACCGCGGCCAACCGGCCCGCCGGAGCCGCGGATCGGTGCCTGGAGTGCGCCGTGGAGGCGACGTGCCCGTACTCGGCGTCGCGCCTGTACCTGCCGCTGGCAGGGCAGGACATCTGGCCGCTCTCGGTGATCACCGACGACCTGTCGGAGGAGGGCGTCCGCCGCGCGCTGGCCACCGGCCCGTACGGCAGGTGCGTCTACGCCTGCGACAACGACGTGGTCGACCACCAGGTGGTGAACCTGGAGTTCGAGGGCGGCGCCACCGCGTCGTTCACGATGACCGCGTTCACCCCGTCCATGCACCGGCAGACCCGCGTCTTCGGCACCCACGGCTCGATCGAGGGCGACGGCGACCGCCTGACCGTCACCGACTTCGTGACCGGGGAGACCACGACCATCGACACCCGCCCGACGGGGGACGCCACGGCGGCGGGCGGGCACGGCGGCGGCGACGGGGGTCTCGTCGGCGCGTTCCTGGAAGCGATCGCCACCGGTGACCGCTCCCGCGTGCTGTCCTCGCCGAGCGAGAGCCTGCACAGCCACCTGATCGCCTTCGCCGCCGAGCAGTCCCGGCTGACCGGCACCACCGTCCCGCTGGAATGAACCCCCCGTTGACATCCTCCGGGGCGGCCAAGTTCGACACCCCGTTCGGCAGCCAGATGGCCGCCGGGGTGCTGGTCACGGTTCCGTTGGTGCTCCTGGTCCTGTTCTTCCAGCGCAGGATCGTGGCGGGGCTCACCGCGGGCGCGCTCAAGTAGGTCCGTCGCCGGGTGGGCTCGGCGTTTCCGTGGGCGACTCACCCGGGTCGGGGCCCGTCTGGCCCTCGACGCCGACGGTGATCACGACGCTCTGACCCGGGGCGCCGCAGCTGCCCGGCGCCACGCTCTGGGCGAGGACCCGGTCGACGTCGGACTGGTTGTCGACCACCTGGGCCCTGAACGACACGTCGAACCCGGCCCCGCGCAGATTGGCCTGGGCCGCCGTGCGGGTCAGGCCGACCACGCCGGGCACCCGCAGGCCGTTGCGGGCGACCACGAGCGCCACCTTGGTGCCGCCCCGCACCCTGGCGCCCGCGCCGGGCCGGGTGGCCAGCACCTGGCCGTCGGGCTGCGGCGAGCACTGCCGGGTCACGTCGCCGGCCGCGAGCCCGGCGCCGGCCAGCGCGGCCTCGGCCGCCTTGCGCCGCATCCCGGTCACCGACGGCACCTCGAGCCCGGCCGAGACCTGCAGGCTGACCGTGCTGCCGCGGACCGCGGACGTCCCCGCGGCGGGCTGGCTGCCCAGCACCTGGCCGATCTTCTCCGCGGAGTCGATCTGCGTGACGGTCCCGACGGCGAACCCGGCGCGCTTGAGCGCCTTGACCGCTTGGGAACGATCCATCCCGGTGACGCCCGGCACCGTCACTCCCGCGGGCACCTCGGGTGCCGAACTGGCCGGGGTGGTCGGGCGCGGGCGCTCCTCCTTCTGCTGCGTGGGCTTCGCCGTCGTCGGCGCGATGGTCGGGTCCACGGCCTGAACGGCAGAGGTGGTCACGGTCGTTCTGACGGCCACCTGGGGCGGCGGGGCCGAGCCGTTCCTGAGCGCGGGCACCAGGACGGTGGCCAGCACCGCGGCGCTGATCAGCAGCGCGCCGGAGACGGCCAGGCCCGCCCGGTTCGCCGCGCTCCCCGCCTTGCGCGGCGCCTCCCCCGAGTGGGTTTCCGCGCCCCGCCACCAGCCGTTCCCGTTTCCGGATCCGAGAGGGTCGCGCGGGACTCCGCGGGACGGCATCACCCGTTCGCGGGACGCCGAGGCCACGGACCCTGCCAGGTGGTAGGCGGCCGACGCTTCACCGGTGGCCTCGGGTTGCGCCATCGGCACCGGGTCCACGCGCAGGATGTGCGGCGGAGGCGAGCGCAGCACCTCCGCCGGCACGTCTTCGGTGTCCCCGAGCAGCGCCAGCAGCAGGTCCCTGCTGGTCGGCCGGTTGCGCGAATCCTTCTCCAGGCAGGCCTGGACCAGCTCGCGCAGCTGCCCGTCGAGTAACCCCAGCTCGGGCGCCGCGGTCAGGATGCGGTGCAGCACCGGCGCCACCGAGTCCTGCCCGAAGGGCGCCGAGGCGTTGGCCGCGAAGCACATCGTCGCGCCCCACGAGAACACGTCCACCGCCCCGGTCACCGCCGAGGCGGTGATCTGCTCGGGCGCCATGTAGGCGGGCGTGCCGACGCCCCGCCCGCTGACCGTGGCCGCCGCGTCGAGCGCCCTGGCCAGCCCGAAGTCGATCACCCGCGGCCCGTCGGGCCCGAGCAGCACGTTCTGCGGTTTGAAGTCTCTGTGCACGATCCCGGCCCGGTGGATGGCCGCCAGCGCGGTCGCCGTCCCGACCGCCAGCCGCTCCAGCGCGCCACCGCGCCGCGGCCCGGTCAGCGCGACCTCCCTGTGCAGCGACGGCCCGTCGACGTACTCGCTCACGATGTACGGCAGGCCGTCCTCGAACCCGGCGTCCATCACCTGCGCCGTGCAGAACCTGGCCACGTGCTTGGCCAGCTCGACCTCGCGCAGGAACGCCGCCCGCTCGTCCCCCACGGGCCCGTGCAGTAACTTGACCGCGTAGCTTTCTCCGCCCCTCATCCCGAGGAACACCACGCCCTGGCCGCCCTCGCCCAGGCGCCCGGACAGTTCGTAGTCTCCCAGTCGCTGTGGGTCCCCCGTTTTGAGCGGCTGCGTGTTTGGCACGGGGCCTCCCCTCGCCGCCACTCCCCTTGCATATCCACTGAAATCAGTGGATGGCGGAGAGTCAACGGCGCCCAGAACAATGCCACCGGACCGTGACACACCAGGTCAGGATGGGCGCGATACCGTGCCCGAGTAGGTGACATCCTTCTCACCTTGACGCGTCACCTTGATGACCGCCTGGTGCGCATCGGCCGCCGGGAGGACGCGCACGGTCCCCGGGTAGCACTGGTCGCCCGTGACCTGATCGAGCGTGAACACGAGCGCGGAGCCCGTACGGCGCAGCCGCCCCTGACAGTGGAGGTCGGCTCCCCAGCGCATGGCCGAGTCCCCGTCCTGCGCCATCCGGATCTCGACGGGGAACACGCGGTGCGCCGTGGGGTGCTCGGCCGACCCCGTCCAGGTGCCCGTGAGGCCCGGGCTCTGGGCGCCGCGCAGCCAGAGCACGAACCCGCTGACCGCCATGGCCAGGCCGATGGCGGCGACCCCGAGCTGCCACGGCCTGATCCTGCGCTTCCTGCCCGCCCCCGGAAGCGCGGCGTCGGGGGCCGTAGTGTCCTGTCCGGATTCGTCGGGGACAGTCGCCGCTTCGGTCGTGCCCGGGTTCGGGTCGCCGTGGGCGGCGCGGGCGCCGGAGGACAGGACGTCCCCGGCCGGGGAGTCCAGCAGGAGGCGGAGGACCTGCTCGGCGTCGGGGCGGTCGCCGGGGTCGGGGGCCAGGCAGGCGTCCACGATCTGGCGCAGCGGACCGCCCAGGCGGCCCAGGTCCGGCTTGCCGTACAGGATCCTGGCCAGGACCTCCTGGTAGGTGTCGGCCGTGTAGGCGTGGCGGCCGGTGGCGGTGAAGGCGACGGTGAGCGCCCAGGCGAACAGGTCGGCGGGCGGGCCGGCCGGCTCGCCCTTGATGCGCTCGGGCGCCAGGTAGGCGGGCGTGCCGATGGGGACCTTGTTGGTGCTGGCGGTCGTGTCCATCAGCCGGGAGACGCCGAAGTCGATGACGCGCGGGCCGTCCAGGCTGAGCAGGACGTTGCCGGGCTTGAAGTCGCGGTGGACCACCCCGGCCCGGTGGATGGCGCCGAGCGCGGTGGCGGTGCCGATCGCCAGGCGGTCCAGCGAGCCGCCCGACCGCGGGCCCTTGGCGATCACGTGCTCGCGCAGCGAGACGCCGTCCACGTACTCGCTGACCAGGTAGGGCCGGTCGCCGTCCAGCGAGGCGTCAAGCACCTGGGCGGTGCAGAACGGCGCCACCCTGCGCACCGCCTCGACCTCGCCCATGAAGCGGCGCCGCACCTCGGGGTCCGCCGACATGCTGGCGTGCAGCAGCTTGACGGCCACCTGCGCCCCCTGCGGCGTGTGCCCGAGGAACACCACGCCCTGACCGCCCTGGCCGAGCCGTTCGGTCAGCCGGTAGTCGCCCAGCTGTCGCGGATCATCAGGGCGCAGTGATGACATAACCCGTCATCATAGGAGTTTTGCGTATTCGTCCAGCATCGGCAGGACCGTGTCGGCGGTGCCGCTCGGCAGGGTGGCCACCACCTCCTCGATGCCGAGGCTCGCGTAGTACTCCAGCTTGTCCGGCGTGGGCCGCGAGCCGAACGGGATCACCCGCGCCATCGGCCGTTCCGCCTTCTCGCACGCCTCCCGCAGGGCCGGCAGCGCCGCCCTGATGCCCTTGCCGCCGATCGGGATCCAGCCGTCGCAGTACTCGGCGATGTGCGCGAACAGCTTCGGCCCCGCCGCGCCGCCCAGCAGGACGGGCGGGCCCGACCGCGGTTTCGGCCACGACCAGGACGGCTCGAACCCCTCGAACGACGCCTCCTCCTGCGTCCACAGGGCCCGCATGGCCAGCACGTTCCTGCGGGCCACGTCGCGGCGGGAGCCGTAGGGGACGCCGTGGTTCTCGATCTCCTCGACGTTCCAGCCGAAGCCGACGCCCACCGCGATCCGGCCGCCCGAGAGGTGGTCGAGGGTGGCGATGGCCTTGGCCGTCACGATCGGCTCGCGCTGCGCGGCCAGCAGGATGCCGGTGCCCAGCGTGATCGTCGAGGTGACGGGTACGGCCGCCGCCAGCGCGACCAGCGGGTCGAGCGTGCGCCGGTACTGCTCGGGCAGCACGTCGTCGCCGGTGGCGGGAGCGGTGCGCCGCGATACCGGGATGTGCGTGTGCTCGGGCAGGTAGATCGAGGAGAACCCGCGCTCCTCGGCCGCCCTGGCCAGGTCGTGGACGGGCATCGACAGGTCAGTGGCGAACATCGTGATCCCGAGCCGCATGCCGTACACCTCCATGTCAACCAAGCGATTGCTCGGCTACGATTTCTCTAGTAGCTTGCCGGACAGAGGAGGCATCTGTGAAGTTTTCCATCTTCCTGAATCCGCAGATTCCCGGTTCCGGATACGCGGCCGAGGAGAACGCCAGGGCCAAGCGTCCGATCGGCAGGGATACCGAGTCGTACCAGAAGCTGCTGCACGAGGTACGGGAGATCGCGGTCCACGCCGACCAGATCGGCTTCGACGCGCTGATGATGACCGAGCACCACTTCCACTCCGAGGGGATGGAGTTCTCGGTCAACCCGCTGATGGTGCTCACGGACCTCGCGGCGCGGACCGAGCGGATCCTGCTCGCCCCGCTCGGGATGGTGCTGCCCGCCTGGGACCCGATCAGGGCGGCCGAGGACGTGGCGCTGCTCGACCAGTTCTGCAAGGGCCGGCTGCGGCTGGGGGTGGCGCGCGGGTACCAGAACCGGTGGATGAACGTGCTCGGCCAGCGCTGGCACGCGGCGGCGGCGCGCTCGGACGGGTCGGCCTCGGACACGCGCAACTTCGACGTCTTCGGCGAGGTCCTGAAGATCATGAAGATGGCATGGACGTCGGAGACTCTTCGCTACAAATCCGACGTGCTGGATTATGAGGTGCCTTATCCCTATTCGGGCATCGAGGGCTGGCCGGCGGTGGAATGGACCCGGAACTTCGGTGCTCCAGGTGAACTTTCGGAGGACGGGGTGGTTCAGGCGGTCTCCGTCTGCCCCCGGCCGTACCAGAACCCCTACCCGGAGCTCTGGCAGCCCTTCACGATCTCCGACCGGTCGGTCATCAGGGCCGCGCAGGAGGACATCCTGCCGTGGATGTTCACCCCCAACCCCGACGACCACGCCGCCAAGGCCAAGCTCTACCAGGAGGAGTCGGCCAGGCAGGGCCGCCACTACAAGCTGGGCGAGCACACCGGCATCCTCAAGATCGTCGGCATCGCGGACACGACCGAGGAGGCGATCAACACCTTCGGCCGCAGCATCCCCAAGGACTTCGCCGCCTTCTTCGGCCCGTTCGGCTACCTGGAGGTGCTGCGCAAGAAGGAGGACGAGAAGCACAAGCCGATCTCCCCCGAGAAGGGCGACGCCAAGCGCATGAACGACGTCGAGATGGCCCTGTTCGGCACTCCCGACGACGTCAAGCGCGGCATCCAGCGGATGCTCGACCGGATGCCCGACCTGGAATGGTTCGGCCTGTACATGCAGGGACAGCAGGGGGTGCTGCCGCTCGACACGGTCAAGCGCAACCTCGAGCTGTTCGCCACCAAGGTCATCCCCGAGTTCGCGTCGTGAAGTTCTGGCTGGGCGCCTCGTTCACCGACACGGGCGAGTTCCTCGAACTGGCCCGTGCGGCCGAGCGCTGCGGCTTCGACACGCTCACGCTCTCCGACCACCTCTTCTACGCCGACTTCCGCACGCCGTACCCGTACTCGAAGTCCGGCAGGCCGCGCTGGGACGCCTCGACGCACTGGCCGGACGTGTGGGTCACGATCGGCGCGATGTCCGCCGTCACGACCACGCTGCGCTTCGCCCCGAACGTCTACATCGCCCCGGCCCGCGACCTTTTCACGGTGGCCAAGCAGGTCTCCACCGCCGCGGTGCTGTCCGGCGACCGGGTGACGTTCGGGGTCGGGGTGGGGTGGTGCGAGGAGGAGTTCGAGGGCACCGGGCAGGACTTCCACACGCGCGGCAAGCGCCTGGACGCGATGATCCCCCAGCTGCGGTCGCTCTGGTCCGGGTCCGAGGTGTCGCTGCCCGACCTGCCGCCGCTGTCCATCTGCCCCACCCCGTCACACCCGATCCCCGTCTACGTGGGCGGTGACAGCCCGGCGGCCCTGCGCAGGGCGACCCGGATGGGCGACGGGTGGATCGGCAACCGGATCTACACCGAGGAGCAACTGGACGAGGTGCTCGCCCACCTGCCTCGCCGCGACGGGTTCGAGATCATCGCGCCTCTCGCCGTCATGCCGGACGCGGACACCTACCGCCGCTTCGCCGACAAGGGCGTGACCGGAACCATGGCCGCCCCCTGGTGGCTGGCCACCGAGCAGGAGAAGGCCACCCACGACCCCCTGTCACTGAAGATCGCCACCATGGAACGCTTCGCGGAAGAGATCATCGCGAAGATGTAACGCCGAGCTCGGCCAGCGCCTGGGTGACGATGTCCTCCGGGGCCGCGTCGATCACGCCGATCCGCAGCAGCGCCGCGATCCCCAGGTAGCTGCTGTATCCCGCCACCACCCGGGTCCTGGCCTCCTCGGCGGGCTGGCCGAGCTCTTCCAGCATGGCCTGCATGACGTCGAGCCGCTTGCTCGTGACCCGCCGCGCCGCCTCGGCCACCACGGGGTCGTCGGCCGCGCTGATGAGCCGGAACGACACGGCCGCGTCCTGGCCGTCGCCGAAGGCCAGCTCCATGAGCTGCCGCATCCGCTCCTCCGGGTCAGCGATCCTGGCCAGCGACGCGATCACCGCGTCGGTGTTCTTCTCCCACCTGGCCAGCGCCGCCGCCACCAGGTCCTGCCGGTTGCCGAAGTGCCAGTAGAAACTGCCCTTCGACACCCCGAGCCGGGCCGCGACCGGCTCCACCGCCACGGCGGCCAGCCCACCCTCGGCCAGCGCCGCCAGCGCCGCCTCCGCCCACTCGTCCGCGCTCACCTTGCCCACTCGACAAGCCTGCCATACGGTCGCGTATAGTCGAACCATACGCAACCGTATGGAGGCATCGAGATGCTCTACAACATGCACGAACGCGTGATCAAGGCCGCTCCCGAGGAGATCTGGCCCATCCTCTGCGACATCGAGAGCCTCTGGCCCGAGGACATCGGCTCCTTCCGCCTCCCCGAGGGCCTCCACCCCGGCGCGCGGGTCCACCACAGCGGGATGCGCTACCGGGTCAAGACGGTCGAGCCCTTCAGCACGATCTGGTTCGACACGAGCCCGGACATCAGCGACGGCCACGGCTTCACCCTCACCCCGACGGCCACCGGCACCCGGGTCAGGCACGAGATCAAGGGCAGGACCAGCCTGAAGTTCACGATCGTCTGGCCCCTGCTGATCCGCCGCAAGCACGACATCGTGATCGAGCGGATCCTCGACGCCCTCGAACGCGAGGTGGCCCGTGCCCACGCTCGCTGAACGGCTCCTGCCGGTTCCCGACGCGTCCGAACGCCACTCGATCGTCGTCCACGCCACCCGCGAGCGGGTCTGGGACGCCCTCACCAACCTCAGTCCTGCCGACCTGCGCCTGGCCAAGCCGCTCTTCGCCGCCCGCAACCTGCTCAGCCGCCTGCGCAACGGGCATTACCAGCGAGACCTGCCCGACCTCGCGCCGCTGGCGGAGCAGCCGATGACCGAGCTGGTCCACGGCACGATCGGCCAATGGTGGCGGCTGGGCCGGGCTTCCAACCGCACCGTCGGCTCCGCCGAGGCGTTCGCCGCCTTCGCCGAGCCCGGATACGCCAAGGGCACGATGAGCTTCACGCTCGCCGACGCCGGGCCGGGGCGGGTCCGCCTCACCACGGAGACCCGCGTCCAAGCCACCAGCCCGGACGCCCGCCGCGCCTTCCTGCGCTACTGGGTGTTCATCCGCCCGGGCAGCGGGCTGATCCGCCACATCATCCTGAACGCCGTCAAGTCCCGCGCCGAAACACCCTGAAGCCTCTCCACCACGCCCTCTCATCCCCGGCCCCGGGCCCAATTGGTTCCCACCCCACAGCGCGCCGCTCCCCTCGTACGGCAAGCCACCGCCACCGCCACCCACCGCACTCCGGCCGGGCCCTGTCCAGGGAGACGCCACGCCAGCAGGACATGGTCGCTCACCGTTACGACCCTCCGTGACCGCGGCACCCCGGTCCCGGATCCCCGCCGCACAGGGGGCGCCGACATTCGCCGCACCACGTCCCACCGACCCGGGATCCCGGGCGCGCGTGTTCCCTGCACACCCACCACGCCCTCTCATTCCGGGCCTCCGTTCCGGATTCCCGTCCATGGGTTCCCACCCCACAACGCGCACCGACCCGGCGCCGCGAGGGCCATCCCCGGGTGCGCTCGCGTTCCCTTCCCGGGTGCGCTCGCGTTCCCTGCGTACCCACCACGCCTCGCGTGCGTGCACTGACTCACCAGGCCCCGCGGCGGGACCCGGCATCCCGGCGGGCGCGTGGTCCCGGTGTTCTCGGCGGCCTTGGCTCCCCGTCGTGCAACCACACGCTGAGGCCCGCCGTACGTCGGTCAGCAGGTGGCGTGGAGGTGGGTCAGGGCTCGATGGGTTGGGGTGTGGGGGGCGGCGGTGTAGAGGAGGAGGCGGTGGTCGTGGGCGGGGATCGTGAGGATCTCGCAGTCGAGTTCGAGCGGCCCCACCACCGGGTGGACCGTGCGCTTGGTGATCGTGTGCTGGACCTCCACCTCGCGTTCCGCCCAGAGGGTTGCGAATTCTTGGCTCTCCGCCGCGAGGGAGTCGACGAGGTGGCGGATCGCGGGGTCCCGGGGGTAGCGGCCACTGGCGCGAAGGTCGGCGACGCATCGGCGGGCCAGGTCGAGCCGGTTGGCGGTCGTCCGGTTGGCGGGGTCGAAGAGCCGGCGGAGCCGGTTGCGGCGGTGCGCTGGCACGGACGACAGGTCGCCGATGAGGGCGACCATCATGCGGTTCCAGGCGAGCACGTCGTAACACGAGTCGATCACCATGGCCGGGACATGGTCGAGCCGCTCCAACAGCCGCAGCACCGTCTCGGGTACGTCGTGCGCCACGTGGATCGGCGCCTGCCCGGCCAGGCGGCGCAGGTAGTCGTGCTCGTCCCCGGTCAGCCGTAGCGCGTCGCCGAGCGCGGTGAGCACCTGCTCCGACGGGTGCGGCCCGCGTCCCTGCTCCATCCGGATGTAGTAGTCCACCGAGATCCCCGCCAGCAGCGCCACCTCCTCACGCCGCAGCCCCTGGATCTGCCGCCGCGCCCCCGGCGGCAACCCCACATCCTCCGGCCGCAGCCGCTCCCGCCGACTCCGGAGGAACCCACTCAATTCCCCTCTATCCACCCCTCCATCATCACCGGTACGGCAAGCCACCCCAACCCACCACCCACGTACCGCACCGCCCAGCAGCGGGCCGACCGGGACCGACGCGACACCACCGCGGTGAAGGCGCCCAGTGTCTTGGCCCGCCCGGCCAGCGGGACGACCGCCCCGAGGAGTGCCAGCGCCAGCGGCAACGCCCAGCACCCACCCCAGGCGCCCAGGATGACCCCACTCCACGCCACGCCAACCCGAGCGGCACCACGTGGAGCCCGAGCGGCCCCCACCCCACGCCACGCCAACCCGAGCGGCCCCCCACCCCACTCGACGTCGAGGTTGTAGCAGCCGAAACCACTGCATGGGAGTCCGGCGACCCGCCGTATCCCGGGTGCAGGCGGAGACACCGGCCACGGCGGCGGAGGGGTGGTACTGGCCGTCCCAGGGCGGGTTGTGCCTAACCGGTTCCGGCGCCGCCCCGTCAGGGTTGTGGACATGACGATTCTTGTTACCGGGGCGCGCGGGGCCGTGGCGCGGCGCCTCATCCAAGAGCTTGCCGACGCCAGGCAGAAGGTGCGGGCCGCGGGAAAGGCACCGCAGGCCGTACAGGCGCCGGAAGGCGTGGAAGTGGTCCACGCCGACCTGAGCCGCCCGGACACCCTGGGCCCGGCGTTGGAAGGCATCACCCAGATGTTCGTCTATGCCGAGCCCACGGGACTCACGGACGTCCTGGCGCAGGCGAAGCAGGCAGGTGTCGAGCACGTGGTGCTGCTGTCGGCCGCCGGGGCCGACTCAGCCTCCGAGGACGCCATCACCAGCATGCACGGCCGCGCCGAGGACGCCGTGGCGGCATCGGGGATCGGGTGGACGTTCCTGCGTCCGGGCGGTTTCGCCACGAACCGGTTGGTGTGGGCGCGCACGATCCGGGAGCGAGACGTGGTGCTCGACGCGTTCCCCGAATCGCAGTCGGCCCTGATCCACGAGGCGGACATCGCCGACGCGGCACACCACGTGCTCACCCACCCGGGCCACCTCGGCGCCACCCACACGCTGACGGGCCCGGAGTCCATCACGCTGCGCGACCAGGTCGGCATCCTCGCCCACGCCCTCGGCCGCCCCCTCACGGTGGAGCTCCAGTCCCTGGACGACTACCGCGAAGCCCTCAGGCCCTTCGGCCCGCCCGAGATCGTCGAGGCCCGCATCCGCCGCCTCGCCGCCCTCGTCGGCGTTCCCGCCCCCACCACCCCCACGGTCCAGGCCCTCACCGGACACCCGGCCCGGTCCTTCACCACCTGGGCCACCGACCACCTGGCCGACTTCTCCTAACCCCTCCCTCGTACGGCAAGCCCCCGCCACCGCCACCCACCGCACTCCGGCCGGGCCCTGTCCAGGGAGACGCCACGCCAGCAGGACATGGTCGCTCGCCGTTACGACCCTCCGTGATCGCGGTCCCCCGGTCCCGGGTCCCCACCGCACAAGGCGCCGACATCCGCCGCACCACGTCCCACCGACCCGGCGCTCGGAAACCCCTGCGGTTACCCGGGGCGTACTACCGACCCAACGCCCGGACCCCCGGTTACCCGGACTCCGGGTCCGCACCAACGGTGCGCTGGGCGCCGGGTCGGTGGGGTGGAGCACACGGCGCCCGGACACCCTCCGGTTACCCGGGGTCCGGGTCCGCAGCCCCACCCACGGTGCGCCGGGTCGGTGGGGTGGGGCCCTGTGCGGCGGGGAGCCGAAGACCGGGGAGCCACGGAAACGAAAGACCGTAACGGCGGGCGACCCCGCATCACCGGAGGAGCGTCTCCCTGGACAGACGCCGACCGGAGTACGGCGGGTGGCGGTGGCGGCGGCCTGCCGTACGAGCATCAAGAGACACTGCCGTACAAGGATCAAGAGACACTGCCGTAGAAGCATCAAGAGACAGGGGAGCGAGTACCCTATCCGCGTGTTGGAACGGATTGCGGCGACTAGGTATGTGACGCCGTTGCGAGAGGGCGGGTCGTTGCCCGGCGTGGTCGAGGCGGACGATCTCGGCACGTACGTGGTGAAGTTCCGCGAAGCCGGGCAGGGCCGGCGCGTGCTGGCGGCCGAGATCATCGCCGGGGAGCTGGCCAGGCGGCTGGGCTTCCTGACGCCGGAGTTGAAGGTGATCGACCTCGACCCGCAGATCGGCGTGCGCGAGCCCGACTACGAGATCCAGAACCTGTTGAAGGCCAGCACGGGGCTGAACCTGGCGGTCGACTTCCTGCCGGGCGCCGTGGGGTTCGAGCCGCTGACGTGGGACCCCGACCCGGGGTTCGCCTCGCGGCTGCTGTGGTTCGACGGCCTGATCCACAACATCGACCGCAGCTGGCGCAACCCGAACCTGCTGGTCTGGCACGGCGACGTCTGGCTGATCGACCACGGCGCCGCGCTGTGGTTCCACCACAACTGGAAGACCGCGGACCCGCTGCGCAAGTTCGACGCCACCGACCACGTGCTGGCGCCGTTCGCGACGCAGCTCGACCGGGCGGCCGCCGAGCTGGCCCCGCGGATCACGCGCGAGGTGCTGGAGGAGGTCACCGCCCTGGTGCCGGAGGAGTGGCTGATGGGCGACCCGAGGGAGGCCTACGTCGAGCACCTGCTGGAACGGGCGGGCGGCGAGTGGCTGACCTGGAGCGAGGAGACCAAGCCCAGGCAGGGGCCGGGGTCCGTGGGCGAATTCTGGCGGGGCTGAGCATGGACGTCTACGAATACGCCACGATCCGTGTGATCCCGCGGGTGGAGCGCGGCGAGCTCATCAACGTGGGCGTGCTGCTGTACTGCCAGCCGCGCGACTACCTGTGCGCCCGCGTGGGCCTCGACGAGACGCGCCTGCGCGCCCTCGACCCGACCGCCGACATCGAGGCTGTACGGCTGGCGCTCAAGGCCTACGAGCTGTCCTGCGGCGAGAACCCGGGCCCGCTGGCCGGGGAGTCGCTGGGCAGCCGCTTCCGCTGGCTGACGGCTCCCCGCAGCACGATCGTCCAGCCGGGACCCGTGCACGCCGGCCTCACCAAGGATCCGGAGGCGGAGCTCGACCGGCTCTTCGACAAGCTGGTCCGGCTTACGAATTTGTAGCACCCGCCTCCCTACAAAGGTCCTCGGAAGATCCCCTTCGGAGAAAGAGGACCATCGTGGTGAACCGCATGATCGCCGGCCTGGCCTTCGCGGCCGTGGCCGTGACCGGGAGTCCCGCCCAAGCCGCGACCAAGCCCGATCCGACCCAGCAGGCCATGGAGTCCCTGGCCAACGCCGATGGCGTGGTTGGCGCCATCGCCGAGCTCTACGAGGACGGCAGGCGGGTCGGGCACGGCTCGGCGGGGTCCCGCCTGCTGGACGGCAAGGGCGGCAGGATCCCGTCGAGCTCCCGTTTCCGCATCGGCTCCCAGACCAAGATGATGACGGCGACCGTCATCCTGCAACTCGTCAAGGAGGGCAAGCTCGGCCTGGACGACAAGCTGAGCGACGTCCTGCCCGTGGTGGCCGAGCAGGACCTGGTGGAGAAGGCGGACGAGATCACCGTCAGGCAGCTGATCCGCTTCACGTCCGGCATCCCCGACTTCTTCCAAACGGGAAAGTTCGACCCGTTCGACTACACCACCTACTACTCGCCCACGGACCTGGTGAAGGCGTCCAGAAGCCTGCCCAGGACGGGCACGACCTTCAACTACTCCAACACCAACTACGTCCTGCTCGGCATGATCATCGAGAAGGTCACCGGGCACTCGCTGTCCGCCGAGCTGTCCACGCGGATCTTCAAACCCCTCGGCATGACCCGCACCTACCTGCCCGTCAGGCCCCCGCAGGGGATCGTGGGCCCGCACGGGCACGGCTACTTCCCCGACGAGCAGGGCACGCTGCGCGACATGGACAGGCAGAACGCCAGCTACGGCGGCGCGGCGGGCGGCGTCATCTCCACGGCGCACGACGTCAGCGCCTTCCACAGCGCCTTCGCCCAGGGCAAGCTGCTGCCCGCCGACCTCCAGCGGGTGTTCACCGACCCACCGGAGGGCATGCCCAAGCCGCCGCAGGGAGGCGGCCTGTGCGGCGGGAAGGTCGCGATCCGGCCCTGGGCTGGTGGCGCCCCCGGCTTCAACGCGGTCACCTTCGTCACCGCCGACGGCCGCAAGGAGCTCGCCATCTCGGCCACCGTGAGCGTCAAGGACCTCAGGTCCCTCGACCCGGTCATCAACCAGGCGGCCAAGTCCGTGCTCTGCCCCTAGAAGGCCGCGACGTTGGCCGCCGCCCACTGCGCGAACGTGCGGGGCGGCCGGCCGGTGACCTGCTCGACGGCGGGGTACACGGTCGCCTCGTCCAGGTGGCCCTCGGCGAAGAAGCCGAAGAAGGCGTCCACGTACGGTTTCGGCATCGCGGCCTCCATCTCGGCGCGCGCCTCCTCGTCGGTGAACCCGTCGAAGGCCAGGTCCCGCCCGAGCGCCCGGCCCAGGATCGCCACCCGCTCGGCGGGCCGCAGCGCCTCGGGGCCCGTCAGCCGGTAGACCTGCCCCGCGTGCCCGTCGGCGAGGAACGCCTGGGCGGCCACGGCTCCGATGTCGGCGGGATCCACGGTCGCCACCGCCACGTCGGGGAACGCCGCTCTCACGATATTTCCGGACTTGAGTTGGTCGGCCCACTGGAACGTGTTCGACATGAACGTCCGTGGCCGCAGGATCGTCCACGGCACCCCGGACTCGCGCACCAGCGCCTCGGACTCCACGTGGTAGCGCGACACCGGGTTGTCCAGGTCGCTCGCCTCCGCCGCGCCGGCGGAGAGCAGGACCACGTGCTCAACCCCGGCGTCCCTGATCTCCGCCAGCGTGTCGGCCATCCGGTCGTAACCGGCCAGCAGGAACACCCCGCGCACCCCGCCCAGGGCGGCCGCCACCGACTTGGGATCGTTCAGGTCTCCGTGCGCGAGTTCGGCGGGCAGGTCCACGTCCCGCCTGACCAGTGCCCGCACATCCGCACCCGCGTCGGCCAGCGCCCGCACGAGCGCGCCACCCACGTTTCCCGTCGCACCAGTAACAAGGATCATGTCTAGAAGAGTACGGACATGAAGGTATCCACCTCGCGGAATCCGACCTTCCGGTAGACGGCCCGCGCGGAGTGGTTGAAGTCGTTGACGTAAAGCGACACGACGGGCGAGAAGCACGCGAGCGCCGCCTCGACCACCGCGGCCATCCCCGCCACGGCGAACCCCCGGCCGCGCAGGTCGGGATGCACCCAGACGCCCTGGATCTGGCAGCACTGCGGCGTGACCGCGCCGATCTCCGCCTTGAACACGACCCGCCCGTCGTCGATGCGGGCGTAGGAGCGGCCGATGCGGATGAGCTCGGCCACCCGCGTCCGGTAGAGCGCGCCGCCGTCACCGAGGTTGGGCGAGACGCCGACCTCCTCGGTGAACATCGCCACGCACGCGGGCAGCAGGACCTCGAACTCCTCCGGCCGGACCCGGCGCACCAGCGGATCGGCCGTCACGGGTGCCTTCTGCGAGGTGGCCATCACCGGCTGCGCCCAGCGGATCGCGCGCGCCCTGCCCCAGTGCGGCTCGAGCCGCTCCCACAGCTGCGAGACCGCACCGGCGGGCCCGACGATGGACGAGCACCGGCGCCCCTGCTTGCGCGCCCGATCGGCGAAGGCGTGCACGGCCTCGGGGCCGGCGTTCACCGGGACCAGGTTGGCCCCGGCGTAGCAGAGCGAGACGAGACCGCCGCGCGGCCCGAACCCCCACATCTGACCGCCCAGCCGCGCGGGGTTGAGCCCGACGGTCCGTACCCGGGAGGCGACGAAGACGTTCGCGACCGGATCGGTGTCGAGCAGGGCGAGCACCTCGTCCCGATCGCTGTCATCGAGCACGCGCGACGCCGATGTACGCAGCATCACACGGCCAGACTACGCGAAGGCCCCCCGAATAGCTCCTCAGCCGATGAGCTCGGTGAGCCTTTCGTGACCAGTAGGTCCGCCGCCGGCCAGATGCTGGGTCGGCCTGGGCGCAGGCAGCCCAGGACAGGAGGCGCCTTCAGGGGGCAAGGTGGCGTCGTTCAGGTAGGCGGCCAGGTATCGGTCGACGCACGTGTTGCCCGCCAGTGACACCCCGTGGTTGCCGCCGCCGGAGACCACCATGCGCGCGCCGGGGAACAGCGAGCGCATGGCCAGGGCTCCGCTGTACGGCGTGGCCGCGTCGCGCTGCGACTGCAGCATGAGGATCGGCGGCAGCTCCGGCGAGGAGTGGACCCGCATAGGGGCCCCGCCCCTGACGGACCAGAACGCGCACGGCGCGTTGTACCAGGCGTTCGGCCAGGTCATGAACGGCGCCGACCGGTTCAGCCTGGTCATGTCGGCGTGCCAGGTGGACCAGTCGCGCGGCCAGGCGGCGTCGCGGCACTGCACGCTCAGGTAGACGGCGTAGGTGTTCTCCTCCTCCGCGTCCTGCTTGGCCTGCCGGTTGTAGAGGTTGACCAGGCCCTGCACGTCGCCCTTGCGCACGTAGGAGGACCAGGCCTGGGCCAGTTGCGGCCAGATGGTGTCGGTGTAGCCGCCGACGGTGAAGATGTCGTCGAGCTCGCTCGGGCCGACGACCCCGCCGGCCGGGCGGGTGGCCAGCCGGGAACGCATCGAGTACCACGCGAAGGAGGTCTGCTTGCGCGAGCGGCCCAGCTTGTAGACGCGGTTGTTCTTGGCGGTCCAGGCCAGGAAGTCTCTGTGCCGCTGGTCGAAGGCGCGGTCCTGGGAGAGGTTGTCGTCGTACCAGACGCCGTGCGGGTCGACGGTGCTGTCGAGGACCAGCCGCTTGAGGCGCCCGGGGAAGAGCGTGGCGTAGACGGCGCCCAGGTAGGTGCCGTAGGAGTAGCCCAGGTAGCTGATCTGCGGCTCGCCCAGCGCCTCCCGGATGGAGTCCATGTCCCTGGCGGCGTTCTCGGTCGTCATGTACGGCAGCATCCACGCCCACAGGTCGCCGCAGTCGTCGGCGTACTCCTTGGCCCGCGACAGCAGCCGCTGCTCGGCCGCCGCGCCGTGCGGCACCGCGTCGGGCCTGGGCGGGGCGAAGTAGCGCGCCGTGTCCACGCAGTGCAGCGCCGGCTCGCTGGCGCCGACGCCCCGCGGGTCGAACCCGACCACGTCGAACCGCCCGGCCAGCTTGTCGGGCAGCGCCGCGGCCACGTACTCGGCCAGGTCCCGCCCCGAGGCCCCCGGCCCGCCCGGATTGACCAGCAGCGTGCCGAGGTGGTTGGCGTCGCGGGAGACCTTGCCCTTGATCCGGTTGAGCGCCAGCTTGATCGACTGCCCCCACGGCTGGTGGTAGTCCAGCGGCACGCTGATCGTGGCACACTCCACGCCCGGCGAGGCCGGCTCGGGCTCCTGCTGCACCACCTGACCCAGCGCCTGGTCGACCAGCGGCGGCGACTCCCCGCACGGCCCCCAGACGACCCGGTCACCGGGCATGGACCGCGCGACGGCCACTTGATCGGCCCCCACAGTCCCACCCGCCAGCATCGCCAATCCCGCGATAATCCCGACGAACCGCTTCACCCGGCTGCTCTCCCCCTGCTTCATATGGCAGGCAGATACTCCCGCGTGTAACACTACGATCACCTAGCGTATTAGCGAATGCTTACCATCCTGCAATCTCACACTTACGCACCGTAACCATCCATCGCCTCTCCCCCTGTACGGCAAGCCCCGCCCCCGCCACCCACCGCACTCCGGCCGGGCCCTGTCCAGGGAGACGCCACGCCAGCAGGACATGGTCGCTCGCCGCTACGACCCTCCATGATCGCGGCACCCCGGCCCCGGGTCCCACCGCACAAGGCGCCGACATCCACCGCACCACGTCCCACCGACCCGGCGCCCGGACACCCCCCGGCTGCCCAAGGTCCAGGTCCACAGCCCCACCCACGGTGCACCCCACAGGCGCCGGGTCGGCGGGGTGGAGCACGGCGAAGGCCGGCGCCCTGTGCGGCGGGAAGCCGAAGACCGGGGAGCCACGGGAACGAAAGAGCGTAACGGCGAGCGACCCCGCATCACCGGAGAAGCGTCTCCCTGGACAGACGCCGACCGGAGTACGGCGGGTGGCGGTGGCGGCGGCTCGCCGTACGAGCAGAAGAACGCCGTACCAGCAGAAGAGCCCGTACCAGCAGAGAAGCGCCGCACGAGCAGAAGAGCGCGGTACGAACAGAGAAAGCGCCGCACCAGCAGAAACGCGCCGCACGCGACCAGAGAACGGGTCGCGTGCGGCGAGACGAGCGCTATGGCGAAGCGGCTGTCAGCTGACGATGACCTCGGGGCTGTCGTCGCCGGATTCGAGGCCCATCTCCTCGGCCAGGCGGAGGGCCTCCTCGATCAGGGTCTCGACGATCTGGGACTCGGGGACTGTCTTGATGACCTCACCCTTGACGAAGATCTGCCCCTTGCCGTTGCCCGAGGCCACGCCGAGGTCCGCCTCGCGCGCCTCGCCGGGGCCGTTGACGACGCAGCCCATGACGGCCACGCGCAGCGGCACCTTCATGCCTTCGAGCCCGGCGTGTACCCGGTCGGCGAGCGTGTAGACGTCGACCTGGGCCCGCCCGCAGGAGGGGCAGGAGACGATCTCCAGGCCGCGCTCGCGCAGCCCGAGCGACTCCAGGATCTGGGTGCCGACCTTGACCTCCTCGACCGGCGGGGCCGACAGGGAGACGCGGATCGTGTCGCCGATACCCTCGGCGAGCAGGGCACCGAAGGCCACCGAGGACTTGATGGTGCCCTGGAAGGCCGGGCCCGCCTCGGTGACGCCCAGGTGGAGCGGGTAGTCGCACTTCTGGGCCAGCAGCCGGTAGGCGTTGATCATGACGACGGGGTCGTTGTGCTTGACCGAGATCTTGATGTCGCGGAAGCCGTGCTCCTCGAAGAGGGAGCACTCCCACAGCGCCGACTCCACCAGCGCCTCAGGGGTGGCCTTGCCGTACTTCTGCAGCAGGCGGGGGTCGAGGGACCCGGCGTTGACGCCGATGCGGATGGGCACACCCGCGTCGGCCGCCGCCCGAGCGATTTCGCCTACTTTGTCGTCAAATTTCTTGATGTTTCCGGGGTTGACCCGTACGGCGGCGCAGCCGGCGTCGATGGCGGCGAAGACGTACTTGGGCTGGAAGTGGATGTCGGCGATGACCGGGATCTGGGACTTCTTCGCGATGATGGGCAGCGCTTCCGCGTCGTCCTGGGACGGCACGGCCACCCGCACGATCTGGCAACCCGAAGCGGTCAGCTCGGCGATCTGCTGCAGGGTGGAGTTCACATCGGCGGTCACGGTGGTCGTCATCGACTGCACGGACACGGGCGCGTCACCGCCCACCGGCACGCTACCGACCATGATCTGGCGAGAGTGACGGCGCTCTGCCAGAGGCTTGGGACGGACAGTCGGGATGCCGAGTGCTACAGAAGACATTTCAACCCTTGCTGTATGGCGATAACGGAATCCAGTCTAGGCACCGCGCACGAGCTCTCCCGCCCGTGCTCGCGCCCACGCGTCGGCGGCCAGCACCTCCTCCACCGACCCGGCCGGGCTGACGTCGTGCTCGTCGACGACCTTGGCCACGGTGTCGACGATGGCCAGGAACGGCAGTTCCCGCCGCATGAAGGCGTCCACGCACACCTCGTTGGCCGCGTTGTACACGGCGGGGGCGGTGCCCCCCTCGCCGCCCACGTGCCGGGCCAGCGCCACGGACGGGAAGGCCTCGCTGTCGAGCGGCTCGAAGGTCCAGGCGCCCGCCTTGGTCCAGTCGACCGGCTGGGCACAGCCGGGGATGCGCCCAGGATGCCCGAGCGCCAGCGCGATCGGCAGCCGCATGTCGGGCGGGCTGGCCTGCGCGATGGTGGACCCGTCGACGTACTCCACCATGGAGTGGATGATCGACTGCGGGTGCACGACCACCTCGATCCGGTCGAAGCCCACCTCGAACAGCAGGTGCGCCTCGATGACCTCCAGCCCCTTGTTGACCAGCGTGGCCGAGTTGATCGTGATGACGGGCCCCATGTTCCAGGTCGGATGGGCCAGCGCCATCTCCGGCGTCACGTCCGCCAGCTCGGACCTCTTCCTGCCGCGGAACGGCCCGCCGCTGGCCGTGATGATCAGCTTGCGCACCGCGTCAGGGTCGTGACCGGTTGGCCCCGCGGCCCACAGGCACTGCTGCAACGCCGAGTGCTCGGAGTCGACGGGCAGGATCTGCCCGGGCTTGGCCAGCCGCTTGACCAGCGGCCCGCCGATGATCAGCGACTCCTTGTTGGCCAGCGCGAGCAACCGCCCCGCCTCCAGCGCCACCAGCGTCGAGGTCAGCCCGAGCGCCCCGGTGATCCCGTTGAGCACCAGGTCGCACGGCATCGCGGCCACCTCGGCCACGCCCTCGGGCCCCGCGAGCACGCGCGCCCGCGCTCCGTGCTGCTCGAGGGCTTCGCGCAGCGCCGGTACGGCCGCCGCGTCGGCGACGGCCACCGCCTGGGCGCCCACCTGGGCCGCCTGCCTGGCCAGGAGGTCGACCTTGCCACCTCCCGCGGCCAGGGCCACGACGTCGAAGCCGGTCGGGTTCGCGGTGATGACGTCGAGGGCCTGGGTGCCGACGGAGCCGGTGGACCCGAGGACGACGACGGAGCGGAGGGAGTCTGCGTGCACGCGTCCATTGTCCCCACTACGCGCCGTGGCCAGACACGCACCCCCAACTGACCACACTTATGTGACGTCAGATAATTGAGTGAATTTATGCCGGAATATCGCTATATCCGTATGCGCAAATCTTGAGAAATCCGGATATTAGTGCCGCTACCTTCCAACCTCAGATCCGGTTTCGGGAGGTACCTAATGCACCGCAGACTCGCTCTGCTTTCCGTCCTCACGCTCAGCGCGGGGGGCGCCCTGCTCCCAGTCGTGAGCGCGCAGGCGCAGGCGCAGGTCAAGAACACCGAACCCAAGCCCGTCACGGAGGCGGCCGCCGACACGAAGTCCGAGCAGAAGGCAGTCCTGCAGTACTGGACCCCGCAGAAGATGGAGGCGGCCAAGCCGCTCGACGCCCCGCAGCCCAAGCGGAACCTGCGGATGGCCGTGGGCGGCCCCGGCGAGCCGACCGACGGCACCCCGTGGACGGCCCCGCCCACCTCGCCCGGCGGCAACCCGAAGCCGGAGCCGCAGGCCGCCAACAGCGGCGGCGCCGCGTGGACGGGCGGCGGCGCGGTGGTCAAGACCACCGGGCGCATCTTCTTCACCTACCAGGGGCGCAACGCCTCGTGCTCGGGCTCGGCCGTGACCAGCGCGAACAAGAGCGTCGTGCTCACCGCCGGGCACTGCGTGAAGCTGGGCGGCGACTACCACACCAACTGGGTGTTCGTCCCCGGATACGACCAGGGGCAGCGGCCTTACGGCACCTGGGCGGCCACCAAGCTGATCACCACCCCGCAGTGGGACTCCAGCGAGGACATCAACTTCGACGTGGCCGCCGCCGTGGTCGCGCCGCTGCAGGGCAAGTCCCTGACCGACGCGGTCGGCGGGCAGGGCGTGGCGTTCAACCAGGGGCGCCGGGTGCAGATGCACGCCTTCGGTTACCCGGCGGCCGCGCCGTACGACGGGTCGAAGCTCATCTACTGCGCGGGACGCACGTTCGACGACTTCCTGATGTCCAAGGACCACGGTCTGACCTGCAACATGACCGGCGGCTCGAGCGGCGGACCGTGGTTCCAGAATTTCAACGAATCGACGGGACTCGGCACGCAGAATTCCGTTAACAGCTTCAAATACAACTTCGCCCCGAACTGGATGTTCGGCCCTTATTTCGGGACGGAAGCGCAGGCCGTGTATCAGAGCGCGCAGGCCACGAACGCACTCTGAAGCTATTTACCGAAAGTAGCCGCAAGGACACATCTCGTAGTGCAGACTCGTGGGCCATGACCCTGAGCACCCCCCTGCTTGCGGCGGCCCCGCTTCTCGCGGGGCTGATGGGCCCGGCCCTCGTCGGCGCGACGCCCGTCCAGCAGCAGACCATCCGTCCGGCCGTGTCCCCCGCGGTGCGTGGCGAGCCGCGGAGCGAGGTCGTCGAGCACGAGGCCGCCCGCACCGGTGCGGACCAGCGGCGCGTGCTCGACTATTGGACGCCGCAGCGCATGGCCCAGGCCCTGCCGATCGACCTGCTCGGCATCGTCACCAAGGGCGGCGGCCTCCTGCCGGGGCTGACCGGCCGCGGTGGCGGCCTGGCGCCCGGACTCACGGGCCGCGGTGGTGGACTGGCGTCCGGGCTGACGGGCAGGACAGGGCTGGGCGCGGCTCCTGAGGTCGCGGGCGGTACGGCGCGCATCGCCACCCCGCGCCACCAGTCGGCGAGGCCCGCCGGCAGTACGGCCGGCACCCGCTGGGCCACGGACGGCGCGGTGGCCAGGACCACCGGCAGGGTCTTCCTGACGCTCGGCGGCGTCGACTTCGTCTGCTCGGCGGGCACGGTCAGGAGCGCCAACCGCGACGTCGTCGTCACCGCGGGCCACTGCGTCAAGGACGGCACGGGCGAATGGGCCGACAACTGGACCTTCGTCCCCGGCTACGGCGAGGGCGGCGAGCAGCCCTACGGCTCGTTCACCGCCCGCCGCATGTTCGTCGCGGGCCCCTGGTCCCGTTCGGCCGACGACAGCTACGACATCGGCATGGTCGCGCTCGGCACGTCCTCGGGCAGGCACGTCCAGGACGCGGTGGGCGCCCAGGAGATCGCCTTCAACGCCGCCCGCGGCGCCCAGACCTACAGCTTCGGCTACCCCGCCGACCCGCCCTACGACGGCGAGCACCTGGTCTACTGCGCGGGCCACGTCCGCGACGACCCCTACGGCCAGACGCGCGACCAGGGCCTCGGCTGCGACATGACCGCCGGCTCCAGCGGCGGCCCCTGGCTGTCGGCCTTCGACCCCGCCACCGGCAAGGGCACGATGACCTCGGTCAGCAGCTTCAAGTACAGCGACGACCAGCGCACCATGTACGGCCCGTACTTCGGCGACTCGACCAGGACGCTGTTCACCACGGCCGAACACGCCTGACGATCTAGGCCTTGACGGGGAAGGACACCACGGTGGCCAGCGGGGCGGGCAGGAGGGCCTCGGCGCAGTCGGAGCAGGCCAGGACCGCGGTGTCATCAGGGAAGCGGCCGACACGGACGCGGGGCCTGGGCCACTTCTTGTGACAGACGACGCAGGCCTCACCGAACAGTTGCGCGCTGCTCATCCCCTCGGGATCGAACGTCACCATCCGATGAGCCGTTCCGGTCGGGCCCCAGTTCATCACGCTCCCCGCGGCGCTAGCACACCCATATCCGGATCCGTTATAACCGCGCCCGGCCCCGTGATCGGCTACGTGGGCGTCAAGCAAGAGTGAAATCGCGGCGGGGTGGCCTGCCGTACAACCACAAAACAGGCCATCCAGCCGCAAGCTGGATGGCCTGTTTTCGGTAATAGCTAGGCGAAAGCCTTCTCCAGGATGGTCAGGCCCTCCTCCAGCAGGTGCTCGGGCATGACCAGCGGCGGCAGGAAGCGCAGCACGTTGCCGTAGGTGCCGGCGGTCAGCACGAGCAGGCCCTCGGCGTGGCAGCGCTTGACGACCTCGGCCAGCGCCTCGGGGTTGGGCTCCTTGGTGCCCGGCTTGACCAGCTCGATCGCGATCATCGCGCCGCGGCCGCGCACGTCGCCGATGACGGGGTGGCGCTCCTGCATGGCCTTCAGGCGCGGCAGCATGATCTCGCCGATCCTGCGCGCCTTGCCGACCAGGTCCTCCTGCTCGATCGTCTCGAGTACGGCCAGGGCCGCCTCGCAGGCCAGCGGGTTGCCGCCGTAGGTGCCGCCCAGGCCGCCCACGTGGACCTTGTCCATGATCTCGGCGCAGCCGGTGACACCGGCCAGCGGCAGGCCGCCGGCGATGCCCTTGGCGGTGCAGATGATGTCGGGCACGACGCCCTCGTCCTCGCAGGCGAACAGGTCGCCGGTGCGGGCGAAGCCGGTCTGCACCTCGTCGGCGACGAAGACGATGCCGTTGGCCTTGCAGAACTCGGCGATGCGGGGCAGGAAGCCCTTGGCGGGCTCGATGAAGCCGCCCTCGCCGGCGATCGGCTCGATGACGACCGCGGCCACGTTCTTGGCGCCGATCTGCTTCTCGATCACGTCGACGGCCTGGGCGTAGGCCTCCTCGGCCGGGTTCTCGCCCGGCCAGCGGAACGGGTAGGGCAGCGGCACCCGGTACACCTCGGGCGCGTACGGGCCGAAGCCCTGCTTGTAGGGCATGTTCTTGGCCGTCAGCGTCATCGTCAGCAGCGTCCGGCCGTGGTAGCCGTGGTCGAAGACGACGACCGCCTGGCGGCCGGTGGCCAGGCGGGCCACCTTGACTGCGTTCTCCACGGCCTCGGCGCCGGAGTTCACCAGGAAGCTGCGCTTCTCATGGTCACCGGGCGTGAGCTCGTTGAGCTTCTCGCAGACGTTCACGTACGACTCGTACGGGGTGACCATGAAACAGGTGTGGGTGAAGTCGGCGACCTGCTTCTGCACCCGCTCGACCACCCGGGGCGCGGAGTTGCCGACGCTGGTCACGGCGATGCCGGAGCCGAAGTCGATCAGGGAGTTGCCGTCGATGTCCTCGATCACGCCGCCACCGGCGCGCGTCACGAACACCGGCAGCGTGGTGCCGATGCCCGGGGGGACGGCCGCCTGCTTGCGGGCCAGCAGCTCCTGCGACTTCGGTCCAGGGATGGCGGTGACGAGACGACGCTCCTGCGGAATGCTCATATTGGCACGTTACGACCCTGGATGACCTGCGCCGATACGTCGATATGTCACACTGGAAGGGCCTGTCTTCGCCGGAATGGACAACAAATGGCCCCAACCCTACGGACCGTGGTGCGGCGGATGGGGCTCGTCCCGCTCGCCGGGTCGATGGAGTCAGCCGTGCGGTGGGTCGCGGTGAGCGAACTGGAGGATCCCACGCCGTTCCTGGAGGGGTCCGAGCTGGTGCTCACCACCGGGATGCGGCTCTCCGATGATTTTTCGGGGTATGTGGGCCGGTTGGTGGAGCGGGGCGTGGCGGGGCTGGGCTTCGGGGTCGGACTCACGCACGAGCAGGTGCCCGGCGCGCTGGTCGAGGCCGCCAAGTCAGCCGACCTGCCGCTGGTCGAGGTGCCCCGCGAGACGCCGTTCATCGCCGTCGGCAAGATGGTCAGCGAGTACCTGGCCGCCGAGCAGTACGACGAGATCACCCGCGCCTTCGCCGCCCAGGGCCGCCTGACCCGGGCCGCGCTCAAGCCCGAGGGCATGCACGCGGTCATCGACCGGCTCGCCCGCGAGGTGGGCGGCTGGGCCGTCCTGCTCGACGAGTCGGGAGAGGTACGGCACGCCTCGCCGGGCGCGCGCACCCAGTGGCTCGTCGCCGAACTCGCCCGCCTGCGCGAGAGCAGCCCCGAGCGTGCGCACGCGCACGCAGGAGAGCGGTGGCCGTCCAGCATCTCCATCTCCGGTCCCGACGAGCACGTGGTCGTCCAGCCGCTGGGCGGCGGGCCCCGGCCGCGCGGGTTCTTCGCCGCGGGCGCGGCCACCGCGCTCTCGCCGGTCACCCACACCGTCATCAACGCGGCGGGATCGCTGCTCACCCTGGCGGTGGAGCAGGGCACGACCCAGCGCGAGGCCGAGCGCCGGGTACGGTCCGCGGTCCTGACCCTGCTGCTGGCCGGGTCCGTGGAGCAGGCCAGAGCGGTCGTCGGCCCGCTCGGGGTCAGGCTGCCCGAGGAGCCGGTCGTCGTCCTGGCCGCCCCCGGCGAGGCACTGGACGAGCTCGAACCCCACGCCTTCGCCGCCCGCTGGGAGCGGCAGGCCGTCGCGATCGTGGGACAGGACACCCCCCTCAGCGGCCGGGTCGGGGTGAGCGGCCCGTGCCCGTACTCCGATCTGCGCAGCGGGCTCGACCAGGCGCTCCGCGCGCTCGGCGCCGCCACGGACAAGCCGGTGCGCTTCGCCGAACTGGCCGGGCAGGGGCTGCTCGCGCTGATCGACCCCGCCGACGCCCAGGCGTTCTCGGCCACGCTGCTCGCGCCGCTGACCATGTACGGCTCGCGCGCCGACCTGATCGAGTCGCTGCGGGCCTACCTGGACAGCAACGGCCACTGGGACGCGGCGGCGCAGCGGCTCGGCATCCACCGGCACACGCTGCGCTACCGCATGCGCCGGGTCGCCGAACTCCTCGGCCGCGACCTGGACGACCCCGGGGTCCGTGCCGAGCTGTGGATCGCGCTCGAAACGGCCCGCCGTACCGGGTGAGCTACTTCTTCTCGATCAGGTAGCAGCAGATCGTGGCCGTGGTGACGGCCTCGTAGGTGCGGCCGTCGCGCAGGTGCCCGGCGCGTTCCAGGCTGATGGCGCCCTGGGCGGCCGCCCACAGCGCGTCGGCGATCTTGCGGGGCTGGGTGGGCACGAGGTAGCCGGCCGAGATGCAGTCAGAGATCACCCGGTCCAGGATGTTGAGGGCGGCGCGGGCCAGGGTCCTGGCACGCTCGCTGGGTTCGAAGCCGGGGATCGCCCGCTCGAACATCAGGCTGTAGTAGCCGGGCTCGGCCAGGCATGCCTCCCGGTAGGCGGGGCCGAGCGCGGTCAGGTAGTCGAAGGGGTCCTTGCGCTGCGGGACCGCCTCGAGGTAACGGCGGAAGCGTTCGAAGCCTTCCAGATAGAGGGCCTCTGCCAGGCCTTCCCGGTTGCCGAACATCGTGTAGATGACGGTGGTGGTGCAGCCCGCCTCCGTGGCGATCCTGCGCATCGTCAAACTCTCAGGCCCGTCGGAACCGAGCAGGTTCACGGCGACATCGAGCAAGCGTGCGCGCAGCTCGTCATGTGTCGCACGTTCGCCCAGCAAGTAGGCGCCCTGAAGTCCGAGCGGCGCCGAGGATGTCATCGGGGCCCAACCCTTCTACTCTGGGGCTCGCCGCTCGGAGACCCGCACTCGGATGACTTAGCCCTAGCGGAGATCGTTCAAACCGCTCCACACGGTAAACATCCCCAATTAGGCCTACATCTGTTACATGTTGGGTAAACATCGACGCTTGTACTTAACGGAGGGGCTCGAGCGGGCTCTTGTGCACCCTGGTGTAAATCGCTTGCGGGCCGCTTGGCATAACGTCAGAGACATGGACGTGCGCACCTTCTGGCTCGCAGGACGCCCCGCAACCGGGGACGTCGAGCTCACCGTGACCAATCCCCACGACGGTCGCGAGGTCGGCCGGTACTCCGTGCCGACCGATGCCCAGGTCGAAGAGGCCATCGCGGCCGCACACGCCGTCGCCAAGCAGGCCGCCGCGCTGCCGATCCACGTACGCGCCGAGGCGCTCGCTCACGTCTCGCGGCGCATCGCGGAGCGGGCCGACGAGATCGCCCACCTGATCACCGCCGAGAACGGCAAGCCCATCACGTGGGCGCGCGGCGAGGTCAACCGGGCCATCTCCACCTTCCGCTTCGCCGCGGAGGAGACCCGGCGCTTCTCCGGCGAGGTACAGCGCCTCGACACCGAGGCCGCCGCGGCCGGGCGCCTGGCCTACGTCACCCGCGTGCCGTACGGCCCCGTGCTGGCGATCACACCGTTCAACTTCCCGCTGAACCTCGTCGCCCACAAGGTCGCCCCGGCCATCGCGGTCGGCGCGCCGGTGATCGTCAAGCCGGCGCCGGCCACGCCGCTGTCGTCGCTCGTGCTCGGCGAGATCCTGGCCGAGACCGATCTGCCCGCCGGGATGTTCTCGGTGCTGCCGATCGAGAACGAGCGCGCCTCGGCGCTGGTCGACGACCCGCGGCTGCCGATCGTGTCGTTCACCGGCTCGGCGCCGGTCGGCTACGCCATCGCCGACCAGATCCCGCGCAAGCACGTGACGCTCGAGCTCGGCGGCAACGCGGCGGCCGTGGTGCTGGCCGACGCCGACCTCGACTGGGCGGCGCAGCGCATCGCGCTGTTCTCCAACTACCAGGCGGGGCAGAGCTGCATCGCCGTACAGCGGGTGATCGTCGAGCGGCCGGTCTACGACGCGTTCGTCGACAAGCTGCTCCCGGCCGTCTCCGCGCTCGTCACCGGCGACCCGCTCGACGAGAAGACCCAGGTCGGGCCGCTGGTCTCGGAGGCAGCCGCGGAGCGGGTCGACGTCTGGATCCAGGAGGCCGTCGCCGCGGGCGCCCGCGTCCTGGCCGGAGGCATCCGCGAGGGCGCCACGATCGCCCCGACGGTTCTGGCGGACGTTCCCGACGACGCGAAGGTGGTGCGCGAGGAGGTCTTCGGACCCGTCATGATCCTCGAGCCCGTGGAGTCGGTCGACGAGGCCTACGCCATGGTCAACGACTCCAGGTACGGCCTGCAGGCCGGCGTGTTCACGCGATCGCTGGACTCGGCGTTCAAGGCCAACAGGGAGCTCGAGGTCGGCGGCGTCATCATCGGCGACGTGCCCTCCTACCGGGCCGACCAGATGCCCTACGGCGGCGTCAAGGACTCGGGCATCGGCCGCGAGGGCCTGCACTCGGCCATGGAGGACTACACCTACGAGAAGGTGATGGTCCTCACCGGCCTGTCGCTCTGAGCCCGGCCCCGGTCCGGCTCCCTCTGGAGAGATCCTCAGGAGCCGGGCCGGGTGGCGAGCGCGAGGAAGACGCGGTCGAGTAGGTGGACGCGGGGGTCGGTGAAGCCCGCGTTCGTGATGAGGTCCTGCGTCTCTTCCGGCGTCGCCGGGAGTGGCAGGTCGCGGGCGACCAGGTCGGCGAAGCTGCCGGAAGGGTTGTAGAGGGACGCCACCGGCAGCGTGAAGGCGGCACGGCCGCCCGGCTGCAGCGCCCGGTGCCAGTCGGCCAGCGCCCCGGCGCCCATGAACTGCAGCGCCGAGGAGCAGAACACCAGGTCGAGCGAGGCGTCGGGGACCGGGAGCGGCAGCGCCGTACCGACGCGCCAGTCGATCGCACCGTCATGCCCGAGGCGCTCGGCCCGCGCCCGGCCGGCCGCGATCATCCCGGGAGAGACGTCGACGGCCACGATCGGGACGGCCAGCCCGGGGAGGCGCTCCGCCACGGCCAGGGAGACCGCCCCGTTCCCGCAGGCGACGTCGGCGATCCTGTCACCCGCCGCGGGCTCGGCCAGCTCCACCAGGGCCCGTGCGAGCTTGTCGTGGTGGTCGTCGTCGTAGTCGTCGGCGAGCTCGTCGAAGGCCCGCGCCATGTCGCTCATGAGATGAGGACTCTAGCCGATGAGGCCGTGCCACCTGTCGGTCCAGGCGGCGTAGTCGGGCGGGCGTACCTCGAAGGCCACCCGGTCCAGCCCGCTCGGCTTGTCCGCGCCGTAGATCTCGCAGACCGGGATGAGCTTGCCCTTGACCTTGCACGCCTTGGCGTTGGCCGGCGCCAGCCCCATCCAGGTGGCGGCGGCCCGCTGGGCGGTGGGCGCGGCCGTCCAGGTGAGCCAGCGGTAGGCGCACTCGAGGTTGGGGGTGTTGGCGGTGTTGGCCCCGAGCATCCAGGAATCCAGCCACCCGGTGGTCCGCTTGGCCTCGACCGCCTTGACCGGCAGCCCCGCGTTCTGCAGCAGCACGCGATAGTACGGCGTGGCCTGGGCGTACTCCAGCGACCCGGTGGCGAAGCCCTTGACCAGGTCGAGCGGGTTCTTCCAGTAGACGCGGTCCTTGTGCTGCCCGAGCAGCGTCATCGCGGCGTCCAGCTGCGTCTTGGACAGCTGGAACGGGTCGTCGACCGAGGTGTCGGTGAGCGCCGCGTCGGCGATCGTCATCGGGGTGTCGGCGAGCGCGACCTTGTCCGAGCCGAAGACGTCCGCGAGCGTGCCGCCCTTCACCTTGCCGGAGTCGTAGAGGAACTCGTCGAACCCCCACAGGTACGGCACGCCGTACACCTTGCCCGCCTGGGTGGTCATGTCGCGCAGCCGCTTGGGGATGTCGGTGAAGCCGGCCACCTTGGCGGGGTCGATGGGCTGCACCTGCTTGGTGGCGATGAGGTCGCCGGCCAGGTCGGGGCTGGCGGAGATCAGGTCGTAGGGCTGTTTGGCGACCCGTTCGGCCATCTCCTCGGAGGTCTGCACGGTGTCGAGCTTGGCGACGCGGCAGCCGGTGACCCTCTCGAAGGTGCCGACCCAGTTGGCCTTGGGCGTGGTGGCGCCGTACTCGGCGTAGCCGCGGTAGGTGATGATCTGCAGCGTGCCGTCGCTCTGCGTGGGGCTCGCCGTGGGGGTCACGGTCGGGCTCGGGCTGGGCGTGGGGCTGGGGCTGCCCGTCGGGGTGGGGGTCGGCGTCGCGGCCACACCCATGATGGCGGCAAGGGCCAGCGTCCAGGCATGAGTACGGCGTTTCACGTGGTGGAGCCTACCGCGAGCACGCGGGCGCCCTGCGAGCCCAGGGGGTCGCGGGGCGCCTGCCGTACCGCTACTTGTTGGTGGGGAAGCCGAGGTTGACGCCGCCGTGGGACGGGTCGAGCCAGCGGGAGGTGATGACCTTGCCCCGGGTGTAGAAGTGGACGCCCTCGGTGCCGTGCACGTGCGTGTCGCCGAACAGCGAGGACTTCCAGCCGCCGAAGCTGTAGAAGGCCATCGGGACGGGGATCGGCACGTTGATGCCGACCATGCCGACCTCCACCTCGTTCTGGAAGCGCCGGGCGGCGCCGCCGTCGTTGGTGAAGATCGCCGTGCCGTTGCCGTACACGCCGCCGTTGATGACCTCCAGCCCCTCCTCGTAGGAGGAGACGCGGACGACCGACAGCACCGGGCCGAAGATCTCCTCGGTGTGCGTGCGCGAGCCGGCGGGCACGTGGTCGAGCACGGTCGGGCCGAGCCAGAAGCCGGGGGTGTCCTCGGCGGCGGCTCCGCCCAGGATCTGCGTCTTGCGGCCGTCGACGACCAGCGTGGCGCCCTCCTCGACGCCCAGGTCGAGGTAGGAGGCGACCTTGTCGCGGTGCACGCCGGTGACCAGCGGGCCCATCTCGGAGCGCTCGTCGTCGCCGGGGCCGATGGTCAGCCGGGAGACGCGCTCGGTGATCTTCTGGACGAGCTCGTCGCCGACCGGGTCGACCGCAAGCACGACGGAGATCGCCATGCAGCGCTCGCCGGCCGAGCCGAAGCCCGCCGAGACGGCCGAGTCGGCGACCAGGTCGAGGTCGGCGTCGGGCAGCACGAGCATGTGGTTCTTGGCCCCGCCGAGGGCCTGGACGCGCTTGCCGTGCGCGGTGCCGGTCTCGTAGACGTACCTGGCGATCGGGGTGGAGCCGACGAAGGAGACGGCCTGCACGTCGGGGTGCTGGAGCAGCCGGTCGACGGCAACCTTGTCGCCCTGCACGACGTTGAAGATGCCGTCGGGCAGCCCGGCCTCTTTCCAGAGCCGCGCCATCAGCAGCGAGGCCGACGGGTCCTTCTCCGACGGCTTCAGGATGAACGCGTTGCCGCAGGCGATCGCGATCGGGTACATCCACATCGGCACCATGGCGGGGAAGTTGAACGGCGTGATGCCGGCCACGACGCCCAGCGGCTGCCGGATGGAGTAGGAGTCGACGCGGGTCGAGACGCCCTCGGAGAAGCCGCCCTTGAGCAGGTGCGGGATGCCGCAGGCGAACTCCACGACCTCCAGGCCGCGGGCCACCTCGCCGAGCGCGTCGGAGTGGACCTTGCCGTGCTCGGCGGAGATCAGCGCGGCCAGCTCGTCGCGGTGTGCGTACATCAGCTCGCGGAAGCGGAACAGCACCTGTGCCCGCTTGACCAGCGACGCGTCCCGCCAGGCGGGCCACGCCTGGACGGCGGCGGCGACCGCGGCGTCGACGTCCGCGACGGAGGCCATCGCGACCGTGCCGCTCACCTCACCGGTCGCCGGGTTGTAGATCTCCTGTGTACGGCTGTCGCCGTCCGCAGGAGAGCCGTTGATCCAGTGGTTAACGAACTTCATCGTTGATGATCTCCAAAGCGTTGACGATGATGCCGAGGCCCTCCGTGGCCTCGTCCACCGTCAGGGTCAGCGGCGGGGCCATCCGGATGGCCGTGCCGTACAGCCCGCCCTTGCCGGCGAGCAGGCCCGCCTTCTTGGTCTCCTCCATGAACCGCGCGGCCTGCGCGGGGTTCTCCAGCTCGATGGCGAACATCAGGCCCTTGCCGCGGATCTCCTTGATCAGGGGCAGGCGCTTGGCGGCCTCGCGGAGACCATCGATGATGATCTTGCCGGTCCTGGCGGCGTTCGCCTGGAGGTCGTGGTCGAGCACGTAGTCGAGGGTCGCGTTGGCCGCGGCCATGGAGATCGGGTTGCCGCCGAAGGTGGCCAGGCCGACGGCGGGCAGGGCGTCCATCAGGTCGCCGCGGGCCACGATGCCGCCGACCGCGAAGCCGTTGCCCAGGCCCTTGGCGAAGGTCATCATGTCCGGCGTCACGCCGTGGTTCTGGATGCCGAAGAACGCGCTGCCGGTGCGGCCCCAGCCGGTCTGCACCTCATCGGAGATGAACAGGATGCCCTGCTCGTCCAGGACCTCCTTGTAGGCGGCGAACAGCCCGTCGGGCGCCATGGTGAAGCCGCCGACGCCCTGGATCGGCTCGGCGATCAGCGCGGCCACGTCGTTGGAGACGGTGGTGGCCAGCACGTGGCGCAGGTCCTCGACGCAGACCTTGATGTAGTCGGCGTCCGACAGCCCCTTGAACTGGGTCAGGTGCCTGTCGGCGCCGTGCAGGAAGGTGACGTTCAGCGGGGAGAGCGAGTTGTTCTTCCACGACCGGTTGGAGGTGACGCTGATCGCGCCGAAGCTGCGGCCGTGGTAGCTCTGCCGCATGGCCAGCACCTGGTCGCTCTTGCGGGCGTAGGTGGCGAGCAGCAGCGCGGTCTCGTTGGCCTCGGTGCCGGAGTTGGTGAAGAACACCTTGGCGTTCGGGATGCCGGAGAGCCGGGCGATCTTCTCGGCCAGCTCGATCTGCCCGCGCAGCAGGTAGACGGTGCTGGTGTGGACCACGCCCGTGGCCAGCTGGCGCTCGACGGCCTCGCGCACCTCGGGCACGTCGTACCCGATCATGTTGGTGAGGATGCCGGCGAAGAAGTCCAGGTAGCTCTTGCCATCGGCGTCGACGACGCGATTCCCCTTGCCGCTGACGATCTCGATGGGCTCGTTGTAGTTGAGTGCCACCCAGTTGGGAATCACTGCCCGGTGGCGCGCGAGTAGCTCCGACATGCTACGAGTATCCCGTCTGAGCAGCAGGCTTCCCACCTCCAACCTGTCGGCGCGCTCGAGAATCGTCTTACATGCTGTTCACCATAACATATGTCCGGACATATGGACATGGCGTCAGCCCCTAGGGGATTACCCGTCCGCCTGGCGGCGTACTCCCCGCCGGATGACTACGCCGCGAGAGGCACACAGAAAGCCCACTGGCGGCCGACGCCCGATTACGGGTCGTTCCCGCACGATCGGATCATCCACTTCGAACCCGAGGAGATCCGACATGACCGTCACCCTGGACCGCGCCCCCGTCACCTACCCCGGCCCGCCCAAGCTCGACCGCGAGCAGCTGCGCCGCGCCCAGCAGGACACGCTGGACACCCCGCGCATGAAGTACAGCCTGCTCGCCCAGCTGATGTTCAAGCCGGTCGACATCCTGTACGGCAAGCAGGGTTCGTTCACCAAGTTCGCGATGCTCGAGATCATCGCCCGCGTGCCGTACCAGGCCTGGGAGCGCATGGGCTACTGGGCGGTGCACCGCTTCAGAACCCGCTCGGCGCTGGCCAGACGGGTGCACGAGCGGATCGTGGAGGCCCGCGCCGACCAGGACAACGAGCAGTTCCACCTGCTGATCATGGAGGACCTGATCGACCGGCAGGGTCTCAGGCGCAACTGGCTGCTGCACAGGGTGGCGCCGTGGCTGATCGCCTTCTTCTACTACCACGTCTCGTGGGCGCTGTTCCTGATCTACCCGAAGGCGAGCTACCGGCTGAACGCCGAGTTCGAGGACCACGCCGAGCACTCGTACATGACCTTCGTGGCCGAGAACCCGGACCTGGACTTCGTGCCCGACCCCGGCACCTACGCCGCCGAGTACGGCCGCTACCGCTCGGTGGCCGACCTGCTGCGGCAGGTCGGCCACGACGAGCGCGTGCACAAGCTCGACAGCCTGGAGGCCATGCGCGAGCCCCGCATCCGCTAGGCGGCGACGGGCTCCTTCTCGGCAGGGGCGGCCGAGCGGAGCACCGAGAGGGCGAGCAGCGCGGCCGCCACGCAGAAGGCCGCACCCACCCAGGCGCCCACGTGCATGGCGTCGGTGTAGGCCAGCTTGGCGGGCTCGGCGAAGCCGAGCTTGAAGGCCCCGCCGATCGAGTCCCTGGCGGCGGCCGGGGCGTCGGCGGGCATGGCGGAGGTGAACACCCCGGCCAGCACGCTGCCGAGGATGGCGATGCTCATGGCCATGCCGACCTGCTGGACGGTGTCGTTGAGCGCCGACCCGACACCGGCGTGCTCCAGCGGGATCGCCCCCATGAGCGTGGCGTAGGCGGCGGGCCCCGCCAGCCCACCTCCCACCCCCATGATCAGCAGTCCGACCAGCAGCGGCCAGTAGCCCGTGGTGGTCGCCATCACCACGAATCCCCCGGCCATCACCGCGAGCCCGACCCCGATCAGCACCCGGTTGCTCACCTTCTGCCCCAGCCCCGCGCCGACGGCGTTGAACAGCGCGGCCGCCACGGCGTAGGGCAGCAGCCCGAGCCCGGCCTGCATGGGCCCGTACCCGAGCACGAACTGCAGGTACTGGGTCAGCATCAGCATCACCGCGCCGGCTCCGAACGACATCAGCAGGATCGAGAAGGACGACCCGCTGAAGTTGCGGTTGCGGTAGAGCTCCAGCGGCAGCATCGGGTGCTCCGAGCGCCGCTCCCACAGCACGAAGGCGCCGAGCGCGAGCACGGCCAGCGCGATGACGGGGATGTTCCACTCGCGCTCGATGATGACGTAGACGGCCGAGGTCAGCCCGACGATCGACAGGACCACGCCGACCGGGTCGATCTTCCGCCCGGTCGAGCGCGTCTCCGGCATCAGCACGAAGGCGGCCACGATCGCCAGCGCCGCTATCGGGATGTTGAGCAGGAAGACCGACCCCCACCAGTAGTGCTGGAGCAGGAAGCCGCCCAGCGTGGGCCCGGCGATCACGCCGACCATGGCCACCGCGCTCCAGATGGCCATCGCCTTGCGCCGCTCCTGCTCGTCGAAGACGGTCATCAGGATCGACAGCGTGGAGGGCATCAGCAGCGACCCGCCCACGCCCATCAGGGCCCTGGCCCCGATCAGCTCCCAGGGCGCGGAGGCCAGTACGGCCAGCACCGACGCACCGCCGAAGAAGGCCAGCCCGATCACCAGGAACCGCCGCCGGCCGTACCGGTCGGACAGGCTTCCCGAGGTCAGCAGCAGCCCGGCGAAGACCAGCACATAGGCGTCCAGGATCCACTGGACATCGGCGGGCGTGGCGCCGAGATCCCTGATCAGGGAGGGGATGGCCAGGTTCAGCACGGTCCCGTCGACGGCCAGCACGAGCAGCGACAAGCAGAGTACGACGAGCACCCACCAGCGACGGGGGTCTCGTACAGTGTTCGAGTCCACTCGCACACTGTACGACAAGACTCGTACAGTGTGCGAGTTGATTTATCCTGAGGGCATGACCGCCAAGCAGTTCAGCTCCGTCTGGTTCCGCGAGAGCGGGCCGCGCAAGGCCAGCAGCCCTGGCCGCAGCCGCGAGGAGATCGTCGCCGCGGCGATGGAACTGCTCGACGAGGAGGGCCGCGACGGCCTCAGCATGCGCAAGCTGGGCGCCAGGCTGATGGCGGGCGCCACCAGCCTCTACTGGTACGTGGCCAACAAGGACGAACTGCTCGAGCTGGTCTACGACGAGATCTGGGGCGAGATGAGCGTCGGCGACCCCGAGCACATCCATTGGCGCGAGGTTGCCTCCGCGCTGGCGCACAACATGCGCCAGGTGATCCTGCGCCACCCTTGGTCGGCCGACCTCATCGGCCGCATGCCCGCGCTCGGACCCAACGCGCTGCAGGTGTCCGACCAGATGCACAGAATGTTCAGGCTCGCGGGCTTCACCGGGATGGACATCGACTTCGCGGGCGCCACGCTCACCTCCTACGTCTACGGCTTCACGATCCCCGAGGTCGCGTGGAACAGCACGACGGCCGACGTCGAGTACGACGAGGATGAGGTGCGCGCGAAGGTCGTGAAGGCCGCGGAGGGCTATCCGGACCTCATGGAGCGGGTGCGGATCATCTACGAGGATCCGAACGTGGCCAGGGCGATGGCCTTCGACTTCGGGCTCGTCTCCGTGCTCGACGGTCTTGAGAGGCGGCTGGCGACGTAGCAGGATCCGGACATGGACGAATTCCGGTCCGCACGTGACCTCCTGCTTCAGGCTGACTACGCCACCGCCCGCCGCGACTTCCGCTGGCCCTCCTTCGAGGAGTTCAACTGGGCGCTCGACTGGTTCGACGGCGTGCTCGCCACCGAGACGCCCGACGCCGTGGCGTTGAAGATCGTCGGCAGGGAGACGTTCACGTTCGCCGAGCTGTCGGCGCGCTCCAACCAGGTGGCCAACTGGCTGCGCGCCCAGGGCGTACGGCGCGGCGACCGGATCCTGCTCATGCTGGGCAACCAGGCCGAGCTGTGGGAGTCGATGCTGGCGGCCGTCAAGCTCGGCGCGGTCATCATCCCGGCCACCACGCTGCTCACCGCCAAGGACATCACCGAGCGGATCGAGCGCGGTCAGGTGGCGCACGCCATCGCCAACGCCGCGGACGCCGCCAAGTTCGGCCCCGGCGACTACACCCGCATCGCGGTGGGCGACGCGGACGGCTGGCTGCCCTACCGCGAGGCCTACGACGCCGGCACCGCCTTCGCCCCCGACGCCCCCACCCGGGCGGGCGACACGATGATGCTCTACTTCACCTCGGGCACCACCTCCCAGCCCAAGCTGGTCGAGCACACGCACGTCTCCTACCCGGTCGGCCACCTGTCGACAATGTTCTGGATCGGCATCAAGCCCGGCGACGTGCACCTCAACATCTCCTCGCCCGGCTGGGCCAAGCACGCCTGGAGCAACGTCTTCGCCCCGTGGAACGCGGGGGCGACCGTGCTCATCCACGACTACCAGCGCTTCTCCGCGCCGAAGCTGCTCGAGGTGCTGCGCGACGAGGGCGTCAGCACGTTCTGCGCCCCGCCGACCGTGTGGCGCATGCTCATCCAGGAGGACCTGACCGCCTGGCAGCTCCCCCTGCGTACGGCTGTCGCCGCCGGTGAGCCGCTCAACCCGGAGATCATCGACCAGGTGGCCAAGGCGTGGGGCATCACGATCCGCGACGGCTACGGCCAGACCGAGACCACCGCCCAGATCGGCAACGTCCCCGGCGAGACGGTCAAGCCCGGATCCATGGGCCGCCCGCTGCCCGGGTACGACGTCACGCTGGTCGACCCGATCACCGGCGTGCCGGGCGACGACGGGGAGATCTGCCTGCCGCTCGGCGGCAACCGCCCCGCCGGGCTCATGGCCGGGTACGTCGGGCGGGACCTGACGGCGGGCGACGGCTACTACCACACCGGGGACGTGGCCACCCGGGACGCCGACGGCTACATCACCTACGTGGGCCGGACGGACGACGTGTTCAAGGCCTCGGACTACCGGATCTCGCCGTTCGAGCTGGAGAGCGTGCTGCTCGAGCACGAGGCCGTGGCGGAGGCCGCCGTGGTGCCCGCGCCGGATCCGGTGCGGCTGGCCGTACCGAAGGCCTATGTGCTGCTGGCGGCCGGCTACGAGCCGTCGGAGGACCTGGCGCGGGCGATCCTGGCCTACTGCAGGGAGAACCTGGCCCCCTACAAGCGGATCCGCAAGCTGGAGTTCGGCGACCTGCCCAAGACCATCTCCGGCAAGATCCGCCGCGTGGAACTGCGGGAGCAGCACCCTGGAGTCGAGTACACGGAGTGAACGGTCAGTAAAGGTATGGGCAACAACCTGTAAATGGTTACATAGACGATTTTACAGGCTGATCGGATAGTCTTTTTTTGTGCTACCCACCGTTGCCGATGTGCTCGCCCTGGAGACCGTGCGCCGGGGCAATCCGCGCGTGGTCGCGGGCGCCGACCGGCTCGACACGCGGGTGCGGTGGGTGCATGTGGGCGAGATCGCCGACATCGCGCATCTGCTGCGCGGCGGTGAGCTCGTGCTGACGACCGGCGTCGCGCTGCCCGAGGATCCGGACAAGCTCGCCGACTACATCGGCGAGCTGGCGGCCGTCGGCGCCTCCGGGCTGATCGTCGAGCTGGGCAGGCGCTTCGTCCGCGAGCTGCCCAGGAGCGTGGTGAAGGCGGCCGAGGAGCACGGGCTGCCGCTGATCGTGCTGGCCCGCGAGACGCCGTTCGTGCAGATCACCGAGTCCGTGCACGCCAGGATCATCGACATCCAGCTGGAGGAGCTGCGCGCCTCCGAGCAGCTGCACGAGGTCTTCACCGAGCTGTCCGTCGAGGGCGCCTCGCCCGCCGAGGTGCTCGCGCAGGTGGCCAGGCTCTCCAACCGGCCCGTCCTGCTGGAGAACCTCGCCCACCAGGTGCTGGCCTGCGAGTCCGCGGGCCGCGACATCGGCGCGCTGCTGGCCGGCTGGGAGACCAGGTCGCGGGCCGTGTCACCGGCCGAGCGGACCGCCTTCGACCCCGCCTCCGGCTGGCTGGTCACCACGGTCGGCGCGCGCGGCCAGGACTGGGGACGGCTCATCCTGCTGTGCGACGCGCCGCCCACGCCGCGCGACCTGGTGCTGGCCGAGCGGGCCGCCACCACGCTGGCGCTGGGCCGCCTGCTCGAACGCCACCAGGAATCCCTGGAACGCCAGGCACACGGCACGATCATCACCGGCATCCTCACCCACGCCTACTCCGACCCCGACGAGGCGGCCGCCCGCGCCCGCGCCGTCGGCGTCCCGCTCACCGGCCGCAAGCTCATCAGCGTGGTCATCCGCCCCACCGAGCCCGTCGAGCAGGCGCTCGACGGGCAGGCCCAGCTCGGCGAGCTGGCCGAGGCGACCGCCGCCGCCTGCCGCGACGCCCGCCTGCCCGCGCTGGTGGGCGCGCTGGACCAGGACAGGGTGGGCGTGCTGCTGCCGCTGCCGCCGCGCACCACCGCCGAGCCCGCGCTGACCGCCCTGGCCGAGCGGCTGCGCCTGCTCTGGAAGCCCGGCATCGCCTTCGTGCTGGCCGCCGGCTCCGTCGTGGAGTCCATCAAGGACGTACGGCGCAGCTTCCTGGAGGCCGAGCAGGTGGCCGACGTGGCCGTCCGCCAGCCCGACGGCAGGCCGTACTACCGCCTGCCCGACCTGCGCCTGCGCGGGCTGCTCCACCTGCTGCGCGACGACGCCAGGCTGCAGACGTTCGCCGAGCGGGAACTCGGGCCGCTGCTGGCCCACGACGCCCAGCGCGGCGGCGACCTGACCCGGATCCTGCGCGTCTATCTGGACGCCGGGCGCAACAAGGCCGTGGCCGCGCAGAAGGCGCACCTGTCACGGCCCGCCTTCTACGACAGGCTGCGCCGTCTGGAACGCATCCTCGACACCGACCTGGACGACGTCGAGTCGTGCCTGTCGCTGCACGTGGCGCTGCTGGCGCTGGAGTCGTTCCGCCGGGAAACCCGCTGATCTACACGAAAGAGCAACATGTCCGACGTTCTCGTGCCCGAGCCCGACGATCTCGCCCGCATGCTGACCACCGCGGGGGCGTTCGCCGTACCCGTCCACGAGGTGCAGCTGACCCTCGACGAGCTGGATCCGTCGCAGATCGCCGCCGGCGAGCCCACCACGTCGTACCTCGACCTGGGCGGCGGGCGCGGCATCTGGGAGATCACGCCCGGGGTGGTGACGGACGTGGAGACCGACGAGATGTTCGTCGTGCTGTCAGGACGGGCCACGATCGCGGTCGAGGGCGGGGCCACGATCGAGGTGGGTCCCGGGGACGTGGCGCTGCTGGCCAAGGGGGCGCGCACCACGTGGATCGTCCATGAGACCCTGCGGAAGGTGTACCAGTCGGCGGGTTGAGTAGCCCCTACTCTGGCATTTCCTGAACGTCGGCCTACCGTCGTGGTATGCCGCTCTTTCCGAACCCGGTGGAGGCCGCGGCCTTCCGGCTGTCGGTCGTGCCGCCGATGCTCGCCGACTACTTCGGCGTGCTCGGGTTCCACACGCTGGTCGCCGGGGTCCGGCTGGGGATCTTCGACGCGCTGCGGTCCACGCCCATGTCGCCGTCCCGGCTGGCCGGGTCGCTCGGGCTGGCGCCGCGCGCGGCGGAGGCGATGCTGCGCGCGCTGCGCGGCCTCGGCTACGTCAAGGAGCGCCGCGGCGTCTACCGCCTGACCAGGACCGCGAAGATCTGGCTGTGCGCCGACTCGCCCATGTGCCTGGCCGAGGGGCTCGACTTCTGGGAACGTTGCGCCACCGACTTCTGGCGCGGCCTGGAGAAGGCGGCCCGTGACGGCTCCCCCGAGGTGCCGTTCTACACGCTGACCGAGAACGACCCGGCGCTCTCGCGCTCCTTCCAGGCGTGGACCTCGGCCGTGGCCCGGCGCCAGGGGCCCGCCACGGTCCGGGCCATCCCCGTGCACCGCGACGCCCGGCACGTGCTCGACCTGGGCGGCAGCCACACCGCCTACAGCATGGCGCTGCTCGAGCGGCATCCGCTGCTGCGCTCCACGGTGATCGACCTGCCGACGGCGCTGGCCTCCGCCAGGCCGCATCCCCGCATCACGCTTCGGGCCGGTTCGTTCCTCGTGGAGGACCTGGGCGAAGGGTATGACGTGGCGCTGCTGTTCAACGTCATCCACGGCCTCGACGACGCCGAGGTGACCGGGCTGCTCACCCGGGTCGCGCGGGCGCTCAACCCGGGTGGGGTGCTGGTGATCGGGGACCAGTTCCGCGGCGCGATGCCCGGCCGCGCCAGCCGTACGCTGCTGGACCTGCTCGACCTCAACTACCTCATCGCCGGCGGCGCGGGCATCCGCTCGTTCGGCGAGGTGGCGCGACTGGTGGCCGGGGCGGGCTTCAGCCGCCCCCGCCATCGCCGTCCACCGCGCGCGCCCGCCTCCGAGCTCGCCATCGCCACCCGCTAGAACCCCATCGCGTCCCTGACCTCGTCGAGCGTCGCGACGGCACGCTCGCGGGCCCGGGTGTTGCCCGCACGCAGGACATCGCGGGCATCCGCCTCGCTGATCTCGGCCCGCCGCCGCCGGATCGGCGCCAGGAACTCGTTGACCGCCTCGGTGACCGTCTTCTTCAACTCGGCGGCGCCGCCGTACCCGATCTCGTCGGCGATCTCGGCGGGTGAGCGGCCCAGGCACAGGCCCGCCAATGTCAGCAGGCCCGCCACTTCGGGCCGGTTGTCCTCGTCGAAGGTGATCAGGCGGTCGGCGTCGGTGCGGGCCCTGCGGATCAGCGCCGCGGTCTCGTCGGCGGTGGCCGACAGGGGGATCGCGTTGCCCCGGCTCTTGCTCATCTTGCCGCCGTCCAGGCCGCGCAGCACCGGCGCCTCGCCGAGCAGCAACTCCGGCACGGGGAAGACGGGCGCGTAGCGCTCGTTGAAGCGGCGCGCCACCAGCCGCGTCACCTCCACGTGCGGTCCCTGGTCCTTCCCGACCGGCACCAGCGTGCCCTTGCAGAACAGGATGTCGGCGGCCTGGTGCACCGGATAGGTGAACATCAGCCCGCTCACCGCCTTCTGCCTGCTGTGCGCGATCTCATCCTTCACGGTCGGATTGCGGCTCAGCTCCGCCATCGACACCAGGCTCAGGAAAGGCAGCAGCAGCTGGTTCAGTTCGGGTATCGCGCTGTGCTGGAAGATCGTCACCTTGGCCGGGTCCAGGCCGACCGCCAGGTAGTCCAGCAGCAGCCCGGTGATGTGCTGCTGGATCTCGCCAGGCAGGTCCCTGTCGGTGATCACCTGGTAGTCGGCGACCAGCACGTACATCGTGTGCTCGTGCTGCAGCTTGACCCGGTTGGCCAGCGTGCCGAAGTAGTGGCCCAGATGGAGCAGCCCGGTAGGCCGGTCGCCGGTCAGAACGGTGTGTCGCATGACGTGGTCTCTCCCTCCGTTACGCCGTCCTGGAGAGAACCCACGCCGGGCCCGCCCTCGATGGACGGCCCGTGCGCATGCGGATGTCAGCGGCCGTCTGGCGGCCGCCACCACATGCTGATGCGTGTCACGCGTCCCAGTGTACGGCGTGCCGGCGCAAGCCGTACGTCCGTCGGTACGGCTTGCGCACGGGCGTTAGCCGTTGTGATCGTGGGCGGCGTCAGCGTGGACGGACTCGGCGTGGATCGTGTCGTCGGCGCAGATGTACAGATCCCACCGGCGCGGACGCGCCACGAACGCGCCCAGGATGAAACCCAGGACCACGCTCGCAAAGATCACAAGGAGGATACTCAGCCCCATGACGGCTGCCTCTCGGGATGGTCTGCCGCTCGAATTGCGGCCTACCGAAAGGTAACCCCACGTGCTCGGTTTGCGCAGGCGAATGCGGTGGACTGCCCCATTTGACCGCCGCCCAGTCAATCACGAGATGATCACGGTGTGATCGCTGGGATGTCAATCCCATAACCGCCGGGCGTTTCGCACCCCTTGTGGACCTTGATCTCGCCAGGATGGATCGGTTGTTTTCCACCCTCTGGAGATTTCATGTCCCGACGCACTCTCGCGGGGGCCCTGTCCCTGGCCGCCGCGCTCACGGTTTCCGCCGTGCCTCTTGCCGCCTCCGCGTCCCAGCAGGCGGTGCAGTTTCCCACCTCCAAGTTCCCGCTCGGTGTCCCGTCCGTGCCGGACAAGAAGCTGACGGCGGTGGTGCCCGGTGTCGACGAGTACGACCTGACGGCCGGAAAGTCCACCGACGGCTACACGGTGACCGTCTTGATGCCCAGCGGCCGCGACTACGGCCAGCAGACCACGGCCGAGACCAAGGCCTCCGAGGTCGAGGCCGCCGGCGAGACGCCCAGCGTGCAACGGGTCGTGCGCCCGCGCGTCGCCGACGCGCCCGAACAGGTGGTCTACATGGTCCGGGTGGGGCTGTGGGCCTTCAAGGACAAGGCGAAGGCCGCCGAGACGGCCAAGAAGCTCAACGACGCCGGCGTGAAGTCGCGGGTCGACTACCTGGGCGACGACGGGCTGAAGACCACCGGCCCGTGGAACGTGCACGTCGTGATGATCGATGCCAAGACGTTCAAGGGCTCCTACGTCTCCAGCATCGGCACCAGCGTCGCCAAGCGGGAGACCGTGTCGGAGATGGCCAAGGCACGCGGCGCCATCGTGGGCGTCAACGGCGGCTTCTTCAACATCCACACGGCCAAGGAACTGCGCGGCGAGCCGGTCGGCGCGTCCGTCGTCAACGGCAAGCTGCTCAGCGAGGCGATCCCCGGGCGCTCGGCCGTCGTGCTGCAGGGCCGTACGGCACGCATCACCGAGCTCAAGACGAGCGTCACGGCCATCTCTCAGGACGGCGCCAAGCAGCCGGTCAACGGCGTCAACCGGGCGGCGGCGACCGACGAGCTGGTCCTCTACACCGAGGAGTACGGCGCCAAGACGCCCGCCGACGGCGGCACCGACGCGGTGCTCGACGCCAACGGCAAGGTCGTCGGGCTGCGCGCCTCCGGGGCCGACATCGCCGCCGGCACGCGGGTGCTGCACGGCTCGGGCGTGGCCTCCGACTGGCTGAACGAGCACGCCTGGCAGGACTGGACCGTGAAGGTCGACACCAAGGTGACCGACCTGCGCAAGGGGCGCGCGCTCAAGCTCACGCCAGACCTCAACGTCATCGCCGGCTACGGCGGGCTCGTGCGCAACGGCCACGTGAAGATCACGGCCAAGCGGGACGGGCAGGACAACATCAACATGATCCTGCGCCGGCACCCGCGCACCCTGCTCGGGGTCACCCGCAACGGCAGCCTCATCCTCGCCGCGGTCGACGGGCGGCAGCCCGGGCAGTCGATCGGAGCCAACTTCCCGGAGGCGGCGCAGCTGATGCGCTGGCTCGGCGCCGTGCAGGCGGTCAACCTCGACGGCGGCGGCTCGACGGCGATGGTGGTCAAGGACAAGGTCGCCAACCACCCCTCGGACGGCAAGGAACGCGGCGTCGGCGACGCCCTCCTCGTCCTCCCGCAGTAACCCCCACGCCCTCGCGGACCCCACCCACCTCCGCGAGGGCACGGGGTCCGCGAGGGCAGCCTCCCCACGCGCAATCAACATCGCCCCGCGTAAGCACCTCGCCCGCATCCGCTTCGGACCCCACATCCTCCCGCGGGACGGCACCCAGCGCGCGGTCAACGTCACCCGCGTAAGCACCTCGCCGAACCCTCGTCGTCCTGCAAGCACACCACCGCGCGCGAGATCAACGTCGCCGCACCTCGCCGAACCCTCGTCGGGACCCATGTCGTCCTGCGAGGACACCATCTGGCGCAGATCGCAAAGGACCTCGCTTTCCTCCCGGGACCCACGTCGCCCCACGTGAGCACTTCGTCGCGACCGTTCCCTAGGTGCGGGCGCGGTCGGGGAGGTAGCCGCGGTCGGGTTTGACTGACTTCATCGCCAGGTGCGAGGTGAGTTGGGCGACCCCGGGGAGGTTCAGCAGGACGTCCGTGCGCAGCCGCTCGTACGCTTCCAGGTCCGCCACCGCGATCCGCAGCAGGTAGTCGGGATCCCCGAAGAGCCGATGGGCCTCCACGACCTCGGGGATCTCCGCCACCGTCCGCTCGAACTCGGCGATGGTGTCGTGATCCTCGTACCTCATCACCACCGTGACGAACGACAGGAACCCCGCCCCCACCGCCGCCCCGTCAAGCAGCGCCCGGTAGCCGCGGATCACGCCCGACTCCTCCAGCGCCCGCACCCTCCGCAGGCACGGCGACGGCGTCAGCCCCACCCGGTCGGCGAGCTCGGTGTTGCTCAGCCGCCCGTCCTCCTCCAGCTCGCGCAGGATCCTGCGATCGATCCGGTCCATAGCGCAATATCCTGCCACTGCCCCCCTCGTTCCGGCCGCGATCGGTCATCGGCTGCCAACCCGATCGTCCTACGGTCAGGGGTATGGACACCCACGCGATCGTCCTGTTCCTGGGCGTGGACCTCCTGCTGATCCTCACGCCAGGACCGGACTTCCTCTACATCGTGGCCCGCAGCCTCGGCCAGGGCCGCCGCGCCGGGCTCACCGCCGTCGCGGGCATCAGCTCCGGCTATGTCATCCACAGCTTCCTCGCCGCGGCCGGCCTCGTCGCGCTCCTGCGCGCCGTCCCCGCCGCCCTGCCCATCATCAGGTACGGCGGCGCCGCCTACCTGGCCTTCCTGGCGGTACGCACCCTGCTGACCCTGCGCCGCTCAGGAGCGGTCCCCACGGAACTGGCCCCCGAAAGCACGGGAACGGTGCTCCGCCAGAGCCTGCTCACCGCCCTGCTCAACCCCAAGGGCCTCCTGCTCTACCTGTCCCTGATACCGCAGTTCATCACCCCCGACGCACCGATGCCGGTCGGCCTCCAACTCCTCGCCCTCGGCCTGCTCCACGTGGTGTGCTGCGGCACGCTCTACGCCCTCTTCGCCGTGACGGTCGCCCGAATAGGCCGCACCTTCACCAGAACCCCCAAGGCCGCCCGCCGCATGACCGCCCTCTCAGGCGTAATGCTCCTGGTGGTCTCCGCAGTAACCCTCCGCCCCAACTAGCCCCCACCCCAGCCCCACAAACCCAACCACCCCACGACCTGGCCCGGCTCCACTGCGACCACGCCACAGGACGCGCCCAGCGCCCCGGAACCGCGAAAGGGCCAGCCACCACGCGGACGGCCCGCAGGGACCTGCCCCGCCACGCCAACCGCATGGGACTGCCCCCTGGCGGCCACGTCGCAAGACGCGAGCGGCGCCCCGGAAGCACGAAAGGGCCGCCCACACCGTGGACAGCCCCGCGGGGAACGCTGCCCAACCCGCCCCACCGCCAGGCCGGCCCGGTGGGGAACACGTCGCGAGACGCGAGCGACGCCCGAAACCAGGAAAGGGCCGCCCATAGTGGACGGCCCTCAGAACGAGCTGCACGCCAACGCCACCGCCTGGGATAGCCCCGGTGTGAGCACGTCGTAAGACGCGAGCGGTGCCCTGGAAGCAGGAGGGGCCCCCGGGCCACCCCGAAGGAACACCCCTCTGAAACGCGGAAAGGCCCACCCCGCCCGGGGTGGGCCTTTCCGTATGAAAATTTGTGCGGCGGCGACCTACTCTCCCACACCCTCCCGAGTGCAGTACCATCGGCGCAGAGAAGCTTAACTTCCGGGTTCGGAATGTAACCGGGTGTTTCCTTCCCGCCATAACCACCGCAACCCCTCGAGACCATTTGTTGTCTCAGAATTGCGTAGTGGACGCGAGCAAACAACTCAAAAGAGTCTGCTTTGTGGTCAAGTCCTCGGCCTATTAGTACCGGTCAGCTCCACACGTTACCGCGCTTCCACCTCCGGCCTATCAACCCGGTCGTCTACCGGGAGCCTTACCCCCTCACAGGGTGGGAGACCTCA
>NZ_JAHDTI010000007.1 GCF_018531495.1 Nonomuraea sediminis
GGCGTGCCGCGGGCGCCCGCCGTCGCCGGGCAACTCCCAGCGGGCCTCGAGGAAGCCGTCCTCGTGGAGGCGGGCGAGCAGCGGGTAGAGCGTCCCGGAGGAGATCCCGGACTCGCGCATCAGGTCGAAGCCGTGACGCCACTCCTCGGGCGCCGCGGCCAGCACCGCCAGGACCTGTGTCACGCGATGGGATGAGTGTCGCGTCCTAGCCATACTCGGACCGTAACACTGATTACTCGACATATGTAGGGTTAAACGCGGCCCCGTGTCCCGGGATGATCAGGACGGGATGGAGGTCGAGGACCCGGCGCCTGCCCGCGCGCCACTGCTCGAGGTCCTCAGCGAGCGGGTCGGGGTCGGGGCCTTCGGCGTTCCACCACAGGTGGGTCAGCACCACCGCGCCCTCGTCGGTGTCGGCCACGGTCGAGATGTCCTGCAGGGTGTGGCCGGGCGTGGCCATCAGGCGGACCGACGGCGACAGGGCGAATCCCTCCGCCTCCCGGCTGTCCCACCGGTCGTCCTGGTAGATCGCCCAGTGGTCGTGGAACCTGGCGCGGGGGAACAGCGCCGCGTTGAGCGTGTGGTCGGGGTGGTGATGGCTGAAGACCACGTCGGTGACCTCCTCGACGGCGACGCCGAGGTCGCGCAGCGGGTCCAGGATCAGGTGCCGCCCGGCCACCATGCCGGGATCCACCACGATCACCGCGTCCTGGTCCCTGATCAGCGTCACCGTGCTCGCGACCCGGTCTTCGGCGTAGCCTGCGGTCAGCACGTCCACCTGTGCGTTCATGGTCGGTCTCCCTCGTGTAGGACGTGCCCAGGATCGCGGATGGCCCTCCACCGGTCCAGAACCCCCCTGCTCCCCGCAGGTCGCGAGGCAGTGGCAGGCCTACCTGATCAGCCCTCAAGAGAGTCCGCCGCGTCAACCGTCATTAGGGCCCGACCGGTCAACCGCCATAGGAGCCCGCCTGCGTCGCGGCCCGGCAGTGTCGGGGATCCTGCAGGGCGCTGATTGATCGCCCGCCTTCGCGCGTCACGTACCTTCCTGTGCTTTGCCGCGGGTACCAGCCGGTGCTTCGCTGCGGGTACCGGCCTGGCGTGACCGGAAGTCGGAAGGTCGGCTCGTCGGGGAGGGACCCAGGGCGCGGTCAGTCACGCCTCAGGGCCGGCAGCGAGCTCGACAGGGTCGGGCGAGTACCTCGGGGAAGGGAGAGCCCGGCGTAGCGCAGTCGGTCATCCTTTCAGCGTCGGCAGTCAGCCGGCACGGCGCGGGCGGTCATGCCTTCAGGGTCGGCAGTCAGCCCTACAGGGCCGGGGCGAGTACCTCGGGGAAAGCGAGGGCCCCGGCACGGCGCGGGGCGGTCATGCCTTCAGAGTCGGCAGCCAGTCCGACAGGGCCGGGACGAGTACCTCGGGGGAGACGTCGTGGGTCTGGTCCGGGAGGGACTTGAGGTCGGCGTTCGGCAGGATTCCGGCGATCGTGGTGGCTCCGGCCGCGAGCCAGGGGGTGCTGGCGCCGCCGTACAGCACCAGCGTGGGAGTGGTGACCGGGGCGTAGCGCCGCAGCTCGGCCGGGTCGCCTGACATAGTCCGGCCCATGATGGCGGCGTCGTAGGCGAGGGTCGGCGCGAGCTGCTCCATGCCGGCCCAGTACGGCTCGGCGCGCATGGGCTCGACGAACTCGGCGGGCATGTAGGCGGCCTCGGTGAGGAACTGCGCCACCGCGTCCCCTGGGCGGCCCTCGGCCACGGCCTGCTGGAGCCGCTCCCGGTAGTCGGGGCCGATCGGGCGCCGGTCGTCGGTGACGACGAAGGGCGGCTCGTAGAGAGCGAGCCCGGTGACGGGGAGTCCGGCCAGCGCCGCCTCCAGTACCAGGACGGCGCCGGAGGAGAACCCCAGCAGGGCGGCCTGCCCGCCCGCGTGCTCGATCAGGGCGGCGATGTCGTCGATCTCGGCCTGCACGCTGTAGCTGGCGGCATCGCCGCTCTCGCCGCGGCCACGGCGGTCGTAGGTGTACACGGTGTACCGATCGGCCAGCGCCTGCGCGATGACCTGCTCGGTGGGGTTGAACTGACGGTAGCCCATGGCCCCGTCGACGATCACGAGCGCCGGGCCGGTGCCAGTCACCGAGAACGCGATACGGGCGCCGTCGGTAGAGATGACGCTGCTGCTCATTTCTATGCTCCTTCACTACAAGTACGGTCCGGTACCGTACGGTACGGTTCGGTACAGTACCAGTACGGTCCGGTACCGTCTACCCTGTACGGCAGGCACCCCCCGCCGGCCTCGCGCCGAGCAGGGCCCGCTATGGGGCGGTCCCGCGCTGTGCAGGATCCGCTGTGGGGCGGGCCTGTGTTGAGCAGGGACGGCTGTGGGGCGGGCCTGCGCTGTGCGGGAACGGCTGAGGGTCGGACCTGTGTTGAGCAGGGACGGCTGAGGGTCGGGCCTGTGCTGGGTAGAGGCCGGTGACGGTTGGGCCTGCCCTGTGCAGGGACGGCCGAGGGTCGGGTCTGGGCTGTGCGGGAACGGCTGAGGGTTGGGCTTGTGCTGGGTAGAGGCCGGTGACGGTTGGGCCTGCCCTGTGCAGGGTCCGCTGAGAGTCGGGCCCGCGCTGTGCGGGAACGGCTGAGGGTCGGGTCTGGGCTGTGCAGGGTCGGCTGAGGGCTGGGGCTGTGCTGAGCAGGGACCGGTGAGGGTCGGGTTCACGCCGAACAGGGAACGCTGAGGGCACGGAGGAGTGCGGATGGCAGCGAGTGATCAGGCCGGAGGCAAGCGCCAGGTGATCCTGGACGCCGCGACGGCGGTGTTCAGTGAGAACGGGTTCGTCGGTACGAACCTGGACCAGGTGGTGTCCGCGGCCGCTGTGTCCAAGCAGACGCTGTACAAGCACTTCACGGACAAGGCCAGTCTGTTCAGGGAGATCGTCCTGGAGATCGGCAACCAGGTGGACACCCCGTTCCTGGACCTGCCGGAGCCGGGTGCGATCGAGGACGTCGAGGACTGGATCGAGACGCTGGCGCTGCGCTTCATCCGGGTGGTCATGGATCCTCAGGTCCAGCGCATCCGCAGGCTGGTCATCGCCGAGGCGCCCCGGTTCCCCGACGTGGCGACCGCCTACTGGGAGGGTGGCTTCCATCGCGTCCTCACCACGCTCGCCGAGCACTTCCGCGGCCTGGCCGAAGCGGGGAAGCTCCAGGTGCCTGACCCCATGACGGCGGCGCAGCACTTCGCCGGCCTGCTGCTGTGGATCCCGAGCAACCGCACGATGTTCAGCGGCCGCCCCGACGTCGTCACGGACGGCGAGCTGGAGAACTACGCCCACGCCGGCGCCACCGCGTTCCTGCGCGCCTACCCACCCCGCAACCCCCACTAGCCCCACCCAGCTCCCCGCCGGGGCCGCTACCTCGGCTCCGCCGCCATGCCCTTGGCGAGGTCGCATGGTGAAAGCGTCATGCCCTGGCAGGCCGGGGGGTGAGCCACGCCTTGGCAGGGCGGGGGTGAGCCACGCCCTTGGCCAGGTGAGGGTCGAGGGGGCTTTGCCCTTGGCGAGCCGGGTTGCGAGGGGGCCTGCCCTTGGCAAGGCGAGAGGTGGAGAGAGCCATGCCCTTGCGAGGTGGGCGTGAAGGAGGTCGTGTCCTTGGCGGGGCGGTGTCGAGGGGGAGCCGTGCGCGGATGGTGAACTGCGCATGGCCTTGGTGGGGCGGGAGGTGAGGAGAGCCGTGTGCGGTGTGGGGGGAATTGGGGTGTGGGTGAACTCTTGGGACGAATGGGATGAACATCGCCGGTGGGGTCTCGGCCGGGGTGTGGCAACTTGTCTAGTTTTGTCGCGTGCTCACTGCAACTCGTCACATGTTACGTACCATGCAGGTCCTCGGGGTGTTCGTCGCGGCTCTGGCTGCCACGCTCGGCATCTCCGCTGGTCCTGCGTCCGCCCACTTGACCCGTACCCATGCCGAGCTGGTCGTCAGCAGCACCTTCGGCGTAACAAGCGGTCGCTTGGTTGTGCACCGCGATGTCGTCAGCCCTGAGCGCGCCGGCGCCTGGGCGGGTGAGCTGCTCGGAGGCGGCTGCCCGGTCAGCGCGCACGGGGTGTCAGGCGACAGCGGCGGCATCCCTGGCGGCGTGGTCATCGAACTGGCTTGGTCGTGCACGGTGGACAGCCTGGATCTGGGCGCCCTGCTGCGCGCGGGCGGGCTGTCGCAGATCGTCGCCGAGTTCGACGGCGTCACGTCGAACGTGACGGACGCGCTCCCTGTCGTCGACGCCACCGGTTCGCACGCGCCGGCCTCGCCGTGGCCGCCGCTGTCCCTGGTGGTGATCCTGCTCGGCGCCGTCCTGGCCGTCACCGCGGTGCTCTGGCTGCGCCGCCGTACCGGATGGCTGGGTGTCGTGGCGGCGGGGGTCGCGATCGCGGTGCTCGCCCCGAGCGCCGCACAGGCCGCCGTCGACAACCCGAGCCCCGACCCGAGCACCGCGGCGGTAGACAGCTTGAGCACCGCGGCGGTGAACAGCTCGAGCCCTGAGCCGAGCACCTCAGCCGTGGACAGCCCGAGCTCGGAGCCGAGCAAGGCCGCCACGGACAACCCGCAGAGCAGCGCGGCCGCGGTCGGCAGCACGCTCGAGCTCACCACCGTCAACCCGAAGCTGGGCGACCCGCTCACCTTCCGCTACACCACCGACAAGCCGGGCGCCCGCAACTGGGTGGGCCTGTACGGCCCGGACGACAAGCCCGGCGACGTCGCGTCGAAGACCTGGGTGTACGCGCCGCAAGCCGCGGGCACCGTCACGCTGAACAGCGGCGCCCTCGGTGAGGGGACCTGGAAGGCGTACTTCCTGGCCGACGACGGCTATGACTCGCTGACCCAGCCCGTCACGTTCACCCTCACCGGCGGCGCCGCCGACAAGGTGACCGTCGAAGGGACGGTCTTCGCCGACCAGGACCGCGACGGCGTCAAGGACGCCGGGGAGAAGGGCATGCAGGGCGTGTCCGTCACCGATGGCGTGGCGTGGGCGACCACCGGCGCCGACGGCGGCTACTCGATCATCGTCGACCGCAAGCGCAGGGAGACCGACCTGGTCAGCGTCGTCTCGCCGAACGGCTACACGCCGGTGCTGCGTGACGACTACGTGCCGGCCTTCTTCCGTGAGGTGCCAGGCGGGCCTGGGCCGCTGAAGGGGCTGGACTTCGCGCTGGTCCCCGACGCCAACGCCGCCAACCCCAAGGAGAAGTGGCTGATGGTCTCCGACGTCGAGGTGAGCAACACCACCGACGCCGCGGCCAAGAACACGCTGCCGCGCTGGCAGGGCCAGGTCGAGGCCATGTCCGAGGTGCACGGCGCCACGCTGACCATGACCACCGGCGACCTGACCGTGAGCGACTACGCGGCCGAGCCGCGCCGCCAGGGTGGCTACGACATCCTGCGTGAGGGCCTGCGCAAGGGCAAGCTCGGTCATCCGTACTACCCGGTCATCGGCAACCACGACATCGGCGGCACCGCGACCTCCGTCGGCTACGGCGGCAGCCTGGAGTACTGGCGCAGGAACATGGGCCCCGAGTGGTACAGCTTCGACCGCGACGGGCGTCACGTCGTGGTCCTGGAGGACAACTACGACTCCAGCGGCCTGGCCCCGCAGCTGGCGTGGCTGCGTGAGGACCTGCGCAGGCACGCGGTCGGCAAGCAGGTGCTCGTCTTCGCGCACCGGTCGCTGTTCACCCAGTGGGGTCCCGGCGCCGGCATGCAGCCGACCGTCGACGAGCTGGCCAAGTACGACGTGCGGATCTTCGCGGCCGGCCACAACCAGCAGGCCGAGTACCGGCGCGGCGCGTTCGCCAGGTCGGTCGAGGTCAACAACATGGGCGTGTACGGCATCGACTCCGCCAGGCCCGACTACAAGATCCTCGACTTCAGCGGCATCACCGACGACCCCAACACCAAGGAGAACGAGGACACCGGCTACATCGCGGGCACCCACCGCCAGTTCGAGGTCGACGACGACGTCGCGCTGGTCAGCCCCGCCGAGGGCAGCGTCCACGGCGCGAAGGCCGGAGTCCCCGTCGAGCTGTACGCCGAGGACGACGGCCGCACCCCGGCCACGGCCGAGCTGACCGTCCGCTTCAAGAACGGCAAGGTGGTCTGGCAGGATCGCAAGCTGGAGTTCGGCCGCGAGTCCAAGCCCACCGGCCAGGTCAACTGCTACACCCCGCCCGGCGGTACGGCGGAGCAGTGCCCCACGGCGCACGTCTCGTGGACCAGGGTCAGCTCCCGGATCTCCGGCCTGCACCCGGGCACGTACACGGCGGAGATGGTCGCGGTCGACACCGCGGGCAAGGCATGGCCGGCGGTCAAGACGACCTTCGAGGTGGTCGCCGACGGCCGCCTCGACCAGCCCAAGCTGGGCCAGGACTGGACCAGGCAGGGCGGCGACGAGGAGTCACGCTCGTCGTCCAAGGACGACCCGGGCGCCAAGCTCGACCTGCGCTGGGCGGCCAGCACGGGTGAGCAGTTCCACCTCAACGGCGCGGCCGTGTGGGACGGCAAGGTGATCGTCGCCTCGCAGGCCTTCGACTCGCCGTACAGCATGATGCTCGCCTACGACGGGCTGACCGGCGCGGAGGTGTGGCGGACCTACCTGGACGGTGACGCCGAGTCCTTCCCGACCGTGCACGACGGCAAGGTCTACCTCACCACCGGCGTCGGACGTGTTTACGCCCTCGACGCGGGCACCGGCAAGGTGGCGTGGGAGACGATCGACGACGAGCACGTCACCGGCAAGACCGTGCGCCGCTACGGCCGGGCGGGCGGACCGGTGAGCGTCTTCGACCTGCCTGACCGCTCCGTGGCGGTCTATCAGGCGTGGAACACCGTGCTGTGCCGCGACGCCAAGACCGGCGCCAAGCTGCCCGGCGGATTCGGCGCGCCCACCGGCTGGGGCGAGTTCCACAGCGTCGCCGTACGCCGTCCTGGCGCCACCACCGCCTACCTGCAATCGGGATCCAGCCAGACGCTGATCGCGATGGACCTGACCACCTGCAAGCAGCAGTCCTCGGTGGACACCGGCGGTGACCTGTTCACGCAGTCCTCGCCCGCCTTCACCGACACAGGGCTGGTGACGGCGACCTCCTCGGGCGTGCGCGGTCACGATCTGCAGGCGGGCGCGAAGGTGCTCTGGCAGGCCAAGCTCGGTACGACCAGCACCTGCGAACCCGGGCCGCCTCCGGTGACCAGCCCGGCGACCAGGGGCGCGATGGCCTACGTGGCCAGCGTCGACGGCGTGGTCAGGGCCTACGACACCGCCTCGGCGACCCCCGACAAGCCGGTCTGGGAGACGCCGCTCGGTTACCTGCCGGGTGAGAGCCCGATGGACGACAAGTGGCGGGTCGCGGCCGGATGCACGGCGGCGGGTCCCGGCTCTCCGGCGATGCACACGCTGGCGACCGAGACCGTGGTCTACGCCACGACCTGGGACGGGCGCGTGGTGGCGCTCGACCGGGCGAGCGGCCGCAGGCTGGCCGAGTACAACCTGGGCGCGGGCGTGGCGTCGGCGCTGTCGGTGAGCGGGAACATGGTCTACGCGCTGACCGACGACGGCTCGATCCACGCGCTCGAGACCACGAGGATCCGCGGTCAGTGATCAGGATCATGACACGGGGTCTGGTTCGCCTGCTCGCGGCCGCGGGCCTGGCGGCACTGATCCTGCTGGGAGCGGCGGGCCCGGGGTGGGCACACCCCTTCGGCCCGCCGCTCGCGGCGAAGGTGACCGCGAGCGGCGACACGGTCGAGGTGACCTGGTCGGCCGCCGCCGACGACCTGGCCCGGCTCGCTCAGCGCGGCCGGCCGGTCGGCGACTACCTGCGTGAGCACATCGCGGTGTCGCAGGACGGGACGGCGTGCCGGCCGGAGGCGGTGCGGGAACTCGCCGCCTCCGGCGCGGTCCTCCGCTTCCGTTGCCCGGCCGCCGTCCGCGCCATCACGCTCACCATCACCACCCTCACCGACGTGGACCCGGCCTATCGGACGGTGTCCACCACGCCGGGCGGCGGGGGCGCGCTCCACACCGCGACGGCTCCCACGCACGTGCTGCGCTTCGACGGTACGGCGAGCACCCCGGGCCCGCCGATCGGGTTCGCCGCGGCGTGGACGGCCGAGCTGTCCTCCCTGGTGGACAGCGACGTGGTGCTGCCGCTCGCGCTGCTGGTCGCCCTGGTGGCCGGCGCGGTCCACGCCTGCGCGCCCGGGCACGGCAAGACGCTGACGGCCGGGTACCTGGTCGGCGGCAACGGCAGGACCCGTGACGCGGTGCTGCTCGGGGTGGTCGTCGCGGTCATGCACACCGTGTCGGTGGCCGTGCTGGCGGTCGGCTGGTGGCTCGCCATGGACAGCGCGCCCTCCCTGGGAGCGGTGACGCGGTGGTTGCAGCTCGGCGGGGCGCTGGTCGTCCTGGGAGTCGGCATCGGCCTCCTCCGCCGCCACCTCCGCCCCCGGCCAAGCCACGGTCACGGCCATGGACATGGTCACGGGCACGGTCATGGACATGGGCACGGGCATGGGGACGCGGAGTCTTTGCTGACGTGGCGGGGCATCGTGACGATGGGCGCCTCGGGTGGGCTGCTTCCCTCGCCCTCGGCCTTCCTGCTGCTGCTCACCGGCCTGCTCACCGGCCGGGCCGGGTTCGCCCTGGCCATGGTGGCGGCCTTCGGCGTGGGGATGGCGGGCACCCTGGCAGGGGTCGGCATCGCCGTACTGCGAGGCAGGAACGCGCTGGCGAGCGTGGCGAGATCGCCGCGGCTGCGGCAGTGGATCGGACGCCTGCCACTGGTCGCCGCCGCCCTGGTGACAGCGGGCGGCCTGACCGCCTCGGCCCTGGCGGCCGTGGCCCTGACCGCCCCCTGACCACGAGAGCCGTCAGGGCCGCGGTTCCTGTCGGTTCCAAGTGATCTCCAAGCCTGGTGCGCCAGGCTGCCCGAGGTCCAAGGAACCATGGGGAGCAAAGGGATATGAGAAGAGCACTGTTGCTGGTGGTGGCGGCGTTGGTCGCCGGGTTGGCCTGGACGGGGCCCGCCGAGGCGGCGGGGCCGGTGAAGGTCGTGGTGGCCGGGGTGAAGGCCGGGCCTGGCACGCAGAGCGGCGCCTGCCCGACGACCGTCGGGTTCTCGGCCGTGCTGGTGGTCAAGGGCCACGGCGTGACGCGCTACCGGTGGGTGCGCAGCGACGGCTCCAAGGGCGCGATCAAGAAGATCAAGGTGAGCGGCGCCAGGAAGGTCGTGGTCAGGGATCGGCAGACGTTCGAGAGCAGCGTCTCCGGCTGGCAGGCCGTGCAGGTGCTCGGGCGCGCGGGGTTGTCGGCCAAGGCCCGCTTCAGCGTCCAGTGCGAGGGCGCTCCCATCGTGTACGACGCCTACCACCCGCTGCCGCAGGGCCTGCCGGGCCGGCCGCTGGAGGCCGCCGCCTCGGTGTCGGCCGACCCGGCCGGTTACAGCGGCTCCTGCCCGGCCACGGTCGGCTTCACAGGGCTGCTGCAGGTGTCCCGGGTGCCTGCCCGGGTGGTCTACCAGTGGATCGACAGCGCCGCGGGGGAGAGCGCGCCGCAGGTCGCCGAGTTCGGGGCCCAGGACGCGCGCAGCCGTACGGTGACCTCGTCGGTGTCGGCGAGCACGTCCGGCTGGCGGGCGATCCGCATCCTGGAGCCGGGCGGCCACGACTCGGGCCGGGCACCGTACACGGTGACCTGCACGGAGGAGTCGCCGGTCGAGGCGACGGTCGCCGTGGACCGCCCGAACTACGAGGGGCCCTGCCCCGTGAACGTGACGTTCACGGGTGAGATCAAGGTCAACCGCGCTCCGCTGGACGTGGAGTACCGGTGGGCCTACGACAACGGCGCCCGCAGTGACGTCGTGAAGCTCGACTTCCCCACCGGCACGACCAAGCCGGCCACGATTGCGCTGCCGCAGCAGTTCAACGCCTCAGGCAAGGGCTGGCGGGCGGTCGAGCTCCTCTCACCGGTGAAGAAGCTGGTCAAGGTCGACTACACGGTCACCTGCAATGACGGGACGCCAAGGTGACCCTCACGGGGAGTGCCTGAGCCAGAGGGTGAGGGCCCAGTCCTGGTCGTTGGCCAGCGGGTCGGGCCGGTGACCGGGCTCTCCCTCGACGCAGCTCGGCATGAGGAAGGCGCAGGTGGCCGTGCCGTCGGGGAAGAAGTTGGCGAGGTTGGCGCGGAAGATCGCCTCCGCCGTCTGGGCGTCGCCGATCTGGGTGAGTGCGACCGCCGTGAGCACGCTCCAGTAGTGCGGGAAGACGTCACCGTAGTGGCGGTGGCGGCCGAACCAGAAGCCGTCCCAGTGGCGGATGCCGATGTCGCGCAGCCGCACGTGCGGCTGGGGCCCGCCGAAGGCGCGCATCCAGCGCACCGCGCGCTCCAGCGCGGCCTCCGTCTCCGGTGTGGCGTCCGCCGCGGCGAGGAGCGTGACGAGCGGCGCCACCATGGACTGCTCGTAGTTGACCTCGTGGCTGGGCAGCTCCGTGCCGAGGGCGGCGAAGTGCAGGGCGTGCCGCTGGAGCGCCTCGGTCAGAGCGGTGTCGCCGTTCAGCGACGCGACCAGCTTGACGGCTTCCGGCAGGCCGATCAGCAGGTGGTTCTCGGCTCCGAGCTCGTAGGCGCGCTCGAGGATCCTCGCGGCCAGCTCCAGGTCGGCGGTCTCGCCGTACAGCCGGTACTGGTCGGCGAAGAAGTGCGCCATCCACGGGAAGTTGTAGAGCCGGGGGACGCGTTCGGGGTAGTCGCTGCCGCGGTGGACGGTGCCGTCGGGGGAGACCAGGCGGTGGCGGGCGAAGCGCGCCCAGCCGCGCAGCGCCGCGTCGATCTCCTCCTGTGGGCCCCAGCCGCGCAGCCGGGCCTCCTGGAGCAGCGTGGGCATGGCCAGCCGCTCGGCGCCGTCGGTCCAGTCGCCCCAGCCGTTCGTGGTCTGGGTGAGGCCGGTCGCGTTGTCGTAGGGGAGGAAGGCGTGCCGGTCGGGCTCGGCGCGCTCCAGCGGCCGGTGGTCGGCCAGGATCCTGCCGATCCTGCGCTCGACCAGCTCGCGTCGCGGCTGGTGGAAGAGCACGGCGGTACGGCTACCGCCCGGGATCTCCACCTGCCGCACGCCATGAGTGTCCGAGACGATCTCCTGCGAGCCGACGAGCAGCGGCGTGCCCACCTCGGCCACCAGGCTGCCCACCGTGACGGGCGGCCTGGTGGCCTCGAGGAACTCCGGCACGGACGCGTGGAAGCCGGTCTCCAGCTCCAGGACGTAGCTCTCGCCGGGCTCCAGGACCAGCGGGAGCTGCCCGCCGAACGCCGACGGGTTGCGGGCGTGGTCGGTGACGTGCAGCATCAGGTGCCCGCGCACGTTGGAGCTGGTGTCGCTGCCGCGCGACTCGATCGAGTACGCCCACAGCGACCCACGCCTGACGACCGTGCCGAGCACGGGCCCCACGCCCGACATCGGCTGCGCGAGCACCCACGACCAGGCGCCGCCGGTCCACACGTGCGCGTGGCAGGCCCTGGCGAGGGAGTCGGCCGCCGAGTCGTAGACGTCCCTGATCGGCAGGGAGATCGCCAGCGAGCCGACGGTCAGCGGGCTGTCGGAGTCGTTGGTCCAGGTGTAGGTCTCCAGCAGGCGCTCGCCGGCGGACCTGGTGACCTCCAGCCTCAATGAGTCGGTGACCCGGCCGGGGCCGCGCCACCGGCCCGAGCCGCGGGAGGTGATGGCGAACCCGGCGCCCCAGCGGTGTGCCGCGGTGTGCCAGCGATCGGAGCCTTCCTGCAGGAGGAAGGGGTGCTCGGGCAGCTCGGGGTGGACGAAGAGGGCAGGTGCGCCGTCCTCGTGAAATTTCACGATCATGCGGTGGGCCTCGGGAGGGGGGAGTCGATGTCGTAGAGCCTAGCGTCGACCTGGTTGAGGGCATGCCGTACCGCTCCCAGGACGACCGCCTGGTCGCCCAGGGTGGAGACGGACAGCGCGGGCGGTTCCAGGCAGTACGGGTCGAGGTGCCTGCGCAGCGGCTCGAGCAGCACGTCGCCGGAACGCGAGATGCCGCCGCCCAGCACGACCAGGTCGGGATCGACGGTCAGCACCAGCGCCGCGACCCCTTCGGACAGCTCCTTGGCGAAGCCGTCGACCGCCTGGTGGGCGGCAGGGTCGCCCGCGCGGGCACGGCCGAAGACGAAGGCGGCGGCGTCCTCCGGCGCGGTGCCCTCGGGCAGGCCGGGAAAGCCGGTCAGGTGCGAGGGCGCGCGGTGCCAGCCGAGCAGCGGCAGGGCGCCGATCTCGCCCGCGCCGCCGCGCCCGCCCCTGTGCAGGCGGCCGTCGATGAGCAGGCCCGCGCCCGTCCGCACGCCTGACAGGACGAAGACCAGGTCGGTCACCCCTTGCGCCTGGCCGATCCAGCCCTCGGCGAGCGCGGCCAGGTTGCAGTCGTTCTCGACCAGGATCGGGCAGGCGAAGTCGCCGCGCATCTCGCCCGCCAGGTCCACGCCGGTCCATTCGGGCAGCCCGACGGACAGCTTGACCACGCCTTCGGCCGTCACCACGCCGGTGGTGCCCACGCAGAGCGCGGCGACCTGCTCGGCCCGCACGTCCGCGGACTTCAGCGCGCCCGCGGCCGCCGCCCGCGCCGCGGCCAGGCGCGCCGCGCGGCCCGAGGCTGGATCGACGCGCTCCGCGTGCTGCGCGACCACCTCGCCCTCCAGGTCGGAAAGCGTCGCCCGGATGATGTAGGAGCCGACGTCCACGCCGACCACGTAGCCGCCGATGGCGTTGAAGGTCACCAGCCTGGCCGGGCGGCCCATCTGGCCGCTCTCCGGTGGCAGTTCCCTGATCCAGCCCGCCGCGAGCAGCTCCTCCACCAGGCTCTCCACCGTGGGGCGGGAAAGCGCCGTGCGTTTGGCCAGGTCAGTGAGGCCGACGGGGCCATGGCCGCGCAGCGCGCGGATCGTCGCGGCCAGGTTGATCCGGCGCACCCGCGAGGTGTCGCTGCCGCGAATCGTCACTTATGCCCCCTTGACAGCTCAACTTCCAGACAAATAAAAACAGGCTTCATTAGTAAGTCGCAAGACCGAAAGGACGTTCATGGTCACACTCGCCGTCATCGGGGCGGGTCTGCGCGGTATCGGCTACGCCCAGCACGCCCTGGCCACCGGCCGGGCCAGGGTCGTCGCCGTGGCCGAGCCGGACCCGGGACGACGGGAGAGGCTGGCGGCCGAGCACGGCATCCCGCCCGAGCACACCTTCGCTAGCTGGCAGAAACTGCTCGCCGTACCGAGGCTGGCCGACGCGGTGATCGTGGCGACCCAGGACCGGATGCACCTGGGGCCCGCCGTACGCGCCGCGGAGCTCGGCTACCACATCCTGCTGGAGAAGCCGATGGCTCCCACGGAGGAGGAGGCCGCGGCGATCGCCGAGGCCGCCGGCAGGAACGGCGTGATCCTCGCCGTCTGCCACGTGATGCGGTACACGCCCTACACCCGGGCGCTCAAGGAGCTCATCGACGGCGGCCGGATCGGCCAGATCATGAACATCCAGCATCTCGAGCAGGTCGGCTGGTGGCACCAGGCGCATTCCTTCGTCCGGGGGAACTGGAGCGTCGAGGCCGAGTCGGCCTCGATGCTGCTGGCCAAAGCGTGCCACGACCTGGACTGGATCGTGCACATCAAGGGCGCGCTGCCCGAGCGGATCTCCTCCTTCGGCAACCTCGTCCACTTCCGCGCCGAGAGCGCACCGGCGGGCGCGGCCAAGCGGTGCCTGGACTGCCCGATCGAGCCCGACTGCCCCTACTCGGCCAGGCGGCTCTACCTGGGCTGTCTCGGCGACCCCGACAAGGAGTACTGGCCGCTGTCGGCGGTCACCGCCGACCACACCGAGGCGGGCGTGCTCGCCGCGCTGCGCGACGGCCCGTACGGCAGGTGCGTCTACGCCTGCGACAACGACGTGGTCGACACCCAGGTCGTGACCATGGAGTTCGCCGACGGCACCTCCGCCACCTGCACCGTCACCGCCTTCGCCGCTCTGGAGCACCGCAAGACGCGCGTCTTCGGCACGCGCGGCTCCATCGAGGGGGACGGCGTGCGGCTGACGGTGCACGACTTCGTCACCGACGAGATCACCGAGATCCTCACCACGGCCGGTCAGGACGCCTCGGCGGCGACCGGCCACGGCGGCGGAGACGCCGCCATGCTGGACGCCTTCGTGGCCGCGGTCGCCCAGGGCGACCCGGCGCTGGTCCTGACCAGCGGAACCGAGAGCCTCGCCACGCACCGGGTGGTCTGGACGGCCGAACGCGCCCGGCACACAGGAACCGTCACCCCCCTTCAGAAAGGCCCCGCCATCCATGCGTAAGCTCACCGCCGTCGTGGCGCTCGGCGCCCTGGCCCTGGGCGTGTCCGCCTGCGGCAAGAAGAACAGCGCCGAGCCAGGCAAGCAGTCCCTGGTCTACGTCTCCGCCTGGGGCGCCGACGAACCCCAGGGGAAGATCATCAAGACGATCTTCGACGACTTCGCCAAGGAGACCGGCACCAAGGTCGACGTGAAGTTCGCCGGCCGCAAGGGCGTCGACAACCTGGCCACGGAGATGGCCTCGGGCCAGGGCCCCGACCTGTTCGACACCGCCACGGACAACATCGCCGCGTTCGCCGCGCAGAACGTGGTCACCCCGCTCGACGACGTGCTGACCGCCGAGATCCCCGGCGAGGGCAAGAAGGTCCAGGACGTCCTGCCCCAGGCCGTACGGCAGGCCTCCTCCACCGACAAGGGCCTGGCCTTCGTCCCGCACACGGTCATCTCCACCGCGGTTTGGTACGACGCGGCCAAGCACCCCGGCCTCGACCCCAAGACCTGGGACGACTTCATCGCCTACCTGGACAAGGCCAAGAAGGAGGGCCGCGCCCCGATCGGCCAGGACGGCACGATCAACTTCTACAACGTCTACTGGTTCTACAGCCTGCTGGTGCGGGCCAACGGGGCGGGCAGCCTCAAAGCGCTGTCGAAGGACCCCGCCGCCTGGGACAAGCCCGAGATCCTCGACGCCGCCAAGAAGGTCGAGCAGCTGGCCAAGGGCGGCTACTTCCAGAAGGACTTCATGGCCACCAAGTTCCCCGCCGCCCAGGACGCCTGGGCGCAGGGCACCTACGACCTGAACATCAACGGCACCTGGCTGGCCGGCGAGACCCACGACAAGCTCGCCGCGGGCGCCAAGGTCGCCTCCTTCCAGCTCCCGGCGGGCGGCCAGAACTCCGTCGAGGTCGGCACCCTCGGCTGGGCCGTCAACGCCAAGAGCAGGAACGTGGCCACGGCCAAGAAGTTCCTGGCGTTCGCGTTGCGCAAGCCGTACATCCAGCAGATCTCGACGTCCGCGCTCAACATCCCCTCGCGGGCCGACGTGCCGGCGCCCGAGCACCTGCTGGGCGTGCAGAAGGCGGTCAACGAGGCCACCGCCACGCACAGGACCTACGACGACGCGGCGGCCGACAAGAGCTGGTGGAACGACCTGTTCCTGCCGCTGGACGACCAGCTGATCTCCGGCAAGATCGACGCGGCGACGTTCGTCAAGGACGGCAAGCGCAAGACCGCCGAGCACCTGGCCAACACCAACTGAGCCATGGGAGCCAACATCCGGCGCGCCTTCTGGCCCTTCCTGCTCCCGGCGCTGCTCGCCTACACGCTGCTGTTCGTGGGGCCGTCGCTGTTCGGGCTCTGGGTCAGCCTCACCAGGTGGGCGGGCCCCGGCTCGGAGATGAGCTGGCGCGGCCTGGGCAACTATCTCGCGCTGCTGCGCGACGACGTCTTCCGCCAGTCGTTCGTCAACACCTTCGTGCTGGGCGTCGTCGGCGGCGGGCTCGTGTTCGGTTTCACGTTCCTGTCGATGGTGGTGCTCAGGCAGCTCAAGGGCCGGGCCTTCATCCGCTCGGTGATCTTCCTGCCGATGATCATCTCGGTGATCGCGGTGGGCGCCGCCATCGGCTTCCTGCTCAACCCCGGCGGCGCCGTCAACACCGTGCTCGGCTGGATCGGCCTCGATCCGCAGCCCTGGCTCGGGCCCGACCTGGTCTTCCGCTGCATCGTGGGCGGGCTGGTCTGGTCGAGCACCGGCTTCTACGTGGCGCTGATGATGTCGGCGGCCGACGGCATCCCCGCCTACATCTACGAGGACGCCCATCTGATCGGAGCCACCAGATGGGAGCAGTTCCGGCACATCACACTGCCGCTGACCTGGGACGTCTTCGCCGTCTCCGCGGTGCTGTGGGTGGTCAACAGCCTGAAGATCTTCGAGATCGTGCTCGCCTTCACCACGGCGGGCACCCCGGCCAGCCCGCCCCTGCAGGCCAGGACCGTGGCCGTGCAGCAGTACTACTCGATCAGCGGCTCAGGGGTGCCTGACCTGGGCAGGGCCGCCGCGATGGGAGTCGTCGTGCTCCTGGTGACGGCCGTGCTCGTCGCGCTGACCCGGCGCATCACCCGCCGCGAGCGGGTGGAGCTGGCATGAGGCGCCTGCTCGGCGACGTCCTGCTGCCGCGCGCGACCGCGATCGCGCTGTGGGCCTGGGTGGCCTTCAACCTCGCCCTCGTCGCCTGGATCGGGCTGCAGTCGCTCAAGGAGTCCGGCCAGGTCTGGCTCAGCCCGTTCTCGCTGCCCGATGATCCGCACTGGGAGAACTACGGCGCGGCCTGGCAGGCCGCCGGGTTCTCCTCGGCCGCGCTGAACAGCGCGGTGCTCACGCTGCTCGGCTCGCTGCTCATCGTGGCGCTGTCGGCCCCGGCCGCGTACGTGCTCGCGCGCTCGAGCCGGCGGCTCGCCGGTCCGCTGACGGGCTACTTCGCGATGGGACTGAGCATCCCGCTGCAGACCGTGGTGATCCCCATCGTGGTGATCAAGCTGTCGCTGTACACGTTCATGGAGGACTGGGTCACCGGCTGGTGGGACAACCGCATCACGCTGCTGATCTTCCAGGTGGCCCTGTCGCTGCCGTTCTCGGTCTTCGTGCTGACCGGATACATGCGCTCACTGCCGCACGAGATCGAGGAGGCCGCCGAGATGGACGGCGCCGGCCCGCTGCGGTCCTTCGTGCGGATCGTGCTGCCGGTCGCCAGGCCGGGCGTGGTCACCGTGCTCGTGCTCAACGTCATCGGCCTGTGGAACGAGACGCTGCTCGTCCTGCTGATCGCACCGCAGCCCGGGGAGCGCACGCTGCCCGCCGCGCTGCTCAACCTCTACAGCTCCATGCAGTACAGCTCCGACTGGGGCGGCCTGTTCGCCGGGATCGTCATCCTCGTCTACCCCATGATCGTGCTCTACCTCTGGCTCGGCCGCCGCATCGTCGACGGAATGACCGCCGGAATCTCGAAATAGGAGCATCTTGATGCGCAAACTCCTGCTATCCCTGTGCCTGCTGGCCTTACTGCCTGCCGTACCGGCTCACGCGGCGGCGGGGACCACCTACTACGTCGACGCCGTGGCGGGCAGCGACGCCAACTCCGGCACCAGTTCGGCCTCGGCCTGGCAGTCGCTGGCGAAGGCAAGTCAGCTGACGCTCGGCCCAGGTGACCGGCTGCTGTTCAGGGCCGGGCAGCGCTGGAGCGGCCAGCTGACCGTCCGGGGAGCCGGTACGGCGGGCAGCCCCGCGTTTGTGGGCGCCTACGGGACCGGCGCCAAGCCGATCATCGCGGGAGAGGGCACGGTCGACGCCGCGGTCAAGGTGAGCAACGTGCACGACCTGACCGTCGACGGGCTCGAGGTGACGAACTGGAGCAACGGCACCACCCCGCGCACCGGCGTCAACCTGTACGCCAAGGACGCCGGCGTGCTGGCCGGCGTCACGCTGCGCAACCTGTACATCCACGACGTGGACGGCCCCGGCGGGAGCTACGTCAGCTCGGCCGGGCTGCTGGTGTCCATCAGGGGCAACAGCGTCCCCACCTCCTACGACAACCTGGTCATCGAGAACAACGAAGTGGCCAATATCCGCTCCTACGGGATCATCACCTGGTCCACCTGGTCACGGCGTAACGGGATGACCAGCCTGTATCCCGCCGAGACCGGCATCCCGGACTCCGAGGTCGCCACCTGGACGCCGAGCACCCGCGTGGCGATCCGCGGCAACTACGTCCACGACGTGACCGCGGGCGGCATCACGCCCATGCACACCAAGGGCGCCCTGATCGAGAACAACCGGGTCGACAAGGCGGCCAGCGGCCGGCTGGTCAACAACGGCGGCAACGTCGGGATCTGGTGGCAGGGCAACGACGACATCGTCGTCCAGCACAACGAGGTCTCGCGCACCGGCTTCAACGGTCCCGGCACCGACGGGCACGGCTTCGACTCCGACGCCGACAACAACCGCAGCGTGGTGCAGTACAACTACAGCCACGAGAACGACGGCGGCTTCTTCATCACCGTCTCCTTCACCAGCGCCCCCACCAGGACCAACACCGTCCGCTACAACCTGAGCAGGGACGACGGCTACGAGCTGTTCAGCCTGTCCACCGAGACGTCGGGCACCGAGATCTACAACAACACGCTGTACGCCGGGGGCCGCGTGGTCGTGGTGAAGCCGCCCTACAACGGCGCCGGCAGCTACCCGCTCGGCAAGATCGTGCACATCTACAACAACGCGTCCGGCATCAAGATCCGCAACAACGTCGTCGTCAACAAGACCACCGCCGGCTACGACGCGCAGAACGGCACGCTCTACGACGCCAACCTCTACTACGGCGGCCCCGCGCCCTCCGACACCAACGCGCTGAGGTCCGACCCGAAGCTGGTCAACCCCGGCTCCACCGCCGCCGAGGACTACAAGCTCCAGGCCGACTCGCCCGCCAGGGGCAGGGGCGTGAGCCTGGCGCCCGGCGTCGCGGACTACTTCGGCGGCACCGTCCCCGCCACCCAGCCCGACCGCGGCTTCCACCAGTACCCGGGTCCGGTGACGGTGGCGACCACCTCCTACGCCACCCTCGGCGTCCTGCATCCCTTCCGCATGGTCGACGGCGACGTCAACACCTCGTGGAGCAGCCTCGCCGGCGGCGTCACCTTCCCCGGCACCATCGACGTCGACTACGGCCAGGACAGGAGCATCGGCTCGGTCACCATCCACACCGCCTGGGCCACCGGCCAGGCCATCACCGAACTCGACGTGCAGACCTGGAACGGCTCGGCCTGGGCGACCCAGGTGGCCGGGCAGAAACTGACCTGGTCGGCCAACACCGCGACCGTCGAGAACCGCACGATCACGCTGCCCCAGCGGGTCACCACGCGCAAGCTCCGCCTGGTGGTCCGCAACGCCAACCTCAAGTGGGGCAACTTCGCCGTCTACGAGATCGCCACGGCGTAGGTCACGTCCTGTCGCGGGCGCTCGCTTCCGCGGGCGCCCGCGCGGGCACGGCGCAAACAAGCCGAGAGCTTGACTCTGGCCAGACGAAAAACGGGGGATGGCTGCCTTATGGGTGTCTTTCTCCGTCCCCGCAGGCCACTGCTGAGAGCCGCGGCCGGGGCGGCGACCGCGGCCGTCGCCTACAAAGCCGGCAAGAACAGGGCCACGCAGGATCAGTACAACGAGCAGGCGGAAGCGGCCTACCAGGCCACACAGCAGCCGCCACCACAGGCCTACCAGCAGCCACCGCCACCACAGGCCTACCAGCAGCCACCGCCGCAGCCGCCCGCCGACCCGCTGGCCGAGCTGGAACGGCTCGCGCGGCTGCACCAGTCGGGCGCGCTCACCGACGAGGAGTTCGCCGCCATGAAGTCCCGCGTGATCGGAGGCTGAGTAGATGAGTCCGACCGAGACCGTGCTTGACGCGCTGCTCGCCACCGCCGCCGGTGACATGGAGCGGATCGAGGCGCTCTACGCGCCCGACTGCCGTGGCTGGTCGGCGGGCAGGGAGATCACCTCGCGCGAGGAACTGCTGGCCGACGCGGGTGACCGCGCCACCGGCCTGTCCGACGTGCGGGTGGAGGCCTCCCCGATGGAACTGCCCGACGGCACGGTCGTGGCCGAGTGGCGGCTGACCGCCCGTCACACGGGGGAGCTGAACCTGGGCGAGGATGTGGTCGTGCCGCCGTCGGGCAGGAGCCTGGACATGCGCGGCGCGATGTTCGCCGAGCTGCGGGGCGATCGGATCACCGCCTTCCGCCTGTACTGGGACGAGGCCGACCTGCTCGACCAGCTGGGCCTGCTGCCTGCCTGAGCATCCAGTCCTTGTGCGAAAGGCACCAAAGATCACCACATAGTGTGCGATGCGCACCTTTGCAGTAGTTAGTCGCTTTCCTACCGTTCTCTCAAGCTAACCCCCTGGGAGGTCAACGGTGGCCGACGACTACTCGCTCAACCGCGTGCCCGAGCGCGCACGATACCCCTGGTTGTCGGTGGCGGTGCAGCGCTTCGGCCAGGTCTCCGCGCTGACCCAGTTCATGCTCGGCGCCACCCTCGGCTTCAGCATGACCTTCTGGCAGTCCTTCTGGGCGCTGACTCTCGGCGCGGTGATCCTGGAAGCGGCCATGATCCTGGTAGGGATCATCGGTATGCGCGAAGGCCTGTCCACCTCGATGCTGGCCCGCTGGACCGGCTTCGGCCGCGGCGGGTCCGCGGTGATCGGCCTGGCCATCGGCGTCAGCCTGATCGGCTGGTTCGGCATCCAGTCGGGCGTGTCCGCCCGCGGCCTGCACGCCCTCATCGGTGGCCCGCCCGAGTGGGCGTGGGCGATCGCCTTCGGCCTGGCCGTGACCGCGATCGTGATCGCCGGGTTCCACTCGATGGCCTGGACCGCCTACCTGACGGTCCCGCTGTTCCTGGCGCTGGTCGCCTGGTCGATCGTCAGCGAGCTGAGCAAGCACTCCGTCGGCACCCTGATGAGCCAGGCGCCGCCCGGGCCGCCCATGACCCTGCTGCAGGGCATCGCGCTGGTCGCCGGCAGCCTGATGGTCGGCGCGGTCATCACCTCCGACATGACCAGGTTCAACCGCAGCGCCGCCGACGTGGTCAAGCAGACGGTCCTCGGCGTCACCCTCGGCGAGTACGTCATCGGCCTGGCCGGGGTGCTGCTCGCGCACGCCGTCGGCAGCTCCGACGTCATCGCGATCGTCACCTCCTCCGTCGGCCTGGTCGGCACCCTGGTGATCATCGCGGGCACGCTGAAGATCAACGACTGGAACCTGTACTCCTCCGGCCTCGGCCTGGTCACCTTCATCGGCGTGATCACCGGCCGCCGCCCCAACCGGGCCGTGATCACCGCGGTCGTCGGCGTGGCGGGCACCCTGCTCGGCGCGCTCGGCATCCTCGACCTGTTCACCAGCTTCCTCATCCTGCTCGGCGTGGTCTTCCCGCCCATCGCCGGCATCATGATCGCCGAGTACTTCGTCGTCCGCCGCTGGCGGGGCGAGCTGGCCGAGGGCCGCGACACCGGCGCCGCGCCGCCGAGCGCGCCCACGTGGGTGCCCGTCACCCTGGTGATCTGGCTGGTCGCCACGCTGGTCGGCCACTTCGTCACCGCGGGCCTGGGCAGCGTCAACTCGCTGGTCACCGCGTTCGTGCTGTACGTCGCCTGCGGCCGGCGCGGCCTGCTGCGCCCCGTCGGCGTCAGCAGGACCGAGGTCGCCGAGGAGGTCGCCGCGTGAGGATCGGCATCGACGTCGGCGGCACCAACACCGACGCCGTCCTGATGGACGGCGACCGGGTGGTCTCCGCGGTCAAGCGCGCCACCAGCAAGGACGTCACCAGCGGCATCGTCAGCGCCATCGAAGGGCTGAACGTCCATGGCGACGTGCGCGCCGTGATGATCGGCACGACGCACTTCATCAACGCGCTGGTGGAGGCCGACCGGCTGGCGCCCACCGCATCGGTACGGCTCGGCCTGCCCGCGACCACGTCCCTGCCACCCTTCGTGGACTGGCCCGACCGCCTGGTCGAGGCGGTGTCCGGGCGCGGCTACCTGTGCCACGGCGGCCACGAGTTCGACGGCCGGGTCATCTCCGAGCTGGATCCCGACGAGCTGCGCCGTACCGCGGAGGACATCCGCGCCCGCGGCATCCGCTCCGTGGCGATCTCGTCCATCTTCTCGCCCGTCAACCAGGAGTTCGAGGAGCGGGCCGCGGAGATCCTGGCCGAGGAGCTGCCCGGCGTGCCGATCTCGCTGTCGTACGAGATCGGCAGGATCGGGCTGCTCGAGCGGGAGAACGCCACCATCGTCAACGCCGCGCTGCGCGAGCTGGCGGACGAGATCGTGGACGGCCTGGCCCAGGCCATGGCGGGGCTGGGCATCACCGCGCCGCTGTACCTCAGCCAGAACGACGGCACGCTGATGGACCTGGAGTTCGCCAGGCGCTACCCGGTGGCCACCTTCGCCTCCGGGCCGACGAACTCCATGCGCGGCGCCGCCGTACTGTCCGGGCTCGAGACCTGCGCGGTCGTCGACATCGGCGGCACCACCAGCGACATCGGCGTGCTCAACGGCGCGTTCCCCCGCGAGGCGACCACCGAGGTCACCGTCGCCGGGATCAGGACGAACTTCCGCATGCCGGACGTGCTGTCCATCGGCATCGGCGGCGGCAGCCGGATCCGCGAAGGGCACCGGGTCGGGCCCGACTCGGTGGGCTACGAGCTGACCAGCCGGGCGCTGGTGTTCGGCGGGTCGACGCTCACCGCCACCGACATCGCGGTCGCCGCCGGGCTGGCCGAGCTCGGCGACCCCGCGCTGGTGGCGCACCTGGACAGGGAGATGGTCGCCGGGGTGCTGAAGCGGATCGCCGACGACGTCGCCGAGGCCGTGGAGCGCATGCGGACCAGCCCGGAACCGATGCCCGTGGTCGGCGTGGGCGGCGGGTCGATCCTGCTGCCCGATGCCCTGCCGGGCTGCGGCGAGGTGCACCGGCCGGGCAACTACGCGGTCGCCAACGCCATCGGCGCGGCCATCGCCCAGGTCGGCGGCGAGGTGGACCGCATCTACACGGTCGCGCCCGGCCGCCGCGAGGCGGTGGTGGACCAGGCCAAGCAGGAGGCGGTGGACCGGGCAGTGGCGGGCGGCGCCCGGCCGGGCAGCGTGCGCATCGTCGAGTTCGACGAGATCCCGCTGCCCTACCTGCCCGGCGACGCCACCCGCATCAAGGTCAAGGCCGTAGGAGAGCTGCATGCGTGAGATCGGACTCGAGCACCTGGCCGCCATCGCCCGGGGCGCGGCCGTCCTGGGCACCGGGGGAGGCGGCGACCCGTACATCGGCCGGCTCATGGCCCGCGCCGCGCTGCGCGAGCACGGGCCCGTCGAGCTGGTGCCGCTGGAGGAGGTGCCGGACGAGGCGATGGTGCTGCCGGTGGCCGGCATGGGCGCGCCCACCGTGATGGTGGAGAAGCCGCCCGCGATCGAGGAGATCTCGGCCGCGGTCGAGGCCATCTGCGGCTACCTCGGCCGCCGCCCCACCCACATCGCCTGCGCCGAGGTCGGCGGCGTCAACTCGCTCATCCCGGTGGCCGCGGCCGCCCGGCTCGGGCTGCCGCTCATCGACGCCGACGGCATGGGCCGCGCCTTCCCCGAGCTGCAGATGTTCATCCCCGCCATGTACGGCGTGGCCGCCTCGCCGATGGCCATGGCCGACGACAAGGGCAACCGGTCGGTCATCGACACCGTCAGCAACCACTGGACCGAACGCCTGGCCAGGGCGGCGACCGTGGAGATGGGCGGCTCGGCCACCACCGTCCTGTACGCCATGGACGGCGCCACGGCCCGCCAGGCGATGGTCCCCGCCACGCTCTCGCTCAGCGCCGAGCTCGGCGAGCTGGTCGCCGAGCACCGCGCCACCGGCGACGCCCCGCAGGCGGTGGCGGCCAGGCTCGGCGGCCGGGTCCTGTTCGCCGGCAAGGTGCTGGACGTGGAGCGGCGCACCGTCGGCGGCTTCGCCCGCGGCGTCGCCCGGCTGTCGGGCAACGGCGAGCTGCGGTTGTCGTTCCAGAACGAGCACCTGCTCGCCGAGCTGGACGGCACCCCCGTGGCCAGCACGCCCGACCTCATCTGCGTGCTCGACACCCAGACCGGCGACCCGATCACGACCGAGGGCCTGCGCTACGGCCAGCGCGTCACCGTCTTGGCCGCGCCGTGCGACCCGCGCTGGCGCACCCCGGAAGGGCTGGCGCTGGCCGGACCCAGGTACTTCGGCTACGACCTGGACCCGGTGCCCCTCGCCTGAGATGTGACTTATCGTCAAGGATGACCCAGATCCGGGAGCAGGACCTGCCCGCGCTCGAACGCGGCTGCGTCCTGCTCGGCTCCGGTGGTGGCGGCCCCACGGTGACCGTGATGCGGCTGCTGCGGGCCAGGCTGCGCCGGGGGCCTGTCGAGCTCGTGGCCGCCGCCGAGCTGCCGCCCGACGCGCTGCTCGTCCCGGTCGGGCTGGCCGGGGCGACCGGGATGCTGGAGGAGAAGCCGCCCACCGGCCGGGAGATGGAGGCGGCCGTGGCGGCCGTCGCCCGGTGGAGCGGCAGCCGGGTGGGCGCGATCATGTCGATCGAGGCCGGCGGCAGCAACGGCATCGCGGTGCTCACCTGCGGGCTGCCCGTGGTCGACGCCGACCTGATGGGGCGGGCCTTCCCCCGGCTCGGGCAGGCCTCCACCTCTCGCAAGGGCGTTCAGGCGGGGCCGTACGCGCTGGTCGACTCGGCCGGCCGTACCACGATCATGGACGGTTACGACCCGGAGGCCGGGGAGAAGCTCATGCACGGCGCGGTGCAGGCGGCGGGCGGCTGGGCGGCGTTCGCGCACTGGCCGATCCGCGTGGCCGACCTGCCTGAGCTGGCCGTCGTCGGCGGCCTGGCCCGCGCGCTCGAGCTGGGCAGGACCATGCTCGCGCTGCCGGAGCGGGCGCCGCGCGCGCCCGCGCTCGGCGGGCGGTCGCTCGGCACCGGGCGCGTCGTGGAGGTGATCAGGCAGCCGGGCGGCCGCGGCGTGGTCAGCGTGCTCGGCGACGGCGGCCCGGTGCTGCGGGTGGAGATGGAGAACGAGTTCCAGGCCGTCTTCTCCGACGGCATCCCCGTCGCGACGACCCCCGACGTGATCTGCCTGCTCGAGGCCAGGACCGGTCGCCCGCTCGGCTGCGACGAGGTGGTCCGCGGACCGCGCGTCGAGGTGCTGCAACTGCCCTGCCCCGCCTTCTGGCGCCGCGCGGACAAGCTGGCCCAGGTCTCGCCCGCCGCCTTCGGCATCGACGTGCCACCCCGCCTGATGGAGGGTCCCGCATGAACGTCGCCGACCTGCTCGACCGGGCCGACCTCGTGGTGCTCGCCGGCCCCGCCGACAACGGGCGCCAGGTCACAGGCGTGTCCGTGACCGCGCCCTTCGCTGGGGCGCTGGCCGTACGGATCGACGGGGAGCGGACCGGGTGGCGGCTTGACGCCGACCTCAACCGCGCGGCCGAGGCGGGCGCGGCCGCGCTCGTCGTGCCGGGCGCCGACCCGCTGCTGCGCGGCACGCTGCTGCTGGCCGAGCGGCTGCGCACGCCCGTGCTCGGCTGCCTGGGCGATCCGCTGGAGACGGCGGTACGGCTGGCCGTCCTGCTCGCCGCGCCCGAAGTGGACGTGGCCAGGCGCGTGCTGGCCGCGCACCACGTGCTGGACGCGGGCGGGCTCACCCTGGCCGAGCTGCGCGACAGGGCCAGTGAGGTGCTGCACGCCGAGGTCACCGTGCTGGCCAGGGACGGCGCCGTCCTGCTCGGCCCCGCGGTGTCGGCGCAGGTCAGGGTCGCGCTGCAGGTGCGCCAGCGGCTCGCGGGCGGCGGCGTGGCCGTGCCCGTGCTCGCCCCCGACGGGCGCAGCGCCGAGCTCTGGCTGGTCAGCCCCGGTACGGCGGGCGACGAGGAGGTCCTGGCCGTGGCCGCGGGAGCGGCGCAACGCTCGCTCGCGCTGCGCAGGGTCGAGCTGGAGCGGGACGCCCGCCGCCGCTCCGGCCTGCTCGGCGAGCTGCTCCAGTCGGGCGACGACGCGGGCCCGTCGCTGCGCAGGCGCGCGGCCGAGGCCGGCTGGGCGCTGGACGGCTGGCACACCGGCATCCGCTTCGGCGCCAGCCGTCCCGTCGACGTGGTGACCTCCACCAGCGACATCGTCTCCGCGCTTGCCGCGGAGGGCATCGAGGCGGTCGTGGTGGCCGAGGACGGCGGCTGGGTGGCGTGGGTGACCACCACGGCCGAGCCGGGCACCGACGTCGTCGACCGGCTCGCCGCCGGGGTACGGCAGGCGCAGCGCCGCCTGGCCGACCTGGACCTGCTCGTCGGCATGGCCAGGCCGCATCCGGGACCCGGCGGCATCGCCCGCACCCTGTCGGAGGCGCGCGACGCGGCCCGCCTGGCCGGGGCCAGGGCGGAGACGGGCAGGTTCCTGCACGTGGACCGGCTCGGCCTGGCCCAGCTCCTGCTCGCCTGGACCCGCACCGACACCTTCGTCCCCGCCGCCAGATCGCTGCTGGCCACCCTCTCGCCTGAGCTGGTCGAGACGCTCACGGTCTACCTGGACGCGGAGTCCTCCCTGATCGAGGCCGCGGCCGTGCTCGGCGTCCACCGCAACACCATCGCCCGGCGGGTCGCCAGGATCGAAAGCCTGCTCGGCGTCGACCTCGCCGACGCCGACACCCGCCTAGCCCTCCACCTGGCCTGCCGCGTCAGCACCTCCCCGTCCTAGCTCCTCAGGGCAGGTCGGACCAGGGGATCAGGCCGTGGCGGTGGGCGTAGAGCGCCGCCTGGACGCGGGTGCGCAGGCCGAGCTTGGCCAGGATCCGCTCGACGTGGACCTTGACGGTGCCGGGGGCGATGCCCAGCGTCCCGGCGATCTCGGCGTTGCTGTCGCCGGTGGCGAGCCGGCGCAGCACGTCGGTCTCGCGCGGCGTCAGGAAAGCCAGGCCTCTGCCGGTCGGGCGCGGCGAAGTCGCCGCGAAGCGGCGCAGCAGCCGCGGCGTCACCTGCGGGTCCACCAGACCCTGCCCGTCGTGGGCGACCTGCACCGCCTCCAGGATCAGCCCGGGGTCGCTCTCCTTCAGCAGGAACCCGACCGCGCCTGCCTGCAACGCCCCGAACAGGTACTCGTCGATGTCGAACGTCGTCAGCGCCACGACCGCGGGCGCGGGATCGAGAGCGGTGAGCTCACGGATCGCGCCGAGCCCGTCCATGCGCGGCATCCGCAGATCGGTGAGCACGACGCCGGGCCGGTGCCGCCTGGCCAGCTCGACCACCTCGAACCCGTCGCGGGCCGTCGCCACGACCTCGATGCCGGGCTCGGACGACAGCAGCAGCCGCAGCCCCTCGCGGGCCGCCGGCTGGTCATCGGCGACGATCACGCGGATGCCCATGCGCGGGCTCCTCTCCCGGCCGGGTCCACGGGCAGGTCCGCGGTGACGCGCCAGCCGCGCGGCAGGCGCGGACCGGCGGTCAGGGTGCCGCCGAGCTCCGCGGCCCGCTCGCGCATCCCGCGCACTCCCTGCCCCTCCTGTACGGCCCCCTCCTGTACGGCACCGCCGCCCGCCCGCCCCTCGTCCTCCACGACGACGACCACCCCGCGGGCGCTCCGGCCGATCCTGACCACGGCCTGCGACGCCCCGGCGTGGCGCATGACGTTGGTCAGCGACTCCTGCACGATGCGGTACACGCCGAGCCGCACCGGCAGCGGCGCCCGGTCGACCAGGTCCGCGCCGTCCAGCCGTACGCGCAGGCCGTGGCGCGACAGCCGTACGGCGAGCGAGTCGAGGTCGGCGGCGGCGCAGGCGTCGTCGCGCAGCAGGCCGAGCAGGCGCCTGGTCTCGCCCAGCGCGGTGGCGGAGACCTCGGCGATGGCGTCGAGCGCGTGCGCGGCGTCGGCGGGGGAGGCCCTGCGCGCGCCGACGGCCTGCAGCCTGATCGCGGCCAGGTGATGGCCCACCACGTCGTGGACGTCGCGGGCGATCCTGGCGCGCTCCTCGGCCCGCTCGACCAGCGCCAGCTGCCGTGACCTGTCGTGCTGGAGACGCAGGGCGTGGCCGAGCGCGACGGGGCAGAGCCCGGCGGCCAGGGAGACCGGCAACGAGGAAAGGCCGCCGCCCATGACGAACTGGAGCGCGATCAGCCAGCAGGTCGCGGCGATCGCCGGGAGCGGCCGCCACCGGTTGTGGTAGTAGGCGGCCGACCCGAACGAGGCCACCGCGACCCAGGCGCCGACCTGCGGCAGGCCGATCGCGGTCGCGATCAGGACGACCGCGCCTGAGGCCAGCGCGGCCGTCACCGGCAGCCGGCGGCGCAGGATCAGCGGCGCGCACACCGCGCAGACCAGGACGCCCCACAGGGGCGTGAACACGGCGCCGCTGAGCAGCGGCACCCCGATGACCACCAGCGCCGTCACCATGGCCGGCGGGGCGTCCCGCACGAGCGCGGGCAGCGCCCGCCAAGCTGTGATCATCGTCGATGTCACCCTCGGGGGATCCTAGCCACCAGATCGCCCGGGCAGCGCGCCTGAGCCGGAGGCAGCGCCCCCGTGCGCAGGTAGGCGTGGACGTACCCGCGCAGGCAGGTCTCGCCGAGCCCGGCCACGCCCTGCATGACGTAGGCGGCGTGACCGTCGCCGTGCCTGATCACGCTGGCGTTGGGGAGCTGGGCGGCCAGGTGCTCGGCGGCGAGGTTCGGGGTGTTGTCGTCGTTGTCGCCGATGGAGATCAGCACGGGCGGGACGCCGCGTGCCCGCAGCGGATGCGGCGGGTAGGCGGGCCCGTCGTCGCCCAAGCCGATACAGCGGGCCAGCTGGTAGCGGCCCTGGATCCGGCCGATCCGCGGCGCCGCCGTCCGCAGGCGGGACTCGATCGCCCGGAACTCCCGGTAGCCGGGCACCCGCGGCATGAAGTCGTGGCACAGCAGCGACTCTGTCGCGTAGCCGGGGGGCTGTGGGTCCTGCGGCAGCAGCGCGGCCAGCTTCGAGGCGTCGCCGTCGTTCGCCTGGCGCAGCGCCGCGGCCAGGGCGGGCCAGCGCGGTGGCGCGAGCGCCTCCCGCACCGCGACCAGGAACTCCCGCTCGTTCACCGTCCTGCCGCCCGCGGGCAGGGGCGCCCGCCGGGTGCGGGCGAGCAGGTCGTCGAACATCCGGATGGCGTCGTGGCCGGGCAGCCAGTCGTTGAAATGGGCCAGTTGCCGCTCCTCAGTGAGGGCGTTGTCCAGGAGCCAGCGTTCCAGCGACGGGCGCGTGTGGTCGGCGACCCCGTCGAGCACCATCCTGCCGACCTTGCCGGGGAACAGCTCCAGGTAGGCCTGGCCGTACACGGTGCCGTAGGAGTTGCCCAGATAGCGGAGCTTCGGCTCGCCGAGGGCGACGCGCAGGGCCTCCAGGTCGTGGGCGACCTGCCAGGCGGTGAGGCCGGCGTAGGCGGGCCCCATGGCCTGGCGGCACGAGCGATCGGCGGCAGCCCGCCTGCTCGCGTGCTCCTGCCAGCTCCGCTCGTCCGGGTGCAGGATCAGCCCGGTCAGCCCGGGTGGGGCCAGCGCGCACTCGATGAAGGCGGGACTGCCCTGGTCGCCCATTCCCCTCGGGTCGATCAGCACCACGTCGAACCACCTGGTCAGCTCCGACACGGTCGCGGGATTGGTGCGCACCACCTGGATGGTGGCTCCCCCTCCGGTGTTGACCACCAGAGACCCGAGCTTGTGCGCGGGGTCGCGAGCGGGGAACCTGGCCAGGTCCACCCGGGTCTGCCCGCCGTGAGGCCTGTTCCAGTCGATGGGCACCGTGAGCGCGGCACACTCCATCCCGCCCGCGCACGCGGACCACGTCAGCCCCTGGGGGACAGGCGCGGCCCGCAGCGGAGTCGCGGCCAGGACGAGTGCCAGCAGCGTGCTGAGGATTCTCATGGGTCCAACCTGTCGCGCTTCGGCTCCGCTGAAATCTGCCGGACGGCATACCCCTTGCGCGGACCCCGGGGTTCCGGGTTACGGTGGGCGCCGACCAACGCGGGAGCCCGGTGTGACCGGGCTGAGAGGACGGCTACCCATCAGCCGCCGACCGCCAGAACCTGCTCCGGGTAATGCCGGCGAAGGGAGTTTGCGCGATGAGCGGCGCGTGCTTTTCCAAGATCTACTCAGGTGAGCTCCGGGTGCCCATGCGGCTGGTGCACCTGTCCGACGGCACGAACGTCACGCTGTACGACACCTCAGGTCCTTACACCGACCCGCACGTGCGGGTCGACGTCACGCGGGGCCTGGCGCCGCTGCGCGAGGAATGGATCCTCGGCAGGAACGACGTCGCGCGGTACGGCGGCAGGCCCGTGCCGCCCGGGCTCCAGGGCGAGCGGCGCCACCCGCTGCGCGCCACCGGGGCGCCGGTGACCCAGCTCGCCTACGCCAGGCGCGGCCAGATCACCAAGGAGATGGAGTTCGTCGCGGTCCGCGAGGGCGTCACGCCGGAGTTCGTTCGCGCCGAGGTGGCGGCGGGCAGGGCCATCATCCCGGCCAACGTCAACCACCCCGAGTCAGAACCGATGATCATCGGCAGGAACTTCCTCGTGAAGATCAACGCCAACATCGGCAACTCCGCCGTCACCTCCTCCATCCAGGAGGAGGTGGAGAAGATGACCTGGGCCACCCGGTGGGGCGCCGACACCGTCATGGACCTGTCCACCGGCCGCGACATCCACACCACCCGGGAATGGATCATCCGCAACTCGCCCGTGCCGATCGGCACCGTCCCGATCTACCAGGCGCTGGAGAAGGTCGGCGGGCGCCCTGAGGAGCTGTCGTGGGAGGTCTACCGCGACACCCTCGTCGAGCAGTGCGAGCAGGGCGTCGACTACGTCACCGTGCACGCCGGGGTTCGGCTGGCCCACGTGCCGCTCACCGCCGGCCGCAAGACGGGCATCGTCTCGCGCGGCGGCTCGATCATGGCCGCCTGGTGCCTGGCGCACCACAGGGAGAGCTTCCTGCATGAGCACTTCGAGGAGATGTGCGAGCTGCTGGCCTGCTACGACGTGGCCTTCTCCCTGGGCGACGGGCTGCGCCCCGGCTCGATCGCCGACGCCAACGACGAGGCCCAGTTCGCCGAGCTGCGCACCCTCGGCGAGCTCACCAAGCTCGCGCACGCCCACGACGTGCAGGTCATGATCGAGGGCCCCGGCCACGTGCCCATGCACAAGATCAAGGAAAACGTCGACCTGCAGCGCGAGCTCTGCGACGACGCCCCCTTCTACACCCTCGGCCCGCTCGTGACCGACATCGCGCCCGGCTACGACCACATCACCTCGGGCATCGGCGCCGCCATGATCGGCTGGTACGGCACGGCCATGCTCTGCTACGTCACTCCCAAGGAACACCTGGGCCTGCCAGGCAAGGACGACGTCAAGACCGGCGTGATCACCTACAAGATCGCCGCGCACGCCGCCGACCTGGCCAAGGGGCACCCGCTGGCGCAGGCGTGGGACGACGCGCTGTCCGACGCGCGCTTCGACTTCCGCTGGGAGGACCAGTTCAACCTGGCGCTCGACCCCGACACGGCCCGCGCCTTCCACGACGAGACCCTGCCCGCGGCACCCGCCAAGACGGCTCACTTCTGCTCGATGTGCGGCCCGAAGTTCTGCTCGATGCGGATCAGCCACGACCTGCGCAGGTACGCCGAGGAGCACGGCCTGACCGACGCCGAGGCCCTCGCCGCCGGAATGGCGGAGAAGTCGCAGGAGTTCACCCGCCGCGGCGGCGCGCTCTACCTTCCGATCACCCCCAGCTGAGGGAAATGGCGCAGACGCGCCACTGGCGTGGTTGTGACACCACAGGCGGAGATCTTGCGTTTAGGTCGGGCCTGTCAACCCCGATGTCAGGAGCTCGCCATGCCGCACCTGTTATGCGCCGCCCTCGCGGCGCTCGCCCTCGCCCCCACACCACCATCGCCGAACGGCCCGGTGATCGCGGCCGCCTACCCGGTCCCCGGCAGCTACATCGTCACGCTGAAGGACGGCAGCCCCGCCGACCTCGCGGCCAGGCACGGCGGCCGCGTCGACCACGTCTACACCAGCGCTGTCAGAGGCTACGCCGCGCACATGTCGGCGGCGCAGGCGGCCGAACTCGCCGCCGACCCCCGCGTCGAGTACGTCGAACAGGACAGCGTCGTCACCGCCAGCGAGACCCAGCAGGACCCGCCCTCCTGGGGCCTGGACCGCGTCGACCAGCGCGCTCTGCCGCTCGACCACTCCTACACCTACCCCTCGACCGGCGCGGGCGTGACCGTGTACACGCTCGACACCGGCATCAGGCCCACGCACACCCAGTTCGGCGGGCGCGCCTCCATCGGAGCCGATGAGATCGGCGACGGGCGCGACGGCCAGGACTGCGCGGGGCACGGCACGCACGTGGCCGGCACCATCGGGGGGGCCGACTACGGCATCGCCAAGCAGGTCGAGCTGGTCGCCGTCAGAGTGCTCAACTGCAAGGGGCACGGCACGGCCTCGCAGGTGATCGCCGGCATCGACTGGGTCACCGCGCACGCGGCCAAGCCCGCCGTGGTCAACATGAGCCTCAACGGCGCCGCGAGCAACACCGAGGACACCGCCATCAGGAAGTCCATCTCCTCCGGCGTCACCTACGTGGTCTCCTCGGGCAACGACAACACCGACGCCTGCCGTAACTCGCCGGGACGGATCGGCGAGGCGGTCGTCGTCGACAACGCCGACTCCCGCGACCGGCGGGCCTCGGATTCCAACTACGGGTCCTGCACCGACCTGTTCGCGCCAGGGGTCGGCATCACCTCGGCCTGGAACAGCACCGACACCGCGACGAGGACGATCGGCGGCACCTCCATGGCGGCCCCGCACGTGACCGGCGCGGCGGCCCTGTACCTGGCCGCACACCCCGGCGCGAGCCCGGCCCAGGTGCAGGACGCCCTGGTCGCGTCCGCCACCACCGGCAAGATCGCCAACCCGGGATCGGGCACTCCCAACCGGCTGCTGTACATCCCGACAGGAGGTTGATCCCCATGCGCCTGGCCCTCGCCGCCGCAGCGGGCGCGCTCCTCATCGCGCCCCCCAGCGCCACCGTCACGGCTCCCGCGATACCCCGCTACGACCACGTGGTCGTGGTGATCTTCGAGAACACCAACTACTCCACCGTCAAGGGCAGCTCGAACGCGCCGTACCTGAACCAGCTGGCCTCGCAGGGCGCCCTGTTCACCGACTCCTACGGCGTCACCCACCCCAGCCAGCCCAACTACCTCGCCCTGTTCTCCGGCTCGCAGCAGGGCGTCACCAACGACTCCTGCCCGAAGGACTTCTCCGCCGCCAACCTGGGGCAGCAGCTCCTGGACGCCGGCCTGACCTTCAAGGCCTACTCCGAGGGCCTGCCGAGCGCCGGCTCCACCACCTGCTCCAGCGGCAGGTACGTGCGCAAGCACGCTCCCTGGGTGGACTTCCCCACCGTGAAGGGCTCCGGCTACCACGTCCCCTACAGCCAGTTCCCCACCGACTTCGGCAAGCTGCCCACGGTCTCGTTCGTCATCCCCGACATGTGCGACGACATGCACGACTGCTCCACCAAGACCGGCGACACCTGGCTGAAGAACAACCTGGACGCCTACGCGCAGTGGGCCAAGAGCCACAACAGCCTGCTCATCCAGACCTTCGACGAGGACAACTTCACCTCGGTCAACAAGATCTTCACCACGTTCGTCGGCGCCCACGTCAAGGCGGGCTACGAATCCAGCGGGCAGATCAACCACTACACCGTGCTGCGCACGATCGAGGAGATGTACGGCCTGCCCGCCCTCGGCAACGCCAAGAACAAGTCGCCCATCACCGACGTGTGGACGACGGGATCGGCGTTCGCCGTCGCCCCGCCGGGCGACCAGAGCGGCGCCACGGGCAAGGCCGTGTCACTCCAGCTGAGCGCCACCGGCGGCACGACCCCCTACACCTGGTCGGCCACCGGGCTCCCGGCCGGCCTGTCGATCAGCGGCTCCGGCGTGATCTCCGGCACGCCGACGACGGCGGGCACCTCCTCCGTCACGGCGACCGCCAAGGACGCCTCCGGCGCCACCGCCTCGGCCACGTTCTCGTGGCGGGTCTCGGCGACGGGCACGACGGTGTTCGCCGACGACTTCGAGTCCGACAAGGGCTGGACCGTGAGCGGCAACGCCTCCACCGGCGCGTGGGAGCGGGGCAAGGCCGAGCAGACCGTCTCGGACTCCAACCAGCCGATGCAACTGACCTGCTCCACCAACTGCCTGGTCACGGGCGCGGCGGCGGGCAGCTCGCAAGGCGCCGACGACGTGGACGGCGGCGCGACCACGATCGACTCGCCGGAGATCAGGGTGCCCGCGGGAGCCACGCTGTCGTTCACCTACAGTTTCGCGGCGGGCGCCAACGCGGGCTCCGACGACCACCTGCGCGTCAGCGTGGCCGGCGGATCGACCCTGTTCGACAAGGCGGGGTCGGGGGCCGAGCAGTCGGGCGCCTGGCAGCAGGCCAGTGTCGACCTGTCCGCCTACGCCGGCAAGACCATCAGACTGCGCGTGGAGGCAGCCGACAACGGTACGGCCAGCCTCGTCGAGGCCCAGCTCGACGACCTGACGGTCACCGCGGGCTAGCCGTGTACCTGTCCACCATCGGCCTGCGCCCGGGGCGGTTGACCGGGCGCGGGCTGGCCGCCAACGTCTTCGCCCTGGGCGCGGTCAGCCTCGCCACCGACGTCTCCGCCGAGATGGTCACCGCCGTCCTGCCCGTCTACTTCGTGCTCACCCTGCAGTTCGGCCCGGCCGTGTACGGCGTGCTCGACGGCCTCTACACCGGCGCGACCGCGCTGCTGCGGGTGGCCGGCGGCTACCTGGCCGACCGCATGCGCGGCCGCAAGGCGGTCGCCGCCGCGGGCTACGGCATCTCCGCGCTGGCCAAGCTCGGCCTGCTCGCCGCCGGCGGCGCCGTGCCGGCGATCGCCGCGATCCTGGTCGCCGACCGGGCGGGGAAGGGGCTGCGCACCGCGCCGCGCGACGCGCTGATCACCCTGTCCACGCCGGAGCCGCTGCTCGGCCGCGCCTTCGGCGTCCACCGCACGATGGACAGCCTCGGCGCGTTCGCCGGGCCACTCGTCGCGCTCGCCGTGCTCGGACTCGCGGGCGGGGCGAGCGCCGACGGGTTCGACGCGCTGTTCACCGTCAGCTTCTGCGTGGCCGCCGCCGGGCTGGTGATCCTCTCGGCCGCCGTGCGCGATCACCGTGACCCCGTCCCCGCCACGGCGCGGGTGTCCCTCGCCGGCGCCCTCGGGCTGCTGCGCGATCCGGCCGTGCGGCGGCTGGTGGGGGCCGCCGCGGTGCTCGGCCTGGCCACGGTCGGCGACGGCTTCGTCTACCTGCTGCTGACCAGGGCCAACGGCATCGCCACCGGCTGGTTCCCGCTCATGGCCGTCGGCACCAACCTGGTCTACCTGCTGCTCGCGACGCCGCTCGGGGCGCTCGCCGACCGCCGTGGCCGCCTGCCCGTGCTGCTCGGCGGGTACGGCGCGCTGCTGGCGGTCTACCTCGTGCTCGGCGGGCTGCTCGGCGGGCCCGTCGCGGTCGTGGTGGCGCTGGGCGGCTACGGCGGGTTCTACGCCGCGACCGACGGGGTGCTCATGGCGCTGGCCGGGCCGGTGCTGCCCGCCGCGCTGCGCGCCACCGGGCTGGCGCTGGTGCAGAGCGCGCAGGCGCTGGCCTACCTGGTCTCCTCCGTCGGGTTCGGGCTGGCCTGGAGCGCGCTCGGCCCGCGCCCGGCCACCTGGCTGGCCGCCGCCCTGACCGGCGGCGCGATCCTGGTCACCCTCACCGTCCTGCGCAGGCCCCGATGACCACGGTACGGCGGGCCTGGCCGGCCGTGGCCGCGCTCTGCCTGCTCACCGGGGTCGGCGGCTGGGCCGTACGCGCCGCCCGGCAGCACTCGCACCGGGCGGTCACCGGTGCGGCGGCGATCAGCCTCGAACCGGGGCCGGGTGTCGTCGCCGTCAGCACCGACCGGGCCACCCGCGGCCGCGTCCTGTCCGCGGCCGCGGGTGCGCCTCCCCGGGTCGGTGCGCTGACCTGTACGAGGTTCTACGCCGCCGGCGGGACCGGGCTGTGCCTGCGTCCCGACGGCGACCTGCCCACCTACCAGCTCGCCGTGCTCGACGCGCACCTGCGCGAGCTGCGGACGATCCCGCTCGTCGGCGTCCCCAACCGGGCGCGCGTGTCGCCGAGCGGGCGGTGGGTGGCCTGGACGGTGTTCGTGGCCGGCGACTCCTACAACGGCGGGCGCTTCTCCACCAGGGTCGGCCTGCTCGACACCCGCACCCGGCGCCTCGTGCCCACCCTCGAGGACTGGAAGGTCAGCGTCGGCGCACGGCCCTACCGGGCGGCCGACGTGAACTTCTGGGGCGTCACCTTCGCCGCCGACGACCGGCGCTTCTACGCCACCATGTCGACCGCCGGGCACCGCTACCTGGTGCGCGGCGACCTGGCGACGGGCAGCGTCGAGGCGCTGCGCGACAACGTGGAGTGCCCGTCGCTGTCGCCGGACGGCACCCGGGTGGCGTTCAAGTCGGCCGTGGCGGGCGATCCCCGCCGCGGCTGGCGGCTTGCCGTACTGGATCTGGCCACCATGCGCGAGACCCCGCTGGCCGAGACGCGCAGCGTCGACGACCAGGCGGCCTGGCTGGACGATCGGACCGTCGCCTACGCGCTGCCGCGCGGGCGGGAGGAGTCGGACGTGTGGCAGGTACCGGCCGACGGCTCGGGCCGGCCGGCGCTGCTGCTGGCCGGGGCCGCCTCGCCGGCGTCGTTGCGCGCGTCAGATCCAGCCCTCTCGTGAGGCGTGCAGCGCCAGCTGGAAGCGGGTGACCGCGCCCGCGCTGTAGCTGAGCTGCTCCAGGTGGCGCGAGAGCGTGCGCCGGCTGATGCCGAGCAACTGCGCGATGCTGTCGTCGGTCAGGCCGGTGGCCAGCAGCTCCAGGATCTGGCGGCGCAGCGGGCTCACGGCGGGCGGCTCCCGCGTGCCCAGATGCATCGGGAACGCCGCCCGCCAGGACGTCTCGAACAGCCCGATCAGCGCGGACAGCAGGCTCGACGGGTAGACCACGAGCATCGAGTCGTTGATCTCCGCCTCCACGAACGACATCGACACGAACGCGACCCGCCGATCGAACACGGTCAGCTTCACCGGCACCGTCGGCAGCACCCGCGCCTGCTCGCCCGCGGCGATGCACGGCTTGATGTTGCAGGCGTAGTAGTCGGCGTTCTGCACCGCCGACCTGGAGTACACCACGCGGTAGACCACGCCGCCCGCCAGGCTGCGGACCTCCTCCTCGTTCGGCTGCCCGTCGGTGTGGTAGGGCGGGGAGTCGAAACGCAGCACCTCCGACTCCACTGAGCCCTCGACCTGGTGGATGCGCTCCACGATGTCCGCGCCGGTCAGCACCTCCACCAGGTCCTCGGTGGGCTGCGGGTGCACGGTCCTGCGGTAGCCGCCGTAGGCGTTCGTGGCCGCGATCCTGGCCTGGAGCAGCTCGGCCGAGCGCGCGTGCGCCAGGCATTCCAGCGCGATCGACGGCTCGGCCGGTTTGAGCACACCGTCGCCTGCCATCGCGCCGCTGACCAGGCCCAGCCTGGTCAGCTCGCCGACCGCGGCCTCCAGATCCTCGCGCCTCCAGCCCAGCGCGGACGCCAGCTCCGCCGCGGTGGCCGGTTGGACCTTCAGCATGTGCGCGTAGACCGCCGCCTCGCTCGCACCGACGCCCAGCCGCCGCAACTGCGCCGGTAAGTCATCCGCCATCCCCCAAGTCTCCCCTCCGCCCGCTTCCACGGCAGCCCGGTCAGGGGGAGAGGGCGAACCCGCGTGCCGGTGGCCGATCGTTGCGGCACCACCATGGGCGAGGTGACCGGCATTCCCATGGCCGTCGCCCTGGGCCTTCTCCCGGACTCGGCCCCCGGTGTCCACACCTCCGAGACCCTGCTGGATCCGCCGCCTTCTTCGCCGCCCTGGCGCCCCACTGCCTGGGCGGCCCCGACCCCGCCGACATGGTGGCCACCACCCGCTCCTGGGATCCCGCGCGGGAACGGACCCTGGACACGGCCTTCGCCCACGCCCGCGCCCTGCTCGACGGTTTCATCGGGAGAGCAGCGTGAAGATCTCCCAGGGCCGGTGTTCACGCTCGTCGAAGCCGACGACCGCGCTCAGCTCGCGGTCGGGCTACGTCGCGTTGCCGGGGCGTACTCCGGTGAGGGCCAGGGTGAGTAGCCGGTCGGCCTGGGCCGCGCCGTCGGGTTCCTGCTCGACGGCCAGTGAGATGGCGTTGGCGAGCGTGAGCAGGTCTCTGATCGAGATGTCGGGTCGTACGGCTTTCGCCTGCTTGGCGCGGGTCAGCAGGGACTCTCCCGCGTCCACGATCATGGTGTGGCAGGTGGCCCCCAGGGTGGGATCGCTGTCCTGTCCACCTCGCATCAGGGACGCGGCCAACCCCCGGTTGGACACGGCGTGCTCGGCGACGGCGCGCAGCCAGGTCACCAGCGCATGCCCGGGATCGGGGTCGGCGGCCAGGTCGTCCGCGGCGGCGCACAACGCCTCGACCTTGCCTCGGAAGACCGCCTCGAGCAGGCGCTGCCGGGCGGGGAAGTGCCGGTGCAGCGTGGCCGAGCCGACACCCGCGCGCCGCGCGATCTCCTCCAGCGACGCCTCGGCCCCGTGCTCGGCGACGGCCTCGGCGGCGGCGGCCAGGATGCGGTCGTAGTTGCGGCGCGCGTCCGCCCGCATCGGCCTCGCCGTACGGCTGTCCTGCGGCATGCGATCTCCGGTGGGCTTGCAAAAACGGGGTGGCCCTCCATATCGTACTCACCCAGAACCGGAGGGGTACCCCACTTAATTGGGGCAGCCGCCGCATACCTACCGTCTGGAGACCCATCGTGAAGACCACCGCGCCGGGCGCGCCCACCCGCCCGGCGACCGCGCCACGGGAGCCCGTACGGCGCCCGCGTCGTAATGACGACGCACCCCCGCATGTCACACGACAGCGCGGAGCAGGGCCGATGAGTCGGCCGGATAGTGACGACGAGCGGCCCGGCCCGTCCCAGGACAGCCCGGAGCAGAGCCGATGAATGCGCTGAACCTCGGCCGGGTGACGCACCTGCGCAGCGTGTCGCAGGGGCGGCGTGGAGGCGGGGTGATGAGCGGGCCGGAGCTGGCCCGGGCGGGTAACGCGCTCGTGCGGTGTGTCGCTGGGCAGTGCGGAGGAGGGGCCATGAGCGGCCTGGAGCCTGACTGGGTGATGGGCCCGCGTGGTATGTCGCGGGGCGGCGTAGAGGTGGGGCGATGAGCGGGTTGGAGTTGGGCTGGGTGACGGGGCTGCGTGGTGTGTCGCGGGGCGGCGTAGGGGAGGGGCGATGAGTGGGGTGGAGGTTGGGCGGGTCGGTGTCTGGGCGGGGGAGATGGATCGGTATTCCGCTCCTGTGGTGCGCCGGGTTGCGGCGGTCGTCGAGGATCTCGGGTATTCGGCCCTGTGGCTCTCGGAGACCGCCGGGCGTGAGGCCATGGCGCAGGCGGCCATGGTGTTGTCGGCCACTCAGCGGGTCGTCATCGCCACCGGTACCGCGAGTATCTACGCGCGTGACGCCGTCACGGCCGCTGCCGCGCAACGCACTCTGGCGGAGGCGTTCCCCGGGCGGTTCCTGCTCGGTCTCGGAGTGAGTCATCCCATGCTGGTCACCGACGTGCGCGGCCACCGTTTCGGCCCGCCGGTGGCGACCATGCGCGCCTACCTGGACGCGATGGACGCCGCCCCCTTCGGGCCGTCGGTCCCCGCACCGCCCCGGGTCCTGGCCGCGCTGGGCCCGAGGATGCTCCGGCTCGCCGCCGAACGGGCCTGGGGCGCCCACCCGCTCGGCATGCCGGTCGCGCACACCCGCCACGCCAGGAGCCTGCTCGGGCCGGAGGCGATGCTCGCCGTCACCCAGCTCGCCGTCCTCGACCCGTCCCGTTCGCGCGCCGCCGAGCTGGCCCGCGCCCATGCGGCCGCCGCCCTGCCCAACCGCCTGACGCTCCTACGCGGCCTGGGATTCGACGACCCCGAGTCCCTCGACGACCACCTGGTCGAAGCGCTGGTGGCTACCGGCGGCCCCGAGGACGTCGCCCATCGGGTCGAAGAGCACCTCGAGGCCGGCGCCGACCACGTCAGCCTCCACATCCTCACCACGACACCGGACGAGCCACCCCTCCGCCAATGGCAGGACCTCGCCACACACCTCCTGTAAGCCCTCCCCACCAGCCCCGACCAGCAGCACCCACCCAGGAGGAGAGGCCGCGACCGCGTGGCGCACAGGAGAAGGACCGTGATCTGGAAGGCCCGCTAGGGCGCAGGTACGGAAGTGTAGGCCGCGACCAGGGTCTGGTGCTCGGGAGGGGAAGGCTGTGACGGGCCTGGCGCCTGGAACAGGGGCCTGATTGCGCGGGCGCGTTCGGGAGTGGGGTCGTGATCGGGGGACAGGTCATGACCGGTCGGGTGTGTTACTTCGTGGTGGGGAGGAGGGTGCGGCCGAGGTGTTGGGCGGGGCGTTCGATGTAGCGGTAGGTGAGCCAGCTGACGGGGAGGACTATGCAGAGGCCGAGGAGGCTGATGCCGATCTGCAGGGGCATGGGGGACCAGCGCAGGTCCCCGGCCAGCTGGATGATGATCGTCAGGATCGGGAGGTGCATCAGGTACAGGGAGTAGCTGATGAGGCCGAGCCAGGTCAGGACGTACGGCACGCGGCGGCCGCGCAGCGCCATGCCGCCCGCGAACGTGGCGGCGACCAGGAGGATCGTGGCGGTCCACACGTCAGGCTGGACCCACCACCAGCCAGCGTTGATCGCCCACACGGGGGTGAGTAGCACCAGCAGGCCCGACAGCGCCACCGGCCAGAGCGACCCGGAGTCCTTCTCCCACCGCCGGATCGCCGTACCGGCGAACATGACGGCGAGCATGGCCGCGCCGAACCACGGGACGCGGCTGGTCAGCAGCAGCAGTGCCAGCGCCATGACGCCCAGCACGCAGGCCGCGGCCTTGCGGTACCGGCCGGAGATCACGCAGACCAGGCCGACGGTGAACACCGCCAGGGAGGCCCAGGCCACCCAGCCGCCCGACAGCGGCGTCCGCGCCAGCCCCAGCCCGGCACCCAGCGCGACGAGCCCGAACCCGACGGCGAGCATCCCGCGTCCGACGCGCACGCCGGTGACGAACAGCGCGGTGACGAGCAGGTAGAAGACCATCTCGTACGACAGGGTCCACATGGTGTTCACCACGCCCCCGCTGCCGACCACGTCCATCAGCATCGTCGCGTGCGAGGCCACCGACGAAGGGTCCCGCGGCACCTCCTCGCGCACGGGAATCCACCACGACAGCCCGAGCACCACGCCGATGACCGCGAGGTACAGCGGGTAGAGGCGGAAGAGCCGCCCGACCCAGAAGGCCCGCACGTCGCCGTGCCGCTCCAGCGAAACAGGGATGATGTAGCCGCTGACCAGGAAGAACACCAGCACGCCGTACAGGCCCATGTTGAACCAGGTGGGCCGCAGCCACGGCATTGCCCACGTCAGCAGGTGCTCGCCCACGACGGCGAGCGCGCCGAGCCCGCGCAGGGCGTCCAGCCAGGCCAGCCGTACCTGCCGAGCGACGTTCGGGGATTCCACGCGTACGGTCGCCATCACGCCACCGTATCGGTCAGATCTCACTTACCGGACGAGTCACCCAGGATCGGGCCTCAAACGTAGAACGGTGCGGCTACGACATGCCGGGCGGATGCCTCATATCTATGACAAATCTTGCCAAAACCACACAAAGTGATCAGATTAATTCTGACGATTGACATGATCACAGCGCTCGGAGAATATCCAGAAGGTAATTCGCACCTAGCTCGATCAAAGGCGTCCAACCGGCAACAGGCGCCTCGGGTAACTCGTCTTTCCCGGACGATCACAATGTTTCCTGCCGGGCACGGCCTGGGGAGCAGCCGTGTTATCAAGCCGCAGTTCAGAGCCGCCTGTCCGGCATTCTCGCGCTCCCCCTCAGAAACATTCGCACAAAGCCGCCACCACCCCAACAAAAGGCGGCCACGTTCACCTGCACGCGAAATTCCACCAGCCAAAATTTCGAGGAGCCAGACGGTGAACAGCGAGAGGGAGGTTCCGGCGCGCCTTGCCATAAACGGCGGGCAGCCGGTCCGGCACACCCCCTGGCCGACGTACGACAAAGGCGCCGTCTTCGTCCACCAGGACGACGAGGAGGCCGCGCTCCGCGCCATCCGCAGCCACCTGTACTTCCGCTACGACTACCGACCCCAGCAGGAGACCGAGTGCGGCCGGTTCGAGGCCGAGCTGTGCGACTACTTCGGCTCCAGGCACGCGCTGGCCGTCTCCAGCGGCACCACCGCGATCGCGCTGGCCATCATGGCGGCCGGCATCCCGTCGGGCTCCCTGATCGCCTGCCCCGGGTTCACCTTCGTCGCCACCCCGAGCGCCATCGTGCTGGCCGGGTGCACGCCGTACCTGGTCGAGGTGGACGAGAACCTGCACATGGACCTCGACGACCTGCGCCGCCGCTGGACCCCGGAGATCAAGGCGATCCTCGTGGTGCACATGCGCGGGTTCGCCGCCGACCTGGCGGCGCTGACCGCGTTCGCGCAGGAGATGGGCGTACCGCTGTTCGAGGACGCGGTGCCCGCGCTCGGCGCCGAGCTGAACGGCCGCAAGCTCGGCACGTTCGGCCTGGCCGGCGGCTTCAGCACCCAGTCGGACAAGTCGCTCAACTGCGGCGAGGGCGGCTTCCTGGTCACCGACGACAGCATGCTGTTCGCCCGCGCCGTCGTCCTGTCCGGCGCCTACGAGGGGCGGCTGAAACGCCACTTCCCCGACGGCGTCCCGCCCATCGACACCGACCTGGACCTGCCGCTGCTCAGCTTCCGCATGGACGAGATCCGCGCGGCGCTGCTGCGGGCCGAGCTGGACCGGCTGCCGCTGCGGCTGAAGTGCTTCCACGACAACTACACCTATGTCGCCGAGGCGCTGAAGGACGTGCCGCGGATCGCGATCCGCCGGCCGGTCGCCCCGGGCGCGTTCCTGGGCGAGGCGTTCATCTTCCGCGTGCCGTACGGCGATGCCCAGTGGTTCGCCAAGGCGCTGTGTGGCGAGGGCATCGACGCCCGCAACCTGGGCTCCGACGAGGACGCCAACGTCCGCGTCTTCTGGAACTGGCGCTTCCTGTTCGGCGCCATGGACCGGGCCTCCATCCAGGCGCTGCTGCCCCGCACCACCCGCTACCTGCGGCAGGCCGTGGACGTGCCGCTGTCGTCGTGCCTGTCGGTGGAGGACTGCGACCACCTCATCGAGGCGGTCCGCAAGGTGGCGGCCACATGAACCGTCGCGCCCTCATCGGCGTCTTCGGCGGGCTGTTCACCGGCTACGTGGGCCTCACGGCCGCGATCCCGGTGCTGCCCGGCTTCGTCACCGAGAGGTACGGCGCGGCGGACTTCACCGTGGGCCTGGTGGTCATGGCGACCGCCCTGACGGCGCTGCTGGTCAGGCCGGTGGCCGGTTACCTGGCCGACAGGCACGGGCACCGCAATGTGATGCGGCTCGGCGCGCTGGTCGTGGCCGCGGGCGGCGCGCTCTACTTCGCCCCGATCGGCGTGGCGGGCTTGGTCGCCGACCGCCTGCTGCTCGGCGTCGGCGAGGCCGCCCTGTTCACCGCGGGCGCCGTGTGGACCGTCTCGCTCGCGCCGCACAACCGGCGCGCCCAGCTCATCGGCCTGTACGGCGTGAGCATGTGGGGCGGCATCTCGGCCGGCACCTTCCTGGGCGCCACGCTGCAGCGCTACGGCTACGGGGCGGTGTGGGCGTTCAGCGTCGCCCTGGCACTGATCGGATTCGTCCTGGTCAGCCTCGCGCCCGCCCCCGAGAGGCCGGAGCAGGCGAGCGGCGGCGGCCTGCTGCTGCGTCCCGCGCTGCTGCCCGGCACCGCCCTGGCCCTGGCGGCCGCCGGGTACGCGGGCCTGGCCGCGTTCGTGGTGCTGCACCTGCAGGCCCGCGGCATCGGCTCCGGCGTGGTCGTGCTCAGCGCCTTCAGCCTGGTCTACGCCGGCACCCGGCTGTTCATCGGCCACCTGCCGGACAAGGTCGGGCCGCGCCGGATGGTGATCTGGTGCGGCGCGGGCGAGGCCGCCGGCCTGCTGATCATCGCGCTGGCGCCCAACCTGCCGGTGGCCGTCGCCGGCGGCGTGGTGATGGGCGTGGGCTTCTCGCTGCTGCACCCGTCGCTCGCGCTGATGGTCATGAACCTGGCCGACAAGGCCAAGCAGGGAGCCGCGATCGGCGCGTACACGTCCTTCTGGGACCTGGGCCTGGCCGTCTGGGGCCCGCTGATCGGCCTGGTCGCCGGCGGCCTCGGCTACCCGGCGGTGTTCCTGGTCGGCGCGGCCTGCTCGGTGGCGGCCGTCGGCGTGGCCCTGTGCGTCCGCCAGCCGGCCGCCCAGTCGCCCGCGCAGCCGGCGGCGGCGAGCTGAGGGAGAGAGCGTGGACAAGATCAAGATCCTCTGCATCACCGGTTGGTGCCGCAACGGCAGCACCATCATCGGCAACGTGCTGAACGAGGTCCCCGGCTTCTTCCATGTCGGCGAGCTGCACTTCCTGTGGAAGAACGGCACCGGCAGGGGAGTGAACAACCTGTGCGGCTGCGGGACGGCGCTCACCGAATGTCCCGTCTGGTCGCCGATCCTTCCGCTCGGCAAGCCGGACGGCGTCTCGCTGTCCGACTTCGCCGCCACCGTGATCCGCCGCCAGCGGGCCTGCGTGCGCACCCGGCACACCTGGCGCGTGCTCGGCCGCGGCCTCGACGGCGAGGACATCAGGGCCCACGCCGACCTGATGACCCGCACCTACCACGCCGCCGCCGAGCGCACCGGCGCCCGCGTGATCGTGGACACCACCAAGATCCCCGGGGAGGCGGCGCTCCTGCCGTACCTGGAGGGCGTCACCCCCTACTTCGTGCACCTTGTGCGGGACCCGCGCGCGGTCGCGCACTCCTGGCGGCAGCCCAAGCAGTACGTCTACGCCATGTCGTCCTGGATGAGCACCCTCTACTGGCACGGCTTCAACCTGGCCTCGCACGCCATCACCCGCCGCTTCCCGCGGCAGTCGCTGTTCCTGCGCCACGAGGACTTCACCGCCGACCCGGAGGCGACGATCGACACGCTCCTACGGCTCTGCGGCGCCGACCCCGCCGCCAACCCGATCCGCGACCGCACGGTCGAGCTGCACACCAACCACACCGTCACCGGCAACCCCGACCGCTTCCGCACCGGCACCACCGTCATCCGCGACCGCGACGACGCCTGGAAGGGCACGCTCTCGCTGCCCGCCAAGCTCGCCGCGGTCACGCTGTCCACCCCGCTCCTGCACCGGTACGGCTACCGCTACGGCGGCACCCTGGCGGGCGGCCCGCGGCAGAAGGAGAGCCATGGATCTCGGACTTGACGGCAAGGTCGCCCTGGTCGCCGGCGGTTCCAGCGGCCTGGGCCTGGCCACCGCCGCCGAGCTGGCCAAGGAGGGCGCGCACGTGGCGATCGGCGCGCGCGACAAGGAACGGCTGGAGGCGGCCAGGGACGAGCTGGAGCGGGTGGCACGCGGCCGCGTCCACGCCACCGGTGTGGACGTCACCGACCGGCAGGCCGCCCGCCGCTGGGTCGACGAGGTCGCCGCCGAGCTCGGCGCGCTCCACATCGTGCTGGTCAGCGGCGGCAGCCCGCCCATCGGGCCCGCCTCCGGGTTCGAGGTCGAGGACTACCAGGCGGCCGTGGACACCGTGCTGATGCCCGCGGTCAACCTGACGCTGGCGGCACTGCCGCACCTGCGGGCCGCGGGCTGGGGGCGGCTGCTCTACGTCGCCTCCGAGACGGCCAGTGTCCCGATCCCGCCGCTGGCGCTGTCGGGCGTGACCAGGGCGGCGCTGGTGCGCTTCGCGCAGGCGCTGGCCGTGGACGTCGGCCACGACGGGATCACCGTCAACGTGCTCGCCCCCGGCCACACCCGCACCCCGCCCATGGAGCGGGCCGCGGCCAGGCTCGGCGGCGACCTCGAGGAGCAGCTCGCGCGGATGGGCCACCACAGCGCGATCGGCCGGCTGGCCACACCCGAGGAGATCGCCGCGGTGGCCGCCTTCCTGGCGAGCGAGCGGGCCTCGTTCGTGACGGGCGCGGTGCACGCGATCGACGGCGGGGCCTCGATCGCCGGGCCCGACCTGCCTCACCTGACCGGCGCGCGCAAGGACACCTACACCTAAGGGAGCGAGCGATGTCGAGCACGTACACGGAAAAGGACGTCGGCGACTTCTTCGACCAGACCACCCAGACCTACCTGAGTTTCTGGGACAGCGAGGGCGTCCTGCACACCGGCTACTTCGCCGGCGAGGACGACCAGGACTACCGGGCGGCGGCCGAACGCACCTCGCAGATCATGGCGGCCGAGGCGGGCATCGACGCCTCCTCGCACGTCCTTGACGTGGGATGCGGCTGCGGCAACTTCCTGATCCACCTGGTCACCCGGCACGGGTGCAAGGGGGAGGGGCTGGACCTGAGCCTGGAGCGGATCAAGTTCGCCAGGACGCTGGCCGATCCGCGGCTCGGGATCGAGTTCAGCCACGGCTCGGCCACGGCCATGCCGTACCCGGAGGGGACCTTCAGCCATGTGGTCAGCCAGGACGCGCTGTTCCTGGTGCCGGACAAGCCGCGCAGCCACGCCGAGGTCCTGCGCGTGCTCAGGCCGGGCGGGATCTTCGCCTTCTCCGACTTCCTGCAGCCAGCCGAGGAGATAGGCGAGCGGGCGCGCCGGCACGTCTACGACCGCGTGAAGTGGAGCAGCGGCTACTCGCTCGTCGGCTACCAGACGGCGCTCGAGCGGGCCGGGTTCGAGATCCTGCTGGCGCGCAACCTGGAGAGCCACATCAGGCAGACCTACCGCGTGCTGGGCGCCATGGCCCGCGAGCGCGCGGAGACCACGCAGGACCCGGCCGCCAAGGACTGGATCCTCGCCTTCGCCGAGTCGTGCGGCGAGATCCAGGTCGCCATCGACCAGGGCGAGTTCGGCTGGGGAGTCTTCGTCGCCCGCAAGCCCCAACGGAGGACGGCATGAAGCCGGAGATCAAGCGCACCATGGCCGAGGTCGTGGCCCAGCGCAAGCAGGAGATGTCGCCCGGGCGCAGGTTCGCCGAGGCCTGCGCCGACAAGGGCCTGGAGGCCGAGCTCGAGTTCGATGTGACCATCACCGACTCGCTGACCAGCTCCCGGCGCAAGCCGCGCTACCCCGCGCGCAACATGCTCAAGGTCGTGGACCTGTCCAGGGACCCGCAGCCGTTCTACTGGCACGAGAGCCCGCCGAACCCCGGCGACCCCGAGGTGTTCGAGGCCGACGTGCGCCGCGAGGCGGCCAGCCGCTTCCACAAGTCGTCGATCCCCGAGCTGCTGCCTACCACCGCCTGGGTGCAGGTGCCGCCCGACCTGTGGCAGGACACCGACACCTTCGAGCAGTTCATCAACTACCGGCTGATCGTCCGCCTGGCCACCGCCGAGAACAACACGATCATCCGCGGCCCCGGCGGCCTGCTGAACCTGCCGGGGATCGCCAGGATGACCGCGAAGGGTCCGTTCGTCTCGACGATCCTGGCCGCGTGCAACGAGGTGGAGCAGATGGGAGGCACGGCCGACGGCCTCATCATCAACCCCGTCGACTACTACACCTTCATGGGCGAGGGCCGCCTGATGGACGACGTCGAGCGGAACGGCGTCTTCATCGTCCGCACCCGCCTGGTCGAGCCGGGCACGGCCATCGTCGGCGACTTCGGCCACGGGGCGCTGCTGTTCGACGCCGGCCGCTCGGTGATCCGCTTCGCCGAACCCCCGTCCGGCACGTTCGCCGAGCCCGGCATCACGCTCATGGCGGAGATCTACGAACGGATCGTGATCAACCTGCCGACCAACTTCTTCGTCGTGAGCCTGTAGATGCCCGACGTGCTGGTCATCGGCGGCGGTGTCGCCGGCCTGTTCTGCGCCTACTTCCTGCGTACGGCCGGCGCCACCGTCACCGTGGTCGAGCGGGGGCCGATCGGCGGCCCGCAGTCCTGCTCGCACGGCAACACCGGTTTCGTGGGCACCCAGGGTTCGGCCCCGCTGGCCGAGCCCGGCGTGCCCGCCATGGGGCTGCGCTGGCTGCTGAACCCCGAGAGCCCGTTCTTCGTCAAGCCGCGCCCCGACCCCGCCCTGATCGCGTGGCTGTGGCGCTTCCGCCGCCTGTGCACCGCCTCGGCGGCCGCCGAGACGTCCCGCGTCCTGCTCGACATGAAGCAGCGCAGCCTGGCCATCCTGCGCGACCTGTGCGGCCCCGGCACCCTCATCGCCGACGGCATGGTGATCGCCTTCAAGACGCCACAGGGCTTCGACAAGGCCCGCAGTACGGTGGCCCGGCTCAACCAGTACGGCGTGCCGCTGCGCGAGCTGTCGCCCGGCGAGCTGAGCGAGCTCGAGCCCGGCGTCGAGTTCGACATCAGCGGCGCGCTTTACAACGAGGAGGGCGCCTATCTGCGCGTTCCCGAGTTCCTCGGGGAACTGGCCGACAGGCTCGCCGGGATGGGGGTCGAGCTGCTCGAGTCCACCGAGGTCCTGGGCTTCGAAACGGCCGGGCGGCACGTCAGGCGGGTGCGGACCAGCCGCGGCGACCTGCGGGCGGAGGAGATCGTCATCGCCGCGGGCGCCTGGTCCGCCGCCATCGCCCGGCGGCTCGGGCTGCGGCTGATGCTCCAGCCGGCCAAGGGGTACAGCGTCACGCTGAAGAACCCGGACAACGCGCCCCGGCGACCGGTGCTGCTGAGCGAGGGCAAGGTCGCCGTCACGCCGCTCGGCGACCGGCTGCGGCTCGGCGGGACGCTGGAGCTGTCCGGCATGTCCACCGCGATCTCGCCCCGCCGGGTGGCGGGCATCCTGCGCACCGTGCGCGCCCACCTGCCCGCCCTGTCGCCCGCGCCTGCCGTGCAGACGTGGAGCGGCCTGCGTCCCTGCACTCCCGACAGCCTGCCGTACATCGGCAGAGCCTCCGGGAATGTGGCGCTGGCCTGCGGGCACGGGCACATCGGGCTCGGCCTGGCGCCCGTGGGGGGCAGGCTGCTCGCCCAGTTGCTGACCGGGGCCACCCCGGAGCTCGACCCGGCGCCCTTCTCGTACGGCAGGAGACCCTGATGAAGCCGATCGGCGTGCTGTGCCTGGAGACGACCTTCACCAAGATCCCCGGGCACATCCGCAATCCAGCGACCTTCGGCTTTCCGGTGATCTACCAGGTGGTCGAGGGGGCGACGCCCGAGCGGGTGGTCACCCAGGCCGATCCGCGGCTGCTCGACCCGTTCATCGCCGCGGCCAGGGACCTGGAGGCCCGCGGCGCCGCCGCGATCACCAGCGGCTGCGGCTTTCTCGTGCTCTTCCAGGAGCGGCTGGCCGACGCGGTGAACGTCCCCGTGTTCGCCTCCAGCCTGATCCAGCTGCCGATGATCCACCGGATGCTCCGGCCCTGCCAGAAGGTCGGCCTGCTGGTGGCCAAGGAGCCCGCGCTGACCCCGCGGCACCTGGCCGCGATCGGCGGCGACCACGTGCCCGTCTGTGTGACCGGGATGTCCGGCTGCCCGGAGTTCCGCGAGGTCATGCTCGAGGGACGGCGCGACACCCTCGACGCGCCCCGCCTGGAACGCGAGGTGCTCGGGCAGGTGGAACGGCTCGCCAAGGACAACCCGGACATGGGGGCGCTGCTCATCGAGTGCACCGACCTGGTGCCGTTCGCCCACGCCATCCAGGCCGCGATCGGGCTGCCGGTCTTCGACATCGTGACCCTGACCGTCATGGTCCACGACACCCTGACGCGCCGCCCCTACGCGAAGGTCCCCCACGAGCCGTGAGGGACCTTTCATGAGCGTCAGGGACAGCTCACGCCGTCGACCGGGTTGATGCAGAAGTCCCATCCCGCGCCGCCGTCGTTGGTGTTGGTGCCGCCGCCACCGTCGAGGAAGTCGCTGCCTGTGCCTCCCTCGAGCCTGTCGTCGCCCAAGCCGCCGGTGATGTGGTCATTGCCGGTGCCGCCGCACAGCAGATCGTTGCCGCCCCGGCCGTCGATGTAGTCACTGCCGCCCAGGCCGAAGATCACGTCGTCGCCCTCGGTGCCCAGCAGGAAGTCGCTGTTGGCGGTCCCCGTGACGGTGGGCGTGGCGGTGTCGCAGGTCACCACCGCCCGGGAGGCCACGCACATCCCAAAAGTGTTCCTCCGTCTCATCAACCCCACCAGCCCCGCCCGCCTGTGCGCGAAGCCTGGATGGCTGCCAAATGGGTACCTTCGCAATCAATCCCCTCACAGCGTCGTGACCAGGGAGGCGAGACGGATGGCCAGCGAGGAGCATTCGTTCGGAGGCGGCTCGGGCGTGTTCCGGCGCAAGCCGGTGGAACAGATCGCCGCTGAACATGAAGGAGAGCTGACCCGGGTGCTGGGCCTGTGGCAGCTCACCGCGATCGGCATCGGCGGCATCATCGGCGCCGGCATCTTCGCGCTGGCCGGCGCGGTCGCCCACGAGACGGCCGGGCCCGCCGTGGTCATCTCCTTCCTCATCGCCGGCGTGGCCAGCGCCGCCGCGGCGTTCTCCTACGCGGAGTTCGCCGGGCTCATCCCGAAGGCCGGATCCGCCTACACCTACGGCTATGCCGTACTGGGGGAGGTCGTCGGCTGGTTCATCGGCTGGGACCTGCTGCTGGAGTACACGGCGATCGTCGCGGTCGTGGCGATCGGCATCTCCGGCTACTTCGGCTTCCTGGTCGGCGAGCTGGGCATCCACCTGCCCGCCTGGATGCTGGGCGCGCCGGGCACCGGGCCGGGCCACAAGGTGGACCTGTTCGCGGTGCTGCTGTGCCTGCTCATCGCGTTCCTGCTCAACCAGGGCATCAAGACCGCCGCGCGGTTCGAGACCACCGTCGTCGCGCTGAAGGTGGCGGTGGTGCTCGTGGTGATCATCGTCGGGTTCTTCTTCATCAACCCGGCCAACTACGTCCCGTTCTTCCCGTTCGGCGTGAGCGGCGCCATCACCGGCGCGGCCACGGTGTTCTTCGCCGTGTTCGGCTACGACGCGATGAGCACCGCCGCCGAGGAGTCCAAGGACTCCCGCCGCCACATGCCCAAGGCGATCATCTACTCGCTGGCCATCTCGATGGTGCTGTACGTGCTGGCCTGCCTGGTGCTCACCGGCATGCAGAACTACAAGGACATCGATCCCGAGAGCGGCTTCTCCTCGGCCTTCGCCTCGGTCGGGCTGGACAAGCTGGCCGGCGTCATCGCGGTCGGCGCGATCGTCGGCATCCTCACCGTCATGTTCACCTTCATGCTCGGCGTCACCCGCGTGTGGTTCGCGATGAGCCGTGACGGGCTGCTGCCGCACTGGTTCGCCAAGCTCCACCCGGTGCGCCGGGTGCCGACCCGCATCACCTGGATCGTCGGCGCCGTCTCCGCGCTCATCGCCGGGTTCCTGCCGATCAGAGAAGCGGCGGAGCTGACCAACATCGGCATCCTGCTGGCCTTCGTCGTGGTCTGCATCGCCGTCATCGTCCTGCGCTACCGGCGTCCCGACCTGCCGCGCTCGTTCCGCACACCAGGCATGCCGTTCACCCCGGCCATCGGCGTCGTCTTCTCGCTGTGGCTGATCACCTTCCTGAGCCCGGTGACGTGGCTGCGCTTCATCATCTGGTTCCTCATCGGCCTGGTCATCTACTTCACCTACAGCTACAAGCACTCCGAACTCCACCGCCAGCAGGCGCCCTAGAGCGAATTTCTTGATTTAGAAGGTGACACTTCAAAAACAGGAAGTACTGCCCTAGTCTGGGGCCATGACTGAGATCGGTTTTCTGCTGCCCACGCGCGACCGGATCGCGCTCGGCGACCACGACGTCGGATCGCTGGTGGAGCTCGCGTGCCTGGCCGAGGAGCTCGGCTTCGACTCCGTGTGGGCGGGCGACAGCCCGGTGACCAGGCAGCGCGCCGACGTGCTGACACTCCTGGCCGCCATCGCGGCCAGGACCGGACGGATCACGCTGGGGACCGCCGTGCTGCTCGCGGGGCTGCGCCACCCGATCCCGCTCGCGCACCAGCTCGCCACGGTGGACAGGCTCTCCGGCGGCCGGCTGGTCGCGGGCCTGGGCGCCGGGTTCCCCAACCCGCGCACGCAGGCGCAGTTCGACGCGATCGGGGTCGACTACAGGACCCGGGTGAGCCGGCTGGAGGAGACGATCGCCGCGATGCGCCTGCTGTGGTCGGGGGAGGAGGTGTCCTTCGAAGGGCGGCACTTCACCTTCCACGACGTGCAGGTGGCGCCGCGGCCGGTGCGGCCTGAGGGGCCGCCCGTCTGGCTGGCCGGCGGCGGCGAGGCGGCGCTGCGGCGGGTGGCCAGGCTCGCCGACGGCTGGCTGCCGTACCCGCCCGCCTGGCAGACCTACGCCGACGAGCTGGCGGTGATCAGGACCGCGGGCGGCGCGGCCGCCACGCCCGCGCTGTACGCGACCGTGTGCCTGGATGACAGCCCCGACCGCGCCCGGCAGCGGATGCGGACCAGCATCGAGCGCTACTACGACGCCTCGCTGGAGACGGTCGGCGCCATCCAGGCCATGTACGCGGGCACCCCGGCAGGCGCGGCGTTCTGGCTCGGCCGCTACATCGCCGCCGGCGCCCGGCACCTCGTGGTCCGCCTGGCCGTCGAGGACCACGACAAGGCGCTGGTCGAGTTCGCCGAACGGGTCCTGCCGCTGCTGCGCGAGGAGGAGACCCGATGACCGCCTTCATGCTCGTCCACGGCGCCTGGCACGGAGCCTGGGCCTGGGACCGCGTCGTCCCCCTGCTCGGCAGGACGCTCGTCCCCGAGCTGTCGTCCGGAAGCCAGGTCGGGCTGGCCGACCACGTGGCTGAGGTGGTGGCCGCGCTGGACGCGGCGGACGAGCCGGTGGTCCTCGTCGGCCACAGCTACGGCGGTCTGGTGGTACGGCAGGCCGCCGACACCCGCCCCGGCCAGGTCGCGCACCTCGTGCTCGTGGAGGGGTGGGCGGGGCCCGACGGCGCGAGCCTGTTCTCCCTGGCGCCCGCGTGGTTCCGCGACGCCCTCCAGGCGAGCGCGGTGGACGGGGAACTGCCGCCCTGGCCCGCCGTACAGGTGGGCATCACCGACCCGGACGACGCGCGGTGGGTGGAGGAACGGATGCGCCCGCACCCGCTGCGGACCTTCACCGACGCCACCCGCCTGACCGGCGCGGTCGACCGGATCCCTGGCACGGGCGTCTACGGGATCGAATCGCGCATACCGTTCGCCGACTTCGTCCAAGCGCTCGGCTACCGGCCGGTGCCCATCGTCGGCCCACACGACGTCATGATCACCGATCCGGCGCTGCTCGCGGATGTCCTGCTCAAGGTTCGGGATCAGGAAGTGCGCGCATTACAGTAGTGAAGTGGACCAGCGATCGTACAACCAGTTCTGCGCCACCGCCCGCACCCTGGACATCATCGGCGAGCGGTGGACGCTGCTGCTGGTCCGCGAGCTGCTGACCGGCCCCAAACGCTTCGGCGACCTGCAGAAGAGCCTGCGCGGCCTGGGCACGGGCCTGCTGTCAGCCCGGCTGAAGCACCTCGAACGCGAGGGCCTGGCCCGCCGCGTCACGCTCCCGCCCCCGGCGCGCACCCCCGCCTACGAGCTCACCGAGGCGGGCCGCGAGCTGGAGCCCGCCGTGATGGCCCTGGCCCGGTGGGGCACGAAGTGGGCGATGGGGGAGCGGCACGAGGAGGAGTCGTTCCACCCGGGCTGGGCGGTCCTGGGGATGCGCTCCTGCTTCGTCCCCGAGGCGGCGGCCGGGCTGCGCGCCGTCTACGAGTTCCGCGTGGACGACGAGCTGTTCCACGTCGACGTCGACGACGGCCGCATCGACACCGTGCACGGCCCGGCCCAGCGCCCGGACGTCGTCGTGGAAGCCGGCCAGGACGTCCTGGTCGGCATCGCCGCCCGCCGTACCACCCTCGCCGAGGCCCTCGCCGACGGCACCGCCCGCGCCACCGGCGACGCCCGCCTCCTGCACGCCCTCGGCGAGCTGTTCGTCTGGCCCCCGGCGGGCGACCGCACCCCGGACAACAGCGGGTGAGTCACCCCGCCCGCATGCTGATCCCGTGCACGACCAGGGCCAGCTGGACCCGGTTCGCCAGGCCGGTCTTGGTGAGGATCCGGGAGATGTAGCCCTTCACGGTGCCGACGCTCATGTGCAGCTCCGCGGCGATGTCCGCGTTCGCCTTGCCCTGGCCGACCGCCACGGCGACCTCGCGCTCGCGGACACTGAGCCTGGCCAGCATCCGCTCGGCGTCGGCCCGCCGCCGGGCCTGCTCCTCGGGCACGAGGTGGGCGATCAGTCGACGGGTGACCGAGGGCGACAGGACCGGCTCGCCCGAGACGACCCGCCGGACGGCCTCCACGATGCCCTCCGGCGGGGTGTCCTTCAGCAGGAACCCGCTCGCGCCCGCCTGCAACGCGCCGAACACCAGCTCGTCGGCGTCGAAGGTGGTCAGGACGAGCACGTGCGGCGGCTCGGCGCGCCCGCGCAGCAGCCGGGTGGCGTCGATGCCGTTCAGTCCTGGCATCCGGAGGTCCATGAGCACCACGTCCGGCGCGTGGGCCTCGACCGCGGCCGGCACGTCCGCGCCGTCGCCCACGCCGCCGACCACCAGCAGGTCGTCCGCGCCCCTGAGCATCAGCGACAGCCCGGATCTGACCAGCGGGTCGTCGTCCACGATCAGCACGCGAATGGGGCTCACAGCGGCCATGGTAGCCAGACGATCAGCCGGAACTCGCCGTCGGACGCCCCTGCCCGCTCCACCTTGCCGCCCGCCAGCGCGGCTCGCTCCCTCAGCCCGGCCAGCCCGGACCCGGCGCCGTCGGCGCGTGTGCCGTCCAGCGGATTGCGTACCTCGACGGTCACGCCCTGGCCCGCCGTACCGTCGAGCCGGACCGTTACGGGACGGCCGGGCGCGTGCTTGCGGGCGTTGGTGAGGCCCTCCTGGACGATGCGGTAGGCGGCCCGGGCCGTGGCGGCGGGCAGGCGGAGCCCGCCGCCGTCGAAGTCGATCCGCATGCCGGCCCCGCGCGACTCCTCGATCAGGGCATCGAGGTCGTCCGGGGTCTCGCGCAGCACCGAGACGACGGCGCGCAGCTCCTGCAGTGCCTGGTGCGCGTTCGAGCGGACGACCCTGGCGGCCTCGTTCACCTCGCCGGGGTCGGCCTGCGCGTTGAACTCCAGCGCGCCCGCGTGCAGCGCCAGCAGCGACAGCCGGTGCGCCAGCACGTCGTGCATCTCGCGGGCGATCGCCAGCCGCTCCGTCTGGCGGGCCAGTTCCTGCTCCGCCTCCGCCCTGCGGGCTCGCTCGAGCAGCGACAGCATCAGCTCGCGGCGGGCCCGCGCGAGCATTCCCCATCCGGTCAGCGCGCACCCGAACAGCACCGCGACCAGCGCCCACACCGCATAGGGCGCCACCCCGGGCGGGCGCAGCCAGAACCTGGCCAGCGTCGCCGCCACCCCCGCCGCGCCGACCGCCATCGCCACGGCGGGCCTGCGGTAGAGCGCGGCGACCAGCGTCGCGATGCCCGCCGCCACCGAGGCCGCCGCCGCGGGCACCGACAGCGCCACCACGGCCAGCGCCACCGAGGCAGGCCACCTGCGCGACCACCACAGCAGCACGCACGCCAGGGCGCCGCCCACCACGTCCGCGAGCAGATAGGCGCCGCGGTCACCCCACACGACCGCGGCGGCACCGGCCACCGCGCAGACGAAGCCGCCCACCGCCACCGCTCGGTCCCTGCGGGTGCGCGGGGGGCCCGGCCGTACATCTGGAAGCATCTCCCGATTGTCACCTGGGTTGCCACGGTCCGGACTTCGGTCAGCAGCGCGCGCCTGCCTCCGGCGGCCACCGTTGGACCATGAATCCCCGTTGGGCCGCGCTGATCCTCGCGGTCATCACCCCGCTCGTGGCCGAGTTCACGCTCGGCAACCCGTCGATCCGCCAGATCTGGCTGCTGCCGCTCTGGATCCCTCTCTACGGCGCGGGCACCGTCCTCATCCGCGAGCTGGTACGGCGGGCGGGGACCGGCTGGCGCGGCGTCCTGCTGCTCGGCGCCGCCTACGGCGTCGTCGAGGAGGGCCTGGCACTGCAGGCGCTCAGCAGTCCCACGCTGTACGGCGCGGCCGGCTGGGCGCCGCGGATCCTCGGCTTGAACAGCGCCTACGCCGAGCTCATGATCCCCTACCACGCGGTGTTCAGCGCCGCCATCCCGATCCTGCTGGTCGACCTGATCTTCCCCGCTCTCCGCGACCGCCCCTACCTGGGGCGTCCTGGGATGATCGTGACCGGGGTGATCTTCGTGCTCGGCGCCCTGCTGGTACGGCTGAGCGTCCCGCCGGCCATGGACCCCGGATACCAGGCGCCCGCCGTGGTCGTGGTGGGTTGTGTGGTGGCCGTCGCGGTACTGGTGGTGGCGGGTCTGGTGGGAGCTGCGCAGCCGGGCGGCTCGTGGCCGGTCCCCGCCTGGGGCGCCGCGGTGTTCGGCGGTGTGGCGGCGTTCGCCTACCTGGCGCTGCTGTTCCCCTTCGGCGGGGCGGCCCACCCCGCGTTCACCCGCGGCGCGTGGGTGTGGGCGCCAATGGCGGCGGCCGCGGTGCTTGGCGTGGGCGCCGTCTGGCTGCTGCGCCGCCGGCGGCTCGGCGACCTGGAGCTCCTCGCCCTGGCCGGTGGGGCGCTGGTCGCGCACACCGCCTTCGGCCTGATCGCCAACGCCGACACCCCGGCCGACCGGCTCGGGCTCGCCGCGCTCGGCGTGGTGATGGTCGTCCTGCTGGTGCTCCTGGGCAGCCGCGTCAGGGCGCGAGCAGTTCCGCTGCCCGGGTGACGAGGGCCCGGCGTTCCGACTCGCCGTGCGTCCGCTCGGCCGCCTGGAGGAAGAGGGTGGCGGCGCGCTCGCTGTCGCCCGCGCGGGCCGTGAGGTCCGCCTCGGCGGCCAGGGCCAGCGGGTAGTTGTCGAGGGCGCCGCCCCTCCTGGCCTGTTCGAGCAGTTCCAGCCCGGCGGCAGGCCCGTGGGCGTAACCGTGGGCCACGGCCCGGTTCAGCTCGATCACCGGGCTCGGCTGCAGCTCGGCGAGCCGGTCGTAGCAGCCGGCGATCCTGGCCCAGTCCGTGTCGTCCGCCGTCTCGGCGGTGGCGTGGCAGGCGGCGATGCGCGCCTGCAGCTCGTACGGCCCGCCGTACTCCTGCCCGTCGTCCAGGGCGGCGAGGATGGTCACGGCCTCGGCGATCGCGGTGTGGTCCCAGCGGGAGCGGTCCTGGCCGGCGAGCGGCACCAGGTCGCCGGCGGCGTCGCGGCGGGCCTCGCGCCTGGAGTGCTGCAGCAGGAAGAGCGCGAGCAGCGCCGCAGCCTCGGGCTGCGCGGGCATGAGCCGCGCCAGCAGCCGGGCCAGCCGGATCGCCTCCTCGGCGAAGGCCGGTTCACCGTCGGCGTTGTAGCCGTGGGTGAACAGCAGGTAGAGCACCGCCAGCACCCCCGGCAGCCGCTCGCCCAGCGCCGCCCCGCCGGGCACCCGGTACGGGATCCGCGCGTCGGCGATCTTGGTCTTGGCCCTGGTCAGCCGCCGCGTCATGGCCGACTCGCTGACCAGGAACGCGCGCGCGATGTCCGCGGTCGGCACGGCGCAGATCGTCCTGAGGGTCAGCGCCACCCGCGCCTCCATCGCCAGCGCCGGATGGCAGCAGGTGAAGATCAACCGCAACCGGTCGTCCACGACCTCCTCCTCCGGCTCGGGCTCCTCGGTAGCCGCGGTCACGGCCAGCACCGCCAGTTCGCGGAGCTTGCGCTGCTCGACCGAGGTACGGCGCAGCACGTCCAGGGCCCGGTTCCGGGCCACCGTCATCAGCCACCCGCCCGGGTTGGCGGGCACCCCGTCACGTGGCCACCGCTCGAGGGCCGTGGCCAGCGCCTCCTGCGCGCAGTCCTCGGCCAGGCCCCAGTCGCCCGTGACGCGGATGAGCGTGGCCACGATCCGGGGATAGGCGTCGGCGGCCGCGGTGGCGGCCGCCTGCGCGGGATCGGTCACTGCTCGAAGTCGGCCAGCGGTCGGATCTCGAGCCGCCCGCCGCGTGCCATCGGGTGAGTCCGCGCGACCTCGATCGCCTCGTCAAGATCCGCGCACTCGAGCAGATCGAAGCCCACGATCACCTCCTTGGTCTCCGTGAACGGCCCGTCCGCGACCAGCAACTGCCCATTGCGCACCCGCACGGTCGTGGCCGCCGACTTCGGCGCCAGCACGCTCCCCTGCAACCGCCGCCCGGCGGCATCGTTCTCGGCGACCCACACATCGATGTCCGGCTCGGGCGCGGTATCGGTGTCAGGCTCGCCATCCGTGCAGACGAACATCATGTACTTCATCGCTGTCCTCCTCGCTCTGCGCTGTCACCATCCTGACGAACGCCCCCCACCGATCCGGACAGCCCTCCTGAAATTCCTCAGGCTCCTACGGTGCGTACTGGGCGATGCCGTTGCCGAAGGACCAGTCGAGGGGTTCGTTCTCGGTGATGGTGACGAAGATGTTGCGGGGGTCGGTGCCGGCGTACTGCTGGGCCAGGTCGGCGATTGTGCGGTAGAGGGACTGCTTCTGGGCCGGGGTGCGGCCTGAGCGCATGGTGATGGCGATGAAGACGAGGTCGTCGTCCCGGTGGATGCCGAGGTAGCCGTCGTCGTAGCGGAACAGGCGCTGGGGGCCGTCGTGGCCGTTGAGTACCTGGAACAGGTCGTCCGGCGGGATGCCGATGGCCTCCACCAGGGCGTCGTGCACGGCCCGGCCGAGGGCCTCCAGGCGCTTGTCGTCTGCGCGGAGGGCGTCGATGCGAACGAAGGGCATGGGTTACGTCCTTTCAGATCAGACTCCACCGTACATACTAGTAGGTACAGAATCCATGGTGAGGACGAGCTTGCCCCTGGTGGTGCGCTGCTCCAGGCGTCGGTGCGCCTCGGCGGCCTGCTCCAGGGGGAATCGGGCCTCGATCGGCACCCGGTAGGCGCCCGAGGCGATCCGGGCCGCGATCTCCTGGAGGTCCTCGCGGGGTACGTAGCCGTGGTTCATCAGGTTGGTGAGCTGGAAGCCGCGGATCGTGGCGTTCTTGGGATAGAAGTCGCGCGTGTCGATCAGGCTCGGCTCGAGCGCGACGTTGGCCAGGGCCACGACGCGCCCGCCGTAGGCGACCTGGCGCAGGCTCTGGGCGAACACGGGCCCGCCGACCGCGTCGATCACGACGTCGGCGCCTCGGCCGTCCGTCAGCGCGGCGACCTCCTCCTCGCCGGTCGCGGGAACGGCGCCGAACGAGGCGGCCCAGGCGGCCTTCTCCCGGGTCCCGGCCACGGCGATGACCCGGGCGCCCGCCTCGGCCGCGACCTGCACGGCCGCGGTCCCGACCCCGCTGGCGGCGGCGTGGACCACCACGGTCTCACCCTTGGCGATCCCGGCCAGGCGGTGCAGGCAGTACCAGGCGGTGATCCAGACCGACGGGACCGCGGCGGCCACCGTCAGGTCGACCTCGTCAGGCAGCACCGCCAGGTGGCCGGCGGGGATCGCGGCGAGTTCGGCGTACAGCTCGCGGCCCAGGCCCATCACCCGCTGGCCGGGGAGGACGTCCGTCACGCCTTCGCCCACCGACACCACGGTCCCCGCCCCGTCCATGCCGGGGATCAGGGGCGGCCGCCTGGCCCGGTGGTAGGCGCCCGACCGGATGAGCACGTCGGCGCGGTTCACGCTGGCCGCGGCCAGCCGTACCAGTACCTGGCCTGGGCCCGCCACCGGATCGGGGGCTTCTCCCGGCACCAGGACCTCGGGCCCGCCGAACTTCTCGATCCGCACCACGCGCATGTCGACTCCTGTCACTTGTTGAAGGGGTTACATCCTGCGACACCTGTTGAATCGGTGTCAAGCGGGTATGATCGGAGGCATGTTCCCCTTCATCGGCGGGCGGCCGAGCCTGAACTTCGTCGCCACGCTGGGCAGGCGGCACGCCGTTCCGGTCGAACGGCTGCCCGATCCTGAGGCGTTGCGGCGGTGGATCGGCCAGGCCTACGGACCGGCCGAGCCGTACGAGATCTCCGCGGCGGACCTGACGGAGGCCCGCACCCTGCGTGAGGCGCTGTACCGCGTCCTGACCGCCGCCATGCGAGGGCAGCGGCCGGACCCGGGCGATGTGGCGGCGGTCAACGCGGCCGCCCGGCCACCGGACCTGACGCCCCAGCTCGGCGAGGGGGACGTGCGCTGGCGGGCGGACGAAGGCGTGCGGGCCGCGCTGTCGGCCGTGGCGCGCGACGCCATCCTGCTGGCCGGCGGGCCGCTCATGAAGCGGGTCAAGAAGTGCGAGAACCCGGACTGCTCGCTGCTGTTCCTCGACGACTCCCAGGCCCGGCGCCGCCGCTGGTGCTCCATGGAGCGCTGCGGCAACCAGGCCAAGGTCGCCGGCTACCGCGCCCGCCGATCCGGCTGACCCCGGCGGGGCACGCCTCGGTGACCTGGCATGATGGCCTGAGGGGGTAGGTCGCGATGCGCCATTACCTGGGCACAGATCTCATCGTGCTGCTGCTCGCGCTGGTGGCGCCGCTCGTCGTGTCGCTGGTGCTGCTGCCGTTCCGCGACGGGGTGCCGAACACCAGCGTGGCGTTGATCATGGTCGCGGTCGTGGTCGCGGTGGCCGCCCTGGGCAGGCGCGTGGCGGGCGCGGTGGCCGCGGTGTCGGCCGCGCTGTGGTTCGACTTCTTCTTCACCCAGCCCTACCAGGAACTGGCCATCTCCAAGGCGGCGGACCTCCAGACGGCGGTCCTGCTGCTCGTGGTGGGTCTCGCGGTCTCGCAACTGGCCGCCTACGCCCGCAGGCTGCGGGTGATCACCATCACCGACGCCGACTACATGCGGCGCATCCACGACACCGCCGAACTGGCCCAGTCCTCCTACGGCGCCGACACGGTGGTCGAGCACGTCAGGGGCCAGCTCACCGAGGTGCTCGGCCTGCGCGGCTGCCGTTTCGAGTACGGCAGCCTGCTCGGTCACCCGCCGCGCCTCGACCAGGACGGCAGCGTGGCCTGGGGCCGCAGGCACTGGGACGCCGACCGGCTCGGCCTGCCGGAGACGGAGGTCGAGCTGCGCGTCGTCGGGAACGGCCACTACTACGGGCGGTTCATGCTCGACCCGACCCCCGGCAACGTCCCGCTCCTGCAGGCACGCCTGGTCGCGGTCACCCTGGCCGACCAGGCCGGCGCCGCCCTCGACATCGCCTCCCGCTTACGGGCGCCTTCAGTACGGCAGGCGGCAGACGACCCGCCAGCCAGGCCCGTGCGGGCCCGCCGTGACCACGCCGCCGAGGGTTCCGGCCCGTTCGCGGAGGCCGTCCAATCCGGTGCCGCCGCCGCGGCGGGACCGGGGGCCGCAGGCGGCGCCCGTGTCGGTGATCGACACCTCCACGGCGGGGCCTGGGACGCGGGTGACGGACACGGTCACCTGGCTCGCCGTACCGGCGTGACGGCGGACGTTCGTCAGCGCCTCCAGGACCGTGTGGTGGACCATGGCCTCGAGCTCCCGCGGCAGCTCGAGCCCGGGATCCAGGTGCAGGGCCGCGTGCGCGGTCCCGGTGGCGCCGAAGCGGCCGACCAGCCCGGGCAGGTCGGCCAGGCCGTACACCCGGGTGGGCGGCGGGTCGTCGTCCGGCAGGCGCAGCACGCGCACGGTGTGGTCCATCGACGCCAGCGCCCGCAGCCCGGCCTCCTCGATGCGGCGGTAGGCGGCCGGGTCGAGCTCGCCGAGCTGGGCCGCCTGGGCCTCGAGCACGATGCCCGTCACCTCGTGCGCCACGAAGTCGTGCAGGTCGCGGGCCACCTCCAGGCGCTGTGCGCGCCGCGCCTCGACGACCGCGCGGGCGCGCCGTAGGTCCAGCGAGCGCAGGTAGAGGCCGACGCCGAGCGCGCCGCCGAGGCAGGCGGAGGCGACGGCCACCCCCGTGAGCGACTCCGTCCAGGTCGGCACGGGCAGGCGCAACGTGGAACGCAGGGCGAACCCGGCCATGGCCGCCTCGATGGCGAGCCCGGCGACCACGACCTCGAGGACCGGCCTGCAGCGGGCCAGCCTGGCGGTGAGCACCAGCAGGCCGCCCACCTCCACGACCCCCAGCACCGACGCGAGCCCGAGCGGCCCCCGGTGCAGCAGGCCGGCAACCAGCGAGAGGGCCGACAGCGCGACCACGATCCACACCCGCCTGGGCGGCCGGATCGCCGCGGCCACCGCCGCGGCGGCCGAGCAGCCGATCGGCAGCGCGCCAGGCTGCATCACCAGCGTCGGGACCAGCACCGCCACCACGGCGGCGCCGTACCACAGCCACCGCTCACGCATCGGCCGCGTAGCCCATCTCCCACGCCTTGATGGCGATGCCCACCCGGTTACGGACGCCGAGTTTGCGCTGGATGCTGGCGATGTGCGTCTTGACCGTGCCGGGTGAGATGAACAGCTCGGCGGCGATGTCGGCGTTGGTACGGCCGGCCGCCACCTGCCCGGCGATCTCGATCTCGCGCATGGTCAGCGGCGTCCGGTGGGTCGCCGGGGAGGGCGCCGCCAGGTGCCGCAGCAGGCGCACCGTGATGGACGGGCTGATCAGGCTGTCGCCCGCCACGGCCGCCCTGACCGCCTCGACCAGCAGCGCGGGGCCCGCGCTCTTGAGCAGGAAGCCCGAGGCGCCGTGGCGCAGCGCCGGATAGACGTACTCGTCGAGGTCGAAGGTCGTCACCACGACGACCTTGGTGGTGCTCCCCGACAGCCGCCGCGTGACCTCGAGCCCGTCCATGCGGGGCATCCGGATGTCGACCAATGCCACGTCGGGCTCGAGCGCACGGACCGCGTCGAGCGCGGCCACGCCGTCGGGCGCCTCGCCGACCACGCTGAGGTCGGGCTGGTGCTCGAGGATCCGGCGCATGCCGCGGCGGACCATCTCCTGGTCGTCCGCGATGAGCAGCCGTATCGTCACGGGTCGCAGTTTGCCACGGCCGCTACCAGGTCCGATATCGGCCGAATGGCAGATGTGGGGGCCGGCGGCCGCCACGGATTCTGGTGGCGTGTTGATGAACCTCACTCTTGCGGCCGCGTTGAGCCTGACGCCGCCCGCCTCTCACGAAACGCTCACCTGGGGTCCGTGCCCTCAGGATCTGGCGGCCGAATGCGCCAAGGTGACCGTGCCGCTCGACTACGGCGACCCAGCCGGCCGTACCATCCAGATCGCGATCTCGCGCGTCCGGGCGAGCGACGCCAAGCACCGCAGGGGCGTGCTGCTGGCCAATCCCGGCGGGCCCGGCGGACCGGGGCTGGCGTTCGCGGCGAGCCTGAGCCCGGCCATGAAGCAGGTCGCGGCCCAGTACGACCTGATCGGCTTCGACCCGCGCTTCATCGGCGACAGCACGCCCATCACCTGCGGTACGGGGAGCGGCCAGGTGTGGCAGGGCTCGCCCGGCTTCGAGCGCGCCGGGTTCGAGCAGGCGGCACGGCAGGTGCGCGACATCGCCAAGCGCTGCGGAGCTCGCGCGGATGTGCTGCCCCACGCCACCACCAGGAACGTCGCCCGCGACATGGACTCCATCCGCGAGGCGCTCGGCGAGCCGAAGCTGTCCTACTACGGCGTGTCCTACGGCGCTGACCTGGGCGCGGTCTACACCCAGCTCTTCCCCGACCGGGTCGACCGCTTCGTCCTGGACAGCTCGACCGACCCTGACGCGACCCAGTACGAGCTGTTCCAGCGCACCGGCCCCCGCAGCGAGGCGGGCCTGGACGAGTGGGCCGCCTGGACGGCCAAGCACGGCTACGGGCTGGGCGGCACCGGCGCCCAGGTGCGCGCAACGGTCACCCGGCTGCTCGAGCGCGCCGCGCGCGAACCCATCCGCGTCGGCGACGCCACGGTCGACGAGCACCGGCTGCCCCTGGTGCTGTCGCAGCTGATCCAGCAGCAGGACGAGAACGACGCCCTGGCCAGGACGGTCCGCGACCTGGTCGACGCCGCGGACGGCAAGAAGGTCACGCCCGATCCCGCGCTGGCCCGGATGCTCCAGCTGCTGTCCATGAAGGGGCCGGTGGCCGACCGGTGGATGGCCGGCCAGCTGGCCGTGCTGTGCGACGACGGTGGCTGGCCGGCCGGCGGCTGGCCCCGCGGCCAGGAACGCTACTGGCACGATATCCAGCGCAGCCGCGCCACCCAGCCCGTCTTCGGGGCGCTGGCCAACGCCATCACCCCGTGCGCCTACTGGCCGCTGCGGCCGCGCGAGTCAGGGACCCGGATCGGCAACCGGGTACCCGTTCTCATGGTGCAGGCCCGCCGCGACGTCAACACCGTCTACGACGGCGCCCTGGCCCTGCACCGCAAGCTGGCGGGCTCCCGCCTGGTCACCGCCGACCTGCGCGCCCACGGCGTCTACACCCGCCGCGCCGAGGGCTACGAGCCGAGCCTGTGCGCGGAAAGGCTCGTCAACTCCTACCTGGCAGGCGGGCCGCTCCCCGCCAAGGACGTCGACTGCGGCAAGGAGGACAAGTGATCGCCGCCCTGGTCATGGCGCTCGTGATGAGTACGGCGGGCCCGCTGCAGCAAGACGTGGGCGCGATCAAGGCGACCGGCGTCCTGGCCGAGGTCCAGACCCCGCAAGGCGCGCGGACCGCCAGGAGCGGGGTCGCCGAGCTGGGCTCCGGCCGCCCGGTCCCGTGGAACGCCTACTACCGCGTCGGCAGCGACACCAAGACCTTCACCGCCACCGTTGCCCTGCAACTCGTCGGCGAGGGCAGGCTCGCGCTGACCGAACCGGTCGGCAAGTGGCTGCCCGACCTGGTCCCCGACCGGCGCATCACCGTCGAGGACCTGCTGCGGCAGACCAGCGGCCTGCACGACTACCTCGAGGACCTGCCCATCGCCCAGGACCTCACCCCCAAGGGCTACCTGAAGAACCGCTTCACCTCCTACCCGCCGCGCCGGCTGGTGGAACGGGCCGTGCGGAAGCCGGCCCGGCCCGGCTGGAGCTACTCCAACACCAACTACGTCCTCGCCGGGATGATCATCGAGAAGGTGACGGGACATCCCTGGGCGCAGGAGATCCACCGGCGCATCCTGGAGCCGCTCGGGCTGCGGCACACCTTCACGCCCGGCACCTCCGCCTACGTCCCTGAACCCACGGCCAGGGCCTACACCTACTTCCCCGGAGCCGGGGACCCGGTCGACACCTCGCTGTTCGCCGTCAACGGCGCCGACGGCGGCATCGTCAGCACGCCGCACGACCTGGCGGTGTTCCTGCGCGCGCTCATGGGCGGCCGCCTGCTGCGACCGGCCCAGCTGGCCCAGATGAAGCAGACGGTCGAGGCCAAGGACTGGATCGACGTCCCCGGCGTCAGGTACGGCCTCGGCATCGCCTGGCGCCCGGTGCCCGGCTGCCCCGACGGCATCTGGTTCCACGGCGGGACGAGCTTCGGCACGGTCTCCGAGAGCGGCGTCACCCCCGACGGCTCCCGCGCCGCCGCCACGGCCGCCTTCACCTTGCATTTCAGCAAGGCCCAGCAGGCCCAGGACCGCGCCGCCCGCGCCCTCGTCGATCACGCCCTCTGCGCCCCCGGAGAGCGCTAGGGGAGCTGGGCGGCGCGGAGGATGAGGTCGACGCCGAACTCGAAGGCCTGCTGCTGGGTGAACTCCGGGAGGTCGTCGCCGAAGGAGCGCATGATCGGGTAGCGGTCGGCGGGCAGGTCGCGCAGGGACGAGCGGACCTTGCTCCAGTGGTCGGCGTCCGCGTCCCAGGCGCTGCGCTCCTGATACAGGGCCGCGCTGCCGACGGTGAACCTGACCAGGCTGGCCGCCACGCCCACCGCGGTCCTGCGGTCCATCCCCGTGCCCAGCAGCAGCATGTAGATCACCTCGCTCAGCCGCAGGTCGGCCTCGCCGCCCGAGCCCGCCTTGATCAACGCCCGGTGCTCGGTCAGCAGCCGGAAGTACCCGGTCATGACCCGCCTGACGCCGTCGAGCCCGGCGTCGGGCGAGTCGGGCAGCTCCAGGCCGGCGAGCAGGTGGTCGTAGAGCGCGGCGAGGATCTCGTCCTTGCCGCGGAAGTAGGTGTAGAGCGCCATCGGCCGCACCCCGAGATCCTGGGCCAGCCGCCGGACGGTCACCGCCTCGAGCCCCTCGTCGTCCATCAGCCGGATCGCCCGCTCCACGATCAGCCGGTGACTGAGGCTTCCCCGCGGCGCTCTTGGCATGTCCGGTTCCCCAATCCTGGCGTGCATCTTCGTGGTCGCCTACCAAGCGTATCTCGTACTGTACATGTACGTTTCATGGCATGACCGACATGAGCGACAGATACCGCACCGCTGAACTGCTGCTCGGCCACAACAGGGACAGGCTCGTCCGTGGCGGGAAGGTCAGGCCGGTCTGGGACCAGGGCCGGTTCTGGTACCGCTCCGAGGGGCGCTTCCACCTCGTCGACCCGGCCGCGCGCACCAGGGCCCCGGCATTCGACCACGAGCGGCTGGCGGCCGTCCTCGGCGGCCTGCCCACGTCGATCGCGCTGGCCGACGGCGCGGTGGACCTCGACGCCGACGGCAAGCGGTGGCGCTGCGAGCTCGGCACCTACGCCCTCACCGAGCTGCCCGCGCGCGGCCCGCTCGACGTGGTCTCGCCCGACGGCCGCTACGCCGCCTTCCGCAAGGGGCACGACCTGTGGCTGCGCGAGCTGGAAACAGGGCTCGAACATTCGCTCACCACCGACGGCACGCAAGAGCGCGCCTATGGCGTCAACCCCGACTCCGCCGCGATGCGGACGCTGGCCCGCCGGCTCGGCCTGCCGTACCTGCCGCCCGTGGTGCTGTGGTCGCCCGACTCGCGCAGGCTGGTCACGCACCGGCTCGACCAGCGCGGCGTGCTGCCCATGCACCTGGTCGAGAGCGCGCCCCCCGGAGGCGGCCGGCCGGTGCTGCACACCTACCGCTACCCGCTGCCCGGCGACGAGGTGCTGCCGCGCGGCGAACTGGTCGTCTTCGACGTGGCGACGCGCACCGCGGTGCGGGCCAAGGCCGACCCGATCCTGATCCCGTACCTGTCGCCGATCTCGCTCGGCAGGCTGTGGTGGGACGAGGCCGTCCACTACCTGGAGCACTCGCGCGACCTGCGTACGCTGCGCCTGCGCCGCCTCGACCCCGGCACCGGCGAGGTGCGCACGCTGGTCGTGGAGAGCGGACGCACCAGGGTCGAGGCCACCCAGCAGTTCGCGCACCGCCCGATCGTGAAGGTGATCCCCGAGGGCGTGCTGTGGTACTCGCAGCGAGACGGCTGGGGCCACCTCTACCTGTACGGCGAGCGGCTCGTCCGGCTGACCGCGGGGGAGTGGTCCGTGACCGACCTGCTGCACGCCGACGCGTCGGGCGTCTACTTCACGGCCGCCGGGCTGGTGCCCCACGACCCCTACCTGCGGCAGGTGTGCCGGGTGGGGCTGGACGGCACCGGCTTCACCCGCATCACCGACGACGACCTGGACCACGCGGTGAGCGTCGCCGACGACGGCTCCTGCTTCGTCGACTCCGCCTCGGCCGCGGGCGTCCCGCCGGTGGTGACCGTACGCGGCTGGGACGGCGAGGTGCTGGTGGAGCTGGAACGCGCCGACATCGACGGGCTGCTCGAGACGGGCTGGCGGCCGCCCGAGCGCGTGCGGGTCAAGGCCGCCGACGGCGAGACAGACCTGTACGGCCTGCTGTACCTCCCGCACGGCTTCGACCCCGCCGGCTCCTACCCGGTCGTCGACCACCCCTACCCGGGACCCCAGATGAACCGGGTCCAGCCCACCTTCGACCCCGGCACGTACGGTTACGACGCCGAGGCCGTGGCCGCGCTCGGCTTCGCCGTACTCGCCCTGGACGGGCGCGGCACCCCGGGCAGGAGCAAGGACTTCCACGACGCCTCCTACGGCGCGCTGGAAACCGCCGGCCACCTGGACGACCACGTGGCGGCCCTGCGGCAGCTCGCCGCCACCAGACCCTGGCTCGACCTGGAACGCGTCGGGATCTTCGGCCGCTCGGGCGGCGGCTTCGCCACGGTCAGGGCCATGCTCGACCACCCCGACGTCTTCAAGGTCGGCGTCGCCGAATGCGGCAACCACGACCAGCGGCTCTACCACGCGCTGTGGGGCGAGAGCTACCAGGGCCCCTACGACGCCGAGGCCTACACCCGCGCCGCCAACCCCGAGTTCGCCGACCGGCTGCGCGGCAGGCTGCTGCTCGTCCACGGCGAGCTGGACGACAACGTCACGCCGCACCTGACGATGCGGCTCGTCGAGCGGCTCATCGCCGCCGACAGGGACTTCGACCTGCTGATCGTGCCGGGGGCCGAGCACGCCTTCATCGGCTTCGAGCACTACGTGACCAGACGGCGCTGGGACTACCTCGTCCGCCACCTGCTCGGCGTCACGCCGCCGTCCGGGTACCGGCTCGCGCCGGTCCCCTTCGACCCTTCGTCGCTGTTCGGTTAGGAGACCCCATGGACCGGATGATCCAGCAGCTCGCCGCGTCGCTCGGCGTCGTCGGCGCCCAGGTCGCCGTCGCCAGGGGCGACACCGTGCGCTCCTACGCGACCGGGCTGGCCAACGCCGAGCTCGGCACCCCGGTGACCGACGACACGCTGTTCCAGATCGGCTCCACGACCAAGGTCCACACGGCCGCGCTGGTCATGCTGCTCGGGATCGACCTCGACGCGCCGGTGCTGGGCGCGATCACCCCGAGGCACCTCATGTCGATGACGAGCGGCCTGGACAACGGGCCCTACGTGGACGTGGCGACCGTGGCCGACTACGTCGACCTGCTCGCGGACATCCCGCCCATCCACGAGCCGGGCGCCGGGTTCGGCTACACCAACGCCTCGACCGTCGTCTCCGGCCTGCTGGTCGAGCAGCGCACCGGCCGCAGCTGGGACGAGGCCCTGCGCGACCTGCTGCTCGTCCCCGCCGGGCTCACCCACACCGCCAGCGTGGCCGACGACCTGCTCTACCACCGGGTGGCGGTCGGGCACGCGGGCGGCGAGCCGGTGCGGCCGTTCTTCTTCTCCCGCGGCCTCGGCCCGGCCGGATCCACGCTCTGCGCCAGCGCCACCGACCTGGTCGCCTTCGGCCGCCTGTTCCTGCGCGGCGGCGGGGGAGTGCTGCCGCCCGCCGCGGTCGAGCAGATGCTGACGCCGCAGGTCGACGTGCCCGCACGCTGCTTCGCCGACCACTGGTGCCTGGGCCCCTACCTGAAGATCTGGGACGGCGTGCGCGTCTACGGCCACAGCGGCACCACGCCCAGCGGGTCCTCGACGCTGCTGTGGGTTCCCGAGCACGACCTGGCCGTGGCGACCGTGGTCAACGTGGCCGACCGCGGCTACCCCTTCGCCGACGCGGTGATCAGGGAGGTGATGCGCTCCGAGCTGGGCATCGCCAAGCCGCCGCTGCCGACCCCTGATCCCGCCACGCCCTTCTCACCCGAGCTGTACGTCGGCACCTACGAGTCCCACGACTCGCGCTACGAGGTGACCGGCGCGGACGGGCGGCTGCACGTCCGGCTGCCGTCGGTGGAGACGGATCTGCTCCCGCTGGGCGAGCACCGTTTCCTGCCCGCCGACGACGCCTTCACCGGCAACCACATGTGGGACCTGGCCTTCGTCATCGGTCCTGACGGCCGCGCCGTACGCCTGCTCAACGGTGCTTTCGCTGCTCGTCGTGCAGCTTCCCCGTCGCGATGAACTCGACCGCGATCCGGTAGAAGGAGGCGATCGACTCGCCGCCCTCGAGCCCGTCGCGGAACTGCTTGCGCACCTTCGCGAACGGGAAGGCGACGCTGCCGTTGGGCAGGTGCACGCCCCAGCCGTCGTCCTCCGACCACTGCCACGAGCCGCCCGTGGCGGCGGCGACGCAGGCGCCGAGGAACGAGCCGAGCACCCCGACCAGGCCGTCGATCTGCTCCGGGTCGAAGCCGGGCCGGGTGCGCCGGCGCTCGATGAAGCCCTCGACCCACTCGACGGACTCCTGGTTGACGCCGAAGTCCACGTCGCTGAGCGGGCCGAGCTTGTCGATGGCGAGCCTGACGTTCGCCTCGATCTCGTCCATTCGACGATGGTTCCATCGGCCTCACCGGCCCGTCGACCTATTAACGGCTAGCGGGTGGTCATGAGCGTCAGGCTCTCGTCCCGTACCGACGTCGCCATCGTCCGGGTCACGCGGTACGAGGTGAGCTCTTCGGCGCTGCCCTCGATGATCTCCTGGGCCGCGAGGCGGCCGAGTTCGGGCGCGAGGTTGACCCCGCTGTGGGTGACAAGGTGGTACAGGCCGGGGGCGTCGGGGTGCGGGCCCACCAGCGGCAGGCCGTCCGCGGGCACGGGCCGGACTCCGAGGCGCGCGCCCGCCAGCCGGGCTGTGCGCAGCGCGGGAAGGACGCGCTGGCCGCCGGCGTGCAGCCGGTCTGCCAGGGCATCGTCGCTCTGGCCGGGCAGCAGCGCGTCGACGGGCCAGGAGATGGAGCAGATCCGGTCTCCTGGGGCGGGACGCAGGTCCACCTCGGGCGTGGCCAGAATGGCGCCGAGCCGAAGACCGGGGATGGGTGTGCTCTCCCCCACCAGTCCGGGGATCCGGGTCATGGGAAGGTCGGTCCCGGCGAGCACGGCGATGCGGTCGGCGTCCGGCCCCGTGCAGTTGACCACCCAGTCGGCCTCCCAGCGCCTGGTGCCGGTCTCCACGCCGGTGACCGTTTCGCCGCGGCGGATCAGGGCTTGCGCGCGCAAGCCGTACCTGATGTCGGCGCCGAGCGTGGCCGCGCGGTCGAGCAGGCGCTGGACGAAGAGCGGCGCGTCGTACCAGGCGCTCTGGTCGTGGATCACGATGTCGCGGGCCGTGCAGGCGGCGGGATCGACGGCGGGGGCGAGCTCGCGGAGCTCGGACGGGTCGGCGATGCGGCAGGGATGCCCCCATGACTTGAGGCGCAGGGCCCGTTCCCTGAGCCCCTGCTGGCTTTCGTCACTGTCGCCCCACTGGATCGCGGGCATGGGATGCCGCCAGGACGGGCCACCGAGATCCTCGGCCAGCCTGGCGTGCAGGGCGGCGCTGTCGCGGTTCAGCTCGTAGTAGGTGCGCGGGGTCTTCAGGTGGGTGACATCCATGGCGAAGGTCGCGCTGGAGGTTCCTGCGGCGGGGCCGCCGGCTTCGATGACGACGACCTGAGCGCCTGCGGTGGCCAGGTGGTAGGCGACGGAGGCACCGAGGACTCCGGCGCCGAGAACGATGACGCGGGACACGTGGAGATCTTTCCTTCGGGGGATCAGAGAACCTTGCTGAGGAACGCCCGGGTGCGTTCGTGCCGGGGGTCGCCGAGCACGGCGGCGGGTGGCCCGGATTCCACGACGACCCCGCCGTCCATGAACACGAGGGTGTCGCACACCTCGCGGGCGAACCCCATCTCGTGGGTGACGATGATCATCGTCATGCCGTCCGCCCGCACCAGGTCGCGCATGACGTCCAGCACCTCGCCGACGAGCTCGGGGTCGAGGGCGGAGGTCGGCTCGTCGAAGAGCATGAGGTCGGGCCGCATCGCCAGCGCGCGGGCGATGGCGACGCGCTGCTGCTGGCCGCCGGACAGCTGATCCGGACGACTGTCCGCCTTGTCGGCCAGTCCGACCCTGGCCAGCAGGTCGTGGGCGCGCTCGCGCACCTCGGCCCTCGGCTCCTTCTTGACCAGGACCGGCGCCATCATGATGTTCTCGAGCGCGTTCATGTGCGGGAAGAGGTTGAAGCGCTGGAAGACCATCCCGATCTCGCCCCGCTGCGCCGCGATCGCCGTGTCCGGCAGTTCGTGGATCTTTCCGTCACGCTCTTCGTAGCCGATCAGGCGGTCACGGAAATACACGCGGCCGGCGTCGATGCGTTCCAGGTGGTTGATGCAGCGCAGAAAGGTGGACTTGCCGGACCCCGACGGCCCTACCAGGGCCAACACCTCTCCCTGCGTGACCTCCAGGTCGATGCCTTTGAGCACGTCGAGCGTCCCGTAACGCTTGTGCACGCCTTCCGCGCGGATGACAGTCTTCATCTGCTGAACCTGCGCTCGATGTAGTGCTGCCCGGCGTTCAGAACGGTCGTGGCCACGAGGTACCACAAGCACGCCACGGTGAGCAGCGGGACCTGCTGGAAGTTCCTGGAGTAGATGCCCTGGATCGAGGTCAGGAGCTCCGGTACGGCGATGGCGAACACCAGTGACGTGGTCTTGAGCATGGAGACCACCTGGTTGCCCGTCGGCGGGATGATGACGCGCATGGCCTGCGGGAGGACGACCTTGCGCAGGGTCTGGAACCGGCTCAGGCCCAGGGCCTGGGCCGCCTCCGTCTGGCCTGGGTCGACCGAGGTGATCCCCGCGCGCACGATCTCGGCCATGTAGGCCGCCTCGTGCAGCCCGAGGCCGAGCACCGCCGCGGTCAGCTGGGTGATGATCTGGTTGGTGTCGAACTCCACGAACGTCGGCCCCCAGGGCACACCGAGCCCGATCTTCGGCACCACCGCTGACAGGAAGTACCAGAACAGCAGCTGCACCAGCAACGGCGTGCCACGGAAGATCCAGATGTAGAACGCGCTCAGCCCTGCCAGCAGGGGGTTGGGGGACATACGCAAGATCGCCAGTACGCCACCGCCGGCGATACCGACGATCATCGCGAGCACTGTGAGCGCCAGCGTGGTGGCCAGCCCGCGCAGGACGGCGGGGGAGAAGACGTACTCGCCGACCACCTCCCACTGCATGCGCGGATTGGCCAGCCACCCCTGAAGCAGGAAGATCGCCAGGAAGCCGAGGACACCCGCGCCCACCCATCGCCCGGGATGACGGAGCGGAACCGCCTGGATCTGCGCCTGCGAGGCCGGGCGCGTGGTCTCCTGTGTCACGGTCAAGACTCGCCGCCGTTGATCGCGGCCTTGTCGAGCGAGCCTGACGACATCTGCCACTTGGAAAGGATCTTGGCGTAGGAGCCGTTGTCCATCAGTTTCTGCAGAGCCTTCTGGATGGCCTCAGCCAGAGTCTGATCTTCCTTGTTGACCAGGATTCCGTACGGCAGGAAGCGGTAGGGCTGGCCCACCTGCTTCATCCGCCCGCCGGACTGGGCGGCCTGGTAGGTGATGGTGGGCGTACCGCCGATGAAGGCGTTGGCCCGGCCGGTGGAGACGGCCTGCAGACAGCCGACCGTGTCGGGGAAGACCAGCACCTGGACCGCCGGCTTGCCCGCGGCCGCGCACTTCTTGTTCTGCTGCTCGGCGTCGTCGGCCTGGGCGGTGCCTTGCTCGACGGCTGTGGTCTTGCCGCAGAGATCCTCCAGCGACCGGACCGTCTGAGCGTCCTTGTCCTGGACCAGGAGGGAGCTGCTGGTCTTGAAGTAGTCGACGAAGGTGACCTTCTCGCGGCGTTCCGGCTTGTCGAGCATCGCCTGGATGGCCAGATCGTAACGGCGTGCCTGAACGCCGGCGATGAGGCTGTCGAAGCTGGCCTGGTTGAACGTCACCTCGACGCCGAGCACCTGGCCGATGGCCTTCATCAGCTCGGGCTCGAGCCCGATGACCGTCTTGTTGTCCGTGTCGAGAAAGACCAGAGGCGGATAGTTGTGACCCGCCGCGATGTTCAGCGTGCCGCTCTTCTTGATCTTGTCGGGCAGCAGGCCGTACAGCTCCTGGCTCTTCTGCTGTGCCGGGGCGGCCGCCTGGGACGTGCCTCCCGCTGAGCAGGCTGTCACGGACAGGAGTCCCGCCAGGCCGAATGCGGCGGCTGCTTGGGTGAACCGCATGGTGCAGGACACCCCCTCTCGGGTTTAGTGCTGGTTCCTTAAGCACCAATAATGGGGGTCCGTTCTGATACGGCAAGGTGAGCGAGCACGCGCGTTCGCGCACATACTGTTCAGTCGTCCTTATCCTCACTCTTGATCATTACCAGTTGGAGGCCATCACGATCGATGTCGTCCCTGCAATGACAGTCGCGATCTGGTGATGCAAACAGTCGAACTGTTAAGTTGGATCGATGCTTACTCCGATCCAGTTGCGGGCCATCCGCGAGGTGGTCGCCACCGGCTCGCTCAGGACCGCGGCCAAGCGCCTCGGATTCACCCCCTCGGCCATCTCGCAGCAGATCTCCTCGCTGGAACGGACCCTGGGCGTCCAGTTGTTCGAGCGCCTGCCGCGCAGCATCCGGCCCACGGCGGCCGGGGCCGAGCTGGCGCGCAAGGCCGCCCGGCTGCTGGCCGATCTGGAGGCGGCCGAGGAGGAGATGCGCTCCTTCGCCACCGCGCAACGGGGCAGGTTGCGGCTCGGCAGCTTCTGGTCCGCCGGATTCCGGCTGGTGCCCGCCGTACTGGCCGAGTTTCTCCGCGACCGTCCCAACGTGGACATTCGCTACGAGGAAGGAGATCCGCACCGGACGATCCCCGCCGTGAACGAGGGGCGGCTCGATCTGGCCGTGGTCTTCGAGTACGGCATGGTGCCGCACCACTGGGCCAAGGACCTGACCATGACATTGATCATGGAGGAGCCGCTCTACGTGCTCGTGCCGACCGGTCATCGGCTGGCTGCCAGGAAACGCATCCAGTTCGGCGAACTGTCCGACGAACGATGGATCTCCTACACCGAGGGGATGGACGCCTCGCTCAACCTGTCGCACATCTGCGCGGCCAGCGGCTTCGACCCCGACGTGCTGTTCCGCACCAACGACTACAACCTGCCCTTCGAGCTCGTGCGCAAAGGGCTGGGAGTGGCGATCGTGCCGGAGCTTGCGATGATCGAGTCGCACGATGTGTGCGTGTTCCGGCTCGGCGATCCCTCCCATGTCCGCAGGGTCTTCACCGTGTGCCGTGCCGCCGACCCGAACCCCCTGCTCGGCCACGCGACGAACATGCTCAGCAGCGCCGCGGAATCCCTACGCCGGACCACGGACTTCCCCATCGCGGTATGAACCCGACTCACCCCGCGTGAGGCCGGGTGGCACAGCCGATGGAAAGGGCGACGTCCTCGGGGAGCTCCAGGGGAGTTTCGCGGGGAAGGAGGGATCGAGAGTCTTGCCCGGAGGCCATCAGGTCGCGGATCTTGTGGACTTGGGGGGTGATGTCGGTGATTTGGGTGATCCAGGTGGTGAGGTAGAGGTGGACGGCTTCGGCTGACAGGCCGATCTGGAGGGATCTGTGCGGGAGGCGGTTCAGGTGGAGGTCTCGTTCCGGATCCCACTGGAGGCGTACGGGCTGGTGGCGGGTGCGCTCCCAGGACTCGCGGGTCGCGTGCACCGACGAGTCGAAGTGGCTGAGGGCGCTGTGGCGTAGCGCCCAGAGGAAGCCGGACCTGCGGATCTCGATGGCCAGGACGTGCTCCTGGCCGGGCTTGGTCGCCCAGCCGCACCGGTACATCATCCAGATGAAGGACGGCTTGATCCAGGTCATGCGGTCCCGCTTGAAGGCCGCGGGGAAGCGGCCCGTCGCGCCGGCCGGGCCGCCGATCGCCGGGCCGTACGCCTGGTAGACCGTGATCGTCTCGGCGGTCTGCCTGGCTCGGATCTGGCGGTACGGGGTGTTCATCCGGTCATGGTGATCTCTTCCGGCATGCCCGGGCGAGTGGATATCCCGGAAACAGCAATGGAAGTTGCCGCATCGAAGGAGGGAGGCCCAGCATGGCGCGCCGGAGGTGATCGCCATGATCGAGGCGACCAGAGGCACCAGATTGCCATGGGGGGTGTACCTCATCGCGTTCAGCCTGTTCGCGATGGGGAGTGCGGAGTTCCTGCTCGCGGGGGTGCTGCCGGCGATGGCGGACGACCTGGAGATCTCGCTGTCCTCCGCGGGGGCGCTGATCTCGGCGTTCGCCGCGGGGGTCGTGGTCGGCGGGCCGCCGCTGGCCGTGATGACCCTGCGCTGGCCGCGGCGCGCCACGCTCGTCGGCACCCAGGTGGTGTTCGCCGCCTGCGTGGCGCTCGGGTTGGTGACCGACAGCTATGCGGTGTTGCTGGTGACCCGGTTCGTGTGCGGGCTTGCGTACGCGGGGTACTGGGCGGTGGCGGCGGTCACCGCGATCGGGCTCGTCACGCCCGACAGGACCGCGCGCGCTTCGGGAGTGGTGGTCAGCGGGCTGAGTCTGGCCATGATCGCCGGTGGCCCGGCTGGGGCGTTGTTCAGCTATTTCACGGGATGGCGGGGCGGATTCTGGGGCGTGGTCGCCCTGACCCTCCTCGGGGCGATCCTGATCGCGACCGCGCTCCCGGCGACCGGCGCGAGCGGCGAGCTCAGCGTGCGGAGCGAGTTGAGGACGATGAGGCGGCCGCGCCTGTGGGTCGTCTACGCGGTCACGATCCTGAGCACGGCCGCCTACATGATCGTGTTCAACTACCTCGCGGCGTTCCTGACCGGCGTCACCGGGATTCCCGGCGTGTGGGTGCCCGCGATCCTCACGCTGTTCGGGGTGGGCGCGTTCGCCGGGCTCTCGATCGGGGGCAGGATCGCCGACAGGTGGCCGGCACGCGCGCTCCTGATCGGAGCGGCCGGGATCGCGCTCTGCTCGGCGCTGCTCGGGGTCCTCGCGCGGAACGCGTGGGCCGTCGTCCCCGGCGTCCTGCTGCTGGGGGTCGCCGGATTCATCCTGAACCCGGCCATCTACGGGCGGGTCTTCACCATCGCGAAGGACGCCCCGACGCTGGCCGGGGCCACCACGGTCTCCGCCTTCCAGCTCGGCATCAGCCTCGTGCCGGGGCTGGCCGGGATCGCCCTCGACGCCGGCGCCGGGATCACCTCGGTCACGTGGATCGGCGCCTGCCTGGCGTTGGTCACCGTACTGATCGTTGCCGTTGACAGCAGGCGTTCGTGACTCAGGGCCTCACTCGCCGGAGCGGATCCTGGCGGCGTGGTCGGTGATGACCTGACGGAAGCGGGCGAGGAGCTCCACCAGGGCGTGGAGCTCCTCCTCGCTCGAGGAGGCGTACAGCTCGGTGGTCGCCTCGTAGAAGTCGTCGAACAGGCCGAAGGCCTGGCTCGCCCCGGCGGGGGAGGCGTGCATGAGCACCCGCCGCCTGTCCTTCGGATCGATCTCCCTGCGGGCGTAGCCGCCCACCTCGAGCCGGGTGGCCATGGCGCTGATCGCCGCGTTCGTCAGGCCGAGCGCGGAGGCGAGCTGCCCGGGGCTCATCGGCCCGTTGCGCACCAGGAGGTTGAGGCAGATCAGGTCGGTCTGGTTGATGCCCAGCCGCGCGGCCGCGGCACTGCCGATGAGGTCGATGGCGCTGCTCAGGTCGAGCAGTTCGTTGGTGAGCGACCGCGCGAGGTTGTCCATGATTTCGGCCAGGCTATCACCGGCCGCGCAGATACCGGGTCAGCATGATCAGCAACGGCACCTGCAGCGCGCCGTACAGGACATGGAAGGCGTAGTGGTAGAGCGTCTGCTCCGGGTCGAACGGCAGGAACGGCAGCGGCAGCACGCTGATGATCCCGCCGCCGACCAGCTGCAGCCAGCCCCAGCCGAGCAGCACCCAGGACATGACCCGCCTGAAGCGCCACCACAGCAGCACCGCCACCACGTAGCCGGCGGTCGGGATGGCGGTCTCGGGGCTGAGCAGGGTCTGGCCGGGCAGGTCGGCGAAGTTGTGCACCACCAGCCCGAGCCAGGACAGCACGATCGCGACCAGCGTCATCACGCCTCCCGCCTCATCAGGTAGGCGGCGAAGCGCAGCCGCCCTGAGGTCACGAGCGAGACCAGCTCGGTCCGGGGCCCGATCTCCCAGGGCATCCGGGCCACGCGATAGCCGACGTTGTAGAAGACCTTGGGATTCACTCAACCCATTTAATTATCAAATCATTTGACAGTCAATCCCTTGAAAGGCATGTGCTCACCTTCCCGATAGGCCGGGAACGGCTGGTAGAGGTTCACCCCCGGATCCCCGCGCAGCAGCAGCGCCGAGACGAACGGCTGCTGCTCGCTGGTGATCCGGGTCGAGGTCGGGATGTAGCGGATGGTCAGCCCGCACCGGCGCCTGGGCGAGGTGTTGGCGTTGGAGCTGTGCAGAATGTTGGGATGGTGGACCTCGACGTCGCCCGGCGCCAGCACCAGGTCCACGGCCTGCGACTCGTCGACCGTGACCGCGCTCTCCGAGCCGAGCACGTTGTCGATGTCGTCACGCTGCCGCAGCTCGTGCAGGTCCTGCCGGTGCGAGCCGGGGATCACCCGCAGGCAGCCGTTCTCCGGGGTGGCCTCGTCGACCGCCAGCCAGAGCGTGACCACGCGCATCGGGTCGAGCGGCCAGAACGCGCCGTCCTGGTGCCACAGGACCGGCTTGCCGGAGAATGGCGGCTTGCTGATGTAGTGCGAGGCGAACAGCGCGATGTCCGGGCCGACGAACAGCTCGGCCAGGTCCAGCAGGCGTTCGTCGCTGACCAGCCGCACCCAGAAGGGGTCGTCGGCGACGAGCTCGGTGGCCAGGTCCTCGCCGAGGCGGTCGGGGTACTTGGCCTGCAGCCACTCGACGTGGGCGCCGGCCTCGGCGATGAGGTCCTGGTCGATGACGTTGCGGAAGATCGTGTAGCCGTCGCGGTCGTAGTCGGCGATCACATGTGCTCCTCTGCGGATCGGCGTCGATTCGGATTCTTCGGCCTTTCCGCAGGGCGTTACTAGAACTCGCCTCTCCATAAGTATTAATTTCCTGACATGTCGACCGTGCTGCGGTGGGTGGAGTTCGCGGCCGGCCTGCCGTACCACGCGGCCCTGGTGCCGGTGAGCGGCGGCCGTCGCGACCGGCCCGAGCCGCACAGCCACGCCGACTTCCACGAACTGGTCTTCGTCACGACGGGGGCGGGCGCGCAGCGGGTCGGCGAGACCGAGCAGCCGCTGATCGCGGGCGACGTGGTGCTGGTCAGGCCGCACGACCGGCACGAGTTCTCGGCCACGGCCGGGGGGATGCGCTTCATCAACATCGCCTTTCCGAGCGAGCGCTGGCGGGTCTTCGCCGACCTGGTCGGGCTGCCCGAGTGGGACCGCCGCGAGCTGCCGCTCTCCGCGCGCGCCGACCCTGGCGGGCAGGTCGGCGCGGAGTTCGCCCGCGCGCTCGGCGCCGGCGTGCCGCGGATGCTCGACCTGGTCAGGCTGTGGTCGGCGGTCGTACCGCTGCTCGAGGGGGCCGACGGCAGCGCGCTCGACCGGCGGCCCGGCTGGCTGGTGTCGGCGCGCGTCGCGATGAGCCGCGAGGAGAACCTGCGCGAGGGGCTGCCCCGCCTGCTGGCGCTGGCCGCGGTCAGCCCCGGGCACCTGGCCCGCTCGATGCGCAGGCACTACGGCTGCAGCCCCATCGCCTTCGTCGTCGAGCGCCGGCTCGAGCACGCCGCCCTGCTGCTGACCACCACGACCGAGGGCATCGGGCAGATCGCCCAGTGCTGCGGCTTCTCCGGCCAGTCGTACTTCGCCCGCCTCTTCAAGGACAAGTACGGCATGACGCCCCGCGACTACCGGGAAACCGCGCGGCGAGCCGTGGTCCCCGCGGCTATGGACACCCGAGACATCAAGTGATTAGATCACTCACCATCGGGCCCCCAACCGAACAGGAGGCCGCGCGTGATCCGGTCACTCGCCGCCATCGTCACCTGCCTAGCCCTCGCGGGATGCTCCTCCGCCGGCACCGCCCCGAAGCAAGCCGCCAAGACGGAGCTGAAGCTCTACAACGACAAGGGCGCCTGGAGCAAGTACTTCGAGCAGATGGGCACCCTGTCCAAGCAGCAGATCGGCCTGGGCATGAAACCGGTCGGCTACACCGACGAGCCGACCTACCAGGCCTTCATCAAGGCCTCGTTCCGCACGAACGTCAAACCCGACCTGTTCACCTGGACCACGGGCGGCCAGCTCGAGGAGATCGTCAAGCAGAAGCAGGTGGCCGACACCTCCGCCATCTGGCAGGAGGCCGTCAAGGCGGGCGACCTCTCGCAGGATCTCCAGCCGTACTACACCGTGGACGGCAAGCAGTACTGCGTGCCGCTGAACGTCGCCTACTGGGGGATGTTCTACAACAAGAAGGTCTTCGACAAGTACGGCCTGCAACCCCCGACCACGTGGGACGACCTGGTCAAGATCGCCGACACCCTGAAGAAGAACAAGGTCACGCCCTTCTACCACACCAGCGTGCTGTTCTCCTTCGTCTGGTTCGAGCAGTTGCTGGCGGGCAGCGACCCGGATCTGTACGACAGGCTCTCCACCGGCAAGGCCAAGTACACCGACCCCGGCGTGGTCGCGGTCATGCAGAAGTGGAAGCAGCTCATCGACGCCGGCTACTTCGTCAACCCTGGCGACAAGACCGACCCGGCGGACCTGCTCAAGACGGGCAAGGCCGCGATGGTCTCCTTCGGCACCTGGTTCAACACCAGCATGACGCAGCGTGACCTCAAGGCAGGGACGGACTACGGCTTCTTCGTCATCCCGAACCTCAACCCGGCGCTGCCGAAGACCTCGATCATCTTCGAGAGCGGCCCGCTGTGCTCGCTGGCCAAGGCCCCCGACCCCGACGCCAGCGCGAAGTACCTCAGGTGGTGGACCACCGACAAGGCGCAGGAGGCCTGGGCCACCAGCCGTGGAGACGTGAGCGCCAACCCCAAGGTCGAGATCAAGGACGAGGCGCTCGGCCAGGTCACCAAGGACGCGGGCAGCGGTAAGTACCGCCTGGTCAACCGCTACTTCGAGGCCACGCCCCCGCCGGTGCTGACGGCCGCCCTCGACGGCTTCGGCAAGTTCGTCGGCGAGCCGGACAGCCTCCAGCAGGTCCTGGACACGATCCAGAAGGCCGCCGACGACTACTGGAGCACCCACACCCAGTAGCCGAGTGAGTCGATGCCCGGGAGCGCGGTGCGTTCCCGGGCATTGTTGTGTCCATCCCAACGCATCCGCACATGAAGTCTCCCAACCGATGTGTAGTTTTGTTGGATTGCCGCTATTTCATCCTGCTGTCGGCAGGCTGTCAATGACTGCCTGAAAGTTTTCGTTGCAGGCTTGCAAGTGGGTGGAATCGCGATTAGCGTCTCGGCGCGTCAGGCCAACATCTCTGAACCCCCAGGAGACCGACCATGGCCAACCTCGACCGCCGCCGTTTCCTCCAGCTCAGCGCCCTGGCCGCCGGAGGCGCCGCGCTCACCGCATGCGGCGGCGGGGGAGGAGGCACGGCGCCCGCCACGGTGGGGCCGACCGGGACGGCGGCCAAGGGGAGCATCACCGTCTGGAGCTGGCAGGGGCCGGCGGCGATGATGAAGGAGCTGGTCCCCGACTTCCAGAAGCAGTACCCGGGGATCAAGGTCGACATCCAGGACATCGGCAACCCGGCGATCTGGGACAAGATCACCGCAGGCATGGCCGCGGGCGGCCAGGGCTTAGGCGATGTCCTGCACATCGGCGTCGACTACCTGCCCGCCTACATCGAGAAGTTCCCCGGCGGGCTGGCCGACCTGGTGCCGCTCGGCGCCGACCGGCACAAGGGCGAGTTCGCCCTGGGTATGTGGGAGACCGTCAGCCGCGACGGCAAGGTCTACGCGCTGCCCTGGGAGGCCAACTCGGCCGGCTTCTACTACCGCGCCGACCTGTTCGACAAGGCAGGGATCGACGGCGAGGCGCTGCAGACCTGGGACGAGGTGATCGCGGCGGGGATCGAGCTCAAGCAGAAGACCGGCGTCCAGCTGGTCGGCATCAACAAGGCCGCCACCCAGGCCGACTCCGCCAACCTCTTCCAGACGCTGATGCAGCTGCAGGACAGCTTCTACTTCGACATGCAGGGCAACATCACGCTCGACACGCCGCAGGCGCTCGCCGCCCTCACGATCATCAAGAAGCTCAACGACGCCGGCCTGGTCGCCGACATGGGCGGCGGCTGGAACACGATGATCAGCTCGATCAAGAAGGGTTCGGTCGCGGTCCAGGCGATGCCCACCTGGTTCGGCGGCATCATCGAGGAGACCGTCCCCGCCGAGAAGGGCAAGTGGAAGGTACGGCTGCCACCCGCCGTCACGCAGGGCGGCAAGGTGTCGGCGACGGTCAACTCCACCCACCTGGCCGTGGCGGGGACCAGCAAGTACCGGGAGGCCGCCTACGCCTTCGCCGAGTTCGTGCTCACCCGGCCGGAGAGCCAGGTCAGGATCTACAAGGGGAAGGGCATCGCGCCCGCCCTCATGTCCGCCTACGACGACCCGGTCTTCCACGAGTCGTCGGCGTTCTTCAGCGGGCAGAAGAAGGGCGAGATCTTCCTCAACGCCCTCAAGCAGCCCTCCTACGTCACCAACTACACCGCCGACTACCCGCGCGCGCTCAAGGCCGTCGACGACGCCCAGAGCAAGGTCCTGCTCAAGGGCGCCGACCCGGCCGCGGCGCTCAAGGAGGCGGCCGACCTGCTCGCCCAGCAGACGGGCAGGAAGGTCGAGCGATGACCACGGCCACGGTGACCGCGGCCGAGCCCGCGGCACTGCGGGCGGGGCGGCACGGGCGCCGCGGGCTGAACGGGATGAAGGCCGCGCCGTACCTGTGGGTGCTGCCCGCGCTCGTCCTGTTCGCGATCTTCAAGCTGTACCCGATCGCGTGGTCGTTCTGGCTCAGCCTGTTCAGGACCGACGGCGCGCTGCAGACCTTCACGGGCACCGCCAACTACCGGCGCCTGCTCACCGACCCGCTGTTCTGGAAGGCGCTGGGCAACACCGCGATCATCCTGGTCGTCCAGGTGCCGGTCATGCTGGCCCTGGCGATCGGCCTGGCCGTGGCGCTCAACTCGGCGGTCCTGCGCTTCAAGGGCCTCATCCGCCTGGGCTTCTTCCTGCCGATGATCACCGGGCTGGTGGCGTACGGCATGCTGTTCGCGGTCCTGCTCAACCCCCAGTCGGGCCTGGTCAACTGGTTCCTCGGGCTCCTCGGCGCCGACCCCGTCCCGTGGCTGACCGACACGCTGTGGGCCAGGATCGCCATCGGCCTGGCGCTGACCTGGCACTACACCGGCTACAACGCCGTGATCTACCTGTCCAGGCTGCAGGCACTGCCGCAGGACCACTACGACGCCGCCGCCGTGGACGGCGCCGGCGCGTGGAACCGCTTCAGGCACGTCACGATCCCCGGCCTGCGGCCGGTCATCCTGCTGACGCTCGTCATGTCCACGATCGGCACGCTGCAGCTCTTCGACGAGCCGTTCGTCATGACCAACGGCGGCCCCGACAACAGCACGGTCACCGTCGGCCTGTACCTCTACAACAACGGCTTCAAGTTCTTCGACTTCGGCTACGCCTCCGCGATCGCCTACGCCCTCGCCGTGATCATCGGGATCCTCGGCGTCGTCCAGTTCCGCTTCCTGAGGGAGAAGGCGTGACGCGAAGGATCATGCTCACCTCGTTCCTGCTGGTCACGGTGACGGTCGTGCTGGTGCCGTTCTACTGGCTGATCGTCGGCAGCACCCGCAGCACGGAGGAGGTCTTCGGCAGCCCGCCCCCGCTGCTGCCCGGCGCGCACCTGCTGGACAACCTGGCCAAGCTGGAGTCGACCATCGGCTTCAGCCGGGTCGTGCTCAACTCCGCGCTGATCGCCACGATCTACACCCTGCTGGCCGGGCTGGTGTGCACGATGGCCGGGTACGGCTTCGCCAAGCACGCCTTCCGCGGCAAGGAGGCGCTGTTCGGCCTGCTCATGCTCGGCCTGGTCATCCCCGGCCAGGTCACGCTGGTGCCGCTGTTCAAGATGATGCTGTCGCTGGACTGGCTCAACACCTACCAGGCGATCATCCTGCCCAACCTGGCCCTGCCGTTCGGCATCTTCCTGATGCGGCAGTCGATGTCGGCGCTGCCCGACGAGCTGCTGTCGGCCGGACGCGTCGACGGCTGCGGCGAGCTGCGGCTGTTCGTGCGCGTGGTGCTGCCGCCGATGCGGCCCGCGCTGGCGGCCCTGGGCATCTATCTGTTCCTCTACCAGTGGAACGACTTCGTCTGGCCGCTCATCGCGCTGCGCACGCGCGAGGCCTACACGATCCCGCTGGCCATCGCCGCGCTCCAGGGCGCCAACGAGACCGACTACGGCCAGATACTCGCGGGGACCGCCGTCGCCGCCATCCCCATGGCCATCCTGTTCCTCCTTCTTCAACGACACTTCGTGTCAGGACTTCTCGCGGGAGCTGTGAAAGAGTGAGCGTGACGACCGCCGGGCTCGTGCCCGCGCCTACCGAGTGGCTGCTGGATTCAGTACGGCTGGCCGTACTGCCGGAGTCGGCCACCTGGGAGTTGCGCGACGGCGGGCTGGAGATCCACTGTGCGGAGGCCGCCGAGATCCGGCTGTCGGTGCCGCTGGGCGACGCCGTCGGGTTCTGGCACCCGGACGCGTGGTGGAACCGCACGATCGTGGCCGACTGGGCCGGGCTGGCGCACGTCTCGCTGGTGCGCGGCGCGGCGGCCGGCTGCCTGTACGACAGCTCGGGCGCCTCGATGCTGGCCTTCGCGGCGCTGGATCCGGTGCCGGAGGTCGTGATGCGCTACGGGGTCTCGGAGGAGAGCAAGACCTTCGTGGTCCACCTGCACGTCCCGGCCGGACGCTCGCCGTACCGGATCGCCTTCGCGCCGCAGGCGCCGAGCGTCGCCGCGGCGATGCGCGGCCTGCGGCGGGCGCCGCAGGAGCGGCCCGTGCCCGAGGGGGCACGCGTGCCCGTCTACTCGACCTGGTACGGCTTCTCGCAGGACGTGGCCGCCGAGCCCGTCGAGGCGGAGGCGAGGCTGGCCGCCGAGCTGGGTTGCGGGGCGCTCATCCTGGACGACGGGTGGCAGGAGCTGGGCACCGGCCGCGGATACGCCGGTGTGGGGGACTGGCGGCCCGATCTGACGAAATTTCCGGACCTGGCGGGGCATGTGGCCCGGGTGCAAGAGATCGGGCTGAAGTACCTGATCTGGGTGGCGCCGCTGCTGCTCGGGCCGCAGGCCGAGTGCTTCGAGGCGCTGTCGCCGCTGGCTCCGCTGCACAGCGGTGTGCCGGGCGCCCGGGTGCTGGACCCGCGGCTGCCCGAGGTGCGCAGGCACGTGGTGGAGCTGTGTGTCCGGCTGGTGCGCGACCACGGGCTTGACGGGCTGAAGCTGGACTTCCTCGATCGGGCCACGGTCTACGGTGACGGCGTGGGCGCCGCGATGCACGACCTGCTCAGCGAGCTGGCCGCCGAACTCGGGCCGGAGGCGCTGATCGAGTTCCGCCAGCCGTACGTGGCACCGGGCACGCCACTGGGGAACATGCTGCGCGCCGACGACTGCCCGGCGGACGCCGTCGCCAACCGGGTGCGGACCATCGACATCGCGCTGCGCGCCGCCGGCGGCGCCGTGCACGGGGACATGCTCATGTGGGACCCCGCCGGGTCCACGCGGAGCGCCGCGCGCCAGCTGATCGGCACGCTGCACGCCGTACCCCAGATCTCCGCCAGGATCGGCGAGCTGCCGCCGGCGCACCGGCGGATGGTGGCGTTCTGGCTGGAGCGCTGGCGCGAGCTGCGGCCGCTGCTGCTGGACGGCGAGATCGAGCCGGGGCGGCCCGACGAGCTGTACCCGGTCGTGCGGGCCGAGCGCGGCGACGAGTGTGTGATCACGGTGACCGCGGACCGTGTGGTTCCCCTCGACGGGCGTTTCAGGAAGATCACCGTCGTCAACGGCACGGCCTCGGACAGGCTCGTCGTGGAGGTCGCGGGGGAGGGGTTCGCCGTGAGGCGGGTCCACGACGCCGAGGGCTCTAGGATCGAGCCGTCGGCCGCGCAGATCCCGGCCGGCTTGGGCATCCTGAACGTACCGGCTTCCGGGATGGCTGTTCTGGAGGGTAACCCGTGAAGATCGGCATCACCGAGGTGGCCGCGAGGGCCGAGGTGAGCGAGGCGACCGTCAGCCGGGTCATCAACCGGCGCACCGGCGTGTCGGCCAAGACCCGCGAGGCCGTCGAGCGCGCCATGGCCGAGCTCGGCTACGAGCGCTCCACCAGGGGCCACCTCGTCGCGGTGATCACGCCCCAGCTGTCGAACCCGTTCTTCGCCGACGTCGCGGAGCTGATCGAGGGCGCGCTCGCGCCGCACGGACTGAAAGGCGTGCTCTGCCCCGCGCTGCCCGGCGGGATACAGGAGCGCGAGTTCGTCACCGCGCTGGCCGACCACGGCGTCGCCGGGGTGGTGTTCCTGTCGGCCAGCAACACGCTGGAGAGCGCCGACCCCGAGACCTACAACGTGCTGGCGGCCCGGCGGATCCCGTTCGTCGGGGTCAACGGCGGCTTCGAGGGGCACGACGCGCCGGTGCTGTCGACCGACGACCACATGGCGGCCGAGCTGGCCGTCGACCATCTGTGGGCGCTGGGCCACCGCCGCATCGGGCTGGCCTCGGGGCCCTCGGGCAACAAGGTCGCCGACCGCAGGGCCGAGGGCTTCCGTACGGCGCTGCGGCGGCGCGGCGTGGCGGACGCGCTGGTCGTGCGGCAGTACTACACCATCGAGGGCGGCCAGACGGCGACCGCCGAGCTGCTCGCCCAGGGCGCGACCGCGGTCGTGGCGGCCAGCGACTACATGGCGCTCGGGGCGATCAGGGCGGTGCGCCGCCAGGGCCTGTCAGTGCCCGAGGACGTCTCGATCGTCGGCCACGACGGATCGATGATCATGGAGTTCGTCGACCCGCCGCTGACCACCGTCCGTCAGCCCGTCGACCGCCTGGCCAAGGCGGTCGCGCGCAGCATCGTCGCCCTGGTCGGCAACCAGGACGTGCCCAAGGGCGAGCTGCTGTTCAGCCCCGAGCTCGTGGTCCGCGCCTCCACCGCCCCGCCCCGCTAGACACTCGCCGAAGCCGCTGCCCCGCCCGCGGCTTCGCCGGCAATTCATCCGATCATCGGGAGATTTCGCATGAAAGTGTTAGCTGCCCTGCTCGGCTCCTCCCTCCTTGCCGCTGCGGCCCTCACCCCCGCGCACGCCGCCACTGGCGGCCCGCTCGTCGTCGTCAATCCGGGCTTCGAGAAGGGCACGGAAGGCTGGACGTTCACGCCAGGCACGGGCGTGGCCACCAACTACCCGCACGGCGGCGCCAAGCTCATCTACCTCGACGCGGGACCTGGCAAGAGCGTCAGCCAGACGATCACGGTCCCCACGACAGGGAGCTACTCGATCTCGGCGTGGATCGCCACCGGCGGCGCGGGTGGCACGTTCGGCCTCCGGCGCAACGGCGCCGACGTGGGCACGGTGACGCTGCCCGCCCGCGACATCTACAGCCGCTACACCGTCTCCAACCTCAGCCTCACCGAGGGCGACACCCTCGAGATCGCCTTCGGGTCGGGCTCCGGCTGGGTCAACGCCGACGACGTGATGATCTCGCCGGGAGCGCGCGCCAACCCGGTCGTCACCTCCTCCAACGCCAAGGTGGTCGAGCTGTTCGACTGGGCCAAGGCCAAGGCGGGGAGCTGGGTGCACCAGGACGGCGCCGTCGGCCCGATCAACATCGGCGCCAACCCGCCGGTCAACCCCGGCGAGGCCCCCTACACCCCCACCTACTGGGCCGGATACGCCCACCGCACCGCGTACTACTCGCGCGACTTCGCCCACCAGCTCGCCGGCGCCCACCTGCTGGGCTTCGACGAGGAGAACAGGAACATGCTCCGCTCCTTCGCCGCCTCGGCGACCCAGGAGCACAAGTACTACCCGGTCTGGGCGATCAACTTCGACGCCAGGACCTGGCACACCATCGACTACAAGTCGCCCACGAACTTCGTCCGCGAGGTCCCCGCCACCTTCGAGCTGGTGGAGAAGTCCGACGAGGCCTTCCGCTGGACGGGCGACCGTACCTATGTCGACGACCCGGCCTTCTGGGACTACTACACGCACGAGACCGGCGACTTCATCAGCCTGCACGACGGGGCCAAGCCCAACGGGGTCGCCGAGGGCACGGGCAGGGGCATCTTCCAGGGCGTGGCCAGCTACAACGAGGTCAGCGGGGAGCCGCTGGCCGAGGCGGGCGACGGGATCAGCGCCCAGTACCAGGCCTACCGCGCGCTCGCCGACATGGCGCTGGACAAGCACGAGGTACGGCTGTCGCGCGACATCGCCGACAAGGCCCGCGACCTCAAGCGGTACTTCAACCAGGAATGGAGTGTGAAGCCGGGAACCACCGACTTCGTGCGCGCCTACACCGTCGATGGCACCCCGCTGACCGGCTTCGGCAAGGAGAACAGCTGGTTCATGCCGATGAAGGGCATCATCGACGCCGGCCCGCGCAACGACGCCTACCTCGACTTCATCGACACCCAGGCCTCAGGCCCCGGCAAGCCGAGCAACATCGAGGCGATCACCTACCTGCCCGACACGTTCTTCCGCCACAACCGCGCCGACACGGCGTGGAAGTGGATGCGGTACGTCTACGACCAGCGTGAGGTCAAGCACGTCAGCAACCGCCAGGGACTCAACGGTGACTACCCAGAGGTGCCGTTCACGCTGGTCAGCCAGACGGTCGAGGGCCTGATGGGCATCCAGCCCGACGCGCCCCGCCGGACGGTCGCCACCCAGTCGCGCCTGCCCGCCGACATCGGCTGGCTGCAGGTGGCGGACGTCCCGGTGGGCGGCGGCACGGTCACCGTACGGCATGACGGGCAGAGCGCCACCACCTTCACCAACGGCGCGGACGGCCTGCTCTTCTGGGAGGCCCGGTTCCTGGGCGAGCACCGGTGGCTCGAGGTCAACGGACACCGCATGCCCGGCATGTCCCGCGACATCGACGGTGTCCGCTACACGGTCGCGGTCGTGCCGGTCCGCGGCCACCAGACCGCGACGGCCAGGATCCTCGGCTAGCCCGCCCCGCGGCCCCCGGAGGTCTCCGGGGGCCGTGATGATCTCAGAACCAGTACCGCCGCCCGAAGGCCGGACGCCCGACCGAGCCCATCACGAGGAACACGAGTCCGACGATCAGGATGACGACTCCGATGGTGTACAGGATCGACAGCCCGGTGAGCCATCCCAACAGCAGCAGGATCAGACCAAGGATGATCATGACTCCCCCTTGGGTCCAGCTTGTCGCCACGCGGTCGCGCGGCCCACTCCCACTGCCCTGACCTGCGACGTCTAATCATGCTCCGGAAGCGCCGAGGCGCGGACGTGGAAGACGGCCCGGAACAACCGGCCGTCGGATCGTGCCGGCCTGCCCTCGATGAGGTCGACGAGCATGTCCACCGCCGCCTCCGCGGTCTCCGCGGGCAGGAAGCTGAGCGTGGACACCGGGGGCTCGGTGAAGGGGGCCGTGGGCTCCTCCGTGGCGCACACGAGCAGGAGGTCGTCGGGCACTGACCGGCCCTGCTTCCTGATCATGTCGAGCAGCAGCGGCGGGCTGACCTCCACCAGCACGAAGAGCGCGTCCGGCGGATCGGGGTCGCCGAGCACGGTCTCCACGGCTTGGAGCACCTTGGCAAGCCCGGGGCTGTTCAAGCAGGTGATGAGCGGTTCCTGCCCGCGCTCCTGGCACCACTGCCGGTAGGTGGCGACCGAATCCTGGTGGTAGCTGGCGGTCCCCGCGGCCGCGATGGCGCCGACGCGCCGGGCGCCCACGGCGGCCAGGTGGTCGAGCACCTCGCGGATGGCGCGTCCGTAGTCGAAGTCGATCCACGGCGACCCGGTGCCGGCCAGCGCTCTCCTGTCCGAGACGACGGGCACCCCCGCCGCCAGGAAGTCGGCGACCACCTTGTCGTCCTCGATCGGATCGACCACGAACACGCCGTCAAGTGGCAGGTCGAGCCAGGAGTCGTTGGGCCCCGTGGTCGGCAGCAGGACCACGCCGTAGCCGTGGGTCATGGCCGCCCGCGACGCGGCCGACGAGAGTTGGGCGAAGTAGGCGAGGTCCGCGTAGGCCCACGGCGTCTCGACGTACTCCCGCGCCGCCAGGCCGAGCAGCCGGGTGCGCCCCGCGCGCAGCAGCCGGGCGGTGGCGTTGGGCCGGTATCCCAGCCTGCGCGCCACCTCGCGGACGTGGTCGCGCGTCGCCTCCGGCAGGCGCCCCGATCCGTTCAGCGCGTCGGACACGGTGGTCTTGGACACCCCTGCCGCGCGCGCGACGTCGACGAGGCGGACCCGTCCCTCGGCGCTACGGTCTGGCTGGTTCATGGGCGCGATCCTGCCACCATGTCAAACATCTCGCCACCCTACCCTGACCGTTGCAGAATCGTTCCTTCACTTCCTTGTGCAGGAACGTTCCTTCACCAATACTCATGGCACCTCGCCGCGCCAACGGTCGCGGCCCTCCCTCATTGGAAAGAGGTGTCCGATGCGCATCGCCCGTCTCGCCGCCGCCGCGACGATGACCGCGCTCACGGTCGCAGCGTGCGGAGGGGGAGCATCTCCGCGCGCCACCGGCGCCCAGGGACCCGCCTTCACGCTCACCAAGGACACGCCCGCGGCCAAGGGGCCGGTCGACACGGTGACCTGGGCCCTGTACGCCGAACCCCAGTCGCTCGACTACGCCTACGCCTTCGACTACCCGCCCAACACGGTCCTGGCCAACGTGTGCGAGCAGCTCATGCGCGTCACGCCCGACATGCGGATGGAGCCGGGCCTGGCGAGCAAGGCGGATTCCCCCGATCCGAAACGCTGGGTCTACACGATCCGCGACGGGGTTCGCTTCCACGACGGCACCACGCTGACGGCCGACGACGTCGTGGCGAGCATGCGCCGCCACCTGGATCCCAAGGTCGGCTCCTACTGGGTCTCCGCCTACGAGAACGTCGCCTCGGTGGAGAAGACCGGGCCGATGGAGGTGACCGTCCACCTGAAGAAGCCCGACCACCTCTTCAACGAGGAGATGGGCACCTCGGCGGGCACCATCGAGAGCGCCAAGACCCTGGCCGCCGAGGGCACCAGGTACGGCACCCCGGACGCCGGCGTCAACTGCACGGGACCGTACTCCATGGAAAGCTGGTCGAAGGGCCAGGCCATCACGCTGAAGCGGTTCGACCAGTACTGGGACCCGAAGCTCAAGGCCCAGGCGGGCACGGTCAAGAACGTCTTCATCTCCGACCCCGCGGCCCGCGTCAACGCGCTGCTGTCCGGCGAGGCCGACGGCAGCTACCTGGTGCCGACCAGCGGCTTCGCCCGCCTGGCGGCCGCGCAGAGCGGCAAGCTCTACTTCGGCCCCAACACCGCGGCCACCAGCCTGATCCCGGTCAACCTCAAGGGCACCCTCGGCGACCCGCGGCTGCGCAAGGCCCTGGCGATGGCGCTGGACCGCAAGTCGATCCTCAAGGCCAGCGTCGCCGGCATCGCCACGCCCGCCAAGGCGCCGGCGGCCCTGGGCGCCTGGGGCATCGCCCCCGAGGCCGCCAAGGGCTACTACGCCAACCTGCCCGACCTGCCCTACGACCTGGAAGGCGCCAAGAAGCTGGTCCAGGAGGCCGGCGGGACCGGCAAGAAGATCGTGATCGCCACCAGCACGCTCGCCCCCGACATCGGCATCATCGCCAACGCGGTCCAGGCCGCGGGCCAGTCGATCGGCCTGCAGGTCGAGCAGAAGGCCGTCGCGCCCGACGCCTACACCGCGCTGTTCTCCGACCCCAAGGCCCGGGCCGGCATCGACCTGGTCATGACCATCTGGTACGACTCCACCCCCGACCCGCTGGAGTTCTACGGCATCCTGCGCACCGGCAACTTCTCCAACTACGGCGGCTACTCCAACCCCGAGTACGACAAGCTCGTCGACGAGGCCAACGCCCAGGCCGACCCGGCAGCCCGCGCCGCCACCGTCGCCAAGCTGCAGGAGATCGCGGTGCGCGACATGGTGTGGATCCCGCTGTACGAGACGCCGCACAACATGTTCCTCAACAAGCGGCTCACCGGCGCCCCCACCAGCATCGCCCAGCTGGTCTATCCCTGGGCCGCACCACTGGGGTCGGCGGGATGATCCGCTTCCTGGTACGGCGGGCGGCCGGACTGGTCGCCACGCTGGCCGCCGCGTCGTTCGCCGTGTTCGCCTCCGTCTACCTGGCCCCAGGCGATCCCGCGTCCTTCCTCACGCAGGGCCGCTCGGCCTCGCCTGCGGCGCTGGCAGCGATCAGGGCCCAGTACCACCTGGACGACCCGTTCCTGGTCCAGTACTTCAAATGGGTCGGCGGCGCCCTCACCGGGGACTTCGGCCGCTCGGTGCAGTTCCGCCAGGACGTGCTCGGGCTGATCCTGGCCAGGATGCCCACGACGCTCTTCCTCGTCGGGTACGCGGGGCTGCTCATCGTGGTCGCGGGCCTGATCCTCGGCGCGCTGGCCGCGCTGCGGCCTGGACCGGTGGACCGGATCGTCCTCATCGGCACCGGCGTCGCCACGGCCACCCCGTCGTTCGTGGCCGCCATCGGGCTGATCTCGCTGTTCTCCGTCCAGCTCGGCTGGTTCCCCGCCTTCGGCAACGGGGAGGGGCTCGGCGACCGGGTCTGGCATCTGACGCTGCCCGCCGCGGCGCTCGCGCTGACCTTCGCCGGGTTGCTCGCCAGGGTGACGCGCGCCTCGATGCTGGAGGAGCTGGGCAGGGACCACGTGGAGGTCGCCCGTTCGCGCGGCGTGGCGGAGCGGGCGGTGATCCAGCGGCACGTGCTGCGCAACTCGCTCGGCCCGATCAGCACCGTCACCGGCACGGTGGTGGCCGGCCTGCTGGTCGCCACCTCGATCGTCGAGACGGCCTTCGGCCTGTCCGGGGTCGGGCAGCTGCTGGTCAGCTCGGTCACCGTCAAGGACTTCCCCGTCGTGCAGGCGACCACGGTCCTCATCGTGGTGGCCTTCACCTTGTCCAACCTGCTGGTCGACCTGGTGCAGCCGTTCATCGACCCGCGCCTGTCCCACGTCGGGAGGACCGCCTCATGACCGTGAGCACCACCGCCGGCCTCCATCGCCGCTTCCTGCTCAAGGCCGACAAGCTGCTCGTGGCCGCCGTCGCCCTGCTGATCGTGCTGGTGTTCGCCGCGCTGCTGGCGCCGGTGATCGCCCCGCACGACCCCCTCGCGATCGACTTCGCGTCCGCGCTGAGCGGACCGAGCGCCGACCACCCCCTGGGAGCCGACCAGTCAGGCAGGGACATCCTGTCCCGGCTGATCTACGGCGCCCGCGCAGGACTGCTCGGCCCGCTGCTCGTGGTCACCCTGTCGACGCTGGTGGGCACCCTGCTCGGGGTCGCGGCCGGCTGGATCGGCGGGATCACCGACTCGGTCCTGTCACGCGCCATGGACCTCGTCTTCGCCTTCCCCGCGCTGCTGCTGGCGATCATCCTGGTCGCGGTGTTCGGGCCCGGCCTCGTCGCCCCCGTGGTCGCGATGAGCCTGGCCTACGCCCCCTACGTCGGCCGGCTGGCCCGCAGCGTGACCATCAGGGAGATGTCCAGGCCCTACGTCCAGGCCTACCGCGTGCAGGGCTGGTCCGGCTGGGTGATCTGCGTCAAGCACCTGGTGCCCAACGTCCTCCCGCTCATCCTGGCGCAGTCGGCGATCAACTTCGGGTACGCGCTCATGGACCTGGCCGCCCTGTCCTTCCTCGGGTTCGGCACCCAGCCGCCCACCCCCGACTGGGGCACGATGATCAACGAAGGGGCTTCCGCCATGCTCCAGGGCGCCATGCTTCCCGCGCTCGCCCCCGGCGCCGCCGTGGTGATCACGGTGGTCGCCTTCAGCGTCGTCGGCGAGGGCATCGCCGACAAGGTCGCCGTGAGGGAGCGCTGATGGCAACCACTCTGCTGGAGATCGAGGACCTGTCCGTACGGCTGCCGCAGGACCAGGCCGCCAGGCCCATCCTCGACGCCGTGTCGCTGCGGGTCGCCCCGGGCGAGTCCGTCGGGCTCGTCGGCGAGTCGGGCTCGGGGAAGTCCGTCACCTGCAGGAGCGTTCTCGGCCTGCTCCCCGGGCAGGCGGCCGCCACCGGCCGGGTGCTGCTCGACGGGGACGACGTGCTGTCCCTGCCGGGCGCCCGGCTCCGCGCGCTGCGCCGCAAGCGGGTCGCGATGATCTTCCAGGATCCGCGGGCCTCCATCAACCCGGTGCGCAGGATCGGCGACTTCGTCACCGAAGGGCTGCGGGCGGGCGGCCTGCCGTACAAGCAGGCTCTGGAGCGGGCCGTGGAGCTGCTCGAGGCGGTCGGCATCCGCGACCCGCGGGCCGCCGTCCGCCGGTATCCGCACGAGTTCTCCGGCGGCATGCTCCAGCGGGTGATGATCGCCGGAGCGCTGGCCTGCGAGCCTGACCTGCTGCTGGCCGACGAGCCGACGACGGCGCTCGACGTCACCACGCAGGCCGAGGTGATCTCCATCCTGGCACGGCTGCGGGCCGCGCGGGGGATGGGGATGCTGTTCGTCACGCACGACCTGGAGCTGGCCGCGGCGATCTGCGACCGCATCTACGTCATGTACGCGGGCCGGATCGTCGAGGCGCAGGACACCGGTGAGCTGTTCGCGCGGCCGAGGCACCCCTACACCTCCGGGCTGCTGGCCGCCACACCCCGGCTGGAGTCCGACCAGCCCCCGCACGGGATCGCCGGACGCCCGCTGTCACTGGCCGAGGCGCCGGCAGGCTGCGCCTTCGCCGCGCGCTGCCCCCGCGCCATCGAGCGGTGCGCGGACGGCACGCCCCCGCTGGAGCCCGTCGACCGAGCGCAAGTGGCGTGCTGGCGCGCACAGGAGGCCGTGCATGAGTGAGAACGTGCTGGAGATCGATCGGCTGCGCAAGACCTTCGGCGACCACGTGGCCGTCGACGACGTCTCCTTCGTCCTGCCGCCCGGCGGGTCGCTGGCCGTGGTGGGCGAGTCAGGATCGGGCAAGACGACCACCGCGCGGATGCTCGTCGGCCTGGAACGGCCGGACGCCGGGCACATCCGCGTCCTGGGCCGCGACCGCTCGCAGGCCCCCAGGGGACGCGCGGCCCGGCTGGCCAGGGCCAGGGAGATCCAGATGGTGTTCCAGGACCCCTACCTGTCGCTCGATCCCCGCGTCACCGTCGCCGGCTGCATCGAGGAGTCGCTGCGGCTGCACTTCGCCCAGAGCGGGCCAGAGCGCGCCAGGCGGCGCGACGAGCTGCTCGAACGGGTGGGGCTCGGCGCACGTGAGGCCGCCGCGCGGCCCAGGAAGCTGTCGGGAGGGCAGCGCCAGCGGGTCGCGATAGCCCGCGCGCTGGCCACCGAGCCGAAGGTGCTGATCCTGGACGAGGCCACCTCCGCGCTCGACGTGTCGATCCAGGCGCAGATCCTCGACCTGCTGACCGAGATCCGGCGCGACCTCGACATCGCCTACGTGTTCATCAGCCACGACCTCGCCCTGGTCCGGCACGTCGCCGACGACGTCGTCGTGCTTTTCCAGGGGCGCGTCGTCGAATCAGGCCCGACGGGCCGGGTGCTGTCCCAGCCCGAACACCCCTACACCCGCCTGCTGCTGCACTCCGTGCCGCGGCCCGGCTGGGATCCCGCCCAGATCGCCGCCGACAGGCGCGCCCTTCAGGAGACCGTGTGAGTGACCTCGCCTACCTGTCCGCCACCGAGGCCCTGGAACTGTTCAAGGCCAGAAAGCTCTCGCCCGTCGAGCTGATGACCGCCGTCGTCGAACGGGCCGAGGCTGTCGAACCTCAGGTCAACGCCCTGAGCGAGCGCCTGTTCGACGAGGCGCTCGAGCAGGCCGCCCAGGCCGAGCACGCCTACCTGCACGGCACGCAGCGCCCGCTGGAAGGGCTGCCCGTGGCCGCCAAGGACGAGCAGCCCATCGCGGGCCGCCGCGCCTCGGACGGCTCGCTGGCCCTCGCCGACGACGTGGCCGACACCACCCATCCGATCCTGGAACGCATCGTCGCCGCCGGCGGCATCATCCACGCGCGCACCACCACGCCCGAGTTCTGCTGTGCCGCGTTCACGCACTCGCGCCTGTGGGGGCTGACGCGCAACCCGTGGAACCTGGCCTACTCTCCCGGCGGCTCCTCCGGCGGGTCGGGAGCGGCCCTGGCCTCCGGTTCGGCGACGCTCGCCACCGGGTCCGACATCGGCGGGTCGATCCGCCTGCCCGCCTCGGCCACCGGCACCGTCGGTTACAAGCCGCCGTACGGGCGGGTGCCTGCCATGCCTCCCTACAACCTCGACCACTACTGCCACGACGGGCCGATGGCGCGCACCGTCGCCGACTGCGCGCTGCTCGAGAACGTGATCGTCGGGCCCGATCCGCGGGACGTGGTCTCGCTGCGGCCTGCCGTACGGATTCCCGAGCAGTTGGGAGACGTGCGCGGGCTGCGCATCGCCTACGCGCCCAACCTCGGCGACTGGGAGATCGAACCCGACGTGGCCGCCAACACCCGGGCGGTCGCCGACGCGCTCGCCTCCGCGGGGGCGATCGTGGAGGAGGTGGAGCCGGGCCTGAGCAGGACGACCGTCATGCGGGCCGCCTTGATCCACTTCGGCGGCATCTTCGGTCCCATGGTGGCGCGGGTGGCGGCCGAGCACGGCGATCTGCTCACGCCGTACGCGCTGGCCTTCGCCAAGGACTCGCACGCGGTGTTCGAGCGCGACGGGCTGCTGGCCGGGCTCGAGCTGGAGGCGCAGATCTACGAGGTGATCGGCGGCCTGCTCGACCGCTTCGACGCGCTGATCTGCCCCACCAGCGGCACCGCGGCCCTGCCCGCGGGCGAGGACTTCGTCGAGCGCAAGCTGTCGATCAACGGCGTCGAGCTGGATCAGTACCTGGAGTACGCGCTGACGCCGGTCTTCAACATCGCCAGCCGCTGCCCCGTGCTCAACGTGCCCTCCGGACTGTCGTCCGCGGGCGTCCCGACCGGCGTGCAGATCGTCGGCCGCACCTACGACGACGCGAAGGTCTTCCGCATCGGCTCCGCCGTCGAGCGCGTCCGCCCCTGGTCCGTCCGTCCCCTGGGAGAGCTGTCATGATCGCCGCCGACCTGGTCTTCTGCAACGGCCCCGTCCAGACGCTGGATCCGGCCGGGACCACCGCCTCGGCGGCCGCCGTCCGCGGCGGGCGCATCGTAGCCGTCGGCGACGAGCAGGACGTCCGCGACCTGATCGGCCCGGACACCGAGGTCGTCGACCTGGCCGGGCACGCCCTGCTGCCCGGGTTCCAGGACGCGCACGCGCATCCGGTGCTGGCCGGGCTCACCATGATCCGGTGCGACCTGCACGACGCCGGCGACCAGGTGGAGGCCCTGGCCGCCATCCGCCGCTACGCCGAGGCCAACCCCGACGCCGAGTGGATCTCCGGCGGCGGCTGGTCGATGGACTGGTTCCCCGGCGGCACGCCGAGCCGCCACCAACTGGACGAGATCGTCCCCGACCGGCCCGTACACCTGATCAACAGGGACGGCCACGGCGCCTGGGTCAACACCAGGGCACTGGAGCTGTGCGGCGTCGACGCGCACACCCCCGACCCGGCCGACGGCCGCATCGAACGCGAAGCGGACGGGACCCCGCAGGGAACGCTCCACGAGGGCGCCGCCCACCTGGTGGGCCGCCACATGCCCGAGCCGACGCCCGAGATGATGCTGCGCGCTCTGGAGGCCGGCCAGCGGCGCATGCACGCGGCCGGGGTGACGGCCTGGCAGGACGCGATGGTGAGCCCGGAGGTCCAGCAGGCCTACCGCAGCGCAGCCGAGTCGGGCCTGCTGACCGCGCGCGTGATCGGCGCGCTGTGGTGGGACAGGGAACGCGGCGAGGAGCAGATCCCCGAACTCCTCGGCAGGCGCGAGACGACCGGCCGGTTCCGCGCCGGCAGCGTGAAGATCATGCAGGACGGCGTCGCGGAGAACTTCACCGCCGCGATGACCTCCCCCTACCTGGACGGCTGCGGCTGCCAGACGGCCAACCAGGGCATCAGCTTCGTCGGGCCGGAGGAGCTGCGCGCCTACGTGACCCGCCTGGACGCCGTCGGCGTCCAGGTCCACGTGCACGCCGTCGGCGACCGGGCGGCCAGGGAGGCGCTGGACGCCTTCGAAGCGGCGCGCAAGGTGAACGGGCAGAACGACAACCGTCACCACATCGCCCACCTGCAGGTCGTCCACCCCGACGACGTGCCCAGGTTCGCCACGCTCGGGATCGCCGCCAACATCCAGGCCCTGTGGGCCGCCCACGAGCCGCAGATGGACGAGCTGACCATCCCGTTCCTCGGCACCGAGCGCGCGGGCTGGCAATATCCCTTCGGCGCCCTGCAGCGGGCGGGGGCGCGCCTGGTGGCGGGCAGCGACTGGCCGGTCAGCAGCCCGGACCCGTTCCTCGGCATCCACGTCGCGGTCAACCGCAGGCTGCCGGAGGGGAGCGGCCCGGCGTTCCTCCCCGAGCAGCGCCTCCACGTGCGGGAGGCGCTGGCCGCCTACACGATCGGCACGGCCTGGGTGAACCACCTCGACACCCGGACCGGGACCATCGAGCAGGGCAAGCTGGCAGACCTCGTGATCGCCGACCGCGACCCGCTGGCCATCCCGGCGGAAGAGCTCGGGGAGACCACCGTGCTGGCCACCTACGTCGAGGGGCAGCGGGTCCACTGACGGCGGGTCAGGGCTTCCTGGCCACGCCGCAGTGCACGTCGAGCAGGGCGGCCCGCAGCTGGTGGAGCTCGGGCCGCCACTCCGCGGTGCGCACCACACCGGGCTCGACCAGCTCGAGCCCCTCGAAGTAGGCCTCGATCTCGGCCGGCGTGCTGAGCCGGTACGGGTCGCCGGCCTCGGCGCGCATGTCGGCCGCGGCCTGGGCCTCCTCGGCCTTGGCGTCCTTGGTGCCGTCGTTGACCACCAGGTACGACCCGGACGGCACCGCCGCCATCAGGCGCCGCACGATGTCGCGGGCCTCCCGGTAGTCGGCGACGTTGCCCAGGATGCCGAGCATCATCACCGCGACCGGCCGGGAGAGGTCCAGGGTGGCCGCGGCGTCTCGCAGGATCCGCTCCACGTCGTGGACGTCGGCGTCGATGTAGTCGGTCACGCCCTCGGGCGTCGAGGTGAGCAGGGCGCGGGCGTGCACCAGGACCAGCGGGTCGTTGTCGACGTAGACGATCCGCGCGGTCGGGATGGCCCGCTGGGCCACCTCGTGCGTGTTGTCCACGGTGGGCAGCCCCGTGCCCAGGTCGAGGAACTGGTCGATACCGGCCTGACCGGTCAGGAACCGCACGGCGCGGGCCAGGAAGTGGCGCGACTGGCGGGCGATCTCCACGATGTCGGGATAGGCGGCCATGACCTGGTCGCCGACCTCGCGGTCGACCGGGTAGTTGTCCTTGCCGCCGATCCAGTAGTTCCACACCCGGGCCGAATGCGGCGTGCTGGTGTCGAGCTGGGGCGGCTCGTGCTCGGTCACGGCGATCGCCTCCCTGCCGAACGATGAATGCCCGCACTATAGCGTGATCATTTGCCTGCCGAAACCCTGTGGAAGCTGCCCACAGGAGAGCCATGGGAGCTCGTGCGCGGACCCCTATGACCTTGGCAAAGCCCGCAGGTGAGGGCGGTCGGACCGGTTGCCGGTCGAGGAGCAAAATGTTCGCTCCTCGTCTTGGCGAGACTGTTGCTTGCGTCGCATTTAGTAATCAGACAACGGCGGTATGTAGTCAGCCGTGATGAGCCAGCAGCGGAGCTGGCTGTCAGTCTCGGGGGAAAGACCATGACATACATGCAGCCGAACATGCCCAGGCCGATGCCCGGCCAGCAGCAGGGCGTCACGCCGATGGGGCTGGGCAGCACGGCCGGTGGCTGGGCTGGCGGCCAGCTGGGCGACTGGCTCGGTGGGCAGCAGGGTGCGCAGATCGGTTCTCAGATCGGTGGCGTGGTCGGCGACATCGCCGAAAGCCTGTGGCCGTTCCAGGCGCAGACGCCGACCCAGATCCCGCCGCACATGCGGCAGCAGTACATGCAGCAGCTCGCGGCCCAGCAGGCTCAGCAGCAGGGCATGCAAGGCCAGTACGGCCAGCAGCAGGGTGTCTCGCCCATGGGTGTGGGCAGCTCGGTCGGTGGCTGGGCGGGCGGTCAGCTGGGCAACTGGCTCGGTGGCCAGCAGGGTTCGCAGATCGGTTCCCAGCTCGGCGGCGTGGTCGGTGACATCGCCGAGAGCCTGTGGCCGTTCCAGGCGCAGACGCCGACGCAGATCCCGCCGCACATGCGGCAGCAGTACATGCAGCAGCTCGCCGCCCAGAGGCAGCAGCAGGGCATGCAGGGTCAGTACGGCCAGCAGCAGGGTGTCTCGCCCATGGGTGTGGGCAGCTCGGTCGGTGGCTGGGCGGGTGGCCAGCTGGGTGACTGGATCGGCGGGCAGCAGGGTTCGCAGATCGGTTCCCAGCTGGGCGGCGTGGTCGGTGACATCGCCGAGAGCCTGTGGCCGTTCCAGGCGCAGACGCCGACCCAGATCCCGCCGCACATGCGGCAGCAGTACATGCAGCAGCTCGCGGCCCAGCAGGCTCAGCAGCAGCGCATGCAGGGTCAGTACGGCCAGCAGGGTCAGTACGGCCAGCAGGGTCAGTACGGCCAGCAGCAGGGCATGCAAGGCCAGTACGGCCAGCAGCAGGGCGTCGCGCCGATGGGCGTCGTCGGCGGCATCGGCGGCAGCTTCGCCGGGCGGGAGCTGGGCGGCTGGATCGGCGGCGACATGGGCGAGTCGATCGGCGGGTTCATCGGCGGTGCCCTCGGCGGCATCCTCTCGCCGTTCCAGGCCCAGCAGGCCCAGCAGGCGGCGACGTCGAACCCGACGACCTTCTGGACCCAGATCGCCCGCCTGGGCGTGCAGTACGGCCTGCCCGCCGTACGCACGATCCTGAACCAGATGATCGACCAGGCGATGCCGCAGATGGCAGGTCAGCAGGGCGTCCCGCAGCAGCAGCCGGTGCCCGTGGGCGCCGGTTCCTGAGAGGGGCGGATGGTTGCGATGGACGGACAGGAGCGCTGGGGCATGACCGCAGGAGGAGTGGGCATCGCGCCCGGCGTGGGCGCGGGGCAGACGAGCCAGCTGCAGGTGCAGTGTGCGATGGCGCTGCAGCAGCTGCACGGCTGGCTGCGGACGGTGGTCCCGCAGTCGCCGCAGCTGGCTGAGGCCGTGCCGATGACCGTGCAGGCCGTGCGCCTGTACAGGAGCGGGCAGTTCGAGGCGTGCCTGGCACAGATCCAGACGGTGATCGCCCAGATCGGCCGCCTCGGCCAGCAGAACCGCCCGTCGCCGTGAGCGAGCCATCAAACGAGCCCGGGTCGGCCAACGGCCGACCCGGGCGCGCGCCGTTCATCGTCGGCAGCACGGACCCGTCCGTGCTGGCGACGGTGGCGAGCGAGCTCGACCGCGACCCCGAGGTGACGGTTCAGCGCAAGCTGGGCTCGGCGGAGAGACCGAGCCTGCTCACGGTGGAGATGACGCCGGCACACGCCGACGAGCTCAAGGCGAAATTCGGCCCCCAGGTGACGATCGAGCCGGATTCCCCCGTCCAGCTCTACTAGCGCATCAGTGTGATCTTCAAAGAGAGTCAAGAGGCAATGAGCGAAAGCAGCAATCCCAGGCCGCCCAGATCGTCCGGCCGCGGGAAGGGGGCGGCGCCGGCACCGGTCGAGAGCCGCCCGCGGCGTTACATGGTGGCGGCGGTGCCGCAGCCGATCCTCGGGGCCATGGGGGTGGGCGCGCCTGCCCTCGACTCCGGCAAGCTGCACGAGCTGCTCGACCGCGATCCGCAGGTCAAGGTGCACCGGCAGCTGAAGATGGCGGACAAGGTGGGGCTGCTGTCCGCGGACACGGTGGCGTTTCCCGACGTGACGGTGGCCGAGATGACGCGCGAGCACGCCGACTCGCTGACGCGCCAGCTGCCTCAGGTGCATCTGGAGCGTGACCACCTGCTCACCTACACGGCGGTCGGCATGGTCCCGAGGACCAAGATGGTCCTGCCGCTCGGGCTCAACTCCACCTTCTCCTTCCTTGTCACGGACTCCGAGGGGAATCCGATCCCGGGCGCCACCATCCAGATCACCGGATCGCTCTGGCCCGCCCAGACGATCACCGGGCAGGACGGCCGGGCCTCGGTCACGCTGACGGGGGAGACCCCGGATTCGATCGCCGTCGTGGAGTTCAAGCCGGAGAGCGGCCACTGGAGCATGCTGACGAGCCGCCCGGCGCTGTCGACCGACCGCGACAACCTGGTCGTGCTGAAGAAGCTGTCGGACACCATCCCCGACTTCCCCGAGCAGCAGACCTTCGGCTGGGGACAGGAGGCCATGCAGCTGCACAGGCTGCCGCCCACGTTCCGCGGCGCCGGGGTCAAGGTCGCCATCATCGACTCGGGTGTGGGCGGGCAGCACAACGACCTTGAGGGGCAGGTCACCAAGGGCGTCGACCTGGTCGACAACAAGCCCATGGGCTGGCGGGTGGACACCGTCCACCACGGTTCGCACTGCGCGGGCGTGATCACCGGCTCGGACAACGGCAGGGGTGTGGTCGGCTTCGCGGTCGAGGCGGAGGTGCACGCCTGCAAGATCTTCCCCGGCGGCAGGCTGAGCGACCTGATCGAGGCGATCGACTACTGCATCCACCAGGAGATCGACGTCCTCAACCTCAGCCTCGGCACCCCGGAGAGCTCCGCCCTGGTCGCCGCCAAGATCGAGGAGGCCAGGAACGCGGGCGTGGCCGCCGTGGTCGCCGCCGGCAACGACGCCGGGCCGGTCAACTTCCCCGGCAACATGCCGATCGTGCTGACGGTCGCGGCGATCGGCAAGTCCGGCACGTTCCCTGAGGACAGCTCGCACGCGGCCCAGGCCCTCGAGCCGAGCACCCCTGAGGGCTACTTCTCGGCCCAGTTCACCTGCCACGGGCCCGAGGTCGACGTCTGCGCGCCGGGTGTGGCCGTGCTGTCGTCGATCCCGCCGAACGACTACGCCGCCTGGGACGGCACGTCCATGGCGGCGCCGCACATCACAGGACTGGCAGCGCTCGTCCTCGCGCACCACGACGACTTCCAGGACGGGTTCAGGGAGCGGGACTCCCGGCGGGTCGACCGGCTCTTCCAGATCATCAAGTCCAGCTGTACGCCGCTGGACCTCGGCGACCCGAACCGCACGGGAGCGGGGCTGCCGGACGCCTTCCGGGCGCTGGCCAAGACGGTGACCGGCGTGGTGCCGAACATCGGCGACATCAGCGCGATGCTGGACCAGCTCACCGGCGAGATGCAGCTGGCCGGGCTGTTGCCACCTGTCGGGGTGCCGACGCAGGCGTGGGCGCCGCAGGTCGTCCCGCTGCCGCAGGATCCGCGCGTGCCGGGGCCTTTCGGCTGGTGGTAGCCAGGCGGGGTGTCCGGTGATCGCGCCGGGCACCCCCCTTGATCCCCTTGTGGCCAGGGGTCCGATATGTTCCAGCGGAACCTGCGACATGAGGGGATTTTTGATGTTCCGAAATGCTTTAGGGCTGAGCCTGACCGCCGTGCTGGTCTCCGGGGGGCTTGCCGTACCGGCGCAGGCCACGCCCGCGTGCTACCTCGGGTCGTGGAAGCTGACCGCCATGAAGATCGTCGCCAAGGGCAAGACCGTGAACAGCCCCACGGCCGTCGACGTGTCCAAGGGCGGCGCGGGCGCCAGGCTCACGCTGACCACGACCGCCGCGACCTATGACTTCACCGGCTCGCAGAAGGTCGCCTTCAAGGACAGCAGCGACGCCACGTCGGGCTGGAACCAGTTCACGGGCGTGCTCAAGGTGCGCGCCACCATCACGGGCGACCGCCAGGGCGTGCTGGCGACTTCCCGCACGGGCGCCACCGGGAACGCCAGGGGGAGGACCATCTACTCGGACATCAAGGGCCCGTCCTGGTCGGTGCGCGCCAACCTGGCCCAGGGCATCTACGACGGCCCCCTGGTCCAGCACGCCACCTTCACCTGCGACGACACGACGCTCAAGATGGTCGACAAGCGCAAGCGCAACGGCTGGACCACCGTCTCCACACTCCAGTTCACCCGCAACTGACGGTGCAGAGGGCGCGGGCGGGGGGCCCGCGCCGTCTTCTGGTACGGCACGGCCGCTAGGAGCGGACGATCTTGACGCTCCGGTGGAGCAGCCGGGTGTTGCGCAACTCCTGGGTGCTGTCCACGTACACGGTGAGGTTCTGCTTCCCCGCCAGAGGGGACAGGTCGAGCGTGGGCGCGGTGCCGCCGAGGGAGACGCTCTCCAGGGCCGGAAGGGACGCCAGCGGGCTGAGGTCGCTGATCCCGCGGCTGCCGTGGACGTTCACATAGCGGAGGTTGTACAGACCCGCGATCGGGCCGAGATCGGTGACACCCGTGGCCCGCAGCAACAGGATGGACAGGTTCTGCTGGTCGGCGATGGGAGTCAGGTCCCGCACGTTCGCGCACTCACCCACCTGCAGCCTGTACAGGCGGCGATCACGAAGCGGACCCAGGTCGCTCACCCAGTCGCTGTTGAAGAGTGAGAGATGCTCCAGCCGAGGCGTGGCCGACACGACCGCCTCCAGGTCTCCGTCGACCGTGGAGGCGTTCAGCAGGACATAGTCCAGGGCGGGAAGGCCGGCGATGAACGTAAGATCCCGCAGGTCTGCCTTGTAGAGCGAAAGGCTTCGCAATCCCGTGTGGCGGGCGACGGGGGTGAAGTCGCGCACCCGGCTCAGGTCGTCCAGCACCAGCGATTTCATGGCCGCGACCGTGTCCAGGAACCGCAGGTCGGTGAAGTCGACCCCGCGCAGCTTGAGCTCCGACAGTTCGGGCAACCGGGAGAGTGCCTCGAGATCCACCTGCCGCTGCGGCCTGAAGTGGATCCACAGCCACGTCAGCGCCGGATGGCACGTCAGGTCCTCCAGCGTGGCGCCGTCCAGCTCCCGCACCGCCAGAGAGGACAGGGGCGCGACCTTCCTGAGGAAGCCCAGATCGTCGACGGAGCACCTGACGTCCAGCTCGTTGACCTTCCTGAGCCGTCCGACGCCGTCGAACATCCGGCGACTTTCGATGTCCACGCTTCCGAGAGGTGGTTCGACCTCGGCGAGGACCTCGGCTGCGTAGGTGTCAGGGTCGAAGTACGGCCAGCCGGTGAACAGTTCGCTCCTGACTTCCCTGCGGCCGTCACCGGCGTACCCGGCCAGCTTCGCCAGCGCCTCAGGCCCGTTCACCAGCCAGCACGTGCGGACGGTCGCGGCCGCCCTGGCCGTCGTCAGGCCTCGCAGGTCGACGGGCAGGCGGCGCAGCGCCTCCGTCCCGGCCAGGGCCAGCGACCTGGCCTCGGCGTCGTTGCGGGGCGGGATCACCTCGGCCAGGCAGGCGTCGATGCGCTCCCTGAGGTCGGAGGGCAGCTCCTGCACGGTCTCCAGGCACCCCGCCACCAGCAGGCGCAGCCGCCGGGAGTGCCGGTCGCCCTGATGGGCCCGATCGAGCAGCCCGGCGAGCAGCTCGCGGCGCACCGGGGCGTTGGCGTGCCCGGCGGCCATCACGACGGTCTCGCGCCACTGGTCCAGGTGCGCCCGCTCGATGAGGGGTTCCACGTCGGCGTCGTCGGCCGCCTGCTTGGCGGCGAGGTACTCCTGCACCGTGCGGTGGACGAAGTCGATCCGCCCCATGACGGGTTCCCTGATCACGCCGCTGCGCTGGAGCAGGTGGTCGAGGACGGCCTCGGCCGTCGCCTCCACCCGGGGCATGGTCGCGATCTTGTCGGCGACGCGGCGCAGCGCGGTCACCTTGGACAGCTCCGAGCGGCCCCACACCGTCAGCTGCCAGGCCAGGTCCTGCAGGATGCGGATCTTCTGCTCGGGTTCGAGCACGACCTCCGCGGAGATGCCGCGCTCGACGTCGCGCCGCTCGAGCAGCAGCTCGAGCGCCGCCGCGTACAGCCCCATCCGGTTGCGCGGGAGCTGCTTGCCCCGGTCCAGATTGAGCGCGCAGAGCATCGTGGCCAGCAGCGGGGACGAGGCCAGCAGCTGCAGGTGCCTGCCGCCCTCGAGCCGGGCGAGCAGCGCGCCCTCGTACTCGTCCAGCTTCACCGGCGCGCACGGCAGGCTCCTGGAGCCGCGCATCGCCACGTGCCACTGGCGTACCAGCTCGCGCAGGTCGAACGGCGTCAGCGGCTCCAGCACGACCGAGGCGAAACCCTCCACCTCCAGCCACCGCGCGTCCGCGGCGGCCGGGCGGGAGGTCACCACGGTCCTGATCTCCGGGTAGGCGGACATCAGACCGCGCAGCCACTGCCTGACGGCCGGGCGGTGCCGTACGGCCAGCTCGTCCACCCCGTCGACCAGCAGGAGCGCCCGCCCGGACTCCAGGACGCGGTGCGCCCACCCCGCGGGCATCCGCCCGGCCAGCGGGCCCGCGACGTCGGCCAGGAAGTCCTCGGGACCCGGCAGGACCCCGGAAGGGTGGCTGCGGAGCTTGACGACGAACGGCACGCAGCCGTTCCACCCGGCCAGCTCGCCCTGGAAGCCGCCGCGCGCCGCGGTGACCGCCAGCCAGCGCAGCAGCGTGCTCTTGCCGGACCCCGCGTCGCCTCTGAGCAGCGTTCGCGGCGCCCGCCCGAGCGCGCTCTCGGCGGGTAACGTGGTCGCGCCGTGGTGGGCGGGCGCGTCCGTCAGGTCGCCGAACCGCGGCCATTCCCGCTCGGGCCCGCGGCTGTCCGCCGAGACAGACAGGCTGATGTAGGCGATGCTCAGCGTGACCCGCGGCCGGAAGTTCTCCACCCGGACGCCGAACAGCTCGACCTCGTCCAGCGTCCTGCTCACGTGCTCGAGGTAGCGGCGCTCGAACTCGGCGTCGTCCTGCACGCCCGCCGGGGCGTCGAGCGTCCGCGCGGGCAGCCTGGCCATGATCGTCGAGACCTGCCTGCCCAGCTCGTCGAGCTGCTCGCCGAGCCGGGACGTCCTGCCGAGCAGCTCGGTGGCGGCCCTGGGCAGGTACTGCGGCAGCTGCTGCAGGATGCGCACCACGCACTCGACGCACTCCTCGAGCAGCACGTCGTAGAGCTGCCCGCCCGCCTCGCCGAGCTGCGGGCGCGGGTCGGCGACCTGCCCTCGGATCCGCCTGGCCAGCAGGATCGGGTCGGCCGCGGCGTCGAAGACCGCCCGGTCGGAGAAGTCGGCCCGCTGCAGCGTTGCGACGGCCTCGAGCAGCGCGGCGGCCCTGTCGTTGCTGGACAGCCCGCCGTACTCCTGCTCGACGAGCGCGAGCAGCCGGCGGTCCACCCCGTCGGCGATCGCCTCCACCTGGCGCTGGAAACTGCGCCTGACCAGGCGGTCGGGGAGCTCGCTCCTGATCAGCGCGCTCAGGTCCGAGTTGCGCTCCTGACGGGCGGAGCGGAACGCCAGCCATTCCTGCGCGGCACGCTGCGCGACGGCCTTGGCCGCCGCCGCGGCGGCACCTTCCAGTGCGGGCATGCTCGCTCCTCGGGCCTCGGGATCACTTCCATGATCGCGGCAAAAGCCGGGAAATGCCGGGCGTTCCTCGTACGGCCTGCCTCAGGACCGTGGCCGGTGTTCATCCCCCGCGCGTGCTCCGAGTGCCTCGGCCAGCTCCTCCAACGTCTCCACCAGCACCGCGACCCGGGACTCCTCGACCCCCAGCGCCCGGGCCAGCGCCGCGTCCACGGTCGCCGTCGCGGCATGCCGTTTCCCCTGCTCGGGCATGCCCGGCGCGGGAGACACCAGAGTCCGTCGCCGATCGGCCGGGTCGGGCTCCGTCGTCATCACGCCCTCGTCCCTGAACCTGGCCACCGCGGACGACACGAGGCTCTGCGGCAACCCGGTCCGCTCGGTGATCTCCCCGATGGAGCTGCCCGGGTGACGGAACGCGTCCACCAGCACCGCTCGTGCCCCGGCGGGAAGGGCGTGGAAGCCGGAGCGAGGGATGGCCTCCTGGCCGATCTCGATCAGCCGGTGTCCGAGGAGGAAAAGCTCGAGCCCGTTCATGCCAGGCATGATATATCTAAATTATGATGCATCAGAAATCAGATGTAATTGAGGTTCCCGGAGCGTCCCTGCACTACGTGCTGAGGGGCACGGGCCCGCTCCTGCTGCTGATCGCGGGCGGTGACGGCGACGCCGGCGTCAGCTCCACGCTCGCGGGGCACCTGGCCGACCGCTACACGGTGCTCACCTATGACCGCCGCGGCCTTTCTGCCAGCCGGATCTCCCCGGAGGCGGGCGCGCCGGACATCACCACCCACGCCGACGACGTGCACCACCTGCTGGCCGCGCTCACGAGCGAGCCCGCGTACGTCTGCGGCAGCAGCATCGGCGCGCTGATCGCCCTGGAGTTCGCCGGCCGCCATCCCGAGCAGGTCCGCACGCTCGTCGCGCACGAACCGCCGGCCACGCAGCTCCTGACCGAGCCCGAGCGGGAGCGCGCCGCCGCGGCGCAGAGCTCGGTGGAGGCCACGTTCGCCGCCTCGGGAGCGTTGGCCGCGCTGCGCGAGTTCGCCGTGCTGGCGGGTGTCGACCCGTCCGATCGCGAGCCCGACGTCGCGCTCACGCCGCCTGGGCCCGAGCGGGTGCCCAACCTCGAGTTCTTCCTGACGTACGACGCGCCCGCCGTCAGACGGCACATCCTGGACGTGGACGCGCTCAAGGCGGCCCGCATCGTGCCCGCGGTCGGTGAGACGTCGGGCACGATCTTCGCCCGCGAGTGCGCGATCCGCCTCGCGGACGCCCTCGGCGTGGCCTACGCCACCTTCCCCGGCGGGCACAACGGCTCGGTCTTCCGCCCCCGCGCCTTCGCCGCCTGCCTCGCCGACGTTCTGACCTAGGTACTGCAAGCCGCCCCACCGCCAGTCGCCGCACTTCGGCCGGGCCCTGTCCAGGGAGACGCTCCTCCGGCGATGCGGGGCCGGCCGCCGTTACGCCGCCACACCACCGGGGCGCGGCCACACCACCGGGGCGTGGCCACACCACCGGGGCGTGGCCACACCACCGGGGCGCCGCCTCAGCGCCCGGGGGCCGCCTCACCGCCCGGGGTGATGGCTCACCGGCTCGGGTGTGGCGGTGAGGCGGCGGTGAGTGTGCGGTGAGCGGTCCTCGGCACTGTTGACCCATCGCCGGATCCACCGAGGGCCGGCCACCGAGTGAGGGAGTACGACAATGGGCACGCTGACCGGCAGGACGGCGCTGGTGACGGGCGGGTCGCGGGGGATCGGGCGGGCGGTCGCGCTGCGGCTGGCCGCGGAGGGCGCGCTGGTCGCCGTACACTACGGCGGCAACGAAGCGGCGGCCAAGGAGAGCGTGGCACGCATCGAGGAGGCAGGCGGCCAGGCGTTCGCCGTGCAAGCCCGCTTCGGCGAGCCCGGCGCGCTGGACGAGCTGTTCGGCGGGCTGACCGCCGGGCTGGCGGGACGCGGGCTGGACATCCTGGTCAACAACGCGGGCATCGCCTCGACCAACCCCATCTCCCAGGTCACCCCCGAGGAGTTCGAGCGGCTGCTCGCGGTCAACGTGAGCACGCCGTTCTTCGTGATCCAGCGCGCGCTGCCGCTGCTGAACGACGGTGGCCGGATCATCAACATGGGCTCGGCGGCCAGCCGCTTCGCGGTCACCATGCAGATCGGCTACACGATCACCAAGGCGGCGCTGGAGGCCATGGCCCCGACGCTGGCCAACGAGCTCGGCAGGCGCGGCATCACCGTGAACACGATCGCGCCCGGCGCGATCAGGACCGACATGACCGCCGGCTACAGCCACATCCCCGAGGTGGTCGCCGGCATCGAGGCCATCACCGCGCTCGGGCGGCTCGGCGAGCCGGAGGACGTCGCCGACGTCGTCGGCTTCCTGGCAGGCCCGCAGGGCCGCTTCGTGACGGGCCAGACGGTGGACGTCTCCGGCGGGACGTGGCTCGGACCCATCGCGTAGATCTTCCGCCGGGCGGGCAGCACGACGCACCACGGTCCCACCACCGACGGGCTCGTCGCCGCGGCCGCCCCGGCCGGTCCCACCTCGGCGCCTACCACGCCGCCGGGTACCAGGTGATCCTGGCCGGAGACCTCAACGACTTCGGCCGCATGGACGGCTTCTCCTCCTCCCAGGTCGACACGCCCAGCAACGGCCACTACCGGGAGGCTGACGACAACGATCCCGCGCACTGCCCCGGGTACGGCGAGGGCACGGTCGAAGCCGACACCACGGGCGGCCCTGCGAGATCGACATGATCTTCACCCACGAGGCCGACCACGTCCCTTCGGCCTCGACCGGCGACGCCCAGCCGTCCCCGCTCAGCCGCGGCGGCAAGGCCTGCTCCGACCACCGCGTCCTGCTCGGCACGCCGACCCTCGTACGGTCACCGTCGTCGTGACCGGAGGTGACGTCCGGTTCAGGCCGTAGGTCCCGTGGATGCGGGCCCTACGGCCGTGGTGGCTGAGGGGGCGCGTTCGTAGCGTCGGGGGTGAGGCAGGGAGGAGTAGCATCATGACTGTGGGTAGCGATCTGGGGCGTCGCATCGTGCACCACCGCGAACGACTCGGACTCAGCCGGGAGCAGGTAGCCGAGCTCGCCGGCATGTCGCCCGGATATCTGCAGTATCTGGAGGAGCAGCCAGGCTCGCCCAGCGGGGGAGCGCTGTTCAAGCTCGCGTCAGCGCTGCAGACCACGGTCGACGAACTGCTCGGCGGGCGTACCGACCGGCCGCCAGGGCACGGGCAGGCGATGGCCGATCCGGTGTTCGAGCGGCTGGACACGCAGGAGTGCCTGCGGCTCATCGAGAAGGGCGGCATCGGGCGCGTGGCCTTCGAAGGGCCGCGCGGGCCCACCGTGATGCCGGTCAACTACCGCGTGCACGAGGGGGCGATCGTCTTCAGGACCGCGGACGGCGGCCCGATGGACGATGATCTGCGCACCGGGGTGGAAGGCGTGGACATCAAGATCGCCTTCGAGGTCGACTGCATCGACGAGGCCTGCAGGGAGGGGTGGAGCGTCCTGGTCCAGGGTCCCGCCCATCACCTGACGCAGGCGCCCGACGTCGACGTCACCCCCTGGGCCGGCGGCGAGCGGAACCTGTACGTCAGGATCGTCCCGCACCAGATCACCGGCCGTCGCATCCACGCCCGCTGACCCTGCTTTCAGCAGGGCCCGTCGCACCGTTCGAGCCCGCCGCGTCGAACCGGCCTCCCGTAGGCGGCGCCGAGCTGCTCGCCCCAGTCCCGGGCCCGTTCCAGCTCGCCGTCCATGAGCGGCCCTGTCGCGTCGATGACGTAGAAGCTCTGCGTGGACCCGGCGATCGTGGCGCCCAGCCGGTGCAGCCGCGTGACCGCGGCGCGCGCGGCCGACCCGGGCATGTGCCGTACCCGGGTGTCGAAGGCGGTCGCCTGGACGTGGCCCAGTCGGGCCCGGTCGAGCCACTCGCGGATGCCGATGCCGGGCGAGACCAGCGGCTTGGTCGCGTGCCGCGCGGCCGAGGCCCGGGTGGTCGGCTTGGTCATGGAGAAGGCATGCGTCGGTCCGCCGATCACGAGCAGGCCGACCTCGCCGCCGACGGAGTCGGGAGCTCTGCTCACCTCGACGGTCTCGGCACGCAGGTGGGAGGACAGCCCCTTCGCCACCGCCTCCGCCACGCGCCGGGTATTACCGAACATCGACTCGTAGATCACCAGCGCGTACATGATCCGAGCCTCCCTCACGCTCCCGGGGACGGAGACCGTGATGCCGCCTCGCTGATCTCCATCACACGCCGCAGCTGCTCAGGGATGCCGATCAACTCGAGGCGACCGCCGCTCGACTCGGCGTCGGCCGCGCACGCGCGCAGCACGCCGAGCCCGATCACGTCGCAGAAGCGCACCCCGGACAGGTCGAGCACGAGCGTGGTCTTGTGCCGGGCGAGCGCGTCGTGGACGATGTCGCGCAGCGCCTGCGCGGTTGCCAGGTCCAGCTCGCCACTGATCGACAGCACGCCACCCGGCCGCGACGACACTCTCGCGCGCAACCCTGGGTGGTCATGAGAAGTGGTCATGTGGCTCTCCGTTGGACGTCAGAAAGCCATGCTTCCTGGCACGCTACCACCGCAAATAGGGACCAAAGTCCCAAGCAGAGTCACTAAAGGTCCCGCATGCCTTTGCCATATCGAGCCCTGGAATTATTCACGGCGGCGCAGGGGCCATCCGCGTCTCCCGCGGCGCGGGGTGGCTCTGATGGGTACGGCCGGCGTCTCTAGCCCTGGAAAGGCCCGTTCATTCGCGGTTCTGCCGCTCCTGGGCCAGGGTGAGGGTGATCTGCTCGGTCAGCGCCTTGATGCCCGCGGAGTCGAGCGAGGAGAGCCGGTGGGCGTTCAGCTCGACCTCCGTGGCCGATTCCGTCGCCCTGACCTTGATACGCACGTCGCTCGTCCGGTACCGCAGCCACGCCACGACACCGCCGACGACCACCGCCACCGGGGCGCCGAGCAGGACCTGGACCGACTCGACCGCGCCGCCGAGCGCCCCCGGCGGGGGAGAAGCCTCGGCCAGCCTGAGCAGGCCGCGCAGCTCCGGTTCCGCGCTGAGCCAGGTGTACAGCTCGCGCAGCTGGTCAGGGGTGTTCGCGCGCAGGATCGCGATGGTGCCGTCCATGGGCCCTTCCTTGTCGTTCATCGGCATGGCGGGTCGTAGGGGAGGTCGGGGACGTACTGGCGCCACTCCTTCTCGCTCATGATCGCTCCGCCGGCGCCGCAGACGTAGCGGATCGCCCGGCTCACGTCGGCGTTCCAGGTCTGCACCTGGCCGCTGGTCACTCCGGCCAGCAGCATCCCGTTCCCGGCGAAGGCGAGCGCGGTCGGCGAGTCCTGTCCGCGCTTCATCACCGCCGACGGGCGCGGGTGGGCGGGGTCGGTGACGTCCCAGAGGCGCAGGGTCGCGTCCTGGCCGGCCGTGGCCACCGTCCGGCCGTCCGCGGACACGGCCAGCCCGATCACGGGCGCGGTGTGGCCGGCCAGCACGCCGAGCTGCCGCGGGTGCGCGGGCACGGAGACGTCCCACAGGCGTGCCGTGGTGTCCCCCGCCGTGACCGCCTCGCGCCCGTCCCGCGTGAACGCCACCCTGTTGACGGCGCCGGTGTGCCCGCTCAGCGTCCCCAGCCGCTTCGGACGTTCGACGTTCCGTACGTCGTAGAGGTACGCCTGGTTGTCCGTGGTCGCCATGGCCAGGATGGATCCGTCCGGGCTCAGCGCCATGTCGGTCACCTTCTCCGGCAGGTCGGATATGGTGGCGACCCGCCGTGGCCGCGCGGGGTCGCCGATGTCCCAGAAGACGACCGCGGGATCCTGGGCGGCGGTGACCAGATGCCGGCCGTCCTTGGTGAAGTGGACCGAGAAGGCGTTCTGCCTGCCCGGCCGGAGGGTGGCCAGCATCACCGGACGGAGCGGGTCGGCCACGGCCCACAGCTTGACGGTCGTGTCCCACGAGGCCGTCGCCACGAGGTTGCCGCCGGGGTCGAAAACGGCCCGCATGATGTTGTTGCGGTGCCCGGCCAGCGTTCCGAGCGGGCGCGGGTGCCAGCTGTCGCTCACGTCCCACAGCCGGGCGGTGCCGTCGTCGGCCGCGTCCACCAGGGTGCGCCCGTCGGGGCTCAACGCCACATCCTCCAGGGCGAAGCCGGGGTGGGAGGGCAGCCGTGGCAGCCGGGGCGTGTCCCCTGCCAGGCCGGGCCGCCACAGCCGGACCGTCATGTCGCCCGAGGCGGTCGCGACGAGCCCGTCCTGCCGGACCGCCACGGCGAGAACGGAGCTCGTGTGACCTGCCAGGCCGGATTCGAGCACAGGAGGCCCGCTCTCCGGTATCCGCCAGATCCACGTCGTGTCGTCGTAGGACGAGCCGTACATGGTGCGGCCGTCGGCGCCGAAGGTCAGGTCGAAGACGGTGCCGCCCGCGTCGGCCAGCGTCGCCGTCTTGACCGGGCGGGCCGGGTCGGCGACCTTCCACAGCACGACGTGCGAGTCGTCGGAGCCGGTGGCGAGCGTGCGGCCGTCAGGGGAGAAGGCCACGGCCTCCAGCGGTTTGACGTGCCCGTTGAACCGGGACAGCGGGCGCGGCCTGGCAGGGTCGGCCACGTCCCACAGCCGGGCCGAGACGTCGAAGGAGGCGGAGGCCAGCACCCGGCCGTCGGGGCTGAAGGCCACGTCGCTCACCGTGTCGGCGTGGCCGCGAAGGACCGATACGGGCCGTGGGTGCGCCGGGTCCGACACGTCCCACAGGTGCACCGTGTGATCCTGCGAAGCCAGGGCGAGCAGCCGCCCCGCGGGGTCGAAGGCGACCGCCTTGATCCCCTGGTCGCCGGCGCGGAAGGAGGCGGTGGTCCTGAGCCCGTCGGCCCACCACAGCCGCACCGTGCCCGTGCTGTCGGCCGAGGCGAGCACGCGGCCGTCGGGACGGAACGCCAGGGCGCGGACACCGCCAGGGTGGCCGTCCGCGACCCGCAGGAGCCGGGCGTGCGCGGGGTCGGGCACGTCCCACAGGCGGATCGTCCGGTCGTCGGACGCGCTGGCCAGTCGCCGGCCGTCCGGGGTGAAGGCCACGTCGTTCACGAAGCCGCTGTGACCGGTGAGCCGCGTGCCGATCTGCCAGGTGCGCGAGCTGAGGAGCGCCCCGCGGGTCTCCGGCAGGTCCGCGAGCCGGAAGGCGGTCAGCGCCAGGAACCCGCTCAGCGTGCGGTCCTGCGTCGAGGTGACCGTGTCGACGAGCTGCCTGGCCAGCGCGCGGTCGCGCTGGTCGACGGCCTCACGGCCCTGCCGGAGCGCGAACAGCCCCGCCGAGGTGGCCACCAGAAGCAGCACGGCCAGCGTCGCCACCGCGGAGACCACGGTACGGCGGCGCCGCCGTACCCGCCGCTGCGAGGCGTCGAGGAACGCGCGCTCGCCGGCGGTGAGATCGGAGGACCTGCTCGTGGCGGCCCGCGCGGCCTCCAGCCGGCTGTCCAGGTAGAGGTAGGCCGGGTCGCGGGAGTGGCGATGCCAGTCGTCGGCGTCCTCGGACAGGCGCTGCCTGACCAGCAGCTCGGCCCTGTCGGTCTCGATCCACTTCCTGAGCCGGGGCCAGGCGCGGATGAGCGCCTCGTGCGTGAGCTCCGCGCTGTCCTCGTCCACGGTGATCAGGCGCGCCCGCACGAACTCTCCCAGCACGTCCCCTTCCGCGCCGCCCGCACCGACCAGGTCGGCGAGCGGCACGCGGCGCCTGGTGTCGTCGGTCCGCTGGTCGAGGTGCACCAGCCGCAGCAGCAGCCGCTGAACGACCGGCTCGGCATCGGCCCCCAGCTCACGCAGCGTCTCCTCGGCGCTCTGCGCGAGCGAACGGGCGATCCCTCCCGAGGCGCGGTATCCGGCCAGGGTGAGCACGTTGCCGCTCCTGCGCTGCCAGGTCGCCAGCAGCGCGTACGACAGGAGGGGGAGCACGCTGCCCGCGCGTCCCGCGGCCTCGTACGAGCCGAGATCGTCGAGCAGCAGGTCGGTCAGCCCGCTCTCCAGCGCCAGCCCGGCGCGGGCGGCGGGCCTTTCGATGACCGCGCGCAGCTGCGCCCGCGCCATCGGCCCGACCACCTCGGGCCGCTGCAGTGCGGGCAGCAGCGCCGGATAGGCGGCGCAGTGCCCGAAGAAGTCCGCCCGTACGGCGAGCGTCACCGCCGCGGCCGGAGCGCCCCGGCAGATCTCGGCGAGCACGTCGATGAAGTGCCGCCGCGCGGCCTCGTCAGGGCAGGCCGTGAACAGCTCCTCGAACTGGTCGACCACGATGAGCCGGCGCCCGGGCAGCAGCGAAAGCAGCGCGCGGGCCAGTCCCGGATCGCCCCCGAGGTGCTGCCGCAGGCCCTCGGGGTCGTGGCCGCCGAGCTCGGCGAGCCTGCGGGCGAGCGCGCCCAGCGGGTCGGCCCCAGGGGTCAGCACGATCGACCGGACCTCCCGCGCGTCCCCGCGGCGCAGCGCCGGGATCGCCCCGGCACGCAGCACCGAGGACTTCCCCGACCCTGACGGGCCGGTGATCACGAGCGGCCCGCCCAGCTCGAACTGCTCCCGCACCCGGCGCGCGATCGACGCGGTCAGCTCCTCACGGCCGAAGAACAGGTCCGCGTCGGATGGCCCGAAGGCGGTCAGGCCCCGATACGGGCTCTCCTCGTCGGAGAGCGGGTCGGGCGACGGCGGAGGCGGCGCCGCGGGCGGGACATAAGCCCGGTTGAGCGCGAAGGCCCGCCGGTCGCCGAGGTCGGTGGCGTGCCGCCGCGGGCGGGGCAGTCCCAGCTCCGGCAGCGCCCTGGCCAGGTGCCGGTATGCGGCGTCGAGCGTGAAGACCGCGGGACCCGCGGGATCTCCCCTGGTCAGCAGCTTGATGAGCTGGCCGGTGAAGGCGGTGTTCCGCTCTCCGGGCAGCGCCCAGGACGCCTCGTCGGGGCTGGAGGAGGCCAGCAGGTAGGCGCCCGCCCCGGTGCTGTCGAAGATGTGGTCGACCGCGCGGGCCCCACCGCCCCGCGCTCTGCCGGAGAAGCAGCAGTCCAGCACGATGACGACGAGCTCGGCCCTGGACTGGCCGACCACCTGCCGTACGACGGAGTAGGGGAGCGCCTGGTAGCCGGGCGCCCCGCGGCCGAGGTCGACGGTGGCGCGGGTGGCGAGATGGAGTTCGTTGTCCGCGCTGATCACGCCGTGGCCGACGTAGTGGAACATGAGCACCGACGTGGCCTGCCCGGCGGCCGTGGCCAGGGCCTCGCTCAGGTCTGCGGGGGTCCCCGGGTCGGCCATGACGGTCAGCGACTCGGGCGCGAGCCCGGCCGACCTGAGCAGACAGGCGGCCAGGTCGTCCAGCGTCGTGGAGACGGCGGGGATGGAGGGTAATCGGGATCCCGCGGCGTGCCGTGCCGTGCCTGCCAGGACGACCCTGGTACCCGGCGTCGCCAGGATCAGCGGTGGACCGCTCCAGGGCAGGTACCTGCGCCGACCGGGGAGGCTGTGCTCCACGGTCGCGAACTCGTCATCGCTCATCCGGGTTCTTCCGAAGCGGGGCAACCTACCCAAAGCATTAACACGGCCCGCACCACGGAACGCGTGAAGCGCCGGAAGAACACCAGCGAAACCCGCGCACCGGACGGCCCAGAATTAGGCGCACCCGACGGGTACGGCCGGCACCCCGGGGAGGCCGTGCCGGCCGTACGGTCCGTCAGCCACGCTACGCCGCACCTCGAGCACCTCATGGCAAAGCCTCGGGCAGCGTTCCGCTAAGAGCACTCCACCGTCAGCGCGTCCTCGTCCTGGTGTACGGCGCAGCCGAGGCGGGCACACGCGGCGGCGAGCCGCTCACGGACCCACCGCAGGTCGTCGCCCGACGCGATCCGGGTGCGGCAGTAGTCGAGCCGGATCGGGACGCCGGCCAGCCGTACCGGACCGTACTTGTCGAGCGTGATCAGCCACAGCAGGCCCAGGTCGTTGCGCAGGCGGGGGTGGCGGGCGTAGTCGTCGATGAAGTCGCCGAGGTCGAACATGACCGGCGGGGCGACGCCGTGGAAGACGTGGGCGGAATGCCCGGCCACCAGGTCGGCCCCCGCCTCGATCAGGGCCCGCGCCGCGGTGCGCACCGACGACAGCGGCTCGGTGATCATGTTGGGCCCCCAGTGCGGCGTGACCAGGACCACGTCGACGTGTTCGCGCAGCTCGCCGATCGTGGCGGGAAGCCACGCGGGCACGCCTGCGTCGAGGTCGGCGTAGGCGGTGCCGGGACGTCCGGCCCTGGCGGCGAAGTCGGCGGGATGGTCGGCGAAGCCGACCACGCCCAGCCGGAGCCCGCCGATGTCGAGCTCGGCGGGCCGGTGGGCGGCGGCTTCGTCCTGGCCCGCGCCCACGAAGCGGATGCCGGCGCGGGCCAGGTGGTCGAAGGTGTCGGCCAGGGCGTCGTAGCCGAAGTCGAGCGCGTGGTTGTTGGCCAGCGTGACGCAGCCGACGCCGAGCTCGCTCAGCAGGTCGGCGGCCCTGGGCGGGGCGCGGAAGTGGAACACCTTGGCCGGGCCGCCCCAGGGACTGCCGCGGTCGGAGATGCAGCACTCCAGGTTGAGCAGCACGAAGTCGGCCCCGGCGAGCAGGGCCCGCACCTCGGCGGAGAACAGCGACCGGACGCTCGCCCCGCGGTCGATCTGCTCGGCCACGCCGCGCCCGAGCATGGTGTCTCCGGCCATGGCTACCGTGACGGACACAACTTCAGCTAACCGCGCAGGTCAGGATCCCGCCAGTCTCTATCAGAGGGTCTGGACGGTGGCCGTGCGGCGGGCCCGCTCGGCGGCGAAGACCACCTGGTGGCTGTCGACGCTCTCCTGGATCCCCGACAGCACCAGCTCCGGCCGTCCCTCGTGCAGGGCCAGGACGAACGCTTCCATCAGCGCCGCGTCGCCGCCCGCGTGGCCCTCGGCCGCGCTCGAGCCGTCCACGGAGGTGTCGATCGTCGTGGTCTGCTCGGACAGGAAGTCATAGACGTGGATGAACCGCCCGTCGCCGGTGAGCTGTCCCCGCGTGCCGAAGATCTTGGTGTGCCGGTTCTCCAGCGGGGTGAAGGCGGTCATCGTGAAGGAGGCGGTGACGCCGTCCTCGTACTCCAGGTTCACCACTTGGTGGTCGACGACGTCGTTGTCGCTGGCATAGACGCACCGCCCGTAGGGGCCCTCGGCCAGCGCCCTGGTCACGGCCTCCTCGGTGAGCACGCCGCCGGTCGCGACCCGGGTGAAGTACCGCTTGGTGCCGCCCTCGCGCAGCCCGGTCGTGTACAACCGCACCGCCGAGTACGGGCAGGACCGCTCGATCCGGCACTCCAGGCAGCGCTCGCCCGCGCCCTCGGGCCGCTGGTCGGCACGGAAGTGCCGCAGCCCGCCGAAGGACGACACCCGCTCGACCCGCCGGCCTACCAGGTGGCCGAGCCAGTCGATGTCGTGGCAGGACTTGGCCAGCAGCGCGAACGTGGACTCGTCGGTCCGCCGCCAGCTGCCGCGCACGAAGGAGTGCGCGAAGTGGTACCAGCCGACCGGCTCCAGATGCTCGATCGACACGATGTCACCGATGCGCGGCAGCTCCCTGCGCAGCCGCCGGGTGTAGGGCGTGTACCGCATCACGTGGCACACCGCGATCATCGCGCCGGTGCGCGCCGCCACCTCGCCGATCGCCACGGTGTCGGCCTCGGTGGGGGCGATGGGCTTCTCCAGCAGGATGTCGTAGCCCTGCTCGGCCAGCACCCTGGCGGGTGCCAGGTGGTCGGCGTCGAGCGTCGCCACGATCACGGCGTCGGCGATCCGTCCCCGCGCCGCCAGGTCCCGCCAGTCGCCGAAGGCCATGGAGTACGGCAGGCCGTGCCGTACGGCGAAGCGCGACCTGACCTCCTCGACCGGCTCGGCGACCGCCACCACCCGCACCCGCTCGGGCCAGGAGGCGGCGAGCTCGGCGTAGGCGGCGCCGCGCGCGCCGGCGCCGACGACGGCCAGCGTGATCGGCCGGTCGAGGACCTCCCCGACGTGGTCCCTCAGGTTGATCATCCTTTGACAGCTCCCCCGGTGAGTCCCTTGACGAAGTGCTTCTGCAGCGCGAGATAGAAGATCAGGATCGGCAGTGCCGACAGCACCATCAGGCCGAACATGCCGCCGTAGTCCCGCTGGTACTGGCCGAGCGCCCGGTAGACGCCGACCGTGACGGTGGTGCCCCCGGCCGGGCCCAGGATGATCAGCGGGTTGAGGAAGTCGTTCCAGATCCACACGCCCAGGAAGATCAGCACGCTGGCCGTGGCCGGCCGCAGCAGCGGGAAGACCACCCGCCAGAACGTGCCGAACTTGCCCGAGCCGTCCATCGCGGCCGCCTCCTCCAGCTCCACCGGGATGGCCCGGATGAAGCCGGAGAAGACGAACACCCCGAACGGGACGTAGTAGCCGACGTTGAACAGGACCAGGCCGCTGATCGTGCCCATCAGGTGGGTCAGGTTGAGCACCTGGGTGACCGGCACCAGGATCACCTGCGGCGGGATCATCAGCCCGGCCAGCAGCACCAGCAGGATGGCCCGGGCGACCCGCGAGGGTGTCCGGCAGATGTAGTGGCCGAGCATGGCCGACACGACCGTGAGGATCACGATCGACAGCAGCGTCACGCTCACGCTGTTGATCAGGCCGTTCCAGAACAGCCCGTCGGGCCGCGTCAAAGCCTGCACGAGGTTGTCCAGCGTGGGCGGGATCGGCAGCGCGGCGGGCGCGGCGGTGATGTCCGGCCCGTGCTTGAAGACGTTGGCCACCACCAGGTAGAGCGGCAGGAAGAACGCGCCAGCCACGGCGACCGCCAGCAGCCTCCTCACAGGTTCACCTCCCGGCGGTTGAGCAGGCGCAGCACCACGCCGGAGACCACCGCGACGATCACGAGCATGAGGATCGCCATCGCCGACGACTCGCCCGTCCGGTTGGCGGTGAAGCCGATCTGGATGACGTCGAAGGCGAGCGTGGCCGTGGTGCCGAGCCCGGGCCCGCCGGCGGTGAGCACCTGGATGTGGTCGTAGGCCTTGAAGCCGGTGATCAGCAGCATCACCGTGTTCGTGGTCAGCGCGGGCGCCAGCAGCGGCCAGGTCACCTTGCGGAAGCGCGTCCACGCGGTCGCGCCGTCGATCGAGGCGGCCTCGATCAGCGAGCGCGGCACGCCCTGCAGCCCGGCCAGGTAGACGACCGAGCAGAAGCCGAGCATCTGCCAGCTGATGATCATCCCGATCGAGTACAGCGCCAGGTCCGGGTCCGACAGCCAGCCCACCCGGATGCCGAACAGCCGGTTGATCAGCCCGTCGTCCTGCAGCATCGCCATCCACACGACGCTGACCACCACGGAGCTGAGCACGACGGGCACGAAGAACACGCTGCGCAGCGCGTTGTACAGCCAGCCCCGGCGATCGAGCAGGACGGCCACGCCGACCCCGGCCACGTTGGGCACGATCACGACGATCAGCGTCAGGATCGTGGTCACCTTGAGCGAGGTCAGGAACGCCGGGTCGGTGAGCAGATCCGCGTAGTTGGCCAGCCCCACGAAGCTCGTCCGCGGGTTGACCAGGCTCGCGTTGGTGAGGCTGTAGCCGAAGCTGAGCAGGATCGGCGCCAGCACGAAGCAGCCGTAGACCAGCACCCCCGGCGCGACGAAGCTCAGCAGGTAGGTGAGCCGGTTCACTGCCCGCCCGCCCTGACCCATTCCTGATCCAGCGCCCTGGCCGCGGCCGCGCCGTCGGTCTTGCCCGCGATGATCTCCTGGGCCAGCGCGAACACCTTGTCGCCCACGCCGGGCAGCAGCGAGTCGTCACCCGTCTCGACGGTGAAGGCGTTGACCGCCCTGGCCGACTTGAGCACCTCCAGCGTGGCGTTGTAGACCGGGCCCATCTGCGGGGGCCGGTAACCCTTGATCGCGATGATCGCGGCGTCGCTCTTGACGAGCACATCGTTGTTGGCGGCGTTCTGGTTGAACTCCAGCGCGAACGTCCTGGCCGCCTCCAGGTTCCTGGAGTGCGCGTTCACGATCGGGCCGCCGCCGGTGTAGGAGGGCACGACCGCTTCCCCGCCGTCGGTGGGCCAGGCGAACACCCCCACGTCGAAGGGTGTCTTGACCGCCGCGAACCACGAGCCCATGGGGTACATGGCGCCCTTGCCGTCCAGGAAGGCCTTCTCCGTCGAGGGGTAGTCGCGGCTCAGCCCTGCCTTGTCGACGTAGCCCTTGGCGACCAGGTCGGCGAACTTCCGCGTGGCTCCGACGAACAGCGGATCCGAGAACCTCACCTCGCCCTTGCGCCGCTTGACCAGGAAGTCCGGCTCCTTGGCGTAGACGTCGGCGCCCACCAGCGCGATCCACAGGTAGCCGGCGGCGAAGGCGTCCTTGCCGCCGCCGCCCACCACGAACGGGTTGACGCCCTTGGCCTTGAGCCTGGCCGCGTCGTCGAGCAGCTCGGCGTAGGTCTTCGGCGGTGCGGCGATCCCGGCCTCGGCGAACAGCTTCTTGTTGTAGTAGACCAGCGGCGTCGGCTGGGAGTTGTAGGGCAGCTGGTAGATCTTGCCGCCCAGCGGGTTGGAGTGCGGGTAGTCGTAGTTCTTGAGCTCCTCCTCGCTCCAGGCGTACAGGTTGCCGCCCTCGGCGAGCCCGCTGGGCGCGACGGCCTGCATCACGTCGGGCAGCTGGCCGGAGGCCAGCAGCTGCTTGGCGTAGGCGTTGCGCTCGCCCGCGCTCGGCGCGACCAGCTTCTTCACCACGATGTCCGGGTGCTTGTCGGTGACGCGCTTGATGGCCTCGTCCCAGTACTGCGGGGTGAGGTTGGGCGTCTCGAAGACCAGGAAGGAGATCTCCTTCTTCCCGGCCGTCGGCTGCTGGTCGTCACTGCCCGCGGGGGCGCAGGCCGCCAGTGCCAACGCGGCGGCGGCCAGGACGGTGACCTTCTTCATGACGATCCCTTCTGCTGGGGGGCGCACGCCATATTTTTAGAGGTTCCTCAAATAATTCGCAATGCCCTACGATCGGATCGTGACCCTGACAGGACAGGACCCCTCGCTGCTCCGCCGCCTCAACGCGGCCGCCGTGCTCCGCGCCCTGCACGCGGCGGACGAGCTGACGCTCACGCAGCTGGTGAAGATCACCTCCATCTCCCGCGCCACCGTCGAGGACGTCATCGCGGGGCTGCCCGACCTCGTCCAGGAGGTCGACATGCAGGTGGGGGATCCGCGTCCGGTCGGCCGCCCGGCCAAGCGCTACCGCTTCCGCGCCGAGGCGGGTCACGTGGTCGGCGTCGACATCGGCCCGCACAAGGTGCTCGCGATCACCGCCGACCTCAAGGGCCGCATCCTGGACCGCAGGCGCACCTCCGTCACCCCTGAGACCGGCACCGCCGACAGGATCGCCGCCACCCGCGCCGTCGTGCGCAGGACGCTACGCGCGGCCGGCGTCGACGGCGGGCAGGTCCGCGCGCTCGGCGTGGCCACCACCGGCGTGGTCGATCCGGCCGACGGCCGGATACTGATCAGCGACAGGCTGCCCGGCTGGGCGGGCGTCGACCTGCCCACCGAGCTGAAGGGCCTGGCCGAAGGCCCCGTCCTGGTCGGCAACGACACCAACCTGGCCGCGCTGGCCGAGCACTGGAGGGGCGCCGCGGTCGACGCCGGCGACGTGCTGTGTCTGCTGGCCGGCCGGAGCCTGGCCGCCGGGCTGCTCATCGGCGGCAAGGTCCACCAGGGACGCAACGGCGCCGCCGGTGAGATCGGGGTGATGCGGGCCTTCGGGTGGTACACGGCCTTCGACCGTTTCCTCGCCTTCGGCGGCAGCGACCGCGTCTTCGAGGCCGTCCAGGCGGGCGACGCCGAGGCCACAGCCATCGTCCGCGCCTTCGCCCGCGACCTGGCCAAGGGCGTCGGCGCCGCCGTCCTGACCATGGACCCCGAGCTGGTCGTCCTCGGCGGCGGCCTGTCGGGCGCGGGCGAGCTGCTGGCCGCGCCGCTGCGCGAGGAACTGGCCGACCTCTGCCTCTTCCCGGTGCGCGTCGTCACCTCGGAGCTGGGCGCTGAGTCGGCCGCGCTGGGTGCGGTACGGCTGGCCCTCGACCACGTGGAGCACGCCCTCTTCGGCGTCTGAACGCTCGCCGTACCGCGGATGTAATTCCGGCCTGCCTGCTTTCCAAGAAGGGGAAAGGACCGAGACAGCGGAAGGCACAGTGGATGGCAGACAATCCATCGGAGGATCTCCGGCAGACGATGCGGGATCCCGCGGCGTTCGAGGCCTTCTACCGAAGACACGCCGAACGCGTGAGCCGCTTCGTGGCCCGCCGGACGAGCGATCCGCACACGGTGGACGACCTCACCACCGAGGTCTTCCTGGCCGCCATCGACGCCGCCCACACCTACCGGCCCGACCGGGGCAGCCAGGAGGCGTGGCTGTTCGGCATCGCGCGCAACACGGTGGCCTCCGAGCAGCGCCGGGCGGCCAGGGAACTGCGCAAGAACGGCAGGGCCGCGGGGCGGCGCCCGCTGGACGCCGACGACATCGCCCGCCTCGAGGAACGCATCGACGCGGAACGCGCCGCCCGCCCGCTGCTGTCGGCCATCGCGGGGCTGCCCGAGAGCCTGCGGGCCGTGACCGAGCTGGTCGACGTCGACGGCCTGTCGGTCGCCGACGCCGCGGCCGCCCTGCGCATCCGCGTCGGCACCGCCAGGGTCCGGCTGCACCGCGCCCACCGCCGGCTCCAGGCCGAGCCCGGTCATCCCATCCTGGAAGGAACCTCATGAACGGATCACTGGCCGGTTTCGAAGAGCGCAGGCTCGCCGAGCTGAAGGAGTACGTCGCCGCCCGTGCGGCCAGGCGGCCACGGCGTCGGCTGGTCCTGGCCACGGCCGCCGCGGCGGCGGTCGTCGCGGGGGTGAGCGTGGTCACGGTCTCCTCGACGGGCGGCAGGGACACCGCCTACGCCGTCACCAAGGACTCCGACGGCATCGTGTACGTGATCGTGCGCGACTTCCACGACGCCGCCGGGCTGACCAGGCAGCTCAGGAGCCTGAACGTGCCCGCCGTCGTGGACTACGTGCCCGCGGGCAAGAAGTGCGCCCAGGAACCGCGCGGCGCCTACGTGGAGGACATCCCGCGCGGCCTCTACCAGCCGCCCACCAACATCCCCGGCGCCGGTGCCGACGAACAGGGCTGGCAGATGCGGATCGACACCAAGCTGTTCAAGCCCGGCCAGACCTTCGTCTGGACCCTGTCGGACGACCCCGTCTACGACGGGACCGAGACCAGCACGATCCTCATGCGGAACCCGGTGGCGCCCTGCGAGCTGGTCCCCGACGACACGCCGCACTACATCCCGCAGATCCCCGGCCCGTCGGCGGGCTACGCGGGCAAGACCGTCGGCCAGGTCCTGCCGGAGCTGAACAAGCGCGGCGTCAAGGTCACCTACCTGATCACCGAGCCCGCCCCGGACCCACACCCCCTCATCGGCAACCAGTACGTCATGTACCCCACCAAGCAGAACACCCCGGTGGGGGAGGACTGGCACATCTGGAACACCGACGAACCCCAGCCCGGGCAGGTCCGCCTCATGGTCACCCAGAAGCTCGCCGCACCGTCGTAGGGTCGGTGGTGTGGAGCTGCTCATTCGCAACGCTGGGCTGCGGGGGCGGCCGGGGCGGTGGATGCTGGGGGCCGACCGCGGGGTGCTGAGCGTCGTGGCGCCCGACGCGGACGCCGACGCCGGCACGGTGATCGACGCCGAGGGCAACCTGGTCACCGAGCCGTTCGTCGACGCGCACCTGCACCTGTGCAAGGTGCACACGCTCGACCTGGTGGGAACGCACGCGCTCGAGGACTACACCGGGGGCGGCATGGGCGCGGCGATGGCGGCGATCGAGGCCGCCGCGGCCGTCAAACGCGACCAGACGGCCGCCGCGGTCCTCGACTGCGCCCGGCGGGCGCTGCTGGAATCCGTACGGCACGGCGTCCGCGCCGTCCAGGCCTTCGCCGACGTCGACCCCGACGCCGGGCTGACCGGGGTGGAGGCCCTGCTGGCGCTGCGCGAGGAGTTCCGCGACCGGGTCGACGTGCGCGTCGTCGCCTTCCCGCAGGACGGCCTCCTGCGCCGCCCCGGCACGGAGGAGCTGATCGAGGAGGCGGTACGGCTCGGCGCCGACGTCGTGGGCGGGATCCCGTGGATCGAGTACACCGACGCTGACGCCGCCGAGCACGTGCGCCGGATGGTCGAGCTGGCCCGCCGTACGGGAAGGCGCGTGGCGATGCTGGTCGACGACGCCGGCGATCCCGGGCTGCGCACCACCGAGATGCTCGCCTCGGCGATGCTGGCCACCGGGGTGCGCGGCAGCGCGCAGCACGCCCGCGCGATGGCGCTCTACCCCGAGCCCTACCTGCGCCGGCTGCTCGGGCTGTGCCGCGCGGCCGGCCTCGGGTTCGTCAGCGACCCGCACACCGGGCCGCTCCACCTGCCCGTCCGCACCCTCGCCGAGGCGGGCGTGCCGGTGGCGCTCGGGCAGGACGACATCGAGGACGCCTACTACCCCTTCGGCCGGCACAACCTGCTGGAGGTCGCGTTCCTTGCGGCGCACCTGCTGGAGGCCCGCACCGACCTCGACATGCTGTACGACCTGGTGACGGTGGAGGCCGCCCGCGTGCTCGGCCGGCCCGTCCACCGCCTCGACCCCGGTGCCCCGGCCGACCTGGTGGTCCTTGAGGGCCGGACGGTCAGGCAGGCGCTCACCCTGCACGCCCCGCCGCGCCACGTCGTCGTGGGCGGCAGGGTCGTCGCGAGCACCCGCACCCGTACCGAGTTCACATGAACGGGACCGGTTCGCGCTCGCCCGAGCCGAGCAGGGCCCTGGTCAGCGCCGCCCGCTCGTCGAGCATCTCGTCCAGGGCCCGCTCCAGGTGCTCGCCGGTGAGCACGGGTCCCGCGGACAGGACGGCGCGCCGTACGAGCTCCTTGAAGAACGACGCCGTGGCGCCCTCGGTCCTGGCCACGATCGGCTCCAGGTCGGCCTCGAGCCGGATGTCCCTGGCGTACAGGCGCAGCAGCGCGGCCCTGCCGTCGGCGTCGGGCTTGGGGATCTCGACGGCCAGGTCGACCCGTCCCGGCCGGTCGGCCAGCGCCCGCTCCAGGACGTCGGCGCGGTTGGTGGTGAGCACGAACGTCACGTCGGCGTCCGCGCCCACCCCGTCCATCGCGTCGAGCAGCGAGAACAGCAGCGGGTTGCCCTCCTCGTCGTAGGAGCGGTCGCGCGCGACCAGGTCGACGTCCTCCAGGATGACGATCGCCGGCTGCAGCCGCCTGGCCAGGCCCGCCGCCTGGGTGACGTACCTGATCGCCGTGCCGGTCATGACGATCACCGTGCAGCCGCGCATCCGGCCCATCAGGTAGCGGACGGTGTGCGTCTTGCCCGTGCCGGGCGGCCCGTGCAGCAGCAGGCCGCGCTTGAGATGCTGCCCGTGCCGGCGCAGCCGTACGGCATGCTCGCCGATCTCCACGATGTGCCGTTCGATCGTGCCGAGCACGTCCTCCGGCAGGATCACCTGGGCGGCGTCCAGCTCGGGCCTGGGCAGGAACGTCACCAGGTCGTTGCCGCGATGCTCGCTCCACTCGAACGACAGCACCTGTCCCTGGTAGACGTCGTGCTCGCGCATCCGCCGCGAGATCTCGTCGCGGGTGCGGGTGGCGTCCGGCCGCTCCTTGGCCAGCACGACGACCTCGCACTGCGGGGTGTGCTCCCGCGCGCCGCGCAGCCCGATCACCACCGGCGCGCCGTCGGGAGACCAGGCCAGGATCAGCCCGAGTGAGATGACCTCGGTCGTCTCGTCCGGCCCGATCGCGGCCGTCGCGTAGTCCACCGCGCCCGGCTCGTACCGCTCCCAGCCGCGGGCTGCGCCGGCCAGCATGTTGACGATGTCTTCGTGGTCGCGCCCGTGTCCGGCGATCCCGAACCAGTCGCCCTGTTGCCCGTGCGCGGTCAGATAGGAGTCGATGCCGCGCTGGAGGTTGACGTGTTCCCAGCCGGGCAGCCGCTCGACCACGTTCACGATGTGCCGCAGCTCGCACCCCAGGTGTCCGACGACCCTGGCCACCAGTTCGGGGGTCTGCTCCTGATCGATCGTCTGATGGGCGTCGCGGATGAGATCGCCGAGTGCTCGAGCCAGCTGCGTGGCGTCACTGAGATCCATGAGCCTCACCCTGACAGACCCGACCTCCGCGCCGCGCGCGATTTATCCGCTGTCGTCCCTACGCAACAGCGTCAAGATCTCATCGAGCTTCGCGCTGTGCGCATCCAGCTTCGGGCTGTGCTCGCGCTCGATGGTCTTGAGCCGGTCTTGGATCTTTATGATCTCCAGGATGAGCGTGCCGAGTGCCGCGCCTTGCTCCCCGAGCACGATCATCATGCTCTTCTGCGTCTGGCTCAGCTCGTTCTGCGTCTCGCGCAGGGCCTGCATGAGACTGGTCTGCGCGGCGAGCATCGTCCGGGTGTCCGCAAGTTCCCGGTCTGTCCCTGCAGCCAAGCGTCGCAGATCGTGGATCTCGGTCATGGCCGGGAGTTTACGCTAGTCAGGGCAGGTGAAGGGGAGCGTTCGGTGACCAGGAAGACGGCGGGAAAGTCGTTCATCGACACCTGAGGCCTAGTCCTGCATCGACAGTCCCGGCAGCAGCCAGGGCTGGAAGGGCGCCAGGACCGCGAGGACCAGGAACACGGCGCCCGCCACGTAGGAAAGCGCACGGCCGTGGCGCCACAGTTTCTCCAGGAAGATCAGCACGGCCAGGCCCGCCATCGCCGCGACGTTCATGACGCCAAGCGGGATCAGCACGATCATCAGCCCCCAGCAGCAGCCCACGCAGTAGCCCCCGTGGTGCGCCCCCACCCGGAAGTCGCGTCCAGGCCCGCCGAACCCGCTGTAGTGCAGCAATTGGGTGAACGGCGAACGGCAGTGCCGCAGGCAGACGCGCTTGAGCGGCCCGAACTGCTGCGCACCGGCCAGCGCGAACGCGCCCGCGCCGATCCACCGCCCCGCCTCGGGCGCCGCGCCCAGCCAGCGATCCGTCAGGGCGAGCAGCCCGAACACCAGCGCCCCGAACGCCGCCCACACCACCAGGTAGCCGAGCAGGAACTGGACGATCCGCCCGGCCTGCGCGAGCCCGCTCGACCGCCTTCTGATCGCTCGCGCCCAGCCGAGCGCCACCGGTGCCACCGACGGCAGCATCATCGCCGCCATCATGATCACCCAGAGCACCAGGAAGATCGGCAACGTCAGACCCATCGTGCCCGGCCCGACCCCCATGCCCCCCGCCTGCCGAACCGTCACGATCCAGGCGAGAGCCGCGAAAATCAGGATCGCAGCCCAAGCCGGGGCGAAATACCGCCCATGTTCCCTGCTGTCGACCATCGGTCCCCCCTCGGCGCGGCATACCCGGCGCTCCTGTCCGACAATCGCCGCGGGACGGCATCCCCGATGCAGCCGGGCTTCCGGTAATTGCGTTTATTCCGAATGGCGTGTTGACCAGTGAGTTCGTTGGTTTTGGCAGCGGAAAGTGATTGGCTGACCGCGATAAGTGGTCATGTGGTGGAGGTCACATGAAGGTACGAATGCAAGGGCGCGTAGCGTCTGTACTGTCCATCGGGCGAACAGCCCGGCTCGTCATCCTGGGGTCGATGGCGCTCACCATGAGCGCCGCGACCGTTGTTCCGGCGGAGTCCGCGGCGTGGCCGCATCATCACCATCACAAGAAAAACCGGTTCGAGGAGATCGACCTGGTCTCCAACATCCCTGGCAGGGCTCGGATCACCGATCCGCACCTGATCAACCCCTGGGGCTTGTCCCTAAGCAACAAGTTGTGGGTATCTGCCGCTGACGCGGACCTGGCCCTCGTCTACACGGGCGGCGGTAACGCCGGTCCCATCAGGAAGGTGCCGCTCGAGGTCGAGGTCGAGGGCGGACCGACCGGCCAGGTGTTCAACAAGACCAGGGACTTCAGGATCCGCAGCGACGGCCGTTCCGCTCCCGCGAATCGCATCTTCGCCACCGAGAGCGGCACGATCCAGGGCTGGAACCCGGACGTCGACAGGGACCACGCCATCGTCGCGGCGACGAAGAAGGACGCGGTCTACAAGGGACTGACCCAGATCCGCACCAGGACGCGGAACCTGCTGCTCGCGGCGGACTTCTTCCACGGCACGGTCGACGTGTACAACAAGAACTTCAAGCTGCAGAAGAGGCCGAAGTTCGTCGACCCGAACATTCCCGACGGGTTCTCGCCGTTCAACGTCCAGCGGATCGGCCACAAGGTGTTCGTCACCTACGCCAAGCAGGACCCCGAGGACCCCGGGGAAGAGGTGAAGGGCGCCGGCCTGGGCTTCGTCAGCTTCTTCACCTCCAGGGGCGGCTTCATCCACCGCTTCCACAGCCGCGGTCCGCTGAACGCGCCGTGGGCGGTCACGCTGGCGCCGCGCAACTTCGGCAAGTTCCAGCACTCCCTGCTCATCGGGAACTTCGGTGACGGCCGCATCAACGCCTTCAACAGGTTCAACGGGCGCTTCCAGGGCCCGCTCCGCGATCCGCACGGCGACCCCATCTCGATCGACGGTCTGTGGGGGCTGATCCGCGGTAACTCGAACAACGGTGGCAGGAACGCGCTCTGGTTCGCCGCCGGGATCAACGACGAGGAAGACGGCCTGCTCGGGCTGATCCGCCGAGACCCATGATCGGCCTGACCGATCGCTCGTCGTGAAAGAGAAGCGCCCGCCCTCGGCCGAGGGCGGGCGCTTCCACGTGTGCGTACCGGTGTGCAGGTCGCCTCTCGGCGAAAGGCTCAACGCGGCTCCAGCCGAACGGTAGTCCGCGAAGGCAATAGGTGAGGCCCGGGGACACTGGACACACCGGCCACGGGCTGTACAACGGCGGCGCGTCGCGGGACATTCCCGGGCCTTCATCCGGGCGCGGCCGGCAGCCCCAGGCGCACCGCGAGATCGGCCGCGGCCGGTGCCTCCAGCTCCTGGTACAGCTCGTAGGCCCGCATCAGGAACTCCCGCGTGGCCGGGACGTCGCCCGCCTGCTCGGCGGCGGTCGCGAGAGCCACCAGCGCACGCGCCCGCAGCGCCGGAACCCTCTCGCCGGACCAGTACCGCAGGGACCGGTGCAGCCGATCGGCGGCCCCGGCGTCGCCGCGGCGCGCCTCGATCTCGCCCAGGCTCAGCTCGGTGAGGGCCAGCCCCCACTCGTGCCCACGGTCACGGAACAGGTCCGCCGCGGAGGTCAGCGCCTCCACCGCCTCCGCGTCCCGGTGCGACTGGTGCGCGAGCGCCTCGCCCAGCGCGCGTAGGCCCTGGGCGGCGCCGGCGAGATCGCCGACGCTCTCGAAGAGCGCGGCGGCCCGCCTGGCGGCCTGCTCCGCCTCCTCGGCCCGGTCACAGGCCAGCAGCGCGCCGGCCAGGCCGCGCAGCGTATAGGCCTCGACGAACGGTTCGCCGCTCGACCGGGCGATGGACAGCCCGTGGCGGATGGCGTCCACGGCGTCGGCCGTGCTGCCGCGCTGGCGCAGCACGAATCCGAGGCTCGTGAGGGTGATGGCCCTGGCCAGAGGCAGGCCGACCTGCCCCAGTCTCCCGGCGGCAGCGCGCAGCTCGGCTTCGGCCTCGTCGAGCGTGCCCTGCAGGCCCAGCATGAAGCCGATCTCATGACCGGCGAGGGCGACCCCGGCCTCGTCGCCGACCTCTTCCGCCAGCGTTCGGGCGGCACGCAGCACCGACAGCGTGGCGTCCCGATCGCCGAACTCGGCCAGGCTGGTGCCGAGCCCGCGCAGCATCGCCGCCTCGCCGTAACGGTCGCCGGCCCGCCGGCAGGCCTCTCCCGCCACCCGCATGGCCCGCTGCCAGTCGTCGTAGTAGCTGCGCAGCTCGTAGAAGTCGGCGCAGCAGCCGGCCAGCGAGCGCGCGGCCGCGGGCAGGCCCGCCTCGGCGCAGGCCGACACGAGGACCGCGAGCGACTGCCGCTCCGCCTCGAACCACTCCACGGGCTGGTCACCGGCGGCGGCGGTCTGCGCGGCATCGTCCCGGTCGTCGAGGTAGAGGCGCAGGCAGTGCAGGCGGTCCTGAGCGTGCCGGGCGCGGGCCAGCCAGCCGGCGGCGGCCCTGGCCAGCGCGGCCGTCCACTCGGCCGGGCCGATCTCGGCCTGGCGCCGCTCCCGCGCGTACAGTCTGGTCACGTCGTGGAACCGGTATCGCGGCTGCCCGGCCCGGTCAGGACCGAGGGATTCCAGCAGGCGCGCGTCGAGCAGCTCTTCGAGGACGGCGCCGCCCGCCGCCGCGTCGACGCCCAGCAGCGCGGCCACCGACCACTCGGGGAAGGAGGGCACGCTCAGCTCGCCGAGCAGCCCGAACGCCCGTGCCGCGCCCGGTGTGAGCGCCTGATAGGCGAGGTAGAGCCCGGGACGTACGGCCAGGTCGCCGTGGCGCAGTTCGTCGAGCCGCCTGCGCTCGTCGGCCAGCAGCTTGTTGAGCGTGCTGACCATCCAGTACGGCCGTGCGGCCAGCCGCGCCGCGGCGATCCTGACGGCCAGCGGCAACCCGCCACACGCCGTGACCAGCTCGGCCGCCGCCTCGGGCTCGGCCCGCACCCGTTCCCTGCCCGCCACCTGGCAGAGCAGCTCGACGGCCGCGGGGGCGGGCAGCGGCGCGAGATCGACGGCGCTCACGCCGGGCAGGCCGGTCAGCGGTAGCCGGCTGGTGACCACCACCGCCACCTCCTTGCCCGGTAGCAAGGCCTCGACCTGGCGGTATCCCTCGGCGTCGTCGAGGACCAGCAGCACCCGCCGTCCCGCCACGCGGGTACGGAACAGCCCGGCCCTGGCCTCCACCCCGGCGGGCAACGTCGCCCCGTCCACACCGAGCACGCGCAGCAGCTGGGCGAGCACCTCTGCCGGATCCACCGGATCTCCGGACGCGCCCCGCAGTCCCACGTACAGCTGCCCGGCGGGGAACCAGGAGGCGAACCGGTGGCCTGCGTGCACCGCCAGCGCCGTCTTGCCCACGCCCGGCGGCCCGGAGAGCGCCACCAGCCGCGCATCCCGCTGTGCGGCCGGGTCGAGAACCGCCCTCAACAGGGCCAGCTCGTCGGCGCGGCCGACGAAGTCGGGCAGGTCCGCGGGGAGCTGCCGCGGGCTGTCACCTCCAGAAGGAGCCCGACGGCCGGGAGCCCGGCGATCGGGATTCTGCCGGTCGGGACGGCCGGCGCGGCTGGCCCAGAAGAGCGCGTGCCCGGCGTCGACGAACTCCGCCCGCTCGTCCCCGGCCAGCTCCAGCGCCACCGCGAGCTGCTCGACCGAGCGTGGCCGCGGACTGCGCCCGCGTTCCATCTCGGCGACCGACCGGGAGCTGAGCCCGGCACGCTCGGCGAGGGCTTCCTGGGTGAGGTGGAGGCGGAGCCGGTGGCGGCGAAGCAGCGCCGCGAACGGGCTCGCTGATTCGGGGGCACCCCCCATGATCATGATCGTCAGGCTACCGCACGTCCGGTAGAACGTCGGGCTGAACGTCATGGTTCACCACGCGTCCCACGCGTTTCCATGAGCCTGTCGGCTCGCACTGGGTGGCCGACCGCGGAGGAGGATGCGCATGACCCGCACGATCACCGGATGGACCGACCGTCTCGTCAACGTCTTCGCGCCCAAGGCGACCGCGCGAGCGGCCAGTTACTGCGCCGAGCAGTTCTGCTACTGCAGTGGAACGTACCTGTACAAGCGGGATGTCTGCCTGTTCGACGACGGCTCGGTGTGGTACGGCAACTGCCACAGCGTCGGCCACGGCTGCTGAGCGGCCCTACTGCTCAGGCGGGTCAGGGCCTGCCCGCCGTACCGTCCCTCGCCTGTACGGCGGCCGGGCCCTGCGCGACGACCGATCTCGACCTCCCGGAGGAGACCTGATGGCATATCTGGTGGCGGTCAACGTCCTGATCGGCCTGCTGGCCGCTCTCAACCTGCTGTTCACGGTGGGCGTCGTGCGCCGGCTGCGTGAGCACACCACCGAGCTGGCCGCGCTGCGCGCAAGCGGTACGGCACGGCCGATCCCCGCCGACGACGTCGCACTCCCGGTCGGCGTGCCGGCGGGCGAGTTCGCCGCCGCCACCCTCGACGGCGAACCCGTCACCCTCGGCACCCTGGGTGACCGCCCGCTGGTCGGCTTCTTCTCCCCGCACTGCCAGCCGTGCAAGGAGCAACTGCCCACCTTCATCAAGTACGCGGGGGCCAGGCCGGGGGGCCGCGACGCCGTACTGGCCGTGATCGTCGGGACCGAGGAAGAGGCGGAGGCGACGGCCGAGCGCCTGCGCCCGGTGGCCACCGTCGTGGTCGAGCCTGACGCGGGGCCGATCCAGCAGGCGTTCCGCGTGACGGGTTTCCCGGCCTTCCTCCTCGTCGAGGACGGGACGGTCGCCGCCTCGGATTACGTCTTCCTGCCCGTCGCCGACCGTGACCTCGCGGTCCTGGCTCCGTAGCGCCGGGCGGGCGCTGGGGCTCGCCCGGCGCGCCGCTCCCGGGCAGATCGCCGCGTATTCGGGGCTGTCCCTCCTCGGCGGGCTCGCCCCGCTCGCGACCGCGTGGCTGACCAAGTTCGTGATCGACCGGCTCGCGGCCGGCTCGGTGCGGTGGCTCGACGTCCTGGGGCTGGTCAGCGCGCTGGCCGCCGTGGGAGTCGCCGCAGCGCTGATGCCGCACGCCGTCCGCTACCTGCGGGCCGAGACCGACCGCCGCGTCCTGTTCCTCGCCACCACGCGGCTGTACGCGGCCGTGGACCGGTTCGTGGGGCTGCGCCGGTTCGAGGATCCCGCCTTCCTCGACCGCCTCCAGATCGCCCGGTCCAGCGGGGTCGGCAGTCCGGCGATGGTGGTGGACGGCGGGCTCGGCATCGTCAAGGGACTGATCACGGTCATCGGCTTCGCGGGCACCATCCTGCTGCTCGGCCCCTGGGTCGCAGTGACCGTACTGCTCGCCGCCGTGCGGGCGCTGCTGGCCGAGCTCGCGCTGAGCCGGCGCAGGGCGAGGATGGTGGCCGAGACCGGCGAGGCAGGACGGCGCGAGATGTTCTACTCAGGCCTGCTCACCAACGCGCAGGCCGCCAAGGAACTGCGGCTGTTCGGCGCCGGTCCCTACCTGTGGCGCCGGATGGCCGCGGAGACGAGGACGATCCACGACGCGCATCGGCGGATGGATCGGCGGCAGCTGGCCGTACAGGCCGGGCTGGCGGTGCTCGGCGCGGCCGTGGGGGCCGCGCTCCTGCTGTGGGCGGTCCGCGCCGCGGTGGCCGGCGAGCTGACCGTCGGCGACGTGGCGCTCGTGGTCGCCGCGGTCGGCTCGGTACAGAGCGCGCTCGCCGGCCTGGTCGGCGACGTGGTGTCCGCCCACCAGGCGATGGCGCTCTTCGGCCACTACCTGGCCGTCGTCGACGCCGATCTCGACCTGCCGGTCAGGGTCGAGCCGCTACCCACGCCGCCGCTGCGGCGCGGCATCGAGCTGCGCGACGTCTGGTTCCGCTATGCCGACGATCAGCCGTGGGTCCTGCGCGGCGTGAACCTGGTGCTGCCCGCCGGATGCGCGGCCGCCGTGGTCGGGCTCAACGGCGCGGGCAAGACCACCCTGGTCAAGCTGCTGTGCCGGCTGTACGACCCGACCCGCGGCGCGATCCTCTGGGACGGGGTCGACCTGCGCGATCTCGACCCGGCCGAGCTGAGGCGCAGGATCCGCGCCGTCTTCCAGGACGCCACCCCCTACGACCTCACGGCGAGGGAGAACATCGCCATCGGCGACCTGACCGCCCTGGACGATCCCTCCCGGATCGAGGGCGCGGCACGCCAGGCGGGTGTGCACGCCGTCCTGGCCGGTCTCCGCCACGGCTACGAGACGATGCTCACGCGGATCTTCTTCTCCCAGGCCGACCGCGCCGACCCGGGCACCGGGGTGGTCCTGTCCGGCGGGCAGTGGCAGCGGTTGTCGATCGCCCGCGGCCTGGTGCTCGACCGGCCCGACCTGCTCGTGCTCGACGAGCCGAGCTCCGCCCTGGACGCCGAGGCCGAGCACGAGATCCACGTACGGCTGCGCGCGCACCGACGCGGCCTGACCAGCGTGCTCATCTCGCACCGGCTGGGGGCGGTGCGCGAGGCGGAGGTGATCGTCGTGCTGTCGGGCGGGCGGATCGTCGAGCACGGCACTCACGACGAGCTGGTGGCGCGCGACGGCGCGTATGCCCGGCTCTTCGCGCTGCAGGCGGCCGGCTATCGCGCCTCGGAGCCGCTCGGATGATCGGCTACCTCCTCGCCGCCGCGCTGCCGGCCGCCGCTTTGATCGCCGTCGCCGTGCTTCGCCGGCGGGTCGTCGTGGTGTCGGTCAGCGGGGCCAGCATGATCCCGACCCTGCGGCACGGGGATCGGCTGCTGGTGCGCCGGGTGGCGGGGGAGCGGCTGCGCCGTGGCGACCTGGTGGTTCTCACCGAGCCGGTGCCGTGCCGGGCGGATGAGCGGCCCCGATGGATGGTCAAGCGGGTGGTCGCCGTACCGGGCGACGAGCAGCCGTCGTTCCTGCCCGGCTGGGTGCGCCGGTCGGAGGGCGTCGTGGCGCCGGGGCACCTCGTCGTCCTCGGCGACAACCCCGAGTTCAGCCGCGACTCCCGGCATTTCGGCGCGCTGCCGAGCGACCGGGTGGTCGGCGTGGTGCTCCGCCGGCTGGGTGCGTCCGGGTAGGATTCGGCGCACTCCCGCATCGGCCGCCCGCGGAGGAACCATGCGCTACATGTTGATCATCTGTGACGACGAATCCGACCCGCTCGGCCCGTCGGAGATCGCGCGCCTCCCCGAGCACGTGGCCTGGATCGAGTACATGGAACAGCGCGGGGTCGCCCTCCTCGGCGGCGAGCGGCTGCGCTCGAGCGACGACGCCACCACCGTGCGGACCCGCGGCGGCGAGGTGCTGATCAGCGATGGGCCGTTCGTGGAGACGAAGGAGCAGGTCGGCGGCTTCGCGTTGATCGAATGCGCCGACCTCGACGAGGCGGTCGAGGTCGCCTCCAGGCACCCGTTCGCCGCGCACGGCGTGATCGAGATCAGGCCGGTCTGGGACGAATGAGCGGCGAGGTCGAACGGGCGGTCGCGGAGGCGTTCCACCAAGGGTGGGGACAGATCGTCGCGACCCTGATCGGGGCGACCGGCGACTGGGACCTGGCCGAGGAGTGCGCGCAGGAGGCCTTCGCGCGGGCGCTGGAGAACTGGCGGCGCGAAGGCGTCCCTGACCGCCCGGTGGCCTGGCTCACCACGACGGCGCGCAACCGCGCCGTCGACCGGCTGCGCCGCCGATCCGTCGGCGCCGCGAAGCTGCGGGACCTGGCGGTGATGACCCGCGGCGAAACCGGGGAGCAGGCGCCCGACGCCGATGCCAGCGGGGTGCCCGACGACCGGCTGCGGCTGATCTTCACCTGCTGTCACCCGGCGCTGCCGCTCGAGGCCCGGGTCGCGCTCACGCTGCGGACCCTGGCAGGGCTCACCACGCCCGAGATCGCCAGGGCGTTCCTGGTGCCCGAGCCGGCGATGGCCCAGCGCCTGGTGCGGGCCAAACGCAAGATCCGCAATGCCGGCATCCCGTACCGGGTGCCGCCTGCCCACCTGCTGCCGGAGCGGACGACGGCCGTCCTGGGCGTGCTCTACCTGCTGTTCAACGAGGGCTACTCCGCCACGAGCGGCGCGGATCTGGTACGGCGGGCGCTGACCGCCGAGGCCGTCCGCCTGGCCCGCCTGCTGGCCACCCTCATGCCCGGCGAGAGCGAGGTGACCGGTCTGCTGGCGCTGATGCTGCTGCACGACGCGCGGCGGGCCGCCCGCCTGGACGACGCGGGCGACCTGGTGCCGCTGGAGGAGCAGGACCGCACCCGCTGGGACAGGGGCGAGATCGCCGAGGGGGTCGCGCTGCTGGAGACCGCCCTGCGGCGCCGGCGGCCTGGCCCGTACCAGATCCAGGCGGCCATCGTCGCCTGCCACGCCTCCGCCGCGTCCGCGGCCGACACCGACTGGGAACAGATCGCCGCGCTGTACGGCAAGCTGGCCGACCTGACGCCGTCCCCGGTGGTGGAGCTGAACCGCGCGGTCGCGGTCGCGATGGCCCACGGTCCGGAAGCCGGCCTCGAGCTCGTCGAATCACTCGAGGCGTCCGGCGCCCTGCCCGGATACCACCTGCTGCCCGCCACCCGCGCCGATCTGCTCCGCCGCCTGCACCGCACCGACGAGGCCGCGGCCGCCTACCGCCAGGCGCTGGAACTGGCGACGACCACCAGCGAGCGCCGCTTCCTCACCCGGCGGCTGTCGGAGACCACGACCGAGGACTGATTTTTCTTCCTTCGACGTGTCGATTCGCGAGCACCCGTTCGTCAGTAGGGCGAACCGGCTAGCGAAGAACGGAGAAGGACATGCGGAAATTGATCGCCGGAATGAAGACATCCCTCGACGGGAAGGTGGAAGGACCCGAAGGCTACGCGGACTGGGTGCCCGCCTGGTCGGAGGACTACGACCTGACACCGCAGGTGGACGCCGTCGTGATCGGCGGAAACATGTACCCCGGCTACGAGCAGTACTGGACCACCATCAAGGACCAGCAGGACGCGCCCCACCCACTCACCGGGAGAACCCCGACCCCCGGTGAGCTCGAATGGTCCCGCTTCGCCGCCCAGACCCCGCACTACGTGCTGTCGACCACCCTGACCTCGGCCGAATGGCCGCAGACCCGCTTCCTCACAAAGGCCGAGGAGATCGCCGCCCTGAAGCAGCAACCAGGAAAGGACATCTATCTCATGGGCGGCGCCCGCATCACGGCGAGCCTCATCGACGCCGGCCTGGTGGACGAACTACGGCTCATCGTCTATCCGCTGATCGCCGGGGAGGGTAAGCCGCTCTTCGGGACGATCGAACACCGGCACGCACTCGACCTGCAGAAGGTCCAGCAGCTCCCGAACGGCCTCCTGGCGTTGGTCTACACGGTCGGCTGAAAGCACTCACCAGAGGTCGGGGTAGTAGCGGGGGCACACGCAGTTCCTGTCGTCCTGCGGCGGGTCCACGACCTGGCTCGCGAGCGGAGCCAGCAGCGCCTCGATCACTTTGGCCGAAGCGACCGCGGCGTCGGTGACGCTGTAGTGATCAACGGCGTCGGCCACGCTGACGTTCAGGCGTTCCCCGTGCGACCAGAGGTGGGCCCGCTGCCCGGCGATCTCCACATACCCGGGCTGGCCGATCTCGGGGAAGCGCGGCATGGGGACGGGGAAGCGGGAGTACGCGACACCGGGAACCGGCCGCGGTTGGCCGGGCAGGAGCCGCTTCACAGGCACGTCGAGCACGGAGAACGTCCGCAGGAGGTCGTTCTCCGTCTCGACGCGCAGACTGACCAGCAGATGGTCACCGTCATTGGCATGCCCGCCATACGCGCGACAGAAGCGGAAGAAGCCCAGCTCACGCGCCCACGCTCGAAGCCGATCCGGCGGATGACTCTCGTAGAGATAGCCGGTCCATCGCGTCCCGTCCACTCGCTGGATCGTATAGGGCCCTTTAGGGGTTCATGCCTGAATCCAGCCAGTTCTGGAAGGTCGCCACATCTCCCTCGCCCCACGCGCCGTCGCAGGGCATCTCGCCGGCGATCAGCTTGTCGAGGATTCTCTGCCCGTTGTGCCAGACGTCGTCGTAGTCCCACAGGTCGAAATGGCCGAGCATGGCCTGGCGGTCCTTCTCCCTGAAGAGCGGCTTGATATCGGTGGCGAAGCTGGGTGCTGTTTCCATGCCAGGAGTTGTTTCCGCATTCACGAGCGCCCCAACCATGCCGCCGATCGGTGCGGGCGGCTTCGACGCCCCTGACCTGCACTGGGATAATTGCCTCACCCGTGGACCTCTACGTGGGGAGGTCGAAGATGAATCAACCGGTGCGCATCCTGATCGTGGGCGGCGGATACGTCGGCATGTACACGGCACTGGGCATCCAGCGGAAGCTGGCGCGCCGGGCCGAGATCACCGTCGTCGACCCGCAGTCGAACATGACCTACCAGCCGTTCCTGCCCGAGGCGGCGGCAGGCTCGGTCGAGCCGCGGCACGTGGTGGTCTCGCTGCGCCGCGTGCTGCGCCGCTGCCGGGTGCTGACCGCCGCGGTCACCCGGGTGGAGCAGGCGCGCCGGGTGGCGACGCTGCAGCCGATCGAGGGCGAGTCGTACGAGGTGCCCTACGACCTGCTGGTGATGTGCACGGGCTCGGTGTCGCGGCTGCTGCCGATCCCGGGGCTGGCCGACCACGGCATCGGGTTCAAGACGATCGGCGAGGCGATCTTCCTGCGCAACCACGTGCTCTCCCGGCTTTACCTGGCCGCGTCGACGCCGGAGGCATGGCTGCGCCGGCGCGCGCTGACGTTCGTGTTCGTCGGCGGCGGCTACGCGGGCGTGGAGGCGATCGCCGAACTCGAGGACATGGCCAGGTACGCGCTGCGCACCGTCGACGGCATCGAGCCGCGTGACATGCGCTGGGTGCTGGTCGAGGCCGCCGACCGGATCATGCCCGAGGTGTCGCCGTCCCTGGCCTCCTACACCCAGGAACGGCTGGCGGAGCGGGGGATCGACGTCCGGCTGTCGACCAGGCTCGAGTCGGCGATGGGCGGGCGGATCGTGCTCAGCGACGGCGACGCGTTCGACTCCGACACGCTGGTGTGGACGGCGGGCGTGAAGGCCAACCCCATGCTGGGGCAGACCGGCCTGCCGCTGGACGCCAAGGGCCGGCTGCCCTGCCACGCCGACCTCACCGTCCGCGACGTCGACGGCGTGTTCGCGGCCGGCGACTGCGCCGCCGTCCCCGACCTGTCGAAGATCGCCCAGGACCCTGACGCGGTGTGCGCGCCGAGCGCGCAGCATGCCGTACGGCAGGCCAAGCGGCTGGCCGGCAACCTCGTGGCGACGGTCCACGGCCGGCCGCGCAAGGACTACGTGCACGCCTACGCGGGATCCGTCGCCTCGCTGGGCCTCTACCGGGGCGTGGCGGAGATCTACGGGATCAAGCTGCGCGGGATCCTCGCCTGGTTCATGCACAGGACCTACCACGTGTCCCGGATGCCGACGTTCAACAGGAAGGTGCGCGTGCTCGCCGACTGGACCGCGGCGCTGTTCTTCCGCCGCGAGGTCGTGGCGCTGGGTCAGCTGCAGCGGCCGCGCACCGAGTTCGAGCTCGCCGCGGGCAAGCGCGAGCTGCCCTGAGGTGAACACTTCCCTCCCGCGGCGGGGTCCCGCCGAAGTCTCACTGACCTCAGCGGTTACTCTGATTTGGAGTTTCTCGATGATCGACGGGAGCCCGCATGGTCACGACCCAGCCTGTAGTCAGGCCGCCGGCCAGGGCCGGCATGTTCCTGGTCGCCACCGTGGCCGCAGGCGGCGAGGAGGCCGTCCGGGCGGTGCTCCAGGATCTGCCGGGCCTGAACCGGTCGGTGGGATTCCGCGCACCCGACGACCTTCTCACCTGTGTCGTCGGCATCAGCTCCGCGGGCTGGGAGCGCCTGTTCGACCGGCCGCCGCCACGAGAGCTGCACCCGTTCCGGCCCCTGGAAGGCCCCCGCCACCGGGCGCCGGCCACCCCGGGCGACCTCCTGCTCCACCTGCGCGCCCGCCGCATGGATCTCTGCTTCGAGCTGGCCCGGCTGATCGTGGACCAGCTCGGGGGCGCCGTGACCATCGTGGACGAGGTGCACGGCTTCAAGTTCTTCGACGAGCGGGACCTGCTCGGCTTCGTCGACGGCAGCGAGAACCCCGAGGGCCAGGTCGCGGACGAGGCCGTGTTCATCGGCGACGAGGACCCGCACTTCCGCGGCGGCAGCTACGTGATCGTGCAGAAGTACCTCCACGACATGGCGGCGTGGGAGTCGCTGACGACCGAGGAGCAGGAACGCGTCATCGGACGCACCAAGCTGGCCAACGTCGAACTCTCCGACGCCATCAAGCCGGCGAACTCGCACGTCGCGCTCAACACCATCGAAGAGGACGGGGTCCAGCGGCAGATCGTGCGCGACAACATGCCGTTCGGAACCATCGGCCAGGGCGAGTTCGGCACCTACTTCATCGGGTACGCGCGCACGCCTGCGGTGACCGAGCAGATGCTGCGCAACATGTTCCTCGGCGACCCGCCGGGCAACACCGACCGCATCCTGGACTTCTCCACGGCCGTCACCGGTGTCCTGTTCTTCGTGCCGAGCGCCGACTTCCTCGACGACCTCGACAGCCCGTCCACCGCCACCGTCAGCGCCGACGGGTCGCTGGGCATCGGCAGCCTCAAAGGAGCCTCAACACCATGAACGCCACCAACAACCTGCACCGCGGACTCGCCCCGATCACGACTGAGGCCTGGGCCCAGATCGAGGAGGAGGCCCGCCGTACCTTCCGCCGCAACATCGCGGGACGCCGCGTCGTCGACGTCCCCGAAGCGGCCGGACCGGAGCTGGCGGCCGTCGGCACGGGGCACCTGTCGGACATCCCGCCGCCCGCGTCCGGTGTCGTCGCCCAGCTGCGCCAGGTGCAGCCGCTCGTCGAGCTGCGGGTGCCGTTCACCGTCAGCAGGGCCGCCGTGGACGACGTCGAGCGCGGTTCGAAGGACTCCGACTGGCAGCCGGTCAAGGACGCGGCCCGCGCCATGGCCTACGCCGAGGACCAGACGATCTTCGACGGGTACGCGGCGGCGGGCATTGACGGGCTGCGCGCCCGCAGCTCCAACCCGGTGCTGAGCCTGCCGTCCGAGCCTCGTGACTACCCCGACACGATCAGCAAAGCCCTGACCTCGCTCCGCCTGGCCGGCGTGGACGGCCCCTACGCGCTCGTGCTCGGCGCCGACGCCTACACCGAGGTCAGCGAGACCTCCGACCACGGATACCCGATCTCCGCCCACCTGACCCGGATCCTGGACGGGGAGCTGGTCTGGGCTCCGGCTCTCAAGGGCGCCTTCGTCCTGTCCACCCGGGGCGGCGACTTCGAACTACGCCTCGGCCAGGACCTGGCCATCGGCTACACCAGGCACGACGCCGCCAGCATCGACCTGTACTTCCATCAGACCCTGACCTTCCTGACCTACACCGACGAGGCCGTCGTCGCGCTCCAGGCCTGAGGGTCGCCCTTGCGGGTCCAGGCGTTTCAAGCCTCGACCGGTGGGCCATTAATACCACTGTGAGACGGTTGACCGGATTCGGTCTGACCGCTCCGTGGCAGGGCGGCTCCGCCGGGGGTCAGGTTGCCCTTAGGTCCCTGCGGCCTCGAAGAACTCCTCGGTGACATCCCACGTTGGGCGGGACGCCCCGGGTACAAGGAGTGCGAGCCATGACTGACCAGGACGCCTCGGGACAGTCCGCCGGCGATGCCGGAGCGCACCCGCCGCCGGAGTTCCACCCGTATCACCACCCCGCGGCAGGCTGGGGAGCGGCCAAGAGCGTTTCGCATGTCCTGCTGCGGGAGCGTGAATTCGTGGAGGGCCCCCGCGCCATCCAGAAGATGAACCACGAAGGGGAGGGCTTCGACTGTCCCGGCTGTGCCTGGCCCGACGACATCAAGGGGCTTCGCCTGGACATCTGCGAGAACGGGGTCAAGCACGTCACCTGGGAGATGACCCACAAGCGGGTGGGGCCCGAGTTCTTCGCCGCCCACACGGTCACCGAGCTTTCCACCTGGAGCGACGCGGACCTGGAGGACCAGGGCCGGCTGACTCACCCGATGGCGTACGACGCGGCCTCGGACAAGTACCTGCCGATTTCATGGCAGGACGCGTTCGCGATGGTCGGTCAGAAGCTGCGTGAGCTCGACGATCCCAACCGGGCCGCGTTCTACACCTCCGGGCGCCTAGGCAACGAGGCAACCTTTCTTTACCAGCTGATGGCGCGCGAGCTGGGGACCAACAATCTTCCTGACTGTTCCAACATGTGTCACGAAGCCAGCGGCCGTGCTCTGGAGGCATCCCTGGGGACGGGCAAAGGCACGGTCGACCTCAAGGACTGGGAGGTCACCGACGCGCTGTTCATCATCGGGGTCAACGCCGCCTCCAACGCCCCCAGAATGCTGACCGCGCTGGTCGAGGCCCGCAAACGCGGCACGAAGATCGTGCACATCAACCCGATCGTCGAAGCCGGGGCGCGACGCGCGATCATCCCGCACGACTTCGTGGACATGGCCCTGTTCCGGGCCACCTCCACCCACTCGCTGGACCTGCAGCCGCGGATCGGCGGCGACATGGCGCTGCTCCGCGGAATGGCGAAAGCCATCCTCATCGAGGCGGAATCCAATCCCAAGGCGCTCGACAGGGAGTTCATCGATCGTCACACCAAGGGATTCGCGGAGTACCAGAGCCTGTGCGAGTCCACGTCCTGGGAGGAGATCGAACGGCAGAGCGGCATCCGCCGCGAGAAGATCCAGGAGGCCGCACGCATCTACGGTGAGGCCGACCGGAGCATCTTCAGCTGGTGCCTGGGAATCACCCAGCACGAGCACGGCGTGGACACGGTGCGGGAAATCGTCAACCTGCTGCTGCTCCGCGGCAATCTGGGCCGGGAGGGCGCCGGCCCCTCGCCGGTGCGCGGCCACAGCAACGTGCAGGGAAACCGTACGTGCGGCATCGACCATCGCCCGTCCCCGGAGTTCCTGGCCCGGCTGGCCGACGCCTGCGGCATCGATCCGCCCCACGAGCACGGTCTGGACACCGTACGGGTCATCGGGGCGATGCATCGCGGTGAGGTCAAGGTCTTCGTCGGCATGGGCGGGAACTTCGCGGCGGCCGCGCCGGACACGCCCTACACCGCCGAGGCTCTGCGCCAGTGCGACCTGACCGTGCAGGTCAGCACCAAACTCAACCGCAGCCACCTCGTGCACGGCCGCCGGGCGCTCATCCTGCCTTGCCTGGGGCGCACGGAAAAGGACGTGCAGCGGACCGGCGTCCAGTCGACGTCGGTCGAGGACTCCATGAGCATGGTGCACCTGTCCGTGGGCATGAAAGAACCTGCCTCGCCGCACCTTCTGTCCGAACCGGCGATCATCGCGGGCATGGCCCGCGCCGCCCTGCCGGACAGCGCCACCCCCTGGGAGTGGTACGTCGAGGACTACGACCGCGTCCGCGACACCATGGCCAAGGCGCTGGAAGGGTTCGAGGACTTCAACCGCAGGGTGCGCCTCCCGCTGGGGTTCCGCATCCGCCAGCCGGCCCGCGAGCTGGTGTTCCTCACCCCCTCGAGGCGCGCGGAGTTCTCCACGGCGGAACTGCCCGACATGGTCCCGCACGACGGCATGCTCAAGCTGGGCACGATGCGTTCCCACGACCAGTGGAACACCACCATCTACTCCGACAACGACCGCTACCGCGGCATCAAGCATCTGCGCACCCTGATCTTCATGAACGCCGACGACATGCGCGAACGCGGTCTGAATCTGTTCGACGAGGTCGACATCACCAGCGTCGCCAGGGACGGGACCACCCGCAGCGTGTACGGCTACAAGGTCGTTCCTTACGGCATCCCGCGCGGATGCGCCGCTGGCTACATGCCGGAGATGAACGTGCTCTGCGCCATCGGCGACTACAGCACCCAGAGCGACCAGCCGCTGATGAAGAACGTCGACGTCACGGTCCGACCGTCCGGCACCACGCCGCAGACCTGACGCGCCGGTCAGTCCGCCGTCCAGGGGCGGAGCTTGTCGGGGTTGCGTACCGCCCAGAGGTGCTTGATCTGGTCGTCGGCGATGTCGAGGGCCATCACCAGCACGGTGACGCCGTCCTGCAGGCCCACCAGACCGGGCTGGCCGTTGACCGTACGCTCCAGGATCGTCAGGTCGGGCGCCATGCCGGCGACCTCGAGCAGGTAGCGCGCGATCTGCTCGGCGCCTTCGACCGGGGCGAGCGCGGCGCTGACCAGGCCGCCGCCGTCACCGATCGCCGTGGCGTCGGGGGCGAGCAGGCCGATGAGGGCGCCGATGTCCTTGGCCTCCCAGGCCTGCTTGAATTCCCTGACGATGTCGGCGCGCTGGTTCGCCGGGGTGGCGGCGGGCTGCGCGGCGCGGATGCGACGGCGGGCCGAGGAGGCCAGTTGGCGGCAGGCCGCCGGGGTCCGGCCGACGATCTCGGCCACTTCGGCGAAGGAGTAGCGGAACACGTCGTGCAGGATGAACGCGACGCGCTCTGCCGGGGTCATCGCGTCCAGCACGACGAGGAAGGCCATGTTGACCGACTCGTCGAGGGTGACCCGGTCGGCCGGGTCGCCGCCCGGCCGACCGCTGATCCACTCCGTGGGCTCGGGCAGCGGCTCGGGGATCCATTCACCCACGTAGCGCTCGCGCCGGGCGCGCGCCGAGCCGAGCAGGTCCAGGCAGATACGGCTGGCCACCGTCGTCAGCCAGGCGCCGGGGGAGTCGATGGCCTCCTGCTGCTCCCGGCTCATGGCGTACCAGCGGGCGTACGTCTCCTGGACGACATCCTCGGCGTCGGCCAGCGACCCGAGGAGCCGGTAGGCGAGATTGATCAGCTGGCGCCGCTCGCTCATGATCGCGCTCAGGCTCGGATCTCCTGGTCCGGTTTCGTTGGTCATGGTGTCCCCTTTGTCGCGGCTGGCTTCACCGGTACGACGACACGGCCCGTCGGAATGTGAGGTCGACACCTTACGTCAGCTGGTGACGATCCCGGCGACGAGGTTGATCGTGGTGGCCAGGATGCTGGTGCCGAAGACATAGGACAGCAGGGCGTGCCGTAGCACGATCGCGCGGATCGCCGTGCTCGAGACGTCGGTGTCGGAGACCTGATAGGTCATGCCGAGGTTGTAACTGAAGTAGAGGAAGTCACGGTAGGCCGGCGGGTGGTCGGAGTTGAAGTCGATCCCGCCCGCCGACGGCCCGTAGTACAGGTACGCGTAGCGGGTGGCGTACATCAGGTGGAGTGCCGCCCAGGCCATGAACACGCCGCCGACCGCGGTCGCGGCCGCGGCATGGCGGGTGATGTCGCTGGCGAGCAGGAGCAGCACCACGATGGCGACCAGCCCGCAGAGGGCCGCCACGACGACCACGAGCTCCTCGGCGACGGGCCGGAAGTCCTCACGGCGGGCGTTGCGGTGGGTGGCGGCCGCGTTCATCGGCCACAGCACGATCCAGCCTGCCACGACGAAGATCGTCTCCGCCGTGGCGATACCCGCGAGAATCCCCAGCGGCACGTTGGTCAGCACGGCGACGACCACGCCGATCCCGGCACCGGCCACCGCCGTCCCGGCGAGCCTGGTGACCGCGGACAGCGGCATCCAGGTATTCATAGGGCCTCCGAGCTGGGAATAGTTGCTTCCGCACGGCCGTTGACAGTCGTCATTGGGCGGCATCACATACCGAAATAGACGTAAAGAAGGGACAGGACCTTAGTGAGCGCTCCCCGTCACCATCCTTCCCCTGAAACTTCCCCCGGCTCCTCCCATCTCGCGGGGCGAGGTCGTCGAGCAGCCACGGGGCGTACGTCAACGCGACGCCGAAAGAGCCTTCGTCGCGAAAGCTTTCGTCCCGCGAGCCGAGCACCTCGGGCCCGCGACCCGCGCGGAGCAGCACTGCGCCCACAAGGCCGGCAGAACTCCGAGACCGACGGCTCGCATGTGGAGCGGTTCCAGTTCATGGGCTGGCAGTGGGACATCAGCACGGCCAAGAAGCTGGCCGTCGGGCGCGTCCCGAACACGCGCGTCGAGGTGGCCGCATGGGCGGGCATGGCCCATCTGATCGACGTCGACCTGGACCACGTACCGAACGTGGACCTCGATGAGCCGCTGATCGCGGTACCGGTGCCCTCCGGTGACGGCCCCATGATCATCGACGGCTGGCACCGCATCCGCAAGGCCCTCAAAGGCGGAGTGCCGGAACTCGCGGCCATCACCCTGTCCTCCGATGAGGAACTGTCCTCCCGCATCAAGGGCGGCGCGAAGGGCTACGGCTGAGCCGTGGCCATCGCGTCGTCAGGTGCGGGGCGGGAGGTCCTTCTGCGGGTGCCGAGCGTGACGAGCAGCGAAGCCGCTGTCAGTGCCACAGCGATCCAGAAGGCGCTTCTGACACCCAGGTTGTCGGCGAACAGTCCACCGAGGAGCGCTCCGAGCGCGATAGAGGTGTTGTATCCCAGGGTGTTGAGTGACATGGCGGCTTCGAAGGTGTCGGGCGCGGCGGCGAGCGTCATGTTGATCTGGCACAGGTTCACGGCGCCGAAGGAGACTCCCCAGAGGGCCACCGAGCTGATCAGGCCGGCCTGCGTGTGACCGATCGTGAGCAGCAACAGCAAGGACGCCACGAGTCCCGCGCAGGCGACGGCGAAGCTGGCCCGCAGGTTCTTGGTCACCGTGTATCCGGCGACGAAGTTCCCGCCCGCGCCGCCGATGCCGTAGATCACCAGCAACACCGTGATGAAGGCGGGCGTGGCGGAGGAGTTGCTCTCCGCGAACGGGCGGATGAACGTGTACGCCGCGAAATGGCCGAGCACGTACAGGATGACGGTGAACATCACCAGGCGTAGCGGCACGTTCTTGACCGGAAGTCCGAAGACCTCCCGGACGGAGACCGCGTTCTCCGACGGCAGCGATGGAACGATCGTGGCGACCGCCAGGAGCACCAGAGCGCTGAGGCCGCTCCAGATGAGAAACGTGCTCCGCCAGCTGGTGACGCTCTCCAGGAATGTCCCCAACGGCATGCCCGCCACCGTGGCGATCGAGATGCCGGACAACGTCACCGCGGCCGCCCTGCTCGCGTGGCGTCCAGGGACGAGGCGCATCGCCATGCTCACGCCTATCGCCCAGAACACCCCGTTGGCGAATCCCATGACCAGCCGCGTCGTCAGGACCAAGGGGAAGTTCGGCGAGATGGCGGTGATCAGGTTTCCCAGGGCCAGTATCGCCAGGAGCGCGGACAGCAGCACGCGTCGGTTGACGCGCCTGGTCCAGGCCACGATGAACGGCACGCCAAGCCCGGCCGAGATGCCGTACAGAGTGACCATCAACCCGGCGGCTCCCACGGATATGCGCAGGCTGGTGCTCACCGGGGTGAGCAGGCCGACGGGCATCAGTTCAGTGGTGACGAAGACGAACAGACTGGCTGTGATGACCGAGACACCCAGCCACGATCTGAAGGTCGAGAGCGGGTGTTCATTGCTTGTCGTCATTTCTTCTTTCCGGTTGTTGAGTCCGATGCCAACGTGGGGGCTGCCGGTTGGAACTGCGCGAGCAGCACGGCACCGATGATCACGAGGGTTCCGGCCAGCTGCGGGATCGACAGCGCCTGACGCAGAAACAGATATCCGAGCAGAGTCGCGACGATCGGGCTGCCCAGGGCGAGGAAGGAAACCGCGAGCGCCGGCAACCTCTCTATCCCGCGGAACCAGATCGCATAGCTGACGACAGCACCCAGGGACATCAGATAGCCGAACCCGATGATGTTGGTTCCGCTGACGGTGCTCGGCAGCCCTTCGATGAGCAGCGTGAAGGGTGACAACACGAGTCCGCCCGCTGCGAGCTGCCAGCCGGTGAAGGGAAGCAGCCCCACTCCGTCCGGCCGTCCCCACAGTTTGGTCAGCGTGATGCCGGCCGCCATGCCGGCTGCTCCGGCCAGCGCCGCCGCCACACCGACGAAATCCAGTGCCGCTGTGCCCTTGAACACGAGCAGGACGACACCGGCCGCGCCGAGGACGCAGGCCGCCACGTGCGCGTACCGGATCCTGTCCCCGATGAGCAGCGCCGCCAGGACCAGGACGAGCATCGGCTGCACCGCCATGATCATCGCGGCCACCCCACCCGGCAGGCGGTAGGCGGCGACGAACAGCAGGAAGTTGAACGCGCCGATGTTGAGCGTTCCTAGCACCAGGGCCCGCCACAGCCAGATCCCGGTCGGCAGCGTGCGGGCGAAGGTCAGCAGGATCAGGCCCGCGGGAAGCGTCCGCACGGTGGCGGCCAGCAGCGGGCGGTCCGGTGGCAACCATTCGGTCGTCACCAGATACGTGCTTCCCCAGATCGCCGGCGCCAGCGCCGTCACCCCAGCGGTGAGGAGTTGCCTGCCGCTCGTCATGTGGCGCATTCGCCGACGTCAAGCCATAGATTCACGTTCCACCATTCCTCGACAGGGGAGATCGCCATCCGCGACTCCGGACGGATCGGCGGATGCTTGCCCGTACGGCCGGCGCGGACCGTACGCGGCTGATTTATCTTCCGCGGAAGGTAAATTACTTTCCAGGGAAGCTATAGTCAAGGCATGGCAACGCCCACCGGCCCTGACGGGGTGGATCGGATCGTCGAGCAGTGGCGCCGTGAGCGGCCGGACCTCGACCCCAGCCCGATGCACGTGATCGGGCGGATCAGCCGGCTGCACCTGGTTCTCCACGAGCGGCTGCTGCGCGTCTTCGAACGCTATGACCTGGGCCGGGGCGAGTTCGACGTGCTGGCCACGCTGCGCCGCGCCGGCGAGCCGTACGAGCTGACCGCCGGAGAGCTGTGGGGGGCGACCATGGTCACCTCCGGGGCGGTCACCAAGCGGGTCGACCGGCTGGAGCGGGCCGGGCTGGTCGCCCGGCGAGCCGCCGCCGACGACGCGCGCGGCCGGCTGATCAAGCTGACCGACCGGGGCCTGCAGGTCATCGACGACGCCATCGGGGAGCACGTGCACCACGAGGCCAGGCTGCTTTCCGGCCTGACCGCGGCGGAGCGAAGCACCCTCACCGACCTGCTGCGCAAGCTGGGCCAGACGCTGCCTGAAGACTAGCTACAGGTTGGCGAGTCGGGTTGCGGGTCATCCCGGTATTACGTCTACGGAATATTGGGCTTACGCGCGGTCAGACGAGCACGCAGTCCGGCCATGCCGGGGCCAGACAGGCGCGCCAGGGCGGCATCTCGCCCGTTGAGCAACAGCAGGATGGCCGCGATGGGCCCTTCGACTCGCTCTCCGTCTCCCGCGGCCCAGGAGCAGTCGGTGGCCGCGAGCCGGAGTCCGCTCAGCTCTTTGCGCGCGTGGAAGGACCAGCCCATGGTGAAGGGCCATCTCATGGTCCAGATCCGCGTCGCGGAGAAGGACGCTGCCCGCACCGGCATCTGCCGGTCTCGTCCGAGGGGGATGGCGATGTCCTGCCCGTGGACGAGGATGTCCAGGAGCGGCTGGCCGCCAGGAGCCTTCCTGCGGGAGCCGATCAAGCCACGTAACAGGGCGCTGATCCGGTGCGTGGGCAGGTCGGCCTGCCGTACGGCGGTGTCGTGAAGCATGCGGTCGATGTTTCCGCGGGCCCTGAGCAGCTCGCGTGCCGCCTGGGCGGCACCCATGTGGGCGAGGCTCAGGTGAGCGGCGACGTCACGCACCCGCCAGCCCGAGCACAGGGACGCGACCTCCCATTCCTGCTCGGAAAGGTCGTCGAGCAGGTCCGCGAGGCCGGCTCGCTCGTGATCGATCGCCTGCCAGAGCTCATCGCGGTTCATCCCAGCCCCCTGTTCGGTCGCGATCATTCAACTACGCCGGTCCGCCGCCCTCTCGGCTGGGCGCCGGCGGTCGCACGCGCGTACCACAGCACCGCGGACACGCACGCGATCCCAAGGGCGCCTCCACCGGCGATGACCTGGTCAACGGGGACGAACTCGGCGAGCGTGCCCGCCAGGGCCATGCCCAGACCCTGGGCCGTCATGAGGCCGGCGGTCATCAGCGTCATGGCCCTGCCACGTAGTTCGCCGGGCACCGCGGCGACGAACCGCAGGTCGAGACCGAGCGTGTAGGCGATTCCGCACCCGGTCAGGATCTGGCAGAGCAGCGCCCAGCCGAACGCCGGCTCGAAGACGTACCCGACAGGAGGCAGCATGGCCAGGACGGCCACCGGCATCGTCAGCCGCGCTCTCCCGCGCGGGCCGAGCAGCGAGCCCGCCAGGGTCTCGCTCAGGATCGCCCCGATCGGCATCCCGCACATGAGCAGGCCCAGCTCGCCGGGGGAGAGCGCGAGCAGATCGGCGTACGGGGTCATGAGCGCCTCAGGCACGACCACGAACATCGGCGGCACCCAGCCGAGCAGCAGCAACGACCGGATCCGCCTGTCGGCCATGAGCAGCCGCATCCCGGACAGGGAGTCGCGAACCAGCCTGCCGCCCGTCGCGGTCCTGGCCGGGCGGCGGCGGGTGAAGAAGCGGAGCAGCAGCGCGGACCCGAGGAACGTCGCCACCGTCAGCACGAGCACGGCGCGCGGAGACACGAGGCTCAGGAGCAACCCACCCGAGGCGAAGCCCACGAGCTGCCCGCTCTGGCCGACGATCCGGATGACCGAGCGGCCCAGGACGAACAGATCCCCCTCGCCGAGGACGTCGCCGAGCGTCGACGCCCGGGTGCCCTGGAAGACGGGCGCCACCGCGGCGGTCACCACGCGCAGGGCGAGCAGGAGCGCCACGGGCGTACCGGGGAGGGTCATCGCGGCCGCGCAGGCCGCGCACAGCAGATCGCACACGACCAGCACCCGGCGGGCAGGGAACCGGTCGGCCACTGAGGACAGCAGCGTGCCGCCCAGGACGTAGGGCAGCAGGCCGAAGGCGAAGGTCAGCGCGCTGAGCAGCGGTGAGCCGGTGAGCCGGTAGATCAGGACCGACAGCGCGATCTCGGAGACGATCACCCCGAGCGTCGACATCGCGTGCGCGGCGAAGACGGCGCGGAACTCGCGCACGGCGAACACGGCCCGGTATCCCGATGACATGACCACAGGCTGCACGGGTGGGGGACCGGCCTTCTAATCTTTCGGGTGCAGGCGAATCACTGGGGGGATCATGGCGTTGCGGTTGAGGTTCGACCCCGACGACCTGCTGCGGTGCCGCTTCGCGTTCTCCCCGCTGTGCGAGACCCACGAGGCGGTCCGCATGCTCCGGCGCACTGTACGGCACGGCTACCACCAGCCGTGGCTGCGGCGGATGCGAGCGGCCGTGGCCGGGCTGGACCTGTCCGAGCTGTGGTTGTTCATGCCGGAGCCCGGCGTCTACGTCCCGGACTTCCTGGGGCCGCCACCCGACGGCCCACCGCTCGGTTTCGAGGAGGAACTCGCGCGGTTGCGCGCCACCGATCCGGCACTGGCGCGCGAGGAGATGGCCCGCTCTCTGGCCTGCACGCCGGGCGCCACGGAATCCCCGCTCGGCCGCCGGCTGCTCGACGACCCCGCGCGAGCCGTTCAGCGGCTCGCCACTCTCACCGAGCAGGTCTGGAATGCGCTGATCGCTCCTGACTGGCCCAGGCTGAGCTCCCTGCTCGAGGCCGACATCGCCTACCGGTCGAGGAAACTGGCCGGAGGCGGGTTGGCAGACCTCTTCAGCGACCTGCACGCCACAGTGGGGTGGTCGGAGGGTTCCTTGCTGCTCCGGAGCTCCGTCGGGCCCGCGCGCGATCTCGGGGGCCGAGGCCTGCTGCTGATGCCGAGCGTCTTCGTGTGGCCTGACGTGGTGAGCGGCTTCGCCCCGCCCTGGCAGCCCACGGTGATCTACCCCGCACGCGGCATGGCCGGGCTGTGGAGCACCGTGGAAACCGACCGGGCGCTCGTCCGGCTCCTGGGTGCGAACCGGGCGGCGATCCTGAGCGGACTCCACGAACCGGCCTCGACGACGACGCTCGCGCACCGGCACGGCCTCGCACCCTCGTCCGTCTCGGCACACCTGTCCATCCTGCGCGAGGCCGGACTGCTGCACTCACGCCGCCAGGGATTCTCCGTACTGTACGAGCGCACCCCCCTGGGCGAGACGCTGGCGGGCCGTGACTGATCCACCTCGACTCCCGGCAGGATGACCAGCGTGACCCTGAAGTACCCCTGCGTGTGCTGTGGCCGCCTGACGATGCAGGAGCCGCCCGGCTCGTATCAGATCTGCCCGGTGCGAGCCACAGGCTGTTGAGCTCGCCACGTGGCCCGACGATCGCACGGTCCTGTACTGGTGGCGCTACCGCGACCCCGCGTTCTGGCGCCCCGCCACCTGATTGCCCGGCCCGCCGAGTCCGCTGGACGGCTGTGACGTTCATCTTTCCACGATGGGCGCCACGAGCATCGGGCGGCGGAGCATGGCCGGTGTGAACGGCACCCCGGTGACCTTCGCCGCCAGGGCGAAGGCCCTTGGCACGGCGGTGTCGTAGTTGTCCTCCCACGCGGCGGCCCACGCGAGGTCGTCCTCTGGCTCGTCCAGCCCCATGCCCAGTTCCCGCATGAAGCCGTTGAGCCGGTCGGGGTCGGAGCCGTAACGCTCGTACGGGTGCCCCAAGCGGTAGCCGGTGACGCGCGTGCCGTCGATCGCGTACTCGAAGCTGTGCTCGGAGGCGTAGTCGTGCCGGGTGATCGCCAGCACCTCGCAGCCTCGTGACAGCTTGGTCACCACCTCGTGGAGCGTGACCAGCCAGCCGTAGGGCTCGATGGCCACGCACCACTCGCCGGCCTGAAAGACGCCCACGTAGCCGCCGCCGTCCCCGCCGTCCGTCCTGCTGATGAACTCGTAGGCCTTCTCGTCGAGTCCGCCGAAGTCCGACTCCTGGCCGGAGTCCTGGCCGCGGCTGAAGCGGCGCACCACCCCCGCCGCGTCGAGTCCGCGGAAGAAGGCCACGCTGAAGATCACTCCCAGCGGGCCGCCGCCGCCCTCTCCCTCGGGCAGGTTGAGCCACTGGAACGGGGCCAAGGGATCGGTGGTCATGCGGGTCATGGTGGCAGGCCGTACCGACAATCAGTCTCCGGCCGTGAAGAGGTGGGGGTCATTCGGGGATGGTGAGGATGAGTTTGCCGGTTGTGTGGCCGGGTTCGGCGCGGCGGTGGGCCTCGGCGGCCTGGGCGAGCGGGAGTGCGCCGTCGATCCGCGGAAGCAGGAGGCCCTGGTCGGCCAGTTTCGCGATCGCCGTCATGCCGGCGTGATCGGCTTCGACGGTCAGGTATTCCAGCCGGGCGCCGTGCTCTTTCGCCAGGGTCCGCATGTTGCCGGTGTGCGAGAAGACGATGGCGACGAGAATGCCGCCCGGGCGCAGGACCCGCAGCGAGCGTGGGCCGTAGTCACCGCCGACGGCGTCCAGCACGACGTCGACGTCCCGTACCGCCTCGGTGAAATCGGTCCGGGTGTAGTCGATGACCTCATCGGCGCCCAGGGCGCGTACGAAATCACCTTTCGGGGTGCTCGCGGTGCCGATCGCCTGCGCGCCGCGGGCCTTGGCGAGCTGCACGGCCAGATGGCCGACCCCGCCGGCCGCGGCGTGGATGAGCACCCGCTGGCCGGGCTGGACGTCGGCCGTCTCCACCAGCGCCTGCCAGGCGGTGAGCGCGGCCACCGGCAGCGCCGCCGCCCGCACGTGGTCGATTCCCTCGGGTTTGCGGGCGAAGTTCCGTGACGGGGCGGCCACGTATTCGGCGTAGGCGCCGGCGCCCCGCGGGTAGTCGAGCATGCCGAAGACCTCGTCGCCCGGCTTGTGGAGCGTCACGCCCGCCCCGACGGCCTCGACGACGCCGGACACGTCCCAGCCCAGGACGAACGGCGGCGCGCCGAGATACAGACCCGTGGCGCGGTGCTTCCAGTCGGTCGGGTTGACGCCGGCGGCGTGGACCCTGACCAGGACGTCTGTGGGTCCCAGCGTCGGCCGGTCGAGCTCGACGAGCGTGAGGACCTCCGGACCACCCAGAACGTCTTGGCTGATCGCGCGCATCAACGGCTTCCTTTCTCGCGGTGTGCGATCAGCGTCCTGGCACCGCCGGGGCGGCGAAAGTGGCCTGATGGTCATCATGTGCAAGGATCAGGCCATGCACCGTGTTGTCGTGCTCGCTCTGCAGAACGTCTATCCGTTCGAGCTGGGCATCCCCGGGCGGATCTTCGGCGCCGCCAGGGGCCCCGCGGAAGAGCAGCTCTACGAGGTGATCACGTGTTCGCTCGACGGCGACCCGGTCACCACCTCCGCCGACTTCGCCATCGCGGTGGAACACGGCGCCGAGGCGCTCGAGACCGCCGACACGCTGGTCATCCCGCCGTTCAGGTGGAGCCCCGCGGACCAGGAGGTGTTCGAACTGCCCGCGGACGCCCTGGCCGCGCTGCCGCCGGGCGTACGCGTCGTGTCGATCTGCACGGCGGCTGTCCTGCTCGCCGCGGCCGGCCTGCTCGACGGCCGCCCCGCGACCACGCACTGGCAGGAGGCCGAGCGCTGCCAGCGGCTGTTCCCCAAGGTGAACTGGGACGCCGACGTCCTGTTCGTGGACGACGGCGACGTGCTCACTTCCGCCGGCGTGGCGGCCGGCGTCGATCTGTGCCTGCACATCGTCCGCCGCGACCACGGCAGCGCGGTCGCCAACCGCGCGGCCCGCCACTGCATCGTGCCACCCTGGCGCGACGGCGGGCAGGCGCAGTACGTCGAACGCCCGGTGCCGGGTCCGTCGACGGCCACGACCGCGGCCACCCGGGCCTGGGCGCTGCAGCGGCTCGAGCGCCCGCTGCCGCTGACCGAGCTGGCCGGACACGCCCGGATGAGCCTGCGGACCTTCACCCGCCGCTTCCGGCAGGAAGTCGGGATGAGCCCCGGCGACTGGCTGATCCGCCAGCGGGTGGAGCTCGCCAGGAACCTGCTGGAGGCCAGCGACCTGCCCGTCGACCAGATCGCCCGCCGTGCCGGGTTCGGCACGGCGGCCTCACTGCGCCAGCACCTGCACACCGCGATCGGCGTGTCGCCTCTCGCCTACCGGCGCACATTCCGTACGGCCGGCGCTCCCGCGGACCGGCCGTAGGGATCAAGCCGGCGGGCCAGGGGGCCGGCCGTACGGATCGGGCGGGCGTGGCTAGGCCTTCCAGAGGGCGGCGAGTTGCCGCGTCGCCAGCCGGGACGGTACGGCCCGCAGCATCGTGTCGCGGAGCCACGCGGCGACGCCGGTCTGGGAGGTCAGCCGCGACTGCCGCGACGCCGCGCGCATCATGCGGTTGGCGCTGGGGCGGCGTTCGGCGTCGTAGCGCAGGAGCCGCTCGGCGACGTCCGCCGGCTCGGCGTCGATCAGGTGCCGGGTCACCGCGGCCGCGTCCTCGAAGGCCTGGCTGGCGCCCTGGCCGAGGTCGGGCGGCATGGCGTGCGCCGCGTCGCCGAGAAGCGCGATCCTGCCGGCCACGAACGAGGGCAGCGGTTCGGCCAGGCGGGTGATCGGGTCGACATAGATGTCGGCGGGCGGGGTGGCCTCGATCAGCGCGGTGACGAGGGGATGCCAGTCGGCCATCAGGGACAGCATCTGCTCGCGCGCCTCGGCCGCGTCGGGCGGTGTGCCGTCCAGGACGGAGTCGGTGAACCAGTACAGGCGGCTGTCGCCGACGGGGAACAGGCCGAACATCGCCCCGCTGCGGCGATCGACCAACTGGCTGGCGAGCAGATCCGTGGCCAGGTCGGCAGGACGGGGCAGCATGCCGCGCAGGTCCATCCGGCCGGTTCGGCGCAGCCCGGGGTGGCCGGGGAAGAGCTGCGCGCGCAGCTTGCTGCCGATGCCGTCGGCCGCGATCACGGCGTCCGCCCTCGCGACGGGGCCTCCTTCGCTGATCACGGTCACCCCGGTGGCGTCGGGCTCCAGGCGCTCGACCAGGGTCGTGGTCCGCACCACGTCGGCGGGCAGGGGGGCGCGCAGCGCTCGGTGCAGCTCCGCTCGGTCGATCATGACGGGTGTCCCGATCACCTGCTGCGCCTGGGTCAGGTCGGTGACCAGCAGCGGCCGTCCCCGCCAGTCCCGCAGTCCGCCGCCGGTCGCATGCGTGACATGTCCGCGGATGTCCTCGGCCAGCCCCAGCGTGTCCAGCGCTCGCAGCCCGTTGGGCATGACCACGATCCCGGTGCCCGCTTCCCGTAGTTCGGCGCCCCTTTCGAAGAGCGTCACCTCATGCCCCAGGCGATGCAGCCCCACCGCGGCCGCCACTCCTCCGAGCCCGGCGCCGACCACCACGATCCTCATGAGACCTCCTGGCTGATTCACTACGATCGTACTAGTACGGCTATTGGTATCATGACCGCATGCCGCCCACTAACCCAGCCCGTCGCCAGGCCCTGGCCGACGCCGCCATCGAACTGCTGGCGTCGTCGGGCGTGCACGGGCTGACCCACCGCGCGGTGGAGAAGGCGGCGGACCTCCCGCCGGGAACGGCCTCGAACTACTTCCGCAGCCGGGAGGCCCTGCTGGTCGCCGCCGCGGAGCGCATCGCGGAGCTGCATCACGCCGACACCGGCCAGGCCATCAGGCAGCCCGCGACGCTGGTTGACCTGCTGACGGAATCGCTGCTCACCGCGGCGACCATCCACCGCGACCGCTACCTGGCGATCTTCGAACTGCAACTGGAGGCCGCGCGCCGGCCGGTGCTCGCCTCAGCGCTGGCGGGCCTGCAGGACACGGCGTTGCTGGTCACCGCGGGACACCACGACGAACTCGGCCTCACCATCCCGCGCGAGAAGATCCCCGCCCTGATCGCGCTCTACGGGGGTGCGCTGTTCACCCTGGTCAGCGCGCCGCCGGGGAGCGTCAACAGGGATGTCGTCCTGAGCGTGGTCCAGGTCATCGTGTACGGCTGCGCCGACGCCCACCGATGACGGGTACGGCGGCGCGAGCCGTACCCCTGGCGACTACTGGATAATCGCGGCCCACGGGCGGCCGGTTCGCTAGTCGCGGACGGTGAGGCCCATGGAGCGGGCCGTACCTTCGATGATCTTCTCGGCCTGGTCCAGGTTGGCAGTGTTGAGGTCGGGGAGCTTGGCCTGGGCGACCTCGCGGAGCTGGGCACGGGTGATCCAGCCGCCGCTCTGGTGGCCTGGACGAGGGCTGCCGCCGTCGAGCCCGGCGATGCGGCGGATCAGCGAGGCGGTGGTCGGCTGCTTGGTGACGACCTCGAACGACCTGTCGTCGTAGACGGTGATGACCGCGGGGATCACGAACCCGCGGTGGTCCTGGGTCTGCGCGTTGTACTGCCGGCAGAACTCCATGAGGTTGATCCCGAGCGGACCGAGATCCTTGCCGACGTTCGCCGGGCCCGCCTCACCGGCCTGAATGTGCAGGGTCACGACCCTGGCTATCTTGTTCTTCGCCATGCCGGGTACGCTAAAGTCTCCCGTTACTGGAGACTCAAGGCAATTATGAGCTACACGATCGGCCGCCTGGCGAAGCTGACCGGCCTGCCGGTGAAGACGATCCGCTTCTACTCGGACGCGGGCGTGCTGCCCGAGCGCGAGCGCACTGCCTCCGGCTACCGGCTCTACGGCGACGAGGACCGGGCGCGGCTTGAGCTGATCCGCACGCTGAGGGAGATCGGGGTCGACCTGGCCACGATCCGCTCTCTCGGCGACCGCCGGCTGCGCAACGTCCTCGATCTTCACCTCAAGGCGGTCGAGACGCAGCTCAGATCGCTTCAGCGGACCAGGGCGGTGCTCAGGGCGACGCTCGCCAGGGACGGCGATCCCGCCGAGGAGGATCTGCACAGACTCCACGCCCTCAGCCGGGTCGGCGCGGCCGAGATGGAGAACCTGCTCGACGAGTTCGTCGACGAGGTCGGCGGCGACATCGAGGCTCGGCACGAGTGGCTGACCCACATGCGCGATTGCATGCTCCCCGAACTGCCCGAGGAGCCGACCGCCGCACAGCTCGACGCCTGGCTGGAGCTGGCCGAACTGCTCGCCGACGAGGAGTTCCGCGACAGCGTGCGCCGGCAGAGCACCGACTTCTGGGAGGAGAAAAAGGATCACGACGCCTGGCACAAGATCAATGTCGAGATCATGCGGGAGGCGCTGACCGCCTCGCGGGCGGGCATCGAGCCCGGCTCGCCGGAATCCGGGCCGATCCTCGATCGGATCCTGGCGGCCATGGGACAGAGCCGCGAGGAGATGCTGCGTGGGTTCGACGAGCACGACCCGCGATCGGCCAGGTTGTGGGAGCTGGTGTCGATCATCCAGGACACGCCCTGGCCGTCGGAGCCCACGATCGCCTATGGCTGGATCGAGGCCACGTTGCGTCACCCGGCACCACGTACGGCCTCCGGCGCCGGTGGCGCGGGAGGCCGTACGGCCGAGCGTCAGTAACGGGTGGAGATGGTCACGCCGGAGAAGTCGGTGACGGCGTAAAGGCTGATGTAGTTGTAGTTGTTGGCACGCAGGTTCGTGACGGTGAGGGTCTCGCTGTTGCCGGAGTTGGTGGACCGGGCGGTGTAGGCGCCGGTCGTGGCCCAGGCATTCGGGTTGAAGTAGAGATCGGCGTTGCCGCTGCCGCCGGAAACCGTGATGGTCAGCGACGTGGTCCCCGAGGGGATCCAGATGTAGAAGTAGGCGTAGTTCACGTTGGTCGCCGAGACGTTGGCGCGCTGGCAGTTCTTGTCCATGACACGCGTGTCCGACCCGGGGCAGGTCGGCAGGCTGGACGAGCTGACCGTGACGGTCTTGGACGTGGTCGCGGTGGCGCCTGCGTTGTCGGTGACCTTCAGCGTGACGGTGTAGGTGCCCGCCGCCGTGTAGGTGTGCGCGGGGTTGGCCGAGGTGGACGACGCGCCGTCGCCGAAGGTCCAGGAGCGGGCGGCGATGCTGCCGTCGGGGTCGGTCGAGGTGTCGGCGAAGGTGGCGGTGAGCCCGCTGGTGTTCACCGTGAACGAGGCGGTGGGCGGCTTGTTGCCCGTGCCTCCTGAGAGCGTGTCCAGCCAGGCGGTGAAGTCGCCGTTGTAGTTGAGAGACTTGGTGAAGTTGTAGGCGCCGGTGTAGTCACCCGTCCGGTAGTAGCCCAGCAGCCTGGTCAGGTCGGAGCGGTGCTTCTCGAACATGTACCGGACGGCCAGGTAGCCCCAGTGGTAGGTACGGTTCACGTCGGTGTTGGCGTACGTGGTGTCGAACAGGGTGCTGAGCGTGTAGGTGTGCTTGGGCGCCTCGTTCAACGCGGCGGTGTAGGCGAGGTTGCGGTAGGAGTAGGACACGTACTCGGCCGAGCCCTCGATCCACCAGATGTTCGGCTTGACAGTCTCGGCGGTGAAGTCGCCGTAGGTGTTGTAGCGGCCGTCGAGGTAGTGCGAGTACTCGTGGTTGAGGTTCCAGATGCGGGCCGCGAAGCCGTTGTCGCCGGAGCTCTGGTAGGCGATGAAGCGCGGCTGGTTGCCCTGCTTGGACGGGTCGCCCTCCAGATACATCCCGCCGTTGTTGGTGTCGATCCCGTAGATCACTCCGGCGTAGTTCTGGTAGTCGGCGCTGGAGGCGAAGGCGACGACCTCCATGTTGGTGTTGTAGTCGTCGGCGACGGGCCGGCTGCCGTCCTGGACGAGGTTGTGGAAGTAGGAGTTCTCGTTGAGCATGCTGGCGCAGGCGTCCTGGAACTCCTGGGTGGTCATCTGCTGGGCCACGATGTGCAGCACGCCCTGCGAACAGGTGTAGTTCTGGGTCAGGACCGCGGCCTTCACCCTGTTGGCCAGGTCACAGGTGCCGTAGTAGGAGCAGTTGCTGGAGTCCTTGTCGTTGGCGACGACCGCGACCCGCACCCACAGGGCCGCCCGGGTGCCGGTGATGCCGCTGTTGTCGAGCAGCCACTTGGCCAGCGGGCGCACCTTGGCCTGCAGCCCGGCGTACTGGACGAAGCGGGTCAGCTCGCCGCCCGCGTTGACGTCCAGGAACGCCGAGTCGCCGCCGAGCAGGTCCAGGTGGCGGGAGGCGAAGTTGTAGACGGAGTCCACGATGGACGGGTCGGCCTGGACGGCGGCCGGGTACCCGGGCGCCCACTCGCCGCGGAACAGGACGGTGAAGGTGTCGTTCACCGCGTTACGCATGTACCAGAGCGAGTTGTAGGCGTTGGTGTAGGAGTCGAGCAGCCGCTTCACCACCGACAGGTAGCGGGCGTTCTCGGAAGCGCTGTCGATCAGGATGACCGCTTCGCCGAGGACCTCGCCGTTGGCGTCGGTGACGTCGTAGGCGTGGCTGTTGGCGTAGAACGTGTCCAGCGCGCCTTCGACGGCTGAGGTCAGCGCGCTCGAATAGGCGGGGACCGTGTCCGGGTTGTAGAACTGGATGTAGTACCCGGCGCGCAGGTAGAGCACCAGCTGCTCCGTGCTCGTCGCGTTGGTGCCGTTGTAGGAGGCGGCGTCGGAGCGGAGCGCGTTGGCCACGGTGATCATCTGCGCCTCGCGGAAGGCGTTGTACTGGTCGGAACCCGTGACGCTGAACAGGGAGTTGATGCAGCTCACGGACGCGGCCTTGATGGCGGCCACCAGGGCGTTCCCGGTGTTGCCCGTGAAGTCGGAGACCGAACACGCGGCGGCTTGGGCCTTCAGCAGCGCCTTCGGCGCGTTCTCGGCGGGGGAGATGAGCGGTTCGCGCTCCGCGGCGTGTTGCCGCTGGTTGACCGCGTCGAGCACGTGAGGGTCGGCGACCTTGGTCGCGCCGGAAACCTGGCGGCCGTCCGGCTTGGGCTGGGCGGGAGGAGAGGCCAGTGCGGGAGTGCTGACTCCCGCTAATACGAGGGCGATGGCGGTCAGCAAAAGGACCACTAATCGTCGAGAGGACATTCCGTCTTCTCCTTGGGGGGGTGAGGAGAGCGGCCGGCCGGGATGCTCGATGTGATATGTAAAATTGCACATGCGACCTTGAATGACAAGGCTCATTTTCTCGGTGTCCACTCCCGAGTGAGAAAACCTCCGATCGTCACGGTTCGATAACGACAGCCGCCAATCTGTGGCATGTGCTATGGCACATGTCACACGATCCCCCTGGCTTCATATCCCCGGGACCGAGGAGGGGCACCATGAAAGTGCCGTTAGCCTTACTGACCGCGGTGGTGGCCGCGGTCGCGCTGACCGGCGCCGCGCCGGCGACCGCGGCACCCGAACTCCAGGACACCGGCCAGGGCCGGTTGGAGTGGGCGTCATGCGGCGATCAGGACACCCCCGCGCTGCAGTGCGCGATGCTGGAGGTCCCGCTGGACTACGAACACCCGCACGGCCGCACGATCAAGATCAAGGTGAACCGCCTCCCGGCCACGGCGCCCGAGGCCCAGCGCCAGGGGCCGATCCTGCTGAACCCCGGCGGCCCGGGCAACAGCGGGCTCTGGATGCCCGCCTACGTCGCGAGCAAGGTTCCCGCCGACGTCGCCGCCGCCTACGACTGGATCGGGTTCGACCCGCGCGGCACCAACGGCAGCGATCCGCACGTGGTGTGCGACCCACACTACTTCGACGCCGAGCGGCCCGACTACCAGGTCGGTCACGGCACCGAGCAGGCCTGGCTGCAGAGGGCCGCCAAGTACTCCGCCGACTGCGCGGCCGGCTGGAGCTGGATCCTGCCGCACATGACCACCGTGGACAACGCCCGCGACATGGACAGCATCCGCCGGGCGCTCGGCGCCCAGAAGATCAGCTTCTACGGCGGATCGTGGGGCACCTCGCTCGGCTCCACCTACGGCCAGCTGTTCCCCTCGCGCGTGCGGCGCATGGTGCTCGACAGCATCGTCGGACCCACGATCTCGTGGTACGACCACAACATCCTGCAGGACAAGGAGCACGAGCGGCGCTTCCGCGCCTTCGCCGAGTGGGCGGCCAAGGCCGACAGCGTCTACCACCTGGGCACCGACGCGGACACCGTCATCAAGAAGTACTACGCCGTCGAGGACTCCCTGCGCGCCAAGCCCGTGCCCGCGACGCCCGCGCCCGGGATGATCGGCCCGTCGGAGTTCGAGGACATCTTCTATTCGGGCGGCTACAACTTCCTGCGCTGGCCGCGGATGGCGACGGTCCTGTCGGCCTACCTGACCAAGGACGACCCGCGTCCGCTGAACATCGCCTACAACCGCTACGCCGCACCGGGAGCGGACGACGGCGCCTTCCCCAACTACAACGCGGTGCAGTGCACCGAGAACGCCTGGCCGCGCGACTGGGAATTCTGGAAAGCCGACCAGGCCAAGGTCAACGCGGTCGCGCCTTTCTACACCTACAACAACATGTGGTACAACGCCGCCTGCATGTTCTGGCCCTACAACGGGGGCCCGGGCCGGTTGAAGATCACCGGTCGAGGGCTGCCGCCCGTGTTGCTGTTCCAGGCCACGGAGGATCCGGCCACGCCGTACGAGGGTGGCGTGGCGATGCACAAGGCGCTGCCCGGCTCCAAGCTCGTCGTCCAGAACGGCGGTAGCTTCCACGAGATCCTCTTCCACGACAACCCCTGCCTGGACGACACCTTCGTCGCCTATCTGCGGGACGGGACGCTGCCGTCGGGCAACGGCTTCATCGCCAAGACCTGCGCGCCCGAGCCCGATCCCACGCCGGTCTACATCGAGCCGACCCCGGCGCTGAAGGCGCAGGTCAGCGGGACCGACCGGGATGTCACGCCGGGCACGCCACGGCTCCACTAAGACGACACCACTTCTCTCACCCCCGGAGTAACGCATGTCGAAGAAGCGCGGGTTACTCGCAGTTGTGGTTCTTTTGTCAGCTGTCGGCTGCGGCGGCGGTCAGGGAGCGGCGACGAAGAAGTCGCCGGACGCCAAGGGCGGAACCCTCACCGTGCTGGCCATCAGCGATTTCGCCCACCTGGATCCAGCACGGAACTGGACCATGCCGGACATGATGTTCGGCACCCGGCTGCTCTACCGCACGCTGACCACCTACAAGGCGGGCAGCTCGGAGATCGTCCCCGACCTGGCCACCGACCTCGGCGTCTCCGAGGACGGCGGGAAGACCTGGAAGTTCACCCTCAAGGACGGACTCACCTACGAGGACGGCACTCCCATCAAGGCCGCCGACATCAAGCACAACGTGGAGCGCTCGATGGCCGCCGACATCAACGGCGGCCCCGACTACGCGCAGAAGCTGCTCGTCGGCGGCACCGACTACAAAGGCCCCTACGAGGGCAAGCACCTGGAGTCCGTCGAGACCCCGGACGACAGGACGATCATCTTCAGGCTGAAGCGACCGGCGGGCGAGTTCCCCTACACCGTGACGCTGCCCACCTTCTCTCCCGTGCCGGAGTCGAAGGACACCAAGGTCGGCTACGACAACCGCCCGTTCTCCTCGGGACCGTACAAGATCGAGAAATACGAGCGCGGCAAGGAACTCGTGCTGGTCCGCAACGAGCACTGGGCCAAGCAGACCGATCCGGTACGGCTCGCGCTCCCCGACCGGATCGACGTCAAGCAGGGCCAGGACAAGGACACCATCACCGACCGTCTCATCGCGAGCGCGGGGGAGGACGCCACCAGCGTGCCGTGGGGTTCGGCAGGCCCGCAGAGCCTGTCGAAGATCCTGCCCAACCCCCAGGCCAAGAACCGCCTGGTCGGCATGGTGACCGGGTGCACCGACACGCTCGTCTTCAACACCACCAAGAAGCCCTTCGACAACCCGAAGGTACGGCAGGCGATCTACTACGCGATCGACAAGGAGTCCGTGCAGACGGCCGCCGGCGGCCCGAACATGTCCGAGATCGCCACCTCCTACCTGCCGCCGACGATGACCGGCGGCGTCAAGCAGGACGTGTACCAGGCGCCTCCCACCGGGGATGTGGTCAAGGCCAAGGCACTGCTGGCCGAGGCCGGAGTGAGCACGCCGCTCAAGGTGAAGATGACCGCCTCCAGCGGCTCGAGCAATCCCCTCGAGGTGTCGATCCAGGAGAGCCTGAAGAAGATCGGCGTCGACGTCGAGATCAACACGGTCGACAATTCCGTCTACTACGACACCATCGGCGACCAGGGCAAGGCCGACGAGCTGGCCACCTACGGCTGGTGTCCCGACTATCCCAACGGTTCCAGCTTCCTGCCGCCGATGTTCGACAGCCGCGGCATCAAACCGACCGGCAACAGCGGCAACGTCGCCTACTTCAAGGACCCGGCGATCGACAAGAAGATCGACGAGACCTACGCGATCACCGACCCGTCCGCCTCCAACAAGGCCTGGCAGGCGCTGGACGCCCAGGTCATGCGGGAGCTGCCGCAGGCTCCGCTGCAGTGGGGCAAGCGCGCCTACCTCATCGGCAAGAACGTCGTCGGCGCGGTCAACCACCCGGTCTGGGCCGCTCAGCTGGACTACGCCGTCCTCGGCGTGAAGCCGTCGTGACCACGGCGGTGGCGGAAAGGGCCGCCCCGCGCTCACCGGGCCGCCTCGCACTCGCCAGGCTGCGCGGGGACCGGCCCGCGGTCGGCGGGCTGGTCATCGTGCTGACGCTGATCCTGCTCGTGGCGCTGGCCCCGGCCATCACCGCGTGGACAGGCTGGGCCCCGGAAACCTTCGACAAGGCGGCCATCGACCCCAACCTGGGCGGCCTCCCCAGGGGTTCCTGGGGAGGCATCGGCGCCCGGCACCTGCTTGGCGCCGAGCCGGTGACCGGCCGCGACGTGCTCAGCAGGATCCTGTACGGCGGGCAGATCTCCCTGCTGATCGCGCTGCTGGCCACGGCGATCACCGTGGTCACCGGCGTGGTGCTCGGCCTGCTCGCCGGCTTCCTCGGCGGCTGGGTCGACGCGGCGATCAGCCGCGCCATCGACCTGCTCATGTCCTTCCCCAGCCTGATCTTCATGATCGCCGTGCTCTCGGTGGTCAGGGACGTCAACCGGATCGTCCTGCTCGTCACGGTGCTGGCCGTGTTCGGCTGGACCGTGGTGGCGCGGATCGCCCGCGGGCAGGTGCTGACGCTCAAGCATCGCGAGTACGTCGAGGCCGCGCGGGTCGGTGGCGGCATGACCGGCCACATCCTGTTCAAGGAGATCCTGCCCGGGCTCACCGCGCCGATCCTCGTCTACGCCACGCAGGCGATTCCGGCCTACGTCGGCGCGGAGGCGGCGCTCAGCTTCCTCGGCGTCGGCGTCCGGCCGCCCACCCCCTCCTGGGGTCAGATGATCAACAACGCCCGGGGCTGGTTCATGACCGACCCCGTCTACCTGGCCGTGCCCTGCCTCTTCCTGGGACTCACCGTGCTGGCCTTCACCCTGCTCGGGGACGGTCTGCGCGACGCCTCCGACCCCAAGGCGGTGCGCGGGTGATCGCCTACACGCTGCGCCGCCTGGGCGCCATGGCACTGATCCTGCTCGCCATCTGCGCCATCACCTTCGCCGTCTTCTACCTGCTGCCCGACGACCCGGCGCTGGACGCCTGCGGCAAGACCTGCACCAGCCAGCGGCTGGCCGACGTCCGGCACGCGATGGGCCTCGACCAGTCCATGCTCACCCAGTTCCTGTCCTACCTGGGTGGGATCTTCGCCGGCCGTACCCTGGGGACGACCGGCCTGGAATGCCCCGCGCCCTGCTTCGGCTACTCCTGGCAATACGCGCGCCCGGTGTGGGACCTGCTGATCGACCGGCTCGGGCCCAGCGCCTCCCTGGCCGTCGGCGCCGCCGTGCTCTGGCTGGTCGTGGGCGTGACCCTGGGTCTCGTCGCGGCCCTGCGCAAGGGCTCGCTGCTGGACCGGGGCATCGTCCTGTCCGCGCTGACGGCGACGTCGGTGCCGGTCTACCTCATAGCCGCCCTGCTGATCTACTTCGTGATCCTCAGGAGCGAGCTGCTGCCCTTCCCCGACTACCAGCCCGTGCTGGACGATCCCGGTGCCTGGGTCAGCAGCCTGATCCTGCCGTGGATCGCGCTGGCCGCCCTGTACGCGGCCATGTACGTCCGGCTCACCCGCGCCTCGATGATCGAGACGATGGCGGAGCCGTACATCAGGACGGCGCGAGCCAAGGGCTTGCCTGAGCGCACCGTGGTGGTCAAGCACGGCCTGCGCTCGACCATGACGCCGATCCTGACCATCTTCGGCATCGACCTGGGCGGCCTGCTCGCCGGAGCCATGATCACCGAGACCATGTTCGGGCTGCCCGGGCTGGGCAAGCTCACCTTCGACGCGATCGCCAAGTCCGACCAGCCCGTGGTGCTGGGCGTGACCCTGCTCGCCGCCTTCTTCGTCACTCTGGCCAACCTCGTCGTCGACCTGCTGTACGGCGTCATCGATCCGCGGGTGAGGTACTCATGAGTCTGCTGCGGGTCAAGGACCTGGCGGTCTCGTTCGGCTCCGTCCGCGTCGTGGACGGCGTCTCCTTCGGCGTCGACCGGGGACGCACGCTGGGCATCGTGGGGGAGTCGGGATCGGGCAAGTCCGTCTCCTCGCTGGCGATCATGGGCCTGCATCGCGGCGCGGACGTCACCGGTTCGGTCACCTTCGACGGCGAGGAACTGGTGGGAGCGCCCGCGGAGCGGCTCAGGGCGCTGCGCGGCGCGCGCATGAGCATGATCTTCCAGGATCCGCTCTCCTCGCTGCACCCCTTCTACACGGTGGGCGAGCAGATCGCCGAGTCCGTTCGCCTGCACCTGCGGGCGTCCCGCCGGGCCGCTCGCGAACGCGCCGTCGAACTGCTCGCCGAGGTGGGCATCCCCGCGCCGCGCGAACGTGCCCGCGAACACCCGCACCGCTTCTCCGGCGGCATGCGCCAGCGCGTGATGATCGCCATGGCGCTGGCCTGCGAGCCCGACCTGCTGGTCGCCGACGAGCCGACCACCGCGCTCGACGTCACCGTGCAGGCGCAGATCCTGGAGCTGCTGCAACGCCTCCAGGCCGAACGCGGGCTGGCCATCATCATGATCACCCATGATCTCGGCGTCGTCGCGCGCATCGCCGACGAGGTGCTCGTCATGTATGGCGGGCGGCTCGCCGAGCACGCGTCCTCGCGCACCATCTTCAAAGACCCGCGGCACCCCTACACCCAGGGGCTGCTCGCGTCGGTACCCGGCCCCGGGCGGGACATTGAGGGGCCTGGTGACGGGCGGCTGCGGGCGATCCCCGGCAGCCCGCCCGCACCGTCGGCGTTCCCGCCCGGGTGCCGGTTCCATCCTCGCTGTCCGGTCGCCCTGGAGGTCTGCGCGACCGAACGGCCCGCGCTGCTCGGCGAGGCGCGCAGGGTCGCCTGCCATCGGGAAGGAGTGCTGCGATGACCCGCCCGCCGGGTGCGCCGTTGCTGGCCGTACAGGATCTGGGCATGACCTTCCGCGGCGGTGTCAGGGCCGTCGACGGGGTCGGCTTCGAGCTCGACCAGGCCGAGACGCTCGGCCTGGTCGGGGAGTCGGGGTGCGGCAAGTCGACCACGGGCAGGATGATCGTCCGGTTGCTCGAGCCCACCTCGGGAGGCGTTCACCTGAACGGGCGCGACATCACGCACCTGAGCCAGCGGGAGCTGCTCCCGTCGCGCGGGGACCTTCAGATGATCTTCCAGGACCCGTTCTCCTCGCTCAACCCGAGGCAGACGGTGCGGCAGATCATCTCGGGGCCGCGCAGGCTGCTCGATCGGCGGCAGGTCGTCGACCTGCTCGAGCGGGTGGGGCTGGCCGCCGAGCACGCCGACCGGTTCCCGCACGAGTTCTCCGGCGGGCAGGCCCAGCGCATCGGCATCGCCCGCGCGCTGGCCTCGGCGCCGAAGCTCGTCGTCTGTGACGAACCGGTCTCCGCGCTGGACGTCTCCATCCAGGCGCAGATCGTCAACCTGCTCGCCGACCTGCAGGCTGAGCTGGGGCTGGCCTACCTGTTCATCGCGCACGACCTGTCGGTGGTGCGGCACATGTGCACCCGGGTGGCGGTGATGTACCTCGGCAGGATCGTGGAGATCGGGCCGGTCGCGGCGCTGTACCCGGATCCGGCCCACCCCTACACCCGCGCCCTGCTGTCGGCCGTACCCGTGCCGGATCCGGACATCGAGGCGACGCGGGAGCGGATCGTGCTGCGTGGCGATCCGCCCTCGCCCGCGGCGCCGCCCTCGGGCTGCTCCTTCCACCCGCGGTGCGCGCTCGCCCAGGAGCGCTGCCAGGTGGAGGAGCCGGCCCTGCGGGAGGTCCGGGGACGGCACGTCGCCTGCCACTTCGCGGAGCAGGGCTCCTAGGGAGATGGCATCGCCAATCGCGATGTGACACCCTACTGTCGGGTGGTCGATCATCTGAAAGGCGAGACGTCGATGACGGAGCCGTTGAATCTTCCGGGTATCGGCGCGCGCCAGAACCTCCGGCAGACGGTCGCCGACGCGTTGCGGGCGGCGCTGGTGGCCGGGGAGATGCGCCCCGGCGTGCTCTACTCGGCGCCCGCCCTGGCCGCGCGCTTCCAGGTCTCGGCCACGCCCGTCCGCGAGGCCATGCTCGACCTGGCGAAAGAGGGCCTGGTCACGGCCGTGCGCAACAAGGGTTTCCGGGTGGCGGACCTCTCGGACCGGGAGCTCGACGAGATCACCGAGCTCCGCGACCTGATCGAGGTCCCCACCGTGGCCAGGATCGCGGAAACGGTTCCTGCCGAGCGGGTCCGCACGCTGCGCGGCAGGGCCGAGGCCATCGTCACCGCCGCCGAGCGGGGTGACGTGCTGGCTTACATCGAGGCGGATCAGGTCTTCCACCTGGAGCTGCTGGCGCTCGCGGGCAACGCCCACCTGCTCGGCGTGGTCCGCGACCTGCGGCACCGCTCACGGCTCTACGGCGTCTCCCGGCTGGCGGAGCGCGGCGAACTCGGCGACTCCGCCCGCGAGCACGTGCGGCTTCTTGACACCGTGGCCTCCGGCGACGCCGTCGCCGCGGCGTCCCTCATGCGCCACCATCTGCGCCACGTCCGCGGGATCTGGGCCGACCGGCCGGAACCGTGAACCTCAGGCACCCGCTCGCCGTCGCGCGGCGAGCGCTCGCCTTACTCCTCGGTGATACCCAGATCCGCCGAACCGCGCAGTTCGACCGCGTTCGTCGCCGAGCCGTGCAGCTCCAGCACGACGAGCTCGTTGCGCCCGGAACGCAGCACCGGCGCGGGGACGTACAGCGTCCCCTGCGGTCCGCGCGACCAGTACCGCCCGAGCGCGAAGCCGTTGATCCAGACGTGGCCCTTGGTCCAGCCGTCGGTCGCCAGGAACGCGTCCGCGGGTTCGTCGATCTCGAACTCGCCCCGGTGGAATGCGGGGCCGACCCGAGCCGCCGACGCGGAGAATCGCAGACCTGATTCCCAGCCGCTCTCCTCGAGCGGAAGCGCGGTCGTGATCCACGTGTCCAGGGCCGCGCCGTTGACGGTGACGTCGCCGATCAGACCCTTGCGATCGTGGATCCCCTGACCGTAGTTCACCCGTCCCAGGTTCTCGACCAGCAGCTCCAGTACGGCCCCTGCCCGCGGCGCGACGAACGACATCGCGTGCTCGTGGTTCTCGCGCTCCAGCACGCCGACTGGTTGGCCGTCGATGAACACCTGGGCGCGATCCCGTACATCCTCGACGCGCAGTACGGCCGGACCAGCGTCAGGCAGTGAGGCCCGGTAGAGCACGAAGCCGAACGACTGGCCGATCTCCTCCATCGACAGCGGCCGGGACGCCCCGACGCCCGACCCGAAGAGCTCCGCGTGCTCCAACAATCCGGCGGACTCCGTCAGCGAAACCCGTACCGGAGCGAGCTTGCGGCCCGGCGCGGGAATCGGCTCGTCCGGCACCGGCGCGTAGCGAGCGATCACCTCACGGAACGCCGCATACTTGGCGGCCGGGTCGCCCGCCTCGTCCAGCGGCGCGTCGTAGTCGTACGACGTGACCGTCGGCCGATACGTGCCTTTGTCGTTGGCGCCGTTGCTGAATCCGAAGTTGGTCCCGCCGTGGAACATGTAGATGTTCACCGACGCGCCGGCCGCGAGGAGGCGGTCGAGGTCAGCCGCGGCGTCCTGGGTATCGCGGCCCTTGTGCACCGCACCCCAGCGGTCGAACCAGCCGATCCAGAACTCCGAGCACATCAGCGGTCCCGTCGGCTGGACCTCGCGCAATGCGGCCAGGCCGGCGTCCACGCGGCTGCCGAAGTTGACGGTGCGCAACACGCCGTCCAGACCGCCGCGCGCCAGATCAGCGGGCTGATCGCAGGTGAACAGAGGAACGTCGACGCCGCCGTCGCGCAGCAGCTTCGCGATGTGCTCCAGGTAATCGGTGTCGGAACCGTAGGCACCGTATTCGTTCTCCACCTGTACGGCCAGCACCGGACCGCCACGGCTGCCGAAGTACGGCGAGATCAGTGGCAGCAGGGCGTCGAAGTACTCTTCGACAGCCGCGAGGAAGACAGGATCGCAGCTGCGCATCGCGATTCCCTCTTGCGCCAGCAGCCATGACGGCAGGCCGCCGCCTTCCCACTCGGCGCAGATGTACGGGCCGGGGCGGACGAGGACTCTCAGACCCTCCGCCGCAGCCAGTTCCAGGAAGCGAGTCAGGTCGAGGATTCCGTCTGTGCGGAATCCGCCGCGCCGGGGCGCGTGCAGGTTCCATGGGACGTAGGTCTCGACCGTGTTCAGCCCCATCAGGCGCGCTTTGCGCAGCCGGTCGGCCCACTGGTCGGGGTGGATCCGGAAGTAGTGGATCCCGCCGGAGATGATGCGGAACGGCTCGCCGTCGAGACGGAATCCGTCCTCGGCGATGTCCAGTCCAGGCATGCCTGTGGTGCTCCTCGTTTGGTTGCTTCGAGTTCTTGGGGGCCGTCCAGATCAGACCGGCACGCCCTGGTCGTTCCACTTCCGAGTGATCGTTCTAACCCTTGAGGCCGCTGGTGGCGATGCCTTCGACGATGTAGCGCTGTGCGACGAGGAACATGACGACGAGCGGCGCGATGGTCACGACGGCTCCGGCGAACAGTCCCGGAAGGTTGATGGTCTGGGCGGTGAGGAAGTTCGACAGCGCGATCTGCGCTGTCCACGACCCTGGGTCCTGTCCGATGACCAGCGGCCACAGGAAGGCGTTCCAGCTGTCGATGAACGCCAGCGCTCCGAGCGAGGCCAGCATCGCGACGGAGCTGGGGAGCGCGATCCGCCGGTAGAGCCCGAACCAGCCGAGGCCGTCCAGGCGGCCGGCTTCTTCAAGTTCCCTGGGGAAGCGCAGGTAGAAGTTGCGGAACAGCAGTACCGCGAAGGGGTTGAACAGGCCGGGCGCGATGATGCCCCACAAAGTGTTCACCCCGCCGAGTGACCCTACGACGACGAACGTCGGGACGAATGTCGCCGAGCCCGGAATCATGAGGGTGCCGACGACGAACGCCAGCAGGATTCCGCGCCCTGGCACAGGAAGCCGCGCGAAGGCGTATCCGGCCGCCGAGGCGAACAGCGTCGAGAGCGGCGCGGTGATCGCCGCGACGATCAGTGAGTTTCTCAGGCCGTCCGCCATCGGCACACTCGGGTCGGTGAACAGGGAGGTGAAGTTGTCCCACTGCATGGAGGACGGCCACCATGCCCAGTGTGGTGACGTGATCTCCCGGGAGTCCATCAGGGAGTTGCGGAGCATGAGGTAGAACGGCGCCAGGAAGATCAGGGTGACCACGCCGATGAGCGCGCTGCGGGCCGATACCCGCAGGGTGCGGGTCAGTGGGTGCACGGTGGTCACTCCTCGCTCTTGCCGAAGCCGGTGATTCGGCCCTGGATCAACGTCACGGCCACGATGAGGCCGGTGAGCACGAATGCGCCCGCCGAACCGAGGCCGTAGTTCTGGTCCTGCATCGCCACGTCGTAGAGGTAGACCAGGGGTGGTTTGACAGCTGTCGCGGCGCCGCTGGTCGCACCTCCCCCTCCGGTGAACAGGTTGTAGAACTCGTCGAACGCCTGGAACGCGGCGATGAACAGCAGCATGAGGACCGCGACCGAGGTGTTGCGCAGCATCGGCAGCGTGATCCGGCGCAGGAGGCGCCAGCCGCTCGCGCCGTCGAGTGAGGCCGCCTCGTAGACCTCGCGGGGGATGCCCTGGAGTCCGGCCAGGAAGAGGACCATGAAGAATCCGACCTGGAGCCACAGCCGTAGGGTGACGATCACAACCCAGTACAGCGGCGGGCTCTGCGTCTGGAGCCATGGTGTCGCGCTCATGCCGAACCAGCCGCCGATCGTGTTGGCGACGCCGCCTGGAAGGCCGTTGAACATGGACATCTTCCACAGCAGCGACGCCGCCACATACGACACCGCCGCCGGGATCAGGAAGCTGGTCCTGAACAGGGCTCTGCCCCGCCGGATGCGGTGGACCAGCAGGGCCAGGCCGAGCGAGGCGGCGAACGTCACCGGCACGATGAACAGGGTGAACAGCAGGATCTGGGTGATGGACTTCCGGAAGTCGGGGTCGCCGAGGAGCTGGGAGTAGTTGGCGAACCCGACCCAGTCGCCCAGGGAGATCGTACGGTCCGCCTTGGAGAAGCTGAGCAGGAAGCTCCAGCCGATGGCGAGGTACTTGAAGACCCCGATCCCGATCAGGACCGGGGCGGTCATCAAGGCGAAGACTCCCACGGCCCGCCAGTCGATGCGCCGGCGCCGGGCCATCGTCGAGGCGGTGCCCCGCGACCGGGTCGCGGGGCTCCCTGAGCCCGTCGGCGGCAGCGTCGCCTTCGGTGCCGTGTCCATCAGACCTTCTGCTTGTCGATCTCGGGCTGGGCCTTCGCGGCAGCGGCGGTCAGCAGAGCCGCGACATCACCCTGCCCGGTCATCGCCTTGGCGGCTGCGGCGTCGAACACGCTGCTGACCGCGCTGGACCAGGTGTTCGGGTTCGACTTGCCGTACTTGGCGGCAAGGTCCACGGCGTCCTTGGCACTACCGGCCTGCAGCTTGTCGGCCGTGGCCGCGACGGTCTTGCGCGGGGGGACGTGGAGGCCGTAGCTCTGGTTGAAGTCCTTCTGCAGGTCGGTCTGCGAGATCCACAGCCACTGCACGTACTTCTTCGCGGCCTCGACGTTCTTGCCCTTCGCGTTGACCAGGCTGGCCCAGCCACCGATGCGGACCACCGGATTGCCGCCGGCCTTCAGGGCGGGCCACGGGGCCACACCGAAGTCGTCGCCGAGTCCCTTCTGCATGTCCGGCATCGACCACAGGCCGGCCCACTGCATCGCGGCAGCGTTCTGGGTCAGGGCCGCGGCGTCCCACCAGTCGGTGGTGAAGCCGAGCAGCAGTGACTTGTCGTCATGCAGCCGCTTGACCGCGGTCACAGCCTCGATGGCCTGCGGGGATGCGAAGGCGGCCTTGCCGTCGGCGATCAGTTCGCCGCCGTTGGACCAGATCGCGTTGCCGGGTGCGTTGCCGACGCCGTCGTTGCCGATGAACAGGCCCTTGGCGTCCTTGGTGGTGAGCGCCTTGGCCGCGTCGGCGAGCTCGGCGAGGGTGGTCGGAACCTTGATACCGGCCTTGTCCAGGACACTCTTGCGGTAGTAGAGCATCATGACGTCGTCGACCTGCTTGATGCCGTAGATCTTGCCGCCGGCGCTGAGGTAGTCGAGGTTGGTGGTGCTGAAGTCCGACTTGGTGTCGCCGTACAGGTCGTCGAGTGCGGCGATCTGGCCGCTCTGGATCAGTCCGGTGTTGAAGTCGCCGATCTCGAACACGTCGGGCGCGTCGGCGGTCAGCAGCGACGAGTTCAGCTTCGTCCCGTAGTCGCCTGGAATCCAGGTGACCTTGACGGCGATGTCGGGGTTGGCCTTGGTGAAGGCGGCGGCATAGCGAGTCACGGCCTGCTGCGTCCCGGCCTCGCCGTAGGCGTGGTACCAGACGTTCAGGGTGGTCTTCGCGGCGCTGGTGGTGGCGGTGCCGCCCATCGGGTTGCTGCTGCACGCGGTGACGGCACCGGCGACGAACAGTAGCGAGCCTCCGAGGAATCCTCGTCGGCTAAGGTGTGCGTTGCGTGTGCTCATTTCGCGTCCTTTCTTCGATGGGGGATGACGCGCCCCAGCCGGCGTCTTCCGGAGATTGCTTGCAGGCATTGGAGGACGCCGGTCAGGGGCGTGGGCTTACGCGCGGTGGGTCAGCGCGCGCGCGTGGTGGGTGCGGACCTGTGGGAACAGGGCCCTGAGACTGACCGCGGCGGCGCCGCGGGCCCACTCCTCGAACGGGAGCGGACGGATGAAGACCGGAGCCTGAGCGGCGGCTCCGAAAGCGTGTGCCGCGAACGACGCCCAGATGCGCTCCTCGAACAGGTCGTAGGTGTCGAGCCCTTCGCCGGAGACCACGATCCGCTCGGGGCCGGCGATGTTGACCATCGCCGCCACCGCGAGCCCGATGGCGGTGCCCGCCTTGGCGAAGACCTCCTTCACCGCCTCGTCGCCCGCTCGCGCTCGCTCCACGGCGCGTCCGAAGGTCATGTCGGCCTCACCGGACGCGGTCCGCGCCGCCGCCAGTATCGCTCCGGTCGTGGCGACGGTCTCGACGCAGCCCTGATTGCCGCAGCGGCAAAGGGCGCCGTCCGGATCGACGCAGATGTGCCCGATCTCCCCGGCCACGCCGAAGCCCCCGGTGAGGAGACGGCCGTCGACGACGATGCCGCAGCCGATGCCGGCCCCGACGGTGACGAGGGCGAACGAGTCGGTCCCCACCCCTTCGCCGAACCAGTGCTCGGCGACGGTGAGCGCCTTGACGTCGTTCTCGACGGCGACGCTGAGCCCGGTCGCCTCGGCGGCGAGTTGTCCGATCGGGACGTCGCGCCAGCCGAACCTGGCCGACAACCGGACCAGCCCCCGGGCCCTGTCCACGTCCCCCGAGATGGCGATGCCGAGATTCCTGGTCCGCGCGCGGTAGTCAGGCCCGGCGTCCAGCAGCTCGTCAACCAGGGCCGCCAGCTCGACGACCACCGCCTCGGGGCTGCGGTCAGGCAGCGGACGCCGTACAGACACCCGAACCTGAGCCTGAAGGTCGCAGAGGACTCCGACGATCTCGTCGACGAGGTCATCGGTGGTGACCTTCACGCCGACGAAATACTCACGCTCAGCGGTGACGGCCAGGGGACTGACCGGACGGCCTGACCCTGGAGCAGTGCGCTCGGAGGCGAGCTCGTGCAGGTACCCGGCGTCGAGGAGCGGCCGCGCAGCCTTGGTGACGGCGGTCGACGACAGGTCGAGACGGCGCGCCATCTCCACCCGGCTGAGCGGGCCTTCTGTGAGTAAGAGGGCCAGGACGGCGGACGCGGCTGGGGTCGCCGCCAGCGTCTTGGCTGTCGGTTCTTGTAACACGGGTGAAACCTAGGAGGGAATCAATAACTTAGTCAAGTATTGAATCGCGATGCCACGCGAACCTACACTCCGGTAACCGCCGCCACCCCCGGAAAAGAGCCACCGCGTTGACACTTCGCATCGACTCGATCCAGAGCACCGACCTGTTCGTCGGATCGCGGGACCATCCGCTCCAGGTTCTGCGGGTCTCGGTTTCCGGCGTCCGGCATGGAGTATCGGTCGAGATCTCGGTACGGGGCGCGGCCACCGGCACGTTGACCGCCCTGGGCGACTCGGGTCCGTTCGAGGTTCCTGTCGAGTGTCACGAGCCCGAGGGGGCCGAGGTCGCCGTCTCGGTGGAGGTCGTGGCCGGCGACGAGCGCGTGAGCCGCGACGCCGACTACTGCTTCGTCCTGGCCGAGGTCGACTACCTCAAGCCCTATTGGGACGCCTATCCCGAGGACCGCGCCACGATCCGCGCCCTGCTCGCCGAGGGCCGGCTGGAGCTGATGGGCGGGATGTACAACGAGCCGTCCACCAACCTGACCGGGGCCGAGAGCACCATTCGCAATGCCGTGTACGGGATCGGGTTCCAGAACGACGTCGTCGGCGGCGATCCGGCCACGGCTATCAGCCCATCTCCCGACCACTGGTTCGAACTCGGTGAAATCCAGGCCGACGACGACGCCTCAGCCTTGTGGGCGATCCGAGGCGCGCTCGTCCACGCCGAGCAACGCAGGGTCTTCGCACTGTGGACGAGCGCGCAGATTGCGGACCATGTCCGCCTGATGCCTGGCTTCGAACACCCTGCGGACATCCATCAGCCCGACAGCACCCACCACCACTGACCCCCCACCCGAGGTGTTCCTGTGAGAATCAGAGCACTGTTAGCCGTACTCGCCACCGCTCTCAGCGGCCTGGCCGCGGTCCCCGCGCCTGCGTCCGCCGCCGAGCCGACCCCCCTCGCCGCGTCCTGGGAAGGACCGCTCAGCACCCGGGGCCGCTACATCGTGGACGCCACCGGAAAGCGGTTCAAGCTGCAGTCCGGCAACTGGCACGGCGCCAGCGGCACCTGGACCGGCAGCGGCGACGACGAGGACCCCGCCAACAACTTCGCCTCGGAGACCTCCCACCGGGTTCCGCTCGGCCTGGACCGGGTCCCGATGAGCAAGCTGATGGCGGACTTCCACGCGCTGGGCATCAACAGCATCCGGCTGCCGTTCTCCAACGCGATGATCACCGACGCGCGGCCCGTCACCGACGCGGGCGTCGCGGCCAACCCGCAACTGCGCGGTCTCACCCCGCTGCAGGTGTACGACAAGGTCGTCGAGGCGCTCACGGCCGACGGGTTCGCCGTCATCCTCAACAACCACACGACCACCACCCGCTGGTGCTGCGGCGTCGACGGCAACGAACGGTGGAACAGCAGCCAGTCCACGCAGAAGTGGCTGGACGACTGGGTGTTCATGGCCAGGCGATACCGGGCCAACCACCGGGTCGTCGGCGCCGACCTGCGCAACGAGGTACGCAGGGACACCTGGGACAACCCCAACTGGGGCATGGGAGACAGCCATGACTGGGCCGCCGCCGCCCAGCAGGCGGGCGACCGCATCCTCACCGAGGCCAACCCGGACCTGCTCATCATGATCGAGGGCATCAACTGGTCGGGCATCCCGGTCGACGGGCTCTGGCACGACAGGCCGCTGCTCAAGCCGGTCAGGACGCTGTCGCAGACCCTCGTCCGCTCGCACAAACTGGTCTACGCCTCCCACTTCTACGGCTACACCGGCCCCCAGCACACCGGCGCCGACGGCCTGGGCGAGACGCACGACTACCGCTACCGCGAGCTGAGCCGTTCCGACCTGTTCGCGGTCATGCGGGACACCGCCACCTACGTGGCTAACACCCCTGACCAGCACTTCACCGCCCCGGTGTGGATCAGCGAGTTCGGCGTCGGCAAGTCGGCCACCGACCAGGACAAGGCCTGGTTCGCCAACATGGTCGACTTCCTCATCGAGGGCGACGTGGACTTCGCGTACTGGCCGATGGTCGGGTTCCAGGACAACGACCAGGGCAACACCTGGGGCCTGGTCCGCTACGACACCCGCGGCGGGCTGCGCAGCGTGCTCGACACCGACGACTGGCGCGGCCCGCACTGGCGCCGCCTGATCGCCGCCACCGGCTACACCGGCCAGGTCACGCCGGTCCGCGCCTGGTCCATGCTGCAGGGCATCCACGGCGACGCGAACGAGTCCGCGCGGATGCGGGCCCAGGGCGACTGGGACTCGGGCGCGCACAAACTGTCCTGCCCCGACGACCAGCGCCTGGTCGGCATCAGCCAGAAGGGGCAGGGTGGCCTGTGCACCGACGCCACGGTGGCGAACCTGTGGGCCTCCGGCCCGGCCACGGTGGTGACCAGCGAGAACGTCACCACCGACTGGGCGATAGGGTTCACGAAGTACCAGTGCCCCACCGGCCAGTTCATGGCCGGCTACAGCCTGCGCGGCGACAAGGTGTCGGCGGTCCTGTGCGCCCCCGGGCGCATCGCGCTGGCCGGGGCCGGACGGACCCTCTGGGACGACCGAGGGGACACCCGTCCCGCTTCCGGTGAGGGCGGCGACTACGCTTCCGGCTACTACAAGGCGCAGTGCGCGTCCGACGAGTACGCCGCCGGGATCGCGTTCTCCTACAGTGTCGGACGCTACGGCACGCCCGACGCCCTGTACTGCCGGAAACTCTGAAAGGCCGTTCTCTCTTGTCCGCTCTTCCCCCCTCCCTGCGGGCGGCACTGGCTCGGCCGGTGCCGCCCGGCGGGCTCGGTTCGCTCGAGCACGTCGTGTTCTTCATGCAGGAGAACCGCTCCTTCGACCACTATTTCGGGACGCTGCGGGGGGTGCGCGGTTTCGACGACCGCAACGCCATCACCCGGCAGGACGGCAGGCCGGTGTTCGACCAGTCAGGCGTGCTCCCCTACCCGGTACGCGCGGGCGCCGGCACCCGTGACCTGACCGACGGCGACCTGCAGTACGTGGAGGGCGTCGACCACGAGTGGGACACCGGGCAGGCGACGAGGGGCGGCGGCTGGCACGACGGCTGGATCGCGGCCAAAGGTGCCGGATCGATGGTCCACTTCGACCGGCGCGACCTGCCGTTCCAGTTCGAGCTGGCCGACGCCTTCACGCTGTGCGACGCCTATCACTGCTCGATGTTCGGGCCCACCAACCCCAACCGGTTCTACCACTGGTCGGGGATGACGGGGATCGAGCCGTCGGGGCGGCGCGCGACCGGCAACGAGGCGTGCGAGGAGGACACCCACCCCGGCTACACCCACACCTCCTACCCGGAGCGGCTGACGGCGGCCGGCCGAAGCTGGCGGGTCTACCAGGAGTGGGACAACTACCAGTGCAACTCGCTCGACTACTTCTCCTCCTTCAAGGAGATCGCCCGTAAGGCGCTGGCGTACACGCCCTACCAGAGCCTGCACGCCTTCTACGTCTCGCTCTACCTGCTCCCCGACGAGCGGGACGATTTGCTCGCGGCGTTGCGCAAGGGGATCGCCGAGCTCTCTCCCGCCGAGCGCGACTTCTACGAGCGCGGGCTGCACAGGGTCGAACCAGGCCAACTCGCCGCGTCCTTCCGTGCGGACGTGGCCGAGGGGCGGCTGCCGCAGGTCTCCTACATCGTCGCGCCGGAGGCCTACTCCGAGCACCCCGACCCGTCCAGCCCCGCGCACAGCGCGAACCTCGTCTACGACATCGTGGACGCGCTCGCATCGAACCCGTCGGTGTGGGAGAAGACCGCGCTCTTCCTCACCTTCGACGAGAACGACGGGTTCTTCGACCACATACCGCCGCCGCTGCCGCCGGAGGGCACCGAGGGCGAGTTCATCGACGGGCTGCCGATCGGGCTCGGCTACCGGGTGCCGATGACGATCGTGTCGCCGTGGACGGCCGGCGGGTACGTCTGCTCGGAGGTGTTCGACCACACGTCCACGATCCGTTTCGTGGAACGCTGGCTCGGTGTCGCGGAGCCCAACATCACCCCGTGGCGCCGCCGTGTCGCCGGCGACCTCACCTCGGCCTTCGACTTCAACCCGCCCGCGCCCACCACGGGGGCGAATGCCGGGGCGGTCGGGGAAGTGCCGCAGGCCGGTGCAGGGGTGGTCGTGCCACCGTTCCGGGTGCGCTGGCCTGCCACACCGCCCGCAGTGGGGCGGCTCGCCACACAGGAGCCCGGCACCCGGCCGGCCCGGCCGCTGCCGTACCGGCCGGAGGCGTCCGCCGTCCTGGCAGGAGACGGGCTGATCGTCACCATGACCGACGTCGGGGAGCGGGGCAGCCATTTCGCCCTCTACCCATACGCCGGGGAGTTCGAATTCCCGCGCCACCACGACGTGCTCGGCACGCAGACCCTCACCGTCCCCGTCAAGAGCGGCGCCTACCGGCTGGTTCTCACCGGCCCGAACGGGTTCCGGCGCGAGTTCGCCGGGTCAGGCGCGGGCGCGGCCGCCGCGGTGGCGGTGTCCTCCCGCGGTGACGGACACCTGCTCACGGTGACGATCGCCAACCCGGGCCCTGCCCGGTTGTCGTTCACGCTGGAAGCGCTCGAGTACGGCGCCGGCCGGCAGAACGCGGCGGTCGCGCCCGGAGGACGGACGGTCCTCTGCTGGGACACCACGTCAGGTTGGTACGACCTGCGGCTGACCGTGGCCGAGGACCCGTCCTTTCACCGCCGGATCATGGGGCACCTCGAGGATGGCCGGACCAGCGTTTCCGGCTAGGCACCACGCTGCCGATCCTGGGCGCCGAACAGGATCGGCAATGGCCGTGCCTTCCTCAGGGTCACGCCGCCAGTTCTTCGGCGGTGATGCGTTCGAGTTGTTTGTGGCGGGTTTCCGGGCCGAAGACGATGAGGGCGACGGCGGCAAGGGCCATGGGGACGACGCCGATGGCGGCGGTGACGCGGACCGAGGGGACGGCGACCGCGGTGACCACGAGCGCGAGGATGAGCACGCCGCCCGCCTTGGTGGCCCCGGCAGACAGGCCGCTGGTGCGGGCGCGGATCACCGTGGGGTAGATCTCGGCGGTGTAGGCGGCGAGCACGGCGTTGAGGATGCTGATCCCCCACACGGGCACGACCAGCAGGACGTAGAGCAGCGCGCGGTTGTCGGCGACGCGGTCGCCGAGCAGCGCGAAGGCGGCCAGCGACCCGCCCATCAGCGCGATCACCAGGATGACCGTCTTCTTGCTGCTCCAGAACCCGTACAGCAGCGCGACGGGCAGGCTGAACGGGAACCCGGCGATCGCGGCGTTGCGCAGGATCTCGCTGGCGTCGACCTGGGAGAAGCCGAGCCGTTGCAGGTTGGAGGGCATCCACTGCTGGAAGCCGTACTGCGTGGTCCCGATGCTGAGGGCCAGCAGCACCACGACGGCGGTCAGCCCGAGGAAGGGCTTGCTGAAGACCAGCCGGGAGCCCCGATGGAGCGACTGCTCGACGGTGAGTTCGGAGGCGGGCGTCTCGACGACGGCGGCGCCGTACTTGCGCATGACGGCCCGGGCCTCCGCGGAGCGGCCCTGCATGATCAGGAAGCGCGGCGACTCGGGGATCCAGTGGTTCAGCACGATCAGGATGAGCCCGGTGGGCAGGCCGATCAGCCACAGCAGCCGCCAGCCGAACTGTCCTGGCGAGGCCCAGGTGGAGGCCAGCCAGCTCACGATGATGTAGGCGCCGGCGATGTCGCTGCCGATGAGGACGATCATCCAGCCCCGGTGCCTGCGCGGCACGGTCTCCGACAGCAGCACGAACGTGAGCGGCAGCATGCCGCCGACGCCGAGCCCCATGACCAGGCACGTGACCAGGTTCATCCAGAACTCGGGCATCGTCCCGCAGGTGGAGGTCGCGATGAAGATGATGGCCGCCAGCAGGATCGACGCGCGCCGCCCGACGCGGTCGCCCAGCCACCCCCAGATGAACGAGCCGATCATGGTGCCGGTGATGCCGGCCAGCGGGTAGAGGGCGACGGGCAGCGCGTGGGCGGTCGGGTTCAGCGGCCCGCGCAGCCCGTACTCGGCGGCGGCGCCCGGGACGATGAAGGCGAACGCGGTCGGCTTCATCACGTCGATCGTGATCGCCGCGGCCATGACCAGGAGCAGCCCGACGTGGGCCGGCTTGATCCTGGCGTCGTCGAGCGGCGCGATGCTCACGTTGCTCAGCTCGGGCCGCCGGCTCCGCGCGGGCGGGAAGAGGCCGTAGGCGGTGATGCCGACGCCGGCGAACATCAGCGCCATGCCGATGCCCATCCCGGTCGAGACCGGCATCCCGGCCACGTGGTAGTGCATGTCGCCCGCCATGACGTAGTCCGGCAGTTGCAGCAGCACCCCGATCACGGTGATCGTCGCGCCGGCCCAGAACGCCAGCGGGTGTCCAAATTTCATGACAAACCATCCAGTACGGCCGGTGGCGCCTGGAGCGCCAGAACTTCGAGCACGGTCTTCCTGTGGTCCTTCAGCAGCGCCCCCTGGTCCCCGTGCCAGGCCTGGCGGAGCTCGCGGATCCGGCGCCACCTGCGTCTGGCGGTGGCCACGAGGTCGGCGGCCTCGGCGGGCGGCTCCGCGCCCGGCCGCAGGAACGCCTGGACCACGCCCATCGCCCAGTGCGGCGCGACCCACTCGTGGTAGGCGCGCGTCATGACCTCCTGCTGGGCCGCGAAGTCGTCCGCGTCGCGGGCGACGGCCTCGGCCAGCAGCTCCGCCTGGACGAGCCCGAGCCCGGCGCCGCGCGAGGTGAGCGGATTGAGCGCGGCCACCGCGTCCCCGACCTGGTGCAGCCCGTGCACCTGCGAGGTGGGGGACAGCCGGATCCGGCTGCGCAGATAGCCGAAGTCCTGGATCGGCGCGAGCGGCCGCGCGCCGAGCAGCGGCTTCCCCAGCCGCCGCGACGACAGCACCGCCCGGTACGTCTCCCGCACCACCCGCTGCTCCGGCGGCTGCCCGGCGCCGCGCAGCGCGACCAGGATCGAGGCGAACGGCGGATCGTGCAGGAACAGCCGCACGTGTCCGCCCTCCTCCAGCTCCGGCTCGGCCCGCAGCGACACGGCGCCCCGCGTGGCGGCGAACCCCTCCTCGGTCAGCCGCACCGGCCGCGAGGTGTAGTAGAGGTACGACCTCATCCCCAGGTACGGCGTGCCGAGCCGCGTGTGGATCCCGGTCGCGTCGACGACCAGCCGGGCGGGCAGGACGCCGCCGGCCGTACGGACTCCCTGGACGGCTCCGTCCGCGCATGACAGCCCGAGCACGCGCTCCCCGAACCGCAGGGTCAGCGTGGGCAGGTGGTCAGCGCACTCGAGCAGGGCGCGTTCGAGCAGCGCCCTGCGCAGGCTGATGAAGGCGGCCTGTGACGCGCCGGGATACTCGATCACATCCCGGGCGCCGAGCTCGTAGACCCGTTCGGCCACGTCGGGCAGCGACCGCCGCAGCACGTCGCGCGCGCCCGCCATGAGCTGGTGGGGACGTCGTGCGTGCGCCGCCCCGGCCCGCAGGGCGGGATATCCCTCGCGCCGGCCGAACGCCTCGCGCAGGTCGCGTTCGACGACCAGCACGGGCAGGCCGCGCCGGGCGAGCATCATCGCGACCGACATTCCGGTGAGCCCGGCGCCGACGACGATTATTCCATTTCTCTCGACCACGAATTTCACCTTAGCCGTGCGTTTTCCGGGCCGAATGTCAGCTAAATGACGTCGTATGTGTCCGGTTGCTGACCATGATGCGGGCGCCGCCGTCGGTAAGGATGTCGATCAGGCGCCGTGAATCAATTCACGGCACATCCCGAAAGGAACTCAGGATGCGTGACGTTCTGAAGCTGCAGTCCCAGACCACCGTCGACGCCGCCGAAGGCGTCGAGGAGGACGCGGCCCTCAGCACGCTGAGCTGGTCGCACTGCGGCAACGCGGAGAACTAGGAATCATCCGGGGCGCGGGAGCCGCGGCTCCCGCGCCCGTTTCCCGATTTCGGAGTAACCATGTTTTCCGACCTACGGCTTTATCTGGCGGGGCAGAGCGCATCGGTTTTCGGTAGTTCACTCACGGCCACCGCCACGTCCGTGGTCGCCGTGACGAACCTGCACGCAACCCCGCGGGAAATCTCTTTCATCGTGGTCAGCGCGACCATTCCCGCGCTGCTTTTCGGGCCGATCTGCGGGGTGCTGGCGGATCGGATTCTCCGGCCGCGGCGCGTGCTCGTGCTGATCGACCTGATCTGCGGCGCGGTGGTGCTCGCCTGCGCGGCGGCGGCGTTCACCGGGCTGCTGTCGGTGGCGGTGCTGTGCGGGGTGGGCTTCCTGATCGGGCTGTCGCAGATCTTCGTGTTCGCGCTGTACTTCACCCACCTGCGCAGCCTGGACAACGTCGAGGACCTGGGCGCGGCTCGGGGACGGCTGCAGTCGTCGGAGATGGTCTCGCGCGCGATCGCCGGGACCATCGCGGGCCCCCTGCTGGTGGCCGTGGGCGCTCCGCTGCTGTTCCTCGTGGACGCGCTGTCCTACGCCTTCAGCGCCTCCTGCCTGCGAGCGCTCCGTTCGCCGGACCGGCGCACGACCGAACCCAAGCCCAGGACCGGGATCCTGCGCGAGATGCGCGCCGGTGTCTCGGTGGTCCTCGGGAACCCGCTGCTCACCGCCTTCGCGGTCTACGCGGTCGTGCTGAACGTGGCCACCAACGGCACGCTCGCCCAGCGCGCGCTCTACCTGCTGGACACGCTGCACCTGCCTGTCGCCCTCTACAGCGCCCCCATGGTGGTGGCCACGCTGCTCGGCGCCCTGGGCTCGCTGCTGGCTCCCAAGGTGCTCAAGCGCGGCATCCCGCCGCGCCGCCTCATGCTGGCGTGCTCGCTGTCCTCGGTCGTGGCCACCACCGCGCTGCCGCTGGCCGGCGGGCCCCTCTGGTCGGTCCTCACCCTGGTCACGATCGGCATCGCGCTGCCCGGGCTCTTCGGCGCGGCGAGCAACCTCGCGCTCATCACGATCCTGTCCGACGACATCGGCGATGAGTACTTCGGCCGGATGACCACGCTGATGTCCTCGCTCGTCACGCTCGCCAGCGCCGTCGGCGCCCTGCTCGGCGGGGTCCTGGCGGAGCGCCTCGGCATCCGCGAGGGCATCTGGGTGTGCCAGGGCATCGCCTTCGTCGCGGTGACGATCCTGCTGATAGCCGTACGGCGGGGCCGTACGCGTGCCGAACCGCCGGCAGAGGTGCTCTCGTGAGCTACCCGAAAGCGCGGCGCGACGCGGTGAGCGAGACCTTCCACGGCCACCGCGTCACCGACCCGTACCGGTGGCTGGAGGACCCCGGCTCCGAGGACACCCGCCGCTGGCTGCGCGACCAGCAGTCCCTCAGCGTCGCCTACCTGGAAGGCCTGCCCGGCAGGCAGCGCTTCGACCGGATGCTGCGCGACCTGGCGCCCCCCGGAGCGCGAGCCTCGGTCAAGTACGCGGGAGCCCGCAGGTTCCGGGTCGCCGAGGGCGAACTGCAGGTGTGGGAGGCGGGCTGGCGGACGGTCGTGGCCGCGTCCGGCCTGCACCCCGACGCGGTCATCGCCCGCTGGCACCCCTCACCCGCGGGCAGCCTCGTGGCCGTCCAGGTCCGCGTGGCGGGCGCCGAGGACACGACCCCGCTGTCGCTGGTGGACGTGGCCACCGGCCAGGTCGTCGAGTCGATCCCCGACACCCGCTACTCGCCGGTCGAGTGGCGCGCCGACGAGAAGTCGTTCTTCTACACCCGCGGCGCGGGCGTCCACCACCACACCGCAGGAGGGGACGAACCGGTCACGGGCGAGGGATCGGCGACCACCCGCTACCACGTGGCGCTCTGGCACGACAGATGGCTGGTCGTCACCGCCCGGGACGGTACCGCTCGCGCCAGACGCACGGGGGTCGCGGACGTGCACACCGGCGGCCGCGTAAGACCGCTGTCCATCGACGCCGACGTCGCGGTGGACGCCGACGGCCGGTTGCTGGCCGTCCGCGGCGACCTCGGGCAGGTGCTCGCGGGTGACGGGCGAGGGCCCTGGCGGGTGCTCGTGCCCGAGGACACCTCGGTCCTGCTCGGCGTGACCCTCACCTCGACCCGCCTGGTCGCGCGGCGCCACCGGGACGGCGTGAGCCGGATGACCGTGCACGACCCCGCGACGGGCGCGCTGCTGGCCGAGGCCGGGCTGCCGGGGGAGGGGACGGTGAGCTGGGTCAGGCCGACCGGCGACCCGGAGGTCCTGGCGTTCGGCTACGCGAGCTGGGACACCCCGCCGTCGGTGTGGCACCTGGACGCGCTGTCAGGCCGCGTGACCCCGTACGGCCAGGCCCCCGCGTGCGTGGACGTCGAGGTCAGCCGGCACACCTACCGTTCCGCCGACGGCACCGAGGTCCCGCTGACGATCCTGTCCGGCGGCGAGCGCGGTCCCCGGCCGACGATCCTGGCCGTCTACGGCGGGTTCGGTGTCCCCGCCCGCCCCGCCTACCAGCCGGACCTGCTGGCATGGGTGCTCAGCGGTGGGCGCGTCGCCGTCGCGGGGGTCAGGGGCGGCGGCGAGCGGGGACGCCGCTGGCACGAGGAGGGCCGCGGCGCCAACAAGCCCGCCGCGCTCGCGGACCTGCACGCGGCCGGCGACTGGCTCGTCAGGCACGGCTGGACCTCGCGTGACGGGCTCGCCCTGCTGGGCGGCAGCAACGGCGGCCTGCTGGCCATGGCGGCCGCGGTCCAGCGGCCCGAGGCGTACGCGGTCGTGGGGAGCGCGGGCGCGCCGTTCGACATGATCCGCTACCCGCGGTGGGGACTCGGGGAGGCCTGGCGGGAGGAGTACGGCTCGCCCGAGGACCCGGCGGAGTTCGCGGCGCTGCTGGGTTACTCGCCCTACCACAACGTGTCCGGCGGCCACCCCGCCGCGATCCTGATCACGGGCAGCAACGACACGCGCGTGGACCCGCTGCACTCCCGCAAGATGGCCGCCCGCCTGCAGCACGCCCCGGGGAGAGGGCCGGTCCTGCACTACTCGATCGAGGGAGCCGGCCACACCGGGGCCGGGGGCGAGCGGGGGATCTGGCGGTCGTCCGCCGCGCTCGCCTTCGTCGCCCGGCACACCGGGCTCGCCGTGTAACGGCGACGGAACGGATGTGTCACGCCATCTCCAGTGACGGGGGCCATGACGCCACAAGGGGGATGTGAACATGACGTTCGAGCTCGGTGTGGAGTGGATCGAGGGCGAGCACGAGGTGCGCGAACGGCTGGAAGAGCTGTCGTTCTTCACCCGGACGAGCCTGTACTGCGTCCACCCCTCGCCGACGGCACTCTACCTGCGCAGGGGCATCGACCTGCGGTTCGTCCACGAACGATCCACGCTGGAGGACCTGGACAGGCTCCTGGCCGCCGGGGCCCGCGTCCGCACGCTCGACCGGCGGCTCGACCCGCTGGTCGTCATGGACGAGCGGGTGGCCGTCGTGCCGATCGACCCGGAGGACCACGCCAGGGGCGCGCTCGTCGTGCGCCAGCCGGGTCTGCTGACCGGGTTCCTGAGCCTGTTCGACCGGCTCTGGAACGAGGCCCGCGAGCTGACGGAACCGGGCCTGACCGACGACGACCGCCGGTTGCTGGCTCTCATGGCCTCCGGCAGCACCGACGAGGCCACCGCGCGCCACTTCGAGGTGTCGGTACGGCACCTGCGGCGGCGCATCGCCCGCCTGACCGCCCTGCTGCAGGCCTCGAGCAGGTTCGAGGCGGGCGTCCAAGCCGTTCGACGCGGCTGGCTCTGACACTTCGACGAAAGGAAGCCCGATGCAGGAGCAGCTCGCGTTCACGCTGGCGCACGCCGACTACTACGAACCGCTCGAGCTCATCCACCCTGGCCTGCCGTACCGGCCCTCTGGCATGCCGGAGGACTGGAGCAGGAGCAGCAGGGAGATCTGGACCGAATGGGCGCCGCCCGGCGCGCAGGTGCCCGAGCAGGGGTGGAAGATCCACGTCTCCAGTGCGGTCGAGGACGCCCCGCAGGTCCTCGACCTGGTCGCCGCGGCCTGCGTGGAGTTCTCGGTGTCGTTCAAGCACCTGAGCGGCAAGTCGTTCTTCCTGTGGATGCACAGCAAGCACGGCAGCCGTGCCCAGGGCGGCAAGTTCTGCGCCCTCTACCCGCCGGACCAGGAGGTCGCCCGCGCGCTGCTGCTCCGCCTGGAGCGCGACCTGGCCGGCTTCGCCGGGCCGTACGTCCGCAGCGACCGGCGCTTCGGCTCCTGCGTCTTCTACCGCTACGGCTCCTTCCGCGAACGGTTCCGGCTGCGGCCCGACGGCACCCGCGAGGCCATGCTGCTCGACCCCGCCGGGCGGGAGATCCCCGACGAGCGGCGGCCCGAGTTCGTGCTCCCGCCCGGCGTGACCGACCCGTTCGCCGCCCCTGAGGACGATGGCGACGAGGGGGTCAGCTTCGGCGGCTACACCTTCGAGGCCGTCCTGCAGCACAGCAACGCGGGCGGCGCCTACCGGGCCCGCGCCGCCGGCGGACGCGAGGTGTTCGTCAAGGAGGCCTGGGCCCACACCGGCTACGACGCCGAGGCCCGCAGCGCCCAGCTCCGGCTGGAGCAGGAGTACGAAACGCTCAAGGCCGTGCACGCCAAGGCTCCCGGGCTGTGCCCCGAGCCGGTCGAGCTGTTCTCCCACTGGGAGAACACCTACCTGGTCACCGAGCTCGTGCCGGGGACGACGCTGAGCAAGTGGGTGGTGGCGAACTCGCCCGTCGTCAAGATCGGGCAGCCGCCCGAGGTGTTCGCGGACTACTACCGGCGGTGCCTGGACATCCTCGGCCAGGCGGAGGCCGCCGTCGCGGCACTGCACGACCTGGGATACGCCTTCGTCGACGTCAACCCCAAGAACCTCCTCGTCGACGACGACCTGCGGGTCCGGCTCGTGGACTTCGAGGCCGCCCACCTGCTCACCGACGGCGCCGCCGTACCGCTGGGGGCGCCCGGCTACATCCCGCGCGAGGCCTTCGAGCCCGGCCGGTCGATGGACGCGCGCGACCTCGACGACTACGCGCTGGCGGCGGTGGCGCAGCTGATGGTCTTCCCGCTGCACGAGGTCGTGATCCGCGCGCCGGAGGTCCTCGACCACGTCCACCACGACCTCACCGCGCTCGCCCCGGTGCCCGGCCGCCTCTGGTCCCGGGTCACCCGCGTCCACCCGCGCCCTCGGCGACGCTCCCTGCCCACGCCCGACGAGGTCGAACGCGACCCGCTGACCTGGCTGAGCCGGCTGCGCAACCGTACGGCCGACGCCATCGAGACCATGGCGCAGCCCGGCAACCCCCGCTGGGTGTACCCGACGACCCCGGCGGGGTTCTCCTCCAACACCCGGTGCGTGGCCCACGGCACGGCGGGCGTGCTCCACGCCCTCCACGTCGCGGGCCGCCCGGTCGACAGGAAGATCGTCGTCCGGCTGCGCGACGAGTCGCTGGCCGAGCGCCACTCGCTGCCGCCCGGCCTGCTGTACGGCAGCGCCGGGATCGCCTGGGTGCTGGCCTCGCTGGGCGAAGCGGAGGCCGCCTCGGAGCTGCTCGCCGCCGCGGACCGGCATCCGCTGAGCCGTACCTGCCCGACCTACGGAGGCGGCGCGGCGGGCGTCGCCATGACGCACCTGTACCTCTACGGCCGCACCCGGGACGAGCGGCACCTCGACACGGCCGGGGAACTGCTCGGCACGCCGGGGCAGCTCGGGCCCGACGACGCCTCCGGCCTGGTGCACGGGTGGCCAGGCGTCGCGCTGGCCCTCTACTACCTGGCCCGCATGACCGGCGACCGGGAGCCGCTGGAGCGCGGGCTCCGGCTGCTGCGCGACGAGCTACGGCACGTGCTCCCCGTGGAGACGGACGCGCTCGGGTTCCGGGTGTCGGCCGTGGACCAGCGCAACATGCCCTACCTGTTCGCCGGAAGCGCGGGCTACGCCTCGGTCCTGTCCCGGTATCTCACCGTCGTCGAGGACGCCGAGCTGGCCGACGTGCTGCGCCGATGCCTGCGCAACTGCACGGTGCGCTTCACCGTCGGCGTGGGCCTCTTCCAGGGGATGGCCGGGCTGGCTCTCACGCTCTCCCAGGCGGGCCTGCGCGCCGAGGCGATCAGGTCGGGCACCGGGCTGTTCAAGTACGCGATCCCCGGCGACGACGGCGGCATCCGCTTCGTCGGCGACAGGTTCCTCCAGCTCAGCGCCGACCTGTGGAGCGGCTCGGCCGGGGTGCTCCTGGCCGCGCACCACCTGGTCACCGGAGCCCCCGATCCGCTGTTCACGCTGGATTCCCCGTGACATTCCAGGTGCGCACGTGGGAGACGTCGACGGGCTCGGCCCCGTCCTCGAGCGGCAGCGCCCCCGGCGTCCTCCCCTCGACGAACCGGTCGAGGAAGGCCCGCGTCAGGTTCGCCACCAGCCGGGTGACCCGCTCGCCGTCGATGGAGCCGAGCCGGTCGAGACGCTGCTTGCCGGGGAGCAGCGCCAGGTCCGTGAAGTCCCGGTGCAGGGCGCCGGCGACCTTGACCCGCACGACGTCCTCCCGCAGCCCCATCCGGTCGAACTCCTCGTAGAACAGGTCGTTGGGGTGGTCACGCCCCTCGAAACCGGCGTACAGGGCGAGGAGCGGCACGCGGATCGGACAGCCGAAGAGATCGGGGGAGAGGTGCAGGCCGTCGAGGTTGACGGCGGCGCGGGCGCGCGGGTCGGCCTGTGCGGCGCCGGCCGCGGCGCATCCGCCGAAGGACATGCCCATGTAGGTGAGCCGGGTCAGGTCGCAGGCGTCCGCGAGCTCGCCGAAGGAGCCGTCGGCGGCGGCCAGCGCGTCGGTGACGGCGATCATGCGGTCGCGCCACTGCCCGACGAGCGCGCTCATCGCGGCGTTCTCCCAGAGGTGGCCGAACCAGTCGCGGCGGGCGCCGAGGTCGTCGCCGAGCCGCAGGTAGTGCTCCAGCCAGGCGAACAGCTCGACGACCGTGGCGAAGAACGACTCGTCGGCTTCGAGCCGCGACCCGTCGGGCCGGGCGGCGAACCCGCCGCCGTGTTGCAGCACGCTGACGGCCACGTAGCCGTGGGAGGCGAGCTCGGTCATCAGGACGGTGTTCTGGGCCGGGTACAGGTCGGCGCCGTGGGAGAACACGATCGTGGGATGGAGCCCTGGCCGGACGGGCGCGTCGCGGTGGTCGTGGGTGAGCGCCGCGGCGAGCAGGCCCGTGGTGGTGGCGGGCGGCCAGGCCGGGTTGCGACGGGCGGTCCAGTCAAGCAGGAGCTCGCGCTCGACGCCCGCCGCGTAGGCGCGGCGCGGGGCCGGAGCCGCCGCCGGGTACCAGGCCCGCATCAGCAGCGGACCGGACTCGACGTCCCTGACCCCGGCGGGATACGGGCCGGTGGGGTGGGGGAGAAGCACCTCAGGCATGCTCGCCCCGCAGCCAGATCAGGCCGTCGCCGAGGTGGCTGCGCCACCAGGTCTCGTCGTGGCCGCCGGCGAACTCGCGGTAGCGGTAGCCGTACCCCTTGAGCGTGAGCACGTCGCGCAGGTGCCTGCTGGCGTGGATCTGCCCGGGGGTGGCGGGTGGCGGTCCCGTCTCGAACGCGCCGACCTCCTGGTAGACGCGGATCGGCACCGGGTCGGCGCGCAGGAACTCCTCGATGAGCGCGGGCGTCCTGGACCTGGCGCCGACCACCGTGGCTGCCGGGGCGGCGGCGGGGTCGGCGTGCATGCGGACGTAGGCGCGCAGCGTGTCCGGGTCCCACCAGGCCGAACCGGACAACATGAGCACGCCGCCGAACGCGTCCGGATGCTTCAGCCCGGTGTAGGCCGCGCACAGGCCGCCCAGGCTGCAGCCGGTGATGAGGGTGGCGGCCGGGTCGTCGGTGATGGGATGGCGCCGCCGCGCCCACGGGAGCAGGTCCTCGGCCAGGAAGCGGGAGAACTCCGGGTCGCAGGACAGCTCCACGTTGCGGTCGAGCTGCTGGACGAGCAGTGCGGCCGTCGGCGGGATCAGGCCCTCGGCGTGCAGGTTGTCCAGGACGGTGGCCGCGCTGTGGCGCGGGTGGCCGTCGAGCACGACCACGACGCCCAGGGGAGTGGTGGCCGGACCGGGCGGGAGGTAGGTCCAGATCCGTCTGCCGCCGTGAAGCTCCTCGGTCACCGTTCCCCGGGGGACGCCGGGGCGAGGGTCGGCCCACGACAGCGGCTCGGCGTCCGGGCACACCAGCACCGATTCCAGCGAGGCGACGCTGCCGAGGGGCAGGGCGGTGAAGTCGTGCTGCTCGCGGACCCTGGCGTGCGGATCGGGGATCCGCTCGCCGCCGATCTCGAGACTGTAGGTGGTCCGCACGTCCGTCGAGACCTTCCAGGTGAGGTACCAGGTGGCGGTGCCCGGTACGAGCGCCATCGAGCGCTGCGCCGGCGCGAGCCCGCTGACCGTCTCGTTGACCCTGACCTGCTCGACCGGCCGGTCGGCCAGCCACAGGAAGGTCACCAAGCATGTCCCCGGCTCGCCGGGGCACGGCTCGATCAGCGGCGTGCCGTCCGTCTTCAGCTGCGCCCACAGTTCCGCCTCGCTCGCCGCCGGATCCTCGGCCGCGAGCAGAGCCCTGATCGTCGGGCTGAGCACCTCGTCACCCATGCCGTCTGCCTCCCCTGTCGCTTCTGTACGGCTGGAGGGAACCCAAGCACGGCAAAGTGACGGGTGGCCGAATCATGAGCGATCGGTCACGGCGGGCGGCGTGACGACGGATTCGTGCCACGGGTCGAGCGGGATCACCCCGATCGAGCGGCCGTCCGCGTCCAGGATCCGGCCCATGCGTTTGACGACCCGCAGGGCCACCATCCGGTCCAGGACCTCCATCGACGGGAGCGCCTCGGTCATGCGCGCCTCGCCGTACGAGATGTCGGACAGGTGGCGCAGCCACTGGCTGACGAAGAGGTTGGGCCGCGCGGCGATGGCGAAGCTGCCCCGGTTCTCCGGCAGGGCGGCCAGCGCCCGCCCGGTGGCGTCCAGGTCGGTGGCGGGCACGCGCATGAGGTAGTTGACGAGGATCGGCCAGCCCGCGGCCTCCTGCGTGACGTCGCACCGCATCGACACCAGCCCGGCGGCGAGCATCGCCGACACCCGCCGGCTGGTCGTCGACGGGCTCTCGCCGACCTGCTCGGCCAGCGCCGCCACCGGGGCGCGGGCGTCCAGGCTGAGCGCGCGGAACAACGCCCGGTGCCGTTCGGAGAGGGCGAGCGGCCGGTGCGCGCGTTCCGGGCGGCGGCCGAGGCTCCTGATCTCGGCGCGTTCCAGCGCGTCCAGCCGCCAGGAGCTGCCCTCGCCGTACACCTGGGTGATCGGGTAGAGCTCGGTGCGCAGCACGCCGGGCAGGGTCTCGATCCCGGTGAGCACCAGGTCGGCCAGCGCGTGCGGCGAGGCGGCCATCAGCGTCAGGAACAGGCTGCGCCCGGACCCGACGATCGTGATCGAGGCCACCCGCGGGTTGCCGAGCAGGGCGGCGATCACCGCCTCGCGGTCGGCGGGCCGGCAGTCGAGGTCGAGGTAGGCGGGCGCGAGCCGGCGCAGCAGCGCGGGACCGGGCGTCACCAGCACCGACACAAGTCCGCGCGCCACCAGCCGCTGCCAGCGGCGGGCGGCGGTGATCGGGTGCAGGGCGCAGGCGGGACCGATCGTCGTCCAAGGGGCTCGCGGCGCGAGCTGGACGGCGTGGATCAACCGGAGATCGTGCTCGCTGAGCTCCTGCCGCACGGATCCGTCGCCTCCGCCCCTGAGTTTGCCGATTCGCTGACGAAAGCGGTCACTCCGCGGGCGGACCGGCTCTACTCAGCGACGAAATCATCCAAGCAGGAGGACGATCCGTGATTCCCACCGGCCTGTTGGTGTCCCTGCGCCGCGCGCTGCACGAAGACCCCGAGCTGGGACTCGAGCTGCCCAGGACCCAGCGGCGCGTCCTGGCAGCACTGGCCGGGCTTCCCCTGGAGATCACCCTGGGCACCGCCGCGACCTCGGTCACCGCGGTGCTGCGCGGCCGGGGCGGGGGACCGGCCGTCCTGCTGCGCGCCGACATGGACGCGCTGCCGGTCCAGGAGGAGACGGGCCTGCCGTACGCCTCCCGCAACCCGGGCGTGATGCACGCCTGCGGCCACGACCTGCACACCGCGATGCTCGTGGGCGCGGCCCACCTGCTGTGCGCCGCCGGCGACGAACTGCCCGGCGATGTGATCCTGATGTTCCAGCCGGGCGAGGAGGGGCACGACGGGGCCGGGGTGATGCTCGCAGAAGGGCTGCTGGAGGCGGCCGGCCGGCCGCCGATCGCCGCCTACGCGCTGCACGTCCAGTCGGTACGGCAGGCCGGCACGTTCGCCACCCGGTCGGGAACGGTGTTGTCCGGCACCGCGAGGATGCGCGTCACCGTGCACGGCCGGGGCGGCCACGGCGCGGTACCGCACCGTGCGCTGGACCCGGTGCCGCCGCTCGCGGAGATGATCACCGCCGTGCACGCCCTGGTGACCCGCAGGTTCGACGCCTTCGATCCCGTGGTCGTCACCGTCGGCCACGTGTCGGCTGGATCGCTCGGCACCGTCATTCCCGCCTCGGCCTGCTTCGAGGCCACGGTCCGCACCTACTCCGAGGCCAACAGGGTGGCGGTCCGCCGCCTGCTGTGCGAGCTGGTCACCGGCATCGCGGCGGCCCACGGCGTCACGGCGGAGATCGATTACGGCGCGGAGCTGCCCGTCACCGTCACCGACCCGGCCGAGACCGCCTTCGCCCGCGACACCGTCGAACACCTGTGGGGCGCGCGGAGGCTGGCCGGCATGCCCCACCCGCATCCCGCCTCCGAGGACTTCTCGCGCGTGCTGGCGCGGGTGCCCGGCGCCTTCGTCTTCCTGGGCGCGCGCCCGGCGCACGTGGCACCGGACGAGGCCCAGGAGAACCACTCACCACGAGCGGAGTTCGACGACGCGGTGCTGCCCGACGGCGCCCGCCTGCTGGCCGAACTGGCCACCCGCCGGCTCCGGGTCACCGGCCGCCTCCCAATCGTCGACGGGTATTCAATCCCTGATCACGGTTAGGCAATGTCAAATGTGACATGGTACTCCTTCTGGGCGGACGCTCCGCCCGGATGACGATCGGGAGGGAACCATGAACAGGATCGCCCGTAAGATCGCCCTGAGCGCGGCGCTCGTCGGCGCGCTCGCCACCGTCGCCCCCGCGGCATCGGCCTCGGCGGCCGCGACGATCGCCAAGTGCAGCAACTGGAAGCTGGTGGGCAACCGGTACTTCCAGTCCTGCATCGACGTCACGGCCACTCAGGTCAGCACGTACGGCCTGGTCAGCTCCGCCGGCACCACCGCGGCGAGCGACACCGGCGTCGGGCTCATCAGCTATGACGAGGGCACGAACACGCTGCTGGGCAACAAGCAGGGCGCGGTGCACGTCGACAACGACACGGTGCGCTACGAGGGCTACACCGCACCGGCTGTCGCAGGTCGGACCATCCGTTCCACGGTGTACGTCCCGGGCCTGATCGGCACGGGCACCCTTGTCGGGACCGACGGCGCCAGGTTCTGCGAGCCGATTCTCACCGGGCCGATCGGGCCTGACGGCAAGCGGGAATGCATCGAGGAGATCACCGTCTGGGCTTCCGTCACGAGCTGAGGTCTCGTATAGCTCCATGAAATGTGATATTTCACATTTCATGGAGCTTCTCTCTCGCACCGGCCGTTTCACCTACGGCTCTCCTCGCGCGATAACCGTTCACGACGACCAGGTCGCGCTCTTCCTGCGCTCGACCGGCCCCGAGGACCCCGTCGAGAGGCTGTGGGCCGTCGATCTCGCCACCGGTCAGGAACGACTCCTCGCGGATCCGGACGCCCTGGCGCCCCACCGCGGCGACCTCCCACCCGAGGAGCGGATGCTCCGCGAGCGGATCCGCCTGTGGGCTCCGGGCATCGGCAGCTACGACAGCGACGGCGTCCACGCCGTCTTCACCCTGAGCGGCAGGCTCTTCCGCACCCACCTCGCCACAGGCGTGACCGAAGAACTTCCCACCGGCGGACCGGCATTCGACCCCAGGATCAAGGGCGACGCAATCGCCTACGTCGTGTCCGGGCGGCTGCTGGTGCTCGACGGCGAGATCACCCGGATCATGACGACCGAGTCCCACGTGAGCTGGGGCGTGGCGGAGTTCGTCGCCGCCGAGGAACTCGGCCGTTCCCGGGGGCACTGGTGGTCACCGGACGGCAGGCTGCTGCTGGCCGCGCGGGTGGACGAAACGGGCGTGCCCCGCCGTCACCTGGCCGACCCCGCGCGCCCCGAGGATGCTCCGCTCCGCCTGCCGTACCCGCAGGCCGGAGGACCCAACGCCCTGGTCGAGCTGCATCTGCTCGGGCTGGACGGCGCCCGCAGGCAGGTGCTCTGGGACGACCGCGGCTTCCCCTACGTGTCAGCCGTGGACTGGAGCGACCGGCTGGTGATCACTGTCATGGACCGGCTCCAGCAGCACGGCCGCCTCCTGGAGGTCAACCCCGCCACCGGCACCACGTCGGAGCTGCGGGCGTTCGGCCACCCGCAGTGGATCGAGCAGCCGCCCTTCGCCGACGGCGCCAGGATCGTGGAGATCGTCGAGGTCGGCGAGGTCCAGGCGCTCGCGATCGACGGCGAGATCGTCACGCCGCCCAGCCTCTACGTACGCAGGGTGGCCGGGCGCCTCGGCGAGGACCACATCCTGGAGGCCCACGAGAGCGAACCCGCCGAGCAGCACGTCTACCGCCTCTCCCACGACGGCGGCCTGACCAGGATCACCCAGGAGTACGGCGTGCACAGCGCCATGGTCAGCGGCTCCACGCTGACGCTGACCTCCGGCACGCTGGAGAGCATGCGGACCCGGCGGTTCGTCGGCGACCTGGAGGTGCGCGACCTGTCCGCGGCCGTGCCGTACCGGCCCCGCCCGATCCTGGAGCGGGTGACCGCGCACCACCTGCCCGCAGCGGTCCTCTACCCCCAGGGCCACGTGCCGGGGGAGAGGCTGCCGGTCCTGCTCGACGTGTACGGCGGGCCAGGGCACCAGGTGATCGCCGCCGAACCGGGCCGGTGGATCCGCAAGCAGTGGTGGGCCGACCAGGGCTTCGCGGTCGTCACCATCGACAACCGCGGTACGCCCAACGTCGGGGTCTCCTTCGGGCGGGCCATCTTCCGCCGCTTCTCCGAGGCGGCGCTGGACGACCAGGTGTCCGGGCTGCTCGAGCTGGCGGACAAGCATCCGGACCTGGACCTGTCCCGGGTCGCGGTGCGCGGCTGGTCCTACGGCGGCTACTTCGCCGCGCTGGCCGTACTGCGCAGGCCCGACGTCTTCCACGCCGCCTGCGCGGGAGCGCCACCCACGGACTTCCGCTGGTACGACACCGCCTACACCGAGCGCTACCTCGGCCTGCCCCAGGAGAACCCCGAGGGCTACGCCGCCGACTCGCTGATCGCCGACGCCCCGAACCTGTCGCGCCCCCTGCTGCTCATCCACGGCCTGGCCGACGACAACGTCTACCCGCTGCACACGCTGCGCCTGTCCGAGGCGCTCACCCGGGCCGGGCGTCCGCACTCGACCGTGCTGCTGCCAGGGGTCAGCCACATGACGCCGAACGGCATCGCGGAGCGCTTGATGGCCATCGAGCTGGACTTCCTTCGCCGAAACCTGGGAACGCTCGTGTCGTGACCAAGGGGGTCACTCGCCGGCCTGGCTGATCGTGGGCTCGCGGGACAGCCGGGCACGGATCCAGCCGAGGATCGAGGGCCCGCCCGCGAAGCACCACAGCGCGATGACCGGGTCGCAGATGGCGCACCCGAAGGAGGAGTGCTCGGCGAAGGGCAGGAGGGGGCTGCCCTTGAGGTGGTGGATCACGTCCCAGGCGGTGTGGAGCAGCCAGCCGATCCCGATCCAGGTCCAGCTGTCGAGTCCCCGGTAGGCGACATAGGTCATCACCGTCGGCAGGAGGAACTCCCCGTACCCGAGGCCGCCTCCGCTGAGGTAGGCGGCACCCGCACCGGCGACGAGCACGGCGTTGACCAGGCGTCGATGCGGCTCGGGGATCAGGGAGATCAGGGTGACGCAGATCAGCCCGATGATGATCGGCATGATGATGGACATGGGGGTGGCAGTCCGTTCTGAGGTAGGGGTGCTTCGGTTGGCGCCCGGTCCACTCGGGGCGGGCGGTCCGCTTGGACGGGATCTCGCAGCGCAAGGCTAGACAGGCCGTCCGGGGGCGCCCCATGGGCTGAATCGACAATTCCCAACGGGTTCTCGCCACCGGGTTGGCGGGTTCTCGCCTACCTTGTCCTGATGCACACGGTGGCGGTCCTGGCCCTGGACCATGTGGTGGCGGCGGACATGGCGACGCCGATCGAGGCGTTCGGGCGTGCCCGGCTGGCGGACGGACGCCGGCCGTACCGGATCATGGTCTGCGCCGCGACGCCGCAGGTGGCCGGCGACGCCTTCACGCTCATCGCCCCGCACGGCCTGGACGTGCTGCGGGAGGCCGGCACGATCGTCGTGCCCGGATGCTCCGAGCAGGCCCCACCGCCCGCCTCCGAGGTGCTCGACGCCCTGCGCGCGGCCGCGGCCGCCGGCACCCGGATCGCCTCCATCTGCGCGGGGGCGTTCACCCTCGCCGCTGCCGGGCTGCTGGACGGGCTGGGCGCGACCACACACTGGATGGCGGCCGATCGGCTGGCCCGGCTGTTCCCGCGGGTGGATGTGCGGCCGGACGTCCTCTACGTGGACAACGGCCAGATCCTGACCTCGGCCGGGGCCGCCGCAGGACTGGATCTGTGCCTGCACATCATCCGGCGCGACTTCGGCTCGGCGGTCGCCGCGGACACGGCCCGGCTGTCGGTGACGCCGCTGGAACGGGAGGGCGGGCAGGCGCAGTTCATCCTCCACGCCCAGCCGCCGGTGCCGCAGGGGTCGCTGCTGGAGCCGGTGCTGTCGTGGATCGAGGACAACCTCGCCCACGAGGTGACGCTGGCGGAGATGGCCATGCGCGGCGGGATGAGCCAGCGGACCTTCAGCCGCCGCTTCCGCGAACAGACCGGCACCACCCCGCTGCAGTGGCTGCTGCGAGCACGCGTACGGCGGGCACAACTCCTCCTGGAGACCACCGACCACGGCGTCGAGCGCATCGCCGCGCAGGCGGGGTTCGGCTCGGCCACCGCGTTCCGGGAGCGGTTCAAACGCGTCGTCGGCGTCACGCCACAGTCCTACCGCTCCTCCTTCAGGACGAACGCCCCCTGAGTTCCCGCGCAGCGTGCTCTATGGCCAGCCGTGCAGGCAGATCGCGCAGGCCGCGCTGGATGAGTCGGCCGGTTGTCGGGGTGGGTCTGGACCCACCCATCCGTACGTCCAGGCTCATACCGCGCGATCCATGCGCTGCCTAGCGTCGACGTCATGCCAGACAAGACAAGGGACGAGACCACGGCCGCGCTTTCTGGCGCGTCGTCCAGCCAGTCGCGGCTGTGGTTCGTGGACAATCTGCGGATCCTGCTGACCTCGCTGGTGATCCTGCACCACATCGCGAGCACCTACAGCGGGCTCCCGGCCTGGTACTACACCGAGAAGCCGACCAGCGGAGCCGCCGGGATCGGCCTGACGGTCTTCCTGCTGGTCGACCAGGCGTGGTTCATGGGCGCGTTCTTCCTGCTCTCCGGCTACTTCACGCCCAGGTCGTACGACCGCAAGGGGCCGCGTGCCTTCCTCCGCGACCGGCTGGTCCGCCTGGGGATCCCGCTGGTGACGTTCTACTTCGTCCTCAACCCGATCCTGTTCGCCGGCTCCTACCGGGGCGGCTCGCTGCTCGAGGCCTACCTGCACACCATCGGAAGCGGGCCGTTGTGGTTCGTGCTCGCGCTCCTCGTCCTCGACGTGTCCTACGCCGCCTTCCGCCTGGCGACAGCGAAGCGCCCGCCGCGCGACCGAACCCTCCGCCCGCCCACCTACCTCGCGGTGATCGGGTTCGTGCCGGCGCTGGCCCTGGTGACCTACGTGGTGCGGATCGCGATCCCGATGGGTTTCGAGGTGCCGGTCATCGACTTCCCGAGCGGCGCCTACCTGCCGCAGTACATCAGCTTCTTCGTCCTGGGGACCGTGGCGTACCGGCGCGGCTGGTTCCACGCCACCACCGCCCGGATGGGCGTGGCCGGGCTCGGCATGGCCATCGCCGTCACCCTGGTGTTCCTCCCGCTCGCGTTGAGCGGCGGGACCGACGCGATCTTCGGGTACGGCACCCTGAGCTCGCTGTTCTACGCGCTGTGGGATTCCACGTTCGCGGTCGGCATCGTGCTCGCGCTGCTCACCTTCTTCCGCCGCAGGCTCAACACCCAGGGGCCGCTGCGCCGGTACCTGTCCGGAAACGCGTTCACCGTGTACGTGATCCACGCGTTCGTGGTGACGGCGGCGGGTTACGCCCTCAGCGCGCCGGAGCTACCCACTCTGGCCAAGTTCGCGATCGCGGCCGTCGTGGTGCTCCCCGCCTGCTTCGCGCTCGCCGGCCCGATCCGCCGGATCCCTGGCCTCCGCCGCGTGCTCTGACCACGGTAGGTCTAGCCACACCCACCCCGTACGGCCAGCCCCATACCGCACAGCCCATGAATTCCGACAAAATCTGATCTATGTTCTTCGAGACCCGAGACGGCACAAAGCTGGCATACGAGGACTACGGCCAGGGCGACCCCATCCTGTTCGTCCACGGCGCCATGCTCAGCACCGATATGTGGGAGTACCAGTTCCCGTACTTCGTCGAGCGCGGCTACCGCGTCATCGGCATGGACCGGCGCGGTCACGGCCGGTCCGACCGCCCCTCGACCGGCTACGACATCGAGACCGGCGCCGACGACCTGGCCGACCTGATTGAGCACCTGGACCTGCGCGACTTCACGGTGATCACCCACTCCATGGGCGGCCACGAGACGGTCAGCTACCTGAACAAGTACGGCGAGGACCGGGTGGCGAGGCTGGCGCTGGTCAGCGCGCTGCTGCCGTTCATGAAGCAGACCGACGACAACCCGCACGGCATCCCCGAGGCGCTCATCGAGGCCACCCTCGCCCAGGTGCAGCGGAACCGGCCCCGGTGGCTGGCGAACCAGGCGCAGGCGTACTTCGCCACCAACCTCTTCAACGACGTCTCGCCCGCGATGATCGAATCGGTGATCGCGCAGTGCCTGACGCCGTCGCCCTGGGCGGTGCTGCAGAGCCAGCGCGCCGTACTCAACACCGACCTCAGGAAGCAGGTGGCCGCCGTCACCGTGCCGACGCTGATCGTGCACGGCGACGCGGACTTCTCCGCCCCGATCGACGTCACAGGCAGGCGTACGGCGGAGCTGCTCCCGAAGGCCGACTACAAGGAGTACCCGGGAGCCGGGCACGGCGTGTACATCACCCACCAGGACCAGCTCAACGCCGACCTGCTGGCCTTCATCCAGAGCTGAAAGGCAGTGGTCGCCGGCCAGGTTGACGACCTGGCCGGCGGTCGGCTAGCTCCAGCCGCCGGGAATCTGCACGGGCACCTCGTCCCCGAGTTCCCGCTGGTCGATCACATCGCCGTTCATCGGGAGGAGAACGGTGACCTGGCGACCCCAGTCGGAGAAGCGGGTGTCCGACTCGATCCGGACGGAAGAGTCGTAGGCAGGCAGCACGGCCTTCACGGACAGCCGCTCCACCAGGCCGGTCGGGCTGAGGTGGAGAACGTAGGACACCTTGCCGACGCGCCCGCTCTTGGAGCGCCTGCCGAAGTGCGAGACGAACGCGGGGGACACCTTGGCCAGGTTGTCGGTCTTGATCGTCCCCTTCAGTATGCCGTCGCGCCAGGAGGTGCGGTGTGTCAGGAGGGCCTTGAGCGTGGCCGGCTCCAGGACCTCGAGCAGGAGGTTGCTCGACGGCAGGTCCGTGTGCCGGTAACGCACCCAGCTCGTTCCCTTGGGCAACGCGTCATCGACCAGGGGACCTGAGACGTAGTCGTCGTAACCCGAAGAGATGATCCTGATGGGCTGCTGCTCCAGGGCGGCGGCGTCCCCCCTGTTCAGCTTCTTGCTGTAGTGCAGGGTCTGGGACAGATCGGAGGCGATCTCGCCCTGAGGGCCGAACCCGATCGTGCCGTCCATGCTGGAGCTGATGGACAGGCCGTGGCCGATGTCCATCTTCACGGAGGACACCACGTTGACGGCCTTGCCGGGCCTCAGCTCGGTCTTCAGCGCCTTGACGGGGTCGATCCTGGGTGTCGCCTGCGCGGGGGTGGCGCTGAGCGGTAACACGCTCGCGACCACGGCGACGCCGACGATGGTTCTCTTCATGGAATTCCTTGGATGGTGCGGAGGGACGCGAACAATCTTGTGCACCTAAGATCAGCAGTCAAGCCGAGGTACGGAAGCCGGTATCGGGCACGGTGCTCACAGCCACCCGCGGCGTTTGAACACCCAGTAGAGCGCGGTGGACGCGAGCAACATCACGACGATCGCCATCGGATAGCCGAAGGCAAATCGCAACTCCGGCATGTGCGTGAAGTTCATGCCGTAGACGGAGGCGACGAAGGTGGGGGCGAAGAAGATGGCCGCCCACGCCGATATCTTCTTCACATCCTCGTTCTGCGCGTAACTGGCCTCGGTGAGGCGCTTGACCTCCGCGTTCTGCGCCTGGCCGACCAGCGCGGCCTTGATGGTGAGGACGGTCTGGTAGAACTCGATGACCCCTTGGAGATACTCGCGTTCGCCGTCCGCCACGGCGCGGATCCGGTCGAACTGGTCGGCGATGTCGACGACCAGCCGCTGCCCTTCGGGCGAGATGCGGGTGAGGTTGGTCATCCGCCCGTAGATGGCGGCGCTGAGCGCGCCCATGGTGCGCACGGACAGCAGCCCGTGGCGGGTGCGGAACAGCTGGTTGAGGAACTCCTCCGGGTCTCCGACCTCTCCGCCCGTGACGCGTTGCTCGAGGTTCCACACGTCGATGGTGGCCGTCTCCACGTACGCCTCCTGGTTGCGGACGAGCGCGGAGACGATCGCGTACGACAGTTCCCACGGCGTGGTCGGCTTCAGACGGCCCGCCTGGATCCTGGCGAGTACCGCGTCGGTCTCACGGAGGGTGCACTCCTGCTTGACCGCCGGATTGACCGGCCCGTGCACGGTCACCAGGTAGTGCTTGCCGACGAACTGGTCGAGCTCGACGAAGTGCACGTGACCCCGCTGCCCCCGCTCGGGGGCGTGCAGGACGATGAACACGTGGTCCAGGTAGGCGTGCACCTTGGGCACGCGGTTGCGCCCGACGCAGTCCTTGATCGCCATCGGATGGAAGCCGAACACGTCCGACAGCACCTGCGCGGCGTCCCTGTCGCAGCTGGGGATGTCCACCCAGACCAGCGCGTCCTCGCGTTTGAGCAGCGTCGGCAGTTCTTCGACGGGGTGTTCTTCGACGCCCGTGCTGTTGATCAGGCGAATGTTCATCGCACGCCTCCCCAAACCCCGGCCCTCTCTCCGAGTATCCGCCCAGCTCGAACGGCGAGCGGCCGCCACCGGTAACCACCTGCCCGCCTCGACGGCCGCCACGCTGCTGGGGCGGGAGCGGCTGCCACGGGAGGAGGTGCTGGTCGCCTTCGTGCGGGCGTGCGCGGTGGACGACGCTGGCCAGCAGGTGGTCATCGATCGTTAGCTCGATGGTGTACGGCGAGGGCGGCAGGCCGTACCGGTCGATGAAGGCCTGCCGTACGGACCGCTCATGGTTGGAGGGTCTGGCTGCGGTCGATGAGGTCCAGTACGGCGTCCCTGGTCGCGCGGAAGACGGCGACGGTCTCGTCGGCGGCCGCGGTGATGGCCGGCCCGCCGGGCTCGACGGCGGGCTCGAGGAGCTGGGCCACGGTGTCGGCGAGGACCTCTTCAGGGTCGGCGACGCTGAGCGGGGCGGTGGCCGGGTCGGAGATGGCGGTGCCGAACCCGGTGAGCACGGCGTGCAGGGCGTAGGCCTGCTCGGCCAGCGGGCGGTCGTGGCGGATCAGCCCGTGGCGGTGCATGATCGGCATGACCTCGTGGCACAGGGCACTGGGCCTGGTACGGGCGAACAGGTCGCGGTCGCCGGCCCGCTGGGCGAGCAGCCGCAGCTGGTCCGCGTCGCTGTGCAGGCGGTGCGACAGCGGGAGTTTCCGCCCTGTGCGGATGAGCAGCGGGGCCAGCCGGCGCGGCAGCACGGTGGCGGGGTCGGCGGTGATACGGCCGATGATCTCTTCCAGGAAGGTGAGCAGGTCGCGGGTGAACAGCCCGAGGATGAGGTCTTCCTTGGCGGGCCAGTACAGGTAGACGGTGCCCTTGCCGACTCCCGCGGCCCGGGCGATCTCGGTGACGGTGACCTTGCTCACGCCGTGGTCGAGCACCAGCTCGCGCGCGCTGTCCAGGATCCGGGCGGCTTTGCGCGAGTGGTGTTCGATCAGCTGGCTCACCTGGGCTGTCCTCTACTGTTCGGGCTCGGGAAGGGTCACACGGCGGCGACGTCGAGCTGTTTGTGCTTCATGTCGGCGCCGTTCATTATCCTGCCCACGGTCTGCCCGATGACGGGCGCGCGCATGAGGCGCAGCATCGCGGCGCGCATGATCTGTTCCTTGCGGTCGTGGGGCGTGAAGAGCCTGCGCATGGTCAGTGCGGTGTCTTGCTCGGTGTGGATGAAGGGCCGCATCCGGGCCTCCCACGCCCGCAGCGCGCCGGGCAGGTCGTCAGGATGGCGCTGCAGCATGGTGCCCAGCAGCTCGCCCCCGGCGATGCCGCTTGAGGCGCCCATGCCCGCGTACAGGGTCACGCACCAGGCGGCGTCACCGACCAGGACGACCCGGCCTCGGTGCCAGCTCGGCATCCTGACCTGCTGGACCGAATCGAACAGGAAGTCCGGGGCCTGCTCGAACCGGTGGAACAGGTTCTCGAGCAGGGGACCGGCGGGCTTCGGGCCGAAGGCGGCGCGGATGGACTCGATCGCCGGGCGGGTGAACTCGGCGTCGATGTCGTCGGTGCGGTAGGAGAACAGCAGGCTCGGCGCGTGGTCGGAGAACGGGAACGTCCATGCCGAGCGTCCCGGCTCGGCCAGGATCAGGCCCTGGTGCAGGCCGAAGCCCTCGATCGGCTTGTCCAGGACGGTGGCGCCGATCATGTAGTTCAACGGACGCAGATGATCCTTGGCGCCGAAGACCAGTTTGCGCACCGTCGAGCGCATCCCGTCGGCGCCGACCACCAGATCGAAGCGCTCGGTGACGGTGGCATCGGCGGCGGTGTCGTGCAGCGTGACCTCCACCGCGGAGTCGTCCTGGGTGATGCGCGTGGGCACGGTGGAGTAGCGGATCTCCACATCGGACGGCAGGGCGGAGAACAGTCCTTGCTCCACGTCGCCGCGCAGCAACTGCCGTGGCCTGCCGGGCAGGCCGGCCGGGTTCAATCCGGGAGTACGGCGCCCGGCCCGGTTCACCTCGTAGTTGGCGAGCCGCGGATGGCTGCGGTCGCCGATCGCCTCCAGCACGCCCAGTCTCCGCGCGGAGGCTTCACCGGTGCCGAAGAGCATGATGAAGTACCCGCCTGAGCGGCGCGCGGCCGCCCGCTCCACCAGCACCGGCTCCCAGCCCACCTGCCGTAGCCGCATCGCGGTGGCGATGCCCGCGATCCCGGCTCCAACCACCAGGGCGCGACGACGCTCGGTTGCGTGCTTCATGGCGACTTCCTTCCGACGAATTGACCAAAATGGTTCTGTTGGTCAGTTTAGCGCGCCGGCAGCGACCACTCGATCAAGGGGGTGCGTACGGCGCGCGGCCGGGTCAGAGCTTCTTGGCGACGCCGCAGTAGGCGGTGACCTCTGCCGGCTCTCCCCACGGGTTGGCTTCGGGACGCCACCGTGAGACGGACACCACGCCGGGCTCTATGAGCTGCAGGCCGTCGAAGAACGCGGCGATCTGGTCAGGGGTGCGCAGCTTGTAGGGGTCGCCTGCTTCGGCGCGGGTTTTCTCCGCCTCGGCGGCGGCCTCCGGGTCGATAGCGTTGGTCCCGTCCTCGAGGACCAGGTAGCTGCCGGGCGGCAACGCGGCGACCAGCTGCTCACAGATCTCAGAGGCCTGCTTGTCGTCCCAGACGTTGCCGAGGATGCCCAGCATCATCAGGGCGATGGGCCGGGTGAAGTCCAGCGTGGCGGCGGCCTGGGTGAGGATGTGGCCGGGATCGCACACGTCGGCGTCGATGTAGTCGCACGCCCCCTGCGGGGTGCTGGTCAGCAAGGCGCGCGCGTGGACGAGGACCAGGGGGTCGTTGTCGACGTAGACGATCCGGCAGGTGGGGTCGATGCGCTGGGCGACCTCGTGGGTGTTGTCGGCCGTGGGCAGGCCGGTGCCGATGTCCAGGAACTGGGTGATCCCGGCCTCCCCGGCGAGGTGGCGCACGGCACGGCCGAGGAACGCGCGGGAATGCCGGGCGACATCCACGATGCCGGGGTAGACCTGGCGGACCTGATCGCCGACCTGCCGGTCGATCTCGTAGTTGTCCTTGCCGCCCAGCCAGTAGTTCCATACCCGCGCCGAGTGCGGAGTGGTGGTGTCGATCTTGGGCGTGTCGTTGGTCATGAAGTCAACCTTCGTCCGGACGATGCGACTTGACCAGAGATCGTCTCATTCCCGGCCCGATGCTTGCGCCCTTGCGGACATCCGGTGATGTGCCCTGGTACTTCCTGAACGTACTTCAGGAATCCGTCGTTCAAGGTCACACCGTGGCCCGGCCGGATCGGATGATCCTGGGCCGGGCCGGGAGGCGTCCGCCGATCAGCTCGACGTGCCGGCGAACATGCCGGGCTCGTAGGAGCCGCCCTTGGTGCGCACGATGACGCCGAGCCGGTTGGCTGCGTTGATCATGGCGACCAGGTAGACCAGCGCGGTGATCTGGTCCTCGTCATAGTGCTTGCGCACCCGGTCCCAGGTCTCGTCGGACACGCCGAGGTGGGCGTCGGCAAGCCGGGTGCCCTCCTCAGCCAGCGCCAGCGCGGCCTGCTCGGCCTCGGTGAACACGGTGGACTCGCGCCAGGCGGCGACCAGGCTGAGCCGGACCGCGGTTTCCCCGGCGGCCGCCGCGTCCTTGGAGTGGTAGTCGACGCAGAAACCGCAGCCGTTGATCTGGCTGACCCGCAGCATCACCAGGTTCTGGACGGGCCTGGACAGCGTCGACTGCTCGATCGCCATGCTGACGTTGTAGAACCGCTTACCCAGCTTGGCGCCGAGTTCGTTGGCGTTCAGGTTCATCCGGGTTTCCATGATTTCGTCCTCACTCGTGGAGTTTCACGCCGCGCGGATCGTTCGCGCGGCGTCCCGACGACCATGGAGATGCCGGCCACCTCGTCCCTGTGACAGCACGGCGATGTGACGTGCGCCACCTTCGGATCCCTCATGCGGCAGATCGGCGGGACGCCCGGGCTCGCCGCCCTCGTCACCATGTACGGCACGGGGCGGTTACCAGGCGACAGGGCCGAGGCGGTCGACGAAGATCCCGGTCGGCCCGTCGGCGTCGACCATCGCGAGTCTGACGATCGAGTCGGTGCCCTCGGTGACCGTGAGCTGACCGGTGTGATGGTTCATGTCGGTGGCGGCGAATGTGCGGTTGGCGACCTCTCCGGGCGTGGCGACGTTGAACTTGATGTTCGGGAGCGCCTGGGCGTACCGGACGGTGATCATGTTCAGCGCCGCCTTCGACGAGCTGTAGGCGAGCTCGTGCATCCTCGAGACGGGCTGCTCAGGGTCGGTCACGACGGCGAACGAACCGCCGCCGCTGGACACCATCACCACCCGCGGGTTGTCCGCCGCCTGCAGCAGGGGGAGGAAGGCGTGCGTGACCCTGATCGGTCCGTACACGTTGGTGTCATAGACGGCGTGAATCTCGTCGGCCGTCGCGTCCGCGGGGGTGACCGCCCTCCCCGGCGCTCCGGCGTTGTTGATCAGCACGTCCAGCCGGTCGGTGTGCTCCCGGACGAGTCGTACGGCGTCCGCCACCGACTCGTCGGAGGTCACGTCCAGCGGGACCATGACGACGTTCGCGCCATCGGCGATCAGCTTGTCGGCGGCTGCCTGGCCTCGGCCTTCGTCACGCGAGCCGAGGAAGATCGTCCAACCCTGTTCCCCGAGCCGCCGGGCCGCCTCGAGGCCGAGTCCCTTGTTGGCTCCGGTGATCAACACCGTGGTCTTTTCCGAGTTCGTCATGCCCTCTAAGACGAGATTGCCCCGCTCGGCTGTGACACGACAATGGTCGGGGATGCGTCTTTTGGAGGTTCCGGTGAGGGCGACATGACCGGCTGATTAGTCTCGGTCGGACGTGGACGCCGACTCCTCGGGATGGGCCTTGACCGAGACGACCGTGGCCGACTGGCTGCCGGAGGACGATGAGCTGCCGCCCGATGGCTGGGGCCGCAGGCAGCGTCGTGGTCCTGGGGTGCCGTGGGCGTTCCTGTGGGTGATCGCGCTGCTGGTGGCGGGCAGGCTGCTGCTGGCGCCGTACCTGACCGCGCCCGCGTTACGGACCTGGGCGACGATCTTCGTGGCCGTGTGTGTGCAGGCGCTGCCGTTCCTGGTGTTCGGGGTCGCGTTGTCGGCGGCGATCACGGCGTTCGTGCCCGCCTCGTTCTGGACCAGGGCGCTGCCCAGGCGGACCTACGCGGCGGTGCCCGTGGCCGGGGTGGCGGGGGCCGTGCTGCCGGGGTGCGAGTGCGCGTCGGTGCCGGTGGCCTCGGGGCTGATGGCGCGCGGGGTGGCGCCCGCGGCGGCGCTGGCGTTCCTGCTGTCGTCGCCGGCGATCAACCCGGTCGTGCTGGTGGCCACGGCGGTGGCCTTCCCCGGGCAGCCGGGGATGGTGGTGGCGCGGTTCGGCGCCTCGCTGGCGACAGTCGCTGGCGGCGGGCGGGGTGAGCGACCTGCGCGTCGGCGAGTTCATCGGCCGCGCGTACGGCGGGCGCGATGAGCTGGTCGGCAAGCCGGGGCGGCCGTCGAGGGCAGGCCGCCCCGCCGGAGGACAGCTGGTGGAGGTCACGGGGACCTGGATCCCGTGGAAGGGCGGCAAGGTGCCCACCGGCTTCGTCCCGCCCGCGCTGACGGCCTCGAGCGTCAGGAAGGTCGACCAGCCCGCGGAGCCCTACGAATGATCTCACTTCTCCCAGATATTGATCTTGGAGTCGATGTCCTGCTGGGTGTCGCCGGCACGCAGGTAGTACTGCAGGGCCCGGCCGTACGGCAGGAGCGTCTGGAGAGAGGTGCTGACGATGGGCACGGGGTTGTAGACCCATCCCTGGCTGCCGTCTTTGTTCGGTTTCGGGTAGCGGGGCACGCCGATCCGCGGTTTGCCGTCCGGGAGGATGGTGCCGTCCTTGGCGTGGTAGCTCCGGCCCATCCCGAACTCGCGCAGCGCGTTGGTCGGGCCGGCCTTGCGCACCTGGATGGCCCAGCTCTTCACCATCATGCTCATGCTGAGCCTGGAGTAGTCTCCCGCGCCGTTGTCCTTGCGCACGATCGTCGCCGCCCAGCGGGCGCCGAGGAACTCCTCGTTGGCGGTGAAGGCGCGGCCCGCGCTGGTCTGCCGCAGGGTGGCGAAGGCGCGCTGGTTGATGTCCATGAGCCCGGCCACCGCCCGCCGCATCAGCAGCTGAAGCCTCCGCATGAAGGTCACCGCGAGTGCGAGCAGATGCCCGGTCCGGGTCGCCGCGGTCGCCGAGGTCCGGTTGACCGCCACTATGGCGTTCGCCCTGGCGAATCCCGCGGTCGGGCCCATGAGGCACTGGTAGGCCAGGCAGTAGTACACCGCGATGGTGATCGCGTCGGCGATGACGCCCTTCACGATCCCTTCGAACGTCCCCATGACGGAGCTGGTGAGCTGCAGCATGGCCGAGACCTGGTCGGAGCTGTGCCCGGTGTCCTCGATGCCCTCGCCCAACGCGGTGAGCCGCTCGAACGCCTCCCGCGCCGCGGCGCCATCCCACGAGCCCCTGGCCAGGGTACGGCGAATGCCCTCCATGAAATCCTCGCCAAGCCCGTGGCACCCTTTGGAGAGGCTGTCGAAGTTGTACGCCGCCTGTCCGATCCTGACCGGGTCACCCGTGAACCAGTCGGCCGTGTCCTTCGTCCAGTAGAACGCCCGTGTCACGAACGAGACCCCCGCGAAGACGGCCAGGGCGAGCGGGTCCGTGCGGTACCACTGGAGGGCCCGGCCGGCCTGGAAGACCGCGCCGCTCAGATCTGTGGCCAGCATGGCCAGGTCGGTGGTGATGTTGTACTTGTCGTCGCTCCGCAGGTCACCGATGAAACGGATCGTGTGGAGGATCGAGGCGCCCCAGGAATTGAGCGGGAAGGGCGCACCCTCGATCAGCCCGTAAGCGGTCCGGTGATCCCGGTAGAGCCGCGAAGCGGGGTTGAGCCTGCGTAACACCTCCTCCTCCCGGTCGATCCTGGTCGCGCCGAGCATTTCGACGAGCACCCGCTCGACTCCGGAGTAGTTCCTGGACGACGCCGTGATCCGCTCGTGGGCGCCGTCGAAGGCCTCTTCCAGGTTCTTGAGATGTGCGTCGCATTCGTCGATCAACGACACGCAGGCGCCGTGGAGGTAGATCTGGCCGAGCAGGCCCCACGGGTGCAGCGCGTGCAGCGGGTCCGTCGCCTTGGTGAGAGCCCGCCGGAGGGTGCTGGTGCGGGAGCGGAGCACGTCCACGCCACGCGCCGCGTCGCCGAGGGAACCGTGGTCAACTCCGAGTTCCATGCCGCTCCATCCGGTTCCGCTGATCGGCGCCTCTGCGGAGATCACCATACATGCGGTCAAACCACACCACTGGTCGCCGTCAAGCGGACCTTCCGTCTAAGGGCCGGAAGCGGCTAGCGGTGGGCCGTCAGGGTGTAGGTGTCGTGGGCGCAGCCGGTGATGCGCCAGCCGTTCGGTGTCTGGCGGGTGGTGAGGCTCGTGAGTCCGGTACTGCGGACGACCGGCTGGGTGCCGCCGGGGAACCAGATGTCGAGGCCGCACCCGGCGCCCTTGCCCTGGACCGTGAGGCTCGCCTGGTCCGACGTGAGGCTGGTCAGGCGGCCGGGCGCGGATCGGGGGTAGGGGCGCGAGAGCTCGGCGACGTACTCGGGGGTCGGGGGCAGGTCCTTCCCTGTGGCACAGTCCTCGATCATGAGGTTGCCGCCGGTCTTGGATCCGGCTCCGGCGTGGGCGTCGCCGCAGGACTGCTTCCAGACCCAGAACGCGCCGCCGATGCGGTGCCGATCCTCCTGGTCGGTGTATCTCGTGATCGGGGCCGAGGCGGCGTCGCCGAACCAACCCCATTCCCCCGACCAGAGCCCGGCGCCGTAGTACGCCGCCGCCCGGACGGCCAGGTCGAAGCCGCGCTCGATGCTCGTGATGGTGAGGCCGGTGCCCTGGTCGATGGTGATCGACTCGTTGTAGAGGTGGGGGGCGAAGACGAGCAGCCGGTCGTCGGTGAAGTCCTTGGGCACCGAGACCTCGAAGCCGAGCCCCGACCAGAGCACGGACGGCTCGAAGAAGACCAGGTGCGGGAAGCCGCGCTTCTCGCCCGCCCTGATGGCCTTGATCGCCCGGTCGTAGTAGCGGCCGAGCAGGACGCCGGAGGTGATCGGCGGGGCCTCGCCGAAGCCGGGCTCGTTCAGCAGGTCGTATCCGGCGACCATCGGCTCGCTCGCGAACCGCTCCGCCAGCATGCCCCAGGCGGCGACCAGGCGGGTCTGGATGCCGTCCCTGTCCTGGTAGAAGTTGGTGAAGGCGCGGGCGACGGCCGGAGAGATGTCGCGCCCGGTGAACTCGCACCTGGGGGCGCCGTCGAAGCGGTCGGCCCAGGTGGGGGCGCCGTCCCAGCCGTGCATCGGGGAACCGTTCTCGCAGGTGGTGCCTGGGGCGGCGTTGACGCCCTTGCCCCAGGCGTCCTGGTGCATGTCGATGACCGTACGCAGCCCGTGCTTGGCCGCGGTCTCGACGGCCCAGGAGATCCTGGCGAGGTAGGCCGGGTCGTAGTGGCCTGGCTGGGGTTCCAGGGCTGACCAGGACAGGGCGAGGCGGATGACGTTGAAGCCCATCCGCTCCATGCCGGCGAAGTCGGCCTCGGTGAGCGGTCGCGTCACCGCCTTGTCCGGAAATTTCTGGAAGTAGTCTTCGAGCTGGTTGACGTTCACGCCGCGCAGCAGCACCTCGTTGCCATCGGCGTCGACGATCCTGCGGTCGGCTGACAGTGTCAGGCCCTTGGTGCGTGGAGGCTGCGCGCTGCTGCTGCCAGGCTGCAGGAGCGGTACGGCGAGCGCCGCCGCGGCCACGACAGCCGCCATCGACACCGGCACGACGCCCTTACGCGCCGGGAGGAGGACAGCTCTCCGCGCCGGGAGAGGGGTGGCTCCCCCTGCCGAGGGGAGGGCGGCACTTGGGACAAGGGCGGTTCTTTCCGCCGGGAGGAGGGCGACGAGGGTCGCTGTTGCCAGGGCGAGGAGGGCGCCGAAGGAGAGCGCGGGGGCGAGGCGGAGCATGATCGCCGGTGCCCAGAACGTGTCGCCGCCCGCCAGATCGTTAGGCAGCCCGATGGCCACCTCGACCAGGCCCAGCGTCGCGGCCGCTCCCAGCGCGGAGATCCCGGCCACGACGGCCGGCGGCGAGGTGGCGGTACCGAGCCAGCGGTTCAGTGCCCAGGTCGTCACGCCGAGCAGGGCGACGGCGGCGAGACAGCCCAGCGGTCCCGCCTCGGGCGCCGGGGCCAGCGGGGAGTCGCCGATGGCGTACCCGACGGGTGACCCGCCCCACCACACCCCGCCGACCAGCGCACCCGCGACCACGGCCACCCCCGCCGCCACCCACCCCGCCCCCGAAGCCGGCGTGAAAGGCGGGCTTGAGGTGGGTGGCGTGAGGCGGCGGCGTAGAAGCTGCGTGAGCCAGGTGGCGGCCAGGACCGGAAGGCCGAAGACCGCCGCCTTGACGCCGGTGAAGCCCGTCGACCACGCCAGGTAGACCACATCACCGAAGGCCATCACCAGCGACATCACCAGCTTGGCCGCCATCGCCGACCACACCACCGCGCCCCACACCAGCAGTGCCGTACGCAGCGGAGCCCGCCCGCGCGCGACCACCCAGGCCAGCACCCCGACGCCCGCCAGCAGCAGCGGCACATAGACGGCAGGTGCGGCCACCTGCCAGAGCCCGGCGACGGGGAACAGCTCGGCCCCCGTCCACGTGTACGGCGCGGCCAGCCCCGACGGGTCGAACGCCGCCCCCAACGCGATGACGGCGGCAAGCACGACAACGGCGACCGGCGACAACCAGCGGTTCCTCATAGTGTCAGCGACCATATATGAGCATCGTTCACATTTGAAGAGCCAAGCCCTCCCGATCACCGTGAACGGGCGGGCCTACCTGCGAGGGCTGATCACGATCTGATCGGGCCTCGACACGCGTGATCCCTAGTCCGGCGCCCACTGCTGGATCATCGTGGCCATCTGGCGTAGCACGTCGACGAAGGTCTCGCGCTGCTCGGGGGTGAGTGCGGCGTAGTGCTGGCGCTGCTTCTCCCGGAGGGCGTTCCGCTGGCGCTCCACCAGGTCGCGGCCGTGTTCCGTGAGGGTGACCAGGACCTTGCGTTCGTCGTCGCTGGAGCGCTGCCGGGTCACCACGCCCTGTTGCTCCAGTTGCTTGAGCATCCGGGTGGCGCTCGGCCCCGATACACCCGCGTGCGCGGCGATCTGGCTGACCAGCAGCGGCCCGTGGATGGCGACCGCGTCGAGCAGGAGGAGCTGGGACAGCGACAGGCCCGACGCCGTGTGCGCCACCCGTCCACGGTTGCGGCGCATCGCCGTGAACAGGTCGTGCGACGCGCTCACGAACTCCTCGAAACCCTGATCATCGGCGTTGCTGCTGGTCACACGCGTCATTCTAGCCACTGGCTAGCCAGTTGAATAGATAGCATGCTACTTATTGCTGTGTTAGGTAATTGAGAGGAGCTCGACATGCGTATCGACGTGCACGCCCACCTGTGGAGCCGGCCGTACCTCGACCTGCTGGAGAGGTTCGGCAACACGGTCACCGGGGTCCACCGCGGCCTCGGCGCGGGCCCGACCGAGCAGGAGCTCGAGGCGCGCTTCGCGTTGATGGCCTCGGCAGGCATCGATCTGCAGGTGCTCTCGGCGACCCCCGCGTCGCCGCACTTCGCCGACCAGGCCGACGCGGTTCAGGCCGCGCGTGTGGTCAACGACGAGTACGCGGAGCTGGTCCGGCGGTTCCCCGACAGGTTCATGGCCTTCGCCTCGCTGCCCTTCCCGCACACCGACGCCGCCCTGGTCGAGCTGGACCGAGCGCTGGGCGAGCTGGGGATGCCGGGTGCGGCGGTCACCACGTCGGTGCTCGGTCGTTCCCTGACCGACCCGGCGTTCTTGCCTGTCTACGCGGAGCTCGACCGCCGCGCGGCGGTCCTCTACGTCCATCCCGCCGGGGCGGGCGCCCACTCGTCGCTGATCGGGCCCACCATGACCTGGGAGATCGGCGCGCCGATCGAGGACACCGTGGCGATCACGCACCTGATCCAGGCCGGCATCCCCAGCAGGTTCCCGCGACTGAAGATCGTCACGTCGCACCTGGGAGGCGCGCTGCCGATGCTGCTCGAGCGGCTCGACCGGCAGTACGCCTGGGAGGCGCCGGACACCCCGGAGAAGCCGAGCGTCGCCGCCCGCCGGATGTGGTTCGACACCGTCGGCCACAACCACACCCCGGCCCTGCGCGCCGCGGCCGAGTCCCTCGGCGCCGACCGGCTCCTGCTCGGCACCGACTTCCCCTATCAGGCGGGCGAGGCCTTCCGCGAGGCGGTCACCTACGTCCAGCGATCCGGCCTACCGGACCAGGACATCAACGCCGTCCTCGACACCACGGCCGCCGAACTCCTCGAACGCCCCAAGCCCTGACCTGCAGGCGCACGGCTGTCATGCCAGGACGGGCCGTGTTCAGGGCGGGCTCAGTGGCGCGACAGCGCAGGGCGCGATCGTCTGCGGCATGAAGATTCGTCCCCGCACCGTCACCATCACCGGCATCCTGCAGCTGCTGTTCGCCGCGCCCTTCTGTGCGCTAGAACGCGGGAGGGCGCTTCTCCTTCAGTGCCGCGAGGCCTTCCTGCACCTCCTGACCGGCGAAACCGAGGAACTCGAGTGCGAGCGCGGCGTCGAAGTGCGGCATGGCGGCTCGGAGCCAGGAATTGAGTGCCTGTTTGGTCCACCGCAGGGCGTCGGGGGCGCCGGAGGCGAGCCGGGCGGCGATCTCCCCGGCCCGGTCGAGGACGTCATCCTCGTCGACCGCGAGGGACACCAGGCCGATGCGCTCCGCTTCAGCCCCGTCCAGTGGATCGCAGGTGAGCAGGTGATACTTGGCCTTGGCCAGCCCGCACAGCAGCGGCCAGACCAGGGGAGCGTGGTCGCCGGCGGCCACGCCGAGCTTGGTGTGACCGTCGATCAGCCGGGCGTTGTTCGCGACCACGGAGACGTCGGCGAGCAGTGCCACCACGAGCCCTGCTCCCACCGCCGCTCCACGCACCGCGGAGACGACCGGCTTGGTGAACTCGATCAGGTTGGTCACCAGTTCCCTGGCCTCGCGCAGACCCGCGATCCTGGCCTGCGGGTCGTCGGCCAGGCTCTGCACCCAGTCCAGGTCGCCGCCGGCGCTGAAGGTGCTGCCCGCCCCGGTGACCAGGACGGCGCGCACCCGGTCGTCGGTCTCGGCGTCGCGCCAGATGCGGGTGATCTCCGCGTGCCCCGCCGCGTCCAGCGCGTTGGCGCGGCCGGGGTTGTGGATGGTCACCTGCAGCACACCGTCTGCCGTCCGGCTCAGCCTCAGTCGCTGGTAGCCCGCGTAGCGATCCATGATCCTCCTTGATTCAATATCGATCGATCGATACAATAACTCCATGCTGCTTGATCCTGGAATCCCGGCCGAGGTAGAGCTTCGCCATCAGGGGCGGGTGTCCGTGGTGACGCTCCGCCGACCGGAGGTGCGCAACGCCCTGTCCCGGCGCATGCTGGGCGATCTGGTGGACGCGCTGGTCGAGGCCGACCAGTGTGAACAGACCGGTGCCATCGTGCTGACGGGAGAGGGATCGGCGTTCTGCTCGGGGGACGATCTGGGCGAAGCCGCCGCGACCGACGCGGAGGCGTTCGACGGGACCATCGCCTTGCTCCAGCAGGTCACCGCGATCCTGCTCGAGGCGGGCAAGCCGAGCGTCGCCGCGATCAACGGCGCGGCGGTGGGAGGCGGGCTGGAGCTGACGCTGGCCTGCGATCTGCGGGTGGCCGCCCAGCGCGCCGTTTTCGCCTGTCCCGAGGTGGCGTGGGGCCTGGTGGGTACGAACGGGTCGTCGTGGCTCCTGCCCGCCGTCGTCGGGTACGGGCGTGCGCGGGACATGTTGCTGACCGGGTGGACCTATGACGCGACCTGGGCCCTGACGGCCGGCCTGATCAGCGAGGTGCTGCCCGACGACCAGGTTCTCGACCGGGCCGTGACGCTCGCCGAGGAGCTGGCGAGCCGCTCGCGGGCCGTACATCTGACGCGGCGGTTGCTGAGCGAGGCCGCCAGGGAGGACATCGCGCACGCGCTGGAGCGCGAGGCGGTGGCCGTGGGGGAGGCGCGACGCAGCGACGCGGCCGAGGCGAGCCTGCGCGAGTTCGCGGCTCGCCGGGTGAACGGAGGGATACGGCGATGATTCTCAGCGACCTGGTCGAGGCGCACGCGCGGCAACGGGCGGATCATCCGGCCCTGCGGATCGAGGACGAGACCCTCACCTACGGCCAGCTGGCCGAGCAGGTCAGGGCGGTGGCCGCGGGCCTGGCGGCGAGCGGCGTGCGTGCCGGGCAGACCGTGGCGTTCGTCCTGCCCAACTGCGTCGAGTTCGTCGTCGCGTGGCTGGCGCTGGGCCGGATCGGGGCCGTGGCGGCGCCGGTCAACACGGCGCTGCTCGGCGACGGGCTCGCGGCCGTGCTGCGGATGTCCGGGGCCGAGGTCGCGATCGTCGACGAGCAGTTCCTGCCGGCGATCGCGGAAACGGGGGGGATCCTGCGCACGGTCTTCGTCCGAGGCCGTACCGGGGTGATGAACTTCCGGGCGTGGGCCGAGCTCACGGCGTACTCCGGCACCGCACCGCGCCACGAGGCCCGGCCAGGAGACCCGAGCATCCTGCTGTTCACCTCCGGCAGCACGGGCCGGTCGAAGGCCTGCGTGCTCCCGCATCGATACGTGCTGCGGCAGGCGGAGGTCTTCACCGGGCAACTCGGCCTGACGGCGTCCGACGTGCTGTTCTGTCCCTTCCCGCTGTTCCACGCCGACGCCGCGATCTTCACCGTCGCTCCCGCGTTCCTGCTGGGCGCGACCGCGGCGCTGGTGGCGCGGTTCTCCGTACGGTCCTTCTGGGAGCAGGTCCGCCGCTACCACGCGACCGTTTTCGACTTCATGGGCGCCACCCTGACCATGCTGTACAAGCAGGAGCCCGCACCCGGCGACGCCGACAACCCGGCCCGGCTCGGCTGGGGCGTCCCGCTCCCTGAGTGGGCGGAGGACTTCGAGCGCAGGTTCGGGGTCGAGCTCGTCGAGGTGTACGGGCTCAGCGACACCGGCATCGTGCTGTACAACCGTCCCGGAGAGCCGCGCCGCCCGGGTTCGTGCGGTCGTCCCGTGCACCCGTTCGAGGTCAAGGTGCTGGGCCAGGACGGGTTCGAGTTGCCGAGCGGCGAGGTGGGGGAGATCTGCATCAGGCCGCTCGAACCGCATGTGATCTTGAGTGAGTATCTCGGCATGCCGGAGACCACCGTCCAGGCCTGGCGCGACCTCTGGTTCCACACCGGCGATCTCGCGCATCGGGACGAGGACGGCTACTTCTACTTCGCCGGGCGCGGGGCGGACGTGATCCGCCGGCGCGGCGAGAACATCTCCGCCCTGGAGATCGAAACCGTGGTCGGCCGGCATCCGGCCGTGCTCGAGGTGGCCGCGTTCGGCGTGCCGAGCGAGCTCACGGAGGAAGACGTGATGGTCGTGGTGACGCTCCGGCCAGGCCGGGAGCTGGAGGCGCGCGACCTGCTGGCCTACTGCCAGGAGCGTCTGCCTCGCCCCATGGTGCCGCGCTACGTCGAGTTCACCGGCCCCCTGCCCAAGACACCCACCGAGAAGGTCGACAAACGCGTGCTGAAGGAACGCGGTGCCGGCCGCTCCACCTTCGACCAGGAACAGGAAAGGGCCTCTCCATGACCGACAACTCCCGCACCGCGATCGTGACCGGCGGTGCCAAGGGCATCGGCGCCGCGATCGTCCGCAGGCTCTCGCGGTACGGCGCGGCCGTCGCGATCGTCGACCTCGACGAGACCGCGGCCGGCGAGCTGGCCGCCGAACTGCCGGACGCGTTCGCCGTGGCGGCGGACGTGGGCGATCACGCCGGGCTCACCCAGGCGTTCTCCCAGGCGTGCGACCGCCTGGGCGGCCTGGACGTGCTGGTCAACAACGCGGGCTGGGACCACGTCCAGCCCTTCGCCGACACCAGCCCCGATCTGTGGGACAAGCTCCTCCACATCAACCTGAAGGGCGTGTTCAACGCCACGCATCTGGCCATCCCGCGGCTCGTCGCCCGCGGTGGCGGCCGCATCGTCAACGTGGCCAGCGACGCAGGCCGCGTCGGCTCCTCCGGCGAGGCGGTGTACGCCGCCTGCAAGGGCGGCACGATCGCCTTCACCAAGTCCATCGCCAGGGAGACCGCGCGCCACGGCATCACCGTCAACTGCGTGTGCCCCGGCCCCACCGACACCCCGCTGCTCGAGGAGATCAAGCGGGACGAGCGCGCCAGAGCCACGATGGACGCGATCGTCCGCGCCACTCCCAACCGCCGCCTGGCACAGCCCGAGGAGGTCGCCGAGGCGGTCGCCTTCTTCGCCGCCGCGCCGGCCCACGTCACCGGCCAGGTGCTCTCGGTCAGTGGCGGCCTGACCATGGCAGGGTGATCTGACAGCGGTGATCGCGGTCCGGTAGGTTCGACTGATACGAGAAGGCCTGGTGACACGGTAGGAGCTGCGATGCCGCGCGTGCGCGCCTCAGAGGCGGCGGAGACTCCCCGCCGCATCCGTGAGGCGGCCATCAGCCTGTTCGCCGAGCGTGGTTTCCACGGCACAGGCATCCGCGACATCGCCACGCAGGCCGGGGTCACCCTGTCCTCGCTCTACCACCACTTCGGGAGCAAGGACGATCTGCTGGTGGACATCATGTTCTCCAGCACCGAGCCGCTCAGGCGCGCCGCCGAGCGTGCCGGCCAGGCGCTGGAGAGGCCCTCCGAGCGCCTGGCCATGCTGATCGAGCAGCACGTGTGGGAGCACGTCACCGACCGCCTGGCCAAGATCGTCAGTGACACCGAGGTCAGGGCCCTGTCGGGGCAGCGCCGCGACCGCGTGGTCGGCCTCCGCGACGCCTACGAGAACGTGTGGCGGACCACCGTGGAAGAGGGCGCCGCCACCGGCGAGTTCACCGTCGCGCATCCGAAGGCGCTGACCATCGGCCTGCTGGAGATGTGCACCGCGGTGTCCCACTGGTACCAGCCCAGCGGGGATCTCGCGCTGCGCGAGCTCTGCCGTACCTACGCCGACGGCGGGCTGGGGCTGATGCGCGCCACGAGGAACGGGCGCCCGGTGCGGCGCGCGGACCTCGACATCGGCGAGCCCACGCGTTTCCTTCAACACTGATCGACGCCTGTACGTCACTTCTTCGCATAGCCAGGCAGTTATTGTATCGATCGATCGAATCAATTAGGCTGCGGCGCACACGCCGAGAAGCGTGTCGACATCCGCGTCAGCCGGAGGAGGCAGCCATGCCACACCACACCGATCCGATCTCCGCAAGAACGTTGAGGCGGGCCCTGAGGCCGCGTCACCTGTCGATGATGGCGCTGGGCGGCATCATCGGAGCCGGCCTGTTCGTCGGCTCAGGGGCGGTCATCCACACGGCCGGTGCGCTGGCGCCGGTCGCCTACGCGATAGGCGGGCTGATCCTGCTGCTCGTCATGCGCATGCTCGCCGAGATGGCCGCCGCGCGGCCATCGGCAGGATCGTTCTCGGACTACGCCCGGCTCGCCCTGGGCGACGGTGCGGGGTTCATCATCGGATGGACCTACTGGTACTTCTGGGTGGTCGTGGTGGCCTTCGAGGCCATCGCCGGAGCCAAGATCATCGGAGGCTTCCTCCCGCACGTCCCGCTCTGGGTCATCTCCGCCGTCGTCATGGGGGTGATGAGCGCGCTCAACCTGCTGTCCGTGCGCGGCTTCGGTGAGGCCGAGTTCTGGTTCGCGGCCGTCAAGGTCGTGGCGATCGTGGTCTTCCTGGCGATCGCGCTCGCCGGGTTGTTCGGCGTCCTGCCGGGTCAGCGGGTGCACGAGGTGGCCATCGGCGTCGGCTCGCTCACGCCCGCGGGGGCCGCAGGAGTCCTGAGTGCCATCACCGTCGTGGTCTTCTCCTACTTCGGCGCGGAGATCGTCACCGTCGCCGCGGCCGAGGCCACCGACCCCGTCACGGCTGTCACCCGGGCGGCCGGCACGGTGGTCTGGCGGGTCGTCATCTTCTACGTCGGCTCGATCAGCCTGATCGTGTTGCTGGTCCCCTACGGGGCGATCAAGGCGGGCGAGAGCCCGTTCGTCACGCTTCTGGACCGTCTCGGCATCCCGGGCGCGGCACTGGCCATGCAGGGGATCGTGCTGACAGCCGTCCTGTCCGTGCTCAACGCCGGCATCTACACCGCGTCCCGCATGCTCTTCGCTCTCACCGCACGGGGCGAGGCTCCCCGGGCTCTGGCCAGGACGACGACCAGGGGCACGCCTATCGGCGCGATCCTGCTGAGTACGGTGGCCGGCTGGGTAGCCGTGGCCGTCGCCTACCTCGCACCCGAAGCCGTCTTCGCTTTCCTGCTCAACGCCGCGGGCAGCGTGGCGTTGGTGATCTACGCCGCGATCGCGGTCTCCCAGCTGCGGCTGCGCCGGCTCAGCGAACAGGAAGGCGGGGCCATGCCGGTCAGGATGTGGGGCCACCCGTACCTGAGCTGGTTCACCCTCGTGCTGCTGGTGGCGGTCGCCGTCGGCATGCTGATCCTTCCTGATGCGCGTGAGCAGCTCGGGCTCGGGCTCATCGCGCCCGCCGGAATCACGGTGATCTATCTCGTCCGGCGGCTGTTCGGGCTCCGGCCCGCGTCCGTCCGGGAGGCCGTCACCAGCGTGGAGGGGAGATGACCGGTCATCCGCGGCACGTGACCGTCATCGGCGGAGGCACCATGGGGTGCGGCATCGCCGGTCTCATGGCCGAGGCCGGCAGCGCGGTCACCCTCGTCGAGGTGGAGCAGGCTGCGGCCGACCGCGCCGCGGAACGCGTCCGCCGGGAGTGGCCAGAGCACGCCGACGCGGTAGGGACGGCCAGTGACATCCGGCGCATTCCCGCTAGTACGGACCTCGTCGTCGAGGCCGTGGCCGAGCAGGCCGAGCTGAAGATGGATGTGCTCGCGGCCGCGGCCCAGGCGGCGCCGCACGCGGTTGTCGCCACCAACACCAGCTCCATCGCGATCAGCCGGCTGGCCAGGGCCGTCAGCGACCCCGGCAGGTTCCTCGGGCTGCACTTCTTCAACCCCGTGGCCAGATCGGCACTGATCGAGATCGTCACCGGCGAGCAGACCGCGCAGGAGACCGTACGGCTGGCGAAGGGCTGGTGCGAAGCGTGGCAGCGTACGGCAATCGTCGTGCGCGACAGTCCCGGGTTCGCCACCAGCCGTCTCGGGGTGCTCCTCGGCCTGGAGGCGATCCGCATGGTGGAGGAGGGCGTGGCGGAGCCGCACGACATCGACGCCGCCATGGTCCTGGGCTACCGCCATCCCGTCGGGCCGCTGCGCCTCACCGACCTGGTCGGGCTCGACGTCAGGCTCGCCATCGCCGAATACCTCAGCGGCGAGCTCGGTGACCGGTTCTCGCCGCCGCGGCTGCTGCGGGAGATGGTCGGCGACGGCCTGCTCGGCCGCAAGACAGGCCAGGGCTTCTACACCTGGACCCAGCGCTGACGGACGGAACAGAAACCCATGTGCAATGAAGTGATCACCCAGTTCGCCGACGGCGTTGCCGTCATCACGATCAACCGGCCCGACGCGCGGAACGCGATCGACCGTGCCGTGGCCGAAGGCATCGCCGCCGCGATGGACGAGCTCGACAACCGCCAGGACCTCAAAGCCGGGATCATCATCGGCGCCGGCGACGTCTTCTGCGCCGGGATGGACCTCAAGGCGTTCCTGCGGGATGAGCGCCCGTTCGTGCCGGGCCGCGGGTTCGCGGGGCTGGTCGAGGCACCTCCGCGCAAGCCGCTGATCGCCGCCGTCGAAGGGTACGCCGTGGCGGGCGGGTTCGAGCTGGTGCTCGCCGGGGACCTGGTGGTGGCCGCCGAGGACGCCAGGTTCGGTCTGCCGGAGGTACGGCGGGGCCTGGTCGCGGCCGGTGGTGGCCTGTTGCGGCTACCGCGTCGCGTGCCGTACCACGTCGCCATGGAGCTCGCGCTGACCGGCGGGTTCATGACCGCGGAGCGGGCGTACGCGCTCGGGCTGGTCAACCGGCTCGTCCCTCCGGGAGGAGCGCTGGCCGAGGCGCGGCGGCTCGCCGCCGCGATAGCCGGGAACGGGCCGCTGGCGGTTCACGTCACCAAGCAGGTGATCGCCGAGTCGGGGGATTGGCCGGCTGATGTCGCCTTCGAGCGGCAGCGGGAGCTGACCGCGGCGGTCTTCGCCTCCCGTGACGCGGTGGAGGGGGCCCGCGCCTTCGCCGAGAAGCGTCCGCCCGTGTGGACGGGGGAGTGAGATACGGCCTTACTCGCTCCTCACCTTCCGATAGCGCAGCTCGAGCCCGTCCAGGAGAGCGTCGAGACCGGCGGCGAACGCGCTCTCGTTGATCTCCTGCTGGCGCTCGGCGAGCAGGTGCGCCTGGTCGAGGTGCGCGTAGCTGCCCTCGTAGACCGTCGCGTCGTCGGGGAACCCGCCGGCGAAGGAGCCGAGCGCGGAACCGGTGATGAAATACCGCATCAGCGCCCCGATCCGGGTGGCCTCACGGCGAGGCCACCCGGCGGCGACCAGGCCCCCGAAGACGGCGTCGGCGATGCGCAGCGCGTTCGGGCGCCGGCCGGGCCCCCGGGCGACGACGGGAACGATGTTGGGATGCGCGGCCAGCGTGGCACGGTAGGAGGCCGCCCACGTGGTCAGGGCCGAGCGCCAGTCGCCGTCGCCGGCCCCCAGTCGGGCGAACATCGAGGTGTCCACCTCGCCCAGGACGCAGTCCACGAGCAGGTCGATCAGCTGCTCCTTGGTAGCCACGTGGTTGTAGAGCGACGGCCCGCTCACCGCGAGCTCGGTGGCCAGGCGCCGCGTGGAGACGGCGTCGAGCCCCTCGGTGTCGAGCAGGACCATGGCCGCCTCCACGATCCGGTCCCTGCTCAGCAATGGTCGGCGTGGTCGTGCCACGGGCCACCTCCTTCGCTAAAACTTGCACCGCTAGTTTATCTGGACTAGCATCCCGGGCAAAACTTGCACCGCTAGTTTTAGGAGCAGGCATGGACCTGGCCCTGTCAGAGGAGCAGCTCGCGGTACGGCAGCTCGCCGCCGAATTCGTCGACCGTGACATCGCTCCGCACGCCGCGGACTGGGACCGCGCGGAAAGCGTCGACCCGACGATCGTCGGCCGGCTCGGCGAGCTCGGGTTCCTCGGCTTGACGATCCCGGAGCAGTACGGCGGATCCGAGGGAGACCACCTCGCCTACTGCCTGGTGCTGGAGGAGCTCGGACGCGGCGACTCGGCGGTGCGCGGCATCGTTTCGGTCTCGCTGGGCCTGGTCGCCAAGTCGATCAACACCTACGGCAGCGAGGAGCAGAAGCTGCGCTGGCTGCCCGGCCTCACCAGCGGCAGCGCGCTGGGATGCTTCGCGCTCACCGAGCCCGGCAGCGGATCCGACGCGGCCGCGCTCACCACCCGGGCGCAGCGCGACGGCGACGACTGGCTGATCAGCGGTTCCAAGATGTTCATCACCAACGGCACCTGGGCGGACGTCGCCCTGGTCTTCGCCCGCACGGGTGGGCCAGGACACCGGGGTATCACGGCATTCCTCGTGCCGACGGACACCCCTGGCCTGGAGCGTCGGGAACTCCACGGCAAGCTCGGGCTGCGCGGGCAGGCGACCGCCGAGCTCGTGTTCGACTCCGTGCGGGTCCCAGGGGACGCCCTGCTGGGCGCCGAGGGCAAGGGGTTCTCCGTCGCCATGGCGGCGCTGGCCAAGGGCCGCATGTCCGTCGCCGCGGGGTGCGTGGGCCTGGCCAGGGCGTGCCTGGAGGCGGCCGTCGCCTATGCCGGGCAGCGTGAGCAGTTCGGCAAGCCGATCGCCTCGCACCAGCTGGTCCAGGACCTGCTCGCGAACATCGCCGTGGACGTCGACGCCGCTCGGCTGCTGGTGTGGCGGGTCGCCGACCACATCGACCGCGGCCTGCCGTTCGCCACCGAGTCATCGATGGCGAAGCTGTACGCCAGTGAGGCGGCCGTGCGCGCCGCCGACAACGCCATCCAGGTCTTCGGCGGTTACGGCTACATCGACGAGTACCCGGTCGCCAAGTACCTCAGGGACGCCCGCGTCATGACCCTCTACGAGGGCACCAGCCAGATCCACAAGCTGCTCATCGGCCGAGCCCTGACGGGCGTCGCCGCCTTCACCTGAGAGGCACCCATCATGCGTCCCGTCTACTTCGCCGCCGCCCGCCGTACGCCTATCGGCAAGCTGTGCGGCTCACTTTCGACCGTCCGTCCCGACGACCTGGCCGCCACCACCCTTCGGGGCCTGATCGCGGGCGTGAAGACCCTCGACCCCGCCCGGATCGACGACGTCTACTGGGGCGCCGCCAATCAGGCGGGCGAGGACAATCGCAACATCGCGCGCATGAGCGTCCTGCTCGCGGGCCTGCCGCACGACATTCCCGGCGCCACCGTCAACCGGCTGTGCGCCTCGGGAATGGAGGCGGTGACGAGCGCCGCCCGTGCCATCGCCGCGGGCGAGGCGGACGTCGTCGTGGCAGGCGGCTCCGAATCCATGAGCCGCGCGCCTTTCGTGCTGGCCCGTCCCGAGGATTCCTTCCCCCGCACGCTGCAGACGCACGACACCCGGCTCGGCTGGCGGCTCGTCAATCCGCGCATGGCCGACCTGCACGGTGTCCTCGCCATGGGCGAGACCGCGGAAGAGGTCGCCAAGCGCTACCGCATCACCCGCGAGCAGCAGGACGCCTTCGCTCTGCGCAGCCACCGGCGGGCCGCCGGCGCCCAGCGCGACGGCGATTTCGACCTCGAACTCCTGCCGGTCGAGCGCCCCGACGGCGTCACGGTCACGACCGACGAATGCGTCCGCCCCGACACCTCCGCCGAGCGGCTGGCCGCGCTGAAACCCGCCTTCCGCCCCGATGGCACCGTCACCGCCGGCAACGCGTCCCCGATGAACGACGGCGCGGCGGCGCTGCTGCTGGTGAGCGAGGAGGCTCTGGCGGAGCTGGGGGTCGAGCCGCTCGGCCGCTACGTCGCCGGGGCGGCGGCAGGCGTGCATCCCGACGTGATGGGCCTCGGTCCCGTCCCTGCCAGCCGTAAGGTGCTCGCGCGTGCCGGCCGGCGGGTCGGCGACCTCGACACGGCCGAGATCAACGAGGCGTTCGCGGCTCAGGTCCTGGCCTGCGTCCGTGACATCGGCATCGATCCCGATCGGGTCAACCCCGATGGCGGGGCGATCGCGCTGGGTCATCCGCTGGGCTGCTCGGGCGCGCGCATCCTCACGACCTTGCTCCACCGCATGGCGCGTACGGGCGCGAGGAACGGATTGGCGACCATGTGCGTGGGCGTGGGGCAGGGCGCGGCCGTCCTCGTCCAGCGCGACTGACATGACCTCCGAGTCCGGTCTCCCGATCCGCTTCCTGGCCGCGGCGCTGCGGAGGATCACTCCCCGCCGCGGCGCCCGCATCGCCCTCCTGTGCCCGCACAGGGTTGGTCCTTGCCGCGTACATCACGCCGTCCTCGCCGCGGGCGCGACGGCTGTACGGGTGGGTCCGCAGTTGACCGCTCACGAGATCATGCGGGTCCTCGTCGACACCAGTGCCGTCCTGCTGCTCTGCCACAGCGACCTCGTGACCGAGGGAGCCGAGGCGGCGCGGCTGGCCGGGATCAGGATGTTCACCACGGGCCCGCCGACCCGCGCGCCGGGCTCGGAAGGCCGGCTGGAAGACCTGGCGGCCGGGCCGGCTCAGGCCGCGTTCGCGGGTTTCGATGCCGTACGGGTCGCGCTGGTGCGGGCGCGGATGCGGTCGATGAGCACGGTCGTGGTGGCGGCGAGGAAGATCAGTTGCATCAGGGTGCGTTCGGGGAGCTGGTCCCACCAGGGCAGATCCTGACCTGACAGGGCCAGGTGCACGTTGGCGGGGTACAAGGCGACCAGCAGCAGGGTCAGTCCACCGGCGGCCCACCCGGCGGTGGCCGGCAGGAGCAAGCCTACGGCACCGGCCAACTCGGCGACGCCGGTCATGGTCACCAGGAGCTCGGGTGCGGGCAGCCACGGGGGAACCATGGCGACGAGTTCGGCGCGCATGAAGGCGAAGTGCACGGTCGCGGTCAGCGCGAACATGGCCGCCAGCCCGCCCCGCAGCGCCACGGGCAGGCGGCGCAGCGAGGGCTTGCGAGCGGCGACGCCCACCGCCAGCGTCAGTGCGGTGACGGCGAGGAGAGTGATGAGGGGTTCCACGAACGCAGTCCCTTCCACCAGAAATCTTGTCAACGCCTAGATTAGGCGACCGACGGAAATCTAGTCAATGCCTAGATTTCGGTCGCCCGACATGCGCCTCTTGAACTCGGCCACCCGCTACCAGCACTTCACTCGAGTACGGCCGTGTGTCGCTCTTCGCGCCGGCGTAGCCAGGACACGACGAACAGCAGCACAGCGCCCGCCAGGTAGTGGGCCGGTCAACAGAATCTCCTGCCACCCCGCGAACTGGACGCTGCCGGTACAGCCGGTGGTGACGATCTCGAACGCGAACGGCACGCTGAACCCGGCGGATCGGTGCCGCCGCATAAGGCCACCTTGTGGGTGATACTGCGGGGATGTTTACCGATGCTGATGCGGCCGCCTTGTATGACCTGCTCAATCCCTGGGACGCCGCCCGGAACCCCGGCGACGCGTTCTACGACGAGCTGGTGATGGCTGCGGATGCCGTGCTGGATGTGGGGTGCGGTACCGGCAGCATGTTGCACCGGGCTCGTGAGCTCGGTCACCGTGGGCGGCTCGTCGGGCTGGACCCGGACCTGGCTGCGCTCGATCGGGCCCGGCGACGCGCGGACATCGAGTGGGTTGCCGGTGTCGCGGCGGACGCGTCCTGGGATCGCGAGTTCGACCTGGCGACCATGGCCAGCAACGCCTTCCAGTGCCTTGTGAGCGATGCGGAACTGTCCACCTCGCTGGCCGCCATCCGCAGGGCGCTACGTGACGGCGGCCGGTTCGCGTTCGACACGCGCAACCCTCGGGCGCGCGCATGGGAGGACTGGAATCCGTCGAACGCCAGAGACGTCGTGGACGGTGCCGGCCGTACCCTTCGCGTGTCACACCACGTCGAGTCGGTGGTCGACGATGTGGTGACGTTCACCGAAACGACCAGCGGCGCGCAGGACGGCACCGTCCTGCGCGTCGATCGCACGAGTCTGCGATTCCTGGATGCCCCGGCGCTCGCTGCGTTCCTGAGCGAGGCGGGCTTCGAGATCGAGGCGCAGTACGGGGACTGGCACCACGGGCCTGTCCGCGATGCCGGCCGATCGATCGTCACGATCGCCCGCCGCGCCTAGCACCCGACTCGGGCGTTCACGAGGAGCCGGGCAGGCCATCGTCAACGCCTCCCCTAAGGGACCGTGGCCTGAATAACTGGCACCACCCTGTCGCCACAGTGCGCCCGCTTCTCATCAACACAGAGCACGCACGGGAACGCGACCCTGCGGAAGATGGGCATGTAGCTGATACCTGAAATCGCGGACGGGTGCCGCCGAGTTGAACCCTCGGCGGCTTTCCTCGTGTCATGCCGTACAAGAGCAAGACAAATGGCTACGTCCTGTATCGGAAGAGGATCCGGCCGCGGGTGAGGTCGTACGGGCTGATCTCCACGAGGACCCGGTCATACGGCAGGATCTTGATGTAGTTCTTGCGTATCTTCCCGCTGATGTGGGCAAGCACCTTGTGCCCGTTCTCGAGCTCTACTCTGAAAGTGGCGTTGCGAAGGCATTCGACGACGGTGCCTTCGACTTCGATGCCGCCTGCTGTTCTTGGCATGTTTCTCGCGATTCTCCGATCGGTGATTGTGAGGGCGCTCAGCGGAGCACCAATTCCAGGTTGCTGCTCGCACGCCGCGCACCGGCGCCCTCGAACAGCGCCATGGCCGCCTCGTTGGACTCGTTCACTTCGGCCGATGCCGTTTCGGTCCCGCAGCGGTGCAAGGAACCCAGCACGTGGGCGAGCAGCGCCCGGGCGATACCGCGGCGTTGCTGGTCTGACCGGACCGCGATCAGCCCGATCCGTGGTTGCCGGGTCACCGCCGCGAGCCGTACCAATCCCACGTACGCGCCGGACTGCGTCGCCACCGCGTACTTCGACGGATCCAGCACGGTATCGCCGGTCGGGCGGGGCAGCACCTCGGCCGGCATTTCCTGCCAGCCGACGGCGGCCTCGACCTCGTCGCGAATCGCGCGATCCAACACGCGCAGAGGGCCCTCCTCCGCCTCGCCGACGGGCACAATCGTCACGCCCGACGGCGGCAGCGCGGAGCCGAGCCCCGTGATCCGCGGGTCGGTGGGCACGAGGTACTCCCACTCGCGGCGCCGGGTCGTGAAGCCGGCTCGCTTCTAGTTGGAGGTCAGGTCGAGGTCAACCTCGTCGACCACCGTGTACACCGGCCTCGGGAGGTCCGCCAGGATGGCCCCGGCGAGCCGGTCGAAGACCGCGTCGTGCCACGCGTCGATGCTGAGGAAGATCCGCCCCTCGGGCCTGCGCGAAGTGTGGCCGCGGCCGACCACCCGGTCGTCCTCCAGAGCGTGCCACTGGTTCTCCGCGACCCGCGTGATCGTTACGGCATGCTCGTCCATGCCCGGAGTGAGATGCACAGAGTTCATAGGTTGTCGCCTTTCGGGATTGCCTGGTCGAGGCGCTCCCGGCGACACCTACGTCAATCGCCCGACCGTGATGACGAGGGGGAGCACCCACATCGATACAGCGTTCATGGGTCTCACCTCCTAGCGGCCTGTCACGGTCTCCGGCACGGTATCAGCCCCAATATCGTTCCGACCAACCATTTTCCCGGCGGGCACGCTGAGCTGGGGAAGGGCATCGCGACCTGCCCTGCGGGGCGCCGCGACGGCGAGGATGCTGTGATGGCGTGCGACAAAGATGATGCGGTGAGGAGGACCGAATGACTCAGGCGGTCGGCGTAGACGGCGGGACGGGTGCCGAGGCTGTGGGCGGCGATTGGCGGGTGGCGGTCGAGCCGGGTGATGACGTCGTCGCCAAGGCTGCGTCGGTACGGCCGAGTGGGCGGCAGCTGGCCTGGCTGGCGCTGGAGCGGACCGCGTTCCTGCACTTCGGCGTCAACACCTTCACCGGCCAGGAGTGGGGCTACGGTGACGAGGACCCCGAGCTGTTCCAGCCGGAGGACCTCGACACCGACCAGTGGGCCCGCGAGCTGAGCGCGGCCGGGTTCCGGCTGGCGATCCTCACGGTCAAGCACCACGACGGCTTCGTCCTGTACCCGTCGAAGCTCACCACCCACACGGTCGCCTCCTCGACGTGGCGAGCCGGACAGGGCGACGTCCTCAGGGACTTCGTCACGTCGATGCGCGCGCACGGCCTCAAGGTGGGCCTCTACCTCTCCCCGGCGGACGAGCACGAGCCCACCTACGCCAACGGCAGCCAACGCCGGCCCCGCGAGATCGGCGACCTGACCCTCCCCGCCACCGACTACGGCGCCTTCATGCTGGGCCAGCTGCACGAGGTCCTCACCGGGTACGGTCCCATCGACGAGATCTGGTTCGACGGCTCGCTGGGGCGCATCCCCGACGACCGCGCCGAGCACTACGACTTCGACAGCTGGTACACCCTGATCAGGACCCTCTCGCCGGACACCGTGATCGCCAACTGCGGCCCCGACGTCCGCTGGGTGGGCAACGAGACCGGCCTGGCGCGTGAGGACGAGTGGAACGTCGTCCCCGTGCGGATCGACCGCGAGCGCGTCGACGTGCTGCCGACGTATGACGCCCCCGACCTGGGCGGCCGCCCGGCCCTGGAGAACACCACGCAGGCTTGGCTGCAGTGGTGGCCGGCCGAGGTCGACGTGAGCATCCGTCCCGGATGGTTCTTCCACGACGACGAGCGACCCAAGGCGCCCGACGAGCTGATGGCGATCTATGGTGAGTCCGTGGGCAGGGGCGCGGTGCTGCTGCTCAACATCCCGCCCGACCGCCGTGGCCACCTGCCCGCCGAGGACGTCGCGGTCCTGCGTGAGTGGGCGTCCATGATCGAACGCGACTGGGAACGCCCGCTGCCCGCCAGGCGCGACGGTGAGGTGCTGGAGTTCGACGAGCCCGCCGAGGTCGCCCGCCTGGCCCTGGCCGAGGACCTGCGCCACGGCCAGCTCATCGAGGAGGTGGTCGTCGAGGCGGAGCAGGAGGACGGCTGGCGGCGGATCGCCGGGTGCGGGACTGTCGGCGCCAAGCGCCTCATCACGCTCCCCGCCCCCGTGACGGCCCGCCGCTTCCGCGTGCGGGTCCTCCGCGCACGCGCCACCCCCCACCTCACGACGATCGATTTGTACGGCAACGCCTGATTCATCCCGGTTTACCGGTTTATTTAGGAACAAAGTTTGGGCGAACCCATTGACGCGCCCCGAGCGCTGCCATTACTAAATGCATTTAGTAACGCTGAGGAGGCAAGAGTGGACGGCCCGACCATCGCCGACGTGGCCCGCCTGGCCGGTGTGTCGAAGGGCGCGGTATCCCTGGCGCTCAACGACAAGCCGGGCGTCAGCGAGGAAACTCGCCAGCGGATCAAGCAGGCGGCCAAGGACCTCAACTGGCGCCCGAGCATCCACGCCCGCGCCATGCTCCGCTCCCGAGCCTTCGCCGTCGGCCTGGTCCTCGCGCGCGACCCGCGCCACCTGGCCCTCGACCCGTTCTTCGCCGGTTTCCTCGGCGGCGTCGAGACCGTGCTTGCGGGCAGCGGCTCGGTGCTCGTGCTCCAGGTGGTCGGCAGGGACGAGCGGGCGGAGGCAGAGAGCTACCGCCGCCTGGCCACCGAGCGCCGCATCGATGGCGCGTTCCTGCTCGACATCCGCCGCGACGACGGCCGGCTCCCGCTGATGACGGAGCTCGGCCTGACCGCCGTGGCCATCGGCCCTGTCACCGCGGACTACGGCGCCACCCCGGCCGTGGGCATCCGCGACGGCGACGGCATCACGGCCGCCGTCGACCATCTGGTGCAGCTGGGCCATCGCAGGATCGCCTTCGTCGAAGGGGATCCTGCCTACCTGCACTCCACCTCCCGCCTCGACGCGTGGCGGCAGGCCATGCGTGGTCACGGGCTGCATGCCGTACTGCATGAAGTGGGTTACTTCACCGGAGACGGCGGGGCGGCGGCGACGCGGCGGCTGCTCGCGCGGGAGCAGCACGGGCCGACCGCGATCGTTTACGCCAGCGACCTGATGGCCGTCGCCGGGATGTCCGTGGCGCGGGAGGCAGGGCTGCGGTTGCCGGAGGACCTGTCGGTGACAGGGTTCGACGACAACCCGGAGGCCGCGCATCTGCATCCCGCGCTCACCACTGTCCACCAGGATCCCGTCTCCGTCGGGGCGGCGGCCGCCGAGCTGCTGCTGGCCCTCATCGACGGCCGGGACGGCCGGCCGGACACGGTCGCGCCCCGGCTGATCACCCGCGCTTCAACCTCGCCCCTTTCCTGACCCCCCACCCCCCACCGATAAGGAACGCGCCATGTCCTCATCACCTCTATCTCGTCGTGCCCTTTTCCGGGGCGCCGCCGGTGTCGGCGGGTTGCTCGCGCTCGGCGCCTGCTCCACCACCAAGAGCCCGGGCGCCAAGAGCGCGGCCAAGGTCGTCGACGTGACTCACTGGGACCAGCTGGTCAGCCAGGAGCCGTGGGTCAAGAAGGAGATCGAGCTCTTCCAGGCGGCCCACCCGAGCGTCGCGATCAAGCGCACCCAGCAGGCCAGCGGTGACCTGGAGAAGCTGCTCGACCTGGCCTGGCGCGGCGGCAGCGCGCCCGACATCTTCAAGGTGCCCAGCGACAAGCTGGACGACTACGTGGCCGACGGGCGGGTGCTCGACCTGAGCAAGTACGCCACCGCCGACTGGCAGAAGACGTTCCCGCCGTACTCCTTCGTCGAGGGGATCAACACCTTCGGCGGCAAGATCTACAGCTCTCCCTTCGAGGGCGACGCGCCCTGGGTGCAGCTGTACATCAACAACAAGGTCTTCAAGGACGCCGGGCTGGTCGAGGCCGACGGCAACGTGAAGATCCCGAAGACCTGGGAAGAGGTCACGCTGTTCGCCGAGCAGATCACCAAGAAGGGCAACGGCAGCGTGCACGGCATCGGCTTCGGGAACAGCGCCTTCGCGATCATCCCGTGGTGGGTGGAGCTGTTCACCGCGGGCGCGGGCTTCCCCGGCTCGATGCCGCCCGGCTTCCCCGGTGGCCTCGACCCGCGCACCGGCAAGTTCACCCGCACCACCGAGCGGGCGGTCAGCGACTTCCTCACGCTCTTCCTGGAGTGGAAGAGCAAGGGGTTCATCACGCCGAACGCGCTCAGCATGGACGACGAGATCTCCCGGCAGCAGTTCGCGCGCGGCAAGTTCGGCATGATCGTGGGCGGCGTGTGGAACCAGCCGGGCTGGAGCGAGCTGGGCTTCACCGACTACTCGGTGACCACCCTGATCACCGCGGACGGGCAGCCGAAGAGCTTCTTCTACTACGGGCCCGGCAAGTACAACCTGGCGATCTCGGCCACCGCCAAGCACCCGGACGAGGCCTGGGAGTGGTTCAAGTGGTGGAACGGCCCCGAGGCGGGAGCCAGGTACGTGCAGGAGCTGAAGGGCGGCGTCTCGATCCATCCCGAGGCCAACGACCCGAGCAAGGTGGACTTCGCGCCGTTCGCCGCCTTCGTGGGGATGACCAAGCTCAGCCTGGCCGGCCCGAACCCGGCGCTGCGTAACCCGGCGACCGGCAACGTGGTCGTCAAGAAGATCACCCCCGACTTCGACTCCATCTGCACCGGCCTGTTCACCGGGCAGATCAAGGACATCGGCGCGGCGCTGTCCCAACTGCAGGAGCAGCAGGAAAAGGCGTTCAACGACGCGCTGGCCAAGGCGGCGGCCAAGGGGCACAAGGCGACGATCGCCGACTACACGTTCACCGACTGGGATCTCACCAAACCGTATAAGTGGGACATCCCTCAGTACATCACCACGAAATGACGGCAGAGCTCGCCGGGGCGGCCACGACCGCCGCCCCGGCCACCCGCAACGGAACGCTCTGGCGCAGGATCCGCGACAACCGCTGGACCTACGCCTACCTGGCGCCCTTCGTGGTGCTCACCTCGGTGTTCGTCATCTACCCGATCTTCGCCTCGGCCGGTTACACGCTCTACGAGTGGAACGGCCTGGGAGATCCGTCCGACTTCGTCGGGCTGCGGAACTTCCGCGACGTGATCGGCGACGGCTTCTTCTGGAGCTCATTCAGGCACGCGGCGATGTACACGGTCGTGCTCGTGCCCGTGCAGCTGGTACTCGCGCTGGCGCTCGCGCTGGTGCTGAACAACCGCAAGCTGCGCGGCTCCACGTTCTACCGGGCGATCTACTTCCTGCCCGCGGTCACCTCGGTGGCCATCGTGGGCATCGTGCTGAAGCTGATGCTGTCCAACTTCAGCGACGTGATCAGCCAGCCGCTGATCAAGCTGGGGCTGATCGACCAGCCGGTGGACTTCCTCGGCAACCCTGACGCCGTGCTCTGGGTGATCATCGTTGTCGGCATCTGGAACACGCTCGGCTACAACATGGTCTACTTCCTGGCCGGGTTGCAGGCGATCCCGAAGGAGCAGTACGAGGCCGCCCAGATCGACGGCGCAGGGCGGGTCGCCCAGTTCGTCCACGTGACGGTGCCCGGGCTACGCAGCGTCGGCGTGGTCATCGTGTTCCTCGCCGTCATCGGCAGCCTGCAGGTCTTCGACCTGGTGATGGTGCTGACGGGCGGCGGGCCGTACTTCGCCTCCGAAGTGGTGAACACCTACATCTACCACCAGGCCTTCGGCGGCACGATCGGCAGCGGCGCGGGCGGCGAGCCGAACGTCGGCTACGCCTCCGCGGCGTCGTTCTTCTTCGGGCTCATCCTGCTGGTGCTCACGTTCGGGCAGCTGTGGGCGGTCAGGAAGCTGCGCTCACGGAAGGGGGCGGCGCAGTGAGGCGCGCGTTCACCCACATCATGCTGCTCGGCTTCGGCTTCGCCTACGTCTACCCGTTCCTCTGGGCGGTCGGCAGCTCGCTGAAGTCGCCGATCGACTTCCTCGACACCGGGCTCGGGCTCAAGCCGACCACGTTCATGTGGGACAACTACGTCAAGGCGTGGGAGCAGGCCAGCTTCGGCACGTACTTCCTCAACACGCTGATCATCTCGGTGGCCACTGTCGCGTGCGTGCTGCTGCTGACCGCGATGGCCGGGTTCGCGCTGGCCCGGCACACCTTCCCTGGCAAGAAGGCGCTGATCGGGGTGGTGCTGGCAACGTTCCTGCTGCCGCACGGCTACACGATCATCCCGGTGTTCGACATCGTCAAGGCGCTCGGGCTGCTCGACACGCTCTGGTCGGTGATCCTCGTCCAGGTCGGTGGCGGGCTGGTGTTCGGGACGTTCATGTTCATGGCCTACTTCCAGACGATGCCCCGCGAGCTGGAGGAGGCCGCGCGGGTGGACGGGGCCGGGTACAACACGCTGTTCTTCCGGGTGATCCTTCCGCTGTCGCGGCCGATGGCGGCCACGCTCGGGCTGTTCACGTTCATCAGCTCGTGGAACAACTTCTTCCTGCCGCTGGTGTTCACGCTGGGCAAGCCGGAGCTGCGCACGCTCGGCGTCGGCTTGTACGCCTTCACCAGCCAGACGTCCACGAACTGGACGCTGCTGTGCGCGGGCGCGATCATCTCGCTGGCGCCGATCGTGGTCGTCTTCGTCGTCGCCCAGCGCTACGTGGTCGACGCCATCGCCGGGGCCGTGAAGGCCTGATGGACGACCATGCGGCTGCGGATCATGACCTGGAACATCCTCGACGGCGGCCGGCCGGGCGTCGCCGCGCTGATCGCCGCCGTCCGCGCGGACGTGGTCGTCACGATCGAGACGTACGGCATGGCCGCCGAGATCGGGGCCGCGTACGGCCACCAGGGAGTGGCGATCACCCGCAGGCCGCCGGGCGAGGGCGACAACCTCTGGCTGTTCAGCCGGTATCCGGTCGCCGAGGTCTATCCCGAGCCGACAGGGGAGCACCTGTCGTCGTTCAACGCCGGAGGCGTGCGGCTCGACCTGGGCGGTGGGCGGGAGCTGGACGTCTTCCCCGTATGGCTGCACCACCTCGGCGACCTGGTGGGAGAGCTGGAGCGGGGCAGGCGGGAGGGCCTCGATGCGCTCGACCACACCCGGCACCTACAGGTCAAAGCCCTTCTCCACGACTACGTCGCCACTAATGGCAGCCCGGATCGGCCCGCGATCCTGGCCGGCGACTTCAACACGGTCTCCCACCTGGACTGGGGTGACGTGGTCGAGGGAAGGGTGACCAGAGAAGTGCAGCAGGCGGGGTTCCATGACGTCTACCGGTCGCTGCGGCCGGATGTGCGCACCGACCCCGGCGGATCATGGGATGTGCTCAAGCGGTTCGATGGGGCTTACCGCATCGACTACCTCTTCACCCGCGGCGCGATCGATCCCGTCGCGACCTGGATGCTGGGGGAGCGCGCCCCCGGCGATCCGCCGCAGGACTTCTTCTCCGACCACGCAGCGCTCATCGCCGATCTGAGGATCCCTTCATGAACATCATTCCCCGTCCCGCCCGATTGACCAGGCGACCTGGCTCCTGGCGGCCGGCTCCCGACGGCGTCACGCTGCGCGTCGAGCGGACCGGACTGGGGCCTGAGGGATACCGCCTCTCCGTCACACCCGACGGAGTGCTGGTCATCGCCGAGGACGAGCGCGGGTTGCGGTGGGCGGAGCAGACGCTGCGCCAACTGGAGGCCGATGGACAGGTGCCGTGCGTCGAGATCGAGGACGCCCCGCGCTTCCCCTGGCGGGGCGTGATGCTGGACGTGGGCCGCTGGTGGTTCCCCGTCGGCTTCCTGCGCCGGATGATCGACCTGGCCGCCCTGCACAAGCTGAACGTCGTCCACCTGCACCTCACCGACGACCAGGGCTGGCGCATGGAGATCGAGCGCTACCCCAGGCTGACCGAGGTCGGCGCGTGGCGCGCGGAGTCCATGCTCGGCCACCACCGCGACCAGCGCTACGACGGCCGTCCGCACGGCGGCTTCTACACCAAGCAGGAGCTGCGCGACCTGGTCGAGTACGGCACGAGCCGCGGTGTGACCCTGGTCCCGGAGATCGACCTGCCCGGGCACATGCGCGCGGCCATCGCCGCGTACCCGCACCTGGGCAACCACCCGGAGGCCGAGCTGCCGGTGCCGGGCGAGTGGGGCGTGCACGAGCAGGTGCTGAACGTGGAGGAGGAGACGATCCGCTTCTGCCAGGACGTGCTGGCCGAGGTCCTGGAGGTCTTCCCGAGCCCGTACGTGCACATCGGCGGCGACGAGTGCCCGAAACGGGAATGGCGCGAGTCGCCGCGCGTCCAGCAGCGTATGCGCGAGCTGGGGCTGCCCGACGAGGACGCGCTGCAGAGCTGGTTCGTCGGCCGGATGGCGGAGTTCCTGGCCGCCCATGGCCGCCGCCTGGTCGGATGGGACGAGATCCTGGAGGGTGGGCTCGCACCGGGCGCCACCGTGATGTCGTGGCGGAGCGAGGAGGGCGGCGTCGCCGCCGCCAAGGCGGGGCACGACGCCGTGATGTGCCCCGCCTCGCACACCTACTTCGACCACTACCAGGCCGACCCCGAGACCGAGCCGCTGGCCATCGGCGGGCTCACCACGCTCGCCCAGGTGTACGCCTACCAGCCGGTGCCCGCCGGGCTCGACGCCGGCGCCGCCCACCACATCCTGGGCACTCAGGGGCAACTGTGGACGGAGTACCTGCCCACGCCGGAGCAGGTGGAGTACATGGCCTTCCCACGGCTGTGCGCGCTGGCGGAGGTGGCCTGGGGCACCGCCGGTGACTTCGCCGAGTTCGAGGAACGGCTGGCGCGGCACCTGCCGCACCGGACGTCCTAGGCGAACGGCCGCCCCGTCAGGGCCCCGTCCGGCGCGACGCCCAGGGCCGCGAGCACGTGCGCGTGCACGTCGGCCTGCTCCAGCCGGGCAGGCGGCCTCGTGGGCACGCCCGGTCCCGACGCGGCGATCCAGGCGGTGCGCTCCGGCTCGCTCTCGCCGCCGTGGCCGCCCTCGTCGGCATGCCCATGGTCGGTCACCGCGATGACCGTCCAGCGCTCGGCGGCGAAGCCGGGACGGTTCTCGATGGCGGCGATCACCTCGCCGATGCGCCGGTCCGAGCTCTCGATCGCCTCGGTGTAGGCGGGCGTGAGGCCCTGGTCGTGCGCCACCACGTCGGGCAGCCCGAAGTAGACGAACGCCGCGGAGATGGAGTCGCCTCCGAGCACCTTCGCGGCGTCGTCGGCGACCAGCTGGTCGGCGTCTTGCCAGGCGGGCAGCGTGGGCGGGTCCTCGCCGTAGGGCAGCGTGCCGCCGCCCAGGAAAATGGGGCCGCCCAGGGTGTCGGTGACGAGCTGGGGCCAGCATCCCGAGGCGTACGTGGTGCCGCCATGCTGCCTGACCCTCGTCAGGAAGTCCGGATATTTCGCGAGATGGTGGCCGCGCAGGTCGTTGTCGTAGATGCCGTGCCGGTTGGCGAGCACGCCGGTGGCGACCGTGGCCCACCCAGGTCCGGAGATCGTCGGCCCCGCGTCGTTGACCCGCACCGGGGCGAGGAACCCGGCGGCCTCGATCGCGTCCAGCGTGGGCGTGCGCGCCGCCCGCAGGGTGTCGTACCTGACCCCGTCGACACCGAAGACGACGACGTGGTCACGGATGCTGTGCTCAGTCACCCGTTGATCGTCGCCGTGCCGGCGCGGCGCCGACAAGGTCGGGCTTTCCTATGAGCGCTATTGCCGGAACGTATCTGGCTCAGGTGCGGCCGCTGAACGCCAGCTTGCTCCCGAGCGCGATGAGAACCACCCCGACGACGCTGTCCACCACGCGCTCGAAGTAACGGCGACCGATCAGCCGGGCAGTGCGGTGAGCCGCGACCGCGAAGACACACTGCCCGCTGAAATTGGCCACAGCCGCGATCAGCGCCAAACCGATCACGAGCGGAGCCGAAGCCAACCCGTGAACGGTGACGAATTGCGGAAGCACGGCGGTGAAGAACGCCCCAGCCTTGGGATTGAGCAGGTTCGTTGCCAATCCCTGCCTGAACAGCGCTCTCGCCGAGACCGCGGGTCGTGACTCGGCCGCCGACACGATCCCGGCGGTCGGCTGGCGCTTCCACGCCTGCCAGAGCATGCGGACTCCGAGATAGCCGAGGTAAGCGGCGCCGGCCAGCTTCAACACGGTGAAAGCCAACGCGGACGCCGCCAGAATCACCGCGATGCCCAGACTCGCGGCCAGCCCCCAGATCAGAAGCCCCACGGCACTGCCCACACCGGTGCGTACACCACCTGACCAGCCATGGCGCATCGCGTTACGCAAGACCACAGCCGTATCGGGTCCCGGAGTAATGGTGATCAGCGCAACGACACTCAAATAAGCCAGCAGTGCTTCACCACTCATGACCGCTGAGTCTAGAGCCACGAGATCCACGAGACTTTGCCTGCCTCGAGTCCGTTCCGCTTCACGGTGTACTACCGGTTGAAGGAGCGCTCCGGGTGACGCGACCGGATCATTCGCCTCGTCCGCCCACCGAGCTCGCGGCTATCAGCATCTGAGGCGAACGCCGCAGGGACGGTGGCCTTGCGCCGATGGCGTTCGTCGGTCGTGGCGGGCGGCCGTCATCGCCGCCGGTGCGTCGAACAGGTTGACCGCCGACGCCTCGCGCGGTTGCCGCGACGACCCGGTACGGCTCGAGCCAGCCGTACCGCAGGGTTGTGGCCATGACGCGGAAAGGTGTCGTTGTGTCGGCGCCTTGGGCCCGCCGTACCCGGTCCGTCGTGCCTGAAGCGCAGGCAGCAGGTCAGCTGTACTTGCGGATCGTCTTGCTGATCCAGTCCGCATAGGCGGGCACGTTGGTGTACAGACCGGGGCCTTCCGCGCAGGACGGGCTCTTGGCACCGGGGCCGGAGGTGACGCCGATGAGCTCCCATCGGCCGCCCCGGCCACGCTGGATCTGCGGGCCGCCGGAGTCGCCGTTGCACGCCATGGCCTTGGACACCTGGCTGACCGTGCACAGGCGGGTGCCGCCGGCGAAGCCGGGGCCGCATTCGGAGATCGCGCCGCGGCGGGTGTCGAGCTGGCGGAGCCTGCCGGACATCTTCCAGTCAGCCGGGTTCTTGCTGAACTTGGTGATGCCGAAGCCGATGATCCGGGTCGGGGTGCCGGGCTTTCCTGGGCGGTCGGCGATCCGGATGGGCTTGTAGGACACGGGGCGGTCCAGGCGGACCAGCGCGATGTCGTTCTTGTTGGGTGAGGCCTGGGCGTAGCCGGGGTGGACCACCGCCTGAGCGATCTTACGGACCGTTCCGCCTGACTTGCGCTTGTCACTGCCGATGCGGACCGTTCCCTTCGGAATCGACCCGATCTCCATGTCGAGGCAGTGTGCCGCGGTCACCACCCACTGCGGGTTGATCAGCGCTGCTCCGCAGTTGCCGTCCTCGAGGCCCAGGGCCGGCGCGGACGTGGGGATGGAGGCCATGAACGGGTAGTTCTCGGTGGGCTTCTTACCGTTGATGATCGCTCCTGCGCTACCGGCGGTCGCCGCGAGACAGGCCGCACCGGCCAGAGCGACAACAGCGGAACGTGACATAGCTCGACGGAACGATCTCGTGCCAAACACAGGGAGTAGCCCTTCACTGGAAGATTGAGACGCTATGAAGCTATTCGTCCTCATCCGGCGGCGAGATCATGGCAGCACGCCAACTCGGGGTAGGGATAACCCCACCTGACCAGCGCAGACGTAGCAGCGTCAGGCTTTCGTCGACATCCTGCGCAGCGCGGGGATCAGTGTCCGATCGAGGAACCGGCGATCAGTAGAACCAGACGACGAGCCGCACGTCCTCCGCGCCATGCAGCCCGGCAAGCGTCCTCATCACGTCCCAGACCGGTGCCCAATGGGTCTGTGCCCCGGCGACAGAACTTCGGCTGAGTGTGCCGGAGCGATCGGTCTCGTCCCAGTCGGCGGATGCCAGCTCAGCCCAGCTGATCCACGTCGTTCCCCATACGTCCTCCGGGCCGCCCGAGGCGTTGAACACGTCCCGCAGTTCGTCCGAGGCGTCATCAGGCAGGCCGCGCTCCTCAGTCAGCGGCTGGAACCCGAAGGAGTTACGGACGCCGAACAGGCAGGCGAGTGCGTCATACGCGTTGCCGATGTTCAGAAGATAGAGATCGATGGCGACTTGCCATACCGCGTCCTCATCGTCTCCTTCCCAGATATGGCCCCAAGGCCTGCACTCGATCATCCCGCTTACATCAGTGGACACGCCCACATTCTGCCGAGAAGGGATCAATTCCGACCGAGGAACCGGCTCGCCCTGTGTGAGTCACGGCGCGCGCTTCGCAGCCTGCTGGAGGGCCGTTTCTACACCATCCCCGAGTCGCGGATCGGGCCGAAGCCCGCAGGCTGACGCTGCCGGCCGGGGCGGTGGCATCGGCCGGGATCGAGCGGGGGCCAGGCTCGGGTTGACCGGAGAGGCGGTGTCCCAGTTCCGAGATCAGTAGAACCAGACGACGAGCCGCACGTCCTCCGCGCCATGCAGCCCGGCGAGGGTGGTCGAGGCTGTGGAGGTGCTGGGGTCAGGTGGTGGCTGCGCCTGGGCCTGGTAGTGGGTCGATGTCGTTGGCGTGCATCGGTTGGCCGCAGTGGGCGCAGCGTAGGTCGACGTGGCTGATCTGGCCGCAGGCGTGGTGGCGGTAGAGGACGGGTGGTCCGGCTTGGCCGGCGAGCCATTTGTCGCCCCAGGCGGTCATGACCATGAGCAGGTCGACGAGTTCGGTGCCCTTGGCTGTCAGGTGATACTCGAAGCGTGGCCGCTGGTCGTAGGGGCGGCGCTCGAGTACGCCCTGGTCGAGGAGGTGGTTGAGCCGTTCGGTCAGTACCTTGCGTGAGATGCCGAGGTCGGCCTGGAGTTGGTCGAACCGGGTAAGTCCGACCCATATGTCACGCAGGATCAGCGGTGACCAGGGTTCGCCGATGACGTCGAGGGTGCGGGCGATGGAGCAGGCCATCTCGCCGAAGTTCGTGCGCTGCATGCCAGCAGTCTAGCCGTTGGGGTTCCCTCAGGGAACTCTAGGTGCTACGGTCATGGAGTCTCTTCAAGGAACTCCAGAAAGGGAGCACGCGGATGAGCAAGGTCTTGGCCGCTCTGGCGGTGTCGGTCGACGGGTACATCACCGGGCGCGACCCGGGCGCCGGGCGTGGACTCGGTGACGGTGGGATGCTGTTCAACTGGTACTTCGACGGTGACACGCCCAGCCAGGTGTTCGACGGGTTCAAGCTGAGCGCGCCCAGCGCCCGCGTCTTCGACGCCTTGGCCGGACGCGTGGGCGCGATCGTGGCCGGGCGCAACACCTACGAGGACTCCGAGCATTTCGGCGGCGGCAGCCCGCACCCGCGGGCCCGGCTGGTCGTCCTCAGTCACCGGCCGGTGCCGGAGATCACCGACCGGCAGACCCTGGTCACCACCGGTATCCAGGATGCGATCGCCGCGGCCCGCGAGGCCGCCGGCGGCAAGGACGTCGGCCTCATGGGTGGCGGCGTCGTGACCGAGGCGTTGAAGGCGGGCCTGGTCGACGAGGTGATCCTCCACCAGGTGCCGATCCTGCTCGGCGGCGGCCGCCCGTTCTTCCAGGCGCTTCCCGAACACGTGCGCCTGCGCCTGGTCGAAGCCGTCCCGGCGCCCGGCGTCACCCACCTCCACTACGAGGTCGAGCGCTGATCCTCGCCATCGGTGGCCCGGCGACGAAACCCCCTGCTGCCGACACCGGGTTCGTCCCTGCTTTCGACCTCGCCGACCATGCCGACAAACCATCTCCAGGAGAAGAAGATGCTCAACCCCGACGTACGCCGCGTCCTCGACGGCACCTCGCTTGCCCACCTGGCCACCGTCCTGCCGGACGGCTCGCCGCACACCGTGCCGCTCTGGGTCGGCACCCACGGCGACCATGTCGTCTTCCTCACCGGTCCGGACTCACGCAAGGCCCGTAACCTGCGTCGCGACCCGCGGGTGGCGCTCTCCGTGGCGCCCGCCGACAACCCGTTCGAGCCCGTCATCATCCGCGGTCAGGTCGTCGAATGGCTCGAAGGCGACGCGGCCTGGGAGATCATCGACCGGCTATCCGCGAAGTACATCGGCAGGCCCTATTCCCGAGCAGAGGAACGCGTCGTCGCCGTCATCCAGCCCGAGCGCCAGACCGCCGGCCGCGACTGACCCGCCCCCCTCGATATGGCAGGGGTTTTGCCGGCGTGGCAGAAAAGGGCAGATGTGAGCAGCGACTATTTTCGCGTCATTCCTAGCTCGGTCTGGTTACGCCGTGTTGTGAAGGCGGTACGTTGCTCAACGATCCCAACTGCCATCTGCCCGCTGGGTTCGCGCGTTTTATCTTCGAGGTGATTTCGGACGTGCAGCAAGCGGCGAGTATTCGCAGCCGATCCATCGTTGGTGTTCGCCACCGGCTGCTCACGGCGGAGGTCCAGCGCGAGCAGCCGGTATGCCGAACACGCGAGCGATCAGGTGCGGACGCTCAGCAGGGAGTCTCGTAGAACTCCGGGTACGATCCGCGCCTGCCCACCCATGACTCGTCGCCGACGCAGTTCTCGTACTTGATCCCCACCAGCGTCGTGTGGTCGGAGTCGCTGTAGTAGTACGTCTCGCAGTGGAAGTCGATCCTGCAGGCGCGGGCGTGCGCGGGCGAGCTGATGACGGTGAGGGTGCTGAGGGCGAGCAGGACGGCCAGCGATGCGCGTCGAATCATGAAGGTCCTTCCTTAGGTGAGGAAGCGCTACTGCCCCGATGATCGATCGCAGAAGTGAACAGATCAATAAGGTCAATGCCGGTACTCAAATGGTCAAAACAATTGTCAGAGCACGGCACCTTCCGGCGCTGCGATAGCGGTAGAGACGTAAGCCATATTCTGATCTGTGGTTTTGTCCGACCCTCATTCGTGATTCAACGGTGAGTGTTCGCGTCCTTACCTTCGCGGGTACGGCTGCCTCGCTCACCCGTCTCGCGCAGGCGGGCCGGTTGGGTTGCCTGGGGGCCTGCCGAGCCGCGTGGAGCCGGTCGGAAACCCGACGTCTGTGAAGGTATTCCTTGACATGAATATTCGTTGTGGAGAATACTCAGGGATGTGGACGCACTCCTCACCGCGTTGGCCGACCCGGCCCGCTGGCGGCTCGTGAGCCTGCTGGCCGAGCGGCCCCGCCCGGTCGGTGTCCTGGCCCAGCTCGCAGGAGCGCGCCAGCCGCAGACGACCAAGCACCTGCAATCCCTTGAACGCGCAGGGCTTGTCACCTCCCACCGCACCGGCCAGCGCCGCATCTACGCGCTGCGGTCCGAGCCTCTGCGGGAGCTGGCGGCGGCGCTCAACCAACTCGCCGACACCGCCGACCAGGCCGGAGGCTCGCGCGAGACCTTCGACCGCTACGGCCTCAACCTGGAGGCGGAGCGGATGGCCGCCGAGGAACCCGGATGGGCTGACGACAGGTCGTTCCGGTTCGTCCGGTCGCTGGCGGGGAGCCCCGAGGTGGTCTGGCGCCATCTGACCGAGACCGGGCTCCTGGCCCGGTGGTGGACACCCGACGACCTGCGCGTCTCCGAGCTCGTCTTCGAGGCGCGCCCGGGCGGGCGGATCGTCCAGGAGTACCGGGACGTCGAGGACGACGGCTCCGACGTGCCCGCCGGGCGGGCCGAGGGAGTGGTCGACGACGTCCGGCCCGGTGAGCACCTGGCCTACCGGCTCTCCCCGCTGCTTCCCGGGGGCGGCCACGCCTTCACCGCCCACCTCGACCTCGGCCTCCGGCCCAGCGGCACCGGCACGGAACTCGACGTCCACTTCCGGGTCGCCGACAGCACGGTCGAGTCCGCGGACTTCGTCGCGGGCATCGAGATCGGCGTCGGCCAGAGCCTCGACAGGCTCGTGGCCATCCTCGCCAGTGATTCCAGCACCGATGACCAGTGATTCCAGTACCGATGACCAGTGACTCCAGCAGCGATGAAAGGAAGACCACATGACCGGCCGCAGCGTGACCGCGAACCTGACCCTCAGCCTCGACGGGCGTTACCACGGTCCCGGCGGGCCCAGCGACTTCGGGGCGTTCGCCCCGTATGTCAGCACCGAGGTCGCACGCGACCACCTGACCCGCATCTGGCAGGACGCGACGACGGCAGTGCTCGGACGAGGCAACGCGGAGGGCTTCATGGGGTACTGGGCGCCGCTCGCCGAGGACGAGAACGCCGCCGATCCGCGTGACCGTGGCTACGCGAAGTGGCTGGTGGACGTGGAGAAAGTGGTCTTCTCGACCACGCTCACCGAGGCGCCGTGGGCGCGTACCCGCGTGGTGAACGCGCCCGCCGCCGACGTCGTCACCGACCTCAAGACCACCGGCGAGGGCGACATCCTCGTCAACAGCTGTCCGAGCATCATCAAGCCGCTCCTGGCAGCGGACCTGGTCGACCGGCTCTACCTCATGATCTTCCCCGAGATCACCGGCGGCGGGCAGCGGCTGTTCGACGACGGCCTTCCCGCCACGACGTGGACGCTGGCCTGCCAGGAGACCGGCAAGCTGGGCGAGATGGCCCTGGTCTACGACCGGGCACGCTGAGCAGCCGATCAACGGGCCTCAAGGGACGAGGGAAACCTCGGGGAACCGGTCGTCGGACGCATCGAACAGGCGGGTGGGCTTCCTGCCCAGGTGCAGGTCGAAGAAGGCGGCGATGTAGGCACGCTGCGCCGAGACGGACCGTTCAGGGTCGATCGTGCCCACGAAGTCGCGGACCGGCACCTTGGGCACCGTCGCAGCGATCCGCGGCAGCAGCACCTGCAGGTCGGTGAACGAACCGTGCGCCGCCCCCTTGAACCGCAGCTCCCGCTTCCACCCACTAGAGGCCTGCCAGAAGGACTTCCAGCTGGGCTCGCTGGAACGGGTGTGGGCCTCCGCCGCGACCTGCAGGAACGGCTTGGTCACGCCGGTCTTGGCCACGGAGCCGACATAGGAGCCGTCCAGGTTGACGCCCGCGTCCACGCGGGCGTCGTCGTGGACGAGTTGTGCCGCCACCGACCCGCCCAGCGACTGCCCGAGCACCCCTACCCGGGACAGGTCGAGCGCGCCACGCAGCTGAGTGGCATGCCGTAGTCCGGCGAGCTGGTTGAGGACGAACCGCATGTCGGCCAGGCGTGCCCGCGCATGCAGGGCGAGCAGCCTGGCGAGGACCGGTGGGGTCAGCTTGCGCGGCAGGGGAAGCGCACGCACGAGCCGTCCGCCGGGGAACTCCACCTGGTCGGCCTCGTAGGTGTGGTCCACGGTCACGACGAGGTATCCGCGGGAGGCGAGGTCCTCGACCAGCGTGGTGCCGAGGGTGCGCGGCCCGCCGTCCCCCGAACTGAAGAGCACGACAGGCAGCTTGCCCGCGCGGCGGTCGACCGGCGCGCCGACGCGGGCGTGGGTGGCGGTGGCACCCCAGTTCACCGCGCCCTTCGGGATGCCCATGGGCGGCGCGGAGTGGCTGTCCCAATCGGCCGCGGCCAGGGGCGACATGTGCGGGGCGACGGGCAGCGTCTGACCGGTGTCCTTGGCCGGGTACCACAGGCTGACCATCAGCTCCCGGTAGGGCTTCGACTTGACCAGGGGGTCGGGGCGCGAGCGGTCCACCAGGCGCATCGCGAGCGTGCCGACGGCGTACGGCCCGCCCGGCGCGGGCAGGCTCACGGTGACGGGACGTGGACCAGAGGCCGGCGCGGCGGCGGGCGTCATGGATATGGCCAGCGCCACCACAGCGAGGCCCGCGGCTTTCGTGAAGAGGGACATGCAAGGCTCCTTGAACGAGATTCAGCCCGGCCAGGCTCGCAGCGGCCCGCGCAGCCGGACGACCGGCGGAAGACTGATCCGTGGGTGCGACTTCTGGATGACCCGCCCTGAGGTTCCTCCTTGAGGAGGATGGGGAGCGAACCCGCAGGCCAACTAGGGTGAGCGCATGAAGCGAGCCGACCGTCTGGTGGCGCTGACCGGGCGGTCGCCCATGCTCGTCGACGCGCTGCCGGCAGCCGTGATCTTCCTGGCCACGCTCGGACCCGGGCACGTCCTGACCGACGGCGACGCGCGGGTGCTGACGCTCCAGGTGGCCCTGGTGGCGCCCCTGGCGTGGCGACGGCGTGCCCCGCTGGCGGTCTTCTGCGCGATCGCCGCGGCGGCCGTGGCCCAGTGGGCCGCCGGCGTGCAGCTTCCCGCCGACGCCGCCCTGCTGGTCGCCCTCTGCACCGTGGCCGCGCACCGCCCATGGCGGCACACGATGATCGCGGCCCTCACGCTGGAGGCCGGGATACTGCTGGCCGCGGCCCGCTGGGCGCCGCCGGGTCAGGCCCCGTTCACAGCGGCGGCGCTGACGGCGATGTCCGCCGCCGCCCTCACCACGGGCCTGTGGACGCGGGTACGGCGGGCGTACGTGACCTCACTGGAACGCGACCGCGAGCAGCGGGCGCGACTCGCGGTCGCGGAGGAACGCGCTCGGATGACCCGCGACGTGCACGACATCGTCACCCACAACCTGTCGGTCATGGTGGCCCTGGCCGACAGCGCCGCCCACGTGCAGGACCGCGCCCCGCGGCAGGCGGCCGCGGCCATGGAACAGGTCGCCGAGACGGGACGGCAGGCCCTGGCGGACATGCGTCGCTCGCTCAGCGCGGGCGAGCCGGATCCGCTGCTCCACCCGGCGCCGGGGATCGCCCAGCTCAGTCCGCTCGCCGACCGGATGCGCGCGGCCGGACTGCCGACCCGCCTGTCCGTGACCGGTGACCCGACGGCGATCCCCGCCGCCGCCCAGCTCACCATCTACCGGCTGGCCCAGGAGGCTTTGACGAACACGCTCAAGCACGCGCCCGGCGCGACGGCTGAGATCCGGGTCCACCTGACGCCGCAGCGCGCCGAGGTGGAGGTCACCGACGACGGACACCCTCAACAGGAGATGGCCCAAGGGCGGGGCCTGGCCGGGATGCGTGAGCGCGTGGCCGCCTACGGCGGAACGCTGCACGCCGGTCCTGTGCGTGGCGGCGGCTGGCGGGTGGCGGCCGGACTGGACCTGAAAGTCAGGGGCGCGGCATGACGATCCGGCTGCTGATCGCCGACGACGAGGCGTTGCTGCGCACCGCCTTCCGCATGGTGTTCGATGCCGAGCAGGACATGGTGGTGGCCGGCGAGGCGAGCGAGGGAGAGGAGGCGGCCAGGCTGGCCCGGCAGGTGCGCCCCGACGTGGTGCTGATGGACGTGCGCATGCCCGGCCTGGACGGGATCGAGGCCACGCGCCGCATCGTCAGGGACTGCCCGCGCTCACGCGTGCTCATCCTGACCACTTTCGACCTGGACGAATACGCCTTCGCCGGGCTGAAGGCGGGGGCGGCGGGCTTCCTGCCGAAGAACACCCGGCCCGCCGAACTGCTGACCGCGATCCGCAACGTGGCCGCCGGCGAGGCCGCGCTGTCCCCGCGGGTCACCCGCCGCCTGCTGGAGCGGTTCGCGCCCCAGCTCACGCCCGGCGCGCCCGAGCGCGACGAACGGCTGGCCGGACTGACCACCCGCGAGCACGAGGTGCTGGTGCAGGTGGCGCACGGGCTGTCCAACGCCGAGGTCGCCACGGCGCTACAACTGGCAGAGGCCACCGTGAAGACACATCTCAGCCGCGTCCTGCTCAAGCTGGGGCTGCGGGACCGCGCCCAGGTCGTGGTCTTCGCCTACGAGAACGGCCTCGTGCGCCCCTCGGCCATCTAGACGGCCACGGCAACCGAGTGGGGCTGCGTTTCGAATGTCCAGAGTATGGAAGAGGTTGATTGCGTTGTGGTCGGCGGAGGCCCGGGTGGAGTGATGCTCGCCTACCTCCTGGCCCGCGGCGGGGCGCGGGTCACGCTGCTGGAGTCGCATGGCGACTTCAACCGGCGCTTTCGCGGTGATTCCGTCGCGCCGGCCGTTCTCGATTACCTGGACACCCTGGGGCTGGCCGAGGAGATGCTGACGACCCTGCCGCATACGGTCGTCTCGACCTTCGGCTGGCACACCTCCGAACGGGAGTACACCCTGGCCGACTACCGGTGGGCGAGCCGCCGCTTTCCCTTCTACGCGCTGATCCCGCAGGCACGCTTCCTGCCGTTCATGACGGGAAAGGCGGCCGCCTTTCCCGGCTTCGAACTGAGGATGCGTTCGCGTGCGTGCCGATTGCTGCACGATGACGACGGACGGGTACAGGGTGTGGCCTACGCGCGGGGCGACGGGGAGCGCAGATTGCGGGCCCGCCTGGTGGTGGGGACTGACGGACGCAACTCCAAGCTGAGGGTCCTGGGCGGGTTCCGCGCCCGTGAGCTGGGGGCCGGCCTGGATGTGCTGTGGCACGCCGTACCCAAGCGGCAGGGCGACCCGGCTGTGTCGGGCCTGCAACTGCACAGTACGGCGGGTGCCCTGCTCGCCGTACTCGACCAGGACACGGACTGGCAGCTCGGGTACATGATCCCGGCGGGGAGTTACCGGCACGTCAGAGAGGCGGGCGCCGCCCCCATCACCGAGGCATTCACGAGGCGGCTGCCCTGGCTGGCCGACCGGCTCGGCACGCTGACCGCCGTCAACCAGATGACGTTGCTGCCCGTGCGCATCACCTCGGTGGACCGGTGGTACCGGCCCGGCCTGCTGTTGCTCGGTGACGCCGCGCATGTGATCTCTCCGGTCGGCGGCAACGGCATCAACCTGGCCATCGCCGATGCGGCAGCGGCGGCCAACCTCGTCCTGCCGCACCTGACCGGCGCCCCTGCCCGGCTGGACGCCGCATGCGCGCGGGTCGAACAGGTACGGCGTCCGCTGACCGACAAGGAGCAGCGCCGCCAGCACCGCGCCGAACGTTCCGCCCGCGGCAGGCTCGAGCGCGGCCTGACCGGGCCACCACCTGTGCTGCGCGCCATCACCCGCATCCCCGGCCTGCCCGCCCTGAACGGCCGCCAGAACTCCGCCCTGATCAGGATCCCCCGCCCGTGCGCCCAAATCATGGGCACGACCTGATCGGCTGTGCCGACCGTCAGGGTAGGGCCGGGGCGGTCGGTGGGGAGTTGGTCCAGCCGACCTCGATCAGCGTCTTGTAGCTCTTGGGCATGAGCGGCTTGCCGTTGAGTGTGACCGTCTGGCTCTCTGACAGCAGGACCATCCTCCCCGTGTCGATGATCAGCCTCGTCGAGGTCTCGTCCTTGTCCCCGTTCTCGCGGATCAGTACGGCGGCGCCGGACCTGCCCAGCGTGTCCGTCGCGTTGCCTTCGGCGCGTACGCCCGGCATCGTCAGCAGCGCCTGGTAAGCCGCCGCGCGGACCTCCTTCGGAGCGGGAAGGGTGTGCAGGATCTGGGGCAGGTTCGAGGTGAGCCAGGTGCCCATGGCCTGCTCCGGAATCCGGCTGGCCTGGCCGGCCCTGGTGAGCCAGTCCTTCAGCCGGTTCGGGTCGGCGGGCAGGCGCTGCACCTCGTCATACGTCAGAAACTGCCCCGCGAGCTGGAACGAGGTCTGTTTCCGTGCCTGGACCACGTGCCCCTGCGAGGGCTGGGTGGACAACTTCACGGTCTTGCCGTCGATCGATTCGCTCCACTTGGCGGGGGAGCCGTCGCGCTGCCACGCCTTCTTGCCCGCCGCGCTCTGGGGCAGCGTCGCGAGCTCCCGGTACCCGAACCACGCCCGGCCGTCGGGCGCGGTCCATGTCTCGTCGACCCGCTGCTCGACCAGCGAGTAGGGGTCCGACTTGGTGCCGAACCGCCACGGGTGGGTGCTCGTCGTCAGCGCCCTGGTGTGCCAGTAGGCGCCCTCGGGGGGAGCCGCCACGGCCGACGCCGGCGTGCCCAGGAAGGCGGCCAGGCCAACGGTGAGGGCGATCAGCGGCCGCCGGGCCGGGGTGGTGGCGAACTTCATCTGTTTCCAAGTCACGCCTGTCCATACGCCTGGGCCTGCTGAACGGTTGCCTGCGAAATGTTCTGCGCGGGCAGGCAACGATCGTGAAGGCCGAAGCGTATTAGGAGGCGTGAAATCGGACAGACTGCCGTGAGCAGCGTGGAACATGACTTCGGCGCTTTCGTGGCCGCACGCGCCACGAGCCTGCTGCGGGTCGCCTATCTCGCCTGCGGCGACGAGACGGAGGCCGAGGACCTGCTCCAGACGGCGCTGGAGCGTACCTACAGGAACTGGGACCGGGTCCGCGTCGAGAGTGTCGAGCCGTACGTGCGCCGCGTCATCGTCAACGCCGCCATCAGCCGTGCCCGCCGCCGGGCGATCCTCAGGATCATCCCGATGCACAGCCCGCCGGAGACGTCGGCCCGTGCGACCGACGCCGACCTGCGTCATGTGCTCATGGAGGCGCTGCGTGCCCTGCCGCCCAGGCAGCGCGCGGTGATCGTCCTGCGGTACTGGGAGGACCTCAGCGAGACGCAGACCGCCGAGGTGCTCGGATGCTCGGTCGGCACGGTCAAGAGTCAGGCCTCGAGGGCGACAGCCAAGCTCCGTTCGGCGCTCGGCCGGGAAACTCTGGAAGAAGTGATCAGGAATGCCCACGCTTGAGGACGAGATCCGCCGGCTCATGAAGGAAGAGACCGCGCGCCTGCATGCCGCGCCCGATCTGGTGGAACGGGTGATGCGCTCCTCCCGGAACAAGAGGAGGAGAGCCTGGACGGCGGCGGTGGCCGTGTCCGTGGCCGTCGTCGCCGCGCCCGTCACGTACCTGACCGTCGGCTCGGTGGCCACGACCGGCGAGCAGGTCACGGTCACCGCGGCGCCGGAGCCGCCCCCCATCGACGACACCCCGCCCCTGCCCTCTGACCCGCCGGACCTCGGGGACCTCGGCGATGGGAGGGAGTTCGGCCACGTCAGGGTGGGGTACCTGCCGGAGCGGCTGCGGTGGTCCCGGTGGTCGGTGAACTTCGGCGACAGGTACTCGACCTCATACGACTACAAGGGCGACAAGCACGGCTTCTACTGCGTCCAGATCTTCATCTACGAGGAGGCGGCCGCCATCCAGGAGGTCGACGACCGGATCCAGGCGTACCGCGAGGAGAAGGACGGCGAGGAGGTGACCATCGGCGACCGTACCGGCTACCTGGTCGTGCAGGACGTCGGGGAGGACGGGATGAAGGGCACGCCGACGCTCTTCCTCAGAATGGGCGACAAGCAGTTGGCCGAGATCACGTTCAGCCCCACGTACGCCAAGGAGTTCTCCGGCGCCGAGGCCGTCACCGCCGAGCTGAAGAAGATCGCGGAAGGGCTCACCTCCACGTTCTGATCGCCGACGTCGCGGTGCAGGGGGCGTTCGACGGGGGCGCCGTGGAGGTCGTGGTCAACGACAGCCACGGCACCATGGACAATCATTCGAGCGGTACAGGCCCCGAGGCATCGCGCGATGCCTCGGGGCCACCGGTCAGGGTTCGACGGTCATGGCCCGCCGATGATCCTTCGGTACCGTCCCGCGCTCAGGACACCGTGCGTTCCTGATTGACGGCACATCGTTCGCGACTACTGATCCGCGACGTTGACGACGGCTGTCGCCTTGACAGATGTTCCCGCGACGACACCACGGACGGTGAACCATCCACTCTTGGCCACCATGTCCGAGGTAACTGGTTCCCAGGTCACATCGACGGATCCGGTCGTGCCGTCACTGTAAACGGCCTCGGTCTGCGCAGGCAGCGTGGGAACCTTGCCGATCGTCGTATCGACGGCGACCGACCTGAAATCAACGATGGTCTTCGTATTCTGCACCTCGAACACGCCGAGCTCGGCCAGTCCGCACTCCGCGTCGCTCGGGTTGTTGTAGGTGTTGTCGGGATCGATGGTGAACTTCACCCAGCTTGTCTTGACCGGCGTGTCGAACGTCACGACGTTGTCCGGCTGACCGTCCCACCGGATCCCGGTGACCTTCTTGCTGCCGCCCTCCCATTCCAGCAGGCCCTCCACGATCTGGTTGACGGCGGCGCCGCGGTCGACCAGGTTGATGTGGTCGATCTCCACCGGGGACGGGAACTGAAGTTTGATCCACGGGTTGCGGTCCGCCTTCTTCGCCGCCCAGGACGTCGCTTTGTTGCCGTCCGTCGCCTTCGTTCCCAGATAGCGGTCGTCCTGGTTGTTGCCATCCGGGACACCGTCCCGGTCGCGGACCGAGGACACCGTGACCGTGGCCGAGCCCGCGATGTTGTCGCCTTGCGCCGTGATCGTCCCCGGGTTCGACTCCACCGCCACGCCATCAAGCGTCACGACTGCTTTTGCGGTCGCCTGGAACCCGCTGGCGATCGGTTGTTTCAGGACGATGGTGTTGCTGCCCGGTACGACTGCCAGTCTGCTGTCGCTGAGCACATACTCGATCTTCGCCTTCGACAGGTTCGCCTTCTCGCCGGTGTTCAGAGTTCCCTCGATCGTGCCGACGACCGGTGCGTTCACGCTGATGGAGCTGTCGCTCAGCGTAAGCTTCACCTGCTTCAGGAACGCGGGGAACGACATGCGTCCGTCCGCATCGACGTCGACGTAGAAGTAGTCGTCGGCCCGGTATCCGGCCAGCTCCGCGGTGACGTTGATCCGTGCCCTCCCTGCCTCACCGGACGACAGCGTCTTGTCCTCGCCGACGGCTACCACGGACGGGTTGTCGCTGGTGATCGCGACCTTCGCGGTCCTCAGGTCGACCGGCTCGCCGAGGAAGGAGTAGCCCTTGACATCGATCGTTGCCGTCTGGCTGTCCGCACCTGCCTTCGGCTGCAGCGCGAGGCTGCCCAGGGCGGTCAGATCTCTCAGCGAGAACATCCGGACTTCCAGCACGTCGATCGGGCTGCCGTTCTGCCCGCCGCCCGGGAAGGAAACCCTCACATAACGTGCCTGCACGCTGGGCCGGGCAGGATCGACCGGATAGTTGTAGTACAGGCCTTCCTGCTCCCAGGCGTACAACGTCGTGTCGCTGCCCGGAACGGCCAGCGTGTTTCGCGACGTCGGCAGCCCTGCGCCGGAGACCGTGTTCGTCTCGTTGCCGGCGGTCCACTGCGAGCCGTCGGCGCTGTACTCGATCTTCACCTTCTTCGGCACGTTGTAGTACGTGACGTTGTCGGCATTCGGCATGTGGTGGTTGAAGAAGAGGTTGACCCGCGAGAGGTCCTGCGTCTTGCCCAGATCGTAGGTGATGCTCGGATTCTCCTCGCCCGCCGGCGCCGACCACTTCGTGAGATTGCCGCCGGTCGGGTCGTTGATCGTTCCGTCGGACAGCGCCTTGGCATGGCCGCCGTCGGTGGTCACCTTCGGCGTCATCCCGATCGCCACGTTCGCGTCCGGGAGCAGCGTGACGTAGTTCCTGGTCGAGGTGTACGCCTTCCCGTCCACCGTGATGTCGGCCCAGTAGCTGTACATCGTGGGGGTGGAAACCTTACGGGTGAACCGCATCGTGTTGCCTGTGACGGTGAACGGTGACTGGTCGGCCGGTACCTCGGTGACCACGATCTTGCCTGCGGGGTTGTCGCGCCTGCCGTCGACCGTCGCGTAGTGGTACTTGATGGTCGAAGCGTCGAGAATGTCGACCTCGCCGCCTTTCCGGGTGTAGCCCTTGAACGTCACCGGAACATCCCTGTCGGTGGCGAACTGTCCCCAGAACTGCGCGCCGTTGGTGAGCATGTTCACGCCCACAAGTGGCAGTGCGGCCGAGATGGCGCGGTCCTGCACCTTGACCGGGTAGGTGTCGGTCATGACCTGAGGACGGTTCACGCCATCGCTGTAGGTCGCCGTCACGGTGATGGTGGCGGCACCGTCGCCGGTGGCCTTGACCAGGCCCGTTGCCGCTCCCACGGTTGCGACCCGCACATTGCTGCTCGTGAACTTGAGCTTGGCGGGTGCGAGAACGTTGGTGTAGTTGTTCATGTAGCTCTCGGCCCGCAGCTGCAGGCTGTTTGCCGCAGTCTGGCTGCTGAAGAGCTTGACACCCGTCATCTTGTAATTTCTGACTGGGCTCTCGGTCTGAATCTTGATGATGGTGTCAATGGGATCTGCTGTGACATCGGACGTGTCGATCGAGATGTAGTACTTGCCGTTCGCTTTCTCTGTTGTGAAGGGCAGAGAGTTGCCCTTGTTCAGCCAGCGGACCTGGTCTACCGGATAGTCGAAGGGGCCGATGTGGCTCATCCGCGGCTGGCCGGAGAATCCCGCCTTCGCCACGCCGGCAATTTGGTTCTTGATCATGTGCATGTAGACGTACTGGTCGCGGGACATGGCGTAGCCCCAGTCCGGCCCCTGCCCGTGAGCGATCGCCTTCTGCGGGTCGGTGTACCAGCCGGGCTTCAGGGTGTAGTCCATGGTGTACGGCATGGTGCCGTACATCGACTCGCGAAGATCGGGTCCGCGCCCGTTGTCCATCCACTTCACGATCGAAGTCCGCATGTCCGACAGCTGCTGCGAGGAGATCGGCACCATCGAGAAGATGTTCGTGTTGTCCAGGTTGCTGCTCAGGTTGTCCATGCCACGAGTCACGGTGATGGAGGAGTCGTAGTTCATCACATAGCCGTGACCGTACTGGTTGATCAGTTCTTTCGTGGCTTCGGCCCAATCGTCACGTTCGTTCCCCTTGGCGTACTGCGTCCAGACGTCGAGTGCCGTCGTGTACGGGTCGTTCCATTCCTCATGCGCAACTTTTCTGGTTTGCGGCAGGATTCCGGCATGCCAGCCACCCCCGTTGTACGGTTCGCTGTTCCAGAACGGACGCTCGTGAAGAGTGATGTCCTGGTCGCCGGTCTGCGCGTTGGGGTTCGCATCGATCAGGACCCGATCGTTGTAGTTGCGCGCTGAGCTCCAGGCGACGTCGGGATTGGAATAGCTCTCCGGACCGCCATCGGCGAAGAGGTACCACGGGTTGTATCTCGCGACCAGACCTTGGATATCGCTTTCGAGGATCTCGGATCCTTCGTAGAGCGAAGACACGTAGACGCCGAACTTCAACCCGTACCGCTCGGCGGCTTGTTTGGCCTGCAGCACCCGGTCCCGGATCTGCCAGCTGCCGTCCGCGGCCTGGAACAGGGCGTTGTACTTGTACTGCTTGTTGGCGTTGTTCGGGGTCAGGTTGGCGTTCGGCGAGGGCCAGTAGTAGATGGTGTTCTGCAGGCTCTCGGTCGAGAGCAGGGTCATGCCCATCTCTTTGGCCGTCTGTGCCCACTCGTCGTAGTTGAAGTTCGGGTCGTACAGGTTCGGCATCGTGCCGGTGGTGTGCGACAGGGCCGACATCTTGCCTTCGACGAACCAGTCGACCGGGTTCTTCTTGACCGTCATGGTGTACGGCTTCGTTGTCGTGGAACCGCGGGCATCGGTCACCTTCACGGTGAAGGTGTAGTCCTTCTGGGATGCGCCGTTGGCGCCGTCCGAGACCGTGCCGTCGATGTGGCCGTCCGGCGCCAGCGTCAGGCCGGGGGGCAACTGACCGTCGGCGAGTGTCCAGGAGTAGCCGGGGCTGCCGCCGGCTGCCTGGAAGGCAAAGGGAGACGCCTGCGGAGCAATGCTCGACGTGTTTCGGTTGCCGTCGATCTTTGCCACCATGCCGACATACGGGTTCTCGTCGTAGGCGTATGGCAGTGCGTTGGACGGGTAGTCGTTCGCCGGGACATCCGCGTTGCGCGCATCGAACGCATGCCGGTCGATGCTCAGCCCCTGGGTGGCGATGCTGAGCTGATTGTCGGCCACGTTCGGCCCGGTGACCGAGTACGTCAACCCGGGAACGACATTGCCTGCACCGTCGCAGAGCCTCGCGTAGAAGCCAAGGAAGTTCTTGCTGGTGCCGGTGTTCTTGTGCTGAATCTCGATGAGAAGCTTGTTCCAGCCCGGCTTCAGCTGGATCGGACGTCTCGTACCTTCCTTGCTCACCCGACCTGCGACGCGGTCCTGTTGCCCGGCCGGAGCATCGTTGGCGAACAGCCGGTACAGTCCCGATCCGCCCACCTGCCACTGAACAGTCTGCGCGACCGGACTGTAGACGTAGCTCGCGGCCACAACCCACTTGTTGGCTGTGGGCTGCCCCTGCTTGACGTCGAAATAGCCCATCAGGTCGTTGTAGTCGTCGTAGTTCCGGTTGAAGATGCGGTCGTCGAAGTACTGCCAGGTGGATGTTTCCTTGCCGGCCGGATCGCCCAGGGACGCGCCCATGGCGGGAACGACGGGAGCAGGAGACTGCTCGACTACCGGATCGGTGTACGGACCGGACACCGCCCACTGATTCAGATACGGCGCGGTCCCTCCCGTCTGAGCCGCACGAGCCTGCGGTCCAGCGAGAACGCTGCCGGCCGCCGCAAATGCGAACACAACCGCAGTTGCGACGACGCCGGATAATCTCTTCACGCTACCTCCTTGCATTTGTCGAGATAACCGATGCCTGGCCGCTGGGACATCACCAGCTCATCCCCACAGCCGACTCTTGGACCACGAGGTCGGAGCAGATCAACTTCTCGCGGTACCTGGTGTTCAACACGGCCATGCCCAGGTGCGCATTGCCCGGCTCCGCGACTCCAAGCAGGTCCGCGGATCGATTCCCGGCATGGTCGAAGAGAGGCCCTGGTCCTCCTGGATCTCGGGGGTGTGCTATCGCTGGCCGTTGTCGAAATAGGCGGCGACCGCCGGGTCAGGAGGCGGGATCTCGACGGGGAGGCCGCCGCTTCGCAGGGATTGGGTGGCCGCGTACCCCGCGGCGACCGCCTCGCGGGCGGCGACAGGAGAGGTGACGGTGGTGCCGCCGCGGCGGACGAAGTCGAGGAACTCCTCGATCAGACGTGGGTCGGCGCCGCCGTGGGATCCCGGGGCGGCCTGGAGCTGGACCGAGTCGTCGGCGTCCGCGTGGTAGTCCGACCGGCGGTTCCAGATCTTGATGGTCACGTCGCCCGCATCGCCGAAGTTCTCGATGCGCCCCTCGGTGCCGATGACGGTGTAGTTGCGCCAGTAGTCCGGGGTGAAGTGGCACTGCTGGTAGCTGGCGAAGACGCCGTTGTCCAGGCGCATCTGCATCATGCTGAGGTCCTCGACGTCCACCACCGGGTTGAGGTCACGCTGCTGGAGCGGGGGCCAGTTGAGCTCGGGAGCCAGCCAGTCGGTCATGCGCTCCCCGGTACGGTCCCTGCGTGACTGGATGTCGCCGTAGACGACCAGGCCGCCCATGCCGGTCACCAGCCGGGAGTACCCGCCGGCCAGCCAGTGGATGACGTCGAGGTCGTGCGCGCCCTTCTGCAGCAGCAGGCCGGTGGTGTTGCGCCGGTCGGCGTGCCAGTCCTTGAAGTAGAAGTCGCCGCCGTGGCCGACGAAGTGGCGGCACCAGATGGCCTTGACCTGCCCGATGGCGCCCGCGTCGATCAGCCGGCGCATGGCCTTGACGACGGGCATGTGGCGCATGTTGTGCCCGACGTACAGGCGCGTGCCGGCGGCCTGGGCGGCGGCCAGCAGGCGGTCGCAGCCCGCGGTGGTGATCGCCATGGGCTTCTCCAGGAACACCGGCACCCGGCCGGACAGGAAGTCCAGGGCGATGCGCTCGTGGGTGTGGTCCGGCGTCAGCACCAGCACTCCGTCGAGCCCGGCGCTCAGGAGCTCGCGATGGTCGGTCGTGGTCTCCACCCCGGGCCCGAACCGGTCGCTGACGCCTGACAGCGCCTTCGGGTCCACATCGCAGCAGGCCACCACCCGGGAACCCGCTCCGGGGCGGTGGGCCAGGTCCGCCAGGTCTCCGCGGACGCCGAGGCCGATCACGCCGAGTCTCAGATCGTTCATGTGGTCAGCCCTTGCTACCGGTGAAGGCGATGCCCTGGACGAAGTGCCGCTGCAGCAGGACGAAGGCGACGATCATCGGTACGGTCGCCATGATCGATCCCGCCATCAGCATCGAGTAGTCGGTGAAGTGCTCGCCCTGCAGGGTCGCCAGGCCCACCGAGAGCGGCATGGTGCTCGGGTCGGTGGTGACGACGAGGGGATACATGAGGTCGTTCCACGACCAGAGCGCCGTCAGGATCGTCAGCGCGATCAACCCGGGCTTGGCCAGGGGGAGCGCGATGTGCCAGTACACCCGCAACGGGTTGGCACCGTCCAGCCGTGCCGCCTCCTCGATGTCGCGTGGCAGCGCGAGGAAGAACTGCCTGAGCAGGAACGTGCCGAACGCGCTGAACATCCCGGGCACGATGAGCCCTGCCAGCGTGTTCACCCAGCCCAGGTCCTGGATGATGAGGTACTGCGGGATCAGGAAGAGCTGGCTGGGCACCATGAGCACCGACAGGAACAGCCCGAAGAGCAGGCTGTTGCCCCTGAAGCGCATGCGGGCGAAGGCGTAGGCGGCCAGCGAGCACAGCATCAGCTGGGCGACGGTCCTTCCCGCGGTCATCAGCACCGTGTTGAGGAACATGTGCTGGAAGGGCAGCACGTCGAAGACCCGCGCGTAGTTGCCCCACTGCCAGTGCTCGGGCAGGAGCGTCGGCGGGACCCGGGTGGTCTCGCTGAACGTCTTGACCGATGTGAGGAACTGCCAGACGAACGGGCCGAGCATCGCCAGGGCGCCCGTCACGAGCACGAGGTGGGTGGCGGTCGAAGCCGCGTAGCGTCTCGTGCCGGCCGTACCGCTACGCATAGTGCACCCACCTGCGCTGGAGGCGGAACTGGATGGCGGTCATGGCCAGGATGAACGCCAGCAGCACGAAGGCGACCGCGGCGCCGAAGCCGAGATCGTGCTCGACGAACGCCTTCTGGTAGAAGAGGTAGGCGATGGTACGGACCCGGGGGAGCGCGGGGTTGGCGGTGCCCGCCGCGCTGCCGGGGGTGCTCATCATCATGTACGCGAGGTCGAACATCTGCAGCGAGTTGATCATCGTGAGGACGGTGGCGAAGAAGATGCTCGGGCTCAGCAGCGGCACCGTGATGCGGAAGAACGTCCGGACCGGGCTCGCCCCGTCGATCGCGGCGGCTTCGTAGAACTCGGTGGGGATTCCCTGGAGCCCGGCCAGGAAGATGACCATGTTGTAGCCGAGGGCCATCCAGATGCCGATCGCGGCCAGGGCGTACAGCGCGACGGACGGATCGGCCGCCCAGTGCGGACCTGCTATCCCGACCAGGGAGAGCAGGTAGTTCACCACGCCGTAGTCGCCGTTGTACATCCAGCGCCAGAGCATGGCCACGGCCACCGGCATCGTGACCACCGGCAGGAAGTACAGCGTCCGGTAGATCGAGCGCCCGCGGAGCCCTCGCCGGTTGAGCAGGGCGGCCACCAGGATCGCGAGCGGGATTCCGGCGAGCTGGACGGCCGTGTAGATCAGCGTGTTGGTCACCGACTGGGCCACAGCCGGTTCGTCGACCAGGGCGCGGTAGTTCGCACCTCCGATCCAGGTGTGTCCTCCGAAGGGGCCCGTCTTGGTGAAGCTGTAGTAGAAGGTCTGCGCGATGGGCCACAGGTAGAAGACCGCCAGCCCGATCGTCATGGGCGCGACCATGGCGTAGGCCCACGCGTGCTCGGCGCCGCGCCCGGGAGGTCTCACTTCTCCTTGCCCAGGGCCGTGTTCATCGCCACCGCCAGTTCCTTGGCCGCGGTGTCGACGTCCTTCTCGCCCGACCAGGCGGGCCCCAGGATCGTGGGCTCCTGGGTCTGCCAGGCGTCGGTGTTCTTCGAGGTCGGGAACGGCACCGCGTAGGCCAGCTGGTCCAGGAACGAGCGCAGGTGGTACTGGGGCATGGACTTGACCCAGGTGTCCTGGGTGCCGTTGAAGGCGGGGATGACCGTGCCCGTCTGGGCCTGGATGTCGGCCGCCTCCTTCGAGCCCAGGAAGGTGAGGAACTCGGTCGCCTCCTTGGGGTGCCTGGTCTTGGCGTAGGCGACGTTGGCCAGGCCGTGGATCACGACGGCGCGCTTGGTCCCCTGGGGCAGCACCGTGACGTCCACGTCGTTCTTGGTGACGTCGTTCTTGGCGAACTCGATGGCGTTCCAGGACCCGCCGTAGTACATGCCGACCTTGCCGGACTCGAACAGCTGGGTCGGGTAGGTGTCCGTCATCGACTTCAGCGACGGGGACACCCCTGCCTTCATCAGGTCGGTCCAGAACCGCAGCCCCGAGATGGTGGCCGGTTGGTCGTATCCCGAGGACTTGCCGTCGGGGGAGATGACCTGTCCGCCCGCCTGGAAGATGGTGTCGTAGTAGTTCTCCTGGCCGAAGGGCGGAGCCAGGATTCCGTAGACGCCCTTGGAGGCGTTGGTGAGTTTGCGCGCGACCTGGGTGACGGTCTGCCAGGTCCAGGTGTCGTCGGGGTACTTGATCTTGGCGGCGTCGAAGAGCTTCTTGTTGTACCAGAGGCCCACCGTGTCGAAGTCCTTGGGCACGCCGTACTGGGTGCCCTGGTAGCTGTAGATCCGCGACAGCGCCTCGGGATAGTCGGACAGGTTCACCTTGAGCGGCAGCAGGATGCCGTTGGAGGCGTAGAGCTGGGCGTGCGGGCCGTTCATCCAGAAGACGTCGGGCGCGCTGCCTCCTGTCGCGTCGGCCTGGAGCTTCGTCCAGAACTCCTGGCTGGCGGTGAGCTGGATGCCGACCCGGATGTTCGGGTGGGTCGACTGGAACCTGTCGACGATCCGCTGCATGGCGGGAAGCTGGTTCTTGTCCCAGATCCGGTAGCTGAGTTCGACCTTCCCGTCGCCGGAGCCGGCGCCGCCGCCGCACGCGGCGGTGCTCAGCAGGAGCGCCGCCACGAAGACTGACGACCTCCATCGTGGCTTCGCACGCATACAAGTGTCCTTCCAGAGGGGATTGATCTGATACTTCCTGTGACGAAGGCGCTGGTACGCCCCTGAGTGATCCGTAGTCTGAGAGGGCTGACCCGACGAAGTCAACCCTTGGATCTGATTTATCTCCGAAGTCGGCAGCTATAGATCTGAAACATTCCGGCTAGAATGCGGCCATGAGCAGGATCGGATAAGAGATGAGCAACGGATTGAACCAACCGCAGGAGCCGGGCTCGGAGACCGGTTACCGGCCCGGTTACGAGATCGCCGCGGAGCGGATTCTCGAGTACATCGTCAGCGCGGGACTCAGACCGGGGGATCGCCTTCCCACCGAGAAGGACCTGGCGGACGCCGTACAGATGAGCAGAACGGTCGTGCGGGAGGCGGTGAAGATCCTCTCGGCGCTGAAGCGGCTGAGCGTGCAGAAGGGCAGGGGAATCTACGTCGCCGAGGTGGAGGACGCCCCATGGACGCAGTCGTTCTCCCAGTTCCTGCCCGCCGACCTGGGGCAGGTTGACCAGATGTTCGAGTTCCGGCGGCACATCGAGTCCGCCACGACCATGCTGGCCGCGCAGCGAGCCGTACCCACGCAGGTGAAGGCGCTGCGTGAGGCCGCGCAGCTGTCGGCGGAAGCCGCCGCGCGCGACGACCACGAGGGCTTCAACCGCGCCGACGAGCGCTTCCACCATGAAGTGGCGGCCGCGGCGGCCAACATGTTCCTGCTGGCGACCATCGAGTCGGTGCAGCGCCTCCAGCGGGAGGTCAGCATCATCGGGCTGGCGGGCGTTGCGGGCGGTTCGCTCGTGGTGGCGGCCGACCAGCATCTGGCGATCGCCGACGCCGTCGCCTCAGGCGACGAAGAGCGGGCGGTCATGCTCATGACCCAGCACATCGACATGACGATGGCGCAGTTCCAGGCGGAGATCCGTCACCGCCTCTTCCCCCACGACGAAGGAACCCATGCGAATCACTGATGTCACCGTCGAACTCGTCGACCTGCCGGGCCAGCCGCCCTTCCGCTGGCGAGCCGGGCTGCCCGGCTCGGAGGGGCCGGTCGTCGGCGGCGTCCTGCGCGTCCAGACCGACGACGGCCTGGTCGGCGAGGCGCACACGCGGCGCGGCCTGATCGTCGCCGACCTGGTCGAGCGCAGGATCCGCGAGGACCTGCTGGGGCGCGACCCGCTCTGGCGCGAACTGCTGTGGCACCGCCTGTGGGAGCTCGACCGGATCGAGGAGCTGCCCATCTACGCGCTCGGCCTGGTCGACGTCGCGCTGTGGGACCTGGCGGGCAAGGCCGCGAACCTGCCCGTGCACCAGCTGCTCGGCACCTACCGCGACGCCATCCCCGCCTACGCCTCCACGGTGACCTTCTCCACCGTGGAGGAGTACCTCGACGTCGCCGACCAGTGCCTGGACCTGGGTTACCGGGCCATCAAGCTGCACGCCTGGGGCGACGCCCGCGCCGACGCCGAGCTCTGCCAGAAGCTGCGGGCGCACGTCGGCGACGCCGTGCCCCTCATGTACGACGGCTCGGCCGGCTTCGACTTCGCCGATGCCCTCTACCTCGGGCAGGCCCTGTCCGAGGCCGGATACACCTGGTACGAGGAGCCGATCCGCGAGTTCAGCGTGACCGCCTACCGCTGGCTCGCCGAACGCGTGAGCGTGCCCCTGCTGGTCGCCGAGACCTCCGACGGCGCGCACATGAACGTCGCCGACTTCGTCGTCGCGGGCACCGCGGGCTACGTCCGCACCAGCGCCCAGTACAAGGGGGGTATCACCGGCGCCATGCGCATCGCCCATCTCGCCGACAGCTTCCAGCTCCGGGCGGAGGTCCACGGCACGGGCGTCGTCAACGCGCACCTGTGCATGGCCATCCCCAACACCACCTACTACGAGTCCCTCGTCTACACCAACCCGGTGATCCGCGAGCCGGCGATCGGGCCTGACGGTCTCCTGCGCGCCCCAACCGGCCCGGGGATCGGCTACGCCGATTTTTCGTAGCTAAGTCGTGGTTCGCGATGATAGTTCAGATCTATTGACGATCACGATATCCGGCCACATACTGAGGAAACCGCGTCTGAGCGAGATCTTGCCTGGTCACTGAGGTCAGGCTGTTGGCAGCTGCCACGATTCCAGTCCGGATGAATCCGATACATGCTGCTCAGGTGCTCGAACCTCAGGAGTGCAGATGAGCAAACATCGAGGAGCCGGCGCGGTCGTCGCGGGGTTACCTATGCCCGCCGCCGAGGCGGCCGGCGGCGTGGGAATCAGCGCGGGTTCCCTGGCGATGGGGCTGTGCGACACCGGCCGCGGCCACCGGGGGAGCGAGGGCGTCAAGCCCTCCACCTTCAACGTCACCCTCCCGGCCGCCCGGCTCGGGGAGGGCGACAAGACGATCACCATCACCACGACCGGCGGCTCGTGGATGGTCCACGACGCCCTGCGCCGCCTCCCCTGACCACACGACAACGCCGAGCGTCCGCGGCGCTCGGCAAGAAGGACGCACCAGTGAACAAGAAGACGATCGCCGCTGCCTTGACGGCGCTGCCGCTGGCATTGACGGCGTGCGGTTCGCCCTCACCCGGCGCCGATGGTGGCGCAGGTCCGGTCAAGCTCGAGTTCTGGGGCTGGGCGCCCGGCTACGACAAGTCGGTCGAGCTGTTCAACGCCGCCCACAAGGACGTCCAGGTCACCTTCAACAAGCTGCCGTCGGGCGGCAAGGGCGGCTACGACAAGATGTTCTCCGCCGTCAAGGCGGGCAACGCCCCTTGCCTGGCACAGATCGGCTTCGAGTCGATGCCGACCTTCCTGATGGAGAACGCCCTGGAGGACGTGACCAGCGAGACAGCAGGCGCCCGGGGGCAGTTCATCCCGTGGACCTGGAACCACGTCAGCATCGTCGGCAAGACCTACGGCATTCCGGTCGATACCGGCCCGACGGGCTTGTACTACCGCAAGGACGTCTTCGACAAGTACGGCATCGCCGTACCCAAGACGTGGGACGAGTTCGCGAAAGCGGCCGAGAAGCTGCACCAGGCCGACCCGAAGGCGTACATCCTGAACCTGCGGGCCGTCGATCTGGCCGGGCTGGCCTGGCAGAGCGGCGCCAAGTGGTTCTCCACCGAGGCCGACAGCTGGAAGGTCGCCGTCAACTCTCCCGAGACCCGGCGGATGGCCGAGTTCTGGCAGGGGCTCATCGACAAGAAGCTGGTGAACGTCACCGACGAGGGCTACAGCGCCGCGTGGTGGAGCTCGCTGCAGTCCGGCAAGGTCGCCACCGCGATCGGCGCGGTCTGGCTGCACCCGCTGATCGCCGAGAACGCTCCCGCTGCCAAGGGCAAGTTCGCCGTGGCCCCCATGCCGCAGTGGGCGGCGGGCGAGAAGAAGTTCGGCAACGAGGGCGGATCCGGTACGGCCGTGCTGAAGGGCTGCGCGCACAAGAAGGAGGCGGTCGAGTTCGCCACCTGGATGAGCACCGACCCCGGCAGCCTGAAGAACCTGATCAAGGTGACCGGGATCTACCCGGCCGCCACCGCGGGACTGTCGCTGCCCGAGGTGAACACCGGCGTCGATTACTACGGTGGCCAGAACATCTTCCAGGTGTTCGCCGAGGCGGCACAGAACACCGACACGAGCTGGCAGTGGGGGCCGATGCAGTCGCAGTTCGGCGCCGACCTGACCGACTCCGTCAACGTCGCGTACTCGGGGAAGGGCACGCTGCCCAACCAGCTGGACGCCCTGCAGGCCAAGACGGTCGAGGCGATGAGGACGAAGGGCCTGAAGGTCGCAGGATGATCCGCCGCCACCGGGCGCCCGCCCTGCTGCTCGCGCCGTTCGTTGTCCTGTTCGGGGCCGTCTTCGTGCTCCCCGTCGGGTATGCCGTCTACCAGAGCCTGTTCCGGGTTCAGCGCTCCGGGCTCGGGTTGGGCCCGGCCGAGACCGTGTTCGCGGGGCTGTCCAACTACGCGCGGGTGTTCGCCGACAGCGCGTTCGTGGGCGGCGTGCTCCGCGTCCTTGCTTTCGGCCTGGTCCAGGTGCCGGTGATGCTCGGGCTCGCCCTGCTGCTGGCCCTGATCCTGGACTCGCGCGTGGTGCGGTTCGGGCGGTTCTTCCGGCTGGCCTACTTCCTGCCGTTCGCGATCCCCGGCGTGATAGCGGCCGTCCTCTGGTCGTTCCTCTACGCGCCGGGGCTCAGCCCGTTCGGCTCCACGGTCGACTTCCTGTCCGCCGACACGATCCTGTGGTCGATCGGCAACATCGTCACCTGGTCCTGGACCGGTTACAACATGGTGATCCTGCACACGTCGCTGCGGGCCATCCCGCGCGAGCTGTTCGAGGCGGCCGAGGTGGACGGCTGTTCCGGCGTGCGGATCGCCTGGCACATCAAGATCCCGCTGCTGCGGCCCTCGCTCACCCTGACCGGCGTCTTCTCCATCATCGGCACGCTGCAACTGTTCGGCGAGCCGATGGTGCTGCGGCCGATGGCCTCGGTGATCAGCGGCGGCTACACGCCGGTGATGCTCTCCTACCAGGCGGCGTTCGGCCTCAACGACTACAACTTCGCCGCCGCGATCGCGGTGGTCCTGGCCCTGGCCACGTTCGTCTTCTCCTACGGCTTCCTCCGCCTGAGCACCAAGGGTTCGTGATGCGTATCACCCGCCTGAGCACCACGGTGCTCCTGTTCGCGATCACCGGGTACTTCCTGTTGCCCGTGTGGTGGCTGATCGTCTCGGCCACCAAGTCCAAGGGCGACCTGTTCGGCGGCAACGGTTTCTGGTTCGGGTCGGACCTGCACCTCGCCGACAACGTCAGGAGCGTCTTCACCCACAGCGACGGCGCCTTCCCGCGCTGGATCCTCAACAGCCTGCTGTACTCGGCCGGCGGCGCGGCGGCGGCGACGCTCATCGCGGCGATGGCAGGGTACGCGCTGGCCAAGTACCCGTTCCGGGGCCGCGAAGGTCTCTTCGCAGTGATCATCGGCGCGGTGCTGATCCCGCCGCCGCTGCTCGCGCTGCCGCTCTACCTGCTCGCGTCCTCCACCGGCATCGTCAACACGTACTGGTCGGTGCTGATCCCGAGCGTCGTGACCCCGTTCGGGGTCTACTTGGCCCGGGTGTACGCGGCGTCCTCCGTACCCGACGAGCTGATCGACGCCGCTCGCATGGACGGCGCCGGCGACCTGCGCATCTTCTTCACCGTCGCGTTGCGGCTGATGTCGCCCGCGCTGGTCACGATCTTCCTGTTCCAGTTCGTCGGGATCTGGAACAACTTCTTCCTGCCGCTGATGATGCTCGCCGACGACAAGCTCTGGCCGCTGACGCTGGGGCTCTACTTCTGGAACAGCCAGCTGCGGGACCAGCCCTGGTACGACCTCGTGGTCACCGGCTCGCTGATCTCGGTCGTTCCGCTCGTCATCGCCTTCATCGTCCTGCAGCGGCACTGGCGTTCGGGACTGGCGGCGGGAAGCCTCAAAGCCTGACAGAAGGGCACTGGGAACCTTGAGAAAAGTCTTAGGTGTCGTAGCGGCCGTCGCAGCATTGTTACTCGGCCTCTTCACGGCGAACGCTTCCGCGCAGCAGGTGGCCGGCGACGCGCCGTTCATCAACTCGTGGCTGGTGTCGGGCCCGTTCGACGCGCCGGTGGTCGAGAAACTCTACGAATGCGAGGTCGGCGAGCCGGTCAACGAGGCTCCCAAGGCGTCGGAGATCACGGCTTCGTCATCGACCCTGGCGGTGAATCCCGTCACCTACCTGGTCGACGGCGACACCAGGAAGCAGTGGGTGACCGAGAACGACCCCAGCCCGTGGGTGAACCTCAAGTGGCGCGAGCCCATCGCGCTCAACGAGGTGCGGATCGCGCAGTGGGGCGATTCGCGCCATGTGAACAAGTGGTACCACCTCACCTTCACCCTGGATGACGGCAGCAAGGTGGAGTCCGGCCAGGTCGCGGGCACCTCGGATCCCACCGTCTATGCGGTACGGCCCGGCCTGAAGAACGTCCGCGAGATGAGGGTCGAGATCGACAAGGGCCGCGTGCCGTACCCGTCGATCACCGGGATCGCCGAGATCGAGGTCTACGACAGGGCGGAACCCGTCGACGGGAAGACGAAGATCACCCCGGAGGCCGGAGAGGCGCTGAGCTCCGGCGGCGAGAGCAAGACGTGGGACTACTTCGACGACCGCGTCTACAACCGCAACTACGACGACTACCAGGATCTCTACGGTTACTACACGGTCAAGCGCGGCGTGGACACCAGGAACAAGTACGTGTACGCGCACACGTACGTCTACAGCCCGGTCGAGCAGCAGGCCTCCTTCAACGTCGGGGCGAGCGGTTCCTACCGGCTCTTCGTCAACGATCGGTGCATGACGGGTCCGAGCACGCCGGCGGAAGTGCAGAAGGATCTCACGAAGACCACGGTCCAGCTGCACCAGGGCTGGAACAAGCTGATGATCCAGATCAAGCACACCTACACCGAGGACGTGAACGCGAACGGCGTGCCGGTGGCCCAGGACAAGAACGTGGCCTACCTCGGCTTCTACGGCCGGGTCGCGGATCAGGCGGGCAACCGGATACCCGGCCTGATCAACTCCGTGGCGGGCCCGTCGGAGACCCTGAAGGTCGTGTCGCAGGGGTTGCCCACCGGCTACAAGGAATGGCCCTACGTCTGGAACAAGTCCGTCAGCGGCAACGCCTACGGTGTCTCGGCCTCGGCGTTCCAGTTCATGGCGGCCGGAGGGGCGCCGGGTTACACCTGGAAGGTGATCGCCGGGAAGTTGCCCGACGGCCTGGAGCTGAACGCCGACGGCACCTTCGCCGACGGCCTGGTGGACGGGAAGGTCGACCTGAACAGCGTCAAGGGCGTCATCAGCGTCAACGCGAAGCCCGGTGACTACCACCTCACCGTCCAGGTGACCGACGCCAAGGGCGGCAGCGCCACCAAGGACTTCACCCTCACCGTGAAGGAACGCCCCAACAAGTGGTTCGAGGAGGGCAGGGTCGGCGCTCTGACGCACGCCACCGGCATCTACGGCTACTTCGTCGATCCGAACTTCTCCGTCGACCGGTGGGCGGAGAGAGCCAAGGCCCAGGGACACTCGCTGGTGTCGGTCGAGACGAACCAGCAGGCCTACTTCTGGCCCTCGAAGTTCTGCGACCCGAAGAGCGACCGGCATCTCTACTATCCCAAGGACGAGAACGGGCAGGTCGTCGACGGTCTCAAGAGGTTCGAGCAGGCGGTCAAGCGTCACGGCATCAGATTCGGCCTGTACTACGCCTCCCAGAACACCGACAAGACCGTCCAGGACATCGCCGACCTCATCCACCGCTACGACCCGGGCTACCTGTACTTCGACGGCCCCCAGGGGCACAGGTCGGAGAACTTCGACGTCATCTACAGCGGCATCCGCAACTACTCCAACGAGATCATCGTGAATTCGAACGCCTGGGGCGAGGAGTACGGTGACCCCGACCTGCGGACCGCCGAGGCTTCGGGAATCTACGCCAACGCGGGACGCAACCACCTCCTCAAGCGGACGATCATGGAACCGTGGAAGATGATCCACACCAGGGACGAGTTGTCGCCGTACTACGGCAAGCGTGACGACTACCGGCAGGTGGCCAAGGAGATGGTCATGAACGCCGGCCGGGGATACGCCGACAACAACGATCAGTCGATCATCGACAGCCGCGGTCCCAACTGGCACTCGCCCCAGGAGATCGCCACCCGGTATCCGAAGGCCGCCCAGGAGTTCATCGACGTCAGAGAGAACCTGATCGGCTGGTTCGCCCCGGAGGGCAGCCCGGAGAGACACGAGTCCACGACCGGGACGACGCCGTACTTCCTGTCCGGCTACGGCTATGAGGACAACGGGCGGGGGAACTACGAGCAGTTCGCCTTCCCGAACAGCACGGCCGGTCCGCAGTGGGGTTACGCGACCGCCCGGGACAACGCCATCTACCTGCACATCATGAAGGGGCCGGACGGCAAGAAGGGCTTCGACGCGATCCCCGGCAGGACCCTGACCATCAGCCCGGTCAGGCAGCGAGTGACGTCGGTGACCTGGCTCAACGGCGGCGTCCCGACGACTTCGTTCAGCCAGCAGGGGAGCAGCCTGTCGATCAACCTGGCCGATGTGCGGGAGGACCCTGTCGACACGATCATCAAGATCGTGACCGATGATCCGGCCCGGACGTACAAGCTGACCGACGTCGTCGCGACCGCCGAGCAGGTCGCGCCCTCGATGCTCAAGGTCCGCACCGAGGGATACATGACCTACCCCGCGCTGAAAGCCGCACTCTCGAACGTGACGTACAGCAGCGCGAATCCCTCGGTGGCGGCGGTGCACGGTCATGGAGTCGTGACCGCGGTGTCGGACGGTACGACCACCATCACCGTCTCCGGCACGTACGAGGGCGTCACCAAGCAGGGCACGTTGAAGGTCAGGGTCAAGGACGGCGTCGTGTACGCGGCCGACGACATGATCGAGGCGTCCCTACGGATCGCAGGAAAGGAAGCGTACGGCGAGTTCCCGCTGAACGACGGGCTGCGCTACGCGCTGGAGGGCAGGTCGGCCAAGGGCGGCCCGATCGGACTGGACGCGGCGCGGATCAGCTGGCACGGCGGCATCGTCGACCTGAACGGTGGCGACAAGTACAAGCCGATCGCGATCCAGGAGGCGGACACGTTCTCCTTCAGGCACAACAAGATCATCATACCGGCCGTGGACAAGCCCACGAGAGCGGTCGTATGGGCGGACGTGACGCTGGACGGCAAGACGGTGACGACCAACAGGGTCTTCCTGGACCTGCTGCCGTACCGCAACCTCGCGGAGTCCGCCGAGATCACCTCGAGTCACCAGGACGGCGTGGCCAACCTCGTCGACGGCCGGACGATCGAGGGCAATCGCTTCGACCAGTCGAAATGGTCGGTACCGGCGGGCGAGGCGGCGTGGATCCAGTTCAAGCTCCGGGCGAGCTCCGACGTCTCCGGCATCGCCGTCAACTTCAACTCCCTTGATCAGAAATACCTCGACACGCCCAGGACCATCAAGATCCAGACCAGCGAGGACGGGGTGTCATGGAACGACGCCGGCACGATCAACGGGCCGACGGGCACCGCTGATTTCGGGTTCGCCAATCGATACCCGCTGAACGCCAAGGCCCGGTACGTCAGGCTGGCGTTCGACGGGAACGCGAACGGCTCGACGATCGACCTGCTCGAGGTGGCCGTCAACGGCAGGTAGCCACCCCAGCGCACGAGGGCATCACGGTCGTACGACCGTGATGCCCCCTCGTCCATACAGGCCTTCGGACTCGTCAGGCTGTCAGTCCGCGACGAAGAACATCCGCTTGTTCACGAACTCGTCCATGCCCAGAGGACCCAGCTCGCGGCCGAACCCGGAGCGCTTCACCCCGCCGAACGGGATCTCCGCGCCTTCACCGGCCGGGGTGTTCACGTTCGACATCCCGGTCTCGAGCGATGAGGCCACCGACGCGGCACGATCCACGTCGGTGCTGAACACCGAGCCACCCAGTCCGTACTGCGTGTTGTTCGCCAGCTCCAGGGCCTCCTCGTCGCTGCCGACCTTGTAGACCACGGCGACCGGCCCGAAGAGCTCTTCGCGGTAGGCCCGCATGTCCGGGGTGACACCCGTGAGGACGGCGGGGGAGTAGTACGCCGCCGGGCCGTCACTGAGCACACCGCCGGCGTGCAGCGTCGCGCCCTTGCTGACGGCGTCGTCGACCTGGGCCGCGAGCGTCTCCGCAGCCGCCCGGGAAGACATCGGGGCGAACGACCCCGGCTCGATGGCGCTCGCCTGCCGGGTGAGCTCGGAGACGAAGTCATCGTAGATGTCGTGCATCACGATCATGCGCTTGTTGGAGTTGCAGGCCTGGCCCATGTTGTACATGCGGAAGCCCCACGCCGTCTCCGCCGACGCCGAGACATCGGCGCTGTCGAGAACCACGTACGGGTCCGAGCCTCCCAGCTCGAGCACGCACTTCTTCAGGTTCTTCCCCGCGAGCGACGCGATGATCGCACCGGCCCGCTCCGACCCGGTCAGCGAGACGCCCTGCAACCGCGGGTCGGCGATGATCGTCGCGATCTGCTCGTGGGTCGCGAACAGGTTGATGTACGCGCCCTCGGGCACGCCGGCGTCCTTCATGATCTGTTCGACCGCGAGCGCCGACCTCGGCACCGACTCGGCGTGCTTGAGGATGATCGTGTTGCCCAGCATCAGGTTGGGCGCCGCGAAACGGGCGATCTGGTAGAACGGGAAGTTCCACGGCATGATCCCGAGCAGGGGACCGACCGGCAGCTTCTGTACGACCGCCTTTCCGCCGGAGAACGTCTTGATCGGCTGGTCCGCGGCGAGCGTCGGGCCCTCGGTCGCGAAGTAGTCGAAGATCGACTGGCAGAACTCGGCCTCCTCCACTCCCTCCGAGGTCGGCTTGCCCATCTCCTGGGTCGCGATCGCCGCGAGCTCATCCGCGCGCTCGGCGAACAGTGCCGCGACCTTGCTGACGATCTCGGCCCGCCGGGTGATCGGGACGTCCTTCCAGCTCCTGTACGCCGCGGCGGAGGCCGTCAGCGCGGCCTCGACGTCCGCGTCGGTCGCTGTCTCGAACGCCTCGACGACCTCGCCCGTCGCAGGGTCGGTCACCTGGTAGGCGGGACTGGTCTTCATCGTCGTACTCCTGTCTTGAATGGTTCAGCGAGCTAGCCGGGGACGGACGGCTGCTGCTGGGTGATGCAGTGAGCCCCTCCACGCGAGCGAGGATCTCTCGCGGCTCCGCGTCAGATGCTTCGTCACGAAAGCCACCAGGTGGTTGCTGTGGCTGTAGCCGACGAAAAGGAGCCGGCAGGTCGATCATGTCCCAACTGCGACCCTTCGCATCGTGTGTCGTCTCCAAGTATGACTTGACCACCTCGGCGATCACGAAGCCCGGGTGCCCGACGCCAGAACCGATCGGGGGAGGAATTGCGATAGATCAGACTGTGCAGCCATTTTTCGCGCGTCGCCATGAGCCACCGCCGCCGGTCGGCCCCCGAAGCAGCGATGCCGAGCTGCTCGCCGCGGTCGCCGCCGAGCGGGTGGACGCGCTCAAGATCCTCCATCGGCGCCACGCGCCCTGGCTGCGCGTACGGCTGGCTCACAGGTGCGCCGACAGGGAGCTCGTGGACGACGCGATCCAGGACACCTTCCTCGCGATCTGGCGCGACGCCCACCGCTACCGGGTGACGAAGGCCGAGGCGGCGGCGTGGATCTGGACGATCGCGATCCGCAGGCTCATCTCCGGACTCCGCCGGAGCGGGACCAGCCCACCCCTCACCGTTCTGGACGACGCGGACTTGATCACCGAGTCGGCCGAGGACGCGGTCCTGGTCGGCGTCGAGCACGGCGACCTGGGAAAGGCGCTGGCCAGGCTGTCGCCCGAGCTGCGTGCGGCCATCCAGGCCACCGTCCTCGACGGCCTCACCGTGCGTGAGGCCGCCCATCTCCTCGGCATCCCCGAGGGGACCGTGAAGACCCGCGTCATGCGGGCCAAGGCCCGGCTCAGGGAGCATCTCGCATGAACGCGCAGTGGCACGTGCCCGACGAGCTGCTCGAGCACTACGTGAGCGGCCACCTGGAGCCGGTCCAGGTGCTGTCCGTGGAGAGCCATCTCACCCGGTGTGAGCGCTGCCGCGCCGCGGTGCCCTGCGAGGAGGACTGGCTCACCGCGAGCTGGGGGAGGGTCGAGGACCTGGTGGACCGTCCCAGGCCGCGGCCGGTGGCACGGCTGCTGCGCTGGTTCGGAGTTCCCGAGCACGTGGCCACGTTCCTCGCGGCCACGCCCTCTCTGGCGCGTGGGTGGCTGCTCGCGGTGACATCGGTGACGGCGTTCGCCGTCGTAGCGGCCCACCTGGGCCGGGGCGGCGTGGTGCCGTTCCTCGTGGTCGCGCCGGTGCTGCCGCTGGCGGGCGTCGCCGTCGCCTACGGACCACGCGTCGACCCCGTCCACGAGATCCAGGCGGCCACGCCCATGGGAGGCGCCAGGGTGCTGTTGCTGCGTGCCGTCGCGGTGCTGGTGACCGCGATCGTGCTGGCGGGTGTGGCGGCCCTGCTGCTCCCGGGCCCGCTCGGGCTCTCGGCGGCGGCATGGCTGCTGCCCGCTCTGGCGCTCACAGCCGCCACCCTGGCCCTGTCGACCCGGTTCGCGCCGATGATCTCGGCTGCGGCCCTGACCGTCGCCTGGCTCGGCGGAGTGTTGCTCTTCGCGAGGCTCACCGGTGACGCGCTGACGCCCTTCTCGCCCGCGGCCCAGGCCCTGTACGGCGCGGCCGCCCTGATCCTCGTCCCGCTCATCTACCTGCGACGTGCACGCTTCGACTCAGGAGAACCCACGTGGACCCGACCGTGACCGTTCACGGACTGACCAAGACGTACGGCCGGCGCGTCGTGCTCGACGACCTCACCCTGGAGTTCGGACGGGGGGTGACCGGGCTGCTCGGCCCCAACGGCGCCGGCAAGACCACGCTCCTGCGGACCCTGGCCACGACGCTGGCCCCCGACAGCGGCCGGATACGCGCACTCGGCCTCGACCCCGCGGACCGGGGCCAGCGGGTCGAACTGCGCCGTCGCCTGGGCTACCTCCCTCAGGACCCCGGCTTCTACCCGCACTTCACGCTCTTCGAGCTCGTCGACTACGTCGCGATCCTCAAGGAGCTGACGGACAGGCGTGAACGCCACCGGGAGGTACGGCGGGTCCTGGCGGAAGTCGATCTCGCCGACCGGGCCAGGACCCGGGTCCGTAAGCTGTCCGGCGGCATGAAGCAGCGGCTGGCCCTCGCCCAGAGCCTGCTCGGCCGGCCCGACCTGCTCATCCTGGACGAACCCACCGTCGGCCTGGACCCTGAGCAACGGATGCGGTTCCGGGCACTGGTCTCCCGGCTCGGCGAGAGCCGTACGGTGCTGCTGTCCACCCATCAGACCGAGGACGTCGCCGCCCTGTGCGAGCACGTGATCGTGATGAACGGCGGGCAGGCGGTCTTCCACGGAACGCCTGCCGAGCTCGCCGAGGTCGCGGCCGGCCAGGTCTGGATCTCCACGGCGCCTCCTGCTGACTCCCACCTGTTCTGGCGGACATCGGACGGCCGCTACCGCACCCTGGGAAGTCGCCCGCCCGGGGCCACGCCTGCCGCGGCCGCCGTCGAGGACGGCTACCTGCTCCTGCTGGGGCAGCCCGTCGAGGTGGCGACATGATCTTCCGCTCGCTGTTCCTGTTCGAGGCGCTGAGGCTCCTGCGCAGCCCCATCCCCTGGGGAGCCGCCGCCCTCTGCCTGGGGTTGCGATTGTTCGCGACCTGGCAGTGGCTCCCCGACATGAGCGTCGATCCGACGAGCACGTCGGGTGCGATGCTGCTGCCGGCCGTGGCCATGATGCTCACAGCCAACCTCGCGACCTCCCGGGACACCAGGGGCGGCATGCCGGAGACGCTCGCAGCGATGCCAGGACGCGCTGCGGAGCGGACAAAAGCTGCGACCCTGGCGGCGGTCACGGTCGGCGCCGGGATCGCGCTGCCGGTGATGACCGGCTACCTGCTGGCGCGGCTGGCCATGGGTCCGGTCGCGGGGGTGTTCGATCCGTACGAGGCCCTGGCGGGGGTGCTGGCCGTACCGTTCGCGGCAGCCCTCGGCGCGATGCTCGGCAGGTGGACTCCCTGGCTTGTCACGGTCCCCGTTGCGGCATTCCTGATCGGGCTGCTCACCTACATCAACAGTCAGCTGGGCGGCTACGGGGGCTGGTTCCTGCCTGTGGTGCTGTTCAACGGGCCTGACTGGGAGCAACGCCCATCGGGGTCGCATGCGGTCTACCTCCTGGCCTGCGTCGCTCTCTTCGCGACCCTTGCCCTGCTCCGGCACGGCGCCAGGCCCGTCCGCCTCGTCGCCGCTCTGACCGCCGCGGCGGTGGCGGTGCCCACGGCAGCCACCGCGACCGTCACCAGACAGGAGACCGCTCAGCGATGTGAGAAGCACGACGTCCTCACCTACTGCGCCTTCCGCGACTACGTCACCTGGATCCCCGCTTGGGCATCGGCATTGGAGCCCGTCGCGCGGGCGCTGCCTCCGACGCGGCGTGACCGGTTGCCGATCGTGCGACAGATCAGGGATATGGGTGAGTACCGTGACAACGCGGAGTCCATCAACACGTTCATGATGTGGGGACGGGCCGGAGCCGAGGACGCCTCCCGCTCCATCCTCGCCTCCCAGCTCATCCGCTCGGTGCTTGCCCTGGGCATCCCGATGGGAGGCTGCGACCTGCGAGGTCAGGGCAGGGCACTCGTGGCTCTGTGGCTTCTCGGCCAGTCAGCGGGGTCGGCGCCGTCCGAGGACCGGACGATCCAGGTCGGCTCCTCCGTCTACATGCAGGTGCAGTCGCCGCTGGGGATGATCCGGTACGGCACGGCCGAACTGGGCTACGCGCGCAGGCTGCTCGCCATGCCCGATGCCCGGCAGCGGATCTGGACGCACTGGGACACGCTGGTGAAGCCCAGCACGACCGTCGAGCAGGCGCTGCCGTTGCTGGGACTGCGCCCCGAGTTCGCCGCCGAGCCCGCGAAGGGGAAGCCATGCTCGTGATCCAGCTCATCAAGCCGATCGCGCGGGCGATCGACTGGGTTCCCCTCGCGGCCACGGGAACGCTTGCCGTGGTGATGGCCTTGGTGATCGAGGCAGGTGCCGGGACCACCTTCACCGTGCTCAGAATGCTGGGGGTGATGCTGGGCGCCGCCGCCGGGTTCGCCGTGATCGACGAGATGGGCGCAAGCACGGGAGCTACTCCGGTGCCCCGGTGGCTCCGGCAATGGGTGCGGTGCGGCTTCGGCGCCGCCGCGGCGGGCCTGTCCTGGGGCGTCGCGTGCGCCATCGCTGTCGCCAGATTGCCGGAGGGCGGACAGCTCAAGGTGGCCGGGATGGCGGTGGAGGCCGCGGTCTGCATCACGATCGGATTGCTGGCGGCGTCGATCGCCGGACGCATGCACCAGGGGAGGGCGGCCGCCCTTGCCGGCATGGGCGGCCTGCTGGTCATCGTCTCGGTGACCCTGGTCCTGCGGGGACCGTACTGGCCCTGGCTCTATCCGGAAGAGCGGAACTGGGACCTCGTGCACCATGCCTGGCTGGCCGTACTCCTGCCCGCCCTCGCCGCCCTCAACTGGGCGAACCGAGACCTACGCTGACCTATCCCCGTTCCCGGCGGGCTGCCAGCGTTCTGCCAGGCGGATACCAGCGTCGGCGGCGATGCTCATGCCTCCACCACCGTGAAGGAGGACGTGAATGGGCGGCAAGGCATCGACGGAGTGGCGGACCGGCGCAGTGACCTCGCGGAGCGGGGCGACGGTCGCCACGCTCAGTGCGGGGCGGGGGCCGGGGGTGGTCGTGGTACCGGGGAACAACCGGCGTGCCCACCACTACCGGGCCCTGGCACAGGAGCTCTCCGGCTCTTACAGCGTGCACGTGATCGAGCGGCGCGGGCGTGGCCAGAGCGATCCTCAGGGGCCGGGCTACAGCGTGGATACCGAGGTCGACGACGCGCTGGCCGTCATGGATCACACGGGCGCGCGCCTGGTCTTCGGGCACAGCTACGGCGGCCTGGTCGCCCTGCACCTCGGGTTGCGGCGAAGGGTTGACGCGCTGGTGGTCTACGAGCCGGGCGTGAGCATCGGCGGGTCGTTCCCGGCATCCTGGCTGCCGACGTTCACTCGCCTGCTGGAGAAGGGCAGGCACACCGCGGCGATGACGGTCCTGCTCAAGGCCACCCGCCTGGCCCCCATCGGCGACGCGCCGACGCCGGTGTTCCGCGCGCTGGCGTTCATGGTGCTGCGGGGGGCCGACGGCCGTGACGCGCGGGCGATGATGGTGAACACCCCGGCCGAGATCCGCGAGATCATCCGCCTGGACTCCGACGGCGCCAGATACGCGAGCATCGACTCCCCGACGCTGCTGCTCGGCGGCGCCAAATCTCCCGGCTACCTCACTGGCGTGCTCCCTCGCCTGGGCCGGATCATGCCCGATGCCCGGCACGAGATCCTGCCAGGGCTCGACCACAATGCCCCCGACCTGAACGCCCCCGACGTCATCGCCGAACGGTTCCGGACCTTCGTGCAGTCCCGACTCTCGGGGGAGCGGGCCGGCTGACGAGGATGGTCAGCGGCGACCGTTCCGCGTTGCTGTCCGGAAGAAGCGGGCGGTGTCGTCGTCGGCGGGAAAGTATGCCTCGACGGCGATCTCGTCCAGCGTGACGTCGAAGGCGGCACCGAACGTCGTGACAGTGTTGAAGAAGCACAGCTCCGCTCCGCGATGGCCGATGCGGATGGGCAGCGCGATGTCGGCGGGATCGGGCGGCGGCGGATCGTCCTCGGGGCCGTAGGACAGCAGCTCCTCATACAGCGCGCTCAGCTGGGGATCACCGGTCTGCGCCACCTGGCGGGCGAGCCGGGGCAGCAGGTAGGCGCGGACCTGCTCCAGGTTGCGCAGCCGCGGCGCGAACCCGCCCGGATGCAGGCCCAGTCGCATCATGTTGACCGGCGGTCGCAGCAACGACTCCTCCACGTCCTCCAGGAAGACGTCGATCGCGGCGTTGGCGAACAGCAGGTTCCAGCGACGGTCCACGACGAGCGCCGGATACGGCTCGTGCCCTCGCAGGATCCGCTCCAGGACATTCCGGGCCGACGCCAGGTGCGGATCCTCCAGCGGGCGTTCGCGGACGACGGGTGCGTGCCCGGCCGCGACCAGCAGGCGGTTGCGTTCCCGCAAGGGCACGCCCAGATGCTCGGCCAGACGCAACACCATCGGGCCGCTGGGAATGGTGCGTCCCGTCTCCACGAAGCTGACGTGCCTGGCGGACACCTCCGCCTGGATCGCCAGATCGAGCTGGCTGAGCCCTCTGCGGTGCCGCCACTCGCGTAGCAGCTCACCGACCGGCCGGTCCTGCGTCATGCGGCGATTATTGCCCCGCCTCGTCGATCATCGCGATTACATGCCATGTAATCGACAGGGCCGGACGGCGGCTGGGACGGTGGCCCGCATGAGCGAAACCAGCAAGGCCGCACGCAACAAGCAACTGGTCATCGACGGCTTCACCCAGTTCGCGGCGGGCAACATCGACGTACTCCGTACCCTTGCCGACGACCCGCGCGGCATCGCCGTCGTCGACATCTGGCGGCTGAGCGACGGACAGATCGTCGAACACTGGGATGTCGTCCAGCCGGTGCCGGAAGCCGCGCAGATTCCCCACGGAATGTTCTGAGCGGGTGGCGCGGCGCCGACCTGACATTCCACAGGCCTGTCTCGTCACTCTGTCGAGAGCACGTGCGCGATCTGCTCTGCCTCAGAGAAGAGAAGAGAAGGAACCATGATTCTGGTCACCGGTGGCGCCGGGAACGTCGGCGCCAACGTCGTCCGTCAACTGCTCGACGCGGGCGAGAAGGTACGCGTCATGACCCGTAACCCGAGCGACCGTTCATTCCCGGACGGCGTCGAGGTCGTGCCCGGCGACCTCGCCCGGCCGGAAACCCTGCCGGCGGCGCTGTCCGGCATCGAGCGGGCATTCCTGTTCCCCGTCTTCACCGGGCTCGACGGATTCCTCGACGCGGCGCGGCAAGCCGACCTGCAGCATGTCGTGCTGCTGTCCTCATCGAGCGTCACGTACTCCACGCCGGGGTTGATCGGCGAACAGCACCTGCGGCTCGAACGGGCCGTCGCCGCGTCCGGGTTGCCGTGGACCTTCGTGCGTCCGGACGCGTTCATGACCAATGACCTCGCCTGGGCGCCGCAGATCATCGACGACGGGGTCGTCCGCGGGGTGTACGGCGAGGCCGCACTGGCTCCGGTGGATCCGCGTGACATCGCCGCGGTAGCCGTACAAGCCCTGCTGGATCAGCGTGCCGGTGAGGCCTACATGCTCACAGGGCCGCAGTCGCTGACCCAGATCCAGCGCGTGCGGATCATCGCTGAGACGATCGGGCGGCCGCTGCGGTTCGAAGAGGTGCCCCGGGAACAGTTCCGGGAGCAGATGCTGAGCCACGGCACGCCGGCGCCGGTGGTCGACGAACTCCTCGACGGATTCGCCGCCAGGGTCGGCAAGACCGCGGAGATCTCGACCGCGGTTGAGGAAGTCGCCGGGCGACCGGCTTTCACCTACGCCCAATGGGCCGCCCGAGCCTTCGACCCGGCACTGGCCTGACAGCGACCGCCCCGGATGCGCATCCGGGGCGGGACAGCGTTCACCGGTCGTCAAAATTCATCGAAGGAGAGCTCTGGTGTCGTCTTCGAAGCCGGTCACATCCGGCACACAGCTCCCGATCTGCCGTACCTGCGGCGTGCAGTACGGGAAAGCGCGCGCCGATTGCCCGATTTGTCTGGATGAGCGGCAATATGTCAATTGGGAAGGCCAGCAGTGGACCACCCTTGCCGAGTTGCGCGCCGGTGGGCATCGCGGCCGGGTCGATGAGGAGGGCCCCGGGGTGCTCGGGGTCGGCGCGGTGCCGTCGGTGGCTGTCGGCCAGCGTGCGCTGCTGATCCGCTCGCCGTCCGGCAACGTGCTGTGGGATTGCGTGGGCTACCTCGACGACGATCTCGCCGCGGAGATCGAGAAGCTGGGCGGGATCAGCGCGATCGCCGTCAGCCATCCGCACTTCTACGGCGTGATGACCGAGTGGGGCCGCGCCTTCGACGCCCCGGTGTACGTCCACGCCGCGGACCGTGAGTGGGTCGGGCGGCCCGATCCGCTGATCGAGTACTGGACGGGCGACACCCACCAGATCGCGCCTGACATGACGCTGATCAACGCAGGCACGCATTTCGCCGGTGGCACCGTACTGCACTGGAGCAGTGACCCCGAGGGACGCGGTGCGCTGTTCAGCGGCGACATCTTCATGGTGGTGATGGACCGGCGGTGGGTCAGCTTCATGTACAGCATCCCCAACTTCATTCCAGAGCGACCGCGTGTCATCCGCCGCGCACTCGCGTTGATCGAACCGTTCTCCTTCGAACGCATCTACGGAGCGTTCTGGGGACGGGTGGTCACTGCCGAGGGAAAGGCTTCGGTACGCCGTTCCGCGACGCGGTACATGCGCTTCGCGCTGGACGATGACCCGTCATGATCCTGGGCGGTGTCAGGCGTCGCGGAGATCGCCTGTCCCGGACTGCTCGGTCAGGAAATAGACGGAGTGGGAGACAACCTGCAGGTCGGATGGGGGGAGGTCGTCCGGCCCGTAGTAGTCGTACAGCTGCCGCCGGAACTCCTCTTCTGTGGAGGCCACGCCGATGATCGCATCCGTCTCCCACACCAGCAGTTGTCTCAAGCCCTGGCCGTCGAGTTCTTCGGAAATGGCCTCGGTCGAGACGTTCAGCAGCCGGGACTCGTGTTCGCGGCGGCAGTCAAGGCGCAGCAGCCAGCGCTGCCACCAGGTCCGAAGGTGATCGGCCGCGGAATCCGCGAAGTCCTCGGCCGCGTCGTCGGCTGCCTGATCGGCGCTCGGGTAGCTTGGCCGATTCACCCGGACCAGCAATTTGTGCTGACATTCATCGGCACACGCGTACAGATACAAACGGAACTGCGTGACCTGGCTACCCACGGCCTGATCCTAGAAGTCCCGGGGGCCGGATCGTTCGAGCTCGTGCCGGTAGGCGTCGAGGACGAGGCCGTGGAAATGATGGAGCGCGTGTTCCGACAACCCCGACCCGTCGGGATCATAAACGATCTTTCCCTGGGTGAACGCGGGGGTGCGCATTCCGCGCTGGACGCTTTCCACCAAGGCGATGTCCTCCACCTGGAGAACCTCGTCGATGTAGCGGATGCTGTCCAGTTCCGCCTCGTCGGGCTCCGCGGTCTCCAGATAGAAGTCCCAGATCTCGCGAGTCCGTTCGGGGCCGTCAGGGATGATCTGCAGCACCATGAAGTTCCCGCGGCCGGGATAGCGCAGCAGGCAGGTGTTGGGCCACAGCCACCAGACCGCGTGCTCGGTAACGGTCGCGCCTGACACGTCGTAGGCGGAGTTCTCCTTTATACCGGCCTGGGCCATGTGGCTGGAGTAGATCCCATGGGTGGTGACCCGATAGGTGCTCATGTCGACCAGGGACACGAAGTCCTTGTGGGCCACGTGGCAGTGGTAGCACTCCAGGAAGTTGTCGACGACGTTCTTCCAGTTGGAGGCGATGTCGTAGGTGAGGCGGCGGGCAAGGGTCAGCTTGGCGACGTCCGGCGCCCACGCCTCGATCTCCGCCTCGAGGTCCCCGGCCTGCTCGGTCAGAGGAGCCGCCTCGGGGTCGAGGTTGACGTAGACCATGCCGCCGAACTCGGTGACGTGGATCTGGTCCAGGCACACCGTGGAGGTGTCGAAGCCCGCCATGGCGCCGGTGTTGCGTGCTCGCCTCAACCGGCCGGTGAGGTCGAAGTTCCAGGCGTGGTACGGGCAGACGATGCTGCGTCGGACGCCGGAGCCCGTGAGCAGTTCGTGCGCGCGGTGCTTGCACACGTTGTAGAACGCCCGTAGCGTGCCAGCCTCGTCCCGGACGGCCACGATCGGCATGCCGGCCACCGTACCCGTCACATAGCTTCCCGGCTCGCGCAGCTTCTCCACATGGCACAGCCACTGCCACGTACGGGCGAAGATCGCCCGCTGGTCGACGTCGAACCACCTCGGCTCGGTGTAGGCGTCGGCGTGCAACGACATCGACAGGGCGGGGTCGGGGTCGTATCCGGTTGAGATGTGATCGATTGCGGGGATCGGATCCGATGTCACGGTACCTCCAAGGCCTGGCACCAAGCGCGGGTGCGCAGGCGGCGAGACGGCACATATATCCCTGTGCCACCGGATTGATGCTAATGATCCTTTAAGTGAGGATTCAAGAACTTCTTGACCGTCCCCGGCTGTCGTGGGTGCCGGCCGCACTGATCACGACAGCCGGGGCCGCACGCGTCAGGTGGTGACGCCGCCGTCCACCGCGATGGAGGCCCCGGTGATGTAGCGGCCTCCCTCGCCGGCCAGGTGAGCGACGGTCGCGGCGATGTCGGCCGGTTCCCCGTAGTGCCCCAGGGCGGTGTACGCGCTCTGGGCGTCGGCGCCGGGGGCGTCGGCGGGGTTCATGTCGGTATCGATCGGACCGGGATGGACCACGTTGGCGGTGATGCCGCGCGAGCCGAGGTCACGGGCAAGGCCCTTGGTCAGCCCGGTGAGCGCGGTCTTGCTCAGCGCGTACAGCGTGATGCCCGGGAAAGGGGTACGGCCGGCCAGGCAACTGCCGATATTGATGATCCGCCCGCCTTCGGTCATGTACCCGGAAGCGACCTGGGCGGCGACGAACGGCCCGCGCACATTGACGGCGAGCACCTGATCGAAGTCCTCCAGCCCGACGTCCGTGAGCGGGCCGGACGGGAACACTCCGGCGTTGTTGACCAGGATGTCCAGCCGGCCGAGCTCCGCGGCCGCCTTCCGGACGGCCTCCGCGACCGCAGCAGGGTCTCCGGCGTCGGCCTGCAGGGCCACGGCCTGGCGCCCCAGCGCCCTGACCCGATCCACCACGGCGTGCGCCAGGTCGGCGCTGTGCTGGTAGGTCACCGCCACATCCGCGCCGTCCGCGGCCAGTCGCAGCGCGATCGCCTCGCCGATACCCCGGCTGCCGCCGGTCACCAGCGCCGCCTTGCCGCCCAGAACCTCAGTCATATGGGACTCCCTCGTGAGTCAGTTTCAGACACCTACGCCCGTGGAACCCCGCTGCGCCCCTCCTGGTTGCACCCGCCCACGGTGCGGTGTTGCCTGCCGTACCGCTGCACTGATTCGGTACGGCAGACAACACGCGAGAGGCGCTGTCCGGCCTGCGGCGATGACCAGGTGGGCGCTGAGCAGGCGCGCCCGAAGGTCAGGCGGGTGGCGCCAGTTCGAGGTCGGCGAGGCCCGCGTAGTAGACGAACTTGAACGGGTTGAGCAGTTGATTGCCTTCGATCAGCCGCTGCAGAACGTCATGCCGGAGGTCGAGGAGCTCAGGCGTGCCGGGGTGGCTGAGGAGCCCCAGGTCGAGGATCCGCAGCGCGAGCGCGTACTCGCCGCGCCGGGTGAGTTCGGCGCCCGCCGTGTGGAAGGCGGCGGCCGTTCCGCCGCCGAGCAGGTCGACCGCACCGGCCATCTCGGCCGGCGTGAAGTGCTCGACGCCCTCCCCTCGGGGATGCCAGTATCCGGTCCGCTGACGGTGGACGCGCTGGATGAAGTGATCGCGGGAGACCAGATAGGGGATGACCGCCGACGGGTGATCCTTCAGTACCTGTGGCAGGTGGTTGAGCCGCAGGATCTCGGCCAACGTCAGCCCGTCGGCGATACCGGCCCGTACGGCGGCGTCCAGGTCGCGGAAGGCCGCGAGCAGCCCGGGGAAGGCCTCGATGGTGTAGGTGGCGGTCAGCCCGGAGTGCCCGTGGATCAGCAGCCGGGGGCGCAGTTCCATGACCGTCTCCATCGCCTCGAACAGGCCCTCGGCGGAGCCTTCCGCGAAGAACGGGGCGCCGAGGTACGGCATGCTCATGTCCCCGGTGAACACGACCTCCCGGTCCGGGACGTGGACGATCAGGCCGTCGTGCGTCTCACCCCCTGCGATCGGAATGAGCACGAACTCGACTCCGCCGACGGTCAGCTTCTCGGGCTCGCTCACCAACTGGTCCGGCACGGCCTGGACTCGATGGCTGCGGCCGCCCGGCAGGAAGTACCGGAAGGGCTCCGGTCCGGAGTTCTGCAGCCGCAGCTCGTCCGGGAAGTTCGCCTGCGCGATCACCGTCGCGCCGTCCGCCGTGAGCGCCTCGAGTCCCCCGACGTGATCCCAGTGCGCGTGCGTCAGGATGACATGCGTGATCGGCGATCCGGTGAGCCGGCGGAGGTCGCGAAGGGCCGCGGCCGCGTGCTCGGGGGTGCTGGCGGAGTCGATGGCGACGACCCCTTCGGCGGTGACGACGAAGGCGAGGTCGGAGAAGTCATATCCCTGGGCGACGTGCACGTCGGGTGCGAGTTCGACGAGCTGCTGGGGTACGAAACGGAACCCGTCGTCAGCGTCCACCGAGTAGTCGGTGATCAGTCGCCCGGATCGGCTTCGGGCCGCTTCGGCCTCAGCTGTCCGGCCGAGGAGTTCGTAGGCGTGGGACAGCCCCTCGTGCACGGCCCTCATCAAGCCGGGCGGGAACTGGTCCCTGACCGCGAGCACGAACTCGAGGTCGGCGACGACGGTTTCCGCGCGGCCCGCGCACCTGGGGAGCCGGGCGAGCGAGGTTCCCCGGAAGTAGTGCGGAAGCCCGAGGCCGAGGCCGGTCGCCGCGTCCAGCTTGGCGATCGCCTCCTCGGTCTCGCCGTCAAGACGAGCCTGGAACGCTCCGGCGAGCGCCAGCGAGAGAGCGTCGGCGGGGGTGCTGTCCGAGCGGGCCGTGAAGTAGTCGAAGCCCTCCTGGTAGCGCTCGGCGGCCATGAGCTGGCTCGCGAGCACGACAGTGGTGCGCTGGTCGGCGTCCGGCCAGGCCGCCGCTTCCTTGAGCGCATCGATCTCGAGCCACATTGTCGTCTCCTCTACGTCGAGTACTTCATCGAGCCGGGCACCGAGGGCTCGGTGGCCGGGGCTGTTCGCGGGGCTCTGACCAGCGCGACCACGGACGTGATGTGCAGGGCGAACAGCAGCGGTACGCCGACTGTCGGGATCAGCACGAGCGGGAGTTCGCTGTTCGGCTGACCGGACGGCGTGATGTCGAGCAGCTGGAATCCGGTGAGTGCGCCGAGCGCCAGAGCCACGACCAGATCGGCGATGCCGAAGGCGTTGAACCACAGGGCGGCGCGGCGGCCCGTGCCCTGCGCGAGCCTTCGCGCGACCCGCGGCGCAGCGATACCGGCGGCGATGTCGCCCAGCCCTGCGGGTAGGGCGAACAGCGCGGGCAGATGGCCGAAGGCCATGATGAGCAGGAAGGTCACCCCGGTCACCCGGAACGAGTGCGGATAGATGAGGCGGCTCATCATGCCCGGAGCCGCCAGGGCGCGCGCCACCACCGGGATACGGCTGAGCGCCAGCAGCGTGCCCAGGAAACCGACCACCGCGATCGGCAGCCACGGCAGCCTGTGGTACCAGCCGTTACCCGCGAGCACCGCGCTGACGGTGAACCATCCGGCGAACACGACGGCCGCGCCGCCGGCGAGCAGCGCCGCAGGCCTTCGGCCCAGACCGGCGCGTTCCGCGCCGCCGTACAGCACGAAGCAGGTCGAAGCCAGGATCGCGGCGACTCCGGCGATGGTGATCGCCCAGAGATAGACAGGTGGGTCGTACATGGCATCCCTCCAACCAGTTGATATCTACAAGATAGTATTTTGGAGATAGTATCTGTCAACTAGTATGATGACATGCGTGACTCGCAACGTCCGTACCTACGACCACTTCTGTTTGACCGCGCGCGCCCTGGAACGGGTCGGCGACCGTTGGAGTCTGCTGGTGGTTCGCGACCTTCTCACCGGCGCCAAAAGGTTCACCGACCTGATGGACCGCCTCGGCGGGATCACCCCCAAGACGCTGAGCCAGCGCCTGCGCGAGCTCGAGGACGCCGACATCGTCACCGCCGACCGCGAGCCGGGCCGGCGGGAGGTCTGGTACCGCCTGACACCGACCGGAGCCGACCTGGAGCCCGTCATCGACGCGCTCAACTGGTGGGGGGTGCGGCACTCCTGGCGGCTGCCCCGGCCGGGCGAGCCGCTGCACGCCGAGCACCTGCTCCGCGCCGCCGTCCAGGCCGTCGACCTCGCCACCGACGATCGCGAGCCTGTCCGCTGGCACTTCCGGCTGGACGGCACGGACTACCTGGCCGAAAGCGACGGCCACCGATGGTCACTCACCGCGCAAGCCCCGCCCGCACCCGCATGGGCCGACGTCACGATCACCGCGACCACCGACGCCCTGGCCGCCCGCATCTTCGCCCAGTCGGACCTCGGCATCGACATCACCGGCGAGCCCGAGCCGGTGCGACGCTTCCGGCAACTGATCGGAACCCTGGCCACCGTCGTGGGTCCCGGCTAGACGCGCTCTCGCGACTCCACGTCCACCACCGCCATCAACGGCGATTTCAAGCCCGATAGTTTGCCTAATCCGGATTCATGCGCCGGTACCAGGCGGAATTCCGCCGGGTAGACAGCAGACATGGAGCGCGACAATCCAGACAAAAGGCGGCTTTTGTCTGAACTGTGCAGCTGGTGTGGTGTGGTGATCGCTGACGGCCCGGTGCTGACGCTGGAGCCGTCCACGATCCACCTCGGCGGCCCTGCGGCGGCCTTGACCGCGTGTACCGATGATCATCTGGCCGCCCTGCTCGATCACTATCGGCGACGCCCGTTCGTGCACGAGGAGCTCTGGGCGGGAAAGGTGGCCCGAGCCGAGGAAAGCGCCGGTGGCGTGCTCACCGCCGAGGACCTCACCGAGGCCACCGGGCTGGACCTCGAGCAGATCGAGCGATGCAGAGCCTGGATCGAAACCCAGCAGTACCGCCTCGGCCGTCCGTGCTGATCAGCCTCCAAGGGCCTTACCGGCAGGTTTCTCGGATTCGGGGATCAGTGCGATGGTGCACTGGGCGCAGCGGCGCGCTTCGGCGGGAATGTCGCTGAGGCACTCGGGACACTGTTTGGTCGTCGCGTCCTTGTCGCGGTCGAACAGGCTGATGAGCCGGTTCATGGGCACCACGATCAGCCAATAGATCACCGCTGCGATGAGCAGGAAGCTGAGCAGGTGGTTCAGGAAGTCGCCGTACTTGAACTGGCTGCCGTTGACGGTGAAGGAATAGTCGGCGAAGTTGGGCCTCCTGCCTCCCGTGACCGCTCCGATCAGCGGGGTGATCAGGTCGGAGACGAGTGCCTGGACGAGCCCGCTGAACGTGGCTCCAACGATCACCGCTACCGCCAGCTCGACGATGTTGCCGCGCACCAGAAATTTCTTGAAACCGCCCATGGAGCGGGTAACTAGCCGGTCAAGGGATGGTCAAACCCCCGCCATCCGCTGCCAATCGGCCTAGAAGGGGGATTCCTGGGCAGCGTGGATGGCTCCGACGGACTTGGGAGGACGAGGTGTCCGAGGCCGAAGCCACGGCGCGCCGCGCCGCCAACAGTAAGGCCATGGACCGGTTAGCACGGTTCGGGCTGATCTGTCGCGGCACGCTGTACGGGTTGATCGGGGTCCTGGCGGTCCAGATCACGCTGGGACACAGCGGGCGCGAGGCGGACAAGAGCGGAGCCATCAGAACGGTGTCCGACCTGCCGTTCGGCGCCGTGGTGCTGTGGGCGATGGCCGTGGGATTCGCGGCGCTGACGATCTGGCAGCTCTCGGAGGTGTTCTTCGGTTCCCGCAGGGCCAAGGACCGCGTCCAGGGCGTCAGCCGGGTCGTGGTGTACGCGTTCGTCTGCTTCTCGCTGCTGACGGTGCTGCTCGCGGGCCGGGCACGGTCGGACGACCGGCAGTCGCAAGACGTGACGGCCAAGCTGCTCGGCATACCTGGCGGGCAGTTCATCGTCGGCGCGATCGGGCTCGGCATCCTCGCGCTGGGCTTCTACTGGATCCGCCAGGGCGTCACGAAGGACTTCCGCAAGTACCTGGGCCCGATGCCGCCGCGCGCCAGGACGGTGATGGACAAGCTCGGCCTGGCGGGTTACGTGGTCCGCGGACTGGTCGCCGGGCTGGCGGGCGTCTTCGTCGTCGAGGCGGCGATCACCTTCGACCCGGGCAAGGCGGGCGGCATCGACCAGACGTTGCGGGCCTTCGCCCGCACCCCGGCAGGGCCCTGGCTGCTCGCGGTGGTGGCGATGGGCGTGGTCCTGTTCGCCTGCTACTGCTTCGGGGAGGCACGCTGGCGGCGCACATGAGACTCGACGACTGGTTCCTCACCGCCGAGGAGCGCGGCAACGACGCGACCCGGCTCGTGCCGTGGACGTGCGGCAATCTGGTACGGCCGCTCATCCACGGCGCCGCCTACTTCCGCGAGCTGCGCGAACGCATCGACGACCTCGGCAAGGACGACCTGCTGCTGTTCGCCGACTGGCGCGGAGACCCCGACGAGCGGCTCACCGACGACGGACCTGGCGTCGGCGAGGCGATGGCCCGGGCAGCGGGGCAAGGCGCCCTCGTCAGGGGCCTGATCTGGCGCTCGCACCTGGATTTCCTGCGCTTCAGCTCGGCGGAGAACCGCCACCTGGGCACCGGCCTCGAGGCCGCGGGCGGCCAGGCCCTGCTCGACACGCGGGTACGGCGCGGCGGCTCGCACCACCAGAAGTTCGTCGTCCTCCGCCACGACTCCGGTCCCGAGCGGGACGTGGCCTTCCTCGGCGGCATCGACCTGTGCCACAGCCGCCGCGACGACGCCGCGCACGCCGGCGACCCGCAGGTGGCGCCGATGCCCAAGGTGTACGGCGAGCGCCCGCCCTGGCACGACGCGCAGGTCGCGATCTCCGGGCCCGCGGTGGCCGAGGTGGAGAAGGTCTTCTGCGAACGGTGGGAGGATCCGGCGCCGGAGACCAGGCACCCGATCCACTGGCTGCGTGACCGGCTCGGGCACATGACCGACGTGCCGCCGCTGCCCGAGCCGGGCCCGCCACCGCCTGAGGTGGGGACGCACGCCGTACAGCTGCTGCGGACCTATCCGCACCTGCGGTGGGCCTACCCGTTCGCGCCGCAGGGGGAGCGGAGCGTGGCGCGGGCCTACCGCAAGGTGCTGTCGCGGGCGCGGTCACTGGTCTACCTGGAGGACCAGTACCTGTGGTCGACGGACGTGATCGAGCCGTTCGCCGAGGCGCTGCAACGCGAGCCCGAGCTGCGCATGATCATCGTCGTGCCGCGGTACCCGGACCAGGACGGGTGGCTGGCCGGTCCCGCGAGCCTGATCGGCCGGGCCGAGGCGCTGTCGCGGCTGATGCGCGCGGGTGACGGGCGGGTGGCGCTCTACGACCTGGAGAACCACGCGGGGATGCCCGTCTACGTGCACGCCAAGGTGTGCGTGGTCGACGACGTGTGGGCCGACGTGGGATCCGACAACGTCAACCTGCGCTCGTGGACGTTCGATTCCGAGCTGAGCTGCGCGGTCGTCGACGAGCGCGAGGATCCGCGCCCGCCGTACGGCGCCCGCGTCTACGCCAGGGACCTGCGGCTGGAGCTGGCGGCCGAGCACCTGGACCGCGGACCGGGCGAGCTGGACGACCTGTGCGACCCCGTCGCCGCGTTCGAGGCGTTCACCGAGTCGGCAGCGCGGTTGGAGGCCTGGCACAGGAACGGCTGCCGAGGAACTCGCCCGCCGGGGCGGCTCAGACCGCATCCGGCCCCACGGCTGGGCCGCTTCCGGCGGGCGCTGGCGATGCCGCTCTACCGCATGGTGGTCGATCCCGACGGCAGGCCGTCCTGGTTGCGGCGCTCGGGGGGTTTCTGAGGCCTGCCGTACAGGATCGTGGCGGTGATGGCCAGGCAGCAGGCGCCGAGCAGGAGACCCCAGCCGACGTCGGTGAGGAAGTGCATGCCGCGGTAGAGCCTGGAGAAGGCGACGATCAGCGGCGCGGCGACGCCGGGCACCCAGACGAGCACCTGGAGGGCGCGACTGCGCAGGTGGGAGGTCAGCACCAGCGCGACCCCGCAGTAGAAGCAGACCGCGGCGCTGACGTGTCCCGAGGGAAAGCTCGAGGTCGGCGGGGCGGGATCCAGGTGCGGGACCGGCGGGCGGTGACGGCCGATGGGCTCGGTGGTGGCCAGGAAGACCAGCGACTGGCTCCACACCGCCGTCACCAGGAAGATCGTCTCGAGCCAGCGATGGTAGACCAGGCGGAACACGATGCCGGTGATCGCGGTGAGCGCCACGATGTACGGCGTGTCGGACAGGCTGCTGCCGAGGTCGGTAAGCGTGTTCAGCAGCGGGGTGCGGCCGGCGGCCAGGCCGCGGCTGACGGCGTCCTCGCCGGTGGGCACGGCCAGGATCAGCTCGCCCACGCCGAACGTGACCCCGCCCAGCACGAGCAGCGGTAACAGGATCCTCAGCGCGTAGTACTTGACCATGATTCGGGCTCCAATCCTTCGCTGACGGGTGGTTCAGGCCTACGCCCCTGGTCGCGATGCCAGGTCTCGAACGCGGCCGCGGTGGCGGTGACCACCGCGGCGCCGAGCACGATCCCGCCGAGCACGTCGGACACCCAGTGCACGCCGAGCGCGACCCGCGTGTACCCGACCGACAGCACCAGCAGCCAGGCCACCGCCCAGGCGACCCGCCGTCCCCAGCGCGGCAGCGCGGGGAGCAGCAGCAGGACGATCACCCCCGCGCCGAGGGTGGCGTTGGCCGCGTGCCCGGAGGGGAAGGAGTCGCCGGGCGCCAGCGCGACGGGATCGGGCAGGACCGGCCTGGCCCTGGCCACGACGATCTTGAGGAGCAGGGCCAGCAGGCCGCCGACGGTGATCGTGGTGATCGCCCAGGCCGCCAGCCGAGGCGCGCCCCGGTACAGCGTCCAGGCGGCAAGCGCGATGACCGCGATGCGCCACGGCCACGGCCCGAACGCGTCGGTCCACACGGACAGGATCCGGACCCACGCCGGGTGCGTATGCGCGTAGGCGTGCAGCTCGAAAGCGACGCCGCGGTCCAGCGCGTTGACGGGCATCCGCGCCACCACCAGGAGCAGCGAGAAGGGGATCATGATGAGCGCCACCGCCAGCGCGGCCAGCGCGAGTCTGGGTCCCAGTCGCATTTCCGGCAGCTACCCGGTTCGAGGCCTATGAGTCTCGGGTAGTCGCGGTGGCGTGTCCACCACTGTGGCGGTGATCGCGCACCGCAAGAAGACGCTAGGGGCCGGGCTGGACCGGCTGCGGATGCTCATCAGCGAGCAGGACGTCGGCGACCTGGTCTGGTACGAGGTGCCCAAGAGCAGGAAGGCGCCCAAGAGGGTGCGCAAGGCGCTGGAACGGGGCGCCGAGCTGGTGTTCGTCTGGGGTGGCGACGGCATGGTGCAGCGCTGCGCCGACGCGCTGGCCGGCTCGGGCGTGCCGATGGCGGTGCTGCCCGCCGGGACCGCCAACCTGTTCGCCACCAACCTGGGCATCCCGATCGACCTGGAGGAGTCGGTACGGCTCGGCTTCCACGGCCGCCGTGCCGTACTGGATCTGGGCCGCGTGAACGGCGAGCACTTCGCGGTCATGGCGGGGGCGGGGTTCGAGGCCGAGATGGTCGCGGACGTGGACGGCGGCACCAAGGGACGCCTGGGCAAGCTGGGTTACGTGGCGGCGGCGGTGCGGCACGTCGGCGGCGCGCCCGTCCCGATGGAGGTCACGATCGACGGGACGCCCTGGTTCGACGGGCACGCCAGCTGCCTGCTGCTGGGCAACGTCGGCACGATCGCCGGCGGGGTGGAGGCCTTCGACGACGCGCGGCCCGACGACGGGTGGCTGGAGGTGGGCGTCTCCACCGCCTCCGGGCCGATCGAGTGGGCCAGGGTGCTCGGGCGGATGGCCACCGGCCGGTCCGAGGACTCGCCGCTGGTGCGCATCACGCGGGCCAGGCGAGTGTCGGCCAGGTTCGGCGCGCCGCTCACCTACGAGCTCGACGGCGGCGACCGCGGCACCACCGGCCGGATCAAGGCGCGGATCGTGCCGGGCGCGCTGACGGTTTGTGTTCCCGAGGCCTCCAGACGGTGATCACCCTCGGGTTTGGCGGGCGTAGGACGTGAGGCGGTCGGCGAGCGCGATGACGAGGTCGCGTAGTTCGTCGGGGCGCTCGATGACGAATGGCCGGTCGAGTGAGGCAAGTACGGCAGGCAACCAGTCGAGCCGTTCGGCCCGGATTTCGACGTGGTGCCAACGCTCGGTCGCTGGATCCTCCCCTGACTCCTCCACGCTCGCGATACCGGCGGGAAGGCGGGCGCGGATCTGCTCGACCGTCCCGTGGATCCGCAACGTCACCTCGTGCCGGTAGGACGCTGTGGCGAACCCTGACAGGACGCGCTCTGCCGGGTCCGGTCCGGCAGGCTTCTCGAAGGAGCCGGGCAGGGCCCTGGCGTCATGGATGCGGTCGAGGCGGAAGGTCCGGTTCTCGCCGACCCCGGGGTCCGCGCCGGTGATGTACCAGCGGTCCGAATGGCTGACGATCCCGTAGGGGTGCAGGGTGCGGTCGCTGCGCCGGCCGTCGCGATCGGTATACCTGATCGAGACGGGGCGGCGGTGGCGCACCGCGTCGGCGATGGTGAGCAAGGTCCCGGTGTCCGGGGTGATGGACTCGCCGGACGGCCTGGTGAAGGCGAGGGATTGCAGGACCGCGTCGAGCCTGCGGGCGAGACGTTCGGGCAGCACCCGCCGGATCTTGGCCGCTGCCGTCTCGCTCGCGGTGTCCGTCGCCAGCCCCGTGCGCCGTCCGGCGATCAGGCCGAGCAGTACGGCGAGCGCCTCGTCGTCGTTGAGCATGAGCGGCGGCAGCCGGTAGCCCCGGGCGAGGCGGTACCCGCCGTAGCGGCCGCGCACCGTCTCAACGGGCACGTCGAGATCGATCAGCTGGTCGACATACCGCCGCACGGTGCGGCCGTCGACGCCGATCCGGTCGGCGAGTTCGGCGATCGTCCGGGTGCCTCCTGACTGCAGCAGTTCCAGGAGCGTGAGCACGCGGCCGGTGGGGCGGGACACATTCACCACAATAGTGGACCGATTCTGTCCACTATCAGGTCTAACGTGCGAGGCGCTACCGAACCTAGGAGGAATGCCATGGACTTCATTTCGATCCGCATCATCACCGATGACGTCGCACGCCTGGTCGAGTTCTACGAGAGGGTCACCGGGGTGCGGGCGACCTGGTCCACCGAAGACTTCGCCGAGCTCAAGACCCCCAGCGCCACTCTGGCGATCGCCAGCACCCGAACTGTCCCGCTGTTCGCTCCGGGGTCGTCCCGCCCGGCCGACAACCACAGCGTGATCACCGAGTTCCTGGTCGACGACGTGGACCGCGTGTACCGGAACCTGACCGGCTTCATCACCGGCTTCGTCAACGAGCCCACCACGATGCCGTGGGGCAACCGGTCGTTGCTGTTCCGCGACCCCGACGGCAACCTCGTCAACTTCTTCACCCCGGTCACCCCGGCAGCCGTCGCCAAGTTCTCCCGATGACGGCAGGCGTAGGCGATCGGCGTGGCCTGGTCAACGAGTGCCGCCGAGCCGAGTGTGAACTTCAAGACCTGTGTTCACCAGCCGAGCTGGTCGCCGAGCCGCAACCGCAGCCACAGCACCAGCCGTTCGTCCGGGTTCGCGAGATCGAACCCGAAGATCTCCTCGGCGCGGGAAAGCCGGTACCGGATCGTGTTCGGGTGCACGGTCAGCTGGTGGGAGGCGGCCGCGATATCCCTGTTGGCGTTCAGGTAGGCGAGGATGGTGGAGGCGTAGGTGGTGCCGTGCTCGAGATCGTGGGCGCGCACCGCCGGCCCGAGCCTGCGGGGCAGCGCCTCGTGCGCGGCCAGTATCTGGGCCAGCGCGGACAGGGTCGCGCTGGCCCACACCTCGTCGATCGTGGCCACCTGGCACGGTTCCGGGTCACCCGGCCGGTCGGTGAGTGCGCGCAGGACGAGATCCGCGTCGGCGCGTGAGCTCGCGATCGAGCGCAGCCCCTGGACCGTCGAGCCGAGTCCGGCCTGGACGGGCACCCGCAGCGCGCCATGGGCTCGCCGGGCGATGTCGGCGACGAGTTCGCGGTGCGCGTTCGGCGAGGGCCCGCTCGGCAGCAGTGCGTAGACCGTGCCGTCGATCAGCGCGCAGCCGTGCCTGCCGTAGTGGGCCTCGCAATGCAGGCTCACCAAGTCGGCGAGCCGGGTGGCCGCGTGTGCCGCCAGAACATCGTCGGCACTGGTCGAGGCGACGGCGAACGCGGCCACCGCGACGGGCAGGTTCGGGTCCAGGCCGAGTTGCGGGGCCACCGCGGTGACACTGCTCGGGTCGGCGAGCAGCCGCCGCAACAGGTCGGCGCGCCTGCGCCGGACGGCGTCGTCCGCGGTACGGGCCGCCAGCAGGTGCAGCGAGACGATGTCCGCCACGTCGGAAAGGGCCTGTTCGGCAGCGAAGTCCAGGCCGTCCTCGGCATCGACGACCCAGATGGAACCCAGTTCCTCGCTTCCCGCGCGGACCGCGACACCGAGACGGGGAAGACCGCCGAGAACGGCCGGGAACCGGCAGGTGCGCCCCATTTGGACGAGCGCGCGGTACTGCTCGTCATAGTCCGGGCCGTCCGGCACCTGGAGGCCGAGGATGCCCTGGCGGCGGCCCTCATCGATGGCCTGGCCGGGCAAGGTCGAGTACGCGAGGATCCGCCGGTGCGGATCCTCGATCACCGTGGCGCCTCCTACCATCCCCGCGATCGCGTTGGCCAAGGCGAAAAGATCGCCGACGGCCGGGGCGCCCGCGGCCTGCGCGAAACGCACCGCGGAGGCGAGGGCGGAGGAGATCATGGCGTCCAGGTGGTGCCAGGCCACGGCCTCGTCGGCGGCGAGCACCACGATTCCGGACCGCTGCGCGGCTTCCACCAGCTCGGTGACCGGCTCGCCGAAGCTCTTCACCACCAGGCAGGCGTACCCGACCTCGGCCGCCGAGGCGAGGAGCTCCTTCGCCTGTGCTTCGGCCGTCCCTACGCCGACGGCGAGCAGGATCGCGTCCCTGACGGGGGGAAGCGGGGCTCGCCGCTCGAAGATGAGCACGCCTGAGACCGGTACCGGCCTTTCCGGCAGTACGGTCAACGGCCGCAGCAGCGAAGAGCCCAACGCGTCGAGGACTTGTCCGAGATCGGGCACTCCGGTGTCGAGCATCCTCACCTCTTTAGCCAGGCGTACAAGACATTCGCGGATTCTCTGGGACGGGCACCGAATTCACCCGGTCAGTACAGACGCGACGCTGTCAGCATGCACGTCCCAGCAAGCGTGCCGCGGGCAGCCCCTGCGACCGTACCGGCCGCGGCCCAGGCGAGCGCAACCGAAACGCCCCGTTACGCCGCACGGTGAAAGGAGACATCATGCGAGGTAGGACGAGTGTTGTCGCGGCCTTGGCGGTCGCGGCCTCTCTGGTGGTGACGCCTGCCGCGTCGGCCGCGACACCACAGTGTGACACCAAGCCCATCGAGACGGCGCTGAAGGCGCTGGCGAGGGTCGGCGCAGGGATTGTCGTGACGGTGAAGAGTCCGCGCTGCGGCGTCTGGAACGGCGGCGTCGGCCTCGCCGACCGCAGGACGGGCCGTAAGGTCGTCGGCAATGAGCACAGCCGTATCGGCAGCGATACCAAGACCTGGACAGCCACGATCGTGCTGCAGCTCGTCGGCGAAGGCAAGATCAACCTCGATGACACGGTCGATCACTACCTGCCCGGTCTCATCCGCACCAAGCACTACGACGGGCGCAAGATCACGATCCGGCAGCTTCTGCAGCACACCAGTGGCCTGCCCGACTACCTGGACGCGCCGTTCTGGGACAACGAGGAGGCGCACCGCTGGGATCACATCGAGCCCTTGCAGACGGTGGAGCAGGCGCTGACGCTTCCTCCGCCGGACAGGGCTCCGTCGGGCTTCGCCTACGCCAACACCAACTACAACCTGGCCGGACTGATCATCACGAAGGTCACAGGTCGCAGCATCAGCACCGAGATCGACCAGCGGATCATCAAGCCCCTCGGACTGCGTGAGACCTCCTGGCCCGGCGACCGGACCACGATCCCCAAGCCGGACCTGCGGGGCTACGTGAAGCAGGGCGGGACACTGGTGGACAAGACGGAATGGAACACCTCCGAGGCCGACGCGTCGGGTGAGCTGATCTCCACCGGTGCCGACGCGACCGCCTTCTGGACCGCGCTGTTGTCCGGGAAGCTGCTGGCCCCAGCCCAGCTCGCCGACATGAAACAGACCATTGTGGACGACCTTGGCGAGGACTACGGCCTGGGAGTCGAGGGCTATCGGTTCGCCCCAGGTCTCGTCGCCTGGGGACACAGCGGCAGCATGGCAAGCGGCCACAAGTTCAGGAACGCCGTCACCGACGACGGCCAGCGGGCCGTGACCCTGCTGATCGGGACGGAGACGTTCGACTCGGACAAGGTCAATTCCATCATCGGCGATCTCATCCGCGACCTCCGCTGACTGGAAGGTGATCGTGGGTCAGCGCCCGGTCGCGCCGTCGATCAGTTCGCGGAGGATGTCCGCGTGGCCGGCGTGGCGGCCGGTCTCCTCGATCATGTGGGTGAGCGCCCAGCGGATGCTGGGAGCGGGGCGGTCCAGCCGCGGCCGGGGGACCGGTGCGCCGAGGTCGGCGCACCCGTCGAGCACGTCGTTCGCGCGCTCGACCGCCTCGCGGTAGCGGGCGACGACGTCGGCCACGCTGTCCTCCGGTGCGGCCTGGAACGTCGCCGGCCAGTCGGTGACCTTGTCGCCGAGGAACGTCGAGCGTTCGACGAAGGTCAGGTGGTTGAGCAGGCCGAGCAGGTTCGTGCCCGACGGCACCGCGGCTGTGCGGACCTGCGGTTCGGGGGCACCGTCGACCTTCGCGGCGATCGAGGTCCGTAGGTAGTCGAGGAACCCGCGCAGGATCGCGATCTCGCTGCTTCCGGTCCGGGGCGGCGGGGTGTCGCCGTGGCGGGAGGCGGTGGGCATGGTGGTCTCCTTCGTGGGGAGCGGGTCAGGCGGTGCGGCGGATGAGCAGCACGTGGTCGGTGACCTCGGCGGTGCGCCCGCCCGGTCCGGTCGCGATCCTGCGGGGTGCGTCGGCCCGCTCGACCGTCCACGTCGCCGGGTCCAGATCGATACCCGCGGAGACCTCCCGCGGCGTCGGGTACCGGGCGTCGGGATCCTGGTTCCACGACCACGGCGCGGTCGAGCCGTGGTCGACGACCAGCAGCCGCCCGCCCGGGCGCAGCGCGTGCGCGGCCGAGCGCAGGACGGCTGCCCTGTCCAGGTCGAAGGGGGTGTGCAGGTAGTGGGCGCAGATCAGGTCGAACCCGCCCTGCGGGAAGGAGTCGCGCAGGTCATGCCGCTCGGCGATGACCCGGTCGCCCAGGCCGTGTGAGCGGGCAAGGCCGGCGAGCCGCTCGACCGCCACGGCCGAGATGTCGACGGCGGTGACGTGCCACCCCTGGCGGGCGAGCCACAGCGCGTCGCCGCCGTCGCCGCATCCGAGGTCCAGCGCGTCGCCGGGCGGCAGGCCCGTGACCGTCTCGGTAAGCCGGTCGTTCGGCGGAGGGGCGGTGGCCGCTGGTCGGGCGGCGTAGACGCCGTCCCAGAACGTGGTCGTATCGGCGGTGCTCATGCGCTCAGTCTTGCCACGAGCGGCCCGGTCTGGCACGGATTCTTGCGGTTCTGGCAAGCTGGGCTCGTGGACGGTGAAACGGAAGACGTGCTCGACGCGGTGGGGCCGCGGCTGCGTGCGCTGCGCCGCGAACGGGGGATCACCCTCGCCGACCTTGCGGCGACCATCGGGGTGTCGGAGAGCACGCTGTCCCGGCTGGAGAGCGGGCAGCGCCGGGCGACCCTGGAGTTGCTGCTGCCGCTGGCCCGTACCTACGACGTCCCGTTGGACGACCTCGTCGGTGCCCCGCGCATGGGCGACCCCCGGATCCACCTGAAGCCGATCCGGCGGTTCGGGATGGTCTTCGTTCCGCTGTCCCGGCGGCCGGGCGGTACGCACGCGTTCAAGATGATCATCCCCGCTCAGCCGAAACCGCTCGAACCGACCCTGCAGACTCACGAGGGCTTCGAGTGGCTGTACGTGCTCAGCGGACGCCTGCGGCTCATCCTCGGCGAGCGCGACCTGACGCTGCCGCCCGGCGAGGCAGCCGAGTTCGACACGTCCCTGCCGCACTGGCTGGGCAGCGCCGACGGCGGCGTGGTCGAACTTCTCATCCTGTTCGGTCTGCAAGGGATGCGCGCGCACGTACGCGCCGAACGCCCGTGACGCTGCCAGCCGTACTGCTTCATTGATCCAGTACGGCGAGAAACCCTGCCGCGCCGGCTCAACATGAAGGTCGCCGGATATGGTCTTGGGCTGCTGTCCGATCCCGGCAGGTTGCGGCTGTTGCTGGCCCTGCTCGAAGGGGAGCTCTGCGTCTGCGATCTCGCCGTGGTCAGCGGGTTGAGCGAGTCCGCGACCTCGCACGCGCTCCGGCTGCTGCGCGCTCACCGCGTCGTGTCCGTACGGCGGGCGGGCCGCATGGCGTACTACCGGCTCGACGACGCCCACGTCCGGATGCTGCTCGACCTGGCCGTGGCGCACACCGAGCACACGGAGGCCATCCACCCCGAGCGGGAGGCGTAGCCGCCTTATCCCCACGGTATGCCCCATCTTCTACGCTGCGTAGAAATTCGACGCGGTGAGGAGTTGCGGTGTCCCGAGAAGAACGTCGCGCCAAGATCGAGGCGGTCCGGGAGGAGGGCAGGCGGCAGGACACGCGGCGCAGGAACCTCCAGGTGTCGCTCGTGGTGGTCGGCGTGTTCGCGCTCGCGGCCGCGGCGTTCCTGGTGATCAGCCGGCCCGGGGACGCGAAGCGGCTCGCGGCGGGGGAGTCCCTGTTCGTCCGCAAGGACAGCCACAAGCTGCAGACCGCCGCTGACGGCAAGGTCACGCTGGTGGAGTTCCTGGACTTCGAGTGCGAAGCGTGCAAGGCCTACTTCCCGACGGTGGAGCAACTGCGGAAGCAGTACGCAGGCAAGGTCACCTTCGTGGCCCGCTACTTCCCGATCGCCGGCCACTTCAACGCCGAGCGGGCCGCCCGGGCGGTCGAGGCCGCGGCGCGGCAGGGCAAGTTCGAGCCGATGTACCAGCAGATGTACCAGACGCAGGGCCAGTGGGCCGAGAAGCGGGTGCCCGCCGATGCCTTCTTCCGCCAACTCGCCCAACGCCTGCGGCTGGACATGGCGGCCTGGGACAAGGCGTACGACGACCCCGCCACGCTGGCCCGGGTGAAGAAGGACGCGGCGGACGGCCAGGCACTGGGAGTGCAGGGCACGCCCACGTTCTTCCTCAACGGGAAGAAGCTCGAACCGCGTTCCTCCGACGAGTTCAAGGCGGCCATCGATGCGGCACTCGCCAAGTAGCTTTCCGCGGTTGTTGCCCCGCCTCCTGCTGATCGGCGGAGCGATCGGACTGCTCGCGGCCTTCGTCCTGACGGTCGAGAAGATCGCGCTGCTGAAGAACCCGGCCTACGTGCCCAGTTGCAGCATCAACCCGGTGCTCTCCTGCGGCTCCATCATGCGGACTCCGCAGGCCGAGCTGTTCGGCTTCCCCAACCCGCTGCTGGGCATCGCGGGCTTCGCCATCGTCACCGCCGTGGGCGCGGCACTGCTGGCCGGTGCCGGACCGCGCCGCTGGTTCTGGCTCGGGCTGCAGGCCGGAGTCACCGCCGGGGCGGTGTTCGTGCACTGGCTGATCTTCCAGAGCCTCTACGTCATCGGCGCGCTGTGCCCGTACTGCATGGTCGTGTGGGCGGTCACGATGCCGATCTTCTGGTACGTCACCCTGCACAACCTGCGCGGGAACGGCCTGGGCCGGAAGCTGGCCGACTATCACGCCGTCGCGCTGACCGTCTGGGTGCTGGCTCTGCTCGCCTTGATCGGCATCAGGTTCCAGGCGTACTGGAGCAGCCTGCTGGGGATCTAGCGTGGCTCGCCGTACTTGAAGACAGAGGTGTGAGCGGTACGGCGGCGCGGACGGCGTTGGCGATGACGAAGACCTCCGCGAGTTCGTGGATGAACACGACGGTGGCCAGGCCGAGCGCGCCGAGGGCGGCCAGCGGGATGAGCACGGTGATGATCGCCAGGGACAGTCCCACGTTCTGCAGCATGATGGTGCGGGCGCGGCGCGCCAGGTCGAGAGCCTGCGGCAGGTGGCGCAGGTCCTCGCCCATGAGCGCGACGTCGGCGGTCTCGATGGCGACGTCGGTGCCCATGGCGCCCATCGCGATGCCGACGTCGGCGGTGGCCAGGGCAGGAGCGTCGTTGATGCCGTCGCCGACCATGGCCACCGGCCGAGCGAGCGTGGTCACCAGGCGGGCCTTGTCCTCGGGACGGAGTTCGGCATGGACGTCGGCGATGCCCGCCTGGTGGGCCAGCGTCGCGGCGGTGGCGCCGTTGTCGCCGGTGAGCATCGCGACCGACACGCCGAGGCGGCGCAGGTTCTCCACGGTGGCGGCGGCCTCCGGGCGCAGTTCGTCGCGTACGGCAAGCGCGCCGAGCAGCTCGCCGTCGTGCTCGACGAGGACGACGGTGCAGCCGTCGTCCTGCATGCGCTTGACGTCGTCGGCCAGCGGGCCGGGGTCGAGGTGGCCGGGCCTGCCCAGCCGGGCGGGCCGCCCGTCGACGGTGCCTTCCAGGCCGTGTCCGGTGACGGCGACGACGTCCTGAGCGGGTTCCGCGTCAGGGGCGGCGGCGAGGACGGCGCGGGCGAGCGGATGCTCGCTGCGGGCCTCCAGCGCGGCGGCCACCCGGAGAAGCCTCGGATCGGCGGGGACCTGCTCGACCACGGCCGGGGTGTTTCGCGTGAGAGTGCCGGTCTTGTCCAAGGCGACCGCGCGGACCCGCCCCAGCTCCTCCAGCGCGGCGCCGCCCTTGATCAGGACGCCCTGCTTGCCGGCGGCGCCGATGGCGGCGACCACGGTCAGCGGCACGGAGATGGCCAGCGCACACGGGGAGGCGGCGACCAGGACGATCAGCGCGCGCTCGATCCACACGAGCGCATCGCCGAGCAGGCTGCCCACGAGCGCGACCAGCACAGCCGCGATCATGATGCCCGGCACCAGCGGCTTGGCGATGCGGTCGGCCAGCCGCTGGGAGGCGCCCTTGCGTTCCTGGGCTTCCTCGACGATGTGCACGATGCGCGCCAGGGAGCTGCCGGAGACGGGGACGGTGACCCGGACCTCGACGGCGCCACCGCCGTTGATCGCGCCCGCGTGCACCAGGTCGCCCGCAGCCGCTTCAACCGGGACGGACTCACCGGTGATCGCCGACAGATCCAACGAGGTACGGCCGGCCGTGATGATCCCGTCGGTGGCGGCACGCCTGCCCGGCTTGAGCAGCATCGTCTCGCCCACCCGCAGCTTCTCCGGGGCGACGGTGTCCTCGCGGCCGTCGCGTAACACGGTGACCTGTTCAGGAACGAGGTCGAGCAGGGCTCGCAGGCCGCGCCGGGTACGGGTGACGGCGTAGTCCTCCAAGCCTTCGGAGATGGAGAAGAGCACGGCCAGCATGGCGGCCTCGCCGTACGCCCGCAGAAGGAGGGCGCCGATGAGGGCGATCGTCATCAGCGTGCCGACGCCGATCTTCCGGCGCCACAGGGCACGCAGCGTGCCGGGGACGAACGTCCAGCCGCCGGCGAGCGCCCCGGCGATCTCCAGCACGTCGCCGGTGATGCCGCCGACCAGCCACCCGGCGCCGAGCAGGACCGCGGCCACTGCGGCGAAACGCAGGTTCGGGACCTGCCAGAGCTTCTCCTGCTCCTCGTGAATGGGGGCGGGGTCGTGGGCGCAGCAGGCGTCGCTCATCGCGCCGCACCCTCCATGACCGCGTTGAGGAGAGCTTGTCCGGTGCCGGTGAGCGTGTACATGACCATGCGGCCGTCGCGGCGGGAGCGGGCCAGGCCCGCCGTACGCAACAGCCGCACGTGGTGGGAGACCAGGTTCTGCGGCAGGCCCGTCACCCAGGCCAGGTCGCACACGCACAGCTCACCGCCGCGCAGCAGAGCGGCGGCGATCCGCAGCCGGGTGGGGTCGGCGACCGCCTTGGCCGTGGCGGCGGCCCGCTCAGTGACCTCCAGGTGCGGCAGGGATTCCCTGATCCCTTCGGCCAGCGGCAGATCCAGGCACAGCAGCTCGCAGGTCTCCTCACTCATAGCAACATACTAACGTTCGTTGAGATGTTCACAAGTCGTGATCGAAATGTTCCGGTCGCTTGATCACCCGCGCCCGTACGCTTCCAAGTAATCAACACGGGGAGGCGTACATGTCGCTGATGACGCGGATGGCCGCGGCGTTCAAGGGGGAGGTCTCCGCCGACGAGCTGGAGTCCTACCGGCGCGCGGGCGGGCTGGTCTACACCGAGCTGGAGCAGGCCGAAGCGCTGCGCGGGCGGTTAGCCGCAGAAGGGGTGAACCTCTGGCACGGCCCGCAAGCCGCGGCCGGGCAGTTGCTGTGCACGTGGAACGCGTTCGTCCTGCAGGCGATCGGGGAGCACCTGCTGGACGCCGACTACGCCGCCGATCCACGCACCGTCGGATACGTTCCGCAGGTCACCAGCCTCCAGGTCGGAGCATGCTTCGCGCAGGTGGAGGGCTGGGTGTCCCGGGCTCGCCAGGCCGCGGGCAACTCCCGCTATCTGGTGGAGAAGGAGATGCTGCTGCCGGCCGACCTGCCTGAGTGGGCCGAGGCAAGCCCCTGCCCGCTGCCGCACCTGCACGGCATGCTCGCCGCCTCCCGCGCGATCCGCCGGCACGCCGAGGTCGCGCTCGGCGTCTTCGAGCAGACCGTCACGGACGCCGACAAGCACCGCGCCGCCCTGGAGCGGCTGCGCCAGCTCGCCGCCGAGGCCGCGACCGCCGCCGACTACGCCGAGGGCCTGCTCGACACCGACCCGGCGCCGCGTATGCACGAGGCCATCGAGCAGCGCCTGCAGCGCGCGCTGGACATCTACTACCACCTGGGCCAGCTGATCGCGATGCCCCAGCTGATCGCCGACTACAAGGGCCCGGGTGTACGGCAGGCCGTACCACCCGCCAACCTGGCCGTGGCCGATGTCCGCGACTTCGACCCGTGGTGCCTGACCGACCCGCAGAAGAGGACCTTCTGGCAGGCCGACCCGCGCGCACACCAGGCGATCAAGGAGATGTGGGACTACGATCCCGACCCGGCGAGGACTCTGCGGATCCAGGCCGAGATCGACGCGGCCCTCCGGGACGGCGCTATCGCCTTCGCCACGGATTCGCGCGGCGAGCCGTACGGGAGCTACTACTGCTGCCCGTTCGCCGCGATCTACATCGTCCGCCGTCCGGTGGTGATCGCGGGGCGGAGGCTCCGCGCGATGCAGCAGTTCACCCTGGAGGTGTCGGCCGAGGACGTGCCGCAGGGCGGCCCGTTCAAACGGGAGATCATCGTGTCCACCTTCCACCCGACCGACGAGATCGACTACTGCGACCCGGACGGGTTGCACGGCGACTGACCTCGCTCACCGGGACAGCTTCCTGATCAGGCTGAGGAAGTGCGGTGACACCCGCGGTCCGATGTGCCCCGCCGCACGCGAGGGCGCGTTGGGCGCGGGCTTTCCTGCGAGGGCCGGCCCGCCCGATCGCCGGGCTGGCAAGATGGCGGCATGGAACGTGTGCTTGGCATCGGTGGCTACTTCATGCGGGCTGCCGACCCGGCGGCCCTGAGCGCGTGGTATCGCGATTGCCTGGGCCTGGACGCCGATGAGCACGGCCTGTGGCGTCAGGGGACCGGGCTGACGGTGTTCGCGACGTTCGAGTCCGAGACCGACTACTTCGGGTCCCGCACCCAGCAGACCATGCTCAACTTCCGGGTCCGCGACCTGGACGCGATGCTCGCGCAACTGCGCGCCAAGGGAGCGGACGTGGCCGAGGAAACGCAGGACATGGAGGGCGTCGGTCGATTCGGCTGGGTCACCGACCCTGAGGGCAATCGCGTCGAGCTGTGGCAGCCCGCCTGACCACGTCTTCACGCGGGCGGTGAACGTGCTGGTGGACCACTAGTAGGCCCGCGCGGCCATGTCCCGGGCAATCGATGAGATCAGGCCGCTGCCGGCCGGACGCGGGTTCGCCGTCCCGCCCACCATCTGCGACGGCCAAGGTGGTGGGTGGTGTGACCAGACCGCGATGCGCCCGGCCCGGCACCGAACTCGTACCCGCCTTCCCCGCAGGCTGCTGAACCGTCCGACCCGCATCACGCCGGCATGTCCTGACCCGATCGCGGGGAGGTCGTTAGATAGTTCCTGCGCAGGTCGTTCGGCTGCCGCAGTTCCCGTGCAGGTCGTTCGGCTGTCGTACCGCGGCTTGAGGGTGCGGTCAGACCGCGATGCCCCAACGGAGGTGGCGCGGCGGGATTGACAGACGAATGATCACATCGACACACTTAATATCTGAAGAGCTGTTCAAGTATCGGAGGTGTGATGGCTGAGCACGGGCACGGACATGGCCACGGGCACGGGGTCAGCGCGGGCGCGGATCGCCGGTACCTCAGCGGTGCCCTGGCGCTGATCGTCGGCTTCATGGCCATCGAAGTGGTCATCGGCATCATCGCCCAGTCGCTGGCGCTGATCTCCGACGCCGGCCACATGCTGACCGATGCCGCTGCGATCGTCTTCGCGCTGATCGCCATGCGGATCGCGGCCAAGCCGCCGCAGGGCGGATACACCTACGGCCTCAAGCGGGCCGAGATCATCTCCGCCCAGATCAACGGCATCACGCTGCTCCTGCTCGCCGCCTACTTCATCTACCAGGGCATCGAGCGCCTGATCACGCCGCCGGAGGTCGAGGGCGCCTTCGTGGTCGCCACCGGCCTGGCCGGGATCGTCGTGAACGTGGCCGCCACCTGGCTGCTCTCGCGCGCCAACCGCTCCAGCCTGAACGTCGAGGGCGCCTACCAGCACATCCTCAACGACCTGTTCGCCTTCATCGCCACCACCATCGCCGGCGCGATCGTCTGGTGGACCGGCTGGGCCCGCGCCGACGCCATCGCCGCGCTGGTCGTGGCGGGGCTGATGCTGAAGGCGGGCTGGGGGCTGGTGCGCGACTCCGGGCGGGTGTTCATGGAGGCCGCCCCGGCCGGGATGAACCCCGCGGAGATCGGTCAGAAGACCGCCGCTTTGGAGAACGTGAGCGAGGTGCACGACCTGCACGTGTGGGAGGTCACCTCCGGCTACGCCGCACTCTCGGCGCACATCCTGGTCGACCCCGGCGCCGACTGCCATGCCGTACGGCAGGCAGCGGAGAAGATGCTGCACGACACCTACGGCATCGAGCACACCACCCTCCAGGTCGACCACGCCGCACCCACGCTGCTCACCATCGGGGAGACCGACGAGCACTGCGCGGACCCGCACGGCCCGGTCCACAAGAGCGAGGGCAAGGGCTGACGGCGCACGGCGAGCGCCGACACGCAGGGAAGGGGCGAGCAGTAGCCTTCTACGTGACGTAGAAGGAGGTGGCCGCGTGCGGCTCGGCAGTCTCGAACGCTCGATCATGGAAGTCCTCTGGGCGCACCCGGAGGGCATCCTGGCTCAGCAGCTCGCCGACGAGCTCGAGTCCAAGCCCGCGGTCACCACCGTCCTGACCGTTCTGGTACGGCTCACGCGCAAGGACCTGGCGTCCCGGGAGCGCGTGGGCCGCGCCCACCGCTACAAGGCCGTGGCCGGCAAGGACGCCTTCGTGGCCGAGACCATGCGCGCCGCCCTGGACGACGCCGCGGACCTGGACGCGGCGGTCAACCGTTTCGTCGGCACCGTGTCGCCCGAGGTCGCGGCCGCGCTCCGGGCAGCACTGGACAAACGGTGACCCCCTGGCTGGTCGTCGCCTGCCTCGCCCTGCTACCGGCGGCGTTCGGCAACCGGCTGGCGGCAGCACGCTGGCCATCGCGGCATCCGCGAGCGGCGATCGCCCTCTGGATGGCGATCGGCGCGGCGGCGGGCCTGGGCGGCGCCGGTATCGGTCTGGTGGCCGCGGTCTGGCCGCTGGCCACGGCGTTCCCGCACGGCGCCCACACGCTGAGCCACCGGCTCCTCGGCGGAGAGTGGCAGGCCGGGATGAGCGTCGCGCTCCTGTGGTCCGTGGGTCTCGTCGCGTGGCTGCTCGCCACCACGGCCCGTACCATCGTCGGCACTCTGGCCGAGCGGCGGCGCCAGCGCCTGCTCGTCGACCTGACCGCCGACTACTCGCCCGCCCACGACGCCTACGTTCTGCCCAGCGCCGTGCCGGTGGCCTACTGCATGCCCGGACGCGAGGCCCGGGTCGTGCTGAGCAGGGGAGCGGTCGACCTCCTTGGGTCCGCCGAGCTCGAGGCGGTCCTCGCTCATGAACGTGCACACGCCGATGGGCGGCACGACCTGCTGAAGCTGCCGTTCGTCGCGCTCTCCCGCGCCTTCCCGCCGGCTCGCCGAGTCCTGGAGGCGGTCTCCGTCCTGGTGGAGCTGATGGCCGACGACGTGGCTCGCCGTACGCACGGAAATCTGCCTCTGGCTCGGGCGATCGTGCGGATGGCCGCCCCGGCCCAGCCGGGCCTGGCCGTCGCCGACACCGCGGTCGTCCGGCGCGTCGAGCGGCTGCTGCACGAGCCGCGGAACGGGCGCGGCTGGGTCCCCGCCGCGGCCTACTCCGGCGCCGCCGCCCTGCTCGGCGGACCGCTTTCGCTGCTCGCCGCGCCGGTGCTGTGCCACACCATCACCCCGGGATAACCGCGAGTCCTCGGTGTGACGTCGCGGGCGATCAGTTCGACGCGTCCCCGGGCAGCGCCACCGAAACCCCGATTCCGGAGCGGGAGGGGGTTGAAACGGAACGGTCCAGCCTTGAGACTCGATCGCGATGGAGAATCGGAGAAGCGGCATGTCTGTTACTCGTGATGCGCACCTAGACTGGGCCGTTGCGACGAGAGGTGGACGGGAGAGCGGCTGTGGCGACCGAGGTCTTCGACGATCCACCTGCTGAGGTGCTGGTCGAAGCGGCTGGGACGTTCGGGCTGCTGGCCTCGCCGCCGAGGTTGCACATCGTCTGGGCGCTGTCGCAGGGCGAGTGCGACGTGAGCGGACTGGCCGAACGGGTCGGTGGCGCGCTTCCCGCGGTCAGCCAGCATCTGGCGAAGCTGAAGCTGGCCGGGCTGGTGCGTGCGCGTCGCGAGGGGCGCAGGATGGTCTACCTGGTCGACGACCCCGATGTGGTGGCCACCGTACGACTGCTGGTCGGCCGGATGGCTCGACGGGCCGACGAGGCGGAGCACGCCGACGGCCTGGGCGCCTGAGGCCTCCAGCACCGCATGACCTAACTCTCTCCTCCCGTCGGTCGCGTAGTTGCGTACTTAGGCAAGCCTGTGGGCGGCGGTTCCTCGGTCTCGCAGTCTCATGTGCCTCTTGGTGGCATATGAGTAGGGCGAGCGGTCAGGCTCCACTCTTGGTGGGTACGCAGGAGGAGTTCAGCGATTCCAGCCGGCCCGCCTGTTTGACGGGCTCGCCGGGCGAGCGGGTGGCCGTGGGTGTGCTGACCGGCGACGGGGTGGACGCCTGCGCGCGGGCAGGCGTGCCTGACCGTGCCAGGGCCGCCCGTACGGCCTGGCGGATCTTCCGATAGTCGGGGTAGGCCGGGTTGTAGGCGGGTGGGATGAAGTTCAGCTTCGACACGTGCGCGCCCTTGACCTGCTGGGCCAGCGGGACCAGGTCCTGGAGCAGGTCACGCGGGATGTCGGTCTGGAAGGTCTGCTTGGCCGCGCGTGCCAGGGCGTTGAACTTCAGCAGCACGTTGCTCGGGTTGAGCTGGTTGAGCATGGCGCTCATCACGCACTGCTGGCGGCGCATCCGGGTGTGGTTGTCGCCGCCCGCGCAGGTGCTGCCGGGATGGTCGCGGGCCCTGCCGTACCACAGGGCCTGGGTGCCGTTCAGCGTGCGGGTGCCGGCCTTGACCACGCCGCCGTCGCTGCGGCCCACGCCGTAGCAGATGTCCTGCTCGACGTGGATGCGCACCCCGCCCAGGGCGTCGATCAGGTGGGCGACGCCCCACATGTTGACCAGCATGTAGTAGTCGACCTTGAAGCCGAGGATCTGCCCCAGCGCGCCCTTGACCGTCTCCGGCGCGCGGTCAGGCGAGTGGCCGGCCACCTCCGGGTGCAGGTCGGCGTAGGCCCAGATGCCGTTGATGAGGTCGGCGGAGCCGCGGCCCTGCCCGGGCGGCAGCCAGAAGTTCTTGGGCGGCGGGAACCGCTTGGCCATCAGGCTGCCCGGCGGGAACGGCGCGTTCTCCATCTCCCGGGGCAGCGCGAAGACGACCGCGTCACCTGTGTGCACATTGATGCTGACCACGTTGATGCTGTCGGTGCGGATGCTCAGCCCCTTGCGCGAGCCGGCGCCGTCGCCGCCCAGCAACGCGATGGTGAGGTAGTCGCGCCCCTTCCACGGATCCTTGTGATCGATGGGGGTGGACGGTGAGGACTTGAAGACGGACCCGATCGCGTCATCCGAGGTGCGCGCGGTCGTCGCGGCCAGCCCGAACGGCAGCGCCACCGCGACCGCCGTGACCCCCGCGACCGCGCCGGTGCCGATCTGCCCCCACATGGCGAGGCGTCCAGGACGCAGCACCACGTAGGAGCTGACGATGATCGCGGCCCAGGCCAGCCCGCCTGCCACGCACACGCCGGTGATGACCGCCAGCCAGGTGGGGTCGAGCAGGAGGCCCGCGAGGTTCTTGGCGTTGAGCGCCGCGGCCGCCGCTGCGATCAGCAGCAGGCCGTAACACGCCAGCAGGACCAGGCCGGTCCGCTTGCGCCCGGCTCGCAGGTGCGCGACGCCGGGCGCCACGATGGACAGCAGCGTCCAGCCCACCACTGACAGGGCGCCCCGTCCGCGCATACCCGCCTCCACCCCGACATGTGCCCCAAACGCGCAAGCAAACTAGCAAATACGGACACAGGGGCTGGTGATGGAGATCATACCGTCACCATCTTCGTGGATGGCCCGCGATCTCAGCTCCCCGAACAAGATGGATCGGCTTGCTCTCGAGAAAGCCGTAGGTGGAGGTGGATCAACCTGGGGCGTTCACCGGCATAGGTCGCTGGTCGGCTAGCGTGGGGCGTCGTGATCGAAGGAGACCGGTGAACGTAGCTCTTGGCCTGCTGGCCGTCTTCGTGTTAACCCTCGCCACCGGCTATTTCGTCGCCCAGGAGTTCGCCTTCGTCGGTGCCGACCGGCTCACGCTCTCCCAGCACGCGGCCGGAGGCGACAAGAAGGCGGCCAAGGCCGTGCGGGTGATGGAACGGCTGTCGTTCATGCTGTCCGGTGCCCAGCTCGGCATCACGGTCACCGCGCTCATCGTCGGTTTCATCGCCAAGCCCGCGCTCGCCGAGCTCATCGCTCCGGCGCTGACCGCCGTCGGCGTCTCGGAGGGCATGGTCGGTGGCGTGTCGCTGGTGCTCGGGTTCGTCCTGGCCACCGTCATCCAGATGGTGCTCGGCGAGCTCGCCCCGAAGAACCTGGCGCTGGCCAGGCCGGAGGCGCTCGCCCGCTCCCTGGCCGGGTCCACGCTGATCTACATGGCCGTGGCCGGGCCGGTCATCCGGCTCTTCGACGCCGCGGCCGCCAAGCTGCTGCGCGCGGTCGGCATCGAACCGGTCGAGGAGCTCCACCACGGCGCCACCCTGGAGGAACTCGGCCACATCATCGGCGAGTCCCAAGAACACGGGCATCTCCCCGGCAGCCAGGCCGACGTCCTGGAGCGCGCGCTGGCCTTCTCCGACCACACGGCAGAAGAGGTCATGGTGCCCCGCGTCGACGTGGTCACCGTCAGCGGCTCCGCGACCGTCCTCGAGCTGGACGAGCTGATCGCCGAGCACGGTCACACCCACTACCCGGTGCTGGGCGACCGTGTCGACGACGTGATCGGCGTCGTGAGCCTGCGCGAGCTGGCCACGGTCCCGATCGGTCGCGCGGCGGAGACCCGGGTCGCCGACCTGGCGCAGGAGGTGTTCCTCGTGCCGTTCTCGCTGTCGCTGCCCCACCTGGTCCAGCAGCTCCACGCCAGGGGCGAGGAGGTGGCCTGCGTGCTGGACGAACACGGCGGCCTGGCCGGGCTCGTCACCTGGGAGGACGTCGCCGAGGAGCTGGTAGGCGAGATCGCCGATGAGAACGATCTGGACCAGGCCTCCGTGGTACGGCGCGGCAAGGGCTGGGAGGTGGACGCCGGGCTCCGCATCGACGAGATCGCCCTGGCCACCGATCTGGAACTCCCGGACAAGGACGAATACGACACTCTCGCCGGGTTGATCCTCCACCGGCTGGGACGCTTCGCCGTACCGGGAGACGCGATCGACGTGGAGCTGCCTCCCACCCTGGACGCCGACGCACACACGCACGCGCACCTCGAGGTGCTCACCCTGGACCGGCACGTCCCCGAACGCGTCCGGCTCACTCCGCACCGACAGGAGCCCGAAGCATGAGCCTGCCCACCGGACTCCTCCTCACCCTGCTCCTGCTCATCGGTAACGGGTTCTTCGTCGCGGCCGAGTTCGCCCTCGTGGCCGCCAAGCGTCACCGGCTGGAGAAGGCGGCGGCCCAGGGGAGCCGCGCCGCGGCGGCCGCCGTCTCAGGGATCAGGGAACTGACGCTCATGCTGGCCGGCGCCCAGCTCGGCATCACGCTCTGCTCCCTCGGCCTCGGTGTGGTCTCCGAACCCGTCATCGCCGAGACCCTGACGCCGCTCTTCCACGCCCTGGGACTACCGGAGGCCGGGGCGCACGCGGTCGCCTTCGTCATCGCGCTGGCCATCATCACGTTCCTGCACATGGTCCTGGGCGAGATGGCGCCGAAGTCCTGGGCGATTGCCAACCCCGAGCGCTCGGCGACCCTGCTGGCCCTGCCGTTCCGCGGCTTCACCGTTCTCGTCCGGCCACTGCTCCGCCTGCTCAACGGCATCACCAACCTGCTGCTGCGCCTCTTCGGCGTGCATCCGCGCTCAGGGTCGGCCAATCCGCGCACTCCCGAGCAGCTCAGTCACCTGATCGAGGAATCGCGCCGCCTCGGCCTGATCGACAGCGACGACCACGTGATCCTCAGCAGCGCGCTGGATGCCCCGGAAACCGGCATCGGCCCGCTCATCATCCCCAAGGACGAGATCGTCGGCGTGCCTGCCGCGGCCACGGCTCAGGACGTGATCGACATGACGGCACACACCGGCCGGACACGTCTCGTCGTCTGGCAGGACGGGCGGCCCGCAGGCCTGGTGCACGTGCGCGACGCCTACCTCGCCCGGCGCCGCGACGCCTCGACGACCGCCGGCGACCTGGCCCACCACCTTCCTGCCATCCCGGCCGGAAGCTCCGTCAGCGCGGCGGTCACGCATCTGCGTTCCGCGCACAGCCAGCTCGCCTTGGCGCATGCCGAGGACGGCACGCTGGTCGGGCTGGTCAGCCTCGACGACCTCCTGACGACCCTGCTGGTCCCGGCCTGAACTTCTTTGATCACCTGGAGCAGGAGTCGGACAGGTCGGACAGGCGGCTCTGGGCGGGGCTCGGCCTGGCGCTGTGCGGGTGGAGGCCATCAGCGGCATCGCGAGCCCGGTCGCCGGAGTGGGCGATGGCATCGGCGGCGTCGGCGCGGATCCTGTCGAAGTCGGGATAGGCGGGGTTGTACGCGGGTGGCACGAACGACAGCGTCGTCACCCGAGCGTTCTTGACCTTGCCGGCGAGCGGGATGAGGTCCTGGAGGCGGGCTCGCGGGATGTCGGTGCGGAAGGTCTGCCTGGCCGCATCCGCCAGCTGCTCGAAGCTCCAGAGTACGGTGCCCGGGTCGAGCTGGTGGAGCATGGCACTCATGATGCAGTGCTGGCGGCGCATCCGGGTGTGGTTGTCGCCGCCCGCGCAGGTGGATCCGTCATGGTCGCGGGCTCTGCCGTACCAGAGTGCTTCGGCGCCGTTCAGCAGACGGGTGCCTGCTTTGACAGTGCCGCCGTCGCTGCGTCCGACGCCGTAGCAGATGTCCTGCTCGACGTGGATGCGCACGCCGCCGAGCGCGTCGATCAGTTTGGCCAGGCCCCACATGTTGACCAGCACGTAGTAGTCCAGCTTCAAGCCCAGGATCTGTCCGACGGCGCCCATGAGCGCGTCCGGTGCCCGAGTGGGCGAGTTGTGGAACGGCTCAGGATGCAGGTCGGCGTACTCCCAGATCGCGTTCAGCAGGTCCTTCTCGCCGCGGCCCTGGCCGGGAGGCATGTAGAAGCCCTTGGGCGGGGGGAACAGCCCGGCCATGACGCTTCCCGGCGGGAACGGAACGTTCTCCAACTCCCGCGGGAGAGCGAACAGCACCGTGGCGCCGGTCCTGGTATCCACGCTGGCCACGTTGACGCTGTCGGTGCGGATGCTCGACCCCTTGCGCGAGCCGGCGCCGTCGCCGCCCAGCAGCAGGATGTTGATCCGGGGGCGGCCGCGCCACGGGTCGGCGTGGTCGACCGACTCGTGCAGCGGGGAGGCGAACACGTCGCTCAACGTGGCTTCAACGGTCCGCGCGGCCCTGGCGACGACGACGAACGGGGCGATCACCGCCAGAGTGGTCACCAGCGCCACCAGGTCGCCCACCCGCCGCAGCGTGCCGCGGCGGGGTCGCATCACCGCATAGGAGGCGACGACCAGGACCGCCCACAGCCCCCCTCCTACGAAGCAGACTGAGACGAACAGCGGGATCCAGGACGGCTCGCTCAGCACCACCGTGATCTTGTCGCCGAGGGACAACGCGAACACCGCGATCCCAGACACCACCACGAGGAAGATCGCGAAGATCGCGAGTCCCAGCATTCGGTGTCCGGCACGCAGATGCGCGGCCCCAGGCACCACGATCGAAGCGAGCGTCCACCCGATGGCGGCCGCCAGGCCGGTGCCGGTTTCCATACGTGCCCGAGTCTCCAAACGCGTTCTCATGCCCTTGGAGTCCCGTCCTACGCCTGTAGGACGTTGTCGTGGCGCTGTTTGTTGCTCGCATGCGCAAGTCTTTGGCCAATCCCCACCGTCCGGCGATCAGCAGCCGCGCGCCTGAGCGCCGGCACATCGGCCTGGCCGTTGGCGTGGTCTTCCGGTACGGCTCGCGCCGTCGCCGCCTGGCTGCGTGGTGTGGTCCTCGGCGTTCAGTCCTGCTTGTCCGTCTCGGCGTTGGCCCTCAAGGCGGCGGCCTGCTCCTCAAGACGACGAGCCTGCTCCTCCAAAGAGAGGGCCGGCGCACTGGTCTCGTCCTGCTCCTGCAGCTTTCCGGTCTCCGACTTGAGGATCCGAAGGGAACGGCCGAGAGACCTCGCCGCATCAGGCAGCTTCTTCGACCCGAACAGCAGGAGCACGACCAGCCCGAGAATCAGCCAATGTGTGGGACTCAATTCACCGCTGAACATCTACGCGGCCTCCTCGCATCACGCTCGGAGCATGCTTGCTGGCTTGCGCAACTAATTTATCAAGGAAGGCGGTCGGCAGGCACTCTCGCCACCAGAACCGGCTCGGCCTGGATTCCCGAGCGCTTCATGAAAGTTGCCTGAGAACTCTCGGCTCCACCTAGTCTCCGGCATATCCGGCATGCCACCCTCCCGATGGACGAGGGACATGACGATCGGGTGAGGGGTCTGATGGGCTGGCATGGTTGGGGCTCGACGCGACTTCGCCGGACCAGGACGGTCGTCATCGCGACGCTCGTGCTGGCCGCGCTGTCGGCGTGCTCGGCGACCGTTCCCGAAGCGGCGACCAAGGCGGAGGGCCGGACGGCCGCGCCCGCCCGCTCGGCCGTGGCCGAGCCTCCGCCTGTGGATCCCAACTGGCCGCGCTGGGGGCTCACGCACACCCAGACCAGCGCGAACAACGGGGACGAGCGGCTGCTCGAGGGCGCCTCCCAGACGTTGTCCCACGTCCCGATGCTGCAGAACCAGCACATCATGGGCTTCGGCGTGGGCAACCCGGAGTTGTACCCGGGCGAGTTCGCCTTCAAGGATCTCGACAGCCGCATGCGGCTCATGGACCGTTCCGGCGGCCTGCCGGTGATCACGCTGTGTTGTGCGCCTGACTGGATGAAAGGCGGGCCTGCGGGGCAGACCTCCTGGCAGAGGGACCACTTCGAAGCGGCCCCTGAGCCGTCGCACTTCGACGACTTCGCCAAGCTGGCCGCGACGATCGCGCAACGCTACAACAACGTCCAGTACTTCATGGTGTGGAACGAGCTCAAGGGCTTCTGGCCCGACCACTCCAAGCCGCCGGACATCGAGGGCTACACCACCCTCTACAACAAGGTGTACGAAGCGGTGAAGGCCGTCAGGCCGGACGCCAAGATCGGCGGGCCGTACCTCGGCATGGACAGCGTGAGCAGCGCCGACGCATCCGAGCTCAAGGGCAAGTGGGGCGCGGTGGACCAGGTGGTCCTGGACGCCTTCGACTACTGGAACAAGCACAAGAAGGGCGCCGACTTCATCGTCGTCGACGGCGCCTCTCCCACGGAGGACCACGCGGTCCTGCCTGACCCGTTCGGCGCCACGGCCAAGTTCGGCGCGGTCACCCGGTGGCTGCGGAAGAAGACGGGCAACCTGCCGATCTGGTGGTCGGAGTGGTACATCATGCCCGAGGACGGCCAGACCAGGTGGCCGGAGGACATGCGGCTGGCGGTGCAGGCGGTATCCATGATCGAACTCGCGACCTCGGGCGCCGCCACCGCGTTGTACTGGAACCCAGAAACCAAGCAGGGCGACTGCCCCGGCTGCATGTGGAACCCTCAGGATGGCTCAGCGCTCCCGACCGGCGACCTGATCAGCAACTTCGTCAAGTGGTTCCCTGCCGGGGTCGAGCTGCGGCAGGCCACGACCTCCGACTCCAGAATCCGCCTGCTGGCCCAGCAGGAGAAGCTCCTGATGGTCAACACCACGGGCAGCCGGCTGACCGCGACGGTGAACGGCAAGAGCGTCACTCTCCAGCCGTACGAGATCAGGTGGACGAGCGCTTGACCCGGCGGAGTAGGTGACCGGTCGCGACGGTGCTGCAGAACACGCGGCCAGGCACCAGGCTTCTTCCGTTGCTGGTGGCCGTTCTTCTGGTCATGCTCTGAATCAGCCGCCCGAGCCGGTCGCCGACGACCACGAGGCGTCTGACCCCTGTGCCGAGTGGCCGGAGCTGGGGACCGCTATGCCTGCTGGGCTGGGTCGGTCAGGCCGTTTCGGCGCTGAGGGTCTGCGCCACGGGACGGCGGGCGGCCAGGCGTGCGGGCAGGGCGGTGAGTGCCGCCGTTGCCAGGAGGGTCGCGAGCGCGGCCCCGAGCAGCCAGGAGGAGGGAGGTTCCGCCGAATTCCTGGCGGCGAAGAGTGAGAGCAGGCCGATGCCCAAAGGGACGCCGATGACGGCGCCGGGCAGGCTGGGCAGGAGCTGGGCGGTGGACAGCCCCGCGGTGATCTGTCCGGGGGTGGCGCCGAGCGTACGTGCGATGGCCATGTTCGCCCGGGCCTCCATGGCGGTGGTCCAGGTGAGCGTGATGGTGTTCACGACGGCGAGTGCGATCAGCAGGATGGTGACGGCGAGCATCAGCCGGCGGTCGTGCTCGCCGCGCAGGTTGGGCAGGGCGGAGGAGCCATCCAGGCCGTAGCCCCTCTCCGGCTGGGCGTGGAGGGTCAGCAGAGCCACGATCGCGATCACCGTGGTGGCGGTGGAGCACGCCTGCAGTACGGCGCGGCCCGGCCGGCGGGCGGTCAGCCGCAGCCCGAGCAGCAGCGGCGTGGGCAGCAGCGCGGACAGCGCGGTGAGCCAGGGCCGGTGACGGGGCTGGTGCGCGGCGGCGCTCAGCGCCGTGACGGTCGCCGTACGCATGGCCCGCAGCGTGGGACGCAGTGTGGACAGCACCGCCACCGCCACGGCGAGGACGGTCGCCGCGGCAACGGTGGCGCCGCCGGGCCCGGCCGCGTCGCCGATCCGGCTGGCCGTGGGGCTGGCGATGGCGGGCACGGTCAGACGGGCGATCACCAATCCCAGCGCGTCGCCGACCAGCGCCAGCGCCAGGTACTCGGTGAGCAGGACGGTGGCGATCAGCCCCGGGGTGGCGCCGACGGCCTTGAGCAGCCCGGCCCGGCGCGTCTGCTCGACGGCGCGCCCCGCGGCCAGCGCCGCCGCTCCGGTGATGGCCAGGAAGCCGAGCAGCCAGCTACCGACGACCAGGATCGGCTGGGTGTCGCTGAGGATGACCATGTCCTGTTCGGCCGTGAACTGCCAGCTGTGGAAGTTCACCCTGAGGGTGGGGATGCGATGGGCGTCCAGGAAGGCTTGCGCCGTTGCGGGGTCGCGCAGCTTGAGGTCCAGGGCCAAGGTCACCGGGAGATCGTGGGACGACGCCAGGGCCCGGGCATCTGATCGGGTCATCCAGGCCAGGCCGCTGTAGTCGCTGGGACCACCGCCCGGCCCGATCTGCGCCGCCCAGGGGTAGATGGAGGTGGCCGCGGTCACGGCGATCCCGACGACTGGGTACGGCCGGCCGGCGATGGTGACGCGGTCGCCGACGCTGACGCCCAGCGCGGCGGCGAAGCCGCGTTCGAGGACCGTGCCACCGGAGCGTACCCACTGACCCGAGGTCAGCAGCGGCCGGTTGACTGCGCCGGGCGTCTCGCCGAAACCTTGCACCACCACAGGAGACGAGAGGGAATCGCGCGTGGTGAGGTCGGCGTAGACGATGCGATAGGGCCCATGGTGGGCGATCACCGCGGGCTCCTTCGCCAGCGAGGCCAGGGTGGAGGTCACCGCGGGATCGGTGTCGCCGGAGAGCGCCACCACGTCCGGCCCGGCGGTGGCCGCGCGGGTCTGCTCGTACAGCGCGTCGCTCACGCCCTGCAGGGACAGGCCCAACGCCAGGGCGGCGGTGGCCACGGTGACCGCGAGCAGGAGCACCACGGCCTGGACCTTGTGCCGGCGCACGTCAGCCGGCACCAGCCGCGCGACGAGCACGATGGAGCCCATGCCGTTCAGCCCTCCAGCCCGATCAGCCCGCCGAGCCCGCGCGTGGGGGAGCCGGCCAGCCGGGTGTCGTCGACGAACATCCCGTCGCGCATCGAGACCAGCCGATCGGCGGTGGCCGCGACCCGCTCGTCATGCGTGACGATCACCAGCGTCTGCCCCGCCGTACGCAGCTCTTCGAAGATCCGCAGCGCCTCGAGGGTCGCCGTGGTGTCCAGGTTGCCGGTCGGCTCGTCGGCCAGGACAACCAGCGGTTCGTTGACCAGCGCGCGGGCGACGGCGACCCGCTGACGTTGCCCGCCCGACAGTTGCGACGGCAGGTGCCGGGCGCGGTCGGCGAGCCCGAGTCGTTCAAGCAGCAGGCTCGCGCGCCGTCTGGCCTGGCGGCGCGAGCGTCCGGCCAGCAACGCGGGCAGCTCCACGTTCTCGGCCGCCGACAGCTCCTCCACCAGATGGAAGGCCTGGAAGATGAACCCCACCGCTCGGCGCCGCATGCGCGCCAGAGCTCGCTCGCTCAGCGTGTCGATGCGCCGCCCGGCCACCCACACCTCTCCATCGGTAGGCCGCTCCAGGCCACCCAGCAGGTGCAGCAGAGTGGATTTCCCGCAGCCGCTGGGCCCCATCACCGCCAGCATCTGTCCCTGCGGCACCTCCAGGTCGACCTCGTCCACCGCGCGGACCCGGCTCTGCCCCTGACCATGCGTCTTCACCAGGCCGCAGGCCCGGACCGCGGCACCTGACACGTTCATCCACCCTCCTTGGACCAGGCCCGCTCACAGGCATCCAGCCAGCGCAGGTCCGCCTGCAACCGCAGCACGACCCCTTCCAGCAGCAGGCCGGCGCCTGACCCCGCCGGCTCGGCCAGCGCCGCCTGCTGCGCCTCACGCAAGCGGCGCAGCAACTCACGGCGCTGCGCGGCCACCAGCTCCACCGGGTCGGCCAGCCGGGCCGCGGCGGCAGCGGCGAGCTTGAGATGAAACTCCGCCAGGTCCGGTTTCGGCCAGCCCACCTCGGCCAGCCAGGCGGCCACCCGTTGCTGCCCGGCCGGCGTCAGCGCGTAGACCTTGCGCTCGGGCCGCTCGGGAAGCCCGTCCGCCGGCTCGTAGACGACCAGCCCGGCTTTTTCCAGCCGAGCCAAGGTCACATAGATCTGGCCGGGGTTCATCGACTCGCCCAGCGGGCCGAGAGTCTGCCGCAGCCGGGCGCGCAGGTGGTACCCGTGCGACGGTTCCTTGGCGAGCATCGCCAGCACTGCGTCCTGCACTCCATCCCCCTAACGGCTAGCCAATAGATAGCGGTTAGCCATACAAGGTGTCAAAAGGGGCCGGCTCCGGTCGGCCGGGCAGGTCCTCGCCCTCAGGTGGGGGATTACCGCTTACCCTGCATAAACAAGCCCACGACCTGCGGTGCTGCAAAACCGGGGCCGCAGTTGCCCTCGCACCCGAGAGCCCGAAGCCGTCCGTCAAGGAGACCGCGATGACGACTCACAGCGAGCTGCCCGGCGACGCCGCGCGCGCCATGGAGGAGATCGCCGCCGCGGTCGGGAGCGTGCCCGAAGCGGAGCTCGACGGGATCGTCGAGGAGTTGCTCGCGGCCCGCCGGATCGCCTGCTACGCACCAGGCCGGGAAGGCCTGGTCCTGCGCGGCCTGGTCATGCGGCTCTTCCACGCCGGGCTCGATGCCCACTACGTCGGCGAGATGACCTGCCCAGCGGTGGGGGAGGGCGACCTCGTCGTTCTCTCTTGCGGCCCGGGCCACCTCGCCACGGTCGAGGCGCTGGCCGGTGTAGCGGCGCAGGCAGGCGCCCGCCTGCTCTACCTGACGGCCCAGCCCCACAACCCACCGGCCGGCCGCGCTGATCGCGTCGTCCACATCACGGCCCAGACCATGGCCGACGACCAGGCCTCGACGGCGGTGCTACCCATGGGCAGCGCCTACGAGATCGCTCTCTTCGTCCTCGTCGACCTGATCACCAACCGAGTCCGGTCACGCCGCTCGGAATCGCCCGAGACCCTACGCTCCCGCCACACGAACCTCGAGTGAACGCGGCGGCCGGCCCCGTCGTCCGCATATGCCGACTCAGAGCCGACCGGCACACGGGCGCAATGGCCCGCTGGAGCCGGGGCCTGCCGTGCGTGGTCGCGAGCGGGGCTCGCACGCGGTGGCTCGCCGTCGCCGTGATCAGTGGGTCACCGCATGCCGCCGTCGGGTGAGCGGACGGTGGGGATAGCCTGGCAGGGTGAGTGTTCCCGCTGGTGGCTACACCTTCGGTCCGGAGTCCGGTCGGCTCCTGGTCAAGACGACGCGTACCGGGCTGGGAGCCAAGGCCGGGCATGATCTCACCATCGAGGTCACCCGCTGGGGTGGTGAGGCCACGGTCGACCCGGCCGATCCGGGCGGCTGCTCGGTGGTGGCCGAGATCGACGCGAGGTCGTTCGAGGTTCGTGAGGGCACCGGAGGCGTCAAGCCGCTCACCGACTCCGACAGGGCGGACATCAGGAAGAACATCCAGCAGAAGGTCCTCCAGGCCGACCGGTACCCGGCGATCACGTTCCGGTCGACGCGGGTGGAGGGCACTGCGGCGGCGTTTCGCATCGAAGGCGAGCTGACCATGGCCGGGGTCGCCCAGCCGGTCTTGGTGACAGGCCGGCTGGGCGACAGCCGTGCGCGCGGTTCCGCGACCGTCACCCAGAGCAGGTGGGGCATCAAGCCCTACTCGGCGTTCTTCGGCGCGCTCAAACTCAGCGACGACGTCGAGGTGGAGTTCGACGTCGCTCTGGTGCCCAAGGCGTGAGCCGGCGATCCATGGCGGAGACGGCGGTGTTCCGCCTGCTGCTGTGAGGGTAGCCGCCCGTGCATGGTTATCTGCGGACGCTACCGGCTGCTGTGCACCATCGGCCAGGGCGGCATGGGCACGGTCTGGCAGGCGCACGACGAGGTGCTCGGCAGAGACGTGGCGGTCAAGGAGGTGCTCCCGCCGCGCGGCCTGAGCGAGCAGGAGCGCGAGATGTTCAACGTGCGCACCTTCCGCGAGGCCAGGGCTGCCGGCCGGGTCTCCCACCCGGGCGTGGCCACGGTTTACGACGTGGTGGAGGAGCGCGGCCACCCGTGGATCGTCATGCAGCTGGTGCCCTCGGCCACGCTGGGCGAGCGGGTGCGTGAACACGGCCCGCTGCCGGTGCCTCAGGTGGCGTCGATCGGAATACAGGTGCTGGAGGCGCTGCACGCCTCCCACGAGGCCGGCGTCGTGCACCGTGACGTCAAACCCGACAACGTGCTGCTGTCGGAGGACGGCAGGGCCGTGCTGACCGACTTCGGCATCGCCACGACCGAGGACGAGGTCCCGGTGACCAGGACGGGCGAGCTGGTGGGCACACCGGCGTTCATGGCGCCCGAGCGTGCCGCGGGAGGCAGGGCGCGGCCCGCCTCGGACCTGTGGTCGCTGGGCGCCACGCTCTTCTTCGCCGTGGAGGGCCAGTCACCCTTCCGCCGTGAGACGGCGCTGACCACGCTGGGCGCGGTCCTGCACGCCGAACCGCCCCCGATGTCTCGCGCGGGCGCCCTCGCGCCGGTCCTGTCGGGCCTGCTGCGCAAGGACCCGGTGGAGCGGCTGACGCTGCGCGAGGCCGAACGCCGCATCGCCGCCGTCGTGGCGGGCCACCCTCTGGAGCCCACCGGCCCGGTTGCCGAGGAGTCCCGGCAGCGGGTGAGCGGGCCGGCCGTACCGGTGCGGCGTCGAGTGGCATGGGCCGGCGCGCTGGCGGCGGGGACGGTCGTGGTGGCGCTGGCAACCGGCACGGCCGCGTGGCTGTACGGCCGTACCGATCCGCCGCCCGTGCTCCCGTCGTCCCCCGCGGTCGTCACGAACTCCTTCACCGCCACCGTCCGATCCACCGCCACGACCTTCCCGGCCACGCCGTACCCCACCACGCCGCCATCCACGATCCAGTCCTCCCACCCCGTACGGCCCAGCACCACCGGAACCACCCCTGCCCCCAAGCACACCCCCAAGAAGACCAAGACCAAGAAACCCAAACCCACCGCCACTGAAAGCACCGACCAGGTCGAACCCTCCGACGGATGAGCGAAAGACCCAAGGTCGCCTGACCTGGATGAGAAGAAGGCCTTTAGGGCGCAGGAAGGAGACCGTAAGGGCCGATGGCGAAGGTGGAACCACTCCAGAGAAACGACGAGAGAGGGACCACGGACATGTCGACCCCCACCGCGCAGTACGAGCTGGACCGCGACTTCGACGCCCCGCGCGAGGACGTCTACAAGGCCTGGACCAACCCCGAGCGCTTCGCCCGCTGGTTCGGGCCCCGCGCCTACGCCACCCCGGCCGACCGGGTGCACCTGGACGTGCGCCCCGGCGGCCGGTGGGAGGCGACGCTGGTGTCGGGCGACGGGTTCGAGGCGACGCTGCAGGGCGCCTACCGCGAGGTGCGGGCTCCTGAGCGGCTCGTGTTCACCACCGGCGACCCCGACAACCCCGGCGACGGCCCCGCCTCGGTGGTGACGATCGAGTTCGCCGCCACCGGCACGGGCACCCACATGCGCTTCCACCAGTACGGCGTCAACACCACCCAGGAGCACGCCGAAGGCGCCCGCGCCGGCTGGACCGAGTTCTTCGACCGCCTGGCCGAGGAGGTGGCCTAGCGCTCCAGTGACACATCGCTCTATTCCATCGCGAACAGCTCGAGCGCGATGCCGTCCGGGTCGCGGAACGACAGCACGGCGCCGAACGGCGAGTCGACCACGGGCGAGCACGTGACGCCGAACTGCTCGAACCTGCGCGCCCATGCGTCGAGCACCGCGCGCGAGGGCACCGCGAACGCGAGGTGGTCGATGCCCACCCTGCGGTGGTCGAAGCCGTCCTCGCGCACATCAAGGTGCTGGGTGAAGCCGACGACCGCGAGGCTGTCGTGCAGGCAGATGGTGCGCAGCCAGCGCTCCTCATCCATCGTGGCGTACTCCTTGAAGTCGAGGACCTCGGTGTACCAGCGCACGCTGGCGTCTCTGTCCTTCACCGACAGCGAGATGTGCGAGACGCCCGTGAGCTCGGACATAGACCTTGCCTCCTTGACCTTGCCGGACAGAATGGACACCGCACTTTCTCAGAGCGGGACTCAACCAAGCAAGCATTCGGTTGGCGGAAGGCTCGCGATCAACCGGCGCCGGCAGCTCGCTCTTATCGACCGCTATTGCCGTTGGCTCTTCCTAGGACAGGCCGAGGGGTCACGGCTGGTCGATCATCGCCCGGTCGGGGTCGTCGATCGAGCGGAGGACTTCCTCGGGCACGATCAGGTCGGCGCGAGACCGGGTCGTGGCGATGAGGTCGGCGTTGCGCTGGTCGGTTCCCAGTACCCAGGCCACCGCCGTGTCGTGGTCCTTGCCGAACAGCTTGTGGCGGGCGATGAGGCGGGCCACGCGCTCGTCCCTGGCGAGTTCGCAGTACCAGACCTCGTCGAGCTGTTCCCCCACGCGAGCCCAGTCGCCCTGGTCGAGAAGCAGATAGTTACCCTCGGTGACGATGAGCCTGGCGGCGGGCGGGATCGGGATGCTGCCCGCGATCGGCTGCTCCAGGTCGCGTTCGAAGGCGGGTGCGTAGACCACCTCGTCCGCGTCCTGGTGGAGGCGGCGGAGCAGGGCCGTGTAGCCGGCGGCGTCGAAGGTGTCGGGGGCCCCTTTGCGGTCGCGCCGCCCCAACCGGTCGAGTTCGACGTCGGCGAGGTGGAAGCCGTCCATCGGCACGTACGCCACCCAGTCCAGTGATGGCAGGGGAGTGCGCCGCAGCAGGGCGACCAGGTGCTGGGCGAAGGTGCTCTTGCCGGACCCGGGTTCGCCCGTGACGCCGAGCAGCGCGCGGCGCTCACCGAGGACGAGCGAGCGGGCCCGGTGGGCCAGTTCGTCAAGAGTGGTCATCGTGTCCGGCTGGTGATGAAGGTGTGGGCAGGTCCTCGCCATCGGACCACAGGTTGCGCCAGATCGCCAGGTTGTCGGACAGACCCTCCGGCCGGACGGATCACTGGCTTCATTGTTCCGAGATTTTGCAAAAAGATGGGCCCGCACCCCTGTACGGGGTGCGGGCCCATCTGATCGTGCTATGTGCCGGGTTAGGCCGGGACGATGTTCTCCGCCTGCGGGCCCTTCTGGCCCTGCACGACGTCGAAGGACACCTTCTGGCCCTCGTGCAGCTCACGGTAGCCGCCGTTGGCGACGATGTTGGAGTAGTGGGCGAAGACGTCGGCGCCGCCGCCGTCCTGCGCGATGAAGCCGAAGCCCTTTTCAGAGTTGAACCACTTCACAGTTCCGGTAGCCATGTCGATCTCCTTGAAGATAGCTGCTGAGACGGAAGTCGCTCCGTACGACTTCCGTGTCGCCGCGATGAGCCCATCCGGAGGTGACCGGCAAAACGAAAACACGCGCCTGACGAGCGAACTCCGTCGGGGCGCGCACAAGTCTTTTATGGGTACAACAACTGCAACACTCACACGGTAGCACGTAGCCGGGTGGCTCTGCCCTGCGATCGGCCTCGGCGGCACCGACAGGCGTACGATGAGGCCATCGAGGACGTTCTGAAATGCCCGACAGGTATGTTGGCGTGACCCTCGGTGACAAGTCGGCCTCTGAGAGGCTGAAGATGGGCGGCACGTCATGATGCCGAACCACGACCATCCGTTCCCCCCGCTGTCCGCTGACGTCCGGCTCCTGATGGAGCCGACAGGATGCCGCGAGGGAATTCTGGACGGGGCCTGGTGGCCGAGGTCCCGCGATCTACGCCGGGAACTGCCTGGGCTCATCAACGCGCTGCAGGAGAGTGTCGGCCCGATCCTGCGTGCCCGGGTCGACCCCGGCGCCTGGGACGACCGTCCGTCGAGCCTCGTGATCGATGGCAGGTTTCTCCGGATCGGTGAGTCTCCCTCGCCCGAGGGGACGATCCGGGTCATCCGCGGCGACCAGGATGCCTTCCTTCTACTCGTGATCCCCCCGGACACTGCTCCACGGGTGGCGGTCGCGGCCATGTCGGCGGTGGCAGGTCCCACCAGCGACATGAGGGCACAGGAATTCCCGCGCCGCGAGGCCGTCCGCCACGTGCGCGCCTACGACGACGCCGACCAGGAGGACGTGCTCGCGCTGATCAACGCGGATCGCCTGCCCGGACAGGCCCCGTGCACGGCGAAGATGCTCGGCGACGCCGTGGAGGGCGTCTGCGCGAGCGATCCCATCCGGTGGGCCGAGCTCGAGCGGCCGCGCACCGAGGTGATGACCGACGACGACGGCGAAGTGGTCGGCGTGATCTCCTCCACCACCCGGGTTCGCGACGACGCCGGGCTGATCCTGTGGCTGCACGGGCGCGAACTCGTGACCGTGATCGAACCGCTCGTCGGCCACGTGCTAGGCTGGCTGGGACCTCGGCCCGCCGTACAGGCGTTCAGCATTCCCTCCGCCCTGACTCCCGGGCTGGGCGCGCTGCCGTCACGGCGCCGCCCGGTGACCTGCAAGGTTCTGGAGCACGCCGGATTCGCCGGCCGGGGGTCCTGGCACTACCTGCACCGCGACAGGGGCGGTCTCATCCTGGTGCCGACGAGCCCGCTCGTGCGGGTCGAGCCCAGCCTGACGCCTCCCGGCTGGTGGTTGACCATCCGGGAGCAGGATCTGGCCGTGGAGGCGGTCGTCGAGACGCCCGTCGACGGGGTCGGCGTCCTGTGGTGGCTCGGGACGGACCTGGCGCACGCCGACGCCACGCTCGACCAGGCACTGCTGGACCAGGCCATGGCCGTGCTGTACACGCACGGCGCGCACGAAGTTCTCCTGTACGCCGAGGGAGAGCCCTGCCGTCCCCACCCGGGATGGTCCCTGTTCGACTCGGCCGGATTCACGGAGGTGGACCACCTCATGGCATACGAACGGAGCTAGGACCCAGGGCTGAGAGCCCTATCTAGATCGGGTGGAATCCCATGAGCACCATCGACACCGGCCCGCCTGCCACGACGACCGTCCGGCTCACCGGCGAGATCGACATCTTCACCAGCGACGCGCTCCGTCAGCGACTGCTGAGCGTGCTGGACTCCTGTACGAGCGTGCTCGTTCTGGACCTTTCGGAAGTCTCGTTCTGCGACACCGCCGGTCTTGGCGCGCTGGTCGGCATCCAGCACCGCGCCCGGGGGCAGGGCATCACCGTCACCCTGGCCGCGCCGCAGCCGTACCTGGTCAGGCTGCTGCACATCACCGGCCTGGACCGCAGCCTGCCCGTCGTCCCAGCCCAGCGCGGTCCGCGATAGGTCCACTTCTGCTGGAAGATCGGCTGCGTCCCTTCCTGGAAGTCGGCGATTGGATTGACAGGCAAGTGACGGCTTGCCTATTGTCGCGGCATGGGCGATGTCTTCAAGGCCCTCGCCGACCCCACCCGGCGAACCATCCTCGACGAGCTGACCGAGCGCGACGGCCAGACCCTGTTCGAGATCTGTGTCCGCCTGACGAGCCGGCATCAGCTGAGCCTGACCCGGCAGGCCGTATCCCAGCATCTGGCGGTGCTGGAGGAGGCCGGGCTGATCACGACGCGCAAGCAGGGGCGGTACAAGTTCCACCACCTCGACACCACTCCTCTGGCCGCCATCTTCGAGCGGTGGCCGGTCACCAGGAAAGGACAGCAACCGTGAAGATCTACGTCACCAGTGTGTTCGTGGACGACCAGCAGAAGGCCCTCGACTTCTACACCGAGGTGCTCGGCTTCACCAAGAAGCACGACATCCCGCTGGGCGGACCCCGGTGGCTGACGGTCGTCTCGCCGGAGGACCCCGAGGGCACGGAGCTGCTGCTGGAGCCGGACGGGCATCCCGCGGTCAAGCCGTACAAGGAGGCGCTGGTCGCCGACGGCATTCCGGCCGCCTCGTTCCAGGTCGCGGACGTGCAGGCGGAGTACAAGCGGCTGCGCGGGCTGGAGGTGACGTTCACCCAGGAGCCGATGGAGGCAGGGCCGGTGACCATGGCGGTCTTCGACGACACCTGCGGGAACCTGATCCAGATCGTGACCCCGGCCTAGCGTCGAGGGCGACGGGCTTCACGGCACCTTGACCGACAACAGCATCGAGGTCACGGCGAGCGCGAACGCCGGCACCAGCGCCCAGCGCAGGAACTGGTAGCCCACCTCCTGCTTCACCGTCATCGTGCCCAGTGATGAGCCGATCTGCTGGTAGACGCCCTCCAGCGAACTCCTGGTCTCCGCGCCGTAGGCCCTGCCGTGGGTGCCCTCGGCCAGAGAGCGCAGCGTCTCGAGGTTCGGCGGCACCGGCACCGGTCGTCCGTCGATCTCGACGGTGCCGTCCTGGGTGCCGAAGGCGATCGTGGACACCGGCACCTTGGCCTGGGCGGCGGCGCTCATCGCATCGACCACGAGCCGGCCGGAGGTGTTGTCGCCGTCGGAGAGCAGGATGATGGCCGCCGGAGGCGGATTGCTGGCGGCCTGCTGGTCGAAGGAGCGGATCGCCTCCAGGCTGGAGAACACCGCCTCACCGATGGCGGTGCCCTGGCCGGTCTTGAGCGCGTCGATGCCCCTGATGACGGCCGTGTGGTCGGCCGTCGGCGACACCAGCACCGACGCCGTGCGCGCGAAGGACACCAGCCCCACGTTGAACCGATCCGGCAGATCGGCCACGAATCGCTTGGCTGCTTGCTGGGCCGCGCCCATCCGTGTCGGCGCCACGTCGGCGGCCGCCATCGACAGCGACACGTCGATCGCCACCATGATCGTCGCACGGTCGCGTGGCACCTTCACTGTCGCCGCGGGCCGGGCCGCCGCCACGATCAACAGCCCCATCATCACCACGAACAACGCGGCGGCCACATGCCGCCCCCAGCCCGGACGGCTCGGCATCACCAGGTTGAGCAGCGCCAGATTGGTGAAACGCACCGTGTAGCGGGGCCGCAGCACCTGGGCCACCACGTAGGCGACCACGACCGCGGCCAGTACCGCGAACATCCACAGCCATCCTGCGGACAGGAAGGTCACGACCTCCCCCTCGGAAGCAGTGGGGGGATACTCCCAGTCTAGAAACCTCGCGGACCGACCCTGTCGAGGAGGCCGCGAGGTAGCCCCACTCCACCGTGTTCCGGGGCGCCTCGGCCGCACCCACCACCTCGCGTCGCAGATGCTCCCCGCGGCCGATCGAATCCCTTCTGGTCGGCCCTCGGGTCATCACCGCAACCCCCGGATGGGAAAATGACAGGCATGTCCCCTGAGGGGCCAGGGTTGCGCCTGGCGCGAGCGACCGTCTTCGCGACGGTGTGCGTCGTGGTGTCCGCGGGTGGACATGTCTTCGCAGGTGGCAAGCCGGTGGCACCAGGTGTGCTGATCCTCGGCAGCCTGGGGACGCTCGCGCTGGCATACCTGCTCGGCGGGCGGGAGCGCGGGCCGCAGGTGGTGCTCGGCGCCACCATCGCTGCGCAGATCCTGCTCCACGAGCTGTTCTCCGGCGTCGCGCCCGTCGCCGTTTCGCCTGATGCCCATGCACACTCAGGTCTGGGCATGACGCTCGCCCATCTGGTGGTGGCGGTCGTCACGGGATGGTGGCTGTACCGGGGCGAGAACGCGTTCTGGCTGATGGTGCGGTTGTGGGGGATGCCGCCGCTTCCCGTGCTGCGATGGCTGCTCGTGCTTTCGACCGGAGAGTCGGCTCCGGTACGGCAGGCCGTACCGGAATCCGAGCCGCGGGTGCACTGCTCGTTGGAGTTCGCCGCGGCGGTCCATCGGCGTGGTCCGCCGATGCTGTCACGCGCCCTCTGACGGTCTCAGTCGGCGCGTCCGGCAAGTGGGACGCTCTGGTGGGCGTTCCTCCGGCCACCGTCCATCCGGGGACGGGGTTCTTCAGGAGTTCGCGATGGCATCCGTGCCGCGTTTCATTCGCAGAACAGCAAGGGTGACGCTGCGCTGCGGCATGTTCGTCTCGTCGCCCGCGTCGGCCCACGACCGGCTGCACGGAGTGACACGGCCACCATGTCCGCCGATCTGACCTTCCGCCTGGCCCGCACCACCGCCTTCGCCGTGGTGTGTCTCGGGCTGGGCATGGTCGCGCACCTGTTCGGCGGCGGCGCCGTCTCCGGCAGGGCGGCGGTCTGCGGGCTGGTGCTCGCCTTCCTCACGGCTCTGCCCGTGACCGGCCGCGAACGCGGCATGAACGTGATCCTGCCGCTGCTGGCGGGTGTGCAGATCTGCCTGCACCTGCTCTTCTCCACGGCACCAGTCCTTGCGGTGCCGGGGAGCCACCTGCATTCCGGCCTGATCCCCGGGCTCGGCATGCTGGTGATGCACGGTTGGGCCGTGATCTTGACGGCGCTGTGGCTGGCTCGCGGTGAGGCTGTTCTCTGGGCGCTGCTGCGCCGTCTGGTGGTACGGCTGCGCCTCCTGCCGGTCTGGCACGGCGCGATCCCGGCTCCGCCCGGGGCCGGGGACGCGAGCCGGTGTGTTCCGGCGGTTCTGCGCTCGGCGCTGCTGCGTCACGCGATGGGCATGCGCGCCCCGCCGCCTGTCTCCCGCTGATCCCAAGGCGCCCACTTACCGCCGGTGCCGGCTTTCGTCATGCCCGCACCCCCAACCGGAGTACCCCCATGCCCACTATCAGCGCGGCCGGCCTTCGCCTGTCAGCGGTCAGTTGCCGCCACGGCAGGCTCGCGGCCGTTGACCGGGTCGACCTCGACCTGGCCCCCGGCGACCACCTGGCCATCACCGGCACCAACGGTTCGGGGAAGAGCACGCTGCTGCGTGCGGTCCTCGGCCTGCACCGCGACACCTCCGGCCTGATCGAGGTCGACGGCGAGCAGGCCCGCAGCGGAGCCGACTGGGCCCGCCGCCGGGCACAGGTCGCCTGGATCCCGCAGCGGCAGGCCCGCGGCGGCGCGCAGGAACCCGCGAAGCCGGGCGGGCTGAAGGTGGTCGCCGCCTCCAACTGGGAGGCCGCCTTCGCCAAGGCGGCGGGCGCCACCGACATCACGGTGATCGTCCCGCCCGGGGTGAAGCACGCGCCCGACTACGACCCCAAGCCCTCCGACCTGGCCAAGGTCGCCGAGGCCGACGTCGTGCTCTACGCAGGCTTCGAAGGGTTCGCGGGCAAGCTCAAGGACGCCGCAGGATCCACGGCCAAACTGATCGAGGTGTCCCTGGACAACGCCCCCGGCAAGGTGAAGGCCGAGGTGCGACGGCTGGGCGGCGCATTCGGCACCGCCGACGCGGCCGAGAAGTGGACGGAGAGCTTCGACACCGAGTACGCAGCGCTCAAGCAGAAGGTCACCACCGCCACCAAGGGCACCACGCCGGTGATCGTCTGTCAGGCGTTCGTGGCCTGGGCCGCCGATCTGGCCGGTGCCCGGCCCGCCGGGGTGTACGGCCCGCAGCCGCCGACCGCGGGACAGATCGCCGACCTGGCCGCCAGGAAGCCGCAGCTGATCCTGGACAACTCCGCCATGCCCGGCGGCGACGCGCTGACCAACCTGCAGGCCAAGCGGGTGGTCATCGACAACTTCCCCGACCAGGGCCTCGACCTGATCGCCATGTACCGGGCCAACGCCGATGCCATCGTCGCGGCCCTCGGCTGACCCGTGGACATCGTTGGCGGCGGTCCCCGCGACGAAAGCCTGCACTTCTTCGGCAACCTGCCCGACCCGGTGCCGACCGGCACCTTCATGACGACGCTCAGGGAGCACATATGACCCTCACTTCACCGGAAGGCACATCCGTCCAGCTCATCATCGGCGGGATGACCTGCGCCGCGTGCGCGGCACGGGTGGAACGCAAGCTCAACCGGATGGAAGGAGTCGCCGCGAGCGTCAACTACGCCACCGAGAAGGCGACCATCCAGGCCGGTGACGCCACACTCGAGGAGCTCATCCGGGAGGTCGAGCGCGCCGGGTACAGCGCCGAGCCGTACACGCCGCACACCTCGGACGCGCCGGACGACGCCGATGACCGGCGGGTGCGGATGCTGGGGCGGCGCATGGTGGTCGCCGTCGGGCTGGCCGTACTGCTGGCGGATCTGTCCCTGGGGATGGCGTTCGTGCCGGCCTGGCACTTCCCCGGATGGGAGTGGGTGCTGGTCGGCCTGACCCTCCCTCTGGTGACGTGGTGCGCGTGGCCGTTCCACCGGACCGCGCTCAGGGCCGCGCGGCACGGCACCACCTCCATGGACACCCTGATCTCGACCGGGATCATCGCGGCTACCTGCTGGTCGCTGTATGTCATCGCCTTCCCGGCTGACGCCGGGCCCGCTCCGTCCGGTCTGTCGGCGCTGCTGACGGCGCCGGGCGGTGCGCTCTACTTGGACGTCGCCGGCGGGGTGACGACGTTCGCGCTGATCGGGCGGCTGCTGGAGGCCCGGGCGCGGAGATCTTCCGGCGCGGTCCTGCGCCGGCTGGCCGAGCTCGGCGCCAAGGATGTGAGCGTCCTGCGCGCCGACGGGAACGAGTACCGCATCGACGTGGCCGACCTGCGGGTCGGTGACCGGTTCGTGGTACGTCCCGGGGAGCGAATCGCCGCCGACGGCCAGATCGAGGACGGGCAGGGCACGATCGACACCAGCGCCATGACGGGCGAGTCGATGCCCGCCGAGGTCGCCGAGGGCGACGCGGTGATCGGCGCGACGGTGAATCTCAGCGGCCGGCTCGTGGTGCGCGCCACCCGGGTGGGCGCCGACACGCAGCTGTCCGTGTGCGCTCGGCCTGGCCATTCCCACCGCTCTCCAGGTCGCCTCCGGCACCGGTGCGCAGCTCGGCGTGTTCATCAAGAGCCATCAGGCCATGGAATCCGCCCGGGCCATCGACACCGTCGTCCTGGACAAGACCGGCACCCTTACCCAGGGCCGGATGAGCGTGGTGGATCTGGTCACCGCCGACGGCGTTCCCTCACGCGACGTGCTCAGGTACGTCGGCGCCGTCGAGGACGCCTCCGAGCACGCCATCGCCACGGCGATCGCCGCGCACGCGCGCGGCGAGCTCGGGGATCTGCCCTCGGTGAGCGAGTTCACCGCCCTGGCCGGACTGGGTGCCCAGGGGACGGTCAAGGGCAGGCGGATCCTCATCGGCTCGGCCCGGCTGCTGGCCCAGCACGAGATCGCCGTTCCCGCGATGCTGGAGCAGGCTCGGACACGCTGGGAACACGCGGGCCGTACCACTGTCCTCATCGCGGCCGACGGCGCCGCCTTGGGGGCGATCGCCCTCGCCGACACCGTCAAGCCTTCGGCCGCCGAGGCGATCGAACGGTTGCACGCCATGGGACTGCGCACCGTGCTGCTCACCGGCGACAACACCGCCACCGCGCGCGCTGTCGCCGCTCAGGTCGGCATCACCGAGGTCATCGCCGAGGTCCTGCCCGCCGACAAGGCCGCCACCATCGCCCGGCTCCAGGGCGAGGGGCAACGCGTCGCCATGGTCGGCGACGGCATCAACGACGCCCCCGCCCTGGCCCGCGCCGACCTCGGTCTGGCCGTGGTCGAGGGTAGCGACGTCGCGCAGGCCGCCGCCGACCTCATCCTGGTCCGCGACGACCTGAACGTCGTCCCCACCGCCATCACCCTGGCCCGCGCCACGCTGGCCACGATCCGAGGCAACCTGGTGTGGGCCTTCGGCTACAACGTCGCCGCGCTCCCGCTCGCCGCCACCGGCCTGCTGAATCCGCTCATCGCCGGGGCCACCATGGCGCTGTCGTCGGTGTTCGTGGTCTCCAACAGCCTGCGCCTGCGCCGCTTCGCCCCGCCTGCCACGACCGGCAGCTACCTCACCGATTACCTGGACGAGCCGGCCGCGGTCTCGGACGAAGCACCGGTCCGTCCAGCGTCCTGAATCTTCGATCCTGGCTGCCTGTTGGCGTATCCGGCGTCTACCTACCTTCCCCGAGTTGCGAATGTGCTGGTCGAAGAGGCTCGAACGGGTCCTTGGGCGGGGGCGAGGCCACGGCGATGTGCGGCCGGCCGGTTATGGGATGCGGGCCGACGTGGGCGCGCACGCCGAAGACCTCCTCGATGAAGGCGGGTGTCAACACCTCCAGCGGAGGTCCCTGCCCGGCGACATGGCCATCGCGCAGGACGACGACCTGGTCGGCATAGGCGGCTGCCTGGTCGAGGTCGTGCAGGGCGGCCAGCAGTGTGAGGCCGAGGGAGCGGATCAGATCCAGCAGGAGGAGCTGGGAGCCGACGTCCAGGTGGTTGGTGGGTTCGTCGAGCACCAGCACCGGCGCCTCCTGGGCCAGCGCGCGGGCGAGCAGGACGCGTTGCCGTTCGCCGCCGGACAGGGTGGTCATCAGCCGGTCGGCGGCACCGTCCATGCCGACCCGTTCCAGCGAGGTCATGACGATCGCCCGGTCGGCGGCGGACTCCCGCTCCAACGGCCGCTGGTGGCTGTGCCGGCCGATGGCCACGACCTCGGCGACGGACAGGCCTTCGGCGACCTGGTTGTGCTGGGGAAGGACGGCGCGGTGCCGCGCTGCCTGGCGGGGCCGCATCCGCCACAGGTCCTGCCCGTCCAGCCGGACCACGCCGCCCGAGGGGCGCAGCGATCGGTAGACGGTGCGCAGCAGCGTGGACTTGCCGCTGCCGTTGGGGCCGACCAGCGCGACGAACTCGCCTGGCCCGGCGGTCAGGTCGACGTCGCTGACGATGGGGCGCGCGTCGATGTGCGCGCTGACCCCGGCAAGGTCAAGCCGCATCGACGCCTCCACGTGCCCGGCGGCGCATCAGCCACAGGAAGAACGGCACGCCGAGCCCGGTCGTGAAGATCCCCACCGGCAGCTCGTTGGGCCGGTCGGCCGTCCGCGCCGCCAGGTCCACCAGCACCAGGAACACCGCTCCGGCCAGCATGGAGGTGGGCAGCACGCGGCGGTGGTCGGCGCCGACGACGAACCGGACCATGTGCGGGATCATCAGCCCGATGAAGCCGATGCCGCCGACCACGCTGACCACGGTGGCCGTGAGCAGCGACCCGACCACCAGCAACCCGACCCGCAGGGTCGCCACCGGCACCCCGATGGCGATGGCCGCCTCCTCGCCCGCCAGCAGGGCGTTGAGCGCGCGGGCCCGCAGCGCCAGCCACGTCATGCAGGCGACGATGACCAGGGCGGGCACGCCCAGGTCGGCCCAGGTCGCGCCGGCGACGCTGCCCATGAGCCAGAACATCATGCCCTGCAGCTCGGTCGGGTTGAGCTGGAGCTGGACGAACGTGGTCGCCGCCGTGCACAGGTAGCCGACGGCGACCCCGGTCAGCACCAGCCAGGAGTCCAGCAGCCGCCCGGCGCGCTGGGCCAGGACGTACACCAGCAGCGCCGACAGCATCGCGGCGGCGAACGCCGCGCCGGTGACGCCGACCAGAGCGGCTCCGCCCAGCGCGGGGACCAGCACGGCGCCCAGGGACGCCGCCGACGACACCCCCAGCACGTAGGGGTCGGCGAGCGGGTTGCGCACCAGCGCCTGCAACGCGACCCCGGCCACCGACAGACCGGCTCCGGCGAGCGCGGCCAGCAGTGCCCGCGGGGTGCGGATCTCCCAGACGACCTGGTTGAGCAGCGGGTCCGCCTGCGCACCCCGTCCGGACAGGTGCGCCCAGACCACCCCCCAGACCTGGCCGAGGGGGAGGTTGACCGAGCTCACGGAGATGCCCGCCGCCAAGGCCGCGACCAGCGCGATGACCAGCCCGGCCAGCAGCAGCCCGGTGGCCTGCCCTGACACCGGATGAGTCCGCGGCGGGCGAATCGAGGTGTCAGTCACCGGGGTGGACCACCTTGGAGATCTTCTCCACGGCCCAGGCGTTGAGCGGTCCGAGATAGACGCCGTCGGAGACCACCGTGTAGGTCTTGGACCTGGACGCGGCCCACTGCGGGTAGGCGGCGAACAGCTTGGCGGCGGAGGCTTCGCCGTTCTCCTCGGGGGTGAACAGGCCGACCACGAGCACGTCCACCTGGGCTGTGGCCAGCTGCTCCCTGTTGAGGGTGCGGGTCATGTCCGAGGTCTGGCCCGCGAAGGCGTTGACGCCGCCGGCGGCCTTGATCACGTCGTCGTAGATGCCGCCCGTCATCACGGCGGGCAGCCCGTTGGCGTTCATCATGGACATGCCGGGATAGGCGATGAGCACCTTCTTGCCGGGCTTCCCCGCGACGCGGGCCCGGACCGCCTCGACGCGGGCGCGCAGCTTGCCGATCAGGTCGAGCGCGCGCTGCTGGACGTCGAACACCCGCCCGAGCAGCGCGATGAACTCCAGCGAGGAGTTGATGGACTGGTTCTGGTAGGCGCGCTTCTCCTCCTCGCTCGCCTCCGGCTTGCCCATCGCGCAGTTCACGGGGTTGACCAGGGAGGTGATCCCGGCGGCGGCGAGCTGCTCGCGGGTGGCGAAGCCGCGCTTGGCGTCGAACCCGCCCGACCACGTGGACACCACCAGGTCGGGCTTCAGCTTGAGCACCTGCTCGGCGGGGACGTCGAAGTTCTTGTTCATGGTCAGCCCGCCGGTCGGCAGCGCCTTGATCTTGGTGATCATGGACGGGTCGTCGGAGACACCGTAGCTCTGGGCGTTGGCCAGGACGGTCTTGTCCAGACCGAGCAGGATGAAGCTCTCCACCTCGCCCACGCTGGTCCCGTTCAGCATCAGGACGCGCTGTGGCGGCCGCTGGAAGGTGACCTTCATGCCGCAGTTGTCGAAGCTCAAGGGATAGCCGGTACGGCCGGCCGAGACGGGCAGCGTAGCGGTGGCGGCAGGGGATCCACCCTCGGCGCCACACCCGCCCAGGGCCACGGCCAGCAGGATCGCCAGGGGATAACGAAGATTCATGGAATGTGCTCTCTCATGACGAGTCGGAAGGAACGCATGCCAGAACCAGCGATGGCGCGCACGCCTGGATCAGCGGCGCGCTTGGGGGATCACGCCGCTGCTGCGGTTCTGGGCTGCCCTTCCGGGGGTCCCCGGAGCACCCGGGCGTATCGCAGGAACAGCCGGATGCGCGCGGTCTCGTCCTCGCGCGCACGCGTGATCGCGCCCGGACGGGACGTCATCCATCCGGTCAGCAGGAAGAACAGCACCAGCAGCGGGCGCAGCGCCCAGCCCGCCAGATGCCGGACCAGGGCGCACAGGCCCGCCTCCGCCCAGCGCAACCACACGGAGGTCACCAGAACGCTCGCCGCGTGGAGAGCGAACATCCCGAAGCCAGATGCAGGGGTTTGATGGCCCATTCCGGCCATGTCCGGCGTCACCATGTGAGAGCCGGAGGTCTGGCCGAGCAGGATGTGCAGGATGACCTGCGACGCACCCGTGGCGGGCAGGATGCCGGCCAGCGAGCGTTCTCGCCCGGTCAGGGCGATCGCGGGCGCCAGCAGAAGGAGGAAACCGCCCAGCAGCGCCACCGGGTGGAACGTGCCCCCACCGACAAGGTGTCCGAGCGCGGCCAACGCGGCGCACGTGGCGGCGAAACTTGCCGCGCGCACCCATCGCACCACCGAGAACGGACTCATCCCGCCGAGATCCTCCCATACCTCTGCCGCGGTCTACAGGCGAGCCCGGGCGGCCAGCCGTACGGCGAGCGGCGCCCAGGCGGCCAGGGGCACCAGCAGGAACACGGCCCCGGCCATGCGCTGGTCGGCGACGAGGTCCGGCACGCCAGGCGGCGCGGCCAGGGCGAACCAGTCCGGTGCGACCTTCGGTCCGACCAGCAGATACGTGCCGAGGGCCAGGTGCACGGCGGCCATCGACGCCAGTAGCCGGACCCGCGCGGCCCCCGGGAACGGGCGGGGCAGCGGATCGACGCCGACCAGGACCCAGGACACGAGCAGCCCCAGGCAGAGGAAGACCGTCTCGGTGATCAGGTGGGGGGCGTAACCGGCCAACGACCAGGGCAGCCATGCCGTGCCGTACAGGAGGAGGTAGAGCGCTGGGTAGGCGACCAGGAGGACAGTGGGGTGGGTGATCCGCTTTCCGAAGGCGCGCGAGCCCAGGTCACCGTACTGCGAGGCGGTCGTGGTGGCCTGCGCGGCGAGCGTGACCGGAGCGGCCAGGCACAGCAGGACGGGAGCGACGACGGCCAGCGCGACGTGCTGGATGGCGTCGATCGACAGCATCGCCCGCGCGTAGCCGCCGAACCCGGTGAGGAGGACGAGCGCCGTCAGCCCCAGCCCGGCATACCAGGCGACGGTACGGCCCGGCGGCCACGCGGGCAGCCTGTGCACCCCGACCAGGTAACCGGCGGCGGGCAACGCCAGCAGCAGCACGACCAGCGGATCCAGGCGCACCTGGCTGATCAGCGCGCCTGTGGAGAAGGGCGCCAGCGCGTACTCCAGGACGAGGTGTTCATGGCCACCGCCGTCGCCGGGCGGCGGCGGGGTGCGGGACAGGCCCACGGCCAGACCCATGGTCGCCACCATCACGGTCACCTCGCCCGCGGCCAGCCGGGCGAAGGTGTGGCGCACGCCGCGGTCGGCGATACCGGTGACCGTGCGGTCGCGGTGGTTCCAGCCGAACCAGGCGAGGATCGCCAGGGCCGCGACCTTGGCCAGGACGAGCACGCCGTACCTGCTCTGCCACAGGTCCGACGGCGTGTTCAGCCGCACCCACGCGCTGACCACGCCGGAGAAGGCCACCGCGGCGAAGCAGCACAGGGCGATCGTGCTGAACCTGGGCAGCACCACGGTCAGATCCTCGGAGCGGCGGAAGCAGACCAGGACCGCGCCCAGCCCGCCCACCCAGAGCGACACCGCCACCAGGTGCGCCATCAGCGCGGAGATCGCCAGATCGTGGTCGCCCGCCGAGGCGGCGTGGCCCACGTAGACGGGCGGGAGCAGCCCGAACACAGCGACCACCAGCGGGATCCACCGGGGCAGCCGCCGCACGAGCGTGGCCGCCGGCACCACGACGGCCACGGCCGACACCACCCGCAGCGCCTGCGTCTGCGGCAGCGACGGGCCGTAGGCCAGGACTTCGGGCTTGGCGAGCAGCTCGGGCACCGGAATCGGGAGGAAGTCCGACAGCGTCAGCACGTAGCTCAGCAGCGCGGCGAGCGCCCAGCCGAGCGCCCACCGGCCGCCCGCGCGCAGGCACCTGGCGGACTCCGGCGAGCCGGCCGGAGCCAGCACGGCCGCGGCGAGCAGCGTCCCCACGCAGGCGACGGCGCACACGTCATAGATGAACCGCGCCAGCGGCAGGCCCCAGTCGGTCAGGTCCCGCGGTGGGCAGCCCGGCGATCTCCGGCACACCCGCGCCACCGCCGAACCCCAGCACGACGACCAGCGTGACGACGCTCGCGCCCAATGCGGCACCGACCCTCATGGCGGATTGCTCCCGTGTGGCGATGGTCACGCCGGCCGCTTGGCGAGGTCGGCCAGCGTCGCGCGGTGCTCGGTGATGATGCGGTCCGCCAGCTCGCGCGTCGGCCCGTGCCTGCCCGCCGCCTTGACTGCTTCGGCCATCTGGATGCCGTGCTCCAGCTGCGTGGACAGCGCCGCCATCCACCGGCGATCGAACCCCGGGCCCGCCCGCAGTTCCGCGCCTACCTGCGCGACCGGGACCGGAGGCGGGGGTGCCTGCCAGGAACGCAACCACGCCGACATCGTCGCGATGTCGGCTTCCTCGGCAGGAACGAGCTTCGCGCTCAGGCCGCGGACGTAGGCGCTTTCGCCACGTCCCGACGCCAGCTTGGCCAGCTGGATGGTCTGGCGGTGGTGGACGATCATGTCCTCGCTGAAGCGCACGTCCGCCTGGTCGTGATCGGCGGACGAGCCGCACGCGACCGTCGTCATCAGGCACACCGCGGCAATGGCGGTCTTCCATCGCATGAACGGGGATACGCGCAGTGCGGCACGGCGGTTCAAGGTGGTGAACGCTCCTGCGTCCGTGGCGCGGCTTTGATCGCGCGCGGCAGCGTCACGGCCTCGGCCGGGTACTGCCGGTGCCCGCCGCGCGTCCGGTCAGCGCGTCCAGCACCCGGATGTGCTCGGAGGGGACGGCCACGTCCAGGGTCACCTCGTCCGCGATGGTCAGCGTGAAGGTGAAGAAGGAGCAGCACCCGGTTTCCCTGGCCGCCAGCTCGGCCGCCCGGGCGGCGGTCTCTGGATGGCGGGTCAGGCCCAGCCGCAGCAGTTCCGGCCGCGGCCAGGTCACCGACAGTACGGCCTGCGAGAACAGGGCATCGAACTCGGCGACTCGCAGCGGCTGCTCCTCGGTCGGCAGCGTGCACGCCTGCGGCACCCACGATGGGAGGTCCATGCCTCGACGTTAAGCCTGTACCCGGTACCGCATGCAAGCCCCATCGTGGACGTAGCCGTGTAAGCAGGATGACCAGCGCCGCGGCCTTGTGGGCCGCGGCGCCCGGGCAGGGTCAATCGACTACGTTCAGCCGGTTCGGGATGGTGTTGAGTTCCTCCGGGCCGTCTGCTGTAAGGAGCACGGTGCCGCCGATGCAGACGCGCTTGCCGTCCCGCAGAGCGTTCGGCTCGAACGCGAAGGCGTGTCCCTCCGTGATCTCGAAGTCGCCGTCGAGGTCCACACCGCTCGGCAGTTTCTCCAGGCGCGACAGTGCCGGGTCGACCTCCGGGTGCAGGCGGGTGGCGCTGTTGTAGAGCGGCGAGACCGTCTGGACCATCGGGCCGGTGTTCCAGGTGCGGGAGCGGTGCAGCGGCTCCTCCATGACCGCCGCGAGCTCGGAGAACCGGAGCCCGGGACGCAGCGCGGCCAGGCCGGCCTCGTAGGACTCCCGGCAGACCTCCTCCAGCTCACGGAGCAGTGCGCACGGCTCGCCGAGGGACACGTCGATCTGCTGCTGTGATTCCATGCCCGCGTAGAACGCGAAGATCTCCGCCGCGATGGTGTCGCCGCGGCGCATCACGTGCGGGGCGCCTCCCATGCCGAACCACTCGGGGATGGTCCAGGCGAAGCGCGACCCTCCCGCGCGCTCCAGCATGAACGGCCAGCGCATCCAGCCGCCGCCGGAGATGATCGCGTGGAAGGCGGCGGCGGCGATCTCGTGCTCGTTCGCGCCCTCGCGCACCTTGCCGACGAACGCCGCGCAGGCCGCCTCGCCGAGTCGCGCGGCCCGGCGGAGGAGAACCTGCTCTTCCGCGCTCTTGACGAGCGCGAGCGACTCGTACTCGGCGGAGATGTCGACCCAGGTCACGTCGGGGAGCAGCGAGAGCACGCGCGTCCACTCGCCGAACGGGATGACTCCGGCCCAGTCGCCGACGAACCGGCTGGTGAGGCCCACGACGCCGAGCGCCGTCCGGTCCAGTCCGCGTTCCCGCACCGCGCCGGCGAGGTTGGCGAGCCTGTCGCCGTGCGCCCAGTCGTCGACCCAGCGTTCCCAGCGGGCGCCCGGTTCGTCGAAGCGGCCGAGGGGGACGTCGCCGACCAGCAGCAGCGGGTCGCCGGTACGGGTGAACAGCACAACCGAGTGGGTGACCTCGTTGGTGATGTAGGAGTCGGCGGAGTCCCGGCCGTAGCCGAACACGACTACTCCGTCGAGCCCGGAACGTTCCAGCAGAGCCCGGATCGAGGCCCAGCGGCGGTCACGCTCGCGCAGGCTCAGGGTCGGATACTCCAAGATGTCGGTCATATGCGTGCTTCTCTTTCGGTGGACGGCGGGAGGGACGCGACGAGCTCGCGCAGGCGACGCGCGCTCTCCCTGATGAATTCGAGCGGCTCGCCCGGTGTGACCGGCGCTCTGAGCTGGTGCAGGTCCGGCGCGGACCCGGCCGCGGCGCGCGCCTCGTACGCCCGCGTCAGCCGTACGACCTCGAGCGCCTCCGCGGCGGTCAGATCCGGATGCGCCCGCTGCCAGCGCTCGTCGTCGATGTGCAGCGACATCTCGGCGCGGCTGCTGATGATGCCCTCGATGGAGAGCATCACGTCGCGGCCGGCGAGCGGTGCGAGCAGCGCGGGCCAGTCGATCACGCCCTGGCCGACGGGGAGCAGGAACCGGCCGATGCCCTCGTCGGTGAACGCCAGGGCGACGTCGCGGATGTGAGTGGCCCGCACGTACGGCGCGGCACGGCGCATCGCGCGCACCGGATCCTCGCAGCGCACGAGCACGTTCGCGGTGTCGAAGGTGATGCCGAGCACGTCGGCGCCCACCGCCTCGACGATCCGGACCAGCTCGAACGTCGTGATCTCCTCGTGCGTCTCGAGGTCGAGATGCGCGCCGACGTCCCGGGCGATCGGCGCGACCTTGCCGAGGAAGCGCTCGATGGCGGCCAGTTGCCGCGGCCAGCTCACGTCGGTACGGAAGCGGTCGCAGGCGTACAGCCCGCTGAAGCGGAACTGGTAGTTCGCCGTCGCGGTCCACAGCTCCCGGACGCCGGCGTCCGCCGCGGCGGTGATCATCCGGCGCATGCCGAGGAGGTAGTCGCCGTCGCCGAGCGCGCGGACCGCGGGCGACTCGGGGTTGGCGAACGGGTTCACCTTCCCCACCCCCGCCTGGACCCGCAGGCCCAGCGCCTGCGCGGCCTGCACGGCGTCACGCAACTCCGCCGGGTCGAGGGCCTGGCTCAGTTCGAGCACCGACCGGAAGAACACGCCGTCCAGGCCGAGCGCCGCCGCCTGCTCGAGCAGCCAGACCGCTCCCTTCCCTGGGGCGTCCGGGAACTTGGAGCTGTCGACACCGACTCTCACTCCGCGGCCGCGAGGTCGACGAGGCCGTGGTCGAACACATTCAGCGGGTCGTAGCGGCGCTTCAGCTCCACCAACCGGTCGTACTTCGGACCGTAGATCTCGCGCGCGCCGCCCTCGTCCTCGTGCTCGGAGGTGAAGTTGACGTAACTGCCGTTCTCCCACCCCGCGACGGCGGCTGAGAACCGCTTGACCCACGCCACCAGTGGCGCGCGCTCGTCGGGGTACTCCCAGTCGGCGCCGATGTTGCCGGCCCAGCGGGAGTGGATGCCCGAGGTGGAGTCGTTCGCGTGGTCGCGCGGCTGGAGCCGGCCCGCGATGAGCTCGAACGGGCACATCGTCTGATGCGTGATGAACGAGCTCGAGTTGAGCGAGCGCCCAGGGTAGGCGTCGACGTGCTCGATGGCGAGGTCGAGCAGCTCGTCGGGGAGCTCGCCGAAGGCGACGTGCCGCCAGTAGTGCGCGATGCCGTACCGGAACTCGTCGTCGGTCGCGTGCTGCAGCGTCACGTGGGGGATGGAGCGCACCGTCTGATGGATCGGCTCGCCCGCCTGGAACATCGGCGCGCTGAGCGCCGGCTCGTCGGCCGGATCGCCGTAGGTGACGGTCGCCACCGAGACGATCGGCTTGCCGCGGTGCTCCCGGGGCAGCTGCGACCAGTACTCCGGGCTGCGGTAGAGCCGCACATAGGTCCCGACGTTGTCCGGCATCGCCGGGCCCTGCTCGCGGAACAGCCGCAGCACCTGCTTGCGGGACTCCGCCGGGTAGAGGGCGAGGCGTACCGTCGCCAGGCCTGGGAGGTCCACGTAGCCGAAGACGAACTCGGTCGCGATGCCGAAGTTGTGCCCCGCGCCCTTGAGCGCCCAGAACAGGTCGGGGTCGTTCTCGGCGTTGACCCGGCGCACGTTGCCGTCCGCGGTGACCAGCTCCACCTCGCGCAGGAAGTCGACCGTGGAGCCGAACATGCGGGAGAGATAGCCCATCCCGCCGCCGAGGGTGAGGCCGGCCACGCCGGTGTGGGAGACCACGCCGGCCGGAAGGGCGATGTCGTACGGCTCCGCCGCGCGGTCCACGTCGCCCCAGCGGCAGCCGGCGCCCACCGTGATCGTTCGCGTCTCCGTGTCGACGGACACCGAACGCATCAGCCCGGTGTCGATGAGCACGCTGCCGTCCGCGACGCTGGTCCCGGCGAGATTGTGCCCTCCGCCGCGGACGGTCAGCGGGAAGGCGTTCGCCACGCACCAGCGCAGCGCGTCCGCGACGTCTGCCGTGCTCGTGCAGCGCACGATCGCCGCCGGGTGCTGGTCGATGTCGGCGTTCCAGACGCGGCGCAGCGACTCGTACCCCGGCTGACCCGGGTACACCACGTCGCAGCCGACGGCGGATGCGAGGCTGGTCAGGACGTCGGGTTCGGGCATGGGGTGCGTTCTCCTTCACTGGCGAGGGTTTCGAGGAGCGCGCGGAGCTCGGCGAGCGATTCGCCGAGGAACGCGCGCAGGTCCGGGCCGCAGCGTCGCAGCTCGTCGAGCCCCGGCCGGAGGCCGGCGTCGGCCGCGAGCGAGCGCAGCTCCTCCAGGTCGGACCGGGTCATGTCGGGATGCGCCGGCCACCACCGCGGGTCGTCGGGGAGCAGCGACATCTCCGCCCGCGTGCCGCCGACGCCCTCGATGACGAGGTCGATCTCCGGCTGTACGGCCAGCAGCGTGCCGAGGAGCCGCGGCCAGTCGGTCATCCCGCGGCCGATCGGCATGAGGAAGCGCGAGAGCCCCTGCTCCGCCTCGGCGAGTACCGCGTCGCGCAGATGGGTCATGTGGGTGTACGGCGCGACGCGGGCCACGGCCGGTCCGATGGGCTCGCCGCGGACGGGCAGGTTCGCGGGGTCGAGGCAAACGCCGAGGACGTCGGGGCCGACCTGGTCGATCAGGCGCAGGATCTCGAAGGTGGTGATCTCCTCGTGCGTCTCGAGGTTGAGGCGCACGCCGTACTCGCGGAGCACGGGCGCGAGCGCGAGCAGGAAGTCGCGGGTCGCGGCGAGCTGGTCGTCCCAGTCCACGTCGGTGCGGAAGCGATCGAAGCAGAGCAGCCCCGGGTAGGCCTTGAAGCCGCCGGTGGCCGTCCAGGCCTCGGTCCATCCGTGTTCCGCGCACAAGCGGATCAGCCGTTCCATGCCGGCCAGGTAGCTGCCGCCCCCGAGATCCCGGACGCGCGGAAGCTCCGCGGTCATGTACGGGTTGACCTTGCCGAGCCCGAGCTGGACGAACATCCCGCGTTCCCGGGCCGCTTCGGCGAACGCGCCGATCGCGCCCTGGTCGAGCTCGGGGAAGGCTTCGTCGACCGTACGCACAAGGATGCCTTCGAACCCGAGCCCCGCCACGGCGTCGAGGGCCGCGAGCGGGTCCGCCCCCAGCAGGGAGGAGCCGCCGGAGAACTTGACGTCGGCGCCGATCCTGGTCATCGCGCCGCCTCCGCCCGCAGCCGGCGCAGCTCCCGGCGCCTGCGCTCGTACCCGGGGTCGGGGATGGGCACGGCCTCGAGCAGCGCCCGCGTGTAGTCGGCACGAGGGCTGTCGTAGATCTCGGCGACGCTGCCCGAGTCGACGACGTGGCCGTGATGGAGCACGACGACGCGGCTGCACAGGTACTTCACGACCGCGAGGTCGTGGGAGACGAAGAGCACGGTCAGATCGAGCTGCTTCTGCATGTCCTTGAGCAGGTTGAGCACCTGGGCCTGCACGGAGACGTCGAGCGCGGAGACCGGCTCGTCGCACAGCAGCACCCGCGGCCCGACGACCAGCGCGCGAACGATCGCGATGCGCTGCCGCTGGCCGCCCGAGAAGTCTCGCGGATAGCGGCTCAGATGCTCGGCGTGCAGCCCGACCAGGTGGAGCAGGTCGAGGATCCGCTCCATCCGCTCGCGGGCAGAGAAGCCGCCCATGACGAGCATCGGCTCCTCCAGCAGCTGCCGCACGGTCATCCGCGGGTCGAGGCTGGAGTACGGGTCCTGGAAGACCATCTGCACCTCGCGGCGGTAGCGGTGCAGCTCACCGCGGCCCGGCCGCGCCGGATCGATGCCGTCGTAGCGGATGCTGCCGGAGTCCTCCCGTTCGAGGCCGATCAGGCAGCGGATGATCGTCGACTTTCCCGAGCCGGATTCGCCGACGAGGCCGACGATCTCGCCCTCGGCGATCTCGAAGCTCACGTCGTCCAGCGCCTGGTGCGCGCGGCGGCCTGAGCCGAACCGCTTCGAGAGGCCGTCGACCTGGAACAGCACTCTGCTCATACCGGGGGTCCCTCCATCGCCATGAAGTCCTCGACCGTCTGCAGCCGGGTGTCCGGGTCCGCGTCGAGACGGGGGATCGAGCCGATCAGCCCGCGGGTGTACGGGTGCCGTGGGCTCTCGAACAGCTCGTCGACCGGGCGGTCCTCCACGAGGCGTCCCCGGTACATCACCGCGACGCGGTTGGCCAGGCCGGCGACGATCGCGAGGTCGTGCGTGATGAAGAGCACGGACAGGCTCATCTCCCGCGACATGGTCTCGATGAGGTCGAGCACCTGCTCCTGGACCCGTACGTCCAGGGCCGTCGTCGGCTCGTCGGCGATGAGCAGGCGCGGCTCGGCGATGAGGGCGGCCGCCATGACGACGCGCTGCCGCATGCCGCCGGAGAACTGGCCGGGATAGGCCTTCAGCCGTTCCTTCGCCTTCGGCACACCAAGCCGGTCGAGCATCTCGGCCGCTCGCCGCAGCGCCTCGCGGCGCGCGACGCCGCGCACGACGAGCGGCTCGGCCACCTGTTGCCCGATGGTGAGCACGGGGTTGAGGGCGGTCATCGGATCCTGGAAGATCATGGAGATCTCGCTCCCGCGGACGCGCCGCATCCGGCGCTCCCCGGCGCCCAGCAGCTCGTTCCCGTCCCATTCGATCGAGCCGTCGTAGACGAGCGAACGGTTCAACTGCAGGATGGCGCGAGCGGTGACCGACTTGCCGGAGCCGGACTCGCCGACCAGCGCCACGCGCTCGCCCGGGCAGATCGCCAGGGTGAGCCCCTCGACGACCGTGAGGTCGCCGGCGCCTCCTCCGACGCGTGCGCGCTCGGGCACGCGCACGCTGAGGTTCCGGATGCTGAGCACGGGCTCGGTCATCGGGTGCTCCTCGAGGCCGGGTCGACGAAGCCGCGTACGGCGTCGCCGACGAGGCCGAAGGCGATCGCGGAGATCGTGATGGCGATGCCGGGGAAGAGGGCCACCCACCACGCGCTGGTGATGAACTGCTGCCCCTGGGCGACGAGCGACCCCCAGTCCGGGCTCGGCGGGGGAGCGCCGACGCCGAGGAAGGCGAGGCCCGACATCATCACGATGGTGCCGGAGATCTCCATGCTCGCCTGCACGTACACCGCGTCCATCGAGTTGGGCAGCACGTGCCGGAGCATGAGCCGCAGCCGTGAGACCCCGAGCACCTGGGCCGCCTCGACGTAGGAGCCGCACATCGTCTCGCGCAGGATGCCCCGGACCAGGCGGGCCGTACCCGGCCAGGAGGCCGCGACCATCGCGATGATGATCGACGGGAGCGACGGGCCGATCGCGGCGGCCAGGCCGAGGGCGAGCACGAGCGACGGGATGGACATGCAGATGTCGCACACGCGCATGACGGCTTCGTCGGCCCAGCGCGGCAGCAGCGCGGCGACGCTCGCGACGAGGACGCCGGTGATCATCGACAGCACCACGATGCCCACGGCCGCGAGCAGCGTCGTCCCCGCGCCGGCCAGGATGCGCGAGAACACGTCGCGCCCGGCGTCGTCGGTCCCGAGCAGGTGACCGGCGCCGGGTGACATGAGCGCCTGGGCTGGGTCGACCTCGTAGGGCGAGAACGGTGTGACGAACGGGCCGACCGCGGCGAGCAGCAACAGCAGCGCGACGGTGCCGAACGCGAAGCGGTCGACCAGGGCGACGCGCCGGCCGAAGAGCCGGCGGACCGTGCCGCCGATGCTCCGGCCGACCCCGGCCGTGGACAGTTCGATCCCGGTCATCAGGCGGCTCTCAGGTGGTTGGTCCGCACCCGCGGGTCGAGGACCATCTGCAGCAGATCGACGACCACCGAGGAGACGATGAAGACGAAACCGACGACGAGCACCGCGCCCAGCACGGCGAACGTGTCGTTGTTGACGATGGCCTTGTACATGTAGCTGCCGATCCCTGGGAACGAGAACACCGCCTCCACGAGCACGGAGGCGCTGACCATCCAGCCGAACTGCATGCCGAAGATCGTCAGCGTCGAGCCCATGGCGGAGCGGAGCGCGTGGCGCACGACCACCCGCCGACGCGGGACGCCCTTCGAGATCGCGAAGTCGATGAAGTCGGAGTGCAGAGCGGAGATCATGTTCGACCGCACGTTCCGCGCCAGCGTGGCGATGAACGGCACGCTCAACGCCAGGGCGGGAAGGACGAGGTGCGCGACCGAGTCCAGCACGTTCGCGAGGTTTCCGAACAAGATCGAGTCGAGTACGGTGAACCCGGTCACGTCGGGTGGCGCCATCCCCACGCCGTTCGTGCCGGAGAGCGGGAACCAGCCGAAGAGGAACCCGAGCGTCCAGCGGAGCATGATCGCGAACCAGAAGATCGGAACTCCGCCGGCCAGGACGAGGATGAGCCGGGCGGCGACGTCCGCCGCCCGCCCCTGCGAGACCGCCGCGACGACGCCCAGCGGGACCGCCACCAGCACGGTGATCAACATCCCGGCCAGTACCAGCTGAACCGTGTTGGGGAGTGCCGCGGCCAGATCGCTGGTCACTCCTTGATGCGTGTAGGCGGAGCTGCCGAGGTCACCGGCGGCCGCGCGAGCCAGGTAGTTGCCGTACTGGGCGACCAGGGGCTGGTCGAGACCCATCGCGTGCCGTACCTGCTCGACCTGCTCGGCTGAGGCGAAGCGGCCCGCGGCCACCCGGGCGGGATCGCCCGGGATCAGCTTCGACATCAGGAACACGATCGTCGCGACGCCCCAGGCGGACAGCAGCGCCAGCCCTATCCGCCGGATCACGAAGACGAACATCAGCGGCCGTCCGGTCACTTCGCCAGCAGCAGCTGGCTGACGTCGAAGGTCGGACTCGTGGGCGTGTACGGGATCTTCGCCACCTTGGCGTTCCTGGCGCCGTTCACCGTCGGCCAGGCGATGTAGATAGCGGCGTGGTCGTCCACGATCTGCTTCTGCACGCTCACGTAGGCCTCGCAGGCCGCTGCCGGGTCCTTCGCGGTGGAGGCCGCCGCGAGAAGGCTGTCGACTCGCGGGTTGTCGTACCGCGCGCCGTTCGTCTGGCCGATCGCCTTGGAGTTCCACGTGCGGTCAAGGACGGAGCCGGCGTCAGGGTACGGTGCGAAATCCCACGCGATCGAGATGTCCGGGGTCGTCGCCGCGGTGGAGATCAGCTGCAGGTACTGGGGGAAGGTCGCCGTCTTGACCTTCACCACGAGACCGATCTCGCGCAGGCTGTTCTCCAGGAGTGTCCCGGCGAGCTTGAATTCCGGGACCGCCGGGTCGTAGGCGATGGTCACCGTCGTTCCGGCTGCTCCTGCCTCGCTGAGGAGCTGCTTCGCCTTGGCCACGTCGCGTGTGGGCTTGGGGCCGTCGTAGACGCAGTCCATGCCGCGGGGGATGACGCTCTGGGCGATCTCTCCTGAGCCTTGCAGCGCGGTCTTGATGTGGCCCTCGTAGTCGTAGGCGAGCTGGATCGCCTCGCGCACGCGCGGGTTGCCCGTGACCTTGCCCTGCGTGTTCATCAGGCCCAGGGTCACGCGCGTCGAGGGCATCGCGTAGCCCTCCAGGCCGGCCTTGCCGTTGAGTTGCTTGACGTCGAGGGGCGCCAGGCCCCACCCGAGGTCGACGTTCCCGGTGAGGAGCTCGTCCCTGAGCAGGCTGCTCTCGTTGATCATGCGGAGCACGACGTTCTGCGGGCGGCGGTTGTCCATTGCCCAGTACTTGCCGTACCGGGAGAGGTTCACCTCCTGGTTCGCCTTGTATCCGCTCAGCACGTACGGGCCGGACCCCGCGTCGTGCGTCGCCAGCCACTGCTGGGCGTGGTCGGCGCCCTCGTTGCTCCTGACGACCTTGGAGTCGACGATGTAGAGGTAGCTGAGTCCCGCGAGGAAGCTCACGCTCGGCCGGGTCAACGAGATGGTGACGTGGGTGTCGTCGTCGACCTTCGAGGACGCGTACGAAGGGATGAAGGCGTCGCTTCCCGAGGCGACCTGCTTCGCCCGGTCCAGGGTGTACTTCACGTCCTCGGCCGTGAGCTTGTTCCCGGAGTGGAAGACCACGTCGTCGCGGAGGGTGAGGGTCACGGCTGTCGCGTCGGCGTTGAACTTCCAGGAGGTGGCCAGCTTGGGGATCATCTTCGACTCGGCGTCGAATCCGATCAGCCGGTCGTAGAACGCGTCGATGAAGATGTCGTTGTCGGCGTTGGACGACTGCAGGGGATCGAGGGTTTCGAGCGAGGCCTGGCCGGCGGCCACGATGGTGTCCGCCTTCGCTCCGGTGCCGCCGTTCGTCGAAGGGGCGGACAGCCCGCACGACGCCAGCGCCGGTGCCGCTGTTACGCAAAGGACCGCGAGAATGGCTCGCTTCGTAGCGCGACCTTTCATGTCGGGTTCCTCTCTCAGATGTGCTGGGGGGATGGTGTGGAGGGTTAGGGGATGTCCGACCGGGTGGTGAGAGAGCGCCGCGAGATCCACCGGCCGGCGCGAAGCACGTCGCGCGCCACGGGCGGGGCGGCGACGGCCTCTGCCGCACCGGTGGCGCCGACCACCACGAGGTCGGCAGGACCGCCGGCGCGCAGGCCGTAGTCCCGCAGGCCGAGGGCGGCGGCCGCGCGGTCGGTCACGAAGCCGAGGGCGAGGTCAAGGCTGTCGTCCGTGAACAGGCTGTTCCGGTACGCGACGGTTCGCGCCAGGTCCAGGGGGTCCCCGGAGCCGAACGGCCACCAGCTGTCGCGGATGTTGTCGGTTCCCGAGAAGACATTGACGCCGCGTCGCACGAGTGCGAGCACGGGCGGGACGGGACCGGCGGGCCCGTTGGTCATGATCGAGATTCGCCGCTCGGCGAGCCGGCCGGCGATCTCGTCGAAGTCGCGCTCGCCCAGCCGGCCCAGCCCGTAGGCGTGGCTGAGCGCCACGGAGCCCTGCATCCCGTACGCGGCGACGCGCTCTGCGATCGCCCGGTACTCGGCCAGCGCCGCGAGCCCGTCCTCGTGCAGGTGGATGTCGACTCCGGCACCGTGGCGAGCCGCCAGCTCGAAGACCGCGTCGAGGTGGCCGTCGAGGTCGCCATCGAGGGAACTGGGGTCCAGCCCGCCGACGACGTCCGCGCCGAGGCGCAGCGCCTCCTCGAGCAGGTCCGCCACTCCGGGCGCCGAGACGATCCCGCTCTGCGGGAAGGCGACGATCTGCACGTTCAGGTAGCCGGCGAGCGTCTCGCGAAGCCGCAGCATCCGCTTCAGCCCGCCGAGCCCGACGTCCGGGTCGATGTCGACGTGAGCGCGCAACGTACCCGTTCCGAACTCGACCATCGTGCGGGCGAGGCTGAACGCGCGCTCATCGGCGGTGTGGTCGAGCGCCGTGCGACGCGCCTTCTCCAGCTCGATGCGCTCCCGGATGCTGCCACCGGGAACGTGCGGCTGCCAATCCCCGCCGAAGAAGGTCTTGTCGAGATGGGCGTGACCGTTGACGAGCGGCGGAAGGACAAGCCGTCCCGCGAGGTCCTCGGACGGTCCCGCGACCGGGCGGGAGCCGGCCGGCCGGATCTCCCTGATGACCGCGTCCGCGATCTCGATGTCGACAAGGCCGCCGTCTCGAAGGCGCCCGTTCCGAAGGGTCGTTTGACTCACATCGATCCTTTCAGCCCCGCTGTTGGCATACACATTTGCAGAGCGAATCCCGTTTGTCACGGTTCCTGGGGCTCGTTACGCCGTTGTTGTATACCAAAATGGAGATCAAGGGCTGGGCGGGAGAGGTCCGGCCACGCCTAGAATGAGTCGCCAGAGCACGGAGGTTGAGGGTGTCCATTCCAGAGCAGGACCGGCCGCTCCCGGCCGAGGGGGAACCGGTCGACACACCCGGGCTCTCCCTCGACCAGCTGGCATACGAGTGGGTGCGCGAGCGGATCATCGACGGCACCTACAAGCCGGGCGCGCGCATCCGCGAGCGGACGGTGGCCGAAGAGCTCGGCATCTCCCGCATCCCCATCCGCGAGGCGTTCCCGCGGCTGGAGAGCGAGGGGTTCATCCGCAGCGTGCCCCGGCGCGGCGCGGTGGTCACCTCGCTGACGGTGCGAGACGTGAACGAGCTCTACGACGTGCGCTGCTCGCTCGAGGTGCTCGCCACCCGGCTCGCGGCCGAGCGGTGCTCGCTCGGCGCGTCCGCCGAGGTTCTCCGGGAGCTCCTCGACGAGGCGGAGAGTGCCGTCGCCGCCAACGACGGCGCGCTGCTGTCAGCCACCAACTCGCGCTTCCACGCCGCGATCCTGACGCTTTCCGACAACCAGCTGCTGCAGGATCTGATGGCGCCGATCCTCGGGCGCGTGAACCGGCTGTTCTACATCGTGCCCGAGAGCAACCAGGTCAACTTCCACCACGAGCACGCCGAGCTCTACCGGGCGATCTCGTCCGGCCAGGCGGAGCTGGCCGCCGCTCTGGCCTTCGCGCACGTCGAGCACAGCCGGCGCGACACCCTCCCGATCGTGCAGTCACTTCTCGACGAGGCACAAACACCCCGACCAACGGGCGCACGTCACATGATCAAGCGCACACCATAGGATTACGTGATCCACGGGCTCGACAACGTTTACCAGTGACAGTGCCATCCGGTACGGCCTGCTCAGGCGCCACGGACTGGCGCAGAAGCAGGCCTGGGCTCGGCTGGATGAGTTGTTCGAGGCAAGAATGCGCTCAGCCGGCATCGAACTCCCATAGCAGACTGAGCCCTCCAGCCGTATCCCCAACTCGCCGAGACCCGCACCGGTCGCCTGATCGTACGGGCGCTGCTGGTCGCGGCCGCCGGCGTCCTGATGTGGCCGGCGATCGGCCCGCACGACGGTGCGCTGCTGGTAGTCCCGGCTAACAGAACCTGCGGACGGTCAGTCGTTGCGGTGATGACGCCCGACCGGCGGCGGTTGTTCTTGTCCTGGGCCGGCGCCGGGGGTCAGGAGTGCTGGGCCCCGCGGGCCAGCAGCATCAGGGCGTCGACGAGTTCCTCGGCGGGCAGACCGGTGGCCAGGCTGCGCAGTTGCAGTCCGAAGATCAGGGCGACGGCGCTGCTCGCCAGCCGCTCGGCGTCAGGTACGCCGAGACCGGTGAGGATCCGGGCGGCCAACTGATCGTATGCGGCGAAGGACTCCGCGGCCGCGGGGCGCAGCCGCTCGTCGCGGCCGGCTTGGATGTAGAGCTCGAAGGGTGCGATCTGCCTGCTGTCGAACGGCGTACCCCCGGCGGCCTGGCCGACTGTGGCGGCGGCCCGATCGGCGTCCATTCCGTCGGTCTGGCACTCGGCGGCGAGCTCGGTGAGGCGCCGGGTCTCCTCCGCGACGAAGTGCAGCAGACTCTCACGCAGCAACTCGTGCTGGGTCGCGAAGTGGTAGGTGACCGAGCCGAGGGAGACCCCGGCCTCCTTGGCGATCCGCCGGTTGGTGACCGCGGCGACGCCGTCCTCACTGATGATGTGCAGGACGGCGTCGATGATGCTCTGCCGGATTCCGGAGGGCTTGGACATGGCAGTCATTCTGCCAGCGGCGCCCACCTGGCAAGGGGAGGGGCCGGGGGCCGCTCCGACCAGCGCAGATCGTCCTCAAACTGGGCGACAAGCGGATAGCTGCGGTCGTCGCGGTTGGCGCAATGCCGTACGCGTCGTAGATGCCATCGATCCGCGGGGCGCGGTATGCGGTCGCTGAGCCGGTTCGACGTCGGCGCTTCGCTCTCGCAGCCGATGCACGTGGGCAGTCCGGCCACAGCGGTGTCGTCCTTGACCGCGGCCGCCCCCTGCAACCGCTCGTCCGTGGTGCGTCTGCGGTCGGCCTCCGCCGCCTTCCGGAGCGCGTTCTGGACTCGTACGTATCGGAGGGGGTTGTTCGCTGGGTCGCTTCGATGCTGGAGCAGTCGGTTGACATGGTCGCCTGCGCTTCATACTGTTCGTTCGAACGAACAGATTTCGGGAGGCTCGCCGTATGCGCATCGCAGGATCAACCGTCCTCCTGACCGGGGCCGCGGGAGGCATCGGTCAGGCCATCGCCCGCGAACTGGCTGCCAAGGGAGCCAAGCTGGTCCTCTCCGGGCGCCGTGCCGATGCCCTGGAGGCGCTCGCCGACGAGCTCGGTGCCCGCGCTGTCATCGCCGATCTCGCCGACCCGGACCAGGTCGACCACCTCGCCAAGGCCTGCCCTGACACGGACATCCTGATCGCCAACGCCGCTCTGCCCTCCAGCGGCGATCTACTCGACTACACGCCCGAGCAGATCGACCGTGCGCTGACCGTGAACCTGCGCGCCCCCGTCATGCTGGCCCGCGCGCTCGCGCCCCGGATGGTCGAGGCGGGCCGGGGCCATATCGTCCTCGTCGGCTCGATCTCCGGGAAGGCGGCCACCAAGTACTCCTCGCTCTACAGCGCGACCAAGTTCGGGCTGCGCGGCTTCGCGCTCGCCTTCCGCCAGGACCTGCACGGTACCGGGGTGGGGGTCTCTCTCGTCCAACCCGGAGCCGTACGCGACGCGGGCATGTTCGCCGACACGGGCGCAACCCCGCCGGCTGGTGTGCGCATGGTCTCCCCGGGCCAGGTGGTGGCGGGGGTGGTTCGGGCCGTCGAGCGCGATCTGTGCGAAGTCAACGTCGCGCCGGTGGAGTTGAGGGTGCTCAGCGCCATCGCCGGGCAGTTCCCCGGCTTCGCGGAGAAGCTGCAGCGCGGCTCCAGCGCCGAGCGCACCCTCAGCGAGGTCGCAGCGGCCCATCGGGACAGGCGTTAGCCGCCGGAGCGCCGCCCCGCCTGGACGGGCGGCGCACCTGCTGAAGTTTCGCTGTTCTGAGAAATGTTCATGAGAAGACCTGGGGCCGTAGCGCTGCCCCGTGCGTCAGCGCTTCGCGGCGCAGTCGTAGAGGGGGCCGCCTGCTGTCAGGCCGCCAGGCGTTGGAGTGCCCGGTGTGGAGGCGGCGGGACTTCCCCCGTAGGCGGTGGCGGGAACTTCGGTGCAGTTCTCTTTCATCCACTGCGACCGCTGCGTGCTCGCCGTCCCGCCCATCATGGCGCCGAAGCCGCCCGATCCCAGGACGAAGCGCAGTTGCCCGGAACTCGTCCAGTCCTTCAGTTGCCGGACGGTCGGGGCGTCGTCGATGCCCATGAAGCCGCCCATGCCGATGACGGTGGCGTCGCTGTTCAGGATGAAGCCGGAGGCGAAGATGGAGCCACCCTCGACGGCGAGCTTGATCCGGGCGGAGCCGGAGTTCTCGACGGCATAGTCGAGGATCTTGCGCTGGTCGGAGGTGAGCTCGATGCTCCCGCCAAGCGCGCCTTTGGGCAACCCGGCCGGCATGCCGCCGTTCGCGCTCGGGAACCCTTCGGGGAGCTTCATGCCTGGCGGGAGCTGCATCCCTCCTGGCAGTTCGAACCCGCCAGGAGCCGGGCCGCCTCCGCCGCCGAAGGGCATGGCCGGCGGTCCCGCGGTGGGGTTGGCGCCGCCCATCGCCGACGTGGAGCCGGGGACGCTGATCGCCCAGGCCGCCGGCGCCGACAGCACCGCCAGGAGGGCGATGCCGAGCGCGGCGGGAAGCAGCCGTCGGCGGACGGCGGACAGGAGCAGCAGCACGATCGCCGCCACTCCGGCGATGCCCACGGGCCAGACCAGCCAGCCGTTCCAGGACGGGACCCGCTCGATCATGGCGACTGCCCAGGCTGTGGTCACCGCGACGGCCCCGGCTCCCAGCGGGAGTGCCCAGCGGGCCCCGGCACGGTGGGCGCGGGCCAGTGTCGTGGCGAGGCCGGCGGTGATGGCCGCGATGGCCGGGGCCAGCTGCGTCGTGTAGTACGGGTGGAAGATCCCCTGCTGGGTGGCGAACACCAGGCTGCAGACCACCAGCCAGGTTCCCCACAGCACCCATCCGGCCGCTCCCAGCGGCTCACCGGGCGTCGCGACGCCGCGTCGGCGCAGTACGGCGACGGCCAGAGCCAGCGTCAGAGCCACCCCGCACAACGGCAGCAGCCAGCTGATCTGCCCGCCGACCTGCTCGTTGAAGAGCCGTCCCGGACCGGCCGCTCCGCCGAAGGAGATGCCGAAGCTACCTGCGCCGCCCAGGCCGTCGCCCGGACTGCCGCCCGGGGCGCCGTTCCCGCCGAAGATCCGGCCGAGGCCGTTGTAGCCGATGACCAGGTCCCAGGCGCTGCCGTCGGTGCTGCCGCCGATGTACGGGCGGTCTCCCGGCCAGAGCGCGACCATCGCGACCCACCACAGGGAGGACACCACGAGAACGGCGCCACCGGCCAGCAGCTTGACGAGCCGGCCGAGCCAGGGGCCGCTCGCGCCGACCAGCCAGGCCGCCGCGAAAGCGGGGATCACCATCCAGGCGGCCAGCATCTTCGTCAGGAAGCCGAGGCCGATCAGGAACCCGGCGGCGCACAACCACCGCAGGCAAGCCCGGCCGGAAGCCGTCCGCAGGGCTCGGGACAACGCGTACGCCGCCGCCACCAGCGTCAGCACCAGCAGGGTGTCCGGGTTGTTGTCACGGTTGATCGCCACCGTGATCGGGGTCAGGGTCAGGACCAGCGCGGCCAGCAGCCCCGCCGCCTCGCCTGCCCACAGGCGCACGGTTCGGTGCAGGAGGAACACCGTGGCGACGCCTTCCAGCACCTGGGGCAGGATCAACGCCCAGCCGTACAGGCCGAAGATCTTGGTGGAGAGGACCTGCGGCCACAGCGCCGCCGGCGGCTTGTCGACGGTGATCACACCCGCCGGGTCGAAGGAGCCGAACAGGAAGTTCGTCCAGCTCTGGCCCATCGACTTCACGGCGGCGGAGTAGTAGCCGTTGCCCCAGCCAAGGGAGCCCAGGGCCCAGCCGTACAGGGCAGCGGCCAGGAGCAGGATCGCCGCCAGCCCAGCCGGAGCGGCCCAGCCTGGGAGCGGACGCCCTGTGGCGCGCGGCAGCGATGGGAGTTCAGTGGTGTCGGTCATCTGTGTTTCTTCTTCTCCGAAGACGGTCAGGGCGTGGTGCGGCGGAAGACGGCCAGCCGCAGCACCACGAAGCGGACGGCGGTGACCAGCACGGCCGAGGCGGTGAGCACCAGCGTCTCGGCCGCGGCCGACGCCTCGGGCTGGACCTGGCGGAACAGCAGCACGGCGGCGGAAGTGACGACGTACCCGATCACGAACAGGGCGCCCGCCCCCAGATGTGCCCGCCCGGCGCCCGTGCCAGACCAGCGGAAGGTGAGACGGCGATTGGCCTCGGTATTGAGCACGGTGAGGACGATCAGCGAGACCAGGTTCGCGAGCACGGGCGGCCACCACGCGCGCAGCAGCCAATAGAGCAGGGCCTGGCCGGCCGTCGAGAGCACGCCGATGGCGGCGAAACAGCCGACCTCCCAGGTGATCCGGGAGCGGGCCCTGGCGGGGGCCAGCACGGCGTCGGGGTGCTCGGCGGCGGGGGCGGGGCGCCTCGGCAGCGGGGCCCGCGCGGCACCCGACGCCTTCATGCGGGCCACCCGCCACAGGCCGCGCAGATCGTCCGCGGCGGTGCTGACGACGTCGACCCGGGTGTCGACGTCCTCGACCCAGTCGACCGGGACCTCGTGGATGCGCAGCCCGTTGTGCTCGGCGAGCAGCAGCAGCTCGGTGTCGAAGAACCAGGCGTCGTCCTGCGTCCGCTCGAGGAGCGGGCCGAGCACATCCGTACGGGCGGCCTTGAAGCCGCACTGCGCGTCGCTGAAACGGGCTCCGTGGGTGAGCCAGATGATCGCGTTGTAGCAGCGGGAGATCAGCTCACGGCGCGGCCCGCGCACGGTACGCGCGCCGGGGGCCAGCCGGCTGCCGATGGCGAGGTCGGAGTGACCGCTGGCGAGCGGGGCGATCAGCGGCAGCAGAGCGTCCAAGCGCGTGGACAGGTCGACGTCCATGTAGACGACGATGTCGGCCTCGCTCGCGCCCCACACCGTACGCAGCGCGAGCCCGCGCCCCTTCCTGTCGAGATGGACCACGTCCGTTCCGGGCAGTTCGGCGGCCAGCTCCCGGGCCACCTCCAGCGTCCGGTCACCGCTCGCGTTGTCCGCCACGGTGATCCGCCACGGGAACGGCATCCGCTCACGCAGGTGTGCGTGAAGGGTGAGCAGGCACCCCGGGAGCGCCCGCTCCTCGTTGTGGACGGGGATGACGATCTCGACCGTGGGACCCGGTGGACTGAGCGGATCCGGTCGCTTGGAGAGCTGGAAGCCCCCAAGGATTGTGTTGGTCATTGCCCTCCGCCGCCTGTCAGGCGCAAGGCCAGGGCCTGCGTCGTCGTGGTCATTACTCAAGACTCGTGCCGTCGATCCAAGAGAACGTCCACCTGGAGGAGGTTCCTGATCTGCGGCGATCGCAGTAGACGCGGGTGCGGGCTACCGCGCCCGCGGTGGCCGATCAGCGGGCCTGGGGACGGACCAGGCCGGTCTCGTAGGCGATGATCACCAGTTGGGCGCGGTCGTGCGCCTTCAGCTTGGTCATGGCCCGGTTGACGTGCGTCTTGGCGGTCACCCGGCTGATTCCCAGCAGGTCGGCGATCTCGTCGTTGGTGCGCCCATGTGCCACCAGGATCATCACCTCCCTTTCGCGCTCGGTGAGCACGGCCAGGTCTGCGGGCACGTGCTCGACCGAGGCGCCCGGGCCGGCCAGGAAGCGGGTGATCAAGCCTCTGGTCGCCGACGGCGACAGCAGCGCCTCACCCCTGGCCACCACCCTGATGGCGTCCTGCAACTCGCCGGCCTCCACGCTCTTGCCGAGGAAGCCGCCGGCGCCCGCCCGCAGCGCGGCGAAGACGTATTCGTCGACCTCGAACGTGGTCAGGATCAGCACCCGGACGCCGGCCATCGCCTCATCGCAGGTGATCTCCCTCGTCGCGGCCAGGCCGTCCATCCCGGGCATACGGATGTCCATCAGAACCACGTCGGCCATGGTCTGCCGCGCCAGCCGTACGGCGTCATGACCGTTGGCGGCCTCGCCGACCACCGTCAGGTCGGGCGCCGAGTCGATCAGCACCCGGAACCCGGCGCGGACCAGCGCCTGGTCATCGGCCAGCAAGATCCTGATCGTCATGGTTCGTTCTTCCTGGAGGTGGGGAGCACAGCGCGCACACGGAATCCACCGTCACCCATCGGCCCGGCGCGGAAGATCCCTTCGACCGACAGGGCGCGCTCCCGCATGCCGATCAGTCCGTGTCCGGTCCCGGGGGAGATTCCGAGTGGATCGCTCTCGCCGTCATCGACCACCTCCACGATCACCTCGTCGGGGGTGTAGTCGATCCGTACGGACGCGGTCGCCCGTGGCGCGTGCTTGCTCACGTTGGTCAGCGCCTCCTGGACGATCCGGAACGCGGCGAGGTCCACAGGAGCGGGCAACGGCCTCGGGTCGCCGTAGACCGTCCAGCCCAGCTTCAGCCCGGCGGAGGTGAAGGAATCGATCAGCTCGGGCAGCCGGTCCAGTCCCGGCGCGGGCTCGGTGAGGAGTTCGTCGCCGCTGCCCGGACGGCGCAGCAGCCCCACCGTCGTCCGCAACTCCTCCAGCGCCTCCTTGCCCGCGGTGCGGACATGGCCCAGCGCCGCGCGGGCCTGCTCGGGTTCTGTCGCCAGCACATGCGCGGCGACCTGCGCCTGCACGTTGATCAGCGCGATGTGATGGGCGAGAACGTCGTGCAACTCGCGCGCTATGCGCAGCCGTTCCTCCATCACCCGGCGTTCCGCCTCTTCCTCGCGCGTCTCCTCGGCCCTGCGCGCCCGCTCCTCGACGGCGGCCACGTAGGCGCGCCGGCTGCGCAGCGCGTCCCCGACGGCGGTGGCCATGCCGATCGAGGCGATCGGTGCCAGCACTTCCGGTGCCAGCCACGCACTCCCGGCGAACACGACCTTGGTCACGGTGACCACAAGCGCCACGAGCCCTCCGCAGACCCAGGCCTTCCGGCGCGGGAAGCGCGAGGCCACCGTGTACACCACGATCGCCGGCCCCAGGTCCAATGGGCCGCGCCCGCCGTCGATCACGACGGAGGCGACGAACCCGGCGACCGTGACGGCGAGAACGGCGCGGGGCCACCGCTGCCGGAAGATCAGAGCGCCGCAGACTACCGAAGCCAGCACGAGGCCGGACGTGGTGAGGGGCTGTATCCGGCCGTCCGGCCCAACTCCCGGTGGGAGCGGCGCCAGCAGCGTCATCGCGTACACGCACACGGCCAGGATCGTGTCCGCCACATAAGGTCGGGAAAGGAGTTCCTGTCTCAGCCAGGTCAGCGGACGCACCCCTACACGTTAGGTCTGACCTGGGCGCATTCCCTCATCCCGTGGTACTGGTCCGCTGTACTGCGACCGTGGTACGCATGACTATCGGCTGCCGTCATGCCTTCAGGATCAGTTGCAGCAGCTCGCGCAAGCTCTCGCGCTGCTGCGTGGTCAGCCGAGCCAGGGGTTCGGCGGCGAAGGGCATGCGGGCCCGGAGGTCGGCGGCGACGGTACGGCCGGCCGCGGTGGCGGCGACGCGCTTGACACGGCGGTCGGCCTGGTCGAGGCTGCGCTCGACCAGGCCGCGGGACTCCAGCCGGTCGATGATCGCGGTCACGTTGGACGGCTCCGCGTGCAACCGGTCGGCGATGTGGCGCGTCGGGACCGGGCCTTCGATGGCGAGCAGTGCCTTGGCTTGGAGCGGGGTCAGGTCGTGGGCTGCCGCGGCGGCCTCGGACTCCTGGGTGTAGCGGCGGTTCACGGCCGCGAAGAGGCTGACGATCTCCCTGGTGAGCTCGTCCGGCGGGTTCGGCATGGCGACCAGCGTACCCATGTGCTTGACAAACGAAAATATCTGGGCTCATAGTTATGTCTAATATTAGTTATGTCTCATAAGTAAGTGAGAGGTCACCAAGGATGAGCACCAAGACCGTTCTGATCACCGGCACCTCCTCCGGCATCGGCCTGGCCACCGCCGTCGCCGCCGCGCGGAGCGGCTGGCACGTGATCGCCACCATGCGCGACACCGCCAAGGCGGGCGCGCTGCTGGAAGCCGGAGTCACCGTCGACGTCCGGGCCCTGGACGTGACAGACCCGGCCTCGGTCGAGGCCTGCCTGGCCGGCCTCGACCGGCTGGACGCGCTGGTCAACAACGCCGGCGCCGGCCACGTCGGCACCCTGGAGCAGGAGAGCGTCGAGGACGTGCGTGCCGTCATGGAGGTCAACTTCTTCGGCGTGCTGAACGTCACGAAGGCCGCACTGCCCCTGCTGCGGGCGAGCAAGGGCCGTGTAGTGACCGTGACCAGCGTCGGCGGAGTGATCGGCCAGCCCTTCAACGAGGCATACTGCGCCGCCAAATTCGCGGTCGAAGGCTTCATGGAGTCCCTCGCGCCGGTCGCGGCCACGGCCGGCGTGTCCGTCAGTGTGGTCGAGCCGGGCGCGGTGGCCAGCGAGTTCGTCAGGAACGTGGGCCTCGCGGACAACGCACTGGAGCAGGCCGGGCCGTACGCGCCGGCCCTGTCCGCCTATCTGGAGCGCACCCGCGGCGCCTTCGCCGCCGCGCAGACGCCGCAGGACGTGGCGGCGCAGATAGTCGATCTGCTCGCGGCCGAGCGGCCCGCCTTCCGGGTGCTCACCTCCGATGTCGCGCGCGCCTTCGCCGGGACGAAGCTCAAGGACCTCGACGGCTCGGCCGTGCAGACGCTGACCAGCGCGTGGGTCGCCTAGGAACGGTACGGCCGGCACTCTGCCCCCCAGGTCCCCGACCCCTGCACCCCGCCTGTCGGACGGCATCCTTCGTGAGCTTGTGACGGCGCACCTCGCAGGCGGCCTCTCACGACCGCGGTCTGAAGCCGTCATCCAACCCCGAGCCGGCTCTGACCGTGGCCTCCATTTCGGCATCCAGCGGCTGGATTGTCAGCCGGTGGACGCCCAATGCCGCGTAGCGCTGGGCAGTGTCCCGATCGACGGGGCCCGGGGGCGGGGTGATCGTGATCTCTAGTTCACCCAGGCCCGCAGGCCTTTCGTAGAGCTTGGCCGCGTCCTGGAGGTCGGACAGCGAGCGGGCCGCCTCCTGCGGGGTCAGGTAGACGCCGTACCAGCCATCGGCCGACTGAATCGCCCGGCGCATGGCCGCCCTGGAGTGGCCGCCCACCACGATCGGCGGGCGCCGTTGCGGGCGCGGCCGCTGTACGACATCCGCAAAGGCCACGAAATTTCCGGCAAACGGTTGATCGTCCCAAAGGGCCTGCATGGCGGCCAGATACTCGTCTGTACGGGCACCGCGGCTGTCCAGCGAGACACCCATGGCGGCCAGCTCCTGTTCCACATACCCTGCGCCGACGCCGACGATCAGGCGCCCCCGCGAGAGCAGGTCGAGAGAGGTGAGCTGCTTGGCCAGCAGCACCGGCTGGCGCTGGGGGAGCACCAGGACGCCGAGGCCGAGCTTGATCGTGGTGGTCAGGGCCGCCAGATGAGCCAGGGCGACCACGGCCTCAAGGCGGCCCTGCTCGTCCGAGGAGGGAGGCATCGCGATGTGATCGCCCACCCAGATCGACTCGAAGCCCATCTTCTCGGCCAGCTGCGCCCGGCCGGCCAGCGTATCCGGGTCGACGTTCTCGCCGCGGTGCAGCCCGTAGAGTCCGATCTTCATGCGGATCACCGTAGGTTTTCCTTGGCGATGTGACCAGCGAATGTCTGGCATGGCTAACATGCGAAACTCGCATACCGAGCCACTGTTGGGGGAAGGCGTCATGGATGTCTCCTGGCTGGCGGTGTTCACCGAGGTGGCCGCCAGGAAGTCCTTCACGGCGGCAGGGGAGGCACTCGGCTACACCCAGTCCGCTGTGTCACGCCAGATCGCGTCCCTGGAGGGCGAGCTCGGCGTCGCGCTGTTCGATCGTCATCCGCGCGGTGTGGAGCTCACCGAGGAGGGCCGCCGCCTGCTGGAGCACGCGATCGCCATCCTGGACCGGCTGGCGGCGGCGAGGCACGATGTGCACGACGTGGGCCAGTTGCGCGTCGGAGCGTTCGACACCGCCGACGCCGATCTGGTCCCTGGCGCCATGGCCGCGTTCGGGCGGGCACACCCGAGCGTCGTCCTGTCGCTGGTGGAAAGCACGACCGACCCGTTGCTGGCCCGTCTCCGGACCGGCGAGATCGACTTGGCGGTGGTGAGCGCCTACCCGGGCAGGCCGCTGGAGGCGGGCCCGTTCGCCCTGCACCACCTCCTGGACGACCCGCTGCTGGTGGCCTTGCCCGCAGGGCACCGGCTGGCGGGCAGGACGAGCCTGCGCCTGGCCGAACTGGAGGGGGAGTCCTGGATCGAGGGCTTCCCCGAAGGCTCGGAGACGTTGATCGCCCTCCATCGGCGCACCGGCTTGCGGCCCCGCATCGCCTTCGCGGCCAGGGAGTGGACTGCCAAGCAGGGCTTCGTCGCCGCGGGGCTCGGGCTGGCGCTGGTGCCGTCACTGGCGGCGGGCGCCATCCGCCCCGACATCACGCTGGTGCCCCTGGAGGACGAGCCGACCAGGACCGTCTACGCGGCCACCAGGAAGGGCGTGGCGCCGCTCCAGTCGGAGTTCATCCGGTGCCTGCGGGAGACCTCCGTCGCAGGAAGGTGGTCATCAGCAGATCCCTGCGGTGGCGCCGGCCTGCTACCAGGGTCGAGCCCGCCTCGCGCTCGTCCATGAAGCCCTGGTCTTTCAATCTGTGCGGAGCTCGGTGTCCAACGATGCACTGGCGGCGATCAACTCGTGGTGTCGGACGACTTCTTCGATAATGAATTCCAGAAACCTTTCGGCGAAGACGGGATCGAGCTTTGATTCCTCGGCCAGGGCGCGCAGTCGCTGCACCTGCTGCGCTTCCCGCTCGGGATCTGCCGGAGGAAGCCCGTATCGCGCTTTGAGCCGACCGACCTTCTTGGTGCACTTGAAACGCTCCGCAAGAAGGTGGACCAGGGCGGCATCGAGATTGTCGATGCTTCCTCGTAGTCGCTGCAATTCTCGTTTAGCAGCACAAGCGTCGACTTGGTGGTCAATCGATTCCTGGTCCGCAGGCTGCTCGTCAAACTCGTTCATGCCGCTCCATCTTAGCCTCAAGCCCCTCATCGTTATCAAATGTCTAGACGCAGCGCCCGGCCTGCTGAGCTGGATCAGGTCCTTGAGGACCACAGCGGCTCTGTAGACCACCAGGTTGCCGTCGCCCTGGACGGAGAGCAGCGCGCCGGGGGATTGCGCGGTACAGGAGGACCACAGCGGCTTGCACGGAGGAGGCCCGCGACGGGCAGAGGTGACAAGGCGAGGGCCGCGGTGAGCACGGCATATTTCCTCACGAGGGCTCCCATTTTGAGATGCGGTTGAAATACGCGGGCCGGCCGTCACATTCCGAACGCCATTGGCATCCAGGGGACGGCCACCTATGCGGCCGCCATTCTGGAGAATTCCGCCTCACATAGGCAGATCATGCTCAGGGACCCAGCTGGCGTTCAGTTGCCGCGATCGGGTGCGCTCATGTCACCCGTCGCGGGCGTGCCATCGGCGAGCCCGTAGCGCAGGTACACGGTGCCCTTCGGACTGGCTACCGGCGGTTCGAGGAGTGTGACGTTCGTGGGCACCGCGCCACCGTCGAACACCTTCTTCCCGACGCCGAGCACGATCGGGTGCACCCAGAGGTCGAGACGGTCGAAGAGTTTCTCTCGCAGGAGGGTCTGCACCAGGTTCAGGCTCCCGACGACCTTCACGTGCTCGTGCCGGTCACGGATCTCGCGCACCGCGCCGGCCAGATCCGGGCCGAGCTGCGTGGACCCGGCCCATGAGAGGTCGGGCCTGCCACGGGAGGCCACGTACTTCGGGACGCTGTTGAAAAGCGTGGCGATCTCGCCGCCCTCCTGGTGCGGCCAGTAGGCGGCGAAGATGTCATACGTCCGCCGGCCGAGCAGGAGGGCGTCCGTGCCCTCGTACGCGGCACCGACCTGCGCCCCGGCGACCTCGTCCAGCAGGGGCGCCTGCCAGCCGCCGAACGGGAACCCCGCCGGGTCCTCGTCGGGGCCGCCGGGCGCCTGCCCGACGAGGTCGAGGGTTGCGAACAGCTCGATATGGATGAGGCCCATGCCGTACTCCCGATGAGTTGGTCGTCTCGGTCGGAAGGTAGACCTGTGGCCGCCGGCAGACTCATCGCTGCGACGGCACCCAGCGTCACGATAGATCACAGGCCGCGTCCAAACTGGGTAGCTGCTGCAGTCGCCTGAGGGGTCCATCGGTTCGTCGCGGACGCTGCCAAGCCGCTGGAAGATGATCGGCGCCGATCCGTCCGGGCTGGAACACGTCCGGATGATGGAGAAATTGTCGGCCCGTGGCGCTAGCTCGATCCACCCCGACTCAATGATCTTCGTTTGTGTGGTGAAGGCCAAAACCTGCTGGTAGAACGGTACGTCGCCGTCGAACTCCCAGGTTGCCGGGTACCACAACAGGGGCATCACCTGATGCCCGATCAGTCGGCCGCCCTCTTCTCGGGATCGCTCCGTGCAGATCGAGGATGAGATCGGAAATGGAGAGTGCTCGCCCGGACCACGCTTGCTGCCCGATTCAACGCATGTTCGCTCAGTGAGCAGCGTGGTCCGCTCTGCCCGACGCATATGGCACCGCTCCTGCCGTCCGTCCGCCCGCCACAACCTTGCACAGCAGGGCACGGTCGGCAGCCGGATCACCAGATCACCGATTCCTTCGGCCGCCTGCTGAAGGGGCATTCACCCAGGGAGAATCATGACCACCGTCGAGAACAACCTCATCAGCCAGATTTCCGACCACGACCAGCGGGTCACGACCCTCCTGGTCGACTATGTGACAGCCGACACGATCGGCCTCACCTACAACCTGATGCCGGGGGCCAGACCCGCCGACGCAGGCTGCGTCGTCGCCATCTGGCAGGACCAGAACCAGATCCCGTGGGACAACACCCCGAAGACGACCCAGCCGATCGGTACCCAGCAGCACGGGAGCCTGAGCTTCTCCGGCTTGAGCGTGCAGGACAACTCCTACATCATCGGACTGTCGGTCGGCCCCATGAAGACCGATTCGCAGAAGGCCCGCAATGTGGTCGCTTCGGCGTTCGTGCCCAGCCCGAATGACCCGGCGGAGCTGGAGCACGACTTCATGTCGCTCAAGTTCGTCGGCCCCACGTCCGTCGCTGTGCAGTTCGACTGCCTGGCCGGCTACCTCGCCGAGACCAACCTGGCGTGGATGGGGCTGTGGCGCGGAGAGGTGGCCTCGTACACGAAGCCGCCGAACTGGGTCACCCCGGTGACGATCGACTCCAACTTCGGAACCGCCGCGTTCAACGACGTCTCGATCGGTGTCGGGCTCACCTACACCGTCGGCTTCTTCGCCTCGGGCTGGTCCACCGACCCGGCGAGCAGGAACCAGAAGGTGCTCGCCTCCTCGCTGACGTTCACCCAGGGCAAAGGCTGACCAGTAGATGAGCCTCGGGCGGGCGAAGGCCCGCCCGAGCTCCGAAGGGGCCGGCGATGACCGCGTTTCTCAAGCAGTTCGACAATGACCAGTTGTTCGCCTCACCTGCCGGTCCGGGCCGGCTCCTGCTGGTCCTGCCGACCGGCACGAAGAAGGACACCATCACCCTCGCGGCGGCATGGTCGGATACCACGCTGTTCGGGAACTTCGTGTACACGGCGGCCGACCCCGGCATCAGCGAACGGACTGCGGGGACGTTCGTCTCCGCGATATTGAACCGGGTCGTGTCCGCGGGGCCGGCCAGGGGGTTCGTCTGGCTCAACGAGTCTCTCGCGTGGCAGAACCCGCCGCTCGACGGTGACAACGCACCGCTGCTCGGCATGGACGAGGCGGGGACGACAGTACAAACGGGTCTTGTGGCACCGATCCTGCCCGGGGTGCGACTGACCGTGGCCAACGGATCGACCCTGTTGTTGGGTGAAACGAGCGTGACGGTCCGTGGCGTGGTCTCCTTCGACGGAGAACGCGCACCAACCGCCGCGCCCCCCGCGGCGTCGGCCGTCCTCTCCCTCGACGGGGCCGCGCTTGGCACACTCGCCTTCCGGATCTTCCTCAGCCGTCCGTCACTGCACGACGCCTCGTCGTGGGGGTTCCAGTTCCTCTACCCGGTGACCGGCGGGCCGCAGCCGGCCGCCTACCAGTGGCTGCCCTTGGCCGCGAGAACCCCACCCGACGCCCTCGGCTTCGAGGCGACCATCGACCCGAGCAACCCAGCGAACCGCGCGAACGACGGCGACTCGATCCGGTCCGTGCTGGCTTTCACCGGACGCAACGCGGACGGCTCCGCGACCACGCTCGTCTCGCAGTACCGCACCGGTCGCGGCACTGGCGTGACCTTCGTGCCGGTGGTCGGCGCAGAGGAGCCGCACCCCGCCGCCCTGGTGTTCAACGGCGGGGTACCGACCTCCGACACCGACCAAGAACTTCAGCTCGCCCCCATGGGTGACTTCGTGCTCACCACCGCCGACGAACCCCAGTCGGCCGACCTCCTGTGCGGGCTGCACGGCACCGAGGTCATCACCTTCAGGCCGAGGCGGGACGCCTGGCCAGGCGACCGCATCAGGTTCACCCCGTACCAGCCCGCATACGCGCCCCGCTATCCGTTCCAGCAGGTGTCGCCGGTGGCCGCCCCGGTGGACACGGCGGCGCCGTTGCTCGACGCCACATACACCACCTCGTGGGCCACGGTCGTTTCCGGCGACCCGGCGACCCCGGTTCCCTACGTGGCTCAGCCGAAGGGGGCCGCGCTCTACGGCTGGGACAACCCGATCTGGAATCAGGGCACGCAGCTGATGGGCTGGAAGGACCCGGCGAACCTGCTCCCGGACGGCGTCTCCGTGCCCCTCGCGCCGTACGCCGGGCTTCCGCAGACCACGCACGGGCAGTTCGGCCGCTGGTTCTCGCCGTCGGACACGGCTGACTTCGAGCGTCAGATCATCGGCCCCACCAGGCGGCGGCTGATCGGCGCCGACAACGGGCGAGCTTCCCGGCGTCAGGCGGACGGGGGACCGTACACCACAACCACGCCGAGCGGGCAGCTGGCAACGGTCGAGGACGGGCGCTGGACGCGCATCCTGCTCGGCCAGACCCTCAACCCGGCCCTCGCCCTCTGCTTCTGCAATCCCACCCTCGCGCTTCAACAGGCGTTCCAGACCGGTCAGCTCTTCCTCGTGGTGGCCAACGCCGACCAGATCGGTACGGCGGGCAGCGGGGACGGCACCTGCTCCGGCATCGCCCCCACCTTTCTCAACACCGTGGAGATAGGCGGCTGGAGACTGGCTGCGGGCGTCGGCACCCGCAACCGCTACGGCGACTATCGCAATGTGCTCATCGTGAAGGGCCGCAAGGGCAAGCTCTTCGATGCCGCCGACATCGCAGGCAGCCTCGTGTCGAATCCGGAGCGGTGGACCCAGAAGGAGGTGTTCTCCTCTCCCGCCGGTCCCGGGCCGAATGCGGCGTCGTCCGCTGTTTCCGCGGAGCTGGTGGTCCTGTCGCAGTGGCTCCAGGACTACTTCGACGCCGCCTGGCGCTCCGGCGGCGACGACCTGGCCCGGTTCAACGCCATCGCCGCGGACGAGAACTGGACCGGCGTGCTGGTGCTGCGCATGGACATCTCCAAGGTGCCCGACGACCTGGCGGGTATCACGGCCGGCATCACCGACATGGACCGCTTCAACGCCCACCACCTGGGCATAGAGATCTCTCCCATGACCAGCGAACGCGGCGCGGGCGGCGTCCCGCCGGGGCCGCGGCTCGACGGTGCCAGCTCGATGTTCGGGCTGATCGACTATGTCGACCCGGCTTTCGTCCCGCCCGATGTCGGCAAGCCCGCGCAGCCGGTGGCTCCGGCCGGTGACCCCGAGTACGAGTTCCGGCTCCTGCAGTTGAAGGTGCTGTTCAGCAACACGGCCGTGCGCACGTTCACCAGCTACGCGCAACTGACGACCACGACCTGGTTCGGCATGCCCGTGGACCACATGGGCGCGAGCGGAAACCCCTACGCGGCCATCGTGCTCCACGGCTCGCTGCAGACCAACAACGGCCGGCCGGTGTACAGCCTGTCGAGCACGACCGACACGACCTTCTACTTCACCAACGACGTCGTGAACAAGGTCGAGATCACCGATGCCGTGATGTCCACCCGCAGCACCGGGACGCAGCAGGGCGGCAAGGTCTCCTCCTGGTTCGGGCTGTCCGGGTTCGTCGACTTCAAGGTCGTCCAAGGCACCGCGACCGAGGGGAAGACGCCCGTGACGTTCGACTTCGACGTCTTCTCATTCGGCAGCGACCCCACGGTGCAGGGCGAGCAGCTGCGCCGTGGACTGGCGTTCTCGAACCTCGGCATCGCCATGGGCTTCCCGCCCGATGACCCGGCCGCCGCTCAGTTCACGTTCGACGCGAGCGAGATCCGCTTCGACCTCTCGACGAGCACGCCCCGGCCCGGCAGCCTGTTCCAGCAGTACGCCCTCGACCTGCAGGGACTCGTGTCCGGAGGCGCCGGCACCCCGCCGTCGAAAAGCGGTTACGCCCCGGCGGTCACCGACGCGCGCCTCACCGGCGTCGACGGCGGCCCCTGGTGGGGCATCGACTATCAGCTGACCATGGGAACCCCCGGCAACCTGGCCGGCAAGACCGGGCTCGTCTCCCATCTCGTGACTGCGTGGGCACCCGAGCCCAGCGGCACGGCCGGCGCCTACCGGGCCGCGATCGGCCTGCGGCTGCCGGGCACCGGAGGGGGCGCCAAGTTGATCAGCCTGCAGACCGTGCTGAAGCTGTCGCTCGGGCAGATCTGGCTGAAGTACGACCGGGACAAGAACGGCTTCCTGCTGCTCTTCACCGAGATCGGCCTCAAGTTGCTCGGGCTGCTCACCATCCCGCCCGGCTCGTCCTTGTTCTACCTGTACGGAAACCCCGCCGCCGGCTCATCGTCGGGGCTCGGCTGGTATGCGATGTACCGCAAGAAAGGCAGCGGGGCATGAACTTCACCGCGCTCTACGACAGCCTCTACCGCTACTTCAACCCCCACTGGGACTTCCGCCAGGCGCAGTCCCTGGCGGCCTTCCGCACCTACCTCAATGACGGTACGAAGAACCCCATCATCCGGATGTGGGTCGACAGCGCGCCGGGATCGGGCCACCAGGCCTCGACCACCGGCATCCTGCGCCAGCTCGCCGCACCCGTCGACCCGGGCAAGGGCTTCGGTTACGCGGGGACCATCGAGGTGTACTACCACCCAGGAGACCACCGCGACCCCACCCTGCCGAAGCTCCAGCGCCTCCTGCCGGAGGTCCACGGCGGCACAGCAGGTACGGTCGACGGAGCCCAGGTACAGCTCATCGAGTGGCGTCAGGGGGTCACTCCGGCGCTCGTCAACCTCGGTTTCACCGGTGGCGCCGACGACATCGACCAGGGAGGGCACATCAGCTCGCCGAACTTCGCGGCGAGGGTGGGCGCTCGGTACTTCCTGCGGCTCCAGCCGTACCTCTGGGCCGCCCCGGACCAGATCCAGTTCTCCGACGCGACCCGGCCTTTCATCACCCTGACGAAACAGCGCGTCCTCGGGTACGACAGCTTCAGGCAGCGGGCCTACTACATACGGACACCGGTGCCGGAGCCGGACTGGAACCTCTACGCCGGAGGCGCCTACGCGGTCCAGGCGTCCATCGTGCGCGCCCTCACCCCCGACGACGCGCGGTGGGGGGTGTGCCCGGTGTACAGCATCCGGTCGAGCGGCAACATGGAGCTGTCCAAGCCCGCCTACGAGCGGATGTTCGAGGTGCTCACGGCGGTGCTGGCCTCCCAGCGCACCCCTGGCGGCGGATCCGCCCCGAACGCCAGGTCGATCGTGGTGCTGTCCTGCGACGTCTTCGGCACCGCCCCGGACAGGACCGGGTTGGTCCGCCTCATCCGAGGCGGCCTCTCGGAAACCGAGCAGATGTACAAGGGTCTGCTGGACTTGAACCGTGGTGGAAAATGGGGCGACCGGCCGCTTACGGACCGGGAGAAGGCGGAGTACCGCAACTTCCTGAAGGCGCAGGCGTTCCGGGCCGCATGGCTGCAGTCGATCGGGGCCCGCGACCGGATCGGCCTCCTATGGGGAGACTCGCTGGACGACGTCCAGCAGGCACTACCCTGGCTCACCGGCACCACGGACCGGGTGCTGTTCGTCCATCTCGGCAAGATCCCCGAACCCCTGTTCATCTGGTCGATGCAGGCCAGCAAGTGGCCGCCCGTCTTCGAGGGGCAGAGCACCGCGACCGTCGCGCTGAACATCGGCAACCCGTACTTCCACGTCGCCCGGCCGACCAGCCACGGCGTCCAGTATCCGACCACGATCATCGGATACGAGGCGTGGGAGACCGTCGACGTCAACGAGCCCGGCGTGCCGGTGGTCGTCCTGCCCCGGCTGCCCCGCAAGATCCAGGACGCCGCGAACCAGCTCACCGTCCCGGTGAGCAAGTGGACCCCGGTCGCCGCCGAGAACCCGGCCGCGAAGGCAGGCGCGTTCGCGCGCGCCTACAACGCCGAACCCGCCAACGGCCCGCTCCACGAGTACTTCGCCTCCGTCCGCCAGTTCTACCGCATCGCGAACAATGACAAGCTCCGGGTCGGCGCCGGGTTCATGCAGTACATCCTGCATGCCGCGCAGCAGGCCGAGCTGCGGGACCTCGCCGCGCCCCTGGTGCTGGAGACCCTCCTGACCGCCCTTCGGGACAACACCGTCGACGGCACCCTGCGGGTCGCGCCGGGCGCCCTCTCACGGGGTGGGATCCACGACCTCTACACCGGCTTCCTCGGCACCGATCCGGGACTCGTCCTCACCGGCTCGACCATCACGCCCGAATACACGGACGGCACCCTGACCGCCATCCTCACCACCGGAGCCACCTCGTTCCTCGGTGTGCCGCTGACCGCGAAGATCAGATTCACGGCCCCCGAGGGCGTCGTGATCGCCAACGGCCGCTACACCCACGACCAACGCTGGGCGCTCGACGAGATCCCCTGGATCGGCTTCAGCTCACCGTTCGTGGAACTGTGCGTCATCGACAGCGGCGCCGCGCCCGCCGGGTCGGTCGGCGGCACGCTCGAAGGCGTCGACGTGGAGCTGGCGTTCCAGCTCCCGGTGGTGGAGGGCAAGTGGCAGCTGGCCGGTTCCTTCGCCCCGCCGTACCCTGGCATCGCCCGCTTCTACCAGCTCGCCGGCGGTGTCGACCTGGTGCGGACGCTTCCGGCGCCGTTCGACGGCCTGGCCGGCTTCGGGCTTCAGAACGTCAATCTGGTCTACGACACGAAGGCCGGCCAGGTCGAGGTCATCGGTTTCCGCTTCAGCACGAGCGCCGGTTTCAAGCTGGTCGGTGACGTCCAGGTCGACAACGTGTCCGTCGACGTGGCCGTGCAGGGACCCGCCGACCTGAAGGAGCGGCAGGTCGACTGGACGGTGCGGGGCACCTTCACCCTCGGCACCGGCGACGACGCCGGGACGATCATGCTCAGCGCGACCGGGTCCGAACTGGTGCTGACCGGCAGTCTGGTGTCCGGCGTGCTGCGGATCAGCGACATCATCAACGCCTTCGCTCCAGGCGTCGCACTGCGCCCGCCGTCGGAACCGGCCGTCACCGAGTTCCAGAGCTCGTTCACGCCGGCGACCGGCGACTACAGCGTGGCGTGCGCGCTGAACATCGACTGGCCCGTCGTGGTGGCCGGGCGGCAAATCTTCTCGATCGACGGGATCCAGTTCGCCGCCAGCCGGTTCTCCCAGATGGTCACGGGCTCGCTGAATGGGTACGTCACCGTCGGCTCGGGCTCGTCCGCCGTACCACTTGAACTGACCGCGACCTACGCCACCGGCGCGGGCTGGACGTTCTCCGTCGTCCAGGCGCCCGACTCGGTCGTGAACCTCTCCACCCTGGCCAACCAGTTCCTGCCGCCGTCATGGCACATCGAGCACGACTACGGGATCACCGGACTCGGCCTCACCGTGGCCGTCGACAAGGGTTCGTGGGTGTTCACCGGGCAGACGGCCGAGCCCTGGGAAGTGCCGTTCATCTCCGGGCTCAAGGTGTCCGCCTCGCTCACCCTCGGCTACAACGGCGGGACCGCCGCGTCGCTGGCCGCCCTCCCCGGCATGTCGGGCTCGACGGTGCCGCTTGACCAGGCCGCCGGCGGCTGCGAGGGCACCGGGTGGTTCACCCGGCTGGAGACCGAGTGGACGTGGCAGGACATCGACGTGAAGGTCTTCTTCGACTACTGCCCGTCGAAGCAGAGCTACGGCATCGTGTGGGGTGGGCTCCAGGGCACCGTCGAAGGCCCCGGCGAGCAGGGCGACTGGGTCGCCACGCTGACGTTCACCAAGAACACGAGCGTCGGCAGCATGATCGAGACCATGGTGTCGTGGGCGACCGGTTCCAAGTTCGCGCTCGAAGCGCCGTGGAGCGTCCTGAACTCGATCCCGCTGAGCGGTCTGTCACTCACCTACACCTTCAACAAGACCTATCCGAGCCGGGACAAGGTCGCCTTCAACGTCGACGTCGGGCCCATCGAACTCGGCTTCGCCCGCATCGACAAGATCAGCGTCGTCTACAACTCACAGGCCGCCCAGAAGGTCGCCGTAACCCTCATCGGCTCGTTCCCGTGGAACGTCGGCGAGGGCGCGAACGGCGACACCGGCACGCTCGGGCCGTGGGACGCCAGCCAACCCGGCACCGCCCCCGCCGCGCCGGGCTCCGGCAACAAGTACCTCGACCTGCGACTGCTGGCCCTCGGCCAGCACGTGACCATACAGGGACTCACCTCGGCGACCACGGTGCAGAAGGCCATCGAGCTGATGGCCAAGCTCAAGGACCCCGAACCCGGCAAGATCCCCGACGTCACGTTCGACCCGGCCGTGGGCTGGATCATCGGGGCCGACCTCGGAATCCTGCGGTTCGGCGAGAGCACCACATCCCCGACGGCCGACGCCGTCGGCTACCTGGTGACGAGTCAACTGGTCTTCAACGACCCCTACCTGTACGCGCTGCGCGTCGCCCTGGCGGGTGACGCGGCCAAGGTGCTCAAGGGCCTCGACTTCCAGGTCATGTACCGCCAGGTGAGCGACACCGTGGGTGTCTACCAGGCCGAAATCACGCTGCCCGACGCCATGCGGCACCTGAGCATCGGGGCCTACTCGATCACGCTGCCGGTATTCGGTCTCGCCGTGTACACCAACGGCGACTTCCAGGTCGACGTCGGGTTCCCGTGGAACACGGACTTCTCCCGATCCTTCACCATCGAGGGGATCATCGCCCCCGGCATCCCCGTGCTCGGCTCGGCCGGCTTCTACTTCGGCAAGCTGTCGAGCGCCACCACCGACAAGGTGCCGAAGGCGCTCAACGGCACTTTCAACCCCGTGTTCGTGTTCGGGTTCGGGATGCGGATCGGGTTCGGCAAGTCGATCGAGTACGGCGTGCTGCAGGCCGGCTTCAGCGTCACGGCGGTCGGCATCACCGAAGGCGTGCTCGGCAAGTTCAACCCCTACCTGCCCGCCAAGGGCACGCAGGACCCCGCGCAGATCCAGGACCTCTACTACTTCTGGTTGCGGGGCACGTTCGGCATCGTCGGCCGGCTCTACGGCAGGGTCGACTTCGCCGTCGTGAAGGCCGACGTGAACGTGACGCTGAAGCTGCTGCTCCAGCTCAGCTACGAGTCATACGTGTCCATGGCGATCTCGGTGATCGTGGCGGTCGACGTGTCGGTGTCGATCGCGATCGACCTCGGGCTGTTCTCCATCAAGATCTCCTTCAGCTTCTCCATGCGGCTGAAGGAGACGTTCACCATCGACAACGCGGGCACCCCGCCGTGGATCACGGCGCCCGCCTCCGGGCATCGGCTCGCGGGGCCCGCCGACCGCCGCCTCGGACACCGGCGCGCGCCCCGGCCCGAACTGATCGCTGCCGCGACCGACCCGGACCGCTGGCGGCGCCTGCAGCCGTCACCGTCCGGTACAGCCGGCCTGACCGGCTGGCTGGCGCCGGGCATCACCGTCGCCCACGACGAACGCGACACGACGCAGGCCCCTGCCAAGCAGCTGCCATGCCAGGTGTTCCTGCTGCTCATCGACACGGTGCCCGAGACTGAGGGCACGGTGTCCGAGATGGTGGCGGCGACCGCCGCCGCCACCTCGGACACGCCTTTCGAGCTGCTGGCCAAGATGGTGCTGCGCTGGGTCGTCGCCGCAGGCCAGACCGACGACCTGACGCCCGAGCAGGTCGACCGGCTCGTGGTCACGCAGGCCGATCTGGCGCACCTCCTTGAACAGGTACTCGTCAGCACCGACGGCGCACCGCTGCCCATCACACCCGACGACGTCGACTCCTTCCTCAGCCGTCAGTTCACCTTCACCGCCGCTGTTCCCGACGGCGGTGTCGCCGGGAAGGCGAGCGCCACCGCGTTCCCGATGCCGCCCGCCCTCCGGCTGACGGCACCCGCCTACGGCTCGTCCTATCCGGGCTACGACTACGTGCTGGCCGCCTACAACGAGGTCGACGACGCCACGCTGACCGACCTGCGCGCGTACTTCGACCAGCTCGCCGTACAGGTCGGCGATGAGAAGGCCGCCACCTCGCGGCTGACGCCGGGCGGCACGCTGTCGATGGCCGAGTGGGTTCAGTCGGACTACTTCCTGCTGCTGGCCCGCCAGATGGTGCAGGCGGCCCTGGAGTCGCTGCGCGACTTCAAGTACGTGATCGACGGGACCTCACCGGCCGGGATCGTCGCGGACGTGAACGCCACCGGGAAACTCACCGGCGAGGACCGCATCTCGCTTGCCGGTCTCTTCGCAGCCAATCCGGCGCACCCGCTGAAGGCCGACCGCCGTCTGACCATCGGCGCGCAGCTCGCGGTGAGCGGCACCGACTCCTTCCAGAGCGTGTCGGACGGTCCCCTGCAGTCGGTCGTCAGCCCCACCGACCTGGCCATGGCCAACGCCGGTGCCGACGGGCTCCTGCGGGCCGGTGCGACGATCACCTACAAGGGCACCGCCTACCTGCTCCCGTCGGGCAGCACGCTCATCACGGTGGCCCGCCACTTCGGCGCACGCCTCGCCGAGCTGCTCAGCGGTGCCGCCGGCCTGCTGACCGACCGCGCCCTCTTCGCGGACCGAGCCTCGCTGACGGCACCGCTCGTCACCTACCAGGCCAGAACCGACAGCACGTTCGCCGGCATCGCCGCGCTGCCCGCCTACTCCTCCGGCGGCTCACCCGGGTTCACCGGCACCGCCCTGGCGCTGCAGAACGCCGGCCGCCCGGTGCTGCGCATCGGAGAGAAGATCGGCTACGGCGACAGGCAGTACACCGTCCAGGCGAACGACACCCTGGCCGACGTGGCCATGCACTTCACCATCAGCGTGACCGACCTGCTGGAGAACAGCGGCGTGCTGACCCAGCCGCGGCTGCTGGCCGACGTGGCCCTCGTCGTCCTGCCGCCGTTCGGCTACGAAACCGGCGCGAACGAGACACTCACCTCGGTGGCCCGCCGTTTCGCGATCCCCGTCGAGGTGCTCGGGATGGCCGAGGCGAACGGAGCCGTCTCCGACCTGTTCGCCACGGTGGATGTCGACGGTCGGCCGGCCCCGTGGATCGACGTGCCGCACCTGGCGCAGTACCGGGTGGACGAGATCATCGCCGAGACCCAGCGCACCCTGGCCATCCGCCAGCTCTCCCGGATGGCCGGCCGCTACGCCATGCACGGCACCCGCCTGCCCACCACCGGCATCACACCGAAGGCCAAGGGCATCTGGGTCGACGTCGTGGACGGCAAGCTCACCCTGCCTCCGGAGGCGGGCCTCTACGCCCTGACCGGTCAGCAGATCAACGTCCCCCTGGTCGACGAGGCCGGCGGCGCTTTCACCGTCACCTTCCGACGCGACGGCCGCCCCACGTGGCTGGCCTTCGCCGGCGGGGCCGACACGCTGTCGATCAAGGTCAAGCCGGGCTCTTCCGACGCGACCCGTCTCAGCGACCTGGTGACCACCTGTACGGCGAGGCCGTTCGACATCGGGCTCACCTCTCTCGGCGCCGACCCCATGTACGAGCGGCACCTGGCCACCTACCCGCTCACCACCGTCGCCGTCTGGCAGGCGCCGACGAGCGTCACCCTGCCCTACGGCCCGCCCCCGAGCGGGGACCGGGTACAGGCGCTGCGCGTCTGGACGCTGCCCGACGCGCTCGTGAACCTGCCCGATCCCCGTCGGGGGATGACGCCGCGCTTCGCCGTACGGGTGGCCACCTACGACGAGGCCACCGGCGGCACGACCACGTCGGCGGTGGCCTCGCACGGCTGGGCCACGGTCGTCGAGTTCACCGTCAAGCGGGTGCCGCTCGTCGCGACGAGCCCGGCCACCGCCACCACCTACGAGATCGTCGGTGCCGGTGGTGCCGACGTGGTGCTGCTCGAGCGGATCGTCGAGGAGATCGGCGCCGACGACGGCGCGTTCGCCCAGCTCCTGCTGGCCTATCCGCCCGACGCCACCACGTCCGCGCCCAGCGGTGTGCAGAGCGACGCGCCGAACGGCGTCACGATGGGCATCTCCCAGGTGAACCTCTCGACCGAGACGAGACCGCCGACAGGTGCGCCCCTTACCGGCGCGGAGATCGCCGCCCCCAGCGGGCTGCTGAACACCCCGTCGGCCTTCGTGCGGCTGCTGTGGGAGGCGAGCATCACCCGCACCGGCGGCTTCTACCTCTACTACTACGACGGCGGGAGCGGCCGCGGCCTGCCCGAGCGGATCTTCAACGACCGCGGTGAGGCGAAGGTCTCGCTGATCGTGCTGTACGCGAAGCCGTCGACCGAAGCCGCCGGCGACCGGGTCACCGACTACATGACGGCCGTCGTCACCGGTGACAGCATCGACACCTCGCGGTCCGTCGTGTTCGCCGAGGCCGCCCCGATGGAGGCACCCGTCACCGCGAAGGCCGACCTGTCGCTCGCTCTCCTCGCCGAGCGCACGTACTCCGACGTGGCCGATCTGGCCGTCGACAACCGGAAGCTTCGACTGCGCGCCGGGGTCCGCCTGCTGATCAGTGAAGGGGTGTTCCAGGCCCCGCCCGGCGGGATCCCCCTCGCCACGATCGTCGCTGACTTCGACCTCCCCGACCTCGCCGCCCTGCAGGCGGCCAACCCCCGCTGGACCGGTGGTCTGCCCGACCCGCTGCCCTTCCCGGCCGCGGTCAACCTGCCCGCCATGGAGGTCACCGTAGGCAGCAGCCCGCACACCGCGACCCTCGACGACATCGCCGGCTACTACGGTGAGGAGCTCGCCGCCCTGGCCGCCCACAACGCCGACGTCACGGGGCTGTTCGCCGATGGGCAGCAGATCACGGTCGCGGGCGGGCCGACGGTGCGCGACGCCACCGTTCAAGCCGGCGTCGCCGCGCTCACAGCCACCCGGGACAAACCGGGCGAGGTGCCGGTCAAACCGGGTGGCGACTACGCGAAGCTGTTCCTGCTCAACACCTTCAGCCTGCTGGGCTACCGGGTGGCCCAGAACGTGTACTTCTCCGCCAGCAACATGGGATTGCCCGCCGGGCCCACGCCACCGCCCACCGACGCCCAGCCCACTCACGACAAGGTGCGGGTCGCCCAGGTCAGCGAACGTTGGGAGTACCGCCAGTCCTTGCCGTATCCGGGGTTCGCCATCGCCCCGGCCGAGGCAGCTGCGGGCCTGCCGCCGGCGGACGGTGACCCCTACCGCGGTCTCGGCTCGATTCTCCAGGTCGACTTCTCCTGGCAGGACCACTACGGCAACACCCTGGTCACCACGCTCACCACGCCACCGGTCAGCGGCAACGGACTCGTCAACCAACCGCCCATCCGGGTCGGCTACACCGACACCCTGATCGGCCTCAGCCAGTGGCCGTCGGTCTCGTCGGCGTGGCAGGTCACGGGCCAGTCCGACGCGCCGCGACTCGACCTCCGGCTGAGCTTCGATCCGAGCCGATACCGCGGCCTGATCTCCGCGACGGCGACCGACGCGAACACCGTACGGGCGACCTTCACCGACGCCCTCGACCCCGCCTCGGCCACCCGGGTGGACAACTACCGTCTCGACGGCGGTGTCAGCATCGTCTCGGCCGCCCTCGGTGGCGACGGCCGTACCGTCACCCTGACAACCGACCGTCCCCTGTCCAACCTCGGGTACCGGCTCGCGGTGTCGAACGTGCTCGGTGTGCGGTCCGGCGATACGGCGCAGCCTTCCTACACGGGTACGGCCACCTTCCGCTTCCCCGACGAGCAGGGCGACCACTCGTCGTCCGTGACGGACGCGGCGGCCAGGGACGTGAGCGTCTACAGCGCGCTCTACTACCAGCTCACCGATCGCAACGGCATGGCGGCCACGGTAACCGCCTCGCTTCTCGACAAACCCGTCGACGTCGACAGCGCGCAGTGGACGGCGCTGCTCGGCTGGCTCTTCACGGATGTCGGCGCCGTCTACGCCTTCCTCCGGAGCCGGGCAGCCGGTGCCACCGACGTGCCGGTGCCGCCGTCCCCGCACACGATCTCCTGGCCCCTGGCAGACCTGAACCCGTCTCAGATCTACGAACTCTCGGTCGAACTGACACTGCGCCGCACCGGCGGCGCCGTGCTCGGCGGCCTGGAGACCATGCCCGGCATCCGGTCGGCCAGCACGAAGGTCGCCCCCATGTCCTCCCCGCTCGGCTCGGGCGGAGACGCCCTCGGGCTGACGGCGTTCGCGCAGGACTTCGAGGCCGCCCTCTCGGTGCCGGGCTCGCACCTGCTGAAGGTGGCCGTCGGCGTCGACCGGGCACAGGCGTCCACCTCGCGCGACGGCGCGACCCTGTGGGCGGTACGCGTCGGCACCGGCACCGGCGAACCCATCTCCTACACCGTCACCGACGTGGGCGACCCCGACCTGTTCGCGCCCCGCCCCATCTCCAACCAGCTCCAGACCCGGACCGGCGTCGCGATCTACGACTACACGACGGGCCAGGGCATCTCCACGACGCCCTCCCGCCATCTCGACTTCGTCGACATCGACATGGACGTCTGGGGCCGCACGCTCCTCGCGACCGTCGACGACACGCTCATCCCCGAGTTCATCTCGGCCATGCGGATCGTGACGGCCAGGACCGGCGGCACCGACCACCTCCAGGAGATCCTCGACCAGAAGAAGCTCCTGGCCACCGCGGTGAGCACCTGGATGATCCCGCTCTACGAAGGCCGGACACCTGACCCGGCCGCCGTACAGGCCGAGTTCTACCAGCACCTGCTCTCGCGGCTGTCCAACGCCTACACCACGAGGGCCGGCATCCAGTTCACCGCCGACGTCGACGCGGACATCAAGGATCCGCTGGCGACCACGGCGCCACGGCTGTTCGGCGACATCGTCGACAGGATGGCCGAAGGCGAGCGGCGCGGCGAGATCGCCCTCACCTCGCCCAAGCTTCCGCTCACGACCGCGAAGGACGCCGCACTGCCGTTCCTCCTCATGGCTCCCGAGACCGTCAGCGAACACGGGGCCGTAGTGGGCTCCATCGACCTTGACCTGGCCTGGAACGCCAGCATGATCGAACACCAGATAGCCCAGCCACACGGGATCAACGGCTACCTTGCGTCGAGCTGGCTGAGTTTCGTCGTACCCGGGGACACCCATCCGCTGACCCGGCCACTCGGGGCCTTCCCGGTGCCGCTCGTGCTGCGGTCCTTCCCGGCCAGCCCCACCATGGTGGGCCAGAGCGGGACTCCGGACGATCCGGCCTCACAGGACCTCTCCGAGCTCACCAAGTGGACCTACGCCTTCACCTGGTCGCTGCCCTTCCACTACGTGCAGGACAAGGTGTACGGCCAGGTCGAGTTCAACCTCGCCCAGACGGAGGCGGCCGCCTCGGGGGCTGACTGGTTCCCCTCCATGGCCGAGTTCGTGACCGTCTATCCGCAGGTGCGGGCCGACCTCGACGCCATCCTTGCGGGAATCGACGCCACCACCGAAGACGAGCAGATCATCCATGACGCCGACGTCGCCCTCACCTCCTTCGCGGACCTGCTGAAGCGCGTCACCTCCGCGCCCGGGTTCGCGGCCGGCCTGACCCTCGACCCGCCGGTCCGGCCCTTCGCCGGGCGGGCCGAGCTGACCTACTCCTTCCAGGTCGAGGAGGGCTCCATCGACCTGCCCGACCCCGACGATCCCGGAGAGACGGTCACGGCCCTGCTCGTCACGATCATCGGCGCGGTGCCGGACGGCATGGGGACTCCGTTGGTCCTCGTCGCCCCCGACCGGTACGAGCCGCGCAGGTACATCCCGGAAGAGCCGGACGACGCCGTCCCCTCGTTCAGCTACTACTACGTCGACCCGAAGACCAAGCAGTACCTCTCCCAGGCCGACGGCCAGAAGGTCCCCGGCCGCACCGTGGTCGTGCCCGGCCTCGACATCCTCCAGCGGCAGGACGCCTGGTCGAGTGTCTGGATCACCCGTAACGAGCGGATTCTGCCGGACCGGCCGCCATCGGCCGCGCCGTTCGTCTACACGACGCCCGATGTCAGCTTCGCGGATCCCCTGCTGCCGACCATCGACTCCGCAACACCCGTCGACATCGCCCAGATCGGCTCCGGCGGACCAGATCGCACGCTCGACCAGCACCTCAGCGCCCTGTTCTCCGCGCTGTTCGCCGATCTGCCGGAGGGGGTCGACACTGTGACGATCCAGGTCGAGGCCGTCTATACCTATCGATTGAATCCGAGCCTGGAGCCGGTCGAGCTGCCCATCTTTCTCCAGGCTCCGCTGAGCGTGGTCGTGGCCGGCGACGTTCCTGACCACACGTTGAAACATATGATCATCAACTGGGACACGGCCCTCCTCTCCTGGTTCACACAAGCGCCACCGAACAGCGCCGACGGCACGCTGCGGTTCGATCTCACGATCATGTCGAACCTCACCCGCCACCCCATGCCACTGCTACGCCTGCGGAACCTCACCTTGGCCGTCAAGAACGTGGTACCGCCCCTGCCCACCCGTTGACCGGCGGTCACAGAGGGGGAGGCCCGGCGCCGGCGATGCGTCGGCAGGTCGTCCGTCCGACAGCTCGATATGGATGAGGCCCATGCCGTACCCGCTTGGTCGAGCGCATGAACCGTGCCCGCGGCGACTCCAGCGATCACGGATGACGCATGGATCGCCTATGGCGCCGTGAGGAAGGCCACAATCGAATCCTGTCCGATCGGTCAGGTCTGACCGATCGGACAGTTATTGTGACTGTATGGCACGTCCTGCTTCTGCTTTGCGCGGCCACCTCCTGGACTCGGCGTTGGATCTCTTCGCCACGCGTGGCTACAAGGGCACCTCGCTGCACGACATCGCTCAGGTGGTCGGCTGTTCAAAGGCATCCTTGCTCTACTACTTCGTCAGCAAAGAGGCGATCCTCGCCGAGTTGCTGACCCCTGCCGGCGAAGGGCTGGGCGAGCTGGACGCCCGGCTCTCCGGTTTGGAAGGCGACCAGGCCGTGGATGCGGCCGTCACTGGTTTCGTCGATCTGGCCATGCGGTTCCGGCGCGAGGTCAAGGTCCTTTTCCAGGACATTCCCGTGCTGGCCGGACATCCGGCTCTGGGCGCTGTGCCCGCCGTCGTGGCACGGCTGATGGCCGCGATGGTGGACGGCTCGACTGAGTCCAGGGGCCTGGTCACCGCCTACATGGTCATCGGCGCAGTCTCTGTCACCTGCGCCAGCGACGTGCCGGTGCCGGACGAGGACCTGCGTACCGAGCTGATCGATGGCGCCCTGCGCACGCTCGGCCGCGAACCCCGCTGAACTTCGAAGAAAGACATCCCTCATGGCTTCTGTGCTGTATCGGCTCGGCCGGCTCTCCTTCCGCCGCCGAGGGCGTGTGTTCGCCGTCTGGCTGGTCCTGCTTGCTTTGCTGGGTGGGGCGGCCGCCGCCTTCATGGGCCCCACCACTGACAATTTCTCGATCCCCGGTACGGAGTCCCAGCGGGCGCTCGACTCCCTGCGGGAGCAGTTCCCGCAGGCCGGTGGCGTGACCGGCACCATCGTCCTCGCCGCACCCGAAGGGCGGGAGCTCGACAAGGCCTCGGTCGCGGCCGTCGTGCGGGAGGCCGACGGAGTTCCCGGTGTGATCGCCGCCATCGATCCCTTCAAAGCCGGCTCGGTCACTCCAGACGGCCGCCATGCGTTGGTCCAGGTCCCGTTCGACACCGCCGCCGACGAGGTCACCGCCGTCCAGCGCGCGGCGTACGAGCAGGTCGGCGCCTCTGTGCGCGGGCTTCGGGTGGAGCACGGCGGCGAGATCATGAAGGCCGGAGGAGAGATCGGCTCCACTGAGGCGCTCGGTGTCCTGGTCGCCGCCGTTGTCCTGCTCATCACCTTCGGGTCCTTGGTCGCCGCCGGTATGACGCTGCTGAACGCGCTGATCGGCGTCGCGGCCGGGATGGCCGGGTTGTTCGCCCTCAGCGGTGTGCTGGAGCTGACCGGCACCGCGCCAATCCTGGCGTTGATGCTGGGGCTGGCTGTAGGGATCGACTACTCGCTGTTCATCACCTCCCGCTACCGGCAATACCTCACCGAGGGCATGGCGGCAGAGGAGGCCGCGGGGCGTGCGATCGGCACCGCGGGTTCTGCCGTGGTCTTCGCCGGTGTCACCGTCGTCATCGCCTTGGCCGGCCTTTCCGTGGTCGGTATTCCCTTCCTGAGCGTCATGGGGTTGGCCGCGGCCGGCACCATCGCCCTGGCAGTGTTGGTCGCCCTCACCCTGCTCCCCGCGATGCTCGGCTTCGCCGGCGCCCGCGTTCTGCCTCGCGGACAGCGCGACGGGCGGGTGCCCAGCCTCGGGCGCGAGGGCTTCGGGTACGGCTGGGGCCGGTTCGTCACCCGGCTGCGCGTCCCGATTCTGCTGGTCGGCGTTGTGGGGCTGGGCGCGCTGGCCCTGCCCGCCCAGGACATGCGCCTGGCCCTGCCCGACGCCGGCACCGCGGCGTCCGGCTCGGCGGCCCGCAAGGCCTACGACCTGATCAGCGAGGGATTCGGGCCCGGCTTCAACGGCCGCCTGATCGCCGTCGTCTCCGGCGAGGACGCCCAGGCCACTGGCACGGCCGCCAAGCAGGCCGCGCAGTTGATCGACTCCACGGACGGCGTGCTCCACGTCTCCCCGCCGCAGCCCAACCAGCAGGGCACCACCGTATTGATGACCATCATCCCCAAGACCGGTCCGACCGACGCGGCCACAGAGCAGATCGTGCACTCCATCCGGGAGCGCGCGGCCGGTATCCGGGGCGCCACCATCGCCCTGACCGGCGCCACCGCCATCGGCATCGACGTGTCGGCGAAACTCGCCGAGGCGATGCCCCTCTACCTGCTGCTCGTCGCCGGGCTGTCGATCCTGCTGCTGATGCTGGTCTTCCGCTCAGTACTGGTGCCGCTCAAGGCGGCGCTGGGTTTCCTGCTCACCGTCGGCGCCACGTTCGGCATCACCGTGGCCATCTTCCAGCAGGGACACCTGGCCGACCTGTTCGGCGTCGACGTTCCGGGGCCGCTGGTGAGCTTCCTGCCGATCCTGCTCATCGGGATCTTGTTCGGGCTGGCCATGGACTACGAGGTCTTTCTCGTTTCTCGTATGCGTGAGGACTTCGTTCTGGGCGACAGCCCGAAGCAGGCCACCGTCAACGGCCTGGGCCACAACGCCCGCGTCGTCACCGCCGCCGCGCTGATCATGACGGCCGTGTTCGGCGGATTCGTGTTCATGCACGATCCGATCATCAAGTCCATCGGTTTCGCGCTGGCCGTCGGCGTGCTCGTCGACGCATTTGTCGTCCGTCTGACCCTGGTGCCTGCAGCGATGTCCCTGCTCGGCCGCGCGGCCTGGTGGCTGCCCCGCCCCATCGATCGGGTCCTGCCGAATCTCGACATCGAAGGCGAGAGTCTGCACGCGAACCTGGCCGTCCGGCAGCGCGCCGACTCCAGGGACGCCGTCAAGATCTGACATCCCATCGAGTGGGCGAAGCCGCACGGGCTTCGCCCACAGCTCGGTCCAGGGCGACGCCAGCCCTCAATGATCAAGTCACGGCGCAGGATCTGGGCTCCGGACCATCACCACGCTGCCGCGGACGCCGAGGATGAACGCCATCTGCGAGCGGGTCATCGGCACCCTGCGCTGCGAACTTCTGGACCGGATCTTGATCCTCGGCGAACGCGGCCCGCCCGCGACGTGAGCCGCCTCAAGACCTGCGCGAAGACCCGTCGTCGCAGGCACGATCAGCGAATACCGCCACGCCGCTCAACCGCGGCTCAGGTGACTGATTCCGGGGGTGATCAGGCCGGTTTCATAGGCGGTGACCACGGCTTGGGCGCGGCTGGACAGGCGGAGTTTGGTCATGAGGCGGCCCAGGTGGGACTTGACGGTGGCCTGGGCGATGTTCAGGTGGGTGGCGATCTGCTGGTTGGTCAGGCCCTGGCCGACCAAGCGGAGCACCGCGGTTTCCTGACTGGTGAGCTGGGCAAGCTCGGCGGGCCGGCGCCGGGTGGGTTCGGGTGTGGTGGCGAAGTGGTGGACCAGGCGCCGGGTGACGCTGGGTGCCAGCAGTACGTCGCCGCGGGCGACCGTGGCGATCGCGGCCAGCATCTGGTCGGCGGGGGTGTCTTTGAGCATGAACCCCGAGGCGCCGGCGCGCAGGGCGGCGAAGACGTGTTCGTCCAGGTCGAAGGTGGTCAGGATGAGGATCTTCGGTGCCGGGTCGTCGGCGTGGGCGAGGATGTGGCGGGTGGCGGCGACACCGTCCAGGTTGGGCATGCGGATGTCCATCAAGATGACATCCGGAGCGGTCGCCTCGGCTTGGGCGATGGCTTCGTGGCCGTCGGCGGCCTCGCCGACGACCGCGAGATCGGCGTCGGTGCGGACGAGGGCGACCAAGCCCGCACGGACCAGCGCTTGGTCGTCCACGATCAGGACGCGGATGGCCCTGGTAGCAGTGTCGAGGCCGGTCATCGGGGCACCCCGCTCTGCTGCTGGTGGGCCGTGGCGAGGACGGGCTCGGCGAGCGGGGACGCGGGCAGATGTGCGGTGACGGTATAGCCGCCGTGCTCGCGTGGCCCGGCGGTGAGGGTGCCGCCGTAGAGGGCGGCCCGCTCGCGCATGCCGATCAGCCCGTGCCCGGGCGAGCCCGCGCCGGTGGTGGCGGGGCCGTCGTCGGTGACCTGCAGGGTGACCGCGGCAGGGTGGTAGGTCAGGGTAAGGGCCATGTTGGCGTACGGGGCGTGCTTGAGCACGTTGGTCAGCGATTCCTGAGCGATGCGGTACAGGCACCTGTCCACGCCGGGCGGCAGCGGGCGTACCTGACCGGAGGTTGCCCGCTGGATCGACAGGCCTGACAGGCGGGCGCGTTCCAGCAGCGTGTCCAGCTGGGCCAGGCCCGGTTGCGGGGCGTAGGAGTCCTCACCGGTCTCGGGCGTGAGGCGCAGGACCGACAGCAAGTGCCGTAGTTCGGTCAGCGCCTCGCGGGTGGTGGTGGCGATCGCGGAGAATGCCTCGCGTGCGGTGTCGGGCTCGGTGGCGATCAGGCGGCCGCCGGCGCCGGACTGGATCGAGATGACCGACAGGTGGTGGGCGACCACGTCGTGCAGTTCCCTGGCGATGCGCACGCGTTCTTCGGCGACCGCGCGCAGGGCTTTCTCCTCGCGTTCGATCTCCAGGTGGCGGGCGTGCTCGACCAGGTCCTGGTGGCGCAGGCGGCGGCTGCGTACCACCTCCCCGATCGCCCAGCTCGCCCCGAGCTGAAGCACGTTCTCGAACAGGTTGTTGACGGCCGCGAAGGTCAGCCCGGACCCGATGAGGTCGGGAACGAGGATGCTCGCCATCAACGCCAGGGCCAGGACGCCGTCGCGGTAGCCTTCCCGGCGGTAGGCCGCGACGGTGTAGAGGCCGACCAGCACCGACAGGGTCTGGAATCCGTTGGGGTAGTCGGCCAGGCCGCAGCCGATCAGGCTCACCGTGATCACTGCCAGGACGGCGACGGGATGGCGTCTGCGCAGCACCAGCGGCGCGGAGGTGAGCACCGCCAGCAGGTACGCCAGCGCGACCGGGCTGTGGGCGGACAAGATGGCCTGCGTCACCGCGAGGGCGGTGAGCACACCGGCCAGCACGCTGTCCGTGACCATCACGGGCAAGCCACGCCACCAGCGGCCCCATCGTCGCGCCACGTTCATGGAATGACGGTATCCAGCAACCTGATCTGGTTTGTCCTCCTCGAGGAGGAGCTCGTCGCTAGGGCAGCAGTCGTAAGAGCAGGGCCGGCTGGCGTGCGGGTCGCAAGGCGCAGATCAGCATTCCGCTCGATGCCCGAGGGGCACCGGCGCCCCTAGCGTTCAGTTACCTCCGGCCATCGCACGAGCCGGAATCTCTCATAGGCGCCATCCGCCACCTTCCCGAAGGGATATACGCATGCCCGATTCCAAGCGTGGAGTAGCCGCGGCAGCAGTGCTCATGGCCACCGTCGGAGTGTTCGCCGCTGGACCGGCGCAGGCGGCCACGCCCATGGATCGCTTTCACCATCAGACGATCACCTGGCGCGCCTGCACGACCGGACCCGATGACCGGGTGGGCAAGACGCTCGATGCCGCCGGTGCGCAATGCGCCACCGTCCTGGTCCCGATGGACTACCGCAGGCCGGACGGGCGGACTGTTTCGGTCGCGATCTCTCGGGTCAAGGCCACCGACGCCTCCCGGCGCCGCGGCGTCCTGCTGTTCAACCCCGGCGGGCCGGGAGGCTCCGGCCTCCAGATGCCGCTCCTGGGAAAGGAAGTGCCCGAGGTCGGGGCCCGTTACGACCTGCTGGGCATGGATCCCCGATTCGTCGGCCGCAGCACACCGATCAGCTGCCGGTGGCGGACCGACACCTACCTGCGCTCGGCGGGACCCGACCGGCCTACCTTCGACAAGAGCGTACGTCTGGCCAGACACCTGGCGGCCGGCTGCGTCGCGGGCAACCTCCAGGCCCTGCCGTACGCCTCGACCAGGAACACCGCACGGGACATGGACGTGATCAGAGCCGCGCTCGGCGAGCGGAAGCTGTCCTACGTCGGCTACTCCTACGGCACCTACCTGGGCGCGACCTACCTGCAGATGTTCGGCTCGCGGGCCGACCGGGTCGTGCTCGACAGCGCCGTCGACCCGCAGGTGTACGGCCCGCGCCTGCTGTCGCGCGCCGCGCCCGCGATCGACGCCGCGCTCCGTCGCTGGGCGTCCTGGGCCGCTTCACGTCACAAGGAGTACGGGCTGGGCAGCACACGCGAGGCCGTCCTGGCGACCGTAGAGAAGATCAACCGGCAGCCTGTGACGATCGGCGGATATCGCGTCGACTCCAGTGTCGTGGCGCTCTGGCTGATGGGGCGCCTCTACGACGACGGGCCGCAGGCCTCCGCCACCCTCGCCAAGGAGGCGCGTGCGCTGAGCCACGCCGGCAAGACGCCACCGCCCGCCTCTTTCCAGGAGTTCCTTGATGGACTGTTCACCGGCGCCGGAGAGGCCTCCGACCGGGCGGGCACGGCGATCCTGTGCGCCGACCGGGCCGCACCCCGTGACCCGGAGATCTACTACCGCGACATCCAGCGCCACCGCAGCGCGGAACCCCTGTTCGGGCCGCTCGTCCGCAACATTTCCCCGTGCGCGTTCTGGCCGGTCAAGCCGCTTGAAGCGCCCACCACGATCGGCAACTCCGTACCGGCCTTGATCGTCAGCGCGGAAGGCGACCCGGCGACGCCCTATCCGGGCCAGCAGGCCATGCACCACGCCCTGACCGGCTCCCGCATGATCACACTGACCGGCGCCTACCGTCACACCGTCTACATCGCGGACAAGAACACCTGCGTCGACACCAAGGTGACTTGCTACCTCCTCGACGGCCACCTGCCTGAGGCGGACGTCACCTGCAGCCGCCCGGCCGGCTGACACGACCAGCACCACTTGTTGCCGGACGAGCTCGCGACGACAACCCCAAGCGCGCAAACTTCGCCTCGGTCGCAATCAACGGCGCGGCGGTTCCTCGATGTACTCCTACCTCGGTAAGTGCGAAGTTATCTAGGCCGACATTTCGCTATTTCTTGACCCGCTATGCGAAGATCCCCGAAGGTTTCACGGAACGTTAGCGTTATGGGCACCAGCAGGGTCCGAGCTCACTATTGGGCACTCACGCTCTGCGCGCTTGGCATGCTCGCAGGAGCCTTCCTCATCGGCGGCGCGGTCCACAGCGGCGGCGCCGCGGAGGACCGCTTCCTGCAGTGCTTCGGCGGGCAACGGATCGACCTTGCCGTGGTGCCCGCCGACATGGCCACCACCCGTCCGTCGCTGCCCGAGTTTCCGCTCAAGCGGGTCGCCGCGATCGACGGTGTCGCCTCCGTGCGGACAGTCCTCAGTGGCCCGGTCAAGATACAGGCCGAGGGCTCCTCAGCCACCGTCGTGGAGGCGACAATGCTGCACAAAGGTGGCCTGCCGCTGATCCACGTGATCGAGGGCGATCTGCCCAACCGCCCCGACGAGGCCGTGCTGGACGAGGTGACCGCCAAGACGCTTGTCGTCCACGTCGGCAGCACGCTGATAGCCGACGGCAAGGCGGGCACACCAGTGCGGCTGCGTCTGTCAGGCATCATCCAAGTCGACACGAACCAGGATCTGCTGTACCGAGGTGTCCTCGGCGTCGGCCCCGAGCTGGCGCAGCGGCTCGTCGGCCGGCTGACAGTGGACAGCCTGCAGGTGACACTCGACCCCGCCCAGGCGCTCGCCCCGGTCAGGCACCGCATCGCAGCGGTGGTCGGCGACCGCTACAGCGTGCTCAGCCTGCAGGACGTGGCCGCGCACAGGAGCGCCGACTCGCAGGTGCTGACGCTGGCGCTGGCCACGCTGGGGGTGACGTCGCTGCTGGGTTCCATGGCGGTCGCGTGCGCCACCTTCGGCCGTATTCATGACACCTTCCAGCTCGACGCGTCCCACGTCATCGCCAAGTACGGCGCGGCCGAGATCCGTAAGCTGCTCGTCTTCGACCGGGTCGTCGGCCTCGTTACCGCGATCATCGCCGGGATGGCGCTGACGGCCGGGGTCCTGGTGCTGCTGTCGATGATGGGAGCCGACCTGCCCTGCGCCAGCGTGTACTCCATCTCGCTGGTCACCACGCTGCTGCCCGTGATCGCCTTCTCCGTGGCCATCTCCACGGCGCCCGTGGTGGTGCTCGCACGCAAGTGCCGATCCTCGCGATCGAGTGATCAGCCGCCATGGTGGCCAAAGTTCCCCTCCCTGAGGGGCGACTGACGCTTGGCTCGAAACCCGTAAGGGCCGCCTTGATCTCCGAGGCCGCGCCGCCGGTCCGGTTTCGGCGAAGGCGGAGCCGATGGACTCGGCCGAACGGCACCATCGGGCGCAGCGGTTGCCGGTAGGGGCGATCGACGTCGCATTCGATCGCCCCTGAGGCCGTTGTCAGGGCTGAGGCTCCTGCATGGTGACGCAGTGCGCCCCGCCGCCGCCGTTGCCGTACAGGTTGTCGAGGTTGAGCTGGATCACCGGGCGGCCGAAGGCGTTCGCGATGGCAGTCTTGGCCGCCGCGTCCTTGGCGGTGTCGCCGAACTGCACGGTGATGACGGCCTGGTTGGTCACCGTCCAGTTCATGTAGGAGCTGAGGAAGTTCTTGCGCTGACCGGAGGGGATGCGGGGCAGCGTGTCAGGGCCCTCGATGGTGAGGACCTGCAGCCTGCGTCCCCGGGCGTCGGTCGCGTTCACCAGGGTGTCGTGGATGGCTTGCGCGTTGGCAGTCCAGACGTCGGGCCGTACCGCTCCCGCCAGCTGCACCATCACCACGCCCGGCGCGATGTAGCGGGCGGTGCCGTCGATATGGCCATCGGTGACGTCCTGTCCGGTGACACCTGGCACCCAGATCATCTTGCCGGCGCCGAACCTGGCCAGCAGTTCGGCCTCGATCTGAGCGCGGGTCTTGCCGGGGTTGCGGTTGTTGTTGACCCAGCAGCTCTCGGTGGCGATCAGTGTGCCGTCGCCGTCGTACTCGATCCCGCCGCCCTCGCCGACCACACCCGCTCTGGTGAACGGCAGGCCGAGGTAGGCGGTCAGGTGCTGCGCGAGCGTACGGTCGTTGTCGTAGGCGGAGGCGGGGATGCCGTAGAAGCTGGTGGCATTTTCGCCCCAGGCGTTGAAGTTCAGGCCGACCGCGTCGCGCCCACCGGCGTCGTCGACGCGGAACAGCGGGCCGGTGTCGCGCATCCAGCAATCGGAGACCGGGACCGAGCTGATCACGGTGACGGTGGACCCGCACATCGTCCGGGCCTTGGAGGCGTTGGTGGAGCCGTTGGCGCACATGATCACCGGCTCGTACTTGGCTACCTCCTTGGCGAGCTTGGCGATATCCGCCTGGATCTTGGACAGGAGGTTGCCCCAGATCGTCGTGCTGTGCGGCCAGGACATCCAGGTCCGCTTGTGCGCCTCGTCCTCGCCGGGCACGCGCCAAGCGGCGGCGCGGGCCGGCGCGGCGTCGCCGAGCACCCGCGCGGTCGCCAGGCCGGCAGCGGTCAAGCCGGCGCGGGCCAGCATCGATCTGCGAGTGATGACGGGCTTGATGTCCTCGGTCTGACCCATGGTCGTTCTTCCTTTCGGCGGAGGTTAGTGCGGAGGATTCAGCAGGCCTTCCTGTTGGACCATTCGGTGTTCCTCGGCCAGGTCCAGGCCGCGGGCGAAGAGCAGGTAGAGGCCGCCGGCCACGGGCAGCCCGACGAACAGGGAGTAGTCGACGCCGCCGAGAGCAGCGGCGACGGGGCCGGTGTAGAGGCCCACGATGACCACGAAGGGTGTCATCGCCGCCAGGCCGGCCAGGTAGGCCAGGTTGCCGCGCCAGCCCCAGCGGCCGTAGATGCCGTGCGGGTTGAAGATCTCCCGGACGACGTACTGGCCCTTGCGGACGAAGAAGTAGTCCACCAGGTTGATCGCGGTCCACGGGATGAACAGGTAGGTCAGGATGACCACGACGTTGGCGTAGAACCAGTTGAACTGCTCGACACCGACGAAGTTGGCGATCGTGCCCACCGTGACGAGCATGAGGCCGATCGTCACGGCCCGGATCGTTCTGGTGGGCCTGACTGGACGGAAGGAGTCGACGATGGAGATCATCGTGAGGCTTCCGCCGTACTGGTTGATCGCCATGATCGACAACAGGCCGACGAGCAGGGTGGCGATCGCGATGACGCCGAACCCCGTCACCAGGCGGTCGGCCGCCAGGCGCAGCGCGGCCACGGGCGTGGCTCCCGCCGGTGCGGCCGCCGACACCACTGCCCCCAGGACGAACACCCAGATCCCGGAGACCGCGCTGGGCAGGTAGGTCCACCAGAAGGTGTTGCGCACCGGGATGTCGGGACGCAGGTAGCGCGAGTAGTCCGACACGTACGGCGCCCAGCCGAGCTGGAACCCGGCGACGAAGATGAACACCAGCATGAAGCGGGCCAGGTCGAACGGGCCCGGATCCCATACCCCGGCCGGGAGCCCGCCCGCGAACAGCGCCGCCCCGCTGATGACCGCCATGATGACGACGAAGGGCCAGGTCAGCCACTTGTTGACGGCGTGGATCCAGTCGTAGCCGAACAACGCGATCGCGGTGGCGATCGCGGCGGAGGCCACGTATCCGAGCCAGTTCGGAACAGAGAACAACGTGTTCATCGCGTCGCCGGACAGCAACGCGTCGGAGGTGTTGTAGCCGATGTAATTCACCAGGGCGAACACCCACACCGTCACGGCCGCCCCGATGTATCCGAACTGGGGCCGTGACTGCACCAACTGCGGCAGGCCCAGCTGCGGGCCCTGCGCCGAGTGGAACGCCATGAAGAAGGTGCCGAACAGCGAGCCCAGTACGGTCGCCGCCACCGTCCACAGCAGCGAGGCACCCATGGACAGCGTGACCACGCCCGTAGCGAAACCGGTGAGGTTGAGGCTGCCCACGAACCAGATGGCCCCCAGGCTGGAGACCCTGCCGTGCCTTTCCGACAGTGGTACCCAGTCGATCGAATGCTGTTCGATGTCCCGGCGATGCCGTCCCGGCCCTTCGCCCGCCGGTAACGACCCGCGCGCGTCCTGCGCAGCCTCCGTCATGACGCCTCCCTGCATGAGCCCGCACACAGGCGGGAACCCTCTGTGCCGTGGACCGCATCCTGACTGAAAATTCAGTCAAAGACAATGAGTACGCTGACTAAAATTTCAGTCATCTATGACGGGTTCCGCTGCCGGCCCTCTGATCATTCGTTTGGTGGGAAACCCGCTGTGGGGATATCGAGGGGAGCGCCCGGCAGGCTCGTAACCTCCTGATCGACCTCCCGCTGCGGAGCGGTCGGCCGCTCGCGGCCTCGACCTTGCATGACCCGCGGAGGTGTCACCGGCCAGAATGATGGGCGGGACAACCCTGATCGAGAGGCGTCGATGACTGGAGAGAGCGCGGAGGTGTTCGTCTCGGTCGCGGAGCGGGTGAGACGGAGCCTCGCGGACGCGTCACCGGGAGAGCGGCAGGTCGCCCGGACCCTGCTGGCCAACTATCCGGCGGCCGGGCTGGAGACGGCCGCGCGGCTGGCCAAGCGCGCGGGGGTGAGTGCGCCGACGGTCGTGCGGTTCGTGGCAGGACTGGGCTTCGCCGGCTACCGGGCGTTCCAGCAGGCGTTGCGCGAGGAGATCGAGGCCCGGCGGGCGTCGCCGCTCACGCTCGGCCAGCAGGTCGGGGAGGGGGCCCTGAGGCTGTCCGCGGCGGCGGCCTTCCGCCAGCGGCTGGACGAGTCGTTCGCCGCGCTGTCCGACGCCGAACTCGACGAGGTCCTCGCGCTGCTGGCGGACTCGACGCGGCGGATCACCATGATCGGCGGCCGCTACTCGTACATCCTCGCCGAGTATCTGGACCTGCACCTGAGACTGCTCCGCCCGGCGACCAGGGTGCTCGACGCGCGGCCGGAGAACATGGCGGCGTTCTGCGCGGACGCGGGGCGCCGGGATGTGCTCGTGGTGTTCGACTATCGCCGCTACCAGCGTGACATCGTGGAGTTCGCGCGGCGCGTGCACGATCGGGGCGCCAAGATCGTGCTCTTCACCGATCCCTGGCTGTCGCCCGCTTCGGACGTCGCCGACCTCGTCATCCCGGCCCGCGTCGAGGCGCCGAGCCCGTTCGACAGCCTCGTCCCGGCGATGGCACAGGTCGAGACGGTGGTCGCGGGCGTGACCCAACGGCTGGGCGAGGTCGGCGAGACCCGCCTGCGACAGGTCGAGGAGATCGCGGGGCACGTCACGATGGACTAGTGAAACAAAAATTTCATGGTTGACCCTTGACGGGTGTCATGAATGTTCTATTTCATGTCGGGAAGTGGGCCGCGCGACCGCCGGCCCGTCTCCGCCCCCTCTCGGGAGGTGCCATGCCGGAACAATTGCGCCCGCCTCGCAAGCTACGACTGTGGGAGGCGCTCGCCCTGTCTGTCGGGCTCATGGGCCCCACGCTCGCCATGGCGCTCAACGGCGCGGGTGTGGCGGGCACGGTGGGCAAGGCGGTGCCGCTCGTCTTCGTCCTCGGCCTGATCGGCGTGGCGTTGGTCGCCTACGGATTCGTCCGGCTGACGCGCCATTTCAACCATGCGGGCTCGGTCTACGCGCTGGCCGGAGTGACCCTCGGCCCCCGTGCCGGATTCTTCGGCGGATTCGCCCTGCTCGGCACCTACCTGTTCTTCGCCGTGTGCACGCTGGCTGCCACAGGGGTGTTCACCGAAGCCTTCGTGTCCGCTCTCGGCCTGTCCTGGGGCGTGCCCTGGTTCGCCGTGGCCGCCGTGGCCGCCGCGGGCGTCTGGGCGGTCAACTCCCGCGAGTCGCGCGTGACGGCTCGCACACTGCTGCTCGTCGAAGGTGTCGGCATCGTCGGCATGCTCGTGCTGAGCGCGATCATCGTGGCCCGCGCGGGTGCGGGCACCGCGCCCGGCGGTCAGACGCTCGACCTGTCGGTTTTCAGTATGGAAGGCACCACCGTGGGCGCGGTGATGACCGCCACCGTGTTCGCGTTCCTGTCCTGGGCCGGATTCGAGGCGTGCGCGTCGCTCGGCGAGGAGACCGCCGACCCACGCCGCAACATCCCGCGTGCCCTGGCCGGCAGCGTGCTGCTGACCGGTGTGCTGTACGTCTTCGTGATGTTCGCCCAGACCATCGGCTTCGGCACCGGCAAGGGCGGGGTGGCCGCCTTCGCCGGGGCGGAGTCGTCGCTGTCCGCCCTCGCCCAGGCCTACATCGGCACCTGGTTCTCCCTCATGATCGCCTTCACCGCGATGGCGTCGGCGTTCGCCGCCTCCATCAGCTCGTCGGCGGCGGCGAGCCGGCTGCTGTTCGCGCTCTCCCGCGACGGCTTCGGCCCACGCGTCCTGGCCCGCACCGACCCGCGCACTGGGGTGCCCTCCGTCTCTCTGGTCGTCGCCCTCGCCGTGGCCGCGCTCGCCGACGTGGCCCTCGACCTGGCCGGAGTGAGCGCCTTCGACGCCTACTACTGGTTCGCCACCCTCGGCGTGCTCTGCCTGCTGGTGGCCTATGCCGTCGCGGGGGCGGGCGTCGTCGCGTTCATCGTCAACGGGCGCGGCCGGATCCCGAGGCGTGAGATCGCGATCCCGGTGCTGGCGATCGCCTACCTGTGCTTCGTCTTCTACAACCAGTCAGTGGGGCAGGACAGCCCACTCAGCTACTTCCCGTGGATCGCCGCGGCCTGGTGCCTGGCCGGCCTGGCCGTCGTGCTGGCCGCTCCCGGCCTGGCCGGTCGGATCGGGCAGGGCCTCAGCGCCGAGCTGGCCCGTCCCGAGGAGCAGGCGGTCAGCACGGCATGAACGTCTTCATCGCGACCTGCGACCTGGCCGGGCACACGCGCGGCCGTGCCGTACCCGCCTCGAGAGAGGCCGCGGTGCTGCGCGGCGGCACCGGCTGGGTGCCTGCCGACCTGGCCCTGACCTGCTTCGGGACCATCGCCGAGAATCCGTTCGGCTCGACGGGCGACCTGCGGCTGCTGCCCGTCCCAGCCACGCGCGCCGACATCCCGGCCGATGGCGACATACCGGGGACACGGCTGTACCTGGCCGGGCAGACTCTGCCGGACGGCACGCCGTGGGAGTGCTGCCCCCGCACCTTCCTCGCCGACGCCGTGGAGGAACTGCAGGCGGAGCTGGGACTCGTCCCTGTGGCCTCGTTCGAACACGAATTCACGCTGGCAGGGCCACGATCGCCGGATCCCGCAGGGCCGTTCTCCTTCGAGAGATACAGGACAGCGGAGCCGTTCGGCTCCGATCTGGTGGCGCTCCTCGAAGGGAACGGGTTCGCGCCCGAGACCTGGCTGCCCGAGTACGGCGAGGCGCAGCACGAGATCACGCTCGCCCCCACCGACGCCCTCGCCGCCGCCGACCGGGCGGTGCTGCTGCGCGAGCTCGTCCGCGACCTCGCCAGGCGGCGCGGGCTTCGCGCCTGCTTCGCGCCCATCCTGCACCCGGCGGGCAGCGGCAACGGCGTGCACATCCACCTGTCGTTCAAGGGCGGGGCCATGCACGACCCCGGCAGGCCGGGAGGCCTGTCGGAGCCGGCCGCCAGGTTCTGTGCGGGGATCCTGCAGCACGCCGCCGCGCTCACCGCGGTGACCGCGGCGAGCCCGGTGTCGTTCCTGCGCCTCACCCCACACCGGTGGAGCGCGGGCGGGGTGTTCCTCGCCGAGCGCAACAGGGAGGCGATGCTGCGCATCTGCCCTGGCTCGGGAGCCGAGTTCAACATCGAGTTCCGCGCCGCCGACGCGACCGCCAACCCCTGGCTCGCGCTCGGCGTCCTGCTCAGGGCCGGCCTGGAGGGGATCCGCCGCGGCTACCCGGAGCCGGTCGTCTGGCCGGAGTCGGTGACCGAGGCGGAGCTCGCGGCCGTGCCGCCGATGCCGAAGTCGCAGGGCGAGGCGCTCGACGCACTGGAGGCCGACGAGGTCGTGCGCGGCCTGTTCGCGCCCGACCTCATCAACACCTACCTGTCGGTCAAGCGGACGGAATCGCGCGCGCTCGACGGCCTGGACGACGCGGAAAGCTGCCGGAGGATCGCCGATGTCTTCTGAGTCCCTCGATCAGTCGATCGAGGCCATCGCGCTGGTGGACCACCATGTCCACGGCGCCTCGGGCCACGACCTGTCCAGGGCGGAGTTCGAGGAGCTCATCACCGAGTCGGACCGGCCGGTACCCGGCTGGATGACCCAGTTCGACTCCCAGATCGGCTTCGCGATCCTGCGGCACTGCGCGCCCGTGCTGGGCCTCGACCCGCACACGCCGCCCGAGGCGTATCTGGCGCGGCGTGCTGAGCTCGGCGCCGCGGAGGTGAACAGGCGGCTGCTGACCGCGAGCGGGATCGGCCACTTCCTTGTGGAGACCGGCTACCGCGGCGACGAGATCCTCAGCCCCGCGGGCATGGCCGAGGCCACCGGGCGGCCCGCCGAGGAGGTCGTCCGCTTGGAGGCGGTGGCCGAGCAGGTGGTCTCCGAGGGCGTCAGCGCGGCCGGGTTCGCCGCGCGCTTCGCCGAACTGCTGTGGAAGCGCAGCCGTACGGCGCGCGGCCTCAAGACGATCGTCGCCTACCGCCACGGGCTCGACCTCGACCCGAGCCCGCCCAGCCCCGCCGAGGTGACGGCGGCGGCCGGGCGGTGGCTGCGGGCGGTCGAGGAGACCACGACGGTCCGGGTCGACGATCCGGTGCTGCTACGCCACCTGATCTGGACCGGGATCGAGCGCGGGCTGCCGCTGCAGTTCCACATCGGCTACGGTGACCCAGACGTCGACCTGCACCGCTCTGACCCACTGCTGTTGCGGGGGCTCATCGAGCGGGCCGAGCCCAGCGGGGTGCCGCTGCTCCTGCTGCACTGCTATCCGTTCCACCGCAACGCGGGCTACCTCGCCCAGGTCTACCCCAACGTCTACTTCGACGTGGGCCTTGGCGTGAACTACACCGGAGCGCGCAGCGTGGCCGTCGTGGCGGAGAGCCTGGAGCTGGCGCCGTTCGCCAAGATCCTCTTCTCCTCCGACGCCTGGGGCCCGGCCGAGCTGCACCACCTGGGCGCCCTGCTGTGGCGCCGGGCGATGACCCGCGTCCTCGGCGGTTTCGTGGCCGATGGAGAGTGGTCGCCGGCCCAGGCAGCCCGGGTGGCCACCATGATCGGCGCGGACAACGCGCGTCGCGTCTACCGCCTGGGAGACGACGCGTGACGGATCGGATCGAGCGCCTGCTCGCCGCGCTGCGCGCCGAGCTCCCCGCGGCCTGCGAGCTGCGGCGCAGGCTGCACGCCGAGCCGTGCGTGTCCGGTCAGGAAGGGCCGACCCTCAAGCAGGTGCTCGACGCCCTGCCCGTCGCGGCGGCGCCGGATCCGGTGGCCGGCACCGGCGCCCTGGTCCGCATCGGTGGCGACGGCCCCGCGGTCGGAGTACGCGGCGAGCTCGACGCCCTGCCGATCGCGGAACAGACAGACGTGTCCTGGGCGGCCGGCAACGGTGCCATGCACGCCTGCGGCCACGACGTCCACCTCGCCGCGCTGGTCGCGCTGGCCAGGGCGGTCGACAGGGCCGGCGGTCCTGCCCCGATGCTCGCGGTGCTGCAGCCGCGCGAGGAGACCTACCCGTCGGGCGCGCTCGACATCGTCGAGTCGGGCGCGCTCGCCGGGCACCAGGTGCGGGCCATGGTCGCCGCGCACGTCCAGCCCGTGCTCGGCGCCGGAGTCGTCGCCTGCACCCCCGGCCCGGTCAACGCCTGCGCCGACGAGTTCACCCTGACCGTCAGGGGCAGCGGCGGGCACGCCGCCTACCCGCATCTGACCAGGGACCCGATACCGGCGCTTGCCCAGATCATCGTGGCCGCGCAGCAGCTCGTCAGCCGCGACGCCGACCCGATGGTGGGCACCGTGGTCACCTTCGGGACGCTTGAGGCGGGCACCGCGCCCAACGCCATACCGGGTGAGGCCGTCACCCGGGGCACGCTCAGGACGATGTCGGAGTCCTGGCGGGCCCAGCTCCACGAACGCTTCCACGCGGTCGCGGAGGGCGTCGCCAAGGCGCACGGCTGCGAGGCCGAGGTGCGGATCCTCCGCGGCGAGCCGGTGCTCGTGAACGACGCCCGCCTCGCCGCCGAGGCCACCGCGCTGCTCGGCGGCTTCGGCCACACGGTTTCGGCGCCGCTGCGGTCGTGCGGCGCCGACGACTTCGCCTACTACGCGGCCGATGTGCCGTCGCTGATGCTCTTCGTCGGCACCGACACGACGGCGGGGCTGCACACTCCCACGTTTCTGCCCGCGGACGAGAGCGTGGCGGCGGTCGCGGAAAGCCTGCTGGCCGCCTATCTCGCGGCGGCACGGATCCTCATCGAGCCCGCGGGCGCCGAGAATCGTGTCAAGTAGGCCCGTGCCCGCACGGATCAGTGCGCCGCTCCTTCGGCGGAGCTTCTTTTCAGGCGACGAAGTGGTGGGCCGATGCCGGCCATCGTTCCCAGCCCGGATCGCCGCCATGGACGAACAGGCTCCATGCCCGCTGTACCTCGGCCACGAGCGAGGGCGGCATCTCGCCCCTGAGCATGGGAGCCTGCCGCCAGGCCGCGGGATCGCCGAAGACGAACGCGAGCTCGATACAGTGGCACGCGCCGTACGGGCTGCCGGCCGGGTGCCAGTCGAAGCGGTACAGCCAAACCGGGTTCCCCCGTTCGGCACGCAGCCGGGTCAGCCGGAGCATGGGGTCGACGAACATGGTGTCGGTGATGCGCTCGCTCGCCTCGCTGAGGTCGAAGAAGGCCGCCGCCTCGTCGCGTGTGGTGCCCATGAGGATGTCCAGCGGGCCGGCCCGTGTCCCCGCCTCATGGACGAGGTCCGCCGCGACCAGCTCGCCGTCCGCGACCAGCTGGAACGGCGGGGCGAGGCCCGGCCCGGCGGTGATGCGGGCGAGTTCCCGCTGCGCCGCCAGCAGCGTGGCCACGGGCAGGTCGCGCAGCCTTCCAGCTTCTGCCGGCGCCAGGTCGAGCAGTTCCAGGTACGTTCTGCCGAGCTCGACGGCGCGCTCGGGCGGCTGTGGAGGCATGCCGGCGGGTGCGCTCTGCAGGATCGCGCGCCGGAACAAGCCGTCGGCTTCGCCCGCGGGCAGCAGCGCGAGGATCGACAGCGCTCCGCCGGACTGTCCCGCCACCGTCACCGCTTGGGGGTCGCCGCCGAACGCGGCGATGTTCGCCCGCACCCAGCGCAGCGCCTGGAGCTGATCGAGCAGTCCCAAGTTGCCCTGGCTCACCGGGGGCAGGTGGAGGTATCCCATGGCACCCAGCCGGTAGTTGACGGTGACCACGACCATGTCGCCCCGCTCGGCCAGGACGGCGCCGCCGTACCAGTCGAAGCCACCCGAGCCGGTGGCGAAGCCACCGCCGTGAAGGAACACCAGGACGGGTCGCGGCCCGGTGGCGACAGGCCGCCACACGTTCAGGGTCAGGCAGTCCTCGGCCTGATGCGACTGCTGCGGGCCCATGACCCGCTCCAGCCGGGACGCCGGTTGCGGGGCCGCGGGGCCGGGCGCGACCGCATCGCGCACGCCCTTCCACGCGGGCACCGGCCTCGGGGGCTCGAAGCGGGTCGCGCTGGCGTAAGGGATGCCCAGGAAAGCCGTCGCGGTGCCGCGCAGCCGTCCTGACGCCATCTCGACGATCATCGAGCGGTGAAGAACAGCGCGGCGCCGAAGGCGTCGTCAGCGCTGACGTGGAAGCCGTCACTGGTCGTCAGCGTGGCGATCCCGTTGCCGTCGATCAAGCGCCGCGCCGCACCCACGTCGGTGACCGCGATGGTCATGGCCGCCAGCCCGTACGGCGCGAAGCCGCGCAGGATCTCGTCCGCAACGCCGGCGGGGACGAACTCCAGCCGCCCGGAAGGCAGCCGCAGGACCTGCCGATCGTCCTGCGAGGCCGGGGAGACGTCCAGGATCCGAGCGTAGCGCTCGACGGTCTCGTCGAGTTCGGCGTCACCGACCACGACGAGCACGCTCGCGATGCCCGTAGCTCCGTTGGCGTGGGTCAGGTAGCGCGGCTGGTGCAGGTACTCGGGCGTTTGCTGCTGAGCGATCCCGATGTAGCCCTGCGGGGTGAAACGCGGATCGATGTGAAGGGCACGCGCCCGCATCAAGCGCGGGCCGTCGACGGTGTCGACCTCGCGCTCCAGGGAACGAACGCCCATGATCGGCATGCCCGCCCCGGCCAGCCGGCGCGCCTGGGCGTCGGCATCGTCGGAACCGACGTAGAAGATGCGGAAGCCGTCGGGCACCTCCTTGGTCCGCCAGGGATCGGGAGCGGACGGGTCGACGATGCCGAGCAGCTCGATGTAGCTCTCCCCGAAGAGCGCGCACCGGTTGGCGGTACCGCCGAGCACAGGCTTCTCATCGGGGCGCGCGCTGAGCAGGTGCCGCGAGCGTGGGCTGAGGGTGAAGCCGAGCGCTTCGTAGCGCTGCTCCAGCTTGTCCAGGTCGCGGCTCAGGATGCCGGTGTGGTCGATCCGGCGGATGTCGGTTGTCATGCAGGCCAGCGTGCCCGCCGGTCCGCCGTCTGTCGTCGGCTCTCTGCTCCGGCGCCGCATTCCGACACGGGTTTACCGTTATGAGGTGGATTCGGTCACGCTGGACGACCTCGATCGGCAACTGCTGCACGCACTTCAGCTGGACGGCCGCGCGCCCTTCAGCCGCATCGCGTCCGTGCTCGGCGTGGCCGACCGCACGTTGGCCCGCCGCTACGCCCGGCTGCGTGAGGTTGGCGCGGTGCGGGTGCTGGGGGTGGCGACTACCGGCTGGACCGGCGATGCCCACTGGTTCGTCCGCCTGCGTTGCCTGCCGGACAGAGCCATGGCGATCGCGCGGGCGCTGGCCCGCCGGAGCGACACCTCCTGGGTGACGCTTCTGTCCGGCGGGAGCGAGGTCGTCTTTCTGCTGCGTGGGCCGGAGCGCCTGCTGCTGGACCAGCTGGGGCGCTGGCCGGGGCTGGCCTCCGTCGAGGCGCAGCGGATGCTGCGCGCCTTCATGGACGAGGAGAACTGCTGGCGGGGCCGGATCTCGGCGCTGACGCCCGATCAGGTGGCACGGCTGCGCCCCGACTATCCCGCGAGGCCATCCGAGCTGCCGTACAGCGCCCTCGACGGCAGGTTGCTGTCGGCGTTGGCGCATGATGGCCGGGCCGCGTTCCCCGCGCTGGCGCGGTCGGTCGGCTGGTCGGAATCGGTGGTACGGCGGCGCCTGGCCGAACTGCGGCGTGCGCGTGCGCTGCAGTTCAGCATCGAGACCGACGTCAGGCTCTTCGGCTACGGCGTGGAGTGCATGCTGTGGCTCCAAGTCGCGCCTGGCCGGTTGACCGAAGTGGGCCGGACGCTGTCCGGCGACGTCGAGGTGGCCTTTGTGGCCGCGGTCACCGGCTCGGCGAACCTGATGGCGTTCGTAGTGTGCAGAGACGCCGACGTCCTCTACGAGTATCTGGCGGACCGGGTAGGGGCGATGGCCGGCCTCCAGAGCATGGAAGCACTTCCGATCAGCGGCTACTCCAAGCGCATCGGGCCTCCGACGGCGGGGCCGGCCGTTTGACGTGTCCCGCTCGGAAACAGGGTTTCGTGCTGTGAGCTCGGCGGCCGACTGCGACCTCGGTGAGCATTTGTCACGTCGATGCCTGGGTTGGCGGCCAGGGTCGCGCGCTGCGGTATGGCGGAAACGCATGTTTGGCCGAATCACCTTGGGTAGAGGACAGCGGCCGAGGCAAGACAAGCGATCGTAGGAAAGGAGCCCCTCATGGAGCTCTGGGACTATCGACCTGACGTCTATGACCGGAGCAAGCCGCTCGACCTGGCGGGCTACCACGTGCAGGCCGCCGACGGGAAGATCGGGACCGTGGACGAGGCGACGTACGAGGTCGGCGAGAGCTACCTCGTCGTCGACACCGGCCCGTGGATCTTCGGGAAGAAGGTCATGCTTCCCGCGTCGACGATCGTCAGCATCGAACCGAACGAGCGCCGTGTGCACGTTTCCCGCACCAAGCAGGAGATCAAGGACGCTCCCGAGTTCGACGAGGGCACGTTCAAGGAGGCCGAGTACCGTACTCGGCTGACCGACTACTACGGCCGGCCCGCGGTCTAGGGCACGGGCGAGCAGCACGTGAGGCCGCGTCCCGGGAGGGGGCGCGGCCTCACCGGCGTGTGAAGGCCGGCTGGACGCTACGAGTTATCGGGATTTGACCGAGGCGTCCTCCGGCGGCACCTCTGGTTCGGAGGCGCGGAACCAGCGGCAGCCGTACGGTGACATCGCGATGCGGACGCCGCCGTTGCCGCCGATCTCGAGCCGGCCGCCCACCAGCAGGTCGGTGAGGATCTGCGACTCCAGCCCGTCCAGCCTGAGGTCGATCTCCAGCTCCGCGTCGCACAGGTTGTGTACGGCGAGCACGGTGGCCCCGTCGGCGTCGCATCGGTGCGCCAGCACGGCGGGGTGGCCGGCGTCCAGGACGGTGTGCATCCCCCAGGCCAGCTCGGGACACTCCCGGTAGCGCTCGATGAGGAGCTGGAACCAGCGCAGCAGCGAGTCGCCGTCGCGCTTCTGGTCGGCCACGTTCACCCGGCCGGGGGAGAAGGCGCCACCGGGCGAGTCGCGCTCAGGTTCCGCCTGACTGAAACCGCCCTCCCGCGACCACTGCATCGGGACCCGGACTGCCATGCGGTCCTCGGCGTCCAGGTTCTCGCCCATGCCGATCTCCTCGCCGTAGAACACCACCGGCGTTCCGGGCAGGGAGAACAGCAGGCTGTAGGCCATCTTCATCCGCCGCAGGTCACCGCCGAACATGCTGGGCAGCCGCCGCCGCAGTCCGCGGCCGTAGAGCTGCATGCGCGGCTCGGGGCCGAAGGCGTCGAAGACCTCCTCGCGCTCGTTCTCGGTGAGTTTGTCCAGGGTCAGCTCGTCGTGATTGCGCAGGAAGACCGCCCACTGGCAGTCCTTGGGCGGGGTGGGCCGCTGCTCGAGCGCCTCGGCCAGCGGTCCGGCCTCGCCGCGGGCCATCGCGAGCCACGCCCGCTGCATCCCGATGAAGTCGAAGCACAGGGTGAGCTGGTCGCCGAGTCCCTCGCCGAAGTAGCCCGTCAGCTCGTCATAGGGGACGTTGACCTCGCCGAGCAGTACCGACCCGCCCGAGCGGCGCGTCATGAACGCCCGCAGGTCGGCCAGGAACTCGTGCGGGCTGCCCAGCGCGGGATGGACGTTCTGGATCAGGAAGGGCACCGCGTCGACCCGGAAGCCGGACAGGCCCAGTTCCATCCAGAAACCCAGGATCCTGGCGATCTCGTCGCGCACCTCGGGGTTGGCGACGTTGAGGTCGGGCTGGTGGCGGTAGAAGGAGTGCAGGTAGTACTGGCCGCTCTGGTCGTCGAACTGCCAGATGCTGTGCTCCTTGTCAGGGAAGACGATCTGCGATGGGTCGTCCGGCTTCGGCTCGTCCGACCAGACGTACCAGTCGCGGTAGCGCGAGTCCCGGCCCGATCGGGCGTCCAGGAACCACGGATGCCGGTTGGAGGTGTGGTTGACGACCAGGTCCGCGATGACGCGCAGGCCGCGGTCCCGCGCCGTCCGCATGAACTCCACGAAGTCGCCCAGCGTTCCTAAGCGCGGGTCCACGGCGTAGAAGTCGGTGATGTCGTAGCCGTCGTCCCTGTTGGGCGTCGGGAAGAACGGCATCAGCCACAGGCAGGTCACGCCCAGCCCGGCCAGGTAGTCGATCTGCTGGGTGAGGCCGCGGAAGTCGCCGATCCCGTCGTCGTCGCCGTCCTTGAATGTCTCGACGTCCAGGCAGTAGATCACCGCGTTCTTCCACCACAGGTCGGAGGTGTAGGTGAGTCGCATGGCCCGTCGGCTACCCGCTCAGCCGCTTCTCATGACAACCGCATGTTTCGCCGGCATGCGCTGGGCAGTTAGTAGACCTGACAAGCCTGTTCAGGCGTAGGGAGTAGACATCATCAGAAGGTCACATGCGTCGGACGATGAGCGGGTCGGTGTGCTGTTCACCCGGCGCAGCGGCCTCGCTCTGATCATCTCGATGACGTCCGTCGTGGCCGACCACCTGTACGGCCTAGCGCTGTTCGCCGGTCGGGTCTGGTTCCCGCAGCCCGCCATCGCCCGCTGGAGGAGTACGTAGATGTTCGACGCGCGGTTGCTTGGCGGGCGGTATCGCCTGCTCGGGGAGCTGGGGCGGGGCGGCATGGGCCGGGTCTGGCGGGCCAGGGACGAGCTGCTCGACCGCGAGGTCGCGGTCAAAGAGGTGGTCATCCCCGATGAGCTGCCGGAGCAGGAGCAGCAGGCGCTGGCGCGGCAGAGCATGCGCGAGGCCCGCGTCGTCGCGCGGCTGGCTCACCCGCACATCGTCACGGTGCACGACGTGGTCGTGGCCGACGGGAGGCCGTGGATAGTGCTGCAACTGGTCGGCTCCCGCAGCCTGGCCGGCGAGATCGCCGAGCGCGGTCCGTTACCCGTGTCCGAGGTGGTCCGGATCGGGCTGGAGGTGCTGGAGGCACTGCGCTCGGCGCACGCGGCCGGTGTGCTGCATCGTGACGTCAAGCCGGCCAACATCCTGCTGACCTGCGACGGCCGGGCGATCCTCACCGACTTCGGCCTGGCCTCCACGCCTGGCGAGGACGACGTGACCAGCTCGGGCATGGTGATGGGGACTCCGGCCTACGTCGCTCCGGAACGTGCCGGCGGTGGCCCCTCCTACGCGGCCTCGGACCTGTGGTCGCTGGGCGTGACCCTCTACTCCGCGGTCGAGGGCCGCGCGCCGTTCGGCGGCAGCACACAACTGGCCACCCTGTCCGCGGTGGTGAACGCCGTCCCCGAGCCTTTCCGCCACGCCGGGCCGCTCGCGCCGATCATCTCCGCGCTCCTCGCCAAGGATCCGGACCTGCGCCCGGACGCCGCGGAGCTCCAGGACCAGCTGGTACGGCTGGCCGCCCTGCACCACCTGGACTCGCACGGCCCCACAGCCGTCCCCGAAGACATGAAACCGGCCGAGACGGGCCCGCTGAACAGCCAGGTCACGGCACGGCGTAGGCGCCGGTCCCTGGCCGCCCACTGGCGGCAGACAGTGGCGATGGGAGCCTTGATCGGCGTCGCGATCGCCACCGCGGCATGGCGCTCGGCAGGCACGTCGATCCACGAGGAACCAACGCTCCACCGGCCCGCCCGGATCGAGGTGGCGGCACCGCTGCGCGTATCGGATGAGCGGCGCGCCGTACTCCTCATCCGGGAGACGCCGAAACCCCCAGCCTCCGGCGCGCCCCGCGGCCGTGGACACGCGAAGGGCCACCACAATTAAATCCCCGAGAGCGGCTCGATGAGGAGCCCGAGGCTGCTGATGCGGCTCGAAGCGGCCATGACCGGACTCTGCGAACGCTTCCTCGACCCCCGGGGACCTGAACCTCGGCCCCCTGCTCCCGGACGAATCATCTCGGCACGTTTCGGCGGAGGCTCATGACGAGTGAGCCTCCGCCGTGGTGGGTCGCTTATTTCTTGCCTGCGTCCTTCACCTTCTCCTTGGCCTGCCTGAGAGCGCCCTTGGCCTTTTCCGCCTTCCCCTTCAGCTGCATCGATGTGTCATCGACGGCGTCGCCGATGCCCTCCTTGAGCCTGCCCTTGATTTCTTCGGCTTTTCCTTTGGCCTTTTCCTGCTCGGCCATGTCGTGACCTCCCCCGTTGGCTATACGTGGAATATGCTGATGCCTCCCGGGCCGACCAGGCATCCGAGGATGATCAGCACGATTCCCCATAGGATTTGGCGTCTGGCCAGAATCACGTAGATCCCGGCTATGACGAGGATTACTGCGATTATCCAGAGCAGCGTTGCCATGAACCGCGACTGCCCTGGAGAACCTCCTCTAAACAGGCACCGAACTGATCCAGGCTCTGCGCTGGTGTGGGTCGGTGCCGCCCCACACGCCGTGCGCCTGGCGGGTCTCCAGCGCGTAGGCCAGGCACTGCTCGCGCACCTGGCAGCGGCCGCACACGGCCTTGGCCCTGCTGAACTGTTGCGAGCTCGGGCCCTCCGCGGAGATGGGAAAGAACAGCTCCGGATCGGTGTCCAGACACGCGGCCCGCTCGGTCCATTCGTGCGTCGTCATCGCCATGAAGGGTGCGCCTACCCCGCTGGGGCGCGTCATGCATCCGCTGCTCCGGCGTCCCTTCGAAGATTGTGTACGGCAGGCCGTCCACCTCCACCCCGAACACGTCCAAGAACCAGAAGCGCAGTCCGAAGTGCCGCCGCCAAGGACACCCCGAAAGCCCCGCCCTTATGCGCGAATCTTTCCGCCGGAACGTCCGCGGTTCCACAACGAGGCGCCCAGCATGCGCATCGTGCGGCCGCTCTGGGGCGCTACCTGGCGACGCGAGCCGCCGGGGCAGCCCCCGAAATGCCCGGCGGCTCGCTTGCTGCCGCTAGCCCATGGCGAACTTTTCGCCCAAGTCTTCGAAGGTCATGTGCATGATCGAGCAGAGGCGGCTGAACTGCGGCGACATGTTGGCCAGCTGGATCCAGCCTCTGCGGCTGAAGTCATTCAGGATGACGATTCCGCGGCTGTCGATGAAGCGCAGCAGCTGAACGTCCACGATCACCTGCTGAGTGCCGTCGTGAACCTGGGTGAGAGTACGGCTTAGCGCCGTGTGGTTGGTCGCGTCGACCTCGCCGATCAATCGGACGGTGACGCGGTGAGGCTGCGGTCTGTGCATGATGTACAGCTGGCTGTCGGTGTAGAGAACGGCTTCCCCCGGGCCCGCGCCCTGCGGCCACGGCTTCACGATGGCGCTCCGGCCGGCCACCACGGAGGCGCCGGTGTTTGACGGATCCTGGCAGGGCAGGGGGCGCTTATGCGCGGGATGGACATGGCAACCTCCCCGGATGCTGACGGAGAGCCCTATGGACAGATTAGTCATGACTCGTCATACATGAAAGACCTGTCATGAATCGCAATGGTAGATTGCAGGTAAGGCTGCACAGGACGCTGGGGGTGGATCGACGTGGACCCAGACGGGTATCGCCCTTCCTGGACCTTCCTTACCCATCACGCCCGTGTCCTGGTGGAGGTCGCCCGGGACCCAGAGATCCGGGTGCGCGACATCGCGGCCACCATCGGAATCACCGAACGCGCAGCCCACCGCATCCTGAATGACCTTCATGAGGACGGCTACCTGACCCGCACCAGGGTCGGACGGCGCAACCACTACGGGCTGAACATGGACAAGCACTTCCGCTACCCGACCGAGGCGGACCTGCCCATCCAGGTCCTCGTCGACATGTTCACCGAACGGGACACCCTTGGCGATTCCCTGCCCGAGCCGATCGATTCCCTGTACGGCCTCAGCTGAGGCCACAGATCCTCGGCCGCTACGGAGACTCCTGGCGCGTCCTGCCGCCCCGGCGTGCGGACGTCCTTGAGCACAGGGGCGACTGTGTGCGGTTCTTGGCCCTGCCGAAGTGTGTCGAAACCGCGATATCGGCAAGACGGCGGCCTGGTTCGGGAACGATTCCCTGAACGCGGGCGCGCGTCAGAGGTGCGTGGCCTCTCACAAAGCTGACGAGGGGTTGGCGGGCGCATGGGGTGAGGCGGATCATCGGCTGGCTGATCGATTTGTGAAGCTCGAGCGGGAAGGCGATCTCCCACATCCAGACACTTAGCGTGATACAACAATTACGCAGCGATATTGGATGTTTGTGAGTACGGCGTGGCTGCCTGGCCGTTGCCGTCCGTTCGGGGAAGGCGGCCACCATGCATGCCACGCCATCACACAGCGCCGCCGCGACGGGGTTGGAGCTCGCGGTCAGCCGGGAAGCCGACCAGATCATCATCTCGCTCGTCGGGGAACTGACCGTGGCCAACGCCTACCTGCTGGGAGGAACCTTCTGCGAGCTGATCGACCAGGGCCACCGTACGTTCGTGCTCGACGCCCTGCAGCTCACCTCGTGCGACGGTGCGGGTTGGACGCTGCTGCTCGGGGTCCGCTGGCGGCTCGCCACCATCTCGGGACGGCTGCGCATCGCGGACCTGGGCCCGCGTCTGATGCGCTGGTGTCGGCTGATGGATCTTGTCGAGGTGTTCGAACTGGATACCACGAGCCGAGCTCAACCCATGTGACGGCATGGCACTGCGGAGCTTCGCTGACATCCCCTCCCCGCATGCCGGTGTACGGCGAGGCGGCTCGGCGGCTGCTCGAAAAAGCTTGCGGAAGTTCGGCCCTCGCCTTCAGGGGTAGAGGCAACCCTCACACACACGGGGAGGGATCATGACTGATCATGGAGACGACGTCATCAGCATCCTGACGACGGATCATCGCGAGGTCGAGGACCTGTTCACCGAGTTGGAGAGGCTGCTCGCCGTCGGCGATCCCGAGCAGGTCCGCGACGTCACGGACAAAGTGATCATTGAGCTCGTCAAGCACTCGGTCGCCGAGGAGGCGTACCTGTATCCGGCGACGCGCAAGTTCGTGCCCGGCGGCGACGCACTGGCCGACACGGAGATCGCCGAGCATGCCGAGGCCGAGGAGCTCATGAAGGAGCTCGAACGCACCGACACCACCGACCTGCGCTTCGCCGAGCTGCTGACCACCCTCATCAAGGACGTCCGCGAGCACGCGGCCGAGGAGGAGTCGCAGCTGTTCCCGCAGCTGGCGCAGCACGCCGACGCCGACGAACTGCGCAAACTCGGCAGCAAGATCAACGCGATCAAGAAGGTCGCTCCGACCCGGCCGCACCCGTCGGCGCCCGACACGCCGCCGGCCAACAAACTGCTCGCACCTGGTGCCGGGCTGGTCGACCGGATCCGCGACCTGGTCAGCGGCCGAGGCAAGGACTGAGCACCGCACGACAGATCATGACGCCGAACGCCGAATGCGTGCACGCCGACGAGGGGAGACGCAGATCGGCGGCTGGGCGTCCCGCCCAGCCGCCGATGCACCGGAGGTCTGCGCGGGGTAGCGGGCTTCCAATCACGGCTCGCTTCGAACGCGAGGGAGGGTCACCATGACGCGCTTCGGATACTTCCTGTCCTGCGAAGAGCACGGCCCCAAGGAGCTCGTACGGCAGGCCAAGCTCGCCGAGCAGGCAGGGTTCCAGGGGTTGTGGATCTCCGATCACTACCATCCGTGGCTCGAGGCCCAGGGGCAGAGCCCGTTCGTGTGGTCGGTGGTCGGCGCGGTCTCCGAGGCGGTGTCGCTGCCGATCACCACGGCCGTCACCTGCCCACTGGTGCTCATGCACCCGGCGATCGTGGCGCAGGCCGCGGCCACGACGCCTTCTTCGACTTCTACGCCGACAGGATCCTGCCGGAGGTGTCATGAACGACCGCATCGCGGACCCGTGGGGCGAGCGCACGCCGTACGGGCCAGGAGAGCGCTGGCCGGTGCGCCAGGACCAGCTGCTGACCGTCGACGCTGACGTCGAGTGGGTGCCGACCGCCTCGGTGCTGCACTCCAACGGCGACGCGATGGAGCTGGCCGTGCTGGAGGGGCAGATCGTCGGCGTGCGCGGACGCGCCGATGACCGCGTCAACCACGGCAGGCTCGGCCCCAAGGACCTGTACGGCTGGCAGGCCAACCACAGCCCCGACAGGCTGACCACCCCGCTGGTGCGCGAAGGCGGCCGGCTGGTGCCCGCGAGCTGGGACGCGGCCATGGACCTGATCGCGGCCCACTCGCGCGAGCTGCTGCGCGAAGGACCTGAGAGGTTCGGCTTCTACACCAGCGGCCAGCTGTTCCTGGAGGAGTACTACACGCTCGCCGTCCTGGCCACGGCCGGAATCGGCACGCCGCACCTGGACGGCAACACGCGGCTGTGCACCGCGACCGCCGCCTCGGCGCTGAAGGCCAGCTTCGGAACCGATGGCCAGCCGGGCTCCTACACCGACGTCGACTTCTGCGACGCGCTCGCGCTGTGGGGTCACAACGTGGCCGAGACGCAGACCGTGCTGTGGTCCCGCATGCTCGATCGCCGCCGCGGCCCCACGCCGCCCGCGATGATCGCCGTCGATCCCCGCCAGACGCCCGTCGCCCGCGAGGCCGACGTGCACTTGGCCGTCCGCCCCGGCACCAACCTGGCGCTGGTGAACGCGCTCATCCGCAGACTCATCGACCGCGGCTGGTACGACCCCGGCTACGTCGACGCGCACACCATCGGCTTCGAGGACCTGCAGCGCGTCACCGCCGACTACCCGGTCGAGCGGGCCGCCCAGATCTGCGGGCTGGAGCCCCGGCTGATCGAGCAGGCCGCGGAGATCCTCGGCACCTGCCAGGCGCTGGTCTCGACGGTGCTGCAGGGCTTCTACCAGTCGCACCAGGCGACCGCGGCCGCCTGCCAGGTCAACAACGTCCACCTGCTGCGCGGCATGCTCGGCCGCCCGGGCGCCGGCGTCCTGCAGATGAACGGCCAGCCGACCGCCCAGAACACCCGCGAAACCGGCGCCGACGGCGACCTGCCAGGCATGCGCAACTGGGCCAACCCGCGCCACGTGGAGGAGCTGGCCGAGCTGTGGAACGTGGATGCCGCCACGCTGCCGCAGGGCCGGCCCACCCACGCCATGGAGATCTTCCGCAAGGCCGAGGAGGGCGACATCCGGCTGCTGTGGATCTCGGCCACCAACCCGGCGGTGTCGCTGCCGGAGCTACCCAGGATCCGCCGGCTGCTGTCCGACCCCGCCCTGTTCGTGGTGGTCCAGGACATCTTCATGACCGAGACGGCGATGCTGGCCGACGTGGTGCTGCCGGCCGCCGCCTGGGGCGAGAAGCGAGGCACCTTCACCAACGCCGACCGCACGGTCCACCTGTCGGAACAGGCCGTCCAGCCGCCCGGGCAAGCCCGCTCGGACCTGGACATCTTCTGCGACTACGCGGCACGGATGAACTTCCGCGACCAAGACGGCAAGCCGCTCATCCAGTGGAGCACGGCCGAGCAGGCCTTCGAGGCCTGGCAGGCCTGCTCGGCCGGCCGTCCCTGCGACTACACCGATCTCGGCTACGAACGGCTGCGCGAGGGCGGTATCCAGTGGGGCGGCGAGCGGCTCTACATCGACGGCCGTTTCAACACCGACACCGACTACTGCGAGACCTACGGCCAGGACATGATCACCGGGGAGCCGCAGGACGAGGCCGCGCACCGGGCCAAGAACCCGGCGGGCCGGGCCTTCCTGCACGCCGTGCCCTACCAGCCGCCGCCCGAGCAGCCCGACGACGACTATCCGATGCTGCTGACCACCGGTCGCACCGTCTATCACTTCCACACCAGGACCAAGACCGCCCGCGTCCCCGAACTCGACCGCGCCGCGCCGCGGCCGTGGATCGAGATCAGCGCCGAGGACGCCGCGCGGCTCGCCGTTCAGGAAGGCGACCTGGTCCGCGTGGAGACCCGCAGGGGCGCGATGGAGGCGCCCGCCCGCATCGCGGGCCTGCGCCCCGGCACACTGTTCGCGCCGTTCCACTACGGCTACTGGGACGCCGGTACGGCCGGGCCGCACGATGGGCCGCCCACCGCGGCCAACGAGGCCACCCTGACGGCCTGGGACCCGGTGTCCAAACAGCCCATCTACAAGCTGTCAGCCGCCCGCCTGATCAAGGCCTGATGTGTGTACCTCGCCTGCCACGACCTCCATCAACGGTGGTCCCATCTGCGGATATCCACCTGCGAGAGGCGATCAGCGAGCGGGCGGGGGAGGTGGAGACGCTGAGAGGGCCTCGTCGTCATCGATCGCCGGTTCGAGGCGCTCCTCATAGGCGGCGAACAACTCGACCAGGGCGCGAACCGGCGCATGCGCCTCGGTGGGATAGCGGAAACTCTGCTCAAGGTTGAGCCGGTAGCGATTGCGGCGGCCCACCCGGTCCCGGATCAGATAACCGGCCTCATGCAGGTCGGTCACGATGCCCTGCACCGCCCGTTCGGTGATACCGATGCTCGCGGCGATGTCACGCAGGCGGATCTCCGGATCGCGGGCGATCTCCAACAGCACCCGTGCGTGATGGGTAAGGAACGTCCATGCTGAACGATCATCGGTGCCCATGATCATCACACTTTCCCATATCAGGGACTCACCCTGCTCCTGCCCACACAGAAGCGAGAACACCCATTCCCGAAAACAATTTCCAGAGTTATTGTGGGGGAGAACGGACTCCGTCGCACCGCCGATACGGAGGAAGTCAATGCCTGTCAGTTCACCGTGAGAGCACATCATGACCGCTCTTTCCATGACATGCAGCGATCTGCCCGACAGTACGCTCATCAGCGTCAGCGGCGAGGTCGATGTCACCAACTCCAGCCGGCTGGCATCCGCTCTGGTCGCGGGCCGCCGCCCAGGCAAGCCACTGATCTTGGATCTGAGCTCGATGACCTTCCTGGACAGCACCGGTCTGAGCGTGCTGCTGGATACGCACACCGCCGCCGAACGCGACGGCGACGGCATGTACCTGGTCGGCGTGCAGCACACGCCGATGCGGGTGCTACAGATCACCGGGGTGCTGACCCGCCTGCATCTGCTCGCCACTCTCGAGCAGGCCCTCCTGGCGGCCTCTCGCGCTGCCGGAGCACGTCAACATCAATTCCGCCAGAACCGCACGCGCGGCGGTCTGAGGCCGGGCGGGCACCGGTGAGCGGACCGATCGAGGCTGTGCCAGGGGCCGGGCAGCCGATGGTGGTCCGCCGGATCGGGTTGTCGTCGGCCGCGGACATCGGGATGGAGCGGTTCGCCCGGCTGGCGGCCGGCGTGATGGATGTGCCGGTGGCGGTGGTCGCGCTGGTGGAGGCTGACCGGCTGGTGTTGCCCGGCCTGGTGGGGCTGGATGAGCCGTGGGCCGCCACCCGTGAGATGCCCTTGCCGGGTTCGCTGTGCCAGCGGGTGGTGGCCACGGGAGGGGCGTTGATCGCGGCGGACGCGCGGGCCGATGACGGGTTCGCCGCGACCGTGCCGGTTCCGGAGCGGGAGTGGGGCATGCTCGCCTATGCCGCGATGCCGCTGTCGGCCGCCGGCAAGGTGGTGGGCGCGTTGTGCGCGATCGACACCGTGGTGCGGGACTGGAGCGATGGTCAGCTGCGAGGCCTGGCGGACTTGGCCGCCGCCTGCTCGGCGGAGCTGCGGCTGAGGACCGCCTCGCAGCGCGCGCTGGGGGCACAGCACGAGGCCGAGGATCGGCGGCGCGACGTCGAGCAGGAACAGCTTTTCGCGGAGAAGGCCCTGGCAGAGGCCGAATGGGCCGGCGAGCGTGCCCGAACCGGATGGGACACCGCCGAGCTGCTGCTGCACGCCTCGCAGGAGCTGGCGGGCACCGAAACGCAGGAGGACGTCCAACTCCGGCTGCGGGATCTGCTCGACGATACGTTCAAGCCCGTCCACGTCGGGCTCAGCCTGATCCAGGAGGGACGGCTGCGCTCGGTGCCGAACCCGGACCGGCAGCTACCCGCTGAGGCCGATGCCCAGTCCTGCGAGCTTGGGGCCGCTCATCCGATGGCCCGTGCGGCCCGGGACCGGCGTGTGATCGCCGTTGCCGACCTTGGCCGGCCGGGCCCCTCTTTCGGCGAGGCTGCGGCTGCCTTCGCTCGGCTGGGCCTTCGCTCGGTGGTGTGCGTGCCGCTGGTGGACGGCGGCGAGGTGCTCGGGGTCATCCTGGTCGGCTGGGACCAGCCGCGTAAAGTGGACGCCTCCGAGCGGGCGGTGCTCACCGCGATCGGCAGCTACACCGCCCATGCCGTGCAACGGGCCGGTGTCCTGGATGAGCGCGTCAGCGTCGCCCACCAGTTGCAGCGCGCGATGCTGACCGATCTACCCGCGATCCCGGGCCTGGACCTGGCCGCGCTCTACCTGCCCGCCGCCGCCGCCGACCTCGTGGGCGGGGACTGGTACGACGCCTTCCTCCTGCCGGTACGCCGCAGCAGGGCCGACACGGGCGCCGATGCCGGGGTCGCGGTCGCGGTCGGGGATATCACCGGCCACGACATGCAGGCCGCCACCATCATGGGACAGACCCGCAGCATGCTGCGCCAGGCCATGCTGGACCGTTCCCATCACGGGCCCGCGGCCGCGGTCACCGCGCTGGAGCAGGCCTGCAAGGTGCTGGATCTGAACGTGACCGGCACACTGCTGTTCGGCCGCCTGGTCCCGGCGTCGGCCGGCTGGGAGTTCACCTGGACCAACGCCGGGCATCCCTGGCCGCTGCTGGTGCAGCCCGACGGCCGGGTGCAGAGCCTGCAGGAGCATGATCTGCTCTTGCATCCCGGCCTGGATCCCGGCCGTCGCCGCGATCACCGGCGGCGGCTCGGTACGGGCAGCGTCTTGCTGCTCTACACCGACGGGCTCGTCGACCGGCGCGACGGCAGCATCGAAGAGACGACCGAGCAGGTCGCCCGCACTCTGGCCGCCCATCGGCACGAGCCGCTGCCCGACCTGCTGAACACACTGGCCGCCGTCGCCGGTCCTGATCCCGGCGACGACATCGCCTTGCTGGCCGTACGGGTGCCACTGAACGCCCAGTCGGATCTGCGAGCCCCCTGACCAGCTCAGTGGGCAGGAGTTCCCATCAAGGCGGTGACGGCGGTCTCCTCCCGAACGACATGGGTGTCACGGACCGATGAGTTTCTGGGCCGGCACCGGTCAGTAGTGACGACACCCCCGCTCCGAAGGAGACCGCGATGAGCAACGACCCCGCACTGCAGGCCCTGGCCAGGCTCGTCGGCACCTGGAAGATCACCGGCGGGCACGAGGGGACCGTGACCTACCACTGGCTGAACGACCACTTCCTCCAGCAGGACGTCCATCTGGGCGACACATTCGGCATCGAGATCATCGGCCGGGAGCGGAAGCTGATGGCCGAGCCCAGCGCCGACATCAAGTCCCGCTACTACGGTGACGATGGCAGCACGCTGGACTACACCTACGAGATCGAGGGCGACACCCTCACCATCTGGGCCGGCGACCGCGGCTCACCTGCCTACTATCAGGGCACCTTCAGCCCCGACGACCGCACCCTCAACGGCTCCTGGGTCTACCCGGGCGGAGGCGGCTACGTTTCCAACGCTGAGCGCGTATCGCAGACAGTGAGCGCTGACCTGCGATAGCGAAACCCAAGAGACGCCTGCTCAAAGACAGGCTCAGCGACTGAACCAGGGGTTGCCGCCCAGGGACCACACCGACACCTTGGTCACACCCAGGCTGGTGAGCAGGGCGAGCTTCTGGTCCATGGCCTTCTGGTCGACGTAGTCGTAGAGCTTGCCGCCCGAGGTCCAGCGGATCTCGCCCGAGCTGGGGTCGCGGCGGGACTCGGAGGTGGTGAAGCCCGGCTTGGTGCGCATCACGGACAGGGCGATGTTGCCCTCGATCTTGTCGGAGTCGCACCTGGTGGGGGCGCTGTAGCCGTACGAGGGCAGGCCGATGACCAGGTTGTCGTCGGACACCTGGGACCGGGCGTAGGCCACCAGGGTCTTCGTCCACTCGAAGGGCTGGATGGGCAGGCACTTGGACCCGGCGACCGAGTCGTACTCGTCGTCGTAGGCCATGACGACCAGCTCGTCCACCCCGGCCGCCACGACGGCCGAGTAGCTGTAGAAGTCGGCGTCCTCCACCATCGCGGGCGCGTCGGCCTGCAGCTTCTTGCCGGCCGCGTGCAGTGCGGTGGCCAGCTCGCGCAGGAACTTCTCGTAGTTGGCCCGGTCGGTCGACGTCCAGGACCAGAAGTCCTCGAAGTCGACGTCCACGCCGGTGAAGCCGATGCTCTTGATGAGGTTGACCATCTTGGTGATGGCGGCGGAGCGCTTGGCGGAGGAGCTCACCAGCGCCCGCACGGTCGGGGTGTCCATCGCGGAGACGGTGGCGTACTGCCGGGCCGACCAGGCCTTGACGTCTGCCGCGCTCTCCGGGCCGTTGCACAGGCCGCTGTGCTGCTCCAGGGTGCCGTCGGCTCGGACGGCCCAGTATTCCGGCTTGAGGGTGCCGGTCCGCAGCCTGCCGTCGTGATATTCCGAGGCACCCTTGCACTGCGGGTCGCCGGGGGATCCGGGGTAGAGCCAGGCCTGGATCTGGGGCGCCGTCCGGGCCTGGGCGGGGGATGCGTTGGTGAGGAGGGCTAAACCTAACGCGAACATGGCGAATCGACGCATGACAAGCTCCTTACGTCAGATCTGGGTGATGCTGGGTGTGGCGTCGTCCGGTGGCCCGGTGAGCGCCAGCTTCGAGGTGAGGCGGTAGCGGTCGCCCCGGTAGATGGCCCTGGTGTACTCGAAGAGCCTGCCGTGCTGGTCGCGGGTGACACGCTCCAGCGACAGCACGGGGAACCCGGCGCCGATGCCCAGCAGGGATGCCTGCAGAGGGTCGGCGACGGTCGCCTCGTGGGTCTGCTCGGCCTCGGTCGGGATCACGCCGTACCGCTCCCGGAGCAGTGCGTAGAACGAGCCGGACTCGATGTCGGCGGCGGTGGCCCCGGGCACGAGTTCGTTGAGCACGTGGATGGTCTCCAGCGCCATCGGCTCGTCGTCGACCAGGCGCCGGCGGGCGATGCGCAGGACGGGGGTGCCCGCCTCGACGCGGAGCCTGCTGCCGATGGTCATGCCCGCGGGGACGACCGAGTGGTCGATCACCCGGCTGGTCCACTTGCCCGGGGCCGCAGGATAGGCGGCCAGGCCTGGCATGGGGCTCGTGACGAGCTGCTGCGCTATCTTCGGCGTCGCCACGAAGACACCCCTGCCGTGCTCGCGGACCAGCCAGCCGTCTCTGACCAGCTCGTCCACCACGGCACGGAGGGTCGGCCGGGAAACCTCCAGCTCGGTGGAGAGCTGCCGCTCGGACGGGATGGCCTGCCCGACGGCACGGGCCTCGATCAGCGCGATCAGATGCTCTCTGATCTGGTCGCGTTTTCTGAGACTGGCTGTCACGAGGGCACCTTCCCACAGTGGTCAACTAGTGGTCAATATCTCTTCATTCTGGCCGCCAAAGATTCTGCGACACCCTCTTGACGTTACCGCAAAGACCACTTCAAACTGGCCCGCGTCAACTGGTAAAGAAGTGGTAGGTATGGCATGAAGATGTACCGCTACGCCGTACTCCTGGCCGCCCTCGCGGTGACGGCCTGTGCGCCGGACCCGGCGGATTCCGGTGCGCCCAGCACCTCCGGGGCTTCCGGGGGGACGATCACGTTCTGGCACCCGCTCAAGGACCCGAACGAGCTCAAGGCCGTGCAGACCGTGCTCGACAGGTTCCACGCGGCCCACCCCGAGATCACCGTCAAGGCCGTCTCCGCGCAGGACGCCGACAAGGTCACCCAGTCCATCCGCGGCGGCAACCCGCCGGACGTCGCGCTGTCCTTCAACGCCAACAGCGTCGGCGCCTGGTGCGCGACCGGGGCCTTCCAGGACCTGACGCCGCTGATCACCCGGGACAAGGTGGACCTGGAGCAGATCCCAGCCGCGGTGCGCGCCTACACCGAGTTCAGGGGCAAGCGCTGCGTCATGCCGCTGCTCGCCGACACCTTCGCGCTCTACTACAACAAGAAGCTGCTGGCCGCGGCCGGATACCAGGCGCCGCCGAAGACGATGACCGAGCTGACCGAGATGGCGAAGAAGCTCACGGTCAAGAAGGCCGACGGATCCATCGAGGTGGCGGGCTTCATGCCGTACCTCGGCACCTACCAGTCCGTCGCCGAGCACTTCACGCCCAGCTTCGGCGCCACCTGGCTCAACGCGGACGGCACCTCCAACCTCGGCTCGGACCCCGGCTTCACCGCCATGCTGACGTGGCAGAAGAACCTGGTCGACTGGTTCGGCGCGGACAAGCTCGCCAAGTTCAAGGCCGGGCTCGGCGACGAGTTCTCCGCACAACACGCCTTCGAGATCGGCAAGCTCGCCATGATGGTCGACGGTGAGTGGCGCACGTCCTTCATCAAGCACGACGGCTCCTCCGTCGAGTACGGCACGGCCCCCATGCCCGCCGCCGACGACAAACCCGAGCTGTACGGCGCCGGCGCCATCGGCGGCAACATCATCGGCATCCCCCGAGGCGCCAAGAACACCGCGGCGGCCTGGACGTTCGTCAAGTTCGCCAGCACCGACACCGGCGCGCTCGTCGCCTTCGCCGACGCCATCCACAACGTGCCGACCACCCTGGCCGCACTGAAGTCGCCTGATCTGCAACTCGCCAAGGACCCGTTGTTCAGGCCGTTCCTCGACGTGTTCGCCCACCCGCGCAGCGGCTCGCTCCCGGCCAGCGCCGACGGCGGCGCCTACCTCACCAACTTCGGCGCCTTCGCCGAGAAGTGGCAGCAGGGCAGGGTGCCCGACCTGGCGGCCGGGCTCAAGGAGCTCGACCGGCAGAACGACACCGCGCTGAAGCTGGGCTCGTAGATGGCAGCCGTGCTCTCGTTGCCCCGGCGGCGCGTCAGGACGCGCTGCCGGACGCGGCTCACCGTGCTGGCGTTCCTCGCGCCCTGGCTGGTGGGCGTCGCGGTGTTCTTCGCCTATCCGCTGGCCGCCACGTTCTACTTCTCCTTCACCGACTACACGATGCTGGACCGGGCGCACTTCGTCGGGCTCAGGAACTACGTCTACCTGTTCGCCGAAGACCCCTACGTGTGGCAGGCCATCCGCAACACCGGCTGGTTCCTGGTGGTCATGGTCCCGGCGCAGGTGCTGTTCGCGCTCGGCACGGCGCTGCTGCTGACCAGGATCAAGCGTGGCGCCGGGTTCTTCCGTACGCTGTTCTACCTGCCGTCGCTGGCCCCGCCGGTCGCCGCGACCGTCGCGTTCGTGTTCCTGTTCAACCCGGCGACCGGGCCCGTCAACCGGTTCCTGTCCTGGCTCGGGATCGAGGGGCCGCTGTGGTTCAGCGACCCCGGCTGGTCCAAGCCCGCACTCGTGCTGCTGGCGCTGTGGGGGAGCGGGAACGTCATGGTCATCCTGCTGGCCGCGCTGCTGGACGTGCCCAGGGAACTGCACGAGGCGGCGGCCATCGACGGCGCCTCCGCGCCGCAGATCTTCCGCAACGTCACGCTGCCGAGCATCGCGCCCGTGCTGCTGTTCGCGGTGGTGACAGGGATGATCCAGGCGCTGCAGTACTTCACGCAGGCCGTCGTGGCGGGCACCGTCGCCGCGGGCAGCGCCGACATCACGGGTTCCGCGCAGGTGCCCGGCTATCCCGACGGGTCCACGCTGACCTTCCCCTACTGGCTGTACGCGCAGGGGTTCCAGCGTTTCAACATGGGCTACGCGTGCGCGCTGGCCGTACTGCTGTTCGTCGTCTCGCTCGGCTTCACCGCCCTGATGCTGCGGAGGGCCAGATGAAGCGCCGCCTGGTCTGGCTCGCCGACCACTCCCTCGCGGTGGCGCTGGCTATCGCGTTCATCGGGCCGCTCGTGTTCATCGCGCTGACCGCGCTGATGTCGGATCGCCAGGCCCTGACGTCCTCGCTGTGGCCCGACCACTTCCAGTGGTCCAACCTGGTGGAGGTCTTCAGCCGCGCGCCCGTGCTGACGTGGCTGGGCAACACGCTGCTCTACGCGGTGCCGGCCACCGTGTTCACGGTCGTGTCCAGCGTGCCCGCGGCCTACGCGCTCGCCCGCTACCGTTTCCGTTTCAGGCGGGCGGCGTTCCTGCTGGTGGTGGCCATGATGCTGCTGCCGCCGCAGGTGCTGGTCGTGCCGGTCTACCTGATCTGGGCGCGGCTCCACCTGACCGGGACCCTCTGGCCGCTGGTCGTGCCGCTGCTCTTCGGCGACGCCTTCGCCATCTTCCTGCTCAGGCAGTTCCTGCTGACCATTCCCGAGGAGTACGCGCAGGCGGCCAGGATCGACGGCTGCGGCGAGTTCAGGGTCCTGGTCAGGGTGATCCTGCCGATGATCCGCCCGGCCATCGCGGCGGTGGCGCTGTTCCAGTTCTTTTATGCCTGGAACGACTACTACGGCCCGCTGGTCTACACCGGCGAGGCGGCCGAGCACTGGACTCTGTCGCTCGGCCTGGCCTCCTTCAAGTCGGTCCACTCCGTGCAGTGGAACCTCACCATGGCGGCGACGCTGCTTGTCATGGCGCCGCTCATCGCGGTCTTCTTCTTCGCGCAAAAGGCCTTCATCGAAGGCGTGACTCTCACCGGGGTTAAGGGATGAAACTCACTGTCATCGGGGGCGGCTCCACGTACACGCCGGAGCTGGTCGACGGGTTCGCACGATTGGGGTTCCCGGTCTCGGAGCTGGCGCTGGTCGATCCGGCCGCCGAACGGCTGGAGGTCATCGGCGGGTTCGCGCAACGCATCCTCGCCCGCCGCGGCCATTCAGCCCGGGTCATGACATATCAGGATCTGGATGCGGGGATCGACGGGGCGACAGCCGTACTGCTGCAACTTCGGGTCGGCGGTCAGGCGGCCCGGCACGTCGACGAGACGCTGCCGTTGGAGTGCGGGTGCGTCGGACAGGAGACGACGGGCGCCGGAGGGCTGGCCAAGGCGCTGCGCACGGTGCCCGTCGTGCTGGACATCGCCTCGCGCGTGGAACGGCTCGCGCCCAAGGCGTGGATCGTCGACTTCACCAACCCCGTGGGGATCGTGACCCGGGCTCTGCTCGACGCCGGACACCGGGCGGTGGGGCTGTGCAACGTGGCCATCGGCTTGCAACGGACCTTCGCCTCCTGGCTGGACGTGGCGCCCGAGCGGCTTGAACTCGACCATGTCGGGCTCAACCACCTCACCTGGGAGCGCGCCGTACGGCTGGACGGGGCGGACATCACCGAGCGGATCCTCACCGAGCACGGCCAGGAGCTTGCCGATCGGGCGAAGATCCCCGTCGAGCTGATTCGCCGGATGGGAGCGGTGCCGTCCTACTACCTGCGCTACTTCTACGCCCACGACGAGGTGGTGGCCGAGCAGCGCGTCGAGGCGTCGCGGGCCGAGCGGGTCGCGACGATCGAGCGCGAGCTGATGGCGATGTACGCCGACCCGGCGGTGGTGGACAAGCCCGCGCTGCTGGAGGAACGCGGCGGCGCGTACTACTCCGAAGCGGCGGTGCAGCTTGTCGCCTCGCTGGTGGAGAACAAAGGAGACACACAGGTCGTGAACCTGCGTAACCGCGGCACCCTGCCCTTCCTGCCCGACCACGCCGTGATCGAGGTGCCCGCCACCATCGGCGCGCTAGGTCCGGAGCCCCTGCCCGTGTCGCCCGTCGAGCCCCGCTACGCCGGACTCATCGCGCACGTGTCCGCCTACGAGGAACTGGCGCTGGAGGCCGCGCTGCACGGCGGCATCACCCGCGTCGCCGACGCGCTCCTCGCCCACCCCCTGATCGGCCAGGCCACCGTCGCCCACGACCTCGCCGATCGGCTCGTCGCCGCCAACCGGAGGTACCTGCCGTGGACGTGAACGTCGCCGTCGCGGTGGACGGCGGCAACAGCAAGACGGACCTCGCGGTGGTGAGCAGCGCGGGCGCGGTGCTGGCCAGGGCCCGGGGCGAGGGCTTCAGGCCGCAGGTGGTCGGCGTCCCCGCGGCCATGAAGGTCCTCGACGATCTCCTCGGGCAGGTCGGATCCGGCGCGTTCGGGCACGTCGCCGCGTTTCTGGCCGGTGCCGACCTGCCTGAGGAAGAAGCCGCGCTCCAGGAAGCGGTCGCCGCACGCGGCTGGGCGCCGTCGGTACGCGTGGCCAATGACACCTTCGCTCTGCTCCGGGCCGGTACGGCTCGGCCGTACGGCGTGGCGGTGGTGTGCGGGACCGGCATCAACTGCGTGGGGGTGGCGGCAGACGGGCGGACCACCCGGTTTCCCGCTTTGGGGGCGATCTCCGGCGACTGGGGCGGTGGGGAGGACGTGGGAAGGGCGGCGCTCTGGCACGCCGTACGCGGAGAGGACGGGCGAGGCCCGCGCACCGTGCTGGAGCGCGTGATCAGCGAGCACTTCGGCCTGCCGACGGTGGCCGCCGTGGTGACCTCGCTCCACTACGGCGAGCTTCCCGCCACCCGCCTGAGAGAGCTCGCCCCCGCCGTACTCGCGACGGAGGACCCGGTCGCGCGGGGGATCGTGGACCGGCTGGCCGATGAGGTCCTGGCGATGGCGGTGGTGGCACTGCGGCGGCTCGATCTGCTGGGCGAGCCGTGCGAGGTGGTGCTCGGCGGCGGGGTCCTCGCGTCCCGGCAGGCTCGCCTGTTCGGCAGGATCGAGGACGGCCTGGCCAGGGCGGCTCCCGCGGCCGAACCGGTCGTCGTCACTGCCCCGCCCCTCCTCGGCGCGGCCCTGTCCGCGCTCGACCACTTCGCCGCTGCCGCCGAGGCGAGGGATCGGCTCCGCTCCGAACTTTCAGGATGACCGCGGCTCATCGAAAGCCCACGCCGAGGGAGTGGCGGACCCGGCTGGTGTGGGCTTCAGCCTCCGGTCAGGTGTGCAGGGGAAGGCGCTTGGTGAGGGCGGTCACACGGTTGCGTGGCCCGAACACGGCGACCGCCACGAAGTCGACGTGCTCAGCGGAAGTGGCCTTCAACATGGCGAGGTAGTCGTCGTAGTCGCGGGCGCGGCGGGCCACCTCGTTGAAACCAACAGTGATCAGGTCAGGTCGGGCTTGGGCACGGTCGTGCAATTCCCGCAGCTCGTCGGCAGCGGCGGTGAGCACCGGCACCGGGTGCGGGTTCAAGCCCGCGTGGGATCGGCCGGAGGCGTCGACGCCGTCGCTGCCGAGCGGGTGGTTCAGGCGTGCGCCCAGGCTGAGCCCGACGACTGCCGCCGCGTTCACCGCGAGTGCAGGCTCGAGGCCGTCGCGAACGACGAGGACCAGCTTCGTGGCCAAGGGCATGGTGGATCTTCCGTTCTTGCTCACGAGGACGCGGGTCGCGAGTTGGAGGGAGAGGCGTTGAGGCGGAGCCGGGCCAGTTCCGTCGCGGCCTGGGCGGGTGTCACCTGCTGGTGTTCCGCCGTGTCGAGGAGGCCGGCGACGGTGTGCTCGATGGCCTCGACGCGTTCGCGTGCATCGTCGGGGGGCTGGTGGTGCAGCTCCATGGTGAGCGCGTGGATGACTCCACCCGCGCTGACGACGTAGTCGGGTACCCAGACGATGCCGCGCCGGTGCAGGAGGTCGGCGACGGTCGGCGTGGCCAGTTGGTTGTTGGCAGGCCCTGCGATGGCGGCGCAGCGCAGCCGCGGTACGACGTCCTCGGTGAGGATGCCGCCGAGCGCGGCAGGAACGAGGATGTCGACGTCGGAGGTGAGGGCTTGCTCTGGCGAAGCCCAGGTTGCGCCGAGTTCCTCACTTGCCGCCTGCTTGGCGTGATCGATGTCGCTGACGAGAAGATCGGCTCCCTCCTCGGCGAGCAGGCGCGCCAGCCGCAGGCCGACGCTGCCCAGCCCCACCAGCGACAGCCGTACGCCCGTGAGCGCCCGCGTGCCGTGGAGGCGTTGGCTTACCGCGCGCAGAGCCGCCAGCGTGCCGCTCGCGGTGGCCGGCGAGGAGTCGCCGCTGCCGCCGTGCTGTATCGGCTTGCAGAAGACGTGAGGGGTGCGCTCACCGATGACCGCCATGTCTTCTGGAGTCGTTCCGACGTCCGGACCGGTGGCATACGCGCCGTCCAGTGAGGCGATGGTGTCGGCCACGTCGTCCAGCAACGCGCGGCGCATCGCCGCGTCCAGCTCGGCGCCCGGGGGTATGGCGACGACGGTCTTGCCGCCGCCGTTGGCAAGCCCGGCCACGGCGCATTTGGCGGTCATCGCGGCCGACAGGCGCAACGCGTCGGTGAGGCCGTCGCGCCAGTCGGCGTAGCGCCACAGCCGGCATCCGCCGACCGCCTGGCCGAGCTTGGACGAATGCACGGCGACGATGACCGGCAGGCCCGAGCGCGGTCCCGTGCGGATCAGGACTTGTTCGTGATCGAGAGTGGACATGCCGGCGAACCTCCGTGTCATGCGAGCGGCATTGCTCTGCAAGCATTGGGCATACGGATGCGCAATGGCGGCTTGGCCGAACGAATGATCGGAATGGCTGGCAAACTGCCGTACATGGACGAACTTGATTCGGAGATTATCCGGCTTCTCCAGACAGATGCACGGCAGTCCAACCGCGAACTGGCCCGCAGACTCGGCATCGCGCCCTCCACCTGCTTGGAACGCGTCAGAGCGCTCACCCGCCGTGGCGTCATCCGCGGCTACCACGCCGAGATCAACCCGGCTGCGCTCAACCGCGGCGTCCAAGCCATGGTGTCGGTACAGGTGCGCCCCCTCAGCCGCACGGTCATCAATGCCTTTATGGACTCGGCGAGCGCCATGCCCGAAGTGCTCGCCGTTTTCGTGCTCGGCGGTGGCGACGACTTCCTTCTCCACGTCGCCGTCCAGGATCTCGACCACTTGCACGCCTTCCTGCTCGATCGGCTCAGCAAGCGCCGGGAGATCGCGGGCTTCCGCACCTCGGTGATCTTCAAGCAGGTGCACAACACTGCCCCGGCCAGACTCCCTGACGTGAACGAAACGACGTGAAATGTGGTGAACGGCAGAGCGCGGCCGCCGTTCGGGTGACTAACCTGCGTGACGGACGGCCTTGACGCAGCGGTCCAACAGAGTACGCAGGGTGTCACGCTCGTCCGGGGTGAGTTCGTCGGCGATCGCCTGCTCGATCCGGACCGCACGTGCGTCGGCGGCGGCCAGGACCGCCCTGCCTTCCTCGGTGAGCGTGGTCTCCAGGACGTTCCCATGCCAGGGATGCGGGGTGCGTTCCACCAGGCCGCGTTCCTGGAGGTTCTTGAGGAGAACGTTCATGGCCTGCGGGCTGACCAGACAGGTTCGGGCCAGGGCCGCGGAGCTGATGCCAGGGTTGCCGGCCAGGGTGTACAGCGCTGCGTACTGTGGCACGGTCAGGCCGGTCGGCTTCAGCGCGGTGTGCTTGGCGGCCATCAACTCCTGCTCGGCGCGCTTGATGTCCAGGCCGAGCCGTTCTTCAGGGCCCATGGCCAACAGCATACCTTCGGTCATCGCATTTGCGATAATCATCAACATGTTGATAACTTCACGGCATGATTCCTGAGAGCCATAGGACCTGCTGACCAGGCCGCTGTTCGTCCATCTGGCGACGATCGGGCCCAAGGGCATTCCGCACGTGCAGCCCGTCTGGCAGATCTGGGATGGTGAGGTGCTGCGGTTCACCACGACCACGGACCGGCAGAAGTGCCGCAACGTGACCGCCGAGCCCCGCGTATCGATCTCGGTCAACGACCCGGACAAGCCGTACCGCTATCTGGAGATCCGTGGCGTGGTCGAGGCGATCGAGCCCGACACGGAGGGCTCCTTCTTCGACGTGCTGGCCAGGCGGTACGGCCTGCCGTACGAGCCGCCCGTCGGTGACAGGGAGCGCCGGGTGGTCCTCGTCGTCCGGCCGGTCAAGACCACCAGCCAGTGACCTGACCAGGCTCTGCCACCGCTCCGCCCTGCGCCTGCCGATGATGTCATCCCCGACGTGATCGGCTCGGCGGAGCCCTCCACGGATACCGACATGCCGCCTGCACTGCGTCGGCAGGCGCAGTGCGGACGTCTTGTCGCCGCGCCGCTTGACCCTGACGCTGGGTCAGTCTCTCAGCATGGTGACATGACCACGAAAACCAGTGCGATCGAGGTCGCCGGACTGCGCAAGCCGTACGGCGACCATGACGGCGACACGATGGCGTTCGACACCGTGCCGCCCGCGCGCCGGTTGATCGAGCTGCTGAAGCAGCGAGGTTGGACCGGCTGGACCAAGCTCGAGCGTGTGGCCGTGCCACCGGATGAGGCTCCCCGGTAGTGCTCATACGACAGGAAGACACGCCGCGGTACGGCGATCCGTGCGCTACCGGTGACGGCGGGCAGGCATGAGGAGCGGGGGCTGTGTTGTGTCCGGCGGTTCGAGGCCCTAGGCTCGCCACCGCCAGTACGGGTCGGCGCTCATGTACGTGCGCTTGTACTCCGCCTACATCCGTTCCGCCGCCCAGGTCCTCGAGCGCCTATTTACGCAGCGTCATCAAAGCCCGGCGGCCACGCGATGAACGCCATGCGGATTTCGCGGCCGGTGTTGCCACATTCGTCTGGCAATTCGCCTGGATGCTGCTAACATTCCTGAGTCGCGGCTCAGGAATGTGTTCTGGATTCCACCTGCACCCCGCATGGCATTCCGCTTTCTGAATATCGCGGTCAGGCCATGGGCAACGCAAGACGGGTCACCTTCGGGTGGCACGAGGGCAATACCTTATGACCCCTCTTATCGCGTTCTCCACGGGAGGCGAATCCCGCTTGAACAGAAGAACAATCGGTGAGCGATACGAGCTGGACCCCCACTCATGCCGAGCGGGAGCGATGGGCGAGGTGATGTTCGGCTACGACACCAAGCTGGACCGGCCGGTGGCGGTCAAGTTCATTCAGCGGGTCTGCGCCGACGACGAGCAGCGCAGGCGCGAACTCGTGCAGCGCTTCGTCCGCGAATCGCGCATCACCGCGCGTCTGGAACACCCGGGCGTGCCCGTCGTGTACGACTGCGGAACCGTGGACGGCGACCACTACCTGGTCATGCAGCTCATCGACGGTTCGCCGTTGTCGGCGATACTCGCGGAAGTAAGGTCGCTGCCGATCGCCTGGGCGGCGGCGATCGCTGCCCAGGTCTGCTCGGTGCTGGCCGTGGCACATGCCCACTCGCTCGTGCACCGAGATCTCAAACCGGCCAACCTCATGCTCTGCCCCGACGGCACCGTCAAGGTGCTCGACTTCGGGATAGCCGCGGCACACACCGCGTACGAACCCACCTTGACCCACGTCGGCACCGCCATGGGCACTCCCCAGTACATGGCTCCCGAGCAGGCCGAGAAAGGGGTCACCAGCCCGCAGGGCGACCTCTACGCGGTGGGCGTCCTGCTCGATGAGATGCTCGCCGGCCACAATCAGTTCGGTGCCACCACGGCACTGGCCACCATGCGGAACCAGATGCAGTTGATTCCGAGGCCCGTGCGCGCGGTGCGGTCGGACGCGCCACCCGAACTCGAGCACCTGGTTCTGCAGCTGCTGGCCAAGGATCCCGCCGAACGCCCCGGTTCTGCTTTCGACGTCTATCAACGGCTGGCCGCCCACTGCCGGCGGCTCCCTCCTCTCGCCGGGTACGTGGAGCCGGGCGCCGACCACCCGTTACGCATGTACGCGGCCGTCGTCGGCAACGTGGGAACGGCACGGCAGAGCTCCGGGTCCTCCGTCCACGCATCAATGACTCGGCACAGCGGCATGCGCCGAACGGCGTTCCCGGAGGAAGTCGACGGCGTTCGCGAGAGGGCGCGACGACTCAAGTCAGAGGGCCGGTACGTGCAGGCGACGCAGCTGCTGGCCCGGATCATGGAGCGCGTTTCCGGAGCGGACTCTCTGCACGTACGAGTCGAACTGGCGGACGCGCGCTTCCTGTCAGGCGACTACCTGTCGGCCGCCGACGATTTCGCCAGACTCGTCCCCGACCTGACGCGCTGGATGACGCCGGCGGACCCGCGCGTGCTGCGCTGCAGGTACATGGAGGCGAAATGCCACGCGCAGCTGGGAGACTCGGTGCACGCACTGGAACTGCTGTGTTCCCTCCTGGAGGACGAGCACCGCTACGGCATGGACGAGACACACCTCCAGGAGCTCCGGCGTCAGATCTCGCAGCTCGAACTCGGCGTCAACATGAGCCTTCGCCCTTACGTCCCCTGACCCGCCGCGAGCGCGTCGCCCGTACGGCATGGCCACGGTCAACCGCATCGCCGTCACGGCGGCCCTTCGCCGTCCAGGGGTGGGTGTCGGTAACCCGTCCTGGGGGTTTCGGGGGGTGCACGGTGAGCTCACCGCGCTTGGCATCACGATCGCACCGTACCCGAACGGGCGTCCACCTGGGCTGACTTCCTGGGTTCCCAGCCGATGCGCTGCTGGCCTGCGACTTCATCGAGACCGTCACCATCACTGGGCAGCGCCGGCCGTCATCGAGCACATCAGCCGAGGCGTCCACGTGCTGGGGACCACCGTCCACCTCACCGCGAGCTTCGCCCACCGGCAGTTCATGCAGGGTTGGGAGCAGTCCTGGCTCGCCCACCCCTGAGCGACGTCGAGCGTTGGCATTTGTCGGCCGGTTCCTGTTATGCCTTCCATGCGAGCGCATCTCCCATTGATAGGGATCGCACGGACAGTGGGTGAGGAACGCATGCGCAGGGACGACAAGTACATTCCGGAGCTGGTGAGCGCGGCCCAAGCGGGTGACGGCCGGGCCAGGGAACGGCTGGTCGCCGGCTACCTTCCGCTCGTGTACAACATCGTCGGCCGGGCGCTGGACGGCCACGCGGACGTCGACGACGTGGTACAGGAGACGATGTTCCGCGCCCTGGACGGGCTCGGCGGGCTACGCGAGCCCTCCAGCTTCCGCTCCTGGCTGGTCGCCATCGCGATGAACCAGATCAGGCAACGCTGGGCCGCTCAGCAGGCCATGGCGTCCCTGGACCGGGCGGTGGAGGCACCCGATCCTGCGGGCGACTTCGTCGACCTCACGATCTTGCGCCTGGGGTTATCCGGGCAGCGCCGCGAAGTGGCCGAAGCGACCCGCTGGCTCGACCCGGCCGATCGGCAGCTGCTGTCGCTGTGGTGGCAGGAGGCCGCGGGACAGCTCACCCGTACCGAGCTGGCCGAGGCGCTCGGCGTCACCCCGCAACACGCCGCCGTGCGTATCCAGCGGATGAAGGCCCAGCTGGACGTCGGGCGGGTGGTGGTACGGGCGCTCGCCGCCGAGCCGTACTGCGAGGAGCTGGCGCTGATCACCGCGACCTGGGAGGGGCGTCCGGCGCCCGTGTGGCGCAAGCGGATCGCCCGGCACGTCCGGGAGTGCGCCGCCTGTTCCGGGCGCCAGTCGGATCTGGTGCCCGTCGAGGGACTGCTCGCCGGCCTGGCGTTGGTGGTGCCGCTGTACACCTACCTCACGGCCCCGACCGGCCACTCCGCGGTGATCGCCGCCACGGGCCAATCAGGGATGGCTCCTGCGGCGGGTGGGACCGGGCAGCACGGGGTGGTTGTGCAGGCGGGTGGGACCGGGCAGCACGGGATGGTTGTGCAGATGGGCGGGGCCGGGCAGCACGGGGTGGCCGGATCAGCGGGGGGACCCGGGGGAGGGCATATCGTCGGCAGGATCCGGCATGCCGGGAAAGCGCGCGTGACCGCGGCGGTGGGTGGCACGGCGGGGGCGGTCCTGCTCGCGACGCTGCTCTGGCCCACCACCCAGCCTCCCGCCTCGCATCCCGGCGAGCATCGCCCGGTCGCGGCGCCGTCGTCTTCCCCGGCGGTGCGGATATCGGGACTGGTGATGGCGCGCCGTACCCTGCGCCAGACCGCCCGGCCTGCCGCGAGCCCTGAACGGCGGCTCATCGCGCTGATCAACACTCGGCGGGCCCAGGACGGGTGCGCCCCGCTCCGGATGGATCCCCGCCTCAGCCTCGCCGCTCTCCGGCATGCCAAGGACATGGTGGCCCATGGCTACTTCGACCACACCGGCCAGGACGGACACAGCCCTGCCGACCGGATCTCGGCCACGGGCTATGGCTGGTCCATGTGGGCGGAGAACCTGGACAGGGGGACCACCGACCCGGCGGCGGCGTTCAAGGACTGGATGGACGGTTCGATGCACCAGGACAACATGCTGAACTGCCAGTACCGGGACACCGGTGTGGCAGCCGTCCTCGGGCCCGAGGGCACGGTGTGGGTCCAGGACCTGGCAAAACCGGCCTGATCCCGCACCATGACCACACCGTGCCCCGACGCCGGTCAGCTCGGGATACCGAAGTCCTGCACCCACCAGGGACCGTTGGCGCTGAGGTTCACGCCCACGCCGATGTCCTTGTATGAGCAGTTCAGGATGTTGGCGCGGTGCCCGGAGCTGTCCATCCAGCCGCGCATGGCCTCCTCGGGGCTCTTGGGGCTGCGGTAGATGTTCTCGCCCCAGCCCCGCCAGCCGTATCCCGTCGCCGTGATCCGGTCGCCCGGGCTCCGCCCGTCGAGGCTGGTGTGGGAGTAGTAGTCGCGGGCGGCCATGTCGTCGGCGTGCGCCTGAGCGGCGGCCTGCAGCTGGCTCTCCATGCGCAGCGGCCCGCAGCCAACCTTGGCGCGTTCGGCATTCGTCAGGGTGAGGATCTGCTGGACGTACTGGGAGGCGTCCCCCGACTGAGGCTGACCCGTCGTGGTGGGTCTGGGCTTGGTCGTGGTGGGTCCGGGCTTGGTCGTGGTGGGTCCGGGTTGGGGCTTGCCAGTGGTCGTGGGCTCGGGCCGAGGCCTGCCAGTCGTGGTGGTCGGGTGGGGTTGGGGCCACCCGGTGGTGGGGTCGGGCTGAGGGTTTCTGGGGGTGGCGGTGACCTCGGGCTCGGGCATGACCAAGCGGCTGGTGTCGATCGGGGCAGTGGTTTCCGGCCGGGACGTCTCAGCGACTCTCGTGGGGGTGGCTGTGGAGCTCTTGACGCCGGTCTTGATGGGGTTCGGCTTGTGCTCGGTGGGGCGCCGCTTGCCCCTCTTCGTCGTGGGGCGCGCCAAGCTAGGGGCCGCCGCGGGCGTGGGGTGCCTGACTGCGCCACCGGCCACCGCCTTCGTGGGTACGGCTCCCGCGGTGTCGACAAGCTCGATACTGTCGCCCGCCCCGCCGAATATGTAGATACCGGCGACAGCGGCGACGACCGCCGTGGCGCCGACAGCCAAGAGCCCACCTCGGCGGTTGCGCCGCTTGCGCCGCCCGCGCGTCCTGACGGAGGTGCTCTCGTCGTCGTGCTGCATGAATGCTCCGCTCTGTCTCGCAGATGGCCGGTCGATCCGGCGCATGGGAGACCTCACGAAGCAAGGGCGATAACAAATCTTGCGAAGAAATTCCTAAAAGTCCGTCCGGCCCCGGCACACCCGTCGCCCGTCGCGTCGGTGGGGGCTACCCCATGGGCCGGCAGGACGCATGGTGTGTTGAACGTTCAAATCGTTAGGGAGAGGCTGCCGCCCGGCATGGGAGCACGTCAACCTCGGCTTCCGGATCCGGCCGCACGCGCCGGGGGCCGTCGCCGCCACCCTGGACCGGCTGCTGCACACCCTCACCGAGGAAGCCGACCGCCCGCTTGCTCACCCCGAGCCTGGTGGTGCGGGCCTCCAGCGGTAGCCCGAGCGGCGCCGTACCACGACCCGGGGCATCTCAGGGGTTGACAGCGATCAGGGCGAGTTGTTTCCTCAACGTCATAGCGTGATTTTGAACGTTCATTTTTTGGTTCTCGCATCGCCCGTCGCGCCCCGCGCGGACCTCTCGCGCACCCCGTGCCCTCCCGACCTGCGGGCCCCGCCCGCGTGCCCCGACCGGAGGTCAGCAGCCTTGACCAGCCACTCCGCCCGTGCCTGGTGGCGAGATGCCGTCATCTACCAGATCTACCCGCGCAGCTTCGCCGATGGCGACGGCCTCGGGGGCGGGTGGTCGCACCAGCCGACTTCCTCAGCAACGTGACCGGCCGCATGCAAACGCAGGTCGTCCGGACCGCCAACGGCTGCCGGCGCCGCCCGGCACACCAGAGGACGCCCGTTCTCGAAACCCCGAATATATCGAAAGGAATCGATCGCGCATGCGCCGATTTACCTGTGCACTGTTTGCCTTATTAGTATCGGCCCTTACTGCACTTGGCCTTCCCGGCTTACCTGCCGAGGCGGCGGGGCCGTACGTTATCGAAGCCGAGAGCATGACGCTGGCCAACTTCACGACAGCCACCGTCAACCACACCTATAACGGCGCGGCAATCGAGACCGTCACCTACATCCAGGGCGTTTCAGGGCAGACCAGCACCGCTACCCAGACCTTCACCGGCAGCGCTGGAACCTACGACATCATCACGCGCTACAACGGCAAGACCGCAAGCGGAGTAACGTACACGATTTCCGTGAATTCCGCCACCGTGGATTCGTGGGCAACATCCCAGCGGTACGGCGACGACTACACCAATCCGGTGAACATCGACAACCATACGTCGAGCAAGGTCACGCTTAACGCCGGTGACACCGTCAAGCTGACGGCTGCGTCCGCCGGCGAGGTGCCGCGCGTCGACAGGATCACGATCCAGAAATATGTGGGGCCGCCGACCAGCACGCTGATCATCGATTCACCGAACGCGACGCTGAACGACGGCTTCAACTGGGGCAAGAATCGAGCCTTGGGTATGACGTTCTACCCGGGGAACCCGATGATGGGGCACGAATCCGAGTGGTGGCGCCTCAAGGATTCCACGCACACCACGATGGCGCCCGGTTACTGGGGTTCCTACGTCAATCGGGAAGCCTTCTACAACCGGGACATCGCCCATCAGTCGGATGGCGCGCACGCGCTCGGCCTGGATGCCGAGACATTCAACATGCTGAAGACGTTCGCCGGCGATGCCGACGATCAGGGCCAGAATGGTTGGCCTTTGTGGGCGCACAGCTCCTACGGCATCATGTATTACATCGACGGCACGGGCTTCCGGGAATTGCCGTCGCCGTTCAACGTGATGGCCAAGGCGTACAAGCAGTACCTGTGGACGGGCAACGCGGACTGGATCAACGATCCGACCCTTTCGGCGTATTACGACTCGACCATGGGGTCGTTCCTGACCAGCCACGAGGTGACGTGGAACGACGCGAACCCGTCCAGCGAGCAGCCAGTGGCGAAAAAGCAGACCGGGGAATACACGGCGACATACTTCGAGTTCCCGAATGAGAATCTCGTCTCCGCCGGCGACGCGCTCGGGTACCAATACCAGTCGATGCTGGCGTATGCGGCGATCTTGAAGGCGAAGGGCGACAACGCCAACAGCACGAAGTGGGCCAATCGCGCTCAGCGGGTGCGCGACTACTTCGAGACGAACTGGTGGGACGCGTCGAACAACCGGTACTTCCGCGGCAAGGACGCCGCCGGCACGGGCTACAGCAGCTGGGGGCACGAGGCCAGCTACCTGACGATGCTCACCGGGCTGGGCGACTACGGCACCAGGACCGGCAATTACCTGGACTTCGTCGCCGCCAACGATGACAACCTGAACGTCGAGGCGACCTCCTATCTGCCGGAGACGTACTACCAGTACAACCGGTCCTCGGAAGGCTGGGCCTGGCTCAAGAAGCTCATGACCGGTAGGAACACCTATCCGGAGATCTCGTTCACGACGGTCAGCAACGTCATCGACGGCATGATGGGCGTCCAGCCGGACGCCCCGCACGCCAAGGTGGCCACCGTCTCACGGCTGACGTCCGAGACCCCGTGGGTGGAGATCGACCACCTCAAGGTCGGCGACAACGACCTCAAGCTCAAGCACACCGGTACGACGACTTCCACGCTGACCAACAACTCCGGCGGCACCATCACCTGGGAAGCCCAGTTCTACGGCACCCCCGCCACGATCACCGTGAACGGCACCGCCTACACACCGCAGACCAAGTCGCTGTACGGCCAGCCGGTGTCCTACGTGACCGCGCCGGTGCCCGCCGGTGCATCCGTGACCGCGACCGCCGGCACCGCGGGCGGCGACACCACGGCCCCCACCGCGCCGACCGACCTCACATCCAGCAACGTGACGTCGAACAGCGTGGACCTGAAGTGGACGGCGTCGACCGACAATGTCGGCGTGACCGGCTACAACGTCTACCGCGGCACCACGCTCGCCGGCTCCTCGACGGGCACGAGCTTCACCGCGACGGGGCTGTCGGCCGCGACGCCGTACACCTTCACGGTCAAGGCGGTCGACGCCGCCAAGAATGTCTCCGAGGCCAGCAACACCGTCTCCGTCACGACCACCACGGGCGGGAACGGACAGACGGTCGATCTGAGCGATCTCACCTGGAGCGACGCCAGGAGCGACTTCGGCACCGTCCGCAAGGACAAGAGCGTCGACGGGAACCCCATCAGGCTGAACGGCACCGCCTACGCCAAGGGCATCGGCACGCACGCCAATGGCACGATCACTTACGCCTTGAACGGTGGGTATGCGAGGTTCCAGTCGGATGTCGGCGTGGATGACGAGGTCGGCGCGAATGCGACGATCAAGTTCCAGGTCTGGGGTGATGGCGTCAAGTTGTATGAGAGTCCCTCGGTCATGACGCCTTCGAGCGCGACGCAGTCCATCGACGTCAGCGTCGCGGGCGTGAACTCGTTGGTGCTGAAGGTGACGGACGCGGGCGACGGCATCAACAGCGACCACGCCGACTGGGCCGCGGCCAAGCTCATCGGGAACCCTCAAACGCCGACGTCCCTCAGCGATCTCACCTGGACCGACGCCAGGAGCGACTTCGGCACCGTCCGCAAGGACAAGAGCGTCGACGGGAACCCCATCAGGCTGAACGGCACCGCCTACGCCAAGGGCATCGGCACGCACGCCAATGGCACGATCACTTACGCCTTGAACGGTGGGTATGCGAGGTTCCAGTCGGATGTCGGCGTGGATGACGAGGTCGGCGCGAATGCGACGATCAAGTTCCAGGTCTGGGGTGATGGCGTCAAGTTGTATGAGAGTCCCTCGGTCATGACGCCTTCGAGCGCGACGCAGTCCATCGACGTCAGCGTCGCGGGCGTGAACTCGTTGGTGCTGAAGGTGACGGACGCGGGCGACGGCATCAACAGCGACCATGCAGACTGGGCAGCGGCCAAACTGTTGCGGTAAACACCCATAGCCGAGCCGGCGGGAGCCCTCCAGGCGCCCGCCGGCTCGTACTGCAGCCACAGATCTTGTCTGTACGACAGGCAGCCTGCGCCCGCCCTACGGCGTGTTTCCCTGCTCGGCCGCGTTCCACAGGACGGATATCGGCGTGCCATCCGGTGTGGATCGGTTCTCGAATTCGTCGAGGAGGGCGTCGATCCGCTGGTCGAGTTCCGCGCGGGCCTCGGCGTCGAGGTGCAGGATCGCGCGTCGGGTGTGCCGGTTGAGGGGCGGGCCGTTCTCGACGAGTTCAGCGCGGTGGGCATCGACGATGGCCAGATCGATCTGACCTGTCAGTTGGTTCGCATCTGTCCCGAGGTCGAGACGCCAGGTCGCACCGGTGGCGCGGTAGGGGCGTTCCCATGCTCCATGTTCGCCCTGACGGGGTGGCTCGACGATGAGGAAGCCGGCGTCGGTGAGGGCTCGCACTCGGCGCAGCAGTGTGGCCGGCGCGACGCCGAGCCGCTGTGCGAGCTGCTGGTTGGTCTGTGATTTCTCCAGGCAGAGGCGCAGAATGCGCCAGCTCAGCGGGTGTGTCAGGGCGCGCAGGTCTTGGGGGGTCGCCCGCCTGCGCGGTGCCGGTTCGGCCGTCGACAGCGTTGGTTCAGCCATTGACAGCAGTATAACCGATGTTCATTATTGGGATCGATTTCACTTTGTGGAAGCAATCGCAAAGGGCGGTGGCATGTCGATCGAGGACATCAAGGACTACGTGGCGCGTAACCGGGCGCGGCACGAACAAGAGCTGGCCGACTGGATCGGGATGCCGAGCGTCAGTGCCACCGGGGAGGGCATGCCGGAGGCAGCCGAGCACGCCAAGGGTTTGCTGGCCGCAAGCGGCCTCGCGCCGCGGCTCTTCGAGACGGGCGGGTGGCCGCTGGTGGCTGGTCACGCGCCGGGTCCCGACGGCAGCCCGCACGTGGTGATCTACGGGCACTACGACGTGCAGCCCGCCGGCCCGCTCGAGCAGTGGGACAGCCCGCCGTTCGAGGCCGCGATCCGTGACGGCCGGATGTACGGGCGCGGCACAGGCGACAACAAGGGGCAGCATTTCGCGCAGCTGCTCGCCGTACGCGCGCTGCGTGCGAGCGAGGAGGGGCTGCCCTGCTCGGTGACGGTGCTGCTCGACGGTGAGGAGGAAATCGGCAGTCCGCACCTCGCGGCTACGCTCGCAGCGATGCGTACGGACCTCGACGCGGACGTCGCGGTGTGGAGCGACGGGCCGGTTCACGACAGCTACGAGCCGACGGTATTGCTCGGCGTGCGCGGCGTGGTGAGTTTCGAGATCACGGTCCGGGGCGCGGATACCGCGTTGCATTCGGGGAACTGGGGCAACGTCGCGGCCAATCCGGCGTGGGAGCTGGTGTGGCTGCTGTCAACGATGCGGGCACCCGATGGGCGCGTCCTCGTCGAGGGCTACGACGCCGGCACCACCGGGTTGACCACGGCCGAGCGCGCGGCACTCGACGCGCTGCCCGTGGCCCCGCAGGAGCTGCTCGCCGGGGTCGGGCTCGAGCGCATGGACCCGTACGGCGATGCCGGGGTCAACGAGCGGTTGGCGCTGCCCACCTTCAGCATCAACTCGCTCACGTGCCTGGACAATCAGGAGCACCGGTCGGTGATCCCGTCGGTCGCGATCGCCCGTTGTGACATGCGGCTCGCCTGCGGCCAACGGGCCGCCACGGTCGTCGATGCGGTACGCAAGCACGTGGCCGCCCGGCTTCCGCACGCCGAGGTCGTCTTCAAGGCCATGATGGAGCCCTCGCGTACCCTGCCGGACGCGCCCTATGCGCAGGCGGTGCTCGATGGGGTGAGCGCCACGGCGGACAAGTCAGCGCTGTTCGCGCCCGCGATGGGAGGCAGCCTGCCGATCGCGGGCATCACCGACGGGCTCGGACTGCCCTGCTACGGCATTCCGCTGGCCAACGTCGACGAGCGCAACCACGCTCCCAACGAGAACTTCGAACTCGCCCGGTTCCATGACGGCATCGTGACCGCGGCCGCGGTCCTGCGCAGCATCGGTGGTGCACTATGAGCGGCAAGTGGCGGCCCGTGGCCGCGGCATCGGTGGGGAACGCGCTGGAATGGCTCAGCTTCACTGCCTACACTCTGGCTGCCAGCACCATCGCGAAACAATTCTTTCCCAGCCAGGATGAGAAGAGCTCGCTGCTCCTGGCATTCGGCACCGTCGCACTCGCCTATGTCGTCCGCCCGATCGGCGCGCTCGTGCTCGGCGCCTACGCCGACCGCGCGGGCCGGATGCCCGCACTGATGGCCTCCATCCGCATCATGGTGCTCGCCACGCTGATCATCACGTTCCTGCCCGGCTACCACACGATCGGTATCGCCGCACCGATCGGCATGGTGCTCGCGATGCTGCTGCAAGGCTTCTCCGCGGGCGGAGAGTTCGGCAGCGCCACGGGCTATCTCGTCGAGCAGAACGCCAACCGGCGCGGCTTCATGGCCAGCTGGCAGGGTGCCAGCCAGGCCTTCGCGACAGTTCTGGCCACCCTGCTGCTCGCGATCACCAGCGGCACCCTGTCTGACGCGCAGTTCGAGTCGTGGGGCTGGCGTGTTCCCTTCGCGTTCGGTCTGCTGCTCGGCCCTGTCGGCTATTACATCCGCAAGAACCTCAGCGAGACACCGGAGTTCAGCCAGGCGCGCCGTACTGACCAGCTGAAGCCGCCCGTGGCACAGACACTGCGCTCACACAAGGCCAGGATGGCGCTCTGCATCGGGATCCTCGCCGTGTCGACCGGCTACTCCTATCTGATCACCTACATGCCGACGTACGCCATCCGGCAGTACGGCCTGCCCGCGTCGACCAGCTTCACCACTGTCATCATCACCGGCTCCGTCATGGTGCTGATCGCTCCGCTCGCCGGCCACGTCTCCGACGTCATCGGACGCACCAGGATGCTCACCATCGCGGCGGCGGGCATCGCCGTCTCCGGCATCCCGCTGTTCCTGCTCTTCCGAGCCGCGCCGAGCTTTGTCACGATGGCCATCGTCATGACGCTGATGGGGCTGATCAAACCCTGGTACACAGGACCTCTCGCCGCCCGCATGGCCGAACTCTTCCCGACCACAGCCCGGGGAACCGGCCTGTCCATCAGCTACAACGTGGGCGCCATCCTCTTCGGCGGCCTCACCCCGGTCGCCGTCACCTGGCTGCTCGCAGCCCTCGACACGCCCCTCGCGCCGGCGTTCTGGCTCGTCGCGCTCGCCGCGCTCTCGTTCGTCAGCGTACTGGCCAGCGACCGTTATGTCCGTACGGCAAGCCAGATCAATCTGACAGGCCAGCCCGAGAAGGTGTGAAGGCGCGTCTGGTTCGCAGGTCGTCCGGAGGCGCTTCCCGCTTACCGAAACGACTGCTCGGTGACCCCCGGCTGCGTGTTCCGGCCGGGGGTCACTCAGCAGCATCAGCGCAGCCGAGCCTCACGCTGAGCAAGACCTCGCGACGCCTGCCCGGCGTCGCGATTGCGGGTGCCCCGGGACCGCCTACCCCACCTGGTACAGCCAGTACGACACGCTCTGCGGAGGACCCGGCGGCCGGTAGGTTTCCACCGTCGCGCCCTCGTATCCGTACGTCGTCGAGACCGTGCTCGTAGTCCCCGTCTCGTAGTCCTGGTACTTCTCTACGTAGTCCTTCGTGATGAACATCTGGCTGGTGTCGTAGACGCTTTCCACGATCACCCGCCCGGGTCCGAACACGCTGATGAGGTCCTGCCGGAACAGCTTCAGGCGGGCCTTGCATCCGGTGCACGGCCCGATGTTGCCGACCACCACGACCCGGATGTGGGCGCCATGAGGGAACGAGGCATGAAGCGCCTCGATCCAGTCCCAGGCTTCCTGCAGGACGGCGACCTCGCTGTCCTGCTTGGACATGCGCGCCTGAGCCTTGTCGACGCGTCCTTGGTAGCTCCGGTCGGCGTCCTTGGTCTCCGCCAGGGAGTAGCGCGTCGTCCCTCCGGAACGCGCTCCCGCGACCGGGGTCCTGTAGCTGTGCGCCTCGTCGAAGGAGAGGTCTCCGTTGACCATCACCAGCGCCCGGGAGAACAGGCCTGCGCCCTTGGTATGGATCTCTGCCAGCGAGTGTGCGATCTGCGGTGCCGCGGGGTCCGAGGTGAGGGCTTCGGGGGGCGTCGCGGTCATCGTGGTCCTCCTTGACCAGGGAGAAGAACCTCAGCCTTTCACCCGGAAGGGTGCTGTCAAGCGACGTCAGCGTCCGGCTCCGGCCATCCCGACCCGGCGGGCCACATCACCCGCTGGACTCCTATGAACGGCGGGCCAACCCCGGCTGGTGCGGCGCGGTTGCTCTTACCACTCCGGGCTGCTCTTCATCGCACTCCTGGCCGCCGGGCTCGAGGCCGTTCAGCGGCGCCCGCCGGGACAGGCGCTGGACCAATGGTCGACAGCTTCTGCGTGCCCGCCGGGACGCCGTTCAGCCCCGCGCGTCCCAGGCGACAGATCAGGTGGCGGACGGGGGCCTGCGCCAGGCGGGGTTGAGCCGTACGCCGAGTTCCTCCAGCTCGATGGGGTCACCTGCGTCGCTGCGCAGCTCGACCCGAGCCGGGGAACCGGTGTCGTGGTCGACGTACAGGAGCGGGGGACCGCCGTCCTGGAGATATTTGTCGGCCCACTGCATGAGGCCGAGGACGACCGGGAGCAGGTCGCGGCCCATGTCGGTGAGCACGTATTCGTCGCGCGTACGACCGCCCTCGTCACGGTAGGGCTGCTTGTTGAGCAGGCCGGCCTCGGTGAGGTGGCGCAGTTGCCGGGCCGCGACCGTCTGGGTGATTCCGACCCGCTGGGCGAAGGCGCTGAACCGCGTGGTGCCGTAGAAGGCCTCCCGCAGGATCAGCAGCGCCGACTTGGTTCCGACGATCTCCAGGGCCTTGACCAGTGAGCAGTGGTCGGTCTTCCACGAGCTGAGATCCGCGAGCGGACCCTCCATCACGGCAGGCATGAATTCATACTACCGCCCATGACTACACCTATGTATAGTCAGCCTGCTGGCTTCACAAATGTGTAGTCAGGGGTTGAACGGGAGATCCTCATGCATCAAGCGGCACTGCCGGCCGGGACGCGACCCCAGCGGAAGCGCGCGGACGCCATCGTGGTCGTGCTCTGCCTGGCCGCGTTCATGGCCATGCTCGACGTCTTCGTGGTCAACGTCGCCTTCACCGACATCGGCGCGAGCTTCCACGGCTCCTCGCTGGCGGACCTGAGCTGGGTGCTCAACGCCTACACGATCGTCTACGCGGCCCTGCTGATCCCGGCCGGACGGCTGGCGGACCGGCACGGCCGCAAGGCGGGCTTCCTCGCCGGGCTCACCGTCTTCACCCTCGCCAGCGCGGGCTGCGCGGTGGCGCCGACGCTCTCGTGGCTGGTCGCGTTCCGGGTGCTCCAGGCCGCCGGCGCCGCGGTGCTCACCCCGACCAGCCTCGGGCTCCTGCTCACCGCCCTGCCCGCCGAGCGGCGCGCGGGCGCGGTGAAGATCTGGGCCACCACCAGCTCGTTCGCCGCCGCCGTCGGCCCGGTGGTCGGCGGGGCGCTGGTCGAGGTGTCCTGGAACTGGGTGTTCCTGATCAACCTGCCAGTCGGCCTCGTGACCTTCGTCGGAGCGCTCCGCCTGATCCCGGAGTCACGCGACAACTCGATCACCCGGCTGCCCGACCCGCTCGGCGCCGGCCTGCTCGCCGTCGCGATCGGCGCGGCCGCGCTCGGGCTGGTGAAGGGCGACGAGTGGGGCTGGACCGGCGCGGCGACCCTGGGCGCCTTCGGCGTCGCGGTGCTCGGCATCGCGGTCCTGGTCGCGCGAGTGCTGCGGCATCCGGCGCCCGTCATCGATCCGGCCCTGTGGCGGGTGCCGACCTTCGCCTGGGCCAACGTCACGGTCCTGGTGTTCTGTACGGCGTTCGGGGCGCTGTTCCCCAGCGTCGTCCTGTGGCTGGAGAACAGCGCCGGATACAGCGCCATCACCACCGGCGTCGCGATCCTGCCGGGGCCTCTGATGGTCCCGATCTTCGCGATGGTCGGTCAGCGGCTGGCCCGGCGCCTGCCGGTCGGCCCGCTCGTCGCCGTGGGCAACCTGGTGTTCTGCGCGGGGGCGGCGATGCTGGCCGTGAGCGCCTCCGCGCATGCGCGGTACGCGACGGACATCCTGCCCGGATGGATCGTGACCGGCATCGGCATCGGCCTCGCGCTGCCCAGCATGATCGCCGCCGCGACCGCGGACCTGCGGCCCGCCCAGGCCGCCACCGGCAGCGCCGTGGTCAACACCGGCCGCCAGCTCGGATACGTCCTCGGAGTGGCCGTCCTGGTCGCCGTCCTCGGCACGCTCGACACCTCGCCGCACCAGACGGCCGCAGGCTTCCAGGGCGCCTGGTGGTTCATCGCCGGAGCCGCTGCCCTCGGCGCCGTCACCGCCCTCGGCCTCACACCCCGCGGCGACCGCAGCTCACCCGCCGACACGTAACGATTCCGGGCGTACCAGAAACCCTGGCTAGCGTGAGGGTCATGACGAACCAGCATCAGCATCAGGGCGGCGGGTGCTGCTCAGCCAGGGCGGCGATCCGTCGCGTATCCCGCACATGCGTCCAGTGCTGTTCAATCAGGGCGGCGATCCGTCGCGTATCCCGCACGTGCGTCCGGTGCCGCAGCACCTCGAATGAGGGCCGTCCGCCGGGCCCGAGCGCCACGATCTCCGCCACCGTCGGCTGGTCCACCGCGTCGGAGAGGCCGGGCAGGTCGGGACAGGCATGGATGGCTGGGCATCTGACATGCCTTACCGGTTGTCGGTGCACAACCTCGCCCATGCGAACATGCTGAGGGATCTCTCCGGCATGCCACGACCCCCCGGACGAGCCCAGAGGGCCGCAAGAATCAGGAGAGCACGTCATGGTCAGTGTCAGCAGGGAGACTCCGCAGCAGACCGAGGAACGCCTGCGCCATGTGATCGCCCTAGCCGACTTCGTCGTTCACGACGGCATCTGGTGCTTTGAGGAGTCGCCCGCAGACCGGCCACCGGCGCTCACCGCCGACACACTGGCAGTGGTCCGAGACGACGAAAGCTGGAGCTGCCTGGTTCCACACGACCAGCGGCACCAAGATGTCGAACGGTTCGGGATCTTCTCCTTTCACTTCCCGGCCGAGCTGGACAACAGCGGCTTCGTCGGCTGGCTGGCCACCCACCTGAAGGCTGAGCTGGGAACCGGCGTGTTCGTCGTCTGCGGCAGTAACCGTGCCCGTGGGGGGATCTATGACTACTGGGGCTGCCCCATCAACATGTTGAACGAGGCCACCGCGCTCATCATGACACTGCGCACCAGCTGACCTGGCTGTGTCCCGGGCCGAGGCCATCGCGCTCTGGACGGGTCTGTCGATCTTGTGACCTGGTGCGGAGTCCGTGAACGCCTTCGGTGCTGCTGGGGTGTGGGGACGGCCCAGCGGGGGCCGCGGTCGGAGCGGATGCGGGCGCGTTCGCGGCGTTGGGCCTCCAGCACGACCGGGTGGCGGCGTTGGGTGCTGCGCCGGCGCAGGTAGGGCGTGGTCATGGCCAACCGGTCGGGCAACCGTACCTGGAAGCGGTGGATCGTGGTGTCCCTATCGGCCTGCACCAGCCGGGCGATGACCGGCACGGTGCTGCCGCTGTCGCCTGAAATTCTGCTGTCGCTCGCGGACACGAAGAGAACGAAACCCAAAGCGTTCGAAAGGTCCGATGAGGGATGACGCGTGGATGAAACCGACAGCCGGCACCGGTTCGACGCCATGTACCGGCAAACATATGAACAGATCCTTGGCTACGCCATGCGGCGGTGTTCCTCTCCCGAGGACGCGGCCGATGTCGTGGCCGAGACCTATGTGATCGCGTGGCGGCGGATAGCAGAGCTTCCACATGGCGAGGCAGGCAGACTCTGGCTGTACGGCGTGGCCCGGCGGGTCCTGGCCAACCACCGGCGTGGCGAGCGACGCAGAGCCACCCGGCACGCCGAGCTCACTGCCGAGGTTGAAGTCCTCTACGCCACACCCTCTCCTCAGGCCGGGCCTGACGAAGTAGGTGAGGCCATGAACATGCTCTCCGACGGTGATCGCGAGCTGCTGGCCCTGGCCGTCTGGGAGGAACTCGACCCTGGAGAGATCGCCGCGGTGCTGGGCTGCTCACGTAACGCCGCCCGCATCCGCCTGCACCGGGCCCGCAAGCGCTTCGCCAAGGCGCTGGAGAAGACCCGCCCATCGGTCGCCCGCCTCGAAGCGCGGCCGCTCATCGAGAGGGAGTCACGGTGAACAACGATCAGATCTTCAAGAACCGGGCCAGGGTGCTGGACGAGGACCTGGTCGGCAGGGCGTCCACCGCGGGGGCGGACGCGCTACTGGCGGAGATCGTCCTGCTGGAGCAGGAGCCGGCCCGGCGGCGACTCACTCGGTCACCCCGCCGCGCGCTGCTGGGCCTGGCCGCAGCGGCTGTCCTGGCTGGAGCCCTTGTCGTCGTGCCATCCCTCTTCAACGAATCCGAGCAGGTGTACGCCAGCCAGGCCGTGACCATCGACCGCGACGGTGACTGGTTCGTCTTCTACATCACTGACGGTGATCCCGATCCAGCCGAGCTGGAGAAGGCCTTCCGAAAGGTTGGGCTGGACAACGTCACGGTCAAGCTGATCCCCGTCTCGCCGCAGCAGCGCGCGCCCGTCGTCGGGTTCGACAAGAGTGATCCCGACGCCCGCATGTCGTCCACCCTGTCCGACTGTGGCAAGCGTGTCGAAGGGTGTCTGACGGCCTTCCGCGTTACCGCCGGCATCAAGGGGCCCGCGCAGTTCAGCCTGGGCCGCCCGGCGAAGCCCGGCGAGAGGTACGCCTACCCTGCGGATGCGAGCTGGCCAGGCGAGGCGCTGGCTGGAGTCAAGCTTCAGGGACGTTCGGTGGCCGAGGCGGTACAAGTCGTGCGCGAGCACGACCTGAAGGTGGCCTACGAGCTCGACTGGCCGCTCCGGGACGGGGGCAAGGGCGTCCGCTACGAGCAAGACGTGCCCGCTTCCCGCATCGATCCGACTTGGAAGGTGGCGACAGCCGAAACCTATAACGACGGCGTGATCATCGTGCACGTCGAGCCAGGGGCAGGCGTGACTCCACCGCCCGGATTCTGACGCGGAGAACAGGTGGGCACTCGTTGGTGCGGAACGGCTGCTCACCCGTTACCCAACGCGCCAACCCTCGGTTGCCACACCTGCTCTTGGTCGCACCCACGCCCCGGCCGGTCGGCGTGCACGCGCTGGCGGCGCCGGCCCCCAGGCCGCATGCCCGATCCTTCTCGGGCCCCCACCGCGTGCGCGCCGGGAGCCGGAGGCAACAGCCCGCCGGGAGCCGGAGGCGGCGGCCCGCCGCGAGCCGGAGGCAACGGCCCGCCGCGACCCGAAGCTCAGCACGCACTGGAAGCCGGCCGCGCACTTCTGGCGGAGGTAGGTCATCAGGGCGAGCGAGGTGTGTAACAAAGCCTCGGCGAATCCTGGGCCGCAACTCCACCCCCGCCCCGCCCCGGCCCGCCTCGACTGCGGCCTACCCGGCCTCGCCCGCGCGGTGGTGGCCGACATCATTGTCCCCGGCCAAGGGGCTTGCCTCGTCCCCCGACCGGAGACTCCGTGATGATTGTCGGACCCGCCTGCGATGCTGTGCTCGTGGTCGTGGAATTCGATGGTGAGCTGTGGATCTGGGATGCGCGGCGGGATGACAGCTGGACCTTCGTCAGCCTGCCCGTCGAGGACTCCGAGGAGATCCAGGACCTGATGGGCAGGTCGCGGCACGGGTTCGGCTCGCTGCGGGTGCAGGTGACGATCGGCGGGAGCAACTGGAGGACCTCGATCTTTCCCGACAAGGGGCGCGGCTGTTACGCGCTGCCGATCAAGCGGGCCGTTCGCGAGGCCGAAGGCCTCAGCGCCGGTGACGTCGCGAGCGTGACCGTCGAGCTTCTCGACGCCTGAAGATTGATGTCGGCCAGCGTCGCGTGGTGGCGATTCCTTCCACCATGTTCACGATTGCCGTCAGCGTCAGGGGCGTAACGCTGTGTGCCGCCCTGCTGCGCCGCTTCGTCGCCCCCGTCCCCGCCGCGATCGCGCTGGCCGTGATGGTCTGCCGCTGGTCCACGCGGTCGTCGCGGGTCCCGCGTACCCGCGAGCAGCCATGCGTCCTTGACTCGCGGTTCCGCCCGGCTGGGCCGCCCCGACGGCGCCGTCTACACCCCTCACCGATCAGGGACGACCGTGCCACGCACAGGGCAACCCGCGTAGGCGTTCCATCGCGTACTTGCCTACTACGCCAGGACTCCACAAGTTCTCACGGCGCTTGAGCTGCCTGGATGGAATGTCCGGCAGGCGCGGGGCCCGGCGGCGACCCGGGCGGCGGGGGATTCGGACTGGATCGTGCGGATCACCTGCGCCGCCCGTCCGCTGGCACCCTGGGTTACTGGTAGACCCGCGGGTCGGCCTTGAGGCCGCGCGAGAGCTCGATGGTGATGAACTCGTTGTTGTCGGGCTGGCCCGCCGTACGGCCCGATGAGAACGGATAGTTGTTGTCGTCGAGCACCCCGACCGTGCGGTCGTCGAGGATGATCAGGTCCTCGATGCACTGGAACGGGAACGTGAACGTGCCGCCCGTCCCGCCGCCGATGCCGCGCGGGTCGGCCAGGTCGAGCAGGTCGGCGACCAGCGTCTTGTCGAGCAGGCCGTCGCCGTCGCTGTCACGGTTGTCCACCAGATAGATGCGCTTGGTCCTGGCGGCGGCGCCCTGCAGGTTGTCCCGCTCGACGATCAGGAAGCGGTGCCGGTCGACCGCGATGGCGTCGCCGATCGAGTTGGCCGGGTCGTCCAGCTTGTACGTCCACCGGCGCTCGGTGTAGGCGCGCTTGCGCAGGTCGAACTCCTGCATCCGCAGCGTGCCCGCCGGGTCGCCGGTGACGGTGCCCTCCAGCAGCGGATAGAGGTGGCGACCGTCCACCGCCCTGATCAGGCCCTCGAAGCCCTTGCTGCGGCCGAGGTTGGGCTGGGCACCCCCGAGGTTCGGGTTCTCGGGCGCCCTGACACCGGGCAGCTCGATCGGCGCGTCGAGGAGCTCACCCCTGTCGTTGAAGTGCAGCAGGAACGGGCCGAACTCGTCGCCGATCCAGTAGCTGCCGTCAAGGGAGCGCACGATCGATTCGACGTCGAAGTCGGCCCCGGTGAGCTTGCGGTCGGACCTGGTGAGCGGGAAGGGTACGAGGCCGCGCGGGTCGGACAGGTAGAACCCGCCCAGCACCTGCACGGTCTTCCCGGTGAAGTCGGGCTTGACCCGGTGCACGCGCAGCAGGAAGTCGGCGCTGTTCGCCTTGGCGCCGTAGCCGTTGTCCGACAGGACGTCGAAGGTGCCGTCGTGGCGGCGGGCGATGCCGCTGAAGCCCTGGACGGGCTGCCCCGGGAACGGCGGGGTGATCCCGTTGATCGGGGTCGTGCCCAGCTGTGAGCCGGAGGGCTCGCTGCCTGGGACGTAGGTCTGAGCGGGCAGCGAGGCGAAGCCGGTCAGCGTCGCCCTGCCGAACTCCCCACGCTCGGGCTCGGCGGCGGCGGGGGCGGCCACCGCGAGAGCCATGGCGCCCGCACACATCATGATGGCGATACTTCTCATGGCGGGCACCCTAGGGCGGTCACATGACGGGATTCCGAACGGCGGGCAACGTGTCGTCACCACGACGAGCGCAGCGGCCCGCCGTATGCATGGCTCGGGTACGGCAGGCCGTGGCGACGTTGATCAGCCACTCCTTGGTGCCGAATACCACCACGCTTAACCGCAGCTCAGGCCCTATCGCGTCGGAGATGGAAATATTCACGATTGTCGAGGCGCCTCGGGGGAGTGCGATCTATGTCGCATCGGGTGGGATCACGATGCGTACCCGTCTTGTCTAGGAAAGTGCGTAGGCGTCGTAGCACACGGCCGTCGCCGCGCGCATGCCGGAGGCGACGGCGAGGGTGCTGTTGAGCCACAGATAGCCGGGCGCGGCCGTCTCGAACCTGACCGCGAGCCGGAAGTAGTAGGTGGCCGGGTCGACGGTTTCGCCGCGGCCGAGCGCGGCCATCACGTCGGGCGGCCCGTGGCGCAGCCCCTGGGTCTGTATGTAGATCAGAGCGTCGTCGTGGGTGCGCAGCGTGTAGCGGGTGTCGATGCTGGCGCTGCCGTCGGCGTGCACGACCTGCCAGTCCGCTCCGCCCGGCAGCACCTCCCCGGCCAGTCTTGGCCCCTCGAACGATCCCCCGAGGACGTCGATGACCCGCCGCCGGCCCCACTGCGTCTGGCCGAGCTCCTTGACCGCGGCCAACTCCACCCGGAACCGGGCCAGCGGCTCCAGGCCCGGTCGCATCGGCTCGTAGGTCGTCATGGCGTGTAGGAGGGGCGCTGGTTGAGCAGGTCGGGGTGGAACCCGGCGAGCCGCTTGTAGGAAGCGGCGATGGCCTCCCGCTCGGCCCGCGGGAGGACCTGTTCGATGTCGGTGAAGCCGTCGGGGGCCCGCTCGTGGACGAGCTTCATGACGATCTCCGGGCCCATCTGGCGGTTGGCCAGGCAGAGCGCGGTGGTGGGCTCGCGCCGGTCCTGCTCGTAGGCGAGCAACGCATGGTCCACATCGCCGGACCGCGCCAGGTGGAAGGCGAGGGCGCGGGCGTCGAGGATCGCCTGGGACGCGCCGTTCGACCCGATGGGATACATCGCGTGCGCGGCGTCACCGAGCAGCGTCACCCGCCCGTACGTCCATCGCGGCAACGGGTCACGGTCCACCATCGGATACTCGTAGATCGCCTCCGCGCCCGCGATCAGGCCGGGCACGTCCAGCCAGTCGAACCGCCACTGCTCGAAGTGCGGCAGGATCTCCTGCGCGGGCACCCGCCGGTTCCAGTCGCCCCGGTCGGCCGCCTCGCCGACGACGGGCCGCTCGGCGATCCAGTTGATCAAGCCGTCCTTGATGGGATAGGCGACGAACTTCCGCTCTCCGTCGCCGGCCATGATCATCGACCGTCCGGACAGGAACGGCTGCGCGTTCGTCGTGCCCCGCCACAGCACCAGGCCGTTCCACGGCGGCGGTCCCTCGTCAGGATAGAACCAGGCCCGGACGGTCGAGCGGATGCCGTCCGCCCCGACGAGCAGGTCGAACCCGAGCGTCGAGCCGTCCGCGAACTCCGCCTCCGCCTCGTCGAACCTGGTGAGCCTGCGCCCGGTGAGCACCGGCACGCCCCGCGCCTCGACCTCGCGCAGCAGCAACATCTGCAGCTCGCCCCGGTGGATCGAGAACTGGGGCCAGTGGTATCCGGCCGCCAGCCCGCGCGGCTCGCTCCAGATCAGGCTGCCGTGCCGGTCGAAGTAGGTCAGCTCCGCCGTGGCCCGCCCTGTCTCCTCAAGCTGCTCGGCGAGTCCCAGCTCGGTCAGTTCCCGTACGGCGTGCGGGAGCAGGTTGATGCCGACCCCGAGCGGCCGGATCTCCTCGACCGACTCGGTCACGGTGATCTCGGTGAACCCGGCGGCGTGCAGGCTCAGGGCCGCCGCAAGGCCGCCGATACCGCCGCCCACGATGAGGATCCGCATGACAACTCCCGTAGATTGGTTTGGCCAAAACTATTGTGCGCACATCTATCTGAGGGCGACAAGAGGTGGGAGGATTCCCAGGTGGAACAGCTGGACGTCTGGTACGAGCGCTACGCGCGCGATCACGTGGCCAAGCTGCCCGCCGACGTCGACGCGTCGGTCTTCGGGCTCGCCTACAACCTGCTGCACCTGTCGTACGTGCTCGTGGCCGACCTGGAGTCGCGCATCCACCGGCCCAAGGGCTGGACGCTTCCCGGGTTCCGGCTCATGTTCAAGCTCTGGCTGCTCGGGCCGACCCGGGTGAGCGACCTCGCCGAGATGTCCGCCATGACCCGCTCGGCGGTGTCCAACGCCGTCAACACCCTGCAGCGTGATGGGCTGGTGGAGCGCCGTGGTGTGCCGGATGACCGCCGCAGTGTCATGGTCGCGCTCACCGACCGGGGCAGGCAGGCGGTCAGCGTGGCCTTCGAGGAGCAGAATCGGCGCGAGCGCGAATGGTTCGCAACCCTCACCGAGCCCGAGCGCGAGCAACTGGCCGAGCTCGTCCGCCGCCTCATCGCCGCCCGCCCGCAGGACTGACCCGCATCCTCCCACGATGAGTCAGGCGGGCGGCAGGTCCTGGTGAGTCAAGCGGAGCGCCGGGCGGCGGCCCCTGGGGTGGCCGAATCCATGACCAGGGTGGGAAGTCCGCAGCCCTTTGGTATCCACACGGAGCTCACCGGCGTCCTGCTACGCATGAACGCGGTCATGGAGCGGTGGGTGCAGTCGTGCCGCCGCGAGCCAATTTCCGGCAGGCCCAGTGCTGCGCCCAGGCGCGGATGGTCCGGACCGATTCGCTGTCCTCGGCGCACGCGGCTCGGCTTGATCATTGTGAGGGCAGCGAGACCGCCTTGGAATGCTCACGTACGGTGCCGAGTCGCTGCCCATCTCTACGGTTTACGGGATTCGGCCTGGTACGCGGCGGCCGCGAGGTCCTTGATCTCGTTGGTGTCCGCCTCCAGCAGGAAGCCTTCGGCGACCGCGGCGTCGGTGGCCGCGCCGAAGGCCGCCAGGTAGTCGCCGGCGCCGCCCGGGTAGAGCTGGGCCAGGGTGGCGCCGGTGAAGGGGACGGTCTGGCCGAAGAGCCTCTCGATCAGGCCGTTGTTGGGACTGATCCCGGTCAGTACGGCGGTTGGCGCGTCCATCCAGGGGGTGCGGATGCCGCCGAGCGCATTTCCGAGGCCGTCGCGCCGGATCGCGGGCGGCGGTCCGGGCCGGGTGTCCAGGCGGGGGGCGTGCGGCGGAGGCGTGCCGTCGTGTACCCAGCGGGCGAGGTGGTGGATGGCGGCGTTGGCGACGTAGTGGTGTTGCGGCGCGGCGTTGACGGTGTGGCCGAGCTCGAAGCCGGCGGCGCGCTCGCGGGGGGCGAGGGCGGCGGCCATGCGGGCGGGTTCCAGGCGTGTCATGTCGTGGGAGGCAGCGGCGTCGCTGTAGGTGTCGGCGTGGGCCGTTCCGGCGATCTCCCAGACGCGCAGGCAGGGTCCGTCGGGTTGCCGGGCGGACAGGTAGTCCAGGGTGATGAGGTCGGTCTCGGTCAGCAGGGCCAGGACGGGTACCCGCAGGTCGTCGCGGAACGGCACCGGCCGGGGGTCCATCTGGGGCGGGTCGGGCAGCACGAGCAGAGAGGCGGCACCGATGCGGCTATGGGTCAGGTAGCCGTGGTAGGCGCGGGCGATGGGATCGATCTTGTTGATGTAGGTGGTCAGCCGGTAGGCGGCCAGTGACACGCCGGCGGCGATGAGCCGCGCGCCGGGGAACAGCTCGGCGATGGCGTGCCCGGCCTGGGAGAAGATGTCGTAGGAGTAGTCGTCGCCGGGGTGGTACAGCGTGCCGTACCTGTCGTGGTCCCAGGCTTTGAGCCCTCCCGGCGCGGCTCCGTCGGGGGGCAGTGCGCTGCCGGTGACACCGGCGCACTGGGCCGAGACGCCGACCCAGGCGTATCCGCCGCGTATCAGTTCGGTGTGGGTGTAGAGCCATTCCACGCCGGCATCCATGAAGCCGGAGACGTTGAACCATTCCACCACGACGGTGCCGTTGAAGCGTTCTCGTGGCTCGGGGGTTCGGACGAGGACGCGGGTGACGTAGGGGGCGTGAGCGCGTACACCGACCTGCCCCGGCTCGGCGGGGTCGTCGCGGTAGGCGGTGGCGGTGCCGCTGAGCAGGTATTCCTCCTCGATGTAGCCGTGGTCCGCATCTTCGTTGCGGGCGGCTCCGAAGGGGCGGCCGCGGCCGCCGCGGGAGGGCTGCAGGTCGGGCAGGGCGGTTCGCATGAGCCTGTCCTCTCGGGAGATCGTTTGGTTGTCAGCCTGCCCTTGACAGGAATGGCTGTCAAGGGCAGGCTGACAGCCCGTGTGGGATGATCGGCGCGTGACGCAAAGCAGGCGCAGGCGACCCGTAGGCTCGGCAGAGGGTCTGGCGACCCGATGCTCCTTCTGTGGCAAGCCCTATGCCGAGGCCGGGAGGGTGGTCGCGGGCCCCGGCGTCTACATCTGCGACGCCTGCGTGGAGCTGTGCCGTCTGGTCATCGCCGACACCCCGCCCCGGGCGGACGGCGCCCCGCAGCGCGTGCACCGCGGCCCCGACCCGCGTACCGACGAGTACCTGGTCAGCATGTCCGACGAGGACATGCTGACCATGCTTCCCCGCCAGGCCCTCACGGTGGAGCAGGCTGAGCGTGACCTGCGGGCGTGGGTGCGGCTGCTGCGGGATCGCGGGGTGACGTGGGCCAGGATCGGAGAGGCTCTGGGGGTGTCGCGTCAGGCCGCTTGGGACCGGTTCGCGGCCGACGTCGCCGACGGCGACCGAGCCGGTTGACGGAGTACCAGGCGCGCCACAAAGATCTCGGGCGCGGGATCAGACCTCTGCCTCGAGCTCGTAGACCTCGGCGGTGGGATGCCCGGCACGCTCGTGGATGCGCATCACCGCCTCCTTGTCGGGCCCGGTGGCCAGGCAGAAGACCTTGCCCGATTGCGGGTCGAGCCAGGAGCGTTCGAAGTGAACGCCCTCCTCCGCTTCGATCGCGAGGTCGGCCTCGTGGGCCGCTGCCAGTTGCTCCTGGGTGGCGCCGGTGAAGCCTTCGTGTACGTCCATGAACTTCGCCATGGTGATCTCCTGACGTGGACTGATCATGCATAGATAGCACGACCGTTCGTACTTCGTTGGAGAGTAAGCACGACCGTGCTAACTTGTCAAACATGACGAGCACCAGCAGGCGGCGCCGCCCGCGTTCGGACGGCATACGCAGCAGGAACGCGATCCTCAAGGCATCGGCGGAGCTCGCCACGACCGAGGGGCTGCGCGGGCTCTCCATCGGTGACCTGGCCCAGCACATCGGGATGAGCAAGAGCGGGCTCTACGCGCACTTCGGCAGCAAGGAAGAGCTCCAGCTCGCCACCGTCGAAACCGCGGCGGAAATCTTCGACGCCGACGTTGTCCGCCCGGCGCTCGCCGCGGGCGACCCGATCGAGCAGCTCACCCAGCTGCTCGACGGGTTTCTCACGCACGTCGGCAGCGGCACCTTTCCCGGCGGGTGCTTCTTCGCGGCCGCGGCCGCCGAGCTGGACACCCACCCGGGGCAGGTACGCGAGCGCATCGCCGAGTTCCAGGCCGAGTGGATGCGACGCCTGGTCGACCTCGTCGAGAAGGCGCAGTCGGTCGGAGACGTCGCGGCAGAGGAAGATCCGGAGCAGCTCGCGTTCGAGCTCAACTCGCTGCTGGCCCTGGCGAACTCGACCTACGTCATGTTCGCCGACCCCAAGGTGTTCGATCGCGCCCGCGTGGGCATCGAGCAGCGACTGCGGCTCGCGAGACCGGCATCCTGAGGCCAGGAACAAGCCCGGCAAGCCGATGCTCATCCTGGTGGACGAGGGGGAGCCGGTCCAGCGCAAGGACCGCGTCCTCCTGAGCGGATGCGATGTTCGCACCATGACGACACGCCCTCGGCTGGACAGGGGTACTGCTTGGCCGAGGCAAGCCATACGGAGGAGGCCGCCGACCTGCCGATCACCGATCCGACGGACGTCGAGCGCTCAGCTGAGCGTCAGGTCGGGAGAGTACAGGTCGACCCATAGGGCGAGGTTGAGGGCCATCTCCAGACCACGCCGGGACGCCTGGCTGATCTGGGGCGTGCTGGCGGTGGCCCGGGCGAGCCGTTCGCGGCTGATCAGGTCGAACACCCGGTGCGACGGGGTGCTCAGGAGGTCCTTGGCCTGGTTCTGCAGTGCTACGGCGTATGCGGGGTCTTGGGTGGAGGGGTAGGGGCTCTTCACCCTCTCGTACACCGACGTGGGCAGCAGGTCGGCGGTGGCCTCGCGCAGCAGGCTCTTCTCCCGGCCGTCGAACGACTTCAGCTCCCAGGGAGCGTTGTAGACGTATTCCACCAGCCTGTGATCGCAGAACGGCACGCGGACCTCCAGCCCGACCGCCATGCTCATGCGATCTTTGCGGTCCAGAAGGACGCGGACGAAACGAGTGAGGTGGAGGTGGCTGATCTGCCGCATCCGGTACTCGAAGTCGCTTTCGCCGTTGAGGCGTTGGATCCCGGCCACCGCCTGGCGGTAGCTGTCCCGTACGTACGCAGTGAGATCGAGGGCCTTGGTGAAGTCCGGTGTGAGGACGCTGTCGTCGTCGCCGAAGTGCTGCCGGAAGCGCACCAGCCAGGGGAAGGTGTCGGCGGCGCGGGCCGCGGGGTCGAAGAACTGCTGGTAGCCGCCGAACACCTCGTCAGCGGATTCTCCCGACAGGGCTACTGTCGAGTGCTGCCGGATGGCCTTGAACAGCAGGTACAGGGAGGCGTCCATGTCGCCCATGGCGATGGGGAGGTCCCGGGCCCGGATCACGCGGGCCCGTATCTCAGGGTCGGCCAGTTGGCCGGACTCGAGCACGATGTCTTGATGCTCGGTCGCGGAGTGGCCGGCCACGTCGTGGACGTAGGGACCGTCGGGGGTCGCGCGTAGGTCGTCGGGGATGAAGTTCTCGCTCTGGCCGACGAAGTCGACGGCGAAGCTGCGGATCTTCTCCCCGGCTGCGGCGAGCCGGCGGGCGGCGAGGGCCGTCATGGCCGAGGAGTCCAGGCCGCCGGAGAGCAGGGTGCAGCGCGGTACGTCCGCGACAAGTTGGCGGTGGATGATGTCCTCAAGCAGCTCCCGCACCCGGGCGATGGAGCCGTCCCTGTCGTCAGGGTGCCGCCGGGTCTGCAGCGACCAGTAGACGCGGGTGCGGATGCCCTCCGGGCTGACGGTGACCACAGTGCCCGGCTCGACCTCGCGCATCCCCTGCCAAATGGCATGGCCGGGGGTCTTGACGTACGCGAATGTCTCCCGCAGGCCGTCCAGCGTCACGGTGCGCGAGGCGAGAGAGTTGGCGAGGATGGCTTTGGGCTCGGAACCGAACATCACCCCGTCGGGGGTGGGGTAGTAGTAGAAGGGTTTGATGCCCATCCGGTCACGGATCATGACGAGCTTCTGCTCGCGTGCGTCCCAAATGGCCAGGGCGTACATGCCGTTGAGCCGCTCAGCGACGGCCTCGCCCCACTCCACGTAGCCGTGCAGCACCACCTCGGTGTCGGAGTCGGTGGTGAAGCGGTGGCCTCGGGAGGCGAGCTCCTGCCGTAGCTCCGTGAAGTTGTAGACCTCGCCGGAGTAGACCATGACCGTGGTGGTTCCCGCTGCTTGGATGCTCATGGGTTGCCTGCCGCCCGGCAGGTCGATGACGGCCAGGCGTCGATGGCCGAGCGCGGCGTGGCCCTGGACCCAGGTGCCGCGGTCGTCCGGGCCGCGGCAGGCCATCGTCTCCGTCATCGCATCCACGATCGCCTGCTCTGCGCGTAGATCCCGCTGATAAGAGATCCATCCCGCGATACCACACACGGTCGCTCTCCGTTTCGGTCGCTGGAGTTCCTACGTACGGGTGTCGTTGCGTGTCAGCGTTCGTCCTTCAGGTGCTGTACGGCCCGGCGGCGTGTTCAGCTGTCCCACGTGAGGGGAAGGGCATGGACGCCGTAGATGAACATGTCGTCGCGCATCGGGACCTGCTCCGGTGCTACGGCCAGGCGAAGGCCGCGGAAGCGCCGCAGCAGCGCGGGGAAGGCGACGTGCATCTCGACGCGAGCCAGTTGCTGGCCCAGGCACTGGTGAACGCCGTGTCCGAAGGAGACGTGCTGGGAGGGTTCGCGGGCCAGGTCGAGCTCGTCAGGATGGGCGAACTGATGGGGGTCGCGGTTGGCGGCGGCCAGGGCCAGCACCACGGTCTGCCCAGCACGGATGCGCTCGCCGCCGAGCTCGACGTCCTGGCGGGCGACCCTGACGGGGCCGAATTGCAGGATGGTCAGATAGCGAAGGAGCTCCTCGACCGCGCGTTCGATATTTTCGGGATGTTCACGCAGGGCATGCAGCTGGTCGGGGTGGCGCAGCAGGGTGTACGTGCCCAGGGCCAGCATGTTGGCAGTGGTCTCGTGTCCTGCGACCAGCAGCAGCAGGCCGATGCCGGCCAGCTCCTCGTCCGTCAGCGCCGTCTGCGGGTCCTGCCCTGCCTGGATCAGGGTGCTGAGCAGGGCGTCGTCGGGGTGCTGGCGTTTCGCGGCGACCAGGTCGCGCATGTACTGGCGCAGCGCCGTACGGGCTTGCCGCGACTCGTCCTCGGGGGTGTCGAGCTTGAGCAGGGTGGCGGTGCGCTGCTGAAAGCCGTCCCGGTCGGCATAGGGCACGCCGAGCAGCTCGCAGATGACCAGCGAAGGGATCGGCCTGGCGAAAGTTGGGACGAGGTCCACTGGAGGACCGGCCGCCTGTATGGCGTCGAGGTGGTCGGCGACGATCTGCTCGATTCTCGGGGTCAGAGCGCGCATCCTGCGCACGGTGAAGTGGCGGGTGAGCATGCGCCGGTAGTGGGTGTGTTGCGGGGGATCCATGTTCAGCAGCATTCCCGGGCTGTCCTGGGGGCGGAACAAGGTGCGGCGTACGGGGGAGGAGGCCCTTGTCCGGTCGGAGCTGAAGCGGTCGTCGGCCAGCACCGCGCGGACGTCCTTGTGCCGGGTCAGCAGCCAGCCCACACTTCCGTCGGGGAAGGCCAGCGGGGCGATGGGCTGCTCTTGTTGCAGGCTCTGGTATCGCGAAGGCGGATCGAACGGGCAGCTGCGTTGCGTGGGCAAGGTCACGGTCAGTGGCTGGGCTGCGTTCATGGAGTGGCTCCGCTTCATCCGGCGGTGGTGCTCACAACTCCACAGTACGCCCTCGTACTATTCGTACAATCCCGTCCTTACTGGCGATGTTCACGTGATGTCATGCCGAGCAGCGGAGCCAGCGCCCCGTCCACCACCCGGTCGACAAGCGCGCGGCCGGGTTCTTCGCCTTCGATCAGCACCTGCATGAGCAGCAGCGACAACGGCATCTCCACGAGAAGTTCCGCATCGACGCCGTCGGGGATCTGCCCGCGCTCATGTGCGCGCGCCAGGATCGCCTGGGCGGCCTGACGCAGCGGGGTGCGCAGTCGTTCCCGACGCAGGCGGGCGAGCTCGGCATCGGTTCTGCTGCCTTCCAGCAGGGCGATCGCCAATCCGCGGTCAAGCTGTGTCCAGCCGGCGAACCACGCGGCGAGCAGGTACCGCAGGTCTTCGACAAGGCAGCCGGTGTCGTGGTCGATGATCTGTGGCCGGTGCTGCTCCAGAGCCGCCACCGCCAGGCGGGCCTTTGACGGCCATCGCTGATAGATCGTGGTCTTGCTGGCTCGGGCACGCTGAGCGACCATGTCCATGGTCAGCCGCTCGTAGCCCACCTCGGCCAGCAGCGCGAGGACGGCATCCAGCACCTCACGGCGCCGATCGGGATTGCTCAACGGGGTTTTACGGAGCCCGCGTGTTTCCCGCCGGGCGGAGGCCGTATCGTCGCTCGACATCGCGCCCGTCCCCTTTCTGCTCGCGATGTATTGAGTGCACCGTAGCCTTTCGCCTACCGCCCGTATACCGTCCAGCCTTCGCCGTGGTCAAAACGCGGGCGGCCGCCTGACGTCGCGCGTGTCCGTGGAGGGAACATGCGTCACCTGCCACCCGATCGGCGGGTCTCGTGAGGTGACTCGGCCCAGAAGATCCCGCGAGCCGCGATGAGTCCTGCGGCGTCCGGCGGTCGTACTGTCGAACCCGTCACCGAGGAGGACTTCTGATGCGCAGCGTGACCTATTCGATGAACGTCTCACTTGACGGCTACATCACCGGGCCGGACGGCGGCCTCGACTGGACGCCGCCCGACGAGGAGGTCTTTCGCTCCTGGATCGACGAGATACGAGAGGTCGGCGTCCACCTGTTGGGACGACGGCTGTACGAGACGATGCTGTACTGGGAGACCGCCGACCAGGATCCATCGCTCGACGACTCGAGGCTCGAGTGGGCCGCGCTCTGGAAGCCGCTCCCCAAGGTGGTGTTCTCCACCACGCTGTCGGCGGTGCAGGGCAGTGCCCGCCTGGCCTCCGGCGGCCTGGCGGAGGAGATCGAGCGGTTGCGAGCCGAGCCGGGGGAGGGCGACATCGCGATCGGCGGCGCGACTCTCGCCGCCGAGGCGGCCGCGTTGGGCCTGATCGACGAGTACCGGGCCAGGGTCTACCCGGTGCTGGTCGGCGGTGGCATTCCGTTCTTTCCCCAGCGCGAGCGCCGGGTGGATCTCGAACTCGTCGAGACCCGCACCTTCAACTCGGGAGTCGTCTACCTCCGCTACCGCGTGACGCGCTAGCAACCACCGGGCATGTCCAGTCGCGTGTTCACAGGTTGTCAACGAAGCCCTCTGCCTTGAGCCGGCCCATGCTGGTCTCTCCGCGAACGAGATGGACGGCCTGCTCGGTGCGGCGCGTTCTGATGGCCTCAGTATCCGCACCCGGGGTGAAAGAAATGTCGAAGATCCGTTGAGGCCGTCAGAAGGCGGATGACAAGCTCGGCGGGCCGTAAGGAGTGCGCGTCAGTCGTCCTTGTCGGGCGGCCCGCCGATCTGATTGCGAGAGGTGAACCCGAGCTTGGTCAGAATGTGTTGAATGTGGGTTTCCGCGGTTCGTTGGCTGATCACCAAGCGGCGGGCGATCTCCTTGTTGGTCAGGCCCTGCGCGGCCAGCCTCGCGACCTCAGCTTCGCGCGGTGTGAGCGGCGAGCGTACTGATTCCCCGGCGGCCGGAGGGGCGGAAGGCGGGTTCTCGTGCATCGCCTCGGCCGCGGCCTGCTCGATCGTGAGCGCCGCGCCTGCCTCGAACAGGGTGGTGAACCTCCGGTCGCCGAGCGCCTCCCTTGTGGCTGCCGTGCAACGGTCATGGTCGGGCTGAAAGAAGGGGTACAGGGGCGCGCCGATGGCCGCCATGGTCGCGTGGGCCGCGCCAAGCAGCCGGGCGGCATGCTCGGGCTCGTCGGCCGCAGCGACCCAGGCCAGGATCTCCAGGCAGTGGCCGGTGTCCACCCGGTCGTCGAGGGCCCGGTTGATCCGCAGGCACTCCGCGGCCATGAGCCCGGCACGCCGATGATCTCCTTCCCGCCACATCACCCAGGAGAAGTAGAGCAGCACCCACGACCGGTGCCACAGGTCACCATGGGCCTGGGTGACCGCCAGGCACTCCTCGCAGAGGGCGATCGCACGACCCGAGTCCCCTGCCAGGTAGCACGCCACGGACAGGATGATCTGATCGTTCGTGATCCGCTCCGCGTCCTTCATGGCGGTGTGCACGGCCAGCGACCTCTCCAGCAGCATGACCGCCGTGGCCGCGTCACCCTCGCACATGGCCACCCAGCCGCAGACGCTGTCCGCCGCGGCGGCCCTCGACCGATCACCCAGCCGTACGGCCAGCTCCCTGCATTCCTGCAGCAAGCTACGGGCAGCGGGAAGGTCACCGTGCAGGTTCGCCAGGGAGGCGGCAGCCCACAGCGCTGTGGCGCGCGCCGGGGTCGGCTCAGGCGCCAGGGCGAGCGCCCGGCTGAGCCAGTGGCGGCCCTCGCTCAGGTGACCGGACTCGAAGAAGGCGCAGATGCTGGCGGCCATGACCAGAGCGGGCTGCGCCTGGCCCGGCTCGGTCAGGCAGAACTCCATCGCGGCCTGCAGGTTGGCGTGCTCGCGCCGCAGGCGCGCACTCCAGGCCAGCTGATCCGGGCCGAACCACTCACGACCGACCTGCTCGGTCAGTTCCTGGTAGTAGTCGCGATGGCGGCACCGCTGTTCGGTCAGCAGATCAGCGTCTGCCATCTTGTCGAAGGCGTACTGGCGAAGGCTCTCCAGCATCCGATAGCGAACCTGACCCTGGTCATGCGAGACGCTCAGGATCGACTTGTCCACCAGCGCGTCCACCAGATCCAGCACCTGGTCGGTGGCGATGATCCCCTCACGCGTGCAGACCTGCTCGACGGCATCCAGATCGAACCCGCCCGAGAACACCGAGGCCAGCTCCCAGAGTGTGCGTTCGGCGTTGGTGCACAGGTTGTAGCTCCAGTCGATCAGTGCGCGGAGCGTTTGGTGACGTGGGATCGACGCCCGTTTACCGACGGTCAGCAGGCGGAATCGGTCATCCAGCCGCTGCAGGATCTGCTCCGCCGACAGCACGCGCAGCCGCACGGCTGCCAGCTCCAGGGCCAGCGGGATGCCGTCAAGCCGCTGACTGATCCGCACCACCGTCCGCGCGTTGTGCGGCGTGAGCGCGAAGCTGGGACGCACCGACTGCGCCCGTTCGACGAACAGGCTCACCGCCTCCGAGCGGGCCCAGGCATACGTCATCCGAGCCTCGTCAGGATCGGGAACCGACAGGGAGGGCACCGCCCACGTCTGCTCGCCGGCGATCCCGAGCGACTGCCTGCTGGTCGCGAGAATCCGCACCGCGGGAGCCATCGGCATGATCTCGCCAAGGAACGCGGCGGTGGCGTCCACCAGGTGCTCGCAGTTGTCCATCACCAGCAGCAGGTGCTTGGGACTCAGGAACCTCGTCAGCGTGGACATGAGCCCAGGAACCGACCGGTCCTGGACGCCCAGCGTGTCGGCCACCGTCTCGATCAACAGCCCAGGATCTGACAGGTCGGCCAGCGCCACCAGCCACACCCCGTCGGGAAAGGCCCGCCGTACCTGCTCTGCCACGCGCAGCGCCAGCCTGGTCTTGCCCACCCCGCCGGGGCCGGTCAGCGTCACGAGCCGAGACTGCGACAGCAGCCGCCTGACCTCGGCCACCTCCTGTCTGCGGCCCACGAAGCTGGTCTCCTCGGCAGGCAGGTTGCCCTGCCGATCGCGCGCCGAGCCTCTCTCCGCGACCCTCATCGATCACCCCCTGGGCGGAGCCCTTCCTTCGTACCGCGTTCGGCTCCGCCTCAAGCCCATCCGAATGCCTAATCTTGACCAAGGGCGGCTATGCCATGAGCGCTTGACATGCTGATCTACAAGGCATCTGCGGTCGATGCTGATCGATACAACGGTCCCGCTCGCAGCGGTGACCCGATCGTGCCGAGCGGGTCGTCGTACCACTGGAAGGACGGATCGAGCGTCGGAAAGTGCTCGGCGGGCTGATCGACAGGTACCACCGAGCCGCGCAGCCACTCTGGAGGATTCCCAGCTCAAGACCTACGCGATGGATTTTGAAGCGGTACAGGATGCCGCGTAGTCGTGTCCCGTTTACTCAGAGGGCGTGTTCGGTGATCCCACGCAGTGCCTCGACGTGTGAGGTGAACGCGCCGCGGCCCTGAGCGGTGAGCGACAGCCAGGTCCGCGGGCGTTTGCCGACATGCCCCTTGGTGATCTTCACGTACCCGGCTTTCTCCAGTATGGCGGCCTGCCTGGACAGTGCCTGATCGGTCACCTCTACGGTGTCGCGCACGAATGCGAACTCCGCCTTTTCCGCCGCCGCCAGCGCCGCCATGATCGAGAACCGGATCGGCGAATGAATGACCTGGTCCAGCGCGTGCCGGGGATGGCTCATGCCCACACTCTTCGATACGTCACGTAGGCGGTCACGAAACCGGGCACCGCCACCAGCACCGCACCCGGCAGCCACCAGGCAAGGTTGCCGGGGAAGAAGCGAATCCCGGGGTAGAGCACGATCCCATACAACACGGCCCAGGTCCCGATCATCACTCCGTGCGTCTTCGCCATCCCACGGTAGGCAACCGGCTGCCGCGCGGCGTACACGCTCAGCGCGGTGGTGGCGGGAAGCCAGATCACCATGCTGACGACGACGCCCAGTGGAGCATCCAGCAGGCCGAGCGCAAGGATCATCACGAACGACGCCGCCCCGTACATCAGTTGGTAGCGGACCACCCAGCGCGAATGCCTGTTCATCATCGTCTTGAGCCGCTCTGCCTGTGCCAGGGCGGCCGCGGGATCCAGATCATTCATCTCCATACTCATCAATGTAACAAGTACTTGTCACTTCGGTAAGTACTTGGCAAGGAGGGACGTGGTCACTGCGTGTCCGCTGCTTCCCATCGCGGATCGCTGGGCGATGCCGTTCTGGAGGGAGGGGCGGGCGGTCCCGCGACGTCGACCCGCTCGGTAGGGACAACCCCCTCATGCGGGAGGCGGCTGGCGGGATGGCAGGCCCTGCGCCACCGCTCCTAGCTTGGAATCATGAAACAGAGCAAGAAAGCGCTGGTCGCCGGAGTGGCGGCCGCAGGCATGATGGCGGGCTCGCAGCCGGCGATCGCCGCCCCGGAGCGGGGCAGCGTGGTGTCGGCTGAACGGCTCGACGTGCTGTCGGCGGGGCGGGTGACCGCCACGCTGAAGGGCGATCGGGGAGGGGCCTGGGACACCAGCAGGGTGCGATACGGCGTGGAGACGTACCGGCTGGTGTACCGGACCGTTGACCCCTCCGGACGGCGGACGACCGCGAGCGGCCTGGTGGCGTTGCCGCGCAACGCCGGCCGCCAATTACGGACGGTGTCGTTCACGCATGGCACCGAGCTGTTCCGCGGTGATGCCCCCTCCGTCACCAAGGAGGTGTGGGGCAAGGCTTCGGCGCTGACGTACGCGTCCGCCGGGATGGCCGTGGTCGCCCCCGACTACCTGGGCATGGGCAAGGGGCCCGGAGCGCATCCCTGGATGGACATCCCGTCGGAGACCACGGCCACGCTGGACATGCTGCGCGCTGCCCGCGTGTTCGCGGCGCGCAAAGAAGGGAGCTCGGACGTGACGTGCTGGCGACGGGTTTCTCGCAGGGCGCCTCGGCGGCGCTGGGGCTGGCCAGGGCGCTGCAAGGGGGCGCCGATCACTGGTTCAGGCTGGGGGCACTCGCGCCGGTCAGCGGCGGGTACGCATTCAAGGACGTGGAATTGCCCGCCTTGCTCAAGGGCGAGACGGATCCCAAAGCCGGGGTGATCTATGCCGCACTCACCTTCGTGGCGTTCAACCAGGCGCACCACCTGTACGACTCGCCCAGCGACGTCTTCCGCGCGCCGTACGACCGGCGGATCGAGAAGCTGCTCGACGGCTCCCACACCGGCCCCGAAGTCGTCAAGGGCACGCCGAACATGGTGAAAGACCTGCTGACCGCTCGCGGCCGGGATGCTCTCGCGCACCCCACCGGCCGGTTGGCGCAGGCGCTGAGGGTGACGGACGCCGTGTGCGCGTGGACGCCGAAGGTTCCGGTCCGGCTCTACATGGCGAAGTCGGACGAGCAGGCCGTGAACGGCAACAGCCGACGATGCCTGGCTCAGCTGCGAGCGCGAGGCGCCGACGTGCGACTGATCGACCTCGGGACGCCCGACTACAGCGGTTCACGACACCTGGGGTCACAGCAGGCGGCCACTGCGTCGCTGGTCCGCTGGTTCGCCTCCATCTCCAAAAAGCCAATCTGACGAGCCTCGCTGTGCCGTACGGGCCAGGCGCCTGTACGGCGCAGCGGCTGCGCGGGCGGCGGATTGACCGCCCGAACCCCGCCCGCTTAGCGTGAAGTGGCTATGGTCTCGAAAGGGAGACGCCTGCTGGACAATCTGCCGGCAGACCTCACGAGTTTCGTCGATCGGCGCCTTGAGCTGGCGGAAGTCAAACGGCTGCTCTCACTGGCTCGGCTGGTGACGCTGACCGGCGTGGGCGGAGTCGGGAAGACCCGCCTGGCGCTGCGTGCCGCGACGGATCTGCGCCGGGCGTTCGCCGACGGGGTCTGGATGGTGGAACTGGCCGCTCTTACGGACCCGGAGCTACTGGTCCAGACGGTGGCGGGGCACCTCGGACTTGGCGACCAGTCGGCCAGGCCGCCCCTGACGGCGCTGTCCGAGCGCATCGCCGACAAGCAGATGCTCATCGTGCTCGACAACTGCGAGCACCTGCTCGACGCCTGCGCGACCTTGGCGCACGAACTGCTGCGGGCCTCTCCTGGCTTGCGCATCCTGAGCACCAGCCGGGAGCCGCTCGGAGTGTACGGCGAGCACGTGCTGGCCGTACCCCCGCTGTCTGTTCCGACGGAGTCACCGGAAAGCGTCACGGTCTCGGCGGCGGTCGCCCTGTTCGCGGACCGGGCGGCCTCGGTCGTGCCGAGGTTCGCTGTCACACCGGACAACGCGGCCGTCCTGGGGCGGCTCTGCCAGCGGCTGGAGGGAATCCCGCTGGCCATCGAGCTGGCGGCGGTCCGCCTGCGGGCGCTGTCGGCGCAGCAGCTCCTGGACCGGCTTGACGACCGCTTCGAGCTGCTGTCCGGTGGCCCGCGGACCAAGCCGCACCGCCAGCAGACGCTGCGCGCGCTGCTGGACTGGAGCCGCGACCTGTGCTCTTCCCAGGAGCAGACGCTGTGGGCGAGGTTGTCGGTGTTCTACGGCGGCTTCGGCCTGGAGGCGGTGGAGGAGGTCTGCAGCCTCCGCGGTCTGCCCAGGGAGAGCATCCTCGACATCCTCATCCAGCTGGTGGACAAGTCGATCCTGATCAGGGACGAGGCCGCGCCGGATCGATACCGGCTGCTGGAGACCATGCGGCAGTACGGTGCCGAACTGCTGTCCGGCAGCGGTGAGCTGACGGCGTTGCGCCGCAGGCACCGCGATTACTACGAGCGGCTGGCCGTACGGGCGGAGGCGGAGTGGTTCGGCGGGCAGCAGCTCGAGTGGACCAACCGCCTGCGGCGCGAGCACGCCAATCTCCGGGCGGCGCTCGACTTCTGCCGGACAGAGCCGGGAGAGGCCGAGGCCGGGCTGCTCATGGCCGCCGCGCTGCGCGTGTACTGGCTCGGTTCGGGCCTGATCCGGGAGGGACGCGGCTGGCTCGACCGCCTGCTCCCGCTCCACACCGAGGCGACCCCGGCGCGGGCCAAGGCCTTGTGGCTCGACACCTGGCTCAGCCTCCTGCAGAACGACGAGGCCGCCGCGCTGCCGATGCTCAAGGCCAGCCGGGCGCTGGCCGAGAAACTGGACGACGCGAGCGCCCTGGCGTACGTCGCGCAGATCACCGGGCTGGCCGAATTCAGGGGAGACCTGCCCGCGACGGTCGCGCTGTTCGAGGAGGCGCTCGCCCAGCACCGCGCCGCCGGCGACCTGATGGGTACCGCGTACGCCCTGATCCGTCTGGCGACCACCAGCATCCTGCTCGACGACGCCGACAGAGCCGTCGCCTACTGCGAGGAGTGCATCGCACTGAGCGCCTCCCACGGTGAGGTGTGGTTCAGGGCGCACACGCTGTGGATGATGGGCATCGCGGTCTGGAGGGCGGGCGGCTACCGCAGGGCCGCCGCGCTGGAACAGGAGAGCATCCGGATCAAGGGCGCCTTCCACGACCAGGTGGGGGTCGCGATCGGGATCGAGGTCCTGGCCTGGATCGCGGCGGCTGAAGGGTACAGTGAGCGGGCCGCCACCCTGCTCGGGGCGCTGGAGACGATCTGGCTGCGCACCGGCATCTCCCTGTTCAACTTCGTGACCGCCTATCACGACCAGTGCCAGGAGAACACGCGGGAGATCCTGGCGGGCAAAGGTTACGAGTCGGCCTACCGGCGCGGGACCCGGTTCACCGTGGAAGACGCGATCTCCTTCGCGCTGGAAGCGAAGCCTGACTCGGCGGCGGCGGTCAAGCCCGAGGCCGAGTCAGGGCCGTTGACGCGCAGGGAGATGGAGATCGCCGAACTGGTCGCGCAGGGTTTGAGCAACAAGGAGATCGCCGCCGCGCTGGTGATAGCGACGCGCACGGCGGAGGGTCACGTGGAGCACATCCTGACCAAGCTCGGCTTCACGTCGCGGGTGCAGATCGCGGCCTGGGCCGTCCAGCACGGCCGCCACCGATGAGTGTCCCGTGGGGAGGTGGTATTACCCAGCACCTCGAGGTTCAGGGGGTGAGTGCCTCCTCCGCCCGATGGCAGGCGACTGTGCGGCCGGCGACCTCGCGCGGCTCCGGGCGTTCGGCCGCGCACCGGTCCACGGCCAGCGGACAGCGGAGGCGGAACGGGCAGCCGTCCGGGGCGGCGGGGCCCGTGCCGGCCGCGGGTGCCGGGGGTGACCCGCCCAGCCGGGGTACGGCGGCGCGCAACGCGGCCGTGTAGGGGTGCGCCGGGCGGGTGAGCAGCGTTCTGGTCGGGCCCGATTCCACGATCCGCCCGGCGAACATCACGTGCGACGTACGGCACAGCCGGTGCACCACGGCCAGGTTGTGCGTGATCAGCAGGTAGCTCAGGTCGCGTTCGGCGGCCAGCGATTCGAGCAGGTCGAGAACGCGGGCCTGGACCGTGACGTCCAGCGCGCTGGTCGGCTCGTCGAGGATCAACGTGGTCGGCTCCACGGCCAGCGCCCTGGCGATGATCACACGTTGCCGCTGTCCGCCGGAGAGTTCGTGCGGGCGCCGCTGCGCCAGCGCTGGGTCGAGGCCCACCGCGTCGAGCAGTTCGGCGATCCGGTCGGGCTTGCGATGGATGCGCAACGCCTCCCTGAGGGACGCGGCAACCCGCATCCTCGGGTTCAGCGCCTCGCTGCCGTCCTGGAAGACCGGCTGCACCGCGCCGCGGAAGCCGATCCGGTCCATCGCGGCCAAGTCCCGCCCGCCGTAGGTCACCCCGCCGGACATGGGTGGGAGCAGGCCGAGCAGGGCCCTGGCCACGGTGGTCTTGCCTGAGCCGCTCTCGCCGATCAGGCCGACGCCGCCCGCCGTGACGTCCAGGGTGACGCCGTGGACGACCGCGGCGCCGCCGTACCCCAGGGTGAGGTTGTCAGCCTTGAGCATGGTCGGCCTCCTCGGGCAGCGCGGGGATCGCGGCGATGAGTTCACGCGTGTACGGCGAGGCCGGAGCGGTGAACACCTCCGCGGCCGGGCCCGACTCGACGACCCGGCCCTGTTTCATGACCGTGACGTGGTCGGCGATCGCGGAAACCAGGGCGAGGTCGTGCGAAACGAGCAGCACGGTCAGGCCGCGCTCGTCGTGCAGGCGGCGCAGCACGTTCACCACCTCGGCCTGGACGGTGACGTCGAGCGCGCTGGTCGGCTCGTCGGCCAGGATGACCTCGGCACCGAGGGCGAGCGCGACCGCGAGAGCGAATCGCTGGGCCTGCCCTCCGGACACCTCATGGGGATAGCGCCGCAGCACCGACGCGTCGAGCATCACGTCGCGCAACGCCCCAGCGATGCGTTCCTCCGCCGCCATGCCCTTGATCCCGTGCTTGGCGAGAGTACGGCGGAGCATGGCGCCCAGGCGCATGGTCGGGGTGAAGGCCCCCTGCGGGCTCTGCATGACCAGGGCGATCTTCGAACCGCGCAGGCCGTCGGCGCCGTTCTTGGTCACGTCGACCCCGCAGGCCGTGATCGAACCGCTGACCTCGGCGTGGTCAAGCAGGCCGAGGACGGCCATGAGCGTGGTGGTCTTGCCGGAACCGCTCTCCCCGACGATCGCCGCGCAGGTCCCGGCGGCGACGTCCAGCGCGGGCACCGCCGCGATCACCTGGTCGCCGATCCTGACCTCCAGGTTCCTGATCTGGATCATCGCGTCCTCTTCCTGTGCGGATCGAGTGCGTCCCGCATCCCCTCACCGAGCACGTTGAACGCGAACGCGGTGACCAGGATGGCCAGGCCAGGGAAGGTCACCACCCACCAGTTCGTGGTGAACAGGGCCTGCCCTTGCTCGATCATCAGCCCCCACTCGGCCGTCGGCTCCTGCGCGCCCAGGCCCAGATAGGACAGCGCCGCCGCGGTCAGGATGACCCCACCCGCGTCCAGCGAGAGCTGGACGAGCACGGGCGTGAGCGAATTGGGCAGCACGTGGCGCACGACGATGCTCGGCGTGCCCACGCCCAGGCAGCGGGCCGCGTCCACGAACCCGCGTGCGGCCACGGACTGGGCCACGGACGCGGTGAGCCGGGCGTACCACGGCCACCAGGTGGCGGCGATCGCGATCACCACCGTGTTGACGCTCGGCTGCAGCACCACGGCGGTGGCCAGGGCCAGCAGCAGCGCGGGAAAGGCCAGGAAGATGTCGGTCACCCGCATGATCACGTCCCGGAGCCAGCCCGCCGAGTAACCGGCGACGACGCCCAGAGTGACACCCACCAGCGCGGACAGGACGAGCACGGCGACCGCGACGAAGAGGGAGGTACGCGCGCCGTACACCACCCGGGTGAGGATGTCCCGGCCGACCTGGTCGGTGCCGAACCAGTGCTCGCCGCTCGGCGGCAGCAAGCTCTGTGCGGGGTGCGGTTCGGCGGATACCAGGAGCAGCGGCCCGATCACGGCCGTGAGCACGACGACCACCAGAAGCCCCGCCCCGACGCGCGCCAGGAGGTCCAGGCGGGGGTTCCGGGTGCGGCGGAGAAAGGGCAGGCGGGGGTTCCGGGTGCGGCGGAAAAAGACACTGCGCGTCATCGTCGCCTCACTCTCGGGTCGATCACGCCTTGGAGCAGGTCCACGATGAGGTTGGCGAGCACGTAGAGCAACGCGACCAGCAGGGTGACGCCGGCGATGGCCGGGATGTCCAGGCTGCGGATCGAGTCGGCCGCGTACCGGCCGAGGCCGGGCCAGTTGAAGATCGCCTCGACCAGGAACCCGTTGACGATCGAGTAGGCGAACACCAGGGCCACCAGCGACAGCAGCGGGTTCAGCACCGGGCGGAGCGAGAAACGGGTGAGCACCTCCGTCTGGCTGAACCCCAGCGCCCTGGCCATCCTGGCGTGGTCCTGGCCGGATTCCTCGATCAGAGCCGCCCTGGTGAGCTGGGCGACCACGCCCGCCGGGTAGGCGGCCACGACCAGAGAGGGCAGGACCAGGTGGTGCAGCGTGCTGGTCAGGATCGGCCAGTTCCCGGTGATCAGCGCGTCAACGGCGGTGATGTTCGTGTAGACCGTGAGCGGGCTGACGGTGTCGAGCGTGCTGTCGTACTCGCCGGCGACCGGGAACCAGCGCAGCCCGCTGGCGAACACGGTCTGGACGGCGAGCGCCAACCAGAAGACCGGGACGGACACGGCCAACATCGTGCTCAGCCGTACCGAGAAATCCTGAAATTTCGCGCGGTACCGGGCGGCGGCGATGCCCAGCGGGATGCCCACCACGATCGCGACGAGCAACGCGGCGCCCACCAGCTCCAGCGAGGCGGGGAAGGCCAGCGCCAGGTCGTCGGCCACCGGCTGCCGGGTGTGCAGGCTGGTGCCCAGGTCGCCGGTCAGCAGGTCCCGGGCGTAGGTCACCAGCTGCATCCAGAGCGGGTCGTCGAGGCCGAACCGCTGACGCGCGGCGGCCAGCTCGGTGGCGCTGGCCTTGGGCCCGGCGAAGGCGACGGCCGGGTCGCCGGGCAGCAGCCGCGTGATCACGAAAGTGAGCGCGACCACGCCGGCCACGACCAGGAACGCCTGCCCGAGCCGGCGGATCAGATGGCGCAACACGCTACTTGCCCGGCTTCAGGTCGTAGGCGAACACGACGCTCGGGTAGGCCGGGTTGTCCACGTAGCCGCTGACACCGGCGGCGTAGGCCCTGCGGTAGCGCTGGACGTACGGCACGGCCACCGCTGCCTGCTCCTGGATGATCTGCTTCTGCAGGGTCGCGTACGCCGTCTCGGCCTTGGCCCTGTCGGTCGCGGCCAGGCCGGGCAGCGCGTCGATCTCCTTGTCGATCGCGTCGTCCTTCAGGTAGGACAGGTTGAACGACGGCGGGTCCATGCCGCGGAAGACGTTGAGGAACCAGGAGTAGGCGTCGGCGTAGTCCGGATACCAGTACATGACGAACAGGTCCTGCCGCTTCTTGCCCTTGCCCTGGTCCCACTGGGCGTTCCAGGACAGCGGGGTCGCGTCGAGCCGCACGTCGAGCTTGGCCAGCGCCGAGGTCAGCAGTGTGGTGAGCAACTGCTGGTCGCTGTCGCCCTGGGCATAGGTCATGGTCAGCGTCAGCTGCTTGCCGCCGGGTCCGTACCCCGCCTCCTTCAGCAGCGCCTCCGCCCCGGCCAGGTCCTGCTCGGGCGTCATGTCGGCCGCGTGGCCGAGCAGGCCCTCGGGCACCAGCCCGCTCGCCGGCGCGACCGCGCCCTTGGCGGCCGCGATCAGCCCGTCGTAGTCGATGGCCTTCTGCAGCGCCCTGCGCACCTTGACGTCCATGGTGCCGGTGTTGAACAGGACGAGCAGGTTCTGGAACGACGGCGTCTCGGAGGTCTGCAGCCCGGCCGCTTTGGCCTGGTCGAACAGCTGCGGGCCGAGCCGTTCCGCGTAGGTGACCTCGCCGCGCTGGAGCAGCTGCCAGGTGGTGGTCTCCTCCGGGCTCACCCGGAACCGCATCGTCTTGTAGTGCGGGCCGTCCCAGCCGCCCCAGTAACCGTCGAACACCGTCAGCGTCAGCTCGACCTCGCGCCCCTTCTGCCAGTCGCCGATGACATAGGGGCCGGTGCCGCCGTCCTGCTTGCCGCCTGCCAGGTCGGCCGCCGTGTCGTAGATGTACGCCCCGTAGCCCGAGGAGGCGATCACGTCCAGCGGAGCCGCCTGGGACAGGGTGAACTCCACCGTGGTCGCGTCCACGGCCTTGATCGACTTGACCGCGTCCCAGATGTAGGCGGCGTACCCCTTCTTCTTCCTGGTCCGCTCGATGGCCGCCTTGACCGCCTCGGCGTCCATGGCCTTGCCGGTGTGGAACTTCACGCCCTCGCGGAGCTTGAAGGTCCACTTCCTGCCGTCCGCGTCGGTGGTCCACGACGTCGCCAGCCGCGGTTCGACCTTCTTCGTCGCCGGGTTGTACTTGGTCAGCGTCTCGTAGATGTTCTGCAGGGCGATGATCTCGTTGGACGAGGAGGCGGCCGGATCCCACTCGGTGATCACGTCCAGATTGGACGCGTACACGAACGCGGTGTCGCCGGCCTGCGACGTCGGCTGATGCGTCTGCGCGCCGCGCACCTTCCCGCCGCCGCAGGCCGAGATCGCCAGCCCCGCGGCGAGCAGCGCCGCCACGGCCCGGGTTGTCCTGCGCATTGGACCTCCTAGAGTTCTCCCAGCGGCCCGGCCGCCTTGATCTGGACCCGCAGCGCGGGCTCCGGCAGGTAACTCAGCGGGATCTCGGTGATCTCCACGATCTCCACTGCCGAGGGGGCGGCGCCTGCCTGCACCGCACGGTTGCGCGCGGTCTCCGACGCCTCGTCGATCGCTTCCCTGCGGCCGGGTCCGGCCGGGACGATCGTCTCGATCGAGCCGCTGACCAGGGCGATCGCGGCTCCCACGGCGTTGGCCACGTTGCCGTGGGCCGGCCGTACGACCTCGCTCACGCCCGGCACCTCGTCGGGGACGAGGAAGGCACCGCCGCCCACCACGACCAGCGGCAGGTCGGTCTTGCCGAGCGACATCCGGTCGACCGCGTCGGCGATCTGCTCGTCGGTCAGCCGCAGCGCCGCCGCCAGCCCGGCCGGAGGTTTCACCGACCCCAAGGAGGTACGGCCGGCCGCCACGGCCGCGTCCGTCAGCGTCGGGGTGTCGCCGCCGAAGACCAGCGCCTCGGTGGTGATCCGGTAACCGACCGAAGCGCCGGAACCGAGGATCGTGCCGCCGCCGAGGGCGAGGGCGAGGATGTCCGGCATCCGGAAGTTCGTCCGCACGCCGCCGATCTCCACCCCGGCGGACGACACTCGCGGGAACCCGTTGACCAGCACGCCGAGGTCGGTAGACGTGCCGCCCACGTCGGCCACGATCGCGTCACCCAGATCCGACAGGTAGGCCGCCCCCCTGATCGAGTTGGCCGGTCCGGATCCGATGGTGAGCACCGGGTAGCGGGCCGCGTAGTCGACGGTCATCAGGGTGCCGTCGTTCTGCGCGAAGTAGCGGTTGACGTCCAGGCCGTAGGAGTCAAGGACGTCTCGCAGCGCGTCGTGGACGTGCGCGGCCACCTGGTAGAGGGCGGCGTTCAGCACCGTGGCGTTCTCGCGTTCGAGCAGGCCAAGCGCGCCGATCTCGTGGCTGAGCGACACCGCGACCTGCGGCCCGAGCTCCTCGGCGGTGATCTCCGCGGCGCGCAGTTCCTGGTCGGGGGCGGCCGGGCTGAACACCGAGGTGAACGCGACCGCGTCGGCGTGCCCGGCGACCGTGGCGAGGAAGCGGCGCAGCCCCTCCTCGTCCAGCGGGGCGATCTTCCTGCCGTCCACGTAGCTGCCGCCACCCAGCACCGCGGTGCGCACCACGGTGGCCTCCCGCAGGTCGGCGGGCCAGGATTCGAGCGGGGGCACCGCGGTGGAGGAGGGCGCGGCCAGCCGTACCGCGGCGACCCGGCCGAGCCGGTGGCGCTCCAGGATCGCGTTGGTGGCGTGGGTGGTGCCGAGCATGACCCAGCCCACCCGGTCGCGGTCCGCGCCCAGGCTGTCGAGCACCTGCTTGATCGCCGCGCGCATCCCGGTGGTCACGTCCGGGGTGGTCGGCTGCTTGGTGCTGGCGATGATCCGGTTGGCTCCGTCGAGGACGACGGCGTCGGTGTTGGTGCCCCCCACGTCCACGCCGATTCGCAGGTCACACGTGCTCACGGTCGCGCTCCCTTCTCGCCCTGCGCGGCTACCGGGCTCGCCGCTTCGCCGCACTCCTCCACGGGGATGTAGTCGATGTCGTAACCGAAGGCCGCCGGGCCCGCCGTACGCAGGCCGGCCGAGGTGCGCCAGAGCGGCGCGCACGGCCAGGCCAGGACCATCACCCGCATGCCGTAGCGGAGGGATTCGGTGGAGATGGCCTCGGCGGTCTGGTTGTCCACGATCGAGATCAGGTCCGGCACGCTGGCCCTGACCCTGCCGTCCTCCAGCGCGACCAGGTTCTCGTTCTGGATCTCGATGCGGAGCAGACGGCCCTTGCACTCGCCGATGCCCTCGATGACCACGCTGCCGCGAACGAACCCGCCGCCGGTGCGCCGCTCGATGTCGACGAGCTTGCCGGTGATCAGGCTGACCGCGCCCAATTCCGCGCGGAGGGCCTCGACCGGGTCGGCCGCACCCTCCACGGCCCGGCCGAGCGCGATGGCCCGGCTGGGGGTGCCCTCGATCACCGCGCCGCGCATCTCCCCGGCGGTGAGGACGTAGTCGGCCATGATCGCCGTGCTGCCCATGGCCACGCACACGGCGCGGGCCAGCGCTTCGGACCACAGCCCGTCCACCGGGCGTAGCGTGGCGACGTTGCCCTGCACGTCCGCCATGACGACCAGCCCTGGGTCGCGGCCCGCGACGTACATGGACACCATCTGAACCTCGGGGAAGGCCCGGCCCATCCCGTCGGCGTCGAGCAGCGGCAGGCCGAGGGAGGCGGCCAGGGCCACCGGTTCCACGCCGTTGCCGCCGCCGATCTCCGAGGCCATCACCGCGACGACCGGCTTGCCGAGTGTTTGCTCCACGGTGTCGCGGATGAGTGCGGCCTCCCGGCCGCTGGGCAGCATCTCGCCCGACACCGTGGGCGCGCCTATCGCGCCGAGCGGCAGCACCAGGCCGTCCTGCGGCAGCTCATCGAGCGTGACCAGCGGGACGTCGCCGTGCTCGCGGAGCGCGGCGCTCGCCGAGAGCGCGGCGGAGGTGACTCCGCCGCCGCCACCGGTGCCGAGAATCGCGCAACCGAACGTGAGATGAGGGATGTCGGCGGGGGTCACCCGCTTCCGGTCGTGCATGGCGACCAGCATGCTCGGAGCTTGACGGCCGGACATAGTCTGCAGCGCACAACATTTCGGCGTTCGATGTGATGAGCGCATAAGCTCCCGTCCATGGAGCGCATCGCCGATCTCCTCGAGAGCGAACACCTCGGCCTGCGGTTGCTGGCCGGTCCCGAGCGCGGGCCCTCGATCGTCGCGGTGACCGCGCTCGACGCGCTGTCCGCGATCCGGTACGCCCAGCCGGGCTCCTGCGTCGTGGTGTCCAACCGGCTCACCGCCCGGGCCCTGCCGTACCAGCTCGACATCGCGGTACGGCACGCGGCGCAGCGCGGGATCGCGGCCCTGGTGCTGATCGGCGCGACCGCCCTGCCGATCACGACCTGCATGCTGGCCGACCGGGCGGGGCTGTCGGTCCTCGGCATCCCGGGCGAGCGCGACGTCGCCGACGTACTCCTGCAGATCGATCGGATCATCCGCAGCGGCGCCGCGGAGTCCCTGGCCAGGGCGCTGCAGGCGATGGCCGTCGCCGCGGAGGCGGAGGAGTCGGGCGACCTGGAACGCCTGCTCCGCGACGTGGGCGCCGTCCTCGCGGCCGACCTGCGCCTGGACGGGGAGCAGGTCACCGCCTCGGCGGACGACGACGCGGTGCGCCTGGTTCTCCCCGCGGTGGACGCCGCCGTGACCAGGATGCGGGCCGCGTCCCTGGCCAGGGAGCTGGCCCCCGGTCAGATGCGTTCCGACCTGCTCATCGAACTCGTCGTCGCGGACCGCGCCCAGGCGAGCCGGCTGGCCGAACGCGCGCGCATCCTCGGCCTGCCTGTGGACGGCCGGCACATCGCCCTCTGGATCGACGCCCACGTGGACGACCTGGTCGAGCGGCGCGGCCTGCTGGACGCGATCAGCATGCGGGTGCTGCGCAACCCCCGTACCTCCGCCGGCTACTGGAACGTCGCTTCGGTCGAGGACGCGCTGCTGGTCACCTGCACCTCGACGGCGAACGTGGCCGACGGTGCGCTCGCCCGCGCCGCCGACGACCTCGCCCGCGTCCTGCGCGAACGCCATCCCGGCCGACCACTGCACTGCGGTGTCGGTACGGCGCAGCCCGGCCTGCCCGGGTTGCGCACTTCCGTGGCCGAGGCCAGGGCGGCCTGTGCCACCGCGGTCGCCAAACACACCGCGGTCGCCCACTTCGACGCCACCGGCATCCAGCGCGTCCTCGCCGAGGTGGCCGCCTCACCGATCAGCCGCAAGGTGGTCGACGACCTGCTCCGCCCGCTGGACGAACTCGGTGAGGACCAGGGACGGCAGGCCGTCGCCACCCTGGCCGCCTTCCTCGACTGCGGCCGCTCGCCCCGGCTCGCCGCCACCCGGCTCAATCTGCACTTCAACGCCGTGTCCTACCGGATCAGGAAGATCGTCGCCATCCTCGACGCCGACCTCGACGACCCCGACACCCGCTTCGCCCTGCACCTGGCCTGCCGTCTCCGCCTCACCGCGCCGTGGTGAAGACGCGCTGGTCCGTCATACGTTCGCCGACTGGCGCGGTGCCAGCCAGTCGGCGATGTCGGCGATCACGACCTCATCGACGTGCTGGGGCTTGTCGTAGTCCGTGGGCGTGGACGGGCCGGAGCCGGGGAAGAACAGGTGGTCGTCGGCGTCGTAGACGCGGATGGTGACGTCCGTACGGTGGGCGAGGCCCGCCTGCCAGCCCGCGAGGTCGTCGGCGACGGTCACCTGGTAGTCGCGGCCGCCCTGCAGGATGAGCATCGGCTTGTCCAGCGCGGTCGCGGTTGCGACCGGGTCGTAGCCGCGCAGGTCCAGCCAGTACGCCCCGGAGTAGCCGAACGGCAGCTCCGCGGCGGGTGTCTCAGCCGACAGGTGTGGGCTGTCGACAAGTGCGGCCTGCCGCGTGATCGTCTCGACCGCGGCCTGCGCGCCGGGATCGAGCGAGGCGAGGTGGCGGACGACGCGGACGGCGGCCTGGTGCATGGGTTGGGTGTCAGCGGCCAAGAGCACCAGTCCTGCCACCGACGGCTCGGCGGCGGCGACCCTCGGGGCCACCTTGCCGCCCATGCTGTGGCCCGCGACATACACACGCGCGGCGTTGACGGCCGGGTGGCGCTGGAGCAGGGAGACGGCCGCGACGGCGTGCGGGACGTACTCGTCGCTCATGGTGAAGTCCGGGATCGCCGCCACCTGTCCGGAGTGGGCGTGGGTCACCTTGTCGAACCGGAGCACTGCCACGCCGCGGCCGGCCAGTCCCCAGGCCAGGTCCTTGAGGGGCTTGTTGGGGCCACTGGTGGCGTCCCGGTCGAACGGCCCGCCGCCGCTGAGCAGCACCACTCCGGGCCACGGACCGTGCCCGCGCGGCAGGCTCAACGTTCCGGGTACGGCCAGCGCGCCGGAGCCCACGGTGACCTCATGCTCGTCGAACCTCTTGCGGCGGACGTACGACGGCGGCGCCCATGGCTCGGTGAGCGCGGGCGCGAGCTGCAGGCCCTGCAGCAGGCCGGTCTCGTCGACCGACATGACCACCGTCAGCCCGCCACGCTCGTACGTCACCGGGACGCTCACCTTGACCAGCTCCGCCTTCCCCGATGCGGTCACCCAGCTTTCGGGGGCCGGCTCGCTGATCGGCGTCCCGACCGCGGAGATCGCCCCGATCCTGGAGAGCTGACTTTCCCAGGCGACTTGCAGCGTCTCAGCGGAGGCCACCGCTCGCAGCGGCGGGGCGAACAATGTCTCGATGTCCGCGAAGCGTCCACTCCGCGCCATCTCGACGACCGCCGTGGCGATCGCCGCCGGATCCGTTCCTCTGGTCATCCCGACACCAACCTTTCTACTATTTGGCGAACGGTAGCACAGCATGAGAATGTTGCATCGTGGACACTTTGGAGCTACTGGCGCATCCGGTGCGGCTGCGGATCGTGCATGCGATGCGCGGAGAGCGCGAACTCACCACCGGCCAGCTATGCGCGCGGATCCCCGACACTTCGAAGGCCATGGTCTATCGGCACGTCGACCTGCTCGCGGCCGGTGGAATCCTGGAAGTGGCGGGCGAGAGGCGGGTGCGCGGCGCGGTGGAGCGCCGCTACCGGCTACGCCACGACCGAGCCGTGCTCGACGCCGACGTGCTCGCGGCCATGACGCCCGACGACCACCGGCGCGTCTTCGCTACCTCGATGGCCGTCATGGTCACTGAATTCAACGCCTACCTCGACCGCGAGGATGCCGACCCGGTTGCGGATCTCGTCGGCTACCGGCAGCACGCCGTCTGGCTCACCCGCGGCGAGCTGGAAGAGATGATCGGCGAGTTCCGGCGCGTGATCCTGCCCCTGTTGACCAACCAGCCAACGCCGGACCGCACGCAACACCTGCTCAGCCCGATCTTTTTCCCGGTCGAACAGCCACCCGCCGACTCTGAATCAGGCCCGGATCGTCCTGACCCAAGTACGTGATGATGGACTGTCATCACGTACACGGCCCACCGCTCCAGTACGGCTGGGACTTCACAAGACATACGCGGGCGAATTATCGTCAGAGTCCAGCGATAATAACCGTGTCGTGAGGAGCGCGATGACCGGATTCAACGGGCTGGGGACCCACCTGGGCAATATCGCCCGCCTGTCAGCGGCGCGGACGCGTTCGATCAGTGCCGAGAATCCGACGGGAGCCGCAGGAGGCGGCGCATGTGCGCAGGTCGGCACCCATTCGACCGCCTACGCGGCCCGCGACCTGGGACCGGGCTGGAAGGTGTCGCCGTGCGTCGACCTCCTGGGCGGCGAGGTCCGCGTCATCGCCGACATCGAGGGGCCGGGCGCGATCCAGCACATGTGGATGACCGTGCAGCCCCGTTTCCTGCGGCGGCTGGTATTGCGTTGCCACTGGGACGATGAGGAGTCGCCGTCGGTCGAGGTGCCGTTGGGTGACTTCTTCTGCCAGGGCTGGGCCACCTACTGCCCGGTCAACTCCCTGCCGGTGGTGGTGAACCCGGCGGGCGGTCTCAACAGCTACTGGGAGATGCCGTTCCGGCGCCGGGCCAGGATCACCGTGGAGAATCTCAGCCCCGACCGGATCGACGGTTTCTTCTACCAGATCACCTACGCGCTGACCGAGGTCGACCAGGATGACGCCTATCTGCACGCGCAGTGGCGCAGAAGCGATCCGGTGCCCTTCGGCCGGCCGCACACCATCCTGGACGGGGTGCGCGGCCAGGGGCAGTACGTAGGGACGTACCTGGCGTGGGAATCCCATCACAGCGGCTGGTGGGGCGAGGGGGAGATCAAGTTCTACCTCGACGACGACGGGGAATGGCCCACCATCTGCGGGACGGGTACCGAGGATTACGTCGGCGGCGCCTGGGCCTTCGAGGATCCCCCGGGCGCCTATCAGCCCTACAGCACGCCGTACCTGGGGATGCCGCAGGTCATCAAGCCTGACGGCTTCTACGGCAGCCAGCAACGCTTCGGCCTGTACAGATGGCATGTCCGTGATCCGATCCGGTTCGCCACCGGGCTGCGGGTCACGATCCAGGCGCTGGGATTCCGCAACATGATGGAGGAGAGACTGCGCTACCGGCCGCTGAGCGACGACGTCGCCTCCACCGCCTTCTGGTACCAGAGCCATCCCCACGGCCCGTTCCCCGACCTGCCTGGCCTGGACGGGCTGGACACCGTCTGACGCCGGTGCCGGTCAGCGCCCCGCGCCCAGGGTCATGCCCTCGACCACCCGGCGGCCGAGCAGGCCGTAGACGACCAGCATCGGCAGGACGACGATGACGATCCCGGCGAACAGGCCGCCCCAGTTCGAGGTGTACTGCATCGTGCCGTACAGGCCCAGGAGCGACTGCGGGAGCGTGTACTTGTCGTCGTCGGTGATGAAGACCAGGGCGAGGAGCGTCTCGTTCCACAGGCCGAGCGACGTCATCAGCAGCGCCGTCACCATGCCGGGGCGGGCCAGCGGCAGCATGATCCGGCGGAAGGTCAGCAGCCCGCCCGCCCCGTCGACCGTGGCCGCCTCCTCCAGTTCGGAAGGCAGGGAGCGGAAGAAGCCCGTGAGCAGGAACACCGCGAACGGCAGGGACGTGGCCACGTACAGCAGGTACAGGCTGATCCTGTCGTCCCACCAGCCCACCGCCTCGTACATCGCCGAGCTGATGTGGTGCATGAGGACCCACAGCGGGATGACGATGATCTGCACGGGGATGCCCATCCCCACCGCGAACAGCGTGGTGATCGGGCCGGCCGTACGGACCCTGGTCCTGGCCAGCGCGTAGCCGGCAGGGGCGGCGAGCGCGACGGTGGTGACGGCCGCGGTCGACACCAGCAGCGCCGAGTTGGCGAAGCCGACCCCGAGCGCGGAGCTCGACCAGGCGCCGGCATAGGTGTGGAAGTCCACCGAGGACGGCAGCGCCAGCGGCTTGGAGAAGATCTCGCTGCCGTCGCGGAAGGAGGTGATCGCTACCCACACGAGCAGGCCGGCGTTGACGACGGTCCACAGCGCCAGCAGGGGAATGCCGAGGAGGCGGGTGATGCGCATGGGACTCCTAGAACTCGATCGGGTCGCGGCGCATCACCCGGCGCAGCACGATGACCAGGCCGACGATCAGCAGGACCATCACGACCGCCATCGCCGAGCCCGAGCCCATGTCGTACTGCGGCGTCCGGCCACCGGTGGTCGTCAGGAACTGCTGGATGGTGAGCGTCCTGGCCTGGATGGGGGGCGAGTCGGAGGCGATGCCGACGAAGCCGTAGACGAACTCGAACACCTTGACCGTGTTGATGGTCCACAAAACGGCGGCGACCGAGACGACATCCCAGGTCAGAGGCAGGGTGATGGTCCAGAACTGCCGCCAGGTCCCGGCTCCGTCGAGCTGGCAGGCCTCGTAGAAGTACTTGGGGATCCGGCTCACGCCCGCCATGATGATCATGATGTAGAAGCCGCTCGACACCCAGACGAGCCCGGCCAGCACGCTCTTGTAGAGCATGCCCGGGGCCAGCCAGACCGTCTGCAGCCCCAACAGGGAGTTGACTGGTCCGTTAGGCGACAGGACGAGCCCGAGCGCGATGCCGATCGCGATGGGCGACAGCATGTACGGCACGAACAGCACGCTCTGGATCAGCCGCCTGCGCGGCAGTTCGCGTAGCACCGTGACGACGAAGAACGACAGCGCGAACACCGCCACGCCGGCGACCACGAGGAGCCCGACCGTGTTGAGGAAGGCCCGGTGGAAGACGTCGTCGTGCCAGAGCCTGGCGTAGTTGGACAGGCCCACCCACACCTGGGGGTCGCCCTGGCCACGCCACCTCAGGAAGCTCACGTACACCCCGTAGATCGCCGGCCCGGCGAACAGGGCACAGTAGACGATCAGGGCGGGCGCGACGAACGGCCAGTACAGCTTCCCGCGTCGCCGCACGGCGGGGGAGGCGGCGGACCCGCCGGCCCTGGGACGTGACCGTCCCCGGACCGGCGCGGTTACCAGCTGCATGCTCAGCCGCCGTTCTGGTGGAAGGCGATCGTCTTCTGCTTCAAGGTCTTGATGAACGAGGCCGTGTCGTACCTGCCCTCGAAGAACTCGCCGACCATGGGTTCCCAGATGTCGCTGTTCCAGCGGGCGGCGGCCGCCGAGACGCCGTCGGTGATCTCGGCGTAGGCTGTCGCGCTCTTGTACTCGGCCGCGAAGTCGGTGAGCGGCTCGGGCGCCTTGATGTCGGTCCTCGGGACCATGGTCTCGGCTTCGGTGGTCATCCTGGCGAGCCGTTCCCTGTTCATGAAGAACGTCAGGAACCGTTTGGCCGCCTCGGTGTGGCGAGCCTTGGCGGGTATCCCGAATCCGATCATGCTCGTCTCCATCACCCCGGCCCCCTTGTCGTTCGCAGTGATCGAGGGGAAGGGGAAGGAGCGGTACTCGATCAGTTCCTTGGGATCCTTGCCGGCCTTGGTCAACGAGGCGGTGGTCTCCGAGGGCGCCCAGGTGCCCATCAGCCAGATGTCGGTCTTGCTGGACTGGTCCGCCCAGGCCGACTGCTGGGCGGGAAACTTCGTGCCGGAGAACCCGGCGGGGAAGTAGCCGCCCTTGACCAGTTTCTCGATCGCGCCGACGGCGGCGGGCCAGGCCGTGTCGTCGAAGGCGGCGCCGGTCTTGTCGAGCGCGGCCTTCTTCAGCGTGCCCACGCCGCCCGCCCGCAGCAGCGCCCAGACCAGCCACAGGCCCTCGTAGCCCTTGATGTCGCCGTCCAGCACGACGGGGGTACGGCCGGCGGCCTTCAGCCGGTCGAGCGCCGCGATGAGATCGTCCCAGGTCTTCGGCGGATCAGCCGTGAGCTGGGGGTCGATCTTGCCGTTGAACCAGATCGTGCTGCCGCCGGTGATGTAGGGCACGATCCAGGGCTGCCGGTCTTCGGTCTTGTACGGTTCCACCAGGCTTGCCGGGATCACGGCGGCCACCTTGTCCTTCTCCCCGTCGACGGGGGAGTTGTAGACGTCGGCCAGGCCCTGCAGGCCGTTGATCGGCCCGAGCGTGGCCTCGAGCGCGTCGCTGCCGGAATCGACGAGGTCGGGCGGGTTGCCCGCGTTGAGGCGGGGCGTGACCTGCTGGAGCACCTGACGTCCCGCCCACTGGATGTTCACCTTGATGCCGGTCTTGGCGGTGAACTCGTCGAACGTGGCCTTGAGGACCTTCTGCTGGAGTTCGCCCTGCTTCCACATCGACCAGTAGGTGAACTCCTTTGGCGTGCCGTCCTGGCCCGCCCGGCCGCCGCAGGCGGCGAGGCTGACGCAGAGAGCGAGGACGCTCGCGACGGACATGATCGATCGATTCATCTTCAGTCCCCTCAGCAGTCGAGTTCCAGGTGGCAGGTGCCCCAGGGGCCGCCGCCGGGCACCTTCTGGTAGCCGTGCCTGATGCGGCCCGTGGAGTCCGCGGCGAAGTAGGTGAGCCTGCCGGAGACGTCGTTGCTCGTGGAGATCTCCCCGGTGATGCCGGAGCCGAGATCCTCGATGGTGAAGACGGTCCTGCTGCCGGGCGTGGACTCCCAGCCGTGCTGCAGGTGCCCGTTCGCGGTGCGGGCGAAGTAGATCAGCTTGCCGTTGACGTCGACCTCGGCCGCCGGGTCGCCCGCGAGCCCGCCGGGGCCCACGTTCTGGTACAGCCACTGGCCGGGGGCCTGCTCCCTGCCGTACTGGACCTGGCCGCCGCCGGTCCTGGCGAAGTAGACCAGCTCGCCGTGCAGGTTGACCGCCAGTGCCGGGGTGCCCGCGATGCCCGCCTGCCCGATGGTGGTGGCGTCGAATCCAAGGTCGGGGCGCTCGCGCAGGAGCACGAGCTGCCCGGAGGTGCTCCTGGCCGCGATGGCGATCTTCCCCGCGTGGTCGAGCGCCATGCTCGGATCGCCGGCGACGCCCGTGCCGGCGTTGCCGAACGTCCAGGTGCCGCGCTCGGAGCTCTCCCTGCCCACCAGCAACCTGCCGTCGGCCTGACGGGCGGCCAGCGCGAGCCGCCCGTCGGCGCCCACCAGGATCGCGGGCCTGCCGGTGGCCGAGACGCCCAGCTCGCGGTAGAGCCACGGCCCCGCGTTGCCGACGTACTGCGTCGCCTGCAGCAGCATGCCGTCGGAGCGGCGCGCGACCAGGGTCTTGACGCCGCCGGGGTAGCGCGCGAGCACCGGGTCGGAGGAGACGTCGTGCAGCACCCAGTTCGGGAAGGTCTCGAACTCCCAGGGGCCGCCGCCGGGCACCTTCTGCCAGCCGTGCCTGACGGTGCCTGCGGGCGTCCGCTGGACGACGCTCAGCTCGCCGTTCATCTCGAAGCCCGCGCCGATGCCGGGCCCGGAGCCGTGCGTGGCCGGGGTGACCAGGTATCCGGGCGCCCGGCCGAGCCGGTGGACCAGGGCGTTGAAGTCGGCGAAGGCCGGGTACAGCTTGGGCGTGCCCCAGTCGATCTGGGCCAGCGACCGCACCGGCTCGTACAGCCGCCCGATGATCTCCTGATTGCTCTCCGCGGGGGCGCCGGGGGGAGCCCAGGTCCACACCGCGATCCTGGCGCCCAGGACGGACGAGACGGCCGCACCGGTGACCGTGCCGCCGTTGAACGCGGTGACGTCGAAGTTCTCGTAGATCCTGCGGGCGTCGGGACGGCTCCCGCCGACGTTGTAGTACAGGACTCCCGCATCCAGGTTGGAGATCTTGTGCCCCGCGTCGGCGAGTTCCTGCGCGGTGAAGCCGGTGTGCCCCGTCGGGTGGTCCCAGTAGTCGATCATGATGTCGCGGTCGATCCCGAGCACGCCGTCCGGCTGGAGGAAGTCGTTCCACATCACGAGGGACTTGCCGTGGGACTTGACGATGCCGTTGATCCAGTTGAAGTACCAGTCGAAGGCGTCACCGCCGGTCGCCGCGGGATTGCCGGTCTTGGTCCTGGCGAACGCGGCGAACTGCGGGTAGTCGTCCCAGTTGAGCCCCGTTGCGGGATAGGCGAGGACCTCGTCACCGCCGGCGTGGAAGTACTTTCCCGGGAACTTGGCGATGGTCTCCTCGATGGCCTGCTGCGCGATGGCCAGCGCCCCCGGCTTGGTGAAGTCGAAGGCGCCCGCGGGCAGGCCGCTCGTGCCGACCGCGTACTCCGGGTGGCCCTTCAGGATGTCGAGGTCGGCGTGACCGGCGACCTGACGCTGCGGGGTGACGTTGACGTGATAGCGGTCGGCGATGGCCAGCAGGTCGGACAGCTCGGCGTCGGTGGGCCGGCCGTCGCCGTACATCTGGATGCCCAGCTCGTTCAGCTTGAGGTAGGAGATGTCCCTGATCAGGTTGTGCCACCAGGCCGGGTCGAAGTGGCGGGCGGTGGTGTCCAGCCAGACGCCCCGCTGCGGCGACGTCGGCCAGTCGCGCGCCACGCCGGCCGCGACCGTCCGCGACTGCCGCAGCAGTTGCAGGACCGACCGGGTGCCGTTGAAGGCTCCCGCGATCGTCCGCGCGCTGATGGACAGCACGGGCCCCGATTCCAGGCGATAACCCTCCTCGCCCAGCGCGGTGTCGGTCGCGCCCAGCGCCAGGTGGATGTCACCGGGCTGGGCGGCCGGCCTGGTGCCGCTGACGACGGCCGGCCGGGTTCCGGTGAGCGCCGCCAGGTCGTCGGCGACGGTCTGGCCCGTGGTGCCCCACGCCGTGGCCGGATCGAGCACGATCCGGCTCGCGGAGCCGTACCCGAACGAGCCGGTGGCGGCGGTCCACTCCCGCAGCGCGGGGACCGTCAGGGGACGCGCGTCCGCCCTGGCAGGCCCGGCCGGCAGGACGATCGGGGATGCCAGGGACAGCAGCAGGGTGAGGAGCGCGGCGATGAGTCTGGGGGGTAATCTCACGGTCCCAAGTCCTCTCTAGGGATGCATGCGGAAGTCGTAGCGTTCGGGCAGCGGTTCGGTGCTGTCAGCCGCGTGCTGGTAGGCGAACCACAGCGTGTCCAGGCTGTCCTCGCCTTCCCGCAGGTCGTCGATCTCGATTCCCTCGGCGAGCAGGCCTGCCGCCCGCCCGATCTCACCGGCTTCCACGGCGGCGCGGCATTCGTAGTACCTGATCCGGCCGTTGGCCCGCTGGGCCGGGTCAAGCTCGTCGACCAGGCGGAGCGCCTCGGCGGCGCGCCCCGCGCTGATCAGGGCCGCCAGGGTCTCGGCGGTCAGCTGCCGGTATCCCGGCAGCAGGCGGTGCGCGCGCGCCAGGAGGTCGGGCGCGCGGTCACGATCCAGGTGGGCCAGGTTGCGCAGGCTCCACGGGGTCTCACGCAGGTCCGCGGACTCCTGCCACGCCTGCCGCGCGCCCTCGTCGTCGCCGTCCGCGAGGCGAGCCAGGCCGAGCTGAAGCAGCGCGTGCCAGTTCGCTTCCTGGCCTTCCAGCAGCTTGCGCCAGATCGGCCCGGTGACGGTGGCGGCCGGAGGGTCGCTGACCGGCAGCCTCCCCGCCCGCACCATCACTGACCAGGGCTCCTGCTCGTCGCCCAGCGTCTCGTGCGGGAACGGCGTGGCCTCGTCGTACGGCATGCCGCCCGCGAGCACCTCGAGGGCGCCCCAGCCGGACCCGGTGGCGAGCAGCTCGGCCGGCTGCTTGCCTGCCCAGACATCGGCCTCGGCGTCCGCGCGGCTCAGCCGCCCGTCATCCACCAGGGCGGCGACGGCGTCCACCGCCTGCGGCCAGGCGCCGTGCGCGTCCACCTCGACGGGGCCGTAGCTCTCGGTCCACGCCCAGGTGTCCCCGGGTGCCAGCGGAAGATGCTCCAGCTGGGTGCGGGCCAGACCGGCCTGGATCTCCAGGTAGGTGCCCGCGCCGCCGAGCCATCGCTGCCAGCGGCGGCCGCCGGGACCCGTGCCCCACTGGAACAGCTTGCGCCCGCGCAGCCGGGCGGTGGAGGAGTGCAGCAGACCGGTGCCCTGTTCGCCGATGGCGGCGATCCACGGCTGCCGCCCTCGGGGGATGTCGAAGAAGGTGTCGGTCGGCAGGGCGGACCTGGCCGGATATCCGTCGTCCCGGCGGGGGACGGCGGTCGTGCGCACCTGCCCGGTGTAGTCGAGCAGGTAGGCGGACTCGGCCGGAGCCAGCACCCGGACCCCGCCGGATTCGGGGACCGCGATGTTCGACCACCAGTAGACGGGAACCGGCTCGTCGTGCGGGTTGTGCAGCAGCGGCCTGACGAACAGCGTCCTGGAGCCGGGCGGCAGCCAGGCGTCGACGCGGAAGACCAGTCGACGCATCCGCTCGAACTCCCACATCCGCAACACCGGCGTGCCCGCCGGGCCCTCCACCCGTCCGGCGAACAGCGGCGCGCAGGTCAGCGGCCAGTGCCCGGTCGCGCCGAGGTTCCACTCGACGCCGCCGGGGAACCAGGCGTTGCGCAGGGCCAGGTTGGCCGGCTGGAGCACGTCAGGCCGGTAGAGCAGATCCTCGCCGGTGACCCTGTCCACCAGGGACCACAGCCGGCCACCCAGGCCGGGCAGAAAGGTCGCGACCAGCCACTCGTTCCTCAGGATCGCGGCCGTACAGTCGACCTCCCGCGGAGCCCGCGCGTACCCGTTCTGCGCGTGGTAGGGCAGCAAGGTGTGCGGCTGCCCGTAGGAGGTGTCGAGATCGGTGCCCTCCGCGGATGCGAGCGGACCCGTCCCGTGCAGGATCGGCAACAGGCTCGCTGTGCCCGGCTCGCTCATCCTGATCCGGACGAGCGACGCCTCTAGAGTCGATCCCGGCACTGTTCCTCCCTTCTGGTGAAGTAATATTGACGGAGACTGACGATAATCCTTGGAAGGCACTTCAGGAAGAGGCGATAGGTGATTGAGGCCAGGACGCTGTTCCCCGCGGGCGATCTCAACCGGCTGCGGCAGATCAACGAGCAGGCCGTGCTCGAGATCATCAGGAGCGCGGGTGAGCTACGGCTGGCGGAGATCGCCGAGCGTGCGGGCCTGGCCCGGGCCTCGGCCGGCGAGGTGGTCCGCGGACTGCAGGCCAAGGGCTGGGTCGCCGAGGAGGAGCCGGTGGCGACGGGCCGGGGCCGTCCCGCGCACCGCTACAGGTTCCGAGCTGAGGCGGGCAACGTGGTGGGGCTGGACATCGGCGCCCACACCATCAGGGCGGCGGTCGCCGACCTGCGCGGTGACGTGCGCGGCGAGGCGGTGCGACTGCCCTCCCCGGCCACGCCGGCCGCGGAACGGCTCGAGCTTGCCCGGGACGCCGTCATGGAGTGCCTGACCACGGCCGGGATCGCGGAGGAGGACGTGTGGGTGACGGCCGTCGCGAGCACCGGCACGCTCGATCTGGACGGCACGGTGCTCGCCTGCGCGGCCATTCCCGACTGGCGTGGCGTCAACCTCGTCGAACGGCTGACCGGCGTCGTGCCCGGCGTCGTCATGGCGGAGAACGACGTACGGCTGGCGACGCTCGCGGAGCAGCGCCTGGGAGCGGCGTGCGGCGTGCGCGACGTCATCGTGGTCCAGGCGGGACGCAGGGTCGGTCTCGGCATCGTCATCGACGGCCAGCTCCGGCGCGGGCACGGCGGCGTCGCCGGTGACCTTTCCCGGTTCAGCGCTCTGAGCTGCGAGCACGCCATCGGCCACATCGACGAGTGCGCGGCTGTCCCGCACGGCGGCGCGACCGGTGACCACACCCGGGACGTGCTGGCCGCCGCGGGGGAGGGACAGCCTGACGCGGTCGCCGCCTTCGGTCGCTACGCTCGCGTGGTGGCGGAGGCGGTGGCCACTACGGTCTCCATCGTCGACCCCGAACTGGTGGTGCTGACCGGCACGATGGCCGGGCGGGCGGACCTCATGCTTCCCGTGCTGGAGGCGGAGATGGACCTGCGCTGCATGCGGACACCGCGGATCGTGGCCTCGTCCTTCGGCTCGGACGCGGTCACGCTCGGCGCGATCTGGCACGCCCTCGGCCACCTTGCCGACCTCCTGCTCGGCTCCGAGGACACCCCCGTCCGACCCCTGAGATCGCCCGCGACCTGACTCAGCACGAAACACCTCCGGCGTGGTGGCGCTTGACGTGTAATCGAATGACTGCGCGACGTAGTCGGCGAGTTTGCCGTTGACAGAGACGGCGCGATCCAGAAAAGATGCGGTCGTCCGTACAACTTCTCAGGCTTTGAGGGACGGATGAGCGATATCGACTGGGCGCGGCGACTGGCTCTGGACCCCGGCGCCGCCGTGCCGCTCTACTACCAGTTGCGCGAGCGACTGCGCCTGGTGATCGCCGAGTGCGAGCCCAACACCTCCATTCCGGCGGAGAAGGACCTGATGGTCTTCGCCGGAGTGAGCAGGGCGACCGCGCGCAGGGCGATCGGCGACCTCGTCCAGGAGGGCCTGCTGGTGGCCAGGCAGGGCAGCGGCACCTACACGGCACCGCTGGGAGTCGCCTCCGAGCTGGGCTCGAGGCCCGCGGGCTTCACCGAGACGATGGCCAGGCTGGGACGCAGGCCCACCACGCAGGTGCTCGAGGCGCGGATGCAGGTGTGCACGGCCGACGTGGCACCGGCCCTCGGCCTCGAGACCGGCGCCGAGGTCGTCTTCCTGGAGCGAATCCGGCTGCTCGACGGCGAGCCCTGCATGATCGAGAGCGCTCATCTCCCGTCGGAACTGGTACCGGGCATCCTCGAGGAGGACCTGACCGGGTCCCTCTACGGCCTGCTGGGGCTCAAGTACGGGCTCACCCCGGCCTCGGGCAGGGAGACGATCGGCGCGGTCAACGCCGACTACCGGCTGGCCGGGCTGCTGCACGTGCCCATGGCCGCAGCCCTCCTGGCCACCGCCCGCACCACGATCACCGAGGGCGGGCAGCCACTGGAGTACACGATCCGGCACGCGCGAGGGGACCTCGCCGTCTTCTCCGTCGAGCTCAACGACGCGAAGAACGCCCTCATGGGTCAGGAGCCACGTTGAACCATCCGTCGAGGCGGCAGTTACTCGCCGCAGCCGCACTGTCCCCCTTACTCGCCGCGTGCGGTGGACCCGCTGAGCCGGCCGTCCCCGCCGACGGCGTGCCACGCGGCAAGCTGTCGGTCTGGCTGCACCAGACGCGTGCCTACGACGCGGTCTTCACGCCGCTGGTGCACCAGTACGTCCAGGAGTTCGGCGGCGTCGACGTCACCCCGCTCTACGTCCCGGTCAACCAGCTGGACACCAAGCTGCTCACCGCCTTCGCCGGTGGCGCGGCGCCCGACGTGTTCAGGATCGGTGGCTGGACCTTCCCCGGCCACGCACGCAAGGGCCGCCTGGCTCCGATCATGCCCAAACCGCTGGGCGCGGCCGATGCGAAGGCCGTCGCCGGGGGATACGACCAGACGGCCATCAACTCCCTGTCATACGAAGGGAAGTTGTACGGCGTGCCGACCGACTACACGATCTGCTACCTCTACTACCGCCGCGACCGCTTCGCCGAGGCCGGGCTCGACCCGGACAAGCCGCCCACCACCTGGGAGGAGGTCGCCGAGTACAACAAGAAGCTGACCTCCGCCGACGGCAAGAAGGTGGGCCTGCAGTGGATCCTCGGCAACCCGCAGTGGACGGTCATGCAGCTCCTGGCCCTGGTCAAAGGCAAGGGCGGCAGCATTCTCAGCTCCGACAACACCACGGCCACGCTGGCCACGGACGCCGGTGTCGAGGCGCTGCGCTACTACGCGAGCGTCGGCAACCCCAAGCTCTCCAACCCGCTGTCCGGCTTCGGGCTGTTCGGCACGGGCGAGGCGGCCATGCTCGTCTCCGGCCTGTTCGCCATGGACCTGTTCCCGACGCTCAGCAAGAAGCTGGAGTTCGGCAAGATCTTCGACATCGCGCCGATGCCGCGCTTCGACGCGGGACCGGCCGTCGCACCCGCCTACACCTGGGGCTGGGGCGTCTCGGCCAAGTCCAAGCTGCCCTACACCGCCTGGCACTTCATCAACTACCTGCAACGGCCCGACGTGGCCGCCAAGCAGTTGCGCGAGGCGGGATCGCTCACCCCCATCGCCGGATGGGAGAAGCTGAGCGGCGCCGACCAGAAGGCCATCGACATCATGGTCGCCTCGGCCCCGCACGCCGATTTCGGGCCGCAGACCCCGATCTGGAACGAGATGGCCAAGGCGCTGACCGACGCGGGCGACGCCGTGGCCTATGGCAAGAAGACCCCGGAGCAGGCGGCGCAGGACTTCGACCGGGCGATGCGGCTCGCGCTATGACCACGGTCGGCGTACGGCTGGCGCGTCCCGTCGCGCTGTCGGGCAAGGGTCAGCGGCGCGCGGAGGCCACGGTCGGCGGGCTGCTGGCGCTTCCTGCGGCGATCTTCTTCTGCGTCTTCTGGCTCCTGCCCTTCCTGTCGGCGCTCTACCTCAGCTTCACCCGCTACGACCTGACGGGCATGCCCCAATGGATCGGCCTCGGCAACTACGCCCGGATGCTGGAGGACCCGGGCTTCTGGAACTCCGCCCAGGTCACGGTCATCTACACGATCGGCTCGGTGATCCCATCCATCCTGCTGGCCCTGGCGATAGCCGTACCTCTTGCCAGGCCTGGACGGCTCAACAGCGTGCTGCGCGGACTGATCATGATTCCGGCGGTCATGCCCCTGGTCGCCACCTCGGTGGTGTGGCGGATCATCTACGCCGACGGCGGTCCCGCCAACGCGGTGCTCGGCGCCGTCGGTCTCGGGCCGGTGTCCTGGCTGACCGACGAGCGCATGGCCGTCTGGGCGCTGGTCCTGATGGTCACCTGGAAACATCTCGGGCTCTTCGTGATCATCCTGACCGCGGGGCTACAGGGGCTGTCGCCGAGCGTGTTCGAGGCCGCGGCGCTCGACGGAGCCGGTCCCGTGCGCACGTTCTGGTCCATCACGCTGCCCCTGCTGCGGCGGACGCTGCTGTTCGTCCTGGTCATCGCCGTTGTGGGGTCGATGCAGGCGTTCATCCCCGCGTTCCTGCTGACCGGCGGTGGGCCTGCCGGTGCGACCGAGGTGCTGCCGTACTACATGTGGGCGACCGCCTTCAGCTTCGAGCGCATGGGCTACGCGTCGGCCATGGCGATGGTGCTGCTGGCGGTGCTGATCGTGGCGTCACTGGTGCAGTTCCGCTTCCTGCGGGGAGGCGGCGATGAGTAGAGTCCTGCTCCCGCTGGTCGTGGCGGTCATGCTGCTGCCGATCGGCGTCATGCTGGTGGTGGCCGCGCAGCCGGAAGGCGGCGGCGGGGAGTTCAGCCTGTTCGCCAACATCGCCGAGATGTTCTCCAGCGGCAACTTCCCCGTCTACTTCCGCAACAGCCTCATCCTCTCCTTCGGCATCGGCTTCCTCGACGTGGTCTTCTCGGGAGCGACGGGCTACGCGCTGGCCAGGCTGCGCTTCCCCGGAAGCCGGGCGCTGTTCGCCCTGGTCGTCGGCACGCTGACGCTCTCGCCGACCGTGGTCATGGTGCCGGTCTACGTGATCGTCCACCAGCTCGGCTGGATCGACACCTACCAGGGCATGATCGTGCCGAGCATGATGAGCGCGTTCGGCGTGTTCCTGGTCCGCCAGTTCGCGCTCAGCCTGCCGGAGGAACTGCTGCTCGCGGCCCGCGTGGACGGCGCGGGCGAGTTCCGGATCTTCGCCACGATCGCGCTTCCGCTGCTCAGACCCGCGCTGCTCACGCTCTTCCTGCTGCAGTTCCTCGCGCAATGGGACAACCTGCTCTGGCCGCTGCTGGTCGCCAACGACCCGTCGCTGTGGCCGCTGCCCGTGGGTATCTCCCAGCTGCAGACGGAGGTCGGCTACGACATCCGCCTGATGACCACCGCCGCGCTGGTCACCGCGGTGCCGCCGATCGCGCTCATGTTCTTCCTCCAGCGCTACTACGTCGCAGGACTGACCCTTGGGGGCGTCAAACGATGAGTTCCTTCGGCGAGTGGACGAGCGTCCACGGCCTGCCCGCCTTCTCCTACACGATGGACCAGGAACGCGATCCGCGTGCCACCTGGGACCCGATCCTCGACCCGCCGAGCAGGCGGCACTTCGTCCACCTCGGCAACCGGCGCGTCACGCTGGTCGCCGACAACTACGGCCGCTGCGACCTGTTCGACGAGCACACCGGCCTGCGCTGGCTGACCCGCGGCACCGGCGTGAGCAGCATCGGCGACCTGACCACCGCGGGGTCGACGGCCGAGCGCCTGTTCGGGCCGACGTTCGCGGTGGTGAGGGTGGCCGATGAGCGGGTGTCGCTGGAACGCACGGTGCTCTGCCCCGAGGGGGAGCAGCCGTGGGTCCTGATCAGGCTGGTGGTGCGCAACCTGACAGGCGATCCTGTACGGCTGCCGCTGACCGAGGAATGGGCGGCGCATCCCGCGGACGTCCGGTTGATCAGCGGTCCCGTTCCCGCCGAGGATCCCGGGCTGGAGCTGGAGGTGCTCGGCGGGGAGCGGACCCGGTCCGGGCGCCTGGACCTGGCGCTGGAGCTCGATGCGGGGGACTCCACGGTGGTGGACCTGCGTTACGGCCTGCTGGACGACGACGTGACCGGGTTTGAGGACAGCCTGCGCGGGCTCGCCGAACGGTTGCCGGCGGCGCTGGCCGTACAGGCTCCTGAGGCGGAGCGGGAGGTGCCGTGGCATGCGGCGCTGCTGACGGGCGGCGCGTGTGCCGACGGGGTGCTCGGCGGGCACACGCTGGATCAGGGGTCGTGCTACTCCTTCAGACACGGGTTCAACGGCGCCGCGCGCGATCCGCTGCAGCACGCGCTGCCTCTCGTGTACACCGAGCCTGACCTGGCGCTGTCCGTGCTGCGCAACACGTGCGCGTGGGGGAGTCCCGACGGGGACCTGCCGTACGCGCTGCGACCGGACAAGTCGCCGTGGACCGATGTGTTCAGGCCTTCCGATCAGAATCTGTGGGCGCTGTGGCTCGCCGCCGAATACCTCGCGGCGACCGGGGACGTCCAGGCATTCGGTACGGAGGTGCCGTACCACCCGGTGCACGGTGCCTCGGCCGTGTCGCTGGAGGAGAACCTGCGGCGGCAGTTCCGGTTCTTCGCCGACGTCGTCGGCAGGGGCGAGCACGGGCACGTGCGGATACTCAACGCCGACTGGAACGACATGGCGATCTCCAGGAGCGGCGTGCCCCGCGAGGAGATGATCGAGCGCGGCGAGTCCGTGCTCAACTCGGCGATGGCCGCCTGGGTACTGCCCCGCTACGCGGCGGTGGCGGAGCGGCTCGGCGATCACGCGACCGGTGCCGAGGCGCGCAAGCTCGGCGCCGAGCTGCGCGACGCGGTGGCGGGGGAGTGGAACGGCGGCTGGTTCCGGCGCGCCTACGGGCCTGGAGCAGTGGTCGGCGAGGACGACCTGTGGCTGGAGGTCCAGCCGTGGGCGATCCTGTGCGGAGCCGCCTCGCCCGAGCAGGCGCGCGCTCTGCTGCAGACGATCGAGATGACGGCGGGCGCCGAGTCGCCGCTCGGTCCTCGCCTGAACTGGCCGGTCCTGTCTGGCAACGGGGCTGAGGACAGCGCGATCTGGTACGCGATCAACATGACGCTCATCTGGGCTGCCGCCGAGCACCACCCCGAGCTGGGGTGGGCCTGGTGGCGGCGGATGTCGATGCTCACCCATGCGCAGGTGTATCCCGATGTCTGGGAAGGCACGCTGTCCGGCCCTGATGCCTACCTGCCGCCGGAGTCCGAACGTCCTGGGCGCACGTGGGATCTGGCCGAGGTGGGTGTCGCCATGCAGGCCTACCCCGTGGCCAACCTGCACGCGCACGCCCAGCCGCTGCTCGCCTACCTGCGGTTGCTCGGGGTCGAGCCCGACGCGTCAGGCCGGCTCCGCGTGGGTGGCGGGGCCTCGTTCCAGAGCCGCTTCCTGACGGTTTCGGCCGATGGGACCGGGCGGCTGACCGCCGCCGGCGAGGTCGAGGTGGTCACCCCGTCCGGCGTCCTGTCCGGTACGGCTCTCGCATGGTGATGCGCCTCGGCATCGACGTCGGAGGCACCACGGTGAAGTGGGTGCTCCTGGAGGACCGGAACGTGGTCGGTTCCGGGACGGTTCCCACTCCGTCCGGGCCGGCAGCGGTGGTGGCGCTGGTCGCCGAGCTGCTGCCCGCGGGGGTCGAGAGCATCGGGATCGGTCTGCCCGGGCACGTGGACCGGGCCGCGGGAGTCGCGTTGTTCGTGCCCAACCCGCCCGGCGACTGGGACGGCTTTCCCATCGGGCCCGCCCTGAGTGCCAGGACCGGGCTGCCGGTGGCCGTGGTCAACGACGCCCGGGCGTTCGCGCTGGCCGAGCTCCGCATGGGCGCGGCCAAGGGGTTGTCCGACGTGCTCTTCGCCGTGCTCGGAACAGGGGTCGGCGGGGCGGTGGCACTGGGCGGCGAGATTCTGCCCGGCCCCAGGGACAACCTCGGCGAAGTCGGCCACATCACCGTCGACTCCTACGGCCCGGAGTGCTGCTGCGGCAACCGCGGCTGCGTCGAAGCGTTCGCCGCGGGCCCAGGCATCGTCCGGACATACCGGGGCGACGACGTTCTTGGTGGGGTTACTCCCGCTCAGGTCGCCGAGGCGGCGCGGAGGGGGGAGCGGGCAGGGATAGAGGCGCTGAGCCGGGCCGGGTGGGCGCTGGGGGTGGGGCTCGGCGATGCGGTGGCGTTGCTGGGGGTGCGGACGGTTGTTGTCGGCGGTGGCGTCGCCGGAGCGCTCGATCTCATGCAGCCCGCCATGCGGGACGTGTTCGAGCGGCGCAGGCCGCTCATCGGTGACGTGGCGGTGCTGCCCGCTGTGCTCGGCCCGTCGGCCGGGGCGATCGGTGCCGCTCTTTATGGAGGTAAGTCATAGTGAAGTGGATCAAGCGGGCGGTCGAGTTGCTCGGGGAGATCGAGCGAACCCAGGAGGAGGCCATCGCGGCCGCGGCCGCGACCGCGGCTCGGGTGATCGGGGCCGGTGGCGTGGTGCACACGTTCGGCACCGGGCACTCCCGGATGGGCGTGGAGGAACTGTTTCCCAGGTACGGCTCCTACCCGGGGTTCCATCCCATCGTGGAGTTGTCGTCGACGTTCTACACGCAGGTCGCCGGCCCGAACGGGATGCGGCAGGCGATGTTCATCGAGCGGGTCGAAGGGCTGGCCGACCAGATCCTGGCCAACTACGAACTGCGGCCCACCGACGCGGCCATCGTGTTCAGCGTCAGCGGGCTCAACGCCGTCCCCATCGAGATGGCCATGGGGCTGCGCAAGGCGGGCCTGCCCGTGATCGCGGTGACGTCGATGCGCGAGACGACCGCTGTCGAGCCAGGGCATCCGAGCGGCACCAGGCTGGCCGACCACGCCGACGTGGTCATCGACCTCTGCACCCCTGTGGGCGACGCGATGTGCCAGATCGACGGGCTGGTCGAGCCGGTAGGCCCCGGTAGCACGGTCGCGGCCGTCGCGGTGGTCAACGAGATCAAGGTACGCACGGCCGAGCACCTCGCCAAGGACGGCCTGGTCCCGCCCGTCATCTCCAGCGCCAAGCTCGTCGGCCGCCGGCGCGCCGAGGAGCTGTTCGAAGGCGCCTACCTGGAGCACGCACGCCGGGCGGCCGAGGTCTTGAGGAAGCCTTGACAGAGCATCATTCAAGTGAGGCCGTCGAAGGAGGTCTCATGACCGTTCTGGTCGCCGGATCGACCGGGGGCATCGGCCGGGCGTGCGTCGAGGCGGTGGAGGCGGCGGGAGGCACGGCGTTCGGCGTCGACCTCGCCGAGGGCGATGGCATCGACATCACCAGGCCGGGCGGCGCTGAGCAGGCGGTGGCGCAGGCGACAGCCGTACATGGAAAGCTCACCGGGGTGGTGCACGCGGTCGGCATGTCCGGCAGGTCCCTGGGGGACGGCGGCATCTCCGAATGCAGCGACGAGGCCTGGAGCGAGGTGCACCGGGTCAACCACGAGTCGGTCTTCAGGCTGCTGCGCGCCGCGGTCCCCGCGATGGGGGAGGGCGGGTCGATCGTGGTGATCGGTTCCGCGCTGGGGACCTCGCTCGACGACGGCTTCCGCACCGTGGCCTACGCCTCGGCCAAGGGCGCGCTCATACCGCTGATCAGGTCGGCGGCCCGCGAGGCGGCTCCGCGCGGAGTGCGGATCAACTTGATCTCGGCCGGGCTCGTGGCCACCGCGATGAGCCGCCGCGCCCAGACCGATCACGCCATCCAGGCCAGGCTGCCCGAGCTCATGCCGCTCGGCGCCAGGCTCTGTGAACCGGAGGAGGTCGCCGCCGCCGTCCTCTGGATGCTCTCCCCGGCCTCCGGCTGCACGACCGGCGCGGTGATCCCCGTCGACGGCGGCTGGCATCTGCGATGAAGGTCCTTTGGGAAGGCGATGTGATCGTCGCGGGAGGTGGGAGCGCGGGGTGCGCCGCCGCCGTGGCCGCTGCCCGCTCCGGCGCCCGTTGCCTGCTCGTGGAGTCCAACGGGTTCCTCGGCGGGACCGGCGCCGCGGTGCTCGACACCTTCTACGGCTTCTACGCACCAGGCCCCGAGTCACCGCGGGTGGTCGGCGGGATCGGGTGGGAGGTGTGCGAGCGGCTGTTCGACACCGGGTCGGCCTTCGAGCGGCCCAACACCTACGGGGCCGGGACCGGGGTGACCTACGAGCCTGAAGCGCTCAAGGTCGTGTGGGACGAGCTCACCTCCGGCGTCACCGTCCTGCTGCACGCCCGGGTCTGCGGCCCCGGAGTCGAGGTGGAGACCGTCGCCGGGCGATTCCAGGTCAAGGCGCCCGTCGTCATCGACGCCACCGGCGACGCCGAACTCGCCTGGCGGGCCGGGGCCGCGCTCGAGCGGCCCGGCATGCGGCTGCAGCCCATGACAGCGACCTTCAGGCTCGGCGGCGTGGACCTGTCCGCCACCTCGACGGCCGAGCTCCACGCGCTCATGGCCGACAGCGACCTGCCCAGGCGCGAGGGATCCGTGCACAGGACCGTGCACGACGGGATCGTGCACACCAACCTCACCCGGGTGACCGGCCTTGACCCGACCGACCCGATGGAGCTGTCGCAGGCCGAGCGCGAGGGGCGGCGGCAGGTGGGCGAGTACGTGCGCTTCCTGCGCGAGAAGGTCCCCGGGTACGGCTCCGCCGTCCTGCTCGGCACGAACGTCAGGATCGGAGTGCGCGAGTCGCGGCGGCTGGTCGGGCGGTACGTCCTGACCGCAGAGGATGTGCTGGCCGGGCGGGATCATCCCGACACGATCGCCCGGTGCGGCGCGCCCATCGAGGACCACGACTCGGGATCGGGCACGCGCTGGGAGTACGTCCGCGACTTCGGCACCTACGGCATCCCGTACCGGTGCCTGCTGCCGGTCGAGACACCAGGCCTGATCGTCGCCGGGCGATGCCTGTCGGCGACACACGACGCACATGCCTCCGCCCGCTCGATGGCGCAGTGCATGGCGATGGGCCAGGCGGCGGGTACGGCTGCCGCCCTGGCGGCCGAGGGCTCCCTGGATCCGGCCGAGATCGACGTGAACGTGCTGCGCAGCAGGTTGCTGGCGGAAGGAGCGCTGTTGTGAGTGTCCGCACCGTGCTGGGAGACGTCGAGGAGCTCGGCGTCACCTACGCGCACGAGCACCTGTTCATGACCGGCGACTGGGCTGTGCGCAATGAGCCGGACTACCGGCTGGACTCGCTGGAGGCCGCCGTCGAGGAGGTCGCCGCGGCGCAGCGGCTCGGCCTGTCCGCCGTCGTGGAGATGACCCCGCTGGGCTTCGGCCGCAGCCCACGGCTGATGCGGGCGCTCGCCGAGCGGACCGGGCTGCACGTGGTGGCCGTGACCGGCTTCCACAAGAGCACGTACTACAGCGACGCGCACTGGCTGCACCACTACACCGTGGACGAGATCGCCGGCCTGCTGGCCGCCGAGATCGAGGCGGGCATGGACGAGTTCGGCCTGGTCGGGCCGATCATCCGGCGCTCACCCGCGCGGGCCGGTGCCATCAAACTGGCGGCCGGCTACCACAGGCTGCCCGGCGAACGGCTGATCAAGGCCGTCGCCGAGGCCGCCCAGCGGACCGGGGTCCCGGTGGTCACCCACTGCGACAAGGGCACCATGGGACACGAGCTGCTGGACGCGCTCCAGGTGGACCGGGTCATCCTCGGGCACATCGACCACAACCCCGACGCCGGATATCTCGCCTCCTTGGCCGAGCGTGGGGCCTATCTGGCCTTCGACCGGCCGGGGCGGATCAAGTACGGGCCGGACAGCGACATCGTCGCGCTCGTCGAGGCGCTTGCCGCGCGGGGGCTGGGGGACCGGCTGCTGTTCGGCATGGATCTGGCGCGCAGGTCCTACTGGCCGAGTCTCGGTGGCGGCCCGGGCCTGACGTACCTGCTGGAGAGGTTCGTCCCGCGGCTGGAGGCCGCGGGACTCGGCGAGGTGGCGAAGGCGGCGCTGATCGGCAACGCTCAGGCCGCCTTCTCTCTGCGTTAGGGGAGGTTCTTCTGGGCGGCGTTCTCCCAGGAGGCGTTGGTGTTGATCTCCGGTGGTGAGCCGACGAACGCGCCCCTGGCGTAGCTGTCGCCCTGGAGGGTGTACATGAACCAGGCGGTCAAGTAGCCGAGGTAGCCGCCGCCCGTCCCCCGGATCTCGGTGTGCCCGGCGCCCTTGAGCATGGCCTTGGCGGCGGCGCCCGGGACGGCGTTGTAGTAGGCGAGGACGGCGGAGTGCGGCGAGATGATGCCGTCGTCGGTGCCGCTGAGGAACAGGACGGGGCAGGTCAGCTGGTCCACGAAGAACTTGTCGCCGGGCGCCACCCAGATCGGCGCAGGCAGGGCGATCGGTACCACGGACTTGATCAGGCCGCCCGACTTGGTCGCGGTGTTGACCGCGCCGCCCGCGCCCTGCGAAGTGCCGACGGCGCCGACCTTGGTCACGTCGAGCTTGCCGTAGAAGACGCTGGTGGGGTCGGCGTTCCTGGCCACCAGGTACCGCGCGGCCTCGATCATCTCCGATCCGGTGCCCGTTGTCTTGTCCGTCGAGGCGACCACCGCGAAGCCCCAGGACGCCAGCTGGTTGAGCACGCCCGGATAATCCGTGGGCGCGGCGTACGTGCCATTGCCCCACGTGACGATCGGGTGCTTGACACCTCCGGCGCCGAGGTCGGCCGGGTAGTAGAGCTTGTACGCGCTGCCGACGTCGGCGCTGGCCACCGCCCACGGTCCGGCGACCTTGTAGTGGGATTCGATCGTGCCGGCGGCCTGCGCGGGGGAAGCCAAGATTCCTAACAACAGCATCACCGCAACCAGAAGCCTCATACAACCTCCCCTATGTTGTACGGATGACCGTATCTTTTGCTTCAACGAGGTTGTTGTCAATGGGGCACGCTTCGGCATGAGCCGTGTTGGGTTGTCGCCCGCCTCAGTTTCCGCTCAGGTGATCGCGGAGCCAGTCGGCGGTCAGGGTGACGGTGTTCTCGGCGATGGGCTGGTTGGTTTCCACGCCGAAGATGTGGTCGCCGCCCTCGAAGACCTTGAGGGTGGCGTCCGTCGAGGCGGAGGCGGCGATGAGGGCGCGGCTTGCCGCTGGTGGCACCAGGTCGTCGCCCGTGCAGGCCACGCAGAGCAGTGGTCCTCGATATCCGGCGATGGCGGCTGCGGCGTCGGTGGCGGCCGCGGTCTCGAACCATTCCCTGGAGAAGGTGAACGACCGCCAGGGCATGTCCACGGTGACCTGGCCGTCTTGTTCGGCCTGCGCGCGGAGTCGGCCGAACGGGCCGTCCATCAGGTTGATCGCGCCGGAGGACCATTGCACCAGCGCCGCCACCCGTGGGTCGGTGCCGGCGATCAGGGTGGCGATCAGTCCGCCCTGGGAGAATCCGGTCAGTGCCAGCTTGTCGATGTCGGGGCGGGCGGCGAGCCAGTCGAGTGCTGTGGTGCCGTCGGCTACCTCGGTAGTGATCGTCATGTCCGTCTGCGGCTCGGTGGAGTCGCCGCAGCCGCGGAAGTCGATGCGCAGGGAGGCGATCCCGGCCACGGCGAGCCGGTGCGCCAGCCGTACGAAAAGATCTCCCACCTCGTCCTTGTGCGACATCGTGCCGTGCAGCAGCACCACTGCGGGATACGGGCCGGGCAGGTCCGGTGTGACCAGGACGGCGGGGATGTCGAAGCCGCCACCGTCGATCTTGATCGAGGTCATCGTGTGGTCTCCTTCAGCAGCGCGGTGGCGAACCAGTCGGCGGTCAGGGTGATGGCTTGCTCGGCCTTGTGCTGGTCGCTGGTCAGGACGTTGTACAGGTGGTCGGCGCCGGCGAGGATGCGCAACTGGGCCTCGCGTGATCCGGCGTGCGCGAACAGCTCTCTGGCCTGGGCGGGGCCGGTCAGGTCGTCCTGATCCGCGCCGAGGATGAAGAGCGGCCCGGTGTAGTCGGCGATCGCGGCGAGTGGGCGAGCGGCGATGGCTGTCTCGAACCACTCCAGGCCGAACCTCCAAGGGGCGAAGCCGGGGGAGGGCGGCATGGGAGCCGATCCCTCCCGCTGGGCGATCTCGTACAGTCCGGCGAAGAACCCGTCGAGGTCCAGGCGACTCATCGGGGACCACGCGGCGAGGGCGGTGGGGGTGATCGCGGTGGTGGCCAGCGCGGTGACGAACGCGCCCTGGGAGAAGCCGAGCAGCGCGGCGGTGGTGGTCTCGGGTTGCCCGGCCATCCAGCGGAACGCGGTGGTCACGTCGGCGACCTGGGAGGTGATCGTGCAGGCGGTCTGTGGCAGTTCGCTGTCGCCGCAGCCGGGCAGATCGATGCGGAGCGAGCCCAGGCCGCGTTCGGCCAGGGCCTGGGCAAGCCGGCGCAGCAGGCCGCCGACGTCGTCCCTGCTGCCGTTGGTGCCGTGGATCAGCAGTACGGCGGGGCCGGCGGGGGCGGGGGTGTTCCAGGTCGCGGGGATGGTGTGGCCGTCCCCGCGCAAATGGAGTTCTCGCTCGGTCACGCGGGGACCTGCTCTGCGGGCGTGTGCTGGGGGCTGGGAACAAGAGCGGCGGCCAGGAGAGACAGCACCGCCATACCTGCCAGCACACCTACGGTGGCGGTGAAGGCTCCCTGGCTCGCGCCGCCCAGGCCGGTCAGCACCGAGACGGCGATCGAGATGCCCAGTGCGGCGCCCATGGAGAACGCGCACGACATCATCGCGGGCAGGAACGAGGGGTTCTCCTTGGGCGACAGCAGTACGGCCAGGCCGTTGGCGGCGGTCGAGGCGAAGCCGAAGAACAGCGCGCCGAGCAGCGCCGCACAGATGATCACGGCCCACAGCACCGAGAGGAAGGCGGTCAGCACGATCATGCCCGCGGCCATGCCCGCCAGACCGAGCAACAGCACGCGGCGCCAGCCGACCTTCGGGGCGATGATGCCGGCGATCGGAGCGCAGACGAAGGCCAGGATGGAGGAGGGGATACTGCCGAGCATGGCGAACTCCAGCGCGGACAATCCCAGGCCGACCTGGGGGTTCTGCCCGTAGATCGGCAACACGAAGGCGATCAGGCCAAGCAGCGCACCCATCGCGAAGATGGGCACCAGCAGCAGCGGCCATGTACGGCGCGAGCGCAGGTGGCCCACCTGGACCATCGGCCGGGCAGCGCGTCTTTCGACCGCGACGAAGACGGAGAGCAGGACCAGTCCGCCGATCAGCGCACCGATGGTCTTGAGTGAGGTCCAGCCCCACGTGCTGCTGTTGGAGACGCCGGTCAGCAGGGTCAGCACGCCGAGGGCGAGCGTCACCATTCCGGTCCAGTCCGGGCGTAGTGTGCGGTCGGGTTCGTCGGCCGGCAGGAGGCGTCCGACGGTGACCACGGCCACGACCTGAACCACCAGCATGATCCAGAAGATGATCCGGTGGCCGTAGGTGTCGGCGAGCCATCCGGCCAGGATCGTGTCCGTCCCGCTGATACCGAGGTTGACCATGTTGAGCAAGCCGAGCGCGCGGCCGAAGCGTTCGGCGGGCAGGTTGCTGTGGATGAGGAGGTTGGACAACGGCAGGGCGACCACACCGAAGCCCTGCAGGACGCGGCCCGCGGTGAACAGGCCAGGCCCGGAGGCGAGCGCGCACAGCAGCGAGCCGAGCACACCCGCGACCAGAGCTACGAGCAGGGCGTTGCGGCGGCCGAACCGGTCCGACAACGGCAGGAAAACCGTGCCGAGGGCGCCGGCCAGGGCGAACAGCGCCTGGGCCAGGCCGATCGAGCCGGTGTCGCCGCCGAGGCCCGCGGTGATGGCCGGCAGCGCCGGGATGGTCATGGTGATGGTGAGCTGGTAGGCCGTGATGGCCAGGATCAAGGCGGTCAGAAGGGATGCTGGGGAGATCCGGGTGGTGGTCATCATGGACACTCCAGGTGGGGGTGCCGTGAGAGTATATGACTTGTGGCATATATGACTAGTGGCGTATGGGGTGTCGTGTGAAGTTCGAAAACCTGCTGCTGGGCTATCTGGGCATGCGGCATTCCACCGGCTATGACCTCAAGCGGTGGCTGGACTCTGAGCTGGGCCGGATGCTGCGGCCCAGCACGCAGCTGAGCCAGATCTACCGGGCGCTCACCCGCATGGCCGAGCAGGAGTGGGTGGTCTTCGACATCGAGCGCAACGATGGACGCCCCGACTCCAAGGTCTATCGGCTTACCCCGCAGGGCGAACAGGTGCTGCGCGACTGGCTGGCCGGGCCGTACGAACCGACGCCTCGGTTCGCCGAGCCCGAGTTCCTCACCCGGTTCATCTTCGTCGGCGCGCTGCTGTCCGATGCCGACCTGGCAGACCTGGTACGGGTCGAACTGGCTGCCAGGCAAGCACAGCTGACCGAGTACCGGAACCGGGCGCGGCCCATCGAACGCTGGGCGCCGGAGCTGGACATCGACCGGACGATGCGCGTCCTCGACCTCGCGCACGATCACGAGGGCCGGGCTCTCGAGACACATGTCCATTGGCTGGGGGAGATCCTCGCCGGACTACCCCGGTCTGGATGAACCGCACGCCGTGCATTCCAGAGATCACGGGCGGGCAGCACCGACTGATCGGTAAGGGCTTGAAGTCGTCCACGCGGGTACGGCGCGGCGCTCGGCGGCGACGTGGGTCAGGCCGACCAGGCGCCCGGTGGCCGGGCTCCACTCGTGGAGGGTCAGCAGGGACCGACGCCGCCAACGCTCGCGGGGCGGGGGAAAGAGCGGGATGCAGCAGGTGCGGTTGGCGAGCGCGGCCAGCTCGCCGTGGATGGCGTTCGAGCGACGCTCGACGGGCAGCCGCGGCGTGGAGCTTGCGGGCCTCGTTGGAGACCAGGAACGCGACCGCGTTTGCCTACGCCCCCGGCAGCGCGTCGCGGTCAGCCTAGGAGGTGTTCGGGGCGTTCGCGGTACTGGTCGCGGAGCGTACGTTTGAGGATCTTGCCCGCTGCGGAGATGGGTAGCTGGTCAACGAATTGGATGCTGCGGGGTGACTTGTAGCCGGCGATGCGGGTCTTGCAGTACTCGCGTAGTTCGGCACCGGTCAGGTGGGTGCCGGGTTTGGGGACGACGACGGCGTGGACGCGTTCGCCCCACTCGGTGTCAGGTACGCCGACGACGGCACAGGTGGCGACGGCGGGATGTGTGGCCAGGACGGCTTCGACCTCGGCGGAATAGACGTTCTCGCCGCCGGTGATGATCATGTCTTTGATGCGGTCGACGATGTAGACGTAGCCGTTGTCGTCCATGCGTCCGGCGTCGCCGGTGTGCATCCATCCGTCGCGTAACGCGTGCGCGGTCTCCTCGGGCCGGTTCCAGTAGCCGAGCATCACGTGTGCTCCGCGGACGGCGACCTCGCCGGTTTGGCCGCGTGGTACTTCGTTGCCGTCTGGGTCGACGATGCGGACCTCGGCGTGGGGTGCGGCGCGTCCGGCCGAGGTGCGCAGCGTCGGGTCGGCGTGGTCAGTGGGTTGCAGCAGGGTGGCGACGGGTGCGAGCTCGGTCATGCCGTACGCCTGGGTCAGCGCGGCATTGGGCATGATCTTCTCGATCGCTCGGAGAGTCGGTTCGGAGACGTGGGATGCGCCGTAGATGAGGCGACGGACACCGGAGAGGTCGACCTCGTGTGCGGTGGGGTCGTTGACGAGCATGTGCATCATCGTCGGGACCATCAGCACGTCGGTCGCCTGGTACTCGGCCAGTGCTCTGGCGGTGGCGGCCGGGTCGAACGTGGGCAGCACGATGTGCGTGGTGCCGACCAGGTTTCCCGCCACCCACGCGCCGAGGCCGGCGAGATGGAACAGGGGCGCGACGTGCAGCAGCCGTCCGCCTGGGGTGACGAAATGGCCGGCGGCCGAACTGCCGAGCGCCGAGGTGATGATGTTGGCGTGGCTGAGCATGACGCCCTTCGGCGAGCCGGTCGTGCCGCCGGTGTAGAAGATGCCGGCGAGCTGGTCGCCACCGCGGCGCGCATCGGGGATGGGCTTGGCGTCGGCGACGAGGTCCTCGTACGGCAGTGCCCCACCGGGCACCGGGCCGTCTCCACAGTGGACGACGGTGCGCAGTCCTGGCCACTGCTCGCGTAACGCCGGGACGAGCGGTGCGAACGTGTCGTCGACGAAGAGCACGGCGGTCCCGGACTCCTCTAGGGACGTGGCGATCTCGGTGGGACTCCAGCGGAAGTTGACCGGGACGATCACGGCGTCGGCCCACGGTACCGCGAGCAGGTACTCGTGGAAGCGGTCGGAGTTGAGGGAGAGGATGCCGACGCGGTCATCCTTCGCCACACCGAGCTGAACGAGCGCGCCGGCGAGTCGCGCGACGCGGTCGGCGCACTCGGCGACGGTGCGGACCCGGTCACGGGTGATGGTGAACGGTGCGTGCGGACGCTGTTGCAGCGCACGGTGCAGGCCGAGGGTCAGGTACATCGTCGTCTCCTCACCACGTCATAGGGAACGTGCGATCAGTTCCTTCATCACTTCGATCTTCTGCACCTGGCGTCTGAACCAGGTATTCCCGCATGTACCCGTATCCTCCGAACAACTGGAGGCACCGGTCGCCGACCTGGCACTGCAGGTCGGCGAGCCACCACTTCGCCATCGACGCGGTCGCCGTATCGAGGCGGCCGCGCAGGTGCCGCTCGATCGCATCGTCGACGAACGCCCGCCCGGTCCGGACGGCGCGGGTCGTGAGGTTCTTCAGGTCGGAGCCACCGTCCGGCTCCGTCATCGCGATCGCGCCGATCATCCGCCCGGCGGCGGGCAGCAGCTTGCCGTCGTCGAGCCATTGTGGCCGGGGAGTCAACGTCATCGTGCCCTCACAGGACGAGCCCGCCACCGCAGACGATTGTCTCGCCGCTGATGTAGTCGGACTCGGGGACGCAGAGCAGGTAGACGGCCCCGGCCGCCTCCGTCGGGGTTCCGGCGCGGCCGAGTGGCACGAGCCGTTCCGTGGCGGCGAGCAACGCTTGGTTCACACCGACCTTGATCTGACGGCCTTGCACGTCGATCGTCGCGGTCCTGTCCGCGGCCGCCTCGGTGAGCCGCGTCGTGATGAGGCCGAAGGCGACGGCGTTGACGGTGACGTTGTAACGTCCCCACTCCTTCGCCAGCGTCCTGGTCAGCCCGACGATCCCGGCCTTCGCCGCGGCGTAGTTGGCCTGGCCGGCGTTGCCGCCGATGCCCGCGAGCGACGAGATGTTGACGACCTTCCGGCACACGGGTGCGCCGTCGGCCGCCTCCCGCTTGGCGGCGGCACTGATCACAGGTTGCGCGGCGCGAAGGATGCGGAACGGCGCGGTGAGGTGGACGTCAAGAATGGCCTCCCACTGCTCGTCGGACATCTTCTGGATCACGGAGTCCCAGGTGTAGCCGGCGTTGTTGACGACGATGTCCAGGCCGCCATACGTGTCGACGGCGGCCTGGACGAAGCGCTCACCGAAGCCGGCCTCGGTGACGCTGCCGATACACACGACGGCCTCGCCGCCAGCAGACGCGATAGCGTCGGCGGTCTCCTTTGCCGGTCCCTCGTCGAGGTCGTTGACCACGACGCGGGCGCCTTCGGCGGCGAGCTTCACCGCGACCTCGCGCCCGATGCCGCGCCCGGACCCGGAGACGATGGCCACCTTGTCGGTAAGCGTTCCCATGCGGTCGGTTCCCTTCAGTACAGCGCGACGATGGCGGTGCCGGTCAGCGTCACAGTGCCGTCGGCGAGAGTCACGGTCAGGTCGAGACTCGCGCGGCGCTCACCGGCGACCACATCGACCGACGTGACCGTCGCGCGGCAGGTCGGCGTGGCATGCACCGGTGTGATCCGCGTGAACCGCACGGAGTACTCGCGGATCCGTTCCTGCGGCACCCATCCGGTCAGCAGCCGGCCGAGGTACGCCATCGACAACATGCCGTGGGCGAACACGTCGTCGAGTCCGGCGGATCGTGCGACGTCGAGGTCGAGGTGGATCGGATTGTGGTCGCCGGATGCGCCGGCGAACAGGGCGAGGGTGGCGCGGCTGATCGGGTCGACGGTCAGCGGGGGGAGCGCGGTGATCGTCATGAGATATCCGTGTGGCGCACCACGATGACCTGGCGCATCGCCGCGATGCGGGTCGCGTCCCTGCGGACGTCGGTGTCCCGTACGACGAAGCCGAGCCGGCCGCCATCCTTGATGTAGGCGTCTGAGACACGTGCCGACAAGGTGAGGCGGTCGCCGGCATAGGCCAGCGCGTGGTACGTGAACGACTGCTCGCCGTGCAGGACGTGTCGCAGGTCGACGCCGATCTCGTCGAGCCACCGGTACGGGTCGGGCCGGTCGAGCTCCAGGCCGAACAGCATCGTCGGCGGCACGGGCAGGTCGGGGTGCCCGGCGGCCCGGGCGGCGGCGACGTCGGTGTAAACCGGATCGGTCTCACCGATCGCCTTCGCGAAGAAGCGCAGCCGTCCGCGTTCGACATCGACGGTCAGGTCGGGAAAGCACCTGCCGATCACACCGACATCGACCGGCATGTCAGCCCACCTTCTCGTAAAGGGTGACGACGCACGCACCGCCGAGACCGAGGTTGTGTTGCAGGGCATGCCTCGCCCCCTCGACCTGGCGCGCGCCTGCCTGGCCGCGCAACTGCCAGGTGAGCTCGGCGCACTGAGCGAGACCGGTGGCGCCAAGCGGATGTCCCTTGGCCAGCAGTCCGCCCGACGGATTGGTCACCACCTTGCCGCCGTAGGTGTTGTCGCCGTCGGCGACGAACCTTTCGCCGGTGCCTTCCGGGGTCAGACCGAGGGCCTCGTAGCTCAGCAGCTCGTTCGTGGTGAAGCAGTCGTGCAGCTCGACCACGGGGACGTCCTCCGGACCGACACCGGCCTGTTCGTACACCCGCCGGGCGGCGGCGACGGCGAGGTCGTAGCCGACCAGCTTCCGCATGCCGGCGCCGGCGAAGCTGCCGGGCTGGTCCGTGGTCAACGCCTGCGCCGCGATGCGGACGGCAGGCTCGATCCCGTTGTGGCGGCAGAAGTCCTCGCTCGCGAGGATCGCCGCGGCAGCGCCGCTCGTCGGAGGACAGCACTGCAGCCGGGTAAGCGGCCCGTAGATCGGCGGTGACGCGAGCACCTCTTCGACGGTGAGCGGCTCGCGGAACACGGCCCGCGGGTTGTGCGCGGCGTGCCTGCGTGCCTTCACGGCGATCGCCGCGAACGTCGCGGGGTCGGTGCCGTACTCCTCGGCGTATTCCCGGCCGGCTCCGCCGAAGAACTGCGCCGCGAGCGGTGCCGTGTCGTCGATGCCCTGTGCCGCCTCGCGGATCGCGTCGAACCGCGCGAACGGGCTGGTGCGGTCCTGCCAGTGCTCGACCAGCGCGCCGCGTCGCATCTGCTCGAACCCCACGGCCAGCACGACATCGACCGCTCCACTCTCGACCGCCTGACGAGCCAGCCACAGCGCCGTCGAGCCGGTGGCGCAGTTGTTGGTGACGTTGACGATCGGGATGCCGGTCAGGCCTACCCGGTAGAGCGCCGCCTGGCCGCAGGTCGAGTCGCCGTAGACGTAGCCGGCGAAGGCCTGCTGGATCGCCGGGTAATCGACACCCGCGTCCGCGAGAGCGGCACGGACGGCACGTTCCGCCATTACCTCGTACCGTTCTCCTGCTTTCGGCGTGGTGAAGTCGACCATGCCGACGCCCGCGACCACAACCCGTCCGCCCATAGGCGTCTCCTCGCTCCGCTAGGCTAGTCACGATTAACTTATGGCCAGATGTCCCCTCCATGTCAAGACCGCTCCGAACGGCGCTTCGGACCGGTCGTTCACATTGAGCGGTATTCTGCGGTGATGGCGCATACGCGGCCGAGAAACCGGCGGCAACTGATCATCCAGGCCGCATCACGCCTGTTCTGCGAACGCGGCTACCACAACGTCGGCCTGAGCGACATCGCCGCGGCCGTGGACATCTCCGCCCCGGCCCTGTACCGGCACTTCCGGAACAAGGAGGATCTCCTCCTGCACGCGGTGCTCGACAGTTTCGACGAGTTCGAGGATGCCGTCGTGGCTGCGCCGGCCCTTGACGCGTCGCTGCAGGCGTTGGCCTCCGTAGCCGTGCGTCGCCGCGATTTCGGCCTGCTCTGGCAGCGCGAGACACGCAATCTTCCTCCCGCTCTGCGAGACGAGGCGCTGCGGCGGTTCCGCCGTACCGTCGCCCGGTTGGCCTCGCTCGTCCGGCGCAGCCGCGCCGAGCTGAGCGCGGCGGACGACGACCTGCTCGCGTGGAGCGTGTGCGCCGTACTGGCCAGCCCGTCCCATCGTTCGACACGGACCGATCCGCTCTCACTCGAACCCGTCATCACCAACATGGCCCGTGCGGTCACGGCCGCCCCCATCGACGCGACCTCAGGTCGGACAGGTGCCTGGCGGCCGAAAGGCGACCGGCCGGCGTCTGGCGTCCTCCTCGCCTCCCGCCGGGAGGCGCTGGTCGCCGTCGCGACGGGCCTGTTCGGTGACCGAGGCTTCCATGAGATCAGCGTCGACGAGATCGGCCAGGCGGTCGGGATAGCCGGGCCCAGCGTCTACAAGCACTTCGCCACCAAGAGCGACCTGCTCTACGCCGCGCTCGACCGCGGTGCGCAGTCGCTGCAGCTGCTGCTGACCAGTACGCTCGCCGGCGCCACCAGCCCCACCGAGGCCCTCGACACGCTGCTTGGTTCGTACGTGGAGTTCACCCTCACCCACACGAATCTCGTCACCGCTCTGGTCACCGAGGTCATCCATCTCCCGCCGGAACAGCAGTCGACGCTGCGCCGGCTTCAGCACGACTACGTCACCGAGTGGGAACACCTGCTGCGCGCGGCACGGCCAGGGCTCGACGCCGGTACGGCGGCGCTGCTTACCCGTGCCGCGCTCGGTGTCGTCAACGATGTCGCGCCGATCCGGCACCTGCGCGGACGTGACCGGTTCGACGCGGACCTGGCCTCGATCGGCCGGGCGGTGCTGTACACCCCGATCTGACGGCCCGCCCCTACTTGTAACTCGTGGCTAGCTGCTTGATGGCACGAACCTCTTGACGCTTAGGTGCTTTGCGTCAAAAGTTAATCTCACCTAGCCGCCGAGAAGGGTGAGTCATGGACGCAGAGGTGCGGGTCGGTGCAGGCGTACTCCGCGGCGAGTGGACGGATGAGATCGCGGTCTTCCGCGGCGTTCCCTACGCGGAGGCGCCGTTCGGTCGCCGGCGGTTCCGACCGGCCGAAGCGGTCGCCCCCTGGACCGGTGTCCGCGACGCGGTCGCGTTCGGACCCGGCTGCCCACAACCCCTGCCCCCTCCCACCTCGTTCGGCCGACTCACCTCGGCGACGAGCATCGGTGAGGACTGCCTCAACCTGAACGTCTGGACACCGGATCCCGGGGCTGCCGGCCTCCCGGTGATGGTCTGGATCCACGGCGGTGGCTACCTCACCGGCAGTGGCTCGGCCCGCGCACATCATGGCGACACCTTCGCCCGTGACGGCGTCGTCTACGTGTCCATCAACTACCGGCTCAACGTCGACGGCTTCCTGTACCTGCCGGGCGGGCACGCGAACCTGGGTCTGCAGGATCAGGTCGCGGCACTGCGCTGGGTGCATGACAACATCAAGGCGTTCGGCGGAGACCCCGACAACGTCACGATCTTCGGACAGTCCGGCGGCGGCGTCAGCGTGATGAACCTGCTGGCGATCCCCTCCGCGCGCGGGCTGTTCCGCCGGGCGATCGCACAGAGCGGGACGCCCGCGGCAGCGGTCGACCCGGATCGCGCCCTCACCGTGACCCATCGCATGGCCGAGCTGGTCGGCATCGACCCCACTCCCGACGCGTTCGCCGCCGTGCCACTAGGCCGGCTCATCCAAGCCGTCATGGCGATGCAGCTGGACTTCCTCGACCTCGACCGGTGGCGGCACGAGACCTTCCTGGTCAGCCCATTCCGCAGCGTCGTCGACGGCGACGTGCTACCAGCGGACATCCTGTCGGCCGTGTCCACGGGAAGCAGCGCGGGCATCGATGTGCTGGCGGGAACGACGCGGGACGAGACCTCCTCCTTCCTCCGAGATCTCGATCTGCTCGGACGGCTCGACGACCGCTTCTACACGGCCGCGCTCAACGCGTTCGCACTGACGAACGGTGACCTCGACGCCTACCGCAAGGAGTCCCGACCGGACGCGGGACTCGCCGAGCTGGTACAGGCGGCGTGGACCGACTGGGCCTTCCGCGTCCCCACCATCCGGCTGTTGGAGGCGCATGCCGTACACGGAGGAAGGGCGCACGCCTACGAGTTCACCTGGCCGAGCCCGACCTCAGCCGTCCTCGGCGCCACGCACTGCCTCGAGATGCCGTTCGTCACCGACTCACTCTCGGCCTGGACGGCCGCGCTGACCGGCGAGGACAACCTCTGGGGTGACGCACCACCGCGGCAGCTCGCCGACCGCATGCACCAGGCATGGCTCGACTTCGCGGCGACGGGCGATCCCGGCTGGCCGGCATACGACACCGCGACGCGCGCGACGATGCGGTTCGACGCGACGAGCGAGGTCGTCGACGACCTCGCCGGCACCGAACGCGAGCTCTGGGACGGCAGGCGGTGAGCGGGCAGCCCGTGCCGAGCACGGTTCCGGTCAGCCCGGCCGCGCCTGCGCCAGGCCGCCAGGGACGCCTCGCCGTCGACTTCTTCGCCGCCCAGCTCGTGGTGAACGTCGCCGTCGGTGGGGTCAGCCAGGCGCTGCTGCCCAACCAGATGGCCTCGATCGCACCCGCCGACAAGGTCGCCGCGTTCGGTCTGGTGTCAGGCATCGGATCCCTCGTCGGCATGCTCGGCCAGCCGCTGGCGGGTGCGCTCTCCGACCGCACCAGGAGCCGGTTCGGCCGGCGGGCGCCGTGGCTCGCGGTCGGTGCGGTCGGCGCGGGCGCGCTCATCGTCGGGCTCGGGCTGTGCTCGAGCCTCCTGCTCGTCGCGCTCTGCTGGGCGGTGGCACAGGTCTTCATCGCGGCCTTCTCCGCCCCGCTGCTCGCGGTGATGCCCGACCGCACCCCACCCGACAAACGCGGCCTGTTCTCCGGTCTCGCCGGCATCGCGGTCTTCGCCGGCGGCGTCGTCGGCGTCGGCTTCGCAGCCCGGCTCGCAGACCGCATACCCTTCGGCTACTCCGCCTTCGGGCTTCTCCTGGCGCTCGGGGGCCTGGTGTTCGCATGGCGACTGAGAGAACGCCCTGCCACGCACGCCGATCGTCCCGCCGTCTCCTTGCGTACGCTGGCAAAGGCCATGTGGGTGAGCCCACGCCGGCACCCCGATTTCGCGTGGGCGTTCGGCGCGCGGTTCGCGTTGTTCCTCGGCTACAGCGCGATCCTCGCGTACCAGCTCTACATCATGCAGGACTACATCGGCCTGTCGAGAGACGCCGCGAACGACGCCCTGTCGGTCAACACGATCATCCTCGCGGTCACCACCCTGGCCGGGCTGCTCCCCGCCGGCATCCTGTCCGACCGGTTGGGCCGGCGCAAACCGATCATCATGGTGTCCTCGCTCGTCATCGCGGCCAGCGCCGTACCACCGCTGCTCTCACCGACGTTGCCGGCACTCACCGCGAGCATCGCGCTGGCCGGCCTCGGCGCGGGCTGCTATCTGTCCGTCGATCAAGCACTGATGACACTCTTACTGCCCCGTGCCGAGGACAACGGTAAGGACCTTGGGGTCCTCAACATCGCGAACGCCGGCGCGCAGGCACTCGCGCCGATGGTGGCGTCGCTCGTCATCGGCTCGGCCGCCGGCTACCGCGGCCTGTTCGTCATGGCGATCGTGCTGGTGACGGTGGCTGCAGCCGCGATCGTGCCGATCAAGTCCGCCCGCTGATGACACTGAGGAGGAAACAATGACGCGTTCCCGCCTCCGTTCCGCCGTGCTGGTCGTGGCGTTCACCATGGCGTCAGTGCTCACCGCCGGTGTGCCGCCAGTGCAGGCGGCACCGGATCCGGCGCAATATGGCGTTGGCGAACAGATCAATCAACCGATCGTCATGTCCGATGGGACTGTCCTCCGCGGCAGCGTCTACTACCCGACCGACCCCGCTACCGGGGAGCCCGCCCCCGGCCCGTTCCCCGTCGTGCTGACCCAGACCCCGTACGGCAAGGACAAGGGCATCAACGACCCGAGCCTCGGCGCGACCGGCATGGGCAAGAACCCGTACCTCATCGAACGTGGCTACATCCAAGCGATCGTGGACGTCCGCGGCACCGGCGCCTCCGAGGGCGCGTGGTCGTTCCTCCAACCCGTCGAGGCGAACGACAGCGTCCTGGTGATCCGCTGGGCCGCGAACCTGCCGCAGTCATCCGGCGCCGTCGGCTTGATCGGCCAGTCATACAGCGCGCTCAACCAGCTCATGGCCGCGCACGCGGTCGGCCGGAACTCGCCGCTCAAGGCCATTCTCCCGATCGTCCCCGGCGACGACCTGTACCGCGACGTCCTCGGCACCGGCGGCGTTCCCAACTCGCTGCTCGCGGCCGAATACCTGGTCGTCAACCTGCCGCAGAGCTACCTGAACGCGCTCCAGTCCGCATTCCTCGGCTACGTGCAAGGCCAGAGCATCGACAACCTTCTCAGCGTCCTGGTTGAACACGGTGCGACACTCGGCGTGCTGCCGATCGGCGACCTCATCACCGGCGGCCCCAACGCCTACGACAGCACGTACTGGGCGGCCCGTCGACCGCACGACGCGCTGGCGGACATCGTCGCCAACCAGGTGCCCGCGATGATCATCGGCGGCTGGCACGACGCATTCCAGCGCGGCACGCCACTGCTGTACTCCGGGCTGCAGAACGCCTGGAGCGGGCGGCCGACGTACGCCCCGATGTCACCGGATCAACCGGTAACCAGCCGCTACCAACTCGTTCAGGGCCCCTGGTTCCACAGCACTGTCGCGGTCGAGGGCGTCCACCCGTACCTCAACGTCAGCAAGCTCGCGCTCCGCTGGTTCGACCACTGGCTCAAGGGCCGACCGACGGGGATCACCGACACCACGACCCCGCTGCACAGCTACGACCTCGGCGCCGACCGGTGGATCGACGGAACGAGCTACCCCTTCCGAGGCGCCACCCCGACCCGGTTCTACCTCGGTGCGGGACGCTCCGGGACGATCGCGTCGAGCAACGACGGCACCCTGACCGGTACGCCACCCCAAACCGGCGGCACCGACACCGTCGTCTGGTCGAACGTGCCGCACGCCTGCACACCGTCGACCACGCAGTTCGTCCTCCTGGGTGCGGACCAGACGCCGGGCAGCCCGCTCGCGCCCAACCCCTGCGTCACCGATGCCCGCCCCGTGCAGCTCGGGCTGGACGCCGCAACGTACACCTCACCACCGATGACGACGGCGACCACCATCGCCGGGCCGATCGCGGCACGCATCTACGCCACCGCGAACACCGTCGACACGCAATGGGTCGTCCGAGTCGACGACGTCGCCCCCGACGGCACCTCGAAGCCGCTCACCCGCGGCGGACTGCTCGGCAGCCTTCGCGCCCTTGACGAGTCACGCACCTGGCGCACCGCCGACGGCACGCCCACCCTGCCGTACCACCCCTACACGTCCCCATCAGCCCAATCCATGTTCCCGGGCACGCTGACGCCGTACGACATCGAGGTGTTCCCGACCATGGCGACCATCCAGCCAGGGCACCGAATCCGGGTGACCATCGGCACCAACGACGCGCCAGCCCTCATCCCCACCATTACCCAGACCATTCAGCTCATCGGCGGCGTCTACCAGATCCACCGATCCCCGGTCGCCGCCTCGTACGTTGAGCTGCCACTCGCCGACCCAGCTGCTCTCAGCCCCACCTGCACGGACCAAACAACATGCCCGATGGCATGACGGGTGCTGCTGCGCATCGAGCTGTCTGATCTCGCCTGCCCCGTCGGCGATCTCAGCGTCCGGCCCTCCGGGAGCAGCTCGATGCGGCCTCCGACGGGCGGCCAGCCAGCTGACCGGGCACGAACCGCTCTGGTACCGACTGGCTATGGCTGCGCCGCTGGGCGCTCGACGGGGCGGGTCCTCGCCCTTGCCGTCGTTGTGCCAGACGGTTGCGGTGTCGGCGCACATGGCGCGAGCGGTGTCCCAGTCAGCCGTCTCCAGTGCGCGGAGGTAGGTGAGGGCCTTGTCTTTGAGGTTCCGGCTCATGGTGTTTCTTCCTGTACGTGCAGGTTGCCGACGGGGGTCAGTTCTGGTGTGTCTTGTCGTGGATCAGGGAGCGTTCGCCTGCCTCGACGCGCATCGGCAGGTGGTTGCCGGGCGGTTCGAGGGGGCAGACGAAGACGGCCGGGTTCAGGTGATGGTGGGAGAGGGTTGCCTGGTTGAAGTCGACCGGCAGAGTGCTGCCGGGCTCGAGCAGGGGCAGCACGAGCCAGCGGCCGATCTCGGGTGTCTCTTCGCCGTTGGTCTCGTCGCTGAACACCACCAGGCGCTGGCCGGGGAAGTCCTGGAGGACGGCCAGTACGTATTCGGTGCCGTTGATGGTCACGACCAGGTCGATGGGGGCCAGGATGGCCTCGGTGCTGCGCGGGATGGTCAGCCGCCCCACCTCGATGCGGCGGCCCTCGGGAGCTGCCCGGTACTGGCCTCGAACACCCACGAGGAGTCATGGGGGAAGGTGTCGATACCGCTGAGACCGGAGCGCTCGACGGCCCCGTTGTCCAAGACCACCAGGCCGTAGGAGCCGTCGGCACCACCGGCGAAGCCGACGCGGTCGTCGGGGAACTGCAGTGAGCAGCCCGAGGGTACTTCCGCTGTTCCATCGACCGTCGTGCCGCCGATCGTCACGCCGTCCGCGGCCGTGGCCGTCACGGTCAGTGCGCCGGCTTCATTGGTGCTCCATGTCCCAGGGACGCCGGGGAAGGTGTGGGTGTCGCGGTCGGTGATCTTGCCGTTGGCGACGACCTTGGCCTTGCCGTTCGGGCCGGCGACCTCTTCCCACCGGTCCTTGCGCCACGCTTGGTATTCGGCGGGAACGTCGCCTGCGGCGCTGGCGCCGGCTGTGGCCTGCCGTCCAGAGGGAGACTGCAGTGAAGTCATCGAAGAACGCTCCAAGGGCGACGGTGTCTGCGCAGAGAGGCTGCGCGGGCTGAACGCCCCACCTACGAGGCTCATGCCTTACGGGCATCATATGTTGCGTATGAGGCAAGGAGTTGGGTGCTGATGCTGCCTGGCGGGCAACCTGCGTGGAGATTGCGGATCAGCTGAGGCGTGCGGCCCAGACAGTGCGCTCGGTGCGTACCGAGAGGTCATCGCGGTGGAGGATGCTGTGAGGGCTGTCTGTGTCGAGCAGCCGGTCGAGCGCGGCGAGATCTGCGGCTGGAAGCGCTTGTGCGGCGGCACTGCGGATGCGTAGCAGACTGCTGAGTGCGTACCGGCCGATGGCCTCGCTGTGGGAGCCTTCGATGTTCACGGCGATGGTGCGCTCGCCTTCGAGGGTGAACCCGGCGGCGGTCAGCATCGGCCCCCAGTCGGCGCCGCGGTGGGGCACGTGTTCGGTGTGGAAGTGCTCGGTCGCAGCGTGGCAGCGGCCTTCCAGGCCGGGCCGGTCCTCCGGGGCGTTCTCGGGCAGGAAACGGGGAAATCCGGCCAGCTCGACGACGGCGAACAGGCCGCCGGAGGGGAGCATGTCGTGGACGTTGCGCAGGGCGTGGTCGGGGTCGGCCAAGTGGTGCATCGAGGCCGAGGCCCAGACCAGGTCCGGCGTGCCGAGGTCGGGCCAATCGGCGGCGTCGAGGTCGGCCTGCACGGTGCGCACACGGTCGTCCACATCCTGGGCGCGCACCTTCTCCCGCAGGCGCTGCAGGTGTCCGGGCGAGGCGTCGACGGCGATGACGTGAGCCTCGGGGAAACGGTTCAGGAGGGCGAAGGTGCCCGCTCCCGTGCCGCAGCCCAGGTCGACGATCTGGCGCGGGCTGGTTTTCATGGGCAGCCATGCGGTGATGGCGGCGATGTGCTCGGCGAGTACTTCCGCGTCCAGGTCGAGGATTTCCGCCTGGCCGGCGTCGTCCCGTTGGTGGTGGCGGGTGTGCGGGTGTTCGTGGGTCACGCCGTCACCGTAAGGCGGGTTTGCTTACACGGCACGATGGCTCCCAGGGTGCGCAAGATGTCGGCGCATGGCGGTGCCCGACGCGCAAGGCGCACCCGTACCGAGGGTGCGCGTTGCGGTCATTCGCTGCTGCCAGGGGTGTCTCAGTCGCTGCCGCTGTCGCGCTGGTGTCCGCGGCGGGCATCGCGGTCAAAGATGCCCAGAATTTCACATGGTCTGCCTTCGGCGCCGATGGCGTGCGGCATCATGGTGGGGAACTCGGCGGCCTGGTTGGTCTCGAGACGGAAGCGCCGGTGACCCAGCATGAGGATCGCGGTGCCGGAGAGTACGACCAGCCATTCCCGGCCGGGGTGGGCACGCATACGGGCGGGGTTGTCGGGCGGTGGCTCGGTCATGCGCTGCCGTACGACGCTCATGCCGGGGTCGCCCTTCACGGGCCAGCGCATCAGGCCGTGGGTGCGGTCGATCATCGGGCTGGTGACGACGTCGTCGGTGGCGGTCTCGACGAGCTGGTCGAGGGTGGTGTCCAGGGCGCGGGCGAGGGTGACGAGCTGGTCCAGGGCGAGGCGGCGCTGGCCGTTCTCGATGCGGCTCAGTGAGGACTGGCTGAGATTGGCGCGGGTGGCCAGTTCATCCAGGGACCAGCCCTGCGCGACCCGCAGGGCGCGAATGCGTTTGCGTACAAGGCTGTCCAGCTCTCCATTTTCTTGCGCCATACGCATCATTCTATGCCTTTCTCGCAATGCCGGCTTAGCGTCGTGTGCGGAAGGCCGGAAGCGGCTGGGCCACGCACGAGAAAGGCGGCATGTCTGTGCAGACTTCCCGCTACGCGAGCGACGCACTGCCTGGTGAGACCGTGGACGTTGTGGTGATCGGCGGCGGTGCCGCGGGCTTGAACGGTGCGCTGATGCTGGCCCGCTCCCGCCGCGCGGTCGTCGTGATCGACAGCGGCACCCCGCGTAACGCGCCTGCCGAGGCCATGCACGGCTTCATCGTGCTGGACGGCACGCCGCCCACCGATCTGCTCAAGCGGGGCCGGGAGCAGGTGCGCCAGTACGGCGGCCGGGTCGTCTTCGGAGAGGTGACCTCTGCCGAACCGGCCGCCCCAGCCGTCGACGGTGATCTGCGTTTCATGGTCGGCCTGGCCGACGGCGGCACGGTGACGGCGCGCCGCGTGCTGGTGGCCACCGGCCTGCGGGACGTGCTGCCGGACGTGCCCGGCCTCGCCGAGCACTGGGGGCACGGTGTGGTGCACTGCCCGTACTGCCACGGCTGGGAGGTACGCGACGAACCGATCGGCATCCTCGCCACCGGCTCCGCCTCGATCCACCACGCGCTGCTGTTCCGCCAGCTGACCGACGACCTCATCTACTTCGCCCACGGCACCGATCTCGACGAGGACGCCCGAGCGCGCTTCGCCGCCCGCAACATCCGCAGCGTCGACACCCCGGTGCAGGAAGTCATGACGAGCGAGGACGGCGGCATCGCGGGCGTGCGCCTGACCGATGGCACGGTCGTGGCCCGCCGCGTCCTCGCGGTCGCCACGCGGATGCAGGCCCGCACCGAGGGCCTGAACGGCCTGAAGCTGCCGATGGAGGACCTGCCCGACAACATGGGCCGCCGCTTCGCCTCCGGCATGGCCGGCACCACCGAGGTGCCGGGCGTGTGGGTCGCCGGCAACGCCACCGACCTGACCGCCCAGGTGGGCGCCTCCGCCGCGGCGGGCGCTCTGGCCGGCTCCCACATCAACGCCCTCCTGGCCACCGCCGACACCGACGTGGCCCTCGCCGCCGCCCAGACCGGCACCACCGCCTGACGTCAGGGCTCGTACCAGCCCACCGCTCACCCGCGCGCGATCCATCCATTTCGGCGACCGGACCTGCTCCGGCGCTGATTCTGCATGCCCATTTTGAGAGGAATTCATGAGTACGAACCAGCCTCCACACGTGGCGGCCGCTGACGGAGGCGCACCGGATGCGCGTCAGCTGCGCACCATTCTGATTGCCGTCTCCATCGCGCTGATGGCCGTCATCGCCTCGGTATCCGGGCTGAACGTCGCCCAGACGCACATGGCCATCGAGTTCGGCGCCTCGCAGAACACCATTTTGTGGATCATCAACATCTACACCCTGGCCCTGGCCGCGCTGCTGCTGCCGCTCGGCGCGATCGGTGACCGTCTGGGCCGCAAGCCCATGCTGATCGCCGGGCTGGGTGTCTTCGGCGTCGCCGGCGTCGCGGCGGGCCTGGCTCCGACGGCAGAGGTGATGCTGGCCGGGCGCGCGGCCAGCGGTGTCGGCGCCGCGATGATCATGCCCATCACGCTCGCGGTCATCACCTCCACCTTCCCCGAGGAGGAACGCGGCAGGGCGATCGGCGTGTGGACCGGCGTCGCCGGAGGCGGCGGCATCCTGGGCATGTTCCTCTCCGCGCTCCTCGTCGACGTCGCCGACTGGCGCTGGCTGTTCGTCCTGCCCGTGGTCCTGATCATCGTGGCCCTGGCCATGACGCTGAAGTCGGTCCCCAACTCCCGCGAGAGGTCGGCCCACAGCTTCGACACCGTCGGCGCGCTGGTATCCACGGTCGCGGTGGTCGGGCTCATCTTCGTGCTGCAGGAGGGCCCCGAGCGTGGCTGGACTGCGCCCGCGACTCTGATCAGTTTCGCTGGCGGTCTCATCGCCGCCATCGGCTTCGTGGCCTGGGAGCTGCACCGCCGGGACGCCTCGATGCTGGACGTGCGCCTGTTCCGTGAGCGTGGCCTGGCCGGCGGCTCGATCACGCTGCTGGTGGTCTTCGGCGTCCAGGCGGGCATCGCCGTGGTCCTCTTCCCGTTCTTCCAGGCCGTGCTCGGCTGGTCGGGGCTGCTGTCCACGCTGGCCCTGATGCCCATGGCCGTCATGATGATGATGGCCTCCGGCCTCGCCCCCAAGCTGGCCGTACGCATCGGCTCCCGCTCGACCATGGCTACCGGCATCGCGCTGGCCGCCGTCGGCCTGGCCCTCATAGCCCTCTTTGTCTCCGCCGACGGCGGCTACCTGACCATCCTGCCCGGCATGCTCGCCATGGGCATCGGCATGGGCCTGTCGATGACACCCTCCACTGAGGCCATCACCGGCTCACTGCCGCGCGAGAAGCAGGGCGTCGCCTCCGCACTCAACGACGTCACCCGCGAGTTCGGCACCGCCCTCGGTGTCGCCCTGCTCGGAGCGCTGCTGTCCGCCGGCTACCGCAGCGCCATCGACGACCGCCTGCAGGGCATTCCCCAGGGTGCCGCGGACACCGCGCGCGAAGGTATCGCCAATGCCGTCGAGGTGGCGGGCAGCACCGGCTCGCACGCCCAAGACCTGGTCCACGCCGCCAAGCAGTCCTTCGCCGACGGCTGGCAGCAGGCCATGTGGGTAGGCGTCGCCGTCATGGGTGTTTTGTTCGTCTACATCGCCCTACGCGGCCCCAAGCACTCCGCCCCCGTGGCGGACGACGACGCCGAGGCCACCGAGGCCGTCACCGCCCGATAACGGCATAAGCGGTGGGCAGACGGCACGAAGCCTGCCGTCCCAGGGCTGGGCGTTGGGCACCGCGAGGTCGCGGTCCCCAACGCCCAACCGTCTCAGCCCTCGGACCACCAAGCAGGAGTACCACGGATGAGCACCATCGAGCTGACCGCAGACAATCACCGAGGAGCACCTCGCCCTCAAGTTCTGGCTGCTTGGGCCGACCCGGGTGAGCGACCTCGCCGAGATGTCCGCCATGACTCGCTCGGCGGTGTCCAACGCCGTCAACACGCTGCAGCGTGATGGGCTGTCAGGCAGGCGGGAGGTCCTGGGCGGCGTCCCCCGGGGTGTCCGACAGCATGCAGGCACCCGTTGAACGCTCAGGCCACGGCCAACCGCGCGGCGGCGAGCCTTGGCATCGGCACCAGGGCCAGGGCACACATGCTCCGGCCGTCACCGACGCGCCGCGCATGGCCGGGCGCGATATCTGATCCATGACCGGGATGGGAAGTTCGCAGCCCTTATGGAGGAGATCCTCGCCGAGGCTGGTATCCACACGGTGCTCACCGGCGTCCACATGCCACGCATGAACGCGGTCATGGAGCGGTGGGCGCAGTCTCCCACGCCTCCCTCTACAATCACCCTGAACTCCGCACCCGCATGCGAGCCCGGAGCCCGACCAGCTCCTGAACCGAGCGACCAGCCCGCTGGCGACAACGCCATCATCATGGCTCTAACCAGCCAGATCACCCAACTGAACAAGCAGCACCGATACGAAATCCAACCTCTTCGCCAAGTCCTGAAACGCGCTCACGGCGAACCCGTGTCGCGAGCTCGCTCGCCGGAGCCGAGGATCGGTGAGCGCCGGCCCAGCATCCGGCAACCGCTAGGAACAGGCCGTCAGGATCAGCGCTGTGGTCAAGAGGAATGAGACGAGGGAGGTCCATCCTCCCGCGCAGAGCGCTGCCGCCAAAGCGAAGGGAACCGCGCTGAGCAACGACCACCACACTGGGTCGGTCGTGGATAGCCCAAGCTTGCTGAGGGCCAACGCTCCGGCGATCCAGCCAATCACCGCAAGAATCAAGACCGCGCCCGCCCACAGCAATCTCCCGCCTGGAGTAACCGTTAATGGCGAACCCCTTGGCGTCATGAGCGCCACGACATATAACACGGTCATCGCGAAAAGAGCAGCAATGAGCAAGACGACCGGGCCCAACCCGAGAACAAAAACGGCGATGGGAAACAACCCAGGGCCAAGTAACGAACCTACGAGCCCTACACCAATGACCTGACCGACGGTCCACGGCCACCTTCGGCTCGACAGAGCGGTCCTCCATCTGTCGACGAACGCAGATGATCGCACCGCGAGATCGTAACTTTCCCTCAGCAACATCTTGGGGTACTGCGAAACGCGACAAGGTAACGTTCCTGCGATCGCATCAACAGTCCGACCAACTTTACTGGCTTCCGTTCACGAACTTCCGGCAGATAACGTCGGGTCTGTCTAGAAAGAGAGACAGAGCCGAATCTGCGACAAAGCCAGTAACCGTACGGACCCGACCGATCTGAGCACACGTTCGTCTGCATGGCAGGGACCCGACCCGATGCCGTGAGTTGGTGGGACGGCAGGGCTCAATGGGTGCCGGGGACGAAGATGTCCTCGGAAGTGAGCAGTCGCTTGGACAGGCCCTGCTCGTGGTGGTAGCGCAGGAAGGTGTCGACGGCCTTGCGGTTGGCGTCGAGGCCGTAGGGCCACCAGTCCTCGCCGAGCAGCGCGCGGTTCTCCGCGAACAGTTCGCTGAACCAGGGAGTGATCACGGCCATGTGCTGCTTGGATGCACCAGTCCGGTACCGCTCCTGCACGATGTCCTTGGCCTCGTTGAACGCGCCGTACACCGACTCCACCAGACCGGGCACCTCGGCCAGGTCACGGCGGATCGCGACGACGTGCATCATCGGAAAGATGCCGGTGCGACGGTAGTAGTCCCGTTCGACCGCTTCATAGTCGACGAACAGCCGCCGGATCTTCTTCGTCGAGCCGTCGATGAGGGCCTGCGGGACGTCGACCGACAGCAGGGCATCGATCTCACCCGCTTCGAGCATGGCGCCCAGGGTCTGGTCGCCGTCGGTGTGGCGGACGTGAACCCCGTCCGGGACGGGCCGCGGAATCCAGTCGAAGGCAGGGATCGGGTGATTGGTACCGCCGATCACCCAGTCCATCTGATCAGGCGTCACACCGTATTCGTCGGCCAGGACGCCCTTCATCCAGACACCTGGGTCGTGACCCCACAGCGCGAACTCCCCGACGGTCTTGCCCACGAGGTCCTCCGGCTTCTCGATCTCGCTGTCGATGTTGATGAACAGTGCCGAGTGACGAAAGTTGCGGTTCGGGAAGATCGGCAGGGCCAGGAAGGGTGAATCGTCCAGATCGAACGTGCGCAGGAAGTAGGTCAACCCGAACTCGGCGATGTCCAGTTCCCCCTTGGCCATGCGGCAGAAGACGTCGGAGATCAGCGGCGAGGTGTCCAGGGCGACGTCGACGCCGCCGATCGCGACCCGCCCGTCGAACAGCGGCTCGGTGTGCTCGTACCGGTAGACGCCCACCTTGAGCTTCAGATCGGTCATGAACAGGGCTCCTTCTCCTCGCAGGCTGCTTCCGTGAACGATCTTTCATTTTATGGTGATCGCAGGCGCCTGATACCGTCAAGGTGAATGACCATTCATTCACGGAAAGAGGGTGTGACCTGTGCCACGCATCTCCGCCGAACGTCGGGCGGCGAACCGGTCGCAGATCGTGGCGGCGGCCCGTCGCTGTTTCTCGCGTGACGGCTTCCACCAGACCTCGATGCCCGACATCGCAGCTGAAGCGGGTGTGTCGGTCGGCGCCCCCTATCGCTACTTCGCCGGCAAAGAAGAGATCATCCTCGAGATAGCAGGCGACGCCTTCCGCATGATGTTCGATCCCGTCGAGCGCCTCGTCGACGTGGCCGGCGACGTGACGGTTGCCGATCTGGTCGCGGCGGCGGTCGACCCGATGAGCGGCGACCTCGCCGTCGACGAGACGGGCCAGGCCGTCCCTGTTGACGAGCTTCTGCGCTGCGCCGTCCAGGCGTGGGGCGAGCTGCTACGACACCAAGGGCTACGACAGCAGGCCGGAGCGGGCTTCGAGCGCGTACGTGAACGCATCGCGGAAGCGCTCCGCAATGGTCAGCGGGCGGGCAGTGTGCCGCCCGAACTGGATCCCGATCGCGGAGCGCGGGTGGTGATGGCGTTGCTGCACGGTTTTGTACTGCAGTACACGGCGTTCGGACTAGACGACACCGCCGGCTTTACGCACGACGTCCGCGTCATACTCAGCGACGCCGGGCTGATCCGTGGTCATGGCTGAGCATGCGCGCTCAGGCTCCGTACGGCGAAGGCCGCGCCTGCACTCCTTCTCCTCGCTCGACCAGGACACCAGGCGGCTCTGAGCGACGGGGGATCCGAAGCGCCGGGCCCGCGCGCGAGCGACGAACGCGACTGCCGGCCAAAGCGGCGTGGGTGCCCGCCCACGGTCCGCTCCATCCGTGCTCTCAACCTGCGCCTGGTTGGGGGAGAACTTGCTTCTTGCTGACATCGGCGAGCGCTCTACAGCGCGCGTCCAGTCTCCCTGAGCTTCCTGGTTGGTCTGCGGCAGATCCGAAGAGACGCGACCCTGGAAAGACCGCGCCCTCGGTTCGGCGTCGCGCGACGACGAGGGCGCCGCCCGGCTGTTGTCGAGTTGAGGGGGAAGCGACAGCGTCGGAGCGCGCCGCATGTCCGGATCTGTGGGATAGCGGTCATTGCAGACCTTTCGTCGAGGCCACCAGGCTTGGCACCGGATCCCATTACCGATCCGGCTGGAATCGTCGATCTGAACGTATGCCGACGGGATCAGCTCGGTGGAGTCCTTCACGAATACTCACGTGCCGATTGACCTGCACGGACGGAGTTTTCGGCAGGCACAACTTCCGCGGACGGTGGGGCTCTCAGTATGAGCGTGGTAGGCCGAGTACGCGGTGGCCGAGGTAGGACAGGACGAGGTTGTTGCTGACGGGGGCGATCTCCAGGAGCTTGGCCTCGCGAAACTTGCGTTCCACGTCGAACTCGACGGCGAAGCCGTTGCCGCCGAAGGCGGTCATGGCCGCGTTGGCCGCCGACCAGGACGCCTGCGAGGCCAGGAGCTTCGCGGTGTTGGCCTCGGCCCCGCACGGCCGGCCTCGGTCGAACAGGTCGGCCGCGTGGAAGCGCATGAGCGAGGCGGCCGCCAACTGGGCGTGGGCCTGGGCGAGAGGAAACTGGACGCCCTGGTTGGCGCCGATCGGGCGGTCGAAGACCTCCCGCTTCGAGGCGTAGTCGACGGCCCGTTCGACCAGGAAGCGGCCGTCGCCGAGGGCCTCTGACGCCACCAGGACACGTTCGGCGTTCATCCCGTCGAGGATGCAGGAGAAGCCGCGTCCCTCCCCGCCGATCAGGTTCTCGGCCGGCACCCGGAGGTCGTCGATGAACACCTGGTAGGTGTGGTGGGCGGACATCACCGGAATGCGCTGCCACGACACGCTCGGCCCGGCCTCCCGCAGGTCCACCAGGAAGACCGACAGGCCGTCGGTCTTCCGCGTCACCTCGGTCGCGGGGGTCGTGCGGGCCAGCAGCAGCATCAGGTCCGAGTAGGCGATCCTGGACGTGAAGACCTTCTGCCCGTTGATGACGTAGTGGTCGCCGTCGCGCACCGCCCTGGTCGTGATCTTGGTGGTATCGGAGCCCGCGTCGGGCTCGGTCACCCCGAACGCCTGCAGGCGTAGCCGGCCTGCGGCGATCTCCGGCAGGTAGCGCGTCTTCTGCTCCTCGCTGCCGTGCCGCAGCACGGTGCCCATCGTGTACATCTGGGCGTGACAGGCACCCGCGTGCCCGCCCGACCGGTGGATCTCCTCCAGGATGATCCCGGCCTCGGTGACGCCGCGCCCGCCGCCGCCGTACTCCTCGGGGATGAGCGTGGCCAGCCAGCCGAGCTCGGTCATGACGCGGACGAACTCCGCCGGGTACTCGCCGTTCGCCTCCAGTTCGCGCCAGTACTGGCCGGGGAAGCGGGCGCAGACGTCGCGGACGGCGAGCCGGATGGCTTGTTGATCATCGGTGAGCTGAAAGTCCATAGCTGGAGACTGTAGGACTTGACGACGATTATGTGTAGCATTCGCGCCAGATACTTCCCAAAACAATCACTCGAAGGTGATCACTCAACTGATTGGAGCGAGATGCGCACCAACTTGCTCAGCGGGGTGCGGGTGCTCGCGGTCGAGCAGTACGGCGCGGCGCCGTTCGGCACGCAGCTGCTCGGGCACCTCGGCGCCGAGGTCGTCAAGATCGAGCAGCCGGGCGACGGCGACGTGTCCCGGTCGGTGGGCCCGCTGTTCCGCGATGACCTGCCGGAGACCGCGCGCAGCGTGTTCTTCCAGGGTCTCAACGGCGGCAAGAAGAGCCTCACCCTGAACCTGGCGCACGACAGGGGAAGGCAGATCCTGTCCGAGCTGGCCGCCAGCGCCGACGCAGTGGTCAGCAACCTGCGCGGCGACGTACCCGGACGGCTGGGCCTCACCTTTGACCGGCTGCGCGCGGCCAACCCACGGATCGTGTGCGGGCACCTCACCGGCTACGGCCGCACGGGCGAGCGGGTGGCGCGGCCGGGTTACGACTACCTGATGCAGGCGGAGCTGGGGTACTTCGACCTGACCGGTGAGCCGGACGGCCCGCCGTCCCGGATGGGTGTCTCCATGATCGACCTGACCGGTGGCGTGGTGCTCGCCCTCGCCACGGTCAGCGGCATCCTGCGGGCGCGGGCCACGGGCCTGGGGGGCGACGTGGACGTCAGCCTGTTCGACGTGGCGCTGTTCAACCTCAACTACCCGGCGCACTGGTACCTGAACGGCGGGCTGCGCACGTCCCGGCTGCCCCGCTCGGCGCATCCGTCCCTCACTCCGTGCCAGAGCTACCGCACGGCGGACGGCTGGATCTACCTGATGTGCAACAAGGAGAAGTTCTGGCCGCTGCTGTGCGCGCGGATCGGGCGTCCCGAGTGGGGCGAGGAACCGAGGTTCCGTACGTTCGCCGACCGGCTGGCGGCCAGGGACGAGCTGACCGGCCTGCTCGACGGGGAACTGTCCAGGCACACCACGGCCGAGTGGCTGGCGCTGTTCGGCGACGCGGTGCCCGCCGCGCCCATCCTGACCCTGCCCGAGGCCATGGACAGCCCCATGGTCCTGGACGGCGACCGGGTCGAGCGGATCGACGTGGGCACGGGCACCGCGCTGCGGATGCTCGCCGGCCCGATCAGGACGGACGGCCCGGGACGACCGCCCACCTGCGCGCCCACCCTCGGCGAGCACACCGACGAGGTGCTCACCGCACTGGGCAGAACGGCCGCCGACCTGGACGAACTACGCGCTCTGGGCGTGATATGAGCATCGAGAAGCACCGTGATGCGAACGGTGGCAGGAGCATCGACCCAGCTCGGGTGATCCTTTTCGTGCCAGGCGACCGGCCCGACCGGATCGCACGCGCGCAGGCCGCGGGGGCCGACGCGGTGGTGATCGATCTGGAGGACTCGGTCGCCCCCGCGAACAAGCCGGCCGCCCGCGAAGCCGCCGTCCGCGCGGTCGAATCCGCCCAGGTTCTGCCGATCGGGGTGCGGGTCAACGCGCTGACCACACCCGACGGAATCCGTGATCTCGCGGCCCTGCTCGACGGTCCGGCCGGGTCTCCGGACTTCGTCGTCCTGCCGAAGGTCGAGTCGGCGGCCGAGGCGCGGCTGTGCGCTCAGGTGCTCGGCGGCCGGGACTGGCCTGGTGAGCTGGTGTGCGGCATCGAGTCCGGCGCGGGGCTCGAACACGCCGCGGAGATCGCCGCCGCCGACCCGCACGTGGTCGCCCTTGGTTTCGGTGGCGCCGACCTGGCCGCGGCGTTGGATGCCGAGCCGACCTGGGAGCCGATGTTGCCCGCGCGGGCTCGCCTGATCTGGGCCGCGTCGGCGGCCGGGATCCGCGCACTCGACATGCCCTGCTTCGACCTGGACTCCGCCACCGTGCTCGCCGAGGAGTGCCGCCGCGCCCGCGCGCTGGGCTTCACCGGCAAGTTCGCGATCCACCCCAAGCAGGTGGACGGCGTCAGGCAGGCGTTCACGCCGACGGCGCGGCAGGTCGCGGACGCGCACGCGGTGCTGCGGGCGGCCGAGGGCGGCGGGGTGGTCCGCTTTCGCGGATCGATGGTGGACGCCGCCCAGGTGCGCCGCGCCCGGCTCGTCGTCGAACGCGCGGGAGGTGGCGCATGACGTTCTCCGCGTACTACCTGCTCGCTCCCGGCAGGTACGCCGAGCGGTTCGGGCTCGACTTCGAGGATTTCGCCGTGGGACAGCGCTTCCGGCACCGGCCAGGAGTCACCTTGTCCCAGCAGGACAACACCGAGCACGCGCTGGACACGATGAACTCCGCGATGCTGCACTTCGACGCCGCCTACGCAGGGCACACCGCGTGGGGCAGACCGCTGATGGTCAGCACGCTCACCGCGCAACGAGTGATCGGCCTGTGCGCCAAGACGTTCGCCCGGCGGCGCAGGCTGCCGGGGTTCGACGAGATCGGCCTGCGGGCGCCTGTGTTCGGCGGCGACACCCTGTACGCCGAGTCGGAGATCCTCGCGGTGGACCCCGGCGGCGATCCGGACGCCGGCGTCGTACGGGTGCGCACGCGTGGGCTGAACGCGTCCGGCGCCGAGGTGATCGACCTGAGCTACCGAGCGGAGATCTACCGCCGGGGACGGGGGCCGGACGCCGATCCCGGCGGACCGCCGGTGTCCGAGCCGAGGTTCGCGGCCTACGACCTGGTCGACGGTGATCTGCGGGAACGGTACGGCCTGTTCTTCGAGGACTGCCGGCCGGGCGAGCGGTTCGCGCACCACCCCGGATACACCTTTCTCCACGAGGAGGCGATCGGGCTGGCCCGCAGGTCGATGGAGTTCGCGCCCGGCTACCACGAAGATCCGCCCCTGGTCACCGAGATGTTCGTGCTCGCCGCCGCCGCGACCGCGTCGACGCGCACCTTCGGGCGGGTGGTGGCGAACCTCGGCTGGTACGACATCGAGCTGCCAACCCCGGTGCGCGCGGGTGACACCGTACGAGCCGAGTCGGAGATCCTCGACGCCCGCCCGTCGAGATCGCGTCCCGCCGAGGGGGTCCTGTCGGTCGCCACACGGGCGGTGAACCAGCGCGACGAACCGGTGCTGTCGTTCCGGCGCTCCCTGCTGGTGCACCGCAGAGACGCTGACGGCCCCTACGGCCCCGCCGGCTACGGGTAGACCCGTGTCATCCCCGGCGGCCACGGATACCTGACCTTGAAAATGGACAGGAAGAGCAGGATCTCGACCCCGCGCACGCCGGGCACCGTGCGGATGCGGTCGGTCACCAGCCGGTGCAGGCGCTCGGCGTCGAGGTGGCTGACCTCCGCCATCAGGTCGAAGCCGCCCGCGGTGGCCATCAGCCACTCGACCTCGTCGACCTGCGTGATCGCCGCGGCGATCACGTCGAGGTCGCCCTCGCAGCGCAGGCCGATGGCGGCGCGGTGCAGGAAGCCCACCTTCCTCGGATTGATGATGGCCGCGATCTTGATGACGCCCGTGTCGATCAGGCGTGCCACCCGCTGCCTGGTCGGCGCGAGGCTGAGCCCGACCGCCTCGGCGATCCGGCCGTAGGTCCGACGCCCGTCCTCCTGCAGTTCCGCGACGATGCGCCGGTCGGTCGCGTCCAGCGTCACCTCCTCACCGCTGCCGGTCAGCGCGGGCAGGACCGGAGGGCATCGCCGGGCGCCGGCAGGCTCGTCGGGCACCCGCCTGCCCGAGCCGGGGGGCCAGGAGTAGGAGGCCTTGAACAGGTTGAGATACAGGAGGGTCTCGACGTCGCGCACCCCTCGGACCGCGCGGATGCGCTCGGCGAGCAGGCCGTACAGGTGCTGCTCGTCCACGCAGCGGAGCTCGGCCATCAGGTCGTAGCGGCCTGCGGTGGCGACCAGCCAGTCGACCTCGTCCACCTCGCTGATCGCGGCTGCGATGGCGTCGAGGTCGCCCTCGCAGCGCAGGCCGACCGCGACCCGCAGCCGGAAGCCGAAGGCGCCGGGGTTGGTGATGGCCACGATCTCGATCAGCCCGGACCTGGTCAGGCGGGCCACCCGCTGCCGGGTCGGCGCCTCGGTGAGCCCGACCGCCTCGGCGATGCGCCCGTAGGTCCGCCTGCCGTCGTCCTGCAGCTCGGCGATGATCCGCCGGTCGATCTCGTCCAGCGCGGGCGAATCCTGCGCTTCGCGGCTGTCTTGGAGGGCATCGGTCACCCCGCAATGGAAGCATGACCGTCGCCTGTCCGCCACGCGACCCCCCAACCCGATCTCGACAGCGGAAATATTAACGATTGACGGTCTCAACTATGAAGAACAGTTGTGCAACGCTATGTAATCAACTACTTTGCCATGCATGAGCGAATCCTATGACGCCGATGCGGTGGCGCTGTCGGACGGCATGCTCCGCCGCGAGTCCGGCCACCTGCTGATCGAGGACGTGCGGGTGGACGCCCTGATCGAGCGGTTCTCCGCACCGCTGTTCGTGCTGTCCGAGTCCACCCTGCGGCGCCAGACGCGCCGCATCCGCGCCGCGTTCGAGCGGGCCTGGCCCCAGGGCCCGGTCCAGGTGCTGCCCGCGGTCAAGGCCAACCCCGTGCTCGCACTCCAGCGGGTGCTCGCGCAGGAGGGCATGGGCGCCGACCTGGTCGGCCCGGGCGAGCTGGAGCTCGCGGTCCGTGCCGGGATCGACCCCGCCCTGATCTCGCTCAACGGCACCGGCAAGGACCGCGCCACGATCGAGCGCGCCGTGGCGCTCGGCGCCCGCGTCACCATCGACGACGTACGGGAGATCGAACTCGCGGTGGCCGCGGCTCGCGCCGTCGGCAAGCAGGCTGACCTGCGGATCCGGCTGCGGCCCTACTACGAGACCGACGCCCGCATGGAGTCCTTCGGCGTCCCGATCGCCGACATCTACGGCACCTACAAGTCGGGCGTCCCCTACGACGACCTGGCCGAGGCCGGTCGCGCGCTGTCCGCGCCGGAACTGCGGGTCACCGGCGTGATGATGCACATGGGCCGCTACACCACCGACCTGTCGGTCATCGGCGGGTTCAGCAGGCGGTTCGGCGAGCTGACCGCCGAGGTATCGGAGCTGTGGGGCGGCTGGACGCCGGACACCATCGACGTCGGCGGCGGATTCGCGCCGCAGATCGACGGGTTCGGCCGGGCGAACCCGAGCTTCGTCCCCCCTGTCCCGCCGTCGATCGAGCGCTACGCCGAGGTCGTCTGCGAGAACCTGGCCAAGGGCCTGGCGGCGGGCGGCATCGGCGTCAAGGGCCGTACCTTGGAGGTCGAGCCGGGCCGCGCGCTGTTCGGGCCGTGCGGCATCCACGTGGCGACCCTGCTCAACGTGAAGCGCCAGACCCAGCCTTTCCCCTTCACCTGGTACGAGACGGACACCTCGCAGCTGTTCCTTGCCGAGATCGCCGACCAGGCCGGCCGTCCGCCGGTGATCCCCGTGCGGCTGCCGGAGAGCGAGACCGCGGTCGACGTCCGGGTCGTCGGCCGCTCCTGCATGTCCGACGTGCTCGCGCGCACCGCCACGCTGCCCGCCATGAGCGCGGGCGACCTGCTGGCCTTCTGCTTCACCGGCGCCTACAACGACGCGAACGCGAGCAACCTCAACCTGCTGCCCCGCCCCGCGACCGTGCTGGTGAACGGCACGCAGGCCCACCTGGTACGGCGGGCCGAGCGCATCGAGGACCTTCTCGCCCGCGACACCCTGCCCGACCACCTCCACCACACCTTCACCGGAGCCGCCCGATGACCAGCACCACGCCCGTACTCGACCACGCGGGGCTCACCTGCGCCGACCTGACGCTCTCGCTCGCCTTCTACCACGATCTGCTCGGCATGCCGCTGCTCGAACAGGGCGAGGCACAGGCCCGTGCCGCTGGCATCGAGGACGCCTGGCTCGCCTTCGCCATGCTCGACGCGGGCCGGGGGCAGATGATCGAACTGCTGGAGTACCGCAGGCCCAAGAGCGCACCGTCGGTCGCGCCGCCGGTCAGCAGCGCGGGAGGCGGGCACGTCGCCCTGGTTGTCCAGGACCTGGACGAGCTGCTCGCACGCCTGGCCGAGGCCGGGATCCACCCGCTGACCGGGGAGCCGGTCACGATGTCAGGGCACGGGCACTGGGACGGGGCGCGGCTCGTGTACGTGCTCGATCCCGACCGCCATGTGGTCGAACTGATCCAGTTCGCCGCGCGGAGGTAGGGCCGGCCGCCTGGCTGCTCGACCTGTTCCACATCTGCGTCCCCGCCCTGGAACTCGCCGGGGCGCGATCTTCTTCATGTACGCCGTCGGGCTCGTCCTCGGACTGCACCACGGTCCGGCCTTCCCCAGCAGGACGTCCCCGACAACGTAACTCCCAGCTTCAAAACTCTCTAACTGTTACGGGTGTGTGCAGCTTCGAGATCGGACCGGTGTGCGAGGGCCCATAGGCCCAGGGCGCGCACCGGCTCCAGGAAGGAGCGGCCCAGGTCGGTGAGTGCGTAGTCGACACGTGGCGGCACGCTCGGATGGAGCGTTCGGCTGATCAGCCCGTCCTCTTCGAGGGCGCGCAGCGTGCGGGTGAGCATGCGGCGGCTGAGGCCCTCAACGGATCGGTCCAGTTCGTTGAATCCGAGCGTGCCGTGCCCCAGGACCGACAGGATCACGACGCTCCATTTGTCGCCCACCCGGCGCAAGACGCTGGTCGCGGGGCAATTCTCGTGATCGGCCACAGTGACGGGGACGATGATGGCGGCAGTGGACATAGATGTGCCTTCTTTCGGACCTTGTGCCTGCTGGCCAAGGATCAGGGTACGCACCTCGACGTTCAAGGAGGATTTGTCGTGATCGTGGTTAGCGGAGCGTCCGGCCGGCTCGGACGCCTCACTGTCGAGCACCTTCTCCAGCGGGTGGACGCCGCCCGGGTGGTGGTGTTGTCCCGTACCCCTGATGCCGTCGCCGATCTCGGCGTGGCCGCCCGCTACGCCGATTTCGACGACGCGGCGAGTCTGCCCAGCGCGTTCGAGGGGGCGGAGCGGCTGCTGATGATCAGTATGGGCTCGTTCAGCGGGGCGCCTCGCGGGCACGTCAACGCCATCGAGGCGGCGGCCAAGGCCGGGGTGGGTCACGTGATCTACACGTCGTTCGCCAGGGCGGGCGAGCCGGGCCAGCCGCAGGCGCTCATCCAGAACCACAAGGAGACCGAGCGACTATTGGCCGAGTCGGGGCTGACGTTCACGGCGCTGCGGTTCAACCAGTGGCCGGAGATGTGGAACCTCGTCGGTGTGCCCGCCCTCGCCGTCGCCACCGGCGTGCTGCCCAGCAATTCGGGTGACGGCCGGGTGGGGCACATCACCCGCGACGACAGCGCCGCCGTGGCCGCGGCGGTGCTGGCCCAGGGCGGCTGCGAGGGGCAACTCCTGGAAGTCACGGGCCCCGAGGCGGTGACGGACACGGATGTGGCCGACGCGCTGGCCCAGGTCACCGGCCGTCCGGTCCGCTGCGAGCAGGTCTCGGACGCCGAACTGGCCGCGACGCTGTCCGAACGCGGACTCCCCGAGATGTACATCCAGGGCTGGACGGGCCTGGGGACATACAAGCGCGAAGGCTGGTTCGACGTGACCACGCACGCAGTCGAACGCCTCACCGGCCGCGCACCCACGTCGATCGCGGACTACTTCGCAGCCCACCCCGAGGCACTGCACACCCGCTGACGAGCTGAGGGATGCGCGCGTCTCGGCCCAGCTCATGACCGCCAGTGCGGGTGGGTGCCGGCGCCACGGCCCTGCGGCCCGAGCCTGATCACGAGCCGCTCCTGGCTCGACGATCGTGTTGTACGGCAGGCCCGGCAGCGCTATCACGAGTGCTTCGAGGTGGGCCGTTGAAGCCGAAGCTCGAGGAGGACCGGGCAGACCCTCAACTCGTGTTCCTGAGCGCGGGCAGGAGTTCCTTGGCCGCCCACTCCAGGAAGATGTCCTGGTGATCGTGGCCGATCTGCACCAGCGCCATGTGGGTGAACCCGGCCTCCACGTAGTCACGCACGGCATTCACGACAGCCTCGACATCCGAACCGCATGGGACCCAGCCGCATCCGACCACGTGTTCGTTGAGGTTCTCGCCCGCGCCGAGCCCGAGTGTGAATCTGCCCTCGGTGAGCTCGCCCATCGTGGCAGCCTTCTGCGCCACCACCGCGGGGTGGTAGCGCATGATCGGGCAGGTCACGTACGTCATCAGCGGCAGTCGCTCGGTCGCCTGTGCTGCCGCGCCCAGCACTGACCACGCGTAAGGCGAATGCCCCATCTCCTCCAGCCACGGGAAATAGTGGTCCGAGATCACCGCGTAGTCGAAGCCGATCTCCTCGGCGCCGGCGACGTCCGCGACCAGCTGTCTGGCGGGCGTCTGCTCGCACATCATCGTGTATCCAATTTCTGTCATGCCGTGCCACCTACCCGACGCTCTCCCTTCAATCCGGTCTCATGGTCTGAAAGCGTACAAATCGGGTAGCCCGCGATGCATGGCTCTCCACGTTCCGGTGCTCAGGGGGCTCGGACTCGACGACCTGCTGACGATCGTCCCCGCCCCGCGGGCGCTGCCCGCGCTGCCGCCGATGATCGGCGCCGTGGACGGACCGGTCGAAGCCCGTGGTCCCGGGCAGATCCGCAACCTGCATGGCCAGGACCCGAGAAGCACCTGGCCGGGAGAGCTCATCGCCTATGGCAAGCTGCCGCGCGCAGGTTGCCTCCTGAGCGCTTCGGCACCGACGCCGAAGCCCTTCCCGAGTGCGGCCAACGCCACATCGCGCTGTGGAAGGACGATACGGCGACGAGCCGGACGCGGGTCTGCTCGAGATCAAGAAGTCAGAGGTCTTGAACGCCGCCCGCCGACTGCTGGAGTCGTAGATGGTGTCTTCTCATGTACGGACCAGACGTGGGCCCACGGTCGCCGTGGCCGGCTCGCTCCTGGTGCTGCTGCTGGCGGCCAACTTGCCGACACCGCTCTACGCGGTTTACAAGCATGAATTCGGCTTCTCCAGCGGAACGCTCACGCTGATCTTCGCCGTTTACGCGGCTGTACTGATCCCGTCCTTGCTGCTGTTCGGGCAGCTGTCGGATCGGCTGGGTCGCCGCAGGGTGATATTGCTCGGACTGGTTGCCTCGGTGCTGGCCCTGGTTCTGTTCACCGTGGCCCAGGGCGTCGCCTGGCTGTTCGCTGCCCGGGCGGTCCAGGGTCATCGGCGCGCAGACCCAGGTGGACAAACTGGCGCCGCCCGAGCGCCGAGGCGAGGTGACGGCGGCCTTCACCACCTGCGTCTACACCGGCGTGATCGTCTCGGCGATCGGGGTTGGCCTGCTCAGCGATGCCCTCGCGCTGCGCGTCGCCTTCACCGCCGTAACCGCGGCGATCGCCGCGTGCGCCGCTTTCACGGCACTGTGGAACGCTCGCCACCGCGAGGAATAGCGAGACTCACGTCCTCGGTCAACGGGGGAGCGATCAACGCGGCTCCAGAATCCTCACCAGTGGCTCCACCCCAGCATCTGAGCCCACGCGCTGGATCCGGGAGCCAGCGCTCGAGGAGCGGATCGAGGCGTGGCGCTGAGTACCCGGTCGGCCACCTCGGTCAGATCACGCGCCACCTCGCGGGCCAGCTCGATCTCCTCAGGGCGGGTCTGCGGCGTCGGGACCAGGATGCCGTGGGCTCCCGACGACCGGGCCGCCTGGATGTCCTTGCCGATGTCGCCGACGACCACGCAGTCGCGCGGGCTGATCTCCAGTGCACAGGCGACCCTGATCACCAGACTGGACGCGGGCTTGCGGCAGGTGCAGCCATCGGCGTCGTCGTGCACGCAGATGGCCCAAGCATCGAACGGGCCGAGCAACTCCTCGACGCGCACGTTGACCCGGTCCATGTCGTCCGCGCTGAGCAGTCCCTTGGCCACGCCCGACTGGTCGGTGACCACGCCCACCGATACGTTCGCAGCCCTCAACCGGCGAAGTGCCTCGACGGCGCCCGGCATGGGTTCCACCTTGTCCGGATCGCCGTTGTAGGGAACGTTCTTGATCAAGGTCCCGTCCCTGTCGAACAGGACCGCGCAGGGACGACCGCCTCCGAACACCAGGCACCTCCCTTACCGCTCGGTCTTCGGCTACCCGAAGACCGCAAACTCATGCTCGGTAGCGATCGGGATCAACATGATCTTTCATGATCCTTCGGCGGCATCGGTGGCCCACCGACCAACCGCAAGATTGATCGCCGCACACCGGGACGGCAGGGCCCGCCCAGGCGTGGCAAGGATGCCTGGCTACAGGCGTGGCGACACCGCAAACTGCCCTCGTGAAAGCCATACCGCGGCTATCCGCAAACCCAGGAGGCAATCGCGCGCAAGTCGAGGCCTGGATCACGTCAAGGATTGGCCTGCCCGCCCGGGCCTGATATCCGTACGGGTCAACTCTCCGCCACGGGCCGGTGCGGGTTCGCGCTCGATCCTCCACGGGCAAGCGGCGGTTGATTGTATGGAAATAACGACCGGCTTCAGTTCATGCGATGCTGCGGCTGGCCGGTACCGGGGGGCCGGTACGTGCCATGATGGGCGCCGGAGGCGCGATCTGCTGCTCCGGCGCCCGTGCGCAGACCATGTCGGCACGGCTGCAGCCGGCCGTACGAGCCCCGAGTCATTGCGCGAGCCGGCGCCGCAGTTCCTCCTTGCTCATCGACGACGCACCCTGCATGCCGAGGTTCTGCGCCTGTCGCACGAGTTCCTCGCGCGTTGCCTCACCTGGCATCTCGCCCAGGTGCTTTGCCCGGCTCAGCGCGAATGCCTCGCCCAACTGTTGCCTGCGCTCGTCGGACAGGCTCTCGCGCATGCCGGGCAGCACCGTCCTCTCCTCCTCTTCGACGTGGTGCTTCACGGCCTCGACGAGCTCGTGCAGCACAGTGTCGAAGTCGGCGGACTGCGGGTCGCAGTCCATCAGGCGGCCGAGCAGATCCTCGGCCTTGGCGTGTTCCTCCTGGCTGTGCGCAATTTGGTCGCTCTGGGCGGCGTCGTCGCGGGCGACCGGGTATACCTCGGCCTCTTCGGCGCGACTGTGCGCGGTGAGCATCGCGGCCAGTGTCGGCATCACCAGGGGCCGCTGGTCCTTCTGGACCTTCAGCAGCTCGAAGAGCCGCTCGACCTCGCGATGATCAGCCATGATCATGTCTACGGCATCGGGCATGTCCGTCCTCCCTCAATCGTGAGCGTCCCACTCGGCTACCCGCCTGATTGATCGGCAGTCATGTCTCGCCAGGTCAAGGGGCTGGACAGGAAGGCGGTACGGCAGGCGACAAGCTCGCGATGGCCGTCGTGATGACGCCGATGGCACAGAGGGGTGGCCACAGGAGCGCGCCGACACGGGATGAACTCGAACCGAATCGGCCGACGGTCACGCGGTCTGCTCGCCGTTGATGGCGGCGTTCAGAGCGTGCTCGAGAGTCGGATATATCTGCAGCCGCGACAACACATCAGTGATCTGCAGGATCCGCCACGGCATCGGCTGGACATCCGCCAGCAGCAGGGCGCCGCCCTCGCGTTGGGCGGCGGTGTGTGTGTCCAGCAGCACGCTGAGTCCCGTGCTGTCCAGGAAGGTCATCGCGGACAGGTCGAAGACCAGGGGCATGCCTGGACGCCGGCCTTCTTCGACAGCGGATCGAAGCTGGTCGGAGTTGGTCACGTCGACCTCTCCGCTCACGCTCACCAGCGTGAGCGCAGCCAGGTGCTCGCACGTCACCACAAGCGTGGTCATAGCGTGCTTCCCGCTTGTGATGTCGACGTAATCGAGAAAACTCTGATCGCGCAACCTGGGATCAAGGAAATGATCAGGCATGACGTCCTCCGGCCTTCGCCTCACGCTAAGCCCGAAGGATATTTCATGAATATAGTTTCGTGGCAAAAGTTTCATAAATGACCGTTCCTACTCATACCTGGCGGGGAAGGCGTGCCGTCGCCAACCGCGTCTGGGAACGCAGGACCAGCACGGAACCCGGCGCGTACGAGTTCTTGCACGAGCCCGATCATCCGGCGGGCATACGGATCAGCACGTGGAAGCGGCTGATGCCGTCACGGGGCTGCCTGCCCGGCGTTCACCGGGTAGGCGTCAGGAGAAGATCGCGTGGAGGGGGTCGACCGCCTCGGGGCCGTATCCGACGGCGCCAACCGGCACTCGCCCGCCGACGGCCTCGATCACCTTTGCCGTCCACAAGGGACCGAACGCCCCGCACAGCTCGATCAGCTGCGTTCCCTGGTCGGCGAGCCGCTCGGCGGCGGCCACGACGTGCTCGACGGACTGGATAGCGACGAGCTCCGTCCGGCAGGCCTGGGTGTCGACAGTCGTCCACTGGCCGCCGGGCTCGACTCCTGGTGCTGTGTAGATGAAAGCCCAGTGTGTGAGTGCCATGGTCACTCTCTCTCGTTCCGTGCTCGGTCGGTACCCGGCACAGTCAAAGGCGTCAGCGGGCGCGCTGTCCACGAGGCGATGCCTCCGACCTGGGAGGGAACGCCTGACGCAGCAGGTCGGAGACGAGCGCGGTGCCACCGTGAGCCAGAACATGACGCACGCGCGGCGGCTCGCCGGCCAGGGGAACCCAGGCGGTGCCCTTGATCGCCGCCCAGGCGGGACGCAGCGCCACCAGGTCCCGGCCGTAGCGCAGCTCGGCCGCGAACAGACCTTCGCGCGCGGGCCGCTCTCGGACTCGCTCCGGCACCCAGCCTGCCGTACGGCATGCGTCCAACACCTCGTCGTGATAGCCAGGCGCCAGATCACGCCTGAACCACAGGAGCTCCATGCCCTCGAGGTCGGCGAACGTGACCGAGCTGCGGCACGCGAGAGGATGCGAGTCGGCGACCAGCACGCCGAGCGGCTCGTCGCTGACGAGCGTGGCGTCGAGACCGGCCAGGTCGGCGGGCAGGACCATGAGCCCCAGGTCGAGCCCCGACATCCGGAGCAGCTCCGCCTGGCTGGAGGTAGGCAGGTCGAGGAACTCCGGCTCGATGTCCAGGTCTCGCGCAGCCTCCCACAACACCGGTATGACGTGTGGTGGCGAACCTGGTGTCACCCCGACCCTGAGCACGCGTCGCCCCGCCGCCGCGTCGCGCGCCACCCTCGCCGCCTGGTCGGCGGCCTCAAGCAGGGCCACCGCCCGTGGCAGCAACGCCATCGCCGCCGCGGTCGGGACCATCCCCCCGGTCGTACGACGGAACAGCTCCACGCCGAGATCGCGCTCCAGAGCGAGGATCTGCTGGCTCAGCGAGGTTCCCCGCAAGCCGAGCCGCTCTGCCGCCCGCGTCAGATGCCGCTCCTCGGCGACGGCGCGAAAGTAGCGGAGCTGGCGGAGATCCATGCCACGAGACTACGGATGCAACCCATGTAGCAGGAAATGCCTGATCGACGACGCTCGCGGGTGCTGTATCGAACGCGGAGAAGGCGGGCTCTGGTGTACGACTATCGAAAGCGGCGAGTGCGACTGTTGGGCGTCGGTGTTTCTGATCTCGAGTCGATGCTCTCCACCCTAGGAGGGGCCCACGGCCGGACCGAGGAGATCGCCCACTTCCGGCTGCCACCGAGCAGCAGCGGCGTGGTGTCCCGCTCAGCCACGCCAACACGATCACCATCTATGTGTCCACTCGGCCGTCGCCGGTGATGGTGTGGACGCCCTCGCACACCTTCGCCCTCCTCGCCAAGGCGGCCTCCCATCGGCTGTTCGCCCTGCGCGGGCTGCGCCGAGGTGAGCTTCCCTGCGATGTCACGGTAGCTTTCGCGGAGTTTTCATCGTTAAACTCCGATGTGCACATCCCGTGAACGTTCACGGGATGTGCACAGTGCCGTCCAGGTGCACTTTCGGCATCGGTGCCGATCGTGACCGCGGCGATAAAGGAGACCTCATGCTGGTGGATCGATGGCGAACGCAGGCGCAGGCCGATGAATCCCAGGCCGCACAGGCCACCTTCTCCAAGATCCACGTGGTCTTCAAGACCCACCTCGACGTCGGGTTCACCGACCTCGAGGTGAACGTGCTCCGGCGGTATCGCGATGAGTTCATTCCCGGAGCCATCCGGCTTGCGAGCGACCTTGCTGACCGCTTCGGCCGCCCGGAGTTCGTCTGGACGACCGGGGCTTGGCTGATCACGCACGCGCTGCGTGACGGCACTGCGGCGCAGCGCGCCGAACTCGACCGAGCCATCCGTGACGGGCTCGTGTCGTGGCACGCCTATCCGGTCACGACCCAGACCGAGCTGTTGTCGCGCAGCCTGCTTGACCACTGCATGACCTATTCCGCTCGACTCGACGCCGAGTACGGCCGCGTCACGACGGCCGCGAAGATGACGGATGTCCCGGGCCACACGATCGGCTTGGTGCCGGCGCTCGTGGCCGCCGGCGTGAACTACCTGCACATCGGCGTGAACGGGGCCTCGCCGGTGCCGGATGTGCCGGAGCACGCGGTCTGGCGGGCACCCGACGGCAGCGAGATCGTGCTCTCGTACGACCCCGAGTACGGCTCCGACCCCGAGCTCGCGACGGTGCGGCCGGTACCCGGCTCCACCGAAGGGCTGTTCTTCTCGTTCACCAACGACAACCACGGACCGCCGCGCGAAGATGACGTGCTGACGCTGCTCGCGCGCCTGCGCGAGCGGTACCCCGAGGCCGAGGTCGTGGCATCCGACCTGAACGGATTCGGCCAGGCCGCCTGGGCCGCACGCGCCAACCTGCCGGTCATCACGCAGGAGATCGGCGACTCGTGGATCTACGGTATGGCGGCCGACCCGATCACGACGGGCGCGCTGAAGCGCCTCGGCCGGCTGCGCGAGGGATGGCTCGCCGACGGCAGCCTGAAGCTCGACAGCACGCCCGAGCGCGCCCTCGCCGAGCAGCTGATGCTCGTCGCCGAGCACACCTGCGGGTACGACCACAAGCGCTACATGCCCGACTACGTGTCGTACGACAAGCAGGTGTTCCGCGAGCAGCGCGAGCGCGATGTGATCGTGCTGGACGAGACGATCCCGCCGACACTCGACTACACGCGGTGGGCGAGTCCCGTACTCGATGAGCCCTACCGGTACTCCGGCGCGATCGCCGCGTTCGACGAGAAGCGCGCCAACGCGCTCGAGTCGGTGCGGGCGCTGCCCGAGCCGCTGCGCGTGGTGGCCGCGTCCGAGCTCGACCAGTCGGTGCCCGCCGCCCCCGCCGGCGCCGTGGCAGCGGATGGCACGGCCGGCGACGGCCGGGTGCGAGCCAAGCTCGGGGCCGACGGGTCGCTCGTCAGCCTCGTGCTCGACGGGTGGGAGGTGCTCGCCGACACGGGTGCCGCGGAAGGCAATCCGGGGGTGCGCGCGGAGAGGGCATCACGCACGTTGGGTGCCTACGAGTACTGGACCTACGGCGCCGCCGACGTGCAGCGCTGGCTGGACGACTACGTGCGCAACCCGTATCGCCACGGCTGGTGGGCGTTCCCCGATATGGGTAAGCCCGGATTCGACTTGCTCCGGCCGGTGCCGACGACGCGTCGGTTCCTGCCGCGGGTCGTCGATACGGTCACGTGGCAGGCCTCGGGGGCGCTGCACGTTCGCAGCCGGCTGCGGCTGGCCGACGAGGCATCCGAGCATGCGGGCGCCCCGCGCCAGATCACTCTGGAGCATGCGATCACCCCGCTCGACGAGCCGCGCGCGGTGATCGTGCGCACGACGCTCTGGCTCGGCGACAAGGACGCGTTCTACGCCCCGGAGTCGTCGTGGCTTCGGTTCGATCCCGCCGCCCGCACGCCGAGCCGGTGGCGGCTGCAGAAGGCGGGCGTGCTGGTCGACCCCGCCGATGTCGTCCGGAACGGCGGGCGCACCTGGCACGCCATCGAGGTCGCGCGGTACGCCGACGCGTCGGACGAGATCACGATCGAACCGATGGATACCCCGGTGATGAGCCTCGGGCGCCCACGCATGTACGAATTCGACAACGACCCGGGCGACACCGCCACCGGGTTCGCGTTCACGCTGCACAACAACGCGTGGGGCACGAACTTCCGCCCGTGGTTCGACGACGATGCCCGGTTCGAGTTCGTGACGGTGCTGCGTCGCTCCTGACGACCGCGGTTGCGCCGATACACTGCTCGCGTGCCCGGCAAAAACGTCACGATCAACGATGTAGCTGCTGCGGCCGGGGTGTCGCGGCAGACGGTGACGCGCGCCATGAACGAGATGGCCGACATCGCGCCGGCGACGCGGAAGCGGGTGCTCAATGCGGCCGAACAGCTCGGCTACCGGCCGAGCCGGTTCGCGAGCAACCTCGCGCGGCAGAAGCATCGCTCGATCGGCATCGTGGTCGAGTCGCTGCGCAACCCGTACTACACCGACCTGGCGGCCGACATCATGGATGTCGCGACCGAGCGAGGCTGGCAGACCACGATCGCGACGACGACCGGGCAGAACGTGGACGAGGTCGTGCGTGAGCTCGCGATGCACGTCGACGCGATCGTCGGCTACCTGATGGCGCCGGACGAGCTGCTGCAGACCGCGGCGCCCGGGCTGCCGATCGTACGGATCGATGCCGACCCGTCGGCCAGGAACACGCACGTGATCGAACTCGACATTGCCGAGGGCATGCGGCAGCTGATCGCCGAGGCGCGGGAGCGCGGCTCGCGGCGGTTCGCCATGATCGACTGTGTTGTGCTCGGGGCGGCCCAGGGCTCGACGCGTCGTGGCTTGCTGCACGAGATCGTCGACCTGGAGCACGTCGAGAACAGCGAGTTGACGATCGAGGATGGCGCGCGGGCGCTGATCCGACTCCGCGAGGCGGCGCCCGCGGTCGACACGGTGATCGCGTTCAACGACCTGATCGGGATCGGTGCGATCGTCGGGGCGCACCAGATCGGGTTGGCGGTCCCCGGCGACATTCGGATCATCGGCATCGACGGACTGTCGCTCGGTGAGATCATGAATCCGCCGCTGTCGACGCTCGCGATCGACCGCCCGGCAATCGCGCGGGCAGCCGCCGAACTGATCGCTGCCGACTTCGGCGGCACCGGTGGTGGCGTTCGGCGGGTGTCGATCGCGCCGCAGCCGGTGTGGCGGAATTCCGCCTGATCACCGCCCTGCCCCGCCATCGACATTGACGAGAGATCGGGTACGTTCCCGGCCCGCGAGAGGACACCAGGAATCAATGTCGATCATCCAGCCCATCAAGACCGCCGTGCGGGGAGCTCTGGTCGAGCCTCGAATACCTCGAGGCGGTCGAACCGGCCGAGGGCGCCGCGGCACCGACGGCGTCGACCGTACGACCACAGCCCGCGCCCGCAGTCTCGATGGCACGTGGCGGGTGCGTACCACGGCGTCAGCCGTCGAAGACGCCGCACAGCCGGTGACCGGCTGGACGGATGTCTCGGGCCGGCGTGCTCGATGACCGCCAGGACGTACAGTCGCGCCGCCACCAGCGTGCGGACCTCGAAGAAGTCGCAGGCCAACAGCGGGCCAAGTGCAACACGACCGATCATCCTGCCGCTGGCACAGCGCTCGAGGCGCTCACCCGAGGGTGAATCATCCACCGGCCCTTGACCTGTACGGATGAATATTCGGCACCCGCAGGGCCAGACCCACTTTTACATGGCTGCGGACAGAGCCCGCCCATGACCGACATCGCCGCATTATCCGATCATGGATGAGTTACCCGATTGCCGGGCTGCATGATGGGCCACTAACATCAACCAATGTCGCCGTCAGCCGCTCACCGGGATGACGTCGGCAACCGGGCCTGTCCCGTCTCCGTAAGATTCTCCCTCGCTGTCTGACCGTTGTCCGGCGGGGTGAGGCGGAGGCCATGCTCTCGATAAGGCATCCCGTCACGCCCATCGCCAGAGCCAGTCATGCACCCCAGAGCAGCCGCCTGCAGTCGGCCAGGCAGCGAGAGGATCGATGATGGAACCGAAGATCGCGGGTTTCGAATACCAGCGGATCACCGTCGCCGACGGCGTGGCGCTGAAGGTCGCTGTAGGCGGCACGGGCAGCCCGATCGTGCTGCTGCACGGCTTCCCGCAGACGCATCTGAGCTGGCGACACGTCGCCGTGGATCTGGCTGCCGACCACACCGTGATCTGCCCTGATCTGCGCGGTTATGGCGACAGCGACAAGCCGATCGACACCGACGGGCGTACCTATGCCAAACGCACCATGGCCGCCGACATCGTCGCACTCACACACACCCTTGGCCATGAGTGCTTCGCGCTGGCCGGACATGACCGGGGCGCCCTGGTCGCCTTTCGTGCCGGACTCGATCACCCTAACGTGATCACCCACCTTGCCTGCTTGGACGTCCTACCCACCTTGGACGTCTGGGAGACCCTGCGGGGCACCGCGGGCGTCCGCGGCTTCCACTTGTTCCTGATGGCCCAGCCAGGCGGGCTGCCCGAACAGATGATCTCCGCTGCCCCGGATGCCTTCTTCGGCCACTTCCTGAACATCTGGACCCGCGATCCGGATGCGATCCCGGCCGACATTCGTGCTGCCTACCTGGCGGCATCTCGTCAGGCGATCCCTTCGATCGTCGCTGACTACCGCGCCTCCGCCACCATCGACGTTGAAGATGACCAAGGGGATCAGCAGGCCGGGAGTTTGCTGCAAATGCCTCTAGCGGTCCTGCATCAGGACCTGGGGCCGGTGTTCGGGCGCGTCGCCACCAAGGCCTGGCGGGCATGGGCCCCGCAAGCGCAGCTCGCCACCCTGAACTGCGGACACTTCATGGCCGAGGAAGCGCCAGGCGAGACCGCCAACGCGCTACGCACCCTACTGGCGAGGTAATAGGAGCTGTCACTGCCCGAACAGGTGCGTATACCTGGTAGCGGCGAACCGGCTGATCGAGCGCGGCGACTGGGATCACGGCAACAGCGAGATCAGAGCCCCCCGAGAATCGAGAAATCGCAGGTCGGATGGGGTGTGGAAGAGTAGGGCGGGTGGGAGTGGAACCCACGACCCACGGATTATGAGTCGGTTCCTATGGTGTCGTGGAGTGTTGTTTTGTGTCGCTGTGAGCGGGATTCTCCCCGTCGTCGTGCCGGCCAGTGCCGATACGTGCCGCGCCGTATCGCGTTCACACGAGCAATCACCGAGCAACCATGCGTGCTTGACCATCGACACTCTGTGCTATTTGTCCCTGCCGGGACTGCTGCCCAGGGCCATGCTTTCGCGATGAGGCCCAAGTGGTCTACACAGATCGAACGCGTATGAGCAGCCACCGAGCAGCCTCGGCCATCGCTTCCTCTCAGGGGCATCGGGTGCGTTCACCATGCTCCTGACGAATTGGACGGAGAGACAGGACCGATTCCGATCCACCGCAGAGGTCGGATTTCGCCAGCCGCTGCTTCGTAGTCGGCGGAGCGCGTCCGCCAAGTCACACCCAAGCCGTTCTCATGTCTTTCGGGGGATCGGCTTAAGCGCTTCCCAAGTCGTTTTCCTTACTGTCAGGCATGGCGCTGAGAACAGCACCAGGAAAGGACGATCAAATGGACTTCAGTTTCGGTCGCGGTACGGTTGCGCGTGCCGGCGCGGCGGCGGCGGCAATGACCGCGGCATTGTTCTGCGTACCCACTACGGCTATGGCCGATCAGGCGTCGATCACGGTGGAAGTGACGCCCACCGGCTCCGCCCGCTACTCCGAATCCTGCACCGACACGGAGACGTGGGGAGTGGCCGCCGGCAAGGGCAGCCCCAATTTCAAAAAGGACAATGTCCAGGTGTGCAAGTATTCCAGCAGCGACGTGGCCTTCAACCCGTGGGCGCGCGGGCTCGGCACCGCGTACAACGCCACCGCTAGGGACCACGTCATCGAGCAATCCCATGGGGAAGGGTTTCCCCGCTCCCTGGATTCCCGGTGCACGTACTGGCTGCCCGGCGGTCCGAACCGATCGGCGCTGATCTCCGAGATCGTGCAGACGTACCAGGTCAAGCTGATCTACAAGTACGCCGACGGACACATCCAGGTCGCCGACACCACTCAGGCGACGTATTCCGGCAACAAGAGCGTCTCGTGGAACCCCGGCTGCTGGACGAGATGACGCCGTGGCCGGCTCGGGGGGCTGCTGTCTCGGTCCGGTGCGGCACAGGATGAAGAGCGGAGTCCGACCCGAGCGGTGGGCCAAGAACACGCGGTCTGCAGATGCCTGGAGCGTTCAGCGTCCTCTGCGCATGTAGGAGCGGAGCGACAGCGGAACGAAGATCACCCGCGGTCAAGGAAGCCGCTTGGAAGGATCACTGGTGACCAGTCTGTTCTCCCCGGTGGGCTGCTGGCATTTGTCCGGCAGAGATCCGTCCAGCGCGGGCCTGGTCGACGATGACGTCCTTGTCGCACCGTACACCGACCTCGACAGCATCGAGCGGATCTCCGCCGAGTGCGGGCGATCTCGCCGTTAACCGAAGGTTCTCCTTTCCGGCACAACAAACGTACGGCGGGCTTCGTCGTACGTAGGCATTTACACCTTCGCCATCGGAAAGGTCCCAACATGCGCATCAGGCTCGCGTCAAGAGCGGCGGCGGTCGCCCTCGCCTCGTTCGGTCTCTTCTCCCTGGGCGTCCCCGCCACCGCGCAGGCAGCGTCAAGCAACGCGAGATCCCAGTACCACCTCGACTACGGCGACGGCGACTACGCGGCTCAGGGCAACATCAAGTGGCTGAATCGGACGATCGTCATCGGCGGCTCGGTGACCGCGACGGAGTACAACTGCGCGAAGGTCGAGGTGGTCGCCCTGCACGGGTCGCTGGTGAAGAAGGACTCTCGGATCAAGTGCTCGGGGGAGAAGGGCTACTCCTTCCAGTTGCAGCTGAACGTACGAGGCGGAGTCGAGTCGGCCGTCGTCCGGCTCTACGCCAGCAATGAGGGGCACCACCGGTGGAAGATGGTCGGGAGCACCGTCTGCACGCGTAACGACGCCATCTGCGGCTAAGGGCCGGTGGTGCTCGACGCCCGCTGGTCGGCGCGCCTGTCGTGGGCACGCCGACCACCACGGCGCAACCCATGCCTGTGATCGCCGCCGGGGCACATGTCATGATCGCGCACGTAGGCGGTCGCTGTCCGTGGTGGCTCGATCCTCGGGTCACGAGCGTGGGACTCCTTCGTGCGAACGCGGCGGTTCAGTACGGAACCTACGCTCGTGATCTATTAGGGCCTGTACGAAGTTGAGATCAGAGGGATTCGCCTGCGCTTTGGCCCCGATCCTGGTAGGCCATCGCCATGGCGCGTGGAGACCTCACCGACGAGGAGTGGTCGTTGATCGAGCCTCACCTGCCGCTGGGTGAGCGAGGTCCGACCCCAGACCTGCGGCAGCAGTTCAACGCGGCGATGTGGCGGTTTCGTACGGGCAGTCCGTGGCGGGATCTGCCCGCCGAGTACGGACCGTGCTCCACGGTCTGCGACCGATTCCGGTCGTGGGCGATGATGGGAGTCTTCGAGCAGGCGATGATCGCCGAGGCCGCAGCCCGGGGCCAGGTTGACCTCGGCCTGGTCAGCGTGGACTCCACCACGGCTCGCGCCCACCATCACGCTGCGGGGATGGTCCTGGGCGGCGAGCTTGCCCAGGCTCCGGCTGAAGGCCGCCGCGCTCGGCCGCTCGCGGGGCGGGCTGACCAGCTAGGTGCACCTGTCCGCCGAGCGGCGATGCCGTCCGCTGTCCTTCGTGCTGGCCCCGGGCCAGGCGGGAGACAGCCCGCAGTTTCGTGCCGTGCTGAACGGCATCAAGGTCCGCCTGCCCGTCGGTCGCCCGCGCACCCGCCCGGGTGCGGTGGCCGCCGACAAGGCGTACTCCTCTCGCGGCAACCGCGTCTACCTGCGCCGACGCGGCATCAAGGCAGTCATCCCCGAGAAAGCCGACCAGGCAGCCAACCGCAAGAAGCGCGGCGCTCGTGGAGGCCGACCGGTCAGTCATGATCCCGATCTCTGCAAGGAGCGCAACACGGCGGAATGCTGTATCAATCGGATCAAGGAGTGGCGTGGGCTGGCCTTCCGTTTCGACAAGACGCCCAGGAGCTACCTGGCCGGCCTTCATTACGCGGGGCCATCTTGTGGATCCAAAGCCTTCAACCGATCTGAAGATCCGAAGTCCGTACAGGCCCTAGGGCGCTGCGTTCAGCGGGTGGATCTCCTGGACGTGCTCGCCGGCCATGTCCTCGAAGATCAAGTCTTTCGTGGCCACGTATTCCGCCATGTAGTCGCGCTGACCGTGGGTCAGGAAGGCCTGGACGCTGATCCAGTGCTCCAGGAGGGTGAACAGGTGCGGGTTGTTTCGATCCTGGAAGATGCGGAACTCCAGGCAGTCCGGGTTGGCACGGGTCGGGCCGGCGATCTTTTCCAGCGCCCGCTCGGCTGCCTCGATCTTGTCCGGCCGGGCCTGCAGCCGCACGGTGAAGACTATGGGCCCCGGGTGCTCCTTCGGGGACGCGGCCTGCCTACGGTCTGTGGCCTCGTCCGGTTCGGGGACGGCGGAGAGGGTGTCGGACACGGGTTCCCACTTTCTCTGGCTGGACTGGCTGCTGGCTGCCGGTAGTTGATGGTGTGACGTCCGTTGGTGGCGACGTCACGCCGCTGACTCCTTGGCGGCCTCTGCCTTGAGCATCGCGGTGCGCAGCCGGATCCGGCCCGGCACCAACTCCCCGGCTGTGCGGGCTTGCTCCAGTGCCACCGACCACCACGCCAGATCGTCGAGTACGACATCGAGTCCCACGTTCGTCAGGGGGCTCGCCGGCCGGCCGGCGTCATCGAACGCGTCGTTGACGAACGGGATCACGACCGTGTTGCGAAGCGGCACGGCCTCTGTCTCCACGACGATCTGGGCGAGGTGCTCGATCGCCCGAATCCCGCCCCCGATGCCGGCGCTGTAGCCGACGACGGCGACCGGCTTGTTGCGGAACGCGTTGGACTGCCAGGCCGAGTCGATGGCGTTCTTCAGGACACCCGGGAGGCTGTGGTTGTACTCGCCTGTCACGACGATGTAGGCATCCGCGTCCTTGATCTTCCGGTTCCATGCCTTCACGACCGGCTCGGAGTACGTCGGGTCGTTGATGTCGCCGAGGGTGCCGAAGTGCTCGGAGAAGAACGGCAGCGGCCAGTCCCGCAGGTCCAGCACCTCGACATCGAAGCTTTCGTGGGCGGCCGCGACGGACGCCACCCAGGGCGCCACCCGATCCGCCGCCCTGGTCGGGCGAGTGGTTCCCACGATGATCTTCAGCTTGGACATCCGCACCTCCGGGTTGTGATCAACAGATCGTGAGCGTATCGCTAATCATTGTGGAAGACCAATCATTGCAGAACACCAACCATGGTAGACAGGGATACGATTGCAGAATGGAAAGCACGCGGACGACCTTCGAGGGCCTGTCCATGCCGCTGATTGCCCAGCTTGCGCGCATGGGACGGCGTGCCGTCGACGCGTCGACCGAGCCCGGCGGTATTCGCCACCGACAGGTCATCGCGCTCAACCTGCTGAGCCAACGCGGGGCCATGAGCCAGCAGGCACTGGGGGAGATGCTCGGCCTGGACCCAAGCAACGTCGTTGGACTCCTCAACGAACTCGAGGAGCGTGGGCTGACAATCCGCCGTCGCGACCCGGCCGACCGCCGACGGCACATCGTCGAACTCTCCGAAGGTGGCGAGACGGCACTAAAGGCGGCGCAGGCGCGACTCACGAGAGTTGAGGGCACGATTCTCCAGGCACTCAGCCCCAAGGAGCGCGCAACCCTTCACGAGCTGCTGTTGCGCGCGGTCGGCGCCGATCGCCCCGAATCCGACGAAAGCGGTCCGCGCCTCGCGTCGCCGCCTCAGTGCGACTGAGAAGCTGCCGGATTGCGCGGTGGCAGTACGCCTCCGGCCGGCCGCCCCGGCTGCGCATCCAGCCCCGGCACCGGCAGCAGCGGCCGGATGGCCGCCCCCTCCGCCTCTGTCATGTCCGACGGATACCGGCGCTGCCGCTCGGGCCGGTCAGCCGTGTTGCCGTACACGTGCGCGAGGCATCTTGCGGCGTTCGATCCGGCCTTCCAGCGGTACGACGGTTTGCTCATCGTGATCGGGTGGCGAGAATCTCGACGTCCTTGTCCCGATCGCCCATCGGCAGCAGCCGCAGCGCGGCGAAGGCGTTGGTAATGGTCAGATAGGCCAGGCGAAGGAGCATGGCCGATCATCATGCCGCTCGTGTTCCTTTGCCTGGTGGCCGGAACTGGTGCACTCCTCGCCAAGCCCAACATGGTCGTGAACTGGGCGGATGTAATTATCGGCAGGCGCAGTGTACGGACACTCAGCAGGCGGAAGCGCCGTCGCCGAGGTGCTGTACGAGAACCAGCAAATCCGCGGCGGAATCAATCTGGAGAGCTACCTGGACTACCCGCCCAACGCGCCCGGAGGTACCGCAGAACCGTTCCCCGTCACGGCAGCAGGGGTGAGCCGGCCAATGCTCCTGCTTGGCAGTGCGAGATTCGACCGCCGGCAGGAACTGGACCGCTCCTGGTCGGTCTTGGCCGCGCTCTCCGGTCGATGGGTCCACAGCGCGCGCATCGCCGACGCCAACCACTGGATTTTCACCGACTACCCCCAGCCCCAGACGGCCGGGTTGATGGCCGCAGCGGGGCGGGACGCGCTGATCGGCACCGTTGACCCGACAGTCTCGGTCCCGAAGGTCCGCCGCACGGTACGCCGGTTCTTTGTACGACACCTGGCCGCACGCTGATCTGAAAGAAGCAGCCTTGCGGTGGTTTGTTGACTGCATAATTCGTGGTGAGCAAGATTGTCTCGTCGAGACGCCCAGCAAGGTCACAGGCCCACGGCTACCAGCGCATCGTGATCCCGGAGAACGCTCCAGTGAGGACGCCGATGAAAGCAGCTCGTGACATGGACGTGTTGGTGACGGTCACCAACGACCGGGCCGCTGGCGGCCCTGAAGCGACAGCCAGCAGCCCGGACGAGCAAGCGAGCAGTGATCTGTTACGTGACCTTCGGGTGTGGCTGAGCGGCGAGCCGCAGTTGCGGGGCCGGGTGCGCCTGGTCGATGGCCAGGGCGGCGACGGCGCCTTGAGCGGCGGCCTTCCCGAGGCGCTGCAGGTCGTGCTGGGCACCGGCGGAGCGCTGGCAAGCCTGTCCACGGTAGTCATCGCCTGGCTGGGCACCCGCAAGACCGGTGAGATCACTGTCGCGGTGTCACGCAGCGGCGACCCCGCGGGTGATGCGCGGGTGGAGCTGTCGGTGAAAGGGGTCAAGGGCTTGGATTTGGCCGCGACCCGGGCCCTGACCGAGCACGTCACCGCGCTTCTCAGTGACCACGGCACACCTGGGCGCAGTGAACCCGCCCACCCCGCCGAGCCAGACGGGCCCGCTGGGCCGGGCCAGGCAGGCACCCCCGGTCCAGGCGGCCGGCAGGGCCGAGGCGGCGATGACAGCCACTGACCCGTCCCTGGTCTTGGCCGCCCCGGGAGCGCGGGTGCTGCTGGCCGGGTCGGCCACGCACGCGGCCGGTTCGATCCTGGGCGATCGGCCGTCGGTCGCGGCCAGCGTCGCTGACCTGGGGCGGTGCCTGACCGATCGCGCGGGCCTGGATCCGGCGCACCTCAGCGTTCTGGTCGACCCCGCCGACCCGGCGACCCTCGCCACGGCCCTGTCCGACCTGGCCGGGCAGGCCGAAGACGTGCTGGTCTTCGGTTACGTCGGGCACGGGGTACTCGACGACGACGGGGAGCTGCATCTGGCGACCCGGGCCACGATCGACCTTCGCCGGGGCCTTGCGGCGTATCAGGCGCTGCCGTACGCGGTGGTCCGTCAGATTCTCGCCCACGCCACAGCGCGGCTGGTACTGGTGCTGGTCGACTGCTGTTTCGCCGGCCTGGCCGACGGCGCGACGAGCGCCGAGCCGCCGGGACGCCTGTTCGATCATGACCAGCGCGGGATGTATGTGCTGGCGTCCACCGGTCCCCGTGAGCAGGCGTGGGCGCCGCCCGGCGAAACCTATACGAGCTTCACCGGCGCGCTCATCAGCTTGATCACCGGTGGGGATCCGATCGCCCCGGCGGTGCTGACGATCGACGACTGCTACCGGTCCTTGAGCCGGGTCATGACCGAGCGGGATCTGCCGCGTCCGCACCGGCGGGTCGTCGACGCCGCCGACCGCGCCATCGTGTTCGCCAACCGCGCCCACCTTCACCGCCAGGGTCTGGACCGGCGTGGCCCGCCCGTGACACCCGTGGTGTCCGCGCGGCTGGGACGATCTGCCCCCCGGGAGGAGGCTTCCGGACTACCAGGATCAGCAGCGGCCGAGGATTCTGATCAGCCCGGCCTCACCGGCACTGATCAGCCCGACCGGTTCGGCACGGCGGCCACCGCACCGGCCGCGGAGACACCCACACCCGCAAGCGCCCCAAGCAGCACGACGACAGGGGGGCCGAAGACGGCGTTCAGTCCCTACCGTGGGCTGGCGGCGTTCGGTCCTGAGGACGCCGAGTTCTTCTTCGGCCGCGAGGAGCTGACTCGGTCCCTGATCGACCGTGTGGCTGCGGGCCGGGGGCAGCCGGGCCCGCTGGTGGTGACCGGTGCCTCGGGTGCGGGCAAATCGTCGCTGCTGCGCGCGGGCCTGCTCACCGCCCTGCGTACGGCCCGCACCCCGGCGGTGGTGTTCACTCCAACCGGCGACCCGCTCGGGCAGCTGGCACGGCAGCTGGCATCCTTAGGCGGCGCCACCGGCGTACGCGCGAGCGTGGATGCCGATCACCTGCGAGAGCGGCTGCGGGAAGATCCGCAGGCGGCCGGTGACTTGCTTGCGGCGCTGGAGGCTCGGCCGGTCATCGTCGTGGACCAGTTCGAGGAGCTGTTCACCGCGACCCTCGATGAGGACGTGCGGCGGGCGAGCGTGCAGGCCCTGCACGCGGCCAGCACGCAGGCCGGGGTGGTGGTCGCGGTGCGGGCGGACTTCTTCGGGCACTGCGCCGCCTACCCGCTGCTGGTCCCCGCCCTGGAACACGCCTTGGTCGTCGGCCCGATGAGCGAAACGCACCTGCGCCAGGCGATCGAGAAACCTGCCCGCAAAGCGGGCCTGGAGCTCGAATCCGGGCTGGTGGAGCTGCTGCTGGATGATGTCGGCGCCTCTCCTGGCCGGCCCGCGTCGGCGGAGGGGACGTTGCCGCTGCTGTCGCACGCGTTGCTGTCGACCTGGCAGCACAGCCCGGAGGCGATGATGACCCTGGCCGGATACCGGGCCAGCGGCGGCGTCGCCGGGGCGCTGGCCCAATCCGCCGACACCACCCTGGCCCACCTGCCCTTGCGGGACCGTGCCACGGCCCGCACCGTCTTGACCACGCTGGTCCGGCTCGGTGACGAGGTCGCCGACACCCGGCGCAAAGTGACCCACACCGAACTGGTGGCCGTCGTCGAGGAGAGTGAACGGCCTGCCGTGCAGGCCACGCTCGACCGGTTCACCGACGCGCGGCTGATCAGCCAAACCGCTGAGGGGGCCGAGCTCACCCATGAGGCGTTGATCCGCGCGTGGCCGCAGCTACAGGAATGGCTGGACGCCGACCGGGCCGCGCTGATCGCCCGGCAACGCCTGGCCGACGACGCCCGCCAGTGGGACCATCACGACCGCAACCCGGCCTTCCTCTACCGGGGCACCCGCCTGGCCCAGGCGCCACGCGACGACCGGGCCAGTCCCGAGGCCGCAGGTCCGGGGCCGGCCGTAGCGGGAACTGGCCGCGCCTGGTTGAGCGAGGTAGAACGCGACTTCCTCGCCGCCGCGCGGCGCCTGGCCCGCCGCGGCCGCCGCGTCCAGCGGCTGGTCATCATCACACTGGCCGTCCTTGTGATCGTCTCGCTGACCGCGAGCGCTGTCGCGTTCAACGCGGCCCGGAACGCGACAGACGTCGCCCAGCAGGCAAGGCAGGCCAGCCGGCAAGCCCTGTCTCGGCAGTTGGCCGCGCAGAGTATCGGACTCAGCGATTTTGACGGCACCCTGTCCCAACTGCTCGCGGTCGCGGCACGGACACAAGCACCGACATCCGACGCCCGCCTCAGCCTGCTCAACGCCGCAGTGAATCCGGCGCGCGGCATCCTCACCGGCCACCAGGGCGCGGTGTACGGGGTGGTGTTCAGCCCGGACGGGCGCACCCTGGCCAGCGCCGGATACGACGGCACGATCCGGCTCTGGGATGCCGCGACCCGTCGGCAGATCGGCTCCCTTATCGGCCACCAAGGCGCGGTGAACGGGGTGGTGTTCAGCCCGGACGGGCGCACCCTGGCCAGCGCCGGAGCCGACGGCACGATCCGGCTCTGGGATACTGCGACCCGTCGGCAGATCGGCTCATCCCTGATCGGCCACCAGGGCGGGGTGTACGGGGTGGTGTTCAGCCCGGACGGGCGCATCCTGGCCAGCGCCGGATACGACGGCACGATTCGGCTCTGGGATGCCGCGACCCGTCGGCAGATCGGCTCACCCCTGATCGGCCACCAGCGCGGGGTGAACGGGGTGGTGTTCAGCCCGGACGGGCACACCCTGGCCAGCGCCGGATACGACGCCACGATTCGGCTCTGGGATGCCGCGACCCACCGGCAGATCGGCTCACCCCTGATCGGCCACCAGCGCGGGGTGAACGGGGTGAACGGGGTGGTGTTCAGCCCGGACGGGCGTACCCTGGCCAGCTCTGGAGCCGACGGCACGATCCGGCTCTGGGATGCCGCGACTCACCGGCAGATCGGCTCACCCCTGATCGGCCACCAGGGCGGGGTGAACGGGGTGGTGTTCAGCCTGGACGGGCGTACCCTGGCCAGCGGCGGACACGACGGCACGATCCGGCTCTGGGATGCCGCGGCCCACCGGCAGATCGGCTCACCTCTGAATAGCCATCAGAGCGCGGTGAACGGGGTGAACGGGGTGGTGTTCAGCCCGGACGGGCGTACCCTGGCCAGCTCTGGAGCCGACGGCACGATCCGGCTCTGGGATGCCGCGACTCACCGGCAGATCGGCTCACCCCTGACCGGCCACCGGAGTTGGGTGAACGGGGTGGTGTTCAGCCCGGACGGGCGTACCCTGGCCAGCTCTGGAGCCGACGGCACGATCCGGCTCTGGGATGCCGCGACTCACCGGCAGATCGGCTCACCCCTGGCCGGCCGCCAGGACGCGGTGAGCGGGGTGGTGTTCAGCCCGGACGGACACACCCTGGCCAGCGCCGGATACGACACCACGATCCGGCTCTGGGATGCCGCGACCCATCGGCAGATCGGCTCACCCCTGACCGGCCACCAGGGCGGGGTGAACGGGGTGGTGTTCAGCCCGGACGGGCGCACCCTGGCCAGCGCCGGAACCGACGCCACGATCCGGCTCTGGGATGCCGCGACCCACCGGCAGATCGGCTCACCCCTGAATAGCCACCAGGGCGTGGTGTACGGGGTGGTGTTCAGCCCGGACGGGCGTACCCTGGCCAGCACCGGAACCGACGGCACGGTCCGGCTTTGGGATGCCGCGACCCGTCGGCAGATCGGCTCCCTGACCGGTCACCAGGGCGGGGTGAGCGGGGTGGTGTTCAGCCCGGACGGGCGTACCCTGGCCAGCACCGGAACCGACGCCACGATCCGGCTCTGGGATGCCGCGACCCATCGGCAGATCGGCTCACCCCTGACCGGCCACCAGGACGCGGTGTACGGGGTGGTGTTCAGCCCGGACGGGCGCACCCTGGCCAGCGCCGGAGCCGACGCCACGATCCGGCTCTGGGATACCGCGACCCATCGGCAGATCGGCTCACCCCCGACCGGTCACCAGGGCGGGGTGAGCGGGGTGGTGTTCAGCCCGGACGGGCACACCCTGGCCAGCGCCGGATACGACGCCACGATCCGGCTCTGGGACGCGAAGCTACCTGACGATCCGCTATCCGCAGTGTGCGCTGCGGCAGGCCGGCCGCTGACGCAGGAGGAGTGGTCACAGTACGCGCCAGGTGAGCCCTACCAGGCCGTATGCCCCCACAGCGCTCGATGAGCGCAACCGGGACGCGATCAGGCGCCGTCACCAGTGGTCCGTTCGTTGCCAGGCACTTCCGGAATGCTCAATTGACGTCAGCAACTGCGTGGGGGCTACGGGGGATGACGCGAGCGAAGAGTCCCGATTGGAGCCGCGCGCCGGTTGCTGGTCCTTAAAACGGTCGTTTTGGGACGGCTGGTCGTGCTGGTCAACCTTCGAGCGTTTGCCCACCAGTTGCGCTGGCGCGCTCGCCGACGCGGCCGTGAGCACGGGCGGCGGCCAGGCCCTCGCGGGTGCCGGCTGGGCGCCGACCGTCAAGACGATCGCGAGTGCCTCGGCCAGGGCGGCGACCGCCCAGAAGGACAACGCGATAGCCAAGGGGAGGACGGGTTGGTGAGCGAGGTTGACGGGCCCTTGGAACTCGAAGAACGCCGCCGTCAGCCAGATCAAGGCGGCCAGCCGCCAGACCCGCTTCCACTTTCCGGAGGGCCATGCCGTCGCGACCGAGCGGTAGACGAAGGAGTAGCCGGTGGCGAAGGCGAAGTAGCCCGCCAGAATCACCAGGGGATGATCGACCAGCAGTGGAAGGGGCTCGATGTCCTTCCAGATCGCGATGAGCTTGGGGCTCTGCGTGGCCGGGTCGAACAGCAGCCCGGTCTCACCGCGGCTGGAGCACCCGAAGCGGGCAAAGGTCACGTACAGTCCGGCGCACAACGCCACCCCGCCGGTCAGGCCGCCCAGTGCCGTACGTGTGAGCGAAGGCTTCATGACGTCACTGCCCGAGGTCGGCGAAGATCCGGCGCTTGAGCGGGGGAACGACGTCGATCACCCGTAGGGCGGTCCGGGCGATGGCCAGGCCCGCGCGGCTGTCCAGCGAGGTCTGACGCTTGAGCTCGGCGAGTGAGGCGCGGACTGCCGCGAAGCCGTACTCGATCATTTGTGTCTCGTAGTCACCGATCGCCTGAAGCAACGCTCGCTCGCCGCGGTCGGCGGCGGCCAGGCCGCGGGCGAGCAGCGCCGCGTCGCGCAGTGCGGTGTTCGCGCCGATGCCGCGGGCCGGGGTCATGCTGTGGATGGCGTCGCCCAGCAGGGTGACCGTGCTCGGCTGCCATGGGGAGACCGGCACCGCGCTGCGGACGGCGGTCGCGCTCACGACGGCGGGGTCGGTGTCGCGGATCAGAGCACGCAGGTTGCGGTGCCATCCGGTGGTCAGAGCGAGGGCACGGGACCGGAGTCGTTCCCCGTCCAGGCCCGACGTCTCTCCCATGGCGGTGTGGCGGGCGCCCAGGCCCCAGCTGACGAAGTCGCCGCCGGTCTGGCGTGGGTATTCCTGAACCGCCACGAACATGCCCGCGCCGCCGGGCGCGGTGATGGTGGCGGGCCCACTGAAGAGCACCTCGGGCAGCAGGGCGCGGACGCGGCCGGTGAGCGGGAGGCGGCCGGCGATGGTGCGCATGCCGGTGTCCAGCCGCTCGGCGTGCGGGAGGTACTGGTGGCGGATCCGCGAGCCGGTGCCGTCGGCGGCCACCAGAACGTCGGCGGTGGCCGTGGTGCCGTCGCCGAACAGCGCGGTGACGGCGCCATCCGGCTCATACCGGTAGCCGGTGCAGGTCTTGCCGAAGCGTACGAGCGATTCCAGATCGCTGAGCAGCACGTTGCGGAAGGTGTCCCGGCTGACCGAGCGGTGGCCCTCGGTCCTGCCCTTGGCGGTGAGCAGGCGACGCAGGTTCTCGGTGTAGAAGGTCATGATCTCGGCCGGGCGTCCGCTGGTGGCCTCGAACGCCTCGAGGACCTGCTGGGGCAGGCACTCACGGAGGGCGCGCAGACCAGTGGGGTTGAGGTGCAACCGGTAACCCTGCGGGCGGTCGGCGGGGCCGCGGTCCCGCTCGTAAACGCTGACGGATATCCCGGTACGGCGCAGCCCCTGCGCGAGCGCGAGACCGCCGATCCCGGCACCGATGATCAACACGTTGACAGGCATGGTGAAACTCCTCGCTGGATCGGTACGTCCTCGCGAGCAGCTCACCGGGTAACCTTGACATGCGTATCTGAGGCCCCGGCTCGCGTGCTGACGCGAGGACCGGCTCGGATTCGAGGGCCCCGGGGGGCGTGTTGGCGCACGCGGTCCGGGGCCTTCTTCGTTCAGCTCATGTGAGCACCTCCCGGTGCCACCAGTAGACCGGGGTCGGCCCTGACCGCGTCGGCATCCCACACCAGCCGGCTCCCGGCGATGTCCTCGGCCAGTTCCCGCACCCAGCTGAGTTCGGCGCGCCGCAGGGTGAGCAGGTACTCCAGTTCGAGCAGCAGGAGTCGGTGCAGCCGTCGCCCCAGCCCCGACCGCTGTGCCTCCAGCTCGGCGATCTGCCCTTCCAGCAGCACCGCCCGAGTCCGCAGCGCCTCCCGCGCCGCCTCGACCGGTAGCTGGGCCAGCAGGCCCACGGCTGCTGTGAACGCGGGATAGTCCTCCAGCGGCACCGAGACCAGCTCGCCGAGCTGGTCCTGCAAGTGCTCGAACCCCTCCGGGGCGAGCCGATAGACGGTCCGCTCCGGCCGGCGGCCCTCCCTGCCGGTCTCCACTTCCTCGATCAGCCCAGCCCGTTGCAACCGCTCGACTGCCCGGTAGAGGCTGCGCGGCGATCCGGCGGCATAGTCCTTGCGGCGCTGCCGGATGAGCAGGCGCATCTCGTACGGATGCCGATCCCGTTCGCTCAGCAGGGCCAGGATCGTCAACCCCAGTAGGTCCGGCGCTCCCATGACCATCCTTGTCAGCCGCACTAATGTCATCCGCACTATATGCGCAGAAGTGGCCACATGGCCAGGGCAGCCGGGGACTGGGGTCGAAGAGGAACCGCCCTCTCGTATGGCGAGTACGTCCGCGATCCGCTGGTTCCGATGCGGTGGTGAGCTGGGCGTTTGAAGACCTCGCCGGCGGCCAGACGGGTCGGCCCATCACCCTGCGCGGAGTCGTGCCAGGTGGTAGTCGAGCGCCGCCACGACCTCCTTGGGCGTGTAGTGCCCAACCAGAGCGGCGTTCACGATGCCCTGCGCGAAGGCGTACAGGATGCTTGCCTCTTTGTCGGCATCCAGGTGGGCGGCGAGTTGGCCAGCGGCCTGGGCGGCCCTGATCTGCTCGGCGAGGAGGGACAGTAGGTGCGGCAGCCCGAGCCGCATCGCCGCCGCCTGGTCGTCGGCCACTACCGAGCTCGCCTGGAACGCCAGCCCGATGCGGTTCAGGTAGCTGCGCTCGTCATCCAGCGGTAGTAGTTCCAGTACGGTCCCTCGCAGCAGGTCGAGCGGCGTGGACTGGCGCGCGGTCACGGCTGCTACCCGGATCCCGATCCAGACCCTGAAGTGCTCCAGCGCCAGTAGCAGCATCTGGTCCTTCGTTGTGACGTAGTACTGCACTGTCCCCATGGACATTCCGGCCTCGGCGGCGACCTCCCTCAGGCTGACGCTCTCCATGCCCTTGTCGTGGATGATGCGGTGCACGGCCTCGGCGATGTGCCGGCGCCGGGCGTCATGGTCAACGATCTTTGGCATATCCCATCACTTTCTCATGCGAGTGCATGGCAAAAGCCCGCCGCCGCTGTTTATCATGCGACTGCATGATAAACGAGACAGGGGAGACGAGGATGCGGGTTCTGATCGTCGGGGTCGGCACACGGGGCGACGTGGCACCGTACACAGGACTGGGGGCGCGCTTACGCGAGGCCGGGCACCAGGTGGCCATCGCCGCGCATGAGCCGTACGCGGCGTTGGTGACCGATGCAGGTCTGGAGTATCTACCACTTCCCGGAGACCCCCTCCCCATACTGACCGGGCGCTTCTCCATCAACGCATTCCAGAAATACGGCGAGCAGGTCATGGAGGGCCTGACCGGGATCGCCGAGCAGAAGGCCGACCTGCTCCTGCTGGGCACGGCGGGCGCGCTGGGCATTCACGTCGCCGAGGCGATGGGCGTGCCGAGCATGGGGGTGCATTTGCAGCCGATCGACCCCACCGGTGACTTTCCGCCGGTCACGAGCTTGTTCCGCCGGTCGCTCGGGCGGTGGGGGAACCGCAGGGCGGCCCGGCTCGCGTTCGAGTTGCCGCTGCTCGCCGGGGCGAGTGCGAAGATGCGGGCCCGGCTGGGGCTGCCTCCGATGACTCCGCGTGCCCTCTACCGGCGCCGGGAGAGCACGCGCTGGCCGGTCTTCCACGGGGTCAGCCCGCTGGTGCTGCCGCGCCCGCCCGACTGGCGGCCGGGCCTGGAGATCACGGGGTACTGGTGGCCGCGCCGGCCGCGGGGCTGGCAGCCGGATCCGGTACTGCGCGACTTCCTGACCTCAGGGCCCACACCGGTCTTCGTCGGCTTCGGCAGCCTGGCGAGCACGCGGGCCGAGCAGTACACCGAGCTGGCCGTGCACGCGCTGCGCCGGGCCGGGCTGCGCGGCGTGCTGCAGACCGGTCTGCTGGCACACATCTCCGACGACGTGCTCGCGGTCGGCGACGTTCCGCACGACTGGCTCTTCCCCCAACTGTCCGCCGTCGCCCACCACTGCGGCAGCGGCACCACCGCCAGCGGGGTGCGGGCGGGGGTGCCCGCCGTGGCCGTGCCGGTCATGAACGACCAGCCATTGTGGGCGTCCAGGCTGATGGCACTCGGCGTGGCGCCGGCCGCGATCCCGTTCCGCCGCCTGACGCCCGCACGGCTGGCCGCTGCGCTCACTACCGCGGTCACCGACCCGGCCTATCGGCAGCGGGCCCAGGCCCTCTCGGCCGGGATCTCGGCAGAAGACGGCGCGGCGCCCGTCGTCGAGGCGGTGAACCAGCTCCGGGTCAGCCTCAGGCCCGACCACCGATCAGGGTGACAGGTCGGACTGGAAGCACGGTTCAGCATGCGCAGAGGATCCATCACACAGAGCGGGCTGTGGCTTCTGGGTCGCCCCGGTTCGCCTGACAGTGCCCCTGCCGATGATGCCATCCGTGCAGGTCATCCGGCTTGCCTGACTGCTCCCGACGTGCGCCGACGCTGGCTCTCGGAAGGGAAAGGAGTCGCGGCAGGATGATCGCTTGTGCTTCTTCGCCTGGCCTATCTCGTCACGAACGCCTTTGCCACACTGCGGCTGCTACCGCTGGGAGATCGAGACAAGGACATTGAGATTCTCGCGTTGCGTCACCAGATCGCCGTTCGTGAACGGCAACTCGGTGTCGGCACCAGCGTGAGGTTCGCTCCCGAGGACCGAGGACTTCCTCGCTGCGCTCATGGCATCGCTGCCCCCTGAGGTCCCACGTCGGCTGCGGCTCCTTGTCCGCCCGGACACCATCCTGCGCTGGCACCGCGATCTGTTGAAGCAGCCTCACGCTCGCACCTGTCAGAGGAAACGGCCTGGTCGTCTCGTACCGTGCGGTCCATCCGTGTGCTCATTCTGCGGCTGGTCCGGGAGAACCCCTCGTGGGGATACCGGCGAGTGCACGGCGAACTCGCCATGCACGGCATCAAGATCGCGCCTCCGCCGTGCCGGAAATCCTCAAGCAGGAAGAATAGATCCGTCCCCTGAGCGAGCATCGGTCACGTGGGCGGCCTTCCTGCGCTCGCAAGCCGACGCGCTGCTGGCTTGCGATGTCATCGAACCCATCACCTTGAACGGCCAGCGTCAGTACATTCTCGCCGTCATCGAGCATGCCACCAGGCGCATTCGCGTGCTGGGCACCACCGCGCACCCGACCGCTGCCTGGGTCATCCAGGTGATCAAGAATGTCGTGATGGATCTGGGAGACGCGGGCTGCCGGGCGCGCTTCCTGATCCGAGACCAGGACGGGAAGTTCCCAGCCCTCGTGGAGGAGGTCCTCGTCGACGCCGGCATCCAGATTGTGCTCACCGGTATCCGAATGCCGCGGATGAACGCGGTCATGGACAGGTGGGTGCAGTCGTGCCGCCGAGAGCTCCTGGATCGATGCCTGCTCTGGAACGAACGCCATCTACGGCATGCCCTGCGCGAGTATGAGGAGTTCTCCAACCAGCACCGAGCCCATCAAGCCCTGGACCAGGCGGCTCCACTACGCGCCGTCCCAGATCCGATCACCGATCCAGCCAGACTCGTCGACCTGAACGTACGCCGACGAGACCGGCTCGGCGGAGGCCGCTTGAACTGCGTGGACGGGGTTTTCCGCAGGTGCAGTGCTGGCCGGTGCGGGAGTGCGCATCATCAAAAGCGGCGTCCGTATGCCGCGGATGAACGCCATCATGGAGCGATGGATCCAGACCTGCCGGCGCGAGCTGCTGGATCGAACCTTGATCTGGAACCAGCGTCACCTTCTGCATGCGCCGCGCGAGTTCGAGACCTTCTATAACGAACACCGGCCCCACCGGGCTCTCCGGCAGACTGCCCCGCTTCGACCACTCGTTGATCCCGACATCAACCCGGCCTCGATCACCTCGTTGGACATCCGCCGACGTGATCGGCTCGGAGGTGTCATGAAGGAATACCGACACGTGGCTTGACCTGGCCGGATGATTAATCGGCACCCGCAGACCTGATGGCGCAGCACCATGATCTCAACGTCCTTGCTGCAGTCGTCACGGCCGAGCAGGTCCAGTAGTTGCAAGACGCGTCCGAGGATTACATAGAGCGAAGACCACCACACCACCAGCAGGATGTCTAAGAGCGCGCCGTGCTCGAGCCGCGTAGCCACAGGTCAACCACTACGACGATCGAATTTTCGTAACCCAACACGCTAGGCCGAGGGAGTGTCGACATCGATCGGCCGCGATGGACTCCCTTCCTGAATAGTTGACACGACATAGATGTCGTGTAATGTAATCCTCATGAGGAACGAAACGATGCAGGTCAAGAAGGCGTCCGTGGTAAGCACCGGGTCAGTGTCGATCCACCCCGAGCACGTATTCGCGAGCGGCAAGCCGCTGTACTGGTGGCTGTTCACCTCGCGGCGATGGACCGAGCCCCTGCCGATCAACGTGTACGTGATCGAGCACAAGGACGGGCTGGTGCTGTTCGACACCGGTCAGGACCGGGCGTCCATCACCGATCCCGGCTACTTCCCCGGTGGGATCACCGGGGTGATGTACGACCGGCTGGCTCGGTTCGAGATCGCACCGGAGCAGACGCTGACCGCACAGCTCGCCGCGATCGGCTATGACATCCGTGATGTGCGGACCGCAGTGATCTCACACCTGCACCAGGACCACATCGGCGGGCTGCGAGAGCTGACCGGCGCCGAGATCATCGTGTCCCGGCGGGAGTGGGAGACCCTGCGCGAACCGCTCCCGGAGATGAAGGGGCTGCTGCGCTCCCACATCGAGTTGCCCGGGCTGCAGTGGCGGTTCGTCGACCCCGAGCCGCTGGCCGACCCGACGATCGCACCCTTCACGTCCGGGCACGACCTGTTCGGGGACGGGAGCATGGTGCTGCTCCCCACCCCGGGCCACACCCCGGGTTCGCTGTCCATGCTCGTACGGCAGGCCGGAGACATCCCGCTGCTTATGGTCGGCGACGTCACCTACGACGCCGGCCTGCTCAAGGCCGGACACGTCCCCGGAGTCGGAGAGAAGAAGCGCCTGACCGAGACCACCTCGATGATCAACCAGCTACGTGAACGGCAGCCGGGCCTGACCATCCTGGCCGCCCACGACCCCGGCGCGGCCGCCGCGCTCGCCACCGCCCGCCGTACCCTCACCCCGGCCTGACAGGAACAATGGCGTCCATGCGACCCGTCGAGGAGTTCAGATACCTGGTCCTGGCCGCGCAGCGGGAAGGAAACCGGCTGCTCGGCCAGGCCTTGAAGCCCCTTGGGGTCACCGCGTCCCAGGCCGAGGTGATCCGGGTCCTGCAGGACCGCCAGCCCCTCGCTCTGAATGGCCTGGGCGACCTGCTCGTCTGCGAGACCGGCAACAGCCCCAGCCGCCTCGTCGACCGGCTCGTCGCCACAGGCCTGGTCCGCCGCGAAACCTCCGCGCACGACCGCCGCCACATCGAGCTCACCCTCACCCCCCAGGGCAGCGACCTGGCCCGCCAGATCACCGAGATCGAAGAGGGCCTCTACGCATTCATCGACACCGCGACCGCAGGCGCCGACCTCACCCAGATCAACGATTTCCTCCGCGCCTTCGTCGCCGACCTCCCCGCCGGCCAAGCCCTCGCCCGCCGCGCCGCCCCCTAATGGGACCCAGCCTCTGTCAGGACCGGAAACCGGCGGTTCTGACAGAGGCCTTTCAGGACGTCCTCGTCCCAGTCGGCCTGTCGTCAACGAAGCTGTCACCAGGTACACGCGAGCGCGTTTGCTCTGGTCATTAAGCCCTTTGTGGAGGTGAATGCGTACGACGCGCGTCGCCCACGCCTGGGCATGTGGGTCTATATCGTGCCAGCCTCCCGCCGACCAGCTGGTGTACCACTGGCAGGTACCAAAGGAGCGCCACGAGGTCGGTTCTAATACCGGGCCGGCCATTCCGCGGTCCGGGCTGTGACCCTTACACCAGTTCGGCCGCCCTCGGCTGGCCCGTGCCCGTCAGCACGTCGGTGAGCCAGTCATAGACCAGCGAGGACGTCAGGGCGATGTTGCTGACTCCGCAGTGGCTGTCGGCGCCGTGTTCGGTGGTTAGACGGTGGAAGGCCTTGTTCGGTACGAGGAGTTGGTCGTGGAATTCGCGGGCTTGACGTCGGGCGAGGGCGTTCTCGCCGTCGGAGGACAGGGTCAGCGTGGGGCAGCCGATCTGTGGCACCAACCCGTCGAGAGTGAACGATCGGGAGAGCCGGTGGAAGTCGGCGAAGGTTTTCGCACCGGTGGTCCAGAGCATGTAGTTGTCCATGGTGGCGTGCAGGGCCCAGTCCGCGCCGCCGACCTGCTGGTAGAGGCCATTCCAGAACTCGGCGGGGGCGTCGGCCGGCGGCGGGGCGGGCAGCGTCGAAGTCAGGGCGTCGAAGATCAGAGAGTGGAAGTCGAGGATCGGCGCGTTGGCCACGAGGGCCGCGACACGCTTGTCGTGGGCGGCGGCGCGAGGGGCGAGATAGCCCCCGAAGCTCAGCCCGTACAGCGCGACGCTGTCGGCCTGCACGTCAGAGCGGGTGGTCACATAGTCCAGCACGGCCGCGAACGGCACCTCGGAATCGGCGCGGAAGACCTGGTCGGGATGGTGGTGCAGCAGGCCACGCTGGCCTGGACCGTGGAACAGCACGACGTTGAGCCCACGGGCCAGCGCGTGCGGGACACCGGCCAGGAAGTACAGCTCTTCGCCATGGCCGTCGCCGCCACCGGAGACGATGACCGTGGGGCGCGGGGCATCCGAGTCGTCGGCGGCGAAGAAGTAGCCAGGCAGGTCGACGCCGTCCTGGTAAGGGATGGCGATCCGTTCCGCGGGCATGTCGAGCAGCGGCAGAGCGCGGTCGAAGTGGGAGACGCTTTCGTCGTAGAGGGCGGTGAACTCCTCCTGCTGATGGCGGTCGAAGTAGAACTCGGCGGTGCGCAGGTAGTTGTAGGCGCGGTGCAGGAACGTACGCGCGGTGAGCGGGCGACCGGCGGCCAGCGCGTCGTCGGCCATCCGGGCCGCGAGCCGGCCTTGCTCGCTCCAGGCGTGGATGAAGGCCTCGCGCTTCCCTCCGTCCTGGGCGATCTTCCGCGCGACATACACCACCTCGCCGGCCGAGGCGGCTCCGTGATCGGCGTAGGCGAGGGTGCGCAGGTAGGCGAAGTCCTGCATCTCGCTGTCGGCGAATCCGAGCCTGTTGATCGTCATAATGGTGTCGGTGGCCATGGGGTCCCTCCGATCGATCGGTCGCTGGCGTTCCCCAGCTTCGGGCCGCCGGTCGCCGGCCCACCACCAGCAGGTGGGCGCAGGTGCCGCGGGACGCGACACGGGAGGGTGGATGTCGCATCAGGGTGGCGGGTTGCAGGGGGCGCGCACCCGCAGACTCATCCGCCAGGCCCTCATTGAGCTGGTGGAGGAAAAGGGCTTCGGCGATGTCACCGTAGGCGACATCGCCAGGCGGGCGCTGATCAACCGGGCGACGTTCTACCGTTACTACCAGGACAAGTACGCGCTGGTCGAGGAGATCTTCCAGGAGGTCATCTCCGAGTTGCCCGCCGAACTCGGCCCCACCGGTCGCATATCGGTGCCGGACCGGATCGCCGGCTGGGAGCAGCTGTTCGATCATGTGGATCGGCATCACCGGCTGTATGCGGCGCTGCTGGGGCGGCGTGGAGACCCCTCGTTCACGGCGCGGTTGCGAGAACGCTGTGTGGAACTGGCCCGCGACCGGCTCCGCAACGTCCGCGACCATGACGCTTCCGACACCGGGCAGGAGATGCCACCAGGAGAACTGGAGCTGGTGTTCGCCGCCAATCTGACCCTCGGAGCGATCACCTGGTGGCTGGAGCACCACCGCTCTCTGCCCGCGCGCCAGATGGCCGAGGCGGTCGTCCGTTTCGCGACCCAGGGCTACTTCGGCGCCCTGAGCCTCGACGTACTCCCACCTCGCTCCTGAGCTTCTTGGGGGCTGCCTGCTGTGAAGTCGGCGGGCAGGATCTGGTTCTCGTATTTGCCGCTGCTGGCGGGGTAGAGCCTGAATCCCCAGGTGGAGGCCAAGCCGCCGTAGCGCAGCCGGATGAGGGGCAGCCGGTCGCCGTCGGCCAGTTCGCCTTCGACGTAGGCGAACTGGCCGTGGTAGTGGACGTGCAGGCTGGTCAGCTGGGGCCAGTGGTCGCGGGCATGCTGGCGTAGCCGCTGAGCCAGGGAGGTCTTGGTTGCCGACTCGATCTGCTGAAACGAGATCTACCCCTGCGCCGCAGCACCCTGCCGCCGGTCACCCGCTGGCTGGGGAACCGGCTCCGCATCCACAAGTGAGCCCCACGAAGACAGCCTCGAACCACACCTGCTCCCACAGATGGAAGGGCACAGCATGGGCAAATGCCGCCGCCGTCCTACGGACGCCGATCACGCTGCTCGACGGCGGTCAGTTATGCTCCGTGGACTGGCGTTCGATCGTGCGGACTACCTGAGTCGCTCGGAAGGCCATCGTTGATCCGGTTCTTCGCCCTGGTGTTCGTGCTCGCCCTCCCGTTATGGGGAGCGGGGGCGCTGTTGGGAAATCTGCCAGGCAGCCCGATGAATCTGCCGGTGGGAGCCCTGATGTTCCCATGCCCGCTCATCGCGGCGGCGATCCTGCTGCGGCGGCGCGGCGGGGGCGGCGCGATAAAGCGCCTCCTTCGCTCGGCCTACCTTGCCAAGGGCTTGCGGCGAGCACCTTGGCTGGCTGTCACCGTCCTGCTGGTACCCGCCATCTACCTGCTGGCCTACGGGGTGGCTTTGCTGACAGGTCCGCTCGACGGGCAGCATTCTCCGCTGCTTGCCGCTCCGCTGTTGTTCGCGGTGTTCTTCCTGGCGGCTGTCGGCGAGGAGACGGGCTGGATGGGGTACGCCGCCGACCCGCTGCAGCAACGGTGGGGCGCCCTGGGCGCCGGACTGATCCTCGGCACGGTGTGGGGAGCCTGGCACATCGTGCCGTTGGTCCAGGCCGGCCGCTCTCCGGTGTGGATCGCCTGGTGGTTCGTTGGCACGGTGGCCACGCGGATGGTCATCGTGTGGCTGTACAACGCTGCCGGCGGCAGTGTGCTGTCGGCGATCATCTTCCACGCCATGCTCAACGTGATGCCGTCCCTGCTGCCCGGCTATGTCGAAAGCGAACTCCTCGTCGCCTGCACCGCACTGGTCACCGTCCTCGTTGCGGCAGCGCTGTTCGCCTTCTCCCCGCGGCCGCCGGCCATGTCGAGCTGGCGGCCGGCGGCAGGCTCGCGCGGGTCAACGTCGTAGACCTGTCGTTCTCCACCTGGCCCACCCTCACCGTCGTGCTCAGCGGCGCGATCGTGTGTCACGAACACGTTCGCCGCGCTTCGGTTGCTGCCGATGGGCGATCGGGACAAGGACGTCGAGATTCTCGTCCTGCGTCATCAGATCACCGTGCTTGAACGGCAACTCGGCGCCGATGCCCGGGTGAGGTTCGCGCCCGAGGATCGAGCTTTGTTGGCTGCGCTGCTGACCTCATTGCCGTGTGAAGTCCTGCGCAGGGTCCGGCTGCTGGTCCGGCCGGATACCGTCTTGCGCCGGCACCGTGATCTGATGAGACGTCGTCACGCCCGTATCTGCCGACCGAAGCGGCGAGGGCGACCGCCCACGGTCCGCTCCATCCGCGCTCTCATCCTGCGCCTGATTCGGGAGAACCCTGGCTGGGGCTATCGGCGGGTGCATGGTGAGCTCGCCACACTTGGCATCAAGGTCGCGCCATCCACGGTCTGGGAGATTCTCAAGCAGGCAGGCCTTGATCCAGCGCCCGAGCGGGCGTCCACCACGTGGGCCGACTTCCTGCGCTCGCAAGCCGACGCCATTCTGGCCTGCGACTTCATCGAGGCCGTCACTCTCAGCGGGCAACGCCAGTACGTCCTGGTGGTCATTGAGCACGCCACCAGACGCGTCCGTGTGCTCGGCACCACCGCGCACCCGAGCGTGAACTGGGTCATCCAAGCGATCAGGAACCTGGTGATGGATCTGGACGATGTGAGCTGCCGGGCGCGCTTTCTGCTCCGAGATCGGGATGGCAAGTTCCCGGCCCTCATGGATGAGGTCCTCGCCGAGGCCAGGCATAACGAGGGTGCTCACCGGCATTCGGATGCCGCGTATGAACTCCATCATGGAGCGGTGGGTGCAGTCATGCCACCACGAGCTCCTCGACCGCTGCCTTGTATGGAACGAACACCACCTACGCCACGCCCTGCGCGAATACGAACACTTCTACAACCAGCACCGAGCCCACCAAGCCCTGAACCAAGCAGCTCCACTGCGTCCCGTCCCGGACCCGATCACCGATCCCGGACGAATCACCGACCTGAACGTACGCCGACGAGGCCCGCTCGGCGGCATCCTCCACGAGTACTCACATGCCGCCTGAACTGCACGGATGGAATTATCGGCAGGCGCAGACCTGGGAAAGGCCCGTGGCCGCGGCCTTGCGCATCAGTGGCATCCGTTTTTCAGCCTCGATCTGGGCAAACATAGCCAAGATCAATACTCGTATATTCTGCGACCAAGGCTCCATCTCCTTGAACTCGCGGTTGATCGGTGCACCTCCACGGGCGTGGGGACGAGCTTCAACGCCTGCGTCGCGAAGCTCACCCACCCGGTGCACACGTCTCCGGCCTCGAAGCACTCGGCCGCCTGCGGCCGTACACGCTCCCGCCGTTCTGCCCTGCGGGCGTTTACCCGCCCCTTTGCCCGTACCGCGTCCCACGGTCGTATCGCACCGAGCGCTATCCATCACGACCCAGAGACTCTATGCATGCAACCTGTGTAATGGATCAGGTATGCAAGAAGTAATAGTAGGGGTTGGGTTGCCCATGGTGGAGGTTGTCTGGAAGGCCAGGACGGTAGGGCTGTGTCGTCAGAGGTATTGGCGAAGATTCAGCAGATGACGGGAGAAAGCTACCGGTGCCGGGCAGGCAGGCGCCGATTGCGAATCAGCGCCGAAACTAGAGTGATTCAGCTTGACCGCTGGCGGTCGATTCGCGATCCTGTGAACGTTCCATTGAAAGCAGGTGGTGCGGGTCGCGCGACCCCTGCCTCGTCAAGGAGGGTCCTTCCATGCCACCTTACGCTGCCTTGGAGCCCAGCTACCCGCTCGACGTGCTGGTTATAGGGGGCCATGCTCACGGGCCGGCCGGTGCCACGGAGAAATGGCTGGAGTTCCTCCCGCTCTACCCTCTAGTTCGCTCGTTCGGCAGCGTTTCAGAGCGTGAGACGGATACGGCTCTAGATCTGCTGCGAGATGGCCGCGTCAACACTTTGACCGTTGATCCCTTCGTGTTGGAACACGTAGGGGATGGATTCGCTGCTGCGTTTATCTCCCAAGTCCGCCGGGAATTCCCGAGAGTCCTGATCGTTCTAACATTGATCTCAGGACCTATTCCTGATGTGTGGCTGCCGTCCTGGTTCGACGAGAATGAGCGGTTCAAACACTATTTCGCCATACGAGAGCATCCATCCGCTGATATCAATCAGGATGCAGTATTTGACGTGCTGACCAAGTGCGTCATGGCGCACTTCAACCAGTGGAATTACGACGTCAGTATCTCGTATGCGGGCGAAAATCGTGACTTCGCTCGTGAATTGGCACTCGCTCTAAAGGATGCAGGTGCCCGCGTGTTCTACGACGAGTTCTTCGAGGATTATCTCCTCGGCCGCGATCTTCAGGCCTATCTACAGGACATTTATTCCAAGCGGTCCCGGTACTGCCTTATATTGGTCTCCAAGGAGTACGCGAAGAAGGTCTGGCCGCGACATGAGCTCAGAAGCGCCCATGAACGCGCCCTCCGCGAGGGATATGTCGACTATGTGCTGCCTATTCGGATTGATGACACTGTACTCCATGGATTGTCTAGCACGGTGGGCTACTTGGAGGCTGCCCGCGGTCCGCAGTCTCTGGCGCAGACGGTAGCTCGAAAACTCTGGCTTCCCGCCTTCATTCAGGGAGACTCCGCACAGCGAATAGTGACCACGCAGATCTGGTAGCTGCTGCTAGGGGATCCGCCGGAAGCGTAGTGGTACCGTTTCCTGCTGTGTGTCGCTGGGACTGCGCTGCGCGATCAGGGATGCTGAGCCGCTGGTGCACGGAATATCAGCACAACGCCCCCTGCAGCGGCACATCCTCGTAGGACAAGTCGGCGTAAACGCGGCCAAGCCCCGCAGAAGGTCGGCTGGACGCTGCTGGATGAGTGCAGTCGGTGCGTGTCGGCAGTCAGTTTGGGCAGGAGCCGCGCCGCTTCGGTCGGATCCGGCCTGCTGCCCTCCGTGGACGGCGGCGATGCCCACCGGTGGACAGATGGCATCGCGAAGCCACATCGTGAATCGAGGCGACCATGAGCACATTGGGAAGCCGCAAATTGTGCTCAAGCCGTGACGAGCAATGCGTGTTCGCCCAGGCCTATGCCGCCCAGTGTTACCTCTGGCCGAGTTCCTCGAGCCGCCGTCCCTCATGAAATTCCAGGCTTCTCGTTCGTCTCTGAATGACCGGCGCCGTGATCCTTCAAGCAGTTCCGCTGTCAACCGACCGGTTATGGATCGTCAATGCGAGCCCGTCACCGTCAGCTCATGCCCTCGAGAACCCTGGCGGCCCTGACGGTCGCCGTGATGCTCACAGCGACCGCGTGCTCGGACACCGAGGACAGCGGCGGCAAAGGAAAGCTGACCCACGGAACGGCCATCGACGACGCCCCCACGGGGAAGCTCATCGCCGACAGCGGCTTCCGACCTGAGATCGACGGTTTCGGGTTCGAGAACTACGGCGGCGGGGACGAGACCAACCTGACCTCCCAGGAGGTCCACAACCTGTTCGGCGACGCCGTCTGCATCGACGCGGAAACCGAGTCCTGCGAGCTCATCCCGCAGGCCGAGGCGTGGATGGAGCACACCAACAAGTCCATGGACGGCGGCCATTGCTACGGCATGTCGCTGACCAGCCTCCAAATGTGGCAACAGACGCTCAACGCCTCGGACTACGGCGCCGACACCACCCCGGAGCTGGCGAAAGAGGACAACCAGCCCCTCCAGAGCGTCATCGCCCAGAACTTCGCTGCCCAGTACGGCGCCGGCGTGAAGCAGCAAATGATCAAGGGCACGCCGAGCCAGATCGTCGACCGCCTCATCCAAGCCTGGTCCGCCGAGGAGAAGGAGGGCATGTCGCTCGGCTTCTACAAACGCGACGGCTCCGGCGGCCATGAGATCACGCCTTACGCGATCGAGAAGGCCGGCGACGGGCAGGTCAACATCCTGGTGTACGACAACAACTACCCGGGCGTCACGCAGAAGGTCAGGGTTGATCTGACGCGCGACACCTGGGAGTACAAGACCACCACCAAACCCGGCGAACCCGTCGACCTCTATGAGGGCGACGCCGAAACCGGCACCCTGGAACTGACCCCTGCCGAGGCCGTCACCGAGACCCAGCCGTGCTCCTTCTGCGGCAGGAACGACGACGGCGAGCAGAGCGGCAAGGGCTCCGCCAAGGGCGGACCGGCCGCCGACACCAAGCTCGTCTACCTGGACGGCGACGCCGCCAACCACCCGCACCTGCTCCTGACCGACGACGCCGGCCACAGAACTGGCTACATCGACGGCAAACTGGTGAACGAGATCCCTGGCGCCGCGGTCAGCAAGCCCAAGGGCGGCAAACCCGGCGACGACCCCGAACCCGAGTACACCATTCCCGGCGACGACCACGTCACCATCACCGTGGACGGCGGCCACCTGACCAAGAACGTGAAGGACGTCCAGGTGGGCATCATCTACGACGCCTTCGACGTCGCCGCGGAGCAGATCGAGCTCCGCAAGGGAGCCAAGGACATCTTCGACGTCAGTGCCGACATGAGCAAATTCAGCTACACCGCCAGCGACACGGTCTCTCCCGTCGTCCACTTCGGCGCCAGCGTCTCCGACGACGAGTACCTCACCTTCAACGTCTCCAACTCCGCCGACGTCGCCGGTAGCACGATGAGCGCCGAACTTCCCCTGGACGGCAAGCGCTTCGGACGCTTCATCCTGGACACCAGCAAGGTCAAGGGCGACAGCGCAGCCTATGGCATCGAGGTCATCTATCAGGACAAGAAGGACGAGATCCGGTTCACCACGGACGACGTGGAGATGAACACCGGCGCCAAGGCCGCCGTCCGCTGGGACAAGGTGGATGAGAAGCGGCCGTACATGCCTTTGCTGGTTCAGGATGCGGGCGGGAAGACTTGGAGCAAGCTCGAACCGGTGGTCAATGATTGACCCGTTCGAGGCAGGTGGAGATCTTGGTGTTGCTACCTCCTTTGGTGACGTAGGCCGCCCAATACAATTCCATGGATATCAAGCCCAGCAGGTGCACCCGGCCGCCGTCGGCGCGGCGAGCGCCCTTAAGGGTCTTGCCGTCAGCGGCGTATCTGACCAGCAGGCCACCGATCCGCATCTGGTCGCGCCGGGCGGCACGACGGGCCTCGCGCGCATGACAGGACCCCGCCCAGGGCGGTAGCGCAGATGGAGCGCGGTCGCACCGAATGCCTCACACGGGTCGAGCTTTACCGGTCACTGACTCGACCGGCAGCAATTCAGTGTGTTGAGGAAGGGGTTGCGTGATGGGCGAATTGATCGTCTCTTGGACGATCAAGAAGGCAGAGCAGGCGGATGCGGTGGATGCGTGGCTGGAGGCGCTGGACGGCTGGGAGGTGTCGGGCCGCGTAGGGGTTCGGCCGGTGGAGCCGCCTGAGCCCAACAGCTTTTCGACGCCGTCACCGTGACGTCCTGAGCTGCTGACGGATAAGCGGCCACGACCTCAGGTTGGAAAGGTGGTCGAGTAAGGGGTTCGGCACGCTCGGCGCGCCTTCGATGCCGAGCGTGGCGTACCCCTTGGCCGGATCGTCGCTGACCGTAAGGATCGAACCTCCGCGCTCATGGGCACTCAGTCGGTGAGGCCACGCAGTTCGGCCTCGATCGGCTTCGGCGGCCGACGACTTGAGCCGGTCACGACCATGGAGAGGGTTCAGGCGCTCTCGGCTGTCGTCAGGTGACGGATCGTGAACGGTGCCGCGAGGAGGTCGTTCAGCACGCCAACGACGTGCTTGAAGTGCGGTGTTGTGAAATGGAACTCCAGTGCCTCGCGGCTGGTCCACTCCTCGATGATCACCATTCGTTCCGGGCGGTTCGGATCGGCGTACGGTTCGTAGGCAAGGCAGCCCTCCTCTTCGGCGGAAGGTTCGATCATGGCTTCGAGAGCGGTGCGCAGGTCGTCCTCGCGGCCTGGCTTGGCCTCGAATGCGGCGATGACGGTTAGTGTCATGTCGAAATCTCCTCAGGCGGTCGTCTTGTCTTCGATGCGGGTGCCCTTGATCAGCCAAACGGGGCCTTCGGCGAAGTCCTGGATGATCTCGAAGAAGCGGGCGAAGTGCGGCCCCTTGGCGTGCACGTCGAAGGCCGCCTCGTCGTCGTAGGCCTCGTTGAGGTAGAACCGGTTGGGGTTGTCGGCGTCGGCGATGAGCTCGAAGCGGCGGGTGCCCGGCTCGTCCGTGGCCGAGTTGCGGCCGTCCTCCAGCGCGGCGGCGACGAACTCGGCGCGGCGGTCCGCGGGGACATCGAAGCTGACGGCGATGTGGTACATGGGATCTCTCCTGGGTTTGTGCTGACGTCGTAGATCCTGCTGCGGCCGCCATCGGCTACCCAGGGCGGAGATTTACCTGGGGGCCGCCAAACCTAGGTCTGCCAGACCCCCCTTACGGTGATGGAGTGGACAACAGAGCTGAACTTGGCGCCTTTCTCCGCTCGCGGCGTGCGCGCCTCAAGCCCGAGGACGCCAGGCTCGGCAGCGGGTACGGCAAGCGCCGCCGCGTACCCGGGCTACGCCGCGAGGAGCTCGCCCAGCTCGCGGGCGTGAGCGTGGACTACTACACCCGGTTCGAGCAGGGCCGCAACGGCGGCGTGTCGGACTCGGTCATCGACGCCGTGGCCGCCGCCCTGCAGTTGACCGAGGCGGAGCGGGCGCACCTGTACAACCTCGCCCGGCCTTCCGCCAGGCCGCCTGCCCGCCAGACGCCCAGCCCGGGGCAGCTCCGGCTCCTGGCCGGCATGGCCGAGATACCCGCCTACCTCGTCGGCCGGCGCACCGACATCCTCGCCTGGAACCCGCTGTACGCCGAGCTGCTCGGATCGGCCACCGCGGTGCGGCGCAACACCGCCTGGCTGGTCTTCCTCGACGAACAGGTCCGCGCCCGGTACGTGAACTGGGAGGTCAAGGCCAGAAACGTGGTCGCCTACCTGCGCAGGGACCACGGACGACACCCGGGTGACGCGGCGTTCGCCGCGCTGATCGAGGAGCTGTCCGCGGGCAGCGCGGACTTCCGACGGCTCTGGGCCGAACAGGAGGTGGCCGACCGAGTCGGCGGCGAGTACCGGATGCGCCACCCGGCGGTCGGAGAGCTCACCCTGTCCTTCGAAAGCTTCCAAGCCAGCGGGGACCCTGACATCAGCCTGATCGCCTACACCGCGGAACCCGGCTCGGCGTCCGCGACCGCCCTGGAGGACCTTGCCAAGCGGGTCGACACCACGACCTGAGCTCATCCGCTACATCGAAGGGTTCTACAACCGGCGACGCCTGCACTCGGCGCTCGGCTACCGGCCACCCCTTGAAGTGCTCAACGAGTCCCTTTCATCCCAAACAGCCGCATAGGCTATGCCCATAAAGTGGCTGTCCGGAATCACCGTGGCCTCTCAGAACCTGGAATCGGCCGTGTCAGGCTGTGGGGTGGCCCTCCTCCCAGCTTGGCCGCCCGGCCCGCAACGTCCCGATGTGGTGTGAACGGTCGACCAGGTGCGCGATGTCCGCGTAGGGGTCGGCGTCGAGCAGTAGCGCGTCGGCGACGGATCCGGCAGTGATCGTACCCGGTGACGTCGTTTGCTGGCCGATCTTCTCGGCCGAATGACGGGTGCCGGCCGCCAAGACCGCGGGCATCGGCAGACCGGCTTTCGCCAGCAAGCGCAGTTCGCGCAGCAAAGCGACGGGCGGCGCGGGCAGCAGCATGGCCACATCGCTGCCCGCGGAGATCTTCACTCCCGCGTCGTGCATCAGGGCCAGCGTGCGCATCGCATAGTCGAAACGGACACGGGATTCCCGCGCGGAATGCCGGGGGAACTCGCGTCCGTAGATCGGGCGGCTGGTGATCTGCGGGATGTCCTCGTGCGTGGCGAAGCCGTCGTCGACCAGTTGCCGCAAGTAGCTAGCATCGCCGTTGTTCGCGATCTGTTCCCAGGTGACCAGGGTGGGGCAGTAATAGGTGTTCGTCTCCGCCAGCAGTGCGGCGACATCGCGGGCCTCCGCGGTACTGCTGGGGTCCTGCGGCCGGAAAGCGTGTTCGATGCCGTCCGCGCCGGATGCCACCGCCTCCTCCAGATCGGTGCGCTCGTGGACGTGCACGAGCACCTTCTTGCCCTTCTCGTGCGCGGCCGCGACGATGGCTTTGAGGGCATCAAGGGGCAGCTTGTCCGGAGCGCTGGGTTCGCCGTCGTAGATGCACTTGATGAAGTCGACCTGGTCGGCCAGCTCCAGTGCTTGACGATAGGCGACGTCGGCGTTGTCGGTCTGGTAGGCGATGGAGGCACGCTTCGGATCACTCAGGACCGGCCACCCCTCGATCCCGGTGAACACCGGCCCGGCGAAGAACAACCTGGCGGCGGCGTCGGTGGCGGTGCTGCGATAGTCGCGGACCGCGAGTTCGATGTCCAGTGGACCGCCGAGGTTGACGACGCTGGTCACCCCGACATCCAGGAAGTCGGTGAGTAGCTGGGAGACGTACTTCGCGCGCTTGTTCTCGGGCTTGGAGTAGGCGTGTCCGCTCAGGTGGGTGTGACTCTCCCACAGGCCCGGCACCAGGTAGCCGCCCCGAGCGTCGATCACGGGATCCTCGCCGGCCGCTGGCCGCGCGTCAGCGGCCGGGCGGATAGCTGTGAACCGCCCGTCGGTCACCACTACTTCGGCATCGGCGATCGGCGCGGTTGCCTGTCCGTCGATGACGGTCACATTACGGATGATCACGTGTGTTCCCCTGTCTGGATGACCAACTGCATAGGCTCCTATGCATTCAGGACCGTATAGGTGCCTATGTAATAGGTCAATAGGGTCCTATACACTTCGTGGCGTGACGCTCCCCAGGTTCGACTCCGCGCCAGCCGCGTTGATCAACATCGCCTCGCGTGCGTTGTCCCGGGTCAACGACCGGCGACTGCGACCGCTGGGGCTGACCTTCGCGCAGATGCCCGTGCTGGCGGCGCTGAGCAAGGCCGACGCGCTCTCTCAAAAGGAATTGGCGGTGCTGGCCCGGATCGAGCAGCCGTCCATGGCCCAGCTGCTCGCCCGGATGGACCGCGACGGTCTCATCCGGCGCACCCCCGCCGAGCATGATCGACGGGTCAGCCTGATCTCGCTGACCGAGGACGGCCTGGCAAAGCTCACACAGGTGCACTCGGTGCTGTTCGAGACCAACGATCAGGCGTTGCGAGGCTTCAGCGCCGAAGAGGTCGATCTCCTTCTGGACCTACTGAGAAGGCTTGTCGCCAATCTCAAGGAGAATCCGGCCGACAGCGCGCCCGATGCCGCAGCCACTAGTCCCGCATTCACCGAGGATCACGTGCCCGACCACCGGTCGTGATCGGGCGGCGAGCGAAGTCGACGAGGTCTGGCGCCGGCCGCGGCGGGCAAGCGGTCACCTGTGTTGCTGGCGCAGCACTATGCGGCATCCTGTGGGGCGCCAGAAGTCGTGTGCGGGGCGGTTGACCTGCTCATCTACCATCGAAGCTCATGGTCCCTCGGCTGTTGTCTCTGATCTTTGTTCGTCTGATCGGCTGGCTGATGCTGCTGGCCCGGAGCGAAGCGTCCAAGGGCCTGGAAATCTTGGTGCTGCGCCATGAGATCTCCGTGCTGCGGCGCCAGACTGCCCGCCCACGTCCGGACTGGGCCGACCGAGCGGTCTTGGCCGCGCTGATCAGAGTGCTACCGGCCTGGCTGCGCCGCCACCGCATCGTGTCACCCGGCACGGTGCTGTCCTGGCACCGTCGTCTGGTCGCACGGCACTGGACACACCCGGCCAAGCACGGCCGCCGATCCCCGACGAGATCCGCCAACTGGTGATCCGGCTGGCGCGGGAGAATCCCCGCTGGGGTCATCGCCGGATCCAGGGTGAGGGGGCTTCACCCAAGGCCAGGTGGTTAAGGCTTTCGTGGTGCCGTCAAGCAGGTGAGTTCTCAGGACATAGGGACGGAGATCCCGTAGAACGGTGATCTTCCACAACCAGCCGTCGAAGAACTGGATCTCCGTTGATCGCCGAGTATGCCAGCTCTGCTGTTTCCCGCGCTGTCGAGACGGACTCTTTGCCCCGTTCAGTAGCCGAGAGAGTGTTCGCTCCCGGGCACTTGGGTGAGCTGACCGCGCTCGTGCCGTTCGAGCTCGTCGATGCGGTCCTTGATGAGACACGCAACGTGCAGCGTCGCCTGCGTGGTCTGCCCTCGCGTGTCGGGGTCTATTTCCTGCTGGCGATGTGCCTGTTTCCCGAGGTCGGCTACCTGCTGGTGTGGCAGAAGCTGATGGCCTCGCTGACCACCCAGGTCGTGACTCCCGGAGCGCGATTCGGGCCTACCACACGGTCTCCTTCGACGGCTGCAGCTCGCTCAAGACCCCCGACACCGCCCGCAACCGAGCCTGGCTCGGCAGCCCCGGCCACAGCGGCTACCCCCTGCTGGAGCTGATGACGCTCGTCGAGACCGGAACCCGCGCCCTGTTCGGCGCGGTCTTCGGCCCCACCGGCGAAGGCGAGACCGGCTACGCCCGGCGCCTGGCCTTGGGAGTTGCCCCGGTTCAGTAGACACATCAGGGCTTGCGACTACACACACCTGCCACCCCCGAAGTCACCACTCAGTGACGAAAAGCAACACGAGTGGTGACCGCAAGCCTCACAACCAGCTCACCAGCCCAGGTCGTCCCACTCCTGGAGTAGGTGGGCCGTGGCCGCCGCAGGGGCCGTGAACGACCAGCGGCCCGGCGGCAGGTTCAGAGCGCAGCCCCCGTCGCCCAGTCTGGTAGTCGGCAGCTGCTCGCTGAGGCCCATGAGGAAGGTGCCGTTGACGGTCATCCCGTCCCATGCGCCGCGCACGGGCAGTACCGCTCGGGCGGTCACGCCCTCCGGGACGGCGAACGTGAACTGGACCCCGTCGGGCCCGGCCCGCCAGCCCGACTCGACGGTCCCCGACGCGCTCTCGTAGCGGGCGTGCGCCTGGCGCAGCAGCGGGACGGGGCCGGGACGCAGCAGCAGCTCGCCGAAGCCGCCACCCGTCCCGCGCGGGTCGTCGCCCAGGCCCGCCACGTGCCGGAACAGCCACTCGCCCACGCAGCCGTAGGCGTAGTGGTTGAAGGAGTTCATGGCCGGCGTCTGCAGGCCGTGCCGGTGGTGCCAGGCATCCCAGCGCTCCCACATGGTCGTCGCCCCGGCGCGGAGCTGGTAGCGCCAGGACGGATAGCCCTCTTGGTTGAAAATCCGGCACGCCAGGTCGTGATGGCCGGTCTCCGACAGGACGGGCAGCAGCAGGGGGGTGCCGACGAAGCCCGTCATGAGCCGGTGCCCGTCGGCGCGGATCAGCTCGGCCAGCGCCTGCGCCGACGCGGCCCGGTCCTCGGGCGGGACCAGGTCCCAGGCGAGGGCGACGGCGTAACCGGTCTGCGTCTCGGTGTGCAGCCTCGGCCCGCTGAGGAAGGCCCGCTGGAAGGCGCCCGACACGCGGGTGAACGCCTCGCCGTACTCCGGCGCGTGCGGCTCGCCAAGCACGTCGGCCACGTGTGCGACCAGGCGGAGGCTGCGGGCGAGGGCGGCGGTGGCGATGAGGCTCTTGGGCGTCTCGACCGTGCCAGGGGCCAGCCAGTCGCCCAGGGCCCTGCCCGGTCTGATGCCTCCCTCGGCCTGGGCCAGGCAGTAATCGGCCCACCGCCGCATCGGGTCGTACGCGCGGCGCAGCGTGCGGTCGTCGCCGTAGCGCCGCCACAGCAGCCACGGCACCTCGACCAGCGCGTCGGACCATACGGGGGAGTCGTATCCGTACTCGGGCAGGACCGGCGCGACATGCGGGACCGCGCCGTCGGCCCGCTGCCCGTCGATCAGCGTCGTCACCCAGCCGGACAGGAACGCCTGCGTGTGCCGCAGGAAGCTGAGCGTCGAGCCGAACACCGAGATGTCGGCCGTCCAGCCGGTTCGCTCGTCGCGCTGCGGGCAGTCGGTCGGCACGCTCACCAGGTTGCCGTCCGCCGACGCGCCAATGTTGGCGACGAGTTGCCGTACGGCGGGATCGCTCACGGTCAGCGAGCCGGTGACGGCGAGCGCGGAGGACAGCAGCACCGCCTCCAGGTCGTCCGGTGTCAGCGCGCCCGGCCAGCCGGTGACCTCCGCGTAGCGGAACCCGTGCAGGGTGAACGCGGGCTCCACGACATGCGAGCCGGGGCCGAGAGCGAACTCGTCACGCTGGTCCGCGGTGCGCAGGTTGTCGGTGTAGAGCCGTCCGGTCGCGGTCAGCTCCTCCCCGTGCCGCACCACGATCCGTACGGGGCCCGGGGCGTCGACGCTCATCCGTACACGCCCGACGACGTTCCGCCCGAAGTCTGCAACCTGGACGCCCGGCGCGGGTTCGGTCACGGACACGGCGGGCACCGTGCCGATCACCCGCACCGGGGGAGCGGGGTCGGCCTCCACCAGGATCTCCGGGGCGGCCGTCGTCTCGGCGGGCCCGACCTGCCGGGAAGGGGCCTGGACGGTCTCGCCCATCACCAGGTCGGCGCGCGGGCGGCCGAGATCCCGCCGGGTCCAGGCCGCGTCCGTGGCGAACACGAGGCGGACCCCGTCGTCGTCCCGCACGAGCACCTGGGCGCTGGCGGCGGGCCGGTCGCCGTAGCGGCGCGGGCCTCCGCCGGCGACGTGACCCGCGTACCATCCGGGAGCGAGCCACAGCTCCAGCTCGTTCTCGCCGGGTACGAGCAGCTTCGTGAGCTCCAGCAGCCGATAGCGTGTCCGATGGCCGTAGTCGGTCCAGCCTGGAGCCAGTTCCTCCTCGCCCAGCCGTACCCCGTTGAGCAGCGCCCGGTAGACGCCCAGCGCGGTGGCGGCCAGCCAGGCGCGCCCGGGAGCGGGACGCCACGTGAACGACCGGTGCAGGCTCACCGCCGCCCGAGGGTCGCCCGCCAGCCAGGGGGCGTCCCACCCACCGCGCGCCCGCAGGCCCGTGGTGAACGCGCCGGTCGCGTGCCCTTCCACACTCCACGTGTACGGCGTCAGCGGCGCCAGCCGCTCACCCGGCACGTCCACGCAGTGCGATCCGGCAAGCACGGACGACCGCCACACCTCGCGCCCGTCCGAAGACACCATCATGGTGGCCTCCTTGAGCAGCCGGGCGTCCCACGACAGCCGGGGCGACGGCTCGTCCACGCCTACCGGATCCGCCAGACCGCACGTCAGGCCCGCCCGTGAACCGGGCGGGGCCGAACGGATGAACGGCGCCTGCGCGCCTGAGACCTGCACTCCGAGCACCCCCGAATCCCGGTTCACGCATCGAGCCCGGTGGTGAAGGCGTTGTGCAGACCGTCGACGTCCACGCCGGACAGGCTCGGCGCCATCACGTTGATCAGCAGCACGAAGCACGCGTCCTGCTCCGGGTACATCCACCACTGGCACCCCGAGGCGCCGCCGTGCCCGTACAGCCGCCGGTCGAGCAGCCCGGGAGCCGAGTGGCGCAGGTTCCAGGTGAGGCCCCAGTCCTGCCCGGCGTTGACCGGGTCGGGCTGCAGCTTGACCAGGCCCGTCGTCTGCGGGGTCGTCATGGCGGCCAGGGTGGTCGGGTGGATCAGCTCGCGGTCGCCGCGCAGCAGCGCGCCGCCCAGCGCCAGGAGGTCTTCGGCGCGGGAGAACAGCGCCCCTGCCGGGTGGCGGAGCCGTACGAACGCATCGAAGTCGAAGCCAGGCCCGAGCAGGTCGATGCCGTGGACCTCGGCCGCGTCGCACGCCGGGTCGAACGTGATCCGCCCTCCGCCCGGCACCAGCGTGTTCAGGTCGGAGTCGATCACGTCGGCCACGTCGCGGCCTGTGACGTCGCGGACCATCTCCGCGATCCCGGCGAAGGCCAGGTTGGAGTACTGGCTGAGCGTGCCTGCCTCGAACATTGACGGCGCGGTGACGAGGTGGTCCAGCAGGTTGTCGGGCGTGAGCGTCTGCTCGGCGATGCCGCTGGTGTGGGTGAGCAGGTGCCAGAGCGTCACGTCGGGTCGCGCGAAGTTCGGCAGTACGTCCCGCAGCGGGCGACGCAGCGACAGCAACCCCCGCTCGACCTGGCGCAGGGCGGCCAGCCCCACCAGCGGCTTGGTCACCGAGAACAGCGCGAAGTGGTCCTCGGTCCTGGTCTCGCGGCCGTCGTGCTCGCCGAATGCCTCCAGCACCTGGATCCCGTCGGAGGTGGCGGCGCCGAACACCGCGCACGGCAACCGCCCCTCCTTGATCTCGCGCCTGACCCAGTCGAGTGCGATGTCGTGAGTGGTCATCCCTTGAGTGCACCTTCCGTAAGACCGGCCAGGACGCGCTTCTGCGCGACGACGTACACCGCCACGAGGGGCAGCGTGGTGAGCAGGACGTGGGCGAAGACGAGGTTCCAGTTCAGGCTCTGCAAGGTGCCGGAGGCGAACTGGAACAGGTTCAGCGGCAGCGTGGCGTTCGCGCTGCCCTGGAGCAGGAAGAGGGCGAAGAAGAAGTCGTTCCAGACGTTGATGATCAGGATCACGCTGCCGACGAACAGCACCGGCCGCAGCAGGGGCAGCAGGATGCGGACGAAGACCTGCCGGCGGGAGGCGCCGTCGATGGCGGCGGCGTCCTCCAGGTCGCGGGGGAAGGCCCGGACGAATCCGGTCGCCAGGAAGATCACGATGCCCAGGCGGCAGCCGGTCATCGTCAGCACGTAGCCGAGCGAGCCGCCGTCCAGCGACAGGGCGCGCAGCAGGTAGACGGTCGGGATGATCGACGGCGGCAGCAGGATCGACAGCCCCATCACGAAGTAGGCCGCCTGCAGCCATCGCGACCGGCTGCGCCCGAACGCCCATGCCGCCGCCGCGCCGAGGAACACCACGGCGACCACGATCGGCACGGTCACCTTGAGGCTGTTGACCAGCCCCATCAGGTAGCCGCCCCGGTCGAGCACGATGCCGTAGTTCTCGGCGATCGCCCACGTCCTGGGCAGGCCGAGGCCCAGCTCGGCGGCCTCGCCCGCGGGTTTGAAGGAGTTGACGACCACGAGCCAGATGGGCACGAGCACCCACGGGATCGCGAAGAGCGTCAGCGCCGTGTACTTGAGGACCGCTCTCATCCCGTCACCTCCCTGCGCCGCAGCCACCACACGAGGGGCACGGCGGTGGCGATCACCAGCAGCGTCACGGTGAACCCCAGCGCGCTGGCGGAGCCGAAGAAGCCCTGCCCCCACTGCTGGCGCATCACCACGTTCAGGGCCCGCGTGTGGTCGCCGGGCCCGCCGCCGGTGGTGGCGGCGATCACGTCGTACGCGCTGAGCGCGCCCACCAGCGTGACCGCCACGTTGAAGGTCAGCGCCGGGGCGAGCAGCGGGAACACCACCCGCCGGAACCGGGTCCACGGGCCGGCCCCGTCGACGATCGCCGACTCCAGCAGCGACTTCGGGATGGAGTTGAGGCCCGCGATGTAGACGAGGGTGATCAGCCCGCTCCACTTCCACGCGTCGATGAACGCGACCACCACCAGCGCGGTGGACGGTTCGCCCAGCCACGCCCAATAGACGCCGAAGAATGAGTTGACCGCCCCGTCGGGGGCGAGCAGCCCGCGCCAGATGTATCCGGCGGCCAGCGGCGAGATGAGCGTCGGCAGGAAGAACGCCGAGCGGAAGACGGTGTTGATCCGGCTGGTCCGCTGGAGGGCCAGGGCCAGCGAGATACTGACCGTGTTCTGGATGGCCATGCACAGGATCGCGTACAGCACGGTCACGGTGACCGCGTTGGCCAGCAGGTCCTGGTCGATCAGCGTGCGGACGTTCTCCAGCCCGTTCCAGGTGATCTCGGCCCGGAAGCTCGTCCAGGAGGAGAACGCGAACCGGACGTTGAGCAGGAACGGGGCGACGAAGAAGACCGTGACCAGCACGATCGCGGGCAGTGTCCACGGCAGCCAGGCCGCCCTGTTCCGCATCACCATCCGGGCAGCCCTGCCGCCTTGGCCGCCTGCTGGACCTGGCCCTGTAGCTGGGTCGCCGCCTCCTGCGGATCCTTCTGTCCGGCGATCAGCTCGGACATGAGCTGGGCCAGCCCGCCCATGCCGGGGATGTCGGAGTTGAAGGCGATGACCGCGCCGGTGTCGTACGCCTTCTTGACGTCCTGCAGCACGGACGAGACGCCCTGCGGGTCGGGCACGTCCTTGAACACGGGGAAGGTCTTGGACGCGGTGATGTACTCGGCGTAGGCCGGGCCGGTCATGAAGCGCACGAAGTCGAGCGACGCCTTCTCCCGCGCCGCGTCACCGGTCTTGGGCAGGTAGAACGTGCCGATCGGGCCGGGCGCGTAGGTCACGAGCGGCTTGTCGCTCGACAGGCCGACGAACCCGACGGACTCGTCGACGGTCTTCTGGTCGCCGCCCGCGGCTGCGAGGAGGGCCGGGAGCATGTCGGAGTGCTGGGCGACCATGGCGGCGTCGCCGGTCACGAGGGCCTTCATGGAGTCCTCGAACTTGGCGGTGACGATGTCCTTGTTGAAGCAGCCGTCGGCCTTCAGCTTGGCGTAGGCGGTCAGGCCGGCGACGAAGGGCGAGCCCGCGTCGGCCAGCGTGCTGCTGTGGCCCGCGATGGCCTTGCCGTACGCGTTGGACTGGTTGGCGCCTGCCAGGTAGAGGATGGGCAGGATCTGCACCGGCCAGATCGACCCGCCCGACTCGAAGACCGGCGTGACCCCGGCGGCCTTGAGCTTGGGGCAGACGGCGGCGAGCTCGGCGAAGTTCGTGGGCGGGGTCAGCCCGGCCGCGGCGAAGACCTTCTTGTTGTAGTAGAGGCCGAAGACCTGGGGGAAGCCGGTGATGGCGGCGTAGACCTTGCCGTTGACGGACCCGGCGGCCTGGTAGAGGTCGCCGGACCTGGCGATGTACGCCTCGCCTGTCAGGTCGCGCAGGTTCTCGGCCGGGTTGAGGGCGAGCAGGCCGCTCACCGTCGCGTGGTACTCCAGGATGTCCGGGCGGTCGCCGGTGGCCCACTTGGTCTGGGTGGTGTCCTCGAAGCCGTCGGACGGGATCGACACGAGCTCGATCTTGTGGCCGAACTGCTTCTCGAACTTCTTGTACATCTCCAGCAGCGGCGCGGGGTCCGCGCTGTTGTGCCAGAGGGTCAGCTTCACCTGACCGGTCCCCTCCGGGGCGGACGACCCGCAGCCGGCGAGGGACAGGGCGAGGACGGCGCCGATCGCCGCGCCGAGCAGACGAGATGGTGCTCTCACGCCCGTGCTCCTGTTCATGTTAGAGAGTTCTGTGTAGAACGTTCTCCATTGTTAGGGCACGAGAGAATTGCTCGTCAAGAGGTAGACCTGGGTGGTAGTAGCGGGCTAGCCTCATCTTCCAGAAAAGTGTGTAGTTCGTTCTACGAAAACTCTCTGAAGGACGGCGTGTGACGAGCGGACGGGTGACGATCGCCGATGTGGCCAGGCGAGCCGGGGTTTCCACGGCCGCCGTGTCCAAGGTGGTGCGCGGGGCCTACGGCGTGAGCGCGGAGATGCGGGCCAAGGTGGCGCAGGCCATCGACGAGCTCGGTTACCGCCCGCACGCCGCAGCCCGCGCCCTGCGCGGACGCACCTACACCCTCGGCGTCATGCTCTCAGACACCCGCAACCCGTTCTTCCCCGACATCATCGAGGGCGTCACCGGCCAACTGGGCGACACCGAGTACCAGGTGCTGCTCGGACCTGGCGGGATCGAGCCCAAGACGCAGGCCAGGATGACCGACGCCATGATCGACCGAAGCATGGACGGGCTCATCCTGATCTCGCCGGTCATGACGGACGCCGAACTCGCCGCCATCGCGACGGCCACCCCGGTCGTCGTGGTGGGCAGGCACGGCGCCGCCGCGGCTTACGACGCGGTCGTCGACGACGACGTGATGGGGGCGGGGCTCGTGGTCGACCACCTGGTCGAGCTCGGGCACACCCGGATCGCGCACATCACCCACCTGGAGCGGGCCCGCGCCCAGGGACTGCCGCACACGGTGCGCGCCGAAGGCTACCGCCAGGCGATGCACGCCCACGGACTCGCCGACGACGTGCTGGCCACCTCCTTCACCGAGGAGGGCGGCTTCGAGGGTGCGCGGGAACTGCTCGCGCGCGACGACCGGCCCACCGCGATCTTCGCCGGGGCCGACATCGCGGCGCTCGGCGTGCTGCGCGCCGCCGACGAGGCGGGCCTGTCGGTGCCGGAGGACCTCTCCGTCACCGGATACGACAACATCGGCATCGCCTCGCTCAAGCGCATCTCGCTTACCAGTGTTGACCAGGACGGGCACGTGATCGGGGCGACCGCCGCGCGCCTGCTCGTCGAACGCATCGAGGGACGCTCACGATCGGTGACGTCGTCGGTGTCGCCCACGCTGATCGTCCGCGGAACCACAGGACCGCCTCGCCCCTGAGAACCAGCCGCACGTCGGGGGACTGTCGCGGACCATGCGTTAAAACGATTCGATGGAAGGACCCCCGTGAGACGACTCGCTCTCCTCGCCCTTCTCCTCCCGCTGGTCGCGCCCGCGCAACCGGCCTTCGCCCAGGCGGCCGCTCTGGCCTGTCCGGTCAGGGTCGACCCCGCCGCGTTCGCCTCCGAGGCCCGCCTGGGCACCCTGGCCGAGCAGCAGGAGGCGTTCGGCCCCAGGCCGACCGGCTCCACCGCGCACGCCGACTACGTCGACTGGCTGGAGGACGAGATGGCGGCCATCCCCGGCCTCCAGTTCTCCTCCCTGCCCTACGCCATCGACCGCTGGGACAGCCTCGGCACCGGCCTGACCGTCGGCGGTACGGCCGTGCAGGTCGCGGCCCCCGTGCCGTTCTCCTCCTCCACCGGCGCGGGCGGCGTCTCGGCGCCGCTCGTCCACCTGGCCACAGGGACGAACATCACCGCGGCCAACGCCGCAGGGAAGATCGTCGTCAGGGACCTGCCGTGGACCAACGTGCCCAACCTGCTATTCTATCCGCTCGCCCTCGGCTACTCCATGTACGACCCGGCCAACACGATCAACCCGCTCGGCTCGGAGTCGATGGAGTCCCCGGCCGCGGCCGACGCCGACCTCAAGGCGGCCGCCGCCGCGGGCGCGGTGGGCGTGATCGAGGTCAGCCAGCTCCCGCATGTCCAGATCCAGGGCCTTTACGCGCCCTACGAGGGCCTGCCGTACGGCGTGCCAGGCGCGTACGTCGGCGCCGACCAGGGCAAGCAGATCAAGGACGCGCTGGCCGCCGGGCAGCCGGTCCAGGCCGCGCTGACCGTGAACGCCGCATGGACGCCGACGACGACCCGCACCCTGCTCGCGACGCTTCCCGGCGGGAGCGCCCAGAAGATCGTCGTAGAGAGCCACACCGACGGCATGAGCCCGGTGTGGGACAACGGCCCGCTCACCATGATCGAGATGGCCCGCTACCTGTCGTCGCTACCGGTGGAGTGCCGTCCGCGCACCGTGCAGTTCGCGTTCGTGACCGGCCATCTCTACCAGCACCTGACCGGCCCCAACGTCCGCGAGGGCGGCGCGGGTCAGCTTGCCGCCCAGCTCGACGCCGAGTACGACCAGGGCGGGGTCTCCTCCGTCGTCGTGCTTGAGCACCTCGGCGCCAAGCGCTACGACGCGGTCGCCAGGCCGAACGGCCTGCCAGGCAAGCAGCTCGTCGCCAACCCCAGTCTCACCGAACTGCTGATGGTCCCCGTCAGCGAGAGCACGCCGCTGCGCGAACTGGTCAAGGGCCACATCCAGTACTGGGACGTGAAGCGCACCGCGATCCTCAAGGGCCTGTCGGCGGCCGACCTCGCCACGGTGCCGCACCACTGCGGCTTCGGTGGCGAGGGCACGCCGTACAACCAGCACCTGCTGCCTGTCATCTCGCCCATCGCCGCGCCCAAGACGCTGTTCTCGCCGCAGTTCGGCACCGAGGCCATCGACCTGTCGGTGATGCGCAAGGCGTCGCTCGCCTTCACCGACGTCGTGCTCGACCTCGGCCCGATGGCCCAGTCGGCCGTCGCGGGCGACGTGACCGCCATGCGCCAGCAGCGCGCCTCCGGCACGCCGGGGTGTGCGTGAGCATAGACAGGAAGACGCTCGTGCGTCGGCACACCATCGCCGACGCCGGGTGCCCGCTCACCGTCGGCAACGGGGAGTTCGCCTTCACCGCCGACGCCACCGGGCTGCAGACCTTCGCGCCGCTGGGCACGCAGGCGCAGTGGGGCTGGCACACGATGCCCAACCCCAAGGGCCACGTGCTGGAGGACGCGCTCACCGACTACGACGGCGTCGGCTATCCGGACCTGTATCCGGCCACCGAGGCGGGCGGCTGGCTGCACGTGAACCCGCACCGCCTGGATCTCGGCCGGATCGGCCTCGAGGTCGACGAGGCCGCCCCACTCGGCCGGTCGGCGCAGACCCTCGACCTGTGGACCGGCACGCTGTCCAGCTCCTTCGAGCTGGGCGGCCTGCCGTACGAGGTGGAGACGGTCTGTCACCCCGAGCGGGACCTGCTGGCCATCCGCGTCGTGGGCGGCGCGGGGATCAGGATCGCCTTCCCCTACGCCAGCGACGGCTGGCACACCACCGCCGACTGGGACAAACCCGACAGGCACACCACCACGCACGCGCTCACGCGCACGCCGTACGGCTCGCGCTGCGACTTCACCCGCGTCCTGGACGCGGACCGATATCACGTGGCCGCCGAGTGGGCAGGGTCGGCGCGGCTCACGTCGCCCGGCGGTCACGTGTACCTGATCCAGGGCGACGAGCTGGAACTCGTCGTCGAGTTCGCACGCCACCCCGTCGGCGCCGCCCTCCCGTCCTTCTCCCAGGTCCGTACGGCTGCCGCCGCCCACTGGGAGAGGTTCTGGACGAGCGGGGGAGCGGTGAGCTTCGACGGCAGCACCGACCCGCGAGCGCCCGAGCTCGAACGCCGGGTCGTGCTCTCGCAGTACCTCACCGCGGTCAACTGCGCAGGCTCCACCCCGCCGCAGGAGACCGGGCTGGCCGTCAACTCCTGGAGCGGCAAGTTCCACCTGGAGATGCACTGGTGGCACGCCGCCCACTTCGCCCTGTGGGGCAGGCCCGAGCTGCTGGAGCGGAGCCTGCCGTGGTATCGCTCGATCCTGCCGCGGGCCAGGGCCACGGCCGGACGGCAGGGTTTCCGCGGTGCCCGCTGGCCCAAGCAGGTGGGGCCGGAGGGCAGGGAGAGCCCGAGCGAGATCGGCGCCTTCATCGTCTGGCAGCAGCCGCACCTGATCTACTTCGCCGAGCTGCTCCGTCGGGTCCGCCCGGGGGCACTGGAGGACTACCGGGACCTGGTGTTCGAGACGGCCGAGTTCATGGCCTCCTTCGCGGGCGACGGGCATCTGGGGCCGCCGCTGGTCCCGGCGCAGGAGTCCTACTACGAGTCCAGGCGGTTGGTGCGCGATCCAGCGTTCGAGCTGGCCTACTGGTGGTGGGGGCTGGAGACGGCCCAGCGGTGGCGGGGCCTGCTCGGCCTCGACCCCGACCCGGAGTGGGCGCGGGTCCTGCGCGGCCTGGCCCGGCCGCTGGTGCGCGACGGCGTCTACGCGGCCATCGGCGTGGAGCCGTACACGATCAGGACCGACCACCCCTCGATGACCGGCGCGCTCGGGTTCGTGCCGCCCACCCCGCTGATCGACCCCGAGACCATGCGGGCCACCCTGCACGACGTGCTCGCCGACTGGGACCTGCAGAGCACCTGGGGCTGGGACTATCCGATGCTCGCCATGTGCGCGGCCAGGCTCGGCGAGCCTGACACCGCTGTGGACGCGCTGCTGATGGACGCCCCGAAGAACACCTACCTGGCCAGCGGCCACAACCACCAGTGGCCCGGCCTGCTGCCCCTCTACCTGCCGGGCAACGGCGGCCTGCTGGCCGCCGTCGCCCACATGGCGGCGGAGGAGTGCTTCCCCGAAGGCTGGCTGGTTCAGGCGGAAGGGGTGGTCGCGATGCCGTGATCGGGGCCGGCGAGCAGGGCGACCGTGTAGTGGTAGAGGTCGTCGGCCGACGACGTCAGAGTGGTGACGCGGCCCTCACGCACCTCCGAGGCGATGAACGCGGTGGTCCCGTAGACGATCAGGCGGGGCACCGCGGCACGCAGCGGCGGCAGCGAGGGATCCTCCAGCCTGGCCCGCGCGGCCAGCGCCCCGAGCATGTCGAGGAAGGGCCGATAGGCGGCCTCACGCTGCTCGACGGCCCGCTCACCCGCCCTTGGCAACTCCACGAAGTACGCCTGCGCGTACTCCGGGCGCTCCTGCCACCACAGCAGGTAGGCGGCCATCCCCAGCCAGAGTGCCTCGCTCCAGTGGTCGCCCGCCCCCGACGCGGCCGTGTAGATCGAGTCGAGCATCTCAGGCAGGTCGCGCTCGCATCCGGCGAGGAAGCAAGACTCCTTGTCGGCGAACTGGGCGTAGAAGGCGTTGCGCGAGACCCGCGCGGCGGCGATCACGTCCGGCACGCTCGTGGCGGCGTACCCACGCCTCGCGACGAGCCTCAGCATGGCCTCCACGAGGCGGTCTCGCTGGGAGTTGCGCACCGTGTCGGGGGAGAGTCCGTGCCGCCCCCTGGGGAGTGGCCGGGCCGCCGGAACTTCCTTCTGTTCATGTCTTGACATCGCTCACCGATCGTACTTCCCTCTCTTAGGAGACGTTCACGTCTCCAAATAGCCTACGAGGTGACCATGGAGAACTTCACCCGCCGGCAGGTGTTACGGGCAGGGGCGCTCGGCCTCATGTCGGCCGGATTCCTGTCGTGGACCACTGAGGCCAACGCCGCCTCCACCATCGAGATGATCTACAAGGCAACGGGTCCGTGGCCGGTCGCCACCGGCACCTCGGGCGGCCACCGGCTCTACTACCCTTCGACCCTGGGCTCGGGCGGCGTCACCCACCCGATCGTCACATGGGGCAACGGCTCGTGGGCCACCCCCGACAACTATCCGGGACTGCTCAACCACCTCGCCTCGTGGGGCTTCGCGGTGGTCGCCTCCACCGACACGACCACGGGCACCGGCGCCGAGATCCTCGCCGCCGCCCAGCACCTCATCAGCCTCGACACCGACCCCGCCAGCGTCTTCCACGGCAAGCTGAACACCGCCCAGGTCGCCGCCGTCGGCCACTCCCAGGGCGCGGGCGGCTCCATCAACGCGGCCAACGACTCCGCCGGGCTGATCAAGACCGTCGTGCCGATCGCCGTGCCCGCGCAGTGGATGGCCAGCCCAGGAGACGAGTTCTCCGTCGCCGACCTGACCTGCCCGGTGCTCTTCCTCAGCGGCGCGGACGACTGGCTGATCTCCTCGGCCGCGACCGTGCAGGGCTACTACGACCAGGCCACCGCCGGAGCGGGCAGGGCGCTGCTCAAAGGTGCGGGGCACAACGACATCCAGAACACCGGCGGGGCCTTCCTCGGCTACGTGACCGCCTGGCTGAGGTACCGCCTCCAGGCCGACACCCAGGCCCGCGGGGCGTTCGCCGGCAGCACTGCCGAGCTCCCCACCAACACGGCCTGGCAGAACCAGGCCCTCAAGAACCTCACCTAGGAGAACCACCATGGCGGATCTGACGCGGCGTGGGCTGCTCGCCGCCGGCGCGCTCACCCTGCTCGCCGGATGCGGCAAGGACCAGGCCCGACAGCAGGCCGCGAACGGCAGGCCGCAGGGCACGGTCAACGTCTGGCTGCACGGCTCGCAGGACACCGGCCCGCAGTTCCAGCAGCTCGTGCACCGCTACATGGCCGACTTCCAGGTCGACGTGCGGCTGCTCTACCTGCCCGTGGGCCAGCTCGACGCCAAACTGCTGACCGCTTTCAGCGGCGGCGCCCCACCCGACGTCTTCAAGATCGGCCACTGGAGCTTCCCCGCGCACGCCAAGAAGAAGCGGCTCGCGCCCGTCGACACCAAGGCGCTCTCGCTGCAGAACTACGAGCCGGGCACGACCACCCCGCTCACCTACCAGGGCGTGCCGTACGGCGTGCCCATCGACTTCAACCCCTGCATGCTCTACTACCGCAAGGACCGGTTCAAGCAGGCCGGACTCGATCCCGACAAGCCGCCGGCGACCTGGGAGGAGGTCGCCGAGTACAGCGCGAAACTCACCTCCGAGGACCGCAGGCGGGTCGGCATGCAGTGGCTCTACGGTGACCCGCAGTGGGCCCTCATGACGCTGACCGCACTCGTCCAGGGCAAGGGCGGCGAGCTCGTCGCGGCCGGCGGCGCGAAGGCGTCGCTGGCCACCGAGCAGGGCCTCAACGCCCTGACGTACATGTCAGGGATCGGCAACCCCAAACTCTCCAACCCGCTGGGCGCGCTCGGCCTGTTCTACTCCGGCGAGGCCGCCATGGTCGTCAGCGGCGCCTTCCTCGGCCCCGCGCTGGAGAAGCTGGGCAAGGCCAAGCTCACCTTCGGCAAGCAGTACGGCGTCGCGCCCATGCCCACCTGGGCCGGCGGCCCGCCCGTTGTTCCCGCCTACACCTGGGGCTGGGGTGTGGCCAAGGACTCGCCCAACCAGTTCACCGCCTGGCACCTCGTCAACTACCTGCAGGGCGCCCCGTCGGTGGCCGCCAACCTCGACAACGGCATCATCATCCCGACCAAGGGCTGGCGCGACGCAGGGCCGCGTGGCAAGTCCGAGATCATGAAGATCGTCGCCGACAGCCTCCCGCATGTCGACTTCGGCCCGATCATCCCCGGCACCCTCGAACTGGCGAAGGCCGCGGCCGGCGCCGTCGACTCCGTCGCCCACGGCAAGTCGACCCCCGCCCAGGCCGCGGCAACCTTCGACTCCACCGTGCGACTGGCCCTGTGAGCGTGCTCGGCAGGGTCAGAGCCCGGCCCCAGGCCACGGCGGGCGTGGCGCTGACCCTCCCGGTGGCCGTCTTCTTCGTCGTGTTCTGGCTCGTCCCGTTCCTGGCCGCCATCTATCTCAGCTTCACCGACTACGAGATGGCAGGGACGCCCAACTGGATCGGCCTCGCCAACTACGAGCGCATGTTCGCCGACCCCGGCTTCCTCAACTCGGCGTGGATCACCGTCGTCTACACGGTCTGCACGGTCGTCCCGACGATCGTGCTGGCCCTGCTGGTGGCCGTGCCGCTGAGCAAGCCGGGACGCCTCAACCGCTGGCTCAGAGCGCTCGTCATGATTCCGGCCGTGATGCCGCTCGCGGCCACGTCCATGGTCTGGGTGATCATCTACTCCGACCGCGGCCTGGCCAACACCCTCCTCGGTCTGGTCGGGATCGATCCGCAGTCCTGGCTGACCAGCTCCGACCTGGCCATCTGGGCCCTGGTCGTGATGGTCGTCTGGAAGAGCATGGGGCTGTTCGTGATCATCCTGACCGCGGGGCTACAGGGGCTGCCCGGCGAGGTGTACGAAGCCGCCGCCATCGACGGCTCAGGGGCGGTGACCACGTTCACCCGGATCACGCTCCCGCTGCTGCGCAGGACCCTGCTGTTTGTCCTGGTCATTTCGGTGGCCGGAGCGATGCAGGCGTTCGTGCCGGCCTTCCTGCTCACCGGCGGAGGGCCCGCCGACGCCACCCAGGTGCTGCCGTACTACATCTGGGCCAACGCCTTCCCTTACGAGCACATGGGCTACGCCGCCGCGATGGGCATGGTGCTGCTGGTCGCCATGGTGATCGTCTCGGCGCTGCAGTTCGGGTTCCTGAAGGGAGGCGACGAGTGAGAGCGGGAACCATCCTGCGCACCGTCTGGCTGATCGTCGCGGTCGGATTCATGTTGCTGCCGGTCTACGCCATGCTCGTCGTCGCCTCAGCGCCCGACGACACTGACCTGCGCGGGCTGGTTTTCAACGGCTTCCACTTGCCCGAGAACATCAGGCTGCTGTTCGGCGAGGGCAACCTGCCCACCTACCTGCGCAACAGCCTCATCCTGTGCGTGGGCACCGGCGTCCTGGACGTGATCTTCTCGGCCGCCGCCGGATACGCGATGGCCCAGCTGTCCTTCCCCGGCCGCCGCGTCCTGTTCGCGCTGGTGATCGGCACACTCGCGCTCACCCCGATGGTCCTGGTCATCCCCGTCTTCCTCATCGTGAAGGAACTCGGCTGGGTCAACACCTTCCAGGGCATGATGGTGCCCGGCATGATCAGCGCGTTCGGCGTCTTCCTGGCGCGGCAGTTCGCCCTGGGCATCCCGAAGGAGCTGCTGCTGGCCGCGCGGGTCGACGGCGCGGGGGACTTCCGCATCTTCGCGCGCATCGCCGTGCCGCTGCTCAAGCCCGCGCTCATCACCCTGTTCCTCGTGCACTTCCTGGCACAGTGGGACAACCTGCTGTGGCCGCTGATCGTGGCCAACGAGCAGGAGCTGTGGCCGTTGCCAGTGGGGCTGGCCAACTTCCAAAGCGAGGTCGGCTTCAACTATCACCTGACCACCACCGCGGCACTGGTCACCGCCGTGCCACCGTTCATCCTGATGGTGGCGCTGCAGCGTTACTACGTGGCGGGGCTCACCTTCGGAGGGCTGAAACGATGATCCCCGACACCGCGCGGATGATGGAGTGGATCGAGACGGTCACCTCGCGGGGCATCAGGCGTCCTGGCTACCCGGCCGACGACTGGACCGCCGCGTGGGCCGCCGAGCGCTTCACCGAGTTCGGGCTCCACGACGTACGGCTGGCGCCGGTCGAGTTGCCCGTCTGGCGGCCGGTGACGGCGGCCCTGGTAGTGCGCCTGGATGCCGCCCCATCGAGAGTTGTGCGGGTGGCGGCGTCCGCCCTGCCGTACACCACGCCGAAGGCGATCGTGACCGCGCCGGTCAGCCGCGAGGTCGTGCCGGGTGCGATCGTCGTGCCCGAGTACACCTTCACTGAGCTGCCGCAGTCCTACCTCAGGGACCTGGCGACGGCCGTGCACGACCCCGAGGGCGTCTTCGACGAGCTGGTCCAGACGCTGCCGTTCCAGCTCGACTACCTCGACGTCATCCAGGGCGTCATGGACGGCGGCGCCGCCGCCTTCGCGGGGGCGCTGACCGGGGTTCCGTGGGAGACACGCGACTACTACGTGCCCTACGACGCCGTGCACCGAGACCTCCCGGCCGTCTGGCTGTCGGGCGGCGACTCGCGGCGGGTGCTCGACCTGGTCGACGAGGGCCCCTGCACGGGCACGCTCACCGTCGAGTCGGAGACGGGCCCGGCCGTCTCGCACAACGTGATCGGCACGCTCCCCGGCCGGTCCGGCCAGTGGGTGATCATCGGCTCGCACCACGACGCGCCCTGGGCCTCGGCCGTCGAGGACGCCTCGGGGATCGCGCTGGTGCTGGCCGCCGCCCAGTACTGGGCGGGCGTGCCCGAGCGGGACCGGCCGCACAACCTGATCTTCCTGCTGACCGCAGGTCACATGGCGCACGCCGCGGGCACCCGGGCCTTCATCGAGGAGAACCGCGGCCTGCTGGGCGACGTCGTACTCCAGCTCCACCTGGAGCACGCCGCCCGGCGGTGCGTGGTCGTGGACGACGAGCTGGTGCCCACCGGCGACCCCGAACCCGGCTGGTGGTTCACCACCAGGAAGCCGGAGCTGGAGAACCTGGTGGCGGCGGCCCTCGTCGCGGAGGACCTGAGACGCTCGTTCGTGCTGCCGCCGGACGTGTTCTCCCCGATGCCGCCCACCGACGGGGCCTTCTTCCACCCCGAAGAGGTGCCGCTCGTGCACTTCCTGTCGGCTCCCATGTACCTGTTCGACTCGGCAGACACCCTCGACAAGGTGCACGAGGCCAGCCTTGAGCCGCTCACCCGGGCGGCGATCAGAATCGTCGAAGGGACGGCCGGATGGCGCCGCGCATGATCGTGCGAACCACTGCCGGGCTGGTCGAGGGCAGGGTCGAGGAGGGGGTGCTCGCTTTCCTCGGCGTGCCGTACGCCGCCCCGCCCTTCGGCGAGCACCGCTTCGGCGCGCCCGTCCCGCCACCCGCGTGGGACGGCGTTCGGCCCGCCGTCACGCGGGGCGATGCCGCCCCGCAGGCGGCCGGTGAGGACATCGGTCTGTACGCGCCCGACGTCTTCGAGGTCGGCGAGGATTGCCTTAACCTCGACGTGCGCACCCCTGAGACTGGCCGGGCCGGGTTGCCCGTCCTGGTCTGGATCCACGGCGGCGCGTTCTCCATCGGCGGCAACGGGGCGGCCTGGCACCAGGGCTCCCGCTTCGCCCGCGACGGCGTGGTCTGCGTGGCCATCAACTACCGGCTCGGCTTCGAGGGCTTCCTGGCCCTGGAGGACGCCCCGCTCAACCGGGGCGTCCTCGACTGGCTGGCCGCGCTGGAATGGGTACGCGACAACATCGCGGCCTTCGGTGGCGACCCCGGCAACGTGACGATCGCCGGGCAGTCGGCGGGCGCCGCCGCCGTCGCCACCCTGCTGACGATGCCCCGCGCCGAAGGGCTGTTCCGGCGCGCGATCGTGATGAGCGGCTCGGCCAGCCTGGTCGCCACCGAGCAGGAGGCGCGCGACTATGCCAAGACGCTCGCCACCCGGCTGGGGATCGACCCGACCAGGTGCTCCTTCGCCGGGCTGTCCCCCGAGGCGCTCGTCGCCGAACAGCCGCCGCCGCTGACCGGTGACTCCGGCGGGCTGAACGAGTCGGTGCCGGTCAAGCCGGTCGTCGACGGTGACCTGATCCCGGCCGTCCCGCTGGCCGCCCTGCGTGCAGGCGCGAGCGGGCACCTTCCAGTGCTGGTCGGCTGCACCTCCCAGGAGACTGACGTGTTCGTCCGCCGCCTGGCCGCCGACCTCGACGAGGCCGCCGCGCAGGCCGCGCTCGACCACCTCGGCGTCCAGGTCGACGAACCCGGCCTCACGCCCGCCGAGCGCGTCGGACGTGCCTTCACCCAGCACCTGTTCACCCGCGAGACGCGCTGGATCCGCGAGGCTAGGCCCGCCTACGCCTACGAGTTCCGGTGGGAGTCGCCCGTCGAGAGCCCGTTCGGCGGCGGACGTGTGGGCGCGGTGCACAACCTCGACCTGCCCTTCGTCTTCGACGTGCTCGACGCGCCCGGCGTCGAACGCACCGCAGGGCCGGGCGCGCCGCAGGCCGTGGCCGACGCGATGCACGCCGCCTGGGTGCGCTTCGCCCGCACCGGCGATCCCGGCTGGCCACTCGGGCACACCATGGTCTTCAACGAACCCACCGACCGGAGGTTGTGACATGCAGTCCTACTCGAGCGCGGTGGCGCCGACCCCGCTGCTGGGCGAGACCATCGGCGACAACTTCGAGTGGACCGTGCGGCGCTTCGGCGACCGCGAGGCACTCGTCGACGTGCCCTCCGGTCGTCGCTGGACCTACGCCGAGCTCGACGCCGACGTGAACCGGCTGGCCCTCGCTCTCCTCGCCTCCGGCATCGCCAAGGGCGACCGGATCGGCATCTGGGCGCCCAACTGCGCCGAATGGGTGATCGTCCAGTACGCCACCGCGAAGATCGGCGCGATCCTGGTCAACGTCAACCCCGCCTACCGCGGCCACGAGCTCGACTACGTCGTCAGGCAGTCGGGCCTGCGCCTGCTCATCAGCGCGCTCACGCACAAGGGCAGCGATTACCGCGCGATGGTCGAGGAGATCGGGTTCGCCGACGTCGTCTACCTCGGCGACCCCGGCTGGGACCGGCTGCTGGCGCTGACCGCCCCCGAGGAGCGGCTGCGCGAGCGCATGGCGTCGCTGAGCGCCGACGACGCGATCAACATCCAGTACACCTCCGGCACGACCGGCTTCCCCAAGGGCGCCACGCTCTCGCACCACAACATCCTCAACAACGGGTTCTTCGTCGGCGAGCTCATTCACTACGACGAGCACGACAGGGTGTGCCTGCCGGTGCCCTTCTACCACTGCTTCGGCATGGTGATGGGCAACCTCGGCGCCACCTCCCACGGCGCGTGCGTGGTCATCCCCGCGCCCGGCTTCGACCCTGAGGCGACGCTGCGGGCCGTACAGCAGGAACGATGCACCTCTCTGTACGGCGTGCCGACCATGTTCATCGCCGAGCTCACCTTCGCAGGGCAGTACGACCTGTCCAGCCTGCGCACCGGCATCATGGCGGGCTCGCCCTGCCCTGTCGAGGTGATGAAGCGCGTCGTCACCGAGATGAACATGGCCGAGGTCGCCATCTGCTACGGCATGACCGAGACCTCGCCCGTCTCCACCATGACCAGGTCCGACGACAGCATGGAGCGCCGCACCGAGACCGTCGGACAGGTGATGCCGCACGTCGAAGTCAAGATCACGCACCTGGAGACCGGGCAGACCGTGCCGCGCGGTGAGCCCGGCGAGCTGTGCACCCGCGGCTACTCGGTGATGCTCGGCTACTGGAACGAGCCGGAGCGCACGGCCGAGGCCATCGACGCCGCCCGCTGGATGCACACCGGCGACCTGGCCACCATGGACGCCGACGGTTACGTCAACGTGGTCGGCCGGATCAAGGACATGGTCATCAGGGGCGGCGAGAACGTCTACCCGCGCGAGGTCGAGGAGTTCCTCTACCGCCACCCCGACATCGCCGACGTGCAGGTCATCGGCGTGCCCGACGAGAAGTACGGCGAGGAGCTCATGGCCTGGGTCGTTATCCGCCAGGGCGGCGCACCCCTGACCGCCGAGGCCGTCAGGGAGTTCTGCGCCGGCAAGCTCGCCCACTACAAGATCCCGCGCTATGTCCACGTCGTCGCCGGGTTCCCGATGACGGTTACCGGCAAGATCCGCAAGGTCGACATGCGCGAGGAGGGCGCGCGCCTGCTCGGGCTCGACTAGTGAGCTGGTTGTGAGGCTTGCGGTTGTCCGCTCGGAAACACGGTCTTGTGCTGTGAGCTGGGGTTTTGCCGCGCGATCAGAGCGGCGGCTGCCATCATCGCGGAGTGTTGTTGTCACTGGTCTACCGGTTGGTTCGGTGCTTGTTCGGCCTTGTGCCAGTTGCTGCGTCAGCTCCTCGTCCCGCTGAGCGCCGCAACAGCTTGGCACTGTCCAGCAGCCCGGCGGCGAGAATCCGCCCGTCCTGGCTCCACGTCCGGACCGCCGCGGCCGTCGCCTCCGCACCGAACCGCCAGAACCAGCCCAGGTCCCCCGGATGCAGTTGCATCGGCGCCCCGTCGTACTGTCACTCCCGCAGCACGCCCACAACCTCGCTCAGCCCGTCGACTCCCGGCTCACCCAACACAATCGCCATAACCCCCGATCACACTCCATCGCTCCGACAGTCCGCACATGGGTTTTCGGCTGGCCGACGTTGATCGAAGAGACACACTCAGCCGGCGGCAGGACACGTTCGAGAGCACCTGTCTCGTGCCGCACGCGGTCAGCGTCACGCGGATCCGTGCCGAGGTCACCACCGTGGGCGAGCACACTCCGACGTCTCACCCTTGGATGTCACACTTCGGCCGCGCGCCGAGTCTCAGAAGCATGAACCGAACGAGACGTGACGTGCTGGACGTGATCGGTGCGGGATTCCCGCGCACCGGCACCACCTCGATGAAGGCGGCGCTGGAACGGCTGGGCTTCGGCCCCTGCAACCACATGTTCGACCTGCTGAGCAACCCCGCCCAGCTCGACCGGTGGCTGACCGAGCCGCTCGACCCGGGCAAGGCCCTGGAGGGCTACCGATCGGCCCAGGACTGGCCGGCCAGCCACTTCTGGCGCGAGCTGGCCCTGGCCATCCCCGAGGCCAAGGTCGTCCTGACCGTCCGCGACCCGCGCCGCTGGTACGCCAGCATGCAGATGCTCCTCACCAGCGGCCCCCTGCACATGCGCGAGCAGGACCTGCCCGAGGAGGCCGCCGCCCTCGCGACGGCCATGCGCAAGCTGGTCCCGTTGCTGGACGGTATCGGCCAGTCGTACTTCGGCGAGGGCTGGCACTTCACCGACGGTATGCCCGACGAGGGGGTCGCCGTGGCGGCGTTCCAGCGGCATGTCGCCACCGTCCAGGAGAGCCTGCCCGCGCACCGGCTGCTGGTGTTCGACGTGCGTGACGGCTGGGAGCCGCTGTGCCGGTTCCTCGGCGTCTCGGTACCGGTGGGCGAGCCGTTCCCGCACCTGAACGACTCGGAGGCGCTGCGACGGACCTTCGAGCGCCTGATGGCCGGCGGCAGCCTCTCCGCCCCGCCGGGGAGCGAGACTTAGAGCCCGCGCAGATAGGCGGCGTAGAAGACCGGGGCAACAAGGCGGGCACAGGCCCCAGTGATCATGTAGTTGCGACGCTCTGTGACCACTGGCGAGACCTGTGCCTGTGGGGCTCAAGAACTCGAATCACTACCAGCGCAGCTCCTCGTCCGGCCGGTCCGGGTCGCCTGGGATCATGTTTCGTGATCTTGTCCGCGGTGTACGCCGTCGTCCGGCGCCTGCTGTCTCTGCCCGCACTTCTGCTACGGAGCAGCGTCTCCAAGGAGGCGGAACTGCTGGTACTACGACACCAGAACGCGGTCCTACGCCGCCAGGTGCCACGGGTGCGCTATGAACCAGCCGATCGCTTGTGGCTGGCGGCGCTCTCGCACCTGATACCCCGCAGCCAATGGGGGAAGATCTTCCCGATAACCCCAGTCACCCTGTTGGCCTGGCACCGGGCCCGCCTGCTCGGCGTGACCGCCAACCCCACCGGCCCGTGGACCGCCCAGGCTGCCCGCAACTTCCTCATCGACACCGACACCGACGCGACGAAGCTGAAGTTCTTGATCCGCGACCGTGGCGGCCAGTTCACCGATGCCTTCGATGCGGTCTTCGCCGACGCTGGCTTGCGCGTCATCAAGAGCCCACCGCAGGCCCCGAAGGCGAACGCGCACTGCGAAAGGATGATCGGCACCCTACGCCGCGACCTCCTGGACAGGATGCTCATCCTCAACGAGCGCCATCTACGCCGAACCCTCACCCGCTACCTGGAGCACTGCAACACGGCTCGGCCTCACCGCGGCATCGGACAGTTGTCCCCGTTGCAAGCCGAAACCGGACCGCCAACCCCCATCGACCTGGCCGGCCACCGAGTCCACCGCAGCTCCATCCTCGGCGGCCTCATCAACGAGTACCAGGTCGCCAGCTGAAACCGACGAGAACCGGCAGGTCAAACACCGAATCCTATTATTGAGCCCCACAGGACAGATCGGCGCCCACGACCTGGCCGTCATCGGTCGGACACCAGACCAGATTCGCCGGTGTATGTACTTGGCCGGGTGTCGGGACGGCGCCGGAGAACAGGAAGGAGGCCTGACGGATCTGTTCCACCGGCGCCTGGCGCAACTGCTCGATGTCACTGGTGCCAGATGCTCCAGCAGCTTGCCGCTGGCCTCGACCAGGCGCTGGCGGGCCGTGTCGGGGAGTGCCGCGGCCCGTTCAAGGCCCGCGCTCTGCATGATGGCGCGGATGTAGTTTTCGGCAACCGCAGTGTTCTGCGTCCCACCGCCAGCCCACGCATTGCATTTACATGGCTTGCCATATATATTCTTCGCAGACCGTGTAATAGGAGGTAGTTGTGCGCCACAAGCAGACACGCGACCTGCAACGAACTGCCCACCTCGCCAGCGGCACAGCGTTGATCGCCTACATGTATCTCAGCCCGCTCCTCGGCTCTGCCGCCGAGGCGGCAGTACGCTGGACCGTCCTGCCACTCCTTGCGGTATCCGGCCTAGCCATGTGGCAGTGGCCGAGGATCAGGCGGCTTCTGCGGTCGAAGGGGCCGCGCGCATGACCATGCTGCACCGCCAGGCTTCTCTGGGCTACCAGGTCAACCATCTGGCGAGGCTGCTAGAAAACCGGCTGCGCGACCAGATCGCGCACACCGGGGTGAAGCCTGGACAGTTCGCCCAGATGCTGGCGCTGTATGAAGAAGACAACCTTACGCAGCATGAACTGTGCGAGCGCGTCGGTATAGACCAATCGACAATGGCCCACACCCTGCGGCGAATGGAACGCGACGGGCTCATCAGCCGCACCGTGGATCCCGATGACCGGCGCCGCTCCCGCAACAAGCTGACAGACCACGCTAGAGAACTCGAGCCCGAACTGACCGAGCTTGCCAGGCAGGTCAACACACGAGCCACCACCGACATCCCCGCCGAGGAGATCGAAGCCTTCATGGCCACGCTGGCACGCATCATCGCAGACCTCGAGCGGCACTGAAGAACGCCGAAGCAGGCCTTCGTACCTGTACCGCATCAGATTTCATCGCGGGAGGCTTGATCGGCAGTTTTGACCTTCAGCCACCGCGCGAGCCACGCAGGTAGCAGGTGGCCGTCCTTGTCGGTCATCATCGTGGCGAAGGCGGCCACGCAGTCAGCGACGGCGTCCAGTTCGGGACAACGAGGTCGCAGTTTCTTCAGCCGCAGGATCTGGGCCTCGTCGAGATGGTCCGGGTGGCTGGTGAGCAGGCGCCTGGCGCGGCGGACGGTGAGTTCCTCTCCCGCCTTCGGCGCGGGCACTGTGGGTGCCGAAAATTCGTCCGCCTACGCTGAGCAGGAGTTATTAAGGTGCCGTTCACTATCATCTGAGCGAGCGCTCAACTCGGTTTGAGCAGGTGCTCAGCATCTGCACTCGGGCTGTCGTGTTGTTGCTGCTCGAGCGTTATGAGTGAGTTTTGACGCGGTACAGGAGACTGGATCGTTTCGGGGAATCATTGGCTCCCCGACAGCAGCCGAATCGCACAGCCAGTGGCAGGCCAGGCCCCTCCTCCAATGCCATGGGCACGCGCTGACGGGACCATTGACCGGGCGAAATTCCCGGCCGCGCTCGGAAAGGTGGGTGCGGATGGAAAGCCGCTCATCGATTCTGCGGGCGGTCTCGTGATGGTAGGCGCGGACAGAGTTCTGGCTCAGCCTCCGCAGCCCAAAGACGCGACCCGCATAGACGTCGATAAGGTCGATGCCGCCGCTGGGTCCGGTTGTCCAGGTGTGAGCTGACAGGCGCAGTCCGGGGCTTCCCCAAGGCCAGGTAGTCAAGGTGCTCGTGGCGCTGTCAAGCACGGGAGTTCCTGGGACGTGGGAACGGAGATCCAGTAGACAGGTGATCTTCCACAACCATCCGTCGAAGAACTGGATCTCCGTGACCCTTGCTCATCCTCGTGCGGTCTGTGCGACGCGGTGGTTTTGAAGGACGGCGATGGCCTTGCACAGATGGCCGACCTTGCTGGGGCAGCAGCGTAGCTTTCGCAGGATCTTCCAGCTCTTCAGCTGAGCATTCGCGCGCTCACGCCGACACCGGTCAAGGGGGAGCCCAGACGACTGCGCCGGCGTCACCCACACTGCATCTGGTTCGGTGACAGCCAGCACGAAAGCCCCGCACCTTCCCACCGCAAGGCAGGAAGGTGCGGGGCTCTCTCGTGCCCTGCAGGCTAGGGCCTGCCCTTAGTGCCCGTGTACAAACTGATCGTCAGATCGACTCGGGGGAGGCGGGTCGCGCGAGTCGTCGCCCCATGAGGATGATCATCGCCCACACGACCATGGCCTCGTGGTGCTCGGACGACCGTTCATAGTCGCGTACGCACCGCCTTCGCTGGGAGATCCACGACAGCGTTCTCTCCACCACCCACCTGCGGGGCAGCACCACGAAGCCGCTGACATCGTCGCTGCGCTTGACGATCTCCATCCAGGGTGATGGCCCAGGTGACGAGTTTGCCCGCGTAGGCGCTGTCGGCCCAGATCAGGGAGATCCTCTCGTACCAGTCGCGCAGGCGTTCCAGTGCGGGCTTCGTCGCGGTCCTGGACGCTGGCGGCGGTGACGATGACGACGAGCAGCAGGCCCAGGGTGTCCACGATGACGTGCCGCTTGCGGCCCTGCACCTTCTCGGCCGCGTCGTATCCGCGGGAGTCGGTGGCGACGGTCTCGGCTGCCCTCAGCGATTATGAATCGATGATCCCTGCGCTGGGTTCGGCCTGGCGCCCTTCGGCCAGTCGGACGTGTTCGCGCAGGTCGTTGTGGAGGGCGTAGAGATCGCCGTCCTGCCGCCAGCGAGTGAAGATCGCGTGGACGGTGCGCCAGGGCGGGAAGTCGGCGGGCAGATTGCGCCACTTGCAGCCGTTGTCGACCACGTACCGGATGGCGTCCACGATCAGGCGCCGGCAGTACTTCTCGGGGCGTCCACCGTTGCCATGTAACCAGGCCGGCCAGGGCATGACCGGCTCGATGGACTGCCATTCGGCATCGGTCATGTCGGTGGTGTATCGGGACGCCCGGGCAGGGTGGTCGGCTCCATGACCGTAGCGGCAGGCCACGCATGAACAGGCAGTTTCTTCATTGCGGGAGACAGCGGCGGGAGCGGTGGCGTACAACGGCGGCGACCTTCCGGTTGGTGACGGGGCTTCGATAACCGCCGTTACTACCGGAAGGTCGCTCCACGTCGCCGAAGATTCGCGCTACGTCACCGTTTCGCCCCTTTATCGCCTCACACAGCGGGCTCAGGGATCAGTTTGTACACGGGCACTAAGCCCGAGGTTGAGCCGGTTACGGTAACCAAAGGCTCTGTGGACAGGCCCAGTGTGGCGGTGCTGGTGAAACGTGTACCCCATAACGCCTCTTATGGAGTACGAGGACGTACGGGTCCGCGTCGGCCACACCGCGCAAGGTGTCCGCCACCACGGCCGCGCCGCACCCCGCAGCTCCCGCACATCCTGCCGATGCCGCGGGTTGGCCCGCCCCCGGCCTCAATCGGCGACGAGCCGGACCTCGTCCGCCTGCTCGCGCTGGCGACGCAGCTCGTAGGTGCCGGGCGCGATACCGGTGAACGCGTGTTCAGGGTGCGCGAGGTAGGCGGTAGCGCCCTCCTCGACGGTCAGCACGCCAAGCACCAGCGCGCGGCCGGACTGGTCAGGGCTGAAGAACGCCGCGCCGGTCGCGACCAGGAGGTGGGTGTTGGCCTGGGCCTGGCCACGGACGACCGGGACGCCGGAGGTGGGGATCGGGGTACGGGCCGGCTCCCTGGTGACCGGCACGACGGCGACATCGCCCTGGAACTGCAGGCCGGACAGGATGGGGATCTCGGCCTGCCGGTCGAGGTGCTCGTCGACGGTGACGCCGAAGGTGGCGATGGCCTGCTCGATGGTGGGCATCTTCTCGGGGCTCCTCAAAGGTCAGGATCGGTGCTGTGCCTGGGCGTACTGGGCAGGGGTGAGGCCGTAGGTCCAGGCGGCGGCCTCGATGGGGTCGGTGCAGTCGGCGGGGACGGTGAGGCCGAAGCGGCGGCGGGTGCCGTCCCGCTCGACGGTGCCGTTGGTGCACAGCAGGACGCGCACGCTCCTGGGGTAGACGCCCGGGGGGACGTCGTGCAGGGTGAGCGTCTGGCCGGGGTTGCCGGGGTCGGGCGCGGCGGGCCCGATCTGGGCGAGGCGGGCCTCGATGACGAAGCGGTCCCAGCCGCGGCGTTCGATGGCACAGCGGCGGATCTCGGCGTTCGGCTCGCGGATGATCTCGTCGGCGGTCAGGGTGTCGTCGATGACGGCCCGGGGGACGTGGGTGCCGTGCCAGAAGTACAGCCCGAACCCGTCGACCCAGGCGACGGCGGGTCCGTCGGGGCAGTGGAGCCGGCGCCTGGCCAGGTCGCCCTCGCCGACCTGGTCCCGGCGCAGCTCGTCTGGGGGCGGGCAGAGCAGGACGAAGTCGCGGAACGGCCACCACCACCAGGCGGCGGACGCGGACCGGTGGCCCGGCAGGCAGGCCCGCCACAGCAGGCGGATCGCGCCGCGGATCGTGTCCTGCCGCACGCCGCCCACCGCCGCGTCCACCGCCGATCGCACGACCGCGTCCGCGGCTTCGGTGACCGTGGCCCGGGTGCCGGTGGGCATGCCGCGCGGCGCGGGGTCCGCCGTCGCGGCGATCTCGGCGTGCTGGGCGGTCGCCGCCGCCCCGTGCACCGGATCGCCCGCCACGCCGTCCGCCGCGGCCTGGACGGCGTCGCGTACCACCCGCCCGATCGTCTCGCCGGCCGTGCCGTCCACGGCGCGGTGGACCGAGTCGAGGACGCGGCCGTTGCGGTGGCCGGTGGCCAGGCAGGCGGCGATCGGTGCGGCGAACGCGCCGACGAGCGGCGATGGCACCCACACGACCCGCTCCGGGAACGGGACCCCGATCTGCCGGTAGCAGGCGCGGGCGGCCAGCTCGAACGCCTGCCTCCCCTCGGCGGGGACGTCCTGCTCGTCGGTCGCGGGACGGGCCGAAGGCGGTGCGCTCACAGTGGAGACCTCCCATGCCGGCGGCCTGGCTCCGCCTCAGGACGCCGCAATGTATACCGTGCCGCGCGGAGCTGTCCACGCCCGCGATCATGCGTCCGATGGGCCGAAACGCCTGCGGGCAAGGTCATTTCGGCGATAGTTTAACGGGACTTTGTCTTGACATGTCAATGATGATCCGTACATTCGTTCGAATGGAAGTCATGGTCATCGAGGAAGCATTGCGGGCTCGTCCCGACGACTTCGCCGCGTGGCACGCGTACAGCGACCGGCTGCTGCGGCAGGGCGACGCCAGAGGCATGCTGATCCGCCTTGAGCAGCGCCTGGCACGCACCCGCCCCGCCGATCGGCCGGCCGTGGAGCGCGAGATCGCCGACCTCGTCGCGGAGCACGAGGACCGATGGGACGACGGGCTGCCGGGCAGGGCGCGGGTGCGGTCGCGCCGGTACGGCTTCGCCACGGAGGTGGCCGTCGAGTGGTCGGACGATGTCCGCGAGGTCGTGGAGCAGGTGCTGCGCGCCCCGTTCGTCACCACGCTGAGGATCACCTCGAACGCGGCGGCTGAAGAGGACGAGGACTGGGACGACGAGGACGGGGACGACGACGAGGAGTGGTCCCTGGCCGTGGACCGCGGCGAGCTGCGCCCGGGCCGCCTGGACCTGCGAGCCCTCGCCGGGCTGGACCTCGGGCGGCTCACCGAGCTCGACCTGTCCTACCTGAGCGTCGGCTTCGACGGCGCCGAACTCCTCGCCGCCCTGTTCGCGTCGGACCGGTTGCGGGCGCTCGACCTGCGGTACTGCCGCATCGCCGACACCGGCCTGGCGGCGCTCGCGGCCTGCCCGCACCTGGGCGGGCTGCGCCGCCTGCACCTGCAGCGCAACAGGGTGACCGCCGAGGGCGTGCGGTCGCTGCACAGGTTCACAGAGCTGACTGAGCTCGACCTGCGCTACAACGACCTCGGAGAGGCGGGCGCGCAGGCGCTGCTCGCCGCCCCGTTCGCCGGATCCCTCACCCGGCTGTGGCTGTACGACTCCGATGTGGGCCAGGACGGCGTGCGGAAACTGGCGCAGGCCGCGAATCTTCCGCCGGGGCTGCGGAGCATGTGGAGGTGCGTGTGAGCATCGAACTTCGGGACCGGTTCTTCGCCCTGTCGGCCGGGGACGCCCCGGCCGAGGAGATCGCCCGGTATCGGGCGGAGGTGGACGCGACCGACGCCGGACCGGCTGCGACGGTGGACGGGCTGGAGGTCTGCTGGCATCCGTCGGCGCGGTTCAAGGCCGTGCGCTTCATCGACGCCGAGCTCATCGACGAGCAGGTTCGGGAACTGTTCGCCCGGCCCAGCGCGGACGCGCCGTACCTGGCTGCCGTGTTCGCGGATCCGCACGAGCTGTCGTTTCGCACGTTCGAGAACATCGTCCCGCTGGACCGCCTCCTCGAGGCCGTGCCGCTGGAGATGGAGCTGACCGGGCGGACGGAGCACGCCGAAGGGGTGTTCTCGTTCTCACTGCGCCTGCCGGAGCAGGCCCGCGACCGGCTGGCGCGGCTGGACGGCATGAACCTGTATGTGCCGCCGCTGAACGCCGCCTCCCGGGGCGGCGAACGGTTCATCTTCCACTCGGCGCTGCTGGCCGAGGCGTTGACCGCGGCGGTGGCCGACGCGCTGCCGCCGTCCGTGGCGGAGGGGTTCTCGCACGTGAACCCGGTGTTCCGGTGCAACGGGTTCGAGCCCGGTGACGCAAATTTCCACCTGCATCGGGACACGCCGTACTACGACGCGACGCGCCGGCACATCTCCCGCTACACGCTGCTGCTGTACCTGACCGGCGGCGCGGGCTCGCCGGCGCTGGACCTGGTCGGCGGCGCCGCGCTCGGCGAGATCGGCGCCTTCACGTGTGTGATCTTCGATCAGCGGTACGAGCACGAGGGCGCCCCCTACCGCGACGGCCGCAAGGTGTTCCTGCGTACCGAGCTGATCTTCACCGCCGGCGAGGTCACCGAGGCGCCGGAGATCGGCGCGCTGTTCAGCAAGGCGTGCTACCTGACCGGCGAGAGTGTGTTCGCGCCCGAACTGGCCCGGCACGCCGACGCGTACTACAACCAGGTGGCCGCCACCCACTGGGACGGCTGGGGCGAGAGCCTCGCCCGCGAGACCTTCGTGCACAAGGAGTTCCGCGGGGTGCACTTCGTGACCAACGGCTACGACTTCTGGTTCCCCAGGACCGACGCGCTGCAGCCGGCGGAGTGCGCGGCCATCACCCTGCTCGACTACTTCAACTGCAAGCTCGGCGACACCGCGTTCCGCGCGCTGTGCCGGACGGAGGTGATCGAGGCCGAGGATGCCGGCTGGATCCCGGAGTTCCTGCGGGACAAGCACGGCCACTCGGTCATGACGCGGGTGGACAAGTCCGCGTTCTTTCCCGAGCCGGAGCGGCCCCACGGCGCGATCTGCTGCCCGTTCCACACCTCCGGGCAGTTCGACCCCACGCGCTTCGACGAGGTCGTCAAGCTCTACACCGACGCCCAGTCCTTCGCCCAGGCGCACATCCTGCCCGCGCCGATCCTCATGCTCGGCGAGGACGTGGCCCTCGACCCGGACCGGTTCGTCATCCAGGACGGCCTCATCCACGTGCTCGGCAAGAACGCCCTCACTCCGGTCAACTTCGCCGCCTGCTGGAACGACGAATCCATCCCCGAGGACTACGTGGTCGTCGCGGCCAGGGTCGGCGTGGAGCAGTTCCTCGTACCACCGATCATCTACAACGAGGCCGCCGGCTGCCGCCACCTCAGGTTCGACTTCTTCCGCAACTCCTGGATGGTCGGCCACCAGCGGGCCACCATCCCCGTTCCCAGGATCACCGAGCTGAGCTGGGCCGATCCCGAGGACAGCCAGGCCTGGCGGCGCGAGGTGGACGACTCCCTCATCGACGACGAGCACCCGCTGGAGCCCAGCGACCTGTGGGACGACGAGGAGGACGACTGGGACGACGAGGACCAGGAGTGAACGGCCGGGCCCGGCCCGCGCTGGGCCGGGCTCCGGCGGCAGGGACGGTGACTTTCAGACGGACGACGTCAGAGCGATGGCCGAAGTCTGTCGCGCCGTCCCAGCCGTGATCGTCCCGTTCTCGACCGCCGAGGTCGTGCACCAGTGCTCGAACTCCCGCCAATGCGACCGTGAGACCGACACCAGCGCGTTGCGGTACTGCTCCCCTTCCACCGTGAACGTGTTCCAGCGGTGCACGGTGGCACACGCTCCGAGATCGGCGGGTGCCGTGGGAGGCCGGACGGCAACTGGAGCGCGATATGGTCATCGGCGCGATGCCGGAGTCCGGCGATCGATCTTGCAGCCGGGTTCAGTGGGTGCTTTCGACCTCGACCGCAGTCGGTGATTTGAAGTCCTCGTGGGTGTGTCGGCCGCAGACCAGGACGGGCCACTGGTCGGGGTCGGGGTCGGTGGTCAGCCAGCACAGGATGTCGGGACGAGGTGATGCCCCAGGCGAGGATGTGGTTCGGGTCGATGTCGAGGCCTTCTTGACCGCCCAGCATCTCCCAGGTGTAACGGGCGTTCTCCGTCTCCTCCTCGAAGGTCCCGGGGTCCCACTGGATGTATTCCTTGGGCAACGGCATGAGGATGCCGACTTCGGCGAACGAGCCGGCGCCATAGATGGACATGAAGGCCATGTAGTCATGCGGGAACCGCGTGCCCCACCGCGCCTCTGCTGCCGACCAGCCGATTCCCTCGTCCGCGCCGAGATCTGAAGGCAAGATCTTGGTCAGCGCTGCGATACCCGTCGGGTCTTCCACGGCCATCCCTTCGACGACGTGGCCGGGAGTCTACGAGGTCACTGTGCCTGCCGAGAATGTCATCCGCGTGTCTAGCGAATCCACAGATCGGACGCGGTGACCGAATATTCGAGCCCCACAGAGGCGGCGAGGACCGGAGTCCCCGCCGCCCGATACCGCTGAGCTGTCACTGCCCTCCAGGGACGCCGTTTCCGGGCTCAGGGTAGGAGCCCTGGGTCTGCGCGTTCAGGCGCTCCATCTTGACGCTGTTGGCCTGGTTGACGCGCGGGTCGTCGACCTTCAGCACATCGAGGCCCAGGTTGAAGTCCGAGCCGTAGATGTAGCCGTTGTAGTAGTAAGCGGACCAGAAACCACCGTCGAGTGGCGGGGCGGTGTTGTCGGGGCCGCGCTCGAAGTAGGCGATCTCGTGCGCGTTGGCCGAGTCGGTGAAGTCGATGACCGAGATGCCACCCTGATACCAGGCCTGGACCATGATGTCGCGGCCTTTGACCGGGATCAGCGAGCCGTTGTGCGCGACACAGTTCTCGCTGTCGGCCTGGACGCGCGGGATCTTGAAGTAGCCCTTCTTCACCAGTTGGCCGCCGACGATGTCGTAGTAGGCGTCCGCGCCCCGGTTGGCGGCGAACGTCGTGTTGCAGGTGGCCCTGCCGCCACCGCCGAGCTCGTCGGTGAAGATGACCTTCGTGCCCTCGTTGTTGAAGGTGGCCGAGTGCCAAAAGGCGAAGTTGTCGTCGCGGACCCGGGCGGTGACCTTCGGGTGCTCGCGGTCGGAGATGTCCATCAGGATGCCGTCACCCATGCAGGCTCCGGCGGCGATGTCCTTCTCCGGATAGGCGGTGATGTCGTGGCAGCCGGTGGTCTTCGACTTGCCGTCTGGGTAGGGCAGGGGCACGCCCGGGTTGCCACCGTCATCGTCAGCGAACAGGTCCGGCATCGCCACGACCGCGGCGGCGGTCGGGTTGGCCACCGGCACCTTGATGATCGAGATCAGGTCGTGCGGCGGCCGGCAGTCGGGGAAGTTGTCGTTGGGGTTGTAGGACGAGACATAGATGTAGACGTTCTCGCCGGTCTTGTCGGGGACCAGGGTGTTGGTGTGGGAACCACAGTTGGTCTCGACCGACTTGATGTACTTGGGGTTCGCCTTGTCGCTGACGTCGAAGATCCGGATGCCCTCCCACGACGACTTGATCGACGCGCTCTGGGCCGTGCTGTGGCACGAGTCGTCGGTGCGCGAGGAGTCGACGGAGCCGAACAGCAGGTTGCCGTAGACGGACATGTCCATCTGGCCACCTGGGCAGACCACCGAACTGACCAGGGACGTCTGCTTGGGGTGCTTGATGTCGTAGATCGAGAAGCCGTAGTAGTTGCCCACGTAGGCGTAGTCGCCCTGGAACGCCATGTCCGTGTGGATGTCGGCGAGGGCAGTGGGCTTGGGCACGTTGGTGACGTGTTGGACATTGGAGCTCATGACGATCTCGCCCGGCCCCGGGATGTCGGCGGCCTGAGCGGGCATCGCGGCGACGGCTAACGCCACGGCAGCGCCGAGCAGGACTATGGCCCTGCGGGGGGTGAACACTTCAGATCCTCCTATAAAGGGGACATAAATGTAAGAAATCTTCACCCATGAGCGACATGTCAGGCCAGCATGCAATCTGTCAATAAGAATGCCCGTTTGACGTCTTTCCTATGATCCGTTTGGCGGTCTAGAGTGCGCACTCTCGACAGGCTCAGTCAAGGAGGCCACTTGCGCGCCGCGCTCATCGTCATCGCGGGCACGGCGATTGCCCTGTCGGCATGCAGTCCGAGCACCCCGCCCCGGGCCGACTCGACCGCGCCGGTGGTCGCGCCCGGCAAGCCGGGCGAGATCGCCAAGACCTTGTCACCGAGCGAGGCCGCCACCGCCGTGCCCGGTCCCACCGCGAACGCGGCGGACGTGACGTACGTCCAGGACATGATCGTCCATCACAAGCAGGCCGTCGACATGGTGGTCCTCGTACCCAGCAGGGCCGAGTCCGCCACACTCAAGAGCCTGGCGTCGCGGATCAAGGACGCCCAGGGGCCCGAGATCCAGTACATGACCGCCTGGCTGCAGGAGCAGGGCCAGCGGGTGCCCGACCATCACGCCATCCACACCGGCATGCCGGGCATGGCCACGCCCGAGCAGATGGACGCGCTCAAGGCGGCCTCGGGCAAGGAATTCGACATGCTGTTTCTGCAGCTGATGATCAACCACCATCTCGGCGCCATCAAGATGTCGGAACAGGTGTTGATCAAGGGGTCGCACACCAAGATCGAGGAGCTCGCCAACGAGGTCAGCGTGGAGCAGGCGACGGAGATCCGCCGCATGCAGGAGATGCAGGCCGGTTAGCTGCCGAGCAAGTGAACAGGATCCACCGATCCCCACCCGCCCTCGGTCGCCAAACGAGCAAGTACCCGCCTGGGCGCTACAGGCTGAGCCAGCAGTAGAGACGATGTTTTCGTACCTGGGCTTGAACGGCCAGATCTACCAGTCTCCCAAGGAAGTCGGCCAGGAGGTCGGGTTCGGAGTTGACGTACTCGTAGGTTGCCGCCCAGCGTTCTGCGATTGGCAGTAGCTGGTCTGGGGTCACTCCAGCGAGTCCGTCCCTTAGGCGGTCGGTCAGCGCGACGATCCAGGTTCCCTCACCCTCGGTCTCTGAGGTGATCACATCCGCGAATCGCGGGTCCTGCGAGATCTGGTCGAAAGACAGCCCTGTTAGGACGGCCTCAAGCTTTCCAAGACCGATGTCAGGCCCAATCCCCTTGAGAGCGCCGAGGCTCGCGAATCCGGCGTCTTCTGCTCCGGTCTCGAAGGCAGTCATCGCCGAGGCGTCGTCGGCCGCACTGAAGTACTCATACAGGTTGCCCATGTACGAACCCTGGCATAGCCGATTCGCCTGCTGGTCACGTCCACGGGTGTGGTGTATGAGTTGATCTTCGCGTGATCCTGCTTCTGTCGGTTAAGTGGTAAGTGTCTGCGAGATTGGGTTGTGTGTGGGTGTGTCGCCGGGGATCACTCGCCTTCGGCCATCCAATCGCGTGTCCGTGGTGAGCCTCGGCAGCCTTGCGATAGAGGGGATGGCGTAGCAGTACAGCAACCGAAATCGAGCATCAAGATCAACAAGGATCGGCGGCGTCCTCCACGAGTACTCACGTGCCGCTTGACCTGCATGGACGGAACTTTCGGCAGGCGCACAAGCGAAGCCACTCCTGGTCATGACCTGGGCGGATGTAATTATCGGCAGGAGCAGGACTCGTGCCTGACATCTGTGCCATCGCGCGGCTACAGCCTCGGCCGCACCAGGATGTCCTCCCGCATCACCCGGTTCAACGCCCGCGACTAGCCGCGGCCATCAACACGGTCACCGCGCGCCGCGATCCGAGCCTCCGTCAGCCCGATGTGTTTGATGCCCGCGTCCAGCACCTCCTGGCCGCAGATCAGAAACATGGCGTCCAGGGCCTGCCGCCACGCAATCTCCGCCTGCCGGGCATCCGCCTCGGGCTGCAGCAGCTCATGCATGAGCGCATTCCATGCCGCCCAGTAGGCGGCGTACGTCTCCCGCCGCTCCTATCCGTTCTCCTCACCGCGAGCGGCAGCGTAGGAGAGTTCGGATGCGGCAGACCCGTCGAGCCATCGGCTGAGCGCGGTTGCGGCCTCGGTGATGTCGTCGGCGCCCATCCTCCAGCACAGAGCCGTTCCTCCCTGCTCTCGGAAGGCAGCGCAGTTGTTCGCTAAGTCATCAATGAGCAGCGCGTCATGGAAGGACATGCCGTGTCGACTCAGCCAGGGCCCGAAGAAGCGGACGATACCTTCGCTCTTGAGTACTGCGACATCGCTTGAACAGATTATGTCGTCGCAGACGAAGGACCACTCGGCCAACGTTGTCGCCGGACGGTGGCCAGTCGGGCGCCGGGTCTTGCGCACCCGCCTGAAAGTGCCGGCGAAGCAATCCGCGTTGTCGGTGGACACGACGATCGAGGCACGCGTCTTGATCTCGCGGAGCATCTCGCACAACGGAACGTTGACCCGCATCCGGGCGCAGTCGGCCAGTAACCGGCGCTGGAGGAAGTCGTCGCGGAACCGGCGGTCCAGCTTGATCCCCATGCCTGCGATCACCTGAGCGGAGGACACCTCACCCTTCATCCAGGCGTGAGCCCGGTCGCCAGTGAAGATCAGCGCGAGGCTCTCCACCAGTTGCGAGTGAAGTGGATGCCGGTCGTTGTCTCGGATGGACACCCAGAAGGGGTCGCAAGAAAGCACACCGTGCCAATCGACGAATACCACCCTGTCCGGGACGGCACTTGCTTCATCGCTTCGATTTCTCCCATTGGCAAGCATGTTGCTGGGGGCCTCAGTGAGCCTGAACGCCGTGCGCTTGAAGCCGAGAGATGATCAGCTCTCGGAGCTCGCGTTCTTGCGTGGCTGTGTCATGACGCCCTGTGCCATCAGCGGCTGCGGCCCAGCGTTCGAGGACATCGATCGTGAGAAGCCACTGGGCGATCGTGAGTTTGGGTTTCACGATCTCGTCCGGCGGCGGCCACTCACCGGAGCCGGGAACGCCGGGTGTCCAGTGGGCGATCTGATCCCAACCGGCCCTTCGGATGCTGCGCGCGAGGTCGGCCCGTCGGCGATCACCGTTCACTGTCTCAACGCTGGCGTCATTGTCCATGGATGCGTCGATGAGCCCCCACTGGCGGAGAGGCATCGCGATGATCAGGCCAACACTCATGCGAGGCATGCTGCCGAGATCACGAAGGGTGGTCAAGGTGATCAGTAGGCGCCGGGTATGGCGGCGCCGAGAATGGGGCGGCGAAGGTGCTCTGGGGTGATCACGACGCCGGTGATCCGGCTGGCGATTGCCAGGGCGGCCGGGATGGCGTTGTCGATGCGGTCGTCGGCGGCTGGATCAATACCCAGCTCACGAAGGTAGCGATTGAGCCGGTCAGGATCCGTGCCACGCCTCTCGATGGGGAAGGTCGGGTCGATGTCGTTGAGATATTCCCCGTCGACGGCGTAGGCGAGGCAGTGCCGAGCGGCGTAGTCATGTCGCATCACCGCCACTGCCTGCCCGCCGTCGCGTTCTCGTCGGCCTATCCAGCGTCCGAGCTCTTCGACAACGCCAAGGAGATCAGCGCGGCCGGCCTTTCCCTCAACGTGCTGTGCCAGAGCTACCCGGATCACCAGCTCAAGCGGCTGCTGGACAGCGGTACCCGGATTCGGTGTCTCTTTCTCGACCCCAACGGGAGCGGCATCCGAGCCCGCGAAGCCGAAGAGCTGTACACCGACGGGACGCTGACCACGCTGACCGCCCTCAACATTACGATGCTGACCAAGCTGCGCGATCGACTCGCGCCCGACTCCGCCGAACGGTTGGAGCTGCACGTCTACGACGAGACGATCCGCTTCAACATCCTGATCATCGATGGGGCCAAGTGCGTGGTCCAGCCCTACCTTCCGCAGGCACGCGGAGTCGACTCCCCGACATTCGTGATCACTGATAACACCGCGTCCGACGGGCTGTTTCCCGTCTTCGACCAGGTGTTCACCGATATGTGGAAGCGGAGCAAGCCTGTATGACGCTCGATACTCGGTCCCTTCTACCCATCGCCGAGCACGCTGTCACCATCGCCACCGAGATCATCAGAACCAAGCTGCCCGGCATCATCACGGCCAAAGGTGATCGCGACATGGCCACCGAAGTGGACTACGCCGTCGAGGAAGCCGTCCGCGACTTCCTCGCCCGCGAGACCCCCGAGATCGGATTCCTCGGAGAAGAGGAAGGCGTCAGCAGTGTGGGGGACGGTCTCATGTGGGCCCTCGACCCGCTGGACGGCACCGCAAACTTCCTGCACGGAATCCCGCTGTGTGGTGTCTCGTTGGGGTTGGTCGATGATGACAGGCCCACGCTCGGGGTGATCGAGTTGCCGTTCCTGGCGACTCGCTACACCTGCGCCCAGGACCACGGCGCCAAGATCGACGGCAGGACGATCCGGGCTAGCGACACCGAGGACCTGGACGCCGCAATCGTTGCCATCGGCGACTACGCGGTGGGCAACGATGCCGAGACCCGCAACCGGCCTCGTCTTGCCCTCACGCAAGAGCTTGCCGCCCGCGTTCAGCGCGTCAGGATGTTCGGATCGGCCGCCATCGATCTCGCATGGGTTGCCGACAGCAAGGTCGACGCCAGCATCATGCTGGCCAACAATCCTTGGGACACCGCCGCCGGGGTGCTCATCGCGCGCGAGGCCGGAGCGACCGTAGTCGACATGGATGGCAGCCCACACACCATGAACTCACGAGCCACCATCGCCGCTGGCCCCAAGCTCATCGCCGACCTCGTCGAACTCATCGCCGAAGCCCAGAAGACCGCAAAGTCATAGCGTGTACTGCCGAATTGTTCTTATAGGTATCAAGAGCGGCGCTGCGCGCCGCCATGCGGCCCGAGCGCGGCCACACGCTGCGCGTGCGGCCTGGGGGCCGTTCTCGCGCGCGCCCGCCACTCGGGCCGCAGTCAATAGGAAGGGCCAGCCTGCTACAACGTCATGACATGATTCCGCGGGCAGCTCTCGCAAGGATCGCAGCAACACGTTGACCAGCCTTTATCGCGTGCCCGCCCGCAGCCGGAATGCACCGCCTGAGGTTGGGGTCGTACTGCGTCATCACGATGCCCGCGTGATTCGTCTCCAGCTCATGCAGATGCACCGGCCAAGCGTGGTCGCGCAGCACCCCGGCGAACTCGCGTGAGTGCTCCACGTCCACCAGCTCGTCATTAACCCCATGCATGAGCCAGAAAGGAATGGGATCCAGATCTCCGTTCACCACGGCTTCGAGCGGCACCCTCGCGGAAGTGGGAGTCGGCCGACCATAGCCTGTGGCCAAGCACGCCACTGCCGAAGGCCGCCAGCCATCGGCGGCCGAGACGTCCACGGCGATCCCTGACGCCGCCTGAGCCCCCCGCGACCAACCTGCCAGAAGCACGCGATGTGGATCTCCACAGAACGCTTGAGCCCGTGCCCGCAAGAAGGCGATCGACGCCAGCAGATGAGCACGTCCTCCATCCGGAGCGTCAGAGCGCCAATCGGGCACGAACACCACGACGCCAAGCTCCGCAGTGGCTCGTGCCAAAGGCTCCAGAACGGTCCGCTCGTCGGGGCCGCTTCCGTGCCAGAGCAGCATCACCGGATCCGACTCCGCGTTCGCACGGCGGTAGACATCCAACAACTTGCCCGTAGCGTCGTAAACAATGCCGCGCTCGACGTGAAGAGTCACATTGCCTCCAGAGGACTTTCCGTACTTCGTGCCTCCGGCGGGGGGCTCCGACTCCGAGATGATCGCCGAGCAGTGCCTGCGACGGAGGCTCATAGGTGGCTGAGGTGGAAGCCTGATCATTCCGCCCGCCATCGACCCGGCACAAGCCGAGCGGGCCAGGGCCACGGGTACCAGATCGTTCGTCCGGTGGGGCGCTCCATCTGGTACCCGTGGCCCTGGCCCGCTTCCCCTTCGGGCGGGTCGACGGCGGACGGGATGATCAGGCAGGGCGGGATGCGCGCGTCGCGCGAGAAATACCAGGTCGCGGGCTGATCGCCGGGACATTAAGAGGGGTGACCAGGGGTCAACCACGGTCGCTCAGACCGGCTTTCTGCCCAGCTCAGCACCTCAGCAGGCCGTGATCGATGCAGTTCCCAAGCTGAGCGCGGGTTCGATTCCCGTCACCTGCTCTCAATGCATGTGGCGCGCGCTTGCCGCACAAGCAAGATCTAGACTGCGCGCGAAATGATCTGTCCCGATACAAGTCATACACTCAGACGCTATGGCGATCGACACGTCGGGCGATCTCTGGCGAGGCGAGGATTTCGAGGATCTTGCCGACTTTCTCCGCGAGTACCAGCCGGGCGGCTACGCCGTCGAGCGGGTGAGCGAGGCAGTGTGCGCTGGATGCGCGGGTAAGAACTTCAACGTCATGGCCGATGACGTTGAAGGGTGCGTACAACGTGTCTGTGTCGTATGTGGGGATGCCTCGTATGTTGCTGACAGTGCCGACTGTATGGGTGAGGCCGACCTTGATGAGTGTGCCTGCCCGTGTGGGGGCGAGGAGTTCGCTGTAGCAGTTGGGTTCGCATTCCGTGGTGACGGTGAAGTGCGCTGGATCAGCGTTGGGTTGCGCTGCCTGGAAGACGGAAGTCTGGGCGTGTATGCAGACTGGAAGATCGACTACAGTCCCACGGCTCACCTGTTGGAACTGAGTTGACGTACCGCTCAACTACAGCCTCATCGATAGGGGACTGTGGCGTGCCCGTTCCCCCGGTGATCAGCGGGGAGTCACGGGAACTCATGGTCACTCGACCGGCATATGCCCAGGTCAGCGCTTCTCCTGTTCAGAGGCCATGATCTCGAAAGACTTCCCAAGCTGACAGTGCACGTAGGCCGCTGCTACCACCTCAGGTGGCGACCTTCACGCGCGTGGAGTCCTGGCAGCTCAAGTGATCGGGGAGCGGTTCAACTCGCCCCTGCGACACCAACAGGTCATGGTCGCACCGACGGGATCTGAAACCGTCAGTTGTGTTTGGGGAGTGCTCTCTAGATCATCTCGCTGGTGGGGACAGTGTAGGGCGGGCAAACCAAGATCCGGGACATTTGCGGGACGCCATCGATTCGGCCTTGCCCGCGACCAGGCTGCATCCAGCTCGGAGGTGGCTGTTCACTGCGGTCATCCACTTCTAATCCGACGGTCGCAGGTTCGAATCCTGCAGGGCGCGCTTTGATCATGGTCTGACCTGCGGGTATGCGGGATCGGATGCGTTCTAGAATTTTCGTCTAGCGGTTGCGTGCTCCCTACGTGCTCGCGTGCACGAACCCCGCACACGCCATGATCCATTCGCTGTCTCCAGCCTTGCGGGAAGAGCGGCGGCGCCGCCTCGCCGCGAAGAGGCGGCGATCACGGGGCCGGATGCTTAATCCGACTGTCAGCCTCGTATCGAGATGAGTTTTCCGGGCGCGGCCTGGTCTTCCTTGCCGAACAGCAGGGCCGCGCCAGGCGGACCACGCCGGGAGAACGCGGAGATGCCTCATGATCGGTGAGACGGGCACCTTGTGGACCGTCTCATCGAACTTGAGGCACCGCAGGCCAGAGGCGCTCCATGCCTCAGATTGAACGAGACGGAACAGAGGGGGTCCGCCGTTGCCGCAGCGAACCCCGCTCCAAGCAGCACGCCCGTGTTACGAGCACGGTCCCCGTAGACGGGCAGGCTCTGGTCAGCCGCTCACCAGTGGCACGTGGCACGGGCCGCGGATGCGGTCACGGTGTGGGTGTCATTGGCCTGATGGGGTTGGTTGGCCAAGATGAGGGTCAGCCGTCCGGGCCCGGGGACCGGCCAGGTGCCCAAGGTGACCCAGCTGCCGCGGTGGGCTGTCTGGTCGATGGTGACGGGTCCGGCCAGGTGCGGCGGGGTGGTGTTGTCGTCGTCGAGGTAGTAGTAGGCGGTGCCGGCCGAACGTCGGTCGTCGGCGATGAAGGCCTCGATGGTGCATCGCGCCTCGGGCCGGGTGTCGAAGTACCAGTTGACCAGTTGAGTGGCGTGGCCCAGTTCGGAGCCCACCTGCATGAACAGGGCGGTGCCGGTGCAGCCGTCCTTTGTCCAGCCTCCACCGGCCGGTCTCCAGCCGGGGTCGGCGTAGGACCATTCCTTCCGGCAGCCGATGCCGTGTACCGCGCTCCAGCGCACGGCCCCGCCGCCGGCCTCGTCAGGCGGGGCGGTGGCGGGGCGTGCGGCCGGGTCTACCGAGGTGGTGCCGTGGGCCGGCGGCGTCGAGAGGGATAAGGCGGACGCGGAGGAGGGGTTGCGTCCCGAGGTGGCAGCGGCGGTCGGATCGTGCAACAGCTGCCACAGTCCGAAAATGACGGCAGCAACAGCTCCTGTGGTCCCGGCGGCGATCGCGACGGCCTTGTGTCGCCCGCGCCGTCTGGGCGACCGGCGCCGGGCGGATGACTCGGCCGCGCCGGTGAGCTCGGCCGCTCCGGCCGGTGCCGACGGCGGGGTTGCAGGCTCGGTTGTCTCGGCGTCGGCAGGCTGCCCGCCCGGCTGTGCGGCGCGCTCGGGCTGGGCGGTGTGGATACGGTTGCGGCACTGCACCCACGGCCGCGGATCTTCGTCCAGCGCCGTGACCAGAGCGCGGACCTGGTCGGCCGCGGGCAGCCGGATGCCGTTGAGCAGATCACCGATCGTCGGCTTGGAGATGTGCGTTTGGCCGCCAAAGCGCGTAGCGACACCTCTTGACGGACGGGTGGACGAACTGCGTGAGCGGGTCAACGCCGGCGACGGACACGCCACCAGGCGGCTGGTCGCGCTGCTGGCCGAGCAGGGTCGGGTGGATGAACTGCGTGAGTGGGCCAAGGCCGGCGACCTGTACGCCGTCAGGCGGCTGGTCGAGCTGCTGACCAAGCACGGCCGGGTGGAGGAGGCCCTGGCGATCCTGCGCGAGCGGGCCAACGCAGACGACTGGTACGCCGCCGGGCGGCTGGTCGAGCTGCTGGCCGAGCACGGCCGGGTGGACGAGGCCGAGCGGATCCGCCGCTATGGATTGGCCGCTGATTGACGGTCGCATCGAAGCCGCGCGATTCTGCATGTTTACCCGACAGGATCAGGGTTCTGAGTTGTCGGCGCTACTTGGCGGCTGGGGACGCCTTCGGGTGCAGGACGCCGTGTCAATAAGCGCTGCCGCCGCGACACGCTGACCAGGGGTTACGGCTAGCGCCGCGGCGGCCGCGAAGGCCTCGCCGGCGCGCGAACTCGGCGCCGCCATACCATCGTTCACCTGGGGAGACGCTTATTGACACAGGCGGTTGGCCGGCGGCCGGTTCTTAAGACTTCCGGTCTGGCGTACGCGGGGTGCCGTTAACCAACGTGACACCAGCCGCCATATAGGCCCTGAGATGCGAAATCAGCCTCCCGGTCCCAGCTCAGCTCGCATCGTTGGCTGTACGACGGGAGGTCGCCCCGCTCGCGAGCTCGGGTACGTATCTGTAGATCGTGGAGCGGCTGACGCCGAGCAGGCGGGCGATGGAGGAGACGGTGTTCTCCGGCCGGGTGAGCAGGTCGCGGGCGTCCTTGGCCCGCGAACGCGATCACGGGGTTGAGGAACCGGCGGACAGCCGTTGGCGCTTTCCTCAACTCCGGTACGGCCCCGGGCGTCTCTGGTCACCGGAAGCGCGACGCGCAGGCGTCACCGGGCGTACGCCTGCGACCAGGTCAAGGTTGCGCGTGCCGATCGAGACCGAGCGTGGCGATGAGGTCTTCATGGAGCTGGAACCAGACGCGATGGCAGGAGTCGACGTCGGTGCGGTCCACCCAGGCGCTTTCCCCGGCTCGGGCGCGCGCCAGGGCTGCGACGAATCGGGTGTCGTAACCACCCAACCGTGCCAGGACGCTCCCGAGCCGGTCGGCCAGCGGCGTGAGCGCGCGGGAGATGTCGGCGAGCTCGTGGAAGACCCTGGCGTCCCAGGCGGGATCGCAGTGGTCGTTGGCGGCGAGCCGGTCGCCGGCGGTGGGCCGGAGTTGCCAGTCGGTACAGGCCCGTAGCAGGAGGGCGTTCAGCGGGAGGAACTCGCGGTAGACGTCAAGGACCTCGTCGGCGCCACCGACGCGTGCGAGCTCGGCCGCGAGCTGGCGCTCGTTCTCGGCTCGTCCCGGTTCGGTCAGCGACCAGCCCCCGGTGCCTGCGAAGGCGGCGTGCCCGACCCAACCGCGCGCCTCGGCGTCGCGCAGCAGCTCCTCGGTCTGGGCCGCGTCGAGCCCGTACCGCTGCGCGATCACCGGGGTGTCCGCGAACCCGAGGATGCGCACCGCGTGCAGGGCCAGCAGGCCGAACGGAGAGTCGCGCGTCACGAGCCGGCGTCCTGTCGCGCTGTCAGGCGGTTGTAGTGCTGCTGGCACGCCTGGGGGGAGTTGAATCCCATCGCGTTCGCCATCTGCGCCCAGGTCAGCCCGACGCTGCGGGCGGTGAACAGCAGGGCGGATTCGAGTCCTTCGACTTCGGCGCGTGCGGCGGGCAGGAGAGCCAGCGCGCTCAGGACGTCCTCCAGGTCCAGGTCGGCGTTGCGCCAGACGGCGAACTGGACGAGGTCGACCGCCGACAGCGGGGCCGGCGGGGGGCGCCACGGACGGGCGTCGAGCGCGTCCGCGCCCAGGCGCAGAAGTCGTTCGCTCGCGTCGCGTTCGCGGTCGGCCTGGGCGTGGTCTGCGCGCCCGATGTGAGTGATGTCCTGCTTGCGTGACATGCCTTCCATAATCCAAAATCAATAAATTGTTGTCAATCTTTCATTGAAAGGCGGGTGGATGATCGTACCCCTCATATCGGCTGCCGCCGACACGTGCGGAGGCAAGGCCGGTGCGCTCGGCGCGCTGCTTCGCGCGGGACTGCCGGTTCCCGACGGCTTCGTCGTGTCGTTCGCCGCTTACCGCGCCGCCGTCCGGGACCTGGACCTCGAGCGGTTCGTCGGCGAGCCGGACCATCTCGACGCCGTGCGGCGGGCGATCGAGGCCCGCCCGGTCCACGCCACCCTGATCGACGAGCTCGGACGCGCGCTTGACGAACTCGGTGATCCGCCCGTCGCGGTGAGATCATCCGCCGCGTATGAGGACACCGGCCAGGCGTCGGCGGCCGGTCAGCACGACAGCTTTCTCGCCGTGCGCGGAGTCGGCGCGGTCACCGACGCCATACGCGCCTGCTGGGCTTCGCTGTTTACTTCGCGCGCCGTCGACTACCGGGGCGACTCCGGCCGCGGCGGCCGGCCCTTCGCCGATCCCGTCATGGCCGTCCTCGTGCAACGCCATCTGGACGCCGAGGTGTCCGGGGTCATGTTCACCCCCGCGGACCCGCACGACGCGATCCGCATCGAGGCGTCCTGGGGGCTCGGCCCCAGCATCGTCGGCGGCACGGTCACCCCTGACGCCTACCGCGTCGCCGAGGACGGGTTGGTTACCCACACGATCGCGCACAAACTGACCCGCCTTGACCGGCGCTGCAGGCAACTCGTCGTGTCCGACGTGCCCACCGGTGCCCGCGACCGGCCGACGATCGACGGCGCGACCGCCAAACTGCTCGCCGAGCTGGGCAAGAAGATCGCCGCCGTACGCGGTGGACCGCAGGACATCGAGTGGACGATCGCCGATGGCCGTACCTGGATCCTGCAGGCACGGCCGGTCACCGCCGCACCCCCGGCGTGGCCCTCGCCTGCCGCTCACACCTCGGCCGCCGAGCCCACGCTGACCGGAGCACCGGGCAGCCGCGGGGTGGCGACCGGCCCCGCGCGGATCGTCCGCGGTCCCGGCGACTTCGCGCGCGTGCACCCGGGCGACATCCTCGTCTGCCCCTTCACCGACCCCGCCTGGACGCCGCTGCTGCGCATCGCGGCCGGCGTCATCACCGAAACCGGAGGCGTGCTCTCCCACGCCGCGATCGTCGCTCGCGAGCACGGCATCCCCGCGGTCCTCGGCATTCCGAACGCGACGAGCAGACTCCACGACGACAGCGCCATCACCATCGACGGCGCCACCGGCACCGTCACGGCGGCCAACGCGTGACCGATCCTCTGCCTCTCCGGCCGGGGAGCCTTCACCCGACAGCCGCACCCACGTCACCCACGGATCGAAAGGAGACGGGAAGCGGGCCCACGCGGGCACCGCGTCCCAACTGCTCATGACCACGCGACACCTCTACCTGGCACGCCACGGCGCGGCCGACGCATTCGGGAACCTCACCGACATCGGCCGCCGGCAAGCGGGCCTGCTGGGCCAACGGCTCGCCGGCCTACCGGTCGACGTCGTGTGGCACTCTCCGCTACCGCGCGCCGCAGCCAGCGCGCACGAACTCGCCCGGCACCTGCAGAACGCGCCCGTCGCCGAGGCCGCCGAACTTACCGACCATGTGCCCTACGTTCCCCAAGCTGCCGAAACACCCCCATCCTGGGTCGGATTCTTCGACGGCTACGACGACGCCGAGGCGGCCTCGGGCCACAAGCTCGCCGAGGCCCTGGTCGGCCGGTTCGCGAAGTCCCCCGACACAACCGCGGCAGGAACCCGGCGCGACACTCACGAGGTTCTGGTGACACACGCCTACCCGATCGCGTGGCTGGTGCGGCACGCCCTGGACGCGCCGCCATCCCGGTGGCTCGGCCTGAACAGCGCCAACACCGCGCTGACGGTCATCGACTACCGCACCGACCTGCCGCCGACGCTCGTGATGTTCAACGATATGAGCCACCTCCCGGCCGACCTGCGCTGGACCGGGTTCCCCGACGGCATGAGGGCATGAGGCGGCTCCTCAAGGCCCGTACGCGTCTGCCGGCTCCACCTGGGCCTACTACATTGCTTCGATGGCCGGTGACGCGGGCTGGGGTGATGCGCACGATCGAGCGGTGGATGGCCGTGGGCACTGGTCGCTTCGCCATTCAGCAGGAGCACTACATACGGCTGAACTGGTATTGGGCCCGTGCCCTCGTCGGCGATGACCCCGCCGGTATCGCGGCGGAGGCCGAACAGTTCCTGGCCGGGACGCTGGTCGACCCGCCGCGATGGGGCGTCGCGTACCACCATGCGCTGAGCGCCGAGATGTGGCTGGGCGCCGGGATGCCGGACGAGGCGGGCGTCGCCCTCGACCGAGCGGACCAGGCTCTTGATGCCTACGGTCACGCTGCGCCGAAGGACTGGTCCTGCTGCTGCAGGCGCGCTTGCTCCACGCTCGCGGCGAACCCGCCGAAGTCGTCCGAGTCGCTGCCGAGAAGGCCCGCGACCGGTCCAGCGAACGCGGGTCTCACCTCTTTGCCCGCCGCGCCGAGAAGCTCCTTGCCGAGCTTTGAAGGCACTGCTCAGCGCCAGAACGCCATGGGAAAGGCGATCGGAAGCGATAGCCGAGGCCAGATTTCGGTGAGCGGATGAACGGGTGAACGAGGCAGGCGGAGGAGGTAGTGACCTGCGTAGTGGTCAGCAGAGATGCGTCTTTCAGGTATTTTCACGCGCCGCCCTGTCGATGAAGGCCGCGGTCGGGCCCGGATGTGAGACGAACACCAGGTGCGAGGCGCCCTCGACGACCTGGACCTTCGCGCCGGCGCGCTGGGCCATGAACTCCTGCGCCGCCGACGGGATGATCCGGTCGGCGCCGCTGATCAGGTTGTAGTTCGGGATCGTGTGCCAGGCCTGCGGGCCGGCGGCGGGCTCGCCGAGGGCGGCGCCGGTGGCCGGGCGCTGTGTGATCGCGAAGAGCGCGGCCTCCTCGGCGGGCAGATCCGCCGCGAAATGGGGATGGAACACTCGCGGGTCGATGTAGAGGTCGACCTGCCCGCCGGGCAGCGGCACGGGTTTGAGGGACTCGCCCACGGTACTGCCCGGGAACTTCTCGACCAGTTCCTGTACGCTCTCGCCGGTCTCCGGTACGAATGCCGCCAGGTAGACCAGCGCCTTCACCTCGGGGTTCCCGGTGGCGGCGGCGGAGACGACGGCGCCACCGTACGAGTGGCCGACCACCACGATCGGCCCCTCGATGTTGTTCAGCAGGGCCTTGACCTGCTCCGCGTCGGAGGAGAGCCCCCGAAGCGGGTTCGGCGCGGCGACGACCGGATAGCCGTCGGCGACGAGTCGCTTGACGATCGCGGTGAAGCCGCTGCCTTCCGCGAAGGCTCCGTGAACGAGTACGATCGTCGGTTTCCTGTGTGCCATTTCCCAACCTCTCATGACGTGATGGTGGAAAGCTATTCCGGCGGCCTGAACGGGAAGTGGACGTGAACGAGCGTCGTTCCGCGACGGGATTCCCAGATCGTTCCGTCCCCGTCAAGTCGGCTCCGCCAATCTGACCCCGCAGGACGGACAAGCCGGGGGTGTGGGATGGTCTCGTACGAGGAAGCCGACGTCGTTGTGATCGGTTCGGGCATGGGCGGTCTTGCCGCGGCCCGTACGATCGCGCAGTTCGGCGGGAAACGGGTTCTTGTTCTCGAGCAGCACTACACGCTCGGTGGGATGACGCACGAGTTCTCCCGGGCCGGGCGATACGAGTTCGGCACCGGGCTGCACTACATCAGCGCGAAGGCCGGCCCGTTCCTCGAGTTCATGACGGACGGGCGGGTACAGCTCTCGCCGCTGCCGGACGACTACGACGTCCTGCACTTCCCAGGGTTCGATTTCGCCGTCCCCGCCACGAAGGAACGGTTCAGGGCGCGCCTCGCGGAACGGTTTCCGGCCGAGGCCGACGCCATCGATGGCTTCTTCCGGACCACGCGCCGGGCCATGTCCGGGCTCGCAGCGCGCAATGTCTTGGCGTCCTTCTCCGCCGGTGTACGAAAGGTGGGCTGGCCCATCGTCGAGCAGCTCTTCCCGTCAACGTATCGATCGCTGAGGGATCAGCTCTCCCGAAGCTTCCGCGATCCGCGTCTGCGGGCCGTTCTCGCCGCGCGATGGGGACTTTACGGCATTCCGCCCTCGTCGAGTGCGTTCGGCTATCACGCCGCGGTTCCGCTGACCTTCTTCATGGAAGGGACGGCGCACCCCGTGGGCGGGCCTAAGGAGCTCTCCCGGATCATTCTGGAGATCCTTCAGCGGTACGGCGTGGTGCTGCGTCCCCGGCAACAAGTCAGCGAGATCGTTGTCGAGCGGCGAAAGGTGGCCGGTGTCGACGTCGAGGACACCGCCACCGGCCGGCGCTACCGCGTACGGACGAACACCGTCGTCTCGGCGGCCGGGGTGCGCAACACCTACGCCCTGATCGGGAAGAGCCAGGAACTGGCGGATCTGCCCGAGGAACCGTCGGCGGTCATGCTGTTCCTCGGGATGGACCGGTCGCCGGCTGCGTTCGGGATCCGCGGTGAGAACCACTGGTTCATGCCGGACCTCGACGACCATGACGACTTCCGCCGCCCACCTGGGGAAGGCACGCTGTACGTCTCGTTCGCTTCGCTCAACAACCCGGCCGCCCGCTTCCACACGGTGGAGGTGCTGGAACTCGTCGATCCCGCGGTGGTCGACCAGTGGCGCGGGACGCCTGCGGAAGAGCGGCCGGAAAGCTACCGCACGCTCAAGGACGACCTGACCGAGCGACTGATCGCCCGCCTGGAGGAACGATGGCCCGGCTTCCGGGACGCGATCGCGTTCGCCGAGCTCGCGACACCGCTGTCGTTCGAGACCTATCAGCACAGCGTTCTCGGCTCCTTCTACGGTCTCGCGGCGACTCCGCAACGGTTGCGGTCACCACGGGCGGGATGCCGCACGCCTGTCAAGGGTCTCTTCGTGGCAGGGCAGGACGCCTGGGGCTCCGGCGTGGTCGGGGCGCTGGCCGGCGGGCTGATGGCCGCGAACGCGGTGCTCAAGCCGCGGCAGCTCGGTACCATGTGGCGAGCCATCCGCTCCGGCGGGGTGGCCCCGGACCCGGCCACGCCCTGGCAGGGATACCTGCGGGTGGCCGCGATGGAGACGCTGACCCCGACGGTTCGGCGGATCCGCCTCGAACCCCTGAGCACCGACGCGATGCCGTTCTCGTTCACCGCCGGGCAGTACCTGAAGGTCGACCTGCCTGTCGCCGTCGAGCCGATCGAACGCGCGTACTCGATCTGTAGCGGCCCTGGGGAGAATGGCTTCGTCGAGATCGCGGTCAAGCACGAGCCCGACGGGCTCGGCTCGTCCTTCCTGCATGAAGAGCTGGCGGTCGGCCAGGCGCTGCGGGTGAGCGGCCCGCACGGCGAGTTCACCTGCGATCCCGCACATGACCTCACGGCCGGAACGCTGTTGCTGATCGCCGGGGGCGTGGGAATCACGCCACTGATAAGTGTGCTGGGCGCGGCCGCCGACGCCGGTCATACAGGGCGGATCGTGTTGCTGGCCAGCTATCGGACCGAGGACGAGGTCGCCTTCCGGCCAGAGATCGAGGCGCTGCGGGAACGCCTGCCCGGGCTCGAGGTGTCGATCTTCGTGACTGGGCTGAACGCCCGGATCGGCGTCGATGTGCTCCGCGCGTACGCCGAAGACGCCTACCGAGTCCACCTCTGCGGTCCTGCATCGATGATGCAGGACCTGATCGGTCATTTGACGGACCTGCGGGTGCCGCGCGAGGCCATCCACACCGAAGCATTCGTGTCCGGCCGGAGCAAGGAGACCCGCCAGGAGAAGGCACACGCCATAGCCCTGGCCGCCGCCGCGGCCGGCGTCGCCGAGTTCACCATCGGGATGGCCGACGGCGACCCGGCCTTTTCCTGCCACCCTGGGCAGTCTGTCCTCGACGCCGCCAACGCCGCCCACGTCCCGCTGCCCCAGTCGTGCGGCGAAGGCGCTTGCGGCACCTGCCGCGTACGGGTCGTCTCCGGCGCCTACGAGAGCGACACCCGGGGAATGTTCTCCACCGACGAACTGGCCGCGGGCTGGCGGCTGGCCTGCCAGACCCTACCCACCCAGGACCTGACGATCGCCCGTTGACAGCGGCGTCCGGGTGCTGATCGTCAGCGCACCGCGACGTCCACGTCGGCCTCCGCCGGGCGACGGCAGTAGTAGACCAAAGCGGGTGGGAGATTCGCCCACACCGTCCGGCTGATGACCACCTCGTCGAACCGCGACCGCATGGAGCGCAGCAGGCGCCGAGCCGGCGGAGCCCATCGAGCATGCACGTAGGCGAAGGTGGTGAATACTGCGCCTGCCTTCTCTGCACCAAGCGGCTGTCGGACTCGTGATGCTTACCCAGAGCCTGGTCGGGCTCTTGTGCCGAGCTGGCTCAGGTGGTTCGACGGTGCTCGCCCCCCGGACGGCGGCCTCAGTCCTCCGCCGTCTGGACGAGCACCAAGTCCAGTCCGTTTCCCCGCGCAGCCACCACCAGGTCGAACGTCGCCCGCGTGATGGATACCCAGCCCCGGCCGTGTCCGGCGCGACGGAATCGCGGCAGCGGATGGGTGCTGTTGGTATACCAGCGCGCGTCTGGGCCGAGAGCAGCGATCACCTCATCTTCGATCGCGCGGAGCTTGGGGTCGTCCATAAGGGCATTCTGGTCCTCGTCGCGGCCGTAGTAGGCCAAGTCGCTGGCCAAGGCGCCGACGACCCACCCAGTCGCCTCCGCCGAGGTAAACGCCGGCTGTCGCCCCAGACGCTCGGTCTGCTCCGCGGCATCTGCTACATCAAGAGGGCAGACCGGCCGGAGCAGCTCCCAGCAGATCTCACCAATGGACTTGCCGAAGTCCTCCGGCCGCAACACCGCGACCTGCGCTCGGCCCCGCTTCAGCCGGTTCTTCAGCGGCGCCGGCTTTCTCGCCATGGACATGCCCTCCTCTTCTCCGCCCCTACCGGACGACCGCGCTTGTCGCCCAGAAATAAGGACAGATCTTGGCGGACTCCACGATCGGTAGCGTAGTGGCGAGGCGGCCGCCGAGTTCACGGAGTGTCGGACCGGAAGGAGTCGGGACGCCAGCGAGCCGTTCCAGCAGGTGGTCCAGGGCGGCTTGGCCGTCGTCGACGGCGGCGTGTTCGTCGTCGATGACGATGTCAGCCGCGCGGAGGAAGAACCGGAATACCCAGGTCAACCTGCCCTGGAGCGTCAAGACGGGCCATCCGGCGGGCCTGGGTGCGCTTGCTTCGCAGGAAGGTGAGCGTGAGCGTCCGTCAACTAGGGCGACATGTTCCCCGAACGGCGGGGATAGACCTTCATTGGATGCGGGTCCAAACGTAGACCACGATGCCAACGACACCTGCAACCTTCAGGAGGAACAGAAACAGGGAGTCGACGAAGGTGCTCGTGGCTTCCACGAGGTCCTTCAGCGCGTAGATCGCGGCCACAATCCGCTTCAAGAGCTCCAACATGGCGAATCCCGACCGGACTCCACCCCAAGTCCCGCGTGTCCTGGCTCCGTCTTGCGGGTCGCTCTGTCCTGGCGGACGAGACTTGTTGGGTCGATCCGGTTGCGCCGTGTTCGATTAGCTGGAACTCCTGAATGAGAAGGGCCGGAGCCTACGCCGCCGCTACCTCATCCCCAGTCTGCACGATGAGGGCGAGCCATCCCTTGTTGTTGACGGACATGTCACTGGGTGGACACATGCCGGACCACGCGCACGCGTCGAGGGGGTACACCCTCAAATTCCAGAACGTCGGCTTGCCGGTTTCAGGGTCTAGGTTCCACCCAATTCCATGATCGTTAATATGTGGTCATAATCCAAATTATGACCATTGATCACTTGCTAGCATGGTGATCGATCAATCTCCTCGCGAAAGAGGTCACCATGAGCGTGAGATCGTTTCCGCTTACCCTCCGCGTCATCGTGAGCGAAGAAACACCAGATGCGATCAGAGATTCCGCCGTGTCGCAGGCACTCGCGTTCTTTGGCCCCAGTACCGAGCTGGACGTCCTCAGCGCCGAAGCCGAGATGGACGAGGAGCGCAACGGCCACTACCGCGCGACAGTCGTCTTCCGGAAGGTCGCCTGATGAGCCCCACCGGCGAGATCATCGCCAGGTTCAGCGGGGGCAGCTGGAACAGCAGACGTGACCACTGAGCTGGTCCGCAGGCCAGGCGGGGGAGGCGGGATCGCGTTCCCGCCGACCCTGCTCGGCTTCGCCCGCGACCTGACCATGGCGTGGCTGCTGTCGTACGACTCGCCGAACACTCGCGACGCCTACAAGCGGGAGATCGAGCGGTGGTTCGCGTTCTGCGCCGAGCACGACCTCGACCCGCTCAAGGCGCGGAAGTCGCACGGCGACGTGTATAAGAGGTGGCTCGAACTTCAGGCTGGGAAGCCGATTCCGGCCAAGACCATGGGGCGGCGGATCTCGGCGGTGTCGTCCTGGTACGACTACCTCGCCGACGAGGAGGCGATTGACGCCAACCGGTTCAAGCGCACCCGCAGGCCGAAGGTGCCGCGTCATCACTCCGAGACGCGCGCGCTGACCCGCGACGACGCCCACCGCCTGGTGGTCGCGGCCGACAAGGACCACGGGCCGGCCAAGTTGCGCACCGCGGCGTTCATCCGGGTCCTGGTGCACACCGGGATCCGGGTGGAGGAGGCGGTCGCGGCCCAGCTGGACGCGCTCGGGTACGCGGGCGGAGTGCGGACGCTCCGGATCGTGGGCAAGGGCGGCAAGCCAAAGATCCGCCGCCTGCCAGTGGAGACTGGGCACGCGATCGACGTCTACCTGGAGGACCGGGCCCGCCGAGCCGGTGTCAAGGTGGCCGACCTGTCGGGGCGGGTCTTCGTGACGGACACGGGCGGCCGCTTCCACCGTTCGTCGGCGTCGGAGCTGGTTGGGCGGATCGGCCGCCAGGCGGGGATCGAGGGCAAGGTGACACCCCATGTGCTGCGGCACACCTGGGCCACGATCGCGAAGGCGTTGGGCGCGTCGCCGACCGACATCAAGGAAGCCCTCGACCACGTGGACTTGAACACGACGATGCTCTACCTGCACTCTGCGCACCAACTGGAAAGAGATCCCTCCCAGTTGGTGGCATCGGCGGTCGAATAGGCGGGTTCAGCTGATGTGGTTGACCCAGATCCCGATGGGGACGCTCAGCCCGGCAGAGACCGCGGTGCCCGCGACGAAGAACCTGTGGGTGCCGAAAATTCGTTCACCCACAGTGACCTGGCGTATTGCGATGCTGATCAATCTCATCTGAGCGAGTGCTCAACCCAGTTTGAGCAGATGCTCAGTGGCCGAACTCGGACGGTCGCGTTGTTGCAGCTCAAGTAGTGCGTGTGCGTTTTGAAGCGCTACAGGGTTCGTCTTCACCGATGAGATCGGCCGGCCGCTGCACCCGCAGCAGGTCAGCGACCAATTCCACCTACTCGCCTTCGACGGCGGGTTGCCGCCGGTGCGGCTGCACGACCTGCGCCACGGCGCCGCCTCGCTGATGCTCGCCGCCGGCGTCGACATGAAGGTCGTGCAGGAGACCTTGGGACACGTCTCCTCCACCTTCACCCGCGATACCTACACCAGCGTCTACCCCCAGGTGGCGCGCGCCGCCGCCGAATCCACCGCCGCCCTCGTCAACACCGCAGCGACCGGCACCCGGCCGGCACGGCTGATCACCCTTCCATCCCGAACCGGCGAGACCACCGCCTGAACCACGCAAACCCAGGCTGGCCCGCCGATCCCAGCGGGCCTGTTTGTCTTGTCCACGCGGCTATCACAGATGGTGCAGCTGATCGATTCCTCAGCCGTGCGGTGGATGGGCCCAGGAGATCGCTGCGAGAAGCAGCGGATCTTTTCTCCGCTGTTCACGTGGACCCGTCGGTAAAGGACGAGTCGGCTTGGAGAAGGCGTGACCGCAGGTAGCGTCACCGCTGATCTGCGAGCCTGCGTGAGCGTTCTGACTTGATCTTCCAATGGTCATCTCTGGGGTCTGGCTTGGAAGTGAGCGCCTAAATGATCTACCGCGATACACGGTCCGTACACAAGAGCAACCACCGAGCAACCAGCCATGATCAAAAACGAGGTCGGAGGCTCGCGAGGACCGAGAAATCGCAGGTCGGGTGGGGTGTATGAGAGTAGGGCGGGTGGGACTTGAACCCACGACCCACGGATTATGAGTCGGTTCGATTGATGTCGCTCAGTGTCATCGGGTGTTGTTTTGTATCGCCGTGGCCGGGATTCTCCCCGTCGTCGTGCCGGCCAGTGTCGATGCGTGCCGCGCCGAATCGCGTTCACGCGAGCAATCACCGAGCGACCATACGCGCTTGACGATCGACACTCTGTGCTATTTGTCCCTTGCGGGACTGCTGTCAAGGGTCATGCCTTCGTGATGAGGCCCGAGTGGTCTACGCAGATCGAACGCGTACGAGCATCCGCCGAGCAGCCTCGGCCATCGATTTCCGTCCGCGAGCGAGGGCTCCTTGCAGTTGGTCTCGGATGTGATGCGCAGCCTGCTTGACATGCATGGGTGTGGTTTAGGCAGGCGCAGAGTTCTACAACCAGCACCGAGCCCATCAAGCCCTGGACCAGGCGGCTCCACTGCGCGCCGTCCCTGATCCAATCACCGATCCAGCCAGACTCGTCGACCTGAATGTACGCCGACGAGACCGGCTCGGCGGAGTCCTCCACGAATACTCACATGCCGCTTGAACTGTGTGGATGGGATTTTCGGCAGGCGCAGGGTCAACCTCCGAACTTCACCGCGGGCAGGCCGCGTACGCCGAGACCGCGGATGGCCAGGACGGAGCCGGACGGTCGTTCGACGTCCGGATCGAGCCCTTCTCGGGCCGTGGTCACATAGAGGACGTCGAGTTCGGGGCCGCCGAATGCGCAGGAAGAGGGCTGTGGGACCGGCACTTCGACAGTGCGTAGGACGCGGCCGTCGTCCGGAGCCACCTGCAGCACCCGGCCACCGCCCCAGAACGCGATCCACAGGCATCCGCCGGCGTCGACGGTCAGTCCGTCCGGGTAGCCGCAGGACTCCGGGAACGACACCAGAGTCCTGCGGTTCTCCGGCTCCAGCCGATCGGAGACGACGTCGAATACGCTGACATCGCGTGCCTGGGTCTCGACCAGATAGAAGCGGCGACCGTCGGGGCTCCAACCGAGCCCGTTCGGCTGGGTGAGCCCACTGAACACCTCCATGACCGTCCAATCCGGCAACAGGACGTGCATTCCACCGCGCCCGGCGGCGAAGTCCTGCGCGCAGCTGCCGGCCCACAAGCGGCCGTGCGGATCGCATTTGGCGTCGTTCATCCGGATCCCGTCGGGGAGGAAGTCGCGCCGGACGGTCCAGGCGCCGTCCGGGGAGATGTCGGTGAATCCCTCTGAAGTGGCCGCGACATAGCCTCCGGACGCCTTGGGGACCGCCGCGCCGACGAGGGTCGCCAGTTGCAGGCTCCACCGCTCGGCCGAACCCGGCTGCGCGCGGTGCAGCGTGCCGTCGAGGATGTCCACCCAGCTCAGGGATCCGCTCTCCGGGTCCCAGAACGGGCCCTCGCCAACCCGGCAGATACCGGGGAACTCGACGGTGATGTCGATGGGCAGGGTCTTCCTCCGCGGCTCAGTCCGGCAGCGTCACGGCCGCCTGCGCGAGCAGGCCGCCGTCGACCGGCAGGGCGATCCCGGTGATGAAGCTGGCGCGCTCGCCGGCCAGGAAGGCGATGGACTCGGCGACCTCCTCCGGGCGTGCGACACGGCCCAGGGGATGGCTGCGGCCCCAGGCGGCCACGAGCTGGTCGACCGCTTCGGCGCCGTCGGAGAAACCCGCTGCCGCCTTCCTCAGCATCGGGGTGTCGACCGAGCCGGGGCACACGGTGTTGGCCCGCACGCCGTACCGCGCCTCGTCCACCGCGATCGAGCGGGCCAGCGCGTTCAGCGCTCCCTTGCTGGCGGTATAGGCGGCGACTTGCGTCTGGGTGACGAACGCCTGCACCGAGGACACCAGCACGATCGACCCCAATCCGGAGGCACGAAGCGCCGGCAAGGCGTGCTTGACCGCCAGGAAGGCGCCGCGCACGTTGACCGCCATCACCTCCTCCCAGGTGTCAGCGGAGGTGTCCGCCGCCGAGCCATAGCGTTGAATGCCGGCCGCCGCCACCAAAGTGTCGATCTGGCCGGTCCACTCCAGGGCGCCCTCAATGGCGGCGGCGACGGACGCTTCGTCGGCGACGTCAGTCCGCACGAACCGGATCGCGCTTCCTTCCGGTTCGTGCGGGGCCAGATCCGCGCACAGCACGTTCGCACCTCGAGCGGCGAACAGGTGCGCGGCGGCCAGGCCGATGCCGCTGGAGCCGCCGGTGACCACGACGGTTCTGCCGTCGAATTCCATGGGATTCCTGGTCCTTTCCAAGTGCCGGGGATGGGGTCCCGGGGCTGCGCCAGGGGATCGTGAACCCCGAAAGGGCTGCGGGCCGAGCGGCTACTTGTACAGCGCGCTCTGGTTCGTGTCGAGGTTGTCCTTGGTGATGACGACCGGGTCGAGCGGCTGGTCCTTCGGGATGGATTTGTCGCCGCCGAGATACTTCACCGAGTTCTCGACCGCCAGCTGCCCGATCTTGTAGGGGTTCTGCGAGACCAGGGCCGTGAGCGTACCCGCCTGCAGGTGGGTGACCTCCTGCGGGCTGGCGTCGTACCCCAGTACCGCGATCTTGCCGGTCTTGCCGGCGGCCTGTACGGCGTTCGCCGCGCCCTCGGCGGTGATCACATTGGAGGCGAAGATGGCGACGATGTTCGGGTGGGCGGCCAGCGCGGCCTGCACCAGGCCCGCGGCCTGCGTGGCCGAGTCCTGGCCGGCGTACAGCTCCGGCAGGACGTTGTACTTCGAGTTCCCGGAGAAGGACTGCTTGAAGCCGGTGTCGCGGTCGTCGATCGAGCTGATGCCCGGCTTGATGTGCACGAAGACCACGTCGCCGCCGTTCGGCGCCCATTTGATCAGCTCCTGCCCGCCGAGCAGCCCGCCCTTGACCGAGCTGGCCGCGATGGCCGTGAAGATCTTGTCCGTGTTGACGTTGTTGCCGGTGGTCATGACCGGGATTCCCTGCGCCACGGCGGCTTCGATCGGGGCGGCCAGCGCGGTCGCGTCAGTCGGGTCGATGACGATGGCGTCGGGATGCTTCTGCGCCACGGCCTGCAGCACCGGGATCTGCTCGGAGGCCTGGAAGTTCGCCGGGCCCTGGACTATGGCGGTCACGCCGACGGCCTTTGCGGCGTCCTGGAAGCCCTGGGTCTCAGTGGAGTAGTAGGGGTCACAGGTGCAGCCGGGGATGAAGGCGATGGTGTGGTGCTTGCCGGAGGAGGAGCTGTCGGACGACGCTGTGCTCGAGGACGTGCCGGAGGAGCAGGCCGCCAGGGATAGGGCGGACACGGCGGCCGCTGTGGCGAGCGCGGCCCGGATGACGGTGCGTGACATGGGATTGTCCTTCAGGTTTGGGGGATGTGTCACAGAACGGGGGCTATGACGCGCGCAGCTGCTGGCGGCGCTTCACGTCGTCCACGGCGACGGCGACGATGAGGATCGCGCCGATGGCCACTGTCTGCCAGAACGGCTGGACGTTGATGATGACCAGGCCGTTGTTGAGCACCGCGGGGATCATGACGCCGACGGCGGTGCCGAAGATCGTGCCCCGGCCACCGAACAGGCTGGCTCCACCGATGATCACGGCGGCGATCGCGACGAGGTTGTCAGCGCTGTGGCCGGAGACCTCGGTGGTGGTGTAGCGGGCCACGTCCAGCAGGCCAGCCAGCCCGGCCAGGGCGCCCATGAAGACGAAGAGCACGACCTGGTGCTGCCGTACGTTGATACCGCTGCGCCGGGCGGCCTCGTCGTTGG
>NZ_JAHDTI010000008.1 GCF_018531495.1 Nonomuraea sediminis
CCGATGGCGTAGGTGTGGCGGCCGAACCGGGTCTTGGCCAGGACGAGGCCGGCGAGCACCGCGGTCGCGACCGCGATCCACACCGGCAGCGGCAGTCCGAGAACTTGCTTCATGCCCAGGTCGGTCACCATCTGCGGCGGCAGGCCGGTGACATCGGTGCCTTTGGTGATGACCTGCGCGAGGCCCAGCGCCATGCCCAGGGTTCCCAGGGTGATGATGAACGACGGGATCTTCAGCCGGGTGACCAGCACTCCGTTGAGCAGACCCCACGCCGCGCCGACCAGGATACTGACGGCGGTGCCTACGAGGATCGCCACGGTGGCGTGCGGGTAGTGCCGCTCGGGTGCACCGGCCATTGCGACGATCACCTTGGCGGCGATCACTTCGCTGAACACCAGCACCGAGCCGATCGATAGGTCCAGCTGCCCGCCGATGATCAGGAAGGCCGTGCCGACCGCCAGCATCATCGTGCCGGAGGCATTGAAGGCGATGTTGCGGAAGTTGTCGGCGGCGAAGAACGTGGTTCCGGCCATCACGGAGAAGAACACCACGAGCACGATCAGGGCCAGGAAGACCCAGCTGCCGGTCAGGGCGCCGGCGGCGCGGCGCGTCCGCGCCCCCGCGCCTGCGGGGCCGGGTCCCGATGGTGTGGTGGCGGTCGTGATGAGCGGGGTCATGGCTGGTTCCCTTGCGGACGATGGGCGGATCCGGTCTCGGCGCCAGTGATGGCGGCGACGATCGCGTCGTGGGAGGTGGACTTCGGCGACAGCGTCGCGGCGTTGGCCCCGAGACGGAGCACGACGATGCGATCGGCGACGTCGACCACGAAGGGCACGCTGTGGCTGATCACGATGACCGCGATGCCCCGGTCCCGGGTCCGCTTGATCAGCTGCGCCACCTGCTCGGTCTGCACAAGGCCGAGGGCCGCCGTGGGCTCGTCCATGATGATCAGCTCCCGGGCCCACATCCCGGCCCGGGCGATGGCGACACTCTGCCGCTGACCGCCGGAGAACATTCGGACCGGGGCGCGGTAGTCGGGAACCCGCGCACCCAGGGTGCGCAGGTGCTCCTCGGCCTCGGCCTGCATGCGCTTGACGTCCAGGACGCCGAGCTTGCCGAGCAGCCCGGGGCGGTGGTGCTCGCGGCCCAGGAACAGGTTCGCGGGCGCCGATAGATCGTCGGCGAGCGCGAGGTCCTGGTACACGGTCTCGATGCCGGCGGCGCGCGCCTCGGAGGGCGACGCGAAGTGCGCCCGCTCGCCGCGCACGCGCAGCTCGCCGGCATCCGGCGCGAGTGCCCCGGACAGGATCTTGATGAGGGTGGACTTGCCGGCGCCGTTGTCGCCCATCAGGGCCACGACTTCGCCGGGCGCCACCTCGAGGGACACGTCGGTGAGAGCCGTGACGTGCCCGAAGTGCTTGGAGATCCCGACGGCCGACAGCACCGGCGCCTGTGCGCCATGCGCTCGATCCTGTATCGGGTTCGCTTGATGAGTAGGCACGAGATTCCTCTCTCGGCTCCAACCCCACATGCGGTGTGAGGTCTGATGCATCTGCCGGTAATGCGGATGACCTCCTGTTGTAATCTAGGATCCTTGCATACAAGTATTTTGGTATGCAAGGATTCGTTTTCGTGAGAACCGATCGAAACCACGCAAGTGCGTTCGGTGCGCTGGCGTCCGTGGGCCGGACCCGGGTGCGTCAGCGCACCTCGGACCGTGTGTACGAGGAGCTCGCCGCGGCGATCCGCGATCTGCGGATCCCGCCGGGCGCCTCGCTGTCCGAGACCGATCTGGCCGACCAGTTGCACGTCAGCCGCACTCCGTTGCGCGAGGCGATCGCCCGGCTGGTCGACTCTGGGCTGGTCTCGGTGGTCCCGCAGGTCGGGACCCGGGTCGAGCTGATCCGGCTGGAAAGTGTCGAACAGGCCCGCTTCGTGCGGGAGAGCCTGGAGACCGCGGCATTCGGCGCGGCGTGCGAGAAGCCGGAGCGCGACGTTGCACCGCTTCGCGAGCTACTGGCGCGGCAGGCCGACGCCTGCGAGGCACACGACCTCGCGGCCTTCTTCGCCGCCGACGAGGCACTGCACGAGCAGATATTCGCGCTCAGCGGTCATCAGGCCGCGTGGCACATGATGCAGCCGGTCAAGATACACCTGGACCGGCTGCGGAGGCTCAGCCTGCCGGAGCCGGAGACAGTGCGCGGCCTGATCGCGGAGCACACGGCGATCGTCGACGCGCTCGAGGCCGGAGACTCCGAAGGCGGGCGCGCGCACATCCGTGCCCACGCCCGGCGGGCTTTGGAGAACGGCCCCGTGCTGCGGGCCAAGCACCCGGGGTACTTCGGCACATGACCGCGGGCGATATATACGAAGAGCCGGAGCAGGAGCTCGATGTGGTCGAGTACCTGTACCTCCGCGAACTGCTCGCCCGCCCGCGGGTGACCCGGCTGTCCGGCGGCATCTCGGCCGAGACGCTCCTGGTCGAGTCCGGATCCGTCCGGCTGGTCGTCAAACGGGCGCTGCCGCGCCTCCTGGTCGCCGCCGAGTGGACGGCGAAGCCGGAGCGCGCGCAGACCGAAGCGGCCGCGATCGAGGCCCTGCACCGGCTGACCCCGGATCAGACCCCTGAGCTGCGCGCCGTCGACGCGCGGCGGCACACCGTCGTGATGACCGCCGCCCCGGCCGACTGGGTGCCCTGGAAGGCGGTCCTGTTCGGCGACGAGCCCGACCCGACGGCGGGGATGTCGCCGACCGCGGCGGCCCTGGGTGCCGTCCTCGGCACCTGGCACAGTCGGACCTGGGGCGACGAGCACGTCCGCGCCCGTTTCGCCGACTACGAGGCGTTCGACCAGCTGCGGATCACCCCGTTCCACCGCGCGGTGGCCGCGGCTCATCCGAGGGCCGCCGCCGTCGTCGACGAGCTCGGCGAGGACCTACTCGCCAGCCGCGACTGCCTCGTCCACGGTGACTTCTCCCCGAAGAACATCCTGGTCGGACCGGACGGGCTGATGGTGCTTGACTTCGAGGTGGCCCACGTCGGCGCGGCGGTCTTCGACGTGGCCTTCCTGCAGTGCCACCTGATCCTCAAGGCCCTGAACGCTCCGGCGCGCGCCGACCGGTTCGCCGACGCGGCCGCGGCCTTCCTCGGCGCCTATGAAAGCGCCTGCCCACAGTCCCGGCAGGCGACCACGGAGCGGTTGAGCCGGCACGTCGCCTGCCTGCTGCTCGCTCGCGTGGACGGCATGTCCCCGGTGGGCTACCTGTCGCCCGGCACGGCCGGGGTCGTCCGACGGATCGCGCTCGCGGTACTCGGACAGCGCGAGCCGTCGATCACAGAACTCTGGAACTACGTGAAAGAGGCGTCTTGACAGCCGTCGAGAAGATCCAAGCGTGGGAGGCCCTCGACTCCCGCGGCCGCCCGACCGTTGCGGCCCGTGTCGTGCTCGACGATGGGTCCGAGGGCGTCGCCACGGTCCCGTCTGGAGCGTCTGCGGGGTCCCACGAAGCACACGAACTGCGTGATGGCGGCTCCCGCTATGCGGGCCGAGGGGTGCGCACGGCGGTCGCGAACATTACGGCCGTGCTCGCCCCACGCGTGGTCGGGCTCGAACCCGCCGAGGTCGACGCGGCTTTGGCCGCGGCGGACTCGTCCGCCTCCTTCACGACCGTCGGGGCCAATGCCGTGCTCGCCGTGTCGCTGGCTGTGCACCGCGCCGCCGCCGCAGCGCACGGCCGGTCCCTGGCCCGCTACCTCGCCGGCGACGACGGTCCGCTCCTGCTGCCGATGCCGATGGTCAACATCCTGTCCGGGGGAGCACACGCTGGTGGAGCGCTCGACATCCAGGACTTCCTGGCCATCCCCGTGGGCGCCGCGAGCTTTGCCGAGGCCATCGAATGGTCCGGCGCAGTCCGTGACACCGCGACCCGCATCGCTCTGGCCCGCGGCTACGGGCAAGCGGTCCTGGTGGCCGATGAGGGAGGGCTGGGACTGCCTCTGGAGACCAACCACGCCGCCCTGGAACTGCTCATCGACGCGATCGAGGCCGCCGGCTACACCCCCGGCGCGCAGGTCGCCATCGCCATCGATGTGGCCGCTACGCAGTTCCTGCGCGACGGCCGCTACAGATTCGCGCGCGAGGACCGCGACCTGACCTCCGAGCAACTCGTCGCAGAGGTCGGCGACTGGTGCGACCGCTTCCCGATCGTCTCGGTCGAGGATGTGCTGGCCGAGGACGACTGGGACGGCTGGCGGTACGCCACCGAGGTCCTCGGCCCGCGCGTCGAACTCGTCGGAGACGACCTGTTCGTCACCTCTCCGCGGCTACTGGGCCGCGGGATCGGGGACGGCGTCGCCAACTCGGTGCTGGTGAAGGTCAACCAGAACGGCCTGGTCTCCGGCGCGACCGACGTGATCGCCCTGGCCCGCTCGGCGGGCTACCGGACCGTCGTCTCCGCCCGATCCGGCGAGACCGAGGACTCCTGGTTGTCGGACCTGTCCGTCGGCTGGCGCGCCGGACAGATCAAGGTCGGGTCCACTCATCGCTCCGAGCGCACTGCCAAATGGAACCGGTTGCTGGAGCTGGAGGCGTGCGAGGACACCGTGTTCGCGGGGCCATGGCCGGACGGTCGGCCCGTAAAGGAGACAGCATGAACAGATTCACCGGACAGACCGTGATCGTCACCGGCGCCGGGTCGGGCATCGGCTACGAGATGTCGCAGCGGTTCCTCGCCGAGGGAGCCGCTGTCTTCGCGGCCGATCTCGACCCCGTCGGCGTCCCCGATGGCGCTGTGGGCGTTCAGACCGACGTCACCGAGCCCGAGTCGGTGTCGGCGCTGATCGACTTGGCGGTCCGGCAGACCGGGCGGCTCGACGTGCTGTGCAACAACGCCGGCGCCTCGTCCACCACGGACCCGGTGGCCTGCACTCCCGAAGAATGGGACCGGGTCTTCGCCGTCAACGCCCGCGGCGTGTTCCTCGGCACCAAGTACGCCCTGCCCACCATGCTCGCCCAAGGCCGCGGCGTGATCGTCAACACCGCCTCGGCGGCAGGGCTCGTCGGCCTGAAGGACCGCGCCGCGTATTGCGCCAGCAAAGGCGCCGTCATCGCGTTCACCAAGCAGGTCGCCGTGCAATACGCCGGAACCGGCGTGCGCTGCAACGCGGTCTGTCCTGGCACTGTCGACTCGCCGTGGGTGGGCCGCCTGCTGGCCGCCGCCGCCGACCCAGAGCAGGCGCGCGCCGGGCTGGTCGCGCGCCAGCCGATGGGCCGGCTCGGACAGCCGGGGGAGATCGCCGACGCCGCACTGTACCTGGCCTCCGACGCAGCCGCCTTCATCACCGGCACCGAACTGGTCATCGACGGCGGATTGCTCGCCGGCTGACCGAAGAAGGGACTACATGCGACTCATGCGACTGGGACCGCCCGGCAGGGAGCTACCGGTCCTGCTCACCGAACAAGGCGACCATTATGACCTCCACGGCGTGACTGCCGACATCGACGGCGCCTTCTGGGCCGACGGGGTCGAGCGCGTCCGCGCCGCGCTCGCCTCGGGCGCGCTGCCCCGGATCGATCCGTCCGGACTCCGCGTCGGGCCGCCGATCGCCCGTCCGTGCGTGGTGCTGTGCATCGGGATGAACTACGCAGCGCACGCCGCCGAGACCGGAGCAGCGCCGCCGGAGCACCCGGTGATGTTCTACAAGGCCCCGAACACGGTCGTCGGTCCCGATGACACCGTCCTGCTGCCTCCAGCGTCGGCGAAGACCGACTGGGAGGTCGAGCTCGCGGTTGTGATCGGCAAGAGAGCCCGCTATCTCGACTCGCCTGCCCGGGCCCTCGATCATGTTGCCGGATACACGATCTCCAACGACGTCTCCGAGCGTGATTTCCAGCTCGCGATCAGCGGTGGGCAGTGGTCGAAGGGCAAGAGCTGCGAGACGTTCAACCCGCTCGGACCGGTCCTGGTGACCGCCGACGAACTGCCGGACCCGCAGTCCCTGCGGCTTCGCTCGTGGGTCAACGGCGAGCGGCGTCAGGACTCGACGACCGCCGACATGATCTTCGACGTCGCCACCCTGATCCATCGGCTGAGCCACGTCACGGTCCTGGAACCCGGCGACGTCATCAACACCGGAACCCCCGAGGGCGTGGCGGTGTCCGGCCGCTTCCCATACCTGGCCGAGGGCGATCTCATCGAGGTCGAGATTGAACGCATCGGCCGCCAGACGCAGAAAGTGGCTCGCGCATGACCATCAGACTCTCCCTGGGACACATCGACGTCTACGACGAGCGGACCGCTGCTTTCGCCCATCAACTCGGCCTGTCAGGCGTGCAGTTCCACACCCCGAACCTGCTCCCGGGTGAGGACGGCTACTGGAGCCTGGCCGAACTCAAGGCCCTGCGTCAGCGTTGCGACGCCGACGGCCTGCGGATCGACGGCCTGGAGAACGTTCCGTACTCGCACATCTGGAAGATCCACCGCGGCCTGCCCGGCCGCGACGAACAGATCGAGAACTACTGCCGGACCCTGCGGAACATGGCGGCGGTCGGCATCGACCTGCTCGGCTACAACTTCCTGCCTACCTACGTCTGGCGCACCGGCATGGCCGAGCCTGGCCGTGGCGGGGCCCTGGTCACCGCCTTCGACCTGGACGCGGCCGCCACCGGCAACGCCCTGGCCTCCTACCGGCTCTCGCCCGCCGAGCCGCTGACCGAGCCCATCTCGGCCGATCAGATGTGGGCCAATCACCAGTACTTCCTCGACGCCGTCCTCCCGGTCGCCGAGGAGGTCGGGGTGCGGCTGGCGCTGCACCCGGACGACCCGCCGGTTGACGTGCCGCTCGGCGGCGCCGCCCGGATCTTCACGACTCCGGCGTCGCTGGTCGCGGCGCGCGCCCAAGCCCGAAACAGCTCGGCCTGGGGCCTCGACTTCTGCCTGGGCACGGTGTCGGAGATGGGCGGGGAAGAGGCGGTCAACGAGGTCATCGACACCCTCGGCTCGGCGGGGGCGATCTTCTACGTGCACTTCCGCGACGTCCAGGGCACGGTGCCGTCCTTCCGGGAGTGCTTCCTGGGGGAGGGCAACTACAGTCCGGCGCGCGTCATCCGGCGGCTGAACGACGTCGGCTTCGATGGATTCCTCATCGACGATCACGTTCCGGCCATGATCGGCGATCCGGACACGTGGATGGACATCTCGTCGGAGGCCTACTGCAGCCGCGGGCGGGCGCACGCGATCGGCTACCTTCAGGGCGTCCTCAACGGGCTCGGGCTCGACTGACGGATCGCGATTGCGCGGGGTTCCCGAAGACTTCGTGTCACTGACCGGCCGGATTCCTGCGGTGGGTCGGTGATCCGTCAAACCGACCATCTCGGATGCATACAAGTAGCCCAGTGTGAAACCATCGGCGTCGTGAAGCCAGTCGACGAACTCACCGACGCCAGCCCCGCACTGGCGTCGGTGGGGCGCGTGCGCAAGCGCGAGCGCATCTCCGACCGGGTCTATGACGAATTGGCCTCCGCCATCCGTGACATGCGGATCCTCCCCGGCTCCGCCCTGTCCGAGACTGACCTGGCAGAGCGCCTGCAAGTCAGCCGGACTCCGCTGCGCGAGGCGATCGCACGCCTGGTCGAGACCGGCCTGGTGTCGGTGGTTCCGCAGGTCGGGACCCGGGTTGAGCCGATCCGGCTGCACGATGTCGAACAGGCCCGCTTCGTCCGCGAGAGCCTGGAGGCGTCGGCCGCCGAAGCGGTCTGCGCCAGGCCCGAGCGTGACGTCCGCAGGCTGCGCGCGCTCCTCGCCGAGCAGGAGCGCTGCTTCCAGATCCACGACCTCGACGGCTTCTTCGCCGCCGACGAGGCGCTGCACGAACAAGTCTTCGCACTGGCGGGCTATGTCGGCGCCTGGCAGTTGATGCAGCCGACGAAGATGCACCTGGACCGCATCAGGCGGCTCAGCCTCCCGGACGAGGCGACGGTCCGCGCCCTGATCGACGAACACGCCGCGATCGTGGATGCGCTGGAGGCCGGGGACCCACTGGCGGCCCGTGCCCACGTCAAGCGGCACGCGAGCCGAGCGTCGACGGAAGCCCCCGCCCTCATGGCCAGATATCCCGACTACTTCGCCGACTGACCAGAACTCCGCCGCTCCCGCCGTGCCGGCGGGGACCGCGGCACGTGCGACCGGGACCCGCGACGTGCCTCGGGCCTGTACCGATCGGAAGCACAACCTCGCTGGTCAGCGCGGCCGGGTACGGGCAGTTCTACTGTCATGGAATGGGTGGGTGAACCTTTCGACCATCTATCTGTCGTGCGTCGTCTGTTGTCCGTGCCGACGGTGTTTCTGCGTCGTGGAGTGGGCTCAAGCGCGCGGTGCTGCCCAACAGGTAGAGCGGTACCAGCTCTTCTCGACCGCCTTGTTCGAGGATCTCGACATAGGACTGCCACCAAGACTGATGCGCGGTGTTCCGACTGGTCACGTCCGCGGCGGTCAGCGAGCCGACCAGCCCGTCGGCGGCGTTCTGCCACCCGGCCGCGTTCTCGGTGCTGGCGCCGAACCCGGTGACCAGCGTGGAGGTGGTGGCCGGGGTCAGGGGCAGCGAGAAGACGTTGCCGAGATGCTCGACGTGCCGCCGACGACCCACGACGCCATGCGCACTCGCGGATCGGCGGCGGCGGTGCCGACCGTGACGTCGGCGTCCAGCACGCCGCCGGAGCCGGAGATCGTCGGGGCGGCGCCGGAGCCGTCCTCGACGGTGATCGTCGCGCTCTGGCTCGCCGGCCCCGTCAGGCTCAGCGAGGTGACCAGAGCGTTCTCGGTGGCAGACATCCAGGTGGTGGCGGTCAGCGTGGACCCGCCCAGCGAGTACGTGCCCTGCACCTGTGCGTGCGCGAGGTCCTGGACCACGCGGTAGCTCGCGCCGACCAGGCCGGGCACCGCCAGCACGATCCGGCCGACCGGCTCGATGCCGTGTGCGGTGGTGGAGGAGAAGTCGTTCTTGCCGACGTAGAACGTCTGGCTGTCGATGGCGCCGCCGACCGCGGCGCCGAAGTCGTCATTGCCCATCAGCGGGGCGTAGGTGGTCTCGCCGTTGCTCAGCACGGTCGGCGGGAGTTCCACACGCCCTGGTACTTCCCGACGATCCGCAGCGTCTGGTTCGCCGTGACGGAGTCGGCGGGCGCAACCAGTGCCGACAGCGTGGCGCCGTTGAGCGCCGGGATCAAGGCCATCGTTATCAGACGTCTGTATGGCCGACGATTCTGGGGCACGAACCATACCCATCTTCTCGCGGTTTGTGGGTTTCGACGAAGATGAGGGTAGTGCCGATATAACGTTATCTCGAAACAATAGACCTCTGAGCCCCGGTGTCAAGCACCAGTCATGGACCGGAAACTTGCGGGCAACGCGTGCGACACCGGATCGAGCCGGTCGGCCCGGCTGGTGGATCGCCGCTACCGGCTCAGCTCGCCGGAGCCGCGTACCGTCAGCGACACCGGTACCACCACGTTCTGCACCGGGCGGCCGGAGTCGGCGATGCGGGCGCGCAGCAGTTCCACGGCGGTGCGGCCGATCGCAGCGGTGTCCTGCGCCACCACGGTGAGCGCCGGCTGCAGCAGGTCGGCCAGCGGGACCTCGTCGAAGGCGACGATCGCCAGCCGCGAGGCCGCGGTGGGCCCCAGGCGCCGCAGCACCGTGAGGGTGGTGTCCATGTTGCCCGTGACCAGGGCGGTGGCCGGGTCTGGGCCGTGCAGGGCGGCGTCCAGGGCCGCGGCCACCCGCTCGGGGGTGGTCTCGCCGGGGAACACCAGGCCGTCGACGCTCTGCCCGTGGGCGAGCAGGCATGCGCGGAACGCCGCCGCGCGCTCGTGGCCGGAGTAGACGCGCTCCTCGTGGCCGATGTAGGCGATGCGGCGGTGGTCGTGCTGGTGCAGGTGGCGGAAGGCCATGCCGATGCCGGCGGCGTTGTCGGACATCACCGAGTCCACCGAGACCCCGCTCATCGGCCGGTCCATCGCCACCAGCGGCATACCGGCAGCAAGCTCGGGTTCCAGGTAGGAGTGGGATTCGCCGATCGGCTCGACGATGATGCCGTCCAGTCGCTGACGGCACATCGACACCAGGATTTCCCGCTCCCGCTTGTCGTCGAAGTCGGTGGAGGAGGCCAGCAGGGTCAGGCCGGCGTCGCGGGCGGTGCGCTCGATGGCGGCCAGCGCCGGGTTCGTCTCGGCGATGCGCCGTACCGCCGCCCCGATGGTGCCGCTGACGCCCAGGCGCAGTTGGCGGGCGCGCTCGTCCGGGCGGAAGTTCAGGGCCGTGATCGCGGCCTGGACCCGGGCGGCGTATTCGGGGCCGACGGTCGGGTCGTCGTTGACCACGCGGGACACCGTGCGCAGCGCCACCCCCGCCTCACGTGCGACGTCGACCATGGTCGGGCGCTTGGGCCGTCCCTCGCCGCCGCTGCCGCCCCGTCCCTTGCTCATCCGCGCTTCTCCCTTGTCGTCATGCAGTCGTCGGGCGGTGTATCCGCGCCTGTGTCGGCCCCTGTGTTTCCGCGTCGTTACCGGATCGGTTCTTGACACCGTCCCGCAACATGCGCTTATCCTCGCGATAACGTTATCCCGTAGGTGCTCCGGTGTCGAACCATCACTGTCGGCCGGGTCACATCCTCCCCTCTGGAGAGTTCCATGCGGCACCCACGTCTGCTCGCGGCTTGCCTGGCCGTAGGGCTCACCCTTCTCACCGGTTGCTCGGCGGCCTCCTCCGACGGAGCGAAGGGCGGCAGCACCTCCTTGACCTACCTGACCTTCGAGACGCCCAGCCTGACGGCCTCGTTCTGGGACGCCTCGATCGCGAACGCCGAGAAGCAGGCTCCCGGCGTCACCGTCAAGAAGCTGGTGGCGCCCAGCACCAACCGCGACGCCTACGCCAAGCAGCTGCAGGCCTCCGGGCAGTTCCCCGACCTGCTGGCGTCCATCACCCCCTCGACGTTCGTCCAGGCCGGGCTGCTCAAGCCCTACGACCAGAGCTGGGTGGACGCGAACTTCCTGCTGCCGCAGGGCAACGCCTACAAGGGCAAGGTCTACATCCCGCCGACGAACTCGCAGATCATTCCGATGGTCTTCTACAACAAGACCCTGTTCGCCAAGGCCGGCATCAGCGCGCCGCCGAAGACCTGGGCAGACTTCCTGGACGTCTGCGGCAAGCTCAAGGCCGCCGGCATAACCCCGATCGAGCTCGGCGGCGGCGACCCGTTCGCGGCCTCCATGCCGCTGGTCGGCATCCTGTCGGCGGACGTGTTGGGCAAGGACCCGAACTGGCTGCAGGAGCGGTACGCCGGCAAGGTGAGGTTCACCGACGCGAACGTGCAGGCGGCGGTGGGCAAGTACCGGACGCTGGCCAAGCATGGGTACTTCGAGGATGGGGCGCTCGGCGTGAAGTACGCCGACTCGATCACGAACTTCACCTCCGGCAAGGCCGCGATGTACATGATGGGCAGCTGGTTCCTCGGCGCAGTGCCGAAGGACCACGCCGCGGACTTCGGCTCCTTCATGACGCCCACCGACGACGGGTCGCTGGTCGTGCCGTTCGCCGTCGGCGGTTCGATGGCGATCAGCGCAAAGACCGCGGCCCCGGACAAGGCCACCGCCTTCGCCCAGGCCTGGTCGCTGGACCCGGCCAACTACAAGGCCCTGATCGAGGGGGACGGCGCGTTCCCGATGCTCAAGGGCAAGACTCTGGCCGACTACGGCGTCACCGTTACGCAGGTCTTCAAGGACTCCTACGCCTACGTCACCGACGAGAACAAGAAGGTCTCGTCGTTCGGCTGGGCGACCAACGACGACTCCATGCCCTCGGGGCTGAACGAGGCCTTCTACGCGGCCAGCCAGGCGCTGTTCTCCTCCGACGACGTCGCCGGCCAGATGGCCAAGCTGGACTCCGCCTGGGACGCCGCGACCAAGTAGCGCCGCGGACCTCCTTCCGACCGACCGACATCAGGGAGGCCTTCATGACCACCCATGCCCATCGACCGCGAGGCGACCTCGCCTTGGGCGCTCTGGCAGTGCTCGCACTCGGGCTGTACGCCCTGTTCATCATCGTCCCGGTGGGCATCAGCGCCTGGAAGAGCCTGACGAACGAGAACCCGCTGCTGGCGCATTCGGACTTCGTCGGCGTCGCCAACTACACCGAGATGGTCCACGACGACGCCCTGGCCGCCAGCCTCGGATTCACCCTGGTGCTGGCCGGCGTGGTGACCGTGGTGGCCAACGCCGCCGGCATCGGGTTCGCGATGCTGCTGAACCGGACGTCGCTGAGCTACCGCGCGATGCGCACCGCGGCGTTCCTGCCGCAGGTGCTGTCCGGAGTCATCGTCGGGTTCGTCTGGCGCTACATCCTGGCTCAGGACGGCTTGCTCAACCACTTGTTGATCTCCGCCGGGATCATCGGCAAGCCGATCACCTGGCTCGGCAGCCCGCACTTGGCGATGTTCTCGGTCGGGCTGGTCGCCGGGTGGGTCCTCACCGGGTTCACCACCGTGGTGCACCTGGCCGCGCTGCAGTCGATTCCGGTCGAGCTGTACCAGGCCGCCACCGTCGACGGGGCGGGGCGCTGGCAGCGGTTCCGGCGGATCACCTTCCCGATGCTGGCCCCCGGCACCACGATCAGCGTCACCATCTCGCTGATCACCATGCTCAAGCTCTACGACATCATTGCGGCCCTGACATCGGGTGGTCCGGCCGACTCCACGCAGTCCACCGCGCTGTACATCATCAAGCTCGCCTTCACCGGTGGCCGGTTCGGCTACGCCTCCGCGGTGGCCATGCTGCTGCTGGCCGTCTCGGCGGTCATCGCGTTGTTGGTGACCGGCCTGCTGCGTCGCCGGGAGGTGGACCTGTGAGCACGCTGACCACCCGGCGCCGCCCGGCCGTGCCGCTCACGTCCGCGCCGACGGCGGCGTCGGCGCGACGGGTCTGGACCAGCCGGGCCTACCTGGCCGCCGCCGGGCTGCTGACCTTGGCATTCATCTCCCCGATCTACCTGACGATCGTCAACGCCTTCAAGACCCAGGACCAGATCATCCAGAACCCGGCGGCCCCGCCGGTGCCGCCGACGACGCACAACATCTCCGACGCGCTGTCCCGGTCGGACAAGATCGTCCAGATCGGTCTGGCCAACTCCACGCTCACCGTCGTCGCCTCGGTGCTGCTGGTGATCCCGCTGGGCGCGGCGTTCAGCTTCTGGTTGACCCGCCGCTCGGCCCGCCTGCGCCGGATCGTCCTGGCCGCCTTCGCCGCCGGACTGATGATCCCGCCCGCGGTGGTCCTGCTACCTACCATCAAGATCCTGACATTTCTGCATCTGGACCACACCTACGCCGGGCTGATCCTGACCAACGTCGGCGGCGGGTATCTGTCGTTCGCGGTGTTCGTGTACTCCGGCTTCCTGCGTGCCGTCCCCGGCGAGATCGTCGAGGCCGCGTCTCTGGACGGCGCAGGGATGCTCCGGATCTGGTGGACGATCGTCATGCCGTTGTTGCGGCCGGCCACCGCCACCGTCGCGATCTTCCTGTCGCTGTGGATCTGGAACGACTTCATGAATCCGCAGTTCATCCTCGGCCCGTTGCGCGGCCAGACCGTCACCACCGGTCTGTATTTGTCGCTGGGCCAGTACTCCACCAATTACGCGCAGCTGTTCGGCGTGATGTTCCTGGCCGCGATCATCCCGGTCGCCGGCTACCTCACCTTGCAGAAGCAGTTCATCGCCGGACTCACCACAGGAGCCACTAAGTGAGCCAGAACCCCGCCGACATCGGGTCCGAGGTCGAGGTCGAGGAGATCCTGGTTCTGCACCACAGCCACCTCGACGTCGGCTACACCCACTCGCAGCCCGTCGTTTGGGAGCTTCAAGGGGAGTACATCTCGCAAGCGATCGACTGGCTCGAATCGACAGCAGACCTCCCGGGTGGCGCGCGCCCGAAGTGGACGTGCGAGGCGTATGAGCCGGTCCTACGTTGGCTTCGCCGAGCGTCATCCGCCGACGTCGAGCGATTCCGGGCACTGCACCGGCAGGGGCGCATCGGCCTCGCGGCGCTGCGGTGGAACATCAGCGCCCTCCCGGATCGGCGAGGACTCGAACGGCTCATCGCGGGCAAGGGGGAACTCGAGGAGATCCTCGACACCCGCGTCGCCGTCGCCTGTCAGCACGACGTGCCGGGAGCGCAGTGGGCGCTGGCCGATGTCCTGCTCGATGCCGGCGTGGAGATGTTCGTCATGGGCGCGAACCTGCACTCGGGGCGGCCGATCAATCCGAGGCCGGGCCTTTTCCTCTGGGAGGCGCCCAGCGGACGCACCTTGCGAGTGTTCAACGGGCACCACTACACGATGTTCGACCAGCTGCTGTTCTCCTGGGACCACTCTGTCGAGCGGATGGCACAGGGGTGGGCGGGGCTGTCCCGTCACCTGGGCGGCATGGACTACTCCCTGCCGTTCGTGTACCTGTCTAGCACCTGTTCCCCGGTCATGTGGGACAACGCGCCACCCAGCCCGTTCCTGCCCGACCTCATCCGTCGGTGGAACGATCGCGGCGAGGGCCCGACGATCCGGTACGCCACCTTCGACGATCTGCTCCGGGCAGCGAGCATCGTCCCAGACGCGTCGCTGGAGGTGCAGCGAGGCGACTGGACGGACTACTGGACGTTCGGAGCCGGCAGCACCCCCACAGCTACGGCGACCTCTCGCCTGGCCAAGGCGCGGCTGCAGGAAGCGTCGGTCATGGGCACCGACCGCCCCGATGTCGTGATCCTGGCGCAGGAGCGCGGCGACCTCTTCGATGAGCACACGTGGGGCTTCTATGACCCCTCCCCGGCGAACCCGCAGGCGGTCACGACCGAACTGTTGAAGAAGTCGCTCGCGCATGAGGCGGATGAACTCGCCGGGTTTGCCGTGATGTCCGGTCTCGAGGCCCTCGCGCAGAATCCCCTGGCCGATCGCGGACTGTCCGGTGTTCTCGTCGTCAACGCGGCGACCCATGATCGCACGATGTACCCGGAGATCTCGAACGCGTGGTTCCGCAACGTCGGCGCGGAAGGCGAGCGCACGTACCGCGCTCAACGCATGGCGTACGACGCGCGGCCGTGGCGGGTGCGCCTGCCCGAAGACGATGTGCGGTGCGTTGGCCCGATCGAGATGCCTGCGCGCAGTTGGCGGGTCATTCCGCTGGACCAATTGCCGTCCCGGGAAGACCACGACGCCGTCTCGCACGCGCTGGAGGAGAGCCCAACCTTCGGGGCACCCAGCTGGGATGCATTCTCCGAGCTGGCACGGGTCACCGGAACGATCGAAACACCGTTCCACCGCGTCCGGTACGACGCGCGAACCGGACGCATCCTCTCGCTGTGGGATCGTACGTCGGAGTCGGAGGTCCTCAATATCGAGGACGAGTTCGACTTCTTCGAGTACGTCCGAGAACGCGCCGATGCGCTCGTGGACGGGACGCGCGAGGCGTTCTACAAGCGCGACCTGGACGGCGAGAAGTTCGACGCCAGCGGATGGGACGCATGGCGTCCCATCCGCGAACGTGCGCGTCGTCCGTTGGGGTGCACGGTCCTCGTCGAAAACGATCAGGTCATCATGACGCGCAGGTTTGAGGCCGACGGCGTCAGGCACCTGACGCAGCGGTTCACGTTCTCGAGCCGGTCGGCGCTCATCGAGGTGGTCGTCGACTTTGAGCTCCTACCCGACACCTCGCCGCAGGCAGTGTACTTCGTCGTGCCGCTGCGGGCGGACGCCGGATGGGTGGGCTCGTTTGACAACGCAGGCGAGATCGTGGGTCTGGACACGGATCAGCTGAAGGGCGCGTGTCGGGGCTGGGCGACCGTCGAATCGTTCGCGGCACTCGGCGACAGCACCCGCACGCACGCGCTGTTCACCCCGGACACACCGCTCGTCCAGTTCGGCACGTTCCACTTCGGTCCGCCGCTGGACACCGTGCCACGGGAGCGGAATCCACGGCTGCTCGCGTGGGCGTACAACAACTACTGGATGACCAACTACCCGCTGACGGAAGCGGGCATCGTCCGACTGAGGTTCGGCTTCCAGACGTACGCGCATCACGACGCCGAGGTATTGCGTCGGGACGCCTACGACGTCGCGCACGCACCCATCGTCTGGCCTGTGACAACGAACGGGCGCGGTGCGGGCGAAGGCTCCCTCCCGCCGTCCTGAGCACGCATGCTCGCAGCTGCGCACGATGACTCGCCAGCCCATGCAATGACACCGAGACGAATCAGGAGGATACGAATGAGACGTAGATTTCTGCACCGAATGAGCGCTGTGGCGATCGCGGCGTGCGTTAGCGCGGGTGCCATCGCGCCGACCGCTCAGGCAGTCGTGGCATCCGAGGTGAGCACCCCCAAGGAATCGTCGCCGGAGTGGGCGCACATCCAGGAGCTGATCGGCGCGATCACCGGCAAGTGGACAGGGGACGCGTACGGCGGCGCGTACTCGAACTCGTTACCGAACACGGCATTGCTCGGCAACGGAGATCTCGGCGTGACGTCGGCAGGCGCGGGCGGAGAGAAGACCTTTCTCGTTTCGAAGTCCGACTTCGTCTCGGCCGGCGACCTCAAGGGCGTCTTCAACAGCGGCGACAACCTCACTAAGCCGCTTCCCATCGGCGGCGTTACCCTCAAGGCGCGCGAGGACACGAAAGCGATCAACCTCGCGCCCGGCGCTTCCGAGGTCACCGCGAGCTCGTCCCACGACGACTTCCAGCCGCGCACCGCCGTCAGCGGCAATATGCAGCCCTCTCCGAACGGCTATGGCTGGGTGACCGCAATCGGCAAAGAGCACTGGCTCGAGCTGTCGTTCCCCAAGCCCATCACGGTGCAGAGATGGGTCGTCAAGAACGATGGCGCCGTGCGCAGCGGGTACAGCATGAACAATACGAGCGATTTCCGCCTGCAGGTCGGCGAGACCGGCGGGTCGGGCGCAACGTGGACAGACGTCTCCGTCGTCGAGGGCAACACGAAGGATGTCTTCGACGAGAATCTCGACGCGCCCGTGACCGGTGCGCACTTCCGACTCCTCGTGACCGAGCCGCTCCAGCGGACCAACACGGACCCGAACCCGCGTGCGCGCATCGGACAGTTCGAACTGTACGAGACGACCAAGGATGCCGGCGAGGCAGTGACCACGAAGGAGACCCAGAACATCCTGGATGCACGGATCGAGACCACCATGGCGCTGGGCGGTGTTCCGGTCTCCATGCGGACATGGCTGGCACCCGACCACAACATCATGGTCTCTGAGGTCACGTCGCAAGGTTCGAAACCGGTCGACCTGAAGGTCACTACTTGGGGCAAAAGCGGCAACGCCCACTACCCGGTGACCAGCGGCGTGGAGCAGGGGATCGCGACTGCTTCGCGCGCCACCTTCAACAACGCGCCGAAAAACCCGCTGTCATGGCGTTCCAAGGCGACGCTCGCGACGACCGTAGTCGGAGCGGACACCAAAGTCACGGCCGACCCGGCGAAGGGCGAGAGCTACACGGGGTTCACGCTCGAACCGGCCACGGCCGTGCAAATCGTGACCACGGTCGGCGGCGGCGGCAAGACCTATGACGCCGGGGGAGCTCTCCCCGGCGAGGATCCGGACGCAGAAGCGCTCGCGCTTCTCGCGGATGCTTCCGAACCCGCACAGCTGGATAAGCTGAGGCGCGAGCAGGCGCAGTGGTGGAAGAACTTCTGGTCGGCCTCCTACATCGATCTTCCGAACCGGCCCGAGGTCATGCGCTACTACTACGGTGCGCAGTACCTGCTCGGCAGCACCTCCCGCGCAGGCAACCTCGCGCCCGGACTCTACGGGCTGTGGCACACGACGGACAACCCGAACTGGTCGTCGGACTACCACCTGAACTACAACTTCATCGCGACCTTCTACGGCACCAACTCAAGCAACCGGCCCAAGCTCTCGCTGCCGGCGGTCGATGCCATGCTCGACTTCCTGCCGAACGGGGAAGCACGCGCCGCAGACCCGGCGCAGCTCCGACGCATAAACAGCGCGTTCATCGACTCGCGCCCCGATCTGCAGGACGGCATTCGCGACGCGGTTCTCTTCCCCGTGGGGATCGGCCCGTGGGGGACGGTGACCGACGACACCTACCACGCGGAAGCCCTCAACGCCCCGTACAGCGCATACCCGCTCATCCAATACTTCCACTACACACAGGACAAAAAGTTCCTGTCCGAGAAGGTCTACGACTACCTGGTGCGCTGTGTCAACTTCTACGATGCGTGGCTGCAGAAGAGCGGCGATCTGTACACCTTGTATGCCGGGTACAACGAAGGCTCCTGGGCAACCAACCCCGCCGTCGAGCTTGCGGCGCTCAAGAAGGTGCTCCGCGAACTGATCGATGCCAGCGTGCTACTGGGTCGTGACAAGGATCGCCGTGCGCACTGGCAGGATCTGTACGATCACCTCGCGCCCCAGCCGACGAGCACGTGGAACGGCAAGGAGGTGTATTCACTCGCGGAGAAGGAATGGAAGGGCGGGCAGTGGGTTCCGCTGGCCAACCCGGTTCCCGGCGACGGGAACATCATTCCGCTCGACATCGTGGTACCCGGGGGCCAGCTCGGCTACTACTCCTCGGCTAAGGAACAGCAGATCGCCCGCAACACCATCGACGTGTTCGGATCCGGCGCCTGGCGCCAGATCAACAACTTCCCGCGCATCTTCAACGATGCCGTCCTGACGCGCTACCCCGCGAAGGTGGTGCTCGACAACCTCACCGAGACCATCAACACCCAGATTCAGCCGAACCTACGCATCAGCGATGGCGTGCACGGCGTCGAGAAGATTGGGGCGACCGCCGCCATCAACAACATGCTGCTGACGAGCGATCGTGGCGTCGTCAAGGTGTTCCCGAACTGGGTGGCCGGCGAGGACGCATCCTTCGCGCGGCTGCGCGCGGAAGGCGCCTTCGTCGTCTCAGCTGCATACGACGGCTCCGCGGGCCGCGTGGGCGACGTGACGGTCACGAGTGAGGCAGGGCAACGAATGACGATCTCGTCCCCCTGGCCCGAAGGCACGGATGTCTTCGATTCGACGGGTGCGCAGGTCGGCACGGCCGCGGGCACCGCCCCGAACTGGGACACGGATGCGACGGTCTCCTTCGACACCCTGCGCGGCCAGACGTACAAGCTCCGCCCGCATAAGCCGACCTACGCGATCAAGGTGGATCAGGGCTCGGCGTCACCGTCGAAGGCTCGCGCGGGCGACGTGGTCACGATCACGGCTGATGCGGCACCGGACTACTACGTGTTCGACACCTGGGAGGCGGGAGGCGTCGAGGTCGCGAATCCGTACGCGGCCACCACGACTTTCGTGATGCCGGATCACGACGTGTCGATCGCCGCGACCTACCAGGCGACGGTTCCGGTACTCGATGCGACCGTCACGCGCAATGGTCATTTCACGATGATCAATTTCCCCATCCGCGACGCGAGTGGTACGGAGTACACCCTCTACGTCTCCAAGAGCGGCAAGCCCGCGACCTTCGAGCCGCTCGCGACGACTCGCTTTGATGCGAAGGGCGCCAGGTTCCCGGACATGACGCACGACGCGTACGTCTACGTCGTCCACCGGGTTGGAGGTAAGGCCGTTGAGGTGACGACGACGGTCAAGATCACACCGTGAGCGCGGTCTAAAATGACGCGGGGGCGGCCGCTGCGGCGGTCGCCCCTCGTGCTGCGGTTCCGCGCTGCGCGTTGTGGGTGCCGAATATTCATCCGTGCAGGTCGCAGGGATGGGAGTGATCGCCTGCCGATCCCCGGCGGGCGAGCTGCGTGCCCTCAACGGCTATCGCGCAGATCGTGCAGCCGATCGACTCCTAGCTGCGTGGTGAATAGGTCCGGGGGCCGCTGCGAGAAGCAGCGGATCTTTTGTCGCCTTGATCAATGCCGGCTGGTGTCGCGCAGTGTCGCTTTCTGCCGCTGCGCACGGGACTATCCCCGCCGTCGTGCCGGGTAGTGACAATGCGCGCCCGGCTGTATCGCGTGCACGCGAGCAACCACCGAGCAACCGTGTGTTCTTGACCATCGACACTATGCACCAATTGTCTGAATCGCGTTGAGTGGGTTATCGCCGTGCGAGGCCAGCTTCATGGCCAAGTACACCTTGGTGGTACGGTTGAGCCCTGTCACGCCAGGAGGGCGCGGCGGCGGTCGGCCGACTCGATCATGTCCAGGCTGATTCCTTCCAGGAACGCCCCCGCCTTGGCCAGCCGTTGCCCCACGGGGCTGTCGAGCCCGTACGTCTCGGCTGCCGCCATCGTGGCCTGCGCCGTCTCGAGTGTCTGCCGCCTGCTGATCATGATCGAGTTGTACCAGGTGCTGTCGTCGGTCACGTAGATGTCGCGACGCCGCTGCGGATCGCGCTCACGGCGGACGAACCCCTGCTCGACCAGGAAGTTCACGGCGACGGAGACGGAGGCCGGGCTGATCTTCAGTCTGTGGCTCAGCTCGGCCGCGGTGCGCCTGCCGTCCTCGGACAGCAGCAGGTCGATGTGCACGCGCGCGGTCATCCTCGGCAGCCCTGACCTGACCGCCATCTCGACGAGCTCGTCTTCCGCGCCGCCGCCCGGCGATCCGGTCGCACGGGGTGGAGCCGGTGTGCCGCGCCGCGCACGCTGGGCCGTCGCCTGGTGCGCCTGCTGGGGCCGGTAGTCGCCGGGGCCGCCGTTGCGTCCGATCTCCCGGGTGATCGTCGAGGTCGGCCGGTCGAGCCGCCTGGCGATCTCGGCGTAGGAGAGCCCGTCGGCGAGCCCGGCCGCGATGCGCTCGCGGTCCCGCTGGGTCAATCGTTCTCCCGGCATGCCGCCAGTATTGCCTTCGCCGTCATTCATTGCAACTCTGCATTGCATTCGAGCGCAGCGTCATTGCATCAATTTATCGTTTCCTACCTGGGCTGATCCTTCTCTGGCGTTTGACGCTATTTCGAATGCAACGTAGCTTTCGAGTTGCATAAAACACGTACTATCGCGAAGTGAGGAATGGTTATGGGTAAATCCCTGCACACCGTCAAAAACAGGGTCCCGACGCCGCGGGTCTCCCGGCGAGTGGCAGTCGCGGCACTGGCGGCCGCGCTGCTGGCCGGGGCGGCCACCCCCGCGGTGGCTGTAGCGGACAGCGGGGCCGTGTCGAAGGTCGCCGCCGGGCAGGATCGTCCGCAGCTGCAGAAGGCCATCCAGGACATCGTCGATCTCGGTCTCGCCGGGGTGCAGCTGCGTGTTCACGATGAGCGGGGCGACTGGGCCGGCAGCGCCGGGGTGCGCAAGCTCGGCCAGCCCGCCAAGCCGCCGACCAACGGGCGATTCTGGACGGGCAGCGTCAACAAGCCCCTCACCGCGACCCTGGTGCTGCAACTGGTGGCCGAGGGCAAGGTCGTGCTGGACAAACCGGTGGCCGACTACCTGCCCGAGCTCGGGCTGGATCAGCGGATCACCGTACGGATGATGCTGCAGCACACCACCGGCCTGTTCAACTACACCGGCGACTTCGACGCCGACGGCAAGTGGGAGCCGGGGATCCCCGGCCAGGGCAAGGAGTGGCTGGACAACCGCTTCCACAGCTACCAACCGGAGGAGCTGGTACGGCTGGCACTGTCCAAGAAGCCCCGATTCGAGCCGGGAACGGACCAGAGATACGCCAACACCAACTACACGCTGGCCTTGCTGCTGATCGAGAAGGTCACCGGCCGCCCCTACGCCGAGGAGATGAAGCGGCGCATCCTGCGACCGCTCGGCATGCGGAACACCGTGGTGCCGGGCGACCGGACGCAGATCCCCGGCCCGCACGCCCACGGCTACCTCCGCTACCAGGACGCCGGCCAGTGGAAGGTGGTCGACGTCTCCCGCCAGAACGTCTCCCTGCTGGCCGGCGCCGGAGCACTGATCTCGACCACCCAGGATCTCCAGACGTTCATCTCCGCGCTGATGGGCGGCAAGCTCCTGCCGGCCCCGCTGCTGGCCGAGATGCGCAAGCCGTACGGCAAGCTCGGCTACGGCCTCGGGCTGTGGGTGCAGGACCTGGGCCCGAACTGCGGCGGCACCGTCTACCAGCACAACGGCAGCCCTCCGGCGGGCTACGGGACGCTGATGTACAGCTCGCCCGACGGCAAGAAGACCATGACCGTCTCGCTGACCACCGGGGACGCCGCAGCCGACCCGGCAGCGCTGTACCCGAAGGTGGTGGAAAGGCTCCTCAAGGAGGTGTTCTGCAACCGGAAGGCCGCAGGCTGACCGGCGGCTCCGCCCCCCTGGCGGCCAGCGATCCTGTCGGCCGCCGGGGATAGGGGAAAGTAGAGCCGAAGCATGAGCGCCGCGGCTTCTGGACCATGCTCTATCGGCGATTGACACCGAGCCAGCGCCCGGTATCCCCGCGCCTGGTATGCCCGCCCTCAACCCACGACACCCGACGGTCAGCCCCTGACGGCCGAACCGTCGACGTTGCCGCGAGGGTCCGGTCTCGGCCCTGTTCGCCTGAGGCCAGGGTCGCCCGAGGGTGAGATCCTGTGGGTGCCCGAAACTCGGCCGTCGGGGCTGACCTGGGGTTTGGTGTTCCCGTTCTGGCAGGCATGATCGCTGTCCATGGCGTTGCGGTTGCTCTATCTGATCCTCGGGTTGGGTGGTGCTGCTGGGTCGTTCGGAGAGGTCGAAAGACGCGGAGATCCTCGTCTTGCGTCATCAGCTCGCGGTGTTGCGTCGGCAGGTGGCAAGGCCTCGGCCGTCGTGGGCGGATCGGGCGGTGATCAGCGCGCTGGCGTGGCTGCTGTCCCGAGCCGGTCGTCGGCGGTTGTTCGTGACGCCGGGCACGCTGCTGCGCTGGCACGCCGATCTCGTACGGCGGCGGTGGACCTTCAAGCGCCGCAGCCATGGTCGGCCTCCCATCCGCGTCTCCATCCGGACCTTGGTACTTCGTCTGGCCCGGGAGAATCCGCTGTGGGGATATCGGCGGATCGCCGGGGAACTCGCGGCTCTGGGCTACCGGGTCGGGGCCTCCACGGTGTGGCTGATCTTGAAGAAGGCCGGCATCGACCCCGCACCGCGACGCGTGGGACCGACCTGGAGTGAGTTCCTGCGTGCTCAAGCTGCGGGGATCTTGGCGTGCGACTTCTTTCACTGCGACTCTGTGCTGTTCCAGCGCCTGTATTGCCTGGTCGTCATGGAGCTCGGTACCCGCCGGGTGCACGTCCTCGGTGTCACCGAGCACCCGACCGGGCCGTGGGTTGCGCAGCAGGTCAGGAACTTGATGATCGAACTGGGGGACAGGGTGGAGGGGTTCAGGTTCCTCATCCGCGATCGGGATACGAAGTTCACCACGATGTTCGACGAAGTCTTCACCGCCGCAGGCGTCCGCATCCATCAAGACACCGCCTCGGGCTTCGCGAGCCAACGCGTTCGCCGAGCGCTGGATCGGCGGCCTGCGCCGAGAACTCCTCGATCGGATCCTCATCGTCAACGCCCGCCACTTACGACGCGTGCTGGCCGCCTACGAGACCCACTTCAACGAGCATCGCCCACATCGCTCGCTGAGCCAGGCCGCTCCGCTGCGAGCCCTTCCCGACCCGGTCGAGGACGATATCAAGGTCATTCGACGTGACCGCCCTCGGCGGGCTGATCCACGAATACGCGCAGGTCGCATACGGCGGCCGAGTTCTTGGCACCCACAAGGTGCCCTGCGGGCGTGCGACTTCTTCGAGGTCCGCACGCTCACTGGGCGCGCTTGCACGTGCTGGCGATCATCGAGCACGCCACCCGCCGCATCCGCGTCCTCGGCGTCACTGCACACCCGACTGGGCACTTGATCTGGAACCAGCAGCACCTTCTGCACGCGCTGCAGGAGTTCGAGACCTTCTACCACGAGCACAGGCCACACCGCTCTCTTCGGCAGGCAGCTCCGCTCCTACCGCTTCCCGCTTCCAGCACTGACCCGGCATGGAGCACACCGCTCGATATCCGTCGGCATGAGCGACTCGGCGGAATCTTGAACGAGTACCGCTACGCGGCTTGACCAGGCCGGATGATTAATAGGCACCCGCAGGCTCGATGGGCCCGTACGGCTGGCGCGCCGGCATGAAGACGTGGTCGATGTCTCAAGGTCACGATTCCTGAAAAGTGCCGAGATCGCGGACGACCTGGGCGAAGGCGCGGATGAGGTCGGTCTCGGCGTCGCTGCGCCAGATCAGGCCCCATCTGAGAAGAGGGGCATCGTGAATGGGCAGGTAGGTGATGCCGGGGCGGGCGTGATAACGGGTGACGTGATTGCCCAAGGAGTTGACGGCCTCGCCAGTGCCGACAATGGTGTATAGCTCGTCAAGGTTTGTGATGATCGGGAGACGCTCGATCGGGCGACCGCTGGGTGTGTGGAAGGGAACGAACGCGTTCTCCCAGTAGTCGGGCACGGGCATGACCGATGCGAGGACGCCGAAGTCAGCGAGCGCCTCCAGCGAGACCGATCCCTGATCGGTCAGTTCGTGGCCGGTGGCCACCGCTAACACTTTGGGTTCGGTGCAGATGACGGGGCCGACGGTCATGTCTGGTTCCTCGACGGGCAGCCAGGCGATCAGTATGTCGATCTCTGCCTTGCGCAGCCCGCCGAACGGGTCGACGAAGGAGTTGTGGCGGATCCGCAGGCCCCAGTGCGGGTGGCGGCAACGGAAGGTGTCCCAGAAGGGGCGCAGGTCGTGAGCGTTGCTCGGGATCATGCCGATGCGGAGCACTTGGGTGATGCCCTGAGCGGCCAGCCTGGCCCGCTCCATGCTCTCTTTCAGACCGTGGTAGATCGGATGCAGGTCGTTGCGGAGCTGTTCGCCCAGGCGCGTGAGCCGTACCGCACGGCTCGTGCGCTCGAAGAGTTCGCCGCCGATCAGGCGCTCTAGCTTCTTGATCACCTGACTGACCCGCGCTGGTGTGATGTACAGCCGGGTGGCGGTGCGGCCGAAGTGCAGCTCCTCGACCAGCGTCAGGAAGATCTGGATGTCCCGTAGCTCCACGAGCGCCCCCTTTGGACGTTAAGCCTGAGATTAACGCACATTGAGTCGGCTGACGTTGATGCTGCTAGAGGCTGTATCGGAGGCTGGGGCTGTCCGAAAGCGCCTTTTCGTCCCACGTGATCGCGATATCCGCGGTCGGGTGCGCGAAAGGCGGTGACCACTCAAAACCTTCGAAAGGACAGCGGTCATGGGAGCACGGATGAAGAACCCGGCGATGGTCCTTCCCAACACCATGCAGGCTATTCAGGCCTTGTACAAGGCGACGTTCACCGGTGGCGTACCACAGCAGACGCTGGAGCTGGTCCATCTGCGGGCCAGCCAGATCAACGGCTGTAGCGCCTGTGTGGACTCCGGCGCCCGCAGCGCCAAGAAGGCGGGCGAGAGCGACGAGCGCTTGTGGGCGGTGGCGGCCTGGCGGGAGACGTCCTGCTTCACCGACGCCGAACGCGCCGCGCTGGCGCTCGCCGAGGCAGCGACCCGGCTGGCTGACCGACCCGACCCGGTCCCCGACGAGATCTGGGACCAGGTTGCCAAGCACTACGACGAGCAGCAGCTCGCGGCCCTGATCCTGATGATCGCTGTGACCAACCTGTTCAACCGCCTCAACGCCACCACCAGGCAGGTGGCCGGCGGCACCGGGGGCTGACCCACGCCAGGCGGCGCGAGTGCCACAACCGTCATGCGGTACGGCGTCGCCTGACGTCACACTCTCCCGTCGCGCCGTATCTCACCGGTGGCCGACGGGGATCTCGTCGTTCTCTCGATCAACTCAAGGAGTACAACATGGCCCCTGTGTGGCGGCAACGGCTGCTGATCGGCCTGTGCCTGTTACTGGCCCTGGAGTTCGCCGTCGGTGCGGTGACAAAGTTCTGGCCAGGTCCGACGTTCTTCGGCCCAGCGTATTCGGTGAAGTTTGCGAATTGGGGGTATCCGTCCTGGTTCCGTTTCGTGATCGGGGCCGGCGAACTGGTCGCCGCCGTGCTGCTGGTCATCCCACGTAGGCGGTTCAGATTCCTGGCCTCCGCGCTCCTGGTCGTCATCCTGGTAGGCGCGGTGCTCACGCACATCATCAGCCAGGATTCGCTCATGAACAGCATCTCGGCGCCGATACATCTGACGATCATGGCGGCCATCGCCTGGGCGTCTCGGCCCGAGGAATGGAGTGAGCTCTGGAGCCCGCGCGGAAGCGAGAAGCCGAAGGCGGCTGCGCATCCTTGAGGTACGGCAGGCCCTGCTCGTAGGCGTAGATGACCGCGTGAACCCGGGTGCGCAGGCCTAGCTTGGCGAGGACGCGGGCTACGTGCGTCTTCACCGTGCCTTCTTCGATCGACAGTTCCCGGGAGATTCAGTGCCCGTGAGCTGCCGGATCGCGACTACCCCGTCCAGGTACGGCAGGCGCAGGTCCATCACGACCACGTCGGGACGCCGCCAGAGCGCCTTGCGCACCGCTTCGGCGCTGTTGGCTGCCTCGTCGACGACCTCGATGTCTGGCTCGCTGTCCAGCGTCAGGCGGAGCGCCTGCCGTACCGGCGCCTGGTCGTGGGCGACCAGCACCCGGATCGTGTCCCGCTCTAAAACACGGTCCGGGCTCTGAGCTGGGATTCTGCTGCGCGATCAGAACGGCGGTTGTCACCATCGCGGGGTGCTGTTATCGCTGATCTACCGGGTGGTTCGGTGCCTATGCGGGCTTGTGGCGGTGCTGGTCCGCTCTGATGCGTCCAGGGAGGCTGAGCTGCTGGTGCTGCGTCACGAGAACCAGGTGCTCCGCCGTCAACTCGGAGGCCGGCCGCGGTGGGGTCGTGCCGACTGGCTCTGGTTCGCGGCATTGTCTCGATTGATCCAGCGCCGCCGGTGGGCCGAGGTGTTCCCGGTCGCCCCTGCGACGTTCTTGCGCTGGCATCGCAACCTCGTGGCGCGGAAGTGGACCTTCACTGGCAGGCGGCGCCCAGGACGCCCCTCCACCCGCCGCCCGATCAAGGCGCTGATCGTTCGGATGGCGCGAGAGAACCTGTCCACCGGCGATCGCGCCAAGGACATCGAGATCTTGGTGCTCCGGCATCAGCTGACCGCGCTGCAACGGCAGGTGAACAAGCCCGCGTTCACACGGGAAGATCGGTTCCCTCTCGCGCGGCTGCTGCATCGTCTGCCTATGGGCTGCGGCGTCTCACGTTGCTGGTCCGCCCTGATACGATCCTGCGCTGGCATCGTGATCTGCTGCGGCGCAGGCACGCCGCAGCCAGTGCTGCTCGGCGGCGGGGACGCCCGCGCACTGTCCTGTCCATCCGCGTGCTGGTGCTACGGCCGGCCCGGGAGAACTCCTCGACCTGTGGTGGCCGGCACCCGAACTCCACGCCCGCCTGGAATTCACCCTGATCAACCCCCTCACCAACCAGCCGTTCTTCGCCGCGGGTCAGGAGACCTCGTACGCGGATGTAGTTCCGATCCAGCCTGCTGGACGCCTTCGTCACTCACACCGGCCTGAAGGGGTCACGATCGGACCCCCGGGCGTCTGACTGAGTAGGGCCTACTCTGGCGCCGGGCCGGCTCCGGTTTCACGATCGGCGCTATGCTCACCCGACTCCTCACGCTGCTCGCCATGCTCGCCGCCATGCTGGCGGTCATCGGTCCGCCCGCCCAGGCTGCGACCGCGTCCGGCGGCCCGTGCACGATCACGCCGATCGGCCTCATCCACGACCGGTGGGATCTCCTCGACGGCAAGGACGGCCCACTCGGCTGCGCCACCGGCCCCGAGCAGGACGTGCCCGGCCGCAATGGTAAACGCCAGGATTTCGAGCACGGCCAGATCGCCTGGTCACCCGATCAGGGCAAGGACCTCACCGTCGCGGCCTATCAGCTCGGCAAGTCCGCGGTCGTGGAGTTCGGCCCGGCCAACCCCTTCAGCTACGACCACTTCCTGGTGCGCTGGGACCGCGACGGCCAGAACCTCGGCCAGGAGAGCGCCAGGTTCGTCACCCCGACGACCGGCTCGCACAGGGTCAACCCGGACAAGAGCGGCGACTACGTCTTCGTCGTGGAAGGCTGCGACAAGCCCCGCTATGGCTCATCCAAGTGCCGGCAGGGCTGGACGATCCCGGTCACCGCGCACGTGGACCTGTCCGGCAGCACCCACGACGGCATCTCTCCCAAATGCTTCATCGGGGCCTGGGAGGGCGAGATCTACGGCAAGTGGTACAGCATGGGCCACGAACTCGGCCCGCTGGGCTGTGCCGTCGCGGCGGCGGAGGACGTGCCCGGCCGTCACGGCAAGCGGCAGCGCTTCGAGCACGGTGAGATCGTCTGGTCGCCCGACCAGGGCGCGCAGATGACGGTCGCGGCCTACCTGCTGGGCAACAGGGTCAGCGTGGACTGGGGTCCGACCACGCCGTTCACCTACGACTTCTTCCAGATCCGCTACGACAAGGACGGCGCGAACCTGGGCCAGGACGAGCTGAAGGCCAGGCTCATGTCGCCCAGCGACGGCGACCTCGGCCGCTGGACCAGGCGGCTGCAGGGCATGGGCGAGTACTCCTTCGTCGTCCAGGGCTGCGACGCGGGCGGCTTCCTCGGCGGGGCGACGTGCCGGCAAGGCTGGACGATCCCGGTCCACGTCACGCTCCAGGCCCAGCCTGGCCAGGCCGCCTGCACGCAGCAGGCCGGCGGGCTGATCGGCGAGCGCTGGCAGGAGTTGCGCGGCTCGGCCGGCCTGCTGAGCTGCCCGACCGGCCCCGAGCAGGACGTGTCCGGCAGGCGGGGCAAGCGGCAGGACTACCAGCACGGCCAGATCGCCTGGTCGCCCGACCAGGGCGACAAGATGGTGGTGGCCGCCTACCAGCAGGAGGGCCAGGCCGTCTTCGAGTGGGGGCCGAGCCAGCCCCGCTTCGACTACGACGTCTTCATCGTACGGTGGGACAGCAACGGCAGGAACCTGGGCCAGCGGGAGATCAAGGGCTCCCGGACCAGCGGGAAGATCCGGGTCGGCCTGCCGCCCAACTGGGGACCGATCACCTTCGTCGTGGAGGGCTGCGACACGGGCATCGGCGGCTCCACCTGCCGGCAAGGCTGGACGATCCCGGTCGGCTTCACCCCTACCTCGTTCAGCGAGGACGTGGACATCTCGGCGATGTCCGCGACCGATCCCGCGACTGCCCTGGCCACGCACGACAACCGCACCAAGGCTGTGGTCGAGCAGCTCGCCTGCCAGAAGATCGTCGACCTTGACGGCACCCAGCCGGGCGAAGACGAGGCGGCCACGATGGTCACCCGGATGGAGCGGGTCCAGCTCGAGGGCAACGCCGACGCCTGCGCCGGCGAGCTGCCCAACCGTCTGCTGGTCAACGAGATCCTGCGGGACATGCCCACCAAGCCCGTCGGCACCGAATCCGACGACTGCCCGGTCGAGCCCAAGACGCTGGGTGACTACGACACCTTCCTCAAGGGTCTCCTCTACATCGCCTACCGGGACCGCTGGCTCCTCGACAACGACGTCTGGCAGAAGATCACCCACGAGCTGCTGACGATGAACGGGCCGCACCGGGTCAGCGAGGAAGGCAAGGTGATCTGCGCCTTCGTCTCGCCGGAATCGGAGAACCACATCCTGCTCATCGAGAGCGCCCGCTACCTCACCAACCAGATCTTCTTCGCCGAGACGCAGGACGCCATCTGGGACAACCACGTCAACGGCATGGACGTCTACCTGCTGCGGTTCCTGCAGACCATCTCCAAGCATGACTTCCTGGAGTTCAACGCTCGGCCGTACCAGCGTTACTCGCTGAACGCGCTGCTGAATCTGTACGACTTCGCCGAGGAACCGCGGATGCGGGCGGCGGCGCGGATCCTGCTGGACTACGCGACCACCAAGTTCGCCGTGTCGAGCAACAAGCTGCGCCGGGCCGGGCCGTTCCGGCGGCTGGCCGCCAACACCGACGCGGCCAACGGCAGCTACTACAGCGGCGGCTCCGACCCACAGACCGGGTTCTTCCTGCTCTACACCGGTCTGTCGGAGTTCACGGATGGGAAGCTGCCCGGGCACTGGCGGATCGAGGCCTCCATCGCCGGACTGTCGAAATACCGGCCGCCGCGCGCCGCCTACGAGCTGGCCATGAACAAGGGCACGCCGTACGAGGAGCGCTTCTACCACGGTGACCGGCCGAAGATCCATCCGGACGCGGACCGGGCGGAAGGGGGTGTGGAGATCTACTCGAGCTCTCCCTCGTTCCTGATCAGCGCTGGTGGCGTGTTCCTCAACAGCGGTTACCGGATGGACGAGTTCACCGGCTACCGGCATCGGGGCAACGGGCAGGCGACCACGCTGATGCCCACCGCGGCAAATCTGAACTTCGCCGATCTGATCCGCTTCAACGGCGGCCTCCGTCCGGGCCACACGCCTCCCGACCGGGACGTGGTCAACACATGCGTGGCCGGAGGCTTCGCCTGCGGGCTCCAGGGCGTGGTGCCCGAACGCTGGCAGCGGTGCTTGGGGCCGGAGTCCGATGGGCAGTGGCTGCTGCTGGACTCCGACAAGTGTGGGGGGCTCGGCTTCCACGTGGCGATCCAGATCAACAAGAACGGCGTCCAGCCGGGCGTCTACGAGAACGCCGGGTTCTTCTACGCGCTGGAGAAGTCGAAGATGCCGTTCAGCACCTTCGCAACAAAGATCAAGGAGCTCAACACCGGCATTCCCCGGAACCTGGACGTCACCACGCCCTACACCTTCCACGCTCCGGACGATCACACCTATCGGTTCCAACTGCACCGATTCGGCGACAAGTACCTGAACAGGATTCTGGAGATAGACGGGGTGAAGCAGCCCGACAGCCTGACCGTCTGGCCTTTGGCCGACGGCGAGTTCCTCCGGTCCCCCGGCCACGACGGCCTCATCAAGATCTTCCGCCCCGGCTGCGCCAACCCCCTGACGCTAGACTTCCGCGACATGGTACGGCCAGCCGTAACAGACCCGGCCACCCCGGACCCCTCACCCATCTGCCCGGCCATCTGAACTCCCGCAAGGGGAGAGCTCCCGTCAAGTTGAGCTCTCCCCGCGAGGCGGTGGCCTCGACCGGCTGAGCTCTATGCCAGGGAGAGCCCCACGGGCCGGGCTCTCCCTGGAAGGGGCTCACCCGCGGGACTGAAACGATGGCGGTCTAAATGATCTACCGCGATACACGGTCCGTACACAAGAGCAACCACCGAGCAACCAACCATGATCAACAACGAGGTCGGAGGCTCGCGAGAACCGAGTAATCGCAGGTCGGATGGGGTGTATGAGAGTAGGGCGGGTGGGACTTGAACCCACGACCCACGGATTATGAGTCGGTTCCCTCAGTGTCGCCCGGTGCCGCGGACTGACACCTTCTATCGTTGTGGACGGAATTCTCCCCGCCGTCGTGTCGCGAAGTGATGATGGATGCCGTGCTGTATCGCGTACACGCGAGCAACCACCGAGCAACCATGTGTTCTTGACCATCGCCATTATGTGCCATTCGCCCCTTTCTCGACGCGGCTATGTGTTGCCGCGAGGCCTCGACCCGCAAGGCGGCCAAACGTGGACGAGCAACCACCGAGCAGTCATGCGTGGCGAGCTGGCGGACGTTGGCACTCGATCCGGAGACCCTGCGGCTGCTGCGCCAGCATGAGCGTGCGCAGCGCCGGCTGCCAGGGGGCGGAGGCTACCGACCAATCCGATCTTCACCCTAGGCAGCGGAGTGTCGCTTCCTCCACGTCCACCATCACCGCGCCGCCCTCGCTGGCATCCTCGGTCAGCAGCATCGCCGACAGTCGCCATCACACGATCAGGACGACGGTACGTGGCCTCGATCAAAGAGGTGGGAGTGTGGCCCGGAGCCTCGGCCCCAGTCCATTGAAGGCGTCATGTTTGGTGATCTGCTGAAAAACTGCCTCGGGGGCTCTCGCCTCTCGCAGTATGCACAACACGAAAACCCAATACAGGGACCTGGCAAGGAAGAACTGCGCGGAGTTGCTCTGCTTGACATGGGTCCCGCCATGGTGCGCAATGTCGTTCCGGTGATCCTTGACCGCTTTGATCCACCGCTGAACGTCGCCGCCGATGAGAGCGAGGAACGGGCTCCCTGCCAAGGTGGCGCAGCGTGCCATGCGTTGTGCGAAAACGCCGCTTGTGTGGTTAACCCGATCGAGGAATTCAAGAGCGGCAGCGTAGCTGAGCAGGCGATCTGAAGTGAACATGCTGGGCGCGTATCGACTACTCACCACCCGCCCGAGGGCGCTGCGGTAGCGCTCGACCTGGTCGAGCCATCGGGCTACACCTTCAACGCCACCGAACTGCTCGAACGTGAAATAGATGTCTTGGAGGCGCATGGAGCCGGGGGTTTTACTAGTGTCTCGATTGTTCCATTTTGCGAAAAATTCCACCGGTCGGGGATGGGCATTATCATCCCGCTCATGGTTAGCCAGGGCGGAATTCCAGTACCGCAATCCATCGATTTCCGCTGTCCGGCCAGTGGCGATCGACACGAGATCCTGTAGATCACTGATGCGCTCGAGCAGGTCTTGCGTACCTGCGACGCGTGTAGAGTCAATCCGGAAGTAGAACTTTTGAGCAAGACTCCGACCAGTGATACGGTCGCCGCTAACCCGAATGCTATGAGTGAGTCGGAGCGTGCCGTCGGCAAGCAGTGCGGTTTGATCGTCGAGGGGAACCACCTTGAGGTCTATTGCTTTGAGATCAGGGTTGGACTCGGAAAGGAATGTGTAGGATTCTTTGATGGCGGGTCGCCCGATCCACTGCGTTAGGTAACGAAGGTCAACAGATACTGAATTTGCCGTGGGAAGCTCGCTGTCTCCGAAATTGGCGCCTCGATAGATCTGGTTGACATTGACTGTTTCGGTCCCGCCGCCGCCGGTGAGGGATCTGCGGACGCTTTTGCGTACACAGTCTTCCAGTGTGTAAGAATTTCCGCCTGCTCGTCCCAAGATTCTTGGGTAAGTGCCGGCGTTTTCCAGTGAGTCGCGCGAATAAGTGATGGTCACAACTGCGCCTCGGCGTTCCGTCCGCTCCCCTTCTTCGTCCATGCCGCGGAAGGTGCCGATTAGCCGTAGCTCGGAGCCGGCATCCGGATCGAACCGTAATACTCCCGCAACTCGCCGACCTTCGCGACCGGGCAGCCACCATTCTCCTTGAGCCTCGAAGGCGCGATGAGGGACCACTCTGACCGACCTCTCGGAATGTGTGCTTTCAAAATCAGGGTATCTATGGCCGCGCTCGGCTCTCGTTTAGATCAGTAAAGCTACGACACTTCTCCTCAGGTATCAGAAAGGAACGTGCTGGGGGTACCGTGCCAAGAAATGGTGAGCTGCTCACGTGCGCGGGTGCAGGCGACGAACAGCAGGCATCTCTCACGCTGTACGTCGTGATCATGTGAGGCTTCGTCGTCGGCGGCAGGGGTGACTGCCGAAGGCGGCGGGACGGCATGCTCGTTGAGGCCGATCACAACCACGCAGCGGAACTCCAATCCCTTCATCCGATGCATCGTGCCGACGCCGACCTCCGAGTCGGTATTCTTCCTGGCCAGCGAGGCAGCGGGGATGCCAGCGGCCTTGAGCCAGGCCAGTGCTTGATCGGCATAGTGGTTGGAGCGGGCCGCGACGCCTATCTGGCCGGGAGGAATTCCTTGATCTATCCACTCGCGGACGGACTGTACGAGCGAGTCCAGTTCCCTCTGCGGCACGCTGGCGCTGATCAACAGGGGCTCGGGACCGTGAATGTCAGAGCGGTAGCCCGCCAGACTCTCCAAGCTTTCGTTCATATCGTCGATCTGCTCACCGCGCAGCAGCGACAGGCTCCATCGCAAGATCTCCGCCGTGGTCCGGTAGTTGATCCGCAACCGACTCGACCGTCCGGCCACTTCGATCCCGACGCTGCGCAGTGACACCCGGTTGTCGTAAATACGCTGGTGGGTGTCGCCCGCGAGGAACAGGTCGTCCCGTGCCGGCTCGACGGCGGCGCGCAGTAACCGCCACTGCCAGGGGCTGAGGTCCTGCGCCTCGTCAACGATGACATGGCGGTACGGTCGCAGCCCGCGCTCATGCAACAGCCGAGTGGCCTCCACGCACACGGTCTCATAGGTCCAGACGCCGTCATTGCGCAGGTCGGTGAGAAAGTCGCTGATCGCCGCCCACACCTGGGCTTTCTGCAACGCGCCGAGGGCACGCCCGCGTCCATGCCGCCGAGCGCTCTGGAAACCCTCCAAGGTCTCGATCCCCTGTGTCAGGACGACCTGCCGCCACTCCTGCGCGAGAAATGTCTCGTTGAACCGCGCCGGTAGGCCTAGCGTGCGGACGATCCGGGCCCACCGCTCCTTCTCCTCGTCCTGTCCGAGGATGGCGAGTCTGCCGCTGCCGCCGGTGACGAGGCGGTGCGCGACCGCGTCGATATGCCTGACCTGGATTCGCTCGCGGACCTCGCCGTCCTCTATGAGGCTGCCAAGCGCGGTCTGCAGGATCGCGGGCAGCGTCCTGATGAATGTGGTGAGCAGAATGGGACCGTCACCCTGCTCTGCCAGATGCTTGGCCCGGTGCAGGGCGACAACGGTCTTGCCGGTGCCTGGACCACCGGTGACTCGGGCGGAGCCGCTGAAGGATCCGTACGCCACGGCGCGTTGAGAAGGGTGCAGATAGACACGCCATAGAGCGAACGGCTGGGTGAAGGCCCGCATCAGTTCATCAGGGCCGCGCACCAGGAGGATTTGCCCGGCGGAACGCTCGACGGCGGCGGCGACGTCTTCGGTGTCGAACGATTCGGCACCGATGGGCAGCTCGGCCCAGACCTGGTCAGGCGTCAGCCCGGCCGCCAGGCCGGTGAGCACATCATGCTGGGCTTTGGGCAGGAACCCGGCGGTGGTCAGCTGGTCTTCGGCGGTCAATGTGCGGGCCCAGGCCAGGACCTGGGCGTCCACGCCGAGTCGCGCCATGTCGGCGTCGTTCACATGCGCGAACAGTGGGGCGCCGCCGCCGGCTCCGGCTGAGGACGCCGGAGTGGAGGTGGTTTCCAGCGTCACGACATCCCGCAACTCGATGGTCGCGGTGACGGTGTTGACCGTGGCCCGGTGCCGCTTGGCCCACTCGTATGCCTTGTCATGCGGGAGCACGTTGAGCAGAACGTAAGTGTCGCCCTTGGCCGGTGCGAGAACGACCCCACGCCAGAAATCGTTTATGCGGATTGTGTGCATCTGGTGATCTTTGGCGTTTTTGACTGGTTCCAGATGAAGCGAGGCGTATGTCGCGCCTTCGAACTTCGAGAACACTTCCGCGACGCGGTCCTGGACTTGTTTCTCAAGCTTGACGAACGTACGGAGGAAATCGCGATAGATGCCGAGCTTCGCCATGCACTCCTCCGTCGTCACATACCGTTCTGTGAACATAACAGAACGAACATCTGTAGGGCTCTCGGATCCTGGGGCCATCAATGATAGATATGTACGGCGGTGATCTCGCCCAAGCACGAAAAAAACGACATACGGTGAAGAAGTAGGACATGGATGTTTTTCAGTTGCATGAGCGTCTTGTCGCTGACTACGAAGATTTCACCATGTCCTTGGTGCATATTCGGGATGACCGAATTGCCGTGCACCTGGAGGAGGAACGCAACCAGCGGGTTCGCTGGCCGCACCCTTGGGTGTCGCTCAATCCAAGCTTCGCCGAAGGCGGCACCATCGCGGAGGCCGTCCGCGACGGTCTGCTTCATCCCACATGCGAGCTCTTGTTCCGTGTCAAGACCAACCCGGACGACGCGGGGGAGCGGCCCATCACCCTGCACCGCCACCAGCGCGAGGCTGTGGAGGCCGCCAGAGACGGCCAGAGCTACGTCCTGACGACCGGTACCGGATCCGGCAAGAGCCTCACTTACATGGTGCCCATCGTGGATTCGGTCTTACGCGACCCGCAGCCCGGCAGTGTCAAGGCCATCGTGGTCTATCCCATGAACGCCCTGGCCAACAGCCAGTTGCACGAGCTGACCCGCTACCTGCAATGGGGCCTGCCCCGCGATGCGCGTCCGGTCACCTTCGCCAGATACACCGGTCAGGAGAGCGAAGAGGAGCGCGCTCGTATCCTCGCTGACAAGCCGGACATTCTCCTCACGAACTACGTGATGCTGGAATACCTCCTCACCCGGCCGCTCGAACGCCGCGACCTCATCAGCGCCGCTCGCGGGCTGCGCTTCCTGGTGCTGGACGAACTGCACACCTACCGGGGCCGGCAGGGAGCCGATGTCGCGCTGCTCGTCCGCCGCCTGCGTGACGCGTGCGATGCCCCCGATCTCCAGTGCGTGGGCACCTCGGCCACGATGGCCACCTCCGACACGTTCCACGAGACCAGGCAAGTGGTCGCCGGCGTCGCCACCAGGCTGTTCGGCGTGCCGGTCGCCGAGGAACGCGTCATCGGCGAAACCTTGGTCCGCGCCACGACGGAGCTGAGCCACGCCAAAGGCTTGGCGGAGAGCATCATCAGGGCAGGCTCCTTGGAGCGTTCCTACGCCGAGCTCGCCGACGACCCGCTGGCGAGCTGGGTCGAGACGGAGTTCGGCCTGACGACGGAGACCGGCGGACGCCTCATCCGCCGCACGCCAACCAAGGTCGCCGTCGCAGCCGCCGAGCTCGCCGACCTGACCGGACGCTCTGAGCAGGAGTGCGCGCAGGCCATCGAGCGTCTGCTGCAAGAAGGCGCCAGGACCCGGCACCCCACGACGAACCGGCCCCTGTTCGCCTTCCGGCTGCACCAGTTCCTGTCCAAAGGGGACACCAGCTACGTCAGCCTCGAGCCCGAGGCAGAGCGGCACATCACCAGCCAATACCAGATCAGTGTTCCCGGCCACCGCGACAAGATCCTCCTGCCCCTAGCCTTCTGCCGGGAATGCGGCCAGGAGTATCTCGTGGTGGTCAAGCGAAGGGACGGCAGCTTCGTCGCCCGTCAGGAGCAGATCGTGGAGGGCGGCGACAGCGTCAACGGCTACCTGTACATCAGCGAGGAACGCCCCTGGCCTGCCGATCCCATCGAAGCCGGCCGCCTGCCCGACACCTGGCTAGAACCGTCCTCCGACGGCGGCACACAGGTCCGCCCGAACCTGATCGACTATCTGCCCGGGCAGGTGTGGCTGGCCCCCGACGGCACCGAACGCCCGGACGGTGAGGGGGTGCCCGCCTGGTACGTGCCGTCCCCCTTCCGCTTCTGCCTGCGCTGCCGCGTCTCCTACGAGCAGGTCAGAGGCAGGGACTTCGCCAAGCTGGCCACCTTCGCCGCCGAGGGCCGTAGTTCCGCGGTCTCGCTGATCAGCACCAGCATCGTCCGCAGCCTTCGCGGGCAGGAGATCGACCCGCAGGCGAGGAAGCTGCTGACCTTCGTCGACAACCGGCAGGACGCCAGCCTTCAGGCCGGTCACCTCAACGACTTCGTCCAGGTGACCCAGCTTCGCGGCGCGCTCTACCGCGCCGCGCTCGCTGCGGGCGCGGAGGGACTGGCCTACGACGAAGTGGCTCAGCGGGTGGCCAAGGCCATGGACCTGCCGCTGAAGGCGTTCGCCCTGAACCCCGGGGTCAAGTTCGGCCAGAAGGAGGCCGTCCTCAAGGCGTTCCGCGGCGTGCTGGCGTACCTCATCTACCTCGACCTCGAACGTGGCTGGCGCATCACCATGCCCAACCTGGAACAGACCGGGCTCCTCAAGTTCGACTACGTGGCCCTCGACGAAATAGCGGCGGACGACGAGCACTGGCCGAAGGCGCACCCCGTTCTGCGCGATGCCGAACCGGCGCGACGGGCGGAGCTGTCCCGCATCGTGCTGGACGAGATGCGCCGGGCACTGGCCGTTGACGTGGAGGCGCTCACGAAGGAGGGGTTCGAGCGCGTCTACAACCAGTCCGAGCAGCTCCTGACCGGTCCATGGTCGCTCGGGGACGGGAGCCGGGACACCGCGCGCACCGTGTTCGCGCGGCCGGGGCGTCCGGGGGAGAGCCGCGACCGGGTCAACTTCACCGGCCGTTCCGCGCTCGGACGCTACCTGCGCCGCCCCGGCAACGGTCCACGGCTCACGGTGGACGAGGCGCAGGACGTCATTACCGGCCTCCTTGACACGCTCAGGGAGTACGACCTGCTCATCGACTACGAGGGGGGATACCGTCTCAAGGCGTCGGCGATGATCTGGCGGGCCGGAGACGGCACGTCTGGAGCGTCGGACCCGCTGCGCAAGACCGTCGATCCGGCGGTCGGCGCCAGGGTTAACGAGTTCTTCAAGAATCTGTATGCGCACGTCGCGACCGATCTCGCCGGCCTGCACGCCGCTGAACACACCGCGCAAGTGCGCGCGGAGGACCGCCAGGAGCGCGAGAAGTTCTTCCGTGACGGGGATCTGCCCCTGCTCTACTGTTCCCCGACCATGGAGCTCGGCGTCGACATCGCCACGCTCAACTCGGTCGCGATGCGCAATGTGCCCCCCACACCGGCCAACTACGCGCAGCGTTCGGGCCGCGCGGGCCGCAGCGGCCAGCCGGCGCTCATCACCACGTACTGCTCCACCGGCAACGCGCACGACCAGTACTACTTCCGCCGCAGCGAGCGGATGGTCGCGGGCAGCGTTCAGCCACCCCGGCTGGACCTGACCAACAAGGATCTGCTGGAATCCCACGTTCACGCCATCTGGCTGGCCGAGACGGGTGCCAACCTGCGCAGGCAGATGACGGACGTGCTCGACGTCTCCCAGCCCGACCTGCCCGTCCACGACCACATTGGAAGCCAGCTCGCCGACGAGAACGCCCGTCGGCGCGCGGTGCCGCGGGCCAGGGCCGTCCTCAAGGACCTCCTGGAGAAGGAAGGGCTCGGGCAGAGCCTGTGGTGGGCGGAGGAATGGCTGGAGGACACCGTACGCGGAGCCGCCCGGCGGTTCGACGCGGCCTGTGACCGGTGGCGCGGCCTGTACCGGGCGGCCCTGCACGAGCAGGCCGAGCAGAACCGGCGCGTGCTCGACCACGCCTCTAGCCCGCAGACGATCCGGCGCGCCCAGTCGCGGCGCATGCAGGCCGAGAACCAGCTCAGGCTCCTCAAGAACGAGGACAACGACCAGCAGTTCAGCGACTTCTACACCTACCGCTACTTCGCCTCCGAGGGTTTTTTGCCCGGCTACTCCTTCCCTCGGCTGCCGCTGGCCGCCTACATTCCCGGCCAGCGCAAGCGCGGCGCCTACATCCAGCGGCCCCGGTTCATCGCCATCGGCGAGTTCGGGCCCGGCGCGCTGATCTATCACGAGGGGCAGCGCTATCAGGTGGCCAACGTCCAGGTTCCGGCTGGCGAGTCCGGGGACGTGGCCACGTCCGAGGCTTGGATCTGTCACAACTGCGGTTATTGGCACAAGCGGGAGGCGGGTAACGAGCGCTGCGGTGAGTGCGATTCGGAGCTGTCGGGCCTGCTCTCCAACCTGATGCAGCTCCAGACCGTGCAGACGATCCGGCGCCAGCGCATCTCCTCCGACGAGGAGGAGCGCCGCCGCGCCGGCTTCGAGGTCATCACGACCTACGAGTTCAGCCGCCATGGCGCCCGCTCCGGGCGCCTGGAGGCCGAAGTCCAGGGGGAGAGTGGCCGACTGGCCGATCTCGTGTACGGCGACACCGCCACCGTCCGCCTCATCAACCGGGGCTTCAAGGGCCGCCGCAACCGCGACGACATCGGCTACTGGCTCGACCCCGTACGCGGCAAGTGGGAGCCGGAATCCAGAGCGGCCGACCGAGCCCCCGAGGAGGAGGGGCTGGTCTCCGAGGAGAGCGCCAACCGGGTGGTCAAGGTCGTCCCGTTCGTCGAGGACCACAAGAACATCCTCGTGCTGCGCCTGGCCGAGCCCGTACCCGACCACGTGGCCACCACGCTCCGCTACGCCCTCGAACGCGGCATCGAGGCCGAATTCCAGCTCGAGGACAGCGAGCTCACCAGCGAGGAGCTGCCCGACCGCGAGCGTCGCGGCCGCATGCTGTTCATCGAGAGCGCCGAAGGCGGGGCGGGCGTGTTGCGTAGACTGCGCGACGAGCCGGGCGCGATCGCCGCCGTCGCCCGCCAGGCCCTGCAGATCATCCACGTCGACCCGGACACCGGCGAAGACGAGGAGCACGCCCCCGACGCCCGCGAGAGATGCGAGCGCGGCTGCTACGACTGCCTGCTCGCCTACACCAACCAGCGCTATCACACTCAGATCGATCGCCTCAGCGCCCGCGATCTGCTGCTCGAACTCGCCGGCGCGCACGCCCGCGGCGGCCACGACCGGCGCACGCAGGACGAGCACATCGAGGGTCTGCGCGAATCAGCAGGCAGCGTGCTGGAGCGCGATCTGCTCGCCTTCCTGCGGCAGGGCGACTACCGGCTCCCCGACGCGGCGCAGGAACTCGTGGCCACCGCCAGGGCCAGGCCCGACTTCGCCTACCACACCCAGGCCGGCGACGTCGCGATCTTCGTGGACGGGCCGCACCACGACGCCGCGTATGTAGCGCAGCGCGACGAACAGGCGGAGGACCGCCTCATGGAGCTGGGGTGGCTGGTCATCAGATTCCGGTACGACGAGGAGTGGGAACAGACCGTGCGCAGGTACCCGAGCGTCTTCGGCAGCGGCCGGAGCGGCCGATGAGCGGCTACACCGCGGGCTCGCTGGTGGCGGCCCGCGGCAGGGAATGGGTCGTGCAGTCCGCGGACGCGGACTTCCTGCTCGCCCGGCCACTCAACGGCGACACCGATTTCGAGGCGTGCCTGTTCGCCGACGAGGTGTCCGCCGCGACGTTCCCGCCGCCCCGTCCCGACCAGGTGGGCGACAGCGTGGCCGCCGGAATGTTGCGCACCGCCCTGCGCATCGGATTCACCTCCAGTGCTGGGCCGTTCCGCGCGTTGGCCTCCATCGCCGTGGAGCCGCGCCAGTACCAGCTCGTCCCCATGCTGCTGGCCTTACGGATGCCGACCGTGCGGCTGCTGATCGGCGACGACGTCGGCATCGGCAAGACCGTGGAATCCGCCCTGATCGCCAAGGAGCTCCTGGAACGCGGCGAGGCGAGCGGCCTCACCGTCCTGTGCTCTCCGGCACTGGCCGAGCAGTGGCAGGCCGAGCTGCGCGACAAGTTCGGCATCGAGGCCACGCTCGTGCTGCCTTCCACCGCCGGGCGGCTCGAACGGGCGCTCCGCATCGACGAGTCGATCTTCCAGCGTCACCGGTACACGGTCGTGTCCACCGACTTCATCAAAAGCGACCGCCGCTACCAGCAGTTCGTCCGCACCTGCCGGGACCTGGTGATCGTGGACGAGGCGCACACTTGCGTGTCGGCCGGCTCGGCGAGCCGTCAGGGCCAGCTCCGCTACCGGCTCCTGCAGGAACTCGCTGCCGATCCGCATCGCCACCTGATCCTGGTGACCGCGACGCCGCACAGCGGAAAGGAGGACGCCTTTCGTGACCTGATCGGCCTGCTCGACCCGGAGCTGCGCGACGTCGATCTCGACAGCGCCAAGGGCCGCGAGCGGCTCGCCAGGAACTTCGTCCAGCGCCGCCGGGTCGACATCCGGCGCTATCTGCAGGGCACCTCGTACCAGCAGGACACGCCCTTCCCGCAGGACCGCCAGACCCGTGACATCTCCTACGTCCTGACCGGCGAGTACGCCAAGCTCGCCGGAAACGTGCTCGCCTACGCGAGAGAGACCGTGCGCCGGCCGGGGACCGGGCTGCGCCAACGCGTCTCCTGGTGGTCGGCGCTCGCCCTGCTCCGCGCGGTCGCCTCCTCACCGAGAGCCGCCGCCGCCACGCTCACCACTCGCTCAGTCACGGTCGCCGCCGAAACCCGCGAGGAGGCCGACGAACTGGGCCGCTCCAGCGTGCTCGACCATACCGACGACGAGGCCATCGAGGGCATCGACGCCGCCGCCGGCGGCAGGACCGGCGAGGACGACGAACCACCCGCCGACCGCGAACGCCTGAAGCGCCTGGCCCGCGCGTTCGCCAGGATCGAGGGTCCGGCCGGCGACGCCAAGCTCGCCGCGCTCATCGCCGAGGTCAAGGCGTTGCTGGCCGACGGTTACGACCCGATCGTCTTTTGCCGGTTCATTCCCACCGCCCAGTACGTCGCCGAGCACCTGGCCGTCGCGCTCGGGAAGAAGGCGAACGTCCGGCATGTCACCGGCCAGCTCCCGCCAGCCGCGCGCGTGGCCGCCATCGAGGAGCTGGGGACCGAGCCCGGCCACCACGTCCTGGTCGCCACCGACTGCCTGTCCGAGGGCATCAACCTCCAAGATCACTTCCAGGCGGTGATTCACTACGACCTGGCCTGGAACCCGACCCGGCACGAGCAGCGCGAAGGCCGCGTGGACCGGTTCGGCCAGCGCAAGCAGATCGTCCGCGCGCTCACCATGTACGGGCTGGACAACGGCATCGACGGTGTCGTTCTGGACGTGCTCATCCGCAAGCACCGCACCATCGCTCGCCAGACCGGCGTGGCCGTCCCGGTGCCCGCCGGCGGCGACGACGTCGTCAAGGCGCTGGTGGAGGGCCTGCTGCTGCGCGACGACTCCGCCCAGGAACAGCTCGACCTTGACTTCGGCGTCACCCGCACCCGCGACCAGCTCCACCGCTCCTGGGAGAGCGCCGCCGAGCGTGAATCCAAGGCCGTCACGAAGTACGCCCACTCCGGCGTCAAGCTCGACGAGGTCGAGCGGGAGGTCGCCGACATCCGCGCCGCGCTGGGCGCCCCCGGAGACATTTTCCGCTTCGTCAGGGAGGCACTCTCGGGCTTCGGCGCGATCATCGACGCTCGCCCTGACGGGTTCGACGCCGACACCCGCCAGCTACCTCTCTCGGTACGGCACGCGCTCGGCTTCAACGGAGCCGACCGGCTGGCCTTCCACCTCGATATTCCCGCCCCGCCCGGCAGACATCCGCTGGTGCGCACCGATCCCATGGTCCGCACGCTGGCGCGTACCGTCCTGGACTCCGCCCTCGATGCTGAGGGGCCGGCCCGCCGCTGCGGGGTCGTCCGTACCGCGTCGGTCGCCGCACGTACCACGGTGTTGCTGGTCCGCTACCGCTTCCACCTGACTCTGCCGGGCCGTTCCGACCGTGCGGTCGTCGCCGAGGACGCCCAGACTCTCGCCTATCGCAACGGTTCGTCCGGCAGGGAATGGCTGTCACCGGACGAGGTGACGGCGCTGCTGTCCGCCCGTCCCGAGAACACCATGCGCGAGCTCATCGAGCGCATGGCCCAGCGCGTCGTGGCCGAACTGGACGACGTGCTCACCGACCTGGACGAGCACGGCCGGGCGATCGCCGAGCGCCTGGCCGCATCCCACCTGCGGGTACGCGGCGCCTCCGGCGCCGGAGTGAGAGGGCTCAAGGTGACCGCCACGACCCCCGCCGACGTGCTCGGCATGTACGTCTACCTGCCCATGGGCGGTGCCCGATGAGGGAGACCACCTACTCGACCGTCGACGTGGCCGGCGGCCTCATCCCGCACGACGTGCTGTCCCGCATCGGTGTCGCCGACCGGGACCTGCCCGGCATCCGGCCCGAGGACTACCACCTGGCCGCGTCCGAGCGGCTCGGCGACGCGGCCAGCCGCAAATGGGACTACCTGCTGGGCGCGTACCGGGCCTTCCACGACCGGGTCCCGGAGGACGAGCCCGCCACCGCCCTCACCCGTGACCGCTGGTCGCTGATCCTGCTCAGCGAGCTGGGCTTCGGCCAGATTCCATACGTGCGGGGCGGCATGCGGGCCGGGGACAAGGAGTTCCCCGTCTCCCATCTGTGGCAGCACGTCCCCGTCCACCTGGTGGGCTGGAACGTCAAGCTCGACCGGGCCACCTCCGGAGTCACCAAGCGCGCGCCGCAGTCGATGCTGCAGGAGTTCCTCAACCTGTCCGACGACCATCTGTGGGGCATCCTGTCCAATGGGCGCCGCCTGCGCATCCTGCGCGACTCCACCTCGCTCATCGGATCCGCCTACGTTGAGTTCGATCTGGAGGCAATGTTCGCGGGCGAACTGTACGCTGAGTTCGTCCTGCTCTACACGCTGCTGCACGCCTCCAGGTTCGAGCTGCCCGTACGGCAGGACGGGTCGTCACCCACGCCCGCCGATTGCTGGCTGGAACGCTGGCGCGCCTACGCGGCCGAGACCGGCATGCAGGCCCGGGAGCAGATGCGCTTCGGCGTCCAGCGGGCGCTGGAGGAGCTGGGCACCGGCTTCCTGATCGCCAACCCCTTACTACGAGACCAGCTCGAAGCCGGTGACCTCGATCCTGACGAGTTCCACCACGAGCTGCTGCGCCTGGCCTACCAGCTCATCTTCATCTTTGTCGCCGAGGACCGCGCCGCTCTGCTGTTCCCCGAGGCTCCGCAGGAGGCGAAGGACCGCTACACCACCTACTTCTCCACCCGCCGCCTGCGCCGCCTGGCCGCCAAGCGCACCGGCGACCGCCACACCGACCTCTGGAAGACCCTCGTCAAGGTCGTCGCAGCGCTCGGCGACGACAACGGGCTGCCCTCGCTCGCTCTGTCCGGCCTCGGTGGCCTGTTCTTCCGCACCTCGCCCACGATCGACCCGCTCACCGCCGACCCGCACCCGGACCAGCTCCTGGCCTGCGACTTGCCCAACGACCGGCTGCTCGCCGCGATCAGGAACATGTCCACCGTCAGGGGTAAGGACGGCCGCCCCCGCGAGGTGGACTTCCAGCACCTGGGCGCGGCCGAGCTGGGCAGCGTGTACGAATCTCTGCTGGAGTTGGTGCCAGACCCCGACCTCGCCGAGCCGAAGTTCGCGCTGCTGGACAAGGTCGCGGGCAACGACCGCAAGACCACCGGCTCCTACTACACGCCCTCGTCGCTCATCGAGTCCCTCCTCGACACCACCCTCGACCCCGTCATCGACCGGTACGTCTTGGGCGGCGAGGACCTGCTCAAGATCACCGTCTGCGATCCGGCCTGCGGATCGGGCCACTTCCTCGTCGCCGCCGCCCGCCGCATCGCCAAACGCCTGGCCGCGATCAAAACCGGCGAGGACGAGCCGGTGCCCTCAGCCGTGCGGGAGGCGATGCGGGAGGTCGTGGCGCGCTGCGTGTACGGGGTGGACGTCAACCCGCTGGCCGCCGAGTTGGCCAAGGTGTCCCTGTGGATCGAGTCCCTGGACCCGGGCCGGCCGCTGGCCTTCCTCGATGCCCACATCAAGGTGGGCAACTCCCTGCTCGGTGTCACTCCGGCTCTGCTCGCCTCGGGCATCCCGGACGACGCGTTCAAGCCGATCGAAGGTGACGACCGCAAGGTCGCCTCGTCCCTGAAGAAGCAGAACGCCCGCGAGCGGGGCGGGCAGGAGACGCTCCTCGACGAGACCGGTGTGCGGGTGGGCAACCAGGACCTCGCCGGGCGGGCGCGGGCGCTCGCCGCCGTGCCGGTGGTGTCAGTGGCCGACGTGCGGGAGCAGGAGCGGCGGTTCCTGGCCATGGAGGAGGCGGCCGAGCGGAAACGTCTCGTCGCGGACGCCTGGTGTGCGGCCTTTGTGTGGCGAAAGCACGCCGACGCGCCTGCCGCGATCACCACCCAGACGGTACGGCGGCTCGCCGATGGCGGAACGTTGCCCAAGGCGGTGGCGGGGGAGCTGCGGGAGATCGTGAAGCGGTACCGGTTCTTCCACTGGCATTTGGAGTTTCCCGAGGTCTTCGAGGAGGCGTCCGATGGTGGGGCGGACTCTGCGGCGGGGTGGAGGGGTGGGTTCGCCTGCGTGCTGGGGAATCCGCCATGGGAGCGGGTGAAGCTGCAGGAGCAGGAGTTCTTCGCCGCGCGGGATCCGGAGATCGCCGGAGCCAAGAATGCGGCGCAGCGGAAAAGGATGATTGCGGCACTGGCCGAAAGTGAGGAACTGCGCGACCGGGCGTTGTGGGACGACTACCAGGACGAGTTGCGGGTGGCCTCGGGGTGGAGCCATGTGCTGCGGACCTCCGGGCGGTACCCGCTTACCGGACGCGGCGACATCAACACCTACGCGGTCTTCGCCGAGACCGGGCGCATCATCCTGGGGGCGGAGGGCCGGGTCGGCATGGTGCTGCCCACCGGAATCGCCACCGACGCCACCACCCAGTATTTCTTCAAGGACTTGGTCACTTCGCGGACGCTGGTCTCGATCTACGACTTCGAGAACGAGGAGAAGATCTTCCCGCACGTTGATCACCGGGTGCGTTTCTGTCTCTGGTCGGCAGCAGGCAGGAAAGCCCAGCAGAAACGCATCAGCCTGGCCTTCCGGCTGCGGCAGGTGCCTCAAGTCGAGGAGCGCAGCTTCACGCTCACTCCCGAGGACATCACGCTGCTCAATCCGAACACCGGGACCTGCCCGGTGTTCGACTATCGGCGTAATGCCGAGATCACGCTCAAGATTTACAAGCGGGTTCCGGTGCTGTGGAAGGAGAGCCCGGAGGGGAACCCCTGGCGGCTGTCGTTCATGGCCATGCTGCACATGGCTAATGACTCCGACATCTTCCACGAGCGCGAGACGCTGGAAACGGCGGGCTGGCGGCTCGAAGGCAATGTCTTCGTGCACGGTCGTGAGCGCATGCTGCCTTTGTATGAGGCGAAGATGGTCCATCACTTCGACCACCGGCTCGGCACTTACGAGGGGCAGACGCAGGCGCAGGCCAACATGGGCACCCTGCCTCGGTCGACGCCCGAGGAGAAGGACGATCCGAGCTATGTCGTGCTGCCTCGGTACTGGGTGGAGGAAGCGGAGGTCGACAAGCGCCTCAACGCCAAGGGCTGGGGCAAGGGCTGGCTCCTCGGCTGGCGAGAAACTTGCCGAAGCTCCGACGAACGCACAGTCATCGCCGGCGTCATACCGCGAGTAGCCGTTAACAACAAGTTCCTCATCGCGCTTGTGCCGACATCTGCGCCTCTCTTGCAGGCCAACTTGACAGCCATGGTGTTCGACTTCGTTGCCCGCCAAAAAATGGCTGGGACGTCCCTGAATTTCTTCCTGTTCAAGCAAATGCCTATGCTGCCGCCTACGACATATAAGGGTCCTTGTCCATGGCTGCCTAGCGATGTTTTGGAGTCGTGGACCAAGACGCGATCACTGGAGCTCTCTCATACCTCCGCCCAGGTGGAGGCATTCGCCCGCGACCACGGTGACGAAGGGCCGCCGTACCGCTGGGACGATGAGCGCCGGTTCTGGCTGCGAGCGGAGCTGGATGCCGCGTACTTCCACCTCTACGGCGTCGAGCGAGAGGACGTGAAATACATCATGGACTCCTTCCGCGCCTTCCAGAACAACGCCCCCGAACGCTTCGTCCGCACGAAGAAGGCCATCCTCGAAATCTACGACCTGATGGGCGACGCCATCGCGGGCGGTAAGCCGTACCAGACAATGCTGAACCCTCCACCGGGGCAGGGGCCGCGTCACCAGCCCCGCTCATGAAGACCGGAGGCGGCGGCCGAAATCGAGCAGTGACGGGCACATCAGCCGCGTCCCCGACCGGGTGGGAAGAGCGAAGGCGACGGCCTTGCCCGGGGCGGCGTAAGCGGTGATCATCGTCGGATAGGTCCGGCAGTAGCCCTGAGACAGCCCCCGGACCAGCGGCAGTCCGCGCCCTTGCTCGGCAAGCAGCAACGGCGTGCTCTGCGCCAGAAGGATGGGAATCTGCGCACTCACCGGAACCCGCTACGGTGGCTGGCATGACCCCGTACCTGCTCATCCTCGGTGAACGCGAGGCCGTGGCCTGGGTGCTACGGGAGTCGCGGATGGCCTTCCCCCCGACGGCCCGCCGCGAGGTGAACGGCCTGAAGATCGGCGACGAGCTGCTCGTGGTGACCACACGGGGCTGCTGGCACAACCCGGGACGCGACCGCACCCGCGTGATCGGCCGGGCGCACGTGACCTCCGCCGTCCGGACGTACGAAACGCCGATCACCATCGCCGAACGTGAGTTCACCAGGGGCTGCGATCTCACCTTCGACCTCCTCACCCCTACCTGACGGGCGTGGAGCTGGTGCCGTTCGTCCCACGCCTGGCGGCGTTCCCCGACAAGCGTGACGGAGCCTGGTCGATCCGGCTGCGCAGGCCGCTTCTGGAGATCTCTCCGGCGGACGCCGCGCTGCTGCGGGACGCGCTCACCCAGATCGCGGTGCGGCCGGCCGACGTGGTGGGGGAATACCTCGACAAGATCAAGCCGGTGCGCCGGGTCACGTCGGCTGCCGGGTGAGCCCTATTGGCGGGGGAGAATTTCCAGGCCGCCGTCCGGGCGCAGCTCCAGGCGCTTCTGATCGGGCACGAGCCGGCCGCTGACGCGCAGAACGCGTTCGTTGATCTGGGCGTGGAAGGCCCGCTGATAGTCGGCCTCCCCGACCACCACCCACACGGCCCTGCGGTAGACCCCCGACGCCGTGCGCAGCTCCCCTTGGATCTTGATGCGCGGCGCCTCACCCCTGACCCTGCCGCGCAGCGTCTCCGCCCTGCCGGTGATCGTCCCCGTCTCCGACTTCGCCAGGGCTTCCAGCTCGCTGCTTGCCTTGGAAATGGCCCGTACCATCGGAGCGGAGAAGGCGATCGGTGCGGGGGACAGGTTGACGGGCTCGTCCCGAGCCCAGGAGAAGGTCACCTCGAACGGCTGATTGCGTCCGGCGCCGCCCAGGCCGGCCAGCGCCGCGCACAGGTTTGCCGACACGCCCTGCTCCACATAGTCGTCGAACACGCCCGGCGGTCGGTCCAGCTCCACCACCTGCGCAGCGGCCTGGCGCGCGGCTTGGAGCGCCGTGTGCAACACGGTCAGGACGTGACGCCCGACGACCGGCGCGCCGAAGAGCGGATCGGGACCGGGAGGAGCGACCGGCACCCGCGCGTGGAATATGTAACTGCCGGGTGTAGTGGTGCCGAGACGCACACCTTGTAGGAAACCGTCGACCTCCTTGCTGCGCCGGTCGCGGAAGAGCAGTTGAGGACCCGCCTCCACCGTCCTGGCCGAGAACTTCAGCACGTCATGAATGCCCTGCACCGCCTTGACGGCCGAGGGCAGGGGGATCGTGCCGGACGGCGTCTCGGGTTGGAGGCGATAGGACTGCACGTCCACCAGGGGCTCGGCGATGTCGAGCAGGATCTCCTCCTGTGGCCGAGCCTCGAACATGGCCAGCTTGCGGACCGCCTCATCGAGCAACTCACTATCGTCCGGATACTCCAGGCTGCTAGGGATGAGCACCCGGCCAGCGCTCTCACGACTCCATACGGTGGCTCCGCGCCAGGTGCCCTCGCGTCTCCAGCCGCGGCTGGCGAGATATCCGCTCAGTTCCTCGGGATTGACGGTGGACGTGGGCTCGCTCATAGCGCCTCCACCACCCTTCCCGGGTCGAGCAGGCCGAGCAGGCGATCCACCGTAAGCAGATTGTCCTCGGGGATGAGCACCTCGACCTTGCGATCAGCACGCGCACCGGCGATTCTCTCCCGATCCGCCAGGGAGATCCAGTAGGCCGCCTGCTTGAGCTGCAACCGGTGCTTGTCGGCGTGGATGAACGTGGTCAAATCGTCGGGCACGACCACGACGAAGAGGTAGCGGGGAACACGTCGTTGCCCGGCGAGCGCATTGAACTGTTTCTCCGTTAAGCCCCGGTATTTCCAGAAGCCATCCACCAGCTTCGGTGCCGACCACGACTTGACCTGTGCCTTCAGGCAAGGAAAATCCCCGTCGACCTCCCAGGTCAAGGTGAAGTCGTAATCGATGCCTGTGACGTCCGGGTACGGCTTGCCCATCTGCAGCCCGGCGGCGCCAGCCAGGGCCTGCACGAAGCACTCGCCGTACCACCCCTGGTGGTTGCGCCGCTCGAAGTACCACTCGCCGTTCAGAACCTGCCTCCAGGACCGCCGCATACGAGATCTTCTTCAACCGTAGCGACGTGTCAAGACTTGTGGAAGCGCCAGACCTTGGGGGTATAGTCGTAAGTGAGATCAAGGATGCCTACACGAAGAGATGCTTGTCGTGGCATCGTGGCCTTCCCTCTGATCCGAATCCTCAGCGACGTCCCGTACGTCCTTTCGTTGAGTTAGCTGCGGCGCGTTTCCGCCCTTGTCGGCGTGCTTAACGCAGCTCATTTCCAGGTGATCACTAACTGTGGTGGCGATGAGGCTGCCCACATCAAGCTGCGACATGTACGAAAGGCATGACGATGGCAGGCAAATTCACTCGCCGTTTCGACGCCCAGGCCCCGCGCAACCCTCACGCCGAGCTCTATGACACCCACGTTCCCCCGCCGAACTCCTGGCGTACGGCCTACACCGTCCCCGGCGCCAGGCCGAGGTCGGCCTTCCACCTCTCCCGCGAGTGCGAGGCTCTGTGGCGGACGCTGGAACTGGTGGAGAGCCTTGGGCTGAAGAGCAGCCTTGTTGCGATCGAGCTCGAACGCGCTCTCCAGACGCTTACGGCGTGCCCGATGTGCGCGCGGCGCTACAAGAGCAATTTCACGTACCTACTATGCCACGTGCGGCTCGGTGCACATTGGCACTCCGCCGCGGTGCTGCAGAATGGCGCCAAGGGCGGGACGGCGGCTGGCACGGCGTCGCAGTCATCCGTCGCCCGCACGGAAGCGGGTCGTACGCGGTGACGAAGCCCAGTGTCCACCTCCGGGTGCATGAGCCGATCAACTCCTGAGGGATACCTCGATCAAAGGCCATTCGAGGGCATCCCGGCTCGGCCGATCGCGTGGTCGCTTGGGCACCTCGACCGGTCGGCCGGGCGCTGCTCGATCTCGTCAAGCGCCCGGGTGATTACTCTGGGGGCTCCATCGGGGGTCGTGGCCAGATCTGGATGACGCGCTGCGCCAGGATGGTCGAGCGTTCGAGGATCGCCGCGTCCGTCCATGACTCGTGATGCTGTTCCACGATCTCGGCGTTCAGTTTCAGCAAGCTGTACTTGGTGAGCAGCGTTCGCTTGCCGAACGCTGGTTCCACCTCCTCGGAGACCGCGGCCGTATCCGTCCAGGGACGGTTGGACAGCTTGGGATTCAAGTACTCGTTGACCAGGGTCATATTGCCGAGGGTCTGTACCAGGATGTCCCGGCGGTGCCGGCCTTCGTGATCCTGCGGGGGCAGGTCCCAGTACCGGCTCCAGCTCTGCGGCATGATGTGCTCGACCGTCAGTACCCCGCGCGGGCAGTGCGGGTGCTCGCTGTACTTGTCTCTGGTCTTGTCCTCCAGAGCTTCGAGGAGCATCCGGAGACGTCCTCTGGTCAGATCCTTGTAGATCCTGATGGTCTGCGCCGCCAGGACCACCTCTTCGTCGGAAGGCCAGTAGACGGCCGAGGCAGTGCTTCTGGTGAGGTAGCTCTCTGTCGCGTCACCCGCGAGCTCCGGGCCGGCCTGGTCGAGTTCTCGAAGAAGCTCGAGCAGGATCCGGTTGTAGTTCTTCGTCGTGAGCTTGCACAACATGCGGCGGACCAGCCAGCTCTCCATGGTGCTGAGCGCCTTGTGCCGCTGCTCGACCGGCATCCGCTCCTCCGGCCAGCGCAGGATCCACAGCAGGAAGGGGCCGACGATGGAGGCCTCCATCACGGAGATCACCCGGTAGAAGAAGGTGCCTTCCAGGGAGTCCCAGGGCAGGTGCTCCAGCCCGGCGTAGACGTCGGCGTCGGCAGCGATGTCCCGCATGATTTCCCTGGCCGACAACTGCATGCGCCGGACGTGGTCACGGAACTCGGTGAAGACGCGATCGGCCGGTACATCGCTGAGCAGCCGCGTGACCAGCCAGTAATTCATGAAGATGTCGACGTAGGGCCGGTAGAGCCGGCCCTGCCGGACGTTCCGTCGCCACCTGTTCGAGTCGAATGGCCTCCAATATTGGTCATAGAGGCCCTTCAGATCGTCCTTCTGCTGAGTCGCGAGCTGAAAGACCAGATTCTTGATCAGATCGGCGGCCAGGAGAGGCGTGCCACGGTGGTTGAGCGTCTCGAAGATGACCTGCGCGTTGTCGCCAGGCTCAAGATCGATGACGACCAGCTTCAAGTGCCTGTGCAGCGTCCACGTCAGGGCGGTGATCCGTTGCCGGCGTTTCTCCTCGTCGCCGTCGGGCTCCACCCACTCCATCATTTCCTTCACGAAGTAGCCGTGGGCGAGAACGATGTTGCTGTTGGCCAGATCCTCCGGAACCTGCTGACCGTTGTCCATCGCTGAACGGTAAGCGTCCTGGTCGCGGTCGGTCGGCCAGACTTTGAAGACCTCGTCGGGGTGCTGTGTCAGATCGGCCGGGTTGAGGACCATCGCCTCAAGACCCTTGGCATCGATGGGCTGCCCGTACTGCTCGGCCACAAGTTGAGCGGCGTCGATCAGGATCTGGAGGGTGGTCAGTCGTTGCTGGCCGTCGATGACGTTGCGCACCGAGATGAACCCGGTCTGAATCCACTGCTGTTCGAGGACTATGGCGCCCAGGAAGTGTGGCGGAATTTTTTCCTCCCCACCGTACGCCGCCAACGTCTCGAGCACCTGTTCGGCGACCGTGCGTACATCGCTCCACAAGGGCTCCCACTGGTCGGTCCGATTCCAGACATACGGTCGCTGGAAAAGCGGGATGACGTACCTGACGTGACCACTGAAGATTTCCGCAGGTGTACGAGTGTCCGCTTTCATAGTTCCTCGGGGGTAAGGGAGTATTTGGGATACCTCGGCCGATGGGTAGCTGCCGGTACAAGCCGATCAGAAGGCTGCCCGATGGCGGTTACGTTAGAGGATGGGACTGACACTCGACGAGACTTGAGGCGGTCCTGGCAAGGAAGTATTTCTCGGCTCATCGGGAGCTATGGCCCGCAGGCCACGTACTCGCAGCGAAGACTTGCGCGGGCGCGGCGGTCCTGCTCGTAACGGACGAGCCTGTGCTGGCAGCGTCCGCAGTGGTCACCCAGATGTCTGCTTCCCAGGGCTGATTGCGCCTTTCCCGTTTTGGCGGACATGCTCCCAAGTGAAGACACCGTGCGGCATTGGGGGGATTGCCGGTCATTGCTGAGTGGCCGCCAGCAGGCCAACCGTTAACTCTGCGGACTTTCCATCCGAGAGTCGTTCATCTGGGCAGACAGATTAGGCCCTTGGAAAGCCGAACAGCGCGTCGGCTGCAGTCATGACGGGTTGGACGGCGTTGAGGATGAGGGTGCGTTGGGCGGGGGTGTGCTGGCTGGAGTAGGTGGCGGTGGTTTGGTAGGAGGCGTGGCCGGCGATGAGTTGCATGATGCCGGGGGCGACGCCGCCGTCGCGGAGCATGGTGATCATGGTGTGGCGGAGGGCGTGTGGGGTGATCTGTTTGGCCAGGCCGCGTTCCCGGGCGAGGGTGAGTGCTGGTTGGAGGGCGCGGTTGCGCTGGTTGTTGTAATCGGTGTAGCCGCCGGTACGGCTCCGGAAGAGCGGCTGGTCGGCGTGGCACCCTTCTGTGTGCCGGGTCAGCAGGGCTGCGAGATGCGGATCGAGGGGGACGACACGCTGTTTCTTGCCCTTGGGGTAGGGCTTGATCTGCCATCGGCGGCGGCCGGTGTTCTCGTCGAGCAGGTAGGCGTAGGTCTGGACGACGTGAAGTTGACGGCCTGCCGAATCAAGGTGAGTGACGTGGAGGCCGGCGGTTTCGCCCCAGCGGAGGCCGGTGGCCATTTCGGTGATGATGAACAGGGCGGTGTCGGGGTCGATGTCATGCACGGCTGTGAGGTAGAGGGCCACTTCAGGGCCGTAGAGCACGGCTCGGGTGGCGACCGGTGCGGTCGGCAGGTGGAAGCCGGAGCAGGGGGAGGAGGTGAGCAGCGGGGGTTCGCCGTCTTCGCCTTGGTGAAGGCCTGCGCGGAAGACGGGTTTGATCGCTCCCCGGTACACCTTCGCCACTGTGGCGGCCGACAGTGTGCCCTCGTCCGGCGTTGCAGGTTGGGGTGAGCCTGCTGATTGCCATTGGCGGAGCACCTCGGGGGACATGCGGCCGGTCGTTTTGACGGCGATGTTGTTGGCTCGTGCCCATCGTCGTGCGGCTTGTTCGTTGGACAGAGGTGGGCGGGGTTGGTGCTGGTTGCCGGCGGAGGGTTTGGTGAGCATCCATTCGACCCATTCCCGCAGTACGCGGCGGGTGACCTGGTCGAGTGGCAGGTGTCCGAAGCGGGGGAAGACGTGGCGTTCGGCTTCGGCGAGGTAGGTGGCGCGTTGGGTGGGGGAGGCGCCGAGGCGGGTGGCGTAGTTGTGGCGGGCGTAGTGTTCGAAGCTCGGCATCTCAGGGTCGTGTGTGGGGTCGTAGTTAGGGTCTTCGATGCCGTGGCAGCCTTTGGGGTAGCCGTGGGGCCTGTTCTCGCCGCTGAGCGTGACCAGCGCGGAGAAGTTGTCGGCGACCTGGCGGTCGTAGCAGGTCTCGAAGTCTTCTTTGCTGTTCCTGCCGCCGCCGATGCGCCATTTGACCAGCCAGGACTTCGCGCCGTTCTTGGCCGTGCGTTCGATGATTCTCGCCACCTGTGCCCCCTTGACGTGCTGTTGGCATGGTGACGGACGCAGGGGATGGCGGGTGGCGGGACGCGCGGAGCATGATCAAATGTCGACTGCCGCATGGCGAGATGCGGGAACATCGGGGGAACATGATCTTGAGGTGATCATTAGCGACCCGCTGGCATCGTCCAAAACAGGCCATTGACCTGCGGCGATGTCGGTAGGGCGGGTGGGACTTGAACCCACGACCCACGGATTATGAGTCCGATGCTCTGACCGGCTGAGCTACCGCCCCTGGATTCAGTTGTGCGTGCGTGGATCGAGCGTGCTGGCTAAGGGTAGAGCATCTGAGGCTGCCCCGCGCTAGGGCTCGGATCCCGCTAGGACATCATTCCATGCTCCCACCCCTGCATGTGGGCGCTGCGCGATGTCTTCGCCATGGGCGATCGGGAACGTGAGATTTTCTCGGGGCGGGGGAGTGGTGTGGCGGGTAGCGTCTTGGCATGGCGGTCAGGTTGATCTATGAGACGCATGCGATCACCGTGGACAACGAGACGGGGATCGCCACGGGATGGCTGCCGGGTGAGCTGTCCAGGTCGGGGCGCGAGCTGGCCAAGGAGATGGGTGCCCGGCGGCGCGACGTGGACGTGGTGTACTCCTCCGATCTGCGGCGTGCCGTACAGACCGCTGAGATCGCGTTCGACGGTGGCAAGGAGATCAGGCTCGATTCGCGGCTGCGTGAGTGTGACTACGGGATATACAACGGGCGGCCCGTGAGTGAGGTGGCGATGCTGCGTAGTCGCTACATCGACACGCCGTGGCCGGGCGGGCAGAGTTATCGGCAGGTTGTGGCGGAGACGGCGGGGTTTCTTGAGGACCTGTCCAAGCAGTGGCAGGGCATGGCCGTGCTGGTGATCGCCCATTCGGCCAATCGGTGGGCGCTGCAGAACCTGCTCGCGGGGGTGCCGCTGGAGGAGCTGGTGGACGCGCCGTTCGACTGGCAGCCGGGGTGGGAGTTCAGCCTCGCCTGACAGGACCGGTACGGCCGGCCGCCACGAAACCCACCGAAACATGGCGACGCCAAGCGAGGCAAGAGGGGCGGCCGCGGGGGAGCGGCCGCCGGGGTGGGTCAGACTTCGTCGATGGTGAGGGTGCCCTCGTTGGGGCGGCGTGACAGGTCGATGCCGAGTTCCTCTGCCGCGCGGAAGACGTCCTCGTCGGTGTCGCGCATCTCGATGGACATGCCGTCGCTGGACAGCACCTCCACGTTCA
>NZ_JAHDTI010000009.1 GCF_018531495.1 Nonomuraea sediminis
CGGCATCCACGTCGTCGCGAACGGCGCCGTCCCGCACGGCGGCGGCCACCAGGTCGGTGACAGCCTGCTCCAGCGCCCGGCTGCCCTCGGCGAGGGCACCCGAGCGATCGGCCATGAGCGTGGCCAAGCCAGCCCTTCACCCGCTGGTCTCTGCGCAAGCTCGTCGCCTACCTGCGCAAAGTCCACGGCCGGATCATTCGCATTGGCCGCGAAACCTTACGCACCCTGCTGGCCCGTCGCGGTGTCACCTTCCAGCGCACCAGACCTGGAAGGAATCCCCCGACCCGGCCCTCGAGGCGAAGCTGGACCGGATCGAGGAGGTGCTGGACCGCTTCCCGGACAGGGTTTTCGCCTTCGACGAGTTCGGCCCGCTCGGCATCCGCCCCACCCACGGCTCTGGCTGGGCCGAGCAGAAGCATCCCGACCGGCTGTCGGCCACCTACCACCGCACCCACGGGGTGCGCTACTTCCACGGCTGCTACTCGGTCGGCGACGACCGCCTGTGGGGCGTCAACCGGCGCAAGAAGGGCGCCGGGAACACGCTGGCCGCGCTGAAGTCGATCCGTGCCGCCCGTCCCGACGGCGCTCCGGTCTACGTGATCCTGGAGAACTTGTCCGCCCACAAGGGCGCCGACATCCGCCGCTGGGCGGCGAAGAACAAGGTCGAGTTGTGCTTCACCCCGACCTACGCCTCGTGGGCCAATCCGATCGAGGCGCACTTCGGGCCGCTGAGGCAGTTCACCATCGCCAACTCCAGCCACCCCAACCACACCGTGCAGACCCGGGCCCTGCACGCCTACCTGCGGTGGCGCAACGCCAACGCCCGTCACCGCGACGTCCTGGCCGCCGAGCGCAAGGAACGCGCCCGGATCCGAAGCGAGAAAGGCATCGTCTGGTTCCCTGCGCGGTCAGGTGCCGTCGTCGCCGGTTAGGTCCTCGGCGTGCTCCTTCCTCCACCAGAGGCCCTGTCGCATGAAGAGGCGATAGCCCAGGCACAGGAGAGAGGGCAGTCGGCTACCACCCGCTTGACGGATGCGTTCTATCCAGACAACCTCACAGACGAGGAACTGGTGGATGCCTTCAACCCCGACACCCTTCCGCCGGGCGGCGAGGAACCGCCGGAAACGAACCCACTGCCAGCGGACACCAAACCGCCGCGCGTGGTGAAGGCCACTCCCGCGGATGGCCAGACCGGCGCCCCGCTCAACGAGCCGATCAAGGCGCTGTTCAGCGAGCAGGTGACCGATGCCCACATCGTGGGCAAGGACGCGCAGCACACCGAGATGGCTGGAAATGCGGTCATGGATGAGTCGGATGGCGGCCTACTAGTCTTCACGCCGAACGCGCCTCTGGCCTCGAGCGCCACCTACACGGCGGAAGTCAGCGGTGCCAAAGACCTCGCCGGTAATCAGATGGCGCCCTATTCGTGGTCGTTCACCACGGGAGAACCCGACACCGCTCCGCCGGTCGTGACCGCGGCTGCACCGAGTCCCGACGCGGCGAATGTGCCGGTGAACACCACGGTCAAGGCAACGTTCAATGAGGCTGCATCCCAGGTGCAGCTCACTGTCAAAGATCCGGCGGGAGTCCCGGTGCAGGGGGCGCTGCAGAGTGGCGAGAGTACGACCGAATGGACGTTCACTCCGGCGTCGACGCTCTCAGCGCAGACCGCCTATCGAGTTGAACTGAGCGGCGCCAAAGACTCCTCGGGCAATGTGATGGCGCCCTATACCTGGTCATTCACGACGGGTGCGGACACACCACCGCCACCGGCGGGCCTGGTGGCCGCGTATGGCATGAACGAAGGATCCGGCACCGGTGTGGCTGATGCCTCCGGGAAGAACAACTCCGGTACGGGTTCCGGCACCAGTTGGACGACCGGCAAGTACGGCCAGGCTCTGTCGTTCAACGGTACGTCGAGCTGGGTCACCGTCCAGGATGCCGCGTCGCTGCGCCTGACGACGGGGATGACGCTCTCGGCCTGGGTCAACCCGGCCACAGCGGCCAACTGGAGAAGCGTGCTGACCAAGGAGTTGAGCTCTGACGGCGCCTCCTACAGCCTGTATGCCGCAAACGGCGGCGGGAACCCATCCGGTTGGGTGCAAACCTCCGCCGACGTCACCTCAACGGTCGCTGGAACCTCGCCGTTGCCGGTGGGCGCGTGGAACCATCTGGCGCTCACCTACGACGGGACCGCTCTGCGGTTGTACATCAACGGCCAGCAGGTTGCCCAGACGACGCTCAGCGCGAGTCTCTATGACGACGGCAGCCCGCTGCGGATCGGCGGCAACTCCGTCTGGGGCGAGTACTTCAGCGGTCTGATCGACGAGGTACGGATCTACAACCGCGCCCAGACCGCCGCCGAAATCCAAGCCGACATGAACACCCCCATCGGCTCCGGAACTCCCAACCCTGACACCATCCCACCAACCGTCTCTTCCGTCACCCCGGCAGCCCAGACAACTGGCGTCCCAGTCACCACCACGGTGACCGCCACCTTCAGTGAAGCCGTGACCCAAGCCCAGCTCACGCTGAAGAACCCGACCGGCACGACGATCGCCGGAACCACAATCATGGACGCCGCCCAACGCGTCCTCACGTTTACCCCAGCACAGCCGCTGGCGGACACCACGGCCTACACCGCCACGGTGTCCGGCGCCAAGGACACCGCGGGTAACGTCATGACCGGAGCTCACACCTGGGCCTTCACCACCGGAGCCAAACCTCCCACGGGCCTTGTGGCGGCCTACGGCATGAACGAAACCACGGGCACCACCCGTGGGCGACTTCTCCGGCAACAACAACACCGGAACCGCCCTGGACACCACGTGGACGACGGGCAAGTACGGCTCGGCGCTGTCGTTCAACGGCTCCTCCAGTTGGGTGACCATCCAGCACGCCGCCTCACTGCGCCTGACCAACGCGCTCACGCTCTCAGCCTGGGTACGACCCGCCACAGCAGACGCCCTCTGGCGAGCCGTTCTCATGAAAGAGCGATCCACCGGCGGCGGCTACGGCCTGTACGCCTCCTCCGAATACAACGCCCCCGCGGGCTGGCTGGAAACCAACCAACAGGGCGGCGGACTCACCGGTGACGACCCGCTACCAGCAAACCAGTGGAGCCACCTGGCGACCACCTACGACGGCAGCACCCTCCGCCTGTACATCAACGGTGCCCTGGCCGCCCAGGCACCCATCGCCGGCGACGTCCTCGACGACGGCGGCCCGCTGCGGATCGGCGGCAACTCCGTCTGGGGCGAGTACTTCAGCGGTCTGATCGACGAGGTACGGATCTACAACCGCGCCCAGACCGCCGCCGAAATCCAAACCGACATGAACACGCCCATCGGCACGGCAGCAGCACCACGGGCAGTTGCCCAGACATCACGCACGGACGCTCCCACGATCGAAAAGCTGACAGCGGACAGCGGATCGCTCACCCCCCGCCTGACCGCCTGGATCCCCGGTCAGCGCCGAGACAAGACCAAGATCGAGATCGAGGTCAGCAACAGGCCCACCAAGACCATCAACTCCACCAAGATCACCGAGAGGCCGGCCAAGGACGACTTGCTGATCTGGTCCGGCCAGGTCACCGCCCGGCCAGATGACTCCCGGGTGACACTGCAGGTTCCCAAGGATCGGCTAAGCAAGGGCGCCAACGTGAGATGGCGAGCCCGCATCACCGGCGGCAGTTGGACCGACTGGCAGGACCTCAGCATTACTGCCGACGCCAGAGCACTAACCACCGCTACCACAGCCGCGTATCCTCAGCCGACGGCGGACGAGATCAAGCGAACCCTGCGGGCCGGACCACAGGGAGTGGTACCCACCCCTTCCTACAACGACTGCCGTACCAAAACACAGTGGGACGCAGGGCCGTACACCTACACAATGAACCGCTTCAACGTCTGCCAGGTCTCCGGCTTCATTGTGGAGTACTGGAAGGAATGGTGGAAAGGAAGTAGGCCCTTCGGCAAGAAGCTCGGGACACTTCGCGGTCACCAGCTCACCTATCTGGACGGTAAGCTGAATAGACGCGAGTTCTACGTCCGCAAGCACTTCTACATAGACAAAGTCGAGAATGTAGATGCCTCCAAATACGATCTCGGTGACGCCTACATCGCCTTCGCCAGCACGATGGGCTCAAAGAGTAGCGACTGCACCCGGGTGTCACCCGCAAGCGGGACAACCGTTTACAAGACCGTGAACGCATGGAAGCAGGACACAGCGACCGAATGGCATTCGAGCGAACTGTTCACGGCCGGTCCGGGCAATGGATACCACAAGATCAGTAATTGCACGATCAATCACTCCATCCTAAGCAAGAGCCCGGTCGACTTCGAGGAAAGCAGCACTAAGATATACGCTCTCGGCACATTCCGCTGCGACACGTCTCCGATGGTCAAATATCACACGGGCGGTGGTTGCGTCAGTTCGGACGCTGTACCGGCGTTCACCATTAGTATGAACGACGTCAGCAGCACCGGAGTCCCATACAAGAGCATTCATCAGCACATCAAGAAGGCCCTCACTCATCCGGAGGACACCGTACCCAAGCCTGGAGGGCCGACCTTCCCGGATCTAACCGGAACGAAGTCCATTCCCGGCGGCAGTGAAATTAAGCCCCTGCACCGCCACGGATACGAGCCCATCCAGAACGGAAACCGTAGTGCCGCCAAGACCGTCTGCGACCTGGAACTCGGCGACCGGGATGAGAAGATGCATTGTGACGAGTTCCCGTTCGCTTCGACTCTGGAAGGGGCCGCTCGCGCCAACCCGTTCTACAACTTCTCCGTCGCCTGGATAAATGGCTCGGTGAACACCTCGCACGGAACGTATCTCAATGCCTGGTACAGCAACAACAGGATGCTGAACTCTGACCCGTTCTGGATCCAGCCACTCGACTAGCTCTTAATTTTGGCTGGACCGTCCGGCAGGTCGGTCCAGCCAGCACGAAAGGCCACTAAAGCTCATGGCAACCCTTATCGACGGGATTCTCGATCGACGCGAGATGCAGAGGTATGTACGCGGCGTCGTGGACGCCGACCTGGACTGGGTTCTCGACGAGGTCGAACTCCCCGAGGACGAGTGGGTTCGCACTGTGGACAACGGGATAGCGATCAACGAAACCCATAGCGAACGATGCCGCATCAAGTACGAACTATGGGATAGCTCTCCTCCCCCGCTATCCCTGTGGGACAGCAGTCAGACTGGACGCGTCCACTTGACTTCAGGAAAGATCTTCGCCGTTAGTATCTATTCCGGCGGAGAGTCTCATGGCGACGTGTTCGATCTGGGCCGCCGGGACCACGCCTGGAACGTCAGTGTGCATCGCAAAGCCCTCCAGCACGAGGAGTTCACGGCGGACATTGTTAGCTTCACCCTACTGAAGCTGCAGTTTTGGCCTACGGCCCCGTAGGGGCAGGCGACCGCACACAGCCTGCTCGGCTCACTGCGCTCCGGGTCAAGCGGGCTGAAACCCGAGTTTCGCAGTCGGTGGGCACACGCCAGCCGTGAATCTGGGGGTTGACCTGCGGGAACGGGCGTGAAGAAGCATCAGGGGCGTGTGTCCACGTCTCCGGAGAACGTTTCTGCAGGTCGAGGGCTATTCGAAGGGTTGCAGGCCGCTCATCTTTGGCGGCAAGGACACCCCGGCGTCTTTGAAGATCTGGGCCTGGGTGTCGCTGAGGCGAGTGGTCTGCTGGAGCCTGTACGACTCTGCTGGTTAACTCATTCTCATACGGCCAGGGCTGGCCGTTCCACCAGGCGTCCAGGCGGATCAGATTGACCGCGACAGCGGAGACGATGTGTTCGAGGTGGACTTTCTTGATGCCTCGGTAGCGGGCGCGGCGCATGCCGGTGACGGTGACGGCTTGGTGGATGGTGGCCTCGATACCGCACCGGATGGCGTATCGGTCGCGCCAGGCGGGGGTGGTCTGTTCGACGCGGGCCGCGTCGAGGGTTTCCTGGATCGCTCGTGGATGCAGGGTGAGGTGGCGGCCGCTGCGCTGGCCGCTGGTGCATAAGGCCCGGACGGGGCAGGGACGGCAGGTGCTGAGCGGGAAGGCGGCGACGATCATCGGGTGCTCTTCTGCCGGCAGGGTGTCCAGGAGGTGCTGGTCTGTCCTTGCGGGCAGGTGACCTGCCGACGGTTCCAGTCGATGGTGAAGGCGGTGCGGTCGTAGCCGTTGCGATCGATGGCCGAGGCTGCTCGGCGGCTGCTCGTACGCGTTCGAGCTGCGTAGGCCACATGGGCCTCATCGCGAAAGCATGGCCCTAGGCAGCAGTCCCGAGAGGGACAAATAGCACAGAGTGTCGATGGTCAAGCGCGCATGGTTGCTCGGTGATTGCTCGCGTGAACGCGATACGGCGCGGCACGCATCGGCACTGACCGGCACGACGACGGGGAGAATCCCGCTCACAGCGACACAAAACAACACTCCACGACACCGGACGACACCAAAGGAACCGACTCATAATCAGCGGGTTCTACCGAGCTGGAAGCTCTCGGATGTCGTGAGTTTCTGTCGACCGACGGCGTGGGAGCATTGCTGCCCATTTGCGCTGCACCCCGCCGGGGGCACATCACAGATGGGCAGCTTCTTCGGGGCTGCCCTCTCTTCATGCCGCCCGAACCTGAGAGCGGTGCCCGCACCAGAAACGCATGCTTTGTCCGGCGATAATGGTCGACCCTTTGCCTCGTCTACTGTCCGAATCCGGGCCTGATCACAGGCATTTAAAAGGTGACAGGGATCAGGTGGCCCAGGTGATCGGGCCGCACCAACATGACACCGCCTCACCACCACGCACCACCACCGAATCACATCGTCCGCCGTGCAACGCGACCGCGGACCATACCGTTGAGCACGACCGACGGCGCCCAACTGCCGACCGATGAGACCCATCAGCAGCGACCGCCCGGTCATTCCGGGCCGACGTGCTGGAAACGGCTGTCTCATCTCGCCTGTACGGGTTTGTGTGCAGCTGCACGCCAGTGCCGCCCTTACTCGGTGGCGCCTCCGAGAAGCAATGCGCGGTGAGACGGCGGCGACGCCGTGCGGAGACCGCCGGTGCCCCGGCCCGGCGTTGGCCGTCGGATGCGGCTTGACCGTCGCCATCCAGGTGGGCGTCGATACGCCCTGTCCGGCACGGCCATCGATGCGGCGGGTGACGACCACGGGCGTGCTCGCCCGATCATGCCCACCGCATCGGCCGCGCCGGACGTGAACACGACGACCCCGGCGCTCCACGCCGTACGGCGGCGGCACAGGCAACAGGACCGTCGTGCGCCCGTGTCCAGCGATTGCCGGGGTCGTGGCTGAGCGGGACATCGCGGGGTGAGTGCTCGGAACAGGACCTCCAAAGGCACGCCCTTTTACCAGGGCGACCAGCTCCGTCACCGGTCGCTTCGGGGACTGGGCTCAGCAACCCTGTGCTGTGCGCCACCCCGCTCCCCCTGCTTAGCGCCACACCAGCCCTCCCCAACAGCACCGAAGAGAAGAGGAACGAGACACACCATGGCCGAGGGACGCACGTTCAAACGCTGTTCCTGCCGCGACAGCGACGGCAAGGAACTCGGGCAGAAATGCCCCAGGCTGCGCCGCTCCGACGGCGGGTGGAGCTACCGGCACGGCATCTGGAACTACCAGATCGAACTCCCGCCCGGCCCCGACGGCAAGCGGCGCGGGCCGCTGCGCCGCGGCGGCTTCGCCACCCAGGACGCAGCCAAAGACGAACTCGGCCACGTGCGCGACCTGCTCGCCCTGGCCGACCCGCGCGAGCCCGCCACCCGCACCCAGATCGCCGACCTGATCAAACGCACGCTGGTCGAGACCGACACGCTGCCGAGCGTGGAAACAGTCCGCCGAAAGATCAGGACCGGGCAGCATCTCACCGAGGAGATGACCGTCGAGCAGTGGCTGGCGGAGTTCCTCAACCGCAAGCGGAAGATCGAGGAGACCACCCGCCGCTCCTACGAAGGCCACATCCGCCTCTACCTGACGCCGTATCTGGGGCGGCTGCGGTTGGATCAACTCAAGGTCAGCGACATCGCGTTGATGTTCGAACACATCGAGGAGTTCAACGACACCATCGCCGAACGCCGCACCCATCCGGACCCGCAGGTGCGGGCGAGCGTCAAATATCGGCGGCCGATCAGCGTCACGACGATGCACAACATCCGCGCCACCCTGCGGCACGCGTTGAACATGGCCATGCGCCAGGATCGACTGATCGACTTCAACCCCGCCGCCGTGCTGGAGATGCCGGCCAAGACCCGGCCCAGACCGCTGGTATGGACCGACGACCGAGTCCGCGCCTGGCAAGAAGACTTCCACACCTACCGGCAAGCGGAAACGCAACGCCGGAGCGGGCGGCGGGTCGACCCGATCGACGCCTACACCAGCGTGCCGCGCCCCTCCCCCGTCATGGTGTGGACGCCCGCGCAGACCCGCCTGTTCCTCGAAGAAGCACGACGACATCGCCTCTTCGCCCTGTATCAGCTGATCACGCTGCGCGGACTACGCCGGGGCGAAGCCTGCGGGCTGCGCTGGAAAGAGATCGACCTCGACGCCCGCACCCTGACGGTGAACTGGCAACTCGTGCAACTGGCCTGGCAGGTCCACGAGGGCACCCCGAAAACTGACGCCTCCGTCCGCACCATCGCCCTGGACACCGACACCACCCAAGCGCTACGCCTCCACCGACAGCAGCAACTCCAGGAACGCCTCGCGATGGGCGAGGCGTGGACCGACAGCGGTTTCGTCTTCACCCAGCCCGACGGCAGCCGCCTGCATCCCCAGCACGTCTCCGACCAATTCCTCTGGCTGGCCTACCTGGCCGGGCTACCGCCCGTCCGACTCCACGACCTCCGCCATGGCGCAGCCTCGCTGATGCTGGTGGCCGGGGTGGAGATGAAGGTGGTGCAGGAAACGCTGGGACATACCTCCAGCGCCTTCACCGCCGACACCTACACCTCCGTCTACCCGCAGGTAGCCATAGCGGCCGCCGAGAAGACCGCAGCCTTGCTGTTCGGCGAACAAGATCAGGACGCGTCCGGGAAACTCATCTCACTGAGAAGCCGACAGTCGGATTAAGCATCCGGCCCCGCACTCGCCGCATGCTCGCGGCGAGGCGGGGCCGCTGCTCTTCCCGCAGCAGCCGGGGACGGGGAATCGATCGTGTGTGCGGGGTTGGTGCGCGCGAGCACGTAGGGAGCACGCAAGCGCTAGACGAAAATTCTAGAACGCATCCGATCCCGCATAACCGCAGGTCAGACCATGATCAAAGCGCGCCCTGCAGGATTCGAACCTGCGACCGTCGGATTAGAAGTCCGATGCTCTATCCAGCTGAGCTAAGGGCGCTCCCGCCTTATTGTGCATGATCTGGCGGTGTGTCATGCACACGTTTTCGTCGTGTCAGGTCCGGAGGGGGGTCGACCAGGGAGATAAAGGGTGGGCGATCTTCTGGGGGATGGGGCTAAGCTCTGGGTGCATGGTCGCCACGGTCCTGCATGAGATTCCCCTGCAGGGCGGGGACGTGACGGACGGAGTGGTGCGTGTCGGTGACACCGTGCGCAGGCCGGTCAAGCCGTCGACCCCCGCCGTGCACGCGTTGTTGCGTCATCTGGAGTCCGTGGGATTCCGGCACGCGCCGCGCGTAGCGGGGTTCGACGAGGCGGGGCGGGAGATCATCACCTACGTGCCAGGCACGTCGGGGTTGACGGTGGCGAACTCGGGTGATGAGGCGCTGGCGGGGCTGGCCAGGTTGCTTCGCGAGTATCACGACGCCACGGTGGGCTTTCCGCTCGACAACCAAGGCTGGGAAGGTGGGTCAAATGATGACGCACCCCCTGAGGTCATCGGGCATTGTGATTTAACACCTGATAATGCGATCTTTCGGGGCGAGACTCCGGTCGCGCTGATCGACTTCGATCTGGCCAGGCCCACGACCAGGCTGTTCGACATCGTCACCACGCTGCGCCACTGGGCCCCGATCGCGGACCCGATCGACCGGCCGTCCCTGCAGCGCAGAGCGGACGTCGGCGCGCGCCTGCGCCTGTTCTGCGACGCGTACGGCGTGCCGCCCAGAGACCGCCGCCGCCTGATCCCCCTGGCCCGCATCCGCTTCGACCGCTCCTACACGGCGATGCGCCGCCGCGCCGCCACCGACGGCAGCTGGGCCCGCATGTGGGAGGGCGGCGCAGGCCGGCGCATCCGCCGGGCCGCGGCCTGGCTCGACGAGCACGAAGACGTCCTCCATGCGCATCTGGTCTGAACGGGCTGCGGGGATCGCGCTCGGCGTGGCGCTCGACGCCGCGATCGGCGACCCGCGCACCGCACACCCGGTGGCCCTGTTCGGCAGGGCCGCGGCGGCTCTGGAGCGCAGGATCTACCGTGACGCAAGAGCGAACGGCGTCCTGCACGTGGCCCTCTGCGTGGGCGCGGCCGGAGCGCTCGGCCTCCTGGCCGAGCGCCACAGGAACCCGGCCGTCAGAACCGCGGCGACGGCCGCGGCGACCTGGGCCGTCCTCGGCGGCACCACCCTGGCCAAGGAGGGCGCCTACCTGGCCGAGGCCCTGGAGGACGGGGACGTGGAGCGCGCCCGCGAGCGGATCCCGCACCTGTGCGGCCGCGACCCCAAGTACCTCGACGAGCCGGGCATGGCCAGGGCGACGGTGGAGTCGCTGGCGGAGAACGCCTCGGACGCCGCGGTCGCGCCGCTGTTCTGGGGCGTGGTGGCGGGCGTGCCGGGGCTGCTGGCCTACCGGGCGATCAACACGCTGGACGCGATGGTGGGCCACCGGTCGCTGCGCTACGAACGCTTCGGGTGGGCGGCGGCCCGGCTGGACGACGCGGCCAACTACGTCCCGGCCCGGATCACGGGCCTGCTCGCGGTGGCCGCGGGGCCTGACAGGGCGGGCGCGCTCGCCGTACTGCTGAGGGACGGGCACAGGCACCCCAGCCCCAACTCGGGCAGGTGCGAGGCCGCGTTCGCGGGCGCGCTGGGCGTCACGCTGGGCGGCACGAACGTCTACGGCGGCAGGACCGAGCACCGCCCGACGATGGGCGACGGTCCGGCCCCGGGCGTGCGCGACATCAGGCGGGCGGTACGGCTGACGCGGACCGTCACGCTGGCGGCCGCTGCCCTGGCGGTGCTGGCGTCCAGCCGACGTCGCCGAAGGCCTGCACGGCCCACCGGGACGCCTCGGGTGTGAGCTCGCCCGCCAGGACGTCCCTGGCGAAGAGAGGCAGCAGGCGTGCCCGATCGGCCGGTGGCAGCCGGTCCCTGTCGGCGGCCAGCTGCCGCAGCACCAGGCTGAGGTGCGGGCCGCCCTCGCCCACACACGCGTCGTAGGCCGCGGCCAGTTCCTCGGGCGGGCACGGCCGCGCGGAGGTCAGGAACAGCGAGGTCAGCGCGTGGCCGTGGGAGCGGGGGCCGGCGAACTCGGACACGTGGTCGCCCAGCGGTTCCAGCGCGTGCCAGGCGGTGTCCTCGGCGGTGTCGCAGGTCAGGTAGCTCTCCCTGCGCAGCTCGGCGGTCGGCACGCGGCGCCACGGGCTCTCGCGCAGCGGGTGGCCCGGCGACATCCGGTTGGCCCAGTAGGCGTCGAGCGGGGGCGGCGACCATGGGCCCATGGACAGGACGATCTCCCTGTCGCCCTCGTACCAGATCCGCTCCAGCTTGAGCGCGGCGGCGTAGCCGCGCCAGCCCTCGCCGGAGAACTGCGAGCGCCACAGCATCGCGCACCGGCGCCACTCCGTGGTCGGATACCGGGCGGCGGGGAACAGCTCCCGCCCCCTGATGGGCTCTCCCACCAGCGTGGCCAGCAGCACCAGGTTGGCCGAGTAGGCGGCATGGCGCAGGGGCACGCCGCGGTGGACCGGCTCGTAGGCCGTCCGCGGCAGGTCCTCGAGCGAGTGGTGGAACAAGTCGAGCAGCCTCTCGCGCAGCCGCTCCCGCAGGGGAGGCAGGAACCACCTGGTCAACGCGGCCAGGAAGTCCATCACCGGCCCGCGCCGGGTGAGTGGCACGTAACACAGCAGCCTGCGCAGCAGTCCCTCGTCGGGCAGCGTGGCCAGCTCGCGCGCGATGAGCCGGGCGACCAGGAACTCGCCGAACGTGGCATGCAGGAACTCGCAGGTCGTGAGCCGTTGCTCGTCGCGGATCGCCTGCGCCTCGTGGACGAAGAAGAACCGCCCGATCACCTGCTGACCGGGCAGCGCCGACTCGCCGAGCAACGCGCCGAGGTCCTGGCTCAGCTCGGCCTCCGTGACCCACTGCCGGCTCCGGTTGAACATCGCGAAGGCGGCCACGGAAAGGTGCAGCAGTTCCTGCTCGACCCTGGCGGGCAGCTCGGTATCGGGTAACCCGGGATCCGACTTGTGTATCTCACGCTCGGCGAAGCGGGCCAGGATCCTGCCGTACAGGTCGGCCGGATCCAGGCCCTGGCCGTCGCGCTGCAGCGCGTTGCCGTCGGCGTCGTAGAGGGCCAGCATGAGCAGCAGCAGCGGCTGGGTGGCCAGCTCGGGCCTGCGCAGCGCCGCTTCCGCCGACAGCGGCTCGAGCCCCTGCGCGGCCAGGAACGCCTGGTTGTCCCCGTTCCACACCCGTAGCCAGCGCTCGACCTGGACCGGCGTGAACGGCTCGAGCCGGATGGCGACCGCCCCGCCGGGCGGGATGCGGGCACGGTCGGCGACGGCGGTGCGGCTGGTGACGATCACGGCGAGCGGCCGTCCCTGGTCCGCCTCGCGCTCCTGGAAGCGGACGACCTGCTCCAGGTAGTCGCTCTGGCCGATGTTGGCGGCCTGCACCAGCTCGTCGAAGCCGTCGAGCAGGATGACGGGCAGCGCGTCGCCGGCGGCCCTGGCCAGGGCGGGCCACGAGAGCCGTTCGCCGGTGGCCTGCCGTATCGCGTATTCGATCTGTGTCTGCAGGTCGGCGTCGGCGGGCACCTCGCGCAGGGCGACCCTGACCACCATGAAGTCGCTGGGCGGCAGCCGCGCCGACAGCACCCGGGTGAGCACCGACTTGCCCGAGCCGGGCTGGCCGAGCACGATCAGCGGGCACTCGACGGCGTGCAGCGAGGTGAGGTGGCCGATCAGGTAGTCCTGCAGGTCGTCGCGGACGGGGTACTGGCTCCACCAGGACTCCTCGTCCAGCCGGTCGGCCCTGATGACGGGCGCGACGCGGTAGTCGGGGTTGACGTAGGCGCCGGCCAGCGACGGGATGGTCAACCCGTCGGGGACGTCGCCGGTGGCCACGACGGGCCGTTCCAGCTGCCTGCGGTAGGTGCGGGCCAGCGCCTCGCGCCGCTCGTCGGGCGCGCGCCCGGCGGCGATCCGGTCGAGGACCTGGCCGAGCCTGGCCATGCCGGTCCGCAGCTCGTCGCGGGTCCCCTCGTGGTCGAGCCGGCCCGCCCAGAAGGCCACCTCGGGGAACTCGGCGGCCAGCCGGGCGAACAGCTCGTCGTAGCGCCTGGCCGCCGTCTCGGGCACCTCCTCGAGGAGCATCGCGGCCTCGGCGTCGAAGCCCTCAAGGAGGTCCTCGCCGATCGAGCGGTAGTAGGCCAGCAGCTCGTCGGTGCTGGAGTGGCGCCGGTCGCGCGGCGAGTGGCCGGGGATGTCGCTGGCGAGCAGGATCCTGGCGATCGGGGCGATCCGTCCCGAGCCGATCTCGTGCCCGGTGGCGACGGCGACCTCGCCGGCCCTACCGAGCGCGGGCAGCTCGAGCCCGCGCACGGTGTCGAAGTAGGCGGTCAGGACCAGCACCCGCTGGGCGGCGACGAGCCGCTCGGTCCTGTCGAAGCGGTTCAGCCCGCGCAGCCGCTCGCCCAGCCCGCTGACGAGCTGGTGGCTCAGCCGTGCCAGCTCCCCCTTGGCGTCGAACAGGTTGAGCGCCAGGTCGGCGCCTCCGCCGGTGGCCGCGAGCAGCACTCCGCCTGCCGCCCGGTCCAGCGCGGTGACGATGGCGCCATCACCCCCGCCGAGCAGCTTGGCGGCGTCGGCGTAGGAAAGGCGTCGCGACATATGGACATTCTGGTCCTGATGGACGGATCATCGCGTCGTGTTGAGCACGATGCAGGACGTTCCGCTCAACGTTTCGCAGATCCTGCGGCACGGCTCGGTGGTCCACGCCGGTTCCCGGGTGATCACCTGGACCGCCTCGGGGCCGCGCGAGCGGAGGTTCGCCGAGGTGGGCGCGCGGGCCACGCGGCTCGCGCACGGGCTGCGCGAGCTGGGCGTGCGCGGCGACGAGCGGGTGGCCACGCTGATGTGGAACAACGCCGAGCACCTGGAGGCCTACCTGGCCGTGCCGTCGATGGGCGCCGTGCTGCACACGCTGAACCTGCGGCTGCCCGCCGACCAGCTCGCCTACATCGTCAACCACGCCGACGACCGGGTGATCATCGTCGACGCCTCCCTGCTGCCGGTGCTCGAGCCGCTGCTGCCCGGCGTGCCGGGGGTGGAGCACGTGGTGGTGGTCGGGGGCGGGGAGTTAGGTCCTGTACGGCCGGCCGTACACGACTACGAGGAGCTGATCGCCGGGCGGCCGGACGAGTTCGGCTGGCCGGAGCTGGACGAGCGGACCGCGGCGGCGATGTGCTACACGTCGGGCACCACCGGGGACCCCAAGGGGGTCGTCTACAGCCATCGGTCGGTCTACCTGCACGCGATGCAGGTCAACATGGCCAGGGTGCTGGGCTCCGGGCCCGAGGACACGGCGCTGCCGGTCGTGCCGATGTTCCACGTGAACGCCTGGGGGGTTCCGCACTCGTCGTTCCTGGCGGGGGTGAACCTGCTGCTGCCCGACCGGTTCGCGCAGCCGGGGCCGCTCGCGGAGATGATCGCGACCGTGCGGCCGACGCACGCGGCCGGGGTGCCGACCGTGTGGCAGGGGCTGCTCGCGGCCGGGTCCGGCGACCTGTCGAGCCTGCGCTCGCTCGTGATCGGTGGCTCGGCCTGCCCGCCCGCGCTGATCCGCGCCTACGACGCGCTCGGCGTGCGGGTCAACCACGCCTGGGGCATGACGGAGATGTCGCCTCTCGGCACGGTCGCCGAGCCTCCGCCCGGCCTGCCCCCCGAGCAGGAGTACGGCTACCGCGTCACGCAGGGCAGGTTCCGGGCGGGCGTGCAGGCCCGCCTGGCGGGGCCGGACGGCGAGATCCTGCCGTGGGACGGGCAGAGCGTCGGCGAGCTGGAGGTCCGCGGGCCGTGGATCGCCGCGGCCTACTACGGCGGGACAGCGGCGGAGCCGCTGCGCCCGGCGGACCGCTTCGCCCCCGACGGCTGGCTGCGCACCGGCGACGTCGGCACGATCACCCCGGACGGGTACCTGACGCTCACGGACCGGGCCAAGGACGTGATCAAGTCGGGCGGCGAGTGGATCTCGTCGATGGCGCTGGAGAACCTGCTCATGGACCACCCGGCCGTCGTGGAGGCGGCGGTGGTGGCGGTGCCGGACGACAAGTGGGGCGAACGGCCCCTGGCGGCGGTGGTCGTGGCGGAGGGCGCGGAGGTCACCTTCGAGGAGCTCCGCCTCTTCCTGGCCGAGCGGATCCCCCGCTGGCAGCTCCCCGAGCGCTGGACCAGGGTCGAGGCGGTGCCGAAGACGTCGGTCGGCAAGTTCGACAAGAAGGTCCTGCGCCGGTGGTACGCCGACGACAAGCTTCCCGTCACTCACCTGTGAGGACGAGCGGCCGCGGATAGCCGCGCACCGTCCCGCGCCACGGCTCGTGCACGAGCGCGTCCGGCACGCCGGCCAGCTCGGGAACGTGGGCGCGTACGTAGCGGCCCTCCGGGTCGAACCGCCTGGCCTGTCGGAGAGGGTTGAAGGTGCGGTTCGGGCGGGTGTCGTTGCCGGTCCCCGCCACCCACTGCCAGTTGCCGTAGTTGTCGGGGACGTCACCGTCCAGCAGGAGGTCGAAGAAGTGCGCGGCGCCTGCCCGCCAGTCGATCTTCAAGTGCCTGACCAGGTAGGAAGCGGAGATGAGGCGGGCGCGGTTGTGCATCCAGCCCTCCGACAGCAGCTGGCGCATGCCCGCGTCGACGATCGGGACGCCGGTGCGGCCGTGCTTCCACGCCTGCTCGGCGTCCGGGTCGTCGCGCCAGCGGTGGCCGCGCGGGCGGTAGTCGTCGCGGTTGATGCGCGGGAAGGCGAAGGTCACCTGGTGGTGGAAGTCGCGCCAGCACAGCTGGCGGACGAAGTCGTCGTTGCCGAGCGTGGCCACCTCCAGCGGCGACAGGCATCCGAAGCGCAGGTAGGGGCTGAGCCGGGAGGTGGCGTCGGCCGCCAGGTCGTCGTGGAGGTCGGCGTATTCGCCGAGATGGCGTCCGGCCCACTGGCGCATCCTGCGCCTGGCGTGGCTCTCCCCGCCCTGTGCGGAGCCCGGTTCGGGCAGGGCGCCGGGGTCCAGGCCGTCCGGCAGCGGGATGCGGGGCGGTGCGGGCAGGAGCGGGCGGCGCCGGGCCCGGGTCCAGGCGCGCCAGTAGGGGGTGAAGACGCGGTAGTGGTCGCCGCCGCCGCTCGGGCGCAGCAGGTCGGGCGGGAGCACGGTGACGCCGGGGAAGCTGCGGTACTCGATCCGCTCGGCGGCCAGGCGGTCCTGCCTGGCGCGGGCCAGGGCGGTGACGTCGGCGCTGGCGAAGACGGCGGACGCCGACGTCTCGGTGGCCAGCCGCATGGTCTCGGTCACGGGGTCGCCCCGCCGTACGATCAGGTCGGCGCCGCGGGCGCGCAGCGAGGCCCGCAGGTCGGCCAGGCAGGCGGCCAGGAACGGGCCGCGCCGGCCCGCGGGCACGGCCGGGTCGAGCACGAACAGCGGGATCACCCGCCGCGCCCGCTCGCACGCGGCCGACAGCGCCGGGTGGTCGTGTACCCGCAGGTCCCGGTTGAAGAGCACGATCACGGTGTCCACTCCTGAGTCTTCGCGGGCCCGGCTCCCGCGGTTGCAACCGCGGGCGTACGGCGGGCCGAAAGAATGGGCGGATGGACGACGACCGTGTGGAGGAGGAGCCCGGGTACGGCATCGGCGCCGTGGCCCGGCGGCTCGGCGTGCCCGCGCCGACGCTGCGCACGTGGAACCTGCGCTACGGCCTCGGCCCGAGCCACCGCACCTCCGGCGGCCACCGCCGCTACGGCGCCCGCGACCTGCGCGTCCTGCAGGAGATGAAGCGCCTGATCCACGAGGGCGTCGCCCCCGCCGAGGCCGCCGCGCTGGCCCGCCGCCTTCCCGTCGCAGCCGAGGTCGTACCCGCCCCGGAACCGAGGGAGCCGGTCGGTGGCCACATCCCGACCGTCGCGGCGCTGGCCAGGGCCGCGACGGCGCTCGACGGAGCCACCGTCAGCCAGGCCGTCGGCGCGGCGCTGGCCAGGCACGGCGTCCGCTGGACGTGGCTGGAGCTGGTGCTGCCGGTCTTCGCGGCGATCTCCCGCAGGCAGGCGGAGACCGGCGCGGGCATCGAGGTGGAGCACCTGTTCTCCGACCGGCTTCTCGCCGCGCTGCTGCCGCTGACCGATCGGCCGGAGCACCCGGTCAACCCGCGGCCCGTGCTGCTCGCCTGTGCCCCCGACGAGCAGCACAACCTGCCCGCCTACGCCCTGGCCGCCGAGCTGACCCAGACCTACCGGGTGCAGACCAGGACGCTGGGCGCCCGCACTCCCTACCCCGCCCTGGGTGACGCGATGCGCAGGCTCGGCCCGTCCGTGGTCTTCCTCTGGGCGCACCTGCGCGAGACCGGCGACCCTGCTCCCCTGGCGGGACTGCCCGCTCTCCGGCCGCCCGTGCCGGTCGTGGCGGGCGGCCCCGGCTGGTGGCCAGGCCTGCCGGGGAAGGTCACCCGGGTCACGACGTTCGACCAGGCGATCACCACGATCCTGGCGCGGCTGCCCGGCGGCTGAGCGGGGTGCAACCGGCGGGCATGGTGCGCGCGAAGAACCTGGCATGGCTCGTTGCCTGGTGACGGGAGCCTCGGGGTACATCGGCGGGCGGCTCGTGCCCGAGCTGCTCGCGGGCGGCCACGAGGTGCGCTGCATGGCCCGCTCGGCGGGACGGCTGCGCGACCTGCCGTGGGCGCCGCGCGTGGAGATCGTGGAGGCCGACGCGCGCGACCCGGAGGCCACCCGTGCCGCGCTCGAGGGTGTCGAGGTCGCCTACTACCTGATCCACACCATGGGCCAGGGCGGCGACTTCGCCAGGGCTGACCGCGCCGCGGCCCGGACGTTCGCGCGGGCCGCCGAGGCGGCGGGCGTCCGGCGCATCGTCTACCTCGGCGGCCTGACCTTCGGCGCCGCCAGGTCGCCGCACATGCGGTCGCGGGCGGAGGTCGCGGAGATCTTCCTGGACTGCCCGGTGCCCGCGGTGGTGCTGCGCGCCGCGGTGATCATCGGCTCGGGGTCGGCCTCCTTCGAGATGTTGCGCCACCTGACCGAGCGGCTGCCGGTCATGACCACGCCCACCTGGGTGCGCAGCCTGACGCAGCCCATCGCCGTCCGCGACGTGCTGCGCCACCTCCTGGCGTGGGCGGGCCTGCCGCAGGAGGTGAACAGGAGTTTCGACATCGGCGGCCCCGACGTGCTGACCTACGCCGACATGATGCGCGGCTACGCGGCGGTCGCCGGGCTGCCGCCGCGGCTGATCATCCCGGTCCCGCTGCTGAGCCCGTGGCTGTCGAGCCACTGGGTGGGCCTGGTCACGCCGGTGCCCGCGGGCATCGCGCGGCCGCTGGTGGAGTCGCTGCGCGGGCAGGCCATCTGCGGGGAGCACGACATCACGGCGTACGTGCCCGATCCGCCCGGCGGCCTGATCGGCTTCCGCCGGGCCGTCTCCCTCGCGCTGCAGAAGATCAAGGAGGCCGACGTGGCCACCCGCTGGTCCTCGGCCTCGACGCCGGGAGCGCCCAGCGACCCGCTGCCGACGGATCCCGACTGGGCGGGCGGCAGCCTGTACGCCGACGAGCGCGAGCTGCGGGTCGGCGCCCGCCCGGAGGCCGTGTGGAGGGTGATCGAGGGTATCGGCGGCGACAACGGCTGGTACTCGCTGCCGATCGCCTGGCGGCTGCGCGGGATGCTGGACAGGCTCATGGGTGGCGTGGGGCTGCGCAGGGGCCGCCGCGACCCGCACCGGCTGCGGGTGGGCGACGTGATCGACTTCTGGCGGGTCGAGGAGATCGAGCCGGGCCGCCTGCTGCGCCTGCGCGCCGAGATGCGGCTGCCCGGCCTGGCCTGGCTGGAGCTCGGCGTGACCGAGGAGGACGGCACGGCCGTCTACCGCCAGCGGGCCCTGTTCCATCCGCGCGGGCTGCTCGGGCACCTGTACTGGTGGATGATCTGGCCGCTCCACGGGTGGATCTTCGGCCGGATGCCGGGCAACATCGCCGCGGCGGTGATCTCCCCTGCCTTGGTTGCCTCCCGTCGCCGCTCCGCGTTGAATAGGTTTTGAATAACTTATCTACGCCGAGGACGGCTGGCATGGACGCACTGGAGGCGTGCTTCGAGACGCACGCGCCGCTCATCCGGTCCTACGTGCGCAGGCTGGTGCCCGCGCAGGACGTGGACGACGTCACGCAGGTGGTGTTCGCGGAGGTCTGGCGATCGCGGGAACGCTACGAGCCAGGACGCAGCCTCGAGGCGTGGCTGCTCGGCATCGCGCGCAAGCGCGCCATCGACCACCTGCGCCGCGCGCGCCCGGTCCTGCCCCTGGAGGCGGCCGGCGAGCCGGTCGGCGCCGACGGCCGCCGCGACAGCGACCGGATCGCCGACCGCGACCTGGTCCGCCGCGCCCTGGCCGCCCTGCCCGACGCGCAGCGCCAGGCCATCCAGCTGGCCTACTACGGCGAGCTGAGCCAGCGGGAGATCGCCGAACGCCTGCGCGTGCCGCTGGGCACCGTCAAGGCCCGCACCTCTCGCGGGCTGTGCCTCCTGGCCGCCATGCTGGAGGCGGCATGACCGCCAGACCCCGGCTGGGCGTCTCCAGTTGCCTGCTCGGCGAGCCCGTCAGGCACAACGGCGGCCACAGCCGCAGCCGCTTCCTCACCGACGTGCTCGGCCCGCACGTGGACTGGGTGCCCTGCTGCCCCGAGATCGCCGCGGGGCTCGGCGCGCCCCGCGAGACGCTCAGGCTGGAGGCGGCACCGGACGCCGACGGGACTCGGCTGATGACCCGGACCAGCCGCCGCGACCTCACCGGCGACATGAGGGAGCTGGCCGTACGGCATGGCGCCACGCTGGACGTGGACGGCTACGTCTTCAAGTCCAAGAGCCCCAGCTGCGGCCTGCACGGCATCCCCGTCCATCCGCCCGGCGGCCCGCCGCTGCACCGCCGCAACCGGGGCATGTTCGCCGCCGCGATACTCCAGGCCCACCCGCTGCTGCCCGTGGAGGACGACGGCCGCCTCAACGACGCGCTGCTGCGCGAGAGCTTCATCGAACGGATCTTCGCCCACGCCCGGCTGCGCGAGCTGCTGTCAGGACCGTGGCGGCCCCGCGACCTGGTCGCCTTCCACGCCCGGCACAAGATGCAGCTGCTCTCCCACGATCCGGCCCGCTACCGGCAGGCGGGCCGGATCGTGTCGGAGGCCGGCGTCCTGCCCCGCGAGGAGCTGGCGCGCGCCTACGCGGCGCTGTTCCGCGAGGCGTTCGCCGCCAAGGCCTCCACGGGCCGCAACGTCGACGTCCTGCTGCACTGCATGGGCATGCTCGGCCTCGACGTCGCGCACCGCGACGACCTGCTGCACGTCATCGACGCCTACCGGGCGGGACTGGTGCCGCTGAGCGTCCCCACGGCCCTGGTGCGCCACCACGCCACCGGCTGGATCGCCGGCCAGACCTACCTCGCGCCCTACCCGGACGACCTGCGGCTGCGCCACCACCTGGCGGCCTGACCGCTAGTCGTCGAGGGTGCCGTAGGTGCCGGCGCGGAAGAGGAAGGACGCCCAGGAGCGGTAGGGGCGCCAGGAGTCGGCCAGCCTGCGGTAGGCCGCGGAGGGAGAGTCGGGCGGCAGGCCGTACTGCTCGCGCAGGATCGCGAAGAGCCGGGGCTCGTCCCCTGGGAAGGCGTCGGGAGCGCCCGCACCGCGGATCAGGATGAGGCCCGCGGAGAACGGTCCCACGCCGGGCAGCGCGCGGAGCTCGGCCAGGGCCTCCACCGGGTCCAGCGAACGCAGGTGCTCGGTGGTGAGGGTGCCGTCGAGGGCGGCGCGGGCCAGGGCGCGGATCCACTCCTCCTTCTGCGCGGGGAGGCCGAAGCCGTCGGCGTCCGCGAGCGCGACGGGCGGAGGGAAGGCCGTGAACACCTGGTCGTCCACGGTGATCCTGGCGCCGTACCTGTCGGCGATGCGCTGCTTGATGCGGGAGGCGATGAGCATCGAGGAGCGCTGCACGATGACCGCCCAGCAGGCCGCCTCCCACGGGCTCCAGAAGCACACCGGCCGCAGCCCCGGACTGCGCCGCTGCAGGTCGCCGAGGACCGGGTCGGCCTCGCCGAGCTTGGCGAAGCCGGTGCCGTCCACGTCCATCGACAGGATGCGCGCCACCTCGGCCCTGATCCCCGGCCCCGCGGGTCGCGTCGTGGTGACCGCCACGCCGCCCGGCGCGCCCGTCACAGTGACGCCGATCGGCCGCCAGTCCGTCTCGGCGCAGTACGCGAAGCGCAGCGCCCGCCCGTCGGAGTGGGACAGCCCGCCGGTGGCCGGCCAGTCCTCGACGAAGCGCAGCGCGGCCGCGAAGTCGTAGGGCCCCTCGGCGGTCAGCGTGAATCCGGTCACCAGGCGCCTACAGGCTGGAGGCCCCGTCCTTCAGGGCGGGGAGGAAAGCCGGAACGGTCGGACATGGTGGTCTCCGGGTTTTGTCGGTGTTGATCGCTAGATTGATCGGCGTGTCCCGCTACCGGCTCCAGCCGACACCTGCCCAAGAGCAGGCGCTGGCCGAGCATTGCGTAGCGGCTGGAGCACAAAGCACCCGGCCGTGTCGTCAAGGTCACCCCTGCGTACACGAGTCAGCGTTGCTCGGCGTGCGGGAGCGTGGACGGAAAGTCGCGCGAGAGCCAAGCCGACTTCCGCTGCCGATCCTGCGGATACGCCTGCAACGCCGACGTGAACGCGGCCAGAAACATCAAACACGCGGCAGGGCATGCCGTGTCTGCGCGGGGAGGCGAGCCGTTGGGCTGGCCTGCAAACCGTGAACCTCAACCTGTCCTCCTCTCAGCGTGAGATGGGTTGGAATCCCCCGCCTTCGGGCGGGGGAGGATGTCAAGCACGCCATCGTAGGACCAGACCAGCAGCAACGCGGCCAGGGCGGTCATGACGACGCCGACGCAGAATCACCCGTCGAAGCGCCGGTCACGGCTCATGAGCAGGTCCTTCACCCCTCCACTCTCCCGGGCGGCGAAACCACGGGTCTAGCACTGATCGGACATCCACGATTGCGGCCGCCACGCAGGGGAAGTCCTCACAAATGGCACGAATCGCGATCGTCGGGAGCGGGTTCGGCGGATACGGCTGCGCCCGGCACCTGGAAAGGGCCCTCAGACCGGCCGAGGCGGAGATCGTCCTGATCACGCCGCTGGACTACTCCCTCTACACGCCCCTGCTGCCCCAGGTCGCGGCGGGCGTGGTGCAGCCACGCTCGATCGTGGCCCCGCTGCATCGCAAGCTGCACCGCACCAAGCTGCTGCCCGGCGCCGCCAGGGGCGTCGACCTGGACGCCCGCACCGTCGAGGTGACCAAGCTCTGCGGCGACCACGTCAAGGTGCCCTTCGACCTGCTGATCCTGGCTCCCGGCAGCATGACCCGCACGTTCGACGTCCCCGGCCTGAGCGAGCACGCGCACGGCCTCAAGACCCTCTCGGAGGCCGTCTACCTGCGCGACAGGGTGATGCTGCAGCTCGAACTGGCCGCCTCGACGGACAACATGCAGGAGCGGGCCTCCCGATGCAGCTTCCTCGTGGTCGGTGGCGGCTACACCGGCTCGGAGACGGCGGGCTCGCTGCAGTTGCTGACCAGCAAGGCCATGCGGCGCTTCCCCGAGCTGCGCGGACTGCTGCGCTGGACCCTGATCGACCTGGCCGACAGGCTCCTGCCCGAGCTGGGCGACCACCTGGGCAGGGCCACCGAGCGCATCCTGCGCGAGCGCGGCGTGGACGTGCGGCTGGGCCTGACGGTCGACAAGATCTCCGCCGACTCCGCCGAGCTGAGCGACGGCACCACGCTTCCGACCAGCACCGTCATCTGGGCGGCCGGTGTGACGCCGCGGCCGGTGGCGGCCAGTCTCGGCACCGAGACGGCCAAGGGCCGCCTGGTGGTGGGCGCCGACCTGCAGGTGCCGGGGCAGCAGGGGGTGTTCGCGCTGGGTGACGCGGCAGCCGTACCTGATCTCGCGCGCGAGCCCGGTGCGGTGTGCGGCGCGACCGCGCAGCACGCCACCCGGCAGGCCGCGACGGTGGCGCGTAACGCGGTCGCCGCGCTGCGCGGCACGCCCTTGAGCCAGTACCGGCACCGCGACCTGGGCTTCGTCATCGATCTGGGCGGCCTGCAGGCGACCGCCGACCCGCTCGGGGTGAACCTGACCGGCCCGGTCGCGCAGCTGGTGACGCGCGGCTACCACCTGCTGACCGTCCCCTCCGGCCGCGCCAAGGCGCGCGTGTCGGGCGACTGGCTGGTCAACGCGCTCACCGGCGACGACCTGATCCGCCTCGACTTCCTCCTGGATTCCAGCGGCACCCTGGCCGAGCTCGAGCGAACCTAGATCAGCCCGGTACGGCGGGCCAGCGCGGCCGCCTCGACGCGGGAGCTCACGCCCAGCTTGGCCAGGATGTTGGACACGTGCACGCCCGAGGTCCTGGCCGAGATGAACAGCCGCTCGGCGATCTGCTTGTTGCTGAGCCCCTCGGCCACCAGCGACAGCACCTCCAGCTCGCGCGCCGACAGCGCGGGCTCGCCGGTCAGGCTGGTCCTGGTGGCGCCCGCGGCGCCGGCCACGGCCGCGCGCAGCGGCTCCGACCCCACCTGGCCGGCCAGCGCGGCGGCCTCCCTGAGCAGCTCGCGCGCCCGCGCGGGCTCCTGCTCGGCGTGCCGGACCAGGGCCTGCCCGAGCGCGTACGGCTGGCCGACCACCCGCCAGGCGGCCACCGCCTCCGCCCACGAGCCGCCGGTCTCGGCCTCGAACGTGGCCCGGTAGGCCTCCTGCACCCGCCCGATCGTGGGGATCCCCTCGGGCGCGGCGGAGACGAGCCCGGCGCGGGCGGCCAGCGCGAGCAGCGGCCAGGAGTAGCGGCAGCTGAGCGTCAGGTCGTGGGCGGACATGACGTGGCCGACCAGCCCGGCCAGCCGCTCGCCGTCGCCCGCGGCCTCGGCCAGCCGGCACTCCAGCAGGTCGGGCTCCAGGCAGGAGTCGTAGCCGCGTGACCTGCCGCGCATGAGCGGCCTGGCCTGCCGGACGACCCCGCCGGCCTCCTCGAGCGCGCCCTGCCAGACCGCGACCGTGCCGAGCACCAGCAGCAGCCAGGCGCGGATGATCGGCGGCGGGTCCAGGGTCAGCGCGGCGGCGATGACCTCGCGCGCCTCCTGCCAGCGGCCCTGCGAGGTCAGCGGCTCGGACAGGTTGGCGGCCAGGTGGGCGCCGCGGGAGCGGGCCAGGCCCACCCGCCGGGCCTGGGCGATGCCGGTGCGGGCGGTCGCCTCGGCCCTGGCGTGCTCGCCCGCCGCCTCGAGCACGTCGGCCTCGCTGGCGTAGGCCACCAGCACGGCGTCGTCGTCGGGCGCCTCGGCCCTGGCCCTGGCGTACAGCTCGGCGGCGGTGGCCAGGTCGCCCTCCAGCGCGGTCAGCGCGGCCAGCGGGGTCAGCGACCTGGTGTCGCCCAGCGCCAGCGCCTCCTCGGCCAGCTCGCGGGCCTCGCCGTACTGGCCGATCCAGGTCAGCGTGTTGGCCAGGGAGCCGATCAGGCGGGCCTCGCGCGGCGCGAGCCGTACGGCCTCGCGCAGGTCGTCCAGGCCCTCCTCGCCGAGCAGGTCGCGGATGGCCACGCGCAGCTCGAGCAGGTGGGCGGCGCGCAGCGGGTCGCTCACCTCGGCGAGCGCGGCGCCGGCCAGTTCCTCGGCGCGGGTGGCCTCGCCGGCGTGCAGCGCGTCGCGGGCGGCCAGTTCGAGGACCTGGGCGTGGTCCTGGCCGCTCGAGTGCTCCCACAGCTCCAGGACGCGGTCCCAGCGGCGGGCCTCCCAGGCGGCCTGGAAGGCCCTGGCCCGCTCCCCCGCGGCGTACCAGTGGTCGGCGGCCAGCTCGGGCTGGGTGCCCGACAGAAGCGCGGCGCAGCGGGCGTGCAGCCGGCGCCGCTCGCCCGGCAGCAGGTCGTCGTAGACGGCCTCGCGGATGAGCGTGTGGCGGAAGGCGTACCCGTCGCCGTCGACGAGCAGCAGCCGGGCCTTCACGACCGGCCGCAGCGCCTCGTCGAACGTCAGCTCGTCCAGGCCCGACGCCCGCAACAGCACCTCGTGCGGGATGCGCCGCCCCGCCACCGCGGCGACCCGCAGCACGCCCAGGCCTGCCTCGCCGAGCCGTTCCGCCCCGGCGAGCAGCAGCTCGCGCAGCGAGGCGGGCGTGGCCGTGCCCGCGTCGGCCAGCGCCTCCACGAACAGCGGGTTGCCCTCGCTGCGGGCCAGGATCTGGTCCACGTCGGAACGGCCGAGCAGCCGCGCCACCTCCGCGCGCCCCAGCGGCGGCACCCGCAGCACCTCCACGCCGGGCAGCCGCAGCGGCTCGCGGGAGGTGAGCACGACGAGCACGCCGGGCCGCATCAGGTTGCGCAGCAGGAACGCCAGCAGGTCGCGGCTGGCCTGGTCGGCCCAGTGCAGGTCCTCGAGCACGAGCACGACCTGCCGTCGCCCGGCCGCGCCCTCGACGAGCAGCAGCACCTCCTCGAACAGCCGGGCCCTGCCCAGGTCGCCGCTCTCCTCGACCTCGCCCAGCTCGGGCAGGAGCCTGGCCAGGCCCCTGCTGCCGCCGCCGGGCACGAGCCGCGCGCCGTACTCCCTGACCAGCCGCCGTAGCACGGGGACGAACACGGCGTAGGCCGTCGCGCCCGGGTCGGCGCCGCCCTCGGCGACCAGCGCGTCCGTGCGGGAGACGAACTCGCGCACCAGGCTCGACTTGCCGATCCCCGCCTCGCCGACCACCAACACGGCGGCGGGCGCGCGCAGGCTCGCGCCGGCCAGCTCGGCCAGGGCCGCCAGCTCAGCCTCTCGTCCGACGAACACGTCACTCATTATGAAGAGGCGGCTAAGCATGATGCCCGATGTGCCCGAGTCGTCGGCTTGGGAGCGTGATGGGCATGATGAACCGCTCGATGACGCTCATGATGGCCGCCACGGTCAGCGGGATGCTCGGCTTCTACCTGCTGTTCTCCACCGTCCCGCTGTACGCAGCCGCGGGGGGCGCGGGCGGGTTCGGCGCCGGGCTCGCCACCGGCGCGATGATGCTGTCGACCGTGCTGCTCGAGCTGGCCGTGCCGTGGTTGCTCGCGCGCCACGGCTACCGTGCCGCGCTGGTACTCGGGCTGGTGCTGCTCGGCGCGCCCGCGCTGGCGCTGCCGCTGTCCTCGGCGCTGCCGCTGGTGCTCGCGGTGAGCCTGCTGCGCGGCGGCGGGCTCGGCATCCTGGTCGTCGCGGGCACCGCCCTCACCGCGGAGCTGGTCCCCGCGGAACGGCGCGGCGAGGGCCTGGGCGTGTACGGCGTGGCGGTCGGGATCCCGTCGGTGGTGGGCCTGCCGCTCGGGCTGTGGGCGGCCGGGGCGCTCGGGTTCACCCCGGTGTTCCTGGTGGCGGGGCTGGTGCCGCTGGCCGGGCTGGCGGCGGTGCCGTGGCTGCCCGCGCTGAAGGCCCGGCCGCAGGCCCCGTCCTCCGAGCCGGTGTCGGGGCTGGCGCGGCCCACGCTGATCTTCGCCTCGGTCACCGTGGCCACCGGGGTGCTGGTGACGTTCCTGCCGCTGGCCGGGTCGCCCTCGCTGGCCTCCGTGGCGCTGCTCGTCCAGTCGATCTGCACGCCCGCGGCCCGGTGGTGGGCGGGGCGGTTCGGCGACAGGCACGGTTCTGCCAGGCTGCTCGCGCCGGGGCTGGTGCTCGGCGCCGCCGGGATGGCCCTGCAGGTGTGGCCGGCCGGCGTGATCGCCGGGATGGTGCTGTTCGGCATCGGGTTCGGGCTGCTGCAGAGCGCCACGCTCGCGGTGATGTTCGAGCGCGGCGCGGTCGGCCGGGTCAGCGCGCTGTGGAACCTGGCCTACGACGCGGGGATGGGCGCGGGGGCGGTCGGGTTCGGCCTGGTGGTGGGGGCGACCGGGTACGGGCTGGGGTTCGTGCTCGTCGCGCTCGTGATGGTGGCCGCGCTGCCCCTGGTTCAGCGGGTCAGCTCGACCCCGACGGTGATCTCGTCGCCCAGCTTGTAGCCCTCGAGCAGGTCCAGCTCGTCGCCGCTCCAGAACCTGCCGGGGTCGTACCAGTTCGGGCGGCGGCCTGCGGGCAGCAGGCCCATCGCCTCGTAGGTGACGGCCACCACCTCGGCGCAGTAGGCGCTCTCCAGCGTGCGGTCGCGCAACCGCCTGCGCAGTTGCGGCACCCTGCCCCTGGCCCAGCGCGCCGCCAGCCGCGCGGTCGACGGGAACGGCGTGCCGTCCAGCCTGGCCACCGTCCTGAGCGCGGCGTCCTCCATCCCGGCGGTGGCGGTGGGCTCGAGCTGGCGCAGCCAGGCCCGCTGGCCGTAGCGGTCGGCCCAGACGGTCACGGCCTCGCGCAGGTCGTGCAGCTGCACGCCCCGGTGGTGGGTGCCCGACCACAGGTCGAGCAGCGACTTGCCGAGCTCGGCGTGCCACATCATGGGTGGCATGTCCTCGACCACGATGGCCATGCCCACGTGGTTGACGGGGCTGTTGGTCATCGTCTGGATCGCCCGGTCGGGCACGGACCGTCCACGGAACACCCACAGGTCGCCCGTTCTGGTCAGTTCGACCGCCTCATCGAGAGTCAGCACACCGCTAGCCTAAGCACATGCGACGCTGGTGGAAGATTCTCGGGCTCGCCGGGGTGGCGGGGGTCGCCGCGACCGGAGTGGCCATCGCGCGGGCCGAGCGGCGCCGCCGCGCCTACACCCCCGAGGAGATCCGGGTACGGCTGCGCAGCCGCGTCGAGCCTGAGCCCGAAGACCGCGACTAGTAGACGAACACCACGTCAGCCTGAAGGCCGCAGTTCGTAGACGAACACCACGTCGGGGTAGGCGGGGTTGTCGTCGTAGCCCTGGATGCCGCCCAGGTAGGCGCGCTGGTAGTTGACCACCCACGGGAAGGCCGCGACCGCCTTCTGGTCCAGGACCCGGGTGGTGGCCTGCTCGAAGGCGTTCTGCGCCGCCCCGCGGTCGGTGACCGTCAGCTCGGGCAGCGAGTCGAGCAGCGCGTCGGTGCCGGGGTCCTTCAGGTAGGTCAGGTTGAACACCGGCGGGTTCATGCTGTGGAAGACGTTGGCGAACCAGGAGTAGCCGTCGGCGTAGTCCGGCCACCAGTACATGACGAAGATGTCCTGCCCGCGCTTCTTGCCCTGCTCCCACTGCGCGTTCCAGGGCATCGCCCGGTATTCGAGCGTGACGTTGAGCTGCTTGAGCGCCATCTCCAGGTGGGTGGCGAGCAGGCGCTGGTCGGTGTCGCCCTCGGCGTAGGTGAGCGTCAGCTTCAACGGCTTGCCGCCCGGGCCGTAGCCCGCCTGCTTCAGCAAATCCGCCGCGCCCGCCAGGTCCTGCTGCGGCACCCGGTCCGGCACGTAGCCGAGCAGGCCCTCGGGGACGACGCCGCTGGCCGGTGACACGGCGCCGCGCAGCGCGGCGACGATGCCGCGGTAGTCGACGGCCTTCTGCACGGCCCGCCGTACGCGCACGTCCCGCATCGGGCCGCCGGCCGTATTGAACAGCAGCATCGCCGTCTGGAACGACTGGCGCTGCGACGTGCGCACGCCCGGGGTGGCCTTGGCCCTGGCGTACAGGCGCGGGTTGAGCCGGTGGGTGAAGCTGACCTCGCCGCGCAGCAGCAGCCGCCAGGCCCGGTCGGGATCGGGCACGACGCGGAACTTGACCGTCTGGTAGTGCGGCTGATCCCATCCGCCCCAGTAACCCGGATAGGCCTTCAGCGTGAGCTCGTCCTCCTTGCCCTTGCGCCAGGTCGAGACCGCGTACGGGCCCGAGCCCGCGTCCCTGCCCGTGGCGAACCACTTCTTCAGGTCCGGTGCGGCCTGGGTGTCGAAGACGTAGGCGGCGTAGGTGGAGGAGGCGACCAGGTCGAGCGGGACCGCGTACTTGAGCGTGAAGGTGACCGTGAGCTGGTCGTCGGCGCGGATGCTCGAGACCGCGTCCCAGATGTAGGAGGCGCCCGCCTTGGACTTGATGGTCCGCTCGATCGAGGCCTTGACGGCCGCCGCGTCGACCGGCCTGCCGGTGTGGAAGGCCATGCCCGGGCGCAGCGTGAACGTCCACGTCTTGCCGTCGGAGCTGGAGTGCCAGGAGGTGGCCAGGCGGGGAGCGGCCTTCCTGGTGACCGGGTTCCAGATGGTCAGCGTCTCGTAGACGTTCTGCAGGGCGATGATCTCGTTGGAGTAGGAGGTGCTGGGGTCCCAGTCGCTGATCACGTCCAGGTTCTCGACGAAGACGAACGAGGAGTCGCCCGGGGGTGCCTGCCGTACCTCGGCAGTCGTGGTCGCACAGGCGGTGACCAGGATCAGCAGCGCGGCGACCGCGGCTAGACGACGGCGCAACGCATCTCCCTCTGTAACGCGATGTATGCGAAACCTACTCCAAGATCGCCCCCAGAGCCTAAAAGTCCCGAAAAATAGGGAAATTCGGAGATCGGCTTGCTATTCTCAGTGACTGTCCCGTCCGGGGTTGCCAGCAGGGGACCGACCGGAATGAGGTGCCATGGCCCGCAGCCGAACGATCCGATTGAAGATCATCGGGTTGTTGCTGGTGCCTCTGGCATCGATGATCGTCCTGTGGGGGATCATCACCGCGGTCACCGCCTCGGAGAGCCTCCAGCTACGCCAGTACAAGACGCTCTGGACGAACCTCCGCCTCCCGGCCTACAAGGTGATCAACGAGCTCCAGCGCGAGCGGCTCGACTCGGCCCGCCTGCTGCGGACCGGTACCGAGGCCACCAAGGCCGCCACGGCCGAGCAGCGTACCCGCACGGACGCGGCGGTGGAGGACTACCGCCAGAAGTCGGGGCTGGCCAGGGACACCTCGGAAGATGTCCGCAGGCAGGTCGATGCGACGCTGACGCAGCTGAACAGGCTCGACATCATCAGGGGCGAGGTCGACGCCAGCGTGTCCAACCGGATGCAGATGGTCGACGCCTACAACCGGATCACCGACACGCTGTTCGGGCTGCACCGGCGGATCGCCTTCATCGACGACATCCCGATCTACGAGCAGTCGCGCGTGGTGATCGACACCGGCTACGCCAAGGAGCTGCTGACCAGGGAGCAGGCGGTGGCCGCCGGGCCCACCACCGAGGCCGAGCGCAACTACTTCACGCAGATGGTCGGCAACCGGCGCTTCCTGATCGACCAGGCGCTGACCGAGCTCGACCCGAACCTGCGCGACACGCAGGTGGCGCTGATCACCTCCCCCGCCTACCAGCGGATGCGCGTGATGGAGGACCAGATCATCGCCGGCGGCACGCCGCGGAACTGGCTGCGCGCCTCCGCCGCGATGGTCAGCTCCTTCGACACGGCGCAGATGCAGGCCAGCTCGCTGCTGTCGGTGCGGGCCGAGCCGGTCGCCGACTCGGTGCTGAACCGGGCGTTCCTGCTGGCCGGTGCCTGCTTCCTGCTGGTGATCGTGTCGATCGCGTTCTCGCTGCGGATGGGCACGCGGCTGTCGAAGGAGCTGGGCGCCCTGCGGCAGGCCGCGCTGGAGGTGGCCCAGGAGCGGCTGCCGCAGGTCGTGGCCAAGCTGCGCCAGGGCGAGAAGGTGGAGGTGCCCGAGCTGTCGGTGCCGACCACCACCGCCGAGATCGACGACGTGGGCCAGGCCTTCTCCACCGTCCAGCAGACGGCGGTCGAGGCCGCCGTCGGGCAGGCGCAGCTGCGTGACGGCGTCGGCCACGTCTTCCGCAACCTGGCCAGGCGCAGCCAGACGCTGCTGCACCGGCAGCGGATCCAGCTGGAGGGCATGCAGCACCGCACGACCGACCCGCACGCCCTGGACGACCTGTTCCGCCTGGACCACCTGACCACCCGGATGCGCAGGCACGCGGAGGGCCTGATCATCCTGTCCGGAGCCACCCCCGGCCGCGGCTGGAGCAAGCCGGTGCCCATGCTCGACGTGGCACGCGGCGCCGCCGCCGAGGTCGAGGACTACCAGCGGGTCACGGTCGAGCCGATGCCCGGGCACCGCCTGGCGGGACCCGTCGTCGGCGACGTGATCCACCTGATCGCCGAGCTCATCGAGAACGCCACCGTCTACTCGCCGCCGCACACGCCTGTCGCGGTCCGCGGCGAGGTGGCGGCCCGCGGCTTCGCCATCGAGGTGGAGGACCGCGGGCTCGGGATGAGCAAGGAGGAGCTGGCCGGTATCAACGAGCGGCTGGCCAGCCCGCCGGAGTTCGACCTGGCCGACAGTGACAGGCTCGGCCTCTTCGTCGTCTCCCGCCTGGCCGCCAGGCACGACATCCGCGTGACGTTGCGCGGTTCACCATATGGAGGGACCACTGCCATCGTGCTGATCCCGGCAGAACACGTGAGCGAGCCGCCGCGAGAGTCGGACGGTCACGCCAAGGACCCCGGCGCTCGTCAGATGCGGGCGGTGCCCGGTGAGTGAAGAGAAGAAGGACGAGCGCTGGCTCGACGAGGACGCGGGCCCCATCGTCCCCGCGTACTTGCTGACCCGCGGCAGGACCATCCCCGCCAGCGAGGCCATCGACCTGATCGCGGTCATCATCACCGCGGGCGGGCTCACGCCGCCGGTCGGTCTCGGCCCCGAACACCTGATCATCCTGCAGAAGTGCACGAAGCCGACCCGGCTCGTCGACGTGGCGGCGGAGCTCAACCTGCCCATCGGCGTGGTGCGCGTGCTGGTCGGCGACCTGCACGCGCAGAAGCTGGTCCAGGTGGAGCTGCCGCCGCCCGCGCCGGACGCCAGCGTGCTGCTCGAGGTGATCAGCGGCCTGAAGGCACTGTGACAGGCGTCTCCTGCGGAGCCCGCCTGTTCAGCACCCCCGACATGCCCGCCGACAGCGCGCCGAGCAGCGCGCCCAGGGCGGCGACGGCGAACACCCACTCGTAGCCGCCCTCCCCCGGCACCGCGGAGACGATGGCCGCCAGGACCGTGCCCGCCGCGCTGCCGCCCACGATGCGCACCAGCGCGTTGATCCCGGCCGCGGCCGCGGCCCTGTCGGCGGCCACGTGCTCGACCGCCATCGTCCCCAGCGCCGAGTAGCCGAGCCCGAGCCCAAGTCCCAGCAGCGACGAGCCGATGTAGATGTCGGCAGGGCTCGTGTGCTCCAGCGCCAGCCACAGCGCGCCGAGCGCCGACACCACCGAGCCGCCCGACACCACGAACGAGGCCGAGTACCTGGCCACCACCCGCCCGATGAACAGCGAGAGCACCAGCATGAACAGCGTGGTCGGCAGCAGGTAGACGCCCACCTGCAGGGTCGAGGCGCCCAGATCCGCCTGGGTGTGGTTGGAGATCGCGGTCATGCAGAGGAAGAAGGAGAACCCGATCAGGGTCGAGGCCACGGTCGCGCCGACCGTACGCCTGTCGGTCAGCATGGACAGCTGCACCAGCGGCTCGGCCGTCCTCCGCTCGACCAGCACCCAGACCACCGCGAGCAGCACGGCGCCGGCGAAGCTCCCGATGGTCGCGGCGGACGTCCAGCCCCAGGCCCTGCCCTGGCTGATGCCCAGGAGCAGCAGCACCAGCCACCCGGTCAGCAGCGCGGCGCCGGCCAGGTCGGGCCGCCCCCGCACGGGTGCCGCACCGTCATGGACGAAGACCAGCACGAAGGCGCCGGCCACCATGGTGATCACGGCCGTCACCCAGAACACGCCGTGCCAGTCGCCCACCACGCCGGACAGGATCATGCCGAACCCGCTGCCGAACCCCATCGTGGCGCTCAGCACCCCGATGCCGGTGGCCATCCTCTCGCGCGGCAGCACGTTCCTGACCAGGCCGACCGCCAGCGGGAACAGCGCCGCCACGAACCCCTGCAGGACCCGTCCCACCATCAGCCACGTGTACGAGGGCGCCATGGCCGCGACCACGGACCCGATCACGAGCAGGACGAGGGCGGTCACGATCATGCGGCGCCTGCCGTACATGTCGCCGAAGCGGGACATCAGCGGGGCGGCCACGGCGCTGACGAGCAGGCTGATCGTCAGCGTCCAGCTCGCGGCGGGCAACGAGACGCCCAGGTCCTTCTGGAGCACGGGCAGCAGCGGGACGACGGCCGTGTTCTGCAGGGCCGCGATCGAGGCGGCCAGGGACAGTGCCACCACCCCCGGCCAAGGACTTCTCGCCATGACGGCTCCTTAGGTAACTTAGGTAAGTAACAAGGCGAGATATTACATACCTGAGTTAGGTAAGCAAATAGATGGACGAGCGGCTCACGGGCACGGTGGCGGCGTTTCGCCAGATCATCGCCACTCTCAGGCGCGAAAAAATGGCCGGAGGGCTGAGCAGGGCGGCCGGCATGCCACTCGACCAGCCTGACGTGCAGGTGCTGGTCTATCTCCTGGACGCGGGCGAGCCCCGCAGGGTCGGCGCGATCGCCGACGGGCTGCAGGTCGCGGGCCCGCACGTGACCAGGCACGTGTCCGCTCTGGAGGGCCGGGGGCTGCTGGAGCGCGTCCGCGACCCCGAAGACGGGCGCGCCTGGCAGATCACGCTCACCTCCGAGGGCGACAAGGTCGCCCAGCAGTGCGTGGAGCTCACCACCGCCTGGTTCGGCGCGGCCATGGCCGACTGGCCCGAGGAGGACCGCGACGAGCTGCTGCGGCTGCTGACCAAGCTCAACACCGACGTGACCGAGCACATCCAGCGGCAGCGGGTCAACTGACCAGCACGTCCTCCGCCCGGTGACAGGCCACCCGCCGTCCTTCCAGCTCTCTCGGCTCGGGCGCCCGCTCGCACTCCGGTACGGCCAGCGGACACCTGAGCCGGAACGAGCACCCCGTCGCGGCCTGCCTGGCCTCCGTCTTCCCCGAGGCCGCCGGAGGCTCCCCTCCGAGCCTGGGCACGGCGTCGCGCAGTGCGCGGGTGTAGGGGTGCGCGGGAGACTGCAGGATCTGCTCGGTGGGGCCCGACTCGACGACGCGGCCCGCGAACATCACGTGCGAGGTGCGGCACAGGCGGTCCACGACGGCCAGGTTGTGCGTGATGAGCAGCCGTCCCGTGTCCAGCCCGGCCAGCAGGTCGAGGATCCTGGCCTGCACGGTGACGTCGAGCGCGCTGGTGGGCTCGTCGAGGATGAGCAGGCTCGGGTTGACCGCCAGGGCTCTGGCGATGACCACGCGCTGGCGCTGGCCGCCGGACAGCTGGTGCGGCTTCCTCGAGGCCTGCTCGGGGTCCAGGCCGACCTGGGTGAGCAGCTCGGCGACGCTTCCTCCTGCCGGGTTGAGCGACAGGCCCTCCTGGATGGACGTCGAAACGCGCATGCGCGGGTCCAGGGATTCGGCCTGGAACACGGGCTGGACTTCCCTCCGGAAGGCCCGCATGTCCGCATTTTTCAGGTCTTGCTCGCCGTACCAGATATTTCCGGAGATGGGACGGAGGAGGCCGAGGAACGCCCGGGCGAGCGTGGTCTTGCCCGAGCCGCTCTCCCCGATGAGCCCCACTCCGCCCTCGACGATGTCCAGGCTGACGTCGTGGACGACCAGCGTCCGGCCGTACCCGATCGTGACCCGCTCGGCTCTCAGGCTCGTCACGGCAGGGCCTCCAGCAGCTCGCGGGTGTAGGGGTGGGCCGGGTCCGCCAGGACCTGGGAGGCGGGGCCCGACTCGACGACCTCGCCGTCCTTCATGACCAGCACCCTGTCGGCGATCGTGGACACCAGCGCCAGGTCGTGCGAGACCAGCAGCAGCGCCAGGTCCCGCTCCTCGCGCAGGCGGCGCAGCACGCCCACCACCTCGGCCTGCACGGTCACGTCCAGCGCGCTGGTGGGCTCGTCGGCCAGGATCACCTCCGCGCCCAGCGCGATGGCCAGCGCGATCGCGAAGCGCTGCGCCTGGCCGCCGGAGACCTCGTGCGGGTAGCGCCGCAGGATCGCCGGATCGAGCAGGACCGCCTCGACGGCCTCGCCCATGACCCGGTCGTCCGACGCGAGGCCGTGCAGCTTCAGCGCCCGCCTCATCAGCGTGCCCAGCCGGGTCGTCGGGCTGAGTGCGGCCTGGGGTGACTGCATCACCAGCGCCACCCGTGCGCCGCGCAGTTCCCTGAGCCGTTTCGCGGGAGCCTGCAGCACGTCGACCCCGCAGACACTGATATTTCCTGACACGTCGGCGCCTTCGGTCAGGCCGAGCAGCGACAGCAACGTGGTCGACTTGCCCGACCCGCTCTCGCCCACGATCGCCACGCACTCCCCCGCGCCCACCTCGAGCGCGGGGACGCGGGCCACCGTACGCCCGCCGTAGGAGACCGTGAGGTCCCGCACCGAGATCACTTGACCGCCACCCTCCGGGGATCGAGGGCGTTGCGCAGCCCCTCGCCCAGCACGTTGAAGGCGAAGGCCGTCACCAGGATGGCCAGGCCGGGGAAGGCCACCACCCACCAGTTCGTGGTGAACAGCGACTGGCCCTGCTCCACCATCAGCCCCCACTCGGCCGTCGGCTCCTGCGCGCCGAGCCCCAGGTAGGACAGGGCGGCCGAGGTGAGGATCACGCCTCCGGCGTCCAGCGAGACCTGCACGAGCACGGGCGTGAGCGAGTTCGGCAGCACGTGCCGGAGGATGATCTTGGGAGCGGGCACGCCCAGGCAGCGCGCGGCGTCGACGTAGCTGCGCGTGGCGATCGAGGCCGCCATCGACGCCCCCAGCCGGGCGTACCAGGGCCACCAGGTCACCGCGATGGCCAGGATGACCGTGGTCACACTCGGCTGCAGCACCACGGCCAGCGCCAGCGACAGCAGCAGCGCGGGGAAGGCCAGGAACACGTCCGTCACCCGCATGATCACATCGCGCACCCAGCCGCCCACGTAGCCGGCCACCATGCCCAGCGTCACGCCGACCAGGGCGGCCGCCACCAGCACGGCCACGGCGACGAACAGCGAGGTCCGCCCGCCGTACAGCACCCGGGTGAAGACGTCGCGGCCGACCTGGTCGGTGCCGAACCAGTGCGCGCCGCTCGGCCCGAGCAGGCTGTCGACCGGCTTCACCTCGTCGACCGGGTAGGGCGCGATCAGCGGCGCGAACACCGCCGCCAGCACCACCAGCACGATCAGCACCGCGCCGACCGCGGCGAAGCGGTCGGGGATCCTCGGCAGGCTGCGGCGAAGCCGTACGGTCACCTGGCCCTCGCTCTCGGGTCGACGACCCCCTGCAGCAGGTCGACGACCAGGTTGGCCAGCACGTACACCAGCGCGACCAGCAGCGTCACGCCCGCGATGGCCGGGGTGTCGAGCGACCTGATCGACTCGGCGGCGTACCGCCCGAGCCCGGGCCAGTTGAAGACCGCCTCGACCAGGAAGCCGTTGACGATGGCGTAGGCGAAGACCAGCGCGATCAGCGACAGCACCGGGTTCAGCGCGGGCCGCAGCGCGAAGCGGGTCAGGATGGACGTCTCGCCGAACCCGAGCGCCCGCTCGAGCCGCGCGTGGTCCTGACCGGCCTCCTCGATCAGCGCCGCCCTGGTCATCTGCGCGATCACCCCCGCCGGGTAGGCGGCCACGACCAGCGCGGGCAGCACGAGGTGGTGCAGCGTGCTGGTGAAGATCGGCCAGTTGCCGGTGATGAGCGCGTCCACGACCGTGATGTTGGTCCACAGGGTGAGCGGGCTGGAGGTGTCGAGCGAGGAGTCGTACTCCCCCGCCACGGGGAACCAGCCGAGGTTGCTGGCGAAGACCGTCTGCAGCGTCAGCGCCAGCCAGAACACCGGCACCGACACGGCCAGCATGGACGTCATCCGCACCCCGAAGTCGGGAAAGCGCGTCTTGTAGCGGGCGGCCAGCACCCCGGTCGGGATGCCCACCACGACCGCGATGACCAGCGCCGACCCGACCAGCTCGAGCGAGGCCGGGAAGGCCAGGTAGAGGTCGTCGAGCACGGGCTGGCGGGTGTGCAGGCTGATCCCCCAGTCGCCGCCCGCCAGGTCGCGCACGTAGTTCCACAGCTGGACGGGGATCGGGTCGTCCAGCCCGAACTGCCTGCGCGCCGCGGCGAGCTGCTCGGGCGAGGCCTTCGGCCCGGCGAAGGCCACCGCCGGGTCGCCGGGCACCAGCCGCATGATGACGAACGTGAGCGCGACCACGCCGGCCACCACCAGGAGAGCCTGGAGCAGCCGGCGGGTCAGGTGACGCAACACGGATCAGCCGGCGGACTTGAGGTCGTAGAAGAAGACCACGTTGGGATAGGCGGGGTTGTCCATGTAGCCCTGCACCTTGGCCGACAGCGCCCGCTGGTAGGTCTGCACGTACGGCACGGCCACCGCGGCCTGCTCATCGATGATCTTCTTCTGCAGGTCGGCGTAGGACATCTCGGCCTTGGTCCTGTCGGTGGCCGTCAGCTGCGGAAGGCCGTCGATCGCCTGGTCGATGGCGCCGTCCTTGAGGTAGGACAGGTTGAACTGCGGCTTGTCCGCGCTCCTGAACACGTTGACGAACCAGGAGTAGGCGTCGGCGTAGTCCGGGTACCAGTACATGACGAAGATGTCCTGGCCCTGCTTCTTGCCCAGGTCCCACTGCGCGTTCCAGGCCATCGGCTTGGCCTGCAGCTCCACGTTGAGCCTCTTGAGCTGCTCGCTGAGCAGCGTGACGAGCAGCTTCTGGTCGTCGTCGCCCTGGGCGTAGGTCATCTTCAGCTTCAGCTGCGGCAGGTCGGGGCCGAAGCCGGCGTCGGCAAGCAGCTGCTGCGCCTTGGCCAGGTCCTGCTTGGGCTCGAGCCCGGCGGCGTAGCCGAGCAGGCCCTTCGGGACGAGCCCGCTGGCCTTGGTGCCCGCGCCCTTGAGCGCCGCGTTCAGCCCGTCGTAGTCGATGGCCGCCTGCAGGGCCTGCCGTACCTTGACGTCCTTGGCCGGGCCTGAGGCGGTGTTGAACAGCAGCAGCAGGTTCTGGAACGAGGGGGTCTGCGAGGTCTGCACCCCGGCGGTGGTGCCCGCCTGGGCGAACAGCTGCGGGTTGAGCCGCTCGACGAAGCTGACCTCGCCGCGCTGGAGGAGCTGCCAGGCCGTGGTGATCTCCGGGGTCACCCGGAAGGCGACCTTCTTGTACTGCTCCGGCTTCCAGCCGCCCCAGTAGCCGTCGAAGGCCTTCAGCGAGAGCTCGGTCTCCTTGCCCTTCTGCCAGGTGTCGATCGTGTACGGGCCGGTGCCGCCGTCCTTCTTGCCGTCCTTGTCCACGCCGTCGGGGTCGTAGATGTAGGCGGCGTAGCCGGAGGAGGCGATCAGGTCCATCGGGGCCGCGTACTTGAGCGTGAACTTCAGCGTCTGCGGGTCGGGCGTGTCGATGGTCTTGACGGCGCCCCAGATGTAGGCGGCGCCGGAGTTGGCCTTGATCGTGCGCTCGATGGCCTTCTTGGCGATCGTCGAGTCCAGCGCGACGCCGGTGTGGAACTTCACGCCCTGGCGCAGCTTGAACGTCCACTCCTTGCCGTCGGTGGAGGAGGTCCACTCGGTGGCCAGGCGCGGCTCGGGCTTCTGGATCTGGGCGTTGTACCTGGTCAGTCCCTCGTAGATGTTCTCCATCGCGATGATCTCGTTGGAGTACGAGGTCGCCGGATCCCAGTCGGTGACCACGTCGAGGTTGGGCGCGTAGACGAACGTGGCGTCGTTGGCGCTCGCGCTCGTGCCGGTGCTGGTGCTGGTGCTGGTGCTATTCGTGGGCTTGGGAGTGCCGCCCGTGCCGCGCACCTGGCCGCCCGCGCACGCGGATGCGGTCAAGGCCACGGCACCGGCCACCCCGGCGACGAGCAGACGCTTGTGCCAGCGCATGTGGGGGGATCCTTTCGAGTTGTCACCGGGCGAGAGGTCCGGCGGCTTTGACGTGTACCCGAACTGCGGGCTCGGAGAGGTAGCTGAGCGGCACCTCCAACAGGTCGACGATCTCGACCTTGTCCGGATCCGCGCCCGCCGCCACGGCCCGGGCCGCCGCCTCCTCCTTGGCCCTTTCGATCGCTTTTGATCGGGTTTCGCCCGCAGGCAAGATCGTATCCACTCTGCCGCTCGCCAGGGCTATGGCCGCGCCGACGGCATTGGCGACTTCGGCGTGCTCGGGGCGGATCACGCCACTCACGCCGGGGATCTCACCGGGCAGCAGGAACGCGCCGCCACCCACCGCGACCAGCGGTCGGTCCGTCCGGCCGAGAGCGACCCTGTCGACGGCGTCGACCACCATGTCATCGGCCAGGGCTGTCGCCCTTTCCAGAGTGTCGCGGATTTCTTCCGACATGTCGGGCACGTTCCACATAGGCGCGCGGCCGGCGTAGGCGGCGGCGTCGGTCATCGTGGGAGTCGTCCCGCCGAACACAAGTGCCCTGTCGACGATCTCGTAGCCGACGGAATCGGGTCCGATCCCCCGCGGCCTGACGACGGTGCCGCCGCCGAGTGCGATCGCCAGGATGTCCGGCATGCGGAAGTTGGTGAGCACGCCGCCGATCTCCACCGCCGCGGCCGACTCGCGCGGGAATCCGCCCGCCAGCACGCCCAGGTCGGTGGAGGTGCCGCCGACGTCGGCGACGATCGCCTCGCGCACGCCCGACAGGTAGGCCGCGCCGCGCAGCGAGTTGGCCGGTCCCGAGCCGATCGTGGAGACGGGCAGCTTCCTGGCGTGCTCCAGCGTCATCAGCGTGCCGTCGTTCTGCGCCAGGTACGGCACGGCGGGCAGCCCCCGCTCGGCGAGCGCGCCGACCAGCGCCTCGGTCACCTGGGTGGCCACGCCGTACAGGGCGGCGTTGAGCACGGTGGCGTTCTCGCGCTCCAGCAGGCCGAGCGAGCCGATCTCGTGGCTGAGGCTGACCGGCAGGCCGTACTCGCTCTTGACCAGGTCGGCGACCGCCAGCTCGTGCTCGGCGTCGGCCGGGCTGAAGATGCTGGTCACGGCCACGGCATCGGTAAGCACCTTGTCCAGAAATTTCCGGACACCATCGAGGTCCGGGGCATTGATCGCGCGGCCGTCCACGTAGTGCCCGCCACGGATCATCGTCTCCCCCGCGGACACCGTCGCGCGCAGGTCCGCCGGCCAGTCGGACAGCGGCGGCACCGATGTGGCGGCGGGGGCGCCGAGCCTGATGACCGCGACCCTGCCGAGGTTGCGGCGTTCCAGGATGGCGTTGGTGGCGTGGGTCGTGCCGAGCATGACCCGCGTGACCCGATCTATCGGGATTTCTCCGATGACGGCGTCGAGTGCCTGCTTGAGTCCCTCGGTGACGTCCGGGGTCGTGGGCCGCTTGGCCTTGGCCAGCACCCGGTCGGCGTCGTCGAGGACGACCGCGTCGGTGTTGGTCCCGCCGACGTCGATCCCGATCCTCATGCGCTCAGCTCCTCGATCGGCACGTAGTCCAGGTCGTAGCCGAAGGCCCGCGGGCCGGCCGTCTCCAGGCCCCTGGGCGTGCGCCACAGCGGGTCGCAGGGCCAGGCCAGGACGCTCACCCGCTGGCCGTAGCGCAGGCCCTCGGTCTGTACGGCCGTCGCCGCCTCGGTGTCCACCACGGTGATCAGGTCGGGCACCATCGCCCTGACGCGGCCGTCCTCGACGGCCACCAGGTTCTCGTTCTGCAGCTCCAGGGTCAGCGTGCGGCCCTTGTCGGCGCCGGTGCCCTCGATCCTGGCGGTGCCCCTGACGAAGCCGCCGGTGGTGCGGCGCTCGACGTCGGTGAGCTTGCCGGTGATCAGCCTGATGGCCTGCAGCGTCCTGCGCAGCGCCTCGAGCGGCTCGCGGGTGTGCTCGGTCGATCGGCCGACAGTCAGGGCGCGGGTGACCGTACCCTCGATGACCGCGCCGCGCGCCTGGGCGGCGGTCAGGACGTAGTCGGCCATCAGCGCGCTCGACCCCATCGCCACGCACACCGCCCTGGCGATGCGCTCCGACCACAGGCCGTCCATCGGGCGGATCGTCGTGACGTTCCCCACCACGTCCGACATGATCACCAGGTCGGCGGGCAGCCCGGCGACGTACATCGAGACCATCTGGACCTCGGGGAAGGCCCTGCCCATGCCGTCGGCGTCGAGCAGCGGCAGGCCGAGCTGGGCGGCCCAGGCCACGGGGGCGACGCCGTTGGACCCGCCGATCTCGGAGGACATGACCGCGGACGGGCGGCGGCCGAAGATCCGCTCGATCTCCTCGGCGATGCGCAGCGGCTCGTCCTCGCCGTGGATCATCTCATGGCTGACCGTGGGCGCCCCGATGCCCGACAGCGGCACCACCAGGGCGTCGTCGTCGAGGTCGGACAGCTCGATCAGCGGCACGGGCCCGTGGGCGTCGATCGCCCGCACGGCCGCCAGCGCGCCGGCCCTGACGTCACCGCCTCCACCGGTGCCTAAAACCGCACAACCCCGGGCAAGGGCGGAAATATCGTCTCTTGTCATCTCCATATGGCGTCACAACCAAGCACAAGCCACCTCATTCCGCCAGTCCGGCATTTGTTGCGGACCCGACTTATCCCCGTGAACTGCCGTTTCTCTGTGTCGAGCGGGTGGGCGTTGCGATGCTTGGAGCCCATGTCCGACGCTCTGGAGGCGTTCCGCCGCGTTTCGGCGCTCGCCGCGGAACATCGCGCCGATCTCGACGCCGCGGCCCGGCTCATGTCCGCGCACGCCTGGGTCGGCGGCGGCGCCCCGCACTTCGCCGCCTCCCTGGCCACCCAGCGCGGCTCTGTCCAATCGGCGCTCGCAGTCGCGCTGGCCGCCCTGGCACGTGAGGCGGTACGGCAGGGCGACCCGGAGCCGGGGCTGCCCGACCTGGCGACGCCCGTCGTGAGCACCGAGGAGACCTCGCGTGGTGTCGAGGCTGCAGCGGTGGCCGCCCTGGTCGCCGCGCTCGAGGCCGCCGCGCCGCGGCTCTCGCACGTGGGCACCCGCGTGCGCGGCGAACTGGCCGCGCTGTCGCTGCCCGCCTCGCCCGGCTGGACGATCTCGCGGGCCGGCGAGTGGGCGGCCACCCAGGCGCCCGATCTCCGGCGGCGGCTGGCGAAGCTGCGGGCCGCCTGGATCCCCGCCGACGTGGTTGCCTTCGACCTGTTCGGCGCCTACGCGGCGCCGGGGGATCCCGACGTGCTGCTCGCCAGGGTGGCGCGTGGTGACGCGGGGTCGCTGGAGCAGTTGCTCGGCATGCGCGACGCGGCGCTGCCCACCCGGGTCAACGCCTGGTGGCGCGGGCTGTCATCGACGATCCAGCAGCGGTTGCCGGCCATGCCGGGGTTCGGGGCGCTGAACGGGCTGCCCGCGGCCGTGCGCGACCAGGCGAACCGGGCCGTCCACCCGCTGGAGCTTCCGGTGCTCCTGCTCGGCTGCTCCAAGCGCCTGGTCGTCGCCTGGGGCGATCCTGACACGGCCGACGTCACGCTCACCTACGTGCCGGGGGCCGACGACCTCGAGCGCGCCCGGCTGCTGTGGGAGCGGACGCGGGCGGTCGCCGGGTCCCGCACCGTCGCCTCGATCGCCTGGCTCGGCGCCGGAGCCGTCGAGAGCGACGCGCAGGAGCTGGCGGCCTTCACCGACGCGCTGGCGGCCGTCAGGGAGCCCGGGCGGCACGTCGTCCTGGCTCAGGGGCCCGGCTGCCCGGTCGTGGCCCGGGCGGTGCTGCTGCGGCCGCGCAAGCTCGCCGACGAGGTCGTCTTCGTCGGCGGATCCAGGGAAGACCGTTCCGGCCACTGGGTCCCCCACTCCGTCTCCCTGCTCGACCTCGGGCGCATCATCATGGGCGACCGCCAGGTGCCGATCTGACTACCGTGGAAGGCATGCGGATTTCTGTCGCGGCCGACAGCCTGGACGGCGTGGCCGAGCGGGTCGTGGACGAGCTGCGCCGGCGCGGCCACGAGGTGGTGACGCACGGCGCGCTGAACGCCGGCGAGCGGGCCGACTGGGCGTGGGCGTGCGAGGCCGCGGCGCGCGACGTCGCAGAGGGCCGCGCCGACCAGGGCGTCGTGTGCTGCTGGACCGGCACGGGAGCCTCGATCGCGGCCAACAAGGTGCCGGGGATCCGGGCGGCCCTGTGCGTGGACGCCTACACCGCCGACGGCGCCCGCAGGTGGAACGACGCGAACGTGCTCGCGCTGAGCCTGCGTCTGACCTCCGAGATCGTGCTCGGGGAGATTCTGGAGGCCTGGTTGGCGGGCGAAGCTAGCACCGATGGCACAGATCGTGCCAATATCGAGCACATTGCGAGGCTTTAAAGTTTCCTGTGAATCCGGTAGGTCTTATCGGATGGCGCTTACTCGTATTACCGCATACCCGCTGGGCACCATGGGCGTTTCCGCCTTCGTCATGTGGCAACTCCTCGAGAAGCTGCCGGACGGCGATCCCGACGAGGTCCGGGAGGCCGCCAGGGTGTGGCGCCGGGTCGCCGACAGGATCGACCAGAGCAGCCGCGACATGGGCCCCGTGGCCGCGAACGTACTCAAGGACAACAACGCGCCGGGCTTCGCGGGTTACTGGAACGAGGACTTCGCGCCGTTCCCCCCGCACGCCTCGGCTTACATCCGCCGCCTGGCCGATGCCCTGGACAACTACGCCGAACTGCTCTGGCACACCCAGAAGACGATCATCGAGATGGCCATCATCTCCTACCTGGAGATGTTGATGTTCATGCTCTGGCCGGAGATCGGCGCCGGGCCCATCAAGTGGGCCGCGGAGCGGCTCAAGAAGAGGGCCAAGGCGAAGCTGCTGAAGAAGATCCTCGAGCGGTACGCCACGTCGATCGTCGGCAGCGCCTTCTTCGCGGTCGCCGACCAGGTCATCGTGGACGGCGTGAAGCTGTCCTTCGGCCAGCCACTGGACTCGTGGGGCGACCAGTTCAAGACGATGGCCAAGAACTTCGCCGCCTGCATGGTGTTCTACGGCGTGGACCAGAAGAAGCTGAAGTTCCTCAGCAAGATCCTGCCGAAGAGCGAACAGTGGAACAAGTACGGGGAGTTCATGTACGGCTCGGTCATGTTCACCACGGCGGGAAACCTGCTGAACGACCCCGGCGCCGTCACCGATCCGTGGCATCTGCTGCCGACGTGGCAGCAGATGATCGGCAAGTTCATGGTCGGAGCCGGTCAGCGAGGCGAGAAGTGGAGCCGTCACTGACCGGCTCCTCTCACCTCAGGCCGTCGAGGAAGCGGCCCGCCTGGTCCACATAGGGCGCCAGCGCCTCGGACATGCGTTCCGTCACCTTGGCCGTCACGTCGCTGGCGGCCAAGGTGGCCGCCTCGACGATCGCCTCCGCCAGCGCGTCCGCGCCCATCCGCAGCGCCCGCGGGTCCAGTCGCAGCCCCGCGAGCACCCCGGTGGGCAGCGCCTCCGCCCGTACCTGCCCGTCCGCGGCCTCTCCGTGGCCGCGGATGGCGGCGACCTCTTCCTGCGCGTCCTCCAGCGGCCTCACCTCGTCGCGGAACTCGCCAAGCAGCCGCCCGAACTCTCCCTCGAAGTCCATCCCCACTCCCTCCTTGACATGTTTTACCGCTAGGTAATGTAGGTTTTACGCTGTCATGGTGCCATCACCCGAGGAGAACCCGGGCCCCTTGTCAGGGACCTTCGGCAGTGCGGCCATGGTCGACCAGTTCGCCAGGTCGACACTCACCGCCATCAGCCGGAGCCGATCGGCGATCCCCTGGTAGGCGTCCTCCATCGCGTGCACGTAGGACTTCGCGTTCTTGTCGGCCTTGCCGTACCCCTCTTTGAACCTCTGACCGTTCTCGTCACTGCCGGCGATGTCGCCGATGCGCTCCAGCACATCGAACAGGGCGTCGGTGTCGGCGGTGAAATGCGCCTTTTCCAGGTCGAAGAACCTGGCGGCATCGGTCAGGTCGCTGTTGGTCTGTCTGAGTTCCTCTTCATCTCTCGGTGCCATCGGGCCCCCTCCGGGTCCTTCCTCCGAAATGGGAGGTTTGTCAGCTTAGAGCGTTGTATATCGCTAATCTCTTACGTTGACCATCGTCAATTGTGAACAGGGCGTCACACGAGACTTCGTCTTCCTCACTCGCACCGATCGGAGAGGTGAACGACGGCTCCTTCGTCCAGGGGAGGGAAATCGTCGGCGGCGCCGTCTATGGTTCTCGTCATGAACGACGTGGTCCTGCGCGGCGGCACCCCGTGGGGGCTCGGCTCGCCCGCCGACATCCTCGTCAGCGACGGCCTGATCACCCACGTCGCCCCCGGCATCGACGCCCCCGGCGCGCGCGAGATCGACCTCTCGGGCAACCTCGTGCTGCCCGGCCTCGTCGAGAGCCACTGCCACCTCGACAAGACGCTGTACGGCGGGCCGTGGGTGCCCCACTCCGCCGACGACACGCTGGCCGGCCGTATCGGCAACGACCTGCGGCGCCGGGGCGAGCTCGGCGTGCCCAGCGTCGAGCGGATCTCCGCGCTGCTGGAGACCATGACCCGATTCGGCACCACGCACGTCCGCACGCACACCGACATCGATCCCGAGGTGGGGCTGCGCGGCGTGGAGGCGGTCCGCGAGGCGGCCTCGCGCTCACCGGCCGACGTGCAGCAGGTGGCCTTCCCGCAACACGGCGTGCTGATCAATCCGGGCACCGCCGAGCTGCTGGAGGAGGCGCTCAAGAGCGGCGTCGAGGCGATCGGCGGGCTCGACCCAGCCGGCATCGACCGCGATCCCGTGCGCCACCTCGACCTGATCTTCGGCCTGGCCGAGCGCTACGGCGCCCACGTCGACATCCACCTGCACGACGGCGGGTCGCTCGGCGTGTGGGAGCTCGAGCTCATCATCGAACGCACCCGCGTCCTGGGCCTGGGCGGCCGGGTGACGGTCAGCCACGCCTACGCCCTCGACGACGCGGCCGCCGCGCGGCTGGCCGACGGCCTCGCCGAGGCGGGCGTCGCCCTGGCGACCGCGGCCGTCTACAGCTTCCCGGTGCCGCCCGTCAAACGCCTGCGGGCGGCGGGCGTGACGATCGCCTGCGGCCACGACGGCATCCGCGACCTGTGGGGTCCCTACGGCAAGGGCGACATGCTCGAGCGCGCGATGCACCTGGCGTACCGCAGCACGTTCCGCCGCGACGAGGACGTCGAGCTGGCCCTGGAGGCCGCCACCCACGGCGGCGCCCGCGCCCTCGGCCTCACCGGCTACGGCCTCACCCCCGGCAACCCGGCCGACCTCGTCGCCGTCCCCGCCACCACCCCCGCCCAGGCCGTGATCACCCACCCACCCCGCACCCTCGTCATGAAATCCGGCACCCCCCTCCACCCCACCCCCTGACCACCCATGCCCACCACCCCACGCCCAAGGCACCCGCTCCCGCGCTCACACCCCCCGCACGGGAGCACGCCACAGCGCCCACGGCGCGCTCGCGTCAGCGCTCGACACCACGACGCCCACGCCCGCACGCCGCAGCACACCACCTCGTGCGCAGAGCACGCCACGGCGCACACGACCTGGTGCTCGGGACGACGCCACAGCGCCCCCACGCCCGTGCCCGCACGAACGACAGCACGTCACAGCGCACAACGCGCTCGCGTCTACACACGGCACCACACCACGGCACCCGTACACGCACCCACGCACGGCACCACAGCCGCGCACGCGCACGCACGCACGCACGACAGCACTCCGCAGCGCACACCACGCGCTCGCGTCTACACACGGCACCACGCCACGACGTCCGTGCCCGAGCTCGCACGCACGCACTCACATCACGGCGCACAACGCGTGCTCTCACCTATGTGCGCGCTCTCACCGTTTCGTGCTCACAACGCACGCCACGGCACCCGTTCCCCGTGCTCTCGCCCTGGTGCGGGAGCAAGGGGACAGGGCACACCACCCCGCACTCACGGGACACGCGCCCAAGGGATACCGAGTCATGCCGGGCCCCGGGCTCCTGGTCCGGGCGTGCGTCCCGGCGTGGCACTCATGCGGGGTTGTCGTGGTGGGGCGTGGGTGCGGGTGGCGGGCCGTACAGGTGCGGGGTGAGGTAGGTGTGGCGGTCGTGAGTGGCGGCGGGGTCCTGCACAATTGACCGGCGGGGACCATCGAAAGGCAGGCAAGTGCTCTCTATTCACCAGCGGATCGCGGAAGAGCTGGGCGTACGCGAGGGGCAGGTGGGAGCGGCCGTCGAGCTGCTCGACGGCGGCGCCACCGTGCCCTTCATCGCCCGATACCGCAAGGAGGCCACCGACGCGCTCGACGACGCGCAGCTGCGCACGCTCGAGGAGCGCCTGCGCTATCTGCGCGAGCTCGAAGAGCGCAGGGCGGCGATCCTGGAGTCGATCGAGTCGCAGGGCAAGCTCGACGACGAGCTGCGCGCGCAGATCATGGCGGCCGAGACCAAGGCCCGCCTCGAAGACATCTACCTGCCCTACAAGCCCAAGCGGCGTACCAAGGCGCAGATCGCTCGCGAGCTCGGCTTGGAGCCGCTGGCCGACCAGCTGCTCGCCGACCCGGAGCTCGACCCTGTCGCCACGGCGGAGGGGTTCGTCGTCGAGGGCGTGGCCGACGCCGGGGCGGCGCTGGAAGGCGCCAGGGCGATCCTGATCGAGCGCTTCGCCGAGGACGCCGACCTCATCGGCGGCCTGCGCGAGCAGCTGTGGAACCGCGGGCAGCTCGTGTCGAAGGTGCGCGAGGGCAAGGAGGAGGCGGGGGCCAAGTTCTCCGACTACTTCGAATTCGGCGAGCCGTTCACCAAGCTGCCGTCCCACCGGATCCTGGCGATGTTCCGCGGCGAGAAGGAGGAGATCCTCTCCGTCGCGCTGGAGCCCGACGACAGCCCCGAGTACGAGATGCGCATCGCCTCCCGGTTCGGCGTCGCCGACCTGGGGCGCCCGGCCGACAAGTGGCTGAACGAGACCGTGCGGTGGGCCTGGCGCACCCGCATCCTCGTCCACCTCGGCCTCGACCTGCGGATGCGGCTGTGGCAGGCGGCCGAGGACGAGGCGGTCAGGGTGTTCGCCACGAACCTGCGCGACCTCCTGCTCGCCGCTCCCGCGGGCACCCGCGCGACCATGGGGCTCGACCCCGGCCTGCGTACCGGTGTGAAGGTGGCCGTGGTCGACGCCACGGGCAAGGTCGTCGAGACCAGCACGATCTACCCGCACGAGCCGAAGCGGCAGTGGGACCAGTCGCTGGCCGTGCTGGGCGCGCTGGCGCAGCGGCACGGCGTCGAGCTGATCGCCATCGGCAACGGCACCGCCTCGCGCGAGACCGACAAGCTGGCCGGTGACCTGGTCAAGCACATGCCGTCGATCACGAAGGTGGTCGTGTCAGAGGCGGGCGCCTCGGTCTACTCCGCTTCGGCGTACGCCTCGCAGGAGCTGCCCGAGCTGGACGTGTCGCTGCGCGGGGCGGTGTCGATCGCGCGCAGGCTGCAGGATCCGCTCGCGGAGCTGGTCAAGATCGACCCCAAGTCGATCGGCGTCGGGCAGTACCAGCACGACCTGGCCGAGACCAAGCTGTCCCGCTCGCTCGACGCCGTGGTCGAGGACTGCGTGAACGCCGTCGGCGTCGACGTCAACACCGCCTCCGCGCCGCTGCTGACCCGGGTGTCGGGCATCGGCTCGACGCTGGCCGAGAGCATCGTGCGGCACCGCGACGCCAACGGCCCGTTCCGTACGAGGGGCGCGCTGAAGGACGTGGCACGGCTGGGGCCCAAGGCGTTCGAGCAGTGCGCGGGCTTCCTGCGCATCCCCGGCGGCGACGACCCGCTGGACGCCTCGAGCGTGCACCCCGAGGCCTACCCGGTGGTGCGGCGCATCCTGAGCTCGGTCGGCTCGGACCTGAAGGTGCTGATCGGCAACACGGCGACGCTGCGGTCGATCAAGCCCGACCAGTTCACGGACGAGACGTTCGGACTGCCCACGGTCACGGACATCCTGCGCGAGCTGGAGAAGCCGGGCCGTGACCCGCGTCCCGCGTTCCGGACGGCGACGTTCAAGGAGGGCGTGGAGAAGATCTCGGACCTGGAGTCCGGCATGATCCTCGAGGGCGTGGTCACCAACGTGGCCGCGTTCGGAGCCTTCATCGACATCGGGGTGCACCAGGACGGGCTGGTCCACGTCTCGGCCATGTCCAGGAACTTCGTCAAGGATCCCCGCGACGTGGTCAAGCCCGGCGACATCGTGCGGGTCAAGGTCCTGGACGTCGACATCCCCCGTAAGCGCATCTCCTTGACCCTCCGCCTCGAGGACGAAACCGACGCGCGCTCTCGCAGCGCCGACACCGGCGGACGCGGTGCCGGTCCTCGCGACCGCAAGGACGGCGCGCAGGGTCGTGGTGACGGCGGGCAGCGCGACCGGGGCGAGGGTCAGCGTGGCCGAGGTGAGGGCCAGCGGGGCCGGGGCGACGGCGGCCGGGCGGGACGCCCGGACGACGGGCAGCGCGGCCGGGGCGACCAGCGCGGCGACAGCGGTCGCGGACGTGACGGCGGACGTGGCGACAGCGGACGTGGCGACAGCGGACGTGGCGACAGCGGTCGCGGCGATGGCGGTCGCGGGCGTGACGGCGGGCGGCGCGACGGCCAGGGCGGCCGCGGCGGCGACCGTCGTGACGGCGGACGCCGCCAGGACCGGCAGGCCCCCACGGGCGCGATGGCCGAGGCCCTGCGCAAGGCGGGCCTCACCGGCGACGGCTCCTGATCGCCGACGACCCCGGGGCCCTGGTTCTCGCACCCTGGTCCCGGGGTAGCGTCGGAGTGTGAGTAGTGAAGTGGTGGGCACGACGATCACCCAGGCGCGCGACCTGCTCAGGTGGCGTTCCCCGTTGCGGACCGAGCTGTGGGCGTCCCGCCTGACCACGACGTGGGGGCAGGACGAGGGCGAGGACTTCGTCGAGGGGCTCGAGCGGACCGGCAGGCCCGAGAGCAGGCTGGCGCTCGCGGCGCTGGCCGCCGTCGGGGCGATCCCAGGTCGCGAGGACCCTGGCGTGCCGGACTGGGCGCTGCGGATGGGGCGGGTCTCCTGCGAGGGCGCCTGGTACGGCAAGGCCGACCCGTACGGCGAGCAGGTGCTGGGCGCGCTGGCCTTCCGCTACGAGAACGGCAAGGAGCCGCACGTCCTGGTCGTGGGCATCGACCAGGTGCACGGCGGCCTGGCGGTGGACGCCGTGGTGGAGGAGCCGAAGTTCCTCGACGACCTGGACCTCGCTCCGGCCTCGCCCGGCACGGTGGCGGCCCGGGTTCTGGAGGCGTTCCGGCGGACCGACAGCGTCCTCGGGGCCGAGGTGGCCGAGACCTTGCCCGCCGTACGGCATCTCGCGATCGCTCGGGCGCGCGCCGTCCAGGCGAGCGGCGCCGCAGATCGTGCCGTCCCGGCGGACGGCGGCGCAGATCGCGTCGTCCCGGCGGACGGCGCTGCAGATGAGGAAATGTCGGGATTCGTGCTGCCGGAGGTGCCGGGAGCGCGGGAGGCGTTCGAGGCGCTGAAGGAGTTCCTGGGGGATCGTCCGTTGTGGTGGAGTCCTGACAGGGCCGGCCGGTTCCTGACGTCGTGGCTGCCGCGGGAGGCGATCCTGAGCGACGAGGCGATCGCCGCGATGCCGGAGGTGCTGCGCGCCTGGACGGGAGACAGGCCGGAGATCCTGCGCCGGATCGACGCCGACGCTGCCGGACTGCCCGAGCTCATGGCCGACGAATCGCTCGCGGGGTTGCGCAAGCGCCTGGCCCAGCAGGAGAGGTAGGACCCGAGCGGTACGGCGGGGCGGCTATGCTGCGCAGTGGCATATGTCGCGACCCTCAAGGGAGATCTGCAGGATGTACAAGGAGTTCGCTGTCGAGGCCGTGGTGTGGATCGTCCCGGTCGCTGTGCTCATCGGCCTCGCCCTGATGATCACGGCGTAGCTGAAGCACGAGGACGAGGGGCCGGGTGCGGCCGACCCCCTGGCCGTGGATCAGCGGTAGTACTTGTAGTACACCGACACGGCGGCGTAGGGGCGCCACTGGCTCAGTTCACCGGCCTCCCACCGGTCCCAGTACCTGGCGAGCTTGGCGGTGTGCACCGTGCAGGAGGCGTTCCGCGCGCGGTGCGCGCGGAGGCTGCCGACCCAGGAGCTGCAGCGGCCCATCTTGTGCCCGTTCACGTAGAGCGTGACACGGGCGTTCATGCTGAAGAGGTTCTTGCCGGAGATGTTGGTGATGCGCACCTTGATCCGGCAGGTGCTCGGGCACCGCGTCTTGTAGATCTTGGTGCGGATGTAACCCCGCTGCGCCTCGGCCACGGCGGCCGCCTTGGCCGTACTGGCCTGAGCGGGTGCTGGCGCCACGAACGCGATGGACGTGGCCGCCGAGGCGATCGCGAGCGTGCTGACTAACCGGTTGACCATGCTTCCCCCAGTGCGCGGAACGCCGCTTCCCCCTGTTGAAAGCGGCACTTCCGATTAACTATCAGGAAAGCGACAAGGTCAACAAATGCCGTACCCAACCGGCATACGGCTAGTGAGAGTACGGCTCCTCGTTGAGCTCGGCGATGGCCAGCTCGGCCGTGGTGCGGATGTCGAAGAACTTGTCCAGCGCGGTGATCGCGAACAGGTGCTTGCACCGCCCGTTCAGCCCGGACAGCAGCAGCCGTCCGCCCGAGGCGGTCACCGCTTTGTGCAGGTAGACCAGCACGGACAGGCCCGAGGAGTCGCAGACGCTGACAGCCTGCATGTCGATCACGAGCAGTGGTGGCTGGGTCAGGTCCAGAGCCTTCGTGACGCGGTCGCGCACCTCGGCCGCGGAGCCGAAGTCGAAGTCCCCCGTCAGCCTTGCGATGACACACGGACCCTGGAGACCCAGGCTGATCGACAAGGCTTGCTCCGAAGTCACCCAGCTCCACCTACCCGCGTCGCTCGTTTGATCCCACCACTTTACGAGAAGTAGCGTCTCGGGTTGAACACCAGCATCTGCTCAATCTGCTCAGCGGTCACACCCGACTCCCTGAGGGCGGGAAGGACGTCGTCGTGGATGTGATCGTAGCGCCAGTTCGGCGCCGTCGCTCCGACCGCTTCGTCCCAGGCGCCGCCGAAGTAGTCCATGAAGCAGGCGGCGTCGTGGCTGAGCACCATCCGGTCGGCGTAGCCGCGCCCGCACAGCGCCGCGATCGTGGCCACGCGCTGCGTGGTCGGGTTGTACAGGTCGAGCCCGAAGCGGTCCATGCCGAGGATGGCGCCGGTGTCAGCCAGCCGCATCAGGTAGTCCAGGTCGTTGCTGTCGCCCGCGTGCCCGACGACGACCTTGGTCAGGTCGACGCCCTCCTTGGCGAACAGGTCGAGCGCGATCACGCCGCTCTGCGTGAAGGAGTTCGTGTGCACGGTGATCGGCGCGCCGGTGCGCACGTGGGCCTGCGCCACGGCCCGGCAGATGCGCTCGACTCCGGCGGTCAGGCCGTTCTGCTCGACCACGCACTTGAGGAAGGCCGCCTTGACCCCGGTGTCGGCGATGCCGACGGTGAGGTCGCGCACGAAGTCCTCGGCCATCGGCTCGGGAACGTCCATGATCAGGCCGGGGCCGCGGTGCTCGTACTGGTGCGGGAGCTCGTCGTAGCTGTAGATGCCGGTGGCGGGGATGATGTGCAGCTCGGGCACTTCGGCCGCGATGCGCTGGATGCGAGGAATGTACCGCCCGAGCCCCCACACGGTCGGGTCCACGATCGTCCTGACGCCCTTGGCGGCCACGGCGTTGAGCTTCCCGATCGCGTCGGCGACCCGGAACTCCTCGTCCCACCAGGCGCCGCGCCCGTAGTTCTCCAGGTGCTCGGTGGCCACGACGAACACGTGCTCGTGCATCAGCGTCTGGCCCAGCTCTTCCACATCGACGGGACCGCGAATGGTGCTGACGGTGGGCATGATCGCCTCCCATACCGGCTGGTCGGTTTGGGCCAACGTACATCCCCTCCCGCCAGAAGAACATCCTGTTCTTCCGCGACGCCTGTTGTATGGCTCATACGGCAAGCCTGTGCGACTCCCGTACAGCAAGCCTGTGCGACTCTCGTACGGCAGGCCGGTGTGGCTCCCGTACGGCAGGCCTGCGTGGCTCCCGTACGACAAGCCTGCGTGGCTCCCGTACGACAAGCCTGCGTGGCTCCCGTACGACAAGCCGCCCTTCCCTACGACTCCCGGCGGGGAGCGAGGCGCGGGAACAGGGGTTGGGGCGGCGGCAGCCGTACCCCTGAAACGGCCGCACCGACCTTGGCCGCCGCGGTCGGCAGGAAGGGAGCCAACTCCTCGGCCAGCACCCGGCAGCGCCGGACGAGCTCGGCGAGCGTGGCGGACCTGGCGGCAGGCGGCTGCTTCCACGGCTGGGTGCGCTCGATGAGCCGATTGGCCTCCTCCACAGCCGACCACACGACCCCCACGGCCCGCCGGAAGTCATACTCCTCGAGCGCCAGATGCACCCGCTCCCCCACATCACCTTCGCGCCCGTTGACTCCGACGCCCCCACCACCCTCGTGGCCCGCGGCCCCGGCACCATCGTGGCCCGCGGCCCCGAAACCACCCCCACCACCCTCGCGACCCGTGGCCCCGCCGCCACTACCCTCATGGCCCGTGGCCCCGAAACCACCCTCACCAGCACCAGATCCCGCGCGACGCCGACCTGCTTCGGGGACCAGGCCGTTCTCGAAGCGGTGGATCATGGTTACCACGCGGTTGACCAGGTTGCCGATCCCGTTGGCCAGGTCCTCGTCGGCCCGGGCGATCAGCCGTTCCTCGGTGAAGTCGGCGTCCCCGACCCGGGGCACCTCCCGCAGCAGCCACCACCGCACCGCGTCGACCCCGTAGGCGGACACCAGCGCCAACGGATCCACCGTGCCACCGGACGACTTGCTGATCTTCCGCCCGTTCGCGGTCAGGTAGTCGTGAACGTAGATCTCGGTCGGCACCGGCAGCCCGGCAGACAGCAGCATCGCCGGCCAGTACACGGCGTGGAACCTGATCACGCCCTTGCCCACGAGATGCACGCGGCGCGGCTCCCAGACCCACCAGCGCTCGTAGTCGTCGAGCCCGGTGACGTAGTTGGGCAGCGCGTCCCACCACACATAGATCACCTGCCCGGGGTCGCCGGGCACCGGGATGCCCCACCCGCGGGCGCGCTCGGCCGAGCGGGACACGCTGATGTCCTCCAGCCCCGCCTCCAGGAACGCCAGCACCTCGTTCCGCCGCGCGACGGGCTCGATCCGCAATCTCCCGCCGCGGATCAGGTCGAGCAGTTCGTCCTGGTATCGGGAGAGCCGGAAGAACCAGTTCCGCTCGGAGACGAGCTGCAGCGGCGCCTCATGCCCCTCCGGACACGGCCCCTCGGGGTAGAACTGCTCGCACCCCACGCAGTACAGCCCCTCATAGTGCCGCTGGTAGAGATCGTGCCTGGTGGCCTCCCAGATCCGCTCGACCCCGGCCCTGTGCCGCGAATCCCGACTCGTCCGTACAAACGAGTCGAACGACAGATCCAGCGGCCCGCGCAGCCCCTCGAACGCGGCCGCGTTCCGGTCGACCAGCTCCCGCACGGCCACGCCCTCGGCCTCCGCGGCCAGCACGTTCTTCAGCGAGTTGTCATCGGTCCCGGTCTGGAACCGTACGGCCTCGCCACGCCGCCGATGATGCCGAGCCAGCACATCGGCCTGCACGATCTCCAACGCGAACCCCAGATGCGGCCGCGCATTCACATACGGAATCGTCGTCGTAACGTACACGGGAACCTCCCAGGGCCCCGCCCACGAGAAGAGGCCCCATCACCAGGGCCTCCGCGGTCAAGACATCGCAACGAGAGCCCTCACGGGCCCATCATCACCACTCCCACCGCGCTCACCCTCCCACCCTACTAACCCATCCCACCCCCCACCTCCCCTTTTCCACCTGCCCACACATGCCAAGAGCCCCTGCGGGGTGTGGTGGTTGGACGCCGTACGCGTTGCGCCGGATACCGCCGTACGCTTCCTCGCCGCACCGGTGCAGGACGGGGGCGTTGAGGCGGGGGCCGGGGTGGGCTGATGTGCGCGGTAGGTCGGGTGTGTGACGCCAGGGGCCGGGGTGTCCATGGCGGTTGGACGCCGTACGCGTTGCGCCGGGTACCGCCGTACGTCTCCTCGCCGGACCGGCGCAGGACGAGGGCGCTGAGGCCGGGGTCGTGGAGGGCTGGTGTGCGCGCCAGGGTGGATCGGGTGTGTGACGCCAGGGGCCGGGGTGTCCATGGCGTTTGGCGACGGGGCGGGGTAGGGCGCCGTGGGTCGGCGGTGATCCTGGCGTGCGGGGGCGTTGCAGGCGGGGAGTCCGTGGGGTGCCGTGGGTCGCCGGTGATCGCGGCGTGTGGCGGGTTGGCGGTTGGGTGTTGTGGAGGGTGGCGTCGGGCGGCTTCTCGTCCTGGTGGGCTGGGAGGGGACGCGTTGTGTGGGGGCCCGGACGCACCTGCGTACTCCCGCTCTTCGCGCCGGTGCGGCGAGGAAGCGTACGGCGATGCCCGGTGTGACGCGTACGGCGACCGACACGCTCAGTGAAGGCGTCGCCGTACTGCCCAGATCACGAAACCGAGGGCGAAGAGTGCGAGGCCGGACAGGACCGAGGGTAGGGGGAGGGTGAAGGCGAGGAGTGTGCACAGGGTGAAGCCCAGGACGGGGATCCAGCGGGGTGGGGCGCCTTCCTCGGAGGTGAGGGTGTAGGCCGAGGCGTTGGCGATCGCGTAGTAGACCAGGACGCCGAAGGACGAGAAGCCGATCGCGCCGCGTAGGTCGGCGACCAGGAGGAGGACGATCACGGCGATGCCGACGGCTACCTCGGCACGCCTGGGTACGCCGTTGCCGACCTTGGCCAGGGCGGTGGGGAGGTCGCGTTCGCGGGACATGGCCAGGACCGTGCGGGAGATGCCGAGCAGGAGCGCCAGCAGGGCACCGAGTGCGGCCACGGCGGCGCCGACCCCGACGACGGGCACGAGCCAGTCTGCCCCCGACGCACGGGCGACGTCGGCGAGCGGGGCCTGGGACGTCGACAGGCGCAGCGGGCCGAGGGCGTGCAAGGACGCGACGGCGACCAGGGCGTAGACCACCAGCGCGATCGCGAGTGCGATGCCGATGGCGCGCGGGATCGTCCTGGACGGGTCGCGGACCTCCTCGCCCAGCGTGGCGATCCTGGCGTATCCGGCGAACGCGAAGAACAGTAACCCGGCTCCCTGCAGCACCCCCAGCACGCCGACGTCTCGCGAGAACGCTACGAAGGCGGTCTCGTGCCCGCCGATCAGGCCCAGACTCGCCAGTGACACCGCCACTAGGACGGCCAGGACGAAGGCCACGAGGATCCTGGCCACGCCGGCCGAGCGTTGGACGCCGAACAGGTTGAGGACCGTCAGCGCCACCACCGCGGCGATCGCGAGCGGTCTGGCCAGGGCGGGAACCGTGTAGGCGCCGAAGGTCAGGGCCATGGCGGCGCACGAGGCGGTCTTGCCGATCGTGAAGCCCCATCCGGCCAGGTATCCCCACAGGTCGCCGAGGCGCCGCCGACCGTACACGTAGGTGCCGCCTGACTCCGGGTAGCGGGCGGCCAGGCGCGCGGAGGAGGTCGCGTTGCAGTACGCCACGACGGCGGCCAGCGCGAGCGCGGCGAGCAGCCAGGATCCGGCCGCCCGCGCGGCAGGCGCCAACGCCGCGAACACCCCGGCGCCCACCATCGCGCTGAGCCCCACGACGACGGCGTCCACCGTGCTCAGCCGCCGCGCCAGCCCTTCCGCCACCGGCCCCTCCCTTTTGAAAGCCGGGCACCACTCTGCCGTACGCCCCCGACGAAAACGACCCCGCCCCAGCCCGTACGGCGACGCCACGGCGTAACCCGGAACGACAGGAACCAGGCCTGTCCGACCAGCGAGTAGCCCCGGGCCGGGGCGAAGCCTCCTGGGCGGTCGGTGTCCGGAGGCTTCCGGCCGCTGTGTGGAGCCCCAGGGTGGCGGGCCATCAGGGAGACCGCGCGCCCGCGAGGTACGACGTCCGGCAGACCCCAGCTCCGAACGACGGTGGCCGTCAGGGCGCTGGGTACTCGTCGGCGCCAGGGAGACCACGGGTCCGAAGTCACGCCTCGGCGGACCTAGGCCAGAGGCGGTCGCCGTCAGGGAGACCGCGCGCCCGCGAGGCGTCAGGGAGGGCACGGGTCCGGAGGCCTTGTGCGGAAGGCGGTCGGTGTCCTGGCGGCCGCGAGGCCGGACGGGGTCAGGGAGACCGCGCGCCCGCGAGACGTCAGGGAAGGCACGGGTCCGGAGGCTTCCGGCCTTATGCGGAAAGTGGTCGTGTCCTGGCGACCGCAGGGCCGGAGGCTGCCGGCCGACGGGGTCAGTCGTCGGTGTCCGGGGCGGGGACGACGAGGACGGGGCGGGCGGCGTGGTGGAGGACCCGGTCCGACGTGCTGCCCAGGAGGAACGACTTGACCCCGCCCAGCCCCCGCGTACCCGTCACGATCAGCGTGGCGTCCAGTTCCTTGGCCACGTCCACGATCGTCGACCACACCGCGATGGACTCCGTCTCGCAGCGGGCCGTGGCGTCGAACCCGGCCTTGCGGGCCAGCTCGGCCCCCTGCTGAGACAGCTTGGTCATGGCGTCGAAGATGGCCTGATCCTCCTCGGGCGAGGGATCGACGGGCGCCATCATCCCGATGGAGGCCCGGGCCGCCGTCATGGACGCCCGCTCCCACACCGTGAGCACCACGGCGGGCTGCGGTTTGACGCAGTTCGCGAGGAAGTCGATGGCCGCCTTGGCATCATCCGAGCCGTCATATGCGATCAAAATGGTCATTAAGGCCTGCCCTAAAGTAGTGGTCGCGTTCTCTACCTCTTTCCCCACAAATCCGTTTCACGCCTGAAGAACGGGTAGGCGGGGACCATGACCGTTACCCAGTTTCAGGACCTGCCCCTGGCCGACCGGGGCCGCGAGTGGGACTCCGCGGCGGCCGACCGGCGCGTGCGGAAGTGGGCAGGAGCCGAGGACAAGCCCAACGAGCAGTACCGGAAGGCGTTCCTCTGGTACGACGGCTCCCGAGCCGACGAGTTCGGGGCCTACAAGCTGCCGATCGCGGACGTGGTGGACGGCGAGCTGAAGGTGGTCCCGCACGCCGTCATGTCCGCGGGCGGGGTCATCGACGGCGCCCGAGGCGGGGTCGACCTCCCCGAGGACGAGATCGGGAGGGTGAAGTCCCACCTGGCCAAGTACTACGCCAAGATGCACGAAACCCCGCCCTGGGAGCGCTGAGCTCCCAGAACGGGGCCGATCTCAGGCGAGGCTGGGCGCGACGGCGCGGGCGCGCGCGGCGGTGGCCTTCATGAGCGACAACCCGGCCAGCGCCAGCACCCCGAGCTCGGTCACGACCACGACCCGCTGCGTCACCCCGGCGGGGATGTCGTCGTTGCTGAGCGGGATGCCGAACATCCGCACCACATAGGGGACCACGACGAGCAGCAGCGCCCCCAGGGCGATCGACGACAGCACCGCTACGGCTCGTGCGTACCTGATCCGCGCCCTGGCCAGCAGCAATCCCGCGATCGGCATGGCCAGGAAGGCGGCGAAAGCGGCGTACCTGTGAATGCCGCCCGACAGCGAGAGCGGCACACCGGGACGGTCCGTGGGGAAGGCGCCGATCAGGAACATGCTCGCCCCCCAGGCCACCAGCAACACCACGACCCACCGGCCGGCCCCCGCCCGCCGCAACGCCTCGGCCATGAACGCCGAGCCGATCGCGAAGAGCGTGAGCGAGGTCGGCAGCAGCCAGCCGTTCGGCGCCCAGGCGTACTCGCTGATCACGCTGTGCACGGGGTCGAGCCCCGCTTCGAGCTGAAGATCGAGCATGGCGACCGTACCGGTGCCGATGGCCGCGAACCCGCTGACAAGCAATCCCTTCATGCCTCCAAGCTCGTGGAACGCGGGGTTCCGGAGTATCGGAGATCGGCCCGAAGCAGCCCTGATCGACCCCTTAGTACCTTGGTCGTAGGAGTTCGGTCACCGCCGGGATGACCTGCGGAGAGACGACCCTGGGTAGTGCTGGCCCCATCAGGGTCCATCCCCTGAGCACCACCAGGGGGCGCGATTTGACTTAGAGCGCACTCTAAGAGTGACCCTGGACATATGACGATCCAGGAGGCGGCCCGCAGGTCCGGTCTGAGCGCCTACACGCTGCGTTACTACGAGCGGATCGGCCTCATCCACTCCGTGGGCCGCGACGGCAGCGGTCACAGGGACTACGACGAGCGCGACCTGGCGTGGCTGAATTTCCTGACGAAGCTCCGCTCCACGGGCATGCCGATCGCCGACATGTGCCGCTACGCCGAGCTGGCCCGCATGGGCCCGCGTACGGCCGGCGAGCGGCGCGAGCTGCTCGAGGCGCACCGCGAGAAGGTCAGGGCCAGGATCGCCGAGCTGACCCGGGACCTCGAGGTCCTGGACTACAAGATCGAGTCTTACAGGGGACAGGATGAACAAGCGCACTCTCGGTAACGGAGGCCCGGAGGTCTCCGCGATCGGCCTGGGCTGCATGGGTATGTCGGAGTTCTACGGCCAGGGCGACGAGCAGGAGTCCATAGCGGTCATCCATCGCGCCCTCGACCTAGGCATGAATTTTCTGGACACGGCCGACATGTATGGCAGCGGGCACAACGAGGAGCTGGTAGGCCGCGCCATCAAGGCCCGTCGCGACGAGGTCGTGCTGGCCACCAAGTTCGCCGTCCGCCGCGACGGCGGCGTCCGCACGATCGACAACCGCCCCGAGTACATCAGGGCCGCCTGCGACGCCTCGCTGCAGCGCCTCGGCGTCGACCACATCGACGTCTACTACATGCACCGCTACAACAACGAGGTCCCGATCGAGGAGTCGGTCGGCGCGATGGCCGAGCTCGTCCAGCAGGGCAAGGTCCGCCACCTGGGCCTGTCGGAGGTGGGTGCGCAGACCCTGCGCAGGGCCTCGGCCGTGCACCAGATCGCCGCGCTGCAGAGCGAGTACTCCCTGTTCACCCGTGGCCTGGAGGAGACCATCCTGCCCACGGCCAGGGAGGTGGGCACCGCCCTGGTGGCCTACTCGCCGATCAGCCGCGGCTTCCTGACGGGCACCGTACCGCCCGCCGAGCAGCTGCCGGACGACGACTTCCGCAAGTACACCCCGCGCAACATCGGCGAGAACGCCGCGCACAACGCCAAGCTCGCCGAGCAGGTCAAGCGCATCGCCGACGAGGCAGGCATCACCGCGGCCCAGCTCGCCCTGGCCTGGCTGCTGGCCCAGGGCGACGACGTCGTGCCGATCCCGGGCACCAAGCGGCTGAAGTACCTGGAGGAGAACGCCGCCGCCGCCGGGATCACGCTGACGGACGAGCGGCTGGCCGAGCTGGCGGCAGCCGTACCGCCGGACGCCGTGCGAGGCGAGCGCTACGCGGACATGTCGCGCATCGAGGACTGACCCGATCTGACCGCGCTGGTGACGGCCACCAGCGCGGCCAGCACGACCGCGATCACCTCGACGGGCGCGGGAGTCAGTACGGCGAGCAGCACCAGAGCCGTGGCCACCAGGAAGGCCGCGGTGTCGGCGGCGCCGAAGCGGTGCGGGCGCACGTGCAGCAGCCAGACCATGAACAGGAACAGCGCGATCGGCACGGCGATGGCCAGCGCCGCCTGGTAGGCGGGCAGCTCCGTCTTGCCGGTCTTGAAGTCGATGCCGACCTCGATGCCGGCGCTGAACGCGCCGAGCGAGGCGAAGATCAGGTAGTGGCCGTAGCCCCACGGGATGGCGCGCCGGTTGGAGTCCAGGATCTCCGGGGTCTCGGGGTCGAAGTAGATCCACCACAGCGAGAACGCGATCACCAGGGTGCCCCCGGCCAGCCCGATCAGGCCGAGGCTGACGCCCTGCGTGCTGGCGCTCTGCTGGACGGCGACGGTGGCGGCCAGCACGTTCTCGCCGATCATGATGAGCACGAACAGCCCGTAGCGCTCGGCGATGTGGTGCGGGTGCCACGGCGTCGGCCGCTGCCGCTCGGCCAGGATCGGCACCGACAGCTCCAGCACCACCCCGGCCGCGAAGACCGCGATCCACCACTGTCCCGGCACGAGCAGCAGGGAGACCCAGGCGACCTGGGCGACGCAGATGCCCGTGGCGTACGTCAGCGCGGCCTTCCTGCCATCCGGATCGCCGCCGGCGGCGCGCAGCCACTGCGCGACCATCGCCACCCGCATGATCACGTATCCGAAGAAGACGACGCGGAAGTCGTGCTCCTCGAACGCCCGCGGCACGCCCGCCGCCAGCACCAGCACGCCGGCCATCTGCACCAGCGTCATCAGCCGGTAGAGCCAGTCGTCGGTGTCGTAGGCGGAGGCGAACCAGGTGTAGTTCATCCACGCCCACCAGATCGCGAAGAACGTGGCCAGGTAGCTCACCACGCCGGTGGCCAGATGGCCCGCGGAGATGGCGTGGTGCAGCTCCGATCCCGCGAAGGAGACGGCGACCACGAAGAACAGGTCGAACAGCAGCTCGAGCGTGGAGGCGACGCGGTGCGGCTCACCACTGTCACGCGCCACCATCGGACGCAGGGCGATCATAGGTCGAAGTATGCCCTGACCACCGTGGAGCCGGCCGTGGTGTGCATCCTGACCAGGTCGCTGAGCAGGTTGACGATGAGCAGGCCGCGCGATCCGGCCGTGGCGGGGTCGACGAGCTCGCGCCCCACCAGCGGGTCGGTGATGTGGCCCGCGTCGCTGACCTCGCACACCAGGCGCCCGTCCTCGGTCCAGACCCTGATCGTGCCCGAGCCACCGCCGTGGTCGAGGCTGTTGGCGCCCAGCTCGGCGATCACCAGCCGGATGTCGTCCAGCTTGCCGCCCTGGATGCCGAGCTGCCTGGCGTGCTCGGCGGCCAGCTCGCGGGCGGCGGCCAGGTTGGTGGCGTCGAAGTGCAGCGCGGCGAACCGCTCGGGCTCGCCGAGCGGCTCGTTGTGCACGCTGATGACCCGGTCGGGGGCGTAGCTGGGGCTGGCCCACTGGCGTCCCGCCTCGCGCAGCACCGGGTGGGTGCGCTCTGCCTCGCGCAGCACGGGCTCGGCCAGCCCGGCCGCGTCGTAGGGGCACATGATCGTGGCGGGGCGACCGCGGAAGGCGTAGTTGATCAGCGCTTCGTGCTGGACGCAGGCCGGGTACTCGATGGCCGAGCGGCCTGGCCAGATCGGCTCGCCGACGATGCGCACCCGCTCGTCCGGGTGGCGGTCGGCGAAGTCGCGCAGCACCGCGGGGATGATGCGCCCGGGATTGCGGCCCGCCTGCGCTAGGTCGACGAACGACACCTTCTCGGCCGCCGCCCCGAGCCCTGACCGGATCAGCGCGAGGTTGCGGCCCGGGACCGCGACGGCCACGGGCTCGCCCGCGTCCAGCCCTTCCCGGATGAAGGCGGTTGTCGTGTCGACGTACTCCCGGTCGCCTCGGTAGAAGAGCGCCGGATGCACGAAGGGGTCAGCCAGCATCACCTCTCACGCTACCCCGGAGGAAGAATTCATGGCGATGTAGTGGGTATCTCTAAGGTGTGAAGAAACTACAGATCGTTAAGCGTCCCTTAGTCCCCCGCCGGCCGCTCCCCCTCGATCTGCGGACGCCTTCCGGCCGTCAGCTTCCCTTCTGACGCCTATGCTTCGGGTATGTCGGAATTGCAGATGCGCGTGTCCGACGACGATCGGGAGCGCACGGCGGGGCAACTGCAGCGAGCCTTCACCGAGGGCCGCCTCACCCAGCCGGAGTTCGAGGATCGGGTCGGTCTCGCCTTCGCCGCGAAGACCTACGCCGACCTGCTGGCGCTGATCTCCGATCTGCCCGCCGACCAACCCCCGCCACCGGCCGACGACCTGGTCGTGCTCGAGTCGACGAACGGTCACGTGCGCCGCTGGGGCGAGTGGGTCGTCCCCCGCCGTCTGCGGATCTCCTGCAAGTACGGCAACGTCGCGCTCGACCTGACCGAGGCGGTCATCACGCATCCCGTCGTGGAGATCGAGCTCAGGCTCAAGTACGGCTCGGCCAGGATCGTGCTGCCCGAGGGTGCGGGCGCGGACATCGACCGTTTCAGCAGCCGGCACGGCTCGGCCGTGTCACGCGTGCCAGGACTCCCCCGCCCCGGCGCCGTCCGGGTGGTCGTCAGCGGCGAGACGGGCTACGGCCACCTGGCCGTCGGCTACCCGCGCAGGGGCCTGTTCGGCCGCTGAGGCCGCTTTTAACGGGTTCGGGCTCCAGTTGTAAGTCGCATGTAAGTGACAATCAAGGATTGATCCATAATGTCCCTTCGTCCACATACCAACGAAGGGCTAGAAATGACTTCCCCTCGCCGTCGCCTCGCCATCGCGGTCGCGACGCTCGCCATTGCCGCGCTCAGCACGACCGCCTGTGGCGCGATCGGCAACAAGGTTGACTGCGCCCAGGTCAGCGGCGAAGTCCAGAAGATCTCGCAGGAGTTCTCCGGCTCGATCGCCTCGGCCGCCACCGACCCCAAGGCGCTCGAGACCGCCAGCCAGGACGCTTCGAGCAAGCTCAAGTCGCTCGCCTCCAAGTACGACGGCGACCTCGCCAGCGCACTGAACGACCTGGGCGACGTCTTCGGCAGCATCAAGGTCGGCGCGGACCCGGCCACCCTGAGCTCGCTGACGGGCAAGATCCAGAGCGCCACCACGAAGATCCAGAGCGCCTGCGGCTGATGATCGTCCGGTCGCCGTTCCGCCCGTGGGGGGCGGCGCGGCGCGGCGGCCGGGCCGCGCTGCCCCCAGAGGCGCAGCGCGGTTAACGGGGGATACCGAACCAGCGGCGAAGCGCGCGGGCGAGCCCGTCTCCGTCCCGCGCGCCCGCCGTTGCCCACGCCACGTGCCCGTCAGGGCGGATCAGCGCGCACGCGAACCCCGCCCCTTCGGCACTGGCCCGCACCGCGTCGACCCGATCACCCCAGCCCTCCGCCGACCCGGCCCACGGCCCGTCGGCGAGCGCGAGCAGCACACCCCTGCCCCGGTGGAGCAGCCGCATCGTGTCGCTCTCCGCCCCACCAGGCTCGAGCCGCAACGGCAGGTACGGCAGGCGGCACCCGGCCGGCGGATGGCCGCCCTCCCCCACGTCGTAGCGGATCCCGACCCCGCTCAGCTCCGCCGCGAGCCGGCGGTTGACCTCCTCGGCGGACAGCACCTCCGCCAGCAGGGTCCGCAGCGCGCCGACCTCGGGCCCGCCCTGCATGAGCGCGAACTGCGCCTTGGTGCTGAGCAGGACCCGCCCGGCCACGGGACGGCGCTCGGACTCGTACGAGTCGAGCAGCTCCTCGGGAGCCCAGCCGCGGACCCGCGCGGCCAGCTTCCAGCCGAGATTGACCGCGTCCTGGATGCCGAGGTTGAGTCCCTGCCCTCCGGCCGGCAGGTGCGCGTGCGCGGCGTCGCCCGCCAGCAGGATCCGGCCGCGCCGGTAGGTGTCGGCGAGCCTGGCGGTGTTGCGGAACCTGCTGATCCACACCGGGTCGCCGATCGTGAGGTCGAAGTCCGCCACCCTGGCGAAGAGCTTCACGGCCTCCTCCCAGGTCGGCGCCTCCCGGTCGCCGGGCTGCCCGCCGTACTCGTGGACCACGACCCGCACGGTGTCCCGCGCGATCGGCAGGGCGATCAGCAGGCCGCGCGGGCCTCGCTCGAACAGCGGCAGCCGCTCCAGGCGGGCGCCCTTCAGGTCGACCAGGACGAAGTCCGCGGCGGAGTACTCGCCGGGGAAGCCGATGCCCGCGGCGCCGCGCACCGTGCTGCGCGTGCCGTCGCATCCGGCCAGGTAGCGGGCCCGCAGTGCGGAGCCGTCGGCCAGGTCGACGGTGACGCCGTCCTCGTCCTGACGCGCGCCGGTCACCTCGCGCCCGGTCGCGAGCTCGCCGCCCAGTTCCCGTACCCAGTCGCGCAGGATGCGCTCGGTGCGCGCCTGGGCGTGCAGCAGCTGGCCGTAGCGGGTGTCCAGGCGGGTGAAGTCCAGGTCCACCATGTCGGCGGCCAGATCGGCCTGCCCGAACATCGGACCGTCGAAGCGGTCGGCCACGCCGCGCTGGTCCAGGACCTCCAGCGTGCGCGGCAGCATCCCGAAGGCCCTGGAGTGCGGGCTCGGCTCGGCGTCGCGCTCGAGCACGACCACGTCGATCCCGGCCAGGCGCAGCTCGGCCGCGAGCATCAGCCCCGTCGGCCCCGCGCCCGCGATCACGACCTCGGTGTCGTTCGTCATGCGATCTCCTCAACGTGTTTTCGCATCACGATGCGGCCGATCGCCGCCTTCTCCCACAGAACGCGCGGCAGGACGGCACTATCCTCCAAACAGGAGGCAACAGGCGATGCGATCGGACACGGACAGCGCCCTGGATCGCCAGATCGTGCAGGCGCTGCAGATCGACGCCAGGGTTCCCTTCAGCCGCATCGGCGAGGTGGTCGGGGTGTCGGGCCAGACGGTCGCCCGCCGGTACGCCCGGCTGCGCGCGACCGGGGCGCTGCGGGTCACCGCGCAGCTCGCGCCCCTGCTCGACGGCCAGATCCCGTGGTTCATGCGGATCCGCTGCGCGCCCGGCTCCGCGGGCACGGTGGCCGAGGCGCTGGCCCGCCGCGCGGACACCTCGTGGGTGTACCTCACCTCGGGCGGCACGGAGATCTTCTGCGGCGTACGCGCCAGGGCCGACAGGGACGGCGGCGCGGACCTGCTCGCGCGGCTGCCGAGAACCCCGCGCGTCATCGCCGTGGAGGCGCACCGCATCCTGCACCTGTTCTACGGCGGGCCGCTCAGCTGGCTCGGCAAGACCTCGGCGCTCAGCCCCGACCAGGTCAGCAGGCTGGAGCCTCCCGTGGTGAGCGGCTCCGCGCACCAGGCGCCGACCGAGGCCGACCGGCGCATGCTGGCCGTACTGGGCATGGACGCCCGCGCGCCCATCGCGGACCTGGCCGCGGCCACCGGGCTGGCGGCGGCCACGGTCCGCCGCAGGCTCGCCGAGCTGCGCTCCTGCGGCACGCTCTACTTCGACGTCGACTTCGACGACCGGCTCTTCGACATCGGGCTCAGGACGATCATGTGGCTGACCGTCTCCCCCGCGCACCTCGAGCGGGTGGGCGCCGAACTGGCCGGGCACCCCCAGACCGCCTTCGTCGCGGCCACGACGGGCGCCGCCGCCCTGTGCGCGAGCCTGGCCTGCGCCGACAGCGCGTCCCTGTACGACTACCTCACCCGGCGGGTCGCCCCGCTCGACGGCATCCACCACGTGGAGACCGCGCCGGTCCTGCGGGCCGTGAAGTACGCGGGACCGATGATCGGCTAGGGCACCACCGCTCCAGTCACGTCTACTTGTGAAGGACCACGATCCCGTCGCGTTCGAAGACCTTGGCGTACCCCTCCGACAGCAGGCGGTTCACCTGACCGGCCTGGTCCTCGGCCGAGCCGAAGGGGAACTCCCAGCGGCTGGTGTCGGCCACCACCCACGGCGAGCCGTGCGGCTCCCCCGTCCACAGCAGCACCGTGGTGCGCGCCGTCAGCGCGGGCCCGAGCGAGTTGACCGCCTCGACCTGGACTCCGGAGGGCACCTTGGCCACGGCCTCGCGGGCGGCGGCGGACTTGACCTCGTCGCCCTTGTAGAAGGAGGGGTGGTAGAGCTGGTCGAGCGCGAAACGCGGTACCAGGGTCAGGGCGATCGCGCACACGGCCACCGACCAGGCAAGCTTCAGCTCCGTGCGCTTGGTCCAGCGGATCAGCCTGGCCAGCCCGTCGACCCCGGCCAGCAGCAGGATGACCACGGTGAAGGCGCTGTACTGGAAGTCGGCCTGCCACCACGGTTCGCGGTCGGAGAGCATGCGCTCCAGCACGTGCGGCAGCGCCATCAGCGAAAGCGGCGACAGCAGGCACAGCAGCAGCGTCGGCCAGACCAGCAGGAACAGCGTGTCGACCTTCGCCTCGGCGCTGAAGGGCAGCAGCAGCGCGCCGAGCGGGTCGCGCGCGACGGCCAGCAGCGCGCCGGGCACGTCGGGTCCGAGCTGCCCGTAGGCCCAGAAGTCGTTGTGGTCGCCGCCCAGCATCGGGATGAGCGCGCCCCTGGTCAGCAGCGCCCCGCCGAACCCGATCGCGGCGGCGCACACCCCGCGGTAGCGGTCGCCGATGACGAAGAGGTACAGCCCGAAGCCGATCACCATCAGCCCCATGTCCTCCTTGACGAGCAGCAGCCCGAACATGGCGGCGAAGGCGGGCAGATGGCGTTCCGCGTGGTAGCGCTCGATCATGATCGCGGTGAGCACGGGCACGAACATCACCTCGTGCGCGTCGAACGCGATCGCCTGCGCCACCGGCCACGACAGCGCGTACGCCAGCGCGACCAGGTAGGCGGGCACGGTCCCGAGCACCCGCCTGGTGAACAGCCAGATGAACGGGATCGCCGCGGCGAACAGCAGTGCCTGCGCCACGATCAGCGAACCGGGCCCGTCGTGGATCCAGTAGAACGGCGCGAGCAGCGCGTAGATCGGCGAGAAGTGGTCGGCCATCTGGAGGTAGTCCAGGCCCCGGCCATGGAAGGCGCCCACGACCGGGATGTACGGCGGGCGGAAGTGCGCGTAGTTTCGCACCGCCTGGTCGACGATCACCAGGTCGAAGGTGCTGGCCCGGTAGGTGGCCAGCCTGAACAGGCCGAGCAGCGCGTAGGCGCTCGCGGACAGGGTCGCGATCAACGCCAGCCAGAGGGGATGCCGATGCCGCAGGCCGCGTTCCGCGACGGGGGCTTGGGGGTCGGCCACCAGCGTCACGCCAGCAGCGTAGTGGAGTCAGCGCAGGTTCATCGCCTGCTCGTAGGCGCGGTTGAACCCGTCGAGCACGACCGGCCACGCCCCGGCCGCCGGCTCGGTGACGTGGTTGTGCGCGGCGATCGACTCGCGCAGCTCGGTGTCGGCCGCCAGCCTGGCCACGGCCGTCACCAGGTCGGCGAAGGAGCGGCCGAGCAGCCCCTCCTTGCCCGGCCTGACGAAGTCGGCCACCCCGCTCTGCGCCCTGGCCACCACCGGCAGCCCGGCCGCCCTGGCCTCCAGCGCCGCGATGCCGAACGACTCGCGCGGCGCCGGCGCCACGAAGATGTCGGCCGAGTCGAGCACCTTGGCGATCTCCTCGCGCGAGTAGCGCCCCGGCAGCGACACCCACGACGTCATGCCGTGCCTGGCCAGGTAGCGCTCCATCTGGCCGCGCGCGGGCCCGTCGCCGATCACCGTCGCCCGCAGCCCCACGCTCGCGGGCACCCGCGCGCGGACCTCGTCGAGCAGCCGCAGCAGCCGCACCGGCTGCTTGCGCGGCGCCAGCCGCCCGACGGCGACCACGTGCACCTCGCTGTCGTCGCGCGGCGCGTACGGCCCGGCGGGCCGCCACCCCGACAGGTCCAGCCCGTTGGAGACCACGTGCACCGGCACCCGGCGCCCGGCCACCGCCTTGATCGGCCCGGCGGCGGCGTGGCTGACCGTGGTGGCGACCAGCCCCCAGCGCTGCCACTCGAAGGCCAGCCGCAGCGACCGGTACACCCCTCGCGTCACCGGATCCCACATGCTGTGGACGGTCACCACCGTGGGCAGCCCGCACCGCACCGCCGCCCGCACCCCCATCCAGGCGAACGGCGAGACGGCCCCGGTGTGCACGTGCACCACGTCGGGCCGGTAGGAGGTCAGCGCCCTGGTGATGTGGCCCACACCGAACGGGTGGACCGGCAGGTCGAACGGCATCCTGGCCACCATCCGGCGCACGCCGTCCATCGGCTCGCCGCGCGTGGCGGTGGCCACCTGGACCTCGTGCCCGGCCTCGCGCTGCATCCGTACGAGGTCGGCGACCTGGACCTCGATCCCCCCGAGGCGCGGCAGGTAACAGTCACTCACGTGAAAGATCCGCACCCCTCCCACACTAATCTGGGCCTGTGGCTCCACGTACCGCTGTGTTCTTCCATGCGCACCCCGACGACGAGGCCCTGCTGACGGCGGGCACGATGGCGATGCTCGCGGCCGAGGGGCACCGCGTGGTCCTCGTCGTGGCCACCGCCGGCGAGCGCGGGCTGGCCGAGCAGGAGCCGGGCGACGCGCTGCGCGACACCCGCATGCGGGAGCTGTACGCCTCGGCGGCGCTGCTCGGCTGCGCCCGCGTGGAGTGCCTGGGATACGGCGACTCGGGGCTGAGCCCGAAGGGCGGCGTGGCCGAGGAGCGGCCGGACAACGCCTTCATCGACGCCGACTCCGAGGAGGCGGCCAAAGCGCTGGCGGCGATCCTGCAGGAGGAGGACGCCGAACTGCTGACGATCTACGATCCGGCGGGCGGCTACGGCCATCCCGACCACGTGCAGGTCCACCGGGTCGGCAAGCGGGCGGCGCAGATCGCGGGGACGCCGATCCTGCTGGAGGCCACGGTCAACCGCGACCCGCTGCTGCGCCTGCTGCGGGCGGCGGGCAGGGTCTACCGGTTCCCGCCGGAGTTCGACGTGCGGACGTTCGAGAGCGCCTACTCCCCCGGCGAGATCATCACCCACAAGGTCAACGTCAGGAAGTACGCCGCGCAGAAGCGGGCCTCGATGGCCGCGCACGCCTCCCAGGCCAGCGGCGGCGACACCGACAGGACCCTGGCCGTCATGCTGAAGGTGCCGCGGGCGCTCTACCGGCTGGTGTTCGGCACCGAATGGTACGTGCGCCGCGACGTCCCGCCGGGCACCCGGCTGACTCATCCTTTCGACCGGTGGCCGAAATGACTCCGGAGGAGGAGCGGGCGGGTGCGGGCGCCCGGCAGACTGGTAGACGATGAAGAACAAGTGGCTCCAGATCGCGCTGTCCGTGCTGTCGCTCGGCCTGGCCGTCCTGCTGGTGGTGTACCTGCCGCAGATCGTGCACACGCTGACCGGCAAGCCGGTGTCCTGGCATGCGATCGGGACGGTCTTCGGCACGCTCAACGCCGGCGCGATCGCCGCGATGACCGCGCTGTGGCTGCTCAGCCTGCTGGCCTACACCTTCGTGCTGACCAACTCGCTGCCCGGGCTGAACAACCTGCAGGCGCTCACCATCAACGCCGCGGGCAGCGCGATCAGCAACCTGCTGCCCTTCGGCGGCGCGGCCGGCGTGGCGGTGACGTTCGCCATGACCAGGGGCTGGGGCTTCGGCAACCGGCCGATCGTGGTGATGACCCTGGTCAGCGGCATCTGGAACACCCTGTTCAGATTCATCCTGCCGGCCGTGGGGATCATCGCGCTGCTGATGTCCGGCGAGGTGCCCAACCCGACCGTGGCGCACGCCGGCTGGGTGGGCGCGGTCTCGATCCTCGTGCTGTGCGTGATTGTGGGGGCCGCCCTGTACTGGGAGCGGGCCGCGGTCCTGCTGGGCAAGGGCCTCGACCTCGTGCTGCCCAAGCGGCTGCACGCCTCGCAGGCCTTCTTCAAGCTGCGCCACGACACCGCGGAGATCGTCAGGACCCGCTGGCACCGGCTCAGCCTGGCCATGGTGTTCTTCCTCGGCCTGCAGTGGGCGATCATGGTGGCCTGCATGCTGGCCACCGGCGCCTACCCCGGTCTGGCGCAGTCGCTGGCGGTGTTCGCCCTGTCGCGGGTGCTGACCAGCGCGCTCATCACCCCGAGCGGCGCCGGGATCATGGAGGGCGGGGTGGTTCTGCTGCTGACCGCCTTCGGCGTGGACGCCGCTCCCGCGACGGCCACTGCACTCTTGTTCGGCTTCTGGACTTACACTATCGAGATCCCGTTCGGTGGACTCGCACTCGGCGCCTGGGCGTTCCTGCGGAGGCGCAACGGTCGGAGCACCGCCACGGAGTCCCCGTCCGCGATCTCGAAGGCCCCCCAGTGACAATCGCAAAGCCACCAAAGACCTTGTGCACCATTCAGAAGCGCGCATAGCGTGGCGGCTGACATGGTGGCGTTCCGGGTTCTGGGGCCAGTCGAGGCGTACGAACAAGACGACGAACTCGACCTCGGCGGGTTGCGGCAGCGGGCCGTCCTCGCCCGACTCCTCGTGGCCAGGGGTCAGGTCGTGCCGGTCGACACGCTGCTCTACGACCTGTGGGCAGACGACACCGCCAAGGGCGCGCAGTCGGGGCTGCAGGTCTACATCTCGCGGCTGCGCCGCGTGCTCGAGCCCGGCCGCCCGCGCGGCGGGCCCAACCGCCTGCTGGTGACGGTCGCCTCCGGGTACGCGCTGCGCGTCGCGCCCGACCAGGTGGACGCGCTCCGCTTCGAGCAGCTGGTCAGGGCGGCGGGCGAGCACCTGGAGGAGGGCGACCCGCAGTCGGCCAGGGCGCGGCTGGAGAAGGCGCTCGGGTTGTGGCGCGGCACGCCGTACTCCGACTTCGCCGACCAGCAGTGGGCGGAGGCGGAGGTCAACCGGCTGGCGGAGCTGCGGCTGGTGGCGCGCGAACGGCACGCCGACACCGGGCTGCGGCTTGGCCTGCACGCCGAGACCGTGCCCGACCTGGAGGCGCTGACCGCCGAGCACCCGCTGCGCGAGGAGGGCTGGCGGCTGCTCGCCCTGGGCCTGTACCGGTGCGGCAGGCAGGGCGACGCGCTGGCGGCGCTGCGCCGCGCCCGCGGCATCCTGGCCGATGAGCTGGGCATCGACCCGGGGCCCGCGCTGCGCAAGCTGGAGTCCGACATCCTCAGCCAGTCGCCCGAGCTCGACCTGGCTCCGCCGACGCGGCCCGTGCGGGCCACGCCCGTCACCGACACCTGGCCGCCCAGGCCCGCCACCCCGATCGAGCCGCCCCCGCTCGAGCCCGAGCCGTTCGTGGGGCGCGACGCCGAGCTCAACCGGCTGACCACGGCCGGCGCCCGCACCGGGCGTTTCCAGGTGGCGATCGTCACCGGCGTGGCCGGCGCGGGCAAGACCACGCTGCTGCGGCAGCTCGACGGCAGGCTCAGGGCCGACGGCTGGATGACCGCCTCCGGCGCCTGCCCCGACTCCAGCGCGACGCCGCCCGGCTGGGCGTGGGTGGAGATCCTGCGCACGCTGGTGGCCGTGACCGGCGCGGGCGAGTACGCCCAACTGCTCGCGCCGCTGCTCGACGACGCCGACCCCGATCCCGACGAGGACGAGGTGTCGGGCGGGTTCCGGCTGCACCGGGCCGTCGGCGGCTACCTGGCCGGGGTCGCCCGCCGCGCGCCGGTGCTGCTGACGCTCGAGGACCTGCACTGGGCCGACGACCAGACGCTGGCGCTGCTGCGCGCGCTGCCGAGCCTGCTGGCCACCAGCCGGGTGCTGCTCGTGGTCACCTGCAGGGAGAGCGAGCTCGACGACCGGCAGTCCGACGTGCTGGCCGCGCTGGCCAGGCTCGGGCCCGTCCGGGTGGGGCTGTCGGGGCTCGACCCGAAGGCGGTGGCCGAGCTGGTGCGGGCCACCTGCCTGCGCGAGATCGACGAGGACGCCGTCGAGACGATCGTGGAGCGCACCGGCGGCAACCCGTTCTTCGTGCGCGAGACCGTGCGCCTGCTCGACTCCGAGGCGGCCGCCGACCAGGCCAGCCCCACCGAGGTGCTGTCCCGCGTCCCGTCAGGGGTGCGCGACGTGCTGCGGCGGCGCATCTCCCGGCTGCCGGCCGGGGCGCAGCAGATCCTGCTGCAGGCCGCGGTGATCGGGCGCGATGTGGACGTGGACGTGCTGGTCGACGTGGCGGGCGACGAGGACGCCGTGGTCGAGGCGGTCGAGGCCGCGCTGCTCGCAGGGCTGGTGACCGAGCCGGGTCCCGGGCTGCTGCGCTTCGACCACGATCTGGTGCGCGACACCATCTACTCCGACGCCTCCAGGCTGCGCCGTACGCGCCTGCACGCGGCGGTGGCGGCGGTGATCGAGCGGCGCACGCCGTCGGACGTGGCGGCGCTGGCGCACCACTACTTCCTGGCCGACGCCGCCGGGAAGGCGGTGCACTACGCGGGGCTGGCGGCCGAGCAGGCCGAGCGGCGCTTCGCCCACCGCGAGGCGGCCACGCTGTGGGAGCAGGCGATCGCCGCCTTCGACCGCACCGACGGCGACGTCAAGGAGCGGCTGCAGCTGATGCTGCGCCAGATCAGGGCGCTGGCGCTGTGCGGCGACATGACCGCGGCCAGGCTGCTGCGCCGCCAGGCCATGGACACGGCGCTGCCGCTGGGCGACCTGGAGATCACCGCCCGGGTGGCGGCGTCGCTGGCCGTACCGCACAAGGGGATGGCGCGCGATTTCACCCGCACCGCGTGGGAGATCGTGGACGTCACCGAGAAGGCGCTCATGGAGCTGCCCGAGGGCGAGCAGACGCTGCGCGCCAGCCTGCTCACCACGCTGGCGCTCGAGCTGGAGGGCTCCTCGGCGCCCGAGCGGGGCAGGCAGGCCTCGCTCGAGGCGCTGGAGCTGGCCCGGCAGAGCGGCGATCCCGCGCTGCTGGCGGCCGCGCTGAGCGGGCGGCTGCGCCAGTCCTACGACATCCCGGCCGTCGACACGCGCGAGAGCATCGGGCGCGAGCTGCTCGAGGTCGCGCAGCGTTCCGGGCAGATGGCCACGCAGGCGCTGGCCCACCTGGTGTTACTGGAGTGCGCTGCGGCGCGCGGCGAGTTCGCGGTGGCCGACGAACACGCGGCGGCAGCCGACCGGCTGGCCCGGCAGTACGACCTGTCGGCGCCCGCCGCGGTCTGCGCCTGGTACGCCGGTCAGCGGATGATGATCGCCGGAGACTACACGGGCGCGGAGCGGGCCTACCGCGAGGCGGCCAGGATGACCGCCCGCGCGGGCATGCTGGAGGGCCGCCAGGACCTGCCGCTGATCACCACGTTCTGCCTGCACCTGGTCGATGGGAGGGCGGCCGAGACCGTCGAGCTGCTGGCCGAGGCGCACCAGCGCGGTGCCAAGTGGACGCTCGACGCCTACGCGCTGGCGCTGGCCTCGGCTGGGCACCTGTCCGACGCCAAGGCCGTCGCGGCCACCCGGCCGCCGGTCCGCCCGGACTTCCTGTACGAGCTGGCGATGACCTGGCGGGCGCTGGCGGGGATGCTGCTCGACGATCGCGAGCGTATGGTCGATTGCTATGACAAGCTCAAGCCGTTCGCCGACCGCGTCGCCGGCGCGGGCACCGGTGTGGTGGCGCTGTGGCCCGTCGCCCTCACTCTCGGAGACCTCGCGGTACGGCTCGGCCAGCCGGAGGCCTCGCGCGACCACTACGTCAAGGCCCTGGAGGTGGCCGAGCGGGTGGGCGTGCCGCGCTGGGTGGAGGCGGCCCGCAGGGCGGTCAGCAACTCACCTGGAAACGGTCGCTCCTGACGGTCTTGGCACCGTCGACGCGCAGCTCGATGCGGTACCAGCCGGGGTTGCCCGAGATCCTGGTCTCCCAGTCGACGGTGCGCTCGGCGCCGCTGAAGCCGGCGTAGTCGACCTGGTAGGTGCGCCAGGTGTTGGTGCGCGGGTTCCAGCGGGCCAGGCGCCAGCCGTACATGATCGTGGAGTGCGGTGTGGGATTGGTCACGACGCCGCGGGCCAGGAAGCTCCTGGCGCAGCCCGACTCGCCCGGAAGTTCGGTGATGGAGATCGTGCCGGGGTCGACGGCCGGCTGAACCGGACCGGTGATCGGCAGCTCGCGTGCCGACAGGGTGACGGTCTGGGCGTGGCCGGGGGCGGAGTTGGCGGTGCCGTAGGCCGAGACGCCGACGTACGCGGCGGTGAAGGCGAGGGCCGCCACGAAGAGTTTGGCCGTGGTGGCAGAGCCGGTGGCCAGTACGGTCGCGCTTCTCGTTGCCATGATCAACACCTCTTTTATGCTCACCTCAGGTGTAGAACAGGGCGGTTGAGGGCGGCTTGTCCCCCAGTTGCACCCTTTGCAGATGCCTTGCACGTTGAACTAAGGTAAGGCTGACCTAATGATCTCCCTGGGTTGGTGATGTCGCCATCAAGCCGATCGGCCCGCTCTGGCTCGGGGCCCTGCTGATAGCCGCCCTGTTCGGCGCGTTCCAGGCCTACTATTGGATCGGCCGCAGGCTCGGCGAGAAGCTCTACGATTCCAAACTGGGCCGCCGGGTGGGCCGCGAGCGGATCGAGAAGGTGGAGCAGGTCGTCGAGCGGTGGGGCGCGCTGGCCGTCTACGGGTGTTTCTGGGTGCCGATGCTGCGGCACACGCTGCCCTGGGTGGCCGGGGCGCTGCGCGTGTCCTACCCGTGGTACGTCGTGGCCAGCGCCCTGGGCTGCCTGACCTGGGCGCCCATCTGGTGGCTTGGCATCTCGGCCCTGGTGTGGGGCTGGCTCCAGCTCGCGGCGAGGTCGCCGATCACCGCCGTGGTGGTGGCCGTGCTCGCGATCGTCTCGGTGACGGCCTACCTGATCTGGCGGCGGCGCCGGCGATCCATCGCCGCGTGAGGGGTGGCTACACCGCCGCGAGAGTGGTGTCATCCACGGTCGCGTCCGGGGCGTTCTTACGTACGGACTCCACACCGTTGACGCACGCCGCCTTCGTCGAATAACCCTCGCTGACCGCGATCGTCTGACCGTTGGCGGCGACGAGTTTGAAACGGTACTCGCCCCGCTTGTCCTTCGAGATCACGAACTTACCTGCCATGGCGCTCTCCCCCGTTGTGCCAGTTCTACCGACCATTTACCCGTCCGCTGGGGTTGTTTTCGCGGCTTGTGGTCAAGTTCGGCAAATCTACGGTTGATCACCTGCCACCATGTCTGGCATGCATATTGGGGGTATCTTCGGCTCCGCCGCGCTCGCCCTGGTCGTGGGTTTCACCCCGACGGCCCACGCGGCGACGGAGCCCACCGTGGGCGCCCGAGAGGCCTACGTGGTCGATTCAGCGGGAACGATCCACTTCAGCAAGCGCGAGTCCCGCCGCGTCCCCGTCGCCAGCCTGGTCAAGATCATGACAGCGTACGTGGTGCTGCGCGAGGCCGGCCTGAGCGACACGGTCACGATCACCGCGGCAGACGTACGGCACGCCACCAGCAACGGCGCGACCACGGCCGGGCTGCGCAAGGGCGAGCGACTCACGGTGCGGGACCTGCTGTACGGCTTGATGCTCCCGTCGGGCGCGGACGCCGCCAGCGCGCTGGCCCGCAAGTACGGGCCGGGCAATGCCGCCTTCGTCGCCAAGATGAACGCCGCCGCCAAGAGCCTGGGCCTGTCCGACACCCGCTACACCAACGCCGACGGCCTGCCCACGCCCAAGGGCGGCGGCTACTCCACGGCCGTCGACCAGGCCAGGCTCACCCAGAAGGCCATGGAGAACACCACGTTCAGCGCGGTCGTCGGGAGCAAGGTGAAGAAGGTCGCCAAGTCCGGCCTGCACCGCGCGCACACCTGGAAGAACACCAACAAGCTCCTGCAGACCGGCGACGACGTCCTGGGTGTGAAGACGGGATACACGGACGCGGCCGGGTACTGCCTGGTCTTCGCCGGGGATCGCGGCGGCAAGCGCGTCGTCGGCGTGCTCCTGGGCGACCAGGACGCGCGCCGCTTCACCACCGCCGAGAAACTGCTGGACTACGCCGGCTCGCAGATCGAGAACGGCTGAGCCTCAGAACTCGAAGCAGCGGGCGAAGGCGAACAGCATCGCGATGTAGGCGATCGCCACGGCCACCGTGGCGATCGCCAGCACGATGAGGATCGCGATACCCATGCCGGACCGCAGGCCGCCGATGAGCGCCACGGCGACCAGGATCACGCCGACGACGTACCCGGCGACCAGCAGCGGGAAGAACGTGGTGATGTCACAGCGCAGGGTGTAGACCAGCACAGACGCGACGATCAGCGCGAACCCCGCCAGACCCAGCGTCAACGCCGCATTCCTGCTCATGACACCAGCATCTCACCGGATCTTGTCGTAGAAGTCGGGGACGCCGCGGCCCCAGCCGACGCCGGGCAGCTCGGCGGGCCAGCGGGTGTTCAGCAGACGGGTGCCGAGGTCGGCCTGCGGGATGTCGATGCGGAAGTTCTGCATGGTCGCGACGCCAGGAACCGCTTAGGACAGGATCGGTCCTAAGCGGATCCCCGGCGCCGTCAGGGGCAGGCCGGGACGGGGTCGAGCCTGTCCGCGGTGCGGCGCAGCGTGCGTGCCAGCCGGATCTTCGCCGGCGGCTTGTCGGGCTTGACCGGGGCCTCCGGCAGGGCCTCGTGGAGCGAGCCCTGGTACCCCATCGCGGTCTCGTGGGCCAGGACCTGCATGGCATCCATGTTCCCTCCTTCTTAATGCATTAAGACCTTAATCAATTAAGTAGCGTCAGGCAATAGGGTTGGTGGATGGCCAAGGTCACGTTGCAGACGATCGCCGACCGTCTCGGGGTCTCGCGGGCCACCGTCTCCTACGCCTTCTCACGGCCGGACCAGGTCAGCGACGGGCTGCGCAGGCGCGTGATGGAGATCGCGGACGAGCTCGGCTACGCGGGGCCCAACCCGACGGCGCGGTCGCTGCGGCTGGGCCGCGCCGGGGCTCTCGGCCTGCTGTTCAGCGAGACCCTGCCGTACGCCTTCGCCGACCCCTACGCCATCGGCTTCTTCCAGGGCATCGCCGCGGCGGCCGAGGAGGCGGGGGTGGGGCTGCTGATCCTGCCGATCCCGCACGGCGACCGGCGCTCCGACACGGTGCGCGACGCGGTGGTGGACGCCTTCTGCGTGATCTCCCTGCCCGACCGCCATCCGGCCCTGGCCGAGGTGCTGGCCCGCAAGCTGCCCGTGGTCGTGGTGGACGAGCCGTACGTGGAGGGCCATCCCCTGGTAGGCATCGACGAACTGGCGGCGGGGGCGGAGGCGGCCGGGCACGTGCTCGGCCTGGGGCACCGGCGGGTCGGGGTCGCCATGGTCGGCCTGCACGAGGACGGCTACACCGGCTGGGCCGATCCCGCCCGGCGCGACGGCGCGGTGTTCGAGGCCATGCGCACCCGGATGAACGGCTACCGGACGGCCTGCGAGGCGGCCGGGGTCGCCTGGCCCGCCGTACCGTTCTACGAGGTGGCACGCAACTCCAGGGACATGGGCAGGAAGGCGGGCCACGCGCTGCTGTCGGCGGACCCGCGGCCGACGGCGATCCTGACCAACACCGACGTGCTGGCGCTCGGCGTGCTCGATGCAGCCGCCGATCTGGGGCTCGCAGTGCCGGGAGACCTGTCGGTGGTCGGCTTCTCCGACAGCGCCGCGCAGGAGGCGGGACTGACCACGATCCGCCAGCCCAAGCAGGAGATCGGCGAGGCCGCGGGGCGCATGCTGCTGTCGGGCGGCGCCCTTGAGCCGGGCAGGCGCGTCTTCCCGCACGAGCTGGTCGTGCGGACTTCGACGGCGCCGATCAGATCGTGAAGCCGGCGTAGCCGGTGGCGGCCACCTCCTCGCACCTGGCCCGGTAGAGGCCGACCCCGCCCACGTAGGGCAGGAAGACTCGGGGCTTGCCCGGCACGTTGGCGCCCATGTACCAGGAGTCGGCCCTGGGGAAGAGCGTGTAGCCGGCCACCTCGGCCACGTGCGCGCCCCAGGCGTCCTCGGCCGCGGGGTCGGCGTCGATGGTGCGCCCGTCCAGGTGCGCCAGGCAGCCGGCGATCCAGTCCACGTGCTGCTCGATCGAGACGATCATGTTGCTGAGCACCGAAGGGCTGCCCGGCCCGGTGATCGTGAACAGGTTGGGGAATCCGGCGCTCATCAACCCCAGATAGGTCTTCGGCCCGGCCGCCCACTTGTCGCGCAGCGGGAGGCCGCCCTTGCCGCGGATGTCGATGTTCAGCAGCGGCCCGGTCAGCGCGTCGAACCCGGTGGCGAACACGATCACGTCCACCGGGTGCTCGCCCGCGGTGGTGCGCACGCCGTACCTGGTGAACTCCTCCAGCGGCGCCGTCCTGAGGTCGGCGAGCCTCACGTTGGGGCGGTTGAACGTGGCGTAGTAGCCGGTGTCGACGCAGATGCGCTTGCTGCCGATCGGGTGGTCGTACGGCGTGAGCTTCTCGGCGACCCGCGATTCCGTGACCGTGGCGCGGATCTTGCCGCGGACGAAGTCGGCGGCCGCGGTGTTGGCCTCCTCGCTGACCAGCAGGTCGGAGAAGGAGCCGAGGAAGGCGATGCCGCCGCGCTCCCAGCGTTCCTCGAAGGCGCTCAGTCGCGCTTCAGGGCCGGCCGACAGGGCCGAGTCGGGGTTGGGCGTGGTCATCAGGCCGCTGTGGGTGGCGCGCATGCCGGCGCGGATCTCGCCGTGGTTGTCCTTGAACCACTTCTCGTAGGCGGGGTCCATGGGGCCGTTGCGGGCGGGGACGCTGAAGTTCGCGGTCCGCTGGAACACGGTGACGTGCTCGGCGACCTGGGCGATCTCCGGGATGGCCTGGATGCCGGACGAGCCGGTGCCGATGACGGCGACCCGCTTGCCCGCCAGGTCCACGCCCTCGTGCGGCCACCGGCCCGTGTGGTGGGTCGCGCCGTGGAACATCGGCAGGTCGGGCACGCGCGGGGCGGAGGCGAGGCAGCCGACGGCGGCGATCAGGTACCGGGCGGTGACCCGCTCCCCCTGGGAGGTCTCGACGGTCCATCCGTCGTCGAAGGCGGCGCTCGTCACCCTGGTGCGGAAGGCGATGTCCCTGCGCAGGTCGAAGCGGTCGGCGACGTGATCGAGGTAGCGCAGGATCTCGGGCTGGGAGGCGTAGCGCTCGCTCCAGGCCCACTCCCGCTGGAGGTCCTCGGAGAAGGAGTAGGAGTACTCAAGGCTCGGCACGTCGCACCTGGCGCCCGGATACCGGTTCCAGTACCAGGTCCCGCCCACGCCGTCGCCCGCCTCGAACACCTGGACGTCCATGCCGAGGCCGCGCAGCCGGTGGAGCATGTACAGGCCCGCGAACCCGGCGCCGATGATGATGGCATCTTTTTGGAGCACGATTCCAGGAAAACACCGGAACATCCGGCGTCAAGGTCATCGCCGTGGCGGAACTCCGCGCCGACGCCCCTCGTTGATCGGCTCGACAGAGCTTCCCGCCCCGCATGAGGAGTGTCGGCACTGATCAGATTACGGCTGGCCGCCATCGTCGCACCTGTCCTCATGGTCGCGGGATGCGCGGCCCCGACCCCCAGTCCCACCCCCGCCCGGACGCCCGCCACCGATGCACCGACAGAGCAGCCGGCGCAGGACACGGACACCGAGGACCCGGGCTTCATCGAGATCTGCGTGAACAGGAAGACCCTGGTCCGGGTGAACTACCGAGGCTGCGACGACGCGCGACCCGGCCGCGCCTGGTACTTCCTCCCGCTGCGGGCCAAGGTCCCCGCCACCGGGTCGAAGGCGAAGAAGGGCTCGTTCAGGCAACCGTCCGGTGAGACCTACCGGGCTCCGGCCAAGGGCGGCGTCGGCTCGGACGTGATGATCACCGACATCGACGACCGCGTGCAGGTGTGCGTCCGCCAGGCCACGCGCATCAGGGTCTCCGACATCAGGTGCGACGACGGCGAGAAGGGCTACGCCTGGTACTACATCCGCATGGACGGCCACGTCCCGCGGGTCGGCAGGCAGGCCGAGGAAGGCTCCTTCCGCGAGCCGTACAGCGAGGCGTACCGGGCGCGCAGGAGCGGCGGCGACGCCGCCAAGGCGGCGATCGACTACGAGGATCCCGATGCGCCCGAGGAGACCGAGGAGACCGACGAAGAACACTGCACCGCCACCATCGACGGCGACTGCGTCGACACCGACCACTGCGTCGAGACGGTGGACGGTGTGTGCACCCAGACCGATGACGAGAGCCTGGGACCGGTCTCCGGCAAGTGCAGGAACGTCTTCACCGGCAAGCGCTGGACGCGGCGGTGCAGGTACTAGGTCAGGTCGCGCGCATCAGGCCGTGGCAGGCGATCGCCGCAGCGGCCACCACGTTGAGCGAGTCGACCCCGGCGGCCATCGCGGCGGCGCTCATCGGGATGCAGACGGGCACGTCGGCCTCCGCCAGCCAGTGCGAGGACAGCCCGTCGCCCTCCGACCCGAGCAGCAGCGCCACCCGCTCCCCCAGTTCGACCTGGTCGATCGAGGTCGCCTCCTGGTCCGGTGTGAGGGCCAGGGTCTGGAAGCCCGCCTTGCGCAGCTGATCGAGGCCGTCGAACCAGTCGGACATCCTGGCGTACGGGATCGAGAAGACCGCGCCCATCGACACCTTGACCGACCTGCGGTAGAGCGGGTCCGCGCAGCGCGGTGAGAGGATCACGCCCTCCACCCCGAGCGCCGCCGCGCACCGGAAGATCGCCCCGACGTTGCCGTGGTCGACCAGGTCCTCCAGGACCAGCAGGCGCCGCAGGCCGGTGAGCTTGTCCACCGGCGGCAACGGCAGCCTGGCCATGGAGGCCATCGCGCCCCGGTGCACCGGGAACCCGGCGATGCCCGCCATGACCTCGTCGCTCGCCACGTAGACCGTGGCGTCGCCGAGCACGTCCGCCAGCGACTCCAGCCAGCGTTGCGTGGTCAGCACGGAGCGGATCGGGTATCCGGCGCCGATCGCCCGCCGGATCACCTTCTCCCCCTCGGCCAGGAACAGCCCGCGCTCGGCCTCCAGGCTCTTGCGCAACTCCACGTCGCGCATCCGGGTGTAGTCAGCCAGGCGCGGATCGTCCGCCGAGGTCACGTACTCAAGCACCCTCCGATACTGCCACGAGCCGCCTGACCTGCCAGACGGCCGCGTAACAGGTCAGCACCAGGCACAGGCCGATAACGGTGCCCGCGCCCACCTTGGTGATCACGCTGGGCAGGCCCAGTTGCGGCGCCGGCTCGTCGACCAGCGGCCACAGCAGGGCGCCGGTCACGGTCCCCACCGCGCTGGCCAGCAGGACGGCCCGCCGTACCCAGGGGCTGATCCGCAGCCGCTCGGGCAGGACGGTCGGCGACATGCGCGACAGGCCCCGCCACGCCCACCACACCACGATCGCCAGTCCGACGACCGAGGAGATGTACTGCAGCAGCCGGAACAGGTGGATGACGCCGAACACCGACGTCCCCAGCCAGGCGCCCCACTGGATGCTGGCGTAGGAGTGGGTGAAGGAGTCCCACAGCACGTGGCTGGCGGCGCCGATCACGCCGCCCACGACCATGGCGGGCAGCGAGCGGGACGGCGCGAGCAGCGCCGCCCTGGCCGCGAGCGGCGGCGGCAGCAGCGAGATCAGCGGCTCCCTGAACATCAGGTGGAAGAGCCCGAGCAGGACGAGCACCGCGGACAGGTCGAGCGTGACCACGCCCACCCACGAGTGCCAGTAGCGGTATTCAGGCAGGAACGGCAGGAAGATCGGCATATCGGGCACCATCGCGCCGATGGCCAGCGCCCATGGATCTGCCCATTTGGTCTTCATGAAAGGGACTACGGCTGCGATATGGCTTGGCGTGAACGGCACTGACCCTCCCCCGTGAACGATCACTTCGACGATAACCCGGTGAATCTTGACCGATCCTTTCCCGCTTGCCATAAAGTCACGCTAAGTAATGGGTATGGTACGTAGCGCTGTCGACGGCCGGGTGGCGGGAGTTCGGAGGATCAAGGTGCCTGACCAGCGGGTTCACGCACATCCGGCCGCGTCAGCCGATTGGCTCCGGGACGCGAGGCGGGCCCGGACACTGTCGATCGCCACACTTGCATGGCTCTCCGTGGAGAGCACGCTCGGCCTGTTCGCCGGCCTGTCGGCGCACTCGGTGGCGCTGATCGGCTGGGGGCTGTCGGCGTTCGTGGAGGCGGCCGCGAGCCTCATCGTGGTCTGGCGCTTCACCGGCTCGCGCATGCTGTCCCCCGGCGCGGAGACGACCGCGCGCCGCCTGGTCGCGGCGAGCTTCTGGCTGCTGGCGCCCTACCTGATCGCGCACGTCGGCTACGACCTGGGGCACGGCTACCGCTCCTCGCCGACCGCGCTCGGCATCGCCGTGACGACTGTCAGCCTGGTCAGCATGCCCGCCCTGGGCCTGGCCAAGCGACGGCTCGGGGTACGGCTGGCCTCCACGGCGACCGCCGGGGAGGGCACGCAGAACCTGATCTGCGCCGCGATGGCCGCGGGCGTGCTGGCCGGACTGTGGCTCAACACACTCGGCTGGTGGTGGGTGGACCCGGCGATGGCGGTGGCGCTCGCGGCGGTGGCCGTGCGGGAAGGAATCCGCGCGTGGCACGGTCACGCATGCTGCCATTGACCGCAACGCTAGGTAATCGTCGCACCAAAAGGGCTGTTTTGCCACACGAAGCGTACCGAGTATCGTTCCGGAGGTATTGCGGAGCATCTCCCGCTAGGGTCTCCGGAAGGTCTCGACACATACCGAAGAGGACATCGTGGGGCGACATCGCACAGACGAGCTCGATGATGGTTATCGAGCCCAGGGTCCTCCCCCTCCCCGCAGGAGAAGCAGCGCAGGCAGGGGCAGGGTGCTCGTCCCGCTGGCCGGTGCCGTGGCGCTGGCCGTACTGCTCGGTGTCGCCGCGTTCGTCATCTTCAACCGCGACCACGACTGCTCGGGCGGCAAGCTGCCACTGCGCGTGACGGCCTCGGCGGACATCCAGCCCGCGCTGAACAAGATCGCCGGAACCTACAACAAGGCGCTGCACTCGATCGACAGCCGCTGCGTCGAGGTCACCGTGGCCAAGGAGGCCACCGCGCGCACCGCCGGCGGCCTGGCCGCCGGGAAGGTCAACGCCGACCTGTGGGTGGCCGACTCCAGCCTGGTGGTGGCGCGGCTGCGCGCCGAGCCCGCGGCCGCCGCCGCGATCCCCGAGCCGGGCGCCTCGATCGCGACCACGCCGGTCGTGCTGGCGGCCGCCAAGTCCTCGGCCGCCAAGCTGTCGGGCAGCCTGCAGCCCAGCTGGTCGGGCATGATCGCCGCGTCGAACGTGGCGAACCCGGACGGGCCCGTCAAGAAGGTCCGCGTGCTGGCGCTCGATCCGCAGAAGAACTCGGCCGGCATGGCCGCGCTGCTGGCCGCCGCGGGCCTGGCCAAGAAGTCCGGCCAGGACAAGGCGCTGGTCGGCGCGCTCAAGGAGCTGTCGACCCAGCTGGTCGCCGACCCCGGCTCGCTGCTGGCCAGCCTGACGGTCAAGTCGGGCAACCGGGTCCCGGTGGGCGTCACCTCCGAGCAGGCCATCTACCTCTACAACACCAAGAAGCCCGAGACGCCGGTGGTGCCGCTGTACCCGGCCGAGGGCACGCTGAGCCTGGACTACCCGGTCCTGGTGCTCACCAAGGACGCGGGGGTGCAGAAGGCGGCGGCGGCCTTCCAGAAGGAGCTCGCCCTCGACTGGGCTCAGAAGGTCCTGCGCGACCAGGGCTTCCGCAGCCCCGACGGCAAGGCGGGCGACTCGCTGTCCAAGGACAAGGGCTTCGACCCCAAGGCCCCGCAGGCGCTGCCCGCGCCTGACGCCAAGACCGTGGCCAGCATGGGCCAGACCTGGTCCAGGCTGAACCTGGGCACCAGGATGCTCACCCTGCTCGACGTCTCGGGCACGATGGCGCTGCCGGTGCCGGGCACGAACATGACCCGTATGCAGGCCATCAGCAAGATCGCCACCGAGGGCCTCGGCCTGTTCCCCGCGGACGCGGAGATCGGCGTGTGGGCGTTCTCCACCTTCCTCGACGGCACCAAGGACTGGAAGGAAGCGGTCTCCGTCGGCCCGCTCAGCGAGACGGTCAACGGCGTGACCCGCAAGGACCTGCTGGCCAGGCAGTTGGCCACGATCCAGGCCAAGGCCACGGGCGACACCGGGCTCAACGACACGCTCAAGGCCGCCTACGCCGACATGACCGAGAACTACGCGGGCGACAAGATCAACACGATCCTGATCCTGACCGACGGCGCGGGCAACGACGACCCGAACGGCGGCACCAGCGACGCGCAGATCCTGAAGTTCCTCAAGGACAAGTACGACCCCAAGCGCCCGGTCAGCATCCTGCTGATCGCCTTCGGCCCCGACGCGCCCAAGGGCAAGAAGCAGATGGACGCGCTGGCCCAGGCCACCGGCGGCGAGGCGTACATCGCCAAGAACGTCCTGCAGGTGCGCGACTTCTTCCTGCAGGGCATGCAGCGCCGCCTCTGCGCCCCCAAGTGTGACGGCTGACTCCCTGGTAACAAGCCATACCCGGCCGTTATGACCCGTCATCCACGGACATGCCGGGCACGTCCTAACCGCACAGTCACACCTGCGGGGAGGGAAGATCCGTGCCCGGATGGCCGACCGTCGACCGCGCCGACGACCACCAGCTGGCGGACGCCCTGCGGCGCGCGGACCCCGACGCCCCCGCCAGGCTCTACGACGCCTACGCGGAACGCCTGCACGACTACGCCTGCTCGCTGACCGGTGACCGCGACAGCGCGGCCGACTCCGTGCACGACGCGATCGTCACCGCCCAGGGCCGGGTCGACCGGCTCAAGGAGGGCACCAGGCTGCGGTCGTGGCTGTACGCGCTGACCAGGTTCCAGGCCATGGCCAGGCTCGCCCGAAAGGACGACGAGGGCCTGCCGCCACCCGTGCTCGACGACCCGGACGACCCGGAGCTGGCCGAGCTGGTGCACGAGGCGCTGGGCGAGCTGAGCAGGAACGAGCGCGAGGTGCTCGAGCTGTCGGTCAGGCACGGGCTGACCCCGGCCGAGGTGGGCGGCGTGCTCGGGCTCACCTCCCGCCAGGCCGCCTCCCGCCTCGGCCGGGCCCGCGACCACCTGGAGAACGCGGCCGCCGCCGTCGTGCTGGCCAGGACCGGGCGGGCGCACTGCCCCGACCTGTCGGCCATGGTCGACTCGTGGGAGGGGCCCCTCACCCCGCTGCTGCGGCGCCGCCTGTCAGGGCACATCAGCGGGTGCGAGGTGTGCACCGAGGGGCGGCACCGCCAGGTCTCGGCGGCCAGGCTGCTCGACCTGGTGCCGGTGGCGTTCCCGCCGATCTCGCTGCGCCGCCGGGTGATCGACACCTGCGGCGATCCGGAGTCCGACCAGACCCGCGTGCTGATCACCGACCGCAGCGACAGCTTCGACAGGAGCGGCTTCCCCGCTCCGGCCAGGTCCACCGGCTCCCGCAGGCGCCGCGGTACGGCCAGGCGCCGCGAGACCGGCGACCCCACCGAGGCGCTCGACCTCGGCGCCGGCTCGCACCGGCTGGACCTGGACGGCCACCCCCGGCGCAGGCGGCGCAGGCTGGCGCCGGTCCTGCTGTCCGGGATCGCGGTGCTGGCGGCCACCGGAACCATGGTCGTGCTCAACCGCGGCGCCGACGGCACGGACGCGGCGGCGCTTCACCTGGTGCCCACCCCCTCGGCCACGGCCACCAGCGCCGAGCCGGATCTCCAGACCGCCACCGAGCCGCCCGACGACCCGACCACGACGTCAAGCCCCGAGCTCACGGTGAACACCACGCCACCGCCGACCAGCCGGCCCGCGCCCGCGGCGACCACCACCCGGCCGGCGGCCCCGGCGCCCACGGCCACCCGCCGCCGCCCGCTGCCGGGCGCCAAGCTCGCGGTGTCGTGCCCCGGCACGCTCGACGGCGCCGCGAAGATCGGGCTCTCGGCCCGCAACGCGACCGTGACGTGGAGCGCGACCTCCAGCGCCGGGCTCGACGTCTTCCCCGCCACCGGCACGATCAAGGCCGGCGGCTCGGTGGCGATCTGGGTGACGGCCAACAACCCGGACGAGGCGGGCAGCGGCTCGGTGTCGTTCGCCTCCAACGGCGGTGGCGCCGGCTGCTCGCTGACCTGGCATGGCCACCAGCCCCAGGTTTCCGACCCGCCCACTGACGTCCCCAGTTCCCCGCCCGCGACGCCGACCGACACCGCGCCGTCCGGCGGCGAGAGCAGCACCGCGTCGCAGCCTCTCGGATCATGAGAGAGCAACGTCACACAAGATCTGGTGCCAGCTAATACTAGAGTGACAAACGGGGATAAAACGGACCCTGACTCGAAGATCCACCCACATATAGGGCATCCTGGTGTGCTTGGGGATCGCACGGGCCTGGGTCTTGACGGTGTGTTTATCGACACACGAGAAAAATCGGCTCCTGGGTAAACCGGAGCGCTTCTCCAAGCGTCGGCATTGACGTGTCCAGGGGCGGATTGGTCCCATGACAATGCGATCAATCGTGCCCGTAGTCTGCCAGGAGCCAGGAGAGAGACAGTAGATGCTCAAGCACCGCAGAGCGCTCAAGGCGTTCACGTGGCTGCTCGCGCTCGCGTGCATCGCGGGTGCGGTGATCGCGCTCTTCGACATAGAGACGCCGCTGCGCCCGCTCCTGATCTCGCTGTTCCTTCTCGTCGTTCCCGGCGCAGCGGTCGTCGGACTGTTGCGTGATCGTGACCCGCTTGCCGCACTATCAGTAGGAGCCGCGGCAAGTCTCGTCATGAACGTTCTCCTTGCCCAGGCCATGCTGCTCTTCCACGCGTGGTCTCCGAGGGCCGGCGTGGCTACCGTCGCCGTGCTCGGAGGGTTCATGTACGTGCTTCGCGTGTTGTACCGGGGGAAGAACATGCAGACCGAACAGGGGGCCAGGGCAAGGTGAACATCTCAGTCGTTCGCCCGGGGGAGCTCGGCGACTCCGAACGGTCCCGATGGCGGGAGATACAGAAAGCCGATCCGAGCCTCGACAACCCGTTCCTTTCTGTCGAGTTCGCCCTGGCGATGGACCGCTTGCGCGACTACGTGAGGGTGGCGGTCATCCAGGATGCAAACCGGATAGTCGGGTTCTTCCCCTATGAAAGACACAGTTTTGGGATCGGGAAGCCGCTGGGCGGCTTCCTCACTACGTGTCACGGTTTGATCTCAATTCCGGACCTGAAGGTCGACGCCAAGGCGCTGCTGCGTGCGTGCAAGCTGAGCGTCTTCGACTTCGACCATCTGGTCGCGGGGCAGCCGACGTTCGCCCCGTACGAGACCGACGTCCGCCCGGCGCCGGTCATGGACTTCACCGCGGGCTTCGAGGCCTGGATCGACCAGGTGAAGGCCAACTCCCCGAAGAATCTGAAGACCGTGCGCTACAAGGAGCGCAAACTCGGCAGGGAGCAGGGTGACCTGCGCTTCGAGTGGGCCTCGGCCGACAAGAAGGTGCTCGATACGCTGCTCGCCTGGAAGTCAGACCAGTACCGGCGTACCGGCAGAGTGGACCGTTTCGCTCAGCCGTGGATCGTCCAGCTGATCGAGGAGATGCACGGGCTCGCCACGCCCGACTTCTCCGGGGTCCTGACGATGCTGTACGCCGGGGACGTCCCGGTCGCCGGCCATTTCGGACTGCGGACGGCCACCACGCTGGTCGGATGGTTCCCCGCTTACGACACCGAGTACGCCCGTTACTCCCCGGGCATCGTCCACCACCTGCAGATGGCCGAGGCCGCTGCGGGAGCGGGCCTGCACATGGTCGACATGGGCAAGGGCGGCAAGGAGTACAAGGACTGGCTCAAGAGCGGAGTCCTGTACGTCGCCGAGGGCCGCATCTCCAGACCCTCCGCGGCGGCGGCGGTCCACTGGATGGGGAGAACTCCTTTCAACAAAGCCCGAACAATTGTCATGGATCGACCGTCTCTCTATAGAGCGGCCGATCGTGTCCTGAAGGGCTTCGGTCGGGTGCGCACCTCTCTGCACCAAGAGTCACCCAACCCAGTTGTCAAGGAACCAACCGGAGCGCGTTGAGCGCTCCACCCTCGCCCCAGCAGTAACAGCAGCACAGCACACCACAGCACCCACCCTCACCTCATTGGACCCTCCAATGCACCGTTCTCCGCATCCGCCATTCCCTCAGCACCCCGGGGTGGTTGCTCGCGGTGGGGTCCCGGAAGGATTTCCCTCACCATGAGTCCCGAGATCACCAAGCACAACGGCAAGGTCATCAATGGCCCGTTGCGCTCGATGCCGCCGATTGAGCGGTTCACGCCCCTCACGCCTCACCTGGCCATATCTCCAACGGTGAGCGTCGTGGTGCCGGCGATGAACGAGGCGGAGAACCTCCCGCATGTCTTCGCCACACTCCCCCAGTGGATCGACGAGATCGTCCTGGTGGACGGCAGGTCGGTCGACGACACCGTCGCGGTCGCCAGGCGGCTGCGCCCGAACGTGAAGATCGTCACCCAGACCGGCAAGGGCAAGGGCGACGCGCTGGCCGCCGGCTTCGCCGCCTGCACCGGCGACATCATCGTGATGATCGATGCCGACGGCTCCACCGACGGCCACGAGATCATCGCGTTCGTCGGCGCGCTGGTGACGGGCGCTGACTTCGTCAAGGGCTCGCGCTACGCCGCCGGCGGCGGCAGCGACGACCTGACCTTCAGCCGCCGCTTCGGCAACAAGGTCCTCACCGGCCTGGTGAACCTGATGTACGGCACGCAGTACACCGACCTGTGCTACGGCTACAACGCCTTCTGGGCCCGCCACCTGGACGTGCTCGACCTCGACTGCGACGGCTTCGAGGTGGAGACGCTGATGAACGTGCGGGCCGCCAAGGCCGGGTTGAAGGTGCACGAGGTGCCCAGCCACGAACGCTGCCGCATCCATGGTGAGAGCAACCTGCGGGCCGTCCGCGACGGCTTCCGGGTGCTCAAGACCATCCTGCGTGAGTGGCGCAGGCAGCCTGCGCCCGCGCAGCCCGAGCCAACCGCCGCCCCAGCCGCCGACCGGGGCGTCGCTTAATTCGAAGGCCAGTGAAGTGAACACGTCCGTCGTCATCTGCGTCTACACCGAGGAGCGCTGGGAGGACATCAGACAGGCAGTGGAATCGGTCGGAAACCAGACCCGCCCGCCGTACGAGCTGATTCTGGTGGTCGACCACAACCCGGACCTGCATCTGAAACTCAAGCGCGCGTACCCGCAGGCAGTCGTCGTGGAGAACACCCACGAGCAGGGCCTGTCCGGCGGCAAGAACACCGGGGCCGACGTGGCCACCGGTGACATCGTCGCCTACCTCGACGACGACGCGGTCGCCGATCCCGGCTGGCTGGAGGCTTTGGAGGAGGGCTTCCAGGATCCGGATGTCGTCGGCGTCGGCGGTCGGACCGATCCACTCTGGGCCTCCAAGCGCAGGCCGCGGTGGTTCCCCTACGAGTTCGACTGGACCGTCGGGTGCACCTACCGCGGCATGCCCGAGGTCAAGGCGCCCATCCGCAACGTCATGGGCGGCAACGCCGCCTTCCGCAGGGAGGTCGTGGCCGAGGTCGGCGGCTTCCACAGCGGGATCGGCCGCAGCGTGCAGGGACGCAAGTCCAGGCCGCTGGGCTGCGAGGAGACCGAGTTCTGCATCCGGCTGAGCCAGCGCAAGCCGGGCGCGGTCATGCTGTTCCAGCCGAGCGCCGTGATCGGGCACAAGGTGTCCAGGCAGCGCGAGCGCTTCGCCTACTTCCGCTCCCGCTGCTACGCCGAGGGCCTGTCCAAGGCGCTGGTGACGCGGGAGGTCGGGTCGCAGGACGGCCTGGCGAGCGAGCGCGCGCACGCGATGAAGACCCTGCCCCTCGGCGCGCTGCGCGGCGTCGGCGAGGCGCTCCGCGGTGACGTCGGAGGTCTGGGCAGGGCCGCCGCGATCGTGATCGGCCTGGCCTGGACGACCTGGGGCTACGTGGTCGGATCCTGGAGGCTGCGATGACCCGCGTACCGATCCTGATGTACCACTCGGTCACCGACCGGCCGACCGAGGAGACCAAGCCGCACTCGGTCAGGCCGTCCGCCCTGGCCGAGCAGCTGGCCTACCTGTCGGAGAGCGGGTTCACGCCGCTCACGCTGGGCGCGCTGGTCGCCTCGGTGAACAAGCACGCCCTGCCGCCCAAGCCGATCGTGGTGACCTTCGACGACGGCTACGCCGACTTCCACAGTGCGGCGCTGCCGCTGCTCGAGCGCTACAACTTCCCCGCCACGGTCTTCCTGACCAGCGGGTGGGTGGCCGACGCGGGCGGCGACGCGGCCGGGCGGCCGCTCGACGCCATGCTGTCCTGGAGCCAGGCCCGCGAGGCCGCCCAGACCGGCATCGAGATCGGCGGCCACAGCCACAGCCACCCGCAGCTCGACCAGTTGCGCACCGAGGACCTGCGCCAGGAGCTGCGCAGGAACAAGGGCCTGTTGGAGGAGAAGATCGGCGCCCCGGTGGCCACCATGGCCTACCCCTTCGGCTACTCCAGCGCCAGGGTCCGCCGCGAGGTGCGCAGGGCCGGCTACTTCGCCGCCTGCGCCGTGAACAACATGATCGCCGCGGACCGCCACGACATGCTCGCCATCCCCCGGCTGACCGTCTCCTACCACACGAACCTCAGCATGTTCAGGCGCGCCGTCGAGGGCAGCGCCGTACCGCTGATCTACCTGCGCGAGCGCATCCTCACCAAGGGATACGCGGTCGTCAGGCGGACCAGGTACGGCCTGCAGCGGGTGCGCGGACATGTCTAGGCTCTGGCAGCGGATCCTGCGCGATCTCAGCAACCCGCTGTTCCGCAACGGTTACGCGCTGATGGCCAACACGGTCATCACCGCGACGCTCGGCATGGGCTACTGGCTGCTGGCCGCGCACTTCTTCTCACCCGAGGAGTTCGGGCGCGGGCAGGCGACGATCACCGCGATGCGGCTGTTCGCCTCGCTGATGGCGCTCGGCTTCCAGGGCGCGATCGTCACGTTCCTGCCGATCGCGGGCCGCCGCACGCCGGAGTTCATCCTGCGCGGGTACGGCGTGGCCGCCGCGGCCGGCGGGGCGGCGGCGGTCGGGTTCCTGCTGACGCTGCCCCTGTGGGGCCAGACCTACCAGGTGCTCGGCGGGTTCGGACCCGGCGTGTTCTTCCTGGGCTCGGTCCTGGTGTGGGCGGTGTTCACGCTGCAGGACTACGTGCTCGTCGGGCTGCGCAAGGCCACCTGGGTACCGCTGAACAACCTGGTCTTCGGCGTGGTCAAGATGGGCCTGCTGATCGCCATGGCCGGCGCGCTGCCCACCGGCGGCATCTTCGTCTCCTGGATCGTGCCCACGGCTCTGGCGCTGATCCCGGTCAACTGGTTCATCTTCGGCTACGCCGTTCCCAAGTACGTCAGGGAGCACTCCGCCGACCGCGAGCCGCCGCAGCTGCGCGAGGTGGGTCGCTTCCTGGCCGGGGACTTCCCCGGCCAGCTGTCGATGATGGCCATCGTGTACCTGGTGCCGGTGGTGATCGCTACCCAGGTGGGCGAGGCCACGTTCGGGCGTTTCTCGATGGCCCACACGCTGGCCAGCATGATCGAGCTGCTGGCGATGAACATGGCGGCCTCGCTCACGGCGGAGGGCTCCTTCGACCGGAGCAGGCTGGCCGCCAACAGCCGCAGGGCGCTCAAACGGGCCTTCCTGCTCATCACGCCGTGCATCGTGGTGGCGATCGTGGCCGCGCCGCTGATCCTGTCGATCTTCGGCAAGGAGTTCGCGGCCGAGGGGACGACGCTGCTGCGGCTGATGGCGCTGGCCGTCTTCCCGCGGGTGCTGATCGAGGTCTACCTGAGCACGCTGCGGGCGCAGAAGGTGGCCAAGCGGCTGGCCGCGATCCAGATCGGGCTGGCCGGGCTGGTGCTGGTCTCCACCGTGTCGCTGTTCCCGCTCGCGGGGGTCGACGCGGTCGGGTACGGCGTGCTGCTCAGCGAGATCCTGATGGCAATTTTGATCTTCCCCGGACTACGTAAAGTTCTCAAATTTGGCGAAACAGGGCAGCCCAGCGTCACTCAGGGGTCGCCCGGGGCCGCATGATGGTCAACGTGAGGCAACGGGACGGCGATGGCATGACAACGGGGATCACCGGCTCCTCCGGGGTGCGAGGGGAGACAGGGGAGGAGTCAGACGTGTCCTTCGATCCGGAGGCAACCGGGGTGATCCCCCGGCTGTCGCTACCGGACCCGGATGAGTCATCCGGACCGGACGAGGACACCCCTGACACCTCGGACCTTTCGGTTCCCGAAGACTCCTCGGACGCTGCGGACATGCCGGGCGCCGAGGACTCTCCGGGCGATGACGAGGACGAGACCACGACGACGCAGCGGCTTCCCGAGTCGTTCGTCGTCAAGATCGGTGCTCCTCCGACGCCCGCCGAGGCGGAGCCCGAGACGCCCGCCGTACCGGAGGAGAAGGCCGAGACGGCGGACACGGACGACACCGCGCCCGCGCTGAAGCGTCCCGAGGCCAAGCCTCCCGTCGAGCGCAAGCCTCCGGCCGACGCGAAGCCGTCGGGTGAGGCCGAGCGCACCGTCAACCTGCGGCTTCCCGGCGGCGCCAAGCCCGCGCGGGAGTCCGGGCTGGCCAGGCTCGTGGTCGAGGCCCCGCCCGAGGCCCCATCTGAGGCCTCGCCGCAGAGTGCGGCGGCTCCCGCGCCGGTGGCCCCCGCCAAGCCGGCCAAGCCCGCGCAGAAGCCGCAGGCGCCGGCGAAGCCCGGCGGGCTGGCCGGCAGGGCCGCGCAGCTCGTGCTGGCCGCGCCGAGCTGGCTGCCGGTGCTGCTCACCGTCGAGGGCCTGATCATGTACGTGCTGGCGCTGAAGGTGGCGCCTGGCCCGCTGCGGGGCGTCGATCCGAACGCCATCAACGGTCTGGGTCTGATCGCCGCGCTGCCGCTGAGCGCGTTCGCGGCGCTCCTCATCATGATGGTGTCGTTCTTCGTCACCGTGGCTCAGAGCACGGACAGGAAGTTCCTGCTGCTGTTCCAGATCGCGGTCATCACGTTCGCGCTGCACGGCGCGGGCGCGCTGGTGGCCACGGAGCCGCGCTTCCCCACGGCGTACATCCATGCCGGATTCGTGGAGTTCATCGGCAGGAGCGGCGAGACCGCGATCAACATCGACGCCCGGATGGGCTGGCCGGGGTTCTTCGCGCTGTTCGCCTTCGTGACGAAGGCGGCGGGGATCACCGACCTGACGCCGATCCTGCAGTGGACGCCGCTGCTGTCGAACCTGCTCTACCTGCTGCCGTTCGTGCTGATCCTGCGCCAGGTGGTGGCCACCACGCGGGCCCGCTGGTTCGCGGCGCTGCTGTTCGTCCTGGTGCAGTGGATCGGCCAGGACTACTTCTCGCCGCAGGGCTTCACCTTCGCTCTCTACCTGGCCTTCGTGGCGATCCTGATGCGCTGGTTCGGCCGGGTCGAGCAGCGCACCGAGCCGCTGCCGGAGAAGGGGAAGATCCGCAGGCTGCTGGCCAAGCTCGACGCGATGACGCCCGGCGAGATCGCCAACACCGGGACCTACCGGGCCGACCGGCTGCTGATGCTGATGCTGCTGATCGCCCTGTTCTTCGCGGCGACGGCCTCACACCAGATCACGCCGTTCATGATGCTCGGCGTGCTGGCCGCGTGCCTGCTGTTCAAGCGGACCAGGCTGACCTGGGCGCTGCCGTTCTTCCTCGGCCTGGTGGTGCTGGCCTGGATCAGCTACCAGACGGTCGGCTTCTGGGCCGGCCAGATCGACGCGATCTTCGGCGGGTTCGGCCGGCTCATCCAGAACTTCGTCAACAGCTCCAGCGGCCGGATCGAGGGCAGTGACCCCGCGCACGCGATGGTGCTGAAGGCCCGGCTGGGCATCCTGGTGATCATCCTGTCGCTGGCCGCCGTCGGGCTGCTGCGGCGGCTGCGGCGCGGGGTCCACGACCGGATGGCGATGATCCTGCTGTGCGTCCCCGTGCTGGCGATGGGCCTGCAGAGCTACGGCGGCGAGATGGGCCTGCGCGTCTACATGTTCGCGCTGCCCGGATCCTGCCTGCTGGCGGCGTACGCGTTCTTCCCGAACCTGCCGGCCGACAGTGCCGACGTGCGGGAGGAGACGGTGCCCATCCGCAAGCGGAACGTGCGCTTCAACCCGCAGCTGACCAAGAAGCTGTCGGTCGTGCTCGCGGCCTGCTTCGCGGTGCTGTTCGCCGGGCTGTTCCTGCTGGCCCGCTACGGCAACGAGAAGTTCGAGCGGGTCACCACCGGTGAGATCGCAGCCATGAAGTACGTCTACGACCACGACAAGCCCAGTGCCCGCGTGCTGTACCTGGTGCCCAAGGCCAGCCCCGAGGTCACGCCTACCCTGCCGTGGGGCGCCAAGGACGTCGAGATCGTCAACTTCAACGGCCAGGCCAAGGTGAACAAGGACCCGACGCAGATCCAGGACGCGGTCGATGCGCTGAAGGCGCGCGACCGCAACACCTATCTCGTGGTCAGCCGCGGGCAGGTCAGCTACCTGCAGCTCAACGAGGGCTTCCCTGAGGGCTGGGGCGAGAAGTTCAGGGCCGCGCTCGACGCGTCCCCCGACGTGAAGAAGGTCTTCTCCAACGCCGACGCGGCGCTCTACACATGGAAGAAGTTCGTCAAGGGCACGGAGATCCCCGATCCCCAGCCCTACAAGGGGCGGGGTGACCCGACCACGCCATGGACGCCCATCGGGGTCGCGGGGCTGGCTGTGACGTGGATCGCGCTCTTCGGCTACGAGGTGATCCGTCTGCACGGACCCGAGCGCGCTCCGCGTGCGCGGCGTCGCCTGCTCTACGTGGCGATTCCGGCGTTCCTGGTCGCATTCGGCGTGATCATCGAGCGATTCATCTATATCGCTCTAAATCACTGAATTCACAGGAAACTCTCAGGTTATGCGGGATGATGTTCGCTGATGACGACTCAGGAGACTTTTCGCACTATGGGGGACGGGCGACTCGCGGCATCGCGAATCACGTCGGTTGACGCGTTACGCGGGTTCTCCCTTCTCGGGATCCTCGTCGTCAACATCGCCTACCTCGCCTCCGGCTACCGGATGGCCGGTCTGGCCGAGCCCGCCTTCGACTCGCCGTTCGACTGGGTCGTCCGGTGGGTCGTCACGATGTTCCTGGAGAACAAGTTCTACCTGCTGTTCTCCTTCCTGTTCGGCTACAGCTTCACGCTGCAACTGGACTCCGCCGTACGGCAGGGCAAGGCGTTCGTGCCGATGTTCCTGCGCCGCCTGGCCGGGCTGCTCCTGCTCGGCCTGGCGCACGCGATCCTGCTGTTCCCCGGCGACATCCTGACCACCTACGCCTTCGTCGGGCTCGCCCTGCTGATCCTGCGCAAGATCAAGCCCAAGACCGCCGTGATGCTGGCGATCGGGCTCACCTCGCTGCTGGCGCTCGGATTCGTGCTGCTGGCCGTGCTGTCGATGCTGGGGCTCGAGACCGCGGGCACGGTCTCGCACGGCACCGCCGAGGCGATCAAGTCCGACGCCGCGATGGACGGCTCGGCCCTGCAGATCATCGCCGAGCACCTGCGCAAGCTGTCGCTCATCGTGCTGCTGCGCATCTTCTTCCAGGGACCCGCCGTGCTGGCCGCCTGTCTCATCGGGCTGGCGATCGGCAAGCTGGGCGTGCTGCGCGACCTGGGCTCGCACACCGCGGCCCTGCGCAGGCTCCAGTGGGTCGGCTTCACGGTCGGCATCGCCGGGGCCTTCTTCTACACGCAGTCGGCGTGGAACGGCGCCTTCCACAAGTTCCTCGGGCAGGCCGTCGACCTGGTCACCGCTCCCCTGCTCGCCGCCGCCTACGCGGCCACGTTCCTGCGGCTGCTGCCGTACATCCCGCGGGTGGGCGCGATGCTGGCGGCACCGGGGCGGATGGCGCTGTCGAACTATCTGGGGCAGTCGCTGATCTGCTCGCTCATCTTCACCGGGTACGGCCTGGCCCTGGTGGACCGGGTGAGCCCGCCGCTGCTCGTGGTGATCGCGGTGGGCATCTTCGGGGTACAGGTGGCCTACAGCCATTTCTGGCTGCGGGGGCATCGCTACGGGCCCGTGGAGTGGCTGCTGCGCTTCCTCACCTACTGGAGCAGGCCGTCGTCGCGGTCCTACCGGGCGCGCCACTCCTCCACGACCGTCTAGGAGGCCGGCGGTGAAGTATCTGATCCTGATCTACCGGAACCCGTCCACCAGGAAGATCTGGGAGGAGGGCTTCACCGACGCCGACCGTGCCGCGGCCTACCGCGCCTACGCCGAGCTCAACGACTCGCTGACGGCCTCGGGCGAGCTGATCGTCTCGGAGTCGCTCATGGACGTGGAGGAGGCCAGGCACGTCATCGTGCGCGACGGCAGGGCGCTGGCGAGCGACGGGCCGTTCGCCGAGGTCAAGGAGCTGCTGGCCGGTTTCTACCTGGTGGAGGCCGACAGCATGGACAGGGCCGTGGAGATCGCGGCCGCCATCCCGGAGGTGGCGGTGGGCGCCGCCGAGATCCGGCCGGTGCGCGAGTTGCCGTGACGGCCCGCCGTACAGCGTCATGACGGGCTTCGAAGGGCTGGTGCGGGAGCTGGCGCCGGTGGTCCTGGGCGCGCTGATGCGGCGATTCGGCGACTTCGCCGGGTGCGAGGACGCCGTGCAGGAGGCGCTGCTCGCGGCCGCCACGCAGTGGCCCGAGCAGGGAGTGCCGGACGATCCGAAGGGCTGGCTGATCACGGTCGCCTCGCGGCGCAGGATCGAGGCGTGGCGCAGCGAGACGGCCCGCCGGCGGCGCGAGGAGAGCGTGGCCATGGCCGAGGTGGAGCAGGAGCCCGTGGCAGCCGTGGACGACACGCTCACGCTGCTGTTCCTGTGCTGCCATCCGGCGCTCACGCCGGCCACGCAGGTGGCGCTGACGCTGCGCGCGGTGGGCGGGCTGACGACCGGAGAGATCGCCAGGGCGTTCCTGGTGCCCGAGGCCACGATGGGGCAGCGGATCAGCCGGGCCAAGCAGCGGATCAAGGACAGCGGGGCGCGCTTCGTGATGCCGCCGCCCGGTGAGCGGGCCGAGCGGATGGCGGCCATGCTGCACGTGCTCTACCTGATCTTCAACGAGGGCTACGCGGCCAGCTCGGGCGCGGACCTGCAGCGGGTCGAGCTCACCGCGGAGGCGGTCCGCATGACCCGGCAGCTGCGCGTCCTGCTGCCCGGCGACGACGAGGTGGCGGGGCTGCTGGCGCTCATGCTCCTCATCGACGCGCGCAGGGCGGCCAGGACCGGCGCCGACGGCGCGCTGATACCGCTCGACGAGCAGGACCGCGGCCTGTGGGACCCGGCGGCGATCGCCGAGGGCGTAGAGCTGATCACCAAGACGCTGGCCTCGGGGCCGCTGGGTCCCTACCAGGTGCAGGCGGCGATCGCGGCCGTGCACGACGAGGCGGCGCGGGCCGAGGACACCGACTGGCCGCAGATCCTGGGCCTGTACGACCTGCTCGAGCACCTCGCGCCGGGCCCGATGGTCACGCTCAACCGGGTGGTGGCCCTGGCCATGGTGGAGGGACCCGAGGCGGGCCTGGCCGAGCTGTCCACGATCGAGCTCCAGGAGCACTACCGGGTGCACGCCGTACGGGCTCATCTGCTGGAACTGGCGGGCGCGGCCGATGCGGCGCGCGGCGAGTACGAGCAGGCCGCGCGCGGCACGCTCAGCCTGCCCGAGCAGCGCTACCTGCGCGCGCGGGCCGCCCGGCTCGGCCTCACTTGAGTGAGGTGTCTCCCGCCGCTTCGAGCAGGTGACGCAGCAGCCCGGCGAACTGCTCGCGCTGCTCGGGGTCCAGGGCCGCCAGCATCCGTTTCTCGTTCTCCACGTGCAGGTCGACGAGCCGGTCGATGAGCTCGTGACCGTGCGGCGTGAGCCGCACCCGCACCGACCTGCGGTCGTCAGGGTCGGGAGTGCGCTCGACGAGACCCTTGCGCTCCATCTTGTCGATCCTGTTGGTGATCGCCCCTGACGTCACCATCGCGGCCTTGAGCAGCGCGCCCGCGTTCAGCTCGTACGGCGGGCCGCTGCGCCGCAGCGTGGCCAGCACGTCGAACTCGAAGTACTCCAGCCCGTGCTCGGTGAAGAACTCCCTGAGCTGCCGGTCGAAGACCCGGGACAGCCTGGAGACCCGCCCCACGATGCCCATCGGCCACACGTCCAGGTCGGGACGCTCCCGCCCCCACTGCGCGATCAGCTCGTCGACGGCGTCGGCCACGGAAATCCTCTCAATGGAAATAATCTCAACGTTCAGATACTTTGTCTCAACGTTGAGATTATCAATGAGAGGCGATCCGGATGTCCACCATCACGGCCCCGCGGGTCCTGAGCACCCGCCACGCGAGCGACCTGGTGCTCGCAGCCCTGGCGCCGGCCAGCTGGGGCACCACCTACGTGGTCACCACGACCCTGCTCCCGCCTGACCGGCCGTTGCTGGCCGCCACGATGCGGGCCCTTCCCGCCGGACTGGTGCTGCTCGCCTTCACCCGCCGCCTGCCGAAGGGCTCGTGGTGGTGGAAGTCGGCGGTGCTCGGCATGTTGAACTTCGGGGCGTTCTTCCCGCTGATCTTCTTCGCGGCCTACCGGCTGCCCGGCGGGGTCGCCTCCACGATCGGCTCCGTCCAGCCGCTGGTCGTGGCGTTGCTGTCGCTGGTGGTGCTGCAGGTCAGGCCCGCGCGTGCCGTACTGCTGTCAGCCCTTGCCGGCACGGGCGGTGTGGCGCTGCTGACGTTGAGCTCGGCGGCGCGGCTCGATCCGCTCGGGATCGCGGCCATGCTGACCGCGACCACGCTGATGGCCACCGCGATCGTGCTGGCCAAGAAGTGGGGGCGGCCCGAGTCGCCGCTGGTGATGACCGGATGGCAGCTGACCGTGGGCGGCGTCGTGCTGCTCCCGCTGACCCTGCTGGTCGAGGGGGTTCCCGCCGCGATCACCGGCACGAACCTGCTCGGGTTCGCCTACTTGGGGATCGTCGGGACCGCGCTGGCCTACGCGCTGTGGTTCCGCGGCATCGACCGGCTCCAGCCCACCTCGCTGTCGCTGCTCGGCCTGACGAACCCGCTGGTCGCCACGCTGGCCGGACTGCTGATCCTGGGGCAGACGCTCACCGGGTGGCAGCTGGTCGGCTTCACGCTCGCGCTCGGCGCCCTGGTCGCCGGCCAGACCCTGGGGAGCAGGAAGTGAACGCCCGCAGAGGATGGCTGGCCGTCATCGCGGTCGCCGTCGGAACCTTCGCCATGGTCACCGTCGAGTCCCTGCCCGTCGGGCTGCTCACCGCGATCAGCGGCGCGCTCCACATCTCCCCCGGTACGGCGGGCCTCATGGTGACCGTGCCCGGACTGGTCGCCGCGGCCACCGCGCCGCTGCTGCCGGTCGTGATCCGGCGGCTCGACCGGCGGATCGTGCTCCTCGGACTGATGGCGCTGATGGTGCTGGCCACGCTGCTGTCGGCCGTCGCGAACGGGTTCCCTGTGCTGCTCGCCTCGCGGTTCCTGGCGGGCGTCAGCATCGGCGGGTTCTGGGCGCTGGCCGCGAGCGTCGCCGTCCGGCTGGTCTCCCCGCAGCACATGGGGCGGGCGACCTCGCTGGCCTTCGGCGGCGCCACGGCGGCCAACGTGCTCGGCGTGCCGGCGGGCACGCTGCTCGGCGAGCTGACGGGCTGGCGGGCCTCGTTCCTGGCCGTGGCCGGGCTGGGGCTGCTGGTGGCGCTGGCGCTGCTCGTGCTGCTGCCCCCGCTGCCCGCCACCTCGGCCGTGAGCGTGGGGACGCTGGTCTCGCAGCTGCGCAACCCGGCGATCCGCGTCGCGGTGCTGGCCACGTTCCTGCTGGTCGGCGGGCACTGGGCGGCGTTCACCTTCGTCAGCCCGCTGCTGCAGTCCGTCTCGGGGGTTCCCGCGGCCGCGATCGGGCCTGTCCAGCTGGGGTTCGGCGTCGCCGGGATCCTCGGCACGTTCCTCGCGGGCGTGGTGGCCGGGCGTGACGTGCGGGCCGCCGTGGCCGGCAGCAGCCTGCTGCTCGCGGCGGTCCTGGCCCTCTTCCCGCTCGCCGGGGGCACCCCGGTGACCGGGATCGGCCTGGTCCTGCTGTGGGGCCTGGCCTTCGGCGGCGTGCCCGTCGGGGTGCAGATGCTGATCTTCAAGGCCGCCCCCGACGCGGCCGAGGCGGCCAGCGCGCTCAACACCTCGGTCTTCAACCTGGCCATCGCCCTGGGCGCCCTGTTCGGCGGCATCGTCGTCGACACGGTCACGCTCACGGGCGTCCTCTGGCTCGGCGCGGCCCTCACCGTCCTGACCACGCTGGTCGTCCTGCGGGCCCGCGTGGGCCGCCCGCTCGAACCCGCTACGCCACGAGCCTGAGCCCCACCTCCACCATCACCCACCCGAGCCGCCGCCGCAGAGCGCCCCTGTGGCGCCTCGCGGCGGCCGCCTGGTGGGCCAGCCGCCACCTGGCGGCCTCCGCCTGCAGCTCGGCCGCGCGCATCTGTTGCAGGTAGCGGTGCATACCAGGATCCATCCCCCGACCTCCTCAGCGGCTCCATCCCTCGGTGACGTCGGAATCTCAGCGTCGGAAGGGGAGGCCTAAGAAGGTGGCCGTGAAGGACCACACGCGGAGCGGGTGCCCCGGTGCCTTGAGCTGCTCCGCATCCGAGATGCGGGATGGCTCGGTGGCAGCCATGGGGTCAGTCTAGGTACGCCGGGAAAGTCGAACCGTAAAGGGTTGTGCATTTCGGAAGATACTTCCGGCGGGTCTCAGCCTCGTCGCCATCCTCTGAGCCACTGCCCGGCACCCCACCGCCGTTCGTCGCAGGATCGATCCGTGCACGACGAGCCGGGTGCCGGTCTCGACGCTGAAGAAGGAGACGGCCCCATGAGGTAGTTCGTGAGACCGATGGCCGCTGCTAGATGTCTCATACCCCCACGCTAGGAAGCATCTGGCGCAGAGATATAGTCCAGATCTATGGAGGATCAGTGGTCCAGATGGGGACTTGATCTCCACCTGCATCTCCGGCCGGAAGCAGGCCTGCGAGCCGGTCTGGAGCACGCCCTGCGTGATGCCATGCGCCGAGGCCAGCTCCCGCCGGGAACGCCGCTGCCTTCGTCCCGGACGCTCGCACGTGATCTGGGCGTCGCGCGTGGCACGGTCACCCAGGCGCTGGACCAGCTCATCGCCGAGGGGTATCTGGAGTCGAGGCCGCGGTCGGGCATTCGCGTGGCCCCGCACCCCACCGCGCCCCCCGAGGAAGCCGCACCGCCGCCCCCGGCCACTCTGCCGCCCGTACGGGGCGTGGATCTCCGGTCGGGCTTTCCCGACCTGGCCGCCTTCCCGCGACGCGAGTGGCTCGCCGCCACCCGGCACGTCATGCAGAAGGCCCCCAACACCGCGTTCGGCTACCGCGAGCGAGCCGGAGCCCTCGAGCTGCGGCAGGCGCTGGCGGAGTACCTCGGCCGGTCCCGCGGTGTCGTCGCCACACCGGCCCACATCATCGTGTGCGCGGGCTACACCCATGCGCTGCGCGTGATCTGCCAGATCCTGGGGCAACACCTGGGCTCCCCCGCCAGGATCGCCTTCGAGGACCCGACCGAGCCCGACTACCCCGTGCTCGCCGAACAGCTGGGCCACAGCGCCCTTCGCGTCCCGATCGACGACGAGGGGCTGATCGTCGAGGAGCTCACGCGCGAGAACGCCGCCGTCGTCACCCCCGCCCACCAGTATCCGCTCGGAGTCACGCTGAGCCCCGCCCGCCGCGTCGAGCTCGTGTCCTGGGCACGGCGAGCCGGCGGATTCATCGTCGAGGACGACTACGACGGCGAGTTCCGCTACGACCGCCAGCCGGTCGGCGCCCTCCAGGGCATGGCACCCGACCGGGTCATCTACGCGGGAACCGCCAGCAAGACCATCGCTCCCGGCCTGCGTCTGGCCTGGCTCGTCCTCCCTGACTGTCTCCTCGCCCCGCTGCAGGAGGCGACGCGCTGGGACGAGTCCTACGTCAACGTCATCGACCAGCTCGTCCTCGCCCGGCTCATCGAGACGGGCGAGTTCGACCGCCACGTGCGCCGCTGCCGGACCAGCTACCGCCGGCGCCGGGACCTGCTCGGCGACGCCGTCACCCGGCAACTGCCCCACGGACGGCTCTCCGGCATCGCCGCGGGCCTGCACGCCGTCCTCCGCCTCCCCGGAGACTCACAGCAGGAGGCCCGGCTCGTCACCCACCTGGCCGAGCGCAGCATCCACGTCGACGGCATCTCGTCCTTCTACGACCGGCCGGAGGAGTCCCCGCTCGGCATCCTCATCGGTTACGCGACCCCGGCCGACCACGCCTACGGCAACGCGGTCACGTCTCTCATCAGCGCTCTGCATGCGCATTTCGGTCAGGCCGGGGTCCCGAAGACCATGCGGTGAGCGCGGGCGGTGTCCATGTATTCGCGGACCCGGTGGATCCGGCCGCCACGCAGTTCGAAGACGAAGCAGTAGTCGTTGGCGTAGGCGTTGCCGTTGGCCAGGGTGGCGGTCATCGTCTCCTCGACGATCACGCGGTCGCCGGAGGCGTACATGCCGTGGAAGTCGATGGCGACGTCCTTGACGAACATGCGCAGGAAGTCGACGGCGATGAAGCCGGTGATCGCCTTCCTGCCGACCAGGTGGCTGGGACCGCCCAGGGCGACGGCGGTGGCGTTGCCCGGCGGGGCCAGCCACTCGGCATCCTCGGTGAAGAAGGGCTCGATCTCGGTGGCGTCGTGCCCGGCGAAAGCGCGCCAGGCGTTCGTGACGACGTCCAGGTTCTCCTGCGACATACCGGCCAACCCTAGGCTTCGCCGCCGCCGCGAACTCGCCATATCCGGACAGGGTCGGGCGGGAGGCCGGCCGGTGGCTGCGCTAGCGTTCGTGGCGCCCAGGATTCCAGGAGGAGGTGGCGTGAGCAGGACCGAGGCGTTCGAGGAGCTGCGGCCGCTGCTGTTCTCGATCTCCTACCGGATCTTGGGCAGCGTGAGCGAGGCCGAGGACGCGGTCCAGGAGGCCTGGCTGCGCTTCGCGGCCTCCCCGGAGCAGCCCAGGTCGGCCAGGGCCTTCCTGTCGGCCACGGTGACCAGGATCTCGATCGACGTGCTGCGTTCGGCCCGTGTCCGGCGGGAGGAGTACGTCGGGCCGTGGCTCCCCGAGCCGCTGCTCGCCGACCCCTACGAGGATCCTGAGCGGTCGGCGGAGCTGGCCGACTCGGTGTCGATGGCGGCGCTGCTGCTGCTCGAGCGGCTCAGCCCGCTCGAACGGGCGGTCTTCGTGCTGCGGGAGGTGTTCGACTTCAGCTTTCCCGAGGTCGCGTCGGCGGTGGGGCGCACGGAGGCGGCGTGCCGCCAGCTGGCGGTGCGGGCGCGGCGTCACATGGCCGCGGGCCGGCCGCGCTTCGAGGCGGACCGCAAGGAGCGGGAGGAACTGGCGTCGCGGTTCTTCGACGCCCTGCGCGAGGGCGACCTGGCCGGCCTGCAGGGACTGCTCGCCGCCGACGTCTCGATGGTCGGCGACGGCGGCGGCAAGGCCCCACAGCTGGCCAGGGCCATCGTCGGCGCCGAGAACGTGGCCAGGCTGCTCGCCTCCGTCTTCCCGCAGATGGGCCGGGTCGAGGTGATGTTCGAGCCGCACGAGCTCAACGGCCAGCCGGGCGCGATCTTCCGCGACCGGGACGGCAAGGTGCTCCACACCCTGGCGCTCGAGGTGCTCGACGGGCAGATCCAGGCGATCCGCTTGGTGATCAACCCCGACAAGCTCGGGCACATGGGCCCGGTGGCGGACGCCTGGGCAGTCGACCGCGAAGTACGGCAGGCCCGCCGCTCCTCTTGACCGCCTAGCCGGGGCCGACTCCGCGGCCGGACCACTTGATCTCGTAGGGGCGCAGCGTGACCTGCTGGCCGTCGACGGTGGCCGTGACGTCCGTGTCGGCGGTGTTGACCATGACGAGCTGCTGCGGCTGCGCGAGCACGTGGACCCGCGGATCGGAGGCCTGCACCTGGTCGAGCTGCACCCCGGAGGGGAACCACCTGGCGAAGCCGCTGAGCAGGCCCGCCATCGGCAGCTCCGCGCCGCGCCCAGGCGCCCAGACGCAGCCGCGGCAGTCGCCCTCGCCCTTCTGCTGCGGGTTCCAGTACAGGGCCGACGTCACGCCGCTCCTGGCGAACTCCATCATCGTCGTGGCCTGCACCGCGGTCCGCTTGTCCTCGCTCCAGCCGGAGTTCTCCGGCTCGACGTACCACTCGGCCCACCACACCGGCATGTCGTTGCTCTTCTGCCGCAGCCAGTTGGTGATGGCGCCGAACTTGGCCTGCGCCTTGAAGTCGTCGGGCACGTTGGCCTTGTCGTTGGTCATCGACGCGCCGTCGACGACGATGAAGTCCGCGCCCTTCTTGTGCTCGAGCCAGTACTCGATCGCGTCGAGCGCGCGCTGGTCGACCGTGCCCCAGGGCCCGCTGATCTCCGACGCGCCCTTGCGGCTGTCACTCTCGATCGGGATGTACGGCCCGCCGACCTGGATGTCCGGGTTGACCTTCTTCAGCGCCGCGTAGACCTTGTTGTACAGCTCGGTGTACCCCTCGACGTCCCAGCGGTTGGTCGCCGGGTCCCAGAAGCCCTTGAACTCGTTCCACACCAGGTAGTACTTGACCGTCGGGTACTGCCGGGCGACCCGGGCGGCCAGCTTGGCGAAGTCGTCGTAGTTCTCCTTCTTGGGGGCGACCGTGGGGTTCCTGCTCCAGTCGGTCCGCCCCGGCTGCCCGCCCTTCATCCAGTCGGGCGCGCAGCACAGTGTGATGACCGGCATGGCCCGCGAGGAGGCCATGAACTTCAGCCGCCGGTCGAGATCGTGGAAGTTGAACTGGCCGGGGCTCGGTTCCGGGTTGTTCACGCCCCAGCCCATGATGTGCTGGTTCTGCAGCATCGGCACCCGGCCGAGCACGCCCCTGGCCTCGTCGGTGACCTGGCGCGGCTCGTTGTCGGCGCTGTACTGGGTGTGCGTCACGCCCCAGCGCGGCCAGCTCTCCACCGCGGGCGGCGGTTCGAGCGAGGGCGGCGGCTCGGTGGGACCTACCTTGGCCACCTCGCCACCCCGGTAGTCGCCCTGGGAGCTCTTCTTGAGTCCGGTGTAAACCATGATCGCCACCACCAGCAGCACGGCGAGGACGCCTGCTCCGACGGCGATCGGCCACGGTGAGCGCCTGCGGGCATGTCGACCGTCGGTCGGTATCACCGGACCTCCAACCCAAACAAAGGCCAGGCACCTCGCCTGGCCTTTATAACCGTATCCGCCCGACTTGCAGCAGACTTGCGTTCGATCAGCGCCCGGGCGGCCGCTGCCCGCCGGCGGGCCCGGGAACACCGGCGAACCGGTAGGGGACCGGCTGCCTGCCTGGCTGAACGACGAGCAGTGTGCCCGGTTCCTCAGCATAGAAGGCCGATTCCACCGCGGCGGCCACGTCGGCGGCGCTCAGCAGGGGGAACCCGGCGTTGACGAACATCTCGCGCGCCCCCGCCACGAGCGGCGTGTCCGTGAAGCCCGGGCACACCGCGCCGATCCTGATGTTCTCCTTGGCCAGCGGCACGGCCATCGCCCTGACCAGGCCGACCACGGCGTGCTTGGTCATGGTGTAGATCGGGTCACCGTCGTAGGCCACCAGCCCGGCCAGCGACGAGGTGGCCACGATCGCCCCGCCGCCGGACCGCCTGAGCAGCGGCCTGCTGGCCGTGACGCCGAACACCACGCCGTCGATGTTCACCCCGACCGCCCTGCGGTAGGTGTCCAGGTCGAAGGCGTCCATGTCCACACCGCTGGAGATCCCGGCGTTGAGGTGGACCAGGTCGAGCCTGCCGTACTGCTGCTCGCACAGCTCGACCGCGCTCCGCGAGGCCTCTTCGGTGCTGACGTCGGCCTGCATCCAGGTGCCGCCGACCTCCTTGGCCATCCGCTCGGCGCCGTCGCCGTCGAGGTCGACCAGCACGCAGGTGGCGCCGCCCGCCGACAGCCGCCTGGCCACCGCCGCTCCGATGCCGCTGGCCGCTCCGGTGATGAGTGCGACAGTGCTCATGACAGGTCCTCTCCGAGCATCCGATGGGCGCGGGCGATGAGCGTGGGTACGGCGGAGCCGATGCGATCGAACCCCTCCCCAACGGTCTTACCCTGACGGAACCGGGCGTGAATACCCTCCACGATGACCGCGAGCTTGAAATTGCCGAAGGCCACGTAGAACCCGAGATCGGAGATGTCGCGGCCGGAGACCTTCGCGTAGTGGGCGGCGAACTCGGCGGCGTTCAGGAACCCGGGGGCGAGCGTGACGTCCCCGGCCACCGGGATGCCCGCCCGCTCGTCGTCGCCCGGGTCGTGCCAGTACGTGAGCGTGAGCCCGAGATCGGCCAGCGGATCCCCGAGGGTGGACATCTCCCAGTCCACGACGGCCAGGATCTCCGGGGCGGGCGCCAGCCGTACCAGCGTGTTGTCCAGGCGGTAGTCGCCGTGCACGAGCGTGTTCTCGCCCGAGGCGGGCAGCCGGTCGCGCAGGCGGGCGACCAGCCGGTCGTATTCGGGCAGGTCCGCCGTCTTCGACCGCTCCCACTGCTGGCACCACCGGTCGAGCTGCCTGGCCAGGTACCCGTCGGGACGCCCGAAGTCGCCCAGCCCGACCTCCTGGTAGTCGACCGCGTGGATGGCGGCAAGCACCTCGGCCAGGCGCTCGGACAGCCGCCGCGTGTCCTCGGGGGATGGCGTGCCGAGCTCGTCGCGGGTCCGCACCGCCTCGCCCTCGACGTGGCCCATCAGGTAAAAGGGCGCGCCGATGACGTCCTCGTCGGCGCAGAAGGCCACCGGCTCGGGCACGGGGACGGGCGTGCCGGCCAGCGCCGAGATCACCCGGAACTCGCGCCGCATGTCGTGCGCGGTCGGCAGCACGTGCCCGAGCGGCGGCCGCCGCAGCACGAGCCGCCGGTCACGGGCCTCGACGAGGTAAGTCAGGTTCGACTTGCCGCCGGAGATGAGCGAGACGGACAGCGGCTCGCCCGCCGCGGGCACGTGCTCGGTCATCCACGCGACCAGCCGCGGCCAGTCAATCCCAGGTACGGTCATGGACACACATTAGAACGTGACTCGGTTCTTAACCCAGGCTGAGAATTGTGTAACGTTCCTCGTCCGACCACGTAACCCTCTACGAGATCCTTTACTCTGGGGATACACGTCTGCCCGCATGCTGAACAGAGGGAGCATGCCGACAGTAGGAGCCCATGCGCGTCACAGTTGCTCACCCCCGTGAGCTGGGAGAACCGGAAGTGAGCCGATGGCGGGCTCTGCAGGATGCCGACCCCGTCTTCGACAATCCCTTTCTGTCTCCGGAGTTCACGCTCACGGTCGGCCAACTGCGCGACATGGTCAGGGTCGGGGTGATCTATGACGGCCCCGACATTGTCGGATTCTTTCCCTTTGAGCGGCATTTTTCGGGGATTGGGAAGCCGGTCGCGGCGGGGCTGACCGACGCCCAGGGGCTGGTGCACGCCAAGGACGCGGAGATCGACGCGCGCTGGCTGATCAGCGAGTGCGGGCTCGGCGTCTACGAGTTCGACCACCTGGTCGCCGAGCAGCCGCTGCTGCCGGCCCACCACGAGAAGCACCCGTCGCCGATCATCGACCTGCGCGCCGGCTACGACCAGTACACCGAGTCGCTGCGCGTCAACTCCGGCAAGACGTACAAGACCACCCTGGCCAAGGAGCGCAAGCTGCAGCGTGACGTGGGTGAGATCCGTCACGACTTCGCCACCACCGACCTGGAGCCGCTGCACACGCTGCTGAGCTGGAAGACCGACCAGTACCGGCGCACCGGGCGCACCGACCGCTTCGCCCACCAGTGGATCGTGGAGCTGGTCGAGCGCCTGCTGGCCACCCAGACGGAGTCGTTCGCCGGCGTCCTGGACATGGTCTACGCCGACGGCCTGCCGGTCGCCGGCCACTTCGGGCTGCGCACGCGCACCACGCTGTCCGGCTGGTTCCCCGCCTACGACACCCGCTACGCCAAGTACTCCCCCGGCCTCATCCACCACCTGGCCATGGCCGAGCAGGCGGCCGCCGCCGGCATCCAGGTGATCGACATGGGCCGCGGCCAGAAGGAGTACAAGGAGAAGCTGAAGAACGGCGAGCTCGAGGTCGCCGAGGGGCGGGTGGCGCGCGCCAGCGTGGGGGCGGCGGTCCACTGGGTGCTGCGGGTGCCGCTCCGCAAGACGCGTGCCACCGTGCTGGCCAACCCGTTGCTGCACAAGACCGCCGACCGGGCGCTGAAGACGTTCGGCCGGCTGCGCACCTCGCTGCAGTCATGAGGCTCCTGGCGGAGCGCACGGGCCGGCACTGCCTCCTGCTTCCCTCCAACCGGCTCGGCCTCTACCTGGCGCTGCGTCACTGGACGACGCCCGGGCAGCGGCTGCTCATGTCGCCGATCTCGGCGGACGAGATCCTCTTCCTGGTCCTGGCGGCCGGGCTGCGGCCGGTGATCGCGCCGGTCTCGCCGCGCGACGGCAACATCGACGCCTCCCGGGTGGACCTGTCCGAGGTGGACGCGGTCCTCACCACGAACCTGTACGGCCTGCCCGACCAAGTGACCACCTTCTCCGGAAAAATCCTGATCGAGGATGTCGCGCACGCGATGGAGACCACCGTGGACGGGCGGCCCCTGGGCACGTTCGGCCAGGCAGGGGTCTTCAGCCTGTCGAAGCATCCCGGTGCCGGTTCCGGCGGGGTGCTCGCCGTACCGGATCTGGCGGATCTGCGGGCGCTGGAGCGCGAGCGCGACAGGCTGCTCGAGCCGGGGAACCTGCGCGCCGAGCTGTTCGCGGTGGCCACCTCGATGGCCCGCCAGGCGGCGCTGAGGCTCGACCTGGTGCGGCCCGCGCTGCGGCTCATGCGCGCGCTCGGCATGCAGGAGGAACGCGAGGGCTACCGCATCGCGCTGAACGCCGACGCCCTCGAGCTCGCGCTCAAGCAGGCGCCCGCGCTGCCGCCGCTGGACGCCTGGGTGCGGGCCGACCTGCACGACTACCGGGCCCGCCGGGGCCGGGTGGCCCGCTGGTACCAGGGCAGGCGCCTGGCCAAGGTGCCCGCCGACCGGGCCCGGCGGCTGGCAGGCGTACGACTGCTCGCCGGGCTGCCCACGGTCGCCGGCGCCGTCCACGACCACCTCGACCAGCCGCTGTTCCGGGTGCCGCTGCTGGTCGACGACCGCGACGCGGCCATCGCGGCGCTGGAGTCCCGCGGCGTCGCCACGGGCTACCTCTACGACCCGCCCTACGACGACTACGCCTCCGCCTTCGTCGTCGCCTCACCCGACCCGGGACCGGCCCGGCACTGGTGCCGCCACGTCCTCCCGGTCGACCCCGGCTACGCCCGCCGGGCCCTCCCCGTCCTCCGCACGCTGCGGCCGCCCTCCTGAGGCCTGGTTCGCCTCCGCGATGAGATCGGCGACGATCTGGCAGCCGCGTCTCACCTCCGGCAGGGAGGCCGCGCCGTACCCGATCACCACGCCGTGCAGGCGCGCGCGCTCGTGATGGTGACGTTCGGTGGAGTCGAGGAGCACGCCGCGCTCGCGGGCCCTGGCGATGATCCGGGGCACCAGCGCGTCCGGCAGCTCGGCCAGGACGTGCAGGCCGGCCGTGTCGCCGTGCAGGCGGCAGACCTTGCCGAGCACCTCGACCACCACGGCCCTGCGCCGGGCGTACTCCAGGCGCATCCGCCGCAGGTGCCTGTCCAGGTCGCCGCTCTCCAGCAAGGTGGCCACGGCCTGCTGCACCGGCCCGCTGGTACGGTCGCCCAGCTCGTCGCGCAGCGCCGCGATCGTGGCGAGCAGCTCTGGCGAGCCGACCAGCCAGCCCACCCCCACGTCCGGCGCCAGCGACTTCGACAGCGTGCCGAGCAGCACCACGCGCGAGGGGTCGAGCCCGTAGAGCGCCGGCAGCGGCGCCACGTCGTAGCGGAACTCGGCGTCGTAGTCGTCCTCCACGATCATCGCGCCGGTCCGCCGCGACCAGGCCAGCAGCCGCTCCCTGCGCGAGATCGGCAGCCGCCCGCCCAGCGGGTACTGGTGCGCGGGCGTGGTGTACAGCAGCGCGAGGTCCTCGGGGAGCCCGTCCACGATCACGCCGTCCTCGTCGACCGGGCACGGCACGATCTCCGCTCCCCGCGCCGCGAACACCGAGCGCGCCACCCGGTAGCCGGGATCCTCGACGCCCGCCCGCGCCTTCGGCCCGAGCAGCGCCAGTGCGACCAGGTCCATCCCGTTGCCGGTGCCCCGGGTGACCAGGATGTTCTCCGGTCCGACGGCCACGGACCTGGCCCTCCTGAGGTGGCCGGCCAGCAGTTCTCTCAGGTGCGGCAGGCCGTACGGGTCGGGGTCCGCGCCTGGCGGGAGGTCTGCGGCCCTGCGCCAGGCGCGCTTCCACGCCGCCTTGTCGTAATCGCGCACCCACGGGGTGCCGGGGATCAGGTCGATCGATTCCGCCTGGCTCCGCCGTACGTCCTGCTCGTCGGCGCGGGGGTGGGGACGCTCCGCTGCGGGCGAGAAGACCTCGACGGCGGCGACGTAGGTGCCGGAGCCGTGGCGGCCCTCGAGCCAGCCCTCGGCGTACAGTTGCTGGAACGCCTCCGTGACCACGGTACGGCTGACGCCGAGCTGCCCGGCCAGGCCGCGCGAGGACGGCAGCCGCTCGCCAGGAGCCAGGGTCCCCGAGCGCATGGCCGATCGCAGCCAGTCGGCCAGCTGGCTGGACAGCGGCAGGGACGAGTCGCGGGACAGGGTGACGGGCAGGTCGCGCACGGAAGTGGTCTCCGGAAAGCGGTCAATAGTGGCCATACAGGATAGGTCCACTCTCTCACTACCGTGAGTGACATGCTCTCCACCACGCCCCGCACCACCCTCGGCCGCGAGAAGCACCGCGGCAGCACCGACCGCGACGACCTGTACGAGGTGCTGGACTCCGGGCTGATCTGCCACCTGGGCGTGGTGCTCGACGGCCACCCGATGGTGATCCCGACCGGCTACGGCCGCATCGGGGAGACCCTCTACCTGCACGGCTCGACGGGCGCCAAGTCGCTCAGGGCGGGCGACGGCACCGAGGTGTGCGTCACGGTCACGCACGTGGACGGCATCGTGCTGGCCCGCTCGATCTTCAACCACTCCGTCAACTACCGTTCCGCGATCATCTACGGCACGGCCAGGCTCCTCACCGACGAGGACGAGCGCCTGGACGGGCTGCGGGCGCTGACCGAGCAGCTCGCGCCGGGGCAGTGGGACTACGCCAGGAAGCCCACCCGCAAGGAGCTGGCGGCCACGGCCGTGCTGGCGCTCTCGCTGGAGGAGGCATCGGTGAAGATCCGGAGCGGGGCGCCGGACGACGAGGACGAGGATTACGCGCTGCCGGTGTGGGCCGGGGTGTTGCCGCTGGTGACGGCCTGGGGGGCGCCGGAGCCCGATCCCGTGCTCGCGGATGGTATCGAGATGCCTGTTCACATCTCGGCCCGTCAGTAGTTCCATAATTCAGGAACCACCTGGCAAACCTTTCTCCTGGATCCTGCGTCTCATCAGGTGGGCCGAACTCCTGATGGGAGATCGCTATGGAGTGGAGCGCCCCGGGCTACACAGAGGTACGGCAGCTCGGCACGGGGGCGAGTGGTCGTGTCGTGCTGGCCGTGCACGACGACACGGGTGTGAAGGTCGCGATCAAGTATCTCGACGAGCGGTTACGCGCCGACCCGGCGGCGCTGGCCAGGTTCCAGGCCGAGGCCAGGCTGCTGGTGACGTTGCGCGACCAGCACATCGCCACGCTGTGGGAGTACATCCAGGACCGCTACGGCGCGGCCATCGTGATGGAGCTGGTCAACGGCGTCTCGTTGCGCGCGCTGCTGCGCGAGAACGGCACGACCGGTCCCGAGGCCGCGCTGGTCGTGCTGAAGGGCTCGCTGCTCGGCCTGGCCAGGGCGCACGGGCTCGGGCTCGTCCACCGCGACTACAAGCCGGAGAACGTGCTGGTCAGGGACGACGGCGTGAGCAAGCTCGTCGACTTCGGCATCGCGGTCACCCAGGGCACCGTCTCCCATCCCGAGGGCACGCCGCCGTACATGGCGCCGGAGATGTGGGAGGGGCTGCCCGCCTCCCCCGCCACGGACGTCTACGCCGCGACCGCGGTGTTCTTCGAGTGCCTGACCGGGCACAGGCCCTACCGCTCGACCGAGCCGAGCGTGCTGGGCTACCAGCACCTGCACGCGCCGATCCCGGCGCACGACGCGCCCGAGCCGGTACGCGAGCTGGTCATGCGCGGGCTGGCCAAGGATCCGGCAGAGCGTCCGGCGAGCGCGCAGGCGTTCGTGGAGGAGCTGGAGGCGACCGCCCGCGGCGCCTACGGCGAGGACTGGGAGGAGCGCGGGCGCCGCCGACTGACCGCGCTGGTGCTGCTGCTCGGCCTGCTGCTGCCGATGCCGCAGACGCCGCCGCCCACGGCCGAGGTGACGACCTCCTTCTTCCGCACGGTGTTCCGCTCGATGCGGCACAACGCGGTACGGATGGCGGCGGGCGTGTCCGTGGCCGTGGCGATCGCCGTGGTCGTGGTGGTCGTGCTGGCCAACTACAACCGCAGGCCCACGCCCTTCGACGTGGCGGCCGCCGTGCCCACGCACTCCTCGGAGGCCGCCGCCGAAGTCGGCCCGACAAGCCCGGAAATATCCCCCGAGACGGTGGACACGCCGACCATCACCCCGTCGCTGGCCGCCGAGGTCCCCACTACCACGCAGCCCCCGGAGAAACCGCCGACGACCACCGAGGCGCCCACCACGAGCGCTCCGCCGACCACCCAGCCACCCACGACCAAGCCCCCCACCACGCAGCCCCCGACGACCAAGCCCCCCACCACCAAGCCGCCCACGAGCGCTCCCCCGACCACGCCCGCGCCGCCGCCGCTGGCCGTGTCGGACCTGTCGGTCGGCGGCGTGACGGTCGACGCGAACGGCCTGGCCTCCGGCACGGTCACGTTCTCCGCCAACCGCACCGACACGGTCACCGCCACCGGGACGTGGACGGTGGGCGGGCAGGCCGTACGCTCCCAGACGCTGAAGCTGGCCGGCGCGAAGTCCTACTCCCGCACGCTCAGCCTGGACCTCGGTGAGCGCCCGTGCGGCAAGACGGTGACGCTCACGGTCAAGACCGCGCCCGCGGCGCCCGGCGGCGCCAAGAGCGCCTCCTTCGCGGTGCCGGAATGCCCGGCCGAGGTGACCAGGCTGAGCGCCGCGGTCTCCATGGACGACACCGGGCGGACCGCGCGGGCGGTGGCCCGGGTGGTGACCAGCGGCACCGGCAAGGTCCCGCTCACGCTCGCGTTCCTGGTCAACGGCGACCGCGTGGACTCCCACTCCGTCACGCTGTCGGGCAAGACGGCCTACGCTCCCGCCTTCACGCACGCCTTCGCCAGTTGCGCGCGCGGCGCGACGGTGTCGGTGCGGGTGACCGCCGGCGGCAAGGACACCTCGGCGGAGACCAAGGTCGACTGCCCGGCGGGCGTGCGGAAGGTGTCGATCCTGCGCTCGGCCGTGACCGCGAGCGGGCTGGCGGTCGCCGTCGTCGCGGTCACGCCGTACGACGACCAGGCCGTACGGCTGAGCGTCACCTTCACCCTGGCCGGGCGGACCGCCACCGAGACCCTGACGCTGTCGGGGCAGACGGCCTACACCGAGAAGGTGGCGCACAACTTCGACGCGGCGGCCTGCGGCTCGGGCTGGCGCATGGTGGCCGCCACCAACCCGGCGGCCGACTCGGGTGCCGACTCGGCCAGTGGCACGCTGCCTGACTGCCAGTCGGACACCCCCTCGCCGGGGGACTCCGGGGGTGACAGCCCAGGATAGGGCCCCTGACAGGGGCATGTACGGTTTCTCGACTCATCTGGAGAGAAGAGGCGGGAAAGGGCTGTCCAGAGTTAAGCTACGGTCCGGCTGTTGAGGGTGGGGGCCCAGACGACTCCAGAGGAGACCGTTGATGCACGATGGGCAGTGGGGGGTCCCCGGATACAGCGAGATCAGGGAGCTGGGCGCCGGGGCCTCCGGGCGCGTCATGCTGGCCCGCCGTGACCACGACGGCGGCGAGGTCGCCATCAAGTATCTGGCCGACCAGCTCAGATCCGACGTCGGTTTCGTGGCCAGGTTCCGTCACGAGGCCCGCCTGCTCGGCACGATGCGCAGCCCCTACAACGCCCAGCTGATCGACTACGTGGAGTCGGGCGAAGGCTCGGCCATCGTGATGGAGCTGGTCAACGGCGTCTCCCTGCGCGAGATCCTCAGGTCGGAGGGCCCCACGGGCCCCGAGGCGGCGCTGGCCGTGCTGAAGGGCTCGCTCAAGGGCCTGGCGGCGGCGCACGCGATCGGCGTCGTGCACCGCGACTTCAAGCCGGAGAACGTGATCGTCCAGGGCGACGGCACGAGCAAGCTCGTCGACTTCGGCATCGCCGTCCGCGCCGGGCAGGGTGCCAGCGCGGCGGGCACCCCGCCGTACATGGCTCCCGAGCAGTGGTCGGGTTCCCCGTCCGCGCCCGCCACCGACGTCTACGCCGCGACCGTGGTCTTCTTCGAGTGCCTGACCGGCACGCGCCCCTACCGGGCCGCCAACGTGGCCGCGCTGGCCCGCCAGCACCACAGCACCCCGCCGCCGGTCGAGGAGGTGCCCGCGCCGCTGCAGAGCCTCGTGGAGCGCGGCCTGGCCAAGCACCCCTCCGAGCGTCCGCCGACCGCTGAGGCGTTCCTGACCGAGCTGGAGGCCGTGGCCGCCGAGGCCTACGGCGCCGACTGGGAGGAGCGCGGGCGCAGGCGGCTGGCCCGGCTGGCAGGCCTGCTGCTCCTGCTGTTCCCGACGGCGCCGGACACGCCCGCCGAGGTGCAGACCTCGCTCACGGAGACGACGTTCGGCGGGCCGTCGAGGCTGCTGGCCAAGCTGTCGGCGAAGATCGTGGTGGGCACGGTCAGCATCGGCGCCGTCGTCGCCGTGGCGATCGTGCTGGTGAACTCGGTGAGCCACAAGGCCCAGCTGCAGGCGCAGACCACCCAGGCCACGCCGAGCATCGCCGCCCCCGCCACGGACGCGGCCGCGCCCACGGACGAGCCGTCCTCGGAGGCCCCGCCGACGCCCACGCCGAGCGACACCCGGTCGGACACCCCGACCCCGGATCCCACGACCAGCAGCGCCGCGCCGCCGCCGCTGCCCACCAAGACCGCCACGCCCACCCCGAGCCCGGCCAAGGCCACCAAGACGCCCAAGCCCAAGCCGACCAAGACGCCCACGAAGAAGCCGACGCCCAGCGACACCCCCGACCCGGAGGTCTCCGGCAAGATCGCCACGGCCGACCCGGGCACGCCCAACGCCCCCACTCCCACCCCGACCCCGACCCTGACGCAGCCCACGGGCAGGCCCTCGACCTCCTCGCCGCCGCCCTCGACGACCGAGCCGAGCACTCCGTCGGGCGAGAGCCCACCCCCGGGCCGCGAGACGCCGAGCGAGACGCCTTCACCGAACGCGGAGAACGTCCCCGCCGGGCTGCTGGCACTCGGACTGGTGACGTCGGGCGCGGTTCCCGTCACACTTGCGGTGAAACGCCGCATGGCAGGTCGGCACCGTAGAAAGCGCTGAGAGGCGCCCGGGGGGCAACGGCGGGATGGACAACGACAGGAACGGGATCGCCGGATTCCGGCTGACCCAGCACACCTGGATCACCGAGCTGGGCAACTGGATCGACGCGGTCACGCCCGACGGGCGCAGGGCCGGCGCGCTGCTCTTCGACGCGAAGATCATCGCGCTGCCCGGGGTCCGCGACCGCGTCGTGGCCGCGGTGCTGGCCGACCAGCGGCTGGTGCAGGGCGGGCTGGGCGGGCTGGTCTCGGTGGCCGACGTGGTGGCGGCCGGCGACCAGGTCTGGCTGCTCACCGACCAGGCCGTCAGCCCGACGCTGTCGGACCTGATGGGCGCGGGCGCGATCGATCCCGGCGGCGCGGCGGCGATCCTGGTCGAGACCGCCCAGACGCTGCTCGCGCTGCACTCGGCCGGGCTGGCCCACGGCTCGGTGCACCCGGGCACGGTGGTGGTCGCCGTGGACGGCGCCGCGCTGCTGAGCGAGCGCGGCCTGGCCGACGCCGTCCGCGGTCAGGCGCCCTCCTTCGAGCGCGACACCACGGCGTGGGCGGCGCTGGCCCGCGGGCTGGCCGCCGCCACGTCGCCCGGCGCGCCCAGATCCGCCGACCTGTTCGAGCACGCCGCGGCGGCCGCCAGCACCCGCGGCCTGGCCGCCGCCAGGGACACGCTGCTGGCCGGGCGGGAGGCGCTGCCCGGCGGCGCGATCAGCCGCGACGGGCTCGCACAGGCGGCGCGCGGCAGGTCCGCGTTCGCCGCGCCGCCCCAGCAGGTGATGGAGCGCGACGAGGGCGACATCGTGACGCTGCTGCACGTGCCCGGCCGCACCAACCTCGACCACGCGGTGCACTTCGGCCCGGGGGTGACCACGGAACCGCCGAACATGGGCACCACCGCGGAACGCATCTGGCGCGAGGGGCGCGACCAGCTCGCCACCCGGCGCGGCGGCCGGGCGGTCAAGGCGGCGCGGGCCAGGCGGCGCCGCACCATCATCGCGGCGGCGGTGTTCGCCCTCATCATGGCCGGCGCGCTGCTGGCCTGGTTCAAGCTGGGCAGCGCGCCCGCGCTGGCGGTCAAGTCGATCGACGTGGCCGCGCCCAAGAAGACGCAGGGCTGCGACAGCTCGGTCAACATCACCGGCACGATCGTCACCAACGGTGGCGCGGGCGAGGTCGCCTACGAGTGGCACAAGAACCTGGACAAGGAGGTCGTCAAGCAGACCCTGCGCGTCACCTCCGGCCAGACGGTCTACAAGGTGCCGCTCCGGTGGACGCTCAAGGGCAAGAGCAGCGTCAAGGCCACGGCCACGCTCACGGTGACCGCGCCGGGACCCCAGCTGGACGACAAGGCCACCTTCACCTACAAGTGCTGACGCTGCATATCAAACCGGTTCTTTACTACGCTGACGGGCATGACCACGCAGACCCCCGCGGGCTGGTATCCCGACCCCTACGGATCGCCCCAACTGCGCTGGTGGGACGGCGGCCAGTGGACCGACGCGACCCATCCGCTGGAGCAGTCGGCGCCCCCCGAGCAGGGGTCTGGTCCGCAGTTCCCCCCAGGCCCGTCGTGGACGGACCACCCGGCCAACCCGACGCTGACCTACGGGGAGCCGCTCCACGGGCAGGGACAGTACGGCCAGCCGGACCACCCCGAGCCGCACTACTCGGCGCCTGCGCAGAGCGGACCCCAGTTCACCCCGCCTTCCCCCGGCGGCTCGCCGTACGGCGGTCCTCCGCTGACCTCACCCACCCCCGGCGGCTCACCGTACGGCGGTCCTCCCCTCCCCTCGCACGCCCCTGACGGCCCGCCGTACGGCGGAGCCCAGAGCAAGCCTCAGAGCGGGCCACAGAGCGGGCCACAGGCTCCGCCGCAGGGGGTGCCGCAGTTCGCGCCGCCGGCGCAGGGCGGGCCGCAGTACACCGCTCCCCAGTACGGCGCGCCGCAGCACACGGTGCCGGACTGGGCGCGGCAGCAACCGCCCGGGTACGGCCAGCCGCGGCGGGAGAGCAACCCGCTGCCGTGGGTGTTCGGCGGGCTGGCGGCGCTGGTCGTGGTCGGGCTGATCGTGGTCGGCGCGATCTTCTTCGTCAGCCGCGACTCCGGCAGGTCCACGGCCGACGACACCTACATTCCGCCGTCGCCGACCACGGGACAGACGCAGGAGCCGCCGCCCTCGACCAGCGCGCCGCAGCAGCTGCCCCAGGCGCAGGACGGCCGCATCACCGACCCGGTCGCGGGCCTGTCGTACGCGCCGCCGTCGGGCTGGCAGGTGCCCGACGTCGGCGCGGTGAACGGCACCGACCCGCAGGAGCAGGCCTGGTCGAGTGCCGTGCAGCAGACCGCGCAGGCCAAGTACGACGGCAAGGACGACTGGATCGGCAACGTCTACACCGGCCTGCTCAACGACGTGTTCCCCTACGGCAGCTCGCAGGACCTGCAGAACCTGACGGGGACGGTCTTCATCGACTTCCAGAAGTACTACGGGATCCAGCACACCCAGAAGATCGTCCAGAACAAGGCGATCAAGATCGGTGACAAGGACGCGTGGGTGCTCCAGTTCAAGCTGGACTTCTCGGCCGAGTCGAAGAAGAAGGGCTACAAGTGGAACACCGAGAACGGCGCCATCGTGCTGATGGACCGAGGCGAGGGTCAGCGTCCTGCGATCCTTTACATCTCGGTTCCGGACAACCTGGGCACCAACGTGGTGGAGCAGGTTCTCGCCTCGCTCAAGCCCGCCTGAGCGGTGGCACTAGGCTGGTGGGACAAGCAAGCGGGCGGGTAGCTCCGAGCCGCTGGGCGAGGAGAACGAATGAGTGATCTGCTGGTCTGGATCGACTGCGAGATGACCGGGCTCGACCTGAGCCGGGACGCACTGGTGGAGGTGGCGTGCATCGTCACCGACAGCGAGCTCAACCAGCTCGACGAGGGCGTCGACGTGGTCATCAAGCCGCCGCCCGAGTCGCTTGAGCAGATGTCGCAGGTGGTGCGCGAGATGCACACGGCCTCCGGGCTGCTGCCCGAACTGGCCGGCGGAGTCACGCTGGCCGAGGCCGAGTCGCTGGTGCTCGACTACATCCGCCGCCACATCCCCGAGCCGAAGAAGGCGCCGCTGTGCGGCAACTCCATCGGCACCGACCGCACGTTCATCTCCAGGGACATGCCCGCGGTGGACGGCTACCTGCACTACCGGATGATCGACGTCTCCTCGATCAAGGAGCTGGTGCGCCGCTGGTACCCCCGGGTCTACTTCGCCGCGCCCGAGAAGCAGGGCGGTCACCGGGCGCTGGCCGACATCACCGAGAGCATCAGGGAGCTGCGTTACTACCGCGCGGCCGTCTTCGTGGCGCAGCCGGGTCCCGACTCGACGACCGCCCGTACGCTGGCCGAAGGTGTCAGCGGTTAATCGGGTGGCGAAAAGACTCCTGAACACCGCTACACTTTTCCCTGTGCCGCCGTCACGGCGCGCACGATGGTGGGCGTAGCTCAGTTGGCAGAGCGCCAGGTTGTGGTCCTGGATGTCGAGGGTTCAAGTCCCTTCGCTCACCCTTCCAAGAAGGGCCCCTTTCCGGGGCCCTTCTTCGTTTTCACGAGCGCCGGAAGCCGCGGACCTCGTGCCCGCCGACCCGCAGGGGATCGTCGACTCCTGCCAGAGCGACCTTGCTGACCCCCACCGCGTAGAGCAGCGACACCAGGGACGCCGCGCTGACGATCACCATGGTCAGTTTGGAGCCCATCCCCTCCACCACAGGTCTGAGCGTGGGCCAGATGGCCGCCGCCGCGCCTGCCGCCATGATCGCGGCTAGCATCAACAACGCGGCGTCCAGTACCTTCCCGTGCAGGTCGTCCATCGCCTCCATCAGGTCGTTGAGCCCCCGCGACACCCGCGCGGACATCTGGGTCAGATGGATGCCCGCCGCGACGAACTCCGTGATCCTGCCGTCCGCGCTGTCCCTGGCGGCACCGGACCAGCCGACCTCCGCCAGCGCCCGTTCGGTCCCGTCGAAGTCCGAGCCGAAGATGCGGGCCAGCGCCTGCGCCAGTCTGCTCCAGTCGTCGACAGTCCTGCCCACGTTGTCGTCGGACGGGATGACCGTGGCCCCCCACAGCGTCGCCGCCGCGCCGACAGCGATGGAGAAGTTGCGCGCCCCGATCAGCGCCCGGAGCGTGGCCTGAGACTTGGCGGCCGGGTTCGCCGTGAACTCTTTGACGGCGAGGTGCTTGATCCTCGCCTCGACGAAGGCGAGGGTGCCGCTGAGGAGGCCCAAGGGTATGACCGGGGATCTGTCCACCCCGCCGGTGGGGGTGTCCCGGCCGTCGTGGGGCAGGTGGAGGTCCGGCTGGGGCCTGCCCCCCACCATGCCCGCCACGTCGAGCAGGTTCTTGACGTTGGCGCTCTCCGGCTCGACATAGCTGTAGGCGGTCTTGCCGAACTTCTCGCCGATGGCCTTCGCCTCGGCCTGGCCGTACTGCAGCTGCTGCTCGACCTCGGCACGGATGCGTTCGTGCGTGTGGCGGCAGAATTCGCCCACCACGCTCAGGGCGAAGGGGTGAAGGGGCGGGGGTGGTTGACAGTAGTTGAACTGTTCGGCGACGTGATGGAAGGAAATACCGGCGTCTGTGAGATCTTCATGGCTGACCGCGTATCCGTCGTTCTTCGCCACGATGCGTTCTCCCTGTACGGATCGACGTGATCAACGAGGCTAGCCTCATTCGCCGTACGCTGCCCGCGAATCTGGGGCATGATGGGGACTCAATCCCCCGCGCAGCCCTTGCCGTTTTTCACCGACATCGTCCCCAAATCACGACATTGCGAGTTATGCTCACTGTCTGACCGCTAACGCCGGAAGCACGGGGGCCATCGGCGATCTGACCGTCTGCGCGCCCCCGGAGGCCGGATGAGAGTCGAAGACGCAGCGTTCGATAGCGTGTACACATCCCTGAGCAAGCGCGAAGCCGAGGTCATGGACCTCATCGCCACGGGCCACTCCAACGGCCAGATCGCGCAGCGCTTGTTCCTCAGCGAGAAAACCGTCAAGAATCACGTCAACCGCATCTACGCCAAACTCGGCGTGGACTCCCGGCCCACCGCCATCGGCCTCTGGCTTTCCCGCGCCCCGGACAATTAGCCCCTCTTTCTTGAGGTTACGAGGCCGCGCGGCTCCTTGATGGTGATGCGCCCGCACGGCGCGCCGCCGCTGCTTTCACGCCCGCACAGCGGGCCGACGTCGCTTCCACGCCCATACAGCGGGCGCGGCTGCTTTCACGCCCGTACGGCAAGCCGCCGCCACCACCACCCACCGCACAGGGCCGGGCTCTGTCCAGGAAGACGCAACGCCCAGCAGGACATGGCTGAGCTCCGTTACGCCCCTCCACAACCGCGGCTCCCCGGCCCCGGTTCCCCACCGCAATGGGCGCCGACCTTCGCCATACCTCGTCTCGCCGACCCGGCGCCCGTGAGGTGCCGTGGCCCAGACACCGGACTCCGTGGGTCACTCGCCGCACACGGCGCCGACCTTCGCCGTACCCCCGTCCCGCCGACACGGCGCCCGCGCCTACTGCGGTCTAGGCGCCCGGGGTCCGTGGGGTGGTTCGCCGTACCCCGGCCCGCCGACCTGTGGGGACGGGGGTGTTAGAGGGCGGTGGAGAGGGCGGTTAGGCCTTGGGTTAGGGCTTGGTCGGGGATGTTGAGGGCGGGGCGGAGGCGGATGGAGCGGGGGCCGCAGGGGAGGACGAGGACGGCGTGGTCCTCGCGTAGGCAGGTGACGAGGGCGTCCCTGGCGGCCGTGTCGGGGAGGTCGAAGGCGGCCATGAGGCCGCGGCCCCGGGCGTTGGTGACCTTGCCGGGGTGGGATTCCTGGAGTTCGGTGAGGGAGTCCAGGAGGGTGGCGCCGAGGCGGGCGGCGCGGGGGATCAGGGCGTCGCGTTCGATGATCTCCAGGAGGCCGCGGGAGCGGACCATGTCGACCAGGCCGCCGCCCCAGGTGGAGTTGATGCGGCCCGAGACCTGGAAGACGTTGTCGGGGACCAGGTCCACGCGGCGTCCGGCCATGATGCCGCCGACCTGCACCTTCTTGGCGAAGGCCACGATGTCGGGCTCCAGGCCGAGCTGCTGGTAGGCCCACGGCGTGCCGGTGGTGCCGCCGCCCGTCTGCACCTCGTCGAGGACGAACAGCGCGTCGTACTCATGGCAGAGGCGCTGCATGGCCTGCAGGAACTCGGGCCGCAGGTGGTTGTCGCCGCCCTCACCCTGTATCGGCTCGGCGATGAAGCAGGCGATGTCGTGCGGATGGGCCTCGAAGGCCGCGCGGGCCTGCGCCAGCGCCCGCTCCTCAGCCTGGGCGACATTTCCGAAATGTACGGCGGGCGTCTCGATCCGCGGCCAAGGGAACTTGGGGAACCGATCGGTCTTCCCCGGCTCGGTGTTGGTCAGGCTCAACGTGTAACCGCTGCGGCCATGGAAGGCGTGCGTCAGATGCATGACCTGGGTCCCGAGATCGCGCGAGCGCCCGGCGGCCTCGTTGCGGCGGCTCTTCCAGTCGAAGGCCGTCTTCAGCGCGTTCTCCACGGCCAGCGCGCCACCCTCGACGAAGAACAGATGGGGCAGCTCGGGATCGCCCAGCACCCGCGTGAAGGTCTCGACGAAGTCGGCCAGGTGCTCGGTGTACATGTCGGGGTTGGCGGGTTTGTTGCGCGCCACGCGCCCGAGCAGGGCCTCGAACGAGAGGTCGAAGGCCGGGTTCACCCCGAGGGGCGCCGAGGCGAAGAACGTGTAGAAGTCCAGGTATCGGCGGCCGTCTCGGGCGTCGACGAGCCAGGAGCCCTGGCTGCGCTCCAGGTCGAGCACCAGCCGGTATCCGTCGACCAGCAGGTGGCGGGCAAGGCGGGAGTGTACGTCCATGTCTCCTCCACAGTGAGCCAGACACGGCATTCGTTCCCTCAACACGGCGTATGTATCCGAAAAAATCCGGCGAAATAGCTCGGCTGCGCAAGCATCTTCAGGTTTGCGGCGCCAGCTTCTTGAACCGGAAGGACAGGACGATCATCACGATGCCGTAGATGATGGCGAAGATGGCGATCAGCCAGATCAGCGCGAGGGCGCCCGAGGCCGGCCAGATGATCAGCAGGACGCCGAAGATGGCCGACAGGATGCCGCCGACGATCATCATCCACTCGTTCTCGATGACCGCCCTGGCCCGGATGCCCGCCACGATCTCGGCGATGCCCGTGAAGATGGCCCAGAAGGCGATGACGTAGAGCAGGGCCAGCGTGGTGATGCCCGGCCAGACGAAGGCCACGATGCCGGCCAGGATGCCGAGGATGCCGGAGATGATGAGCCAGGCCTTGGACTGCACGCCGTGCCCGAACGCGGCGAACAGCGCGAAGATCCCGCTGACGATCGCGTAGGCACCGAAGAAGATCACCAGGACGTAGATCGTGATTCCCGGCCAGATCAGGGCCAGGATGCCGAAGATGATGGCCACGATGCCGCGTATGAGGACCAGCCACCAGGTCCGCGAAATTTGCTCCATGCCCGTCTGTTATCCACACAGATCACCCATGGAGCCCATCGGGCGGTCAAATATCCGTGATCCGCACGCCCACCGTGCCGGTGCTGCCGCGCCGCAGCTTGCTGCCCAGCAGCGTGATCCGCCCCACCAGCCCGTACTTGCGCCGCAGCAGCCCGCGCACCCGCTCGGTCTCCTCGGCCGACAGGATCGTGGCGGTCCCCCGCACCGCCTCGCCCTTGAGGTTGCCGCGGAGGTCGCAGGGCGCCACGGTCACGGCCGGGTTGTTCCTGATCCGCTTGACCTTGGCCGAGGAGGTGACCGTCCAGAAGACCAGATCCCCCCCGTCCGCGGCGACCCAGACCGGCGTGGACACCGGGGTGCCGTCGCGGCGGTAGGTGGTCACCGAGACGTACTGCTCATCTCCCAAACTCATACGTGGGAGTAGACCACGATCGACACCGCGATGTACTGCACCAGGTAGGCCGCGATGGTGAAGGCGTGGAAGACCTCGTGGAAGCCGAACCACCGCGGCGACGGGTCGGGGCGGCGCAGGCCGTACACGACGGCGCCGGCGGTGTAGAACAGGCCGCCGACGGCGACGAGCACGACGGCGGCCACGCCCGCGCCCTCGAGCAGCTGCGGCATCACGAAGATCGCGGTCCAGCCGAGCGCCAGGTAGAGCACGGTGTAGAGCCATCGGGGCGCGCTCATCCAGAACACCCGGAACAGCACCCCGGCCAGCGCCCCGCCCCAGATGACCGACAGCACGGCGATCCTGGGCGCGCCGTCCATGGCCAGCAGCGCGAAGGGCGTGTAGGTGCCCGCGATGATCAGGTAGATGTTGGCGTGGTCGAGCCGGCGCAGCAGCTCGGCCAGCCGGGGGCCGAGAGTGCCGCGGTGGTAGGTGGCCGAGACGCCGAACAGCAGCCCGGAGGTGACGGCGTAGACGGCGGCGGCGACCCGGGCCTGCAACGTCGGCCCCAGCGCCACCAGCACGAACCCGGCCAGCAGCGTCACCGGGAGCGCCCCGGTGTGCAACCAGCCCCGTAGCCGAGGCTTCGCGGTGATGGTCGTCATGGAACCTACGGTACCGTAGGTTAGAGTCCGGCCAGGAAGCGGACCGCGATCGGGAGCGCCGCGGCGCGACCGGAGCCGCCGTGCCTGACGAACACGCAGAAGGCCAGGTCGCCGCGGTAGCCGATGAACCAGCCGTGCTCACCGCCGTCGGCCGCCTCGGCGGTGCCCGTCTTGCCCGACACGCCCTCGGGCAGTCCGGCGCCGGCGGCCGTACCGTGGTCGACGACCGCGGCCATCATGTCCCGCAGCGCCGTCACCACCCCGTCGTCCAGCGTGACCGGCTCGGGCAGCGGGCCGTCGATGCGCTCGACGTCCTTGGGCGGCAGCATCCTGACCGGCCGCCACGTCCCGTCCTCGACCGCGGCGGCGATGGCGGCCATGCAGATGGGGCTGGCCTGCACGCTGCCCTGCCCGATCGCGTCCTGGCCGAGCATGTCGACGTCATCGGTCGGCTGCATGGTGCCGCACGCCGCCGCGCCGGCGCCCGTCGGCATGCCCTTGTCGAAGCCCCACTCCTTGGCGGTGTCGATCAGGTCCTGCGCGCCGATCCTGGCGACGGTCTGCTCGACGAAGGAGGTGTTGCAGGAGTAGGCGTAGGCGTCGGTGAAGGACACCTGCCCGTGCGCGGCCTCGCCCGCGTTCTTGAACGTCCGGTGGAAGGGGATCGTGTAGGTGCCGGGGCAGTCCATGGTGGCCGCCGGGTCGAGCCCGGACTTCAGCAGCGCCGCCGCGGTGACGGTCTTGAACGTCGAGCCCGGCGGGAAGGCGTCGACCAGCGCGCTGTAGTTGTCCTTGAGCCGGTCGGCGACGGCCAGGAGCTCGCCCGTGCTGGGCCGCACGGCGACGACCGCGGCGTCGTCCACGCCGTCGAGCGCCCGCGCCGCGGCCGCCTGGACGGCCCGCGAGAGCGTGGTCTTCTTGGTGTCCGCGTCCGGCTGGACGGTCAGCAGCTGCTGCGCGGGCCTGCCGGGCAGGCTCGAGACCAGGGCCCAGCCGCGGTGCACCTTGCCGACGGAGGGCTGGATCTTGCGCAGGTAGGTGTCGGCGTAGCTGTTCTCGGGGATCTTGTCGCCTTCGGCGGTGACCAGCTCGGTCGAGGGCCCGTCGAAGCGCGCCAGGTCGAGCGTCCCGCCGTCCTTGAGCAGCGGGTGCAGCGTCTCGGGCGCCCACAGCACCTTCCAGGTCCTGTCGCGTACGGCCAGCCGCAGCGTGCTGCTGAAGGGCCACGCCCCGAACTCGCGTAATCGCCTGGTCCCCGTGAACGGGACCTCGGCCGTGTCCTCGCCGGTCTTCCTGAGCGCCCCCGGCTTCAGCTCGATGGACTCGACGTGGAGCTCCTCGGTCAGTGACAGGTGCCGGGTGACGAAGTCCGCGGGCGGCCGGTAGACGAGCCCTGACATGCCCTCGACGTCTCCGGCACGCCAGTCGCGGAAGTAGGCCTCGGCCGTCTGCTGCGCGCTGCCCTTGACCCGGCTCGCGACGGCGTTGGAGACCGTGATGGCGAAGGCTCCGGCCCCCACAACCGCAAGAACCGCGATAAGGAGCACAATCAGCCTTCTCCGTCGCATACGGTGTTCTCCCAGGAGGGATCAGCGTGGCACGTGGACAGCGGGAACCGATGCCCGGTCTGTACCCGGTGACGTTCGGTGAGATCGAACTGCTCCGGGACCTGGACAGGCAGGACGGCTGGGTGCTGTCCAAGGATGGCGTACCGCAGTCGTACGTGGACCTTCAAGACCCCACCTTCTTGGATTTCGACTACGTCCGCCTCATCGCGGACATCATCGACCTGCTGCCCGAGGGTCCGTTGAGCTGCGTGCACGTGGGCGGCGGGGCGTTCACGATCCCCCGCTACGTCTCGGCCACCCGCCAGGGCTCGCGGCACATCGTCATCGAGCCGGACGGCCTGCTGGTCAACCTGGTGCGCGAGCAGCTGGACCTGCGTTCCGTGCCGAAGCTGAAGGTCATCGTGCAGGGCGGCCTCGAGGGTACGGCCAAGGTCTGGGACGCCACGGCGGACCTGTTCGTGCTCGACGCCTTCAACGGCGCGACGATGCCGGTGGAGCTGGCCACGGTGGAGTACCTGGGTGACATCGCCAGGGTGCTGCGCCCCGACGGGGCCCTGCTGGTCAACATGGCCGACGGCAAGGGCCTGGCCTTCGCCAGGCGGCTGACGGCGACGGTCGCCGCCACGTTCCGGCACGTGGCGCTGCTGGCCGAGCCGGGCGTGATGCGGGGCCGCCGCTTCGGCAACCTGATCCTGGCCGCCTCCCGCACCGGGCTGCCCCTGGACGACATGATCCGCCGCGCCGCCGGCGGGCTCACCCAGGCGCGGTGCGTGTACGGCGAGCAGCTGACGAACTTCGTGGCGGGCGCGGCGCCCATCCACCAGGGCGACGCCGTGCTCGCCCCCGTCCCGCCGCCGCAGGTCTTCGGCTAGGGACTCAGGTAGGTCAGCACCGCCGCGACCCGGCGGTGGACGTCGCTCCCCGGCTCCAGGCCGAGCTTGGTGAAGATGGAGTTCACGTTCTTCTCCACCGACGAGACCGACAGGTGCAGCTCCCTGGCGATGCCGCCGTTGGAGCGGCCGCGGGCCATCTCCCGCAGCACGTCGCGCTCGCGCGGGGTCAGCCGCTCCTGCTCGCCGCGCACGTCGTGCCTGGCCATCAGGCCCTCGACGACCTTGGGGTCGATCACGGACCCGCCGGTGGCCACCGCCCTGATCGCGCCGAGCAGCTCATCCAGATCGCCCACCCGGTCCTTGAGCAGGTAGGCGATTCCCGCCGTGCCGTGCGCGAACAGTTCGAAGGCGAACAGCGCGTCGCCGAACTGCGACAGCACCACCACGCCCACTCCGGGATGCAGCTCGCGGATCCGGTGGGCCGCGTCGATCCCCTCGAACCCGGGCCGCCAGTCGCCGCCCGGCATCCGGATGTCGGTGATCACCACGTCGGGTCTGAGCCTGCGGACGGCGTCGAGCAGCTCGTCGGCGTCGCCCACCGCGCCCACGACCTCCACCTCGCCCGACAGCTCGAGCAGCCGCCTGGTCCCCTCGCGGACCAGGTAGTGGTCGTCGGCGACCACGGTGCGCAGCGGCTCAGCCATCGACAGCCACCCAGGCCTCCACGCGCGTCCCCTTCCCGTCGGCCGAGACGATCTCCAGCCCGCCGCCCAGCGCGTCGAGCCGGTCGGCGAGCGCCGCCAGCGGGCTCACCGCGGTGTCGAAGCCCTTGCCGTCGTCGGTCACCGACACCCTCAGCCTGCCTTCCGTCTGGGCCAGCCGTACCTCCATCTTGGTGGCGGCGGCGTGCTTGAGCGCGTTGGCGACGGCCTCGCTGACGGTGAAGTAGAGCGCGCCCTCGACCTCGTCGGGGAAGCGGCGGGCGCGCAGCCCGGCGCTCGAGGTCACCGTGGTGGGCACCGGCGACAGGGCGCAGCGCTCCTCCACGGCCTCGACCAGGCCGCCCTGGCTCAGGGCCGACGGGTGGATCCCCGCGGCCAGCTCGCGCAGATCCGCGAGCGTCTGGCGGGCCTGGTCGCGCAGGTGGGCGAGCCGGCCGGTGCCGCCGCCCGTGGCGCGGGCCAGCTCCAGCCCGGCGATCAGCGCCACGAGCTGCTGCTGGACGCCGTCGTGGATGTTGCGCTCGATGCGCCGCCGCTCGGCCTCCTGCGCGTTGACCAGCCGCGTGGCCAGCCCCGCGCTCTGGATGGCCAGCCCGGCGGGTACGGCCAGCGCCTCGAGCAGCCGCCCGTCCTCCTCGCCGAGCGGGCCGTAGCGGCCCGGGCCGCACTCGATCGTGCCCAGCCCGCCCGTCACCGGCACCGTCAGCTCGGCCTGCCCCTCCTCGTGCCCGGAGACCACGCGTGTGCCGTCGGTCAGCGCGACCGCGGCCCAGCTCAGGTTCAGCCCGGACCGTACGGCTGCCGCCAGCCTGCCCAGCTGCTCGACGGGCTCGGGTGCGTCCTCCAGCGCGGTGCCGAGCGTGGTGAGCATCTCCCCCACGGTCGGGCGTACCCCGACCACGATGTGCAGCCGGGAGCCGCGCCTGCCGACGCGGATGTCGAGCAGCCGGTACCGCACGATGGACACGCCGATCGCCGCGGGCAGCGCTCCGAGCACGCTCAGCACTCCGAGCAGCCCCAGCGCGAGCGCGCCGAACTGGAAAGCCAGCAGCATCACCCAGCCGGCCAGGCCGGCCACTGCCCCGGCCACCATCCAGCCGTACTGCCCGCGCTCGTCCGCCCGGCTGCGCCGCCACCGTCCGACCAGCCCGCCGAGCACGATCAGGGCCAGCACGAGCACGACGAGCTGGGCGTACGACGCTACCCAGTGCATATCGACGGAACCGGGGAAGGCCAGCGGGTTGCGTCCGCCGTGCGGCAGCTCGGGCACCAGCGCGAGGGCGACGTACTGCACCCCGATGGCGCCCGCCGCGAGCCAGGCCACGGGCCGCCACCGCGGCGAGGGCAGCCGCCCGTCGGGGAACATCAACGGCACGAACACCCAGGTCAGGCCGTAGAAGGCGGCGAAGAGCGCCGACAGCGGCGCCACCAGCCAGCCCAGCGACGGCGCCCGGACCGCCAGCCCGACCCCGAACGTGCCCAGCCCCAGCGCCAGCGCCGTGCCCAGCAGCAGCCACCCGTACGGCACGGCGGGGCGGCGCGTGGTCAGCAGCCAGCCGAGCGTGGGGAACAGGCAGCCGAGCACGATGAACATCCACTGCGGGACCGTGCCGGGCAGCCCTGACTCCATGAGTGCGCCAGCGGTCACACTGGCCGCGGCGAGCACGGCCAGTATTCTCGAAACCATAGACGCCCATCGTCGCGGCAGATCTTGAGAGCGTCTATGAGGTTAACCGCACACTTGCCGGCGGCTGGCCTGGTGGGCCCGGAAGGGGCGCAGGGGATTGCCTGGGATCATGCGAATTCTCCCCTTGACCCTGGCCACAGTGCTCGCGGCCTCCGTCGCCGCCACGCCCGCCGCCTTCGCTCTCAGCGAGCCCGTTCCCACCGTCACGACGCCCGCCTCCCAGGTGGGCGACCAGCTGCGCTGGCTGCTCGACGCCGTCAACCGGGCGCCGATCCCGGAAAGCGAGCTGGCCGCGCACTTCGCCGCCGACTTCCTCGCCGCCGTGCCTGCCGCCCAGATCAACCAGTCGATGGGCGCGTTCAAGGGGATGCGGCTCGACAAGATCGCCTCCGAGACGCCGACCGAGATCGGAGCGCTGGTCACCCTCAAGGACAAGCAGTACCGGCTGGACATCGGCGTCGACTCCACCGGGAAGATCAACTACCTGCTGTTCACGCGGCCCGCGCCCACCTCGTGGCAGGAGCTGGACGAGCGGCTGCGGAAGTCGGCGCCGCGCGTCGGCTTCCTGGCCGCCGAGGTGCTGCCCGGCGGGCGCTGCCGCCCCGTGCACGCGATCAACGCGGACAAGGCCAGACCGCTCGGGTCGATGTTCAAGCTGTACGTGCTCGGCGCGGTGGCCAAGGCGGTCAAGGCGGGCAGGTTCGACTGGGACACGCCGCTGACGATCAAGCCGTCGCTCAAGAGCCTGCCCAGCGGGGTGCTGCAGGACCGGCCGGACAACAGCACCGTGCCCGTCTCCGAGGCGGCCGACCTGATGATCTCCATCAGCGACAACACCGGGGCCGACCTGCTGCTGCACCAGGCGGGACGGCGGAACGTCGAGGCGGTGAACAGAGCCTGGTCCTCCCACGCCAACGCGCCGTTCCTGTCGACGCGGGAGATGTTCCTGCTCAAGGGCACCGGGCGTGACCAGGCCTACCTGTCGCGCGGCACCGCGCAGCGGCGGGCCTACCTGGCCGGCGAGGTGGCCAAGGTGCCGCTGTCGGAGTTCAAGATGTGGAACGGGCCCCGCGACATCGACACGATCGAGTGGTTCGGCTCTCCGCTCGACGTGTGCCGCGCGCACGCCCACCTGCGCGGGCTGGGGTCCGCGCAGGTGAACAGGGCCATGTCGCTGAACGACGGCACGATGAACGTGCCGGGCTGGTCCCAGGCCTGGTACAAGGGCGGTTCCGAGCCCGGCGTGCTGGACGTCAGCTACTCGGCCCGCTCGGCCTCGGGCAGGACGTTCGTGGTCACCGCGATGGCCTCCGACCCCGGCGCCTCGCTGCTGGAGGCGGACGTGGCCAACGAGCTGATGGCGCTGTCGCGCGGCGCGTTCGGGCTGCTCTCCTGAGCCAGGTCCAGGAACAGGGCGGCCGACCAGCCGAAGCCCGTGGTCGCCCTGGTGGCCTTCCCGCCCGTGGCCGGGTTCCAGTACTCGTAGAGGCCGCCGCCGTCGCGGACCATGGCCAGGGTGCGCTCCCGCAGTTCGGCGGCCTCGGCATGGAACCCGGAGCGGCGCAGGCCGTCGATCAGCAGGTAGTTGACGTTCAGCCAGACCGGACCACGCCACATGACGTCGGGCTCGAACCTGGGGTCGTCGAAGGCCACCGTGGGCACGGGGCGTTCGCCCCAGAAGCTCGCCGACAGCAGGTCGTCCACCAGGCGCCGGGCGACGTCGGCGGGCAGGCGGCCGGTGAACAGCGGCATCAGGTCGAGCGGCGTGCGGACGTCGGCCTGCGGCGTGACGAAGCGCGTGCCGTTCCAGCGCCGCGCCACCAGCAGGTCGACCACCGCCTGGGCCTTCTCCCGCCACATCGTCGCGTCCCCGGACTTGCCCAGGACCTCGGCGATGTCGGCCAGCCGGTCGTACTGCAGGGCCAGGTAGGAGTTCAGGTCCGGCGGCTCGGCGCGCGGCCCGTGGTCCCAGATCGGGCTGTCGTCCAGGCCGGAGGAGTACGGGTGGAGGTACTCGGCCAGCCCGTCGCCGTCCGGGTCGGAGCGGGCGAACCACCACTCCTGCGACCGCACGAGCCGCTCGTACACCTCGCCCAGGAAGCCCACGTCGGGATCGGCCTCGTGGATCTTCCAGACGGCCCAGGCGGTCAGCGGCGGCTTGGTGACGGGCACGGGCTCGCGGATCGGCTCCCCGCCGACGTGCTGGGCCAGCCGGGCCAGGTCGGAGCGCGGCAGGTCGGTCGTCTCCGCCAGCACCCCGTGGTCGTGCACCACGTCGGGGATCAACCCGTCAGGACGCTGGTTGTCCAGCAATATCCGGATCTGTTCGCGGGCCAGCTCCGGCTCCGCGTGCCTCAGCCCGATGGCGTGGAAGTAGGAGTCCCAGTTCCACAGCCCGACGTAGCCGTACTTCGACGGGATCAGCGACTCCCGCCCCCGGATGCGGACCAGGTTGACGGCCAGCGTCCACCAGGCCATCTCGGCCCGCTCCCGCAGCTCCTCCGGTACGGCCGGCATCCTCGAGAACCACTCGCCCCACCGCGCGGCGGCCTGCCCGGGCACGTCCCGTTCGAGCCGCCGCCCGTCGAAGGTGACGCAGCCGTCGACGGCCACCTCGCCCCCGTCCCAGCGGGCCACGGCCCCGGACCCGGACAGCGCCAGGGTCTCGGGGTCGGCGAAGGCCAAGGAGACGCCTCCCTCGAACTCGATCAGGTCCGGGGTGGCCCGCCGTACCGGCAGCTCGCGGGAGCCGTCGAAGAGGCGCAGGCCCCTGATGACGGTCGTGTCGGACAGGCGGGTCTCGTAGAGCGCGCGGGCCACCCGCAGGGAGCCGTCCTCGCCGGCTGTCACGAGCAGCCGGGAGCCACGGTCGGTGAAGGGGCGTTCGCGCAGGTCGAGAGTGAACATCAGCGTCCTCCGAGTCCGGAGGCGGCCATCGAGTTGATGATCCGCCGCTGCCCGATCAGGAAGGCGATCAGCGTGGGCACCACGGCGATCGACGAGGCGGCCAGGATGAGGCCGTAGTCCATCGCGCCGTGCTCCTTGGCGTAGGAGGCCACCAGCAGCGGCACCGTGAACAGCTCGGGCGTGTTGAGGAAGATCAGCGGGAAGAAGTAGGAGTTCCAGGCGGCGAGGAAGACGATGATGCCCATGGCGCCGAGGCCCGGCTTGATGTTGGGCAGCACCACGCGCCAGAAGATCGTCCAGCGGTTGGCGCCGTCGATCCTGGCCGCCTCCTCCAGCTCCACCGGCACGGCCCTGATGAACTGCCGCAGCAGGAAGACCGCGAATGGGTTGACGATCGACGGCACGATCAGCGACATGTGCGAGTCGACCCAGCCGATCTTGGCCAGCAGCAGGTACAACGGCACGATGGTCACCTGCGTCGGCACCATCTGCGTGGCCAGGAACAGCACGAACAGCGCGCCGGAGCCCCTGAACCTGATGCGGGCGAAGGCGTAGGCGGCCATCGCGGAGGTCAGCAGCGTGAGGCTGACGTTCAGCACCGCGATGTAGAAGCTGTTCCAGTAGGCGCCGAGGATGGCGCTCCCGCTGAGCACGTCACCGTAGTTCTGCGCCCGCCACGGGCTGGGCAGCCAGTCGGTCGGGCTGTTGAGCATCTGGTGCGTGCCCTTGAAGGAGGTCAGCAGCATCCAGACGAAGGGGAACAGCATCAGGAGCCCGCCGACGGTCAGCGAGACGTGCAGGGCGACCTGCCTGGTTCGCATGGCGGATCCCTAGGAGTCGTAGTGGACGAAGCGCTTCTGCGCCGCGAACTGGACGAGGGTGACGATCAGCGTGAGCAGCAGCAGGAGGATCGCGGCGGCGCTGCTCATGCCGAACTCGAACTTCTTGAAGCCCAGGTCGTAGACGCGATACACGATCGTCTGCGCGCCCTCGTTGTCCTTGGGGTCGACCAGCACGTAGATCAGGTCGAAGGCCTGCAGCGAGCTGATCACGGCGACGATCGTGGAGAAGAAGATCGTGGGCGACAGCAGCGGGAGCGTGACCCGCCGGAAGATCTGGAACGCGCTCGCGCCGTCGATCCTGGCCGCCTCGAAGAGCTGCGGCGGGATCGTCTGCAGCCCGGCCATGAAGATGACCACGTTGAGCCCGAGCGACGACCAGATCGTCACCACCGCGATGGACAGGATCACCCACTGGGGGTCGCCGAGCCAGTCGGGGCCGGTGATGCCGAGCAAGCGCTTGAGCGTGGTGTTGAGCACGCCGTTCTCGTCGTTGGCCAGGATGACCTGCCAGATCAGCGCGACCGCCACCGAACTGGTGATGACCGGCATGAAGTACAGGACCCGGTAGACGTTGCTGCCCTTGAGGTTGTTGAGCGCCACCGCGATGAGCACGGCCAGCGTCAGCCCGACGGGCACGGTGATCAGCGCAATCTTGACCGTGTTCCAGATGGCTCGCCCGAACAGCGGGTCGGTCAGCTGAGCCGCGAAGTTGTCGAAGCCGACCCACTTCGGCTCGTCGACCCCGCCCCACTGCATGAACGCCAGTACGAAAGCGAAGCCCAGCGGGACGAGCAGGAACACGACCAGGCCCAGGACCTGGGGCGCGAGAAAGAAGGCGGCCCACAGGCCGTCCCGGCTCCTGACCTTCGTCGCGGAGGCGTGTGCCGGGGCGGTCCGTGGGCGGGTGAGCGTGGCCACTAGCCGAGCTTGCCTTCGACGAGCTTCTGCAGCTCAGTCATGCCCTGGTCGACGGGCACCTTGCCCTGCCAGACCTTGAGCAGGTACTCGTTGATGCTGGCGGTCAGGCCCGGGACGGCGACCTCCTCGGGGTAGTTGGCGAAGCCGTTGTCACGCACATCGAGGAGGGTCTGCGCGTGCTCGGGGTAGCCGTCGAGCACGACCGACTCCGCGCCCTTGACGGACGGCACGGCGCCGCCACCCTTCAGCCGCACCATCTGGCCCTCCTTGCTGACGAACTCCGTCAGGAACTGGAAGGCCTCCTTCGGGTGCTGGGTGTCCTTGTTCATCGCCATGTAGGAGGCGGCCACGGCGCCCGACATCGGCTTACCGTCCGGCGACGGGAACGGCACGATGTCGTAGTCGGCCAGGTCGCCGCCCTTCTTGACAATGTCGATCACCCAGCGGCCACCGGCGTAGAAGCCGGCCTTGTGCTTGAGGAACTGGGTGTCACCGCCGTTGCTCGCAGGCAGCAGGTCGATCGAGACGAAGGTCTTGTCCTGGTAACCCTTGGCCAGGGTCTGCAGCGCCTCGCGCGCCTTCGGGTCGGTGGTGGCGGTGAACTTGCCGCCCTCCCACGCCTTGCCGCCGAAGCCGTGGATCATGCTGTAGGTGGAGCCGTACCAGTTCCAGAACAGCGATCCGGACTTGCCCGCCTTGACGAGCTTGGCGCCCATCTCCAGGTACTTGGCCATCGTCCACTGCCCGGCGGTGTACAGGTCGGCCGGGTTCTCGGTGATGCCCGCGTCCTTCAGCGCCTGCTTGTCGAACCAGAGCACCTCGGGGTTGGTGTCGTTCGGGACGCCGTAGATCTGGCCGTCCTTCTTGGCCCCGCCGTAGACGCCCTCGAAGAAGTCCTCGGGCTTGCTCTTGGAGTCGGGGCCGCTCAGCTTGTCGTTGAGCGAGGTGAGCACACCGGCGGAGACGAACTTGCCGATGTTGTCGTCGCCCACGAAGAAGACGTCGGGCGCCGTCTTGCTGGTCAGCTGGGTGAGCAGCTTGGGGTGGTAGTCCTCGTACTTGGCCACCGGCTCGAGCTTGAGCTTGATGTTGGGGTGTTCGCTCTCGAACTTCTTGACCAGCGGCTCGTAGAGCTTCATGTCGTCCGCCGAACCCCAGGCCGACCAGCGGATGGTCACCGGGCCGCCGGCGGCGTCCTTGCCGCCGGAACCGGGGACGCCCGGTGCGCCTCCGCCGCCGCTGCACGCGGTGACGGCGATTGCGAGGATGCCGAGAACGGCTGCCGCACGCTTCATGTGTTTCTCCTGGGGGGTTAAGCTAGCCCGCCGCCGTCGACGACGAGCGCGGATCCTGTGACATAGCTGGCGGCGTCACTCGCCAGGAAGAGCACGGCCTGAGCGATCTCGTCAGGCGTGCCGGAGCGGCCCATCGGCCGGTCGGCGGCGTCGGCCTCGAACGCCGCCCAGTCCTCGCCGAGCTGCTTGGCCTCGTCGCGCAGCATCGGCGTCATGGTGTCGCCGGGATTGACCGAGTTGACCCGGATCCCGGCCTTGGCATGGTCGATGGCCAGTGCCCTGGTCATGTTGACCACGGCGGCCTTGGAGGCGCAGTACGAGATCGCGTTGCCACCGCCCTTGAGCCCCCAGCCGGAGCCGGTGTTCACGATCGAACCACCCTCGGTCATGGCCGGGATGGCGTACTTGCACATGAGGAAGACGGATCGGACGTTGACCGCCATGACCCGGTCCCACTCCTCGACGTCCAGGTCGAGCGCGGTGGTGCGGCGGATGATCCCGGCGTTGTTGAACAGCACGTGCAGCCCGCCGTAGGTGCTCGTGGCGGTCTCGACGACCCTGCGGCAGTCGTCGGCGCTGGACACGTCCGCCTGTACGGCCAGCCCGCCGATCTCCTTGGCGACCGCCTCGGCGCCCGATCCGTCGATGTCGACCACGACGACCTTGGCGCCCTCCTGGGCGAACAACCGTGCGGTTGCCCGGCCGATGCCCGAGGCACCGCCGGTGACGACGGCGACCTTGCCGTCAAACGCACTCATCCGAAACTCTCCTCACTCGCCGCACTGATGCGGTAGATCGTGCTTTCGCGGTAGCCGGTGATCACCTGGACGTGCCCGCTCAGCTTTCTGTCCAGTTCGTCGTCCCCGCTGTCGGCCAGCAGCGGGCGCCCCTTGAGGGCGGCCAGCTTCTGCTGGGTCGCCAGGACCAGGAGCTCGCGGCCGTCCAGGACCTTCGGGGAGATCTGCTGGTTGCCCCTGCCGAGCACGAAGCCCTGGCCGCCGATCACGGACAGCACGACGACCGCTTCCCGCCCCCGCACCAGGTCGACCAGCTCCCCTTCGCTCACGTCGGCCGCCACCAGCCGCCCGGACTCGATCACGTCGACCCCGAGCAGGGTCGTGACCACGCCCAGCTCCCGCCCGACGGCCATCGTCGTGGCGCCCGGACCCAGAATGTAACGGACATTCGGCAACATCCGGGACACAACTTCCCTGGCGATGCCCTCGGCCGTGGCGGGGACCGCGCTCGACGAGCCCGCCTTGCGCCCCGACAGCCCGGTGCGCGCGTCCGGCACCCGGACGGTCCCGTACAGGCGCGGGCTGACCAGGCCGTGGCGGTAGCGCTCCTCGTCGAGGTCCACCACCTCGGCCTCGAGCGTGCTCTCCGGGTCGAAGCCGGCCGCCAGGAACCCGGCGGTGGCCGGGCTCAGCGCGAAGCAGCCGGAGTACACCTTGACCCCCGCCGGGATCCCCAGCACGGGTGGTGCCTGCCCGCCGAGGCCGCGAACCGCGTCGAGGACGTCCCGCGCGGTCCCGTCGCCGCCGGCGAACAGCACCAGGTCGGCCCCGGCCTCGGCGAAGGCCGTCACGGCCGCCCTGGTGTCGGCCGCCGTGGTGTGGCCGTCGGGCGGCGGCGGGAGCCGTACCAGCTCAGCCGCGCCCTGGACGCTGTCCTCGCCCATCGCGCCGGAGACCGTGACGAGCCGGGTGCCGGGGCGGCGCGAGAGCAGGGTGCGGACCGCCTGAGCGGCCCGCTCCCCCGCGTGCGGCACGGCGCCCCGCGACAGCGCCTCGCGCTGCACGTCGGCCCCGTCGCTGCCCTTGAGGCCCACGGAGCCGCCCAGCCCGGCGACCGGGTTGACGACCAGCCCCACGGTGAACACGGCTCAGTCCTTGCCTGTCAGGTGCTTGCGCACGTAGGCGCGCCAGGTCGGCGACCACTGCTTGGGGTCGTCGAGGGACGTCGGGTCGATCTTGTGGATCGTCTGGTTGTACGGCGCGCCCTTGACGAACTCCGGGTCCCTGCGGGCCTCGTCGGCCACGTGGGCCAGGATCGCGGCGTACTCGTCCAGGTCCTCCTTGGAGTAGGACTCCGTGGGCTCGAGCGTGAACGGCTCGGGCACCAGGTAGGGGTGATGCGAGGTCCAGTAATGCACGCCGAAGTCGGCGGCGCGGACGCCGATCTCCTCGGAGTGGACGCCCGTCTCCTCCGACAGCTCCTGCCAGGAGTAGCGGACCTGCTCGATGCGGCGCTTGTCCCAGGGGGCCGAGGCGCCAGGGATCTGCAGGACCTTGTGCATCAGGTAGTTGTTGTTGAGCGCGGCCGTCTCGGCCACCTCGCGCAGGCCCTCGGCGCCCATCGCCATGATCCAGGCGTAGGCGCGGACGATGTTCGGGGTGACGCCGAGGAACGGGCGGATCTTGCCGACCGACTTCTCCGGCACCTTCAGGAAGAACCGCCCGGCGTCCTCTTCGACCGTCGGCCCGGGGAGGAACGGCTCCAGCGCCGGGGACACGCCGCAGGCGCCGGCCGCCGGCCCGCCGCAGGCGTGCGGCGTGGAGAACGTCTTGTGCAGGTTGAAGTGGCACAGGTCGAACCCGGCGTCCCTGGCCCTGGTGATGCCCAGGATGCCGTTGGCGTTGGCCTGGTCGTAGCAGGCCAGCCCGCCCACGGAGTGCACCAGGTCGACGAACTCCCTGATGCGCGGGTTGAAGATCCCGGTGTCCTCCGGGTTCGTGATCATCAGGGCGGCGGTCCTGGGGCCGATCGCGGCCCGCAGCGCCTCGATGTCCGGGTAGCCGTCGGCGTCCGGCATCAGCGTGATCACCTCGTACCCGGCGGTCTTGGCGCAGGCCGCGTTCGACGGGTGCGAGAACATCGTCGTGATGACCTGGTCACGGTGCCCGTCGCCGTTGGCGGCGTGGTAGGCGCGGATCATCGCGATGTTGGTGTAGATGGCGGCCGAGCCGGAACCCGGCTGCAGCGACACCCGCGACATGCCGGAGATCTCGGCGAGCATCTGCTCCAGCCGCCAGTAGATCTCCAGCACGCCCTGCACGCTCTCCTCCGGCTGCAACGGGTGCAGCTCGGCGATCGCGTTGGCGAAGCGGTCGTTGACCTTGGGGCTGTACTTCATCGTGCAGGTGCCCTGGCCGACGTCGATGTTCAGGTCGACGCCCAGGTTCTCCTGCGACAGCCTGAGGTAGTGGCGCAGCACGTGCAGCTGCGACATCTCGGGCAGCTTGGGCGCCTCGACCCGCCGTACGGACTCCGGCAGTTCCACGCGGGGCGCGCCGGGCTCGGACACGGCGATGCCACGGCGGCCCGGCTGCGACAGCTCGAAGATGACCGGCTCGTCCCAGCGGGCCTGGTGGAAGCGGCGCAGCGGCGGCTTGGGCGCCACCGGCAGCTCGGCGAACGACTCGGTCCCGTGACCGCTCATGCCAGAACCTCCTTGACGGCTGCGGCGAGCCGGTCGATGTCCTCGATGGAGTGGCGCTCGGTCACGCAGACCAGCACCGTCGTGTCGTCCAGGCGGACCCCGCCGAAGATGTCCTTGGCCAGGAGCCCGTCGAGCAGCGCCTGGGCGTCGGGCACGCGGATGGCGAACTCGCGGAAGTGGATCGCGTCTCGGTGCAGGACCAGGTCGCCCAGGGCGTCCATGGCGTAGCGGGTGCGGGCCAGGACGGTCTCGCCCAGCTCCCGCATGCCGTTCGGGCCCATCAGCGCCAGGTAGACGCCGGCGGTGATGCCCCACAGGGCGGCAGCCGTACCGACCCATTCCTTGCCCTCTTCGCGCAGGGCGAAGGAGGTGCGGTCGTAGTAGACGTCGCCGAAGCCGTACTCGCCGGGAACCTTGGTCGGCGCGATGCCGAACAGCCGCGAGGGGAACTCGGCGACCAGCGGCTCGTGGTCCTGGGTGGCGATGAAGCCGGCGTGGCCGCCGCCGAAGCTCTGGTGCATGCCGAGCGACTGGATGTCGCCGCAGACGATGTCGGCGCCGTAGGCGGAGGGCGGGGCCAGCACGCCGAGCGAGATCGGGTCGGCGCTGACCACGAGCAGGGCGCCGTGGGCGTGGGCCAGCTCGGCCAGTTCCTTGCCGCGGGTCTCGACGACGCCGTAGACGTTCGGGGTCTCGAGGTAGATCGCGGCGTAGGTGCCGTCGATGGCGACCTCGCCGATCTCGCCGTCGGCGGCCACCGGGGCCAGCTCGATCGCGATGTCCGGCGACAGGAAGTCGCGCAGCTTGCTCAGCTTGTCCGCGCTGACGGCGCCGCTGATCAGGACCTTGTTCCGCTTGGTGTAGCGGGCGGCCATCCGCAGCGCGGTGCCCGAGGCCTGGAAGCCGTCGTAGGTGGGGACGTTGACCACGTCCATCTCGAGCAGCTCGCCCATCATGCTGACGTACTCGAACAGGGCCTGGAAGCGGCCGTGGTCCTCGTACGGCTCGCCGGCGTAGGCGGTGAGGAACTCGCTGCGGGAGTTCACCTCGTCGCACACGGCCGGGACGTGGTGGGGGTAGCAGCCGTGGCCGAGGAAGCTCAGCCCCTGCCGGTTGCGCCCGAACAGGCCGTCCATGTGGCGGATCAGGTCCTGCTCGGCGACGAAGGGGGCGGGCAGCTCGAGCTGGCGGCCGAGGCGCAGCTCGGCGGGGATGTCGGCGTAGAACTCCTCGACGCTCTCCGCGCCGATGGCGGCGAGCATCTCGGCCCTGACGCCCGGCTCGGCGTTAGGGATATACGGGTGTGTCACTGGACTCCTTCAGCACGATGGCGTCTCTGGGCGCGATCTCGATCTCGCCTTCGAGGTCTTGCTGGGTCAGCAGGTCCCGTCCCGGCGCGGGAAGGATGACCTTTTTGGGGGTGGTGGCATGGTTGAGCAGGAAGAGGTAGTTCTCCCTGCGGGTCGCCTCCACGCCATCGGGGAGGTCGAGGCCTTCGATCGAGAGGATGGCCGTGGGGTCGTCGAGCAGGCAGCTGACGTAGTACGCGTTGCCCTTGCGGGTGACCGCGGGGAGCCCGTCCAGCTCGCCGCCCTGATAGGTGGCCACGACCTCGGCGTCCTGGACGCGGATCCACTCGGCCCACGTCCGCGCCGTGCCGGCGGTGGTCTCCTGGGTCGCGCCGTCCGGCAGTGGCCAGAACTCGTCCACCGCGATGCCCAGGAGGTCCGCCAGCGGCCCGGGCGCCCCGCCGGGGTGCACGTGGTCGTTGGGGTCCACCACGCCGGAGAAGGGGCCGACGACGAGCTGTCCCGTCACCGTCCTGAGCGATTCGGCGGTGCACATGTAGAGGTTGGGCGCGATCACCACGCGGTAGCCCGACAGGTCCTCGTCGGGGCGGGCCAGGTCCACGTTGACGCCCCGGGCGTGCAGCGGCGCGTACCAGGACAGCAGCAGTTCCTTGAGCCTGAGCCGGTTGGACGGCATCGACTCGGGCGCCTCCAGGCCCCACCAGCTGTCCCAGTCGAGGATCAGCGCGACGTCGGCCTTGGTGGTCGTGCCCGCGATCTCGGCCAGGTCGCGCAGATCGCGGCCCAGGCGCAGGGTGTCCTGCCAGCCGCGGGTGGCGGTGCCGCCGTGCGGGAGCATCGCCGAGTGGAACTTCTCCGGCCCGTAGGCCGCCTGGCGCCACTGGAAGAACATCACGCCGTCGGAGCCGTGCGCCAGCGCCTGGAGGCTGTGCAGGCGCATCATGCCGGGCGGCTTGGGCACGTTGACCTCACGCCACGACACCGCCGACGGCGCCGACTCCAGCAGCAGCCACGGCTTGCGCTTCAGCGAGCGCATCAGGTCGTAGCTGAGCGCGACCGCCACGTGCGACTCGGGGTCGGCTGGGTCGGGGTAGGCGTCGTCGCTGACCAGGTCCTCCTCGGCGGCCCACTTCCAGTAGTCCAGGCCGTGCAGGATGCTCATGAAGTTCGTGGTGACCGGGATGTCCGGGGTGATCTCCCGCAGCACGGACTTCTCCGCGCCGAACAGCTCGAGGAGGGCGTCGCTGCAGAAGCGCCGCCAGTCGACCAGCTGCGACGGGTTCACCGGTCCCGGTGCTTTGCGGGGCGGCTCGACCTGGTCCAGGCTCGTGTAGTGCTGTCCCCAGCACGAGGTGCCCCACGCTTGGTTGAGCGCCTCGATGGAGCCATACCTCTTACCCAGCCACGTACGGAAATGTCGGGCGCTCTCCGGGCAGAAGCACTCGAGGGTGTGGTCGGCATACTCGTTCGAGATGTGCCACATGGCCAGCGCCGGGTGGTCCTTGTAGCGCTCGGCCACCGCTCTCGCCAGCCGTACGGCATGCTCCTTGAAGACCGGCGAGCTGGGACAGTAACCCTGGCGTGAGCCGAACTCCAGACGGGTCCCCGCGGCGTCCACCGGCATGACCTCGGGGTGCTCGCGCACCAGCCAGGGCGGCGGGGTGGCCGTCGCGGTGGCCAGGTCGGCCGCGATGCCGTGCTCGTGCAGCAGGTCGAGCACCCGGTCCAGCCAGCCCCAGTCGTAGACGCCGGGACGCGGCTCCAGGCGCGACCAGGAGAAGACCGCGACCGTGGCCATGTTCACGCCGGCCTCGGCCATGAGCCGCACATCCTCGGCCCAGACCTCCTCCGGCCACTGCTCGGGGTTGTAGTCACCGCCGAACAACAGGCCCGGTACTCGGGTCGCTCCCACCGTCACTCCTTCAGTACTATTTTGTATGCAGAATTCATAGTGCAGTATTTTGCATCACGTCAAGCGCTAACATACGGGCGGGGGCAGATGAAGCGGAGGAGCGTCATGCCGATCGAGCGGCGACCGCTGCGCGAGCAGATCAGGGAAGAGCTGCTGAGGAGGCTTGATCGGGGCGATTTCGCCGCCGGGACCGACATCAACGAGGCGGCGCTGGCCGGTGAGCTGGGCGTCAGCCGTACTCCCCTGCGCGAGGCCCTGATCACGCTCGCGGGCGAGGGAGTGCTGGAGAGCAGCCAGGGACGCGGGTTCCGGTTCGCGCCGGTGAGCAAGCAGGAGTTCAGGCAGCTCTGCGAGATCGTCGCCGCGCTCGAGGCGCTGGCGCTGGAGACCTCCGATCCCACCTACCTGCGCAAGATCGCGCCCAGGCTGCTCGAGCTGGCCCAGGAGTTCCCCGACGCGGTGGCCGAGCAGCAGGTCATCGAGCGGCACGACGACGAGTGGCACGACCTGCTGCTCAGCGGCTGCCAGAACGAGCGCCTGCTCGACCTGATCACCAGCGTCAAGGCCGGGATGCGCCGCTACGCGCACCTGCTGCACGGCGACGACGCACCACTGGAGCGGGAGGCGGCCGAGCACACCAAGGTCGCCGAGGAGCTCCTGTCAGGCGACCTGCCCGCCGCGACCCGGGCGCTGCGCGACAACTGGGTCAACGGCATGGAGCGGATGATGTCCCGCCTGGAATAGTTGAATTCTAAACTTGGTTGTGCCCAGCACGAAGGGAGCACAGCCAGTGGATGGCTCTCTTCACCAGAGCACATTCACCGCGAGGAGGCCGAACTCATGACCACGGCGCCCACCATCGACATCCGCCGCCGCGACGAGCGTTTCACCACCCGGCTGCCGTGGCTCGACTCCTCGCACTCGTTCTCCTTCGGTCATCACCACGACCCGGCCAACACCCACCACGGCGTGCTCCTGGTCAACAACGACGACGTCGTCTCCCCGGGCACGGGCTTCGAGACCCACCCGCACCGAGACATGGAGATCGTCACCTGGGTGCTGCAAGGCTCCCTCGTCCACCAGGACTCCACCGGCCACAACGGCGTCATCTACCCCGGACTCGCCCAGCGCATGAGCGCCGGCACAGGCATCCTCCACAGCGAGAAGAACGACTCCTGGCGCCTCCAGGGCGGCAACCAGCACATCGACCCGGTCCACTTCATCCAGATGTGGGTCGTCCCCGACGAGCCCAACATCACCCCCGGCTACGAACAGCTCGAGATCGGCGACGAACTCCTCCGCGGCGGCCTGGTCGTCGTCGCCTCCGGCATGGACCAGCACGCAGACAACGCCGCCATCCGCATCAAGAACAAGTACGCCGCCCTCCACGCCGCCCGCCTCAACCCCGGCGATTCCGTGGAGCTACCTGATGCCCCGTTCCTCCACCTGTTCGTGCCGCGCGGCGAAGTCGTCCTCGAAGGGGCTGGCGCCCTGAACGAAGGGGACGCAGTGCGATTCACCAGCACCGGCGGCAACAAAGTAACCGCCACCACGCCAGCCGAGATCCTCGTCTGGGAGATGCACGCCACCATCAAAGACTGATAACGCTCCCTCGCAGGGAGCTGCTCAGGAGATGGACCCCTGAGCAGCTCTCTGCGGCCCGAAGCCGGGGGTTATTGGTGCCCCACCGAACTCGGCACAAGCGGTATCAGCGAAGTCGGATTTCGCGTGGACCGTTGAAAGGCGCCAGCGATAGCACCATCTTCGGCGTCCGCAGCCTCTCGTCGTCCGCGAACAGCTTCCGCGCCGCGTCGAAGGAAACCTCGTCGCACGCTGTCAGCGAGACCTGGTCATACAGCTCGCAGGTCGAGGGCGTCATCTCGCCATCGCCGCCCGATCCTGTCCCCCAGGTGTCCCACAGCAGCGTCTCGACCTTGTTCAGCGCGGCGAGGTCAACCTGCACGTCGTGCGCCACGAACCACTCCCCGAACATCGGCCCTTCCTCGGGAGGATGGAGGCCGAAGGTCGTCGGGTCCGCCTCGCCCGCTCTGATGGCCCGCCATGCCTTGCCCGCCACCAGGAAGCGGTCCCGCGGCACATCCATCGGGTCGAAGTCGACGTTCCACGCGGCGACGACCACGGGGTCGGCGAGTTGCGGATCGGCGAGCAGCCAGCCCCGCTCGTCATCCCAGTACTCGGTCACGACGTGGTCGGCATGGAACCCGTCTGAGCCGAAGTAGTCGGCAAAACCGATCCGCAGGCGCGCGGGAACGCCCGCGTGGCGCAGGAACGAGCAGTACAGCAGCGCGAAGTCGCGGCACACGCCGACGAAACGGTCTCCGACCTCGCGCCGCTCGGCCAACGGCGCGGCGCTCCGCTCGATGATGATCCGCAGGATGTCGTCGATGTAGCGCGACTCGGCATCGTTGTACAGGCGATCCTGCGGGATGGCGTATTGGAACAGTTCGCCTTCCATGCGGTGGATCATCATGTCGCGCGCTGCGCGGGCAAGTCCCGCTGGATCGTGTGGAAGGTCGGCATAGAGCTGGGAGAGGCCATTGGGCGCGGAAAAGGCACTCTGATTGGCGTAGAAGGCGGCTTCGTCCGCTGCGAGACGCGTAGATGGCATGATTCAACCTCGGAAGACGTCGGCTAATTTCGATTACCGTCCGGCGCCCTCACCGTGTCAAAATTCGCCCATAATTGTCCAGACATCCGCCGTTTGCCATGAACACCCGCGAAGAACTCGTCCAGGCCTTCGAGGACTACCAGTCCGGCCGTCTCGGCACCATCCCCACCCAGCACGCATAACCCACACATTCAGCGCACCGGCGGCAAAGGGTGCCTGAAGCAGGGGGCGATAGCCACCTTCCTGGGCGCGGTCGGGCTCTAGCAGTATGGGTTGGCCTCGAGGTATCCGTTCTTGAACGACTTCGAGTGGCCTCTGTAGTGAGACCTTACGCACCGCTGGAGGTCGTCCGCGTCGGACTCACCCGCGGCCTCGCCCGCAGCCCTCTGTTGGAGCTTCGCGGACGGCTTCTTGGGCTGCGATGGCGTCGAACCCCCGCACTCGCTGTGCTTCCAGCCGTCTGCCCAGCCTATCTCGTAGCCGTATCCATAATCCGGGTCGCTCGAGTTCGCATGACTCGACGGATTGCGGGGTTGGCATCGTACGCCATCGGCATATCCATCAGACATTCCCTTTGCGCAGCCCGAGCCCTTGCCCATGCACGGATCGCGCTTCGCCAACGGTGCCGTGACCTCTGGATTCGCTCGGGACGAGGCTGCCATGGCCTCCGCGGCGAAGCTCGAAGGGATCGCGAGAGAGGCGACAAGTGCCGTCCCGAGGATGGCGAGTGAGCGATTACGAAGCATGACTTCCCCTCTCCGCTGGGCAGCGAGAGTCTCGCTTCGAAGAATGAGTATTCATGTGCGTAACTTCAGAATGCCTGTTCGCCTCCGGCAAATGGGCTACTGAATACACAAACAGCCTTCAGGGCTGGTCCAAAGAGATCGCCGCAAATTTTTCGTTCAGGAGCACCGATAAGGCCGTGGTGCCTGGATATCGCAGCGGCGTTGCGGCGAGTCACGGTCGTCGACTCGCCGGAAGCGCCGGATGCGGGCCGCGAGCGCACGACGGCGGGCGGCCGGGGGCGGCGGCCTGCCGTACGGCAGCGGAGAGGCAGGTCAGCGGGGGACGGCGGCGGCGGTTTGGCGCCAGATTTTACCTTCTTTGAGGACGAGGGTGCCGAAGGTGTTGAGTTGGTTGCCGCCGATGGTCATGTCGGCGTTGTAGAAGATGACGTCGTCGGTGATCTGGACGGATTTGACCTCGTCGACGACGGGCTTCAGCGCCAGGTACGACGCGAAGAACTCGCGGAGCTCCGCGGGGCCGTGGACGACCCGGTCGAGGCGGACGACCGTGGCGTCCTCGTGGTACTGGGCGAGGAGCCCCTCAAGGTCTCCGTCGGCGATGAGGGCGAGCTGGCGTTCGAACAGTTCTGCTGTCATCTGTCACCTTTGATGAGATCACGGCCCACCTGGGCCCCGCCGTACACAAGGATCAGGGGCAGCGCCGCCGCGAGCGGCAGCGCCGCGGTGGCGAGCGTCACGAGCGCGGCGCCCAGCCGGATGAAGGCCTGCGTACGGTCGCCCGAGCACAGACGCTGCACCCCGAGCAGCGCGAAGACGATCGCGGCGGGCACCCCGACCGCCCAGCCCGAGCTGGGGTGCGCGATCGCGTGCTCGATCCCGATGCCGAAGGCCACCAGCCCCATCGACAGCGGCAGGTGCGAGTAGACCCAGACCTGCCCGGCGAACTGGGTGCGGAGCACGACCTCCTCGTCGAGGTGGTCGAAGTACAGCCACCAGAACGCCATCGCGACGGCCACGCCGAGCAGCGCGATGAGCAGCGTGCCCGGGGTGACCGCGTGCCCCTTGAGCCCGCCGACGACGGCCGCGACGACCTCGCCCAGGACGATCACGACGAACAGGCCGAACCGTTCGGGCAGGTGCTCGCTCTGCGGCGGCAGCGCCTTCTGGTGGCGCCGGGACACGAACGGCGTGGCCAGGTCGATCACCATCGCGACGGCCCAGAACCAGTACCGCGTGGGCGGCTCGACCGCCAGCGAGGCCACCCAGATCAGCACGGCGACGGTGAACCCGATCGCGTAGCGGGTGGCCAGCGGCCTGGCGTCGGGGACGTGCCGGCCCACCCGCAGGTAGGCCACCAGCAGCAGGACCCGCACGGCCACGTACGACAGCGCGAACATCGCCGAGCGCTCGGCGATGTCGGACACGCTGGCCGCCATCGTGGCGACGGCCAGGATCTGCGGGATCACCAGCAACCGGTGGCTGACGTCGTCGGTGTCGAAGCGGTTGGCGTAGAAGACGTATCCCGCCCAGGCCCACCACACGGGCACGAACAGCCCCACGAAGGTCAGCAGCCGCGCCGGGGTGGTGCCAGCCTCGAGCACGTCGGCCAGCTCGGCCACGGCCACCACGAAGACCAGGTCGTACAGGAGTTCCAGCCAGGTGGCGCGGCGTTGCACGCCCTCGAACAGCCGCAATCTGGGCGGCTGCCATCGGCGCTCGCTCATCGCCACTCCTCCACCTTTGTGCGTAATTATGTAATTATGACGCCCTTCTTGTGCGAGTGATACCAATTTCGCGATCAACGATCGCAAACGCCTACGGCGCCCGAGATACGGAGACGAGGCGTACAGGTGAAGCCACGTAGGTGAGCCCCCAGCACAGGGCGGCAACCTGACGCGCACGCGGCAGGGGCGCTTGAGGCCAGGCGAGATCCGCGAGGGCCCGAAAGCTAGCGGCGGTGGAGGGTGAGGCAGGCGATGCGGGGGGCCGAGGCGCCCGGGGCCGCGTGGATGACCAGGGATTGGGGCAGGTGGGCGGGGTCGAGTTGCCAGTCGTGGCGGGTGGTGGCGTGACCGGTGCCGTTGCCCAGCGTACGGAAGTCGAGCCAGACCTCGTCGGTCCCGCGCTTGAAGTGCGGCCCGGCCGCCTGCGGGTCGGCGCCGCACGGCTCGGTGTGCAGATGCGCGCCGTACGCCCGGTTGTGCAGGAAGCCCTCCACGACCAGCGAGGTGACCGTGCGGTCGCCGACGGACTCGGCGGTGAGGCTGGCCTGGGCGCCCTGGGGCACGAGCTTGCGATCGTAGGCGATCGCGGCCGGATCGCCGCCGGTGAACTCGCCGCCGCCGGTGACCCCCACGGGTGCGGCGGCGGGCGCGCTCGGCGTGCCGGCGGTCGACTGTGAACAGCCGGTGGCGATCAGTCCCACCAGCATGGACAAGCTGAGCATGCCGTACGGCAAGCGAGAGCGCATGCGAGCCCCCCAGAGCGGCGACGGAGGCGACCACTCTAGCGAGTGATCGAGCGCCTACGCTCCGTGTTTGGCGGCGATGTCGTCGATCTGGTCGGCGAGCGTGTAGTCGAGCTCGGTCAGGCCGCCCTTGTCGTGCGTGGTGAGCAACAGGTGCAGCGTGCGCCACCGGATGTCGATGTCGGGATGGTGGTTGAGTTCCTCGGCCTTGACCGCGATCTCGTCGACGATCCTGATGGCCGTCGGGAAGTCGGGGGCTTGGATGGTACGGCGCAGCGTCTCGCCCTCACGTGTCCAGCTCATGGGCCAACGCTACTTCAGTGCCCCGGCGCCGAGCCCGGACTGGATCTGCCGCTGGAAGATGATGTAGATGATCAGCACCGGGATGATCGCCAGGTTGAGCGCGGCGAACAGCGCGGGCCAGTCCGCCTGGTAGCCGGCGATGATCGAGATGTTGGCGATGCCCTGGGTGATGACCCATTTGTCCTTGGCGCCGGCGAGCAGCACCAGCGGCAGCAGGTACTGGTTCCACTGGCCGAGCACGTTGAAGATGGTGATGCTGATCAGGCCCGGTCTGGCCATCGGCAGCATGACCTGGAAGAACGTCCGGGTGTGCGAGGCCCCGTCGATCATCGCGGCCTCGGCCACCGCGTCCGGCAGCGTACGGAAGAAGGCGGCCATGAAGAACACGGTGAACGGCAGCGAGTAGGCGATGTAGACCAGGATCACCCCGGTGTAGGTGTCGAGCAGCCCGAGCTGCTTGACCACCCCGAACAGCGTGCTCAGCGCCAGGAACACCGGGAAGGCCATGCCCGCCACGAACAGGTAGTAGATGAACCGGTTGCCGAAGAAGGTGTAGCGGGCCAGCACGTAGGCCGCCATCGAGCCGAAGAGCATGGTGCCGAACGTGCTGAGCGCCACGATGACGACCGTGTTGAACATGTAGCGCCCGATGTGCGCGGTGTCCCAGGCGCGCACCCAGTTGTCGAACCGCAGCGCGCCCGGGAACTGGAGCGGGTCTCCGAAGATCTCGGTGTTGTTCTTGAACGACGCCAGGAACGTCCACAGCAGCGGCAGCAGGATCAGCAGCGCCCAGACGAACAGCGCGACGTGCGAGAGCCTGCTGAGCACCCCCTGCCGGGGCCTGTCCTCACGGGTGAGTGCCATGTCAGATCTCGAGCTTCTCTCGCCGGGTCACGCGGAGAGAGATCACCGCGAACGTGATGGTCAGGAAGAACAGGGCGACGCCCATGGCCGAGGCGTATCCGGCCTTGGAGTAGGTGAAGGCGTTCTTGTAGATCTCGACGGGCAGCACGGTGGTGGCGCCGTCGGGGCCGCCCTGGTCGACCGACAGCACCATGACCAGGGCGAAACAGTCGAAGGCGGCGATGCCCAGGTAGACCCAGCCGACCTGGATGGTGTCCCACAGCAACGGCAGCGTGATGGAGAAGAACAGGCGCCCGCGCCCCGCCCCGTCGAGCGCCGCGGCCTCGAAGTAGTCCTTGGGGATGGCCGCCATGCCCGCGGAGAACAGCACCACGTAGAAGCCGACCGCCTGCCAGACCATCACCGCGATGAGCGAGGGCAGCGCCAGGCTCGGCTCGGTGAGCCAGCCCACCGGCTGCAGGCCCAGCCTGATCAGCACGCCGTTGATGACGCCGTACTCGTCGGGCCGGTACACGGCCTGGAACAGCACGCCGATCACCACGACGGCCAGGACCTGGGGGAAGAAGAAGATCACCTTGTAGACCGTCGACCCCCAGATCCCGCGCATGCCCGCGCCGCGCGCTCCCCCACCCAGGTTGAGCAGGAACGCGAAGACCAGCGCGATCGCGATCGTCACCAGCGGCAGCGCTACCAGGACGATCGCGTGAGTCCGCAGGGCCTGCCAGAAGACGTCGTCCCGGAACAGGCGGGCGAAGTTCGCGAAGCCCACGTAGTTGAACCGGGGTGAGACGCCCTTCCAGTCGGTCAGCGAGATCTGGAACGCCTGGACGTACGGGCTGATCACGAAGACCACGTAGAGCACCACCGGGACCACGAGGAAGCCCGCGATGAACCCGTACTTGCGCAACCGCACCATCGGCTAGGCGCTCCGCGTCTGCTTGGTGATCGAGGAGTCGGCCTTGATGTCGTCGGCCTTCTTCTGGACCGTGCTGAAGAACTCGTCCGGGGTGATCCGCCCGGACATCACGGCGTTGGTCTGCTTGGTGGCGAAGTCGAACAGCTCCTTGTACCAGCCCTCGAAGCGGGCGTCGGTGATGATGTTCTGCCCGGCGGCGTCCTGCGCCCTGTAGGCGCTCATCAGGCCGGGCGGCAGGTCGACGCCCTCGGCGGCGCCGTTGACCACGGTCAGGCTCTTGGTCTTCTCGGTGAAGCCCTTGGCGCCCTGCTTGGAGAGCATGATCCGCAGGTACTCCAGGCCGCCCTGCGGGTTCTTGCCCTTGGCCGCCACGACGAAGTTCTCGCCCACGCCGACGTGGATGGCACCGTACGGCATCTTGTCGCCGGCCGTGACGCTGGGTACGGGCGCGATGGCGTACTCGAAGCCGGCCGGCTTGTCCTTGGCCATCTCGTTCTCGATCCACGAGCCCGTGGGGTAGAAGAGCAGCTTGTGCTGCAGATGCTTGATCTGCGTCTGGGTGTGGTCGAGCCCGAAGTAGGCCTTGTCGCCGTAGTTCTTCTGGATGTCCACCCAGGCGTTCACCGACTGCTTGACGGCGTCGGCGTTCCAGGCGTTGTCGACGAGGTTGTCGATGTCGATCAGGACCTGGTTCCCGCCGATCTGCGCGGCCGTGTAGAGCATGTTCCAGAGCTGGTAGTACGGCCCCTTCTGCCCGGGGTAGGCGAACAGGAGGATGCCCTCCTTCTTGGCGGTGTCGCCGAGCGCCTTGAACTCCTCCCAGGTCTTGGGCACCTGCCAGCCCTTCTGCTCGAAGAACTTGGCGTCGTACCAGAGCGCGCGGTGCTCGACGGTGTAGTTGAGCACCAGGTCCTTGCCTTCGAGCTTGGCGTTCTCCAGGACGCCGGGGGTGACGGTGTCCCTGACCTTCTTGCTCGGGTCGTCGATCGAGGGGGCGTCGAACAGCGGCGACAGGTCGGCCAGCGAGCCGTCCTGGGCCAGCGGGGCCAGGTCGAGCGCCTCGGGCCCTGAGTTGTTGATGACGTCGGGCACGTCGCCGCTGACGAAGCGGGGGCGGAGCTGGGTGCCGATCTGCTGGGTGGCGTTGTGCTTGATCGAGACGCCGGGGAACTCCTGCTTGTAGAGCGCCTCGTGCACGTCGGTGGCGTACGCCTCGCCGAAGCCGCCGCTGAAGATGACCACCTCGAGAGGCTTCTTCGCGTCGACGCCGAAGGGGTTCTTGGGGTCGCTCGACGCGGCTGCCGAGGTCGCGGGCGCCGCGGACGGCTCGCTGCCCGAGCCGCCGGTGGCGCAGGCGCTCAGCAGGCTCCCGCCGGGGCCCACGATCAGCGCGGCCAGTCCGGCGCGCCGCAGGAGCTGGCGCCGAGTGATCTCTCCCGGGTGGGTCATGGGGGCTCCTGAAGAGAGAGAATTAGGAAAGTTTCCTAATCGTTTTGCCCGAACGTACGAACGCCCAGCGTGACCCGTCAAGGGGCCGCAATCGACCCGTGACCTTGCGACGCAACTCCGTGACCCTCTTGCCCAGAATCCCGTTCTAGAAAGAGACTGGACAAATGATTGAGGAGTACGCGGATCGGATCTGGCGGGGCGAATCTGACGACAGCATCGTCGACCAGGGCATGGAGGGCAAGGGCGTCCAGCCGATCGCGGACGGCCTGGGCTGGTGGTCCGGGTTCGGCAACGTCGTCGCCTTCGAGGGCGACGGGGAGCTGGCGCTGTTCGACACGAGCAGCCCCTTCTCGGCCGGGCAGCTCTTCCAGGACGTACGCGCCTGGTCGACGGCACCGCTGACCACGGCGTTCTACTCGCACGGGCACATCGATCACGTCTTCGGCACCGGGCCGTTCGAGGAGTCGCGCCGGGCCACGGTGTACGCCCATGAAGCGGTGGCCGCCCGCTTCGACCGCGACTTCGGGAAACGGCCTCGCACATATGTGCGAGGCTGGTACGGTTGCGTCGTCCGGCGGCGAGAACCAAGCTGCCGGACCTACCGCCGGGCTGGCGGGATGTGAAGCCTGTGGAGACCACGTAAGACCTCGGCTTGGGTTCGTCCCGGGGGCTGTCGCCTGTGAAGCAGGAAGGTCCGACCTGCGAGGGTTGGAGTCCCCTGGCTCAGCCGTGGGGAGGAGGTCAACTGGGTCACGCCGAACTGCGGCAACCCGCAGAAGGTGCAGCGCTATCCGCGGGAGTGGCTGCACGCGCTGCACCGGATGGCGGCGCTGGACGCCGAGATCATGCTGCCCAGCCACGGCGCGCCGATCCTCGGGCGCGACCGGATCAGGCAGGCGCTGCTGGAGACGGCCGCATGGCTGGAGTCGCTGATCACGCAGACGCTCGACCTGCTCAACGCCGGTGCCCGGCTCGACGAGATCGTCCACACGGTCACGCCGCCCGCGCACCTGGCGGACCGGCCCTACCTGCGGGCGCGCTACGACGAGCCCGAGTTCGTGGTCCGCAACCTGTGGCGCCTGTACGGCGGCTGGTACGACGGCAACCCGGCCAACCTCAAGCCCGCGCCCGACGCGGTGCTCGCCACGGCGGTGGCCGACCTCGCCGGCGGCGCCACCAGGCTCGCCGATGCCGCGCTGGACGCGCTGTCGCGCGGCGACGAGCGCCTGGCCGGCCACCTGGCCGAGATGGCCGCCCTCGCCGCCCCCGCCGACCCCGGCGTCCAACGCGTCAGAGCCCAGGTCTTCGCCACCCGCGCCGCCAACGAACAGTCCCTGATGGCAAAGGGCGTCTTCACCTGGGCAGCTTCTGAATCATCCACCCGGGCGTCTGATCTTTCATGAGCCTGTACGGCATGTGATCTTTCATGAGCCCATACGGCGAGCCACGGCCACCGACCGCCCGCCGTACTTCGGCTGAGGACCCGCGACCGGCGCTACTGGCGAGTCGATGCCAATGCCCCACCGCAACGCGGCCCAGAACCGCAGCCGCACCGAACCGGCCCGAAGCCGGACGGCCGCACCACGCTCCCCTTGCCGCCGTACAGGGCACCCCGGACAGGGCGCTTGACGACCGCCGCACCCCTCCTCGCCGACCCCGGCGCGGGACACCCCCGCGCCGGTACGGCGAGGCGGCGTCGCCTGCCGTACCGGGAGCGTCAGCCGAAGTTGGACCTGGTTTCGGCGAAGGCGGCGTCGGTGCCCTGCAGGGCCTTGGCGACGTCCTCCTCCGTGTGGGCCGCGGACATGAACCAGTTGTGCCACGGGTGGATGTAGACGCCGTGCCGCAGGCAGGCGTCGCTCCAGTACAGCGCCTTGGACAGGTCGGCGTCGCCGTCGAAGCTGAGCCACGGGATCGTGACCGGCCCGGTCTGGTTGACGACGAAGCCGTGCGCCTTGGCCTGCGCGTAGAGTCCTTCGCGCAGCTGCGTCCCGGCACGCTCCATGGCCGCGATGCCGTCCGTGTCGCGCAGCGTCTCGATCGTGGCCTTGGCCGCCGCCATCGCCACGGCCGAGAACCAGAACGACCCCGTCGTGTACAGCGTCTGCGCCGCAGCGCGCAGCGCGTCGGTGCCCGTCACGGCGGCGATCGGGTAGCCGTTCGCCATCGCCTTGGACCACGCCGTGAGGTCGGGCCGCACGCCGTACGGCTCCCATGACCCGCGCAGGTCGATGCGGAACCCCGCGCGTACGTCGTCGATCACCAGGGCCGCGCCCAGCCGGTCGGCCAGCGCACGGGCGCCGCGCGCGAACTCGGGCTCGACCAGCTCCTGGTCCTCGAAGGAATCGTGCTTGAACGGCGTCACGATGATCGCCGCCACGTCCCCTTCGACCGTCGCCGCCGCGGCCTCCAGCGAGGCCAGGTCGTTGTACTGGAACTCCACGAGATCGGCGCGTTCGTTGGGGGTGGTCCCGGCCGGTGAGGGCGTGCACCACGGGTCGGCGCCGTGGTAGGCGCCGTGCGCCATCAGCACCTTGGCCCGCCCGGTCGCGGCCCTGGCCACCATCAGCGCCTGGGTGGTGGCGTCGGTGCCGTTCTTGGAGAACATCGCCCAGTCGGCGCTCGGGATCAGGTCGACCAGCAGCTCGGCCAGCTCCACCATGATCGGCCCGGGCCCGTTGAGCGTGTCGCCCTTGGCCAGCTGGCGGGCCGCCGCCTCCTCCACGCGCGGATGCCGGTGACCCAGCACGACGGGTCCCCAGCTGCACATGAAGTCGATGTACTCGCGCCCGTCGACGTCCCACTGCCTGCAGCCCTCGCCCCGCTCGAAGAACTGCGGGTACCCGGGCGCGAAGATCGCCGCGTTCAGGTGCCCGTACATGCCGCCCGGCACGACCTTGAGCGCCCGCTGACGAAGTTCGGCATCTGTCATCTGAAAGTCTCCCTCACAAGTCTGTACGGCAAGCCCTGTCATCCGTCAGCCGTTACCCGTCACCACGGCAATCGCCTCCCGGCACACGCGGAGCGGGTGTCGCGGCGTTGTCATCCCTGGGCGGGGAGGATGGCCAGGGTGGTGGGCAGGTCGGTGATGCCGGCGTCGGAGCCGAGGCCGGTGGCCACGCGGGTGGCGGCAGCGGTACCCCAGCTCGCGGCCGTGCGCACGTCCTGGCCGTGCAGCAGGCCCGTGATGAATCCGGCGCAGTAGGCGTCGCCGCAGCCGGTGGTGTCGTTGACCTCGACCTGGAGTGCCGGGACCCGTTCGGCCGGCACGCCGCCGGTGACCAGGAGGCTGCCTTCGGCGCCCAGGGTCACCAGGACGCCGCGCGGGCCTTCGGCCAGCAACTGGGACGCGGCAGTCTCCACGTCCGGTGCCCCGGTCATGAGCTTGGCCTGCGACTCGTTGGGCAGGAAGTAGTCCACGTGCGGCAGGAACGCCTTGGCCATCCCCAGCAGGTCCGGCATCTCCGACAGCAGGTCCATCGTGACGATCGTCCCGGCCGCCCGCACGGAGTCGAGCAGCTCGAAGAACGCGGGATCGCCCAGCCCGAACGTCACGTCCACCCCGCCCAGGTGCACCGCGTCGGCATCCCGCAGGGCCTCGGCGTCCACGTCGCCGAAGGTGACGCTCAGGTTCGCGCCGGGGACGTGGAAGCTGGGCCGCCCGCCGTCCGGGCGGATCGGGAGGATCGACGCGGCGGTCTGCTCCCCCGCCCGCCGGGACAGCCGCGACACGTCGACCCCGTGCCTGGCCATCACCATGACCAGGAAGTCGCCCAGCTCGTCGTCGCCGATCGCGCCCATCGTCGTGACCTGGTTGCCGAGCTTGACCAGGTCCACGGCCGTACCGGCGGCGGCGCCCGCGGCGGTGAGCCGGATCTGGTCGACCAGGACGGTGTCCTGCCCTTCGGGGATGAACTCCACGGGCCTGGTCAGAACATCCACGATGTGGACACCTACCGTGACTACCCTCATGGCGGTTAGTAGACAGACGTCCGAATAAAAAGTCAATATGCTGGTGCCAGGGAGGTGTCACCGAATGCCCAAGATCGTTGACCATGACGAGCGCCGCCGCGAGGTCCTGTCGGCGGCGCGCCGGGTGATCGTCCGCGACGGCCTCGACGCCGCCACCACGCGCGCGATCGCCAAGGAGGCCGGATACTCCAACGGCGTGCTCGCCCACTACTTCGCCGACAAGGACGAGATCCTGCTGTCAGCGCTGCGCCAGTCGCACCAGCGCATCCGCGAGCGCCTCACGCGCAAGGTCGAGGGGGTCACCGGCCTGGCCGCGCTGCGCGAACTGCTCCTGGACAACCTCCCGCTCGACGCGGAACGCACCCAGGAGACCCGCCTGGAGGTCAGCTTCTGGAGCCGCAGCCTGGCCTCGGAGCACCTGGCCGAGGTCCAGCGCGCCGAGGCGGCCGAGCTCCGCGACGCCGTACGCCACCTGCTCGGCGAGGCCCGCGCGGCCGGCGAGCTGGCCGCCGAGGAGAACCTCGACGACCTCGCCGAATACCTGCTCGCCCTGGTCGACGGCCTCAGCCTGCACCTGCTCCTCTACCCCGGCCGCCTGACCCGGGTGGACCTCGAACGCCACCTCCTCACCGCCCTCGACCGCCTCCGCTGACGTTGTCACGCACGAACGCCACTGCGCTGACGTGCCGCCCCTCGACCGGCTGCGTTGACGTGCCATCCCTCGACCGGCCGCGTTGACTTGTCACCCTCGAACGCCGCCCTCTCCCCGCTCTCGACCGGCGGCGCCGACTGTGGGTTGACCTTGTCACCGGCGTCAACGTTTAACATCCCGCAATGACCATCACCGCCGAGGACCGTGCCGCGCTGCTCGACCACGATCGCCGCTTCTTCGACGCCCTCGTGGGTGGCGACGTCCAAGCCCTGGAGCGCCTGCTCGCCGACGACTTCGTCCTGGTGGGCATCGAGGACGGCGCCATCGCCCGCCGGGACGCGCTGCTCGGCCTCATCTCGGGCGGCTCGCTCCGCTTCCCGGCGATCGAGTCCTTCCCCGAGGAGGCCATCGTCCGGCGCATCGGGGACACGGGCATCGTGGTCGGGCGCACCACCATGAACTTCACCGGCCCCGACGGCGCCCCCTTCACCGCGGCCAGCCGCTACACCCACGTCTTCGCCCTCACCCCGGACGGCACATGGCGCCTCCACTCCGCCCAGGGCACCACAATCCGCCCGTAATCCTTCTCCAACGCCCAGGCAACCATCGCGAACGTACGGCAAGCCACCCCACCGCCACCCGCCGCACAGGGCCGGCCACCTCCAGGAAGACGCCCACTGACCCGCCCCCGGTCGGCCACCGCAACGACGCCCGAAACCCCGCCACCCCGGTCCAGGCCACCCACGGACTTCCCACCCGAAACTCCCGCGCCCGAACCACACCCGCTCACGAGAGCCCGTACGAAACCCCTACGGCCTCCCGTGGCGCCCTGGACCGGCTGCGTGCGGGGGTGGCGGCACCCCCGACCTCCAGCCGGAGCCCGCCACCCCGGTCCTGTTCGCCCGGAATCCCCAGCCTGAAACTCCCGCGATCGGGTCTGGTCGTGCCCGGGTCTCTGTCGAGATAACCCGGGGTTCGTTGGGGCTTGCCGTACTCGGGGCTGTTACAAGGAGAGGGTGAAGGCGGCGGTGGACTCCAGGGTGCGGAGGAAGGGTTCGGCGGGGAAGGCTTCGGCGGTGCTGAGGACGCCGGGCTCCTTGGGGCCGTCGCCGTGGACGAGCCGGATCGCGCCCTCGACCGAGGCCAGAGCCCCGGCACGCCAGATGTCGTGACCGCGGACGTGACCGTTGCGACCGCCGCCGCCCACCGCGACCGCCTGCACGGCGATGGTGAAGTCGGACTGGGCGCGTTCGGCGGGCGTGGCGTGCTGGCTGGTGAAGGTGCGCTCGTCCTCGAACGTGCTGGAGGTGAGCTGCGACTCGACCGTCCGGACGGCCACGTGGCGCGGGATCGTGACGACCTCACCCGAGGGGAACGGCGCGATCATCGTGCGCGGCCCGACCGGCGGCGGGAACGGGAAGACCGTGTTGCGGATCTCCACCGGCCCGACACGCTGCTCGCCGCCGACGTGGGTGATCCGGTCGATCTCGCCGATCAGCAGTTCGGCCGTCCTGACCGCGGCGGGCGTCATCCGCCAGCCGTTCACCGAGTATCCGACCGTCAGCCGGTCGACCTCGCCCAGCCCCTCGGCCACCGCGGACGCGAGCAGGTCGGCGAGCCCGCCGTAGAAGCTGATCTGCGGGACCATGACGATGCCCGCCCGCTCGGCCGCCCCCTGGTAGGTCTCGAACAGGAACTTCACCGGATGCGGCTCGACCGCGTGATCGAGGTAGTGGCACCCGCCCGCGACGGCCGCGGACGCCACCGGCTCGCACGTCTCCGCGAAGGGCCCCGCGCAGTGGATCAACACCGCGACGCCGCTCGCCAGCTCGCGTAACGCCCTGGGATCGTCCAGCGGCGCGACCTTCACCTGGACGCTGGTCGAGGCCAGCTCTTCGGCCATGGCGTGCAGCGCGGCGGCGTTCCTGCCCGCGAGCACCACCTCTTCGCCGCGGTCGAGCAGCTCGGCGGCCACCAGCCTGCCGGTGTGCCCGTTGGCGCCATAGATCGCGATCATGCTGACCCCTTCCATAGCAGGGTCTCGAACATACGTTCCCAACTCGCGAGCGTCAACGTGATTGAGGGATTTCGGACGACCGACTACATTGCCCTGCATGGACTTGCGCGAGGAGCTCTGCGAGTACGGCAGGCGATGCGTCGAGCAGGGGCTGGTGATCGGGACCTCGGGCAACCTGAGCGTCCGCGACGGCGACCTGGTGACCGTCACGCCTTCCGGGGTGGCGCTCGACCAGCTCACGCCCGAGGCCTGCCCCGTCGTGGACCTCGAGGGCTACCTCGTCGCGGGCGACACGCAGCCGTCGTCGGAGACGCCCATGCACCTGGCCCTCTACCAGGCCACGGGCGCGCAGGCGATCGTGCACACGCACTCGGTCTTCGGCACGGTCGTCGCCACGACGATGACGGAGCTGCCGCCGGTGCACTACAACGCGCTGCTGCTCGGCGGCACGATCAAGGTCGCCGACTACGCGACGTACGGCACGCCCGAGCTGGCCTCCAACGTCCGTGCCGCGATGGAGGGCAAGCAGGCCGCCCTCCTCGCCAACCACGGCGGCGTCACCGTCGGCGCGTCCCTCGAGCAGGCCTTCTCCTCGACCCGCCTCCTGGAGTGGCTGTGCGAGGTCTACGTCCGCGGCCTCGCGATCGGCCGGCCCACGATCCTCACGGAATCCCAGCTCGCAGCAGTGGTCGACCGCGCCCTCAACCCACCCACCTTCCCCCGCCGCCCCTGACCGAGCACGCCATGGCTGTTCACCGTACGCGCCGAGCCCCGCCGCACACCGGCTCGCCGACCCGGCGCCAGGTAGGAGTGCTGGGCCGGTGGGTGCGTGCGGGGTCGTGGTACGGCGAGGTGGAAGCACGGCCGGTCGCCGCACGTGTTGCGCCGGGACCCGCCGCACAACGTCTCGCCGACCCGGCGCCGGGTAGCAGCGCTCGGCCGTAGGTGCGTGCGGGCAGCGGTGGGTTCTATGGACCTCGGGCGTCCCCGTTGTGGGGTGGGTGGGCGGGTAGCGGTGGGGAAGGGGCGTACGGCGGGGGTGGGTGGAGTTTAGGAGAGGGTGGCGCGGCGGGCGAGGCCGAGGGGGAGGCCGCCGGAGCCGGCGAGCTTGTCGTGGAAGGAGCGGAGCGACCCCGCGTAAGAGGCGCGGATGTCGTCGATCTCCAGGGCCCCGGTGAGGTATGAGGGCGCCTGCGTGGGCCAGGCGCAGTAGCGGTTGACCTCGACGGCCGCCGTCTCGGGAGACAGTGCCGACTTGGTGGCCATGAACTGCTCGGCCTCCGCGATCGGCATGTCCGAGCAGTGCAGCGCCGTGTCCACCACCATCCGCGCCGCGCGGAAGATGCGCCCGTCGAGATAGGCGAGCTCGGTGGCGGGCGTGTCGAAGTACCCCTGCTCGTGCATCATCTTCTCCACGTACAGCCCCCAGCCCTCGGAGAAGTAGGGCGTGCGGAAAACCTTGCGGACCGTGCGCGGGTTGGCCGCCATGTGCGACAGGTGCCAGTGGTGCCCGGGGTAGGCCTCGTGCACGGCGGTGTCGGGCATCTGGGCCCGGTGGTTGCTGCGCAGGCGCTGCCGTACCTGCTCCTCGGTGAAGGAGTCGGGCGTGTAGGGCACGAAGAAGTACCCCTTGCGGGAGGGGGTGAGAGGCGGCGGCGCGATGTAGTGGGCGACGGCGAGGATGGGCCGGTTGTACTCGGCCGACGGCAGCACGTCGCACTCCTCCCCGTCGGGGAAGGTGACCAGCTCGCGCTCGAGCACGAAGTCGCGCGCCCGGCGGGTCTCGGCCTCGTACTCGGCGCGCATCGCCTCGAGGGTCGGCGGGTGGTCGTCCATCAGGGACTCCAGCGCCGCCCGCCAGCCGGACGAGCCGTCAAGGCGCGAGGCGACGGCACGCATCTCGGTGTCGAGCAGGTCCCACTGCTCCACCCCCTTGGCGTGCAGTTCGGCCGCGCCGTACCCGAGCATCTCGCGCTCGCGCAGCAGCGTGCTGTAGAGCTCCTCCCCCATCCGCCAGGTCCCGCCGCAGCGGAACTCCTCGAGGAAGGCGGCGAAGCCGTCGAAGGCGTCGGCGGCCGGCGACGCGGCGTCCACGAAGCGCTCCCTGAGCGCCGGCGAGGAGATCATGCCGGGGATGGTGCGCGTGAGCAGCCCGCGCGCCGTGCGCGCCTGCCCGAGGGCGCGCCGCACGAGCAGGTCCGCCGCGAGATCGGGCGAGAGGTTGGTACGGCAGGCCGCCAGCACCCCTGGCACCTCGGCCAGCCGCGCGACGGCGTCGTCGACGAGCTCGGCCTCCGGCTGGAGGGCGCGCTGGAACGGCACGAACAGCGAGCCGAAGATCGAGCTCAGGTAGACCGACGGGTCACGGCGCCACCACGGCCACCCGTCGAGCGCGAGCTCGCCGCGCAGGTGGGAGAGCACGAGCTCCCGGTCGATCTCGTCATCGGGGGAGCCTCCGGACTGGGCGGAGAGCCGTTCGAGCCACGTGACCCGCTCCTTGGAGTAGCGGAGCAGCCCGGTCTCGGTGAAGTCGCCCAGGGTGCGGGCGTAGCCGTCGGCGCCGAGGGAGGTCGCGGTGATGGGGTTGTTCGCGAAGTACCACGCCAGGAACTCATCCACTTTCGCACAATATCCTGATGAAATGGCCCTGCAGATCACCGGCGCGCTCGGCGAACCTGACCTGATCCGACTCCCCTGGGAGATCCCACTCGAAGAGTGGCCCCAGCATCATCTGGTCGACCTCCCCCGCGGCATCTCCCGGCACGTGGTCCGCTTCGCGCGGCTGTCAGGGAAGGTCTACGCGATCAAGGAGATCAGCGAGCGCTACGCCAAGCGCGAGTACCAGTTGCTGTGGGACCTGGCCAGGCTCGACGCCCCTGCGGTGGAGCCGGTGGCCTACGTGACCGGGCGCGACGGCGGGCTCGACGCGGCGCTGATCACCCGGCACCTGCAGTTCTCGCTGCCCTACCGCGCGGTGATGTCGGGCACGCTGCGGCCCGACACGCTCACCAGGCTTTTGGACGCGCTGGCCGTCCTGCTGGTGAGGCTGCATCTGAACGGCTTCTACTGGGGCGACTGCTCGCTGTCGAACACGCTGTTCAGGCGGGACGCGGGCGCGTTCGCCGCGTACCTGGTGGACGCCGAGACCGGCGAGATGCACCCGATGATCAGCGAGGGCCAGCGGCTGGGCGACATCGACCTGGCGCACACCAACATCTTCGGCGAGATGCTCGACCTGGAGGCGGGCGACCTGCTGCACCCGTCGATCGACCCGATGGAGACGGCCGAGGACATCGTCGCCCGCTACCACCGGCTGTGGAGCGAGATCACCCAGGACGAGATCATCGAAGAGGTCGACTGGCACAAGGTGGAGAACCGCATCAGGCGGCTCAACCTGCTCGGGTTCGACGTGGCGGAGATGATGGTCAGGCGCAAGGTCGGCACCGGGCGGCTGATCGTGCGGCCCAAGGTGGTCGACGCCGGCCACCACCAGCGCCGCCTGCTCCGGCTGACCGGCCTGGACGTGGAGGAGAACCAGGCGCGGCGGCTGCTGAACGATCTGGACGGCTTCCGCGTGGCCAAGGGACTGCGGCACGAGGACGAGGCGATCGTGGCGCACCGCTGGCTGGCCGAGGTGTTCCAGCCCACGGTCGCCGCGATCCCCGCCGAGCTGCGCGGCAAGCTGGAGGCCGCGCAGCTCTTCCACGAGATCCTGGACCACAGGTGGTACCTGTCGGAGGCCGCGGGGGGAGACGTCGGGCTGGCCGAGGCCGTCAAGTCGTATGTGGACAACGTGCTGGTCCACAAGCCGGACGAGAAGGCCCTGCTGCCCGACGAGCCGGTTCAGTAGGCCACGCAGATGCGCGAGCGCGGGTGCGCTCCCTTCTCGACCTCGTCGGCGACGGCCACCGCGTAGTCCTCGGCGGTGATGAAGCTGCGACCCTCGTCGTCGGTGAGCAGCTCGTCGCCGCCGACGCGGTAGTCGCCTGTGCGCTCGCCGGGCGCGATCTCGGCCGCGGGCGAGATGTAGGTCCAGTCGAGGTCGTCCACGCCCCGGTAGATCTGCAGGTTGGAGCGCTGGGCCTGCGCTTCCTTCTTGTAGATGGCGGGGAAGTCGGGCGTGTCGACCAGGTCGAGGTCGGGGGCGACCTTGAGGCCGCCGGCGCCGCCGACCACGATCAGCCGGGTGACGCCCGCCTGCCGTACGCCGTCGATGAGCGCGCGGTTGGCGGCGAGGAAGGCCGGCTCGGGCTCGGTGCCGTCGCGCGGCGGCGCGATGGCCGAGATCACCACGTCGTGGCCACGGGCGAGCTTGCCCGCGTCGGCGACGTCGCCCTTGACCGGGCCGCCTGACCTGCTGACTCCCGTTACTTCGTGCCCGCGATTGGTGAGCTCAGCGGCGATGCGCTGACCGATCATGCCGGTCGCGCCAAAGAGAAGGATCTTCATGGCGCCCATAGTATCCAATGGATACTGGTTACTTCATCGTGCTATAAGTACCTTATGGATACTGGCGATGTCTTCGACCCGAATTGCCCGACGCGGGTGGTGCTGGATCGCATCGGGGACAAGTGGTCGGTCCTGGTGCTGCTCAGCCTGAGCGACGGGCCGATGCGGTTCACGGCGCTGCGCGACCGCATCGGCGGGGTCACGCCGAAGGTGCTGACCCAGACGTTGCGGACGATGGAGCACGACGGGCTCATCAGCAGGAAGATCTTCGCCGAGGTGCCGCCGCGGGTGGAGTACGCCCTCACCGACCTGGGCGGTTCGCTGCACGGCCCGATCGCCGTGGTGGCCACATGGGCGGAACAGAACGTGAGTAAAATTCTCGAATCGCGCGAACTTTCGGCATAAAGCGCGAAATTCTCCTCCGCAGGGGATAACTCTTCCTCTCGGCGATAAACACCTGTCACTTCCCGCTCCCGCCTCTCAACCGCCGTCTCTACGCTGTCCCAGTCCTGCGGACGGCGAGGGAGAGCAGATGTTGGGATTGGACGACTGCCTGACCGAGGTCATGGCGATCCCGGGGGCACTGGACGCGATGCTCGTCGACCACACGAGCGGCATGGCGGTGGCGTCCGACAGCACGCCCCGCGGCGTGGACGCGGAGACCTCGGCCGCCGCCCTCACCGAGGCGTTGCGCGCCACGATGGACGGCCTGTCCAGATCCAGTCCCGGCGAGACCGTCCGGATCGACGACATGCTGGTCACCACCGACAAGGGCCATCATCTGCTCAGGCTCCTGGAGACCCATTTCGACGGTCCGCTGGTCATCTACGTGCGCCTGGACCTGGAACGGTCGAACCTCGCCCTGGCGCGCTACCGCCTGCAGGCCATCTCCGGCCAGTTGATGACGTGAACCATGGCCCGCCTCGACGCGCTGCTGGCCGGTTTCGCCCGCGAACGCTCCACGGGTGCTCTGCGAGTGGGCAGAGCTGGAACGATCTACCTGGACGAGGGCCGGGTGACCTACATGGAATGCGTCCAGACCCCTACCGCCGACCGCCTGCTCACCCTCAACGGCCGGGTCCCCGAGGAATCGATGCGGGTCTACCAGTCCGGCGGCGGGTGCGACCTGATGCTCAAAGAGAGCAGCATCAGCCACGGCGAGCTGCAGTACCTCGTCCTCGCCGCCGTGCTGGACGCGGCCTTCTTCCTCCTGCCCGTCACCGGGACCAGGCCCAAGTTCCAGCCCGGCCAGCAGCACTGGCTGGGCGGCCAGTGGTTCTTCGACGTCGCCGGGCTGGTGCGCGAGACGGCTCGGCGCCGTGCCCGGCTCGCCCAGGCCTGGCCGCGCGCCGACCTCGACACCTCCCCCGTACGGCCGGCGGTCCGGCTGCCCGGCTCGCGCGTGACGATCAGCGACGTCCAGTGGGAGATCCTGATCGGCGCGGACCGGGAGGCGACCCCGCTCGAACTGGCCGCACGGCTGGGCAGGTCCGGGTATTCGATCCTGCTGGCCGTACGGGAGATGGCGGCGGCCGGGCTGCTGGAGACGGCGGACCCGCTGCCGCGGCGCGAACCCCGCACGGCGACGGAGCGCCCGCCGCACGATCCGCAGGCGCCGCACCTGCCCATCGGTCCCACGGTGACCGCGGACCCGATGGACCTGACCCTGCTGTTGCGGCTGAAGAAGGCGCTGGAGGAGTTGTCGTGAGGTTCCCCTCACTCAGGAGGAGGCCACCCGTGGAACTGCGCGAGGAGTTAATGAAAGAGATGGTCCTCCTGCGCGAGCGCAACCCGTGCGTGGACGGGAGCATCGCGTGCACGGTCGACGGGCTGACCATCGCCAGCGACCTGCGGGGAGAGGGCCAGGATCAGACCGCCGCGCTGTCGGCGGCGGTGCTGGCCATGAGCAGGCGCATGATGGCGCTGGCCGGCCGGGGCGGGCTGGAGGAAACGCTCATCTCGGGCACCGCGGGCTTTGCCGCCTTCTACGCCGCGGGCCCCACCATCGTCCTCACAGTCCTGGCAGAGCCCGGCACCAATCTCGGGCTGCTCCGGCTGGAGGGGCGCAAGACGGCGGCGAGCGTGGCCGCCATCGCAGCACGAAAGCAGTGACCGCAGAAACGATCGGAGGAAAACATGGCCGGCATGGACGTCTCCCTCAAGGAGATGATGGGGATCGACGGCGCGCTTGGCGCCGCGATCGTCGACCACGGCAGCGGGATGGCGCTCGGCACGCTGGGCGGCTCCAAGGATCTGGATCTCCAGGTGGCGGCGGCGGGCAACACCGAGGTGGTGAAGGCCAAGCTGCGCACGATGGACTCGCTCGGCCTCAAGGACGTGATCGAGGACATCCTCATCACGCTGACCGGGCAGTACCACATCATCCGCCCGATCACGGGAAGGGGAGGCAAGGGGCTGTTCCTTTACCTCGCGCTCGACCGCAGCAGGGCCAATCTCGCCCTGGCCAGGCACAACCTCAAGGCGATCGAGGAGAAGCTGGAGATCTGACGGCCACGCGGCCCGCGCGCGAGGGCGCGGGCCGCGTCAGCCGGCGGTGTGCTTGGTGATCGCACCGACGATCTCCGGCCAGAGCGGGCGCGGGAAGTCGTGGCCCATACCGGGGAAGGTGAGCAGCCGGGCACCGGGCACGGCCGCGGCGGTGGCCTGCCCGCCGGCCAGCGGCACGAGCTGGTCGTCCTCACCGTGGATGACGAGCGTGGGCATGCGGAGCCCGGCCAGCGCCTCGGTCCTGTCGGGCGAGGCCATGATCGCGGCGAGCTGGCGGCCGGTCCCGTCCGGGTCCCAGGCGCGGTCGTAGGCCGTCCCTGTCATCCAGGCGATCCGCTCGCGGTCCAGCGGGAAACCGGGCGAGCCGATGATCGACCAGGTGTGGAGCTCGTGCTCGATGAGCGCCTCGCGCTCCGACGGCGGCACCGACATGAGCACCGCCAGGGCCGCCTCGGTCGGCGGGGAGATCGACGGGCCCGGCGTCGACATGATCGAGGTGAGCGTGAGCACCCGGTCGGGGTGCCGGATGGCCAGCGCCTGGGCGATCATGCCGCCCATCGAGGCGCCCACGATGTGCGCCCGGTCCCAGCCGAGCGCGTCGAGCAGCCCGGCGGCGTCGTCGGCCATGTCCTCGAGGAGGTAGGGGGGATCGCCTGCCTGCGGCAGGTGGGTCGACAGGCCCGCGTCGCGGTTGTCGTAGCGGACGACATGGTGGCCCTGCTCGGCCAGGAGCCGGCACAGGTCGTCGTCCCAGTGGATGAGCTGGGCGCCGAGGCCCATGATCAGCAACAGGGGCCGCCCGTCGGGCGACCCCATGCTCTCGTAGACGATCTCGATGCCGTTGACGGGAACGCGCGTGGTCACCCGATCAGAATGGCATTCTAGTTTCTCTTCGTAAAGAGGAAGAGCCCCCCACGCGGCCGCCCAGGGGGAAGGGGCAGCCGCGTGGAGGGCTCTGGTCTCAGCGGCGGACGAGCTTGCGCAGCTTGTCCTGACCGAGCACGAGCCCGCCACCCAGGATGGCCAGGCCGCCGGCGATGGCGAAGCCGCCGACGCCGTTCGACTGGTTGACCGGCTCGCTGGCGGCGGCCGCCAGCGCGGGGCTCACGCCCGCGGGCTTGTCCTGCTGGGGGTCAGCGGGCAGCGCGGCCTGGGCCGGGGCGTCAGGCTGCTTGGTCTCGGGCTGCTGCTTCGGGGCCTGCGGCAGGATGACCTTCGGCGGCTTGGCCGGGTTGTGGTCAAAGCGAGCGTAGGCGCCGGTGGAGAAGGCCACGGGGTGGTTCTTCTTGCCCGGGCCGCCGCCCCACTTGGTGATGACGTACTGGACCTTGATGTGGCCCTCGCCGCCGACGCCGTCGACGCCGAGCGTGGAGGAGTTGAACTTGCCGCCGGTGAGCTGGGCGAAGGTCTTGGCGTCCAGGTCGAGCATGACGCCGCTGTTGGAGGGGTTGCCCGGGCCGCGGTCGCCGACGAAGAACGGCGCCTTCTTGCCCTTGTAGATGACGTAGCCCTCGGTGAACAGGGGCCAGCTGGGGCTGGCGACCAGGCCCTTCTGCATGGGCTTGCCGCTGGCGGGCAGGCCGGTGTCACCGGCGCGGCCGGAGGAGTCGTCCCAGAAGTAGGAGGCGGTGGTCCCGCCCTTGAGCAGGGGCCTCTTCTGGTCGAAGGAGTCGGCGTGAGCAGCGGTGGTGCTGACGGTCAGCGCGCCGATGAGACCGGCGCCGAGCAGGGCGATAGAACGCATGCCGAAGCGAGCAGACATGGAAAAGCAAAGTCCTTCGTGCGGGAACAGGGCAAAGCGCTCAATCAGAAGGGCGTAGCCGGGCAGGAGGCCGAACGGTCGCTACGCGGAGCGCAGGGGGGAAAGCTGAGGGGGAAGGGCCGTCAGTAGGCTGCGGCAGGCTGTGACTCTGTGCGCGGCGGGGGAACGAGCATGTGAGTAAAGTCCTCTCCATCTCGCCTACCGGGTTAGCTGACGGGTTCGGACGTGGAGATGCCCTACCGGCTCACAGCCGGATTCACCCCAAGGAACGTGGTTCCCCGGTTCCCGCGGGTGCGGGATTCGGCGCCAGCCGGCGGCCTCTTCTTTGTGAAGGGCACGGTCACCAGCTGGTAACGCAAAGGACTCTATGGGTCAAAACCAGCAAAAGCAAAACAAAACCCATGAAAAGGGCAGAAGATCTACCTTAAGGGTCAAAAAAGAGAGGGGGTACGGCAAGCCGTACCCCCTAGAAACACCAGCGTCAGCCGCCGCTCTTGCGTCGGAATGAGCGCTTGCTGGCGGCCGGGCCGTGAGCCCCGTGAATCTTCGACGGATCCCCGCCCCTGCCACCCGCGCCCGCGTCGGCGTGCTGGTTGCGCTTGCGATCCAGCGCCTCACGGAACTTGCGCTTCATCTCGTCCTCGGGAGTCTCGCTGACTTCCTGCTCCGGTGTTTCCGCCATGAGGACCTCCTGGTGTTGGGGACCCTCAAAGCTTCTCACGACGCCAAACTCGCCTCCACCTCGACCTGCGCTTGAGGGATGCGCGGGAGCGCGCCGCCGCGCAGCGCCAGGATCGCCACGAGCGCGACGACGGCGCCCGCGACGCCCAGTATCGGGATGACCTCCGCGGCCGCGGCGGCATGGGCGGCGGGCAGCCCGTGCCGCGGCGCCTCGTTCACGATCACGGAGGTGTAGGCGGTGCCGGCGAAGGCGAGCGCGACCGAGCCGCCGATCTGCCGGAAGAAGGTCAGGTTGGCCGAGGCCACGCCGATGTGCTGAGGCGGCACCGACTGCTGCGCGGCCACGGTGAGCCCCGACAGCATCGGCCCCATGCCCAGCCCGATCAGCACCATCCAGCCCGCCAGCAGCCAGGGCGAGGTGTCGACGGCCAGGTTCACGCACAGCAGCGTGCCCGCGATCATCAGGAACGGCGAGGCCATCAGCCACGGCTTGTACTTGCGGGTCCTGCTCATCAGGGCGCCCATGACGATGCTGCCCGTGACCATGGCCAGGGTCAGCGGGTAGATCCGCATCCCGGAGTCGGTGGCGCTCACGCCGAGCGCCGACTGGAAGTAGCGCGGCAGGAAGACCACTCCCGCGTACATGCAGAACGCGGTGAAGAACGAGATCACCATGACCAGCGTGTAGTCGCGGTTGCGGAACAGGTGCATCGGCACGATCGGGTGCTCGACCCGCAGCTCGACCAGCACGAACATGACCAGCAACGCCAGCGCCAGCAGGATCGGCACGATCACCGCGGCACTGGTCCAGGTGTGCCCGTCGACGCCCTTCTCGGTCAGCCCCACGAGCAGCGCGCTGATCGCCACGGTGAACACGCCGATGCCCAGGTAGTCGGGCCGCCCGCCGCCCGTACCCGCACGGCGAGGCAACTGGCGCCACACGATCGCCATCAGGATGATCCCGAGCGGCACGTTCACGTAGAACGACCAGCGCCAGTTCACCTGGTCGGTGAAGACGCCGCCGACGAAAGGCCCGGCCAGGAAGCTCAGCGCCATCACCGCGCCGAGCGCGCCCTGGATGCGCGAGCCGCCGCGGTCCGGCGGGAACATCTCGATCACCAGCGCCAGCGACAGCGGCATCAGCGCACCGGCGCCCAGGCCCTGCAGCGCGCGGAAGGCGATCAGCTGCGTCATGTCCTGGGCGGCCCCGCACAACGCCGATCCGACGATGAACACGGCCATCCCGATGAGCAGCAGCGGCTTCCTGCCGTGCTGGTCGGACAGCCGGCCGTACATCGGGACGGTCACCGTCGAGGTCAGCAGGTAGGCGGTGACCACCCAGGTGTAGAGCGTGGTCCCGCCCAGCTCGGCGGTGATCCGCGGCAGCGCGGTCCCGACGATCGACTGGTCGAGCATGGCCAGAAACATCCCGCCGAGCACGGCGAGGAGCAGCGATATGTTAGGTTTCACACGTGAAGATTGACCTGTAACTCCTTACATGTCAAGCGTTGCACTAAGGTGGGATCATGTCCCTGCGGATGGCGCTGCTGGGCCTGCTCGAGGCCAAAGGCCCGGCAAGCGGGTACGACCTGGCCAAATCGTTCGAACGCTCGCTCAACCACGTCTGGCAGGCGGGGCACACGCAGATCTACCCCGAGCTGGTGAAGATGGACTCCGACGGGCTGATCGCGGTCCAGTCCGAGGGAGCGCGCGGTCGCAAGATCTACGTGATCACCGAGGACGGCAAGGGCCGGTTGCACGCCTGGCTCAGGGACCACGAGCCCGCCATCACGATCCGCAGCGACATCGCGCTGCAGGCTTTCCTGCTCCCCCTGCTGGAGACCGCGCAGGCCATCGACGTGCTGGAGCGCATCAGGCGCAGCTTCGAGGAGCGGCTGTCGGTCCTGGAGTGCTTCCCCGACCCCGAGTCCAAGTCCGACTTCGGCAGGTTCGCGCTCAAGCTCGGCCTGGCCCAGACCAGAACGGGCCTGGCCTGGGCCGACGAGTGCCTAGCCGAACTTCGTTCTCGCCTCTGAGCGCGTGGTGGCCACCTCGAGGCGTTCGCGGGGCACGAAGCTCGCGCCGACCATGACGCCCAGGGCGATCGCCAGCACGACGACCCCCGTGTTGACCAGGTCGGCCAGGCTGGCCGCGCTCTGCTGGACGACCAGCTCGCTCACGCTCGCCAGCCCCAGCGAGCCCGGCACCAGCATCCAGAACGAGGGCAGGTACAGCACCTGCGAGGGCGTCCTGGCCCGCCGCTGGACCAGGTGCGCGAGCACCGGCAGCACCAGCCCCGCCACGAACGCGCCGAAGGGCGCTCCCGCGGCCGTGCTGCCCATCACCTGCGCGGCCCGAGCGACCAGCAGGACGGCGAGCAGCCACGGCAGCAGCCGCCGCGGCGCCGAGTAGCTGACCACGAACCCGATGCCGAGCAGCGCCACCCCCACCCACGGTGCCCACGCGCCCAGCCCCCGCACCGCAGGCCCCGCCGGTATCGGGGCCTGCGTGGCCACCGAGGTGCCGACCAGGATGCCGAAGGCCAGCAGGAGCAGCACGTTGAACGCGCTGGCCAGCCGGCTGAGCCCGGACAGCATGTCGCCCTGCGACAGCTCGATCACCCCCATGGTGAGCTGGGTGCCGGGCAGGAACGCGATCAGCGGCGCGACGAGCATCAGCGAGGCCCATTCGTGCAGCACCGGCCCTGCCCAGACCCGCGCCGCCATGGTCACCAGGGCCGCCGCCACCACCGGCAGCGCCGTCTCGAGCCAAGGGATCCTGGACCCGATCATGCGCAGCAGGCCGACCCCGAGCCCGAGCGCCACGTACCCGGCCACGGCGGGGAGCGTGGCGTGCTGGATGACGCCGAGCCCGACGGTCTGCACGGCGTATCCGGCGACCGACTCGATCGGGTTGAACCTCTCGGGGATGGCCGAGATCCTGAGCAGTTCCTCCATGGCGTCGGCCGCCGTCGTGGGCTCGTCCTTCAGCCTGTCGACCAGCGAGTAGAGCGCCTGGATCTGGGCCAGCGTGAGCCTTTCGCCCTCGATCGGCAAAAATTCGATGGCCTCGAAGGCGCCCTCCCCCACCCGGACGAACACCCCCGTCGGGACGATGAACGAGCGGACCCTGGCGCCGTTCCTGGCGGCCACGTCCCTGATGGCGTCCTCGACCTCCTCGATCAGCGCGCCCGCCATCACCAGCATCGCGCCGAGCTCGCACAGGAACGTCGCGAACTCGCGGGTCCACTGGGCCTGCAGGTCCGCCCTCGGCACCACCGTGACGGCCTTGGGGCGCCGCCCGGTGAGCACCCCCCAGGCCTGCCGCGCGCCGCGCTTCAACCCCACAGCCAAAGGGTTTCCCGAGCATGAGCCCCAGCAAGGTCAAAGGGAGATCCGTTCTTGGTGTTGCGGAGAAACTTGACCGGTAACGACCGTTACATGACGCCAACAGCGGAACTGCGGCAATGAACCCGCTTCGCCTCCTCGGCCGTGACGTGGCGATCGACCTCGGCGCGGCAAGCACGCAGATCTACGTCAAGGGCAAGGGCATCGTCCTCAACGAACCCTCAGTGGTGACGCGCTCCCTGGCCACCGGCAAGGTGGTGGCCGTCGGTGCCGATCCGGCCCCCAAAGGGGAAACCCTCACCGTCAGACCGGTCAGCGGTGGCCTGCCGTACGACGGAGACCTCACCCGCCACATGCTGCGACATTTCCTGAAGAAGGCGCACGGGCATCCCTTCGCCCGCCCCTGCATGGTGATCGCGCTGCCCAGCGACCCCACGGGGATCATCGGCGACGCCCTGAGCAACATGGCCTACGACATCGAGGCGCGGCGCGTCTACCTGGTCCACCACGGCATGGCGGCCGCGATGGGCGCGGGGCTGCCCGTCAAGGAGGCCACGGGGAACATGGTCATCGACATCGGCTGCGACACCACCCGCATCGCGGTCGTCTCCTGCGGCGCCGTGGTCGCCGCCAGGAGCCTGCCCGTCGGTGGAGGCGACGTGACCAAGGCCCTGGTGGCCCTCGTCAGGCGCGAGCACGGCCTGGTGATCACCGAGGCGGCGGCCGAGGACGCCAAGCGCCGCAAACCGCTGGAGGTGCCCGCGGTCGACCCGTACACCGGCGAGCGCCGGACGGTCACGATCTCGGCCGAGCTGGTCAGCATGGCCACCAAGACCCCGGCCGAGCGCATCGCCCGGGCGGCCGCGGACATGGTGGAGGGCCTGTCGCCCGACCTCGCGCTCGACATCGCCGACCGCGGCGCGGTGCTGACCGGCGGCGGCTCGCTGCTGCGCGGGCTGGGCAAGCGGCTGCGGCAGGAGCTCGGCATCCCGGTGCAACGGGCCGAACGGCCGGTGGAGTCGGTGGCGCTCGGGCTGGGGCGCTGCGTCGACGACCTGCGGCGGATCCCCGGCCGGCTGGTCATCCGTCCGTGAACCCGATGGTGGCGTGGGTCCCGTCGCAGAACGGCTTGTTGCGCGAATGGCCGCACCGGCACAGCTCGTACCGCTCGCGGGCGGGATACGCCTCGCCCTCGACCCAGCTCACGGATTGGCCGCGCTCGTCCGTGCCGATGATCTGCTTCCTGATGGGCACCGACCCGCTGACCGAGTAAGGTCCGTTCGGGGTCACTTCGATACGCACGATCAGTGCCGTATCCCGTGGAGGAATCCGTGAAACGTTCCTGGCCGCTCGACTGGTCGCTGTTCACCTGCGCCTTCACCAAGCACGTGACCTACGCGCCCGACGAGGAGGCCCTGCGCGGGCGGCTGCACGTCACGACCGCGGCGGGCGAGGCCTGGCGGTGCCTGCGCTGCGCGACGTACGTGGTGGGGCCGCCCACCGGACACGGCCCGGCCGACCACGCGCCCGTCGTGGGGCGCGGCAAGCAACTGCGCGACGCGTTCGTGCTGCGCTTCTTCGCGATCGAGCGGCTGCTGCGGGGCCTGGTCATCGGGCTGGCCGCCTACGGGGTGTTCCGCTTCGCGCACAACCGCGAGTCCATCCAGCGCGTGCTCGAGCGGGACCTGCCGCTGCTGAGGACCCTGTTCGGCAACGAGGGCATCGACCTGAGCCACTCCAAGATCTACCACTGGGTCGAGGCGTCGCTGACGGCGGGCACCACCACGCTCACGCTGGTCGGCCTCGGCCTGTCGCTCTACGCGCTGATCGAACTGATCGAGGCGGTCGGCCTGTGGCTGCTCAAGCGCTGGGGCGAGTACTTCGCCTTCGTGGCCACCGCGCTGTTTCTGCCGCTGGAGATCTACGAGCTGATCGAGCGGGTCACCTGGGTACGCGTGGTGATCTTCCTCATCAACGTGGCGCTGTGCGTCTACCTCATCTACACCAAGCGTCTGTTCGGCGTGCGCGGCGGCCGCGCCGCCTACGAGGCCGAACGCCACAGCGCCTCGCTGATCGAGGTCGAGCGCATGGCGGCGGGGCAATGACCCAGGACCTGCTCGTCGCCGGCGTCTCCCTGGCCGACAAGGCCATACGGACGATCGCCGTCTATCTCGTCGTCGCGCTGCTGCTGCGGATGGCGGGCAAGCGCGGGCTCGCCCAGCTCAACAGCTTCGACCTGGTGGTCATGCTGCTGCTCAGCAACGTCGTGCAGAATGCCATCATCGGCCCCGACAACTCGCTGGTCGGCGGCCTGGAGGGCGCGGTGATCCTGGTCGCCTTCAACGCCCTGGTGGTACGGCTGGCGGCCAGGGTCCCGTGGGTGGCCGACCTGTTCGAGGGCCACGCGACGGTCCTGGCCCAGGACGGCCACTACAACGACGGGATCCTGGCCCGGCTGGGCCTGCGCAAGGCGGACGTGGACGTCTCCATCCAGCGCCAGGGCGGCAACAGCGTCCGCGACACCAGCCTGGTCACGCTGGAGCCCGGCGGCGCCGTGGTGGTCCGCCTGCGCAAGGAGGAGGAGAACGCCACCCGCGGCGACATCTCCTCCCTGGCCGACCGCCTCGAGCACATCGAGCGGCAGCTCGACGCCCTGGTCAACCGGCGCTGACGGCGAAGGCCTCGACCTCGATCAGGTAGCCGTCGCCGCCCAGCCGTTCCACCCCGATCAGCGCGTCGGCCGGCTTGAGCTCACCGAACAGCCGCACCCTGGCCTCCTCGATCACCGGGATGTGCTCCCGCTGGAAGCCCACCACGTAAATCGTGATCTTGGCGACCTCCTCGGGGCCGGAACCGGCCGCCGCCAGCGCGCGGCCCAGGTTGGCGAACGCCTGGCGGGCCTGCGCGGCCAGGTCGCCGGGGCCGACCAGGTCTCCGCGCTCGTCCTCGGGCTCCTGCCCCGCGATGAACACCAGCCTGGTGCCCGTCCCGATCACCACGTGGCTGTAGGTCTGCGGCGTGGGCAGGTCGGCGGGATTGAGGTACTCAAGCGCCATGGTCACTCCGGTTCAGTTGGATGTTCTGCTCGAGCCGGGCGAGCACCCGCTCGAAGGCGGCCACGTCCTCCTCCTCCAGCCCGGTACGCAGGCGCCGATCCCAGTCCACCACGACCTCGCGCAGCCGGTGGAAGAGCCGCTCGCCCTCCTCGGTCAGCTCGACCACGTGCACCCGCCGGTTCTCCGGATCGCGGCGGCGCACGACCAGCCCGGAGCGCTCCATCGCGTTGAGGTGGTGGGTGAGCGTGGCGCCCTGGATGCCGATGCTCGCCGCAATCTGACGCTGGTTGCCCTGGGTGCGCGACTTGACCGTGAGGAGCACCTGCCAGATCGGCAGCGAACCGCCTGCCTCGGCGAGCGCGTCATCGAAGGCCCTGCTCAGCACCCTGGCGGTGTTCGTGAGCCTGAGCCCGATCGGTCCTGTCATGGAGCCGATCATAGCATAACATTTGACATCTAACGCTTAGATATCTAACGTAATGGCCATGGATACCAACCAGGAAGTACGCGAACTCGGACAGCGCTGGGCAGAGGCCGAGCAGCGCGGCGACAACGCCGCGCTGGCGGAGCTGGCCGCCGACGATTTCACGCTGGTCGGCCCGCTCGGCTTCGTGCTCGTCCGAGACCAGTGGGTCAACCGCTACGGCAACGGCGGCCTGGTCACCCACGAGCTGAGCTGGGACGACTACACGATCAGGGAGTACGGCGACGTGACCGTGGCCGTCGGGGTGGTCACCCAGAAGGCGGAGTTCCAGGGCCGGCCGGCCGACGGGCGCTTCCGCGTGACCCAGATCAGCGTGCGCCGTGACGGCCGCAGGCTGCTCGCCGGGCTGCACTACAGCCCGATCGCCACTCCCCCTGGCCGCTGACCTCCCGTTCCCCGGTGTCCGGATCTACTCTCGAAGTGGAAGGGACACCATCATGGTTGCTACTTTCATCGTCCTCGCCCTGGTCGCGCTGGCGGTCATCTGGACGGTGCTCGCCGGAATCAGGGTCGTCAACCAGATCGAGCGCGGGGTCGTCTTCCGGTTCGGCAAGGCCCAGCGGCAGATCCGCGGGCCCGGGCTCACGCTGCTGATCCCGTACGTGGACCGGATGAGGAAGGTCAACGTGCAGATCGTCACCATGCCGATCCCCACGCAGGAGGGCATCACCCGCGACAACGTCTCCGTGCAGGTGGACGCCGTCGCGTACTTCAGAGTGCAGGATCCGCTGCGCGCGGCGATCGAGGTGCAGAACTACCTGTTCGCGGTCGAGCAGGTCTCCCAGACCTCGCTCCGGTCGATCATCGGCAAGAGCCTGCTGGACGACCTGCTGACCAACAGGGAGGAGCTCAACAAGGGCCTGGCCCTCATGATCGACAGCCCGGCGCTCAGCTGGGGCATCCACATCGACCGCGTCGAGATCAAGGACGTGCAACTGCCCGACTCCATGAAGCGGTCGATGTCGCGCCAGGCCGAGGCCGAGCGCGAACGCAGAGCCAGGGTCATCACGGCGGACGGCGAGTACCAGGCGGCGCAGAAGCTGGCCGACGCCTCGGCCATCATGTCCGAGACACCCGGCGCGCTCCAGCTGCGCCTGCTGCAGACGGTGGTCGAGGTGGCCGCAGAGAAGACCTCCACGCTCGTCATGCCACTGCCCGTCGAGCTGCTGCGCTTCTTCGAAAGAGCCAGCCAACCGGCCGAGCAGCGCTCGGAGAAGGCGTCGGCGGAACGGGCGGAGCGGCCTGCCGAGCGGCCCGCCGTACCCAAGCAACCCACACCCGAGGGCCTCGCGGAACGGCCGGCCGTACCCGAAATCTCAGCGCCAGAGGAGAGTGGTCTGGACAGCGGCGTTTCCTGAATTTAGCTTCGTGGCATCGGGCGCCATTGGCCGCTGGCGCCCCGGCCGCGAGGGAGCTCTCGGACGTGATTCCGACCGTCGATGTCGTGGCCGCGAAGCTGCGCGAGATCTGCGTTCTCTATCCGGATCTGTGCAGGACGCGCCGGATCGGCTACTCCCGGCTCGGCGAGCCGCTGGACATGCTCTCCATCGGCGACGGCCGCGAGCACGCGCTGGTCATCGGCGGCCCGCACGCCAACGAGCCGGTCGGCTTCCTGACCGTGCTACGCCTGGCCAAGCTGCTGTGCGAGGGCGAGCGGCACGGCTTCACCTGGCATCTGATCGGCTGCGTCGACCCCGACGGCGCCCGGCTCAACGAGGGCTGGTACTCCGGGCCGTTCACCGTCGCGCACCACCACCGCCACTTCTACCGGCCCGCGCTGGCCGACCAGCCGGAGTGGACGTTCCCGGTCGACGCCGGGGCCAAGCGCTTCAACAGGCCGCTGCCGGAGACCAGGGCGCTGATGCGGGTCATCGACGACCTGCGGCCCGCGTTCCTGTTCTCGCTGCACAACGCCGACTTCGGCGGCGCCTACTTCCAGATCAGCCGCCCCCTGCCCGGCCTGGCCGGCGAGCTGGCCGCGCTCGCGGTGAGCCACGGGGTGCCGCTCGACCTGGCCCCCATCGACACGGTCGGCTACGAGGTCGCCGGGCCCGGCGTCACGCTGCTGCCCTCGGCCGACTGGACCGACTTCGCCGACTCCTGCGGCGGCGAGCCGACCTACGGCGCCTCCAGCTGGCAGTACGCCGACCGGCACGGCACGTTCACGCTGATCGCCGAGGTGCCGCTGTGGACCTCGCCCGGCTGCGACGACCGCGCCCCCGCAGGCGTGTCAGAACGGCGGCTGCTCGAGGAGGCCACGGTACGGCTGCGCCACGAGATCGCCCCGATCGCCCGGCTGCGCGAGGCCACGGGACCCGCGGTCACCTCGCCCTTCCACGCCGCGGTCGACGACACGCTGGACGTGTGCGACCGGCTGATCGCCGCGATGAAGCGCGCCGCCCTCCAGGCCACCGCCACCCGCCCCGTCTCCCGCGCCGAGGTCGGCGGCATCCGCGACACGGTCCGCCGCCTGTCCCTGCGTACGGCCGGCATGTTCGTGCGCCTGCTGGAGGAGGAGCCGGCAGCGGGGCTGGCGGTGCACATGGAGGCCAGGGCCGTGCTGCACCGGCTGTCGGCCGCCGCGCAGACCGAGGTCGTCACCCCCGACGACCCGCTGACCAGGATCGTGGAGATCCAGACCAGGGCCGCCCTGATCAGCGCCGCCCACCTGCGGGCGACTGTACGGCGGGCCGCGCGCACCATACCGTCGTGACCGTGAACTCTGTGTATGTCGTCGACGCCGTCCGCACCCCCTTCGGCCGCTACGGCGGGATCCTGGCCGGGATCCGCCCTGACGACCTGGCCGCCCACGTCGTCAAGGAACTGCTGGCCAGGACCCCTGCCACCGTGGACGAGGTGATCCTCGGCAACGCCAACGGCGCAGGCGAGGACAACCGCAACGTCGCCAGGATGGCGGCGCTGCTCGCGGGCCTGCCCGTGTCCGTGCCCGGCGTGACCGTCAACCGGCTGTGCGGCTCGGGCATGGAGGCCGTCATCCAGGCCTACCGGGCGATCGCGCTCGGCGACGCCTCGGTGGTCGTGGCGGGCGGCGTGGAGTCGATGAGCCGGGCGCCCTGGGTGCTGCCCAAGCCGGAGCGCGCCTTCCCGGCCGGCAACCAGGAACTGGTGTCCACCACGCTGGGCTGGCGGCTGGTGAACCCGCGCATGCCCGCCGAGTGGACCGTCGCGCTGGGCGAGGGTGCCGAGCTGGTCGCCGACCGGCACGGCGTGACCAGGGCGGAGCAGGACGCCTTCGCGCTGGCCAGCCACGAGAAGGCGGCCAAGGCCGACTTCGGCACCGAGATCGTGCCGATCGGCGAGGCCGTCAGGGACGAGGGCATCCGCACGGACTCCTCGCTGGAGGCACTGGCCAAGCTCAAGCCGGTCTTCCGCGCGGAGGGCACGGTCACCGCGGGCAACTCCTCCCCGCTCAACGACGGCGCGGCGGCGCTGCTGCTGGCCGACGAGGCCGGCCTGGCGGCGATCGGCCGGGAGCCGCTGGCCCGCATCACGGCCAGCGGGGTCAGCGCGCTTGAGCCGCAGTACTTCGGGCTCGGCCCGGTCGAGGCGATCAGGAAGGCCTTGGGCCGCGCCGGCAAGGGCTTCGGCGAGCTGTCCGTCGTGGAGCTGAACGAGGCCTTCGCCGCCCAGGTGCTCGGCTGCCTGGCCGAGCTGCCCGAGCTGGATCCCGCGCTGGTCAACCCGCGCGGCGGCGCCATCGCGATCGGCCACCCGCTGGGCGCCTCCGGTGCCCGCGTCACGGGAGCCGTGGCCCACCAGCTGGCCGCCGCGGGCTCGGGCACCGGCGTGGCCGCGCTGTGCATCGGCGTCGGCCAGGGCCTGGCGGTCGTGCTGGAACGCTAGGGCTTGCGGGCGATGCCCGAGTAGGACAGCTTCGACCACTTCTCGTCCCAGAACATGGTGTCCTGCTCATCGCCGAAGGGCCACTCGTGCGTCACGCCGTTGGCCAGCCCGGGCGGGATGAGCTCGAAGTCACCGAAGAAGGGCATGATCTCCGCCGCCGACCGGGGCCTGAACGGGGTTCCGGTCTGGCGGTAGTTGTCCACGAGCCTGCCCATCCGCTCCGGGTCCGTGTCGCCGGCGGTGTGCGAGATCACCAGGTAGCTGCCGGGGACCAGCGCGTCCCGGTAGGCGGCGACCATCGCGTAGGGGTCCTGCTCGTCGGGCACGAAGTGCAGCAGGAACAGCATCAGCACCGCGACGGGCTGCTCGAGATCGAGGTGTTTCCGCGCCTCGATGAGAATGCCGTCGACGTCGCGGGCGTCGGCCTCCACCATCACCACCCTGTCGGGCTCGGCCAGCAGCGCCCTGCCGTGCGTGCAGACGACGGGGTCGTTGTCGACGTACACCACGCGGGCGTCGGGCGGCGCCACCTCGTGCACGTTCTGATGGGTCGGCAGCCCGGAACCCAGATCGAGGAACTGCCGCACACCCTGCCCGACCAGGTACTCCACGAACCGGCCGACCATCCTGCGGTACATCCTGGTGGCCTGCCTGGTCTCGGGCAGCACCCGGAGGACACCCTCGGCCACGTCGCGGTCGGCCTTGAAGTTGTCCTTGCCACCCAGCAGATAGTCGTAGACCCGCGCGGGGTTGGGCACGGTGGGATCGACACCCTTGGGCGCCCACTCTTCCGACATACGGGAGATGATCGCGACTTTTGCGGGTTTCCACCACCCTTCTGGGTTTTCTGGAAAAAGTGTGAAGAGGACCGGCGGGATCGGCGGAATAGAGATGTAACCCCGACGAAGGGACCGCATGCGTATGGTCGCGCCCCCGGAGGTGCCCGTGGCAGCCGACGACGCCACGATCATCGTGCGGTCGGCGCACCATCCGGAATCGTTCGCCGTCCTGTACGACCGGTACTTCGGCGAGATCCACCGCTACGTCGCCGGACGGCTCGGCACGCAGATCGCCGACGACCTGGCCGCGGAGACGTTCCTGGTGGCGTTCAGGAAACGGCACGCCTTCGATCCCGAGCGCGGCGCCGTACGGCCCTGGCTGTACGGCATCGCCACCAACCTGCTCGCCCAGCATCGCAGGAGCGAGACCCGCAGGCTGGCGGCGTTACAGCGGGCGCCGGGAGAGCCGGCGCAGGACGGGCACGAGGACCGGGTCACCGCCAAGGTGGCCGCCGCGAACGTACAGGGGCGGCTCGCGGCCGCGCTCAAGCGCCTGTCCGACGGTGACCGCGACGTGCTGCTGCTCGTGGCGCTGGCCGACCTGAGCTACGAGGAGGTGGCCCAGACGCTCGGCATCCCGTTCGGGACGGTCGGGTCGCGGCTCAACCGGGTGCGCAAGAAGCTGCGCAGGGCCCTGGGCAGCGTCAACCCGATGATCGGAGGGCTCGATGGATGAGCTGGAGGCCGTGCGCGAACTCCTCTCCGAACCCGCGCCCACGCCCGAGGCCGTCGCCTCGGGCCGTGCCCAGCTCCAGGCTCTGCTCGCCGTACAGGACTCTCATGGTGAGCGGTCCACGGCGAGGTGGCGGGGGCGCTGGTGGAGGCCGGTGCGGAACGGGCTGATCGGGGCGGCCGCGGCCATCGCGGTGGCGCTGGCGGTGGCCGTGCCGTCGGATTCGCTGCGCATCTCGCCCGATCCCGACCAGGAGCTGCCGAGCGCCCGGCAGGTGCTACTGACCGCGGCCGGCGCGATGGCCAGGGCGCCGGCCGACGGGGCGTACTGGCGGACCGGGATCGTGACCGGCCAGCTGTTCCTCTCCCCCGACCGCCGCTACGTGATCGAGCGCAGGTCGGAGCGTGAGATCTGGCTCAGAAGGTACGGCGGGCGGGACCGCTGGACCGGCCGCTACCTCGGCGCCCACCCGGCCACGGCCAAGGACGAGCAGGCCTGGCGGGAGGCGGGCGAGCCCGGCAGGTGGCGCTACCCGGCGGACGTGGCGGGGCTCGGCCGCATCTCGCCGCAGGCGCTGGTGCAGGCTTCGCCGGGCGTCCAGCAGGGCGGGATCCACCGGGTCGGCTGGCGCAACGCCGACGGCATCCTGACCAAGCAGCTGGTCACCTGGAAGGCGCTGGGCACGGTCCCCGCCGACCCGGCCAGGCTGCGTGCCTTCCTGGTGAGCGCCATCGTCCGCGAGAACGGTGCCTACGTCGGGCGCGAGATGGAGGCAGAGCTGCGCGACACCTGCCTGGAGCTGATCACGGCGCTGCCCGTCCCGCCCGAGGTGCGGGCGGCCGCCTACGAGATCCTCGCCTCGATCCCCGGCATGCGGGCCGAGGGCCAGGTGACCGATCCGCTCGGCCGTACCGGGCAGGCGCTGGGCTACCAGGTCGTCAGGGAGGGGCGGCTCACCGACGAGCGGCTCGTCGTCGACCCGGGCAGCGGGCTGCCGCTGGCCCAGCAGACCACCAACCCAAGCCGGACCGCCGACGGCCGCGACGTCGAGGTCGGCTATTTCACCGCCTACCAGCAGATCGGCTGGACCGACGAGGAGCCGACCCCATGAGAGTGACCCTTGACCAGATTCGCGCGCAGACGTACAAGGCGCGGGACGCCTGGTGGACCGTGTTCCTGGTCGACCCGCTGGCGGGACGCCTGGTGCGGCTCCTGGCCAGAACCCCGGTGACGCCCAACCAGATCACCTGGGCCGCCTTCCTGCTGGGTCTGGGTTCCGCCGGGTGCTTCCTGGGGGCCGACCGGCCGTGGCTGGTGGCGGGGGCGGTGCTGTACCACCTGAGCTTCGTGCTGGACTGCGTGGACGGCAAGATCGCCCGGCTCAAGGGCACGGGGACCGTGCTGGGTGGCTGGCTCGACTACGTCTTCGACCGGATCCGGGTGCTGGCCTGCGCGCTGGCGCTCACCTGGGGGCAGTTCAGCCTGACCGGGCGGGAGTTCTACCTGGTGCTCGGCGTGCTGGTCGTGTTCCTCGACATGCTGCGGTACGTCGACGCGCTGCAGGTGGCGAAGGTACGGCGGGAGATGCGGCGGCGGCTGGACGAGGCGGCGGGGGAACCGCAGGAGCCGGCCGATCTCCAGCAGAACTTCCGCGCACACTTCGGGTGGTACATCCTGGTTCGTGACTGGCTGCGCGACCACCGGGTGCGGGCGCATCTGGTCAGCGGGATCGAGTTCCAGATGGCGGTGTTCATCGTGGGGCCGCTGACCGGGTGGATCGTGTCTGTGACGGTGGCCGCCGGGGTACTCCTGCTGGTGTTCGAGCTGGCCATCATGGTCAAGTTGTGGATGTCGACACGCGACCTCGCGCGGGAACTGGCCAAGTTCCCCGGCCTGCCGTACAACTCAGAGCGGGGTGAGCGATGCGTAAATACGTGATCATGGGGGTCCAGGGCAGCGGGAAGGGCACGCAGTGCGGGCTGCTCGCGGCCGACCTGGACCTGGTGCACATCAGCGTCGGCGACATCTTCCGCTGGCACGTCAAGACCCACACCAAGCTGGGCGCCCAGGTCAAGCGCATCGTGGCGGCCGGCGAGCTCGTCGGGGACGACATGGTGGAGAACGTCGTGCGTGACCGGTTGCAGCAGCACGACTGGAACTACGGCTTCGTCATCGACGGGTTCCCGCGCAACAGGAAGCAGGCGGAGTTCTTCCTGGAGAGCTACGACATCGACGGGGTCATCCACCTCGACCTGCCTGACGAGGAGGTGTGGCGGCGCGTCCTGGCGCGGCGGCTGTGCTCGCGGTGCGGGATGGACTACAACCTCATCGCCCACCGGCCCTCGGTCGAGGGGCGGTGCGACGTGTGCGGGGGCGAGCTGGTCAGCCGGGCGGACGACACGCCTGACGCGCTGGCCACGCGGCTGCGCGAGTACCACGGGAAGATCGATCCGGTGCTCGAGCTGTTCCGCGGCAAGGAGTTCGTCACGACGGTGGACGCGCGCGCCGACAAGACCACGGTCCAGCAGACCATCAGGACCCGTCTCGACCTGCCCGCCTACGTCCCCTGACATTTCCGGGCAAGCCGACGATCACCGGGCCGGGCCCGCCGAGGACTGTCATCCTTGGCCGGGTCATGGCGGAGTACACAGCGGCCCAAGCCGCGTTCGGGCAGGTGGCGGCCCTCGCCGCCGGTCATCACGCCGACCTCGACCAGCCGGTACGCCTCATGCAGGCGCACACCTGGGTCGGCGGTGGCGCCCCCGCCTTCGCCGCCGATCTCGCCGCCCACCGCGCGGCCCTCCAATCCGCCCTCACCGACGCCCTGCGCTCCCTCGCGGACCTGGTCGTACGGCACGGCGGCCCGCCACCCGCGGTCCCGGTTTTGACCACCTCGGTCACCACCATGAGTCCGGCCCCCAGCGGCTACCAGGGCATCGACCCGCACGCCATGACGGCCCTGATCTCCACCCTCGACCACGCCTCCCACACCCTGCCCGCCGCCGGGACCCGCCTGTCGTCCGCTCTGTCCGCCCAGGGCCTCTCTCCCCAACCCGGCCGGACCCTGGCCCGCATCGCCCAGTGGACCGCGACCACCGGCACCGACCTCCGCCGCCGCCTGACCCGCATCCAGCGAACGGTCCCGTGGACCACCCTGCCCGCCTCCGTGGCGGCCTACGACCTGTTCGCCTCCGCCGCGAGCGCTCCCCTTCTGACAGGCGTGGCGGCAGGCGACCCCGCTGCGAGCGCCCCCCTCCTGGCAGGCGTGGCGGCGGGCGACCCCGCTGCGGTCCAAGCCATGCTGGCCGTACAGGAACGGGGCAAGGACCCCACTCTCGCCGCCCGTATCAACGCCTGGTGGCACACCCTGTCCCCTGGGCTCCAGCGATCCCTCCTGGAGATACCGGCCTTCGGCCTCCTCAACGGCCTCCCCGCCACGGCCCGCGACCAGGCCAACCGCCACTGGCTCTCCATCGAGAAGACCCGCCTGACCCAGGAACTCGACGCCACCGACGTCCGCGCCAACCCATCCCTCCTCGGCGCGTGGGAACGCATCTCCAACGAACTGCGCCGCCTGACCCTCATCGAACAGACCCTCCACCCCGTCCACGGCTTCCCACCCCCCATGCTCCTGTCCTTCAACCCCACCGGCCAGGGCCGCCTCATCCTCTCCTGGGGCAACCCCGACACCGCCGACACCACCATCACGTCGGTATCCGGCCTGTCGTCCCAGCTGGACTCCGTCCACGGCGACCTGGAACGCTCCCGATCCCTGTGGCAGCAGGCCACCAAGACCAGCGGCGACCACACGGTCGCCGCCATCACCTGGTACGGCTACGACGCCCCCCAACTCGACCCCGGCCTCCTGGACCCCGGCCGCTCCGTGGCCTCCTCATCAGCCGCCACCAAGGGCGGCGCGGCCCTGGCCGCCTTCCAGGACGGCCTCCACGCCGCCCACGCACCCTCGAGTACGGCTCGCGCCGTCATCGTCGGCCACAGCTACGGCTCCCTCACCACCGGCCACGCGGCCACCCTCCGCCCAGGCAAACTGGCGGACGACCTCATCCTCATCGGCAGCCCCGGCGTAGACGTCCACCATGCGTCGGACCTTGGCCTGGACTCCAAACACGTCTGGGTAGGCGAAGCCGGCGGCGACCCGGTAGCGGCCCTCGGCCGCTTCAAAACCGACCCCGGCCACAAATCCTTCGGCGCCACCCCCTTCCCGGTAGGCCGCCAAGTCTGGACCTCCGCCCATAGCAGCTACTGGGACCGAGCCTCACCTTCGCTGCGGAATATGGGACGAATCATCAATGGCCAGTACGACAAGCTCACATCGCCGGAGCCACTCAACCAGCACCCGCAACTACTAATGCCGGAACTAGCTCCCGACCTGGTCCAGCCGCCCGAGAGGTGACGTGTAAGTGGTCCGCTCTATATTCGTCCTCTTTCTTTTCATATCGGGGTGCACAATGAATGATCAGACTATGACTCAAGCGCAAGCCCTTACTCGAGTCGAACGCTTGATTCGCGACACCGCATCAGCTATCTCACCCACACCAAAGCTCGATCCCGTCGTCCACGGGAGTGCGTCCAGCGCCTGCCTGGACGGCACACACGCCGAAGATCAAGTTGTCGTTAACCGCGCCTACTGGCTGCGGGAGGTACCCAAGGCCGAGTTCATGACCGTATCCCGGCAGGTCCGCGCCTACTGGCAAAGCCAAGGTCACCGAATCACCGCATCCGGCCAAGCAGGGAACCCGGACCTCAGTGCGGAAACTGAGCCAGACGGATTTCGGCTTTCACTAACGTGGGCCGAAAGCGACAGCCTCTTCCTCGATGTCGCATCTCCCTGCGTCTGGCCCGACGGAACACCAGAATCCAAATAGGGAAGCAAATCTACGGATGATGTGAGCGGTCAGGGCTGGCTTCCTGGGGCGTATCGTCCGGCTGCGGATAGTCGCCTCGTGCTGATCAAGGTAGGCGGGCTGCGAGGTGGGCCATTGCGTGGAGGAAGGTGGGGACGTCGGGGATGGAGGGTGCCTGGGCTTCGTAGGTACGGACTCGGGTGTTGAGGGCGGTGCTCAGGGCTTTGAGGCGGGCTTGCTGGTCGGTGAGGGAGGCGACTGTGATCGAGGTCCAGTCGTCCAGGTCCATGCCCACCGTCAGGTCGAGCAGGAGTTCGTTCTGCTCGAGTACGTCTTCCAGCTGGGGCGGGCGGGGAGACCGTAGCGAGGTGAGCAGGCGTTGTTTGCGGTGAGGGCCGGGGGCGACTGCGAACAGGTTGATCGAGGAGGAGGCGTCCCACAGGGCCTGCTGAAGGTGAACGAGGTCAGCGAAGGCGTCCACTTCGAAGAGGCCGGCCTGGTGGGCGTGCGCGCGTTCCCACGGCGTCGACGGTATCGATACGCCGGCGCGAGCCGGGGTGAAGCCCTGAATGCGGTCGGCCGCGAGCTTCTCGGCATCGATGGAGTACTCCCAGTCGACCAAGGAGAAGGGCTTGCCGATACTCTGAGCGGCCGAGTCACGGTGCCATAAGGGGATGGCGTAGCGGGCGAAACCCTCGCTCAGCTCCCAGACGAGCCCCTGATAGACCGCGAGTTCCTCACGTTCGCAGTTGTTGATCGCGAACTCCGTGTATGGGGTCGGCTCCTCCGACGGCCAGTCGCCGTAAAGCCCCTGCCAGTGCACTTCGACCGGAGTCGCTTCCCCGGGCAGGTAGACGTTCACGAAGGCATCGAGGGGCTCGAAGTGGATCGGGTTCATTCGAGTTCTCCCAGGAGTTTCGCTTTTGCGGTCTGGTGGGATGTGGCTCCAGTCCATGTCTGTGGCCCACAGAGCGTTGAGCGAGCGCCACGCCTCGGTCTTGCGCCCCAGGTTGCGTAGGTGGCGGAGCTTCAGTGGAGGGTGTGGCGGGCTTCGGTGATGGCTGTGTCCAGGGGGTGGTCGGGGGTGGGGGTGTGGGTGCGCGTGGCGGCTACGCGTTCGCAGGCGAGGATGATTTCGAGGGGTTCGAGGGTGCGGAGGCAGAGGCGGGCGGCCTGGGTGGCGAAGGAGGCGTGGTCCTCTGTGCCGCGGGAGATCACCGCCGTGCCCGTCGTCACCGGCGTCGCCAGGTGGCATAGTTCGGCGAGGGCGTCGTGGGCGACGTACTCGAGGATCATGGCGCCCGAGTCGCCGGGGCGGGCGGCCAGGAAGGGGAGTTGCCCGGTCATGCCGGGGTCCATGAGAGTGGCCAGGCGGGCGGTGCTGAGCTGGGCCGTCTGGGTGATCGCCGCGCGGAGGGCGTCGAGGGCGAGCGCCACGGGCGCGCCGTGGAAGTTGCCGTTGTGCCAGGCCAGGCCCCCGGCGATGAGCGGGTTCTCCAGTGCCGCGTTCAGGTCGGTCTCCACGACCCGCGAAGCTCGCTCGAGCGCGTCCAGGGCCGCGCCGTGCACCTGGGCGAAGGCGCGGTAGCCGTACGGATCCTGCACGCGCGCCGCCGTCTCGGCGCTCAGGAGTTCGCGCAGCCGCGCGGCGACGAGGGCCTGTCCGGGGTGCGGCCGGGCTTCCTGTACGGCTACCGCCACCGGCTCCGCGGAGGCGTCGACCGCCGAGAAGGACTGGGCGGCGACGTCCACGGCGGCCGAGAGCAGGGTGCGGATGCGGTGGCAGGCGATCGCGGCGTCGGAAAGCGTCAGCGCGCCCGAGCTGATGAACGGCAGGGCGTCACGGGAGTCCAGCGCATAGCGGGGCGGATCGCCGGAAGGGCCCTGCCAGGCGACCTCCCCCAGCAGGCACAAAGCAGTCGTAGACAGGGCAGTAAGGTCACCGGTGCCGATAGCCCCATAAGTCCGGACTGGTGGGGTGAACCCGTCGTTGATCGCGGAAGCCAGCACCGGCAGCACCCCAGGAGAGACCCCGGACCCGCCGACCAGAAGCTGGTTCAGCCGCACCACCAGCATCCCCCGCGCCCGGAACGGCTCCACCAGTTCCCCGGCCCCACCGGCGTGACTGCGCAGCAGCCCGAACCCGCCACCCGAGACGGGCACGTCCTTGTTGGCCCCCACCCCGGTGCTCTGCCCGTACACGGGCCCGGTCAGCTCCTGCGCCGCCCGCCAAGCGGCCCGAGCCCGATCCACCGAGGCGATCGTGACCCGGGCCGTGCCGTACGCGACCTCATGAACCTGCGCGCAGGTCAGGCCGGCACCGTCAAGCTCCATCGGGGAGATCAGTCGTTGTCGGGGATGAACAGGCCGAGCAGCCAGCTGACCACGCTGATGATGATCGAGCCGACGACCGCGGAGGGCCAGAAGTCCACCACATGGAAGGGGATGTCGAGCTGACCGGCGATCCAGCTGGTCAGCATCAGCATGGCCGCGTTGATCACGAGGAGGAACAAGCCGAGTGTGAGCACGATGATCGCGCACCCCAGCAGCTTGACGATCGGCTTCACGATCGCGTTGATGACGCCGAAGATCAGGGCGACGACGAGCAGCGTGCCCCAGTACTTCGTCGTGGAGCTGGTGGTGACGGTGATGCCCGGCACCAGCTGGATGGCCACCCAGAGGGCGACCGCGGCCGCCAGGGTTCTGATGATGAATCTCACGCTGGTTGATCCTCCCATCTCTGATCGGCTCTCCGATAGAGGCTCAGGGCGACGAGCGGATAGATCATCACGGAGAAGACCCCGGCGGTGACCATCGCGGCGGCCTGCGCCGGCTGGAGCACCCGCTCCTGCACGCCGACGGAGGTGATCACCACGACGAGCGGCAGCGCGGCCGAGGCGAACAGCGCCAGCGCCCTGGGCTCGCCGCGGCGCAGGCCCGGGTCGCGGCGGTGCAGCAGGTAGGTGGGCACGCCGCGAACGACCAGGAAGAGCACCAGGAACACGGGGATCAGCACCAGGCTGCGCGGGTTGGCGAGCATCGCGGTGATGTCCAGCTTGACGCCGCTGACCACGAAGAAGAACGGGACGAGCAGGCCGAAGGCGATCGCGTCCAGCTTGATGCCGATGATCCGCTCCTCCACGTGCGGGCCCGATTTCAGCGCCAGCCGTACCACGATGCCCGCGGAGAAGGCGCCGAGCAGCACGTCCAGGCCGAACTCGTCGGCGATCCAGACCATGGCCATCAGGATGAGCATCACGATCCTGATGGCCAGCTGCCCGCTGGTGTCCATCGTGACGGTGACGAGGTGGGCCAGGAGCGGATGCCGCGGCCGCGCGGCCATCACCGCCGCCACGACCGCGATCACCGCGAAGACCACCATCAGCATGATCGTGTGCAGCTTGGCGCCCTCGGTGGTGATCAGCGCCAGCATGATGATGGGCCCGAACTCGCCCAGCGACCCGATCGCCAGCACCCGCCCGCCGAACGGCCGCTCCAGCGCCCCCGCGTCGCGCACCATCGGCAGGATCGTGCCGAGCGCGGTCGTCGTCACCGCGAGCCCGATCAGCTGCGCGGCCAGCGAGAAGCCGGCGACGGCCAGCCCGAACAGCATCCCGGCCGCCATCGACACGAACCAGCCGATCGTCGCGAGCCTGATCGGCCTGCCCTTGATCCGGTCGAACTCGATCTCGAACCCGGCCATGAACATCAGCATCGACAGGCCGAAGTTCGAGAACAGGTTCACCGAGGCGTCGACCACGACCCAGCCCAGGACGACCGGCCCCACCAGCACACCGAGCAGGATCTCCAGCACCACGCTCGGCATCCTGATCACGCGCCGCATCAGGTGCGCCAGGATCGGCGCGATGGCAGACGCGAGCACGACGATCACGATGCTGAACATGCACGCTAAATGCCCGGCGATCACGATCCGTAGTCAAGCGTGATCGTTCGAGTAGGGTTGGCGTTATCGATGCCGCATTGGGGGGAAGGTCTCCGCAGGGGAGGGAGCGAGATGGACGCCAATGGTCTGGAGTCGTTGCCGGCCAACGAGCTGCACGATCGCGCCGTACGCTACGCCGTGCGCCACGGCGATTTCGGGTTCCTGTGGAACCTGCTGAAGGTGATCCCCGCCGCCGAGGCCGCCAGCGGAAACGACGACGAATCCGCCAACGACCTCAGCCGGGTCTCCGCGCTCCTCAGCGACGCGATCGCGGCAGGCGAGGGCGAGCTCGGCGAAGCGCTCAAACCCGTCTACATCGACTACCTGACCAAGCACCCGGACGCCTAGCCCGCCAGCCGGGCCTCCGTCCCGCTGTACTCCGCCAGTCCCGGCGTGCTGAACTCCTGCCCGTCCCTGCCGACGATCAAGGTCTGGTACGGCTCGGCCTCGGCGAGCTCGGTGGCGAAGCGCCTGGCCAGGAGCGGACCCATGGCGTACATGGCGGTGGCGTAGGCGTCGGCCACACCGAGGTCGGGTCCGAGCACGGTGACCTGGCCCTGCCAGGTCTGCTGCGCGCCGGTCCGCGGGTCGACGATCCTGGCGCCGCCCGAGGTGGCGATGCCCAGGCAGTTGGCGTGGACGATCTTGCGTACGACGTCGGTGCGCGGGTCGCGGATGGCGACGTGCCAGCGCTTGCCGGGCGCCGCCGAGCCGCGGACGCGGATGTCTCCCGCGGCGTTGACCTGGTGGTCGACCGCTCCGGCTTGGGTCAGCGCGCGCGAGAGCCGCTCAAGCGCCCAGCCCTTGATGTAGGCGGACGGGTCGAGCACGCCCTTGATGCGGGCGTCGAACCAGCCGTCCGTGGCCTCGCTGAGGCCCTCGCAGCGGTGCAGCACCTCGATCAGCTCGGGGATCTGGCGAATGGTCAGGCCATGGTTGAGCCGCCAGATCTGGCTGTCCTCCTTGACCGGGTTGAAGGTGTCATCCACCCATCGCAACCAGGCGAAGGCGTCGTCGAGCAGGGGTGTCAGTTCCCGGCTCGGCAGGGCCGTGCGAATGTCCACGCTGACCGGCATGCCCATGACCATCTCCACACGGGCGCTTCCGGGGAATGTCGTCACCTTGCCTCCTTACTCCGCAGCCAACCGTCCCACGGAAGGCGTAATGCCGGGCTAAACGCATTTCTTACGTTTGACCCGCTGTACGGCGAGCCGCCGCAGCGACCCGCGCACGTACCTGGTGAACGAGCGGGGACCGGCGATCGTCACCTCGCGCTGCGCGATGTCGGGTATCTCACGTTCCAGCCCGGAGGCGCTGACCAGCTCTTTGGCCCGCGGATCGTGCTCGCCGCCGAGGACGAGCCGCACGCCGTACCTCTCCTCGAGCTCGCGGAGCTCGGGGGTGGCGCGCTCGGCGCGGTAGATGGCCACCGTGTCGCGATCTTTTAGGATTTGCCGGATTCGGGCGGGCGCGACGCCCGAGGCGATGAGGACCGAGCCCCTCGCCGGTTCGGGGGCCTTGTGGCTCCAGACGGCCATCACGGCGGCCGTGCCGTACAGCAGCAGCGAGCCGGTGCGGCTCAGGCTCGTCACGTACGCCGTGGAGGCGAACTGGTGGGCCAGCACCAGGCCGCCCGCGAGGTAGCCGGCCAGCCGCAGCCGCTGCCGGTTCTGCTCCGACAGAAAGCGCTCGACCGTCCAGACGGTCACGACGCCGAGTGCGACGAGCAGTGCGGTGACCGCGTACGCGGACGGTTTCCACGGGTATCCGAAGCCCGGCTGGAGCGCCCCGAACTCGGCTACCACGACTCCGGCCCAGAAGATGACGGGCCATTGCTTGGGTGTTGCCTCGCCAGCCATGCCATCGACGATGCGCGCCAAAGATGAGATCTGTCTGAGTAAGGTCTAAGACATGGCTAACGTGCGAGTTGAGCGTACTGAGGACGGTGGGTTCGTGGCGACGAACGCCAGGGGCGCCGAGGTACGGATGGGCGGTGGCGACGACGACGGGGTGTTCACCCCGGTCGAGCTGCTGCTGGCGGCGGTCGGGGGCTGCAACATCGTGACCGTGGAGCCCCTCACGGCACAGCGCGGACAGCGGCTGATCCGGCTCGCGATGACCGTCGAGGCGGAGAAGGTCGAGCCCAACAAGCTCGGGCCGGTCACGGTCACCTACGATGTGGAGGTCCCCTCCGAGAAGGCCGACGAGGTCTACCGGGCGGTCGCCACCCGCGTCCACGAGAAGTACTGCACGGTCTCGCGCTCGCTCCAGGAGGGAACTGACGTCCGTTTGGAGCTTCCCTAGCCTGATTAGGCGGATATTCGACCTGGTTATGACGCGTCCGTTGCATTCGCCTCGCTAGTGTCGAAGCAGGTCAAGAGTCCTGCGACTGACTAGCAGACTTTTACCGATGCGGACGCGGAGGGGGACCGTCGTCTGCAGTGCGGGACCGCCGATGTTTTTGGGGGAAAGCATCGGCCTGGACCGCCATAGATCGGGGCCGGACAGGTTTGGGGGAACTGTCCGGCCCCGATTTCATGCCCGCAGACGGCCCACCTGACCGACTTGTCCGGATATTCTCTGACATCGTGACAAGGGTCCTCATTGACTGTGATCCGGGCATCGACGATGCCCTGGCGCTCGCTCTGGCCGCCTCCCGCCTGGAGATCGTCGGCATCACCACCGTCGGCGGCAACGTAGATCTCTCCTTGACCACCGCCAACGCGCTCGCCCTCCGCGAGTTCCTGGATCTCGGCGACGTGCCCGTCACGCCGGGCGCCGCGGGCGCCCTGATGCGCAAGACGGTGCGGGCTCCGCACGTCCACGGCGACACCGGGCTCGGCGACGTCGTCCTGCCGCCTGCCGTACGGCCGGCCTCGCAGGGGCACGCGGCGGACTTCATCATCGAGACGCTGGCCGCCTCCCCCGGCGAGATCACGCTGATCGCCATCGGGCCGCTGACGAACGTGGCGCTGGCCGTACTCCGTGAGCCTCGCGTCGTGGAGTGGGCCAAGCAGCTGATCATCATGGGCGGCTCCTTCACGCGCGGCAACCACAACCCCGCGGCGGAGTTCAACATCCTCGCCGACCCCGAGGCGGCCTCGATCGTCTTCGACGCGGGCTGGCAGGTGCACATGATGGGCCTGGACGTCACGCTCACGGCCCTGGTCACCTCGGAGGTGCTCGACCGCATGCGCGGCCTCGGCCGCCTGTCCGACCTCCTGGTGCCCGCAGCCCAGTACTACGGCGTCATCAGCGCCGACGGCGGCCCCGCGATCCACGACGCCGTCGCCGTGGCCTACGCGCTCGACCCCACGCTCGTGACCTCCGTCCCGGCCCGGGTCGACGTGGAGACGAAGGGTGCGTACACCTCAGGCATGACGGTCACGGACTTCCGGGTCTCCCAGGGAAACGCCCAGGTGGCAACCGTTCTTGACGTCAAGCGCTTCTGGGATCTCGTCATCGGGGCCTACGAGGAGCTGGCGCGACGGCTTGGGTGATGTGCCGGAGGTGCTACAGTTACTGCTGTCGCAAGCGCCGCTAGCTCAGTTGGTCAGAGCAGCTGACTCTTAATCAGCGGGTCCGGGGTTCGAGTCCCTGGCGGCGCACAGACAAACCCCAGGTCAAATGTTGACCTGGGGTTTTGTGTATCCGGACGCGCTTACTTGGGCGGCTCCAGGACGGTGTCGATGAGGTAGACGGTCGCGTTGGCCGTCCGGATGTTCGGGCACAGCACCTCGGCTTTGCCGTTCACCGTGATCGTGTCGTCGGTCACCTCGGTGGTGATGGTGCCGGTCTGCCTCGTGCTGAGCTTGGCGTCGGCCAGGTCGGCCGGGGTCTTGCGGCCCTGGACCACGTGGTAGCCGAGGAGGCCGAGGAGCGCCTCGCGGTCGGCCAGCCACTTGTCGAGCCGCCCCTCGGGGAGCTTGTCGAACGCGGAGTTCACCGGTGCGAAGACGGTGATGTCGCGGGAGTTGGCGAAGGTGGCCGCGTACGACGCCTGGTTGATGGCCGAGACGAAGGTCGACAGCTCCGGAATGCCGGACATGGCGGCGACCACCTGCTGCCCGGACATCGTGTCGCGGCTACCGGGCCCTGAGGGCGGGAGGATGTCGCAGCCGGCTACCGGCGTCGGGGTGGGCTCGCTGATACGGGGAGTGGGCGTGGGGGTCCAGGACGGGCGCGGAGACGGCGACCAGTCCGGGGAGGGGGTGGTGGGCGTCTCGGGCGTCTCGGGCGTCTCGGGCGTCTCGGGCGTCTCGGGCGTCTCGGGCGTGTCAGGCGTGTCAGGCGTGTCAGGCGTGTCAGGCGTGTCAGGCGTGTCATCCGGGGCCGGGATTGAGGACAGGGGTTTCGCGGGGGCGAGCGGGGGCGCGCCGGCCAGGGTCGCCATCACACAAACCGCTGCGAAAGCGAATGAAAGGCGCGTTCTACGATTCATGGACTGATACCCCCGAAAACAGTCGTCATCTGACGCTGTCACCGGGACCGCGGCTACGACCAGCGCAGGTCAGGCCGCCCTGAGGACGGAAATCACCGCCCTTCAGGACGCACGGAAGTGCGGAGTCACTCTCTCCTCTGAACGATCAGGTAGTCGAAGTCCGTGGGCAGGACGGTGATCCGGTCGGAGAACCACTCCACCGTGAAGGCGCCGTCACCCTGGCTGCCCACGCACACTCCCGGCATGGCGACACCGGCGAACCCCCGGGGTGCGGCGTCCGTGGTGAGCAGGATGATCCCGGAGCCGTCCGCGAGAGGGGAACGGATGCGCACCGGATCCCCGCTGTCGGTCATGGCGTCCGTCGTGTTCACCCCGGCCAGCGAGGGGTCGCCGGAGTCGATGACGACCCAGTTGAACCCGACGTCCACGGGCGTCGGCGACAGGTCGAGAGTGGCGACCGTGAAGACGCCGTCGTTCTTGGCGTCCACCTTGAGTCCGGTGATCTCGTGCTCCGACGGCTCGGCCAGTTCCACGGTCAGCAGGATCACCGAGCCGCTCTTGACCGTGTCCGCCGGCACATCGAGGCTGTTCTCCCCTTGCGGGATGGACCCGGAACCCGCCTCATAGGGCATGCCGCCTATCGTCCCCTTGGCCCGCTTCATGACGAGGTAGCCGAAGGCCATCCCTTCCACGCTCTCCCCGTCGATCGGCGCCACCGAGAAGGAGCCGCCCTCGCGGCCGGTCACGCCGAGGGACCCGATGGGTCGCAGTTCGCGGGTACGCGGCTGACCGAGATGGGCCGAGTTCCCGGCGATCCCGGACAGGTCAGAGGTAACGAAGATCTTCGCATCGTCGGACAGCCCGGGCACCGCGACGGACGCGTACCCGCCGCTGAGCGCGCCGCTTCCGGCGACGTAGGTCTCCCCGGCGGGGAACACCGGTTTCGGCTCCGGCCGCCGCAAGTTGATCACGACGATCGCGACGACGGCGACGAGGGCGATGCCCATGACCGCGACCAGGGCTTTCATCGCCCATGGCGCGATCAGCGGAAGCGCCACCCTGGTGCCTTTGACACGGAACGACGTCTCACCGTCGTCGATGCTCGCCGTCACGAAGAAGGGGAGCTCCCGTGGTTTCCCGGTGAACGGAGGGCGCGCGGACACTCGCAGAGGCACCACGGTGCGACCGGGGTCGATCGGCAGATCGGTCACCGGCATCGACATGCGCAGTGCGTCCTCAGGGTCGGAGGCGCTCAGCCGAGCCCGGTGGGTCAGGTTGCCCCGGCTGTTCAGGGTGATCGAATGGCGGGTCGCCCACCGGCCCCGGGAGACCTCAGGGGTCAGCTCGACCTTGAGGTCGTCGAAGCCGCCGACGATGCACGTCCCCTCGGCGTACGCGAAAACGCCCCTGCTGACCCGGGAGCGGGCCAGTACGGTGAACTCCGCCTCCCCCGCGGGAACGGACGGGGAATGTGGCGGGGCGAAGCTGATCGCGCAGGTAGCCGTGCCTCCAGGCGGGACCACGAGCTCGTCGGGCTCCACGGTCGCGAACGCCGCCGCGTCCCCCTCGACCTCGACGTCGACCCGCTCGACCCGGGTACCCCTGTTGCGTACGGTCACGGTCGTGGATGCCTGCTCGCCGGGCGTGACGGAAACCCATCGCTCGGACAACCCGGCGACGAGTTCCGCATGCTGCTCAGGCGGACGCGGCTCTTCGGGCTGCGGCAGGCGGTTGTCCTCCGGCTCACGGTCGCGGTCGTCCCAGGCGAGATACTCCCCGCACTCGACGCAGAACCTGGTGCCGTCCGGGTTGACGTCGCCGCAGTTCGGGCAGGTGATGCTCATCCCAGTCCTTCGGGGCTGTGGCGTTCTTCCGCGCGGACTCCGAGCGGTTCCCTTACCGGTGGCGCGACGGGCGCGGGCGAGTCCGGCGTGATCGGAGCGCTGACCACGACATTGACGAACGGCCGCGGCCCAGCGGCGGCCTCGAGGGTCCGGTCCTCCCGCGGTGGGCAGGCGGCCGCCATCGTGACCGGGAGCCCGAGCTCTGCCAGCGAGCCCGTCAGCCGGTCGGCCGGGATGGTGTCATGGGCTAGCAGCGCGCGCAGGATCGCACTCAGCAGCCGATGCTCCTCCTCCGGCTCCGGAGCGCGGACCGTCACCAGGTACGACAGGCTGAGGTACCGGGGAGGGCGGCGCCTGGCGGTGACCGCGCCGTCGGCGTTGACCTCGTTGATCGTGCCCTGCCGTCGCCTGCCCAGGTCCTCACGGATGTCGTAGAGGCGGAGGTGCACCGCGGGCGCCTCGCCCTCGGCCGCCGGCTCCGCTCCGGGCGCGCTGAGGAGAACCTCGGCCTTGGAGCGGGCCAGCGCCTCCCGGCGGATCAGCTCGCGCAGCGCGTCATCGACCTCGCCGATCACCCCGTCCTGTTTGCTCACAGCAGCCCGTTGCGCAGGGCGTAGGCGACCGCGTGGGCGCGGTTGCGGAGGTGAAGCCTGGTGGTGATGTCGTGCAGGACGGTTTTCACCGTGCGTTGCGAGTACGCCAGCTTGGCGGCGACCTCCGCGGTGTCATAGCCGTCCGCGATGAGACGCAACACCTGGACCTCGCGCTCGGCCAGGCCGGAGAAGTTCAGTCCGCGCGGGGTGAGCAGGTCGCCCTGTACCCGGCTGACCTGGGCGAGCAGCCTGCCGAGCAGATCGGCCGGCATGGAGCCTCCGCCCGCGATGGCCGACCGGATCACGGAGACGAGTCGTTCGGGGCTCGCCTCCGCCCGCCGTACGACGCCTGACACCCCGATCTCCACGATGGCGAGCAGCCCGGAGTCGTCCACGGTTCCGGCGACGACCACCAGCCGGAGGTCGCCGTGGCAGCGCAGGGTGCGCAGGACGCCCAGGGTCTCCTGGCACACGGTGTCGGCGACCACCAGTGCCACGTGCGCGTTCTCCGGGTGGTCCGCCTCCAGGATCTCGACCTCGGACCGCTGCTTGAGCTGGCTCAGCACCCCGGCACGGGAGATGGGGTCGTGGGCCCGCACGACCACCTGGATACGCTCCATCCGATCTCCATTCGGCGCCCGCTCGATCCGGCAAGGCAGATACCTCCGAAAATCGCATATCCAGCATTCCGAATGTGCCCGCGTCGCCCAGGGCAGCGCCAGAATTCGATCAACAAACCTTTGCCACACGGCGTACGAATGTCGTTATTTCTTCGCGAGAGCGGATTCTATTCTCCAATCTGGAGCACAGGAATTCGATGGGGGCGGAACATGGCGACACTGAGCGTCAGAACGAACATGAATGTGGCAGTGAGGTCCATCGACGACACCACGTCCTCCGGCCTGGGCAGCTCGTTCAATGTCAGCAACGGTTTCCCCGTGTCAGGGAAGGCGCTGGCCACGCCCGGCGTCCCGCTGACGGTTCAGATCTCCGCCGAGAACGACAGGGGCGACGGCAACACCTGCACGTTCGTGGTCACCGACCCCGAAGGCAGCGGGCTGTTCCTCGGGGAGGCCGCCCTGACCTGGCAGGAGGGCGACACCAGCACCGGCTGGGTGGAGTTCAGCGGTTTCCCGCTCCGAGCCGACGGCGTCTCGCCTGTGGGTGACTGCGACTACAGCATTTCCCTGGTCCACGACACCGACTCGAGCGGCACGCGAATCGGTGTCCGAGTCTTCACCCTCTGACGGCAAAGGAAAGCGCACATGAGCACTGAACCGGACCTGGAGACACTGCCCGACCTCGAACTCCCCGAGCAACTGCCGGACGACGCCGAGGTGGACCTCACCGAGCTCCCCGTGTTCGACGTCTGCCTGCGATTCAACGGGCGTCCCTGGCAGTCGCTCAAGGTTTCCGCACCGTCGCCGGAGGATGTCGCGGTAATCATGGACAACTTCGCGGCCAGAATCAATGCCATTCTGGTTCAGCGGCGCTATCCGCCCGGAATGTGCACCTGGACGCATAACGCCTGCTTCTGAATTCAGGATTGGCCGGGCGGGTTGAGTATGGTCACCTCGACGCTGACGTGAGCGGGTACGCCCAGCTCGAGCACCTCCTTGAGCCAGGTACGGTCGACCTCCGTCTCGTCGGGAAGGTGGATGGTGACCTTGGCCTCATCCGTGCCCGGCAGATGGCCGCCCGGCCTGGTGGACCAGCCGACGCCGCCCGTGTCGGTGACCTGCGCGTCGACGCCGGTGAGGGTGTTCACCAGCCTGGCCAGCGCGTCCAGGGTGCCGCGCCCGCGGTGCAGTGACACGGCGTCGGCCACGAGCGCGCGTCGCTGGGCCTCGGTCATCTGCTCGCCGAAACCGATGGCGACCCAGTTCGCCAGCCACGGGAGCATGTCCGAAGGCGTGAGGGCGGGGTCGAGGTAGCTGTCGAGGCAGTCCAGCGTCGTGAGGATGGGGGCGAGCACTTCGTCCAGCGCCTGTGTCAGGTTCTGGGCGAGGTCGTCGGCGAACATGGCCGGCAGCTGCTCGCCCAGGGGATGGGCGCTGGCCAGGTGGGTGACCGCTCCACGCATCGCTCATTGCTCCACTCTGATCTGGTGCCTGTAGGAGAAGACCAGGGCGTCCTGTTCCAGGACGATCCGCTGGGTGGGCTCGCCGCGCTCCCCGGTGACCGGGTCGGCCTCGAACAACTGGACGTCCTCGACGAGCTCGACGCCGCCCACTCGCTGGAGCACGGCGTGGACGTCCCCCGACTGCACCATGCGGCCGAACGGCCAGCCGGTGCCGAACTGACCACCGGTGATCGGGTTGAGGAAGGTGTCGAGGGCCAGCACGGCGTTGTTGTACACCGCCTCGCGGATCGAGCCCGACCTCGCCAGCAGCCTGGCCACGACGGTGACACCCTGGTAGTAGGGCGGCTCGACCAGTACACGCGCCCCCAGGCAACGCCGGGCACCCAGGTACAGCCCGATCTTCCTGACCAGTTCCTTGGTGGGCTGCAGGTGCTCGAAGCTCATCCTGGTTGCGTTCACGCGTGGCACCACCAGCACCCGGACCCCTTGACCCGGCGCGGGGACGCACTTGATCCGTGCCGCCTCCGGCGCCGCCTCCCGCGCGAGTGCCTCGTAGTCCTCCACGGTGACGGCGCGGTCCCTGATGCGCAGTTGCAGCGGGCCCCGAGCGGCGGCGTTGGCCGTCGACTCGGCGTCCACGCCGCCCATCGCGGGCTTGCCGTTGGTGACCGAATTCACGAACGGCATCGGCTCGCGCTGGACCTTGAGCACCCCGCGTGCCACGTTGCCGCGGGACCCCCCGCCGGTCAGGTAGCGCGGCACCTGGATGAAGGCGCCCTTCTCCGGCACGTCACCGTAGCGGCACAACGAGCCGTCCTCCTCCCGTACCGCGGGCCCGAAGACGATCTCGCCCGCGGCCCGGTCCACCATGACGTGCCGGTCACCGGGTCCCGAGGTGGCGAAGGAGCTCACCTCGGTCCACTCCTGCGTACCGCCACGCGCGTGCACGTGCACCACCAGCCTCTCGTCGGTGGCGACCATGGGCGGGCGCAACACGGCGAGCCGCTGCCCGGGAACGCCCTCCGCGACGCCCACGATCTCGTCCGCCACGACGTCGGCGTGAAAGGCCGCGACCGTCCCGCCGACGGTCGCGGCGCTCACCGCCATGACGCGCGGCGTGGCGGTGTACGACGGCTGACCTTCCCTCGCCTCGACCACGCGGCACCGTAGCCAGCCCGCCCGGTGCTCTCCCAGCACGGAAGCCACATGGTCGCCCGGTACGTGCACCTCCACCACGCCGTCCTGGGTCAGCCCGCCCGTGGTGTCACGGCTCACCCCGCACGTCGTCCAGTCGCTCGTCTCCCCGTTCCAGTACTGCCATTCGAGCGGTGGGTCGCGGGGATCGACTCCGGGCCCGGCGACCGCGCAGTCGAACCTGAGGCGGACCACGCATCCGGGCACGGCGTTCGAGAGCCCGAAGTACACCGCGTCGCCCTGGCGGGGTGAGCGGGCGAAGCAGTCCACACCCGTCCCTTCCGCGAGCTCGTCGTTCTGGTCCACCGGAGCGGATCCGACGGAGCCGGTGGAGAGCTGAACAAGCGAACACGGGACGATCACCAGGTCGGCTTCGGTCATGAAGACGACGGGATCGCTCGCGTCCACCGTGCTCTCGCTCGCCACGGGCGTGCCCGCCGGGATCGTGACCGGCTGCTGCCTGGCCGCCGACAGCGTGAACGTGAGGTCGCAACGCGCCGGTGCCGGCGGGAACCGCCGTACGCCGATGAGGTCCAGGTAGCGAAGGTAGTGCAGGTCGGTGACCCGGTTCAGACGGTAGAGCAGCTGGTCGACCATGAACGCGAACGCCTCGATGAGCGTGACACCAGGATCGGAGACGTTGTGATCCGTCCATGCCGGACAGCGCTCCTGGACGAGGCGTTTGGCCTCGTCCACGAGGTCCTGGAAACGGCGGTCGTCGAGGTTGGGAGCGGGAAGCGCCATCATGCTCCTTCGTTCGGGATGACGTAGAAGGGGAAGACGAGGTTGCGCGGGTCGTTGTCACCGCGGATGGCGTAGCGGAGGTCGATGAGCAGGATCCCCTCGTCCACATGGTCGAAGCCCACGTGGACGTCGTGCAGGCGGATGCGGGGTTCCCAGCGTTCCAGCGCCTGCCGTACCTCGTAGGAGATCAGCCCTGCCGTGGCCGCGTTGGTGGGCGCGAACACCAGATCATGGATGGCGCAGCCGAATTCCGGCCGCATCGGCCGCTCGCCGGGAGAGGTGCCGAGGATGAGGTGGATGCTCTCCGCGATCTCCCGCTCCCCTGCGGCGAGCTCGATCGACCCGGTCCGGTCGATCCTGATGGGAAAGGCCCAGCCCGCGCCGATGAAGTCCCTGCTCATGGTCATCCGCCGATCATCACCGTCGGGCAGCCGACGAGGATCATGGCCCCGCATCCGGCACGGTCGCCCACCCGTGCGGCGGGCAGCCCGCCGATGAGCACGGTCGCGCTGCCGGGCCCGACGATGGGCGTGGGTGGGTGCGGCGTCGTGGGTGAGGGGAACGAGCAGGCGTGCATCGTGGTGAGCGTCGCCGCGGGCATCCCGCCGATGAGCACCGTGGGCACGCCAGGCCCGGTGATGACGCCTGGGTGATCCGTCGGGTCGCCCACCCGTGCCGCGAAGCCCATCAGTTGATCCTCACCTGGGTGCCCCTGATCTCCACGTCGGCCTGGCCGGTCATGGTGACGCGGGCGCCTTTGAGCTCCAGCTGCCCCATGCCCGCGTCGATGGTGACGCCGTTGGCTCCCTTGATCGCGAGCATGCCGGTACGCGCGTCCAGCCGTACCGTCAGCCGCTCGTCACCGGAGGCGAGCAGGACTCCGCTGCCGCCGGTGACCGAGTCGACGAGCTCCAGCCGGTGACCGGTCCTGGAGACCAGGGCGCGAACGTTCACCTGCCCGCTGACGTCGTCGATCATCGGGGTGGACAGGCCGGGTGGCGCGTCCTGCCCGTTGTAGAGACCGCCGAGCACGTACGGGTGGTCGAAGTCCCCGTTCTCGAAGCCGACCAGCACCTCGTCTCCGACCTCGGCGGGCAGCACCGCTCCCCGGTCGCTCCCCGCACCGGCGGTGATCACCCTGGCCCAGCCGCTGGTGTATCCGGCGGCGAGCCAGGGCATGCTCAGCCGGAGCCTGCCCTGCCCCGCCGGGTCGTGCACGTCGCTCACGATGGCGGGCACCAGTCCCAGGCCGCCGGGCGGTGCCGGGCAAGGGGGGCATCCGGCCGACACGGTGAAGGCGGTGGTGTAGCCGGTGACGCCGGAGAACGCGTGACGCGTCGTCGACAGCGTGTACTTTCCTTCGAAGGGCGCGCCGACGTTGGTCAGCGCGACCACGGTGCCCGCGCGCAGCACCGGATCTCCCCTGACCACGCCCTCCAGTTCGGCCGCGCTGCCGCCCAGTTCCGCGGCCAGCGCGCCGGCCGCGGCTGCCACGTCGGCTTGCGTGCGGTACGTGCTCTCGCCTGCCGTCAACGACGGCGCGCCGAACCGCTTGCCCAACGCGACCGGGTCGGCGCCGGGCACCTCCGCCTCGGCCGCGCGGGGGGTGGCCATGGCGGCGACCTCCTGCTTGTTCTCGAAATCCCAGCCACGCACCTCGACCTCGGGCACCTGGCCCCCGGCCGTGACGGTGGCGCGGAGCGACAGCAGGGCGCCACCCGCCTCGACGGAGACCGCGGGCCCCGCGGGCGGCCTGGGCAGCCGGAACGACAACTTCCCGTCAGTGACGCGCACCCTCGCCCCGGTACGGCGGGCCAGCCGGCACAGGAACTCCCAGTCGCTGATCCCGTCCTGGTTGATCTGCGTGCCGGGGCGGCCGCCGACACCTGGCAGCGGGTCGATCTCCCCCGGTTGCAGGCCCGCCCGGCGCGCCACCTTGCGCACGATGTCCGCGACCGTCATATCCGGATATACGGCCACACGCCGGCCTCGCATGAGCCGGTGTGCCTCGTCCATCCCCCGCACCTCGGCGTAAGTCCCGTCGGGGGTCACGTCGAGTGCCACCGAGGTGACCTCACCGTTCATCAGCAGGCGGGGACCACCGGGGTCGGAGGTCTGCACCTTCAGCCGTACCTTGGCGCCGATGGCGAAGCCGCCCTTGCTCAGCGCCACGTTGGCGTCGTCGCGGAAGCGCAGGACGAACATGTCGGGAAGGTGACCGCTGTCCTCGACATATCCCGATACGAGCCGGATCGCGACGTCCTCCGGCAGAGGGTTGCCCTCAACGTCCACCATGAGGCCACCGGTGAACAACTCAGCGGCCACCGGTCAGCTCCTCGATCGTCGGGAGCAGCAGCCGCGTTCCCGGCCGCAGCCGCATCGGGTCGTCGATGCCGTTCGCCTCGGCAACGGCCCGCCACAGGCCGGGGTCGCCGTACGCCCGGTAGGCCACCGCCGCCAGCGACTCGCCGGCCACCACCACGTGGACGTCGAAGGCGCCGAGTGCGCCCGAGGTCGGGTTCTGCCTCGGCGGGACCTCGGCGATCTCCTCCATAGTCACCGAGCAGACCGCCCTGATCGGCAGGCCACCCGGGGTGAACAGGGTGAACCTGGCCGTCACGTTGCTCACGAACGCGGTGAACCCGTTCAGCAGCCCCCACCGCAGGACCACCCACGGCGGGCACGACTGGGCGTTGGCCAGGGTCCTGTCCGTGGGGACCACGCAGGTGAACAGCTTCTCCACCGCCTTGACGACCTTGTCGTCCATGGTGTCGCTCGCGTCGAAGAACATCTCCAGCGTCAGCTTGCACGGCTCCGGTCCCTGGAACTGGGGCACGCCGCTCTTCCTGGTGTTGCGCTGCGGGCTCCGCCGCCATCGTGCGGCCTTGGTGAACGACAGCTCGTTCGGGTTGAACTGGAAGCCGATGGTGTCGTAGCGGGTGCCCGGCTTGCCGATGCCGCCGCTCGGCGGGTGGAGGACCTCGAGATAGGCCCGTTCCAGGCTGGGCGGCGGGCCCTGGCCGGCGGTCCAGGACGGCGCGGACGCCGCGAACGCGACAGGCGTGGACACGGTCAGCCTCCCCAGCCCGGTCCGAAGAACCCGTGGTGGGCCAGCTCGACCGTCTCCGTGGCGGCCCTGGGCGTCCCCGCGTCGAACCGCGGCCCCGTCCACCTGACAGGAACGACGTCACGCAGTCCCCAGCTCGTGATCAACTCGCCCGCCAGGGTGCGCGCCTCGATGGTCGCCGTCCTGCGCGCCGCTCCGTGCACCGTCTCCGCGAACCACTTGGTGACGTCCTTACTGGCAGCGGTGACGGGCCGGGACAGCCGCACATGGGAATACCTCACCCGGGTCGGCAGCTGCCAGACATAGCCGTTGTTGCCGCCCTCCTCGCGCTGCTCCATCTCCACCTCGCAGCCGAGCCCGTCGCAGCTGTCGAACGTCCCCAGGTCATGGCCGTCGATCTTGAGGACGTAACACACCGCGACCGCGATCTCCTCCTCCGCCATCGCCGTCCCCCTCAGTACCGCGAGTCCATGGGCAGCCCCCGCCGCTCCCGTTCCAGCCGCAGGTCGGCTCTCAACCTGCGCAGCAGCGGTTCATAGACCGTCTCCACCAGCTCTTCCACGTTCACGCCCCCTGCTTCACCGCTCTCCGCCGCCCGCGCGGGCTGCTCTTCTGGAGCGTGTTCGGCGCGCGCCTCGCCCCCAGGTCCTGGTACGGCCTGCGTCCAACCCCAGCGCCCCTGCGCCTCCAGGTCAGGTTCGTGTACGGCAGGCGTCCCGTTGCGGGGCTCCCTTCCTGCCGACGGGCCCGGTGCCTGCCCGCCCGCCGGTACCACGGTCGCCCGTTCCTGGTATCTCGGCCGGGCGGGCTCGTGCCTGGGGATCCGACCTTTCGTCGGGGGTTCTGTGCGATCCCCTGGCGGGGCTGGTGTTCGCCGCACGTCGCCGTCCCTGTCGATGCCGCCGCCACGTGAGGTCCTCGGTGCGGAGAGACCTGGCGCGGGTGCGGAGAGACCCGGTGCGAAGGAACCCGGCGTGGGCGCGCCGAGCGTGGGGACATGCTCACGAGGGGACTCGGTGGTGGTCCCTGTGACGATGGCGGCGTCCGGCTGGTTCGGCGTGCTGGGCCCAGGATGCTCGCCGGCGGTCGTGGTCGGCTCCTGAGCCCGCCGTACGGGCGGGGCGATGAGTGGTTCGCCCAGGCCCAGCGGGCGAGACCGAGGGGCATCGCCTGCCGGTCGCGGCATGACCGGCAGGTCGAGCCCGCCATCGGAGGTGCTCGGAGCCGGGTCGGCCGATGGGGTTGCGGGCATGTCGCCGACCTGCGCGGTCATGTCGCCAGGTACGGCAGGCGCACCGGTGGTGGGTGCGGAGACGTGGCGCGTAGGAGGGGGTTCCCCTTCGGGAGCGATAGGCGGGGTCGGCGGCGCCTGCCGTACGGAATCGTGGGGCTGCGACACGGCCCGCGCGGGCTGTGACACCGCCCGCTCGGGCTGTCTCGTGGGCGACGTGGGCTGTGACGCCACCCGCTCCGGCTGTCTCGTGGGTGGTGCGGGCTGCGACGCGGGTGGTGTGGGCTCGGGATGTGGACCACTGGGTTGTGCCGGGTTAGAGATCGGTGGCACCAGCTCCGCGGCAGGGGTCAGTGGGGCGGGCGTCACGTGCGACGACACATTCGCGGGCGGGGCGGGGGCGAGCCGGGGCGGGACGGATGCGGGAGTTTCGAGGGGTGGGGTGGATCGCACCTCGACCTCAGGCGAGGCAGCCGATGGAGCGTCCCCCACGCCAGGGGCGTGAGCGGCAGGCAGCGACGCAGAGCGCGAGTCGATCGCGGGCTCGGCAGGCGACCGAGCAGGCTGCGCGCTGGGCTCAGACACGACAGGCGACCGAGCAGGCAGCACATCAGGCTCAGACACCACGGGCGACCGAGCAGGCCGCACATCAGGCTCAGACACGACCGGCGAGCGAATGGGCCGCACGTCGGGCTCAGACACGACCGGCGAGCGAGCAGGTTGCACGCCAGACTCAGACACCACGGGCGACCGAGCAGGCCGCACATCAGGCTCAGACACGACCGGCGAGCGAGTGGGCTGCACGTCGGGCTGGGACGCGGCGGGCGAGCGGGTGGGGCGTACTTCGGGTGGGGCAGGCGGTGGGGTGGGGCGGATGGCGTGGGCGAGCGGGATCGGGGTGGCGAGGTTGTGGATGAGGCCGGAGGGGGCTTCGGCGGCGCGCTCGTGAGCCAGGGCGGCCAGGAAGGACGGGTTGTGCCAGGACGCGAGCGTCGCCGCGAAGCGGGCATGCAGGATCAGCACAGGATGCGGGGCGACGGCGAGGGTGATGGGAGGCAGGGTCTGCCAGTCGGTCAGTGAGGCGGGCGCCGGTGGCCGCGAGCGGCGGGAGGCGCGCCAGGGCCATCTCATCGAGGGGTGCCCTGCGAGGTGTGGTCGACCAGGGCGGCGATCTGGGTCACGAATCGCTCGCGGTCGGCGTGCTCCAGGTCCAGGATGTCATCGAGAGGCCAGTGGAAGTGGTACGCGACGTAGGCGATCTCCTCGTAGAGACGGCTCGGCGCGTGGGTCACGATTCCCCCAGGCGGCTGCCCGAGAGATCGACGCTGAACTCGTGCCCGCAGCCGGGGCAGGCCACGCCCGCGCGCGCGTGCCCCTCGCTGTTGACCCTGCGGTAGAGGTCCTGCAGGAACGCCAGGTCGGCGGCGAAGAGGTTCTCGATGATCCCGGGGTGCACGTCGGTGATGCCCCCCAGGCGGGTGACCACCCGCCCGAGGAGCACGACCGTGAGGTAGGCGGGGTTCTCGCGCACCCGGTCGTCGCGTAGCGGGACGAGCTCGTCGCGAGCGGTGGCCAGGCGCATGACGCCGTCACGGTGTACGGTGCCGGACCCGTCGAGGTATCCGCGTGGCAGCCGGAAGGGGAATTCGGTGCGCAGCGGCGGCTCCCCTGAGGGCGTCTGGTGATCGGCGACGGCCGTCGATCGCCACATGCTCACTCGACCTCCATCTGCTCGTAGGTGACGACCAGGGTCTCGGTGAGCACGTTGGTGTCGCCCGCCTTCATGGCGCTGATCTCCAGGCTCTTCGGCCAGGCGTTGAGCAGCTTGTAGCGCTTGATGGGGTTGTTCTCGAAGTCGTAGACGATGATCGCGCCGCCCTTCCTGGCGTTGGACATCCGGCCGAACTGCGCCTCCTGCGCCCACTTCTCGAAGCTGTTGTCGGCGGTCAGACCACGGACGAGCGTCACCTCGCCAGCTTTGGGACGGCCGGGCAGCTTCTTGACGACGTACTTGCCGTCAGGGGTGTTCTGCCGCAGCTCGATGACGTCCTGGTCCATCTTGAGCCCGGACACCTCGCTGATCTGCTTGATGACGATGCCGTCCACTTCCAGGCCGAAGGAGTGGGCGACCGCGGTGTCGAGGTCGGGAAGTGCCATCTGCGATCTCCTGTGCTACTCGCTGACGAGGCTGACGCCGCTGGCCATCTGGGCCAGGTGGAAGATGACGAACTCGGCTGGTTTCACCGGTGCGACACCGATCTCGCAGACGACCTTGCCCTGCTCGATGCTCTCGGCCGGGTTGGTGTCGCGATCGCACTTGACGTAGAAGGCCTCGTCGGGCGTGAGCCCGAACAGCGCGCCCCTGCGCCACTCCATGACGAGGAAGGCGGCGATGGTGCGCCGGATCCTCGCCCACAGGGCATCGTCGTTGGGTTCGAAGACCACCCACTGGGTGCCGTTGATTATCGACTCCTGCAGGTAGTTGAACAGACGCCGGATGTTCAAGTACCGCCATTGCGTGTCGGTGGTGGCAAGGGTGCGCGCTCCCCACACGCGGATTCCCCGGCCGGGCATGACCCTGATGCAGTTGATACCGTGCGGGTTGATCAGGTCCTGCTCCTTGCGGGTGAGCTGCGACTCCAGGGCTATCGCGCCCTGGATCACTTCGTTGGCCGGCGCCTTGTGCACCCCTCGGGTGGCATCGCTGCGCGCCCAGATACCGGCGATGTGGCCGCTCGGCGGGATGCGTCTGGTCCCCTTCGTCTCCGGGTCGAAGACCTTGATCCACGGGTGGTAGAGGGTGGCCCACATGCTGTCGAGGTTGAGTGTCGTATGCCATTCCAGCATTCCCTGCGCGGACAGTCCCGGTGGCGCGTCGAGGATCGCCATCCTGTCCTTCATCTCCGCGCAGTGGGCATTGAGCTCGTTCTGCACGCTCTTGACGCCGTCGGCATCGATGGCGCCCCGCTCGAACGCGCCCATCAGGTCGGGCATCGCGATCATCGTCACCTCGTCGATCGCCGCGAGCCCCTTGACGCCGCTGCGCTCGTCCTCGCTCCCGATGTACACGTCCGGTGTCATCTTGGCGGGCAGCACAGGGGGCGCGGCTGGTGTCGTCAAGGTGACGGTCTTCGGCTCCAGCGTGGCCAGCTCCGCACCCGTCTCCTCGACTTTGATCAGCTTCGACTGCCGGACGACCGTCGCCAGGCTGCCCTTGCCGGACTTCGGGGGGAACTCGAAGGTCTCCTTGACCTCGCCGCCGCGCTTGACCGTGATCGTGAACCGCTCGTCCGACGGCTCTTCACCTTCCGGCACGGGCGCCTCGGTCACCGAGACGCTGATGGCCGATCCTTCGCCCTCGGGCAGTTCCTTGGCGACGATACGGAAGGAGCCGAGCATCGCCTGCGGCACCGGGGTCGGAGCGGCGCCGTCGCCGCCGATCCGGACCACGTAGCAGGCACTGCCGCCGTTGAGGAAGAACCCGTAGACGGCGTGTGCGAGGAGGCCGCCCGCGAAGGACGACCCGAACACCTTGGTGTACTGGGTCCAGCTCGTCACCAGCGTGGGCTCGCTCGGCCCCATGCTCGCGAATCCGACGAACGCGGCGACAGCCGTACCCACGCCCTCGATCGGCCGGGAGCCGGAGTCGGCCGGGAAAACATAGACGCCCGGCGATTGCACGTTTTCAGACATCGTCCCTCCTCGGCGATACGGCTACGTCGTGTCCTCCCCACTGCGCCGCCGTGACGGCAGCGTCATCGGGCGACCATCAAGGCGGAGTGCGCGAGCCTGTCGGACGGACCTTTCGGGCAGAGCTCCACGTTCCGGTCCTCGTCGACCCCGACTCCGGCCACGGACACGTGACCGTGGGCCGCCAGGATGCACCTGGGACTGACCCCGACGGTCAGCGTGGGCCCGCCAGTTCGAAAGCATCTGTACCGCCCTGGCCGGCGAGCTACGGCGATCCGTCTCGCGCCGTACAGCACCGATCCGTGGCACGGGCGTCTTAGGCTGGGGGCATGGGCATGGTGGCGACGGTTGGGCTGGTGCTGCATCCTCAGCGCGATTCGAAGAAGGCCATCGACGCCGTCGTGGGCTGGGCCGGCGGCAAGGGCGCCGCGGTTCTCGGGCTGCCCGACGAGGTGGGACGCATCGACTGCAGCGCCGTGGCCGTCGACGCGGAAGCCCTGGTCGAGCGGGCCGACCTGCTGGTGAGCCTGGGCGGCGACGGCACGATGCTGCGTACCATGCGGCTCATCGCGCGACGTCAGACCCCGGTGCTCGGGGTCAACCTGGGACGGCTGGGGTTCCTCGCCGAGATCGACGTGGCGGAACTGCCCGGCACGCTGTCGGCCATCGACGAGCACCGCTACACCATCGAGCCGCGCATGGCCCTCGAAACCGAGCTGGACGGCGTCGCCGGGCTGCTGGCGTTCAATGACATCGCGCTGGTGCGCATCCCCGGCGAGGGCATGGCCGACATCACCGTCACCGCGGCCGGCCAGCCGTTCGTCCGCTATTCGGCGGACGCGGTGATCGTAGCCACCTCGACCGGCTCCACCGCCTACAGCTTCTCGGCCGGAGGGCCGGTGATCTCGCCGCGCGTGGAGGCCGTACTGGTGGTGCCGGCGGCGGCGCACTCGGTTTTCAACCGGGCGCTCGTCCTGCCCGCCGACGAGGAGGTCGCGCTCGAACTCCTGCCGACGAGCGGGCGCCTGGCGGTCGAGGTCGACGGCGCGGTCGTCGGATACCTGTGCCCAGGCGATCAGGTCACGGTGACGGCGATCGCCGGGGCTGCCAAGGTGGTGCGCCTGGGCACCACGTTCTACGAACGCGCCAGACGCAAACTCCGCATCGACGGCAGCCTCGAAATCAGCACCCCCTGGGACAGATAACCCATCCCGTACGGCCAGCCCCCGCCCACCCGGGGCTGCTAGCCGCCCCACAGCCAGATCACCCGGCCAAGAACGTCGCCGCCCCCTCCGTCCACAGCGGACGACGCCCCACCTCCCGCCGGGTTGCACCGCGACATACGCTCACCCTCAGCGACCCAACCCGCTCAGACGGCGCACGCTCGAACGGCGCGCGCGGCAGAACCGTCGGTGGACGCCGAGTTGCACCGCGACAAGCGCTCGCTCTCGGCGGGCAGCGCGTTCGGCGGCGCACGTTCGGGCGGCGCGTTCGGGCGGCGGGCGTGGCGGAAGCGTCGGTGGAGGCCGGGTGAGCCGGTCAGGTGGGGCAGGGGGCTACTGAGGCGCGGGGGTGGAGGGTGGGTTGTTGGACGACGCGGCGGCGGCGGGTGGCGCCGTCGGCGGCGGCGACGACGAGGCGGACCGCTGCGCGCACGATGCCGTCGATGTCCCAGTCGACCGTGGTGAGGCCGGGGGTGAGCAGGCCTGACATGGGATGGTCGTCGTAGCCCATGACCGAGATGTCTCCGGGGATGGACAGGCCGAGGTCGGCGGCCGCGGCGTAGACGCCGTAGGCGATCGAGTCGGCGAAGCAGAAGATGGCGCTGGCGCGCCGGTCGGACAGGACGTCGCGGGCGACCGCCGTGGCGCCGGCCAGGTCGTGCGGAGCCGTGGCGACCTCGATGTCCAGCCCGAGCCGCTCGCCCTCCGCGATGACGTAGACGTCGGCGGGCCTGTCGGGGGTGCTGGCCCTGGTGGGGGTGAGCAGGGCGACGCGGCGGTGGCCGTGTGTCTGCAGGTGCTCGAGCGCGAGCGTGACCCCGCGGCGGTTGTCGAAGACGACCTCGCCGGCCGTGCCCGAGATGGAGTCGCCGATGGAGACGACGGGGACCGACTCGCACAGACCGGGCCAGAACTCGGCGGCCGGGTCGATGGGCTGCACGATCATGCCGTCGACGCGCTGGTCGCGCAGCTGCTGGGCCAGGGAGCGCTCGCGGGCGGGATCGCCCACGGCGTCCAGGATCAGCGCGTAGCGGTCCTTGTCGAACAGGCCCCTGCTGATGCCCACGGCCAGCGACTGCTGCCACAGGTCCTCGAGCGATCCGCAGAGGAGCCCGATCATGCCCGTGCGGCCGGAGGCCAGGGCGCGGGCGATGGGATCGGCCTCGTAGCCCAGCTCAGCGGCCGCGGCGCGCACCCGCTCCATGGTCTCCTCCGAGACCTGCAGGCCGCGCAGCGCGTATGAGACAGCAGCCGGGGACAGACCGGTGGCCTGGGCGACTTCCCGGATCGTCGCTCTCTTGCGAGGCATCTCGCCAGCCTATTGCGTACGGCCGACAGATTCCGGCAAGCGATTGACAAGTATCGTGTGAAGCGGTTCACTGAACCGTATCACTGAATCGCTTCACCTAGATCGATCCGCAACGCTTCGCGCACAGGGTACGGTTTACCTATAAAGTCAGTAGGAAATAGAGGGAGGTGTGGCCTTGAGCATCGATGTGCATCAGCACCTGTGGACGCCCGAGTTCGTCGACGCGCTACGCCGCCGCACGTCCCCGCCCTACCTCGACGGCTGGACGCTCCACCTCGACGGCGAGCCGCCCTACGAGGTGAACCCGGCCGACCACGCCGACAGGGAAACCACGGGCCTGGAGCTGGCACTGGTGTCGCTGTCCAGCCCGCTGGGCATCGAGTTCCTGCCGCCGGAGGAGGCCTGGCCGCTCATCGACGCCTACCACGAGGGCGCGCTGAAGCTCCCCGAGCCGTACGGCGCCTGGGCGGCCACCTGCCACAGCCGGCCCGACCCCGACCGCCTCGCCGAGGACCTGGACCGCGGCTTCGCCGGCCTCCAGATCCCGGCCACGGCCATCCACCAGGACGAACTCCTCGAAGTCCTGACAAGTCGGGACAAGCCGTTGTTCGTGCATCCGGGGGCCGCGGACCACGAGAAGTCCAGGCCCGGCTGGTGGCCCGCCGTGGTCCCCTACGTCCAGCAGATGCACCAGGCCTGGTACCACTTCCAGGCCGAGATCAGGCCCAGGCACCCCGGGCTGAGGGTCTGCTTCGCCCTGCTGGCCGGCCTGGCCCCGCTGCACTCCGAGCGCCTGATCACTCGCGGCGGCGACTCCCGCGGCCTGGTCGACACCGACTGCTTCGTGGAGACCTCCTCCTACGGCCCGCGCGCGATCGACGCGATCGTCCGCGAGCTCGGCATCGACGTCGTCGTCAACGGCTCCGATGCCCCCTACGCCACGGCCCCCGATCCCGGGCTCGGCGCGGCCGCCGGCCACGCCATCCGGGTGACCAACCCCCGTCGTCTACTCGGCAGAAAGGAGATTCGTCCGTGAGCCAAGAGATCCAGGCCAGGCTCCCCGAACGCACCCTCGACAGGCGCGAGCTGTGTCAGCTGGTCGACGAGCTGGCAGCCAACCCTGACGAGTGGCGGAGCCAGATCGAGTTTCCCGAGGACGGGGGAAGGCACTACGCCTCGCTCTACCGTGACGCCTACGTCGACGTCTGGCTGCTGTGCTGGCGTCCGGAGGACGACACGGGCTGGCACGACCACGACATCTCCTCCGGCGCGGTGCACGTGGTCCAGGGCGCGCTGCTCGAGTGCAACCCGCGCATCGGCGGCAAGCACCTGGAGACGGTGGTGACCGAGGGGCAGTCGTTCCACTTCGGCCCCGACCACATCCACCGGCTGAACGGCGCCGTCGACAGCAGCGTGTCGATCCACGCCTACTCGCCGCCGCTGTGGCGGCTGGGCCAGTACTCCATCGAGGACTCCGGCGTGATGCGCCGCGTCTCGGTGAGCTACGCCGACGAGCTCAGGCCGATGGACGAGGCCGTGGCCTGAGCACGCAGCAACTTCCGCAGGGCTCGACGTCCGGCAGCGCGATCCACAGACAGCAGGTCCTGCGGAAGTAGTCCTCGCCGAAGGGCTCGACCAGCCCGTCCACCGGCTCGCCGATCTCCCGCAGCAGCGCCATGTAGTCGCCGCGGACGATCTGCGTCAGCGGGTGGGCGAACGCCTCGGCGGTCGAGCCCCACAGGGTCCGCTCCCCCACCCGGTACCGGCGGCTGATCACCCGCACCAGCGGCTCCTCGGACTCGATCAGCGCGTCCCGGATGTCCCTGGCGGTCCCCCACGTCAGCGAGGTGGCCGCCACTGTCACCCCGGCGCCCGACACCTTGAAGTACGTGTCCCGAAATTTCGGGATCGGGATTCGCCCGTCCAGGGCCCACCCCAGCGCCATCGGCAGGACGTGCCAGTAGGTGTAGGTCTTCCAGAACAGCGCCGCGCCCACGTGCGCCGGCGCGCCCCACCGCGCCGCCGTCTCGTCCACCAGCTCTTCCAGCAGCGTGTACGGCTCCCGCACCAGCGAGCCCGCCGGGGTCCACCCCTCCGTGGAGGTGATCACGAGCTCGGGCTCGACCCCGATGACCCCGCCCCGCGAGGCGGCAAGCCGTTCGAGGACGTCAGTGAGCATGCTGCCCCCTTCCCGCGAGCCAGCCGACGGTCAGCTGCACCACCAGGATGCCGAGCCCGGTGAGCAGCGGCACGCTCCACCCACCTGACGCCTGCCGCAGCGCGCCGAAGAGCACCGGCCCGAGCGCGGCCAGCACGTATCCGACCGACTGCGCCACCGCCGACAGCGCGGTCACCGCCGCGGGATCGGGCGCCCGCAACGTGATCAGCAGCAGCGCCAGCCCGAACGCCGCCCCCTGCCCCACGCCGAGCACGATCATCCACAGCCAGGGCATGGACGCGGGCGCGAGCAGCAGGCCGAGGTAGCCGGCCATGGTGAACCCGACCGCCGCCGCGACGTAGCCGGACTGCGCACGCCGCCGCCCGGCCAGCACCGGCACCACGAACGTGGCCACCACCTGCACCAGGGTAGTCATGCTCAGCAGGTAGCCCGCCTGGTCGGCCGGGATCCCCGCCTCCAGGAAGATCGTCGGCAGCCAGGCCAGGATGACGTAGAACGTCAGCGACTGCAGGCCCATGAGCCCGGTCACGTACCAGGTGACGCGGTTGCGCAGCACCATGCCGAACGGGCGCGGACCGTTCTGCCCGCCCGCCTGCCTGCCCAGGGCCTGCGGGAGCCAGACGAGCGCGGCCACCACCGCGGGCACCGCGACCAGGGCGGTGACGCCGCGCCAGCCGTACCCGGTGGCCCGCTCGAGCGGGATCATCAGGGCGGAGGCCGTCGCCGCGCCGGTCGCGGCACAGGCGCTGTAGAGGCCGGTGAACAGGCTGGCGCGGCTCGGGAAGTGCTGCTTGACCAGGCCCGGCATGGAGACGTTCATGACCGCGATGGCGGTGGCGGCCACGGCGGCCCCGCCGTACAGCGCGAGGACGCCGTCGAATGCGCGCAGCGTGATGCCGATCGCGAGCACGACCAGTCCCACCAGGAGGGTGCGGTCGAGGCCGATCCGGCGGGCGAGGACGGGGGCGAGCGGGCCGAAAACGCCCAGGCACACGATCATCACCGTGGTGATCGCACCGCCGCCCGCGGGGGTCAGGCCGACATCCCGCATGATCTCGTCGAGCAGCGGGGAGAGGCCCGCGATGGCCGGGCGGAGGTTCAGCGCGGCGAGCACGAATCCGGCGACGAGCAGTGCGGATCTCAGCGACATAGGGCTCCTACTCTCCCATAGGCGCTGACAACGTTGTCTACGGGCTCGACTTGGGAAATGATCGAAGCGTGAGACCCACGATGAAGGACGTCGCCTCGGCCGCAGGGGTGGCACTCAAGACCGTCTCGCGCGTCGTCAACGGCGAGCCGGGCGTCAACCCCGCCACCGCGGAACGCGTGCGCGAGGCCATCGAGCAGCTCGGCTACAGCCGCAACGAGAGTGCCAGGGTACTGCGCAGGGGCAGGACGGCGACCATCGGCCTGGTCATCGAGGACGTGGCCGACCCGTTCTACTCCGGGCTGAGCAGGGCCGTGGAGGACGTCGCGATCGAGCACGGCTGCCTGCTGCTCAGCGGCTCCTCGGGAGAGGAGCCCGAGCGGGAGCGGGAGCTGGTGCTCACGTTCTGCGCCCGCAGGGTGGACGGCCTCATCGTGGTGCCCGCCGGCGACGACCACTCCTACCTGCGGCCCGAGCTGGAGGCCGGGACGCCGGCGGTGTTCGTCGACCGGCCGCCCGGGCCCGGGATCGAGGCCGACACGGTGCTGGCCGACAACGCTGACGGCGCCAGGCAGGCGATCGCCCACCTGAGGAGGAGCGGCCACCGGCGCATCGCGTTCCTCGGCGACCACCCGTCCATCTTCACCGCGGCCGAGCGGCTGCGCGGCTACCGGGCGACGCTCGGCGAGCTGTTCGACGAGCGGCTGGTGTCGATGCGGGCTCCGGACCTGGACACCGTACGGGCCGATCTGGAGTGCATGTTCGCACTGGAGGATCCGCCGACGGCGGTGTTCACCGGCAACGGGCGGCTCACCGTGACCGCGCTGCGCGCGCTCAAGGGGAGGCCGATGGCGCTGGTCGGGTTCGACGACTTCGAGCTGGCCGACCTGCTCGATCCCGGCGTCACCGTGGTGGCGCAGGATCCGTCGGGGCTGGGCAGGGTGGCGGCGGAGCTGCTGTTCCGCAGGCTGTCGGGCGACAGCGGGCCCGCCGAGCACGTCCAGCTGCCCGTGGAGCTCATCGCGCGAGGCTCGGGCGAGCTTCCGGCCTGAGCACCGGCCCCAGGGCGAGTGCCACCAGGACCCCTGCCACGCCGGCCGCCACGATCGCCGGGCCGGGCCCGATCGCCTGGCCGAGCGCGCCGATCAGGGCGCCGCCGACGGCCTGGCCGCTCATGAGTCCTGCCGACTGCAGGCCGAACGCCTGGCCGCGCACGTCCTCCGGCACGGCGTCCACGAAGCGCCGCTGGATCCCGAGCTGGTAGGACAGCCCGGCGGCCGCGAGCGCGCTCAGCACCGCGGCCCACGCGATGCCCGGCGCGGCCGCGAAGCCGAGCAGCGGTATCCCGATCAACGCCGCCAGCGGCCACGACAGCCGTTCCCGCCACGGCGGCGTGGCGAAGCGGCCCACCGAGAACTCCCCCACGGCCATCCCGCCCGCCGCCGCCGCGAGCACGACCCCCGCCTGTCCCTGCCCGCCCAGGTAGGGCACGACCATCGACTCGGCCCCCGCCAGGCACATCGACGGCAGCCACCCGGCGAGCAGCAGCCCGCGCACCCGCGGGTCGCCCAGCAGCCTGCCGTTCACCCGCAGCGTCGTCCGCACGGCACCCCGCCTCGCGGAGCCTCTGGCCTTCCTGTACGGCAGGCCGAATCTCAGCACCAGCGCGGCCGCCGCGGAGAGCCCGGCGGTGATCGCCAGCGCGCCGTGCGGCCCGGTGACGGCCAGGAACGTGCCGCCCACGGCCAGCCCGGCGATCTGGGAGCCCGCCGAGGTGACCCCGAGCAGCGACCGCCCGAGCACGAACGCGTCGCCGGGCAGCACGTCCGGCAGCATCGCGCTGCGCACCGCGCCGAACACCGGCGAGAACAGCCCGGTGACCAGGACGAGCGCGAGCATCGCCGAGACCGGCATCCCGCCGTAGGCGAGCAGCAGGCACACCACGACCCGCACCAGCTCGCCCGCCACCATCACGCCCCGCGGCGGCAGCCGGTCGGCCAGCGACAGCAGGAACATGCCGCCGAAGATGTAGGGCAACCAGCCCACCATGTAGGCGGCCGCCGACAGGCCGGGTGAGCCCGTCTGGGCGTACACCAGCACCGACAGCGCCAGCATCTTGATCGAATCGCCCACGATCAGCAGCGCGTAGCTGCCGAACAGCACCTTGAACTCCCTGACCGCGAAGACCTCGCGGAAGGTGGCACCTTTCACCGTCACGCGGACGATGGTCGGTCGGCACTCCTTCCTGGGCCAATCCTTCGGATATAACCGAAACGTGCTGAGGATCGAGGTGACCCCGCAGGACGTCGTCGCCAGCCGGTTCGCCATCTCGCCGCTGATCGAGACCATGCACGCCCAGTGGGTGCTCGACGGGCGGGTCGGGCCCGGGGTCCTGCGCGCCTGGGCGGATCGCTGGCGGCAGCCGTACCTGAGGCTGCTCGAGGGGCATCCGGCGCTGCGGGCCGTGCTGACGATCACGGGGAACCTGGGCTCCGCGAACGTAGACTTCATCGCGCCGCCGCCTGCCGGGCTGAGCGTGCCGTTCGAGCGGGAGCTGGCCGCGATGCGGGCCACGCCGCCCGCGCAGGCGCGCGCCGAGGTCGCCAAGGTGCTGTCCGCGCTCCCGCCGGTGCCGGGCTGGATCAGGGACCTGCTGCTCGGGCCCGACGCGGTGCGGCTGCTCGCCGACGCCTACGAGGCGCTCTGGACGGAGATCGTCGCCGCCGAGTGGCCGCGCTTCCGCGCGATTCTGGAGCGGGAGGTGGTGCACAGGGCCGGGCAGCTGGCCACCTACGGCTGGGCCGTCGCGCTCGACGACCTGCATCCGCGGGTGCGCTGGGATCCCGAAGGGTTCGTCGAATGCCAGATGCTCAGCCTGACCGACCGCACCCACCGGCTCGGCGGGCGCGGGCTGCTGTTCCTGCCTTCGGTGTTCTGCCACAGCCTCGGCACCTACCTGGAGGACGCCTGGCCGTACGCACTGGTCTATCCCGCACGCGGCGTCGCGGCCGAGATCCCCGCGCCGGCCGCTGGGCTGGCCACGCTGATCGGGCGCACACGGGCGCGCATCCTCACGGAGCTGGCGGCGCCCGCCACGACGACGCACCTGGCGGGGCTGCTCGGGCTCAGCCTCGGCACCACGGGCGGCCACCTGGCCGCACTGCGCAACGCCGGCCTGATCACCGGCTCCCGCTCCTCCCGCCACGTCCTCTACACCCGCACGCCGCTGGGAGATGCCCTGGTCGAGGCTTGATCTTCTGGTACGGCGGGCCGCCGCCACCGTCCGCCCTCCGTACTTCGGCTGAGGGCCCGTGACCGGCGCTTCTGGCGAGTCGGGGATTCCTTCTCGCCGCCACGACACTTCGGATCGCGGGCACCACGGTCTCGGGTGGCCCGCCGTACAAGGGCGCCGACTTTCGCCGACCCTCCCGGGGCCCGGGGGTTCCTCGGAGGTCCCAGCCCGGGACTGGTGTCCTGGAAGGGGGTTGGGGATGGGTCGCGCTGGACGCGTGGAGTGCCTAGCCTTTCCCTCGGAGGCACGAGGGTATAGTCGTTGCGCATCCGTTCTGCACAAGTGTTCACGGGACCAGGGAGGCGCGCGCCATGACCGACGCCATACAGGAGGCCCGGTTCCCGCAGGAGCTGATGTACGCGGCCGCCTCCCAGTACTACCTGGAGGACGCCACCCAGGCCGACATCGCCAAGCGGCTGGGCGTGAGCCGCGCGACCGTGAGCCGCCTGCTGACCGAGGCGCGCAGGCAGGGCATCGTCGAGATCCGCGTGCATCGCCCCGCCACCTTGGAGGAGGGCCCGCTGGCCGCCCAGGTGGCCGACGCCCTGCGGATCCAGCGCGTCTTCCTGGTGCCGAAGGTCAGCGGCCCGGCACTCGGACCGTGGCTGGCCCCCGGGCTGGCCAGGGCGCTGGCCGCGGTGGGCCTGGAGGCGGGCGACGTGGTGCTGGTCTCCTCGGGCAGCACCGTCTACGAGTGCGCCCGTGAGGGCCTCGGCCGCTTCCCCGGCGTCACGATCGCGCCGGCCGTGGGCGGGCAGGAGGAGCCGCAACCCTGGTTCCAGACCAACGAGACCACCCGCATCCTGGCCGAACGCCTCGGCGGCGTCCCCAGCTACCTCTACGCGCCCGCCCTGCCGGGGCCCGAGCTGTTCAGCTCGCTGCAGCACGAGCCCTCGGTCCGCCGCGTCATGGACCTGTGGGCGCACGCCAAGTGCGCCATCGTCGGCGTCGGCTCGGCCCCGCTGATGCGCCAGGTGGTGCCCGCCTTCGTGCCCCGCGAGGCGCCCAGCCTGCGCCAGGCGGTCGGCGACGTCTGCTCCCGCTTCTACGACCGCAACGGCGACCCGGTGGAGTACCCGGGCAGCGAACGCCTGGTGGCCACGGGCCTGGAGGAACTGCGCCGCATCCCCGCCTCCATCGCGGTGGCGGTGGGCGGCGAGAAGATCACCTCCATCATCGCCGCCGCCAGGGGCGGCTACTTCAACCAGCTCGTGACCGACGCCACCACCGCCGAATCCCTCCTGGCCGCCGCCCACCCCTGATCCTGTCGGTGTCGGCGGCTACCTTTGCCGCGTGTACCTGATCTACCGGTCGTGGGAATCGCCCCTGGGCAAGGTGGTCCGCCACCTGCCACAGCCGACCGTCCTGGGCTGGATCCGCGACCTGTGGGGCAAGGGCACCTACGAGCACCTCGTCGACCTCCTCGGCGTCGCCGTCTACGGGCTCGACCACCTGCTGATGAGCGGCGGCCCACCTCCGGCGAGCATGGATGAGCTACGCGCCCTGGCCCGCACCTGGCTGTCGGAGTCCATCCAGTGCAACGTCGACGACCACAGCTTGCGCGGCCTGGCCTACGGCCTCGACCACGAGGTCGCCTACTACCTGGTCGACGACGCCGCAGCCGCCGCCGACCCGTCCCGCTGGTCCTTCCCCCTCCACGACGGCCCGTTACCCGACGCCTCTGGTCCCACAGGCTCCTTCACCCCACCTGTCACCCCGATCGAGCTCACGCGCCGCTCCGGCGAGGGGACGACGTACGCGGTCATCCTGGCGTGCAAGGCCCGGCACGACAGCATCGGCTGGTCCAACCCCCACACCTTCTCCGGCGTACGGCTGGCCGAGCTGGGCACCGTGCTACGCGAAACCGAGGACTCCGACGACTGGCCCGTGGAGCTGCGCGTCCTGCGTGCCCTGGTGGGGCCGGGCGAGAGCGGCATCGGTGACGCCCTCGAGCGCGCCAACCTGTGGCCCGACTACACAGAACCCTGTGACGAGATCCCGCGCTCTCACGAGAGCGCGTTGCGCCTGATCGACGGGGCCGCACTGTCGCCGTACCGGTATCTGGAGCGATCGGTCGTCCGAAAGGACGAGCACGTGGCATATCTGTGGATCAGCACCTGGCGCGACTACTTCGACCAGTGGTTCTTCTTCGACGACGTCTGGGCCGACGCACATCCCGACCTTGCGGCATCGCTGGTCCACTACGGCTACCACTGGGATCCGGGATGCGCGCGGCATCACAACTTCCTGACCCCGTGCAACGACAACCGCGTGCTGTATGTCGCCGTGCTCGGGGATGACGGCGAGGTGACGGCCCGCCCGGCGGTGGCCGGTGACGAGCGGGCTGTGTGGCGGATGGTCGGCCGCCTGTGGGAACCGGTGGGCGAGGAGCGACCGGGAGACGTGATCGCCAGGGTGGAGATCATGATGCATGACCCGGATGACAGCGCGTTCGCCTTCGGCGACGTCGACCTGACGCTCACGCGGGGCAGGCCGCAGGTGGCGGTCGCGCTGGGGCGGCGGATCCGGGGCGACCTGCGCGCGGCGGGCATCACGCACGCGGCGGGCTGGATTCCGGATCGTGGGCCGAACTGCCGGGCGCTGGTGCGGGCGCTTCGCACGGACACGGCGAGGCGTCCCCGGCGGGGAGTGTGACCACCCCCCGCCGGTGGGGGCCGCTCCGGGAGGGGTGGCGTGGCGTATTCGTCGGGGGAGCCGGGGTGGATGGCTCGCCGTACGGGAGAGTCAGCTCAGGGCGGCCAGACGGACCGGGTCGGCGAGGATGTTGATCTCGGCGATCTTGCCGTTGACGATCGTGACGTCCATGACGGCGACCAGCTGACCGTCCACGCGGGTGGCCAGGCCGGGGGTGCCGTTGATGAGCACCTGCTGGGCGAGGTGGGCGATGCGCTGGAAGGTGAGCGCCTGACCGGCGACCGCGGCGGCGCCGCTGATGAGCTTGGACACCGACGAGGCGCCCGCGTCCGCGCGGAGCACGACGTCGGGGTCGAGCAGCGCGACGAGGGCCTCGAAGTCCCCGCCCTGTGAGGCGGCGACGAAGGCGGACACGATCTCGCGCTTGCGGTTGACGTCCGGGTCGGCGACCGGGCCCGAGTCCTGCACGCGGCGGCGGGCACGGCTGGCCAGTTGCCTGGTCGCGGCGGCCGACTTGCCGAGGATGGCGGCGATGTCGTCGAACGGCACCGCGAACATGTCGTGCAGCACGAAGGCGAGCCGTTCCGCGGGCGCCAGCATCTCGAGCACGACCATGAGCGCGAGCCCGACCGAGTCGGCCATGACGACCTCCTGCTCGGGGTCGATCGTCACGATCGGGTCGGGCACGTGCGTGTCCACCACCTCCTCGCGGCGCGACTCGCGCGAGCGGAGCATGTCGAGGCCGATGCGGCCGACGACCGTGGTGAGCCAGCCGACCAGGTTCTGCACCTCGCTGACGTCGGAGCGGCTCAGCCGGATCCACGCCTCCTGGACGGCGTCCTCCGCCTCGCTGACCGAGCCGAGCATCCGGTAGGCCACCGACCGCAGATGGGCTCGGTGTTCCTCGAAGCGTTCGGCCAGAAGATCGCTGTCGTCCATCACTCGCACTCTCACATCTCTCTTGACGCCCCGCATCGGGCGGATGTGACACTACCAAGCATCCCCGCAGGTAAACGCGGCGTGAACATTCGTGCTGGACAAATATTCCGACTGCGCGCTAGCGTGAGGCGCACCGCAGGGGCCAAGCCCTTGTGAACCTCGGGGGAGCAACACGCCGAGCGAGAGGGAAGACCCGTGAACAAAGCTCAGATCGCCGCAGTGGCAGTACTCGCCGCTTCAACGCTGGCCGCGTGCGGCTCGGGGTCCTCCGGAGGCACCGGCGGCAGCGGAGGCGGCGCCGAGAACGCCAAGGTGGCCTTCCTGATGCCGGACCTCGCCTCGACCAGGTACGAGCTGGCCGACAAGCCGCTTTTCGAGGCCAAGATGAAGCAGCTCTGCCCGAGCTGCACGGTCATCTACCAGAACGCCGACTCCGACGCGGCCAAGCAGCAACAGCAGGCCAACTCGGCGCTCGCGCAGGGCGTCAAGGCGATCGTGATCGACCCGGTCGACTCCGCGGCGGCGGCCACCATCGTCAAGTCGGCGCAGTCGCAGAAGGTCCCGGTCATCGCCTACGACCGGCCGATCCCTGCCACGCCCGCCGACTACTACATCTCCTTCGACAACGAGAAGATCGGCGCGATGATCGCGCAGTCGCTGGTCGACCACCTGAAGAAGGAGAACGCCCAGGGCGGCATTCTCCAGGTCAACGGCTCCCCGACGGACGCCGCGGCCGGCCTGATCAAGAAGGGCATCCACAGCGCGGTCGACCCGAGCGGCTTCAAGCTGCTGGCCGAGTACGACACGCCCGACTGGAAGCCGGAGAAGGCCCAGGAGTGGGTGGGCGGCCAGATCACCCAGTTCAAGGACCAGATCGTGGGTGTGGTCGCGGCCAACGACGGCACCGGCGGCGGCTCGATCTCCGCCTTCAAGGCGGCCGGGGTCAAGGTCCCGCCGATCACCGGCAACGACGCCGAGCTGGCCGCCGCCCAGCGGATCATCGCCGGCGACCAGTACAACACGATCTCCAAGCCGATCAAGATCGTGGCCGAGGCGTCGGCCGACGTGGCCTACCAGTTCATGCAGGGCAAGAAGCCCGAGGGCAAGACCACCCTGTACAACACCCCGTCGCAGCTGTTCGTGCCGAGCGTGGTGACCAAGGAGAACATCAAGCAGGTGCTCTTCGACAGCGGCATCATGAAGGCCTCGGACGCCTGCACCGGCGCGTACGCCAAGGGGTGCGAGGAGCTGGGTATCAAGTAATGTCCCCCACCCTGTCCCTGCGCGGGATCAGCAAGACCTTCGGCGCGGTGGCCGCCCTGACCGACATCGACCTCGACGTCGAGGCCGGTCAGGTGGTGGCCGTCGTCGGCGACAACGGCGCCGGCAAGTCGACGCTGGTGAAGATCCTGTCGGGGGTGCATCCGCCCGACTCGGGCACGATCGCCTTCGAGTCGCGTGAGGTCGACATCCCGACACCCGCGGCCGCGCACAAGCTCGGCATCGCCACCGTCTTCCAGGACCTGGCGCTGTGCGAGAACCTCAACGTCATCCAGAACCTGTTCCTCGGCCAGGAGGTCCGGCCGCTGCGGCTGAACGACGTGGCCATGGAGACCCGCTCGTGGGAGCTGCTCCGGCAGCTCTCGGCGAAGATCCCCAGCGTGCGGGTGCCGGTGGCCTCGCTCTCCGGTGGCCAGCGGCAGACCGTGGCGATCGCCAGGTCGCTGCTGGGCGACCCGAAGGTCATCATCCTGGACGAGCCCACGGCCGCACTCGGCGTTGCCCAGACGGCCGAGGTGCTCAACCTGGTCGAGCGGCTGCGGGAGAACGGCCTGGGCGTCATCATGATCAGCCACAACATGGCCGACGTGCGGGCGGTGGCCGACAAGGTCGCGGTGCTCAGGCTCGGCCGCAACAACGGGCTGTTCGACGTCGGGGACGTCACCACCGAGGACATCATCGCCGCCATCACCGGCGCGACGGACAACGTCGTCGCCCAGCGCGCGGCCCGCCGTACAGAAGGACAGCCCTCGTGACTCTGACAACGGACAGGCAGGACGAGCGCCTGCAGGGAGGGATCGGCGGCGCGGTCGCCGACGTGCTCGAGCGGGCCAGGGGCGGCGACCTCGGGATGATCCCGGTGGTGGTCGGGCTGGTGGTCATCTGGACCGTCCTGCAGATACTGAACCCGATCTTCCTGTCCAGCGCGAACCTGGTGAACCTGCTGCTCGACCTGTCCGCGATCGGGATCGTGGCACTGGGCATCGTGTGCGTGCTGCTCGTCGGCCAGATCGACCTGTCGGTCGGGTCGGTGGGCGGATTCTCGGGCGCGGTGCTGGCCATCCTGTTCGTGACCAAGGGATGGCCGGTCTGGGCCGCGATCCCGATCACGGTGGCAGGGGGCGCGGTGATCGGCTGGATCTACGCCCAGTTGTTCAACCGGTTCGGGGTGCCGAGCTTCGTCATCACGCTGGCCGGCCTGCTGACGTTCCTGGGACTGCAGATCTACGTGCTCGGCACCAAGGGCGCGGTCAACCTGCCGTTCGACTCAGGCCTGGTGAACTTCGCCCAGTTGGACTTCGTCCCGCCGTGGCTGTCGTACGCGCTGGTGATCGCGGCTTCGGCGTGGCTGTTCGTCACCGGCTACCTGCACGCCAGCGAACGCCGCAAGGCGAACCTGTCGGCGCGCGGCCTGTCGACGCTGGTCATCAGGAGCGCGGCGCTGCTGGTCGGGCTCGGGTTCGTGGTCTGGTACCTGAACCAGACGCGCGGCGTGGGCTGGCTGTTCATGCTGTTCCTGGCGATGGTGCTGGTCATGCACTACCTCCTGTCGCGCACCAAGTGGGGCAGGGCCGTCTACGCCATCGGCGGCAACGTCGAGGCGGCCAGGCGCGCGGGCATCAACGTCAAGGCCGTCTACACCTCGGTCTTCGTGTTGTGCTCCACGTTCGCGGCGGTGGGCGGCATCCTGGTGGCGGCCCGGCTGGCGGCGGCCAACCAGAGCAACGGCACCGGCGACTTCAACCTCAACGCGATCGCGGCGGCCGTCATCGGCGGCACCTCGCTGTTCGGCGGCCGGGGCACGGCCTTCGGCGCGCTGCTCGGCATGATCGTGATCCAGTCGATCTCCAGCGGGCTGACGCTGCTGAGCCTGGACTCCTCGATCCGTTACGTGGTCACCGGCATCGTGCTGTTGCTCGCGGTGGTCGTCGACTCGATCGCGCGCAAGTCGCGGACCTCGCACGGACGAGCCTGATGGGATTCATCTGCGTCGACGCCGGCACCACGGTGATCAAGGCGGTCGGCTACGACGACTCGGGCGCGGAGATCGCCGTCGCCCGGCGCGAGACCGGGGTGTCCAGGCCCGCGCCCGGGCACGCCGAGCAGGACATGCGCGCCGTCTGGGACGCGGTCGTGCGGACCGTCCGCGAGGTCGCGCCGCCGTCGGTCGACTTCGTCGCGGTCACCGCCCAGGGCGACGGGGTCTGGCTGGTGGACTCCTACGGCGAGCCGACCGGACCCGCGATCCTGTGGAACGACGGCCGGGCAGCAGCGCTGATCGACTCCGGCAAGTCCGACGCGGCGTTCCGCGTCAGCGGGTCGGCGAGCGCCTCGGGGCTCCCGAACGCGATCCTGACCTGGCTGAAGCAGCACGACCCCGACCGGCTCGACCGCTCCGCCACCGCCCTGACCTGCGGCGGCTGGATCTTCTCCCGGCTCACGGGCGTCGTGGCGAGCGACGAGTCCGACGGCTCCGCCCCGTTCATGGATCTGCTCGCCCGCCGGTACTCCCCCGATCTGCTCTCCCTGTTCGGCCTGGAGTGGGCCGAACGCCTGCTGCCGCCCCTGCTCGACGACTCCCACCGCGTGGCGGGCCTCACCAGCGACGCGCTCGGCCTGCCCCTGGGCACGCCCGTGGTGATGGCGCCCTACGACATCGTCTCCACCGCCATCGGCGCGGGCGCGGTGAGCGCCGGGCAGGCGTGCTCGATCCTGGGCACCACGATCTGCACGGAAACGGTCGTCGACACGCCCTCGCTGGACGGCGACCCGATCGGCATCACGATCGCCATGCCCGGCCGGTATCTGCGCGCCTTCCCCAGCTTCGCGGGCACCGAGGTGCTGCAGTGGGCCTGCCGCCTGCTCGGCCTGCCGGATCCCGCCGCGCTGACCGAACTGGCCGCCGGGTCCGAGCCGGGCGCGGGCGGGCTGGCGTTCCTGCCGTACTTCTCCCCCGCCGGCGAGCGCGCCCCCTTCTCCGACCCGCTGGCGCGCGGCGCGTTCCTGGGCATGACCTTCGAGCACGGCCGCGAGCACGTCGCCAGGGCCGTCCTCGAGGGTCTGACCATGGTCGTCCAGGACAGCCTGGCCGCCTCCGGCACGCGCCCGCACGAGCTGCGGGTCTGCGGCGGCGGCGCGGCCAGCCCCGTCTGGACCCAGCTCATCGCGGACGTCACCGGCCTGCCCGTGCTCCGATCGGCCGACGCCGAGGTCGGCGCCAGGGGCGCCTTCCTCGTCGGCCTGGCCGCCACCGGCGCCTCCCCCTCGCTGGAGGCCGCCGCCGAGTCGTTCGTACGGCTGCGCGAGCCCGTCCAGCCGGTCCCCGGCAGGTACGGCGAGGCCTACACGGACTTCCTGGCCGTGCGAGCCGACAACGCCCGATCCTGGCCCCGGCTGGCCGAGATGCGGAGCCGTTCACGGAGCGAGCGCAGCGAGCGACCAATCAGACACAGCCGTCTGACGCTCATGCGACCTCCGAAGGAGGGCGCATGAGCGTCTTCATCGGCATCGACCTGGGGACGCAGTCGGTGCGCGCCATGGCCGTCACGCGGGCGGGCGCGGTGCTGGGATCGGCGGCCCGCCCGCTGACCAGCCACCGCGACGGGCCCCGGCACGAGCAGGACCCCGAGCAGTGGTGGACCCAGCTGTGCGCGGCGACCGGTGAGGCGCTGCGCGACGTGCCGGGGGAACAGGTCGAGGGCGTGGCCGTGGACGCCACCTCTGGAACGATCCTCCTGTCAGACGACACGGGAAGGGCGCTGACGCCCGCGCTCATGTACGACGATCGGCGAGCCTCGGCCGAGCGGGTCAACGAGGTGGGCGAGCAGGTGTGGGCGCGGCTCGGATACCAGCGCATGCAGCCCAACTGGGCGCTGCCCAAGCTGCTGTGGCTGCTGCGTGACGCCCCGGCGGGAGCCCGGCTGGCGCACCAGAACGACTTCGTCAACCGGCGGCTGGCCGGCCACGCGGTGGCCACCGACCTGAGCAACGCGCTGAAGACCGGCGTGGACCTGATCGAGGAGCGCTGGCCGCTCGAGGTCCTCGACACGCTGGGCGTGCCCGCGGCGATGCTGCCGGACGTGGTCAGGCCCGGCTCCGTGCTGGGGACCGTCTGCGCGCAGGCCGCCGCGGAGACAGGCATCCCCGCGGGCACCCCGGTGATCGCCGGGACCACCGACGGGTGCGCCGCCCAGCTCGGCGCCGGAGCGAACCGGGTGGGCAGCTGGAACTCGGTGCTGGGGACCACGCTGGTGCTCAAGGGCGTGACCAGAGACCTCATCCACGACCCGCTCGGCGTGGTGTACTCGCACCGGGCGCCCGACGGCGGCTGGCTGCCGGGCGGCGCGTCGAGCACCGGGGCCGGGGTCCTGACCCACGAGTTCCCCGGGAGCGACCTGGACGCGCTGAGCGAGCTCGCCGCCGCCCGCGCGGATCTCGGCGACGTGACCGTCTACCCGCTCGTATCGCGGGGTGAGCGGTTCCCGTTCGACGCGCCCGAGGCCGAGCCGTTCGCGCTCGGCACCCCCACCGACGATGTCCAGAAATATGCCGCCATCATGCGTGGCGCGGCGTTTGTCGAGCGGCTCTGCTTCGACTACCTCGACCTGCTCGGCGCCCCTGTGGACGGCGAGCTGATCCTCACCGGCGGCGGGTCGAGGAGCGCCTACGGAAACCGGCTCAGGGCCGACGTGCTGCGCCGCCCGGTGACGCTCAGGCAGAACGCCGAGCCCGCGCTCGGCATGGCCGTGCTCGCCGCGGGGAACTCCGACGGCATGGTCCGCACCCGCGAGGTCGTCGACCCGACCGGTGCCGATCTGCGCGAGCCGTACCTGGAGTTCATCGGAGAGCTGGAGAGGCGAGGCTGGCTGCCGCAGGCGGCCGCCGCGCACGCGAGGAAGAGAGCCGCGCGATGACCGACCTGGTCCTGGTACGCCATGGCGAGACCGTCTGGCACGCCGAGAACCGCTACGCAGGGCTCAGCGACATCGAGCTCACCCCGCGCGGCCACGCCCAGGCCGAGACGCTCGCGGAGTGGGCCGCGACCGCGGGGCTGACCGGGGTGTGGGCCTCCACGCTCAGCCGCGCCCGCATCACCGCCGAGGCCGCCGCCAAGGCGGCCGGCGTCGACCTGCGGATCGACGCCCGGCTGCGCGAGCTGGACTTCGGTCAGGCCGACGGGCTGACCGCCGCCGAGATGAGCGAACGCTTCCCCGAGGCCCGCGCGGCCTTCGAGGCCGACCCGGCCGCCAACCCGCTGCCGGGAGGCGAGGACCCGCGCGCGGCGGCCGAGCGGTTCGCCGGCTGCCTGAAGGACATCGCCCGCGACCGGGGGCGCGTGCTGGTGGTCGCGCACACCACGGTGATCCGCCTGGCGCTGTGCGGGCTCATCGGCGTGCCGCTGAGCGAGTACCGGCGGCTGTTCCCCCGGTTGGACAACGGCGCGATCACCGAGATCCGCCTGACCGGCGAGCAGGCGGCGATCCTGCGGTTCAACTCCCCGATTGGAGCCATTCGTTGAAGATCCTCGCAGCAGGCGACCACTTCGTGCAGAACGGGTTGCTCATCGACGCGGTCCGTCGGGCGGTCCCTGGCGAGGTGGACTTCCGCGAGCTCACGCTGCCCTGGCCGGTCGAGCCGTTCGGCCGCGTCGGCGAGGTCGACGAGGCCTCCGACGTGGAGGACGAGCTGATCGAGGCGCTGGACGGCGTGGAGGTGTGCGTCACCCAGATGGCCCCGCTGACCCAGCGGGTGCTCGACGCCAGCCCGTCACTGCGGCTGTTCTGCGTCAGCCGGGGCGGCCCCGTCAACGCCAACCTGGAGGCCGCCGCCAAGGCGGGGGTCGCGGTCACGTTCGCGCCCGGGCGCAACGCGGTGGCCACCGCCGAGCACACGCTGGCCATGCTGCTCGCCGCCACGCGCAGGATCCCGCAGACCCACGCCGACCTGGCGGGCGGCGTGTGGCGGGGCGACTACTACATGTACGACCGGGTGGGCCCCGAACTGGAGGGCAGCACGGTCGGCCTGGTCGGCTACGGCGCGATCGGCCGCCGGGTGGCCGGGATGCTGGCCGGGTTCGGCGCCGAGGTCCTGGTGTTCGATCCCTACGTCGACGACATCGAGGGCCTGGTCGGGCTCGACGAGCTCCTGGCGCGCTCGCGGTTCCTGTCGCTGCACGCCAGGGCGACCCCCGAGACCACGGGGATGATCGGCGCCGCCGAGATCGCGGCCATGCCGGCCGGCTCGGTCATCGTCAACTGCGCCAGGGGCGCGCTGCTCGACTACGACGCGCTCTGCGACGCGCTGGAGTCGGGCCACCTGTTCGGCGCCGCCGTGGACGTCTTCCCCGAGGAGCCCATCCCCGCGGGATCACGCCTGCTGACGACGCCGAACCTGGTCATGACCCCGCACCTGGCCGGCGCCAGCAAGGAGACGGCCGTCAAGGCGGCCCGCATCGTGGCCGCCGACGTGGCTCGCTACATGCGCGGCGAGCCGCTCGAGCACCCGGCCAACGAGCTCATCCCTTGAGCGCACCCGCCATCAGCCCGCGCATGAAGAAGCGTCCGAGCACCAGGTAGATCAGCATCGTCGGGATCGAGGCCAGGACCGCCGCCGCCATCTGCTGGCTGTACGGCGTGGCCTGCGCGCCCGCGATGTTGTTCAGCCCGACCGTCGCGGGCCAGCTCGTCGGCCCGGTGAGGAACACCGCGAACAGGAAGTCGTTCCACATCGAGGTGAACTGCCAGATGATGACCACCGCGATCGCCGGCCCGGAGACGGGCAGCACCACGGACCAGTAGGTCCGCAGCATGCCGGCACCGTCCACCCGGGAGGCCTCGATGAGCTCGTCGGGGATCGTCACGTAGTAGTTGCGGAAGATCAGCGTGCAGATCGGGATGCCGTACACCACATGTGCCAGCACCAGCCCGGGGATCGCGCCGTAGATCTGCAGCCCGGTCAGGTCGCTGAGGTTCACCAGCAACTGCACCAGGGGGATCATCACGCCCTGGTACGGGATGAACATGCCGAACAGGAAGAGCGTGAAGAGCACGTCGGCGCCGGGGAAGCGCCACTTCGACAGGACGTAACCGTTCATGGAGCCGAGGGCGCACGAGATCAGCGATCCAGGCACCGCGATCAGGACGCTGTTCAGCAGGTAGGGCGACAGCTTCTCCCACGCGGCCTGCCAGGCCTCCAGCGTCCACGTGTGCGGGAGGTTCCACGCTTGCGACGGTTCGGCCTCGGTGAGCGGCTTGAAGCTCGTCACCAGCAGCACGTAGATCGGGATCAGGAAGACGACCACGAACACGATCAGTACGGCGAGCCGCACCCCCGTGGCCGCCCGCCGTCGCCCCAAGGCTGCCGCGACCATCAGCGCCTCTCCTTACGCACGGACCAGATCAGGTACGGGACGACGAAGATCGCCACGCTCAGCACGATGTAGGAGGCGATCGTCGCGCCCTTGGCCGGGTCGTGGGAGTCGAAGACCGCCACCCACATGAAGACGGCGGGCACGTCGGTGATGATCTGCTTGCCCGACACCGCCATGATCAGGTCGAACACCTTCAGCGAGATGTGCCCGAGGATGATCAGCGCCGACAGCGTGACAGGGCGCAAGAGAGGTAGCACCACGTACCGGTAGACGCCCCACTCGGTGCACCCGTCGACCCGCGCCGCCTCCCGCAGTTCCTCGGGCACGCCGCGGAATCCAGCCAGGAACAGTGCCATGACATATCCGGACATCTGCCAGACGGCGGGGATCGCCATGGCCGCCATGCCCCAGTCGTCGTCCCTGAACCACTCCCACTGCGGCAGCCCGATCGCCGCGAACAGCCGGTTCAGCCCGACTGCCTGCTCGCCGGTGCCGGAGTTCATCAGCCACCGCCACACGATGCCGGTCGCGATGAACGAGACCGCCATCGGGAACAGGTAGATCGACCGGAACGTCGCCTCGCCCCTGATCCCCTTCTCCATCAGGAAGGCCAGGAACCAGCCGAGCAGCAGCGCCCCGCCCACGAACACGACCGTGAACATGAGCGCGTGGTTGACCGACAGATGCCACCTGGGCAGATCCCAGATGTCGACGAAGTTCTTCAGCCCGACGAACTTCCCCTCCGCCACTTCGCTGTGCTTGTCGGTCATCGCCAGCCGGAAGTTCCAGCCCAGCATGCCGTACACGAACACGGCGATCGCGATGATCGACGGCGTGACGAGGAGCAGCCCGGGCAGCCAGGTGCGTGCCCGCCTCACAAACTTTCCCTTCCAGGCGGGTACGGCGGTGCCGTACCCGCCCTGGCGCTCCTACTGAGCGTTCGCGGTAGCGGCGTCGACGAGGCCCTTCTGCAGCGCGGCCACGTCCTTGTCCTTGATGAACAGGCCCACGGACTCGGTGATCGCGGCCAGCCACGGCTGGTTCACCGAGACGCCGTGCTGGATGGACCCGGCCAGCTTGTTGCTGCTCCAGTCCTTCAGCGCGTCGGCCAGGTAGTCCTTGTACAGGGACTGGTCGGCGTCCTTGCGGGCGGGGATGGAGCCCTTCAACGGGTTGAAGGCGTCCTGCCCCTCCTTGCTCGCGGCGACCTTGAGCCAGGCGATGGCGCCGTCACGGTTCTTGGCGCCCTTGGGCAGGGTGAAGCTGTCGGACAGCCACAGGTAGGTGCCCTCGGTGCCGGGAGCGGGCGCCCAGTCGAAGTCCGTCTTCGACGTCAGGCCCAGGCCGCCGTCCGGCGGGTTGTGGAAGTAGCCGTAGGCCCAGTCGCCCATGATGTTGAAGGCGGCCTCGCCCTTGGCCACCTGCTGCGCGGCCGGCTGCCAGTCGTCCTGCGGTGGGCCGGTGAACGACATGATCGTCTTGTAGTTCTCCAGCGCCTTGGTCACCTCGGGAGCGCCCCAGTTGCCGCCCGGCTTGAACAGCGCGTTGTAGGCGTCGGTGCCGAGCGAGCCGAGCAGCACGTTCTCCAGCAGGTGCGTGGCGGTCCACTCCGAGCCGATGGACAGCGGGATCTTGCCCTTGGCCTTGACCTTCTGCAGGTCGGCGATGAACTCCTCGACCGACTTCGGCGCCGCCGCGATGCCCGCGTCCTTGAGCACCTTCGGGTTGAACCACAGCACGTTGGAGCGGTGGATGTTGACCGGCACCGAGTAGATCTTGCCATCGACGCTGATCTGGTCGACGAGCTGACTGGGGAAGACGTCCTTGAGCTTGAGCTCGTCGTAGAGGAAGTTGAGGTCCTCCAGGTCACCGTTCTTGATGTAGCCCTGCAGCTCGGCGCCCGCGTGACCCTGGAAGGTGTCGGGCGGGGTCTTGGCCTGCAGCTTGGACTGCAGCAGGGCCTTGGCCTTGTCGCCCGATCCGCCCGCGACCGCGGCGTCGAAGAACGTGTACTGCGGGTTGTTGGTCTCGAAGATCTTCCGCATGGCCTTCAGGCCGTCGGCCTCGCCCGGTCCTGTCCACCAGGAGAAGACCTCGACCTTCTTGGGCTCGCCGCCACCCGTGGACGTCGGGCCGGCCTTGTCGCCGCCGCTGCTTCCGCAGGCGGCCAGGCCGAGCACGCTCGCCATAGTGATCGCGACGGCCGCCAACCACCGTCGTCGCATCGCACACCATCCCTTCCGAACCCCGAGTGGTGAGTTGACAACGTTGTCAGTAGGGCAATCAACCCACTTCGCACTCGGGCACGTCAAGGCATGTGCTGATAACAGGTCCGCATACCCAGCCGAGCCGCTCGAAAAGATCGCGCTCTCACTCAGCTCGCCTCGACCCATGCCAAGGGCGAGAACGCGCTCTCACGGGATCCTGCGGTGGGGTCAGCCCACGCGCTCCAGGAGGCCAGGGGCAGCGGTGACGACGGTCACCCCGAAGTCGTGACCCGTGCCGGCCAGGTCGGCAGGTGACAGCCCGTTGGCCGCCACGACCAGCGCTCCCCTGGCGACCGCCACCGCGATCAGGGCCACCAGATCGCAGCCCCCGTCCGGCGGCCAGGTTGCCAGCACCACGTCGGAGTCGGCGAGCCGGACCGACCCCTCCAGCTCCGCCATCCGCTGCAGCAGGTCGGCGTGACCCACCCGGTGCCCGCCGGCCAGCACCAGGGCGTCCTGCGTCGTCGGGTCGAGCGCGGGCAGCGCGGTGGGCTCGAGCGTGAGCAGTTCGCGGAAGTCGAGCGCGTCGAGCGCGTCGCCGAAGGCGATCACCTGGCGCACCCGCGACTCGTCGGCCGCGCGGACCGCGACGCCCGCCAGGTCCCTGGTGGTGATCAGGGTGCGCGCGTCGCACGCGTTCAGCGCCGCGGCGACCTCGTGCGCGGGCAGCGCGGCATCGACGGGCGCGGCCACGCCGCCGGCCGCCAGCACGGTGTGCACGGCCAGCGTCTGGGCGCAGGCGGTGCCGACGTAGACGCCCACCACCTGGTCGCGGCGGGCGCCGCGGCGCACCATGCCGGAGGCGGCCCTGGTGACCTCGGTGACGAGCTTGCGGTAGCCGTACACCAGTCCCGCGTGCAGATCGATGAGTGCCGGCCGGTCGCCTCGCTCGTAGGCCCGGCCGAACACCTCGTTGATCACGGTGCCGGTGGCCGAGGCGATGGGCTTCATGTCTTCGACGCTACGGGCGGCGTGGGGGCCGCAGCATCCACCGATGTATGTATACGGATGCGCATTCCGTTGATCACGCCGGGGGGCGGGCCCGAGCCCTGCGTGGCTCGAGCCCGCTGTCGCGCACCCGGGGTCGAACCTCCACCCCTCCGAGGAGGTCCAGCCCCCCGCTGGACGCGCGACGTCCCGGACGGACCGGTCGTGGGCGTACCGGTCGAGTGCCCCGAGAGCTGGGGGCGGGGTACGCGGGTCGCGGCCGATCACACTGAGAACGCTAGGCGCGCGAGGGCAGCGGCACATGCGCCGACATGGCCATTCGAGGATGTAACCGGCCACCCGTGAAGATGTGTAGAAACCCTCGCGATCAGCGGTTCCTGATCACCCACGCGGCGACCTGTGTACGCGTGGAGAACCCCAGCTTGGCCAGGATGTTGGCCACGTGCCGCGCGGCGGTGGCCGGGCTGATCACCAGCTCGTCGGCGATCGCCTTGTTGCCCAGCCCGCGTGCGATCAGCTCGGCGATCTCCCGCTCGCGCGCGGTGAGCCTGCTGCTCTGGGCCTTGGGCACGTACGGCTCCCGCGGCGCCTCCGGCAACTCCCCGCCGAGCGCGCAGGCGACCGCCTGGTCCACGGTCATCACCGAGCCCTCCGCCCAGAGCATGGAGACCACGGCCTCGCCCAGCTTCTCGCGGGCCGGGCCGAGCACCTCCTCGGTGCGCGCGTCAGGGTTCTTGCCGCGCAGCGCGACCGAGGCGGCCGCCAGCAGGACGGCCCGCCGGTCGTCGCCCTCGGCGCGGGCCAGCGCCGCCCAGGCCTCAAGCCGCCTGGCGATACCCGTGCGCAGGCCGGCCTCGCGGCTGAGCCACAGCGCCTCCGACAGCCGCATCCTGGCCTCGCGCAGGTCGCCCTGCTCGAGCGCGACCCGGCCGAGCCCGGCCAGGCAGCTGATGATCTGCTGCCGGGCGTCGACCGTGCGCAACAGCCGCAGCCCCGACTCGTAGTGCTGCTTGGCCGCGGCGGGGTCGCCGACGCGCCTGGCCACCTGGGCCAGGCCGATGTGGCCGTTGGACTGCCCCCAGTGGTTGTCCAGCCGCTCGCTGAGGGTCAGCACCTCCTGGAAGGCGCGCCGCGCCTCGGTCAGGCGTCCCTCGTAGAGGCCGAGGTTGGCCCTGGCGCCCTGGGCGATGGACTCCAGGATCGTGTCGCCGCACTCCCTGGCGGTCTCCAGGGCCTGGGTTAGCGGCCCGTGCTCGCCGGTCGACTGGGCCTGCAGGATCATGCCGACGGCCTCGCCGTAGCTGTCGCCCGCCGACCGGCACAGCTCGATACCGACGCGGGCGCAGCGGGCCGCGGTCGGCAGGTCGCCGGAGGGCACCGCCAGCTCGCCACGAAGGATCATGGCCTGGCCGCGCAGGCTCGCGGGCATCTGCGGGGCGTCCAGCGCGAGCAGCCGGTCCAGGCGGGAGGTCAGGCCGAGCCGGCGACCGCCGGCCACCAGCATGTAGCGCATGTCGGTCAGCATGCGCAGCGCGGTCTCCGGCAGGCCGATCGCGATCGACCAGTCGACGGCCGCGCCGATCTCCAGCTTGAGCCCGTCGAAGAGGTTGCCGAAGCGTTCGAGCACGGGCCACGAGGTGCGCACGCCCGGCGCCACCACGTCCTTGAACTGGGCGGCGAGCCTGGCCATGCCCGCCAGGTGGGCGCGGCGCAGCTCGGCCTCCTCGCCGGACTCCGCCAGCTGCTCGAGCGCGTACTGGCGCACCGTCTCCAGCAGGCGGTAGCGGACCTCCCCGGCGATCTCGCCGTCCAACACGACCAGGGACTTGTCGACCAGGTCGCACAGCCGGGGCAGCACCTCCTCCTCGGCCAGCCCCGGCCCCGAGCACACCCATTCGGCCAGGTCCAGGGTCCAGCAGCTGCGGAAGGCGGCCGTGCGCCGCAGCAGCAGCCGCTCCTGCGGCGTCAGCAGCCGGTAGCTCCAGTCGACGGCCGCGCGCAGCGTGCGCTGCCTGGCGGGCGCCGTGCGGGCGCCGCCCGCCAGCAGACTGAAGCGGTCGTCCAGCCGCTCGGCCAGCTGCTTGACCGACAGCACCCTGATCATCGCCGCGGCCAGCTCGATCGCCAGCGGCAGCCCGTCGAGCACCCGGCACAGCTCGACCACCTGCGGCAGCGCGTCGTCGGACAGCTCGAAGCCCGGCCTGGCCGCGCCCGCCCTGGCCAGGAACAGGCGCACGGCCTCGCACTCGCGCGGATCGCCCGACAGCGACAGCGGCGGCACCCGCCACACGGTCTCGCCGGGCACGCGCAGCGGCTCGCGGCCCGTGGCCAGGATGGTCACCCCCGGGCAGGCGGCCAGCACCTCCTGGCACACCCGGGCGCACTCCTCGATCACCGGCTCGCAGCCGTCGAGCACGAGCAGCATCCGCTTGCCGCCCACGGCCTCCACCACGTCGCCCGGCACGTCGAGGGCCGCCGCGACCTGCGCGCGCACGCCGCCCGGCTCGACGTCCTCGAGCTCGGCCAGGTGGACGCCGCCCGGGTAGCGTGCGGCCAGCCGTACGGCAAGGCGCGAGGCGAGTCTGGTCTTGCCGATGCCGCCCGCGCCGCACAGGGTGACCACCCGGGTCACACCGAGGAGCTGGGTCAGCTCGTCGATATCGGACTCGCGGCCGACGAACAGGTTCGGTTCTCCAGGAAGGTTCGTCATCTGCCCTCAGGGGTCGGCGGAAACGTCCGTCACCCTGAGTGTGCCACTGACTACTCGTTCATTCCATGCTCGACCGCCCACGCGGCCACCTGAGTGCGGGAGGTGAAGCCGAGCTTGCCCAGGATGTTGGAGACGTGCCTGGCCACGGTGGCAGGGCTGATCACCAGTTCCTCGGCCAGCGCCCTGTTGGACAGTCCCCTGGCGATCAGCACCACGATCTCGCGCTCCCTGTCGGTGAGCGTGCTGTCAGGGGCGGGGGCCACCTGGACGGCCGTCGGGGCGGAGACGGCCAGGCTGCCGGACACGGCGTACTCGATCGTCCTGTTCCACGGCAGCTCCAGGCCCTCGCGCCAGAGGCTGGCCACGACCGCATCGCCTAGCTCGCGCCTGGCGGGGGCCAGGATGTCCTCCGTACGGGCTCCCGCTCCGCCGGCCGGCGCGCCGCCCATGCGGTCGCGCAGCGCGGTCGAGGCCGCGGCCAGCCGTACGGCGCGGCGCTGGTCGCCCTGGCGGCGGGCCAGGTCCGTGAAGGCCTCGACCAGGTCGACGGCGTTGGCGCGCCGGCCGAGGCCGGTGCTGAGCGACAGGCTCTCGGCGAGCCTGGCGCGGGCGGTGTCGAAGTCGCCGAGCTCGACGGCGATCTTGCCGAGGCCCGTCAGGCAGCGGATGCGGTCGCCGCGGTAGTCCAGGGCGTGCAGCAGGCGCTGGGCGTGCTCGTAGTGGGCGACCGCGCCCGCCAGGTCGCCCCTGGCGTGGGCGAGCTGGGCCAGGCCGATGACGGCCTGCGCGACGCCCCACTCGCTGGCCTGCTCCATGACGGCCAGCATGCTCTCGTAGAGGCGCTGCGCCTCGCGCAGTTGGCCGGCCAGCTGGGCGAGCAGCGCCCTGGTGTACTGGACGAAGGCGCGGAAGTTGCGGTCTCCGTACTGCTCGGCCAGCTCGGCGGCCCGGTCGACCGAGACGGCCTCGCCCGTCAGGCTGAGCATGAGCGTCGCGGTGATCTCGCCAGGCACGTCGCTTCCCGCGCGGGAGAGCTTGAGCCCCTGCCGGCCGAAGCGCTGCATGCCCTCGAGGTCGCCGGCGTAGTAGCAGATGAAGGCCCTGATCGCGGTGGCGTGGCCGACCAGGCCGGGCGGCGCGTCGCCGGGCTGCTCGAGCGCGCGGTCGAGCAGCCGGGTGGCCTCGTCGAACCGGCCCGCGCCGACCAGCGCCCACTGCAGGTCGACGACCATCCGCAGGACCCTGTCGATCTGGCCGGTGGACAGCGCGTGGCCCATGGCCGCGTACAGGTTCGGCTGGACGGCGTCCAGGGCGTGGAAGAAGCGGACGGTCTGCGGCCAGCTCTCCTTGGTGCCGTGTTCGAGCAGCTCCCAGCCCCTCCTGGCGGCGGCGCAGCAGCAGTCGAGGTGGCGCAGGCGCAGCTCGGCCTCGTCGCCACTGTCCAGCAGGCGCTGCCTGCGTCCAGCCGCCGCGGAAGACCGTCAACCGCTGCAGCAGCACCTGGCCGGGGTCGCTGAGCATGCGGTAGCTCCACTCCACGGTCGCCAGCAGGGTGCGCTGCCTGGCGGGCGCGGAACGCGAGCCGCTGGTCAGCAGCTTGAACCTGTCCGACAGCCGGGACCTGATCTGCTCGACCGACAGCACCCGGGTCATCGCCGCCGCCAGCTCGATGGCCAGCGGGATGCCCTCCAGCTCGGCGCAGAGCGCGGCCACGGCCGCGTCGTCTTCTGGGCTCCATCGCTGCTCGCCGGTTGCCGCCTCGGAGCGCTCGACGAACAGCCGGACGGCGTCGCTGGCCGACGGCCTGTCAGGGATCAGCGACAGCGGCGGCACCCGCCAGACCGTCTCGCCCGCCACGCGCAGCGGCTCCCTGCTGGTGGCCAGGACCCGCAGTTCTGCGCAGGAGGCCAGCAGCCGGGCGCACAGGTCCGCGCACGCGTCGACCAGGTGCTCGCAGTTGTCCAGCACGAGCAGGTGGCGGCCGCCCCCCAGCGCCTGCGCCACGGCCTCGATCCTGTCGACGCCCAGCGCGAAGGCCACCTTCTCCTCCAGCAGGTCGCCGGCGTCCAGGTCGGCCAGCTCGACCAGCCAGACGCCGTCGCTGAACGTCTCGACCGCCTCGCGCGCCACCGTCAGCGCCAGCCGGGTCTTGCCGATGCCGCCCGTGCCGCACAGGGTCACCAGTCGTGCGGCGGTGAGCAGGCGGAGCAGCTCTTCCACGTCCGACTCGCGGCCCACGAACGCGTTCGGCGCGGCGGGCAGGTTCGTAGGCACCCTCAAGGACTCCTCGCCATCGGGGGGATGCGTCACCGACAGTGTTGCACCCGTCACGCGATTGCCAACCGTCAATTTGGGCCATCCGGTCTGGGTATATGCGGCTCCACTCTTCCCCGGACTGTCGGTGGCGCCGCGCACACTGGCCTACATGGCCGACGAACTGGAGCTCGGGGAGATCGCCTTCTCCGACTGGCACGCCCACACGGACAAACTGGCCGGCGTCGGCTTCCTGGCGATCGCCCGGCGGCTGCCGTTCCTGGTGAACCAGGCGATGCGGATGGCGTGGCGGGCCAGCCCGCGCGACACCGTCGCCACCGTGGGGCTCAACCTGCTCGGCGGGGTGTTCACCGCGTTCGGCCTGCTGGCCACGACCGGGGTGCTGAGCGCGCTGTTCCGCGAGGGGCCCACGCCTGAGCGGGTGGTCGCGGCGCTGCCCAGCCTGATCGTGGTGGCCGCGGCCGCCGCGCTGCGCACGGTGGTGCAGGCGGGCGCCGGCTGGGCGCAGTCGCGCCTGGATCCGCAGATCGCACGGCTGACCGAGGAACGGCTCTACTCGCTGACCAGCCAGGTGCCGCTGGCCGCCTTCGACGACCCCGAATTCCACGACACGCTGCAGCGCGCCAGGTTACGCGGGGTGGCCATGGCCGACTCGGTGGTGACCACGGCGATCAACGCGGTGACCGCCCTGGTCGGGCTGGCCGCGGTCGCCGGGGTGCTCGGGGTCCTGCATCCCGTGCTGCTGCCGTTGCTGCTGCTGGCCGTACTGCCCGACGCCTGGGCGGCCGTGCGCGGGGCGCGGATGCGCTACGCCACGATGATCGCGCTCATTCCCGCCAACCGGCGCAAGTGGATCATCGGCCAGCTGCTCGCCGACCGGGAGCCCGCCGCCGAGGTGCGCTCCTTCACCATGCGCGGCTTCCTGCTGCGCATGTACGACGCGGTGGCGCGGGCCGAGCAGGACGTCATGCTCGGCCTGGCCAAGCGGCAGACCGTGGCCAAGCTCGTCGGCGAGGCGCTCGGCGGGCTCGGCAGCGGGCTGGTGTACGTGGCGCTCGGCGTGCTGCTGGCCGTCGGGGCGATCCCGCTGGCCGTGGCGGGCACCGCGGTGCTGGCGATCAGGTCGGGGCAGACGTCGCTCAGCAACCTGATGTACGCCACCAACCGGCTCTACGAGGAGGGGCTCTACTTCACCGACTTCCTCGACTTCTGCGACGACGCCGCGCGCCGCCTGCCCGCGGCTCGATCCGTCGCGGCGCCCACCGAGTTCTCGCTGATCACGGCGGAGGACGTGACGTTCACCTATCCGGGTTCCGACTCGACGGCGCTGAACGGGGTGTCGCTGGAGATCAAGCGGGGCGAGGTGATCGCCTTCGTCGGCGAGAACGGGTCCGGCAAGACCACGATGGCCAAGATCCTGTCGGGGTTGTACGAGCCTGACCAGGGCACGGTGCGGTGGGACTCGACGGACCTGCGCGACGTCGACCCCGAGGAGTTCCGGCACGGCATCGCCGTCATCGCGCAGGACCACACGCGCTGGCCGCTCACCGCCCGCTACAACGTCACGATGGGCACCGACCGGGGCGAGCCCGCGCTGCACGCGGCCGCCGCCGTCGCGGGGGCCGACGAGGTGATCGCCGAGCTGCCGCACGGCTACCGGACGCTGCTCGACCGGCGCTTCAAGGACGGGCAGGAGCTGTCCGGCGGGCAGTGGCAGCGCATCGCGATCGCGCGCGGCTTCCACCGGGACGCCGCCCTGCTCATCTGCGACGAGCCCACGGCTGCCCTGGACGCCCGCGCGGAGCACGCCCTGTTCGAACGCATCAGACGGCATTCCGACGGGCGGACGGTGCTGCTCATCACGCACCGGCTGGCCAGCGTCCGGTACGCGGACCGCATCTACGTGCTCGACCACGGCAAGATCGCCGAACAGGGCACCCACGACGCCCTCATGTCCCTCAACGGCCTCTACGCCGACCTCTACACCCTCCAAGCCTCCGCCTACCGATAACTTGTCCGCTTTGCTCCTACGTGGGGCTTTCGCTGGTACGGCGAGCCGCCCCCACCCGGTGACGTCCTCCGGTCATCGGCCGTACGGCAAGCCGCCCTCACCGCCACCCGCCATCCATGGCCGGCCCCTGTCCAGGGAGACGCTCCTCCGGCGATGCGGGGCGGGCCACCGTTACGCCCCTCCACAACCGTGGCCCACCGGGTCCCCCTTGCCCACCGCCCACATTGCGCCGAGCCCCGCCGTACCCCTCCTCGCCGACCCGGCACTCGGTGGACGCCCGCCCTACCCCGCGGGGTCCCAGCTGCCCGCCGTCCGCATTGCGCCGAGACCCGCCATACACCTCCTCGCCGACCCGGCACTCGGTGGACGCCCGCCGTACGCTGCCGGGGCCGCCTTGCCCGCCGTGCCCCGCCGGGGCGCCTTGCCCGCCGTACGTGGGGCTAGTTGAGGAGGGATTCGAGGAGGTGGCGGGCCAGGGGGGTGGTGGTGGCGGGGGTGGCGTTTTCGAGGGCTATGCCGATGGCTACCTCGGGGGCGTCGGCGGGGGCGAAGGCGGTGAAGAGGGTGGGGGCGTGGGGGGTGTCGGTGGCGGTGCCGGTTTTGGCGGCGACGTCGATGCCGGGGATGGCGACGGCGGCGCCCGTGCCGCCGGGGTGGGTGACGGCGACCATCATGTCCGTGAGCTGGTCGGCGATGTCGGCCGTGGTGGCGGTGCGGTATTCGGAGGGCTGGGCGCGGCTGACGATCGAGCCGTCCGCCAGGCGGACCTCCTCCACCAGGTAGGGCTGCATGAGCAGTCCCCCGTTGGCGACGGCGGCGGAGAGCATGGCGATCATGAGCGGCGTGGCGCGGTCGTCGTACTGCCCGATGGCGGACATGGCGGTCTGCGCCCGGTCCATCCCCGCGGGGAAGTCGCTGCGCGAGACCGGCAGCGGCACGGCCAGGTCGTCGACGTTGAAGCCGAATGCCTCGGCCTGGTCGCGCAGCGTGTCCTGGCCGAGCTCCAGGCCGATCCCGGCGAAGGCGGTGTTGCAGGACACCTGCAGCGCGTAGGCCAGCGGCCGCCCGCCGCACCCGCCGTGGATGATGGCGGCCGAGCCGGGCAGCGGCAGCCGCCGGGGCCCGTCGACGCGGTCGCCGGGCGCGTACTCGCCGGTGGTGAGCGCCGCCGCCGCAGTAACGATCTTGAAGGTGGACCCGGGCGGGTAGGTCTGGTTGAGGGCCCTGTTGAGCAGCGGCTGGGCGGGATCGGAGCGCAGCCGGGCGTCGTTGCTGAACAGTTGGTGGCCGTCGAGCGTGGCGTAGAGGTTCGGGTCGTAGGAGGGATAGCTGGCCATGGCCAGGATCGCGCCCGTCAGCGGGTTGATCGCGACCGCCGCGCCGGGCTTCCCCGTCGCCGCCAGTCCCTCGTAGGCGGCCCGCTGCGCGCGGGCGTCGATGGTCAGCCGCACGGTCCCGCCCTGCAGGCTGCCCTTGCGGACCAGGGAGTGCACCCGGACCCTCGGCTCGTCGCCCGACAGCACGCTGTCCTCGGCCCGCTCGATGCCCGTGGTGCTGTAGAGCGAGGCATACCCGGTCACGGGGGCGTACATCGCCCCCTCCGGGTATTCGCGTCGATATTCGTACGGCTCGCCGCCCGTGCGGCGGCTCGTGGCGATGACGGTGCCGTCGCGGGTGGTGATGTCGCCCCGGGGATGGTCGAACCGGGCGATCAGCGTGCGCTGGTTGCGGGCGTCGGCGTTGAGGCTCTGCGAGCCGAACGCCTGGATGTAGGTGATGTTGCCCAGTGCCACGAACAGCATCACCGAGCACAGCAGGGCGACTCTGCGCAGCGGGATGTTGATCCGCCTTGCCCGGGGTCCAGCCATGGGACCCGGTCTAGCAACCGGACGTCAAAGCCCCGGCTAGAGGACGCTGCGGTAGTGGGAAATCTTGTGGTGGATGTACTTCTGCCGCTCGGTCAGCTTGGCGATCTGCCCCTCGACCTGCTGGTCGTGCTCCTCGAGCAGGCGGATCCTGTCGGGGATCGTGTGGTCGCCCGCCCGCACCAACTCGGCGAAGCGCAGCATGGTCGCGATCGGCATGCCCGTGTCGCGCAGGCACCGGATCATGCCCAGCCATCCGACGTCCTGCTCGCTGAACCTGCGCTGCCCGGCCGCGTTGCGGCCCACGGGCTCAAGCAGCCCGATCTTCTCGTAGTACCGCAGCGTGTCCAGCGTGAAGCCGGTCTCCTCCACCACTTCGGAAGGTGTGTAGACGCTCACGCTCCCCAGGATCCCACCTGGAGCGCACTCAAGGTCAAGGCGTTTGACATGGAGATCGGCTCCGCGGGGCCTGCCGTACTGAGGAAAGTCAGGGCAGGTAGTCGGCGAGGTAGCGGCGCAGGAGGTGCTTGGACTCGGCGATCAGCGCCGGGTCGCCGGCCGGGTCGACGCGGAAGGCGAGCTTCAGTATCGCGTCGGTCGCCTCGACCGAGACGAGCAGCGCGCGTTCGAGCCCTTCGGTGGGAGGCGCGTCGAGCAGTTCCAGCATGATTCCGCGCAGCCGGTCGGCGACGACGGCGTTGTTCTCCAGGGCGGCGTCGAGCATCCGATTGGTGCCCGCCAGCGCGGGCCCGCCGGGCGCGGCCAGCACTTCGCCGAAGTCGACGACGGCGAACCCGGGCGTGGTCCGTTTCATCGCGACGAACTCGTCGATGGCCAGGTCGACCAGGTCGGTCCAGTGCGCGAGGGAGGCGGTCTCGATGCGCTCGGTGACCCGGCTCAGGAACGCCTCCAGGTTGCGCAACGCCAGCGCCCTGACCAGCGCCTGCTTGTCGCGGAAGAACTGGTAGAAGGTGCCGATCGGCACTTCGGCCCTGCGCGCGACCTCCTTGGTGGTGAGAGCGTCGTAACCGATCTCGTCGAGCAGCAGCGCGCACTCGTCGAGCATCCGCTCGACCCGCTCGAGGCTGCGGCGCTGGGCGGGGCGGCGGCGCAGGGTACTGGTCATGTACCGAGGCTAGAACACCGAGACGTGGACGTGGTCATAGTGGTTGGCGGTGACTCCACCTCTGTCGGCCATCAGCTTCCATCCGGCGCCCGAGCGGATGTCGTAGTAGCGCTGCTTCCAGATGATGTACATGACGCCCATCCGCGGCCCGTTCTTGATCAGCCAGGCGGCCAGCGCGTCGCCCCGGTCGGCGTCGGCGCCGGCGGCGGGCCTGCCGCCGCTGGACATCATGAAGTCGCAGGCGCGGCCCTTGCCGTGCTCGCCGGGGTCGCCGGGGCGCAGGCAGCCGACGCCGTAGGGCATCGGGAAGTTCTGCATGATCTCGGCCCTGACCGCGATCATGCGCGCGGTGAGCCCCTCGGAGCCGCCGGGCTGCTGGAAGCCGAACTTGGCGAGCAGGCGCTCGATCTCGCGCCGCTTGCTCTTCATCCTGGCGATCTCCTGCTCGAGATCCTTGATCTTGTCGGCCGAGTCCTTCTTGGCCTGGCCTGCCTCTTGGATCAGTTCCTGGATGTGCAGGACCCGGCCGGCGCGCTCGTCGGCCATGAAGGTCATGTTGGCCGCCTGGCCGAGCGCCTTGGTCGGATCGATCTCCAGGCCGAACAGCTGGACGTTGTCGAGCGAGCCGGTGATGTAGGCGGTCTGCGCGATCTGGCTGACGTCGTCGCGGGCGTCGTCGAGCTGCTTCTGGAGGTTGCCGGCGGAATCGGTGGCCTTCTTGGCCGCGAACCGCGTCTCTTCCAGACTCTGGATCTGGCCCCGGTAGAGGCTGTTGAGCCGGGCCGCCTCCTTGGTCAGCTGTTTCAGCTTGGCCTGGTCGGGATCGGCGGCGGCGGGCGGGGTGAAGGGCAGCGCGAGCAGGCCGAACATGGTTGCGGCGCACATGGCGATGCGACCGAATCGCACGTTCGTCCTCCCCTCTAGGCCAACGGAAACTATAGAAGTTGATCTTGGTCGCTGCCACCCGAACGGATGAACTCATGCACCATTGGCGAACTTTCCACCGATTTAGCGGCGATAAGAGCGACATAAAAGTTGGGCCTTGTGGAGATCGCGGCATCGGGTGAAATTTCGAACAACTCGACTCTGCGAAGGGGCAGAACCGTGTCTCGACCTTTAGTCCTCGCCGCGGCCGTCATCCTCGGCCTAGGCACGTCCCTGGTCGCCGTGGAAGCGCAGGCGTCCGTGGATCCCTCCTTACCTCCCGGCGACCGCATCGAGCTCTACCAGCTCGACAGCCCACCCGGCACCGCACAGACGTTGAAGGAAAAGGGCTTCGACGTCGTCCAGGACCAGACCAAGGACGGCAAGGAGCACGTCGAGCTGACCGCGGCCCAGAACGAACTGGACGCTCTCGGCAAGCTCGGATACAAGCCGCAGCCCGTGCGCAACCCGCAGGGCCAGACCCAGCTCGAGGCCGCCAAGGCACAGGCCACGGCCGGGTACACGGTGTGGAAGTCCTATTCGGAGCCCGGCGGCATCGCCGACCAGCTGAAGGCCATCGCCGCGGCCAACAAGGACCTGGTGAAGCTGGAGACGATCGGCAAGTCCCTGCGCGGCCAGGACATCCTGGCGGTCAAGGTCAGCACGCTGGCCAGGGTGCTGCCCGACGGGGTCAAGCCGGCCACGCTGTTCTCCGCCACCCAGCACGCCCGCGAGTGGATCTCCACCGAGGTCGACATGCGGATACTGAAGTACGTGCTGGCCAACAAGGTCCAGCTGAAGGACCTGCTCAACAGGACGGAGCTGTGGTTCGTCCCGGTGGCCAACCCCGACGGCTACGACTTCACCTTCACCGAGGGCAACCGCCTGTGGCGCAAGAACCTGCGTGACGTGAACGGCGACGGGAAGATCACCAACGGCGACGGCGTCGACCCGAACCGGAACTTCCCCACGAACTACCACTACGACGAGGAGGGCTCCTCCTCGATCCCGAGCAGCGAGACCTACCGCGGCACCGGCCCCAAGAGCGAGCCCGAGACCGTGGCCATGGACGGCCTGCTCAAGCGGATCCGCTTCAAGGCCCAGGTGAACTACCATTCCTTCGGCCCGCTGCTGCTCTACCCGATCGGCTGGCAGATCGCCACGAAGACCGCCGACAACCCGGTCTACCTCGCCCTCACCGGCACCAAGCTCAACCCGGCGGTGCCCGGCTTCAGCCCCGAGCTGTCGGCCGAGCTCTACACCACCAACGGCGAGACCACCGACCACGCGCACGGTGCGTACGGCACGCTGGCCTGGACTCCCGAGCTGGAGGAAGGCTGCGACGGCTGCGGCTTCGTCTTCCCCGACGACGAGGCCAAGGTGCAGGCGGAGTTCGAGAAGAACCTGCCCTTCGCCATGGACGTGGCCAAGTCGGCGCCCAACCTGGCGGACCCGACCAGCCACCTGGGCAACACCACGCCCGACTTCGTGCTCGACCCCTTCGAGGTCAGCTACGGCACCGAGCAGGTCGTCCAGGTCGACGCCAAGCGCAGGCTCGGCCCCGTCCTGCTGCACTACCAGGTCAACGGCGGTCGCGAGAAGTTCGCGCTCACCGGCGAGTGGAAGGGCGGCCAGCGCTACGGCAAGGGCTACGACAGCTACTACCACTTCCTGCGCGGCAAGATCACCGGCACCAAGCCGGGTGACAAGGTGAAGGTGTGGTTCACCGCCTTCGGCGGCAAGACCAGCGGCGACTTCACCTACCAGGTGTCCGACGACATCGGCGGCAAGGTGCTGGTGCTGGCCACCGAGGACGTCACGGGCCTCAGCCCGGTGCAGAACGCCACCGAGGCCAAGTACAAGGCCGACTATGTCAAGGCGCTCAACGACGCCGGCTACAGCACCGACGTCTACGACATGGACAAGAACGGCCGCAAGGCGCCGTCGGCGCTGGGCGTGCTCAGCCACTACAAGGCCGTCGTCTGGGAGACCGGCGACGACATCATCCCGCGCAGCGTCGGCCAGGTGCCCGGCACCACCTCGCGCGGCGGCGTGGAGACCGAGCTGGCCGTGCGCGACTACCTCAACGAGGGCGGCAAGCTGGTCCACGCCGGCAAGTACCCGTCCTACGCGGACAACATCAACGGCTCGTACGTCTACCAGCCCGATCCCGCGCAGGGCGAGTGCACCGACGCCACGAACCCGCTGTGCATCCCGGTGTTCAACGACTTCGAGCAGTACTGGCTGGGTGCCTACGTCTTCTTCGACAACGCGGGCGCTGACCAGAACACGGGCCAGCCGTTCCCGCTGAAGGGGGTCGCGGGGCCGTTCGCCGGGTTCAACGGCACGCTGGCGCAGAGCCACACGCAGTCGTTCGTGGCGACCTCCGCCATCCTGCCCCCCGCGCAGTTCCCGCAGTTCGGCAGCTCGGCGCCGGTGAAGTGGGACCGGCCGGGGGCACCGTTCGACCCGCACACCGGTTCCTACGACGTCTACAGCGGCATCGCCGACGTGTCGTGGAAGCGGCTGACCAAGACCATCGACCTGACCGGCAAGAGCGCCGGCGACCTGTCGTTCTGGGTGTCGCACGACACCGAGCAGGACTGGGACTTCTTCACCGTCGAGGCCCACACGGTCGGCCAGGACGACTGGACCACCCTGCCGGACGCCAACGGGCACACCACCCAGTCCACCGGCTCCAGCTGCGCCACGCCGAACGGCGACCACTGGCGCACCATCCACCCGTTCACCACCCACTACCAGGGTCCGAACTGCGAGCCCACCGGCAGCACGGGTTCGTGGAACGCCTCCACCGGCAACTCCAGCGGCTGGCAGCAGTGGAAGGTCGACCTGACTCCGTACGCGGGCAAGAAGGTCGAGCTCTCGCTGTCCTACATCAGCGACTGGAGCACCCAGGGCGCGGGCGTCTTCCTCGACGACGCCAAGGTCACGCTGGACGGCGCGACGGCCGATGAGACCTCGTTCGAGTCCGACCTCGGCGGCTGGACCGCCGCCGGGCCGCCCGAGGGCTCGACCCCGTCGATCAACAACTGGTTCCGCACCAACCAGGTGTTCGAGGAGGGCGCGGGAATCGTCACCAAGAACACCGTCTACCTGGGATTCGGCGCCGAGGCGCTCAGCACGCCTGAGCAGCGGGCCGATCTGATGAAGCGGTCGCTGACGCATCTGCTCGGCTGACGGCACCAGGAGGGGTACGGCGGGCCTGCCGTACCCCTCTTGCGTGCGCCGACAGAACATGGTTCGGTCAGCTTGGAAGGGTCGGTGGCAAGCAAGCATTCGGTCAAGCAGGAGGCTCACGACATGCGCCATCACGACAAGCTGTTCATCGGGGGCGAATGGGTGGCCCCGGCGGGCACCGCGACCATCGACGTCATCTCGCCGCACACCGAGGAGATCGTCGGCCGCGTCCCCGACGGCACCGCCGCGGACATGGACCGCGCGGTCGCCGCCGCGCGCGAGGCGTTCGACCACGGGCCGTGGCCGCGCATGACCTTCGCCGAGCGTGCCGAGGTGATCGGCAGGCTGGCCGAGGTGTACGCGGCCAGGCAGGGCGAGATGGCCGCGCTGATCACCGAGGAGATGGGCTCGCCCATCACCTTCTCCCAGCTCGCGCAGGCCCCGCAGCCGCTGGGGATGCTGCAGTACTACGCCGAGTACGGCAGGCAGTTCGCGCAGGAGGAGCAGCGGCCCGGGCTGTTCGGCCCGACCACGGTACGGCGTGAGCCGGTGGGCGTGGTGGCGGCCGTGGTGCCGTGGAACGTCCCGCAGTTCGTGACGATGACCAAGCTCGCCCCCGCGCTGCTCGCCGGCTGCACGATCGTGCTCAAGCCGGCGCCCGAGACGCCGCTGGACGCCTACCTGCTGGCCGAGATGGTGCAGGAGGTCGGGATCCCGGCGGGCGTGCTCAACATCGTGCCCGCGGGCCGCGAGGTGGGCGAGCACCTGATCTCGCACCCGGGCGTGGACAAGGTCGCCTTCACCGGCTCGACCGCCGCGGGCCGCCGCATCGCGGCCATCTGCGGCGAGCAGCTCAAGCGGGTCAGCCTGGAGCTGGGCGGCAAGTCGGCGGCCATCGTGCTCGACGACGCCGACCTGGGCGCCAGCATGGGCATGCTGGCCATCGCCTCGCTGATGAACAACGGGCAGGCCTGCGTGGCCCAGACCCGCATCCTGGCCTCCCGCAACCGCTACGACGAGGTCGTCGAGGCGGTGGCGAACATGGTCACCTCCCAGCCCGTCGGCGACCCCGCCGACCCGGGCACCGGCATCGGCCCGTTGGTGGCCAAGCGCCAGCAGGAGCGCGTCGAGGGCTACATCAAGATCGGCATGGACGAGGGCGCCAAGGTCGTCGTGGGCGGCCTGGACCGGCCCGCGGACCGCGGCTGGTACGTGGCCCCGACGGTCTTCTCCGGGGTCTCCAACGACATGCGCATCGCCAGGGAGGAGATCTTCGGCCCGGTGCTGGCGGTGATCCCCTACGACGACGAGGCCGACGCCATCCGCCTCGCCAACGACAGCGACTACGGTCTGGCCGGCACGGTCTGGACCGCCGACGCCGACCACGGCATGGACGTGGCCCGCCAGGTCCGCACAGGGACGTACGGCGTGAACTGCTTCATGCTGGAGGCCAACGCGCCCTTCGGCGGCTACAAGGCCAGCGGCGTCGGGCGGGAACTCGGGCCCGAGGGACTCAGCAGCTACCTGGAGTACAAGACGATCTCCAGGCTTGGCTGATTTATCACGCCAAGGGCGGAAATGTCCGCCCTTGGCGTGATGTCGTGCACGGATGGCCCAGCGCGCCCCCGCGACGCTGGGCAACCGACCGACTACATGAAGTATGTCCTACGGTCACCACCTGCGGTGGTTTCCTTCCCCAAGGACTTTCTCCCGGTGGTTTTCTTCCATCCGCCATAGGTAGACGCGTTTTACTCAGGAAAGGTTCGAAGAGATCCACTTTCCGATGCGGCGGATGAGTTCGGGGGTCGCCGCGGACTCTGCGTGGCCGTATCCCGGTTCGATCCACAGTTGCTTGGGCTCGCGGGCGCCGTCGTAGAGCTGGTGCGCGTGCTCCAGCGGGAAGAAGGAGTCAGCGTCGCCGTGCACGACCAGCAGCGGGGTCGGCGTGATCAGGCCGGCCGCCTCGTGCGGCGGCATCGGGATCGGGTCCCACTGGCCGCTCGCGATCCTGGTGCGCTTGGCCACCCGCGCCGCCCACCGCCCGATCGGCTGCTCGATGGCCCAGTGGACCTGGCGCATCGGCTTGGTGCCCCGGTAGTACCAGCGGGCGGGCCCGCTGACCGCCACGACGGCTTCAATGCCACGTTTCAGCGCGGCATGCCGTACGGCGACCGCGGCGCCCATCGAGAAGCCCAGCACCGCGACCTTGTCGTAGCCGATCACGCGGGCGTGACGGACGGCGGCGTCGACGTCGAGGATCTCCAGGTCGCCCACCGTGCTCTCGCCGCCGGAATGGCCGTGGCCGCGGAAGTCGAAGGCCACGACCCCGCCGTAACCGCTCAGGACGTGCACGATGCGGCGCGCCGTACGCTCCCGCCAGGAGCCCGTGAAACCGTGGGCCACCACGATGCCCACCCCGGTCGTGCCGGCGCGGGACGGGGTGTGAACGGCGTCGATGCGGACCCCGTCCTCGGTCCTGAGCATGACGGGGAGGCTGGGCGCGAAGGGCATGAACCAGAGCTTAGGCACCCAGCTCGGCCACGCTGACGACGACCCTGACCCGCGATTCCTCGGCCGCCTCGACCGCGTGCGGCAGGTCGGAGATCATCACGCGGGCGCCGCTGGCCAGGATGCGCTCGTGGATCGTGGCCGAGTCCAGCTCGGCGGGCACGGGCCAGGCGGTGCCACCCGCGGCGATCACCGAGTCGACGGCGACCAGCAGATCGGGCCCCAGCGGGAGGCAGATGACCACCATGTCCCCCTCGCGCACGCCATGGCGCCGCAGCTGGGCGGTGGCCGCGGCCAGCCTCGCGTCCAGCTGGTCCTCGGTGAGGAGCTCCTCGCCCACCGGGTCGACCATGACGATGCGCACATCCATGAGGCTCACCGTAGGCACGGGTGGCGGCGCGTGCATGGGGCGGATTATGCAGAATCCTATGCAGACTTGTGCTCATGTTCCGCGGCCCATACGGCGATCTGGGCGCGGGCCGTGAAGCCGAGTTTCTCCATGATGTTGGCGATATGCCGGGCGACCGTGGCCGGGCTGATGACCAGCTCCTCGGCGATGGCCCGGTTGGACAGCCCGCGCGTCAGCAGGCCGGCGATCTCCTGCTCGCGCGAGGTCAGCACCGAGCGCGGGATGCGCTCGACCCGCTCGGCCGCCGGGGAGATCGTGCGCCCCTGCCCCAGGGCGAACTCGGCGGCCTCCTCGGGGCTCAGCTGCCGGCCACGGGTCCAGAGCAGGTTCGTGTGGCCCTCGCCGACCTTGGCGCGGGCGGTCGCCAGCAGCTCGTCGACCCTGACGGTCTTGGAGGAGTACTGGCCCATGGTCTCGCGCAGCGCGGTCGCGGCCGAGGCCGTCAGCACCGCGCCCTCCAGGTCGCCGCCCGCCTCGGCCACCGCCGACAGGGCCGCCAGGCACCGCGAGATGCCCAGCCGGTGGCTGGTCTCCAGGCTGAGGGCCATGCTCGCGCGCAGCCGCTCCCTGGCCAGCGGCAGGTCGTGCAGCAGCGCGGCCACCCGGCCCAGGCGCGCCAGGCAGGCGGCCAGCTCGACCCGGTTGTCGAGCTCCTCGAGCATCGGGATGGCGGCCGCGAAGTGCTCCTGGGCGCTCTGCAGGTCGCCGCGCTGCTCGGCGATGCCGCCCAGGTGCTGGGAGATGCGGGCGATGGCCCAGCGGTGGCCGTGCCGCTGCGCCACCGCCAGCGCGGTCTCGGCCTGCCGCTGCGCCTCCCGCAGCCTGCCGCGCTTCATGGCCACGCTCGACAGGGCGAGCATGGCCAGCGCCACGTTGAAGATGTCACCGTGCTCGTCGGCCTTGGCGTGCAGCTCCTCGATGTAGTGCACGGCCTCCTCGACCTTGCCGGTCCTGAGCAGGGCGTTGGCGGCGACCAGGTAGGCGATGCCGACCTCGAAGGCGTACGGCTCGCCGCGCAGCTCGGCCACGCTGTCGAGCACCAGGTCGCGGGCGCGGCCGAGCTCGTCGCGGTTCTCCAGCCCGAAGGCCAGGTGTGCCCTGGCCAGCGCCACGTCGCGGGGCGGCACCGGCGACAGGTCGAGGGCGAGCAGCCGCTCGTACCACTCGACGCTCTCGCCCATGTCGCCGTGGACCTCCAGCACGCTGGAGCCGATGAGGCACAGCCTGATGCCCAGCGGCGCGTTGCGCGACTCCACCGCCCAGCCCAGCGCGGCCCGCTGGTCGTCGAGCAGCGCGCGGCCGCGGGTGTAGCAGGCCAGCCGCTCGGGCCAGGGCGTGTCGGCGGCCACCAGCCCGGTGTCGTAGAGCCGTACCTGCAGATCGCAGAAGACCCGCAGGTGCCGGTCGCGGAAGCCCTCTTGCTCGCCCTCCTCGCGCAGCCGCCGCCCCGCGTACTGCCTGATGGTCTCCAGCAGGCGGAACCGCCCGCGCGCGCTCAGCACGAGGGACTTGTCGACCAGGCTGCCGAGCAGGTCGAGCACCTCCTCGGCCTCGATGAGCCGGCCGTCGGCGCAGATCTCCTCGGCCAGCTCCAGGTCGAACGGCCCGGCGAACACCGACAGCCTGCGCAGCAGCACCCGTTCCTTGGGCTCGAGCAGGTCGTGGCTCCAGTCGACCGCGGCAAGCAGCGTCCGCTGCCGGGCGGGCGCGGTGCGGTCGCCACTGGTCAGCAGCCGGAACCGGTCGCCGATCCGGTCGGCGATCTGGGCCGGGGTCAGCATCCTGGTCCTGGCCGCCGCCAGTTCGATCGCCAGCGGCAGCCCGTCGAGCGCGGTGCAGAGCCTGGCGATGTCCACGGCGCTGCCCGGCGGCAGCACCGAGGCCCTGTCCTCGAAGAGCCGCACCGACTCGGCCTCGGGGTTGCCGGGCACGGGCAGGTCGAGCGGCGGCACTCGCCAGATCAGCTCGCCCGGCACCCGCAGCGGCTCACGGCTGGTCAGCAGGAGCCTCAGGTCCGGGCAGCGGGCGATCAGCTCGGCGGCCAGCTCGGCGCAGCGCTCGACCAGGTGCTCGCAGTTGTCGAGCACGAGCAGCATCCTGGCCCGCTCCAGCCGCGCCAGCAGGGTCTCGGACAGCGGGTGCCCGATCTCCTCCCGCACGCCGAGCACGTCGGCCAGCGCCTGGACCACCAGCTCGGGGCGGGTGATCCTGGCCAGCTCGACGAGCCAGACACCGTCGGCGAAATCGGATACGAGCCTGGCCGCCAGCCGTCTGGCCAGCCTGGTCTTGCCGATCCCGCCGACGCCGCACAGTGTCACCAGACGCGTCTCGTCGAACAGCCCGGCCAGGTCGTCCAGGTCACGCTCGCGACCGACGAACCTGTTGGGCTCAGCGGGAAGATTGTGCCGGGGGGCATCCGCCATGTGTTCACCCAGAGTTGCGGAAGGATCACGCTCCTCCCCACACACTGTCGCACTTGACGCGCCGTGTCATCGGTTTGCCTCAAAGTCCCAGGGAACTGACGATCGCGCGCTCGTCCACCACCCGCAGCCCAGGCTCTCCCAGCAGCCTCCTGGCGATGTCGTTGGGCGCCACCACCAGCGTGGCGCCGTGTTCCTGGGCGAGCACCCTGCAGCCGATCAGCGTCGGCTCGTGTGCGATGATCACATGGGCGCCGGCCGTCAGCGCCAGATCGACGGTCCGCAGGCCCCGCATCCTGTCGGTGACCGCCGCGAGCACCACGTCGTTCTTGCCGACCACCAGCCGCCTGGCCAGCCCGCGCAGGTCGGCGGCCAGTTCGTCGTTGTCGAGGACGCGCTCGCCGTCGAGGCTCAGCGCGGGGCCCGCCAGCGGGCCGAACTCCACCGCCTGGTCGCTGACGAGCTCGGCGACCGGCGTCGCGCCCGGGACGGGCTCGAGGGTGAAGACCTGCTTGGGGCCCGGGGAGAAGTCCCGGAGGGTCACCAGGATGCTCGCCGTACCGGAGGGGCGCAGGACGGCGATCCCGCCCGCCCAGGCGACCGCGTGCACCAGCACCGGGAGCATCGCGCCGAAGGGGAGGTCGAAGTGCACCCTGTCGCCGTAGCGCAGCCCGTGACGGCGGAACCCGCCGGCGGCGTGCGTGACCCTTCTATTGAAAGCGGCGTAGGACAGCAGCTCTCCTGTCCTGACGTCGCTCACGGCCGGCTGGTCGCCCCGCTGGGGTACGGCGGCCAGCACCAGCTCTGTCCACGTCATGCCGCCAATGTAGGAACTCCAGGCGTCGCTGCCATGCGCACAAATGTGCATCACGTTATGTAGCTCTTCTTGAGCGACACGTGAACCTTTCATGGCCACCTGGTGGACCTATCCTTGATCCGTGCCCGACGACCCCGCCGAGCGGATCCTGGACGCCGCCTACCGGCGGATGCTGGCGCACGGGCTGCGCCGCACCACGGTGGACGACGTGGCCAGGGAGGCGGGGATGTCACGCGTCACCGTCTACCGGCGCTTCGCCCGCAGGAGCGACCTGGTGCAGGGCGTGATGCTGCGCGAGCTGCAGCGGTTCCTGGCCGAGTTCGAGCGGGCCGTGTCGCCGCTGCCGACGCTGGCCGACCAGGTCGAGGAGGGGTTCGTCGTCACGCTGCGGCTGGTGCGCGGCCATCCGCTGCTCAGCAGGCTGCTGGAAAGCGAGCCCGAGACGATCCTGCCGCAGCTGACGCTGGAGGCCGGACCCTACCTACGGGTGGCGCGCGAATACCTGGCCGCGCACCTGGACTTCCCCGACGCCGAGGCTGTTTCCGAAATGTTCATCCGGCTCGCCCTGTCGTTCCTGTTGACACCGGACACCGCGATTCCGCTGGGAACAGATCAGGAGGCCAGGATGTTCGCCAAGAGGCACCTGGTACCACTCCTCCCGTAGAATTGATATGTCGCGACTTCGCGCGGCCGACCCCACGATCACAGAGCGAGACGTCACTATGCCTTTGAACAGCCGCGACGACCTGCGGAACATCGCGATCATCGCGCATGTCGACCATGGCAAGACCACGCTGGTCGACGCCATGCTCTGGCAGTCCGGGGCGTTCCGCGCCAACCAGGACGTCGACGACAGGGTCATGGACTCCAACGACCTGGAGCGCGAGAAGGGGATCACCATTCTCGCGAAGAACACCGCTGTCAAGCACGGCGGCATGACCCTCAACATCATCGACACCCCCGGCCACGCCGACTTCGGCGGCGAGGTCGAGCGCGGGCTTTCCATGGTCGACGGGGTCGTGCTGCTGGTCGACGCTTCCGAGGGGCCGCTGCCGCAGACGCGGTTCGTGCTGCGCAAGGCGTTCGCCGCGAAGATGCCGGTGATCCTGTGCATCAACAAGGTCGACCGGCCCGACGCCCGCATCAAGGAAGTCGTCGACGAGGTCTACGAGCTGTTCATGGACCTCGACGCGACCGAGGAGCAGATCGACTTCCCGATCGTCTACGCCTCGGCCAAGGCCGGTCGGGCCTCGATGAACCGGCCCGACGACGGCGGCATGCCCGACTCCGACGACCTCGAGCCGCTGTTCGACATCATCAAGTCGACGATCCCCGCCCCGGTCTACGACCCGGCGGCGCCGCTGCAGGCCCACGTCACCAACCTCGACGCCTCCTCCTACCTGGGCCGGATCGCGCTGTGCCGCATCCACCAGGGCACGCTGAAGAAGGGCCAGCAGGTGGCCTGGTGCCGCACCGACGGCACGATCCAGCGGGTCAAGCTCACCGAGCTGCTGATGACCGAGGCGCTGGAGCGCAAGCCCGCCGAGGAGGCGGGTCCCGGCGACATCGTGGCGATCGCCGGCATCCCCGACATCATGATCGGCGAGACGCTGGCCGACCCCGACGACCCGCGGCCGCTGCCGCTGATCACCGTCGACGAGCCCGCCATCTCGATGACCATCGGCACCAACACCTCGCCGCTCGTGGGCAAGGTCAAGGGCTCGAAGGTCACCGCGCGGATGGTCAAGGACCGCCTCGACAAGGAGCTCGTCGGCAACGTCTCGCTGCGTGTGCTGCCCACCGACCGGCCCGACGCCTGGGAGGTGCAGGGCCGTGGTGAGCTGGCGCTGGCCATCCTGGTCGAGCAGATGCGCCGCGAGGGCTACGAGCTGACCGTGGGCAAGCCGCAGGTCGTCACCAAGACCGTCGACGGCAAGCTGCACGAGCCTGTGGAGCGGCTGACGGTCGACTGCCCCGAGGAGTACCTCGGCGCGGTCACGCAGCTGCTGGCCGTACGCAAGGGCCGTATGGAGCACATGACCAACCACGGCACCGGGTGGATCCGGATGGAGTTCGTGGTTCCGGCGCGCGGGCTGATCGGGTTCCGCACCGAGTTCCTGACCGAGACGCGCGGCACCGGGCTGGTCCACCACGTCTTCGACTCCTACGAGCCGTGGTTCGGCGAGCTGCGCACCCGCAACAACGGCTCGCTGGTGGCCGACCGCTCCGGCCCCGTCACCGCCTTCGCGATGCTCAACCTGCAGGAGCGCGGCACCCTGTTCGTCGCGCCGACCACCGAGGTCTACGAGGGCATGATCATCGGGGAGAACTCGCGGTCGGACGACATGGATGTGAACATCACCAAGGAGAAGAAGCTCACCAACATGCGCTCGTCCACCTCCGAGGAGACCGAGAAGGTCATCCCGCCCCGGCAGCTGTCGCTGGAGCAGGCCCTGGAGTTCATCCGCGAGGACGAGTGCGTGGAGATCACTCCTGACGCGGTGCGCATCCGCAAGGTCGTCCTGGACGGGGCCACGCGCGGCAGGGCGGCCGCACGGGCCAAGCGGTCGTAATAACACCGTTACTGCTTGTCGTAGAACATTGTCACGGCCGCGTGGATCATCCTCACTGTGGGGGTGCTCCGGATGGTCGTGGCCTACGGGCTGGCCCTGGTATCGGCCGGGGCCATCGTCTGGTGCGCCGTCGTCGCCCGGCCGGTGGGAGGCGCCCAGCCGTCGGTGATCCAGACCAGGATCTATCCGTGGCAGGTGTCCTCCGTGCAGCGCCAGCCGGAGGTCGAGCGGCAGCGCGTCGCCACGACCGACATCCAGGTCGGCCCGGCCACCCGCGCCGACCTGGCCGGCGCGCTGCAGGGGCGGCTGGACGAGCGGCAGAGCCAGGTCAAGGTGACGATCACCCACAGCCTGCGCATGGCCGAGGCCGACCAGCTCGTCCTCACCCTGCGTCAGGGGCTCGACCTGCCCAATGCCGTCCAGAGCTTCACCGACGACGGGTTCGGCGCCATCAAGATCAACGGTGTGGCGCTGGCGCCCACCACGCGGCTGGCGCCCCGCCTGTCCACCTTCGCGGGCCTGACCACCGTCGAGTTCAGCGTCACCCTGCTGCGTCAGCTGCCGCGCGGCGAGGTGCTGCAGCTCGACTTCAACGCTCCGCTGGCCAAGCCGCTGCTGGTGGTGACGCGCACGGTCACGCTGACGCCCGTGGGGTGGACGGTGACCGGGCTGCAGGGCGTCCAGCCGGACGACGAGAGCCGGCGGCGCCTGCAGTTCACCGTCGGGCCCAACCGGGTCAAGCTGGCGCTCGCGCCCTCCTCGTTCGGATACCCGGACGCCGAGGAGCATGACGACGTCTCCTGGGGTACCGCGCTCGGCATCCTGACCGCGATCGTGCTCCTCGTGCTGCTGCTCCGGTCGCTCGGCACGGTCTGGTGGCAGCGCCTGGCCAACCGCGAGCTGGTCGTCGGGCTGGTGCTGGCCGCCCCCACGCTGCTCATCCCGCTGTTCGACCCCGCTCTTGCGCCCATCTCGTACGTGATCCTCTTCCTCGCCCTGCCCGCGCTCGCCGTACGGCACGCGGCCCGGGTGGTGCCGACCAGCCCGCCCTGGACGACCAATGACGCGCTCGGCGTGACCGCGCTCGGGGTCGTCGTCGGGTTCGGCATGCTGAGCTGGTCGTGGCTGCACGAGCAGCTGCCCGGGCCTGTCCTGGTGGCCACGGCGCTCGCGGCCGCGGTCGCCGCCGCGGGCTCGGCCGTCGCCTTCAGCGCCGACCTCGGCGTGCCCATGGTCGTCGTACGGCTGGCCGCGCTGTGGGCCGGAGCGGCGGTGGGGCTGCTCGCGCTGGCCCTGTGGACGCGGGCGCTGCTGACCGGGGTATACCCGCCCGACAGCGTCCGGCTGGTGCTCGGGCTCTTCTGGTCGATCATCCCGATCGCCGTCGTGGCGGTGGCCACCAAGGGGTGGTCGCGGGTGACCGTACTGGTCATCGTCATGGTCAGCCTGCTCGTGCAGGGATGGCCGACCGAGTGGCTGGACGCCGGGTCGTGGAGCCTGCCGCTGCCCGAGACGCTGCCGACCATCGGGCGGTTCGAGCTCACGCCGCTGATGCGCGGGGTCTTCGGGTTGTTGCTGCTCGGGTTCGTGCTGCTGGTGCTGCGCCTGCGCCGGCTCGGCGACTCGGTGGAGGCCGCCGACGGGCGCACCGCGGCGGCCACGATGATCATCGTGCTGATGGTGCTCTACCTGACGCCGCGGGGCACCGTCACGGTCGCCGACAGCCAGGTGCCGCTGCCGCTGCTGTCGATCACCTCGATCGTGGCCTGGGTGGCCGCCCGGTGGCTGCTCGCGCGGACGCATCCGCCGTTCACCGAGCCCGCCACGCCCGCCGAGCACCGGGAGCTGGTCAGGGGCGCGCTGCATCGGCGGCTGCTGCAGATCTCCGAGCAGGAGCTGTACCGGCTGGGGCGGGGGCGGCTCGGGTCGGGGGAGATGACGCTGGCGGACTTCGACCGGCGGCGGCGGGATCTGGAGCGGGCGCTGCACTCCGACGGGCGGGAGAACGCCTTCGGGACGGCCGCGGCCTGCTCGCCGTGGCACAACGGGGTGACGGCCTTCGTCATCTGCCTGCTGTTGAGCCTGCCGTTTCTGCTCGTGTACGGCTGGCCGGCGGGTCCCGATCTTTCCAGTTTCATCTTCGATTCCCGATATTTGCTGACTCTTCCTGCTTTTGGGTTTTTGTACGGATATTTCTATTCGAGGTTGCGGGGGACGCAGCCGATGACCAAGGCGCTTCACCTGATGGTGGCGGCGTTGATTACCGAGCTTTCCGGATATTTGCCGACACTCTTCCAGCCGGATCTCGGGGCGCTGGACAAGGTCCAGGTCGTCGCCATCGTGGTGGGCGAGGTGGCGCTGGTGTCGCTCGGGCTCGGGCTCTACTGGGAGTGGCGGATCATGCACCTGGCCGGGGAGCCCTGGGGCCGGGTACGCAACGTCCGCAGCATCCGCAGCCTCGCCACGCCCCTCATCGCCATCATCATCGCCTTCGGCACCGCCGCCGCCACCACAGCCGCCGGCCAAACCGTAGCCCACATCCTCCAAGGCACCACCCAATCCCCCTAACCCCCCTGCGCCCCCTCCCCTTCTCGGCTCGAGCCCTCCCTCTCCTCTCCTGCTCCGCCCCTCCCCCGCTCCGACCCTCCCTTGTTCTCCCTCCCCTCCCCTCCCCGGCTCCGCCCTCCCCGCTTCTCCCTCTCTGCCTGCTCCTCCCTCTCCTCGGCGGTTCCGTCCTCTCCTTCGCGGCTCCGTCCTCCCCTCTCCTTCGCGGTTGGTTCACTTCCCCGCCCTGTGGCCTCCCCTGACGCCCTGCCATTCGATGCGCGTTGCGAGCCCGGGCGTTCCCGGATGATGCGGGTGGATGGGCCTGCCGTACTCGGGTGGCTTGGGGAGAGGGTGGGCGTGGATAGGGTGCGGGGACCGGCCCGTGCGGGGCGGGCGTCTGGGAGGTGGCGGTGCGGCGAGGGGATCGGGTCGGGGTGGCGGTCCTCGCTGGCCTGGCGGCCGCCGTCTACGTGGTGTTGTCCCTCGTCAAGGTGGCCAACTTCAAGGCGGGGGCCTATGACCTGGTGATCTTCGACCAGGCGGTGCGGTCGTACTCGAGGTTCCAGCTGCCCATCGCGATCGTCAAAGGCGTGCACAACGACTTCGGCGCGGGCTTCAGCGTGCTGGGGGATCACTGGTCGCCGATCCTGGCCGTGCTGGCGCCGCTGTACTGGGTGTTCGACGGGCCGACGACGCTGCTCGTGGCGCAGGCCGTACTGCTCGCTGCCGCGATCGTCCCGCTGTGGGTGTTCACGTGGCGCACGCTCGGCAGGTGGCCCGCGTACGCGGTGGCCGCCGCCTACGCGATCTCCTGGCCGGTGGTGGAGACCGTGGCGTTCGACTTCCACGAAGTGGCCTTCGTGCCGCTGCTGACCGGGGTGATGCTGGAACGCTGGCAGGCCGGACGGCGGGTGCCCGTTATCCTGGCGGCCGTGGCGCTGCTGTGCGTCAAGGAGGACATGGGGCTGCTGGTCGCCGGGTTCGGCCTGTTCCTGCTCACCCGGGCGGGATGGCGGGTCATGGGCGGATCGTTCGTGGCCGGGGGGCTCTTCTACACCTGGCTCGCCACGCAGATCCTCGTCCCCGCTTTCGGCGGGCGGCCCGACTACTACTGGGCGTACGGTGCGCTCGGGCCGAACGTCTCCGGAGTGGTCAAAACGGCGCTGACGGATCCCCTCACGATCGCCGCCCAACTCTGGACCCCACCGGTCAAACTCGCCACCCTCGCCCTCCTCCTGGCGGTCACCCTAGGAGCGGCGCTCCTGTCCCCCCTGCTCCTGGCCACGATCCCGCTACTGGCGGAGCGCATGCTGGCCAGCTCATTCCCGAACTGGTGGGTCCCCTCCTACCACTACAACGCCTTCCTCATCGTCCTCGTCTTCGCCGCCGCAGCCGACGGAATCACCCGTCTACGCCCCCGCGAACATCCCCGGGCACCCCACGCCCTACCCACTCAATCCTCGCCACGACCACCCGCCCAGGTGCCACCCGAGCCCGCACGGCCGAGCCATGAGCCCGCACAGCCAGCAGGCTCGCCTGCGTGGCCGAGATCGGTTGACGGACGGCTCACGTGGCCGGGGTCCGCGCATGAGCACCCTGCCCAGTCAGCCGCGCGGCTGGGACGTGCGTCCGTACGGCCCGCGTGGTTGATGTGGGTGCGCGGACCGCTCGCGTGGTTGGGCGCGGTGCGCGAGTGGGTGGGGCGGTCGTGGGAGGGGGTGGTGCGGGGATGGGCCGCGGGGGTGTTGGGGTTCGCGGTCGGGGCGGTGCCGTTCTTCTCGTTGGCGCAGGTGGCGGATCCCGAGTCTTACCGGCTCGATCAGCGGGAGCAGGCTGCGGCGGCGGCGGTGGCCAAGGTGCCGGATGGTGTGCTGGTCGAGGCGGCCAACAACCTGGCGCCCGCGCTCACGTCCCGCGACCGAGTCCTCCTGTGGGACCGTACCCCCCGATGGGCGCCCTGGGTGGTGGCCGACCAGGGACGCAAGACGTTCCCCTTCAAGGACCTCACCGAACAGCAGGCTCGCATCCGCTTCCTCCTCGCCAACGGCTACCAGCAGATCTACGCCTCAACCGACTACATGGTCCTCCACCGCCCCGGCCCCACCCCCACCCTCTAACCACCTGCCGCCCATCCCGGACCTACCAGGTTGCTCGCCCTACCAGGGGCGCCGAACACCGCCATACGCCTTCCCCCCGACCCGGCGCTTTGGAGGGGCGTGTCGCGGACCGCCGTACGCGGCGCCTGAGAGGGGTCTGTCGCGGGCCGCGAGCACACGCGTACCTCCCCCGCCCACCTCGCGCCGCCGACCGTGAGCACGTACACACGTCCTTGGCACCACGCCTCGTCCGGAATCGCCTACCCTCAGCGCGGGACCGCCAGACTGCCCGCCGTACCAGGGCGCCATACACCGTCCCGCCGACGCGGCGCCTGGAGGCCACCCGGTGCGGCGTCGCAGGGTCGCCAGGCTGCTCGCCATGCAAGATCGCCGGGCTCGGCCGTATACCTTCCCACCGACGCGACGCCTGGGAGGGCGTGCCACCGCCCGCGCGTCCGGGATCGCCTGCCCACAGCGCGGGGTCGCCAGCCTGCTCGCCGTACCGGGGCGCCGAGCTCCGCCGTACGTCATCCCGCCGACGCGGCGCCTGGGAGGGCGTCCGGGATCGTCTACCCGCAGTGCGGGGTCGCCAGGCTGCTCGCTGCACTGGGGCGCCGAGCTCGGCCGTACACCTTCCCGCCGACGCGGCGCCTGGGAGGGCGCGCCACCGCCCGCGCGTCCGGGGTCGCCTGCCCGCAACGCGAGTCGCCAGGCTGCTCGACGTACCGGGCGCCGGGCTCAGCCGTACACCGTCTCGCCGACGCGGCGCCTGGGATGGGCGCGTCGCGGGCCGCGAGCGCGTTCGCGCCTCCTGCCTACCTCGCGGCGCGGGCCGTGAGCATGTGTGGGCGGCCCGGGGGTTTCGCCTCGTTTCCGGGGTCGGGTGCGCGGTGGGGTGGGTTAGCGGTGGGGGTGGTCGGAGGAGCGGACGTGGGTGGTGAGCCAGGTGAGCAAGGGGGCGTAGGCGTGCCAGGTTTCGCGGACGCGGGTCAGGACCTCTGGGGTGTGGATCCAGGGTTCCGGGTCGAAGCGGCGGCCGGCGTAGAGGGAGCGGTGGCGGAGGAGGTCGAGGCGGGGGTGGTCCTCGGGGATGCCGCGGGGGCGGGTCTTGAGGCGGTCGCCGTCGATGGTGTAGCCGGCGGCGCGGAGTTCGTCCACGATCTTTTCTAGGGGTTTGCCGGAGATGTCCTCGTCGACGGCGGCGCGGTAGCGGGCCACCTGGTCGGAGGCCTGGGTGTAGACGCCGCCGGCCGTGTAGAGGCCGGAGGCGTCCAGCTGGACGTAGAGGCCGATCCCGGGCGTGAGGTCGACGAAGGCACCCTGGTGCGTCTTGTACGGCGACTTGTCCTTGGAGAAGCGGACGTCGCGGTAGGGACGGAAGAGCTGCGCCTCACCGAACTCGCCGGCCAGCGCGTCGGTGAGCGCGATCATGGGCGCCCGCACGGCATCGTCGTAGAAGTGCTTGTGCCGGGTGAAGTACGTCTTGCTGTTGTCAGCCTCGAGCCCCTCGTAGAACACGAAGGCCTCGTCGGGAAAGCCGGTGAACCCCATGCGGACAAGCCTGCCACGCCGCGCCGACAGTTACCGCCGCCGCCGTGCTGTACCGAAGATCGACCTGCTGATCTCGCGCCCGAGCGAGCTGGCCGCCGACCGGGCGAAGGACTTGAAGACGGACGAACCCAGCACGGACTCGAGCACCGACGGCTCTTCACGCTGGGGAGGAGCCTGAGGTTCAACCTCAGAAGCGGGAGGCGCGAGGCGGGCGGCCAGGATCTCATAGGCCGACTGCCGGTCGATGGGCTGGGCGTACTTGGGCCGCAACGGCGACCCCGCGATCACCGACTGCACGAACGCCGCATCGGAGGGGCCCATCCGCGTCTGCGGAGCCCGGATCCGCGTCCAGGCCACCGGCGTGGGGATCCCCTCCTCCCCGAGCACGGTCACGACCGCCTCGCCGATGCCGAGCTGGGTCAGCACCTCCTCCAGGTCGTAGGAGGAGTTGGGGAACGTCGAGACCGTGGCGCGCAGCGCCTTGGCGTCCTGCGGCGTGAAGGCCCGTAGCGCGTGCTGTACCCGGGCGCCGAGCTGCGCCAGCACGTCGGCGGGCACGTCCTTGGGCGTCTGGGTGACGAAGAACACGCCGACCCCTTTGGACCTGATCAGCCGCACGGTCTGCGTGATCGAGCGCAGGAACTCCTTGGAGGCGTCGGTGAACAGCAGGTGCGCCTCGTCGAAGAAGAACACCAGCTTGGGCTTGTCGGCATCCCCCACCTCGGGCAGGTCGTGGAACAGGTCGGCCAGCAGCCACATCAGGAACGTGGAGAACAGGGTCGGCCGATCCTGTACGGCAGGCAGCTCCAGAACCGACACGACACCCCGCCCGTCGGGAGCCACCCGCATCAGGTCGGCCGTGTCGAACTCGGGCTCGCCGAAGAACTGGTCGGCCCCTTCGGCGGACAGATTCGTCAGGGACCGCAGGATCACCCCGGCGGTCTGCTTGGACAACCCGCCGATGCCCTTGAGCACGTCGGGGTTGTCGATGAGGTACTGGATGACCGACTGCAGGTCCTTCATGTCGAGCAGCGGCAGCCCCTGCTGGTCGGCGAAGTGGAAGATCAGCCCGAGCGAGGACTCCTGAGTCTCGTTCAGCCCCATCACCTTCGACAGCAACGTGGGTCCGAACGAGCTCATCGTGGCCCGCAGCGGGATCCCCTCGCCGATCCCGCCCAGCGCGTAGAACTCGGTGGGGCAGGCGAGCGGCTGCCAGTCCTGCCCGATCCCGGCGGTGCGCTTGAGCAGCTTGTCCGAGGACTCCCCCGCGGAGGCGACGCCGGACAGGTCGCCCTTGACGTCGGCCAGGAAGACCGGGACGCCCTGCGCCGACAGCTGCTCGGCCATCACCTGCAGCGTGACGGTCTTGCCAGAACCCGTGGCGCCGGCGACCAGGCCGTGCCGGTTGAGCATCCGCAGCGGCAGCCGGACCTGCGCCTCCGGCACGCCCTCGCCGTCGACGACCAGCGCGCCGAGATCCACGGTCGGGCCGTCGAAGGTGTAGCCCTTGATCACATCATCTTTCAGCATATTTCCTGCCCGGTACCAGTGGCTTGCCGTACAGATCGGAGACGGTCACGAACGTGTAGCCCTTGTGCTTGAGCTTGTCGATGACCCGAGGGACGGCCGCGACCGTGGTGCGGTGGATGTCGTGCATGAGGATGATCGAGCCTGGTCTGGCCGCACCGGCGCGCCTGGCCACGACGGCGGGCACGCGGTCGCGCCAGTCGAGCGTGTCGACGCTCCACAGGATCTGCGCCAGCCCTTCGCGCCGGGTCACGTCGGCGACCCGCCTGTCTGTCGCCCCGTACGGCGGGCGCATCAGCCGCATGCGAATCCCCGTGAGCCGGCGGACCAGCCGCTCGGTGCGTTCGAGCTGGTTTCTGATCCTTTCCCGGGGGAGCGTCGTCAGCGCCGCGTGGTTCCAGGTGTGGTTGCCGATCTCGTGGCCCTCGGTCACGATCCTGCGCAGGTTACGGCCCTTGTCGGCCGCCACGTTCTCGCCGAGCACGAAGAACGTGGCCCTGACGCCGCGCCGGCGCAGTATGTCGAGCAGGTGGCCGGTGTAGCGGCCGGGCCCGTCGTCGAAGGTGAGGGCGACGCACTTGGCGCGCCGGCAGTCGGGCTTGGACGGCTTGACGGGCCAGCCGGGCTGCATGGCGATCAGCCTTTTGGCGAGGACAGCGGGCTTGATGACGGCTGGGGGGCGCACGGGCGCGTCCGTCAGCGGATGGATCACCCCGCATCCCGCGACCGCCAGCAGCAACGCCGCCGACGCCCCCCACGCGCGCATGCTTCCCCCCGAAAGCACCTGCGGGGGTTGTTACGGATAATCCTGGGCCGGGTCCCCCCGCAACTCCTTGGCCAGGTCATCCCACCAGGGTGGAATATCCGCCTGTAGTTCCGTATACCGGCGCGCCACTCTTATGGCACATCCAACCGGATCCGTACCCAAATGCCGACGTTGCACCGTCCCTTCCTGCCAGCGGTAAAGGCCGTCCCTATAGCGCACGACCAGGCCGATCCACACCGACAGGGTCGCCTCGTCGCCCACGTCGTAGGCGGTAGTCACCCCGAGAGTCTGCAGTTCCGCACGGAGCTTCTCCGTCGCCGCGCCGGACTCGGTCACGGCTTTCCCCCTGCTGACGATTCGCCGCACATCAAGGGATGTACCCAGCATTGGCCACCAGGCGTCAAGGACATGGAGTAATCATGGAACTCCGTCAAGTAATCTGCCGCCGTTCCGCCGTTATTGGTCGGGAACCTCGCGCGGCTCCGCCACGACCATGATCAACCGCAGTTCCTCCGTGCCCTGATTCGCGTAGCGATGCGGGCGATCGGCGGTGAACAGGACGGCGTCGTCCGTCCGTACGACGTGGCTCTTGCCGTACACCGTCAGGGTCAGCTCCCCTCCGAGCACGGTCAGCATCTCGCGGGTGCCGGGCGGGTGCGCGTCGCCGTCGTGGTGCTCCCCCGGCGCCATGCGCCAGTCCCACAGCTCCAGGATCATCGGCGAGTCGGCGCCGACGAGCAGCCGGGCCTGCACCGCGCCCTGGTCGAAGGTGACCACGTCGGCCTTGTCGATGATGCGGACCACGGGCACCTCGGAGACCTCGACGAGCCGCGCCACGGTGACGCCGAGCGCGGAGGCGATCCGGGTGAGCGTCGACACGCTGGGGTTGGTCCTGCCCTGCTCGACCTGGACGAGCATGCCCCTGCTCACGCCCGATCTGGCGGCCAGCGCGTCCAGCGTGAGCCCCCGATGGGAGCGCTGGGCACGCACGTTGTTCGCGATGGCCTGCGTGATGGTCTCTGGATCCTCCACAAAGGACACTATATTGTCCTAGTAGTGTATTTGACTGAACTGAGGTGAAATGTGACCGCGGTGATCCTGGCGACCGCCTGCGCGGTGGTGTACGGCACGGCCGACTTCTTCGGCGGGCTGGCCACCAAGCGATCCCGCGTGCTCTCGGTCGTGGCGTTGTCCCAGTCGGCGGGGCTGGTCCTGATCCTGGCGCTGCTGCCGATCCTGCCCGGCCACTTCGACCAGCGGGCGCTGCTGTGGGGGCTGGCCTCGGGCGTCGCGGGCGCGGCCGGGCTGGTGCTGTTCTACCGGGCGCTGGCCAGGGGCGTGATGTCTGTGGTCGCGCCCACCACGGCGGTGACCTCGGCCGCGCTGCCGGTCCTGTTCGGCCTGGCGACCGGGGAACGTCCGAGGCCCGCGGCCCTGGCGGGGATCGCGTTCGCGCTGGTCGCGGTGCTGCTGGTCAGCCAGGACCGCGGCGGCGAGCGCAAGAGCTCGCTGTCGTCGGTGCTCATCGCGCTGGCGGCGGGGGCGGGCTTCGGCGGCTTCTTCATCCTGCTCGCCCTGGCGCCCCACGACACGGGCATGTGGCCGCTGGTCGGGGCCAGAATGTCCTCGCTGGCCATGGTGGCGCTGCTCGCCGTGGTGACAAGGCGCACGCTCAAGCCGTCGGGCGGCTCGCTGCGCATCATCCTGGCGGCCGGGGTGCTCGACATGGCCGCCAACGTGCTCTACCTGCTGGCCAAGCAGCACGGGATGCTCAGCCTGGTCGCGGTGCTGGTCTCCCTGTATCCGGCCAGCACGCTGCTGCTGGCCCGGCAGGTGCTCGGCGAGCGGCTGCGCGCCATCCAGGTCGCGGGGGTCGCCTGCGCGCTGGGAGCGGTAGCTCTCATCGCCTCCGTTGCGTAGTTTGACAGACGCTTGCTACGGTTCGGCCGTGCACCCGGAGCGGGCACGTTCACCTGCGGAGTCGTTGAAGCACATGACGGTGCCTTACGGCTCCGATGAGGCATTTCTCCGGCTCCTCGTCCCGCACGTCCGCACCGCCCTGGCCAACGGCACGCGGGTGCTGGCGATCACCGACCGGGCCAAGCTGGAGCTGCTGTCGGACGCGCTGGGCCGCGACGCCGCCCTGGTCGACCGGCGCGAGTCGGCCTCCTGGTACGCCCACCCGCCCAGGGCGCTGGCCGCCGGCCACGAGTACCTGCGCGGGAGCCGTACGCTCATGATCGGCGAACCCGTCTGGGCGGGCAGGAGCGAGCGCGAGGTCCGCGAGTGGATCCGCTACGAGTCCGTGGTCAACGCCGCGTTCGGCAACGCGCCGGCGACCGTGCTGTGCCTGTACGACGTGCGGGTGGTGCCGCCGGCCGTACTCCGGTACGGCCCGCTGACCCACCCCTTCGAGCTGGGCGAGGACGGCGAGAACCCGAGCGGGGGCTTCGTGCCGCCGCACGAGCTGGTGCTCAACGGCGACAGGGCGCCGCTGCCTGGGCCGAGCGGCGCGATCCGCTCCGCGGACTTCACCGCCCGCGAGCTCAAGCGGCTGCGCCAGACCGTCGGCGACTACGCCAGGGCGGCGGGCATGGACCGCAACCTGATCGCCTCGCTGGTGCTGAGCGTGTCGGAGATCGCGGCCAACAGCGTCGAGCACGGCGCGGGCCACGGCTCGATCACGATGTGGGTCAACGGCAGGGAGCTGGTCTGCGAGATAGCCGAGCCCGGCGGCGGGCTGGACGACCCGCTACCGGGCTACATACCACCAGAGCCCGAATCCCCTCGGGGATACGGGCTCTGGATAAGTCGTCAGCTGTGCGATCTGGTGGAACTGCGCACCGAGAACGGGATGCTCAGGGTGCGCCTGCACATGGGCCTAGGCGGCGACACGCTGGGCGGGTAGCCGGATGGCGCCCTCTTCGCGGGCGTATCCCTCCAGCATGCCGCGCAGCTGGCGGCGGCCTCGGTGCAGACGGGACATGACCGTGCCGATCGGCGTGCCCATCCTCTCCGCGATCTCCTTGTAGGCGAAGCCCTCGACGTCGGCCAGGTAGACGGCGACGCGGAAGTCCTCGGGCAGGGACCGCAACGCGTTCATCACGACGCTGTCCGGGAGCCGGTCGAGCGCCTCGGCCTCGGCGGACTTCAACCCGGTCGAGGTGTGCGACTCGGCGGCGTGCAGCTGCCAGTCCTCGATGTCCTCCGCGGCGGAGAGCTTCGGCGAGCGCTGCTTCTTCCGGTAGTCGTTGATGAAGTTGTTGGTGAGGATGCGGTGCAGCCAGGCCTTGAGGTTGGTGCCCTCGCGGAACTGGTGGTAGGACGTGTACGCCTTGGCGACCGTCTCCTGTACCAGGTCCTCGGCGTCGGCGGTGTTACGGGTCAGGCGCATCGCGGAGGCGAACAGCTGCGAGGTCACGGGCACGACGTCGCGCTCGAACCAGTCCTGACGCTGCTCTTCGGTCATAGTGATCAATTCATTCCCCCTTGCGCTATCTCCCCGTTTTCGGCACAAGCCGCCGACAGCTTCGCCATCTTCGCAAACCACGCGTAAGGGCTGCGTTAACGGTTCCACCTGGTCAGAGAGGTAAACGTCCATATGCTCGCGGCGTGCGAGTTCACGTCCACGGCCGGACAAGTCTCATTATCGTAACACTCTTCACCCAATTCCGCGGAAAAAGTGGCCAGAGTCACATGCGATAGGTTAGGGGCCATGGAGTTCGCCGACCGTCACGACGTGGTCACACGCCGGTGGGTATCGGAGGCCATCCGCCTGGTGGAGGCCGACGCCAACCGAAGCTGTGATACGCACCTGCACGTCTTTCCGCTTCCCTCCCGCTGGGGAATAAACCTCTACTTGAAAGACGAGTCGGTGCACCCCACTGGTTCACTGAAGCACCGGTTGGCCAGGTCGCTTTTCCTCTACGGGCTGGCCAACGGGTGGATCGGACCCACCACCACGATCGTCGAGGCGTCCAGCGGCTCCACCGCCGTCAGCGAGGCGTACTTCGCCCGCCTGCTCGGCCTGCCGTTCATCGCCGTGATGCCGGCGAGCACCTCGCAGGAGAAGATCCACCTGATCGAGTTCTACGGGGGCAAGTGCCACCTGGTCGACGACCCGGCCTCGATCTATGACGAATCTCACCGGCTGGCCGCCGAAACCGGCGGCCACTTCATGGACCAGTTCACCTACGCGGAGCGGGCCACCGACTGGCGTGGGAACAACAACATCGCCGAGTCGATCTATTCCCAGATGGCCATGGAGCCGCACCCCGAGCCCGCCTGGATCGTGGTCGGCGCGGGTACCGGCGGCACGTCCGCCACAATCGGCCGCTACATCCGCTATCGCTGCTACTCCACCCGCCTGGCGGTCGTCGACCCCGAGGGTTCGGCCTTCTACCCCGCGTGGGTCTCGGAGGACCTGTCGATGAAGGGCAGGGGTTCGCGCATCGAGGGCATCGGCCGGCCGCGCGTCGAGCCGTCCTTCCAGCCCAGCGTGATCGACCGCATGATCCAGGTGCCCGACGACCGCTCGATCGCGGCCATGCACTGGGTGCGCGAGGTCACCGGCCGCGACGTCGGCGGCTCCACCGGCACCAACGTCGCGGCGTGCGTCGAGATCATCCGCGAGATGCGCGCCGCGGGCGAGCACGGCAGCGTCGTCACCCTGATCTGCGACTCCGGCACCCGCTACAAGGACACCTACGCCAGCACCGACTGGATCACGGCCCAGGGCATGAACATCGCCCCCCACCTCGCCGCCTTCCGCGATTTCCTCGCAAGCTGATTCCTGTACGGCGAGCGATTCCTGTACGGCGAGCCGCCACCACCGGCCGCCCGCCGCACTCCGGCTGAGGACCCGCGCCCGGCGCCTCCGGCGAGTCGGCGCCACTTTCTCGCCGTCACGGCGCATCGTTTCGCGGGCACCACGGTCCCCCTGATCCGCCGTACAGGGCGCCGACTTCGCCGACCCACATCTCACCGACCCGGCGCCTGAAAACCCCGGGCGCCGGGGTCGGCGAGGAGGCGTGCGGCGGCCGTCCGGCGCCTCGTACGGCGGACCGGAGGACCGTGGTGAATTCAGGAACGCGCCGCGTCGACGGAGAAGAACTTGGCGACGTCGTCGAGGATGGCGTGGGCGCCCTGGAGGCCGACGGCGCTCATCCAGGTGAGGTCGCTGACCTCGTGCTGCGTCCCCTTCAGCTTGGCCCACAGCGGGTTGGTGACGAACTTCTTCTTCGGCCCCTCGGTCGAGGCGTCCGGGAAGGTGGAGACGAAGATGTGGTCGGCGTCGAGCTGGGCGATGTTCTCCGCGCTGACGTCAACGGCGATCTTGGCGGGGTCCTTGGGCTGTGACGCGGGCCGGGTGAAGCCGATGTCCTTCATCACGATGCCGGAGTAGGAGTTCTCCACGTACAGCCGGGTCGTGGGCTCGCCGGCGAAGCGGACGATCGAGATTGCGGGCAGCTTGCCGTCCTTGGCCTGGATCTCCTGCCCGATCTTGTGCGCCCGGTCCTCGTACTCCTTGATACGGGTCTCGGCCAGTTGTTCCTTGCCGAGCGCCTGGCCGACCAGGCGGACGTTGTCCTTCCAGATGGCGCCGGTGGTCTCGCTGAAGACGGTCGGGGCGATCTTGGACAGCTTGTCGTAGAGGGCCTCGTGGCGGACCTTGGCCGACAGGATCAGGTCGGGCTTGAGCGCCATGATCTTCTCGAGGCTGGGCTGCTCCAGCGTGCCGACCGCGGTGGCCTCCTTGCCGTACTGCTGGGCGAGCGGGCCGAGATAGTCGGGGAGCTTGGACTCGATCGAGCGGTAGGTCGTGTAGCCGACCACCGGCGTCTCCAGCGTGAGCGTGGCGTCGACGAAGCTCTGGTCGAGCGCGACGACCCGCTTGGGCTGTGCGGGAATCCTGGTCTCGCCCATCGCGTGCTTCACGGTCCTGAACGGCTTGTCCGCGGACGTGCTTGGCGACGTGCTGCCGCAGGCTGCGAGCCCGGCGATCACGACCGCGCCGACCAGGACGCGCAACGCTCTCATGGAGATCCCCTTCAAAGCTTAGGCAAACCTAATTTAGGTTAGGACTGCCTAACCTGGCATACTTCACCAGGATCAGGCAAATGCTGAGGAGGAACGGGTGACCGCGACCGCTGTGCGCCTTCACGGCATCCGCCGCGGTCGGCTGCTCGTGCTGGTCGCCCTGCTCGGCGCGGTGGTGCTGGCGGTGATCCTGAGCATCACGATCGGCTCGAAGTCCGTGCCGCTGGCCGACGCCTGGCACGCGCTGGCGAGCCCCGACGGCAGCGAGAACGACATCGTCATCCGGTCGCTGCGCCTGCCGCGCACCGCGCTCGGCATCATGGCCGGGATCGCGCTGGGCGTCGCGGGCGCGCTCATGCAGGGCCACACCCGCAACCCGCTGGCCGACCCCGGGCTGCTCGGCGTCACCCAGGGAGCCGCGTTCGCCATGGTGGCCTCGATCATCCTGCTCGGCACCTCCAGCCTGCTGGGCTACATCTGGTTCGGCCTGGCGGGCGCGCTGATCGCCAGCGTCGGGGTGTTCGCGCTCGGCATGGTCGGCGGCAGGGGCGGCCCGACGCCGGTCACGCTGGCGCTGGCCGGCACCGCCGTCAGCGCCTTCCTCTACGCGCTGACCTCGGCCGTCGTGCTGCTGGACGAGCAGGCCATGGACGTGTTCAGGTTCTGGCAGGCCGGCTCGATCGCGGGCCGCGGCTCCGAGGTGGCCTGGCAGGTGCTGCCGTTCATCCTGGTGGGGCTGGTGCTGGCGATGGTCAACGCGCCCGGGCTGAACGCGCTGGCGCTCGGCGAGGACGTCGCCCGCAGCCTCGGCCAGAACATCGCGCTCACCCGCGGCGTCGGCGTGGCCGCCGTGACGCTGCTGTCGGGCGCGGCGGTCGCGGCCTGCGGCTCGCTGGCCTTCGTCGGGCTGATCGTGCCGCACCTGGCGCGACCGCTGTCGGGCACCGACCATCGCTGGCTGCTGCCCTACTCCGGCCTGATCGGCGCCGCGCTGCTGCTGTTCGCCGACGTGATCGGCCGCGTCGTGGCCCCGCCGGGAGAACTGGAGGTCGGCGTGGTGCTCGCGCTGATCGGCGCGCCGTTCTTCATCTTCCTGGTCCGCCGCAGGAAGCCGGTGCGCCTGTGACGTATCCGCTGCGGATCGCGGGCCTTTCCTGGCAGGTACGGCTGCGCGGCGTCGTGATCGTGGTCGCCGGGCTGGCCGTGCTGGCGCTGCTGATGGCGCTGAACATGCGCATCGGCGATCTCCCCATGTCACTGGGAACAGTCCTGCGCGCCACGGTCGACGCGTCCATGCCGGAACATTTCGTGATCATGGAGCTGCGGCTCCCCCGCGCGCTCACCGGGGCCCTGGTCGGGGCCGCGCTCGCGCTGTCGGGCGCGATCATCCAGTCCATCGCGCGCAACCCGCTGGCCAGCCCCGAGATCCTCGGCGTCACCACCGGCGCCTCCGTCACGGTCGTGGCGGGCGTGGTGCTCACCGGCACCACGGCCGGCGGCGTCAGCGGCCTGCTGTCCACACTCGGCATCCCGGCCCTCGCGCTGCTCGGCGGCCTGCTCGGCGCCCTGGTCGTGTACGCGCTGGCCTGGCGGCGCGGGCTGGACGGCTACCGGCTCGTCCTGGTGGGCATCGGCGTGGCCGCGGTGTTCACCAACGTCAAGTACTGGCTGCTGACCGTGGGTGACGTCAACGACACCGGCCGGGCCATGGTCTGGATCAGCGGCTCGCTCAACGGTCGCGGCTGGGAGCACGTCGTGCCGGTGGCGCTCGCGCTGGCCGTGCTCGTCCCGCTCACGCTGCTGGGCACCCGGTCGCTGGACGCGCTGCGCTTCGGCGACGACACCGTGACCGCGCTCGGCGTGCGGATGAACCCGGCCAGGGCGCTGATGATCCTGGCCGCCGTGCTGCTCGCCGCGGTGGCGACGGCCTCCGCCGGGCCGATCGCGTTCGTGGCGCTCGCCTCGCCGCAGATCGCGCTCCGGCTGGCGCGCTGCGCGCGGCCGCCGCTGCTGTGCTCGGCCGTGGTCGGCGCCGTCCTGGCCGGGGGTGCCGACCTGATCGCGCGGACCGCGTTCTCGCCGCTGGAGCTCCCTGTCGGCGTCGTGACGGCGGTGCTGGGCGCGCCGTACCTGATCCACCTCATCTGGAGGGCCCGCAAATGAGGTTGCACGCCAAATCGGTGACGCTCGGGTACGGCGAGCGGGTCGTCGTCGACGGCCTCGACCTCGGTGTCGAGGCGGGCACCGTGACCACGATCATCGGCCCGAACGGCTGCGGCAAGTCCACGCTGCTGCGCGCCCTGGGCAGGCTGCTCAAGCCGCAGGGCGGCGAAGTGCTGCTCGACGGCAGGCTCATCTCCGCCATCCCGACCAAGGAGGTGGCCAGGATCCTCACGGTGCTCCCCCAGGCGCCCACCGCGCCCGAGGGCCTGACCGTGGCCGACCTGGTGGCCAGGGGCCGGCACCCGCACCAGACGTGGTACCGCCAGTGGTCCTCCGACGACGAGGCCGCCGTGGGACAGGCGCTGGAGCTGACCGGCCTGGCCGACCTGGCCGAGCGGCCGCTGGACGAGCTCTCGGGCGGGCAGCGCCAGCGGGCCTGGATCTCCATGGCCCTGGCCCAGGGCACCGACCTGCTGCTGCTCGACGAGCCGACCACGTTCCTGGACCTGGCCCACCAGGTGGAGGTGCTCGAGCTGGTGCGTCACCTGCACCGGGCGGCCGGACGGACGATCGTCATGGTCCTGCACGACCTGAACCTGGCCGCCCGCTACACCGACCGGCTGGTCGCCATGCGCGACGGCAAGGTGGTCGCGGTGGGCACGCCGCACGAGGTGCTGACCGAGGACCTGCTGCGCGAGGTCTTCGAGCTCGACGCCAAGGTCATCGAGGACCCCGTGGCCGGCACGCCGCTGGTCGTCCCCATCGGCCCGCACCACCGCCCCTAGCCGAGCGCGCGCCCGATCTCCTCGTCGCCGGGGTCCAGCTCGGCCGCCCTGAGCAGGTCCTGCCGCGCCTCCTCGGCACGGCCGGCCGCCCGCAGCACCAGAGCCCGGTTGAACAGCAGCGCGGCGGTCTCCTCCAGCTTGATCGCCGCGCCGAGATCCGCCAGCGCCCCCGCGTGGTCACCCTCGTGGAACGACAGCTCCGCCCGCCCCGCCCAGGCGGGCGCCAGCTCGTGATCCGCCGCCAGCGCCGCGTCGTAGGCCGCCCTGGCCTCGCGCGTCCTGCCGGCGGCCGCCTCGACCTGCCCGCGCACGCACAGCAGGTACGGGTTGCCGGGATCCAGTGCCAGCCCGCGCGCCACGTCGTCGGCGGCCTTGCCGTACTCGCCGGCGGCGGCGTGCAGCCCTGACCTGTTGACGTAGGCGGGCGCGAACGCGGGATCCAGCTCCACCGCGTGGTCCAGGTCGGCCAGCGCGCCGTCCAGGTCGCCGCGGGCGTAGCGCACCTCGGCCCGGTTGTAGTGCGCCTCGGGGAAGGGCGGGCTGAGCCTGATCACCTGCTCGAAGTCGGCCAGCGCCTCCTCCATGCGGCCCAGCTTGTGCAGCAGATTGCCACGTTCCAGGTAGTAGTCCGGGTAGCCGGGGTCGGCCTCGATCGCGGTGGCGTAGTCGGCCAGCGCCTCGCGGACGCGGCCCGCCATGGCCATCAGCTGGGCCCGGTTGGCGTACAGCACCAGGCGGTGGATCGGGTGCACGCCGCCCAGGTCCTGCTCGGCCAGCGCGATGGCCTCCTCCACCAGCGTCAGCGCCTCGGCGAACCGTCCCCTGCGGACCTCGACCAGGGCCTTGCCGTTCAGGTCGAAGCCCAGGTGGAAGGCGCGCTCGGCAGGGTCGGGCAGCAGCGAGGTGATGGTGACGGCCTCGTTGATCCAGGCCAGTGCCTGCTCGGGGTCGCGCCTGGCCCGGTCGTGGTGGCGCACCAGCAGCATGGCCGTGCCGTAGGCGATCGTGGCGCGGTGCTTGGGGTCGATGCTCAGCCGCCGGGACCTGTCGTAGAGCTCGCGGGCCTCGTCCTCGCGGTCGACGGCCTCGAGCGCGCCGGCGACCCGCTGCACGAGGACCTGCCAGGCCTCGGGGTCGGCGCCGTACTCCATGCCGCGCAGCGCCGCCAGGCCCGACTCGGCCATCGCGTGGTGGAAGCCCTCGTCGCGATAGCGGTCGAAGTCGTTCACCAGCGGCCGGTCACCGGGCGCCGACGGCCCGCGCACGATCTCGAGCAGCTCGCCGGGCACGCGTCGCCGGAGAACCCGGACCAGCTCGGCATCGGTGGGGTCGGCCTCGTCCAGGTTGACCACGGTCAGCCTGGCAGGTCCCGCCCCGCGCAGGTGGTCGCGGACGAACTCGGCGAGCCCGTTGGCCACACGCAGCGTCCGGCGGGCGCCAGGGATGAGGATGCGCTGCGGCCTGGGCAGCGAGGCCGCCAGGGATCGCCTGGTCAGCGGCACGCCCAGGTGGGGCGCCGCCACGTTGATCTCGATGTCGTGCGCCGCCACCAGCTCCTGGGGCGCGTCGGGGACGAGCGTCTCCAGGAGGGCCGCGGCGAGCGTGTAAGGGCCGCGCAGGCGGCGATCGGCGTCGAGAAAGATCGCGTTCACAAGGTCCTTCTTCCGTGGCTCCCGCGGTCGGCGCCCCCGCTCAGAACGCCGACCAGCTGAGGCCTACTGGGCGTGCCTAGGCGATGCCGCGCCCGCGGGCCTCACGGTTCCGGACTTGTGGACGACGACCTTCTTCATTCGCACCCTTCCGTGTTCGCGCAGAAAGGGACCGCCGCATGAGGGTCTTGCTCGGAGCGGTCCCGACGACCGACTCATGTGAACACGAGTCAAAGTCTTCGATCAAGACTTGGCCCGGTAAGGGATATTTCCACATACATACGGACACACGCCGCAGAGGTCGCGGAGGGTCCGGAATCAGTCGCCGAGGATGGCGTCGACGAAGACCTCGGGGTCGAACGGCGCCAGGTCGTCGGGGCCCTCACCCAGGCCGACCAGCTTCACCGGCACGCCCAGCTCACGCTGCACCGAGATGACGATGCCGCCCTTGGCCGTGCCGTCGAGTTTGGTCAGCGCGATGCCTGTGATGTTCACCACCTCGGCGAACACCTGGGCCTGGCGCATGCCGTTCTGACCCGTGGTGGCGTCGAGCACGAGCAGCACCTCGTCGACCGTGGCCTTCTTCTCGATGACGCGCTTGACCTTGCCCAGCTCGTCCATCAGGCCGGTCTTGGTGTGCAGGCGGCCCGCGGTGTCGACGATGACGACGTCGACCTTCTCCTCGATGCCCCTGGCCGTGGCGTCGAAGGCCACCGAGGCGGGATCGCCGCCCTCGGGACCGCGCACGACGTCGGCGCCGACCCGCTCGCCCCAGGTCTGCAGCTGGTCGGCCGCCGCGGCGCGGAAGGTGTCGGCCGCGCCGAGCACGACCGTCTTGCCGTCGCCGACCAGCGAGCGGGCCAGCTTGCCCGTGGTGGTGGTCTTGCCGGTGCCGTTCACGCCGACGACGAGCACGACGGCGGGCCGCTCACCGTGCTTCTTGACGTGCAGCGTGCGGTCGAGCTCGGGGTCGATCTGCGCGAGCAGCTGCTCGCGCAGCAGGCCGCGCACCTCCTGCGGGGTGCGGCTGCCGAGCACCTTGACCTTGGTCTTCAGGTCGTCGACCATCACCCGCGTGGGCGCCACGCCGACGTCCGCGGTGATCAGGCTCTCCTCGATCTCGTCCCACACCTCGTCGTCGAGACGGTCGCGGGACAGCAGCTCGAGCAGGCCGCGGCCGAGCGCGCTCTGCGAACGGGCCAGCCGGGACCGCAGCCGGACCATGCGGCCCGCCGAGGGCGGCGGCACCTCGACCTCGGGCGCCTTGACCATGGGTTCGGCCGGTTTGACCGCCGTGGCGGTCGCGGCGCCCTCGCCCTCCTCCTCGGCGCCCGCCGCGGCGGCCGGCCGCTCCTCGGGCAGCTCGGGGGCCTTCGGCGGCGGCGAGACCTTGCGGCCGGGCCTGAACAGGTAGAACAGACCACCCGCCGCCGCGAGGGCGACGAGCACGACGATCACGATGATGCCCAGATAGTCAGTCACAAGGATTCCCTGTCGGCGGTGGCTGGCTCACCATGTCAGTTTCCCAGATGGCGGCCTCTGCTCCATCCTGCCTAAACCCGCTCGCGCAGGCGCTGGCTCACCACCTGGGTGACACCGTCTCCCCGCATGGACACGCCGTAGAGGGCGTCGGCGATCTCCATCGTGCGCTTGTTGTGGGTGATGACGATGAGCTGTGAGCTCTGTCTCAACTCCTCGAACAGCGTCAGCAGGCGCTGGGTGTTGGTGTCGTCGAGGGCGGCCTCGACCTCGTCCATCACGTAGAAGGGCGAGGGCCGCGCCTTGAAGATGGAGATCAGGAACGCCACCGCCGTCAGCGACCGCTCGCCGCCCGACAGCAGCGAGAGCCGCTTGACCTTCTTGCCCGGCGGGCGCGCCTCCACCTCGATGCCGGTGGTCAGCATGTCTTCCGGCTGGGTGAGCACCAGCCTGCCGTCGCCGCCGGGGAAGACCCTGGTGAAGATCTGCTCGAACTCGCGCGCCACGTCCTCGTAGGCGGAGGCGAACATCTGCTCCACCCGGTCGTCGACCTCCTTGACCACGGTCATCAGGTCGCGCCTGGTCTTCTTCAGGTCCTCCAGCTGGCTGTTGAGGAAGGCGTGCCGCTCCTCCAGCGCCGCGAACTCCTCCAGGGCCAGCGGGTTGACCTTGCCGAGCTGGTTCATCTGCCGCTCGGCGGCCCTGGCCCGCTTCTCCTGCTCCTCCCTGACGTACGGCACGGCCGGCTCACCCGCCACGGGCACGTCGGGACCGTACTCGGACACCAGCGCCTCGGCCTCGACGCCGAACTCGTCCATGGCCCGCTGCTCGAGCTGCTCCAGTCGCATGCGCTGCTCGGTGCGCGCCACCTCGCTGCCGTGCACCCGGTTGACCAGCTTGTCCAGCTCCTGGCTCAGCTCGCGCACGTGCACGCGGACCTGCTTGAGCTCGGCGTCGACCGCCACCCTGGCCAGGTCGGCCTCGTCGCGCTCGCTGGCCGCCAGCTTGATCGACTCGGCCAGCCTGGCCAGGACCTGCTTGGCGCCCTTGGCGACCGCTTCCGACAGTGCGGCCTGCTGCCTGCGCCTGGCCCGCTGAGCGGCCGCCTGGGCGCGCTCCTGGCGCTCCCGCTCGGCGGCTCTCATCAGGCCGTCGGCGCGGCCCTCGATGCCCTTGGCCCGTTCCTCCGCCGTGCGGACCGCCAGGCGGGTCTCCATCTCGCGCTGGCGCTGCGTCTCGGCCTGCGTCGCCAGTTCGTCGCGGGTATCGGTGGTGGGCTCCGCCTCAAGCTCGCCCGCGTATTCAGCCTCGGCCAGCCGGATCTCCAGCTCGGCCAGCTCCGCCAGGCCCTCCTCACGGGCCTCCTCGGCCGACTGGACGCTCCTGGCCAGGCGTTCCGCCTCGGCCTTGGCGGCGCCCGCGGCGGCCTCGAGCTGGGCCAGGCGCTTGGCGGCGGCGGCGTTGCGCTGGTCGGCCTCGCGCTGCTTCGCCCTGACCTGGTCAAGGACGCCCTGGGCGGCGCTGACGCCCTGCTGCGCGGTGTTGACGGCCGTCTGCACCTCGCTGACGTGCGCCTGGGCCGCCTCCACCGCCGCCTGGGCTTCCAGCTCCGCCTGTACGGCCTGCTCCAGGCTCTCGGTGGTCTCGGCCACCCGCTCCTCGGCAGCCTCGAGATCGGCGACCGCCTCGTCCAGGGCCGCCCTGACCTGGAGGACGGAGGTGCCGCCGGTGGCGCCTCCGCTGGCCAGGTGGGTCCCGACGATGTCCCCGTCCCTGGTGACGGCCCGGAGGTCGGCGTGCTCCTCCACGACGCCTCTCGCGGCCTCGAGGGTGTCCACGACGACGACGTCGCCCAGCACGCGGTCGAGGGCGGACCGCAGGTGGTCGGGCACGGTGACCAGATCGGTCGCCCACTCGGCCCGGGCGGGCACCTTACGGTCGCGCCGGCCGGCGCCCTCTGCCCTGTCACCGGCGATCAGCAGCGTCGCCTGCCCCGCCTCCTCGGCGCGCAGCAGCTCCAGGGCCTCGACGGCGCTGTCAACCGACTTGACGGCGACAGCGTCCGCCACGGGACCGAGCACGGCGGCGATGGCCAGCTCGGCGCCCGGCGACACCTGCAGTGAGGCCGCGAGCGGCCCGAGAATCCCGGCCGGCCCGGCGGCCTGCAGGGCGGCGGCTCCGTCGCCCTTGGACAGGCCGAGTTCCAGGGCGTCACAGCGGGCCTGGAGTGCGGCCACGGCGCGCTGCGCCTCCTGGTCGGCGGCGCGAGCCGTACCGACGGAGGATTTCGCCCCCTGGAAGGCCGCGCGGGGAGCGTCCAGGGCGGACTTGGCGTCCTCGACCGCGGCGCGGGCCTCGTCGGCGACGGCGCGTGCCTCCTCCACGGCCGCCTGGGCGGTCGCCAGCTCCTCGGCGAGGGCGGGATCGACGGCCGGCTCCTCGCGCTCCTGGGTCTCCAGGTCCTCGCGGGCCTGCCGTTCGCGCTGCTCGGCGTCCTGCATGGCCTGGGTGAGGCGGCCGATCTCCTCCTCGGCCGCGCGGGACCTGCTGCGTACGGAGTCGACCTGGCCGCGCAGCTTGGCCAGCCCCTCGCGGCGGTCGGCGGCGGCACGCGCGGCCAGCGCCAGGCGCTGCTCCTCGGCGCTCAGCTCGGCCTCGGCCTCGGCGCGCCGCTGCACGGCCTCCTCGAGCAGTTCCTCGGCCCGCTCAAGCTCGGCGCGCAGGACGGCCTCCTGCTCGCGGACCCCCTCGGCCTCGCGCTCCAGCTCCTCCGGGTCGCGCCCGCGCCGCTCGATGGCGGCCGCGTCGAGCGCGTGCCGGTGCCGCTCGACGGCCAGCTGCTCCAGGCCGGTGATGCGCTCGCGCAGCGACGACAGCCGGAAGAAGGTCTCCTGTGCGGCGCTCAGCCTCGGCTGCGCCTCGCCCTCGGCCTGCTCGAGCACCGCCTCGCGCTGCTGGCCCTCGGCCAGCTCGGTCTCGACCTGGGTACGGCGGGCCAGCACGGCGGCCTCGTCGGCGGCCTCCCGCTCCAGCGTGGCCCGCAGGATGCACACGTCGTCGGCCAGCAGGCGCAGCCGCGCGTCGCGCAGGTCGGCCTGGATGACGGCGGCCTTGCGGGCGATCTCCGCCTGGCGGCCCAGCGGCTTGAGCTGGCGGCGCAGCTCGGTGGCCAGGTCCTGGACGCGGGTCAGGTTGGCCTGCATGGCGTCCAGCTTCCGCAGCGCCTTCTCCTTGCGCTTGCGGTGCTTGAGCACGCCGGCGGCCTCCTCGATGAAGGCGCGGCGATCCTCGGGGCCCGCGTGGAGCACGGCGTCGAGCTGGCCCTGGCCGACGATGACGTGCATCTCGCGGCCGATGCCCGAGTCGGACAGCAGCTCCTGGATGTCGAGCAGGCGGCAGGTGTCGCCGTTGATGGCGTACTCGCTCTGGCCGCTCCTGAACATCAGGCGGCTGATCGTGACCTCGGTGTAGTCGATCGGCAGCGCGCCGTCGGAGTTGTCGATGGTCAGCGTCACCTCGGCGCGGCCGAGCGGCGGCCTGCTCGAGGTGCCGGCGAAGATGACGTCCTCCATCTTGCCGCCGCGCAGCGACTTGGCGCTGTGCTCGCCCATGACCCAGGCCAGGGCGTCGACGACGTTGGACTTGCCCGAGCCGTTGGGGCCGACGACACAGGTGATGCCCGGCTCGAACCGCAGGGCGGTGGCGGAGGCGAAGGACTTGAAGCCGCGCAGGGTGAGGGTCTTCAAATACAAGCGCGGACCCCCTTCTCCCTGAAATCAGCTTCGGGAAAGCCTACTGGTCCTCACTGCCCCGTGTGCGGCGCGACAGTCGATGCGCAGGCAAATGACAGGTCGGGGGTCCGAGAGTCTGCCCAGATCACCTCATATCGCGATATGTCTGGACAAATGACAAGGGACGTCTCGCTGAGACGTCCCTGGATGGTGCGCTCCGATCACTCAGGTGAGTGCCGGCTCGCGCTCCTGCATGCGGCTGATTGCCTCATCGCGGGTCTGCGCTGCAAGAGCGTCATTCTGGGCCTGGAGTCGGATAAGTTCTGCCTCCAGGTCGCGAATACGCTGCTGCAGACGGCGCATCTCCGAGACCATTCGAGGGTCAGGACCGCCGACGTGGCCGAGTAGAGCCTTCGCCATGGTAAAGGGTCCTCCACGCTGAGTGACCAGACTGGTTCGCGCACTTCTGTTCCGCGGGAGGGGTGCGCGTGGTACCTAACAAGAGTCGCACCGGCAGTGAGGGCGGTCAAGTCGAACGCACCGCATAGACCTACTGGTGGGCACTCCCGACATACAAATATACCCTATTTGGGGGGTTTAGCGGAAGTCTCATCTCTCTACAAAACCGATCAAACTACCTCGGGGTTCACTCCAACGTTCCACTACTCCATCGACTCGGCCGGGCGTGTCGCAACCCCTGAGCTGCTCGAGGAGCTTGACGCAGGCCTCCCGGGTCCCCTCGGCCACGATCTCGACCCGGCCGTCGGCGGTGTTGCGCGCATAGCCGCTCAGACCGAGCTCGAGCGCCCGCGCACGGGTCCACCAGCGGAAGCCGACCCCCTGCACGCGACCCCTCACCCAGGCCGTCAATCTTGCTTTTTCCGCGTTCTCCAGCATTTCATTTCCCGTTACCGTGCGTAATATTTACGCGGCCAGATGGGGGCCCGCGACCTGCACCGAGTGGCGTTCCGCCGCATCGTTGAAGGCTCGGATGGCGACCGTTTCCGAAGATTTAAGCCAAGCCAGACCGAGCACCGAGTCGGGAAGTCCGGTGACCGGCACGAAGGTCACGTCGGGACGGGCGTGGTGGACGGCCGTGGGCGTGCAGATCAGCATCGCGCCCCGGTTGAGCGCGACCTGGGTCAGGCCCTCCTGGCTGGTGGCCACCGTACCCGCCAGAGCGATCGGCAGGCCGGACGGGGTGGTGGCGGGGGCGATGTGTTCGCGCCAGCGACGGGGGGCGGGCTCGTCCAGCCCGATCAGCGCCAGCGAGGCCAGCTCCTCGGCGTCGATGACGCGCCGGGCGGCCAGCGGGTGCCGCGCCGAGAGGCCCAGCCGCATCGGCTCGCGGTTCAGCCCCGCACCGGTCACCAGGTCGGACTCCTCCACGGGCAGCAGCGTGAACACCACGTCCACCTGGCGTGCCCGCAGTTTGCTGAAGGGATCCGACAGCGGGATCTCCACCAGCTCCACCGCGCTGCCCGGATACAGTTCCTCGAAGCGCCGCACGCTGCCCGTGACCAGGTCCGTCGGCGTGGCCAGGAACCCGACCCGCAGCAGGCCCGTCACCTCGCGGGCGGCCGACTTCGCCCTGACCACGGCCTGGGCCAGGCCGTCGTAGGCGGGCCGCAGGTCGGCCAGGAAGCTCTCGCCGAGCTTGGTCAGCCGCACCCGCCTGCTGGTCCGCTCCAGCAGGCGCCCGCCTATCCTGGCCTCGAGCGCGGCGATGAGCTGGCTGACCCGCCCCGGCGACAGGTAGAGCCGCTCGGCCGCCCGCGCGAAGTGCAATTCCTCGCTGAGTACCACGAAGCACTCCAGCTCCCTGAACTCCATGCCCGCCTCCGCGCCGATCGCTTAGCCCACCTAAACCAAGCCTTCGGATCTCGTCATTGTTCCCCGAGGGGCCCGGGAGCAGGCTGAGCCGCATGACGACTTTGACTGTTTCCCCGGTGCGGACACGCTGGCTGGCGGTGAGCTCGGTGGCGGTGGGCACCTTCGCCGTCGTGACCAGCGAGATGCTGCCCGTCGGCCTGCTGACCTCGATCGCCGCCGATCTCTCGGTGTCCGACGGTACGGCGGGCCTGATGGTGTCGGTGCCCGGATTGGTGGCCGCCGTTTCCGCGCCCGTGCTGGCGATCGCCACGCGGCGGCTGGACCGGCGGATCCCGCTGCTGGCGATGATGGCGTTGCTGGTGCTGGCCAACCTCCTGTCGGGGATCGCGCCGAACTTTCCCGTGATGCTGGCGGCCAGGCTGCTGACCGGCGTGAGCATCGGCGGTTTCTGGGCCTTCGCCTCCGGGCTGGCGCCGCGGCTGGTGCCCGGTCAGGCCGTGGGGCGGGCCACCTCGGTGATCATGAGCGGGGTGTCCGTGGCGCTGGTGCTCGGCGTGCCCGCGAGCACGTTCCTGGCCACGTATGCGGGCTGGCGGGCGGCGTTCCTGATCGTGGCGGGGCTGGCCCTGGTCGTGTTCGCCGTGCTGTCGCGAGCGCTGCCGGTGATGCCGGGTGACGAGGCGGGCGCCGCGCGGGAGCCGCTGACCGGACGCATCAAGGTGCTGCTCGCCATCACCGTGCTGGTGATCACCGGGCACTTCTCCGCCTACACCTACCTGCGGCCCTTCCTGGAGCAGGTCTCGCACGCGGGTCCCGCGCTCGTGGGCACCGCGCTGCTGCTGTTCGGCGCGGCGGGCGTGGTGGGCAACTTCGCCGGCAGCGGGATGACCGCCCGGCGTCCAGGGGCCGCGCTGGTCGTGCGGGCGCTGCTGATCGGGCTGGCCGCCGCGGCGCTGGCGCTGCTGGTGACCCCGCTGGTGCCGCTGGCCGTCTGGGGCCTGGCCTACGGCGGGGTGGGCGTGGCCCTGCAGCTGTGGATCATGCAGGCGGGCGGGCGCGAGCTGGCGACGGCGGCGTTCGTCAGCGCGTTCAACGTGTCGGTCTCGCTCGGCTCGTTCGTGGGCGGCCGGGTCCTGGACGGGGCGTCCGCCTCGGCGGTGATGTGGGTGGGCGCGGTGCTGGCCCTGCTCACCGCGGCTTTCGCTGGCATCGCGGGCAGAAGTAGGACGAGCGGTTCATGAACGCCTCCCGCTTGATCGGGGTGCCGCAGCGCGAGCACGGCAGGTCGCGCCTGCCGTACACCTCGAGGGAGCGTTCGAAGTAGCCGCTCTCGCCGTTGACGTTGACGTAGAGGCTGTCGAATGAGGTGCCGCCCTGCTGGAGGGCGGCGCTCATGACCTGGCGGACACCGGCCAGCAGTTCGGCGATCTTCGGCCTGGTCAGCGTGTGGGTGGGGCGGGCCCAGTGCAGCTTGGCCAGCCACAGCGCCTCGTCGGCGTAGATGTTGCCGACGCCGCTGATCAGCGACTGGTCGAGCAGGGCCCGCTTGATCTCGGTGTGCTTGGCCCGCAGCCTCAGCGCGAAGACCTCGTCGTCGAAGGCGTCCTCGAACGGGTCGGGGGCGATGTGCGCGATCGGCTCTGGCACCCCGTCGACCATCCGGGTCAGCATCACGTGGCCGAACGTGCGCTGGTCGATGAAGCGCAGGTCGGGACCGCCGTCGGCGAAGGTCAGCCGTACCCGCAGGTGCTTCTCCAGCGGAGAGTCGGACTGGACGACCAGCAACTGGCCGCTCATGCCCAGGTGGGCCAGGAGCGCGTCGTCGGGGCCGAGCGGCAGCCACAGGTACTTGCCGCGGCGCCTGGCCTCCTGGATCACGCGGCCCTTCAGCCGGGCGGCGAACTCGTCCGCGCCAGGCTCGTGGCGCCTGATCGCGCGCGGGTGGAACACCTCGGCCGCGGCGATCTCCCGCCCTGCGACCCACTCGGCCAGGCCCCGGCGGACGACCTCGACCTCTGGCAGCTCGGGCACGCTAGCCGGCCGGCTGGCTCTCGCGCTGCTCGCGGCGGGCCCTGATGCGGGTCCAGGCCGCCTCGGCCGCCTGCTGCTCGGCCTCCTTCTTGCTGCGGCCCGTGCCAGACCCGTACGACTCGCCGCCCACCCGCACCTCGGCGGTGAACGACTTGGCGTGGTCGGGGCCGCTCTCCTCGACGTGGTACTCGGGCACGCCGAGCGCCTCGGAGGCGGTGAGCTCCTGCAGCGAGGTCTTCCAGTCGAGCCCGGCGCCCAGCGAGGCCGACCGCTCGATCAGCGGGTCGAAGAGCACGTGGACGACGCGGAACGCCTCGTCGAGGCCCTTGTCCACGTAGATCGCGCCGATCAGCGCCTCCAGCGTGTCGGCCAGGATCGAGGACTTGTCGCGCCCGCCGGTGCCCTCCTCGCCCCTGCCGAGCCGCAGGAACCGGCCGAGGCCCAGCCCTCTGGCCACGTCGGCCAGCGCGCGCATGTTGACCACCGCGGCCCGCAGCTTGGCCAGCTGGCCCTCGGGCAGGTCGGGGTGGTTGCGGTAGAGCGTGTCGGTGACGACCAGGCCCAGCACCGAGTCGCCGAGGAACTCCAGGCGCTCGTTGGTGGGCAGGCCACCGTTCTCGTAGGCGTACGAGCGGTGTGTCAGGGCTCGCTCGAGAATGTCGGAGTCGAGCTGGACGTCCAGCACCTTGTCGAGCTCTTGTCTGGCGACCTCCACGGCCACCGGCTTGGGACCTGCGCCCACGTGTTCCTCCTCGGACATCTTCACATGGCGCGATGGCTGCGGAAGATGCCCGAAAACGTGGTGGGCGTCGGGGAATGCCTTGCCCCGGCGTCCACCACGGCCGCGGGCCTACCGCCACCGCACGCATCTGAGACGGTAACGCCGACCGGGGCACATTCGCACCCGGTCGGCATCACGTCAACTCAGATCGCTCTCCCCCGAACGCGACCCTTCCAGGTGCGTCGATGGAGCTCTCGGATCAGGCGGACGGCTCGATGACCTGGCGGCGGTTGTAGGTGCCGCAGGTCGGGCACGCGATGTGCGGCTGCTTGGGCGAACGGCACTGGGGGCAGCTCACCAGGGCGACAGCAGTCGTCTTCCACTGGGAGCGACGGGCGCGGGTGTTGCTCCGCGACATCTTTCGCTTCGGGACGGCCACGTCACTTCTCCTGATCGTTATCGTTCTCGGTAATCAGACCTTGCAACGACGCCCAGCGAGCGTCGATCTTCTCGTGCCGGTGATCGGGGCCGGCCTCGGCCAGCTTGATCCCGCATTCCGTGCAGAGCCCCTGGCAGCCGTCTTGGCAGACCGGGCTCAACGGCAGTGCGAGCACCACCGCGTCGCGGAACGTCGGCTCGAGGTCGAGAAGCTCACCGTCGAGCAGTGAATCCTCCTCCGAGGCGTCCTCGTCGGAGTAGAAGAACAGCTCCTGAAGGTCGACCTCGATGTCCGAGGTGACCTGGTCAAGGCACCGCGCGCACTCCCCGGCCAGCGGGGCCTGCGCCGTGCCCGAGACGAGCACGCCTTCCATCACTGCTTCGAGCCGGAGCTCGAGCTCGACTTCGGCGTCCTTGGGGACACCGATCATGTCGACGCCGAGATTCACCGGTGCCGGGAGGGACAGGGACATCCGCCGCATCGAGCCGGGCCGCCTCCCCAGGTCATGAGTGGAGATCACCCACGGGGAACGGGGGTCGAGGTGCTGAGTCATCTGCTCTCGCTAGGCATGGCGAAATGATCGCCGTCGTACAAGGCCGAAATGAAAGGATACCAGGCTCGCGTCAACCTCTGAGCCGCTCGATCAGAAGCTTATGGACCAGGTCGGGGACCAGGCCGGACACATCACCACCATACCGGGCGATCTCCTTTACCCGGCTGGAGGACAGGAAGGAGTACTCGGGGTTCGTCGGCATGAAGAGCGTCTCCACGCCCGACAGCCGGTAGTTGAGCTGCGCCATCTGCAGCTCGTAGTCGAAGTCGCTGACGACCCTGATCCCCTTGACGATCGCGGGGATGTTGTTGTGACGGCAGAAGTCCACCAGCAGCCCGTGGAACTTCTCCACCTTGACGTTGTCGTAGTCCTTGGTCACGGTCTGCAGGATGTCGACGCGCTCGTCGACGGTGAACAGGCTGCTCTTCTCGACATTGATCAGTACCGCGACGGTCACCTCGTCGTAGAGCCGGGCAGCCCGGCCGATGATGTCGAGATGGCCGTTGGTGATGGGGTCGAACGACCCCGGACAGACAACGCGGCGCACTACGCCTCCCCAGGTCTACGAGTTCCCGGCGGCGCGACCGTACCAAACGGACGCTTCGCCATATCTACGGACCCTCTCCTCGATGTACCCTTCGGGCCACTCCAGGGCTTTCCCCCTGGTCTCGCGTTCAAAGGCGACGAGCGCGTCCTCCGCCAGCCACCCGTTGTCCCTCAGCGCCTCCAGCACCGCGACCACCTCCTCGTTGGAGACGACATAGGGCGGGTCGGCGAACACGATGTCGTACGGCTCCTGCGGCCCCCTCGCGAGCACGCGCTCCACCCGGTCGGCCACCACCTCGGCCCCGGGGAGGCCCAGCGACTGGACGTTCGCCTTGATCGTGCGCACCGCCCTGGGGTCCGACTCGACCAGCAGCGCGTGGGCGGCCCCGCGCGACAGCGCCTCGAGCCCCACGGCCCCCGAACCCGCGTACAGATCCATCACCCGGGCCTGCCGCAGGCCGTGCAGCGAGTCGAGGGTCAAGAAGAGCCCTTCACGCGCTCTGTCGCTGGTCGGCCGGGTGCCGCGCCCCGACGGGACGGCCAGCCGACGCCCACCTGCAGCGCCCGCGATGATCCGAGTCATAGGGACCATTGTTCCGCATGTTGCCGCAGGTCAAGAGTGGACAAGTGTCGGCCTCGACTGCGCAAGGGTCGTTCACATCGGGTGGGCTCATCAGCATGATGATGACTGCGGCCTTCGAGGTGACCCAGAAGGAGGCCGACCGGCGTGATCGTGAGCCCTTCCGCACGCCGGTTCCCTCGGCACCTGACCCGAGGGTGGGCCCAGCCGGGGGCGGCATTCGGGGGGAGGCCGCCCCCGCGGCTGGGCCCTATAACTTCTCTCCCGGCCTTTCAGGACTTTCTTCTTCTGTACGTAGGCCACCCCACCGACCGCCCGCCACACTCCGGCTGAGGGCCCCCGCCCGGCGCTTCCGGCGAGCCGACGCCACTCCCCACCGCCACAACACCCGAAACCGTGGCCCCCCGGCCCCGCTCCCCCGCCTCATCCGCGCGCCGGGTCTGGCGAGAGGGTGTCCCGCGCCACGCGTCCACGCGCCGGGTCGGCGAGACGGTGTGCGGCGAGCGTCGGCGCGCATCCAACGGCGCCCGACCCGGCGGGCGCGCGGCGGGCACCCCGAACGCTCGGCTGCGTCCCGGCGAGCGGGTCAGGTTTTTTCGAGGTAGTCGGCCTTCTCGTCGGCCAGGAGGCGGGTGATTTCGGCGCGTAGGGCGGGGTGGGACTCGAGGGCCGGATCCACGGCCAGCAGGGCGGAGGCCTCGTCGCGGGCAGTTTCGATGACGTCCTCGTCGCGGAGGAGTTGGAGGAGCTTGAGGGACGAGCGCTTGCCCGACTGCGCCGCCCCCAGCACGTCGCCTTCACGCCGCTGCTCCAGGTCCACCCGCGACAGTTCGAAGCCGTCGAGCGTGGCCGCCACCGCGTCCAGTCGCGCCCGGGCGGGCGTGCCCTCGGCGAACTCCGACACCAGCAGGCACAGCCCGGGCAGCCCACCCCGCCCGACGCGCCCGCGGAGCTGGTGGAGCTGCGACACCCCGAACCGGTCGGCGTCCATGATGATCATGACGGAGGCGTTGCGCACGTCCACGCCGACCTCGATGACCGTGGTGGCGATGAGCACGTCGACCTCGCCCTTGGTGAAGGCCCGCATGATGGCGTCCTTCTCCTCCGGCGGCAGCTTGCCGTGCAGCACCGCCAGCCGCAGCCCGTGCAGCGGCCCGTCGGCCAGCATCTCGGCCACGTCGAGCACGGCCAGCGGCGGGCGCCGGTCGTCGTCGGCGGGCGTCAGGTCTCCCTCGTCCCCCTCGGTGTCGCCGATCCGGGGGCAGACGATGTAGGCCTGGCGGCCGAGCCCGACCTCCTCGCGCACGCGTTCCCAGGTGCGCTCCAGGTAGTGCGGCTTCTCGGCGGCGGGCACGACGTGGGTGGTGATCGGGGCCCGCCCGGACGGCAGCTGCGCGAGCGTGGAGACCTCGAGGTCGCCGAACACCGTCATGGCGACCGTGCGCGGGATCGGCGTGGCGGTCATCACCAGCACGTGCGGGCGCCCGCCGGTCACCTTCTCGCGCAGCGCGTCGCGCTGCTCCACGCCGAAACGGTGCTGCTCGTCCACGACCACGAGCCCCAGATCGGCGAACTGGACATGCTCCTGGAGCAGCGCGTGGGTGCCGACCACGATGCCCGCCGTACCGGATGCGGCGTCGAGCAGGGCCGCGCGGCGAGCGGCCGCGCCCATCGAGCCGGTCAGCAGCGTGACCGCGGTGCCGCCGAACATGCCGCCCTGGGCCAGGTCGCCGAGCATCGTCGTGATCGAGCGGTGGTGCTGCTGGGCGAGCACCTCGGTCGGGGCGAGCAGCGCCGCCTGGCCGCCCGCGTCGGCCACCTGGAGCATCGCGCGCAGCGCCACCACGGTCTTGCCGGCGCCGACCTCGCCCTGGAGCAGCCGGTGCATCGGGTGCGCAAGCGCCAGGTCGGCCGCGACCTCCTCCCCCACCTGGGCCTGGCCCTCGGTCAGCGAGAACGGCAGGCGGGCGTCGAAGTCGGCCAGCATGCCGCCGTCCTTGCGCGGGAAGGGCTTGGCCGGCCAGGCCACGGCCGCCGCCCTGCGCTGCAGCAGTACGGCCTGCAGCACGAACGCCTCGTCGAACTTCAGCCGCTGGCGGGCCCTGTTGACCTCGGCGAAGTCCTTGGGCCTGTGGATGGACACCAGCGACTCGGCCAGCCCGTCGAGCCGGTGGCGGGCCCGCAGCTCGGCGGGCAGCGGATCCTCAAGCGGGCCGAGCGTGTCGAGCACGATGCCGATCGCGCGCCGGATCGCCCACGGCGTCAGGTCCTTGCCCGCGGGATAGATCGGCACGGGCGCCGTGGCGAACTCCTGCGCGCTGGACTCGTTCTCCTCGAACAGCTCGAACTCGGGATGCGCCATCTGCCAGCGCGGATGCGACCGGGAGCCGAACACGCCGACCTTGCCGGCGAACATGCCGCGCCTGCCCGGCTTGAGCCGCGTCTCGGCCACGTGGGAGCCCTTGCCGAAGAACGACAGGTAGATCTTGTTGCGGTTGCCGTCGACGACCTCGACCTCGAGCCAGGTGCCGCCGCGGTTGCGCATGGGTTTGCGCATCAGCCTGGAGACCTCGCCCACCACGGTGACGTGCTCGTCGACCTCCAGCGCGTCGAGCGCGGTCAGCTCGCCGCGCTCGGCGTAGCGGCGCGGGTAGTGACGCAGCAGGTCGCCGACCGTCTCCAGGCCGAGCACACCGTGCAGCAGCTTGGCGGTCTTCGGGTCGAGCGCCTTGGTAAGCGGCTCGTCGAATCGGCTCACGGTCCTATGTTCTACCGCCTATTACCGACAGGAATCATTCGACGCCGATGAGCAGCGGGTAGCCGCCCTGCTCTCCCTGGTAGACGACGAGGTCGACGTCGGGTCTGACGCGTGCCAGGTGCTCCTCGACGTGCGGCGCCAGCCGTACCGGAGCGTCGATGCCCGTGACCAGGGTCACCAGCTCGCCGCCGCCCGCCACCATCCTGTCCACGATCATCGTGGCGACGTCCTCCAGCGACGAGCCGATCACGGCGACGTCGCCGTCGATCAGCCCGAGCACGTCGCCGGGGCAGCACAGGCCCGCGCTGGTGACGGCCTCGCGGTCGGCGACGGTGAGATGGCCGTACCGGGTATGCCCGGCGGCGTCGGTCATCGCCACCACGTCATCGTCGAACCGCCTCAACGGATCGTGTACGGCGAGCGCCGCCAAACCCTGCACGGTGGCCTTCGTGGGCAGCACGCTGACCACGACGCCGTCCTCGCGGGCGATCTCCGCCGCGGCGGAGGCCACCGAACCCGCGCCCTCGTCGTTGGGCAGCACGGCGACCTCGCTGCCAGCCTCCCTGATCGCGGCCAGCATCGTGGGCAGCGACGGGCGCGAGCCGGGAGCCCTGCGCACCACCACGGCCCCGCTCTCCTCGAACAGCGCCGCGATCCCGTCCCCAGCCGCGACCGCGACCACGCCACGGCCCGCGTTGCCGCGGTGGGTGCGTTCGGCCAGGTAGGTCACCCTGATCCGGTGCGGCCGCCCGGCCCGCATGCCCGCCTCGATCGCCGGGCCGGCCTCCCCCACGTGCACGTGCACGTTCCACAGGCCGCCGCCGCCCACCACGACCAGCGAGTCGCCCATCGAGTCGAGCTCCTCGCGCAGCCTGGCCACCGCTCCGTCCTCGGCGTCGAGCAGGTACATCACCTCGTACCCCGCGCCCACCTCGGTCATCGGCGACACCCGCGCGGTGGGCGCGGGCACGTCGTAGCGGTCGCTGTAGGAGTCGGTGATCACCTCGGCCAGCGACTCGAGCACGATCGCCAGCCCCGCGCCGCCCGCGTCGACGACGCCGCTGCGGGCCAGCACGTCGAGCTGGCCGGGCGTGCGCCGCAGCGCCTCTCGCGCCTCACCGGCCGCCCGCCGCGCGACCTCCTCCAGGTCGCCGTCGAGCTCCTGTACGGCTCCCGCCGCCGCGGTCAGCACGCTCAGCACGGTGCCCTCCACCGGCCGCGCCACCGCCTCCCTGGCAAGCGCGGCGGCCCGCCGCAGCCCTGCCCGCAGGTCGGGACCGTCCTTGAGCACCTCGGCCAGCCCGCGCAGCGCCTGGCTGACGATGACCCCCGAGTTGCCGCGCGCGCCGACCAGCGCGCCGTAGGAGAGCGTCTGCCACGTCACGGCGGCGTCGACGTCCTCGGGCAGCGCCTCGACGGCCTCGGCCGCGGACAGCATGGTCAGGTGCAAGTTGGTGCCGGTGTCGCCGTCGGCGACGGGGAAGACGTTCAGAGCGTCGATCTCGGCTCTGGCCCTGCCGAGCGCGTCGGCGGCCAGCCGGGCCCAGCGGCGAACCGCGGGCGGGTCGAGTACCTGCATCTGTGTGCTCCGACCTCCCGACTTTATGGTGGAGAATATCCCTGTTCGTGCTGGACGAGTTCGCACGCAGTGCTGCGGATCAGATATCCTCGTCTGGCTGGCCGGTTGTCCCGGCATGCCCTCCGCCAGGAAAACATCAGCGACAGGGCTACATCGACTGTTTCTAAGGAGCGATACCGTGGCTTCCGTCTGCGATGTCTGCCGCAAGGGCCCGACCTTCGGCAACAACGTGTCTCACTCGCACCGCCGCACCCGTCGTCGTTGGAACCCCAACATCCAGACGGTCCGCGCGGTCATCGGCGGCACGCCGAAGAAGCTGAACGTGTGCACCTCCTGCATCAAGGCAGGCAAGGTCACCCGCTAGCCCACACCGCTTTCTCCACGAAGCCCGCCGCTCCCCGAGCGCCGGGCTTTCGTCATTCCCACCCGCCGTACGTCTTTGCGCGTCGCTCGCCGTTGACCGCGTGCCGAAGCTCACCCGCACAGCGTCCCGCCGACCCGGCGCGCGGTGCGGCGCGCCACGATCACGCCGTACGCCCTTCCGGGGTGCCACGATCACGGGCGCCGTGGCGGCGGGCAAGTGTCATCGACTCGCCGGAAGCGCCGGTCACGGGCCCTCAGCCGAGGTGCGGCGGGCGGCCGGTGGGGCGGCCGACCCGTACAGGAGAAAGCCTGGGAAAGCAGGTTACGGGCGCCAGCGCCAGGCGTGGTCCACGGGGCCGATGCCGGCGCCGAGGGGGAAGCCGCGGGCGATGGCGCCGGTGACGTACTCCTTGGCCTTGCCGACCGCGTCCGGCACCGAGGAGCCCAGGGCGAGGTGGGAGGCGATGGCCGAGGCCAGGGTGCAGCCCGTCCCGTGGGTGTGGCGGTTGTCGAGGCGTTCCGCGCGGAAGAAGTACTCCGACTCCCCGTCCGTGAGCAGGTCCACCGGGTCGCCCGGCAGGTGACCGCCCTTGATGAGAGCCCAGCGGGGGCCGAACTCCAGGACGGCCTCCGCGGCCCGCCGCAGGTCGGATTCCTCCTCGACCTTGACCGAGGTGAGCTGCTCGACCTCCCACAGGTTGGGCGTGACGACCGTCGCGACGGGCAGCAGCCTGGTCCTGATCGTGTCCACCGCGGACGGCGCCAGCAGGGAGTCGCCGTGCTTGGAGACCCCGACGGGGTCGATCACCGAGGGCGCCCCGTAGGCGCCGATGACCTCGGCCACGATCTCGACCAGCCCCGAGGAGGCGAGCATGCCCGTCTTGATGGCCTGCGCGCCGATGTCGCCCAGCACGGAGTCGAGCTGCGCGCGCACCGCCTCGGGCGGCAGTTCCCAGTAGCCCTGCACGCCGAGCGAGTTCTGCGCCGTGACCGCGGCGATGACGCTCATGCCGTGCACGCCGTTGGCGAGCATGGTCTTGAGGTCCGCCTGGATGCCCGCCCCGCCGCCGGAGTCCGACCCGGCGACGGTCAGCACAAGGGGTGGGGTGGAAACCGTCATGTCTCCATCAAATCAGGTGATGGAGCAGTTTCCGCCCACCAGTCCGCAGGTCTGCGGCACCGCGGAAGACCCCGTGGCGTCGATCGTGACGTCGATCGAGTCCCCCGCCGCCAGCGTGCTCGACACATCCAGGATGAGCAGGTCGCCGTCCTGGCTCCAGTCGGCGCCCTTGACGTCCAGCACCTTGCCCGCCAGCGGGATCGACACGGTGGCCGAGGCCAGCGCGTTCGAGGCCGAGTTGGCGACGCTCAGCTTGGCCGTGTACCCGATCAGCCCGCGCCGCACGACGTTGTAGGTGAGGTTCACCGAGCCCGCGTTGGCCTGCGTGGTCGACGTCGGATTGCCGGTCGGGAAGCCGCCCGTGTCGCTCGAGGTGGTGGCCGTCGGCGCGTCGGTGCTGGTCGGGCTGTCGTCCGACGGGGTGTCCGTCGGGGTGAGCGTGTCCTGCTCCGTCGGCCTGCGCGTCGGCGTCGCCGACGTCTTCACCTTGACCTTCTTGGTGGCGGTGGGCGTCGGCGTGGCCTGAGGCCCCTGAGTACGGCGGGGCACGTGCGTGCCCGTGGGCGTCGTGGGTTCCGGCGAGTCGGACTCCGCCTCGGTCGGCTCCTCGCTCGGCGAGCTGGAGTCCTCCACGGGGGCGGATGTGGACGCCAGCGGCCCCGGCTGGTTGGAGGCCTGCACGGCGGCGCACTTGCCGCCCGGACACTTCGCCAGGTCGCCGGAGGAGCCCATCAGCTTCACCCCGGCCACGGTGCCGCCGAGCACGACCGCCACGGCGGCGACCGACAGCAGCGCCACCTTGCCCCGGCCGTTCGGCGGGGCGTCCACCGAGTCGCGGCCCGGCGGCCTGCGGCGCCCGCGACGCCGTCCTGACGGCTCCTCGGGCGGGAGCTCCTCGCCGGACCAGCCCTCGCCGAGGAAGCCCGTTTCGCCGGGTTGGAGGAGGCCGGTGTCGGAGGCGTCGGCCCACGCGGGGGTGGGCGCGTTCACCATCGTGGGGTTCCCGGCCACCCTGACATCCCCGGGCGCGGGCGGCGCGCCGTAAACAGCGGTGGCGTCGGGCGACCCGGGACCGTATCCGTCGAAGGAGCCGATGCCCTGGGTGTCGTCGAGCGGCGGCCGCGTGAAGGCGCCCGTGGTCTCGAACGGCTCGGCCCCGGGCACGCCAAAGGCATCCGGGGCGGGTGACGACGGCCTCGCGCCGGGCTCGAAGGCTCCGGGAGGCGCGGTGAAGGCGTCAGGAGGGGGCGTGAAGGCCCCAGGAGGTTCGAAGGCGTTCGGAGGGGGCGTGAAGGCCCCAGGAGGTTCGAAGGCGTTCGGAGGGGGCGTGAAGGCCCCGGGTGGGTCGAAGGCTCCGGGAGGGGGCGTGAAGGCGCCGGTGGTCTCGAACGGCTCTCCCTGCGTGGGCGGCAGGAAGGCCCCGGTCTTCTCGATCGGCTCCGACGCGAAAGAGCCCGCGGCCTCGGCGGGGTTTCGCTCCGGCGCGGGCCTCCACTGCCCGGTCACCTCGATCTGATCAGGTGGCGCCGGCCAGCCGGGCGGCTCGTCCGATCCCCAGAAGGGGCTGCTGTCTATACGATCCTGGGACCAGGTCGCGTCGTCGCCGCTGCCCATCCCCCGTTCATCCGCGTCTTCGGATCCACCTGTGCCGTGGCGGCCCATGGCTGCCCTTTCTGCCGGTTACAGTGGCCGCCACTCTTCATAACACCTTTACTACGCCTTTGTCACAGCATTCACCGGAGTCACACAGAATTTTACGTAAATCCGGACAAATCAGCGGAAGTGGTCCCAGCCTCCGGGCCCCGATTCTCTGCCGAGCACGCTCACACCGTCACCCTCCGTGACCGAGCCGATGATCGTCCACTCCGGCGGCAGCCGTACCTCCGCGGGGAACACCGCGGCCAGCGCGTGATCGTCCCCGCCCGTGAGCACCCACTCCAGCGGATCGCCCCCGAGTTCCGCGGCCGCCGCCGCGACGGGCGCGGCCACCTCGAACGCCGCCGGGTCCAGCGTGATCCGCACCCCGCTCGCCTCGGCCACATGCCCCAGGTCCTGCACCAGCCCGTCGCTCACGTCGAGCATGGCGCTCGCCCCCAGCAGCGCGGCCTCGGGTCCGCTCGCGTACGGCGGGCGGGGCCGCCGGTGCCCGTCCACGGCCTCCCTCAGCAGCCGTGGCCCGGCCAGCCCGCCGGGCCTGGAGTCAGGCGTCCAGCCCGCCTCGAGCAGCGCCAGCCCGGCGGCCGCGTACCCGAGCCTGCCCGTCACGGCCACGACCTGCCCCGGCCTGGCGCCCGAGCGGGTCACCGGGTCGCGCCCGTCGAGCGAGCCGAGCGCGGTCACCCCGAGCACCACCAGATCGCACCTGGTCACGTCACCACCGGCGACACTGGCCCCCACCACGGCGCACTCGTCGCGGAACCCTTCGGTCAGCGCGTCCAGCCAGTCCACCGGCAGCGAGGCGGGCATGCCGAGCCCCACCACCAGCGACGTCGGGACGGCGCCCATCGCCGCCACGTCGGCCAGGTTCTGCGCGGCCGCCTTGCGCCCCACGTCGTAGCCGCCCGACCAGTCGCGGCGGAAGTGCCGCCCCTCGATCAGCAGGTCGGTGGAGACCACCACCCGCCCGTCGGCGGCCCGCACGATCGCCGCGTCGTCACCGGGCCCGAGCAGCACGGCCTCTCCCTGCGGCAGCCGACCGGCGATCCGCGCGACGGCGCCGAACTCGCCGAGTTCCCCGACCGTGATGGCACACCTCCCAGAGTCACCTCACGCTAGCCACTCCGTATGCTGGATCATGCACGGGGGTACCAGGTCATCTGGCCGCTCATCAGCCCGAAACGGTACGGTGGCCCTTCGGCGTGATCCAATCGCCCGGGAGGACGTAATGGTGCAGGCCTACATCCTTATTCAGACCGAGGTCGGCAAGGCCGCGAACGTGGCCCACGAGATCTCCGGGATCCCCGGGGTCACGCAGGCCGAGGACGTCACCGGTCCGTACGACGTGATCGTGCGCGCCGAGGCGCGCAACGTGGACGAACTCGGCAAGCTCGTCGTCGCGCAGATCCAGGCCGTGGAGGGGATCACACGCACGCTGACGTGTCCCATCGTCCACATCTGAGAGTCTCCATGCGCGCCGCTGCCGTCCTGATCGTCCTGCTCGCCCTCGCCGGATGCGGCGGCGCCGTCCAGGTGGCGCCGCCGACCCCGCAGGGCGAGGCAGTGGCGGCCTGTCAGCGCCTGTCGAGCCGGCTCCCCAAGACGCTCGACGGCGCCCAGCGGGGCACCTCCAGCCCCGAGTCGCCCTACGTGGCCGTCTGGGGCGAGGCGGACATCGCACTGCGCTGCGGCGTGCCCCGCCCCGCCAGGATGCAGCCCACCGACCAGCTCCAGGAGATCGACAGCGTGGGCTGGTTCGCCGATCCCGACAAGCCCACGCTGTTCACCGCGGTCGCCGCGCCCCTCTACGTGGAGGTCACGATCGCCGGCACGCACTCCGCGCCGAGCGTGCTCGCCGACCTGTCGGGCCCGATCGCCCAGGTCTCACCGAAGTCCGGGTGACCTGCGCAGCGCCAGCTGGACGAGCCTGTCGACGAGCTGCGGGTAGGACAGCCCGGAGGCGGCCCACAGCTGCGGCGCCACCGACAGCGAGGTGAACCCGGGCATCGTGTTGATCTCGTTGAAGATCAGCTTTCCCTCGGGCGTGTAGAAGAAGTCGACCCGCGACAGGCCCTCGCACTCCAGCGCCTCGAAGGCCCGCACCGCCATCGCCCGCAGCTGCTCGGCCACCTCCTCGGGCAGGTCGGCGGGGACCGTGAGCGACATCTGGTCCGGGTAGTACTTGGCCTCGAAGTCGAAGAAGTCCTGCCCGCCCTCGACCTTCACCTCGCCGGGCATGGAGGCGGCGGGCGGCTCGTCACCCAGCGACTCCAGGACCGCGCACTCGATCTCCCTGCCGATGATCGCGGCCTCGATCAGCACCTTCGGGTCGTGCTCGCGGGCCAGCTCCACGGCCGCCTCCAGCGAGGCACGGTCGTGCGCCTTGGAGATGCCCTGCGAGGAGCCGGCCCTGGCGGGCTTGACGAACACCGGCCAGCCCAGGTCCTCGGCCTCCTTGAGCACCCGGGCGCGGTCGAGCCGCCAGTCGCGGTCACGGACCACCAGGTAGCGGTCGATCGGCAGGCCCGCGGCGGCCATGACGGTCTTCATGTGGGCCTTGTCCATGCCGACGGCGCTGGCCAGCACGCCGGAGCCGACGTAGCGGACGCCGGCCATCTCCAGCAGGCCCTGGATCGTGCCGTCCTCGGCGAACGCGCCGTGCATCACGGGGAACACCACGTCGACGGAGCCCAGCTCGACGGGGATGCTGCCGGGGTCGTAGGCGACGAGCGAGCTGCCGCCCGTGGGCAGCGCGAGCGCCGCGCCGGTCGCGTCGACCTCGGGCAGCTCGCCGCCCTCGATCGCGAAGCGCTGGTCGCCGGCGGCCAGCACCCACCTGCCGTCCTGCGCGATCCCGATCGGGATCACTTCGTACTTGTCCCTGTCGATCGCCTCCAGCACGCTGCCCGCCCCCATCAGGGACACGGCATGCTCGGAATTGCGACCTCCGAAAACGACGGCGACACGTGGCTTGCTCATGTGACCCCAATGTACTCAAGAGCGCGCGTGACGTCCGTGATCAGATCCTCCGCGTCTTCCAAACCGACCGAAAAGCGCACCCGCCCGTCTCTTACCTCCGCCGTACTGTACGGCCCGCAGATGGGTCCCTGACTCACCAGGGTGAGCGCCTTGACCAGGGAGTACGGGTCGCCGCGCGGCGTGAGGCTCACGCACGTGCCGAATCTGGTGCCCTCCGGGCCGGAGTCGAACAGCCGCCTGGCCATCAGGTGTCCTGGGTGGTCGGTCAGGCCCGGGTAGCCGACCCTGAGCACGCCCGGGTGCTTGGCCACGGCCGCGGCGAAGACCATCGCGGTCGAGCACATCCGCCGCACCCGCAGCGGCAGCGTCCGCAGTCCCCTGCGCAGCTCGGCCGCCTCGCCCGCGGGCAGCCCCGCGCCGAGGTCGGCGCAGACCTGGCGCAGCCGGCTCACCAGGTCGGGGCGGCCGGTGATCACGCCGCCCGAGCAGCCGTCATGGCCGCCGAGCAGCGCGCTTGTCGAATGGACGACCAGGTCGGCGCCGTGTTCCAGCGGGCGGCACACGATCGGGGTGGCCAGCGTGGAGTCGATCACGAGCAGCGCGCCGGCCTGGCGGGCGATCCGGTAGAGGCTGCGGATGTCGGCCACCTGGTCGGAGAGGGTCTCCGCGTAGAGGATCTTGGTGGTGGGTTTGACGGCCTGCCGTACCCGCTCCAGGTCGGACATGTCGACGAAGTCGGCACTCACCCCGAAGCGGGCGAGCACGTTGGCCAGCAGCCCCGCCGCGGGCGCGGGCGCGACGACGTGGGTGCCGCCGCGCAGGAACGTCAGCATGGCCACCGTCAGCGCGGCCTGGCCGGAGGCGAAGGCCTGGCCCGCCACGTCCTCGGGGGCGGCGGCGCCCTCCAGCGAGGCCACCGCGGCCGCGAAGCCCTCGGCGGTCCGTTCCTCGCCAGGCAGGTGGACGCAGCGCGTGTTCTCTCTCACACCCCGTACCGTTCGGGTTTGGGTGAGCGGGACATCAGCAGCATGCCGGCCTCGCTCGGCGTCATGCCGTCGTGCACGACGCCGACCACGACCTCGGTGATCGGCATCTCGACGCCGTGCTTGCCCGCGAGCTCGAGGACCGACTCGCAGGACTTGACCCCCTCGGGCAGCTGCTTGGTGCCGGCGAGCAGCTCCGCGAGCGGCATGCCGCGGCCCAGCTTGTCGCCGAACGTGCGGTTGCGCGAGAGCGGGGAGGTGCAGGTGGCCACCAGGTCGCCCATCCCGGCCAGGCCGGAGAACGTGTGCGGGTCGGCGCCGAGCGCGGCGCCCAGGCGGGAGATCTCGGCCAGGCCGCGGGTGATCAGCATGGCGCTGACGTTGTCGCCCATGCCCATGCCGGCAGAGACGCCGACGGCGAGCGCGATCACGTTCTTGACCGCGCCACCCAGCTCCACGCCCACGACGTCGGGGTTGGTGTAGGGGCGGAACCAGGGAGGCAGGTGGCAGGCCGCCTGCAGCCTGGCGGCGACCGTCTCGTCGGTGCAGGCCACGACCGTGGCGGCGGGCTGGCGCTGGGCGATCTCCTTGGCCAGGTTGGGGCCGGAGACGACGGCGACCCGCTCCTGGGGGACGTCGGCCACCTCCATGATGACCTCGCTCATCCGCTTGGTCGTGCCCAGCTCGATGCCCTTCATCAGGCTGACGAGCACGGCCTCGCGCGGGATGTGCTCGCGCCAGGCCGCCAGGTTGTCCCGCAGCGACTGGGCGGGGACGGCGATGACCATGAAGTCGGCGCCGTCGAGCGCCTCCGCCGGGTCGTTGGTGGCGCGCAGCGACGGGGGCAGCGCCACTCCGGGCAGGTAGTCGATGTTGGAGTGGGCCCGGTTGATCGCCTCGACCATCTCAGGCCTGCGGCCCCAGATGATCGTGTCGTTGCCCGCCTCGGCGAGGATCATGCCGAACGTGGTCCCCCAGGGACCGGTTCCGAACACGGCCGCCTTGGTCATGGGATCACTGCCTCGAGGGGTCGTAGGGGGATTCGGGGGCTTTCTTGCCGCGCAGCTCGGCCAGTTGCTCGGTGATCGCGGCCATGATGTCGGCCGTGGCCTCGCGCAGGACGTCGGCGTGCGGCGGACTGCCCGCGTACTTGGACAGGTCGACCGGCGGCCCCACGCTGACGTGGAAGGTCTTGCGGGGGAACAGCCTGGGTTTCTTCTCGCCGTAGGGCAGCAGCTCCTGTGCGCCCCAGTGGGCGACGGGGATGACCGGGGCGCCGCTCTCCAGTGCCAGCCTGGCCGCGCCGGTCTTGCCGACCATCGGCCACAGCTCGGGATCCCTGGTGCAGGTGCCCTCCGGGTAGAACAGGATCGCGCCGCCGTCGCGCAGGCGCTGCTCCGACTCGTTCAGCGACTTGACCGCCTCGCTGCTGCCGCGGAAGACGGGGATCGCCAGCAGCCCGCGCACCGCCCTGCCCAGGAGCGGCACCTTGAACAGGCCGGCCTTGGCCAGGATGACCGGCCAGCGCCCGTTGTTGTAGAGGAAGTGGGAGATCAGGACGGGGTCGGTCCAGGACAGGTGGTTGACCGCGATGATCACTCCGCCCTTGCGCGGGATCCGCTCGCCGTGCCGCCAGTCCTTCTTGATGAGGAGCCAGGAGAGCGGTCTCACCACCACTACGGCGAAATACTCCCAGAAACGCGAGGGTCTCTCGGGGCGGCTCATGCTCTCCTCCAACGCGTGGTGTGTGCGCCCAAGTCTCCCGGTTGGCCGCGTGGGATGTCGAGGCGGGATGCTTAAGCCTATGAGCAACCGCTGGTCCGTGGTCATCCCGGTGAAGACGCTGGTCGCGGCGAAGACACGGCTGGCCGCCGCCACCGGGCCCTACCGGACGCGGCTGGCCGTGGCCGTCGCCTCCGACACCGTCTCGGCCGCGCTCTCCTGCCCACTGGTGGCGCGGGTAATCGTGGTCACCTCGGATCCGGCCGCCGCGGGCCCGCTGGCGGGGCTCGGGGCCGAGGTGGTGCACGACCCCGACCGAGGGCTCAACACCGCCCTGCGCACGGGCGCCGCGCACGCCGTACGGCACGGCGGGCCGATCGGCGCGCTCCAGGCGGACCTGCCGGCCCTGAGGTCCGCCGAGCTGGCCGTCGCCCTGGCGGCCGCGGCCGACTACGACCAGGCGTTCGTGCCGGACGCGCAGGGCGTCGGCACCACGTTCTACGGCGTGCAGGACGGGATCCCGTTCACGCCCAGGTTCGGCGGCGAGTCGCGGGCCAAGCACCTGGCCGGCGGCGCCAAGGAGCTGAACCCGGAGGGCATCGAGTCGGTCAGGCGCGACGTGGACACCCCGGACGACCTGCGGGCGGCCCTCGCGCTCGGGCTCGGCCCGCACACGGCCGAGGTGGTCAGGCTGCTGTGGCCGTGATCGGACAAAGCGTTTACGCTGGTCGACGTGCAGGCCACGGTACGCACCTTCGATCCGGCCACCCGATCGGGCACGGTCTTCCTCGACGACGGGACGGTGCTCGAGTTCCCGACGAGCGCCTTCGACGCGGGGCCGCTGCTGTTGCTGCGCTCCGGCCAGCGGGTGAATCTGGTCACCTCCTCCGAGGGCCGGATCACCTACATCACGCTTTCCACGTTTCCCGTGCCTGATTGATTTCCGTTACGGCGAGGCCGGGTTCCGTGCGGCGTAACGGCGGCCGGCCCGGATCGCCGGAGGAGCGTCTCCCTGGATGGAGGCCCGCCCTGTGCGGCGGGTGGTGGTGGGGTGGCTTGCCGTACGAAAAAGAAGAACGCCCGGGCCGAATGCGGCCCGGGCGTTCTTCTTTTGGCGTTTACTTCTTCTTGGCTGCCTTCTTGCCGCCGATGTTCACGAGCTCCTTGAAGTCGGAGCCCGGGCGGAACTTGGGTCCCCAGCTCTCGGCGACCTTGATCTCGGCACCGGTCGACGGGTTCCTGGCAGTCCGCGCCGGCTTGTGGACCATCTCGAACGCGCCGAAGCCCGTGATCGAGACCTTGTCTCCGCTTGCGACCGCCTTCTGCACGGCGTCGATGATCGCGTTCACGGCCTCGGTGGCCGTCTTCTTGTCGCCCACCCGATCTGCGATGGCGTCGACGAGTTCCCGCTTGTTCATGAAAGTTCTGCTCCCCCAGTTTGGCTCGGGGTTCCAGCTCTCGAGTACGACGTAGAAACCCCTTACGGGCTCGAAAGTAGGCCGGATCGCTGGGGAACTCAATTACCCAGGGGGCTTTCTTTACCGCGTGGCGTGTCGTCGAGGCTGGTCAGGAAGGCTTCCAGACGGGCCGCGGCCCGTTCTGGATCACGCTTCGCGAGGTCGCAGATAGCGAGATATCGCCGTGCACAGCGCTCTTTCTCGGCGGGCGGGAGCATGCGGACGCGGCGGTGCGCCTCGCGCAACCGCCGCGCCAGTTCGTCGTCTTCTAGACGGTCGTCGGCAGCCATGGCTGCCGACCATTCTCGTACGTGCCGATGTCGTCACCGTGACGCAGGGTCAGCCCGATGTCGTCCAGGCCCTCCATGAGCCGCCAGCGCGTGTAGTCGTCCAGATCGAACGACCAGGCCTGGTCGCCCAGGCGGACCTCGCGCTCGGCCAGGTCGACGGTGATCCGCGTGGTCGGGTCCGCCTCGACGGCCGACTGCAGCTCCTCCACGATCTTGACGTCGAGCACGACGGGCAGCAGGCCCATCTTGGTGGAGTTGTTGCGGAAGATGTCGCCGAACCTGGGCGCGATCACGACGCGGAAGCCGTACTGCTGGATGGCCCAGACGGCGTGCTCGCGCGAGGAGCCGGTGCCGAAGTCGGGACCCGCCAGCAGGATCGAGGCGCCGTCGTACTTCTCCTGGTTCAGCACGAAACCGGGGTCCTCGCGCCAGGCGGAGAACAGGCCCTTCTCGAAGCCGGTGCGGCTGACCTGCTTGAGCCAGACGGCCGGGATGATCTGGTCGGTGTCGACGTTGCTGCGGCGCAGCGGCACCGCCGTACCGGTGTGGGTGGTGAAAGCTTCCATTTCGGGTTCTCCTAGGCCAGGTCGGCGGGCGCGGTGAGCTTGCCGGTGACGGCGGTCGCGGCGGCGACCTGGGGCGACACCAGGTGGGTGCGGCCACCCTTGCCCTGGCGGCCCTCGAAGTTGCGGTTGGAGGTCGACGCGCTGCGCTCGCCCGGCTGGAGCGTGTCCGGGTTCATGCCCAGGCACATCGAGCAGCCGGCCTGGCGCCACTCGGCCCCCGCCTCCTCGAAGACCTTGTCCAGGCCCTCCTTCTCGGCCTCCAGCTTGACCAGCATGGAGCCGGGCACCACCAGCGTGCGGGTCTTGACCTTGCGCCCGCGCAGGATCTCGGCGGCGGCCCGCAGGTCCTCCACGCGCCCGTTGGTGCACGAGCCGACGAAGACCGTGTCGACCTCGATCTCGCGCAGCGGCGTGCCCGCGGTCAGGCCCATGTACTCCAGCGCCCGCTCGGCCGCGGCCCGATCGACCGGGTCGGCGAAGCTCTCGGGGTCGGGTACGGCCTCGCCGAGCGGCAGGCCCTGGCCCGGGTTCGTGCCCCAGGTCACGTACGGCGTGAGCGTCGAGGCGTCGATCTCGACGACCTTGTCGAAGGTGGCGTCGTCGTCGGTGCGCAGCGACTTCCAGTACTCCACGGCCTGGTCCCAGGCCTCGCCCGTCGGGGCGTGCTTGCGGCCCTTGAGGTAGGCGAACGTGGTCTCGTCCGGGGCGATCATGCCGGCGCGGGCGCCCGCCTCGATGGACATGTTGCAGACCGTCATCCGGCCCTCCATGGAGAGCTTGCGGATTGCCTCGCCGCGGTACTCGACGATGTAGCCCTGGCCGCCGCCGGTGCCGATCTTGGCGATGATCGCCAGGATCAGGTCCTTGGCCGTGACGCCGGCGGGCAGGTCGCCCTTGACCTCGATGGCCATCGTCTTGGGCCGGTAGGCGGGCAGCGTCTGGGTGGCCAGCACGTGCTCGACCTCGGAGGTGCCGATGCCGAACGCGATGCCGCCGAAGGCGCCGTGGGTGGAGGTGTGCGAGTCGCCGCACACGATCGTCATGCCCGGCTGGGTCAGGCCGAACTGCGGGCCGATGATGTGCACCACGCCCTGCCCGGCGTCGCCCATCGGGTGCAGCCGGATACCGAACTCGGCGGCGTTCTTGCGCAGGGTCTCGACCTGCGTCTTGGACACCGGGTCCGAGATCGGGCCGAGCACGGTCGGCACGTTGTGGTCCTCGGTGGCGATCGTGAGATCGGGCCTTCGCACGCTACGGCCGGCGAGACGCAGGCCGTCGAACGCCTGCGGGCTGGTCACCTCGTGAATGAGGTGCAGGTCGATGTAGAGCAGGTCCGGCTCACCCTCGGCACGCCGCACGACGTGCTGCTCCCAGACCTTCTCGGCCAGTGTGCGGCCCATTGATCTCCTCCTTGAGATTCCCTCCGACTTGCTTTCTCATATGTCGAGACGGCAGTATCGGTGTATGGACAACTCTAGCGGAGTCGGCGTACTGGACAAGGCCGTTCTCGTGCTCAACGCTCTCGAAGCGGGCCCTGCCTCGCTCGCGCAGCTCGTTCAGGCCACCGGCCTGGCCCGGCCCACGGCGCACCGGCTCGCGGTCGCACTGGAGCACCACAGGATCGTCACCCGCGACACGCAAGGCCGTTTCGTCCTCGGACCGCGTCTTTCCGAGTTGTCCACAGCGGCGGGCGAGGACCGGTTGCTGGCCGTCGCCGCCCCCATCTTGTTGCAGTTGCGAGATTTGACCGGGGAGAGTGCGCAACTTTACCGGCGCCAGGGTGACGAGCGGGTGTGCGTGGCGGCGGCCGAGCGTGCGTCAGGGCTTCGCGACACCGTGCCCGTGGGGTCGGCCCTGCCGATGACCGCGGGGTCGGCGGCCCAGATACTGCTGGCGTGGGAGGAGCCTGACCGGCTGCACCGCGGGTTGCGCGGCGCCAAGTTCACCGCGGCCACCCTGGCCTCGGTGCGGCGGCGTGGCTGGGCTCACAGCGTGGGCGAGCGGGAGCAGGGCGTGGCCAGCGTCTCGGCGCCCATCCGCGGCACCGGCGGCAAGGTCATCGCGGCCGTGTCGGTCTCGGGCCCCATCGAACGCCTCACCCGCGCCCCCGGCCGCCTCCACGCGGTCCCCGTCATGGCCGCCGCCGAACGCATCACCGAGGCCATGCGCCGCTCCTCCTAACGCTCCCCGCCGTACTCCGGCTGAGGACCCGCGCCCGGCGCTTCCGGCGAGTCGGCGCCGCTTCCCCACCGCCACGGCACCCAGGACCCAGCTGAGCGCGCCTCCGGGTCACGCGCCGTACCTGAGCGCCGAGCCGGACGCCCCACCAGCGCGGTCGCCCCTGGAACGGCGGCCCCCCTCTGTACGGCAGGCCCCAGTACGTCCACCCCCGGAACGGCGGGCCACCCCCCAGGCGCCGGGTCGGTGAGACGTTGTGCGGCGGAGATCGGCGCCCGGGTACGGCGCGCGACCTGGAGCGCTGGGACGTGGGTTCCGGGCGTCGTTGCGGTGGGCAAGTGTCACCGACTCGCCAGTGTCGCCGGTCGCGGATCCTCAGCCGAAGTACGGCGGGCGGCCGGAGGGCGCGGCCTGCCGTACAAGAACAAGCCGCCGCACGCGAAACGGGCCGCCGTACAGGAGCAAGCCACCGCACAAGAAGCAAGCCACCGCACAAGAAGCGGGCCACCGCACGAGAAGCGGGCCGCCGTGTGAGAACAAGCCGTGCAAGAAACGGGCCGGCGGGCGAGGGGCGGCGGGTGAGGGTGGGGAAGTGCTGCTATTGGACGCGGTGCCCATGATCAGCAAAACCGCCTAATTGGGGAGCCGAGTGCCTCGCGGGAGCACTAGCCTGATTGGGTGACCGATCGCATCGAGGTAGCCGCCACTGAGCTGCGACCCCTGCTCGAAGAGTTCATCATGTGGGCGCGTACCAACGCGCCCGGAAGCGACCCCGAGCTCGTGGGGCCCGCCGCACTCTGGCACCGTCTCGCCTTCTCCGACGACACCGGCACGTGGAAGCGCGCCGACCTGCGCAACGTGCTGCTCGACCGGATGCCCAAGGTCGTCGAGGACCCCGATGCGGCCGCCGACGGGATGCTGCCCGCCGTCGACGCCTACCTGACGTTCCTGTCGCAGACCGGCAAGCTCAGCGAGCGCTCCGACTCGCTGGACGATCTGCAGGCCGAGCTCGACGACCTCGAGGAGGACTTCGTCGAGCTCATGGAGGACCTGCTCGACGAGGACGGCGAGGACGACGACGAGGAGGAGGGCAGCGACCTGGGCGACTTCGAGCCGTTCGCGGACGAGCTCGGCGACCTGCCCACGATCCGGCTGCGGCCCGACTCCGAGCTGGCCGCCGCCGCGCGCCAGGTCCCGCTCATCGCCAAGGCCCGCGACCTGGCCCTCTGGGTCGGCTCGGGCCGCAAGGTGGGCGACGACTCGCTGCTGTCCGACTCCGAGGTCGAGCAGGCCCTGGAGGCCATCGGCCTGGAGCGCCCCGACACCGAGGGCCCGCTGGCCGAGTCGGTCCCCCAGCTGTGGAACATCTGGAACCTCGCCGTCGACCTGGAGTTCCTCGAGCCCGGCGAGGGCAACACGGTCGCCGTCCAGGACGACACCGCCGAGTGGCCCTTCGACGACGACGAGGACGTGCTCGACGCCTGGATGCTCGGCCTGCACTCGGTCGACTACGGCGACCCCGAGCTGGCCGACGACGACCTGACCATGGCGCTGGCCGGGCTCTCCCGCGGCGTGCTGGTACGGCTGCTGCTGGCCGGCGGCTCGCGACCACGCGAGGAGCTGGCCACCGAGCTGCGTGAGGCCGCCGCCGAGCTGGACGAGCTGGGCGCCGAGGCCTGGGAGGCCGCGGGCGACCCGCTGGCGTCGGTGCTCGACTGGCTCAGCGGGTACGGCATGCTCGAGGTCGCCGGTGCCACGGTCACGCTGACCGCGCTCGGCACCGAAGGCATCGTCCACCTGGTCGACGACGCCGACATCGAGGTCGACGCCCGTCCCGCGATCGAGTCGATGAGCGCGCACGACCTGCTCGAGCTCAGCGCCGAGCTGCCCGAGGACGAGGCCGACGCGGAGCTCGCCGCCTGGATGGAGCGCCGCGAGCCCGCCCGCGCCGCCGAGGAGCTGCTCGCGGCCGCGGCCGAGGACGACGGCAACGCCCTCATCAGGGTCCAGGCCGCCAGCGTGGTCGGCACGCTCGGCGAGGCCGCGATCCCGGCCTGGCAGGAGGCGCTCAAGGAGCCCTCCCTGCGGCCCTACGCGGCCACCCACCTCAGCCAGCTCGAGGTGCCCGGCGCACCCGAGCCCACCCAGGACGATACGCACTGGCTCATCCTGGACATGTGGACGATCTCGGCTGGGCTGGGGCGGGCGGAGTTCGTGGGCAGCCTCAAGGACATCGGGCCTGACCTGCTCAACAACCTGCTCGAGGTGATCTGGAAGATTCCGCACGCGCACGTGGAGGAGTTGCTGGACCTCATCTCCCAGGTCCATCCGGACAAGCAAGTCGCCAAGGCCGCCCGCCGGGCCCTGTTCAAAGCCCGCTCCGCCGGCCACCCCTGACCTCCCGCGCCCCGCGTCACCCCCCACCTCCGCGCCGGGCCCCCTCCACCCACCTCCGGGCCTCCTCCACCCACCTCCAGGCCCCCTCCAACCGCCTTCAGGCCCCCTCCAACCGCCTTCAGGCCTCCTCCACCCGAGGCCCCTTTCCCACTCTTCCAGGGCCCCCTCGTGTCACCCGTCTTTGGTGACCCCGCGCTGCCCGGCTCCCGTCGCCCTGTGCTGCCCGCCTCGCGCGCCTCAGGTCCCTGCGTCACCGCCTCGGGGTCCTGGGTTGCCGCCTCCACGGTCCCGGGTCGCCGCCCTGGGTGCCCGGGTGGGCCGCCGTACCAGGGCGCCGACAACCGCCGTACAACGTCCCGCCGACCCGGCGCCAGTGAGTCCCTGCGCGTTCCCTAGGGCCCCTGCGTCGCGGGTCGGGCGCTTCTCGCTGCTCGGCCTCGCCGCATCCCTCGTTACCCCTCCGTGCGTCCCGCGTCGCGCGCCTCAGGGTCCCGCGTCGCGCGCCTCGGGTCCCGCGTTAGGTCCCGCTTTGGGTCCCGCGTCAGGGGTGCCGCGTTGGGGGTGCCGCGTTGGGGGTGCCGCGTTGGGGGTGCCGCGTTGGGGGTGCCGCGTTGGGGGTGCCGCGTTGGGGGTGCCGCGTTGGGGGGCTCGGGTGGTCGCCTCGGGAGCTCGGGGAGTCGCCGTGCCGAGGGGTCGAGGACCGCTGTAGGGCGGATCGTCGGGTCGGGGCGTCGTGGGGTGGTCAGGGGTGGGGTGGGAGGGGATGCTGGCGGGGGGCCCGGCTGTGGGGCTGGGTGTGGTGAGGAGGTTGGGATGCGGTTCGCGATCAAGACGAGGCCGGAGCACCAGACGTGGGCGGAGATCCGTGATGTCTGGGTGGCGGCGGATCAGATCGAGCTGTTCGAGTCCGCCTGGAACTGGGATCACTTCTATCCGCTGACCGGTGACACGCTGAACGGCCCGAACCTGGAGGGCTGGACGATGCTGGCCGCGATGGCGCAGGCCACGCGGCGGATCCGGCTGGGCTGCCAGGTGACCGGCATGATCTACCGGCATCCGGCGGTGCTGGCGAACATGGCGGCGACGGTCGACATCATCTCCGATGGGCGGCTGGAGCTGGGGCTGGGCGCCGGGTGGAACCAGCAGGAGTGCGACGCCTACGGGATCGAGCTGCCGCCGCTGCGGGAGCGTTTCGACCGGTTCGACGAAGGCGTCGAGGCCATCGCGAAGCTGCTGAGCCAGACCTCGACCACGTTCGAGGGCCGCTACGTCCGCCTGACCGACGCCAGGTGCGAGCCGAAGCCGGTGCAGCGGCCGTACCCGCCCATCACGATCGGCGGACGCGGGCCGAAGCGCACGCTGCGCACGGCGGCGCGCTGGGCGCAGCAGTGGAACGTGATCACCCAGGACGCCGATGACTGGCTCGCGCTGAAGGAGGTCCTGCTGGGCCACTGCGCCGATCTGGGACGGGAGCCGTCGGAGATCACGTGCTCGGTGAACGTCCGGGTCGATCCCGACGACGTGGACGCAGTGACGGGCCCGGTGGACGCCTACCGCGAGGCGGGCGCCGACCTGGTGATCATCAACCTGCCGCACCACGCGAAGCCGGACATCCTGGAACGGCTCGCCGGGATCCTCTGACAGCGCACCACCGAGCAGCAGGCTGCTCGGCCGCTACCGCACGTCGACGCGGCGCTGGAGGAGCTGGGCGCCCCGGTGGACGGCCAGGCGGATGTTCTACTACACGGTGTCCCACGCGCTGCGGAGGCCTTCGGGGCCGATCGCCTGGTCCTGGGCTCGGACTTCGCCTTCGCCGACCACGGTGCGGCGGTTAGACCCTGCCTTCGCAGGCAAAAAAGAAATGAGCAGACCGAGAAGGCTCGGACTGCTCATGACACGCGAGAGACAGTAGTCCCGACCGGATTCGAACCGGCGCTACCGCCTTGAGAGGGCGGCGTCCTGGGCCACTAGACGACGGGACCTTCGCGAGCTTGTGACAGTGGTAGTCCCGACCGGATTCGAACCGGCGCTACCGCCTTGAGAGGGCGGCGTCCTGGGCCACTAGACGACGGGACCCTGTCCACAAGCGAACGTGCCGGGCCTCCCCGGCAACGGAGGTAACTCTACCGCACCCCGAGGAGTGCCACCAAACCGCTTTGCAGGTCACAGAATCCCTCTGCGGTAGGCCTCGCCGACGGCGGCGGCCCTGTCGCGGACGTCGAGCTTGGCGTAGATGTGCAGCAGATGCGTCTTGACGCTGGCCTCGCTGATGAACAGCCGGGAGGCCGCCTCCCTGTTCGTGGCCCCTCCCGCGACCAGCCGCAGCACCTCGAGCTCCCGCTTGCTGAGCGCGGCGCGCACCGGCTTGCGGACGTGCTCGGCCAGCCTGCCCGCCACGGCGGGCGCGAGGACCGTCTCGCCCCGGTGGGTGGCCCGCAGCGCGCGTACGAGCTCGTCGGGTTCGGCGTCCTTGAGCAGGTAGCCGCTGGCGCCGGCCGCCAGCGCGGGCAGCACGTCGGTGTCGAAGGTGGTCAGCACCAGCACCCGGGTGCCGCTCAGCGAGCGGATCGCCGTCACCCCGTCCATGCCCGGCATGCGCAGGTCCATCAGCACGACGTCGGGCCGCAGCTCGGCGGCCAGCCGCAGGGCCGTCTCGCCGTCGGCCGCCTCCCCCACCACCTCGAGGTCGTCGTGGCCGGCCAGGGCCGCGCGCAGGCCGTCGCGCACGATCGGGTGGTCGTCCACTATGAGGACCCTCATCGTCCGCCTTCCGCTGGTATCGCGGGCACGCTGACGGCGACGGCCGTGCCCTGCCCCGGCTCGGATTCGACCTCCAGGGTGCCACCCACGCCGTGCACCCGCTGCCGCATGCCGTCCAGCCCGAATCCCTCGCGCGGGCTCTCTGGATCGAAGCCGCGCCCGTCGTCGCGGACGTCGAGCAGGACCGCGGAGTCCTCGTAGGACAGCGTCACGCCCGCCCTGGCGGCCCCGGCGTGCTTGGCCACGTTGGCCAGCGCCTCCTGGGCCACCCTGAACAGGGTCACCTCCAGGTCGGGCGCGAGCGCGACGGGCGTGCCCGTGACCTCGACGGTCAGCGCGACGTCGGCGGTCTCGCCCCACGTGCGGGCCATCCGGGTGATCGCCTCGGGCAGCAGGCCGTTCTCCAGCGGCTCGGGCCGCAGGGCGCGCACCGAACGGCGGGCCTCGGCCAGGCCCCGCGCGGCCAGCGTCGCCGCCTGGTCGAGGTGGCGCCGCCGTACCGTCTCCTCGGCCGCGCGGTCGGCGGCGCGCAGCTGGCCGGTGAGGGCGACCAGGTCCTGCGCGATCGTGTCGTGGATCTCGCCGGACATCCGCTGCCGCTCGTCGCGGACGCCCGCCTCTCTGGCCTGCTCGAGCAGGCGGGCGTGCAGCTCGGCGTTCTCGGCGAGCGCCGTGCGCAGCTCGGTGATCAGCTCGCGCCGCTTGTCGCTCTCCGCGGCGACGTACCATCCCGCGAACACCAGGGGTACGGCGATGCCGCCGATGACCGTGTACACCCCGACCTGCGCCTCGGGTCCCATCTGGCCGACGACGGTGAGCACGGCCGTGCCCGTGACGCCGATCATGGCCAGCCGGGCGGGCAGGATTGCGAAGGCCAGCAGGTATCCGACGGAGGCGAACACCGCGAACGCCGCGCTCCTGGTCACCAGCGCCCAGGCCAGCACGTCGAGGACCACGTAGTAGCCGCACACGAGCGCGGGACGCTCGTCACGGCGCGGGAACAGCCAGATCAGCGGCACGATCCAGGCCGCGGCCAGCACGACGAGCGGCACGGTGCCGGCGCCCGCGCCCATGAACGCCGCGCCGGCCGCCGAGACCGCGAGCAGGCCGTAGGCCAGCCCGACATGGATCCAGCGCGTCACGTCCGTCACCCGTCCAGCCTGGCACGTATCCACCGATCGATGGATGCCGAGCCTCCACCGCATGGGTCGCCACCTGGGCGATTCGCCGCGCGAGCCAGGACTACATCCTGACTTGCATGACGAACATCTCCAGAAGAGGCATGCTGCAGGCCACCGCCGTCGCGGGCGCGGTGACCGCGACGGGCGCGGCGAAGAAGGGCGTCACCACCTACGTCTTCGTGACGGGCGCCAACGGCGTGGCGACCGCGGATCCCGAGCTGGCCCTGCGCGGCTACCGCACGGTCGGCGTGGAGCTGCCCGGCCACGGTCCCGCCGAGCAGTTCCACGCCTCCTACCAGGCCCCGCAGGACCTGGCCACGTTCGCGTCGCTGCCCTCGCCGGTGGCCGGGGTGACGCTGGACGACCACGTCGCGGCCACGGTCAAGGCGGTACGGCGGGCCGCGCCGCACGGCCCGGTCATCCTGGTCGGCGGGAGCCTGGGCGGCGTGGTGATCACCAAGGTGGCCGACGCGGTGCCGGACCTGATCCACCGGCTCGTGTACGACACGGCGTTCTGCTGCACGCGGCTGCGTTCGGCGGCCGACTACCTGGGCACGCCGGAGGGCAAGGCGAGCCTGGTGCCGAACCTGGTGAAGGGCATGGTGGCCGACCCGCGGGTGATCAAGGCGTCACGGACCAACTGGCGGACGAACGACAAGGAGTTCCTGCGGGCGGCCAAGGAAGCGTTCATGGCCGAGGCCAGTGAGGGCGAGTTCCTGGCGATGCTCAACACGCTGCTGCCGGACGAGAGCCTCCAGGTGCCGGTCGCCGACGCCAGGGGCCACAAGGACAGGTGGGGCCGGGTGCCGCGCACCTACATCAGGCACGCCAAGGACCGGACGATCCCGCTCGCGCTGCAGGACAGGATGATCAGAGAAGCGGACGCCGCGACACCGGGCAACAGGTTTCAGGTCTTCACCGTGGAGGCGTCACACGCACCGACAGCCGAGGCGACACGGAAGATCATCGAAATTCTCGACCGGCTGGGAAAATGAGGGAAAGCTGGGGTACCAGGACTCGAACCTAGACTAACTGAACCAGAATCAGTCGTGCTGCCAATTACACCATACCCCACCGTATGCGGGCCCTTTGTGGGGCTCGCTCGGCGACCTCCGAAAGAATAGCCCAGCTTGGCGGGTGACACCAAAACGATTCCCTCAAACGCGCGCCGACCACCCGGTCATGCCAAGCTGAAGGGGACAAAACACCACGTGGAGGAGCCCTAGCGTTGGCCGAGAACCCGTTCTTCGCCCCCAGCAGCCTGCCGTATCAGCTGCCGCCCTTCGAGGAGATCCGCGAGGAGCACTACCTGCCCGCCTTCGAGCGCGGCATGGCCGATCACCTGGCCGAGGTCGACGCCATCGCGAACAGCACCGAGCCGCCCACCTTCGCCAACACCGTCGCCGCGCTCGAGCGCGCGGGCCAGATCCTGAGCCGCGTGTCGATGGTCTTCTTCAGCGTCGCCGCCTCCGACTCCACCGACACGATCATGGAGATCGAGCAGCAGGTCTCGCCCGCGCTGGCCAAGCACAGCGACGCCGTCCGGCTCAACCGGGCGCTGTGGGCGCGGATCAAGCAGGTGGCCACGGCCGACCCCGAGGAGGCGTGGCTGCTGGAGAAGTACCGGGAGGACTTCGTCAGGGCCGGCGCGGACCTGTCGGAGGAGCAGCAGGCCCGGCTGCGGGAGCTCAACGAGGAGCTGTCGAGGCTGTCCACCGAGTTCTCGCAGAACCTGATCAAGGCCTCCACCGAGTCGGCGCTGGTCGTCGAGGACCCGGCCGAGCTCGACGGGCTGGACGAGGCCCAGATCAAGGCGCTGGAGAAGGACGGCAAGTACGTCCTGCCGCTGCTCAACTTCACCAACCAGCCGGCGCTGGCCCAGCTCACCGATCGCGGCGTGCGCGAGAGGCTCTACCGGCTGAGCGTGGAGCGGGCGCCGCAGAACTTCGCGCTGGCGATCAGGATGGCCACGCTGCGGGCCGAGCGTTCCGCGCTGCTCGGCTTCCCCAACCACGCGGCCTACGCGGTGGCGGACCAGACGGCCAAGACCGTGGAGGCGGTCGAGTCGATGCTCGGCCAGCTCGTGGGGCCCGCCGTACGCAACGCGCGCAAGGAGGCCGAGGCGCTGGCCGAGCAGGCAGCCAAATATGGACAACACAGCGCGATCGAGCCGTGGGACTGGTCGTTCTACACCGAGAAGGTGCGGGCGGCTCGCTACGACTTCGACGCCGAGGCGATGCGGCCCTACTTCGAGCTGAACCGGGTCTTCCTGGACGGCATCTTCCACGCGGCCACGCAGCTGTACGGGATCACGTTCACCGAGCGGACCGACCTGAAGGGGTACAACCCGGACGTTAGGGTCTTCGAGGTGTTCGACGGTGACGGCAGCGCGCTCGGGCTGTTCGCGCTCGACCCGTACGCGCGGCCCACCAAGCGGGGCGGCGCGTGGATGAACAACCTGGTCGACCAGTCGTTCCTGTTCGGCGAGAAGCCCGTGGTGATGAACAACCTCAACATCACCAAGCCCGCCGAGGGGCCGACGCTGCTCACCTTCGACGAGGTCAACACCGCCTTCCACGAGTTCGGCCACGCCCTGCACGGGCTGTTCTCGCAGGTGCGCTACCCGCGGGTGTCCGGCACCAACGTGCCGCGCGACTTCGTGGAGTACCCCTCGCAGGTCAACGAGATGTGGGCGACCTGGCCGGAGATCCTGGCCAACTACGCCAAGCACCACGAGACCGGCGAGCCGATGCCGGCCGAGCTGGTGGCCAAGATGACGGCCACCGAGAAGTTCAACCAGGGCTTCAAGACCGTGGAGTACCTGGCGGCGACGTTGCTCGACTGGGCCTGGCACAAGCTGGGCGAGGGTGAGACCGTCGAGGACGCGCAGGCGTTCGAGCAGGCCGCGCTCGAGGCGGCGCAGATCGCCTTCCCGCTGGTGCGGACCCGCTACCGGACGAACTACTTCGCGCACATCTTCTCCGGCGGCTACAGCGCGGCCTACTACTCCTACATCTGGAGCGAGGTGCTCGACGCCGAGAGCGTGCTGTGGTTCAAGGAGAACGGCGGGCTGAAGCGGGAGAACGGCGACCACTTCCGCCGCGAGCTGCTGTCCAAGGGCGGCAGCCTCGACCCGCTGACCCAGTTCCGCAACTTCCGCGGCCGCGAGCCCAGCATCCAGCCCCTCCTGGAGCGCCGCGGCCTGTCCTGACCCGCCCCTGCCGCGTCCGGGCGCTATCGGAGTGGCGTGGCATGGGGTGATTCCAGCTCGGTCAGGCGGTCCTCGAGCCAGGCGCGTTCGGCTTTGCCGGTGGCTCGGGCGATGAGCAGCATGCCGCGCCGGTTGGGGTCGGGCTCGTCCTCGGCCCTGACCGGGCGGTCGCCCTCGTAGAAGAAGCTGGCGGGCGTGCGCAGGAAGTCGAGCCGGCGGCGCAGCACCGCCGCCTGCTGCTGCTCCGGCAGCACCGACAGGAACGTCAGCAGCGCGAAGAACCGGCTCTGGTCGCTGATGTCCAGGTCCGGTGGCTCACCGAGCCGTTTCGTGAGCTCGTCGCGGCCCTTGTCCGTGAGCGTGATCACCAGCCTGCGCGCAGCCGCGGCGCCCTCCTCCTCGTGCCGCTCGACCAGGCCCTTGGCCTCAAGCCGGGCGACCGCCGGATAGAGCGCGCCGTCGCTGAGCGGCCGCATGTGGCCGCTGAGCGCGTTGAGCCTGTTCTTGAGCTCGTAGCCGTGCATCGGCCGCTCGTTCAGGAACCCCAGGATGGTGAGGGTCAGGTCACCGCCACTTGCCATGGGCGCATCGTATCGCTATACATCGAAACGACATATAGCGAATCGAGGTAAATCATGATCCGGTTGGCCCTGCCCGTCTACGTGGAGTTGCTCACGGCCGTCGTGGCGGTGAGCGTGATCGACCTGTTGTGGGTGTCCGGGCTCGGCCCTGAGGCGATAGCCACGGTCACCGTGGCGACCACGCTGGAGTACCTGGCCTACGGGGTGTTCCTGGCCATCCCCTTCGGCCTTACGGTCGTGGTCGGGCGCCTCGACGGCCGCGCTCCCCTGGGCCCGGCGATCAGGTCCGGCTGGGCGCTGTGGGCCGCGGCGTCGGCGGTGATCGTGGTCCCCGCGCTGCTGCTGCGGCCGGTGCTGGCGCTCGGCACGCACGCCGAGGGCTTCCTGCTGATCTCGCTCGGCGGCCTGCCGGTGTACTTCGCCCAGACCGTGGCCGACGGCATCGTCAAGGGCCTCGGCAACACCCGGATCCCGATGCGCAACGCGCTGATCTGCAACGCCCTGGTCATCGCGCTGGACCCGCTGTGCATCTACGGCCTCGGCCTGGGGGTGGACGGCGCCGCCTGGGCCACCCTCACGGCCCGCGCGATCACGCTCGCCATCTCCTGCCGCACCCTGGTACGGCTGACGCGCCCCGCAACCGCGGCTTCGACGCCGCAGGGCGCCCGCAGGGTCTTGGAGAATGCCGGAAACGTCGTGAAGACGGGGCTGCCGATGTCCGGGGATTTCCTGGCACGGGACATCGTGGGGTGGCTGCAGACCGGGCTGGTGGCCTCGTTCGGCACCGCCGCGCTGGCCGGGTTCGGCATCGGCCAGAAGATCATGCTGGCCGGGGTGATGGCCTTCTACGCGCTCAAGCAGGCCGCCATGATCCAGAACGCCCGCTCCCAGGCCTCCGGGTCGCCGTTGTGGCTCGGGCTGGGAGCGGGGGTGGTGGTCGCGGCGGGATTGAACCTGCTGGCCGTACCGGCTGCGGGGTTGTTCACCGCGGACCCCGAGGCCGCGGTGAGCTACCTGCGCTGGATGGCGCTCTACCTGGTGCCGTTCGGCGGGCTGATCGCCGTGGGCGGGCGCATGCAGGCCGACGGCAGGGGTGGCCGGCTGTTCGCGGCCACGCTGGCCGGCTTCGCCGTACAGCTGCCCCTGGCCTATCTGCTGAGCGCCAGGATCGGCGTCACAGGGGTGTGGGTGGCGTCGGCGGTGGGCGCCGCCGTCAGCCTCGCAGGCGTGCTAGCGCGGCGCGCAGCCGCTCCTGCGACCGCCCCCTGCCCAGCACCTCGATCGACTCGAACAGCGGCAGCCCCACCGTCCGGCCCGTAACGGCCACCCGGACCGGGGCCTGCGCCTTGCCGAGCTTGAGCCCCTGGGCGTTGCCGACCTCCTCGAGCGCCTCCTTGAGCGACTCGGGGTCCCAGCTGACGGTCTCGAGCTTGGCCAGGTAGCCGGACAGGATCTCCTCCGCCGAGCTCTTCATGGCCTTGTCCCAGGAGGCCTGGTCGAAGACGGGCTCTTCGAGGAAGAGGAAGTCGACGTTCTGCCTGATCTCCGACAGGACCGTGAGGCGGGTCTGCGCCAGCGGCGCGACCTTGCTGAACGTCTCGCGGTCCCACATCGGGTCGAGGTAGGGCGCGCAGCGCTCCTCGAACACCTCGGCCGGCAGCGCCCGGATGTACTCGCCGTTGAAGGCGCGCAGCTTCTTCTCGTCGAAGAAGGCGCTGGCGGAGTTGACGTTCTCCACCTTGAACAGCGGCATCATCTCCGCCCACGGCATGATCTCGCGGTCGTCGCCGGGCCCCCAGCCCAGCAGCATCAGGTAGTTGACCATGGCCTCGGCCAGGTAACCCTCGGCGCGGTAGTCCTCAAGGGCGACCTTGTCGCGGCGCTTGGACAGCTTCTTGCGCTGCTCGTTGACGATCACCGGCAGGTGCGCCCAGACCGGCGGGTTGGCGCCGAGCGCGGGCCAGAGCAGCTGCTGCTTGGCGGCGTTGCCCAGGTGCTCCTCGCCGCGCACGACGTGGGTGATGTTCTGGGTGATGTCGTCGACCGCGTTGGCCAGCACGTAGAGCGGCGTGCCGTTGGTGCGGGCGATGACGAAGTCCTCCTGGGCCTCGTTGGGGAACTCGACCCGGCCGCGGATGACGTCGTCGACCACGGTGACGCCCTCGTCGGGCGTGCGGAAGCGGACCGCGCCCTCGGTCAGGCCGCGGTCGCGGCAGTAGCCGTCGTAGCCCTTGTGCTCGGAACCGGTCCTGGCGACCAGGTCGTCCCTGGTGCAGTCGCAGTAGTAGGCCCGGCCGTCGGCCAGCAGCTTGGCCACGGCCTCGCGGTGCTGCGGCTCGAACGCGGACTGGAAGTACGGGCCCTCGAAGACCGGGTTGGAGCCGTTGACGCCGATCCAGTCGAGCGCCGAGATGATGCCCTCGGTCCACTCCGGCTTGTTGCGGCTGGCGTCGGTGTCCTCGATACGCAGCACGAACCGTCCGCCGGTCTGCTCGGCCATGGCCCAGTTGAACAGCGCCGTGCGGGCGCCGCCCACGTGGAACATACCGGTCGGGGACGGGGCGAAACGCACCCGTAGATCAGTCACGGGAGACCACCTTGTTCGTCAGGGTGCCGATGCCCTCGATGCCGACGCTGACCTCGTCGCCGACCTCGAGCGGGCCCACGCCCGCCGGGGTGCCGGTGAGGATCACGTCGCCGGGGATCAGCGTCATGACCGCGCTCACGTACGCCACGAGCGCGGGGATGTCGTTGATGAGCTGGCTGGTGCGGGCGCTCTGCCGTACCTCGCCGTTGACCGTGGTCGTCAGGGCCAGGTCGCTCGGGTCGAGGTCGGTCTGGATCCACGGGCCGAGCGGGCAGAAAGTGTCGAAGCTCTTGGCCCGGGTGAACTGGACGTCCTTCTTCTGCAGGTCGCGCGCGGTGACGTCGTTGGCGCAGGTGTAGCCGAAGATCACGTCCTTGACCCGGTCGACCGGCACCTCGCGGCACAGCCGCCCGATGACCACGGCCAGCTCTCCCTCGAAGTCGACCCGGTCGGACAGCGCCGGATAGGCGATCGCCTCGCCGTCACCGATCACGGAGGTCGACGGCTTGAGGAAGATGAGCGGCTCCTCGGGCACCTCGTTGCCCAGTTCCTTGGCGTGGTCGGCATAGTTCCTGCCGATGGCGACGACCTTGCTCGGCAGCATCGGGGCGAGCAGCCGCACCTGGCTGAGCGGTTGCCGCTCGCCGGTGAACTGCACCTGCCCGAACGGGTGGCCGGAGACGGTGGAGATGAACTCCTCGCCCGGGCCGCCCTCGACGACGCCGAACGACACGCCTTCGCCTGTGGAGAACCTAGCTATACGCACCTGACAAGGCTATCGCTGGCCTGCAATCCAATTAGCCGCCCCCAACCTCCCGTCGCAGGACATAGAGGTGCGAACAGGGAGCGCCCCCGGCCGCATCACCGCTGTCTGGAACGTCAAAGAGCTGAGTGTCGTACGGCGCGCCGCGACAACCCCGCCCGGCCCTCGACGCGCGAGCCGGGCGCAGCTCGAGTCAGGAAAGACCCACAAGCGTATATAGAGTGCGTTTTCAGGCGCATTTTTCGTGAATTGGCGGTAATTGTCCGGGACGTAGTGACTCAGCGAGCGTCGGGGGTGACGGATCGTGGCGGAGCCAAGCGTCAAGGATCAAGCGCCGGCGGTCCCGGGACAGAGAACCCAGGAAGCCGGAGCGCTCAAGACCGAGAAGGGCGCGACCACCATCGACGACGCCGTCGTCGCCAAGATCGCCGGTCTGGCCGCAAGCCAGGTGGACGGGGTGTACGCCATGGGCGGCGGCACCGCGAGGGCGCTGGGCGTGATGCGCGGCATGGTGGGCGCGGAGAAGAGCGTCTCCCAGGGCGTCTCCGTCGAGGTGGGCGAGCGCCAGGCAGCGGTCGACCTGGACCTGGTCGCCGAGTACGGCACCGCGATCCCGGAGATGGCGGCAGCCGTACGCGCCAAGGTCATCGCCGAGGTCGAGCGGATGTGCGGCCTGGAGGTCACCGAGGTCAACATCAAGGTCGACGACGTGCATCTGCCGGGCGAGAAGTCCGAGACCGCAGAGCACCCGGAACCCAGGGTCCAGTGAAGGAGGCGTGATGAGCAACACCGCAGTGCTGCCGCTGATCGGTATGGCCGTGGGCATGGTGCTCGGGCTGGCCGGGGCCTTCGGCGGGCTCGGGGCGTTCCTGCTCGTGCTCGTGCTGGGGGCCGTCGGACTCCTGGTCGGACGGGTCCTGCAGGGCGGTGAGATCACCCTGCCGAACCTCACCGCGAAGAGACGATGACCACCGCCGCCGTCGGGCAGCGCGGCCGCACGCGGATCACGGACCGGGTGGCCACCCGGATCGCCATCCAGAGCGCGGCCGAGCTGCCGGCGGTGCTGCGGGTCGACACCGGCGGGCCGATGTGGGCGCAGGCCACGGAGGCGAAGGTCGCCGGGGAGGCGATCGCGATCCGCCTGGCGGTGACCGTCGCCTACCCGGTGCCGCTGCGCGAGCTCTCGGCCCAGATCAGGGATTACGTGGCCCACCGGGTGGCCCAGCTCACGGGTCTCGCGGTCTCCCGGGTGGACCTGAGGATCACCACGGAGCTCCAGCCATGAGCGCCACGCCGGCCGACAAGACGGCCATGAAGATGTTCCGCCCGTCGCGGACGGTGCTGTCGTCGCTGGTCGCGCTGCTCATCACGGTGGTGGGCGTGCTGGTGGCCGCCGAGGTCGTCTCGGCGCTGCTCAACCGTCCGCTGGTCGCCTATGCCCGCATGTACGTCTGGGCCGTGACCAATCCGTGGCGGCAGCCGCTCATCCTGATCGTGGCCTTGCTGATGCTCGCGGCCGGGCTGGCGTTGCTGGTGACCGCGTTGCGTTCCGGGCGATCTGGCCTGATACCGGTGCACACCGGCGATCCCGACCTGATGGTGGGGGTGCGGGCCAGGAGCTTCGCCAGTGCCCTGGGGCACACCGCCGAGCAGGTGCCCGGGGTCTACGAGGCGCATGCCTCGATCCGCGGGCCCACGGTCACCATCACCGGTCGCGTGGCCGGGCCGGAGAAGGAGCAGGCGGCGGAAGCCGTACGGCATGCCGTCCTGACCAGGATGGCGGCGCTGCAGCCCGTGACGCCGCTCGCGGTGCGGGTCGATCTCAAGGAGCGGGCATGAACCGGCGGACGGCGCGTGGCAACCGGATCGGACTGACCCTGGTCGGCCTGCTCCTGGTCCTGCTCGGCGTACTCGGCCTGGTGCTGTGGGGCACGACGCCCGCGAACCAGCCGATCCTGCTCACGCGGATGCGCGACCCCATGGTGTGGTGGGGCGTGGCGGTGGTCGCGGCGATCATGGCGATCCTGGGCCTGCGCTGGCTGCTCGTCCAGGGCCGCCGCGCCACGGCCGGCACGCTGCGCCTGGATTCGGGGCCCACGGGAACGACGCTCGTCTCCTCGAACGGCATCACCCAGGCGGTGGCCGCCGACGTGGCCGCCAGCCCCGCGGTGCTGCGGGCCAGCGCCAACCTGGGCGAGGCGGGCGAGGTGCGGCTCAACCTGGTGGCCGACGAGCAGGCTCCGATGAGCCAGGTCCTGACCCAGCTGTCCGACGTGGCGATCCCGCGGATGCGCTCGACGCTGGAGACCGAGCGCGTGCCCGCGGTCGCCCAGGTGACGCTCGAGCCGGCCAAGCGGCGCGTGAGCTAGCGGTCCAGCGGGTTGGCGGCGATGTGGTCGGCGATGCCGGCACGCACGAAGCGGCCCGCCAGGCTGTCCGGCTTGCGCGCCCCCTGCTCGGTGACGCAGGCGGTGAACTCCTTGGCGATGTCGAGCCGCGGGTAGCGCGCCAGCACGTCCACGCGCACGCCGGCGGGGATCTCCTCGGTGCGGCGGCCGGAGATGTCCATCCCGGTGGACAGTTCGAGCAGGTGGCCCTCGGGGTCCTGCTCGACGTCCACCTGGTCCCACATGTGGCGGATGATCACCTCGGCGGCGCGCACCCTGCGCTCGACCGGCCAGCCGGCGCCCGCGCCGAACACCCACGCCACGTGCCCGCCGGCCTCCTCGAAGGGCACGGTGTGGCTGTCGAACTGCGGGGTGAGCCCGATGTCGTGCAGCATCGAGGACACGAACAGCAGCTCGTCGTCGAACCCGATCCCGTGCTCGCGCCCGTAGGCGGCGGCGAACAGATAGGCCCTGATGGAGTGGTTCAGCAGCGACGGCGTGTGGTACTCGGTCGCGACCTCGAGGGCGGTACGGCAGGCAGGGGTGTCCGGGAAGTCCATCATGCGTCCACCATGTCGTGAGATCGCGGGGTGGCGCGAGTGGCCGGGCGGTCCTCTTCCGCAATATTCCGGCCAATGGCCAGCCCCGCGGCCAGGCAGATCAGCGGTACGGCGGGCAGCACGTACCGGTGGTCGAAGGCGGCGATGAGCACGGGCACGACCAGCAGGACCACGCCCGCCGTCCACGGCAGGAGGACCACTCCGCCCAGGCGCCGCCAACGCACCACGATCCCGGCCAGCCCGATCACGAGCAGCACGGCCAGGAAGGGCCCGCGCAGGAACCCGAATTCCTGATATTTCCGGATCAGTCCCGCGTAGGGCTCGACGGTCATCGTCTCGCCGGTGAAGCCCTGGTAGGCGGTCGTGAGCTCGGCGGCCGTCTTACCTTGGGACGCGGGTCCCTTCTTGAAGGGCGCCGGGCGCTCGGGGAAGACGTAGGCGCTCTGCGGCCCCGCGACCGGGTACACCCACCGGTCCCAGGTGAACACGTGGGCCACGTCGCCGAGCCCGGTGAGCAGGAAGTCGAGCGGCTGGGCCAGGATGATCCGCTTGGCCTCGGCCCCGGCGGCGGCATCCTTGCCCGCGGAGTCGGTGTCGAGCTGGTTGATGGGCGAGTCGGCGCCCCAGATGTACTCCGGCGGCGCCTTGCGCTGCCCCAGGGGCTCCTTGGGGCACAGGCTGTGCCCGGGCTCGCACTCGGCGAACGTCATGGTCCGCGCCCACAGGAACGTGCCGCCCCGGCTCAGCCCGAGCTGGCCGTACTCGCTCTGGAACCACAGGGCGTAGCCCGCGAGCGGAACGGCGCAGGCGGCGGCCAGCGCGACGAGCGGCCGCCAGCCCGCGCGGCGCAGCAGCAGCCCGACCAGCACCACCGCGATCACCGGCAGCCCCATCGTGCGCGTCACCGTGGCCGCGGCCAGCAGCAGGCCGGCGCCCGCGCCCACCCAGAGCGTGGGGCGCCGCCGCCACAGCACCAGCGTCACCGCGGCCATCACCAGGAAGACAAACAGCAGGTCGGCCATGATCAGGTGCTCGAGCTGGATCTGGAAGGCGTCGAGCAGCGCCGGCAGCGCGAACAGCGTGGCCGCCCAGCCGGGCAGGCCTGCCAGCCGCCGCAGCAGCAGGTAGATGAACACGCCGATGGCCAGGCCCATCAGGTGCTGGACGACGACGACCAGTTCCAGGCTGGACAGCGGCTTGAGCGCCCACAGGAACAGCGAGTAGCCCGACGTGCGCGACTCCAGCGGCCGCGGGTCGAGGGCGGCACCCAGGTAGGCGAAGGAGTCCGCCCAGAACCAGATCGCGGGCCGGTACCCCAGCAGCGCCACGATCCGCAGGGCCAGGCCCGCCAGCAGCGCCACCAGGAAGATCGCGTGCGTGCGGACCTGGGACATAGCCCCCGACAATACCGGCGAAACGCCATAACGATCGCGCATCCGGCTTGACCGGTAGATCAGGATTCCGTCAGCATGTCTCGCCCTCATCGTTCATGCGGAAGGAACCGGCGTGCGCCGCCTCGCGATACCCCTTGCCCTCGTGCTGGCCCTCGGCGCCGTGACGAGCCCTGTCCATGCCGACACGAAGGTCAAGCGCACCGCTCAGTGCCAGGGCGACTGGCTGCCCGCCACGCCGACCGCGGACGACGTCATGCGCGGCGACATCTCGCTGGTCGGGCTGCCGTCGTACAAGCTGGGCAAGAAGATCAACTGGGGCGCGAGCCCGTACCACAACCGGTCCTGGGAGTTCGTCTTCCAGTCGCTGCGCTGGATGGGCACGCTGGTCGTGGCCTACGAGGACACCGGCGAGCAGCCCTACCTCGACCGGGCCAAGGAGATCGCCAAGGACTGGGTGGACCACAACAGGCGCGGCGCCCCCGGCACCAAGCCGTACGTGTGGAAGGACCACCCCGTCTCGCTGCGCTCCCAGGCGCTGATCTGCCTGAGCATGCACGTCAAGGACGACTGGCTCAAGGACAGCCTCAAGGAGCACGCCAAGCTCCTGTCCGACCCGCGGTTGTACAAGAAGGGCCACAACCACGGGATGGACCAGGACATCGCGCTGATGGGGATCGGCTGCCGCTACGGCCGGTCGGACTGGACCGCCCTGGCCAACAAGCGCCTGGTCGGCACCGTCAAGCTGGACGTCGACTCGCAGGGCGCGCTGATGGAGCAGGCGCCTCGCTACGCGGTCTACGTGTACGGCAGGCTGCAGGTCGCGATGGAGAACATGCGCGCCTGCGGCCGCAAGGTGCCCGGCGAGGTCGCCAGCCGCGCCGACGCGCTCAAGGACTTCGTCGCCCACGCCACCCAGCCCAACGGCTACATGGTGCCCATCGGCGACGGCGACGCCGAGACCGAGCCGAAGATGGACACCGGCACCCCGAAGGACGCGGTCAAGGTCTACAAGGCCGGGTACGTCTTCGGCCGCACCGAGTGGAACAAGCCCGACTCGGCGTTCTACTCCATCCGCTTCGGTCCCGGCATGAAGTTCCACGGCCACGAGGACCACCTGGGCGTCACCTACTACGCCAAGGGCCGCGACATCCTGGTCGACGGCGGCTTCAACTCCTACGAGAAGAGCACCTACCGCTACTGGACGCTCGGCCCGACGGCGCACAACATCCCCGTCGTGGTGGGCGAGCGCTTCAGGCCCCGTACGGCAAGCAAGCTCGCCCAGACGGCCTACGGCAAGGACCGACAGGCCTTCCAGCTGACCGACAAGGCCTACGGCACGGCCAGGACCCGCTCGGTGCTGGTCAACCACGGCGAGGACTTCATGGCGGTGCTCGACAGCGCCGCGGGCGGCAAGAAGATCCAGAGCCTGTGGCGCTTCGACCCGTCGCTGAAGGTCGTCTCGAACGGGGGCGGCCGGGTCGTGCTGTCCGACGGCAAGTTCCGCGTCACGCTGGTGCAGCTGTCCGGGTGCAAGCCGATCGGCGGCCAGCGGGTGGAGCGCGGCGGCAAGCTGGGCTGGGTGTCGCCCGCGTACCTGTCCAAGCAGCGGACCAACGTGGTGGTCTCGCCCGCGGCCTCCGACCTGCTCACCGTCATCGTGCCCGGCGACTCGCCCAGCGTGTCCTGCTCGGGCGGCAAGGTCTCCGTGGAGGGCGTGAAGCTGCCGGCCAAGCTCCTCTGAGCCCCTGTTGACGCCGCTTGGCTAATGGTATTAGCCTCCTGGCTATAGAAAGTAGCCACTTGGAGGCGGCCATGATCCTGAACATCGACGGTGGGCAGCTCGCATACGACGTCATCGGCGAAGGCCCGCTGATCGTCCTGGCCCACGGCATGGGCGACAACCGCTCCGCCTACGCCGAGCTCGCCGACAGGCTGGCCGCCTCCGGTTACCGGGTGGCCAGCCTGGACCAGCGCGGCCACGGCGAGTCGAGCGTCGGCTGGTCCTCCTACACCCGCACCGACGCGGCAGGCGACCTGCTGGCGCTGGTGCGGCACCTGGGCGGGCCCGCCGTCCTGGTCGGCCACTCCTTCGCCGGCGGCGCCGCGACGATCGCCGCCGCCCAGGAGCCGGACCTGGTGACGGCCGTCGTCGAGATCAGCCCGTTCACCCGGGCGCAGAAGATGGACGTGGGCGCGCTGTTCTCCAACGCCCGCTACCGCAAGGGCATGAGGCTGCTGATGGGCACCGGCCTGCTGCGCAGCGTCGGCATCTGGAAGAGCTACCTCGACCACGCCTACCCCGGCACCAAGCCCGCCTCCTACGCCGGCCACATCGCCGACCTCGAGGCCGACCTGCGCCGCCCGGGCCGGATGGCCGTCGTCGCCAAGATGGGCATGTCGGCCCCCACCGACGCCGGCGCCCGCCTGGCCGACCTGCGCTGCCCCGCCCTGGTCATCGAGGGCAGCCTCGACCCCGACTGGTCCGACCCGCAGGCGGAGGGCGAGGGCATCGTCGCCGCGATGCCCGCCGGGCTCGGCCGCGTGGAGATGATCGAGGGCGCGGGGCACTACGCCCACGTCCAGTTCCCCGACGAGGTCGCCGCCGCCGTCCTGCGCTTCCTCAAGGACGAGGCCCGTGGCTAGGGCGGCGCTCTCCGCCGAAGCGGTGGTGGACGTGGCGCTGCGGATCGTCGACGCGTCGGGGCCGGGGGCGCTCACCCTGGCCGCCGTGGCGGCCGAGGCCGGGGTGGCCACGCCCTCGCTCTACAAGCACGTGCGCAACCTGGCCGAGCTGCGGGAGCTGGTCTCTGCGCGCGTCCTGGGCGAGCTCGCCGACCAGGTCGGCGCGGCCGTGCTCGGGCGATCGGCGGACGAGGCGATCAGGGAGCTCATGCTGGCCTGGCGCCGCTACGTCCTGGCGCACCCGCACCGCTACGCCGCCGTCAACCAGGCCCCCGTGCCCGGCACGATCGCGGCCGGGTCACGCGTCATCGACATCATGCTCGCGGCGCTGCGCGCCTACGGCTTCACCGACTCGGCCGCCGTCCACGCGGCGCGCTGCCTGCGCGCCGCCGTCCACGGCTTCGCCATCCTCGAGGCGGAGGCCGCCTTCGGCCTCCCCGAGGACCTGGACGAGACCTACGATCGGCTCATCGCCCTGCTGATCACCGGCCTCGGCGAGGGCTCCCCGCAGGGAGCCCGGGCGCGCTAGGAGGGCTCGCGACCGGCGCGGAGGAGGCCGTAGGTGACCGCCTGCTCCAGTGCCTGCCAGGAGGCGTCGATGATGTTCTCGGCGACGCCGACGGTGGCCCACTCGCTGGTGTCGTCGCTGGAGGTGATCAGGACGCGGGTGATGGCGTCCGTGCCGTGCGTGCCCTCGAGTATGCGGACCTTGTAGTCGACGAGCTCCAGCTTGGCCAGCTCCGGGTAGAGCTTCTCCAGCGCCAGGCGGACCGCGCGGTCGAGGGCGTTGACGGGGCCGTTGCCCTCCCCGGTGGCCACGATGCGCTCCCCCTTGGCGTGCAGCTTGACCGTCGCCTCGCTGACCAGCTCGCCGCCCTTGGTGCGCTCGACGATGACGCGCCAGGACTCCACCTCGAAGTGGCGCCTGCGCTCGCCGTGGACGGTGTCGCGCAGCAGCAGCTCGAAGGAGGCGTCGGCGGCCTCGAAGGTGAAGCCGCGGGACTCGAGGTCCTTGACGCGGTCGACGAGCGTCCTGGTGTGCTCGGGCGTCAGCGTGTAGCCCAGCTCGCGGCCCTTGAGCTCGACGGAGGCGCGCCCGGCCATGTCCGAGACGAGCATGCGCATGTCGTTGCCCACCGCGGCGGGGTCGATGTGCTGGTAGAGGTTGGGGTCGACCTTGATGGCGCTGGCGTGCAGGCCGGCCTTGTGCGCGAAGGCGGAGGTGCCGACGTAGGGCGCGTGCGAGTTGGGCGTGACGTTGGTGACCTCGGTGATGGCGTGCGCGATGCGGGTCATGTCCGCGAGCGCCGTCGGGGGCACCAGGTCGAAGCCGCGCTTGAGCTGCAGGTTGGCCACTACGGTGAACAGGTTGGCGTTGCCCGACCGCTCGCCGTACCCGTTGGCGCAGCCCTGGACGTGCGTGGCGCCGGCCCTGACGGCGGCCAGGGTGTTGGCCACGGCGCAGCCGGTGTCGTCGTGGCAGTGGATGCCGACCCTGGCGCCCAGCTGCGCGACGTCGTGCACGACCTCGCCGAGCTCGTCGGGCAGCATGCCGCCGTTGGTGTCGCACAGGGCGATGACGTCGGCTCCCGCCTCGGCGGCGGCGAGCAGCACCTCACGGGCGTAGGCTGGATTGGACTTGTAACCGTCGAAGAAGTGCTCGGCATCGAGGAAGACTCGCTGTCCCTCCGCACGAAGGTGAGAAACCGTATCGCGGATCATCGCGAGGTTCTCCTGGAGAGTCGTACGGAGGGCCAGCTCCACGTGCCGGTCGTGGCTCTTGGCGACAAGAGTCACGACCGGCGCGCCGGATTCGCGCAAGGCGGCTACCAGAGGGTCATCTGCGGCCTTCACACCGGCCCGGCGGGTCGCGCCGAACGCGGTGAGTTGCGCGTGCTTCAGGTCGAGCTCGGTTCGAGCCCGCCGGAAGAATTCGGTGTCCTTGGGGTTGGCGCCGGGCCAGCCCCCCTCGATGAAGCCGACGCCCAGCCCGTCCAGGTGACGCGCGATCGCCAGCTTGTCGGCCACCGTGAGGTTGAGGCCCTCCTGCTGGGCGCCGTCGCGGAGCGTCGTGTCGTAGACGTGGAATCTGTCGTCGGCCATCCGAAAGTCTCCTTGAGAAAACGTTCTGTTTTCTGAAAACAAAAAGACCCCTCACGGACGTGAGAGGTCTGCGCGCTGGCGGTGTCCCTTGTCAGCCAGCGCGCCTGCCGATAATGAGCAGACCGTAGAACATGGTGCGAACGAGTCTGCCACATGGAGTCACCATGTGGCACATCGATCTCACGTTGTGGACAGCAAGCTTTCAGACAGTGGTTCCCGAGCCGCCGGTGATGGCCTGCTCGAGCGCGGCGGGGTCGAAGGCGGCGTCGCCGAGCTGCTGCCCGTTCAGGACCACGGTGGGCGTGCCGTCCAGCGGGATCCTGCCCGACTGGGCCACGTGCTCCTGGGCGTAGGACTGGCGGGTGATGCACGAGTCCGCGTCGGTGGCGCCCGCCTGGTGGGCCGCCTTGACCAGTTCCTCGACGGTGAAGCCCGAGGCCTCGCCGTGGGGTGCGGGCTGCATGCCGTACAGCTCGTCGCGGAAGGCCAGCCAGCTGGTCTCGGGGACGCAGCGCGCGGCCGCGGCGGCGCGGATGGAGTTGGAGCGCATCGGCTCGTCGCGGAAGATCGTCACGGTGTGGAAGACGATCTTGACCTTGCCCTCCCTGGCCAGCCTGAGCAGGGTGTCGTTGACCCTGCTGTGCAGTTCCTTGCACACCGGGCAGTCGAAGTCCTCGTAGAGGTCCAGGACGGGCGCGCCGGCCTGCGATGCGGCGAGCACCATCGAGCCGTCCTGCTGCCGCAGCAGTCCCGCCGCCTCGGCCGATCTCCCGGGCGCCGCGAGGGCGACGATGCCGAGGACGGCCAGTGCCGACACGGCGGCGATCAAGAACCTCGTTCTCACCGTGGTGACCCTACACAATGGGGTTCATGAAGGCATTTCTCCTCGATGAGGCCGTAGCCCGGTACATCCTCGACCACTCCACCCAGCCAGACGCCCTGCTGCAGGAACTGGCGGAGGAGACGCGCGCCGCTACCGGCAACAGCGCCGGCATGCAGATCGCGGCGGACCAGGGCCAGTTGCTCACCATGATCACCCAGCTGATGGCGCCCCAGGTGGCGGTGGAGGTGGGCACGTTCACCGGCTACTCGTCGCTGTGCATCGCGCGCGGGCTGTCGGGCGGCCGTCTGCACTGTTTCGACGTGAGCGAGGAGTGGACGGCGATCGCCCGCCGGTACTGGGAGAAGGCCGGGGTGGCCGACCGGGTCACGCTGACGCTGGGGCCCGCGGTGGAGACGCTCGCGGCCTTCGACGAGCGGATCGACCTGGCCTTCCTCGACGCCGACAAGCCCAACTACCCGGCCTACTACGAGCTGCTGGTCAGCAGGCTGCGCCCGGGCGGGCTGCTCATGGTGGACAACACGCTGTGGACCGGGTACGTGGCCGACCCGGCGCACAACGAGGCGACCACGGTGGCGATGCGCGAGTTCAACGACCTGGTGGCGGAGGATCCGCGGGTGAGCGTGGTCATCCTGCCGGTCGCCGACGGGCTCACCCTGGTCAGGAAGCGCTAGCTCACCACCAGAGCTTCAGCACCATGCGGATGACGTCCCTGTCCTTCTGCTTCTCCGCCTCCGAGAGCAGCTCGTAGGGCAGCCGCTGCTCGGGCGAGGCCCACTCCCCGTTGCGCACCAGCCATTTGTCGTGCACCACCGAGGAGGCCCGCTCCATGAACTCGGGGCCGTGGACGTCGACGCCGTACGCGCGGGCCTCGTCGACCAGCTGAACGCCGATGCGGGCCGACTCCTTGTTCTCGAGCTGCCAGTCGGCGGGCAGGTGGCGGTAGCGGGTGTTGGCGATGTCTACCTGGTCGGTGCCGTGCTTCCTGATCCAGGCCTGGTCCGTGGTCGTCTTCATCCTGGGGTCGTAGGTGCCGTCCGGCAACCGGCGCCCCGCCCGCCACTCGTCGTGGAAGCGGGCGGCCACGCGATTGACCCTGCGCTTGGTCAGGGTCTTGGACATGCCGCGCATGATCGCGCCGATGCGGGCCGTGATCTCGCGGAGCCGGTGGACCAGCTTCGCGGCCATGGCCCTGAGCCTGACGAGCAGCTCGGGGTGGACCATCACGGCCACGGCGAGCGCGCCCAGGCCGACCAGGATGCCCTCGGCCCACACCAGCACGCCCCTGGTGAGACGCAGGATGTCGGCCGTCTTGGAGAAGCGGGTCGCGAGGTGGTCGGCCACGTTCGCCTCGGCCAGGTGGGCGTCGAGCGCGTCGCTGGCGGGGCCGCTGTTGCCGGCGGCCAGCACCTGGGCGCCGCGGCCCGACTCGGCGAGGCTCCTGTGGTGGGCGGCGGCCCGGTCCAGCTCCGCGATGTGCCGGTCGATGCCCTCCACGCCGGGCAGCGACTCCACGCCGAGCAGCGCGAGCCCGCTCACGCCTGCTCGGCCCGTTCGTTGACCGCGGCCATGAGCACCTGCCCGTCGCCGACCCTGCGCAGCGTCCGCGCGAGCTGCTCGCACGACTGGCGCAGGCCCTCGCGCAGCTCCCGGTACGGCCCCGCGAGCTCCTCGAACGGCACCGGCTCGTCCTGCGCCCAGCTCAGCCCCCGCTCGTACTCCTCGGCCAGCCTGCCGAACGAGCGCCCCGAGGCGTCCCGTCCTGAGGCGTCGATGATGACCTCCATCAGTCCCCCAGTTTCCTGATCGTGTCGTCGAGCAGCGCGGTCAGGTGCTCGAAGTCGCGGGCCGCCTGAATCTCCAGCTCGTCCAGCCGCCTGGCCACGTCGCCGGGATCGAAAGCGGGTGGTGCCACGTGGCTCGCCTGAGCCGCGCGCACCACCCGGAGCAGCCGCTCGGCCAGGTCCTCCGACCCCAGCCGCATGGCCCGCGGATCGATGCGAATCCGCGTGACAAAACCGTCTTCGCCGACATCGGCGCTCATTAAGCCATCCATGATCAGCGAGAGTCTAAACCAGGACAATTCCACCGTCGATGGTCCGGGTCGCCCCTGTGGCGAACGGCTGGGTGATGAACGACAGGTAGGCACGGGCGACGTCGTCCACCTCCCCCACCCTGCCGGCCGGGATAGCGGAAGAGATCAAGCGATCTTGTGGATCCAGCCGTGGGCGTCGGGGCGGGAGCCGTACTGGATGCCGACGAGCTCCTCGCGGACGCGCATCGTCACCGGCCCGGGGGTGCCGTCACCGATGGTCCAGGCGCGGTCGGCGCCCTTGACGGAGCCGACCGGCGTGACCACCGCGGCCGTGCCGCAGGCGAAGACCTCCGTGAGCTCGCCCGACTCCGACGCGGCCTGCCACTCGTCGATGCTGATCGTGCCCTCCTCGGCCTCGAGCCCGAGGTCGGCGGCGAGCGCCAGGATCGAGTCGCGGGTGATGCCCGGCAGCAGCGTCCCGGTCAGCTTGGGCGTGAGCAGCTTGTCGCCGAAGACGAAGAACAGGTTCATCCCGCCCATCTCCTCGACGTAGCGGTGCTCGTGGGCGTCGAGCCAGACCACCTGGTCGCAGCCGTTCTCGACGGCCTGGCGCTGGGCGACGAAGGCCGCGGCGTAGTTGCCGCCGCACTTGGCGGCGCCGGTGCCGCCGGGGGCGGCGCGGGTGTACTCGGTCGACAGCCACACCGACACCGGCTTGATGCCGCCGGTGAAGTAGGAGGCGGCCGGAGAGGCGATGACCATGTAGGTGTAGGTCTTGGACGGGTAGTTCACGCCCAGGCCGACCTGCGTGGCGATGATGAACGGGCGCAGGTAGAGGCTGTGCCCCTCGGTCGTCGGGACCCATTCGCGGTCGGCCTGGACGAGCAGCTCCAGCGACTCGGCGAAGGCGTCCTCGGGGAGCTCCGGCATGGCCATGCGCAGGCAGGAGCGGTTGAACCTGGCAGCGTTGGCGTACGGGCGGAACGTCACGATGGAGCCGTTGACCTGCCGATAGGCCTTGAGGCCCTCGAAGAGCTCCTGGGCGTAGTGGAAGACCGAGGTCGCCGGGTCGAGGGAGAGCGGCCCGTAGGGGTGCAGGCGCGCGTCGTGCCAGCCCTGGCCCTCGGTGAAGTCGATCGAGACCATGTGATCGGTGAAGTGCTGACCGAACCCCGGGTTCGCCAGTACCTGCTCCCGCTCGGCCGCGGTGCGAGCGTGGTCGGATAGCTGCACGTCGAAGCTGAGCTTCTGAGCAATGGTCATGACGCGGGTTCCTTCTCTCTACGGTGCCAGATAAGTACTAGTGTCTCGCTATTTGGGATGGCAAGGGTTGTCGGGCATGAAAAAGCGCCTGGCGTTCCTTTGGAGGAACCGCCAGGCGCGTTTCTGAGCTAGGCGGCCCTAGCCGGCTACTCGCGCGGTGATGTCGTCACCGATCTCCTGCGTCGTACGGCCGGCCCGGCCGGAGACCCGGTCGAGGATATCGTCGGCCACGGCCTGCTCGACCTTGGCGGCCTCGGCGTGCAGGCCGAGATGGTCGAGGAGCATGGCGACGGAGAGGATCGTGGCCGTCGGGTCGGCCTTGCCCTGGCCGGCGATGTCGGGGGCGCTGCCGTGCACGGGCTCGAACATGCTGGGCGCGGCACCCTCGGGGTTGATGTTGCCGCTGGCCGCCAGGCCGATGCCGCCCGCGATGGCGGCGCCGAGGTCGGTGATGATGTCGCCGAACAGGTTGTCGGTGACGATCACGTCGAAGCGCTCGGGCTGGTTGACGAAGAAGATCGTGGCCGCGTCGATGTGCACGTAGTCGGTCTCGACGTCCGGGTACTCCTCGGCCACCCGGTCGACGGTGCGCTGCCACAGGTCGCCGGCGAACGTCAGCACGTTGGTCTTGTGCACGAGCGTGAGCTTCTTGCGCGGGCGCGACTTGGCCTTGTCGAAGGCGTAACGCACGACGCGCTCGACGCCGTAGGCGGTGTTGATCGACTCCTGGGTCGCGACCTCGTGCGGCGTGCCCTTGCGCATGATGCCGCCCGTGCCCGCGTACAGGCTCTCGGTGCCCTCGCGGACCACGATCATGTCGATGTTCTCGGCGGGCGTGTCGGCCAGCGGGGTCCCCACGCCGGGCAGCAGCTTGATCGGCCGCAGGTTGACGTAGTGGTCGAAGTCGAAGCGGATGCGCAGCAGCAGGTCGCGCTCGAGCAGGCCCGGCGGCACCTTGCGCGGGTCGCCGACGGCACCGAGCAGGATCGCGTCGTAGCCGCGCAGCTCCTGCAGCACCGAGTCGGGCAGCACCTCACCGGTCCTGTGGTAGCGCTCGGCGCCCAGGTCGTAGTGAGTGATGTCGAACTTGGGCCCGACAGCCTCCAGGACCTTCAGCCCCTCGGCCACGACCTCGGTACCGATCCCGTCGCCGGGGACGACGGCCAGGCGAATGTTGCGCGACTCCATGGCCGGTACCTTACCTGCTCGTCTCGACCACCGAACACCTCATCTCATTTCCCGGACATGCCGTTTTACCCGATTTGCGCCTCTTTGACCGTTTCGTTAGAGTCCCCCCAGCCTAATCAGCGGAGCCTTTCCGCAGAGCCGGGGACCCACTTTTCCCCCGGGGCGAATCCGATCTTTTCGGTAGGGCGCCTTCCACGTCCGAGCCCGTCAGCTAACCCGGCCGGCCTCATGGAAGGACAGACCTCTGTCTACCATCGCCACTTTGGCCCTCCTGGCGGTCACCGCCACGTCCCCCACCCACGCGGTCACCGCCACATCCCCCACCCCCTCCTCCGACTCGAACGTCACCCTCACCGGGCAGCAGGTCAAGCAGGCCCAGGTGTCCGATCTCCCGACCCCCGCGTGGAAGATCGCCCTGAAGTTCGCGATGTCCAAGCGCGGCACGCCCTACGTCTGGGGCGGCACAGGCAACGGCGGCTTCGACTGCTCCGGCCTGATGCTCCGCGCGTACGGCAAGGCGGGCATCACCCTCCCCCGCATCGCCGCCGACCAGTACTCGGCCTTCTCCCGCAAGATCGCCTGGAAGGACCTCCGGCCCGGAGACCTGGTCTTCTTCCACGACTTCGGCCACGTCGGCATGGTCTCCCGCCCGGGCTTCATGGTCGACGCGCCCCACACGGGCGACGTGGTCAAGGAAGAGCCCCTGTCGGACTGGCGCCGCTCCAGCTTCGCCGGCGCCGTCCGCCCCGACCCCAAGGGGGTCAAGCAGTGGGTCAAGCAGATCAAACTCCGCAAAACCCCTGCCCCCTCCATGCCCACCGCCACGCTGTAACTCCTTCTTTTTAGGGCGGCTTGCTGTCTGTATCGCGGTTCTTGCTCTCGACAGGCAAGCCTCCGCTGTACGGCAAGCCGCCCCCACCGCCGCCCACCGTCGCGGCTTACCGGCGCGCTCACGGCGCCACGCTCACAGTGCGCCGCCACCTCGCCGCCACGACGCCAGGGACCCACTTACCCAGGTCCTTGCGTCCCGCCGTATGGGGGCGTCATGCGAGAGGCGCCGTACAAGGCGCCGCCTGCCACCGCACCACGTCTCGCCGACCCGGCGCCCGGTAGGAACCTGGGTGCTGCAGGGATTCGGGACCCCTGCTACTCCTCCCGGCGCCGGGTCGGTGAGATGCGGGACGGCGGTCGGCGGCGCCCAGGTACGGCGCCCTCGCACGACGCCCCCGTACGGCGAGCAAGCCGGGCCCACGTACCCGGGTCCCGGGCGCCGTGACGGCGGGATCGCGGTGTCTTGTGAGGGACACGCCGGGCGCGCGCCGGGAAGCCACGGCGGCGGGCGGCCGGTAGGGCGGCTTGCCGTACAAGAGAAAGACTCAGCAACCCCAGAGCTAGAAGACTCAGCACCTCGAGAAGAGGAATTACCCGCGCCGGGAGTTGAAGATCAGGTCCCAGGCGCGGGAGCGGGCGTGGGCGACGGCGCCGAGAAGGACGCCGCTGTCCCCGAGGGCGCTGGGGACGACCATGGGCCTGAGCGGGCCGAGTTCGTCGATGCGCGACTGGATGGCGTCGCCGAGCAGGTCGAGGTTGCGCCCCACCCCGCCGCTGAGCACGATGACCTCGGGATCCAGGACGGCGGCCACCGCCACCAGGAGGGCGCCGACGCGGCGGCCCTCCGCCTCCACGACCGAGCGCGCCACCGGATCGCCGGCCGTGGCGGCCGAGAAGACCTCCTTCGCCGTGGCGAGGTCGAGGCCGGCCGAGCGGGCCGCGCGCACCACGCCGGGCGCGGCGGCGACCGCCTCCGTGGAGCCGTGCGCCTGGAGGTCGCCGGAGTCCAGCGGGTCCTCCGCGGCCGGGACGTAGGAGACCTCGCCCGCCGCGCCCCTGGCACCCACGTAGAGCTCGCCGTTGACGACGATGCCCATGCCGACGCCCGTGCCGATGGAGACGAGCGCGAAGTTGCTCTTGCCCTGCCCCTCGCCGTAGGCGTGCTCGCCGACCGCGGCGAGGTTGATGTCGTTCTCGATGACGAGGTCGACCTCGAGCGCCGAGCGCAGCCGCTCGGCGATGTCCGGGTCGGGCAGGTTCGGGGCGAACAGCAGCTTGCCCGCCGCCGGGTCGTAGACGCCGGGGGTGCCGACGACCGCGCAGGTGATCGAGGTCCAGGCCAGGTCGGCCTCGCGGGCCGCGGCCCTGGCCAGCTGGTCGACCACGGTGGCCAGCTCGGCGGAGCTGCGCGCGGTGTTGCGCCCGTCGGTGCGGCCGACGAAGGCGCCCCGCAGGTCCGCGATCGCCACCCTGATCCAGTCGCGGCCGATGTCGATGCCCGCGACGTGCGCGGAGCCGGCGTTCATGTCGTAGAGGGACGTGACAGGACCCGGCCTGCCGGAGACCTCGCCGACGAGATGGACGAGCCCGTCCTCCTCGAGCCCTGCCAGCGCGGCCGACACCGTCGGCTTGGACAGCCCGGTGATCTTGGCCAGGTCGGCACGCGACGCGGGACCGTGCTCATGGAGCTGGTCGAGCAGCCGTCGCTCGTTCAGCACCCGCAACAGCCGCGGATTACCCAGCTCACCCCGCATCTTTCGCCTCCTCGAAGGAGAACTCTAGCCAATACCCCTGATAGTAAATTACCTTTCTTACCAAGCAGCCAGCAGAAGGCTCGAGAGGACGATGTGCGATGCATCGAGCATGGCGAACAATCCCCATTGCGGCGGTCCTGCTGGCCGCTGCCTGCGGGAACAGCACGACCACCGCCAACCAGTCACAGGCGCCGGCCACCGGTGGGAAGGGCGGGACGATCGCGCTGTTCCTGCCCGAATCCAAGACCACCCGGTACGAGGCGTTCGACCGCCCGCTGTTCGAGGCCAAGGTGAAGGCGCTCTGCGCCGACTGCAAGGTCCTCTACAGCAACGCCGAGCAGGATCCCGCCAAACAGCAACAGCAGGTGGAGGCGGCGATCACGCAGGGCGCCAACGTCCTGGTCCTCGACGCGGTCGACGCCAACGCGGTCGCGCCGCTGGTCAACCAGGCCAAGCAGAAGAACATCCCGGTGGTCGCCTACGACCGGCTGATCTCCGGCATCGACTACGCCTACTACGTCTCGTTCAACAACGTGCGCGTGGGCGAGATGCAGGGCCAGGCCCTGCTCGACGCGATGAACGCGCGCGGCACCGCGGACAAGGGCCAGATCGTGATGATCCACGGCTCCCCGACCGACCCGAGCTCCGCCGACTACAAGAAGGGCGCCAAGAGCGTCCTGGACGGCAAGGTCAAGGTGGGCAGGGAGTTCGACACTCCCGACTGGAGCCCGGACAAGGCCCAGCAGGAGATGGAGCAGGCCATCACCGCCATCGGCCGTGACCAGGTCGTCGGCGTCCTGAGCGCCAACGACGGCATGGCGGGCGGCGCGATCGCGGCCATGAAGCGGGCCGGCTACAAGATGCTGCCGCCCATCACCGGCCAGGACGCCGAGCTGGCCGCCGTCCAGCGCATCCTGACGGGCGAGCAGTACATGACCATCTACCTGGACATCAGGTCGGAGGCGGAGAAGTCCGCCGAGCTGGCCGTCTCACTCGTCAAGGGCGAGAAGCCGCAGGCGACCGACAAGGTCAACAACGGCACCGCCGACATCCCGGCCTTCCTCCTCGACCCCATCGCGGTCACCGCGGACAAGATCAAGGACACGATCGTGAAGGACAAGTTCTACACGGTCGACCAGATCTGCACCGCAGAGGTCAAGCAGGCCTGCGCGAAAGCTGGCATCCAGTAAATGCTCAGCGCGAAGGACATCACCAAGCGGTACGGCGCGGTCCAGGCTCTCAGCGGCGCGAGCCTGGACCTGCGCGAGGGCGAGGTCGTGGCGCTGGTCGGCGACAACGGCGCGGGCAAGTCCACCCTGGTCAAGACCATCGCCGGGGTCGTCAACCCCGACTCGGGCACGATCACCATGGACGGCGAGCAGGTCAGGATCAGCACTCCGCACGACGCCCAGGCCCTGGGCATCTCGACCGTCTACCAGGACCTGGCGCTCTGCGAGAACCTCGACGTGGTGGCCAACCTCTTCCTCGGCACCGAGCGCAGGAGGTTCAGCCTCCTGGGTCACATCGCCATGGAGAAGGCCACCGTCGAGCTGCTCCACCAGCTCGACGTGCGGATCAGGGACATCAGGGTCCCCGTCGCCATGCTGTCGGGCGGGCAGCGCCAGTCCGTGGCCATCGCCAGGGCGCTGATCGGCGAGCCTCGCGTGGTCATCCTCGACGAGCCCACTGCGGCGCTCGGCGTGGAGCAGACCGCGCAGGTGCTCGCCCTGATCAGGCGGCTGCGCGAGCGCGGCCTCGCGGTGCTGGTCATCTCGCACAACCTCGCCGACGTGCGCGCGGTGAGCGACCGCGTGGTGGTACTGCGGCTGGGACGCAACGAGGGCGAGTTCGAAACGGCCACCGCGACTCAGGAAGAGATCGTGGCCGCCATCACAGGAGCGAGGCAATGACGGACACGCTGGTGCGCAAGCCGTACACCCCGAAGGTCGCGGTGGAGCGGCTGCGCCAGGGCGATGTGGGCGCCTGGCCGGTCGTCGGCGGGCTGGTCGCGATCGCGATCGTGTTCAGCCTGCTCAACGACCGCTTCCTGGCGCCGGTGAACCTGACCACGCTGGCGCTGCAGATGGCCGCGACCGGCACGATCTCGCTGGGCATCATCATGGTGCTGCTGCTCGGTGAGATCGACCTGTCGGCCGGCTCGGTCAGCGGGCTGTGCGCCACGATCATGACGATCCTGCACGTCAAACAGGGCTGGAACCCGCTGCTCGCGATCCTGGCCGCGCTGGTGATCGGGGCGGCGATCGGGCTCGTGCACGGGCTGATGCTGACCAAGCTGCGGATGCCGTCGTTCGTGGTCACGCTGGCCGGGTTGATGGGGTGGCTAGGCCTGCTGCTCTTCCTGCTGCGCGAGGGCGGGACGATCAACCTGCCGTTCACCGGGTTCATCTCCAAGCTGAGCGACACCTGGCTGCCCGGCTGGCTGTCGTGGGGGCTGGTCGTGCTGCTCGTGGCGCTCTCCGGCGGCTCCTCGCTGCTGGCACGGCGGGCCAGGCTGGCCGCCGGGCTGCCGGTGACGCCGCTGTGGTGGCTGCTGGCCAGGACCGCGGGGCTGGCCGTGCTGCTCTCCGCCGTGGTGGTGATCATGTCGGCGGACCGGGGCGTCCCGCTGCTGCTGATCATCTTCGCCGGCCTGGTGGTGCTCTTCGATCTCATCCTGCGCAACACCACCTTCGGCCGGCACATCTACGCGGTCGGCGGCAACGCCGAGGCCGCCCGCCGGGCCGGCATCAACGTCGTCAGGATCAGGATCCTGGCGTTCATGCTGGCCTCCACGCTGGCCACGGCCGGGGGCATCCTGGCCGCGAGCCGCCTGTCGGCGGTCAACCAGGCCTCGGGCGGCAGCGACATCCTGCTCATGGCGATCGCGGCGGCCGTCATCGGCGGCACCTCGCTGTTCGGCGGGCGCGGCCGCGCCTACGACGCCCTGCTCGGCGTGCTGGTCATCCAGGCCATCACCAACGGCATGTTCCTGCTCAGCGTGGACTCCTCGGTGCGCTTCATGGTCACCGCGGCGGTCCTGGCGCTGGCCGTGGCCATCGACTCGCTGGCCCGCAGAGGCGCGGCCCGGTGAGCCGGGTCCTGGGCATCGACGTCGGAGGTACGAAGGTCGCGATCGGGATCTCCGGCGCCGACGGTCCGTTCATCCTGACGCGGACCAGGCTCGACACCGGCCCCGACACACTCGTCCGCGCGCTCGCGGCGGCCAGGGCGCTCGACGGCGCCCCCGCCGCGGTCGGCTTCTCCACCTGCGGCGTGATCCGCGACGGCGTGGTACGGCTGGCCCCCAACGTGCCCGGCTGGGAGGGGCTCGAGCTGCCGAGGCTGCTGAGGGAGGAGTACGGTGCCACCCCGGTGGCGATCGACAACGACGTGAACGCGGCCGCGGCGGCGGAGCTGCGCTGGGGCGCGCTCCAGGACGTCTCGACCGGGCTCTACTTGAACCTGGGCACGGGCCTGGCGGCGGCGCTCGTGGTGGGCGGCCGGGTGGTGCCCGGCGCGCACGGCGCCGCGGGCGAGATCGGCTACGTGCAGGTGCGGCCCGGCGAGCCGGCCTTCGCCGACGGCCGGGCGCCGCTGGAGGAGGTCGTCTCAGGCAGCGCGCTCGCCGCCCAGGGCAGCGCGCTGCTCGGCCGTCAGGTCACGGCCGCCGAGGTCCTGTCCGCTGCCGACGGCTCCGTGACAGGCCTGGTGGACCAGGCGCTGGACACGCTGGCGATGAGCGTGGCCAACCTGTGCGCGATGGTCGACCCCGAGTGCCTGGTGGTCGGCGGCGGCATGATGGGCGCCGCCGAGCTGATCCTGCCCAGGCTGGCGGCCGAGCTCCGGCGGGCGGTGCCGTTCCCGCCCGAGATCAGGGCGGCCAGGTTCGCCGACGACGCGCCGCTACTGGGCGCGCTGGCCCTGGCTCACGCCGCCACGCAGCCTGGCTAGCGTTCGGTGGGTGCACCGCCGTTGTCCCTGCGGTCCAGGGCGGTCTGCAGGGCCTCGGCGGCCTCGTCCTTGCCTTCCTCGGATCGGTTCCAGGGATACATCTCGTACATGAGTCTCATCTCTCTACGCGGGCGCGGGATGAACGGGGAGCCGGACTCCGGTCGCGAATCCGACCGGGCCTGATGCTCGCGAGATCCGGATCGCGGACCTCCGGAGGGAAGGGACTTATCGGCCGACACACGCCACTCCACCGCGGCGAGTCGTCGACCTGCCCTAACAGGCCCCGCCGCGGCAGGTAATAAGTACGAGAACCTGGCGCATTAGTCGCCAGGTTACCTCGGAATCTCGTTGGATGTCCTAGCATCTCACATGCTGAGACGCATCGAGTGATCGCCCTGCGTGACCGGCTGAGTACGTCCTACTCATGCGGCGAGCGCGAAGCGGCCCCACCGTAGGCGCCAGACGGTACCTAGGGAGGGGAAGCAACCATGCGTTTAACCCGTCTGGCCGCCCTCGTGGCGAGCCTGCTCGTCGCCGCGCTGCTGTCGGCTGCGCCGGCGCACTCCGCGGCCACCCGGCCACTCGCTCTGACCATCACCAAGGTCAAATGCATCGACGACTGCCGCAACGACGGCCTGGAGAGCGATGGCGAGTCGGCCGCCGACTTCTTCGCCCTGGTCTGGATCGACGGTGTCCAGCGGCCCAGACCTCCCCGAGCCCCCGACGACCAGGAGGAGGTGACCCCGTTCTGGGTAGTCCCCGCCGACGTGGACTCGACGCACACGCAGGTGCCCATCACCATCCAGATCTGGGACTGGGACACCACCTCCGGCCACGACCTCGGCGATGCCAGCCCGAACAACGGCGACAACAACCTCGACCTGACCGTCTCGATGGACACCGGCCGCTGGACCGGTGACGTCAACTGGCCGCAGTCGTGCTCCATCGGCGACGGCGGCGATGACGACGAACCGCGGGTGGAGGTCTGCTTCGACATCTCCACCGACTCCACCACCGGCGACTCCGACGGCGACGGCCTGCTGGACGGCTGGGAGCGCAACGGCTACAACGACAACGACGACTCGGTCATCGACGTGGATCTGCCCAGGATGGGGGCCAAGCCCGATCACAAGGACCTCTTCGTCGAGCTGGACTACGTGGGCGACCACTTCCCCTCCAAGGAGGACGTGGAGGCCGTCAGGGCGGCCTACGCCGCCGCCCCCGTCGACGCGGGCGGGGTGCGCAATCCGGACGGCAAGCGCGGCATCACCTTCCACCTGGACATGGGGGCGCGGGCCGACTCCGACCTGCGCGAGGGACAGGCCAAGGGCACCTGCGGCGACGGGATCGACAACGGCGGCGACGGTGACATCGACGGCGCCGACTCCGACTGCACGTTCCTCGACGGCAGCGTCGAGGACCCCCAGACCGGCAACTGCCTCGACAACGTCGACAACGTCGACAACGACGGAGACCACAAGACGGACGCCTATGACGACGACTGCCTGATCGGCGACGACTTCCATGATCTGTGGAAGGGGAGCGAGCTGACCGGCGTGACCCCGTTCTGCGGGTTCAACGGCGACGGCTTCTACAACACCAAGCGGATGGCCTTCGACCCGGCCAGGCGCTTCATCTTCCACTACGGGATCAGCCTTGACAGCTCGGCCGGTTGTGGCAAGGGCGGGCAGGGCGAGATCGGCGGCAACGACATCGTCGATCACAACGGCACTGGCCGCACGCTCTTCCACGAGCTCGGTCACAACCTCGGGCTGCGACACGGCGGATTCGAGAACAACCCCTGCAAGCCCAACTACGTCAGCCTGATGAACTACACCTACAAGCCGGGCATCCCACGCCAGGACGGCGGAGCCATCCTGGACTACTCCCCGCCGCGCACCACGCTGGACGGCTCCGCCCGGGACAGTGCTCCGCTCGCCCCGCTGGTGGAGAACATACTCAACGAGAACGTCATCGTGGATCCCGGCGACAAGGTCAACCGCTTCAACTTCACCGACAAGAAGGGCAGCCTTGCACCCCACGACCTCGACGCCAATCCGGACTGGGACGGTGACGGCGCCGACCCGCCGTACGAGAACCCGGTGACCGCCAACATCGACAACGCCGATCCCAGCGGCAATCCCAAGAAGTGCGTCAACACCAGCACCACCAGCACGCTCAAGGGTTACGACGACTGGAGCCACATCTCCCTGCCGTTCCGGGACTCCGGCGACTCCTCGGACGCCCCCGTCAACCCCGAGACGGAACCCGAGCCCACCGAGCAGGAGATCCAGCAGCTGTGGCGGACGTTGAACACCGCCGACCTGTCGGTTGCCCTGTCCGACTCCCCCGACCCGGTCGGCGCGGGCACCGACCTCACCTACACGGTGACCGTGCGCAACGCCGGCCCTGCTCCTGCGACCTCGGTCCTGGCCAAGGTCACCTTGCCGTCGGACCTCACCTACGTCGGCAGCACCGCCGCGTGCAACGCCGCCGGCTGCCATCTGGGTGAGATCCCGGCGCACGGGCAGCGTTCCTTCGCCGTGACCGCCCACGTCCCTGAGGACCTCGTCCACCGCAACGGCGGACCCAAGACCGTCACCGCCGGCGTCGAGGTCTCCAACCAGGCGGGCCCCGACCCCGACTCCTCGGACAACCGGGCCCAGGAGAGCACCAAGGTCGTCGCGATGGCCGATCTGGCGGTGACCGGGCTGACCGCCACCGCGCCCGACCAGCTCCTCATCGGCCAGACCCAGCAGATCCCGCTCCACGTGACGGCCGCGAACAAGGGTCCTTCCACCCCGATGAACGCCACCGTGAAGCTCTCCGCGAGCGCCGAGTCGGGCGCCTCGATCACCCCGTCCACCGGCGAGCTGTCCGTGCCCGCCCTGGCCGTGGGCAGCCCGCGCGAGCTCGACGCCAGCTTCACGGTCGGCTGCACGCGGCCCGGCCACCACACCTACGAGCTGGCCTCCTCGATCGAACCGGCCAGTGCGGAGGACATCGATCCCGAGCCGGGCAACAACACGCGCACCGTCGAGTTCACCCTCGACTGCGTGGTCCCCGTGGCGGTCAACATCAAGCCCGGGAGCAACCCCAACTCCATCAACCCGCCGAACGCACTCGTCCCGCTGGCGGTCCTGACGACCTCAGCAGGTGAGTACGGCCTGCCACTCGCCTTCGACGCGACCACCGTCCAGCCCCTCACCGTGCGGTTCGCCCCGCGCGGGACGGCGTGGGCCGGCAACGGCGCGAGCGAAGTGCACCAGCGCGGGCACATCGAGGATTCCGTCGAACGAGGAGAACGCGAAACCGTCCGCGACGGCGACGCCGACATGGTCCTGCACTTCAACTCCGGTGACGCCGGCCTGCAGCCGAGCACGACCGAGGCCTGCGTCAAGGGCTCGTTCACCGGAGAGGGCGGGCGGGTCTACCGGTTCTTCGGCTGCGACGCGGTCCGCGTCCTCGGGTAGAACCCACGGGCGGGTACGGCATGCCGTACCCGCCCGTTCGGGGCTCAGTCCTCCAGGTCGACCGTGCGGCCGCTCTCGGCGCCGATCTCCGTGGTGATCTGGTCCACGACGTCCGCGGGGATCGCGGAGTCGACCGTGAGGGCGATCAGGGCCTTGCCGCCCTTGGTGTCGCGGGCCACCTGCATCGAGGCGATGTTGACCCCGGCCTCGCCGAGGAGGCGGCCGACCACGCCGACGATGCCGGGACGGTCGGTGTAGGTGAAGAACGACAGGTGCGCCGTCGGCTCGATCTCCATCTCGTAGCCGTTGACCTCGACGATCTTCGTGATCTGCCGCGGCCCCGACAGCGTGCCGGAGACCGACACCTGGCGGCCGTCGGCCAGCACGCCGCGGACCGTGACCACGTTGCGCCAGTCGGGGCTCTCGGAGCTGGTGACCAGCTCGACCTCGATGCCGCGCTCCTTGGCCAGCAGCGGGGCGTTGACGTAGGTGACCTGCTCCTCGATGACGTCGGCGAAGACGCCCTTGAGCGCGGCCAGCTCGATGACCCGCACGTCCTGGGAGGCGATCTCGCCGCGGACCTCGACGTCGAGCTTGGTGGCCACCTCGCCGGCCAGCGCGGTGAAGACGCGGCCCAGCTTCTCGGCCAGCGGCAGTCCGGGCTTGACGTCCTCGGCGACGACGCCGCCCTGCACGTTCACCGCGTCGGGCACGAACTCGCCGGCCAGCGCCAGCTTGACGCTGCGGGCGACCTGAGTGCCGGCCTTCTCCTGGGCCTCGTGGGTGGAGGCGCCCAGGTGCGGGGTGACGACGACCTGGTCCAGCTCGAACAGCGGGCTGTCGGTGCAGGGCTCCTTGGAGAACACGTCGATGCCCGCGCCCGCGACCCTGCCCTCCTTGATCGCCGAGTAGAGCGCGCCCTCGTCCACGATGCCGCCGCGGGCCACGTTGATGATCCGCACGTTGGGCTTGACCTCGTGCAGCTCCTTGTCGCCGATGAGGCCGACGGTCTCCTTGGACTTGGGCAGGTGGACCGTGATGAAGTCGGCCTGCCGGATGACCTCCTCCAGGCTGACCAGCTTGACGCCCATCTGCGCGGCGCGGGCCGGCGGCAGGTAGGGGTCGTAGGCGATCAGCTCGACGCCGAACGGCTGCAGGCGCTGGGCCACCAGCTGGCCGATCTTGCCGAGGCCGAGGATGCCGATGACCTTCTCGTCCAGCTCGACGCCGGTGTACTTGGACCGCTTCCACTCACCGTTCTTCAGCGCGGCGTGCGCCTGGGCGGTGTTGCGGGCGCTGGCCAGGATCAGCGCGAGCGTCTGCTCGGCGGCGCTGGTGATGTTGGAGGTGGGCGCGTTGACGACCATGACGCCGGCCTTGGTCGCGGCCTCGACGTCGACGTTGTCCAGGCCGACTCCGGCGCGGGCGACCACGCGCAGCTTGGGCGCGGCCGCGATGGCCTCGGCGTCGATCTGGGTGGCGGACCGCACGATCACCGCGTCCACGTCCGCCAGGGCGGGCAGCAGCTGCGAGCGGTCGGCGCCGTCGGTGTGGCGGACCTCGAAATCGTTGCCGAGCACGGCGAGGCCTGCCGGGGACAGCTCCTCTGCGACCAGTACGACGGGCTTTGTCACGAGTGGATCCTTATGGGGCATGCGGCGGGCTGAGGGACACGTCAACGGGCCCCTCGGGATCCTTCTGAGTGTATCCACGCTTGTGAACGCATTCACGAGGGTCCCGGGATCTGAGACGCGTGGCGCCCTACCCAGAGCGTCGCAAAGTCATCCACGTTGAACCCATCTTTGTCTTGATCGGGAGATTTGTTGGCGATTAGCCTGTTAAGCCGTGGCCAACTACCTATGGTTCGTCATATGAGCATCGGGAATCCTGCGCTTGCCGACGTGCTCGCCCAGCATGGCGCCCCGCACCGCCTGCTGGCAGCGCTCGCCGACGGTGGGGTCCTGGTAGCCGTGCGGCCAGATCGCTCCGTCGTCCTGGGCACCACCCAGGCCGGCGACCGGGTGCTGCTCGGATACACCGGGCCTGTGACCTACGCCAGGCACCGTGGCAGCCATTCCCTGTCGGCCTGTGACGCCGACACCATCCTGGACATCCAGCGCGTCACCGGGGTCCGGGAAATCGTGATCGACGCGGCGGGTCCGGCGGCGGCAGCCGTACCGATCGACGACCTGCAGCGTTATCTGACCTCGACCCGCACGGGACCGACGCCGGTGCTGTCGGGGGCCGCGCCCGCGGCCTACGCGACGGGGGCGATGGCCACCATCTCGCGAGGGGGCGCGCCGGTCGCGCAGGTCGCTCCCCCCATCCCCGAGGCGCCGTCGCTGCCCTGGATCCCGGCGCCGCGGCCGCACCTGTCGGGGCCGATGCAGCAGGTGGACCCCGGGTACCGCCGGTGCGCGCACCCGATCCTGCCCGCGCTGCGGTACGCGATCGCCCAGTTGCTCATGGACTACCCGCTGGTGCACCACGTGTGGATCTCCGAGGCGAGCACGGCCTCCGGGGCGCCGGGGATCATGCTGCACGTCAAGGTGCACATGTCGGCGGCCGAGGACGTGGTGCGCGACCTGCACAGGGGCGTTCGGGCGCGGTTACCGCAGTTCGCGGCCAGCGGGGCGCCGATCCTGATGGCCCGGGTGGCGGACGCCCGCAGCGAACGGCGGATGATCGAGATCGGCGCGCACGTGGTGTGCGCGGACGTGACAGACTGAAACCCTTACAAACAAGCGCTCGGTAGGCTTCAATGTGAGGCGTGATCACGGTCTCCCGTGGCGCGCGCCTCGGCTACGGCGTGGGCTCCTTCTGCACGGCCACCTTCGCCGCCGTGCCCGGGCTGTTGCTGCTGTACTACATGACCAACTACCTGGCCGTGCCCGCGTGGCTGGCCGGGGTGGTCGTCACCGCGCCCAAGGTCTGGGACCTGGTGATCAACCCGCTGGTCGGCCGCTGGTCCGACCGCACGACCTCCCGGTGGGGTCCGCGCCGGCCGTGGCTGCTCGCGGGCGCGTGCACGCTGCCCGTGCTGTTCTTCCTGGTGTTCGCGGGCCCGCCGCTGCGCGGGGTGCCCGCGGCGCTCTACGTCGGCGCCTGCTTCATGGCCGCCGCGACCGCCTACGCCCTGTTCGAGGTTCCCTACAAGGCCATGCCCGCCGAGATGACCGGCGACTACCACGAGCGCACCTCGCTGCTGCAGTGGCGGATGGTCTTCATCGGCGTCGCCACCGCGATCAGCGGCATCGCCGCCCCCGCCATCGTCAACGGCTCGGGCTATCGCACGATGGCCCTGGTGATCGCGGTGATCCTGCTCGCCGCCATGCTCGGCACGTTCTTCGGTACGGCACGCGCCCCCATGACCGGGGCTCCCGAGCCCGACGCGGGAGGCTGGCGCGCCCAGCTCGCCGCGGCCAAGGGGAACCCGGCGTTCGTGTGGCTGCTCGTGCTCAGCTGCACGCAGATGGTCGCGGTCAGCATGATGGAGGCGGCCGCGCCGTACTTCGCCGCCTACACGATCGGCGACCCGCGGGCCACCAGCAGCCTCTTCGCGGCGCTGGCCGGGCCGATCCTGCTGACGATGCCGCTGTGGGTGTGGCTGTCGCGCCGCTACGACAAGCGCGGCGCGATGGTCCTGGCCGGCCTGCTGTTCGGCGTCGGCACTCTGGCGGCCACGCTCACGCCGCTGGTCGGCGCCTGGTACGCCCACGCCAGCCTGCTCCTGGTCGGGACCGGCATCGCCGGGGTCCAGCTGCTGCAGTTCTCCATGCTCGCCGACATCATCGCCCTGGACGCCTCAGCCACGGGCAAGCGCCGCGCGGGAGTGTTCACAGGCCTGTGGACAGCCATCGAAAGCGGCGTCTCATCCCTGGGAGCGCTACTCTTCGGCGCCGTCCTCACCATCGGCGGCTTCATCTCCTCAGACCCCTCCACCCCGGTAGCCCAACCGGACTCGGCGGTGACCGCGGTCCTCCTCGGCCAGACCGCGATCCCCGCCGTCATCATCCTGGTAGCGGTGGTGATGACCCTCCGCTACCGCCTCACCGCACCCGTGACCGTGTGACCATCCCCGCCATCAACGCGGCCACCAGCGGGACGATGACCACCAGAAGCCCCGCGATCGTCCACGGCATCCCAAAGGTGACGCCCCTGATCGGCGATGGCGATGTGCCCGCGAAAACCTCGGTGTCCTTGGGAAACCAGAGCTGAGTCTGACTCCCCCAGGCCGCGGCGAGGCCTGGTCCCAGCCCCGCGACGACGCCCACCGCGCCACCCACCAGCGCGAGGAATCCCGCCTCGGCGGCCGCGATCCTGCGCCTGACCCCTGGCGAGGCGCCGACGACCGCGAAAGTGCGCAGATCCCGCCGGGTGTCGGCCAGCACCAGAGCCGTGGCGAGGAGCGTCGCCAGCAGGGCAATGACGCACGCGACGGCCGTGGCCCATCGCAGGAACGGCGATTCCCCCGGCCGGTAGCCCCGCTCGACGTATGCGTCTCCCCTGCGGCTGATCGTCTGGAGCATTCTGTCGAGGCGTTCTTCCTCCTCGGGAGAGGTCACGTGATCCGCCGGATCGACGTAGAGGCACACCGGAGAGGTTTCCAACCGCTCCTTGCGCATCGCCTCGGGTGGCACGATCACCGAGGCGATCGACGGCCTGGAGGCATGTGCGACGACGGCGGGAATCCGCAGATTCCGCTCCTTGAGCTTCTGGCCGGTGTAGGGCTGGATATTTATCGTCAGGACTCCACCTGAGACGAGCGACGGATCGAACACGACCGCCTTTCCCTGCCCGAGCGCCGCCGTCAACACCGGGTCCTCGTGCCCCAGCGCCAGGCGCAGAAGACCCTCGTCGCCCACGGAGAACTCGTTGCTGACAGAGTTCACCGACTTACGCACCTCGATCAGACGAGCGGTGGGAAGGACGGCCCTGGCGGCTGACACGACAGCCGGCCAATCTTCGGAGAGATGCTCGTCGGCCTGGATCCGGGTGACCCCTGAAGGCAACTCCGCCCTGTACGCGTGGCGCCCAGCAGCGGTTCCGCTCTCGTAGAGCACGCCGAGCGCGCACGCGGCCGCCGCGACGGTCATGACGGCCGCGATCGCGGGTGCCGTCCTGTGCCGGTTGCGCGCCGCGTCCCTGACCGCGAACCTGAGCGCCAGCGACAGCCGCCCGCTCACCCTGCCTGCGACCGAGACCACCGCCGGCGCCACCATCAGCAACCCCAGCTGGGTGCACACGACCCCGGCGACGATGGCGGGGAGGCCGAGCACAGCGCTGTCCACGGGCCGGCCGATCTTTGACAGGTTCACCGTCGCGACGCACATGGCTGCCCCTAGCGCCAGCAGGATCAACCCGAGCCACCACAGCGCCCTCGGCCTACGCACCGGGTCCCGGCGTCCCGCGAGCACCGCCGCCGCGTCTGTCCTTCCCGCCTGTACGGCAGGCACAAGGGCGGCAGCCACGCAGGTCACCACCGCCAAGGCCACGATTGCGAGCAGCGTCACCCAGGGCACCTTGAGCGACGCGATCACGCCGTCGTTGACGTACCAGAGGATCCTGATGTCGCGGAAGGCCGCCGTCATTCCCAGGCCGATCCCAGCCCCGGCGAGCGCCGCCGTTCCACCGAGCACGAGCGCCTCGGCCAGCACGACCGCACGAAGAGTGCTCCTGCTACCACCCTGGACCGCCACCACAGCAAGCTCTCCCCGCCGTCTGCGGGCTCCGATCACGAACGCGGGACTCGCGAGAAGGATCACCTCGATCGGCAACATCGACCAGACAAGTACCCACGGGGCCTTGCTCCACCGGTCATCATCTGCGGAAGGGGCATCCAGCTTCAAGGTCACCTTCTCCGCCGGCGGATGCTCGATCACCTGCCGCGACCAGACCACCCAGCCGAGGGCATTCCAGCGCTTCACCTCCTCCCAGCTCATTCCGCCGGGCACTGACAGCAGGTAATCGTCCGACTTCGACCACCGCGTCTTACCGACGAAGGTGCCCGGCCTGCCGATGAGCATCCACGTTGCCCTGATCATGGGTTGCATCACGGTTCCGACCACGTGCAGCCGCCTGTGGTTGGGGCGCACCTCCAGCGTGGAACCGGCAGCCACGCCGAGCACGTCCATGTCGCGCGTGACCACGATCTCATCCGGCGCTCGCGGCAGCCGTCCGTCGACGAGCTCGAACAACCCGGCTGCGAGCGGATCGTCGAAGTCGAGCTCCTGCGCGCCGAACAGGCTCTCTTCCCCCGGCGTGTAGGTGTCGACGGACGTGGTCACGAGCGGCATCGCGCGAGACCCGCTCGGCAGCTCGGCAAGGATGGCTTTGCGCGTGCGCGGCCCCTGGTCGGCTCGCTCGTAGGCTTCGTGATTCTCGATGAAGGCGTCCTGATCGGTGGTCCACTGCGTGCCGTCGGGCAGTTGGTGCATCACGCCGCCGCCCAAAGTGAGCCGTGCGTTCGCGGTCGTGCCGAGCAGCTGCGTCAGCCGCTCTTCGGTGCTGAAGTGCCCCGACTCGTCGTTGGTCGCGAGCACCACCGCGGCGGCGACCGGCAGCGCCACCAGTGCCATGATCAACGCGCTACGCCCCCTCCCCCGCCAGATGCCGCGGCGAGCGAGCCGTAAGGCCAACCGCAGGCGGGCGATCACCTCGCACTCTCCAGGCGGCTCTCGGTGGAGTCGACGATCTCGCCGTCACGCAGGAAGACGACCCGGTCCGCCCATCCGGCGTACCGCGGCTCGTGGGTAACCAGCAGGACCGCGGCGCCGTTGTCACAGCGGGACCTGAGGAGTTGGAGGACCTCGTCGCCCATCCGGGTGTCGAGGGCGCCGGTGGGTTCGTCGGCCAGGAGGAGTCCGCGCTCCCCGATCAGTGCGCGGGCGATGGCGACCCGCTGGCGCTGGCCACCTGACAGCTCGTCGGGGTATCGGCGGGCAGCCGGCTCCACACCCACCTCGGCCAGAGCCGCGAGGGCTTCGCGGCGTGCCCTCCCCGCGCGCACGCCGTCCAACTCCCGCGGCAGCATCACGTTCTCCACCGCCGTCAGCGCCGGGATCAGATTGAGGTCCTGGAAGACGTAGCCCACATGTCGGCGACGCAGCGCCGCTAATCGCTTGGGTTTCAGCGAAGCAAGATCCGTTCCCGCGACCGACACCGTCCCCGACGCAGGCCGATCCAGGCCACCCGCGAGGTTGAGCAGGGTGCTCTTTCCCGATCCTGACGGACCCATCACCGCGACCAGTTCGCCCGGATCCACTCGCAGGCTCACGCCTCGGAGCGCGTGCACGGACTGCGCCCCTTCCCCATATGTTCGGGTCACATCGGTCAGTTCGACTGCGCTCATCGCCTCTCCCTCAGCAGTGCCTCGCAGTGGTCCAGCCAGCGCTGTTCCGCCTCGGCCTTGAAGATCAACGAATCCAGGACGAGCCGTTGCGCGAGATCCGCGGTCCGTTTCGTCCTGGTCAACTGCTGCAACGCCCGCATGGTGGCCGCACGCTGGGCATGCAGCACCATCTCGGCGTCACCGGTCTCGACGGCGAGGGCGAGCTTGATCACCAGCTCGTCCCTCGGAGGGTCGGACGTGTCGACCGGCGTCGCGAACCACCGTTCCAGCTCCTCCCCTCCCGCCTCGGTGATCGCGTAGATCGCCCTCCCCTGCTCGTCCTGCCCGCGTGAGGTCACCAGGCCGTCGCGTTCCAAGCGGGAGAGCGTTGTGTAGACCTGGCCGATGTTGAGCGGCCAGGCCTCCGCAGTCGACGCCTCGAACTCCGCCCTGAGCTGGTAGCCGTAGCGTGGGCCCCGGCTCAGCAGGGCGAGCAGCCCGTGCCTGATCGACATGAATACCGAGTATGCATACCGAGTATGCCCAAGGTCAATATCGCCTCCCCTTGGCGCTCTTTGGGCGGCAGGCCACGGCCCGTGGCGCTCGGTGAACGCCTGTGGAGCAACGGTTCGCGCCTCGTCGCGCCACGGAAGCCCGGTGAGATCGGCGTATTCTGGACAGGGGGTGGCGATGAGGCCGATACTCGGGGCATGAGCTCGACGCATCCGCACTTTCGCGCATCCGACGGGGAACGTGATCGTGCGATCGACGAGCTGCGCGACCGGGCCGTCGAGGGGCGGATCTCACACGACACGTTCGTGGGGCGGGTCGATCAGGCGCTGCGGGCGCGGAACCGGTACGAGCTCGACGAGCTGGTAGCCGATCTCCCCGAGCGGCCGACGATGCGCAAGCGGCTGACCGACATGGTGGCCGCCGTTTCCGACTTCACGACCAAGGTGCAGTCCGCCTGGCGCAAGCCGCGGCTGCCCCGGCTGGCGCTGCCCGACGACAACAGGCTGCGGTACGTCGTGGGGCGCGGGTCTGCCTGCGATCTCGTGCTGTCGGATCTGACCGTGTCGCGGGTGCACGCCGAGCTGCGGCGCGAGGAGGACGGCAGCTGGATGCTGGTCGACCTCGGCTCGCTCAACGGGACGCGGTTGAACGGCTGGCGGCTGGTGGGGCCGGCGCGGGTGCGCTCGGGGGACGAGATCTCCTTCGGCGACTGCGGGTTCCTGATCTCCTCGGAGAATCCCTCCGCCTGAATGCCATAAAGCTCCGATAAATACGGAGATTTGCGGATTCCAAGGCCGCAGGGGCTGGCTCATGATCCCAAGCGAGACCCCCAGCCCTTTGGAGATCCCATGCGGCGCACCTCAGCCACGCTCGCCGCGGGCGCGCTCGTCGCGGCCCTCGCGTGGGCGTCCAGCCCGACCTCCCCGGCCACGGCGCTCGAGCCGGCGGTCGGCGTGCAGGACCTGACCCAGGACATCAACAAGATTCTCAGCGACTCCCGGCTCACGATCGCCCGGGCGGGCGTGGTGGTCCGCAGCGCCGCCACCGGCGAGGAGCTGTACTCCACCGACGCCGGCAAGCTGCTGACCCCGGCCTCGAACACCAAGCTGTTCACCTCGGCCGCCGCGGTCGACACGCTCGGCCTGGACTACCGCTTCCCGACCACGGTGCTCAACGCGGGCCGCAAGCTCGGCTCGGCGATCACCGGGGATCTGGTGCTCAAGGGCACCGGCGACCCGACCATGCTGGCCGAGGACTACGACGCGCTGGCCGCCAAGGTCGCCGACCAGGGCGTGAAGCTGGTCACCGGCAGGCTGGTGGCCGACGACACCTGGTTCGACTCGGTACGCCTGGGCCAGGACTGGGCCTGGGACGACGAGACCGCCTACTACGCCGCCCCGATCTCGGCGCTGACGGCCTCGCCCGACAGGGACTACGACGCCGGGTCGGTGATCGTGTCCGTCGCGGCCGACGGCGACAAGGTCAAGGTGTCCACGACCCCGGAGACGGACTACCTCAAGATCGTCAACAAGGCCACGGTGGGTTCCGAGACGGACGTGCTCATCGAACGGCAGCACGCCAGCCGTACCGTCGTCATCACGGGCACGGTCAAGGACCCCTACCAGGAGTGGGTCGCGGTCGACGACCCCACGTCGTACGTGTCGGACCTGTTCCGCAAGGCCCTGGCCAGGCACGGGGTCCACGTGCTCGGCCCGACGGTCACAGGCGCGGCCCCTGCCGGCGCCGCCGAGCTGGCCAGGCACGACTCGATGCCGCTGAGCGAGCTGCTGGTGCCCTTCCTCAAGCTGAGCAACAACATGCACGCCGAGATCCTCACCAAGGCCATGGGCCGCAAGGTCTCCGGCGAGGGCAGCTGGTCCGCCGGCCTCAAGGTCACCACGGACTTCGCCAAGGCCAACGGCGTCCAGGTGCTCAACATGCGCGACGGCTCCGGCCTGTCGCGGCGGGACGGCTTCACGCCCACCTCGATCGCGCAGATCCTGACCGCCGCCCGCGGCAAGCCCTGGTTCAAGACCTGGTACGACGCCCTGCCCATCGCCGGCAACCCGGACCGCTTCACCGGCGGCACGCTCCGCAGCCGGATGCGCGGCACGGCGGCCGCCAACAACGTCCACGCCAAGACGGGCTCGCTGACGGGCGTCACCTCGCTGTCGGGGTACGTCACGGACGCCGACGGGGAGCCGCTGATCTTCTCGATCATGCTCAACCAGTACCTGTCGTCGGCGCCCAAGGACATCGAGGACAAGATCGCCATCCGCCTGGCCAACTTCTCCCGCACCAAGGCTTTCGACGCGCCCGTCTCCCCGCTCCGCGCCACGACCGAGTCCGGCGACCTCGAGTGCTCCTGGCTCAAGCCGGCCGAGTGCTGATCCTTCAGGCGCCCTCGTACAGCGTTCTTTAGGCGCTCTCGTACGGCAAGTTCTTAAGGCGCTCTCGTACGGCAAGGCCGCCCCAACCGCCAGTCACCATACTTCGGCCGGGCCCTGTCCAGGGAGACGCTCTCGGGCGATACATGGCTGGGCGCCGCAACGGCGCCCAGCCATCCGCGTCCCTGGGCTCGCGAACCGTGGGCGTGCAAGGCGTGGCCTGACCTCTGGTGTCCACGAAATCACCGGAGGGGGCGTGCAGGCGGCATCACCGGAGGGGCGCCATGCAGGTGACGTCGCCGGAGGGCGGCATGTAGGCGGCATCGCCGGAGGGCGGCGTATACGTGACATCACCGACGGCGGCATACAAGCGACGTATGGCGGGCACGCTGATGGGACGGTTGGGGCTCCAGGTGTTGGTGGGTTTTGGGGGACATGTGGCTTTTGCGGGGTCCAGAATGCGGGTTCGACGCAGTGTCTAACCCCCATCGGAGGACAAAGTGCGCAGACAACTCCAGGCACTGGCCTGCCTCGGAAGTCTGGCGGCATTGAGCATCCCCGTGCCCGCCACGGCCCAGGCGGCCACCGCGCGGGCGTGCCGCGTCACGGCGGCCAAGCCGTACGTCGACAGCAAGGGCATGATCAGGGGAACCGCTTCGAGGGTCGGCTGCACCGACACGGCACGGCTGCGCGTGCGGATCGTGCAGGTCGTCGCCGGCAAGAGCCGTGCCGTCAAGAGCGGCTCGCGCGAGGTCACCAGCGGCCGCCTCACCACGGCCGTCCGCTGCACGACCACGCCGCGCCGCTACTACGTGATCGCGATGGACTACAAGGGCGCGCCCGCGAAGTCCCCGTTCGCCATCCTGTCCTGCAAGACGGCGACCACACCCACCACCCCCACGCCCACACCCACGCCCACGACCGGCGGCGATTCGAGCATCGAGGACCAGGTGGTGAGCCTCACCAACAAGGCGAGGGAGAGCCAGGGCTGCCGCCCGCTCATCAACGACCCCAAGCTCAGCGCGGCGGCCCGCGAGCACTCGTCCGACATGGCCGCCAAGAACTACTTCGACCACACCTCCAAGGACGGCAGGTCGCCGGGCGACCGCATCAGGGCGGCCGGCTTCTCCCCCATCAGCACGTGGGGCGAGAACATCGCGATGGGCCAGCGCACGCCCGCCGACGTGGTCAAGGGCTGGCTGAACAGCCCCGGCCACCGCGCCAACATCATGAACTGCGCCTTCACCCACATCGGCGTCGGCTACGCCAAGCAGGGCCCCCTCTGGACCCAGGTCTTCGCCGCCCACTGAGAACCGCTCGTAAACGGCCGAGACGGCCCCTCCTCGATCGTCACGCCCCGCTCATCACGAGCCCTCACACTCTCCGGCCAGGCGTTTAGGTCGGGAGTAGGCGGCGCCGGGTCGGCGGGGCGAGGAGCGGCGAAATCGGCGCCATGTACGGCGGCAGTGCGGGACCGTGGCGCACCTGGCACGCGGTGCCGTGCTGGCGGGGAGCAGGCGGCGCCGGGTCGGCGGGGCGTGGGCGGACGGCGGTGCCTTGTACGGCGGGTGGGACCGTGGTGCCCGGGTACGTGGCGCCGTATCGGTGGGCAAGTGTCACCGACTCGCCGGAAGCGCCGCGTGCAGGCCCTCAGCCGAAGTGCGGCGGGCGGCCGGTGGCGGCGGCCTCGCCGTACAAGAACATCGCGAAACTCGAGCCCGAAACCGAAGTACGGCGGGCGGCCGGGTCGAGCAGCCGCGCCTGGATGGAGCGCCGGATCTGCGGGCCCAGCCGCTGCCTGACCTGCTCGGGCCCTCGCGCAGTGCCCCGCGCACCACGATCAGCGCGACTGCAGGGTGTCCAGTTCTTGATCACTCGACATGAGTCGCATGGTAGGTGCCGGTCACGACAGTCGCGCCCAGCTCCTCGTCGAGCCGAACCTCCGCCGCCAGTCCGGCCGCGCGCACCAGCCCGGCCGCCTCGCCCGCCTGCCGTTCGCTCATCTCCACCAGCAGGCCGCCGCCGTCGGACAGCCACGTGCCCGCCTCGGCGGCGACCCGGCGGACCAGGTCGAGCCCGTCGGCGCCGCCGTCGAGCGCGCTGCGCGGCTCGTGCTCGCGCGCCTCCGCGGGCAGCAGCGCGATCGCCTCGGTCGGGACGTACGGCGGGCTCACCACCAGCAGGTCGACGTTCCCCCTCAGCTCGCCGGGGAGTGCCTCGAACAGGTCCCCCTCGTAGACGTGCGTGAGGTTACGGCGGGCACACCGCACCGCCGCCGGGTCGATGTCCGCCGCGTACACCCGGGAGCCCGGCAGCCCCTTCGAGATCGCCAGCCCGATCGCGCCCGTCCCGCAGCACAGGTCGACGATCGTCGATCCGCCCCGGGAGACGGCCTGGGCCACGAGGAATTCGCTGCGGCGCCGGGGCACGAACACCCCCGGCTCGACCGTGATGCGCAGCCCGCAGAACTCCGCCCATCCGAGCACCTGCTCGAGCGGGAACCCCGCCACCCGCCGCTCGACCATGGCGTCGAGCTCGTCGGGACCTGTCGCGGCGGAGACGAGCAGCTCGGCCTCTTCTTCGGCGAACACGCAGCCCGCCGCCCGGAGCCTGGAAACAATCGACATGGAGCGCCTTTCGATCAGGGCGCCCCCACGGGATCACCTATGCGCGGTGAGCACCCAACCACCTGTCCGAACGGAAATGGGTCTCACCTCCTAGGCCGATTCCTGCAATGGCGACCAGTACTGTACCCCGTCGTCGGGCAGCAGGTGTCCGAGGCCCTCCTTGCACTGGCGCGCGAGCTCCACCGAGCGAGGCAGCATGACGCTCTCGTACGCCCGCACGGCCTCCTCCACCGTGGGCTCGCCGACCAGGGCCATGGCCAGCTCGGCGCCGTCCTGCATGGCCAGGTTCGCGCCCACGCCGAGCGGCGGCATCAGGTGGGCGGCGTCGCCCACCAGCGTCAAGGCTGGGGTCGGGTCCCACACGTGCGGCACCGGGAGCGCGTGGATCGGCCGGTGGACGAAGGGCCCGTCGTTGTCGCGCAGGAGGTCACGCAGGGTCTCGCTCCACCCGTCGTACAGTCCGAGTAGCCGGGCGCGCACGCCCTCGGTGTCGGCGAAGTCGAGCCCCAGGTCCTCGGGCACCCGCAGCGCGGCGTAGACGCGGATGTGGCCGTTGCTGTTGCGCTGGGCGAACAGCCCCTTGCCCGGCTCCTTGGCGACCATGGTCCCGTTGCCGACCAGCCGCGCGATCTCCGGATGCCGCCGGTCGGAATCGTCGAACCACGCCTCCACGAACGTCACGCCCGTGTATTCGGGCACAGCCCCCGTCACCGCCGCGCGGACCCGGGACCAGGCCCCGTCGGCCCCCACGACCAGATCGAAGTCCCGGCTCGTCCCGTCCTCGAAGACCACCCGCCCCGGCGGCTCGACCGCGGCCACGCCGTGCCCCCACCGCACGGTCCCTTCCTCCAGCGCCTCCAGGAACAGCCCGCGCAGCTGGCCTCTGTCGATCTCCGGCCGGTCGTCGTCGGGCCAGTCGTGCCCCTCCAGGGTGCCGTCGGGCGAAAACGTCCGCCACTCCTGCCCCTCGGGCCGTGACAGCGCGCGGAACCGGTCGAGCAGCCCCGCCGTACGCAGCGCGACCTGCCCCGAATCGGCGTGCACGTCGAGCGTCCCGCCCTGGGACCGGGCTCCGGCGGACGGTTCCCCCTCGAAAACAGTGACGTCGCGGCCGTGCAACTGAAGAACGCGGGCGCAGGCCAGGCCGCCGAGGCCCGCGCCGACAATGGCGATGTTCATGCCCATCAGAGAAGCACAGTGACTAAGAAAGTGCAATCGCTACACTTTTTTAGCGAGTACGGCTTGCGGTATCGTTGGGCACGTGACGGAGACGATCGGGCGCAGGGAGCGCAAGAAGGCCCAGACCCGCAAGGCCCTGGCCGACGCCGCGCTCCGCCTCTTCCTCGAGCGAGGCTTCGACCAGGTGGGCGTCAAGGACGTGGCGGAGGCCGCGGACGTCTCGCTCACCACGCTCTTCAAGCACTTCCCCAGCAAGGAAGCGCTCGTCTTCGATCAGGAGTCGGACATCGAATCCGCCCTGGTCACCGCCGTCCACGATCGGCCCGCGGGCTGGTCGATCCCTCGCGCGCTCGGCGAGCACATCCTCCGCTCAACGGCGAGCGTCGAGACTCCGGAGATGGCGAGCTTCATCCGCCTCATCCAGGAAACTCCTGCCCTGCGGGAGTATGCCCGCAGAATGTGGATGCGCCACGAAACGGCCCTCGCCCACGCCATCGCCCGGGAGACCGGCGCCCCTGAGGACGACATCACCTGCGCGGCCCTGGCCCGCTTCATCCTCGACGCCCGCGACCTGATCCACCGCTCCCCGAACCCCCGCCAGGCTGCCGACCGGATCATCAGCCTGCTGGAATCCGGTCATGAGGGTGGTTGACACCTGAGCCCGCCGATGACGAGCGAGAAGAGATGCTCGCGCCGGGCCGCGACGGAGGGGGCCTGATCGGCGATCCAGCCGACGGCGCTGATGAGTGCGAACAGGTCGGTCCCATCGACGTCGGGGCGGATGTATCCGGCGTCCTGGGCGTTCCTGAGCAGGCGGGCGCCGGCTTGTCGCATGGCCAGGCATGACGCGTGCAAGGACGAGTTCTCGTCGTCGAGTGTCGCGATCATCGATGCCGCAAGGCCCCGATAGGCAGAGGCACCGACCATGAAGTCACCGAGCCACTCCATCAGGGCGTCCTGGGGCGAGTGGGTGGTCTCCAGCGAGGCGGCTTTCTCGGCGAGACGATCGAATCTCTGGCCGAGCAGCGCTTCGAGCAGTTCGTCGCGGGTGGGGAAGTGGCGATAGAGGGTCCCCAGGCCGACGCCGGCGCGGCGGGCGATGTCGCGGAGCGAGGCCTGGGTCCCCTGTTCGGCGACCACGATCCGTGCCACCTCGAGGATTCGGGCGCGGTTGCGCTGCGCGTCGACGCGCTGGGCGCGTGCCGTTCGAGTGGCGGGCGCCGGCTTCTCCGTCACGGGACCATCCTGAGCCTTGACAATCGGAGCAGTGCTCCGCTTATTATTCCGGAACACTGCTCCGCATATTACTCGAAGAGGTGACAGCCATGCGGAAACCAACGATGACGGCCGTACGCGTGCACGCGTTCGGCGGCCCTGACGCCCTGGTGTACGAGGAGGTCCCGCTCCCCGAACCAGAGCCGGACGAGGTGCTGGTCCAGGTGCACGCGGCCTGCCTGAATCCGCCCGACTGGTACGCCCGCACGGGGTTCGCGAACATTCCTGAAGCGATGCGGCCGTCGTTGCGCCTGCCGTTCACCCCGGGCTCGGACGTCTCGGGCGTCGTCGCCGCCGTCGGCTCGGCGGTCACCGAGTGGCGCGAAGGCGATCCCGTCTTCGGGCTGGTGCGCTTTCCCCAGCTGAACAACGGCGGCAAGGGCTACGCCGAGTACACCACCGCGCCCGCCTCGCACCTCGCGCGCAAGCCCGCCGGAATCGACCACATCCAAGCCGCCGGCGTGCCGATGGCGGCGCTGACCGCCTACCAGTACCTGTTCGACCACGTGCGACTCGAACGCGACAAGACCGTCCTGGTCAACGGCGCCGCCGGGGGCGTCGGCCACTTCCTGGTGCAGCTCGCCAAGACTGCGAACGCGCACGTCATCGGTGTCGCCTCCGGGCGCCATGAAGCGTTCCTGCGAGACCTCGGCGTCGACCGGTTCGTCGACTACACCGCCACCGCCGTCGAGGAGGAGGTACGCGACGTCGACCACCTCTTCGACACGGTCGGGGGCCCGCACGCGTACCGGCTCCTCCCGGTGGTCAAGCCGGGCGGCACGATCAGCCCGGTCTTCTACGGCGAATACCACCGGGAACGCGCGGCCGAGCTGGGCATCACCTTCAAGTCAGGCCAGGTTCATTCCGATGGACCGCAGATGGCCGAGCTGGCTCGCTTGATCGACGCGGGCCGGCTACGCGTCGGGATCGACAGCGTCTTCCCGCTCACAGACGCACCGAAGGCCCACGAACGCGCCGAACAAGGCCACATCCAGGGCAAAATCATCCTCCGAGTCATCGACGACCAGACCACGTAACCGAAAGCCCCTCTGGCCACCGACCAAGCCAAGCCTTGAGCACCGGACCGCGTCCACTTTCTCCCACACGAGCGCAGACGCCGTTCCCACCCCCCACCAGCACGGACACCGTCCGCGCCCTCCCACAGGAGCACGACGGACACCTTCCGTGTCTTCGGCAAGAGCACGGACCGCGCTCCCCTCTCCCACACGAGCACACACGGCGTGCGCACCCCCAACCCGAGCACGGACCGAGTTCGTGTCCCCCGCACGAGTACCGGACTCCGTTCGTACTTCCCGCACAAGCACGGACGCACGGAGACCTCGCATCGGGCCTACTGATGGTCACTCGGTGCCCGGGAGCCTGAGAGCGCGTACGACGTCGAGGGTTCGGGTCCGGTCCTGTTCGTTCCCGGCCGGGCTCACCAGGAAGTCAGTGGCGCCCGCGTCCGCGAATCGGGTGAGCTCCTTCTCCACCGTGCGTTCGTCCCCGGCGATGACCGTTTCGTGGAGGCCGGACAGGCCCTGCAGTTCCAGCATGGCGCGGTAGCTGGCGAACCCGGCCGCGAAGCCCAACTGCTCGGCGACCTGCCGCCGGACACCCTCCGGATCGGCGGTCACCGCGACCAGGGCCGAGGCCACGATGCGGGGCGCGGGACGGCCCGCCGCGCGCGCGGCCTCGGTGATGCGCGGCACGATGTGCTCGGCGATGGCCGCGGCGCCCGTCCAGGTGGTGACCGTACCGTCGGCCAGTTCCCCGGCGATGCGCAGCATGGCGGGGCCGAGCGCCGACAGCAGGACGGGCGGCGGGGTGGCGCCGGGCACCTCGACCTGCCCGGCGACCGACAGCGTCTCGCCTCGGTACTCTGTCGGCTCACCGCGCAGCAGGGGCACCAGCGCGGTGAGATATTCGCGGGTGTGCCGGGCCGGGCGCTCGTACGGCAGGCCGTACGAGCCCTCGATGATCTGCCGATGACTGGGCCCGATGCCGAGGGTGAACCTGTTCCCGCTGATCACCTGAGCCGTCAGGGCCTGCACCGCCAGCGCGAGCGGGTGGCGCGGATATGTCTGGACGACGGCCGTCCCGACCTCGATGCCCGCGACCTCTCGCGCGCCGAGTCCCGCCACGGCGATCGCGTCCAGCGATGTGAGCTGGCTGAGAAAGACGCTGGCGAACCCCATGTCGGCAGCGGCGCGGGCCCTGCCCAGAAGGGTGTCCAGATCCGTGCCGAGGGTGTTGAGGTAGACGCCGACGCGCATGATGCCCTCCTAACATGAAGCGGACCTTCCGCTTCAGATTCCGCAGGGTACAGTAACCTGAATCTCGGATTCCGGATAGAGGGGCGGACACCATGCGAGCCGACGCCCGGCGCAACCGCGAGCGCATTGTCGGCGCGGCACTCGACCTGTTCGCCGAGCACGGGGCGGGCGTGTCGATGGAGGAGATCGCCCAGGCCGCCGGCCTCGGCGTGGGCACGCTGTACCGGCACTTCCGCGACCGTCGCGCCCTGGTGGAGGACATCGCGGTGACCACGCTGACGGCCCTGCGCGACCACCTGCGCACCGGCGCCGCCGAACGTGTCCCGCGCTGGGAAGTGCTGCTCGAGCTGGTGCGCTACTGCGCCGGACAGCCCCTGGCCCTGCTCACCTCGCTCACCGACGCCGCACCCACGTCCGAGACCCGCCTGCGGCTGACCGCCGAGATCGACACCCTGCTCGCCGACCTCGTCGAGCAAGCCCAACGGGAGGGCAGCCTGCGCCGCGACCTGACACCCGGGCAGGTCGTAGACCTGCTCAACGTGGCGATCTGCCGCCCGGGAGCACGCGCCGACGACCCCCTCACCACAGTCCTCCTGGACGGCCTCAACTCCCGAACCCCCACCCCCGACGACGATCCAGTCCACAACCTACGGAACTAGGCCTACCGGGAGACGGCCGTCATGCTCGCCCGGGCCTTCCTCGCCGTGACCCGTACCGCCCTCGGCGCCAGACCCGCCCCACCGGCCCGCTCATCGAGATCTCCACAAACGAGATCCCCCGACTTTTTGCCCTGCTGACCCGGCCCTTTCGCCCTGCCGACCCGGCCACCCACCAGCCGGCCCCACATCCTGCACTGGTCACGCCGGCGACGACGCCATCAAGCCCGCGCCCGGCGAAGTCACTACCAGCGACAACAGCTCAAAGATCGATAAGTCCGGCTGGAGTACTGACCAGCCCAAAGACGGCCAAGGGCTGGTCTTGTGCGCGGTTCGCGGTTGCGAAGCTGGAGCGACCGGATCCTGCGGAAAGGAGTTCACCCGGGAACGGCGATGAGTTTCGCGGTGGTCGCCAGTCTGTATCGCCGACCCCGAACAACCCCGGTATCTCCATCGACACGAGCCGCTCGTGTCGTCCCTCCCTGGAAGGAGACAGGACATGGCCTCACTGGTTCTGAAGATGTCGGTCTCGCTCGACGGTTATGTCGCATCACTCGACGGGAGCGGCGACTGGATCGCCGCGGGAAGCTCCGATGACACTCTCAGTTGGTCTGTCCAGACCGTGAGCAACGCCGGCGCGCATCTCATGGGAGCCACCACGTACGCGGTGCTGGCCGCCCACTACCCCAACGACTCCGGGCCGTTCGCCAAGCCGATGAACGACATCCCGAAGGTCGTGTTCTCGAACTCGCTCACCTCCGCCGACTGGGACGAGACGACGATCGCCGCCGGAGAACTGGCCGAATCCATCAAGCGGCTCAAGCAGGAGCGCTCCGACGGCTACCTGCTCGCCCACGGCGGGGCACGGTTCGCCCGGTCGCTGGTCGAGACCGGCTTGATCGACGAATACCGCCTTCTCGTCCACCCGGTCGTCCTCGGCGGGGGCGAGCGAATCTTCCCGGCGCCGCTGACCCTCGAGCCGAAAAGCACGACCGTCTTCAGCGGCGGAGCCGTCGCCCATGTCTTCAAGGCACAGCCGTGATCGAGCCCGATCGGTGACCCCCAAAGAACCGGGCCCTGACCAGCCGAAAGGCGATCAGGCTCCGGTTCTGCGTATCCGGCCGGTGGCAACTCCCGCGGCGGCCTGAACCCGTCGCCGGTTCTCCGTCCGACTGACCAGCAGGATCCTCGACGAAATTCCTGCGCTGCTGGTATCGCGCCCGCTGGCTTAGTCGCCTTCCAAGACCCGCACGGGATCAGCGGCGAGGAACGGATGTTGCCAAGGCGACCGTCTCAGGTTCGCCGATTCCCTCTTCTGCGCGTGGGGCCATCCTCGCGCCGGGCGCGTCCGGTCCCGCCGTGAACAGTGCGGCCAGATATTCGATGACCTGGTTTGTGCTCTCACTGCTGACGGGCTCGCGACGTAGGACGCTGAAGCGGGCGGCCAGTGACGCGCGAGCGGAGCGAGCCCCTTGCCTCGTCCAGGGAACCCCCGCCCTGCAGGAGTACGCCCGCAGCACGCCATGTAACGGCCCTCGCCCGAAAGACCAACGCCCCAGAGGACGACATCACCTGCGCGGCCCCTTGCTCGCTTCATCCTCGACGCCCGCCCTCGGCGGTGTGGCAGCGCCCACGGGTGTCGCCGACAGTGGCGAGGCAGGAATCAACGCCTGGTTCGGACGCGGCCCTGGGACGCCCCGGGAGCAGCGTCGAGCCTTCGTACCGGCTCAGGGGGACTGCGGCGCCCAACGGCGAACGGCATCGATCGTGGTCTCCGGGGAGGTGTTGAAACAGCACCGGATTCCGGGTGTGGTCGAAACCAGCACGTTGATCAGCCGTTCGAAGAGGAGGGTGTGCTCGGGCGCCATTCGCACACCACCTCCGATCATGGCCACGCTGAAGGGTCCTTCGGACAGCCGGTCGCGGACGGTCTTCTCAGCCGCGTCCGGGTCGGCATCGACCAGGCAAGACTCCGCGTCGAAGCCGGCCGCCCTTACAGCCGCGAAACTCTGCTCGATCCGAGCGGCGAGCGTCGCCTCATCCAGGCCCGGGTGATTGCTGAGGTCGACCGCGCTCGCATGCAGCCCGATCATAAGGATCTTCGTCATTTCATCGCTCCTGTGGAAAGACGACGGTGGGGGCCGCTCGATCCGCTGCTCGCGCTCCGAGCGCGTACTCGACCGAGTGCGAGGCTCAGGGCCGAGCACGCGCCCGAGGTGGATCAGCGCTGTGCCTCAAGCTCGGCGTGAACGCCCAGGACGGCTTGACCAGCCGGGCTGGCCCAATTGTCGGCGAGCTCTGCCAGCAGAGGACGGGTGGTGTTGAGCACGGCGCCGGCGCGTTCCATGCGGCGCAGCGCGATCTCGTCGCTGACCGGGCTGAGCGACCCGGAGGCATCCACGACAACCTGGACCTCGTAGCCGTCGGCGAGCGCGCTGAGGACCGGGTAGACCACGCACACGTCGGTGGTCACACCGGCGACGATCAGCCGCCGGCGACCTGTGTTCTTGACGGCGGCGGCGAAGGTGGGGTCGGCCATCGCGTTGACCACTCCGGTGCGCTGGATCCGCGCGAAGTACTCCGCCGGCATGATCTGCTCGAGGTCGGGGATCAGCGGCCCCTGAACCTGGTCCTCCATGCTGGTGGTCAGCACGGTCGGCATGCCCAGCGCCTTGACCGTCTTGGCCAGGCGGACGGTGTTGGCCCGCAGATCGTCGTGATCGGCCGAGCCGACCCAGCCGATCGTTCCCACCTGGTGATCGATCAGCAGCACAGCGGCGTCGTCCGGGGTGAAGGGCACGTAAGTCATCTCAAGCTCCTGTTAGCAGGTGATCAACGGGTGTTTCCCGCGCCATCCACTCTGTTTCAGGGCGAATCGCCGAACAACGCCGCAGCCTGGAACAATCGTTCAGTCAGGGTGAACGATAGAAAAGGGGCACAGGTGGCTTTGGAACGGCACGAGATCGAGGCCTTCCTGGCCCTGGCCGAGGAACTGCATTTCGGCCACACCGCGGAACGGCTGCTGGTGTCGCGCTCGCACGTCACCCAGACCATCCAGAAGCTGGAACGGCGAATCGGCGCCCCGTTGTTCGAACGGACCAGCCGCCGGGTGGCCCTCACTTCGATCGGTCGAAGGCTGTACGACGACCTCGCGCCGGCGCACGCGCAGATCCAGGCCGGGCTGGACCGGGCTATCGCGGCGGCCAGAGGGATCAGTGGCCTGCTGCACCTCGGGTTCGCCGGAGCCGCAGCCGGCCAGGTGGCGCTGGAAGCCGTCACCGCGTTCCGCGGACGCCATCCCGACTGCCAGGTCCAGCTGCACGAACTGCACATGTCCGACTTCCTGCACCGGCTGCGCACCGAGGAGGTGGACGTGGCGATCGTCTGCTTTCCTGTCAGGGAACCCGACCTGACCACTGGCCCGGTCCTGTTCACCGAGCAGCGCATGCTGGCGGTCAACGCCGGACACCCCTTCAGCGGTCGCGCCTCGGTGACCCTGGAGGACCTGGCTCGCGACGTCCTCCTGCAGCCGCCCACCTCCCTGCCCGCCTACTGGCGTCTGGACCGGGCGCCGCAGACCACCCCTTCCGGAAAGCCCATCCGGAGGGGCCAGGTCACAGAAACAGTCCAGGAAGCACTCGCTCTGGTCGGGGCGGGCGCCGGAATGCTCGTCGTGGGCGCGCAGGCCGTCCGCTACTACGCCCGTCCCGATGTCGTCTACGTGCCCTTTGACGACGCTCCACCGTTCGAATGGGGGCTGGTCTGGCGTACCACCGGCGCCACCACCCGAGTCAGCGCCTTCGCCCAAGCCGCCGTCCACGACAAAACCGCGCCATGAACGCCGATTCCAACGGGCCGCTCTCGACTGGCGGTGGGTGTGCCGTGCGTTTCCGGTGACCCTCTTCATGCCTGGTTGGCGGTGGCTGGTCACAGCATGATCGCGAGTCGGGTGTTCGCTGCCTGACGTAGAAGAGCCCCTGGTAGACGGGTTGATCACCACAACCATCACCGTCATCACCAGGAGCTCTGGGTGCTGTCCTACCGTGCCGCGGTCGATTTGTCGCGTTCAACGCTGAACTACGTGGCCGGTTTGATCCGCAGGCAGCGCAAGGCGATCGGATCGGCCTGGCGGCTGCTGAACCCCGGCCAGCAGGCACTGCCGGTCCTGGTCTACCTGCGGAAGGGCGAAACGTTCATCGAGCACGGCGCGGGTTTCGGAGTGTCGACCACGACCGCGTGGCGGTATGTCGAGGAGACCGTGGCACTGCTGTCGGCTCGCTCGCCCAAGCTTGCGCAGGCGTTACGGAAGGCCAAGCGGGACGGGCTGCACTACCTTGGTCCTGGACGGCACGCTGATCCGCATCGACCGGGTCAAGGCCGACCGGCCCTACTTCTCCGGCAAGCACCGGGTGCACGGAATGAACGTGCAGGTCATCTCCTCCCCCGACGGGATGATCCTGTGGACGTCCGGAGCCCTGCCGGGCAAAGCCCATCACCTGAGCGCCGCCCGGATCTGGGGCATCCTGAGCGAGCTGGAGCGGGCCGGCATCATCACCCTGGCCGACAAGGCCTATCAGGGAGCCGAAGGACCGATCATCACCCCGTACAAGGGCAAGGACAAGCCCGCCTCGCAGAAGCAGGCCAACCGCTCCCATGCCGGGCTCCGCGGGCCCGGTGAACGCGCGAATGCCCAGTTGAAGAGCTGGAAGATCCTTCGAAAGCTACGCTGCTGCCCTCTCAAGGCCGGTCATCTGTGCAAGGCCATCGCCGTCCTTCAAAACCACCGCGTCGCACAGACCGCATGAGGTTGAAAAAGGGTCCGTCTTAGAGGAGCCCGCGTTCGCGTGCCCATCGGCAAAGATCGCGACCAGTGCAAGGAAGACGCATCCCAGTGTGTCGCAAGGCGTCCACGTGGCCGGAGATTTCCACAAGGGTCATCTTGCCAAGCCGGTGAAGTCGCGTCAGGAGCCACACCGTGCCGTGCACCTCGAGGCCTCGTGTTCGCCCAACTTTGGTCGCGTCGCGGTCGTCTGTGATGGCTATTAGTCGATGAATCTCGGCAGCTGCGAAGACGCTGGCTTCCCCGAGATTGTGCTCGCCTGCACCCAGCAGATCGACCCACGTCACGAAGGCGAGCAGCTCTTCGTCGGTGTCCAGCGACAGGATGCGCAACCATTCGAGATCTGTAATGGACCGGAGAGATGGATAGGCGTTGGTGTACTTGTCGACTTCTGTAGCAACGACGTGCGTGGTCGACATGGTCGAGACGCAGGCGCCGAGCACGTCTAGGCGGTCGGCTTTGGCGAAGTGGTGCAGCATCATGGCGTCGACCACCAACGGAGGGAGCGGCTCAGCCGGTGTCGCGTCCGTCACGGAGCCTCGTCTTCAAGCCTTGGTGGCAGATCCGCGGCACTTTCGAGCTGTCCGTGCATCAACTCCAGGGCGCGGGTGCTGGTGATGTGGCCGAGTCGGTACGCCGTCATCACGGCGTGCGCAAAGCTTGGGGGCACGCGGATGGAGTTGAGATCCGGCTGAGGCGTCCAACCCACGGAGTCTCTGAACTCTGCGAAGGTCGGTGGGCATGCTCGCAGCTTTTTCTCCTCACGTGGCGTCAAAACCTCGGCAGTCCTGGCCTGCCGAAGCGTGAGGCTCCAGGAAGTGCGATATTCGGCTGCCAGCCGTACAAGCATCGATCGATTTGACGTCTCGTTGTTTTTGGCACGTCGGATCGCCTCCACCGGCAGAAGAAGTTCCGCTGCGAAGGCGTCCACCATGTCTTCGCGTTCCGCTCGGGAAGCGCTGACTCCTACGTCTGTCGAATACTCGTCGCCAAGTATGAGATGGCCGAGCTCGTGGGCGGCGGTGCTGCGTCGACGACCGGGATCACCATTGAGACTCACCACTGCTGCTGCTATCTCGATATCCACTGCCGACGCCCCGTCCCCGGGCAGATCAATCACCAGGATGTATTGGCCGCATCTCTCGCAAAGCTCGGCCATCGACTCAATGGCGCCGCTTCCCAGGCTGAGTTCGGCTCGCAGCCACCTGGCAGCTGTTGCGGCGGCCAGAGGGCCATCCACCTTGCCTGGATACTGCCTGATGGGACTGGGCTGAAGCATGTTCAGCGATATGAGCAATCGGATTTCCCGCATCCACATGGCCAATGTGCTGTCGATGCGATAAGAGGCCTGCGTGGCTTCCGTCGTGGTGTCCTCGGCCAGGGGTGTTCGGTGTGACATCACTGCTGGCGGGGCACTGAGAAAATGACCGAGCGGCATGTCCAGGGCGCGGGCCAGTCGAGAGAGCTCCAGTGCGTCAAGTCGCCTCGAACCGGCTTCGATCTTGCTGATCATCGTTCTGTCGAGATCGGTCTCCTGGGCCAGCTGTTCTTGTGACAACCGCATGGCCAGCCGAGCTTCGCGGACCCGCTCGCCGATCTCGCTCCAGTCGAGCGTGCTCATGGTGCGATAATCGCACACACGCCGATGGCTCGTACATGGTTGCGAGCAGCCTGGGGATAACTTTGCGTTCTCACCCCGCGCGAGCATGATTCGTAGGGCTCTTGTAGATATGGGCTACATCGCCACTTCGTCTTTGTGTAGGCAGTCCGTGCTCTGCGGGCTCACCGGGGGACTGATCACATCGCGGAGGTTGCCACGCTCGATGGCCGACACTTCGGCCAGCGCATGTGGGATCGCTCATCCTTCTCCCCGAGCAGCTATGAAATTGCCGCCTGTAGCAAGCCGCTACCGTCTGTGCGCCGCTCGGTGAGGTAACCCCGGCAGTGTGGACTGTGTTGTCCCTCCGACGGCGGGGGCCACGCGCACGCAAGGCGCCAGCCTGGGTGGGCGTCAGGTGGGTGGGAGCTCAGGTGGGTGCCGGGTGGGCTCGTGAAAGGACGTCTGAGCGGAGCGAAGGCATTCAGGGGTCGAGCTTCAGCTCGACCGGGAGAACGCGCGAGCGGAGCGAGCACCTTGGAGCAGGGCGGGGTCCAGATGGATTACTGGGTAGCCACGGCAACGGGTGGGTCTCAGAAGAACGTCTGAGCGAAGCGAAGGCCTTTTTGCGGGAAGGGCCCAGCCACCGGGGTGGCTGGGCCCTGCCGTACAGGAAGTTAGCCCTTGAGCCAGCTCATCATCGGACGGAGCTTGGCACCGGTCTTCTCGATGGCGGTCTCGGCGAGTTCCTCGCGGTAGCGGGTGAACTCCTTCTGGCCGCCGTCGAACTCGGCGACGAGCTCGCGGGCGAACGCGCCGTCCTGGATCTCGCCCAGGATGCGGCGCATCTCGGCGCGCGTCTCGTCGGTGACGACACGCGGGCCGCGGGTGTAGCCGCCGTACTCGGCCGTGTCGGAGACCGACCAGTACATCTTGGAGATGCCGCCCTCGTACATGAGGTCGACGATGAGCTTCATCTCGTGCAGGCACTCGAAGTAGGCGACCTCCGGCTGGTAGCCCGCCTCGATGAGCGTGTCGAAGCCCGCCTTGATGAGCTCGGACACGCCACCGCACAGGACGGCCTGCTCGCCGAACAGGTCGGTCTCGGTCTCCTCGGTGAACGTGGTGCGCAGGGCGCCCGCGCGGGTGCCGCCGATGCCCTTGGCGTAGGACAGTGCCAGGTCGAGAGCCTTGCCGGAGGCGTCCTTCTCGACGGCGACGAGCACGGGCACGCCGCGGCCCGCCTCGAACTGGCGGCGGACGAGGTGGCCCGGGCCCTTGGGCGCGACCATGCAGACGTCGACGCCTTCGGGGGCCTCGATGAGGCCGTAGCGGATGTTGAGGCCGTGGCCGAAGAAGAGCGCGTCGCCCTCGACCAGGTTCGGCGCCACGTGCTGGGCGTACAGGTCGCGCTGGATGTGGTCCGGCGCGAGGATCATGGTGAGGTCGGCCTCTTCGACGGCCTCGGACGGGGTCAGCACCCGCAGACCGTCGTTCTCAGCCTTCTCGCGGCTCTTGGAGCCCTCGGGAAGCCCGACCCGGACGTCGACGCCGGAGTCACGCAGGGAGAGCGCGTGGGCGTGGCCCTGGCTGCCGTACCCCAGCACGGCCACGTGACGCCCCTGGATGATCGACAGGTCGGCCTGGTCGTCGTAGTAGATCTCGGTCATTGAACGAAAAAACCTTTCAGGCGGTACGGTCCAGTGCCCTGAGGGACCGGTCGGTGATGGAACGGGCGCCGCGGCCGATGGCCACCATGCCCGACTGAACAAGTTCCTTGATCCCAAAGGGCTCGAGGACCTTGACGAACGCCTCGAGCTTGTCAGGCGTGCCGGTGACCTCGATGGTCACGGCGTCGGCCGCCACGTCGACGCAGCGGGCGCGGAAGAGCTGGACGAGTTCGAGCACGTGCGAGCGGCTGTCAGCGTCGGCCCTGACCTTGATCAGCATCAGCTCGCGCTGCACCGACTGGGACGGGTCGAGCTCGACGATCTTGAGCACGTTCACCAGCTTGTTGAGCTGCTTGGTGACCTGCTCGAGCGGCAGCTCCTCGACGCTGACCACGATGGTCATGCGGGAGATGTCGTCGTGCTCGGTGGGACCGACGGCGAGCGAGTCGATGTTGAAGCCGCGCCGGCTGAACAGCGCGGAGACCCTGGCCAGGACGCCGGGCTTGTTCTCCACGAGCACCGACAGCGTGTGCCTACTCATCTTCACTCCACTTCGGCGCCATGTCCCGGGCGATCTTGATGTCGTCGTTGCTGGTGCCTGCCGCGACCATGGGCCAGACCATGGCGTCCTGGTGGACCACGAAGTCGACCACGACGGGCACGTCGTTGATCTCCATGGCCTTCTTGATGGTCGCGTCGACGTCCTCAGGACGCTCGCATCGCAGGCCAACACAACCATAGGCCTCCGCGAGCTTGACGAAGTCAGGGATACGGCGAGTCGTCTGGAGATCGGTGTTGGAGTAACGCTGGTCGTAGAAGAGCGTCTGCCACTGCCGGACCATGCCGAGGTTGCCGTTGTTGATGACGGCGATCTTGATCGGGACGCCCTCGATCGTGCAGGTGGCCAGTTCCTGGTTGGTCATCTGGAAGCAGCCGTCGCCGTCGATGGCCCACACGGTCGCCTCGGGGCGGCCCATCTTGGCGCCCATCGCGGCCGGGACCGCGAAGCCCATCGTGCCCAGGCCGCCGGAGTTGATGAACGTGCCCGGGTTCTCGTAGTCGATGAACTGCGAGGCCCACATCTGGTGCTGGCCGACCCCGGCCACGTAGTACGCCTCGGGTCCGGCGATCGCGCTCAGCCGCTGCATGACGTACTGCGGGGCCAGCGACCCGTCCTCGAACTCCTCGTAGCCGAGGGGGTAGGTCTGCTTGATGGCGTTGAGCGCCGTCCACCAGGCGGAGTAGTCGCCCTTCTCCCCCGACGCTTCGATGGCGTCGATCAGGTCGCCGATGACCTCCTTGCAGTCGCCCACGATCGGCACGTCCGCGTGGCGGTTCTTGGAGATCTCGGCCGGGTCGATGTCGGCGTGGACGATCTTGGCGTCGGGCGCGAACGACGACAGCTCGCCGGTCACCCGGTCGTCGAAGCGGACGCCCAGGCCGATGAGCAGGTCGGACTTCTGCAGCGCGCCCACGGCGGACACGCTGCCGTGCATGCCCGGCATGCCCATGTGCTGCGGATGGCTGTCGGGGAACGTGCCGCGGGCCATCAGCGTCGTGACGACGGGGATGTTCGTCAGCTCGGCCAGGCGGAACAGCTCGGCGGAGGCGTGCGCCTTGTGCACGCCGCCGCCGACGTAGAGCACGGGCCGCTTGGCCTCGGCGATCAGCTTGGCGGCCTCGCGGATCTGCTTGGAGTGCGGCCGGGTGACCGGGCGGTAGCCGGGCAGCTGCATGGTCGGCGGCCAGTGGAATTCCGTCTCCGCCTGCAGCGCGTCCTTGGAGATGTCCACGAGGACGGGACCGGGCCGGCCGGTGGAGGCGATGTGGAAGGCCTCCATGATCGTGCGCGGGATGTCAGCGGGGTTGGTCACCAGGAAGTTGTGCTTGGTGATCGGCATGGTGATGCCGGAGATGTCCGCTTCCTGGAACGCGTCCGTGCCGATGGCCCTGCTCGCGACCTGACCGGTGATGGCCACGATCGGCACCGAGTCCATGTAGGCGTCGGCGATCGGCGTCACCAGGTTCGTCGCGCCGGGGCCGCTGGTGGCCATGCACACCCCGACTCGCCCGGTGGCCTGCGCGTATCCCTCGGCGGCGTGACCAGCGCCCTGCTCGTGCCGTACGAGCACGTGCCGGACCTTGGTCGAGTCGTAGAGGGGATCGTAGGCGGGGAGGATGGCGCCGCCAGGGATCCCGAACACGGTGTCGACGTCCATGTGCTCCAGGGCCCGCACCAGGGCCTGTGCACCAGTCATCCGTTCGGTCATTCGGCTCGTTCCTTGCGTGGCTACACGTTCAGGACATAAAAAATGCCCCTCACCACCGGGAAAAGGTGGGCTGGGGCGGCGCGCAGGTCGTCGTGCTTCGCTATCGGCCTGCGCGCCGGCGAAGTACTACGAGAATCTCACTGCGAAGCATGACCACACCTTAGCCTCCATCCAGGCCCTGGTGTCAACTTCGTGGACATCCGTCTCAGACTGTGAGACTCGTCCGCATCAGCGAGTCCACCCCGCGGGCCGCCATCGGCCGCGCGACGAGGAAGCCCTGGCCACGGGTGCAGCCCATCTCGCGCAGCTTCTCCAGCTGCTCGGGACGCTCGATGCCCTCGGCGACCACGATGAGCCCGAGGTCGTGGCCGAGCCGCACGATCGTCCTGGTCAGCAGCGTCAACGTCTCGTCGCGGCCGAGCCCGGACACGAACGACGGATCTATCTTGATCATGTCGACCGGCAGCTGTCTCAAAAACGCCAGCGAGGCGTAGCCGGTGCCGAAGTCGTCGATGGCCAGCCGCACGCCGAGCGAGCGCAGCTCGGACAGCCGGCGGATCGTCTCCTCGGCGTCCTCGACCAGCATCTCCTCGATGACCTCGAGCGTCAGCGCGGAAGCGGGCAGCCCGCTTTCGGCCAGCGCCTCCTCCACGGTCTCCACGAAGCGCGGCGCGGTGATCTGGCGGGCCGACAGGTTCAGCGACAGGCCGATGTCCCAGGAGGAGGCACGCCAGGCGGCCACCTCGCGGCAGGACTCGCGCAGGATCCACTCGCTGAGCGGCACGATCAGCCCGGTGTCCTCGGCGGGCCCGAGGAACTGGTCCGGCGGCACGAACACCGACCCGCGCCACCAGCGCACCAGCGCCTCGACCGCGGTCACCCGCGAGGTCGCCAGGTCGACGACGGGCTGGTACTCGATGGCGAACTGGTTCTCGATCAGCGCGCGCTGCAGGTCGGCGGCCAGCTCAAGGCGGCGCACCACGTCGGTGTGCATCTGCGCGGCGAACACCTCGACCCGCCGACCGCCCAGCTCCTTGGCCCGGGCCATGGCGACGTCGGCGTTGCGGATCAGGTCACCGGAGGGCATGTCGTCTTCGGCGAAGGCCACGCCGACGCTCGCGGTCAGCGCCACGTCGCGGTCGGCCACCCGGAACGGCTCCTGCGAGACGGCCCTGACCAGCCGCTCGGCCAGGTCGACCGCCAGTTGCGCCTCTCCCCCGGTCTCCACGAGCACCGCGAACTCGTCGCCGCCCCAGCGGGCCAGCGTGTCGTCAGGGTGTACGGCGCCGCGAAGGCGCCTGGCCGCCTGCCCGAGCAGCGTGTCGCCGCTGGCGTGGCCGACGGAGTCGTTGACCGAGGTGAACCCGTCCAGGTCGAGGAAGATGACCGCCGACTGCCCCGAGGTCCTGCCGGACAGCACCTCGCGGGTGCGCTCCTCGAAGTAGGCCCGGTTGGGCAGCCCGGTGATGCCGTCGTGGAAGGTCAGGTGGGCCACCTGGTTGCGCAGCGCCTCCTGGTCGCTGATGTCGCGGGTGGTGACCAGGAGCATGTCCTCGCCGCCCACGTGGCGGGTGGCCACGGACTCGGTGGGCCGCCAGGTGCCGTCGGCGGCCCGGACCCGGCAGGCGATCAGGCAGGCCCCGGGCGCGTTCTCCTCGTCGAGGCCCATCTGCCGCAGCGCCGCCTGGATCCCCGGCACGTCTTCGGGGTGGATGTAGTCGAAGATGGAGCCGCCCACGAGGTCGTCGGGGCGGTAGCCGTACGTGACCTCGACGCCGGGGCCGATCTCGCGGACGACGCCGTCGTAGTCGCACAGCAGCACCACGTCGCCGGTGCTCTCGGCCAGTTCCCTGAGCTGCCTGTCGCCGAGCGAGACCAGCCTGCGCAGCCGGATGTTGGCCCCCGACAGCACGAACATGCGCACCAGCAGCACCAGCACCACCGAGGCCGCCAGCGCGACGACGCCGGTGACGGGCTTCTCCCTGCCGCCGGCCACCGAGACCAGCATCGTGCAGGTGGCCAGCGCGACCAGGGCCAGCGGCAGCATCGCGGTGAAGTTGCCGACCGCCGAGCCGGCGGGCGGGCGGGAGTCGTCCGGGCCGAGGTCGGTCTGGGCGACCGCGGCCAGCAGCAGGAACGCCAGCGGCGCGAGGATCATGCTCCACATCGGCGGCGGCCCGCCGTCGAGGCGGGCGACCGCGGAGGCCATGCCCGACACGGTGGAGGTGGCCAGCACACCGATCCCGGCCAGCCCCAGCGACCACGCGCTCGACCTGCTGCGCAGGACGGAGGGGAGGACCGCGAACGTGACGAGCAGCGAGATCATCGGCGGCAGCAGCGCGACGGTGAACGCCGCGGGGTCGGCGGCGTCGAAGTAGACCTGCCGCAGCGCCACCACCCAGCCGATGAGGAAGAGCGAGGCCGCGCTGAGAAAGGCGTCGGTCAGGTGGCGTACCGCGATCCTGCCTGGCACGCGGCGGCCCGCGGCGAGCAGCGCGCCGCTGGCCAGCAGGACGGTGCCGACCAGCACCAGCAGGTCGGCGAAGCTCACCAGGATGCTGGCGCTCTCGGCGATCGGCCGCACGGCGATCCCCGCTGCCCACACCACGGCGGCGCCGCTCATCCAGCGTGCGCCCATCGCCGCCGGCCGGTGCCCGCCGAGCCTCACCGAGGCGAGCAGCAGCGACCCCGCCGCCAGCAGCGCCGCGAGCACACCCGCGATCGCGCCGGTCCGTAGGGCAGGGCCGCCGACCAGCAGCGCGGCGGCCACGCCCACGGCACCGGCGGCCGCCGCTGCGGTCAGCGGTGCTCGCGGGTCACGCCAGCGGATCAATGTAGTTGCCCATCCCGTCTAGAACTCGACTCCGTGCCCCGAGGGGCTCATCGCCAGTGTGTGCGGTTCCGGGTGCGCGGGGGGTGACAACGGCGATGTCGTCACCGATCTGATAACCACACAGACCAATTCCCTTCGAGGATCTCCTTGACATCCAGTCAGGAACCCCCGGTAGACGACTACCGTACGCACCGAAGGTCACGGGCCAGCCACGTTCCGGATTCCTCTCAGTACGCGTCGTTGATCACATTGTTCAGCGGCTCGCCCGCGAGGTAACGCAGCAGCTGCGAGCGGATCAACCGCAGCGTCCTGCGCCGCGAGGCGGGCGTGCTTCCCGCGATGTGCGGAGTGAGGAAGAGTCCCGGCGCGCTCCACAGAGGGTGACCGTCGGGCAGCGGCTCGGGGTCGGTCACGTCCAGGGCGGCGAGCAGGCGGCCGGTCTTCAGCTCGGCCAGCAGCGCGTCGGTGTCGACGACCGAGCCTCTGGCGGCGTTGACCAGCAGGGCGCCGTCCTTCATCCGTGCCAGGAAGTCCGCGTCCACCATCCCGGCGGTGTCGGCGGTAGCGGGCACGAGCAGCACCACCACGTCGGCCTCGGACAGCAGCGCGGGCAGCTCGGCCATGCCGTGGACGCCGTCGCGGGCGGCCCTGGCCACCCGCACCACCTCCACCTCGAACCCGGACAGCCGCCGTTCGAGCGCCGCGCCGATGGAGCCGTAGCCGACGATCAGCACGCGCGAGTCGGCCAGCGAGCCGGTGTGGTGGTAGGTCCACTCGCCCCTGCGCTGCGCCGCGGCGAACCCGGGGAACTCGCGCAGCACCGCGATCATCGCGCCGACCACCCACTCGGCGGTGCCCGCGTCGTGCACGCCGCGGGCGTTGCACAGCACGACGCCGGGCGGCAGGTGCGGCTGGTAGGCCTCCACACCGGCCGAGACCGTCTGGAGCAGGCGCAGCGAGGTCATCCTTGCCAGCGTGCCCGCCAGGTCGGGTACATAGATCAAAGGCGGGACCCACACCTCGACCTCGTCGATGCCGTCGGGCAGGGGCCCGGTGCCGTCGTAGATCGAGAACTCGAGTCTGGGCAGGTCGGACAGCGTCTTGGTGATCTCTTCGGACGACACCCAGATCTTCATGCCGAGAACCTTACGACCCGTGGAGAAGTATGGAACACATGAGGAAGATCTGGACGATTGCTATCGTCACCGTACTCACCGCCTGCTCAAGCGCCGGTGGGGTAGCCGAGAGTTCCGCCGAGACTTCGGCCCAGCGTCCCACTGTTCGGGTCGTGACGACCGACCTCGCCGTACCGTGGGGGATCGCCTTTCTCTCCAACGGCGACGCGTTGGTGACCGAGCGCAACTCGGCCCGGCTGCTGAGGGTGACCCAGCAGGGCAACGTCAGCGAGGTGGCCACCATCGACGGCGTCCAGGCCTCGGGCGAGGGCGGCCTGCTGGGCGTCGCGGTCAAGCGCGACATGGTCTTCCTGTACTACACCGCGGCCGACGACAACAGGATCGTCCGTTACCGCATGTCCTCCGGGCATCTCACAAGCCCCAAGGTGCTGGTCACGGGCATCCCCAAGGGCAACATCCACAACGGCGGCCGCCTGGCCTTCGGCCCCGACGGATACCTGTACGCCAGCACCGGCGAGGGCGGCGACAGCAGCCTGGCCCAGCGGCTCGACTCGCTCGGCGGCAAGATCCTGCGGATGACCAACGACGGCAAGCCCGCCCCCGGCAACCCGTTCGGCACGCTCATCTACTCCTACGGTCACCGCAACGTCCAGGGCCTGGCCTGGGACTGGATGGGCCGGATGTACGCCACCGAGTTCGGCCAGAACACCTGGGACGAGATCAACCGCATCAAGCCCGGCGGCAACTACGGCTGGCCCGTGGTCGAGGGCAAGGGCAACGACCCCCGCTTCATCGACCCCATCGTCACCTGGACCCCCGCCGAGGCCTCACCCTCCGGCCTGGCCTTCGCCAGGGGCTCGCTGTGGGTGGGGGCGCTGCGCGGCGAGCGGCTCTGGGAGGTCCCGCTGAAGTGGGACGGCACGCCCCGCACGCCGATCGCCCACTTCACCGGCGAGTACGGCAGGCTGCGCGCGGTCGCGACGACACCCAACTACAGGAGGCTCTGGGTGTCGACCAGCAACAAGGACGGCCGGGGCACCCCGCGCACCGGTGACGACAAGATCCTGTCCGTCACCCCGTAGCGCAGACCACCTGCGCCTGCGGCCGGTACTTGGTGGTCAGCTTCTTGTCCCGCTTGATCTCCTTGCCGTCCTGGTAGAAGACGCGGGTGACATCGATGGTGAAGCCCTGCTGCCCGGGCGTGGTCAGGCAGTTCGGCCCGCTGCCCGACTCGCGGCGGAACGGCGTGATGTTGCGCTTGTCCGACTCGTCGGCCTCGATTTTGTCGTAGCGCTTGGTCCCCCACAGCGTGACCGTGACGGAGGTGGGCGTGCTGGTCGTCTTGATCAGCACGCCGTCCGGCGAGTCGTTGCGCCACTTCAGATCCAGATCCGGGTAGAGCAGCGCCACGTCGCGCCCGGCCGGGTAGCGGGTGGCGAAGTAGTCCATCGGCGTGTGGTCGACTTCCTCGTATCCGCCGAAGAACACCGCGTTGTAGAGCGTGGTGGCGAACTGCGAGGTGCCGCCCCCGACGATGTTGACCATCCGGCCGCCGACGATCTGCCCGGCGTCCACGTAGCCGCCCTCGTGGGTGCGCTCCCCCACGACCTGGTTGAGCGAGAACGTCTCGCCGGGCTTGACCACGTAGCCGTCCAGCTGCTCGGCCATCCGCCCGATGTTCGTCACGCGCGGCTGGCAGCAGTCGAAGCTGGTGGTGAACTCGGCCACCTGCTCCTTGATCCCCAGCCCGCTGACCTGCGCGGTGCTCACCTTGGGCTTGACGGTCGCGAGCTCGACGGCGATGGTACGGCTGCCGCCTGACTTGATCATCTTGGCCACCGCGGCGGCCACCATGTCGTCGTCCACGCCGCGCCCGGCACGGGCGGGAACCAGGACGGGCTTGCCGTTCACGATCTGGTACGTAGCGTCGCGCGGCGCCTGGGCGGCGTCGACGAGGCTGCCCTCCACCGTGTCGCACGCCTTGGCGGCGTCGAACTTCGGCTCGAGCCCGCCCTTGCCGTCGGGCACGAACGACAGGTTGGCGGCGATCACGGCCGGGGTGAGCTGCGCCTGCTTGCCGCCGAGGGTGAGCGTGATGGGCGCGGAGATGGCCTGCTTGGCGTCGGCGGCGGCCTGCTTGACCGCCTCGAGCGTGGTGTCCGGCTTGGCGGGCCTGAGCGTGAGCGCGACCGAGCCCCTGGCGTGCAGGAACGCGTCGCTGATCTGCTTGACGGCGTCGCCGCGGTCGAGCAGGACCCCGTCTCGCGGGATGACGATCTGCCGCCGCAGGCCGACGAAGGACACCCTGCCCTCACGCGGCGCCTTGTCGACGCTCTCGGCCAGGCCCTCCACGGTCCTGGTGAGCTGGGCGGGGTCGAGGGTGACCTTGGGGTCCAGGTTCGTGGTGCCGGTGAGCCCCCGCCACACCTCGGCCGGGGTTGGGAAGCCGCTTGAGGCCTGCCCAATGGTGCCCACGACGTCCAGTTCCAGGCCCGCCTCGTCGGCCTGGATGGTCTCCTTCTGGCCGCCGATGTCGACGACGACCGGCTTGGCCAGCTTGGCGGACAGCTCCGTGCGCAGCTTGTCGGCGGCCTGGGTGACGGTGAGCCCGCCGATGTCGATCCCGGCGACCTTGGTGCCGCGCAGCACCGACCCCGACATGATCACGGCGGGCGCGAGGTAGGCCAGCGCGATCAGGACCAGGACGACGACCACGATGCCGGGCAGGATGCGCCGGCGGGGCGGCTCGGGCTCGATGAAGGCGGGCAGCCGCTCGGGCGCCGGGGCCAGGCCGCCGAACACGGGCGGAGCCTGCGGCTCGGGCATCTGGGCGTCGTTCATCGGCCACGGCTGCGGCGGCGGGGCGACCGGGGGCAGCGCGCCGCCTCCTCTGGCCTGCGGGCCGCTCGACGGCTGGGGTCCCTGCGGCTCCTGGGGCTGGTGCTGGTCCTGCGGTCCGAAGATCTCGCGGGACACACCAGGCGGTAATCCCTCGACCCGTGGCTTGCGCGCGCCGGGCGTCGGCAGCGGCACCGAGGCGAACGGGTCGGTCGGTGATTCGATCGGTCCGGCGTTAGGCACGCCTCAATCTCCTCCCGCTCCGCCGCCATTCCTCAGGCAACAGTAAGGCACGTACATCCGTATATGTCACTGGAAATGGCAACTGTGTCATCCGATCCAACGGTAGCGGTGCTCGGGGCGGCCGGCTGTGCCGTACCTGGGATGGAGCTCCGCCCTGCCCACGACGCACAGGTACTCCAGGTAGCGGCGGGCGCTGACGCGTGACAGGCCCGCGCGGGCGGCGGCCTCGGCCGCCGACAGGTCGCCGCCGGCCTGGCGCAGCGTCTGCTCGACCAGCGCGCAGGTGGCCGACGACAGGCCCTTGGGCAGCGGGTCGGCGCCGGTGGGCGTGCCGAACAGGCGGTCCACGTCGTCCTGGCGGGCCTCGGGGCCGATCGCGGTGAGCCGCCTGCGCGTGTCGGCGTACTGTTGGAGCCGCTCGGCCAGGGCGTCGGCGGAGAACGGCTTGATCAGGTAGTTCACGGCGCCGCCGCGCATGGCCTCCTTGACGGTGGGCACGTCGCGGGCGGCGCTGATCATGAGGACGTCCACGTCGTGCAGCTGTTTCAGCACCTCGAGTCCGGAGATGTCGGGCAGGTAGATGTCGAGCAGCACCAGGTCGGGCTCGTGCTCGGCGACCGCCTCCAGCGCCTCGGCCCCCGTGTGCACGGCGGCGACCACCTCGAAGCCCGGCATCCTGGCGACGTACCCGGCGTGGATCCTGGCGACCATGAAGTCGTCGTCCACCACCAGGACCCTGATCATGGCAGGAGTGCCGTGAACACAGCGCCTCCCGAGTTGGCCACCCGCACCCAGCCGCCTCTGCGCAGGCACGCCTGCCGGGTGAGCGCCAGCCCGAGCCCGCGAGTGCCCGAGTGTGCCGCCTTGGTGGTGAAGCCTTCCCTGAAGACCTCCTCGACCAGGTCGGGCGCGATGCCGGGCCCCGAGTCGCCGACCCGCACGTGCAGCCCGTCGGCGTCGGCGCGGACCGAGACCTCGATCGTGCCGCGAGCGCCGTCCAGGGCGTCGATGGCGTTGGCCACCAGGTTGCCGACCACGAGCACCGCGTCCTGCGGGTCGTACAGCGCAGCCTCCGGCACCGAGGAGTCGGCCGCCAGCTCCAGCGTGGCGCCTCGCTCCGCCGCCTCGGCCGACTTGGCGAGCAGCAGCGCGGCCAGGGTGGGCTCCTGGACCCGCTCGCGGATGCCCGTCGCGTAGGTGCTGCGCGTGGTGCGGGTGATGAACGCGACCGCCGCGTCGGGCTCCCCCAGCTCCAGCAGGCCGACCACGGTGTGCATGCGGTTGGCGAACTCGTGGGCCTGGGCGCGCAGCGCCTCGGTGGCCGAGCTCGTGTCGTCCAGCTCGCGCGCCAGCCGTACCAGCTCTGTCCTGTCGCGCAGCGTGACCACCCAGCCGCGCTGCTGGCCGCGCACGGAGACGGGCGTGCGGTTGAGCACGAGCACCCGGTCGCCGTGCAGCACGACCCTGTCCACGCCAGGGTCGGCGCCGCCGAGCACGTCGCGCAGGCGGTCGGAGACGGGCATCCCGGCCAGGTCGGGGCCGACGTCGCCGAGCAGCTCGCGGGCCGCGTCGTTGACCAGCGTCACCTTGCCGGTCAGGTCGAAGGCGAGCACGCCCTCCTTGACGCCGTGCAGCACGCCCTCGCGCTGCTCGAGCAGCGCGGCGATCTCGCCGGGCTCCAGGCCGAAGGTCTGCCTGCGCATCCGCGCGGTGATCAGCGCGGCGGCCGCGAGCCCTGCCAGCAGTACGGCGAGCGCCGTCCACAGCAGCGGCGGCAGCGCCGTCCAGAGCTGGCCCATGACCGTGGTCTGGAGCACGCCCACCGAGGCCAGGCCGATGACGTTGCCGTACTCGTCGAAGATGGGCGCCTTGCCGCGCACGGTGGTGCCGATCGTGCCGGTCTCGGTTCCGATCCAGCTCCTGCCCGTCCTGAGCACGGTCGTGCCGTCGGTGGACAGCTTCTTGCCGATGAGCGCGGCGTTGGGGTGGGCGTAGCGGGTCTGCTCGCTGTTGGCGATGACCACGTAGTCGGCGCCGGTGGCCTGCTGCACGCCGAGCGCGAGCGGCTGCAGCACCGTCTCCGGGTTGCGCCGGTTGAAGGCCTCCCTGACCTGCGGGAGCCCGGCGACGGACTGGGCGATCGCCAGCGCGCGCTGCTTGTGCAGCGCGTCGAGCTGGTTGCGCGTGTGCACCGCCCAGACGGTCGCGGTCCCTCCTACGGCGAGCAGCACGATCACCATCTGCAGCACGAACAGCTGGGTCCCGAGTCTCACCCCACCGATGGAAACATCCCCAGGTCACAGGCGGGTCGCGACCAAAAAGACCAATAAGACGGGTAGTTGCGATTTATGGCTTTCTCCCGGGAGGCGGCTCACGATCCGGAGTCACCCCCTGTGAGGAGACACCATGCGTCTACGCATACTCGCGGCCGTCATGCTGGCCGCGCTGACCGCCTGCGGCACCGGCTCGGGCGCCGGCGGCGGCACCGGCTCGCTGCGCATCATGGCGCCCGCCGCCCCTGGCGGCGGCTGGGACCAGACGTCCCGCACGGCCGAGCAGGCGCTGAAGTCCGCCGATCCCCAGCGCAAGGTCGAGGTGTTCAACGTGCCCGGCGCGGGCGGCACGATCGGCCTGGCCCAGCTGGCCGGCGAGAAGGGCAACGGCAACCTGCTGATGACCATGGGTCTGGTCATGGTGGGCGCGATCGAGCAGAACAAGTCCAAGGTGACGCTGAGCGAGACCACGCCCATCGCCAAGCTGACCGAGGAGTACGAGATCGTCGTCGTGCCCGCCTCCTCTCCGCTCAAGTCGCTCGACGACCTGGTCAAGGCGTGGAAGGCCGACCCGGCCAAGGTGTCGATCGCGGGCGGCTCGGCCGGCGGCACCGACCACATCCTGGCCGGGCTGATGGCCAAGGCCGCGGGCGTCGACCCCAAGCAGATCAACTACGTGGCCAACTCCGGCGGCGGCGAGGCGCTCAACCTGCTGCTGGGTGAGAAGGCCACGATCGGCATCTCGGGGCTTGGCGAGTTCGCCGAGCACGTCAAGTCCGGCAAGCTGCGCGCGCTGGCCGTCTCGGCCCCGCAGCGGATCGCCGACCTGGACGCGCCCACGATCAAGGAGGGCGGCCTGGACGTGGAGCTGGCCAACTGGCGCGGCTTCGTGGCCCCCGGCGGCATCAAGGACGCGGACGAGAAGGCGCTGACCGACCTGGTCACCAAGATGCACGACTCGCAGCCGTGGAAGGACGCGGTGGCCAAGAACGGCTGGATCGACTCCTTCCAGACCGGGCAGCAGTTCACCGACTTCCTCGGCGCCGAGCAGACGAGGGTCAAGGGCATCATCGCCGAGATGGGGCTCGTGTCCTGATGCTCACCCGGTTGTGGCGGCCCGAGCTGGGGCTGGCCTTGGTCGTGCTCGGGCTCGGGGTGTTCGTCGTGGTCGGGACGCTGGACGTCTCGGCCGCGGCCTCCACCCTGGGGATCGGGCCGCGCTTCTTCCCCATGCTCGTCGGCGGCTCGATGATCGTGGTCGGCGTCTGCTACGTGGCCGACGTGCTCCGCGGCGGGCACGGCGACCCCGAGGAAGGCGAGGACGTGGACGCCGACGCGCCCGCCGACTGGCGTGCCGTCCTGCTGATGGGCGGGATCTTCCTGGCGTTCACGGCGGTGCTGGAGTACCTCGGCTGGGTGATCTCCGCCGGCCTGCTGTTCTGGGGCGTGGCCGTGGTGCTCGGGGCCGAGCACAAGGTCAGGGCCGCGATCGTGGCGCTGGCGCTGGGCGTGGTGACCTACCTGCTGTTCGTCGAGGTGCTCGGCGTCTCGCTGCCCTCGGGGGTGTTCTAGGTGGAATCGCTCCGGCTCCTGCTCGACGGGTTCGGCGCCGCGCTCACCCCAGTGAACCTGATGTACGCCCTGATCGGCGTCACGCTGGGCACCCTGGTGGGCGTGCTGCCCGGCATCGGGCCCGCGATGACCGTGGCGCTGCTGCTGCCGATCACCTTCACCGTGCCGCCGACCAGCGCGTTCATCATGTTCGCCGGGATCTACTACGGCGGCATGTACGGCGGCTCGACCACCTCCATCCTGCTCAACACGCCCGGCGAGTCGTCGTCGATGATCACGGCGCTGGAGGGCAACAAGATGGCCAGGCGTGGCCGGGCTGCGCAGGCCCTGGCCACGGCGGCGATCGGGTCGTTCATCGCGGGCACGATCGCGACCGCGCTGCTGGTCGTGGCCGCGCCCGCGGTGGTCAGCTTCGCGATCGCGTTCGGGCCCGAGGACTACTTCGCGCTGGCGATCCTGGCCTTCACCGCGGTCTCTTCGGTGCTGTCGCGCTCGGTCGTGCGCGGGCTCGCCTCGCTCGGGCTCGGCCTGGTGATCGGCCTGATCGGCATCGACCAGCAGACCGGGCAGGCCAGGCTCACGCTCGGCATCCCGCAGTTGCTCGACGGCATCGAGGTGGTGGTCGTCGCGGTCGGCCTGTTCGCGCTGGGTGAGGCGCTGTACGTGGCCTCCCGGCTGCGCCACTCGCCGCCCGAGGTGGTGCCGGTCGGGAGGGCGTGGATGGGGCGCGGCGACTGGCGCCGTTCCTGGGGGCCGTGGCTGCGCGGCACCGCGCTCGGCTTCCCGTTCGGCGCGCTGCCCGGCGGCGGCGCGGAGATCCCCACGTTCCTGTCGTACGCGGCGGAGAAGCGGCTGTCGGGCAGCGACGAGTTCGGCAAGGGCGCCATCGAGGGCGTCGCCGGGCCCGAGGCCGCCAACAACGCCTCTGCCGCCGGGACTCTCGTGCCGCTCCTCACGCTGGGCCTGCCCACCTCGGCCACGGCCGCGATCCTGCTGGCCGCCTTCCAGCAGTACGGCCTGCAACCGGGACCCCAGCTCTTCGACCACAACCCGGCGCTGGTGTGGGGCATGATCGCCTCGCTGTTCATCGGCAACACGATGCTGCTGGTGCTGAACCTGCCGCTGGCGCCGCTGTGGGCGCGGGTGCTGCGGATCCCGCGGCCGTACCTGTACGCCGGGATCGTGGTGTTCGCGGCGCTCGGGGTGTACGCGCTGAACGGGTCGCTGGTGGACCTGTGGGTGCTGTTCCTGCTCGGGCTGCTCGGCTTCGCGATGCGCCGCTTCGGCCTTCCCGTCGCTCCCGCGGTCATCGGGATGATCCTGGGGCCGATGGCGGAGGTCCAGCTGCGGCGGGCGCTGGCCATCGGGGCGGGCGACGTGACCGTGCTCGTCAAGAGCCCGATCGCGGTGATCCTGCTGGCGCTGGCGGTGCTCGCGCTGCTGGCCCCGCTCGCCAGGAAGCTGTGGGCACGCCGCGGCGGCGAACCCGTCACGGTGCCGTCTCAACTGGACTGACCCGGCCTGTTTCCGGGCATCACCCAGATGGTTCTTGGGGCCCCGCCGGACGTCGTCCACCCGGCGGGGTTTCCTGCTTCACACGGTCACGACCTGGCGCGCCCGCTGAGCGGCGAGCGCGCGGGGTGCGACCCAGAAGCCGGCCAGCGCCATCGCCAGGGTCGCGGCGTAGACCGTCCAGTAGCCCGACCCGGCCGCGGTGAACAGCGCGCCGGTGACGGCCACCGCCACCACCGAGAAGACGGCCTCGCCCACCTGCAGCGCCGAGGTGTTCATGCCCTGCTCTCCTGGCCGGGAGATCTCCAGCGTGAGCACCGACAGCGTCGGGTAGATCAGCCCCATGCCGAACCCGGTGACGATCCACGACGGGTAGGCCAGCCACACCGGGACGGCGTCGAAGGTCACGGCTCCCATGGCCAGGATGCCCAGCGCGATCAGCGCCGATCCGCCGCGCAGGTTCGTCATCCGGCTGAACACGCCACGCCCCTGCAGCCAGGAGGCGAACGACCAGGTCAGCGCGCCGCCGGTGAGCGCGAAGCCGGCCAGCAGCGGCGACAGTCCCCTGGAGTCCACCAGCATGAGCGGGATGATCACCTCGGCGGCGAACAGCGCGCCGGTTGCCAGCCCGCGCAGCGCCACGACCGCGGGCAGGCCGCCCGCCGCCTTCATCGTGCCCGCGGGCAGCAGCTTGGGCAGCGCCACGAACAGCACCACGAGCCCGGCCACGACCAGCAGGAAGTCGCCTGAGCTTCCGTACTGCATGAGCCCGGCGCCCACGGCCGTGACCGCGGCCCAGCCGATCTTGGCGGCCAGCCCGGGCGCCGGCTCGGCCTGCCCGCCCACGACCGGCTGGCCGGCCAGCCCGTGCCGGAGCACCATGGCGGCCAGCGCGGTCAGGATCGGCACGCCGAGGAACACCCACCGCCATCCGGCCGTGTCCACCACGATCCCCACGACGGCGGGGCCGACCATGGACGGGACCACCCAGGCCGTGGCGAACAGCGAGAAGATCTTCGGGTGCTGCTCCTCGGGATAGGCCCTGGCCACCACCACGTACAGCGCCACGCTGACCAGCGCGCCGCCGAACCCCTGCACGAGCCTGCCAAGGATGAGCACCTCCATGGCCGGGGCGAACCCGGCCACGGCCAGCCCGCCGGCGAAGGTCGCCACCCCGGCCCACAGCGGGGCAAGCGGCCCGCGCAGGTCCGCCCAGCGCCCGCCCAGGACGGTACCGATCACGCCTGAGGCCATCGACCCGCTGAAGGCCAGCCCGTACAGTGGCACGCCGTCGAGCTCCCTGGCCACCACCGGCATGGCGACCGCGACCGCCATGTACTCGAAGGCCACAAGCGTGACCATGGCCACCAAACCTGCCGTCAATGCCCTGCGCGTCATGAATAAGACGCTACGGATCAATCCGGCTCGGCGCCTCCAGCGAGAGGCCTACGCAGATGGGCCTAGGACTCCAGCTTCTCGAAGAAGAACTCGTGCTTCATGAACGACGTGTCGTACTCCTGACCCGGATACGGCGGGATCAGCTGCGAGGCCTGGAAGAGCCGCCATCCGTCGCGGAGCGCGTGGACTCCGCTCTCGTAGGGCGGCACGTCACCGTCGCCGGTGGTCGGGCTGGTGCGCCCGGTGCCGTCGTAGTTCGCCCAGCCGACGACCTGCGAGTCCAGGGCCGAGGTGGCCAGATAGAGGACCAGGACCTGCTGCTTCATACGGCACTCACCCGGGTTACCCAGTAGTCGATGTCGAAGGTGTCGTCGGCGGTCAGCGCCCGCCAGAGTTTGACGCGGTTGTAGATCTCCAGCCGTCCGGCGGCGTGCTCGTACCACGGGAAGGGGGTGTCCAGCTCCTTCGCGACCGCGGGGTCGCCGAGGTCGGCCGTGTCCCAGAGCCTGACCTGCGGCACGGTCGGGTTGAAGCGGATCTTGAACATGTACCGCGGCACGTCGCTGTCGTTGCGCCTGCCGCCGTGCCAGATGCCGTGGTGCACGAACATCACGGTGCCCGCCGGGCAGGTGAGCCTGGTCTGGCCGAGCAGGTTCTGGTAGCGGCCGGTGTCGCTCTCGTTGGTGCGGCGCAGGTGGCTGCCCGGGACGACCAGGGTTCCGCCCATGTCGGCGGCCACCTCGCGCGGGTAGTACATGAGCTGCACGTCGAAGGCCTGCCGCCGGACGTCGATGATCGCGTCGCCGTGCAGCGGCTGGGCCTCGCCGCCGTGCGGCTCCCTGATGTGGACGGCGTGGTGGTCCACGGTCGGGTCCTGGCCCACCAGGCTCTCCAGCGCCCCGGCCACCTCGGGCACCTCGATCAGGCGCCGGGCGAAGGATCCCGCGGGGAACGCCTCACGCAGCGGCGTGCCGTACGGGACCTCGGGGATGCCCTCGTCGAAGACCTGGATCGCCTGCTGGTTGAGCTCGTCGGGCACCACCCCGTCCAGGCGCAGGTATCCGTGTGCGACGAACCTCGCCATCTGGACAGAGGTCAACTTAGTGGTTCGCATGCATCAAACGCTATTTATAGGGATCCGTCCTGTCGTGGGGTGTATTCGGCGTCTCCTGGTAGTTTTTCACCATGGATCAGGTGGAGCTGGCGCTGAACGAGCCGCCCGTCGTGGCCGACGTCGGCATCGGCGTCCACGGCACGCGCGGGCCCTTCGACGTCTTCCGGCTGCCCGATCTGTGGCAACTGCACCTGTACGGCTATGCCGCCACGCTGACCGTGCACGGGGTCGGCCACGCGATCCGGCCCGGGCACGTGAGCCTGGTGCCGCCGGACGTCGAGGTGCGGTTCGACTACCTCGGGCGGTCCACGCACCTGTTCGCCCACTTCCGGCTGCCAGGTCTGGAGGACCGGCGGACGGTGCCGCTGATGCAGGACGCCGGTGCGGAGACGCCCCTGCTGTCGGGCCTGATGCGCGCGGCCGTCACCGCGCCGCCCGCCCGCAGGTCGGCCGAGCTCTGGACGGTGCTGTGGCGCGTCGCCACCCTGACCATGTCTCCGCACAACGGCCCGCACCCGGCCGTCTCCGCGGCCATCGCCCACATCGAGTCCAACCTCGCGGGTCCTTTGACGGTCCCCGCCATCGCCCGCGCGGCGGGGCTTTCGCACAACCACCTGACCCGGCTCTTCCGCGCGGAGACGGGAGCCACGATCGTCGCCTACATCCGGCAGCGCCGCATGGAGCGCGCCCGCCACCTGCTGCGCGCCTCCACCCAGTCGATCGCCTCGATCGCCGCCGAGGTCGGCATCCCCGACCTGCAGGCCTTCAACAAGACCTGCCGCCGCGAACTCGGCGCCTCCCCGACCACCATCCGGGCATGATCCCCGAGACCGTGCTGAACGCCTTCGGGCTCAGCGGCCCACCCGTGCCGCTCGGGGGCGGCCAGGGTACGTCGGTCCGGGTCGGCGACGCCGTACTCAAGCCCGTCGATTCGCGGGAGGAGACCGAGTGGACCTCCCGGCTCTACGCGTCCCTGCCCACCGCCCCAGGATTCCGCGTGCCACGACCACTCCACTCGCCCACGGGAGAGTACATGGTGGAGGGCTGGGCGGCCGCCGAATAGCTGCTGGTGCGGGCTCTGATCTTCCGGCTGGCGACGACGATCCTGTTCACCGGGACGGTGCCCGCGGACGAGATACGCCGTTACGACCGGGTGGTCGGCCTGATGTCAGGCGGTCGGTGAGGGCATCTGCGGCTGCGCGCCGGTGGCGAGGCGGTGCCCACGGCGGGCGATCTCTTCCGTCCACTCGCCGGGCGTGACCGTGAAGGTGCCCGCGTGTACGGCCGCGAGCGCCTGCTCGGCGACGACCAGGGGATCCTCGCCCTCCTCCGACATCCCGCTGCGGACCAGCGCCGGGCACAGCACCGTCACCCCGACGGGCGTCCCCGCCAGCCCCAGCGCCGCCTGCTCGGCCACGGCGACGACGGCGTGCTTGGAGGCCGCGTAGGCGCCTCCGGCGGGGAACGTCACGAGCCCCGCCAGGGAGGCGGTGATCAGGAGGTGCTTGGGCGTGGGACACGTCCGTCGTGACGGCCTCGACGCCCAGCTCGTCCGCGGTCCTGGCGAGGGCCGCCCCGTCCACGTCGGCCAGCACCACCCGCGCTCCGCCCTCACGGAGCCGTACGGCCAGCGCCCTCCCGATCCCACCCGCGGCACCGGTGACGACAGCACTGTTGATCTCCATGGTCAAGACCTACCCGGTGTCCACGTACAACGGCACGCTCCGACTGTGGCTTTGTGCGCGGTAGGGGTTACGGAACGTGCCCACTCTTGTACGCCTAGGGGGCCCGGGGTAGCACCCAGGAGGGGCCAGATCATGAAGTTCCGCTCACCGTTCACAGTCCTCGCGACCGCCGCTCTCGCCGCGCTCGCGATGGCCACCCCCGCGTCCGCGGCCACACCCAACCCCGGCACCATCACCGCGAACAACACGACGTTGATCTTCACCGCCGGCAACGGCGTGGACAACGACCTGTCCGTCGGGAAGATCCTCGTCAGCGGTCAGGAGAGGATCGCCCTCTCCGACCAGGGCGCGCTGCTCACCGAGAACCTGGCGCACTGCGTCACGACCAACAACGGCCACCTGGTCCACTGCGACCTGGCCCTGGTGAGCAGCCTGAAGGTGGAGCTGGGCGGCGGCGCCGACCGGATGCGCGGCGGCGTCGAACTGTCCATCCCGATGATCGTCGACGGCGGCACCGGAGACGACGACATCTCCACGGGCAACGGCGACGACACCATCGACAGCGGATCCGGCAACGACACCGTCCTGCCCAACGGCGGGCACGACACCGTCCGACTGGGCCTCAACGCCGACACCGCCGACGTGCGCGACGGCCAGGCCGACGACGTCGACTGCGGGGCGCGCGGCCTCTTCGAGAAGCCCGACGAAGTCAGGGCCGACGCAGGGGACAGAATGAACCGCTGCGAGAAGGTGATCGTGGGCTGACGCCCTTGGAGAAGGGGTACGGCAGGCCGTACCCCTTCTCGTGAGGCGTGGGATCGGGCTACTCCGAGACGCCGAGCTTCTCCAGGATCAGCTGGCGGGCCCTGGCGGCGTCGGCCTTGCCGCGGCTGGCCTTCATGACGCCGCCGACCAGGGCGCCGGCAGCGGCGATCTTGCCGGAGCGGACCTTGTCGGCCGCGTCCGCGTTGTCCGCGAGCACCTGGTCGATGATCGCCGACAGCTCGCCCTCGTCGTTGACGATCTGCAGGCCGCGGGAGGCGACGACCTCGTCGGGCGAACCCTCGCCCGCCAGGACGCCCTCGAGAACCTCGCGAGCCAGCTTGTCGTTGAGCGCGCCGGAGGCCACGAGCTCCGTCACGCGGGCGACCTGCGCGGGCGTGATCGGGAGGTCGGCCAGAGCCTTACCGCTCTCGTTGGCCGTGCGGGCCAGCTCGCCCATCCACCACTTGCGGGCGTCCGCGGCCGGCGCGCCGGCGGCGACGGTGGCCTCGACCAGCTCGATGGCGCCGGCGTTGTGCATCGACTCCAGGTCGTGGTCCGACACGGCCCACTCGGCCTGCAGGCGCTTGCGCTTGGCCAGCGGCATCTCCGGCAGCTCGGCCTTGAGCGAGGCGACCCAGGCCGGGTCGGGCGCGATCGGCACCAGGTCGGGGTCGGGGAAGTAGCGGTAGTCCTGCGCCTCCTCCTTGGACCGGCCGGGCGTGGTGACCCCGGTGTCCTCGTGGAAGTGGCGGGTCTCCTGGACGATGCGCCCGCCCTCGGCCAGCACGAAGGCCTGCCGTTCGATCTCGCTGCGGACGGCGCGCTCGACCGAGCGGAGGGAGTTGACGTTCTTGGTCTCGGTGCGGGTGCCCCACTCGGACGAGCCGCGCGGCATCAGCGAGACGTTCACGTCGCACCGCAGGGAGCCTTCCTCCATGCGTACGTCGGAGACACCCAGAGCCCGCATGACCTCGCGCAGCTCGGTGACGTAGGCGCGCGCCACGTCGGGGGCGAGCCGGTCGGTGCCCTCGATCGGCTTGGTGACGATCTCGACCAGCGGGATGCCGGCGCGGTTGTAGTCGACGATCGAGTAGTCGGCGCCCTGGATGCGGCCGGTGGCGCCACCCACGTGGGTGGACTTGCCGGTGTCCTCCTCCAGGTGCACGCGCTCGATCTCGACGCGCACGGTCTGGCCGTCGACCTCGACGTCGAGGTAGCCGTTGATGCACAGCGGCTCGTCGTACTGCGAGATCTGGTAGTTCTTCGGCATGTCCGGATAGAAGTAGTTCTTCCGGGCGAAGCGGCACCATTCGGCGATCGAGCAGTTGAGCGCCAGGCCGATGCGGATCGTGGACTCGATCGCCTCGGCGTTGGCCACCGGCAGCGAGCCGGGGAAGGCCAGGCAGGTCGGGCAGACCTGAGTGTTGGGCGGAGCGCCGAACGCGGTGGCGCAGCCGCAGAACATCTTCGACCTGGTGCCGAGCTCGACGTGGGTCTCCAGGCCCAGGACCGGCTCGTACCGGTCAAGCGCCTCGTCGTAGGCCATCACGGTCATAGGGCTGGAGCCTCCTTGAGCAGCGGGCCGCCCCAGCGGCTTTCCAAAGCCTTCTCCACGGCGGCGCCCACCCGATAGCAGCGGTCGTCGCCCAGAACGGGGGCCATGATCTGCAGGCCCACCGGCAGGTTGTCCTCGTCGGCCAGACCGCACGGCACCGAGATGGCGGCGTTGCCCGCCAGGTTGGACGGGATCGTGCACAGGTCGGCCAGGTACATCGCCATCGGGTCGTCGGCGCGCTCGCCGATCGGGAACGCCGTGGTCGGCGTGGTCGGCGAGATCAGCACGTCGACCTGCTGGTAGGCGGCCTCGAAGTCACGCGAGATCAGCGTGCGGACCTTCTGGGCCTGCCCGTAGTAGGCGTCGTAGTAGCCGCTGGACAGCGCGTACGTGCCCAGCATGATGCGCCGCTTGACCTCAGGACCGAACCCGGCGGCCCTGGTCAGCGCCATGACCTCCTCCGCGCTGCGAGTGCCGTCGTCGCCGACCCGCAGGCCGTACCGCATGGCGTCGAAGCGCGCCAGGTTGGACGAGCACTCCGAGGGCGCGATCAGGTAGTAGGCGGGCAGCGCGGTGGTGAACGTCGGGCAGGACACCTCGACGACCTTGGCGCCCAGCGACTCAAGCACCTCGATCGCGTCGTGGAAGCGGGCCAGGACGCCCGGCTGGTATCCCTCGCCGTCGAACTCCTTGACCACGCCGATCCGCATGCCGGAGACATCGGCATGACGGGCGGCCGCCACCACGTCGGGCACCGGCTCGTCCACCGAGGTGGAGTCCATCGGGTCGTAGCCGGAGAAGGCCGCCTGCAGCAGCGCGGCGTCCAGCACGTTGCGGGCGAAGGGCCCGGGCGTGTCCAGCGAGGACGCGAAGGCGATCAGCCCGTACCGGGACGAGCCACCGTAGGTGGGCTTCATGCCCACGATGCCGGTCACCGCGGCGGGCTGGCGGATCGAGCCGCCGGTGTCGGTGCCGGTGGACAGCGGCGCCTCGTAGGCCGCCACGGCCGCCGACGAACCGCCGGACGAACCGCCGGGGATCCTGGACAGGTCCCACGGGTTGTGCGTCGGGCCGTAGGCCGAGTTCTCCGTCGAGGAGCCCATCGCGAACTCGTCGAGGTTCGTCTTCCCCAGGATGACCAGCCCGGCCGCGCGCAGGCGCGCCGTCACGGTCGCGTCGTACGGCGGGCGCCAGCCCTCCAGGATCTTCGACCCGGCCGTGGTCGGCATGTCCTTGGTGGTGAAGATGTCCTTGTGCGCGATCGGCACCCCGGCCAGCGGGCCCAGCTTCTCGCCCGCGACCAGGCGGGCGTCGACGGCCCTGGCCTGCGCGACCGCGGCCTCCCTGTCGACGTGCAGGAAGGCCTTGACCTTGGGCTCGACCTCCTCGATCCGGTCGAGGTGAGCCTCGGTGACCTCTTCCGCCGTCACCTCGCCGGCGGCGATCAGCGCGCCCAGCTCCGCGGCGGTCTTGTGGATAAGGCTCATTCCTCCTCCCCCAGGATGCGCGGCACGCGGAAGCGGTCGTCCTCGACGGCGGGCGCGCCGGAGAGCGCCTGCTGGGGCGTGAGGCACTGTCGCACTTCGTCGTCGCGGAAGACGTTGGTCAGGGGCAGCGCGTGCGACGAAGGCGGCACGTCCACGGCGGCGATCTCGCTCACCTTGGCCACCGCTCCGATGATGACATCGAGCTGGGTGGCGAAGTGGTCGAGTTCATCGTCGGTGAGCGCCATGCGGGACAACCGCGCCAGGTGCGCGACTTCATCGCGGGTTATGGCGGACATGTGTCGGAGAACCCGTTTCGTGGTTGGTGTTCGGTCACTTGTCATCCTAGGGGCCCTGACTGAGCGTGTCCGAACCATTAACCCGCGATACCGTCGACAGATGAGGCTCACCATGCTCCAAGGTGACATCACCGACCAGACGGCGGACGCGATCGTCAACGCCGCGAACTCCTCGCTCATGGGCGGTGGCGGGGTCGACGGCGCGATCCACCGGCGCGGCGGCCACGCAATCCTCGACGACTGCCGAAAAATCAGGTCAAGTAAGTACGGCAAGGGCCTCCCCACCGGCAAGGCCGTCGCCACCACCGCGGGAAACCTGGGCGCCAGATGGGTCATCCACACCGTGGGCCCGGTCTACTCGGCCACCGAGGACCGCTCCGACCTGCTGGCCTCCTGCTACCGGGAGTCCCTCCGCATAGCGGACGAACTGGGCGCCAAGACGGTCGCCTTCCCCGCCATCTCCACGGGCATCTACCGCTGGCCGCTGGAGGACGCCGCCCGCATCGCCCTGGAGGCGGTCCGCACCGCCGACACGCAGGTGGAGGAGGTCCGCTTCGTCCTGTTCGACAAGCAGGCCTACGACGTGTTCACACGCTGACCCCTGCCGGGGCCTCCTCGAGGTTGCCGCCCACGCGCTCCCGCAGCCACACGGTGGCCTCCGCGGCCGGCATCGGCTCGCTGAACAGCCAGCCCTGCCCCATGCAGCAGCCCATCTCGGCCAGCCGAATCGCGATCTCGTCCGACTCCACGCCCTCGGCCACCGACCGCAGCCCGAGCGAACGCACCAGGTCCACGATCGAGCGCACGATCCGGTCGTCGTCCTCCGACTCGGCGATCCGCGTCACGAACGAGGAGTCGATCTTCACCTCCGCCACGACCAGCCGCTGCAGCCGGATGAGCGAGGAGTACCCGGTGCCGAAGTCGTCCAGCGCCAGCGGCACCCCCAGCGCGGCCAGCGCCTTGATCGTGTCGTGCGACTGCTCCCCCGTCAGGACCCGCTCGGTGACCTCGAGCTGGATCGCCTCCGGCGGCAGGCTGTAGCGGGCCAGGCCCACCTCGAGCTGGTCGGGCAGCGCCGAGTCGAGCAGGTCGCGGGCCGAGACGTTGACCGCGACCTGCACCCGCAGCCCCGCGTGCCACCAGCGGGCGGCCTGCTCGAGCGCGCCCTCGATGACGTACTCGGTGATCTGGCGCATCAGGTAGGACTGCTCGGCCAGCGGGATGAACTCCGACGGCGCGATCGTCCCGCGCACCGGGTGCCGCCAGCGCAGCAGCGCCTCCATGCCCTGCACGCTGCCGTCGGCCAGGTCGACCTTGGGCTGGTAGTGCAGGCGCAGCTCCCGGTTGTCGACCGCCCGCCGTAGATCGCCGAACAGGCCGAGCCGTTCCGGCGAGTTGCGGTCCTTGTCGGCCTGGTAGAGCTCGACCCCGTTGCGGCTCTCCTTGGCCAGGTACATGGCCACGTCGGCGCGCTGCAGCAGCAGCTCGAAGTCGGGCGCGTGGTCGGGGTAGAGCGCGATGCCGACCGAGCCGTCCAGGTCGAACGACATCCCCTCCAGGCGCACGGACTCCGTCAGCGCCACCCGCAGCCGGGCCGCCACCTCCCTGGCCGCCTGAACGTCGCGGATCCTGGGCAGCAGCACGGCGAACTCATCCCCACCCAGCCGCGCGACGACGTCGCCCGGCCGTACCGAATGGGTGAGCCTGTGCGCCATCAGCTGCAGCAGCCGGTCGCCGACGGGGTGGCCGAGGGTGTCGTTGACCTGCTTGAGGCCGTGCAGGTCGAGCAGGAAGAAGCCGACCTTCTCCCCCTCGCGGGCCTCGGCCAGCGCCTCCTCGGTGCTGACGTTGAGCAGCTTGCGGTTGGGCAGGCCGGTCAGCTCGTCGTGCATGGCCTGGTGGTCGTGGCGCATGGACAGCGTGGCGGTGAAGTAGACGGCGGCCAGCGGCGCCACGAACAGCGGCACCAGCCCCGGCGACTCGTCCATCACGATCACGACCAGCGGCGCGAGGCCGAGCAGGCCGGCGTAGACCATGCTCTGCGGGCCTGCCGTGGACTTCAGCACGCGCAGCAGCGACCTGCGCTCGTGCAGGGCCACCGCGCCGCACACCAGCAGGGCGCGGGTCGCGAAGTAGGCCACCCCGGCCAGCGCGATCGCGGGCAGGTCGCCACCCGTGGGCACCCACGGCACGGCCGGGCTCGGCACGATGCCGAACAGCCCGAGCACGACGGCCGCCGCGGTCAGCGCCACCGTCGACTGGGCCACGTTGAACATCACCCGGAACCACGCCTTGCGGGTGACGACACCGTTGATCGCCACGGCGACGACCTGCATGAGCACGGCCACGGGCAGGCCGATGTGGAGCAGCACGGCGAAGGTGAACATCGTCGACGGGTACGTTCCGCCCACCGCGGTGGCCGACGAGACCATGACGGGCCGCAGTTCCCCCAGGATGACCAGCACCGCCAGCACCCAGAACAGCGGCGTGCGGGCGAGGTCGACCACGTCGCCCAGGTGCAGCCTGAGCATGGCCACCACCAGCGCGGTGAAGCCGATCACGGTGCTGCCGGCGAGGAACGCCCACAGCGGCGTGCCGACGCGCGGGCCTGTGTCGCGGGTGTCGGTTGGGTCAGTCATCGGTAACAGAACCCCCATTAGGTCACTATGGGAGGGTACGACCTCAACCCCACTTCGCGAAACCAACCGCGCACGTTCCGTCACACTTGGCGAGGATAAGGAGGTACTTCATGGCACGACGGGTGGTTTCCGAATTCATGACCGTCGACGGATACATGGAGGACCCGGGCGGCGCGGAGAACCTCGCGCGGGGCGGCTGGCGCGTGGACCCCGTCACCGCAGCCCACCCCGTAGGCGACGACGGAGTAGCAATCCTCACCTACGAACCCCGCCGCTGACCCTTTCCGCGGCAAGCCGCCACCCACCTCTACCCGCAGTGTCCCTTCCGCGTTGAGCTCACCCCGACAGAGCTCAACGCGCAGAGCTTCTCGCGCGGACACACCGCACTTCGCTCACGCACCGCACTTCGCGCACGCACGGACGTAGGTCGATGATCACAGTGACGTACTTGTCGCCCTTACGCCCTCAAGGGCGAGCCTGTCGTCTGTGCGTCGATGCATTCGCCGAGAAGTAGCGCAGCGACTGCCTCCGGGGCCTCATGCATCGCGTCGTGGCCGGTTGGGAGGTCGTGGACCTGCCACTCGGGATCGGCTTGGAGTCGGGTGCGGAGTTCAGCGAACGGCGTCCGGTCTTCCCATCCCGAGCAGTAGACGAACTCCCGACGAGGGACCTGGGCGAGCCTGCCCGTGAGCCGGATCGTCTGCAAGAACGAGGCGAGGGGATGGGGACGGCGGCGGGGATCGCCGCCGTCCGGCGGTCGGACGGCGTAGCCGGTGCTCGCGGCGCCGGCCGCGATCACTTCCCGGAAGTACTCGTTCGCCGACGACCACCACGACTCGCCATCGCGCGGGACGAAGGCGTCGAGATGCACCAGCCGTGAGATCCGCCCGTCGGCGCGATCGGCGGCGGCCGCGATCACCATCCCGGCGTAGCTGTGGCCGACCAGCGTCGCGCTGGTGATGTGGGCACGATCGAGGAGCCGCAACACGTCGTCGGCGTGCGTGTCGAGGTTGGCGGTCGCGACCGTCGCGTTGTCGTCGTCCGGCCGCAGACCGGTCAGGGTCAGGGCGTGAACGGTATGACCGGCACGCTCCAGCAGCGGAATCACCGCCTCATACGCCCAGGAGCCCTTCCAACCGCCGGGTACGAGGACGAACGTCGCCATGCGTTTCTCCTTCTCTGAAAAGCCGCGGCATTCTCCTTCTCTCAAGAGCCGCGGCCTCGAGGCACGCTGCCTCGATGACATGTGGTTCGGTCGGGCGCTCCGCGCGACTGAGGACCACTCCGCATGGAAGCAGTGTCGCCAGATCAAGGTGTGGCGGGCCACCGATAGAATGCCAACTGATGCCTGTTCGCCGCCAACCTCGCCAGATCGCCGGTGTGACGTCGCATATGTGGCCGTCCGGCGGGCGCCACCTCTGGCCATCCGGCGAAACAAGCGCGGTGCAGTCGCACGCACGGGGACACCTGGTGTACGCGGCCAGCGGCGTCTTGGCAGTTCACACAGAGCGCGGCACGTCGATCGTTCCCGCCAACCGGGTCGCCTGGACCCCCGCCGGGTTCACGCACCACCACCGCGCCCACGGCGACACCGATATGCGGATCGTCTTTCTCGCGCCATCCCTCGCCCGGCTCCTACCAGACCGTCCCGCCGTGTTCCTGGCCTCCGACCTCGCCCGCGAGGTCCTGCTCGCCCTGACCGGCCCCCGCAACTACGACGACGCCGTGCCTGGCTACAGCCGCTCCGCGCGCTCTCGCCTCCTTCGAGTCCTCGTCGATGAACTACGCGAAGCACACGAACAGCCACTGCACCTGCCGGAGCCACGGGACGACCGGCTGCAGGCCATTGCCCGGATGCTGTACGAGAAGCCGGCAGACAACGCCTCGCTGGCCGAACTCGGGAAGACGATCGGAGCCAGCACCCGCACCCTCAGCCGACTGTTCCGCAACGAACTAGGCATGACCTTCTATGAATGGCGCACGCAGCTACGCATCTACCACGCGCTCGTGCTCCTCGCCGACGGCCACGACACCACCCAAACCGCCTACGCCTGCGGATGGGCCAACCCCAGCAGCTTCATCGCAGCGTTCACCAGCATCATCGGAACGACCCCTGGCCGCTACCGAACCAGTCGCCGGACCACCGCCCGCGCATCCCAACTCCCGACGGCGGAGTGATCCGTACTCGCACCTGGGCCGATGCGGTCCGCGACGTCTACACCCTCGACCGCGAAGAGCCCCTTTCACCCGCACCACGGCGCCAGGAACCCCTGCTCCACAAGGCCGCGAGCCCACCATGCGTGACATTCCGTGAACGGATAGACACAGGAGTGCACTCCTACATCAGGATGGCTACCCCTCTGGACGGCGGCGTCGAGGATCTCGCCGGAGAGGGGATTCCCGCCACAGCGGGCGTGAGGTCACTCGGCGATCGCGGTGCGCTCGAACCACTCGTAGATCGGCAGCCGTCCTTCTTCGGTCTCCTCATGCCGAGAGGTCAGCCTGAAATGCTCGTACCCACCACGGTGAGGGATCTTCAATTCGACCCCTGGCGGGGTGATCGGAACGATCCGCCCGGGAAGGTCAGCTGGACCACCAACGAGGAATGCCTTCTGCGATGAAGCCATAAGCCCAGTATCGAGCCGTCCGCCCTACCTGACCGGACCTTGCCGGTCTACCTCCGGGATAGTCTTCGTGATCAATGCTTCAAGTACACCAGCACCGGCCGAGCGAAATTCCCATGCAACATGGGTTGGGGACCTAGGCGGCCAACCACCCAGGCGGGGCGGGTGGGTGTTAGGTGGATGGCCACCTAGAGCGTGTTTCAGAAGTCGCGCGAGGGCTGGCGCCGTAGCAGGCAGCCAGCCAGATTGTGACTTCCTAGGCGATGCGGCCGAGGTCGTGCTGGACGGTCAGCTCGTGCTCGCGGTAGCGCGTGTCTCGCAGTTCCAGCTCGTCGATCAGGTTGCCGTCCAGGATCAGGGTGCGCAGCCACGGCATCCGGAGCACCTGCGGGAACGCCTGGAGTTTGCGCCCGGTCAGGTCGAAGTGCTCTGCCCGGTCGGCCAGAGCCCGGGACACGTGATCACTCGCCGACTCGGCCACCGTCCAGGGCTCCGGGCCGCAGGACCGGCAGCCCGGCCCGCAACCGGTCCAGGAACTCGTCGACGTTCAGGCGGCGGTCCTCCGCGTCGACGACCTCGGGCACGAACGCCTCGACGATGCTGTCCCCGACGGCGAAGTCGGCGTCGTCGTCTTCGTCGTAATTGTTCACCCAGCGCCCGCCGGGGGCGTACACGTCCATGGCGTGGTCGTAGTCGATCACCCAAGGGGTATCGACGATCCCGGTCCGCAAAGAGCCGTGGTTGTACCAGCCGTAGACCAGGTGGGTGAAGGCGCCGTCGTGGATGTAGATCTCCGCTTCGCCGCCCTCCAGGGTCTCGGCCTCGGTGTGACCGCCGACGTACAGGCCGGGCCGGTCCTCATAGAGCGCGATCGGGCCGTTGACCGTCAGATCGCCGGTGACCACGATCAATTCGACGTCGCCGCCGCGCAGTTCGTTGATGGCGTCCAGGAAATCCCCATCGAGGGTGAGGTCGCCGTCGAAGAACAGCACCTCGGCGTAGCCAGGCGACGCTCCCGCACCCTCGAACACCGCGGACAACGCGCCACTCACGCGGGCATCGGCGTCGGCATAGGACAGGGACGCGGGGATGGCGGATATCGGCATGGGGAAGAGCATAGGTCCGTGTACAGACAATCCGGCGCGCGCGACAGGGTTCTGAAACACGGCCTAGGTGGGCAAGGGGTTGGGGACCTAGGCGGCCAACCACCCAGGCGGGGCGGGTGGGGGTTAGGTGGACCGCCACCTCGGTGGGCAAGGGGTTGGGGACCAGGAAAACGCCCGAGCGAAGCGAGGACCGATGCGGTGCGGGCCGTAGGGCCCGCTGGAGACATGCCTGAGCGAAGCGAAGTCCTCGCCTTTTGCCTCCGGAAGAAGAGGGTTACTGCTCGGGGGTGGTGGCGGCGGCGGTGGCGGCTTCGGGGCCCTCGTTGAGGAGGGTGTGGAAGCCGGTCACGTCGAGGATCGGGACGCCGAGGGTGATGGCCTTGTCGTACTTGGAGCCCGCGTTCTCCCCCGCGATGACGAAGGACGTCTTCTTGGAGACCGAGCTGGCCACCTTGCCGCCGCGCGTGGTGATGGCCTCGGCGGCCGAGTCGCGGGTGAAGCCGTCGAGGGTGCCCGTGACGACGAAGGTGTGGCCCTCGAGGATCTGCGGCCCCTTCTCGGGGGCGGGCTCGTCCTCCATGCGCACCCCGGCAGAACGCCAGCGCGCGATGATCTCGCGGTGCCAGTCGACCTGGAACCACTCGTGGATCGTGGTGGCCACCTGGGGGCCGATGCCCTCGACGGCTGACAGCTCCTCGACCGAGGCGTCGGCGATGGCGTCGATGGAGCGCATGGCGTCGGCCAGGGCGCGGGCGGTGGGCGGGCCGATGTGGCGGATGGACAGGGCGACGAGGATCCGCCAGAGCGGCACCTGCTTGGCCTTGTCGAGCTCGTCGATCAGGAGCAGCGCGAGCTGGCTGGGGTTGCCGTCCTTGTTGGAGAAGAGGTTGACGACCTTCTGCTCGCCGGTCTTCAGGTCGATCTTGGGCAGCCCGCTCTCCATGTCGCGGACCACGGACTTGATCGGGATCAGCTGCTCGAGCGTGAGGTCGAACAGGTCGGCCTCGGTGTGGACGACGGGCTCCTGCGGCGGCAGCGGCTGGGACAGCGCGGTGGCCGCGACGTAGCCGAGGCCCTCGACGTCGAGCGCGTAGCGTCCGGCGGCGAAGTAGAGGCGCTCGCGGATCTGCGCGGGGCAGCCGCGGGCGTTGGGGCAGCGCAGGTCGGCGTCGCCCTCCTTCTCGTAGGCCAGCTCGGTGCCGCACTCGGGGCAGTGGGTGGGCATGACGAACTCGCGCTCGGACCCGTCGCGCAGCGCGGTGACCGGCCCGACGATCTCCGGGATGACGTCGCCGGCCTTGCGCAGGACGACGGTGTCGCCGATGAGCACGCCCTTCTTGACCACGATGGCCGCGTTGTGCAGCGTGGCCCGCTCGACCGTGGATCCGGCCACGACGACGGGCTCCATCACGGCGTACGGGGTGACCCGGCCGGTGCGGCCGACGCCCACCTGGATGTCGGTGAGCTTGGTGTTGACCTCCTCCGGCGGGTACTTGTAGGCGATGGCCCAGCGTGGCGCCCGCGAGGTGGAGCCCAGCTCCCGCTGCGTGCGGAAGTCGTCGATCTTGACGACCACGCCGTCGATCTCGTAGGCGGGGTCGTGCCGGTGGACCCGGTAGTGCTCGATGAACTCGTTGATCTCGGTGAGGTTGGCGACGACCTTGTACAGGTCGGAGACCGGCAGGCCGAACTCGTGCAGCCGGTCGTAGACCGCCGACTGGGCCTGCGGCTCTGCGGCGCCTTCCCAGACGCCGATGCCGTGCACGATCATGCGCAGCGGCCGCTGGGCGGTGATGCGCGGGTCCTTCTGCCGCAGCGTGCCGGCGGCGGAGTTGCGCGGGTTGGCGAAGGGCGCCTTGCCGTCGTCCACGAGCTGCTCGTTGAGCTTCTTGAAGTCTTCGACCGGGATGTAGACCTCGCCGCGGACCTCGACGAGGGACGGGATGTCGTCGCCCTTGAGCCGGTGGGGCACGCCCTTGATCGTGCGCACGTTGGCGGTCACGTCGTCGCCGGTGCGGCCGTCGCCGCGGGTGGCGCCGCGCTCGAGCCTGCCGTCGCGGTAGACCAGCGCGATGGCCAGCCCGTCGATCTTCAGCTCGCACAGGTAGGGCCCGGGGTCGCCCTCGGCCAGGCGTTCGGCGCGGGCCATCCAGGCGGCCATGTCGGCCTCGTTGAAGGCGTTGTCGAGGCTCTCCATCCTGGCCAGGTGGTCGACCTTGACGAAGTCGCCGGAGACGGGCGCGCCCACCTTCTGCGTCGGCGAGTCGGGCGTCTGCAGCGACGGGTAGGACTCCTCCAGCTCGAGCAGCTCGCGGAACCACGTGTCGAACTGGGCGTCGCTGACCGTGGGATCGTCGAGCACGTAGTAGCGCCAGCGGGCGTCCTCCACCAGCTCGCTCAGCTCCGCGTGCCGCTTCAGCGCGGTCACCGGCACGCCCTCGACCTCGGCGCTCATCCTGCGACTCCCCTCGTCGTCGTTCTGAGGAGAACGCTATCTAAGAGCCCTGACAAGAGCACAGGTCAGGAAAGGATGTTGGGATCCGAGCCACGCCCGATCGACTCGTGCGAATTCTCCCTTGCCACCTTCGCCCACATGGCCGTGACCGGGCTCTGAGTTCTGATGGTGAATGATCCCCGTTGGACGCCGGTCCCGCTGTTTCTGACCGCGTGGCTGTTGACGGCCCCGCCCGCCCTGTAGAAGACCGTCAGAACGGCGACGTGCCCGGGCCCGCCGTCCTCCAACCGCCAGGTGATCGTGTATTTCTTGGCCCCCTTCCGCCCCGGCCGCACCGTGACGGATGCGTCCGACTTGTGGGAAGCCGACGGAAGCGGCGTCGTCACTCCGGCTACCTGCTTCTCACTCTCCACCATTCGTCTGCCCCTCCGAACATTCGATCAGTGCGCACGCGGTCGCCAGCGGCCGTGCCATGGCATCTGCTAAAGAGCGGAAATCCCACCTGATAACCCCGCCTTGGACGTTACTTGCGAATATCGAGTAGGTGCCAGGCCCAAAAGCGACCCCGATCCCGGCCCGTGAAAGCACCTGAACCTGCCGCGGCCCGGCCGGATCGCGGATCAGCCACACCCGCACGGTCTCGTCGGTCCCCGCGGTCGCGGCCAGGTCACCGTTCAACGCGACCTCCCCGACGGAGTCCAGGTGCCCGAGCAGCGTCCCCGCCGCGCGCAGCGACGCGGGCCCGATGATCTCCCACAGCACGGCCTTCCTGTCGGCGCCCCCGCTCAGCACCCGCCCATCCCGTACGGCGAGCCCGAGCACGTCCCCCCGATGCCCCTCCACGGGTTCGCCCCGCCGCGGCGCGAGGGGATCGCGCAGATCCCACGGCACCAGCCGTCCTCCTGACCCGGTCACCCCGAACAGCCCGTTCTCGCTGAGCCCCACCGCGGTCGCCGCGCCGGGCAGCACGACCTCCTGCCCCGAGACCCACAGCACCACCCCGTCGGGCCCGCCCACCAGCGCCCGCCGCCCGGAAGCGCTCAACGCCACCGACCACACGCGCCGCCCGACCGCCAGATCCCGCGTACCCGACGCGTCTGACAGATCGGCGCCCCGCTTCCCCCCGACGAGGGCCACCGTGCCGTCGCGCGACAGCGCCACCCCTCCGGCGGCGTCGGGGAAGCGGGCCACAGCCTTGCCGCCCTCCCACAGCGTCCCCGCGTCGTCCGCGTCCCTGGTCAGCATCCTGGCCCCGCCGTACGCGATGGCCTGGGGAGTCCCCGGCAGCACCCGGACGTGCGGCGGCGTGGCCACCCGCCAGGTGATGGCGCTCTGGTCCCCGCTGCCGGTCAGCACGAGCCCGCCCGGCCCCGTGGCCACCGACAGGACCGCGCCCTGGTGCCCGGTCAGCCGCCTGACCAGCCGCGGGCTCGACGGCACCGCCAGGTCCCACACGATGGCCGTCTGGTCGTCACCGGCCGACACCAGCTCCTGGTCGCCGGGGGCGAAGGCCAGGTCGGCGATCCAGCTGTCGTGCCCGACGAGGAAGGCCGCCAGGCGTGGCCTGCCTGAGGAGACGTCCCACACCCGGTCACCCGCGACGGCCGTGCGCCCGTCGCGGGACAGCGCCACGCCCAGGTTGGGCTGCGCCTCGGTGACCGGCGCGGGCAGCCGCACCGACGACCCGTCGCGCAGGTTCCACAGCCGCGCGGAGCCCTGGGAGTCGCCGGCGAGCAGCCGGTCACCGGCCAGCGCGACCTTGGCGGCCGCGCCGGCGAAGTGCGAGAGCCGCCGGCCCGAGAGGTCCCACAGCGAGACGCCGTCCAGCCCGGCCACGGCCACGCGGGACCCCGAGACGTCCGCCGCGTAGGCGGGTCCGCCCAGCCTGCCGACCAGGGTGGGGCCCGACAGATCCCAGATCTCGGGACCCACGTCCCGCCACACCACCACGGCCGACGTCGACGAGAGGAACCGCACGCCGTACACGGACCCCTTGCCGGCCGAGGGGATCTCCGCCAGCCGGAGGGAACGGGCCAGATCCCAGTACAGCAGCCGCCCGGCCCAGTCACCGGTCAGCGCCCGGGTCCCGTCGGGCGACAGCGCCACGGCGTTCACCGAGGCGGACATTCCGGTCAGCCGGCGGCGAAAGGCCATCCCGGCCGCGTCGGCGGCCAGGGCAGCCTCGGTCTCCACGCCGGGGTTCGCCCGGACGGCCGCGACGCTCGCGCGTAACGCCGCCGCCGGATCGGCCTGCCGTACCGCGTCGGCCTGGAAGATCAGGGCGCGGCCCGCGGCGATCTTCCGCGCGTGCTCGGCGTCCTGATATTTCAGTACCGCGACCACCGAGGCGATCAGCGCGACCACGAGCAGCCCCGACAGCACCCCGGTGACCAGCATCCGCCGCCTGGCCTGCCGCTCGGCCGCCGCGACCGAGGCCGCCAGGAAGCGTTCCGCGGCCGGTCCCAGCGTCCTGCCTGTGGCGTACTCGCGGGCCAGCGCGAGCCGTGACCCGCGATACAGCCCGCCGGGATCCCCGTCCCACGAGGCGGCCGCCTCGACGAGGTGCTGCTCGATCAGCATCCCCGCGCGGTCGGCGTCGAGCCAGGAGCGCAGCGCGGGCCAGGCCGCCAGCAGCGCCTCGTGGGTGATCACCACGGTGTCGCTGTCCAGCGTGAGCAGCCGGGCGTCGTCGGCGGCGAACGCGTCGACCACCTCGCGGCCGAAGGTCAGCTCGTCCAGCGGCACCCGCCGCCGGGTGTCGTCGGTCCCCTCGCCCACCCGCACCAGCCGCCGGAAGAGCGCCCGCGCCGTGTCCGGGGAGTCGAGCCCGGCCAGCACGTCGTCGGCGGTGGCCGCCAGCGCCCCGGCGATGCCCCCCGTCTGCCGGTATCCGGCGACGGTCAGCGCGGCGCCGCGCCGCTGCTGCCAGGTGGCCAGCAGCGCGTGCGAGAGCAGCGGCAGCCGTCCTGGCTCGGTCCCGAGGTCGCGCAGCAGCAGCTCGACCAGGCCGGGCTCGAGCGTGAGCCCGTGCGCGAGCGCGGGCCGCTCGATGGCCTCGCGCAGCTCCTGCTCGGACATCGGCCCGACGACCACCTGGCCGCGCTCCAGCGCGGTCCGCAGCCGCGGATCCTCGGCGCACCGCCCCAGGAAGTCGGCGCGCACCCCCAGCACCAGCAGCCCGTCCCTGGCGAACACCGCCTCGGGCAGCTCCGCCTCCTCGACCTGGTCCACGATCAGCACGTCCACGTCCGGCACCGGCTCGCCGGGCGTGATCACGGCCGCCGTCGCGGGGAATCCGAGCCCGCCCTGGGCCAGCGCGGGCACCAGCCCGGCCCGCAGCAGCGACGACTTGCCCGAACCCGACGCCCCCGTCACGATCAGCGGCGCCGGGTCGGCGTGCCGCTCGGCCAGCTCCCTGACCAGCGCCGCCACCAGCCGCTCCCGCCCGAAGAACAGCTCGGCGTCTGCCTCGCCGAACGCCACCAGCCCCTTGTACGGCGAGCCGCCCCGCCGCCCGGGCGGCGACAGCCGTACACCCTCGGAGCCGCCGAGGTACGCGGCGTTCTCGACGAGCCGCAGCTCGCCGACGCGTCCCGTGGAGCGGGCGCGCGGCCGCGGGAACCCGCCCGCGGGCAGCACCCGGCTCAACTGCCTGTGCACGTCCTGCAGGCTCAGGTACGGCGGGCCACCAGGAATCCCCTCGGCCAGCAGCCGCAGCAGCGCCCCCGAGAAGGCGGTGTGCGGAAGCCCGGCGGGCGCGAACGACGGCTCGGAGCGCCCCGCCGAGGTCAGCACGTAGGCGCCGGTGATCTCCGCCAGCCCGGCGACCTCGTCCCACGGCGGCGCCATGCCCTCGATGGCACGCCCGGAGAAGCAGCAGTCGAGCACGACCGCGACCGGCGCGTCCACGTTGTCGAGCAGGTAACGGCGCACGGTGTCGTACGGCAGGCCGGTGTGCTCCAGATGCAGCGGCCCCGACCGGGTCACCCCGGCGGCCAGGTAGAGGGCTCCCCGGCGACTGACCAGCCCGTGGCCCACGTAGTACACGATCAACGGACCCGCGGCCGAAGCGGCCGCCTCGGAGACCGCCGAGCCCAGCTCGAGCGGCGTGCCCAGGTCCCGCTCGACCCTGACCTGGCCCAGGCCGCACCGTTCGAGCAGCGCGGCCCGCAGGTCGTCGAGCGTCCTGGCCACGGCGGGGATGTCCGGCAGGTCGGAGCCGGGCAGGTGCGTGCCCGTGCCGATCAGCAGCGCACTCGCGCCCGCGAAGTCCACGCCTTCGAGTGCAACACAGAACCCGGCCTACGCGGATGGGTAGGGCGTACTCAGCCGCCCTGCGCCCAGACGCCCTCCCAGATCGAGCACCTGCCGGTGATCGTCTTGCTGGTGCCGCGGCAGACCTTGCCCTCGATCTGCAGCATGTAGCCGGTCGGGAAGGAGAACTTCAGCGGCTTGGTCTCGTCGCAGGTGTGGAAGGTCTTGTAGCCCTTGCCGCCCTGCTCCTTGGTCCAGCGGAACTTCAGCCACGAGCATCCCGAACGGCCGGGGAAGTCGTAGAGCTTGCCGCTGACCTGGAAGCCGGGACGGTCGAGGACGACCAGGCCCTTGGCCTTGCCCGCCTTGTCGGCGGAGTAGATCGAGCCCCAGTGCCACGTCTCCGGGTTGGCGGAGACGGTCGCCATGGCAGGAGCGACGATCGAAGCGGAAGCGATCAGAACGGTGGCGCCGACCGCGAGGGAGCGGAGAATCATGGAAAGAGGCTAGGTCAGCGGGGTTGCAGGCCACTTGCAGGATCGTCCCGCAGCACCTGCGCCGCCTTGACGCACGCGGCCAGCGCCGCCCTGGCATAGCGGGGCGAGGCGCCCGCCAGCCCGCAGGCCGGGGTGAGCACCACCTGCTCGGCCAGCCGCTCGGGGGCGAAGCCGAGCCGCCGCCACACCTCGAGCGCGGGCTTGGCGATCACGCCCACGTCGGGCAGCCGCGTGTCGGTGCCGGGCACCACGCCGAGCAGCAGCGTGGTCCCCCTCTCGATCGCCTCGCCGAGGGCGTCCTCGTCGCGCCTGCGCAGCAGCGAGGCGTCCAGCGAGATCCCGCGGACCTCCTTGAGCACGCCGAACGGCACCCCGGGCGCGCAGCAGTGCACGATCGGGTCGGCGAAGCCGCGCAGCGACTCCTCCACCCGCCAGGCCTCGACGGCGGCCAGCCGCCCGAATCCCGAGGCGGTCGGCACCGTGCCGGCCAGCACGCCCGGCAGGCCGGGCTCGTCCAGCTGCAGCACCACCTCGGTGACGCCGGGCAGGCGCCTGCGCACCTCGGCCACGTGGTCGGCCACACCCTGCTGCAACGAGGCGATCAGGTCGCGCACGGCTCCCGCGTCGGACAGCATCTTGTCGCCGTGGCGCAGCTCGATCGTGCCCGCCAGCGTCCACGGCCCGCACACCTGCAGCTTGAGCGGCCCCTGGTAATCCTGGCCGACCTCCTCGAGCCCGTCCAGGTCACGCCGCAGATGCTCGACCGCCCGCTGCGCGTCCCGCCCCGGCCGGTCGGTCAGCCGCCAGCCCGACGGCTGCACCTCCACCGGCAGATCGATCAGCAGCGAAGCCGTCCTGCCGACCATGTCCGCCCCGACACCTCTGGCGGGCAGCTCCGGCAGGTACGGCAACCCAGGCAGCTCGCCGAACACCACCCGCAGCGCCTCCAGATGATCCTCACCCGGATGCGACCCAACCCCCGTCGCTCCCCACGTCACCATGGGACAAGCGTAGGGTCTTCCGCATGAAGCTCACGAAGTACGGCCATGCCTGCTGGCGTCTGGAGAAGGACGGCAAGGTCCTGGTCATCGATCCGGGCGCGTTCAGCGGGCAGGGGCTCCTGGACGGCGCCGACGCCGTGCTCATCACCCACGAGCACTGGGACCACCTCGACGCCGACCTGGTCAGGAACGCCCCCGACCTGGAGGTCTGGACCTGCGAGGCGGTCGCGGACCAGCTCGCCGACTCGGCGGGCAAGGTCCAGACGGTACGGCACGGCGACGCGTTCACGGCGGCGGGCTTCTCGGTCAGGGCGTTCGGCGAGTGGCACGCGCGCAACCACCCGGACATCCCGGTCGTGCAGAACGTCGGCTTCCTCGTCGACGACGAGCTGTTCTACCCCGGCGACGCGCTGACCGTCCCGGAGGCGCGTGTGGGGACCCTGCTGGTGCCCACCGGCGCGCCCTGGCTCAAGCTGGGCGACATGGTCGGCTACCTGCGCGAGGTCCGCCCGGCGCGGGCGTACTCCACCCACGACGGGCTGTACAACGACATCGGCTACGCGCTGGTCGACTCCTGGCTCCAGGGCGAGGCCGAGCATCTGAAGGCCGACGTCCGCCGCGTCCCCGTCGGGGACTCGGTCACGCTGTCGTGACCATCGTGGCCGAGCCGATGACGGTCCGGCCGGAGTAGAGGACCGCGGCCTGCCCCGCCGCCACGCCGGTGGCGGGCCGGTCGAGGTGGATGCGCAGCCCGCCCGGGGTCTCCTCGACGCGGCAGCCGTACACCTCGCCGTGGGCCCTGAGCTGGACGGTCAGGTCGTCCCTCGTGTCAGGGCCGTTCCAGATCGGGGCGCCGGTGACGATCTCGGTGACCTCCAGGGCCGAGCGCGGGCCGACCGTGACCGTGTTGGAGACCGGCTCGATCGACAGCACGTAGCGCGGGCGGCCGTCGGGCGCGGGCCTGTCGATGTGCAGGCCCTTGCGCTGGCCGATGGTGAAGCCGTGGGCGCCCTGGTGGCTGCCGACCACCTCGCCGGCCTGGTCCACGATCGGGCCCTCGGCCTGGCCCAGGCGCTTGGTCAGGAAGCCGCGGGTGTCGCCGTCGGCGATGAAGCAGATGTCGTGGCTGTCGGGCTTGTCGGCCACGGTGAGCCCGCGTCGCGCCGCCTCTGCCCGCACCTCGGCCTTGGTGGAGTCGCCCAGCGGGAAGATCGCGTGGCTCAGCTGCTCGCGGGTGAGCACGCCGAGCACGTACGACTGGTCCTTGCCCTCGTCCACGCTCCTGGACAGCACGCCGTCGACCAGCTTGGCGTGGTGACCCGTGGCCACCGCGTCGAAGCCGAGCGCCAGCGCCCGGTCGAGCACCGCCGCGAACTTGATCTTCTCGTTGCAGCGCAGGCACGGGTTGGGGGTGCGGCCGGCCGCGTACTCGGCGACGAAGTCCTCGATCACGTCGCGCTGGAACCGCTCGGCCATGTCCCAGATGTAGAAGGGGATGCCGATCACGTCGGCGGCGCGGCGGGCGTCGCGGGAGTCCTCGATCGTGCAGCAGCCCCGGGCGCCGGTGCGGTGGGATTGGGGGTTGGCCGACAACGCCAGGTGCACACCGGTGACGTCGTGGCCCGCCTCGGCGATCCGGGCGGCGGCCACGGCGGAATCGACCCCGCCCGACATGGCTGCTAGAACACGCACCTCACCAGAGTACTGTCCCGGACATGAGCGGACGCCGGTCCTCGCGGTCCGTGGAAGGATTGACACCATGCGACTGTTCGGGCGCAAGGGCGAAGAGGAAGAGCCGGTCGGCCCTGCCGACCGCATTGCCGGGTTCTGGCAGTGGTGGGAGACGACCAGGCCGGAGCTCGACGCCATGGTGGCGGCCGAGGATGCCGAGCGGCTGTCGGAGACGCTGGCGCCCGCCGTGGCGGCCGTGCACCCCGGGCTGGTCTACGAGGTGGCTCCGGGCAGGAACGCCATCCACGCCCTGGTCGTGACCGCCGCGGGCGACGCCGAGCTGCGTTCGCTCGCGCACCGGTGGGCCAAGGCGGCGCCCGAGCCCGACATGCTGTGGGAGTTCCATCCTTCGCGTCAGGCCAACCCGCAGGCGCTCGAGCTCACCCTGAGCGTCGGCGGTTTCGAGTTCGCGCTGGACAAGCTGATGTTCGGGCTGCGGGTGCCGCCGGGCACGATCCGGGTCGACGTGGCCGCCTACCACCCCATCTTCGGCGAGCTCGACGAGGAGTCCCGGCTCGAGGCCACGCTGCTGGCGCTCGACTGGCTGCTGGGCGAGGACGACGTGGCGCGCTGGGTGGGCGAGATCACCCCGGCCACCTTCCAGCCGATCGACTCCGTGCCCGCCGTCCATCTGCCCGCCGTGGTGGCCGATGTGGCCTCCGGCTACGAGGACGAGCAGTGGGCGCTGCTCGAGGGTCAGACGGCCAACGGGGCGCCGCTGATCGCCACGGCCCGCTATCCGCTGCGGCCCGTCGACTACCCGCTCTACGACCAGCTCATCACGATCACCCTGCCGTACGCGCACCGCGATGAGAACGGGCTGCCCGTCGGCGACTCGCTCACCGCGCTGCGCGACTTCGAGGAACGGCTGGCGGCCCGGCTCACCAAGCCGCACGCCGAGGCGGTGCTCGCAGCCCACCTGAGCGCCGAGGGCACCCGGGTCGTCCACGTCTACGCCGACCCGACCGGCGACGCGGCCATCCACGCCAAGGAGCTGATCGTGAGCTGGGAGGAGGGCGAGCCCCGGGTGGACGTCGCCTCCGACCCCTCCTGGAGCGCGGACGCCCCGTTCCTCAGCTGAGTCCCGCGCGGCGGGCGCGCTCCACGACGCCGGGCAGGACCTCCACCAGGCGGTCGACGTCCTGCTTGGTCGAGGTGTGCCCGAGCGTGAAGCGCAACGAGCCCCTGGCCGAGGCCGCGTCGGCGCCCATCGCCAGCAGCACGTGCGAGGGCTGGGCCACGCCCGCCGAACAGGCCGACCCGGTGGAGCACTCCACGCCCTTGGCGTCGAGCAGCATGAGCAGCGCGTCGCCTTCGCAGCCGGGGAAGGAGAAGTGCGCGTTGCCCGGCAGCCGGTCGACCGGGTCGCCGTTGAGCATGACGTCGGGGACGGCCTGCCGTACCCGCTCGACGAGGTCGTCGCGCAGGGCGGTCAGCCGCTTGTTGAGCGCCTCCTGATCCCTGGTGGCGGTCTGTACGGCTGCCGCCAGCCCGGCGATCGCGGGCGCGTCGAGCGTGCCGGAGCGCACGTCGCGCTCCTGGCCGCCGCCGTGCAGCACGGAGACCGGCGTCAGCCCCCTGGCCAGCAGCAGCACGCCGACGCCCATCGGGCCGCCGAGCTTGTGGCCGGTCAGCGTGAGCGCGTCGGTGCCCGACGCGGCGAACGACACCGGCAGCTGGCCGACGGCCTGCACGGCGTCGGTGTGGAAGGGGATGCCGTGGTCGTGCGCCACGGCCGCCAGCACGTGCACGGGCTGGACGGTGCCGACCTCGTTGTTGGCCCACATCACGCTGACCATGGCCACCTCGTCGGGCGCCCGCTCGATCGCCTTCCTGAGCGTGTCGGGGTGCAGCCTGCCGTACTCGTCGACCTCAAGCAGCTCGACCTCGGCGCCCTGGCTGGTGGACAGCCAGTGGGCGGGGTCGAGCGCGGCGTGGTGCTCGATCGAGCTGATCAGCAGGCGCTTCCTGGGCTGGCGCGACCAGTACAGGCCCTTGATGGCCAGGTTGTCGGCCTCGGTGCCGCCTGAGGTGAACACGACCTCGCTGGGGCGGGCGCCGAGCGAGTCGGCGATGGCCTCGCGCGACTCCTCGACCACCCTGCGCACCTGGCGGCCGGCCGCGTGCAGCGACGAGGCGTTACCGACCCTGCCGAGCTGCTCCGTCATCGCCTCGATCGCCTCGGGCAGCATCGGCGTGGTCGCAGCATGATCCAGATAGGCCGACGTCACGTGCTCAGGGTATCTCGTTTGCGTACTGTACCGTCCGGACGGTACAGTAGAGGCATGAGGAGAGACGAGCTACTGGACGCGGCGGAGGGCCTGCTGTGTGACCAGGGTTCGGAGTCCCTCACCCTGGCGGCGGTCGCGGAGCGCGCCGGGGTGAGCAAGGGCGGGCTCCTCTACCACTTCGCCAGCAAGGAAGCCCTGATCAAAGGCATGGTCGAACGGCTGATCGCCGAATTCGACGAGCTGCTGGCGTCCTCACCGGGCGACACCTACACCAAACGATACCTGGCGGCCACGCTCACGGCCGTCAGAGCGGGCAAGCTGCGACGATGGGCCGTCGTCACCGGGGCGTCGGGGAACGTGTTCCTGCTGACGCCGCTCCGGGAGGCGATGGCCCGCTGGCACCGGGAGGGCCTGACGTCCGAGCCCGACCCGGTGGCCTCGTCGATTGTGCGCCTGGCGTGCGAGGGGCTCTGGGACGTGGCCAGCCACGACCCTGACACCCACTCGGAAGCCGACCTCCAGGCCCTGGAGACCCGCCTCCTCGCCATGCTGTAGCCCACCCCCGGCCCCCTTCCCTCACCCACCCGGACCTCCGGGAATTCCCGCAAGCCCAGCCGCGTTCAGCGCCCCTTGGGAACCACGGCGAAACCGTGGTGCCCGCGCTCTGCGACGCCGTGGCGGCGGCCGAGTGTCACCGACTCGCCAGTAGCGCCGGTCGCGGGCCCTCAGCCGGAGTACGGCGGGCGGCCGGTGGCGGCGGCTTGCCGTACTGGCTCATCGCAGACGAACCCCCAACCAGCCCACTGAAAAGCAACAACCCCTGTGAGAGGTGCACCCCATGACCCGCAACCTGAGGACCGCCCGCTACGGCGCGATCCTCACCTTCGTCCTGGCCGGACTGATGGTCGGCACGATGACCGTGCGCATCCCCGCCATGACCGACAAACTCGGCCTGTCCGAGTCCTCCGTCGGTCTGATCCTGCTCGCGTGGGGTCTGGGCGCGCTGGTCACCATGCAGTCCATGCGCGGCGTCATGGCGAGAGCGGGCAGCAGGGCGGTGCTGCGGATCGGTGGCCCGCTGACCGCGTTGAGCCTGGTCGGGGTGGCCGTGGCACCGACCGTACCGACGTTGATCGCCGCCGCGGCGCTGTTCGGGATGGCCTTCGGCACGGTCGACATCGCGATGAACGCCCAGGGCTCCACCGTGGAGCAGGCCTACGGCAGGCCGCTGATGAACGGCTTGCACGCCGGCTGGTGCGTGGGCGCCATCTCCGCGGGTGGCCTCGGGGCGCTGTCGATCGCGCTGGGCGTGCCGTTCACCCTGCACCTGGCGTTGATCGGCCTCGTGTCCGTCCCGTTGATGGTCGCGATCGGCCGCACCTACCTGCCTGAGCGGCCCGTCGAGCGGACGGCCGAGAAGGCCGGGCGCCGGATGCCTCCCATCGTGTACCTGCTGGGCGCGATCATGTTCTTCGCGTTCATGGTCGAGGGGACGGTCGCTGACTGGAACGGCCTGTTCATGCGCGACAGCCTGGGCGCGCCCGAGGCGCTGGCGGCGCTCGGCTACCCGGTGTTCGAGCTGGGCATGCTGGTGGCCAGGCTGTCGGGTGACCGGATCAGGTCGCGGTTCGGCGTGCGCGGCATGATGACCGTGTCGGGGCTGGCCACGGCCGGGTTCTTCGCGGTGGTGCTGCTCGCGCCGACGCCGCTGGTGGCGGTCTTCGCGATGTTCTTCGTGGGGCTGGGCGTGGCGACGATCTCGCCGATGACGCTGTCGCTGGCGGGCACCGCCACCGACAACCCCGGCCCGGCGATCGCCCAGGCGGGCGCGATGGGCTACGCGGGTCTGCTGCTCGGCCCGGTGGTGATCGGCTTCCTCACGGACGTCACGTCGCTGCGCACCGCGCTCGGCCTGGCCATCGTGCTCGGCGTGCTGATCACGGTCGCGGCCCGCTTCCTGCCCCGCCGCGACCGCACCATGGTCATCACCTTCCCCGCGGAGACCGAGACCGAGCCCGCTCGCGAGCCCATCGCCGCCTGACGACACGCCCTCAGCCGTACGGCCGGCCGAGCCGCCCACGTGGCACGCATCGGCCCGCCGTACAAGGCTGCGAGAGCCCGGCGGGACTTTTGTCCTGGTCAAGTCGGGACAGCCCTCACTGACCTGTGCGCGGTGGGGGCTGGCACGCTTGGGGCCATGTCCAGGGTTCCCCTCGCCTCCATCGCGGTCGTCGCCGTCACGGCCGTGCCCAGCCTGCTCCAGTTCGCCGTCCCCGGGCTGGAGCCGGCGCTCATGCGCGACCCCGCCGCCATCGCGGGCGGCCAGTGGTGGCGGCTGGTGACGGCGCTCGTCGTCCAGGACGGCGGCCTGTTCGGCACGGTCTTCAACCTGCTGACGCTGGCCGCGCTGGCCTTCCTCGCCGAGCGCACGCTGGGGCCGGCGCGGATGCTCCTGCTGTACGCCACGGGCGCCGTCGTCGGCGAGATCACCGGATACGTGCTGGGCGTGGCGGGCGCGGGCAACTCGATCACCGTCTGCGCCCTGGCGGGAGGCCTGGCCGTCGGCGCCGACCGCCTGGCGGCCTCCGTGGCGGCCTTCTACGCCATCGTGATGGCCGTCTCCCAGCTCTTCCCTGACGCGCCGATCGCCCTGGCCGTCGTGGCCGCGGTGGCCTTCCAGCTGGTGACCCAGCGCGCCCGCGTCCCCGCCTGGGCCTTCCCCGCCCTGGCGGCCGTCGCGGGGCTGGTCCTGGCGGGCTTCGCCAACCTCCACGGCCTGCCGGTGCTGGCGGGCATGCTCGCCGGGTGGCTCGTCACGGCCCGCCGTACGAGGGCGCAGGTGGCCTGAGCGCGCACAACAGAAGCGGCGCCGCGGGGGAACCGCGGCGCCGCGGCGGGGGGTCGCGACGTGCGCGTCGTGGACTCTTCGGTCAGCTGCGGGACCACCTGGTGGAGGTCTCCGACCACGCCGTAGTCGGCGAGCTCGAAGATGGGCGCCTCCGGGTCCTTGTTGATCGCGATGATCGTCTTGGCCGTCTGCATGCCCGCCCGGTGCTGGATCGCGCCCGAGATGCCGGCCGCGATGTACAGCTGCGGCGAGACGGTCTTGCCCGTCTGGCCGACCTGGAACTGGTGCGGGTACCAGCCGGCGTCCGTGGCGGCGCGGGAGGCGCCGACCGCGGCGCCCAGGGCGTCCGCGAGGCCCTCGATGACCGAGAAGTTCTCGGCCGAGCCGACGCCGCGGCCACCGGAGACCACGATCGCGGCCTCGGTGAGCTCGGGGCGGGCGCCCTTCTCCTGCTTGACCCGGTCGACGATCCTGGCGGCCTTGGCGCCCTCGGAGAGGGACACCGCGACCTCCTCGACCGCGCCGGCGCCGGCGGCGGGCGCGGGGGCCGTGGAGTTGGGGCGTACCGCCACGATCGGGGTGCCCTTGGCCACGCGCGAGTGGACGTTGACGCCGCCGCCGAAGATGGACTGGTCGGCGACGAAGCCCTCGGCCAGGCCGACGGCGTCGGTGATGACGCCCGAGTCGGTCTTGACGGCCAGGCGACCGGCGATCTCCTTGCCCTCGGCGGTCGAGGCGACCAGCACTGCGGCGGGCGACTTGTCGCCCACGAGCTGGGCGAGCAGCTCGGCGCGAGGCGCCACCACGTAGTCGACCACGTCGGACGACGGGGCGTTGTAGACCTTCTCGGCGCCGTACTCGGCCAGCTTGGCCGTGGCGGCGTCGGTCAGGCCGGGACCCGCCCAGACGGCGGACGGGGAGCCGAGCGAGCGGGCCAGGGTCAGCAGCTCGAGCGTGACCTTCTTGACCTCGCCGTCGACCTGCTCGACGAGAACGAGAATCTCCGACATATCAGCAAACTCCCGCTTCTCAGATGAACTTCTTGGACGCGAGGAAGTCGGCGGCCTTCGCGCCACCGTCGCCCTCGTCCTTGACGATCGTGCCCGCGGCGCGCGGCGGCGCGGCGGCGAAGTCCACCACCTGCGACCATGCGGCGCCAAGCCCGACAAGAGCGCCGTCGGCCGCGACGTCGGCGACGCCGAGGGTCTCCACCGGCTTCTTCTTGGCCGCCATGATCCCCTTGAAGGAGGGGTAGCGCGGCTCGTTGATCTTCTCGACCACGGACACGACGGCGGGCAGCGAAGCCTCGACCTTGTCGTAGCCGTAGTCGGTGATCCGCTGGATCGAGATCGAGGAGCCGTCGACGTCGACCTTGTTGGCCAGCGTGAGCTGCGCCACGCCGAGCCGCTCGGCCAGCATGGCCGGCAGCACGCCGGTGCGCGCGTCGGTCGACTCGGAACCCAGGATCACCAGGTCGAAGCCGATCCGCTGCAGGGCCTGGGCCATCGCGTAGGAGGTCGACAGCGCGTCGGAGCCGTGCAGCGCGTCGTCGGTGAGGTGAACGGCCTTGTCGGCGCCCATGGCCAGGGCCTTGCGGATGGTCTCGGTGGCCTTGGCGGGACCCATGGTCAGGACGGTGACCTCACCGCCGTGGGCCTCCTTGAGCTTCAAGGCCTCCTCGACCGCGTACTCGTCAAGCTCGTTCACCACGCCGTCGACGGCGTCGCGGTCGAGCGTCTTGTCATCGGACCGGAGCTTGCGCTCGGTCGCCGTGTCGGGGACCTGCTTCACGCAGACGACGATGTTCATGGCCGGTGGCCGACCTCCCGTAATCGCATGCTCGGAAATTCGCTGTCCAGACTGCCAGGTGCCCTACCCACGTCACCACCTGGGGGGCTCCCCACGGCCATGTTACCCGCGAGTAGCTTCAGGGCGAACCAGCAGCTAGGCCCCACGATACCGAACTTTGTTCCGGAGCCTGCCTATGGCCCCCATCGGAAAACGCGATCAGGACGAGACCAGGAACACGATGGCCACCACGACCGCCGTGCCTGCGAAAAGGGCCAGCGTGAACGTGCTGAAGAAGGTGCTCAGCCCGAAGCAGAGCGCGGTGGTGCCCGCGATGCTGAGCAGATCGACCAGCATGCGCGAGTTCTTGTACGGGCTGTGGGAGAACAGCGCCACCCCGGCGTCCGCCATGATCGCCAGCGCGTAGGTGGCCAGCATGAACAGCGCCACCTCGGGCAGCGGCACCCGCGCGGCCGCGGCCAGCAGCGACACGAACAGCCCTGAGCCGATCACCCAGCGCCTGCGCACCTTCTCCCGGTGTATCGCCCTGGACTCCTCCACGGACCTGCGCCGCGGCTGCTGTCCCGGGCGCCACTCGCGGGTGGCCAGATCCTCGATCCTGGGCTGCACCGCCGTACCCGGGCCGACGGGAGCGGCGAGGTGACGGCCGCGGGACGTCGCGCTGACGCCCAGCCTGGCGCAGATCCGCGCCGCCGTCGGCCGCGCGGCCGGATCCGTGGCCAGGCACTCGCGCAGCAGCGGCGCCAGCCACTCGGGCACGCCGTCCAGGTCGGGCTCGTGATGGACGACCCGGTAGGCGACCGCGGAGGCGGGCCCCTGCCCGTACGGCTGGCGCCCGGTCGCGGCGTAGGCCAGCGTCGCCCCGAAGGCGAAGACGTCGGCCTCGGAACCCGACACCCGCCCCTCGAGCACCTCCGGAGCCAGGTATCCGGGAGTCCCCACGACGGCGCCGGAGGCCGTCACCGACAGCGAGTCGAGCGCCGAGGCGATGCCGAAGTCGATGACGACCGGCTCACCCTCGCTCATCATCACGTTGGCCGGCTTGAGATCGCGGTGCACCACGCCCGCCTCGTGCATGTCGAGCAGCGCCGCCGCCAGCCCGGTCGCCAGCAGGTGCAGGTCGGCCACGGGCAGCGGCACCGCGCTGAGCGGCTTGCCCTGGACGTAGCGGGTCACCAGGTACGGCTTGGCCGCATCCAGCGAGGCGTCGAGCACCTCGGCCACGTGCGGCCCGCGTACCCGGCGCATGGTCTCGACCTCGCGGTGCAACCTGGCCAGCGCGGCGCCGTCGGCGGCCACGTGCGGGTGCAGCAGCTTGACCGCGACGGTGCGGCCCTCGGGGTCGAGCGCCAGATGCACCTCGCCGAAACCGCCCGAGCCGAGCCGGGAGAGCAACTGGTAGGGGCCGAGGTGCTCGCTCATACCCTTCCTCCTCCCCCGGGAACGCCTCCGGCGAACTCAGGACCAAGGCGAGAGGAACCCGAGCCCGGTGCTGTGCAGCAGGTCGTTGACCAGGCCGGTGAGCACCCCGAAGACGCTGTCCTGCGCGCTCCTGGTCAGCTGCCTGATCACGGTCTCGGGCGCCTTCCACGGCGCCCAGGTCGGGTCCTGGCTCATCGCGAACAGGACCGCGAAGAGCGCGGCCGTACCGACGATGACGATGCCGATCAGCGCCGCGCCCGGAGAGCGCAGGACGCCGGTCAGCGTGCGGGTGACCGCCTTGCGCGGCGCGCCGCCGCCCGGCAGCACGAACAGGCCGAGCGTGAAGGCGCCCGCGGCGTAGGCGGCCGCCTCGTTGATGCTCATCCCGCCGCCCCAGCGCAGCACGCCCCACACGCAGACGCCGAAAAGGATCGACAGCGGCACGTGCAGCGCGGTGACCGCGGTGGCCTTGACCAGCGCCCACGGCGTGCCGACCACCGCGAGCAGCGGGTCGGCGGCGCTGCTGCCGCGGATCTGGCGGCGGCTGACCAGGTCGCCGAACAGGTATTCGCCCACCCGCAGCACCAGCGCGACGGCCACCGCGATGGCGCCCACCACGACCGGCATCATCACCGTCAGCGCGACCAGCGTGACCAGCAGCAGCATGCCTATGACCTGGCTGCCGACCAGGTAGCGCCTACGCTCGGCCGGAGGCGCGGGCGGGGTGTAGGGCCGTGCCTGCGGCTGGTGCGGCGCCGGGTATCCGGCCACCCGCTGGTCGGCGCGCGGCGGCGGCACCGAGGGGCGGGCCTGGACGGGCGCGGGCACGTAGGGCGGCGGCTTGTCCACGACCGGAGGCGGCGGCGCCGCCTTGGCGTACGACACGGGCGGCAGCAGGTCCGAGTACGTCTCGCTGACCGGCAGCCGCTTGGTCCCGTTGGGCGTCGTCGACTGGAAGGTCGACTCGTGGAAGGTGGTCACCGTCGGATCGAGCTGCCTGGCCGTCCGCAGCAGTTCGTGCGCGCTCGGCCGGCGGGCGGGATCGACCTGCAGGGCACGCGACAGCCAGCCGCGCAGCCACGCCGGAGCCTTGTCGAGCTGGGCGCGGCCTTCCATGATGTTGAAGCAGACCGCCTCGAAGGTCCCCGTGCCGAACGGCGGGGCCCCGACGGCGGCGAAGAACACCGTCGAGGCCAGCGCGTGCACGTCGGCCGCCTGGGTGATCTCGGAGTCGCGGATGATCTCCGGCGCCAGGTAGCCGGGCGTGCCGACGAACATCCCTGTCTGGGTCAGCCGGGTGGCGTTGACCAGGTGCGCGATACCGAAGTCGATGACCAGCGGCTCGTCGGCGACCAGCATGACGTTGGACGGCTTGAAGTCGCGGTGGACCACCTCGGCCGCGTGGATGGCGACCAGCGCCTGGCAGAGCCCGTTGACCAGCTTGATCAGCTGCCGCGGCTCGAGCGGGCCCGAGCCCAGGACGATGTCCTCCAGCGTCCGGCCCGGCGCGAAGCGGGTCACGACGTACGGCTGGCCGCCCACGAGCTCGGCGTCGACCACCTCGGCCACGTACGGGCTGCGGACCCGGCGCATGGTCTCGACCTCGCGGGTCAGCCGGTCGCGGGCCTTGAGGTCTGCGGCCACGTGCGGGTGCAGCACCTTGATGGCGACCTCGCGGCCCTCCACGTCGATGCCCAGATGGACGACGCCCATGCCGCCCTCGCCGATCTTCCTGACCAGCCGGTAGGGCCCCAGCCTCGACTGTGCCTGGGTGTCGCTCATCGCTGCCGTCCCCGCATCATCCCCCCGAATTGCCATTCAGCCCCTTGAGCTGCTTGACCAGCGTCTCCACGCTCACTGGCGCCCATATGGCCTCCCTCGGTGGACTGGCCCCGAACGTGCTGTAAGCGAGGATCAGGGAGAGCGCGGCCCCCGCCGCGAATACTCCCGCCATCACCATCGCCGCTGTTCTCGAGGGTACGAGGGATGAGAGCGTTCTGCGCATCTGTCTGCCAGGTCCCTCTACTCCGGGACCCGCGCAAAGTGTCCACAAGGCGATCGCCGCGCCCCAGGCCAGAGCGTTGTGCGGCTCCATCTTCAGCACCACCGTGAGCAGCAGTGTCACGGGCAGGCCGAGGATGACGGCGTACAGCACCAGGGCGAGCGTGATGCCCACCGACTTGGCCAGCGCCTGCGGCTGGCCGAGGACGCGCAGCACGTCGACGGCGGCCGAACCGGCCGACCTGCGGGCGGTGAGCGCCGGCTGGGCCAGGTCGGCGGCGCGCAGCAGGATCGCCACGGGGATCGCCACGATCGCCACGAGGGTCGGCGCCAGGACCGCCAGCACGATCATGATGACGAGCAGCATCGCGCCCGCCACACCGTAGGCCTTGGAACGCTGCAGGGCCTGGCCCGGCAGCGCGCCGGGGATGAACGGCTCGCGCCTGGTGCGCGGGTCGGGCATCGGCGGCTGCTGCTGCGAGTGGGCCTGATGGTGGGGCTGCGGCTGCGGGCGCTGCGGCTGCACCGGGATGTAGGGCTGCTGCGGGTGAGGTGTGTCGGACCTGACCCGCCGCGTGGGCACGTCGCTCTCGGGCGGCGGCATCGCGTGGCCGTGGTTGTTGGGCTGCGGCCAGGGCTGGCTGGCCGGGGCGCCTTCGCGCTGCATCTGCCGCAGCTCCTCCGGGGTCACCCGGCGGGTGGGCCACGGGTCGCCGCCCTGGCCCGGCAGCAGGGAGACGAAGGGCTGGTCCGTCGGTGTCGGCGTCGGCGGAGGCGTGGGCTGGTGCACCTGCTCGCGCGGCGTGACGGGAGGCGTGGCCATCTCGGCCGGCGGCTCGGTGCGCTCGGAGCGCGGCATGGTCGAGATCTCGTCCGGCACGTTGCTCTGCGACCTGGGCAGCATCCTGGCCGTCTGCTCGGCCAGTTCCGCGGCCTTGGGCCGCTTGCTCGGGTTGCGCTGGAAGGCGGCCTTGAGCAGCGGCTGCAGCGCGGCCGGGGCGGCGCTGACGTCGGCCTTGCCCGCGGTGATGTTGTAGAAGATCATCTCCAGCGTGCCCTTGCCGAAGGGCGGCTGGCCGGTGCCCGCGTACAGCAGCGTGCCCGCCCAGGCGTGGATGTCCACCTCGGGCCCGGCCTCCTGGCCCTCGATGATCTCCGGGGCGAGGTAGCCGGGGGTGCCGATGAACATGCCCGTCTGCGTCAGCCGGGTGGCGTCCACGGCCTGCGCGATGCCGAAGTCGATCAGGACGGGCTCGCCGTCCAGGATGAGCACGTTGCCCGGCTTGAGGTCGCGGTGGATCACGCCGACCGAGTGGACGGCGGCCAGCGCCGTGGCCACGCCGTGGGCGATCCTGGTCAGCGCCGCCAGGTCGAGCGGCCCGTCCTCCCTGACGATCTCGTCGAGCGGGCGGCCCGCGACGTAACGGGTGACGATGTAGGGACGATGACCGGTCACATCGGCGTCGAGGACCTCGGCGATGTACTTGCTGCGGACCCGGCGCATGGTCTCGACCTCGCGCGACAGGCGCCGCCTGGCCACCTCGTCCCCGGCCACCTCGGCGCGCAGGACCTTGACCGCCACCTGCCTGCCCTGCGGATCCACGGCGAGGTGGACAACACCCATTCCGCCTTCACCTAGCCGCCTGAGCAGCCGGTAAGGGCCAAGTCGGTCATCGTTCATGGCATGAAGCACCATACCGGCTTAATCACCGCCCACGAGATGAACCATGAGGCCACATTCCCACTCGCACAACGTCCAGGAACGCCTCATCGGTTTCCCATCACACGGTCTCGATATCGTCACGCCCGCTCCGGGTGGAGCGGACTCCTTCGTTCAGTTCGCCAGGGCGAGCACCTCTGCCCCCTTGAGCCCGGCGAGCGTCGCCCCCGACACGGCGAGCTTGGATCTGCGCACCCCGCTGCCGATGACCGCCCAGTCGAGCGCGGCGACGTTGACGTCCACCAGGATCGGCCAGTCGTCCGGCAGGCCGATCGGGGTGATGCCGCCGTACTCCATCCCGGTGAGCTCCACCGCCTGATCCATCGGCGCGAAGCTCGCCTTGCGCGCGTCCAGGTGCTTGCGCACGATGCCGTTCACGTCCACCCGCATCGTCGCGAGCACCATGCACGCCGCGTACCGCGTCTCGCCGCCCCGCTTGGCCGCGACGATCACGCAGTTGGCCGAGGCCTCCAGCGCCACGCCGTAGCGTTCGCAGAACGCCGCGGTGTCGGCCAGCTCCGGGTCGATCTCCGCCACCTCGGCCTCCTGTACGGCCTGCCGTACGGGATCGGCCAGGAGGTCGGGCCTGTCGCTCGCTCGCACCCACACCAGTTTCTCGTTCATCACCAAGGACCCTACGTCACGCCGACTGCAACACCCGCTGGTGCAGCTGGGTGACCGCGCTGCGGGCGGACTCCATGGCGCCCGCCTGCCAGGCGATCAGGTATGTCAGCCAGTCGCCCGCGAGGTAAACCCTCCCGCTGGGGCGTTGCAGAAGAGTGAAGGACGAATCAAAGGCGGGCCAGCGCACCCAGCCTCCCTGGATGTGCTCCTGGCGGTCCCAGGCGATCGAGACGCTGGACAGCAGGTCCTTGCCGTACTTGTCGCCGTGGATCTTCCTGCCCTGGGTGATCGCCCGGCGCCTGCGGTCCTCGGGGGTGAGCGCGCCGTACAGCTCGGCCTCCTTTTCGGAGGTGTAGTAGCCGACGAGCACGCCGCGCTCGGAGTGGAAGCCGTAGGAGGGGTACCAGATGTGCGTGATGTCCAGGTCGGTCTCGGTGATGCCGCCGTAGATGCGGTCCTCCAGCTCCCACCACCGCCTGCCGTACTCCAGGCCGATCTTGCCGGCGGCGACGGGGACGGGCGTCCTGAGCGCGGAGGTGACGGCGGCGCCCAGGTTGTGCGGGATCCTGGCCAGCACGTGCGGCGGGAGCGTGGCGATGCAGTAGTCGGCCTTGAGCTCGCCGCCGTCCCAGGTCACCTGGACGCCGTCGGGCAGGTCCGTGATCTTGTTGACCTTGACGCCGGTGCGGATGCGGTCCTCGCCGACGGCCTGCTTGAGCCTGGTGACGATCGTGTCCATGCCGCCGACGGGCTGGAACATGGGGGTGGCCTGGTCGTAGCCGAAGTCGTTGGTGATCGCCCTGCCGACGCCCGCGGCCAGGACCTGCTGGAGAGTGCCGGGGGGCGCGACCGGGGTGCCGCCGTCCGTCGCCGGATATTTCATGAAACCGCGGCGGGTGGAGCCTTCGTAGTCGAGCTTGGGCCCCAGGTCTCCGAACCTGCGCAGGAACTCCAGCAGCCGTTCCCTGTCGTCCCTGGTGAGCCGCCTGTCGAGCTGGCCGAGGTTGGTGGCCTTGGCCAGCAGTTCGGCGATGTATCCGTACATGTCGGCGCGGGCGGCGCGGGCCCTGACGGTCTGGCCGTGGGTGTGCACGTAGGCCTGGGCGTTGTTGTTGATGAACGGCTCGATGGGGACGCCCAGTTCGCGGCAGTAGTCCAGGGTCACCATCCACTGGGCGATCCGTCCGGGTCCCGCGTTGAAGTAGACGCCGTCGCCGAACCTGACCTCCTGCGCGGGGCCGTTCAGCTCGGTCAGGCGGTCGCCGCCGCGCAGCGTCCTGTTCCTGCCACCGGCGCGGTCGCTCGCCTCGAGCAGCGTGCAGTCGTAGCCCGCCTTGCCGAGCTCGTAGGCGGCGGTCAGGCCGGCCACGCCCGCGCCCAGGATGACCACCTTGGCGGCGCCCTTCCCGGTCAGGTGGAAGTCGCTCTTCTGCGGGGGTGTGTACGCCTTGTCCTGCTCGCTCGGCGCCAGGCCCAGCGCGCCCATCGCCGCGTACATCGCCCCCGCCCCACCGACCGCGCCTATCCCGACCAGCAGGCCGCGTCGTGTCAGCGCCTCCACGCCGCTCTCCTTCGTGCTGTCGTACGGCAAGCCGCCCTTCCGCCACCCGCCGCACGTGGCCGAGCCCTGTCCAGGGAGACGCTCCTCAGGTGGAGGTGCTCTCCCGCCGCTACGACGTAGCGTCGGCCGGTCGGCCGCCGCGCGCTTCGCGCCGGGCGCCGCCGTACCGCTGCTCGCCGTACCGGCGCTCGGGACGGCGGGGCTGGGGTGGAGGGGGTGGAAAGCATGGTGCGTGAAGGCTAACCGTAGGGGCCGGCGTTGCAGGCGACCTGGCCCGCGATCGTGGCGAAGAGGCCGAACAGGGCCATGATCTGGGGGAACTCGTCCGTGGTGAACTCCGTGTGGCGGGGACCTGCGAGCTTGACGCCGGGGATGAGGGCGGCGGCGCTGGCGATGGCGGTGGAGTTCCACTCGACGCCGAGCGTGTAGGGGGCGGGCTCCACGTAGGGCGCGAAGTCCGGCAGGCGGTCGAGCGCCCGCGCGGCGGCCTCGCGGATGCGGGCCTGGGCGACCGAGGGCGGCAGGAGCTCGGCGGAGAACTTGTCGATGCCCTTCTTGACCGCGACGGTCTCGACGTCGCCGAGCAGCGCCCTGGCCTCCTCGCCGACCGCCTCGTCGCCCGTGACCAGGACCACCGGCACCCCGTGGTAGCCGGCGCAGGCCGCCACGACGCGGGTCTCGCCGCAGGCCGTGCCGTTCAGGTAGACGTTCTGGATCTCCTTGCCCATCCACGTGTGGTTGAGCACCCCGTCGGGGACCCCGGCCATGGCGTGGTAGCCGACGAAGCAGGCCGCGTCGAAGGACCCGTCGAGCCCGTGGGCCATGCGCTGGGCCTTGCCCGGTCCGCGGATGAGCGTGGCGCGCGGGTCGAGCAGGTCGATGCGGAGGTTCTTGGTGGAGCCGTGCGCGTCGTTGACCAGCACGGCGCTCGCCCCGGCGTCGTGGGCGCCGTTGACGGCCGCGTTGGCGTCGGCGGTCATGAGCTCGCATCCGCGCTCGTAGCCGCGCTTGCCGGCGTGCATCTCCTCCGGATCGGTCAGCCCGGTCACGCCCTCCATGTCCACCGACAGGTAGACCCTCACGCGCCCCACTCCTCCACCTTGCGGACCTCCTCGGGCGTCATCAGCCCCACCTCGGCGGTCATGAAGTCCCTGACCTGCGCCCGCCAGGGGTCGGGGATCTCCTCCAGCGCCGGCGGGTAGCAGTGGTCGAGCCACGAGGTCGACTCCAGCGACGCCTCGAAGTACCGCCTCGCCCCGCCGAACAGGCTCGACTCGATCCCCGGCACCCTGGCCAGGCCGTACTCGATCATCTCCTGCCCGCCGTAGGGCGGGGGCTGCAGCCACTTGCGCGCCACCGGCCGGTCGGCGCTCAGCGGCGTGTCGATCGGCCGGCCCTCGACGGCGGCCTGGATGAGCTCCTTGTACAGGCACTTGCCGCAGGTACGGCACGGCCCGTCGACCCCGCGCAGGCACCACCGCAACTGGTCCTTCAGCGGCGAGTTCAGCGCCAGCCGCATCGTCACGGCCTCGCTCACCCCGCCCACCGGCAGCACGATGTGTACCCCGGCCGCGGCGAACAGCCGGCCCCACGCGCCGTGCGGCGCCCACATCGGGTTGTCCGGCGTGAAGCGCAGCAGGTAGCGGTCGCCGCCCAGCCAGCGCGAGCCCAGCTCGTAGCCGAAGGCCAGCCCGCCCAGGTCCAGCTCGTCGGCCAGCAGCAGCGCCCCGGCCGCGACCGCGTGGTGCTCCGGGTACCCGGGCCGCGGCTCGGCCAGCGTGAACTCCAGGTCCGACGAGACCGTCGTGAGCTCCCGCCCGGTCTGCGCGGCCAGCCTGGCCAGCACGTCCGAGCGGTAGTGCGTCCACCGGTTCGGCACCCGCGGATGCGAGACCCGCTTGAAGTGCACGAACGGCGCCTCGGGCAGGATCGCCGCGGCCGCGACGGAGTCCGCGCCGCCGCTGTAGGAGATCGCCAGCACCGATCCGGTACGGCGGGCCGTGCCGGAGACGGGGCCCGCCTCGATCCCCCAGCCGTCGTGCAGCGCCGCGGCCACCTCGGGCGAGACGCCCCGGTCGAAGGTGATCCGGCGGCGGGTCCAGGGCGCGACGACCGTCCAGGCGGCCACCGCGAACAGGTCCGGGTGGGCGTCGGCGGGCACGTCCTGGAAGTGGCAGGAGTTGGTGGCCAGCTTGACGGGATGGTCGTCGGCGGCCCTGCCGGTGATCTCGTCCTCGGGGTCGAGGCGGAAGGCCAGCTCGCCGCCCGACCAGGTCACGCGCACGGCTGGCGCTCCCCGCGCAGCTCGTCGATGGCCTGCCAGATGAGCACCTCGTTCTGCAGGACCCCCTCCATCGCCTTGGCCGTCTCCTCGGCCAGGCGCCGGGTGTCCTGGTCAGCCTTGGGCGCGGGCACGGGCGCGGTGGCGGCCTTGCGTAACCGCTGGACCTCCGCCTGCAGGGTGGTGACCTCGCGGCGGAGCGTCTGCACCTCCCAGAGGGCGTCGCGGATGTCCTGTCTGTGGTCGGCGATCGAGATGTAGCGGGAGTCGAACCACGAGCGCACGGCCTTGCGCAGCCGTGCGGGGACCAGGACGCGCAACATGAAAGTCACGATACTGGGAAATTCCCGATCAGCGGCCCGTGAACTTCGGCCTGTTCTTGTCCATGAAGGCGCGCATGCCGATCTTGGCGTCGTCGGTGGCGAACATCCCGGAGAAGTGCAGCCGCTCGAGCTCAAGCCCGGTCTCCAGGTCGGTCTCCAGGCCGCGGTCGACGGCCTGCTTGGCGGCCCGCAGCGCGACCGTCGGCCCGTCGACGAAGGTCGCGGCCCACTCGAGCGCCGCGGTGTACACCTCGGCGTCGTCCACCACCCGGTCCACCAGCCCCAGCTCGAGGGCCTCGGCGGCGGGCACGTGCCGGCCACTGTAGATCAGGTCCTTGGCCCTGGCGGGGCCGATGAGGCGGGGCAGGCGCTGGGAGCCGCCCGCGCCGGGGATGAGGCCGAGCAGGATCTCGGGCTGGCCGAGCTTGGCGGACTCGCCCGCGACCCGGAAGTCCGCGCACAGGGCCAGCTCGCACCCGCCGCCGAGCGCGTAGCCGGTGATCGCGGCGATGACGGGCTTGCCGATCTGGGCGACCGCGTTGAAGCAGTCCTGCAGCTCGCCGGAGCGGGCGGACATCTCCGCGTAGGACATGTCGGCCATCTCCTTGATGTCCACCCCGGCGGCGAACACCCGCGCGCCTCCGTAGACGACCACGGCGTGCACCTCGACGTCGGAGTCCACGGCCAGAGCGCTCGCGCGCAGCTCGCGCTGCATCTGCGCGTTGAGCGCGTTCATCTTCGGCCGGTCAAGCTCGATGGTCGCGATGTGGTCGGCCACCTCGACGCGTACGAATTCACCCATGGTCCGACCCTACAAGCGTCCCTCAGGGCGTCACAGCATCGCCTTGGTGAGGTACGGCGAGCCGAGGTGCTGGCGGCGCACCAGCTCCACCAGGTCGGTCTCCGGCGCCCAGCCGATCAGGGAACGCAGCCTCCGTGTGTCGGCCAGCGAATCCCCCGGCTCGACCGGCGAGGCGGGAACGACCTCGCAGGCGATCTCCGTCCGGGTGACCTCGGCGACCGCCTCGATCATGGCGCCCAGGCTGACGCCCCTGCCCGTGCCGATGTTCACGATCCCCGGGATGCCGGTGAGGTCGATCAGGGCGCGGGCGACCTGGCGGACGTCGGTCACGTCGCGGGTGCGGTCGAGCGAGCCCAGGACGCGCAGCGGGCGGCCCGACTCGGCGGCGGACAGCCACGTGGCCAGCGCCATGTCGGGGCGCTGGCCCTCGCCCGCGACCGTGAACGGGCGGGCGATGGTGACCGGGCGGCCGGCGCACAGCCGCTCCATGGCCAGCTTGCTCTCCGCGTAGCCGCCGATCGGGCGGGGAAGGTCGGATTCCCGCGATGGGCGGCCGTGCCTGGCCCCGCCGTACACCGAGCTGGAGGACGTGACGACGAGCGGGACGTCAGGGGGCGTGAGGGCGAGCATCCGGGCGGCGGCGAGCACGTTGTCGCGGTGGCGGCGCGCCGCGACCGCGGGGCCTTCCTGGCGGACTCCGGGGCAGCCCGCGAGGTGGTAGACGGCGTCGGCGCGCAGCGGCGCGTGCAGATCGAGGATGTCGCCGCACACCGTGGTGAGGCCGGGTCTGGGAGACTGGGGGCGGCGGTCGATGCCGATCACCTGCTCACCCGCCGCGAGCAGGGCGTCGACGAGGGCCTGGCCGATGAATCCCGCGGACCCGGTCACGATCGCCGTCACGGGCCACACCATATGCCGTTAACGGCCGAAAAAATCCTTCGCAAAGCTCTCGCCTAAGAAAGAAAATGTTGAGACGCTGACTGCGCCAAGCACCCCCTCAGTCAAGGAGCGGTACATGCGCAGAGCGTTGGCGATCGCGGCGATCGCCTTCCTGCCGTTAGCGAACGTGACCGCCGCGCGGGCGGAGGAGCCCGGCGATCGGCAACAGGCGTTCACCGCGGCGGCCAAGGAGTTCCAGGTTCCCGAGAGCGTCCTGCTCGGCGTGTCCTACCTGGAGTCGCGCTGGGACGCGCACGCGGGCCAGCCGAGCAACGAGGCCGGATTCGGGCCGATGCACCTGACGGACGCCGAGGCGTTCGCGGGCACCAACCACCACGGCGACGGCGAGGAGGACGCGCGCGGCGACGACAGCAGGCCGCTGGCGCCCGCCGCCCAGGCCGCGCCCGTCACCGAGATCCCGGCCGCGCTCAAGACCATGGACAAGGCGGCCGAGCTCACCGGCGCCAGCCACGAGCAACTGCGCACCGACGCCGCGGCCAACATCCGCGGCGGCGCGGCGCTGCTGGCCTCCTACCAGAAGGACCTGGGCGCGCCGCTGAGCGACGACCCGGCCGAGTGGTACGGGGCGGTCGCCCGCTACTCGGGGGCCGACAACCAGGACGCGGCCAAGGCGTTCGCCGACGAGGTGTACACCACGATCAAGCAGGGCACCGAGCGGGTCACCGACGACGGGCAGCGGGTCACGCTTCCGCCGATCCCTGACGTCGGCGAGATCCTGAAGTGGCTCGAAAAATTGGGACTTCCGGTGCCTCGCAAGGATGGCGTCGAATGTCCGATGTCGGTGTCGTGCGAGTGGATCCCGTCGGGCTACGCGCAGCTGCCCGGCGACGACTACGGGCACTACGACCTGGGCAACCGGCCGTTCGCCCAGAAGATCGACTACATCGTCATCCACGACATGGAGGGCTACTTCCTCCCGTCGATCAAGCTGAACCAGGACCCCGCCTACGGCGCGAGCTGGCAGTACTCGATCCGCTCCACCGACGGCCACATCGCCCAGCACATCAAGGCCAAGGACGTGGCCTGGCAGGCGGGCAACTGGTACATCAACGCCAAGTCCATCGGCATCGAGCACGAGGGCTTCCTGGCCGAAGGCGGCACCTGGTACACCGAGGCGATGTACCGGGCCTCGGCCAAGCTCGTGCGCTACCTGGCGATGCGCAACGGCGTCCCGCTCGACCGGGCGCACATCCTCGGCCACGACAACGTGCCAGGCACCACGCCTGCCACGGTCAAGAACATGCACGAGGACCCGGGCCCGTTCTGGGACTGGGCGCACTACTTCGAGCTGCTCGGCGCCCCGCTGCACCCCTTCGGCGGCCCCCGCTCCGGATCGATCATGATCAAGCCGGACTTCGCCACCAACAAGCCGTACTACTACGGCTGCGACCGCAAGAACCCCAGCGCCCCCTGCCCGCCCACGCCGTCGGCGGCCGTCTGGCTCCGCACCGAGCCGCGTGCCGACGCGCCGCTGGTCAAGGACATCGGCAAGCACCCGACCGGCAACCACGACTCGCTCTACAGCGTCTACGACCACAGCGCCCGCGCCACCACCGGCCAGCGCTTCGCCGTCGCCGACCGCCAGGGCGACTGGACCGCCATCTGGTACCTCGACCAGAAGGCCTGGTTCTACAACCCGGCCTCCGCGCCGACCGCCGTCCCGTCCATGGGCCTGGTCGTCACGCCCAAGCCGGGCCTCGCCTCGGTCCCCGTGTACGGCAGGGCCTATCCGGAGGCCGAGGCCTACCCGGCAGGGGTCCCCGTCCAGTCGGTCGTGCCGCTGCAGTACAAGTTCTCCGCCGGGGAGAAGTACACCCTGGCGGGCACGGCGGCGGCCGAGTACTTCTACGCGGTCACCTTCGACGGCTCAGGGCACCAGGTCGTGCGCGGCAAGACCAAGTACCTGGAGGTCCAGTTCGGTCACCGCGTGATGTTCGTCAAGGCTGACGACGTGCAGGTGTCGTTCTCCGGGTGAACTCCTCGACGGCGCGCCTGGTGCTCTGCAACGCCTCCTGCGAGGAGTCGAACGTGCGCTGGGCGACGCCGACGAACACGCAGTCCACGACGAGGAGCTGGCTGATACGGCTGGCCAGCGCCCCGGGGCGGAACTCCGTCTCGCGGCCCGCCGAGATCAGCACGTGCTCGGCCAGCTCCGCGATGCTGGAGCGGGGGTTGTTGGTGATCGCCACCGTGGTGGCGCCGGCCTCCCCCGCCCGTCTGATCGGCTCCAGCACGTCGGGCGTCTCGCCACTGGTGGAGATGCCGATCGCCACGTCGCCGGGCTTCAGCAGGACGGCGCTGGTCAGCGCCAGATGGGCGTCCTGGAAGCCGTGACTGGACAGGCCGATGCGCAGCAGCTTCTGCGCCATGTCCTCGGCCACCAGCCCGGAGGCGCCCACGCCGTAGGCGTCGACCCGGCGGGCGTTGGCGATCGCCTCGACCACCAGGCCAAGGCGTTCGGAGGTCAGCTGGGCCACCGTGTCGTTGATGGCCTCCGACTCGGCCCTGGCGACCTTCTGGATCACCTCGGACAGCGGGTCGTCGGGAGCCAGGTCACCCGGGACCAGGCGGTCCGGCTGCGCCGCAGCGGCAGCCAGGGCCAGCCTGAGCTGCGGGTACCCGGCGAAGCCGAGCAGCCGCGCGGTCCTGACGATCGTCGCCTCGCTGGTGCCCGACGCGGCGGACAGCTCGGTGATGGTGCTGCGCGCCACCGTCGCCGGGTCTTCCAGTATCAGGCGGGCCACGGTCTGCGCGGCGGGCGTCAAGGACGGCAGGACACCCCGGACCGTGGCCACCAGTGTGTCGGCCCGCAGGCCGTTCCCGCTGTCGTCCACGTGCCGATTATGCCGCCCATAACCCCTGGATGCGCCGATCCCACCCCCTCCCCCCATTTCCCACCTTGCGCCAAGCCCCACCGCACCTCTCCTCACCGACCCCGCGCAGGCAGACGCCGCGCCTGCCAACATGCCTCACATCTCCTCACCAGACCCGGCGCAGGGAGGGCGCCGGGCCTCGCATCTTCCTGCCGACCCGGCGCGGGGAAACCACCGCGCCTGCCGTGCCTCGCGTCCCCGCGTGGGTGCGTGGGCTAGCGGAGGGTGCCGTTGGTCATGCCGGCTGGTTCTTCTGGGACGGTTGTGAGGCCTAGTTCGGCGGACGAGGCGGCCAGCGGGTGGTGGGGGACGACTCGGACCGTGTAGCCGAAGGCGCCTGTGCGGTCGAGGGGGACCGTGCCCGTGTAGTGGGCTCGGCCGTCGTCGTCGACCGTGGTGGGGGTGAGGTCCGCGTAGTGCGGGTGGAGGAGTTCGTCGTGTTCGCCTACCTGGCCGTAGGCGGCCTGGACGCGGACGTCCGTGGGGTCGAGGTCTCCCAGGGCGATCGTGGCGTGGAGCTCCAGGGTGGCGCCCACCTCGGGCGTGTCGCCCACGCCGGAAGCCTCCACGTGTTCGACGCGGACTCCTGGCCAGGCCCGGGTGACGCGCAGGCGCCAGGCGGCGAACGCCTTGGCCTGGCCGTAGGAGTCAGCCGAGAGGGCGCGGGCGGAGGCGGCGGCCGGCGAGTAGAGGCCGACCACGTAGTCGCGCAGCATGCGCCCCGCGAGCACCTTGGGACCGAGCGAGGTGAGCGTGTGCTTGACCATCTCCATCCAGCGGCGTGGCGGCCCTGAGGCGCCACGGTCGTAGAAGCGGTCGGACACCTCGTGCTCGATGAGGTCGTAGAGGGCGGCGGCCTCGAGCTCGTCGCGGCGGTCGGTGTCGGTGACGCCGTCGGCGGTGGGGATGGCCCAGCCGTTGGTGCCGTCGTACCACTCGTCCCACCAGCCGTCGCGGATCGACAGGTTGAGCCCGCCGTTCAGCGCCGACTTCATGCCCGAGGTGCCGGAGGCCTCCAGCGGGCGCAGCGGGTTGTTGAGCCAGACGTCGCAGCCCTGGACCAGCAACTGCCCGAGCGCCATGTCGTAGTCGGGCAGGAACACAATCCGATGCCGCACTTCGGGCGAGTCGGCAAATTTCACGATCTGCTGGATGAGCTTCTTGCCGCCCTCGTCGGCCGGATGGGCCTTGCCCGCGATCACGATCTGCACCGGCTTGTGCGGGTCGAGCAGCAGCGAGGTCAGCCGCTCCTGATCGCGCAGCATGAGCGTGAGCCGCTTGTACGACGGCACCCGCCGGGCGAAGCCGATGGTCAGCACGTCGGGGTCGAGCGCGTCGTCGATCCAGCCCAGCTCGGCGTCGGAGGCCCCGCGGTCACGCCAGGACTTGCGCAGCCGTACCCGGGCGCCCTCGACCAGGCGTCGGCGCAGCTTGCCGCGGATGTCCCAGATGTCGGCGTCGGAGATCTTCTCCACGCCCTCCCAGCCGCGCGACCTCTCCAGCACCGAGGGCAGCTCGCGGCCCGCCAGCTCCATGAGCTCGCGGCCGACCCAGGTGGGCGCGTGGACGCCGTTGGTGATCGAGCCGATCGGCACGTCGTCCACGTCGAAGCCGGGCCACAGGTCCTTGAACATCTCCCTGCTGACGTGGCCGTGCAGCTCGGACACGCCGTTGACGCGCTGGGCCAGGCGCATGCCCATGACGGCCATGTTGAAGCGGCCCGGCTCGCTCTCGGCGCCGAGCGCCAGGATGCGTTCCACGGGCACTGTCGGCCAGGCGTTGTCGCCGCCGAACTGCCGCTCGATCATCTCCACGGGGAACCGGTCGATGCCGGCGGGCACGGGCGTGTGTGTGGTGAACACGGTGCCCGCCCTGACCGCCTCGAGCGCCTCGTCGAAGCTGAGCCTGGCCTCGGTCAGCTCCCTGATCCGCTCCAGGCCGAGGAACCCGGCGTGGCCCTCGTTGGTGTGGAAGACCTCCGGCTCGGGGTGGCCGGTGATGCGGCAGTAGGCGCGGATCGCCCGCACGCCACCCACGCCGAGCAGGAGCTCCTGCATCAGCCGGTGGTCGGTGCCGCCGCCGTAGAGCCGGTCGGTGATGTCACGGGCCGCGGTGTCGTTGTCGGCCACGTCGGAGTCGAGCAGCAGCAGCGGCACCCGGCCCACCCTGGCGACCCAGAGCTGGGCGTACATGGCGCGGTTGTCCGGCAGGCCGATGCGGATCTTGACCGGTGTGCCGTCCTCCTCCTTGAGCAGGCTCAACGGCAGGCCGCCGGGATCCAGCGACGGGTAGTGCTCGAGCTGCCAGCCGTCGGGCGAGAGCGACTGGGTGAAGTAGCCGTGCCGGTAGAGCAGGCCGACCGCCAGGATCGGCACGCCCAGGTCGCTGGCCGTTTTCAGGTGGTCGCCGGCCAGGATGCCCAGGCCGCCGGAGTACTGGGGCAGCGCCGCGGCTATGCCGTACTCGGGAGAGAAGTAGGCGATGGCGCGGGCGGCGTCGGGCAGTGTCTGGTACCAGCGCGGCGCGGTCATGTATTCGCGTAGGTCGTCGGCGGCGTCGGCGAGCCTGCGCAGGAAGCGCCTGTCGCCGGCCAGCTCGGCGAGCCTGTCGGGGCCGACGGCGCCGAGCAGCGCGACCGGGTCGTGGCCGACCTGCTCCCAGAGCTCGGGGTCGACCTCGGCGAACAGGTCAAGCGTCTCTGGGTGCCAGGACCAGCGCAGGTTTTGCACGAGCTCGCCGAGGGCGGCCAGCTCCGCGGGCAGGACGGTGCGGACGGTGAACCGGCGGATTGCTCTCACGTTTCTGAACCCTAGGGGGTAGTCGGGACCTCTGGGTCCTTCACCGGGGACATGAGCGTTGAAACCCCTTCCAAGAACAAGCATGAAAAGGAAGCATTGGGGCATCTCCCGCTTATGGCTTTCCGAGGCGACTCGGGAGGCTCATCCGCCGCTCCCAACCTTCGAGATGCAAGGATCGTTCTTGCCACGGAAGCCTCCGGTGGTGCCAGGGTGGCGCCGCCGCAACCGAGAGATGCGATGATCGGCCGAATTCCCATCACGGACATCCACCCCGTAGTCGACTGCGGGCAGTGGGCCGCCAAGGCGGTCGCCGGTGAGACCTTCGAGATCGCCGCGACCGTCTTCCGCGAGGGCCACGACGCCGTGGCCGCGGGGGTCGTGCTCACGACGCCCGATGGACAGCGTGAACGCCTGAAACCGATGCGTGAGCTGGACCAGGGCACCGACCGGTGGGGCGTGCCCGTGAGCCTGCCGTCGGAGGGCGACTGGCAGTTCCGCGTCGAGGCCTGGAGCGACCCGATCGCGACCTGGCTGCACGACGCGGAGATCAAGATCCCGCGCGGCATGGACGTGGATCTCATGTGCGAGGAGGGCGCCCGCCTCTTCGAGCGCGCCGCGAAAGCCGTACGGCAGGCCGACTGCCCCGCCCCGCACGAGGGCAACGGCCGCGGCAGGAAGGGCGGCGAAGGCACGTGCGGGCACCGGGCGGCGCTGCTGGCGGTCTCGGCGACGCTGCGCGACGACAACCTCGACCCGCGGGCGCGGCTGTCGGTCGCGCAGTTGCCGGAGACGGCCGCGCTGCTCGAGGCGCACCCGCTGCGGGACCTGGTGACGCGCTCGAAGCAGCAGCGGATCAGGGTCGACAGGCGCAGGGCGCTGTACGGCTCGTGGTACGAGTTCTTCCCCAGGTCAGAGGGGGCGATCGTCAACGAGTCGGGCATCTCCAAGTCAGGAAATTTCCAGACGGCGGCCAAGCGGCTGCCCGCAGTAGCCCGGATGGGCTTCGACGTGGTCTACCTGCCGCCGATCCACCCGATCGGCAGCACGTTCCGCAAGGGACGCAACAACACGCTCAGCCCAGAACCTGACGACCCGGGCTCCCCGTGGGCCATCGGCTCGGAGGACGGCGGGCACGACGCGATCCACCCCGACCTGGGCACGATCGACGACTTCGACGAGTTCGTCGACCGCACGCGGGAGCTGGGCATGGAGGTGGCGCTGGACTTCGCGCTGCAGTGCTCCCCCGACCACCCGTGGGTCAAGGAGCACCCGGAGTGGTTCACGATCAGGGCCGACGGGTCGATCGCCTACGCCGAGAACCCGCCCAAGAAGTACCAGGACATCTACCCGATCAACTTCGACAAGGACCCCGAGGGGATCTACGCCGAGGTCAAACGGGTGCTGCTGCACTGGATGGACCACGGCGTGCGGATCTTCCGGGTGGACAACCCGCACACCAAGCCGGTCGCCTTCTGGGAGCGGATGCTGGCCGACATCCACAGGACCGATCCGGACGTGATCTTCCTGGCCGAGGCGTTCACCAGGCCCGCGATGCTGCAGGCGCTGGCCAAGGTGGGCTACCACCAGTCGTACACGTACTTCACCTGGAAGAACTCCAAGTACGACGTCGAGACCTACCTGACCGAGCTGGCCCAGGAGACCTCGTACTTCCTGCGGCCCAACCTGTTCGTGAACACGCCGGACATCCTGCATGACTTCCTGCAGCAGGGCGGGGTTCCCGCGTTCAAGCTGCGGGCGGTGCTCGCGGCGCTGGCCTCGCCCACGTGGGGCGTGTACTCGGGGTACGAACTCGGTGAAAACATCCCGGTTCGCCCGGGGAGCGAGGAATACCTAGATAGCGAGAAATATCAGTACAGACCTCGCGATTGGGTCGCCGCGGAACGAGAGGGCCGCAGCCTTGCCCCCTTCATCACCCAGCTGAATTTGTTCCGAAGAGCCCATCCGGCACTCCAGGAATTGCGTAATCTACGGTTCCACCAGGTCGACCAACCGGACGTGATCTGCTTCTCCAAGCGGCTGCCCGGCGCCTACGACCCGGCCACACGAAGGCACGGGCTGGGCGACGTCGTCCTGGCGGTCATCAACCTGGACCCACACAACACCCACGAGGCGACGGTCGATCTCGACCTGCCCGCTCTCGGTCTCGACTGGAACGCCGAGTTCGTCGTGGACGACGAGTTGTCGGGCGAGTCGTATCGTTGGCGGCAGAGGAATTACGTCCGCCTCGATCCCCACATCCAACCTGCCCACATCCTCACCGTACGAGCCGCGCCACGGTAGATCAGAATTCAGCGGGGAGTCTTCGACATGCTTGAAAACACCTCCTTCACGGGCGAAGTTTCATGAGCGCTGCCCCCATCCCGAACCCATTCGACGAGGAGAAGCCGCGCGATCCTCACTGGTACAAGCGCGCGGTCTTCTACGAGGTGCTGATCCGGGGCTTCGCCGACTCCAACGGCGACGGCACCGGCGACATCAAGGGCCTGATCAGCAAGCTCGACTACCTGCAATGGCTGGGCGTCGACTGCCTGTGGCTGCTGCCCTTGTACGAGTCCCCCCTGCGCGACGGCGGCTACGACATCGCCGACTTCATGAAGATCCTCCCGGAGTTCGGCGACCTGGGCGACTTCGTGAAGCTGGTGGACGAGGCGCACAAGCGCGGCATGCGGGTGATCGCCGACCTGGTGATGAACCACACCAGCGACGCCCACCCGTGGTTCCAGGCGTCCCGGCACGACCCCGAGGGGCCATTCGGCGATTTCTACGTGTGGTCCGACTCGGACACGCAGTATCAGGATGCCAGGATCATCTTCATCGACACGGAAGCGTCCAACTGGACCTACGACCCGGTGCGCGGGCAGTACTACTGGCATCGCTTCTTCCATCACCAGCCGGACCTCAACTACGAGAACCCGGCGGTGCGGGACGCGATGCTCGAGGTGCTGCGCTTCTGGCTCGACCTGGGCATCGACGGGTTCCGGCTGGACGCCGTGCCGTACCTCTTCGAGGAAGAGGGCACCAACTGCGAGAACCTGCCCAGGACCCACGAGTACCTCAAGCGGGTCAGGGCCGAGGTGGACCGGCTCTACCCCGACAGGGTGCTGCTGGCCGAGGCCAACCAGTGGCCGTCGGACGTGGTGGAGTACTTCGGCGACCCGGTGGGCGGCGGCGACGAGTGCCACATGGCCTTCCACTTCCCGCTCATGCCGCGCATCTTCATGGCGGTGCGCCGCGAGTCCCGCTACCCGATCTCCGAGATCCTGGCCCAGACGCCGAAGATCCCGGAGAACTGCCAGTGGGGCATCTTCCTCCGCAACCACGACGAGCTGACGCTCGAGATGGTGACGGACGAAGAGCGCGACTACATGTACACCGAATACGCCAAAGATCCGCGCATGCGGGCAAATGTCGGGATTCGTCGGAGACTCGCCCCTCTCCTGGAGAACGACCGCAACCAGATCGAGCTGTTCACCGCCCTGCTGCTGAGCCTGCCGGGTTCCCCGGTGCTGTACTACGGCGACGAGATCGGCATGGGCGACAACATCTGGCTCGGCGACCGCGACGGCGTCAGGACCCCGATGCAGTGGGACCCCGACCGCAACGCCGGGTTCTCCGACTGCGACCCGGGCCGCATCTACCTGCCTGTGATCATGGACCCGATCTACGGCTTCCAGGCGATCAACGTCGAGGCCCAGCAGAAGAACGCCGCCTCGCTGCTGCACTGGACAAAGCGGATGATCGAGATCCGTAAGCGGCACCCGGTGTTCGGCACGGGTGAGTTCATCGAGCTCAACTCGTCGAACCCGTCCGTGCTGGCATTCGTCCGCGAATTCGGTGATGATCGCATGTTGTGCGTCAACAACCTCTCGCGGTTCCCCCAGCCTGTGGAGCTCGACCTGCGGAGGTTCGTCGGCGTCTCGCCCGTCGAGACGATGGGAGGGGTCCCATTTCCGGCGATTGGCGAACTTCCGTATCTTTTGACGCTTCCTGGGCATGGTTTCTACTGGTTCACCCTCCCACCGACCACCGTCCAGGAGGAGTAAGACGTGCTTGAGGAGCTCCTTGCCCGTTGGATCACCAATCAGCGCTGGTTCGCGGGCAAGGGGCGCCCGATCGACTCGCTCGGTATCGAGTCCGATCTCACGCTCCACGCCGAAGACCCGGGGCTCCGGCATCTGATCATCTCTGTCTGGCAGGCGGGCTCCCGTGACCGCTACCAGCTCCTGCTCGGCTCGCGGGCCGAGCTCCCCGAACGCCTGTCCCACGCCCTCATCGGGACGCACGACGGCACGCACCACTACGACGCCGCACACGACCCCGCCCTCACCCGCTCGCTGCTGGAGGGAATGGCCACCGACCGCGCCTGGGACGGCGTCCGGTTCGGCCACATGCCCGGCGTCGACATCGACACCTCGCTGCGCAGCCTGGTCCTGGGCGCCGAGCAGTCCAACACCTCGCTGGTGTACGGCGACGCCTACATCTGCAAGCTCTTCCGCCGCCTCATCCCCGGCGTGAACCCCGAGGTCGAGGTGGTCACCGCGCTGGCCGGCCGCGGCGCTCCCCATATCGCCCGGCCGTACGGGTGGATCGAGACCGACCTGGACGCCACGGGCACGACGCTGGCGTTCATGCAGGAGTTCCTGTCCACCGCCAACGACGGGTGGGGGCTGGCGCTCGCCAGCGTGCGCGACCTGTACGGCTCGCTGCCCGAGGTCACCGCCGAGCAGGCAGGCGGAGACTTCGCCGCCGAGTCGCGGCGGCTGGGCGTGGCCACCGCCCGCATCCACACAGAACTGGCCGCGGCCTTCCCGACGGACGTGATGGACCCCTCCGAGATCAGGCGGATGGCCGAGGGCTTCCGCCGCAGGCTGGCCCTGGCCACCGCGGAGGTCCCCGCGCTGCGCGAGAACGCCGAGGTGGCCGATAGGGCGTTCCTGGCGGTGGAGGACCTGTCCGGGCCGGTGCCCGTGCAGCGCGTCCACGGCGACTACCACCTGGGCCAGGTCATGCGGACGCCCACCGAGTGGATCGTGCTGGACTTCGAGGGCGAGCCCGGCCAGCCGCTGGCCGAGCGCAGGGCGCTGTACTCGCCGCTGCGGGACGTGGCGGGCATGCTGCGCTCCTTCGAGTACGCCTCGCGCCACCTGCTGGCCGACCACCCCGATCCCAAGCCGCTGGAGCCGCGGGCGGCCGAGTGGGCGGACCACAACAAGGCCGCCTTCCTCGAGGGGTACGCCGCAGGCGGCGGTCACCTGGACGCCGCCGACGCCACCCTGCTGCGCGCCTTCGAGCTGTCCAAGGCCGTCTACGAGGTCGGCTACGAGGCCCGCAACCGGCCGAGCTGGCTGCCCATCCCGCTGGCCGCCTTCCAGGAGCCCGAATGAGATGATGGAGTCATGCCCCTCGACCCGCACCTGCTCGCGCTGTTCACGGTGACCACGGTCATCGCGATGATCACGCCTGGGCCGGACATGCTGTTCATCCTGGGCTGCGGGATGCGCGGCGGTCCGCGTGCCGGGCTGCTCGCCACGGCCGGGGTGGCCACGAGCGAGGCCGTCCACGTCGCGGTGGCCGCGGCGGGCCTGGCGGCCCTGTTCGCCGCCGTCCCCGTGGCCTTCACCGTGGTCCGGGTGGTCGGCGCCGCGTACCTGATCTACCTGGGCGTGCAGACGATCCGTCGCCGCAAGGACACCCGGGGCCTCGACCCGGCCTCGGGGCCGCGGATCTCCGACCGGCGCGCCTACCTCAACGGGCTGCTGACCAACCTGCTCAACCCGAAGATGGTCACGTTCACGATCGCGTTCCTGCCGCAGTTCATCAGCCCTGGGCTGGGTCACGTCTGGCTGCAGTTCGCCATCCTCGGCGTGATCCTGATCGTGCTCGAGTTCATCGTCGACGGCACGGTCGGGGTCCTCGCCGGACGGATCGCCGCCTGGCTGCGCCGCCGCCAGGCCGCCAAGCGCGGCATCGACGTCGCCACCGGCGGCATCTTCATCGGGCTCGGGATAAAGCTGGCCGTGGAACGCTGATCACAGGTGGCGGTGCGCGTAGCCCGCGGCCTCGGTGCGGTTGCGGACGCCGATCTTGGCGAAGGCGTTGTTGATGTGCGTCTTGACCGTGGTCTCCGCGATGACCAGGGTGGCGGCGATCTCGGCGTTGTTGAGCCCGCGCCCGATCAGGCGCAGCACCTCCACCTCCCTGACCGTGAGCCCGTCGGGCGGGTCCGTCACCGGGCCCGGCTCGCGGCGTGACAGGGCCTCGACCAGGCGCCTGGAGACCGGCTCGGCGAAGGTGGACTGTCCCGCGGCCGCCGAGCGGAGCGCGGCCGCGATCTCGGCCCTGCCCGCGTCCTTGGTGAGGTAGCCGCGTGCCCCGGCCAGCAGCGCGGCGGTGATCGACTCGTCGTCGTCATAGGTGGTCAGGACCAGGACGGCGACCTCGGGATGGTCGCGGGTGATGCGCCTGGTGGCCTCGGCGCCGTCCATGACCGGCATGCGCAGGTCCATCAGCACCACGTCGGGCCGCTCGGTGGCGACCAGGCGCAGGGCCTGCTCGCCGTCGGCGGCGTCGCCCGCCACCTCGATGCCGTCCATCAGCTCGATGAGCGCCACCAGGCCCTCGCGCATGATCTGCTGGTCGTCGACCACCAGCACCCTCATCCCGGTACCTCCGCCGTGACCCGCCACTCCCCCTCGCGGGGTCCCGCCTCCAGTGTCCCTCCGATCAACGCCAGCCTCTCCCGCATCCCTGCCAGCCCGTGCCCGGGTTCGCGTGGTTGTGCCGTACCGGGGAGGGTGTTGTGGACGCGGAGGGTGACGGCGTGGTCGGTGAAGGTCAGGGTCATCGACACGGGCAGGCCCGGAGCGTGCTTGGCGGCGTTGGTGAGGGCCTCGCGGGCCGTGCGGAGCAGGCCGACCTCGACGGCGGGCGCGACCGGGCGGGGCTTGCCGACCGTGCGGGCCTCGACCTGCGCGTCGTGGTCGCGCCGGTGCGCGGCGACGAGCGCCGACAGAGCCTCGGGCAGCGGCGGCACGTCCTCGCGCAGCGCCGCCACCGCGGCCCTGGCCTCGATCATCCCGTCGGTGGCCAGCCGCAGCGAGCGCTTGATCCGCCGGGCGGCGCCCTCGACGTCGCCCTTCTCGGTGAGCATCGCGTCGGCCACCTCGAGCTGCACGCGCAGCGCGCCCAGCGAGTGGGCCAGCACGTCGTGCAGTTCCCTGGCGATCCTGGCCCGCTCGTCCAGTGCCACCGCCCGCGCCCTGTCGAGCTGCCCCTGCCGGAACTGCCGCCGGTGCAGCGCGAACAGCAGCGTCATCACCAGGACCGCCGCATGCGTGGCCATCGACGTCGGCTCCCTGCCGAACCACACCATGCCGCCCAGCATGAGCGCCAGGTCCGCGGCGGCCACGGCCAGGATCGCCCACACCGGCGGCGTCAGATGCGCGGCGAACAGCAGCAGCGTGGCGAACAGGAAGATGATCGCGTCCGTGCCGTCGGGGCCTACCGCGAGCGCGGCCAGGGCGGAGCCGAGCGCGAGCGCCACCAGCGCCACCCGGTGCGCCCGCCTGTCCAGCAGCACGAAGCACAGCCAGCAGGCCAGGCTCGCGCTCAGCGCGGTCCACACCAGCGCGGGCGCCGCGGCCGGGGCGGCGGAGGCCAGGGTCAGCCCGAGCAGCAGCGTGATCACGTATCTGACCAGCTGCCCCGTCTCCGGGTCGTCCGCCGACAGCAGGCGCTTGACCCGCTCCCACACCTCCGCCATGTCGCTAGTGCGATCCCCTCATGTTGAGAATCATCTCCACCATCAGCAGGCGGAAGGCGATGAAGCCGACGACGACCACCGCCGCGGCCACGATGAGCGCGATGATGACTTTTCCGTTCATCTTCCCTCCGTTGGCGTCCAGGATTCGCTGGAGCACGTAGAGCACCTTGTCCATGCCGCGAACCTAGGAAGCGACCCGGGTGGAGCCGTACCTCCTAATGGTGGAGATCCGGGTGGAGCTCCTCGAAGAGGCTGGACAGCGACTGGTCACCGTGGCCGCGGGCGACGCGGCGGGCCATCAGGTCGCGCAGCGGCGCCAGCAGCTCGGTGGTGACGCCCTGCTCCTCGAAGGCGCGCGCGAGGTTGACCAGGCCGGAGGCGTTGATCTCCAGGTTGGACACCTCCGTGGCGTAGGACTTGGCCTCGATGTCGCGCGCCCAGGCCGGCAGCAGCTCCAGCATCGACCGCATCCACGGCACCAGCCGGGTCTGCGTGAACTCCACCACCCCCACGCCCTGGGACTCCACCAGCGCCGCCGCCTGCAGGAATCCGGCGATCTGCCCGTACATGCCGGTCAGCATCGCCAGGTCCTGCAGCGAGGCCATCCCGGGGTCCTCCCCCAGATGGCTCGGTACGGCCAGCGGCTCGAGCACCGCCCGGTACCGGTCGAAGGCCTCCCGCGACCCGCTGTAGAGGATGGAGGCCCCCGGCCCGCCGATCATCTGGGGCACCGCCATGATCCCGCCGTCCAGGTACTCCGCCCCGCGCTCGGCTGCCCACCCGGCCGCCTCCCGCGCCTCGGACGGGCGCCCGGTGGTCAGGTTCACCAGGACCTTGCCCTCCAGGTCGACCCCGTCGAGGGTCTCGTACACGGACGGGTAGTCGAGCAGGCAGGCGATCACCAGCCGCGCCGCCGCCACGGCCTGCGCCGGCGTCTCGGCGCGGGCCACGTCCAGCTCCGGGGCCCGGCCGGGCGTCCGGTTCCACACGGTGACGGGGTGTCCCGCCTCCGCCAACGTGCGGGCCAGCGCCCGCCCCATCAGTCCCAGCCCGAGCACGACCACAGATTCCGACATTCGCTTGCTCCTTTCAGATGGTCTTCACCCTGGCGAGGGCGGGTTATGGTCGGATTCCGATGGGGTTATGGGGGGGTTGGATGCGGTTCGGGGTGCTTGGTCCGCTCGCGGTGTGGACGGACGACGGCGAGCCCGTCGCCGTTCCCGAGGCGAAGGTCCGCCTGCTCCTGGCCGTCCTGCTGGCCGGCCGGGGCCGTCCCGTCTCTACCGACCGCCTGGTCGAGGACCTGTGGGGTGACCGGCCGCCGGGCGACGCGCTGGCCGCGCTCCGGGTGAAGATCTCCCAGCTGCGCAGGGTCCTGGGCAAGGACGCGATCACGTTCGGCCCGGCCGGGTACACGCTGCACGCCGGGTCCGTGGACGCCGACCGCTTCCACGACCTGGTCGCGGGGAAGGCATTCGCCGAGGCACTGGCGCTGTGGCGCGGGCCCGCGTTCGCCGGGTTCGAGGACGCGGAGTTCGCCAGGGCGCCCGCCGCCAGGCTGGAGGAGATGCGCCTGGCGGCGCTGGAGGAGCTGGCCGAGCTCCGCCTGGAGCGCGGCGAGCACGCCGCGCTCACCGCGGACCTGGGCGACCTGGTGGCCGCGCACCCGCTGCGCGAGCGGCTGCGCGCCGTCCATCTGCGCGCCCTGTACCGGGCCGGGCGGCAGGGCGAGGCGCTGGCCTCCTATGAGGACCTGCGGGTACGGCTGGCGGACGGGCTCGGCGTGGACCCCTCCCCCGAGCTGGCCGGCCTGCACCAGGCCATCCTGCGGCAGGACCCCGGCCTGTCCCTCGCCGAGCGGCCGCGCACGAACCTGCCGGCCCCCGTCAGCGACCTGATCGGGCGGAAGGAGGCCGTGACGGAGGTCAGGGCCATGCTCGGGCGCAACCGGCTGGTCACGCTGACGGGGCCGGGCGGCGTCGGCAAGACTCGCCTGGCGCTGGAGGCGGCGGCCGAGCCCGGGCTCGCGTTCGGCGGCGGGGTGTGGCTGGTGGAGCTGTCGTCGCTGAACCCGGGTACCGCCGTGGAGGTGACCGAGGCTGTGGCCGGGGCGCTCGGGCTGCGCGACGACGGGACCGAGCCGGTCGAGCAGCGGCTCGCGGGCGTGCTGCGCGGCGCCGAGACGCTGCTCGTGCTGGACAACTGCGAGCACGTGGTCGACGAGGTGGCCGCGCTGTCCGGCCGCCTGCTGCGGGCCGCGCCCGGGCTGCGGGTGCTGGTGACCAGCCAGGAGCCGCTGCGTATCGCGGGCGAGGCGGCCTGGAGCGTGCCCCCACTGACCTTGGAGGCGGCGGTCCGCCTGTTCAACGCCCGCGCAGGCCTGGACGGCTCCTGGGCGGGCCACGAGGAGGACGACGCGGCCGTGGCGGAGATCTGCGCGCGGCTCGACGGGATCCCGCTGGCGCTGGAGCTGGCCGCCACCCGGGCGCGGGTCCTGACCCCACGCCAGCTGGCCGACCGGCTCGACGACCGGTTCGGGCTGCTGGCCGCGGGCAAGCGCGACGCGCCCGCCAGGCAGCGGACGCTGCGCGCGATGATCGACTGGAGCTGGGAGCTGCTGCCCGATCACGAGCGCCTGGTCCTGCGCCGCCTGGCCGTCCACGCCGACGGCTGCACGCTGGAGGCCGCCGAGGCCGTCTGCGCCGAGCCCGACCTGGACGTGCTGCCCCTGCTGGCCAACCTCGTCGACCGCTCCCTGGTGACGCGCACGCCCACCGGCCGCTACCGCCTGCTGGAGTCCGTCGCCGCCTACTGCCGCGAGCGCCTGGCCGAGGCGGGCGAGCAGGCCGCGGTCGAGCTGCGCCACGCCCGCCACCACGCGGCACTCGCCGCCCTCGCCGCCCCCCGCCTGCGCGGCCAGGACCAGCGCCGCTGGCTCGCCGTCCTCGACGCCGAGGCGGCCAACCTCCGCACCGCCCTGGAAACCGCCGTACGGCAGGCCAAGGCGCCCGATCTGGAGCCCGCCGTACGGCAGGCCGCGGCGCAGACCGCCTCGCTGCTGGTCGGATCGCTGGCGTGGTACTGGATCCTGCGCGGGCGGCTCGGCGAGGCGCAGCGCGCCCTGGAGTCGGCGCTGACCGTCTCCCCCGACGCCCGCACGGAGGTGTGGCTGGCCGGGCTGCGGATGCTGGCGGGGCAGGGCCCGGCGCCGGGCAGGCGGCGGCACGAGGAGATCGCGGACCCGCTTGAGCGGGCGCGGGCAGGCTGGTTCCTGGCCTTCTCGCTGTTCGGCTACGACGACGCCGCGACCGTGGAGGACCTGATCGGCGCGGCGCTGAAGGAGTTCGAGGCGCACGACGACCGCTGGGGCGTCGCGGCCACGCTGAGCGTGCGGGCCCGGCTGGCCCTGTTCCGCGGTGATCTGGCCGCGCTCGAACGCGACGGCGAGCGGGGCCTCGCGTTGTTCCGCGAGACGGGCGACCGGTGGGGCGAGGCTCGGGCGGCGGAGAACCTGGCCACGCTGGCCGAGATCACCGGCGACTACGCCAGGGCCGAGGAACTGCGCGGCGAGGTGCTGCGGGCCGCCGAGGAACTGGGACTGGCGGCCACGGCGACGGACGCGCTGTCCAAGCTGGGCAGGATCGCGCTGCTGACCGGCGACCTGGAGCGCGCGGAGGACCTGCACGAGCGTGCCAGGCGGCTGGCGCTGGCGCAGTCGAACCGGCCCGCGCAGGAGTTCGCCGAGCTCGGGCTGGCCATCGTCGCCCGCAGGCAGGGACGGCTCGAGGAGGCCGAGCGCTACCTGCGGACCTGGCTGGGCTGGGTGCGCGAGGTGGCGGGCGATCCCGGCGCCGCGTTCATCCTGGCCGAGCTGGGTTTTGTGGCCGAGCAGCGGGGCGACGCCGAGGCCGCGCTCGGGCTCCACCACGAGGGGCTGGAGACGGCCCGCCGTACCGGGGATCCGCGGGCGGTCGCGCTGGCGCTGGAGGGGCTGGCCGGGGCGCAGAGCCTGCGCGGGGACGCGGCCGAGGCGGAGCGGCTGCTCGCCGAGGCGGGCGAGTTGCGGCGGTCGGTGGGCGCGCCGCTGCCGCCGGGCGAGCGCGGCGACGTCGACCGGATCGCCGCCCGCATCCGCACGCTCTGACGAGGGATTACTCCGGTTCGCCTGCTCGCACGGCAGGCTTTGGCTACTCTTCGTGGGCGATTGCCAACTAAGAGTAAAGGAGCTGGCATGCGGCGAGTGGTGGTGCTAGCCGCCTCCTCCCTGGCGGTGCTGGTGCTCGCGGGGGTGGCGCTGTCGCTGTCCGGCGACGAGGCGCCGCAGGCGGCCAGGTCGGCGCAGGCGGCCCCCGCGCCGGGCGATCCGCTCACGCCGGACGAGGTCAGGCGCGCCACCGAGATCGCCACGGGCGGCTCGCGCGAGCACCTCGCGGCGGGCCGATCCGAGTTGCTCTACGTCGAGCGCGACGACGACAAGGCCACGCAGGACTCCCGGCGGGCCCAGGCCTACATCTACGACTACTCGGCCGACTCGCTCATCGTCCGCACGGTCGACCTGGGCGAGGGCAAGGTCGTCGAGGAGTCGGCGGGCAAGGGGGTCCAGCCGCCGCCCTCGCCGCGCGAGGCGCTGCGCGCGGGCGAGCTGCTGCTGGCCGACCCCAAGCTGGGCAGGGCCGTACGGCAGGCCTACGCCGCCGCGGCGGGCAAGGCTCTGCGGTCCGTGGCCGACCTCGGGATCCACGGGCTGATCTACACCGAGCGGAGCGGGCCGTGCGCGACCCACCGGTGCGTGCGGCTGTTCGTCCGGCTGCCCGGCGGCAAGTTCCTCGACACCAGCCGCATCGTCATCGACCTGTCGGCTGGGCAGGTCCGGACTCTGGAGTGGTGACTTGTTCCTCCGACTGGCCTTAGCGGCCTTCGTCGCCGCCGCGGGACACGTCGTCCCGCCCGCGGCCACCACCGCGAACAGCAAGGTGTGCGGCTCGCCGTACCGGATCGACGAGACCCTGCCCGACGGGGCGCGCTGGCGGATGTGCTTCGAGATGCGCAACGTCGAAGGGCTGACGCTCAACCGGGTCAGCTACACCCCGAAGGGCGGTGCCGAGGTGAGCGTGCTGCGCAGCGCGGCGCTGGCGCAGATCCACGTGCCCTACGACAGCGGCGAGCCGCGCTACCACGACATCGGGGCGCTCGGGGAGATGGCGATCCCGCTGACCGCCGCCGACTGCCCCGGCGGGGAACGGCGCACGCAGCTGGTGTGCGTGACGACCAGGGAGCGCGGACTCGGCTACCTCAAGGACGGCTACGGCGACCCGGCCGAGCGCAGGTCGCGGCAGGCGCGCGAGCTGGTGGTGCTGTCGGCCTACCAGGTCGGCTGGTACACCTACGTCGCCGAGTGGATCTTCGGCGACGACGGGTCCATCACGCCGCGGGTCGGGGCGACGGGCTCGCTGGCCGGGGCCGTGACCTCGCCCCGTCACGGATGGCCGATCGGGGTGGGCAGCAAGCACTTCGAGGAGTCGCACAGCCACAACATCTTCTGGCGGATGGACTTCGACATCCAGGGTCCCGCCCACGACGTGGTGGAGCAGTACGACTTCGCGGGCGACGGCACCAAGAAGCGCGCCATGATCCGCACCCGGTTCACCCGCGAGGCCAGGGCCGTGAACCGGCCGATGCGCTGGTGGCGGGTGGTCGACCCGAGGATGCTCAACTCCGACCACCACCCGATCTCCTGGCAGATCGACAACTCCGACAGCGCCGACTACCGGGGCCCGGCCGACGAGGCGTTCACCCACGCCGACCTGTACGTCACGCAGTACCACGCGTGCGAGCGGCTGGCCACGATGAACACCGCCCCGCACTGCCGCGCGTCGGTCGACAGGTACGCGGGCGGCGAACGCGTGACCGACCCGGTGGTCTGGGTGGACGTGGGCTTCCACCACGTGGCGCGCGACGAGGACGCCGACCCGATGCCGGTCCACTGGCAGGGCTTCCGCATCACGCCGCGAGACGTGTCTCCGCGGAACCCTTACTGATCAGGAGCCTGACGCCGACCCCGGCCGTGCGGACGATCAGCATGGCGAAGGCCATGAGGACGAAGAAGGCCGCCCACGCGCCGGGGTCGGCGATGTGGTGGTCGGCCATGAACTCGCCCAGGCTCTGCCGGAACGACGGCGAGTTCTCCGCGCCGTAGACGAAGGCGATCCTGGCCAGCAGCGACACCACCCAGACCCCCAGGTACGGCCAGCCGGCGATGGTGTACCACCTGCCGTCCGCCCGCTCGACCCGCATGTTGGCCACCAGGGCGACCCCGAGCGCGACGCCGATGAGCGTGCCCCAGACCGACAGCCACAGGGTGCCGCCCTCGAAGCGGACGTCGCCGAGGTAGGTCGGCCCGAAGTAGGCCAGCGCGCCGAACGACAGCAGCAGCCGCCACCACATGATGCGGTGGCGGCCGAGCTGGGTGAACAGGACCAGCAGCAGGAAGGCGCCGGAGAAGATCAGTGCCGCGGACATGGTGACTCCTGAACGTGGGGGAACCGAACGCCTCCCGACGCTAGGTTCCGGCGCCTCCCCGCGGATCGGAGCCAGGGTGGGACTCCTCTCCACCCCCGGGTGGAGTTCGCAGGGAATGTTCATCGTGATGACACTGGCGAGTCAGAGAACGGTTCCCTGGGCACACTTGGGTCGCGTGTTGTAGGCCAGTTCCTCACGATTTGGCGGTGTCCATGTCCGTTTCACGTCGTAACCTCCTGCGCGGCGCCGCGGCGAGCATCATGATCGCCGGAAGCGTCGAGGCGATCGCCAATCCCGCCGCCGCCTCCACCGTCGGGTACGGCCCGCTGGTCCCGGACCCGAACGGGCTGCTCGCGCTGCCGCAGGGCTTCTCGTACAAGATCGTCGCCGAGGCGGGCAAGACGCTGCTGGAGAGCGGCGAGCCGACGCCGAGCGACGCCGACGGCACCGCCAGCTTCCCGAGCAGGGGCGGATCCACGCTGGTCAACAACCACGAGATCGGCGGCGGCGAGCCGTACCGGGTGCCGGCCCTGCAGGGCCTGACCTACGACCCGGGCGCGGGCGGCGGCACCACCAACATCGACGTGGACAGGCACGGCACGCGCGTGCGCGAGTACGTCAGCCTGGCCGGCACCCACAACAACTGCGCGGGCGGCAAGACGCCGTGGAACACCTGGCTCACCTGCGAGGAGACCGAGCAGAAGGCCGGCGGCGCCTACCAGAAGGACCACGGCTACGTCTTCGAGGTCGACCCCTTCGACCAGGACGCCAACCAGAACCCGGTGCCGCTGAAGTTCCTCGGCCGCTACTCCCACGAGGCCGTCGCCGTCTCGCCCCGCGACTCGACGATCTACCTGACCGAGGACGCCAACGGCCCGCACGGCCTGTACTTCCGCTGGACGCCGCCGCGCGGCTTCCACGGCGGCAAGGGCGCGCTGCGCGAGCTGGCGATGGCCACCGGCGGCGACACGGCCGGTCAACTGCAGGCCATGAGCTGCTACCACGGCTCGCAGCACATCGCCGACCTGTCGGAGGCCACCAAGCCCGGCACGCGCTACAAGGTGCGCTGGGTGGACGTGCCCGAGCGCGACGCCAAGACCACCTCGGTCCGCAAGCAGTTCACCGACGACCAGGTGACGCGCAGCCGCAAGCTGGAGGGCGCCTGGTGGTCGCACGGCGGCGCCTACTTCGTGGCAAGCTACGCCCGGCAGAGTGACGGCAGCGTGAACGAGCACGACGGGCAGGTGTGGTTCTACGACCCGGAGAGCGAGACGGTCACGCTCAAGACCATCTTCGGCGTCAACCCCGACCCCACCCAGGACACCAACTTCGACGGCCCCGACAACATCACGGTCTCGCCGTACGGGGGCGTCATCCTGGCCGAGGACGGGGAGGGCATCAACCACCTGGTCGGCGTCACGCCGCGGGGGACGGCCTACCCGCTGGCGCGCAACGACTTCAACGACAGCGAGTTCACCGGGCCCAACTTCGACGTGACCGGGCGGATCCTGTTCGCCAACATCCAGACGCCGGGTTACGTCTTCGCCATCACGGGACCCTGGCGAGGCTAGTACGGCGTGCCTCCTGGAACCCGGTGATCTTCCACACGACGGCGGCGGCCAACCCGGCCGCCGCCACCGTCACCGCCACGAGGGCGACGTCCAGGCGCGCCGCCATGGCTAGGGTCGCCGCGTCGTCGCTCCGGGCGAGCACGCGGCCGACCACGGTATTGCCGACGACGACGATCACCCAGGCCACCCACCACGCCCACACCAGGCCGGATCGGTACTGCGGCGGGCGGTCATCGGAGGCGTTCCAGATGTCGTCGACGATCTGCTTGGGGAACCAGAAGCAGATGACCGGCACGAACCACCCGAACGTCATCCAGGCGCGATTGTGGCGATGCGGCTCAAGACTCAAGATCTCGGCGTTGGCACGCACGCGGTAGAGCCAACGCAGGAAGAGCAGGGCGGCCACGAGGTAGACGGCGATCTGCGTGATGCCGACCCCGTAGTTGGTGAGGTCGCTCGCCTCGAGCTCCGTAACCCGGACGCTGTCCGGGTCGGTCACGTAGCGGTCGATCAGAGCGCCGCGCTGGAGGTCGATCCACGCGGCTCCGATGCCCACCAAGGAATCGAGGCCCAGGGCGGCCAGCGCGAACGCGGCCATCGCCCGAACCGGGCGTAAGGGATGCATGGCGGGCCAGTATGGCGCGCGATCGGAGCGCGCGGAGGGATCTTCAGGAAAGTAGGGCCTCGACGCGGCTGAGGGTCTCGCGGACGTTAGGCTCGCCGGTCAGCGCGTGCGCCTCAGGGAAGGTCAGCCAGCGCAGCTCCGCCCCCGGCTTCTCCGGCCGGATCTCCTCCGGCGACTCCGTGGACAGGACGTAGCGCAGGTCGGCGTGCTCGTGGGCGGGCTCGTGCGGCGCGGCCGGCACCGAGACGACGACCACATGCACCAGGTCCGAACCGGGCAGCGGCTTGAGATCCTCGAGACCGGTCTCCTCGCGGCCCTCCCTGAGCGCCACCTCCAGCGGGTCGGTCTCCCCCGGGTCGGCGTGGCCGCCGACCTGGATCCACGCCTGCTGGCGGGCGTGCCAGCGCAGCAGCACGCGCCTGGTGGGCGGGTGCACGATCAGGGCGGAGGCGGTGAAGTGCATCGCGGTCGCCCGCGACCACGGATCGCCGTCGACGAGCGTGTCGCGGATCCTCGACACGTCGGCCGACTCCTCGGCCGTGGAGGGGGCGTATCCAGCAAGAATCACGGCCGACAGCCTAGCCACCGTGACCGTCGTGCCGTTGAGGTGGTCCGCGGAGATTGGGTAGACACGCGGGCTCCTGCGAAGTAAGTGAGCCTCGATAAGGCAGGATCGTGACCAACGTCCGAGAGTCCGCGGTTTTCTCCGGTAATCCGTGATTAATGCGGTGAAAGCGGGCAGGGCCTGGGATGGCCGGGCGGAGTAGGGCAGGGTTAGGGGATGCCGATGGCGACTGAGCTGGACCGCCTCGCGGGTGGGGCGCACCACGATCCGCATTCGATCCTGGGGGCGCACCCGGCGCCCGGCGGGGTGACGTTCAGGTGCCTGCGGCCGCTGGCCGAGCGGGTCGAGGTGGTGTTCGACGACGACACCGCGTACGACCTGCGCCACGCGGGCCACGGCGTGTTCGAGGTGACCGTACCCGGGCTGGACAAGGTTCCCGGCTACCGGCTGCGGATCAAGTATCCGGACGGCGCGCCGTACGAGATGCTCGACCCCTACCGGCACTGGCCGACGCTCGGTGAGGTGGACCTGCACCTGATCGGCGAGGGCAGGCACGAGCGGCTGTGGGAGGCGCTCGGCGCGCGGGTGATGCGGCACGAGGACGTGGACGGCGTGGCGTTCGCCGTGTGGGCGCCGAACGCGCGCGGCATCCGGGTCGTGGGCGACTTCAACCACTGGGACGGCCAGGGCCACCCGATGCGGTCGCTGGGCCGGTCGGGCGTGTGGGAGCTGTTCATCCCCGGCATCGCGCAGGGGGAAAGGTACAAGTTCCAGATCCTCGGCGCCGACGGGGTGTGGCGCGACAAAGCCGACCCGATGGCGAGAAGGACCGAGATACCGCCTCAGACGGCGTCGGTCGTGGAGAAGTCGGAGTACGTCTGGGACGACGGCGCGTGGGTGGCGCAGCGGACCGAACGGCTGCCGCAGAAGTCCCCGATGAGCGTCTACGAGGTGCACCTCGGCTCCTGGCGCCCCGGGCTCAGCTACCTGGAGCTGGCCGACCAGCTCGGCGAGTACGTCAGCGACCTGGGCTTCACCCACATCGAGCTGATGCCGGTGGCCGAGCACCCCTTCGGCGGCTCCTGGGGCTACCAGGTGACCTCCTACTACGCCCCGACCGCCCGCTTCGGCTCGCCCGACGACTTCCGCGCGTTCGTGGACCGGCTGCACCAGCGCGGCATCGGCGTGCTGCTCGACTGGGTGCCCGCGCACTTCCCGATGGACGACTGGGCGCTGGCCCGCTTCGACGGCACCCCGCTGTACGAGCACGCCGACCCCGCCAGGGGCGAACACCCCGACTGGGGCACCTACGTCTTCGATTTCGGCCGCAGGGAGGTGCGCAACTTCCTGGTGGCCAACGCGCTGTACTGGCTCAAGGAGTTCCACGTCGACGGGCTGCGGGTGGACGCGGTCGCCTCGATGCTCTACCTCGACTACTCACGGCGCGACGGCGAGTGGACCCCCAACGTGTACGGCGGGCGCGAATACCTGGAGGCCGTCGACTTCCTCAAGGAGATGAACTCAGTCGCCTACCGCGAGGCGCCCGGGATCTCGACCGTCGCCGAGGAGTCCACGGCCTGGCCGGGGGTCTCGCGCCCGGTGCACCTGGGCGGGCTCGGGTTCGGCTTCAAGTGGAACATGGGCTGGATGCACGACACCCTGGCCTACCTGCGGCACGAGCCGATCTTCCGCCAGTATCACCACCACCAGCTGACCTTCTCCCTGATGTACGCCTACAGCGAGAACTTCGTGCTGCCGCTGTCGCACGACGAGGTCGTGCACGGCAAGGGCTCGCTGCTCGGCAAGATGCCGGGCGACGAGTGGCAGCGCTTCGCCCAGCTGCGGGCGCTGCTGGCGTTCATGTGGGCGCATCCGGGCAAGCAGCTGCTGTTCATGGGCGGCGAGTTCGGCCAGGGCTCGGAGTGGTCGGAGGAGCGCGGGCTCGACTGGTGGGTGCTGGAGTTCGACGGGCACCAGGGCGTGCAGAAGCTGGTGCGCGACCTGAACCACCTCTACCGCGCCACGCCCGCGCTGTGGGAGCAGGACATCTCGCCCGAGGGCTTCCGCTGGATCGACGCCGACGACGCGCCGGGCAACACCTTCTCCTTCGTCCGCTACGCCACCGACGGGTCCGCGCTGGCATGCGTGGTCAACTTCAGCGGCGCGCCGCACGAGGGTTACCGGCTCGGCCTGCCGTACGGCGGGCGGTGGGAGGAGGCGATCAACACCGACGCCTACGGATACTGGGGAAGTGGGGTCGGCAACCTGGGCTCGGTGCAGGCCGTCGAGGTGCCCCGGCACGGCCTGCCGTACTCCACGACCATGCGAGTGCCCCCTCTCGGGGCGGTCTGGCTGTATCGCGAAGGGTAATTCACAGGAGTTCCCCTCTGTCCGGGTTGTAAAAATCTTCCTAGACTCCGAGACGTGCGACTCCGTTCCCTGATCGCGTCCGCAGTGTTATGTGTCGTCCTGACGCCGGCCGTACCGGCGTTAGCCGACGGCCCGGTGCCGATCCCGTCAGGGGACAAACTCGAGGAGGGCTTAGCCGTCGACACCGGCAAGGTCCGGGCGATCGTCGAGCTGGCGGACGCGGGCGAGAAGGCGCCCGTCGCCGCCCAGGCCACCTCCGAGAGCCTGGACGTGGTGCTCAAGCCGGACACCCAGCCGTTCGTGGTCGTGGAGGGCAGCGCGGAGGAGCTGGCCGCGCTCGCCAAGGACCCGCGCGTCACCTCGATCCACCGTGACCGGGCCTTCCCTCCGGCTGCCGTGTCCAACCTGCAGCTGATCGGCGCTGACCAGGCGCACGCCAAGGGCTTCCAGGGCGCGGGACAGGTCGTGGCCGTGCTCGACACCGGCATCGACACCGACCATCCCTACCTGCAGAACCGGGTCGTGGGCGAGGCCTGCTTCTCCGCGGCCGACCAGGGCGCCGAGTCGCTGTGCCCGAACGGCCAGACCAGCGAGTTCGGCCCGCGCGCGGCCGACGCGATGACGGCCAAGTGCCTGGCCGACGGCGTCAACCTGTGCGAGCACGGCACCCACGTGGCGGGCATCGCGGCCGGCAGCGGCGGCGTCGCCCCCGGCGCGGGCATCTACGCGGTCCAGGTCTTCAGCCGCGTCAACGACCCCGACATCTGCGGCGAGCCGTCGTGCATCCTGGCCTTCGAGTCGTCGCTGCGCCTGGCGCTCGACCACGTCTCCTCGGTCACGGGCACGCTGCCGATCGCCGCGGTGAACATGAGCCTGGGCGGCCAACTGTCGGAGTCGGCCTGCGACGACGACGTCTTCAAGCCCAAGATCGACGAGCTGCTCACCAAGGGCGTGGCCACCGTGGTCGCCGCCGGCAACGAGTCCTTCGAGGGCGCCTCCTTCCCCGGCTGCATCTCCTCTGCCGTGACGGTCGGCGCGGCCTCCGGCGACGACACGATCGCCGACTTCTCCAACCGTGGCGCGCTGCTGGACCTGTTCGCGCCCGGCGTCGACATCGACTCCTCGGTGCCGGACAACCAGATGGCCGTGCACAGCGGCACCTCGATGGCCGCCCCGCACGTCGCGGGCGCGATCGCGCTGCTCAAGGCAGCCTCGCCGCAGACGCCCATGACGCAGCTGATCGACAAGCTCAAGCAGTACGGCCGGCCGTACGTCTACCAGGCCAACGGGGCGGAGGTACGCACTCCCCGCCTGGACCTGATGGCCGCCATCAACGGCTCGGGAACCCAGCCGCCGATCACCCAGAACCCCACGGCGCCTCCCTCGCCCGACCCCTCGGGCAGCGGCCCCACGCCCGCGCCCACCTCGCAGCCGTCCCAGCCCTCGCAGCCGGACAAGCCGGCCCCGATCCCGCTGCCGACGGTCACCGTGACGGTCACCGTCACCGTGGCGCCCGCCGCCCCCGTCTGCACGCGCGGCACCGCCGTGTCGCGCATGACGGCCGCGCAGTGGGCGGTGGAGATGCACCGCAACAGCGGCACGATCCCCGACTCGACGCTCACCTGCTACCTGGGCCTGGTCCAGAAGGCCAGCGCGGTCTTCCCCGAGCTGACCAAGGCCTCGTCGCTGGGCAAGGCCTACCGCGTGCTCAAGTCCCCCAAGACGGACAGGGACCGCCTGGACAGCGCCCTCCTGGCGGGCTGGCTCAACTGGGCCCACGGCGTCAACGGCACGACCTCCCTCAAGGCCGCGGAAAAGCTCCGCCTGAGCCCCAAGTCCACCCCCACCTCCCTGCAGAAGGCCGCCGCCACCCTCAAATGAGGAATCCGGTATATCCGGATAACGGACCAGACTCTTTCATCGGGTCTTCTTTATCCCCTCATTACACTCGGGCCTCACGAGTAACACCAACGGGGATGTTTCCGGCCGCCGACGGCCGGATCCACGGATGAGCCACCCTCGCGGCTCCTTCGTCGTCACGCGGCCTGCAGCTTCGCCGTGGCCCCACCTCACCAGCCCCGCCCGTGCCGGGCGGGCTCCCCCTCGGAGGAAGAGTGAGACTACGGTCTCTGCTGGCCTGCGCGGTCGCGCTGGCAGCCACATCGGCCGCGCTCATCGCGGCCCCCGCGGTCGCGCAGGCCGCCGGGAACGATCCAGCGATCAGCCCCGCGCTGGCCGCGGAGGTCAAGAAGGAGGACAAGGTCCGCGCGATCGTCGAGGTCAAGCCGGGCCAGAGCGTCAACTCCGTGGCCACCTCGGCGGAGAACGCCTCCGGCGACACCAAGGTCCTGGAGAAGACGGGTTCGACCCGGTTCTTCGTCACCGAGGTGGACACCAAGACCCTGGGCGAGCTGGGCAAGGACCGCCGGGTCGACTCCGTGTTCAAGGACCGGCTCAGCGCCGCGTCGCTCGACGTCAGCACCAAGGTGATCGGCTCGGACAAGGCCAACGAGGCCGGCTGGACGGGCAAGGGCCAGACCATCGCCATCCTGGACACGGGCATCGATCGCGACCACCCGTTCTTCACCGGCCGGATCGTGGACGAGGCCTGCTTCTCCACCACCTCCGCCGAGTACTCCTCGACCACGCTGTGCCCGAACGGGGAGGCCACCCAGACCGGCGCGGGATCCGCGGACGCCGAGACCGCGCGCTGCCTCAACAACGGCGTCAACGGCTGCACCCACGGCACCCACGTGGCCGGCATCGCCGCCGGCAAGAAGACCGCGGGCGCGCCCTCCAACGGCGTCGCGCCGGAGGCGGGCATCCTGCCGGTCCAGGTCTTCAGCCGCTTCGACAACGCCGGCATCTGCCAGGGCAGCGGCGCCCCGTCGGCGCCCTGCTACCTGTCCTTCACCTCCGACCAGCTGTACGCGCTGGAGTACGTGGAGAAGGTGGCCGCGCAGCGCAACGTCGTCGCGGTCAACATGAGTCTGGGTGGCGGCGGCCCGTACGCCGGCCACTGCGACACCGACCCCAACGACCTGGTGATCAAGGCTCACTTCGACACCCTGGTCGGCCTGGGCGTCGCCCCCGTCGTGGCCGCCGGGAACTCCGGCTTCCAGAACGGCGTCTCCTCCCCTGCGTGCATCTCCAGCGCGGTCGCCGTCGGCGCCACCGACGACAGCGACGCGATCGCCTCGTTCTCCAACCGCGGCAAGCTGCTCGACCTCTTCGCGCCCGGTGTCGCGATCAACTCCTCGATCCCGAACAACACCTACGGGCAGAAGAGCGGCACGTCGATGGCCGCCCCGCACGTGGCGGGCGCCTTCGCGCTGATGAGCCAGGCCTACCCGAACCTGAGCGTCGGGCAGCTCCTGGCCAAGCTGCAGGACACCGGCAAGGACATCACCTACTCCTCGGGCGGCGCCCAGGTGACCACCGAGCGGATCGACCTGGCCAAGGCGACCCCGCCCAAGGGAACCCCGACGCCGACTCCGACGCCCACCCCGACGGTGACGCCGACGGCGACGGCCACGCCCACGCACAGCCAGAGCCCTGCCCCGACCCCGGCGCCCACCACGAACAACCCGCCGAGCACCGACACGATCGTCATCGACGACACCCCCGAGCCGGTGCCCGACACCTGCGTCCGCGGCCACGGCAAGTCGCCGCTGAACGCCGCCGGCTGGGCCAAGGAGCTCAAGAAGGGCCCCGGCAGCCTCAGCGACAAGACGCTGCTGTGCTACCTGTCGCTCGCGCAGAACGGCAGCAGGGTCTTCCCCGAGGTGACCGACGCGGGCACCCTGGCCAAGGCCTACAAGGTGGTCGGCTCCGGCGGCAAGGACGCCAAGGCCGCACTCGACAGGCAGCTGCTGGCCGCGTGGCTCAACTACGCCCACGGCGTCTACAACGGCTCGGCCAAGGTGCACGGGAACACCACGCTGAAGCAGGCGCTGACCGTTGCCGAGAAGTATCGGGTCTCGGGTGGCTCCGCCGTACAGCTGAAGAAGGCCGCGGCCTTCCTGGCCAAGTACGTGAACAAGTAGGCACACCCGCATGAAGGGCCGCTCCTGTGGGGGCGGCCCTTTTGCGTGTGGCCCGCTATGGCGAGATGTGTCGCTTAGGGTGGCATTTATGGACGCAGGCAAGGCGATCTTCGAGACCGTTGACAGGTTTCGCCAGCGGCGCACCGGCCCGCTGGTGCTGGAGCTGGACCTCACCGAGGGACTGACGGAAGGCCCGCCCGCCGACCCACTCGCCGCCCTGCTGTCCATGCGCAGGCCGCGCCTGTCCGACGTGCTGGCGGGGCTGAAGCGGGCACGGCAGGACTCCCGGGTCAAGGCGTTGATCGTGAAGATCGGCGGCAACCTGGGGCTGGCCATGGTGCAGGAGCTGCGGCAGGCCGTCGTCCAGTTCCGCGCCTCGGGCAAGCTGACCGTGGCCTTCTCCGAGACGTTCGGCGAGTTCGGCAACGGGACCGTGCCGTACTACCTGGCAAGCGCCTTCGAGCGTGTCTACCTGCAGCCCAGCGGCGACGTCGGCCTGACCGGCGTGGCGCTCGAGCAGCGCTTCGTCAAGGGGGCGCTGGGCAAGCTGGGCGTCGGGTACGAGCTGGGGCAGCGGCACGAGTACAAGACCGCGGCCAACATGTTCACCCAGGACCACATGACCGAGCCGCACCGGGAGTCGATGACCCGGATCGTGGAGTCGGTGGTCGAGCAGATGACCGCCGGGATCGCCGACGGGCGCAGGCTCGACCCCGAGAAGGTGCGCGAGCTGATCGACCGGGGGCCCTTCATCGCCTCCGAGGCGCTCGAGGCCGGGCTCGTCGACGGGCTCGCCTACCGCGACGAGGTCTACGACGAGGTCAAGAAGGCCGCGGGAGCCGAGGCACACCTGCAGTTCGTCTCCCGGTACCAGCGCGGCGCCGCCGTACGCAGGCTGCCGCATCCGACCGCGCCGGGCATCGCGCTCATCCACGGGACCGGGCAGATCAGGATGGGCCGCAGCGGGCGCAGCCCGCTCGGCGGGGGCGGCGCGATGGGGTCGGACACGATCAGCGCCGCGCTGCGGTCGGCGCGGCGGGACGAGCACGTCAAGGCCGTGGTGCTCCGGGTCGACAGCCCCGGCGGATCGTACGTGGCCTCGGACACGGTCTGGCGCGAGGTCGTGCTGACGCGGCAGGCCAAGCCGGTCATCGTGTCGATGGGCGACCTGGCGGCCTCGGGCGGGTACTTCGTGTCGATGGGCGCGGACGTGATCGTCGCCCAGCCGGGCACGCTGACCGGTTCGATCGGCGTCTTCGGCGGCAAGCCGGTTCTGTCGGAACTGCTCGGCAAGATCGGCATAAATTCGGAGATGGTGGCGGAGGGGGCCAACGCGGGGATGTTCTCCACGACGCGCGCCTTCTCCCCCGAGGAGTGGGAGCGGGTCAACGCCTGGCTCGACCGGATCTACGATGACTTCGTGGGCAAGGTCGCCGAGGGGCGCAGGCTCACCCGCGACAGGGCCCACGAGCTGGCCCGCGGCCGCGTCTGGACCGGCGCCGACGCCCGCGAACGCGGCCTGGTCGACGAGCTCGGCGGCCTGGAGGACGCGCTCGCGATCGCCCGCAGGCGCGCCTCCCTGTCAGAGGACGCGCCCGTGCGCAGCTACCCGCGCCTCCACCCGCTGGAGCGCCTGCGCGGGCCCGAGTCGAGCGAGGACAAGTCGGCCGCGCTCGCCCGGATCCGCCTGGAGTCCTGGGGTCCGCTGGCTCGCCTGTCGGCCGACCTCGGCCTGCCCCTCGCGGGTCCCCTCGCCCTGCCGTCCTGGTACCGGATCAGCTGACACCCGTACGGCGAGCCGCCGCCACCGGCCGCCCGCCGTACAGGGCTGAGGACGCGCGTCCGGCGCCTGCGCTCGTGGCGGAGTGCTCTCCCGCCGCCACGGCGCCCTCCTGACGTGGCTCTACGGACAGGCGGGCTGGTAGGGCAGGTCAGGGGCGTCCTGGTGCCACTCGTCCCGCGTCAGCGAACGGGCGGCACGGGCGCAGAGGCCGACCAGCGCATCGGAGGGGTTCAGTGGGATGTCGTGGTAGGTGCCGTCGGGGCCGATGACGCGCAGGTGCGTGCCATCCGGCGTGAACGCGGTGCGGGTTTCCGCAATGTAGGCGGCGTAGCCGGTGGGGTGGGCGATGGCGGTGGGCCAAGGCGTGCCCAGCTGGGCGCCGGTGCGCAGATCGAAGAGGGCGACCCAGGCGCCGTAGATGACGGCCAGGAGGGAACCGTCGCGGGAGATGGAGGCGGCGGTGACGTCGCCATTGACGCGGAAGAGGCGGCCGGTGGGCTGCCAGGTGCGCGTGTCCCAGAGCGCGACGGTCCTGGTACCGCTGGGCGCGGCCGCGAGGTCGCCTGACGGCGAGAGGGCGAGCCAGCGATTGGGCGTGGTGCGGGACGTCACCCGCTTCGTGGTGAGGTCGATCAGCGTCATCCCCAAGGGGTCGCCGGTGGTCAGGTAGCGGCTGTCGGCGCTGAAGACCGGGATCGCGGAAGTAGACACGTTCTCGCGTTTGAACACCTGCTTGCGGGTGTGGGCGTCGAAGACGACCACGGCGCCGTGACCGAAGTAGTCGTTGTCCTGGACGTAGGTCACCACAAGGAAGTGCCCATCGGGGCTGAAGGAGGGCCGGCCGCCGACGCCGAGCTGCGGCAGTTCGACCGTGCCGAGTGCCCGCCCCGACCGGGCGTCCCAGAAGCGCAAAGGTCCAACGGTGGAGTCGCTGCTCGTGACGACCGTCTTGCCATCGGGGCTGACCGCGACACCCAGAGCCCCGTTGATCGCATCGTCGCCCGGCACCTCGATCGTCGCGCCGTACTCGTGCAGGGAGGGGATCGCCAGCGTGTACACCTGGTTGCCGACCGCCGTGACAGCCAGTGTGCCGTCGGGGGTGAGCTCGGCCGTGCCCGCGCCAGCCGGGGTCGCAGGGATGGTGCCCGTGAGACCGGCGGTGTCGTAGACGGTCACCTGGCCGGTTTCGTCGAGCAGGGTGAGGAGCCGGTTGTCCCGGCTGAACCTGGGCAGCTCGTTCACCCTGGCGGAGAGCGTGAAGCGGAGCAGCTGGGCCCCATCGCGCACGCGCCAGAGCGTCACCGTGGTGTTGTAGACCCCCGAGACGGTGGCCAGGAAGGCCCCATCGGCGCTGAAGCTCGCCTGGTAGAGGTCGATGAGCTTGCCGACCTCTATCTCAGCAGGCTTGCCTGCCGAGATATCCCACAACTTGCCGCCCGCCATGGCGGAGCGGCCGTCGGCGGTGAAGGCGTCGGCCACGTCAGGAAGCCGCAGGCCGGTCCAGGAGCCCAGTCCGGGAAGCGCCACGGTCTTCTTGTCGATCATCACGAACCGGTCCCCCGGCCCCACGGCGTACCGGGTCGCGTCCTTGGCCAGAACCCGGTGCGTGGCGACGCTCCACAGTGCCGCGCGCGGTTCCCCGCCGTCCTTTGCGGTCAGGTACCCGCCACCGGGGCTGAAGCGCAGCTCCGTGGGCGGATCAAACCCCGGCAGCGGCCCGCCCCCGAGCGGCTTCCCGGTACGCAGGTCCCACAGCCCGACCTTCTCGTCCAGGCCGAGCGCGAGCGTGTTCCCGTTGACCGCGGCGCCGCCGAAGGGCGTCACCTGACCGACCCTGAAGGACGTCTCCCGCTTGCCCGACATCACGTCGTAAACCGCGACCTCCCCGCCGCCCACGCTGACCAGGCGCCGGCCGTCAGGGGTGAGCGTCCGCGTGGTGTTGGCCGGGGCCGGGTCCTTCAGTACGCGGTACTCCTGCTGGGCCAGCGAGCTGAACACGGCGGCCCTGGCCTCGGGCACTGGGGCCAGGCGGTAGGCGGCGGCGCTGAGCAGCATGGCGCGCTCCGGGTCGGTCTTGCGCAGCGAGTCGGCCCGCAGCGCCAGGTTCCTGGCCGCGGCCTGGGCTCGCTCGGCGGCCAGGTCCCGTTCGCTGGCGTCGCCGCGCAGCGACTGCTGCCAGGCCAGCGTCCCGGCCGTGAGTGCCACGACCAGCAGCCCCGCCAGGCCGGTCACGACCAGGCGGCGCCGCCTGCGCTGCCGGGCCGACTGGGCGCGGCTCTCCTCCAGGAAGGCCCGCTCGGCCGGGTTGAGCGTCAGATGGGACGGCACGTCGGCCGCCCACGCCAGCGCGTCCCGCAGCGCCGTACCGCGCAGCAGGTCCTCGGCGTGGCGGCCGCCGTCGAGCCAGCGGCGGGCCGCCTCGCCCAGCCTGCGGTGGCGGCGCAGCGCGTCGCGGTCACCGGAGACCCAGGCGTGCAGTCGCGGCCAGGCGCGTAACAAGGCGGCCTGGCGGACCGCGAGCGTGTCCTGGCCGCGTTCGATGAGCGCGGCCTCCTCGAGCGCGGCGACCACCGGCTCGGCCGCGGCGGGATCGGGCAGCTCGCCGAGCGCGGCCCGGCGCGGCGACTCGTCCGTGTCGTGCACGTCGACCAGCCGGAGCAGCACCTGCCTGGCGACCTCGCGCGCGTCGGCGGTCAGCGCGGCGTAGACGTTCTCGGCGACCGCGCCCAGCGCCGGAGTCCCGGCCAGTTCGGAAGGAGGACGCACCGCGGCGGCCGTCCTGGCGCCGTCCGACAGCGAGGCGCGCGCGCCGAGCAGGTGCAGCAGCAGCTCCTGCGCGGTGGGCCGCTCCGCCGGGTCCTTGGCCAGCGCGGCGGCCACCAGCTCGCGCAGGCCCTCGGGGATGTGGGACAGGTCGATCGAGGCCGTCAGCAGCCGGTTGATGACCGCGACGGTGGTGGGCGCGGCGAAGGCGTCCCTGCCGGTGGCGACGAAGTAGGCCATCGCGCCCCAGGCGAACACGTCGGCCGCCGGCTCGACCCGGCCCCCGTCGAACAGCTCGGGAGCCATGTACATGGGCGTGCCGACCAGCTCACCCGTCGAGGTCATCGACAGCCCGACGGTCCTGGCGATGCCGAAGTCGATCACGCGCGGCCCGTCGGGGCCGAGCAGCACGTTCTCCGGCTTGAGGTCGCGGTGCACCACGCCGGCCTGGTGGATCGCGGCCAGCGCGGTCGCCATGCCGACGACCAGCCGGTGCAGCCCGTCGCCCGTCACCGCCTCCGTGACGGCGCGGCGCATGCTCGGTCCTGGGACGAACTCGCTGACGATGTAGGGGCGCTCGCCGGTCAGATCGTGGTCGAGCACGCGTGCCGTGCAGAAGGCGGCGACCCGCTGCGCCGCGGTCACCTCCCTGACGAAGCGCCGCCGCAGCTGGTGGTCGCCGGGCAGGTAGGCGTGCAGCACCTTGACCGCCACGCGGTTGGCGGCCTCGTCGTACCCCTCGTAGACGACGCCCTGTCCCCCGGATCCGAGCCGGCCGGCCAGCCAGTAGCCACCGAGCCTTTGAGGATCCCCCGCGCGTAGCGGCTCAGCACTCATGTGCCCTTAGATCCCATGCCGCGGCATTTTGTTCTTGTACGGCAAGCCACAGCCACCGGCCGCCCGCCATACTCCGGCCGAGGACCCGCGACCGGCGCTTCCGGCGAGTCGGCGACGCTTCCCGCCGCCACGGCGCCCGCTACACCGGCCGGTATCTGCCACGCAGCCGTACCAGGGGCAGGACGGAAGGCGTCACATATGTGACCGCCAGAATCCCGGCGATGAAGAGCGTGTGATCGCCCGCGGGCACCACCTGGGAGGTCTCCACCTCCAGGGCCGCCACCCCGTCCTCGACGATCAGGGCGTCGGTGTGGCCGCCGCGGTGGTGCGGGACCCCGGCGAGCAGGTGGCGGGCGCTCGGCCGGCCCGCGGTGGCGAAGCGGCTGGCGATCGCGGCCTGCCCCGCCGACAGCAGGGAGGCCGCCCAGCGGTCCTGGCGCAGCAGCACCTCGGCCAGGTAGCCGTTGCTGGTCAGCGAGGCCAGGATCAGCGGCGGCTCGACCGAGACGGACATCAGCGCCGACACGGTGACCCCGAGGTCGTCGCGGTCGTCCCTGACCGTGATCACCGCGACCCCGGCCGCCAGCTGCGCCATCGCCTCCGTGAACTCGCTCACCAGGAGGGCCCCCGGTCGCCGGAGACCCTCCTCGCGCGGGTCAACCGAGACCGTTGGAGGTCAGCCATTCCTTGGCCACCGTGGCGGCGTCTTCCTTGTCGATGGACAGCTTCTTCATCATCTCGACGAGCTGGTCCGTCGTGAGCTTGGCGGAGATCGCGTTGAGCGTGGAGGTGACGGTGTCGTTCGCTCCGGCCTTGTTGACCAGCGGCGTGATGTTCTGGGCGCTGAAGACGCTCTTCGGGTCCTCCAGCGACACCATGTTGTTGATCAGGATCTTGGGGTCGGTCGTGAAGACGTTGCCCGCCTGGACCGTGCCGTTCTTGATGGCGTCGGCGGTGGTGTCGCCGGTGGGCTTCCACTCCTTGAACGCCAGGCCGTACACGTCCTTGAACTGCTGCTCGCGGCGCTTCTTGAACTCCGGCGGGCCGCCCACGGACATGTCCTTCGACACCTTGGCCAGGTCCTCGATGGTCTTGAGGTTGTACTTGGCCGCGGTGTCCTTGGTCACCGTCAGGGAGTCGTTGTCCTGGGCCGAGGAGGAGTCGAGAATCTCCAGCTCGGGCGGCAGCTTGCTCTTCAACTCGGTGTTCACCTGGTCGGTCGAGGCAGCCGTGGACTTCGGGTCCAGGTAGGCCAGCAGCGCGCCGTTGTACTCGGGGAGCACCGTGAGACCGCCGCTCTTGATCTGCCCGATGAGCACCTCGCGGCTGCCGATGTTCGGCTTCTCCTCGACGTCGACGCCCTTGGCCTTGAGCGCCTGGGCGTAGATCGAGCCGAGCAGCACGTTCTCGGGGAAGTTGGCAGAGCCGACGACGACCTTGCCTCCCGCCGCCGCGGAAGAGCCGGAGGGTGCGGCGCTGGCGCTGGTGAGCGGGTTGCCCCCGCCGCCGCACGCCGACAAGGCGAGCATCGCCGCGGTGACGACCGCGGCGGCGCCGAAAATGCGTCTCATAGTGAGATTCCCTTTCCTAGCGGGGGGTATTGCAGACATTAGCGGACTCGGACACGCTGGCTCACCCCAGGGGACACGGTTATCCTCTGGGCGATCGTGAACACCGCCTGAGCGGCGAGCGCGAAGAGCACAATCAGTACTGAACCCCCGACCACCTGGCTGTAATCCTGAGTCGCCAAACCGTCGATGATGTAACGCCCGAGACCTCCCAGTCCGACGTAGGCCGCGACCGCCGCCGTGGCCACGACCTGCACCGCCGCCAGCCGTAGCCCCAGCATGATGAGCGGGAGCGCGACCGGCACCAGAACCCTGAACAAGACCTGCGGCCCGCGCAGGCCCATCCCGTAGGCCGCGTCCCGCAGCTCGGGGTCGGCCCCTCGGATGCCCTCGAACGTGTTGACCAGGATCGGCGGCACGCTCAGCGCGACCAGCGGGATCAGCACCGGCCAGATCGACCCGGTGCCGAGCAGCAACACGAGCAGCACCAGCAGACCCAGCGTGGGCAGCGCCCTGGCCAGGTTGGCCGCGACCACGATGACCACGCTGCCGCGGCCGGTGTGGCCGATGAGCAGCCCGAGCGGCACCCCGATCACCGCGGCCAGCACCAGGGCCAGCACCGAGAAGCCGAGGTGCTCCAGCAGCCGCATGGGGATGCCGTCGGGGCCCGACCAGTTGTCCGGGTTGCCGAAGAAGTCGAAGAGGTAGTTCACCGCGCCCTCCTCGCCCGAACCCACGGTGTAAGCAGTCGCTGCACCGTCAGGATGATGCCGTCGGCGACGAGGGCCAGCAGCACGATCAGCACGATGCCCACGATCGCCGGGGTGTAGAAGTCACGCTGGAAGGCGTCGATGAAGTAGTTGCCGAGCCCGCCCTGACCGATCAGCGCGCCGACGCTGACCAGGCTGATGCTCGAGACCGCGACCACGCGCAGCCCGGCCAGCACGACGGGGACCGCGATCGGCAGCTCGACCCCGATCAGCCGCCGCAGCGGCGTGTACCCCATCGCGACGGCCGACTGGCGCACGTGGTCGGGCACCGAGCCCAGCCCGTCGACCACCGCGGGGATGAGCACGGCCAGCGAGTACAGCGTCAGCGGGATGATCACCGTGGTGTAGGTGAACCCGGTCATCGACAGCAGGATCGTGAACAGCGCCAGCGACGGCAGCGCGTACGCCGTGTTCATCAGTCCCGCGATCGGCTGGTAGATCCAGCGCCAGCGCACGCAGGCCAGGCCGAGCGGCAGCGCCAGGAGCAGGCCCACGATCACCGGGACCCCGGCCATGACGGTGTGCGCCTGGAGCAGGTTGACGATGCTGTTGGGCGTGTCGTTGTCCCAGTTGCTCGTCACCCAGCTCCACTTGAACAGTGGTTGCTGGTCATCCATCGGCTGCCTCCGACAGCGCCTCGTCCAGCGCCTCCCTGGTGGCCACGCCGACGACCTTGCCGTCGCCGTCCACGGCCACCGCGCAGCCGGAGGGCGACAGCAGGGCGGCGTCCAGCGCCGTGCGCATCGACGACTCGCCGTAGGTGAACGTCCCGTACGGTTCCATCTCGCCTGGCCTGCCAGGGGAGATCCAGCCCACCGGGCGGTCGTCGGGGGTGACCACGAGCAGCCACGGCTCGTCCGAGCTGCCCTCGAAGCCCTCGGGGACGCTCAGGTCCGTGCGCAGCCGCAGGCCGTCGGCCTTGATGAACTGCAGGCGCCTGATACCCCTGTCGTGGCCGAGGAACTCGCGGACGAAGTCGTCGGCCGGCTCCGACAGCAGCGTCTTCGGATCGGCCAGCTGGGCCAGCTTGCCGCCCACGCGCAGCACCGCCACCCGGTCGCCGAGCTTGATGGCCTCGTCGATGTCGTGGGTGACGAACACGATCGTCTTGTTCAGCTCGGACTGCAGGCGCAGCAGCTCGTCCTGGAGGCTGGTGCGCACGATCGGGTCGACGGCGCTGAACGGCTCGTCCATGAGCAGCACCGGCGGGTCCGCGGCCAGCGCCCTGGCCACGCCCACGCGCTGCTGCTGCCCACCCGAGAGCTGGAAGGGGTACCTGTTGGCCATCGCCGGGTCGAGCCCGACCCGTTCCAGCAGCTCCATGGCCCGGTCGCGGGCCTTCTTCTTGTCCCAGCCGAGCAGGTAGGGGACGGTCGCGATGTTGTCGACGATCTTCCTGTGCGGGAAGAGGCCCGCCTGCTGGATGACGTAGCCGATGCCGCGGCGCAGGGTGGGCGGGTCGATCCCCTGCACCGGCTCCCCGTCGAGGAGGATCTGACCCTCACTGGCGTCGATCATCCTGTTGATCATCCGTAGGGACGTCGTCTTACCGCAGCCCGAGGGACCGACGAACACGGTGATCTCGCCGGTGGGCGCCTCGAGGGAGAGGCTGTCAACGGCGACCGTTCCATCTGGGTAGCGTTTGGTGACAGCGTCGAATGTGATCACGCGCGACCTTCCGCTGTTCTGGCAGGGGCCGCGGCCCCCCCGCCGCGACCGCCGCATGATCTATTGAACGACCACCCTATGGGGATCCACCCCGCTCTGTCCCTCCACCCCACCCTTAAACGCTTCACCCGACACCGACTTTTAACACGCCCGCAATTAACTCCCGCACCACCACTCGCCGTACCGGCGCGGGAGCGTGCGCAGGGTGCGCGTGCGTGAGGGGGTGGGGATTGATATCAAATCTGGATCTAATAGTGCGGGGGAGATGGGGGAGTTGGCATGATTGGCTTCGCAATCTTTGACGCCGCCCCCTCACCCCCCCTGCGTCCCGAATAACTGCCAGAGGATCGGCTCCGTGACCACTTCGCTCACCGATCAGCGCTCGCGTGCCCGCCTGATCGCCGAGCTCTACGACCGTCACGCCACCGGGCTGTTCGCGTACTGCGCCGACCAGCTCGGCGACCCGGGCTCGGCGGCCGATGCGCTGGTGGCCGTGCTGGCCGGCGTTCCCGCCGTGCCGCCGCCGCGCGCCGCGCTGTACGCCTGCGCCCGCCGCGAGATCCACCGCCGCGACATCGTGTACTCGCCGCCCGTCGTCGACCCGCTCATCGACCCGGCCTCCGCGCTGGTCGAGCGGACCCTGCGCGAGCTGCGCCCGCACCAGCGCGAGGTGCTGCTGCTGTGCGAGGTGTGCGGCCTGGACAGGGCCGAGCTGGCCTGGGTGCTGGACGTCGCCCCCGACACCGCGGAGGAGCTGGCGATCAGCGCCGCGCACCGCTTCCAGCAGACGCTGGCCACCGCGCTGGCGAGCACGGGCGCCCGCGTCCCCAAGCCGGTGGCCGACGTGTACGGCGCGCTCGGGGTGGCGCCGCTGCGCCACATCCTCAGCCGCCTGCCGTGGCCCGCGCCGCCCGCCTCTCTCCGCGTGCACTTCGCGGGATCCCGTACGGCTCCCGCCGCGCCGCTGTTCGTCAAGCCGCTGTGGCCCGTGCCGCCGCGCTGGCCGCTTCCCCTAGGCGAGGCCGATCCCACGACCAGCACCGGCATCTTCCCCACCCACCTGCTGCGCACGGCGCCCGAGGTGGACGACTACTCCCCGCCTGACGAGTCCGAGCGGGTCCACGAGGCGACCACCGCTCCCATGCCCAGGCTCAGGCACCCGATCGCGCGGCCGATGATGCTGTCGGCGCCGATCCCCGCCGACGTGCTGGACGACGATCCCGTCACCCAGGAGTTGCCTGCCGTGGGCGACGTGCTGGTGGCCAGCTCCAAGGCAAGCCTCTTCACGCCTCCCCCGCGGGGCAGGGAACCCGTCTACCTGATGCCGGAGGCGCCCACCCAGCCCGCCGTGGACGAGGCACACGACGCGCTCGCCGTACAAGACGCGTCCGCCGTGGACGAGGCACCCGCCGTACGCGACGCGGAGACGGAGCGTGTCAAGGACGCCGCGACAGCGGCGGCCGGCAGGCCGGAAGGGTCCGTGAAGAAGCGGAAGGTGCGGCGGGAGCGGCACTACGACTGGCTGTGGGAGCTGGTCGGGTTCCTGATCTGCGTGGCGATCGCGATGATCGTGTTCTTCTCGATCCCGTCGATCGTCAGCCCGTGATCACATCGTGTTGATGATCAGCCCGATGTGGGTGAAGTAGTTCAGCGCCCCGAACAGCGTGAACGCCACCCCCGCCAGCCCCCAGCACACCCCGCAGACCGCGGCCGCCCAGCCGCCCTTGGCCCGCACCGCGAACGGGAACAGCACCGAGCCCACGCCGACCAGCACGTACAGCCCGGAGATGAAGGTGGCCTCGAGCAGCGGCACGCCGGCGAAGGCGCCGGAGATCGGCTCCTGCGGCGGCGCGGCGAACAGCGTGTAGGTCCAGCCGGCCGCCGCGATGCCGAAGCAGGCCAGCCCCATCGCCAGCACGAACAGCGAGATCGGCGCGGCGGCGCGGGCGACCACCTGCAGCCGGTCGTTGGTCCCGACCAGGGACTCGCCGCGCCTCCAGAGAAAGAACGCGGCGGTCAGCAGCAGCACGCCGAAGGCCAGGCACGGCTCGCCGAAGACGATGTTGTCGAACGGGAACCCCTGCCCGGCCAGCGGCCACGTCAGCGTCATGTGCAGCCCGGTGACCGCCAGGATCGCGCCGAGCGCGCCGAAGGCGAGCGCCCAGCCGTCCACCCGTTCCATGAAGCCGCCGCGCAGCAGCCGGCGGCCGAACGCCACGATCAGCAGCAGCGCCACGCCCGCCGCTACGGCCATGATCGTGTTGTACGTGGGCATCCGCGCCCAGTCGATCTTCACCCAGGGTTGTTACCCTGCGTTACCGCTCAGAATCAGACCGCTCGTGGGGACGCCCGTGCCCGCGGTGACGAGCACGTTGCGGACACCGGACACCTGGTTGACCGAGGTGCCCCTGATCTGTCGGACGGCCTCGGCGATGCCGTTCATGCCGTGGATGTACGCCTCGCCCAGCTGGCCCCCGTGCGGGTTGACCGGCAAGCGGCCGTCGAGCTCGATCCCGCCGTCGCGGAGGTAGTCCTTGGCCTCGCCCCGCCCGCAGAACCCCAGCTCCTCCAGTTGGGCCAGGACGAACGGGGTGAAGTGGTCGTAGAGGATGGCCGTCTGGATGTCGGCCGGCGACAGCCCCGACATCTCCCACAGGCCCCTGCCGACCACCGACATCTCCGGAAGGCCGCTCATGTCGTCGCGGTAGTAGCTCGTCATCATCATCTGACCCGCGCCGGAGCCCTGCGCGGCCGCCGTGATCACGGCAGGTGATCTGCGCAGGTCGCGAGCGCGCTCGGCGGAGGTGACGACGAGGGCGACCGCGCCGTCGCTCTCCTGGCAGCAGTCGAGCAGGTGCAGCGGCTCGACCACCCACCGGGACGCCTGGTGCTCGGCCAGCGTGATGGGCCGCTGGTAGAACCAGGCGGCCGGGTTCGTGGCGGCGTGCCTGCGCATGGCCACCGCCACCCGCCCGAAGTCCTCGGAGGTCGCGCCGTAGGTGTGCAGGTAGCGCTGGGCGAACATGGCCACCCACGCGGCCGGGGTCATCAGGCCGTAGGGCACGTGCCAGCTCATCTCCAGCCCCTGCGACGACGGCTCCGCGCCGAGCCCGGCGTCCGGCTGGCCGAACCTGCGGCCGGAGCGCTCGTTGAAGGCCCGGTAGCACACCACGGTGCGGGCGGCGCCGGTGGCGACGGCCATCGCGGCCTGCATCACGGTCCCGCAGGCGGCTCCCCCGCCGTAGTGCACGCGGGCGAAGTACGTCAGGTCGCCGGCGCCGATCTCGCGGGCGACGGCGATCTCCTGGTTGGCGTCCTGGGTGTAGGTGACCATGCCGTCGACGTCCTGCGGCGTCAGCCCGGCGTCGTCGAGCGCCGCGAACACCGCCTCCGCGGCCAGCTGCAACTCCGAGCGTCCCGAGTTCTTGCTGAACTCGGTCGCACCGATGCCGGCGATCGCGGCCTTGCCCTTCAACACGTGCGACTCCTGATTCCTGGGGTTCTTCGTGCGACAACACCGGGCCACGCCGGCGTCTCGCCGTGGCGGCGAGTCAGCGTCCTCGACTCGCCGCGAGCGCCGGTCGCGGGTCCTCAGCCGGAGTACGGCGGGCGGCGGGTGGGGCCGCACGCCGTACAGCGGCGATCTCAGTGCGGGAGAGCGAGCACGATCGTGCCTGTGGCGTGGTCGCCGAGGGACACCTTGCCGCGGACCTCGACCGTCACCTCGCCGTCCGCGCACGAGACCACCGTGCCGTTGAAGGTGAGGCGGTCGCCCGCGTAGGCCGGGACGCCCAGCTTGACGTTGATGCGCCGGATGACCGCCTCGGGCCCTGCCCAGTCGGTCACGTACCGCTCCACCAGCCCCATCGTGGTCAGGATGTTGAGGAAGATGTCCTTGGACCCCTGGGCCCTGGCCAGTTCGACGTCGTGGTGCACGGGGGTGAAGTCCATGGTCGCGAGCGCCGTGGAGACGACCAGCGTGGGGGTGAGATCGAGGGACAGTTCGGGGAGGACCGAACCGACCTCGACCTGATCTTCGGTCAGCGTACGCATCACGGCTCCCGTGGCGCCCACATGGGGAGGATCAGTTCGTCATCCATCGCGCGGTAGGTGACGCGCAACGACATACCGATACCCACCGCGTCGACGGGGCAGTCCACAACGTTGCCCACAATCCTCACCCCTTCCGGCAGTTCCACCACGGCCACCACAAAGGGCGTCTCCCGTCCCGGGACGGGCGGGTGGTGGTGCACGACGTAGCTGTAGACGGTGCCCTCGCCGCTCGCCACGACGTGCGCGCGATTCGTGGAGCGGCAGGAGGGACAGACGGGACCCGGCGGATGCCGCAGCTCACCGCAGTCGGCGCAACTCTGGATGCGCAGCTCACCCTGCTTCACGCCCTCCCAGAAGAACGCCGTGTCCCGGTTGATCGCCGGCTGGAGCGGGTACGGCTTCCGCGGTTCGGCGGCCGGTGGCGGTGGGCGAAATTTCAGTACCCGGAACATCATCTCGCTCACGGGCTCGTCGAACTCGTCGTACCAGGTGACGGTCCAGGTCGCGAAGAACCCGACGCCGAGCGCGGTCTTCTTGGGCCCCGCCAGGTCGGTGAAGCTGGTGCCGGGGGTCAGGCGCTCGCCGACCCGGGCGTAGCGGTGGTAGGTCTGCTCGCAGTTGGTGGCCACCACGCCCGTGTACCCCTGGGCGTCCAGCTCGGCCATCAGGTCGTCGACCGGCGAGCGTTCCTTGGCACCGCGGCGCACCCCCGGCATCGTCCACACCTGGGACATGGCGGGCGGTGCCAGCCCCTTCTCCAGGTAGGCGGGGTTGGCGTCGCCCATGGCATCCAGCCAGTGGCGGATCATGGGCTCGTTGACGGGGTCGGCCGCCGGGTCGCCCCGCAGCTCCCCCATGGCCACCTGCCTGGCGGCCAGCTCGTGCAGGTCCGTCATCGCGGCGGCCTCGGCAGGCTCAGGCCCAGCATGGCGATCAGCTCCCGCTGCACCTCGTTGACGCCGCCGCCGAACGTCAGCACCACGGCGCCCTTGACCCCGTGGTCCATCCGCTCCATGAGCTCCCTGGTCTCGGGATCGGCGGGGTCGCCGTACCTGGCCAGGACGTCGCAGACGATCCGGCCGATCTCCTGCATGCGCTCCGAGCCGTAGATCTTGGTGGCGGAGGCGTCGGGGGCGCCCAGCCAGCCCAGGTCCATGTTCGCCGCGACCTGCCAGTTGAGCAGCTCGTTGGTGCGGAAGTAGGCGCGGACCCTTCCCAGGGCGCGCCTTACGTCTGGATTGTCCTTCAGGCCTGCCCGGGTGGCCCAGGCCAGGAAGCGGTCGTAGGTCTGGCCGAGGTTCCCCGCGGGTCCGAGGGTGACGCGTTCGTGGTTGAGCTGGTTCACAATCAGGTCCCAGCCCTTGTCCACTTCACCGACGACCATGCTGACGGGCACGCGCACGTCCTGGTAGTACGTGGAGTTGGTGTGATGGCGGCCGTCCATGGTGACGATCGGCGTCCAGGAGAAGCCGGGGTCGTCGGTGGAGGCGATCATCATGGTGATGCCCTTGTGCTTCTTGGCCGCGGGGTTGGTGCGGGCGGCCAGCCAGATGTACTGGGCGTAGTGCGCGCCGCTCGTGAAGATCTTCTGGCCGTTGACGACGTAGTGGTCGCCGTCGAGCACCGCGGTCGTCTTCAGCGAGGCCAGGTCCGTGCCCGCCTCGGGTTCGCTGTAGCCGATCGCGAAGTGGCACTCGCCGGCCAGGATGCGCGGCAGGAAGTACTCCTTCTGCTCGGGCGTGCCGTACTGCATCAGCGTCGGGCCGACCGTCTGCAGCGTGATGATCGGGTAGGGGACGCTCGCCCTGGCGATCTCGTTGGCGAAGATCTGCTGCTCCAGCGGCCCGTATCCGCCGCCGCCGTACTCCTTCGGCCAGCCGAGGCCGAGCTTGCCGTCGCGGCCGAGGCGGCGGCAGTGCTCCATGTAGGCGTCGCCGAACGGGTCCTCGGCGATCTTCTTGCGGTCCTCGTCGGTGAGGCAGCCGCGGAAGTACTCGCGCAGCTCGTCGCGGAGCCGGCGCTGGTCGGGGGTCAGGTCGATCAGCATCAGGCGAGGGCTCCAATCCGGTCGAGCTGGGCGTCCGCGCCGCCGAGCAGGTGGGTCAGGTGCTTGGCGTGCGCGAAGTAGCGGTGCAGCGGGTAGGTCACGTCGAGGCCGAGCCCGCCGTGCAGGTGCTGGCAGGTGTAGAGCGCCTTGAACGCCTCCGACACGTGGAAGGCGGCGATCCCCAGGTCCTCCTCGGCGGGCAGGCCCTCGGCCAGCCGCCAGGCGCCCGACCACATCGCCACGTCCAGCGCCCGCCCGGCGATGTAGACGTCGGCGATCTGCATGGTCACGGCCTGGAACTCGGCCAGCGCCCGGTCGAACTGCTTCCTGGTCCTGATGTAGTCGGTGGTCAGCTTGAGCGCGCCGGCCAGGACGCCGCTCGCCTGCGCGGCGATGGCGGCGGTGTAGAGGCTCCTGGTCTCCGCGGCGGCCTGCGCGCCGGCGATGCGCTCGCCCTCCGCGGTGATCGTCGCGGCGGGCTCGCCGGTCGAGGTGAACTCCGTGATCGCCGCCACCGGACCCCGCGCCAGGTAGAGCCCGTCGTCGGCGGCCAGCAGGATCACCTCGGCCTGTTCGGCGTACGGCACGCCCTGCCACCGCTGCGCCATGGTCTCCGCGCCCGTGGCGACCGTGCTGACCGTGGCCGACGCGACCAGGTCCTGCTGCTCGGCCGTGCCGTACCTGGCGACGGCCAGCGTGCTCACCAGCCTGGCGAGCATCGGGCCCGGCGCCGCCCGGGCGCCGACCTCGCGCAGCACCACGGCCAGCTCCACGGGCCCCAGCCCTGCGCCTCCGGCCCGCTCAGGCAGGCACAGCGACAGCAGTCCCGCCTGGTCGAGGACCTGCCACAGCTTCTCGTCGTACGGCGCGCCGCCACGCTCGTGGGCCTCCAGGCGCTCCTGCGTGGCCTCCTTGGCCAGCACCTCGGCGGCCAGGTCCCGCAGGTCCTTCTGCGTCTCGTCCAGGTTGAAATCCACTAGCCCTCCAGCAGGTCGTGCCGCCCGTGCCTCACGAACGCTTCCTCGATGTCCGCCAGGTCCCTCTCGCCCATCAGGCGGAACTCCTCCCGTACGGCGGGCCGCCACCAGACCGGGTCGGTGGTGCGCCACCCCTCCTTGGCCAGGAGGCGCTTGATGATCTTCTGCGAAGCCGTCAACGGAAACTCCCGACAGACCCGGATATATCGGGGTAACGCCTTGGTTCCGAGATCCGCGCGGTCCGCCAGGAACGCGGCGAAGCTTCCGCCGTCGAACGGCCCGTCCAGGATGAGCGCGGCCATCACCTGGTCGCCCGCCGCGGCGTCGGGCACCGGGTAGACGGCGGCCTCGACCACGCCCGGGTACTCCCGCAGGGCGGCCTCGATGGGCGCCACCGCCAGGTTCTCCCCGTCCACGCGCAGCCGCTCGGTGCCCCGCCCGGCGAAGAAGACGTAGCCACTTTTGTCGGCATAGGCCAGGTCGCCGGACCAGAAGGCGCCCTGGCGGATCCGCTCCGCGTCGGCCTCCGGGTCGTTGTAGTACCCCTCGAACAGGCCCAGGCCCGTGACGTTGACCAGCTCCCCGATCGCCTCGTCCGGGTTCGCCAGGCGCCCGTCCACGAGCTCGGCGGGCGGGCACGCCTTCCCGGTGAACGGGTCCCTGATCTCGATCCCCTCCGGCAGCCTGCCCAGCGACCCCTTCGGGCCGGTGGGGTCGGGCGAGATGGAGATCGCGGTCTCCGTCGAGCCGAAGGCGTCGACCACGTGGCACCCGAACCGCTCGCCGAACCGCCTGGTCGCGCTCGCGCTCCCCTCGTTGCCGAAGGCGAGCTTCAACGTGTTGCTTGCGTCGTCGGGCCGCTCCGGCGTGGCCAGCACGTACGACAGCGCCTTCCCGACGTAGTGCAGGTAGGTGACCCTGTATCGCCGGATGTCCGGCAGCAGCCCCGACGCGGAGAACCTCCGCCGCAGCACCAGCGCTGCCCCCGACGCCACGGCCGGCGCGTACGCCGCCATCACGGCCCCCGAGTGGAACAGCGGCATCGGGCAGTACACGACGTCGTCACCGCTCAGCAGCTGCCCCAGCGAGACCCCCGGTACGGCCACCTTCCGCTGCGTCACCCTCACGGCCCTGGCCCGCCCCGCCGTCCCCGACGTAAAGATCAGCATCACCAGCTCCCCCGGGCTCCCCGCCTCCCCCTGCGCCTCGGCGTCACCCGACGCCCCCGGCGCCTCGGGGTCTCGCGGCGCCCCCTGCGCCTCGGGCTCTCCCGGCCGCACTCTCTGCGCCGGTACGGCGAGCGGTGGTACGGCGGAGCCCGGCGCAACGCGGTCGGCGCCCGGCCCCTCACCCGACACCCGGGGAACGCTTTGCCCCGGGCCCGGAACCCCGGAAACGCCTTCCCCCGGACCCGGAACCCTGGGACCGCCTGAAACCCCGGGAACACCCAGGCCCACGGCGCCCAAGCCCTCGGCCGGGACCACGGGAACGCCCAGGGCCTCGCCCACGTGCTGAGCCTGGTCCCGATACGGGGCACCCCACACGACCAGGTCGACGTCCGTGGCCCGGGCGTCCCGCTCGAGCTCCACCACCGATCGCGTCGGGTTCAGCGCCACGACCACGTGCGGGCTGATCGCCGCGGCTCCCAGCAGGAAGGCGAACTCCGGCACGTTGTCGCACAGCACACCCACGTGCACCCCGCCCGCCGTACCGGATCCCGTGACGCCCGCCGTACGGGAGAGCCAGTCGGCGACGGCGCGGCAGCGCGCGACGTACTCCCGCCAGGTCCACGTCCGGTCCTCGAAGCGCAGCCCGGGACGGTCGTCGGTGGCGCGCGCCGCCAACAGGGCGGCGAGGGTGTCCGCGGTCATCGCGCCTCCCAGCAAGCGCTCGTTCAGCCGTTCCGAAAACTAGAACAGATTCTAATCTCTGTCCAGTCACCCCGCATGCCGACAAATCCCGAAATATGAGAGAAGCACGCCAGACATGCGTCTATGCGGTTTCTTTGTGACCCGCGAGTAACAAGCCGGGAAATCGAGAAATCAGATAACGTGTTCTTATGCGCACCACGCAGGCGAGCATCGCCGCGCCCACCAGCGACACCGAGGGGGCCACGGTGCCCCAGCAGCCGCACGGCGGGCACAGCGTCCGTACGCGCAGCCAGCACCAGCGCCGCAAGCGCATCGTCCAGGCCGCGGCCGCCCTCGCCTCACGCGGCGGCGTCGAGGCCATGCAGATGCGCACGGTCGCCGAGCGCGCGGGCGTCGCCCTAGGAACGCTCTACCGCTACTTCCCCTCCAAGATGGACCTCGTGGTCGCGGTCGTCGGCGAGGAGATCGACCTGCTGGAGAACAGCATCGAGCGCCGCCCGCCCGGCGCCGCCACCCCCGCGGGCCGCGCGGTCGACGTCCTCATGCGCGCCACCCGCGGCCTCATGCGCGAGCCCGAACTCGCCGACGCGCTCATCCGCTCGCTCATCATGGCCGAGGTCGAGACGCCCTTCGGCGACCGCATGACCGGCCTCCTCCTCCGCGTCTCCGCCAACGGCCTGACCCGCGAGCAGGCCTCGGAGGAACAGCTGGCCCTGGCAGGCTCCCTGTCCAGCATCTGGGTCCAGGAACTCCTGGAGATGCTCCGCGGCCGCCGCACCTACGACCAGATCCAACGCCGCATAGAAATAGCCGCCGACCGCCTCCTCACCGACATCTGACCTCGGGCATCGTCCAAGCTCAGCCTCCTGTCGTGTGCCCGAGCTCAGCCGCCTGTTGTGCGTCCGAGCTCAGCCATCTGTTGCACGTCCGAGCTCAGCCATCTGTTGCGCGTCCGAGCTCAGCCTTCTGTTGTGTACGACAGCTTCTGTTGTGTACGGCAGGCCGCCGCCACCGGCCGCCCGCCGTCATGCGCTGAGGGCCCGCGCCCGGCGCTTCCGGCGAGTCGGCGACACTTACCCGCCGCCACGCCACTTCGCAGGCCAGGCACCACGGTCCCCCTGCCCCGCCGTACATTGCGCCGGACAACCACCACACACCTCCTCACCGACCCCGGCGCGAAAGGCAGGCGCCCCATACGGCGGGCGACGTTGGAGGCCTGGACGGCGGGCAGGGGGAAGCCTGGGGAAGGTGGAGGGGACTAGCTGCGGGACGTGGGTTACGACGGGGCGTTGCGGCGGGTGGACCTCGTCGCCCGAGGAGCGTCTCCCTGGACAGGGCCCGGCCGGAGTGCGGTGGGTGGTGGTGGCGGCGGCTGGCCGTACCAGGCGAAAGAGCCGCAGCACTCACAGCAGAGCCGCCGCACTTACGACAGAGCCCGCCCGGCCGTCAGGAGAGGAAGGCGAGAAGGGGCGGCGCGTCAGGCGGTGCGGAAGGTGCGGCGGTAGGTGTGGGGGGAGATGCCGAGGGCGGCGTTGAGGTGCTGGCGGAGGGAGGCCGCGGTGCCGAAGCCGGCGCGCGCGGCGATCTGGTCGACGGTCAGGTCGGTGGATTCCAGGAGGTGCCGGGCGAGGGCGACGCGTTGCCCGGTGAGCCACTGCCCGGGGCTGAGTCCGACCTCGAGCCGGAAGCGGCGGGTGAACGTGCGGCGGCTCATGCGCGCGTGGCCGGCGAGGTCGGCGAGCTGGAGGGGCTCGTGGAGGCGTTCGAGGGCCCAGGCGCGGGTGGGCGCCGTGCCCGCGGTGAGGGGTTCGGGCACAGGGCGCTCGACGTACTGGGCCTGGCCGCCGTCGCGCCAGGGCGGGACGATGCACCTCCTGGCGACCTGGTTGGCGACCTGGCTGCCGTGGTCGGCGCGGACGAGGTGCAGGCACAGGTCGATGCCGGCGGACGCGCCCGCGGAGGTGAGGACGTCGCCGTCGTCGACGAACAGCACGTCGGCGTCCATCCGCACGCGGGGGAAGAGCCGGGCGTGGTCGGGCGCGTGCCGCCAGTGCGTGGTCGCGGGCCGGTCGTCGAGCAGCCCGGCGGCCGCGAGCACGTACGAGGCGAGGCAGATCGACACGAGCCGGGCGCCGGGCCGCAGGGACGACAGCGCCTGCGCGAGCCCGGCCGGCAGCGACGAGGGCCCCGTGACCCCCGGCATCCAGACCGAGGGCGCCAGGACGACGGTGTCGGCGGTGGCCAGGATCCCGGCGTCGTGCGCGACCGCGATCGAGTAGTCGTCCGAGGTGGTGACGGGCTGCCCGTCGAGCGTGCAGGTGAGGACCTCGTACAGTGACCCGCCGTCGGGGCTCAGCGCGGCGCCGAAGATCTTCGCCGGAACGCTCAGCTCGAAGGGGATCACACCGTCCAGGGCGAGTACGGCGACGCGGTGCATGGCCCAATCCTTCCATATCTTGGCCATCGGGCCACTTGGGCGCGCACGCGGGCGTGAGCATGCTGGAAGGCATGAGGATGCGTGCGATCGTCCAGGACGCGCTGGGCGGCCCCGAGGTGCTGAAGCTGGCGGAGATCGACAAGCCGGAGCCCGGCCCGACCGAGGTGCTGGTCCGAGTGAAGGCCGCGGGGGTGAACCCGACCGACTGGAAGACCAGGGCGTCCGGCGGGCTGCTCGGGCCGCCGCCCTTCCGGCTGGGCTGGGACGTGTCGGGCGTGGTCGAGCAGGTGGGCTTCGGCGCGGCGCTGTGGAAGCCGGGCGACGAAGTGTTCGGGATGCTGAAATATCCGGAAGGGGCGGGGGCGTACGCGGAGTACGTCACCGCGCCCTCCCGGCATTTCCGTAAGAAGCCGGAGAGCATCGACCACGTCCAGGCCGCCGCGATCCCTTTGGCCGCGCTGACCGCCTGGCAGGCGCTGGTCGACACCGGCGGGCTGAAGGGCGGCGAACGCGTCCTCATCCACGCCGCCGCCGGCGGGGTGGGCCACCTGGCTGTCCAGATGGCCAAGGCCCGCGGCGCCTACGTGATAGGCACGGCGAGCGCGGCCAAGCACGAGTTCCTGCGCGGCCTGGGAGCCGACGAACTGGTCGACTACACCACCACCGACTTCTCCGGGACCGTCAGGGACGTCGACCTGGTGATCGACCTGATCGGCGGCGACTACGGCCTCCGCTCGCTCCGGACGCTGCGCCCGGGCGGGACGATCGTCTCCCTGGCCCTGTCGCGCCTGGACCCGACCCTCCACGAGCAGGCCGCCGCCCTGGACATCCGCGACGAGAGCATCCTGGTCGAGGCGGACCAGGCGGGGCTGAAGGCGATCGCCGCCCTGGTCGACGCGGGCCGCCTGCGCGTCGAGGTGGCCGCCGCCCTGCCCCTGGAGGAAGCGGCCAAGGCGCACGAGCTGGGCGAGACCAACAGGACGGCCGGCAAGATCGTTCTGATCTGCGACTGACCGGCCGGCGGGAACTCCTCGGACTTGTCGGTGCGGGATTGTATACAGGGGTCATGACATCGAACGAGGAGTTCCTCCGGCAGGCGGACCCGCTGCGGCGCGAGCTGCTGGCGCACTGCTACCGGATGATGGGCTCGGTGCACGACGCCGAGGACCTCGTCCAGGAGACGTACCTGCGCGCGTGGAAGGCCTACGACGGGTTCGAGGGCCGCTCGTCGCTGCGGACCTGGCTCTACCGCATCGCGACCACGACCTGCCTGACGGCGCTCGACAGCCGTAACAGGCGGCCGCTGCCGACCGGGCTCGGGGCGCCGAGCTCCGAGCCGACCGCCGAGCTGGTGCAGCAGCCGGAGGTGCCGTGGCTGGAGCCGATTCCCGACTCCATGATCGCCGCGGGCGCCGACGACCCCGCCACGATCGTGGGCGCCAGAGAGAGCATCCGGCTCGCGCTCATCGCCGCGCTGCAGCACCTGCCGCCGCGGCAGCGGGCGATCCTGGTCCTGCGCGACGTGCTGCGCTGGAAGGCGACCGAGGTGGCCGAGGCGCTCGACACCACGGTGGCCGCGGTCAACAGCGGCCTGCAGCGGGCGCGCGCCCAGCTGGCCGACGTCGCCCCCAGCGAGGACGACGCCTACGAGCCGCTCACGCCCGAGCAGAAGGAGCAGCTCGACCGCTACGTGGCCGCGTTCGAGAGCTACGACGTGTCGGCCATCGTCCAGCTGTTCACCAAGGACGCGGTCTGGGAGATGCCGCCCTTCATCGGCTGGTACCAGGGCCCGGACACCATCGGCAGGCTCATCACCACACAGTGCCCCGCCAAGGGCCCCGGCGACCTGCACCTGGTTCCCACCTGGGCGAACGGGCAGCCGGCGTTCGGGATGTACCTGCGCGACGGCGACGTCTACCGGCCGTTCGGGATCCCGGTCATCACCTTCGAGGGCGACAAGGTCAGCCACGTCGGGATGTTCTTCGACCTGAGCCTGTTCGAGACGTTCGGCCTGCCGAGCTCTATCGAAGCAAAGTAGAACGCGTTACAGTCTCCACCAGAGCATCGTTCTGGAGGCGACTGTGGGCACACCGGTGATCGTCGAGGCCGTCCGTACTCCGATCGGCAAGCGCAACGGCTGGCTGTCGGGGCTCAAGCCCCAGCAGGTGCTCGCCGCGGCGATGAACGGCGTGGTCGAGCGGGCCGGCATCGACCCGGCCGTCGTCGGCCAGGTGTTCGCCGGGTGCGTGACCCAGGCGGGCGAGCAGGGCGGCCACGTCGGGCGCTACTCGTGGCTGTATGCCGGGCTGCCCTACCAGACCGGGGTGACGACGCTCGACGCCCAGTGCGGCTCGTCGCAGCAGGCCGTCCACCTGGCCGCGGCGATGATCCAGGCGGGCGTGATCGACGTGGCGATCGGCTGCGGGGTCGAGGTGATGAGCCGGGCGCCGCTCGGCAGCAACGTGCTGCCCGCCAAGCCGCGACCCGACGACTGGAGCATCGACATGCCCGACCAGTTCACCGCGGCGGAGCGGATCGCCGCGAGGCGGGGACTCACCAGGGAGCGGCTCGACTGGTTCGGCGCGCGCTCGCAGCAACTGGCCGCCAAGGCGTGGGCCGACGGCCGCTTCGAGCGCGAGATCATCCCGATCGGCGACGTCCGCAGGGACCAGGGCCTGCGCGAGACCACGGCCGAGAGCCTGGCCGCGCTCAAGCCGGTCATGCCCGACGCCCTGCACACCGCCGGCACCTCCTCGCAGATCTCCGACGGCGCCGCCGCCGTCCTGCTGATGAGCTCACAGAAGGCCCGCGAGTACGGCCTGCGGCCCCGGGCCCGCATCCTGGCCCAGGCCCTCGTCGGCGCGGAGCCGTACTACCACCTCGACGGGCCGGTGGACGCCACGGCCAAGGTCCTGACGGCGGCGGGCATGACGATGGCGGACATCGACAGGTTCGAGGTGAACGAGGCCTTCGCCTCGGTGGTGCTGTCGTGGGCGAGCGTCCACGAGCCGGACTTCGACCGGGTCAACGTCAACGGCGGCGCGATCGCGCTCGGCCATCCCGTCGGGGCCACCGGGGCCAGGCTGATCACCACGGCCCTGCACGAGCTGGAGCGCTCGGAGTCATCCACGGCGCTGGTCACGATGTGCGCGGGAGGGGCGCTGGCCACGGCGGCGATCCTGGAGCGGGTGGCGTGAAATCCGCTGGCCGCCGCACCGCCCTCTCAGCCAGACTCGGAGCACGATGAAGACGTCGCGGCGGCAGCCGTACTCACAGCAGAGACCGCAGGACCTCGGGGACGGCGTGTGGAGCGTGCCGGTGCCCATTCCCGGCAATCCGCTCGGCTACACGCTCGTCTACGCGATCGAGTCGCCCAGAGGGCCGGTGCTGATCGACGCAGGGTGGAACCATCCGGACGCCTGGGCCGCCCTGCGCGACGGGCTGGCCGCGCTCGGCCTGGACGTCTCGGACGTGAGCGGGGTGGTCGTCACCCATTTCCATCCCGACCACGCGGGCCTCGCCGGGCAGGTCAGGGAGGCCTCCGGCGCCTGGATCACCATGCACGAGGCCGACGCGGCACTGGTCAGGCTGATGCACTCCTTCGCCGACGGCGAGCACCGCAGCTTCCAGGCCGACATGCTGCGGCGGGCGGGCGCCGGCGAGGACGCCGAGGCGGCCACCGAAAGCAGGCTCTCCCCGCCCGCGCTGCCCGACCGGGAGCTGCGCGACGGCGACCTGGTGGAGCTGCAGGGCAGGAAGCTGCGCGCCGTGCACACCCCCGGGCACACGCCAGGACACGTGTGCCTGCACCTGGAGGACGCCGACCGCCTGTTCACCGGCGACCACGTCCTCCCCGACATCACCCCCCACATCGGGATCTATCCCTACGACCGGGATGACATCGATCCTTTGGGGGATTTCCTGGAGTCTCTTGAGCGGGTCCGCGCACTGGGCCCACTCGACGCGCTCCCCGCACATGAGTGGATATTTCCGGATGTGGCCGCGCGCGCGGCCGAGATCCGCCACCATCACGAGGACAAGCTCGTGCGGCTGGCGGCCCTGCTGGCCGAGCGGGCGGAGCCGCTGACCATCTGGGAGACCGCCGCGATGATGACGTGGAACAGGCCGTGGGACCAGCTGTCCCCCATGCTGCGCGGCATGGCGGCCGGGGAGGCCGCCGCCCATCTGCGCGCCCTCGAGGTGCGCGGCGCGGTCGGGCGCCTGGCCGGTGTCGATCCCGTGCGCTTCCAGGCTCTAGACTCATAGACATCCGATGTCTAGGGAGAAGAGCGTGGCGGTCACCGACGCGGCGATCGACAAGATCAAGCAAATGATCCTCTCGGGCGAGCTCGCCCCGGGCGACCGGCTGCCCAAGGAAGCCGACCTCGCCGAGCGGCTCGGCCTGTCGCGCAACTCGCTGCGCGAGGCGGTGCGCGCGCTCGCGCTCATCAACGTGCTCGACGTACGGCAGGGCGACGGCACCTATGTCACCAGCCTGGAGCCGCACCTGCTGCTCGACACCATGTCGTTCGTGCTCGACCTGCACCGCGACGACACGGTGCTGCAGTTCTTCGAGGTGCGCAGGATCCTGGAGCCCGCCGCGACGGCGATGGCGACCAAGCTGATGACGGACGAGGAGATCGACGAGCTGCGCGTCATCCTGGAGTCGCTGCCCGCCGAGCCCACGATCGAGGAGCTCGTGGCCAACGACCTGCGCTTCCACCAGCGCATCGCGCAAGGCTCGGGCAACAGCGTGCTGTGCTCGTTCATCGAGAGCCTGTCGGGTCCGACCACCCGGGCCAGGATCTGGCGCGGCCTCACGCAGGAGGGCGCGCTGGAGAAGACGATGGAGCAGCACACCGCGATCTACGAGGCCATGGCCACCCGCCAAGCGGACGTCGCCCGCTCCTGGGCCACCGTCCACATAGCCGGAGTCGAATCCTGGCTCCGCCACGCGCTCGCCTGACGGGTATAGGCCCTTCGTGGGCGACAAACTGGAGAAGTACCGCAGCAAGCGTGACCCGGCACGCACCCCCGAACCGATCCCCGAGGCCGAGCATCCCGGCGACGGCAACGCCTACGTGATCCACGAGCACCACGCGCGTGCCCTCCACTGGGACCTGCGGCTGGAGCGCGACGGCGTGCTGGCCTGCTGGGCGATCCCCAAGGGCCTGCCGCAGGACCCCGGCACCAACCACCTGGCCGTGCACACGGAGGACCACCCGATCGAGTACCTGGACTTCTCCGGCGAGATCCCCGAGGGCGAGTACGGCGGCGGCGCCATGACCGTCTGGGACCGCGGCGTCTACGAGGCGGAGAAGTGGTCCGACCGCGAGGTGAAGGTGGTCCTGCACGGCGAGCGCGTCTCGGGCCGGTTCGCGCTGTTCCAGACCAGGGGCAAGGACTGGATGATCCACCTGATGGGCGCCGCCACGCGCGATCCGCTGCCGCCGCTGGAGCCCATGCTGCCGGTCGAGCGCGCCAAGCCGCCCAAGGACGCCGGCGCCTACGCCTTCGAGTTCGCCTGGGGCGGGCAGCGCCTGCTGGTCCCCATCGAGGGCGGCCGCACGGAGGCGGCCCGCGACCATCCCTGGCTCCGCCCCCTGGCGGCCTCCTTCGGCACGCGCACCTCGATCCTGGACGGCGAGATCGTCACCCTCTCGGGGACGCAGGTCTTCGTGGCCTACGACCTGCTCTACGACGACGGCCGCTCGCTGACCGCCGAGCCGTACACCGCGCGACGCGAGGCACTGGACGCGCTGGGCCTCACGGGGCCTCGCTGGCAGACGGCGCCCTCCTGGCCCGGCGATCCGCAGCCCGTCCTGCGCACGGCCCGCGACCAGCACCTGCCCGGCATCCTCGCCAAGCGTCTGTCCTCCCCCTACGAACCCGGCGCTTCCAAGTCCTGGCTCTACATCCCCACCTAGGAGAGCCCGCGTTCGAGCCGTTGGGAGCGGCGCCCGAGGGAGATCTTCAGCGGGATGAGGACGAGCCAGACGAGCTCGGCGTAGCCGGACAGGACGAAGGCCAGCGGGATCGTGACGGCGAAGACCGCGACCGTGCCGCCGAGGTCCAGGGCCCAGCTGCGGATGAGCGCAGGCGGCATCTGCCGGTGGGTGTGGCCGGGGCGCTTCCAGACGGCGAGAAGGAGGGCGAGCTGGGCTCCGGTGGCGAGGGCGACGGCGGCCGAGTAGATCGCCACGGCTTGGGGCTGGTCACCGTACTCGGCCAGGAGCGAGGTGGGGAAGGGCAGGAGCGCCACCAGGCCGAGCCCGAGCAGCGAGACGTTGATCGTGACGTCGTCCACGCGCACGGTGTGGAGGAAGATGCGGCGGTTGGCACGCCACAGGGCCGCGATGACCAGGAAGCTCAGCGCGTAGGCGCCGATCTTCGGCAGTACGGCGTGCAGCGCGGCCGCGAACTCCGCCGGGGACAGGTCGGCGCCGACGGAGATGTCCAGCGCCAGGAGCGTGGCCGCGATGGCGTAGACGCCGTCCGTGAGCACCAGCAGCCGATCGGGCTCGGCGGCCCTCGAGCCCGTCAGTGGTGGAACCCCTTCCTGAGGTGGTCGGGCGGCGTCCCCCTGGTCAGCCGCTCGACGCTCAAGGCGGACTTCGCGGACTCTTTGTGCAGAGCCATGCCGAGGGGCGTTCCCCGTTTCTGGATGTCGTCAACTACCGACTGTTTCCAGCTCTGCCCAAAGCTCCTCGGGGATCTCCCGCTCCCACAGCGCGGCGTTGGTCCTGACCTCCTCGGGCGAGCGGGCGCCGAGCACGATCGAGGCCACCGCCGGGTGCCGCAGCGGGAAGGCCATCGCGGCCTGCGGCAGGCTGACGCCGTACGACTCGCAGATCTTCGCGATCTTCCTGGCCAGGTCCACGATGGGCTCAGGCGCGGGCACGTAGTCGAAGGTCGTGCCGGGCGTGGACGTGGCCAGCATGCCGCTGTTGAACACCCCCGCCGCCAGCACCCGCACGCCGCGCTCGGCGCACAGGTCGAGCAGCGGCAGTCCCGACCTGTCGAGCAGCGTGTACCGCCCGGCCAGCATGATCACGTCGAGGTCGGTCTCCCTGACGAAGCGCGCCGGGATCCGCCACTGGTTCATCCCCACGCCGACCGCGCCGATGACGCCCTGGTCCCGCAGCTCGGCCAGCGCCGGGTAGGCCTCGTCGAGCGCCTGCTCCACGTGGTCGTCGGGGTCGTGGATGAGCGCGATGTCGATCCTCGGTACGGCCAGCCGTTCGAGAGACTCCTCCAGCGACCGCAGGACCCCGTCGCGCGAGAAGTCCCAGGTGCGCCGCAGGTCAGACACGATGTCGAACCCGTCGGGGTCCGGGCCGGCCTCCCCGGGCACGAGCAGCCGTCCGACCTTGGTTGACAGCACGTATCCCGAGCGGTCGCGCAGCGCCTCGCCCAGGCGCCGCTCGGACAGGCCGAGCCCGTAGTGCGGCGCCGTGTCGAACAGCCGCACCCCGGCCTCCCACGCGGCGTCCACGGTCGCGCGGGCCTGCTCGGGGCTGACCGCCCGGTACAGCCCGGCGATCGGCGCGGCACCGAACCCGTACGGCGGCAGCTCGATCACGTCATCTCCCAGACCAGCTTCAGCCCCGCGGAGCCCTTGTCGAAGTCGCCGTCCAGGAGGCGGTTCATCTGCTTCTGCCAGGCCTGGTCGGCCGGGTTGTCGCGCAGCGCCTCCTGCAGGGCGGCGTAGTCGTCGACCTCGACGACGTGGAACAGGTCCAGGCCGTCGCGGAAGATGCGCCACGAGCGCACGCCGTGCTCGCGCATGGCCGCCTCGAGCTCGGCCGGGATCGTGGCGTGCTCCCTGTCGTAGGTGTCCTCCATGCCGGGCTTGAGCCGGGTGTGCAGAGCCAGCCGTTCCATCAGTCCTGCGCCTTTCCGCCCGCGATCCGGCTGATCATCAGCGCGATCAGGATGATGCAGCCGTAGACGACAGGCTGCCAGAAGCCGGAGACACCCTTCAGCGTGAGGATGTTCTGCACCAGTCCGATCACCAGCACGCCGGTGAGTGCGCCGAGGATCGTGCCCTTGCCGCCGTCCATGCTGACGCCGCCGATGACGGCTGCCGCGAACACCATGAAGATCCAGCCGACGCCCTGCCCGTTGCCGATGGCGCCCAGACGGCCGGTCTCCAGCACGCCGGCGAGCGCGGCCAGCACACCGCCGAGGATGAACACGCCCCACAGCACCCGGTCAACCCGGATACCGGCGGCCCTGGCGGCGTCGATGTTGCCGCCGATGGCGTACAGCGCGCGGCCGATCCGCAGGTAGCCCATGCCGAAGATGCCGAGCGCGAACAGCACGGCCGCGATCCAGATGGAGGCGGGCAGGCCGAACCAGACCGCGCTGCCCAGGTACAGGATCGAGTCGGGCAGTTGGAAGAGCGTCTTGCCCTGGGTCGGCCCCTGCAGGAGGCCGTGCACGATGATCAGCATGGCCAGCGTGACGATGAAGGCCGACAGCTGGAACCTGATGATCAGGAACCCGTTGAACGCACCGACGGCCGCCCCGATCAGCAGGGCCAGCGGGATCACCAGCGCGCCGGGCAGGTTGAGGCCGAATCCGCCGGCCGCGGCGGGGATCACCAGCATCACGGCGAGTCCGGGGGCGGTGCCGACCGTCGACTCCAGTGACAGATCGAACTTGCCCGCGATCAGGATCATCGCCTCGGCCAGCACCAGCAGCGAGATCGAGGCCTGCTGCTGCAGCACGTTGGTCAGGTTGCCCGGCGTCAGGAACGTCGGGTCCAGGATCGCGCCCACCACGAGCAGCAGCGCGATCACCGGGACCAGCGTCAGGTCCCTGAACCTGGCGATCCGCACGCGGGGGGTGGGCGCAGTCAATGTGGTCACTCTTCGATGCCTTCCATCACGGCCACGAGCTCGTGGTCGGTCCAGCCACGTGGCACGTCCTTGACGACCCTGCCGTGGAACATCACCAGCACCCGGTCGCAGATCCGCAGGTCGTCCAGCTCGTCGGAGACCACCACGGCCCCCGCCCCGCGCTCGACCGCGTCCTCCACGGCGCCGAGCAGCGCCTGCTTGGCCTTCACGTCGACGCCGGCGGTCGGGTTGATCACGACCAGCGCGGACGGGTCGTCGACCAGCGCCCTGGCGAACACCACCTTCTGCGCGTTACCGCCGGACAGGTCGGCGACCGGCTGGTCGGGCCCCTCGGTCTTGATGTCCAGATCCCTGATCAGCTGTACGGCTTTCGCCCGGCGCCTGGCGGGGAGCACCAGGCCGAACCGGCCGAGCTTGCGGGCGATCGGGATCGTGGCGTTCTCGCCCACCGACAGCAGGGGGACGAAGCCCTCGTGGTGGCGGTCCTCGGGGACGAAGCCGAGCCCGGCCTGCAGGGCGGCGGGAACGTCGCCTGGCTTCACACTCTTGCCGTTGATCGTCACCGTGCCCGCGTCCGGCTTGCGGAGGCCTACCAGGGTTTCCGCGACGCTGACCTTGCCGCTGCTGCCGGAACCGGCCAGGCCTACGACCTCTCCCGATTTAACGGAAATATCAACATCGGTGTAGCGGCCTGCCAGCGACAGGCGCTCCCCCGCCAGGACCACGTTCGTGCCCGCCGTACGGGGGCGGGACTCGTAGGCCTGGGTGGCCTCGCCGGTCATGGCCGCGACGAGCTCGTCGTGCGGCAGGTCCGCGACCGGTTTGGTGAGCACGTGGCGGGCGTCGCGGAAGACCGTGACGCTCTGGCAGATCTCATACACCTCGTCCAGGTGGTGCGAGATGTACATCATCGTCACGCCCTGCTCGCGCAGCGCCCGCATGCGGGTGAACAGGCGCTCGATGGCCGGGCCGTCCAGTCTGGCCGTCGGCTCGTCGAGGATGATGAACTTCGCGCCGAACGACAGCGCGCGGGCGATCTCCAGCAGCTGGCGCTGCTCCACGCTCAGCGAGCCGGCCAGCGCCTCGGCGTCGACGTCGACCTCGTAGGTGGCCAGCACCTCGCGGGCCCTGGCGCGCAGGTCGCGCCAGTTGACGTAGGTGCCCTGCCGGTTGAGGAAGAGGTTCTCCGCGACGGTCAGCGCGGGGATGATCGTGGACTTCTGGTAGACGCAGGCCACGCGCTGCCGCCATGCGTCCCTGTCGGCGAGGGCGGGCGCCGCCTCTCCCGAGTACAGCACCTCGCCCTCGTCAGGTCGCTGGAGCCCGGTGAGGATCGACACCAGGGTGGACTTCCCCGCGCCGTTCCTGCCGACGAGCGCGCGGGTCTCGCCCTCGGCGATCTCGATGCCCGCGCCGTTCAGCGCGGTCGTCGGACCAAAGCGCTTCGTGACATTTAGGGCTTCAACGTGATTTTTCATTACTTGACCTGGTTGCCCCAAAGGCTCTTGTCGTCCACGTTGTCCTTGGTGACCAGCGGGGCAGGGAGCTGGTCCTCCAGGCCGTTGGGCAGCTGGATGATCGTGCTGGCGTGGTCCGTCGGGCCCGGTGTGAATGTCTTACCCTCGATGGCGGCCTTGGCGTAGAAGAGCGCGTACTTGGCGTAGAGGTCGGCGGGCTGGGAGACGGTCGCGTCGATCTCGCCCTTGCGGATCGCGTCGTACTCCTGCGGGATGCCGTCGTTGGAGACGACGAAGACGTGCTTGGGGTCGCTCGGCGGGACCAGCAGGCCCTTCTGCTTGAGCACCTGCAGCGTCGGCGCCAGGTGGACGCCGCCGGCGTGCATGTAGATCCCCTTGATGTCCGGGTTCTGCTCCAGCCGGGTCTGCAGCATGGACGCGGCCTTGCTGCCCTCCCACTCCGTCGGCTCGCTGAAGACGGTGATGCCGGGGAACTTGGTCTTCATGCAGTCCAGGAACGCCTCGGAGCGGTCACGCCCGTTGACCGACGACAGCGCGCCCTGCAACTGGACGACCTTGCCCTTGCCGCCCAGCTTCTGGCCCAGGAACTCGCAGGCCTTGGTGCCGTAGGCGCGGTTGTCGGCGCGTACCACCATGAAGACCTTGCCCTTGTCCGGGCGGGTGTCCACGGAGACGACCGGGATCTTCTTGTTCTCCAACTGCTGCAGGGTCGTGGCGATGGCGCCGGTGTCCTGCGGGGCCATGATGATCGCCTTGGCGCCCTGGCCGGTCAGCGCCTGGACGTTGCTGACCAGCTTGGTGACGTCGTTCTGCGAGTTGGTCGGCGGCATCAGGTCGACCTTGAGCTCGCCGGCCATCTGCGGGACGTACTTGATGTAGGAGTTCCAGAAGTCCGAGTCGGCGCGCGGGTGGTCGATGCCCACCTTGCCGCCACCGCCGCCTCCCGAAGTGGTGGCGGTGCCATTGGAACAGGCCGCGAGCAGCGCGGCGGCCGCCGCTGTCGCGAGGACTGGTGCGAGCTTCATGGGAGGTACCTTCCTTAATTCGTCGGCCGGAGCCGCAATCCCTGCATCCCGCCGTCCACCGCCAGCGAGGTGCCCGTGGTGGCGCCCGCGTCCGGTCCGGCCAGGTAGGCGATCGCCATGGCGACCTCCTCCGCGCTGACCAGGCGGCCCATCGGCTGCCTGGCGTTGAGCGCCTTGCGCTCGGCCTCGGGATCGTCGGCCGCCTCGAGCAGCCGGCCGACCCACGGCGTGTCCGCGGTGCCCGGGTTGACGCAGTTGACCCGGATTCCTTCGCGGACGTGGTCCGCCGCCATCGCCAACGTCAGCGACAGCACCGCGCCCTTGGTCGCGCTGTACAGCGCCCGGTTCGGCAGCCCGGCCGTCGCCGCGATCGAGCAGGTGTTGACGATCGAGGCGTGCTCCGACCTGCGCAGGTACGGCAGGGCCGCCCTGGCCACCCGAACCATGCCGAACACGTTGACGTCGAAGGCCCGCTGCCATTCGGAGTCCGGGTTGTCCTCGATCGTGCCCTGGGCACCGATGCCCGCGTTGTTGACGACGACGTCGAGGCCGCCGAGCCGCTCGGCCGCCTCCGCGACCGCGGCGCGGACCTGGGCGTCGTCGGTCACGTCCACCTTGATGCCGATGAAGGGGTCGCCAGGGGGGTTCACGTCCAGGCATGCGACCTGCCACCCGCGCTCGACGAACAGCGTCGCGGTGGCCAGGCCGATCCCGGATCCTCCACCGGTCACGATGGCTCTCATTGGTCCCTCCAGACCTCGCCGCCGGGGAAGCCGTAGGCGACGATCGATTCCTCGCGCATCTCCGCGCTGAACCCGGGACGTTCCGGGGCGGCGTAGCGTCCGTTGGTGATGACGACCGGGTCGACGAAGTGCTCGTGCAGGTGGTCGACGTACTCGATCACCCGGTCGTCCATGGATCCGCTGATTGCCACGTAGTCGAACATCGACAGGTGCTGCACCAGCTCGCACAGCCCGACGCCGCCCGCGTGCGGGCAGACCGGGATGCCGAAGCGGGCCGCGAGCAGCAGGATCGCGATGTTCTCGTTGACGCCGCCGACCCTGGCGGAGTCGAGCTGCAGATAGGAGATGGCTCCTGCCTGCAGTAGCTGCTTGAAGACGATCCGGTTCTGCACGTGCTCGCCGGTGGCCACCGGGATGGGCTTGATGCCCTCGGCGATGGCGGCGTGGCCGAGCACGTCGTCCGGGCTGGTGGGCTCCTCGACCCAGTGCGGGTTGAAGCGGCGCAGCTCGTTCACCCACTCGATGGCCGAGGAGACGTCCCAGCGCTGGTTGGCGTCGATCGCGATGGGGAAGTCGGGGCCGCACACCTCGCGGGCGGTGGCGAAGCGGCGCAGGTCGTCCTGGAGGTCGGCGCCTACCTTGAGCTTGATCTGCTTGAACCCCTGGTCCAGGGCCTCCTTGCAGAGCCTGCGCAGCTTGTCGTCCTCGTAGCCGAGCCAGCCCGGTGACGTGGTGTAGGCCGGGTACCCATGCGCTTTGAGGTGATTTATGCGCTTTTGCTTGCCTGGTTCAGCATTTTTCAGGATCTGGAGGGCCTGCTCGGGGGTCAGCGCGTCGCTGAGGTAGCGGAAGTCGACCAGGTCGACGATCTCCTCCGGCGTCATCTCCGCCAGCAGCAGCCACACCGGCTTGCCCGCGCGCTTGGCCTTCAGGTCCCACAGCGCGTTCACCACGGCGGAGATCGCCATGTGCATGACGCCCTTCTCGGGCCCCAGCCAGCGCAGCTGCGAGTCGTTGATCATCTCCTTGTACAGGGCGCCCAGGTCCTCGGCGTCCTTGCCGATGACGTGCGGCTCCAGCGCGCTGATCGCCGCGGTCTGCACGTCGTTGCCGCGCCCGATGGTGAAGGCGAACCCGTGTCCCGAGTACCCGTCGTCGGTGCGCAGGATCACGTAGGCGGCCGAGTAGTCGGGATCGGGGTTCATGGCGTCGGACCCGTCGAGTTCCCTCGAGGTCGGGAAGCGGATGTCGTGGGTCTCCATCCCCACGATCCGATAACTCATGCTTGCCCCACTGTCTGACGCTGGCGCCCCAGGCCGTCGATCTCCAGCTCCACCACGTCCCCCGCACGCAGGTACGGCTGGCCGGGCGTGCCCATGGCCACGCCGGCGGGTGTGCCGGTGTTGATGACGTCGCCGGGTTCGAGCACCATGAACCGGCTCAGGTACCGGACGATCTCGGCCACGTCGAAGATCATGTTCTTGGTGGCGCCGTTCTGGCGCTGCTCGCCGTTCACCCACAGCCGCATGCCCAGGTCCTGCGGATCGGGCACGTCGTCCGCGGTCACCAGCCACGGGCCGAACGGGTTGAACGTCTCGCAGGACTTACCCTTGTCCCATTGCCCGCCGCGCTCCAGTTGGAACTCGCGCTCGGACACGTCGTTGCAGATCGCGTACCCGGCGATCCTGCTCAGCGCCTCCTGCCTGGACTCCAGATAGCGGCACGTCTCACCGATCACCACGGCCAGCTCGATCTCCCAGTCGGTCTTCACGCTCCCCCTGGGCACGAGCACTTGGTCATCGGGGCCGATCATGGTGTTGGGCGCCTTCATGAACACCACAGGCTCACTCGGTACGGCGGCGCCGGACTCGGCGGCGTGGTCGCTGTAGTTCAGGCCGATGCACACGATCTTGCCCGGGCGCGCGATCGGAGCGCCGATGCGCAGCCCCCCGGCGTCGACCACAGGCAGGGCGTCACGCTCAAGCGCGTCACGGACGCGCGCCACTCCCCCGGAAGCGAGGAAAGCCCCGTCAATCTCGGGCTCCCCGATGTCACGCAGGTCGCCGGCGTCGTCCATCACCACCGGACGCTCCTGGCCGACAGGTCCTACTCGCAGCAGCTTCACACCGCATCCTTCGCCTATACATCGGATGTCTCTAGCTCCCGATGCTGGTCTCAGGGGGTGGGGGCTGTCAAGGCTTCGCGGGGCGAAACATCCGATCTGTGAAGATCGCATTCGTCCGACGCGCACGGCAAACGGTTGCAAAGAGGGTTTTTTGACCATCAGCTCCGATCTTTGGACTGCCTGGCGCTACCGGCATCCGGTCAGACCAAAGACCCGATGACTGGGTTTTCGGCGTGATTATGGTCACTCAAAGCAAGATCCTGTTCTAGCCAAGGTTGACTCAGGCCGGAAGGCGTAATAGAACACGTTTCAATACGGTCTTAACCAAGCGCTTGATCAAGGGTGGTTGGAGTGCACATCAACCTCGTAGACCGGGACCAGTACGCGACCTCGGGGCCACCCCACGAGCAGCTGCGCTGGTTGCGGGCGAACGAACCCGTCTACCGGCACGAGGGCGAGCCCGCGTTCTGGGCCGTCACCAGGTACGAGGACGTGGTGCACGTCTCGCGGCACTCGGAGCTGTTCTCCTCCCACCGCCGCCTCGCCCTGTTCGACGAGGTGCCCCAGGAGCAGGTGGAGCTGCAGCGGCTGATGATGCTCAACCAGGACCCGCCCGAGCACTCGCGGCGGCGGTCCCTGGTCAACCGCGGGTTCACGCCTCGCACGATCGGCGCCCTCGAACAGCACATCCGCGACATCTGCGACGACCTGCTCGACAAGTCCTCCGGGGAGGTCGACTTCGTCACCGAGGTGGCCGCGCCGCTGCCGCTCTACGTGATCTGCGAGCTGCTCGGCGCGCCCGTCGAGGACCGCGACAAGATCTTCAACTGGTCGAACCGGATGATCGGCGCCCAGGACCCCGACTACGCGGCCTCACCCGAGGAGGGCGGCGCCGCGGCCGCCGAGGTCTACGCCTACGCCAACCAGCTGGCCGCCCAGCGCCGCGCCGCGCCGCGCGACGACATCGTCACCAAGCTCCTGCAGCCCTCGGAATCGGGCGAGACGCTGGACGAGAGCGAGTTCGACCTGTTCGTGCTGCTCCTGGTCGTCGCCGGCAACGAGACCACCCGCAACGCCGCCTCCGGCGGGATGCTCGCCCTCTTCGAGCATCCCGAGCAGTGGGAGCGCCTGGTCGCCGACCCCTCACTGGCCCACACCGCCGCCGACGAGATCGTGCGCTGGGTCTCACCGGTGAACCTCTTCCGCCGTACGGCCACGGCGGACCTCACGCTCGGCGGCCAGGAGATCAAGGCGGACGACAAGGTCGTCGTCTTCTACTCCTCGGCCAACCGGGACACCTCGGTCTTCCCGGACGCGGAGGTCTTCGACATCGGCCGGGACCCCAACCCGCACATCGGCTTCGGCGGCGGGGGTGCCCACTTCTGCCTCGGCAACCACCTGGCCAAACTCGAACTCCGCATCCTCTTCGAACAGCTGGCCCGCCGCTACCCCCGCCTCCGCCAGACAGGCGAGGCCCGACGCCTCCGCTCGAACTTCATCAACGGGATCAAAGAACTCCCCGTCTCCCTCTCCTGACCCTTCAGGAGGCCTCGCGGTAGGCGCCGCCTCCTGACGCCTCAGGAGGCCTCGCGGTAGGCGCCGGGGGTCAGGCCGAAGTAGCGGGTGAACCAGCGGGTCAGGTGGCTCTGGTCGGCGAAGCCGGTCTCGGCGGCCACCTGGCCGAGCGGGATGCCCGCCGCGATCAGGCGGCGTGCCTCGCGGAGGCGGAGCTGGCGCTGGTAGTCGCTGGGGGCCATGCCGTACTGGGCGCGAAAGGCCCTGTAGACGGCGAATCGGCTGGCGCCCGCCACGGTGGCCAGCTCCTCCGGTGCCGGCTCGTCCAGGAAACGGTCATGGATGAGCTCACGAACCCGCCACGCGACCTCGGCCCCACGACCGCCCGCACCCGCCGAGATGAGGCCGCGGGTGGAGGTGGGGCATAGGGGCGTGACGGCGGCGCGGCCTACGATCGCGGCGATCGTGGCGGTGAGGAGTTCGTCGCGGCGGAGTTCTCCGGCGCCGCCCAGGAGCGCGGCGTGCAGGTCGCGTAGTGCCCCTGCCAGGAGGGGGTCGTTCACTACCGGGTCGGCGAAGAGCGGGAGGCCGGTGGGGCGGCCGGTGATGTCGGTGAGCACGCTGGAGACCAGCTCTGGGCCTATGTGGACGATCCGGTAGGTGAATCCGAGCGCGTCGGTGGCGTGGCCGTCGTGCGGGTCGTCGGGGTTGAAGGCCATGACCATGCCCGCGGCGCTGGTGTGGCGCGACCCGCGGCAGCTGAAGGTCTGCGCGCCGTCCTCCGTGACGCCGAAGGAGTAGGCGTCGTGGCTGTGGCGGTGGTACACGTGCCGCTCGAAGTGGGCGTGCATGGCTTCGAGCGGGCGCTCCCGCTCCCGCCAGTACCGAGCCCAGTCCCCGGCCCCGCTCATGCCTCCATCCTCCACCCAACCCGCGCAGACCCGGCCGCACCCCTTTGCGGTCTGGCAGCCCCATTGACAAAGAGGATTTTTACATAAAGGATTGTTTTTGCGATGAGAGATGTCCTGTACCTGGAGCAGATCGAGCAGGCCGAGGCCCTGCTCAAACCGCAGCGCGTCGAAGTGCTGCGGCAACTGGCCGAGCCACGGACCTGCGGCGAGGTCGCCGAGCGGCTCGGGCAGAGTCCGCAGCGCGTCTACTACCACGTCAAGCGCCTGGTGGAGGCGGGCCTGGTGGAGCAGGTCTCCGAGCGCAAGGTGCGCGGGATCCACGAGGGGATCTATCAGGCGGGCGCCCGTGCCTACTGGCTGTCGCCGCGCCTGGTCGGCCGCATCGGGCTGCACCGCGCCCAGGACGAGCTCAGCCTCGGCTACCTGGTGGACCTCATGGAGGAGGTCCAGCGCGACATCGCCGGGCTGGACCGGTCGGCGCCGGAGCTGCCGTCGTTCGGCCTGTCCGGGGAGATCCGGGTCCGGCCGGAGCTGCGCAAACAGTTCCTGGAAGAGGTGCAGAGCGCGATGCAGGACCTTTTCACCCGGTACGGCGGAGCGGAAGGGGACCCCTTCAAGCTCGCCGTCGCCTGCTACCCCAAGGGAGAAGAAGACCATGAGTGATCCGATGATTGTCCGCGCCCGCGTCGCCGCGCCCGTCAAGAAGGTGCACGAGGCCCTGACCGACCCCGCGGCGCTGCGCGTGTGGCTGGCCGAACACGCCGAGGTCGATCCGCCGGACCGCTACGAGTTCTGGGGCCGCCACACGCCCGAAGGCTCCGCACCGCACCAGCACCTGCTGCACCTGGACGAGCGCACGGTGCGCTTCGCCTGGGACCTGGACGGCGAGCGGACCACGACCGAGTTCTCGCTGGAGGAGGACGGGCCCGACGCCACGATCGTGTCGGTGTCGCAGACCCACTTCTCCTTCGAGGAGGCGCTGGCGGAGTCGACGGTCCGGGGCGTGCTGATGACCTACTGGTGCCTGGCGCTGGCCAACCTGGCCGAGTACATGGACGGGCGGCCGCTCACGCCCAAGATCGACTTCACCTCGCCCGACCTGCGGGCCTCGGTCCTGATCGCGGCCACGCCGCAGGCGGTGTTCGACTCGCTCGTCGACTCGGAGACGGTCACCCGCTGGTTCGGGTATCCGGTCGAGATCGACCCCGTCGTCGGCGGCAGGGTCGCCATGGGCGGCGAGGGCACCGCCAAGATCCTCGAGCTGGAGCCCGGCGCCAAGCTCACCATCGACTGGGGCTCCACCGGCCTGACGACCTGGGAACTGGCGGATTCGGACGGCAAGACCCGCCTCACGATCATCCAGAGCGGCTTCGACGGCCGCCCGCCCTACGCCGCCTGGGGCGGCAACCTGTCGGGGCTCGCGGAATTCCGCCGCTACCACGAGATCCCCGACTGGGAGCCCATCTGGCGCCACTCCCCCATGGCCTGACCGCACCAGCGTTCAAGACCCTTCCCCGGTGTCCGGGGGAGGGTCTTGTGCATGCGTTTCGATACGAAGATCGCCATTGTGGTGCGTTCCGACCTCGCGGTCTGGCAGAAGCTCAACGTCACGGCGTTCCTGGCCAGTGCCGTGGCCGGCTCCCACCCCGAGACGATCGGCGCGCCCTACCTGGACGGCTCCGGCGTCGAGTACCTGTCGATGTTCCGCCAGCCGGTCCTGGTCTACGGCGCCTCCTACGACGAGCTCGCCCAGATCAGGGAAAAGGCCAAGTCGCGCGGCCTGGACGTGGCGGTCTACATCGACGAGATGTTCAAGACCGGGCACGACATGGCCAACCGGGAAACCGTCCAGGCCGTGGAGTCCGCGGACCTGCGCCTGGCCGGCCTGGCCGTCCACGGCCCCAAGAACGCCCTCGACAAGACCCTCAAAGGCCTCTCCCTGCACCCCTAGGGACCGGACTGGGCCGCCCGGATCTCCGGGCTGTGTTCCACCAGGCGGTCCAGGACCGTCTCCGAGATCGTGGCCAGGACCTGGAGTTGCTCCGGGGTGAGCAGGTCGATGAAGTGGCGGCGCACCGACTCGACGTGATCCGGAGCGGCGGCCTCGATGGCGCGCAGTCCGGCCTCCGTCAGGACCACCACCGCTCCGCGGCCGTCGGTCTCGCATTCCTCGCGGGTGACCAGGCCACGCTGCTCCATCCGGCTGATGTGCCGTGACAGGCGGCTCTTGGACCAGAGCATGCGCTGCGCGAGGCTGGTCAGCCGCCATCGACGCCCCTCCGTGGACGACAGCGCCGACAGCACGTCGTAGTCGGGAGCTGACAGGCCCGAGTCATGAGCCAGGTCCCGCGTGATCTGCGCTTCCAGCAGCAGGCGCATCCGCCGGTATCCGATCCAGGCCCGCTGCTGCTCGTCGTCCAGCCATCTCGCCTCGCCGTCCATGCTCTCCACCCTAGTCGTTGACGTGTAACCAAGTTTTGGGTTACATGTAAACCACTTAATCGGACCAGGGAGAGGTGAGTGCGATGTTCGGGCTCGGGATTTCGCCATCCGCGCAGGCGGGGGCCGATCCGGTGCGGGACGCTCGGGAGGCCGAGGAGCTGGGGTTCGACTTCGTGTCGTGCTCCGACCACCCCTCCGGCGCCTCGCCGACGTACGAGGTGTGGACGATGTTGACGTGGGTGGCGGCGGCCACCTCGCGGATCCGATTGGCGACGCGGGTGCTGGGCGTGCCGTACCGGTCGCCGGCGATGGTGGCCAAGATGGCCGAGTCGCTGCACCGGCTGTCGGGCGGGCGGCTCATTCTCGGGCTGGGCGGGGGCTACTCCGACGAGGAGTTCCGCGGGTTCGGGCTGGGGGTGCCGACGGCGCGCGAGAAGGTCGACGGGATGGTCGACGCGATCCACATCATCCGCGGGCTGTGGTCGGAGGACTCCTTCACCTACAAGGGGCCGAGGTACGGCACCGAGGAGGCCGAGATGTCGCCCAAGCCGGACACGCCGATCCCGATCTGGCTGGGGACGTACGGCAAGCGCGCCCTCGCCGCCACGGGCCGGCTCGCGGACGGCTGGATCCCGTCGCTCGGGTTCGCACCGCCCGCCGAGGCGGTGGCCATGCGGGCGCGCATCCTCGAGGCGGCCGCCGAGGCCGGGCGGTCCGCCGAGGACGTCGCCTGCGTGTACAACGTCGCGTTCCGGGTCGGCGCCGAGCAGGCCGACCCCCACACAGTGGCGGGGTCGGCCGCCGAGGTGGCCGAGCGGCTGCTGGAACTGCAGGCGCTCGGCTTCACCTCGATGAACTTCATGCCCGCCGGACCCGACCCCCGGGAGCAGGCGGCCCTCCTCGCGCAGGAGGTCCTCCCGGTCCTTCGCGCCGGCGCCTCCTAGCTCGGCAGCCATGACGAGCCCGGACGGCGGCGGGTGGCGCGGATCCGGCGGAGGATGCGGACGGTTTCCTGGGACGTGGGCCGCCAGCCGCACTCGATGAGCGCGTTGGCGACCGTCTCCAGCAGGCGGGACGCGTGGGCGGGGACGACGTCGCGGCCCACCGCGATGACCCGCCAGCCGTGGCAGCGCAGCTCCTGGCGGCGGAACTCGTCGCGGCCACGGTCGGTGGCCGAGGTGTGGTGGGCGCGGCCGTCGTACTCGACCGCCAGCCTGTATCGCTCCCAGCCCAGGTCGAGGTAGGCAACCCTGCCGCCGGTGAGAGAGACGCGGATCTGGGTCGCCGGGCGCGGGAGGCCGCCGTCGACGAGGATGACGCGCAGCCAGCTCTCCCTGGGCGAGGCGGCGCCCGGGTCGGCCAGGCGGAGGGTGTCGCGCAGGTGACCCAAGCCGGTGGCCTGCCGCAGCAGCTCGTCGAGGTCGACGCCGCGGCGCAGGAACTGGTCGAGCGCGGCGACCGCGTCGAGCTTCGGCAGCCAGCGGGCGCAGTCGAGGGCCGTGCGGCCGGGCGTGGTGACGCGGACGCCTCTGTGGTGGGTGACGTCGCGGTCGGGCAGGTGGCCGAGGTGGGTCACACAGTCGGGTCTGGCCAGGCAGGCGGGCGCCACGACCTCCACGGGCCAGTCGTCCTCGGGGGTGTCGCAGGGCAGGGCGCGCAGGCCCCAGACGTGGGCGGCGGTCCTGCGGCACGCCACGGCCGGCGGCACGGCCCTGGTGACGCGCCGGGCGCGCTCCAGAAGGGTGGAGGTCACGCGCCCGAGGATCTCTCGCGCCCCCGTACGGCAGGCCGCCAGAACCCGATTCTGTGGATACCCGGCCGATATCCACAGGCCGGATCAGGGCCAGGAGCTGTCCTGGTCGGGGTCGCCGCCGTCGGTCAGCAGGCGCAGGTCCGACTCGACCATCATGGCGATGAGATCGTCGAACGACACCGTCGGCTCCCAGCCCAGCTGCACCCTGGCCTTCTTCGGGTCCGCGCAGAGCAGGTCGACCTCCGCCGGCCGGTGCAGCGCCTGGTCGACGATCACGTACTGCTCCCAGTCCAGCCCCGCCGCGGTGAAGGCCGCCTGGACGAGCTCGCGGACCGATTTCATGCGGCCCGTCCCGATCACGTAGTCCTCGGGTTTCGAGGCCCGCAGCATGAGGTGCATGGCGCGGACGTAGTCGCCGGCGAAGCCCCAGTCGCGGCGCGCCTCCAGGTTGCCCAGGCGCAGCTCGGTGGCCAGGCCGAGCTTGATGCGGGCCACCCCGAGCGTGACCTTGCGGGTGACGAACTCCGCGCCGCGCCGGGGCGACTCGTGGTTGAACAGGATCCCCGAGACCGCGAACATCCCGTACGACTCGCGGTAGTTCTGCGTGAGGAAGTGCCCGTACGCCTTGGCCACGCCGTACGGCGAGCGAGGGTGGAACCCGGTGGACTCGTTCTGCGGCGTCTCCGTGACCTGGCCGAACATCTCGGACGACGAAGCCTGGTAGAAGCGGATGTTTCCGACAGCCGAGGAAACCCCCCGCGACACCCCGGAACACACCCGGATCGCCTCGAGCATCCGCAGCACGCCCATCCCGGTCACCTCGGCCGTGAGCTCGGCCTGCTCCCACGACATGGGCACGAACGAGATGGCCCCCAGGTTGTACACCTCGTCGGGCTGGACCCGCTCCACCGCCGAGATCAGCGACCCCTGGTCGAGCAGGTCTCCGCGCACCACCTGGACGTCGGACAGCAGCTTCCGCATCCGCGACACGCGCGGGTTGGCCTGGCCGCGGGCCAGCCCCCACACCTCGTACCCCTCTGAGAGCAAGTGCTCCGCCAGGTAGGAACCGTCCTGGCCGGTGATACCGGTGATCAGCGCGCGCCTGGCCAACGGGTCCTCCAACTATTGCAACCGCGTCCGTTGGGACGGGAATGTACCGCCATGTCCCCTGGTAAGCACCAGGATACGTAGAACGTGTTCTACCGAATCCCGCTCGGTCAAGCCAACGTCGCAGTTCGCATGCCCTGTAGCGGTAGGTAGGAACAATTCCAGATGACCTACCGGATGGTAGCCTTTTCCGACTAAGGTCATCTTTCACGGTACACGCCCGTCTCAGGGTGCCTACCGGCGGAGAAAGGGGTGTCCGTGAGCGACTCGCTGCGGATCGCGCTGCTGTCCTACCGCAGCAAGCCGACCTGTGGAGGGCAGGGCGTCTACCTCCGGCACCTGAGCAGGGAACTGGTCGCACTCGGACACCACGTCGAGGTGTTCTCCGGCCAGCCCTACCCCGAACTCGACGAGGGCGTCATCCTCAACAAGGTGCCGAGCCTGGACCTCTACCGCGACGAGGACCCGTTCAGGACCCCGAAGCTGCACGAGTACCGCGACTGGATCGACTGGCTCGAGGTCGGCACGATGTGGACCGCCGGGTTCCCCGAGCCGCTGACGTTCACGCTCAGGGCCTTCCGCGAGCTGAAGAAGCGCAGGGGCGACTTCGACGTCGTCCAGGACAACCAGACCCTCGGCTACGGCCTGCTCGGCATCAAGAAGCTGTTCCCCGTGGTCGGCACCATCCACCACCCGATCAGCGTCGACCGCCGCATCGAGCTGGAGGCCGCCGAGGGCGCCAAGCGGCTGAGCCTGCGCCGCTGGTACGGCTTCGTGAAGATGCAGGCCAAGGTCGCCCCGCAGCTGAGCCCGATCCTGACCGTCAGCGAGTCGTCGCTGGCCGACATCCACCGCGACTTCAACGTCCCGCAGGCCAACATGCGCCTGATCCCCCTGGGCGTCGACACCCGGTACTTCCACCCCCGCCCCGAGAAACCGCGGAAAAAGGGCTCCATCGTGGCGGTCGCGAGTGCCGACTCCCCCATGAAGGGCGTCGCCACGCTCCTCAGAGCGGTCGCCAAGCTGGCCACCGAGCGCGACGTCAACCTCACCGTGGTCAGCAAGCCCACCCCGGGCGGCCCGACGGAGCAGCTCGTCCAGGAGCTCAGCCTCCAGGACAAGGTGCGCTTCGTGCACGGGATCTCCGACGACGAGCTGGGCGAGCTCATCGCCACGTCCGAGATCTCGGTGGTGCCGTCCCTGTACGAGGGCTTCTCGCTGCCCGCCGTCGAGCACATGGCCTGCGGCACTCCGCTGGTGGCCAGCCGTACCGGCGCGCTGCCCGAGGTGGTCGGGGACGCCGCCGTCCAGGTCGCGCCCGGCGACCCGGAGGAGCTGGCGGCCGTGCTGCGCAGGCTGCACGACTCGCCCGAGGAGCGGGAGCGGGTCGGCAAGGCCGGATACGACCGGGTCATGGAGCGCTTCACCTGGCACGTGGTTGCAAAGCGGACCGTCGAGGCCTATCGAGAGGCCATTGAGGAGTACGGCAAGTGCTGACCGTGGACTTCGCCCGGCTGCCCGTCGGGCCTGGAGTACGGGTGCTCGACCTGGGGTGCGGAGGCGGAAGGCACGCCTTCGAAGTGCTGCGCAGGGGTTCGGACGTGGTCGCGTTCGACATGGACCAGGCGGAGCTGGACAACGTGGCCGCCATGTTCGTGGCCATGGACAAGGCCGGCGAGGTGCCGATCGGCGCCACCGGCGAGACGGTCCAGGGCACGGCGCTCGACATGCCCTTCGAGGACGCGAGCTTCGACCGGGTCATCGCGGCCGAGGTGCTCGAGCACATCCCCGACGACATGGCCGCGATGCGGGAGATCTTCCGGGTGCTCAAGCCCGGCGGCACCGCCGCGATCACCGTGCCGAGCTTCCTGCCGGAGCGGATCTGCTGGGCGCTGGACGAGGACTACCACACGGCCCCCGGGGGACATGTCCGGATCTACACCCTGGCGGAGCTGAGCGCGAAGCTGAAGTCCACCGGGTTCGAGATCGGCCCCCACCACCACGCGCACGGGCTGCACGCGCCGTACTGGTGGATCAAGTGCGCGGTCGGCGTGAACAACGACGACCACCCGATCGCGAAGGCCTACCACGAGCTGCTGGTCTGGGACATCATGAAGCGCCCCGCGGCCACCAGGGTCGCCGAGGCGCTGCTGAACCCGCTGATCGGCAAGAGCGTCGTGCTGTACGTCAGGAAGCCATGAGGTCGCGCGAGGACGTCGTCCAGACGGCCATGAGCATCGCGGCCATCCAGCAGGACGACGGGGGTATCCCCTGGCCCGAGGGCCATGTCGACGCGTGGAACCACATCGAGTGCCTGATGGCCATGACGGTCGCGGGCCTGCCCGTGGACAAGGGCTACGAGTGGCTGGCCAGGAACCAGCGCGAGGACGGCTCGTGGGCGATGAAGATCGTCGACGGAACCCCCGTCGAGCGCGGCGGCGAGTCCAACCACGCCGCCTACATCGCGGTGGGCGTCTGGCACCGCTACCTGGTCACGGGGGTCATCGAAGACTGGGCGATGGTCAAGCGCGCCCTCGACTACGTCGTCGGCCTGCAGGCCGAGCGCGGCGAGATCGTCTGGGAGCGCGACGCCCAGGGCCGGGCCGCCGGATACGCCCTGCTCACCGGCTGCTCGTCCATCCACCAGGGCCTGCGCAGCGGCGTCCTGCTCGCCGACCACCTCGGCGACCCGCAGCCGCACTGGGAACTGGCGGCCGACCGGCTGGCCCACGCGCTGGCCGCCCACCCCGAGGCCTTCGCCGACAAGAGCCGCTACTCGATGGACTGGTACTACCCGGTGCTCGGCGGCGCCGTGCGCGGCCCCGACGCCTTCGAGCTGCTGAACCGCGACTGGGCCACGTTCGTGGTGCCGGGCCTGGGCATCCGCTGCGTCTCCGACCAGCCCTGGGTCACGGGCGCGGAGACCTGCGAACTGGCCCTCGCGCTCGACGCGCTCGGCGACCGCGCCCGCGCGCTGAGGCTGTTCACCGACGTGCAGCACCTGCGCCACGAGGACGGCTCCTACTGGACGGGCTGGCAGTTCGCCAACCGCAAGCACTTCCCCCACGAACGCTCGGGCTACACGGCCGCCGCCGCCATCCTCGCCGCCGACGCGTTCTACGGGTTCTCAGGCGGTGCAGGCATATTTCGGGACATCTCCGCGGGGTCCGTCTCCCCCGCCAACCCCGACCAGTGCGGCTGCACCCCCGCACGCGCCTGACCACCTTTTGGCGGCCGTACGGCAGGCCGCCCCACCGCCACCCGCCGCACTCCGGCGGGCCCCTGTCCAGGGAGACGCTCCTCCGGTGATGCGGGGCTGAGCGCCGCTACGACGCAAGGAACCCCGACACCAGGAAACTCGGAACCCGGCGGTCGGGCGCAAGGGGTTTTGCCGAGTGTTTGCCGATCAAGGCCGGAGCGGCTCCCTGAGGGCGGGCATTGGGGTTACTAGCGTCGGGAGTGGCCGTACGAGGCGTCTTCGGGGGAAGCGTGGGCGACACGGGCACAACAGCATTCCTTGAACAGGTCGGGATCGAGCCGACAGTGGCCCCATCCCGTGGCCTGCGGAGGTTCCTGACGAAGGATCCGCGCGAGGCGGACCTCAGCAGGCGCAGGTTCCGGCTCAGGGAGGGACACTCCCGCCGGATCCTCGAAAGCGCCGAGGAGTCATACATTTTCGGCTTCAACGCCACGCTGGCGCGCGAAACCGACAAGATCGAGCTGATCGAGCAGGCACGGCGAGGCTTCGCCTACGAGGGCGCTGGAGCCGCGTGCACCGTTCTCGATCTGCTCACACTGACCAGGGGCCGGCGCCTTCACGAGCTACTAGCCGGCCCCGCCAAACATCACCGGCACTCGGTCTACCTGGGAGCCGGCCGGGGTTACGCGCTGCTGCGGCTGCACCCGATGCGGGGCCTGCGGCGCGCGCATCCGCTGCTGCGCTGGCTCGTCGTGGACGGGTTCGGCTTCCAGCAGGGGCTGACGCGGGCCGACAGGATGGTGGGCGAGCGGAGCATGCCCGACCTGCTCACCCGCAGCCACTGCGCCATCTTCGACCAGGGCCTGGGGCGCCTGCTGTGGTACCACGACTGCGCCCAGCCCGACGAGGTGGCGGCCAGGATCGCCGGCTACCCGGTGGGCCGCAGGGGCGATCTGTGGAGCGGGGCCGGGTTCGCCGCGGCCTACACGGGCGGCGCCGACCTCGAGGAGCTCCAGCGGCTGGCCGCGCACGCAGGAGCCGACGGTTTCCGCGGCCACCTGGCGCAGGGCTGCGCGTTCGCGGTCACGGCCAGGGCGCAGGCGGGCCCGGTGCCGGAGCACACCGCTGAGGCGGCCGACGTGCTGGCGGGAGCCGTACCGGAGGAGGCGGCGTCGTGGGCGGACGCGGCGCTGATCGCGCTCGGGCACGACCCGCACACCCACGAGGACTACCAGACCTGGCACGCCGGCGTCAGGCGGGCCTGGGCCAGGCGCAACCGCTAGATCCGCTCGAGCACCCGCAGCGAGCCTTCCACGAGCACCTCCTTGAACACGCCCGACTCCAGGGCGCGCAGGTAGACGCGGTAGGGGGCCTGGCCGCCGTCGGCGGGGTCGGGGTAGATGTCGTGGAAGGCCAGCGCGCCGCCGGGCATGACGTGCGGGGACCAGCCCTCGTAGTCGCGGGTCACGGGCTCCTCTGAGTGCCCGCCGTCGATGAACAGCATCGACAGCGGCGTGTTCCACAGCGCGGCGACCCGCTCCGAGCGGCCGACGATCGCGATGACCTCGTCCTCGAGCCCGGCCGCGGCGATCGTGGCGCGGAAGGCGGGCAGCGAGTCCATCTTGCCGAAGCGCGGGTCGACCAGCGTCGGGTCGTGGTGGGCCCAGCCGGGCTGGATCTCCTCCGAGCCGCGGTGGTGGTCGACGGTGACCACCACCGTGCCCGCCTGCCGGGCGGCCGCGCCGAGGTAGATCGCGGACTTGCCGCAGTAGGTGCCGATCTCGCAGATCGGACCCCGCCCGCCGTACCGCAGCGCAGTCTCGAAGAGCGCCAGCCCCTCCTCCGTCGGCATGAAACCCTTGGCGTGCTCGGCTGCGTAAAGCAGCTCAGGCGGCATCGTCATAGGGCAGCACCCTAGTAGAACCGAACAACATTCCGTCCAGCTCTTGAAACCGGAATCTGGAACCTGTTCTACTGGCAGCGTGAATCAGCGCGCTCGCATCGCGATGTCCGACGACGACGTCACCGCCTTCCTGGAGGAGGCGAAGAAGCTGCAGCTGGCCACGATCAACCCCGACGGCACCCCGCACCTGGTGACCATGTTCTACGGCCTGGACGAGGGGCGGATCGCCTTCTGGACCTATGGCAAGGCGCAGAAGACGCGCAACCTCGAGCGCGACCCGCGTGTGAGCTGCCTGGTCGAGGCGGGCGACGACTACGCTGAGCTGCGCGGCGTCCTGGTGTACGGCAAGGCGGAGCTGGTCGAGGACCGTGACCGCGTGCTGGCCATCGGGCTGGGGATCGCGCGCAGGATGACGCCGGGGGTGGACGACGAGCTCCTGCGGCCCTACGTGGAGCAGACCGGAAGGAAGCGGGTCGCTTACGTCGTCGAGCCCACCAAGGTGGTCTCATGGGACCACAGGAGGCTCACATGAAGATCAAAGTTGACTATCTCGTCTGCGAGGCCAATGCCGTCTGCATGGGACTCGTACCCGAGGTTTTCGAAGTGGACGACGACGACAACCTGCACATCCTGCAGCCCGACGTGCCGCCGGAGCTGCTGGACAAGGTACGGCACGCCGTCCGCTCCTGCCCGAAAGCCGCCCTCTCGCTCGAAGAGGAATAGCCGAGGAGGAACCCCCCATGCGCGCCGCAGTTCTGCATGCCGTTGGCGACGACAAGCTCGAGATCCGCGACGACGTCACCCTGACCCCCGTCGGCCCCGCCGAGGTGCGGGTCCGGATCAGGGCGACCGGCGTCTGCCACTCGGACCTGTCGGCCATGACCGGCGTGCTGCCGCAACCCGTGCCGCTGATCCCCGGCCACGAGGGTGCGGGCGAGGTGGTCGAGGTGGGCGACCACGTCACGTCGGTCTCGCCCGGCGACCACGTGGTGATCAGCTGGCGCCCGTCCTGCCAGGAGTGCAACCTGTGCCTGGGCGGCCAGCCGTACCTGTGCATGAAGTACGTGATCGAGTCCTTCACCAAGGGCAACTTCCGCTTCGGCGGCGACACCACGGCCTTCGGGATGGCCGGCTGCGGCACCTGGGCCGAGGAGATCATCGTCCCGTGGCAGGGCGCGATCAAGATCGACCCTGAGGTGCCGTGGGAGGCGGCGGCGCTCATCGGCTGCGGCATCACGACCGGCGTGGGCGCGGCGATCAACACCGCGCGCGTCCGCCCGGGCTCGACGGTCGCGGTGATCGGCTGCGGCGGCGTCGGCCTGTCGGTCATCCAGGGCGCGCGCGTCTCGGGCGCCAGGACGATCCTGGCGATCGACCCGCTGACGTCCAAGCACGAGCTGGCCAAGAAGGTCGGCGCCACGCACGCGATCACGCCCGACGAGGTGCCCGGCGCGCTGAACGAGCTGACCGGCGGCAACGGCTTCGACTACGGCTTCGAGGTGGTCGGCAAGTCGGCCACGATCCAGAGCGCCTGGCAGGTCACCAGGGCGGGCGGCGACGTCATCGTGGTGGGCGCGGGCGCGATGGACGACATGGTGTCGATCTCCGCCTTCAGCCTGCTCTTCGAGGGCAAGAACCTGCTGTCCAGCCTGTACGGCGAGGCCGACGTGCGGCACGACTTCCCGTACTTCGCCGACCTCTACAAGGCGGGCAAGCTGGACCTGGAGTCCATGATCAGCTCCAGGATCAAGCTGACCGACCTCAACGACGCGGTGTCGGCGCTCAAGAGCGGCGAGGTGCTGCGCCAGATCGTGCTGATGGACTAGCCGCGATGGGCATGGCCTCCGCCCTGATGCATCAAACTTGATGCATGGACGGGATCGAGTTGTTCCTGCTGGGCCGGACGCTGATGAAGATCGGCGAGGAGGCCATGCCCACCGAGACCGGCGGTGTCAGGCCGGTGCTGATCGTCGTGGCCGACCTGCGCGCGCACGAGGTGACCTCGGTCGGCGAGATCGCCACCCGCACCGGGCTGCCGCAGAGCGCGGTGTCGGCCGCCGTGGCGCGGCTGCGCGAGGTGGGCGCCGTCGTGACCGAGCCCGATCCGCGCGACCGCAGGCGGCAGCTCATCCGGCACGCCCCGGCGCTCCCCGAACGGGTGACCGAGGTGCGTGCCACGCCGATCGACTCCGCGCTGGCCGCCGCGCTCGGCACCGACGACGAGGCCGAGGTGGCAGACCTGGTGGCCGAGCTGGAGCGCCTGGCCCGCCGCCTCACCCCGAAGTCGCTGTCGCGGCTGCGAGCAACCGACGGCTGACCAGCGGCGTCACCGCTCAGGCCGTGGCGAACAGCGCCGCGAGCACGCCCCAAGATCCCCGCTTCACTTCACGGGGGTGAGCGGGGCCGCGCCGGACAGGACGGCGGCCGCGTTGGCGACGGCCAGGCCGCACATGCGCTCCCTGGTCGCGGTGCCGGCGCTGCCGATGTGCGGGGTCAGCACCAGGTTGTCCAGCTCCAGCAGCTCGGGGTTGACCTGCGGCTCCCCCTCGAAGACGTCGAGGCCCGCCGAGGCGATCTCGCCGGTGCGCAGCGCCTCGATGAGGGCGCTCTCGTCCACGATGCCGCCGCGGGCGGTGTTGACCAGGACCGCGGTGGACTTCATGCGGCGCAGCGCGCCGGCGTCGATGAGGTGGCGGGTGTCCGGGGTCAGCGGGACGTGCAGGGTGACCACGTCGCTGCGCTCGAGCAGCTCGGGCAGCTCGGCGAACTCCACCTCGTCCCTGTCGTCCGGCCTCGAGGTGGGCGTGGCGAGGATCTTCATGTCGAAGGCGCGGGCCCGCCTGGCCACCGCCCGCCCGATCCGGCCGTAGCCGACGACGCCGAGCGTGGCGCCCGCGCTCAGGTCCAGGCCCACCAGCATGCGCGGCCCCCACACCCAGGGCGTGCGCTCGCGCAGCAACCGGTCGCCCTCGAGCACGCGCCGCGAGGCCGCCAGGATCAACGCCATCGTCAGGTCGGCGGTCGCGCCGTCGAGCACGCCCGGCGTGTTCGTCACCCACACCCCGCGCCTGGTGGCGGCCTCGACGTCGATGTTGTCGTAGCCGACCGCCACGTTCGCCACGACCTTCAGCCCTGGGCCCGCCGCGTCGAGGAACTCCTCGTCGATGCGCTCGGTCAGCGTGCACACCACGGCCTCGGCCCCGGCCGCCAGCCGTAGCAGCGTCTCACGGTCCGGCGGTTCCTCGCCGCCGGTCACCACCGGGTGTCCGAGCGCCTTCACCTGGGCCATCGCCGCGTCGGTCAACGTTCGCGTCACACAGATCATGGGTCCCTTTGTACGGCATGCCGTACCCGATTGACATTCTCTGCACTTATGCAGATACTTATCTCATACAGAAGCTGCTCCAAGTGAGAGGAACTGGCATGAGCGAGAACGAGATCCGCGACCTGCTCCACCGCTCCGTCGAGGCCTGGAACCGGGCCGACGGCACCGCCTACGGCGAGTGCTTCACCGAGGACGCCACGGACGTGACCTTCGTCGGCACGATCTACCACGGCGGCAAGGAGATCGGCTCGGCCCACCAGGTGATGTTCGACAGCTTCCTGAAGGGCACGCGACTGACGATGGAGATCGTCGACATCCGCTTCTACGGCTCCGACACGGCGGTGGCCGTGACGCGTGGCGAAACCCACAAGGGCAAGCCCAAGAAGCTCGGCAAGGTCGCGACGTACCTGATCGCCCGCGGCGCCGACGGCGAGTGGCGGATCGCCGCGGTCCAGAAGACCAAGCACAACGCGCTGCTCGAGGGCATCGCCTTCCGTTTCCAGCCGAAGAGCAGGCCCCGGGCATGAACCGCATCGCCGTCGTCGGCGCCACCGGCCGCACCGGCCGCCTCCTCGTCGACCTCGCCCGTACAGCGGGCCACACGGTCACCGCCATCGCGCGCGACCCGTCGGCCCTGTCCCCCGACCTCGCCAGGGCGCCCATGGACGCGCTCGGCGAGGTCCTCCCCGGGCACGACGCGGTCATCTCGGCCGCCGGGGCCGCGGGCCGCGGCCCCACCACGGTCTACTCAGCGGTCACGGCCGCCCTCATCCAGGCCATGCCCGCCGGCGGCCGCCTGGTCGTCGTCTCCTCGGCCGGCCTGTCCACCCCGGACGGCGCCGGCCTCCTCACCCGCCTGGCCGGCCGGGTCCTCCACCAGGTGATGCGCCACACCTACGCCGACATGGAACGCATGGAGTCACTCCTGGCGGCCTCGAGCCTGACATGGACCGCGATCCGCCCCACCGGCCTCACCGACGCGCCCGCCACGGGCCGCACCCGCGCCTCCGTCGGCACAAGCGCCCCGGTCGGCCCCCGCACCTCCCGCGCGGACCTGGCCGCCTACATCCTCACCCACCTGCACGACCCCGCCACCTACCACCAGGCCGTGGCCGTCTCCTCCCGATGAGACTAACCGGCTATTTCATTTTTGGGGGTTGACCATCGTGAGAATTAACCAGTAACGTCATTTTTGCCGGTTAAGGAGGTAGGTCCATGCGGACTGGGCATGTGGGATTGAACGTGACCGATCTGGATCGGTCGGTGGGCTTCTATACGAAGGTCTTCGGGTTCCAGGTGACGGGCTCGGGCGACGGGTTCACGTTCCTGGGGTTCGACGGGGTGCCCCACGTGACGCTGTGGCGTCAGAGCGGCGAGGGGTTCGCCAAGGACCGTTCGGGTCTGCACCATCTGGCCTTCCAGGTGGACTCGATCGACGCCGTCAGGCAGGCCGAAGGGGTGCTCAAGGCGCTGGGCGCCGAGTTCACCTACGACGGCGTGGTGCCGCACGGCGAGGGCAGGGCCTCGGGCGGGATCTTCTTCACCGACCCCGACGGCATCCGCCTGGAGATCTACGCGCCGTCCGGGGCCGAGGAGGCCACGGCCCCCAACCCCGGCGCGCCGACCTGCGGCTTCTTCTAGCCATGAGCTACCACCGGGGCGAGCTGAAGGTGCAGGAGCGGGCCGGGCGGCTGCGGCAGGCGGGCAGCGCGCTGCGCGGGATCAGGCAGGCCGTGCCCGAGGTGGCCTCGGACTTCCTGGCCGCCCAGCCGATGATCGTGGTCGGGGCCGCCGACGGCGCGGGACGGATGTGGGCCTCGCTGGTGACCGGCGCGCCCGGTTTCCTGCGCACGCCCGACCCGCGGACTCTGGTCGTGGACACGCTGCCCCTGCCGGACGATCCGCTGGCCGAGGCGCTCGCGGGCCCCGCCGAGGTGGGGATGATCGCCATCGAGCCCGCCACCCGGCGCAGGATGCGCGTCAACGGGCACTCGACGCCCACGGGCCAGGGGTTCCGGGTGGACATCGACCAGGCGATCTCCAACTGCCCGAAGTACCTGCAGCTGCGGACGCCCGCCGTACCCGCGGCGGAGGCCAGGCCCGTGGCGAGCACGGGCCTGGCGCTGACCGGGGACCAGCAGGAGCAGATCCGCCTGGCGGACACGTTCTTCGTGGCCACGGCGACGTCCGGCGGCGACGCCGACGCCTCGCACCGCGGCGGGAACCCGGGCTTCGTGGAGGTGGTCTCCCCCACCCGGCTGCGCTGGCCCGACTATCTCGGCAACTCGATGTTCCTGACGCTGGGCAACCTGGCGGTGCACCCGGCGGCGGGCCTGCTGGTGCCCGGCTGGGACACCGGCTCGACGCTCCAGCTCACCGGCACCGCGCGCACCGTGTGGGACCCGGAACAGCGCTTCGTCGAGTTCGAGGTCGAGGCCGTCCACGAGACCCGGCACGCCACCCGCCTGCGCTGGAGCGCGCCGGAGTACTCGCGCTTCAATCCCTAGCCGAGAACGCGGCGTCGAAGGCCGCCGCGGGCGGCGTGATGGCGTTGAGCCTCCTGATGTAGGCCAGGGCCTCCTTGGCGCCGTGGAGCCGGTCCATGCCCGCGTCCTCCCACTCGATCGAGATCGGACCCTGGTAGCCGATCGAGTTGAGCGCACGGAAGCAGTCCTCCCACGGCACGTCCCCCCTGCCGGTGGAGACGAAGTCCCAGCCGCGGCGCGGGTCGCCCCACGGCAGGTGGGAGGACAGCCGGCCGCGGCGGCCGTCGCCCACGCGGACCCGGGTGTCCTTGCAGTCGACATGGTAGACGCGGTCGGCGAAGTCCAGGATGAACGCCACCGGGTCCAGGTCCTGCCAGACCATGTGGCTCGGGTCCCAGTTCAGTCCGAAGGCGGGGCGGTGGCCGATGGCCTCCAGCGTCCTGACCGTGCTGACGTAGTCGTAGGCGATCTCGCTGGGGTGGATCTCGTGCGCGAAGCGGACGCCCACCTCGTCGAAGACGTCCAGGATCGGGTTCCACCTGTCGGCGAAGTCCCGGTATCCGGCCTCGACCATGGCGGCGGGCACCGGAGGGAACATGGCGACGGTGTGCCAGATCGACGAGCCCGTGAAGCCGACCACCGTGTCGATGCCCAGCAGGGCCGCGGCTCGGGCGGTGTTCTTCATGTCCTCCGCGGCGGCCTGCCGTACCGACTCCGGGTCTCCCGAGCCCCAGATGCGGGAGGGCAGGATGGCCTTGTGCCGCTCGTCGATGGGGTGGTCGCAGATGGCCTGGCCGACGAGGTGGTTGGAGATCGTCCAGACCTGGAGCCCGTACTTCTCCAGCAGGTCGCGTTTCCTCGTGACGTAGGAGGGGTCCTCCACGGCCGCGGCGACGTCGAAATGGTCACCCGAGCAGGCGATCTCGAGGCCGTCGTAGCCCCAGTCCGCCGCCAGCCGGCACACCTCCTCGAACGGCAGATCCGCCCACTGGCCCGTGAACAGCGTTACCGGTCTTGGGGCCTCCTTCGTCGGCCCCAAGACAGGTCTGCTGTGTTTATTGGTTCCTTCGCGTTGCTCAGTCACATGACCTCCTTGTAGCGGCCCTCGGCCGCGCTCTCCTCGACCGCCGCCAGCACCTGCTGTACCCGCAGCCCGTCGGCGAACGACGGCGACGGATCGGTGCCCTGGGCGATCGCCTCCAGGAAGTCCTTGATCTCGTGGGTGAAGGAGTGCTCGTAGCCGAGGCCGTGGCCGGGCGGCCACCAGGCGCCCACGTAGGGATGGTCGGGCTCGGTCACCAGGATCCTGGTGAACCCCTCGTCCCCGGAGGAGACCCAGAGCTCGTTCATGGCCTCGAAGTCGAAGTACAGGCTGCCCAGCGAGCCGTTGAGCTCGATCCGCAGCGCGTTCTTGCGTCCCGTGGCGAAGCGGGTGGCCTCGAACGACCCGACCGCGCCGCCCGACATGCGGGCCACGAAGAGCGCGGCGTCGTCCACGGTCACCCGTCCGCCTGGACGGTCGCGGACGAACGTCTCGGTGAGCCCGGAAACCCCGACGATCCGCTGGCCGCTGATGAACTGGGCGGCGTCGATGATGTGCGCGCCGATGTCGCCGAGCGCGCCGGATCCCGCCTTGTCCTTCTGCAGCCGCCACACCAGCGGATACTCCGGGTCCACGATCCAGTCCTGCAGGTACTGGGCCCGCACGTGCCTGATCGTGCCCAGCCTGCCCTCGGCCACGAGCCGGCTCGCCAGCGCCACCGCGGGGACCCGCCGGTAGTTGAAGGCGACCATGCTCCTGGCCGGGGAGGCCTGCGCGGCCTCGACCATGGAAACAGCCTCCGGCACCGTGTTGGCCAGCGGCTTCTCGCAGATGACGTGCTTGCCCGCCGCCAGCGCGGCGATGGCGATCTCGGCGTGCGAGTCGCCAGGCGTGCAGATGTCCACGATGTCGATGTCGTCCCGGCTGATCAGCTCGCGCCAGTCGGTCAGCGCCTCGTCCCAGCCCATCCTGCGCCGAGCGGTCTCGGTGGCCTCCTTCGTCCGGCCGCAGATCACCCGCATCTCCGGGCGGAGCGGAAGGTCGAAGAAGGCGGATACGGTGCGCCACGCCTGGGAGTGGACACGCCCCATGAAGGCGTATCCCACCATGCCGACGCCGATGGTCCGGTCAGTCACTGCCTGCCCCCGATCACGGTTCGAGAGAGCTTATGAGTAGAGTCCCGCGCCGCGGCCGGCGAGCCAAGCCGCGGCGCGGGTCGCGCGTCAGCGCAGGCTCGCGATCACCTTGTCGGCGTCGCGGGTCAGCACCTGCCGCACATCGTCCCTGCTCACCTTGGCGACCAGGGTCTTGAACGCTTCGAGATCACGTATGGCCTTCGCCTTCTGTCCCTTCTTGACGGCCTTGGCGGCCGCGGCGAGGCTGTCGGTCAGCTGCCCGTGCTCGGCAGGCGACAGCCAACTCGTCGCGGCGAACCGGTCGACCAGGCGCTGGACGTCCGTCAGGGACGTGACCACGGTGAAGCCGACCGTCGAGGTGGTCGTGTTGCCGGCGTTGTCGCTCGCCGTCACCGCGACCGTGTGCTTGGCCAGACTCAGCGTGAACAGCGGCAGCACCGTGTCGTTCAGCAGCGTGGCCGTGTCGATCACGCCGCTGGACGACTTCACCCCCGAGGTGCTGTCCACGGCCTGCCAGGAGATCCGCAGGTCCTGCGCGTCGCCGTAGGTCGCGCCGTCGGCGGCCCCGGCCACGAGCAGCGTGGGCTTGGTCGTGTCGATCTTCAGAGTCGCCGCCTTGTCGGGCTCGCGGACGCCGGCCTTGTCGATCGCCCGGTACTTCAGCTCGTGCGCTCCTTCTCCGGACACGACGACCGAATCGGTGTAGGGCTTCCAGTCCCCTGAGTCCAGGGCGTACTCGATCCGCTCCACTCCCGAGGCGGCGTCGGTGGCCGCCAGTGTCACCGGCACCGCCGAACCGTGCCATCCGGTGTCGGACGGCGGCGCGAAGGTGGCGGTGGTCTGCGGAGCCGTGGCGTCGATGGAGATCTCGGCCGACTTGGCCTCCTCGGTGTTGCCCACCGAGTCCCGCGAGCGGTACTCCAGCTTCCTGACCCCGTCGCCGCTGACGGTGAACGGCGCCAGGTACGTGGTCCAGGCTCCGCCGTCCAGGCGGTACTCGGTGACCGCCACCTGGTTGGCGTCGTCGGTCGCGCTCAACGAGACCTCGACGGGTCCGGTGTGCCAGCCCGGCGTCACCCCGGACACGGTGGTGACAGGCGGCGTGTGGTCGGTGTTGGACGCGGTGAACCTCCACTGCTGGTTGGGCGCGTTGACGCAGGTCCACTGGATGACGGCGGCGCCGTCGTCCTGCGAGACGTACTTGACGTCCAGGCACAGCCCGCTGGCCGCGGAGGTGACCTGGTAGACGTCACCGGCCTTGGCCGCGTAGAAGCGCTGGTTGATCAGGTCGCGGTCACCCGTGCCGTGGCAGGTCCACTGCACCAGCTGGGTCTCCAGCGTGGTCGAGCCGCCCGGCACGTCCAGGCACTTGCCGCTGGCCTCGTTCTTCAGCTGGAAGCCGCCGCCGTCGGTCGGCATGACCTGCCAGCGCTGCTCGGCGCCGCCCGTCGCGCCCTGCTGGACGATCTTGGCGTCGTCGACGTTCGACAGCGGCTGCATGTTCTTGCCGCTGTGCTGCGCGGTGACGGTGTAGGTGCCCGCCTTGAGGTCGTCGCCGGGCGCCGGGTCGCCGCTGACCTGCATGGAGTCGACGTCGAAGGAGTTGTTGCCGCTCGCCTTGAACACCATGTAGATCGTCTTGCTCGCCACGCCCTGCTTGATCGGCACGGCCGTGGTCATCTTGTAGGTGTTCCAGCCGCCGGTGTTCGGCACCGGGGTGCTGGCCAGCAGGGTGCCGGTGGGCGTGTCGGCGTGGAGTTCGATGAGGCCTCCGCCGCTCGGGCTGGACAGGCGGTAGGAGACCGAACCCATCTGGCTGAGGTTCATCGGGGTGAAGGCCACCCAGTCGCCGTTGCTGATGTCGCCGATGCGCTTGCCGCTCTCGGCGCCCGGCTCCTCGACGATCCTGGTGCCCGACTGGGCCGTGTAGTACTCGGCCTGCTTGCGCTTGGGCTGCAGGACCGCCTTGGCGTACCCGGTCAGCGGCGGGTCGCCGCCGTCGGCGTACTGGGCGTTGATCACGTAGTAGAGGTTGGCGCCCTCGGGGTGGCCGCCCAGGTCACCGGTCTTGATCACGCCTTCGCAGCCGGGGATCTGGGTGGTCTCGTGCTCGTGGTCGTCGTGCCCGAGGGCCGGGCTCACGATCACCTTCTGGCAGTCGATGGTGGCGTTGTCGGGGTCGGTCACCTTGACCTTGTACGGCACGTCCTGGCCGAACTCGATCGGGGTGCCGCTGGCCGGCGTCTCGATGGTCACCACGGGCCGGGAGTTGCCCGAGACGATCTCGATGTTGGCGAAGCCCTCCTTGCCCGTCGCGTCGGTCACCTTGAGCTGGGCGGTGTACTTGCCCTTGGCGTAGGTGTGCGAGGGCTTGGCCTCGGTGGAGTCGAACGTCCCGTCTCCGTCGAAGTCCCACGCGTAGGTGAGCGGGTCGCCGTCGGGGTCGTAGCTGGCCGACCCGTCGAACTGTACGGCCAGCGGCGCGGGCCCGTCGGTGTGGTCAGCGGTCGCCTTGGCCACCGGCGACCTGGCCCCGGCGGAGTAGTCGATCCGGTAGAGCCCGGAGTCGTTGTTGCCGCCGCCGAAGTCGGTGCCCCACTCGAGCAGGTACATCGACCCGTCCGGGCCGAAGGTCATGTCCATCGGCTTCTTGAACGAGCCGTCCTGCAGGAACGAGTTGATCTTCACGGCGGAGTCGGCCGCGTCGTTGAGGTGGATCTCCCTGACGTAGTGCCGCGCCCACTCGTAGAAGAAGTTCACGCCGTCGTAGTAGGCGGGGAACTTGGTCGGCGACGGGTTGTCCGGGTTGTAGCGGTAGACGGGACCGCTCATCGGCGCCGACCCGCCCGACAGCAGCTCGGGGAAGGTGGGCGAGGTGCCGTAGCCGTACCAGATGACCGGCTTCTGGATCGGGGGCAGCTCGGTCAGGCCGGTGTTGTTGGGCGACTCGTTGACCGGGTGGTCGCAGTCGAACTTGGGCCCGACGACCTTGGTGTCCGGGTTGTAGGGCGCGTACGGCTGGTTGTCGCCGTGGCAGAACGGCCAGCCGTAGTTGCCCGCCTTCTTGATGACGTTCAGCTCGACGAGCCCCTCGGGCCCGCGGTCCGTGGTCGGCCCGCCCCGGTCGGGACCGTAGTCGGCCGCGTACACCCAGCCGGTCTTCTGATCCACCGTGAAGCGGAACGGGTTGCGGAAGCCCATGGCGAAGATCTCCGGCCGGGTCTTGGCCGTCCCCGGCGGGAAGAGGTTGCCGTCGGGGATGTCGTAGCCGCCGTCGGCCTTGGGCTTGACGCGCAGGATCTTGCCGCGCAGGTCGTTGGTGTTGCCCGCGCTGCGGGCGGCGTCCAGCATGGACTGCCCCGGCCGCCAGTCGATGGGCGCGTACCCCTGCCAGTCGGGCGACAGGTTCGGCGGGGTGTCGTCGCCGGTGCTCAGGTAGAGCGTGCCGTCGGGGCCGAACTCGACCGCGCCGCCGGTGTGCCCCGGCTCGGGGTAGGTGCGGTCGCGGTAGGCGGGCACGTCGAGGATCTTCTTCTCGCTGGCCAGGTCGATCGTGTCGCCCGTGACCGTGAAGCGGCTGAGCCGGTTGACGTCCGTCGTGCTGTCCGCCGGTGACCAGTACAGGTAGATCCAGTGGTTGGTGTCGAAGCCCGGGTCCAGCTCCATGCCGACCAGGCCATCCTCGCCGCCGGTGTAGACGTTCAGCTGGGCGGCGGTGACCGTGTTGTGTGTGTCGGGCTTGTAGACCTTCACCGCGCCCTGGCGCTGGACGTAGAAGACGCGCCCGTCCTTGGCGACGTCCAGCTCCATCGGGTCGGCGGTGTTGTCGTCGAGGGTGATCTTCTCGAAGCTGCTGGAGACCGTGGCCCCGCAGTCTCCTTCCTCGGCCCCGGCCGCCCACATGATGCCGCCGCGCACGTGCTCGCGGAAGAACGGCTCGCTGTAGGAGGAGGCCTGGTGGCCCATGGCGGTGGCCCACACCTTGCCGCCCTCGGCCTTGCGGCACCAGGAGATCGGGTGGTCGTCGCCCATGGCGTTCGGGCCGGGGGTGTAGGTGGTCTCGTCCGCGGTGACCAGCACGTGCACCTTGCCGCGGTTGTTGGGCGAGAAGTTGTACCACTCCTCGGCCCGCGGCCAGATCTGCGGCAGGTTCTTCGTCGACGGGTGCACCCGGTCGGCCACCTTGGCCGTGCCCTGGAAGATGCCGGGCGAGTGGCCCGGCATGTGCGAGCCGGCGTTGATCAGCTCGTCCCACCAGGGGAACTGGTTGTCGATCTCCATGTCGAGGGCGTTGTGAATGGCCACCACGCCCTTGCCGGAGCGGACGTAGCGCTGCAGCGCGTCCTCCTGCTCCTGGCTGGTCCACACCATGCCGGAGGTGTTCAGCATGATGATCACGTTGAACTCGGCGAGCTTGGCGTCGTTGAAGACGGCCGGGTCGTCACTCTGCTCGACCGCGAAGTGGTTGTCGGTCGCCAGTTCCTTGACCATCTGGATCCCGGCGGGGATGGAATCGTGGACGTACCCGGCCGCCTTGGTGAACAGCAGGGCTTTGAAGGTGTCGTGTGCCTGGGCGGGAGCGACCCATAACAAGGCGAGTAAAGGGGAAATGAGGGCAGCGAGAACTCTGCGCATGGCGGATTCCGACTCCTGCTAGAGCGATCTGAGGAAGGCCAGCCCGTCCGCGGCCAGGGCGTCCTGGCTCGGGGCGAGCGGCCGCCAGATGGAGGCGGCCGTGGCGATGCTCTGGTTGTGTGCGGTGAAAGACTCGATGACCAGCGGCCCGCGATAGCCCGCGGCATCGAGGGCCCGCGTGAAGGCGGGCCAGTCGAAGCGGTCCTGTCCTGGCGTGCCCCGGTCGGTTCCGCACACCTGCACGTGGGCGATGCGCTCGCCCGCCAGGCGCACGGCTTCGGCCGGGTCCTTCTCCTCGATGTTCATGTGGTAGACGTCCAGGGCGATCCCCGCGTCCTCGGGCAGCGCCTCCAGTGCCTGCTCGACGGTGTTGACGAGGCTGGTCTCGTAGCGGTTGAGCGGCTCGACGGCCACGCGGACACCCTTCTCGGCCGCGTGGTCCAGCACTGGCCTGAGGTTCCGCCTCAGTTCGGCATAGATCCCCTCTCGTTCTTCAGGCGACATGCGCCAGGTACGGCCGACCGAGGCGTAGGCCGGTCCGCCGATGACCGGCGAGCCGACAGTCGAGGCCACGTCGACGCAGTGGCGGAGGTAGTCCTGCGTCTCGGCGACCTTGTCCGCGGCGACCAGTTCCCTGCCGGGCGGCATGACCAGGACCACCGACGCCCTGAGGCCATGGGCGTCGAGAAGGTCCCTGGCCCGGGCGGGGTCCCAGTCGCCCGGCTGCTCGACCGGGAGCTCGATCACGTCGAAGCCCCAGCCGGCTATGCGCGGTACCAGCCGTACCAGATCGTCGTCTGTCAGCGGCGAGACCCACACCCAGGTGTTGACCCCGATCGAGGTCACTTGCCACCCCAGGTCTGGGGATAGCCGGGCAGGGCCTCGCAGCCGCACAGGGCGTAGTGCAGCGGGGGCATGTTGGGCTGCAGGTACTTGTCGAGGTTGTCGGAGGTGATCTTGGGCTGCGGGAGCTTCCAGGTCTTCGGCACCTCCTCGCCCTTGAGGATCTTCAGTGCCGCGATGACCGGGGTGCGCCACTGGTAGGTGGGGTAGGTGGGAGCGATGGCGGTGAGGTTGTTCTGCTTCCACTTCTGCAGGAAGTCCTGCTGGTCCTCGCCCACGATCGGCGGGACGGGCAGGCCGGCGTCCTCGAAGGCCTCGATGGCGGCGACCGCGGTGGCGCCGGCGTCCATCCAGACGCCGTCGATCTTGCCGAAGCGCTGGATGTAGTCGGTGACGATGTTCTTGGTCTTGGCGGCGTCACCGTCGGTGAACTCCACGCCGACGACCTTCAGCTGGCTCTTGTCGAAGCTGACCTTCGCCGCCGACCAGCGGGTCTCCAGCACGTCCACACCGGGCAGGATGCGCAGCGCGAGGATCTTGCCGCCGGCCGGGACCTTCTCGACCAGGAACTCGGCGCCGTCGGCGCCGAAGGCGTAGCCGCCGATCGGGTTGATGAACGTGACGGGGCAGTCGGTCTCCACGCCGCGGTCGAAGACGATCACCGGGACCTTCTCGCAGGCGGCCTTGACGGCGGGCGTGAGGGTGGCGGTGGTGTTCGGCGAGACGATGAGCGCGTCGCAGCCCTTGCCGGTCAGCTCGGCGATGTCGGTGATCTGCTTGTCGTCCTTGCCCTCGGCGTCAAGCGCGGTGAACTTGGTGATCTCCTTGTGCGTGGACACCTCGGCCTGCATGCTCTTCCAGCCGACCTGCCGCCACGGGTTGTTGACCGCGGCGTTGGAGAAGCACAGGTGGATGTTCCCGGACTTCTTGTACTTGGCGGTGCTGACCATCTGCGGGTCGATGGCCTGCTCCCACGGCTTGTCGGCGGGCCCCTGCGGCGTCTTGCCGCGCATCGCCAGCTGGGCGTCGTAGTCGGCCTGGACGAAGAACTTCGACTGCTCGCCCGTGCCGCTGCCCGTGGCCTCGCTCGCGCTCGCGCTCGGCTTGGCACTCTGGGACGCGGTCGCGGCCGGCTTGTCGGTGGTGCAGCCCGCCACCGCTAACGCCGTGGCGAACAGCAGGATTGTCGACTTATGACGCATGAGCGTCTCCCTTTCTGAGAATCGCAGGCAGCCGTACGGCTCCCGCCGCCACAGCGGCAACGATGATCACGCCTTGCACGGCGTATTCGAGAGCCCCCGAGATCCCGTACAGGTTGAGCAGGGTGAACAGCGCCTCCAGCGTGAGCGCGCCCCCCATCGCCGAGACGACGGCGCCCCTGCCGCCGCCCAGCGCCACGCCGCCCAGCACGACGGCGGTGATGGCCGAGAACTCCAGCCCCTGGCCCACCTGGGCGGAGACCCCGGCGAAGCCGCCCAGCATGATGCCGGCGATCGCCGCGGCCAGCCCCGACAGGGCGAAGGCGAGGATCCGCACCCGGTTCACCCGCACGCCGGAGAGCTTGGCCGCCCGCTCGTTGTCGCCGGTGGCGATGAGCGTCTTGCCGAAGGTGGACCTGCTGAGCAGGACCGCCGCCGCGACCACCACGACCAGGATGGCGACCGCCCAGACGGTGTCCCGCCCGAAGATCCGGAAGTTCTGCGACAGCGCCCCGCGCGGCGCCCCGCCCGTCCACAGGAAGACCGCGCCGGACAGGATCAGCATCATCCCCAGCGTGGTGATGAACGACGGCACCCTCAGCAGGGTCGTGACCAGCCCGTTCACCAGCCCGACCAGCAGTCCGAGCACGACGAGCAGCGCCAGCACCGGCCAGGTGGCCCCCTCACTGCCGTCGATCAGCCGCGCCGCCACGACCACCTCGACCGTCACCAGCGATCCCACCGACAGGTCGAACTCGCCGGAGACGATCACGAAGTACTGCCCGGCCGCCAGGATCACCAGGGGCGTCGCCCGCTTGAGGAAGGCCAGGATCCCGGCCGGCTCCAGGAAGTAGGGGTTGGCCACGGCAACCGCGGCGAGCAGCACGATCAGGACCACGAAGATCGCATATTTCATGACTTGCGCCTCCTGGCGTAGATCGCCACGGCCGCCACGATGACCACGCCGCGCACCACGTCCTTGAAGAAGGAGTTGACCTCGAGCTGGTTGAACACGCTGTCCAGTACGGCCAGCAGCAGCACCCCGCCCACGGTGCCGCCCACGCCGCCCCTGCCCCCGGCCAGCGCCGTGCCTCCGAGCACCACCGCGGCGATGGACTCCAGGTCGTAGCCGCCGTCACTCCCGACCGTCGGCGCGCCCGCGCCCAACCGGCTGGCGAGCAGCAGCCCGGCGATCCCGGCGCACAGCGAGCAGAGCACGTGGGTCACGATCACGACCCGATCCGTCCGGACCCCCGACAGCCGCGCCACGTCGACGTCCCCGCCGACGGCGTAGACGCGGTAGCCGTACCGGGTCCTGGCGAGCAGGAACCAGACGGCGAGCGCCACGCCCGCCCAGAGCATCGCCGAGATCGGGATCGGCCCGATCCGGGAGTAGCCCAGCAGCTGGAACGACTCGGGCACCTTGCCCGCGGGGCCGTCGTAGAGGTGGTCCATGACGCCTCTGATGACCAGGCCCACGCCGAGCGTGGCGATGAAGGCGTGCACCCTCAGCTTGGTGATCACCGTGCCGTTGACCAGGCCGACCAGCGCGCTGATCGCGACGACCGCCGCCACTCCCCCGGCCACGTCGCCCGTCTCCATGATCTCGGCGGCCACCAGCGAGCTGAGGCTGATGAGGTAGGCCACGCTGAGGTCCAGCGAGCCCGCCAGGATGGCCAGCGTCTGGCCGGCGGCGACGATGCCCAGCGCCGCCGAGCGCTGCTGGATCCCGACGACGGTCTCCAGCGTGAGGTAGTCGCCGCCGCCGACGGCCGCGCCGATGACGGCGACCAGGACCAGGGCCAGGAAGACGACCCTGACCGGGCTCCACTGCAGCCTTCTGATCACCTGCTCACTCATGGGAGGCCGCCAGGTGCATGATCGTCTCCTCCGAGGAGCCCGCGGGCAGGATCCCGGCGATCCGGCCCTCGCGCAGCACGATGATCCGGTCGCTCATGCCGATCAGCTCCGGCAGTTCGGAGGAGATCATCATCACCGCCACCCCGTCCCTGGCCAGGTCCCTGACCAGGTCGTGGATGGCGGCCTTGGCGCCCACGTCGACACCGCGCGTGGGTTCGTCGAAGACCAGCACGCGCGGCTTGACGTTCAGCCAGCGGGCCAGGACCACCTTCTGCTGGTTGCCGCCTGACAGGTACCGGACCTCGCGCTCGGGGTCGGGCGGGGCCAGGCCCACGCGCTGGAGCAGCTCGCGCACCTTGCCGTTGCGCATCCCGGTCGCGCGGGCGGCCAGCAGGGCGTTGTCGCCGGCCGACTGGCGCAGGGCCAGGCCCTCGGCCTTGCGGTCCTCGGTGACCAGGCCGATGCCGGCGGCCATGGCCTCGCGGACGGTCCTGGGCCTGACGGGCGTCATGTGCCCCTCGGTGAACGGCTCGGCGCCGAAGACGGCCTTGGCCAGCTCGGTACGGCCGGACCCCTGGAGCCCGGCCACGCCGGTGATCTCCCCGGCGCGCAGTTCCAGGTCGATGCCGCGGAGCCGGGAGTTGCCCCCGTCCGCGACCTTCAGCAGGACGTCCCCGATCTCGCCGGGCGTCGCCCGGGGCGGGAAGTAGTCGCTGAGCTCCCTGCCGACCATGAGCCGCACCAGTTCGGCCGTGGTCAGCTCGGTGATCGGGCGGGTGGCGACGAGCGCGCCGTCCTTCAGCACGGTGACGCGGTCGGCCAGGTCGAAGACCTCGCGCAGGCGGTGCGAGATGTAGAGGATCGCGATGCCGCGTTCCTGCAGGCGGCGCACGAGCGTGTGGAGCAGCTCGACCTCGTGCTCGGCCAGCGAGGCGGTGGGCTCGTCCATGACGATGATCCGCGCGTCGATCGACAGCGCCTTGACGATCTCCACGACCTGCTGCTGCGCCACGCCGAGCGCGCCCACCCGGTGGCGGGGGCCGAACCCGGTCTCGCCGAGCTCGCCGAGTAATCGCTCGGTCTCGGCCTCCATGGCGGCGCGGTCCACGACACCGCGCCGTGCGGGTTCCCTGCCGACGAAGACGTTCTCGGCGACGCTGCGTTCGGGCAGGAGGTTGAACTCCTGGTAGATGATCGCGACCCCGGCGCGCTGCGCGTCGAGCGGGTGGTGGAAGGCCACCGTACGGCCGTCGATCGTGATCGTGCCCTCGTCCGGCACGTGGACGCCGGCGAGGATCTTCATCAGCGTCGACTTGCCCGCGCCGTTCTCACCGACAACCGCGTGCACCTCGCCCGCCTGGGCTTCGAGGTCAACGCCGGACAGGACGCGAACGCCGAGGAAGCTCTTGCCGATCCCGCTCATGTTGAGCACTGCCGACCTCCAGTGATATGTCGATGGTCGACATAACTAGTCGCAGATCGGATCGTAAGAGGGACTTATAACGACGGTCAAGCAAAAGTTGTGATACAACCGCAAATAGTCCGACACGAGGGGATTCAACGGAGTGGACGGCATGGGAGCGCTGCTCGCCATACTCAGGGACGGCCAGGCCCGGACCAAGGCCGACCTGGCCCAGCTCACCGGGCTGGCCAGGTCCACGATCTCGCAGCGGCTCGACACGCTCCTGAGCAACCGCTGGATCGTGCCTCACGAGGAGGCCATCGCGTCCGGCGGGCGTCCCGCCACGGCGTTCTCCTTCAACCGGGCCGCCAGGGTCGTGCTGACGGCCGACCTCGGCGCGACGCACGACCGGCTGGCGATCACCGACCTCGGCACCGAGATCCTGGCCGAGCGGACCGCCGACGTGGCGATCGACCGCGGGCCCGAGGCGACGCTGGGCTGGCTCGTCACCAGCTTCACCGACCTGCTCGCCGAGGCCGGGTACACGCTGGACGACGTCTGCGGGGTCGGCGTCGGCCTGCCGGGCCCGGTCGAGCACGCCTCGGGACGCCCGGTCAATCCGCCGATCATGCCCGGCTGGGACGGCTTCGCCGTACCGGAGTGGCTGGGCGCGCGGCTCGGCGTGCCGGTGCTGGTCGACAACGACGTCAACATCATGGCCCTGGGCGAGCACTGGGCCGCGCATCCCCAGACGGACCACCTGATCTTCGTCAAGATCGGCACAGGCATCGGGTGCGGCGTCATCTCCGACCGCCACCTGCACCGCGGCGCTCAGGGGGCGGCGGGCGACATCGGCCACATCCAGGTGGCGGGCGGCGAGCTGGCCCTGTGCCGGTGCGGCAACACCGGCTGCCTGGAGGCCATCGCCGGCGGCGCCGCCCTGGCCGCCCAGCTCGAGGGCGCCGTGACCAGCCGCGACGTGGTCAACCTGGTGCGCGCGGGCAACCTGCCCGCGGTCCAGCTGGTACGGCAGGCGGGACGCGAGATCGGCTCCGTGCTCGCCTCCATGGTCAACTTCTTCAATCCCTCCACCATCGTCATCGGCGGCGCGATAGCCGAGGCGGGCGAGCACGTCCTGGCCGGGGTACGCGAGGTGGTCTACAGCCGCTCGCTCCCGCTGGCCACCGAGCACCTGCGCATCCAGGCCAGCGAGCTGGGAGACCGGGCAGGCATGATCGGCGCCGCCGTGATGGTGATCGAACACGTGCTGGCCTCGGTGGATTGACCATGAGAGAGGGTGACCGGAATGCGGACAGGAGTTTGGCTGATCGGAGCTAGAGGATCCGTGGCCACGGCGACCGTGATCGGCGCCGCGGCGCTGCGGGCCCGATTAGTCCCGCCGGTGGGCTGCGTGAGCGAGCTGCCCGACTTCGCGGGAGCGCGCCTGCCCGACGTGGCCGACCTGGTCTTCGGCGGCCACGACGTGACCGGGATACCGCTGGCCAAGCGGGCCGAGCAACTGGCCAGAGGCGGTGCCGTACCCGAGCACGTCGTCCGCCAGGTGGGCCCGGCGATCGAGGCCGCCGAGGCGGAGATCAGGCCGGGCCACCAGGACGGGGATCCTGGCCAGGCGGTCGAGCGGCTGCGGGACGACCTCGCGGACTTCCGGCGGCGCCACGACCTGGAGCGGGTGGTCGTCATCAACGTCGCCTCCACCCAGCCCCGCTCCGAACCCCACCCGGCCACCCGGGACCTGGCCTCCCTCGAGGCCGACCTGCACGTCCTGGACTCCAGCTCCCTGTACGCCTACGCCGCCATGGGCGGCGGCTGCGCCTACGTCGACTTCACCCCCTCCACCGGCGGGCGCCTGCCCGCCCTGCGCGAGCTGGCGCTGTCCCGGGGCGTGCCGTACGCGGGCAGCGACGCCAAGACCGGGGAGACGCTGGTGAAGTCGGTGCTGGCGCCGATGTTCGCCCAGCGCGCGCTGCGGGTGCGCTCCTGGTCGGGGACGAACCTGCTGGGCGGCGGCGACGGGCAGACCCTGGCCGATCCGCTCGCGGCCAGCAGCAAGATCTCCTCCAAGGGCCGGCTGACCACCGAGGTGCTCGGTTACCCGGTCGACGGCGACATCCACATCGACTACGTCCCCGACCTGGGCGACTGGAAGACGGCCTGGGACCACGTCTCCTTCGAGGGGTTCCTCGGGGTGGGGATGACGTTGCAGTTCACCTGGCAGGGGTGCGACTCCACGCTGGCCGCGCCGCTGGTGCTCGACCTGGCCAGGTTCATGTCCGCCGCCCAGGCCGCCGGCCGCGCCGGTCCTGTCCCCGAGCTGGGCTTCTTCTTCAAGGACCCGGTGGACACCACCCAGCACGCCCTGTCGCGGCAGTTCGACGCCCTCGTGGCCTGGGCCGGGGCGCTGTGAGGCCGGGCCGGTTACGGGCCCTGCTCGAGCTGGTCCGTGCCTCTGCCGCGCTGTCGGTGCCCGGCGACCTGCTGGCCGGGGCCGCGGCGGCGGGCAGGCCGGTGAAGCCCGGGCTGGTGGCGGGGTCCATCTGCCTCTACTGGGCGGGGATGGCTCTCAACGACTACGCCGACCGGGAGGTGGACGCGCGGGAGCGCCCCGAGCGGCCGATCCCGTCGGGTCGAGTCTCGCCCGGAGCCGCGCTGGGGGCGAGCGTGGGGCTCACCGCCGCCGGGCTGGCACTGGCCGCCGTCTCGGGCGGGAGACGGGCGATGGCGGTCGCGGTGCCGCTCGCCGCCACCGTGTGGGCCTATGACCTGCGGCTGAAGTCCACGGCCGTAGGTCCGGTGGCCATGGCGGCCTGCCGTGCGCTCAACGTGTTGTTAGGCGGCCGCTCGGCCAGGGCGGTGCCGTCCGCGCTGCTCGTGGGCGCCCACACCGCGGCGGTCACCGCGTTGAGCAGGCGCGAGGTCGAGGGCACCGGCCCCGCTGTACCCACCGCCACCCTGGCCGCAACCACCGCCATCGCCGTTACGGCCGCGACCATGACGGGCCGCGCCATTGGCGGCGCCCCGGCCGGGACCCGCGCGGTCACCGGCGTGCTGGCCGCCTCCTACCTCGGGTCCTTCGGCAGGGCCCAGGTCGAGACGGTGAAGGACGGGTCGCCGCCCACGGTCAGGAAGGCGGTGGGCGCGGGAATCATGGCGCTGATCCCGCTGCAGGCCGCCCTGATCGCAGGAAGCGGCAACCTGGCGGGAGCGCTGGCCGTGGTCGCCGCCCACCCGCTGGCCAGCCGCCTGGCCAGGAAGGTCTCCCCAACATGAGGTTCGGCTACGGGACCAACGGGTTCGACAACCACCGCCTCGACGACGCCCTGGCCATCCTGGCCGACCTCGGCTACGACGGCGTCGCCATCACCCTCGACCACCACCACCTCGATCCCTACTCCTTCCCCGACGTCAGCCGCATCGCCCGGCGACTCGGCGACCTGGGCCTGTCCTGCGTCGTCGAGACGGGCGCCCGCTACCTCCTGGACCCCTGGCGCAAGCACCAGCCCACCCTCTTCGACTCCGACAGGAGGATCGACCTGCTGCGCAGGGCGTGCGCCATGGCCGCCGACCTGGGCGCCACGGCGGTCTCCTTCTGGAGCGGCAGCCCTCCCGATCTGGAGGATCCCTGGGACCGCCTCACCCACGCCTGCGCCGAGGTGCTCGAGGCGGCCGACAGGTACCGCGTCCCGCTCGGGTTCGAGCCCGAGCCCGGCATGTTCATCGACACCATCGACGGCTACCTGGCCCTGCGCGACCGGCTCGGCGCGCCGGACCTGTTCGGGCTCACGCTGGACATCGGCCACTGCCGCTGCCTGGAGCCCGCCCCGGTGGCCGAATGCGTACGGCGGGCCCTGCCGTACCTGGTCAACGTGCAGATCGACGACATGCGGCGGGGCGTGCACGAGCACCTGGAGTTCGGCGAGGGCGAGATCGAGTTCGCCCCCGTGCTCGCGGCGCTGCGCGACTTCCCCGGCCTGGTCGCCGTCGAGCTGCCCCGGCACTCCCACGCGGCGGTGGACGTGGCCCGCCGTTCCCTGGCATTCCTCCGGAAGGCGGAGAGCATGGCGCGATCCCTGCACGAGGCGTGTGACCTGCTGAGAACCGAACCCCGCAAGATCGCCACCCTCTTCCCCGCGGCCGCCCGCACCTGGGGAGAGGAGTCACGGCAGCAGCTGATCGCGGCGCTCCCCCGCGACGCTGCGGCGCGCGAGCTGCCCGATCTCTACCGGTACGGCGACGCCGGGGAGAAGCTGGCCGTCCTGCGCGCGCTGGAGGCGATCGACGGTGACGAGGGCGTGCCCCTCGTGCTCGACGCGCTGCGCACCAACGACACCCGGTTGATCGAGTCGGCGATGGGCGGTTACGCCGCCGCCCACCTGCCCGCCGACGCCTGGCGGCAGGGCGTGCTCAAGTGCGTGTTCTGCGGCATCCCGCTGGCCCGGGTGGCGGGACTCGGGCAGCGGACCGACCCGGAACTGGTCCGCATGCTGGCCGACTACGCCAGGGAGCGGACGGCGGCGGGCCGCGAGGTAGCGGCGGACGTGATGGAGGTCGTCCATGCGCATCTTTGATCCCCACATCCACATGACGTCCAGGACCACCGACGACTACGAGGCGATGGCCGCGGCGGGAGTGCGTGCCCTGGTCGAGCCGGCCTTCTGGCTGGGTCAGCCGCGCACCTCGGCGGCCAGCTTCGCCGACTACTTCGACTCGCTGGTCGGCTGGGAGCCCTTCCGCGCCGGCCAGTTCGGCATCGCCCACCACTGCACGATCGCGCTCAACCCCAAGGAGGCCAACGACCCGCGCTGCCGCGAGGTGCTGGAGATCATCCCGCGCTATCTCGCCAAGGACCGGGTGGTCGCCGTGGGCGAGGTCGGCTACGACTCGATGACCCCGGAGGAGGACGAGGTCTTCGCCGCCCAGCTGGCGCTCGCGCGCGAGTCCGGCCTGCCGGTCCTCGTGCACACCCCGCACCGCGACAAGGTGGCGGGCACCAGGCGCACCCTCGACGTCGTCCGCGAGGCGGGGATCGCGCCCGAGCGCGTCGTGGTCGACCACCTCAACGAGCTCACCGTCGGCCTGGTCGCCGGGTCGGGCTGCTGGATGGGCTTCTCCATCTACCCGGACACCAAGATGGACGAGCGGCGCATGGTCAAGATCCTCCAGGAGTACGGCACGGCCGGCATCCTGATCAACTCGGCCGCCGACTGGGGACGCAGCGACCCGCTGAAGACCCGCAGGACCGGCGAGGCGATGCTAGCGGCCGGGTTCTCCGACGACGACGTCGACCGGGTGCTGTGGCGCAATCCCGTCGAGTTCTACGGGCAGAGCGGCCGGCTGGCGCTGGACACCGCGGCCGGTGAGACCTTCGCCGGCAACTCGATCAAGCGGGGTGGCTGATGCGCTTCCGCCACCGCGACCGCCTGGTCCACCTCGCCTACTGCACCAACGTCCATCCCGCTGAGGACCTGGCGGGGGTGGTCGCCCAGTTCGACCGGTACGCGGTCCCCGTGCGCGAGCGGCTCGGCGCCGGGCTGCTGGGGCTGGGCCTGTGGCTGGCGGCTCCCGCGGCGGCCGAGGTACGGGCCCATCCCGAGCGGCTGCGGGCCGAGCTGGCGGGGCGGGGCCTGGAGGTGGTCACGCTCAACGGCTTCCCCTACGACGGGTTCCAGCGGCCGGTGGTCAAGGGGGCGGTGTACCGGCCGGACTGGGCCGAGCCGGAGCGCCTGGCCTACACCGCCGACCTGGCCTGGGCGCTGGCCGCGCTGCTGCCGGAGGACGCCGCCCGTGGCAGCATCTCCACGCTGCCGCTGTGCTGGCGCACCCGCTCGGCCGACGCCGCACTGGCCGCCCTGGACCTGCTGGCGATCGAACTCCAGGCAGTCGAGAGCGCCACCGGGCGCAGGATCCGGGTCGGATTCGAGCCGGAACCCGGGTGCGTCATCGAGACCGTCGACCAGGCCGCCGCCCTCCTCAAAGACTTCGATCCCCGATATTTCGGGATATGCCTGGACACGTGCCACCTCGCGGTTATGCACGAGGATCCCCGCGAGGCCCTCGACAAGCTGGGCGGATTACCCGTCGTCAAGGTCCAGGCGTCCGCCGCCCTGGAGGCCCGCGACCCCGCCGCCGCTCGCCGGGAGTTGGAGCGCTTCGTCGAGCCCCGCTTCCTGCACCAGACCAGGGCGGGCTCGCTGGGCGCCGACGACCTCGACGAGGCGCTGGCCGTACTGCCTGATGACCGGCCCTGGCGCGTGCACTTCCACATCCCCCTGCACGCCGACCCGCCGCCGCCGCTGTCCAGCACCCGGCCGGTGCTGCGGCAGGCGCTGGCCGAGGTGCTGGCGAGCACCGACGCCGACCACCTCGAGGTCGAGACCTACACCTGGGACGTCCTGCCCGGCAGGCAGGACGACCTGGCCGCGGGCATCGCCGCCGAGCTGGCCTGGACCCGCGACACCCTGATCGAACTCGGCCTCGAGGAGGCGTGATGGCGCTCGTCGTGATCAACGTGGTGGGCCTCACACCGCGCCTGCTCCCGCACATGCCCGCGGTACGTTCGGTGGCCGACCAGGGCTTCTCGGCCCCGCTCGAGACGGTCTTCCCCGCGGTGACCTGCTCGGTCCAGTCCTCCATGCTCACCGGGCTGCCGCCGCGCGAGCACGGCATCGTCGGCAACGGCTGGTACTTCCGCGACCTGGGCGAGGTCCACCTGTGGCGGCAGCACAACGCCCTCGTCCAGGGCTCCAAGGTCTGGGACGAGCTGGACGGCACGGTCGCCAACCTGTGCTGGTGGTACGCCATGGGGGCGCGCGTCGACTGGACGGTCACCCCGCGCCCGATCTACTACGCCGACGGCCGCAAGGAGCCCGACTGCTACACCTACCCTGCCGACCTCCACGACGACCTGGTCTCCAGGATCGGCGGCTTCCCGCTCTTCACCTACTGGGGTCCGACCGCGTCCATCGCCTCCAGCCGGTGGATCATCGCGGCGGCCGGGCGCGTTCTCCAGCGCCACGCCCCGGACCTGCTGCTCGTCTACGTCCCGCATCTCGACTACGACCTGCAGCGCTTCGGGCCCTCCTCAGGCGAGGCGGTGCGGGCCGCCACCGAGGTGGACACGGCGCTGCGGCCCCTGATCGAGCTGTGCCGCGAGCGCGGCGACCAGGTGCTGGTCGTCTCCGAGTACGGCATCACCGGCGTCTCCCGGCCCGTCGACGTCAACCGGGCGCTGCGCAGGGCCGGGCTCCTGCACGTGCACACCCAGGACGGCATGGAGTACCTGGACCCGTGGACCTCGCGCGCCTTCGCCGTCGCCGACCACCAGGTCGCCCACGTCTACGTCCGCGACCCTGCCGACCTGGGCAGGACGCGGGCGGTCCTGGCCGAGCTCGACGGCGTCGACCTGGTGCTGGACGCCGAGACCAAACCCGCCTTCGGCATCGACCACGAGCGCGCCGGCGACCTGGTGGCCGTGGCCGAGCCCGACTCGTGGTTCACCTACTACTACTGGCTGGACGACGCGCGCGCGCCCGACTTCGCCCGCGCGGTGGAGATCCACCGCAAGCCCGGCTACGACCCGGCCGAGCTGCTGTTCGCGCCGGGCGGCAAGCTGCGCGCCGCCAGGGCGTTGCTGCGCAAGAAGACCGGGCTGCGCTACCTGATGGACGTCGTGCCGCTCGACCCGTCGGGCGTGCGCGGCAGTCACGGCCAGCTGCCCGACAGCCGGGACGACGGCCCGGTGCTGCTGTGCTCGGACCCGTCGGTGGCGGCGGAGAAGTACGCGGCCACCGACGTCAAGCAGCTCATCCTGCGCCTGCGACGAGCCGGTTGACGTTCGCCACCGACAGGTGGTGCTCGATGGCGAGGATCCCGGCGCCCAGCGCCGCCGCGTCCTCCCCGGTGTGGCTCGGCGCGATCTCCAGCTCGTGGGTGGCCAGCGGCAGCGAGCGCCGGTAGATCGTCTCGCGGATGCCGGCGAGCAGGTGCTCGTGAACCCTGGCCATCACGCCGCCGATCACGATGACCTGCGGGTTGAAGAAGTTGACCAGGCCGGCCAGTACCTCGCCGATGAGCCGGCCGGCCTCCCGCACCAGCCTGAGCGCCTGCGTGTTGCCGCTCTGCACCAGGGCCACCACGTCCGAGCCGGACTCGGCGGGGATGCCCAGCTCGGTCAGTCGTCGCGCCAGCGCGGTCCCGCCCGCGACGGCCTCCAGGCAGGCGCTGTTGCCGCAGCGGCAGCCCGCATCCTCGTGCCCGCTCACCCGGATGTGGCCGATGTCGCCCGCCGACCCCTGCGCGCCCCTGTGCAGCCTGCCGTCGGCGATGATCCCGCAGCCGATGCCGCTGCCGATCTTGACGAACAGCAGGTGGTCGACGTGCTGGAAGGCGTTGCGGTGCTCGCCCAGCGCCATCACGTTGACGTCGTTGTCCACCAGCACCTTGGTGTCGAAGTGGTCCGGGATCGGGTACTCGTTCCAGCCCGGCATGATCGGCGGGTTGTTCGGCCGCCCCGTGGCGAACTCGACCGGCCCCGGCACGCCGATGCCCATGGCCTCGAGCGACCCCTTGGTCCGCCCCGTCTCGGCCAGCAGGCCCTCCACCCGCCGGTCGACGTGGGCCAGCACGACCTCGGGCCCCTCCTCGATCCTGATCGGGTCCTCCACGCACGCCAGCACCCGCCCCGACAGGTCCATCAGCGCGACGCGGCAGTGCGTGACACCCAGGTCCACGCCGGCCACGGTGCTCCTGTCCGTCGCCAGCCGCAGGTGTCGCGGCGGGCGCCCGCCGGTCGACTCCATGGCCTCGCTCTCCTCCAGCAGGCCGCGCTCCACGAGCGCGTCGATCCGCTGGGAGACGGTCGACCTGGCCAGGCCCGTGAGCTTGGCCAGGTCGGCTCGCGTGGTCGCCGCCCCGGCGCTGATGAGAGCCAGGAGGTCGCCGGCCGTTGAGGTCATGCCGCGATTATGCCGATATTCGGCAGAACCGCGGTACGGCGGGCCATGATCACAGAGGCCGTCGCGTGCTTAGATTGGCCGGTGCTTCGTCGATTACGCCCACTGGCGGTGATCGTCGTCCTGCTGGCGGCCGGGTGGGGCTACACCGAGATCACCAACCAGACGGACGACGCCCTGCGCGCCCAGCACCCGACCTGGAGCCCGTGCCCGGACAAACCGGCACTCCAGTGCGCCACGGTCCGGGTCCCGCTCGACCATGACAGGCCCGAGGAACGCACGCTGGACCTGGGCGTGGCCAAGATTCCCGCCAAGGACCAGGCACACAGGATCGGCTCGCTCGTCGTCAACTATGGCGGGCCGGGAATCTCCGGCATCAGCGCACTCGGCTGGGCCCCGGGAATGTTCGACGCGCTCAACACGCGCTACGACATCGTGAGGTGACCTGGCTCGCTCGTTGGCTCAAGGGCACGAAGCTCGTCACGGTGGACGCGACCCAGCACACCGCCTACGGGCGCGGGAACGGGTGCGTGGATCGGGCCGTCGGGGACTACCTCCTCAAGGGGGTAGTCCCCAGCGGCGACGTCACCTGCTAGAGCATGGCCTTCATCGAGTCGGCGGCCGTCAGGACGTAAGGCTGCTCGGCCATGACCGCCTCCCAGTTGTCGGCGATCGCCTCAGGCGTGAGGTCGTCCGTCTTCCACCCCGGCCCCTCGGCGACGAAGACGCGGGCCACGCGGCCGCCGCCGACAGAGAAGACCTCGCTGGTCGACGCGCACGACTCGTGTGCCAGGTAGGCCACCAGCGCGCTGACCCGCTCAGGTGTGAACTTGGCCTCGAACTCCGCCGGCAGCAGCGACTCCGTCATCCGGGTCCAGGCGATGGGCGCGATGGCGTTGGCCTTGATGCCGTTGCGCGCCCCCTCGATGCCGAGCGTCTTGGTGAGCCCGACCAGCCCCATCTTGGCGGTGGAGTAGTTGGCCTGCCCGAAGTTGCCGAACAGCCCGGCGGGCGAGGAGGTGTTGACGATGCGGCCGTAGCCGGCCTCCTTCATGTGCGGGTACGCCGCCTGGCTCACCAGGTAGGACCCCCTGACGTGGACGGCCAGCACGCCGTCGAAGTCCTCCACGGACATCTTCCCGAACGACCTGTCGCGCAGGATCCCGGCGTTGTTCACCACGATGTCGATCTTGCCGAACGCGTCGACGGCCGCCTGGACGATCGCCCGGGCGCCCTCGGGGGTGGCCACGTTGTCGGCGTTGGCGATGGCCTGCCCGCCGTTCTTGGTGATGAGCTCGACGACCTCGGCCGCCGGGCTCGCGGAGGCGCCGGTGCCGTCGAGCGCGCCGCCCAGGTCGTTGACCACGACCTTGGCGCCCCGCTCCGCCAGCAGCAGCGCGTGCGACCGGCCGAGGCCGTGCCCGGCCCCCGTGATGATCGCGACCCTGTCATCGAACCGAAGCATCGAACCTCCCACTGAAAGAGAACAACATTCTAGAGTTTGCACAATATCCGGGGCGGAAGCCAGCGTTACTGATCGTCGCGGATAGTGATCAGGCGCTTCTTTTTCTGCTAGAGTTCTGGGCTCCGCGAGGCCGTCCACCCCGGATGGAGGCCCACATATGCCCGATCTGCGCGTGGTCCAATGGGCCACCGGCGCCGTCGGCCGCCATGCCCTGCGCGGCGTGCTCTCCAGGCCAGGACTCGAGCTCGCGGGAGTCCTCGTCTACGACCCCGACAAGGTGGGCCGTGACGCGGGCGAGCTCGTCGGTCTGCCGCCCGCCGGCGTGCCGTGCACCGACGACGTGGAGCGCATCCTGGCGCTGGAAGCCGACTGCGTGCTGCACACGCCGCTGCCGGCCGCCTACTTCGGCAACGACCACGCCGCCGACCTCGAGACGATCTGCGCGCTGCTTGCCTCAGGCAAGAACGTCATCACCACCACAGGCTTCGTCTACCCCAGGTCGTACGGCCCCGCCGTGGTCGACCGCCTGGAGGCGGCCTGCGCCCGCGGCGGCACCACGATGCACGGCACGGGCGTCAACCCCGGCTTCATGAGCGACTACCTGCCGCTCGCGCTGACCGGCCTGTCGGACCGGGTCGACCACATCTACGTGCGCGAATCCTCCGACTTCCGCGGCCACCCGTCGCGCCAGGTGGTGGTCGACCTGGTCGGCTTCACCCGCTCGGCCAAGGACTACACCGCCGCCGTCCGGCCGTACCGGGCCTTCCAGCGGCAGCTGTTCGCCGAGAGCGTCCAGCTCGTGGCCGACGCGCTCGACGTGCGGCTGGACGAGGTGGAGGAGAGCGACGAGTTCGAGCTGGCCTCGCACGAGTTCGAGATCGCCGCCGGGCTCGTCCGCGAAGGCACGGTGTGCGCCTCCCGCTGGGTCTTCTCCGGGCTCGTCCACGGCCGGCCGTTCATGACGGTCGAGGTCGTCTACAAGGCCGACGCCACCCAGGTCACCCGCTGGCCCGACCCCGGCTTCACCATCCACATCGAGGGCGTCCCGCAGATGACGATCGCCGTCGAGGAGGTCTCCCACGGCCTGGCCGCCGCGGCCGCCCACGCCGTCAACGCGGTCCCCGCCGTCTGCGCCTCCGCTCCCGGCATCCGCACCGTCCTCGACCTTCCCCTCCCCACCGCCCGCGGCCGTGTCCGCCTCTACTGATCGCCTTCTCGTGTACTGATCGGCCTTCTCCCGTACGGCGAGCCGCCGCCACCGGCCGCCGCCCGCACTTCGGCTGAGGACCCGCGCCCGGCGCATCCGGCGAGTCGATGCCACCTGCTCGCCGCCACGCCACTTCGTGACCCGGGCACCACGGCCCCCTGGTCTGCGGGCCCGTCTCTTTATGTTGCTTATTAGACAGGCTTAGGTCGATTCTCGGCGAAAGAGTCTGTGCAGTCGTGACATAGCGCCATATATTGCGTCGGAACGCCGCGTTAGTACCCCATCTGTGGAGGGAATCCGGCATGTTTCGTCGTCTCTTAGCACTCCTGTGCGCGTTATCCCTGATCCCGTTATGGGTCGCACCCGCCCGCGCCCACGACGCCGTCGACCCCGCCGACTACCAGCGCATCGAGCTGGCCAGAGGCGTGCCCGACATGGGCGAGCCCATGACCATGACCGTGCTCCCCGACCTGTCGGTCCTGCACACCTCGCGGGACGGGACGCTCCGCCGTACCGACAAACTGGGCGACACCCGAGTGCTGGGCGCCCTGCCGGTCTACAGCCACGACGAGGAGGGTCTGCAGGGCGTGGCCGCCGACCCGGGCTTCACCACCAACAGGACCGTCTACCTGTACTACGCACCCAAGCTGTCGACCCCGGCCGGGGACGCCCCGGCCACCGGATCGGACTGGAACGCCTGGCAGGGCGTGAACCGGCTGTCCAGATTCACCCTCAAGGCCGACTGGACGCTGGACCCGACCAGCGAGAAGAAGGTCCTGGACGTGCCCGCCGACCGGGGCATCTGCTGCCACGTGGGCGGCGACCTCGACTTCGACGCCCAAGGCAACCTCTACCTGTCGACCGGCGACGACTCCAACCCCTTCGACTCGGCCGGCTACGCACCGATCGACGAGCGGGCCGACCGCAACCCGGCATACGACGCCCAGCGCAGCGCCGCCAACACCAACGACCTGCGCGGCAAGATCCTGCGCATCAAGGTGAACCCGGCCGACGGCACCTACACGATCCCGCAGGGCAACCTCTTCCCGCTCGGCACCGCCAGGACCCGGCCCGAGATCTACGCGATGGGCTTCCGCAACCCCTTCCGCATGAGCGTGGACAGGCTCACGGGCATCGTGTACGTCGGTGACTACGGGCCGGACGCGGGCAGCAGCGACCCCAGCCGCGGCCCCTCGGGGCAGGTGGAGTTCGACAAGGTGGACAGGCCGGGCAACTACGGCTGGCCGTACTGCACGGGGACCAACACCCCGGCCGAGACCTACAACGAGTACACCTTCCCCTCAGGCCCGTCGGGCGCGAAGTACGACTGCGCGGGCGGACCGGTGAACAACTCCTTCCGCAACACCGGGCTGGGCACGCTGCCACCCGCACTGCCGGCCTGGATCAGATACGGCGGCGACGCCGGCAGCCCGCCCGAGTTCGGCACCGGATCCGAGTCGCCGATGGGCGGCCCGGTCTACCACTACGACCCGGACCTCGACTCGCAGGTCAAGTTCCCGCAGGAGATGGACAAGACGGCCTTCCTCGGCGAGTTCGGACGCCGCTGGATCAAAGCCGTCACCCTCGCCGACAACCACATCCAAGACTTCCCGTGGACCGGCAGCCAGGTGATGGACCTGGCGTTCGGTCCCGACGGCGCGCTCTACGTCCTCGACTACGGCACCGGTTACTTCGGCGGCGACGAGAACTCCGCGCTCTACCGCATCGAGTACATCAAAGGCCGCGACCGCAGCCCGACCGCTCGCGTCTCGGCGGACAGAACCTCCGGCCAGCCCCCGCTGGCCGTCACGTTCTCCTCCGCCGGCTCGGCCGACCCCGAGGGCCGGCCCATCACCTACGCCTGGGACTTCGGAGACGGCGCCAAGTCCACCGAGGCCAACCCCAAGCACACCTACACCGCCAGGGGCGACTTCACCGCCACGCTGACCGTCCGCGATCCCGTGGGCAACACCGGTACGGCGAGCGTCCCGATCACCGTGGGCAACACCGCCCCGACCATCGCCTTCCAGGCGCCGCGCGCGGGGCAGCTGTTCGAGTGGGGCGACACGGTGCCCTTCAAGGTCACCGTCGCCGACCCGGAGGACGGCACCGTCGACTGTGCCACGGTCAAGGTCACCTACGTCCTCGGGCACGACAGCCACGGCCATCCGATCACCTCGAAGAACGGTTGCGAAGGTGAGATCACCATCCCCCGTGACGGCGAGCACGACAGCGCGGCCAACATCTTCGCCGTGTTCAACGCCTCCTACACCGACAAGGGCGGGCTGAGCGGCAGCACGGAGATCGTCTTGCAGCCCCGGCATCGGCAGGCCGAGCACTACGCCGCCGCCTCCGGTGTCCAGCGGGTGGACAAGGCGGCGGCCGAGGGCGGCAGGACAGTCGGCTACATCGACAACGGGGACTGGATCTCCTTCACCCCCTACGAGCTCAGCCGGGCGAAGTCGGCCGCCTTCCGCGTCTCCTCGGGCGGCGCGGGAGGAACCATCGAGCTGCGCACGGGCTCGCAGACCGGCCCCGTCGTCGGGAAGGCGACCGTACCGAAGACCGGTGGCTGGGAGAACTTCGTGGACGTCCAGGCGCCACTGACCGGCGTGACGACCACGTCCACCAGCCTGTTCCTGGTCTTCACCGGCGGCGCGGGCGCCCTGTTCGACGTGGACTCCTTCACGCTCTCGGCCGACCCCGTGTCGCAGCCGGTCAGCGGGCCCATCGGCGGCCCAGGGGGCGGCTGTGTCGACGTCGCGGGGGCGAACTCGGCCGACGGCACCAGGGTGCAGATGTACGAATGCAACGGCACCAACGCCCAGGCCTGGACCGTCGACGCCGCCTCCGGCACCGTCAAGGCGCTCGGCAAGTGCCTGGACGTGGCGGGTGGCAACAGCGCCGACGGCACCAAGGTGCAGATCTGGACCTGCAACGGCACCGCCGCGCAGAAGTGGGCCGCGGGCGGCGGCACGGTCAAGGCGCTGGGCAAGTGCCTCGACGCGACCGACCGGTCCCAGCTGGTCATCAAGACCTGCGACGGCGGCGCCAACCAGCGCTTCACCCCGCCCGGCGGCGGCGGTGACGTGCTGGTCTTCAGCCGTACGGCCGGATATCGCCACGACTCCATCGCCGCGGGCATCCAGGCGATCAAGAACATGGGCTTCAAGGTGACCGCGACCGAGGACCCGGCCGCCTTCACCGCCGGCAACCTGGCCGGGTACAAGGCCGTGGTCTTCCTCAGCACCACCGGCGACGTGCTCGATGCCGCGCAGCAGGCGGCCTTCGAGTCCTACATCAAGGCGGGTGGCGGCTACGCCGGCGTGCATGCGGCGGCCGACACCGAGTACGACTGGCCGTTCTACGGCGAGCTGGTCGGCGCCTGGTTCTCCTCGCACCCCGCGATCCAGCAGGCGAAGGTGAAAGTCGAGGACCGGGCCCACCCCGCGACCGCCCACCTGCCCGCCACCTGGACCAGGACCGATGAGTGGTACAACTACCGCACCAACCCCCGCGCGACGGCACACGTGCTGGCCACGCTGGACGAGTCGTCCTACTCCGGCGGCGCGATGGGCGCCGACCACCCGATCTCCTGGTGCAAGACCTACCAGGGCGGCCGCTCGTTCTACACCGGTCTCGGCCACACCGCGGAGAGCTTCTCGGACCCGGCCTTCCTCCAGCACCTCAAGGGCGGCATCGCGTACGCCATGGGCGCGGCGCAGGCAGACTGCCGCCCCGAGACCGGCTACACCGCCCTGTACAACGGCTCCACCACCGGCTGGGAGCAGGCAGGACCCGGCGCCTTCACCAACGCCGACGCCACCCTGACCTCGACCGGCGGTATGGGCCTCTACTGGTACAAGGCCAAGCAGTTCACCCAGGGCTACTCGCTCAAGCTCGACTGGAAGATGGCCGGTGACGACAACTCCGGCGTCTTCATCGGCTTCCCACCCTCCACGGATCCGTGGTCGGCGGTGAACAACGGCTACGAGATCCAGATCGATGCCACCGACGCGCCCGAGAAGACCACCGGCTCCGTCTACGGGTTCAAATCACCCGACATCGCCGCCCGCGACAGGGCGCTCAACCCGCCGGGACAGTGGAACACCTTCGAGGTCCGCGTCGAGGGCGAGCGCGTCCAGGTCTACCTCAACGGCGTCAAGGTCAACGACTACACCAACACCGATCCCGCGCGCTCGCTGAAGGACGGGCACATCGGCATCCAGAACCACGGCGACGGCGACACCGTCTCCTTCCGCAACATCCGGATCAAGGAGCTCGGCCCGCCCACCGGCGACACCGTCATCCAGGCCGAGTCCTGGTCGCAGGCCGGGGGCGTGCAGACCTACCCGCACGCCCCCGCGCACGGCGGCACCGTGCTCGGCTACGTCAACCCCGGCGACTGGGCGGCCTACGACGACGTGGACCTGACCGGCGTCACCTCCTTCGCCGCCCGCGTGGCCGCGCCCACACCGACGGGCGGCTTCGAGATCCGCACCGGCTCTGCCACCGGCCCGGTGCTCGGGCGGGTCACCGTACCCGCGACCGGCGGCTGGGAGTCCTACCAGGACGTCTCCACACCGCTGACCGGCGTGCCGAACGGCCCGCAGCGGCTCTACCTCACCTTCACCGGCGCCGACTTCGACGTCGACGACTTCACCCTGGTACGGCAGGCGCCCGCCACCAGGACGCCCGCCACCAGGGCGAAGCTCCAGGCCGCCGACCACGCGGCGGAACCCGGCAGGGTCAGGGTGCTCCGGTAGTTCAGGTCCAAGGCCGAGGGCATCGAGGATCCGGCGGCGAGGGAGGTGATCGGCGCGATCTCTGACGAAGACGACATGCACAAGCTGTGCGGCAAGGCGGTCAGAATCGTCGCCGTCTAATTCTGCCGGGGCGGCGGGGTGTGGGTCGGCGGGACGCGGGCCGGGGGACGTGGGTCTCGGGCGGCGTGGCGGTGGGCGAGTGGCGTCGACTCGCCGGAAGCGCCGGGCGCGGGCCCTGAGCCGAAGTGTGGTGGGCGGTCGGTGGCGGTGGCCTGCCGTACGACAGGAGGGTGTCGTACGGCAGGAGCCGGCGATATCAGTGCGGCAGGAAGCGGCCGTAGCGGCCGCGGTGGTAGAGGAGGGGGCGGGCGGGGCCGGTGGCGGCGGCGGTGACGAGGCCGACGACCAGGACGTGGTCGCCGATGTCGATCGTCGTGTGAGGGACGCAGATGAGGTGGGCCGAGACGTCGTCGAGCAGGGGCGTCTCGTGCGGGCCCGGGCGCCAGCGCGTCGGCGGCCCGAAGCGGTCGATGCCGCGGCGGGCGAAGCGGGTGGCCAGGTCGTGCTGGTCGCCCGCCAGGACGTTGACGGCGAAGTGGTCGGCCAGGCGGAGCCACGGCCAGGTGGTGGAGGAGCGGTCGACGTAGAAGGAAACGAGCGGCGGGTCGAGGCTGACCGAGGAGAACGAGGTGGCCGTGAGGCCGACCGGCACGCCTTCGGGCCTGGCCGTGACCACGACGACCCCGGCGGCGTGCTGGGCGAGGGCGGTGCGGAAGTGGTCGGCGCCCACGCCGGTCTCGGTGATCGTCATCGCAGCGCCCCCTGTCTGGCGGCGATCTGCGGGGTGACGAGGTCCGCCCACCGGGCCAGCGGCTCGCCGCCCGGCAGTTCGGATTCCAGCAGCGCCAGTCCGGGTGTCGGGACGAAGGCGCCCAGCTCGGTCAGCAGCGGACGGAAGTGCACCTCCACGGCGAGGGCGTGCCTGGCGTGGCCCATCACCAGCAGCGGCAGCGCCACCTGCCCGGCCAGCGCGTTCGGCGGCAGCCGGTCGGCGAACGCCTTGAGCAGCCCGGTGTAGGTGGCCTTGTAGGTGGGGCTGGCGAACACCGTGACCGCCGCCCCGGTCACCAGCTCGAGCGCGATCTCGACCCCGGCGTGCGCGCCCGGGTCCAGCAGCGCCGGGCCGAGCGCCGACAGGTCGACGACGTCCCGCGGCCCCTCGTAGCCGAGCCTGTCGACGATGGCGTCGGTGGCCGCGACCGCCGCGCCGTACGTCCGCGAGCCGGAGCGGGGGTTGCCGATGACGGTGACGATGCTCATCGTGCCTCCACCAGGGACAGCCCGTATCGCTCGCGGAGCGTGCGGCCTTCGTACTCCGTGCGGAACAGGCCGCGGACCTGCAGCTCAGGCACGACGTGGTCGACGAAGTCGGACAGGCCGCCCGGCAGATAGGGAGGCATGATGTTGAACCCGTCGGCGGCGCCGTTCTCGTACCATTCCTGCAGTTCGTCGGCGATCTGCTCGGGTGTGCCCGCGATCACCCGGTGGCCGCGCCCTCCGGCCAGCTTGTTGATCACCTCGCGGATCGTCAGGTTGCCGCGGGCGGCCAGGTCCTTGATGAGCCGCACCCGGCTCTGCTGCCCATCCGGATTGCCCGGGATGTCCGGCAGCGGACCGTCCAGCGGGTGCCCTGTCAGGTCGATGCTGAAGATGTTGGACAGCTGCTGCAGCCCGTAGGCGGGGACGATCAGCTCCTCCAGCTCCTTCTCCAGCCGCAGCGCCTCCCGCTCGGTCGAGCCGATGATCGGCGAGATGCCGGGCAGGATCTTCAGCTGCCGTCCGTGGGGCAGGCGCGCCTTGAGGTCGGCGTAGAACTCCTGGGCGTCCTCGAGGGTCTGTTGCGCGGTGAAGACGGCCTCGGCGTGGCGGGCGGCGAACTCCTTGCCGTCCTCCGACGAGCCCGCCTGGACCAGCAGCGGCCTGCCCTGCGGGGTCCGCTGGATGTTGAGCGGACCCTTGACGGCGAAGTGGGTGCCGCGATGGTTGATCGGGTTGATCAGCGACGTGTCCGCGTAGACCCCGCTCTGGCGGTCGTTGACGATCGCGCCCTCCGACCAGCTGTCCCACAGGGCGTTGACGACCTCCAGGAACTCCTCCGCCCGCTGGTAGCGGTCGCCGTGCGCCGGACGCTCGATGCCGAAGTTGTGCGCCTCGGCCTCGCCCGCCGAGGTCACGATGTTCCATCCGGCCCTGCCGCCGCTGATGTGGTCCAGCGAGGCGAACTTGCGCGCCACGTGGAACGGCTCGTTGTAGGTGGTGGAGACCGTGGCGATCAGCCCGATGTGGTGGGTGACGGCCGCCAGGGCGGCCAGCAGCGTCAGCGGCTCCAGCCCGCCGAGCGCGTTGTGCTTGACGTTGCCCCACAGCGCCAGGCCATCGGCGAGGAACACCGAGTCGAGCTTGCCCCGCTCGGCGATCCTGGCCAGCTCCTGGAAGTGCCCGATGTCGGTGATACGGCTCGGCTCGGTCAGCGGGTGCCGCCAGGCGGCCTCGTGATGGCCGACGCCCATCAGGAAAGCGTTGAGATGCATCAGGTCCTCCACGTCGAGAATCGGCGCTCCAGACGGACGAGGAGCAGGTTGACGACCAGCCCGAGCACGGAGATCGTGATGATCCCCGCGTACATGTCGGGCACCCGGAAGTTGAACTGGGCGTAGTTGATGAGGTAGCCGAGCCCGGCCTTGGCGCCGACCATCTCGGCGGCGACCAGGACGAGGATCGAGTACGCGCCCGCCAGCCGTACGCCGGTGAAGACGGTCGGCACCGCGGCGGGCAGGATGACCTTCTGGAACAGCCTCGCCGGCCCGAGCCCCATCGACCGGGCCGACTTGATCAGCAGCGGGTCGACGCCTTTGACGCCCGCGATGGTGTTGAGCAGGATCGGCCAGGAGCAGGCGTAGAGGATGATCGAGATCTTCGAGGTCTCGCCCAGGCCGAGGATCAGCACGAAGACCGGCAGCAGCGCGAGCGCGGCCGTGTTCCTGAACAGCTCGAGCACCGGGTTGAGGAAGTCGGCCACCGGGCGGTACCAGCCGATCAGCAGCCCCAGCGGGATGGCCGTCGCGATCGCCAGGCCGAAGCCGGCGCCCGACCTGATGAGGGACGCCTCGACGTGCTCGACCAGCTCGCCCCCTCGGAGCAGCTCGAACCAGGCGGCCAGCACCTCGCTCAGCGGGGGCAGGAACGTCGGGTCCACGACCTCCAGCCTCGGCAGCGTCTCCCAGATGGCGGCCAGCACGCTGACCGCCGCACTCGCGCGCCCCACTTTCCCGAGTACGGCCGGCCAAGCCCGCCCACGTCCACCAGGCCGCCCGCGCTTCCGCGATGCCTCCTGCCCGGGCCGTGGCTCCGTCTCTTCCTCTGGCCGTGGCTCTATCTCTTGCTCGAGCCGCGGCTCCGTGGTCGTCGCCGGTTGAGCGCCGTTCGAGGGCGCCGGGCTCCGCCGTACCCCTTCCCGCCGACCCGGCGCCTGGGGGCCCGCCCCGAGGGAGAGCTCCAGCTCGCTGACGCTCGCCGTCGCGACCACACCCGCCGCCACGCCGGTCGCCGTGCCCGCGCTCGCCGTGTCCGCGTTGGTCAACGTGCCCGTGCCGGACGGCGTGCCCGTGCCGGTCGCCGTCGCCGCCCCGGTCGGCGTGCTCGTGCCGGTCGGCGTGCTCGTACTAGGTGCCGTGCCCGTGTCGGTTGGGGTGGTTGTGTTGGTTGGGGTTGGGGTGTTGGTCGATGTGGTGGGTCGGGTTGCCGTGCTTGGGGGTTCTGCGGTGATAGGGGGGCTTGCCGTAGTGGGGGTGGTTGGTGGGGGTGAGGTGCCGGTCAGGGCGTCGGTGAGGGTGAAGGGGTTGGCGTCGAGGGCGGAGGCGGACAGGCCGGTGGCCGTGGAAGGTCTAGGCAACGGGGGTCGCCTCCTCGTGGAGCAGGGTCCAGATGGCGTGGCGGTACTCGCCGAAGCGGGGAGCCGCGCGGAGATCGCCCTCGCGGGTGGGGAAGGTGACGGGGATGACGTCCCTGATGCGGCCGGGCGAGGGGGTCATGACGGCGACGCGCTGACCCAGGTAGACGGCCTCGTCGATGGCGTGGGTGATGAAGATGATGGTCTTGCCGGTCTTGGCCCAGATCTGCAGGAGCTCCTCCTGGAGCGACTCGCGGGTCTGGGCGTCGAGCGCGGCGAAGGGCTCGTCCATGAGCAGCACGTCGGGATCGAAGGCGAGGCTGCGCGCGATGGCCACGCGCTGCCGCATGCCGCCGGAGAGCTCGTGGGGATAGCGGCCGTCGAAGCCGGACAGCCCCACCAGATCCAGATATTTCCGGGCCAGCCCGGGCCGGTCCCGCCGCGGCACCCCCTTGGCCTCCAGCCCGAACTCCACGTTGGCCAGCGCCGTACGCCAGGGGAAGAGCGCGTACTGCTGGAAGACGATCCCCCGGTCCAGCCCCGGCCCCGTGACGGGCGCGCCGTCGATGAGGATCAGGCCGCTGGTCGGCGTGGTGAGCCCGGTGAGCAGGTCGAGCAGCGTCGACTTCCCGCACCCGCTCGGCCCGACGAGCGTCAGGAACTCCCCTTCACGGACATCCAGCGAGACCTCCGACAGAGCGGTGAAGTGTTCGCCGCGGACCGCGAACTCCTTGGTCACGTTCACGAACTGGATCTTCATCGGGCACCCCCGGCGAACGGGTTGTAGGCGTTGGTGAAGGCGTCGGCCGCCTTGACCTGGCCCGGCCTGATCTCGCCCGAGCGTTCCAGCCAGTCGATCCACCGCTGGAACTCCTGGGCGGCGATCACCCCGCCGGTGGCGGAGACGCCGCTGCTCTTCCAGTAGCCGACGGAGGACGCGTCCTCGTTGCGGTGCCGCTTGGCGATGATCTCCTTGAACCTGGCCACGACCTCCTCACGGCTGTGCGTCTGGGTCCACTGGATGGCCTTGGCGACGCCTTCGACGAACTTCCTGGTGGTGTTCGGGTTCCTGGCGATGAAGCGGTCGGTGAGCACGTAGGTTCCCGCCGAGAAGTTCCCGAACAGGTCCACGTCCTTGAACAGCGGGCGGATGCCGCCGCGCTCCAGCGCCTTGTCGCGCAGGATCCCGCCGAGCACGGCCACGTCGATCTGCTTCTGCCGCAGCGCCTGCTCGGTGTTGACCGGCGGCACCACGACCTCCTCGACCTGCTTGACCTCGGCGGGGGTCAGGCCGCCGCGGGTCAGATACTCCTTGAGTACGGCTTCCGCGTGCGCACCGAGGGTGTTCATGCCGACCTTCTTGCCGATCAGGTCACGCGCGGACCTGATCGGGCTGCCGTCCAGGACGAAGTAGCCCTGGTAGGAGTTCTGGTCGCTGCCGTAGTAGCTGATGACGGCCTTGATCGGGGCCTTGGCGGCGATCAGTTTGACCACCGCGCCGTTGAAGGCGCCGCCGAAGTCCGTCTGTCCTGTCGCGGCCGACTGGATGTCCTGCGGGCCGCTGATGGTGTTGCCGATCCACTTGAGCTTGACGGGTTTGAGGTAGCCGAGGTCCTCGGCCAGTTCCGGGAAGGTGACGGCGCCGACGCTGCCCTGGTATCGCAGCTCCTGGGTCTCCGTGGAACCCTGCGCGGTGCCGCACGCGGTCAGCAGGAAAATGAGGGGAATGAGACGTTTGATCACGATATGTCCTCTTCAGTCGTGGAAGGGGGCGAAAGATCGTGATCAGCGACACTGTGCGCTGACGACGCGGCAGTAGTCGACATGCGCGCGCCGGGTCAGGACCGGGCTCATGTCTTCGACGCTACGCAGGCCCGATCCAGAAGTCAACATTCCCTACTTGATTTACATGAAATATCTCGCGTACGGCTATCCCTCCGTCGCGAACCAGAGATCCGGCTCCCCCGCCTCCCTGCGCACCCGCCCCTTGGCCTCCAGCCAGACCAGGTGAGCCAGCGTCTCACCGTTGGCCGAGCGGCGCATGAACGGCGGGATCGTCTCCCACGGCCGCGACCAGGTCAGCCGCGTGGCGATGTCCCAGCAGCTCAGCCCCTGGGCCGCCTGCTCGACCTCGGCCAGCCGCTCGTCGTGGTGCGCCATCACGTAGTCGACCCGCTCGGCCAGTTCGAGGAAGCGGTACTCGTGCGCGGGCAGCACCTCCTCGACGTCGAACTTGCGCACCGCGGCCAGCGAGTCGAGGTAGTCGGCCAGCGGGTTCGGCCCGGACTGCGGGTGGACGGCGACGATCGGCGTGATCTTGGCGAGCACGTGGTCGCCGGAGAACAGCAGCCGCCGCGACTCCGACACGAAGCACAGGTGGCCCGGCGAGTGCCCGGGCGTCCAGACCGCCCGCAGGTCCCAGCCGGGCAGGTCGAGCCGGTCGCCGTCCTCGACCAGCCGGTCGGGCTTGGCCATCGAGACCATGTGCCTGATCATCATGGAGGCGCCCGCCAGCTCGTCCAGCGTCAGCGCCGGGACCCCGGCCCTGACCAGCAGCCCGCGCTCCTTCTCCACGAGCCGGTCGATGGCGCTGTCGTCGTAGCGCTCGTGCACGAGCGCGGCGTCCTTGGGGTGGAGCGCGATCCACGCGCCGGAGACCTCCCTGATCCGCCCGGCGAGCCCGTAGTGGTCGGGATGGATGTGGGTGACCAGGACGCCCTTGACATCCGTGATCTCGTACCCCGCTACTCGCAGTCCGGCGACCAGCCCGTCGTAGGCCTCGTCCGTGTTCCACCCGGCGTCGATGATGGCCACCCCGTCGGGCAGCTCCAGCGCATAGACCAGCACGTACCGCAGCGGATTGATGGGAATCGGAACCGGGATGGACCACAACCCGGGCCGCACCCGCTCGACCGCGGGGACCGTACGGTCCAGCCATGCGTCGCGCTGCGCCTCGTTCGCCGGGGTCACCACAAACTTCGCCATGGACACGATTGTGCCCCCAGATCCCGAATCATGTTCTACTGGGGTGATGAAGCTAGGTCGCGAGATCGCGGACGACGGCCGCTTCGTCCGCCAGCCGAACCGGTTCACCGACCGCCTCGGCCCTCCCGAGCCCGGCCGGTATCAGCTGTACGCCTCCTACGCCTGCCCGTGGGCGCAGCGGGTGCTGATCGTGCGCGAGCTGCTCGGGATCCAGGACCTGCTCGGCGTGACGATCGTCGACCCGATCAGGGACGAGAAGGGCTGGCGCGTCCCCGGCGGCGACCCGGTCACCGGCGTGGAGTACCTGTCGGAGCTGTATCTGGCCACCGATCCCGGCTACCCCGGCAGGTACACGGTCCCGTGCGTCTGGGACGTCCGCGAGAAGCGCCTGGTCACCAACGACTTCCCGCGGATCACCCTGGATCTGGAGCTGTCCTGGACAGGCGACACGGCTCCCGACCTGTATCCGCGGGCCGAGCGCGACCAGATCGACGCCATGAACGACCGCCTCTACCACGGGCTCAACAACGCCGTCTACGAGGCGGGCTTCGCCCGCGGCCAGGCGGCCTACGAGGAGGCGGTCACGCGCGTCTTCCAGACGCTGGACTTCCTGGAGGAACGCCTGGCCGACCGTACCTACCTCTTCCACGGGCTGACCGACAGCGACGTGCGGCTCTACACCACGCTGGCCCGCTTCGACGCGGTCTACCACTCGCACTTCAAGTGCTCGATCAGGCGCTTGGTCGACTATCCGAACCTGTGGGCCTACGCGCGGCGGCTGTACGCGATGCCGGCCTTCCGCGACACGACGGACTTCGACCAGATCAAGCGCCACTACTTCATCACCCAGACGCACGTGAACCCGTCGCGGATCGTGCCGCTGGGTCCGCGGCTCGACTGGTCGCGGGCATCCTGACGAACAGCCCGGCCGAGGCCAGCACCACCACGGCGGCCACCGACCAGGCGGCAGCCGTACCGAAGAGCCCGGCGAGCACGCCGAACAGCAGGTTGGACAGCGCGCCGCCGGCCTGCTGCGCCAGCGAGGCGACCGAGGTGAGCGTGGTGCGCTCGGCGGCCGTGACCGCCTTGTGCGTCAGCTCCATGCACAGCACCTGACCGGCCGACAGCCCGGCGAACATCGCCACGTACGCCAGCGCCGCCGCGACGATTCCGGCCAGGCCCGCAAGTCCGGCCGACGCGGCCAGCGCGGCGAGAGAGGTGGCCGTGACCACGATCCCCGCCATGGCGCCGCGGACCGAGCCGCGCGTGAGCCGGGCCAACCGCGGCGCGGCCGCGCTGCCGAGCGCGCTGCCCGCGAAGCCCAGCGCCGCCACCACCGCGTACGCGCTCGAGCCAAGCGTCGGCGAGCTGGTCAGCCCGGCCAGCCGCCCCGGCGTGAGCAGTTCCACCGCGGTCAGCGCCACCCCCGTCGCCACCGCCGCCAGCATCAGCCTGCGCAGCAGCCCCCTGCCCAGGGCCATCCGCGCGCCCGCCACGACCGTCGCGGGCACCTCGCGCAGCACGCCGGCCGGCGTGCGCCGCCCGCGCTGCGGCTCCGGCATCGCCACGACCACGACCGCCAGCAGCACGGCCGCCGCCCCCGCCCCCAGCAGCGGCGGCACCGCCAGCGGCAGGATCAGCTTCTCCGGTACGGCCAGCGGCACGAACCCGCCGGCCAGCACGCCGAGGGCCAGCGCCACGGAGCCCATCGCGCTGCCGCCCGCCAGCCCCGGCTTGAGGTCGGCGTCAGGCCCTTCGATCCGGTGCAGCGTGTCGACGTACCAGGCGTCGGCGGGGCCGCTGGACAGCGCCCGGGCGATCCCCTTGAGCACCCCCGTGACCAGGAACATCCATAACGTCGTGGAGAAGGCCATCAGCACCATCGCCACCACGCTGACGGCCGCCGAGACCGCCAGCACCGCCCGGCGGCCGACGACGTCGGCCAGCCCGCCCGTGGGCAGCTCCAGCCCGATGGTGACCACCGAGAACACGGTCGTGGCCAGGCCGATCTCGGCCAGGCTCAGCCCCCGCTCGGTCATCAGCAGCACCATGACGGCCATCGACAGCGCGGCGGGCAACCAGGTCAGGAAGCTGACCAGCAGGTAGCGCCGGCGCGCGGAGCCGGCGTTCACGTCTCGTCCCCACGCGGGATCGCGGCCGTCCAGACCTGCACGGGCCGCGCCTCGGGATCGTCGTCGTAGCGCGCGCGGAACTCCTCGACCAGCGCCTCGAAGCGCAGCTCCAGCTCACGGACCGCGGCGGGGGTGAGGCGCATGAGGTGGTCGGCCATCCCGCTGACCTCGACCCATTCGCTGGACCACGCGTTCAGGTCGAGGCCCTCCATCGCGCGGGCCAGCGACTCCACCTGACGCAGGTGCATGATCCGCACGCTCTCGCGGCCCTCGGGCGTGCGGGCCATCTGCGCGTTGTCCCACGAGGTGTAGCGGTGGCGGGCGCGCCAGCGGCGCTCGCGCCCGTCGGGCGAGGGGTCTTCCTCGATGAAGCCGTACTTGGCCAGCTCGCGCAGGTGGTAGCTGGTCGAGCCCGAGCTCTCGCCCACCCTGCGCGCCAGCTCGCTGGCGGTGGCGGGACCGTCGGAGCGCAGCAGCCCGAGCATCCTGACCCGCAGCGGGTGCGCCACCACCTTGAGCACCTGGGGATCGGTGATGCGGAAGACCTCGTCCATGCCCTCACGGTAAATCGCAAAGACAATTTTGCAAAGTGAATTTTGCGGCTTGCCTCGCCTAAGCTTCCTGGCATGCTCGACGACATCTGGGTGGACGAGGCGATCTACGAGCTGCGTCCCGACTTCGCGGTCCTGGTCATCACGGCTCACGGGCTGGTCAACGGGCCGACCGACGACCGGTCCCGCACATGGCTGGCCGAGGCGTCGCAGGCGGCCGCGCAGCCCGAGAAGATCGAGGCGTGGAAGGAGGCCTACCGGGCCTTCGGCGCCAAGCCGCAGCGGACGCGCCCGTCGGTGGACGCGCTCACGCGCAGGCTGCCGCTGCCGGAGATCAACCAGGTCGTCGACGCCTACAACTCCATCAGCGTCAAGCACGCGCTGCCGATCGGCGGCGAGGACCTGGACGCCTACCGCGGTCCCGCCAGGCTCGTCAGGGCGACCGGCGACGAGGCGTCGGAGGAGGCGCTCGGCACGCCGGAGCCGGGCGAGGTGATCTGGCGCGACGACCTCGGTGTCACCTGCCGCAGGTGGAACTGGCGCCAGGTGGTCCGCACCCGGCTCACCGAGGAGACCAAGAACGCGATCTTCCTGCTGGAGCGGCTCGAGCCGATGTCGCTGGAGGAGCTGCGGACGGCCGGCGAGGAGCTGACCGAGCTGCTGTCCGAACTGTCCCCCGACGCGCAGATCGCTACCAGATTGGTGTCCCGAGGGAAATAAACCTCATGTCGAGGTGTTGATACCAAACAGTAATAATGGCTGCACCACCTGGATTGACTAGGGGGGCGTGACCTCTCTGGGCTGTCCTGAGAGGATCAGGCGAGGTGGCAGCGCCTCAAAGGCGCGCGCTGCCGGTCCGGGCGAGTAGCCTTGGACAGGTTCTCTAACATCAACGCCGATCTGCGGAAGAGGGCGATTTCCGCCGTGTCGTCTGAGTCGTCGCGGTCAAACCCGCTGGCAAGCTTTGGGCAGAACGAGTGGCTTGTCGACGAGCTGTACCAGAAGTATCTGCAGGACCCTGAGTCGGTAGACAAGGCCTGGTGGAACTTCTTCGCTGACTACAACCCTGATTACGGTCCAGGCCGGACCACGGGCAAGGAGGCGGCGAACGGCACAGCGACCGCGCCCTCCTCCGCTCCCGTGGCGGCACCACCCAGGCCGGTGCAGAAGCCGGCCGCTGAGAAGCCGAAGCAACCGGCAGCCCCGGTGCCCGCAGATGCCGAAGAGGTCAAGCTGCGCGGCGCGGCAGCGCGTACGGCGCTCAACATGGACCTGTCGCTGTCGGTCCCGACCGCGACGAGCGTCCGGGCGATCCCCGCCAAGCTCCTCATCGACAACCGCATCGTCATCAACAACCACCTGAAGCGCGGCCGCGGCGGCAAGGTGTCGTTCACTCACCTGATCGGCTTCGCCATCGTCAAGGCGCTGAAGTCGATGCCGGAGATGAACCACTCCTACACCGAGGTCGACGGCAAGCCCACGCTGGTCAAGCCGCCGCACGTCGGCTTCGGGCTGGCCATCGACGTCCAGAAGAGCAACGGCGAGCGTCAGCTGCTCGTGCCCTCGATCAAGAACGCCGAGTCGATGGACTTCCGGCAGTTCTGGATGGCCTACGAGGACATCGTGCGCAAGGCGCGCGCGGGCAAGCTCGGCGTCGACGACTTCGCCGGCACCACGATCTCGCTGACCAACCCCGGCACGATCGGCACCGTGCACTCCGTGCCCCGCCTGATGCCGGGCCAGGGCACGATCATCGGCGTCGGCGCGATGGAGTACCCGGCCGAGTACCAGGGTGCCTCCCCCGACACGCTGTCGCGGCTGGCCGTCTCCAAGGTCATGACGCTGACCAGCACCTACGACCACCGGATCATCCAGGGCGCCCAGTCGGGCGACTTCCTGCGCCAGATCCACCGGCTGCTGCTCGGCGAGGACGGCTTCTACGACGAGATCTTCGAGGCCCTGCGGATCCCGTACGAGCCGGTCCGCTGGGTGCAGGACATCTCCGCCTCGCACGACGACGACGTGGCCAAGTCCGCGCGTGTCATCGAGCTGATCCACGCCTACCGGGTGCGCGGCCACCTCATGGCCGAGACCGACCCGCTGGAGTACAAGCAGCGCAAGCACCCCGACCTGGACATCCAGTCGCACGGTCTGACGCTGTGGGACCTGGAGCGGGAGTTCGCCACCGGCGGTTTCGGCGGCCGTCCGCTGATGAAGCTGCGCGAGATCCTGGGCGTGCTGCGCGACTCCTACTGCCGCACGGTCGGCATCGAGTACATGCACATCCAGAACCCGGAGGAGCGGGCCTGGATCCAGGCGCGGGTGGAGAAGCCGCACGCCTCCCCCGACCGGGAGGAGCAGCTCAACATCCTGGGCCGGCTCAACACCGCCGAGGCGTTCGAGACGTTCCTGCAGACCAAGTTCGTCGGCCAGAAGCGCTTCTCGCTTGAGGGCGGCGAGTCCCTGATCCCGCTGCTCGACTCGGTGATCAGCGACGCCGCCGAGGAGGGCCTCGACGAGGTCGTCATGGGCATGGCCCACCGCGGCCGGCTGAACGTGCTGGCCAACATCGTCGGCAAGTCCTACGGGCAGATCTTCGGCGAGTTCGAGGGCAACATCGACCCGCGCACCGCCCACGGCTCCGGCGACGTCAAGTACCACCTGGGCTCCACCGGCACGTTCACCGCGCCGAGCGGCAAGACCATCAACGCCTCCGTGGTGGCCAACCCCTCGCACCTCGAGGCGGTCGACCCGGTGCTCGAGGGTGTCGTGCGGGCCAAGCAGGACCTGCTGGAGCGCGGCGAAGAGGGCTTCACCGTGCTGCCCGTCCTCATCCACGGCGACGCGGCCTTCGCCGGCCAGGGCGTGGTGGCCGAGACGCTGAACCTGTCGCAGCTGCGCGGCTACCGCACCGGCGGCACGGTCCACGTCGTGGTCAACAACCAGGTCGGCTTCACGACGAGCCCCGCCTCCTCGCGGTCGAGCGTGTACGCCACCGACGTGGCCCGGATGATCCAGGCGCCGATCTTCCACGTCAACGGCGACGACCCCGAGGCCGTGGTCCGCGTCGGCCAGCTGGCCTACGAGTACCGGCAGGCCTTCCGCAAGGACGTGGTCATCGACCTCATCTGCTACCGCCGCCGCGGTCACAACGAGGGCGACAACCCGGCCTTCACCCAGCCGCTGATGTACGACCTGATCGACGCCAAGCGCTCGACCCGCAAGCTCTACACCGAGGCGCTGATCGGGCGCGGCGACATCACGGTCGAGGAGGCCGAGCAGGCGCTGCGCGACTACCAGGCCAAGCTGGAGCAGGCCTTCACCGAGACCCGTGAGGCGTCCAAGCGTCCGCAGGAGAGCGACCTGAAGGTCGCGCCTGCCGAGGTCGTCAAGTGGTCGCACGACGACACGCCCACCGCGATCTCCGACGAGACGCTCAAGCGCATCGTCGACACCCAGCTCAACCTGCCTGAGGGCTTCACCGTGCACCCGCGCCTGGCGCCGGTGCTGCAGCGGCGCGGCCAGATGGTGGAGACCGACTCGATCGACTGGTCGATGGGCGAGACGCTGGCGTTCGGGTCGCTGCTGATCGACGGGCACCCGGTGCGCCTGGTCGGGCAGGACTCCCGCCGCGGCACGTTCACGCAGCGGCATGCCGTACTGGTCGACCGGATGAGCGGTGAGGAGCACACGCCGCTCAAGACCTTCAACAAGGACACCACGAAGTTCTACGTCTACGACTCGCTGCTGAGCGAGTTCGCGGCGCTGGGCTTCGAGTACGGCTACAGCGTCGTGCGACCCGAGGCGCTGGTCGCCTGGGAGGCCCAGTTCGGCGACTTCGTCAACGGTGCCCAGACGATCATCGACGAGTTCATCTCCTCCGGTGAGCAGAAGTGGGGGCAGAAGTCCTCGGTCGTGCTGCTGCTGCCGCACGGCTACGAGGGTCAGGGCCCCGACCACTCCTCCGCCAGGATCGAGCGGTTCCTGCAGGTGTGCGCGCTGGACAACATGACCGTCGCGCAGCCGTCGACGCCGGCCAACTACTTCCACCTGCTGCGCTGGCAGGTCGAGTCGGGCCGGCAGAAGCCGATGGTCGTCTTCACGCCCAAGTCGCTGCTGCGGCACAAGCGGGCCACGTCCAAGGCATCGGACTTCACCTCCGGCACCTTCCAGCCGGTGCTCGGCGACACCACGGTCGACCCGGCCAAGGTCACCAAGGTCCTGCTCTGCTCGGGCAAGGTCTACTACGACCTGGAGCATGGCAGGGAGCAGTCCGGCCGCGACGACGTGGCGATCGTCCGGCTCGAGCGGCTCTACCCGTTCCCCACCGAGGAGCTCACGGCCGAGCTGGCCCGCTACGGCTCGAACGTGCAGCTGATCTGGGTGCAGGACGAGCCGGTCAACATGGGCCCGTGGCCGTACCTGACGCTCAAGCTGGCCGAGGACCCGAAGCTGCTCGGCGGGCGTCCGCTCGGCCGCGTCTCGCGGACGCCGAACAGCTCGCCCGCGACCGGATCCCACAACGCTCACGACACGGAGCTCGAGGGGATCCTGACGGAGCTGTTCGCCTGACAGATCACCCGTGAAAGGCCCCCGCCCCGGCGGGGGCCTTTCCACATCATGAGGGAGTTTCCACGCCATGTACTTCACCGATCGCGGGATCGAGGAGCTCGTCGAGCGGCGCGGCGAGGAGGAGGTCACGCTGGCCTGGCTCGGTGAGCGGCTGCGCGAGTTCGTCGATCTCAACCCGGAGTTCGAGACGCCCGTCGAGCGGCTGGCCACGTGGCTGGCCCGGCTGGACGACGAGGACGAATAAACGCGATACATCTTGAGTTCTCGCCGAACGCGACATATCGTGTCGGTAGACGCCGTGTTTGGAGGGGACATGAACCAGTGGTCGATCGAGGGGCCTGAGACGCTGACGTTCGGACCGGTACGGTCCCTGGACGTGCGGATCGTGGCGGGCCGGCTGAACGTGCTGGCCAGCGACGGGCCACCAACCCTGGAGGTGGCCGAGGTCGACTCGTCCCCGCTGATCGTGACCTACGACGAGGAGCACCAGCAGCTCGTCGTCGCCTACAAGGACCTCACCTGGGACGGCCTGCTCAGCTGGCTGCGCCGCGACAAACGCCACTCCTCGGTGACCATCACGGCCCCCAAGACCTGCTCGGTCAACGCCGGGGTCGTCTCGGCCCAGGCCGTGGTCGCGGGCTTCGAGAAGATGACGCAGGTCAGGTCCGTCTCGGGCGACATCGTGCTGGACGGCGTGAGCGGCGACGTCAGCGCCACCACGGTGTCGGGCGCCGTGGAGAGCCGGTCCCTGGAGGGCGACCTGGCCTTCAAGAGCGTCTCGGGCGAGCTGACGGTGGCCGACGGCACCCCGCGCAGGCTGCGCGCCAACTCGGTCGCCGGCCGGATCACCTGCGACCTGCGGCTGCGGCCCACCGGCCACGTGACGCTCAACAGCGTCTCCGGTGACATCCTGGTCAGGCTGCCGGAGAACGTGGAGGCGGACGTCAACATCCGCTCCACCTCGGGCCGCCTGGTCAGCACGTTCGACGAGCTGTTCACCGCGAACAACCCCGGGAGCAAGACGCTCCAGGGGCGGCTGGGCGGCGGCATGGCCTCCCTGTCCGCGACCACGGTCTCGGGCGAGGTCGCGCTGCTCAAAGGGGAGAAGGAATGAGCCCTGTCTTTGGTCATGGCCGGCTGCGGCTGTATCTGCTCAAGTTGCTCGAGGAGAGCCCGCGGCACGGCTATGAGGTGATCAGGCTGCTGCAGGACCGCTTCCTCGGGGTCTACTCGCCCTCTCCCGGCACGATCTACCCGCGCCTGGCCCGCCTGGAGGAGGAGGGCCTGGTGACGCACGAGGTGATCGACGGCAAGAAGGTGTTCTCGATCACCGACCAAGGCCGCGAGGAGCTCAACTCGCGCATGGACGAGCTCGCCGACCTGGAGCAGGAGATCTCCGCCTCCGTGCGCGACATCGCCCGCGAGGTCAAGGAGGACGTCCGCGACACCGTCAGGTCGCTGCGCGACGAGCTGACCAGGATGGCCAAGGACGTGGGCACCGGCACCCGCGAGGACGCCAGGCGCATGCGCGACCGGCAGAAGGAAGAGCTCCGCCGGATCAAGGAGCAGCAGAAGCGCCAGTGGATGGAGCACGCCCACAACTGGCAGGGCGAGAGCGAGCGCCTGAGCGGCGAGTGGCGCAGGATCTGGACCGAGGTCTGGGCCACGCTGGGCGGCGCGCCCGCCAACCGCGCCGAGCTCGACACCGAGCTGGGCGGCCTGCTGGCCGACTTCGTGGCCGAGGTGCGGCAGGAGGCCTCAGGCAGCGACCTGACCCGTCAGCGGCTGACCGAGGTGCGCGCCACGCTGAAGGTGGCGGCCGACAAGATCCGCCAGACACTGGAGCACGACTAGGCGGCCAGCTCCCGCGGGTTCCTGGCGGCGCGGCGGGCGTGGTAGGCGATCGGCATGTAGCGCAGCCGCTCGGGCAGCCTGGGAGCGATCACCGCGACCGCGCGCCCGACCTGCCGCAGCCGCCGCTCCTCCCGCGCCGTCCAGGTCAGCCCCAGCTTCTGCCGTACGGCGGGCGGCAACATGCCCACGGTGACGAAGTAGTTGAACTCCCCCGTCCCCATCCCGAACGGCTTCCACAGCGCCTCGGGCAGCCCCGGCGGCTTCGGGCTGCGCCGCAACTGCGCGAGCACGTCGAGCGCCGTCGGATGGGCCTCGAGCCGGTTGGCGACCATGTCGTCGAAGTAGGCCCAGAAGGCCCTCAGGTCCCGCGGCATCTCCCGCTCCGGGACCCGCAGGATCCGCCCGAGGTGGCGCGCCTCCTCATACAGCCGCTCCTGCTGCCGGGTGCTGTACGGCGTGCCGAAGTACCGCCGCAGCACGATGAAGCGCTCGAACAGCGACAGGTGCACGAACGCCCAGGCCTCGCCGTTGAGCGCGTGGTAGCCGCGGCCCCGCTCGTCGACGCCGTTGATGAGCCGGTGCAGCTCGCGCAGGCGGAGCCCCTCGGCGGGTCCGTCCTGCCCGCCGTACACCCAGGTCTGGACGGAGGTGAGGGTGCGGTTGAGCCTGCCCCACGGGTCGGTCTTGTAGGTGGAGTGCTCGGCGACGGCCGCGCCGACGGCCGGGTGCATGGTCTGGATCACCAGTGCGCTGCCGGCCACGAACAGGTTGCGGTATTCGCCTGCCGTCTCCCAGTGCATCGAGCCGGGGCCGAAGGGCTCAACGTCCATGGTCACGCCTCCCGGGTGATACAACACCTCTTTCTTTGTATCACCCGGAACACATGGAAGTAACCCATCACTTATCTCAGACGGTGAACACGATCTTGCCGAAGACGTCGCCGGACTCCAGCGCCGCGAACCCCTCGCGCGCCTCGGTGAGCGGCAGCGTGCGGTCGATGAGCGGGCGGACCCCGGTCTGCTCCAGGAACACGGCCAGGCGCGCGAGCTGGTCGCGGGTGCCCATGGTGGAGCCGACCACCGACAGCTGCAGGAAGAAGACCCGGTTGAGGTCGGCGGGCGGGACCGCGCCGCTGGTGGCGCCGGAGACCACGATGCGCCCGCCCGGCTTGAGCGCCTTGAGCGAGTGGTCCCAGGTGGCCTGGCCGACGGTCTCCATGACCGCGTCGACCCGCTCGGGAAGCCTGGCGCCGGTCTCGAAGGCCTGGTCGGCGCCGAGCTCCAGGGCCCGCTCCCGCTTCTCGGCCGAGCGCGAGGTGACCCAGACGCGGTAGCCGCCCGCCCTGCCGAGCGCGATCAGCGCGGTGGCCACGCCGCCGCCGGCGCCCTGCACCAGGACGGTCGAGCCAGGCTGGAGCCCGGCCTTGTCGAAGAGCATGCGGTAGGCGGTCAGCCAGGCCGTGGGCAGGCAGGCGGCCTGCTCGAAGCTGAGCGCGGCAGGCTTGGGCACCAGGTTGCGCCGGGGCACGGCCACCCGCTCGGCGAACGTGCCGTCGTGCACCTCCGACAGCAGCGACCGCTTGGGATCGAGCGTCTCATCGGCGCCGGTGCCGATGACGGAGTGGACGATGACCTCGTTGCCGTCCTCGTCCAGTCCGGCCGCGTCGCACCCGAGCACGATCGGCAGCCGGTCCTGCCTGATGCCGACGCCCTTGAGCGTCCACAGGTCGTGGTGGTTGAGCGCGGCGGCCTTGACCGTGACGGTGGTCCAGCCGTCCGGCGTCTTGGGCTCCGGGTGCTCGCCGAGCGTCAGCCCGGCCAGCGGATTGTCGGGATCGGTCTGTGTGGCGGTTACGGCGAACATGGCCGCACCCTACTTCAGCGTGATCCGCACTCCTGCGATGGCCCGCTGGACGAAGTCACCGTCGCCCGAGGCGGCGACCTGCACGTCACCCCTGCAGACGAACGTGGCGGGCCGCCCGCGCCCGTCGATCACGGAGGGCATCCTGGCGTTGTGGCGGCAGCCGGGGGTGGGGATCAGCGTGAGCATGTCGCCGCCGTCGCCGCCGAACCACAGCTGCGGCCCGACGGGGTCGCCGCGCGCGGTCTCGCCCGGCGCGGCCATGCGCACGATGCCCTTGCCGCTGAGCACGAGGAAGCCGCCGGGGACGACCCTGCCGCGCAGGTCGCCGGCCGCCGCCATGCGCTGGTCGAACTCCAGCCCCTCCGGCCGGTCGTACATGGCCACCTTCCAGCGCCCGAAGGAGTACAGCAGCACCTGGCCGTCGGAGGGGAAGCCCGGCTGGTGCGGCCAGAGCGTGACGTTCGAGGACAGCTTCCTGATCGGCAACCCGCCCTTGGAGATCTCGATCTCACCGTCGTAGGGCGGCAGGAGCGGCAGGTAGTGCCCGGCCACCCACACGCCACGGAACGGCCGCAGCCCCAGCTCCTCCAGCCGCACGTCGGCCGGGTACCGCACCTCGGCCGCGCGCCCGTCGGGGAAGACCACGTCCAGGCGCGCCTGCCCGCCCTTCACGACGGGCTTGGGATACAGGACGTTCGGGGCGCCGCTGATGGTGACCACCATCGACGGCACCGGGCTCGGCGCCGGCGTGGGCTTCGGAACGGCTCCCGGCTCGCGGCTGGCCAGCAGGCTGATCGCGGGGACGGCCAGCAGCCCGAGCACGATCAGCAGGCCGATCCACCGGCGACGGCCCCGCTCACCCGATTCGATCACGTCGAACTGATCGGACATACGCCCTCCGAACCCAGTCCAATCCAGGGCGGACGGCCGACGCTCTTACCAAACGGCTACATTGACCTTCCCATCGCTGGTAACCCTGACGGCCTGCCCGACCAGCTCCCGCGACTCGGCCTCCGCGATGAGGTCCTGGCTGGTCACGTGCGCGTACGCCCGGGTCCGATCGGGCAGGTCGAGCACGAGGATCCCGCGCTGCGCCGCCCCGTCGCGCCCGTGCGCGACCGTGTAACCGGCCACGACCGCCTCGCCCTCGTAGGCGGGCACGATCTCGACAGGCTTGGCGGTGAACACCGGCGCCGCGTCGCCCAGCCGGCCGCCCGGCTCGGTGGACCAGACAGCGTAGGCGTGCTTGGTCAGGTGCATGCCCACCGCCGTGACCAGGCCGTGCCCGCCCTGCGCGCGCAGCAGCCCGGCCATGGTCGCCGTCGAGTGCAGGACGTAATCGCTCGAGGGCCCTCCGGCGTACGGCAGGCCGCCCGTGACCGTGAGCCCGCGGGGATCGCAGGGGTCGAGCCCGACCGCGTCGCAGGCCTGGCGCAGCGCGATGGCGAAGCAGCTGTAGACGTCAAGGGCGTCCATGTCACCGAGGGACAGCCCGGCCCGCTCGAACGCGTTCTCCGCCGCCCTGCCGATGGCCTGCGAGGACCCGAGTTCGGGCCGCGCGGCCACCTCCCAGGTGTCCTCCGCGTACGCCCACCCCCGCAGGTACACCCGCCGGTCGCGGGGCACTCCCAGCCGGTCGGCCAGCTCGGTGCTGACCAGCAGCACGGCCGCCGCCTGATCCACCTCGATGACCGCGACGGTGTTCCTGCTGTACGGCCAGCCGACGAACCTGTTGCCGGTGACGAGCTCCTCAGGCGTGCGCGCGGTGCGCCGCCAGGCGTACGGGTTGGCCGCGGCGACCTCGGTCATCGGGGCCATCATGCGGCCGCGGTCGGCCATCTCCTCCTCGATGCTCCACCCCCGGGCCGCCCTGCGGGCGGTCTCCATGATCGCGTAGGTGTGCACGGGCAGGAACAGCTCGTGCGCCAGCTCGCTGGGGTGGGGCGGCCGCTCCCAGCCGTAGGCCGGTTTGGGGTCGGCCGGGTGGCTCCACGGCGCGCGCTCCTGGCGCTGCCGGTAGTGGCGCCTGGTGGCCAGCGCCTCGGCCCCCGCCACCAGGGCGGAGTCGAGCTCGCCCGCGGCGATCCTGGCGGCGGCCTCGCCGATCAGCAGCTGCGGAGCCGTACCGCTGACCTTGGAGTAGGCCCGGTGCCCCGGCACGGCGCCCAGCCGGGCGGCCAGGCGGTCGACCGGGGCGTCGTACTGCCAGGAGTCGGTGTAGACGAGCTGGATGGACTCGAGGCTCTCGGGGGTGAGACCGGCTTCTCCGGCGGCCTCGCGGGCCACCTGCTCCCACAGGTCGAGCGGCTCGGGGCCGGGCTGCTCGCGCACGGTGCGCTGGGCGGCGCCGACGAGGCAGGGGGTGCGTGGATCCATGCCTCAATCTAGCAGAACATGATTCGGTTGCAATTGTTGATTAGTGTTGCCGGTGTTACCGGAGAAAATTCCCACCTGCGGAAATACTTTCTGCGAATACATGCGGTTTCGGTATTTCCATAACGGAACGGGAACCGATCCATGCTTTTTCACGTCGTTTCGTGGCCGAGCTCTCGCGACATTCATTAACGTTCCGATCGTTTTCCTGGCCCACCGGGGCGCAGTACCCCGCTCTGGGCCGCCGAGAACTTGGAAGGAGCTTCATGAATTCCCGAGCAAGGCGCATCGCGTTCCCGATCGCCGGACTGGCCGCCGTGGGGCTGGCCGCCGGCCTGGTGAACACCACCTCGGCGAACGCGTCCTCACCCAAGGACGTCGTGTCCAGGAACGCCACGACGCCCGCGGAACAGGCCGTCCAGTTCTGGACACCTGACCGCATCAAGCAGGCCACCAACTTCGACAACTCCGTCGGCGCCAGCTCCAAGGGCGTCAAGGGCAGCAACTCCGCTCCCGACGGTCCCCCCGGATCCGTCCCGCCGATCGGCGAGGAGAAGACCAAGACCGTCAAGAGCAAGCAGGTCAACCTGCCCAACACGGTGGGCCGCGTGTTCTTCACGCTGCCAGGGGCCAACCCGAACGACCCGCGCAGCTGGCGTTACTGCTCGGCGAGCTCTGTGCAGAGCAAGTACCGCAACCTCGTGGCGACCTCCGCGCACTGCGTCTACGACACCCAGAAGAACGTTTTCTACGACAACTGGATTTTCATCCCGTCGTACTGGGACGGCGACAACGCGTGGGAGGGCAAGGCGCCCTACGGCATCTACGCGGCCAAGACGTTCAACGCGCACGACGATTTCGTGGTGAAGGAGGACTACGACTTCGACTACGCGTTCGTCAACGTCTACAACGGCATCAAGGTCAAATGGGAGAAGGTCAACAACAAGTGGCAGTGGACGGTCAAGAACGTCGGCCGTCTGGGTGACAACGTCGGCGGCCAGGGCTTCACCTGGAACCGCAGCACCAAGCTGAACGTCTTCTCCTTCGGCTACCCGGCCGGCCCGCACCCCGACGGCGACAAGCCCTACACCGGTCGCACGATGAAGTGGTGCTACGGCAAGACCGCGCCGATGCCCGAGGCCAAGAAGTACAACGCCCAGGAGCACATCGGCTTCAGGTGCTCCTTCACCGCCGGTGCGAGCGGCGGGCCGTTCATCTACAACTACAAGAGCGCCTCGCGCACCGGCTACCTGGTCGGCGTGAACAGCATCGCGTGGGACACCGACGGCAACGACCGCTACGACCACATCTCGTCGCCGTACTTCAACACCGACACCTACAAGGTCTACAAGGCCGCAGCCAACCTCTGGACCGGCAACATGCCGTAACGGCGGGCCTGCTCGCGAGGCCCCGGCCCGCTCCCTGGCCGGGGCCTCTGAGCTGCTGGAACGCGTGTTTGACGTGGCTCTTATGTAACGCACACCACTCTTGATCAGATAACGAATCCCCATCCGAGCTGCAATACAGCCTGTGGATCTGGAAAAATCCACCCTTACGACCCCAAGAAAGGCATTTCATGATCCCCCCGGTCCGGCGCCTGCTGGCGGCTGCGCTCTTCGGCGCGCTGCTCGTGCTGCCCGGATTCACCGGGGCGGCGCAGGCCGATTCCAGCTTGCAGACCGTGTGGCTGGCCAAGACAGCCGCCGATGTTCAGAAGGTCGCCAACTACTGGAACCCGGACAAGCTCAAGAAGGCCGACAACTACGCCCCCGCCACTCCGGCCACCAAGCCCGCGACCCCCACCTCCACCTCCACCGCCGCGGCCACCGCCGGGCCGGTCACCAAGGTGCTCAAGGGCCGCACCGCACCGCGCGTGACGCCGGTCGCGCCGAGGAAGGGCGGGGCGGCGAGCACCATCGGCAAGGTCTTCTTCCGCTTCGGCGACAAGGAGTACTGGTGCTCGGCCAGCTCGGTCGCCGCGGGCAACCGCAGCGTGGTGGCCACCGCCGGGCACTGCGCCTATGACCCGCGCCAGGGTGTGACCGCCCAGTACTGGATCTTCGTCCCCAACCCGGGACCCAACGGCGAGACGCCGAACGGGATCTACGTGGGCTCCTCGATCAGCATGCACCTGGACTGGGCGGGCAAGGGCGACTACGACTTCGACTACGCCTTCGTCACCGTGCACCGCGGGTTCACCTGGACCGAGAAGGACGGCAAGTACGTCATGACGGACGTCGGCCGGCTCCAGGACAACGTGGGCGGCGATGGCCTGGCGATCAACCAGAAGATCGGCGGCGCGGCCTTGGCCTTCGGCTACCCGGCGGGCCCGCAGCCCGACGGCAGCCGGCCGTACGACGGCAGGACCCTCGAGCTGTGCAAGGGGCTCACCTCCTGGACCGTCGCCCCCGGCCTCGACCTGCAGAAGGGCGTGCAGCTGCAGCCGTGCAGCTTCACCGCCGGCGCGAGCGGCGGGCCCTGGCTGGTCAACTACAACGCGGCGCAGAAGCTGGGCGACCTCACCGGGATCAACAGCCTGACCTGGAACCGGGACGCCAAGGGGGCCTACGACGCGGTCTCCTCGCCCAACTTCGACTCGGTCACCGGCGAGATCTACCGACACGCCGCGGCGCTGACCACGCCGTCAAAAGTGACGTAAGTCACATCCGACTCGATCTCCTCCGCGCTGATCAGCGACGATACGATCACTCTCCGGTTTTGGATCTTTGGGTGGCCTTTGACTGGGCATACCGGAAATTCCCATGACCAGAGTCAGACCGGTAGGTTCCTGCGCTGACCATCTGCTGATTTATCGGGCGCGCCCGGACTCAGCGCAAGGCAAGCCTGGAGTCTTAACCGTGAAGCGAATCCTCCTCCCGGTCGGCGGCGCCGTACTGGCGACCGGCCTGCTCGCCGCGAGCCTCATGGGCGGCACCGCCCAGGCCGCCGACGACATCGCCAAGGACCCGATGGCCTCCAACACCGGAGAGGCCTCCAAGATCGCCTCGTTCTGGGCGGCCTCCAACTTCGCCGCTCTCCGCCAGGCGACCCAGTACACCTGGGACTCCAAGGAAGTGTCGAAGAAGGTCGTCTCCAAGGGCGCCTACACCCCCGACGGACGCCCGGGCTCGGTCAACCCGACCGGCCAGGACAAGGCGCCGACCGTCAGGGCCCAGAACGTCAACATCCCCAGGACCGTCGGCAAGGTCTTCTTCGTCGACGGGCAGGGCAAGTTCCGCTGGTGCTCGGCCACCTCCGTCCAGTCGCAGTACCGCAACCTGGTCGCCACCGCCGGCCACTGCGTCTACGACACCGACGCGAACACCGACGTGCTGGACAACTGGGTCTTCGTGCCCGGCTACTACCAGGGCAAGATGCCGTGGGGCATCTACGTCGGCAAGCAGGCCTTCACCCACTACGACTTCGACACCTACGAGGACTACGACCGCGACTACGCGTTCGTCACCGTCTACAACGGCATCCTCTTCGACGGGGTCAAGCAGGTCGACGCCAAGGACTACGGCCGCTTCACCGGGCCCAAGTGGAGCCACGGCGGGCACAACTACATCCTGCTGTCCAAGGACGCCGGCCGCCTCGGTGACGCCGTCGGCGGCCAGGGCATCGCCTGGAACCAGCCCACCGGCAAGACGGTCCGCACCTTCGGTTACCCCGCGGCCCCGCACCCCGATGGCAACCGGCCCTACTCCGGTGTCACCCCGAAGACCTGCTACGGCCCGACCACCGCGAAGGCCGTCGGCGCGCCCTGGCTCAAGATCGAGGAGCACATCGGCCTCAAGTGCGCCGTCACGCCCGGCTACGACGGCGGCCCCTGGCTGATCCAGTACAACAACGGGCGCCGTCTCGGCCTGGTCAACGGTGTCACCAGCACCTTCGCGGACCAGGACGGGAACGACCGCATCGACACCATCACCTCGCCGTACTTCGACGGCGAGACGGCGGCGGTGTACAACGCGGCCAAGAGCGTCTGGTCCGGCAAGATCGTCGGCCCGAACGGCGAACTCTACAAATGACGTCCCCCCGGTCTTAAAAGACCGGGACTCCCAGTACGCCGGCGCGGGCTGCTACCGCGTCGGCGTTCTGGTTGGTTGACGCTTCGTAGACCGCCCAACGGCGAGGTCTCCACGTCCTGACACGGCATGTCCTGCCGCGTTTTTGATGTTGACAGCGGCGTTCACGTCCGCGTGCGCGACCATCTCACAGGAGGTGCAGGCGAACCGCGCTTGGCTCTCACGCGATGTCGCGTCCACCCACCCGCAGGCCGAGCACGTGATGCTCGTGTAAGCCGGATTGACTTTGACAATCCGGGTGCCGGTACGGCGAGCCGCGTTGCCGAGCGAGCGCTCCAGCCCGTGCCAGCCTTTGTCCAGGATGGCCCGGTTGAGCCCGGACTTCTGGGCGACGTTCGTCCCTGGCTGGTCGACAGTGCCGGCCGCCGAGGCAGTCATATTCTTCGTTTTTAGGTCTTCGAGTACAACTGTGCCGTACCGATCGCACAGACTCGCCGCAGTGCGGGCGTTGAAGTCCGCGCGGCGGTACCGGACCCGCCGCATGATCGCCCCGAGTTGAGCCACCACTGTCTTACGTCGGTTGCTTCCTCTCCAACTCCGGGCGAGTTGCTGCTGCAGCCTGCGGTACCGTGCGGCCTCGCCCGCCGTGATGAAGACGCGGTTGAACAGGTCGCCGTCAGAGGTGGTGGCGGCCACCACCACACCCCGGTCGATGCCCACGGCCGGGCCAGGATGCGCCGCAGGGGTAGTCAGGCCGTCCTCGACCAAGAAACTGATGTGCCAGTGCGCGCCATCGAAGGAGACGGTTGCCGATCGGATGATCCCACCTAGCGGCCGGGTCCAGCGGAACCGGACCCATCCGAACTTGGGCAGCTTGGCCCGACCCCACCTGCGGGAAAGTCGTTCGACCGCGATCTGGCCCGGCGAGGGAAACCGGAACGAGGACTGCCATCGGCGGACCGCACGCCAGCGCACCTTCCACGCGCCATGCCGAGCACAGGCCGCATCCAGATCCTTCAAGGTCTGCTGGAGCACCTGGGCCGGGGCCTCGCCCAGCCAGGGGAACTCCGCTTTGGCTTCGGCAAGCTGGCGGCACTGCTCGGCGTAGCCAATGAACGCGCCCCGCCGCCGATAATGGCGGCGCTGCTCCAGGCCGGTATTCCAGACGCTGCGACAGATCGCACCGATCTTCTCAGCGAACAGTTCCTGCCCCGAGGTGAACTCCAGCCGGTAGCGGCGGCCCGTCAGCACCAGCAGCACCTCCTCGCCTCGCGTATCGAACACATTATCGCCTGAGCCGTGAGCGAGGCAGCCGAATACCAGCTGGTAGACATGCGGATTCAGCATGGTGAAACGTCTTCGACGATGCGATGCTGCACCGCTGCCAGGAAAGATCGCGATCGAAGCTTGCAGCAGCCTCGAGCCCGAGCTAAGCGAGTTCAACAGCGATGACGACGACGTCCACTTGGCGCCCCACCCGCCTATGCCGCCCTCAGCAAGCTGGTCAATGGCCTAGAGGGGGTTCCTGCGGCGACCGCCTATGTCGATCATCAAGCAGTACATCAAGCAGCAGTGCCGACCAAACCTGCCAGCCCCGGGCCATGGTTCGCCGGGTCGGCGGGATGCGGGTCGGCGGATGCCGGCGCCCTGTACGGCGCACCCGCCGAGGCCGTGGGACGCGGGGCACAGGGCGTCGTAGCGGCGGTCAGCGTGCCGCGCCGGAGGAGCGTCTCCCTGGACGGGGCCCGGCCGAAGTGCGGCGGGTGGCGGTGGGGTGGCCTTGCCGTACGAGGAGAAGCTTCAGAACGGGATATCGCACGCGAAATGAGGCCACAGAACGGCCCGCCGGGGCGCGGAAGGGGCCGTGCGGGCGCGAACCTGAAGATCTCCTGTGAGTTGTGGAGCGAATTAGACGGAGATCGAGCCGATCCGGTTCCTGTGATCTGAGTCACATTATGTGGCTCACGGACTGTGGTGTGCCACTTACGGTGCTTTCGAGCCATCCGCGAACATCCCCGCCCTACCCAGTAAGAACGTGGCGAGACGATCACTCGCCGCAAAGATCTCTGACTGATAACAGAACAGTCACGGCGGTAAGGGTGACTACCAGATGCCCCAAAGCGGCTTTTACCTGCGGAGATCACCGCGCTATGTTCCTGGCTATCCCTTTACTGACGCATGGGACGCGTGTTGCGACCCACGACAGAGCAAGGAGCAGTTCCCTTGAAGCGCATCCTCATCCCCGCCGGTGGTGCCGTTCTGGCTACCGGCCTTCTGGCCGCTGGCCTTGCCAGCACTGCCACGGCCGCCAGCGACGTAGCCACCGACCCGATGGCGGCGAGCGCGGCAAATGCGAAGGCCATCGCCCAGTTCTGGGCCGAGTCCAACGGCGCCGCCCTGAAGGCGGCCACCGAGTCCAACGTCTGGGACAAGGCTGACGTCGCCAAGCTGCAGAGCAAGGGCGGCTACACCGCGGACACCAAGCCCGGCTCCACGGCCCCGATCGGCCAGGAGAAGAAGACGTCCTCGAAGTACCAGAACGTCAACATCCCCAAGACGATCGGCAAGGTCTTCTTCGTCAACGGCAAGGGCGAGAAGAAGTGGTGCTCCGCCACCTCGGTCCAGTCGAAGTACCGCAACCTGGTCGCCACGGCCGGCCACTGCGTCTACGACACCCAGAGCAACGTCGACACCATGTCGAAGTGGGTCTTCGTGCCCGGCTACTACCAGGGCAAGGCGCCCTGGGGCATCTTCGTGGGTAAGCAGGCCTTCACCCACTACGACTTCGACAACTACGAGGACTACGACCGCGACTACGCCTTCGTTACCGTCTACAACGGCATCAAGGTCAACAACGTCGCGCCGAAGGAGGTCTCGAAGGCCGACTTCGACAAGTACCAGGGCATCAAGGACGCCAAGGACGTCCAGATCACCCGGGACGAGTTCCGCAAGTGCAAGCTCGACCCGACCTCCACCACCTCCTGCTGGGTCAAGAGGGGCTCGGACGCTCAGCCGACCGGTCCTGACTACCCCGGCGCCCAGGTCGCCAAGGTCGAGGTGTCCGAGGACACCTACAAGGCCGCCAAGGTCGGCAAGGGCAACGGTTTCAAGTTCGGTGAGCCCGTCACCGAGATCGTGACCGACCCGCAGGCGCAGGAGTACCTCAAGAACCAGAAGGCCGACGCCAAGAAGTACCCGGCCACGGTCAAGCAGGACGCTCGCGGCAACTGGACCATTACTCACTTCTACACGCAGCAGTGGTACAAGCCGGGCGAGGAGACCAAGTTCTACAAGACGGTCTTCTACATCATCGAGAGCTCGGCGCTGGACGCCGGTCGTCTCGGTGAGGCCGTCGGTGGCCAGGGCATCGCGTGGAACCAGCCCACCGGCAAGTACGTCCGCGTGTTCGGCTACCCGGCCGCTCCTCACCCGGACGGCAACAAGCCCTACACCGGCGTCACGCCGAAGTGGTGCTACGGCAAGACCTCGAAGAAGCTCGTCGGCTCCGCCGCCAAGAAGATCGAGGAGCACATCGCCCTCAAGTGCGCCATGACCGAGGGCGCCGACGGTGGCCCGTGGCTGTACAAGTACAGCAACACCAAGCGTCTCGGCTACGTGAACGGTGTCACCAGCACCTTCAACGACCAGGACGGCAACGGCCGCGTCGACTACATCTCCTCGCCTTACTTCGACGGCGAGACGGCTGCTGTCTACAAGGCCGCCGCCAACGTGTGGTCCGGCAAGATCGTCTAGTTCGCTAGACCCCCAACGATCATCTCCAGGCGATCGTTGACCCCGTAACACCCGAGGGGCCCGGCATCGCCGGGCCCCTCGGTCGTTTTTGTGTGGCCCTTTGGACGCAGGAGACGTCCGGACGGTGCCATCCAGGCGATGTGATGTGCGTCACACCGGATCCGTCCGGCACTCCTGGACGGCACTCCAGTCACAGAAGCCACACTTACCCCGCACTTATGCTGATCAGGTCAAATGCCACCCATGTGACTCTCCGCCCAGCGATGCGCTTTCGCCGCCTAAACATCACAGAACGATCACGACCGATCTGTCCCAGCTTTTCCGTCCAAAGCGGCTACCAGATCCCAAGATCGACACTGTATGTTCCTGGCTATCCCTTTACTGACGCATGGGACGCAAGAAGCGTTCCACGACAGCGCAAGGAGTTACCTTGAAGCGCATCCTCCTCCCGGCCGGTGGCGCCATTCTGGCCACTGGTCTGCTGGCTGCTGGCCTGGCCGGCACCGCTCACGCCGACAACCCGTACGACATGGACCAGATGGCCGCTGCGGCCAAGGTGGACCAGGTCGTCAAGTTCTGGACGGCGGCCAACGGCGCTGCCCTGCAGAAGGCTGTTGCGTACACCTTCGACTACAAGAAGGTTACGAAGATCCAGCAGAAGGGCGGGTATTCGCCCGACACGAAGCCCAGCTCCGTGCCGGCGATCGGTGACGAGCCGAAGAAGGCCATCAAGTACCAGAACATCAACATCCCCAAGACGATCGGTCGCGTCTTCTTCGCGATCGGGGACAAGCTGTACTGGTGCACCGGTACGTCGATCCAGTCGCAGTACCGCAACCTGGTCGCCACGGCCGGTCACTGCGTCTACGACATCGCCGGTAACAACGATGTCCTCGACAACTGGGTCTTCGTCCCGGGCTACTACCAGGGCAAGGCTCCGGCGGGCGTCTACGTGGGTAAGACTGCCTTCACCCACTACGACTTCACCAACTACGAGGACTTCGACCGCGACTACGCGTTCGTCCAGGTCTACAACGGCCTCAAGTTCGGTGGCACCGACCAGCGCAAGTACGTGTCCTACGACGAGTTCAAGGCGTTCAAGGGCATCAAGGCCGACGAGAAGCAGACGGTCAGCAAGGCTGAGTACGACGCTGCCAAGCTCGACCCGGCCAAGACCGACTTCTACGACGTTGACCCCGGCTCGGACCCCGAGCTGTCCGGCCCGGACTTCCCCGGCGCCGTGGTCGACAAGTGGGAGGTCAGCCAGGCCTACTACGAGAAGGCCCCCGTTGGTAAGGGTCAGCTCTACAAGTTCGGTCCGCCGATCACCGAGAACGTGACCTACAAGGACGCGCTCGCGTACCTGGACAACCAGAAGAAGGACCCTGCCAAGTACCCGGGCACGGTTGACGTTGACGACAAGATCAACGCGACCATCACCCACTACTACGTGCAGAAGTGGTACAAGCCCGGCAAGGAGACCCGCTACTTCAAGTGGGTGTTCTACATCGTCACCAGTGACTCCCTCGACGCTGGTCGCCTCGGCGACAACGTCGGTGGCGCGGGTGTCGCGTGGAACCAGCCGACCGGCAAGTACGTCCGCACCTTCGGTTACCCGGGTGGCGAGCACCCCGACGGCAACCGCCCCTACACGGGCGTCACGCCGAAGTGGTGCTACAACAAGACCTCGGGCAAGGCGACTGTCATCGCCGCCTACAAGGTCGAGGAGCAGGTGGCCCTGAAGTGCGCCGTCACCGGCGGCATGGACGGTTCCTCCTGGCTGTACAAGTACAGCAACGCCAAGCGCACCGGTTACGTCAACGGCGTCACCAGCCTCATCCTGGACGTCGACGGCAACAACCGTTACGACACGATCACCTCGCCGTACTTCGACGGTGAGACCGCGACGGTCTACAAGGCCGCTGCGAACCAGTGGTCCGGCAAGCTGTACTAAATCAGCTTCCTTAGGCCTGGGGTCCAAACCCAGTCCGACCAGCTTCACCCGAAGGGCTCGGCGCAAGCCGGGCCCTTCGGCCTTTTCATACCAAGGGGCTCGGCGCACGCCGGGCCCCTTCGGCTTTTCAGAAGGAAGGCCTCTTAAGCCACGCTGTGGGCATATCACTGCACTTCAGGAGCTCCAAGACATCGGGAATGATCCCTTACCTCTGTGACCAGAGTGACGATAGGGTCCTTACACCCCAAGTGTTAACTCTGTGGAGTCCCTTGTGAAGCGCCTGCTCATCCCCCTGACCGCCGCCGGCCTGTGCGCAGTAACCCTGACCCTCCCCGCCCACGCAGACCCGTCCGATCCCCTGACGACCAAGGCCGCCGACGCCTACCGCACCGCCTCCTTCTGGCTGGACGCCAACGGTGCGGCACTCAAGAAGGCCACCGAGTACCACTGGGATCTCAAGCAAGTCCCCAAGCTCATCCAGGCCAAGACCACGCCGGACGGCAAGCCGGGCGAGACCGCCCCCATCACCCCGCAGGCCCCCAAACGCGCCCAGAACATCAACCTGCCCATCACCCTGGGCAAGGTCTTCTTCCTCGACCGCCAGGGCAACTACCGCTGGTGCTCCGCCTCCTCCATCCAGGCCCGCAACCGCAACCTGGTGGCCACCGCCGCCCACTGCGTCTACGAGGGCGCCGACCGCACCTACGCCAAGTGGGTCTTCATCCCCGGCTACTACCAGGGCAAGGCCAACTGGGGCGTCTACGTCGGCGCGTACGCCTTCTCCGGCGACGCCGATGTGGCGTTCGTAGCCGTGCACAATGGCTTCGCCTTCAACGGTGAGAAGCAGGTGTCCTTCGAGGAGTTCAAGAACTGGCAGGGCGACAAGTGGATCAAACCCCGCGAAGTCGCCCCCAAGGACTGCCTGCTCAAGCTGGACCAGTGCTGGTCCGAGGGATCCGGCAAGGATCTCGTCGGCCCCAGCTTCCCCAACGCCGCCCTCGAGCGCGACGAAGTGACAGAGCAGGTGTACGGCGCGGCCAAGACGGGCCGTGGCAACGGCTTCAAGCTCGGCGAGCCCATCCCCACCCCGGTCACCAAGTCCCAGTGGGACGCCTACAAGGGCCCCGGCAAGAAGAGCGTCGACGCGGCGGGCAACTACCTCGTCACCCACTTCTACACGCAGAAGTGGGTCAAGCCCGGCCTGGGCCGCAAGTTCTACCTGGCCGAGTTCATCATCGGCCTGGCCAAGGACACCGGCCGCCTCGGTGACGCCGTCGGCGGCCAGGGCGTCTCCTGGAACCAGCCCATGGGCAGCCCGGTCATGGCCTTCGGCTACCCCGCCGACCCGCAGCCCGACGGCGACAAGCAGTTCACCGGCCTGACGCCCAAGTGGTGCAGCGGCAAGACTGGCACCAAGATGTACCAGGTCAACACGTTCCGCGCGGAGACGCACCAGATCCTGAAGTGCTCGATGACAGGCGGCGCCGACGGCGGCCCCTGGATCGCCAAGTACGACAACAACAAGCGCAGCGGCTTCGTCAACGGCGTCACCAGCCTGATCCAGGACACCGACGGCAACGGCCGCATCGACACGATCAGCACCGCCTACTTCGACGGCGAGATCGCCGCCGTCTACAACAAGGCCACCTCCGCCGCCACCAACCCCGTCGTCAGCCCCAAGGGCGAGCTGATGCAGTAGCCGCCTCAGGCGAGGGCGAGCTCCTTGGTCTGTTCGTTCAGCTCGATGACGATCGGCTCGGACTTGTACGGCTCCAGGCGTCGCCGCAGGTCGTTGGCGTAGGAGCGGGATCGGGCCGACTGGAGCTCGCCCGCCAGCGTGAACGGCCAGCCATCCTCCACCACGCAGCGGGGCAACCGAAGCCAGCGATGAGGCATGAGGGTCGCAATCCACGCCGACGCTGGAGACTCTCACCCAGAACAAGATTATTTGGGCTTGTCCCGCACTCAACCAAAGTGGTCAGTACACCCTAGAGGCGTTCCCCCGACTCAACATCGGAACCCGGGCGGGAACATGGCCGCAGAATGTCATGAACTACCGAACATCCCTTTGGACTCGTCAGGTGCGCAGCCGGGCTCGGATGAAGCAGACGGAGAGGTCACCCTCCTCGGAGGCGCCGTAGCTCGACCAGTCCACGTCGCTCGCGAATCGGGCCAGGTCGGCCTTGCTCAGAGTCTCCCGGCTAGGTGTGTGGCCGCACACATAGTCGTCGGGATCGGCGACGATGGCGGGGAGATCGTTGAGGTTCCAGAGGAAGGCTCCGCCGTCGGCACTTCCCCACAACGCGACGCGTCCGTCGGTGCTCAACGCGATCGAGCTCACCTCCCGCGTGTTCCCCTTTAGAGTGGCCAGCCGTACGGACCGGGACGTATCCAACAGGAAGCCGGTACCGCTCCCGCTCCCCACGAGTGCGGCCTTGCCGTCCGCCGTCAACCCCAGAGCATTCATGTCGACGGACGGGAGGGGAAACGTGGACTTGTGGACGGGACGCCTCGCACCGTCGAGCGCCCACACGTCGGCGCGGCCGGAGTTGGCGACGACGATCGTCCGCCCGTCCGCACTCATGGCCGCCGTCTCCGCGAAGTGCTCGGGAAGCGCCAGGTCGGCCAGTTTCGCCGGACGCGCGGAGTCGGTCAGATCCCAGATGGCGACCGCCTTGTCGCCACCGGTCACGGCTGTCCGGCCATCCCCGCTCATCACAACTTCCCGGAGACGGGAAACCTCGGTCATCGAACGGCGGGCAGGATGGGAACCGCCCAGATCCCACACCGTCATGGTGTCGTTGCCGGCGATGACGGCGATGCGGCCGTCACGGGTCGTCGCAACCGTCTGCGCCTGGCCCGGCAGCATGCCGACGCGTTTCGGGTGCGCGGGCGTGGTGAGATCCCACACCGACGTGCCGCCGTCCCCGCCGACCAGAGCAGTACGCCCGTCGGCAGACAACGCCACCGCGGTCCCCTCGCCCGGCCCCAGCACGGCCACTCGGTCGGATCTGTCCGCGGGCGCGACCGCCGGATTGAGCCAGGTCTCGAGATTCCACACGCTCACGCCGTCGTCGCCGCCAGTGAGAGCGACCCGCCCATCCCCGCTGACCGCCACACCCCACAGCGCTTCCCGCTCCAGATCCAGGCGATGAGACAGCACGAGCGTGTTGATCAAGCTTGCTCGGGTCTGCTCGTCCTCGTGGATCTCCAGGGCAGCCACACCGAGAGCCCGCGCCGTCGCGGGGTCGTCCTCGCGCAGCTCTGCCGCCTGCAGCGCGAGCCGGTGCGCCAGGTCGGCCCGCTCGCGCGCGACCCTGCTGTCGTGTTCGCTCTTGAACGCGAACCCGCCCGCGATCGTCGCCAGAACCAGCACAACGGCGAGCGAAACCACGGAGATACGAGTCATCCTGTCTCCACCGGAACTGGATCTCCTAAAGAGGGCCATAATCCGTCTTGTTCTGCCAGCACGGCAAGCCCTTGTAGCCCGTACACCTCTCCTTCCACGTGATGACCGCGATACCCGCTCCTTCGCCGTGGAACTTGCTCTGAGCCATTGCGGCGCTCATGGTGTCGTCGTCTATCTTCTTGATCGCGGCGGTGATGACATCTAGCGCGGCCTTGGCCACGCCGCAACCCGCCGCGAAGTGTGGCTCGCCGATGCCAAGGACGGCCGCGCAGACATCGAGGGCGGAGCCGAAAACGGTGACGAACATGTCGTCGCCTTTCGAGAGCGCTCCCTTGTCCTCATCGCTCACGTAGGTGACGCACTTGCCCTCCTTCTCGCAGATGGAGAAGGTCACGTCCTGCCAATTCTCTCCCTGTGTGCAGTTGTTGCCCTTGAGGCCGCGCAGCCCGTCGCACCGTTTCATGAAGGAGTTCCAGGTCGCGCCGCAGGTGCCCTTGTCGCTGAAGAGCCCTCGCTGGGCGCTGTCCCGACAGTGGGCAAGCGCGTTGACACCGAAGGCGCATTCGTTGGCTGACATTCCCCGGCCGCGCCTGTAGCAGGAGAGGAACTTGTCCTGCATGTCGTTGCACTTGACGTTCTCATGCAGTCTGCAGCGGAACTGCGTTTCCGCGAAGGAGCTGCATCCGGGATCGTCACCTCGCTTGTCCGAGCGGCAAGAGTAGTAATCGAACCGCACGTTGTCGCATACGCCGCCAGCCCCCTGCCCGTACCCCTTCCTGCCGCCGTTGAGATCGCCGAATTGGCAGCGGCGGACCTCCTGGCTCGCGCCGACGCAGACGTCATGGCTGTGCCCGGGCCAATACTCTCCGCCCTTACGGCACCAGACATATTGATCCGCGAAGGCGTCGCAGATCTTGTGGTTGGTCTTGAAGTTACCGCCGCGATTCTCGGTGCGGCAGCCTATGTAGTCGGTTTTCATGCCCTGGCAAATGGCCTTGCCGGACTGTCCCTTGTTCTCCTTGGCGCAGTCCTTGTATTCGCCAGCTGCGTCCTTGCAGATCGGGTCCTTGCTCGTCTTGGCCCCTTTGGGGCAGGTCTTGCCCTTCGCCGAGGCCCCTGCCAGCGCTGCGCCCATGGACGCGCCCCCAAGCGCGTGCCCGACGATGCTGATCGCCAAGTGGATGACCTTGTTCACGAGTTTGCTGGCGATCTTGCTCAGCGAATCGTGGCCGCTGGGATCGATATTGGTGAGTGGGTTGTCGTTCGCATAGGTGTAGCGGTTGAGCTGAACGCTGGGATCGGGACTCTGAGTGAGGGTATCGCGGGAGACGAAGCTGCCTGTGGTGGGCTGATACCATCTGGCCGCCATGTTGACCTTCCCCGTGTCGAGGTCGGTGTAGGCCCCTTGGTACCCGAGTAAGTGAGCGTCGCCGGCGCGCGCGGTCACCTCGCCGAACGGATCGTAGGAAGCGGAGTCCAACAGGGTGGAGCCATCCGCCTTGAACGTGCCCACCAGATCGCCATGTAGGTCGGAATAGGCGAGTTGGGCGCCGCCGCCGTCACTGATACCCAGGGTGCGGCCTAACGCGTCCCTGCCGAAGAGTCCTCGCTTGACCCCGTTCGCGTCACTTACGCACACGAGGTTGTTTGTGAGTCCGTCGTATGCGTGGTGCATCGTCTGCGTGCCTTGCACGCGGGTTTCGACCCGGTCCAGGGCGTCGTAGTCGTAGGTGACCGCGTCGTCGTTGATGAGGCGGTCGAAAGCGTCGAATTTGGAGATATGGACGATGCCGCTGGAGTCCTCGCTGAGGGTCCCGCGTGCTGTGTAGGTGTAGGTGTGGCCGTCACCTGAGGTGAGGCGGTTGCGTTCGTCGTAGGTGTACGTCTTGGCGCCTGCCTTGGTCCGGTTGCCGGAGGCGTCCCATTCGTAGGCGGTCTTCTTACCGTCTGGTGCGGTCCACGAGGTTAGGCGGTTGGACCAGTCGTAGGCGTATGTGTTCGCCCCGGCGCCAGCCGTACCGGCCGTGGTCTTGGAGGTCATGTTGTCGTCGAGGTCGTAGCCGTACTCGATGGAGGCGATGGGGCTGGCCGACGAGGTGGTGAGCTGGTCCTTGGTGAGGCGGTTGAGCGCGTCATAGATGTATACGCGGCGGGCGCCGCTGGCGCCGTATGCCATGTTGGTCAGGCGTGAGGCCTTGTCGTAGGTGTAGTCGATCGTGGTGGCGCTGACCGGGTCCACGGATTGGGTGAGCCGGTCGGCGTCGTCCCAGGTGAAGGCGGAGTTGCCGGTTGCATCGACGCGCTGGACGAGGCGTTTGTTGGCGTCGTAGGCGTAGGCGTTGATGTCTCCGCCCGGGCCGCTGGTCTTCAGGAGCAGGCCGCGGTCGTTGAGGGTGAAGGTGAGGTCGTTGGCGTTGGTGAGCCTGCCTACCTGGTCGTAGCCGAAAGTCTTGTCCTCGGTGGCGACCTCGGCGCCGGTTCCCGTCTGCTTGACCATGCGGTTCAGCTCGTCGAAGGTACGGTCGACCCTTACACCGCCGGGGGCGAGGCGGCTGACGGGGTTTCCGCCTGCGTCGTAGCTAGTAGTCCAGGTCCGGTCTGCCAGGTTGGGATGGGCGGCAGTGCTCGGCTCGATCACCGACTCGGCCATGCCTAGGCTGTTGTAGGTAGTGAAGGTGGCGTTGCCACGGCCGTCGGTCGACCTGGTCTGGGCTCCGGTGGCGTCGTAGCCGAAGGATGTGGTGATCTTCTCGGTGGCCGACACCGGTTCTTGGTGTTCGATCATCCGGTTGGCTGCGTCGAACGTCTGGGTGACGGTGTGCCCTTCCGCGGAGGTCAGGCTGATGGGGTTGCCAGCCAGGTCGTAGCCGAACGTGCGGGCGCGCAGCACCGATCCACTGGTGTCGAGGTCCTGGCTCCGGATCTTGCGTCCAGCCAGGTCGTAGCTCGCGGTGCTGGACACGCCCAGCGGGTTGGTCGTCTTGACGGGACGGCCGGCCACGTCGTAGGCGAAGGTTGTGGTGTTGCCGAGAGCATCGGTCTGAGCGGTCAGCGTGCCGGTCGCGTCGTAGCTGCGGGTGGAGGCATCACCGGTCGGCCTGGTGGTTTTGGTGACCCGTCCGGCGTCGTCGTACTCGAGCTTGGTGACGTAGGCAGCCTGCGTGGGCTTGCGCTCGACGGTGGTCAGTGTGATTTGGCGGCCGAGGTCGTCGTAGGTGGATTCGGACCGGCCGCCTGCGGCGTCGGTCGTCCACAACGCCTCACCCAGTAGGTCGTAGCCGTAGGTCCACACCCCGCCCTTGGGCATGGTGACCTGGACTTTGCGGCCGAGCCCGTCGTAGAGAGCGGTTGTGATCTGGCCGCGCCTGTCGGTGGCGCTGATCAGATCGCCCGCCGCGTTGTATCGGGCCGTGGCCTTGGGGGTGATGGGCTGGCCGCCAGGGGGCGTATAGGCCGGGAAGATCTGCTCGGTAACGTGTCCCGCCCTATCCAGAGTGGCGCTGGTGACTCTGCTTTCCGCATCAACCTGATGGGTCTGCTCGCCGAACGTGTTGTAGCCCAGCGTGGTTATGGGCCGCTGGGTGCTCGGGAGGGCTCCTGCGTGCTCGACGGTGACGGGCGGCAACTGCACCTGAGTCGTCAGCCCCGCAGCGTTGTAGGTGAGGTTGGTGGTGAAGGCAGCCGGGTCGGCGTCGGGGGCATTGCCGCGCGGATCTGTCACGGCGGTAGTCAGCCCTCGTTCGTCCACAGTCAGTGTGGTGATCAGGTCCTGACCATCGTTGTGCAAGGCCTGCCGTACGGGCCGATCGTCTGCGTTGTAGGCGAACTCGACGACTTCGGTCCTGTCGCTGCCTGCGCCTGTCTGGGAAATCTTGGTGACGTTGTCGTTGGCATCGTAGGCATAGGTGGTTACCTTGTTCAGCTTGGCGGGGTCCGCCGTCAGGGACCTCACGCGGTTCGCGGCGTCGTAGACGGCATCCACACGCAGCGTCCCGTTGGCGGTCGTCTGGCGAGTGAGGTTGCCTGCCGCATCGTAGATCTTGGAGTCCAGCAACACGTCGCGGGGCGCGACCGAGCCATTCAGCTTGGCGCCCCTGGCGATCGTGTCGGCGAGCAGGTTGTCAGCGTAGTAGGTGTAGGCAGTGGTACGGCCCATGGCGTCGGTCTGCGAGGCCAGCCGGCCGCCCGGGTCGTAGGCGTAGGAGGCGACGACAACGTCGGTGGCCGCCTGTGGCGCGGCCGGGCTGCCAGTCCACCCCTTCAGGGTGGTGGTGGCGAGCTCCTCGCGCGGGGTATAGGCGTAGGCGAATACCGCGCCGCGCTCGTCGGTAAATTCGACCTTCTGTCCCATGGTGTTGTATGCGAAGCGCTGGACGCCACCCTCAGGTCCAGTGACTGACTCGACCCGGCCGAAGGCGTCATAGGTGTAGGTGGTGCTGCGCGTCGCATCCCCACCGGTCAGGTCCGCGGTGGTCTCGCTCAGCGTCCTCCCATCCGTGTCATAGGTCGCGGTCCATTTCCAGGTGTGGGTCGCCCCAGTGACGTCATTCTTGATCGCGAAGCCTGTCTTAGCGGCGACTCTTCCCGCGGCGTCGTAGGCGAAGGTCGTCGTGACTCCATCCGGATATGCCTTGGAGACTTCCGTCTGGGTAGTCACCCGCCCGATCTCGTTGTGGCCGTACTTCTTGACCAGTCCCATCGGGCTGGTCTCGGCTACCAGGTCGCCCGCGGCGTTGTAGGCATAGACGGTTTCATTACCCTTGACGTCCTTCGCGGACTTCACCAACCCGGCAGGAGTAAGGCCACCCCCCACTGCCAACTCCGTGCCGTCGGTATAAGTCTTCTCGGACGTACGGCCGGTCGGGAAGTCACTAGTAGCCGGGATGCTCTGCTCGACCTCTTCTCCGAAGTTGTTGTAGCTCCAGGTCGTCAGGTAGGTGTCGTCCACCGGGGAGACCGACCTCGCGTCGCGGTGCTTGGTCTTCTGGTCGTTGCGTGGGTCGAAGGGGTTGTCGACGTTGAGGTAGTACTCGAAGTACTCGGTCGAGCAACTACCGGGTGACCTGCAGGTCCTCTTGGAGAGCAGGTTGCCACGCGCGTCGAACGCCACCTCCACAACGTTGCCGTTGGCGTCGTACACCTTGGCGGGGAAGCCGCCAACGTCATAGGCGAACTTAACGCTCTTGCCCAGCTGGTCGGTCTGGGACACCGGGCGGTAACCGCGTAACGCGTCGCTGACGTAGGTGAGGGTTCCGCCATTGGGATCTGTCACGGTGATCGTGGCGGAGGTCGAGATGGTCGATTCCTTGGTGAAGACAGGTGCGGAGAGCTTCCACACGCCACCATTGGCGTCAGTGTTGGTCGTCAGGCGGCCGCCGTCGGGAGCGTAGGCGTTCTCGGCCCACACCCGTCCCGATGGTTGGACCACCTTGGTCAGCTGCGGCTGAAGCAGCCGGGCAGCGTAGTGCGCGTTGACCAGGGCCAAGCCGAGCGGCTTGCCGTACACGGCAACTTCGTCGATGTCGCCCGCGAAGGGGAAGGCAGCGGTCGAGCTCTTGCTGGCCGGCCAGGCCGACGAGCCGAAGCCGGACCCGATGCGGGTCTCCCACTGGTCGAAGTGCTGGATCTTCCCGGCCAGCGTGCCAACCACCTGGCCATCGAGGAAAAGCGTCTGCGTGTCCTCGGCGCCCGAAAGGACCACGTGATGCCAGGCACCATTGTTCACTGCCGTGGCGGAGGTAATCGGCGCGGGAGTGCCTGTGTAGAACTGGCCGCGCAGCTTGCCGTCTGTTCCGACGTAGATGACCGGAGTGAACGCGGAGGGCGTGCTGTCGGACGAGTTCTGATAGCCGATGATCGTGCCCGAGCCTGTGGTCTTGAACCAAGCCTCCACCGCCAGGTCGCTGCCCAGGCCGCTGATCGACGCTCGAGGGAGGGATACGTAGGTAGAGGTCGCGGTGCCTTTGAAACGCATGGCCGTGTCGGGTGAACCTGTCAGTGCGCCGGGAACCGCGGCAACAATGTCCGCCGTACTACCCGTGAGCTTGGCGTCACCGTCCTGTTCTGCTGTGGGAGTTGAGGAGCTGGCGATCTTCGTCCCGGTGGCGGTCGCCGTCTCGTCGAGGCGCCAGTAGTTGCTGGGGCCCGAGTCGAGCACGATGCTGCGGTAGCGCGACGCATCGCCGTAGGCGTATGTGGTGCAGGCCGTGGTCGTGGCGGGGGGACATGCCTTGACGAGTTTGTCTCCGTCGTAGGAGTAGGTCCACGTCTGGGGTGTGCCACCCACGGGGTCGGTGGAGACGCTGGTCACGTGCGCGCCGGTCCAGACGAAGTTCAGCGACCTGCCGCCTGGGGTGACCACCTTCGCCAGCTTGCCGTCGGTCCCGTAGGTGAGATCCTGTCCGCGCCCGCGCTGATCGGTGATCTTCGTCAGGCGTCCCGAGGCGTCGAACCAGTAAGAGGTGGCTTCCTTGTCCATGAGGCGCCACCCACCTCCGGAGATTGTGGCGAGTGTCGCGTACGTCCCCTCGGGCGAGGCATACGTGCCATCCCCCTTGGAGGCGAAGCGCAACTGCTGCCCGTCGGGGTAGGTCACCAGCAGCGTCGAGGTTTGCTTCTCCTCGGTGATCCTCATGTCCCAGCGCGTTGTCCATCCAGCACCGAACGCACCGTCGGTGCGCGGATCGAGGCTGTTATACGTCCGCGTCACGGTCAGCGGTGGCCCAACCGTCGCAACAGCCGCGTCCGTTGCGGAGGTGGTGTAGTTGCCCGCAGTCGGATCGAACTCATGCCCGTTGACGCCTGTGGCCAGCAACGATCCGAGTGTCCCTTGCTCGGGAGAGGGAGTGAAGACCCGCCACGACGATGTAACCGTGGTGGTCGACGTCGCGGCCTTGGCGAACCATGAGTAGGTCTCGCCCCACTTCAGCTTGCCTTCGGGGACTGTCCAGCTTCCCGACTTGGTCCAGTCCTTGGAGTCCTCACACCACGTCCAGTTGGGCTTCGTGCCTGCACAAACCTGGAACCAGTAGGTGACCGTGGCTCCGTTCGTCGCCACGGCATTCGCAGACAGGGTCGGTGTGAGGGTGCCGACCTGCATGTTGTTGTCTGGGTGGAAGGTCTTGAACGGCAGGGCGCTGACGACGGCGTACTGCCAGCCGGACCAAGGCCCCTTGACACCCGAAGTGGTCACGGCCTGGACCCGCCACTGGATCATCCAGCCATCGGTCAGTTTGTTCTCCGGGACTCCCATCCACGCATTGCTGCCGGATGGATAAGACGTTGTGGCAGTGCCGGAGTAGATCATGCCGGTGCCGTGTTCGGAGTCCGCGGGATCGTGCGCGACCTCGATGCTCAGGTAGGAGGCGCGGTTATCCGGATCGGTCACCTTCGCGTAGAGCCACGGGGTAAGCGAAGTGGCGGTCCACGAGGCGGCCCCGCGAACGGCCGGGTCCATTCCCAGCCCCTCGACAGACGGCTTTTTCAGGTCTACCTGAGCCTTCTGCCAGTCCGACCACGGACCGGCCACGCCGGTGGTGGTCACGCCTTGGATGCGCCAGCGGACAAGCCAGCCGTCCTGAAGCTTGGCGGTCGGAATCTGGACCCACGCGTTGGTATCCGAGGCATACGACGTGGTGCCCGTCCCTGCCCAGATCGGACCAGTCCCCTGATTGGCAGCATCGGGATCGTGTTCGACCTCCACCTTCAGGAAGGACGCACGTCCCTGCGGATCTGAGACTTTGCCATAGACCCACGGGGTGACGGTGTTGGTCGTCCACAGCCCGGAACCCTGCGTTCCCGGCGTAAGACCAGCCGCCGCCACGGCAGGCTTCGTGATATCGACCTTCGTGGAGAACCAGTCCGACCACGGACCTGCGGTACCAGTCGTAGTGACTCCACGAACCCGCCAGCGAATCAACCAACCGTCGGACAATTTTCCTGCCGGGATCTGCGCCCAGGCATTGGAGCCGGAGGTGTAAGCAGTTGTCCCCTTTCCACCCCAGATCAACCCGGTGCCCTGGGTAGTTGCAGTGGGGTCGTGCTCGACCTCGACACCCAGGTATGACGAGGCGCCACCCGCATCCGTCACCTTGGCATACAACCACGGCGTTAGCGAAGACGAGCTCCACAGATTGACTCCCTTGGTACCCGGCATCAGACCGGGCGCCGTACCCGCCGGCTTGTTGGCCTCCACCTTGCCTGCCTGCCATTCAGACCACGGGCCGTTCACACCGTCAGAGGTCACGCCGCGGACGCGCCAGCGGACGAGCCAGCCATCCTGGAGTTTGCCGGATGGCATGGTGAGCTCGCTGAGATAGGCGTTCGGCTGGAAAGCCGTACCAGTTTTCGACCAGATCAGCCCGGCCCCTTGCCCAGCAGCAGATGGATCATGCTCGACCTCAATGCTGATCGTGCCCGAACGATCGTCAGGATCAATCACCCGCGCCTGAAACAACGGCGTCAGCGACGAGAACGACCACAGTCCTGAGCCGAAGGTGCCCGGCTCCGCAGTGAGGTCAGAAACCGCCGGCTTGCTAACATCGACCTTGCCTGCCTGCCATTCAGACCACGGGCCGTTCACACCGTCAGAGGTCACGCCGCGGACGCGCCAGCGGACGAGCCAGCCATCCTGGAGTTTGCCGGATGGCATGGTGAGCTCGCTGAGATAGGCGTTCGGCTGGAAAGCCGTACCAGTTTTCGACCAGATCAGCCCGGCCCCTTGCCCAGCAGCAGATGGATCATGCTCGACCTCAATGCTGATCGTGCCCGAACGATCGTCAGGATCAATCACCCGCGCCTGAAACAACGGCGTCAGCGACGAGAACGACCACAGTCCTGAGCCGAAGGTGCCCGGCTCCGCAGTGAGGTCAGAAACCGCCGGCTTGCTAACATCGACCTTGCTGTTCTGCCAGCTAGACCAGGGTCCGATGACCCCGTCGGAAGTTACACCGCGCACACGCCAGCGGATCGACCATCCATCTTGCAGGAGGCCTGCGGGCATCGTGAGTTCACTCAGATAGGCGTTTGGCTGGAAAGCGGTTCCCGTTTTTGCCCAGATCAGTCCCGACCCCTGGTTCGTAGCCTGGGGATCGTGCTCCACCTCAATGCCCAAGGTGGCCGATCGTCCATCGGGATCGCTCACCCGCGCCTGAAACAACGGCGTCAGCGACGAGAAAGTCCACAGATCCGTGCCGCGAGTCCCCGGGCGAGCGTACAAATCCGAGACCGACGGTTTGCTTACGTCCACCTTGGCGGTCTGCCATTCGGACCATGAACCGATCACACCGGTAGAGGTCACGCCGCGCACGCGCCAGCGGATGAGCCAGCCATCTTGGAGTCTCCCCGAAGGCATCGTCAGTTCGCTGAGGTATGCCGATGGCTTGAAAGCCGTCCCCGTCGCGGACCAGATCGATCCCGATCCTTGATCCACAGCCGACGGGTCATGTTCCACCTCGATACCTATCGTGGTGGTATTGCCACCCGGATCTGACACACGCGCCTGAAACAGAGGTGTGAGAGAGGAGAAGGTCCACATACCGGCGCCAATGGTTCCCGGCCCCGCATAAAGATCCGATATCGAAGGGTCTGCGACGGAGCTTCTGGCCAGAAGTATTGGTGTGGCCGCGCTTGGTCGAGAGGTTTGCATCAGGCCATCCCCTGATACCCCCCTGCCGATGCCCGCTTGTGGCTCATCGGATGCGAATACTCCTGATCCAGATGATGATTTCAAACCACCGGTGGCCGACTGATCTGTTAACTCGTTACGCGTATCCAAGGATAGGGACTTTGGCGGCCGCGCGCCTCCCTTCCAATCAACCGCGCCGCGAGGCTGTGTTGTTATTGTGTCGACCAGGTGGGGTAGGTCCTTAGCAGATCCGAAGGATTGAACCGGGGTTTTATTTGACACGCCTGCAGTTGGAGAGAGGGGGATGTTGAGATGGGCTAAGTCCGCCGCCGCGAGAACGGGCATGCTCGATAAGTCCAGCAAGCCCGGGAGGACGGCAAATAAAAGAACAAACGTCGCGCGGATGATCCATAGGCTTCGGTCACGCGGAGCCTTCACCACAACGCCACGACGTTCTTCACAGCCAGGCCAATTCTGCGCACGCCACAGTGCCACGCCTCACCACTCCCGCTGAGCAGAGGGCGCGCACGTATAAGGCAGCTGCCCCCGACACCGACTATAAGGACCGCATAAAGCTGATCTCTGCACATTTAAGCCCAAGATCCACCAATGGGATAGGGGCACAAGCCACGCAGTCGCAACCGTTGATCTCGACCAGCTTGGGGCTCCAGCATCTGCCCTGCTAGCAGAGCGACTGGCGCCTCGGCGGCGCAAGCAAGTGATATAGATCACATGTACGGGTCTCGATCGAGCCAAGATCCACGATGTCGTGGTGCGACTTCGTCAGTCGTTGGCTGGATGTCGTATGACGTCCATCTCGAGTCCTGGCCAACTGAGCGGAGCAGGCGTCCGAGGCTCCGTGATCTGCCGGGGATTGCCACACCCAGCGCACCTCACGGGTGAGGTTTGCTGCTCCTAAGAGCTTGTCCGCTGCGCGTCCTGGGTTGAGGTGCCCGGCCGCTGCCCGGCATCGATCTCGGCTTGGCGCACCCAGCTGCGCAACGCCTCGCGGTGCACGCCGAGCTGCTGAGCCACCCGCGCGATCGTACCGGGCGACTGGCCGGTCTGCTCGCGAACTTCAAAGACCATCCGCACCGCACGCTCACGGAACTCGTCGGGGTACTTCCTGGGGGCTGGCATCGCGTGTGAATCTCCCTTCCGCCTGCACGATCATGCTGGCTTCAGGGCCTCCAACCAACCCGGACTGGTTCAGGTACGCCAAGAGCCGTCGGGCAGGTGACGCTTGGCGACACTGGGACCTGGCGAACCAGGCTACCTCCTCCCTCGGTCCCACTCACCACAATCCGCTGACGATGTTCGGCGAAGCGAACGTTGGCATCTACGCCGTGGCCATCGAGGTCGAAACAGGTCGTTCCGCTGCCGCGATTGATCGCGCGAGGTCCATCACGATCTCCAGCATCCCTTCCTCGAATCGCCGTGCCCAGCATCTCATCGACCTGGCCCGCGGCCAGCTTTACCGCCGGTCTCCCGACGAAGCCCTGGTGTGCCTACGCACGTCAGAGACGCACTCCACGGAGACGATCATCTTCAGTCCGGTCGCCAAGCAGGTCATCGCCGAGATGATCGAGGCGCAGCGCCGTCCGCCGTCCCCCCTGCTTGATCTGGCGATGAGGGCACACGCTATCTCGTAGAGCGACCCCAACCACTGGTTGGGTTCGAGCTTCGCTTCCCCCTTTACGGTCAGCGTCATGACCAGAGAGCTTGGCAACCAGGACGCCGCGCGTAGAGCGCTCCTGAGCTTGGCCGCGGAGTTGGAGACGCGCCACTTTCATGTACGGCTGCGCGAAGTCGAAGGCCGTTCGCTGTGCATCACCATCGTCAATATCGCCGCGCCCGTCCTCACCGAAAGCGTCTTGACCGCGCCGGACGCCGAGGGTGCGCTCTGGTTCTGGTTTCCGTGGCGTGCGCCGATCAGCCCGGTCAAGGACGTTCTCGTGGCCGCGGATCGCGTCGAACGGTCCTGGCCGAGGTCGGGCGGCAGATCCCCTGAGCGACGCGGCGGCGTGGTCGGGCCGGCTCATTGCCGGGTTGGGATCGGCAGGCACCACGCCGTCGCGTCATCCATATGAAGATCTCGTACTGGCGCCACTCGGGAGGAGAAGGCGTTGTACGAGGCGGCGGCTTGGCCGACATCGAATCCCTGGCATGCCGCCGCACCTATGCGAGGAGACTGCACATGGTCCTTCCCCAGGAGTTTCACGGCGTCCACTTCGCCTCGGCCGGTTCCGCTCAGGAACGGCTCGATTGGTCCCTGTCTTTTCCTGGGAGCGGCCGGGCTCGCGTACGACTTCACACCTGCTCATGCCAGGCCATCCAGTTTGAATTTGCATTGCGGGTGGGCTGGCCTTTGTCAGACGGCTTGACTACTCCAAGAAGGGCGTGACGATCCACGAGACGGATCGGATCCTGTACGCGGAAGCCATACGCTGTTGGGAGCTTCTCGCATGCGGACAGGCCACATGAGAGGTCTGATCTATCTCGATCTGACACCATAAACCTCTACAGTGTCAGACTCAAGACATCGGCCATCGATCCTATTCCTTGCTCGCCATTCCAAGGCAGCCGAGTGCGAAATGTAACCACGTAAATGTAACCAGGGGCCGGTTACATTTAGTTACATTTCCGCACGGAGTGAGGGAAGGCCGTAAGACGGATGTGCCGTGGGCTCGGAAGTTCGGAGCTCACCCTCTCACAGGTCCATCAAGCTTGACCTACCGAGGTGGTACCACCTCAGCGGCTCCAGAACTCTCCGTTCCAGCCTGACAAAAACCGCAAATCTACAATGTGCCTACAGTCTCGAGATTGTAAATGTGCAATCTCGCAGGCCACCCCTCTGGCGCACTGCATCCGCCGTCCTCGGCTAGACATGCACGAGATCCTTCGTCCGCTCATGCAGATCGACGACGATCGGTTCTGACTTGTACGGCTCGAGCCGCCGCCGCAGGTCGTTGGCGTAGGAGCGGGATCGGGCCGACTGGAGCTCGCCCGCCAGCGTGAACGCCTCGGCGGCAGCCGTACACGCCTCCTCGAGCTCGCCGCACTGCAGCAGGCCCGCCGTCAGCAGCGACAGGTTGAACATCTTGCCACGCACGAAGCGGCCGTCCATGTCGAGCGAACGGCGGGCCTGACGGACCGTACGGTCGCCCTCCCCCAGGTCGCGGAAGCAGTGGGCGAACTTGGCCGACAGGTAGGCCTCGTCGAAGTAGCCCAGCCACTCCGGCTCGTCGGCGCGGTCGCGCCGGTCGAAGGACAGCTCCGACTGGTGCAGCGAGCTCGCGCAGGAGCGCGCGTCGCCGATGCCCGCGTGCGCGTGGGCCTCCAGGACGTGGCACGAGGCCACCAGGGTGGGGATGTCCGACTTGCGGGCCGACATCTGCGCGGCGCGCGCCAGGTCGAGCGCGTGCGCGGGCTGGCCCATGTAGATCGCCTGGTGGGCCATGCCGGCCAGGATCTCGGCGCCCAGCGCGTGGTCGCCCGCGCCGCGGGCCAGGCGCAGCGCCTGGATGAGATAGCGCTGGGCCAGGCCGTGCTGCTCCAGGTCGTAGGCCATCCAGCCGGCCAGCCGGGTCAGCTCGGCCGCGGCTGCCGCCAGCTGCTTTCCTGTGGCCTCGCCGTACGACCCCTCTTTGAGCAGCGGCGAGACGGCCGAGTCCAGATATTTGATGACAGAAGAGCGGACGCGCCCGCTGCCGAAGCGATTGTCCAGCTCACCGAACGACCGCGTGACCTCGTGAATTGAGGCGATGTCCGCCTTGCCCACTCTGCGGCTACCTGTGCCTTGAGGGCGGGCGTCGGGGGGAGAGGTGATCCACCGGATCGCCCCCACGGATCCCGCCCCGATCGCGAACGTCGAGTCGAGCAGGAATCTCCGTCTCTCCACATCGGCCCGCCACAGCGCCGTCACGGTCGCGACCCCCTCCTGCCAGGTGTGCGTGAACTCCTGCCCGAGATGGAGGGGTGTAGCAGTGGTCGGCATGCCGAGGTCCTCGGGGGTGACCGGCCTGCCCAGGCGCAGCGCGAAGATCTCTGTCAGGAGGCACGGCACGGGATCACGCGGCCGCTGACCACCGATCCAGCGCAGCACGGAACTATGGTCGTAGCGCAGGCCAGGAGTCCCACGGGCAGCACCCAGGTCATTGAGGCGCCTGGCCAGCCCCTTGTGGGAGAAGCCCGCCTCGGTGATGATCCGCTGGAGCAGTCGGTTGGGCTCGCGTTCCATCGCTCTCCTCGTCACAGGAGTCGGCGCTCCGCATCCTTACAGAGAGCACCTGTTATAGCACGATGAGTAAAGCCTCTCTTGACGTTCCCAAACCTCTTTGCTGAACATCCACCTCCGCTGCGGCTCGACAGAGTCCCGCGAACAGCGAGCTGTATGCCCCCTCAATCCCCGCACGTTTCATCCCCGACTATGGCCGGATCGACGGCTTCGTCACGTCTGCGTTGCCCTGCGGGCTCTAGCGGATCGACAGCCGCCTCCGACGCTCAGCGACAATAGGGCGTGAGGCTCAAGCCGCACCTATCTCCGCGGGTTACCTCAGCCAACGCTGCCCTCATTCACCGTGGGTGAGGTTTGTTGCTACCGGGGATGAGACAAGCACACCGGAGCCACCTGTACGCCTACTTGCGGGCTGTAATGGATCAATAGCATCCGGTGACATGCCCTCACCGCGTCACGACGCCATGAAGAACCTCTTCCGCGACTGTCCACAGGCGGCCGTGGACATCCTCCAATCCTTGGGAGTCGATCTGCCGGCTACCTCGCTGATCCGGGAGGAGAGTCCCGTCTTCAACACCAGGCCCTCCGACGATCTGGAATCCGACCTGGTGCTGGTCCTCGGCCCGCCCCAGCAACCGCTGCGCGGCATCGCCGTGGAGGCGCAGGGAGACAAGTCCAAGGATCCCGTCCAGCTGGCTCGGTACGCCGCGGCGGGATGGCTGCAACCGCAGTGCCCGTTCCACGTGCTTGTGGTGACTCAAGACCGCAAGGTCGCCGAGTACTACGCCAAGCCGGTGATGACCGGCCTGCCTGGATACGCCTTCCAGGCCATCGTCCTGGGCCCGCACAACGTGCCGGTCATCACCACCCCGGGCCAGGTCGTCGCGCACCCGGTGCTGGCCGCGTTCGGGGTCGCGATACACGGCCGCGATCCGGCGGTCAGAAGCGCGTTCGCCAACGGTATCGCGCTGCTACCGTCCGATTACACTCCGGCCTACACTGAACACGCCTACTGCATAGCGCCCCGTGACATCCAGCTCCTCCTGGAGGACGACATGAGCACCACCGACTGGCCTGTCCACAGCCCCTTCGCCAAGGAGCACTTCGGCCGCGGCCTCACGGAAGGCCGAGCAGAGGGCAAAGCAGAGGAGGCGGCTCGGATGCTCCTGCTGGTGCTGGAGGCCCGAGGCCTGCCCGTGTCGGAGGAGTTGCGGTCGCGGATCACTTCCTGCACCGACCTCGCGCAGCTGGAGTCCTGGACGAGGAAAGCCGCCAACGCCGCCACCATCCAGGAACTGTTCGACTGAACACATCTATTGCATATCGCCATCGCCCGGCGACATCCGGCTGCTCCTGGAGGACGATATGAGCACCACCGACTGGCCTGTCCACAGCCCCTTCGCCAAGGAGCACTTCGGCCGCGGCCTCGCGGAAGGCCGAGCAGAGGGCAAAGCAGAGGGCAGAGCAGAGGGCCGGGCAGAGGAGGCGGCTCGGATGCTTCTGCTGGTGCTGGAGGCCCGAGGCCTCACCGTGCCGGAGGAGCTGCGGTCGCGGATCACTTCCTGCACCGACCTCGCCCAGCTGGAGTCCTGGACGAGCAAAGCCGCCAACGCCGCCACCATCCAGGAACTGTTCGACTGACCGGCGGCAAGGATCCAACCCTTTAGGACCTGCTTAGCCGCCGACGTTGTCGTCTACGAGTGTCAGGACAGGATGAGCGGCCTCAGGCAGAGCATGCGCTGCCTATAGCACTAGTAGTACTGATCGTGTCTCCTGGTTCGGAGACTCCGGGACGCCACCGACATGCCAAGGCTGGCATTCCTCATTGCTGAATCGTTCGGCTCGACACCACGTGTGTCTCCCTCATCGAGGTCTGCCAGCTTGGCCGTCCCGCGAGGGCTTACATGCACATCAACACGATCATGAAGTACGAGCCCGATACGCCTGTGCTCGACAGTCCGATCCCGATCGAGATCGGCAAGGTTGAGCTCGCGTTCTAGCCACGAACCCGACGGGCGCAAGCTCCAGGAGCAAGCGCCCGAGCGTAGCGAGGGCCACGCCTTTGCGGGGCTTGGGGGCTGAGCCCACAAAGGACACAGCCTGAGCGCCGTAGGCGCGAAGGCCATGCCCTTATGGGGGGCGCTGCGCCCCCCATAAGCCGAGCGAGGGCCTTAGCGGCGGGCCACGCCGTCTTCGCGGGCTTGGGCCGCGACCGCGGCGGTTACCGCCGGGGCGACTCGGGGGTCGAAGGGGCTGGGGATGATGTAGTCCGCGGCGAGGGCGTCGCCGACCACGTCGGCGAGGGCTCGGGCTGCGGCTACCTTCATGTTCTCCGTGATGGAGGAGGCTCGGACGTCGAGGGCGCCTCGGAAGACGCCGGGGAACGCCAGGACGTTGTTGATCTGGTTCGGGTAGTCGGATCGGCCCGTGGCGACGACGGCCGCGTGGCGGAGGGCCACGGCGGGGTCGATCTCCGGGGTCGGGTTCGACAGGGCGAAGACGATCGAGCCAGGAGCCATGGAGGCGATCGACGATTCGGAGACCGTGGAGCCGGAGAGGCCGATGAAGACATCGGCGCCCGCGAGGGCCTGCTCGGTGGAGCCCGTGAAGCCGGCGCGGTTGGTGTCGCGGGCGAGGGCTTCCTTGTAGGGGTTGAGGCCCGAGCGGCCCGCGTAGATCATGCCCTTGGAGTCGGAGACGGCGATGTCGCCGATGCCCGCCTCCAGCAGGATGCGGGTGACGGCCACGCCGGAGGCGCCGGCGCCCGCGACGACGGCGCGCAGGTCGCCCAGGGAGCGGCCGGTGAGACGGGCCGCGTTGGACAGGGCGGCGAGGGCGACGATGGCGGTGCCGTGCTGGTCGTCGTGGAAGACGGGGATGTCGAGCAGGTCGCGCAGCCGGTCTTCGACCTCGAAGCAGCGCGGGGCGCTGATGTCCTCCAGGTTGATCCCGCCGAAGGAGGGCGCCAGCCGTACCACCGTCTCGACGAGAGCGTCGACGTCGGTGCAGTCGAGGCAGATGGGGACGGAGTCGACGCCGCCGAACTCCTTGAACAGCAGCGCCTTGCCCTCCATCACGGGCATGGCGGCGGCGGGGCCGATGTCGCCGAGGCCGAGGACGGCGGTGCCGTCGGAGACGACGGCGACGACGTTGGAGACCCAGGTGTAGTCGTGGGCGAGTGACGGAGTGTCAGCGATCGCCGTGCAGACGCGGGCGACGCCGGGCGTGTAGGCCAGGGACAGGTCGTCGGCGTTGCGGACCGGGATGGTTGAGCGGACCTCCAGCTTGCCGCCGCGGTGCAGGGCGAATGCGGGATCCAGATCGAGGGAGGCAGTCACGTTAACCCCTGATAGTTCTCGGACGGAAGGGAACTTCATCAGGCGATCGGGATAAGGCGCCTGGCGAGGGGACGGGGTTCTCCCGTGGCTTGATTGTGCCACACGATGAGACGGCCACTAGTTGACACTATGTTAAATCCGCAACGTGATCAGGCGGTTTACCGGGGACGACGCTGGAGATCTGATCGAATGGGGGTTTCGATGGCGGATCGTTAACCTACCGAAGGGGACCTGCGACATCGTCCGCCATAATCTGCACAAACACCGTAAATCTTCCTGCAACATCAAGGAGTCTGCCGATGCGCAGCACTTCCATCGGGGCCGGTGCACTCGCAGTGATCGCCGCCTGTACGCTGACCGCCTGCGGCGGCGGGACTACCACTGCGTCGCCCAGCGCCCCGGCCGCCAAGCCGGAGAGCACGCTGGCGGCGCAGGTGCCCGACGCCATCAAGAGCGACGGCAAGCTGGTCATCGGGACTGACGCCTCATACCCGCCTAACGAGTCCGTCGATCCCGCGACCCAGAAGATCGTCGGGTGGGAGGTCGACCTCGGCAACGCCATCGCCGGCAAGCTGGGGCTGACGGCGGAGTTCCAGAACGCCGGGTTCGACACGATCATCCCGGGTATCGGCTCCGGCAAGTATGAAATGGGAATCTCCTCCTTCACCGACAACAAGGAGAGGGAGAAGGTCGTCGACTTCGTCACCTACTACACCGCCGGCACCTCGTGGGCCGCGCTGAAGGGCAACCCGAAGGGGGTCAACCCCGAGGACCCGTGCGGTAAGACCATCGGCGTCCAGCAGGGCACCGTCCAGGTTGACGACATCAACGCGCGCAGCAAGAAGTGTGAGGCCGCGGGCAAGCCCAAGGTCAACGTCGTGGTGCGCAAGCAGCAGACCGAGGTCAACGCCGACCTGGTGTCCGGCAAGACCGACGGCATGCTGGCCGACTCGCCGATCGTCGGTTACGCGGTCAAGCAGACCGGTGACAAGCTGGAGATCATCGGCCAGGCCTACGACACCGCGCCGTACGGCTTCGCCATCGGCAAGAACTCCGGCACGATGAAGGACGCCGTCCTCGGCGCTGTCAAGGCACTCATCGCCGACGGCACCTACAAGCAGATCCTGGACAAGTACGGCGTCGGCGATGGCGCCATCACGAACCCGGTGATCAACGGCGCGTCATGAGCGAGACTTCAACCGGCGGGCGACCCGAGGCCATCCGGGCCGTCCCCGTCCGACACCCGGGTCGCTGGGTCGCCGCGGCCGTCATCGTGGTGCTCTCCGCGATGCTGATCAACAATCTGATCACCAACCAGGCCTACAACTGGTCGGAGCAGTGGAAGTACTTCCTGTCTCCGCCCGTGCTCAACGGCGTGCGCAACACGATCTGGCTCACGCTGGTGGCGATGGTCGGCGGTGTGGGGTTCGGTATCGTCCTGGCGCTGATGCGCATGTCACCGAACCCGCTGATGCGCGGCGCGGCGTGGCTCTACCTGTGGATCTTCCGCGGTACCCCGCTCTACACGCAGCTGCTCATCTGGGGCAACATCGGCGCGCTGTTCCCGCAGCTGAGCCTGGGCATCCCGTTCGGCCCCGAGTTCGTCACGCTGCAGACCAACGCCCTCTACAGCGCGGCCATGGCCGCCGCCCTGGGCCTGGTGCTGAACGAGGCGGCCTACATGGCCGAGATCATCAGGGCCGGCATCCTGTCGGTCGATCCCGGCCAGCAGGAGGCCTCCAACGCGCTGGGCATGACCCGGATGCAGACCATGCGCCGGGTCGTGCTGCCGCAGGCGATGCGGGTCATCGTGCCTCCGACGGGCAACGAGGCCATCTCGATGCTCAAGAACACCTCGCTGGTCGCGGCCGTGCCGTACCTCGAGCTGACCTTCACCGCTCAGACGATCTACGCCTCGACCTACCAGGTCATCCCGATGCTGATCATGGTGTGCATCTGGTACCTGATCCTGTCGTCGGTGATGATGATCGGGCAGTTCTACCTGGAGCGCTACTACGCCAAGGGGTCCACGACGGCCCGGATGGGGTTGAAGGCGCGACTTGGAGGTGCGGCCTGATGGGCGACGTCATGGTCAAGGCCGAGCAGGTCTGCAAGAATTTCGGATCGCTCGAGGTGCTCAAGGGCATCGACCTGGTGGTGCGCAACGGCGAGGTCGTCTGCGTGATCGGCCCTTCGGGGTCGGGCAAGTCGACGTTCCTGCGCTGCGTGAACCACCTGGAGAAGATCAACGCCGGGCGGCTCTACGTGGACGGCCAGCTGATGGGCTACCACGAGCGCGGCGGCAAGCTGCACGAGATGCGCGAGAAGGACGTGGCCGCCCAGCGCAGGGACATCGGCATGGTGTTCCAGCGCTTCAACCTCTTCCCGCACATGACGGCGCTCGAGAACATCATCGAGGCGCCGATGCGGGTCAAGGGCGAGAACAAGGTCACGGCCACGCAGCGGGCCCGCGAGCTGCTGACGCAGGTCGGCCTGGGTGAGCGGTGCGACTCCTATCCCGCGCAGCTGTCGGGCGGCCAGCAGCAGCGCGTGGCCATCGCCAGGGCGCTGGCCATGCAGCCCAAGCTGATGCTGTTCGACGAGCCGACCTCGGCGCTGGACCCCGAGCTGGTCGGCGAGGTGCTGGGGGTCATGCGGCAGCTGGCCGAGCAGGGCATGACGATGATCGTGGTCACCCACGAGATGGGCTTCGCCCGCGAGGTGGCCGACCGCGTCGTGTTCATGGACGGCGGCGTGGTCGTCGAGGATGGCGTGCCCAGTCAGGTCATCGCCAATCCGAAGCACGAGCGGACCAGGACGTTCCTCAGGCGAGTACTGCACGCCGACGAGTAATGGACCTGTCCTCCTACGCCGAGTGGGCGGTGCGGCTGGTCAACGACGGGGAGCCGCCCGCCGAACTCGGTCAGGTGTTCACGCTGGCCGGGGAGGGGCGCGAGCAGGAGGCGATCGACCTGCTCAACGCGCTGCTCGTGCGGTATCCGGTGCGCCCGCAGCTGTCGGGGCACGACGGGCAGAGCTGGCACCTGCACCTGGCCGAGGAAACGGTGCCGTGCGCCGTGATGGGGCTGGCCGCGCTCGTCGCCGACCTGGGCGTGAGCAGGCTCGGGCGGTGCGCCGACGTCTCGTGCTCGCGGGCGTTCCTGGACACCTCGTCCAACCGCTCGCGCCGCTACTGCTCGGCCCGCTGTGCCAGCCGGGCCAACGTGGCCGCCTACCGGGCGCGCCGCAAGATCGGCCAGTAGCGCAGCACCACCCGTCCGACGATGTCGCGTACCGGGCCGAAGTCCCAGCTGTCGCGCCGGCCGGGGGCGCGCTGGTTGTCGCTTTCCAGCCACCAGCCGTCCTCGCCGTACCACTGCGCCCGCTTGACGATGAGCCGCGAAGGGTCGTCGGGCAGCCGGGCGACCACCAGGTCACCCGGGTGGACGGTGGCGCCACGCCGTACCAGGAGCCAGTCGCCGGGAAGCAGGACGGGCCGCATCGAGTCGCCTTCGACACGCACTCTCATGGGCTCTGACCCCCTCCGCCGCAGGCGTATGGACCCGAGTAAGGTCGGTAGTTGGACCAAGCTGATTCAGCATCAAGGAAGGACTTTCTGATGCTCGCACGACTGCTACGACCCAAGCATGTCGCTTCGGCGCACTGCGACCTGCCCTGCGGCGTCTACGACCCGGCGCAGGCCAGGATCGAGGCCGAATCGGTCAAGGCGATCATGGAGAAGTACGCAGCCAACGAGGACCCGGTCTTCCGCGCCCGCGCCCTCACCATCAAGGAGGAGCGGGCCGAGCTGGTCAAGCACCACCTCTGGGTGCTGTGGACCGACTACTTCAAGCCGCCGCACCTCGAGACCTACCCCCAGCTCCACCAGCTCTTCTGGGACGCCACGAAGCTCGCGGGCGCCGCTGGGGCCAAGGGTACGGTCGACGTCGACAAGGCCGACAACCTGCTCGGCAAGATCGACGAGATCTCCAAGATCTTCTGGGAGACCAAGGCCGCCTAAATCGGCTTATAAGGCTCTGTGTGGTCCACACCGCACAGAGCCTTTTCCGTCGATGGCGAGTCTGAATCCGCCAACCACTCCTCCGGGGCGGTAAGTTGCAGTCAGCGTCGTATACGCGAGGAGGAACGTGACCAAGGAAACCGAGACGCGTGCGGCGGACGAGGCCGGCATCCGCGACGTGGTCAGCATCAGGCTGCCCGCCGCGAGCGCTTACCTGTCCGTGCTGCGTACGGCTACCGCCGGGCTGGCCGCCAGGCTGGACTTCACTCTGGACGAGATCGAGGATCTGCGGATCGCGGTCGACGAGGCATGCGCCATGCTGCTCAGCGAGGCCGTGCCCGGCACCGACCTGACCGCCGAGTTCGAGCTCACCGGACAGGAGATGCAGGTCAGGGTGGAGGTCGCGACGGTCGGCAGCTCTGCGCCGAAACGCGATGACTTCGCCTGGATGGTGCTGACGGCCCTGGCCGACGATGTGGACGCGGTGACAGACTCCCCCGATCGCATGGCGATCGTCCTGCGTAAGCGCCGAGGCGCGGCGAGGCCGGCGTGACGGAAAGGACTGGAGCCATGGCCACCAGCGAACACGCCGTGCCCGACAGGGTGCGTGCTCGCATGCTCTTCGCCGAATTGGCCGAGCTGGGTCCCGAAGAGCCGCGCAGGCAGCGCATCAGGGACGAGCTGGTCGAGCTTCACCTTCCCCTGGTCGAATACCTGGCCCGCCGCTTCCGTAACCGCGGCGAGTGGCTGGACGACCTCACCCAGGTCGCCACCATCGGACTGATCAAGTCCATCGACCGCTTCGACCTCGCCCGCGGGGTGGAGTTCTCCACCTACGCCACGCCGACCATCGTCGGCGAGATCAAGCGGCATTTCCGCGACAAGGGCTGGGCGGTCCGGGTGCCGCGCCGCCTGCAGGAGCTCAAGCTCTCGCTGACCAAGGCGATCAGCGAGCTGTCGCAGCGCGAGGGCAGGGCCCCGACCGTCGCCGAGCTGGCCGCCTACCTGAAGATGACCGAGGAGGAGGTGCTCGAGGGACTGGAGTCGGCCAACGCCTACTCGACCGTGTCGCTCGACGCGCCCGACTCTGGCGACGACGACGCGCCCGCCGTGTCCGACTCGCTCGGCATCGTGGACGAGTCCCTCGAGGGCGTCGAATACCGGGAGTCACTCAAGCCGCTGCTGGAGCGGCTCCCACCGCGCGAGAAGCGCATCCTGCTGCTGCGGTTCTTCGGCAACATGACCCAGTCGCAGATCGCCACCGAGCTGGGCATCTCGCAGATGCACGTCTCGCGCCTGCTGGCCCGCACGCTCGCTCAGCTGCGCGAGGGTCTCACCGCTGAGGACTAGCGTCCTCACCGTAGAGCGCCTTCGTGGTGGGAGGCGCCAGGAGTGTGCCGAGCCCGATCAACGCGACCACGACCAGCGGGATCCCCAGCATCGGCTTGTCCGAGTCGAACAGGGTGATCGCGACGGGGATCGTGATGATCTGCGCAAGCACGCCCGGCGCCCGCCCCCACCGCTCCATCCGTAGCAGCCCGCCCAAAGCGACCCACAGCAACCCCGCGCCGAGCAGAATCCCGAATCCGGCCTCGGCCGCGGCCGGGGTGATGTCCTTCGCCGCGCCCATCAGCGTCTCGATCGCCACGTAAACACCGAGCCCGAGCGCGATGAACCCCTCCAGGGCCACGACAGCAGCAGCGACGATGACAGTAACCGGACGCACTCGAACAGCCTACTGCCCGGTATCGGAGCTTGTACGGCAAGGCCGCCCCACCGCCACCCGCCGCACTTCGGCTCGGCCCTGTCCGGGGAGACGCTCCTCCGGTGATGCGGGGTCCCCGCCGCTACGACCCTCGGTACCCGCTTCCCGGGGCCCCGCCGTACAGGGCGCCGACCTTCGCCGTCCCACACCCCGCCGACCCGGCGCCTGGAAACCCAGGTGCGTAGGACTCCCAGCGACCGGTTGTGTTCCCGGGGTCGGTAATGCGCCGGCGGGTTCGGATGGCTGGGCCGTACGGGTGGAAAAAGGGACGTTGTGGCGGGAAGCAGGACAACGATCAGCGGTTACGCTGGCGATATGCGTGCCATGCTGCTGGTCAACCCCAAGGCGACCACCACGAACTCCCGGCGGCGGGACGTGCTGATCCGGGCGCTGGGCGCGGCCGTGGACCTGACCGTGGAGGAGACCGCCTACCGCGGCCACGCGGCGGCGCTGGCGGGCACGGCCTGCGAGAAGGGCTACGACGTGGTCGCCATCCTGGGTGGCGACGGCACGATCAACGAGGCCGTGAACGGCCTGGTCGACGCCGTCGGCCCGGAGTCCAGGCCCGCGCTCATCGTGATCCCCGGCGGCAGTGCCAACGTGTTCGCCAGGGCGCTCGGGCTGCCCAACGACCCGGTGGAGGCGACCGGCGCGGTGCTTGAGGCGCTGCGGGAGGGCCGTCGGCGGAGCGTGGGTTTGGGACAGGCCATCTGGGAGGACCAGAGCCGGTACTTCACCTTCTGCTCGGGCCTGGGCTTCGACGCCGAGGTGATCAGGGCCGTGGAGGGCCTGCGGGGTGCGGGCCGCAAGGCGACCCCGGCACGGTATGTGAACACGGCACTGCGCCACTACATGGCCACCGACAAGCGACATCCCGCCATGACCCTCACGGGGCCCGGCATCCCCACCGAAGAGGGCATCTTCATGGGGATCATCTCCAACGTCTCGCCCTGGAGCTACGTCGGCACCCGTCCGGTCGCCCCGACGCCCTGGGCCAGCTTCGAGACGGGCCTCGACCTGCTCGGACTGAAGCGGATGGGGCTGGTATCGATGACCTCACTGATCCGGCAGGTGCTCACGGAGCGTGACACTCTTCCGGCCGGCCGGCACCTCGTCCAGCTGCACGACGAGCCCGAGTTCACCCTCACCGCGGACCGCCCGATGGCCTTTGAGCTCGACGGTGACTACCTCGGAGAACGGGAATCCGTAACATTCCGGTCTACACCGAACGCGTTACAAGTTCTGGTCTAGCCGGTTACATTCGGTCATTGTGTGACGCATCCGACATCCATATCCGCCAAAACTTCCCGCCAACCCCCTTGCGTGCACTCTCCGTGGCTGAAAGGCTCGTCACTGACGTCGGAACGTAGGACCTTTGACGAACTCTAAGGTCCTGATCGGCGTCACGGATGTACCCGGGTCCGAACCTCGATCCGGGTAAACGTTCGCGCGAGTTAGTGAAAGACTTCACAAAGTAGTAGCCGCACGGAGCCAACCAACGGCTCCATCTACTAAGGAGTGGACGCATGGACTGGCGCCACCGAGCTGCCTGCCGTGACGTGGACCCCGAGCTGTTCTTCCCGATCGGCAACACTGGCCCCGCTCTCATGCAGATCGAGGAGGCCAAGGCAGTCTGCCGGTCCTGCTCGGCCGTCGACGCCTGTCTCAAGTGGGCCCTGGAGTCCGGCCAGGACGCCGGCGTCTGGGGCGGCCTGAGCGAGGACGAGCGTCGCGCCCTCAAGCGCCGCAACGCCCGCCTCCGCGCCCGCGCCACCGCGTAGTTGTCCTCTCGAGCAAGACCTTTCTGCCGTACGGCAAGCCGCCCCACCGGCCGCCCGCCGTACTTCGGTTAAGGACCCGTCACCGGCGCTTCCGGCGAGTCGGGGACTCTTGCTCACCGTAACGATGCCCTGTGGGCGCCTGGCTGGTCGAGGCGGAACCCACGCACGACCGCGGATCTCACGAGTTGGGCAGTGGGATCGACAGTGTGACCTCGGTCCCTCCCCCGAGTCGCGGCTCGATGGAGAGTTTGCCCGACAGTTCGCCCTCGACGAGGGTACGCACGATCTGGAGACCCAGGCTGGTGGAGGTTTCCAGATCGAAGTCCTCCGGCAACCCCTTGCCGTCGTCCCACACCAGCACGTCAAGACGTTCCCCGCGCGAGACGACCACCTGCAGGCGGCCGGGATGGCCGTGCTGGAGCGCGTTCTGCAGCACCTCGGTCAGCGCCATCGCCAGCGGGGTGGCGATCAGCGAGGGCAGGATGCCGAACGCGCCGATGCGGCGCGGCGTGACGGCGACCTCGGCCGCTGACACCTCCCCCGCCATCGCGATGACCCGGTCGGCGATGTCGTCGAAGTCCACGAACTCCTCGGGCGCGTGAGAGAGCGTCTCGTGCACGATCGCGATCGAACCCACCCGGCGTACCGCCTCCTCCAGCGCCTCCCTGCCCTCGGGCACGCGCAGCCGGCGCGCCTGCAGGCGCAGCAGCGCGGCGACGGTCTGCAGGTTGTTCTTGACGCGGTGGTGGATCTCGCGGATCGTGGCGTCCTTGGTCATCAGCTCGCGCTCGCGGCGGCGCAGCTCGGTGACGTCGCGGATGAGCACGAGCGCGCCGATGCGGCCGCCCCCGACGATGAGCGGGATGGCGCGCAGTTGCACGATCGTGCCGCCGGACTCCACCTCGGTCTCCTTGGCGGCCCGGCCGCTGGCCACGATCATCAGGTCTTCGTTGATGGGCTCGTCGGAGTAGCACAGCTGCGCGGTGACGCGGCCCAGCTCGGCGCCGACCAGGTCGGCGTGCAGGCCCAGGCGCCGGTAGGCCGACAGCGCGTTGGGCGAGGCGTAGGTGACCCGGCCGGCGCGGTCCAGGCGCAGCAGCCCGTCGCCCACGCGCGGCGAGCGGACCAGGATCGGTTCCTCGCCGGAGAAGGGGAAGCGGCCCTCGGCCACCATCTGGGCCAGGTCGGATGCGCTCTGCAGGTAGGTCAGCTCCAGGCGCGAGGGGGTCCGCGCGGACGACAGGTTCGTCGAGCGCTGGATGACGCCGAGGAAGCGGCTCTCGCCGTCGGGCGTGTTGCGCCGCACCGGGATCGTCTCCTCGCGCACGGGCACGCCGGTGGACCAGTCGGGGTCGCCCTCGCGGCAGATGCGGCGCTCGTCCCAGGCGGTGTCGATCAGGTGGCGCTCGCCCTTGGCGGCGACGGTGCCGACGATGTCGTCGTGGTAGACCGTGGGCCCGGTGGTCGGGCGCATCTGCGCGATCGCGATCCAGCCGCCGCTGTGTTCATGGTCGCGACCGCTTCGGGGCTCGTTCTCTCCCCCCGAGCTCCTTCGCTCGACACCGATCAGCGGCGCCCACAGGATGAGGTCGGCGAAGGACAGGTCGGCCAGCAGCTGCCAGTCCGAGACGAGCGAGTGCAGCCAGTCGAGGTCCGCCGCATCGAGTGCGGTGTGGCGGACGACGAGGTCGGCGAGAGTGGGCACAGGTGCATCATGCGTGGTTTCGGCCCCGACATCCAAACCGGAAGAGTGGCCGGTGAATACGGACAGCCTGTAGTGCAGTCAATCGGCCGTTTTCGGGAATCTCACATTGTGAGAACCGTCACACTGTCCCGAACGCCCGGATCGCAGGCCGGGGCGGTGCTCGGCGCACCGGAGGTGATCGCCACGTTGATCGACACGGGCAGGGCGTCCGGCTCCGACACGCCTCTCTCACCGGGCCCGGTGGCCATCGCACTCCCTGCGCTGGATATCCTTCTCAGTCAGCCTGACCTGCCTGGACGCGCCCGCGTCCGCGCGGTCGGGTCGGCCGCGACGGCCCGCGGACCCGTCCCTGAGACGGGCCGCCCGGCGGGAGCGGTGGTGCCCGTGGTGTCCGCTCCCCAGGGAGCCGCACTTTCGGCCGCCGCGACCTGTGCGGATCGCGCGGCGCCGTGCGCGCCAGCGGGCCGCTCTTGCCTGCGGTTGACCGACCGGGCCAATCTGAGTTCCGATGATCCCGCGGTGATCAAAGTCGCCCTCACCGCCGTGGCAGAGAAGGTGAGAGCGTGAGTGACGAGGCCCCCCGGGTTCCCAAGTACTACGACGTCAAACGGAGCCTCCTGGAGCTCACCAAGAGCCTGACGCCGGGCACGGCGCTGCCGCCGGAGCGGACGCTCGCCGTACGGTTCGAGACCTCGCGCACGACGGTGCGGCAGGCGCTGACCGAGCTGGTGGTGGAGGGGCGGCTGCTGCGCATCCAGGGCAAGGGCACGTTCGTGGCCCAGCCCAAGGTGGCGCAGGTGCTGCAGCTGACCTCCTACATCGGCGACCTGCGCACGGCCGGCCTGGAGCCGGACACCAAGATCCTCGAGATCGGTTACATCACCGCCGACGAGGCCCTGGCGCGGCGCCTGGCCATCAACCCGGGCGGGCGCGTGCTGCGCATCCACCGCCTGCGCCTGGCCAACGGCGAACCCGTCTCGATCGACACCACGCACCTGTCCGCGCGGCGTTTCCCCAGGCTGCGGCGCGAGCTGGAGGTGCATTCCTCGCTGTACGAGACGCTGCACAACGCCTACAACGTGCGGCTGACGGACGCCGAGGAGATCATCGAGACCGTCCTGGCCACGCCGTACGACGCCAAGGCGCTGGGCGTGGACGTGGGGCTGCCGATGCTGCTGCTGACCCGGCATGCCTTCGACGCCGACGGCAACCCGGTCGAGTGGGCGCAGTCGCTGTACCGCGGCGACCGCTACAAGTTCGTCACGAGGCTGAGACGGCCATGAGCGTCCTGGTCGTCACCGGCACCGACGTGGGCGTCGGCAAGACCGTGGTCACCGCGGCGGTCGCGGCGCTGGCCGTCGGGCGGGGCGCGTCCGTGGCGGTGGTCAAGCCCGCCCAGACCGGCCTGGCGCCCGGCGAGCCGGGCGACCTGGACGAGGTGATCCGGCTGAGCGGGGTGACGACCACGTTCGAGCTGTCCCGCTTCCCCGACGCGCTGTCCCCCGCCGCGGCGGCCAGGGCCTCGGGGCTGGCGCCGCTGTCGATGGCCGGGGCGGCCGAGCGCATCGAGGAACTGGCCGAGTCGCACCGGCTGCTGCTGGTGGAGGGCACCGGCGGGCTGCTGGTCCGCTACGACGAGGAGGGCGCCACGATCGCCGACCTGGCGCGCCTGCTCGGCGCGCCGGTGCTGGTGGTGACCAGGGCGGATCGCGGCACGCTCAACCACACCGCGCTCACGCTGGAGGCGCTGGCGCACCGCGGCCTGGACCTGGCCGGGCTGGTCATCGGCAGCTGGCCGGCCTCGCCGGGACCCGCCGAGCGCTCCAACGTCGCCGACCTGGAGATGCTGGCCGCCAGGCCGCTGGCGGGCGCCCTGCCCGCCGGGGCCGCCGCCGCGGACGACTTCGCCGCGGTCGCCCGCGCCGGGCTGGGCGCCACGCTCGGCGGCGCGTTCAACCCGGCGAGCATCAGATCGGCCTAACAGGCCGCCTCGGGCAGGTCGCAGACCTTGACGGTCATGACCTCCGCCTGGGCCACCAGCTTCCTGAAGTGCTTGAGCGGCAGGCTCCTGCTCGGCCAGGCCGACTCGCCCGCGATGTAGAGCGCGGCCCCGCGGCGCACGGCCACGGCGCGCTCGCCGTTCTCGAAGAAGCGCCCGCCGGCACGCAGCCCGTCGTCGCCCACCTCCAGCGGCCGGGTGAAGTACCGGTAGCGCTGGTGTCCCTTGCCGACGTCCGCGCAGCGGCGCAGGTCGGCCCTGAGCCCCTTCATCGCGCGCTCCGCCGCCGCGACGTCCTTGTAGACGACGAGCTGCTCGTACTTCATCTCGTACTCGCCCGAGTAGAGCACCGCCCGCGTCTCCAGCCGCCCCGCGTCGGCCTTCCGCTTCCTGAAGCAGGGGTTGAGCTGCAGCGGCAGGCTCTTGGAGTCCGTCACCCTGTAGCTCTCCCACGACTGCGCGGGCGGGTGCGACTCCATCGTCAGGAACCCGTCCGGCAGTCCCCCGCCACCGAACGCCAGCACGCCCGCTAACACCACTTGCAACATCTCATCCTCCCCGTTTGCTGACTCGTTTATGAGATGTGCGTCGATGTCGTTTCGTTCGAGGGGACACGGAGCGATGATGCAGCCATGGCAAAGGCGATCGAACAACCAGTCTCCGGCATCACGGTCGGCCACGCGCTTCTGGCACGTGCCAACGGCGTGGCCCAGCCGGTCGACAAGGTCGTGCACGACGGTGACACGATCAACATCGCGGCCGACGGCAACTTCGGCGTGCGTTTCCTCGGCATCGACGCCCCAGAGGTCAGCTTCGAGCTGCCGCCCGACGTGGGATTCCCGAAAGGGTTCGTGGACATCACCAACCCGGCCTGGACCACGTTCCTGACCGACCCGTTCGCCCCGCAGTACCCGGAGCTGAAGCTCAGCAAGGAGCTCATGGAGAACCTGCTGCCCCGCCTGGGCCCGCAGACGGCCACCAACCACGCCACGCACGCCGCCCCGGCCACCCTGGCGCTCAAGACCATGATCCAGGGCGACATCACCGAGCAGGGCCACACCGACGAGACCTTCAAGATCCGGCTGGCGTTCGCGTACGAGATCCTCGACCGGTACGGCCGGCTGCTGTGCTACGTCAACCGCGAGCAGAAGCAGAAGCCGCGCCCGCGCTCCTACAACGAGCGCCTGCTCATCGGCGGCAACGTCACCCCGTACTTCATCTGGCCCAACGTCGACCCGTTCGTCAGGCACGAGGGCAAGCTCGCCGACGCGGTGCCGGTGGCGGGCAGCGGCCAGGAGATCGGCGCCGCCGGCGCGCTCGGGTTCGCCAGGGCGGCGGTGAAGGCGGCCCGCGAGGCCGGGCAGGGGCTGTGGGACCACGCCAACCCGCTCATGCTGTACCCCTTCGAGCTGCGCTACCTCGCCGGGCGCCGCGCCCCCGACCGCTTCGTGCTCGACCTGTCCAGCGACTCCACCGAGCTGCTGCACCCGCAGAGCTACTTCCGCATCCCGTACCCGGAGGACCGCCTGTTCATCAACTCCGAGCACGCGCCGCTGTTCGCCGCCAAGGGCTGGACGATCCCGCCCACGTGACGGGGTGGGGCTAGCCCCACCCCCAACGCGCACACCAAACCCATGTCGCGCCGCGGGCCACGGTCAATACCGTTGAGACATGACAGTCCCTCGGCCGTGGTCGGCGCGCGCCTGGCTGGACACGGCCCACGTGGTGACCGGGCTGCCGGTCGCCGCGGTGCTCGGTTTCCTGACGCTGGTGCTGACCGTGCTGCCTCCCGCGCAGCGCCGCGGCGTGCCCGCCTTCACCAGGGTGCAGCGCTCGCGCTTCGCCGCCTTCCTCGAGGCCGACATCCCGCCGCCCGTGGCGGCGACCAGGTGGCGGAGCGCGACGTTGTGGCGGCAGGTCGCCTACCACGTGGTGTTCTCGACGCTGGTCGCCGGGCTGGGCACGTTCGTGGTCGCCGTCGCCTGGGGCGGCGGGCTGATCGGGGTCACGGCGTTCGTCCAGCCTCGGTTGCAGCCGTGGCCGCTGCAGTTCATGTTCGACCTCAGGAGCCTGCCCGTCGTGCTGGCCTACACCGCGGTGGGGGTCGGGCTGCTGCTGCTCGCGCCGATCCTGGCGCGCGGCATGGCCATGGTCGACCTGGCGCTGGCCCGCGCGATGCTCGGCCCGAGCAGGCGCGAGCTTGACCGCAGGATCGAGCAACTGGCAGAGAGCCGCGAGGGAGTGATCAGCGCGGCCGACGCCGAGCGCCGCCGCATCGAGCGCGACCTGCACGACGGCGCCCAGCAGCGCCTGGTGTCGCTGGCGATGAACCTGGGCCTGGCCAGGGCCACGCTCACCGACCTGCCCGAGCCCGCCCGTCAGGCGATCGAGCAGGCCCACGAGGAGGCCAAGCAGGCGCTGAAGGAGCTGCGCGACTTCGTGCGCGGCCTGCACCCCGCCGTGCTCAACGACCAGGGCCTGGACGCGGCCCTGTCCGGCGTCGCGGCCCGCTCCCCCATCCCGGTACGGCTGCGCGTCGGCATCGAGCGGCGTACCTCCCCGACGATCGAGGCGGTGGCATTCTTCATCGTGTCCGAGGCACTCACCAACATCGCCAAGCACTCCGCGGCCAAGCGGGCCGAGGTGACCGTGACCCGCGCGGGCAACCGGCTGCACCTGCTCGTCTGGGACGACGGCTGCGGCGGCGCCCGGCTCGACGGCGGCACCGGGCTGCGCGGCCTGGCCCAGCGCATCGACTCCGTCGACGGGACGCTCCAGCTGTCCAGCCCGCTCGGCGGCCCGACCACGATCGAGGTGGAACTGCCGTGCGAGTAGTGCTCGCCGAGGATTCGGTCCTGCTGCGCGAGGGCCTGATCAGGCTGCTGGAGTCTGCCGGCATGGAGATGGTCGCGGCCGTGGCCGACGCCGAGGGCCTGCTGCGTGCCGCCGCGGAGCACCTACCCGACCTGGTCGTCACCGACGTCCGGATGCCGCCATCGCACACCGACGAGGGCCTGCGGGCCGCGCTCGTGCTGCGCAGGCAGCAGCCCGGCCTGGCCGTCCTGGTGCTGTCGCAGTACGTCGAGGAGCGCTATGCCGCGCAGTTGCTCGCCTCGGCCAGCGGCGGGGTGGGCTACCTGCTCAAGGACCGGGTGGCGGACGTGGCCGAGTTCATCGACGCGCTGCGCCGCGTGGCGGGCGGCGGCACCGCGCTGGACCCGGAGGTCGTCGCACAGCTACTGCTGCGCGGGCACAGCGGCCCGCTGGACCGCCTGACGCCGCGCGAGAGCGAGGTGCTCAAGCTGATGGCCGAGGGGCGCTCGAACGCCGGGATCGGGCAGGAACTGGTGCTCAGCGAGGGAGCCGTGGGCAAGCACATCGGCAACATCTTCACCAAGCTGGACCTGCCCCAGGCCGAGGGCGATCACCGCAGGGTGCTGGCCGTGCTGCAGTTCCTCAAGATCCGGAGCCTGCCATGAGACCGCTCTGGCTGGCCGCGGGCACGGTGTGCACGATCGTGGCGGTGCTCCTTGCGGCCGGCGGGGTCTGGCGCGGCTTCGCCAAGGCGGAGCTGCCCAGCGAGCGCGCGAGCAGATCCATCCCGTTCTCGGGAAAGCAGCTCAAGCTCGAGGTCGCGCAGGGCGTCGTGGACGTCGAGGTCGTCACGGGCGAAGCGGGTGTGGTCGATCTCTTCCGCACGCTGCGCTGGTCGAAGGACAAGCCCACCGTCAAGGAGGACTGGGACGGCCGCTCGCTGCGCCTGAGCGTCACCTGCCCGGGCGACGACCGGCCCAACAGGCCCGCCTGCATGGCGGAGTACCAGCTTTTCGTGCCCGACGAGACCGAGTTCGAGGCGACGACCACCAGCGGGACGCTCAACGTGGACGGCCTGCACGCCGACGTCCGCGTGACGTCGGTGTCCGGCAACGTCAGGGCGTCGGGGATCGCGGGCGACGTGTGGATCAGGAGCGCATCGGGGGACATCGACACCGGCATGCTGGCCGGCGACCGCGCGGACGTGGAAACCGGTTCGGGCGAGGTGAACGTAGATTTCGACAAGCCGCCCAGCCTCGTCAGGGCGGTGGCCAGGGTCTCAGGCAATGTCACCGTGCAGGTGCCCATGCAGCGCTACAGCGTGACGGTCCATGCCAAGCAGAGCGAGGTGAACGTGAGCAGGAACGACGTCGATTCCCAGCGGAAGCTCACGGCGACGGCGCCGCAGGGATGGGTCCGTATCTTCGCCAGATAAACGACAAGATCGTCTAGTCTGATTCGAGGCGAAAGGAGCCCCCATGGCCGAAGAACGCGCCATCGACACCTCCGTACCGCATTCGGCCAGAATCTGGAACTACTGGCTGGGCGGCAAGGACAACTACGAGGTCGACAGGATCGCCGGTGAGGAGTTCCTGAAGATCGCGCCCGGCATGCGCGAGGGCGCCCGCGCGTCGCGCGGATTCCTCACCCGGACCATCGCCTGGCTGACCGGCGAGGCCGGCATCAGGCAGTTCCTGGACGTCGGCACCGGCCTGCCCACGGCCGACAACACCCACGAGATCGCCCAGCGCATCGCCCCCGAGACGCGCGTGGTCTACGTCGACAACGACCCGCTGGTGCTCGCGCACGCCCGCGCCCTGCTGGCCGGCACCGACGAGGGCGCCACCGACTACATCGACGCCGACGTGAACGACCCCGAGACGATCCTCCAGGCCGCGGCCAAGACGCTGGACTTCGACAAGCCGATCGCGCTCAACCTGTCGGGGATCATGGGCCACGTCGTCGACTACGACGAGGCCCGGGCGATCGTGCGGCGGCTGCTCGACGCGCTGCCGTCCGGGAGCTACCTGGCGCTCAACGACGGCAGCAACGTGCTCAGCCAGGCCAACAGGGACGCCCACGACCAGTACAACGAGAGCGGCGCCCTGCCGTACATCCAGCGCAGCCCCGAGCAGATCGGCGGCTTCTTCGAAGGCCTGGAACTCGTGGAGCCAGGACTGGTCTCGGTGTCGCAGTGGCGGCCCGAGGGCGTCGGTACGCCGGCCCCGGTGGACGGATTCGGAGCTGTCGGTCGCAAGCCGTAGGTTGTAGGTTCCCGGCATGGAATCCGCGAAGCACGCAGGAGACGCGGCGGTCGCCGTGTCCAAGGCCTACGGCGTCGAGACCATGTTCACTCTGTCGGGAGGGCACGTCTTCCCGCTCTACGACGGCGCGGTGCACGAGGGGATGCGCATCCTCGACGTGCGCCACGAGCAGAGCGCCGTCTTCGCGGCGGAGGCCACGGCCAGGCTGGGCAGGAAACCGGGCCTGGCCGTGCTGACCGCCGGCCCCGGCATCACCAACGGGGTCAGCGGCGTGGCCACCGCCCACTTCAACGGCTCGCCGGTGGTGGTCATGGGCGGCCGCGCGCCCAAGTCGCGCTGGGGCAGCGGCGCGCTGCAGGAGCTCGACCACCCGCCGCTGCTCGAACCCATCACCAAGCTGTCGTTCACCGCCGACTCGATCGGCCAGGACGTCGAGTCCGCCTTCCGCACGGCCATCGCGCCCCACCGCGGCCCGGTGTTCGTCGACTTCTACATGGACGACCTGTTCGGCCCCGCCGCCGAGCACCAGGTGTCCACCCAGACGCCCTCACCGCTGGAGCCCGACCCCGACGACCTCGCGGCCGTCGCCCGGCTGCTGGCCGAGGCCGAGCGGCCGGTGCTGGTGTACGGGTCGGACGTGTGGATGGACCGCGCCGAGGAGGCGGCCCGCGACTTCGCCGAGACCTGGCGGCTGCCGGTCATCCCCAACGGCCAGGGCCGCGGCATCCTGCCCGCGGGCCACGAGCTGCTCGTCACCCGCGCCCGCGGCCAGGCCTTCGCCCAGGCCGACCTGGTCGTCGTGATCGGCACCCCGCTCGACTTCCGCCTGGGTTACGGGTGGTTCGGCGGCAAGGACGGCGCTCCCCTGGCGCGCGTCGTGCACATCGCCGACGCTCCCTCCCAGCTGGCCACGCACATGCAGCCCGCCGCCACCGCCGCCGGGGACCTGTCGGTGGTTTTCTGGAGCCTCAGTACGGCCTGCGGCGAGCGATCCGTGAACCCGGACAGGTACGCCCCGTGGGTGTCCAAACTCGCCGACACCGCCGCGGCCGCCATCGCCGGCGACGCCGACCTGCTGGCCGCCGAGTCCGACCCGATCCACCCCATGCGCATCTACGGCGAGCTGGGCCGGGTCCTCGACGAGGACGCCGTGGTCATCGGCGACGGCGGCGACTTCGTCTCCTACGCGGGCAAGTACGTCGAGCCGAAGCAGCCGGGCAACTGGCTCGACCCCGGCCCCTACGGCTGCCTGGGCACCGGCCTCGGCTACGCCATCGCCGCCCGCCTGGCCAGGCCCTCCTCCCAGGTGGTGCTCCTGCTGGGCGACGGCGCCGCCGGCTTCTCGCTGATGGACGTCGACACCCTGGTACGGCACCGCCTCCCGGTCGTCATGATCTGCGGCAACAACGGGATCTGGGGCCTGGAGAAGCACCCGATGCAGCTGCTCTACGGCTACGACGTGGCCGCGGAGCTGCAGCCGCAGTGCCGCTACGACCAGGTCGTGACCGCGCTCGGCGGCGGGGGCGAGCTGGTGACCAAGCCGTCGGAGATCGGTCCCGCGCTGCGGCGCGCCTTCGACAGCGGCGTGCCGTACATGGTGAACATCGCGACGGACCCGCAGGTCGCCTACCCCCGCAACACCACGGGGGTCTAGGGCTTCAGCGTGTTGGTGACGGTGTTGGTGGGCGTCGGGGTCGGGCAGGTGTCGGCCCTGATGGCCACCACGGTGACCGTCTTGCCCTCCTCAAGCATGGAGCCGCCGTCGGGGAACGTCTGACCGACGATCTTGCAGCGGTCGGGCACGCCCGGACCCGCCTGGTTGTCCACGCGCAGGGTGAAGCCCGCGTCCAGAATCGCCTGCCTGGCCTCCAGGAACGGCAGGTTGACCACCTTCGGGACCATCTTCTTCTGCAGGGTCTTGGACGGCGTGGGCGACGGCGACTTCGTCGGCGACTTGGTGGGAGTCGGGCTGGAGGTGGGGGTCTTCTTCGTGATCGTCGGCTTGGCGGTGGGGGTGATCCGCTGCTGCGGCGGCTTGGTGGTCGGCGGGCGCGTCCTGGTCCTGGTGCGCGACGGGCTGTCGATCGGCGAGGGGATGGTGGCGGAGTTGGCCGCGTCGCTGGTCGACATCGTGGGCTGCGGGGTGCCCTTGCTGGTCATGCCGGTCAGCGCGACGGCGCCCGCGCCCACGCCGAGCACGACCGCGGCGGCGATGCCCGCCACCAGGCCGCCCCTGCGGCTGGACCTGGCGGCGGCCCGTCGGCCCACCCTGGACCTGGACTCCGTGGGCGGCCCCTCAGGAGCGGTCTGGTGCGCGCCGGTCTGGTAGGCCTCGACCGGGGGCGCCATCGTGGCGCCCGTGGTCAACGGCTCGAAGGCGGGCATCTCGCCGGCGGCGATCTGCTTGGCGGTCTCGCTCATTGCCCGCGCGGTCGGGAAGCGCCTGGCGGGGTCCTTGGACAGGGCCTTCTCGACCAGGGCGCGCACCGGCGCGGGGATGTCGGCGGGCAGCGGTGGGGGCGCCTCCCTGATGTGCTTCAGCGCGATCGTGACGGCGCTGTCGCCGTCGAAAGGGCGCTGGCCGACCAGGCACTCGTAGGCGACCACGCCGAGCGCGTAGATGTCCACGGCGGGCGTGACGGGCGCGCCCTCGGCCTGCTCGGGCGCGCAGTAGGCGGCGGTGCCCAGCACCATGCCGGCGTCGGTGAGCCGGTTGGCCAGGTCGGAGCGGGCGATGCCGAAGTCGGTGAGCACCAGCGTGCCATCGCGCTGGACCAGCAGGTTGCCTGGCTTGACGTCGCGGTGCACGATGCCCTGGTCGTGGACGGCCTGCAGGGCGGAGGCCGCCTGCGCGATCAGCTCCATCGCGGGCTGCGGCGCGATCCTGCCCAGGCGCGCGAGCAGCCGGTCGAGCGGCTCGCCGTCCACGAACTTCATCACCAGGTAGACGGTGTCGCCGCTGATCCCGTAGTCGTAGACGTCGACGACGCCCGCGTGGTTGATCGTGGCCATGGCGCGGGCCTCGGCCTGGAAGCGCGCGACGAAGCCGGGGTCGTCCATGCGTCCGGGGAGCAGCACTTTGATGGCGACGGTGCGGGCCAGCACGATGTCCTCGCCGCGCCACACCTCGCCCATGCCACCGGCGCCGATGCGGGTGTCCAGGCGATACCGCCCCGCCAGCGTCGTCCCTTGGGCCGTCATGATTCCCCCGCTACCCCTCTTACCTCTCCCACCCCAGGGTTCTCCAACAAAGCGCACGCGTGTCGCAGTCTGATAACGCGCGGGTCACGGAAGCCTGACTCACGCGCCCCTCACGCCTCTCAAACGCCACAAGCGGTACAAACCCTATCCTGCGGGTTCCTGACGTGCCTTGTCCGCGTTTCCCGGAGATCGGCCACCCGGCCACTAGGCTGGCCGTATGACGCTCGCCCCCGGTCTCAACGCCAAGCTGCTCATCATGGTCGAGCGTGAGGATACCGCCCAGAAGATCGGCAGCGGCGACGTCCCCGTCCTGGCCACGCCGCGGCTGCTCGCGCTGGCCGAGATGACCACCGTCCAGGCGCTGCGTCCGCACCTGGAGCCCGGCACGACCTCGGTCGGCACACGGGTGCAGCTCGAGCACCTGGCGCCCAGCCCGCTCGGCACGCACGTCGAGATCACCACCGAGCTGATCGAGGTGGACGGGCGGCGGCTGGTCTTCGCCTTCCAGGCGCGCGACCGCAACCAGGTCGTCGGCCGGGGGACGATCGAGCGCGTGCTGGTCGACCGCGAGCGGTTCCTGGAGCGGGCTACTGGATGACGGCGATCAGGTCGCCTTCCTGGATCACGTCGCCCTCGGCCACCTTGAGCTGCGCCACCACGCCGTCGTCCTCGGTGAGGACGGGGATCTCCATCTTCATCGACTCCAGGATGACCAGCGTGTCGCCGTCGGACACGGTGTCGCCCTCCTTGACGACGACCTTCCAGACGCTGGCCACCATCTCCGCGCGCACCTCGACCACCTGGGCTCCCCTCTTGCGATTGAGCTAACGATGTCACGTGCGCCGCGCGCGCATGACACCTGTCCGGTCGTACGGCACAGCCGCCCCACCGGCCGCCCGCCGCACTTCGGCCGGCGGCCCGCGAGCGGCGCTTCCGGCGAGTCGGTGATCGTCGCTCGCCGCCACGACTCCGCTCTTGACCAGGCAGGTGGTTTCCCGGTGTGGCCTGCCGTACGGGAGGTCAGAGCTTGTGGGAGAGAGCCAGGCGGTCGACCACCCGCGCCATGGAGCTGATGACGGAGGGGTCGTACTCCGTGCCGGAGCCCAGGCGCAGGCGCTCCAGGGCCGCGCCGGCGCGGTCGCGGTCGGTGGAGCCGCCGACCAGGTCGTCGTAGCCGTTGGCGGCCTTGATGATGCGGCTGGACAGCGGCGGGTCCTCGGCGATGCAGTCGGTCTGGCGGCGCACCACGTCCGCGACCCTGTCGAGGACGCCGGTCTGCTTGATGACCTCCGCGCCCAGCTCGGCGATGCGGCGGGCCTGCTCGGGGTCGGTCAGCACGGTGGCGCCGCCCGGGATGGGGTCGCGCAGCGACAGCTGGCCGATGTCGTGCATGAGCGCCGCGTACTCCAGCTCGAGCAGCTCGGGCTCGGACATGCCCAGCTCGCGCCCGACCGCCACCGCCAGGCGGCTGACGCGGCGCGAGTGGCCAGGCTCGACGTAGCCACCGACCTCGGTGACCCGCGACAGGGCGCGCACCGTCTGCAGGTAGGTGGCGCGGATCCCGGCGTACTTGCGGAAGGCGACCTGCGTGACCAGCAGCGGCGCGGCGAACACGAGCAGCGCGACCAGGTCCATGCTGTGCGTGGCGAGCGCGAGCAGCACGCCCGAGGCCGCCACCGCGGCGCCCAGCGGGAAGGCCATGTTGAGCTCGTCGCGGATGGCCACCCTGAAGGCCGTGCGGACCTGTTCCGCCCGCAGTAACGCGGCGATGAACACGTCGACGAACAGCGTGACCGTGATGAGCGCCACCATGACGCCGAGCGCGGGCCACCAGGTGGGCTCTGGCCCTTGGGTGAGGCGGTAGAGGGGGCCGGCGAGCGGCCGGAAGGCGAAGGCAAGCAGCGCGCCGGTGAGCAGGCGGCGGGCCATGGCGTCCAGCCGGGGCGGCCGGCCGACCGCCAGGTGCGGCAGCGCTCCGGCGATCATGCCGACGGCGATGACGGCCACGACCTGCAGGGCGGAGTGGTCGAGCTGGTTCTGGCTGAGGTCGAGCAGCAGCGTGTAGCCGAGCGCGGCGGCGGCACCGATGGGCGCGACCTCGCGGTTGCCCGGCATGGTGAGCCTGGCCAGCTCGCCCACCGCGATGAGCGCGCCGAACCCGACGGCGATCTCGGGGTGGTCGAGCCCGACGGCGGCGGTGTGCGCGACACCGGCCACGGCGACCAGCCCGGCGCCGCAGATGAGCAGCAACTGCCCGGAATCGAGACCTTGGAAGCTCACGGACCGCTCACCACTTCGATGGGCATGGTGGGGTCGTCGTGGTCCTTGGTGGTGGTCTGGGTGGCCTCGGCGGGCGGCGGTTCGACCGGGCGGGGCGGCTGCCACGGGCTGCGTTCGAGCGCCCTGACGAAGGCGTTGACCATCTCGGGGTCGAACTGGCTGCCCGCGCCCTTGTGCAGCTCGCCCACGGCCACCTCGACCGGGCGGGCGCCGCGGTAGGAGCGGTCGGAGGTCATCGAGTCGAAGGCGTCGGCCACCGCGATGATCCTGGCGAACTCCGGGATCTCGTCGCCCGCCAGCCCCATCGGGTAGCCCTTGCCGTCGTGGCGCTCGTGGTGGTGCATGATCCCGGCGAAGGCCTCGTCGAGGAAGTCGATGCCGCGCACGATCTCCAGCCCGCGCATCGGGTGCAGTTGGATGGCGGCGAACTCCTCCTCGGTCAGCGGTCCCTCCTTCTGCAGCACCTTGGTGGGCACGCCGAGCTTGCCCACGTCGTGCAGCATCCCGGCGTAGCGGATGGCGCGCAGCCGTTCCAGGCCCATGCCGATCTCCTGTGCGATCATGCCGGAGGCCAGCGAGACGCGCCTGCAGTGGCCGCGGGTGTAGTAGTCCTTGGTCTCCACGGCCTGGGCCAGCGCGGCGATCGTGGCGTCGTAGGACTTCTGCTGCGCGTGGTACTGCCCGAGCGCCCAGCGCGCCACGAACAGCGGCAGCAACACCAGCACCGCGGAGATCGACTGCACGGTCGCCCAGAGCCCGGCCACCAGCAGCCCGAACGTGCCGTAGCCCAGGTAGGACAGCAGGAACTGGGCCATGCCGCGCAGCGGCACCTCCATCGCCCGCACCCGGGTGGCCAGCCAGATCATGGTGAGCGTGAGCAGGATGTTCAGCGGGACGAACACCGCCGTGGCGACGGCATAGGGCCCGATGAGGTCGTCGAAGGCGTTGACCTTGGGGACGCCGGAGACCCCGCCGAGCCACTGGTAGACCCACCCGGCCGCGTAGCCGCAGATGGCGAACTGGGCCCCGTTGAAGAGCCGTTTGATGAGCGGCAGCCCGGGGCGCACGCTGAGCACCGCCGTCAGGCCCACCAGCGCGGCGCCCTCGGGTCCGATGAGCACGACGGCCGCGAGCGCGGCCGAGAAGCTCACCGACACGGCGAACTGCTCCACGTTGAGCAGCGTCGGCATCGACTCGCACACCAGGAACAGCAGCGCGAGCACCAGCAGCACGCCCAGGTTCTCCGACGACACCAGCCCGTCGGTGAGCACGCTGTGCCCGATGAACGCGGCCGCCGCGGCAATGACGGCGACCAGGTAGACCTTCGCAGGCCACGGCAGATCACGCATTGCGGCCCCCTACGGGTTGGTCAGGTCCAGGACACCCCGGGGGGCAGCGCGGCAGTGCCGCCGCCGACGAGCAGCACCACCGGAGCGATGACCACGAACGCCGTGATCAGCCTGGCGGCCATCACTTTCAACATCCACTCGCCTCCACGTCTGACGACTGTGGTTCACGCTACAGAAGTCGACGTGTCCAGAAGGGCGGACTCGGGAATCGCAAGCAAAGCGTAATCAAGCCACTACCTGCGGCGACCTTCTATTTCCTGCCCCGCGCCCACTCGACCGTGGCCCGCAGGCCGGTCGACAGGTCGGTGCGCGGCTGCCAGCCCAGCCCGTCGTAGGCGGGCACCGGGTCGACGGCCATCGCGGGCAGGTCGCCGAGGCGGGGCGGCGCGAAGCCCGGCTTGTCCGGCGCCTCGGCGGCGTCGGCGATCAGCGCGTGCAGCCTGCGGTCGGCGGTCTGGATGCCGGTGCCCAGGTTGAAGCGCATGCCGTTGCCCGTCTGGCCCGAGGCCCTGACGAAGCCGTCGACCACGTCGTCGACGTAGACGTAGTCGCGGGTCTGGGTGCCGTCGCCGTAGAGCACGGTCGGCGTGCCGGCAAGCAGCGCGTCGGTGAAGATGGCCACCACCCCCGCCTCGCCCTCGGGCGACTGGCGCGGGCCGTAGACGTTCGACAGCACCAGCGTGGTGTACTCCAGCCCGTACAGCGCCCGGAAGGTCGCCAGATACATCTCGCCGCTGAGCTTGGAGGCCGCGTACGGCGAGCGGGGGTCGGTGGGGGCGTCGCCCGACACCGGGATGGTGGCGGGCCTGCCGTACACCGCGACGGAGGAGGCGAAGACGACCTTGCGCGTGCTGCCCTCGCGGGCGGCGGTCAGCACCGAGGCGGTGCCCTCCACGTTGATCCTGGCGTCGTGCACCGGGTCCATGACGCTCTTGCGGACGCTGACCTGGGCCGCCAGGTGGACGATCACCTCGGGCTGCAGCTCGGCGGCGAGCCCGATCAGCGCGGGATCGCGGATGTCCAGCTCGTGCAGCCGGAACATCTCGTGCTCGGCGGCTTGGATGAGGTTGTCCCTGCTGCCTGTGGACAGGTCGTCGACCGCGACGACCTCGTGCCCCTCGAGCAGCAACCGATCGACGAGGTTCGAACCGATGAAGCCGGCACCCCCGGTGACGAGCACGCGCATGGGGGAATCCTAGTCCGAGAGCTCCGACCTCACTTGAGCGATGCGGGCCAGCACCTTGGAACGCAGGTCACCGGGGACCGGGTCGCAGCCGCAGTGTTTGGCGACCAGCTGCTTGATCGCCTTGTCCAGGTCGTACTCCTCCAGGCACGGGCTGCACTCGTCGAGGTGGACGCGGATGGCCACGATGTCGGCCTCGCCGAGCTCCCCGTCGAGATAGGAGTAGACCCTGTCGAGTACGTCACGACAGTCGGTGTCGTGCGGGTTTCCACAGCTCATTTCGATCCCTCCGCCGGGACCAGGCCACGCTCGCGAGCATAGTCCTCAAGGTGCGCACGCAACTGCCTGCGGCCGCGATGCAGCCTCGACATCACGGTACCGATCGGAGTGCCCATGATGTCGGCGATCTCCTTGTACGGGAAGCCCTCCACGTCGGCCAGGTAGACCGCGATCCTGAACTCCTCGGGAAGCGCGGCGAGCGCCTCCTTGATGTCGCCGTCGGGCAGGTGCTCGAGCGCCTCGACCTCGGCGGACTTCAGCCCGCTCGACTGGTGGGACTCGGCCCTGGCAAGCTGCCAGTCCTCGATCTCCTCGGTGCCGGACTGCTTGGGCTCACGCTGCTTCTTGCGGTAGCTGTTGATGAACGTGTTCGTCAGGATGCGGTAGAGCCAAGCCTTGAGGTTCGTACCTTCCTGGAACTGATGGAACGACGCGAACGCCTTGGCGAAGGTCTCCTGGAGCAGGTCCTCCGCGTCCGCGGGGTTCCGGGTCATCCGGAGCGCGGCCGAGTAGAGCTGCTCGAGGTAGGGCATCGCTTCACGCTCGAACCGCTCACTGCGCTGCTCCAGAGTCTCCGCGCCTGTCGCGGGCACCGGACCCACCCCCCTATGATCACCGGTGGCCGGCTGTGGCGGTACACCGTACTCAGGGGAGAATACCCGCTCGTCAGCGTCCGGCAGGTCACCGGGGAGGGGCTTCAGCAATGTGAGCATGCTCGTCGCAACACACCCGCACTCTCGTCTGTTCCCGCAAGATAGAGGTGACGAACGACCCGGTGCGGGGAAGACCATACGTACCGGCTGGTAGCCATTTCCCGGAACCCAGGAGTCGCGTGTGCTGCCCATTCCGGCCGAGGAACTGAACGGTTCGGGGACTCTCGGGCCGTACTGGACCTTCTACCGCGCAGTCGTCGCCGAGCAGTTGAGTCAGTGGCTCCCCGACAGTCCTTCCGTCATCCTCGATCTCTCCGGCGGCCGCGGCCGATGGGCAGGCCAGGCCGCCAGGGCCGGGCACCAGGTGCTGGAGGTCCTCGACTTCCGCCGGACACTCGACGTGCACGCCCGATTGCGCGACGCCGACCGCGTCCGCCAGGTGCGCGCCGACGACCTGGCCTTCCTTCCTGACGAGTGCGTCGACGCGGTGGTCGCCGAGGAACGGGCGATGTCCATCGAGCTGATGGCCGAGTCCGCGATGAGCGACGTGGCCCGGGTGCTGCGGCCCGGCGGGCGGGCGCTGGTGTGCGTCGACTCGCTGGTGCTCGGCATGGCGATCCTGGCCGAGCAGGGGCAGTGGCAGCACCTGACGCAGACGGGCGAGGTCATGCTGGTGCCCTGGCCCGACGGCAGCATCACGCGCTGCTTCAGCAGCGGGCAGCTGCGCGAGCTGCTGATGGGCGCGGGGCTGGAGGTGGAGTGGATGCGGCCGCGCACGGTGCTGTCGCCCTCGACCGTCGACCACATCCTGGCCGGCGACGCCAGGGCGCTGGCCTACCTGGTGCGGACCGAGCTGGAGGCGCAGCCCGAAGACAACGACACGGTCGGCATCCACCTACTGGCCAGCGCGCGCAAGACCTGACCTGGTCAGCGGCGGCGCTCCAGCTTCGACTGGCACTGGACACAGCGGGCCGCCTCGGGGCGGGCCTCGAGCCTGCCCTCGGGCACCGGCTTGCCGCAGTCGACGCACTGCCCGTAGGTGCCCTCGTCGAGGCGTTTGAGGGCGTCGAGCACCGCCCTGCGGTGGGCGCTGGCCACCGTCAGCATCGCCTCCACGCGGTCGGCGTCGGTGAGATCGGCTCCGGCGTCGGCGGCCGACCTGTCGCGCACGGCGACCGGGTCTCCGCTCAGCACGCCGATGGATCGCTCAACGTCGGCGAGCATGCATTCCAGCCGCTCACGAGCGGTCGTGTCGTCCACGAATCCGCACCTCCGGGTAAGCAAGGGCAACCCGCGAGGCAACTCCCCGGTAGTCCCGCGCGGCGCATGAGGGGGCATTTGTGGCGGTGACTCCGAGTACACGGATGCATCGCTTTCCTCACCGGATGCCCACTTAGCGTGCTTCTTACACCTGTCTAGAAGAGCCCGTCTCCCTCTCCGTCAGGAAGGGGTTCGATCAGCTCGGGCCCGTTGTTGCGCACGCTGTTGACGTCGGTCGAGACCGGATAGGCGGTCAGCCGCCCCGACTGCGCCGGGACGAGCAGACCGGCGGCGGTCCTGGTGTCGGTGAGCTGCGGGTCGAGCCACTCCGCCCAGCGTTCGCGCTCGATCATCATGGGCATCCTGTCGTGGATGTGCCCCAGCTCGTCCTCGGCGTCGGTGGTGATGACCGTGCAGGTCACCAGCCACTTCAGCGGGTCGTCGTCGTCGCGGGTGGGGTCCTTCCAGAACTCGTACAGCCCCGCCATCGCCAGCACGCCGCCGTCCTCGGGGTGGATGAAGTAGGGCTGTTTCTTCTTCTTGTCGCCCTCGACCGGCATCCACTCAAAGTATCCGTCGGCCGGCAGCAGGCACCTGCGCTTTGCGAACGCGCTCCTGAACGAGGGCTTCTCCGCCAGCGTCTCCGCCCTTGCGTTGATCATCCGTGAGCCCACCGACGGATCCTTGGCCCAGGCGGGCACCAGTCCCCACTTGAGGATCCTGAGCTGCCGCACGCCCCGCTCGGCGCCCTCGGGGACGCGGCTCAGCACCGCGTAGACGTTCTTGGTCGGCGCCACGTTGTAGTCGGGGCCCAGCTCCTTGTCCGGGTCACCGTCCTGCTCGACCTGGAACTCCTCGAGCAGCTCGTGCTTCTTCCTCGCCGACGCGTATCTGCCGCACATATCGCCACTTTGCCACGTGGAGCTTTCGCATGCATGTACGAGCCCGCCGGTAGGCTTTGAGCCATGCCCTCTCAGCACTGGCCCGCCCCGGTCGCGACGGCTCCCGTCGAGGCCGTCGTCCGGCTGCCCGGTTCGAAGTCGGTGACCAACCGCGCGCTGCTGCTCGCCGCGCTCGCCGACGGCCCAGGCGTGGTACGGCGGGCGTTGCGCAGCCGTGACGCCGACCTGATGGTGGCCGCGCTGCGGACGCTGGGCGCCGGGCTGGAGGAGCGCGACGGCGACTATTACGTCACGCCGGGGCCGATCGTCAGCGGCGGGCGGATCGACGTGGGGCTGGCCGGCACGGTGATGCGGTTCGTCCCGCCGATGGCCGCGCTGGCCGACGGCGAGGTGTTCTTCGACGGCGACCCGCACGCCAGGAAGCGCCCGATGGGCCCGATCCTGGACGGCCTGCGGGCGCTGGGCGCCAGGATCGACGGCGACGCGCTGCCGTTCACCATCCGCGGGCCGCTGACCGGCGGCGAGGTGACGCTGGACGCCTCCGGCTCCTCCCAGTTCGTCTCCGGGCTGCTGCTGACCGCGGCGCGTTTCGACAAGGGCGTGACGATCCGCCACGTGGGCCCGCCGGTGCCCTCGCAGCCGCACATCCGGATGACCGTGCACATGCTGCGCTCGGCCGGGGTGCGGGTGGACGACTCCGAGCCCGACGTGTGGCGGGTGGAGCCGGGGCCGATCGCCGCCCGCGACCTGGTCGTCGAGCCCGACCTGTCCAACGCCGCGCCGTTCCTGGCGGCCGCGCTGGTCACCGGGGGCAGCGTCACGATCCCCGGCTGGCCGCGCGAGACCACCCAGGGCGGCGACGCGCTGCGCGGGCTGCTCACGCGGATGGGCGCGCGCGTCGTCCACGACGACTCCCTGGTCGTCACGGGTTCCGGCACCATCGAGGGCGTCGACGTCGACCTGCGCGACGAGTCGGAGCTGGTGCCCACGATCGCCGCGCTGGCCGCCTTCGCGACGTCACCGACCAGGATCCGCGGGGTCGCCCACATCAGGGGCCACGAGACCGACCGCCTGGCCGCCCTGGTCACCGAGCTCAACCGGCTGGGCGGCGACGCCGAGGAGACCGACGACGGGCTGGTGATCCGGCCCAGGCCGCTGCACGGTGGCGTCTTCCACAGCTACGACGACCACCGGATGGCCACGGCGGGCGCGGTGATCGGGCTGGCCGTGCCGGGTGTCGAAGTGGAGAACATCGCCACGACGGGTAAGACCCTTCCGGAGTTCGACCGGATGTGGGCGGAGATGCTGGGAGTAGGCCGCTGAGGAAGCGGGAGTACGACGAGGACGACGTACGGGTCAGGCCCGGCAAGGGGTCCCGGCCGCGGACCCGGATCCGTCCTGCCCACGAGGAGGCGGTGGAGGGATTCGTGGTCGCCGTCGACCGCGGCCGCTACACCTCCGTCGTCGACCCGCCGGGCCGGCGTGAGAAGCCCCGGCTCGTCGTCGCGATGAAGGCCCGCGAGCTGGGCCGCAAGGGCATCGTGGTGGGCGACAGGGTGGCTCTGGTGGGCGACGTGTCCGGCGCTCCCGACACCCTGGCCAGGGTGGTGCGGGTCGAGCCGCGCACCTCGATGCTGCGCCGTTCCGCCGACGACACCGAGGACACCGACGGCATCGAGCGCCCGGTCGTGGCCAACGCCGACCAGCTCGTCATCGTCACCGCGCTGGCCGATCCGCCGCCCAGGCCACGCATGATCGACCGCATCCTGGTGGCGGCCTTCGACGCCGAGATCGAGCCGCTGCTCTGCCTGACCAAGTCCGACCTGGCCCCGCCCGACGAGCTGGTGGCGCTGTACGAGCCGCTGGGCGTGCCGTACGTGGTGGTGCACAAGGGCGGCTCTCTCGAGGAGCTGCGCGAGGGCCTCGACGGGCGGGTCAGCGTCCTGGTCGGCCACTCGGGGGTGGGCAAGTCGACACTCGTCAACGCGCTCGTGCCGGACGCCAACCGGGCCGTGTCCCAGGTCAACGCCGTCACCGGGCGCGGCCGCCACACCTCCACCTCGGCGGTCGCGCTGCAACTGCCGGCCGGCGGGTGGATCATCGACACGCCAGGGGTGCGCAGCTTCGGGCTGGCCCACATCCATCTGGAGACGGTCCTTGCGGCCTTCCCCGACCTCAACGAGGGCGCGGTCAACTGCCCCAAGGGCTGCACCCACCTCACCGAGGGCTGCGCCCTGGACGCCTGGGTCGCCGCGGGCCACGCCACACAGGCCCGCCTCGATTCCCTCCGCCGCCTGCTGGCCTCCCGCGAAGGCGCCCCCGACGACTCGTGAAGCACCGCGGGCGGCCGGTGGCGGTGGCCTCGCCGTAACGGGTCAAGATGCCTTGAGTGTCCAGACGACGGTGACCTCGGAGACTGTAAGGCCGTCGGCGTTGGTCAGCGTGACCGTGACGGGGAACTCGGGGCGCTTGCCGGCGTCGAGCTGAGCGATGATCTCGGCGGCCGGGGTCTGCAGGCGGGCCTCGGCGCGGATCTCCCCCTGGGCGAACTTGTGATAGGTGACCGTGGCCGACTTCGTCAGCGGGACGGCGCGGGAGAGCTGGTCGCCGAGCGCCGACAGCATGGCCGCCCCCGAGGCCGACTCCGCCAGCGTGAACAGCGCGCCCGCGTGCGGCCCCGCCACGTGGTTGTGCAGCTCGGAGCGGTCGGGCAGGCGGCAGGCGGCGTAGCCGTCCTCGACCTTGTCGAACTCGACGCCGACCGTACGGGCGAAAGGCACGCTCTGAAGCAGGAAAGCACCGACATCAAATGACATGGCGCACATGCTACTGGCGAGTAACCATCTAGTGGACAAAGGCGTCTGATGTAAGTCATGCCTGACGCGGTAGCGTGGCTCCTCGTGACGGGTTATAACGACGATCTGCGCCTGGCTCACGTCATGGCGGACGCCGCCGACGATCTGACCATGCGGCGGTTCAAGGCGGTCGACCTCAAGGTCGAGACCAAGCCCGACCTGACTCCTGTCAGCGACGCCGACCGCGCGGTCGAGGAGGCCATCCGCGGCACGCTGCGGCGGGCCAGGCCGCGCGACGCCGTGGTCGGCGAGGAGTTCGGCAGGACCGGGTGGGGCGCCAGGTCGTGGATCATCGACCCGATCGACGGCACGAAGAACTACGTGCGCGGCGTGCCCGTGTGGGCGACGCTGATCGCGCTGATGGAGTACGGCAAGGTCGTCGTGGGCCTGGTGTCGGCCCCGGCGATCGGGCGGCGCTGGTGGGCGGTGACCGAGGGCGGCGCGTGGACGGGCAGGAGCCTGACCAAGGCCACCCGGATGCAGGTGTCGCAGGTGTCGACGCTCAGCGACGCGTCGTTCTCCTTCTCCGACATCGAGGAATGGGAAAAAGCCGGACGGCTGTCGAATTTCCTGGATTTGTCGCGCAATTGCTGGCGTAGCCGGGGATATGGCGATTTCTGGTCTCACATGATGGTGGCCGAGGGCGCGGTCGACCTGTCCGCCGAGCCGGAGCTGTCGCCCTGGGACATGGCCGCGCTGACGGTCATCGTCGAGGAGGCGGGCGGCGTCTGGACCGACCTGGCCAGCGTCCCCAGCCTGGAGGGCGGCAGCCTGGTCTGCAGCAACGGCGTCCTGCACGACGAGGTGCTCAAGCGCCTCAACAACTCATAGCGCCAGCACCCTGGCGACCGCCGCCATCAGGCTGTCGCGGTAGGAGCTGCCGAAGAGCACCACGTGCACCAGCAGCGGATGCAGCTGGTGCAGCGGTACGCGCTCGCGCCACCCGTCGGCGGGCGGGAACTCCTCCCGGTAGGCCCCGAGGATCCGGTCCAGGTGCGGCGCGCCGAACAGCGCCAGCATGGCCAGGTCGGTCTCCCTGTGACCGCCGTGCGCGGCCGGGTCGACGAGCACTCCCGCGCCCCCTGACCACAGCACGTTGCCGCTCCACAGGTCGCCGTGGATGCGCGCGGGCGGCTCGGCAGGCCCCGCCACCTCCGCGAAGCGGTCCACCGCCCGGTCGATCTGCCGCATGTCGCGCGAGGGCAGCCCGGCCTGCCGTACGAAGGGAAGCACGCGGCGGGTGGCGTAGAACGTGGGCCAGTCGTCGGCGGGCGAGTTGTCCATGGGCAGCTCGGCGATGAACCCCGGCCAGGTCGCGCCGAAGCGCTCGGCCCCGGCGCGGTGCATCCTGGCCAGGTCGCGGCCGAAGCGCTCGGCGGCCTGCGGCGTGGGCCGCTCCTCGACGACCCACTCGAGCACGAGCCGGTCCTCGCCGACCGCGATCACCTCGGGGACCGGCACGCCCGACTGCCCGAGCCAGCGCAGCCCGGCCGCCTCGGAGGTGAAGTCGGCGCCGCTCTTGACGAAGACCTGGCGCCCGTCGTCCAGCACGGCCCGCGAGAGCCGCCAGCCGTGCGACGCGCCCAGGTTCTCAACCGATCTCATCGGCCAGGTGCTTGGCCAGGCCCTCGGCGGCGGCCTCGACCATGGTCAGGACGCGATCGAAGGAACCGTCGTAGTAGGGATCGGGCACCTCGGCCCCGGCCGACGCGGCCGGGTCGAAGTCCCGGAAGAGCCGCGCCTCGGGCACACGCGAGCGAAGCGCGCGTAGATTGTCCCTGTCCATGGCGAGAACAAGGTCATAGTCCTCGAAAGTGAACTGTTTGGCCCGATGGGCGCTCCCGTCGTAACCGTGGTCGGCCAGTGTCCGGCGGGCCCGGGGATCCATCGGTTCACCCGCGTGCCACCCGCCGGTCCCCGCGCTCTCCACGCTCACGCGGCCGGAAAGCCCGTGATCTGCGAGTTTCTGGCGCAGCACCACCTCGGCCATCGGGGAGCGGCAGATGTTTCCCATGCACACCAGGCATACGCGATAGGTCATGGACACCATCATGAGGGTGACCTGGGGCGTTCACCGAACGTTCACCCTTGTTGGGGGGTTTGAGTCACTTTCGCTGCATAGCTTCATGGGCGACTAAGGACCAAGTGGGAGGAACCCAACCGTGAAGTATGCAGGCCGGCTCGCCGCCGTCGCCGTAGTCGGCGCGCTCTCGCTCGCTGCGTGCGGCACTGACAACAACGGCGGGGGCAGCACCACCGCCGCGACCGCTTCGGGCAACGACGCAGGCACCAGCGGCAGCACGATCAACGCCGCGGGCTCCTCGGCCCAGGCCAACGCGATCGACCAGTGGAAGAAGGACTTCCAGGCCAAGAACCCCGGTGTCAGCCTGAACTACCAGCCGAGCGGCTCCGGCGCCGGCGTCCAGGCCTTCATCCAGGGCACGATCGCCTTCGCGGGTTCCGACTCGGCCCTCAAGGACGACAAGGGTGAGCCCGCCCAGGCCGACGCCCGCTGCAAGACCGGCAAGGCCATCAACATCCCGATGGTGACCGGCCCGATCGCCGTCGTCTACAACCTGCCCGGCGTGGACGGCCTGCAGCTCAAGCCGCAGACGATCGGCGACATCTTCAACGGCAAGATCACCAAGTGGGACGACGCCGCGATCAAGGCCGACAACCCCCAGGCCAAGCTGCCCTCGACCCCGATCCAGGCCTTCCACCGCGCCGACGAGTCGGGCACCAGCGACAACTTCACCAAGTTCCTCAAGGCCACCGCCGGCTGGCCGTACGAGCCCGCCAAGGCCTGGCCGGCCGAGGCCAAGGGCCAGGGCGCCAAGGGCTCCGACGGCATCTCCTCGTCGGTGAAGGGCACCGAGGGCGCCATCAGCTACGTCGAGCTCTCCTTCGCCGAGAACTCGCAGCTGCAGAAGGCCAAGGTCGCCAACGGCTCCGGCGAGTTCGTCGAGCTGTCCGCCGACAGCGCGGCCAAGACCATCGAGACCGCCGAGGTCAAGGGCTCCGGCAACGACCTCAAGCTGGGCATCGACTACGCCACCAAGACGGCGGGCGCCTACCCGATCGTCCTGGTCACCTACGAGATCACCTGCGAGAAGGGCCTGCCGGCCGACCAGGCCAAGCTGGTCAAGGACTTCCTGACCTACACCTCCAGCGACGAGGGCCAGGCCTCGCTGAAGGGCCTCGGCTACGCCCCGCTGACCGGCGACCTGCTCACCAAGGTCCGGACCGCGGTTGCGGCCATCTCCTAAGAAATCATGACGACTGACGTCAAGACTCGTGCAGGCGGATCGGCCAAGGGCCGGTCCGCCTCGCGCGGCACCCGAGGTGAGGGTGCCTTCCGCTTCCTGTCCACGGGCGCGGGCGTCGTCCTGCTGGCGATCATGGCGGCCATCGCCGTGTTCCTCATCAGCGAGGCGATCCCCGCCCTGCAGGCCAACAAGGGGAACTTCTTCACCGAGCTGACCTGGCAGCCGAACAGCACCGGGGTCTTCGGCATCGCCGCCCTGGCCTTCGGCACCGTGATCAGCGCGGCACTCGCGCTGATCATCGCCACGCCGATCGCCATCGGCGTGGCGCTGTTCATCTCCCACTACGCCCCCCGGCGCGTGGCCGGTCCGCTCGGCTACCTGGTCGACCTCCTGGCCGCCGTCCCCTCCGTGGTCTACGGCCTGTGGGGCGTCGCCTTCCTGGTACCGCTGCTCAAGACCCCCTCACAGTGGCTGAACGAGTACCTGGGCTGGTTCCCCCTCTTCGCCGGCGAAGGCGCGATCGGCGGCAAGACGATGCTGGCCGGCGCGATCGTGCTGGCGATCATGATCCTCCCGATCATCGCGGCCATCTCCCGCGAGGTCTTCCTCCAGACCCCCAAGATGAACGAGGAGGCGGCGCTCGCCCTCGGCGCGACCCGCTGGGAGATGATCCGGATGGCCGTGCTGCCGTTCGGCCGTCCCGGCGTGATCAGCGCGGCGATGCTCGGCCTCGGCAGGGCGATGGGCGAGACGATCGCGGTGGCGCTGATCTTCCCGGCGACCTTCGACATCACCTTCCAGATCCTGACCCCCCACGCCAACAGCATCGCCGCCAACATCGCCAACGGTTTCGGCGAGGCCACCCCGATCGGGCGCGGTGCCCTGATCGCCTCCGGCCTGGTGCTGTTCGTGATCACGTTGCTGGTGAACATGGGCGCCCGGTTCATCATCAACCGCCGCAAGGAGTACGCGAGGAGCGGAGCATGAGCAGCCTTCAGCACATCTCCGCAGGGCGGCGCGTCAAGAACCGCATCGTCCAGGGCCTGGTCTACCTGGCCTTCGCGCTGGCCGTGATCCCGCTGATCTCCGTGCTCTGGCTGGTGATCAAGAACGGCCTGGCGCGCCTCGACATGGAGTTCCTGACCCACTCCTACCGCAACATCGGCGCCAGGGACGCGGGTGGCGGCGCCTACCACGCCATCATCGGCACGCTGGAGCAGGTGCTGCTCGCCTCTCTCATCTCCATCCCGATCGGGCTGCTCACCGCGATCTACCTGGTGGAGTACGGCAGGGGTGGGCGGCTGAGCCGTACCATCAGCTTCTTCGTGGACGTGATGACCGGTATCCCGTCGATCGTGGCGGGCCTGTTCATCCTGGCGTTCTGGATCCTGTTCCTGAAGCAGCCGTACTCCGGCTGGGCCGGCGCGATGGCGTTGTCGATCCTGATGATGCCGACCGTGGTCAGGGCCGCCGAGGAGATGCTCCGCCTGGTGCCCAACGACCTGCGCGAGGCCGCCTACGCGCTGGGCGTCTCCAAGTGGCGCACGATCCTCAAGGTGGTGCTGCCGACCGCGATGACCGGGATCATCACCGGCGTCATGCTGGCCATCGCCCGCGTCGCGGGCGAGACCGCGCCGGTGCTGCTGACCGTGTTCTTCACCGACTCCATCAACAGCGACCCGTTCAACGGGCCGCAGATGAACCTTCCCCTCTTCGTGTTCGACCAGGCGGGCCGGCCCAGCGACTTCGCCATCAACCGGGCCTGGACGGGGGCTCTCGTACTCATCGTGATCGTCATGCTGCTCAACCTGGCGGCGCGGGTCATCGCCTGGTGGCGAGCCCCCGCCAAGGGCCGATAAGGGGGTATCCGCAGCAATGTCCAAGCAGATCCAGGTATCCGGGCTCGACGCCTACTACGGCTCGCACAAGGCCATCGAGGACGTCTCGATGACCATCGAGCCGCGCTCGATCACCGCGTTCATCGGGCCTTCCGGATGCGGCAAGTCCACCTTCCTGCGCACGCTCAACCGGATGCACGAGGTCATCCCGGGCGCCCGGGTCGAGGGCAAGGTGCTGCTCGACGGCGAGGACCTGTACGCGCCCAACATCGAGCCCGTCTCGGTACGGCGCAGCATCGGGATGGTCTTCCAGCGGCCCAACCCGTTCCCGACCATGTCGATCTACGAGAACGTGGCCGCGGGCCTCCGCCTCAACGGCCGCCACTCCAAGTCGCACACGGACGGCGTCGTCGAGCAGTCGCTGAAGGGCGCCAACCTCTGGAACGAGGTCAAGGACCGGCTCAACAAGCCCGGCGCCGGTCTGTCGGGCGGCCAGCAGCAGCGCCTGTGCATCGCGCGGGCGATCGCGGTCGAGCCGCAGGTGCTGCTCATGGACGAGCCGTGCTCGGCGCTCGACCCGATCTCGACGCTGGCCATCGAGGACCTGATGGTCAAGCTCAAGGACGACTACACGATCGTCATCGTCACGCACAACATGCAGCAGGCCGCGCGCGTCAGCGACCGGACCGCGTTCTTCAACCTCGCCGAGCAGGGCAAGCCCGGCAAGGTCGTCGAGATGGATGAGACGTCCCGCATGTTCACCAATCCGTCCCAGAAGGCGACCGAGGACTACATCACCGGGCGCTTCGGCTGATGGCCCATCTGGTCAACGGGGAGACGAGGAGCAAGCCGGTGCTGCTCATCGCCGACCCCGACACGGCCGTGGTGGCCGATGTCGCGACCGCTCTTGAGGGCGAGGGCGTCGCCGTCACCGGCGTGTCCGACGGCGCCCAGGGACTGCTGCAGGCCGGCGCGCTCCAGCCGGACGTGGTGCTCGTCTCGGCGACGCTTCCGGTCATCGACCCGATCGAGTTCGTCCGCGCGGTACGGCTGTCGCGAGCCGTGCCCGTGCTGCTCGGAGTCGGCGAGGGCCATGCTGAGCAGGCGGTCCAGGCGCTCGCCGCCGGGGCCGCCGCCTGCGTGGCCCGGCCGTACCGGGTGCCCGAGCTGCTGCCGTTCATCCAGGCGGCCTCTCCGGAGACGCGCCAGGTGCTGTCGGTGGGCGAGGTCGAGCTGGACGTGCAGGCCTACCAGGTGCGGGTGGAGGGGCTGGCGGTGCATCTGCCGCTGCGCGAGTTCGAGCTGCTGCAGTACCTGATGCGCAACGCCGACAGGACCGTCACGCGCGAGCAGATCATGCGCCACGTCTGGCACGCGGCCGCCAGCACCTCGACGAACACGATCGCGGTGCACGTCAAGCGGCTGCGCGCGCGCCTGGGCGACGACGAGGACAAGCTCATCCAGACCGTGCGCGGCGTCGGCTACCGGCTGGTCACCCCCGGCAGCTCCGGAGCGCCTTCATGATCCGCGTGGCCACGCCCTGCACGGTCGCGATCCCGTAGCCCGCCTCGGCGCTGCCCTCGGTGAGCACGGCCACCGCGTAGTCGTGCCCGTGGCCGCGGATCAGCCCGACGCTGACGATGGCCCAGCGTTTGGTCGAGACGCGCTTGAGCCAGCCGTTCTTCAACGGGACCCGATCGCCCTTGCACGCCGCGGCGCTCACGCCCCAGTGCTGGCTCTTGGTGACCTTGCCCATCAGCCGCAGGACCTGGGCGCGCGCACGGGCCGGAAGCGGGCTCTTCGGCGAGACCAGCTGGCGCATCAGGTGAATCTGGTCCCCCGCCGTGGTCCTGGTGATGCCCCAGCAGTACAGGTCGAGGCAGTCGCCCGGGATGCCCTGCGTGTGCTTGAGCCCCAGCTTCCTGCCCGCCTTGGTGAATCCGGCCGCGCCGCCGATCTTGAGCCAGAGGCGGTCGGCGGCCTCGTTGTCGCTGAAGCGGATCATGAGGTCGGCGTCGTGCCTGGTGGCCTTGGACAGCTTGCGCCACGGGGTCCTGAGCAGCAGCGCCATCAGGATCTGCACCTTGGCGGTGCTCGCGGTGATCATCACCTGGTGGCGGTGGTAGCGGTAGACGCGGCCGGTCGTCAGATCCTTGACCACGGCGGTGACCGGGCCCGGGCGGCCCGCCAGGTAGCGGTCGAGCCGCTTGGTCAGGGCCTTGGCATCGACGGGCTTGGCCGGGCGCGCGCCCCTCAGCTTTCGGACCTGGAACTGCACCTGCTGGGGGACCACTATCGGCCGGGCCGCACTCGCCGCTGCGACGGTACGGCCGGCCGTGGTGGAGTGCGTGGCGTCGCTCGCACACACGGTGGAGCACAGCATGAGAGCGAACGCCATGATCCATCGTGGTAACACGCCGTCGCCCTTCCCAAGATCTTCCGCGAATTATTGCGAAAAATCGTGATGAAGCGCTAGACGTGGGCGTTGGCGAGTTTTGCGATGCTTTCGTCGTCGCAGGTGGCCCAGAAATCGCCGACGACGTCTTCCAGGTGCTCCAGCGAGTCCGCGCGGAACAGCACGTCCTGATATTTCGTGATGTCGTAGTGAGTGGTACCCATGGCCGCCAGATCGAGCGGGCGGATGTCCATCCCGCGGAACTCCTCGATCTCGCCGTAGGACGACAGGATCCCGGCGCCGTAGGCCTTGAGCTCGCCGTTCTCGGCCATCACGCCGAACTCCAGGGTGAACCAGAAGATCTTCGAGATGAACTCCAGCGCCTCATCGCTTTCCACCCTGCGCGCGGCGGCCCCGGCCAGGCGGTAGAGCGCGGCATAGCGGTCGCTGGCCAGCGCATTGGCGTGCCCGATCACCTCATGGATGACATCGGGCTCCGGCGTATAGAAAGGCACGGAATGGTGCCGAATGTACTGCGTTGAGTGGAAATATCCGTCGGCGAGCACGCCGTAGAAGTCCCGCAGCGGCACCAGCCCGGCGGCCGGCAGGTAGCGGAACCCGGTCAGCGGCTCGAGCATCCGGCTGACCTCTTCCAACTGCGGGATCCGGTCCTCCGGCAGCCCCAGCCTGGCCGCCCCGTGCTGATATTCGGCCGTGGCATAAATCGCATGCTTGATCGCCAGCTCTTTGGTGACCAGCGACCAGATCCCGTGCTCGCGCTCGGTGTACTCGGCCATCGGGATCGGCTCGCCGCGCCGGTGGTTGACCGCCAGCCCGGCGATCGCGTTGCGCCGTTCCCGGTACACCGGGTCGGCGAAACCGGGGTGCGAAGCGGACAGCTCCACCACGACCGAACCATCGCCCCGGGTCTCCACCGGAGCGAAGTACTGCGCTTCCTCGAACATGTCCCAGATGACAGCAAATTCGGGATTCGCTGGCAAGAGCGCACAGTTTCGCTGCGCGATACGCTAAGTGTCGTACGGTTCGCGGCACCTGTGACTGGTCGGATCGTCCAGTCGCCGTCTGTGGTCGGGGACGTCGCCGTTGATCGGTTTCGCGTTCGGGAGGGCGCTGTGGACGAGCTCGACGCCAGATTGCTGACCACCATGCGGGCGCATCCGCGCATCGGCCTGACCGAGCTGGCCCGCCTGCTCGGCGTCGCCAGGGGTACCGTGCAGGCCCGCGTGGAGAAGCTGACGGCTCGCGGCGTGATCGTGGATTTCGGTCCCACCATTTCCACGGCCGATGCCGGGTATCCGATCATGGCGTTCATCTCACTGCAGATCGCCCAGGGGCGGCTGGCCGAGTCGGTCGAGGCGCTGCGTGCCGTACCTCAGATCCTGGAGGTGTACGGGACGAGCGGGCAGTACGACCTGCTGTGCCGGGTGGTGGCGCGCAGCACCGACCACCTGCAGGAGGTGATCGCCAGGGTTCTGGCCTCGCCGGCGGTGCAGCGCACGGACACCACGATCGCGCTGTCGACCCAGGTCCCCTATCGCGTGGAGCCCCTCCTGCTCGCGCGTGACTAACCCCGCCGCCTGACGCGCTGGATCACCAATAGCGGGAACCAGGCACCGAGCAGCGGCAGCAGCACGATCCACGCGTCGAGCAGGACCGCGGTCATGGCGCCGAGCGCGGCCACCAGCGCGGCCGCGAGCAGGAGCCACGCCCTGCGCCCGAGGTACAGGTGGCGGCGCGGCACGGGCGGCACCACGTCCAGCGGGCCCGTGGCGCGCTTGAAGTAGGCCCACGTGAGCCAGGTGCCGCACGGCTCCCAGCCCTCGAACTCGTGGACGCCTTCCTCCCTGCGGTACTCCCAACGGCGCGGATGCCGCTCGTCCCGGCGGCAGGCGAACCGGGCGAGCCTGTCGACGCCCTCCACCTCCCAGCCCTCTTCTCCGAACCGGGCGAGCAGCGTCATTTCCTGGAAGATGTCGGTGGTCCAGCGCCAGGTCTGCATGCCTTCATCCTTCGGAACTCGGGGCCCTGGCGGCAGTCGTGCGAATCACCGGCTCTTGTTGACATCTGTCATGCACGACTTCTCGTGCATGAGTTATCGTGGATGTGTGGCTGATCGAATCTCGGACCTGGCGATGGCCAAGGCGCTGGCCAACCCCGTGCGGCAGCGCATCCTGCGTGAGCTGGAGATCCTCGGGGAGGCCACCTCGACCGTGCTGGCCGAACGCCTCGGCGTCACGACCGGCGGGACCAGCTACAACCTGCGCGTCCTGGCCGAGCACGGCTTCGTCGAGGAGGTCCTGGAGCGGGCGCACGGGCGGGAACGCTGGTGGCGCCTGACGCGGCTGGACGTGCGTTTCCCGGTGCTGAGCGGGCAGAGCCCGGAGTTCCGCGCCACGATCGAGCAGCTCAACCAGCTCTGGCTGGCCGAGGACCTGGAGACCTTCGCCCGCTTCCAGGAGGTGCGGTCGCGGCTCGGCGGGTGGGGGGACGCCATGCCGTACTCCCGCGGCTCCGTCCGGCTCACCCTCGAGGAGCTCGCGGAGTTCTTCGAGGAGTACCTGGCGCTCCTCAAGCGCTACCAGCGCACTCCCGACGAGACGCCGGACGGGGCGCGCACGGTCCTCACCCGCTTCATCGCCTTCCCCGATCCCGAGGAGGCCACCTGACCCTCACGTAATCCTGGGCCGCCGAGCGGCAACTCGACGGCCCAGGCGCTCGGAAGCAGCGACACCTCGCCTTCGTACGGCGAGGCCCTGATGTCCACCACTCCCAGCAGAAGGAGACCACTCCATGCTGCCCATCCGCAAATCCACCCCGCTGATCACCTACCTAGCAGCCACCACCCTCGCCCTATCCCTCCCCCACACCCCCACCCCCCATCCCCACCCCGCACCCCCAACCGCCACCCCCATCGCGGCCCTGCTCCATCCCGCCACACCGCCTGACACCGGCGTCCTCCGCTATCGCGCCACACCGCCTGACACCGGCGTCCTCCGCTATCGCGCCACACCGTCTGACACCGGCGTCCTCCGTTACCGCGCCACACCGCCTCACACCGGCCCCCTCCCCCACCGCGCCACAGCACCTCCCACCAGCGCCCTCTCCCACCGCACCTCACCAGCGACCGGAGCACCCCCCACCCGCCCAGCTGCGGTGCAGCATGCGACGGTCCTCGCGAGTGGCACCACACTCACCGCTGCAGGTCCCTCCAGCCGTACCGCTGCCGTTTCGGCACCGCTTCCCGGCGGCACACCCTTCGCGCGTCCCCGTGGGGACGTCGCGGGCGCCCGTGGTCCACTCGGCGGAGTCGTGCTTCCATCCCGGGGAGCGGCGGCGGGCGGATTCGAGCTCAGCAATACCGATGTGACCTTCCGGAACGGTGGGACGGTGTTGCACGGGACCGTGGTGGCGCCCGCCGGGGCTGGCCGGCGACCAGGCATGGTGCTGGTGGCAGGCGCAGGGGCGCGGGGCCGGAACGCGTACCGGCCCGAGGCCGAAGCGTTCGCCCGGGCAGGCATCGTGGTCCTGATCTACGACAAGCGACCCGGCTACACCAGAGCGACGAGCTCGTTCACCGACCTGGCCGACGACGCCGTGGCCGGGGTACGCCTGCTCCGCACCCGCCCCGACGTCGACCCCGGCAAGGTTGGGGTGTGGGGACACAGCGAGGGCGGCTGGGTGGCCCCGCTCGCCGCGTCCCGCTCGCCGGAGGTGTCCTTCGTCGTCCCCGTGGCGGCCAGCGCCCTGCACACCGACCGGGCGCAACTCTGGAGCAACCGCGTATACCTCACCCACTACGGCGTGAAGCAGTCCCTACAGCCCCCCATCGGGATGAACCTCAGCCGCATGCTCGTGTCCGCCGGCCTCTTCGGCGACGTAGCCAACGACCCGATAGCAACCCTGGAAAAGGTACGCCAACCGCTACTGGCCGTCTTCGCCGAACACGACCGCTCCACCGCCCCCGGCGAGAGCATGACCCTCTTCCGCCAGGCCCTGGACCGCGCCCACAACACCCACTACACCCTCCGCGTGATCCCCCAGGCGGACCACAACCTCCACCAGAGCACCACCGGCTTCGGACCCCAAACCCCCACCTTCGCCCCCGGCTACGTGGACACCATCACCCGCTGGGTCACCCACCTACCGCCCTCCAAGCCCACCTCTGACGCACCCCCCACACAGCCCCTGACCAGCGAGCCCCTCCACCCTCTGTCCTGGTACGAATCAATCCCCCTCCACCTGACGCTGCTGGCAGTCATCCTCACCGCCTTCCTCGCCTACCCCACCGGCGCCCTGGCCCGCACCATCCGGGCCCGCCTCCGCCGCTCCCCCGCCCCCTACCCCGCACCACCCGCAACCCACCACCTCGCCCGCCTAACGGTCATAACCGGCACCACCACCGTCCTAGGCACCATCACCTACCTCCTCTGGATAGTCGCCACCGGCGCCACCACAGTCGGCCCAACCATCCTCGGCCGCCCACCCCTCTGGCTCCTCCTCCAACTCCTCGCCGTCACCACAATCGCCGCCGGCACCACCCTGACCCTCCGCCGAAGCCCCATGCGTGTACGGCAAGCCCTCCTCACCACCGCCACCGCAGCATTCATCCCCTGGTCCGCCTACTGGGGCCTCCTAACCCCATAACACCCGAGCCCGCTCCGGGACCCCCAACACCCCGAAACAAGCCCCAACCCAAGAGACCCCAGAAACGCAAAGACCGCCCACACCGTAGACGGCCCCTATGAACGAGCTGCACGACAACGCCACCGCCTGCGCTGGCCCCGGTCGACCGTTGGCACTGACCCCGGTCGACCGTGTGGAGAGCATCCAGCTCGCGACGCGCGCCCCCGGAACTGCGAAAGGGGGCCACTCGCCACACCGCGAAACGGGCCGCCCACCACATGGATAGCCCCGCGGAAACAATGCCCAACCCACCCCACCGCCTGGGCTACCCCGCTGGGGAACACGTCGCGAGACACGAGCGACGCCCCGCAAACAGGAAAAGGCCGCCCGCGCCGTGGACGGCCCCCTTCGAAACACACGAAGGGGCCACCCAACGCCGTGGATAGCCCCAGAAAGCAGCGAGCGCCCGGCCCAAGCCCCAAGCCTAGGAGCCCAGGCCCGGCCCGGAAACGCGGAAAGGCCCACCCCATACCCAGGGCGGGCCTCTCCGACATGAAAATTTGTGCGGCGGCGACCTACTCTCCCACACCCTCCCGAGTGCAGTACCATCGGCGCAGAGAAGCTTAACTTCCGGGTTCGGAATGTAACCGGGTGTTTCCTTCCCGCCATAACCACCGCA
>NZ_JAHDTI010000010.1 GCF_018531495.1 Nonomuraea sediminis
GGCGGAGGACTGAGGCCGCCGTCCGGGGGGCGAGCACCGTCGAACCACCTGAGCCAGCTCGGCACAAGAGCCCGACCAGGCTCTGGGTAAGCATCACGAGTCCGACAGCCGCTTGGTGCAGAGAAGGTCGACGACGTGGGCCGCCGCGCCGGGACCTTTGCCGGTTTTGGAAATCCTGGGTCAGATACGCCAGTGACGCCTCGAACCAGTTGGCCGGCGCGTTGCCGCGCTGTCGGGCGTCGCAGTAGCCCGGGGCGGCCTCACGCAGCAGGTCCACGCTCAGTGGCGAGCGCGGCGCCTACGTCCTGATGGACCGCGACAGAGCCGTCATCCATGGCGGGTGGCCGATCACCGGAACGGACGTGCAGACTTACGACCTTCGCTCGGGCACCGCGCTCGTCCTGGCCGCGCTGGCGGCCGAGGGCAAGACATCGATCTCCATGGGTTACGTGAACCCTTCTCATCTGACAGCGGTCATCGTGCCCGATGGTGCATGCGACAGGATGCTGGTGCCGTGGCGCTTCCTTGCTTCCTGCCCCTCAATCCGATCCATGGGGCGCAGTAAACCTCCGCCGAGTCCGCCAAGGCATGCGCCGAACTCGGCGTGCGCCAGTCGATGGGCGCCCTCGGCACCTCCGACAACAGCGCCGAGGAGGCCTTCAACACCACCCTCAAACGCGAGACCCTCCAAGGCGCCAAGCGCTGGTCCCAGCGCGTGAGGCCCGCCTGGCGTTCTTCACATGGATCACCCGCTACAACACTCGCATAAGGCATTCCACCCTCGATTACCTCAGCCCGATCGACTACGAGCAGACCGCCGATAGAGTGCTGCACGCCGCATGACAGCCGGTGTCCACGCTTCAGGGCAAACCCCCACAGGCCTGATGCCAGTCGCAGGCCGCAGGTGTACTGGACGATCAGGAGTAGTCGTCTTCGTCGTACTGCTCCAGGTGGAGTAGCGTGCGAATCTTTCCCACCGCCGGTTTCCCGTCGTGGCGGGCGGCGTTCAGCACCTCCTCGATGAGCGCGTCGCGGGCACGGGCACGCGCGGCCAGGAGCCAGTGCCGTTGCGCCTTGAGCGATTCGGCCTTGAGCTGCCCCACCAGCCCGCGCAGCGCCCTGGGCCAGGCGGTGTCGGTCAAATGCCGGACCTGCGTCCCGTTCGCGGCGGCGACCTGCGCTGCTCGGCGGCGTAGCACCGCGACAGGCTGGCCGCCGTTGATCGCCTGCTCGAGTCGCTCGAGCGCGATATTGTACGGCCGCACGATGCCCAGATAACGCCGGGCCGACTGATCGACGGTCAGCGGCAGCGGGCTCGACGTCGCCCGCGGCGAAGGAGTTACGGTCTCCACCCGCGGCTCGGGGCTCGCGGCCATGGACGAAGGGAGCGCGAGCGCGACCGGCGGTGCCGTGTCGACGTGGTCGCTCGAGCACCCGGCGACCATGGTGGCGACCACCAATATTCCTGCAAGGATGCGCACAAGTCCGCAATTGATCCACTCAGCCGTCGGCATGTCAAGATGCTGAACCGCCCGCCGGGAGCCATTGCGCCTGCCGATAATGCCATCCGTGCAGGTCATGATTCCTTCTGGCGCGCGCCCGCTTCGGCTCTTGAAGGGCACCGAATCGCGGCCAAATGATCACTTGTGCTCTTCCGCCTGGCCTACCTGACCGTCACGAACGTCTTTGCCGCTGTCCTTGCCGATAATGTCATCCGTGCAGGTCATCCGGCTTGCCTTGCTCCTGGAACTTCCGGCAGCGAGCTGATCAACACCCAGATCGAACACCTAGGGGCAATGCCCTACCGGCGCGCTCCTAACCGTTCTCCCATGTCAAGCCTCTATCCGCACCCCTAGCAGAACGTTCATCTGTCGAATCCGAGCCCGCGCCCGACAACCAGTTTCCAGCGATCATTGTCCGCGAACACGGAGCGGGTACAGCTTCGCAGTCATTGCCGAGACAGGGTCCGGGTGATGCCGGTTGCGATGGTGGTGACCAGCACCCATCCCGTGATGACGAGGCCGTAGGCGACCCATTGGCTGCCGCCGATGGGTTGGAAAGCTTTCTCCTGGCCGAAATCGATCAGCGGGACCAATAGGTCCAACGTATAGACGACGGCGTTGAATACGGGCCCCTTGCCGGGCTCGGCGCGGGGTGGGCTATTCAGGGCGAACACGGCTGTGCCAGCGACGAGCAGCGTGAGGAACCACGTCGCGGCGCGGACCGGACGGTAGCCGTACCCGACCGTTAAATCCTGGAGCAGTCCCCAGGCGCGTGCATAGGGCGGCAGCTTGGCGCGTCGCCGCCGCTGCTTCGCCAGCAACACCGTGCGGGCGTCGGCGTCGTCACCCAGCCGCCGGTAGGTGGCGGCAAGCTGCTCGTACGGCTGCGGCACATACCTGCCCCCGTCGTTTCTCAGCCAGGCGAGCCGCTCTGCCGCGGGCAGCATCGGGTCCAAGGCGTCATATGTGAGGCCGTCCAGACGATGCCGAGACCACGTGGCAGGATCGTCACGGAGCACGCCGATGCGAGCGTGCCGCAGGTCGACCTGCCCCTCGGGCACCTGCTTGGGGCGCAGGTACAACTCCCGGGCCTCCAACTGCCAGGCAGCCAACGCCCGGCCAGCAGGCGCGGACAAGGTGGCGCCAGCGAGATAGAGACGTCGGCCAATGCGGGCGCCGATCAAGACCAACTCACCCGCAGTCGTGAAGGCGCCCCCGCACGTCATGCCCCCATCGACCGTCAGACCGCCAGCCGCCAGCGCCACACCACCTGGATTGTCCAACCGAGCGCCCTCGAAGTCGGCGGACTTGCCCACGTGCGCGTCCACCAACCGGACCTCGCCCTGGGCCCGGAAACCACCGGCACACCGCAACTCGCCGCCGATGGCCGCCCTACCGACATCGAGGGCGACAAAGTCCGCAAGACGATCGGATCCGGCATCAGAAGCATTGCCGGGGGTGGCCCCATGAAGCCTCGCTCCTGTCATGTCCAGCGATCCGGCTATGCGGGCCTGGGAGAGGTACACCCGTCCACGGGTGTGAAGTCTGCGCGCCTCGACGGTGCCCTCAACCTGCAATTCCTCCGCGTAGAGCGCATCACCGTCGGGGTGAGTCAGGCGGGCTCCGTTCAGGCTGAGCTCCCGGTCGATCCGCGAGTCGGCCAGCCGTACTGTCCCGGTCGCGGTGAACCCTCCACCCAGGTACAGTCCGCCCTCAGCGGTAATCCGCGAGCCGCGAAAGGCCATCTGGCCGGGGTGATCGATGGTGGTTCCGGTGAAGCTGAACGAGCCGACGACACGGGCGTTGCGCACGCTGACCATCCCGCTGACCGTCATCCTCCGGCAGAACACGCTCCCGTCGGCGACCAGCCCGTCCAGAGTCAGGGCCCTTCCGCCTGAATCGGCCAGGCACGCATCATCCATGATCACGGTACCGCGTGCGTTGACGTTGGCCAACCGCACCTGACCTGCAGTGCTTAGCCTGATCGCGGAAATCCCCCGCCCCGCGTGTAACCCGTCACAATCGATCGCCAAGCCGGGAACGGAAGTCCGCACGTCGGTCAGCGTGAGGTTTCCCGCGAGCTGGGTCCCGCGCAGTTCCACCAGGCCGGTGAAGACGCACTGCTCCAATCGCAGATGCCCGTCGATCTGAGCGTTGGAAGCAGACAGCCCCGGCAGGTGGGAGCCCTTGAAACTCAGCTGCGGACATCGCGCCCAGGACAGCCCAGGGACCTGCTCGAAGAAGCACGACAGCAATCGCACCGAACGACGGACGGTGGAATATGCCACGTTCAATCGCTCGGTGATCCGGGCGCCCTTGATCCGGATGGCGGGGACCCGATGCGACAGGTGCGCCTCCTCGCTCATCAGCAGGGCGGCGATCACTCTGGCGCGAACTGTCCGCTCCGCTCCCCAGCCCGCTCCAGAGGCCGGATGGTCTTCCTCCGGCTTTCCGGTCGTAAAATCCACTTCCTCCCCTCGCGGAAACGCCTCCCACACCCGACGCTCCGCCTCGGTCAGCTCCTCAACACGCACGGCATCCCCCTCGCACGAACGGTCCCCCTTTCATCGCTCAGAGCAAGGGAGGGGTTACCGTCGTCGGCAAACCTGCGGATGCCGAAAGTTCATCCGTGCAGGCCAGAGCACTGGCCGGTGACCACGCTTTCGCATCGTGGAGTCGTGTGGCCTCCACCGCCGCGGCATCATGATCTGTCGTGCTGCGTCTGGTCTACCTCACCGTGACGACCATCTTCGCGCTCCTGCGGCTGCTGCCGGGAGGTGATCGTGACAAAGAGATCGAAATGCTGGTGCTGCGGCACCAACTGACAGTCCTGCAGCGGCAGGCGGCCAAGCCCGCCTTCACTCCCGGCGACCGCTTCGTACTCGCCGGGCTGCTCGGCCACTTGTCGAGCGACAGACTGCGCCACTCCGCGCTGCTGTTACGCCCGGAGACCTGAAACCGAGCCCGGCTTGTTCACTCAGCCGTGACGACAGACCGAGCGGCGACCCATCGACCAGCAGACCTCATCCAACCGCAACGGCGAAAAGGGCGTCAGCTCACGTAACGCACTCTCAAAGTCCACGACATCGACCCCTCGCCCGAACGGCGGCACACCACATGGGTCGATTTCCTGCCCAGCCAGGCGGACGCACTTCCAGCGTGCGACTTTTTCGAGGTCCGCACCCTGACCGGGGGCACCGCTGTACGTCATGGCCGTCATCGAGCATGCGACCCGCCGGGCGCGGGGTCTTGGTGCCACCGCGCACACCGGCCAGTGGGTTGTCCAGCTCGGCCGCAACCTCGTCATGGACCTGCAGGAAGTGGGCAACGCGGCCAAGTTACTCATCCATGACCGCGACGCCTTCGACGCCGTGCTAGCCGACGCCGGACTTCGCGGTCATCAGGACCGCGTGCGGACACCCCGGACGGACGCGATCATGGAGCGGTGGATCCAGACCCTGCCGGCGTGAACTGCTCGACCGCACCTTGATCTGGAACCAGCGCCACCTCCTCCATGCCCTGCGCGAGTTCGAGACGTTCTACAACAATCACCGGCCACACCGGGCCCTCCAGCAAGCCGCTCCCCTCCGACCGCTACCCGACCCGAGCGCCTGCGTACAGCTCAGATCACCCGGCTCGACGTCCGCCGACATGATCGACTCAGTGGTGTCCTCAGAGAGGACACGCATGCCGCTTGACCTGGATGAATGAATTTTCGGCACCCGCAGAGCTCGACGCGCTGCTCCACACGGGCGCCTAGCCCATGCACGTCAGAAGCGGGGAACAGAATGGCTCAAAGTGATCTAAAGCTGGCCGCGAAGCTGTAAGGATGCGTGAACCCGGAGGGAGCCACCATGGTCATGTCCGAAAAGAGCCATAGACAACTGACGGCCAAGGCTGAGTTACTCATACAGCCTGGCGAGCGCATCGTGCACACCCTCTACGCCAAGGCGGGGACGGTGCCGATCAAGAAGAACCTGGCGTCGATCGCCGCCTCTGTCGCGGTCGGGGCGATGGTTACCGCGGTCACCGGCGGCACGGGGATGGTCATGGTGAATATGTTCGACAAAGCTCGCGTGTATATCGCCGTAACCGACCGCAGCTTGCTGATCTTCGCGGGCAGACGGAACAGGTCCGGGCCGGGTGACCTAGTAGCGCACGTGCCCCGCGAGGTCGTTACCGCGACCGTGCTCAGCAACCGCGTGGCATACAAGCTGCGGCTTGATTTCGCGGGATCCGACCAGGCGCTCCGCTTGACCTTCGCCCCGCTGCCCCGCGGTCTGAAGGACACCGGACGCTACCTCGCCGCATTGCTGCAACAACCGACCTCCACCGGCGAATCCGAATCCCGTCGACGCAGGGAGTGAGAGGTCGGGAAGCGGACGTCGCAGCCGGACTGCATGGCCGGTGAGGCCTGGGAGGAACGACGGCTCCCTTGAGGTTGATCAGCACGAGTTGAAGCCAGCCCCGTTGCCTTGAACCGTGGGTCAGGGAGGCAGCCGCCGCGGCGGGCAGCGGAGGTGATCCGTGGACGGGTTCGATTCTTCTCGAGTACTACGTGGATCCCTCCTGGTGGGCGGCCTTTGCTACGTGCGGCGGCCGCATGCTGGCGATGGCGTCGCTGTCGCGCACGCGCAGGGAGATGAGGAATCCGAGCACTGCGAGGCCGGCGGTGGTGAGGAAGATGTCGTGGTAGGCGGCGAAGAGCGCCTCCTGCCTGCTGGCGAAATCGGCGGCGCGGGAGCCGAGGTCTGCGAGCCTGGACTCGGTTCGCGTGGTGAGCAAGGTGGCGGCCATGGCGACCCCGGCGGCGCTCGCGACCTGACGTGTGGTGGAGAACACCGATGATGCTTGCGCCGTCGCCTCGAGGGTGATCGTGGCGAAGGTGGCGGCTTGCAGCGAGATGATGGTGAGTGCCATGCCCGCGCCCATGGCCAGGAGCGGCAGCCGGAGCGCCCACAGACTCGTGTCCGGGCCAACCAGGATCAGCGACACCAGGGCGATGGCGATGACGGCGAATCCGGTCGCGAGCAGGCGGCGGGGACCGAGCCGCGGATACAGGCGTCCCGCCAGCGGGAGGGCCGCCATCATGCCCAGCGCCTGGAACATCGTGACCAGGCCGGAGCCTGTCGCGTCGACGCCCATCTGGTACTGCAGAAGCAGTGGCACGACGAACAAGGCGCCCATCAGCGCCCCAGACGCCGGGAGCATCAGCAGGTTGCCGGTCCGGAACAGGCGGTCCTTCAGCAGACGCAGATCGATCATCGGCTCTGCGCGGCTCAGCTCGATCGCCGTGAACGCGGCCGCCAGTGCGAGGCCGGCTCCCAGCGGTACCAGCACGGCCGGGCCTGTCCACCCCTCTCTGGCGCCACCGTCGAGTCCGAGCAGCAGCAACGCGAGCGCGGAGCCGCCGGACAGGAACCCGGCGATGTCGAAGCGGCCAGGGTGGTCGGCGCGTTCCTCGCGAAGGGCCACCATCGCGAACAGGAGACCGAGCACGCCGATTGGCACCTTGATGAAGAAGATCCACCGCCAGCTGATGTTGTCGACCATCCATCCGCCGAGCACCGGGCCGAGGGCAGGGGCGAGGGTGGTCGGTATGGACAGCACCGCTGACGCCTTGGCCCGCTCGGAAGGCGGGAAGGCACGAAACAGCATTGCGGTGCCGACCGGGGTGAGCAGGCCGCCGCCGACGCCCTGGACGATCCTGGCCGCGATCAGCTCGCCGAGAGAGCCGGCGAGGCCGCCCCAGACCGAGGCTGCGGTGAAGACCGCGAGCGCGAACAGGAACGTGCGCTTGGTTCCGAACCGGTCGGCGACCCATCCCGAGGCGGGGATGAACACTGCCATGCTGACCAGGTAGCCGGTGACCAGCCACTGCAGTGACTCGGTCCCGGCACCGAAGTGGCGGCCGAGCGCGGGCAGCGCGGTGTTCAGGACCGTCATGTCGAGGATCTCCATGAACAGGCCGAACACGAACGCGGTGGCGACCAGCCACTTGTAGGGCACCCGTCTCAGCATGGTGTGGCTCCTGTCTGCCCGCCGACCGAGGGTCTGCCGCCGGACGGCCGGGCCAGGAAGACGTCGGTGGTGAGCACGTCGTTGGGGGCAAGGCCGGTCATGCGGTCCTCACCCGAGTGCAGGGGTGATCAGAACCCGATGGGCTCGCGGATGAGGACTACGGTGCCGCGGCCGGGGAACATCTCCTTGTCGATGATGAGGATCTTGGAGAGCAGGGCGGGGGTGCCGTAGGCTTCCCGGGCCCGGGCGTCCTCGCGCGGATAGGCGTACGTCTCGATACGCCGCAGCGCCGTGTCGAGGTCGGGCACGATCTTCTGGGCGCCGACGACCCAGATGGCCTGGCCAGCGCCGAAGCTGTAGGGGCCCAGTTGGCTTCCGCTGCCTGATGCGGTCAGCAGCCGCCCGTCCTCGGTCACCGCGTGCACGCTGCCGACGACGACATCGGGGGCGGCGCCGAGGACGCGCATCTCGTCGAATCGCCCTTCCTCGCGCAGACGCATGAGCGTGGGACGTAGCGTGTCGAACCTGCCGGACGCGTTGATGTCGTCGTCCAGCCCCGACAGTCGCAGCGTCTCGCTGGCGGCGGTGAAGATGCTCTTGTCCGTGGGCAGCAGCCGGTTGACGACAGTGCGGGCCTCGGCCGCGGTGTCGACGACCTCGACATCGTGGCCCTTCTCCCGCAGGGCCGAGGCGGTCCGCTGGAGCTGTGTCTCGGTCGCGGGCTGTTCGAAGCGGGTGTCGATGTCGAGGCCGGTTTCGGTGTTGGCGGTTGAGGTCATCACAAGTCCTTGATCGGTGTTGCGTGTAGGTGGTCGGGCTCGGTTGCCGGGCTTCGCTCAGAGAGCGGCCAGCGCCAGCGCGGCCGTGATCGCGCTGAGCACCAGCAGAACCGCCGATCCGGCGGTGTTCTTGGCGGTGTCGCGGGCCTTGATGTGGGTGGCGACGGCGCCTGCCATCAGCAGCGCCAGGCCGATCGCTGCGGCGACCCCGAGGGCTCCGATCCACAGCCCGACGATCAGGCCGACGGCTCCGAGTGCTTCGAGCGCGCCGATGACGTGCATGAACCCGGCCGATACCCCGAGGTTGTGGAGCTGGGCGGCCATGGCGTCCTTGCCGGAGAGCTTCGGGAAGGACGCTCCAGCAAAGGCGAGTGCCAGCAGCACGGACAGGACCGCGGTGGCGATGAACATGGGCGGAACCCTCTCACGATTTGTTTCAGTGACTGAACTATGTTGTAGCTGAAATTATTTCTGGACGCAAAACGGGGATCCACCCAGGTGGCCTCCACGGCGCGAGGAAGGCCGCAGGAGCGGGGGCAGCGAGGCGCCCCTACACCGCAGGCGTTGTCCGCGCCGGCGGAGAGAACGTCGTGCGCGTGAGAGGCGCCGACAAGGAGGTCACCGGGAGCAGCCGGCGCTCGACCAACGCGCATCGCATGATCCGGTGCGCGAGGAGGCAACGCTCGCCGAGGGTGAGTCTCGGCGAGCGCACGGTGATGACACCTCCAGCCGGAGTGCTTCCGGGGCCAGCCGGGGATGTGCGGTCACCTGAGGACCGTCGACGGATATGCCGCCCGGCAGGCGGCATATCCGGCCGACCGGGATCGGCGAGCCCGGGGTGTTCTCCGGGGCGCGGAGCTGGTCGTACGGCAGCGCTCAGTAACGGATGTGGAAGCTCAGCCGCCGAAGACTTCCGGGACCAGGCCAGCCTCGGAAGCTGCCGACCTGCCGGAACGCTGCTAATTGCCAATCATCGGCCGCTGAGAGCAAGCGCCCCGCACCGCGGCAGCCGGGCAGGAAGGATGAGGCCCATGGCGAGGTCGTCGATGATCAGGATGTGGTTAAGGCGTGAATTCCGGGATGGCGATCAGAGTGGAGGAGGCCATGCCGCCGCCCCGGACGGCAGCTCCGGAATGGGAAGGCCACCACCGCTTGAGCGGCCCTCGTTTGGTCATGATCGCCTATCAGCGGCGGTACGGCCTTGCCTGGCACACGGAAGTCCCCAGGACCTATGACGGAACCGGAGAGCAGGAGCCGTCACCCGCCGCAGCCGGAAACCGGCGCAAGGCCCGGTGCTCGTCGCCCGATTGGGCCATACGGAGCATCGCGAGCAGACCGGCCCGCTGCTCGGCGTCAAGCGCCGAGATGATCGGCGCCCCCTCGAACAGACGCTTCAGCAGGCGCCCTCTGAGCTCCTGCCCGGCCTCCGTGAGGACGAGCCGCTTGGCCCTGCGGTCGTCCGGATCCGGCTCCCTGCGCAGGAGGCCACCAGCTTCGAGTGAGTCGGCGATCGCGGTGACATGCGAAGGCTCACAATGCAGGTGACCGGCCATCGTCCCCATGCGCTGAGGCTCCTGCAACTGAATCACCGTGTGAGCCTGTGGCACAGTGAGCCCAACAGCAGCGGCGACCTGATCAAAATGCGCCCGCAAAGCCGCATCCGCGGCGAACAGCCGCTCCACGATCTCCTGGCCCTCCGGATCTGGCCAGTCGATGCGTATCTCCGCCATGGTCCCCACACCCCCGGGCATTACTTCGGTGAATGAACTATTCTACGGCGACGCGCGTCGGGTTCAGGCACGCACGGCGAGAGATCACGTGGGCTTCCTCGGCTTCGGCGCGCCCGCCACGACCGCTCCCTGCACGACCTCATCACCGTGGTCGGCGGCCTTCGCAACCGCGACATCGGCGGCACCAGCGTGCATGAGCAGCTCGGCACCACCGCTGACCGAGTTCATCCGCGAACTCATCGTCGCCGGCGCCCTGCGGGCCACCGCTCGGACTCCGGCGGAGTCGTAGTCCACGCCCAGGCGGGCTCGCACGAAACTACGGTGCCGCTTGGCTGACCGCTCCGCCGCCTCGGCAAGCATCACATCGTCCGGTAGGCCGAGGACACAGCGGATGTGCTGAGTCACCGTGACCGGCACATCCTCCAGCTTCGGGAAGTAGCCCAGCCGCTGGTATGCCTTCAACCACACCAGCAGCGCTAGAAGATGCTGGTCGTCTTGGCTCTTGCCGCGGGCCCACTCAACCTCATCGGCCGTGGGGGTGAACACCTCGGCGAGCTCCCGCACCCCGATGGCTCGCGCGAACCTCGGGTAGGCCGTCCGATCGATCGACGCCACCCGAACCTCCGGAAACCGTCACCAACCGGCCTGAATGCTCCAGATCCTAGTGTCGGTGATCAAGCTCGCGGCCCGTTTCTGCCGTATTCCGGTGGCACCCGATCGAGATCAGGCGGGATCTTGTTGTTTCAAGGAGAGCGTCCTGGTTTGGGGCTGCGGAGCAGGTGTCCGGGAAGGCCCAGGTGATGTCAGCCTCGTCGCCACGATCGGATCTGTTACAACTTGTGAGTGTCGGCGGTGCTTGCGCAGCGCGTGCGGCCGACCCGAATGCGTTCGCGGGCGACCATGACGACGCCGTCCCGGCTGGCGCCACCTGGTTCATAGTCCGTGGTGAAGACCGCAAAGGTCTGCCATCAGGCCCATCTGGTGGTCGAAGTATTCCCGTCGGGCTTGGATGGTCGTCTCCAGTCGGCCGAAGACTTCGAAGCTGATCAAGCCGAACAGGTGCGTCCATCCGGCGAACGCTCGGCTGAGCAGCTCCTCGGAGATGTCGGCGGAGTGTTGGTCGATCAGCTGTTGAAGGTCTCTGCGGACCAGTTCGGGCACCGGAGCGGACGGTGGAAGGGTTTGGCCCTGGGCGGCGCCCTCGGCGGCGATTTCGACGAGCAGGAGGATCACGGCGGAGGCGGGGGCCACCGTGTCCTGTGGTGCGGCGTATCCGGGCACCGGGCCGCCGTAAAGCAGGCTGTACTCGGCTGGATGGTCGAGTGCCCATTGGCGGACGGCGTGGCTTACGGCCAGGAAGCGCTTGCGCGGACGTGCCGATGGCGCCTGTGCCGCGGCCCGCCGCGCCGCCTCACCGAGCGCCTGGTAGCTCTCGGTGATCAGTGCGGTCAGCAGTTGATCCCGGCTGGAGAAGTATCGGTAGAGCGCCGACGGGACGATGTCGAGATCGCTGGCCACCCCGCGCAGCGACAGGTTGGCACCGTCGGCAGCCAGCCGTCGGCGGGCGGCCGCCTTGATCTCCTCGATCATTTCCGACCGGACCCGGGCGCGCAGTGACGGTGCAGGCATATCCCAAGTCTGCCACAGTCGAGAACAGAATTCTCCATAGAGAATGCTGTTCTTGACTTGGATCGGCGTGCTCTCTACAGTGCGAGAGAACACTGTTCTCTCAATGGAGTGCCCTATGACTTCGCACGTTGTCCTGGGAGCCGGACCGATCGGCTCCACCACCGCGCTGATACTGGCTGAGCAGGGCGAGCAGGTACGCCTGATAACGCTCAACGGAGGCGGCCCCGACCACCCTGGCATCGAGCGGGTTCAGGCCGAGGCATCCGACCCGGCCGTACTGACACCCTTGACCGCCGACGCCAGCGCGCTCTACCAGTGCGCCGGCCCGCCCTACCATCTCTGGACGACCGAGTTCCCCCCGCTGATCGAGAGTGCCATACGTGCCGCCGAGGCAAGCGGCGCCGTCCTGGTCAGCGTTGGGAACCTCTACGGCTACGGCCTGGTAAGCGGTCCGATGACCGAGGATCTGCCCGCACGCCCCAATTCCGAAAAAGGCCGCGTCCGAGCCGGACTATGGGCCGAGCAACTCGCCGCACACCAGGCCGGACGGATCCGCACAGCCGAGGTCCGCGGGTCGGACTACCTTGGAGCCCGCGCCTCAACGCCCTTCACCATGATGGTCCTGCCCGCCCTTCTACGTGGCCGGCGCGCCCTTGTTCCCGCCGACATAGACGCCCCCCACAGCTGGACCTACACCGGCGATGTGGCCCGCACCCTGATCGACGTCGCGGCCGACGAATCCAGCTGGGGCCGCCCCTGGCACGTTCCGACCCCGCCGCCTGTTTCCATTCGTGAACTGGCTGAAATGGCGGCAACCGTGGCCGGCACGCCCAAAGCACGAATCAGCCCTATGCCGAACACTCTGCTAAGGGCGGTAGGCCTGTTCAACGTCGCGGCCCGACAGCTCCCCGAAATGCGCTACCAGTTCGACCACCCCTTCGTGCTGGACTCCAGCGCAGCGCAGAAGGCATTCGGCCGCAGACCCACCTCGACCACAGACGCACTCCGCGAAACCATCTCCGCATTGCAGAACAACGCCCAGTAGGCCGCGTCCAGTCGGCGAGGCAGTGGGTCAGAGGTCTGTGCCTGCCGGCTGTTCTACCGGCCGAATCCGGATCCAGTCGGCGGGCAGGACATCCACCTTGAGTGCTGCACCTGCCGAAAACCCCGTCCACGCAGTTCAAGCGGCATGTGAGTATTCGTGGAGGACGCCGCTGAGCCGGTCTCCTCGGCGTACATCCAGGTCGACGATTCTGGCTGGATCGATGATCGGATCCGGGACGGCGCGTAGTGGAGCCGCCTGGTCCAGGGCTTGATGGGCTCGGTACTGGTTGGAGAACTCCGCATACTCGGCGTTCGTTCCAGGGCAGCCAAGGTGAACCCATGAGCCACCATGAGTCGATCTTGTGTTGAGTTTGGGCTGCTCGGAGCCGCTGCCTGGCTGGTGATCGTCTTCCTGGTACGGCCCGCGCGATCCAAGCGGGTGATCTTGCTGGTTCGGGTGGGTGGCGGCTGGTGACGCGTCACGGCGGGACGGGGTGACCACGTACCAGCCGTCGCGGACGCGTTCGGCGACGACACCCGAGAGCCTGCCGGTTCCACCGACGACCAGCGCGCGCCTCATGATGCGATTTGTGATCGTCTCGGCACCATGTGGCCACCGCACGCCGCAGGTCAACCGGATGCGGGCCGCAGATTGTTCATGAGCAGGCCGAGGGCGAACTCGAAGCGGTCGTGTCCGGTGCCGGAGATCAGCTCGGCGGCATGGCGTCGAGTCTGCGGGAACTTCTCGTCAGGCAGTCCGGTGAAGCGGTCTAGCAACTCCTCGTCGCTGAGCACCCATTCCTGATCCTGATGCTGGCGCCGTTGCTGGACCAGCGACTGCTCCAGTGCATAGGCGCTGACATAGCGGGACAGCGCGTCGCGGGCCCATCCGGCCGTCCTCGGTTCGATGCCGCCCGCGAGCAGGATCGCCAGGATTCCTTCGCCGACCCGCAGCGTTTCCAGGTTGGTCGACACCATGGCCAGCGCGGCGCGCGAGACTCCGGGGTATTTCAGGTACAGGTCGCGGATCTGCGTGTACACCCCGAGCAACTGCTCGCGCCAGGCAGCCGGGTCCGGTTCGGGGAGCACGATCTCGGCGTAGAGCCTGCCGATCAGCAGATCGTCGATGTCGTCCTTGTTGACGATGTGCGCGTACAGCGACGACGGGCCGGCGCCGAGCATGGCGGCGACCCGGCGGATGGTCAGCGCGTCATACCCCTCGGTGGCGACGACTTCCAGGGCGGCGTCGGTGATCCGTTCGACGTTGATCGGCTTCTTGCGTGGTGCCGACGTGGCAGCCTCCGCTGCGGGTTGGGCGTGGCGAGCTGCGCGGCGTTGGCGGGGATCGGCGGACATGCCAACCACCATAACTTGACACGATCTAAGTTCGTTGGGGTAGAACTTAGATCGTCAGAACGAACTAAGTTCGCATCGATGTCCTGGAGGTGTGTGATGCGCGTTTCCGTTGTCGGAGCCGGTCTGGGAGGTCTGGCTCTCGCGCAGGGTCTTCGTGGTGCCGGGATCGAGACCGACGTGTTCGAGCGCGATCCGGGGATCGTCGCACGGTTCCAGGGCTACCGGCTCGTGCTGAACCCGGTCGGTTTCCAGGCGGTGCGCAACTGCCTGCCGACGCGCTGGCACCCGCTGCTGGACGAGATCGTCATGGATGCCTCCGCCGAGCAGCTGATCCTGGACCCGCAGATGAACGAGATCGGCAAGCTCGGCGCGGCCCGGACCGGCATCGTGGTCGACCGGCAGGTGCTGCGACACCTGTTGCTGACCGGCCTCACCATGCACACCGATGCCGCGCTGACCGGCTACGACGTGCTGGCCGACGGCAATGTCCAAGCCCAGTTCGCCCGCCGCGACCCGGCCACCGCCGACCTGCTCGTCGGCGCGGACGGCGTCACCTCCGCAGTCCGCGGGGTGTTGTCACCGCAGACCACCCCGACAGACACCGGCGTCCGGTTCGTCATCGGCCGCACCCCACTGACCGACGAGTTCGCCAGCCTGTCCAAGGCCTACGGCTCGAAGATCACGGGCGACGGCGTCAGCCTGCTGCTCGGCGCGATGCGCTTCCGTACCCCGCCGAAGCAGGCCGCCGAGCAACTGGCCCCCGAAGTCACGCTGCCCGACATCGGCGACTACGTACGCTGGGCCATGATCCTGCCGCCGAACGGCTCGCTGGAGGACGTGACCGCGCAGGATGCCGTGCTGTCCAGGATGGAAGGTTGGCACCCGGAGCTGCGCGCGCTGATCGAGCAGGCCGACCCGGACAACAGCACGCTGCTGTCCATCCGGGTGGTCAAGCCCGGTGAGCGCTGGGCGTCCGGCCCGGTCACGCTGCTCGGCGACGCGATCCACGCCACCTCCCCGACCGGCGGCAACGGCGCGAACACCGCGCTGCGCGATGCCGACCTGCTGCGCCGCTGCCTGATCGAGGCCAACGAAGGCCGCCAGAATCTGCGCAGCGCGGTCGAGGACTACGAGCGGCAGATGTTCGAGTACGGCGCCGAGGCCGTGCGCAGCAGTCTCGAGAAGCTGCCCGCCTTCGCCCCCGAAGCGAAACTGTCCTGAGGCCGAAATTCACCTTGTGCGATCGATCGGACCCGCCCGGTCGTGGACATCTGGCTCGGCCCTGAATGAATATCTCGATCACTACAACGGGCATCGCCCGCATCAGGCTCGTGGGCATGAAGCAGGCCCGCCGGAGGATCGGCGGGCCTGCCTGGGGTCGGTGGTTCAGGTGGTGGTGTCTCCGATGTGGGTCGGCAGGGTGATCAGCCGTGCTGTCTGGGCGCCTCCGGCTGCGGTGTTGACGAGGGCGGCGGTGGACTCGGCGTCAAGCCCGTGCGCGGCACGCCGAACTCAGCCGCGCCTACGTGGGCGCCCGGCACCTGAAGTCACAACCAGCCGTCCTCCACGCACGCTCCCGATATTTGGTGAACTAAACCATTAATGATGGAGGGGTATCCGCGGGCAACGGGCCGGTCTCGGGGTTGAAGAGCGTCTTGGACAGGCGCTCGACGCCGTAACAGACAGCGCCGACCGCCACGCACTCGTCGCCGAGCACCGAAGCCCGCAGCTCTGGAGTGCGCAGGCACATCGTCTCCAGTTCGCCCCTCAGCGGCTCCAGGAGCACGTCGGCCGACCGGGAGAAGCCCCCGCCGAGCACCACCAGGTCGGGATCGACGGTGAGGGCCATCGCGGAGGTGGCCAGCGCGAGCACCTTGACGTACCGCAGGACGGCGCCGCGCGCGCCGGCGTCGCCGCGCCTGGCGGCCTCGAACACCGCCCCCGCGACCGCGTCGGGCGGCGTGCCGGGTTCCACGGCGGGGACGGCCTGCAGGAGCTCGCCCACGTGACCGAGGTTGAACAGCGGGTGCACGCCGATCTCGCCCGCCGCTCCCCCGCCGCCGCGCAGGGGGACCCCGTCGAGCACGACGGCGGCCCCGGCCCGCCTGCCGACGTGCAGGAAGATCAGATTCCGGGTGTCGCGGGCGATGCCCCTGCGGCACTCGGCGAGTGCGGCGAGCCGGCTGTCGTTCTCCACGAGGACCGCGCAGCCCAGCCGCGCGCCGACGTGATCGGCCAGCGGCACGCTCGACCAGTCCTGGATGGCCCGTGACAGGACGACGCGTCCTTGCAGGTCGACGTAGCCCGTGCTGCCCGCGACCGCGATCCAGACGTCGGAGGCGGAGGTGCCCGAGCCGGTCAGGCAGGCGTCGACGGCCCTGTCGACGGCGGCCAGCCGCTCGGCGCGCGGCTGCTCGGGAGTGACCGGCTCGCGCGTGGTGTGCAGGACGTTGCCGTCGAGGTCGGCCACGACCGCGAGCACCTTGTGCGCTCCTATGTCGAGCCCCAGCACTCGGCCCGCTTCCCCGCGGAACCGGTAGCGGCGCGCGGGCCTGCCCTTCTCGCCGCCGCTCGGATCCATCTGGGCCACCCAGCCCAGCTCCATCAGGTCGCTGACCACCACCTTGATGGTGGCTCTGGCCAGGTCGGCGCGCTCGGCGAGCTTGGTCAGCGTCATCGGGCCGCCGGCGCGCAGGGCGGCGAGCGCGGAGAGCGCGTTGAGCCGCCGGAGCCGCTGAAGGTCGCCGCCAGTCACGGAGTGCGTCACGGATAACCCTTCTTGACGAACCTTAATGGTGGACTTCATCATAAATCCTCATCGGGGCGGTACGCCACCGCAACGCAAGCCCGCCCAGCCCGCACGGCGACACAATCGCCGAACCCCGACCTCCGACCCCTCAGGGACCTGACTTGCTGCTGCCACGACCCGTTCACCTCACCCGAGACGGCACGGAGCCCTTCACCCTCACCACGGCCACAGTGATCGCCGCACCCCCCGAGCTCGCGCGGGTGGAAGGCTGGCTGCGTGGCGTGCTGTTCCCCGTGACCGGCCTGCCGCTGCCGCCCGGAGAGGCGCGGCCCGGGGCGATCGAGTTCACCCTGGCGGCCGGGCTCGGCCATGAAGCGTACCGCCTGACCGTGCGCCCCGGCGGGGTGCGCATCGAAGCGGGGGACGCGGCGGGGGCGTTCTACGGCGCGCAGACCCTGCGCCAGCTGCTGCCGCCCGCGGCCTTCCGCAGCGGCGCGGTCGGCGAGCGGGACTGGCTCGTCGCCCCGGTCACCGTCGAGGACCGGCCGAGATTCCGGTGGCGCGGCTGCCTCATCGACGTGGCCAGGCACTTCCTGCCCAAGCCCGACCTGCTGCGGTACATCGACCTGCTGGCCGCGCACAAGCTCAACGTGCTGCACCTGCACCTGACCGACGATCAGGGCTGGCGGTTCGAGGTGAAGGGGTACCCGAAGCTGACCGAGGTCGGCGCCTGGCGGAGGGAGAGCCCGCTGGGGTCCCGCCGGCAGGGCCTGTTCGACGGCCGCCCGCACGGCGGCTTCTACACCCAGGACGACCTGCGCGAGATCGTGTCGTACGCGGCGGACCGGTTCGTCACCGTGGTGCCCGAGATCGAGCTGCCCGGGCACTCCCAGGCCGCCATCGCCGCCTATCCGGAGCTGGGCAACCTCGACGACCCGCTGGAGGTCGCCACCCAGTGGGGCGTCTCCCCGAACGTGCTCAACGTCGAGGACGCCACGCTCGCCTTCTACCGGGACGTGCTCGACCAGGTCATGGAGATCTTCCCCGGCGAGTACGTCTGCGTGGGCGGCGACGAGTGCCCCAAGACGCAGTGGCGGGAGAGCCCGTCGGCCCAGCGGCGCATCCGCGAGCTCGGCCTGCGCGACGAGGACGAGCTGCAGAGCTGGTTCATCCGCCAGTTCTCCGACCATCTGACCGCGCGCGGGCGACGCCTGCTGGGCTGGGACGAGATCATCGAGGGCGGCCTGCCGCCGGGTGCGACCGTGGCGTCCTGGCGCGGCACGTACGGCGCGGTCGTGGCGGCCAGGGCCGGGCACGACGTGATCACGTGCCCGTTCACCCAGCTCTACCTCGACTTCCGGCAGTCGGACCGGCCCGACGAGCCGGTCCCGATCGGTAGCGTGATCTCGCTGCGCGACGTCCACGCCTTCGAACCGGTGCCGCCGGAGCTCACGGAGGCCGAGGCCGTCCGCGTGCTCGGCGCGCAGGCGAACCTCTGGACCGAGCACATCGACTCGCCTCGCGCGCTCGACTACATGGCCTTCCCCCGCCTGTCGGCCTTCGCCGAGGTCGTGTGGAGCCCCGCGGGCGGCGACTTCGACGACTTCCGAGCGCGGCTGCACCACCACGAGCTCCGGCTCGCCGCGCTGGGCGTGGAGTACCGCAAGGAGACCGGCCCCGAGCCGTGGCAGACGCGGCCGGACGTCAAGGGCTGGCCGCGCGAGCGGGCGGAGACCGAGGCCGAGGTGGCGGCCTGGACCCGCGGCATCCGACGAAACCTCAGTGGAGAGAGGCACGCATGACCAGACGCCTGTCCGTCATCCTCATCGGCTTATCCTGCCTGCTCGGCGTGATCACCCCGGCCCGTGCGGCGACTCCCGAGCTGTCGGCGTACTTCAGCAGGCCGAGCGTCGACGGCACGCTCGACGGCTCCCTGCTGACGCGGTTGCTGGGCCTGATCGACCTGGCCGCGCCGGGTTCCACTCTGCGCGTGGCGACGTACGTGCTGGAGATCAGGACCGTCAAGGACGAGCTCGTGGCGGCGCACGATCGCGGCGTCGACGTACGGGTGGTGTCCGAGGGGTCCGGTCACGACCCGCTGCTCGACGAGTTGGCCGCCGCCGGCGTGCCGGTCACGCTCTGCACCATGGGCTGCAACGGCCCGGACACCGACATCAACCACCACAAGTTCTTCGTGTTCAGCCGCCTCACAGACGGCAGGACCGACGTGGTCGCGCAGAGCTCGCAGAACCTCAGCGCCGACAACTCCCTCCACCAGAACATGCTGATCAGCTCGGGCGACGCCGGGCTGGCCGCGGGCTACCGGCAGGTGTTCGACACGCTGGTCTCCCGGGTGCGGACGACCTGGAAGGCGCCCTTCACCTCCTCCAGCGGCAAGGTCACGGTGTGGATGGAGCCCCGCGACACCGCCTACGACCAGTCCGCCTACGGCGACGCCGACCTGGTCGCGGCCATGATCAAGGACGTGGGCTGCCCCGGCACGATCCGCGTGGCGCAGTCGCAGTTCGCCACGGACAGGCCGGCCGTCATCGACGCGCTCAAGGCGAAGAAGCAGCAGGGGTGCGGCGTCCAGGTGCTCGTCGCCGAGGGCAACCAGACGGTCTCGACCGCCCAGGAACTCGCCAAGGGCGGCATCGTGGTGCACACCTTCAGGCCCGGCGGCTGCCACTATCCGGCCGGGGACACCTGCGCGCCCGACAACCTCCACTCGAAGATCATCCTGGTGGACGGGCCGTCGGCGGCGGCGGGCGGCGCGACGCGGCGCTACGTCTACACCGGCTCCCACAACCTCAACGCCGGCTCCCTGACCGCCTCGGACGACTCCTTCCTCCGTATCGACGACGCGGGGATCTACGCGGCGTACGACGCGGACTTCGCCGCGATGCTGGACGAGATGATCAAGTTCGTCCCCTCCGCCTATCCGGACGCCGCGCTCCAGATGGCCGCCAATGGCCCCGACGACCAGCGGGCGCCGAGGGCGGCCGCCATGCGCGCCGGCTACACGGCCGTGGCCTGGGAGGACGACCGTGATCGTGCCTCGGTGGACGGCACCGAGGTCTACGCGCGCATCTACCACGACGGGCAGCCGGTGACCGGCCCCGTGAAGGTCTCGATGGGCGGGGCCGGGTGCGCGACCGGCTGGAACCACGTGCAGCCGTCGGCCGGCGTCGACGACACGGGCAACGCCTACGTCGCCTGGGCCGAGGACGGCGACTGCCGGGGCGAGCACAACATCGCGGTGCGCAGGCTCTCCCCGTCGGGCACGCTGAGCTCGACGATCTGGGCGAACGACCCGCAGTGGAGCGGCGACCAGACCCGACCGAGGATCGCGGTCCGGGGCGACGGCGGGTTCACGGTGGTCTGGGAGGACGCGCCGACCAAGACCGTCCGCGCGGCCGGCTACGCCTCGCTGACCTCGCGTGCCTTCGCGCCGGTCCAGGTGGGCGCGGGCGACCGCCCGGACGTGGCCGTCGACGGCGCCGGCACCGCGACCGTGGTCTGGCAGCAGGCGCCCGACGTGTACGGCAAGCGCGTCTCGGCGACCGGCGCGACCGTCGCCGCCGCCACGAAGATCAACACCAACGCGGCCACCGAGCACCTGGCTCCCGCGGTGGCGACGACGGCGGGCGGCGACAGCGTCGTCGCCTGGAGCGACAACGTGGCGGTCACCGGAGGCGACGTGAAGACCGTCTGGCGGGTGCGGACGCGAGGTCTGACGCCCTCCCTGGGATCGAGGTTCGCGGAGAACCCCGTCGCGTTCGGGAAGTACGCACCGAACACGGTCTCCGACGGCGGCAAGGAGTACCCGCCGCTGTGCGGGAGGGTGTCGTCGGTGGACAGGTGCGCGGTCCAGGGATCGCCGTCCGTCGCCGTCGACGACAGCGGACGGTTCGTCGTCGGCTGGACCGAGTCCGACATCTGGAACGCCGGCCGTTCCTTCGAGGTGTACGCCCGCGGCTTCAACGCCGACGGGACGACGGCCGGCCGGTTCCCCTGCGAGCGCATGAACCCGAACACGGCCGGCAGCCAGTCGGCCACCGCCGTCGCCGCCGACGCCACCGGCTTCCACCTCTTCTACGCCGAGGACTTCGACGTCAACGGATACAGCGATGTCGTGGCGCGGACCGGCTTCACCAACACCGAATTCTGAGCGGAGCGCCGCCCTCCGCGCCGATCCCTCGCGATCGAGACCCTGACCACCACCCCCGACGCTTCCAGAGAGAAGGAACCCCCCGTGCGTCTGCGTATGGCATTGGTCGCCACCCTGGCCGTGACCCTGGCCGGTTGTGGCTCCGGCACCGACACCACCACCAAGTCCGGAAAAATCACGATCAACTACGCGATTTGGGAGAAGAACGACCAAGCCAGCACCCAGAAAATCATCGACGCCTTCCAGAAGCAGCACCCCGACGTCACGGTCAAGCTGGAGATCACCCCCTGGGACCAGTACTGGACCAAGCTCCAGACCGCCGCCACCGGCGGCGCGGCCCCCGACGTCTTCTGGATGAACAGCCTCAACGTCCGCCTGTACGCCAAGGGCGGCGTGCTCGCCCCCATCGCGAACGCCGACGTCAGCTCCTTCCCGCAGGCGATCGTGGACGGCTACCGCTACGACGGCAAGCTGTACGGCATGCCGCGCGACGTCGGCCTCCCCGTGCTCTGGTACGACAAGGAGCTCTTCGACAAGGCCGGCGTCAAGTACCCGACCGCCGACTGGACCTGGGACGACCTCAGGGCCGCCGCCAAGAAGCTGACCGACCCGGCCAAGAAGCAGTACGGCCTGCTGGCCCCCATGTGGGACCAGGGTGGCTTCTACCCCACGATGATCCAGGCCGGCGGCCACGTCATCTCCGCCGACGGCAAGAAGTCGGGCTTCGACGAGCCCGGCTCCATCCAGGGCCTGGAGTTCTGGACCGACATGATCAACAAGGACAAGGTCGCCCCGCCCGCCCAGGCGACGACCGACACCGATCCCATCCAGCTGTTCATGACCGGCAAGTACGCCATGTACTACGGCGGCTCCTGGCTCGCCACCGCGTTCAAGGCCAACACCGAGCGCGGCGACAAGGTCGACGTGGCGCCCCTGCCCAAGGGGCCGGCGCAGGAGGCCGTCATCCTGCTCGGCCTGGCCAACGCCGTCTCGGCCAAGAGCGAGCACCCGGTTGAGAGCGCGCAGTTCGCCACGTTCCTCTCCTCCGAGGAGGCCGAGAAGATCCTCAGCGACACCGGCGGCGCCTCGGTCTCCTCGCGGGCGGGCACCCAGGACGGCTGGTTCAACGCCTTCCCGAACTACCACCTGAAGGAGGCGTTCGACGCCTCGATCCCGCACGGCGTGCCGTACCCCGTCTCCCTGAACACCGCCAAGTGGCAGGACGTGCAGAACAAGCTCCTCGCCGAGGCGTGGGCGGGCAAGCGGCCGACCGCGGACGCGGCCAGGGAGATCGCCGCGCAGATGAACGAGATCCTGGCCAAGGAGTAGCGGATGCTGCTGACCGAGGAACGGGCCGCCGTCAAGGCGGCGGCCCGGCCGGGGCGGCGGCCGCGCCGCGACTGGCTCTGGGGTTACGGGCTGATCGCGCCCATGGCCCTCGGGCTGGCCGTGTTCTACCTGTGGCCGATCGTCCAGACGCTCTACCTGAGCTTCACCGAGTCGGGCGTGTTCGGCGGGCAGACGTGGGTGGGGCTCGACAACTTCGCCGCCCTCTTCGGCGACGAGGAGATGCTCGGCGCGTTGCGCAACACGCTGCTCTACTCCGTGCTCGTGCTCATCGGGGTGCCGCTGGCGATCGTGATCGCGGCGCTGCTCAACGTGCCGGGGCTGCGCGGGCTCGGTTTCTACCGCACGCTGTACTTCCTGCCCGTGGTCACCATGCCCGCGGCCGTCGGCCTGACCTGGCGCTACCTGTACAACGGCGACTTCGGCCTGATCAACTACCTGCTCGGCGAGATCGGGATCGACGGGCCCTACTGGGTCTCCGACCCCGAGTTCGCGATCTACGCCATCGCGGTGGTCGGGATCTGGAGCTCGCTCGGGTACAACGCCGTGCTGTTCCTGGCCGGGCTGCAGGGGATCCCGAAGCACTATTACGAGGCCGCCGCGATCGATGGCGCGGGCAGGATGCGGCAGTTCTTCCGCATCACGCTGCCGCTGCTCACGCCCACCACGTTCTTCGTCATGGTGATCACGCTGATCAACGCTCTGCAGGTGTTCGACCTGGTCTACCTCATGATCGACACCAAGAGCCCGGCGATGGCGGGGAGCCGTACGATCGTCTACCTCTTCTACGAGCAGGGCTTCGTGCAGAACAGCCGCGGCTACGCAGCCGCGATCGCGGTCGTGCTGCTGGCCCTGATCCTCGCGCTGACCGCCCTCCAGTTCAGGCTGCAGAGGCGGTGGGTCCACTATGAGTAGGCGCTGGATCGTGCACGCGGTCCTGCTCGCCGGTGGGCTGATCATGATCACGCCGTTCGTCTGGCAGCTCGTGGTCTCGCTGCAGACGGTCACCGAGTCGATGCGGGTGCCGCCCACGCCGGTCCCCTCCTGGCAGTGGCACAACTTCGCCGACGTGTTCAGGACCGTGCCGCTCGGGCGGCAGTTCCTCAACACCGTGATCGTCACGGCGGCGGTGACGGCCGGGCAGCTGCTGCTCTGCTCGCTCGCGGCCTTCGCCTTCGCGCGGCTGGACTTCCCCGGGCGCGGGCCGATCTTCATGCTGTTCCTGGCCGTGCTGATGGTGCCGGGAGAGCTGTTCCTGCTGCCCCGGTACGAGATCATGCAGGGGCTCGGCTGGCTCAACACCCTCCAGGCGCTCATCGCCCCCGGGGTCTTCGGGGCCTTCGGCACGTTCCTGCTGCGGCAGTTCTTCAAGACGCTGCCCAGGGAACTGGACGAGGCGGCGCGCCTGGACGGCGCCAACCCGCTGCAGATCTACTGGTGGATCATGCTGCCGCTGGTGCGGCCCGGGCTGCTGGCGCTCGGGCTGCTGACCGTCATGTGGTCCTGGAGCAGCCTGCTCTGGCCGCTGGTGGTCAACACCGACCCGGAGATGATGACGCTCTCCGCCGGGCTGGCCTCGCTGCGCGGCCAGTACCTGACCAATTACCCGATCCTCTTCGCCGGGTCCGTCGTCGCCTCGCTGCCCGTGATCGTTCTTTTCGTAGTCATGCAGCGACAGCTGATCGCCGGGATCGCGTTCACCGGCTCGAAGGGCTGATCCACCAGTCTTTTCTCCCGTTGTATCCCCCTATCGAGGAGTATGTGTGCATTCCCTTCGCAAGTGGATCGTCGTCGCCTTAGGCGTCACTCTGGCCTCCTCCGCCTCACCGGCACTGGCCGACCCGAAGCCTGTGGACGTGCAACTGCTGTCCCTCACCGACTTCCACGGCTACATCACCCCGCAGAACAACGCCACCGACGGGACGATCAAGGATCCGCAAGGGAACACCCTGGTGGTGGGCGGCGCGCCGTACGTGGCGACGCATCTGGACAAGCTCCGGCAAGGCCATGAGAACACGGTCACGTTCTCGGCCGGTGACAACTTCAGCGGCTGGCCGACCGAGGTGTCCTACCACGCCGACGAGCCGACGATCGAGTTCCTCAACAAGATCAAGCTCGACTTCACGACCGTGGGCAACCACGAGCTCGACCGGTCGCTGGAGTTCCTGCGCGACCACATGGGCGAGGGCGAGTGCTTCGGCGAGATCGGGGTCGACAGCTGCTTCACCGACTCCGACGGGCGGCAGTTCCACGGCGCCGACTTCGCCATCTCGACGGCCAACATCACGCGGAAGGGCGACACCCGGCCGGTGCTCCCGCCGTACGTGATCAAGCGCTTCCAGGGCATCCCCGTCGGGTTCATCAACCTGACCACGCCCACCACGGTGGACGGCTCCACCTCCTACCAGCCGTCACTGGACAACCTGCCGCTGGTGGAGACGGCCAACAAGTACGCCGCCATCCTCAAGCGGCGCGGCGTCAAGGCCATCGTCGCCAACGTGCACGAGGGCGGCAAGGCCGGAGACGACTACAACGGCTGCGCCGACCAGAAGAACGGGCCGATCTGGGACTTCGCCGCCAACGCCTCGCCCGACATCGACGTCATCGTCACGGGCCACTGGCACTGGTACTTCACCTGCTCGCTACCCGACCCGGCGGGTAACCCCCGCCCGGTCGTCGAGGCCGCCAACCACGGCCGCCTCATCAACGAGATCAACCTGAAGCTCGACCACCGTACCCGCGACGTCATCAGGTCCGAGACCACCGCGGTCAACCACCCCGTGACCCGCGACGTCACCCCCGACCCCGCCATGGTGAAGCTGGTCGACCACTGGAACGCCAAGCAGAAGGAGACCTACGCCAAGCCGTACGGGACCATCACCGGCGACCTCACCAGGACCCGCGACGCGACGGGGCAGAGCACGCTCGGCAACACCGTGGCCGACGTGGCCTACTTCGACTCGCAGCGGACCGAGGGCGGCAAGGCCGACCTGGCCATGGTGGCCGTCGCCCCGACCAAGGGCTCCAACTCCCTGCGCGGCGACCTGCTGTTCGCCAAGGGCACGAACCCCGCCGACAGCGACGGGCAGGTGCTCATGGGCGAGTCGTGGGCGGCGTGGGGTTACGCCAACCCGGTGCTCACGGTCTCGGTCAAGGGCTCGCAGCTCGAGCAGGCCCTGGAGCAGCAGTGGCAGACGCAGGCCAACGGCACCGTGAAGTTCGCGCCGCTGGCCGTGTCCAAGAACGTCCGCTTCTCCTACTCCGCGAACCGGCCCGTCGGGGACCGGGTCAACCCCGCCGACGTGATCGTGAACGGGCAGCCGCTCGACACCGGCAGGACCTACCGGCTCGCCGCGCTGGCCTACACGCTGATCGGCGCCGACGGCTACCCCGCCTTCGCCGGGTACACCGACGCCGTGCGCGGCAACCGCGACTACGAGGCCATGCGGGCCTACCTGCGGCAGGGGCCGGTGGCCCCGCCCGCCCTGAACCGGGCGGTGCCGCTGATGTAGGACTCCGGGTGCGGGGGACCCGCGTCCCCCGCACCCGCGCGGGCACTGCGCCTGCCGATAATTACATCCGCCCAGGTCACGAGCATGTTGGGCTTGGCGTGGCGTGCACCAGTTCCGGCACCAGGCAAAGCAACACGTGCGGCATGATGATCGGCCATGCTCCTTCGCCTGGCCTATCTGACCATTACCAACGCCTTCGCCGCGCTGCGGCTGCTGCCGATGGGCGATCGGGACAAGGACGTCGAGATTCTCGCCCTCGAACGGCAACTCGGCGATGAAACCAGAGTGAGATTCGGCCCGGAAGACCGAGCTTTTGTCGCCGCGCTCCTGACATCGCTGCCCCGCGAGGTCCTACGCCGGCTACGGCTTCCCGTCCTGCGCCTGGTCCAGGAGAATCCCGCCTGGGGCTACCGGCGGATACGCGGAGAGCTCGCCACGCTCGGCATCAAGGTTGCGCCCTCCACCGTCTGAGAGATCCCCAAGCAGGAAGATCTCGATCCGGCACCCCAGCGGGCCTCCAGCACATGGGCCGACTTCCTGCGATCGCAAGCCGACGCCCTGCTGGCCTGCGACTTCATCGAGACCATCACCCTCAACGGCCAGCGCCAATTCATCCTGGCCGTCATCGAGCACACCACCAGGCACGTCTGCGTGCTTGGCACCACCACTCCCCCGCCCGCCACTTGGGTCATCCAGGCCATGAAGGATCTCGTGATGGAACTCGAAGATGCGGGCTGCCGAGCCCGCTAGCTGATCCGAGACCGGGATGCGAAGTTCCCCGCTCTCATGGACGGCATCCTCGCCGACGTAAAGATCCGTGCTCACTAGTATCTGGGTGCCGCGAATGAACTCAATCATGGAGCGATGGGTGCAGTCGTGCCGCCACGAACTCCTCGACCGCTGCCTACTGTGGAACGAACGCCACATGCGGCATGCCCTACGCGAATACGAACGGTTCTACAACCAGCACCGCGCCCATCAGGCCCTGGGCCAAGCAGCCCCGCTGCGCACCACCCCCGATCCATTCACGGATCCAGAGCGAATCATCCACCTGAATGTACGCCGCCAAGACCGGCTCGGCGGCGTCCTCCACGAGTACTCACATACTGCTTGACCTGCATGGACGGAATTTTCGGCAGGCGCACACCTGAAATCTCATTGACGTGAACGATCGAGGCCGATATTATTCCCTTGCACTAGGTATGCCAATATTATTGCGAGAATCCGTCCGGCGCGTCATGCTTGACGTATTCAAGCACTGATATGAGCAGAGCATGGATTCCCCCAAGGTGTTGAGGAATCTGTTTTCGAGTCATTTGGTGCTGACATCTTATGTGCGGGTCGGCGCTGGATGAACTCGTCGGTTATGCCTAATCGAAGTGCGATAGCGAGGATTTCCATGTCTTCTCCAGCCGATGAGGCACCCGACCCGCGCGAACTGTCATTAGTCGAGGCCCATTCGGTAATTGCGAGGGAGACGCTTCGGTCCCTGACGGCGAAGACTCTGGAGATCGCTCAAGAGTTCCCAGAAAAAGTGTCCGACCCGGTCAAGGAGTCTCTGGCGGCTACAGAGCAGTCGAAATATACCGTCCGAGTGTTAATGGGTGGATTCTTCACTGTTGACCTTGACATCTGGTTCCTGGATACCGACTACATCTTCAGCGGGGTCGCCGGGGGAATTGCGCTGGGTGGGCAGGCGACGTGGGGTACCGCGTGGTTCAACTACCCGATCGAGAAGATCATCGGGTGGGATGCACGGTTCCAGGTAACCTACTGGACTGCGACCACGGTCATTAACTTCTGGGGTATGCGTGGTGAGATCATCGGGTCGATCGTCGCCGGTGGACTCGGCATCGGCGGCGGCCTTGCGGGTGGTCAAGGCACCTTTAAACGTTAGGTCCGCAGGTTAATGTGCGCAGGCGTGCCGACTATGCCGACCTGGAGCTTATGATCCGCTGTATCGATCGCAATTCCTTCACGATACGCGTCTTCAACTCTGCGCCTGCCGACAATTACATCCACCCAGGTCATGGCCTTGGGGGGTTCTGTGTGGCGTGCGCGAGCCTCGGCCGCCAGGAGAGGGAGACGCGTGCGGCAGGATGATCGGCCGTGCTCCTTCGTCTGGCCTATCTCGCTGTCACCTTCACCGCGCTGCGGTTGCTGCCGATGGGCGATCGAGATTCTCGCCCTGCGTCACCAGATCCCAGTTCTGGAGCGGTAGCTCGGTGCCGATACCAGAGTGAGATTCGCTCCCGAGGACCGAGCGTTTCTCGCCGCGCTCCTGGCATCGCTGCCGCGCGAGGTCCTGCGCCGGCTGCGGCTCATTGTCCGGCCGGATACCGTCTTGCGCTGGCACTGTGATCTGATGAAACGGCGTCATGCCCGTGTCAGCCGGCCGAGTCGGCCTGGGCGCCCGCTGACGGTCCGCTCCATCCGTGTCCCTATCTTGCGCCTGGTTCGCGAAAATCCACCACAGGATATCGGCGGCTGCACGGAGAGCTCATCAAGATCGCACCGTGCACGGTCTGGGAGATCGTCAACCAGGAAGGGCTTGAACCGGCACCCGATCGGGCGTCCACCACATGGGCCGACTTCCTGCGCTCGCAAGCCGACGCCCTGCTGGCCTGCGATTTCATCGAGACCATCACTTTGAACGGGCAGCGCCAGTACATCCTGGCGGTCATCGAGCAGGTCACCAGGCGCGCCCGCGTGCTGGGCACCACCGCGCACCCGAACGCCAGCTGGGTCATCCAGGCGATCAAGAATCTCGTGACGGATCTGGAGGATGCGGGCTGCCGGGCGCGCTACCTGATCCGAGACCGGGACGCCAAGTTCCCGGCCCTCATCGACGAGATCCTTGCCGACGCCGCATCCAGACCATGCTCACCGGTATCCGGATGCCGCGCATGAACGCGGTCATCGAGCGGTGGGTGCAGTCGTGCCGGCGCGAGCTGCTGGACCGCTGCCTGATCTGGAACGAACGTCGCCTGCGGCACGCCCTGCGCGAGTTGAACAGTTCTACAACGAGCACCGAGCCCACCAAGCCCGGGCTCAGGCGGCACCACTGCGTACTGTCCCAGATCCGATCGCCGATCCGAAGCGAATCGACGACCTGAACATTCGCCGACGAGATCGGCTCGGCGGGGTTCTCCACGAGTACTCACATGCCGCTTGAACTGCGTGGACGGAGTTTTCGGCAGGCGCAGAGCCGTGCTCGTCGAGCGTTCCTCTAACGGAACATCAATTCATGATCATGTTCGAGCAGTGAACACGACCCGCCGACCGCTCGGCCTCGCGTTGGATCGCTGCGGTCTGATCGTCGCGTTCAGCAGCCCGTCAAGCTGTGCGACAGGAAGGGCAGCAGCTGGGTGATCTCATGGTCGACTGCTTGTTGTTCGGTTGCCGAGAGGGGTCGGAAAGGCGTCAGCCGTACCTCGCCTGCGGTGAAGGACCAGGTGCCGCGGACGTAGCCGTCGACGAGGAGGGTGGGGCGGACCATGGCCTGTCCGGGGGTCACGTGTTTGCGGTCGGCGTCGGCGATGATGCGGCTGCGGTCGGCGTGGCCCAGGAGAGCGTTGTCGTAGGCGGGAAGCAGCCGCGCCGGGGCGGGAGTGTCGGGGTCAGGTAGCGGGGTGTCGGGCAGGTCGAGGAGTTGCTGTCCGTCCGGGCCGGTGTAGTGCCGCAGTTCGGTGCCCATCTCCGGGATGATCTGGTCCAGCCGGGTCAGGCCGCACCAGGCCTGGACGTCTGCCACGGTGGCGGGTCCGAAGGCGGCCAGGTAGCGGCGAATCAGTTCGTGGATGGCGGTGGGGTGGGCGCCGTCGACCGGGGCGGCCGTGACGGTGATCGATGATCGGTTGCTCCAGCCGCCCCAGGATGCGGTGGCTGGGTCGTGGATGAGTGGGGTGCGCAGTTCGATTTCACCGGCGAGAATCCTGCTGTCGCGGCCGAGGTGGCGGGCCGCGAGGTGTCTGGCGAGTTCCTTTCGGGACAGTGGTCCGTTCTCCAGCAGTGCGCGTCCGTCGGCCATCAGCGTTTCGGTGTCAAGTCCGGCGTTGTTACGCCGGAAGTACGCCGAGTCGGCGGTTCGGTTCAGGACGGGCTGCAGCACGGGCCGAAGCCGGCGGAAGTCGTCGGCTGCGGCGAGGTGCATCGTGCTGCGCAGGAAGCCGGAACGCACCACCCGCCGGTCGGCGAGCAGGGCGGTGAGTTCGGCGTGGGTGAATCGGCGGATCCGGGTCCACAGGCCGACGTAGGGCCAGTTCGGCTCCTGTGCCTGCATGGCGACCAGGTGGCCGATCACCTCCAGGGGCGTCCGGTTGGTGCGCTCCAGCAGGAACTGGCGCTGGAGCAGAGCTCGGTTGAGGGTGCGCCGGGACAGGGTGATCATGCCAGCCGTACCGAGACGTTGCCTCGGTAGTCGCCCCGGAGCATGGACAGAAAGGCGTTGGGCACGCCGTCGATGCCGGTTTCGACCACGGTCCGCGGATACACGAATCGACTCTGTACCAGCGCTGTGCGGAAGTGGTGGTGCCAGGCGGCGATCTGGTCGGGCGTGTGGTAGCAGGAGAACGGCAGCAGCTCGACCTGCCTGGTCTGGGCGGCGGCCGGGTCGGGCTCGGGGAAGCGGTCGGGTGCGGCGCCCAGCTGGGTGGACAGCGATCCGCACAGGGCGAACCGCGCGCCTGGCGCGGCGACCTCGAGCGCGGCGTCGTACAGCGCCCCGCCGACGGTGTCGAAGAAGACGGTGATGCTCTCCGGAGCCAGCTCCTTGAGCGCGGCGACCGGGTCGTGGTGGTAGTCGAAGGCGGCGTCGAAGCCGAGCTCGTTGACGAGGTAGTCCGCCTTGGCCTGGCTGCCTGCGCTGCCGATGACCTTCTTGGCGCCCAGGTTGCGGGCGATCTGCCCGGCCAATGAGCCGACGCCTCCGGCCGCGCCGGAGACGAACACGGTGTCGCCCTGGCCGACCTTGGCCACATCCGCGACGCCGTAGTAGGCGGTCGGCCCCTGGCCCAGGTGGTAGCTCGGGTCGGGGTAGGCATCCGGGTCCAGCTTGACGTAGGAAGCGGCCGGGCCCGCCGAGTGCGTGCTCCAACCGCTCATCGACTGGACCAGGTCGCCTTCTTTCAGCTCCGGGCTGGCCGAACGCAGAACAGTGCCGATCGCCATGACGCCGACCCGCTGACCCGGCTGCCACGCCGGGATTGGAAGGTGGCAGTCGGGCCGCATGAGTTCGAGGTAGGTAGCGGCAAGGCCCAGGTAGTCGGTGCGGACCACGACCTCGCCGTCGATCTGCGTCTCAGTGACGGTGAAGTGCTCGGGTCCGGGGACAGCTGCGATCTGGGCGGTCAACTGAATCTCGCGAGTCATCATGGTGACGACCCTATTCAGACTTCCGGCCAGTTTTTGACCGGAAGTGCAGGGATGATGGTGACATGGCCAACACCAGTTCCCGCACGCTCACGCTGCTGTCGCTGCTGCAGACGCACCGCCACTGGTCCGGCGCCGATCTGGCCGATCGCCTCGGGGTCTCCGAACGCACTCTGCGCCGGGACGTCGACCGGCTGCGTGAGCTCGGTTATCCGGTGCAGGCCTCCCGGGGCACCGACGGCGGCTACCAGCTCGCGCCCGGGGCTGTGCTGCCGCCGCTGCTGCTCGACGACGAGGAAGGGGTCGCACTGGCGGTCGGCATGGGCGACGCCGCGCAGAGCGGAATCGCGGGCATGGAAGAGGCAGCGGTGCGCGCGTTGACCAAAGTGGTGCAGGTCCTCCCAACTCGCCTACGCGCCCGGGTGAACGCGGTGCGCGCGATGACCGTCTCCGCGACGCCCGCCGGACCGGTCGTCCCCGCGGAGGTGCTGACCGCGATCGCCCAGTCCTGCCGGGACCAGGAACGGCTGTGCTTCCACTACACCGCGCGCGGCGGCTCGCAGACCGAGCGCGAGGTGGAACCTCATCGCCTCGTGGCGCTCGGCGGCCGGTGGTACCTGGTGGCCTACGACCTGGCCAGGCACGACTGGCGCAGCTTCCGCCTCGACCGGCTGACCCAGCCACGCAATATCGGAGCCCGCTTCCGGCAGCGGCCTCTGCCCGGCGGGGACGCCGCCGCGTTCGTGCGCGCCTCGGCACAGATTCCCAGAGCCCACACGGTCGTCGTGTTGGTCCATGCGCCCGCCGAACACATACGCCGGATGGTCGGCCAGTGGGGCGTCATCGAACCGGTCGACGGGGACCGCTGCCGGCTCACGATGGTGTCCACCAGCCTGGACTGGCCAACCCAGGCGCTGGGCAATGTCGGCGCCGAATTCGACGTGATCGAACCGCCGGAGTTCGTCGATCACCTGAGAGATTGGGGCACACGATTTCTCAACGCCGTCGGCAGATCAGCGGCCCCAGTCGAAGATCTGTCGCCACCTGAGTCCTCCATACCCCCCGGATCTAGGAATTCCTGAACGGCAAGATCCCGCCTGTATCCGGTCGCCCTCAGGCGTCTGGAAATCAAGTACAACGTCGAGGGGCTTGCCCGAAGGCGGGGAGGCTCCGCGTCAGGCACGACCGAGGACGCAGAACTCGTTGCCCTCCGGGTCGGCGAGGACGACCCACGGGACGTCTCCCTGGCCCACATCGGCCAGCCTCGCGCCGAGGGCCTGCAGCCGGGCCACCTCCGCCGCTTGATCGTCACCGCGGTACGGCAGCAGGTCGAGATGGACGCGGTTCCACACGGTCGGCACGCCGGGCGTGCGGAGGAACTCCAGATACGGCCCGACCCCCTTGGCGGAGCGCAGCGTCGCGTGATCGTCGCTCACCTCGTGCAGGGTCCAGTCCATCGCCTCGCCCCAGAACCGGGCCATGACCCGCGGGTCCGCGCAGTCGACCACCACCGCGGCGATCGGCCCGGTGTCCCGGTAGATCTCCCGAGGCTCCAGCACGCAGAACACGTTGCCCTCCGGATCGGCCAGAACCGTCCACGGGACGTCGCCCTGGCCCACATCGGCGGGCGTCGCACCGAGCTCCTTCAGACGCGCGACCAACTCCGCCTGATGGGCCGCAGAGGTGGCGGCGAGATCGAGGTGCACGCGGTACTTCACCGTTTCGGGGTCCGGGACGGCGACGACATCGACGCAGACGGCGGAGGGGTCCGGCCACACGAAACCTACGGGTTTAACGCTGGTCACACCGGGTCCCTCGCTGGAAACACCCCAGCCGAGCGCCTCCGCCCAGAACCGGCCCAGCGCCGAGTCATCTCGAGCCTTGAAATTCACCTGAAGAAGTTGCAGCGCCATGCCCCAAAACTATGCCCACCGGATGAAGCAGGATGAATCACGCATCCGGTAAGCAACACGACGACAGGCTTACCGCGGGTCGCGGACGAACGCCAGGAAGGCCTTCCCGTAGTCGGTCGTCACTGCCTGCCAGGATGCCGAGCGGGGAGAACTACGGTGAGCGACTGACAAGACTTGACGCCGACCACTGTCGCCCTCCTGATGCTCAACAGACTTTGCGGATTCCGGACTTACCTTGCGGAGTCCGCTGCCACTCTGCGCCGATGAGTTGTGAGAGGCCGGGTGGTCTAACTCCTGAGGACAACGTTCAGGAGGTCTCAATGGGTGCCGTGGTGCTGTGCAAGAGCATGTCATTGGACGGCTTCGTCGCCGGTCCAGACATCGGTGCGGAGCATCCCATGGGTAAGGGCGGCATGCGACTGCACGAGTGGATGTTCACCGACCAGCCCGACCCGCGAGACAAGGAGGTCCTCGCTACGATGTCCGCTTCAGTCGGCGCGGTCGTGGTCGGCAGGCGCACGTTCGACGTCGGCCTCCCGCACTGGCAGGACACCCCTTATCCGGCACCGACATTCGTGCTCACCCACCAGACCCGCGACGAACTCGTCATGAAAAGCGCGACGTTCACCTTCATCACCGACGGCATCGAGGCCGCCCTGAAGGCCGCGCAGGACGCGGCCGGAGACAAAGACGTGATCGTGATGGGTGCCCAGACAGGACGGCAGTTCCTGCGTGGCGGACTGCTGGATGAGTTGCTGATCAACCTGGTGCCGGTCGTGCTGGGCTCTGGAAGCCGGCTGCTGGAAGACCTTGGCCACATCGAGTTCATGCGCACGCAGGTGGTCGCCTCCGACGCGGTCACGCACCTGCGGTTCCGGGTCGTGAAGTAACGGCCTACGGCACGGAGCATGCGGGGAGCGGACACTCGGCCCACGCCCCCGAAAGTGCAGCCCTGAGGAGCCGCGGTGCGGATCGTCTACTCTCGCGTCTCCACCGCCACCCAGTCCCTGCTCCGGCATACCCGACGCGCAAGCACTACACGCTCCGCGAGATGCCCCCGGCGACATGGGCTGACCTCCGAAGTCAAGAACGCCTGGAGCGGCTATGCCCCAGGCAATGACCACCGTGAGTGATAACTGACAGCCTCAGAAGCACCATCGAATAGGCGACACCTGATTATGCGAGGTCGCCGGAGCCCGCACCCCGCAGCCGATCGCGATGCGGCACGGGCTCGCCGGGAGCATGGCGTAGTCGACCAGGCCTCCCGGGCGGCGCGGGCGGTCCGGCCCCCTTCTTCCGAAGGTGGCCTGAACCGCCAGGTAGCGGAGCGTGACCATTTCCGGAACCATCCGGTTGGTGTATGGCCTGCGGGGGGCTATACGCGCCGAAATCTCCGGCTCTGGTCATGCTCCGAGGATCGCTGTGGCCTGCTTTTCGTAGTACTCGCCTGTGGCGGCCCTGCGCAGGATCTTGGCTTCGGCGCCGAAGATCTTCAGCATGGAGTCGTTTGCGGCTGCCACCAGCGCCAGGTATTCGGCATCGTCGAGCGTGACGTCGTCGAGGAGGCTTGTTGTTGATTCCTCATGCACGCTGTGCGCTGCCTCTATTTCGATATGGCGCTGTCCGAAGTAGCGGAATCCTTTCTACTACGCCGGCTCGGCGTAGATAGGCGACCACCTGGGGAAGCACGACCTCGGCGTGCACCTCGTACAGCTCGATCAGCGCGAGCCTCTGATAGTCCGACGTCGCCGACAGCACGTCGGCCATCAGTTCGACGCATAGCCGAAGATCCTCCAGGAGGTTGGGCAGCGGGCGCAGCACCCGGGCCAGGAGTAGGGCGAAGTCGCCGCTGGTGAGGTTGGGGCGTACGGTGCCCTCGGCCTGGGCACGGCTCCACATCCGATCCAGGGCCTGCATCAGCGGACGGCGCAGCCGGACGTTCTCCCGGTCGGTGCGCAGGCCGCGGCGCCGTACAGCGGTCTCGCGATGCGTCAGCGTCGAGACGGACCAGCTTCGGGACCACACCACCTGGTCGCCCGCGCGACCAGGTGATTGATCCCTGAGCTCAGTTGAGCGCGTAAACCCAGGCAGTGCGCCCGGACCGCAGCGGTACCTCGACGCGGCGGTATGCATCCACCTCGTAGTCATCGGCCTGGGCCAACTGGTCATCGGTGAGTGTGAAGACGGTGCCGATCACCTCTGCCTCAGGGCTGTTGTCGGTAATGAGAGCAGGGTGGATCGCTGATCCGCTGAGCTCGATCACGTGAGGGTCCTCAATGATGACCTCGCCGAGACGGTGGCCGACGACGGCGTCGGCCACGCCTGCAATTTCGGCTCCGAAAACCGTTCGCTGGACCTCGGGCTGCTGGAGTGTTCCGTACGAGAAAAGCAGGTGCATGATCCAAGTCAATCAGTTGCGTGTCCGCGACCAACGAGCGGCTCCGGGTGCGGGCGACCATCATCTGGATCAGTCGGCCACCGCCTCGGCGGTTGGCGCAGCGTCCGGTTCAGCCTCGGGTGTCCCGGATTTCTGATGAGGCAGCCGGTGCGGGTCGCGGCCTTCTCGCCGGGAGATCTCTTCGGGGTCGCAGAGGCTGCCGTCTGGCCAGGCCGGCGTCTTCCATCTGTGGCCGGTACTACCCGTATGCAGTGCTGGACCCGGAAGTGCTGCTCCTGACCGGCACGTCCTCCCTGATACGGATCTTCGCGGCAGATGCGCCCATGGGCTTTCGCCGGTTCCCGTGGCGGCCCTTGCTCTTCAGCCGCCGATGTCATAACGGTTGGGCAGCAGGGTGGGACGGGCGCCCTGCCGCTTCGGCTGTGCGCCGTCCGCGCCCGTCTTCTTGGATTCGCAGCTGACCGGAGACCTACTCAGGCTGCGGCGTCGCTGCGGCCAGCCTGGAGATCTCGGCGGCGACAGCGCCCGGGGCGGGCGCGACGGTGACACGGGCGATGCCGTCCAGGCTCGGGTGGGCACCGACACGGACCCCGTGCCGCGCGTTGCGCAGCAGGTCGATGTCGTTGATGTCGTTGCCGAAGGCGTTGTACTCGTCGATGCCCAGCGAGGTCAGGGCCTCCCACTTGTTCGTGGTGCCCTGGGCGAAATCGATGATCGCCTCGTCGAGGTGATGGTTGACGGTCATCCCCAGCACGCGGCCGGCCTCGGCGAGGGCCGCCATGTCGGTTGCGTTGACCACGAGGAACTTCACGACAGAGGGAAGGTCAGCGAGGTCGACCCGACGGGCGAGGCAGCCTTGGTCGACGCGGCTGAGAATCGGGTGGTCGGCCGGCCCGGTGTAGGCGTAGTCCCAGGGGCCGTCGGCGAGGTAGCCCGCCTGGTACCGCTCGGCCTCGACCAGCAGCTTGTCGAGTTCGCCGGCACCGAACGCGGCGCGCGCCCGGACCTGGCCGCCGATGGAGACGAGGCTGCCGTTCCCGCCGATCAGCGTGGCGGCGGGGAAAGCCCCGTCGAGGACAGGCAGGAGGTCGCGGACCGGCCTTGCGGAGGCGAAGACCAGCTGATGACCGGCATGTTCACATGCCTCGATGGCGGCGAGGATCCGGCTGTCGATCGCCCGTCCGTCGAAGCAGAGCGTGCCGTCGATGTCGAAGACCGTGGTGCGGGCGCTGGAAATCACGGTGAGATGGTATCGAGCCGACGCATGGCTCCCCCGGCTGCTTACAGGCACGCGAGGCACAAGGGAGACACGACCCAGAGGTCGTAGGAGCATGGCGGGTCCCTCTCTGTCAGACTCTCGTGAGACCTGGGGACGAAGTAGTCTTCTGAGGCTCAAATGGGGCGAGAACAGGATCTTTCAGGTAGCGACTTTGACGGTGGCCGACCTCCGTGGGGATCTCGCCGACGATGGTGAGGTGGACAAGGGTGACAGGCCTCGATCGGATAGGCCTAAGCGGCGCTCGTTCACGCCGGAGTACAAGCTGGCGATGGTCGAGGCCTACGACGCGGCGACCGAGCCGGGGGCCAAGGGCGCGTTGCTGCGCCACGAGGGGCTGTATCACTCGCACATCATCGAGTGGCGAAAGGCCCGTGATGCGGGAGCGTTGAACGCGCCGGCGGCTCAGCCTTCCGGCCCCAAGACGCGCAAGAGCGAGGCCGAGAAGGAGAACGAGCGGCTACGGGCACGGGCGGAGAAGGCCGAGCGGGAGTTGGCCAAGACCAGGGCCGCATTGGAGATCATGGGAAAGCGCACGCGCTCTTGGAACTGCTCTCCGAGAGCGCGGACAACGACGCGCCGCCCAAGATGTGATCGACCAGGCGTTCGCCGCGCTGGAACCCGTGCTCGGTGTGACCGCGGCGTGCGCCCTGTCGGGCAAATCGCGGACCACCGTGCACCGGCATCGCCATCCCGCGCCGGTGGTGCTCGGACCGCGCCCGGCACCTGCGCCGCACCCGGCCGCGTTGAGCCCGGATGAGCGGGCGCGGGTGCTGGCCGACCTACGCTCGGCCCGGTTCGTCGACAAGGCGCCAGCGCGTAGTTGGTCGGGACCCGAACAAGGTTCGAACCACCGACCTGGACGGCACGGTTGGCCAGCGCGACGTCCCAGCCGGAGTGGTTGGCCCGGAAGTTGGAGTTGACGTGGCACCAGGCGCACGCCTGTTCGGTCGTAGGGTTCCACAGCACCTCCCCGAAGCCAACCTCCTGACCGTGGTAATGGATGTACTGCCTGGGCATGACCTCGCGCCCGGACAAGCAGTCTGCCGCCTGGGCGGGAGCGGCTCAACGACCGTCAGCGCTGAGACGGCGGTGATCGTGGTCGCGAGCACTCCGCGGGCGATACCCGGTCGGGTTCTTCATTGGGGCACCTCTTCTGACCTCCAGACCTGAAGCGGCCAGGTGGCCGATCTAGGGTTGGGCATGCCGGTCGGAGTGCTGATCCTTTAGTTGCTGGTGGTTGGGCTAGGGGCCGGCGAACCGCCAGTTGTTGTTCACCTCGGCCCATTGTGACCCGGCCGACCCGGAGTTTTGGGTGTAGCCGATCTCCCCCGTCACCGCCGCGCGCGAACACGATGGTGTAGTTGGATGTGGGGCTGGTTACGACGGTCGGGTCACCGGCGAGTTTCCACCAGTGCTGCAGCCCGGCCCTACAGGCCGTATTCGATGGCAGTCGCGTCCGGCTGTACGACGCCCTGGACGGCGGTCGCGCTACCTGGGGCGGCTGCGACCAGGGCACCGCTGGCAGGCGCGGCGATCGCGATCGCCGTCCCTATCATCGCGGCCACCCCCGCGAGGGCGGAGGTCTGACTGAAACGCATCATGTGCTCCTTGTTCTGGGATTAGTTGTCATCGTCGCTCTGGCTATTGCGGCGGCGAGAGTTGCACAGTAGACGGCTGTCTTTACTCCGATGTTCCTTCCTGGCTGGGCCGACATGAGCCTGCGAGGGCAGTATCCGCGAGCACTCCCTCGGTGCGGTAGGACCAGGGTGTCCGGGCCGACCGGATGGAGTCACGTTTCCCGTACGAACCCGTACACCCCCATGCGGCATACCGGGCCGAGGCTCCACCGTGGTCCCACCAGTATCCTGCAGCCGACCAAGCCCCTTCTGTCACGCCGTTACAGGATGTGCCCACTCAGAGGGCGTTACGCAAGTTGATGTCCCTTCCGTCGCTTGCGCTCGGGATGACGTGCTGGTCAAGGGCTCTGCGGGGCTACGGTCGAGGCTGAGCGAACATGCGCCCCATAGCTCTGCGGCTAACGTCCCCCAAGCCACCGACAACCCACCGTCATCCAACTGACGCAGAGGACTCCGGACATCCGCGCAGAGGACTTCGGATATCGACAGGGAGTTTCGGGACGGATCGACCTGGGCGAACGCCGCCGCTCGAGGCGCTTCGCTCGACCGTCCCGGAAACGACCGTTTCCGGGACGACCCAAGGACGCGACAGTGATTGTGGCCGTATGTAGGGCGCGGTGGCCGGCCAAACTCATCGGTCATGCGGCCGGATGGGGTGCCGATGACTTTCGCTCTGCGATCGCCTCTGTATGAGTAGGAGGTGGTTGCCATGACCAGAGCGGTCGTTGTCCGGGACGAGGCACGCGGCGAAGAGGCAGGCGTGCGCGATCAGGCGCAGACCACGGCCGTGGTCACCGGAGCCAGTCGCGGTTTCGGATCGGCGATCGCCGCCGCGCTGATCGACCGGGGTCACCGCGTCGTCGGCGTCGCGCGCACCGCCGAGGCGCTGGCGGACCTGCGCCGGGAATTGGGTGCGGCGTTCGTCCCGGTGGTCGCCGACGCGACCGACGCGAAGACCGCCCGCACCCTGATCGAGCGACACCAACCCACACTGCTCGTACTCAACGCGGGCGCGATGCCCGCCACCGGCCCTGTGCACGAACAATCGTGGGAATCGTTCAGCCGCAACTGGCACGTTGACACCCAACACGCCTTCCACTGGATGCGCGCGGCGCTGCGACACCCACTGGCGCCCGACAGCCTGGTGGTGGCGATGTCCAGCGGCGCCGCACTGCGCGGCTCACCACTGAGCGGCGGATACGCGGGCGCGAAAGCGATGATCCGATTCCTCGCCTCTTACGCCGCGGACGAATCCCGCCGCGCCGCCCTCGGAATCCGCTTCGCGACCGTGCTGCCGCAACTCACGCCTGCCACCGAACTCGGTGCCGCCGGTGTCGCCGCATACGCCGAGCGCGCGGGAATCGACGCCGCCGCATTCGCGGCAGCACTCGAACCGCTGCTCACGCCCGCCATCGTCGGCGCCGAGATCGCACGGCTGTGCGGGGACACCGGCAACCGGGACGAGCTGCGGGTATACGAGCTCACCGGCCACGGACTTCACGCGCTGGCGTGAACAACAAGAAGGAGAAGGAAATGTTGCTGGAAAACAAGAATGTGGTCGTCTACGGCGCGGGCGGAGCGGTCGGCAGCGCGGTCGCCCGCGGATTCGCCCACGAAGGCGCCAGGGTCTTCCTGACCGGGCGACATCACGACAACGTCAACACCGTCGCGAAGGAAATCTCCGCCGCGGGCGGAGCCGTCGAGACCGCTGTTGTCGACGCCAGGGACGAGAAATCCGTCACCGAACACCTCGACGCCGTCGTCGCCGACGCCGGCCGCATCGACGTGTCGTTCAACGCGATCGGAATCTCACCGCGGGGACTGCAGGGAATCCCGCTCACCGACCTACCGGTCGACAATTTCATGCGACCGATCACGACATACGCTCAGGCTCATTTCGTGACCGCGAAATCCGCCGCACGGCACATGATCCCCCAAGAATCGGGAGTGATCATGATGCACACACCCGAACCGGCCCGCGTGAGCCTGCCCCTGGTCGGTGGCATGAGCGTCGGCTGGGCGGCGATGGAAGCCCTCAACCGCGCGCTGTCGGCCGAATGGGCCCAGCACGGCGTCCGCTCGATCTGCCTGCGCACCACAGGCATGGTCGAGACACCGGTCATTGATGTCGTGTACGGGCTGCACGCCGACGCGCTGGGCATCCCCAAAGACCAATTCACCGCGGCCGTCAGCACGATGACCCACCGCAAACGCCCCACCACCCTGGCCGAACTCACAGCGGTCGCGGTATTCCTCGCCTCCGACCGAGCGTCCGCGATGACCGGAACCGTCGCCAATCTGACCGGCGGAATCATCGTCGACTGACCATGACACGCCCTGGCCGCCACGCACCACACCGGCAGCCGGGGCACCCCCGACAGAGGAGCAAAACAATGAACGATCTACTCGCGAGCGCGATTGCCGCGCACGGTGGTCTGGACCGGTGGAACCAGATCCAGACGATCCGCGTCGACGCCGCCATCACCGGGGCCTTCTGGCAGGTCAAGGGCAAGGCTGACGTGCTGAGGGACATCCGCTTCGAGGTGGACACCACACGGCAACGGCTGACCATGGACTTCGTCGGTCAAGACCGACGGTCGCTCTTCCAGCCCGACCGGGTCGTCCTGCAGCAATCCGACGGCACGGTTGTCGACGCGCGCGACAACCCGGAGCAGTCGTTCGACGGCCACCAGTTCCAGACACCGTGGGACGACCTACATCTTGCATACTTCACCGGGGAAGCACTGTGGACGTATTTGAATACGCCGTTCCTGTTCACGTGGCCGGGGTTCGTCTGTGAAGAGATCGCGCCCATCGAGGCCGACGGTGAAACATGGCGGCGGCTGAACGTGACCTTCCCCGACCACATCAAGAGCCACACCCGCAAGCAGACGTTCTGCTTCGGCCCGGACGGGCTGCTGCGCCGCCACGACTTCACCATCGACATCGTCGACCCGGGCACCGAGTCACAGCTTTGCGCCGCTGACTACCACGACATCGACGGCATCATCATCCCAGCGACCCGCCGGGCCTACACCACCGTGGGTGACGACCAGATCATCTTGGTCGCCATCGACATGGCCGACATCACCGTCCGTTGATCCGAATTCCTTCCGCACAAGGACCTCACGATGAACAACACCCACCGCCCCTGGATCGTCACGGCGGGGGAATGGGAGGCCGCGCGCTTGCAGCTGTTGGCGAAGGAGAAAGACCTGACTCGCGCTCGGGACGCCTTGGCCGCAGACCGCAGGCGGATGCCATGGCTGAAGGTAGACCAGGAATACATCTTCGAAGGGCCCAACGGAACAGCCCGCCTGCCCGACCTGTTCGACGGCCGCCGTCAGATGCTGCTCTACCGTGCCTTCTTCGAGCCAGGGGTGTCCGGCTGGCCCGACCACGCGTGCGTCGGCTGCTCGCTGATGGCCGACCAGGTAGCCCATCTCGCGCATCTCAACGCCCGCGACACCACGCTGGCCTTCGCCTCACGCGCGCCGCAACCCGACATCGAGCGGGTGAAAGCGCGCATGGGCTGGTCCATACACGATCACCGACGGCTTCGACGCCGACTTCGGCGTGGCCGAGTGGTACGGCACGAACGCCTTCATCCGCGACAGCGTCTACCGCACCTATTTCATCAACGAGCGTGAACACGAACCGATGGGAGGGACCTGGACTTCCCTCGACTTCACCGCACTCGGACGCCAAGAGGACTGGGAGGACTCCCCCGAAGGCTACCCACGGGTGCCGCGATACTCGTGGCTCAACCGACACGACGACTACGACCCGGCCGAGCCTCCCAGCCACCCCGCCACCGTCGACCCGAAGCGCGCCCACTGACGACCGACGCGACAATCGGCCGGACCCGCCAAAAGCCTCGAGTATCGACTCCCACGGCGGCCACAACACGTCACCCACAACAGAATCGGCGGATCATGCACGCTATGACTGAGACTAAGGCCGGCAACGATGATTTCGGACGACTGAGCGAACCGTTCCGACGCGAGCTGCTCGCCTACTGCTATCGCATGCTCGGTTCGGTCGACGAGGCCGAAGAAGTGGTGCAAGACGTCTATCTCGACGCCTGGCGGGCATACGACGGGTTCGAGGGCCGCTCGTCGTTGCGGACCTGGCTCTACCGCATCGCGACCCGGGCGTGTTTCAAAGCGCTGGAAAAAAGCAGACGCAGGCCGCTGCCCGCCGATCTCGGCGCCCCCGAGACAAACCCGGAGGCCAGGCTGGTCGAGCGAACCCCGGAGATACCGTGGCTCCAGCCGATACCCGACTTCCTGTTCGCCGCCGCACCGGTCGACCCGGCAACCGTCGTGGTGCAACGACAGACCATGCGGCTCGCCCTGATGGGGGCACTCCAGCAGCTGCCACCGCGACAACGAGCCGTGCTGATCCTGCGCGACGTGCTGCAATGGCGGACCACCGAGGTCGCGGAACTGCTGGAGATGACAACAGCGGCCGTCAACAGCGCACTCCAGCGAGCCCGAGCCCAGGTTCCGCTCAGCGAGGACCGTCTGACCGAACCGGCCGAACCACGGCAGCGAGCCCTGCTCGACCGATACGTCACCGCATTCGAAACCGCGGACGTCGATCAACTCGTCGCGGTATTGACCGAAGACGCACGATGGGAAATGCCACCAATCGCGACCTGGTTCGAAGGCCGCGACACCATCCTCGCCTTCCTTGCCAGACAGATGCGGATAATCGGACCAGCCGAACTGGTCGCCACCTCCGCCAATGGACAGCCCGCCTTCGCGGTGTACGCCCGCGGCCACGACGGTGCGCGCCACCCCCACGCACTGCACGTATTGACAACCATCGCTGAGGGCGTCAACAGAATCGTCGCGTTCCACGGCTCCGGGCTGTTTCCGCTGTTCGGACTCTGACCAGGCAACGGCATGTCCGAACAGGAAAACATCGCCCAGCACGCACAGCTGCGGCTGTTCTGCCAACTCATGCTCGGTTCAGCCGACGCCGCCGACCACATGATTCAGCAGGTCTACCGTCGTGCACTCGAATACCACGACGAGCTAGAGAATTGGCCATCGGAACGCGTTCAACTGTTCCGTATCGCAGCCGACATCTGCGGAGTCCGCCGACAAGGCCGGAACAGATACTGCTACGGCCCGGGCGACGACATCGGCGATGAATAGCTCACGGCCGGGTCGCGCTGGTGAGGGCCAGCGCGTGCAGCAGTTCGGCCAGTTCTTCGTCGAAGAGTTTGTAACGACACCAGTCCGTGCAGACGTCCGCGTATGCGCAAAGCAAGCGCCAGCGCGGCGGGTGGCAGGTCGGAAAGGCCGCGCGGACCTCGCTACGGAGGCCGGGATCGAAATCGGACCATTCGAAGCTGCCGCTTTGATGAAGATGTTCGGCGTGGGTCCACGCGACCGCGGCGAGGCCCGTCAGTCCAATGCAAATCCGCCGTGTGGCGTCGGGTGCCGGACCGCCCTTGGGCGCCTTGTAGCCCGGAACCGCGTCGCTGAAGACGAGGCGGAAGCCCTGGGGGTTGTTCAGCGATCAATTACAGCGTAACCGTCTGTTGGTCGTTCCGCACAAACAGGAGAATCATGCAAATCGGAGTTATCGGTGCCACCGGCACTATCGGCAGCCGAATCGTCACAGAGGCGCTCGAGCGCGGGCACCAGGTCACGGCGTTCAGTCGCGACGTCTCTAGCATTCAGGACAGTCGTGAGAACATCCGATGGAAGAACATCGATGTCACCGATGCCGGCAGTATCGCCGCGGTCCTACCTGGCCTCGACGTCCTGATCAGCGGATTCGGAGCCGGCAACGCGGCCAACGACCCTGCTGACGCCGTGGCGCGCGCCATCGCCAACCCCGGCATCTACGCCCGGGCAGCCGCCGCGTTGCTGAACGCACTGGAAGGCTATGCCCGGGTCCGGCTCATTGTCGTCGGCGGCGCCGCGAGTCTCGAGGTCAAGCCCGGACTGGTGTTCGCCGACTCCGACGAGCTTCTCAATGCCGCGATCGACGGCTTCGGCCTGCCCAGGGAATATGCCGGGGCGATGCGCGGTCACGGCGACGCGCTGAACCTCTTTCGCACCTCCAACCGGCTCTGGACCTACCTCAGTCCAGCCGTGGAAATCGCCCCCGGCGAACGCACCGGCCGTTTCCGGATCGGCGGTGACCAACCCGTCATGGACGCCGAGGGGCGCAGTCGCATATCCGCCGAGGACGCAGCCGTCGCCGTTCTCGACGAAGTGGAGCTTCCGCGTTTCGTACAGCGCCGCTTCACCATCGGCTATTGAGCGCGGCACCAAACGTGACGTCGACAACCGAACTAACGAACACCTGACCACGAGAGGATTTGCGAGCACACTCACCCCAGGGAGCAGGACGCGGTGCCGGCGCAGCCATGCGGCGAGGGCGCTCCGAATGGTTTCCTTTTCGAGACCCTCTTCCATTCCGCGCAGCTCGCTTCGGTACGCGTGAAGCTATTGGGTTCAGACGGCAGGAGGCTCGCGACCGTCATCAGGATCAACGAGAAGGGCGTCCATGCGTCGGGACGGCGTCGAGTATCCCGTCTGGTCCGCCGTGCATGGGATGGCCATGCTCACCCAGGCACTGACCCATGCGCGACGTACCCGAGGCCATCCGCCGTCATCTGGAGGAGCTCACCCTCGCCTTCATCGCCGAGGGCCTCGCGTAGAACCCAGACGGGAATCATCGTCACGGTCAGTTGCCAGGGCGATTTCACAGCCGCATGTTTGGGGGGATCGTCACCTGATGTCCGGATCGACTGCGGCTACGTAGCCGTGACATGTGCGGTCCGAGTTGCGAAATCGGCGCTGATGGTCACGTAGTCATTCGCCTACCGGGTGGATGCCTGCTGGGAAGCGGGCGCAGTTACGGTGTGGCCAGTGGTTCGCGCCGTACGCCGGGGCAGGAGAAGTCCGATGACCGCTCCGGCGAAGGCCAGTGCTGCCGCTGTTGCGATGGCAGACCCGAAGCCGTCGCTGAATGTTTTCGCGGAGCCGAGTCCACCCCGGGTCATGAAAACCGCTGTAGTGATCGCGATCCCGAAGGCTCCGCCGAGCTGGCGGACCGTGTTGAACGTACCCGAAGCAGCACCGATCGCCGCTATCGGTACCGCCCCGATGACGGCGCTCTGCGCCGATGGGATCGCCAACGAGATGCCGACTCCGGAGATCACGAATGGGAGGATCAGTGGCGGATAGGTCAACCCAGGCCCGGCGATCAGCGCGATCCACCCAAATGCGACAGCCTGCAGCAGCAGCCCGGCCACCACCAGCGGCCGCGCGCCGATTCTGTTTACTTGCCTACCCGCGACCGACGCGACCACGAAGAGTGCCACAGTCCACGGTGCCAGCAACAATCCTGTGGCCATCGGACCGTGCCGCAGTACGACCTGCAGAAATTGGGCAAAGAAGAACGCGCCGCTGAAGGTGGATGCGAACAAGAGGAACCCGGCAGTATTGCCAGCGGAGAAGGCGCGCGTTGCGAAGAAACGCATCGGTATCAGCGGGGCGTCGGCACGCAACTCCCAGCCGACGAATACGACGAGCGCGATCGCGCCGCCGGACAGCGCCGTGACGACCTCGACGCTAGCCCAACCGGATTCGTTTCCTCTGATCAAACCCCAAACAAGTCCGAACGCTGCTGCGCTCACCAACCCGATCCCGACATAGTCCAGACCGCGCGGGAAACCTGCGTTCTCCTCGAGCCGCACCAGAACCAAGGGGACCAGCACGGCAGCGATGGGTACGTTGATCCAGAAGATCCACTGCCATGTCAGGTACTGCACAATCGCTCCGCCGACGAGCGGACCCCCGAGCGTGGCCAGCCCGGTGATCGATGCGAACAATCCCAACGTTCGCGGCCGCTGTTCGGGTCCGAACGCCACCGACAGCACGGACAAAGCTGCTGGCGCCACTGCGGCGGCACCGACGCCCTGGATCGCGCGGGTCGCGATGAGCCAGGGCAGGCTCGGTGCCAGCGCACAACCCGCGGAGGCGATCCCGAACAGGGCCAGTCCACCTACCAGGACTCGTCTGCGGCCGTATTGTTCGCCCAGGGCCGCGCCGGCCATGAGCAGCACGGCAAACGGCAGGGTGTACGCGTTCACGGTCCATTCCAGTTCGGCAATGGAGGCATGGAGATCCAGCGCGATCGCATGTAGGGCAGTGGTGACGACCAGGGCATCCAGCAATATCATCAGCGATGCCGTCGATGTCAGCGCGAGTACCCAGCGCTGCCTTTTCGTCATGGTCATTGGCGATGCCCTTTCGAAGTGGCGGTGATGTTGGCGTGTGTCCGTATGAGCTGCGTGATTTTCCGGCCGCCTTGCCGCTGGTCATCCATGCCGGCCATGGGCAGACTGCCCGAACCGGGCGGGTCTGCCGTCGGGTCAAGCGCCTCCACCCTGCGCGCGTAGTGAGGCGCGCGGGGTGGAGGACGGTGACCCCAAGGAGGCGCTGGCCGGCCGACATCGACGATGACTCCATCGAGCGAGACGTTCTCGCTGATGACGATCTTTTCCATGGCAGTTCTCCCTTCTTTGGAGTTGTCGGCCACCACTGATCTAGACGCCGCGACGTCGGGAAAGGGGGCGCTCATCAACCGCCCCCTTCGCCCCTCGGCCGGCGTCCATACAGGATGGAAGCTCGACAAAGTGAAGGAGAGAGGTGACCGGAGTGGAGTTGGCGAGAGCCGACCTGATCAGCAGGGCGCGAGCTGGGGACGGCGAGGCGTTCCGAGCGCTGACCGAGCCGCATCTCCGTGAGCTACAGGTGCACAGCTACCGGATGCTCGGATCGTTCCAGGACGCCGAGGATGTCCTCCAGGACACCTTGTTGGCCGCCTGGCGGGGTCTTGCAGGGTTCGACGGTCGTGCCTCGCTCCGCACCTGGCTCTACCGGATCGCCACCAACCGTTGCCTCGACTCGCTTCGCTCGGCCAGCCGACGCCCGGCCAAGAAGTGGGACATCCCCGAGGTCGAACCGCCCGAGCCGACCCGACTCGGCGAAGTCGTCTGGCTGGGGCCATATCCCGACGCCCTCCTCGAAGGTGCGATCAACCATCCCCTCGGCCCGGAGGCTCGCTACGAGCAGACCGAATCCATCTCTCTGGCCTTCGTGACCGCCCTTCAGGTCCTGCCGCCTCGCCAACTCGCCGTCCTCGTCTTGCGCGACGTCCTCGGATTCCACGCGAACGAGGTGGCCGACATGCTGGACACGACCGTCGAATCGGTCAAGAGCGCCCTCAAGCGGGCGCGTGCCGGCCTACAGCGCCGCCGGTCCACGATCGCCGACCGCGAACCGCCTCCCGCCGCCGACTCACCCGCCGAGGATGCGATCGTGGCGAACTTCGTGCACGCCTGGGAGACCGCCGACATCGACGCGCTGGTGGCCCTGCTGACCGACGACGTCTTCATGTCCATGCCACCGCTGCCCCTCGAATACGAGGGCCGAGACGTCGTGGCCAGCTTCTGCGCCAGCATGTTCGGCACAGGCCGCAGGTTCGACCTCGTGCCGACGCGCGCCAACGGCCAGCCGGCGTTCGGAGCCTACCTGCGCGCTCCTACCGGCATCCGCCACGGGACCGGCCTGTTCGTCCTCACCCTCGCAGGCGACCGGATCTGCGCCATGACCCGCTTCGAGAACACCGTGCTCCCATCGTTCGGGCTACCGCGATCACTCCCCCATTTCCGGAAAATGGGATAAATCTATTCGAATACGGCAGATCATTACACAGGTTGTTGCCGCAAAACGGATATAGCAGCCCACCCGACCAGCACCGACACGACATAGCGCTACGCCCACATACTTCCCGCAGCCGCAGAAGGCTCAGTTGAGGTCCTTCGGGTCGCCAACTTCGTCCAGGTTGAGGTTGACGTGCTTGAGCGGCGAGAGCCGGGCCACGTCCTCATCCAGCACCTCGCGCCCCTCCGGGCAGCTGGCGCGGGTGTCAATGATCTTCTGTCCTTCCTGCGCGCCCAGGCCAAGCGGCTGCTGGCCGTCGATTTCTTCCACATCGACACGATTTCCTTAAGACACCTGCACGTGCTGTTCGTGATGGAGATCGCGGCGCGTTCACATCCTCGATGTGGCCGCTGGCCGACTCCTGGCGCCCCTACCGCTCCTGGGCGTCCTTCCTCTTTCGCGCCACCACCTACGGCACCCTCGACGATCAAGCCGCCAAGCCGGGAGAGTTCGCCACATGATGCTCCGATGAGCCGTTCGAGCTTGCGCTTACTCATCGCCGCCGCACTGGCGACATCCCTGGCCGGCTGCGGCCTCGTCACCCAGCTCACAGGTCGGCGGAACTTCACCGCGCAGAGCGATGCGATGGCGCCGACGCTGAAGCGAGGCCAGAGATTCACCATCCGAACAACGGATGATCATTACGCTCCGAAGCTCGGCGACATCGTGATCTACCACCCTAAGCAATGGCCGGGTATGGAGGGCGAGTACGTCTCGCGCGTCATCGGAGTGCCAGGAAGCACCGTACGCTGCTGCGACGACGGCCGGGTCGTCGTGAACGGACAGCAACTGTCGGAACCCTACGTCTCGGCCAACCCCGCCTCGGCGCGCGACTTCGACATCAGCGTCCCCCGGGGACGTATCTGGATCATGGGCGACAACCGGGACGTATCGCTGGACTCGCGTGCACACCAGGGAGACCTCGGCTCGGGCACCATAGCGATCACTGACGTCACCGGCATCGTCGAATCCTCGAAGTAAACCGCTCTTGACCGGGTTCGGTGGGCCGTCTTTCATCGGTGGGGCGCGGCCGACGACGAAGGGAAACGGACATGGGGCGGGGACTCACCACTGAGGAAGGCATCGAGCTCGCGGCGGTGCAGAGCAACGTCGCCGCGATCGTGGCCGCGGGCAGCCTCCAGGCCCTGACTGCCACGGGCATCTTGAACGGCTGGGGTGACGACCCCCTCGATTACGACGACTTCCACCAGCGATTCAGCCAGCTGCTCAAGAGGCTGAAGGAGCTGACGAAGGCCGAGAAGATCGTGGTGGACGACACACTCCCCGCGACGATGGGCGCGAACGCCGCCACCGGGACCGACGACTCCGGCAAGCTCTACGCGCGCATCGACGTGCGCGCGGAGTTCGTCAGCGCCGCCAACCCCGTCTCGCGGACCGTCCGGGCCATCGACCTGATGCACGAGGTGGCGCACACGCTCCTGGAGAAGGACACCTTCCCCGTCAGGGACTACACCTACCGGCACACCTGGGCGCAGGGCTGCCTGGCCCGCGCGGTCGGGACCGAGAACGCCGACACCTACGCCGAGGCCGCCGCACGGCTCGCCGAGACGATCGAGGAAAAGCCGCCGGGGTACTACCGGGAGATCGGACGGGTGCCAGCCCAGCGCGAGGCGCTCCGCGCGATGCCCAGCATCACCGTCGGACCGGCGCTGGCCTGGGCGGACATCGTGATCAACAGGGCGTGGCTGCGCGCCGAGGACTACCGGGACTTCGGCAAGCGGGTCGACGGAACGGTCGCCTGGTCCAACCTGGTCAAGGAGTGGGAGAGGGACCCGTCCGCCCAGTCGATGCTCTACGGCATCGAGACCTCCCTCCGGGAGCGCAAGGTCATCGGCGAGCGGGTCGGCACGCTCAAGGTCACGCTGAGCGACGACGACCGGGTGACGACCGATGCCCTCGCCGCGTTCTTCTCCGGCATCAAGGACGCACTGAAGCGGCTGCAGCCGATACTCCTCCCGGTCGGCGCGGATCTGGTGTACGACGCCGGCGCCGACGAACTCCGGATCCCGTACGGTCTCGCCGCGACGCCTCCGCTGGACCTCGGCAACCTCATCGCGCGGACGCTGGTCGCCGCATCCGCCGTCCCAGGCAAGCTGGCCTCATTCAAGGGCACCCTTGTGGACCTGCTCACGACCCATGACCGGCCGCAGGAGCGTAGCCAGGTGTTGGGGATCGCCGGTCAGATCAAGGAGATGCCCGCCGTGGCGCCGACCGCCGCCGACTGGAGCAGGGCCCAGGTGGGCCTCGACCTGGCCGCCCTCGACGGCCTTGCCGCACTGTGGAGGAAGTTCGCGCTGGTCGCGGGGGAACCGGCAGGTCTGTCCACCCAGAAGGTGGAGGAGTACCGCATCGGCCTGCCGCGGAGCGTCGCCGTGGCGCTGAAGGCCCTGCACCGCCTGTCCGGCCAGGAGACCCCGGCCGACGCCAAGCGCCGGGCCGGCGCCGTCAGGGCCATGATGGACGCGCTGGTCCCGATCTCCGCCCGCTCGGTCAACCAGCAACCGGGGTTGTCCACCCACTACGGCGCCCTCGCAGCCGGCCTGGCTCCCTACAGCTAGCTAGGCCGTGTTTCGAAAGATCACGTGTGTGAGGCGTGTCGGTGATCGTTGAACGAAGAAGTCTCCGGTAGTTGGTTCAACGACCAAGAAGAACGAAATACCGGAGACCTCGTGGCCGGCGTAGTGGTGACGAGGCGGCATGACCTCACTGACGCGCAGTGGGCGGCGCTGGAGCCGCATCTGCCTGCCGTATCGGGCAAGGGGCGTCCGCCGAAGTGGAGCAGGCGGCAGTTGATCGACGGGATCCGATGGCGGATCCGGACCGGAGCGCCGTGGCGGGACGTGCCGGCCTGCTACGGCCACTGGCTCACCGTGTACGTGTACCGCTTCAGAATTCATTGCGGGCTGCTTGATCTGTGGTTTTGACCTCAGCCACCGTGCGGGCAAGATCGCGGTCTGTGTCGGTTCGTCTGCTGTATCTGACCCTGATTCGGGTGTTCGGCTGGCTGGTGTTGCTGGGACGTGGTCAGTCGTTCAAGGACGTCGAGATCATGGTGCTGCGGCATGAGGTGGCCGTGTTGAAGCGTCAAATCGTCCGACCGAAGCCGGATTGGGCTGATCGAGCGCTCCTGGCGGTATTGGCCCACTTCCTCCCGACGGTGCTGCGGGCTCACCGGCTGGGGCACCTTGTTGGCGTGGCATCGTCGTACAGACCGGCTCCCCGAGGCCTCGACACCTCCTGGCGGACATTCTTACGCCTGCAGGCCAAAGGGCTGTTGGCCTGCGACTTCTTCCACGTCGACACGATCTTCTTGAAGCGCCTTTATGTGTTGTTCGTAATGGAGATGGCGACGCGGTTCGCATCCTGGGCGTAACCGCCAACCCCAGCGGCGCGTGGACGGCTCAGCAGGCTCGCAATCTGCTCCCGGATCTCGGGCGAAGGGCCAGCTCGTTCCGGTTCCTCATCCGTGACCGGGACGCCACGAGCCAATTCCTAGGCCGAACGCTGGGTGCGCACCCTCCGAGCTGAAGGCACGGACCGGATGCTGATCTACGACGAACGGCATCTTCGATCGGTCCTGGAGGAGTATGCCGAGCACTACAACGGGCATCGGCCTCACCAGTCCCGCCAGCAATGCCCACCTGAGCAAGACGAACAAGTCATCGTGCCGCTGGAAGGTCGGATTCGACGCCGAAGAGTGCTCAGCGGAGCGATCAACGAGTACCACCGAGCCGCCTAGATCACCCGAAGAAACACCAGTTCAGACCACGTGAACGAGTTTTGAAGCGAGACAGGGCTCTGCACCGGAGGGTTGACAAGTTTCACTGATTTCAGAAACTAGAGAAATGAACAACGGCCGAGGACTGATCGACGTACACCACCACATCGTCCCCAAGGAATACACGCAGACCCTGTCCAAGCTCGGTGTCAGCGAGGGCCTAGGAGTACGGCTGCCGAAATGGAGTGCCGGCAAGACGCTCGACGTCATGGACGAGCACGGGATCTCGACGTCGATCCTGTCGATCTCCGCGCCAGGCGTGTACTTCAAGGAGCAGGACAACGCGTTGGCCGTGGCACGGGAGCTGTCACGCCGGACGAACGAGATCTGCGCCACCCTGATCAAGGACCACCCGGGAAGGTTCGGCGCCTTCGCCACGCTGCCACTGCCCGATGCCGATGCCGCGCTGGACGAGCTCGCCTACGGCCTCGACGAGCTCGGGCTCAACGGAGTGGTGCTGCTCACCAACTACGACGGCTACTACCTGGGAGACCCGAAGTTCGACGCGCTCTTCGCCGAGCTCGACCGCAGGGCCGCGGTGGTGTTCGTCCATCCGCAGTCCCCTCCAGGTCGGGAGCACTCCCATCTGGACCTGCCGGAGGCGATGCTCGACGTGTGCTTCGACACCACGCGGACCGCGTTCTCGCTGATGGTGAACGGGGTCACCAAGAGATATCCGAACGTGCGCTTCATCCTCGCCCACGCCGGCGGCGCGGTGCCGTACATGGCGGCCCGCGTGGGCATCACGGCCTCGATGCTGGCGAACCTGAAGGGAGCCGCTCCGATCGTCGCCGACGGCATGGGCAAGATCTTCTCGGTCTCCCGCAAGCTGGAGGAGAAGATGCCCGAGCAGCTGAGCTACTACCTGAGATTCAAGAAGAACGTCCTGCCCGAGGGGCCCGACCATTTCCTGGGGCGCTTCTACTACGACACGGCCCTTTCGGCGTCGCCGCACGCCTTCGCTTCCCTGCTGACCGTGGCCCACTCTTCCCATATCGTTTTCGGGACCGATTACGTCTTCGCCACGGAGGCGGCCGTGCCCTCGACCATCGCAGGTGTTCGCGAGTACGCCGGCTTCACCCCGGAGGATCGGGCGGCGATCGAACGGGAAAGCGCCCTGGCGCTCTTCCCGACCCTGCAGTAGGACGGCGATGACCTCTTGGCAACACTCCTTCATCGAGGAGCTCGGAGCGCTGGGCCCGGAGATGGGCATCCCCCGCGCCATGATGCGCATCACCGCCTGGATGATGGTCTGCGATCCGCCCGAGCAGTCGGCCCAGCAGATCCAGGAGGGGCTGCGGCTCTCGGCCGCAGCGGTGAGCACGGGCACCCGGCAGCTCATCACCGCCGGCATGCTCGAACGCGTGTCACACCCGGGTGACCGCCGCATCTACTACCGGCTCGCCTCAGGAAGCTGGCAGGGCCCCCTGGAGGCGAAACTCCGGGCGCTCGGCCGCCTGCGCCACGTCGCCGACCAGGGCATAGCAGCGGCCGGGAACCAGGCCGACTACCGCCTCGTCGAGATGCGCGACGCCTTTGCCTGGTTCGAGGACCAACTCGACCACCTCATCAGGAACCGCCGGCGCCCCAACCCGTAGCCGCCAGCCGGACCGGGCCGAACAGGCCGCTCACGCGCTGCCCCTTCCCGATGAAGTGCGTGGGACCGGCCTCGTCCATGTGCGGTCCCAGCGTGCCGAGGACGAGGATCTCCAGGCTGCTCTCGGGGGCCTCGAGGTCCAGGTCGAAGATGTACGGCGAGCACACACGGACCCCATGGGACCGGCCGTCCACGAAGACCTCCGCCGTGCCGCGCACCCGGCCCAGATCGAGCCTGGCAGGGCCCCGTGCGGTGACGGTGATCCGGTAGCGGACGCCGCCGCTGAAGCCCGCCAGCCCCTGGAACTCCCAGTCGCCCAGCCGCATCCCCCGGACCCGCATGTGAACCGGATCGGCCCGTCAGGGTGGGCGAGCCGGGGGAAGTGGTGATCCGGAGTTCCACCCGTGCGGGGCGGGTGACCAGCGGCAATCGCAGCCTTGATGGCCCTGCTCGATGTCGGCGCCTTCGGCCTTGGCGTTGCGGATGGCCTCGGCCTAGCCATGAGGGCCGCGTAGGTCGGCCAGGGGGCCGTGGTGGCGGCGGGCCCCGAACCACGCGATCAACGCGCCCACCGCCGCCGACGCGGCTCGGCCGACTTCGCCAAATACCTGTCGGACCCGGCCTTCAGAAGGAAGATCTCGCGGCAACTCAACAAGGACGAGAGCCTGCACGCGCTGCGCCGCGACCTGCACTACGCGCAGCAGGGCACGATCACCCGGCCGCACCTGGAGCAGCAGACCGAGCAGGCGTGGCGCCTGACCCTGCTGACCAACTCCGTGATCGCGTGGACGACGGAATATTATTCTCGCGCGATGCTGGAGCTGCGCTCCCAGTGCCGGGACGTGCCTGATGAGATCCTTTCGCACATCTCGCCCGGCCACAGCGACGACATCAACTTCTTCGGCGTAATCAATGTCGACGTGGGCGAGCCGAGCAGAGCTGGGCGCCACCGCGCCGGTGGTGGCGGGAAGACGCAGGAACTGACCCAAGAACACTGCACTATCGGCCATCACACCGCCCACCGCTCCGGCAGCGCGTGTTCCAGGCGCGCCATGAATGCCGGGTCTTGCGGCCGTTGTCGCACACTGCGGTCGGCGGTGAGCCGGCCAAGCGAGCGGGGCTCCACCGGTGACCGGCCGCCCTGGGGGCTTGCGATGTCCTGCTCGAATCCGTGGGCCTCGAGCAGGTCGTAGAAGTGGGTCAGCTGCCCCGTGGGCTTGTCCGAGTCGCCGTAGGTGCCCTGGTTGGTGACGATGTTGAGGATCTTGCCCATGATGTTTGCTCTCTGAGATGGTCTTGTGGTCCTTCGATCGTGTCGACGGTGACCGCGGCTCGTGGTGTTCAGGCCTGTTCGGTGGGGCGTACGAGGAGTTCGGCGACGGCCACGTGGCGGGGGCGGGTGACGATGTAGCCGACGGTGTCGGCGACGTCGTGGCTTTGCAGCCGCTTGATGTCGCCGAGGGCGGCGGCGATGTGCTGCTGGATGGCGGCCGGGTTGTGGGTGCGCAGTTCGGTGTCGACGCTGCCCGGCTCGATGACGGACACGCGGACGTGCTGGCGCGTGAGTTCCTGGCGCAGTGCCTCGCTGAAGGCGCCGACGCCGAACTTGGTGGCGCTGTATACGGCGGACATGGCGTAGGCGTTGCGGCCGGCGAGGGAGCCGATGTTGACGATGTCGGCGACCTGACGCGGGCCTTCTGCTGCTGCCTTGACCAGGTGGGGGACGGCCGCGTGGGCGGTGTACATCAAGCCCATGAGGTTGATGTCGATCATGCGCCGCCAGTCGTTCAGGTCCGCGCCGGGCGCGGGCCCGAGCAGCATGAGACCGGCGTTGTTGACCAGGATGTCCAGGCGGCCCAGGCCCGCCACGGTCCGATCGACCGCATCCGCGGCGGCCTGGGCGTCGGTGATGTCGGCGGGCACCACCAGCGCATGTCCGCCGGCGCCCGTGATCTGCCCGGCCAGATCGGTGAGCCGGTCCTCGCGCCGACCGACCAGGGCCACCGACGCGCCCTCGCGAGCGAGTTCCAGGGCGGTGGCGTGGCCGATACCGCTGGAAGCCCCGGTGACCAAGGCGACGGTTCCTTCAAGACGACGAGTCATGGTTCAAGCCTTTCGATGAACGACCACGCTGCCGCGGGCCGTACGGGATAGGAGGTCGACGGCCCTATTGGCGGGCCGTACGGGGACGACGGCCGGTCAAGGCCGAGCCACGGGCACAATGGGGAAGTGAGCATCACTGGGCAGAACACCGACGACGCCACCAGCCAGGAGACCAAGAAGGAGGGAGAGCTGCCGCCCCGCGAACGCCTGGTCCGGGCAGCGTCGCGGCTGTTCTATTACGAGGGTGTACGCGCGATCGGCGTGGAACGGCTGATCGCCGAGGCCGGGGTGACGAAGGCGACCTTCTACCGGCACTTCGCTTCCAAGGATGACCTGGTTCTGGCGTATCTGCTGAGCAAGGACGCCTACTATCGGGCGGTGGCCGAACCGCTGGCCGCCGGGCACCCGCCCGAGGAGGCGATCGACCTGATCTTCGAGGCGATCGCCGAGCACGCCCGCGAGCGCGGATTTCGCGGATCGCCGTTCATGAACGCGGCCGCCGAGTACCCGGATGCCGCCCATCCGGTGCGCCGCCTGGTGGCGTCCCATCGGGACTGGACCCGCGCCCTCTTCCAGGAGCTGCTCACTCGGGTCGACCATGCCGACCCGGAGTCGGCCGCCGGTGCGCTGCTGATGCTGTACGACGGCGCGATGGCAGCCGGTTACCTTGACGACACGACGGCCGCCCACAAGACCCTGCTGGACGCGGTCCGGCTGATCCGATCGGGGGGCTGATCCCATCGGGGGCGCATGCGAGGCCGACCGTCAGGGCGGCGTGTACCGGTTCGGGATGGGCCGGCGGGTCGGCAACGCGCGGCGTCAGGTCGGCGAGGGACTCGGCGGCGGGGGCTCTCTGACCCTGGGGCGGATTTGGCTTCATGGAAGTTGTTCATCTCTGTTCGACGCGCACCTGGGACCTAGCGGCAGTTCTCCGCCTGGAGGCTGTCCCGCCCCGACGGGCGAGAGGCCACTCAGGCCACTACTCAAGAGGTAGGAAGACCGGTCGTTCTACCTGGTGACGATAGCCTACCTTGCGTACTGCGCGCCAGTGGGCCATCCGAGCGCGGGGTCCCTCACCGGTTCGGCGCTGGCCAGAGGGCCTCCCCAGCTTGCACGGCCCTGATTCTTCTGGCGCCGCCTTCGAACCGCATTCGATAGGAGCCCGAGTTGTCGCTCTGTGATGTCGGCGTTGGAGATCGAGGTCGCCACGTTCCTCGGCCGTGACTGCTATCGGCGCGCCGTTGCGTCCGCGAAGTTCGCCTCGCGGCTGTTCGGCAAGGTCGCCAGCATTTAAATCTCCCTGCCTGCAGGACCTTATTGAGCCCGACTCTGATTACATACATGCCCCTGCCAAGTCCACCAGGCCCGAGCATGCAGGAGGGAGATTGCCGGTCGCATCGCGTACGTGAGGTGCTGGTCATCGGCATGACTACGAAATTGCGGCACCTTGCGTCGCGCCTAGACCTCGTCCGAGGACCACGTAAGGCGTCCGGCCTAACCGCCAGGCCGACCTCAGCTCCCCGCCTGACCATACCCAGGCGCCCGCCCGGGGTAGAACGCCGAGGATTTGACACGCCGAATGATCAATCGGCACCCGCAGCCGCGCCCATGAACGCGAACTCCACCATCCCGACACGCAGCTCCGTCATAGCATCCCCAACCGCTCCGCGCCCGCCAGCCTGTCACGCACCGAGGGCCATCTGGCGAGGGCGTTCCGTACGTCCGGTCGGGTCTCGTCGCGCAGCGCCTGCGCGTGGGCCCGCTCAAGCACGTCGTCCAGGCGCTCGAGCCTGCCGCTCGTCGCAGACTGCACCGCCGCCTCCACCATCGCCAGGCTCATCACGTTCTCGTGCACCTCGCCGGACGGCAGCTCCCCGGTCCGGAGCGCCCGCACGAACACCTGCAAAGCACCCGCGATTCCGGAGTACGGCGGGCCGGCCGGTGCGCTGACGTCCACCTCGGCGTCGAGGACCGGCTCGTGGTCGCCGTCCCAGAGCGCAGTGCCCTTCTCGCCGCTGACCCGCCAGGTCCCGTTCCATGAGGTGATACCGCCGGGACTGCACCAGCTGCCGTTGTAGACATACCGGGTGCCGCCCTCCATCTCGAACACCACGGTCGCGTTGGCGTCCCCCGCGAACCAGCTCCACGGCGGGTTGTACGACTGGCAGTACGCCGTTACCGGCTCGGCCCGGAGCAGGAAACGCGCCGAGTCGAAGGCGTGGATCGCCATGTCGACGAGCAGCGGGTACGCCATCAGGTCACGAAACCCGCCGAACCGCTCGGATCGGAAGAACGCCGTACTCACCGTCCCGATCGCGCCGAGCCGCGCGACCATCCCCCGTAACGCTGCGAGTTGCGGGTTCCAGCGGCGGGACTGGCTGACCATGAACAGTTCACCGGTGACCTCGGCCGCGGCGGCCAGTGACAGCGCTCGGCTCACGTTCTCCGCGACCGGTTTCTCACCGAGCACCGGCAGGCCGGCGAACAGCGCGGCAGAGGTCACCGGGTGGTGCGCCTCGGGGACGGTCACGTTGATCAGAGCCTGGGCGCCAGTCTGCCGTGCGAGAGCCTCGGCGTCGGCGCCGACTGGAAGGTACGGCAAGCCGGCCGAGTCGGCGGCGTCCCGGGCCAGCGCCACGTTCAGGTCGGCGATGCCGGTGAGGGTCACCTCGGGTGAGTCGGCGATGGTGGCCAGCCAGGCCCGACCCATGCTGCCGGCGCCCACGAGAACCACCCGGAGCGGGTCCGCCGGGCTGGAGGGGATCGTCCTGAACCTCACTGGAGCGGTCCCGTGTAGCCCTGGCCCTGGAAGAACTCCTCGGTCGCGTACCGCAGGAGCACAGGATGGCTCCGTTCCGGCCGATCGGTGCGTGCCCAGGCGACGCCGTTCGCGATGACCCGGCGTACGTCCTTGTGATGGTAGGTGGGGTATGCCTGGTCCCCTGGCCGGAAGTAGAAGATCTTGCCGTGCCCGCGGCGGAACGTGCAGCCGCTGCGGAACACCTCCCCGCCGCTGAACGAGCTGATGAACACGATTTCGTCCGGCGCCGGGATGTCGAAGAACTCCCCGTACATCTCGTCCTCCTCGATGATCAGCGGGTGCGGCACGCCCTTGGCGATGGGGTGCGTGGGGTCGACCGTCCAGATGAGCTCACGGTCGTGCTCGTCGCGCCAGCGCAGCGTGCAACTCGTACCCATGAGCTTGATGAAGATCTTCGACCAGTGCCCGGAGTGCAGCACGACGAGCCCCATCCCGGACAGCACATGCCGGTGGACGCGCTCGACGACCTCGTCGGACACCTCGTCGTGCGCCGCGTGACCCCACCAGGTGAGCACGTCGGTGTCGGCCAGCACCTCCTCGGTCAGCCCGTGCTCCGGGTCGTCCAGGGTGGCGGTACGGACGACGCAGCCGTCGGCGAGGTTCTCCTCGATGCCCTGCGCGATCGTGGTGTGCATGCCCATCGGATAGATCTTCGCCACGTGCTCCTCGATTTGCTCGTGGCGGTTCTCGCCCCACACCGTCACACGCAGCGGGCCGGCGGCGGTTGTGTTTGTCATGTCGAATCCTTCTGTTAGGTTCACTTGACCGCGCCGGCGGTCGTACCTGCGGCGACGTAGCGCTGGGCGATGACGAGCAGGACGATGGCCGGCAGGGAGGCGAGCACGGCGGTGGCCATGACCGAGCTCCAGTCGTTCACATATGTCCCGATGTAGGTGTACAGCCCGAGCGTGACCGGGCGTACGTCCTCGGTCGTGGTGAGGGTGAGAGCGAACAGGAAGTCCGCCCAGGAGAAGAGAAAGGTGAACAGGGCCGCGGTGATGAGCGCGTTGCGGCTCATCGGCAACACGATGGAGATGAACGTCCGGATGTGTCCGGCGCCGTCCACCCGGCCGGCCTCCAGGACCGCCCGCGGGATGTTGGTCATGAAAGCGCGGACGATCAGGATCGCGAACGGGATGCCCGCGGTCGAGTCGGCGAGGATGAGGCCTGGGATCGAGTTGAGCAGTCCCAAGTCGTTATAGGCGGTGTAGAGCGCGTTCGCGATGACGATTCCCGGGATCATCTGCGAGATCAGGATCCCGAAGAGGAACGCGCCCGCGAAGCGGACCTTGAACTGCGCCAGGGCGTACGCTGCCGGCATCGCGATCAGCAGGCTGAACGCGACCGAGCCGAGGGCGACGACCAGGCTCGTGACCAGGTTGCGGCCCTGCTGGCCGAGCGCGCTGGCGTAGCCGTCGAAGCTGGGATCTAACGGCAGCCACGGGGTGCCGACCGCCGAGCCGCTCGGCTGCAGCGAAACGTTGACCATCCAGTAGATCGGGAACAGCAGGACGGCGAGGATGATGATCCCGGCGACGGTGCTGCCCCAGCCGGCCCTTGTGCGCCGACGCCGACGGGCGACGTGCGAAGGCGCGGGAAGCGTGGTGGTCATGACTGCCTCACTCGTCCACGGCACGCCGGTTGGCGCGCAGGTAGAAGACGGCGAACACCAGGGAGATCGCGATCAGGATGTTGCCGAGCGCGGCCCCCTGACCGAAGTCGAACTCCTGGAACGACAGGTGGTACGACTGCGTCGCGATGGTCTGGCTGGCGTTGGCGGGGCCGCCGCCGGTCAGTGCCAGGATCACGTCCAGCACTTTGATCGTGTAGACCACGCCGAGCACCAGCACGACACTCACCACCGGACGCAGCAGCGGCCAGGTCACGTACCGAAACCGCCGCCAGCTGCCCGCCCCGTCCAGTGAGGCGGCCTCGTACAGGTCCTCCGGGATGTCCTGGAGCCCGCCGTACAGGATGGTCAGGTTGAACGGGATACCGATCCAGATGTTCACCAGGATCACCGCCACCAGGGCCAGTGAGGTGCTGGTCAGCCAGCCGGGGTGCTCGCTCGCCACCCCGATGGCGGCGAGGAACCGGTTGAGCGCGCCGTTGTCCTTGTCGAGAATCCACCTCCAGACCGCGCCGGAGGCGATCAGCGGGATCAGCCACGGCAGCAGGATCAGCGAACGGAGCACGCCGTTGAGCGGGAAACGGCGCCGGAAGAACATCGCCAGGGCGAGACCGATGACGAACTGCCCGGCGATCGAGCCGGCGGTGAACAAGACGGTGTTCAGCATGGCCTTGCTGAACACCGGGGAGGACACCACCGCGGCGTAGTTGGCGAACCCGACCCACGGCGCCTCGCCGGTGTAGAAGGTGCTCGTCGAGTACTGCTGGAACGCCATCACGAAGTTCTTGACGATCGGGTAGCCGAAGAACGCCACCATGTAGCTCACGGCCGGGGCCAGGAACAGCACCCGCGCGGCGCGGTTCTGGAAGCGGTTCGACTGCCAGAAGGAAGGTCCGGCGACGGCCTCGTCGTCCGCCACAGTTTCCGGAGGTGGTGGATCTGTCTGCCGTTCCATCGTGGACTGTTGTCGGTGCTCAGCCATTCTGCGCCGCTTCCAGGGCCTTGGCCGGTGTGGCCTGGCCGGTCAGCGCGGACTGGAACGCGGTGTAGATCTTCGTGGCCGCCTTCGGCCAGTCCGCGCCGAGCTCACCGGTGCGGGCCCGCGCGGTCGGGATCTGGTCGACGAAGCCTGCCATGTTCGGGTTGCTCGAGCTGAACTTCGCCAGCAGCGCCGTCTTGGTGGGGATGGTCTGGTTGTCCTTGGCGAGGCTGAGCTGGTTGTCGTCCGAGTTGAGGCAGGCGACGATCTTGGCAGCCTTGGCCTGCTTGTCCTTGTTCCCGGTCTGCGGCACCGCCCACGTCTCACCGCCGAGCGGCGCGACGACCGGCCTGCCCGCTGCCGGTGCCGGGATCTTCACCACCCCGTACTTCACGCTCTTGTTCTCCTCCAACGAGGGGAACTGCCACGGCCCGTTCACCATCATCGCGGCCTTACCCGCCTTGAACTGGTCGTTGACGTCCGCCTGGGTCCAGTTCAGAGCGGATTTCGACACCGAGCCGTCGTTCATCAGGTCGACCCACAACTGCACTGCCTGCGCGGTTTCCGGCGTCGCGATGTTCTTCTCGTCGCCGCCGTTGGACCACATGAACGGCAGGAACTGCCAGGTGCCCTCGTAGTTCGCCGGCGCCGAGAACGCCAGTCCGTACGTGCCGCCGGAGGTCAGCTTCTTGGCCGCCGTCTTCAGCTCCGCCCAAGTCGTGGGTGGCGTTACGCCCGCCTTGGCGAGCAGGTCCTTGTTGTAGAACAGCCCGATGGTGTTGGTGATCGGCTGCAGGCCGTAGAGCTTGCCCTTGTACGTCGAGGCGCTGACCACGCCTTCGGCGTACCCGTCGGCCTTGAGCCCGAGGTCGTTCAGCGGGGTGAGGGCGCCGGTCTGGGCGATCTGCTGGAGATCAGGGTTGTCCAGCATCAGGACATCCGGAAGGGTACGTGAGGACGCCTGCTGGAGCACCTTCTGGATCAGGGTCGCGCCGGGCACCGACTCTCGCTGGATGGTGACACCGGCCTGTCGGCCGCACGCGTCGATGACCTTCTGCCAGACCGTCTTGCCCGGATCGTTGTTGTAGTAATCGAGCACCCGCAGGCTTGAGGAGTCGCCGCCGGTATTCGAGCCGCCGCCGGGCCCCCCGCCGCAGGCGCTGAGCGCGAGGGGCAGGGTGAGCATCGAGGCGAGCGCGGCCTGGGTCCGGGGGGAGCGGATCATGTCGTGTCCTTTCGGATACGGAAGGTTCCGGGGCGGTTTGGTGTCGATGGGCCAACACCGCGGGGGGGCGGGGTGGGGGGGGGTTGGGGGTCGTGCCGCATCGACGGCGGCTGAGCGGGGCGTCGATGCGCATCGACTTTGTGCGTAGCGGGTCCTGGGTCGAAGCCACCGATGATCAGTGGGCGGGAGCGGGCATCACGGTCGTACGACGAGTGAGTCGTGGCGCGACCAGCTCGATCGCGGGAGGTTCCACCGCGGAACTCGGATCGAGTAGCCAGAACAGCGTCTCCATCGCGCGCCGCGAGACGTCGCGTGGTTCCTCGGAGACATTTGTGTACTGCGGATCGGACAGTTCGGCCTCCCGGTCGGGACTGAGTCCGATGACGGAGATGTCACGGCCCGGCACGACGTCTCGCTTCCGCAGTGCGTCCAGCAGCGGCACGATCGCGTCGCTGTGCGGCACCAGCACTCCGAGACGCCCGCTGGTGCGCTGAGCGAGGAGCTGATCGGCGACCTTCGCGGCGGCCTCCCGTCCACGCTCGACCGGTTCGATCACCGTCAGCGGAAGGCCGCGCACCTGTGCCTGCCGACGCACCGATCGCAGAAACCGGCCGACGTAGTTCAGGCCACGCTTCATCGCCGAGGCCGTATAGCCCACCACGACGATCTCGTCGTGCTGGGTGTCGGCCAGCTCGTCGACGGCCATCCGAGCCGCCGCCTCGAAGTCGAGGTCGACGCAGTGCAGCCCGGCCGGGTCGGCCGGCACACCGATGAGCACCACCGGAACGGACAGTGCGGCGGCCACCGGGACCCGGTCGTCCTGCTCCTGGATGTCCATCATGATGATCGCGTCGCACAGGGCCCGTCCGGCGAGGCGCCGCAGACCCGCCGAGCCCTCGTCCGCGGTCACCAGGAGAACCTCGTGATCGTGGGCGCGAGCCGAGCTGGCGATGGTCTCTATGAACGGAAGCAACCCGAAGACCTCACCCCCGACCCCGAAGGGCACGACCAGACCGATGACCTGGGTACGACGCCCCGCCAGAGCCCGGGCACTGGAGTGCGGCTCGTAGGTGAGCTGTTCCATCGCGTCCAGGACCCGTCGCCGCGTGCGCTCAGAGATGGGTCTCTTGCCAGTCATCACATAGGACACGGTGCTCTGCGATACGCCGGCGACGCGCGCGACGTCCTTGCTGGTGAACGCCATGACACCCCTTTGGAGGAAATCGTCGATACGTATCAACCGCCAGTTCCGACACGCTACGACGGCGATCGTCCGAGCCACAAGACATCTCCGGAAATATTCTGCAATCCCTGTGGTTGCCCGAAACTCGGCCGTTGGGGCCGACCTGGGGTTCGGTCTGGCAGGCATGATCGCCGTCATGGCATTGCAGCTAGGGAGCGAAGCGAGGACTCCTTCAGGACTTCGAACGTGCCGCCGACCAGCGGGACATCTGACGAGGAGGGATGTACTCGAAGCTGACCAGCCCCAGCCGTCGCAGATCGAGTGACGGCGCATGCGTCCACCGGTGCTTCGAGGTCGTCGCGAGCGTCCACTTGGCCTAATGCCGACGCCACCGCGGCGACCGGGCCCGGTAGGAGAGCAGCGACGGGTGCGACGACACCGACCGTTGCCGGAATCCCTGCTCCCAGGTGAGCCGGGTCTCGGCTCCAAGCTCCCATCCCTTTCGGTGGACCTCGTGCCATGCCCGTGCGTCCATGCCCGCCGGGTCGTCGTGAACCAGGCGACCCCATCACGCACCAGGCGGTCGCGCACCCGGCGGACCCGCGTCCTCCTCGCGGTACCGCGCGTCGTGCTCCGCCATCGGATCCGTCGCTGGATCAGCCATGCAGACCGCCCTGGTGATGAGTTGTCGCGCCCGCACCCGTCACACCTACGACGGGACACGACGAGGCGGAAGGATGACGTGATGAGTGCGGACACGCGGCTGGATGAGCTGAGCGAGAGCGGTCTGGACGGGGTCGACGAGTCGGCGTTCTCGGGGCTGGCGGAGCGGCACCGGCGGGAGCTGCACGTGCACTGCTACCGGATGCTCGGCTCGTTCGAGGACGCCGAGGACACCGTGCAGGAGACCTTCCTCCGTGCCTGGCGGCGGCGGGAGACCTTCGAGGGGCGGTCGACGTTCCGGGCCTGGCTGTACCGGATCGCCACCAACGCCTGCCTGGACCTGCTCGCCAAGTGCCGCCCGGAGCCTGCGACCGGCGGCGAGGTGCTGTGGCTGCAGCCCTACCCAGACCGGCTGCTCGACGAGCTGCCCGCGGGCCACGCGGACGAGCCGGAGACCGTCGCCGTCGCGCGGGAGACCATCGAGCTGGCGTACCTGGTCGCAGTCCAGCACCTCGCGCCGCGCCCGCGGGCCGTGCTGATCCTTCGGGACGTGCTCGGCTGGCCGGCGAAGGACGTCGCGGAGCTCCTCGGGGACTCCGTCAACTCCGTGAACAGCGCGCTGCAGCGGGCCCGCGCCGGCATGCGGGAGCACCTGCCCGCCGAGCGGCAGGACTGGACCGGCGGCGAGGAAGACGCCGGGACGCGCGAGGTAGTGCGCCGCTATACCGACGCCAGCGTGGCCACGGACGTCGACGGACTCGCCGCGCTGCTGCGGGACGACGTCCGCTGCTCGATGCCGCCCACGCCGGGCCTGTACGTCGGCCGCGACACGGTGGTGAACGAGTGGGTCGAGAGCGGCTTCGAGGGCATGAAGCACCTGCGCGCCGTCCTCACCTCCGTGAACCGGCAGCCCGCCGTCGCCTTCTACCTCTGGCGGAAGCGGGAGGGCGCGTACCTGCCGCTGACAATCGACGTCCTCCGCGTCACCGGCGGGGCGATCACCGAGATCCTCACGTTCCACGACGACCAGTTCCCGCGGCTCGGGCTGCCGGAGCGCCTGCCGGCGGACGGCACGGAGTAGTCCCGGTGTGGACGCTCGCGCTGCGCGGTGGTCGCGGCGGTCCTGTGGAACCCCGGCCGTCGCACGGCGAGGGTGCGCATCGTCACCCCAAGGCCAGGACCGTCACATGCCGGTCAACACACCCCGTAGGCCAGTTACCGAATGATGGAGGAACGACATGAACAGCATGAATGACACCGGGGGCGTCGCAGGCCCGGCATCGGGCCAGACCAGCCACACCCACCGACTCCGCGGGCTCGCCGGCACCGGCTTGATTGCCACGCTCGCAGCGATGGTGGCCACCACCCTCGCCGCTGCGCTTGCCCAGACCGTTGGCGTCGACTTCGAGGTCCCCGATGGCGGCGAGTCGATCCCGTTGCCCGGGTTCGCCGTGGTGACCGGCTTCTTCTCCGTCGTGGGCATCGTCATCGCCGTCGCTCTTCTTCGTTGGAGCGCTCGCCCCGCCGAGCGTTTCGTGTGGACGGCAGTGTCGCTGACCGCGATCTCGTTTGTCCCGCCCCTCCTCTCCGGGGCAAACACCGCTACCACCATCGCCCTCCTCGGGCTACACCTCGTCCCTGCGGCGGTGATGATCCCCATCCTGGCGCGGAGCCTCCGTACCCGGAGCGATTGACGATCCCGCAACGGGACCACGCGCGGCGCAAGGGCGTGCGGGGTCGCTCAAGGTCGGCTCTAAAAAGCTCTGACCTGCGGAAAACGTCCGCAATCGCGATCAAGGCCGCTCCCTGCGGATATGTGAGTGCGGACACCTTGACGCGACGCCCCGTCTCGTAGAAGCCTCCGAGTGGGCAACTTCTCGCGAGGAGGTCGTACGGATGACTGGTGAAGAAGAGGCCCGGGAGCAGGATCCGGCTGCGTTAGAGCGGATGTGGCAGCACTCGCTACACCTGGACACGATGCTGTTCCAGCGGGCCAACCTGTTCTTGGTGGTGGAGTCCCTGTTGATCGTCGCCTTCGCGCTGGTGCTGGGGGTAGCGAATCAGCCGGGTAGCGCGATCACTGACATGGCTCTCGCGGTCGTGAGGGTCATCGCGGTATTCGGCATGTTGCTCACGGCGGTTTGGGGCTATGTGGGCCACCGTCACTTGCGCTACTACGAGCTGCTTCGGGCAAGACAACGAGATGTCTTTCCGGAGTACAAGGAGCTCAGGGAGCAATGGCGCCCAAGGGGCATCAGCTCTCTTCCGCTGGTCACATACTTCCTGCCGCTGCTCGCCGGCGCACTGTGGATTCTCTGCTTGCTGATCACATTGCGCTGATGCGGGCGTGTACCCGAACCCGGCTACCAGTCCTGTGAGGTGCAGAGGGGCGGGCCTGGCGGTGGCCCGTTGCCCCGTTCTTGATTGCAGGCTCTCAGCTTGCCGTTGCGTGGCGGGCATGTAGGGCATGGGGCGTTGCTGCCGCGTGATGGCCGCATCGCGAGCGGGTCGACGGGTTGGTCGCGGTTGAGCCTGATCGGATCGCTGTGGTCGGCTTCGCCCGCTCCGTCATGGCCGCAGGGCTCGGGATGGGCCGCTCGCCCAAGCTGACGGTACGGCAGCAGGCCGAACTGGTGCGCATGCATGCCACCGGCGAGTACACCGTCGCCGACCCGATGGAGGTGTTCTCCATCGGAAGGGCGACGGTGTACCGCGCTCTCGAACGCGCAGGCGTAGGCACGCCGGCCGGCGGAGCCCGGACATGAGCACGCCCGCCTCATCAGAACTGCGGCCTGGCCGCCGACGTCATCAACCCGGAACTCGAGCCGCACTCTCTGTTCTGAGGCTCACGAAGCCGTGGGGAATTGGGCCGGCAGGCCGTCCAACAACTGGCTCAGCAGCGGGTATCCGCCATCGACGCGGATCACCTGGCCGGTGACCGTGGCGAACGCGCCGTCCACGAGCGCGGCGATCGGGCGAGCCAGGTCCTGCGGCCGCAGCATCGTGCCGGTCACCGACCGATCGCGGAAGTGGCGCCGGATGCCCTCGGTGAACACCTCAGCGGTGGCATCGGTACCAACCGCGCCAGGGGCGACGGCATTGACGGTGATGCCGTCCCGTATGGCCTCGCCGGCGACCTGTTGGGCGAAGGCGTTCACGGCGGCCTTGGCAGTGGACTGGGCGGCGCTGCCGATGATCAGCTCGGCCGCGGTGGCGGAGACGTAGACGATCCGGCCGGACCGCCGTTGACGCATGACCGGCAGCACCCGCCGGGTCAGGTGGTAGACGCCGGCCAGCTCATCACTCATCTTGGCCGCGAACGCCTCCCACGGCACATGCTCCAGCGGGCCGAATGGCGGCGCCGCGGTGTGGGCGTTGGCCACCAGCACGTCGATCCGCCCGTGCTCGGCGACCACCCGGTCCACCAGCGTGGTCACCTGGGCCTCGTCAGTCACGTCGGCCTGGATCGCCTGCGCGGCGCCGATCTGCTTGGCCACCAGCTCTGCGGACTCGGCGTCGCGCAGATAGTTGACGATCACGTAATAGCCGAGCCGACCCAACTCCCCCGCGGTCGCGGCCCCGATTCCCCGGCTGGCTCCGCTGACCAGCGCCACTTGCTTGCCGTTCATCTGTCTCTCCTGACTCGTCGTACGAAGACGCGAGAGACGCTAGGTTTTGGGCTTACCTTTTGTAAGTACGCACCTTCAGGTAAGCCGTAGAGATAGCGGTAGGTGAGCAGGTGGACGAGAGCGACGCCCGGTGGATCAGTGACACGTTTCACAGCGATTGCCCCGGGCGGGAGGTGATGGAACATGTCACCGGACGGTGGGTGCCGATGATCCTGGCCGCCCTGACGCCTGGGCCAATGCGCTTCTTCGAGTTGCGCCAGCGCATCGAGGGCATCAGCGAGAAAATGCTCTCCGCCAAACTGCGGACCCTTGTCCGCGACGGGCTGGTAGAGCGCACCGTCGAGCCAACCACACCGCCGCAGGTCAGCTATGAGCTGACCGATTTGGGTCAAGGCCTGTCCCGCCCGTTCGGCCAACTGGTCCGCTGGATTTCGGCGCACACCCCGGAGGTCATCGCGGCCCAGCAGCGCTATGACCGCAGCATAAATCCTGCGGGTCAGGCGATTCCGAGTCCGTAACGCAGATCGTGGTGATCTGCACCTCCTATCATCAGCTCGCTTGCCCACGCCCTCCTGGCGTTCGACGCCAGGAGGGCGTGGTAATCGAGAGGCAAGCAACCAGCGCCGACAGCTACCGGGACCGCTCCTGCCGCGGAGTCCGACACTCCTGCCCCCGCCGCGAAGACAGAGAAGAAGAAACTCCCCAGCGTGGTCGGCATGAACCTGCAGGTCGGGCAGGACACGCTCCAGGCCGCATGCTTCTACGTCCTCGACGACCAGGACGCGACAGGACAGGGCCGATTGCTGATCTACGACCGCAACTGGGTGGTCACCAAGATGAAGCCGCCCGCAGGGAGCAAGGTGAGCGCCGACACGCTGATCACCCTGTACGCCAAGAAGTACGGCGAGTAGGTCGCCTCGCCTGTCCGCAGCCGGACAACCAGCCCGACAACCTCACGGGCACCACACGCGTCTCATGCCTGTCACGTTCCATCCCCACTCCTCAGGGGCGCGTGTTGATCAAACGTCTGCTCGTTGCAGCCACTCTCGCGGGCGTCGTTCTCGAAGCCCCCGCTGCGGCCCCTCCCCCCCTCCGCGGCCACGCTCGCGCACGCCAGCACGGCATCGTCCTGCTACAAGCAGAGCGGGAACCACTGGGGTGTGCATCACGCCCGGAGCGTTCTGCTTGAAGGCCGCCCATAACAGGTACTGCTATGCCAAGGTCACCAACAAGCGGTACAAGTGCACGTACAAGAACGCCGACCCGTACTGGCGGTGGAGAGCCTAGGAGCAGACTCCCCCTACGGAACGCGGAGAGATGCGAATGCCCCGCCGCCCCCATGGAGCAGCGGGGCAATGTCCAAACCTACGCCCAGGCGGCTACCAGGTGATGGTCGGGCTGAACCGGAAGGCATACCCGACGTACTTACCTTCGTAGTACGCATCGACGTTGAAGTACGTCTCGTAGCTGTGGCCGCCCTTCATCCAGATCACGTCGACCGGCCCGTAGCGCTTGTACCAGACCTTCGCCCGGGCGTCAGGCGTGCAATCGTAGGTGTGGCCGTTGACGTACCCCTCGGCAGTGTCGCTGACGTGAATGGTGACGCTGCAGTTCGACCAAAGGCCGGGATTCGCCGCGCAATCCAGAGTTCGGTGAACGCGTTGGCCTGCGGAGCCCGAGGTGGCGTCTTGAGGATGCCGATGCCCTTGGCCGTGAAGACTTCGTCGAACATCGTGGTGTACTTCGTGTCCCGATCGCGGATGAGGAACCTGAACCCCTCCCCCTGTCCCCCAGAGCGGCGAGTTCACCGGCGATCCGCCGGTAACCCCACAGCGGAGTCTCCCGGGCCAGACGAAGCGCCAAGGCCTGGACGGAGACGCGGATGGGAGGCCGACCCTGGCTATGGCGCTTGAAGTTCCAGCGCCGCCGTACCGGATCGGCGTGCGAGCCCAGCAGCGTGCCCGGCGTCACGAACAACCGCCGACGACCGGCTGGGGACAGCAGCCGCGCCAGCGCGCTGGTCACCGCCCGATCCGCCCACGACGGCCGAGGCCTTGCCACCTGCCGAAGCAACACCGCGAGCTGATGACGCAAGACCCGACCTCTGCGAGCGACCCAGCAGCACCACCACCCCGCGAGCCGGATGAAGATCAGATAGAGCAACCGCAGCGGCATGAACAGCGATCATGCCCGCCAGAACAGGAACGCCAAACCCAGGTCAGCCCCAACGGCTGAGGCACCCACAGGCCCAGGGCGCGCTCCCCGCCGTCGAGACGGGGCCGCCTGCTGGGCCTGCTCGGCCGCCGCACCCGCTACGGGGCCGACCCCGCGTTGCCCTCACTGGAGCTGGCCGCCAATCAGGGTGCGCAGACCGAGGTATGGACGCGCTCACTTCCTGGCCGCCTTCCTCCCGAGGGAGGGCGAGCGGGCCCAGCGTCTGCACACCGACGCCGTCGTGCTGGACACCGACATCACCACATGGGCCGGCGCGCGGGGCGTGATCCCCGAGGTGGCCGCCCGCGCGAAGAAGCGCGGTTCGACCTCGCTGACCGGGCCTGCCGGAGCCTCCACCAGTTCCTGACCTGGGAGACCTGATCGGCTCGGCGACGCCGGTGGGGCGTGCCGCCTGCCGACGGCACGCCCCACGCGCGATCCGGATCACCGGCGGCTACCCGTCAGCGGACGATGCCCTGGGTGTCAATGTGGTTGCCGTCCCAGTCGCCGGTGATGGGCAGGTCGGAGGCGTCGCCGTAGCCGATGGAGGTGGTGGTTTCGGTGCCGCTGGTCACAGGGCTGGTGCGCATGTAGAAGGTGTTGCCCATACGGACCCCGACGTTGTCCTTGCCGTCGCCGTCCCAGTCGCCCACCAGAGGGGCGGCACCGGGGTCGCCGTAGCGGAAGGTGTAGGAGGCCTGTCCGGTCTGGGGCGTGTTGGACAGGTAGAAGGTGCCGTTGGTCGGGCTGTAGGCGCTGGGGGTGTCCTTGCCGTCACCATCCCAGTCACCGATGACGGGAATCATGTCAGCGTCACCGTAGGCGACGGAGGTGGTGGTTTCGGTGGCGCTGGTGACGGGGCTGGTACGCATGTAGAAGGTGTTGCCCATGCGGACCCCGACGTTGTCCTTGCCATCGCCGTCCCAGTCGCCGACCAAGGGGGCGGCACCGGGGTCGCCGTAGCGGAAGGTGTAGGAGGCCTGCCCGGTTTCGGGGGTGTTGGACAGGTAGAAGGTGGCGGTGGTGGGGTCGAAGCTGCTGACGGTGTCCTTGCCGTCGCCGTCCCAGTCACCGCGGATGGGGATCATGGGGCTGTTGCCGTACGCGATGACCGGGCGGGTGGCCACACTCGAGCTCTGACTGTCGGACAGGTAGAACTCCAGGACGCCGAGATTCGACGAACCGGCGAAGGCGGCCAGGTCGGCCAGGCTGCCGTTGAACACCGTCGGCGAGCCCGGAAGGGTGCTGGAGGAGCCGGCGTACTGCCAGGCGGTGAAGCGTGACCAGCCCGCGGGCAAGGCTCCCGGGGACCCGCTGTAGTTGGAGGTCTCCAGAGGGTTGGCCGAGAACGACTTGTTGCTCCCCGTGCACTGGTTCCACCAGTTGGGATTGGTGTAGATGGCCGCTTCCCGGCCGGTCTGCGCCTTGACCTCGTTCACGAAGTCGCGAATCCAGGTGACCATCTGAGTGGTGGATAACCCGTAGCAGGGATACATCGGGGCGGACGTCGTCCACCAGGGCCACTCGATGTCGAGTTGCAGTGGGAGGGTCTTGCCGTCGTTGACGTACTGGGCATGGGAGATCAGCCAGTCCGCCTGGGCCTTTCCGGTGTTCACGCCTTTGTCCGGGCGGCCGAAGGCGTAGGCCCCGATGTAGACGCCGTTGGCCTTGGCATTGTGGTAGTTGGCGTTGTACGTCGCATCGACGAAGTCGAGGCCCTCAGTGGCCTTCGCCCAGCCGAACTTGACGCCCTTGGCCGCCGTCTGCGCCCAGTCGATCGTTCCGGCGTGGTTGGAGACGTCGGTGCCGCCGACCGTGTACCCCGCCGGGACGGCGGCCTGCGCCGGCTGCACCCCCAGGGCGATCGCCGATACGAAAGCGGCCACTCCGGCCATGACACGGACGGCCCGCATGGATCTGATCATGAGATTTCTCCGGTTCCAGCGGGGGCGGGATTCCTGTCCGCCCCCGGTGTTGAGGGGTTGGGTCAGCGGACGATGCCCTGGGTGTCAATGTGGTTGCCGTCCCAGTCGCCGGTGATGGGCAGGTCGGAGGCGTCGCCGTAGCCGATGGAGGTGGTGGTTTCGGTGCCGCTGGTCACAGGGCTGGTGCGCATGTAGAAGGTGTTGCCCATACGGACCCCGACGTTGTCCTTGCCGTCGCCGTCCCAGTCGCCCACCAGAGGGGCGGCACCGGGGTCGCCGTAGCGGAAGGTGTAGGAGGCCTGTCCGGTCTGGGGCGTGTTGGACAGGTAGAAGGTGCCGTTGGTCGGGCTGTAGGCGCTGGGGGTGTCCTTGCCGTCACCATCCCAGTCACCGATGACGGGAATCATGTCAGCGTCACCGTAGGCGACGGAGGTGGTGGTTTCGGTGGCGCTGGTGACGGGGCTGGTACGCATGTAGAAGGTGTTGCCCATGCGGACCCCGACGTTGTCCTTGCCATCGCCGTCCCAGTCGCCGACCAAGGGGGCGGCACCGGGGTCGCCGTAGCGGAAGGTGTAGGAGGCCTGCCCGGTTTCGGGGGTGTTGGACAGGTAGAAGGTGGCGGTGGTGGGGTCGAAGCTGCTGACGGTGTCCTTGCCGTCGCCGTCCCAGTCACCGCGGATGGGGATCATGGGGCTGTTGCCGTACGCGATGACCGGGCGGGTGGCCACACTCGAGCTCTGACTGTCGGACAGGTAGAACTCCAGGACGCCGAGATTCGGCGAACCGCCATCGATGCCGACCGGTGAGGAGTAGCCGACGATGTCGATATCCGATCGCGGGTAGCTGTGGGCCTTGATCGCGTCGCCGCTGTTGCCCTCGATCGTGTAGACGGTGCTCGCGTTGGACGAGGTGACGATGCCGACGTGGTCGATGTCCCCGCTCTGGTCCCAGTCGAACACCAGCGCGTCCCCGGGCTGAGGGGTGTAACCGCTGGAGCGGGCGTGCCAGGTGCCGTGCGTGGTCCCGTAGTCCTTGAAGGAGGAGGCCCAGCCGGTCAGGATGCCCCCGTTGGTCTCGGCCACGTCCGCGTAGCGCACCCCGGCGGTCTTCCAGACGTACTTGGAGAAGTCGGCGCACCAGTCGCTGTTGCGGAACTGCACGCCGTCCCCCGTACCGCAGCCGGAGGCCGACTTCCACGTGCGGAAGACCCCTGTGTAGTAGTTGCACCCGCTACCCATGGGGTTCTCCTTGTTGCGGGCCGCCTTGCCGGCTTCCGCCTGCGCGACCGAGACGATCGTGTCCCGGCTCGCCGCGGAGGCCGGGGCGGAGACGATCGCCTGCAGCCCGACCACCGAGACCGTCGCCGACAGCAGGCAGGTGGTGGCGCGCTTGGCCGTCGAGTTCTTCATGACTTCCCTCTCGCTTGCGTTGCTTGACGAGACCGAGAGTGGTCGGGGTCTCTCCAAACGGGCTGCAATAGCGCTGTACCGGTCCGTACTGGCATGATCGGTGCGGGCGCGAAAACTGGGAGAATCACATGGAGTTACGGCTCCTGGGACCGGTGGAAGTGTGGAACGGGGAGCGGCAGGTGCTCCTCGGGGGCGTCAAGCCGCAGTCGCTGCTGGCCGCTCTCCTGCTGGAGGCGGGCCGCGTCGTCACAGTCGACAGGCTGATCGAGGCGATCTGGGAGGACGATCCGCCGACGACCGCCCGCGGTGTGCTGCAGACCTACGTCGCCTCGCTGCGAAGAGCCTTCACCGGCGCGGGGCTGCCCGACGTCATCGTCTCCCACCGGCTCGGCTACCTGGCCGAGATCGCCCCTGACGTCCTGGACCGGGACCTCTTCCAGCGGCTCGTCACCCATGGCAGGCAGTCCGCCCAGCAGGGGCGGCACGAGGAGGCGGGCGAGACCTTCCGTACGGCTCTGCGACTCTGGCGCGGTGAGGCCCTGGGCGGGATCGGTGGCGCGTACCTGCGCGCGGAAGCCGTACGGCTGGAAGAACTGAGACTGGCGGTCACCGAGGAGCGGATCGCCGCGGACCTCGCGACCGGGCAGGACGAGCGGCTCATCGACGAGCTGGTCGAGCTGGTCGCGCTGCACCCGGCGCGCGAGCGGCTGCGCCGCGACCTCATGGTGGCCCTGTACCGGGTGGGCAGGCAGGCCGACGCGCTGGCCGTCTACCAGAAGGGCCGCCAGGTGCTGATCGAGGAGATGGGCGTCGAGCCCGGGCCCGAGCTGCGTCAGGCGCAGGAGGCCATCCTGCGTTCGGACCCCGCGCTGGCCAGGCCGGTCAAGGCCGCGCCCCGCATGCCGCGCCAGCTGCCCTCCCCGGTGCCCGATTTCACCGGGCGCGAGAAGGAGATCGTGGCGCTGCGTGACCATCTCACCGGCTCCGGCGCCACGCCGATCTGTGTCATCTCCGGCCAGGGCGGCGTCGGGAAGTCCACCCTGGCACTGCGTACGGCACACGAGATCGCGCACCACTATCCCGACGGGCAACTCCACGTCGAGCTGCGCGGCACAACAGGCACGCCGGCCGGTGCCGAGGAGATGCTCGGGCGGCTACTGCGCGAGCTTGAGCCCATCGGCACGCCGCTCCCGATCACGCTGGAGGAGCGCGCCAGCCGCTACCGGACGCTGCTGGCCGACCGGCGCCGGCTGATCGTGCTGGACGACGCCGCCTCGGAGGCTCAGATTCGCCCGCTGCTGCCGGGCAGCGAGGGCTGCGCGGTGATCGTCACCTCCAGGAACCGGCTCGCCGGGCTGTCCGGCGCCATGCTCGTCGACCTCGGCATGCTGCCGCCCGAAGCGGGCATCGACCTGCTCATCCGCATCGCGGGCAAGGAGCGGATCACCGGCGACCCGGAGGCGGCGGTGCGCATCGTCCGCCAGTGCGGTGGCCTGCCGCTCGCGCTGAGGGTTGCGGGCGCGCGCCTGGCCTCGCGGCGCCGCTGGTCGGCCCGGCGGCTGGCCGACCGGCTCGCCGACGAGCAGCACCGGCTCGACGAGCTTGCCGCCGGTGACCTGGAGGTACGCGCCAGCATCGCCCTCAGCTACGACATGCTCTCCGCCCGGGAGAAGCGGGTGCTGCGCCGGCTGGGCCTGCTCGGGCTGCCGAGCTTCCCCCTCTGGGTGGCCGCGACCGCCGTGGACATCGGCCCGCGCGAGGCCGACCAGCTGCTGGAGCAGCTCGTGGACACCTCGCTGGTCGACGAGGTGGACCCCGACGAGACCGGTCAGGCCCGTTACCGGCTCCACGACCTGGTCAGGCTGTTCGCCGGCGAGCGCGCCCGGGCCGAGGAAGGGGCCCAGGAGCTGACGGCGATGACCAGAAGGGTGCTGGGCGGCTGGCTGTGGCTGGTCGAGCAGGTCAGCAAGGTCGTCCCGACCGGGGCCGTTCCCATGCGCGTCACCCCCGGGCTGCCGCACCCGGTGGGGGAAGATGCGGCTCGCCCTGCGCTGGCCGACCCGCGGGGCTGGTTCCGAAGCGAGGAGGAATCGCTGATCGCCGCCGTCGAGCTGGCCGCCTCGATGGACCTCGACCAGCTCGCCGTCGACCTCGCCTCCGCGCTGTCCTTGGTGGCCCTCGGGAGCAGCCAGTACGTCGTCGACGACCCGTTCACCTCCTGGCACCGCACCCACGAGGCGGCGCTGGCCGCGGCGCGCCGCACCGGCAACGTGCTCGGTGAGGCGAGCCTGCTGGCGGGCCTGGGACAGCTCTACTACGAGCGGGACTTCTACAGTGAGTCCCGCCAGTACCTCAGCCAGGCGCTTTCGCTGTTCCGCGAGGCCGCGGACGTACGGGGAGAGGCCTCCACTCTGGCCGCCCTCGGCGCGGCGTGCCGCGAACAGGGCTACCTGGCCGAGGCGCTGCACTTTCTCGGCGAGGCCGAACCGCTCTGGGAGCGCCTGGCCGACACCGCCGCCATCGCCCACGTCAAACGGCTGACCGGCACGGTACGCCTCGAACGCGGCGACTACGCCGCTGCCTGGACCGACTTCACCACGGCGCTGACCCTCTACCAGGAGGCCGGCAGCCAGCGCGGCGCCGGACTGACCCTGCGCAACATGTCGCTGCACCACCGCGCCAGAGGCGAGTACGACCTGGCCGAGAAGGTGTGCGAGCAGGCGCTGGAGATCTTCCGGCAGCTCGGCGACCGGCTCATGGTCGCCTACTGCTCCCGTTCGCTGGCCAAGGTCAGGTTCCGGCTCGGCGCGCACGAGCAGGCCCGGCGTCTGCTGGAGGAGGCGCTCGGCGTCACCCGGACACTCCACGACCGCTGGGGCGAGGCCTGCACCCTGCGTACCCGCGGCGAGCTCAACCTGGCCGAGGGCCGCCTCTACCAGGCCAAGGCCGATCTGGAGGAGTCCGCGCGGCTGTGGGAGGCGCTGCGCCTGGGCCTGTTCCGGGCCCGTACCCTGCGGGACCTGGCGCTGGTCCACGAGGCCCTCGGCGATGACGCCACCGCCCGTACGACCCGGGCCGAGGCGCTGGAGGTGTTCCGGCTGCACGGCGCCCGCGAGTACGAGGAGATGTCCCAGTAAAAGGCCGTTTCAGAGGTATTACAGCGGTCTTGGATCCCGCTGGTGAACCATGGCGACGGCACGCCTCATGTGGAGTGTCCATGGTTCACAACGGAGGGCTTCCATGCCAAAGATCGTGCTCCTGTCCGACCCGCGGATCGCCGCGGTTTCCGTCAAGGAGTGCGGGGAACCGCTCGTGGACCTGCGCACCGTGGAGGCCATCCGCGTCGATCCGAGGCTGGCCGACCGCGAGGGGGCCTACGCGCACGTACGGCTGAGCGTGGCCGACCGGCTGGTGGTCGCGCAGACCCGGCTGCCCCGGGAGCTGCGCCTGCTGATCATCGAGGGGTACCGTCGGGTGGGATTGCAGCAGCAGTACTTCGACTCATCGGTCACCCGTCACCGCGGCGCGCACCCAGGCTGGGACGAGAACCGCGTTCGCGTCGAGGCCAGCAGATACGTCTCCCCGCCCAACGTGGCCCCCCACGTCACCGGCGGCGCGGTCGACCTGACCCTGTGCACCTCCACCGGCGCCGAACTGCCGATGGGCACGCCGGTCAACGCCACCCCGCCGGAGGACGGCGAGGCCTGCTACACCGCCTCGACCGCAATCTCCGCGGAGGCCACGGCGAACCGGCGCATCCTGGGCACCGCCATGACCTCCACCGGCTTCGTCAACTACCCGACCGAGTGGTGGCATTGGTCCTTCGGCGAGCGCTATTGGGCCTTCACCACGAGCGCTCACCACGCGCTGTACGGCCCCTGGGAGTTGCCGTCCTGAATCGGGTGGCGCTGCGCCGCTGTAACTCTCCGCAGGACGCGGCCGAGGTCGTTGCCGTCGCCATCGTCGGACTCCTGATCATGCGTACGGCTCCCGCCATTCACACGTGTTCAGGTGCGGTGCACGACGACACCTCGGACACTGCACCTGCCCCGGCCGGGTGCGGAAGCCGCGGTCACTGACCCGTCAGGGCAAACGACCCGCGGCCTCGGACCTGGTTCGGCGCAAGTTCACCGCGCCCGCTCCGGACGTGCTGTGGTGCGGCGATGTGACGCAGATCGACACCGACGAGGGCAAGCTCTATCTGGCCACGGTTGTTCTCCCGCCGGCTGCTCGGCTAAGGCATGTCCGAACACCACGACGCCGCATTGACCAGCGCCTCCCTGCAGATGGCTGTGTCCACCCGCGGCGGCGACGTGGACGGGGTGATCTTCCATTCGGACCGCGGCTCGGCCGCTACAAGGAGCTGTGCCGGCGTCTGGGCGTGGCGCAGTCGATGGGCCGGGTTGGCTGCACGCTCGACAATGCAGCCGCCGAGGCCTTCACCGGACAGGAATCTCACGGCTCGGGGTCGCGCCGCCAGCTCCTGGTGCGGGGGTGCCGTTCGCGGAGGTCCGGGTTGTTACGGTCCGCCCTGCTGACGCGACTATGTGGGTATGAGGCTGCGGGCCGGGCTGTGGTGGGTGGCGTCGGTGGTGATGCCGGTTGCCGTTGCCGTGGCGGGTAACCAGATACTCAACGACGGCATCTGGAGCGGGCCCTGGATCGCCATCGCTCTGGGGCTGGCAGGGGCCGGTGCCGTGGTGGCGCAGCGGGCGAGCCGCCCGCCACAGGCACCGACATCACTGGACGCGGTGGCCGCGCGGCTGGCCGGGGAGGTGCACAGGCAGTGGATGGCCGAGGCGGCCTGGCGTCGCGTTCAGCCGGTGCCTTTACAGGTGCGCTGGTCGAGCACCGGACGGCCGGTCGCGGCCGGGCGGGAGGTGGTGATCGACGACGACAGCGGCGCTAGCTGGGAGCTGCTGCCGCTGACGGGAACGGCGGAGGAGACGATCGCCGCCTTTCGTGCCCTGCCACATCGGCAGCTGGTCGTGCTGGGCGAGCCGGGGGCGGGCAAGAGCGTGCTGGCGATGCTGCTCACCCTGGGTCTGCTGAAGGAGGCCGCGGCGGGCGGGCCCGTACCGGTGCTGCTCCCGATCTCCTCGTGGAACCCCGCACTGGAGCCGGTCGAGGCGTTCGTGATCCGGCGCTTGGGTGAGGACTACAACTTTCTGACCGTACGGGACGGCGACGGCCCGGCCTGGGCGCGGGGGCTGGTCGAGGCGGGCAGGGTGCTGCCGGTGCTCGACGGGCTGGACGAGTTGCCGGTGGCGGCGCACGTACGGGCGGTGGAGGAGCTGGACCTGCTGGCCGCGGCGGGCCGACCGCTGGTCGTCACCTGCAGGAGTGAGGAGTACGAGCAGGCGATCAGGACCGGCGGCCTGGTGCTGTCCAGGGCGGCGGTCGTCGAGATCGAGCCGGTGGGCGTCGAGGAGGCCATCGCCTTCCTGTCCCATCCGGCCCCGTCCCGCGCCCGCTGGCAGCCGGTGTTCGAGCACCTGCGCGCGCAGCCCGCCGGGGTGCTGGCCATGGTGTTGTCCACGCCTTTCATGGTCTGGCTGGCCCGTGCCGCCTTCCAGGCCACGAGCACCGATCCCGCCCGGCTGATCGCGATGACCGATCGGAGCGAGATCGCGGCTACGCTCATGGACGGGTTCGTCGCCGCTGAATACCGAAGCCGCCCGGCCGGGGCTCTGCGCCGCTACCGGCCGGAGCGCGCGGCGCGCTGGCTGGGGCGACTGGCCTACCAGCTGAGGGAGACCCTCCTGCGCGACTGGTGGTGGTGGCACCTGGCGGTCAATCCCAACCCCAAGTACCCCGATCTTGCCGAGACCGGGCGGGCGATGGTGGCCATGCTCGTGGCCGGGGCGGGCCTGGTGGCGGCGGTGGGCGGTTTCGCTGGTCTGCGGGCGGCGCTGGCGGGGTGTCTGGCGATCGGGTTCGCCGCCGCCCGGACGTTCCGCCCGTTATGGCCGGACACGTACCCGCCGTACGTACGGTGGCGCTATCGCACGGCGCGGGCCGACCGCACCCGCAGGCGAAGGCGCGCGGCCCTGTTCGGGATCGTGTTCGGCCTGGCCGCGGGGTTCGTGGCGGACGCGTGGGCGGCGGCGTTGATCGCCGTGCCCGCCGCCGCGCTGGCCACCGTCGTGTGCCGTGGGCGGCTGCGCGTACCGAACATCCCACACCTCGGCTGACCTTCCGCGCCAACCACCGCAACGCTGTCCTGGCCGCCACGCGGCACGCGCTGATCGGCGGCCCGGCCTTCGCGCTCGGGGCCCTGGTGACCGGCCCGCCCGGACGGGTGGCCGCCGTGTCGGGGGCCGCGGCACTGGTGTACGCGGGCGCCGCGGCCTTCGGCGCCGGATGGTGGACCTGGACCAGGTTCCGGATCATCCACCTGTTCCTGGCGGCCCGCGGCAAGCTGCCCTGGCGGTTGTGGGCCTTCGTCGAGGACGCGCACCTGCGCCAGGTGCTGCGCCAGGCCGGATCCGCCTGGCAATTCCGGCACGCCCTGCTCCAGGACCACCTCGCCGACGCCTACTACCTCGATCACCTGGGCGGCCGCGCCAAGCTGGGAGGTCCGCGGGCCCGGCTCGAGCTGGCGCGGCTCCTGGGCGAGCGGGGCCGCATCGACGAACTGCGCGCCCGCGCGGATCAGGGCGATGGCTTCGCCCGCAGTGCCCTGGTCGGCCTCTTGCGGGAGCAGGGCAAGATCGGCGAGGCCATGGCCATCCTGCGGGAGCAGGCCGACGCGGACAACCTGCACGCCGCCTACGGCCTGGCCTCGCTGCTGGCCGAACAAGGGCTCATGTCCGAGTTGCACGCCAGGGCCGAAGCCGGTGACCTGTTCGCGCCCCAGGAGCTGGCGAACCTGCTGGAGGCACAGGGTCGGCTGGACGAGCTGCGAGCCCTGGCCGACGCCGGCGTCGAGTACGCCGCGTCCGCGCTGGGCAGACTACTCGCCGCGACAGGGCGGCACGAGGAACTGCGCACGCGCGCCGAGGCGGGCGAAGGGGGCGCGGTCGCCGCCCTGGCGAAGGTGCTGGCGGAGCAGGGGCGGGTCGAGGAGTTGCGCGCCCTGTCCGAAGCCGGCTGGCGCATGGTCGATCGTCTGCTGGCCGACGCGCTGGCCGCGCAGGACCGCGTCGAGGAGGCCGCCGCTGTCCTGCGGGCACGCGCCGACGACGGCCATCGGGATGCAGCCGACCAGCTGATCGAGTTGCTGATCGAGCGGGGCCGGATCCAGGCGCTGATGCCGGTCCTGGCGGAGTACGCGGACCCGAGAGGCCCGGAGGCCAACATCGCGACGGCCGAGCGGATGGCCGCACTGGGACATGTCGAAGAGGCGATCGCGTTCCTGGACGCCCGCATCGAGGCCGGTGACCAGTTGGTCGCCCTGAGCCTGGCCGGCCTGCTCGCCGCCCAGGGACGCGTCGACGAGGCGATCGTCGTCCTGCGGACCCGTGCGCACCGCTGGAACGATGTCGCGGCGGACAGCCAGCTGACCCGCCTGCTCGCCGAGCACGGACGCATCGAAGAGCTGCAGGCCCAGTCAGACGCGGGAAGCTGGAGCGCCACGGCCAAACTGGTCGACCTGCTGGTCGAGCAGGGACGGACCGAGGACGCGATGGAGATCCTTCGAGGTGTCATCGCGAGGGGCGGGATCGCGCCCTTCATCTGGCAACCGGTGAACCGGCTGGTCGAGCTGCTGATCGGTGCCGGACGTCTCGATGAGGCATTGGCGCTGCTGCGCAGGCGGGCCGATGCCGACGACCCGTACGCCTCGCGGGAGCTCGCCCGGCTCCTGGGCCTGGAGGGCAATGCCGATGAACTGCGGGCACGTGCCGCGGCGGGAGACGCGTCCGCCGCGTCCGAGCTGGCCAGGGTTCTGGACGAGCAAGGGCTGACGCATGAGTTGCGGGCGCGGGCCGACGCCGGAGACCCGTACGCGGCCCGGCGCCTGGGCCGCATGTCCTGAGCGGAGCATTTCCTCATGTAGTCAATCAACCCGCACGAAATTCACCGCGAAAGCCCGAGGCTGGTGATCAGCGTGCTGGAGGTTCCGCAGGACTTTCCTGGACCTGTCTTGGCGGGCAACCTGATGGAAGCCGACTTCGCGGGTCTGCCCGGTCGCCGTGATACGCGAGACTAGGGACTTTGTGAAGTGGAACTCGCGCGACCCCTCCGGCCGATCTCTCAGCGCTCTACGCGATTCTCCCGTCGAGGGTCTCTACCGACCCTGTGTCGGACCCGGACAGCGACCTTCCCCTGACAAACCGTGAACTGGCCGTCCTCGACCTCATGACCAAGGGACTCATCTCGACGGCGATCGCGCACCGCCTGGGCATCTCCGCCCGTACCGTCGGCAAGCACATCGAAAACATCTATCGGAAGCTCGGGACCAACGATCGTGTGAGCACCGTCCTCCGCCACCGGTCCGAATTCTCGACTGACCCGAAAATCGGAGCGTAGGACCGTAGCCGGGGATATGGCAGCGAACCCCTGCATGCTCCGATACGCATAGGTCGGCTCTGCGGCTTGTACGGACTTCGGACTGCGCCGTGACGCGCTGCGATTCGAGAGGAGGTGAGAGACCTGGTGCCGGGGAGGGTGGGAGCAGCCCTGACAAAGCCGGGATGTCTCAGTACTGCCGGATGGTGCGGGTCCGGTGAGCAGGGTGGAGAGGAGTACGCGAGGAAGCGTCCCTCAAAAGTACACCGGCTCGAACCTGGCGGATCAGGGCCGGAGGCGGTGCGCACCTGCCAGCGCGACGCCGGACATGGTCAAGGCGCTGCCGGCTCCATCAGGTTGCGGACTCAGCAGCAGCGGTTGTTGCTACTGGCGGGCGTGGCGGTTGCCACCATCACCGCACCGGCAAGACCGGCCGACATAAGAGCCGCGATAACGGCGGCGACGACACGACGACGCATGGGCCTTCTCCTTTGGGTTCGCTGGTGCCACACACTGGCAGAAACGGGTCGTGGACTTAGCCGCCTCGGGTGGCCGGCTCCATCAGGTTGCGGACTCAACAGCAGGAGGAGCTGCTACTGGCGGGCGCGGCGGTTGCCACCATCACCGCACCGGCAAGACCGGCCGACATGAGAGCCGCGAGAACGACGGCAACGACACGACGACGCATGGGCCTTCTCCTTCGGGTTCGCGGGCCAGTGCCCGGCCGCTGGCTCCCCGGCAGCCTTCAGCCGTTCATGTGTTGCATTGGTTGTGGTTTTTGAAATCCTGGAGTGACGTGTACTTGTATCCGTGACTGTCCCAGTAGTAGCCGTGGGAATACCACAATCGTCCACAGCCCCAAATGTAAACCCAGTGTTCCTGAGGCCGAAGATGTCGAGGTCCTCCCCGAGCTAACCGATGCGGCTGAGGCTGACGGATGGTTGCCGACGGCGACGGCAGCCATGAAGACGGCCGACAGAATTAATGCTTGTGCCGCCCTGTACATTTCCTATCTCTCTGACCATATTTTCACCTATCGCGTTCCGCCTTTTCGACCTGACTTTCAAATGAATCCCTGGCGAAGCCGCTGCCCCGACGGTCACCTGAATAGCGTCATCACATGAAAGACCAGCCAAGCAGTTCAGCAGGTTCCGAAGATTTCACAGCTTGCCCACACGATGCTAGTCTCTTACTCGCTGATACTCATCAATCGCGCGATTGACGACTGATACCATGGGGGTTGTATATTCACGGCTTGGTCTACCGCGGAGGTTTACCCTTCTCGGGCTGCCCTCCTTGCCGAAGCACCTGCGAACACCTCGCCGAGCTCGTCACGCATCCGAACTGGTAACGGCACCCTGCCGCTTGCTGCGGTAGATGGCCCGGATCGCCACGGCGAGGTACACAATCTGGACAAGCTCCGCCCGTGCGCGCCTGCCGTTCCTGATATAAGAAACCGCATGACCACCACCCGCCCTCTGGGGCCCGCCGATCCCGCCCAGGTCGGGTTATACCGGCTCACCAGGCTGCTGGGCGAGGGCGGGCAGGGCGCGGTCTATCTGGGTGTCGATCCCTCCGGCGGCCAGGTGGCGATCAAGCTGCTGCACGCCAGGCTGGCCCAGGACGCCGACAACCGGCGCCGCTTCCTGCGCGAGGTAGAAGCGGCCCGCCGGGTGGGCGCGTTCGGTACGGCACGCGTGCTGGACGTCGACCTGCACGGGAACCAGCCGTACATCGTCAGCGAGTACATCCCGGGCGAGTCGCTGCAGCAGCTCATCAGCCGCGAGGGCCCACGGGACGCGGGCGGCACGCGTCGGCTGATGCTCGCCACCGCGGCGGCGCTGAAGGCGATCCACGATGCCGGGATCGTGCACCGTGACTTCAAGCCGAGCAACGTGCTACTCGGGCCGGACGGGACGCGGGTGATCGACTTCGGCATCGCGCGGGCACTGGAGGGCACGACCATGCAGTCCAGTGCGGTGGTGGGCACGCCGCCGTACATGTCGCCCGAGCAGTTGCGTGGCGACGTGGTCGGGCCGGAGTCTGACGTGTTCTCCTGGGCGGTGACGATGGTCTTCGCGGCGACCGGGCGTCCGGCGTTCGGGCAGGACAGCATGCCTGCGGTGTTCAACCGGATCCTGCACCATCCGCCCGAGCTGGACGGGGTGCCGCCGGAGCTGCGGGGGCTGCTGGCGGCCTGCTTGGTCAAGGAGGCGAGGCAGCGGCCGACGGCGGGCGAGCTGGTTCGGCTGACCGTGGGCGACCACGTCCCACCACCACAGCAACGCGCCCCCGCTCGCCAGGCTCCGAGCACCGCCGTGCGGAAGCCGGAGCGGCCGTTCGTGGCCGCTTTCGTCGCCCAGGCGCTCGTCACCCTGGCCATCGCAGCGGTCTTCCTCATCACCGGCCAGGGCGCGTTGACCGGCTTGGCCACCCTGGCCATGGGCGGCGCGGCCGCCCTGATCCTCCGCCTGGCCGCGCGCAACCGAAGGCGCTGATGTGGAAATCAACGTGCTCATCGCCGCGCTCTTCGCCGCCGTGGTGGTTGCTCTCCTGGCCCGGCTCATCGTCGTGAAGGGACGCGGCTTCCTGTCGCGCCACCGCGTGCTCGTCGCGCTTACCTTACTGCCCCTGCAGCCGGTGCTCGGCGTCGCCGTCGGCGTGCTGCTGATCACCGGCTGGCAGTACGTCGAGGTCAACGGCCTGATCCTGGGCGTGCTCGCCTACCTCAACGGCCTGGTCGCCTTCGCGATCGTCGCCGCCATCCAGGATCTGCGCGGCCAGCGCTAGCTCTACCGCCTGTGAGTGCCCGAAACTCGGCCGGCGGACAGATCTGGGGTTTGGCCTTCCCGTTCTGACGGGCATGATCGCTGTTCATGGCGTTGCGGCTGGTTATCTGATCTTGGTTTCGGCTCGCCGGGTGGGTGGTGCTGCTGGGGCGCTCGCAGAGGTCGAAGGACACGGAGATTCTCGTCTTGCGTCGGCAGGTGGCAGGGCCTCGGCTGTCGTGGGCGGATCGTGCGGTGATCAGCGCGATGGCAGCGGCTGCTGTACCAGACGGTCGTCGGCGGTTGTTCGTGACGCCGGGCACGCTACTACGCTGGCACGCCGATCTGGGACGGCGGCGCTGGACCATCAATCGCCGCAGCCAGGGCTGGCCGCCCACCCGCACCTCCATCCAGGCGTTGGTACTTCGTCTGGCCCGGGAGAATCCGCTGTGGGGTTACCGGCGGATCGCCGGTGAACTCGCCGCTCTGGGCTGCCGAGTGGGGCCTCCACGGTGTGGCTCATCGTGAAGAAGGCCGGCATTGACCCGGCGCCGCGACGTGCGGGACTGACCTGGGGTGAGTTCCTGCGTGCTCAAGCTGCGGGGATCTTGGCATGCGACTTCTTCCACCGCGACACCGTGCTGTTCAAACGCCTGTATTGCCTTGTCGCCATGGAGCTGAGCACCCGCTTGGTGCACGTCACCAACCGGCTTTCGCGGGCGCTAAGCCTGCTGTCACCGCCTGGCGGCACACAATCGGGACCGCCCGTCCGGATACGTTCGGTTGCGGACAGGGTCCGATGAGTTTTGCCCCGCCAGATCGTCCGTCTCTGAGAACCAACCATCGCCAACCCCGGAAGGACCCTCGTGAAGCGGATCAAGGTCAACGGTGTCGAGTTGTGCGTGGAGACCTTCGGGGACCCGGCGGACCCACCGGTGCTGCTGGTCGGCGTCACCATGCTGAGCTGGCCGGACGAGCTGTGCGCGGCGCTGGCCGGGCGGTACGTGGTGCGCTATGACTCGCGCGACGCCGGCCAGTCGACGTTCGTCGACCCGGACGCGCCCACCTACGACCTCCGCGACCTGGTCACCGACGCGTCCGAGCTGTTGGTGGCGCTGGATCTGGGACGTACGCACGTGGTCGGGGTGGGCGTCGGCGGTTTCATCGCGCAGCTGCTCGCGCTCGACCATCCCGACCAGGTCGCGTCGCTGACGCTGGTCTCCACGCGTCCGGTCGCGCCCGGTCCGGTCGATCCCGACTTGCCGGACCACGCCGCGGAGATGAGCAAGCAGCTGTTCGGGCGTCCGGCGCCGGACTGGACCGATCGCGACAGCGTGGTCGACTACATGACCGGTTCCGCGCGGGTGATGTCCGGGTCGCGGGGATTCGATGAGCAGGACGTACGGGCGGCTGCCGGATCGGTCTTCGACCGAGCGGACCGGACGGCGAAGGCGCAGCGTGCGAGCCATCTCGGCAGCATGTTCGCGGCCATCGACTGCCAGCCGCGGTGGCGCGAACGGCTCGGCGAGATCACCGTACCGACCCTGGTGGTGCACGGGGACGAGGATCCGTTCTTCCCGCACGGCAACGGGGTGGCGCTGGCCGCGGAGATCCCGGGCGCCACTCTGCTCACACTGCCCGGCATCGGCCAGGGCGTGCCGCGCGTGACGTGGCCGGACGTCGTGGACGCCCTGCTGCGCCACACCTCTGACACTCCACGGGGAACCTGAACGGGGCACGCCTTGGCGGGCGTGACACAGGAGATCCAACACGACGCAATGGGATCCTCAACCAGACATCCGCCGCTTACCAGCTGGCCCCGGACACCGCGACTTTGGCCGTGCCCGCGGATGGGCAGTGCTCCGCGCACTCAACGGCATCCTCATCGGCGAAGCTGGCGCCCGCGGCCGCCCAGGCAGCAAGGCCACGTGGGGCCCACCCACCCACGCCGCGCTGCGGTGCCTCATCGCAAACGGCCCATCGCTGATCGATCGCCTCTCCACGCGCTCGCATGCCTTCGCGCCGGACCCCACCATGCTCGGCATGCTGGGGTCTCCTTGCCTGACGCGCCTTAACGACCTCTGTGCGGCTGACCAGCAGGTTCGCTTGACAACCCAAGATAACGATTACCGGACGAGGCCGTCGCCGTCATCGAGCGCTTCGCGGCCAAGATCGAAGGCTGACGGGGGCCATCAGCGAGGTGACGCGCCTATCAGAGGTCATGGTTGCAGGTAGGGCTGGAAGACGCCCTCGGGGTCCCATCGCGCTCGCACCGCCTGCAGGCGCTCCCACGTGTCGGACGTGAACGACCGCCGGCTTCGGGACGGAGCGGCCAGCAGATCGGCCTCCGCGATGTAGTGCCCGGCCGCCGACGGCGCGACCTTGCCCATCGCCTCGCGCAACCAGCGGACGTTGACCTGATCGTGCGCCGGGTCCTGCCAGATCGCGTAACCGACGACGTAGCTCCTGCCCAGCACCGAGAAGGCCATATCGGGCATCGCCGCTCCGCCGGGCGGCGCGGGAGGGATGTTCGCCAGCACGAGTGACTTGCCGGACGGAGCCTTGGCGACGTCGTCCGCGAGCAGCGGCAGCAGCGCGCCGAGGTCCTCCATCGACCAGAGGGTGTCGGCCGCGACGCGGTGGCGCTCCGGCCAGAGCGCGCTGGTGCCGTCGAACAGGGCGTCGAAGGTGGCCGGCTGCTCCGCCGAGCGGGCCAGGGCGCGCCCGGCAAGGGGGCACGCGCGGAACGCCTCAAGAGATCGGGCCGCCTCGTCCGCGGAGTCCGCGAAACAGGTGGCCGTGAGGATGATCGCCTTCGTCCCGGACTCCTGCGGCGCCGTACCGAACGTGATGCTCAGCTCGACCGTCGGGGGTAGCGACGCCGCGACCTCGACGGCCCAGGACGTCACGTCCGCCACGTCCGGGAGCGGGAAGACGTAGGCGCTGGTGGTGATCGCCGCCGGGAGACGACGCAGAGACAGCCGGAACCGGGTGACGACCGCGAAGAACCCGGGCCCGGCTCCGCGCGCCGCCCAGAAGAGGTCGGCGTTCTCGTCCTCGCTGCACCGGACCACCTCGCCGGCCGCCGTCACGGCTTCGATCTCCGCGACGCTCAGGCAGGCAGGCCCCCACACTCCGGGGTTCCAGCCGAGCCCGCCGCTCAGCAGGTAGCCGCCGAGCGCGACGGAGCCGCAGTGCCCCACGGGGAAGGCCAGCCCGTGCTCGGCGAGCGCGGCGGCGAGATCGCGGACTCTGACGGCGGGCTGCGCGCTCGCCGTGGCCGAGGCGGTGTCGACGGCGCACGCGTCGAGCCGGGAGAGGTCGATGAGCATGCCTCCGTCGCGCACCGAGGCGCCCACCCAGTTGTGGCCACCCGCCCGCACGGCGACCCGCATGCCCGCCGAGCGGGCGAACCTGACGGCCGCCTGGACGTCCCGCTCGGAGGCGGCCTGGACGATTACGTCGGGGAACCGCTCCGGCTTGAGCCCGTTCCACACCGCGGCCGCCCTGAGGGCCTCGTAGCCGGCCTCGCCTCGCCCGACGAGCAGCCCTTCGAGGTCTCGGTCTAGCTCCATGTCGGACATCCTCCAGGTGGACGCGCCCGCTAACGGGTGATCACGGCGAAGACGGCGATGGACAGCGCATAGCACAGCACGATCACGAGCGCTCCGGCGGCGCCGGCGAGGAACGAGCGGGGCACATCGGGGCGCAGCCATGCCGCGAAGGCCCTGTTGACGAGCGGCATCAGGACCCAGGTGAGGATGCTGACGCTCAGCACGTTGCTGATGAACATGGCGAAGTAGAAGGGCAGGCGCGCGCCGGTCAGCACGCGGCTCACCGTCAGGCTCAGCGCCATCACGGTCGGATAGAGGGCCAGCAGCACGCACATGGCCTGCTTCCAGTTGGGCGGAGCACCCTGCCCAGCAGCTTCGCCGCCGAACCGGAACCAGCCGCCGAACGCCGACTTGACGGTGCGCACGTCGAAGTCGATGACGCAGTCGCGACCTTCGTCCAGGAGCTTTCTGCGGATGTCGGATGCGAGCCAGTTCTCAAGGTGTTCGCGGGTGTCGAACCGGGTCATGACCACCCAGTGCGGCTGTACGCCCGGCACGGGCGCGAACGCCTCGAATCCGAGGAAGCCGGGAAACCTCCCCTCTGCCTTGTGGACCCTGTCCTGCCAGCGCGTGTAGTCGCCCTCGCGGCCCGGCCGGACGTTGTGGGAGATCACCGCCGTGACCGCTTCGCTGTCGGGCGTCCTTCCCGCGAGGACCTCCAGCGCCGGCGGCTCCTCCAGCAGCGGCCGGACCTCGTCCAGCAGGGCCTTGCGCGACTCCGAATTCAGCCATCCGGTCAGCCGGGCGATACCCGAGAAACGAAAAACAGACACCCAGGAGGGTTGCTCGCCGGGAATCGGCGGATAAGCCTCCGCCCCCTCGAAACCAGCAAATGAGCGCATGCTCTCATTTATTTTCTGCTGCCAGCGGCGATAATCCTCCTCGCGGCCTTCGCGAACCCTTGACGAAATGACCACGGTCACGCCGTGATCCGAGGCCCCACGGTTCAAACCAGGCTTCACCTGGGCAAGTATAGTCCACGGCCGCCCGGAGAAGCATGGCGGCAATGACTCGAACACAGCAATCGATCATGAAGAAATTTCAGCCTTAATTTACCTGCCGGAGGTTATGAGATGGGACCCAAGGAATTCATGGCCGAAGCCGTGCGACTCGCCACGGAGTCCGTTGTGAACGGCTGGGGCGGCCCGTTCGGCGCGGTCATCACCAAGGACGGAGAGATTCTCGCCCGCGGGCAGAACCGCGTCCTGCTCACCGGCGACCCGACCGCGCACGGCGAGATCGAGGCCATCCGCAAGGCCATCCAGATCCTGAACCCGGAGGCACCCAGCCTTGCGGAGGACCGCCAGAACGCCTCGACTCTCGAACTCGTGCCGCGCCCTGAAGGATCGCCCGACCTCCTGCCCGAGCGGGCCCGGATGCTCATGGGATACTCCCTCTACTCGAGCGGGGCTCCGTGCCCGATGTGCATGAGCGCCATCTACTGGTCGCGGCTCGACTCGGTCCACTTCAGCTCCGACCTCGAGGCGACGAGGAAGATCGGTTTCGACGACGAATTCCAGTACGAGGACTTCCAGCGGCCCCTCGACCAGCGCAAGATCCGGATCGAGCACATCTATCCCGAGCTCGGCGCCCAGGCCTACGCCGCCTGGGCGAACAAGCCGAACCACCACCCGTACTGATCCGCCGGGACGCCTAGGCCGTGTTTCAAAGGGTTGTGAGGTCGCGACTTGCGGTGATCGATGGACGACGAGGTCTCCGGTAGTTGATTTAACGACCAATGGAGGATCAGGACCGGCACCCCCTGGCGGGACGTGCCGGATCTGTATGCGCCCTGGTCGACGGTGTACGGCCGGCTTCGCCGCCGGCAATCCTGGCGGCGTTACGGGCACAAGCCGACGCCGCCGGAAAGATCGGCTGGACGGTGAGCGTGGACTCCACGATCAGCCGCGCCCACCAGCACGCCGCCGGGGCGCACCGCAACGGCCACCGGCAGAAGGAGCCACCCGGTGGAATCCAGATCGAACCAGCCGCCCACGCCCTGGGCCGTTCACGCGGCGGGTTGACCACCAAGACCCATCTGGCCTGCGAGCAGGGCCGGAAGGTGCTGGTCAGCGCGGTGACAGCCCGCAGTTCATCCGGTGCTGAACAAGATCCGCGTCCGGCGCATCGGCGGCAGTCGACCGCGGGCCCGCCCAAGTCTGGTCCTGGCGGACAAGGCCTACACCAGCAAGGCCAAGCGCGAACGACGAGCGCGCCCAAGAGAAGATCCGCGGCCTCTTCCTTGTCGGGGCCTACTGCGACACGAGTCGTTCTTCGTCATGCTGCTCCCCCGCCTCTCGATTCCAGGGGTGCGGCTGTACGGCACGACGAACCCGGACGGCCCCGGCATTGGCCGAAGGTTGCCTATCTCGACCGGGCCCGACTACACCTCGACCGCAAGGGCCAGGTCCAGCAGTGCCAATGGCAAGGACAGCAGGATCGCTTCCCCGCTTGCTTGTGATCGCCGTTTCCCAGCTTGCGAGCACCGCCGCGGGCGAGCGCGCGAACGCATGCGATCCCGCGTACCCGTAGTTCAGGCCATGATCAAAGCGCGCCCTGCAGGATTCGAACCTGCGACCGTCGGATAGATGCACGATCTTTAAGTGTCCCCTACTGACGCTTGGTGATGGTTCGTGCCATCTTGCGGTGCCGCCCGTGTCCCGCAATGCCAGATCCTGACCGCGCGTCCCTCATGCGGACATGACCCCGCCCATGCCCAGCCACTCTGCCGGGTGGCCCAGCCCGAGGTGCTCTGCTTCCTCGCCGGGGTCCCGGTAGTGCCAGCCGTACTTCCAACGAACCTAGCTCTGAGCTGCAACGTCTCTACGACAAGCCGGGGGTGGGGCGAGCTGGACCGCCGTTATGAAGAGCCAGGTCAGAGAGGGGTTCGTTGGATTTCTCGCGATTGCTACCAGGATCCCATCTGGAAGAGCGGAGCAAACGGAAACAGTGCCGAGTGCCGTGGGCCCGATCAGGCATAGATGGCCGAGCCCGGCCAGTGGTGAGCCGCTTCTGAAAGGCCGTGACGAGGGTGTGGGATCGGCTGGGTGCCGTCGGCTCATCTGAGGTTGGGGCTGGGATCGAGGCCGGTCAGGTCGGCGCTGGCGGTCCACAGGCGCGCCGCGAGTGCGGTGTCGGCCAGGTGGCCTTGGACGGGTTCGAGGGTGGGCAGGCCGCGGATCCCGAATATCCGCGGTCCCCAAAGCTGGCCGCCGCGTACGGACGAGTCGAGGACGGCCCGGACGGCGGGCCAGGCGGCGGCCTCCTTGCCTTGGAGGACAAGGCCCGTGGGCAGGCTGCGCAGTCGTTGGCCGGTGGTTCGGAGGTGGAGCGGCGGGCGTGAGGGGGTGAGGGAGTCGAGTGCGCCGCCGGGATGGATGACCACGCTCAGCGACGTGCTGCCGGCGGCGCGCAGGCGGCGGTCGAGTTCGAAGCCGAAGAGCATCTGCGCGAGTTTGGATCGTGCGTAGGTGCGCTTCGGCCGGTAGCCGCACGTGCTCTGCAGATCGTCGAGGTCCAGGCTCTCGGACTTTGCCGTGAAGCTGCCGGTGGTGACGACACGGCTCGCGGGTGTGGCCGTCAGCAGGGGCATCAGTCGGCAGATCAGCGCGAAGTGCCCCAGGTGGTTGGTGGCGAACATCAGCTCGTTGCCGTCCTTGGTCTCGCGCCGTGGCGGCCGGTCGAGCAGCACCCCGGCGTTGCAGACGACCGCGTCCAGTCTTTCCAGGTTCAGGGCGTCGGCGGAGGCTTTGAGCGAGGCGAGGCTGGCGAGATCCAGGTGAAGGTGACGGACGTGCGCGCCGGGGATCCGGGCGCGGATCGAGACCTGTGCGGCTTCGGCCTTGGCGGCGTCGCGGCCGGCGAGGATGACGGTGGCGCCGGTGCCGGCGAGTTGTTCGGCGACGAAGTAGCCGATGCCCGCGTTGCCGCCGGTGACGAGGAAGGTCTTGCCCTCGGCGCGCGGCAGGTGCCGTACGTCCCAGGGGGCTGGGCTGTGGAGGGAGGACATGATCCGGCTCCTTGCGTGGATGGCTGGTCGGGTCAGCGTCAGTGCGGGAGTTGTTCTGGGGCTGATCCGGGTGTCAGGTGGACGTGGCGGTCGGGCCATGACGCATCCCCCCTTCGAAACGAAGCCGTACTGACTACGAAACTATAATCACTATAGATTCAGATGCGTTTCAGGTTCCGGTACCATGAGAGGCATGCCGACGACGGGGCGCCGCGAGCGCAAGAAAGCACAGACCCGCCGGGAGTTGTCGGAGGCCGCGTTGCGGCTGTTCTGCGAGCACGGGTATGGCGGCGTCACCGTCGCCCAGATCGCCGACGAGGCAGACGTCTCCATCGCGACCCTGTTCGCCCACGTGCCGGACGGCAAGGAAGCGCTGATCTTCGACGACGGCGCCGAACGACGCATCTGGCTGGTCGCCGCGGTCCGCGACCGGCCCCCCGGCGAGTCAGTGCTGCAAGCCCTGCGCCGCTGTATGGCAGCCCGGGGACCCTTCACCGACGATCTCCCGCCCGAACTGCGGCGCAAGCGCGACCTCATCGTCAGCACGCCCGCCCTGCGGGAATACTCACGCAAGCTCTGGATAGCCAGCGAGAAAGCCCTGGCCGAAGCGATCGCCGCCGAGAGCGGCCGCGACCCCTCCGACATGACCGTCCGCGCTCTCGCCCGCTACATCCTGGAGATCCCCGAACTCGCGGGTGCGGAACCCGACCCCCTGGCCGCGCTGAACGCCATCTTCGACCTCCTCGAGTCCGGCTGGCCCGAGTCGCCCGAAGAAGCCTGACCGAGCCTCCACCTGGCCGGCGCACCCGCCGCGCCGAAGCCGGTGATGCGGTCGACGCCACGGAAGCACTGCAGCGGAGCAACGCGTATGCCGCCAGGGTCGGCTGGGCGCGCTGGCCGAAGCGGCGTGCAGCGCCACCTCCGAACGCGACCTGAAGCAGCTGTCCGTGACGGTCGCCATGTCTTGGCGTCTGCTCTTGTGAGGTGAGACGCGTCTTGAGCAACGGTCCAGAATGCCAGGAGGCCAGCGCGCTACGACCAGCGTGACCACGACGCCCGTGTCCAAGAGGGAGCCAACGCCATGGCCGGCCAGGGCCGCGGCGGTCGGGCGCGGCGGCACGGGCCGGATGGGAACCGCCGTGTGAGGCGAGAATCCCGCATGTTCCGGGACCTCGGGCTCTGCTGCCCGGGATCGAGGACGACGACTGTGAGAGCGGCAACGACACAGTCACCTCCGCAGGAGACACCCCATGGACATTCGCACCGCCTCCCGCGTCGCGGGCGCAGTCTCGCTGATCGTCGGATCGTTGGCCATCGCCATCCCGATCGAGATCACCGACGAGAACGCCCCGATCGCGGCCCAGCTCCAGGACTACGCGCACCATTCCGCTCTCGGGATGCTGTCGAACCTTGTCCTCCTTCCCGTGATCTTGATGGTCCCCGCCGTGATCTATGCTGCCCGCCTCGCCCGCCGGGGCGCGCCGCGCCTGGCCTTCGTCGGCGGTGGGCTGTCGGCGCTCGGCTGGATCGCCGGCGCCATGAGCATCGGCGCGGGGCAGATCGCGCTCTACCAGGGCTCCCAACTCGCCGACCAGGCAGGCGCGGCGGCGCTGATCGAAAGGATCAACGGCGATCCGGTGTACGGCACGCTCGTGGGCGTCTTCGTCCTCGGGCACGCGATTGGCATGATCGTTCTCGGCGTCGGGCTGTGGCGCTCGCGGGCGGTCGCGCCCTGGGTCGCCGCGCTGTTCGTCGCTTACCCGGTCGGGCACGTCGTCGGGCACGCGATCAGTCCGGTCCTCGACTCGATCGCCGGCGTGTTCCTGCTGGTCAGCGCCGTGGCCGTGGCAGCCGCGGTCCTGCGCACTCCGAACGAGCTGTGGGACCTGCCGGCGGGCAAGGTCGCGGCCGAGCCCGTGGCGGCCCAGACCCCATGATCTCCGATCAGGATGCGACTCCCCAGCGGCCCGCCGTTGGCCCACAATCGACGCTGATGGCTTCCAAACTCAGATCCGTCGTCTCGGTCACGGTGACGCTGGCCGTGCTCTTCGCTGCCGCCGGCGCGGCTTTGATCGGCACCGGCCGGCTGAGCTGGCTGTCGATCCTGATCTCAATAACCTCGTTGGTGTACGTGGCGGTCGCCTTCGTCGGCGCGGCGATCCTGCGCACGCGGCCGCGCAGCCGTACTGGCTGGATATTCCTCCTCTCCGGTACGGCGGCGCCGGTCGCGGCCGCGCTCACCGCCGCCGCCGACGTCGGGGCGCACGTCGGCAGGGTCGACGCCGCATCCTGGATCTATCTGGCGCAGACCCCGTTCAGCCTGCTCAGCGTCCCGGTGATGGCGACCTTCGGGATCCTGCTCTTCCCCGACCGCCGCCTGGACACGCGGCGCTGGCGGGTGCTCGGGCTGGCCTTCGCCGTCGACCTGCTCGTGCTGCTGGTGTGGGCGCTGCTCTCGCCGGACTCGGTGGAGGTGCAGGGGCTCTACAACCCCATCGCGGTGCCCGGCGCGGACGGGCTGGTGATCAGCATCCTGCTCGTCGGCCCACTCAGTCTGCTGGCCTGCGTCTCGCTTTGGCGCTTCGCCCGGCGCGACACCGGCCCGTACGCACCCGCCCTGCGCACGGCCGCGCGGGTGTCGTTCGTCGTCCCCGCCTCCTACCTCGCATGCGTGGTCGCGGGATTCACCTCCGGGGACACGGCACCCATCGCCGTCCTGGAGAACCTCGCGGCGATCGCGGTCGGAGCCGCGGCGTGGATCGGCATCGCGCGGCACGGGCTGTTCGACACCCGCGCGGTGCTCAACCGGGCGCTGGTGTACGGGTTCCTGAGCCTGGCGCTCGTCGCGGTCTACCTCGTCGCGGCCGTCTCACTCGGCCTGGCCTTCGGCGGGCTCGTGCCGCAGGTCGTCGCCGCGGTCATGGCCGCCCTGGCCGTGCTGCCGCTGCGTGACCTGGTGCAACGCCGGATCAACCAGCTCGTCTACGGGCTCCGGGACGATCCGGCGGCCGCGTTCGCCCGGCTCGGCGACCGGCTGGACGCGGCCGGGGCGCCCGAGGACATCCTCCCGGCCGCCGTCCGTACGGTCGCCGAAGCCCTTCGCCTGCCGTACGTCGCGATCGAGGCGGGCGGCGAGGTGCTGTGCCGTCACGGCCGCGCGCTTCCCGGCCAGACGCAGGCGCTGCCGCTGCCCTTCGCCGGCGAGACGATCGGCCACCTGATGCTGCAGACCCGCAGCGGCGGCGACTTCTCGGCCGACGAGCGGCGGCTGCTGGCGGACCTGACCAAGCAGGTGGCCGTGGCGGCCCGCGCGGTCGTGCTGACCCAGGCGCTGCAGTCCTCGCGGCAGCGCCTGGTGACGACGCGCGAAGAGGAGAGGCGGCGGCTGCGCCGCGACCTGCACGACGGGCTCGGCCCCACGCTCGCCGGCATCGCTCTGGGCATCGACACGGTACGCCGGGCGACCCCGCCGGACGGGTCTGTCGCGGATTTGCTGGCCAGGCTCCGCGAAGCCACCGAATCGGCGGTCGACGACATCCGCCGCCTCGTCTACGACCTGCGGCCGCCGATCCTCGACGAGCTGGGCCTGGCCGGGGCCGTACGGGAACAGGCGGTACGGCTGGGCGCGGCGAGCATCGACGTCCCCGAGGCGCTCCCCGCGCTGCCCGCCGCGGTGGAGGTGGCCGCCTACCGCATCGCCGTCGAAGCCCTGACCAACGCGGCGCGCCACGCGCCGGGAACGCCGGTGTCGGTCCAGCTCACGGTGAACAGCCGCCTGGAGCTGTCGATCGCCGACGGCGGCGCCGGGCTGCCGGACGGATACCGCGCGGGCATCGGTCTGAACTCGATGCGGGAGCGCGCCGCGGAGCTCGGCGGCCTGTGCGTGGTGAGCCGGCGTGACCCGTGCGGAACGCTCGTGCGCGCGGAGTTCCCACTGTTCGAGGAGGCGCTGTGACGGTACGAGTCGTCGTGGCCGATGACCATCCGCTGTTCCGGGAGGGGCTGCGGTCGCTCATCTGCGACTCGGCCGAGACCGAGCTGGCCGGGGTGGCCGCCGATGGCGACGAGGCCGTCGCCGTCACGCTCGAGCAGCGCCCCGACGTGGTCGTCATGGACCTGCGGATGCCCGGTCTCAACGGCGTCGACGCGACCCGCAGGATCGTCACCGCGCTGCCCGAGGTCGCCGTGCTGGTGCTGACGATGGTGGAGGAGGACGCCTCGATATTCGCGGCGATGCGCGCGGGCGCACGAGGTTACGTCCTCAAGGGCGCAGAACCCGAGACCATCCTGCGCTCGATCCTCGTGGTCGCGGCGGGAGAGGTGATCTTCGGTTCCGCGGTCGCCGCGCGCCTGACCCAGTTCTTCGCGGTCGGCGCCGGCGCCACCGTGACGCCCTTCCCCAACCTCACCGGCCGCGAGCGCGACATCCTCGCGCTCATGGCGACGGGCGCGGACAACAGGACCATCGCGCTGCGCATCGGGGTGACGGAGAAGACCGTGCGCAACAACGTGTCGAACATCTTCGCCAAGCTGCACGTCGCTGACCGGGCGGCGGCCGTGGCGCGAGCGCGTGACGCCGGGCTGGGTTCGGCGCCACAGGACCGGTTGGGAAGGTAAGACAGGGCAGCCGCAGGTCAAGCGCGTTGTCGTGATCGGCCCCACGAGCGTCGTGTCGGCCCCAGTCCGTGGCGCCGATCACTGTGGCGTTGGCCGGCCAGATCGCCACCGTACGGCCGTCGGGTTCGGCGCGCACCTGCTGGACCCCAGGGTCGCTCCAGCATAAAGCTCTGGTGGTCCGTCCCTGAGGTGGGGTGGATCACGAGAGTTTTCGCTTTGCAGAGGCGAAGCGAGCTGGTGTTCTCAACCAGCACGGGCGGATCGATGACTGCCCCTCAACGTGCGCATGGATGTCCGCAAGGTGCTTGACAGGTCAGGGCTCAACGGGAGCTACGGCACAGCTTTGTCTCGCTGCTGTCGGATCACGGTGTCCCGATAGAGGACATTTCCCACCCAGGTGCAGGTCCAGGCCCCGGATCCGGTCGCCACGCACCTGCATGGCGGTGAAGTGGGCATACCCGGCGAACGCGAGCGGCGCCAGGTCCTCGGCCTCGGCGACCCGGCCGTCACGCTGCACAACGAACGAAGACATATCTCACTCCCAGCAGTACGGAATGTGCGTCCTGCGGGCGAAGTTAAGGGTTGACATTGATGGCAAGGTCAAGCGGGTAGTGGAGCGAGCACATGCTGATCGGCGAGTTGTCCCGGCACACAGGGGTCAGCACGCGACTGCTGCGGTACTACGAGGCGCAGGGCGTGCTGCAGGCCCATCGCGGCACGAACGGCTACCGCTTCTATGACGACGACGCCGTGGTCACCGTGCGCCAGGTGCGCGCGCTGCTGAAGGCGGGCCTGTCGACCGAGGTGATCCGCGTGGTACTGCCGTGCGTACGCGGCGAGCGCCCCGACTTCGAGTGGTGCGCCGAGCTCTGGGACATCCTGAACGGCGAGCTCGAGGCCATGAACGAGCACATCGGCGACCTCCAGCGCAGGCGCGACGTCCTCGCGGGCTTCGTCCGGAACCGCTGAGGCTGTCCAGGTTCAGCGGCCACGCCCCCGGCGACCACACACAGTCACCGTGCCCCGGCCTACATGTACGGCAGGCCGCGCGGCGCCCGCTTCTTCCAGCAGTCCTCGAACCCGCGCGGGTACCCGGACCTTGGTATAGGCGTTGAACGACTCGTGGACAGAGCCGCCGCTCGCCCCCTGTCTGCAGACGATCAGCGCACCTCAACCCCTGGAATCAATCATCTGGCCGCCGAGACGGATGATCCCGCGGGAAGCGGCGACCGTCACGGCGGCGGTCCGGTCGTCGACGCCGAGCTTGGCGAAGATGTGCAGGAGGTGGGTCTTGACCGTGGCCTCACTGATGCACAGGTGGGCGGCGATGGCCTTGTTGCTCATCCCCTGGGCGACAGCGCAGAGGACCTCGATCTCCCGACCGCTGAGGGCGTCAGGCGCATCGGCACGCGCCCACGACAACACCCGGGTGGCGATCGTCGGCGACAGCGCACTCTCTCCTCGCGCCGCCGCCCGGATCGCGTCGAACAGCTGCTCACGGCGGGTGTCCTTGAGCAGGTAGCCGATGGCTCCCGCGTCGATGGCACGCGAGATGTCGCTGTCGGTGTCGTAAGTGGTAAGGACGATCACCTTGGCGCTGGGGTCGTGTTCGCGGATCCGGTTGATCGCCGTCGCGCCGTCGATCTCGGGCAGCTGCAGGTCCATCAGGGTGACGTCGGGCCGCAGGTCGTGCGCCAGCCGTACCGCGTCTGTGCCGGAAACCGCCTCGCCGACCACCTCCAGGTCGTCCTGGGTGCCGAGCATCGCCCGGATGCCGTCACGGACCACCGGATGGTCGTCGGCGATCAGGACCCGGACGGTCATCGCGCCCCGCTCAGCGCCGCTGCCGGGAGGCTGGCCACGACCGTGGCGCCCGCGCCGGGAGCACTTTCCACGAGCAGTGTGCCGCCGAGCTGCTCCATCCGTTCCCGCATGATCGACAGACCATGTCCGGAGGCGGCCCGCTCGGGATCGAAACCGCCGCCGTCGTCGTGGACATCCAGCACGACCAGGTCCTCCATGTACGACAGGGTCAGCGTAACCTGCTCGGCACTGGCATGGCGGCGTGCGTTGGCGACCGCCTCCTGCGCCACGCGCAGCAGCTCTGCCTGGACTTGGGCTTCCAGCGGCCGGAGCGTGCCGGTGATCACGCTGTGCGCCTCGATGCCGGTCTCGTCGGACAGCCGGCCGGACAGCCGCCGCAGAGCCTCTGGCAGGCCGCATTCGTCGAGGTCGCCGGGGCGCAGCGCTCGCACCACGCGGCGACTTTCAGCCAGGTTCTCCCGGGCCGCCCGTAAGGCCTGGCTGAGGTGCTTGTTGTCCGGCAGGGTCGCCTGCGCTGCCTCCAGCAACATCACCACGCTGGCGAACCCCTGGGTGAGGCTGTCGTGGATGTCCCGGGCAAGCCGCTGCCGCTCGGCCGCCACTCCCGCCTGCCGTTCGGCCGCCGCCCGCGCTTCCTGCGCGGCCTGCAGCTGGTCGATGAGCCGCTTGCGCTCGGCGCTCTGCTGTGCCACGGAATTGAAGTATCCGACAGCGGTGGCCGCGCTGATCGCGATCAGTGCGCTGATGGCGATCTCGGTCCAGGTGATCGACCCGGTCGTGTGGTATCGGTGCCACAGCCAGCCCCCGGCGCACGACACCACCGCGACCAGCCCGACCCGCACGGCGTCCATGCAGTACGGCACGAGCACGCTCAACCCGACCACCAGGAAGGAGGAATCGACGGCGAACAGCCCCAGCCAGAGCAACCCGCCGCCCAGCACGTACGGCACGGGCACGTCACCCGAGGGCGGCGTGCGCAGCACGAACCACACCGCATACCAGGCGGCCAGCCCGGCCACCAACACCACCGGGAGGAACCGGCCTCCCTCCATCACGGGTCCTGCGGAGGTCAGCACCAGCCACGAGACGAAAAAGGCGTGCTGCCACCGACGCCGCGACCGCTCCCAGGACTCCATACCGCTGACGATATTCAGCCTTCTGCCGGATCGGCATCAACCAGTCGACTGATCGCATAATCGGCGCACCGCTCGATGCGGGCGCAGCCGTACCGAAACCAGACTCGACGGCGTGACCGCAATCCCCAGCCCGTCCCAAGCCGTCTGGCATCTGGGCCCGATCCCGATCCGTGCCTACGCCCTTCTGATGGTCCTCGCCGTCCTCGTCGGCGTCTGGGTGACGCGGCGCCGTTGGGCCGCCCGCGGAGGCGATCCCGGCGCGGTGGACGACATCGCCACCTGGGCCGTGCCGTTCGGCCTGGTCGGCGCCCGGCTCTACCACGTGGCCACCGACTGGGAACTGTACTTCGGACCCGGCCGACAGCCGCTGCGGGCCTTCGCGATCTGGGAGGGCGGGATCAGCATCTTCGGCGCCCTCGCGGGCGGCGCGCTTGGCGTGTGGCTGACCTGCCGGCGACGCGGCATCGCGCTGCGCGACTTCGCCGACGCCGTCGCTCCCGGGATCGCGTTCGGGCAGGCGATCGCCCGCTGGGGCAACTGGTTCAACCAGGAGCTGTACGGCAGGCCGACCACCTTGCCGTGGGCACTGGAGATCGACCCCGCCCACCGGCCGCCCGGCCTGGAGTCCACGGCCACCTACCATCCGACGTTCCTCTACGAGTCGCTGTGGAACCTGGGCGTGGCAGGGTTCGTCATCTGGGCCGAGCGGCGGTTCCGGCTCGACCGTGGCCGGACGTTCGCGCTCTACGCCGCGGCCTACACCGCCGGCCGTACCTGGATCGAGTGGTTGCGCATCGATCTCAGTCACCACATCCTTGGCCTGCGCCTCAACGACTGGACGGCACTGCTGATCTTCTCGGCCGCGGTCATCTATCTGGCGGCCACGAGGAAGGCCACGCCAGCTGATCGATCAGGCGGCCACATGTCCACGCGCCAGCTTCAATGAGACAGGACATCGGACCAGTAGGCGGGGTCGTTCCGAGTGGCCTGGGTCTTGGGGTGGTCGGCGCCCTGCGCCCGCTCCATGCTCTTTGTCGGTGTGTCGGGTCAGGTGGGAGGCGGGCCGAGGATCTGGTGGCCGTGGCGCTGGCCGGCCTCGATCAGGCGGGGGATGTCGGGCGGGGTGGGGTCGGGTCCGGCGGTCCAGTGGTGGTCGCCGCAGTGGTCTTTCCCTCGAGGATGTAGAACGCCTCGTCCTCGCGGTCGTGGATGTGCTGAGGTGGCCCGAAACCGACGGGGGCGGACCACTCGATGAGGGTGAAGGCGCTGCCGGTCTGGTCCGCGCCGGCCTTCACGGTCATCCGGGTGTCCAGGAACCACAGGTGCGGGCCGTCGGCAGGGGTGAGCAAATACCCGGTGGGGTCGAAGCTCATCGGGCATCCTCGGGTTCGTCCTGGGCTGGGTGGTAGAAGCGGATCTCGATGCCGTCGGGATCGTGCAGGCCGACCAGCACCTGGCCGGCGTGCCCTGTGACGATGCCGCCGTGCGGCTCGGCCAGGTCGTCCAGTCGCTGCTGCCAGGCCTTCAGGTCACGCAGGGTGGGTACGCACAAGGCCATCGGGTCGAATCCAGCCATCGCGGCAGCACGTACCGAATCTTGACGCAGGGCCACATCGACGACGTTGTTCGCATCACGCAGGGCGACACCCATGAGCTTGCCGTCCTCGACGAACTCGATGACGACGCGCAGGCCTAGAACGCGCTCGTACCAGTCTCGGCTGCGTTCCACGTCCGTTACCGGGAGTTTGACGTGGTGGAAGCCGTTGAGTGTCGCGCCCATGGGCACCTCCGAAGGATCTCACTAGAGCAGTCTCTAGCGAATGTTCTCTAGAGTAAGCTCCAGCGAATGAGCGATCCTGTCAAGAGCACGACCGGAAAGGGCACCCGCCGAGCCGCTCAGGCGCGTGCTACCCGGAGACGGATCACCGACGCTGCGCGGGAGCTGTTCCTGCGGCAGGGGTACGCCTCGACCACCCTGGATCAGATCGCCGCCGCGGCCGGGGTCGCGGTGCAGACGGTGTACTTCCACTTCGGCAACAAGGCCACAGTTCTCAAAGAGATCATCGACGTGCTGGCGGTCGGCGACGACGAGCCGATACCGATGCTGGACCGGCCTTGGGTGGAGCAGGTACGCAACGAACCAGACGGCCGCCGGGCGTTGGCGATCTGGCTGGCCAACAGTCGCGTCATCTTCGGCCGGGTGGCGCCGATCATGAAGATCGTCCGCGACGCCGCCGGCGCCGATGCCGAGATGGCCGCGCAGTGGGAGACCAATCAGAACCAGCGCTTCCTCGCCCACCACACCCTCGCGCGGCAACTCGCCGACAAGCAGGCCCTGCACTCGGACCTGTCGACCGAGGAGGCGGCCGACGTCATCTTCACCCTGGTCAGCTTCGAGGTCTACCTCTTGCTCACCGACGCACGCGGGTGGACGCCCGATGAGTGGGAACGCTGGATCCACAAGACCCTCGCCGCCGCGATCCTGCGCTGAAGCCGACACCGGGTACGGGAACGAGCGGGCGACCACTCGGGCGCCAAAGAAGTCCGGCAAGTCTGCCACGCCTTTCTGGCCGTCGGCGACACGGTCCGCTGGGTTAGCAGCGGTGACCTCGACTGCGAACCACCCTGAACTTTGGTTCATGAAGTCTTCAGAGATCGACACATATCTCCTGGAGTCGATTCCCTTAATCGCGGAGGTGACATGGGCGAGGCGAGTCCATATGCGACTGGCGGCGGGAGAACGGCGCTAGAGCACCGCTATGGAGCATTGCGTACGCTAAGGCGGTTCGGCGGGGTCAGTGTGGGTGCTGAACGCGGGCTGTTCGGGTGCTTGGGGATACGTTCCGGTTCCGATGCAGGTCCACTCCCGAGTAGACGGGTTTTCCCTGCTGGGCCACGTCAGGTGGCGGCCTTGCCGGTGAGGGAATCGAGCTGAGTCAGGATCGACGGGTCGCTGATCTTCTCGTCCTCAGCGAGCAGGAGCACCTTGCTCAGAATGATGCTCGTCATCTGGTCCTCGTCGGCGAACGGCAGGAATAGCCGCCGGTGCGCACTAGCGCCGAACGAGGCGGGCACCACACAAAGGTAGCCGCCCGGGTCGACGTGGATGCTACCGCTGGTCAGATGAACCCGGTAGGTCGCCCGGGTGCCGCGTACCACGGCCGAGTGCCCCTCGACGGTGACCCGGGCCAGCCCCAGGTCGGCGATGAGCGCTGTGAGTACCTCCGCCCGGCTTGCCGCCTGCGCCGGCGACAGGTACGTCTCCGGCTCGATGCCGGCGACCGACACCATAAGGTCCAGGTCTCGCATGACCTCGGAGAACGCCACCGGCGGCACGTCGACCAGCGGCACTGGTGTGCCGACGACGTTGCCCGTGCCGGTCGGGGCGCCGTAGCGGCCCAGGTCACGGTAGCCGCCGGTCAGGAAGTGGATCTCGCCGACCAGGACGTTCCCCATCCCGAAGTAGCCGTGGAAGTCGCAGCGCAGCGCCGCGATGTGACTGTCGCCGACGGCGCGGGTCGCCTGGTGGTCGTCGTACTTGCCGTGGGTGAACCAGCCCCGGCCGGACAGCAACTGGCCCGCCACCTTGCCGTTGACCGTCTGTCCGGCGAACCGCCGCGACACATCACCGGCCTCGCGTTCCGCCTGGGTGAGCACATACAGCTCCCGAAACGCCTGCTTGACCGGCTGCCGGAGGCGACGCCGCACGATCTCTGCCTGCCAGTCGGCGAGCACTCCCCGTTCGTGCAGTTCGACGGGGTGGACGGCGGCGATCGGGCCAGTGGTGTCGATCTGCTCGAGCAGATCGATCACGCCCGCCTGGTCACGCCAGAGCAGCACGCGCAGCATCGCCGCACCGGCAGGCAGCGACAGCAGTCGGGCCAGTTCGTCCGGTGCCAGCGTCCCGGTGGTGGCGACCAGCCGTTCCACCAGCCCGGCTCGCATCCGGCGAGCCTGGTCTCGCAGTCGCTCCTGGTGCTCACGCAGGTCCTGGTAGCCAGGGTCGGTGCGGACGGCGGCCGGCACCGACTTCAGCGCTTTGCCTGCCCTGCTGACCGTCATCGTCGGGTCAGCGCCGTCGAACCGCAACGCGATCCGGTAGTGGCCGACGTCGGCCTTCGTAGGGGTCTCGGTGGCGATGCGCGCCTCGCAGTCCCATTCGAGGCGGCTCGCATCTGGAACGCCGGCTACCTGCGCCAGGTGGTCGAGGGCGATCGTGATCGCGGCCGCGTGGCTGTGCCTGCGGTTGGGGCCGAGCTTGGCGCCCTTCTTCGCGGAGTCGCGCAACGCCAGGTAGCGGTCGAGGACTGTCTCGTCCGGAGCGAGGGGCAGCATCCCGAACGCGGCGATGCCCTGCAGCGCGTTGTGCTTGACGCGCTTTACCACCTGGGCACGGTTCCACCCCATGACCGCGGAGACCAGCTCGTTCGGTTCGAGTTCCAACAGGCGCCGAGCGGCGTCCTCGCCGGCGTCCTCGATCGCGGCGAGGAGGACGGCCCGGTCCTGGCGGGTGGCTTCGTGAACTGGCATCGCCCGGATCAGGCGCAGCAACGGCGCGGCGCGTTCCAGGCCGAACAGCGGTAGCAGCGCGTCGGCGTCACCCGCGCGCAGCCGCCATCCGAACGCTTGGCGCTGCTCCTCCCCCGGCCGGTCCCGCAGTAGGTCGAGCAGGGCGCCGCGTTCCGCGTTTGTCAGTTCCGCCACGCCGAGGTGGTCGGCAACGCGCTGGTCGCCGTGCCAGGTCAGCGCCACCCGAACGAACCGCAAGCCGCGCGGTACCAGCACCTTAGGCAACTCGTCCCAGTCGGCCGGGGCTGGTGCGGAGACGAGCCGCCAGGTCAGCGCGTCCACGTATTTCCGTACGGCGTCCGCGCAGGCCAACGGCGGACCGGTCATATCGCCGGTCGGCGATTGGCCGATGATGGCGTAGCCGAGGTAGCCGTCGTCAGCGATGGCCCGTTCGACCACGGTGGCGTCCAGGGCGCCGGCCCGGTGCAGCGTGTCGAGAATCTGCGCCACGGTCTCCCGGTGCAGGGTCCCCAGCGGGGTGAAGACGAGCAGCCGCAGCAGATGGATATCGGCGGCGGCGATGGCCCTCTCCGCCACCTCGTCCAGCAGCAGCCGGTGCCGGACGTCGCACCCGAGAAACGCAGCGAGCAGGGCTTTCCGGCGAGCCGTCGGCCACGGCGCTGCCAGCAGGCCGCTTATGTCGTCCGGCCGGTCGACCCGGAAGCTGGCGTCGTAGAGCTCGTCAAGCTCCTCGACGATGTCGCCCACGTGAGGTGCCAGGTTGCCGATCGTCTGATCGTCGCCCCGCTTGATCCGGAGCCGGATCTCCTCGGCGGTGTCCCGCAGGACCACCAGGTCGCCGGCCTTCGCCGCGACCCGCGCCCGGTCCACCAGCCGCCACAGTGCCTCGCGCTGTTCGCAGACGACGTCGATGTAGATCTCTGGTACCGATCGCTCCACCGCAGTCAGCCTCCCGCCAGGGCGACCAGCCGCACGAACACGACCGGCTCACCGAGCCGCAGCGCGACCTCCTCGTCCAGGTCGACGACCTGCCGCCCGCCGACGAAAACCACGAACGTGCCTCGAGCGAAGGCCCGATGCGCCCGGGCCACCTCCGCAGTCACATCCAAGTCCGCCGACACCTGCGGCGACATCCTGATCGCACCGGTGCTGGCCTGCATCCGGAGATCGTCGTCGGACAGGTACTGGCGGTCGAGGATCCGCCGGCAGCGCGCCGCGTCGACGCGCAGCTCCCAGATCTGTTCCACGACCGTGCGCCGAATCAGCTCCCGCACTGTCGTGCGATCGTCGGCCAGCTGCACCAGCACCGCCGGCACGTCATCGCCGGACCCGCCAGGCATCCGGCTGCGCACCTCGATATCGACCATGGCCGCCACCATAGAACAGCAGGCGGACAACCTGGTCATATCACTGCACCGCAGTGAACTGGCCTCACCGGTCAGGCGCGCGGGTCGAATAGCAGGTCACCACAGGAGGCGTTTACGCCGGCCGGCTTACAGGCGAGCCGCCGTTCACCACCCGCCCCGACCTGCTCAAGCTCCTTATACAGCGCATATATACCCTCAGTAGATAGTCCCCGGCACGAGTGTTCCCCTTGCCCTGCTCGGCCGTGCGCCAAGCCATGGATACGACCTCAAACGCGGCTACGACACATACTTCGGCCGGGGCAAACCGCTGCCCTTCGGCCAGGTCTATTCCACGCTCGGCCGGCTGGCCAGGGACGGCAGGGTCGCGGCAGGGCCTGGTCGGCCGCGTCGCCCAGATCGAGCAGGCCAACGCCAGCGGCCGCATCCCCGCGCTGTTCGTGCACGGCCTGTGGCTGCTGCCGTCCGGCTGGGACCTGTGGGCCGCGGTGTTCGCCGAGGCCAAGGCACACCCCGAGGTCTTCGCCGACAAGACCGTGGGTCAGGTCGCCGACCATTTCGCCAACATTCGGGAAGCTGGAGCGCCAGCTGGTCGTCATCGGCCACTCCTTCGGCGGGCTGCTCACCCAGATCCTGGCCGGACGCGGCCTGGCCTGCGCCTCGGTTGCCATCGACCCGGCGCCGTAAGGGGTACTGCCGCTGCCGCTCTCCTCGCTGCGCGCGTCCGCTCCGGTGCACGCCACCCAGCGTCCGGCGAGCGTCGCCGGTCTGCAAGGCCCCAGCGGCGCTCCCGCCTGGAAGAGCATTCCCTCCTGGTTCCTGATCGCCGGATCCGACAACACCATCCCGCCCGCCGCCCAGCGCTTCATTGCCGTCCGTCGAACAGGTGGCCACCCACCCGACGGACGGCCGGTTGTGTGTCCCAGGTGCCAGGCCTACGGCTGGGCGGTCCGCGTGACCGTCGGCCGGGTGTGCAGCAGCGTGCCGCTCCGGTCGAGGTCCTCCAGCTCAGCCTGGGTAGCCTCCATCAGCGCCGTCTCCTCCGCCGCCGCGTACAGCTCGTGGGCCTCCACCAGAGCCTGCTGAGCCGGGGTGCTGGATCTGGCGGCTAAGGCCGGGGACGTCCGGCAGATGGGCTGGTCGCTGACCTACGCCAGCGCGGCCTGCTCGGCCTCTGGCTTTGCGGTTCTCGCAGATACTCAGGGCCCAGGACAGGTAGTTCAGGTGGACGGCCTCCAGGGCCGCATCACCTAGCATCCGCGCTGCCACCGCCGACATGACGAACACCGCGTGCCAGTGTCCCCAGTGCATCCACTGGTCGGAGAACCAGTGCATGGACTCGGCAAGCCCTATGCGATGAATTTTGAAGCGGAACAGGGGGCCTGGGCGGCGGAGCGGCGCGCAGTATTCGCTCAGATCCCGACAGGCCCGAACCAGGTCTGGCAGACCAGTTCGGGCGGAACCTGGCGGATCGCCGGCTGCGCCGACTACCACTGCCAAATATGAGTTCGGCTTGCATCTGACCACTACTCGGAAGGCCGACACCATAGCCGCGCTTCGGCTGGCCCTCGGTGAGGTCACCGCGTTGCTGGGCCGTCCGCTGATCAATGTCGTGACCGACCCGGCCAGCGGACAGATCTGGTCGGTCGCGGCGGTCACCGACAACGGACCCGCGTTCAAGTCGATCGCGTTCGCAAGTTTCCTCGCTGCCCGTCCCGAACCCAGCGCCCGCGCGAGGCATCGCCATGAAGCGGCCGATCGAGGTTTACCGCGGTCAGGCCGATCCGGCAGCCCCAGCTCTCCCCGCTCTGAAGCCCTGCCACCTTTTTGCGTGGACAGACAGAGGCAATCCCGCAGTGACGACGGACGCGGTCGCTCGCTGCCCTTGATCCGTGTACCGGGCTTCAGGTGCGTTCAGGTTCGCTTCAGCAGGCCCACGGGAAATTGAACCGGCTCGCGGCCCAGTACCGCGAGACCAACCCCGACGAGCGAGCCTGACTGCACGGGTTGCGCCGCGGTGTTGCTTCGTGCTGCCCCGCTCATCCCTTTGTACCTACGAGAGGCCTCCGTGATTCACTCCCACAGATCGCTCGCAACCGCGGTGGCCGGCGCGGCGCTGCTGGCCGCTATGACCGGCTGCGGTTCGACCGGTCAGGCGCAGCCATCGGCGGCTCCTTCCGTGGATCCCCAGAACAAGCAGCGCCAGAACCAGGCCCAGCTCGCCACCTGCATGAAGGGCAAGGGTTTCACCTACCACCCGATCGTCTCCGCCCCGGACATCCCAGAAGAGCAGAAGAAGGAGATGTCCGGCGACTACGAGGCCATGAAGAAGCACCGGAGCAAGTACGGCTTCGGCTGGGCCGCTTCGATCGTCTACCCGAACGACCCGGGCGGGCGCATGGTCGCCCGGACTGTTGAGGGCGCGGGCGACGACCCGAATTCGAAGGTCATCGCCGGGCTGTCGAAGGCGCAGCGGGAAGCCTATTTCGCCGGGATGGACGCGTGCATGCTGCAGATGCTCAACAAGGCCACCGGCCGCAAGATGACCTCCATGCAGGAGGCGGCGAAGGCCCAGTCCGAGATGATGAAGCAGGCGATCAACCGCGAGCTGAACGGCGACGCCCACCTGGTGGAGCTGGCCGGCCAGTTCGCCGACTGTCTCAAGGGCAAGGGCTTCAGGGTCACCTCCCAGCAACCCGCCGAGATCGCCAACAGCACCGAGGAGCCGTTCCGGCAGGAGCTGAGCAAGCTCGGCGAGAAGCCCACGCCCGAGCAGGCCCGCCCTCTCCTGGCGCGCGAGATCAAGGCCGCGCTGGACGACCTGGAGTGCGGCAAGGATTTCTACGCCGCCTACCGGCCCAAGCTGAACACCGTCTACGACCAGGCCGGAGTGTTCGGGGGCATGGGCATGGCCATGGCCGTCGAGGAATAGCCCCTGAGGGCCCGCCGCTCCATCCCTCACTCCATTCCATCGAAGCGAGTTCAGCATGCGCAAGTTCAGGGCGTCCGCAGGCGAGCCGGCTGCGGAGCCCGGCGGTTCAGGCACAGCCAGGTCGGGTGTCTCGAGGAACAAGGTACTGGCCGGTGTCGTGGCCGCAGTGGTGGCGCTCGCCGGCATCGGCTGGGCGGTGGGTGCGGATCTGCGCTCCCCCGCCGACCAGTTGGCCTCGCGCCGCCCGCCGAAGCCGTCCCTGGTCACCGTACTGGTCGAAAGACGGAAGCTCACCAGCACCGTCACCGTGAACGGCACGCTCACCTACGGCTCCCCGCTGCCGGTCACGCTGGCCGGCACGGTCGGCGTGACCGGCGCCACGGGTGGAGACGGCGGTACGGGCGGAGGTGGCGGCACACCCCAGCGCGTCACCAAGGCGCCCCAAACCGGCCCGATCCGTGAGGGTGACGTGCTGATGCAGGTCAACGGGCGGCCGGTGTTCGTCTTTCGCGGGCGGCTGCCGATGTACCGGCCGCTGGTGCCGGGCACCGAAGGCGACGACGTCCGCCAACTGCAGCGCGCACTGCGCCGCAAGGGCGTGCGGGTGCCTGTCTCGGGCGTCTTCGACCAGGCCACCGTCACCGCGGTGAAACGCTGGTACGCCAAGCGTGGCTACCAGGCCCAGGAGCCTGACATGGAGGCGCGTAAGAACCTGCAGACCTACCGCGAGACCGTGCGCAACAGGCAGGCGGAGCTGGCCGAGGCCCGCAAGGCGCTGGATGAGGGCCTCGATGTCCAGCCGCTCAAGCTGCGCCTCGACAACGCCCGCCGCGACCTGCGCTCGGCCGAGCAGGCGCTGCGGGACGCGCTGCGGCAGGACATGACCCCCGATCAGGCCGCAAAGCTGACCAGCCTACGGCAGGCTGTGCGCACCGCCGAGGAAGCAGTGCTCGCGGCGGAGAAGGACCTGAACGAGGCCAGGGAGCAGAACAACAACACCCCGCCGCCGCCCGGCACCCCGCCACCATCTGAATCACCGCTGCCCACTCCCACACCGTCCCGCTCGACGGACACCCGCCTGCTGGAGATGAAGCTCGCCAACGCCCGGCAGGCCCTGTACGAGGCCCGCAAGGCCGTGGACGACTACTTCGATCAAGTCCGCGATGAGCAGGACAAGCGGCTGGAGGAGCTGCGCAAGGCGGTGCGCACCGCGAAGGAAGCCGAGGCCACTGCCAAGCAGAGCCTGCGCAGGGCCCGGGAGGTCTCCCCGCTGCGGATGAAGGTCAGCAACAGCGCCGCCGGTCTGGCCGACGCCCGCGACATGCTGGCCGAGTTCCTCAAGACTTACGGCGTAAGCCTCCCGGCGGGCGAGGTCGTCTTCCTCCCGACGCTGCCGGCCCGTGTCGACAAGGTCGAGGTCAAGCCCGGCGACACCATCCAGTCCAAGGTCGCCACCGTGACGAGCTCCGCCTTCGCGATCACCGGTTCGGTGGAGGCCAAGGAGGCCAAGCTGCTGCGTCGGAACCAGAGTGCCACCATGGAAACCCTCGACGGCACCTTGCTGCCGGCCAGGCTCGCCGCCACCGGGGAGGCCGCCCGCGTCACCTCGCAGGACAACAAGAAGGACGAGAAGCAGGACACGCCCGACACCGGCTCGGTGCCGATCCTGCTCACTCCCGACACCGCCAAGGGGTTGAAGGCGCTGGTCGGCTCGTCGCTGACGGTGCGGATCTCCGTCGGCTCGACTGAAGGGGAAGTGCTGAGCGTGCCGGTCGCCGCCGTCGTCACCTCCGCCGACGGCCGCCCCCGGGTACGGCTGGCGCTCGACGGCGACAGGACCCGCGAGGTCGAGGTGCGCACCGGGCTGACCGCCGACGGAAATGTGGAGATCACGCCCGTGCAGGCCGGCGCGGTCAAGGAAGGCGACCGGGTCGTGGTGAGCGATGCCTGAGCCCGTGATCGAACTGACCGGCGTCTGCCGGGACTTCCCCGCCGACCCGCCGGTGCGTGCGCTGGACGATGTCACCCTGCGCGTCGACCACGGCGACTATCTGGCCATCATCGGCCCGTCCGGGTCCGGCAAGTCCACGCTGCTCAACATTCTCGGGCTGCTGGACCGGCCGAGCTCGGGCTCGTACCGGCTGGATGGCATCGAGACCACCACCCTGCGCGACGGCGCGCGAACCCGGCTGCGCGGCGCGCGCATCGGGTTCGTCTTCCAGTCCTTCCACCTGCTCTCCCACCGGACGGTGGCCGAGAATGTGATGCTCGCCGAGGTCTACGGACGGCACCCGCATCGCGGCCGCCTGGCCCGCGCTGAGCAAGCGCTGGAGCAGGTGGGTATGGGACACCGCACCGGTTTCCGGCCGGGCCAGTTGTCGGGCGGCGAACGCCAGCGGGTGGCCATAGCCCGTGCCCTGATGGCCCGGCCGTCCCTGTTGCTGTGCGACGAACCCACCGGCAACCTCGACAGCCGCAACACCGAGGCCGTCCTCGACCTGTTCGACGGGCTGCGTTCCCAGGGTCTGACCATCCTGGTGATCACCCACGAAGACGGGGTCAGCGCCCGCGCCAAGCGCCGGGTGCGCATCGGTGACGGCATCCTGACCGAGCAGGGGTGAGCATGCACATCCGCGATCTGTGGGCTGAATCCCTCGCCGGGATGCTGGCCCGTCCCGTCCGATCGGCCCTGACCACCCTGGGCACCGTTCTGGGGATCACCACGCTGGTGGTCACCATGGGCATCGCCGCGACCGCCGGCAACCAGATCGTCGGCCGCTTCGACGAACTGCTGGCCACCAGCGTCACCGTCGAGGTGCCGCAGAACAGCCGCCAGGCCCTGGTGTCGTGGGAGGCCGCCGCGGACCTGCGGCGGCTTCGCGGCGTGCTCTCGGCCACCGCTCTGGCACAGAGCGACAAGAGCTCCAACCTCGTGGTGACCGCCAACAACCTGCTCGACCCGACCCAGGTGGCCGGGCAGACGCTCGCCGTCGTCGCGGCCACCCCGGACCTGCCGGCCACCACCCGCGGCAGACTGCTGACCGGCCGCTTCTACGACGCGGGCCACCTCACCCGCGGCGACCGCGTCGTCGTGCTGGGCGAGCAGGCCGCTGCCATGCTCGGCATCACCCGGCTGGACCACGCGCCGGCGGTGTTCATCAACGACCGCGCCTATACCGTCATCGGCATCATCGGCGGCCTGCAGCGCGAGCAGATCCTCGCCAGCGCGGTCCTGGTGCCGCCCACCCTCGGCCCCGACTTCGGCCTGAAGAACGTCACCCGTGTCCTGGTCGCCACCCAGCTGGGCGCCGCCGAGCTGATCGCCCGCCAGGCCCCTCTCGCCCTCAGCCCCAACCACACCGGCGAGCTTCAGGTGATCGCCCCGCCCAGTCCCAAACGCGCCCGTGACGGCGCCCAGGACGACGTCAACGGCCTGTTCCTCATCCTCGGTTTGGTCTCCCTGATCGTGGGCGCGGTCGGGATCGCCAACGTCACCCTGGTCACCGTCATGGAGCGCGTCGCTGAGATCGGTCTGCGCCGAGCCCTGGGGGCCGCCCGTCGCCACATAGCCGCCCAGTTCCTGCTGGAGTCCAGCCTGATCGGCCTGACCGGCGGAGTCATCGGCGCCAGTCTGGGCACCGTCGCCGTCGTCGTGGTGGCGGCCGTCCGCCAGTGGACTCCGGTGCTTGACATGCGTCTGGCTCTGGCCGCCCCTGCGGCCGGCGCGCTGGTCGGGCTTTTGGCCGGACTGTATCCGGCCTTGCGTGCCGCCCGGATGGAGCCCGTCGATGCCCTGCGCTGACCGGCGACCGGCCTAGCCCAGAGGAGTCCACGGCCCGCCCCACGGCATCGCTGCCCCTGTGCCCGGCCCGCCACACGCCTCCACGTCCACGGCTCCATCAGCTCGCGGGTCGACGCTGAGGAGGTCGCCCGAGAGACCTACCGCTGCTACGCCTTGTGCCGGCAACAGCAGGACGTCCAGCGCCTGGCTGACGACGATCGCCAGCCGCATCGCCTGGACCTGCTCGGCCGGTGACGCTCCGGTCAGCACGGACCGGGGCGTCACCGGCCTGCGGAACCAGGTCAGTGGTTCAACCCGCGACGTCACTCCTACGACTCGTCAGGGCTCGAGGTCGGCCACGCCTTTGCCGCTCGCCACATCGAAGGGCACGGAAACCTGGTCGTGCGCGATCAACCAATTGCCGTCGATCTTCCGGAAGCAGAAGGTGGCCCGGACCCACATGCCGCTCGTCGCCGTCCCGTTCTTCAGCGTGCCGCTGAGCCGGCCGAAGCCGTGCCCGAACGCTACTTCGTCGCCCACGGTGAGTGTCAGGTCGCGAACCTCATAGTTCACATCCTGGAAGAACGTGAACACCTTCGCCCAGTTCTTCAATTTCGCCTCCACCCCTACATGCTGCAGCGGCGGCTCGACGTCGAAGGACACGACATCCGTTGTGTAAAGCCGCTTCAGGCCGTCGAGATCCTTGGCTCGGAGCGCTTCGACGATCTTGTCGGCTTGCTGCCTGATCTCGGCTTCGTCAACCTCGCGTTGCGTAGGCATCGCTACTCATCCCTTCCATTCGTGCGGAATCTCGGCTTCTCACTAGTACGACAAGACAGCGCCCCGGAATGTCAGGCCCGCGGCTGCCGTGCCAACTTCGGAATCGGCCGAAGTTCAAGAAATCTGGCCGCAACCAGTTCCCCTGGCGACGGTCCCTGTCGCGGGCCCGGCGTCGGGCGTCGCGAGTGACCCTGATCAGCCTCACCACGGCCCCCGGTGGCAGCGGCCGTCAGCGGACCGGTGGGATGGAGGCGCGCGTCAGCCCGTCGTCCAAAGCCGGAGTTTCTCGGGGTTGAAAATTGCCCAGATGCGCTTGATGCGGCCGCCCGCGATATCGAAGGCCAGCACCGCCGCGGTGGTGCCGTCTTTCTGGGCGACCAGGCCGGGCTGGCTGTTGACGGCGCGCTCCAGGATCGTCAGACCGGGTGCCCGGGCAGCCAGATCGACGCAGGCGCGGGCGACCTGCTCGCCGCCCTCAACCCGCTGGCGCCGCACGACGAGGCCGCCACCATCGCCGATGACCATGGCATCGGGGTCGAGCAGGCCGATCAGGGCGTCGATGTCCTTGGCTTCCCAGGCCTGCTTGAAGTCCCTGACGATGCGGGCCTGCGGGGCTGCCGGTGCCGGGGAAGGCTGTGACGCGCGAACGCGACGGCGGGCCGAGAAGGCCAGCTGGCGGCACGCCACCGGGGTACGGCCGACGATCTCGCCCACCTCGGCGAAGGAGTATCGGAAGACATCGTGCAGGACGAACGCGACGCGCTCGGCCGGGGTCATCGATTCCAGCACGACCAGGAAGGCCATACTGACCGACTCATCCAGGGTGACCCGGTCGGCCGGGTCGACGGTGGTGCCGCCCGGCCGCCCATCGATCCACTCACCGGGTTCGGGCAACGGCTCGGGGATCCATTCACCCACGTAGGTCTCTCGCCGGGCCCGTGCCGAGCCGAGCATGTTGAGGCAGATGCGGCCGGCGACCTTCGTCAGCCAGGCGCCGGGCGACTCGATGGCGTCCTGCTGCTGTGCGGACATCGCATACCAGCGGGCGTAGGTCTCCTGCACGGCATCCTCGGCCTCGGCCAGGGATCCAAGGAGCCGGTAGGTGAGATTGATCAGCCGGCCCCGCTCGCTCGTGACCGCATCCAGGCCTGGACCAGGTCGGCCATCCCCTGGCCCAGATCGGTTGGTCATGGTGTCGGCGGCTCCCTCTGTCGCATCTGCTCTCACGGGTTCGACAAGACAGCGCACCGGAATGTGAGGCCGGCACGGCACCTAACATTCCTGAGGGCTGCGTTGTCGAGCTGGTGAGACGAAACGACCAGCCCAGGAGGCACCGTGACCACTCCGATGCAGGCAACCCGGTTCGCCGACCCGGCGCCCACGAAGCACCTGGAGCGGGCGGCCAGTGCGCTGACCGCGCGCGGGTTCACCGTCGAGATCCTCGACGACGTCGCCGCCGCTCGTACCCGCATCAAGGATCTGGTACCCGAGGGTGCCAGCGTATTCACCGGGGCCAGCGAAACCCTCCGCCTGTCCGGCATCGAGGCCGACATCAACACCAGCGGACGATACGACGCCGTCAAGCCACGCGCCCTGGCCATGGACCGCGTCACTGAACATGACGAGATCCGGCGGCTGATGTCCACCCCCGACGTCATCGTAGGCAGCGTCCACGCGGTCACCGAAACCGGCTCCCTCGTGGTCGCCTCGGGCAGCGGAAGCCAGCTTCCCGGATACGCCGGCGGTGCCGCCCGCGCGATCTGGATCGTCGGAGCGCAGAAGGTGGTACCCGACCTGCCCACCGCGCTACGCCGCGTCGAAGACCACTGCCTTCCACTGGAAAACGCCCGCACCCAGGCAGTCCACGGGTGGCCCAGCGCCATCAACCGCCTCCTCATCCTCAACGCGGAATTCCACCCCGGACGCGGCACCGTCCTCCTGCTCCGCGAAGCCATCGGATTCTGAGGCAACGTCAACAGGTCTGGCACGAATGCGCTGGTGACAGAGCATGCGGTCAGTAGGGTGATCTTGGCGTCAACGCCATTGCGTTTGGCTCTGCCGCTGCTGGTCAATGGGGCTTGAACCAGGAAACGGGACTCCGGGTAGATCAACGATCGGCGAAGAAGGTCGATCAAGTCCAGGAGTCCCGTTGCAGCAGAAGTCTGTCGTCACACCGGCACGGTCGACAGCGTGGCGTACAGTGCCAAGCTCGTGGCGCCCGTCAACAAGGCGGCCAACTCCATCACCCTGCCGCCTCCACGACCATGGCCGCCAGGGCCGCCGCGCTGGGGAACTCCTGATGATCGCGTAGGTGGGTGGCAACCTGGTTCGACGAACGCTCCGCGCGGGTCGTCAACGGCTGATCGGTGCGCGGAGCACGGCCGGGCCGCCGGGTACGGTGCTCAGGCCGAGCGCGACCGCCTCGTCATCCTGCACGGCTGCCGACAACTCCATGGTCAGACCCATCCCCCTCGCGGTGAAGCTCCCCGCCGGGATCCGGCTGCCGTCGCGGTTTTCCAGCCAGACCAGATAGCGCTGGCCGGTGGTCAGGCCGCTGACCGACAGGTCCACGGCCGTGCCCCACGGGCGTACGTCCAGCTCGGCCGAGACCCGCATACCGCCGGAACCGTACGCCACGGTGGGCCTGTCCGTGTTGAACACCCCAGAAAGCCCGGAAAGCAGCGTCACCACCGCGACCGCGGCCGCCACGAGCCCTCCGGCCCAGGCCAGCCGGCGCCGGCGCCTGTGCACGTGCCGGGTGCCGACGGCGGTCAGTACGCTCTCGCGCAGCCAGGGCGGCGGCGCGGGCGGCGGGGAGACGCGGGCGGGGTCGGCGTGGCCGAGCGCACCGGCCACCGCACGCAGCCCGTCCAGCTCGGCCCGGCAGCCGGGGCAGCCGTCGGCGTGCGCGAGCAGCGCGATGGTCTCGGTTTCCGGCAGGCGGCCGAGCGCGTGCATCCCAAGAAGAGGCTGATAGTCGCGGCAGCTAATCACCGTCCCACCCCATCTCCTCCATGACCAGGCGAAGCGCCTTGAGCGCGTAGAACACCCTGCTTCGCACCGTACCTGGAGGAATACGCAGTTCGGCGGCGAGCTCAGCGGGCGCCCGGTCACGCAGATGGACCTCCACCAGGATGTGCCGCTGCTCCGGCGACAGGCGCCGCAGCGCCTCCTCGACCTGCATGCCGAGCAGCAGCCCCTCCAGGTCGTTGCCCGACGGCAGGTCCTCCCCCTGCTCGGCCGAGAGCTGCGGCCGCGCGGACCGCGCCCGCATGAGATCGATCACCACATTCCTGCAGATCGCGAAGAGCCAGGTGCGCGGGGACGACTGCCGGTGGTCGTACCGGGCCGCGGTACGCCAGGCGCGGACGAAGGTCTCCTGCACCGCGTCCTCGGCCAACCCAGGGTCGCCCAACGACCGCCTGGCGAAGGCGAACAGTTCGCCTCCGTGATCGTCGTAGACCGCCCGCAACGTGGCCTCGTCATCCAGCCGCACGCGTCCTCCTCTCACTCCCCGGGGCATACGGAACGGATCGCTGCGGCGTTCATCCATTTTCGTTGAACTTTCACGTGAACGCGACGCGCGGTGGCTCCGTACCCCCTCCCGTCATCAGTGACATCAGCAACCGACGGAGGAGACGACATGCGTAGAGGTGTTTGGGCAGCAGTGCTCGGGGCGGCAGTCTCGATGACCGTGGTGTCAGCGGTTCCCACGCTCGCGGACACCGCGTCCGGGTCCGAGCAGCGCGCCGACGTACGTATCCAGTCGCCGAGGGCCGGCGCGTCGACCGGGGTGGAGGGAGCGGCCTGGACGATGGAGCTGTCCGTCCACTACCGCGACGGCCTCAAGGCTGCGGGGTGGAGCGGGCCCCAGGTCACCGGCCCCCAAGGCGGCACCGGCACGTTCGGGCCCGGCAAGGACGACAAGCTGCCGGGCCTTGTCGTACTGCTCTCCACCACGACAGGCTTCTCCGGGCCCGGCACCAACCTGGCGAACCTGTTCAACGTCACCGGGGTGGCCCAGCGGGACCAGAGCGGGACCAGGATCTGGGACTCCTGGCTGGTCGGCAAGGCGCTGTTCGGCAAGGACGTCGACAGCGTGGTAACCGTTGCGGTCGTGAAGGACCTCGACGGCAACGGCGTGCTCGACGACGCCCCTGACGTGGTCAAGGACGTCACGGGCGACGGCCGGGTCGACGCCCGTGACCTGCGCGAGCTGGGCGTGGCGTCGAACGTCGCCGCGCTGCCGTTCCGGATCAGCGGCGCGGCCGCCTGACCGGCTCGCCACCGGATCGACCGACCACGAGGCGCCCCGGATGACGTGTTCGCGCCCGCGGGGAATCCCCGGGGCGCGGCTCGTCGGACCGATAGCTTGGCGGTCCCATCCGCGCATGGAGGCTCTGGCGGACAGCTTCGAGGAAGTCATCGGACTGGACCTGATCAGGCCCCCGTCCGTACGCCGGCCTCGGGCCGTTCAGGCCTGCGTCAGTGCGTGCTCGGGGTGGTCGGGTGTGTCCTGGCGAAGCCGGCGGGTCAGCTCCCGGACGAAGGCCGCGACGTGCGGCGGCTGGGTGCCGGGGCGGGTGGCGCAGTACCAGACCCGGGTCTGCGGCCTGGTCCCGACCTGCACCAGGCTGATGTGGTGCGAGGTCACGTAGGGGGCGGCGACCCAACTGGGCAGGATGGTCACTCCCTCTCCACCGGCGACCATCTCGATCAGCAGGTCGGTGATGACCGGCATCGTGGTGACGCGGGCGGGCCGGGCGCCGTGCGGGATGGGCAGGGGCGTGGCAGGGATCCGGTTCTGGTCATAGATGTCGTAGAGGATGAGATGGGCGTCGTCGAAGTCACGCGCGGTGACATGGCGGCGATGCGCCCAGGGGTGTCGGTCCGCGACGACGGCCACCATCTCGTCCTCGAACAGGCGGGTCAGCTGGACGCGATCCATCTGACGGTCGAGCTTGGTGACCAACGCGACATCGACCAGGTCCTCGACCAGAGCGGAGATGGGCTCGTCACCGGGGACCGACTCGATGCGCACCTCGGCGTCCGGCTGCTGCTCCCGGAAGCCGCGGATGACGGGGGGCAACCACTGAAACGTGGTGCTGCACTGCGCGGTGAAGCGCACCCGCCGGTCGCGACCGTCGCGGATCTCCCGCACATCGCGCGCGGCGGCGCGCAGCTCGGTCAGGACCTGGCGTGAGGCGACCAGCATGCGCCGCCCCGCGGGATTCGGCACCAGCCTGCGCCCCTGCCGCTCGAACAGCCGTACGCCCAGCCTCTCCTCCAGCTTGGTGAGGCGCTGACTCAGGGCGGGCTGGCTCACGTAGAGACGTTCGGCGGCGGCCGTCAGGGTGCCGCTGTCCGCCAGGGCGTCCAGCAGCTCGAGATCACGCAGATCCACATCCAGATCCATAAGCTCAGATTATCATTATGCCTATAACTTCGTCTTGGACGAATGGGTTTCTCGGGCCGTACGGTCCTGGTGTCAGGTCAGCACCACCACTCGGGAGAACCATCGTGTCCAGCAGAAACACCACCGTCATCGTCACCGGATCGTCCAGCGGCATGGGCCTCGACATCGCCCGCGCGTTCCTGGAGCGAGGCGCCAACGTCGTGCTCAACGGCCGCGACCCCGACAGGCTCGCCAAGGCGGCCGCTCTGCTCGGCCCCTCGGAACGGCTGGCCGCGGTGGCCGGGGACATCGGGGCCAGGGCCACCGGCGAGGCGCTGGTCACCGCGGCCGTCGAGCGGTTCGGCGGGGTGGACGTCCTGGTCAACAACGCGGGCGTCTTCGCGCCGAAACCGTTCGTGGACGTCACCGAGGAAGAGCTGGACGGCTTCTTGACCAGCAACCTCAAGGGCACGTACCTCACCACGCAGGCCGTCGTACGTCGGATGGTCGCCCAGGGCGGCGGATCCATCGTCAACATCGGCACCGTCCTCGTCGACCACGCCATGTCGGGATTCGCCGCCTCCGCTCCCCTGGTGAGCAAGGGCGGGGTGCACGCGCTGACCACGAGCCTGGCCGCCGAGCTGGCCGGCCACGGCATCCGGGTCAACCTTGTGGCGCCCGGCGTCATCAGGACCCCGCTGCACAGCGCTTCCGACGTGGACTCCTATGGCGGTATCGCTCTGCTGAACCGGGTCGGCGAGGTCGAGGAGACCACCGCCGCGGTGCTCTATCTCGCCGAGGCGGCGTTCACCACGGGACACATCCTGCGCGTCGACGGCGGCTACGTGACCGGCCGCGCCTGAAGACCGATCGCCCCATCATTCGACCCGTTCATTCGACCCGTTCATTCGACAATGAAGGACTGAGCCATGCCGTACGTCAACGTGAAGATCACCCGTGAGCGCGCGACGCCCGAGCAGAAGGCGGAGATCATCAAGGGGGTCACCCAGCTGCTGGTGGACGTGCTCGACAAGGATCCCGCCACGACGTTCGTCGTGATCGACGAGGTCGAACTGGAGGACTGGGGCGTCGGCGGTGTGCCGGTGATGGAGTACCGGCGCAGGCAGCGCTCATGATCTGGGTGTACTAAAGCAATGAAGTTGGTGTCAGTCGGGACTCTCCGATCTCCGACCGACTAGGAGATCGGCGCTCTGTGGTCAACCCGGCCCAAGCTCGGGAGCTGCTCACCGCGGTGACCTATGTGGGCAGGACGCGCGGCCGGATGCTTGCGGCCATGTTCGCGTGCATGTACTTCGGTGGGCTGCGTCCTGCTGAGGCTGCCGGTCTCCGAGAGAGGGACTGCTACCTCCCGGAGAAGGGCTGGGGTTGCTCACGCTGGAGAAGACCCGGCCGCAGGGCAACACGCGCTATACCGACTCGGGCGAGGCGCACGATGTACGTGGTCTCAAGCATCGGGAGGAGACAGAGACCCGGTTGGTTCCGATCCTGCCGGAGCTGGTGGCTTTCATTCGCGACCACATCGCCATGCATGGCGTCGGAGAGGACGGGCGGCTCTTCCGGACCCGCACGGGCGGTGTGATCTCGGGGTCCGCCTACGCCAAGGTGTGGAAGGAAGCCCGGACCTACGCCTTCATACCTGACCAGGTCGCCTCTCCCCTGGCCGCCCGGCCGTACGACCTGCGGCACGCGGCCGTCTCACTCTGGCTCAACGCCGGCGTGCACGCGCCTGAGGCCGCCGAGCGCGCAGGACATGGCGTGGACGTGATGCTCAGGGTCTACGCCAAGTACATCAACAAGAGGTGGCGAACAAGCGGGAGCCGATCATGCCCAAGCCAACGACGGTAACGATCACTGGTCAAACTCCTGCGCCACTCGCGTATTGAATCCTGCCGATCGTCCCTCGACAGCACCTCCTAGGGCGCCGAGCTTCCGGCAGGGCTCGATTGGGCTCGGCTCACAGGTGCCCGAACGTGCCGGGCAGCAGTATGTCGGGATGTTTGGGGTCGAGAACCCTGACAAGTGTTCGGGTGGACGCGCGGGCCGCCGCGCCGGCACCGCTCGGGCGGCTCCCGGGCCAGCCCGTATCTGCGGATTACCACCATTACCGATGATCGTGTGATTGGTGAGCACGAGTAGGGCGCGGAGCAGCTTGGTGGCCACCGCGGTATCCATGCGGAACCTGGTGAGGATGCACCAGCCTTTCAGGTCGGCGAAGCCGTGTTCGACGGGGGCGCGTTCGACACTGATCAGATGGTTGACCTGTTTTGAGCCGTGGTGAGGGGCTTGTTGCGGACGGCTCCGCGGCCGGTGATGACCGCGGATTGTCCAGGCTCGTCGTCCAGGCCGACGAAGCCGGGGTCGGCGATGGCGCCCAGTCCGGCCTCGCGGAGGTGAGCGGTGAGCTGATTGTGCCGCGGTGGTGATCTCGATGATCCCGAAGCTGGGCGTGATCATCGACGCCTACCGAGGCCCACGCACCCTCATCCACGGCGACAACCGGCTGGACAACCTGCTGTTCCGCGACGATGTACCGACTCCGGCGACAGTGGACTGGCAGACCGTGGGAGTCGTCAAGCTACCGTCGGCCGATGCCGACGGTATGTCCCACATCCGGCCGTTGGTGGCTTAGTCAAGCGCCTCTCGGGCTGTTAATCTGCGCGCATGTCGGATCTGGGACCCGTGGCTTGGCCGCCTGAGCCGATCAAGACCGAACGGCTCGTGCTCCGTGAGTCAGAGGCTCGCGACCGTGCGGCGTTCATTGAGCTGCTGGCATCGCCTGAGGTGCATACCTACCTCGGCGGCCCCCGGGCGCGTGACGATCTTGAGCGCGAACTGCCCGAGGTGCCCGAGCGGTGGCCTGGGAGTTTCGTGGTTGATCTCGACGGGGCAATGATCGGCCAGGTCCTGCTCAGGAGAGCAATGCACCGCCGCCCGACTGCCACAGGCAAAACCGATCTCGGTTACCTGTTCCTGCCGCAAGCCTGGGGATTCGGATACGCCACCGAGGCGTGCGCGGCGGCACTCGACTGGTTGGACGGCGTCCTTCCCGGCGAGCCGGTGGTGCTCACCACCCAGAGCGCCAACGTCAGCTCGATGCGTCTCGCGGCAAAGCTGGGGTTCACTGAGGTGGAGCGGTTCCATGCCTGGGACGCTGAGCAGTGGCTCGGCCTGCGCTCCCCGGTCACGCCGTCCGCCTGAGCCAAGGTCGCCAGGGCGGGTACCCAAAGATTGTCCAGGTGGTCGGTGCGGAACCGGCGGCGACTTCCTGGGCATCACCCTGCTCGACACATCAAACCCAGCATGACCGCTACACCGACCAGATCTTCGGATCGGCGCTCTGTTGTGCATGTAGACACACGACCAGGAAGTCCAACTGATCAGCCCCAGGATGAGGTGGGCATCCAGGTCGGCGGTGATGGAGAAGTTCGCGTGGCGCCTGATCCGGGTGGTGCCGGGGAGGGTGGGAGCAGCCCTGACAAAGCCGGGACATGTCAGTACTGCCACATGGTGCGGGTCCGGTGAGCGGGATGGAGAGGAGGACGCGAGGGACCGGCGTCGTAACGTCCCTCAAAAGTACACCGGCTCGAACGTGGCGGATCAGCGCCGGAGGCGGTGCGCACCTGCCAGCGCGACGCCGGACATGGTCAAGGCGCTGCCGGCTCCATCAGGTTGCAGACTCAGCAGCAGCGGGAGTTGCTACTGGCGGGCGCGGCGGTTGCCACCATCACCGCACCGGCAAGACCGGCCGACATGAGAGTCGCGAGAACGGCGGCGAGGACGAGACGACGCATGGGCCTTCTCCTTCGGGTTCGCGGGCCAGTGCCCGGCCGCTGGCTCCCCGGCAGCCTTCAGCCGTTCATGTGTTGCATTGGTTGTGGTTTTTGAAATCCTGGAGTGACGTGTACTTGTATCCGTGACTGTCCCAGTAGTAGCCGTGGGAATACCACAATCGTCCACAGCCCCAAATGTAAACCCAGCGCCCCTGAGGCCGAAGATGTCGAAGTCCTCCCCGAGCTAACCGATGCGACTGAAGCTGAAGCATGGTTGCCAACGGCGACGGCAGCCATGAAGACTGCCGACAGAATTAATGCTTGTGCCGCTCTGTACATTTCCTATCTCTACGAAGAACACATGCGGGCCCTGCGCCACCGCAAGGGCTGGAAGTACCAGGTGGCCAAGAACATCTTCGGGACCACCCGATGGGATCTGGCCCGGTGGGATCGCGCCAAGGTGGACACCGGTCTGTCCAAGCTGCGAGCCAAGCAGGCCGCTTTGAAGGCCAAGCAGCAGGTGGAGGCGGCGGCCACTACAGCGGCCGAGACCTCGCCCGCTCCGTCCTCCCCTGCACGGCCGTCCCGGAAACGCGTTTGCGGGACGGCCGTGCAGGGGACTTCGGACGCCGGCGTTTCCGCAGGAACGATCGTCCCGAAACTCGTTGTCAATTTCTCCGAAGTGCCCTGCGCGCGCGACCTGGTGAGACACCCACATGTGCAGGGGACGGGGTCTGAGGAACATTGGAACCGGATCGTGCGCTAAGCGTTTGTCCTGGTGAGCATCGGTTTGACCCCCGATGATCGCTACCGGAAGCCTTCGAGGGTCTTGTCATAGACCTGTGGGAGGTTCACGGTGCCGGTCGAGTTCTTGTCCGATGAGCAGGCAGTAGGGTTCGCCTCGTTTCAGAGACCGCCTACACGCGTTCAGCTGGAGAAGTACTTCTTCCTCGATAGAGCGGCTCGAGGAACGGATCTACGCGGCATCATCAATCTTGCCGTGGTGATCGGCTTAGAGAGTCGCCGTCACGGGACGGCGGCCGCCAAGGTGGGCGGGAACAGAGGTGAGCGCCGCTACCACGAGCACGGTTGCCAGCACCAGCGCGATCAGCTGCCAGGGTGTGGGAAGCGTGGCCCTGTCGCTGTCGCCACCGGTGATCGTGTTGATAGCGGCGAACAGCGCCCAGCCTCCAGGGAAGACACCCAGGACGGCACCGAGGAGCGCAGGCAGCACCTGCGCGGTTGCCAGGGCGACGGTCGTTTCCCGCGGGGTGGCGCCCAGAGTGCGCGCCAGAGCCGACGCATGCCGGTTGTCGAGCACCGTCGCCCAGGTGATGACGATGGCGTTGACCGCCGCCAGGGTGAGCAGGATGACCGTCCAGACGAGGAGCACGTGCCGCAGCACCGCCACCTGGGTTTCGGTGTACGCGCCCGTGCCTGGCTGGTCGCCGAGGAAGGCGTTGAGCACCAGTAGGACGTAGATCCCGCTGACCGTGACCGCGATGCTGATCACGCCCAAGACGAATCGTCGCGGCCGACGGGCGGCGACCCGCAGAGCGAGCAGCAGTGGGACGGGCAATCGCGCCGAGAGAATGATCAGCCAACCGGTGCGACGAGGTGGGCGTGCCGCGTCGGCCAGCGCGCTGACGGTGCTGGAGCGGGCGCCGCGCACGGCCGGGACAGCGGTCGCCACCACGGCGACACCGAGTGCCACAGCGGTCACCAGACTGATTGTGGACAAGGTCAGCGACGCCGTCCCCGCGCTGCCAACGAGGCCGGCACTGGACTCGGTGAGCAACGGAGCGGTCAGCGCTCCGATCGTCAGCCCGGCCGCGGCCGCGACGGCGGCCACGAGGAGATACTCCGCGAGCAGCACGGCAGCGACCAGGCTCGGGGTGCCGCCGACTGCCTTGAGGAGTCCAACGCGTCGGTGCTGGTCGGCCATGCGGCCGCCGACCAGCACCGAGAGACTGGCCACGGCGAGCAGGCCGAGCAGCCAGGCGCCGATGAGCAGCAGGATCTGGGAGTCTTTGGCCAGGTCGGTGGCGTCGGCGAGGATGCTCTCCCAGGTCTGCATGGGCATGGCGCCGCCGTGATCGCCGCCGTTCCGGTCGACGAATGCCTGCGCTTTGTCCGGGTCGGTCAGCTTCAGGTTCATCACGTAGGACAGGGAGCTTGGGTCCGAGGCGAGGCTCAGCACGTCCGCCTGGGTGAGCCAGACCAGCCCGGGATTGTGCAGCAACCCCGCCGGCAGGTCCCGGTCGTCGGGGATGGCGCCGTTGATGCAGCCGGCGGAGACGATGCAGGACGCTCCGGGATAGGGCGGCATGGCGGCGGTGACCGCGACGCCGACGACCTTGAACGACCTGCTGTCCAGGGTGACCGAGTCGCCGACGCCTACATCGAGCGAGTCGGCGAAGGCGGCCTCGAGCACCACGCCGCCGTCGCTGACCCAGCTGCCTTGCGTCACCTGGGGCTGATCGACCGCCGTGATGGTGGCGTCGCGCCCCATGGCCTGGACATCCGACGTCCGGCCGGACGCCTCAAGCTTTCTCGCGATGACGGGGTAGGGTCCGCTGTGCGCGGTGACGCCGGAGGCGGTGGCCAGTTTCCCGAGCTCCGCGAGGTCGGCGGTCTGGCCGACGTTGGCGACCACGTCGGGTCCCTTGGTCGCCGCCCGGGTGCTCTGGTACGGGTCGCCGGCCGCGTCGCGCAGGACGAGCCCGAGCGTCAGCGTCGTGGTGGCGGCCAGGATGGCGATCAGCAGAAGCGCGGCCTCGGTGCGGCGACGCCGGAGGTCTCGCAGGGCGAGACGGATCACGAGAAGGATGCGGCCCATCGCGGTCAATCCTCCAGCCCGGCGAGCGCGCCGAGCTGCCCGGTGGTGCCGCCGGTCAGCCAGGTCTCGTCCACGAGCGCGCCGTCGCGCATCGAGAACTTCCGGTCCGCAGTGGCCGCGATCCGCGCGTCGTGGGTGACGATGACCAGCGTCTGCCCGGACTCGTGCAGGTCCTTGAAGAGCTGGAGGACGTCCAAGGTGGCGGCGCTGTCCAGGTTTCCGGTCGGTTCGTCAGCGAGGACGACCAGCGGCTCGTTGCTCAGCGCCCGGGCGACCGCGACCCGCTGCCGCTGGCCGCCGGAGAGCGCGGAGGGCAGGAACCGCGCCCGGCCGGCGAGCCCGAGCTGATCCAGCAGCTCCTCCGCGCGCCGCCGTGCGACCCGCGGCGAGCGTCCGGCGAGCAGCGCCGCCAGCTCAACGTTCTCCACGGCGGTGAGCTCCTCCATCAGGTGGAAGGACTGGAAGACGTAGCTGACCTCGGTCCGCCGCATCCGGGCCAGGGCCTTCTCGCTGATGTTGTCGATGCGCCGGCCGTTCAGCGACACCTCGCCGCCCGAGGGCCGGTCCAGCCCGCCGAGCAGATGCAGCAGCGTCGACTTTCCGCAGCCGCTCGGTCCCATGATCGCCACCGTCTCTCCCGCGCCGACGTCGAGACCGACGCCGTCGACGGCGCGCACCAATCCTTCCCCTTTGCCGTGCTCCTTCCGCAGCCCGCGGGCACTCAGTACGGGTGCCTCGGCGGCATTGCTCACGATCCACTCCTTCGATAGGTCCAGTTCTGCTTACGGGTCTTGAGCCGGCGCAGGTCCGCCTCAAGCGGGAGCACGATGTCCTCCGCCAACAGCGCTGCGGACAAGCGGGTCCGGCTCGGCCATGGCGGGGCGCTGGGTGCGGGCGACGGTGAGAGAGGCGGCCGGCTCGGCCGCTGCGGCAAGCGCGTCAAAGAAGCGCCAGCGCCTTGGCCACGCCGGGGTCGCGCCCGGTGGCCAGGTCGAGGGCGGTCATGGGGGCGTAGTGATCGACCGGGACGCCGATCGTGTCGATGATTTCGCGGGCGGGCCCGAGGTGCCGGACCCTGGGCAGGAGCACGGCGCTGCCGTCGTCGAGGAGGTATGCCTCGCTGGGGCCGGAGACAGCCCCAGCGGTGCGGGTCCCGATGAGGGTGCCCATGCCGTTGTCCTTGACGGCCGCGCTGAAGTCCTCGCAGGCCGAGGCGCACCCGCGGTCGGTGAGGACGATCAGGCGCGAGCCGAGCAGCGGGACGCTGTCGTCGGTCCGGTTGGGCGCGCACTCGCCCTTGAGCGGGCAGAAGTAGCTGGTGACCTTGCCGTGCGCGAATGCGCCGAGCAGCCGCGTCACCTCGCGAGGTGATCCGCCGCCGTTGCCGCGCAGATCGATGACCACGACCTTCGGTTTGTCCCGCAGCTTGGCGATGACCTGGTCGGCGGCGCCTTCGTAGAATCCGGGCAGTTGGACGTAGGTGACGCCGCCGGCGAGCTTCTTTGACGTCACCGCCGGAGGCTGCCGCGTGATAGGGCCCTCTCTGAGCTCGACGATGCGGGTCCGTCCCGTTGTGGGCCGCTTGAGCGTGAGCCGTACCGTGCCGGAGGCGAAGGCGTCGAGGATGCTCTGATTCACGGTGTCTCCGATGAACGCCGGCACGCCATTGGCCTTGACGATGATGTCACCGGCTCTGATATCGGCTTTGGCGGCGGGGCTGCCGGGCAGGACGCGGGTGATGAACATCGGCGGCCGGGCCGCAGGGTCGAGCTGCGATCCTCCCTGCTGAGCCGACGCGCCCACGATGCCCGTTCCGGTTGGCCCGCCCTCTTGCGACGGGGTCGGCCTGACCCAGCGGGCGTGGTTGTCGTGCAGTCCGGCGACCATGCCGGTGATCGCGGCGCGCAGGGCGGCGGAGTCGCCGACGCCGAGGACTTTCGCGAAGGCGGCCCAGTCGGTGTCGTGGTTCCCGGTCAGGGCGGGCAGCCGAAGGTCGGCCCGGTCTGCGCCGCGCCGCATCAGGTTCTGGGTATAGGCGGCGAAGGCGCTCTTCAGCAGCTCCTTCGAATCCATGACCGGGCCGCGGTAATAGTTGTCCAGCACGCAGAGGTACGCCTGCCGGAGCGTGTTTACCGATGTCGGCGGTGCCGATTGCGGCGGTGGTGCCGTGCTTGTGGTGCAGCCCCCGCCTGGGGTGGCCGATGGGGACGTCGGCTGGGACGTCGTGGCCGATGCTGACGCGGGTGCGGACATGGAGCAGGCTGCCACCAGGACGGCCGCACAGAGGGATCTGATCATGGCCGCCAGCGTGGCCTGAAGCGGGTTACACGGTCGTGAACGGATCCGTTAACGCCATTGAAACCCCGGTTCGAGTATGAACGTCTGATGCGGATTCTGGTGGCCGAAGACGAACGCGACCTGGCCGATCTCGTGGCGGTGGGATTGCGCCGCCATGCCATGGCCGTCGACGTGGTGTACGACGGGGCAGCCGCGGTGGAGCGGCTGGCGGTGCACGACTACGACGTTCTCGTCCTGGACCGGGACCTGCCCGAGATCCACGGCGACCTCGTGTGCGGTGAGCTGGTGGCGCGCGGGAGCCGTACGCGGATCCTGATGTTGACGGCGGCGGCGTCGGTGCCGGAGCGAGTGGCGGGTCTGGGGATGGGGGCCGACGACTACCTGCCCAAACCGTTCGACTACGCCGAGCTGGTCGCGCGGGTGCAGGCGCTGGGGCGGCGCAGCCAGTCGCAGGTACCACCGGTGCTGATGCGGCACGGGATCGTGCTCGACAGGCACCGGCTGCAGGCCTCGCGGGACGGGCGGCACCTGCATCTGTCACTCAAGGAGTTCGCCGTCCTGGAGGTGCTGATGAGGGCGGACGGCGCGGTCGTGAGCTCCGAACGGCTGCTTGAAGAGGCGTGGGACGAGAACGCCGATCCGTTCACCACGGTGGTGCGGGTCCTGGTCAGCCGCCTAAGAGCCAAGCTGGGGGACCCACCGTGCATTCAGACCGTTCCCGGCGCGGGATACCTGCTGTGACGACGATCCGGGTACGGCTCACGCTGATCTACTCTGGACTGTTCCTGCTCACCTCGGTCGTGTTGCTGGTCACGGTCAACCTCCTGCTGCGCCAGGCGCTGAAGACGCGGGTCGCCCGGTTACCCGGGGGTGCGGTGGCGCCGCAGCAGCAGATGCCACGGCTGCCCGATCTGGTGAACGGCGTGATCGGCTACCAGTGGGAGATGACCACCTTCACGGTGGGGATCTTGACGCTGGTCTCGTTGGCCGTCGGATGGCTGGTCACCGGGCGGATCCTGCGGCCCGTCCACCGGATCACCGCCACCGCGCAGCGGCTGTCTCTGTCGACCCTGCACGAACGGATCGCGCTCGTCGGGCCGAAGGACGAGCTGAAGGAACTGGCCGACACCTTCGACGCGATGCTCGACCGGCTCGAACGCTCCGTCGAAGGGCAGCGGCGGTTCATCGCGAACGCCTCCCACGAGTTGCGGACTCCGCTGGCCGTCCAGCGGGCGGCGATCGAGATCGGGCTTCCCGAGGACGTCGGCGAGATCCGCGGCACGCTCCTGCGCCACAACCGCCGCGCGGAGAACCTCATCGACGCCTTGCTGGTCCTGGCCCAGGCGGAACACGGCCTGGACAACAGGAGTCCGGTGGCCGTGGATCAGGTGGTACGGCGCGTCCTGGCGGAAAGAGATGCGGACGGCGTCAGTGTGAGGGGGCGGGCAGAGCCGTTCGTCGTCGACGGGGACCCTGTCCTGCTGAACCGGCTCGTCACCAACCTCCTCGACAACGCGGTCCGCTACAACCATCCCGGCGGAACCGTTGAGGTAACGCTCTCCCGTGGAGCGCTGACAGTGTGTAACACCGGCCCGCACGTGCCCCAGGAACGTTTCGGCGACCTCTTCAAGCCCTTCCGACGGCTCGACACGACCCCCGGACAGGGCGCCGGGCTCGGATTGTCGATCGTCGCAGCCATCGCGAAGGCCCACGGGGCCGACGTGCGAGCGAACCCCAACCCGGGCGGCGGGCTGGAGCTCGTCGTACTTTTCGCGGGATCCGAGGATGCATCCCCCGCAGGAGGAACAGCGGAGTGATACATGTGACACGGAATTGAACTTTTGTGTCACAGCAGCGCTCGCTCTGCTCCTCGCGGCCCAGGATGATGTGCCGGCGGACGAAAGGGCGACCTGTACCGCTTCAGAATTCACGCCGTCCTGGTCGGCCACTCGACCGGCGGTGGCGTGGTGGTGCGCTATCTGAGCCGTCACGGTACCGGCCGAGTGACCAAGGCGGTCCTCCTCGGCGCCGTGCCACCGCTGATGCTCGAGACGGCGGACAACCCTGAGCGAGGCGTTCTACGGGTTCAACCGTGTCGGAGGGCAATCGACGGGAGTTCTGGCCGCAGGGCATGGCTGCTGGGCTGGGGCGGCGCTGGACTGTGTCAAGCAGTTCTCCGAGACGGACTTCACCGTCGAGCTGCCGAAGATCGACATCCCGGTGCTGGTCGTGCACGGTGAGGACGACCAGATCGTGCCGATCGCGGCGTCGGCGCTCAGGATGGCCGAGCTGTTGCCGCAGGCGAGGTTGAAGGTCGTCCCGGGAGCCCCGCACGGTCTGGTCGGTGCGTATGAGGAGACGTTCAACGGAGGACTGCTGGAGTTCGTATAGAGCTGAACGTCTGTTCGGCTGTGAATGCCATGCCGCCCTAGCTGAGGGCGCGGTTCGGTGCGTCAGTCATTCGACGCCGCGACGCGGTCAGGGCGGTTCATGGCGTCCCGAAGGGCGGCGCGGGTGGTGACGCCCAGTTTGGGGAAGACCCGGTACAGATGGGAGCTGACGGTACGTGGCGACAGGCGTAGCCGTACACCGATCTCCTTATTGGTGAGGCCGCTGGCGGCGAGGTCGGCGATTCGCCTTTCCTGCCAGGTCAGCGGCATGTAGGAGGCGGAGACCTGCGGAGTTGCTCCGACGATCCGCAGTTCGGTGCAGGCTCGCTCGGCCCATGCGGTGGCGCCGAGCCGTTCCAAGGTCTCGGCGGCGCGGGCGAGGAGCGGCCGGGCGGCGGTGCGTTCGCGGGCGCGGCGCAGGCGGATCCCATGGGCCAGCTGGATCCGGGCCGTTTCGAACGGGAATCGCGCGGCCGCGGGATGGGTTGTGGCGCGCGCGAACATTTCGGCGGCCTCCCGCTCGGATTCCGCGGTCATCGCGAGCGCTCCGTAGCAGGTCAGGGCGAGGCGCGGGGAGATGTCGGCGAAGCCTGCGTCGCGGGCGGCGAGGGCGTGGCGGCGGGCTTGTTCGGTGCGGCCGGTGTTCAGGGCCGCCTCGATGAGGTCGAGGAGGGTCCGTGACGCCGGGGCGCAGTAGGTCCGGAACGTCCCCGGTGACGTGATGTCGACGGCATGGCAGTATGCGGCCTCATAGTCGCCCGCGCTCAGCGAGACCGTCACGGCAACGGAGTCGGCGAGGTCGGTAAGAAGACCGATCCCGCGCGGACGGGCCCAGGCTTCGACCTCAGCCCGCAGTTCGAGGGCCCGAGCGACCTGACCGCGCAGCGCCGCGAGCTGCGCCAGATAGGCACGTGTCTGGTGAGCGAGCAGATGGCGACCGTGCTCGATCTCCAGAGCGAGGGCCCGTTCTCCAGTCCGCACAGCGGCGTCCCAGTCGCCTGATCCCATCTGATCCAGCATGATCACCGTCAGCATGAGCATGCCGCTGAACACGGTGCCGGTCTCCAGTTCGCGGTCTACTACGCGTTCCAGATGAGGTCGGTACTGGCTGACGATATCGAGGTGGTATGCCGCGATGGCCAGGCGGGTCACATCCCAGGGCTCGCGGTCGCGCAGGTTCGCCGCGGCCCGCTCCAGAGGCCCGTCCCAGCCACGCCCGTGCAGGACCACGTCGCTCCAGGTGTTGCTATAGATCTGTGTCTGCTCGGTGACAAGGTCGCCAAGGGATGCGAGCGTCTCATGAGCCTCGTTCCAGAGGGCGGGGTCGGCAGCGTACTGGGTGACCGCGAGCAGGAGGGCTTGCATGCGGGCGAGGGTTTCAGTGGGCTCACCGTCCCGGCCCTCGATCGCCGCCATCAGCTGTCGGTAGGCGGAGCGCACGTCACCGTCCTCGAAGAACGCCTGGTGGATGGCATTGACGGCTGCGTCCGGCCCGGAAATGAGATGGACAGCGGGAGGCTCGCCACCGAGGCGAGCCGAGTATCCGGAGAGGAACGTCGCGTAGCTGAGCCGCCGGGCCCGTTCCACCGCGTCTTCGCTCAGCTCAGCTGCACGGGTCAGCCAGCCCACGGCGGCGATGGCGCCACCACGGCGGATCGCCGAATTGGCCGCGGCCTCCAGCGCCCGGGCGGCCTCCTCGTCGGGTGCGACATAGGCCGCGGCCAGATGCGTCGCACGCCGTTCAAGGTCGTCTCGGTGGACGTCCGCGAGCGCGCGGTGCGCGGCTCGGCATTGCTCGGGGGTTGCCATCTGCACGACACTCGATCGGACCAGCGGATGCCGGAAGGTGACGTACCCGGTGACTGGTTCAACGTCCAGCAGGCCGTACGCCACCGCCTCGTCGACGTTCCGCATCCGGTGGCGTGGCTTCGGCCCGCCGTCGCCCGGCCGAGTCCCGACGCCGTCGAGTGCGCCCACCAACAGTTCCACACGGGCCGCGTCACTGAGCGCGGCGATGCGGGAGCCGTACAGGTGGTGCAGCCTCCGCGGCAGCCCGGCGTCGCCGGCCTGGGACGGTAGTTCCAACAGCGCGAGAGGGTTGCCGAGAGCCTGGTCCAGCACCCATCGGCGCGCCCGCTCGTCCAGGGCCGGGTGGTGCTGGTCGAGCAGGCGCACCGCGTCCTCGTCGGTGAGCGGCCCGACCGATATCTCGGGCAGCACCGCCATGTCGAACCGGGAGACGACGTCGTCCCGGACCGCGACCAGCAGCTTCACCGAAATGCCTCCGATCCGGCGCCCGACGAAGCCGAAGACGTCGGCGCTGGAATCGTCGAGCCACTGACCGTCATCGAGGATCACCAGCAAGGGACGTCGCGTGGCGATGTCCGACAGCAGTTCGAGCACCGCGATGCCGAGCGTCATCAACGAGGGAGGATCGTCGGCTCGCTGCCCGGTGACCGCGTCGAGCACTGTGCGGCTGTCGTCGCTCAGCGGCAGCAACTGGTAGAGCAACTGGTGCAACCCGGAATAGGGCAGCTCGGACTCGGCCTCGACCCCGGTGATCCGGCTCACGAGGTGGCCGTCCCGGACGGCCAGCTCCGTCGCTTCCTCCAGCAGAGCGCTCTTGCCCACTCCCGCCGCGCCCCGCACCACGAGCACCCGGCCGGCGGTGGACTCCACCATGCCGGAGATCTCCGCCCGCTCACGACCTCTACCGATGATCACTACCGCTGATCCCCGTTCTGCTCCGTGACCTGTCTGGTGAGCAGCTTCCCTCGGCCGGAGGCCCCAGAGCCCCAGGGGACATCCCTGGCCTGTTCCCTGGGGGGCACGGGGTTGCGCCGGGGCCCCGTGCTCGTGGGGTCAGGCCCGGTGGGTCACCGACCCGCCCGGACGCAACGGAAGCCCTTGGTCTGGCCCGCATAGGGTAGCGGCACAGGTTGCGTTGGACTCGCTCGCCGGACGCGGTCGTCAGGGTGGCGGAGAGAGTGGCCGGTGCTCGCCCGTCCTCGACCCAGGAGATCAGCGCGGTGAGATCGTCGGTCGGCCCCCGCTCAGGCCGCAATGCTCGGTGCCCGGCGCCAGGAACAGCCGGATGAAGTCATCGACGTCACCTCCGGTCGCGCATTCGACACGCCGCCGATAGTCGACCGTGCCTGCCGTGGGAATCAGCTGGTCGCGGGTGCCGTGCCAGGTGAGGAGCTTGCCGCCCGTGTCGCGGAACGCCGACAGGTCGGCGTCGCGGGTGCCGATGACATCGTCGTACTCGGTGCGGGTCTGCTGGAAAAGCTCTTCGAACTTCGCATAGGTGAGCTCGGACATGTCGTACTCCGGGTTCTTCTTCACGAAAGTCGCGGCCCAGGCGGCGGGCACGAGGAACGGAACACCGCGAACGGTGCCGGACTCGTCCGGTGCGGTCGCGGCGAGGTAGTCGAAGGATGCGCCACCGGCAGGCCGTACCAGAGACGCTTGCCGCTTCAGGTGCGCGGCCCGTCCCAGATCGCCCGGACCACGGCCGCGTCCGCCGCGGTGATCGTGACCTGCTTGCTTGCCGACGAGTGCCAGTTCGTGTTGCGACCGGTCGGCGAAGTTCGTCAGCAGCGTCTGGTCAATCTGACCATGTTTCAGCGCCCAGCTGGTGTCGAGGGCCTCGGCGCTGACGCTCGGTCGTTCAGGCGTCGTCTGACTCACCGTCAGATGACCGATGTGCGCGCCCGGAGCACAGCCGAAGGTGGGAGCGTCACACCGCTCACGCAGAAGGTGAACTACATGAACAGCCAGTACAGGCGGCTTTTCGCCGTGGCAGCCGTCTGCGTTCTCCCCGCCGCCGCCAACCCACTGCGTGGCGTCGCCTCTGACGCCGCCGCGCTGCGCGGTCTGATCGCCCACGTCGACGGGCCCGTCATCCTCGTCGGCCACTCCTACGGCGGCAACGTCATCAGCGTTGCCGGCGCCGGAAACAGCAAGGTCAAAGCCCTCGTCTACGTGGCGGCGTTCCTGCCGCAGGCCCGCGAAAGCGCACTCGGCCTGAGCACCAGGTTCCCCGGTTCGACCCTGCCCGACGCCCTTGAGACGGTCACCGGCCCCGACCTGTACATCCGGCAGGATGCTTTCCACCGCCAGTTCGCCGCTGACGTTCCCGCCCCGCAGGCGGCGCAGATGGCCGCGTCCCAACGCCCGGTCGCGCAGGCCGCACTGGAGGAGAAGGCGACGGCCCCCGCCTGGCGGGAGAAGCCGAGCTGGGACGTCATCACCACCAAGGACCTCAACATCCCCGTGGCCGCCCAGCGGTTCATGGCCAAACGCGCCAACGCCCATATCACCGAGGTCGCCGCATCCCACGCGGTCACCGTCTCGCATCCCGGCGTCGTGATCGACGCCGCCGCCCGCGCCACCCGCTGAGAAACGTCATGGACTGGAAACTCGAAGTCATCATCGTGCCGGTGTCCGACGTGGACCGTGCGAAGGCCTTCTATACCGAAACGCTCGGATTCCGGCTCGACGCGGACTTCCCCGTCCGCGACGGCTACCGCGTTATCCAGGTGACCCCGCCGGGATCCGCCTGCTCGATCATCTTCGGTGACGGGCTGACCCCGACGGCCCCGGGCACCTACCTGGGCCCGCATCTGATCGTCACCGACCTCGAAGCCGCCCTCAAGAACCTCGCCGCGCGTGGCGTGACGGTGAGCGCGCCGTTCCGCGACGAGTCGGGTGTCTTCCACCATCCGGGCGACGCCGAACGGGTGCCCGGGTTCCACCCCGAGCGTGCCGGCTACGGCTCGTTCGCCTCCTTCCACGACCCCGACGGGAACCAGTGGTTCCTCCAGGAGATCACCCAGCGCGCTCCCGGCCGCTGAACCGCTGGCCGCCCACGGGAGGGCGGGACCACTGCCCTCCCTGTCTACCTTTGGAGATCCTGTGCGTATTTTCGACGTCGTCGTCATCGGCGCCGGACCGGTCGGCGAGAACGTCGCCGACCGGACGGCCGCCGCCGGGCTGGACACCGTCATCGTGGAATCCGAACTGGTCGGTGGAGAGTGCTCCTACTGGGCGTGCGAACCCAGCAAGGCACTGCTACGGCCGGCACTGCTGCACGCCGAGGCACGCGGCATGCCCGGCATGGACCCGGGCCCACTGGACGTCGAGGCCGTCCTGCGGCACCGCGACCGCATGTCCGGCGGCTGGAACGACCAGTCCCAGGTGCAATGGCTGAAGCAGGCGGGCATCACCCTGATCCGCGGGCACGGACGGCTGTCCGGGCCCCGGACCGTGGAAGTGACTGGTGCCGACGGCGCCGTCCTACGGCTGTCGGCCCAGCACGCCGTGGCCGTCTGCACCGGAACCCGCGCCGCTCTCCCATCGCTGCCGGACCTGGCCGCACTGCGGCCCTGGACGAGTCGCGAAGCCACCAGCGCCACCCGGGTCCCGCCACGGCTGGCCATCGTCGGCGGGGGCGTCGTCGCCGTTGAGATGGCCACCGCCTGGCAAGCCCTCGGCTCGCAGGTCACTCTCGTCGTCCGGGAATCCGGGCTGCTTACCCGGATGGAGCGCTTCGCCGCCGAACTGGTCACCGACGCGCTCCGCGCCTCGGGCGTCGACCTGCGGTTCGACACGACCGTCACCTCCGCGACCCGCGCCGCCGACGTCCGCCTCATCCTGTCCGACGGGGAGGCGCTCCACGCCGATGAGCTCCTGCTGGCGACCGGCCGGGCCCCCCGGACCGACGACCTCGGCTTGGAGACCGTCGGCCTGCGCCCCGGTATCTGGCTGCCGAGCGACGATACCTACACCGTGCCCGGCGTCACCGGCGATTGGCTGTATGCCGTCGGCGACGTCAACCAGCGCGCCCTCCTCACCCACCAGGGCAAATACCAAGCGAGGATCGCCGGCACGGTCATCGCCGACCGCGCTCGCAACCATCCCCTTGACCACAGCCCGTGGAGCCGCCACACCGGAACCGCCGACCATGCCGCCGTCCCCCAGGTCCTCTTCACCGACCCCGAGATCGCCTCCGTCGGCCTCACCACCGACGACGCCGCGCGCCTGGGCAGGGATGTCGACATCGTCGACTACGACCTCGGCCTCGTCGCCGGCGCCCACCAGCACAGTCCTGGTTATCTCGGCCGCGCCCGCATCCTCCTCGACCCCGCCCGCGGCACCATCCTGGGCGCGACCTTCGCCGGCCGTGGCGTCGCCGAACTCCTCCAGTCCGCGACGTTCGCGATCACCGGCGAGATCCCGCTGGACCGCCTCTGGCACGCCGTCCCGGCCTTTCCCACGCTCAGCGAGGTCTGGCTGCGTCTCCTCGAGACCTACCGGGACACCGCCGCACCTCTGCGCAGTGGGCGCTGAGACCACACCAGAGAGGAGAGCCCGAACATGGAGTGGTTCTTCCTGCCATGGACCCTCATGGCCTACCTACCCGGAGACTTCAACGCGACCTGGCATGGGAGTGAACGGAACCGGTACGAGCCTCCCGGATCCGCGGAGAAATGGCTGATCGAGATCGTCTATGAGACGGTCGCTGCCGAAACCCGCTGCACGAGATGCGGCGCTCCCCTGGAACGTCCCCGTCTCCGAGCAGGCGCCTGGCCCGTCCGGGTCGCCACCCGCTGCCGGGGCAGCGCCCGCCATCGCCACCGCGCCGCCGTCTCCCGCGCCCCTGACGGCCTCCACACCGACCCTCTCATCCGCGCCTAGGAGGAGCCCCCGTGAAAGTGATCTTCAACTCCGTCCATGCCCTGGCCGACGCGCTCCGCCGTGCAGCCGAAGCCCATGCTTCCGACTCCGGCCCGGACCTCGGTTCCGACTGGCCTGTCTGGTACGCCCACCACATGGCCGCCTTCAACGGCTTTGGCCGCTTCAGCCATCTGCCCGAGCCGGTCCGCCTGAAGGACACGATCGCCACCCATCCCGCGGCTCCTCCGCCCGACCCCAACGGCAACCGTGATCCTGACCACGAATTCGTCCTCCGCTACGCCTCTCCGGACTTCTGACCGAACTCATCGACCCACCGGACACCGCGTCCGGACCAGCGACACCCTTGGAGCTTCCGATGACCTCATCGACGACACACGCCGATCCCCTCTCGCAAGGCACCCACACCTACCTCGTGGCCGGCCTCGTTCAGCGGTACCACGTCCACGGGACCGGCCCCGTGTGCGTGGCCCACTCCGGGGGGCCCGGCATCTTCTGGGAGTACATGCGGATGCCGGCCCTCGAAGAGCACCTGACCATGGTGTACGTCGAGCCCATCGGCACCGCGCCGGACAATCACCTGCCCTCACACCCCCACGGGTACACGCGGGAGCGCTACAGCAGCTTCCTGGGGATGCTCATCACCCGGCTCGGTGTCCGGAAGGCGTACCTGCTGGGGCACTCGCATGGCGCCTTCGTCGCCGCTTACCACGCCCTTCACCGCTCCGAGCAACTGGCGGGGGTCGTCCTGTATGAGGGCGCTCCCGTCACCGGCCCGGAACATGGTGCCGAGGCGGGTCGCATGGTGGAGGCGTTCGCTGCGAAGCACGCCCACCACCCGGGGCTGCCCGGCGTGCTGGCCGCGTTCGGGGCGATGTCCGGTATCTGCAACGACGAGCAGACCGAGGCAGTCGCCAAGGGCGTGCTGCCGTCGTACTTCGCTGACTTCTGGGGCAACGAGGAACGGTACGGCCGGTTCCGGAACGCGATCCGGGCCACGTACATCTCCGGCCTTGACGAAGATCTCATCCCCGACACCGTCGATGATCGCGCCGCTCTCAAGAACCTGACGGTGCCCGCCCTGGTGATCGTCGGCAGGCACGACGTGATCTGCGGTGTGCGCTGGGGGCTCGAACTGGCCGAGCTGATCCCCGGCTCGGTCCTGCTGATCCTGGAGAACAGCGGCCATCTGGGGCATGTAGAGGAACCCGAACTGTTCGCCGACGCGGTCCGCCGATTTGTCACGGAAACCGCAGAACCCCAGGACAGCGCCGGACAAGCGTCGAAGTAACTTCACCTCCGGGCCGCCCTGAGGCCAGTTCGCGGCGGAGGTCTTCCTGCGGGCGCGGTATGCGGCGGCCCCATACTTGTTGCCGCACCGTTGGCGACACATGCCGTGAGGACAGCCGATGTAGACCTGCGTGCACCAGAGTTGCCGCGCTCCTTCGCAGGAGGATCTCCGGGCCGCCGAGCAGTTCGACGTCCTGGTGGCCAGGGCCTGGCAGGGGAATCGTCGGTGTGGCGGCCGCTGTCGCCTGCTGTGGGTCGCTGGGACTTCGCGCGCGGTCCTGTTATGGAGGGCGAGCAAGCTCTTCGAGAGGTGTCCGAGCGTCACCTTCGCCCGTCACGTCCGTGTCTCCGGTATCCGTGTGGTCAGTTGTCACTCTTGAAGATCGTCAATACCTGCAGCACCTCCAGGTAGATCCACACCAGTGTCGTGGTGAGACCGAAGGCGGCGAGCCAGGCGGCCTTGTCCGGAGCGCCATGGGCGATGGCATCTTCGACCTGCTTGAAGTCCAGGGCGAGGAAGGCCGCGCCGAGCACGATGCCAACCAGACCGAAGACGATGCCGAGGACCCCGCTGTGGAAACCGAGGCCGTTCCCCGCGCCGAAGGCGGAGAAGAGGGCATCGGCAACCAGCAACAGCAGGAAGCCCATCGCGGCGGCGCCGACGAAGCCTGCGAACCGCTGAGTGACCCGGATCCAGCGCATCCGGTAGGCGATGAGCGTCCCTGCGGACACCGCGAATGTGCCGAGCACCGCCTGGCCGACCACACCCGCAGCGATGTGCGTCGAGACAGTGCTGGAGAACACGCCGAGGAAGACGCCCTCGAATGCGGCATACCCGAGGATCAACGCCGGGGACGGGGTCGGTTTGAACACCTGGATGATCGACAAGACAAAGGCGATGACGGCTGCGGCCACGGCAATTCCATAGGACCGGCCGAGGTTCGCCTCATCGACGGGCAGCAGCAGCCAAGACAGCACGGCCGTCAGGACCACGATTCCAAGAGTTGTCGCGGTGCGGACGATGACGTGGTCCATGGTCAACGAGGCTGAGCCGACCTCTCGACTGGTGTCGGTGGGGGGAACGTAGGGATTAGTCCCGTAGTCGCCTGCAGTGGCGTTCACCGGGCCGCGCTGATATGAGCCCGACGGGCCAGTGCTCCATCGGGAGAGGATTGGGTTGCTGCTCTTCACGTTATTTCTCCTCTGTTCGCCGCATCTGCGGCTGGTACGGATGGTTGGTCAGCCGGTCAAGCCGTCCGGTTCCGGCCGCTCATTCAGGCCTCGGCCACATCCGCACGCCGCCGGTGCCGCTCACGAAGCGCACCTCGCGGTGAAGGAGCTGGCGTCCGATGCCGCCTGGTGAGACCGGGCCCGATTTCCGCCCGGAACTCGACCGTGATCGCGGCAGCCGTCTCCTGGGCGAACTCGAACCTCGCCCGCATCGGCTGCCGGGTGAACTCATCAAACAGCTGGTCGAGGTCCAGGTCCTCGGGCGCCGAATGCGCTCGCCATGGTGACTGGTCACGGTGCATACCTTCCGGAAGTTCCCTTAGTGGTCGAGGTCCGTGCATCAACCCTTCGCCGGGAGCGAGGATCCGCGCATCGGTCACATGACGCTCAATGTCCCAGGGTCCACTGGGTCACTTGGCCTGAAGAGGGCCCGAGAAAGACTTCCGCAGGGACAACAGAGCGACTACGGACAGCAGGGCGGCGAGGAACTTGCCCTTGAGCGTGCTCGGCCGCCGGGGTCAGCTCCGCGTCGACCCGGGCGGCGGCGGTTACTTCGGCCCGGTGGCGCCGATGGAGTGGACCTTGAAGATCCCGGGGTCAATCGTGGGCCAGACATCGGCACGAGAGGGTCCGGAGTCGGTCAGCACCCTCAACACCTCCTTCGGGCTGTGTGCGGACATCAGGTGGAAACCTGCGACTGCCAGGGGAGCTCCATAGCTGAAATCGCAACCGGTCTGACCGGTGACGGGATATGTGTGTGTCTCAGCTCGCAGGAAGCGCCGTCATTTGACTGATGTCAGTCGCGGCACCGCAGCGAAACAGTGGGTGCACCGAGGACAGACCTAACCCGAAGTCGACCTGTCCGTGGTGCCCAAGCAGGCGCACTGAATCCTGTACGGCGCGCGTCGACGAGACGGCCGGGCGTTCCGATGAATACTCCACACACAATCAAAGCGGGTTCGCACGGGGCGCGTACTCTGACGATCACCTCTCCCGCCCAGTTGCCGAACTCATCCGCCGCACCGGACGCCCGCTCATCTGGCCACCGCCGAGACGGAGTGGGACCTCGAGCTGTTCCAGGCCTGACCGAGGAGTTCGGGGATGTCATGCTCGGCCCGCCCGGTGCCACACCCGCGAGCCTGGGTACGGACTGGCAGGGGTGAGTCCCGGATCTAGCGGTCCAGCAGATCGCCGTTCTGGTTCAGGGCAGCGGCGAGCTGGCGGCGGGAGGTGATGCCGAGCTTCCCGAAGACGTTGCGCAGATGCCACTCGACGGTGCGAGCGCTGAGAAACAGCTGGGCGCCGATCTCCGAATTCGTCAGACCGTCGGACGCGAGGCGGACGATCAACGTCTCCTGGGCAGTGAGGGTGCTCTCGCTCTCCACCGTGCTTTGCCGGACCCGTTCGCCGGTCGCCACCAGTTCGCGGCGGGCGCGTTCGGCGAACGCCCTCATCCCCAGATCGGCGAACATCTCGTGAGCGATCTTCAACTGGTGGCGGGCGTCCACACGGCGGTTGTCTCGACGAAGCCACTCGCCATAGACCAGGTGCGCCCGGCCCAGTTCCGGACGCAGCGGAGTTCGACCGAGCCGGTCTATGGCCTCCAGATAGTGCTGCTCTGCGACGTCTCCGCCGCTGAGCAGCGCGCGCGAGCGAGCCTCCAGGCCGAGCCCCACATCGGTGCCGCCAGCCGACGTCGACTCCGCCAGCCGGGCGAGGGCCGCCTCGGCGACCTCGACGGCCCCGGTGCGGGCGGCGGCTTCGACCAGTTCGGGCAGCGACCACAGGGCGACGAACAGATCGGAGGAGCTCTCGCTGGACGCGACGGCGGCGGCCAGTGCCTCGTCGTAGCGGCCGAGCCCGTTGTAGAGGACCGCAGCCACCCAGTTCGCGTACGTAACGCTCAGGCCCTGGCCGGTCACCGCCGCCTCGGCGATCATCGAACGTATGAGCGGGACGGCCTTCTCCTCATCGCCACGCAGGCAGGCGAGCATCGTCGGGCCCAAGGCGGCCGCGGGTGCCCCGGTCGCCTCACAGACCGTCTCGGCCTCGGCGAACATGGCTGCGGACGCTGCGAATTCGCCCGACCAGGTGGTCACAGTTCCCAGCGTTGCCAGCACGATCGGCAGCAGGTCGAACGCACCCACCGTCCTGAGAACCTTGAGTTCCCGTTCGAGGAGGAAGCGCCAGTTGGTAAAGTCCCAGCTGCCGACAGCGGCGGCGTGCGCGAACCAGCCCCAGCGCAGTACCTCGTCCGGGGTGAGGGAGGCGTCGACGATCGCGCTGACCGCTCTCCTCAGGACCGATGCCGCGGCGTCCGGGCCCTCCACGATCACCCGCGCCAGCGCGTCGAGGACGAGTTCGGCCTCATCCGGGTGTGCCGACACCGGCAGCCCACGCGCGGCTTTGGACACGTCCGCCAGGCTTCCGCCGATCGCGAGGTCACCCGCGAACATCGCGGCCATCCACGCGTTGAGGTATGTCTCGCGAGCCAGGTCGAGGTCGAGTGGTTCGAGTCGCTTAGCCGCCTTCAGTAGCAGCGGCGGACCATCGTTGCCCAGCCCGGAGGCGAAGGCGACATTCCCCCGCAGCAGGTCCGCGCGGGCGCTCTGCAGTTCTGTCAGCGGTTCCGCCCGCACGATCGCGAGCAGTTCGAGGACACGGTCGTAGGAGCCGGCCTGCAGGTTGGCCTGAGCCGCGGCGAGCATATGGTCGGCCCTGCGCGTCGGATCGACGGTCAGGGCAGCGGCCTGCTCCAGGAACGCCGCCGCCGCGTTGGGCCCGCCGCGGGCTTGAGCCCTGCTCGCGGAGCGTTCGAGATCGGCAGCTGCGTCTTCGTCCGGCCCGTCCGTCGACTGCGCTCGATGCCATGCCCGGCGATCCGGATCGGCGACCGGATCGGTCGACTCTGCCAGCGCGCGATGCACGGCGCGCCGCTGCTCGGTCGTCGCCGATCGGTAGGCGGCCCTTCGGAGCAGCGGATGCCGGAATCTGATCCGATGCCCGAAATCGGCGAGTCCCGACTCCGTCGCGGGCCGAGCCGCCAAGTGCGAGATCCCCAGGAGGCCAGCGGCTCGCCAGATCAGCTTCGCGTCGCCCGAGGGGTCGGCCGAAGCCAGGCAGATCAGCTGCCTGGTGTCGCCGGGCAGCGCATCCAACTGCCGGGCGAAACTCTCCTCGATCCGTCCCGACAGCGGCGCCGTTCCCGGAAAACCGAACCCGCCGGCCAGTTCCTGCCGGGACATCGTCCGCGGCAGCTCCAACAGCGCCAGCGGATTGCCCCGCGTCTCGGCCACGATCTGATCCCGTACTCGCGTGTCGAGCGGCCCTGTCAGCGCGGTGGCGAGCAGTTCGTGCGCGTGCTGGTCGGCCAGCCCGTCGAGGCGCAGCTCACGAACGCCGGCCACCTCATCGGTCGGAGTCCGCGTCCCGAACACGATGCCGATCGGGTCGGCCCCGAGCCTCCGCGCGACGAAGCCGAGTGCCTGCGCCGACGCCCGGTCCAGCCAATGCAGATCATCTGCCACGCAGAGCAGCGGCTGCTCCCTGGAAACCTCCGACAGCAGGCTGAGGACGGCCATCCCCACCATGAACCGTGCCGGAGGCGGCCCCTCTGCCAACCCGAAAGAGGTCCGCAAGGCCAGCTGCTGCGGTGTGGGCAGCGCCTCCACCCGTTCCAGCAATGGGCTGCACAGCTGGTGCAGCCCGGCGAAAGCCAACTCCATCTCCGACTGCATGCCCGACACCCGCAGCACTCTGAATCCGCGCGCCTTGGCGGCCATATCGTCGAGCAGTGCCGTCTTGCCGAGCCCCGCGTCCCCGCTCAGGACGAGGGCACGTCCCTCACCCGCGCGAACGGCCTTGAGAAACTCCATGAGCGTCTCCCGTTCGCTGACCCGGTTGACCAGCTCGACGGGCGCATCTGCCAGGCTCGGCACCACCAACACATCCTTTCACCTGCGCGGATAATGCCATGAGCGCAAAGGTCTCAGCAATTTGTCGTCGGTGGCCGGGAGCCAAGAAAGGAGGGGGCCTCGCATGGTGAGACGGTCGCGCTCCAGAAGCCTCGACATTTACACATTATTCGCACCTCCAAGCGCGTCGAGCACCAGATCGATCGTGACGGCGTCGGGACCTGCGCTGACTGCTTGGCGGGAGACCAGGTCGGGTGGTGCGTGGCGGCCAGGCGCACGGCTTCGCGGTACTCAACCAGCCCGTTCGTCCGGGCGTCCGCGCAGCAACCCGACCGTGCCCGTTCGCACACGGCGCAGGCAAGATCGCGGCTTGTGCCCGTTCGTGTGCTGTACCGGATAGTGGTTCGGGTGTTCGGCTGGCTGATATTGCTCGGCCGCAGTCAGGCGTCCAACGGGCGGTCAGTTCTGTGATGTCGACCGCGTTCACCAGTGCCTGCAGCTCGAGCCGCGGGCCGTTCGCTGTCGGTGCCGGCTGTTAGCGTAACGCCCGAAATGATCCGATCACGCTGATGCGGGCAGGAGATGGCATGACGACGGAGAACGTCGGCGCGGTTCGGCTGTGATGGTGGCAGGCCCGGCCGGACGGCTCGGACGGCGACCCGTTGAGGACGGCCATCGCGTTCACTGCGCCTCGATCGTCAGCCTCCCATAAAGCGGCTGTCCGGAATCACCGTGGCCCCTCAGCCAGAGTTTGGACACCACGTTCAGCTGCCGTGGCTGGAAGATCCCACAACAGCTCGTCAACGATGTGCGCGGCATGACCCACCCTGCGTTCACCGCGACATCGCGGGCAGCCGACGACTACCTGAATGAGCGTGCGCTCCCTGATCGGCTGACGGCGCTCGGGAAGCCGCTGCTGGTGATCTTCGGTGAGGAGGACCGGCGTCACGCCGCCGAATACCGCGCCGTTCCGGGCGCGAGAGTCGAGTTGCTGCCCGATGTTGGACACTCCCCCCATGCTCGAGGATTCGCCGCGCAGACGCGCTGATCGAGACAATGAGCCGGCTTGTCCCGCCCGGACTTGCATGCGTGAGGGTCGGGCATCCTGCGACACCTGCCATTAGCCTCGGCCGCATGGTGTTCGACTCCGTTCATTTCGATCTCCAGCCCTATGCCGGTTTCGACATGGATCGATACGTTCGGCGCACGCACTGCAGCTGGGAGAACCTCGGCTGGCAGTCCTTGCTCGCGCAACGGTTCGACCATGTCCCGATGGTCGAGGACATGGAGTTGCCGGCCGCGGCGGACTTGCACCTGATACTGCCCCTAGAGGGTCGGACTGTGATGGAGACGCGGATCGGTGGTCGATGGAGCCGCCACACCTGGATGCCGGGGCGGCTCGAACTGGGCGTCCCGGACCGGCCCGCCCTGCGCCGCTATCGCGCGGAGGGCCCGTTGCGCAGCGTGCAGGTCCATATCCCGCGCGGCATCGTCGAAAAGGCCGCGGAGCAGCTGGGTGGCCGCGCGGTGGACTACGCGAGCATGGCGGCGTCCGTGGCCGCCGGCGATCCGCTGATCGAGGAGGCTGTCCGCGCCGTCGGTTCCGCCGACGAGACCGGCGACCTGTACGCGGAGTCCGCGGCCGCCTTCCTGGCCGTACACCTGCTCACCCGCCACTCCCGGCGACCTGGTCAACGGGCGCCGGTGCGGGAGGACGCACGCGTCCGCGCGGCGATCGCCCTCATGCGTGACCGGCTGGCCGAACCGCTCACCCTGGCCGACATCGCGGACGAGGTGTATCTCAGCGTCTATCACCTCGTCCGCGTGTTCAGCCGAGCAACAGGAGAAACGCCCCACCGGTTCCTCACCCGGTTACGGATCGAGAAGGCGCAACGCCTGCTGCGGGATACCGATCTCCCGGTCGCCCAGATCGCGCCGCTCTGCGGTTTCGCCAGTCCCGGTGCTCTGTCGACGGCCTTCCTGCGGCACACGGGCGTTCGTCCCTCGGCATATCGCAATTCCTGACCGCTCTCCCGGCAATCTCGGGCATGGCCCTGGGGGCGGCCCCTTTCTAGGGTTTCGTCCATGTCTGGAAACTCGGCGACAACGCCTGAGATCGAGCCCTACCCCCTGCACATTCCCGACCGCGATTTGGCGGACCTGCGGACTCGTCTCGACGGGGTTCGGCTTCCCGAACCAGAAACGGTGCCGGACGCCGCGCAGGGTATCGAGTTGGATCAGCTGAGGATGCTGCTGAATACCTGGCGACAGCATGACTGGCGGGCCAGGGAAAAGCAGTGGAACGCGATTCCGCATTACCGCGTGCGCCTCGACGGCCTGGGTATCGCGTTCTGGCACGTGCGCTCGCCCGAGCCCACAGCGCTCCCCTTGTTGTTGACCCACGGCTGGCCGGGCTCCTTCCTCGAATTCGAGAACGTCCTCGGGCCGCTCAGCGATCCGGTCGCCCATGGCGGTTCCGCGAGTGACGCCTTCCACGTCGTCATCCCGGCCCTGCCAGGGTTCGGGTTCAGCGACCGTCCACGCGAGCGCGGCTGGCACCCCGCCCGTACGGCGCGGGCGTGGGCCGAGCTGATGACCGTGCTCGGCTACGAGCGGTTCGGCGCGCATGGCGGAGACTGGGGCGCGTTCGTCAGTACCGAACTGGCGCGCCTGGTGCCCGAGCGCGTCGCCGGCCTGCACCTGACGATGCCGATCGCCTCTCCCCTGCCGGACGACCGGATCTCGCCGGACCCGGCGGAACAACGCATGCTGGAGCGGCGTGACATCCATCTCGCGGACGGATACGGCTTCGGGATGATCATGAGTACGCGCCCGCAGACGCTCGGCTACTCCCTGCTCGACTCGCCTGCAGGTTTGGCGGCGTGGCTTGGTGAGAAGTTCGCCGCCTACTCCGACACCCGACCGGAGGCCGGCGGCGGGGTGAGCCTGTCGCAACAAGTGGACAACATCGCCCTGTACTGGCTGACCGGGACCGGTGCCTCCAGTGCTCGCTGGTACTGGGAGGCCATGCGGTGGGTACCACGCAGCGCCGAAGAAGAGAACGGGCAACCGGTGACGGTGCCCACCGCCTGTTCGCTGTTCCCGGCCGAGCCGTGGCCGACCGCCCGGCGCTGGGCCGAGCGCCGCTACCACGACCTCCGGTCATGGCACGAGCTGGACCGCGGCGGCCACTTCCCCGGTCTGGAACAGCCAGATCTTCTGGTCTCCGAAATCAGGGCCGCATTCCATCACGTACGTCACCATCCCGGCGATCTCACACAGTGAGGGTCTCCCCTTCATCGGCAGTCGGCCTCGCGACGTCAGGGGTGGAACTCTGCCGTCTTGCAGGATGGGAAATCTCTCGCTGAGTGAGAGGGCCGATGCGGGTCGGCGCGTATGTGCGTACGCATTCCTTGCGGGTCGAACAGGATAAGAAGCCGCCGTCGGCGCTGCCCAGCCGGTGCGGCAAGGACGTGTCGAACTCGGCTGCCTCACCGGGCGGCAACGTCAGGTCGCGCTCGCCGAGGATGAGCCGCAGGCGTCTGCTGAGCATGTACGGCCAGCAGCACGAACGTCATCCCGAACTTCCGGATCGGCGTGAGGTGGATCCGGGGGTGCGCGGAGCGCCTACGAGGAGTCGCGGCCCCACCGCCTCGAGCACCTCGTCCATTTCGTGGTCCACGAGGCCATCTTGCGAGAACAGCAAGATTTCGTGCCATATCGGTGTGCGCCTGGCGAGACTGTGCGGGCACCGACGGAAGGAGTCTTGATGAACGCCAGCGACGCGGTCATGTTCTGGGACGGCGTGTACGAGGCACGACCAACGGCCACCGATCCGCGGCCGCGCCCGTACCTGAGCCCGCGGGAGGTCGCGGCGGGTATCGACCTGGACGCGGTGACGTGGACGGTCGAGCGGGCGACGCACTCCGCAGGATCGCGATCGGGCCGGGCGGGCGCACCGCCGAGGTCACCGACCACGTGCTGCTCATCCGGCGCACCGCCTGACCCGGCGGACCACGAAGAGAGGAGACCACCATGCCTGACACCGTGCGCCGCCGCGACACTCCGCCGCCCCTGACCGGGAGCAGCGAGGCTGAGGTCCTGCGCGGATTCCTCGGCTACCTGAGGACCTCGGTCGCCGCGAAGGTCGCGGGTGCCCCCGAACCGGAGGTGCGAACGGCCGCGGTGCCGTCGGGCACGAACCTGCTCGGCCTGCTCAACCACCTGACCTTCGTCGAACGCTCGATATTCCTCGGAGACCACGTCACCGACTGGCCGGCGACATTTCAGGCCGCGCCGGAGGACAGCGTGGCCGATGTCGTCGCCCGCTACCGCGAGGCGGTCGAGCGCGCGAACGACGTGCTCGACGGGTGCACCGACCTCGGCGCACCGGTCCCTCGACCGCGGCTGGACCGCCCCGCTCCCAGCATCCGCTGGGCACTCACCCACATGATCGAAGAGACGGGCCGCCACGCGGGCCACACGGCACGACCGGACGCTGACCCCACCTTCTCCAGGACAGGAACACCTGATGACCGCAACCCGGCCGTTGTCGCGCCGCTTCCTCCGATCCGCGCGTACGGCGGCGACCGTCACGCTCACCCTCCTGCTCACGATGGGCACCGCAGCCTGTTCCACGCCGGCAGCCGGCGACGTTCCTCCCTACGCCGTCGCCACCCAGGAGGATCCCCAGTTCAAGAACACCTTCCGGCACGAGTTCGCCGACGTCGACGGCGTCCGGATGCACTATGTGACCGGCGGCAGCGGCCCGCCAGTGGTGCTCATACACGGTTGGCCGCAGACTTGGTACGGCTGGTGGCCGATCATGCCGGCACTTGCCAAGAACCACACCGTCTACGCTGTCGACCTTCCCGGACTGGGCGACAGCACCGGCTCACCGACCGGCTACGACAAGGCCACTCTGGCGCGGTACGTGCACACGCTGATCGCCGGTCGGCTCGGGGTGCGTGACGCCCGCGTCGTCGGACACGACTTCGGCGCCGCAGTGGCATTCCAGTACGCCAGCCAATTCCCCGACGACACCGCCCGCCTCGGCTACTTGGACCTGCCGCTACCCGGGCCCAGGATCGATGCGTCAACGTACCGCTCACTTAGCTGGCACATCGCCTTCCACTCCCAACGACGGGTCCCCGAGGCGGTGGTCGGCGACGACGTCCGCGAGTACCTGGCGCTGTTCTACCCGCAGGTATCGTTCGGCGGAACGGCGTTCGGCGGGACCTCGGATCGATCCCCGTTCACCGACGCCGAGATCAACGAGTACGCACGGACCTATAGCCGGCCTTCGGTCCTGTCGGGCGGCTTCGAGCTCTACCGCGCCCTCGACAAGGACGTCCGTGATACCGCGGCAGCGGCACCGGTACGTGTCCCGACCTTGCTCATGACCGCTCAGGGGCAGCTCGACGCGATCCGAGCCACGGTGGCCCCGCGCATGACCAAGATCGTGCGCGCGGTGGACGTGCCGCACGCAGGGCACTGGCTCGTCGAGGAGAACCCTCGGTTCGTCACTGCGGAGCTGGTGCGTTTCCTCGACGGGAACAGGTGACAGAGGCCGCCCTCACCAACCGAGGTGGGAACCCGCTCACCAGCGCGCGCGACAAGATCGGGATAACGTGACCCCTGGAGGAACTGGACAATGCCGATGGATCCAGGCACCCCTTCAACCATCGCGCCGACGTGGAAACGATCTACGGAGGAGGGACGCGTGACAATGGGACGAGTACTGGTGGTGGGTCTCGATCCTGCCAAGCTCCAGGGCTGGGACCCGAAGCCGGTTCAGGCAGCGCTCGCACGCGGTCGTGCCCGCTTCGACGATCATGGGCTCGAGGCCGACTGGTGCCTGGTGGCACTGGGTGAGAATCCCGAAGGAACGATCGTGGAGGCGCTGACTCGCGAGGACTACGCCTGCGTGGTGATCGGGGGAGGCATCCGCACGCACGAGCCGTTGTTGGAGTTCTTCGAGAAGGTGGTCAACCTGGTCCGGCAGCACGTGCCCGGCGCAGCCATCGCCTTCAACAGCAGCCCCGAGGACTGCGCCGACGCGGCATTGCGGTGGCTGCGCTAACGACGTGGGAGCGGGCCAGATGGTAGCCGCTCCATGAGCCGCGGAAGCCGTCCTGGGCCAGGTGACCCGTCAGTCCATGAGCTGGTAGGGCAGCAGAACGGTGGCTGCTTCGGTACGGCGGCGCCGCGCCTGCTGGGTGTCGCCGAGTTGCTCCCATGCCTGGCCCAGCCGGGCCAGCATGCGCCCGGCAAGCAGGGGGTCGTGCATGGCTTCGGCCATGGGTATCGCCTCCTCGCCGACGGCCACGGCGTCCTTGGGCCGGCCGGCCGCCAGGTAGACGAGCATCAGCCGGTTCGCGGGCCAGGCGGCGCGCAGCGGCAGACCGCCCTGGCGGTAGGTCTCGGCGCTGACCAGTAGGTGCTCGGCCGCCTGGTCCAGCTCGCCCGCGCGAAAGCACACGATCCCCAGCGCCATCTGGTTGACTCCGAGGCTGTGCGGGTCGCCTGCCAGCCTGCCCAACTTCAGTCCCTGCTCGGCGTGGCGCCGAGCGTCGGTGATGGAGTCGTCGTCGGCCAGCGCCATGGCGAGCAGGGCGTGGATCATCGCGCTCAGCTTCGGATGTGCCCGGGCGTCGACCTGTGCGAGTGCCTCGGACAACAGGGTGATCGCCTCGTCCGTCGCCGACATGCGCTGCGCGCCCAGGCCCATCGCGAGCAGCACCGCAGGCAGGAAGATGGCGTCCTCGACCTCGGCGACCCCGGTCACCTCGGCGAGCAGGGGAACCTCGCCCAGCAGACCCTCGCGGCCGGAGCTCGCGATCGTGGCGGCCGCGTTGGCCTGCTCGGCCCGCATCCAGGCGCGGGCCGCCGGTGCTCCGGAAAAGCTCAGCTCAGGGCGGCCCGTACCGGCCGGGTGCACAAAGCCTGGCAGCACCACCCGGCACACGCCGCGAATGCCGGCCATGTAGTGCTCGAAGATCCGCTGCGACGCGGCCGCCTGTTCCTCGCCGCCGGCGAGGCTCCTGCCGTACAGGCGCAGCAGGTCGTGATAGTGGTAGCGGCCCGGCGCGACGGTCTCCAGCAGGCTCGCGTCGACCAGGGCCTCGCACAGCTCCTCGGCTTCGACAAGGGCGACGTCGAGCATCGCGGCCGCCGCTTCGACCGGCAGGTCCGGCCCCTCGGCCAGCGCCAGCAGCCGGAACGCCCTGGCCTGCTCCGGGGGCAGCTGCTCGTAGCCGAGCGCGAAACAGGAGGCCACCGTCTCCTGCCCGGCCTTGAGCTCGTTGATGCGGCGTTGCGCGTCGGCCAGCCGTACCGCCAGAGCTTCCAGCCGCATGCTCGGCCGGGCAGCCAGCCGGGCAGCCACGATCCGCACCGCCAGCGGCAATCCGCCACACGCCTTGACCAGGTCGGCGGCGGCCTGCGGCTCGGCCATCACCCGTGCCGGGCCGATGACACGTCCGAGCAGCTGTAGTCCCTCATCGGCCGGCAGCAGGTCAAGGATCGTCAGCCGGGCACCGGCGATGCCCGCCGGGCGCACGCGGCTGGTGATGATCACGGCGCAGGTCGCCGAGCCCGGCAGCAGCGGCTCGACCTGGCCGGAGTCGGCGACGTCGTCGAGCACGACCAGCACCCGCTTGTCGGCGAGCAGGGACCGCAACAGCGCCGCCCGCTCCGGCAGGGCAGGCGGAATCTGACGATCGGCGTAGCCGAGCGCCCTCAGGAAACCGGCCAGCACCTCCTGTGGGGCGAGGTCCCCGCTGCGGAGGTTGGCATACAGCTGACCGTCCGGGAAGTTCTCACGTACGGCATGCGCCACGTGGATCGCCAACGTGCTCTTGCCGATACCGCCAGGGCCCGACACCCCCACGACCGGCATCGTGTCCGTGCCCACCTGCAGCTGTTCCACCAGATCCCGGACGACGTCGGGCCTGCCGGTGAAGTCGGGAACCCCCGCCGGCAACTGCGCCGGGCGAAGCCCGGCGGCTCCCGCGGCGATGATCGGCCGATCGGCGATGATCTGCTGGTAGACCGCGGCCAGTTCGGCGGACGGGTCCACGCCGAACTCCTCGGCCAGCAGCAGGCGGGTGTCGGTGTAGACGGCGACGGCCTCGGCCTGCCGTCCGGCCCGTTTGAGTGCCAGCATGAGCTGGCCGGACAGCCGCTCGCGCATCGGGTGCGCGGCGTGCAGTGTGCTCAGCTCGGCGATCACCTCGGCGTGCCGGCCCAACGCCAGGTCGGCATCGACCCTGGACTCCAGGGCGACCAGACGCGTCTCGGCCAGCCGTGCGCGCTGTCCCTGCGCCCAGGCGCCGGGCAGCCCCGCCAGCGGCTCGCCGCGCCAGTACTCCAGCGCTCGATGCAGCAGCGTGTGTGCCTCGGCCACCGGCGCCTGCGCGGCCTCGCTCAGCAACCGGTGAAAGTCCGCCACATCGGTGGTGCCGGCGCATCTATATCCGCCCGCAACCGACTCGATCATCTCGACGCCCAGGATCGCGCGCAGCCGGGAGAGGTACTGCCGCACGACGTTCACCGCGGACTTGGGCGGCGCGTCGGGCCACACAATGTCGATCAGCTGCTCCGAGCCGACCACGCGGCCTCCGGCCAGGAGCAGGGCGGCCAGGGTCAGGCGCTGCTGAGGGGAGCCCAGGTCGAGTTCCTCCTCGCCCCGCAGGCAACGTACCGGTCCCAGCAGCTCAAAATACACTTGGGGATGATAGGCCACATCCTGCACCGCCACGCTGTGCGGTTGGCGAAGGCATCGGTCAGTTGGGCACGCCACTCAGCCGTCGGGCCAGGTCGGTGGCGTCCTTCTGGGTGAAGGGGCCGCTGATCTCCAGGGCGGGACCAGGAATCGGCTGTGTGACGGCCGGTGCGGTGATCACTTTGCCGTCGATGACGATGGCGAGTTGGTTCCGTGGGGCGGGCTTCTGGGACAGGGTCGATGTCAGCGCGGCGAACTTGGCGCTGTCGGTGTTGTTGAGCGTGACTTGGACTACCCAGGTCGTCCCCCCGGACAGGCCGGCTGTCGCCTTCTCTGCTGCGATGCCGGTCATGCCCTGGCCGAGCTTGTAACACGAGGTGCCGTCGAGGGCGCTCACCGTACCCGCTGCACAAGGAACGGAGGACGTCTCGAGCACGGGCAGCAGCGCGAAGGACGTCACGTGTGGCTCAGATCGGGGCGCTCCGGTCATCGCCGTGAGCGCTCTGGCCGTCATGAAGATGATGCCGACGACCAGCCCAAGAGTGACGATTGTTCCCGCGACAATCGTGATCACATGAACACGCCTCACAGAACCCCTCCCCAAGGCGAGCCATCCCCTTTCGTATGACCGTCAGGGAGTTCTCCACCTCTACTCGCGTCGACCGGAACCTCTCGGTCGATCATCTCCCGGCAGCAGCCGCAGGAGCGCGAAGATGGTCGTCATGGTGAGGTAGACCGGACGCAGCACGACAGATCCACCGGCTCGCCCGGAAGATCTGCCACGGCGGTGGCAGCCAGATCCGCCAGCCGTACCGCGAAGACCAGCTCGCCGCGCTCGGCCTGGTCGTCAATTCCGTCGTGCTGTGGAACACCCGCTACCCGTCGACCAACTCCGTGCCCAGGGCGTCCCGGTAGAAGACGAGGACGTCGCCCGCCTCAGCCCCACGCCCACATCAACTTCCTGCTACGCCGTCACCGCCTCCGTACACACTCAAGGCGTTCGGCCGCTCGGCGAAGTCCTCGACCTGCGGGTTACCGCCAGTTGTGTCGAAGGTGTGTGGTTCATGCCGGTTTATTCGTTGGGCATAGGGTGGGCGGGGCGCTGCGACTTGTTCAGGTGAATTTCAAGGCTCGGGATGACTCGGCGCTGGGCCGGTTCTGGGCGGAGGCGCTCGGCTGGGGTGTTTCCAGCGAGGGACCCGGTGCGACCAACGTTGAACCTGTGGGTTTCGTTTGGCCGGACCCCTCCGCCGTCTGCGTCGATGTCGTCGCCGTCCCGGACCCCGAAACGGTGAAGTACCGCGTGCACCTCGATCTCGCCACCACCTCTGCGGCCCATCAGGCGGAGTTGGTCGCGCGCCTGAAGGAGCTCGGCGCGACGCCCGCCGATGTGGGCCAGGGCGACGTCCCGTGGACGGTCCTGGCCGACCCGGAGGGCAACGTGTTCTGCGTCCTGGAGCCTCGGGAGATCTACCGGGACACCGGGCCGATCGCCGCGGTGGTGGTCGACTGCGCGGACCCGAGAGCCATGGCCCGGTTCTGGGGCGAGGCGATGGACTGGACCCTGCACGAGGTGACCGACGATCACGCGACGCTGCGCTCCGCCAAGGGTGTCGGGCCGTATCTGGAGTTCCTCCGCACGCCCGGCGTGCCGACCGTGTGGAACCGCGTCCATCTCGACCTGCTGCCGTACCGCGGTGACGATCAAGCGGCGGAGGTGGCCCGGCTGCAGGCCCTCGGCGCGACGCTGGCCGATGTGGGCCAGGGAGACGTCCCGTGGGTCGTCCTCGCCGACCCGGAGGGCAACGAGTTCTGCGTCCTCGGCCCGGCCTGACGCGGAGCCTCCCCGCCTTCGGGCAAGCCCCTGGACGTTGTGCTTGATCTCCAGACGCTGAGAGTGTGGCGACTTCGGTTATCTAACAGGCTCGACCAGAGGGTCCGCCTGCATCGGATCGCCAGGTGGCGGTAGCCCCGCCCACCCTGGCTCGCCGCTGGCCGTTCGGTATCTGCCGGAGGGGACCGCGGCGGTGCTCTCGCGTTCGGCAGTCAGGATGGCTGGACTTCCTCGAAGAGGGCGAGGGCTTCGGTGGGGTCCGGGCTCACGAGGCGTTCCAGACCGGCCGCCGTGATCTCCGCCCACCTGCCGGCCCGTACCCACATCTGTTCTTCGAAGGCACGGACGGCCTCGTCCAGATCGCCAGGGCCGGGGGCGGCGGCGACGGACTCGGCGAGTTCGGCGCCTTCCAGCATCGCGAGGTTCGCGCCCACCCCCAATGGGGGCATCAGGTGGGCGGCGTCGCCCAGTAGCGTCACCCCGGGGACGTGGGCCCAGGTGTGGGACACGGGCAGGACGTAGAGGGGACGGTGGACGAAAGCGGTGCCGTGGCGGAGGAGGTCGAGGACGGGATCGGCCCAGCCGTCGAACAGAGCCAGCAGGCTTGATCGCATGGCCTCGACGTCAGCCTGGTCCGGGTTCGTTTGCCAGTCCAGCGGCGCGCGGAACTTGGCGTACACCTTGACGTGGCCGCCGCTGTTGCGCTGGGCGGTGACGGAGCGGTTCACGCCGTACACAGCCGTGGAACCGTCGCCGATCAGCCGGGCGAGGTCGGGGTGGCGGGTGTCGACGTCGTCCAGGGAGGTCTCGACCGAGGTGACGCCGGTGTAGTGCGGCGTCGCGGAAGAGACTGCCGGGCGGACCCGGGACCAGGCGCCGTCCGCGCCGACCACGAGGTCGAACGTCTCCTGTCGCCCGTCCTCGAAACGGACCAGCACGCCATCCCTGGTTCCCGGCACCACCTCCGTCACGGCCCTCCCCCACTGGACGTCCAGAGGGCCGAGCAGCAGGTCACGGAGTTGTCCGCGGTCGATCTCGGGATTGGCTCGGTCATCCGGACGGGGTTGCCAGTCGCGGAGGACGGTCCCGTCCACATCCAGGATGCGCATGGCCTGCCCCTCGGGGCGGGACAGCGCCTGGAACTCCGCCAGCAGCCCCGCCTTGCCCAGCGCGAGCTGGCCCATCCCTTCGTGCAGGTCCAGCGTGCCGCCCGGAGGGCGGGCATCGGGGGCGGGATCGCGTTCGAGGACGGTGACGGGGTGATCGTGGCGGTGCAGGACGCGGGCGAAGGTAAGGCCGGCGGGGCCGCCTCCAATTACGGCAATACGATGTCTCATGTCGATACACTGTATTTTGCTAAGACGGTGTATCGCAACAGTACAATGTATCCATGACTGTGTGGGACCGGCCGGAGCCGCCGACTCGCCCCGTGCCACTCGACCGGGAGCGAATCGTTGCCGCCGCCATCGCGCTGGCCGACGAGGGCGGGCTGGAGGCGGTGTCGTTGCGCAAGGTCGCCGCCCGGCTGGACGCCGGCCCGATGCGGCTGTACGGATACATCTCCACCAAGGAGGAGCTGTTCGACCTCATGGTGGACGAGGTCTACGCGGAGATCCTCCCCGAGGAGCAGCCCGGCGACTGGCGGGAGGTGCTGCGCATCCGCGCCCACCGCACCAGGCAGGCCTCCCTCCGTCACGAATGGCTGGCCGACCTGCTCGGCGGCCGTCCGACCCTGGGCCCGAACGCCCTCGCCGTAACTGAGGCCACGCTGGCCGCCCTCGACGGCCTCGCCGACGTCGACACCGTCATGCGCGCCGTGGAGACCGTCGGCGCCTACTTCACTGGAGCGATCAGGCGCGAGATCGCGAACCTGCGGGCCGAGCGCGCCACGGGCCTGTCCAAGCGCGAGTGGCAGCGCGCCTCCGGCCCGCATCTGAGAAAGATGCTGGACACGGGCCGCTTCCCGGCGCTGGCCAAGGCCGTGTACGACGGCACGGAGGTGGACGCCGAGGTGTCCTTCGCGACCGGCCTGGACTGGGTCCTCGACGCCGTGGCCGTCAAACTCGCCCGGCCGCCGGCGTAACCGCACAGGATTTCCAGGTGACATCCGTGGCACCGCACCGGACGACAGGGCGGCGCTGGAAGCAGCGAAACGCGGGCTCCTACGCCGTCAGCCGCACACCCTCGGATTCGCGCTCAGGTCAGCCTGCTCCCCCTGGAACAACCAGGCCATGGGCGCCCTCCTCCTCAGCGATTCATGATCGTTCTCAGCGGCTGTCCGCCGATTCCTCGCCCCCGGATCGGTGAAGGTGTCAGTCCATCGTGATGGCCTCACGTGAGTCCGTGATGGCCTCACGTGAGTCGAATTGCGCATCTGGAGGAGGCGGCCCCAGCCGGGATCTGCTTTCCAGATGGCGCAACCCTCGTAGGCGTCCAGGGACTTTAGCCCCTACCTGCGGCAATCAACGCACGGCACAGTCGAACCATGACGCGTCACCCCGATCCGCGACTGGACTCACACAGACGGCTGTCCCGCCAGGAATCCATGCGCCTGCTGCAGCTTGTCACGCTGGGCAGGATCGCCTTCATCAGCAGAGCCTTGCCCGCCATCCGCCTCGTCAGCCATATCGTCCAGGACGGCCACATCATCATCGGAATCTCCAACGATCTCGAGATCTCCGCCATCCTGAGCTCCCCCGGAGCCTCTCTGGTCGTCTACGAGGCGGACATGGTGGATATGACAACGCACCTCGGCTGGAGCGTCGTCGTCGGTGGTCGCGCCGTGCCCGTCACTGACCCGGAGGAGATCGCAACTGTCCGCCCCCGGATCCGGGGATGGGCAGGCTCAAACCCGGATCTCTTCGTGCGGATCAAGCCGGAACTTGTCACCGGGTTCCATGCCGGCGACGGGAACAGCAGTTGACTGCTCCCCTCCCTGGAAGTGAGGAGATTTCTGCATCACCGCCGACTGGCCGCCGAGAAGAATTCTCCTCGAGAGGATCGGCTCTACAGCTGTTTAGCTCTCCGCCAGCCCGGCGGTGAGCACATCTCTGGCTGCATTCATGTCCCGGTCGAGAATGGCGCCGCAGGCGCGCTCCCCCGCCGAACGCTCAACTGCCTCTTCCCTTGTACGGCTCCGCATGCTGAGCGGTCCACCATCAGCGTCCGGTCGCACCAGGCCATCCTGGGCTCCAGCATGCTGCGCAGTTCCCGCTAGGAGGCCTCGGAGATGGCGGGCCAGACGATGGTTGTTGACCATAGCGCGGACAGGGAGTTTTGCCACGGCGATCATTTGGTTCTCGCGAACAAGCCGTGTCGTGACCCTGCGCAGGTGATCCCTTCTCCGGTCAGTGATCCTGGCGTAGACGCGGGCGACCTCAGCTTGGCCTTGGACTGGTTCAGCGCCCCCTTCTCCTTGCAGTTCAGGCCCACTGAGCCCTTCCAGCTTGCGACGACCCCCGCCGCTCGTGGCGAGGGCCATCTTCTCCACGGTCGACGGCGTTGTCAGCGCTGCGATTCCTGCCCCCACTCCGACGGTCTGCTCGAACGGAGGCAGCGGGGCCAGGTAGGGATCAGTCAGCTTTGGCGGAGTCGAGATGGCGGGTGTCACCGAGGTTGACGACCTGGCGGTTGTGGAAGAAGTCGTCTTCGCGCAGCGTGGTGATGCTGCCGGATGGCACCCGGAAACTGGCATGACCAACCGCCTTGATCGGCATCTTGATCCAGGACGTCACGACGAATGTCAGGGAGCCACCGTGCGTCACGATGATCTGATGTTCGCAGGGGCGCTGCAAGATCTCGTCCATGGCTGAGTAGATGCGCTGCGCCAACGCCGCCTTGGTCTCGGCACCCTCCACGCCCTCGTCATGTTCCAACCGTTCCCCGACAGCCGGCGGCGGGACGAATCGTTGGTCCAGCCATTCCTGTGGCCTTCCCCCCGCCTCTCCATAGGATTTCTCCCGCAGTCTGCGGTCCAAGATTGACTTCACGCCGAACAGCTCGGCAATCTTCTCGGCCGTTTGCCGGGTGCGCTGCAGATCCGAGGAGAACAGCTCCACATCGACACCGTCCGGGATCTGGGCCCGCAGCGCCTGAGCAATGGAGGCTGCCGCGCTGAGGCCGGCCGGCGTCAGCTGCGAATCATGCCAGCCGCCGACAACCCCCTCCACGTGGTGCGTCGCCTCCGGATGGGTGACGGCGTAAATGGTGCGCATGAGCGAGCTCTTCCTGTAGGGAGCTGTTCTTGAGTGATCTTAGGAGTGCTGTACGAGCTCTCTGAGACGATCACGAATAGTGCTGGTCGTCGCGCCGCTGCCTGTCCGCGTGCTCATGCGGAACTTCTTGAGAGAGTGATGGCCTGGGCGAGGTCACGGTAGGTGGGCATGCCCAGATCGACGACGGCATCGCGGCGGGCGATGAGCCCGTCGACTTGCGCGAGTTCTGCTTCGGCAGCGGCGAGGCTGATCTGGAGTCCTTCGGCTTCGGCGGTCCAGCCTTCGCGTTCGGCTTCGGTGATGCGGGCGAGCAGGTTGTCGCGGGCCCGGACGTGGTCAAGGTGTCGAGTGGCTGGGGCGCCGAGCCTGGCGAAGTTGCGGCGAGCTTGGGCGAGGCTCAGTTCTCCTCTCTGGCGGGACGCCCAAGCTTGGCTACCTCCGCTTTGGAGGCTGCGGGTCACAGGCTGCGGGCGGTGATGTCGCCGTTGGAGGTGGTGGCGCGGATGTCGAGTTCGGCAGTCCCGTCGTTCTTCAGGGCGTTGGTGATGCGGCCGTAGCTGGTGCCGGCGTCCAGGGCCGCCGAGACACCGGCGGCGGCGACGATCGAGATGTCGCCGGACTGGGTGCTGAGCACGACCGTGCCGCCCGCGGCCTCGGCGATCCGGATGTCACCCCGGGAGGTGCTGATCTCCGCGGAACCGCCCAGCCGACCGACCTCGACATCGCCGTCGACCGCGGTGAGCCGGACGCTCGCCGCCTCGTCGATCTTGATCTGGCTGTAGGCGCCCTCGAAGGCGACATCGCCCAGACGGCCCACGGTCCGCAGCTCAGCACTGGCCGCCTTCGCCTCCACCCGGGAACCGGCGGGCAGCTGGACCGTCACCTCGATGGATCCAGACGGGCCGAAGTACTGGTTCTTCGCCTCGGCACTCTCGATCCGCAGCACACCGTCGGCGTACGCCACCGTGGTCTGCTCGGCCGCCTTCACATCACGGCTCTTGGAGGCATTCGCGGGCACGACCTCGACCACGGTGTCAGCCCGGTCAGCGGCGATGAACTGAACGCGCCCGGCGGGGATGTTCAGGACGGCGGAGATCGCGGCGGGGGTGTCGAACTTCTGCATCATGTGCTCCTGTGCTGCGTTGTTTCGAGTTCGGTGCGGCCCAGTTCGCGGCCCCGAGGCCGCGATCGCTGAACCGTTCATGGCGTCTACCATCGCCGACCGCTCTGATACCGGGCTGTCACCGCCCTGATGCCGCCGCTGACATGGCCCGGAACTCCCGAAGGTACGGCGAGCCGCAGTCGCGGCCGGCCCGGCGCTCGGCGGCGTCATGGGTGGTATGCGCGGCGGCCAGTTCCTGGTGCCGCTGACGGCGTACGGCCGGCAGAACCACCTGACCGACCTGCGCATCGCAACAGCCGCCGTCTCCCTGACAGGCCCGGCGATGAAGTCATCGGCGGAGGACCACATGGCCGCGCGCACCTCCCTCGTCGGCGCCGTCCCGCAGTCGAGCCGGCTGACCCCAGGCCGCCCACGTCTGCCGGGGAGCGTGGGCCACGGAAGGTGTCGCCGGGCGATTACGTCCCTACTTATCGGCGGATGACGGCGAAGGCGTTGCCGAAGGCGCAAACAAGCAGATTGAGCTGCGAGAAGGCCACAGCATCGCACGCACCCGGGAGGGTCAACACGTCGAGGCGGCAAGTCCCAGACGCGCGCCTTCCCATCCCAGCTGCCGGTGACCGAGACCGGATGGCCGACCGGTTCGGTACACGCCACCGCCTGACCAGGCTGGCGTGGCCGGTCAGCGGCTCGCCTGTCTGCCGACCGGAAGCCAGATCCCACCGTCCCATCGCTGGAGCCGATGACCGCGACCTGGCGGCCCTCCAGTTAGCGACGCGGTGGGCATAGCTACCTGAGCTGCGTCCATCACCACAGTCGGCGTGGTCCGGCTCCTTCTGGACGGACCAGATCGACAGCAGTCGAGGTAGCACGCTCCGCCATGCCCGACACCGGTTCGCCACTCTTCATCACGTGCTGATGTCGATCAATCCGCGACAAGACAGCAAACAATCACAACGATCTGCCTGGCTCTGGCTGTCCGATCGTGTCGGTTTGCCGGATCACGGTTGTCAGGACCAGGGTGCGGATGATCACGCAGATAGTGACGCCGGCCGATAGCCTCCGCCTCGGCGTTCGAGATTGTCCAGGTAAACCAGTGCGCGAATCGGTGTCGTGAAATCCGCCGTCGTTGATGTCCCTGATGTGGATCGCCTAGGTGCACCATCAATCCTGGATCAGCAGCGGCTGCGCCTAGCCGCCCGGCGCTAATGGGTTAACCTCGAAGATTACAGAGCTCGCGAGATCGCCGATACAGTCATTCGGCACCTTGAGTCCTGGCGGTGTTGATTTATTCCAATCAACGAATCCTCCAGCGATCTTCACCTTGGAACCCTCTAGGAGAATAGTTCCATTACCTAGCCGAACACCCCGCTTGCCATTCTCGATAAGCGGCCGAGTATCTTGTGGCCACAAAGGAATGACAACTTCATGCGATGGCGACTCGCGCGCATCCTTCAGCACGAGGCACTTGTTCGTCGGTTCGAAGGTTAGTCGACCCGTTAGAAGTGCCTGCATCCCGAAGTTGTTGTGATAATGCACCAGGATCCGGGGATCGCTTCCTTTTATGGTTACGCGATCCGACGGCGCCTCATTGGCGCCCGCAGCACAACCGACAATTGCAGGAAGCATCACAGCCATCACCATGCGACCGACAACCCCACCGATGCGCTTCTTCACACTACTCCTTAACATAAGACCGTGCGTCGGGGCCAAATCGATGCCCCGAACGCACGATGACACCGCTTTGCGAATGGCAGCGGATATCTTCCTATGCCCCTGGAGGCGCCGTCCAGACGCCCCAGGATTGAGAAGTTCCGTTTAAAGCGGAGGCGATGAGGGCGACCGGGGTGAAGCATGAGGTAATCTCTCCCCCGTAGCCGCAGAGGCCGTAGTGGATTCCCCATGCAGTATTGGACTTGTACCAGGGTCCACCACTATCACCGCCTACCGATATGCTCCGGTCCATGATGATGAGACCGGCCGCATTCGGGCCCGATACGTCTATTTCCTTGATGTTTGCGCATGCCGCGTATTGACGAGCATCGCCGTAACTACATATGTTCTGGCCCTTTGCGGGGCTACTTCCCTCATAGTACACATAGCGAGGCTTGTTGTAGTCGTAATAGAAGGTTCTGGTCAGTACAAAGGTCCCGCGGGTCCAAGCACCGATGTCATAGGTCGACGAGCGCTTACTAAAGTTACTGGTGGTGCAATCTCCTTGCGCTGGGTGATTGCAGTACGTTCGGCCGCCCCCGGAGCCGCAGTGGGCGGCGGTCGCTGTCAGGCGAGCGCTAGGGTCGCTTGGGAAGTACCCGTTGATGATGTTGAATCCGGTGGTGCAGCCAGAGAAGCTGCCGCCACCCCTCATGTAACCGTCTTGGGGTGTGACCAGATCCTTCTCGCTGAGGCGAACGTTGATGCTGATCTTGGCGTTGAAAGCCTGGGCCGGCTGAAGTTTAGCGACCATTGCCTGTCTCGCCGCTCCATCCTTGGGCATCACACGAGGCTTAACCGTGATCTCTACGACACCAGTGTCGGTGTCGTAGCCGCCCATGAGGGTTTGTACAACATCCCGTTTTGCAGCGACGCTAGCGTACGCCGCATCACGCGCCTGCTTTAGATCTGACTGCGAGAACCCCTTGTTACCCACAAGCTCAACGGCTACAGGTAGTGCCTTGGCGAGTTGGACTGCATAATCGGGAATCTTACCCTTGAATCCGATCTGCGCTTTGAGTCCATTTTCCAGGACCGCGAGGCCGGAGATTTCTGCAGGGAATCGCCGTTCCAGCGCTGCGCCAATCTCGTTGAGGCGCGGCTGCCAGGCAATTCGTTCAATCGCCTCTTCGAGGGTGATCTTCTGATCCCTTACGACGAGCTTCAGGTCGTTCAGCTCGCTCAAGGGTAGATCATCGATCTTGAGTTCGGGCTCTGCTGCTGGATCTACTCCATCTTCTTTTGCCCGAGCGGTCGCACTGGGGTTCGCGGCAACTTCATGCGCCACATACTCATCGATCCCCTGGGCCAGCGATATGTTTCTCTGCTCGGCCGACCGTTTGATCGTCTCCAGGGTGGGGCGTTTCGGGACAGGCTGCGATTCCCTTGGCAGTATGATGATTGTTCTATCGCTTTCCGCCGCAGCGGACTCGACAGGCGCAATCGCCATAGTTGCCGGTACAGCAATGAGCATGGCGTATAACACCCGCCTGAGTCTTCGTCGCTCGTTCACGCATCGCATCCCTTCTCGTGATCCTGCGATCGAAAGCGCACCGTTAGGCCATCGTGATCATTTGTCATCGGCCAACGCTAAGTCAAGCCTTGATTGTTGCGGCTGCATCACGTAACGTCCACGCCATCGCATTCATGACGTAATCAAAAGACTACGGTTGGCGGTCTACATTTTTTCTAAATGAGGACCAGTTCTTGCGGAGCGTTGATTTTCAAATGCGCTCCGTGCACGTGACTCTACTTCGACAAGGCTCTGACACGGCCCCGCGGAGATCCGCCGCGAGCGATACGCCGTCAATGACGGCCTGCCAAACTCGCAGGACAAGCTCCGCAATACAGTCCGCGCTGGCTACGATGTCGACGGCTCTGACCGGGGAGCCTATTCATCAATTGCACGACAAGGCTGTCTGCCTGCCTGGCGAGCGAGAGAGACCGTCACAATGTCCGCATCGCAACGCTGTCAATGACACAAAACCGTCGCACTTGTGTTAACGGATATTATCAGAAGACGTACACGCGCGAACGGATTTTTCGAGTTCGCTGATAATATGAGACAACCCTAAAGTGTAATGCTCCACCGAATTGTTTCGTCCGGCTAAATAGTCATGGTGTAATCAGACGGCTGACTGTTCCTGTCTACGGCCAGAATGGTTTCGGTGAATACGCAGGATGAGACGGGAATCCGCAAGAGAGCGGTCTCACTATCAGCCGGATGGCGAGCACCGATGTGACGGCTAGAGACATGAGTTCGTCCGCCCGGAGTGCCCTTCGAGCGCGGCAGGCCACGAAGCGTCGATGACCTCGGCGCTGGCCCGAGGCGTGTGCTTGCCTGCACCAGGAGAAGGGTCACCAATGCGGAGGCTGAATCGGAGCTCCTTGCGCGTCCGCCAGAACACGGCGATGCACCGGCGTCGTGGTCCGCAGGTCCGGAAGGTGCGACGCAATGGCGGCTTCTGCGGGGGCCTCGTATGGATCGTCACGGAGTCAGGACGCTCTTCAAGCTCACCATCTACCAGGATCACCTGAAACGTGGGAATGGTCGTCTCTATCCCGGTCCGAGATTCCGCTGTCGTCTGGGTTACGGCCTGAGCCCGGCATGATTGCCCTCTGGGCCGCTCGAGACGTGTCCACGTGACCCTTCTGCGCCGGGATGATGATCATGTCGCCGCGCTGGTCGAGGAAGGTTGTCGTAAGCGGCGTCTGCCAGCCGACATGTCGTCGGTGAAGAGCGCGTGCGGGGCCTGTGCCGGGGTTGGCTTAGGTGGTGCGCTCGATCAATGTCGCTCGCGGAGATCATTCCGTACCACGTCGAAACAGGGCCTCAGGATCTCCAGCGGGCGCCGGCCGGCCTACTGGTCGCCTTCCGTCGGGAGGAATCGACGTGACTCAAGCCGGAAGCCTGGGAGACCGAGGAGCTTCCTCAGGAGCCAGCGAGCCAGCCTGACTCGACCGCGCCCAGCGCGCTACCGAACGAGATGAAGATCTCGCCTCCATGGCGGAGATTATGGCTGCGTTGTACGGGCTTCCAGGCCACAGGGGTTTTCCCTTTGGGCTACAGCTGACGCAGTGCCTGCATGGCCTCCTTCTCGATGCGCGAAAGGTCGTGGAGGAGGACGCCGGCCTGCTTGAGGGGCCCCGCGTCGCCGCTTTCTCCGGCTTTCGCGATCAAGGTTGACACGTCCGTCCACAGGGTGGCGGCCTCGGCGTACAGCCTGTGACCGGTGCGGAGGTTGCCGTTGTCGATCAGTTGGGTGCACTCGTCGAGGAAGTCGCGGTAGAGGGCGCGGAACAGGGCTCCGCCGGTGCCGCCCTTCTCCATGAGGAGGGCGGCCTGCGGCAGGTCCTGCTGCGGGTCGTCGGCGCGCTGGAGCCAGCCGGGCACTTGCTTGCCGGCTTTTTCGATGCCGCGGTGGCCCAGGTTCGCGATGGGAGCGGTGAGGAAGGCGGCGGCACAGTCCCTGATGGCGGGGATGATCTGGTCCTGCCAGGAGATCGGGTGAGCCGGCAGGGCGATGGTGAAGGATCGGTTCCTGGCCGTCATCGGGCCGCGTTCGGCACGCGCCATGGCGAGGCTGGCCCGGCTGGTGCGCACCGCTCCTCCCTGCTGGTCGGTGTCCACCAAGTGGACGTCGTGCTCGTCGTAGCCGTACATGGCGACGACATGGCCGCCGAAGTGCACCTTGGACCGGAAATAGTCCAGGTGGTAGCAGTCGAGCTGGAGACCGACCGGCCGACCGGCGTCGATGGGCGCTGCCACGTTCTCCCACGCCTTGCGCGGTGAGGCGGTCTCCTGGGCCGTCAACGTCAGCCCCAGCCTGGCAGCCAGGTTCGTGGTGAGGTCGAAAGGCTTGACGCGGCCTCCGAGAAAGGGGAACGCCATGCCCTTGCTGTCCCAATAGAGGAAGGACAGGCCCGAGCCCAGCCCGAACAGCATCGGCTCGGACAGATCAAGCCCCTCATGCCGCAACAGCACCCCCAGCGCCGTCGTCTCGCAGTGCTCCATGCCGCGGGCCTCGATGTCCTTCACGATGGTCATACGTCGCTCTCCTCAACAAGCGTGTGCAGCCGCTGTCCGCGTCGACGGGCGCCCTGCGGCACTCGTCATGCTGACGCGGCGAACGGTCACACGGGCTCCCGCTACTTCCTTGACCGGCTACCAGGACCGTCAGGAGAAGCATGAGGCCTCCCTCAGGGGGAGAGTCCAGCCCATGCCTGGGGCTCGACGCCTCCCATCCGGCGGGTGCCCTGAGGTTGGCCAGGACGCGCTGCTGATGGGCACCAGTGATCAGCAGCGCCCGCCGTAAGTCCGCCGAGGAGCGGTTGCGGATACTGCCCCGGTTGGAGCGGGCGTCCAACGTCGACAGCGTGCTGGTCGATCGGGAGAGCGCCCATGTGGATGTGACGGCGATGTGGGCCGCGGAGCAGGTGGCCGCCAGGGCGGCCGAGGCGGGACGCCGGGCTGCGCCGACCACGGCCACCGAGATCGCGGGCGTCGGCAAGGAGCAGGTCCGTGCGGCGCTGGAGGAGGTGGTCCCGGAGTACGGCGCGGTCATGGCGGACCGTGCTGGTGAGGAAGTACGCCACAGTGTGCCCGGAGTACGGCGCGGCCGAGGCGGACCGCGCCGGTGAGGAGGTACGCCACCGTGTGCCCGGGACTTCCGGATCCGCTGCGGTACATCAGGGAGTTAGCGGAGGCTCAGGCGTGGGCTTGCTGGGCGTGTTTGGGCAGGAAGCCGACCAGGAGCAGGGTGAGCAGGTAGAGGGCGGCGGTGAGTGCGGTGACGACTTCACCGGCGTCGAAGAAGCCGCCATGCCCGGCCTGGGCGAAGAAGACGGTGCCGAGGGCGGCAGCGCCGATGGCGTTGGCGAACTGCTGGACGGCGTTGAGCATGCCCGATCCGGTGCCGACCTCTTCGGCGGTGGCCTCGCCGAGGACGTAGTCGAAGATGGGGATGAACACCAGGCCGGAACCGAAACCGGCGATCAGCAGCGCGGGCGCCAGAGTCCAGGAGGTCAGGGAGTCCTGCCCGTGGGCGATGGTCCACCACAGCACGATCAGCCCGACGGCGGCGATGCCGAGGCCGAGTTGGAGGGTGGCGCGGCCGAGGCGTTCGGCGAGGAAGGCTCCGGCGAGGCCGACGGCGATGGCGCTCCCGAGGGCCCAGGGGATCAGGGTGAGGCCGGTGTGCAGGGGTGTCCAGTCCGCGCCGAGTTGCAGCATCAGGTTGAGGGCGAGCTGGAATCCGGTGAGTGCGGCGTAGAAGCCGCAGACGATGACCAGGCCCACGACGAAGCTGCGCTTGCGGAACAGCGACGGGGTGATCACCGGATGTGCGCTGCGGCGTTCGGAGATCACGAACAGCGCGAGGACCAGGATGGAGGCGGGCATCATGGCGTAGGTCCAGAAAGGCCAGCCGAGTTCGCGGCCCTGGACCAGCGGGATGATCAGTAGGGCTGAGGCCAGGGTGAGGAGGCCGACGCCGCGCAGGTCGAGCCGGGCGCTGGTGTCCTCGCCGGCGTTGCGGGGCAGGAAGTACCGGCCCAGACCCAAGGCGGCCAAGCCGATGGGGACGTTGATCAGGAAGATCGAGCGCCACTGGCTGCCGAACAGGTCCAGGTGCAGCAGCCAGCCGGCCAGGATCGGCCCGGCCACGGTGGCCAGGCCCATGATCGGGCCGAACGGGATGAGGGCGCGGCGCAGGTGCTCGGGCGGGAAGACGACCTTCACCAGCGCGAAGCCTTGCGGGATCATCACCGATCCGCACAGGCCCTGCAGCGCGCGGGCGCCGATCAGGAACCCGACGCCGGGGGCGAGGCCGCAAGCCAGCGAGGACAGGGTGAACCCGGCCATGCCGAGCAGGAACAGGCGGCGGCGGCCGATCAGATCGCCCAGCCGTCCGGAGGTGACCAGGCCGAGGGCGAACGCCGCGGTGTAGGCGGCCAGGACCCACTGCACGGTGGTGTCGCTGCCGCCCAGATCAGCCCGGATCGAGGGTCCGGCGAGGTTGGCGACGGTGGAGTCCAGCACGTCCATGAGGTCGGCGATGACCACCACCGCGAGCACGAGCCAAGCCCTCCGTAGCGACAGGGTCAGAGAACTTTGTTCAGTAGTCATGAACTAAGTTCTAGGCTACGAACATAGTTCATGTCAAAGTAGGGTGGTGAGCATGGATCCGAGAGCACGCCGGACGGCCCGGCACCTGCAGCCCGGCGGCGCCCCGGCTCACCCCGAGCCGCGCCGGAAGCCCCTCACCGTTGACAGGATCGTCGACGCCGCCCTGCACGTGGTGGCGACTCAGGGCTACGACGCGTTGACGATCCGCGCCATCACCGGCGAGCTGGGCACCAGCCCGTCCTCGCTGTACGCGCACGTGGTGAACAAGGCCGACATCGACGATCTGATCGTGGGACGGCTCAGCTCCGAGCTCGTGCTGCCCGAACCGGACCCGGCCCGGTGGCGGGAGCAGATCCACGGCGTCTATGGCCAGATCCGCGACCAATACCTGCGCTACCCCGGCATCTCCCGCGCCGCGCTGGCCGCCGTCCCCACCAACCTGGAGACCCTACGGGTCGGCGAAGCGATCCTGGCGATCCTGCTCGCCGGCGGAATTGACCCCCAGACCGCGGCCTGGGCAATGGACTCGCTGTCCCTCTACACCGCCGCATACACCCTGGAGATCTCCCTGGTCCACGCGCGAAAGACCGACCAGGGACATGAATGGGTCCTCAGCCGCGACGAACTCCTCGACCGCCTCGGCAACCTGCCCGCGGAACGGTTCCCCCACACCAGAGAGCACGCCGCCGAACTGACCTCCGGCAGCGGACACCAGCGGTTCGACTTCACCCTCGACCTGATGCTCGACAGCATCTCGCGGTCCGTCGCCTGCCCGACAGTGTCTCGGTGAACAGCAGGCCGTACGGCAGGCCGCGATCGCCTCGATCCGCACCAGGACGCGGCTCACCCGGGCTAGCCACGCGCAGGTGCAGAAGCCGCAGAAACGGCCAGCCGTACGAACAGCCGTGTGTCACGCCTCCAGGTCGGCTGGGGGTCGCAGGGCGTTGGTGGTGGTGCGCAGGGCGGTGATGAAGGCGGTGGTGGCCGGCGGGTCGGGTGGTTCGCCGAACGTGGCGAGGTAGATCCGGCGCCGGAACGCGGTCAGTTCGCTGGCAACGACCCCTTCCGCGTGGTGTGAGCGCAGAGCGAGTCCTGGCATGGTGGTGACCCCGAGCCCGACGGCGACGAAGGCCTGCTCGACGACGATGTCGTCGCTGACGTAGGCGATGCGCGGGGTGAACCCGGCGGCGCCGCAGAACTGGACCAGCTCGCCGCGGCAGTTCTCGCAGCCCGCGATCCACGTCGAGTCCCGGTGGTCGGCGAGCGTCTCCTCGGCGTGCCTGCTGAGCAGGTACATCGGGTCGTCGAGGAGGTAGGAGTAGCGGATGCCGTCGTCCGGGACGGTGTCGTCGTAGCGGTAGACGATGGCCAGGTCGGCCGAGCCGTCGCGCAGCTGCCGATATGCCAGCTCGGGATGGGCGTCGGCCAGGTGGAGTTCGATGTTCGGGTAGGACCGGGACAGCGCCGTGGCCGCCGGCGGGACCAGGACGCTCAGGGCCGAGCTGAAGGCCGCGACGCGGACCCGGCCGGTCTGCAGCCCGAGCTGGGCGGCCAGTTCAGCGCCGGCCGCGTCGACCCGGCCGACGATCTCCGCCGCGCGGCGGGCGAGCAGCTCGCCCTCGGGGGTGAGCCGGATGCCGCGCCCGGCGCGCTGGATCAGCCTGGCTCCTGTCGCCGCTTCCAGCCGGGCCAGATGGTGGCTGATCGAAGGCTGCGAATAGTGCAACGCCCGGGCCGCTTCGGTGACCGAGCCGTGGGCGGCGACCGCTGCCAGGACGCGGAGCCGTACGAGATCGAGCATTCATCAAGACTATCGATGGATTTTCGCCGAATGTGGCATTAGACGCATACGACCTCTTGAGTGCAGGCTCGTCGGTGAGACCAACCGCAAAGAAGGAAACGCCATGACTGGAAAAGTGCTCTGGTGCTTCACGATGTCCCTTGACGGGTTGGTGGCCGGTCCGAACCACGAGATGGGCTGGATGACCGGGTTCACGGTCCGTCCGGGCCTGATCGACGAGTACATCGAGAGCACGGGCGCGGTGTTGGGGGGTCGAGACGGTTGGGACGCGACCGTGGGCAGGAGCCGCCCATGGGGCGGCGCCTGGCACGGACCGATCTTCGTGCTCACCCACCACCCCGAGGACGCCACGCCCGCTGACGACGTCACGTTCCTGAACTGTGGCCCGGCCGAGGCGGTGCGGATCGCGCTGGCGGCGGCCGGCGGCAAGAACCTCGGGGTGTTCTCGCCCAACATCGGCGCTCAGCTTCTCGAACTGGGACTGATCGACGAGATCGACCTGCACATCGCACCGATCCTGCTCGGCGACGGGATTCGGCTGTACGACAACCCCGGCGGTGAGCCGATCCGCCTCCACGGCCTCGAAGGCGACCCCAGGTCGGCCGTCCGCGTACGGTACCGGCCCACCACGACGGCGAAGATCTCGGGCACCTGAGGGGTCATGCGTACCTACCGGGAACTGTTTCGAACGCCCGAGTTCACGCCGCTGTTCGTGGCCTCATGCGCGCACGTCGCCTCGACCACGCTGAACGGGCTCGCGCTCGCCACACTGGTGTACGCCCGCACGGAATCCCCGCTCCTGGCCGCGTTGAGCATGTTCGGGCCGTCGTTCGCCGAACTCGTCGGCGCGACCACGCTCCTGTCGGTGGCCGACCGGGTGCAGCCGCGTGCGGCGCTGACGCTCACCACGCTCGCCGCCGGCGCGGCCGGCTTGACACTGGCCACGCCGGGCATGCCGCTGTGGGCGATGTTCGCGGTGATCTCAGTGATGGGCCTGGTCACCTCGGTCGGCAGCGGTGTCCGGTACGGCCTGCTCAACGAGATCGTGCCGCCGGACGGGTACGTACTCGGCCGGTCGGTCCTCAACATCTCGGTCGGGGCGATGCAGATCGCCGGTTTCGCCCTTGGTGGCATCCTGCTGACGGTGGTGTCGCCGCGCGCGACGCTGACCATCGGCGCGGCGCTGGCCTTCGGCGCCGCGCTGGTCCTGCGGTGGGGACTCAGCGCCCGCCCGGCGCGGATGTCCGGCCGCCCGTCCATCGCGGTTACCTGGCGGGTCAATCGGCATCTGCTGTCCACTCCGGCCCGCCGGGCCGTCTACCTGTCGATGTGGGTACCCAACGGCCTGGTGGTCGGCTGCGAGGCGCTGTTCGTGCCCTACGCACCGCAGGCCGCAGCCGCGCTGTTCGTCGCGGCGGCGCTGGGCATGCTGTTCGGCGATCTGGCCGCCGGACGGTTCCTGTCGCCGGAGGCACGGCGGCGGTTCGTCACCCCGCTGCGGTTCTTGCTCGCGCTGCCGTACCTGCTGTTCGCGTTACCGCTCAGCACGCCGGTCGCGGTCGGCGCCGCGGCGGTGGCATCGATCGGCTTCGCGTCCACGCTGCTGCTGCAGGAGCGCCTGATCGCGCTGATCGGCGAGGACGTCCGCGGCCAGGCGCTGGGCCTGCACGTCACCGGGATGAAGGCGATGCAGGCGGTCGGCAGCACGCTGGCCGGTCTGATCGCGCAGCACCTGCCCGCAGGTGCGGCAATGGCCGTGATGGCGGTGGCATCGCTTGCCGCCACCGCCATGCTCAGTCGAGGTCTGCGGCTGTCGGATGGAGAACCGCTGCCTGAGCAAGCAGATGACCGGGTGGTCCGCGCGGCTGAACGCCGCTGATTCAGTGGATCTCGAGAAAGCTCCGTCCCGGGAGTGAACAAGGCCACAATGGGCCTGTACCACACCAAGGGAGAAACACGATGGCCAAGTACCTGCTGCTCAAGCACTACCGGGGCGCGCCGGCAGCGGTCAACGACGTGCCGATGGAGCAGTGGACGCCGGAGGAGTTCTCGGCCCACGTGCAGTACATGCGTGACTTCGCCGCCCGGCTAGTGGGCACCGGCGAGCTCGTCGACCATCAGGCGCTCCTGCCGGAGGGCACGTTCGTCCGCTACGACGGAGAGGGGCGGCCGCCGGTCACCGACGGCCCGTTCGCCGAGACCAAGGACCTGATCGCAGGCTGGATGGTGATCGACGTCGACACCTACGAGCGGGCGCTCGAGCTGGCCGGCGAGCTGTCCGCGGCTCCGGGCGCGGGTGGCAAGCCGATCCACGAGTGGCTCGAGGTGCGCCCGTTCATGGCCGAGCAGCTCACGGTGATCGAGTGAACGAGTCGCTGCTGCGGGAGCTGGTGCCCGCGGTGATCAGTGTTCTCGTCCGTCGTGGAGCCGACTTCGCGGCGGCCGAGGATGCCGTGCAGGACGCCCTGGTCGAGGCCGTGCGCGTGTGGCAGGACGACCCGCCGCGGGACGCCAAGGGCTGGCTGGTCACCGTTGCCTGGCGCAAGTTCCTCGACGCCGCCCGCGCAGAAACCTCGCGACGGCACCGCGAGCTACGCATCGAGAGCGAGCCCGCGCCCGGCCCGGGCGAGGCGGTGGACGACACGCTCCAGCTGTACTTCCTGTGCGCTCACCCGTCCCTGACACCGGCATCATCCGTCGCGCTGACGCTGCGGGCGGTCGGTGGTCTGACCACGCGTCAGATCGCGCAGGCCTATCTCGTGCCGGAGACGACCATGGCCCAGCGCATCAGCCGGGCCAAGCGCACCGTCTCGGGCGTACGGCTCAACCAGCCGGGTGACGTCGCCACCGTGCTGCGCGTCCTCTACCTCGTCTTCAACGAGGGCTACTCCGGCGACGTCGACCTCGCTGCCGAGGCGATCCGGCTCACTCGCCAGCTGGCCGTAATGACCAAGCATGAGGAGGTCGCGGGCCTGCTCGCGCTCATGCTGCTCCACCACGCCCGGCGTCCGGCACGGACGGGCCCCGACGGCAGGCTCGTGCCTCTTGCCGAGCAGGACCGCGGCCTGTGGGACACCTGCCTGATCGCCGAGGGCGTCGACGTGCTCCAGGCAGCCCTCGCCCGCGACCGGCTGGGCGAGTTCCAGGCCCAGGCGGCCATCGCCGCGCTCCACGCCGACGCCCGCACGGCCGGGGAGACCGACTGGGTGCAGATCGTCGAGTGGTACGACGAACTGGTGCGCCTCACCGACAACCCGGTGGCCCGCCTCAACCGGGCCGTCGCGGTCGGCGAGGCCGACGGCCCGCGGGCCGGGCTGTCCGCCCTGGCGGAGCTCGACCCCGACCTGCCCCGGCACACCGCCGCCGCGGCGTACCTGCACGAGCGTGACGGTGACCCGGTGACCGCGGCCCGGCTCTACGCCGAGGCCGCCCGATCAGCGCCCAACCTTCCCGAACGCGACCACCTCACGCGACAGGCCGCACGGCTCAACGCCCAACTGCGCGGTTGAGCGAACGGCTGTCGCCGCGCGCCGTACAGGCCGAGGATCGTCAGGACAGCAGGGAAGGCGGCTCGAGTGGTGGGACGATCTCCCGCGTCGAGCGCGTGAGGAGACGGTGGCGTCCCCGAGACGGAGCGCGGTCCGGACAACGAACGGAAGAAGATCTACGCTTCGGCGACCACGCCAGACCTCTCCGCGACCAAGTACGCCCCCAAGGTCCGCGGCTTCCTCGCCCGGCTCTTCGCCGATTCCAACGCCGGCAAGCCGTTGATGCACGAGTACTACCAGAACTACTTCGACCTCTACTGGGACCTCCACCTTGGTTCGAGCGGACGATGACGAACAGCCCGGACACGGCGGACGGCGGCCCGTTCACGCCACTCGACCGCTACGTGATGGAGCTCTTCCGTACGGTTTCCCCGAACGGAGGCAGCCTGTCGACCGTGAGCACCGAACGTGGCGCCGAGCCCGGCCTGGGCAGTGTCATCACCCCGCACCCTCCGGCGAGCCGGGACCCCCGGCACTGGCTCGACCCGGAGGGGTTCGATCCCGGCTTCCGGCAGGGGCCGTGAACCTTCAGGTGAACGCGGTGCGGTCGGGGGCCGGGAGCCACTGGCGGTCCGGGTCGAAGGGGCGGAAGTTGTCGGCGACGAAGCGGATGAGCCGGGCCAGCACCGGGTGATGGTTCTGCTGGTGGTAGATCAGCGAGCACGGGTACACGGGCACGGGGTCGACGATCGGGATCTGGACGGTGCGCGGATGCCAGGGCAACCGGCACCCGACCCCGACGAGCGCGACGCGTTCACCGGAGCCGATCTTCTCGACGAAGTACTCCCAGCCGAAGTCGGGCCCCGAGGTGTCGATCCGGATGTCGAACTCCTCACCCAGGAAGGCGTAGAACTCGGCCCACTCGCTGTCAGGGACGTTGCCCGGCATCCACATGGTCGATCCGGCCAGCCGTACCATCTCGACCTCCCGCAGGCCGGCGAGAGGGTGATCGCGGTCGACCAGCAGGTGCACCGGCTCCAGGCACGAGGGCACGGACCGGAGGTCCTCCTCCAGGGTCCCGCTGACGCGGGCGAAGGCGGCGTCGATGGACCCGCGGGAGAGCGCGCCGCGCGCGGATCTGAGCCCGTTGGAGGTGATGACGTCGATGTCGACGTCCTCGACGGCCTGATGGAAGGAGCGGATCAGCTCGACGGAGATGAGCCGGGTGTCGAGCACGTCGACCCTGAGCGAGCGGCGCCGGCCGCGTAGCACGTCGAGCGCCTGGTCGGCGATGCCGACGAGGGCGCGCGCGTGGTGCAGGAACGCCCTGCCGTCCTCGGTGAGGTCTGCCCCGTTGCGCGAGCGGAAGAACAGCCGGACGCCGAGATCGGACTCCAGCTTCGCGATCCGCTTGGAGACGGCCTGCTGGCTGATCCCCAACTGGGCCGCGGCCTCGCTGAAGGAGCGGTCCTCGGTGACGGCCACGAAGGCGCGTATCGCTCCCAGGTCCAGATCTGGCACAACCGGTGGTTGTGAGCCGTCGGCGTGTTGATTGTTGGACAACCCTGCCTGCTCTCGGGTCGAATGCTCGGGTTCCCGAGGGAGCCTACAACTGGGAGTGGTGGTTTCGGTGGGGTCATTCGTGCATCTCCACGTGCACACCGAGTACAGCATGCTCGACGGCGCCGCCAAGGTCGGCCTGCTGATGGACGAGGTCTCCCGGCTGGGGATGCCGGCCGTGGCGATGACCGACCACGGCAACGTGCACGGGGCGTACGAGTTCTACCAGACGGCACGCAGGACGGGCGTCAAGCCGATCATCGGCATCGAGAGCTACGTCGCCCCCGCCTCGCGGCACCACCGGCAGCCGGTGTACTACAGCGACGACCTCGCGCTGCGCCGGTCGGACGACGAGACCGGCGCGGGCGGTGACGTGTCCGGGCGCGGCCTGTACACGCACATGACCATGTGGGCGGCGGACGCGCGCGGCCTGCGCAACCTGTTCCGCCTGCAGTCGAGGGCGTGGCTGGAAGGGCATGTCCAGAAATATCCGCGCATGGATGATGAATTGCTCGCCGAGCACGGCCAGGGCGTCATCGCCACGACCGGCTGCCCGTCAGGCGAGGTGCAGACCAGGCTGCGCCTCGGCCAGTACGGCCAGGCCGTCGAGGCCGCCGCCCGATATCGCGACATCTTCGGCGCCGAGAACTATTTCCTGGAACTGATGGACCACGGCCTGGCCATCGAACGACGCGTCCGCGACGACCTCCTCAGGCTGGGCAAGCAGCTCGGCCTCCCACCGCTGGCCACCAACGACTCGCACTACGTCACCGAGGACCAGGCCAGGGCGCACGACGTGCTGCTGTGCGTGGGCACGGGCAAGCGGCTCGAGGACGCCAACCGGTTCCGCTTCAGCGGCAGCGGCTACTACCTCCAACCCGCCGATCGGATGCGCGCGCTCTGGGACGAGGAGGTGCCGGGTGCCTGCGACAACACGCTGCTGATCGCCGAGCGGATCGGCGACTACGGTGACGTGTTCGCCCACCGGGACCTGACCCCGCGCTTCCCCGTTCCCGAGGGCGAGACCGAGTCGAGCTGGCTGCGCATGCAGACCCTGGAAGGGGCGCGGAAGCGCTACGGCGCGCAGCCGCCGCGCGAGGTGCTCGACCGCATCGACTACGAACTGTCGGTCATCGACACCATGGGCTTCCCCGGCTACTTCCTGGTCGTGGCCGACATCTGCGGGTACGCCAGGGACCACGGCATCGGCCTCGGCCCCGGCCGCGGCTCGGCCACCGGGTCGATCGTCGCCTACTGCACGGGGATCACCCAGCTCGACCCGATCGAGCACAAACTGATCTTCGAGCGCTTCCTCAACCCCGAGCGCATCTCCATGCCCGACGTCGACCTCGACTTCGACGACCGGCGGCGCGACGAGATGATCGACTACGTCACCCGCAAGTACGGCGACGACCGGGTCTGCCAGATCGTCACATTCGGCACCATCAAGGCCAAGGCCGCCATCAAGGACTCGTGTCGCGTGCTCGGCCTGCCGTACGCCCTGGGCGACCGGATCACCAAGGCCTTCCCCGCGGCGGTGGGCGGCAAGGAGATCCCGCTGGCCGCGATCCACGACGGGCAGCACCCCCGCCATGGCGAGGCGGCCGAGCTGCGGCAGATGTACGAGCAGGATCCCGAGGTCAAAGGGGTGATCGACACCGCGGCCGGCATCGAGGGGCTCACCCGCGGCACCGGGATCCACGCCGCGGGCGTGATCCTGTCCAGCGAACCGCTCATCGACGTGATCCCGCTGGTCAAGCCCAAGGCCGACGGCCCGGTCATCACCGGGTTCCCGTTCACCCAGGCCGAGGACATGGGCCTGCTCAAGATGGACTTCCTCGGCCTGCGCAACCTCACCGTGATCGGCGACGCGATCGCGGGCGTCCGCGCCAACAAGGGCGTCGACATCGACATCTTCGACGTCCCGATCGACGACGCCACGACCTACGAACTGCTGGCCCGCGGTGACACGCTCGGCGTCTTCCAACTGGACAGCGGCGGCATGCGGGTCCTGCTGAAGCTGATGCAGCCGACCACGTTCACCGACATCGCCGCGGTGAACGCGCTGTACAGGCCCGGCCCGATGGAGATGAACGCGCACACCAACTACGCGCTGCGCAAGACCGGCAAGCAGCCGGTCGAGCCCATCCACCCCGAGCTCGGGGAGGCGCTCGAGCCGATCCTGGGCGACACCTACCACCTGGTCGTCTTCCAGGAGCAGGTCATGGCCATCGCCCAGCAACTGGCCGGCTACTCCCTCGGCGCCGCCGACATGCTGCGCCGCGCGATGGGCAAGAAGAAGAAGGAGGTCCTGGACGCCGAATGGGACCGCTTCTCCACGGGGATGCGCGAGCGCGGCTTCTCCGCCGGGGCGATCCGGGCGGTCTGGGACGTCCTGGTCCCCTTCAGCGGCTACGGCTTCAACAAGTCGCACACCGCCGGGTACGGCCTGGTCTCGTACTGGACCGCCTACCTCAAGGCCAACCACCCCTGCGAGTACCTGGCCGCGCTGCTCACCTCGGTCGGCGACGACAAGGACAAGATGGCCGTTTACCTGGCCGACTGCCGGCGGCTCGGCATCAAGGTGCTGCCTCCCGACGTCAACGCCAGCCTGCTGAACTTCGCCGCCGTCGACTCCGACATCCGCTTCGGGCTGGGCGCCGTGCGCAACGTCGGCGCCGGCGTGGTGGACGCCATCGTCGCCACCCGGGAGGCCGAAGGCGCCTACACCGACTTCAACGACTTCCTGGCCAAGGTCCCCTCCGCCGTCTGCAACAAGCGCGTCATCGAGTCCCTGGCCAAGGCCGGCGCCTTCGACAGTCTGGGCCACCACCGCAAGGCCCTGGTCGCGATCCACGAGCAGGCCGTCGACGCCGTCATCGACGTCAAGCGCAACGAGGCTCGTGGCCAGGACTCGCTGTTCGGCGAGCCCGCCCACAGCAGCGCCTTCTCGATCGCGATCCCCGAGGGAGAGTGGGACAAGGCCACCCTGCTGACCTACGAGCGCGACCTGCTCGGCCTGTACGTTTCCAGTCACCCGCTCGACGGCGCGGAACGCGTCCTGGAGGCCAACCGCGACACCACCATCGCCGGCCTGCTGGCCTCCGGGAGGCAGGAAGGCGCGACCCGCCTCAGCGGCATCATCTCCGGCCTGCAACGCAAGGTCACCAAGCAGGGCAGCCCGTGGGCGATCATCACCCTCGAGGATCACGACGCCGCCGTCGAGTGCCTGATCTTCCCCAAGACCTACACGCTGTACGGCGAGGCCCTGGCGCAGGACCGGGTGATCTCCGTACGGGGACGCATCAACGTACGCGACGAGTCGTTGAGCGTCTACGGCGAGGAGATCACCCTCCTCGACGTCTCCCAGCCCGACACCGAGCCACCCGTGGTGATCTCGATCAGGGAAACCCAGCTGAACCGGCGCCTCGTCCGCGAGTTCAAACACATCCTGGCCACCCATCCCGGCCGGGCGCCCGTCCACGTGCACCTGCACCGCCCCGGCACCACCGGCCTCCTGCTGGACCTCCAGCCGTTCCGGATCGCGCCGGAACCAGCGTTCTACGGCGACGTCAAGGCCCTGCTCGGCCCCGGCGCGATCGGCCACGCATGACCGGCGACTGGCCATGCCCCCGCTGCCACACCGACAGCGTCCTCGCCGTCCTACGCCTCCCCCACACCTGGACGAACAAGGTCCAGTGCATCAGCGAAATCCTCCTGTGCGCCCGCTGCGACGCGAACGACCCCCTGGTCACCTTCTTCACCGTCCACGGCACCGCCCGGCCGGACAACGCCCTCCAACTGGCCCGCGCCCTGCAGAACTGGGCCGCTAACGCCCGACCCCCGAAGCCGGACGAGAACGCCCTGGTAGCCGAAACCGAGGCCTGGCACCGCGGCGACCTGTGAACCTCACGGAATCCGTTCGGGAGTGAGTAGGCGGGTGACCAGGCTGTTGACGTAGGCGGGGGTGAGGGGGCCGGTGCCGAACAGGATGCGGACGTACATCGGGGCCAGGAGGTGGTCGAGGATGTCCAGGCCTTCCGGGGGGTGTTCGCCTCGGGTGCGGGCGCGGTCGAGCATGACCTGGAGTTGGCGTCCGCGTTCGGCGAGGAAGGCGTCGCGTGCCTGGACCCCGGCGTCTCCCGCCGTGGACAGGGCGATGACCAGGCGGAGTACTGCCAGGCCGTCGGGGCCGCTGACGTCGCGGGCGACGTTGGCGGCGTAGGTGCGCAGGTCGGTGTCCAGGCTGCCGGTGTCGGGGATGGGCGAGGTCGTGGTGAGCCAGGTGATCGCGACGTCCGTGAGCAGGGCTTCGAGGTTGCCCCAGCGGCGGTAGACGCTGGTGTCGGCCACGCCTGCGCGGGCGGCGACGTCGCCCACAGTGAAGTTGCCGTAGCCGCGTTCGGCGATCAGGCCGGTGACCGCTTGGTGGACGGCGGCGCGGACGCGGGCGCTGCGTCCGCCTGGGCGACGGGCTCGCTCCTGTTCCTGCATGCGGCCACCTTAACGCAGTCATGACTTGCGTTTGCGTGAGCGCGCCCCCTACAGTCCTCCTAATGCAGCCCTTGACTGCTTTATGAGGTTCCTGAACACAGATGTGGAGTATCGAGATGAGCAGCGTGATCGACCGGATCGACCAGGCCATCGCCATGACGGCCGGCATCGTCAAGGGCATCACCGACGATCGGCTCGCCGCCCCCACGCCCTGCCCGGAGTGGGACGTGCGCACCGAACTCAACCATCTGGTCGGCGGCATGCGGATCTTCGCCGCCGAGCTCACGGGCACCGATCCCGCCGGCGCGCACGAGGACGACTGGCTGGGCGGCGACCCGCACGCCGCCTTCGCCGTCGCCGCCGACCTCGATCGCGCGGCCTGGCACCGCCCCGGCGCCCTGGAGACGACCGTGCGCCTGGGGTTCGGTGCCGTCCCCGGGCCGATGGCCGCGCTGATCCACCTCACCGAAGTCCTGGTGCACGGCGTGGACCTGGCCGTCGCCACCGACCAGGAACACCTCGTCGACGAGCAGGCCTGCGAGCACCTGCTCACCACCATGCGCGGCATGGACTTCGACGCCTTCCGCCGCCCCGGCATGTTCGCCGCCGAAGCACCGGCCCCCGCCGGCGCCCCGGCCCATCGACGCCTCCTGGCCTTCCTCGGGCGCGACCTCCAACCAGCCGCCTCCTAAGGTCCGGTTCGCTTCTGGAGTCGGGTGCCGTGGGGCAGGGTGATGGTCAGGATGTTGCTGGGGACGTCCAGTTCGATGCGGTGCCAGCGTCCGCGCGGGACGATGGCGGCGGTTCCGGCCGTCAGCCTGATCACTTCCTCTTCCTGTCCGGGCAGCTCCGGGCGGAGGTAGAGGCGGATCTTCCCGATCAGGCAGGACACGATCTTCTCGGCCTCGGGGTGGATCTCCCAGTGATCGGCGTGGACGTCGGCGTCGGTCTTCGCGTGGAAGGCCGTGAGCTGCCAGGCGTCCTGGTCGGGGTCCTTTGCCGGCTTCCTGGCGTGGATCGTGCCGCCTTGGCGAAGGTGGATGGAGGAGGCGAAGAGATCGATCGGGACGACGGTCATGTCATCACCGCAGTTCAGCCCTCGTAGAGCGCTTGCCGGGTGAAGGCCGACAGCGCGTCGTCGATGGGGTGGCGTTGCGGCCTGCCCGAGGAGTCCGGCTCGTTCCACCTGGCGAGGTTCAGCGCGACGGACAGCTGCCGCTTGCCGTCGGCGCTTGCCAGGGACATCGTCACGGCTCCCCAGGCCGTGCCCTCGTGGCCCCAGAAGGTGCCGCAACCCGGGATCTCGACCTTCTGGAGACCGAGGCCGTACTCGATCGTGCGCTGCCCGTCCTGGGTCCGGACCGGGACCGTACGCCGCATCTGCGCCAGCGAGGAAGAGTTGACGATCTCGCCGCCGAAGAGCATCCCGTAGAAACGGTTGAGATCCTCCGGGGTCGACACCAGGGCGGCCCCCGGCCCCACCCAGGACATGTCGTAGACGCTGTAGTCGCGCGGCGGGTCGATCAGGCCGTACATCGCCTCGTACATCCGCGGGTGCGGCCCCTCGAGACGCGGCCCGTCAGGGAACGTGGTGTGCCTGAGCCCGGCGCGGTCGATGACGTTCTGAGTGATGCACTGCTCGGCAGTGGTTCCGGTCACCTGCTCCAGGAGCAAGCCGAGGATCAGGTAGTTGGTGTTGGAGTACACCCCCGGCGAGCTTCCGGGCTCGCCTACGGCGGGCGCCGTGAGCCCCATCTCGATCAGCTCGGCCGGGCTGAAGCTCCTGAGCCGGTTGTCGTCCAGGCTCTCGGGCGAAATGTCCGGCAGGGAAGGAAGCTTCGCGAGGGACGGGAACGCGTAGGGCAGGTACTCGGCGAGGCCGCTGGTGTGGTTGAGCAGCATCCGAACCGTGATCTTCTCCCCGCGCTCCCCCGGCACCAGCCACGGAAGGTGGTCGCCGATCGGCGCGTCGAGCCGGATCCGCCCCTTCTCGACCTCCTGCAGGATCGCGGCGGCGGTGAAGGTCTTGGTGATGCTGCCGACGCGCTGCAGCATGTCGGGCGTGACGGGCTCTCCGGTCCTGACATCGGCGACGCCCGAAGCGCCGCGCCATACCCGGTCGCCATCGCGCACCTCGGCGTACACGCCCGGCATCCCCGCGCGGTGGACGCCGTCCAAGGCGGACTTCAGCGCCGCGGGATCGAAACCGGTCGTCGAGCTCGGGCCGGCGGCCGGCACAGCACTCGTCTCCTCAGGTGCGGGAACTGCCGCCACCAACCCCGCGCTCGCGGACGTCTCCACTCGGTTCTTCAAGACAGCGGTCCTCTCGTGATCAATCCACGGGTACGGCAGGCCCCGTGGATCCGCATGACCGCAATCGTCGTCCAGGCGCTGCTCAGGGGCGTCGCACAGGCGAAGTCATCTGCCGCTACTGCCCCGGGATCAACGACCGGCCTGCCTACGACGCCGGGAGTACTCACCTACGCCGCAGGCATGACCGGGCACGGCGACACCGACCAGGGCAGCCGCCGGCTCATGGGCGGTCGTACGGTGACCCGCCGGCGGTCCTGGCGCGGAAGGTGCGGCGGTAGGTGTCCGGTGGCACGCCGACCGTCCGGCTGAAGTGGCGGCGCAGCGTCGTGGCGGTGCCCATGCCGGTGGCCGTCGCGATGGCGTCGACGCCGTCGTCGGTCGTCTCCAGCAGCTCCTGGGCGTGGCGGATCCGCTGGGTCAGCAACCATTGCAGCGGCGTCGTCCCGGTCACCGACCTGAAGTGGCGGCCCAGGTTGCGCGCGCTCATGCCCGCCTGCCTGGCCAGGTCCTCCACGGTCAGCGGCTGACCCAGCCGTTCGATCACCCAGGGGAAGAGCCCGGCGAGCGGGTGGTTGCCCGGGGCGGGCACGGGAGTGGTGACGAACTGGGCCTGGCCGCCGTCCCTGTGCGGCGGCACGACCAGGCGGCGGGCGACCGCGTTGGCGACCGACGAGCCGCGGTCGAGCCGGACGAGGTGCAGGCACAGATCCATGGCGGCCGCCTTGCCCGCGGAGGTGAGCACGCTGCCGTTGTCCACGTAGAGGACGTCCGGATCCACCTCCACCTGCGGATAGCGGGCGGCCAGGACGCGGGTGTGCGCCCAGTGGGTGGTCGCCCGCCTGCCGTTCAGCAGCCCCGCGGCGGCCAGCACGAACGCGCCCGTGCAGAGGGACACCACCCGCGCGCCTGCCTCGTGGGCCGCGCGCACCGCGTCGACCAGGTCGGCGGGCGGATCGACGTCGACGTCGGCCCAGCCGGGAATGATCACGGTGTCCGCACGCGCGAGCCTGTCCAGGCCGTGGTCGGGCTCCAGCAGGAACCGCCCGGCTCGCACGGTGCCTGGCCCGCAGACGACGAGGCTGTACCAGGGGTCCGCCACGCCGTCCGGGGCGGTGCCGAAGACCTCGTATGCCATGGACAGTTCGAGGTGCAGCATCCCGTCGGTGACGGCCAGCGCGACAGCGACCATGTCCGGAATTGTATGCATCATGGCGTTCCAGACGCTCACGGTGAGATGCCCGCCTTCGCCAGGATGGCGGCGGCACATCATGCGAGCGCGGGGAGAAACCCATGAAGTCGGTGGCGGTATTCGGTGCTTACGGGCACACAGGGCGGTTCGTGGTGGCGCGGCTGCGGGAGCGCGGCTTCCTCCCGGTGGTCTCCGGCCGCGACGCCGGCAAGCTCGCGGCGGCGCACCCCGGACTCGACGCCCGCCCCGCGTCCGCCGACGACCCGGCCTCGCTCGACCGCGCACTGGCCGGTACGGTCGCCGTGATCAACTGCGCCGGGCCCTTCGCCACGACGGCCGCTCCCGTGATCGAGGCGGCACTGCGCGCCGGGATCCCGTACGTGGACGTGGCGGCCGAGATCGAGGCCAACCTCGACACGTTCGCGCACTTCGCCGACCGGGCCCGCGCCGCCGGCACGGTGGTCGTCCCCGCGATGGCCTTCTACGGCGGGCTCGGCGACCTGATGGTCACCGCCGCGATGGGCGACTGGACGGAGGCCGACGAGGCGCACATCGCGTACGGGCTGAACAGCTGGCACCCCACCGAGGGGACCCGAACCGCGGGGGCGGTCTCCCGCCGGCGGCGGGACGGCCGGCGCGTCCGCTACACCGGCGGGCGGCTGGAGTACCGCCACGACGACCCGCCGGCCCTGGAGTGGACCTTCCCCGCTCCGATGGGTCCGCGGGCGGTCATCGGCGAGTTCACGATGGCCGACGTCGTCACCGTCCCCAGCCACCTGCCCATCCCCGAGGTGCGCACCTACATGACGGTCGAGGCGGCCAGGGACGTGTCGGCCCAGGACACGCCGGCGCCGGTCGCGGCCGACGAGCACGGCCGGTCCGCGCAGACGTTCCTCGTCGACGTCGTCGTACGCTCGGGCTCGCGTGAACGGCGAGCCGTGGCGAGCGGCCAGGACATCTACGCCGTCACCGCGCCGCTCGCGGTCGAAGCGGTCGAACGCATCCTCACGGGACGCACCAGGACGACCGGCGTCGCCTCCGCCGGTGAGATGTTCGACGCGGCCGACTTCCTCCGCGCGCTGTCCTCACACCTCTCCCTGGAACTCCTCGCGACCGCCTGAGCAGGTCACGCGGGCGTGGAGGCCGGGTCATGCCGGTCGGTCGGTGAGGTAGGCCTCCAGAGCGGCGGCGGCGGTGAGCATGGCGCGACTCCTGGTGGCGAGACGGGCGTGCCAGTTGCGCAGGGTCGACTCCAGCGGTGCGACGCCTCCGGCGGAGCGGACCTGGGCGATCAGCGGGGCGATCTGCTCCAGCAGGTAGCCGCCCCGTCTGAGCTGGTGGGCCAGCCGGGCGTCGCGTACGTCGGACGCGCTGTAGACCCGGTAGCCCGTCAGCGGGTCGCGGCGCGGCTGGACCAGGCCGGCGTGTTCCCATTTGCGCAGCGTGGCCGGGCGAAGACCGAGCCTCTTCGCCAGGGGGCCGATGAAGGTGTCGCCGCGTTCCTGCGGCACGGGGGCCAGGTCGCGGAGCGCGGCTTCGACGGCCTGCAGGGTGCGGCGGTCGTCGAGGAGCTGGGCGTGGCTCTCGTCGATGATCCGCAGCGCGTCCTCTGTCACGTCCCGGTTGATCGCCTGCATGATCGACGTGGCGGTCGCGTGGCCGTGTCCTGGCACGAGGGCGAGGAAGGCGCGCAGGGCTTGTGCGTGCAGCGGCGTGTAGGTCCGATAGCCGTGAGGGGTGCGTTCGGCGGCGGGCAGGATGCCCGCCTCCTCGTAATTCCTGACCGCCTGCGTGGACAGACCGTGCTCGCGCGCCAGGTCGACCGGCCTGAGGCGCTTGACGTATTGAAGGTTTCGTCCCATGACCCTGCCGATATCGCGGAAAAGCTTACAAAGCAGTTCCACGATACCGTCACAGGGCTGCAACCTCGTCGGCGATCAGGTGTCGTGGTCTCCGGCGGGCAGTCGCTGGCCGGTGACCGCGGAGAACAGGCGCTCCTTCCCGGGACGGATGCGCAGCCGTACCCGCTCGCCCTTGGCCGGCGGCGCGTTCGGGTCGACCCGCGCGATGACGGTCTGGTCCCGCAGCGCCGGATCGTCGGTGTCGACGTACTGGCCGTACAGGAAGGCGTCCGAGCCGAGCTCCTCGACGACCGTGACGACGACGGGGAAGGTCGACTCGCTGGTGTCGCCCTCGCCGACCACGTCGACGCCCTCGGGCCTGAAGCCCAGGATGACCCGGTCGCTGCCTTCGTGCTTGAGCGCCTGCAGCGTCTCGCGCGGCAGCAGGATCCGCATGTCGCCGAGGACGGCGTGCTCGCCGTCGACGCGGTACTCCGCGAGGTTCATCGCCGGAGAGCCGATGAAGCCGGCCACGAACACGTTCTCCGGGTGCTGGTACAGCTGCAGCGGCGTGTTGACCTGCTGGAGCAGGCCGTCCTTGAGCACGGCCACCCTGTCGCCCATCGTCATGGCCTCGACCTGGTCGTGGGTCACGTAGACCGTCGTCGTCCCGAGCCGGCGCTGCAGGGCCGCGACCTGGGTGCGGGTCTGCACGCGCAACTTGGCGTCCAGGTTGGACAGCGGCTCGTCCATCAGGAACACCTTCGGCTCGCGCACGATCGCCCGGCCCATGGCCACGCGCTGGCGCTGCCCTCCGGACAGCTCCTTCGGCTTGCGGTCCAGGAACTCCTCCAGGTCGAGCAGGCGCGCGGCCTCGCGGACCCGGCGGTCGCGCTCCTCCTTCGGCGCCTTGATCACTCGCAGCGCGAATCCCATGTTGTCGGCCACGGACATGTGCGGGTAGAGCGCGTAGTTCTGGAACACCATCGCGATGTCCCTGTCGCGGGGCGCCAGATGGGTGACGTCACGCTCGCCGATGCTGATCCGGCCGCCGTCGACCCGTTCGAGCCCTGCCAGCATGCGCAGCGACGTGGACTTCCCGCAGCCCGACGGCCCCACGAGGACCAGGAACTCGCCGTCGGTGATGTCGAGGTCGAGCGCGTCCACCGCGGGTCGTACCGTTCCCGGGTAGACGCGAGTCGCCTGGTCGTAAGTGACTTTCGCCATCGGTCTCTCCTTACATTCGCGGCCGGCCGTACGGGACGTCGACGAGCAGCAGGCGGGCGCCGAGCCTGCGGACGGCCCGCTCCTCGTCCTGCGGTACGCCCCGATCGGTGATCACGGCGTCGTAGGCGCTGACGTCGCGGTGGCTGAAGGGCGCGTGGCGGCCGAACTTGGTGGAGTCCACGAGCAGCAGGTGCTGCCCGGACGCGTCGAGCATCGCCTCCTTGACCGCGGCGTGGCCCCGGATCGGGTGGTAGAGGCGGCCGCGGGTGATGGCGACCGCCGACATGAGCGCCAGGTCTGCGTGCAGCCGCTGCAGGGCGCGTGACACCTCGGGCCCGACCGTCGAGTCGAAGACGCTCTGGTAGTCGCCGCCCAGCAGCACCGCTTCGCTGCGCTCGGTGGCGGCCACGATGCGCGCGATCAAGACGGAGTTGGTGACCACCGTGTAGGCGCCGCGCTCGTCGAGCCGCCGGGCCAGGGGGAACAGCGTCGTGGAGTCGTCCATGAGGATCACTCCTCTGGGCGGCAGCAGCCCCAGGGCGGCCTCGGCGATCGCTTCCTTCTCCGCCAGCCGGACCTGCCTGCGCAGTTCCGCGGGGACCTCGGTGGTGACGGCCGCGACGATCACCGCGCGGCCGCGGTACTTGCGCAGCAGGGAACGGCCGGCCAGCGCGTCCAGGTCCCGATGCATGGTCATCAGGCTGACGCCGAACTCCCCCGCCAGCTCGGCGATGCCCGCCTCCCCCGCTGCGGCGACGCGCGTGAGCACCGCCCGCCGTCGCTCCTCGAGGCCTGCGGTCGTGGTCCTGGCTCTCGCCATGCCATCACTCCAGGGGTCGTACAACGGTCTTGACCACCTCGGGATGTCGGCTACCTGCCCTGAGCGCGTGTTCCACCTCGTCCAGGCCGTGGTGGCCGGTGACGAGGGCGTCCAGCGTGACGCGTCCTGAAGCGGCGAGCGCGATGGCCTGCGGCCAGGTGTTGGCGTAGCGGAAGGTGCCCGTGACCTCGAGCTCGCGGGTCTGCACGTGAGCCAGAGGCAGCGGGATCTCCTCGCCGCCCATGCCGACCAGGACGACGCGTCCCGCCCGGCCGACGGCACGGATGGCCTCGCCGACGGCGGCCGGATGGCCCGAGCACTCGAGCAGCACGTCGGGCTCGAACCCGGCGTCGGACAGGCTGTTCTCGCGCACGTCGAGGGTCTCGCTCGCGCCGAGCTCGCGTGCCAGGCGCAGGCGGGCCATGTTGATGTCGGTGATCATGACGTCGGTGGCGCCGAAGGCGAGCGCAGCCTGCATGCACAGCAGCCCGACCGGGCCGGCGCCGGTGACGAGCACGCGGCTGCCCGGCTCGACCCGCGCCTTCCTGCAGGCCCACACGCCCACCGACAGCGGCTCGATCAGGGCGGCCGCGTCGTCGGACAGGCTGTCGGGAACCGGATGGGCGAACTCCTCGTGCAGCGTGACGTATTCGCAGAAGGCGCCGTCGATCGGCGGCGTGCCGAAGAACCGCATCCCGGGGCAGAGGTTGTACCTGCCGGCCCGGCACTGCACGCAGGTGAAGTCGGGCACCCCGGGCTCCAGCGACACGCGCTGCCCCCGCCGGTGGCGGGTGACGTCGGAGCCGTCGGCGACCACGGTCCCCGACGGCTCGTGCCCGAGCACCAGTGGCGATTCGACCACGAAGTCGCCGATCCGGCCGTGCTCGTAGTAGTGCACGTCGGAACCGCACGTTCCGACGGAGGCGACCTGGACGAGCACCTCCCGCGGGCCCGGCTCGGGCCTGGGCCGCTCCTCCAGCACGATCTTGCCGACGCCATGCAGTACGGCCGCGCGCATGCGTCCTACTCTCCGGTCACGGCACCGAGGGTGAGCCCGGTGACCAGCCATTTGCGCACGGCGAGGCCGGCCAGCATCATCGGCACGACCACGATCGTCCCGATGGCGGCGAGCTGGCCCCAGTCGACACCGGTCTGGGTGACCAGCTGGGAGGCGGCGATGGGCAGCGTCTGCGAGTTCGGCCCGGAGAAGACCACCGCGAAGGCGTAGTCGTTCCAGGCGAAGACCAGGCACAGGATGAAGGTGGTGACCAGTCCCGACTTGGTCAGCGGCAGGATGACCGTCCAGAAGGCCTGCCAGCGGGTGCAGCCCGCGACGAGCGCCGACTCCTCAAGCGACGGCGGCACCTCGGCGAAGAACGCGCTCATCAACCAGATGGCGAACGGCAGGTTGAAGGTGAGGTAGGCGAGCACCAGCCCGGGAATGGAGTCGATCAGCCCGAGCCCGCGGAAGATGAGGAACAGCGGGAGCACGATGGCGGCGATGGGCGCCATACGGGTGGAGATGATCCAGAACGACACGTGCCGCTTCCCGTGCATCGTGGTCCGTGCCAGGCCGTATCCGGCGAGCGCGCCCAGGCTGACCGCCAGGATCGCGGAGATCCCGGCGGCGAGCACGCTGTGCCAGATGTAGGGCCACAGGTTGTTCGCCCCGGTGAACAGGTTGCGGTAGTTGTCTATCACCGGCTGGAACAGGAACACCGGCGTGGACGCGGTGACATCCTTGGAGTTCTTGAAGGACGACATCACCATCCAGATGAGCGGGACCAGCGTCCAGAGCAGGGCCAGGACGAGGAGGATCGCCACGATCCAGCGCGAGCGGCGGCTGCTCTCCTCCAGCGGTGACTGCGGCACCCCTCGCGGAGCGGCGGTAACGGTGGTCATCGGGTCAACCCCCTCACGTCCAGGATCCGGACGAAGGTGCGGGCGATGAAGATCGAGAAGGCCAGCATCGCGAGACCCATGGCCGCGGCGTAGCCGAGGTTGAAGAAGCGGAACGCGGTCTCGTACAGCAGCACCGGCACGATCTTGGTCGCGTCGGCGGGCCCGCCGCCGGTGGTGACCCAGATGATGTCGAAGTAGCGCACCGCGTCCATCGAGCGGATGAGCAGCGCGACGAGCAGCACGTTGGCGATCGCGGGGAAGATGATGTACCGCAGCGTCAACCATCCCCTGGCGCCGTCGACGGCGGCGGCCTCGCGCACCGACTGGGACACGCCGGTCAGCCCCGCGAGCGTGATCAGGGCGATCAGCGGCGTCCACTCCCAGACGTCCATCAGCACGACGGCGGCGAAGGCGCTGATGGGCGTGCCGAGGATGTCCCCCGAATAGCCGAAGCCGTGCAGTATCCAGGCGTAGAGCCCGAAGGTCGAGTCGGTGAGATAGCGCCCCAGCAGGCCGACGATCGAGGGCGCGGCGAACATCGGCAGCAGCAGCAGGCTGAGCAGGATGCTGCGGCCACGCAGCACCCGCCACAGCAGCAGTGCCAGGCCGACGCCCAGGCACATCTCCAGCCCGACCGTGAGCACGAAGTAGACGATCGTGCGGAGCCAGGCCATCCACAGATCGCCGTCGGTGAAGAAGCGAACCCAGTTGCCCAGGCCGATCCAGTTGAGATTCACCCCGCCCAGCAGCCGCACCCGGGAGAAGCTCATCGCGATCAGCGCGAGGAAGGGCAGGATCGACAGCGAGGCCAGCAGGATCAGGCCGGGCGTCATCATCTTGCCTTCGAAGCCGATCCGCCTCTTCGGAGCGTGGACCTCGGGCTTGGCGTATTGGCCGACCATCGGGGTCGACACCGCACGGTGAGCCATCTAAGCCACCCACCCTCGCGCCACGATCGTGTCCACCCGCCCCTTGATCGAGCGCATCGTCTCCTCCGGCGACGCGCCTCCGGTGAGCATCCGGGACAGCCCGGTGAAGATCGCGGTGTTGCACTCGTTCCACATCGGGATCTTGGGTCGCAGGCCGATCTTGTCGGGCTGCCAGGCCTGCCGTACGGCGGCGGCGGTGAGCATGTTGGGCATCTGCGACGGCCGGTGCTCGGCGGCGCGTACCTCGGGGAGCTCGTAGACGGACGTGCGTGTCGGTGTGCCGCCGCCCGCCTTGCTCTTGAGGTTGGCCAGCTGCGTCTGCGGCGCGGTGGCCCACACGATGAACAGCCAGGCCGCGCCCCGCTCGTGGGGCAGCGTGTTCGCGCTGATGCCCACGCCGGTGCCGCCGTACATGTTCGCGGTGCCCGCCGGGCCCTTGGGCAGCGGCGCGTAGCCGGCCTTGCCCGGCATCACCTGCTCGTTGCTGGCCGCGAACTCATGCCAGTTCGGGCACATCGCCAGCCGGCCGCCGCGGAAGGCGGCACCTACGCCGTCCCAGTCCCACGTCTTGGAGGCGGGGTCGGCGATGGCGAGCAGGCGGTTGTAGAACTCCGCGCCCGCGATCGCGGCCTCGGAGTCGAGGCGGCACGGGCCCGGGTCGACCGCTCCCAGCCGGCCGACCTCCTTGCCATGGTCGAAGTAGGCGCCGCCGTAGGACCACAGCACGTTGCTGAAGTCGTTCATCAGCGAGTCGTGCTGGCGTGCCTGGTGTCCGGTGCCGTACTTGACGTCCGCCGTCGCGTTCTTGCCGAACCAGTCGGCGATCTTGTAGTACTCCTCCCACGTCCGCTCGCCGCCCGGGGTCGGATCGAACCCGAGGTCGTTGGCCATGCGGTCGTGGTACTTGGTGAACAGGTCCTGCCGGAACTGCCAGATCATCGTCGGCGCGTCGTACGGCAGCGTGTAGATCGGCTCAGGCTCGACGAACTTGCCGGCGGCGTCCAGCTGGGCGGGGATGAAGTCACCCCAGCCGCCGGGCAGGTCGGGCAGGTTCGGATCGGCCTGCATCGTGCGCAGGTTCACCAGCCCTTTGTGGTATGGCGCGAGCACCTGGTAGGGGTCGGCGTAGATCACCTGGTACTGGGCCCGGCCGGAGGCCAGGTCCAGGGCGACCCGCTGGACCAGCGCGGTCAGCTCGAGCGTCACGATGTTGACGTTGATCCCGGTCAGCTTGGTGAACGGGCTGAGGTCGGCGGCGATGGCCGCGGTCGGAGCGGTGTTCTCCGAGATGAAGTTCAAGGTGGCGCCCTGGAACTGGCGCCACTGGTCGCCGCCGCTCATGGTGCGCGGCGCGTCGGGGCGTGCTCCGCAGGAGCTGAGGCTCCCGGTGAGGCTCAGCGCGGCCCCCGCCGCCAGAGCGCCACGGAGGACGTCACGTCTGCTGGGTTGTTCGTCCACTGTCCACTGCACCCCCTCGCTGTGCAGTAGGTAAAGCAATGAAAACAGGTTTTCTCGTATAAACATCAAAGTAAACGTATATGTGAGATTTTCTCCTTAATAATATGATATTTTGGTTTTCGCAGGTCAGGAGCGTTGAGCGATGACATTGGTCGCGGGCGTCGACTCGTCGACCCAGAACTGCAAGGTCGTGATTCGGGACGCCGAAACCGGGCGGCTCGTCCGCTCCGGCAGGGCCGGTCACCCGCCAGGCACCGAGGTGGATCCCGCGCGATGGTGGGAGGCTCTGCGGGCCGCGATCGCCGAAGCCGGCGGGCTCGACGACGTCGCGGCGATCGCGATTGCCGGCCAGCAGCACGGCCTCGTCGCTCTCGACGCCGGCGGCCGCGTCATCAGGCCGGCGCTGCTGTGGAACGACACCCGATCGGCCGCCGCCGCCCGCGACCTGGCGTCAGAGGTCGGCGCCGAGGACTACGCCCGGCGGACCGGCACCGTGCCCGTTGCCTCGTTCACGGCCAGCAAGCTGCGCTGGCTGCGCGACCGCGAGCCGGACCACGCCGCCGCGGTGGCCGCCGTCGCGCTGCCGCACGACTGGCTGACCTGGCGGCTGCGCGGCCACGGTCCGGCCGGCTCGCCTCTCGGGCCGGATCTCGACGCGCTCGTGACCGACCGCTCCGACGCGAGCGGCACCGCCTACTGGAACCCGGCCACCGGCGACTACGACCTCGAGCTCTTCGAGCGGGCGCTGGGCCACCCGGCCATCCTGCCGCGTGTCCTCGGGCCTTGCGATCGTGCCGGTACGGTCGCCGGCACCTCGACCGTGGTCGGCCCGGGCGCGGGCGACAACGCGGGCGGGGCGCTCGGCCTGGGCGCGGGCAGCGGCGACGTCGTGGTCTCCATCGGCACCAGCGGCACCGTCTTCGCCGTGACCGGTCACCCCACGCGCGACGAGAGCGGCACCGTCGCCGGATTCGCGGACGCGAGCGGCCTGTTCCTGCCGCTGATCGCCACGTTGAACGCGGCCCGCGTCCTCGACGCCGTGGCCCGGGTCCTCGACGTCGACCACGAGGAGCTCGGCAGGCTGGCGCTCGAGGCCCCGCCAGGCTCCAATGGCCTGGTGCTCCTGCCGTACTTCGAAGGGGAGCGCACGCCCAACCTGCCCGACGCCACGGCCACGCTCTTCGGGCTCACGCTCGCCTCGACGAACCGGCCGTCGCTGGCGCGCGCGGCGATCGAGGGCATGCTGTGCGGCCTGACCGACGGGTTCGAAGCCGTCCGCGGCCAGGGGGTCGAGAGCGACCGCGTGCTGCTGATCGGCGGGGCGGCACAGAACACCGCGGTGCAGCGCATCGCCGCCCAGACCTTCGCGTTGCCGGTCGTCGTCCCCGAGCCCGGCGAGTACGTCGCGGACGGCGCGGCCGTCCAGGCGGCGTGGGTGCTCACCGGGGAGCGCCCGTCCTGGAAGGTGTCCATCGCGGCCGAACCCACGCCCGACCACCGCCTGGTCATCAGGGAGCAGTACGCCAGGTACGCGGTCAGCCCGCGAGCTGACGCACCGTAGCGCGGGCGCCGTTCGTGTGCAGCGACTCGAGCGCCCGCAGGTACGGCTCGACGAACCGCTCGTCGTCGACGAGGTCGCCGAACAGCTCGCGGTTCTCGATGAAGGCCGTGGGGTGCCGGCGCTGGGTGCGCGCGGCGGCCATCAGCTGGTCCTTCAGCGGGTCGACGACCGTGATCGGCTCGCCGGCCTCGTCGACGCCCTCCGCGTACCGCGCCCAGCTGGCCACCACGGCGGCCGCGCGGGTCACCGTACCGCCGCGGGACAGTTGCTCGCGCACCACAGGAAGCAGAAATTTCGGGATGCGGTCCGACGACTCGGCGCACAGCCTCGCCAGCGTGTCGCGCACCTCGGGGTTCGCGAACCGCTCGATGAGGGTCCGCTTGTACGCCTCGAGGTCCACGCCGGGCACCGGGCGCAGCGTCGGCGTCGCCTCGATGTCCATGTAGTCAAGCAGGAACCGGGCGATCGCGGGGTCGGCAGCGGCCTCGTGGGCGTACCGGTAGCCGCTGAGGTAGCCGAAGTAGCACAGCGCCTGATGGCCGGCGTTGAGCAGGCGCAGCTTCATCAGCTCGTACGGCTCGACGTCCGCCACGACCTGGACCCCTGCCTCCTCGTACGGCGGGCGTCCGCCGGGGAAGTGCTCCTCCAGCGCCCACTGCGTGAACGGCTCGCAGACGACGGGCCAGGCGTCCCTGATGCCGAACCGCTGGGTCAGATCCTCGCGGTCCTCGCCGGTGGTGACCGGGGTGATGCGATCGACCATCGAGTTGGGGAAGGCGACGGTGTTCTCGACCCAGTCTCCGAGACCGGGGTCGACCAGGTGGGCGAACGCCGAGAACGAACGCCGGGCGACGTCCCCGTTGCCCGGGATGTTGTCGCACGACATCACCGTGAACGGCGTGATCCCGCGGTCCTTCCTGCGGCGCAGGGCCTCGGCGACCAGCCCGAAGACCGTGGCGGGCAGCGCGCCGGGCGCCAGGTCCGCCTGGATCGCCGGGGACTCCGCGTCGAAGGCGCCGGTGACGGGATGGATGTTGTAGCCGCCTTCGGTGATGGTGAGCGACACGATGCGCACCGCCGGGTCCGCCATCTTCTCGATGACCGCTTCAGGGTCGTCGGGGGCGAAGAGATACTCCGTGATCGAGCCGATGACGCGGGCCTCGCGGGTTCCGTCCGGATGCTTGAGGACGAGCGTGTACAGGTCGTCCTGGGCGGCCAGGGCATCGCGCATCCGCGCGTCGCCCGGCAGCACGCCGACGCCGCAGATCGCCCAGTCGTGCGCCTTTCCCTCGTTCATCAGCCCGTCGAGGTACATCGCCTGGTGGGCGCGGTGGAAGCCGCCCACGCCGAAGTGCACGATGCCGACCGTGAGCCGTGACCGGTCATAGGAGGGCACCGCCACGCTCTCGGGCAGGGTGGCGAGGGTCTCCTCTGTCAATGCTGTCACGCAGAGAGCATGGCCAGCTCACGGACCTTCAAACGTGATCAGTTCTGGCCGGTGTACTTGGCGAGGTAAGGAGAGTACTGGCAGCTCGCGGAGGCGAAGCGGCCGCGGCTGGAGTGGTCCTGGACCACCTTGCCGTCGACGATGATGCTGCAACGGATGGTCCCGTCCGCGAGCCCGGTGTTCGCACCGATGGTCAGGAAGGTGAACGTGCGCGCCTTGAGCTTCATCGTCCATGGCAGCTTCGTCGTCTGGGAGGACGAGCCACCGTCCGGGTGCGAGTAGAAGATCGTGCCCGTCGGCACGGTCCCGGTCACCTTGTAGACGATCTGGTGGACCTCCGGCTTGGTGGGCGAGGGCGTGGGAGTGGGAATGGACAGCGGGGATATCGCGATCCCACCCAAGGGTCTTCGAAGCCACCACTGGTCGACCACGATGTAGGCGACGGATGCGAGCACGACCACCGCGAGGACCGCCGCGCCCGCGATGACCAGTCCTTTCGAACCGCGCTTGCCGGACTGAACCTGCGTCGGCGCAGCGACGTCCACCCGGGTAGGCGGAGCGGTGTCGACCCTGGTAGACGGCGCGGGCGGGAGCAGGACGGTGCCCGCGGGGGCGTTCCTCCGCAGGAAGGACGCCACCGCGGCCGCGCTCGCCGGACGATGCTCCATCGCCTTGGCCAGGAGGTCGAAGACGAGCCGCTCGAGCTCAGGAGGCGCATCCGGCCGCCGCTCCCGGACCGAGGGCGGGGCCTCGTTGAGGTGTGCGTAGAGCAGGCCGGGCAGCCCCGAGGGGGAACGGAAGGGAGGAGAGCCCGTGAGGAGTTCCTGCAGGACGCAGCCCAGGGCGTAGAGGTCGGACCGGGGGTCGGCCGGCTCGCCGCGGAACTGCTCGGGAGCCATGTAGAGCGGGGTGCCGATGGAGCCGCCGTCCTGGGTGATCCTGGTCGCGGCGTCGGCGAGCCCGGCTATGCCGAAGTCGCAGAGCTTGAGGCGGCCGTCGCGGAGGACGAAGACATTCGCGGGCTTGATGTCACGGTGGACGATTCCCCGCGAATGGGCCGCGGCCAAGGCCTCGGCCAGCTGGACGGTCAGGCTGACGACCTGGTCCGCCGGGAGGCCGTTCGGGTTGCGCTGGATGAGCGCGCCCAGGTCCTCGCCTTCGAGCAGCTCCATCACCAGGTAGGTGAGGCCGCCCTCCTGGCCGATGTCGAAGACGACGGTGATGCCGGGATGCTGGAGCGCGGCCGCGGCCTCAGCCTCACGCGTGAACCGCGCCACGCTCTCCTGGTCGGCCGCGAGTTCCGCAGGCAGCACCTTCACCGCCACCGGGCGGCGTAACCGCTGGTCGACGGCGCGCCACACCTCACCCATGCCGCCGCGCCCGATCAGGACCTCCAAGCGGTATCTCCCGCCGAGTTCCATCCCGCCGACGAGCCTGGGCTCATCCCTCACAAAAGCCCCCAGCGCCACACAGATATGATCAAACAACAGACCGTAGTGATTCCACCAAAGATGGTCTTGGCGCGTCCACTTATCCCGGAAATTGCGCCTCAGACCTTTCGACTTTCGGCTGTGGCGGCGTTCTCCAAAGACTGGCCAGGCAGAGACGGATGGGCGCTGCGCGGGCCGGGGCGGCCTCGAGACGCTGGCGGCATGGCTACGAAAGAAGCGATCCAGGGCGCTGCGGCGGCCGCGCTGATCTTCGGCGCGGGCCTGTCCGCCGCGCCGTCACCCGCGGCCGCCGACGCTGCGCCGTACGGGCTGACGGTGATCACCGACAGGGGCGGGATCCGTGGGGTCGCCGAGGAAGGGGTGCGGAGATTCCGGGGAATCCCGTACGCCAAGCCGCCGGTGGGCGGACTGCGCTGGCGACTGCCCCAGGAGCCGGCCGCGTGGCAGGGAGTACGGCAGGCCAAGGCTCCCGGGCCGAGCTGCCCGCAAACCGGCGAACTGGCCGGGCACTCCTCGGAGGACTGCCTGTATCTGAACGTGACCGCCCCGGCAGCAGGGCCGGGGAAGCTGCCGGTGGTGGTGTGGCTGCACGGGGGCGGGTTCAGCTCGGGCTCGGGCGCCGACTACGACCCGGCACGCATGGTCAAGGGCGGCCGCGTGGTGGTGGTGACGGTGAACTCGCGCCTGGGCGTGTTCGGGTTCTTCGGCCACCCGGACCTCCCCGATTCCGGCACCTACGGCCTGGCCGACCAGCAGGCGGCGTTGCGGTGGGTGCGCGGGAACATCACCGCGTTCGGCGGGGACCCGTCGCGTGTCCTGCTCGCCGGGGAGTCCTCCGGCGGGATCAGCGTGTGCGGGCAGCTGGCCTCGCCCGCGGCGGCGGGGCTGTTCCAGCGCGCTGCCATCCAGAGCGGCTCGTGCAAGCCCGACTGGACCGGTGAACTGTCGGCACCCGGTGACGGGGCTTCCCAACTGTGGATCGACCGCCAGACACTGCAGCGGCGGGGCCGCACGGCCGCCAAGCTGCTGCCCAAGCCGCCCAAGTGCGCCGACGCCGAGAGTCTGGCCTGTCTGCGCGGCGTCTCGGCCAAGAGCCTGCTCGCGCTGAACGGCCCCTTCCACTCCCCCGCCTTCCACACCCCGCTGGTGCCCCAGGCGCCGTGGACCAGCTTCGCCAAGGGCCGCTTCACCAAGGTCCCAGTGATCGAGGGCGCCACCCGCGACGAGCACACGCTCTTCGCCGCGCTGTTCGACCTGAAGGACGAGGCCGCCTACCGCGCCCAGCTCGCCAAGGCCTTCGGAGCCGCCAAGGCCGTCAGGATCGCCGCGGAGTACCCGGTCTCCCGCTACAGGTCGCCGGCGCTGGCGTTCGCGGCCGTGGGCACCGACTTCACCGCCGCCTGCCCCGCCGCCCACGAGGCGCGGCTGCTGGCCGAGCACGTGCCGGTCTACGCCTACGAGTTCGCCGACCCCAATCCGCCCGGCCCGGACCTCGGCATGCCCCTTGCCGCCTACCACGGTTCCGAGCTGCTGTCGCTGTTCGACATGGGACAGTCCTACAGGGAGCTCAAGCCCGCACAGCGCACCCTGGCCGCCCAGATGATCCGCTACTGGACCGACTTCGCCGCCACCGGCGACCCCAACGCCCGCGGGCTGCCGAAGTGGGAGAAGTTCGACGGCGACAGCGCGCTGTCACTCGCCCCCGGCGCCATCTCCCCCACCGACTACACCAAGAACCACAACTGCCGGTTCTGGGCGACGCTCGAGTAGACCAGAGGTCACGAGCTCTTCTCTGCTGCGGACGGGGCGTCCAGGGTCTCGGTGGTGTAGAAGCGGACCTCGTGGCCGTCGGGGTCGTGCAGGTACGGCAGGATCCAGCCGATGGTGGCCCTGTGCACGCCGGCGTGGGTGTCGCCGAGCCCGGTCAGGCGGGCGGCCAGCTCCTCGATGGCCTGCTTGTCCGGGACGCCGATGCTGAAGTAGTCGAACCCGGCCGCCGCGGCGGCGCGGTCGGGGTCCAGGCGCAGGGACAGCATGGGGCCACCTGCCGGATGGGCCAGGGCGTAGCCCTTCAGTACGCCCTGCTCGACGAACTCGAGGTCGATCTGGTAGCCGAACCTGCTCCGGTACCACTCCAGGGAGCGTTGCAGGTCGGCGACCGGGAGCTTGAGGTGGTGCACGCCGTCCAGGCGGGGGATGTCCGACACGATGACCCTCCTTGCAGTCCAACTGCATCGATACAGTTATACTGCAATCTATGCAGGACCCCGTCAAGCGTGACTTGCGCGCCGCCCGCGTCGCCGAGACCGAGACCAAACTCCTGACCGCCGCCGTCGAGTTGTTCCTGCGGCACGGCTACGCCGCCACCACCCTGACCGCCGTCGCCGAGCACGCCGGCGTCGGCCACCGGACCGTCTACGTCCGCTTCGGCACCAAGGCCGCCCTGCTCAAACGCGCCGTCGACGTCGCCGTCGCGGGCGACACCGAACCCGTCGACGTGGCGGGCAGGCCGTGGTTCACCCTCGCCCGCACCGCCCTCACCAGCGCCGAACGCATCGCTGCCCTGGCCTCGGGCACCCGCCAGATGATGGAACGCGCCGCCGACATCCTGGCGGTCGCCCTGCAGGCGGCTGCCGTCGAACCCGGCCTGGCCGCCGCCGGCCAGGCCGGCCGCGAGGCCACCCGCGAGAACATGCGCCAGTTCTGGACCCAGATGGCCGACGACGGTCTGCTACCCGGCGGCCTCGACCTGGACTGGCTCACCGACACCGCCACCGTCCTCGTGCACGCCGAGACGTACCTGCTGGCACGCCAGATGATCGGGTGGGACGCCGACGGCTACGAACGCTGGCTGAACACCACCCTCACACGGCTCCTGGCATCAGGCGAGGCGGAGACCGGCGGGCTTCATCATTGACGCGATCAGGGACTGGACGAAACGCATGATCAGCGCCTCCAGCAGCATGATGGCCGCTTTGGCAAGGAGGGATGCCAAGAACTCGGACATCTTTTACCTTTCAGGCTGAAATTTGTCGTTATAGACATATTTCGGGATAAAGGGTCGCGCTGGAGTGTAGCGCAGATGACGGTCCGATGAACTATTCGCGACTTGTCTGACGCTGACGCTCGATCCAGGTCGCCAGCAGGACCGCGACAGCGCCGCAGCCGAGCCCGATGCTCCAGCCCACCGGCCCGATCGGCCGGTTGCCGAAGAACTGGCTGAGACCCGGCACCGAGACGATCACCCCCAGCGCGGCCAGGGACGACAGCGACGCGAGCACCACCATCCGGTCCCTGCTCCCGAGCACCAGGGTCTGCATCAGCTGGCCCCCCACCAGGCCGACGAGCCCGACCGTGTCCGCGCGGCCCCGGGTGCCGGTCATGCGCGCGAGAAGCCAGGCCGCGCCCGCGGCCGCGGCGGTGGTGACGGCACGCAGGTAGATGTCCCGCGTCAGCGCGGCTCCGAGCGAGGCCTCGGGCCCTTCGGCCAGGAGCGCTTCGGGGCTGGCCGAGCTGGGCGGCCTGATCGCCACCGCCATCGCGGGCAGCATGTCGGTGAGCAGGTTGACCAGCAGCAGCTGGCGCGCGTTCAACGCGCTGCGCCGGGTGAGCAGGCTGGACCCGAGCGTGAAGGCGATCTCCCCGATGTTGCCGCCGAGCAGGATGCCCAGCGAGTCACGGACAGAGCCCCACATGCCTCTCCCCTCGACGATCGCATCGATGATCGTTTCGATGCGGTCGTCGATCACCACGATGTCGGCGGCGGCCCGGGCCGCCGGGGTGGCCCGGGGTCCGAGGGCGACGCCCACGTCGGCGAGCCGGATCGCCGGCACGTCGTTGGCGCCGTCGCCGGTCACGGCCACCACGCTCCCGGTGCCGCGCAGACTGGTCACGATCCGCGCCTTGTGCTCGGGAGTGACCCGGGCGAAGACCGACACGTCCGGCAGCGCCATGCCGAGTGCCTCGTCGTCCAGGTCCTCGAGCTCGGGGCCCGTCATCACGCGGCCGCCGTTGAGTACGTTGATCTCGGCGGCGATGGCCTCGGCCGTGCTGGGGTGATCCCCGGTGATCATGACGACCCGGACGCCCGCCCGCATCAGCCCTTCCACGCTGTGCTTGGCCGTCGGCCGCACGGGATCGGCCAGGCCGAGGAAGCCGAGGAAGCAGAGCCTTTCGATGCGGGACTCATCGAGGTCGGCCCGGCTGGAGGCCGGCCGTTCGGCGACCGCGAGCACGCGGTAGCCCTGCAGCGCGAGCCTGTCCACTTCCAGCTCCAGTTCCCGCCTGGCCTGCTGGTTCAACCGGACCCTCCGGCCGTCGCGGACTCGGTGGGTGCAGCGGGTGAGCACGACCTCGGGAGCGCCCTTGACGCTCAGCAGGTGGCCCGCTTCCGACAGGCCGAGGACCGCATGGTAGCCGCGCGCGGGTTCGAAGGGCAGCTCGTCGACCCGCTGCCACCGCTCGAGCCCGTTCCTCGCGGTGATCCCGAGGCCAGCGGCTCCCTCCACCACGGCGCGATCCGTGGGATGGGGAATGGACTGCCCGCTCTCGGACCGCGGTCCGGCGCGGAGCGCGGCGGCGACGATTTCCCTCAGCATCGGCGTCGCCTCCTCCAACGCCTCCTCGGACCAGCCGTTCGACACCCTGCGCAGGCTGATGTGCCCCTCGGTCAGGGTCCCCGTCTTGTCGAAGCAGAGCACGTCGACCCGGCCCAGGGCCTCGATCGTCGACGGGTTGCGGACGAGCGTGTTGCGCGTCGACAGCCGCTTGGCCGAGGCGAGTTCTGCCACGGTGGCGATGAACGGGAGCCCTTCGGGGACCGCGGCCACCATCATGCTCACCGCGGGTGCGACCGCCTGCGCCAGCCCTGAGCCACGCACCAGGTCGATCACCATCAGCAGCACGCCTGATCCGACGGCGGCAGGCAGGATCTTGCTGCTCAGCTCGCGAAGCCGCAGCTCCACCCCGCTCGGCGGCGGCCGCTCCTGCGTCAGCCTGGCGGTCCTGCCCGCCTCGGTCGCCTCGCCCGTGGCCACGACCACGGCCACGCCGTGCCCGGCCGCGACGGTCGTCTCCTGGTACACCATCGAGCTGCGGTCCGCGATGGCCCCCGCCGCGGTCGGGGCCACCGTCTTGGAGACGAGCTGCGACTCGCCGGTGAGGACCGACTCGTCCACCTCGAGGCCGACCGCCTGGATCAGCCGGCAATCGGCTGGTACGGCATCGCCGGCACGCAGTTCGATCACGTCTCCCAGCACCAGGTCGTCGGCGACGCCCGCCGTACCTCCGCTGGGGCGGCGCAGCCGTACGCGCACGGCGGTGGCCGCGGTGAGGCGGTGCAGGGCCCGGTCGGTGCCCTGCCGCTGGGCACCGCCGAGCAGCGCGTCGACGATCATCACGCCGCCGATCAGCACGCTGTCCAGGGCCGAGCCGACCACGGCCGACAGGCCGGCGCCCGCGGCCAGGACCGGAGTCAGCGGGTTGGCCAGCTCTTCCAGCGACGCGCCCACCAGGGATATCGGTCCGTCCGCCTGCCGCGGCGGCGCCTTGCCCCGGCGGCGTGCCGCTTCCGCGGCGGTCAGTCCGTTGGGCGTGGTGCGCAGCCGTGTCAGCACGTCACGCACCGCCATGGCGTGCCAGGGCGTGTGGTCGGCCTGGATCGGTGGCAGCCCGCGTCCCGTCCGGCGTCCCACCCACTCGCCGGCCACGAGAGCGGCCAGCGAGGTGGCGTCGCGCACCAGATGGGCCTGCCGGATGGCGAGCCGTTGCGGCACCAGGAACGCCATCCCCGCCCCCGCGATCGCCCCCGCCGCGGCCACCTGCACGCTGCGCGTGCTCGCCTTCCTGGCGGACGGCAGGCTGCGCAGGAGCAGGTGCACCCCGTCGAGCTCGCCGATCACGTCCGCGTCCCACGGGACCCGGTGCAGGTGCCCGAGCACGCCGATGCCCAGGTCGGCCTGGTTCAGCGCGCGCCGCGCGCGTTGCGACACCACGGCCACGCCGTGGCCCTCGGACTGGAGCGCGCGGACCGAGGCCGCCAGCCGGGGCCCGCCCGTGACCATCCGCTCCACGCCGAGCCGGCGGCCCAGTCCCGCGTCCCCACCGGCCAGGACCACCGCGCAGGCGCCGTCAGGCGCCGCGACCACGGCCTGGGCCAGCGGATGGAGCCCCCTGGCCAGGCCGACCAGGGCGATCGGCACCCCTTCCGCGGCCACCACGACGACCTGGATCCCCTGCTCGCCCCACTCGGACAGCCGATCCGCCTCGACCAGCCCCGCTGCTTCCTCGTACGGCTCGGCCGTCCACCCGTCGGCCTCGCACCTGGCCGCGGGATCAGCGAGATCGAGCAGGGAGTAGAGCCTGGCGTGCAGCTCGTCCGGATCCACCTGCGGGGCGAGCGGGACGACGCTGTCGATCGTCCACGCGTCCGAGGTGAGGACGTCGGCGTCGAGGACGACCACGTCGATGCGGTCCATGTGACGCAGGGCATGGCGGTCCAGGACGATCATGTCGCGGGCAGCGAGAGCGCGCAGGGTGGCGCTGGTGAAGGCGTCCCTGCCCACGCGCGCGGCCTTGGGGGCTCCGGTGATGAGCACGGCCAGGCCCCGCTGGTGGTCCTGGGCGATGGCGGTGGTGGCGCTCTGCGCGACCACGGAGGCGATGGTGGCCGCGTCGGCGTAGCGCTCGACGGGCCCGTTGGGGATCGGAACCGGGCGTGGTTTCGTCGCGACCCGCGTCTGACGGTAGGCACCGTGCTCGGCGGCGAACTCCTCCTCGCGCTGCGCCCACGCCTGGCACCCGGCACGCGAGTCGACGTATCTGCCCGCTGCGGCGACGGCGTCGACCAGGAGGGTCACGGGCCGCATGGCCAGCGTCTGCGCGGCGACCCTGGATACCGTCAGCGCTGCGTCCGCCGCGTGCCTGCCCATGCGCTCCTCGAGCTCCCGGCGGATCCGTGGAGTGTCCTCGGCCAGCGCCACGAAGCTCGGCACCGCCGCGTGCAGCCTCGGCAGGCGCGCGGCCTGACCTGCCAGCGCCACCCCGGCACCGACGAGGTGCAGGCCGAGGCTGACCACGGCGCGCGCCTGCTGTTGCACGCCGTCGAGTACGCGGGACTCCTCCGGGCTCTCCTCCTCCTCCTCCTCGGAGTACTCCTCGTCCGAGCTCTCGTCGGAGGTCTCGTCCGACTGGTCGAGCTCGTCCACGATCGCGACGAGCTTGTCCATGTCGACCGTACTGATGTCGCACCCGACGAACACGGCGCTGAGCGCCCCGTTCACCTCGGCGCGGCCCACGCCCGCCGCGCGCAGCCGGTCCTCGAGGGCGCGGGCGAGCCGATCCGTTCCCGGCCCGCCGATGTTCCGCAGCTCGATGCGGGCCCCGCCCGCGCACGGCTGTATCCGGCGAGGTCGTGGGATGAAGCTGCGCACCGGTTCCGGGACCAGGTCCAGCAACGTGTCAATCGAGGGCAGGTCGAACCATGCCATGTACCCTCCCGGCAACGGCGCCTGTGCACAGGCGGGTCCGCCGAGCCGCGAGAGCGCGCGGCCCGTTCAGTTCAGGTGGCGGCTCATCCGCTGGAGCGCGTACTCCTGGCCGCACTCTTCCGCCTGGGCGTTGCGCTTGAGGCCGACGTGCTCCTCTTCCGCGTGGTGGACGTGCTCTTCTTCCCCGCGGTGGTCGAAGCCGACGTGGTCTTCTTGCGCGTGGCAGTGGAAGCCGAGGTGCTCTTCGTTCGCGCGGTGGTCGAAGCCGCAGGGCGTGCCTTCTGCGTGGCGGTGGTGGAAGCACTCTTGCCCGGTGTGGTGGAGGTGGAGGTCTCCTTCTTGCTCTCGATGGGCAGGACCTCCGCCAGTTTCTGGAGCGGGTGGAAGGACTCCCCCGCCCCTTCGCGCCGCGCGATCATCGTCCCCACGCCGATCGCGGCCGCGACGGGCCACTCGATCACTCCCAGCGCGGCGAGCGCGCCGAGCGCGCCGTAGTAGGCGATGCGCTCAGGCGGGGGAAGGAACGATCGGGCGACATCGACGGCGTGGCCCATCTCCTGCTTGGTGAGGTGAGGCATCTCGAGGTGCGGCATCTCCAGGTGCGGCATCCGCAGGTCGGGAGCACGCATCTGGACGGTGACCATGGGCAGCTCCAGCGTGAACCCCTTCTTGGAAGGGCTCCCGCGAGCAGAGCGGGTCTGGGTGACGGCCATCGTTCCTCCTCCCGGATCCCCGGCACGGAGCCGGGGGCGGTGGTCCTTCTTATCTCCCGTTCCTTCCCATACCCACACATTTCGGTCATAGGTGACCGTTTCCCCCGCCAGGGTCATCAGGCACGGAGGCGACGGGCGCGGACTTTCAAACGTCCGGCAAATGATCGCGACAGCTGGGCGCGGCAGCTAAAGGCGAGACACAGATTTGTCCGTGGTGGGTCAAAACCCGCGCCCATGCACTGACCGAAATTCGTCGGTCCCGCTCGCGACCGCGCGCAGCCAGGCCGTCACGCTGGGCCGCACGCCCGATCATGCTCGCGACGAGATGTGCTTTTCGGCATGCGGAAGGCCGATCCGACTGGCAGAATTTGGCCTCGCTCCATGATCAGCACGTGGCCGCAAAGGGGCTGCGACCCGGAGATGAGGAGAAGGCATGAGATTATTCGGTGCCGCACTGGCGAGCATGGCGGTGGTGGCGGGGGTGGTGACGCCCGCGGCGGCGGCCACCACGACCTCGGCCGGCGACTGGTGGCACCCCAAGGCAGGGCTGAGCTGGCAGTGGCAGCTCAGCGGCAAGATCGACACCTCGGTGAAGGCGGACGTCTACGACGTCGACATGTTCAACACCTCCGCCGCGACGGTGTCGGCCCTGCACGGCCTGGGACGCAAGGTCGTCTGCTACATCGACATCGGCGCGGCCGAGCAGGGACGTCCCGACTACAAGGACTTCCCGAAGTCCGTCCTGGGCAACCAGGTCGACGGATGGCCGCAGGAGCGGTGGGTCGACATCAGGCAGCTCGACGTGATCAAGCGCATCTGGTCCGCCCGCCTCGACCAGTGCAAGGCCAAGGGCTTCGACGGCGTCGAGGCCGACCTGGTGGACGCCTACCAGGCGGACTCCGGCTTCCCTGTCACCGCCAAGCACCAGCTCGCCTTCAACCGCATGCTCGCCCAGGGCGCCCACGAGCACGGCCTGGCGATCGGTCTGAAGAACGACCTCGACCAGGTCCCGCAGCTGGTCGGCGACTTCGACTTCGCGGTGAACGAGCAGTGCGCCGAGTACCACGAGTGCTCCACGCTCACGCCGTTCATCAAGGCGGGCAAGCCGGTCTTCCACGCCGAGTACACGGTGCCGCTGAGCAAGTTCTGCCCTGAGTCCAAGCGGCTCGGGCTGAGCTCCATCAAGAAGACCCTGGAGCTCACCGCCAAGCGCGAGACCTGCCCCGCCTGACGGGAACGTCCTCGGACCACCGCTCACCGCGACCGTGAGCGGTGGTCACCGGCGGGGTGTGACGCCGCGCACTGCCCAGGCGCGGGCAGGCAGGGTGATCGATCCGTCCGGCGCCGCCGGAAGGCGCTCGCGGAGCCGGTCCCGCAGCGCCGCGCGGCGCTCCTCGGGCAGTGACACGGCATAGGCCGGGGCCGGGCCCTGGCCGCCGAGGAACGGCCGCCAGTAGTCCTCGAAATCCCGGAACACCGCGGCCACCTCGATCGGCTCGACCAGGACCTCGCCCATCCCGCCCCACAACCCGCGCAACGGCTCCGGCCGGCACAACGGGAACCGGACCCCTTCGTCCAGCTCCTCCGCGTCCGGATCGAGCTCGGCGGCGACCGCCCAGAAGGTGCGGATGATCCCCATCCGGCCGGCGTAGTCCCAGACGAACGCCGCGACCGTCCCTCCCGGCGCGGCCACCCTGGCCAGCTCGGCCACCGCCGCCCGCGCGTCCGGCACGAAGTTCAGCACCAGCCCGCTGACCACGGCGTCGAACCGGCCGTCCTGGAAAGGCAGCGCTCCCGCCTCGGCGGTCTCGAACCGGACCCGCGGATCGGCGCCCAGCCGCCGCGCGTGCGCCAGGAATCCGTCCGACGGATCGACCCCGACCACCTCGGCGGGCTCGGCCGCGTCCAGCACCGCGGCGGTCAGCGCGCCGGTGCCGCACCCGACGTCCAGCCAGCGCCGTCCGGCCGGTACGGCGAGCCAGGACACGAACGCCGCGGCCACCGACCGGCTCCACCGGCCGATGTAGTCCTCGTACGCGCCGCCGACCTCCCAGATCTCTCCGCCCATGCCCCGACGGTACGCCGCAGGAGCGTGCGCTATTGCGGCAACTCGGGCGTCCGTTTCAGGGCTTCGCTTGAGATCGCGTCGAGGTCGATGGATCTTTGAAGCCGGCTCGTCAGAAGGGCATGACTCCAGATGCAGCCATCACCCGCCCGCGGCCCCGGGCGGACCTCTCTGGGCTGGCGAGATCCGCTGTTCCTGGCCTCCAGGCCCAGCGGTGAGCGCGTGCGCAGGTTCGTGGCGATGTTGCTGATGCTGCAGCGGCTCAGCTACCTGCTGCCCGCGTGCGCGAGCCTGTTCGCCGACGAGGTGCTCTTCTCCGACCGGTGCCGCAACGCGGTCCTGCTCGCGCTGGCCCTGGCTTGGAACGTGACGCTGTTCCAGTGGGTCGCGCGGCGCGGCTGGTTCACGCCCCTGGCCGTGGTGATCGACGCCCTGGCCACCTGCGTCTTCATGGTCGGGGTCACGGGTGTCTGCCTGCCGGAGTCGGGCACGTGCGAGTCCAACTGGTCCTCGCACGCCCTGCTGGCGACCGGGGCGCTGATCGGCGCGGTCAGCGAGCGCGCGATCCAGTTCGCCGCCCTGCTGCCGGCGATCGTGGTCTACGCGATCGCGCACGCCGACGATCTCGGCCTGCACACCCCGTTCGTGCTGGAGCTGGCCGTACGGGTCAATAGCTATGTCTGGTTCGCGGTCATCGTCTTCTTCATCCGCCGCTACCTGGCCGCCCAGGCCATGCGGCTGGACGGGCTGACCGAGCAGCGGCTGACGGCCGAGGCGGAGCGGGTCGCCGAACAGGCCAGGCTCGCGCACTATCGGCAGTTGCACGACACGGTCCTGGCCACGCTGACCGCGATCGCCCGGGGCGGGCTGGATCACCGCACGGAGGAGGTGCGGCGGCGGTGCGCCGCGGACGCGGCCTACGTGCGGGCGCTGATCAGGCAGGACGCCGCCGGCCCCGCCACCGGACTGGGCAACGGCCTGGCCCGGGCCGTGGCCAGGGCGGCGGGGCTGGGCCTGTGCGTGCGCTTCGCCGACGAGGCGCTGCCGGAGGATCTGCCCGCCGGTGTGGCCGCGGCCATGACGGAGGCCGCCGAGGAGGCGCTCAACAACGTGGCCAGGCACTCCGGGGAGCGTGATGCCTGGCTCACCGCCATCGCGGTGGACGGTGTGGTCACCGTCCGCGTGGTCGACCGCGGCAGCGGTTTCGATCCGGGCCGGGTCGAGCTCGGCTACGGATTACGCTCCTCGGTCATCGACCGCATGCGCGAGGTCGGCGGCCGCGCGGAGATCATCACCGCTGCCGGTGAAGGGGTGTGCGTGGAGCTCAGGTGGCCAGACCGTCCTCCCTGACGCGGGCGGCGAGCTCCAGCTTGGTGTAGGCGGGCCGGCCCGCCTTGCGGTACTTGTCCTTGACGCGTTGCAGGTAGTTCTTGGCGGTCCCCGGCTGCACCCCGGCGCTGCGGGCCGCCGCGGTGAGCGTCATGCCGGAGGCGTAGGCGAGCAGGATGGCACGTTCCTGTGGAGACAGGACGGGCCGGTCGTCGTCGCGGTCGGCGAGCCAGCCGAGCGCCAGTTCCGGGGAGATGGCCACCTCCTCCTTGGCCACCTCCCTGATCTTCGCCACCAGGGCCGCCAGGTCGTGGTCCTTGGTGAGGTACCCGCCCGCTCCGGCGCCGATCATCCGCCTGGCCATGTCGCACGAGGTCACCACGCTGACCACGAGCACCCGCCGGCACAGCCGTACCAGTGTGCGCACGTTGTCCACGGGGTCGGAGCCGTCGGCCAGCAGCAGGTCGAGCAGCACCACGTCGGCCGGCGACGGCTCGGTCCTGAGCAGCTCGGCGACGGTGGCGGCCCGCCCGGTCAGCCGGACGTCGGGGACACCGGCCAGCCACGCGGCCAGTCCCTCGATCAGCATCCGGTCATCGTCTACGACGGAAACGGTGATCACGCCTGTCTTTCCCATATCCGGAATGTCATGTCAAGTGCGCAGTTATGGCGGCTATCCGCCACGGATCCGGCAACGGAACATGGCGCCATCTGGAGAAGGGAGCCAGCATGACCATCACCCTCGAAAGAGCCGAGGAGATCGTCGCCGCCTGGAGGGCGGGCGAGGAGGACAGCCCGGTAGGCCCGATGCTGCCCGGCACGTACGTCGAGTCCGAGATCACCATGACCGGGCCGGGTTACTCCGGCAGGTGCGGGACCGCCTGCTCGGGTTCCTACACCCGTTACTGCTGCTGAGCGGGGACGGGAGCACATGGCCGGTGAGTTCGACCCTCCGCTGGACCCGCTGATCGGACCGATCCTGGCCGACCTGGAGACCGGGCTGGGGTCGCTCACCGGCCTCACCCCGGCCGAGCGACGCGCCATCCTGGCGGGCGCCGCGACCTCCGTCGAGGAGGACGTCCGCCGCAAGATCACCAGGGTGCTGGTGCTGGAGCTGAACGCCGCCCGGCTGTCCGGGCGTCTGACGGCCGCCGACCCCGCCGCTCGATGGGAGGAATGGAAGCAAAGTGTGGCGGAACCGGCATTCTGGTCCGGCTTGGCGGTGCCGTACCCCAGCATGACGGCCAGGCTCGCGACGGTGATCCGCCACCGGTGCGAGGCCGCCTACCGTTTCGCCGAACGCTACGCCGCGGACCGCGCGGCGCTGGCCACCCTCCCGGGAGCACCTTCAGGTGCGCTCGAACGCGTCGAGTTCGGCGCGGGAGACAGCCACCGGGGCGGGCAGACCGTCGTCGCGGTGCACGGCGAGGACGGCCGGGTGGTCTACAAACCGCGCTCGCTGGCGGTGGACGCGGCGCTCGCCGAGCTGCTCACGCACCTCGGCGTCTCCACGATGCGGGTGCCCGCGGTGGTGATCGGGCAAGGGTACGGCTGGGCCGAGCACATCGAGCACCGCTACTGCGCCGACACGGCGGAGCTGCGGGCCTTCTACCGCGGCATGGGCCACTGGCTGGCGCTCATGCGCCTGCTCGGCGGCAGCGACCTGCACTCCGAGAACCTCATCGCCGCAGGGCCCCACCCCGTGGTCGTCGACTGCGAGAGCCTGTTCACCCCGCACGCCAGGGCACGTCCCTCGGGGTACGGCCAGGCCGTCGACCTGGCGGTGCAACTGGTGGACACCTCGGTCATGCGCACCGGGCTGCTCCCCGGGCGAGGGGTGGCGCTGGGCTGGCGCGGTGTGGACATGTCGGCGGCAGGCGCGCTGCCCGGCCAGCAACCGGAGGTCGAACTGCCGGTGGTGCTCGGCGCGGGCACCGACAGCCCCCGGATGGGCACCGAGCGGGTGAAGCTGCCCCCGTCGGCCAACCATCCCAGCCCGGAGCCGGTGCTCGGCAGCTACTGGGACTCGATCATCGCCGGATTCGACGAGCTCGACGAGCGGCTGACCGAACTGGACCGGTCGGGCAAGCTCGAGCCGCTGCTGGCGGGCTTCGCCGACTGCCCGGTCCGCGCGGTGCTGCGCTCCACCGAGTCCTACGCCGAGCTGGGCCGCATGCTCTGGCACCCCGCCGCGCTGCACGACGAGGCGCCCGCCCGCGCGAAGGCCGCCGCGTTGCTGGCCAAGATGTCGGAGAACGTGCCCGGCGCTCCCGGCGACGCCGCCATCATCGCCGCCGAGGTCGACGAGCTGTGCCACGGCGACATCCCGATGTTCGACACCACCCCGCGCGTCGGCGTGCTCAACGGCCCGGCGGGCACCAGGTGCGGCCCGGAGCTCGACCTGGTCGCCGACGCCGTGACCCGCTGGCGGGGGCGCGACCACGGCCTGGACCGCAGGGTGGCGCAGGCGGCGCTGGTCAGCGCCTACCTCAACGAGGGCTGGATGCCGGAGGACATGGGGCTCTCGCCCGGCGTCATCCGCACCGAACGCCTGGCCCCCCGGCGGCGGCAGGTCGCGGTCGGCATCATGCGCGGCGTGCTCGACCACGCCGTGCGCGGCGCGGACGGCACGGTCACCTGGATCACCCCGGTGCTCAACCCCACCGGCTGGGCCGTACAACCGCTGTCCGCCGACCTGTACAACGGAGCCCACGGCGTGGCGATCCTGCTGACCTCCTACATCCGGGAGGCCGCCGAAGGCAGGGCCGAGCCGGTCGAGGAGCTGCCCGGCCTCCTGGAGGCGGTCCTGCGCACGATCCGCATCACGGAGGATCGCGACGCCGCCAAGCGGCAGGAGGACATACGGCTGCGGCCGGAGCCTCCCGGCGCCTACCTCGGCATCGCCTCGCAGGTGTGGGGCTGGCTGCTGCTGCGGAGACTCGGCGCGGCCGGAGAGGAGGCGCTGGTACGCGCTCGCGCGCTGGCGGAGCTGCTGCCCGAGTCGATCGAGGCCGACGACAGCTACGACCTCCTCTCCGGGATGGCGGGAGCGATCGTCCCGCTGCTGCGGCTGGGCGAGCAGACCGGCGAACCCCGATGGGCGGAACTGGCCCACGCGATCGGACACCGCCTGGAGACCCTGGCCGAGCGCCGTCCCGGCGGCCTGTGCTGGCCCAGCGCGCGCTTCCCCCAGGGCCTCGGTGGGCTGGCCCACGGCGCCACCGGCATCGGCTGGGCCCTGTCCCGGCTGGGCGCGCACGAACAGGCAGAGGCCGCCTTCGCCTACGAGGACACCCTCTACGACCCCGATCAGCGCGGCTGGGTGGACCTGCGCGGCGACGGGTTCACCGCCGCCGCGTGGTGCCACGGCGCGGGCGGCGTCGGCATCGTCGCCGCCGACCAGCTCGCCCGCGGGGGCGGCGCCCTGTGGCGTGACAGGCTGGCGCGGGCCGCAGCCTCCTGCTGGGCCGACGGCACCGGCTGGAACCACACGCTCTGCCACGGCGATCTCGGCTCATGGGAGGTGATCGAGCACGCGCGGGCGGCAGGCGTCGCTCCGGTGGAACGCGCGCGGCTTGACGCCCACATCCTGGGCAGCCTGGAGACCAACGGCCCGATCAGCGGCCTGGCCAGGGACGCCTTCGCACCGGGGCTGCTGCCCGGCCTGGGCGGGGTGGCCTACCAGCTGCTGCGCATGCACCCGGACTGCGCGCTGCCTTCCGTCCTGCTGCCGGACCTGGAGTGAGCGACATGGAGGAGGAACTCGCCACTCCGTACTGGCACCTGGACCGGCCGGACGGGCCTCGGCGCACCCTGCGGCGGCTGCCGGCGATCACCGCGCCCGTGCTGCGGCTCATCTGGCAATGCGGGCGCCGGCCCGCGCTGACGATCCTCGTCCTGCAGGTCGCCTCGGGTGTCGCGACAGCCAGCGGGCTGCTGGCGACCGCGGCCGTGCTGGACGAACTGCTGGCCGCGGGAGCGGCGCCCGATCGGCTCGTGGCGGCGATACCCAGCCTGATCCTGGTCGCCTCGATCGTGGCGCTGCGCGGGGCGGCCGAGGCGGCGGTGGAGCTGGCCAGGGCGCGGCTGGAGCCCGCGCTGCGCCGGGCGGCGGAGGAACGGCTGTTCGCCGCCGCGCTCGGCGTGCAGCTGTCCGACTTCGACGACGTGGACTTCTTCGACGGCCTGCACCGGGCGCGCGACCGCGGGCTGTTCCATCTCGAGCGCGCGCTGGGCAACACCGTCGACCTGCTCGGCGCCACCTGCGGGGTGGCGGCGGCCGCCGCGGGGCTGGCCGTGCTGCACCCGCTGCTGGTGCCGCTGCTCGTGGTCAGCGTGGTCCCGGAGGCGTGGGCGGTGCTGAAGGCCGCGCGGTACGGCTACGCGGGCATGCGGGGCATGGTCACGCTGAACCGGCGGGTGGACCTGCTCGCCGATCTGGCCACCGAGCGCGAACCGGCGGCCGAGCTGCGGGCCTGCCAGGCTCAGCCGTACCTGCTTGCCGAGTACCGCCAGGTGGCGGACGTGCTGAAGCAGACCGAGACGCGGGTCGGGGTGTCGATGGCGCGGGTCAGGGCCGCGGGGCGTGCCGCGGGCGGTCTCGCCATGGCCGCGGTGCTGGCCGTACTCGGGCTGATGCTACATTCGGGCTGGATCGCGCTGGCGGCCGCGGGCACCGCGGTGATCGCGGTCAGGGTGGCGGCCGCGGCGCTGAGGCAGCTCGCCCAGGCCGCCAACCAGCTGTTCGAGCAGTTCATGTACGTCTCCGACTACCACGACTTCCTCGCCGACGCCGAGGCTCGGCGACTGCCTTCCGGCGGTACGGCGGCGCCGCGCTCACCCGAACGCATCACGCTGCACAGCGTCGGCTTCACCTACCCCGGCAGCCCGCGCCCCGCGCTGCGGGACATCGATCTGACCATCCACGCGGGCCAGACGATCGCGCTGGTCGGCGAGAACGGTTCGGGCAAGACCACGCTGGCCAGGGTGCTGGCCGGGCTCTACCGGCCCACGACGGGCACCCTGCGGTGGGACGGGGTCGACAGCTCCGAACTGGACCCGGACACCCTGGCCGACCGGGTGGTCCTGGTGCCGCAGCAGCCGGTCCGCTGGCCGCACGACGCCAGGACCAACGTCCGCCTGGGCCGCCACGACCGCCCCGACCCGGGAGATCTGGCCCTGCACGAGGCCGCCTCGCTGGCCGCGGCCGACGACGTGGTGGCCGGTCTTCCCGCCGGGTGGCAGACCCTGCTGTCCAAGCAGTTCAGGGGCGGTCACGAGCTGTCGGCGGGCCAGTGGCAACGCCTGGCCGTGGCCCGCGGGCTGTTCCGCGACGGCCCGCTGCTCATCTGGGACGAGCCGACGGCGCCGCTGGACGCCAAGGCCGAGTACGCGGTCTACGAGACGCTCCGCAAGATCGCGGGCGAGCGGACCGTCCTGCTGATCACGCATCGGCTGACGAGCGTACGGCACGCCGACCGCATCTACCTGCTGCACCGTGGGCGCGTCGTCGAGGAGGGCACGCACGAGGAGCTGCTGGCGCTGCACGGGCGCTACGCCGAGCTGTACGCGCTGCAGACAGGGAAGGCGGCGCGCAGATGAGGCTGATCCACCCCGGCGAGCCCGGCTACCAGACCAGGCGCAAGGCGTTCCTCGGCACGCTCACCGAGGAGCTCCCTGCCCTGGTGGCCTGCTGCGCCTCGGAAACGGACGTGCTCAGCGTCCTGGAACTCGCCCGCGCCCGCGGTCTGCCGTTCGTCCTGCGCGGCGGCGGCCACAGCTTCGCCGAGCACTCCTCCACGACCGGCCTGCTGGTCGACCTCGGCGCGATGAAGACGATCGACGTCGGCGTGGAAAGCGTGCGGGTGGGCCCCGGCGTCCAGATCGGCGAGCTGGCCCGCCGCCTGGCCGAGCACGGGCGCACGGTGCCCTGCGGCTGGTGCCCCACCGTCGGCGTCGTCGGGGCCGTGCTCGGCGGCGGCTACGGCGTGCTCAGCCGCCTGTACGGGTTGGGCGCCGACCACGTGCTGGCGGCACGCGTCATCCTGGCCAACGGGCGGAGCGTCGAAGCGCAGGACGACCTCCTCTGGGCGCTGCGCGGAGCCGGCGCAGGCAACTTCGGCGTGGTCACCGAGCTGACGCTGCGCACCAGGCCCATCGTGCCGATCACCGCCGTCCAGGCGATCTGCGAGTACGGCCGGGCCGCCGACCTCGTCGACGCCTGGCAGCACTGGGCCCCGGAGGCGCCGGACGAGGTCAACCTGGAGATCGCCGTCATCTGCGGCGACGAGCCCGAGGAGCCGCCCTACGCCGTGCTCTTCGGCGTCGTCGCGGGCCCGGAGGAGTGGGCGGCCAAGCTGGTCGCCGATCTCGCGCCGCTGGACCAGGTCAGCCTCACCCGCCTGGAAGGCGCCGCGGCCGCCTGCCACCACGCCTACGCCGACGACGGGGGGAGCGCCGTCACGGACCTCCCGTACGGCGAGCGGCCGGGACTCCGCCTGAACAAATCCGCCTTCTTCGACGGCCACCTGCCCCGGGCGGCCATCGAGGACCTCCTGGAACGGCTGGCCGCCGACCGCGTCCGCGGAGAGATCCGTGACCTGGAGTTCGTGCCCTGGGCGGGCGCGATCGCCCGCCACTCCCCCGGCGCGAGCGCCTTCGTCCACCGCGCCCCGCGCTTCCTGCTCAAGCAGTCCGTCCAGGTGGGGTTCCGCGCCACCGACGACCGCAGGCGGGACGCGCACGCGTGGCTGCGCCGGTCGTGGGCGCGGCTGTCGCCCTGGTCCTCCGGCGCCGTCTATCCCAACTATCCGGATGCCGACCTGGAGGACTGGGCTCGGGCCTACTACGGGAGCAATCTGCCACGGCTGCGCGAGGTGAAGGCCGCCTACGACCCCGACGGCCTGTTCACGTTCACCCAGTCCCTGCGCCCGTAGTATCGTTTGACGACCTATCGTCTGGCGTAGTAGAGGGGGCCGTCATGGCGCGACGCTCGGATCCGTTGGGGTGGGGGAATCCGCCGTTGCTGATCCTGGGGAGCCTCGCGGAGGGCCCGAAGCACGGCTACGCGATCGTCAAGGACGTCCAGGAGCAGGCGGGCATCACGCTGGGGCCAGGGACGCTGTATGCCGCGCTGTCCAGGCTGGAGGAGCAGGGGCTGGTGGAGGCGCTGCCCGGGGAGGAGCGGCGCCGGCCGTACCGGATCACCGCGGCGGGGGCGTCGGCGCTTTCCGAGCGGCTGACCGAGATGTCGCGCTTCGCCACCACCGGCCTGAGCCGCCTGTCGGCGGGCGTGGCGCGATGAGCGGCCCGGCCGTGCGGGTCGCGCTGGCCTGCTACCCGCCGTGGTTCCGCGAGCGTTACGGAGATGAGCTCGAGGCGCTGGTCGAGGACACGGGCGGCGGCCCCGGGGTGATGCTGGACCTGGCGGTGGGCGCCACGCGGGCCTGGCTGAGACCCGCGCTGGGCGATCAGGGGCGCCGCGCGCAGGCGACGCTGGCCACGACGTGGGTGGCCTGGTGTGCCGGGGTGTCGTCGGTGCCGGTGCTCGACCGGCTCCTGCTGGATCCGCCGGCGCCGGGCACTCCCGACACGGTGCGTGCGCTGGTCTCGGCGGCCTGGTGGCTGGTGCTGGCGGGATGCGCCGTGGCCGGCGCGGCGGCGTTGCTGATGACGTTGCGGGTGCTGGTGCCGGCGCGCGATCGGCGCCTGGTGGTGCCGCTGCTGCCCGGGGGTGTCCTGGCAGGTGTCGAGGTCGTGGGCGCCCTGCTGCTCGCGCGGCCGCACCAGCTGTCGGCGGGTTTCCTGGCCGGGGTGCTGGCGTGGACGGCCGGGCTGGCCGCCACGGTGCTCGCGGTCGCGGCCGGGCCGGTGGTCACGTTGCGGCGGGCCCGGCCGTCCGTCGCGGTGATGCGGCCGCCGGTGCTGCTGGCCGCGGCCGTGACGGTCCTGCTCTGCGCGGTCGCGGTGGTGAACGGCGTCGCGGCGGCGATGGCCGGCCGTACCCCGGTGACGCTGGCGGGCGTCGCGGTCGGCGCGGTGGCGGCGCTGTGCTCGTCGATCAGTGTCACGCGGACACTTCGCCACTATTACGTTTGACGGTATATCGTTTCGCGTACTAGCGTGCGGCGCGTGACCTTCACCAGAGCCCTGCGGTGGTGCATGGCGTCCGCGTCGGCCTTCACCGTGCTGATCCTGCTGACCACCCAGTCACGCGCCGTGCGTGTCTTCAGCCCGTGGCAGGACGATCCCTACGATGTCGTGATCTCCGCCACCGAACTGCTCGTTCCGGCCTTGGCGCTGGCGATCGCGATCCGCGCCCGGGTACGGCCCGCGTCCGGTGACCTGCTGCGCGGCGCGTGGGCGGTGCTGGTGGCCGTGGTGGCGACGGCGGTGACGTGCTGGGCGTCGGTCGCCGCGGGCGCGCACGCCGACGTGCGGGGGTGGCAGCAGCACCTGATGATCGCCGGGCTGGCCGTCGTCACAATGTCCGCTGTGCCGCTCGCCGTGTCCCTGCGCCGGGCCGGTCCCGCCACCAGGGGCGACACCGACTGGGTCGAGGACCTCCTCGCCGCCGCGGCACGCCTGCGGGTTCCCACCGGCTGGGCGCGCCGGGTCGCCGGCGTCCTGCGCGGGCACCGGATCGTGGCGACCGTCCTGCTCACGACCACCGTGTCCGGCTGGCTGGCGCTGGCCGAGGCGATGGGCGACGGCCTGGGCCCGCGACCCGTGCAGGCCGCCGCCTTCCGCGTCGTCGTCGGCGCCGTCCTGCTGACGGCGGTGCTCGTCCCGCTCAACGCCTATCTCGGGCTGCTGCGCTCGTCCCGGCCGCGCCGCCGCGTGCCGGTGCTCATGGCGGCGCTGTACGGCGCGGCCGCGAGCGTTCCCGTCACCCTCGCCTTCCGTGAAGGGATCGGTTACCTGCTGGACTACCAGCTCGGCACGCTGGGCGACATCACCAGGCTCGTCGCGTCACTGGCGGCCGTCGTCTTCCTGGTGACCCTCCTGGTGCAGGCCTTCAGAACTCGCAGGCGCCGGGTTTCCCGGATCCTGGTGGGGCTGCCGCTGGCGCTCGTCCTGCTGGTCGTCGGTTATCTGGGCGTGGTGACCGTACGGCGGGTGCTGCCGCAGGAACTACCCGCGCCGACCGGGGCGTACGGGGTCGGGCGCATGTTCCAGGAATGGACCGACCCCGGCCGCACCGACCCGCTCGCGCCGAGTCCCGGGCGGCCGCGCGAGCTGTCGGTGTGGATCTGGTACCCGGCCCCGCGGGACGCGGGCGGGCCGCGCGCCCCTTACACGCCGGGCGAGTGGGGGCGGCAGCACATCCCGACGCCGCTGCCGGGCCTGGGCGAGGGCAGCTTCGCGGCGGTGCGCACCCACGCGGTCGACGGCGCCGCCGTCGCGCAGGGCAGGTTCCCGCTGGTCGTACTCGCGCCCGGGCTGGGGCTCGACGCGCCGGTGTTCAGCACCCTGGCGCAGGAGCTGGCCGGCCACGGCTACGTCGTGGCGAGCCTGACCCCGACTTACAGCGCCAACGTCACGGTGCTGCACGGGCACGCGGTCGCCAGCACGCCGGCCGGCAAACCCGAGGCGTGGGACGACAAGACCGCCGACGGGCTGCTCGGCGTCTGGACGGCCGACGCCCGCTTCGTCGCGGCCCGCGCCGCCCGGCTCGACCGGGAATCACGGCTGGCCGGGCACGTCGACGCCGGCCATCCGCTCTACGTCGGGCACTCCTTCGGCGGCGCCACCGCCTTCCAGGCCTGCCATGACGACCCGTCCTGCGCGGGCGCGGTCGACCTGGACGGAGCTCTGCACGGCGACGTCGTCCGCACCGGGCTGCGGGCTCCCGCCCTGATCCTCGGCGGCGACGACTCGTGCGTCACCGGCACCTGCCGGGCAGCCGACGCGGAGAACCAGGGCATCCGCCGGCAGACCCTGCGCCTGCTGGCCGCCGGGGCGGGTCCCATCTGGCGCTACGAGATCGCCGGCACCGGCCATTTCGACTTCACCGACTACGCGGTCATCTACCTGGCGGCGCCGATCCGCGCCCTGTTCCCGCTGGGGTCCATCGACGGAGCCCGTGGCCTGCGCATCCAGAACGCCTACGTCACCCAGTTCGCCGACCAGGCGGTCCGCCACCTCCCCTCCCGGCTGCTGTCCGGCGACCACCCCTACCCCGAGGTGCGCGCGCTCCCTACGCGGTGACCGGGTCGCGCAGGATGGGGCACGTCATGCAGTGCCCGCCGCCACGGCCCTTGCCCAGTTCGAAGCCCTCGATCTCGACGACGTCGACGCCGTGCTCGCGCAGCTTGCGGTTGGTGAACTCGTTCTTGTCGTAGCCGACGACCACGCCAGGCTCCAGGGCGACGAAGTTGCTGCCCGAGTCCCACTGCTCGCGGGCCTGCTGGTAGTCGTCGCCGCCCGTGGGGATGATCTCGAGCCTGTCGATGCCGAGCGCGTCGGCGAACGCGGTGGCCAGGTTCTTGTCCCGGTGGACCTCGAGGGTGCCCTCCTTGTCGCCGGGCCGCAGCGACCAGACCGCCGCGTTGTCGACCACGGGCGGGTAGCCGGTGGCCTTGTCCACGTCCAGCAGCGTGAACACCGTGTCGAGGTGCATGTAGGAGCGGCTGGGCGGGATGTCCACGGCCAGCACCCGGGTGGCGGCCTGCTTGGCGAACAGCGCCCGGGCGACCTCCTCGATCATGCGCGCGGTGGTGCGCTCGCTGACGCCGATGGCGACGGCGCCGTTGCCGATCGGCATCATGTCGCCGCCTTCCATGGAGGCCTGCCCGAAGTCCTCCTCGTCGAAGCGGCCGTCGTCGCCCATGGGCGGGTACCAGTACTCGAGATCCTCGCGGGCGAACATCGGGTGGTGGTGGTAGACGATGCTCTGGTTGATCGTCTCCAGCCGCCTGGCGTGGAAGAACAGCGGGTTGAGCGTGAGCCCGCCGTACAGCCAGGCGACCGGGTCGCGCTGGTAGAGCGAGTTGGGCAGCGGCTGCAGCAGGTAGGTGCCCGACCCCGCCATGACAGCGACCAGCGACCGCTCGTCGATGCCCTCGCGGGCCTGGCGCGCCTCGTCCAGGTACTCGCCGACCGTGAGGCCGCCGATCAGGTACGTGGCCAGCTTCTCGCCCGGCCAGGACGCGAGCTCCTCGCGCACCTCGTCGACGAGGGCGGGCCCCACCGACAGGTGGGTGACCATGCGCTCGACGGCGTGCCATTTGGCCGCCTGGCCGGTGTCGAGGGCCTCGGCCAGCAGCCGCTGGTGGTAGAAGACCTCGATGCCGTGTTCGCGCATCATCGCCACGAACGCGTCGTGCTCGATCTGGGCCCGTCGTACCCACAGGACGTCGTCGTAGAGCAGTTCGTCCTTGTTCGCTGGGGTCAGTCGCTTCAGGCTCAGATCGGGCCGATGCACGATCACCTTGCGCAGCCGCCCGACCTCGGAATGCACGCCGTAGTTCATCCCTTGTCCCCTGGTAAAAGCGAAACCATCACCTTCGAACACGTCTGCCCGGTTTCGCCCCAGGCAACAGTCACTTCGGGGCAAGCGTTGGGTTATGAGGCTTCCAGCGCGTGGCGGGTGTCCTCGGCGACCAGGTCGGCGTTGATCTGCGCCGCCGCGATCACGCCCGCCGCCGCGCTGCCGCCGACCTGCGCCACCAGATCGGTCACGTTGCCCGCGACCCACACGCCGGGGACGTCCGTACGGCCGGCCGCATCGGCGGCGATGTGCTCCCCCACCCCCATCGGATGCTCGACCGGATGCAGCCCGAGCGAGGCCAGGAAGCCCGCGCGGGCGACCATCCGCGACGCCACCGCCAGGACCTGGCGGCCGACCACGGTGCCGTCGCTCAGCCTTACCCCGGCGAGGTGACCGTCGGCGATCTCCAGTGCCGCCACCTCGCCGGTCACCACCCGGATCCCCCGCGCCGCCAGCTGCTCGGCCTGCTCGCCCGCCGGCGCGGGCATCGTGTGGGTGAAGTACGTGACATCGGCGCTCAACTGCCGGAACAGCAACGCCTGGTGCACCGACAGCGGGCCACTGGCCAGCACGCCGATGGCCCGGTCGCGCACCTCCCACCCGTGGCAGTACGGGCAGTGGACCACGTCCCCGCCCCACAGGTCGCGCAGTCCCGGGATGTCCGGCAGCTCGTCGACCAGCCCGGCGGCCACCAGCAGGCGGCGCGCGCCGATCGTCCGGCCGTCGGCCAGCGCGACCTCGAACCCGTCGCCGTCACGGGTCACGCCGGCGACCTCGCCGGTCACCACGTGGCCGCCGTAGCCGCGGACCTCGGCGCGGCCCCGCTCCAGCAGCTCGCCAGGCCGGATCCCGTCGTGTCCCAGCAGCGCGTGCACACCGGAGGCCGGGGCGTTGCGCGGGGATCCCGCGTCGATCACCACCACCGAGCGGCGCGACCTGGCCAGCACCAGCGCCCCGCTCAACCCCGCGGCGCCGCCGCCCGCCACCACCACGTCATAGCTGTCACTCAGCTGATCGGTCATCTCGACCACCTCCGCGACAACCATGCGGGCCTGCTCGCCGTACGGGCAAACTCTCTTGCCGATACGGCAAGCCTCACGCCAGGGCGAGCCCGGCGGCGCGGCCGGAGAAGATGCAGCCGCCCAGGAAGGTCCCCTCGAGGGCGTTGTAGCCGTGGACGCCTCCGCCGCCGAAGCCCGCGACCTCACCCGCCGCGTACAGGCCGGGCATCGGGGTGCCGTCGGGGCGCAGGACCTGGGAGTCGAGGTTGGTCTGCAGGCCTCCCAGCGTCTTGCGCGTCAGGATGTTGAGGCGCACGGCGATCAGCGGCCCGTGGGCCGGGTCGAGGATCCGGTGCGGCTTGGCGACGCGGACCAGCCTGTCCCCCACGTACCTGCGGGCGTTGTTGACCGCCATGAGCTGCAGGTCCTTGGAGTAGCCGTTGATGACCTCCCCATCGCGGGCCAGGATCTGCCGCTCGAGCGCGGCGGGGTCGAGCTGCGGCCCGCGCGAGATCTTGTTCATCCCGGCCACGAGACTCCGCAGGTCGCCGGCGACGACGAAGTCGACGCCGTGCCGCTTGAAGGCCTCGACGGGTCCCGGCGCGCCCTTGGCGCGGCGGCTGGCCAGGGCGAGCTTGAGGTCCTTGCCGGTGATGTCCGGGTTCTGCTCCGAGCCCGAGAGCGCGAACTCCTTCTCGATGATCGTCTGCGTCAGCACGAACCAGGAGTAGTCATAGCCGGTGCTCAGGATCGCCTTCATCGTGGCGTTGGTGTCGAAGCCGGGGAAATTGGGCGCGGGCAGCCGCCGCCCGGTCGCGTCGAACCACAGCGACGACGGGCCGGGGATGATCCGGATGGCGTGATCGGGCCAGATGGGATCCCAGTTGTGGATGCCCTCGGTGTAGTGCCACATGCGGTCGCGGTTGACCACGTTGCCGCCCGCGCGCTCGGTGATCTCCAGCATGCGCCCGTCGACGTGCGCGGGCACGCCGGAGATCATCGTCTCGGGGCACGGGCCGAGCCGCTCGACCGGCCAGCTGCGGCGGATGAGTTCGTGGTTGTGCCCGACGCCGCCCGACGTCACGATCACCGCTCCCGCGCGCAGCTCGAACGCGCCGGCCTCGCCGCGCGGCGAGGCCTTGCCCCGCTCCAGGTCGGTCGGCTCCAGTACGGTGCCCCGCACGCCGACCACGGCGCCGTCCTCCACGAGCAGCTCGTCGACCTGGTGGCGGAAGCGGAAGGTGACCAGCCCGCGGCGCTCGCCCGCCAGCACCGGCTCGGCGAAGACGCGGACGACCTCCGGCCCGGTGCCCCAGGTCAGGTGGAAGCGCGGCACGGAGTTGCCGTGGCCGTCGGCCATGTTGCCGCCGCGCTCTGCCCAGCCCACCACGGGCGTCAGCCGCAGGCCCAGCTCGTGCAGGTAGGAGCGCTTCCTGGTGGCGGCGAACTCGACGTAGGCACGCGCCCACCGCCGCGCCCACAGGTCCTCCTCCCTGTCGAAGCCCGCGGAGCCCATCCAGTCCTGCACCGCCAGGGCCAAGGAGTCCTTGATACCGAGGCGGCGCTGCTCGGGGGTGTCGACCATGAACAGCCCGCCGAGCGACCAGAACGCCTGCCCGCCCAGGTTCGCGCGGTTCTCCTGCTCGACGATCAGGACCCTGCGCCCGGCCTTGACCAGCTCGTAGGTGGCCACGAGCCCGGCCAGACCGGCGCCGACCACGATCACATCCGCTTGTTCGCTCACGTACCAGGTGTACCAGGAGTTCTGCTGATCGAGGGTTCCCGGAGCGCGGCTGTACGGGCTGGGAGCGGGCCGTCTCGTTCAGTCGGCCCGGGCGGCGTGGATCGCGGTGAAGGCCAGCAGGGGTACGGCGGCCCGCGGCGGGTCCTCGAGGATGGGTGAGTGTCCGAGCCCGGGCAGCATCTCGACTTTCGCGCCCGGAACGGTGCGGTAGTCGGCGGCGGATGAGGATCGCCATCTGCGGTCGTCCTCGCCGAAGATCACCAGTAGCGGCTTGCCGAGGGCCGCCAGCCGATCCGGCAGCGCCCGCTGCCGCAGGTAAGCCGCGGTGGCCTGCATCGTCGCGGTGAGCGTGTGGTAGGTCATGGCGCGCACCTCGTCCAGGAGCTCCGGTGGGATCCGGTAGCCCGCGCGGCTGAAACCGGTGCTCGCGAACTGGCGGAGCTGCTCGTCGGTCGGGGGCCATTGCGAGGGGTCGATCGCGGCGGACTCCGGTGCGATGAAGGCGTCCAGGCTGGGTCCGGTGTTGACGAGTACGAGGGCGGTCACCAGATCGGGTCGCTGTTCGGCGAGGGCGGTGGCGGCCGCGCCGCCGCTGGAATGGCCGACCACGATGGCGTGCTCGACGCCGAGCCGGTCCAGCGCCGTGCCGACCCGGCGTGCCTGGTCCGGGAGCGCGTAGCTACGGTCGGCCGGTTTGGCCGACCGGCCGTGCCCGAGCAGGTCGATCCGGATGACGCGATGGAATCCGGTCAGCAGCGGAACCAGCGAGTCCCACGAGCGGGTCGAGGACGCGGAGCCGTGGATGAGCAGGAGTGCGGGGGCGTCGCGGGGGCCGTCCTGGCACACGTAGAGGTCGCCGTCGTCCAGAGGCAGCGTCGGCGTACCGCCGTCAGAAACAGTCATGAGCCCACCGTCGCCGCCGGACCGCGTCAGCGTCTTGGACGAATGTTCCCCTCAGCCGGCTTGCGTAGCATGGGGCCGTGCGGACGTTCGTGCACGGCGCGGCTGTGTGGCAGGTCGCATGCCCGCAGCGGCCCAGCCGGGTGGCCGGGATCACCATGGCCGGATTCCGCGTCCGTGACCTGGACGCGCTCCGGATGGTTCCGCACCCGGCCGTGACGCTGCTGCTGGAGTTCGGCACCGGTTCGCCCGTCATGGACCATGCCGGACGGCAACAGCGGGGAAGCGTCGTCGCCGGGCCCGGCGTCGGGTCGGGAGGCGCGGTCTGGGCGCGGGGGCAGAACGTCGAGTGCGTGCAGGTGCGCCTGTCCCCGGTGATCGCCCGCGCGGTTCTGGGCGCCTCCCCCGCCGACCTCGACGGCGCCGTGGTGGCCCTGGACGACCTGTGGGGCCGGGAGGCGTCACGCATCCGTGAGCGACTGGGCGAGGTCTCCTCCTGGGATGGTCGCTTCGCGTTGACCGACGCGCTGCTCGCCCGCCGGCATGAGGCGGGGGCGCCGGTGGACCCGGAGGTGGCCTGGGCCTGGGACCGGATCGCCGGAGGCCGCGGCCTGGTCCGCATCGACGGGCTGGCGGCCGAGGTCGGATGGAGCCGCAAGCGCCTGTGGTCCCGGTTCCGGTCGCAGCTCGGCCTGCCGCCCAAGCGCGCCGCGAAGCTGGTCCGCTTCGACCATGCCGCCCACCGCCTGGTCGCGGGCGAAGGCGCGGCCAGGGTCGCGGTGGAGGGCGGCTACGCCGACCAGTCCCACCTGCATCGGGACGTCATGGCGTTCACCGGGGTGACCCCGGCGAGCGTGGCCGGTGAGCCGTTCCTGGCGGTTGACGACATCGCGTGGCCCAGCGCGTAACCCCGGCCCAAGATCTGAAGTCACCTTCTCCGTGCCGGTGCCTGCGCGGAAATTGCAAACAGTTCTTCGCGAAGAAGTGTTTGCGAAGAAGTGTTGGTGGTTTATGTTCGGGACATGACGGATTCCCCTGAGAGCGTGGTCGTCCTCGACGCCGTCGGGTTGCGGGCGCTGGCCCACCCGGTGCGGGTGCAGTTGGTGGACCTGCTGCGCAAGCATGGCCCGTCCACCGCCACCCGGCTGGCCGAGCGGCTGGGGGTGAACTCGGGCACGGCCAGCTACCACCTGCGCAGGCTCGGCGCGGCGGGCTTCGTCGCAGAGGACACCGAGCGCGGCAACGCCCGCGAGCGCTGGTGGCGCTCGGTCCACCAGGGCACCCGGCTCACCGACGACGAGCTGTCCGAGCGGGAGCCTGAGGCGGTGCTGGCCTACATGCAGTCGATCGCGGCCCTGTACAACGTGCGCACGCAGCGGGCGCTGAACGAGCTGCAGACCATGCCGAAACAGTGGCGGCGCGTGCTCGACCTCAGCTCCTTCGCGCTGCGTCTCACGCCCGAGGAAGGCCTGCTGCTGCGCGAGGAGCTGGGCGAGGTCGTGGCGCGCTATCGGCGCGACGTGCCGGGCGAGGCGGCCCCCGAAGGCGCGGTACGGGTCTCGCTGATCACGCAGGTCCTGCCCGAGCCAACGACGGACTCGTGATGGCGGCGTTACGTCCGATGGCCGGGGTGCTCGCGGCCATGGCGGTGGCGCTGACCGGGACGCGGGTGTCGGCCATCGCGCTGCCCTGGTTCGTGCTGACGACCACGGGGAGCGCGGTGCAGACCGGGCTGGTGGCCTTCGCCGAGATGGCCCCGTACGTGCTGGTCAAAGCGCTGGCCGGGCCGCTGGTCGACCGGGTGGGGCCGCGCAGGATCTCGTGGACGGCCGACGTGAGCAGCGCCACGGCGGCCGCTGCCGTGGTCACGCTGCACGCGCTCGGCCTGCTGTCGCCAGGCGCGCTGATCGCCCTGGTCGCGGTGATCGGCGCGGCACGCGGACCGGGAGACCTGGCCAAGGAGATCATGGTCCCGGAGGCGGCCGAACGCGGGCGGATGCCGCTCGAGCGGGCCACGGGGCTGATGGGCGTGACCGAGCGGCTGGCCCAGACGGCGGGGCCCGCGGCGGGCGGCGCGGCGGTGGCGTTGCTCGGTCCACTGACGGCCCTGAGCATCAGCGCCTCCTGCTTCGCGCTCGGGTCCGTGGTCGTGGCGTGGGCGCTGCCGCGCGGCATGGGACGCCAGGCGCCGGGTCAGGGCGAGGACGAGGGGTACTGGCGGCGCTTCGGCCACGGTCTGGCGTTCCTGCGCGGCGACCGGTTGCTGCTCACCGTGGTCATCATGATCGGCGTCACGAACCTGCTGGATGCGGCTTTCAGTCAGGTGCTCGCGCCGGTGTGGGCCAAGGAGTCCGGCCACGGTCCCGCCGTGCAGGGGCTCAACAGCAGCGTGATGGGGCTGGCCGCGGTCGGCGGCAGCCTGGTCGCGGCGATGGTGGCGCACCGGATGCGGCGCCGGCCGGTGTTCTTCGTGGCCTTCCTGCTGGCCGGGGCGCCGAGGTTCATCGTCCTGGCGGTGGATTCGCCGGTGTGGGCGATGGTGGCGGTGTTCGCGATCAGCGGCTTCAGCTCCGGGTTCCTCAATCCGATCCTGGGAGCGGTCTCCTACGAGCGGGTTCCGCAGCAGCTCTTCGGCCGGGTGAACGCGCTGAAGGACGCGTTGGCCTGGGCAGGGATCCCGTTGGGCGGGCTGCTGGGCGGAGCGGCGGTGACGGCTGCGGGATTGTCGCCGGTGCTGCTGGGCTGCGGGGCCGCCTACGCCCTCACCACGAATCTGGCCGGGCTGCGGCCGGAATGGCGGGAGATGGACCGGCTGCGGGGCCGGCGCGCGCACGCCACGGCACCCGCGGATTGAGCTGCTTCAGCCATAGTTGTGATGTGCGTCACAGTACGGGGAGCTGGTGGCAGGATGGGGCGCGCGGCTCCGACGTCTCTGGCGAGAAGGAGGTTGAGCATGAAATACATGATCTTGCTCTACGCGTCGCAGCAGGACTACGACTCCATGACGGGCAAGGGCACCCCGGACAACCCGGCGTGGACCGCCGCGGACTTCGAGGCCATGGGCGCCTACATGGAGAAGTGGAACAAGGAGATCGCCGACTCCGGCGAGTTCGTCGACGCCCGCGGCCTGGCCGAGCCCGTGCACACGCGCCGCGTCCAGCTCGAGAACGGCGTGCCCGTCGTGACCGACGGCCCCTATCCCGAGACCGCCGAGGTGCTGGCGGGCTACACGATCGTCGAGTGCGACAGCTTCGACCGCGCCACCGAGATCGCCGCCCGCCTGGCCGCGTGCCCCGCGCCGGAGCACGCCCGCGGCAGGGCCAAGGCCGACGTCCGCCCCATCGTCGACAGCCGCACCGACCTCGAGGTCTAGTTCCCTTGCTCGACAGCGCCGTCGAGGGTCTGCTGCGCGAACTGGCGCCGCAGGTCCTCGGCGCGCTCGTGCGCCGCTACGGGCACTTCGACCTCGCCGAGGACGCCGTCCAGGAGGCCCTGATCGCGGCCGCCGCCCAGTGGCCGGGCGACGGCCTGCCGGACAACCCGCGCGCCTGGCTGATCACGGTGGCCTCGCGGCGGCTGACAGACCTGCTGCGCAGCGAGCAGGCCCGCCGGCGGCGCGAGGACCAGGTCGCCACGTGGACGCTGTCCGAGGACTGGCTGGCCCCGGCCGCCGACAGGGCGCCGCGCGAGTCGGACGACACGCTGATCCTGCTGTTCATGTGCTGCCACCCGGCGCTGTCACCGGCGCACCAGATCGCGCTCACCCTGCGCACGGTGGGCGGCCTGACCACCGCCGAGATCGCCCGCGCGTTCCTGGTGCCCGAGACGACGATGGGCCGGCGCATCAGCCGGGCCAAGCAGCGCATCAAGGCCAGTGGCGTCCCGTTCCGCCTGCCTGCCGAGCCCGAGCGCGCCGAGCGCCTGGCCGCCGTGCTCCACGTGCTCTACCTGATCTTCACCGAGGGCTACGCGAGCACCGCCGGCAGCCACCTCATCCGGGTGGAGCTGTCGGCCGAGGCGATCCGGCTGGCCCGCCTGCTGCGCCGGCTGCTGCCGCGCGACGGCGAGGTGTCCGGGCTGCTCGCGCTCATGCTGCTCACCGACGCCCGCGCCCCCGCCAGGGTCGGGCCCGACGGCGCGCTGATCCCGCTGGCGGAGCAGGACCGCGGCCTGTGGAAGCGCGATTACGTCACCGAGGGCGTGGCCCTGATCACCGAGGCCCTCCCGCGCGGCGCCACCGGCCCCTACCAGTTGCAGGCGGCCATCGCCGCCGTCCACGACGAGGCGGGCCGCGCCGAGGACACCGACTGGCCGCAGATCGCCGCCCTGTACGAGGTCCTGGTCCAGGTGTCGGACAACCCGATGGCCGCGCTCAACCACGCCGTCGCCGTGGCGATGGCCCAGGGTGCTCCGGCCGGGCTCGAACTGCTGGCCCGGCTGGAGTCCGACGCCCGCATCGCCGGGCACCACCGCCTGCTCGCCGTCCGCGCCCACCTGCTCGAGATGGCCGGGGACACCTCCGCCGCCCTGGCCGCCTACCGTGCCGCGGCCCAGCGCACCAGCAGCCTGCCCGAGCAGCGCTACCTCAACGGGCGGGCGGCGCGACTCGAGACCTGACTTTCGTCAAAGGGGCCACCGTCACCCGGCTCGGGCGAGTACGGCAGGCATCGGCTAACCCGGATCAGGCGCCGCGCAGCCGCGCAGGATGTACTCGATGACGTCGTCGAGGCCGGCTTCGACCTGATCGGCGGGGAGCGTGCCGTGCACGACGAGGCTCGCGTAACCGTGCAGCGTGGTGAAGGCCGGCATGCCGACGCGCTCGACCTGCCCCTGCCGGACCTCGCCCCGGCGCTGGCCCTCGGCGATCAATTCCATGGCCGAAGCCGCCATCCGGTGCGAGGCGTTGACGAGCGCTTCGGAGGCGGCGGGGTCGTGCTTGATGGAGTACATGAGGTCGAGCAGTTCGGCGTTGCCGATGGCGAAGGCCACGTAGGTGCGGGCCATGGCGGCGATGCGGTCGGTGAACGACTCGCCGGCGCCCTCCTGCGACTCCGACAGCTCCCGATGCAGGCGCTCGAAGCCGGCCAGGGCCAGCGCGTCAAGCAGCGCCTGCTTGTCCTTGAAGTGCCGGCTCGGCGCGGCGTGGCTGACGCCGATGTCACGGGCCAACTCCCGCAGAGACAGCGCCGCCGGACCCTTCTCGCGCAGGGTCTGCTCGGCCCGGGTCAGCAGCGCGGTGCGCAGGTCTCCGTGGTGGTAGCGACGAGTCTGCATGGGGGCCAGCCTAGCGCCAATGTGACCATCGCCAACATTGTAGGCGTTGACAACAATGTAGGCGTCGCCTACTTTGGCCGTCATGACTACTCTTCCCGAACAGACAGGACGGACCGCCGTCATCACCGGCGGCAACAGCGGGATCGGCCTGGCCGCCGCCGACGCGTTGGCGCGGGCGGGCGCGCATGTCGTGCTCGCCGTACGAGACGTCAAGCGCGGACAGGCCGCCGCGGACGGCATCCGGGGCAAGGTGGAGGTGCGGCGGCTGGATCTGGCCGACCTGAGCTCGGTGCGCGAGTTCGCCGCCGCCTGGCAGGGCGAACTCGACCTGCTGATCAACAACGCCGGGATCATGAACATCCCGGAATCGGTTACCAAGGACGGCTTCGAGACCCAGTTCGGCACCAACCATCTCGGGCACTTCGCCCTGACCAACCTGCTGCTGCCGCACATCACCGACCGCGTGGTCACCGTGTCGTCCGGCGCGCACAGGCTGCCCGGCGCCCGCATCCACTTCGACAACCTGAACCTGATCGGCGAGTATGCCCCGGTGAAGGCGTATGCCCAGTCCAAGCTGGCGAACCTGCTGTTCACCCTGGAACTGCAGCGCCGGCTCACGGCGGCCGGGTCCTCCGTGCGGGCGCTGGCCGCGCACCCCGGCTGGGCCGCCACCAACCTGCAGGGGCGTGACGCCAGCGCGCTGCGCCGGCTGCTGTCGGAGGCGGGCAACCGGCTGATCGCCCAGGACAGCCGGGCGGGCGCGCTGCCGACGCTCTACGCCGCGATCCGAGACCTGCCCGGTGCCAGCTACGTTGGCCCCAACGGGTTCGCCGAGGTCCGCGGCGCTCCCACGCTGGTCGGCAGGACGGCCGCGGCCAGCGACCCGGACACCGCCCGCCGCCTGTGGACGGTCTCGGAGGAGCTGACCTCCGTCACCTTCCCCGACCTGGCCGCAGCCACGAACTGACCGGCTTCTGAGGTGCGCTAGCCTTACGTTCGAAACTTGAGACATCGCATCTCAATCTGTGAGGAGACCGCCGGGTGACCGAGACCGCGCCGACCGGGCTGGGACGGCGGCGGCGCAGGCTGTCGGACGAGGAGACCGAGCGGCGGATGCTGGACGCCGCGCTGGCCATGGTCAACGAGGCGGGCCTGACCGTGAGCCTGGAGCACATCAGCTTCGAGGACGTCATCCGCGACGCCGGGGTGGCCCGTAGCGCGGTCTACCGGCGCTGGCCGTACAAGGACCTGTTCTTCAGCGACCTGCTCAGAGAGCTGGCCAAGGGCACCGGCCCGGCCATCGGGCGCGGCAACCCGGCGGCCGTCGAGGCGATCGGGCGGCTCATCCTGGAGCGGGCGGACTGGCTTCGGACGCCCGAGCTGCGGCGCGCGCTGGCGGCGGAGGTGCTGCGGCAGGCGGCGCTGACCGAGTTCGAGGTGTTCCACCGGTCGGCGGAGTGGCGGACGTACTTCGCCCTGCACGCCACGTTCCTGAGCCTGCCCGACGGCGAGCTGCGCGACGAGGTGCAGGCGGCGCTGGCGGGCTCGGAGCGGCAGCTGCTGACGCGGATCGCCAACGCCTACAGGCGGGTCGCCCGGCTGCTCGGGCTGCGGCTACGGCCGGAGTCCGGTGCCACCTTCGAGACGCTGGCCGGGCTGGTCAGCGCCACGATCAGGGGCATGGTGATCATGGCTCCCGCGACGCCGGAGATCGCGACCAGACGCGTCGAGGCCAACCCGTTCGGCGCGCCGCAGGCAGAGGAATGGTCGGAGCCGGCGCTCGGCCTGGCCGCGCTCGCGATGACCTTTATCGAAGCCGATCCGGAGGTGGAGGTCGAGTGGACCGAGCTGAAGCAGGCGTTGGAGAGCGGCTCATGGGCGAGCTGACGGCGGACTGCTCACGCTGCTTCGGCCTGTGCTGCGTGGCACTGACGCTGTCGAAGTCGGCCGACTTCGCGATCGACAAGCCCGCCGGCGACCCGTGCCCCAACCTGACGCAGGAGTTCCGCTGCGGCATCCACGCCAAGCTGCGGCAGAGCGGCTTCCCCGGTTGCACGGTCTACGACTGCTTCGGCGCGGGACAGAAGATCTCGCAGATCACCTTCAGCGGGCGTGACTGGCGGCAGGCGCCGGAGACAGCCGGGCAGATGTTCGCGCTGCTGCCGATCATGCGGCAGTTGCACGAGCTCCTGTGGTACCTGACCGAGGCGCTGCGGCGGCCCGAGACCCGCGAGCTTCACACCGAGCTGGGCAGGGCCCGCGACGAGATCGAGCGCCTCACCCTGCTGGACGCGGGCGACATCGAGAAGCTCGATGTGGCGGCGCACCGGGGCGAGGTCAACGGGCTGCTGCTGCGCGCGAGCGAGCTGGTGCGCGGCAGGACGCCCAAGAAGAAGGAGCGGCGCGGGGCCGACCTGATGGGTGCCCGGCTCCGCGGCGCCGACCTGCGCGGGGCCAACCTGCGCGGCGCCTATCTGATCGGCGCCGACCTGCGCGGCGCGGACCTGCGGCTGGCCGACCTCATCGGGGCGGACCTGCGCGACACGGACCTGCGCGGCGCCGACCTCACCGGGTCGCTGTTCCTCACGCAGGCGCAGGTCAACGCGGCCAGGGGCGACTCGGCGACGAAGCTGCCGCCGTCACTGACCCGGCCCGCGCACTGGTCCTGACCGCGGGGAGCCCTTGGCCGCGACCCGGGCGCCGAAACGGGCGGCGTCGATGACCGCCCGCTCGTGGGTGCCCGCGCTGATGACGTCCACGCCGTCGTGCGCGGACACCTCGAAGCGCAGCCGTCGCCCGTCCACCTCGACCAGCCGCGCGCGGCAGGTCACCGTCAGCCCCGGCGGGGTGGCGGCCTGGTGGCTGACGTCGATGTGCGTGCCGACCGTCTGCTCGCGCGGCCAGTCAAGGTACGGCATGACGGCCTGCACGCACGTCCACTCCAGCAGCCCGACCAGGAACCCGGTGGCGAACACCCGCGGCATCCGCTGGAACTCAGGCGCCTCCGGATACAGCGCCGCCACGATCTTGCTCTCCGGCACCTGGAAGGCGAACTCGTGCTCCAGCCCCTCACGCATCCTCGGCTCCGATCATCCGTGCGGCGGCCGCCTTGGCCCTGAGCATCGCGCCACGGTCCCCGTCGACCACCACCCGGGCGTTGGCCCCGTCGATCAGCAGGAGCAGCGCGTATCCGACCTCGTCCGGGTCGTCCAGCCCCGCCTGCGCGGCCAGCTCGCTCAGCCGGTCGCGTAGCCAGGCCTTGTAGGCGGAGATCACCTTGCGCGCCGGGTGCGCGGGGTCGGGCAGCTCCACCGCGGCGTTGGTGAACGGGCAACCTCGGAAACCCTCCGCGCCGTGGCCGCGGGCCAGCCAGTCGAAGACCGCCAGCAGCCGCTCGGCCGCCGACCCGCCGGCCTGGACGAGGAACTCGGTCAGCGCGGCCTGCCGTACGGCGCGGCGCCGCTCCAGGACGGCGGCCACCAGGTTCTCCTTGGAGCCGAACTGGGCGTAGAGGGTGGGTTTGGACACTCCGGCCCGCTCGACCAGCGTGTCCACGCCGGTGGCGCGGATGCCTTCGGTGTAGAAGACCTCGGTGGCGACCTCCAGCAGCCGCTGCCCGCCCGGGCTGTAGCGATGCACAGCTTCGATACTGACAGGTCAGTAAAGTCAGGGCAAGCGGGCCACGGCCTCCTGGATGCCGTCCAGGAGGAGCTCCAGTTCGGTGCCGAAGGCCTCCTCGGCCCGCTCCTCCCACCTGGCTCCCCCGGCGTCCTCGGTCTGCAGCCAGATCACCAGCGGATAGCGGTCGGCGAAGCCGGGCGCGACCTCCTCAAGCACGGCCGCGCGGGACATCCACCACTCGTCGTCGGAGGTCCCGGTGGCCGCCGGCGCCTGCCGGGACTCGGCGATCACCCGGGCGGCGCCGCGGACCAGGTCGAGCAGGGCCGCGACCGCGCCGCGCAGCACCCTTGCCCGCAGTCCGGTCTGGGACAGGATCCCGGCGAGCGTCTCGAGCGACTGGAACTCGTTGGGCCCGAGCACCGGGCGGGCCTGCGAAACCTGCAGCACCCAGGGGTGGCGCAGGTAGAAGGCGCGCGTGTCGTACGCCCACGAGGTGAGGGCCGCCCGCCATCCGCCGCCCGGCGGGTAGTCGCGGGGCAGCTCGGCGAGCACGTGGTCGTACATGAGGTCGACCAGCTCGTTCTTGCTGGGCACGTAGGTGTAGAGCGCCATGCCGGTACGGCCGAGCCGCTCGCCGACCGCGCGCATCGAGACCGCGGCCATGCCCTGCTCGTCGGCGACCGCGACGGCCGCCTCGACGATGGCCTCCACGCTCAGCCCCGGCTTCGGGCCCGGACGCGGCTCCTCGGCCTGCGGCGTGCGCCACAGCAGGGACATCGACCGGCGCGCGTCCCCCTGACCGGCGAAGACCGTCATCCAGCAACTCCTTATGGTGTAAATTATTGGGCTCAACCTACCACGGGGCCTTCCGGTAGGGTGTGACGCCCACCCTGGCTCCGAGGAGCGGCTCGCCCCATGATGACAAGCGAGGACTTCTCGCGACGGACCGATCCCTTCCGGCGCGAGCTGCTCGTGCACTGCTACCGGATGCTGGGCTCGGTGCACGACGCAGAAGACCTGGTCCAGGAGACCATGCTGCGTGCCTGGCGGGCCTTCGACCAGTACGACGAGAGCCGCGCCTCGCTGCGCACCTGGCTGTACCGGATCGCCACCAACGCCTGCCTGACCGCGCTGAAGAAGGACAGCCGCAGGCCGCTGCCGTCCGGGATGGTCGCGCCTGGCGAGGATCCGACGCTGCCGCTCAAGCCGGGGCACGAGGTGAGCTGGTTGCAGCCGATCCCCGACGCGATGCTCGATCCGGCCGCCGTGCTGGCCTCGCGGGGCAGCCTGCGGCTGGCGCTGATCGCGGCGATGCAGCTGCTGCCCGCCCGTCAGCGGGCGATCCTCATCCTGCGCGAGGTGCTCGGGCTGCCGGCCGCCGAGGTGGCCGAGATGCTGGAGACCTCGACGGCCGCGGTCAACAGCGGGCTGCAGCGGGCCAGAGCCAGGCTCGGCAACGTCACGCCGTCGGAGGACTCGCTGGGCGAGCCGTCCTCTGCCCACGATCGCGAGGTGCTCGACCGTTACGTGGCGGCCTTCGAGAGCGCGGACCTGGAGTCGTTGAAGCGGCTGCTGACGGACGAGGCGATCCTGGAGATGCCGCCGTTCCTCAACTGGTTCATCGGTGCCGACGCCTACACGCGCTTCATCGCCCGCGTCTACGAGATGCGCGGCACCGACTGGAAGCTGCTGCCCGTCGCGGCCAACGGCCAGCCGGCCGTGGCCGCCTACGCGCGGGCAGACGACGGCGTCTACCGCCTGCACACGCTGCAGGTCTTCGCGGTGGAGGGCTCGCGCATCAGCCGCAACGTGGTGTTCATGGACGACGAGGTCTTCAGTCTGTTCGGTCTAGCTCCTCGGCTGTCGTGACGAAGCGGATGTGGGTGCCGCGGTTGCATTCGCGGACCCAGTCGCGGAAGGCGTCGCTGGCCTCCACGTGGCGGGAGACGTCGCCGACGAAGGCCACGTCCACGCGGTAGACGGCGAGCTTGCCGACGATCTGGCCGGCCACGCCGGTGCTGAGGCGGAAGAAGTCCTCGTGCAGGCGTTCCACGGGGATCGCCACGCGGCCGGCGCGGTGGGAGATGGCCTCGCCGACGAGGTCGGCGGCGTCCTGCTCGGTTCGCAGCGGCTCGCCGTACGGGTCGAGGTGGAAGGTGTCAGACATCGAGGAATTCCTTGATCGTTGAGGTGTGGCCGGGCAATACGGCCAGCGTGCGGTAGCGGCGCTTCACGGCCTTGTCGGTTATCGGCGATCCTGAGTGACGACCTCGACGAGGTTGAGCAGGCCCGCGGTCTCGGCGACGCCGCCGAGGATGATGATCTTCACGGTGGCGCGGGACTCGTCGTAGACGATCTCGACGCGCACCCCCTCGGCGGCGGCCAGGAGCAGCGTGCTGAGGCGGTCGACCTCGACGCGGTCGGTGCCGTCGAGCTGGACGATCGTGGAGGCCTCCAGGTGGCGGGCGGGCTTGGGGGCGCCGGTGAAGGCGGCCAGGTCCTCCGGGGAGATCCGGTACTGCTTGCCGATGCGGACGGCGTTGAGCCTGCCGTCGCGCACGTAGCCGCGCACGGTCTTGACGTGCAGGCCGAGCAGCTTGGCCACCTGCTCCACGGAGTACATGTTCCCCAAACTACCCTATTTCGCATTTATAGGGAGCGATAGGGAATCCATCTGCCGGCAGCGAAAGAGGGCTCCTCTCGACGCCGTGGCCGCGTAGGTTCCGGGTTATGGATCTCGATGAGGTGATGCCCGGGCTGCACCTGCTCCGGTTCGGCCTGGGCCAGGCCTATCTGTGGCACGAGCGCGACGCCCTGACGCTGATCGACACCGGCATGCCCGGGGCGGCCGCCGACGTGGCGGGCGCGATCACGTCGCTGGGGTTCTCGCCGTCCGACGTGCGCAACGTCGTGGTCACCCACGCTCACGAGGACCATTACGGCTCGGTCGCCGAGATCGCGTCCTGGGGCGAGGCCGCGATCATGGTGGGGCGGGCCGACGCCGCCGTGATCCGCGGCCACGAGTCCGCGCCGCGGCCGGTGCGCGAGGAGATGCCCGACTGGGAGCTGGCCCTCTACGACAACCTGCCGCCGATGCCGGTGTGCGCGCCCGCCCGGGTCGACCGCGAGCTGGACGACGGCGACGTGCTGGACTTCGGCGGCGGCGCCGAGGTGATCGCCATTCCCGGGCACACCGCCGGGAGCGTGGCCATCCACCTGCCGCGGCACCGGCTGCTGTTCTCCGGCGACACCATCGCCAACATCGAGGGCAACACGATCCTCGGCGTCTTCAACACCGATCCGGCAGGAGCCGCCGACTCCTTCAGGAAGCTGGCCGAGTTCGACCTCGGCCTGGTGCTGGTGGGCCACGGCGATCCGCTGACCGGCGAGGCCTCGGCCCGGCTGCGTCAGGTGGCGAGCGCGCTGTGAGGGCCGCCTACGACGAGATCGCTTCGTGGTACGAGCACGAGTTCCTCGGCCCTGGAGACGCCATCGGCGTGACCCGGTCGCTGCGCGAACTGCTCGGCGAGGGGCGGGGCACCTGCCTGGAGATCGGCTGCGGCACCGGGGTGCACGCCGCGGCCGTCCGCGAGCTGGGCTGGACCCCGATCGGCGTGGACCTGTCGGGCGGGATGCTGCGATACGCGCGCGAGCGGCTGCCGGTCATGCGCGCCGACGCCGGGCGGCTGCCGCTGCGCGACTCCTCGGTCCCCGCGGTGATCGCGATGATGGTCCACACCGACATGCCCGGCTATCCGGACGTGCTGCGGGAGGTGGCCAGGGTGCTGCGGCCCGGCGGGGTGTTCGTGCACGTGGGGGTGCATCCGTGCTTCTGCGGCGGGTTCGCCGACCGCAGCGACCAGGACGCCATCGTGATCAAGCCCGGCTATCTGCGGACCTACTGGACCAAGGAGTCGTTCACCACGCACGGCGTACGCGACAAGGTGGGCGCCTACCACTGGCCGCTGCCCTCGCTGCTCAACGCCTTCCTGGAAGCGGGGCTGCAACTCGAGCGCTTCGCCGAAGGGGGCGCGCCCATCCCGACCGTGCTGGGGTTCAGGACACGCGCTTCCGGAGCCCGTGTCGAGCCCGGGTAGGACTGTATGACTCGTGGTGTGAACTGGACGGCTATGGTGACCGGCCATGAGGTTTCTCATCGTCGGCGGTAGCGGGTTTCTTGGCGGCGAAATCGCCCGGCAGTGTCTGGCGGCCGGGCATGAGGTGGCTGCGACCTACTTCACCCGGTCAGGAGCGGCCGCGGGTGTCGAGTGGCTGCCGCTCGATGTGCGCCGACGGGAGGACGTCGACACGCTGATCGGCGCGTTCCGGCCAGAGGTGGTCATCAACGCCGCGTACCGGCAGACGGATTGGGCGACCACCGCGATCGGAGCCGCGAACGTGGCTCTCGCCGCCTCCGCGGCAGGTGCGCGCCTGGTCCATGTGTCCAGCGACGCGGTCTTCTCCGGCGCCGCCATTCACTATGACGAGACGTGCGTCCCAGACCCGATCGCCCCCTACGGTGCGGCCAAAGCCGCTGCCGAGACAGCAGTGAACGCGATCGCGCCAACCGCGGTGACAGCCCGGACGTCCCTGATCATCGGTGACGGCGATTCTCCGCACGAGGCGCTCGTGTATTCGCTGGCCACCGGCAAGGCGAGCGGAACGCTGTTCACCGACGACGTGCGATGTCCCGTGCACGTCGCCGACCTCGCCGCGGCGCTCCTCGAGCTCGCCGCATCCGAGTATCACGGCATCCACCATGTCGCAGGAACCGATGCGATGAGCCGATACGAGCTGGGCCTGCTCATCGCCCGACGTGACGGACTCGACCCAGGCCGATTGCCTGCGGGCCGACGAGCGGACACCGATGTGCCCGGCCCGATAGACGTGCGCTTGGAGTGCGGCATGACTCAGCGTCGGCTACGAACCAGGCTGCGTGGCGCGCGGCAGTTCCTGGGGTGAAGGCATACCAGGGAGGGTTATGGGTGGAGGGTCTGGGACAGCCACGTCTGCCAGGCGGGGCCCTGGTCGGCGGTTGGGGTGAAGACGTGGTGGGAGGCGATCATCATGCCGCCCAGGCCCTGGATGAAGCGGTAGAGGGCGTCCGGGGTGCGGATGCCGAGCGTCTGGGCGTTGGCGAAGAAGACTTCACCGTCGATCGGCCCGATTCCTTCGACGGTGAAACGGCCGTCACCTATTTCCGAGCGCAGCACCTGCCAGGCGCGTGCCCAGTCGCTGACCTGCGGGCCGAACTCCGTGACAGTCGTGGCGGTACGGCCGGCGAAGTGCGTGAGGTATTCCACCAGCGTGGCGAAGAACAGTCCGAGCCCGTTGGTCATGGCCTCGAACTCGTCCTCCCAGTCGTCGCCGGGCAGGAAACCGCTGGTGACCATGCGCACGAGCGTGCTGCCCTGGCCGCGGGCCTCGACAAGGAACTCGTAGGCCAGCATGCGGCCGTCCTCGCCGGTGGGTTCGGCGTGGGCGAAGCGTTCGAGGTGATCCGCGGCGGTGACCTTCGAGGTCAGCTCCATGGCGCCGAAGGCGGTGCGGATCACGTCACCGTCGATCTCGGTGCGGCCCATGAACCAGGAGTCGATGCCGGGCCCGGTGGCGATGGCCTGCCACACCTGCTCGGGCGTGACGTCAAGCAGGGCTTCCTGCGGCAGCTCGTAAGCGTGGCCCACTCAGGACTCCTCCTTCACCGAAGGGTGAACGGCCACGATCACCCGGTGCGAGCGGCCGCCCTCGGCGCTCTCGTCGTGGTACTTGCTGACCAGCGAGGTCACGGCCACGGCCAGTTCCTCGGCGAAGGCCGCCCGGTCGGCGGCGGTGGCGAAGCGCACCTCCCCGTCGATCGCGAACGTGGCCAACCGCTTGCGCGCCTTGGCGGCGCCGGTGATCAGCATGCCCACGTCGCGGACGAGCTGGGCGGCCAGTGCCAGCAGCCACCTGGCCGACAGCCGGTCGGGCGAGCGGGAGGGGTCGGGCTGGACGGCGGCGAGGGCGACCGGGGAGATCACGTACGAGGCGCCGGTGGCCCGCATCACGCGCTCGGTGACGTTGCCCTTCTTGCGCTCCTCGACGAGCTCGACCAGGCCGTGCTTCTCCAGGGTGCGCAGGTGGTAGTTGACCTTCTGCCTGGCCAACCCCACCTTCGCGGCCAGCGACGTGGCCGAGCCCGGCTCGACCAGCTCGGCCAGCAGCCTGGACCGCATCGGGTCCAGCGACACCTCGGCGGCCGCCGGATCCTCGATCACCGTCACTTCTTCCATGCCTTAACGATCTCACCGACAATTTTCGTTGTCAACACGGCGGACCGCCCCCTCCGATCGTCCCACACGGCGGTCGCTCGCTTCTTCTGCCGCTCCTCTTGTACGGCCGGCCCCCGCCACCGGCTGCCCGCCGTACGGTGCCCGCGGAGGCGTCATGCCCGCGCGGGCCCACCCCTATTCGGGGATGATCGCTGTGGCGTCGATCTCCACGAGCGCGCCCGGGCGGGCGTGACCCGCGGTGGAAACGACCGTGATGGCCGTGCGGTGATCACCCCACACCGACCGCGTCGCCTCGTATCCCACCTGTGCGTCGCTCCCGCCGACAAGGTAGATGTTGAGTTTGACGACATGCTCGGGACCGGTACCCGCGGCGGCAAGCACGGCCAGCACGTTCCGCATCGCCTGAGCGCTCTGCGCCTCGATGCCGTCCAGCAGGTTCCCCGTGCTGTCGGTGCCGAGCTGGCCACCGACGTAGACGGTCCGGGCGGCGGGGGCGATCACGCCCTGCGTGAAGGCAGGGCTGACGTAGAGCCCTTCAGGGTCGAGGTGGGTCGTCGTGACGGTCATGAGTCTCTCCTTGAGGTGTGCAGGTAGAGGTCGCGCAGCAGGCAGACCTCGGACAGGTGGTGGATCAGCTCGCGGTGGATGTGCAGCACCAGATCGGCCATGGGCGCCTCGGGGTAGGGCTCCTTCTCGCCGACCGGCACCCGCAACCCTGCCTCGCCGAGGCCGCGCACCCCGGCCAGCCAGACGTCGAGCTGGGTCTCGAGCTGGTCGAGCGCGGTGGCCGCGCTGCCGGCGTACTCCCAGCTGTCGTACGACGCCGCCGGCGCGCCGAAGTGCGCCGCGTTGCGTGCGGCGAGCACGCCGACGATGACGTGACCGAGCCGCCAGGCGATCGTGGTGAAGGCCGCGGGGACAGGCGCGGGGATGGCGTAATCGATCGTGTAGTCCCCCGCGCCGATCTGCACGGGCGCCGTCGAGGTGCCGCGCGGCCGCACGCTCCAGGCGTCCGGCACCGGCGACCAGAAGTACTCCTCGTCGGTGAGGCCGTCGAGCCGGGCGCGGAGCTGGTGGTTCCAGTGGAACTCCAGTTGCTCGCGCAGCGCCCGGTTCCAGTCGAGTTCGTCTGCGTCCATGTGGCCACCCTGACGCCTCTGGCGGACAGGATCGGTCCGCTATCTGGCAGGCTGGCGACATGGACGGCGCGCGCGGTGACGAGCAGGGTACGACGGAGCGGGTGCTGACCCTGCTCGGGCTGCTGCAGGAGCGCCGGGTCTGGACCGGCCCCGAGCTCGCCGACCGGCTCGGGGTCACGCCCCGCACGGTACGGCGTGACGTCGAGCGGCTGCGTGTTCTCGGCTATCCGGTGCATGCCAGCCAGGGTGTCGGCGGCGGCTACCAGCTCGGCCCGGGGAAGGACCTGCCGCCGCTGCTGCTCGACGACGAGGAGGCGATCGCCACCGCGGTCTCGCTGCTCGCCGGCGCGGGTGGCGCGGTCGCCGGCGCGGGCGACGCCGCGCTCCGGGCGCTGACCAAGCTCGACCGGGTGCTGCCCACCCGGCTGCGGCACGAGGTGCGCGCGCTGTCCGGCTCGGTGGAGTCCTTCGGCGGGGGCCGCACGCCGGTCGATCCCGAGGTGCTCATGACGCTGGCCAGAGCCTGCCGTGACGAGGTCGAGGCCACCTTCGACTATCCGTCGGGGAGTCAGGTGCGACGGCGGCGGGTCGAGCCGTACCGCCTGGTCGCCTCCGAGCGGCGCTGGTACCTGTTCGCCTACGACCTCGATCGCGACGACTGGCGCAGCTTCCGCGTCGACCGGATGACCGAGGTGGCCGCGCGGACCTGGCGTTTCCACCCGCGCGCGGCGCCCGACGCGGCGTCGTACGTGCAGGAGAGCGTGGCGAGCCGGGTCTACCCGCACCAGGCGCGCTTCCTCGTGCACGCCTCGGCCGACACGGTGCGCGCGCAGATTCCGGCGTCGGCGGCCGTCGTACTACCGCGCGGGAGCGAACGCTGCGAGGTGGTCAGCGGCGCCGCCAGCCTCGACTTCGTGCTCATGCACATGGTCCTGCTGGGGCACGACTTCGAGGTGCTAGACCCTCCGGAGCTGAGCGCGCGCTGTCGCGCGCTGGCCGCCAGACTCCTGTCGGCCGGCGCGACGGTCGCGGAGGAGCTATGAGGTGAGGCGGGCGGCGCGGGATTCGAGGTAGCGCTGTTCAGGGAGGCTGGTGGTACGGCGGGCCGCGTCGCGATAGGCGGCCGCGGCGGCGGCGCGGTCGCCCGACATCTCCAGAAGGTGCGCGCGGACGGCGGCGAGGCGGTGGTGGGTGGCCAGGCGTTCGTCCGCGGCGAGGTCGTCGAGGGCGGCGAGGCCGGCCTGGGGCCCGTTGACCATGGCGAGGGCGATGGCGTGGTTGAGGCGGATGACCGGGTTGTCCTCCATCCGCAGCAGCACCCCGTACAGCGCCAGGATCTGCGGCCAGTCCGTGTCCTCCGCCCGCGCGGCCTCGTCGTGGACGGCGGCGATGGCGGCCTGGAGCTGGTACGGGCCCAGGTCCGTGGTGCGCAGGGCCCGGCTGACCAGTTCGACGCCCGCCGCGATGGCCTCGCGGTCCCACAGGGTGCGGTCCTGCTCGGCGAGCGGGATGAGGCGGCCTGCCAGATCGGTGCGGGCGGGACGGCGGGCCTCGGTGAGCAGCATGAGGGCGAGCAGCCCGGCGACCTCCCCGTCGGCGGGCAGCATCCGGTGCACCATCCGCGTCAGGCGGATGGCCTCCGTGGTCAGTTCGGGGCGGTGCAGGTCGGGGCCCGAGGTGGCGGTGTAGCCCTCGTTGAAGATCAGGTAGAGCACGTGCAGCACGACGCGGAGCCGCTGGGCCCGCTCGGACTCCGGCGGCATGGCGAAGTCCGCCCCCGCGGACTTGATGCGCTGCTTGGCCCGGCTGATCCGCTGCGCCATCGTCGCCTCGGGCACCAGGAAGGCGCGGGCGATCTGCGCCGTGGTGAGACCGCCCACCGCACGCAGCGTCAACGCCAGCTGCGACGGCTCCGACAGCGACGGATGGCAGCACAGGAACAGCAGCGTCAGCGTGTCGTCGCGGTCGCCGAGCCGCTCCTCCCCCGGCTCGGGCAGCACCCAGTCCTCGCGCGCCGCGACGGTCTCCTCCCGCCGGCGGCGCGCGCTCTCGCTGCGTACCTGGTCGGCCAGCCGCCTCGAGGCCACCGTGATCAGCCAGGCGCGCGGGCTGTCGGGGAGGCCCTGCTCCGGCCACTGCACGGCGGCGTCGAGCAGGGCCTCCTGCACCGCGTCCTCGCAGGCGTCGAACTGCTCGTAGCGCCGCACCAGGATGCCGAGCACCTGCGGCGCCAGCTCCTTGAGCAGCCGCTCGACCTCTGTCACCCCTCGACCTCGTCGATGATCGGCCTGACCTCCATCGCGCACAGCCGGGCGTCGGGCCACCGCACGGCGATCTCGGTCGCCCGCTCCAGGCTGTCGCACTCCACGATCAGGTAGCCGGCCAGGTGCTCCTTGGCCTCAAGGAATGGCCCGTCGGTGATCGCGGGCACGCCGTCGCGCACCCGCACGGTCCTCGAGGTAGCCACCTCGGCCAGCGCCTGCCCGCCGACCAGCTCGCCGGACTCGGTCAGCTCCTTCATCAGCGCGTCGACCTCGCCCATGATCTCGTCCATGTGCTCGGCGATGTACTGCTGGGACGCCGGGTTGCTATAGATCATCAGCATGTACTTCATGCGATGGCTCCTCTCTTCCGTCCCCTAGTCGTAGCAGGTCTCGCCTCCTCTACGTGCTCAACGCAAGATCTTTTCGTACGGGTCAGTGGCCCGCCGTACCAGGAAGGTCCTTTCCCAGGCGGGCGAGCGGGGACAGGGCCATGAACAGCGGGGACAGCGCGAGTGCGACCGCGGTGAGGAGGAGGCCGGTGCGCGGTCCGAGCGCGCCGGCCAGGTAGCCGCCGAGCAGCGAACCGAGCGGGGTCAGGCCCATGCCGACGAAGTTGATCGTGGCGACGACGCGGCCCTGGAGCGGGATGGGGGTGATGGCCTGGCGCACCGTGACGACGGTGACGTCCACCAGCTGGCTGAAGACTCCGAACAGGAAGTTGACCGCCATCAGCGCGGCGATCGTGACGGCGGAGGAGCCGTGCAGCGCGGGGACGACGAGCATCACGCCGTCGGCGAGGACGGCGGCGGACACCAGGACGGGGCCGTAGCCGAACCGCCTCGGCAACAGGGCCGACAGCAGGGAACCCACCAGCGCGCCCGGGCCCGTCGCGGCCAGCACGAGCCCGACGGCGGCGCCAGGGAGGTGCAGGGTGCGCGGCAGGAACAGCAGGTAGACGGTCATCAGGGCGGCGAAGGAGAACTGGAAGAGGGCCGAGGAGATCCCCACGGCCCGCAACGAGGGGTCGCCGATCACGAAGCGCAGGCCCTGGTGGGCCTGCCTGGCGGTGGGTTCGGGCAGCGGTTCGACCCTGCGGATCCGCCGGATCGACAGGAAGGACAGGGCGAAGAAGAACGCGCTCCCCATGATGGCGATCGGCGCGGCGAGCAGCGAGGCCATGGCGCCGCCGAGCGCGGGGCCCGCGATCTGCGCGGCGGACCTGCTGCCTTCGAGCACGCCGTTGCCCTGGGCGAGCCGGTCGCGGTCCACGAGGCGGACGAGTAAGGCCTGGTAGGCGACGTCGAAGTAGACGGACAGGGCGCCGATGAGGAAGGCGACCAGGACGAGCAGCGGCATCCCGAGCAGGCCGAGAAGGTAGGCGACCGGGACGACGGCCAACGCCGCGGCCCTGCCGAAGTCGGCCACCACCATCACGGTGCGGGCGCGCCGGCGGTCCACCCAGGCGCCGGCGAACAGCGAGAGCAGCAGGATCGGCGCCTGCTGGACGGAGCGCAGGAGGCCGAGCTGCTGGGCGTCGGCGTTGAGCGCGACCACGGTGATGAGCGGCAGGATGATCTGGCAGGTCTGCGCCCCCAGCTGGGAAGCGGTCTGGCCGAGCCAGAGCCTGCGGAAGTCGGCGTCCTGCCAGAGCGCCTTCGTCGAAGGCCGCGCGGGAATCATGAACGGCACAGGGTGTCCTTCAGTCAGTGCCCGTCCCAGGGGATCCGGGCAGGAGGGGTCGCTGTGCCGCAGTTCGGGGTGCAGCACGCGGTGACGGGCCGTGGTGGCCCAGAACGTCAGCGCGTGCTCGGTTGGCCGACCATCTCCCCTCCTCAAAGGATCATTCGGACCTTAACCACCGTCCCCATGACTGAGCAACGCGTTTACCGCGACAAGTTTGACCCAAGATAGTTAGCAGTCGTACTATCGCTCATCGAATCAAAGGAGACCATCATGCGCACCTTGATAAGGAACGTCCGCCTGTTCGACGGCGAGACCGTCACCGAGTCCGCGAACGTGCCGATCGACGGCACCCGGATCGCCGAACCCGACGAGCGCCCGGCCGACGTGGAGATCGACGGACGTGGCAAGACCCTGCTCCCCGGCCTCATCGACGCCCACACCCACACCTTCGACGGCGATCTCGCCCAGGCGCTGCGGTTCGGCGTGACCACCGAGCTGGACATGTTCTGCCTGCCCGGCAACCTGGCCCGCCAGCGCAGGCTGGCCGCGGAGCGCGACGACGTGGCCGACCTGAGGAGCTCGGGCGTGCTGGCCACCGCGCCCGGCGGGCACCCGAGCCAGATCATGCAGTCCGTGGACGGCGACTTCGGCGACGCGGTCGGCGCGTTCGAGACCGTGGGCGCCGCACCGGAGGAGTTCGTCAAGGCGCGGTTGGCCGAGGGCGCCGACTACCTGAAGATCGTGGTCGACAACGGCAGCGTGTCAGGCCTGGACCTGCCGACGCTCGCCCCGGAAACCGTGGCCGCGCTCGTCGCCGCCGCCCACGACGCGGGACTCCAGGCGATCGCGCACGCCGTCACGGTCAGGGACGCGCTCATCTGCCTGGACGCCGGCGTCGACGGCCTGGCCCACGTGGTCTGCGACGCGGGGCCCGAGCAGGCCGAGGACCTGGCGGGCAGGATCGCGGCGGCGGGCACGTTCGTCGTCAGCACGCTCAGCTACTTCGAGGCCGTCACGGGCGACCCGCGCGGCGCGGAACTCCTCCGCGACCCCCGCATCGCATCCTTGCTCGGCGACAGAGTCACCGACCGCGACACGAGCACCATTCCCGTCCACCCGGAGGGCGTGCCCAACGCGGTGCACGCCGCCGCCGCGCTGCACCGGGCCGGGGTGCCGCTGCTCGCGGGCACGGACGCCAACCCCTGGGCACCCCTGCACGGCGCGAGCATGCACCGCGAGCTCGTTCTGCTCGTCCAGTCGGGTCTCACGCCCGCGCAGGCCCTCGCAGCGGCGACCAGCGTGCCCGCCCGCCACTTCGCGCTCACCGACCGCGGGCGCGTCGCGCCCGGCCTGCGCGCCGACCTCGTCCTGGTCTCCGGGGACCCCACCCAGGACATCACCGCCACCCGCGACATCACCGCAATCTGGCGCAACGGCACCCGCCTGCTCTAGTCCTACGAGAGGCGTCGGTCCACGAAGTCGCGCACCGTTTCGATCAGCGGCACGCGGTGGTCGGAGAGGGCGTGGTCCGTGGCCCACTCGTGGTGCTCCACCCACCCCGACCAGGACTCCACCAGCGGCCGATGGTGGACCTCGGCGGGCGTGACGTCATCCAGGGAGGTGCCGATCAGCATCACCGGCCGGTCGGCGAGCCGGTCGCCGAGCCCGGCCAGGCTCCACCGCTCCCCCGCCGCCTCCATCTCCGTCACCAGGGCCTCCCCGCTCGTCCCGCGCAACGGCAGCAGTTCCCCGTCCCACGCCTCGACCAGGTCGGCCCGCCCGTCATGGGTGAGGGAGCGGGCGACCGTACCGAGGTCGAAGGCGGAGACCGACACCACCGCGCGGACCTCGGGCAGCTCAGCGGCCGTCATCAGGGCCGCGAACCCGCCGAAGCTGTGCCCGAACAGCGCCACCCGCGAAGGATCGAGCCGATGCGCGGTGGCGAACGGCTCGTCGCGCACGGCGCGCGTCACCGTGGCCGCGTCGGCGAGGGCGTGCGACCACGACCAGGTGCCGCCCATCCCCCAGGCGCCCCGGTAGTGGAAGACCAGCGTGACGTAGCCGGAGGTGCGCAGGGCCTGGGCCAGGTCGAGGCTGCGTTCGTTGCCGGGGAAGCCCTGCAGGAGCACCACGACGGGATGCGGCCCTGGTCCGGCGGGCAGGTGCAACAGCCCGGCGAGCGTGACGCCCTGGCTGTCGAAGGTCACGGCGGAAGTGGAGGCTCGATTCACGGCCAAGACCGTAGCACTCCATCGAACCGATCGGTACCATCTATTCATGCCAGTGCCCAAGGGAGCCACGCTCGACCCCGGCAGGACGCGCGCCGCGATCCTCGACACCGCTACCACCGTGCTCTACGAACGCGGGCTCGACGGGGTGGGGGTGGCGGAGCTGTGCCGGGAGCTCGGCGTGTCCAAGGAAACGATCTACCGGCATTTCGGCTCCAAGGAGGGCCTGATCGAGGCGGTGCTCGAGCAGCGCAGCGACCGGGTGACGCAGTGGCTGAGCCAGGCGGCCGAGCAGGCGGGCCCGGATCCGCGGGCGCGGCTGGCGGCCGTGTTCGACGCGCTCGGGACGTGGCACGCCGAGCCCGGGTTCCGCGGCTGCGCCATGCTGAACGCCGCCACCCAGCACCACACCGACCCCGAACGCGGCCTGGCCGCCCGCCACCTGGAGCGCCGCCTCGCCCTGCTCACCGACATCGCCCGCAGCGCGGGCGCGGCCGACCCCGAGTCACTGGCCCGGCAGCTCCTGATCCTCATCACCGGCGCCACGATCGTCGCCGACCACCACCCCACGACCCCGAACGCCGCCGCCCACGCCCGCCACGCCGCCCTCACCCTCCTGCAGGCGGCCGGCAGCGTTTCTTGATCTTGCCGCGGGGCGTCTGAGCTTGTACGGCGAGCCGCCGCCACCGGCCGCCCACGGGCGGCGGGCCCGGGGGATCGGGTGACGCACCGCCGTGACGGTGGGTAACCGTCACCGACTCGCCGGAAGCGCCGGTCACAGGTCCCGCGCCGGAGTGCGGCGGGCGGCCGGTGGCGGTGGCATGCCGTAACAGATCAAGAGACGCACCGGGGTTGGCAGGGGCCGGCGCCCGAAAAACCTGGGCATCTACAAGCCCCGGACCCGGTAGACGTCAAGGCCGGTTCGGATGAGATCCGTTCGCGAATCGCACGGTGATGGACAAGCCGCCGTCGGGGCGTGCGCTGGTGGTAAGGGTGGCGTGGTGAGCTTGCGTGACGGCATTGACGATGGCGAGGCCGAGCCCGTAGCCGTCGCGGCTGCCGTGACGAACAGGCGCCAGTTTCTGGAAGGGTTGAAAGAGGCGCTGGATCTGGTTGCCGGGGATGACCGGCCCGCTGTTGGTGACCGTAAGGGCCACCTGCGCGCCGGAGGTCTGCGTGGTGATCTGGACGTGCCCGTCCGCGTGGTTGTGGCGGATGGCGTTGTCGATGAGGTTGGCGACGAGGCTTTCGATCAGTCTCGGGTCTCCGGTCGTCACCGCGGGCGTCAGGTGTCCGGCGAGGTCGATGCCTTTCCGCGTTGCCTGGTCACGGCGGGAGGCGAGCACTGATTCGGCGACGCGGGCGAGGTCGAGGGTGTCCCAGCGAGTGACGCCGCGCTCGCTGGTGGCCAGAGCGAGCAGTGCCTGGACGAGCCGCTCCTGGTGTCCGCCCAGAGCGAGGGCCTCCTGGCAGGCCGAGCGCAGGGTGTCGGTGTCGGCATCGGGGTCGGCGAGGGCGACTTCAAGCAGGGTACGCAGGCCTGCCAGAGGGGTGAGCAACTCGTGGGAGGCGTTGGCGACGAAGTGGCGTTGGGCGTCGAAGGAGGCCTCAAGGCGGGCGAACAGGTCGTCAAGGGTGTGGCCGAGCTCGGTCAGCTCGTCCGTGGGTTCGCCGAGGTCAAGGCGCCGGTGGAGGTCGCCGGCGGAGATGATTTGGGCGGTGGCGGTGATGGCGCGCAGCGGATGCAGGAACCGTCCGGCGACGAACCAGCCGAGAGCCAGGGCGACGGGAATCAGCAGGACCAGGGCGACGGCGGATCCCGTGAGAAGCTGGGGCAGGCTGATCCCGGGCCCGGTTTCGGTGATCGCGCTCGATGAGGGCTCGCCTTTGGGGGTGGCCGCGTCGATGCTGGCGAGCGGCACGGCGACGAGGACGACCACGAAGACCCCGGCGGCGTAGATGCCCGCCGCGTAGGCGAGCGCGAGCCGGGTCTGCAGGGACCTTCTGGCCGTCATGACGGTCCGATGCGGTAGCCGCCTTCGCGGATGGTCTCGATCACGGGCGGATCGCCGAGCTTGGCCCGTAACCGGTGCATGGTGTGCTTGACGGCGCTGCTGAAGGGGTCGGCGGCCTCGTCCCAGACGCGCTCAAGCAGCTCCTCGGCGGAGATGACCAGGCCGGGTACGGCGAGCAGGCATTCGAGCAGGGCGAACTCCCTGGGGCTCAGGTCAAGGCGCCGACCGGCCCTGGACGCGATACGGCGGGCCGGATCGAGGGTGATGTCCCCGCATGCCAGGGTGGGCGGCAGCGGCGGGGTGGCACGGCGGGCCAGGGCGCGGACGCGGGCGACCAGTTCGGCGAACGCGAACGGCTTGGGCAGGTAGTCGTCGGCGCCGAGGCTGAGCCCGTCGACGCGGTCCTCGATCGTGCCGGAGGCGGTGAGCATCAGTACGCGGGTCTCGCAGCGGCCGTGGGCCAGTCGCCGGCAGATCTCGTCCCCGTGGACGCCGGGCAGGTCGCGGTCGAGGATCACCACGTCGTAGCGGGTGGCGGCCAGGCGGTCGAGGGCGGCGGTGCCGTCCAGGACGACGTCGACGGCCATGCCCTCGCGGCGCAGCCCGGTTGCGATGGAGCGGGCGAGGACCTCGAAGTCCTCGACGACGAGAACCCTCACCGCCGATCACCGCCGGTCGTCGTGCGGACGGGGCGGCCGGGTTCAGGTGCCATGTCTCCACGATGCCAGGTCCCCGGTCGCAGCCGGGTCGCAGCGGCTGCGACCGGGCTGGAACCGGGTGCCGCGTACAACCGTCGGCATGAGTTCAGATACGCCCTACCGATCAAGCCGGCGGGACGGCTTCCCCCGGCTGCTGCGCGCGGAGTGGACCAAGTTCCGCTCCGCGCGGGGCCGGGTGCTCACCATGGCGGCCTCCGTGCTGGTCACCGTGTCGCTCGGACTGCTGGTCGCCGGGGGTGCCCGCACCACCTGCGTGACCGGGAAGGGCGAGGGTCCCTGCCCCGCGCCTTTGGTGGGTCCCGATGGCACGGCGGTGAACGACAGGTACTACTTCGTGCACCAGCCGCTCAAGGGGAACGGCAGTATCACCGCCCGCGTGTCGGACATGACCGGGCAGATGCGGCTGCCGGACGCCGTCCCCGGGGTGCGCAACGTCATGAAGGGGGTGGTGCCGTGGGCGAAGGCCGGGCTCCTGATCAGGCAGAGCCTCACGCGAGGCACGCCGTACGCCGCTGTCATGCTCACCGGAGATCACGGCGTGCGGATGCAGTACAACTTCACCCACGACGTGCCCGGCGGTCCTCACAACGGCCCCCAGTGGCTGCGGCTGACCAGGTCGGGCGACACCATCACCGGCTACGAGTCGGACGACGGCAGGACGTGGGCCGAGATCAGCGCGGTCAAGCTGGCCGGGCTGCCGGAGACGGTCGAGATCGGACTGTTCGCCACCTCACCGGGCGTCCTGTGGGAGATGGCGAAAGCCTTCGCCCAGGCCACCGCCACCTTCGACCAGATCACCCTGCAGGGCGCGAACGGTTCGTGGCGCCGCGACGACGTCGGCGTCTCCATGGAGTCCGACGGCAAGACCCCGCATCATCCCGGCGGGGTCGTCGAGTCCGGCGACAAGCTCATCGTGACCGGAGGTGGTGACATCGGGCCCGCCACGGAGGAGGGCGGTCTGCGCGCTGACCTCATGCTGATCGGCGGGGGCGTGGGGCTGATCCTGGTGCTCGTGGTGGCGGTCTTGTTCTTCACGGCGGAACACCGGCGCGGGCTGATCGGGACCGGGCTGCCGGCCTCGCGGCTGCTGGCGGCCAAGGCCGTGGTGGTCGGCGCGGTCGCGTTCGTGGCGGGGCTGGTGACCTCGGGGGTCGTGGTCCCCGTCGGCCTGGCGATGTTGCGGGCCCATCAGAACCCGATCCAGCCGCTGACCCTGGGTACCGAGCTGCGGGTGATCGTGGGCTACGCGGCGCTGGCCGCGGCGGCCGCCGTACTGGCTCTGGGCCTGGCCGCGCTGGTCAAGCGGGGCGTCGTCGCCATCGGGCTGGCCATCGCGCTGGTCGTTGTGCCGTACCTGCTGGCGATCGCGGGGCTGGTGCCGTGGCTGCTGATGATCACCCCTGCCGCCGGGTTCGCGATCACGCAGAGCGTCCCCACGTTCGCGCAGGTGGACGTGGATCAGTCGCTGATCGCGGGCTATTACCCGCTTCCGCCATGGGCAGGTTTGACCGTGATCTGCGGATATGCCGCCCTCGCCCTCGGGGCGGCGATAGCCGTACACCGCAGGAACGTCCATCGCATTCCCTGAGGTGGGGTGTTGCGACGACCGCTAGAGCCCGCATAGCCGTCGCCCCTGGGAGAACGTGTGGCCCGGGCTCCCGCGTGGGAGCCCGGGACTCGAGTATCTCCAATGACCCTCAGAGACCTGGCCTCTTCCAAGGCCCCTCAGAGACCCGGCCTCTTCCAAGGCCCCTCAGAGACCTACTAGCCCCTCCGGGGATCCGGAGACCTGCTTCTGGAAGGACCGGAGGCCGTGGGTGTGTTCAAGGGCTCGCCGGGAGCTGGGTGCCCTGGAAGGCGAGGGGTTCTCTCAGAGGGTTTGTTCGTGGGGGTTCCAGTTGGCAGGGAGTGGGGGTGGGATGTCGACCGTGCTTGCCACTTCGACGGGCTCCCCGCTCGTGAGGGAGTCGTTGATGGACAGCATCGTGTCGAGGACGTGGTAGGCAAGCTCCCCCGAAGCCCGCTCCCCCACCCCCGCACGGATCGCGCGGGCGAGTTCGAGGGCGCCGGTGCCGCGTTGGGCGGTGTGGCCGTGGGGGGTGAGGGGCACGGGTTCGCGGGAGCCCAGCAGGTGCAGGGCCGTCGGGCCGTCGAAGCGGTTCGGGTCGGGGACGACCGCGGTGCCCAGGGTGCCGGTGACCTCGAAGAAGCCGGTACGCGCCAGACCGGAGTCGAAGGTGAGCAGCACCTGCGCCGAAGCCCCCGACTCGAAGGTCACCAGCGCGGTGACCGTCGTGGGCACCGTCACCTCGAACGAGGCCCCGGCCCGCGGCCCCGACCCGATCTCCCGCCTTTCACGCGCCCGCCCGCCCGCCGCGAACACCCGACGCACCGGCCCGAGCAACTGCACCAGCCCGGTCAGGTAGTAGGGACCCATGTCCATCAGCGGCCCGCCACCTGCCTGGAACAGGAACTCCGGGCTCGGATGCCACACCTCGGGCCCTGGCGTCTGGAAGAGCGTCAACGCCGTGAGCGGCGTCCCGATCCGTCCCTCGGCCACGGCCCGCCTGGCGGTCTGGAACCCGGCGCCGAGCACCGTGTCCGGCGCGCAGGCCACCCGCAGCCCGCCGGCGGCCGCCCGATCCAGCAGCGCCCGCCCCCCTGCCCGGTCGAGGGCTAACGGCTTCTCGGTCCACACGTGCTTGCCGGAGTCGAGCACCGCCAGGCCCACCTCGACATGCGCCGCCGGGATGGTCAGATTGACGACGATCTCGATGTCGTCGTCCGCGAGCAACTGCTCCACGCTTCCCGCACCTGCCACGCCGTACTTGTCGGCCTGTGCCTTGGCCCGCTCGATATCGAGATCGGCCACGAAGCGCACCCGCAGATCGGGAAAGCTGGTCAGATTCTTCAGGTAGGTATCGCTGATAACCCCAGCACCAACGACGCCAACCCCAACGACGCTCATACCCACCCCTCCACACACCCCACAGCCCGCTCCACCAGCTCGCTCATCCCGAACCCCACGCGGCGGTCCCGCACCACCTGCTCGCCCTTCCCGGGCCCCACGCGGTGAGCTCGCACCACCAGCTCACTCACGCCGCCCGACACCAGCACGACGCCGCCGCGCCTGCGAACTCGCCCGCTGACGCAGCTCCGCTCGAGCGCAGCACCGCAGTTCCTGTGGGCTGGCGCGCTAACACCACACCACGTGAACGCAGCTCCGCCGAGACGTCCGGCTCGGCCGCTCCGCTCGAGCGCAGCACCGCCGTTTCTGTGGGCTGGCGCGCTAACACCACACCACGTGAACGCAGCCCGCTGAGACGTCGGGCTCGCTCGCTCACGCAGTGCCGCACGGGCACAACGTCACCGCGCCTGTGGGCTCGCCCGCTGACGGCGCTCAGCGTGAACGCGGCGCCGCCGTGCTCGTGGGCTCGCTTGCTCACGACGCGCCGCGCGAACACGGTGTGGCAGTTCTGTCGAGCTCGCACGTTCACGGCGTTCCGCACGAGCACGGCGGTGCCGCGGCTGTGGGCTTGGTCGTTCACGCCGCCTCTCCGGTGAGGTAGGCGTAGCTGGCGGACAGGCCGTCGTAGATGTCGCCGTCGTAGTTGTCGAACTCCACCACCCGCAGCGCCGACGGGGATGCCGCGAGCACATCGCGCATCGGGACCCGTCCTTGGCCTGCCGGGACCTGGCCGGTGGTGTCCTGGGCCAGGTCGCCGTCCTTGACGTGGATGGCGCGCACCCGGTCGCCCAGGCGGCGCAGCAGCTCGGGCGTGTCGGCGCCGCCGACGGTCGACCAGTAGGTGTCGACCTCCAGCACGACCTCGGGATCCAGCTGGTCGGCGAAGGCCTCGAGCGCGCTGCGCCCGCCCAGCTGCGACTTCAGCTCCCACCAGTGGTTGTGGTAGCCGACCGTGATCCCGTGCGGGGCCGCGGCCTTGGCGGCGGCGTTGATCGCGGCGGCGATGTCGGCCACCTCGACCGGATCGCTCCAGCGCTCGGGCTGCGTGAACGGGTCGATCACGGTCGTCACGCCCAGCACCTTGGCGGCCTCGAACACCTCCTCCAGGTCGCGCCCGATGAGCTGCTGGTGAGCGGTGGGCGCGGTCAGTCCCGCCGCGGTCAGTCCCTCGCGCAGCGCCTGCAGGTTGTCGACGATCCCGTACGGCTCGGCCTGGCGGAACCCGATTCCCGCCAGCCGCGTGAGCGTGCCACCCGGGTCGGCGGCGAAATCCTGCCTGACGGAGTAGAGCTGGACGGACAGTTGCGTGCTCATGGAGCTCCCCGATCTACGACGCTACTGACACGAGTAAGTTATGCTCGGCGTAGGATCCTGACAAGAGGCAATCCACCTCCACGGATCCGACGATTCACCCCATGGCACGACTCTGTCCGTGGTGTGGCGCTCGGGGATCGCCACACCACGCCCAGGTGGTGCAGGCTTGCCGTACCACGCGACGGGGTGCGGGTCTGCCGCATCACCCGACGTGTGGCACGGGTCGGCCGCTCGCGACGCACGCGGGCGCGGGCCTGCCGTATCACCCGACGTGTGGTGCCGGGCGGCCGTTCGCGGCTCATGCGCGTGTGGCGCGGCCTCGCCACACCACGCGGCGTGTACGGCGGGCTTGCCGTTTGCGCGGCGTGTACGGCGGGCTTGCTGCTCGCGCGGCGTGTGGGTGTCGGGCGGGATTGTCGTGGCGTGTGGTGGGTGGTGCGGGCTTGTTGTAGTGGGCGGCGTACAGTGCGTCGTGTGTGGTGGAAGGGGGTGCGGTGGGGCGTCGGGTGACGAGCGTGGACGTGGCGCGCGAGGCCGGGGTTTCGCGGGCGACGGTCAGTTATGTGCTCAACGACGTGTCCACCCAGAAGATCCCTGAGAGCACCAGGGAACGGGTGCTGGCGGCGGCCGAGCGGCTGGGCTATGCGCCCTCCGCCGCCGCGCGGGCGTTGCGGGCCGGGCGGAGCGATGTGGTGCTGTGCCTGCTTCCGGACTGGCCGATCGGGCCTACGGCGGGCGAGTTCCTTGACCACATGTCGACGGCGCTGGCCGACTACGGGCTGACGTTCATGGTGCATCCGCGGGGACGGCACGCGCGGCCGATCACCGAGGTGTGGAAGGCGATCACGCCGTGCGCGGTGATCGCGTATGAGGACTTCGACGAGGCGGAGCTTGCCGCGATGCGGGCGGCCGGGGTGCTGGCCACCCACGTGATCCCGGGCACGGCCAAGGCCAGGGCCAAGGCGGTCGACCAGGTGCGGATCGGCCGGATGCAGGCCGAGTACCTGCACGGACGCGGCCACCGCCGCCTCGGCTACGCCTTCTACCCCGACGAGCGGCTGACCGATCTGTGCCGGCCTCGGCTGGAAGGGGTCCAGCAGGCGTGTGCCTCGCTCGGCCTGCCCGAGCCGCTGGTCGTGGACGTCCCGCTCAACGCCGCGGCGGCGGCCCGCGCGGTGGACCGCTGGAAGGGCGAGGTCACGGCGGTGTGCTGCTACAACGACGAGACGGCCTTCGCGGTGCTGGCCGGTATGCGCGAACGCGGCCTCTCGGCGCCCGCCGACCTGGCCGTCATCGGGGTCGACGACATCCCCACCGCACCGCTGAGCGCCCCACCGCTCACCACGATCCGCACCGACCACGACACGACCGCCAGCCGGGTCGTGGACCGCCTCCTTTCCCTCATGTCAGGCGAGACCCCTCCATCCCCCACCCCTCCAGTCAGCATCCGCCTGATCCACCGCGAATCCGCCTAACCACCATCCCCTGCCAAGGCCCCTGGGCCTCCCGAGATCCCCACCAAGGTCCTGGGGCCTCCCGAGCCCGCCGACCCATCGCATCTCCGGGCCATCACGACCTTGAGGGCCACCAAGACCACGGGGCATCCCGGACGACCGGGGTCACAGCGAGCGACTGAAGCCGCGAGGACCACCGGGGCTGTCCCGGGGACCCACCAGGTCACCCCACCAGGCGGCCATGTCGACCTGACCGGTCCCCGGGGACCCACGAGGTCACCCATCAGGCGCCGTGTCGACTTGGCCGCCGAGGCTGTCCCGGGACCTATGGGGTCACCCACCCGGCGGCCATGCCGACCTGGTCGCCGGGGTTGTCCCGGGGAACCACGAGGCCTATCAGGCGCCGGGCCGCCGAGGCGGTCCCGGGACCTACGAGATCGCCTGCCAGGCGCCATGTCGGTCAGACTGCCGGGGGTGTCCCGGTACCCACGAGATCGCCTGCCAGGTGAGGAGGTGGACGGCGGAGGTCGGCGCCCGGTGCGGCGGGAAACCGTGGCCGGGGTGCCGCGATCACGAAGCGCCGTGGCGGCGGGCAAGTGGAACCGACTCGCCGGAAGCGCCGGTCACAGGCCCTCAGCCGGAGTACGGCGGGCGGCCGGTTGCGGCGGCTCGCCGTACAGGAAACTGCAGGCCTTACGAAGCCACGGACGAGGCCTAAGCGCTTGTGGAGTCGCGGCGGGACGTCTCCCAGGCGGCGATCTCCGCGCGGAGCCGGGCCTTCACGTCGTCGGGGGCGAACGAGGCGTCGACCCCCGCCACCGCCAGGGTGGCCAGGTCGAAGCCGAAGAGGTCGTGGACGCGCGCGTACTCCTCCGCCAGGGACGTCTCGCCGTCGGTGTTGAGCGTGACGCGCAGCCCCGCCTCGGCCAGCAGCGGCAGCGGGTGGTCGGCGAGAGTCGGGACGAGACCGAGCAGGACGTTCGAGCTCGGGCACACCTCCAGCGGCACCCCCCGATCGCGTAGTTCGGCGACGAGCGCCGGGTCCTCGAGGGCGCGGATGCCGTGGCCGATGCGTTCGGCGTGCCCGAGGTCGAGGGCCTCGCGGATGCTGGCGGGTCCCGCGGTCTCGCCGGCGTGGTGGACCAGGTGGAGACCGGCGTCCCTGGCCGCGTCGAGGACGGGGGCGAAGGGTGCCAGCGGGAACGCCTCGTCGCCCGCCAGGCCGATCCCGATGACCTCGTCGTGCCGGGTGGCCAGCTCGAGGGTCTGCCGGAGGCGTTCCACGGGACGGCGGCGGGAGTGGTCGAGCAGCAGGCGGCACTCGATCCCGTGGGCGCGTCCTTCGGCGAGCCCGTCGATCACGGCGGCCAGGGGCATGCCGAGGTCGCCGACGCGCTCGCCGTGGGCGGCGGCGGTGAAGGTGAGCTCGGCGTAGCGGGTGCCCTGGGCGGCCTCGTCCTCGCAGAACTCGGCCGCGATCCTCCGGAAGTCGTCATAGGTCCGGACTCGTTCGCGGACCCGGGCCCGGTGGTCGGCGAACTCCGCGAAGCTCGCGAACGGCCTGTCCGGCTCGGGCGGCCCGCCCAGCTCCAGCACGGTCGAGGGCCTGATGGTGCTCTCCAGGTGCACGTGCAGGTGCGCCTTGGGCGGCCCGCTAGGCCTTGGGCTTGGCACGGACGTGGATCCTTTCTCCCTGACGGCCGAAAAGGCTGAGCACCTCGACCGGCCCCTCTCCCGTGCTGCCGAACCAGTGCGGCAGCCGGGTGTCGAACTCGGCCGCCTCCCCGGGCCCGAGCACCAGATCGTGGTCGGCCAGCACCAGCCGGAGCCGTCCGGCGAGCACGTAGAGCCACTCGAAGCCCTCGTGGGTGCACAGATCGGGCGTGCTGCGGGAGGCCGGGATGATCGACTTGAACGCCTGCAGCGGCCCAGGATGGCGGGTCAGCGGCAGCACCACCTGGTCGTTGACGCGGCGGGGCGTCAGCCGCACGCGCGGGTCGCCGACCTCGGGCGCGCCGACCAGCTCGTCGAGCGGCACCTGGTGGGCCTGCGCGATCGGCAGCAGCAACTCCAGGCTCGGACGCCGCTGGCCCGTCTCCAGTCGCGAAAGCGTGCTCTTGGAGATGCCGGTGGACTCCGCCAGGGCGGCCAGCGTCACGCCCCGCTCGGTACGCAGGCGCTTGAGCCGGGGCCCCACCTCGGCCAGCGCGGCGGCGATCCGGTCTTCCACCCGGACATCGTCCCAGAAACGGCAACAAAAGTTGTCATCGGGGTACCCGCTGCGCAGTCTTGGCCGCATGGACGACACATACGACGTGGTGATCATAGGCGGCGGCGCGGCCGGGCTGAGCACGGCACTCGTCCTCGGACGGGCACGCCGCCGGGTGGCGGTGATCGATTCCGGCGAGCCGCGCAACGCGCCCGCCGAGCACATGCACAGCTTCCTGTCGCGCGACGGCATGCCGCCCTCGGCGCTGTTGGAGGCGGGCCGCGCCGAGGTGACCGAGTACGGCGTGCGGCTCGTCGAGGGGCGCGTCGAGGGTGTCGAGCCCGGGTTCACGGTCCGGCTGGCCGGCGGGGCGACGCCGGCGGCGCGGCGGATCGTGGTGGCCACCGGGCTGCGCGACGAGCTGCCCGACATTCCCGGCCTGCGTGAGCGGTGGGGCGTCGACGTGCTGCACTGCCCCTACTGCCACGGCTACGAGGTGCGCGACGAGGCGCTCGGGGTGCTGGGCAACGTGCAGCACGCCTTGCTGCTGCGGCAGTGGTCGGACGACGTCGTCTTCTTCCCCGGCGACATCGAGCCGTCAGCTGAGGAGCTGGAGCGGCTGGCGGCGCGCGGCGTGCCCGTCGTGGCGGGGAAGATCACCCGGATCGTGGTCGAGGGCGGCAGGCTGCGCGGGGTCGAGCTCGCCGACGGCCGGGTGGTGCCGCGGACGGCCGTGTTCGTCATGCCGCGGATGCTGCCCCACGACGCGGTGCTGACCAAGCTGGGCTGCCGGAAGTCCGACGGCTGGGTGGTCACCGACCCCTCCGGACGCACCAGCGTCGAAGGGGTGTGGGCGGTCGGGAACGTGGTCGATCCCCGGGCCCAGGTCATCACCGCTGCCGGAATGGGTGCCGCGGCGGCCTTCGCGCTCAACCACGACCTGGTGGAGGAGGAGGTGGTTCGGGCTCTGACTATCCGGTCTCGAATAGGCTGACCTGCATGGAGGACGCGATCGACGTGATACTCGCCCAGTGGCGCCGCGAACGGCCCGACCTCGACCTGGAGGCCATGAGCGTCTTCGCCCGCCTGGCCAGGGCGTCCCGGCTGGTCGAGGACGCGGTGGACCAGGTCTTCACCCGGCACGGCCTGCGGCAGGGCGAGTTCGACGTGCTGGCGGCGCTGCGCCGCTCCGGCCCGCCGTACACGCTGATCCCGTCGGAGCTGTCGCAGGTGCTGATGATGTCGCGGGCCGGCATGACCAACCGCCTCGACCGCCTGGAGGCGGCCGGCCTCGTCTCGCGCGCCCTCGACCCCGCCGACCGCCGCAGCTTCCGCGTCACGCTCACGGACGAGGGCCTCCGCGTCATCGACGCCGCCCTCACCGACCACGCCGCCAACCTCGCCCGCCTGTCCTCCCGCCTCTCCCCCGCCGACACCGCCACCCTCGACACCCTCCTCCGCACATTCCTCTCACCCTGACCTCTACGGTGGTTCTCTGGGCATTCCGGTGCGGGCGAGGTTCTTGTACGGCGAGGTGCTTGTACGGCAAGCCACCGCCACCGGCCGCCCACCGCACTTCGGCTGATGACCCGCGCCCGGCGCTTCCGGCGAGTCGACGCCGCTGACCCGCCGCAACGCCCCTTCGTAACCGTGACACCCCGGCCACGCCCCCCGCCGCACAGGGCGCCACCCTCCACCGCACACCTCCCCACCGACCCGGCGCCAGAAATGCGAGCCCGTGGTCACCCGAGAAACCCCAGAGCTCCCCAGGCACCCGGGCGGCAGGGCGTGGGCGGCGGGCAACCGGAGGCCGGGGTGTCACGATCACGTAGCGCCGTGGCGGTGGGAAGCGGCGTCGACTCGCCGGAAGCGCCGGGCGCGGGTCCTCAGCCGAAGTGCGGTGGGCGGCCGGTGGCGGCGGCCTCGCCGTACAGAAGCCCAGAAAGACAGAAGCCCAGAAAGCCTGCCAACCAGGAGAGCCTCACGCTCGCCGTACAGCAAGCCCAGAGGACCTGCCATAACAGAGAGCTCAGAAAATCAGGAGCGCCCGGGGAGGCGTCAGACCTTGATGGTGAGGGTTTCGAGGGCTTGGACGAGGGGGGTGAGTTCGGGGAGGTGGGCGGCTTCGGCGAGGGCGGATTCGAGGGCCGCGTTGTGGGTCGGGGCGGCCTGGTCGTGGAGGAGGCGGCCCGAGTCGGTGGCCTGGGCGTAGATGCCGCGGCGGTCCTCCTCCGACAGGACGCGGGTGAGCAGGCCGCGCCTCTCCAGGCGGGCGACCAGGCGCGTGGTGGCGCTCTGGCTGAGCACGAGCAGGTCGGCGAGCTGCTGCATGCGCGTGTGAGGTCCGTCGGGTCCGGCCAGGTGGTGCAGGACGCAGAACTCGTTGACGCTGAGGCCGTGTTCGTCCTGCAGGGCGCGCTCGATCTTGACCTCGATGCGGTTCTGCAGGGCCGCGAGCGTGCGCCAGCCCTGCGCGCGGGCCTCGGTGAGTGTCACTGCAGCAGATTACCCTCGAAGGTGGCTTCGAAGGTCGCCTGCCTGGCGCGTCCGCGCAGCAGGATCAGGCCGAGCGGGCGGCCGTTCGGGTTGCCGTCCGCGGTGGCGGTGTAGGCGTGGAAGCCGTCGGGGATCGGCATCGTGAGGCGCGGCGAGCCGGGCCAGTGCCCTTCGACGCGGTCGCCGGTGATGCGCCTGGTGTCGCGGAGCCAGGGGGCGTCGAGCTCGGCGGGTTCGGTCTCGTCCGCCTGGAAGGCGCCGTCGCCGTGGAAGATCCACTCGAGGTCGTGCTCGCCGTCGAGGCGGGCCTGGTAGGTGTCGGTCCAGCCGGTGTCGGTGATGGTGACCGTACGGCGGAAGGTGTGGCCGTCCCAGGCGGACTCGGCGGACAGGTGGCGCGGCGAGCCGTCCAGCAGGCGGCCCGTGTGCGAGGGCTGGCGAGCGCCGTCGACGACGACGAGGTTGTGGGCGCGCGGCGAGCGCAGCCAGGTGGTGAAGTCGGAGCCGTAGCCGCTGGTGCCCAGGTCCAGGCTGGTCCAGCCGGTGGCGGTCTCCACGTCCACGGCCAGCTTGTCGCGGTGGTCGTGGCCGCCCGCGTCGGGGCCGAACCGCATGGCCAGCCGCACGTGCGGTGATCGCAGCACGCCGATGCCCGCCTCGGGCCAGATGAAGCTCCGGCGTGGCTCCTGGGCGGCGGGCAGGTCGTCGGGGCCGAAGACCAGCGCCGCCACCGACGAGCGGCCGGGCAGCACGACGTTCCTGTCGGCGTGGTCGGGGTTGCCGAACCACAGCCGCACCGGGTTCTTGCGGCGGTCGGCGTAGTAGGAGCCCAGGTCCACCGGGCCGAGCCGGGCCCAGGCGGCCTCGGCCTGGGGTGCGAAGTCGCCGAGGAAGCACCTGGCCCACCCGTCGCCGTAGGCGGGCAGGCGGCCGTCGGAGTAGGCCAGGGCGGGCGGGGCGTCGATCGCGCGGGCCAGGCGGGTGCGGGCCTCGTCGCTCAGCCCGCCCACCTCGGCGTAGGAGAGCAGGGCGGCGACGGTGTAGTAGTGGTAGTGCGGGTTGATCTCGTACCAGAGGCCCTCCGGGTGGAAGCCCTGGCGGATCTGGGCCTCGATGCCGTGTTCGCTGTCGCGGCACCAGGCCAGCAGGGGCTGGTCGTCGAGCAGGGCGGCGCACTCCGCCAGCGCGGCCAGCAGCCAGCAGTGGATGTTGTGTATCGCGCCGACCTGGGGTTTGAGCAGGTCGATGACGCCTCGCGCCAGCGTGGCCGCCGCTTCGACCGTGTCCCTGGTCGCCGCGTCGCCCGCCCATCTGAGGGCGCGCAGCATGCCGACGGTCCAGACGGCCTCGTCCAGGGATTGGGGGTGGACGCGGCCGATGCCGGCGTGGACGCCGTGGGGCTCGTAGGCCTGGTAGTCGTAGGCGGTGAAGATCCGCTCCAGCTCGGCGACAGGGGACCGGATCTTCTCCGAGGTGCCGACCGTGATGAGACCGGCGTCTCCAGCCTGAACCCGCCAGGGCACTTTCGCCTGCTTGGCCGCCGCGATCCGCCTGCCCGCCGGCGAGGCGTTCTCCGCCAGGCGGATCAGGAGGGCGGCGCGCTGGGCCTGGGCCGCCGCCTGGTTGTGCATGCGGGTCCGCCAGGCGCCGTCCCACGGTTCACCCGTGTAGAGGCGGCCGCACCTGGTGCACGCGTGCCGTTCCGGGGATGCCACGTCGAAGCGCAGCGGCGCTCCGTCGGAGTCGCAGAAGTAGTGGTGCGTCCACGCCGACGGTTTGTCGGGGCCCGGGATCCGCAGGTCCAGGCGCCACCGCTCGTACTGGGCCCGCACCTGCGCCACGACGTCCCTCGCCCAGCCACGCGTGCGCACCTTCCGCCTTACGGCGTGCCAGTCCATCCTGCCATTCTCACGCGTGCCCTCCCACAGTCACAGTGCCGATCGTGAGCCGGGGCGTCCCCTCGAGGATCTCCCCGAGCCGAGCCACCTGCTCGTCGAGCTCCCCCAGTTCCCGCTGCGTGAGCGTCCGGAGCGGCTCCACCGTGACGTCGATCCTGCTGCCCGAACGCCGCTGATGCCACACCCCCGTCACCTGCCCGCCGGCCAGCAGCACGGGGTAGTTGCCCGCCTGCCCTCCGGCCAGCGCCCGCTCGGCCGCCCGCCCCGGATACAGCAGCTCACGCGGCCGCCCCGCCACCACATAGGCGTCGAAGTACGGCAGCAGCCGCATCCCGCCCGCGGCCTCCCCATCCTCGGTGTCACCGGCCAGCACCCAGGCGGGCGTCCCTTCGACGGCCACCTCCTCCAGGTCCACCAGCCCGAAGGCCGCCACGGCCCACGACTTGGGCGCCCCGATCCACTGGGCGAACCATTCCGGGGTGGCCGGGCCGTACGCGTGCAGGTAGCGCCTGACCAGCTCGGCCCGCCCGTCGACCACCGGCAGCCCGGACGGCGGGCTGGTGTAGGTGACCTTGCGCCCCCGGTTGCGCCCGAACACGAATGCGCCCCTGTGCGACGCCAGCGCCATCGCCTGCCGCCAGCGCGGCCACATCGTCTGGAACGCCGGCATCACCAGATCCCCCGCCCACGGCCCGGTCGCCGCCACGACCGCGTCGCTCAGCTCGTCGATCGTCAACTCCACACCATCGACGGCCTGCGCGATCGCGGCAACCACCGCATCGGTCTGCTCGCCCGTCATCCGCACGTCCCGCGCCTGCGTGCTGCCGCCCGGGATCGACGACAACGCCCCCACCCACATCGGCAGTTCCGCCGCGGGCAGCAGATGCACGGTCCCCCGCGGCCCGTGCGTCTTGACCAGGCTCCGCCCGCTCCACAGCGCCTCACGCACGTCCACCCTGGTGACGCCCTCCAGCCGCATCCCCACGGACATCTCGGCTGCCGACATCACCTGCGCGTGCGCCCCGCACATCGCCCCCACGACCCCGGCCACGCCGTACGGCTCGCCGCTTTTGTGCGGCGAGTCGCTCTGGTACGGCGAGCCTTCGACGCTGCCCTTGTACGGCGTGCCGAGCCCCTGCCGCTCGAACCGCCTCGCGCTGACCTCTGCCCACGTCATCTGCCTCATGGACACCACCGTAGAGGCCAATGCGGCAAGGTTGCTTCCGCGATGTCAGTAGTACTCGCGCATCAACTCCACCGCCCACGCGGGCTGCCGCACCTCGCCCCGCGGCCCGAACTCCCGCATGTACGGCTTGATGTCGAGCACCGGGGTTCCCTCGATCGCGTCGAGCCCCTTGACGTGCACGTCCAGGCCGTCGACCTTGACCAGCTCGCACCGCGAGACGCCGATCCGGTTCGGCCGGTTCTTCCCCCGCTGCGCGAAGATCCCGACCAGCGGCCACTCGGAGTTGTTCCGCGGATGCCGCGCCCCCGTCTCGACCTTGTCCTCGCTCACCAGGTGAAACCGATAGACCACCTCGAGGTGCGAGAACTGATCGAGCCCGAACAAGGCCTCCTCCGGGAACCCCTCGACCCGGATCACCGCGACCTCCTCCCCCCAGTGATCGTCGACCGCTTCGCCCCGCCCGCCCAGAACAATCCCAACCGCCTCAACATCCATAACCCCCTATATACCGCCCCCAGGGCTCCCACCACGTACCCACCGGGGGTGCCAACCAAAGTCACCAGGAGAGGTGTCCGAAGTGTCTGGCGAAGGCAACCTGGGCTGTCACGTTCCGGCCGTCCGCCAGCAGAGGCAGGCTCCCAGCGCCCGGCACGCTGGCCCCCATGAACGCACCCGACAGACCCAAGGGCGGCCGACGCCCCGCGTTGCCGCTCGCGATGATCACCCGGTCATCGCCGAGCTCGCCCTGGGCAACCCGCCGCTCGGCCGGATCTGGCTGGTCGTGGTCGGCGCCGAAGGCGGAGGGCGGGGCCAGCACGCCGAGATGGATCCCTACGACGCCGGCACGGCGCTGATCCGGGAGCTGGTACGACGGCGCCGCGGGGGCTGGCCGTCGATCCTGCTACCCGGACCGGCGTGCGGCAGCGTCCTTCGTGCGCCAGATGTAGAGAACGTCGCCACGGCGACGACTCACCCGCGAAAGCAAACAGAACAGGCGCCGGACATGCGTAAGATCATCTTCTGGGTGCACACCTCGATCGACGGCCACATCGACGGCCCGAACGGCGAGTTCGACTGGCCCGTGATGGGCGAGGAACTGTCGGCGTACTCCGAGGCGCTGAGCGACCGTTCCGACACCTTCCTGTACGGGCGCGGCGTCTGGGAAGGCATGGTGGCCTTCTGGCCGAATGCCGAGTCGATGTCGGATCACCCGCACGTCCTGAAGTTCGCCCCTCTCTGGCGCGACACGCCGAAGATCGTCTTCTCGAGGACGCTGAAGGAGGCCGACTGGGCCACCCGGATCATCGGCGACGACCTCGCCGAGCAGGTCGCCGAGCTCAAGCGACAGGACGGCAAGGACCTGCTGCTCACCGGCGGCTCCAGCCTGGCCGCCGCGCTCACCGATCACGGCCTGATCGACGAGTACCACATCGCGGTGCACCCGGTCGTGCTGGGCGGTGGCCGGCCGCTGTTCGTCCCGCGCGACGAGCAGCTGGGCCTACGGCTGGCCGAGTCGCGCACCTGCGATTCGCAGGTGCTGGTGATGCGCTACGACCGCGCCTAGCCGAGCGTGGCAGTGAATGCCCTCAGCGGCACCGTTCCTGGACTACGGCCGCTGAACCATTCGGGCCGCCTTGAATACCGACCGCTGTCGGCATCCCTCCCCCAGAACGCACTCGACCCAGCCAGTTCCGCCCGTACTCCCGCGCATCCATCGCAGACCTGTCGGTAACCCGCCCTATCGCGCTCCCCGCCGTACATAGGCACGCGCCCCGGCAGGGCCCCACCGGTGACCCGCCGTGCGGGCCCCGGCGGCGTTCGTCGGGTCGCGTGGGCGGGTCGGCGGGTTGGAGGTGGCCTGCCGTACAGGTGCCGGGGTCAGCTGAGGTAGTCGCGGAGGGCGAGTGAGCGGGAGGGGTGGCGGAGTTTGGACATGGTCTTGGCTTCGATCTGCCTGATGCGTTCCCGGGTGACGCCGTAGACGCGGCCGATCTCGTCGAGGGTCATGGGCCTGCCGTCCAGCAGGCCGTACCGCATGGAGATGACGCCCGCCTCGCGCTCGGTGAGGTCGCCGAGCAGTTGCCGCAGTTGCTGCTGCAGCAGCGTGAACGACACCGCGTCGGCGGGCGAGATGGCCTCGGTGTCCTCGATGAGGTCGCCGAACTGGCTGTCGCCCTCCTCCCCGAGCGGCGTCTCCAGGGAGATGGGCTCGCGGCCGTAGCTCTGGATCTCGATGACACGGTCGGGCGTCAGCTCGGTATCGGTGGCGAGCTCCTCGGGCGTGGCCTCGCGGCCGAGCTCCGTCTGCAGGCGGCGCTGCGCCCGCGCCACCTTGTTGATCAGCTCGACCATGTGCACGGGGATGCGGATCGTGCGGGCCTGGTCGGCCATGGCGCGGGTGATCGCCTGCTTGATCCACCAGGTGGCGTAGGTTGAGAACTTGAACCCGAGCCGGTAGTCGAACTTCTCGATCGTCCGGATCAGGCCGAGGTTGCCCTCCTGGATGAGGTCCAGGAAGAGCATGCCGCGCCCGGTGTAGCGCTTGGCGATGGACACGACCAGGCGGAGGTTGGCCTCCAGCATCCGTTCCTTGGCTTGGATGCCGTCCTCGGCGATCCACTCCAGGTCGGCTCGCAGGTCGGCGGACAGGCCCGGCTCGGTGTCGAGCCGCTCGCGGGCGAACAGTCCTGCCTCGATGCGCTTGGCAAGCTCGATCTCCTGCTCGGCGTTGAGCAGCGGCACCCGGCCGATCTCTTTCAGATACACCTTGACCGAGTCGGCGCCGGCGGCCGGGGAGCCGTCGCTGACGTTGTCGTCCAGGACGAGTTCCTCTGCGGCTTGGGACAAGATCTTCTCCTCGCTCGGATTACGTCCAAACTTAGGCTGAACACAACTTTAGGTCGCTCCAACCGGATCGTCAACCTAAAAACAGGTCGGACCTAAAATTTCGTGGCACACTAAGGGCTATGGGCATCGACACCTTGGGGTTGCGGGAACAGAAGAAGCGGGAGACCAGGCAGGCCATCTCTGACCACGCTACCCAACTCTTCCTGCAGCGCGGCTTCGACAAAACCACCATCGCCGACATCGCCAACGCGGCGCGCGTGGCCAAGATGACCGTCACGAACTACTTCCCGCGCAAGGAGGACCTGGCGCTCGACCACCACGAGGCGTTCGTGGCGAGCCTGGCCGACGCGGTCGGCGACCGCGCTCCCGGCGAGTCGGCCCTGGCGGCGGTGCGCCGGGCCTTCATGGAGGCGCTCGAGCGGCGCGATCCGGTGATCGGCTTCACCGGGCGCGAGTTCGCCCGCATGATCGCCGACAGCCCGACGCTGGTGGCCCGCCTGCGCGACCTGCACGAGCAGCGCGAAGCCGCCCTCGCCGCGGTCCTCGTCCACGAGCTCACCCCCTCGAGCACTTCCGCTATTCCGGGCGGTCGAACCTCTCCAGGTACGGCGGGCCCCCGGGGACCCGTATCCCCATCCCCGGATGCTCCCGAACCCGGGTCACCTCTTAACGCTCCCGGAGCGGAAACCGTTACCGCCCGCGCCGTGGCCGCCCAGCTCGCCGCCACCGGCCGCCTCCTGTTCCGCGAGCTCCAGACCCGCACGCTGGCAGGCGAATCCCCCGACACCATCGCCGCCGCCCTCCAGCCCATGGCCGAGCAGGTCTTCGACCTCCTCGAACCCTCCATCGGCACCTACGCCACCCGTTGACCCCATCGGCCGCGTTCCTGTCTCAAACACCCGCTCCGCCGGGGGCCACCGCCTGCTCCCGCAGAGCCTGGATCAGCGTCGTGACCTGGGGGTGGTCGCGGCGGCGGCCGATCGTGGCAACACCGATGTGCCGGGTCGGAGCCGGCGGCTCGATCGGGACGGTGCGCAGGCCGGGCACGTCCGGCATCAGCGCGATGGAGGGAATCAGCGAGATCCCCATGCCCGCGGCGACGAGCGAGCGGGCGAAGAAGTAGTCGGTCGTCGTGCCGCGCACCTCCGGGTCGAAGCCCGCACGCTCGGCGTAGCGGCGCAGGTAGGCCTCGGTCTTGAGGCAGCCGAGCACCCAGGGCTCGGCCGCCAGATCGGCGATGTCGAGCGCGTCGCGGTCGGCCAGCCGATGCCTCTCCGGCAGGACGACGTGCAGAGGGTCTTCCATGAGCGCAGTCCACCGCATGCCGGAGTTCTGGCCCAGCTGACCGGGCAGCGGGCCGTCGAAGTGGTAGGCGAGGGCGAGGTCCACGGCGCCCTGGCGGACGAGGGGCAGGCTGTCTTCTGGCTCGCCTTCCCTGACGTGGAGCACCGTGTCGGGATGGGCCGCCGTCAGCCGGGCGAGGGCCCCGGGCAGCAGGAGCCTTCCGCCGCTGCTGAACGTCGCGACGGTGAGCTGGGTGCGGCCGGTCCCGAGCCGGTCGACCTGCTGCTTCGCGTGTTCGAGCTCTGCGGCGACCGACTCGGCGGCGCCGACCATGATGCGGCCGGCCTGGGTCAGGGTGACCCCGCGGGTGCTGCGCGCCACGACCTGGGCGCCGAGGCTGCGCTCCAGGGCAGCCACGTGCTGGGAAACGGCCGAAGGGGTGAGGTGGAGGGCCGTCGCCGCCTGATTGAAGCTGCCGTGCTCCGCCACGGCCCGCAGGACGCGCAGCCGCTGTACTTCGATCAACAGTATTCCTTAATACGTTTCCAGTAAGTCGGCCATTCTGCTGGTGACCGTAGGTGGCCAGGATGGGGGCATGCAAGAGATCTGCGTCATCGGCGGCAGCCGGTACTTCGGCAAGCTCCTGGTCCAGCGGCTGCATGCCGCGGGACACCGGGTCACTGTGGTCAACCGCGGCTCCACCCCGCCGCCCCACGGTGTCGAGCACCTCGTCGCCGACCGCAACGACGAGGCCGCCCTCACCGCCGCCATCGGTTCCCGCACCTTCGACGTTGTCGTCGACCAGGTCTGCTACACCCCCGTGCAGGCCGCGATCGCCGCCCGCGCCTTTCACGGTCGTACCCGGCGTCTCGTCATGACGTCAACGATCGAGGTGTACGACCCGGCGACCGCCGCGCTGCCGTCCGTCCCGCATGGCACCGCGGTGCCGGAAGGGATCGTGGACCCGGCCGCCTGGCTGGTTCGGATGGACCTGCCCTGGCACGACGACGCCTACCTGGAGGCCCACTACGCCGAGGGCAAGCGCCAGGCGGAGGCCGTCTTCGCCCGGGACGGCGGGTTCGACTTCGCCTCCGTGCGCAGCGCCCACGTGCTCGGCGGCGGCGCGCAGGAGTTCACCGGCCGGCTGGCGCACTACGTCGAGCGCATCGCCCGCGACGAGGAGATCGCCGTGCACGCCGAGGCGCTGCCCACCGTCTTCATCCACTACGAGGAGCTGGCGGACCTGCTGCTGTGGGCGGCCACGACCGCCGGCTTCACCGGTCCGATCAACGCCTGCTCCGACGGCCTGCTCGACGTACGCGACCTGGCCTCGGCCATCGCCGCCCAGACCCGGCGTGAGCCCGTGTACCGCGTCGTCGGCGCGGGCGAGACGGCCTCGCCGTTCTCCTTCGACCGCCACTACGCCATGAGCAATGCCCGCGCGAAGGAGCTGGGCTTCGGCTTCGCCCGCACCGCGGACTGGCTGCCCGGCGCCGTCGCCGAAGCCATCACCCCTACTGCCTGAGGAACAGACCTGCCATGCAGTACCGCACCATCGGAGACACCGCCGTCAGCGCCGTCGGCCTGGGCGCGATGCCGCTGTCCATCGAGCACCGCCCCGACGAGGCGCGGGCCGTCGCCACCATCCACGCCGCCCTCGACGCCGGGGTCACGCTCATCGACACCGCCGACAGCTACCACTGGCACGCCGGCGAGACCGGCCACAACGAGCTGCTTGTCGCCCGAGCCCTGGCCGGCTACGGCGGCGACACCTCCGGCGTCCTGGTCGCCACCAAGGGCGGCCGCGGTCGCCCCGGCGACGGCAGCTGGACGGTCACCGGCAGCCCCGCCCACCTCAAGCGCGCCGCCGAGGCTTCCAGGCGCCGGCTGGGCGTCGAGGCCATCGGCCTGTACCAGTTGCACAAGCCGGACCCGGCCGTGCCCTGGGCCGACTCCGTCGGCGCGCTGCGCGAGTTGCTCGACGCCGGCACGATCCGTGCCGCCGGGATCTCCAATGTGACCACTGACGAGATCCGCGAGGCGCACGCGATCCTCGGCGACGGGCTCGTGTCGGTGCAGAACCAGTACTCGCCCGCCGTGCGCACCAGCGAGGCGGAGCTACAGCTGAGCGCACAGCTGGGCCTGGCCTTCCTGCCCTGGAGCCCGCTGGGCGGCATCTCCCGCAGCTCCCTCGACGGGCCCTCGGGCCCGACCTCGGCGGGCACCGCGTTCCACCGGATCGCGGCGGTCCACGGTGTCAGCCCGCAGCAGATCGCCCTGGCCTGGCTGCTGTCCCGCTCCCCGACGGTGATCCCGCTGCCGGGAGCCAGCCGTCCGGCCTCCATCCAGGACTCTGCCCGGGCCGCGGAACTCAAGCTGAGCGAGGCAGAGCTGTCCCAGCTCGAGGACGCCCTGCCAAGCTGAACCGACGCCGCACGACCGTGACCCTGGACCGCCGGTTGCCGCCGTGCAAGCGCGCCGGCGACCGCCGTGCCACGTCTCGCCGACCCGGCGCGAGAGACGGGCCGTACTCCGGGCCGCGTTTCGCCTCTCAGCCGTCGGGGCGCGTCCCCGGAGTGCCGGTGGCGCGCCATACGAAGGCGCCGGTGGCCCGTCATACGAGCGCGCCAATGGTCGCCGTGCCACGTCTCGCCGGCCCGGCGCGGGAGGGGGCCCGTGCTCCGGGCCGCGTTTCGGTCGTCGGGGCGCGTTTCCGGAGTGCCAGTGGTCCGTCGTACGAGGATGCCGATGGCCGCCGTGTCTCGGAGCACGTCGCAGGAGTGGCGGTGCGCGCCGTATGAGGATGCAGCGTCTCGGGGGGACGGCGTAGGCGGGGTGGGCGGGGTCGTGTGGATCAGGGGGAATGGGTGGAGACGAAGGTGTAGGACTCGGCCAGGAGGGGTTCCCAGGAGGCTTGGGTGGTGATGGCTACCCATTCGCGCATCTTGCGGTTGCCGGAGGTGAAGATGTGGGCTTCGCCGTCGGTGACCAGGGCGGTGACGCGAGCGGCCGGGAGTTTGAGTATGAGCCGGTCCTGGGAGACGAAGGCGAAGAACTTGCCGTTGACCTTGAGGCCTTCGGCGTGCAGCATGCGCCCGGTGCTCACCGCGGGCCTGATGAGGTATTCCTGCATCAGGTCATCGAAGAGCTCCTGTGTGGTTGCCATGCGATGTTCCCTCCAGACACGCCCGCGAACGCCAGCAGCCGCTCCCCCTCGGCGGCCAGTTCGTCCATCGCCGCAGGGGGCAAGGGGTGGAAGGGCCGGAGGGTCAGCGTGGCCTCCTTAAGGTCCCACATGCCACCGACAATTCCGTCGACCAGGAACGTGGGGTACACCATCGAGCCGACGCAGATCTCCTTGCGCTGATCCGTGGTCATCAGCCGGGAGCGGTCGTGGAAGGCCACGATGAGGTTGTCGAAGTAGGGCAGGAACCGGACTGGCGCGGGGGCGTCGGCGGAGGCCAGCGGCGCATCGGGCAGGTCATACAGGACACGTCCAGAAATATCGTGGTAATGGCGGAGCTGCATCCCCTCGACGACGGACCGCAGCCGCGTCAGGCCCGACCACGCCTGGATGTCCATGACACTGGCCGGCCCGAAGGCCGCCAGGTAGCGCACGACCAGCCGCTCGACGGATGGCGACGCCGACAGCGACCGCCCGAGCCACTCCTCGGCCAGCGTGAAGGGCGTACCGCCGCCCCGGTTCCAGATCCCGGACGGAGGCGTGTGGATCACCGCGAGCAGCGCCTGCACCGACCACCCGAGCGCCGCCGGATCCACCGAGGGCCACTGCGGCGCCAGCAGGTCGCGCAGCTGGGTGCGGGTCAGCGTCCGCCCCCGCAGGTGCTCGCGCGCCGCCCGCGCCAACTCGGCCAGGTCGACCGAGCGGGTCTCCTTGCCGAAGGCCGCCTGCCGCCCCTTGCCGAGGCGTTCCTGCATCAGCGGCCGCACCCACAGGTAGTCCTCGGCCCCGACCAGGTGCTGGGTGCCGCGCAGGAGCCCGCCCCGCACGACCTGCTTGCCGTACAGCAGGTCGATCAGCTCGTCCTGGGTGAAGGACGACAGTCGCGTCCACAGCCCGACATAGGGGGCGTTGGTGTCCTGGGCCTGCAGCGCGACGAGGCGCTCGACGGCGGCCATCGGCGACAGGTCCGCGCGGCGCAGCAGCAGCTGCCGTTCCAGCGTGGTGCGGTTGAGGGTGCGGGTGCTCAGCTCCATGCTGCGAACGCTACGGCCTATCGCGGCAAGGTTCATTCCGCGATGAGCAGCAGCTCGTCGAGTGACGAGCGCAGGTATCCGGTCAGCTCCCAGGCGTCGGGCACCATCTCCCGGTCGGTGACGACGCCGATGTCCAGGGACCCGTTGTAGGAGAAGGCGGTGATGTTGACCCCGCCGCTCACGTCGGTGATCACCGAGACCGGGTAGTGGGTCAGCAGCCGCGCCCCGCACACGTACAGCGGGAACTGCGGCCCCGGCACGTTGGAGATGGCCACGTTGATCGGCGGCGCCGTCTGCCCGACCAGCCCGAAGGCCGAGCGCGAGGCCAGCCCCATGAGCGCGGCGGGCATCGACTCGCTGAACTCCCGCAGCCACCGGGCGGGCGCCAGCGAGAACCGCTCCTTGATCCGCTGCATGGCCTGCCGTACCTGCCGCAGCCGCTCGACGGGATCGTCCACCTGTACGGCCAGCGGCGCGGTCATGAAGGCGACCTGGTTGCCGCCGCCGACGCCCGCCTCCCGCAGCGAGAACGGGATGCCCGCCACCAGCGGCTGAGCCGGGACACCGCCGTGGGCGGCCAGCCAGCGCCGCAGCGCCCCCGCGCACACCGCCATCACCACGTCGTTGACCGTCGCCTCGAACGCCTTGCGCACCAGCTTGATCTCATCCAGCGGCAGCGACACGAACGCGAAACGCCGGTGCGCCGAGACGGGACCGCTGAAGGGCGTGCGCGGCGCGGGCAGCGACGGCAGCCCGGGCGCCTCCCCCGACCCGGCCAGGCGTCTGGCCAGCCCGGACACCAGCCGCGTGCCGGGCATCCAGGACACCACCGGGATCTCGTCCAGATGCGGTAATGCCCGGGCGGCGAAGCGGACGGCCTGGGCGGGGTTGGCGCCCAGCCGGATGAGGGCCCGCCCGAGCATCTCGAGCCGGTCGGGCGGCGGCTCGTCGCGTTCAGGCTCACCGTCGCGCAGCGCGGGCACGGGGGTGAGGTCGAGCAGCGCGGCCAGCACGTCTGCCCCGCCGACGCCGTCGACGGCGGCGTGGTGGATCTTGGTGTAGAGGCCCATGCGGCCGCCGGACAGGCCGTGGATCAGGTCGATCTCCCACAGCGGCCGGTTGCGGTCGAGCCGCCGGGCGTGCAGGCGGGAGATCTGCTCGGCCAGTTGCCGGTCGTCGCCGGGCGGCGGCAGCCCGATCTCGCGCACGTGGTAGTCGAGGTCGAGGTCGTCCTCCTGCACCCAGTAGGGGTGGTCGAGTCCGAAGGGGACGGGCGCGAGTTTGCGCCGCATCGCGGGGACGTGGGGCAGGCGCTGTTCGAGCAGCGCCTGCAGGTCGCTGCGGTTGACGTCGCCCTCCAGGATGGCCAGCCCGGCGATGTTGGCCACGTTGGTGGCGGTCTCGAAGTGAAGGAACTGGGCGTCCAGGGGGGTCAGCTGCGGCATGGGGCACCTCCGCCACGAACAAACCAGACTCAGCCCACCACTTCAAGGCCGAAGTCGGCGGCGTCGGGCTCGGCGAAGCGCAGCGCGCGCAGCCCCTCCTCCTCCAGGTCGGCGACCTTGACCGGCACGAACGGCGTCAGCAGCAGCCTGGCCTTCTTGCCCGAGCGTTTGATCTGCCAGGTGCCCGCCGCGAACCCGTCGACCAGGAACACCGCCCTGACCCGCAGGTTCTTGGTGGTGACCTCGCCCTTGAAGGCGTCGTCGAGCACCCGGGTGCGGTCGGCGTGGCCGAGCACCAGGTTGTCGAAATCGGGCAGGAACCGCACAGGAGCGGGCACGTCGCCGCCGGGCCGCGGCGCGCCGGGCAGGTCGAACAGCTCCCGCCCCGCCGAGTCCTGCAGGGCCACGAGCCGGTCGCGCATGCCGTACACGATCTTCTTCATGGCGCCGACGCCGGAGAAGGCCTGCACGTCGGCGGCGGTGGCGGGGCCGAAGGCGGCCAGGTAGCGCTCGACGAAGGCCTCCAGGTCGGGCGCGGCCATCGGCACCCCGGGCAGACCGAAGGCCGACTCGCGCGGGAACCCCCACCGGTCGTCGGTGGGCACCATGACCAGCGGCGTCAGCATCCGCACCGCGTAGCCGAGCGCGCGGTCGTAGGCGTCGGGGAACTCCTCCTGCAGCCGGGGCCGCAGCTCGTTGAAGGTGTGCGGCCGCTCGGCCAGCAGGCGCAGCGCGGCCTGCACCACGGCGTCGGAGTCGAGCTCGTCGAAGCGGCGCATGGCGGCCTCCAGCATCGTCTGAAGGACAGGCCGGAACAGCGCGAAATCCTCGGCGAGCGCCATGTGCAGGGTGCCGCGGAACAGGGTGCCGCGCACCACCTGGCCGGAATGCAGCGCGCCGTGCAGATCCTCCCGCTCGAAGGAGGACAGGCGGGCTGCCAGCGCCAGGTAGGGCGGGCGCGGCTCCTGCGCCTGCAGCGCGACCAGCCGCCGCACCGCCGACGGCACGTCCAGCTCGTGCCGCTCGAGCAGCAGCTGGCGGGCGAGGGTGGCGCGGTTGAGGTCCCTGAGCGTGAGCATGAGGCCCATCCAACCAGGGGAGGCTGACAAGTATGCGTTTCCCCATTGAAGAGGTTCGCGCCGCTTATCCAGCTCTGTCCGACGGCTACGCCTACCTCGACGGCGCGGCCGGAACCCAGACCCCGACCCCGGTGATCGAGGCCATCGCCCGCGCCTACCGCGAGGGCATCGGCAACGTCGGCGGCGCCTTCCCTGCCAGCGGGCGCTCCGACGCCATCGTCGCCGAGGCCCGCAGGGCCGTGGCCGACCTGGTCGGCGGCGACCCGCGCGGCGTGATCCTCGGGCCGAACATGACCACGCTCACCTACCGCCTCTCGCGCGCCCTGGTCGGCCCCGGCGACGAGGTGGTGCTGTCGCGGCTCGACCACGACGCCAACGTGCGGCCCTGGGTGCAGACCGGCGCCACGATCCGCTGGGCCGAGGTGGACACCGTCACCGGCGAGCTGCCGGTCGAGCAGTACGGCGAGCTGATCGGCCCGCGCACCAAGCTGGTCGCGGTGACCGCGGCGAGCAACGTGCTCGGCACCCGCCCCGACGTGGCCGCCATCACCGACCTCGCGCACCGGGCGGGCGCGCTGACCTACGTCGACGGCGTGCACGCCACCGCACACGGCCCGGTCGACGTGCGCGAGCTTGGCGCCGACTTCTACGCCACCAGCGCCTACAAGTGGTCGGGCCCGCACATCGGCGCCGTGATCGCCGACCCGGCGCTGCTGGAGACCGTCCGCCCGGACAAGCTGGCCTCCTCCTCAGACGAGGTGCCCGAACGGTTCGAATGGGGCACCAGCGCCTTCGCCGACCTGGCCGGGGTGGCCGCCGCCGTCGACCATCTGGCGGGCCTCGTCGAAGCGTCCGGGACGCGGCGCGAGCGGCTGCTGGCCTCGATGGCCGCCGCGGAGGCCCACGAGCTGGCCCTGTTCGACCTGCTGATCGAGGGCCTGCAGACCTTGCCGCACGTCACGCTGTACGGCAAGCCGGCGCGGCGCACGGCCACCGCCTACTTCACCGTGGCAGGCCGCACGCCACGCGAGGTTGCCGAGCATCTGGCCGGGCTCGGGGTGAACGTGTGGAACGGCCACAACTACGCCTGGGAGCTGACCGGCGCGCTGGGCATCCGCGAGACGGGTTCGGCCGTGCGCGCCGGGCTGGTCCACTACAACGACGCCTCGGACGTGGAGCGGCTCCTCGAAGGCGTCAGATCCATCCCTCGATCGAGGCCATGAAGCCGGCGAAGTCGTCGCGGTGCACGCAGTGGCCGGCACCCTTGACCGTGCGGATCTCGAAGCCGCGCCGCGACAGTTCGTCGGCCGCGTCCGGCTTGATGGTCAGGCTGGGGTCCGCCAGCTGCACCAGCGACGGCACGATGGCGGTCCGGGGCAGGTAGTCGCCGTCGAAGCCGCGCACGCCGTCCAGGAACGTGGGGTCGAACAGGGCGAACCCCGCCAGTTCGGCCTCCACGTCGGCCTGCGACCAGCGCGGGTTCATGGTCTTGACGCTGTCCTCGGTGGCGGTGGTGACCATGTGCTTCATGAAGGCCATCGCCTCGGCGGGGACGGCGTCGAGGGTGAAACCGGGGTCGGAGTAGACGGCCTTGCTGGGCCGCAGCCGCTCGACGGCCAGCGCCAGCGACAGCCCGCCGAGCGAGTGGCCGATCGCGACGTCGGCGCCCTGGGGCAGGTTCTCGGCCAGGTCGTCACCGAGCAGCTCGGCCTGGTACTCGCCGCGCGGGCTGAGGCCGTGGCCGCGCAGGTCCGGTGCGACGACGCGGTAGCCGCGGGCGATCAGCTCGTCCTCGACGGCGTGCCAGGTGCGGTGGTCGGACATGCCGCCGTGGATGAGCAGCGCCACCTTCTCGCCGTCGCCGCGCTCGTGCACGTTGAGCTTCACGGAATTACCTCCTCAGGGTTTATACGTATAACCGAACCTTACTCTGCCGAGGAATGAACTGCGCCCCGCCGGTGCTGTGCAGGAGCGCAACGTTCCTGAGGAAAGGCTTGTCACCATGTCCACCCAGGCCGACGCGGCCCGTCTGCTGGTCAGGGCCCTGGAGGCGGAGGGCGTCGAGTACGTCTTCGGCATCCCCGGCGAGGAGAACATCCACTTCGTCGACGCGCTCAACGACTCCTCCATCCGCTACGTCCTGGTCCGCCACGAGCAGGGCGCGGCGTTCATGGCCGAGATGTACGGCAGGCTGACGGGGAAGGCGGGTGTCGCCTCGGCCACCCTCGGACCCGGCGCGATCAACCTGCAGCTGGGCGTGGCCGACGCCACGACCAACTCCACGCCCGTGGTCGCCATCACCGCCCAGGTCGGCCTGGACCGCATCTACAAGGAGTCGCACCAGGTGGTGGACCTGGTGTCGCTGTTCCGCCCGATCACCAAGTGGGCCGAGCTGGTGCCCACGGCCCAGGCGCTGCCGGAGATGATCCGCAAGGCGTTCAAGACCGCACAGACCGAACGGCCCGGCGCGGTCTACCTGGCCATCCCCGAGGACGTCGAATCCGCCTCTGTCCCCGACGACCTGCGTCCCCTGCCGGTCAACGTGGTGCGGGCGCAGGATCCCTCGCCGTCGCAGATCGCCCGCGCCGCCGACGTGCTGACCACGGCCCGCCGCCCGATCATCCTGGCCGGGCACGGCGCCACCCGCGCCGGCGCCTCGCACGCGCTGGTGCGCTTCTCCGAGCAGCTCGGCCTGCCGGTGGCCACCACGTTCAACGGCAAGGGCGTCTTCCCCGACGACCACCGCAACGCGCTCGGCGCGGTCGGCTTCATGCGCCACGACTACGTCAACTTCGGCTTCGACGAGGCCGACGTGCTGATCAGCGTCGGCTACGAACTGCAGGAGTTCGACCCCGTCAAGATCAACCCGCACCGGGACAAGCAGATCATCCACATCCACCAGTTCCCCGCCGAGGTCGACGACCACTACCCGGTGTCGGTCGGCATCCAGGGCGACATCTCCCGCTCGCTGCACGCGCTGGGCGAGGCCGTACACCGGCGTTTCGAGATCAACGGCACGGGCGAGAAGATCCGTCAGATGATCGCCGGCGAGCTGTCCTCGGGCGCGGTCGACGACCGCTTCCCGATGTCGCCGCGGCGCGTGGTGTCCGACATCCGCCAGGCGATGCGGCGCGAGGACATCGTGCTGGCCGACACCGGCGCGGTGAAGATGTGGATGGCGCGCATGTACCCGACCTACGCGCCCAACACGATGCTGGTGTCCAACGGGCTGTCGTCGATGGGCTTCTCGGTGCCGGGCGCGCTGGCGGCCAAGCTGGCCCTGCCCGACCGGCGCGTGCTGGCGGCCACCGGCGACGGCGCGTTCCTGATGAACTCCCAGGAGATCGAGACCGCGGTCCGCGAGCGCGTCCCCTTCGTGATCCTGGTCTGGGTGGACGACGCCTACGGACTGATCGAATGGAAGATGGACCTGGAGCTGGGCCGCAACTCCAACATCGCCTTCGGCAACCCGGACTTCGTCAAGTACGCCGAGAGCTTCGGCGCCAAGGGCTACCGCATCACCGCGGCCGCCGACCTCCTGCCCACCCTCCGCAAGGCCCTGTCGGACGACACGGTCTCGATCATCGCCGTTCCGGTCGACTACACCGACAACCTCGCCCTCACCACCAAACTCGGCGACCTCACCGGCCCCTTCTGACACGGTTCCCCGCGGGCACCGTACGGGGCGCTCGGACAGCCGTGAAGACGCACAGCGAAAGCCAGCACCCTGTACGGCGGGCCCCCGGGCGGCGTGCGGCGGAATGTCCTGTACGGCTAGCCACCACGGGCACCGCGTCGGCGGGACGTCGTACGGCGCAGCCCCCTGGTAGGCGCCGCAGCAGCGTGTGGAGCATGTCGTCGGTGATGACGGCGGGTCGCCCGCCGCGGAAGTGTCGCGGTCAGCGCACGAGGGGGAGGAAGATCGTGTCGACGATCTCCTCGAGGACGTGGTCGGGCACGGGGGCGAAGGCCACGAGGATTTCGTGGCGCAGCAGGTCGAAGGGGAGGGACTTGATGCGTTCGCTGAGGTGTTCCGGCTTGATCTCGCCGCGTTCGACGGCGCGGTCGAAGAGCACGTCGGCGGTGTTCTCGCGCGCTGTGGCGAGAAGGTCGCCGGGGCTGGTGCCCGTCTCCTGGTAGTAGCCGGCCAGGTGCACGTTCATGACGGTGATGAGCTGGGCGCGGGTGGAGTTGATCGTCCGCATGAGGGTGAGGACGTCCTCGCGCAGGCTCCCGGTGTCGGGGACGTCGATGCGGGACCGCTCCAGGACGTGGGCGATGGCCGCCCGTACGAGCTCGTCGCGGTCGGACCAGCGGCGGTAGAGCACGGGAGGGCTGGTGCCGGCGCGCTGGACGACGGCGTCCATGGTGAATCTGGCGTAGCCGTTGGCCGCGAGTTCTTCCCAGGCCGCATCGAGGAGCGCCTTCTCCAGTGCCGGTCCGCGGCGTCGCTCGGGCATCCACACTCCATTAGATAGATTTGCCTATCTTATCTCAGCGGCCTACTCTGAGGATCTCAAGATAAGCCACTCTATCTAAAGGAGGTGGCCGTGAGCACTCCCAACGCGCCCGCGGCGCCGGACTCCGACCGCGTCGACCCTGCCGTGTGGCGCCTGGCCTTCACGGTCATCGTCGGCGCCCTCGCCGTCGTCTTCGACACCACCATCGTCACCGTCGCCATCAACGACCTGGCCAAGGACCTGGGCGCTCCGCTGTCCACGATCCAGTGGGTGAGCACCGCCTACCTGCTGGCCGTGTTCGTCACCATCCCCCTCGCCGGATGGGCCCAGTCCCGGCTCGGCGGCAAACACCTGTGGATCGCCGCGCTGGGCATGTTCCTGCTCGGCTCGGTCCTGTGCGCGCTGGCGTGGAACGTGGCCAGTCTCATCGTCTTCCGCGCCGTCCAGGGCATCGGGGGCGGCATCATGATGCCGCTCATGGTCACGCTGGTCATTCAGGCCGCCAAGGGCCGCAACATCGGCAAGGTCATGGCCACCGTCACCCTGCCCACCGCGCTCGGCCCCATCCTGGGCCCGGTCCTGGGCGGCATCATCCTGAGTCTGGCCGACTGGCGCTGGACCTTCTTCGTCAACATTCCCTTCTGCGTCGTCGGCGGCTGGCTCGCGTGGCGCAACCTGCCCCACGACCGTCCCGCGCCCGACCGCCCCCGCTTGGACATCGTCGGCCTGCTCCTGCTCTCCCCGGGGGTCGCCGCCATCATCTACGGACTGTCCAGGGTCGAGGGCAGCTCAGGCTTCACAAGCACCGAGGTACTCGTGCCGCTGGTCGGCGGGCTCGCCCTGGCCGGCGGCTTCGCCGCCTGGGCACTGCCGCGCGCGGGCGCGCTGGTCAACCTGCGGCTCTTCCGCCACCGCGCGCTGGCCTCCTCCGCCACCCTGACCTTCCTGGCCGGCACCACCCTGTACGGGGCGATGCTGCTGCTGCCGCTGTACTGGCAGCAGGTCCGGGGCGAGGACGCGCTCGGCGCCGGACTGCTCCTCATCCCGCAGGGCGTCGGCGCACTCATCGCACGCACCCGGGCCGGCGACTACACCGACCGGATCGGCCCGCGCTGGGTCGCCTTCGCCGGATTCGCTCTCGCGACCGCGGCCACCGTGCCGTTCTTCGTCGCCACCCCCGACACCAGCGAGGTGCTGCTCATGGCCGCACTGCTCGTGCGCGGCATCGGCATGGGCGCTGCCATGATCCCGCTCAACGGCGCCGCGTACTTCGGTCTGGGACACGGGGAGATCCCCGACGCCAGCATCATCACCCGTGTCGCCCAGCAGGTCGGCGGCTCGGTGGGCATCGCCGTCCTCGCCGTCATCCTCCAGCGCACCACCGACGGCGCCCACACCCCGGGCGCCGTGTCCGACGGCTTCGGCGCCGCCTTCTGGTGGGCGGTCGCCTTCACCGCCGTGGCCGTACCACTCTGCCTGCTCCTACCCACCCGCCCCAACCCACAGACCCCAACCGACAAGCCCGAACCCGAAAGAGCCACCTAGGGACGCGCCTTTCCGATCATCCGAGACGGGCCACCGACCATGTTCCGACGAGCCCCCGAGACCTACAGCGGGCCCCGACAGGCCCCGCGTCGGCGGGACGTTGTGCGGCGGAAGCCGACGCCCTCGTACGGCGAGCCACCCACCGGCGCCGCGTCGGCGGGACGGTACACGGCGGAAGCCGACGCCCTCGTACGGCGGGCTACCCGGGGCCGTGGTGCCCGGATTACGTAGCGCCGTGGCGGCGGGAAAGCGGCATCGACTCGCCGGAAGCGCCGGGCGCGGGTCCTCAGCCGAAGTGCGGAGGGCGGCCGGGAGCGGCGGCTCGCCGTACACGAGACCAACGAGTCTCTACCCGAGGGGCAATATGATCGACCCCGTGACGGTGCCCGCTGTGCAGATGCCCGCACCCGCGGTGGAGCCGGCGCGCGACCCCTATCACGTCTACCTGGACTCGCTGACCAGCCCCGAGTCCCGTCGCACCATGCGCGGCTGCCTCGACAGGCTGGCCAAGCTGCTGACCGGCGACGAGGCCGCGACGGGCGCGGGCCAGCCGTGGCATCTGCTGCGATACGAGCACACGGTCCGCATCCGCAGCCTGCTGACCGATCAGGGATGGTCGCCCGCTTATGTCAACAAGCATCTGGTGGCGTTGCGGCGCGTGCTGAAGGAGGCCTGGCGGCTCGGCCAGACCAGCTCCGAGGACTACGCCCGCGCCTCCGACCTGGCCCCGGTGCGCCAGACGCGGCTGCCGACCGGCCACCACGTGGCCAAGGAGGTGGTCGGCGCCGCGCTGTCCACGTGCGACGACTCCACCGCCGGGATCCGTGACGCGGCGCTGATCGCCACGCTGTACTCCACCGGGTGCCGCCGCGCCGAGCTGGCGGGGCTGATGCTGGCCGACTACGATCCGGGCGCCCGTTCGCTGCGGGTGCGCGGCAAGCGCGACAAGGAACGCCTGGTCTACCTCACCACCGACGCGATCGGCCTGCTCGAACGCTGGCTGGCGGTGCGCGGCGGCAGCGCGGGCCCGCTGTTCAGCCCGATCAGCAAGGCGGGCAGGATCCGTCCGCGGCCGCTCAGCGGGCAGGGCATCGCCGACATCCTGTCGCGCCGGCTGGGCGAGGCGGGTGCGAGCCGCCGTACGGCGCACGACTTCCGCCGCACCTTCATCGGCGAACTGCTGGACGCCGGCGTCGACCTGGCGACCGCGCAGGCACTGGTCGGCCACTCCTCCCCCGCGACGACGGCCCGCTACGACCGCCGCCCCGAACGCACCCGCCGCGAGGCCGTCGACCGCCTCACCCTGCCCCCCGCCCGCCCCCTCGCCTGACCCCCAGTCACCTCCCCTCCTGCCCCAGTCACCTCTCCTGCCCTCGTCACGTCTCCTGTCGTCGTCGCCTCTCCTGTCGTCGTCGCGTTTTCTGTACGGCGAGCCCCCGCCACCGGCCGCCCTCCGCACTTCGGCTGAGGACCCGCGCCCGGCGCTCCCGGCGAGTCGATGCCACTTTCCCGCCGATACGGCGCTGCGTGTCCCGGGCACCGCGGCCCCGTGTGACCCGCCGTACAGGGGCGCCGATCTCCGCCGTACAACGTCTCGCCAACACGGCGCCCGGCGGTGCTCGCCGTAAGCCTCGGCCTCGGAGACCCGCCGCACAAGGCGCCGAATTTCACCGCACGATGTCTCGCCGACGCGGCGCCGGTGGGTGGCTCGCCGTACAGGGCGCCGACTTCGAAGCTCGGTGATCCCCCGTGCGAGGCGGCGTGGTCCCCCGTGCGGGGGAGGAAGGGGTGGCGATGTCCCTGGGAGGGTGGCGGGGTGACTGAGGAGCCGCGCCATGCCGTCGCATGATTCGTCGTCGTCCAAGGGCCTGGAGATCCAGCGGACGTTCAACAAGATCACTGACTACTACGACCGGATGAACAGCCTCATGACGCTGGGACGGCATGCCGCCTGGTGCCGTGAGGTCGCGGTGCGTACGAAGGTCCCCGCGGGTGGGAGCATGCTCGACGTCGCCACCGGGACTGGTGTCATCGCTCTTGCCGCACTGAAGAAGTATCCGGACTCGACCATCTACGGTGTCGATTTCTCGGAGCGGATGCTTTCGGAGGCGGCGAGCAAACCTGGGGCCTCCGCCGTCAGGTGGCAGCACGCGGATGCGAACGAGCTGCCCTTCGGCGATGAGTCCTTCGATGCCATCACGCATGGGTATCTCCTGCGCAATGTCGAAGATGTCGAGCGCGTGCTCGAAGAGCAGTACCGGGTGCTCAAGCCCGGGGGCCGGGTCGTCATTCTGGAGACTTGCCCACCTCGAGGGCTGCTCCGATACCCAGTGACGCTGGGCGTTCGGGTCTTGATTCCCCTGCTCGGCCAGGTAGTCGCCCGTGATCGTGAGTCATACGCATACCTGCAGAAATCCACGCTCGGATTCATGACCCCGAACGAGGTCGTCACGATCCTTCGCCGGGTCGGCTTCGCCTCCATATCGTGGCGGAAGAAGTTCTTCGGCACCCACATGATCATCTCAGCCCAAAAACCGTAGCCTGTACGGCATGCCGCCGCTCCCGGCCGCCCTCCGCACTTCGGCTGAGGACCCGCTCCCGGCGCTTCCGGCGAGTCGATGCCCCTTGCCCGCCGATACGGCGCTCCGTAGTCCGGGCACCACGGCCCCGTGTGGCCCGCCGTACGAGGGCGCCGACTTCCGCCATATACCGTCCCGCCGACGCGGCGCTGTGGTGACTCGCCGTACCGGGCGCCGCCGCGGCGCCCGGCGTGGCTCGCCGTAGGCCTCGGACTCAGAGGCCCGCCGTACCGGGCGCAGGCTTCCGCCGTACAACGTCTCGCCGACCCGGCGCCTGTGGTGACTCGCCGTAGGCCTGCGTGGCTCGCCGTACAGAGCACCGACGTTCGTCGTGCGCCTTCCCGTAGACCCTGCGTCTGGGGACGCCGGGCCAACCAGGCCGGCGTCCCCGGGATGCCCGCCGTACATCCCTGCCCCGAGGGCTAGTCGAGGGCGCCGAGGGTGATGCCTTCGATGACGTGGCGTTGGGCGGTGAGGGCTACCAGGAGGACGGGGACGATCGTGATGAGGGAGGCGGCCATGATCAGGTTGTACTGGGTGGTGAACTGGCTCTGGAAGACCGACAGGCCCTGGGACAGGACCGACATGTCGGTGGTGTTGACGACGATCAGCGGGAACAGGAAGTTGTTCCAGTTCTGCAGGAACAGGATGATGGCCAGGGCCGCGACGACGGGCCGGGCCAGTGGGGCGTAGACGCGGAAGAAGACGCGCGCCTCGGAGGCGCCGTCCATGCGGGCGGCCTCCCCCAGTTCGCGGGGCGTGCCGAGGAAGAACTGGCGGAACAGGAACGCGCCGAGCGCCGAGGCGATGTTGGGGACGATGAGCCCCTGGTAGGTGTTGAGCCAGCCGAGGTCGCCGAGCAACTGCGACATGGGCACGATGATGGCGCTGAAGGGCACCATCAGCCCGCTGAGCGCCACCAGGAACAGCGGCCGCTTGGCGGGGAAGTCGAGCAGGGCGAAGGCGTAGCCGGCCAGCAGCCCGCTGGCGAGCTGCCCGGCGGTGGCGGCCACGCCGAAGATCGCGGTGTTGAGGAACCAGCGGCCGAAGGGGGCCTGTGACAGGGCGCGGCCGATGTTGGACGAGTCGGGGTGCTCGGGCCACAGCGGCGCGGCCGGGTTGATGATCTCGGCGTCGGTTTTCAGCGCGCTGAGCAGCATCCACACCAGCGGGAAGGCGACGATGAGGACGGCCAGAGCGAGCAGGACGTAGACGAGCAGACGGCTAGCGCGCACGGTCCACCCGCCCGATGAGCCAGATCTGGCCGAGGGTGATCAGCAGCGACAGCAGGAACAGCACCACGCCCATGGCGTTGGCGCGGCCGGTGTCGAACTGGACGAATCCCTCGTTGTAGACGTAGTAGAGGGCGGTCCGGGTGGCGCCGTCGGGCCCGCCCTGGGTGAGGACGTAGATCTGGGTGAAGGTCTGCAGCCCGGTCAGGGTGGTGACGACCCAGATCAGCAGGGTCTGGCGGCGCATCATGGGCCACTGGATGCTGGTGAAGCGGCGCCAGGCGCCGGCGCCGTCGACGCTGGCGGCGTCCAGCACGTCGCCGGGCAGCGATTTGAGGGCGGCCAGGTAGAGGATGACGTTCTGTCCGAAGAACTGCCACGACCCGAAGCTGAGTACGGCCAGCAGCGCCAGCCCGGGCGTGGACAGGAAGTCGGCCTGCGGCAGGCGGACCAGGCTGAGCAGCCGGTTGATCAGCCCGAACTGGGGCGCGAACATGTTGGCCCAGATGAGCGCGGTGGCCACGACGGGCACGACGAGCGGGATGACGAACGGCGCCCGCAGCCGGGCCACGCCGGGCGCCTTGGAGTTGAGCAGCAGCGCGAGCGCGAGCCCGGCTCCCATGGTGAGGACGACGAACCCGGCGGTGTAGACGGCGGTGACGCCGAGGGCGTGGCCGCCGCCCTCGGCGAGCATCTGCCGGTAGTTGTCCAGCCCGACGTACTGCGGCGAGGCGTCGAACACCCCGCCGCCGTACAGGCTGCGCCAGATGAGCATGGCCAGCGGGATGAGGGAGAAGGCCACCGTGAGCAGCACGGTGGGCGCGACGAAGGCGTAGGCCAGCGCCCAGGTGCGGTAGCGCCGGCGCATCAGCCCAGCTTCTTCAGCGCCGCATCGCCGTCCTGGGCGGCCTTGGCCAGCGCCTCGGCGGGGGTCTTCTGGCCTTTGAGCGCGGCGTTGATCTGGGTCCACAGGCTCTGGGAGATCGCGTCGTAGGCGGGGGTGATGGGGCGGACCTTGCCGGTCTTCTCGGCTTCGGCGAACACCGGGTAGGTGGGGTTCTTGGCGATGTGGTCCTTGAGCACCTGCTGGTCGAGCTGGGCGGGGTCGGAGGGCAGGCCGCCGTTCTTGGCGGCCAGGTAGGCGCCCTGGGCGGGGGTGGTGAGGAATTTCAGGAATTCCAGGCCCGCCTTCTCGGCCTGCTCGTCGGTCTTGAGCAGGGCGGCCACGCCGATGCCCATGCTGGTGGAGGTGCCGGCGGCGCCGGCGGGCATGGGGGCGACGCCGAAGTCGATGCCGGCCTTCTCGAACGTGGGCACCGCCCACTGGCCGTTGACGATCATGGAGACGGTGCCGCTGGCGAAGGCGGGCGCGCCGTCGAAGCTGCCGGCCTGGGCGTAGCTGGTGCTGGGGGCGGCCTTGTTCTTGATCAGGTCGGCCCAGGTGGTGAGCGCCTTGACGCCGGCGGGGCTGTTGAAGGCGGTGGCGGTGCCGTCGGCGGTCAGGAACGAGCCGCCCTCGGCGTAGAGCATGGGCTCCCAGGCGAAGGAGATCCACTCGGACTCGCCGAGCGGGACGTAGAAGCCGTACTTGTTCTTGGCCGGGTCCGACAGCTTCTTGGCGTAGTCGGCCAGCTCGGTCCAGGTCTTGGGCGGGTTCTGCAGGCCGGCGTCGGCGAAGGCCTTCTTGTTGTAGAACAGCACGATGTCGCCGACGCCCGCCAGGGCGATGCCCAGCTGGTGGCCCTTGTAGAACAGCGAGTCCTTGATGCCCGGGTACAGGGCGTTGGTCTCGGCGGTGAGCTTGCCGTCCAGCGGGACGAGTTTGCCGCTCTGGGCGATCACGGGCAGGTCGGAGGGGTTCTGGGTGAGCAGGACGGTCGGCTGGGTGCCGTTCTTGACGGCGGCGATGACCTTGGGCAGGTACTGGTCGGAGCTGGCGATGTACTGGCCCTTGGCGTGCATGCCGGGGTGGGCCTTGTCGAAGGCGGCGTCGATCTCGGCGATCTGGTCGGGCTGCCAGCCGCTGGTCCAGTAGGTGAACGTGCCGCCCTGGGCGCCGCCGGTGCCGCTCGATCCGCCGCAGGCTGCGGCGGTGAGGACGAGGCCGAGCGTGGCGGCGGCTCCTGCGACCTTGTTCCTGATCATCATCCGGTTTCGTCTCCTTGCGGCGAAGCGGGCTCGGCTGGGAGCCATGATAACCAAGTTAATGAATCGGTAATGCGGGGATGATGTGGTGATCTGCTGCACACCAGGTAAGTGATCTTTCCCGTTCAAGTCAACAGCTGAAGAGATGTACGGCGAGGCCGCCGCCCCCGGCCGCCCGCCGCACTCCGGCTGAGGACCCGCGACCGGCGCTCGCGGCGAGTTGGTGACGGTCGCCCGCCGCCACGGCGCCTCGACCCGCGGGCACCGCGGTCCCGCCAGGCCTGCCGTACCGGAGGCAGGTCAGGGAAGGCGCAGCAGGGCGAAGGCGCGGTCGGCCTCCGCGCTCGCCTCGGCGGTGACCTGGGCCAGGGGGCGCCCGGCGGCCAGGGCCTGATGGTTGCGCCGGGCCAGGACCCGCAGGGTGGCCTGGACGTGGGCGGCGAGCAGTTCGGCGGCGAGCCGGTCGGGCGCGGCGGGCATCACCCCGGCCAGCGCGTCGGCCAGGGCACGCTCGGCCTCGGCCATGTAGTGGTGCAACCGGGCGGCCAGGCTCGGGGTGTCGAACACCATCCGGTGGAAGGCCATCACCTCGGGGGTGTCGTTCAGCCCGGTGACCGGGTCGTTGCGCCGCAGCCCCTGCTGGAAGTGGGCGTGCAGCGCCTGGATCGGGTCGCCCCCTGCGGCGGCCACGACGCGGGCCGACTCGTCCTGGTGGTCGGCGATGCGGTGCAGGACCAGGTCCTCCTTGGTGGGGAAGTACTTGAACAGCGTCGGCTTGGACACCCCGGCGGCCGCGGCGATCTCGGTGACGGGCACCTGGTCGAAGCCTCGCTCCAGGAAGAGCGCGATGGCCGCGGCGGAGATGGCGTCATGCTGTCGGCGGCGCTGCTGCTCGCGTAGTCCGGTCATGCCCACAATGTTAACCTGGTCAAAGTCTTAACCGAGTTAACACATGGGGGACTGGATGCTGGAGGAGGAGCGCGCCTACGTCGAGGTGTGCCGGGCGGGCCTGCGCCGGATGCTGCGGGGCGCCCGCGACAACGTGATCATCGGCGAGACCGTGGCAGGCGACCGCTACAGCGCCGAACGGCTCGGCCGCCACCTCAAGAGCCTGGCCAAGCAGCTCGGCGAGGAGCCCGACGGGCCGCCCTTCTTCGGCCGGCTGGACTTCACGCCCGCCTCCGAGCACCACGGCCGCGCCTACCACATCGGGCGGCGCCACATCCCCGGCGAGCACGGCGGCCCGCCCGTGGTCATCGACTGGCGGGCGCCGGTGTCGCGGGCCTTCTACCGGGCCAGCGCGCGCGAGCCGATGGGCGTGGCGGTGCGCCGCCGCTTCGGCTGGTCGCACCTGTCGCTGACCGGGTTCGAGGACGAGCGGCTCGGGCAGGGCGAGCAGCGCGACAGCGAGATCCTGGCCGCCGAGATCGAACGGCCGCGGGTGGGCCCGATGCGCGACATCGTGGCCACCATCCAGCCCGAGCAGGACGAGCTGGTGCGCGCCGGGCTGGAGGCGACGATCTGCGTGCAGGGCGCGCCGGGCACCGGCAAGACCGCGGTGGGCCTGCACCGGGCCGCCTACCTGCTGTATGCGCACCGGCAGCGGCTGGAGCGGCGCGGCGTGCTCATCCTGGGGCCCAACCCGACGTTCCTGCGCTACATCGAGCAGGTGCTGCCGGCCCTGGGCGAGGTCGACGTCGAGCAGACCACCCTGGAGCGGCTGCTGGGCGCCACGGAAGTCGGGGCCGCCGACACGGCCGAGGCCGCGGCGGTCAAGCACGACGCCCGCATGGCCGAGGTGCTGCGCCGGGCGCTGTTCGGCCGCATCGGCAAGCCGGTCGAGCCGCTGGCGGTGCCCGACGGCTCCTACCGGTGGCGGGTGGAGGAGGACGAGCTGCGCCGCATCGTCGACGACACCCGGCGCGAGGGCCTGCCGTACGGGGTGGGGCGCGAGCGCGTGCGGGCCCGGGTCGTGGAGCGGGTGCGCAGGCAGGCCGAGCTGCGCGGGCAGAGCACGGGCGCCACCTGGGTCAAGCGGATCGGCAGGGGCGTGACCCCGTTCCTGGATGCCGTCTGGCCCGCGGCCCGGCCGGAGCAGGTGCTGGCCGAGGTGCTGTCGGGCCCGGCCGACGACGGGATCCTGGACGCGGCCGAGCGGCAGGCCATCACCTGGGCCAGGCCGCCGCGCACGGCCGCCGGCGCCCGATGGTCGGCCGCGGACCTGGTACTGCTCGACGAGCTGGCCGGGCTCATCGACCGGCCGCGCGGCTACGGCCACGTCATCGTCGACGAGGCGCAGGACCTGTCGCCGATGCAGTGCCGGGCCATCGCCCGCCGCAGCGAGCACGCCTCGCTGACGGTGCTGGGCGACCTGGCGCAGGCCACCACGCCGTGGGCGGCGCGCGACTGGCGCGAGCAGCTGGCCGCGCTCGGCAAACCCGGCGGGCGGGTGGTGGCGCTGACCACCGGGTTCCGGGTGCCCGGCGCGGTGGTGGACCTGGCCAACCGGCTGCTGGCCAGGCTGGAGGTCGACGTGCCGCCGACCCGCTCGTACCGCTCCGACGGGCTGCTGCGCCTGACCCCCGCCGCCGACCTGGACGCCGCGGTGGTCGCCGCGGCGTCGCAGGCGCTGGCCTTCGAGGGGTCGATCGGGGTGATCGCCGCCGACGACAGGGTGGAGCCGCTGACGGAGGCGCTCTGGGACGCGGGGCTCGAGCTGGGCGAACGCCTGGCCGTGGTCGGCGCGTCCGCGGTCAAGGGGCTGGAGTACGACCACGTGATCGTGGCCGAGCCCGCCGCGATCACCGGCGCCGGGCCGCGCGGCCTCAACCGGCTGTATGTGGCGCTGACGCGGGCGGTGTCGCGGCTGGAGGTCGTGCACGCCCTGCCGCTGCCGGCCGAACTGACCAGGTGAGGCCGCCCCAGGTCCTTGATCGTTGATACCGTGGCCTCGGCCGCCCGGCCAGGGTCCGCCTTCCCCCTCATGAGATCCTGGCCGGGTGCTTCCCCCACCCGAGCGGCTGCGCGAGGTCGTCACCGCCAACCTGGCCGCCTTCCCCGTGCGGCGGGCACCGGTATCCGACGGGCTGCGCCGTGCCGCGGTCACCGTGTGCGTGCTGGAGGATCCGCACGGCCTGCCGTACACGATCCTCATCAAGCGCGCCCCGCGCGGCCGCAACGCCGGGCAGTGGGCGCTGCCGGGCGGGCGGCTGGACGACGGCGAGGAGCCGGTGCAGGCGGCGCTGCGCGAGCTGGCCGAGGAGACCTCGGTGCGCGACGTGCGGGTGGCGGGGCTGCTGGACGACTTCGTGACCGACTCGGGGTTCGTCATCACCCCGGTGGTGGCCTTCGGCGGGGCGCAGCGGCCGGTGGCCGATCCGCGCGAGGTGGCCTCGGTGCACGCGGTGACCCTGGAGCGCTTCCTGGCGCCGGGGGTGCCGCGCTGGCGCGGCGGGCTGCTGCAGATGCCGCTGGGCCCCGGCATCGTGGTGCACGCGCCGACCGGCGCGATTTTGTGGCAGTTCGCCGAAGTGGCGCTGCGAGGCCGTGAGCTGCGCGTTCTCGACGTGGAGCAGCCCCGGTGGACCAGAACGTGACGCAATCTTGGGCCGGGATGGAATACGTGCCGGTGGATGTCCGTTAGAGTCAAGTGGCCGATGTGGTTTGTGTCCCCCGGGCCGCAAATTACCGCCTTCACGGAATACCGTTCGGCTGGAGCCGTGTTGTGCCTCTCGCCGAGGAGGCGACCGCCACATCGGCCTTAAAGGCTTCTCAGGCGCCCCGCCGTCAGGCGGGGCGCCTGCTCTATGGTGGGGTGCGCCCGTCCGAGGAACGTCCAGGAGAGCCTGTTGCTATACCAAGTGGTCAAGTCCGTCGCCACGCCGCTGGCCCACGCGATGTGCCGCCCGCACATCTCCGGCGCGGCGCACGTGCCCAGGCGGGGCGGGGCGATCCTGGCCGCCAACCACCTGTCGGTGATCGACTCCTTCCTGCTGCCGGCGCTGCTGCCGCGCCACGTCACCTTCACCGCCAAGAACGAGTACTTCTCCGGCAACCCGCTCTCCCAGTTCTTCATGCGCCTGGGCGGCAGCCTGCCCATCGACCGCGACAGCGCCCACGCCGCGCAGGCCATGCTGGACGCCGCCGCCGACCTGCTGGAGCGCGGCGAGCTGTTCGGCATCCACCCCGAGGGCACCCGCTCGCCCGACGGCCGCCTGTACCGCGGCAAGATCGGCGTGGCGTGGCTTGCGCTCAAGACCGGCGCACCGGTGCTGCCGGTGGCCCTCAGCGGCACCGAGAAAGTCCTGCCGCTCGGGGCGAAGGTTCCGCGACCCGCCCGGGTGGGCATCACCATCGGCAAGCCGATGACCTTCGACGGCGACCACGCCAGCGCCCGCGACCGGCGCCGCGTCACCGACGAGATCATGGCCGCCATCCAGGAGCTGTCCGGTCAGGAGTACGTGCCCGCCTACGCCGCGAGCGTCAAAGCGTCGGGCGGTATGACCTGATCTGTCGCTAAGCTCGGGGATCCGTCAACGTTCAGGGGGCTGACCAGTGGCGCGAGGCCGCACCATCGCGATCGTGTCCGGCGCCGTCGTGCTGGTGGTGGGGGCCGCCGCCGGCGGCGCCTACTACGTGCTGCACACCCGCGGCACGCCCGCCGAGACCGCCGCCCGCTTCGCCGCGGCCTGGCAGGCGGGCAACGACACCGCCATGACCGCCGAACTGACCCGCCCCCAGCCGCTTGCCGCCTACGACCAGATGCGCACCGCGCTGGCCGTGCAGACCACCACGGTCGCCCTCGGCAAGGTCACCGAGGGCGACGGTACGGCCAGCGTCCCGTACACCGCCACGCTGCGCCTGCGCAACCTCGGCGAGTGGAGCTACCAGGGCGCCATCGACCTGAAGGTGGCCGACCGCACCTGGAAGGTCGACTGGAGCCCCAAGACCCTCTACCCCGGCATGACGGCCGGGCAGAGCTTCACGCTGAAGACCCGCTGGCCGGCGCGTGCCGGCATCACCGACGCCGGCGGCACCCGCATCGACGACGGCACCGCGGGCGGCTCGGTCCAGCAGCTGGTCGGCTTCCTGGACAAGGCCACCAAGAAGGACGTGGCCAAGCTCGGCCCCTCCTACAAGGTGGGCCAGGCCGTCGGCCGCGGCGGGCTGCAGGAGACCTTCCAGCAGCGCCTGGCCGGCACCCCCACCACCGACATCCAGCTGGCCGGCAAGACGCTGCACACCATCGAGGGCCACGACGGCAAGGACGTGCGCACCACCCTCGACCCGCGCGCCCAGGCCGCCGCCGTGGCCGCGGTCAAGGACATGAAGAAGCCCACCTCGATGGTGGCCATCAAGCCCGAAACCGGCGAGATCCTGGCCGTGGTCAACAACCAGGGCGGCTTCAACCGCGCGCTGGACGGCCGCTACCCGCCCGGCTCGACCTTCAAGGCCGTCACCGCGCTCGGCCTGCTCGGCGCCGGCCTGTCCCCCACCGACAAGGTCACCTGCCCCCAGTACGCCACCGTCGGCGGGCTGAAGATCCAGAACTCCGAGAAGGAGGAGTTCGGGTCGCTGACCTTCTCCGACTCCTTCGCCTACTCCTGCAACACCACCTTCGCCCCGCTGGCCGAGCAGAAGCTGGGCGCCGCCAAGCTGCTGGCCGCCGCCGAGCAGGTGGGCTTCAACCAGCCGCTCAACATCGGCGTGCCGGCCACCAAGCCCAGCTTCCCCAAGGCCACCTCCGACTCCGAACTGGCCGCCGAGGCCTTCGGGCAGGGCCGCATCACCGCCAGCCCGCTGACCATGGCCTCGGTCGCGGCCGCGATCGCCTCCGGCACCTGGCGCCCGCCCACGCTGGTGCCCGACCTGAAGCAGAAGGCCGAGCCGCGCGAGCTGCCCGCCGAGGCCGTCGGCGAGCTGCACTCGATGATGTCGGCGGTGGTCACCAAGGGCACCGCCAAGTCGGCCGGGCTGCCGTCGGGCACGCGCGGCAAGACGGGCACCGCCGAGTTCGGCACCGGCGACAAGCTCGACACGCACGCCTGGTTCATGGGGTTCAAGGGGGACGTGGCCTTCGCCGTGGTGGTCGAGGCCGGGGGTACCGGGGGTAAGGTGGCGGCTCCGGTGGCGGCCGCGTTCCTTCGGGGCTTGTAGGCGGGACACGCCGATTTTGGGCGGCATGCCGTACTTGACCCTTTTATTTCGGACAGTTTTGTACGGCGGGCTTTTACAGGGAAGCGGCCAGGGCCAGGGCCGCGGCCTCGTGACGCAACACCATGATCAGGAGTGTGGCGACCAGCGTGGCGATCAGCAGCCAGCTGATCAGGATGATGATCGTCGAACGGCGCGGCCGGCGATGCTTGCGCGGCTCGCCCTGGGCCTTCGCCTCGCTGCGCCGGGCACGGTCGTTGAACGACTCGAGCCGCGCGACCAGGCGAGGGTCCTCGTCGACGAGGTGCTGCTCGATCTGCGCGAGCATCCGCTCCTCGTCCTGCGACCAGGCCATAGTGCACCTCCGGAACGCAAGCTCTGTGCGGACTTTCTGCCCAACCCTGAAGATCATTAGCCCCCACCTGGGCAGGTAATTGCAAGCTCTTTCCTGTTGCGATCAACCTCGAAAACTTGTTCTAATCATGGGATGCGCTGGGACAACCTGCGGCTGACCGATTCCGTCGAGGCCGAACCCCTCGCGCCGCTGTTCGCCCGCGGCGCGATCACCCGCACCTTCGACACGCCGGAGTTCCGCGGGATGACCTTCTACGAGATCCAGGCCCGCTCCATCATCAACCGCGTCCCACCCGCCAGCCGAGTCCCCTTCACCCACACCATCAACCCCTACAGAGGCTGCGGGCACCGCTGTACCTATTGTTTTGCCCGGAAAACGCACGAATATCTGGATCTGGATGCCGGGGCGGACTTCGATTCGAAGATCGTGGTGAAGGTGAACGCGGGTGAGCTGGCGCGGCGGGAGCTGGGGGCGGCGCGGTGGCGGGGGCAGGCCATCGCGATGGGGACGAACGTCGACTGCTACCAGCGGGCCGAGGGGCGGTACCGGCTGATGCGGGGCATTCTGGAGGCGCTGCGGGATGCGGCCAACCCGTTCTCCATCCTGACCAAGGGGACGCTGATCCTGCGGGACCTGGATCTGCTGACCGAGGCGGCGCAGGTCACCACGGTGGGGGCGAACCTGTCGGTGGGGTTCGTGGACGCGGACGTGTGGCGGTCCGTCGAGGCCGGCACGCCGCATCCGCTGCGGCGGCTGGAGACGTGCGCCACGCTCAACGACCACGGGATCGGGTGCGGCGTGCTGATGGCGCCGATCCTGCCGTACCTGACCGACTCGCCCGCCCAGTTGGAGCGCACCGTCAAGGAGATCGCCGCGGCCGGGGCCACCCACCTGGCGCCCATCGTGCTGCACCTGCGGCCCGGCGCGCGCGAGTGGTATCTGGGCTGGCTGTCGCGCGAGCACCCGCGCCTGGTGCCGCGCTATCTCGAGCTGTACGGCAGAGGCGCCTACGCACCCCAGGCCTACCGCCGGCGCATCACCGCCCAGGTCAAAGCCCTGGCCACCCGCCACGGCATCGGCCGCGCCACCCCCTCCCGAGCCCGCCGCCTGCCCACCCGCCCAACAGCCCCCGCGCCCGAGCAGCTGCCGCTCGACCTGGGCCTCGGTTGAGCCGCCCGCCGTACCCGGCTAGAACGGCGGCGCGAATCGGCGGTCGGTGAAGTGGTCGTAGATCGCGCGTAACCAGGGCCGCCGGACCTCCGGTAGCCGGTCGGGGTCGACGGCGTAGGTTCCGGGTTCCATGAGCACGCCGAGGAGATCATGGCCGTAGCGCCCGTGGGCATGGACGGGAAGCACGACCCGCGACAGCGGCACGGTCAGCACGGCCCCACACCCGGCACACGCGAACACGGTCATGCGCCCTCATTATCCGGTTGATCTCAACCGTGGTTGAGGTAGCAGACTGACGTGTCATGAATGCACTGGTTCTTGGGCCTGGCGGGGTCGTCGGGACGGCCTGGCTGGCCGGGCTCGCGGTCGGACTGCGGCGGCACGGGGTCGATCTGGGCGGCGCCGATCTGATCGTCGGTACCTCGGCGGGGGCCATCGTGGGGGCGTTGCTGGCCACGGGAAGTGATCTCGAGCGCCTGGGCGTCTCTCGCCGCCCGGACACTTCGGCCACCGAGGGAGCCGGGGAAAATGACCCGGCGGCGATGGGGCGGGTGTTCGCGCTGCTCGGCGAGGAGGGGGTGGAGCCTGCCGAACGGCTGCGGCGGGTGGGGCGGCTGGCGGTCGAGGCGGCGGCCGCGCCCGAGGAGGTCCATCTGGGCAGGATGTCCGCGCTGGTGCCCGCCGCGGAGTGGCCGGATCGCCTGGTCATCACCGCGGTGGACGTCGAGTCCGGGCAGCCAGTGGCCTGGGACGCCGGCAGCGGCGTCCCCCTGCAGGCGGCGGTGGCCGCCAGCACCGCCATGCCCGGCGCCTTCCCGCCGATCACGATCGGCGGGCGACGCTACATGGACGGCGCTCTGGGCGGCGGCAGCAACGCGCACCTCGCCGGGGATGCCGGCCCGCTGTTGCTGATCGAGCCTCTGGCCCACCTGTTCCGGCAGCCGCCGCCCGCCGGTGCCGTCACCGTGGCCCCGGACGAGCAGACGATCGCCGTCTTCGGCGCCGATCTCCACAACCGTGCCGCCTGGCTGCCGTCCTACCAGGCGGGCCTGCGTCAGGCCGCGCCCGCCATCGTGCGCGGCTGGCCGGGAAATTAGGTCGACCGGGGCCGGGGCGGGATGGCAGGATGAGCGGGTTCAGGTGGTCGATCTTGTGAAGGAGCTCGCGATGCGGCGGGGCCTCGAGGTATCCCAGCGCCCCATTGGCACGCGAGTCCCCGAAGGCCCGACCACGCATGCAAGCTTCACTGAACATCGGCATCCTGGCGCACGTAGACGCGGGTAAGACCAGCCTGACCGAGCGGCTGCTGTTCCAGACCGGCGCGATCGACCGGCTCGGCAGCGTCGACCGCGGCGACACCCAGACCGACACCGGCGACATCGAGCGGCGGCGCGGCATCACCATCCGTACGGCGGTGGCCGCGTTCACCGTCGGCGACCTGCACGTCAACCTGATCGACACGCCAGGTCACTCCGACTTCATCGCCGAGGTGGAGCGGGCGCTGGGCGTGCTGGACGGCGCGATCCTGGTCGTGTCGGCGGTGGAGGGCGTCCAGCCGCAGACGCGGATCCTGATGAAGACGCTGCGCCGCCTGGCGCTCCCGACGTTGATCTTCGTCAACAAGCTCGACCGGGCCGGCGCCCGGCCGCGGGAGGTGCTCGGGCAGATCCGGCGGCGCCTGTCGCCCTCCGCCGTCGCCCTCGGCGATGACAACGTGCCGGAGATCCTGGCCGAGCACGACGACGGCATCCTCAAGCGCCTGGTCGACGGCGACACGCCGAGCCGGGAGGAGATCCGGGAGGCGATCGCCAGGCAGTGCGCCGAGGGCGTGCTGCACCCGGTGTTCCTCGGTTCGGCGGTGACCGGCCAGGGCGTCGCCGACCTGCTGGACGGGCTGCGCCTGCTGCCCACGAGCGCGGCGGGCACGGGCCTCAGTGGCACGGTGTTCGCCGTCGAACGCACCCCCACCGGCGAGAAGGTCGCCTACGTCCGCCTGCGCGCGGGCACGCTGCACGCCCGACGCCGCAGCACCTGGTACCGCAGGCGACCGGGCGGCGGCGTGCAGGAGTACGAGGCCAGGCCCACGGCGCTGCGCGTCATCGGGGGCCGGCGGGACGAGCCGCGCGCCGGCGACATCGCCAAGGTGTGGGGCGTGCCGCAGGTGCGGGTGGGCGACCGCGTCGGCAGCCCGCCGGAGCCGGGCGAGCTCACCCACCACTTCGCGCTGCCCAGCCTGGAGACGGTGGTACGGCCGCGCCGTACCGAGGAGCGGGGGCGCGTGCACCAGGCGCTGGCGGCGCTGGCCGAGCAGGACCCGCTGATCAGCATCAGGACGCTGGCCGGCGGCCAGACGTCGGTGCTGCTGTACGGGGAGGTGCAGAAGGAGGTCATCGCCGAGACGCTGGCCCGCGACTTCGGCGTCGAGGCCGACTTCGAGCCGAGCAGCCCCGTCTACCTGGAGCGCCCGGCCGGGGCCGGGGAGACGGCCGAGGAGATCACCCGGCACGGCCGCAACGACTTCTGGGCCACGGTGGGTCTGCGGGTGGAGCCGGGGCCGCGCGGCTCCGGCCTGACCTACCGGCTGGGGGTGGAGCTGGGGTCGCTGCCGCCGGCCTTCCAGCGGGCGATCGAGGACACGGTCGCGGCCACGCTGCGGCGGGGACCGCACGGCTGGCCGGTGACCGACGTGGTCGTGACGCTGACCCGTTCCGGGTACGCCTCGCCGATCTCGACCGCGGGCGACTTCCGCGGCCGCACGGCCGAGGTGCTGATGGACGCGCTGCGCAGGGCGGGCACCCGGGTGTACGAGCCGTGCCACCGTTTCGAGCTGGAGATCCCGGCGCAGGCCTTCAGCCAGGTGACCGCGCGCCTGGCCGGGCTGGGCGCCGAACTGTCGGACACCCTGCAGCAGGGCGACACCTGGCTGATCAAGGGTGAGCTGCCGGCCCGGCGGGTGCACGAGTTCGAGCAGCAACTGCCGGGCCTGTCGCACGGCGAGGGCGTGTGGCTGTCGGCGCCGTCGGGGGACCGCCCGCTCTAGGGGGCGAACACGCCGAGGTTGCCCTGGCTCCACATGCCCGTCAGCTCCCGGGAGGCGATCTTCCAGCCTTCCGGGGTGCGGCGCAGCACGTCGCTGTAGCGTCCCGCGACCGTGTAGGTGTCGCCGCGCCGCACGTGCTGGGCCTGGAAGTAGCAGGTGTGCTCGGCCCGGTCGCCGTCCAGGCGGATGTGGTGGTTGCCGAGCAGGTGCTGGGTGGCCTCCAGCCCGCCCAGCGCCGCGCCGAGGGCGGCGGCGATCGGCTCGGGCCCGCGCACCTGCTCGATCATCCCCGGGTAGGCCCAGGTGGCGTCGGGCGTGAACTGCTCGGCCAGCAGCCTCCAGTCGCGGGTGTCGAGCGCGGTGGCGTAGGCGACGGCGACGTCCATGATCGCGGCGCGGTCGGCGAGCTCGGCCAGGTCCATGCGGTCACACTCCAGGAGTACGGCGGGGCGTCTCGACCACCATCGACGTGTCAGGTTTGCGGGGCAAGTGGGTATTAAGCGCTTTGGTGCGCCAAACAGCGCATCTCATCTCATTCGGGGGGAAACAAAGATGGCTGAGACGAGCAAGAAACCAGTCGCCAAGTCCGGCAAGGCCAAGAAGGCCGCCATGAAGGAATCCCGGCAGGCCAAGGCCGCCAAGCGCCAGGCCACGACGCAGCCCACCCAGGCAGGCATGCAGAACGCCTGGGAGCGCTCGGAGGACTGAGCCGCCGGACGGCGCGGGTGTGAGTCCCGGCCGTCCTGGACATCGATCAGGCAACCGGGGGCACCGGCCCCCGGTTGTCTCGTCTTGGAGGCCGCATGTCCGCCTACCTGCGCTTCCCCGCCGTCTTCCAGGACGTGGTCGTCTTCGCCGCCGAGGACGACCTGTGGATGGTGGCCGCCGCCGGAGGCCGCGCCTTCCGCCTGACCGCCGGCCAGGCCGAGGCCCGCTCGCCGCGCATCTCCCCGCGCGGCGAGCAGCTCGCCTTCGTCGGCCGCGAGGAGGGGCCCGAGGAGGTGTACGTGATGCCGGCCGAGGGCGGCGCCGCCCACCGCCTGACCTTCCACGGCGCCCGCTGCACCGTCACCGGCTGGGACCCCGAGGGCCGCATCCTGTACGCCAGCGACGCCAGCCAGCCCTTCGACGGCCGCGCCTGGCTGCACCGCGTCGAGCCCGGCGGGGTCCCGGAACGCCTGCCGTACGGGCCGGCCGCCTCCATCGCCCACGGGCCAGGCGGCATGATCGTGCTGGGCCGCAACACCGCCGACCCCGCCCGCTGGAAGCGCTACCGCGGCGGCACCACCGGCGACCTGTGGATCGACCCCGGCGACGGGCAGTTCCGCAGGCTGATCCGCCTGCCCGGCAACCTGGCCTCGCCCTGCTGGAGCGGCGAGCGGGTGTTCTTCCTGTCCGACCACGAAGGCGTCGGCAACGTCTACTCCTGCACCCCTGACGGCGACGACCTGCGCAAACACACCCACCACCGCGACTTCTACGCCCGCAACCTGACCGGCGACGGCCGCCGCCTGGTCTACCACGCCGGCGCCGACCTGTACCTGCTCGACCCGGGCCAGGAGGCGCGCAGGCTGGAGGTACGGCTGGCCTCCTCCCGCACCCAGCGCAACCGCCGCTTCGTCGAGGCCGCCGACTACCTCGACGGCGCCACCCTCGCCCCCGACGGCAGCGCCCTGGCGGTCACCGCCCGCGGCAAGGCCTACACCATGGCCTGCTGGGAGGGACCCGTCCGCCAGCACGGCGAACAGGACGGGGTGCGCTACCGGCTGGTGACCTGGCTCGGCGACGGCCGCCTGATCGCCGCGGCCAGCGACGACGGCGACGAGGAGTACCTGCTGGTGCTCGGCGGGCCCGTCCTCGCGCGGCTCGGCAGGATCGTCGAGCTGGCCTGCGACCCGGTCCACGACCGCGTCGCGGTCACCAACCACCGCCACGAGCTGCACCTGCTCGACCTGGCCGGCGGGCCCGCCGTCCTGGTGGAGGCCAACCCCTACGGCGCGCCGGAAGACCTGGCCTGGTCGCCCGACGGGCAGTGGCTGGCCTGGGCCGGCCCCCTCACCCCGCAGACCACCGCGATCAAGCTGTACCACCCGGAGTCCGGCCGGACCGCGCACGCCAGCGAGCCGGTGCTGAAGGACGGCCGGCCCGCCTTCGACCCGCGCGGCGACTACCTGTACTTCATCGGCCAGCGCGTCTTCTCCCCCGTCTACGACCAGCTGCGGTTCGACCTCGGCTTCCCGCTGGGCACCCGCCCCTACGCGGTCGCCCTGCGCGCCGACGCGCCCGACCCGTTCGTGCCGCTGCCACGCCCGCTGGAGGTCAAGGAACCCGCCGAGGACGACGACGAGCCGCCGCAGGTGCGCGTGGATCTGGACGGGCTGGCCCGCCGCGTCACCGCCTTCCCCCTGCCCGAGGGCCGCTACGAGCGGGTCGCCGGGCTGAAGGGCAAGGCGCTGCTGCTGACCACCGCCCTGGACGGCGAGGGCACCCTGCACCTGTACGACTTCGCCAAACTCGAGCAGGAGACCTTCGCCGAGGACGTCACCGACTTCCAGCTCGGCCGCGACCACAAGAGCCTGCTCTACCGCAGCGGCGACCGGCTGCGCGTGGTCAAGGCCGACCAGGTCCCCGAAGGCGACGACGACGAGCCCGGCCGGGCCGGCGGCTGGATCGACCTGTCGCGCGTCAAGGTGTCGGTCCGGCCCGAGGCCGAATGGCGGCAGATGTTCCGCGAGGCCTGGCGGCTGCAGCGCGAGCACTTCTGGAGCCAGGACATGGCCGGCGTCGACTGGCAGGCCGTCTACCAGCGCTACCTGCCGCTGGTCGAGCGCGTGTCCACCCGCGGGGAGTTCTCCGACCTGCTGTGGGAGCTGCACGGCGAGCTGGGCACCAGCCACGCCTACGAATCAGGCGGCGAATACCGGCCCGGGCCCGACTACCGGCAGGGCAAGCTCGGCGTCGACTGGGACTACCGCGACGGCATCTACCACATCGGCCACATCGTGGCCGGCGACCCCTGGGACCCGGCCGCCACCTCGCCGCTGAACCGGCTGGGAGCCGACGTACGGCGCGGCGACGCCGTACTGGCGATCAACGGCACGCCCATCGGCGCCGCGGGCACCCCCGACGAGCGGCTGGTCAACCAGGCGGGCCAGGAGGTCGAGCTGACGCTGCGCCGCGACGGGCGCGAGTTCACCGTCACCGTCAAGGCGCTGGCCGACGAGCAGCCCGCCCGCTACCGCGACTGGGTCGACGGCAACCGCCACCACTGCCACCGCAAAACCGGAAACAAAGTCGGATATCTGCATATACCGGATATGGGGCCGGAGGGTTTCGGGGAATTCCATCGCGGCTTCCTCGCCGAATACGACCACCCCGCCCTCATCGTCGACGTCCGCTACAACCGCGGCGGCCACGTCTCCTCCCTCCTGCTGGAAAAGCTCGCCCGCCACCGCCTCGGCTACGACTACCCCCGCTGGGGGCAACCCCAGCCCTACCCGCCCCAATCACCGCGCGGCCCCCTGGTGGCCATCGCCAACGAATACGCCGGATCCGACGGCGACATCTTCAGCCACACCTTCAAACTGCTGCGCCTGGGCCCCCTCGTCGGCAAACGCACCTGGGGCGGCGTCATCGGCATCTGGCCCCGCCACCGCCTGGCCGACGGCACCCTCACCACGCAACCGGAATTCTCCTTCGCCTTCGACGACGTCGGCTGGCAGGTCGAGAACTACGGCACCGACCCGGACATCGAGGTCGACATCACGCCGCAGGACTGGGCAGCCGGAATCGACCGGCAACTCGAAACCGCCATCAACGCGGCCCTCGACCTGCTGAAACAACACCCGCCGCACACCCCGGACCCAAACCGCCGACCACGCATGCAACCTTGAGAGCACTTATGACGTCTAAAGACGGTAGATGGGGACAGCACCACGGGGACTGACCGGTGCACTCCACAGAAGCGAGACAATAAGCCGGTGGCGGGAGCAACTCCCACCACCGGCCACGTGTGTTAAAGACACTCTCTTTCCGCTACAAAGGGGGATCCCGCAGGTGCGCGCAGTGGCACGCAAGGCGAAGGCGATGGCAGGCAGGCTCTACAGGGCCTACAACCGGCGCAAACTGCGCAACGCGCCGCCTCCCTCCACCGACAAGATCCGGATCCTCCTGCTGCACGCCTACGGCATGGGCGGCACCATCAGGACCGTGTTCAACCTCGCCAACTACCTGTGCGAGAACCACGACGTCGAGATCGTGTCCATCCTCAAAGAGGCCGAAGAACCCTTCTTCCCCCTCGACCCCCGCGTCAAGGTCCGCTTCCTCGACAACAGGCTCAAGCCCCACCACGGCATCCCCGCGTGGCTGTCGAAGATGCACAGCCGCCTCATCCCCGAAGAGGAAACCGCCTACCACCGCTTCAACGTCTGGACCGACCTCAAGATCGCCCGCTACATCCGCGCCCTGGACGGCGGCGTGCTCATGTCCACCCGCCCCGGCCTCAACCTGGCCATGGCCCAGCTCGCCCCGCCCGGCGTCATCACCATCGGCCAGGAACACGTCGCCCTGCGCACCCAGCCCGAATCGGTCCAGGAACTCATCCGGTGGCGCTACCGCCGCTTCGACGCCCTGGTCACCCTCACCAAGGCCGACCTGCGCGACTACCGCAACGCCCTGACCCGCAAGCCCAAGCGCCTGGCCCGCATCCCCAACGCCGTGCCGTCCATGACCGGCGGCCAGGCCAAACTCGAGTCCAAGGTCGTCGTCGCCGTCGGCCGCATGACCCGCATCAAGGGCTTCCACCGCCTCATCACCGCCTGGGAACAGGTCGCCAAGGCCCACCCCGACTGGACGCTGCGCATCTACGGCGCCGGCCCCCAGGAGGAGAACCTCGCCAACCAGGTCGTCGAAGCCGGCCTGCAGGGCAAGGTCGAACTGCCCGGCGCCACCAGCGACGTCGGCGCCGTCCTGGAGCAGGCCTCCATCTTCGTGCTCAGCTCCCGCCACGAAGGCTTCCCCATGACCATCCTGGAAGCCATGGGCAAGGGACTGGCCATCGTCAGCTTCAACAGCCCGCACGGCCCCAAGGAAATGATCACCGACGAGGTCGACGGCCTGCTGGTCAAACCCCGCACCAACGACAACCTCGCCGCCGCCATCATCCGCGTCATCGAAGACGAGCAGCTGCGCCGCCACCTGGCCGCCAACGCCCTCGAAACCGCCCACACCTACGGCGTCGACGTCATCGGCGCGCAGTGGGAGGCCCTCATGGACGAACTCGTCGCCCGCCGCAACGGCACCTACGTCAAACCCGAGCCGCCCCCCGCCACCACCGCGGTGTAGAAGGGTCAGGCCTGGGCGCCGGTGAGCTCGACGGGTTCGGCGATCACGTCCACCAGCGCGCCGTTGCGGAAGACCGTGATGGGCAGCGGCCTGCCGATCGCCTCGGCGAACATCAGCCGCTGCAGGCTCTGCGCATCCACCACCGGCGCCCGCCCCGCGCTCAGCACCAGATCCCCCGTCCGCAGCCCCGCCCGGTCGGCCGGTGAACCCGGCACCACCTCCACCACCCGCAACGCGCCGTCCTGCCCGGTGCGCCGCCGCAACGCCTCGGGCAGCGGCGCAGGCGAGGTCACCAGGCCCAGGTAGGCCCGCCGTACGCGGCCGTCGCGGATCAGCGCGGCGATGATCGAGCGGGTCGTGGCGTTCATCGGCACCGCCAGCCCCACCCCGATCCCCGCCACGGCCGTGTTGATCCCGACCACCCGCGACCGCGAGTCCGCCAAAGCCCCGCCCGAATTGCCGGGGTTCAGCGCGGCATCGGTCTGGATCACATCCTCGATCAGCCGTACGGCGGCGCCGCTGCGAGCCGGCAGCGACCGCCCCAGCCCCGACACCACCCCCGCCGTCACCGACCCGGTCAGCCCCAGCGGATTGCCCACCGCCACCACCAGCTGCCCCACCACCAGCTCGTCACTGTCGCCCAGCACCGCGGGCGCGGGCGTGGGAACCTGCGCCCTGATCACCGCCAGATCCGACAGCGGGTCACGCCCCACCACCAGGAAATCGCCCGCCGAACCGTCGGCGAAGCCGACCGTGCCCGACCTGGACGAGCCCACCACGTGGGCATTGGTCAGCAAGAACCCGTCAGCGGTGAACACCACCGCAGACCCACTGCCCCGCCCCGCCCGCACGCTGGCCACCTTCGGCAGCAGCTCGGCCGCCACGGACGAGACCACATGAGAGTAGGCGTCGAGGGGATCCGCCATCGCGCACTCCTTTGCTTACAGGATTACACGGTAACTCCCCACCCCGCCGGCGCCCACCCCGACCTCACAAAGCCTGAGCGACAGCCACCCCGAGATAAGCCGCGCCCAGCCCCGCCACGATGCTGGCCACCGCGTTGGCGACCGCGTGGAACCGGGCCCCCACCTCCACCAGCCGCACCGTCTCGTACCCGAACGTCGAATACGTCGTCAGCGCCCCGCACAACCCCGTGCCCAGCAACGACATGGCCCCGCCCGACGCGGGCAACGCGGCCAGGAACCCCAGCAACGCCGACCCCACCACGTTGACCGTCAACGTCCCCCACGGAAAGACCGTCGCATGCCGGGCCTGCACCGCCCGATCCGCCAGATACCGCAACGGCGCCCCCACCGCCGCCCCCAGCACCACGAGCAGCACCGTCACGACGCCACCAGAACCCGGGCCAGCGAACGCGTCACCCGCACCCCCAGCACCACCGCCACCAGAGCCGCCACCAGCGTCCCCGCCAGATACGCCAACCCCACCACCGGCGCCCCCTGAGCCACCGCCCGCTGAATGTCCACCACATAAGCCGAAAACGTGGTGAACCCGCCCAGCACCCCGACCCCCAGGAACGGCCGCACCAGCCGATGCGCCGACACCACCTCAGTGATCAACACCATGAGCACCCCGATCAACAGGCAACCCACCACGTTGATCCAGAACGTCACCCACGGAAACCCGCCGAACGGCACAGGAAAGGCCGCCTGCAACCCGAACCGGGCCAACGCCCCCAGCACACCACCCGCCGAAATCACCGAGAGCACCGGCCAATGCAGCTCAGAACGCTGCGCGGCTATATGCAGATCCACATCCGGATCTATCGGTCGCTCCTCCACGACAAACCCCCATCACACAAAGAGCGGACAGGGACCGTTGGCGACCAAGCGCGAATTCAGGCGGCGAGCCCCACCACCGCAGATCCCTTAGCGTACCCACCCGTGTCAAACCGCCCCACAAAGGGAATGCAACCCAACGACGACCATGCGGGGATGGTTCACGGAGGCGCGCTTGAGCACCAAAGACGCGGTCGCCATCCTGGCCGGCGCCGTACTCGTCGTCTCCTTACTCGGCAACACCAAAACCCAACAGGCCACCGCCGCCAGCCCCCTCGGCAACACCGCCGGAACCCGGCCCGGCCTCGCCCCCATCACCAACGCAGCCGACAAAGCCGACGCCCGCGCCCTCATCACCAGACTCACCACCAAAGGCCGCGGCCCAGGCACCGGCTACGAACGCACCAAATACGGCGCCAACTGGGCCGACACCGCCGCCGGCGTCCCCTACGCCCACAACGGCTGCCGCACCCGCGACGACCTGCTCGCCCGCGACGGCACCGACCTCACCTACCGGCCCGGCTCCCACTGCGAGCTCATCGCCCTACGCCTCACCGACCCCTACACCGGCCGCACCATCAACTGGCACAAGGACAAAGCCGACGAAATCCAGGTCGACCACATCGTCCCCCTCGCCTACGCCTGGCACATGGGCGCCAACCACTGGCCCATGACCAAACGCATCGACTTCGCCAACGACCCCCTCGAACTCCTACCCGTCGACGGCGCCGCCAACGAACAGAAAGACGCCTCAGGACCCGCCTCCTGGCTACCCCCGCAACACACCATCCGCTGCGCCTACGTCACCCGCTTCGCCCAGGTCGCCCTCAAATACGACCTGCCCGTCACCAAAGCCGACAAGGCCACCATGCTCGCCCAGTGCCGCTAACGCACATCCGCCCAGTCGAACCCGTGCTTGAACGTCTGCTCCGCCAGCAACCGCTGCCCATCGGCATTCGGATGGAAGTAATCCCACCGGCTGATGTGATCAATCGAGTACGGATACGAGAACACCGCCCCCTCATCCGTACGACACTCCGGACCGAACGCCGCACACGCCCGCGCCGACTCCCGGTTGAACGCCACCAACCGAGCCCGCACCCGCGCCCGCCGATCCACATCCCGCCGCTTCGTCGACGTCGGATTCGCCAGCATCGTCGGACAGATCCGCCCCACCGCCCAGAACATCCGCGCGATCGGATTACTCTTACCCGCCAGCCACAACCGCCGCAGATCCGGAATGCTCGACACGAACACCCGCACCCCCGGCAACCCCCCACGCAACGCTGCCAGCGCCGCATCCAACCGCTGCCGATACACCGGGACCGGTGTCATCTCCCGCTCCGACGGCGTACACACATCCGTCGCCCCTATGAGAATCGTCACATAGCCGGCCTTCGCCTCGATCGCCTGACGAACCTGCCCCATCAGATCCGCACTCGTCGCCCCCGGCACCGCGAAATTCCGGTTATGCCCCTTGATCGCCGAACTCACCTGCAACAACCGCAGATAGTGGCTGTCCACCTGCGCGTTGTCCCCAGCCGACCACGACCGCGACGTACACGACACATACCAGCCACACGCATTGAAACCCGCCGAAATCGAGTCCCCCAGCGCCGCCATCACCCCCGGCACCGGCTCCACCGACGCGGCACGCGCCGTACCCGAAACAAACACCAACACGACAGCGGCCAGGACAGGCACGAGGCGGCGACCGATCATGGTCCACACGCTAAGGACCCAACCGCCCCCCGGCCCTCACATTGGCCGACACACAACCCACTTAATATCACCGCTTGACAGACCACCCACCGCCAGGATGCCCCTATTCGGCGGGGTCCGAGTCGAACGTGTTCAGTTGCCGCATAGCATGTGTTGAGTGAGTGTCGCGCTCGGGACCACCCGCCCACTACCGGTTCGCAGCACCCCTATCGGTGACCCCGGTGACCTGCTGGCAGCCCTACCCAAGACCGCACCCTTCGCCTGGGTCAAGCACGGCGAAGGGCTCGTCGGCTGGGGAGAAGCCGCCCGCGTCGACGTACCCCCAGGACCCGACCGCTTCACCTGGGCCCGCACCTGGCTCACCACCGTATTCGAAGACGCCCACGTCAACGACCACGTCCGCACCCCCGGCAGCGGACCCGTCGCCTTCGGCACCTTCACCTTCGACGAAGACGCCACCGGCAGCGTCCTCGTCGTCCCCCAAACCATCCTCGCCCGCCGCAACGGCCAAGCCTGGCTCACCACCATCGGCGACGCCCCACTCCAACCCATCACCCCCCTCCAAGACCCCGGACGCATCAGCTACGGCGACGGCAGCCTCACCGCACCCGAATGGGAACACCTCGTCGCCCGCGCCATCCGCCGCATCCGCAACGGCGAACTCGAAAAAGTCGTCCTCGCCCGCGACCTCCTCGCCACCGCCGAACACCCCATCGACATCCGCCTCCTCCTCGCCCGCCTCGCCCACCGCTACCCCGACTGCTACACCTTCTCCGTAGCAGGCCTCGTCGGCGCCACCCCCGAACTCCTCATCCGCCGCACAGGACAAGAAATCGAATCCCTCGTCCTGGCAGGCACCACACCACGCGGCACCGACCCCGCCGACGACCTCACCCGCGGCGCCGCCCTCTTCGCCTCAGAAAAAGACCGCTACGAACACGAATGCGCCATCGCCTCCGTCCGCGACACCCTGGCGCCCCTCTGCTCCTCCCTCACCACCCCCGACGAACCCGAACTCCTCGTCCTCCCCAACGTCCAACACCTGGCCAGCCACGTCACCGGCCGCCTCGCCGACGGAGCCTCCGTCCTCGACGTCGTCGCCGCCATGCACCCCACCGCCGCCGTCGGCGGCACCCCCACCGACACCGCCATCAAAGTCATCCGCGAACTCGAAGGCATGAACCGCGCCGGCTACGCAGGCCCCGTCGGCTGGATCGACGCCCACGGCGACGGCGAATGGGGCATCGCCCTCCGCAGCGGCATCATCAACGGCCGCCGCGCCCGCCTGTTCGCCGGCGGCGGCATCATGGCCAACTCCAACCCCGCCATGGAGCTCGCCGAAGCCCAGGCCAAATTCCGCGTCATGCAATACGCCCTCGAAGGATGACCTTCTCCCCCGCTTGTACGGCAGGCCGCCCGCCACACTCCGGCTGAGGACCCGTGCCCGGCGCTTCCGGCGAGTCGATGCCACTCACCCACCGCCACGGCGACACGTGTCCCGGGTTGTCCGCCATACACCTTCTCGCCGACGCGGCGCCTGGAAGAACCGCGCGCGGGAATGCCGTCAGGCCGGGACGTGGATGTCTGAGATCACCTCGACGGCGCCCCTGCCCGCCGTCAGGGTCGCGATCCAGTCGGTGAAACGGGGCACGTCCTCCACCGCCACCGAGAAGCGGACCTGCTGGGCATAGACCACATCCTGCACCGGATAGGCGGAAGCACGCAGATCGTTCTCCACCCGGCCCGCCTGATCGTGCGCCACGAAAACGTGGACGAGCTTGGCGGGCACCATCCTGATCGGGTCCACGCGATCCAGCGTCTCCGTCACCGCCGAGCCGTACGCCCTGACCAGACCGCCCGCCCCCAGCAGGATGCCGCCGAAATAGCGCGTCACCACCGCGACGACATCGCTGTAACCGCGGCCCACCAGGGCCTGCACCATCGGCGTACCGGCCGTGCCGCCGGGCTCGCCGTCGTCGTCACCCTTCTGCAGGCGCTCGCCGATCACGTACGCGGTGCAGTTGTGCGACGCCCCGGCGTGCAGGCGGCGGCGCTCGGCGATGAACTCCGCCGCCTCCTCCACGCTCGACGCGGGCGCGATCGCACACACGAACCTCGACCGTCGGACCTCGCTCTCGTGCTCGACGATGGTTTTGAGAGTGAGATAGGAGGCCACGCCTTCCAGGCTAGCGCCTTTACAAAGTAGATCAAACAGCCCAGGACGACGCGACACCCCCGGTCAGCGCCACGCCCACCCCGACGGCCGCCGCTCCGTGCGCCGTGCCCCCCTGCGCTGGGTGGCGCGGTTCTCCCACACCACCCCGTCCCCCAGCCCCCGCGTTCTCCATTCCCAGCTCCACGTTCTCCATCGAGGAGGCGCGCGAAAGCCACTCGCCCAGGCACTCCTGACCGCGGAACTTTCGCGGGTCCGGCCGCGTCAATCCATGCAGGACCTCAGGAGGTGCCCGTGGACATCGCGAGCGACGTCATGCCGTACGTCACCTCGGCCATCAGCGCGTACGGCGCCGCCGTACTGACCAAGACCACTGAGCTGGCAGCGGACACCACCGTCGGGCGCGGCACCCGCATCCTGCAGCGGATCTTCGGCCGCGGCGACGCCGACAGCAGCAAGGCCATCGAGCGCGTGGCCAAGGCGCCCGACGACGAGCTCAACCGCTCGGCGCTGCAGCTTGCCATCCGCGAGGCCCTCGAGGAGGACCCGACGCTCGCCGACGAGATCGCCCAGATGCTGCCCGCGGGTCGGGTCGTGGCCTCCGGCGAACGTTCGGTGGCCGTCGGCGGCGACAACAGCGGCCTGATCATCACCGGCGACAGCGCCAAGGTGGAATACCCGCGCTGAGTGGTAGTTTGGCCACTCGTGTACCTGCATGACCTCTTCTCCCTGGACGGCTGGCGCGCGCTCGTGACCGGCGGCAGCTCCGGCATCGGCTACGTCATGGCCGAGGCCATCGGCCGCGCCGGCGCCGAGGTCGTCCTGGTCGCCCGCCGCGAACCCGAGCTCGAGACCGCCACGCAGCGACTCGCCGGGCACGGCGTCAAAGCCTCCTGGATCAGCGCCGACATGGGCTCCCGCGACGACGTCGCGCGCGTCTGCGCCGCCGCCGGCGAGATCGACATCCTCGTCAACGACGCGGCCAACAACATCCGCAAGCCCATGGCCGAGCTCGACCTCGACGACTACGACCAGACGATCGCGGTCAACCTCACTGCGCCCTACCTGCTCGGGCAGCACCACGGGCCGCGCATGGCCGCCCGCGGCTGGGGCCGCATCATCAACCTCGGCTCACAGCAGACCATCAGCGCCTTCGGCAACAGCGGCGTGTACGGCGCGGCCAAGGCGGCCATCGCCGGGCTCACCCGCTCCCAGGCGGAGGCGTGGTCGAAACACGGCGTCTGCGTCAACACCATCGTGCCCGGCTTCGTCCTGACCCCCCTCACCGAACCCGCCCAGGCGATCCCCGGCCGCATCGAGGAACTCGCGGCCCGCCACATGTCCGGCCGCAACGGCCTACCGGAAGACTTCGCCGGTGCCGCCGTCTTCCTCGCCTCCAACGCCAGCGCCTTCATCACAGGCCAAATCCTCTACGTCGACGGCGGCTTCTCCGTCCACTGACCACTCCCCCGCCCAGAGCCGCCCCATCCCCCGCCCCCGGGCTTGCCCGCCGTACAGGGGCGCCGACGACCGCCGCACCACGTCCCGCCGACCCGGCACCCAAGGGGCGCGTCCGGGAGCATGGCGACGTGCGGTGCTCGCCGCCAGCCCCCGGGGCTTCCTGTTGCCCACCAACCCCAGACCCCGACTCGCCCGCAGTCCCCCGGTGTTGCTGCCCGCCTCTCTCCGGGCGTCGACTTGCCCACCGTCCCCAGCGTCAAGGTCTCCGTCGGCGTCGTCCACAAGACCCTCACCGCCGCCCAGCAGAATCAGCGACCGTAGCCGCACCGCTACGCTCAAGATCTACTCAATGCGGGTAACAGGCGTACTTGGTTTCTGGACCCGGGGTTGAGTGGATGCCCCCGCCCTCCACCAAGCTTCTCCCCGAATTCCGTCAGAACGAGGGACGTTACTTCAACACCGATGAACGCGACTCCGTCGCCGTCTACAGCAGTTAGCCTTGCCCGAATTCGTAGGTGCAGAACACCAGGCCGTCACCCATCTTTCGGGTGCTGACCAGGTGCAGCGGCTTCTTGTCGCTGGTCTCGTCGAAGATACGCAGGCCGGTTCCCAGCACGACCGGGAAAACTACCAGCCGCAGTTCATCGGCCAGGTTCTCCTCCATCAGTATGCGCACGAGCTGATAGCTGCCGTAGACCAGGATTTCCCCGTCCACTTTCCGCTTCAGCTCCGAAATCTCCTTTACCGCATCGCCGTTGAGGACCGTGGTGTTGCTCCACTGAGGATCTTCGAGAGTCGACGACACGACGTACTTGGGGATGCTGTTCATTCTGTCCGCCCACTTGCGGCTTACGCGGACACCGAACGATGGCATCCGGGACGCGAACCACTCACTGCTCCGCCTGCCCAGCAGTAGCGCCTCGGCACCCAGCGCTTCCTCCGTCTCATTGGCGGCCCAGCCTTCGAGGTCCTTGCCCCCCACGACCTGGTGGAACCAGCCCCCCAGCTCGAAGCCTTCCTGGCCGTCCGGGTCTTGGACCACTCCATCGAGTGTGACATTTGAGCTGATGACGATCTTTCCCATTTCCGTGCTCCTTTGACAATGTTGTCGGCTATCACTGGTCTAGATGCGTACGGATGGTCGGCAGCGCGACGTTCACGATGGAGCCGTACGTCCAGGAACGTCACCGCGCACAGCAGCGTCGGCGTGACCATGCCGCGCCCGGTCGCCAGGAACGACCCCTGCGGCGGCGCGATGCGGTCAGGCGTCGCTCACGACCCGGCGGCCTCCATCACGGGGCCGACCTCGACCCCGCCGCCGACCCGCATCACCGGGCAGTCCTTGGCCAGCGCCAGCGCGGAGTCGATGTCCTCGGCGGACACCACCGAGTAGGCGATCATCCGGGAGTGGCTGCCGCCGACCTCGCCGAGCGAGGCGTACTCGGTGACCGCGTTGCCGATGTCCACCAGGGCCGAGCCCAGCCCGCCGAACCAGGCCTGCCACTCGGCCGTCGTCTCGGCGCCGGGCGCGTAGTCGGAGGGCACGCGGAAGGAGAAAACGTACTTGGCCATAATCCCGGTCCTGTTCTGTATCCGGGGCGCGCCCCGGACTGGGGCCGCCTCCAACCGGGTAGACGCCATCGCCCGCCCCGATTGGGCGGCGCAACGCCGCCCAATTCGCCAAGCCGACGGCGTCTTTATTGTTGAGCGAGCCGAACGGGCCCTGCGGAAAGAAGAAGAGCGAGGATGCATGCCGATGGAGATGGACACGACGGACCTGATCGCTCGGGCTCGGGCCGGCGACCACAACGCGTTCCGCGACCTGGTCCAGGGCCACTCCCGCGAGTTACAGGTGCACTGCTACCGCATCCTGGGATCCCTGCAGGACGCCGAGGACGCACTCCAGGAGACCCTCGTGTCCGCCTGGCGTAACCTCGGCGAGTTCGGCCAGCGGTCCTCGCTCCGGACCTGGCTGTATCAGATCGCGACCAATCGGTGCCTGAGCATGTTGCGCGCCGACAGCCGGCGCCCCCGCATCGCCTCCCCGCTGCCCGAGGCCACCCTGCCCGAACCCACCGGCGCCGGCGACGCCCCACCCTGGTTGGAACCCTACCCCGACGTCCTGCTCGACCACTTCGTCGACCAGTGCCCCGGACCGGAGGCCCGCTACGAGACCACCGAGGCCATCTCCCTGGCCTTCATCACCGCCCTGCAACTGCTGCCCCCACGCCAACGCGCCGCGCTCGTCCTCCGCGACGTCCTGGGCTACCGCGCCGGCGAGGTAGCCCAGATGCTCGATGCCACCCAGGAATCGGTTCAAAGCGCCCTCAAACGCGCCCGCGCCACCGTCGACAACCACCTCGCCGACTCCAGCAGCGGCACCGGCAGCCGTAAGCCCGCACGCCAACCCGACACCGCCGCCGAACACCGGCTCATCGCCCGGCTCACCGACGCCCTGGAACGCGCCGACCTGGACGCCCTGATCGGACTGCTCGTCACCGACGTGAGACTCTCCATGCCCCCGGCCATGCTGGAATTCCGCGGCATCGAATCAGCCCAGCGCGTCTTCGCCGCCGTCGTCTTCAGCCCCGGCCGCACCTACCGCGCGGTACCCACCCGCGCCAACGGCCAGCCCGCCCTCGGCCTGTACCTGGCAGACCCCCACGCCAGTGTCTACCGCGCCTACAGCCTCCTGGTCATCACCACCGCCGGCGACCACATCACCACCATCACCGGCTTCAACAACACCAACGTCATGACACGCTTCGGACTACCCCGAACCCTCCCCGAAACAGATTGACAGACTCCTGCCGCCACCCGTTGTCCCGCGCCTGAAGGCAGAGCCCGGATGATTGCCTCAGGCTTCTTCAACGAAGTTCCGGCGCGGGACGCCGTGGCGTGGCTGTCACACCGGCGAACCGCGAACAAGTGCGGGGTGGCCATCCTCCCATTCGATTCGAGAACAGCTCTTGGGTGGAAGAAGACGATCGTCGGCAGCGAGGCCATGGCCAGGCCAGGCGATCAACACGTTCTGCAGCCAGGACTGTGCCAGCAGGAGACGGGGTCTGAGGAACATCGGAACCGGATCGTGCGCCAATGCCCAGTCCGCGCCTCCTCCACGCCGGGCCGGCGCCCCGCCAGGCGGAGCGGGAGGGCGACGTTCTGCTCCGCGGTCAGGGCGGAGACCAGGTTGAAGGACTGGAAGACGAACCCGACCCGCTCGCGGCGTAGCAGCGTCAGCTCGTTCTCCGCCAGCGTGCCGAGGTCAGTGCCGTCGATGACGACATTTCCGCCGCTGGGCCGGTCCAGCCCGGCGGCGCAGTGCAGCAACGTGGACTTGCCCGAGCCGGACGGGCCCATCACCGCGGTGAACGTGCCCGGCGCGAAACCGGTGGTCACGGCGTCCAGCGCTGCCACCGCTTGGTCTCCGGAGCCGTACACCATGCTCACCGACCGCAACTGGACCATATCTGTCGATGTCGTGCTTCGATCCAACCGGCGCGGGGATCTTGGCACATGGGCGCTGAGGCGAAAAGTGCCGGTGTACCCAGCACTACCCCTCCAGGACGCTACCGGTGACCGGGCCCGCGGGACGCCACCCGACGACCACCCGCATCGGAACGGCCACTGGCCGTTCCGATGCTGCTCAACCCCCGTTACTTGCGGCGGAGTTGGCGTGGGGGGTTGCCCGGGTGCCGGGTGTCGATGATGAGGTCGTCCTGGTCGACGTGGGTCCAGGTGACCTCTGTGAGGTCGATGCGGAACAGGTGGGAGTGGGGTGAGGGCATGTTGAAGGACTCGCGGATCTGCTGGTCGTGGATCTCGGTGGCGCGGCCCGACAGCTTGACGTCGCCCTCCCAGGCTGACGCGTTGGACGCGTCCGTGTCGGGTGAGGTGGTGTGGATCGCCATGCGGGGGTCGCGGCGCAGGTCGTGGGCCTTGCGGGCGTTGGGCATCGAGCCCATCCAGAGCTCGCCGTCGCGGAACTGCGACTCCGTCCCGCTGACCCGGGGCGAGCCGTCCTTGCGCAGCGTCGCGAGCACCTTGTGCTTGTGGCGCTCCATGAGGGCCCGCGCCACCTTGGCGAGCTCGGGTGCTTGCGTTTCGAAGTTCTGCCAAGATGCCACAGCGCACGCCCTTTACAAAGTAGATTCACAAGGTGCGACGTCGACGGTAGCAACCGGGTCCGACACTTCTGTAAGGTCCGACGCGTGAATTTCGCGCGCAGCATGTGGCACCAACTGGAGCCCGTGCACTCCGTCCTGTACTTCTCCCCGCAGGCCTTCGAGGAGGCCGCCGCGCTCGGCTACGACATCGAGTCCCGCTGGCCCAGCTACTTCGCCTACCGCACCGCCCCGCTGGGTCCCGTGGGCGCCAACGCGGCCGTGGCCGCCTACTACAGCTTCAGCCCCCGCGCCATCGGCGAGCACGTGCCCGCCATCTGGCAGGTCGCCTCCCCCGAGCAGGTGCTGCGGACCCGGCTGCGCGCCGTCGAACGGACCTACCGGGCGCTGCTCGGCGACCGGGTCGACGGGCCCGGGGTGGCCGAGGCCGCCGAGCTGGCCAGGCGGGCGGCCGAGAGCGTGAGCGTGCCCGCCCGGCTGTTCACCGCGGCCAACCTGGACCTGCCTTGGCCGGAGGAGCCGCTGCTAGCCCTGTGGCATGCGACCACGATCCTGCGCGAGCACCGCGGCGACGGGCATCTGGCCGCGCTGCTGGCCGCCGGGCTCGACGGGTGCGAGGCGCTGGTGTCGTTCGCCGCGATCGGGGCCGCCCCGGTGCAGGCGTTCGCCGGGCGCGGCTGGTCCGGGCAGGAGTGGGCCGAGGCTCAGGAACGGCTGGCCGTACGGGGACTCGTCGACGGGGACGGGCAGGCGACCGAGCGGGGGCGTGAGCTGCGCGAGGAGGTGGAGCGGACGACCGACCGGCTGGCGGCGCCGCCGTGGCAGGCGCTGGGCGAGGAGCGGGCGCAGCGCCTGTCGCAGCTGATCGGGCCGCTGCTGGGGGCGGTGTTCGAGTCGGGCATGCTGCCGATGACCAGCACGCTCGGCATCGCCACGGTCAAGGCTCCCGACTAGCCCCTGCCGTACTTCTTGTGCACGGCCTGCTTGCTGACCCCGATCGCGTTGGCGATCTGGGCCCAGGCCAGGCCCGCGACCCGGGCGCGGCGCACCTGCACCGCCTCCATGCGTTCCAGCTCGTGGCGCAGGGCGGTGGTGGCGCGCAGCGCCTGGAGCGGGTCCTCGTCCTGCGCCTGCCGCATCAGGGTCGCCAGGTCGTTCGTCATCCCCTAAAGGTAGTCCAGGAGCAGGGCCGTGATCTCCTCCGGCCGCTCCAGGCTGGGCAGGTGCCCGGCCCACTCCAGCTCCATCAGCTCGGCCCGCGGCAGCTCGGCGGCCAGGTGCTCGGCGCCGCGCCGGAAGTACTCCAGATCGCGACCGCCGAACACCACCAGCGCAGGGAGGTCGAGCTCGGCCGGCCGTACCTCTCGCGCGACCTGGGTCGGCTCGGGGTCGGCGGCCAGCTGCAGCTCGTAGGCGTTGCGCTGCATCTCGACGAGGTGGCGGCGGGTGGCGGAAGCGGCGCTGGGGCCCAGCAGGGCGCGCGCCACCAGCTCGGACGCGCCGTCCAGGTCGCCGCTCGTGACGAGCTCCTCCTCCTCGATGAACAGCTGCTTGGCGTCGGGCGTGAGCGGCGCCTCGATGGCCGGGTTCAGCAGCACCAGCCGGGTCGCCTCGACCGCGTCGCCGGAGGCCAGCTCCAGCGCCACGCGGCAGCCGTAGGAGGAGCCCACCAGCGCCGCGCGCCGTACGCCCAGCTCTGCCAGCACGGCCTCGACGTCCTCGGCGTCGCTGTAGCGCACGCCAGGAACGAGGGGCGAGCGACCGTAGCCGCGGGAGTCGGCGCGGATCACCCTGAAGCGGTCGGACAGCGCCTCGACCTGCGGGTCCCACATCTCGGAGTCGGCGGCGCTCGAGTGCAGCAGGACGACCGCCTCACCCGAACCGTACGAGTCGTGCCAGATCGTCATCGTGCCTCCGTCATCAGCCGCACGCCGAGCCCGATCAGCACCACGCCGGAGATCTGCTCCAGGCGGCGCTTGACGGCCGGGCGGCCGAGGATCGCCTTGGCGCGCGCGACCATCCAGATGACCAGCGAGAACCACGCGATGTCCACGACCACCCAGATGACCGCGAGCAGGGCCAGCGTCAGCGGCACGTTCTGCCCCTGCGGCACGAACTGCGGCAGGAACGACATCGCGAACACCGCCGCCTTCGGGTTGGCCATGCACGTCCCGAGCCCGGTCAGGTAGGCCTTGCGCCGGCCGTCGACCGCTTCCGGCTCGCTCGTCTCCACCTTGGTACGGCGGGCCTGCCACAGCGACTGGGCGCCCATCACCACCAGCACGACCGCGCCCACCACGCGCATCGCGTCGTAGGCCAGCTGCGAGGCCAGCACCAGCGCCGACAACCCGAAGGCGGCCGCCAGCCCCCACAGCAGGATGCCCGTCTCGTTGCCGAGCGTGGCGGCCAGGCCCGAGCCGCGGCCCGCTCTCAGGGTTTGGCGCAGGATGACGGCGGTGCTGACGCCGGGGGCCATGGCCACCAGGATGCACGCGCCCACGAACGCTATGAGATACATGGCGGCCATCTTGTCAGGATTAATCCCGACCTAGCCGTACATTTTTCCGAGCTCGGCGACGGCCTCGGCCATCAGGTGCCGCAGCTCCGGCGGCCCCAGGACCTCCACCGACGGGCCCATGCGCAACAGCAGCCAGCGCGCGTGCGTGATCGACTCGATCGGCACGGTCAGCGTCCGCCAGCCCTCCGGGTCGCCCTCGGCCCGGGCGAGGGCCGCGGTCACCACGTCCTGGCCCATGGTGTAGGCCAGCAGGTTCTCCGCCCCGGGCGCCAGCTTGATCACCGCCTCGGCGGTGTACATGTTCTCCCTGAACTCCTTGGCGTACTGGTGCCAGAAGCCGGACAGGTCGAAGCCCGGCGGCCGCTCGAACGTGCCCGGCAGCGTCTCCAGGGTCAGGATGCGCGCCACCCGGTAGGTGCGCGGGCTGCCGCCGGGCGGCGCGGCCACCAGGTACCAGGACCCGCCCTTGAGCACCAGGCCGAACGGGTGGATGTCGCGCTCGACCTCCCGCTGCCCCCAGCGCCGGTAGGTCATCCGCAGCGGCCGCTGCTCCCACACGGCGTCGGCCACCGAGCTCAGGAACGGCACGTCATCGCCGCTGCGGTACCAGCTCGGCACGTCGAGCAGGAAACGCTCGCGCATCCGGGAGGCGTGCGAACGCGGCTCGGGCGGCAGCGCCGACAGCAGCTTCAGCTCGGCGTTGGCCACCACCTCGGCCAGCCCCAGCTCGGCGGCCGGGCCCGGCAGCCCGGCCAGGAACAGCGAGGACGCCTCCTCGGCCGTCAGCCCGTTCAGCCGGGTGCGGAAGCCGTCGAGCAGCTGGTATCCCCCGGCCGGCCCGCGGTCGGCGTAGACCGGCACGCCGGCGGCCGACAGCGCCTCGACGTCGCGGTAGACGGTCCTGACCGACACCTCGAGCTCCTCGGCCAGCGCGGGAGCCGTCATCCGGCCCCGCGTCTGGAGCAGGAGCAGCAGGGAGAGCAGGCGGCTTGCGCGCATGCCCGCCATTGTATTGCGCACATAGGGCATGTTTGTATGAACACATGGAGCGTTTGCGAGACATCATGGAATCCCTCCGGACGCACGACAGCGTCTCGGTGTCCGACCTGGCGCAGCGGCACGGCGTATCGGAGATGACGATCCGCCGCGACCTGGACGAACTGGCCCAGCAGGGCGTGGTGCGCCGGGTGCGGGGCGGCGCGCTGTCGCTGCTGCTGCGCGGCGAGGAGCCGCCGTTCGGCGTGCGCGAGCGGGAGGCGGCCGAGGCCAAGCACCGCATCGCCGCCGACGTGGCCGATCTGATCGCCGACGGGGAGGCGGTCCTGCTCGACGGCGGCACCACGGCGCTGGAGGTGGCCCGCGCGCTGGTCTCGCGGCGGGTCACCGTACTGCCCCTCTCGCTGCAGGCCGCGACCGTGCTGGCGGGCGGGCCGCGCGTGCGGCTGGTGCTTCCCGGCGGGGAGGTACGGCAGGGCGAGTTGAACTTCACCGGGCCGCTCACCGAGGCGTCGATCGCGTCCCTGCGCTTCGACACGGCCGTGATCGGGTGCTGCGGGCTGTCGTCCGAGCACGGGATGACCGCGCACGACCTGCTCGACGTGGCGGTCAAGCGGGCGGCCATGGCGGCCGCGCGGCGATCGGTCGTGGTGTGCGATTCGGGGAAGTTCGGACGGACCGCGTTCGGTTCGGTGTGCCCGATCGACCGGATCGACGTGGTCGTCACCGACGACGGGATCCCGCGGGAGCAGCACGACGCGCTCACCGCGGCCGGCGTGACGGTCAGGCTCGCGTGAGGCGGGCCCGTGTCGCCGTCTACCTGCTGTTCCTGCTGGCCGGGATGGCCATCGGGACGTGGACGGCACGCATCCCGGCGATCAAGCAGGGCCTCGGGCTGAGCGACGGCACGCTGAGCCTGGCGCTGCTGGCGATCGCCCTGGGCGCGATCGTCGGCATGCAGGTCGTGGGGCGGCTGGTGGACCGGTACGGCAGCCACCGGGTGATGCTGCCCGCGGCCCTGCTGCAGGGAGTGGTGCTGGTGGCGCCCGCCTGCGCGGTGAACCTGGGCACGCTGGCGGTCGCGCTGTTCTGCTTCGGGCTGGTGCACGGGGTGCTCGACGTGTCCATGAACGCCAACGCCGTGGAGGTGGAGACCGCCTCGGGGCGGCCGATCATGTCGTCGTTCCACGCGGTCTTCAGCCTCGGCGGTTTCGCCGGGGCAGGGGTGGGCGGGCTCTTCGCCAGCGCCGATTTTTCACCATTTATCACCTTCTTGTCGGTCGGAGCGGTGATCGTGGCGCTGGCGGCGTGGGCCGGTCGGTGGGCGCACCGTTCCGCGGGCGGGCATGCCTCCTCCCCTGCCGGCGGCGGGTCCCGGCTGCGGCTCGGCGTGCTCTTCCTGGGGGTGCTGGCGTTCTGCTGCCTGGTGGGCGAGGGGGCGGCGGCCGACTGGAGCTCCGTCTACGTGCGGGACTCGCTCGGGGCGTCACCCGGGTTCGCCGCCGTCGCCTACGCGGCCTTCTCGATCATGATGACGGTGGGACGGCTGGCGGGCGACCGCCTCGCGGCCCGCTTCGGGCCGGTGCTCCTGGTGCGGGGGTGCGGGCTGCTGGCGGCCGCCGGGCTGGGCCTCGGGCTCCTCATCGGGCAGCCCTGGGCGGGCGTGGTCGGCTTCGCCTGCTTCGGCGCGGGCCTGTCGTGCATCATCCCGCAGATCTTCTCCGCCGCCGGGCATCGGGATCCCGCCTACGCGGGTCGTGCGCTGGCCCGGGTCGCGGGGATCGGATACCTCGGCTTCCTGTCGGGCCCCGTCCTCATCGGCGCCGCGGCCGAACTCACCGGCCTGCCCCGCGCCCTGGCCGTCCCGGTTCTCCTGGCCACCTTCGTGGCCCTGGCCGCGCCCGCCCTCCGTCCCGCGCGTACCCCCGCTCCGGCTCCTTGACTACGCGAACTGTTGCCAGGCCAGGCGGGCCACCATGGCCACCACCACGCACAGCAGGACGATCCGGACGAACGCCGAGCCTTTCCGTAGCGCCATCCTGGCTCCGACCTGGGCTCCGGCGATGTTGCACACCGCCATGCCGAGGCCGAGCGCCCACAGCACGTGGCCCTGCCAGGCGAACACGAGCAGCGCCCCCAGGTTCGTCCCGGAGTTGATGATCTTCGCCGTGGCCGAGGCGTTGACGAAGTCGAGTCCCAGGATCGTGGTGAACGCGATGATCAGGAAGGTGCCCGTGCCCGGGCCCATCACCCCGTCGTAGAAGGCGATCCCCACGCCCGCGACCACCACGGCCGCCACGACCCGGCCACGGGTCCTCAGGTGCGGATGCGGCACGGCTCCCAGGGCGGGGCGGAACGTCACGAACGCCGCCACCGCCAGCAGGGCCACCATCACCGCCGGGCGTAACACCCCCGCCGGGACCGCCCCCGCGGCCAGCGCGCCGACTCCCGCTCCGGCGACGGCCAGCAGACCGGCGGGGACGGCCAGCTCCCGATCCACCTTGGTCGAGCGCGCGAAGGTTATGGCCGCCGACGACGTGCCCGCGATGGAGGCCACCTTCGCCGTGCCCAGCGCCTCGACCGGCGTCACACCTGCCACGAGCAGCGCGGGCAACTGCAGCAGCCCGCCCCCGCCCACGACGGCATCCACCCAGCCCGCCCCGGCGGCAGCCACCAGCAGCACGACGACATCCCCGACCCCCACCGCGCCACTCCCCCATTCCACCCACTAGCCCCCAAGAGGCTATATGTCACCCCTTTTCCCACTCACCCCACCCTGTACGTCTGGCTTTCTGCCGTACGGCAGGCCGCCGCTACCGGCCGCCCGCCGCACTTCGGCCAAGGACCCGCGCCCGGCACTCCCGGCGAGTCGATGACACTTACCCACCGCAACGCCCCTACGTGACCCCGCTCCCCCGGCCCCTCCCTCGCCGCACAAGGCGCCGACCTTCGCCGCACACCTCCCCGCCGACCCGGCGCCCAGGAGTACCGCCTCGGAGCTCCGGGAAGTGCCGCCCTGGGGCGCCAGGGAGTGCCGCCCGGGCCTACGGGGTCGTGAGGGCGGGCACGTCGGCGAGCCGTGCTGCCCGCCGTACACGGCGCCGACCTACGCCGCACACCTCCCCGCCGACCCGGCGCCCGGGAGTGCCGCCCCAGGCCTCCAGGAAGTACCCGCCTGGGGTGCCGGGGACGTGAGGGTGGGCGCGGCGGGTGGTTGGTCGGGCTCGCCGTATGGGGTTAGCGGGTGGGGGTGAGGGTGCGTTTGCGGGTGGCGAAGATGTCGTCGATCAGGCCGTAGGTGCGGGCCTGTTCGGCGGTGAAGATGCGGTCGCGTTCGATGTCGCGCCGGATGTCCAGGATGCCGCGGCCCGTGTGGCGGGAGAGGATCTCCTCCTGCTGGTCGCGCATGCGGAGGATCTCCCTGGCCTGGATCTCCAGGTCGCTGGACTGGCCGCGGACGCCGTCGGTGGCGGGCTGGTGGAGCAGGACCCGCGCGTGCGGCAGGGCCGCGCGCTTGCCGGGCGCGCCGGCCGCGAGCAGGACGGCGGCGGCCGAGGCGGCCTGGCCGATGCAGACCGTCTGGACCTCCGGCCTGACGAACTGCATCGTGTCGTAGATGGCCGCCATGGCGGTGACCTCCCCGCCCGGCGAGTTGATGTACAGGTTGATGTCGGCGTCGGGATCGATCGACTCCAGCGTGAGCAACTGCGCCATGATGTCGTTGGCGCAGGCCTCGTCGATCGGCGTGCCGAGGAAGATGATCCTGTCCTCGAACAGCTTGGCGTACGGGTTGGTCTCCTTGACCCCGTACGACGTCCGCTCGGTGAAGGACGGCAGCACGTAGCGGCCCGCCATGTCAGAGCTCCCTGTTCGCGATGTGGTCCACGAATCCGTACTCAAGTGCCTCCTGCGCGGTGAACCACCGGTCGCGGTCGGAGTCCTCCTTGATGCGCTCAAGCGGCTGGCCCGTGTGGTGGGCGATCAGCTCGGCCATCCGGCGCTTGGTGTAGATCAGGTTGTCGGCCTGGATCTGGATGTCGCTGGCCGTGCCGCCGATGCCGCCGAGCGGCTGGTGCATGACGATGCGCGCGTTGGGCAGCGCGTAACGCTTGCCCGGCGCGCCTGCGCACAGCAGCATCTGCCCCATCGAGGCGGCGAAGCCCATCGCGACCGTCGCCACGTCGCACGGGATGAACTGCATCATGTCGTAGAGCGCCATCCCGGCAGAGATGGAACCGCCCGGCGAATTGATGTAAAGCGTTATGTCGCGCTTGGGATCCTCGGCTGCCAGCAAAAGCAACTCGCCACACAGCCGGTTGCATATTTCGTCGTCGACCTCCTGGCCGAGAACGAGGATGCGCTCCTTGAGCAGACGCTGCCCGAGCTGCTCAGGCCATTTGGTGTGCGCTGTCTCGGTCATGGGCCGCCTTTCTTCCCGATCTGTCGAACTTATTTCCCGACGCTAGACCCGGCGAAAGCAGAAGGGCGCGCCATTTCGCTGGAGGCCGATTTCTCTAAAGGCGCATTCCACCGAGAGCGAATTTTCGTCGACATATAATCGCCGATGTGAGAAGGGACCTCTTCCGGCGCTGGGCCTGCCTGATCCTGGGCGGCGCGCTCCTGATGCCGTACATGATGGCCGGCGTCCTGCTGTCGAGCTCGGTGAGCGGCGGCCGCATCGACGACGTGCTGATGCCCATCCAGCTGGGCGTCTACGTCGCGGTCCTGCCGGTGGTGGCGGTGACGGGCCTGTTCCTGCCGGTGCGGGCGCTGGAGGTCAACGCCGCGCAGGGCCTGCTCGGCGCGACCGTGGAGACCCCGCCGCGGCAGGCGCGCCGCTCGTGGCAGGAGCGGCGGCGCACGGCCGCCTGGTTCACCGTCCACCTGGCCGTCGGCGGCCTGCTCAGCGGCGCGACGCTGGCGATCGTGCCGTTCACGCTGTTCACGCTGGCGCTGCCGTTCTCGGCGGCCGGCCGCCAGATGTTCGGCTTCCACGTGCAGCCGGGCTGGCAGGCGGTGCTGTGGGCGCTGGTCGGGCTCGCCACGCTGGCCGCCCTGGTCGCCGCGGTGGCGGGCGCCGGCGCGCTGCTGGCGCGGCTGGCGCCGGTGCTGCTCGGCCCCACCCCTGCCGAACGGCTGGCCGCGGCGGAAGAGCAGGCACGCGTGCTTGCCGAACGCAACCGCCTGGCCCGCGACCTGCACGACTCGGTGGGCCACGCGCTCAGCGTGGTCACCCTCCAGGCGGCGGCCGCCGGCCGCGTCATCGACCGCGACCCAGGCACGGCCAAGTCCGCCCTGGCGGCCATCGAGCAGGCCGCCCGCACCGCGCTCGAGGACCTCGACCACGTGCTCGGCGTCCTGCGCGAGGCGGGACCGAGCACCAGGAAACCCGCCGCGACCCTGGCCGACCTGCAGGACCTGGTGCGTGGCTCGGGCGCCGAGGTGGAGCAGGAGGTGGGCGACCTGTCCGGGGTGCCCGCCGCCGTGTCCAGGGAGGGCTACCGCATCGTCCAGGAGGCGCTCACGAACGCCATCAAACACGGCCAGGGCACGGTACGGCTGGCGGCAGCCGTACTGGACGGCGAGCTGGCCCTGGAGGTCACCAACCGGACGGCCACCACTCCGGGATACTCCGGGGGGCGGGGCGTGGCGGGCATGCGCGAGCGCGTCCGGCTGCTGCGCGGCGAGCTGGAGGCAGGCCCGGTGGAGGGCGGGTGGCGGGTGGCGGCGCGATTGCCGCTACGGTCGGGGACATGACAGTCAGGGTCGTGATCGCCGACGACGAGGATCTCATCCGGGCGGGCCTGCGCATCATCATCGACACCGAGCCGGGCCTCAGCGTGGTGGGCGAGGCGGGCGACGGCGCCGAGGTGCTGCCCGTGGTGCGCCGCGAGCGGCCCGACGTGGTGCTGATGGACGTGCGGATGCCGGACGTGGACGGCATCCAGGCCACCCGCCGCCTCCTCGAGCTGGACCGGCCGCCGAAGGTGCTGGTGGTGACCACGTTCGAGAACGACGACTACGTCTACGACGCGCTGCGCGCCGGCGCCGACGGCTTCCTGCTCAAGCGCACCAAGCCGGACGAGCTGGTGCGCGCGATCAAGCTGGTGGCCGCCGGGGAGACGCTGCTGTTCCCCGCCTCGATCAGGGCCCTGGCCGGCGGCAGGCCCCGCACGCCCGTGCCCGGCATCGACCGCCTGACCGAGCGCGAGGGCGACGTCCTGCGCCTGATGGCCAAGGGTCTGTCCAACGGGGAGATCGCCGGCGAGCTGGTGGTCAGCCAGGAGACCGTCAAGACGCACGTCGGCAACGTGCTGACCAAGCTCGCCGTCCGCGACCGCACCCAGGCCGTCATCGCCGCCTACGAGTCGGGCTTCGTCTCACCGCAATGAGCCCGGGGCGGCATCGCCGACGCGCTCGTTCAAGCGAATCAGGCTTCGTCTCACCGCGATGACAGCGCGCGGCTGAGGATCTCCGCGGCCGGGAGCCCGGAAGCCTTCACCGCCGTAAGCCCAGATTTCTCGAAAAATCGGTCGACCAGGTGCAATCCCACGGCATATCCGGCCATGTCCGGGATACCGCGGGGCTCCTGGCCGAACCGGCTCATCGCGGTGTCGCCGAGCACGTAGGCCGGGGTGTTCTGCATCCCGGCCAGCTCGATGTCCCGCACGATGCGCTCGTAGGCCAGGTCGAACGCCTCGCCGGTGACCATCGACGACCACGGCCCCATCGCCTCGGCCCCCGACAGCTCCCGCACGAACGCCTCCGCCAGCCCCTCGGCCACCACGTGCTCGCCGACCGTGACCGTCACCGGGTTCCACTCGACGTTGGTGTAGCGCACGCCGTGGTGGAACTCGTGCACCGCGCACTGCGCGATCCGCCCGATGTTCTCCTCGGTCGGCCAGGCCATCAGATACAACCACCCCGGCATGCCCCCCATGCCGTAGTAGCCGCCGGCCACCCGCATCAGATAGTCGTCGTCGGGGTTGCCCAGCACGAACATCACCTGCAGCGTGTCCACCTGCTTCAGCCCGGACAGCGCCCGGCTCGCCCTCTCCAGTTCCCTGGACACCTGGCCGAACAGGTCGGCCTCGGCCAGGCGCGCCAGGGCCGGCAGGTAGCGCGGATCGTCGGCGTCGAGCCGGAACCCGGCGCCCTGCTGATGCATGTCGACCAGGTCACCCGGAAACGGAAGGGCCGCGCGCATCGGCTCCAGCATCTCCCGCAGCGCGTCCGGCCGCCGCTCCACCGGCAACCGAAGCAGATCCGCCATCGCGGACAACGTGTCATGAACGATGAACTCCATGTCCGCCGACGCTAGAACCTCACGTAGCGTGAGGCTCAAGCTAAATAGGCGACCCCTCGCCCGAGTCGTCGCCGGGCGTCTGTCCCGGCGTGGGCCTGCCGCTCTTGCTCGGCGTCGGCGTGGGTTTCCGCGGCTCGGGAGTGACCGGCGTGGGCGGCGGCGTCGGCTCGAACACCGTCGGCGGCAACGGCCGCGGCAGCGGCTCGGTGTCCTGCCTGCCGCGCAGCAAGAGCACCGCGATCACGGTCCCGACCAGCAGCAGTACGGCAAGCACCGCCGCCGCCATGAGCACCCGCCGCCGCGTCTCGGTCAGCGGCCGCCGCGCCTTCGGCGGCCCGGGCACCGCCGGCGCGCTGTCGGTCAGCCAGTACGGCACGAAATCGGGCCCGTGCACCTGCCCGATCAGCGTCCCGCCCACCATCACCGGCTCGAGGAACCACTCGGCCCCCGTCCGCCCCGGCGTGTACGGCACCGCCACCCATGGCGCGGGCCCGGTATCGGCGGCCAGCACCGCCGGCGCCTCGTCCAGCACGGCCGCCCGCTGCCGGGACCCGCGCGCGAACCAGCCGCGCACCCCCGACCGCTCCGGCGCCGCCTCCTTGATCGCCGTGACGAACCTGTCAAGCGCGGCCCCGTCGTGCGCCGCACCCCGCGTCAGCACGGCAAGCGACACGGCCCGCCCGTCGGCCGCCTGCGCCAGGTAGACGAAACCAGCCGGAGCCGACTGCAGGCGCGCCTGCACCACGAACGGCCCCAACCGGGGCGGATCGCCGTACTGAAGCGGACTTGCCACGCTTGCCATGAAAGCACAGACGTGGCGGAAGTCACCGCTACGTGCACGTTGGCGGGACGTTTGGTGGAATGGCAGACATGAGCGTCGCCGAAGAGCTGCCAGGAACCGACGCGGCAGTGCTGCGTCAGAGTCTCGACGAGGTCCGGCGTGTCATCGTCGGCCAGGAGCACATGGTCGAGCGATTGATCGTGGCGCTGCTCGCGCGCGGCCACTGCCTGCTGGAAGGCGTTCCCGGCGTGGCCAAGACACTCGCCGCCTCGACCCTGGCCACCGTCGTGGGCGGCACGTTCGCCCGCATCCAGTTCACCCCCGACCTGGTCCCCAGCGACATCGTGGGCACCCGCGTCTTCCACCCCTCCAACGAGAAGTTCGACGTCGAACTCGGCCCGGTGTTCGTCAACTTCCTGCTCGCCGACGAGATCAACCGCGCGCCCGCCAAGGTGCAGTCCGCCCTGCTCGAGGTCATGGCCGAACGCCAGGTCACGCTCGCGGGCGTCACCCACCCGCTGCCCAGGCCGTTCATCGTGCTCGCCACCCAGAACCCGATCGAGTCGGAGGGCGTCTACCCGCTGCCCGAGGTGCAGCGCGACCGGTTCCTGTTCCGGGTGCGGGTCCCGCATCCCAGCGCCCACGAGGAGCTGGAGATCCTGCACCGGATGAGCGTCACCCCGCCCACGCCCGAGCGTGTGCTCGAGCCCACCCGTCTGCTCGAACTGCAGCAGGCCGCCGAGCAGATCTCGGTGCACCAGCTCGTCGCCGACTACGTGGTGCGCCTGGTCATGGCCACCCGCCTCCCCGCCGAGTACGGCCTGCCCGACCTGAGCGAGACCATCGAGATCGGCGTCAGCCCGCGCGCCACGCTCGGCCTGGTCGCGGCCGGGCGCGCCCTGGCCCTGCTGCGCGGCCGCGACTACCTGCTGCCCGACGACGTGCGCGACGTCGCCGTGGACGTCATGTCGCACCGGCTCATGCTCACCTTCGACGCCCTGGCCGACGGCGTGGACCCCGAACAGGTGGTCAAGCAGATCCTGCACGCGGTCCCACCGCCTCTGGTGGTCTGGAACCAGAACCGTTGACCTCCTCCCCGGACCGAAGCCCAGGGATTCCAACCCTCGCAGGCTGGACCTTCCTGCTTCACCGGCGACAGCCCCCGAACGTCCGAGGACGCGCGACCGGTCTTACATGGCCTCCACAGGCTTCACATCCCGCCGGCCCGGCGGTAGACCTGCAGGGTTTCACCTCCAGGCGGATCGACCGTACATGAACGAACACGTGTGCGACACTGGCTTCCAGGAAATGAGTGAGTTGTGAGCACGGCGGAGCAGGCGCTCAGGCGGCTGGAGCTGACGATCACCAGGCGCCTCGACGGGCTGCTGCACGGCGCGCACCAGGGGCTGCTGCCCGGGCACGGCAGCGAGTCCGGCGACAGCCGCCTGTACGTGCCCGGCGAGGACGACGTGCGGCGCATGGACTGGGCCGTGACCGCGCGCACGACCGTGCCGCACGTGCGCGACCTGATCGCCGACCGCGAGCTGGAGACCTGGGCGCTGGCGGACCTGTCGGCCAGCATGGACTTCGGCACCGCCGACACCGACAAACGCGACCTGGTCGTGGCCGCGATGGGGGCGATCGGGTTCCTGTCGAGCAGGATGGGCGACAGGTTCGGCGCGCTCGTGCTGCACGACGAGTACATTCACCGCATGCCCGCACGGACCGGACGCCCCGCCCTCTACGGGCTGCTGCACTCGCTCATGGACGCCCCGCGCGGGCGGCCCGTCGACGACGCGCCCGACCTGGCCGAGGGCATCGACGTGCTGGCCGCCACCCGGCGCAGGCGCGGCATGCGGCTGGTCGTGTCCGACTTCCTCGACGCCCAGCCCGACCTGGACCCCGACGCCGAACGCCCGTGGGAGCGGCCGATGCGCCGGCTGGCCGCCCGCCACCAGGTGCTGGCCGTCGAGGTCATCGACCCGCGCGAGCTCGAACTGCCCGACGTGGGCCGCGTCGCGTTCGCCGACCCCGAGAGCGGGCATGTACGCGAAGTGCACCTTTCGCCCAAAATTCGCGAGGCCTACGCGGAGGCGGCGGCCCTCCAGCGTGAGGGCACCCGGCTGGCGCTGCGCCGCGCCGGCGTGGCGCACCTGGTCCTGCGCACCGACCGCGACTGGGTGTTCGACATCGCACAGTTCGTCCTGCGCCAGCGCCGCATGGCCCACGTCCCCCACCGGGTGGTGACGCCGTGAGCGAGCCAACATTCGTCACAAGATCGGCGAAGGAGGCCTTGTGACGTTTCTCGCACCCGGGTGGTTGTGGCTGTTCGCGCTGCTTGCGCTGCTGCTCGCCGGGTACGTGGCCGCACAGTTCGCCCGCCGCCGCTACACGATCCGCTTCACCAACCTGGCGCTGCTGAACCTGGTCGCGCCCGCGGGCCCCGGCTGGCGGCGGCACGTGCCGCCCGTACTGTTCCTGGCCATGATGGCGCTGCTGATCATCGGCGCCGCCAAGCCCGCCGACCAGGTCAGGGTGCCGCGCGACCGGGCCACCATCATGATCGCGCTTGACGTGTCGCTGTCGATGGACGCCGACGACGTCGCACCCAGCCGCATCAGCGCCGCCCGCAGCGCCGCGCAGACCTTCGTCAGGGAACTGCCCGACCGCTTCAACGTGGGCGTGGTCTCCTTCGCCCGCTCCGCGAACGTGGTGATCTCCCCCACCACCGACCACCAGGCCGTCATCACCGCCCTCGGCAACCTGTCCACCAGGCCCGGCACCGCCATCGGCGAGGCGGTCTTCAACTCGCTCGACTCGATCCGCTCCTTCGACCAGCAGGCCGCCACCGACCCGCCGCCGGCCGCGATCGTGCTGCTGTCCGACGGCGACAACACCTCGGGCCGCTCGGTCAACGAGGCCATCGACGCCGCCCAGCAGGCCCGCGTCCCGGTCTCGACGATCGCGTACGGCACGCAGGACGGGACCGTGTCGATCGACGGCCGCCCGGTCAACGTGCCGGTCAACAAGCAGACCCTGCAGTCGCTGTCGGAGGGCACCTCGGGCCGCGCCTACTCCGCCGAGTCGGGCAGCGAGCTGCGCGACGTCTACGAGCAGATCGGCACCTCGCTCGGCTTCAAGCTGGTCGACCAGGAGATCACCCAGCTGTTCATCGTGGCGGCGATCGCGGTCGGGCTGCTGGTGGCGGGCGCCGCGGTCCTGTTCGGTTCCCGCATCCCGTAACGTTTTCCCACGATGATGTCGAACCACGGGGCCCACTACTTCTCCGAGCAGCCCGAGGCCTCGAGCAGGCCGGGCGCCGTCCAGTTGGTGCTGCCCGACCTGCACCTGAAGCTGGAGACCGACCGGGGCGTCTTCTCCCCCGAGCGGATCGACCTGGGCACCAAGATCCTGCTCGAGACCGTGCCGCCGCCGCCCCAGGAGGGCGACCTGCTCGACCTGGGCTGCGGCTACGGGCCGATCGCGCTGACCATGGCCTCCCGCGCGCCGTCGGCGACGGTGTGGGCCGTCGATGTGAATCGGCGGAGCCTGGAGCTCACCGAGCGCAACGCCGCGGCCGCCCGCCTTTACAAAGTAAGGCCGGTTCATGTAGATGACGTCCCAGATGACGTGAAATTTCGAGCCATCTGGTCGAATCCGGCGATCAGGATCGGCAAGGCGGCGCTGCATGAGATGCTCACCCGCTGGCTGACCCGCCTGACCCCCGACGGCGTCGCCTACCTGGTGGTCCAGAAACACCTCGGCTCCGACTCCCTGCAACGCTGGCTCGCCGAGCAGGGCTGGCAGGCCTCGCGCTTCGCCTCGAGGGCCGCCTACCGCATCCTGAAAGTGGAACGATGAGAAAGCAGCTGCGCCCGACCGACGTCAAGCGGCTCAACCGCACCTGGCGCCGCAACACGGAAAACCGGCTCGGCCTGATCCTGGAATCGGTGACCGGCCCGTTCAACGTGGGCTCGATCTTCCGCAGCGCCGCCGCGTTCGGCGTCGACCAGATCTGGCTGGCGGGCAACGCCACCCCGCCCACCAACCCCAAGGCGGGCAAGACCGCGCTCGGCACCGAGCGCCTGGTCACCTGGCACGAGCCGGTCCTGGCCACCGAGGCGGTCAAGGCGGCCAAGCAGGACGGCTACACGGTGCTGGCCATCGAGCTGACGGCGGAAGCCGTACCCCTGCATCTGGCCGACCTCGACAGGGACGTGTGCCTGGTGGTGGGCAGCGAGGACCACGGCTGCTCCCCCGCGCTGCTCGATGCCGTGGACGGCGTCTGCTACATCCCGCAGGTAGGACGGGTCGGCTCGTTCAACGTGGCCGTCGCGGCCGCGATCGCGCTGGCCGAGGCGCGCCGCCAGGAATGGCAGTCTCCGGGTGATCCATCCGACTGAAAAAGAAGGCATACTCGGGTCGTGCTCAGCCGACGCTTCACCTTTCTCGACCATCCGGGGCCGCTGGCCTTCGCCCATCGCGGCGGGGCCCTCGAGGGCGCGGAGAACACCGCCGCCGCCTTCGAGCGGGCCGTGGAGCTCGGCTATGAGTACCTGGAGACCGACGCGCACGCCACCGCCGACGGCGTGCTGCTCGCCTTCCACGACCACACCCTCGACCGCGTCACCGACCGCACGGGCCGCATCTCCGACCTCCCCTACAGCGAGGTACGGCGGGCCCGCATCGGCGGCGTGCACGAGATCCCGCTGCTGGCCGACCTGCTGGGCAGCTGGCCGCGGCTGCGTTTCAACATCGACGTCAAGCAGACGGCCGCGATCGAACCGCTGGCCGAGGCGGTCAAGCACACCAACGCCTACGACCGCATCTGCCTGACCTCCTTCTCCGACCAGCGCCTGCTCATGGCCAGGGCGGCGCTCGGGCGCGAGGTCTGCTCGGCGCTGGGCCCGCGCGGCGTGGCGGCCCTGCGCGCGGCCGCGTCCACCTCGGGCTACGGGCGGCTGCTGACCGGCCTGGCCCGCTCGGGCGTGCCGTGCGCGCAGGTCCCGATGGGCTTCCGTGGGCTGCCCGTCACCACCCGTTCCTTCATCCGTACGGCTCACGCGGTAGGGATGCAGGTGCACGTGTGGACCATCAACGACCAGGCCCGCATGGAGCGGCTGCTCGACCTGGGCGTCGACGGCATCATGACCGACAACATCAGCGGCCTGCGCGACGTGCTGGAGCGCCGCGGGCAGTGGCATCCCTAGGAGCCGTCCTTGACCCTCACCGCACCCCCCGCGGCCCGTCGGCGTGAGCAGCGCGGCTGGTACTTCTACGACTGGGCCAACTCGGTCTTCTACACCACGATCATCTCGGTGTTCCTGGGGCCGTACCTGATCCCCGTCGCCAAGACCGCGGCCTGCGCCAAGGACTTCCCGACGGTGCCGTCCGACCAGTGCGTGTCCGGCTTCGACAAGCTCGTCGAGACCCACCCGGGGCTGGGATACGTCGACGTGCTCGGCGCCGACATCCGGCCGGCCGCCTACTTCGGGCTCATCACCACGGTGGCGGTGCTGCTGCAGATCGTCTTCCTGCCGGTGGTGGGGGCGCTGGCCGACCACACCGGGCGCAAGCGGGAGATGCTCGGCGGTTTCGCCTACATCGGCGCCCTGGCCACCATGTGCCTGTACTTCGTGGCCGGCGACCGCTACCTGCTCGGCGGCGTGCTGTTCGTCGTGGCCAACCTCGCCTACGGCTCCTCGGTGGTCGTCTACGACTCCTTCCTGCCGCAGATCTCCACGCCCGACGAGCGCGACGGCGTCTCCTCGCGCGGCTGGGCGATCGGCTACCTGGGCGGCGGGCTGCTGCTCGCGCTGAACCTGGTGCTCTACCTCAACCACGAGGGGCTCGGGCTGACCGAGGGCATGTCGGTGCGCATCAGCATGATGTCGGCCGGGCTCTGGTGGGCGATCTTCACGATCATCCCGCTGCTCGCGCTGCGCAACCGGCCCGTGGCCGCGCACGAGACCACCGCGGTGCGCTCGGTCGGCGGCAGCTTCAACCAGCTGTGGCGCACGCTGAAGGACCTGCGCCGCTACCCGCTGACGCTGCTGTTCCTGGTGGCCTACCTGATCTACAACGACGGCGTGCAGACCGTCATCGGCAACAGCGCCGCCTTCGCCTCCGAGGCGCTCAAGCTGAGCAAGACCGTGCAGATCAGCGCCATCCTCATGGTGCAGTTCGTGGCCTTCTTCGGCGCGCTGCTGATGGGGTGGCTGGCGCGGCGCTTCGGCGGCAAGCGCACCGTGCTGGGCAGCCTCGTCGTCTGGACGGCCATCGTGGCCGTCGCCTACTTCCTGCGCGAGGGGGCGGCGGTGCAGTTCTACCTGCTGGCCTTCGCCATCGCGCTGGTGCTCGGCGGCACGCAGGCCCTGTCGCGGTCGCTGTACTCGCAGGTGATCCCGCGCGGCAAGGAGGCCGAGTACTTCAGCCTCCAGCAGATCAGCGACAAGGGGTCGGCCTTCATCGGCTCGCTGACGGTCTTCACGGCGTTGCAGCTGACCAACAGCTACCGCATCGCCATCATCTCGATGGTCGTCTTCTTCATCATCGGGTTCGCCCTGCTGGCGGCCGTCAACTTCCCCAAGGCCATCCGCGCCGCCGGCAACGAGGTCCCCAGCCGCGTCTGACTTTTCCGGTACGGCAAGCCGCGGCCACCGGCCGCCCGCCGTACTTCGGCTGAGGTCCTGAGCCTGGCGCTCGCGGCGAGTCGATGACAGTGACCCGCCGTCACGGCGCCCAGGACCGTGGCGACGCCGACCTTCGGGAGGCATCGTCACGGCACCCAAGGCCCCAGCGACGCCGCCCCCGGGGAGGCGAGGAGCATCGTGCCCGGGCCTGGGGCCGCGCCGGGGCCGCCGGTCACGCGGACCGTGTCCGCCGTCACCTCGCCGCCGCAGTGCGGGCACGTGACGACCGGCGTGAACTGCTCGCCGCAGGAGTGAACCAGGAGCGCGGGCGGCCCGCCCGGGGGGGTGGACCAGCGGTCGCCCCACGCCATCAGCGTCATCAGCGCGGGCACGATGTCCTTGCCCGCCTCGGTCAGCACGTACTCGTGCCGCACGGGCCGCTCCTGGTACGGCCTGCGCTCCAGCACGCCCGCGGCCACCAGGTGATCGAGCCGCCGCGTCAGCAGGTTGCGGGAGATTCCCAGGTCCTCGGCCAGATCGTCGAACCTGCGCAGGCCGAGGAACACATCGCGCAGGATCAGCGGCGTCCACGGCTCGCCGATCACGCCCACGGCATGGGCGATCGAGCAGTGCATCTCTCCGAACCTGTTCATGGACCCAGGATAGTGGGTTGATAAAGTGAACCTTATGTCGGTTCACATTCAGGACTCACTGGCCCGCGCCTACCGCGCAGCGGGCGAGGCGCACGACCTCGACGCCCTCCTGGCCACCCTCTCCCCCGGCGTGGTGTTCCACTCGCCGCTCAGCGACCGGGCCCGCTTCGCGGGCCACGACCAGGTCGGCGACCTGTTCACCGCCGTCTTCTCCGTGCTGTCGGGCATCCGCTACCACACCGACGTCGGCGACGACACGACCCGCATGCTCGGCGCCACGGCCCGCCTCGGCAGGCAGTCCCTGGAGGAGGCGGCGCTGCTCCGCTTCGACGACGACGGCCTCGTCGCCGAGATCACCATGTGGATCCGGCCGCTGCCGGCCCTGACCGCCCTGATGGCCGCCCTCGGCCCCGTCATGGCCCGCTCCACCGGCAGGCCCGGCCTCCCGCTCCTCGTCTCGGCCGCCGTGAAACCCCTGGCCACCCTCACCCGCATGGGCGACCGCACCCTGGTCCCCCTCCTCACCCGCCCCCGCCCCTGACCTTCACCCACGACATGCCGGCGCGGGCCGTACACCGGCTCCACACGACCCGCGCCGGTCGTCCGTGCGGGCCATTGAAGCGCCGCACAGAAAAGAGAGCGGTGCTCTTGACGCATGCGCTCTGTTGCGAGAGCATTGCTCTCGCAACAGAGCAACGATCCTCGTCAGGAGACACCTGTGAAGCGCTCCCCCCTCACCGCGCTGGCGTTCGGCCTCGCGGGCATCGCGTTCTTCGTCTACCCGGCCATCCGCCCGTCAGGGGACGACTCCGTGGCGATGGCCTCGGCGAACTGGGTCAACGGGCACCTGTCGGCCATGCTGGGATTCGTTCTGCTCGGGCTGGCCGTACTCGGGCTGCACGAGCGGCTCGGCGACCGGCTGTCGCTGCGGGCGGCCGTGGTCACCTGGATCGGCGCGGGGCTCACGCTGCCGTACTACGGCGCCGAGGACTTCGGGCTGCACGTCATCGCCCGCCACTACCCCGACACGACCGCCACCCTGGCGCAGGAGTTCCGTTTCGGCACCATTCCTGTCACCATGTTCGCCGTCGGCCTGGCGCTGCTCGGCGTCGGCGCGATCATGGCCGCGGTGGCCGTCTGGCGGACCGGGGTGCTGCCCAAGTGGAGCGCCGTGCCGCTCGCCGCCGGATTTGCCCTGTTCATCCCGCAGTTCTTCGGTCCCTACTCCCTGCGGATCGCCCACGGGGCGCTCATCGCGGTGGGCGGACTGTGGCTGGCGTGGGAGATGTGGCGCTCGCGTACGGCCTAACTACTGCCGAAGAGCGCGGTTGGATCACCCTGCAGGTGGGAATCCCATCACGGTACCAAGCGTTACACACCGTGGGAGACAGACCCCCCTTCTTCAGGGGGCCCTGTAGGAGGCATTTAGACATGGGCGAGCGCGCGCTTCGTGGCACCCGGCTCGGGGCAACCAGCTACGAGAACGACCGTAACACGGACCTGGCCCCACGCCAGGAGGTGTCCTACACCTGTCCCAAGGGCCACGTCTTCGAGGTTCCGCTTGCCGCAGAGGCCGAGATTCCCGCGACCTGGGAGTGCCGGATGTGCGGCGCGACAGCGGCTCGGCTGGACGGCGAGCAGCCGGAGTCCAAGAAGACCAAGCCCCCACGGACCCACTGGGACATGCTCCTGGAGCGCAGGTCGATCGAAGACCTGGAAGAGGTGCTCAACGAGAGGCTGGCGGTCCTGAGGGCCCAGCGTCGCAAGAGCGCCTGACGATTCTCACGGTGAAAGACCCCGGGCATCAGCCCGGGGTCTTTTGTTCTGCGGCTTCAGATCTGGCTGAGGATCTCGCAGGCGGTGCGCTCGCCGGACACCACCGCGGCGTTCATCGTGGCGTTTTCCACGTCGGTGTGCTCACCCGCGAAATGGATCCGCCCCTCCTGGACCGCCTCGTACCCGGCGATCGAGGTGTACTGCCCGATCCTGTAGTAGTGGTAGGCGCCGAGCTGCCAGGGAGCGCGCGACCAGTGGTCCTCGTAGGCCTTGCCGGTGTAGGCGGCCGTGGTGCCGGGATACATGTGCTCGATCTGGGACAGGAACCAGTTCACGTCCGCGGTCGGCGCCGGGCCGTGGGGCGCGCCGGTGAGGGTGTCGCGGGCGACGTTCCCGCCGGGAAAGACGACCTGGAGGGCAGGTGTGCCGGTGGGACCCGACACGGCCGAGCCGTCCCACGCGGTCTGGTACCCCTGCGGGCCGGTGTTGGTGATGCCGTTGTAGCCGAGGGAGGGCCAGGTCTTCCTGGAGAGCTGGACGGTGATCTTGCCGCTCTGCCCCATCCCCTGCTGCCGGATCGCGGTCAGCTTGAGTGACGACAGGCTCGCCCCGGAAAGGTCCACGTTGCGGAGCGTGCTGAACGGCAGTGCCAGCACCACGTGGTCGGCGGTCACGGTGACCGTACTGCCGCCGTGGTCGAACGTGCAGGTGTAGCTGTCGTCGCTGTTGCGGCGCAGCGCGAGAAGCTGGTGGCCCTGCTGGACGGTCCCGGCCGGTAGACGGTCTACCATGCCACTCACGATCTGGTCGTTCCCGCCGACGATGTGGTACTTCTCGTCGAAACCGGGCCCCCCGTCGAACGTTCTCGACTTGCCGAGGAAATTGATCATGCCGAGGGCGGAGCTCTCGGCGGGTTCACCCCCGGACTGCAGCTGGAGCGACTGGATCACCTGGCCGAGCCGCGACTCCGGAGCGAGCCCGATCTCGGTGAGGTAGTCCAGACAGGACATGTTGTCCAGCCGGTACGCCTCGGCGTTGTAGCTGTTGTACCGGGCGGTCCCCGCCGCGAGGTAGGAGGAATGGAAGGCCCCATAGGCCTGGGCGACCCAGTCCTCCTGCTGCTGGACCCCGGTGTAGAGGGCGCCGTCGATCCAGGCGGCGTAGTCGCCGGTGAGCGCCCCGCCACCCGCGTTCTCGCGCTGCAGGCCCAGGCCGTTGGCCAGCCGTAAGATCTCGGTGTCGGTCGAGCTGATGAACGACCCGCCGCGCTCGGCGACCAGGCCGTTGTCGAAGAAGCCGCGCAGCGACCAGCAGCGGCCGCCGATGTGGGTCGTGTCCGCGTCGTACACCGTCGCGCGGACCGGACGGGTGCCGGTCCAGAGCGAGTGCGCGCAGCGGAGGCCGGCGAGCCCTGCGCCGACGATGACCACGCGCGGATCGGTGGCTGCCGACGCCGGTGCTGCCGTCGGCAGTACGGCGGCCGCAGCGGCCGCGGCGATGAATCCGCGTCTGGTCAAGGTGCGTTCGGAGGCGGTGACATCGCGCATGGGTCCGTGCTCCCTCTGTCGTCGAGTTGGAGTGGAGCCTGAGTGAAAGAACGTTCTTTCACAAGACCTGGCACGATCTGGGCCATGAACCACTTACCACGTGTGCGGCTCGTGGACGTCGCCGTCGCCGCCGAGGTGTCCACCAGCACCGTTTCCGCCGCGCTGAACGGGACCGGCCGCCTGTCCGACACGACGCGGGAGCGGGTGCGCGAGGCGGCCCGACGCCTGGGCTACCGGCCCGACCCCACCGCCCGGCTGCTGCGCGCCGGTCACACGCGGCTGATCGGCCTGGCGGCCCGCGAGTACGTCGAGAGCCCGTGGGTCTACGTCGAGCACGCCTACTTCACGCAACTCGTCACCGGCGCGGCGCGAGCAGCGCACCGCAGGGGCTATGCCATCGTGCTCCTGCCGACCCTGTCCAGGGACGACTACTGGCTCGACATCCCCCTGGACGGCATCTACATCGCGGATCCGGTCGCCGACGATCCGGTGGTCGGCAACTGCGTCGCCGCTGGCATCCCGGTGATCGCCAACGTTCCGCACGCCGAGGGCCTGCTGCCCTGGGTCGGCTGCGACCACGACGCCGCCGTCCGGCACGCCCTCACCCACCTGTACGAGGCCGGAGCCAGGAACATCGCGGTGATCGCCGGCGAGTCCACCGCGCTGTTCCACCGGACGTCGGTCCGCGCCTGCGAGAGCTGGTCCGCCGAGCGCGACCTGCCCGCCTGGATCGTCCGCACCCGGGAGCCGGGCAACCGTGACGTGCTCGCGGCCGTCGAGCAGGTGCTCTGCGCGCCGCGGCCGCCCGATGCGATTCTCACGCTGGTGGAGGCGAGCACTCCGCTCGTCGTCGAGACGATCAGGCGGCTGGGCAGGTCGATCCCCGACGACGTGCTCCTGGTGTGCACGACGGAGGATCCCGCCTCGGCGCGCACCGATCCCGCCGTCAGCACGCTCAGCTTCCGCCCCGCGCAGACGGCCGAGGCCGCGATCGCTCTGCTCATCGACGGCCGCAGAGGAGAACCGGTAACCGCGGAACTGCACATCCGGGCGTCATCCACCCGTCCTGGACCGCAGCGGTGATCAGCGCCTCCGCCCTCTCCTTGATGCCGCTCTGCAGTATTTGGGCGGAGAATCACCCGATTCCGTTCGCGACCTGCCGAGCCGGCTCGTCGGCTAGCGTTACCGTCCGTGACCAGCCAGGAATCTCCTTTCTCCGTCCTCGACGCTCCGAACGTGGTCCTCGACGCCGTCGAGAAGAGCGAGGACTCCGGCGAATTCGTGCTCCGGCTCCTCGAGGGCGACGGCGAACAGGCGAACGCGAGGATCAGGGGCGCGCACCGCATCGTTCAAGCCAGGCGGGGCAACACCGTCGAGGACGCCCTCGAAGAACTCCCCATCGCCGCCGACGGCTGCGTCGCCGTGAGCTTCCGGCCGTTCGAGGTCGTGATCCTGATCCTCACCCTCGGCTGAGCCCTCCGGGCGGCACGGGCGGATCAGCGGACTTGGCGAGGTCTGGGGATCCCCAATGCCATCACCCGAACTCCTCGTAAACATCCCGCAACGGTCCGCGTGCTCGACTGGGTGAGGGGCATGCGGTATGGAGACTCAGCGACGTTGGACGATTACCACCCGTATTACGCTTTTCACCGGGGTGGTAGCGGCCCTGCTGTGCGCGCTGCTCGCCATCACGGTGATGATCGCGATTCATCGTTCCGCGACCGAGGATCTCATCGACGAGATCACCGCGGACGCCGGCCGGGTGGCCCATCAGGTCGAGCATGACCGGGTGAGCATGCCGCTGGTCGAGCACGCGGACCGCGACGTGCAGATCGTCGGTCCGAACGGTACGGTCACCACGTCCACGCCGCAGTTGCGAGGCAAGCCGGCCATGGCCGGTTTCACCCCTGACCACAGGAAGATCGCCACCCACGTCGTGTGCGGCGGGGTCTTCCCTCCCGGCGACTGCCGCATCGTGGTCGCGCAGTCGGCCTACCGGGCGGGACAGGACTGGATCGTCTACACCTCCACGCCCACGGTCCCCGCGTACGTCAAACCGTGGCTGGCCGCCACGGTGATCGGCGCCGCGGTGGTCATGGCCATGGCCATCACCGCCCTCGGTCACCGGATCGTCACCAAGTGCCTCAGCCCGGTGACCGCGATCCGGGAGGAGCTCGACAAGATCACCGATACCTGCGCCGACCAGCGGGTTCCCCTGCCGTCGGCCCGGGACGAGATCCACGACCTGGCCGACAGCGTCAACGGGACGCTGGCCCGCCTGGCGGCCGCGATGCGGCAGCAGCGCCATTTCACCTCCGACGCCTCGCACGAGCTGCGTACCCCGATCGCCGCGATCCGCGCCGAGGTCGAGGACGCCATGCACGCGCCCGAGGACACCAGCGTGACCGCGCTGGCCGCCGCCGTGCTGCGCAGCGCGAACCGGCTCGAGGCGATCGTGGGCGACCTGCTGACCATCGAACGGCTGGAGGCGGGACAGCCGATCGACCGCGAGCCGATCAACCTGGCCGAACTCGTGACCGCGGTGTGCGAGCGCCGCCCCCAGCCGCACAAGGACTTCGAGTACTCCCTCGAGCCCGGCGTGATGGTGATCGGCGACAGGCTCCGGCTGGCGCGCCTGCTCACCAACCTGATCGACAACGCCGAACGGCACGCGGCCACGACGATCACCTTCCGGGTACGGCAGGAGCCGAGCCCGAAGCCCGATGCTCATCGCTTCCCGAACGGGGTCGCGGTGCTCGAGGTGGCCGACGACGGGCCCGGCATCGATCCGGACAGGCGTGAAGCGGTCTTCCAGCGCTTCGCCCGGCTGGACACCGCCCGGGACAGGTACGCCGGGGGCACCGGGCTGGGCCTGGCGATCGCCCGGCAGATCGCCGAGGCGCACGGCGGCACCCTGCGGATCGAGAACAGCGCGCAGGGCGCGCGGTTCGTCCTGCGCCTCCCCCTCAGCTCCACCCTCCAGGAGGAGAGCCAGGCGCGGGACAAGAGGCAGACGGCCCGCTAGGCCGGTTCCTCAGTCCGGGTGCCGTCGCGACAGCCGTATCTCCTCCATGTCGAGTGCGGCCTGCAGCTGGCGCAGCACGGTGTCGTCGATGCGATGTTCGTCGCGCAGCCTGAGTATGACGGCGCGTTTGCGGGCCAGCAGCGCCAGGCGCAGCGCCGTGTAGTCCCTGTCGCGCTGTACCGCGGGCTCGACCTCGGTGCCGTCGGCGCGCACGATGAGCAGGTGCGTCTCGTACTCGTGGCGCAGCCGCTCGGCCGCGGCCGGGTCGGTGTCGAGCTCGGCGGCGAGCTCGGGCAGCGCGTCGAGCGCCTCTTCCGTGGCCAGCGTCTCGGCCAGCCGCCGTTCGTCCCGCACCTCGGTGTCGTGCGGCAGGCGCGCCCAGCGCACCACGATCGGGAACATGATCCCCTTCAGCACGAGGGTCATCACGACGACGCCGGCGGTCACGAAGATGATGGTGTCGCGGTACGGGAAGGGGGCGCCGGAGGCGATCGTGTTGGGAACCGCGATCGCGGCGGCCAGTGACACCGCGCCCCGGAAGCCGGCCACCGCGCTGACCGCCCGCGCTCGGTAGCTCTCGCGCAGCGGCCGCCGCTGTGAGCGGCGATCGAGCAGCCGGGCCGCGGACGCGGAGGCGAACAGGAAGGCGAAGCGCACGCCGACCAGCACCGCGAAGACCACGCCGACGTCGATCAAGGCCCGGGTGAGAGCGAGGCTGGTCAGGCCGCGCAAGGCCGGGTGCAGCTCCAGCCCTATCAGGACGAACAGGGAGCCGTTGAGCAGGAAGGTGGTGACGGTGTAGAACGCCTGCGTCTGCAGTCTCCCTTCGGCGCGGCTCACGCGCGGCCCGGACTGGCTCATGATCAGCCCGCACACCACGACGGCCACCACCCCGGAGGCGTGGATGGCCTCGGCGAGCAGGAACGCGACGAACGGGATCAGCAGCATGGCGACCGTGGCCAGCACCGGATCGGTCAGGCGTCCGCGCACCCACAGTCCGAGCCAGGCCACCACCGCGCCCGCGGCGGCGCCGCCGGCGTAGGCGAGCAGGAACAGCCAGCCGACGCGCCCCAGGCTGAATTGCTCCTCGCCGACGGTGACGCCGACCGCCAGGCCGTAGATGACCAGGGCGGTGCCGTCGTTGATGAGGCTTTCGGCGCGCAGCAGGGTGAGGTCGCGGCGCGGCAGGATCCGGGCGAGCGCGCCCACCGCGGTGGCGTCGGTCGGCGCGACGACGGCGCCGAGCACCCACGCGGGCCCCCACGGCATGCCCAGGGCACGGGCGGCCGCGGCCGCGGCCGCCGCGGTGACGATGACGAGCACGGTGCCCGTCAAGATCACCCCACGCAGGTTGGTACGGATCTCCCGCAGGCTGGTCGTCAGGCTTCCCCAGTACAGCAACGGCGGCAGGAACAGCAGCAGCACCACCTCCGGCGGCAACTGCACCCCGTACAGCGCGGGCACGAACCCCAGCAGCACACCGGTCAGCAGCAGCAACACCGGCGGGGCGACCCGCAGCCGCCGCGCCAGGACGTTGCCGGCCAGCACCGCCGCACCCAAGATCACCACGAGTTCGAGGCCGAGCACGATGTCTCCCCCTCCGCGCAGAGCTGACCTGCGGGAACCCTCCCCCTGCCCTTGGGCATGCCCTGAGCGGGCGGGCGAGGCGGGCTTACGTGACTGGCGGGGGGTTCCCCTGCGCGCTGGCGGGCAGCGCCGGATCCCATCCGCACACCGTGCACGCGTGCTGAAAGGCCGAGTGCGCGAATTCGAGCGCCGTCCGGTACGGATCGCGGCTCGCCACGACGTCACCCCAGTCGAGCACGTACTCGCCCAGCTCCTTGTGCCAGCGCCCGGCCACCGGCGAGAGTGCGGCATCGGCGAACCCTTCGGCCGCCGGATAGGCGTAGGCGTAGAACGCCGCCTTGCCGTACTTCGGATCTCCGGGCCACCAGCCCACCGCGACCTCCTGGGCGTCCATCGCGTTGCGCATGATGAAGTCCTGTGACGGCGGATCGGCGGGCACGCCGGAGAACAGGCTCACCGCCAGGTCGAACGCACCCCACCAGGCGTTGACCGGGGTCGAGCGCCCCCGGTACGGCGCGCGGTAGGCGGCCAGGACCAGCGCGGCGCGGGTCGCCGCGGCGAAGTAGGAGGCCACCGCGTCCGGATCGTAGGTGGCGTGCTCCGCGTCCTCGTCCAACGGCACGCTCCACCAGACCTCCTGCGGCGTCGTGTCGATCTCGGCGCTGCCCCCGAGCTCACGGACCATCCCCAGGACCGCGCGGGTCACCTCGCCCACCGGACGGTCGGGCGTCAGCGAGGCGCGGCGGCTTCGGCCGTCGCTGTGCTCGACCAGCGCCTCGTGGGTCCGAAGGTCGAGCGCCACGACCAACGCCCCTGAGCCGTCGGGCGCGGGCAGCGGCAGCGTCTCCCAGCCCCGCGCCGTCAACCGCAGTGCGGCGTGCTGCAGCTGCGGCTCGGGGGGCGCGAGCGCCACGGCGAGCTTGCCGAGGACCTGCGTGTGACCGTGCAGCGTGTCACACGTCGCGCTCCATTGCTCGTAGTCGAGCGACGGCCACTTGTCACTCATGTCCCGCTCCCTCTGTGGTGTCACCGCCGGGCCCGCCGCCTGGCGGGCCCGCGGCGATACAGCCGCCGGCGGCTACAGCAGGATGCGCCGGTGCCTGGTCGGCTGGGGTGGGATGTGGGCTCTGGCCAGTTCGTGGATGGCGCGCGAGGCCCCTGTCCGCCTGGCCATGACGAAGGCCTCGCGGGCGGCCTGGACGCACCGCTCGCGCTCGTGGGCTTCGGCGTAGGCATGCGCCATCCGGGCCAGCGCGTAGGCGGCGGCGTACGTCGTCGGTCCCTCCGACGACTGCAGTTCCAGGATCTCGATGGCGCCCTGGGCGCGGCCGAGATCGACGAGACAGCCCACGCACAGGGCGTTGTGCGCCTCTACTGAGCAGTCGAAGTGGTACGGCGTGTCGTCTTCCGGTTCCGCGAGGGACTGGGCGGACTCCTCCAGCCGGCGAAGGCAGGTGTCCAGGTCCCCGGCGAGCGCATGGCCCTGCGCCTCGTGATGCCGTGCCAGCGCGTCCATCCGCGGCGGGAGGTGGCCGCGTTCACGGGCGGCCACAGCCATGTCGACGAGGTGATCGGGATTGGCCTCCGCGTCGGCCAGCCCGGCGCGCTGAGCGAGCGTGTAGGCCTCGAGCAGCATGTCGGCCGCTTCGCGAGCATCGCGGATGGCCTCATTCGACCATGCCAGCGCCTCGCCCGGGTCGCCGTTCTCGTGGTGCATGCGGCTGATGAGTTCCGCGTTCTCCGCGGCGAGCAGCAGGAGCGCGTGCCTGACCGGCGGATTGGCGTCGCGGTGGAACTCCTCGATCCCGGCGAAGATCGGCCGGAGGTGGTTGATCTGGTCAGAGGGCCGCAGATCGGCCCGGTTGTAGGCGTCGACGATAGCCCTGAAATAGCCGACCGTGCCGTCGTCGGCCCGCTTGGGCTCCTCGATCGCCCGGCCCGTGCGCTCCTCCTCCTCGGCCGAGAACATGCCCGGCCGCAAGGGAATACCGGTCAGATAGTGCCACAGCGTGGTCCCGGTGGCGTCCCCGACGAACAGCTCCTTCTCGTCCGTGCCGAAGGCTTTGCACAGCAGTTCCGTGTACCTCTCGTCGGGGCGCTGCTCGCCGGACTCCCAGAGCTGGATCATCCGGACGCGCATCCCCTGTGCGGGCAGCCGGTCACGCTCGGTCTCGTCGGCCACCTCGGCCAGCCGTCTGGCCAGCTCTTCCTGACTCCACATCCGCCCGCGCCGCAGAACCTGCAGCCGTGCGGCCCAAACCGGAACATCGATGTCAACCATTGGCGACCCCCCTCGCCCGAGCGACTATCGACCATACTGTGCTTATTGTCCATATTGTCGCTTTTCGTGGCTACCCCGCAGCCCCGAATCGCAACCGCACCGGCGATGACGATCCAGGGCCGCGATTCCCACGCACGTCACGACAAGGTCGCCTTTGGGTAATGCGCCCCCTCACAGCTCGATGGTGTACGTGGTGCGGGTCGCGAGCAGGCGGTTGTCACGGTAGAACCAGCACTTGGCCTTGTAGTGGTCCCCGTTGGTCCCACGGATGTGCGGTGTCAGGAACAGGATCGCGTTGTCCTGGGACTTGCTGTAGATCCCGTGCTCGTGCCACCGAGGGAACGGGTACCCATGACGGTGCAGGGGCCGGCACTTGATCGCGTAGAGGCCGCGCGCGCAGCCGACCGCGCCCGCGCCGATCTGGTAGCTGTGGTTGCTGCGCCGCCAGATGTTGGCGACCATCCGGCAGGCCGAAGCGCTCGAGGCCTGCTCCGCGACGGCGGTGTGGGCGGGCGCGATGGTGGTGGCGCCGGCGGGCGCCGTCACGGTGCCGAGGGTGACCGCTGCGCCCAGGGCGGTCAAGGTGCCGACGACTCGGTTCATGGTGCCTCCTCGTCTTGGGATGCGGATGCTCCGCTCTCGAGGTTCGCGGCGCCCGCCATGCCTTGAACAGGCTCGGACGTTGCGCATTAATGGCTGCAACGACCGCAACAATCCCCGACGCCTGGCGGAGGACGCGGTGGCACGCGGTGGACGTAGAGATCGCCCGATCGATCGGCACTCGGGTCCGTTGGCCGGATTCGTCGACGACCTGCGGCGCCTGCGGGGCGCGATGTCGTTGCAGGAGGTCGGCAGCCGCATGGGATACCACTCCAGCACCGTGTCGAGGCGGCTGAACCCGGACGAGCTGCCTCCCCTGGACTTCGTCAGGGCCTACGTCACGGCCTGCGGAGCCGATCCCGGCCCGTGGGAGGAACGGTGGCGGAAGATCCCTGGCCAGCCTCCCGACAGGCCGGTACGCCACCGGAGGAGACGCTGGGTCGTCATCGGCGCGGTGGCGGCGGTCGCGATCGCGGTCCTGGTGGCCGCGGCGTTACGGCTGTACGGCTCTGCCGCACCCGCCGTCTCGGTCGCGACCACCAGCCCCGCTCCCCCGAAGTCCGGCGCGGGCTTCTCCTGGAAGATCACCCGGATGGTCTCCGGCCTGACCTCACGCACCTGGTCCCAGGCAGCCTCGGGGAACATCGAGATCTGGGCCAACCTGGGCTGCCCGGGGAACGCGATCTCGTACTGGATCGCGCTGCGGCCGCACGGCGAGACGGTCAGGTTCTCGTGCGGATCCTGGCAGCATCACCGGTGGGCGGAGGTCGCGGCCGGAAGCCACCATTTCGAGGTGTGGAAGGAAGGCGACGGCCTGGCCTTGAGCGGTGAAGGGGTGCTCGCCTCCAGCACGCTCATCGTCGAACAGCCCAAGGTCTCCCCCTCGGGCTGAGCCTCAGGTTGCGGTCGCTGTCACGAGGGAGAGCGACAGGTCGGCCACCGGCCGTACGGCGAAGCCTTCCGTCCCCCGGTACACCGACCCGGCGATGTAGCGGGCGGTGTTGGACGCGACGACCCGGCCCTGGCCGTTGATCAGGAAGGCCTGCCCGGGGAGTTCCCGCAGCACGGGCACCACGGCGGTGCCGAACCGGCGCACGAACACGTCGGCGGCGGCCACCCCGATGAAGGCCCCGTCGAGCGTCACCGGGACGGAGAAGGTGAGGCTGTACTCGTCGGTGCACAGGTAGTCGACGTACGGCCCGCAGATGGTGCGTTCCACACCCGACTGGGGACCGGTGTACCACTCCCAGTGGGTGTAGTCGTAGAACGCGCTGCTCGACGGGTCGAGGTCGCGCAGGAGCTGCACCGGCGCCCCCGACGGGTTCTCCTGCCACCACTCCAGATACCAGGGGGCGTCGGTCAGCAGGCCGGGGGCGGCGATGAAGCCGATCCCGACGATGAGCGCGCCGAAGCGGCTGGTCAGCAGCGGGCGCAGCGCGGCCAGGTCGGCCCTGCGCAGGTCGCGCCCGCCCTGCCGGACGGCGCGCGCCTGGGCCAGGGTGGCCTCGCGGACCTCGCGGAGCGCGGCGAAGACCTCCTCCGCGGTGTCGCGCACCCGGGTGACCGCCTCGCCGACGAGATCCTGTCCGGCGGCGGGCGGCTGCGTGTCCAATCTGGTGATCATCGCCTTACTCCTGGAGCCCCAGCCGGAGCTCTATGAGGTGGTCTGTGGCGTCGAGCACGTGCCGCTCGGCGAGGGCTCTGGCCAGGTCGCCGTCGCCCTGCTCGATCGCCTCGGCGATGGCGCGGTGCTGCGCGGCTATCCCATACTGCCCGCCGAGGTCGTCGTGCGAAAGCCACAGCAAGGGTCCGATGTCAGCCTGTAACCGGATCTCCTCCTGGGTGAGCCGGGCCGACTGCGAGGCCGCCGCGACCTCGATGTGGAAGCGCCCGTCCAGCCGCCGCAGCCGCGCGCTCGGCTCCGCCGCCGCCATCTCCTCGAGCGAGCGCCACAGCGGCGCGAGGTCGGAGGGCAGCGACCGCTGGGCGGCGAGCCGTGCCGCCGCCCCGGCTATCGCCGCGTAGTGGTCACCCAGGTCGCGCAGCTCGTCGACGGCGAAGGAGCGCAGTCGCGCGGTGACGTCGAGCTCGGCGGGAACCCGCACGAAGCTGCCTCCGGCGCGGCCCCGCCTGGTCTCGACGAGCCCCTGCTGGCGCAGGGCCATGAGCGCCTCGCGCAACGTCACGGTCGAGACGCCGAACAACCCCGCGAGTTCGCTCTCGCTGGGGAGCTGCTCGCCGTCGGACAGGACGCCGAGTTCGATGGCGTCGGCCAGCCGGCGCACCACCACGTCCACCCTGGCGGTGCTGTCGACCGGCGCGAAGACCGCGAGGCGCGCGACGTTCACGGCCACTCCTCCGGCGCGATCATGCTGCCCCCTGCTCGTTGGTAACCGTCTACACAGTGATACCGGATCGAGTCTTTACATAAAACATTTAACCTCATATGTTTTCCGCCATGCCAGACCAAGGACTGACCACCGACCTCGCCGTCCGCCTGCGCGGGTTGCGGAAGAGCTTCGGCAACGTGCACGCGGTGACGGGGGTGGACCTCGACATCGCTGACGGCGAGTTCTTCGCGATGCTCGGGCCGTCCGGCTCCGGCAAGACCACCGTGCTGCGGATGATCGCGGGTTTCGAGTCACCCAGCGACGGCGCCGTCGAGCTCGGCGGGCGGGACGTCACCCGGCTCGCGCCGTTCGAGCGGGACGTCAACACGGTCTTCCAGGACTACGCCCTGTTCCCGCACATGTCCGTGCAGGAGAACGTCGAGTACGGCCTGCGGGTGAAGCGGGTGGCCAAGCACGAGCGGCGCGAGCGGGCGATGGAGGCGTTGAAGTCCGTCCGCCTGGAGGGCTTCGGCGGGCGCCGCCCCGCCCAGCTGTCCGGCGGACAGCGCCAGCGGGTCGCGCTCGCCCGCGCCCTGGTCAACCGGCCGCGAGTGCTGCTGCTCGACGAGCCGCTCGGCGCGCTCGACCTCAAGCTGCGCGAGGAGATGCAGGTCGAGCTGAAGGCGATCCAGCGCGAGGTCGGCATCACGTTCCTGTTCGTCACCCACGACCAGGAGGAGGCGCTCACCATGAGCGACCGGGTCGCGGTGTTCAACGAGGGCAGGATCGAGCAGGTCGGCACCCCCGCCGAGATCTACGAACGGCCCGCGACGGCGTTCGTGGCCGCCTTCGTCGGCACCTCCAACCTCATCTCGGGCCCGGCCGCGCAGGTCGTGCTCGGCAAGCAGGGCACGTTCAGCGTCCGGCCGGAGAAGCTCAGGGTGGTCGCCGCCGACGGCGGCCAGGGAGCCGACCTCACGCCCGACGAGCACAGCGCCGCGGGCACCGTCTCCGAGGTCGTGTACGCGGGCCCCGCGACCCGGTTCGTCGTCGACCTCGACGCGGGCGGCCGCCTCATCGCCCTCCAGCAGAACCTGGAGGTCTCCTCCATGGACGTGATGGCCATGCGCGGCAACCGGGTGCGGCTGGTCTGGCACCGCCGCCACGAGTTCGCGATCGAAACAGCATGAACCTGAGAAAGAGAGACAGCATGCGGTCCACACTCGTCAAGCGCGCCCTGGTCGCCACGGCGGCGCTGGCGTTCGCCACCGCCTGCGGAGGCGGCACCACGAGCGGCACGGCCAAGGCACCCGGCCAGAGCGGTTTCACCCCGCCCAAGCTGGAGGCGCCGAAGTCGCTCGGCGCCGGCGAGGGCCAGGTCAACCTGGTCGCCTGGGCCGGTTACGCCGAGGACGGCTCCAACGACCCCAAGGTCGACTGGGTGCACCCCTTCGAGAAGGCGACCGGCTGCAAGGTCAACACCAAGACCGCCGGCACCTCGGACGAGATGGTCAACCTGATGAAGACCGGCGAGTACGACGCCGTGTCGGCCTCCGGCGACGCCTCCCTGCGCCTGATCGCCTCCGGCACGGTCGCGCCGGTCAACACCGACCTCGTCCCTAACTACAAGGACGTGTTCGACGGCCTCAAGCTCAAGCCGTGGAACTCCGTCAACGGCGTCGCCTACGGCGTGCCGCACGGCCGGGGCGCGAACCTGCTGATGTGGCGGACCGACAAGGTGACCCAGGCCCCCGACTCGTGGGGCGCGGTCTTCGACCCTGCCTCGCCGTACAAGGGGAAGGTGACCGCCTACGACTCGCCGATCTACATCGCGGACGCGGCCCTGTACCTGATGTCGGCCAAGCCCGAGCTCGGCATCAAGAACCCGTACGCGCTGGACGACAAGCAGTTCCAGGCGGCCGTCGACCTGCTGAAGCAGCAGAAGCAGCTGGTCGGTGAGTACTGGTCCGACTACACCAAGGAGATCCAGTCCTTCAAGAGCGGCGACACGCTCCTCGGCACCACCTGGCAGGTCATCGCCAACCTGGCCAAGTCGGAGAAGGCCCCGGTCGAGGTGACCCTGCCGAAGGAGGGCGCGACCGGCTGGTCGGACACCTGGATGGTGGCGGCCAAGGCACAGCACCCGAACTGCGCGTACAAGTGGCTCGACTGGATCGTCTCCCCGTCGGCGAACGCCCAGGTGGCCGAGTGGTTCGGCGAGGCTCCCGCCAACGCCAAGGCGTGCGCGCAGACCGCGGACAAGACGTTCTGCGACACCTTCCACGCCACGGACGAGAGCTACTTCTCCAAGGTCCACTTCTGGACCACGCCGATCGCCCAGTGCCTCGACGGCCGCACGGACGTCAAGTGCACGGACTATTCGGCATGGACGCGCGCCTGGACCGAGATCAAGGGCTGATCCGGGCCGATGACCACGACTTCGGTTGCCGCCGTCAGGACGGGGCCTCGGCACCGCCTGGCGGCGCTCCTGCACCGGCGCGCGGGCGTGCGGCTCTCGCTGCTGCTGTCCGCGCCGCTCGCCTGGCTGGGGCTGGCCTACCTGGGAGCGCTCGCGGCGCTCTTCGTGACCGCGTTCTGGACGACCGACACCTTCACCGGTGACCTCGTCAGGACCTTCACCTGGGCCAACTTCCAGGACCTGGTCAGCAGCGAGATCTACCGGACGATCACGCTGCGCTCGCTCGGCGTGGCGGTCGCGGTGACCCTCATCGACCTGGTCGTCGCCTTCCCGATGGCGTTCGCGATGGCCAAGCTCGCCTCGCCCAGGGCCCAGCGCTGGCTGGTCATCATGGTGCTCACCCCGCTGTGGGCCTCCTACCTGGTCAAGGCGTACGCCTGGCGGGTGATGCTGTCGTCGGACGGCATCCTGGGCTGGGGATACGGCCTGACCGCCACCATCGCCACGCTGTCCTACCTGTGGCTGCCGTACATGATCCTGCCGATCTACGCGGGCCTCGAGCGGCTGCCGAACTCGCTGCTCGACGCGGCCGGCGACCTCGGCGCGCGGGGCTGGCGGACGTTCCGTACGGTCGTCTGGCCGCTCAGCTTCCCCGCCGTCGTGGCCGGGTCGATCTTCACGTTCTCGCTGTCGCTCGGCGACTACATCACCGTGAAGATCGTCGGGGGCAAGTCCCAGCTCATCGGCAACGTCGTCTACGACAACATCGGCGCCGCCAACAACCTGCCCTTCGCCGCCGCCGTCGCGACCGTACCGGTCGTGATCATGCTGGTCTACCTGGCGGCGGTCCGCCGTACGGGAGCTCTGGAGAACCTGTGAACTTCTCTCGTACGGCTCGCGCCATGCTGTGGGCGGCGCTGGCGGGCGGCCTCGGCGTCATCTACCTGCCCCTGGCCGTCGTCGTGCTCAACTCGTTCAACTCCGACAGGACCTTCGGCTGGCCGCCGCCGAGCTTCACCTTCCGCTGGTGGAGCGCGGCGTGGAGCTCCTCTGGGGTGCGTGACGCGCTGTGGGTCTCGGTGCAGGCCGGGCTCGGCGCGACCACCATCGCGCTGCTGCTCGGGACGATGGCGGCCTTCGCCGTGCAGCGTTACCGGTTCTTCGGCAGGGACCAGGTCTCCCTGCTGATCGTGCTGCCGATCGCGCTGCCGGGCATCGTCACCGGCATCGCGCTCAGCAACACCTTCCACTCCGTGCTGGGCCTGCCGCTCGGCCTGTTCACCGTGATCGTGGGCCACGCCACGTTCTGCGTGGTGACGGTCTACAACAACGTGCTGGCCCGGCTGCGGCGGATGGGGACGAACGTGGAGGAGGCCTCGGCCGACCTGGGGGCGGACACGTTCACCACGTTCCGGCACGTGACGTTCCCGATGATGCGCTCGGCGCTGCTCGCCGGTGGCCTGCTGGCGTTCGCGCTGTCCTTCGACGAGATCATCGTGACGACGTTCACCGCGGGCGCGGGGGTCAGGACCCTGCCCATCTGGATCTTCGAGAACCTGTTCCGCCCCAACCAGGCACCCGTGGTCAACGTGGTCGCGGCGGCGCTGATCCTGCTGTCCGTGGTCCCGATCTACCTGGCCCAGCGACTGTCGGGCGAACCGCGCTGAGCGACGCGCCCGCCGTACAGGAGGTCAGCGGTTGGGGTCGCGAGGGATGACCTGGCCCGTGATGGGCGTGTCCTGGTCGTCGCGGATCACCTCGCCGTGCACGACCTGGCCGTCCGGCTCCGCGCGGCCCTGGAAGGGGTCGGCGAACATGCCGGCGTAGGGCGAGGACGCGGCCAGGCGCCTGACGCGCCGGTCGAAGAACCAGGCGCCCAGGCGGCGCATGAGCGGCCGGGTGAACGGCAGGACGCAGGCGAAGCCGGCGATGTCGGTGAGGAAACCGGGAGTCAGCAGGAGCGCGCCGCCGACCAGGATCAGGCCGCCGTCGGCCAGTTCCCTGTCGGGCATCCGCCCGGACTGCAGCGCCTCCTGCAGCGCCCGCCAAGCCCGGCGGCCCTCACGCCGCACCAGCCACGCCCCGAGCAGGCTGTCGGCGATCAGCAACGCCACTGTGGTCCAGCCGCCGATGACCGAGCCGACCTGGATCAGGACCCAGATCTCCAGCACAGGCACGACGAGGAAGGCCAGGAAGAGCAGCACCCGCATCGTTTCTCATCTCCCACAAGCATGTCTACGCATGGGTCAACGCCCGCGGAGCCCGATGCGTTCCTAATGCCGCCGTAGTCGTCGCGGCAAACCTGTGAGCCCCCACAGGGTGACCCGCCACAGCGCCTCGGACACCACCCGCCCGCTCATCTTGCTGGAGCCGATGGTCCGCTCGACGAAGGTGATCGGTACCTCGGTCACGCGCAGCCCGTCGCGCGCCGTGCGCAGGGTCAGGTCGACCTGGAAGCAGTAGCCCTGCGAATCCACGTCCGACAGCCCGATCTTCTCCAGCGTGGCCGCCCGGTAGGCGCGGAAACCGGCGGTGGCGTCGCGCACGGGCAGCCCGAGCATGAGCCGCACGTAGACGTTGGCGCCGCGGGACAGGAACTCGCGCCTGGCCGGCCAGTCGACCACCTTGCCGCCCGGCACCCAGCGCGAGCCGATGGCCAGGTCGGCGCCGTCGGCGACCGCCTCGAGCAGCTTGGGCAGCTCCTCGGGCTGGTGCGAGCCGTCGGCGTCCATCTCGACCAGCACGTCGTAGCCCTCGGCCAGCCCCCACCGGAACCCGGCGATGTAGGCGGCGCCCAGCCCCTGCTTGCCGGGCCGGTGCAGCACGTGGATGTGGTCGTCGGCGGCGGCCAGCTCGTCGGCGACCGCCCCCGTGCCGTCGGGGCTGTTGTCGTCGGCGACCAGCAGGTGCGCCTCGGGCACGGCGGCGCGGATCCGTTCGGCGATCAACGGCAGGTTGTCGCGCTCGTTGTAGGTCGGAACCACCACGAGTACCCGGCCGGTCGTCTCCATGCTCAGTCAGTCCTCATCCGGTCGTCCCCCACCCCGCCGGCAGGGCGCCGACCGCGCCGCCAGGCGTAACCGGCGGCCACCACACCCAGCAGCGCCAGCGCCCACTCCGGCCACGGGCCCAGCCTGGTGGCGATCGTCGTCTGCGTGCGCACGGGAACCTTGACCACGTTCATGTCGGCGACCCGCTCGCGCGTCTGCCAGGCGACCTTGCCCTCCGGCGTCACGTAGGCCGAGATGCCGGTCGTGGCGGCGGTCACCACGGCGCGGTTGTGCTCGACGGCGCGCAGCTGCGACATGGCCAGCTGCTGCGGCGGCAGGTTCGACAGCGCGTAGCTGGCGTTGTTGGTCTGCACCACCAGCGGCGTGCCCCCGGCCTTCACCGTCTCGCGCACGGTCGCGTCGTAGGCCACCTCGTAGCAGTTCACCGCGCCGATCGTGACCGGCCCCATGCGCAGGTTGCCCGGCTTGTCGCCCGGCACCGACTGCCGGCCGACCAGGTTGGCCCGCTCCCAGAACTTGAGCACGAGGTCCTTGAACGGGGTGTACTCCCCGAAAGGCACGAGGTTCTGCTTGTCGTAGTACGCGCCGGGCCCGGTCTTCGGGTCCCACACCAGGCTGCGGGTGGCGCGGTTGGCGTCGCCGATCGCCACCACGGCGCCGACCAGCGTGGGCACGCCGACCTGCTTGACCGACTGGTCGATCGTGGCGCGCGCGAACTCGTCCCGGTAGGGGTCGATGTCGGTGGAGTTCTCCGGCAGCACGACCAGGTCGGGTGCGATGAACTTGCCATCCTGTACGGCTTGCGCCAGCCGTTCGGTCTCCTTGGCGTGGTTCTTCAGCACGACGGCGGGTTCGTCGCCAAAGGCGTACATGCCCTTGCCCGGCACGTTCCCCTGGACGATGCCCACGTTGACCGTCCTGCTCTCGCCGCCGGGCCTGGGGATGGCCACGGTGAGAACGGGTACGGCCAGCGCCACGGCGACCGGCACCGCCTTCCTGGCGAGCCCCGCCTCCCGCTGGAGCACCGCGCAGGCCAGCAGGGCACCGCACAGCACGACCGCGAAGGAGACCAGCGGCGCCCCGCCCAGCGCGGCGTACTCGGTGAACAGCGACTGGCCCTGGCTGAAGGCCAGCCGCGCCCACGGGAAGCCGCCGATGGGGACCAGGCTGCGCGCCCACTCCATCGCCACCCACAGGCAGGCGAACCACAGCGGCCACCACCGCAGCCTGAACACCAGCGCCGCCAGCGCCGCCATCGCGGCGTAGAACAGGCTCTCGACGCCGACCAGCATGACCCACACGTCGTCGCCGATGGAGCGCACCCAGGCCAGCGTCGGCGTCAGGAACACCACGGCGGCCACGTATCCCAGCCAGGCGGCCCTGCGCGGGCGCGTGCCGTACAGCGAGCCCGCGATCAGCGTGATCCCCAGCGGCGCGCACACCCACCACCCGAGCGGCGGGAAGGCCAGGTAGAGCACCACCCCGCCGACGGCGGCGGCCAGCACCCGCAGCGCGAGCACCCACCGCCCCTGGCCGGGAGATGCGCCGTTCTCGGCAGCGGTGGCGGAGTCCGAGGGCGTGCTTGTGGCGAGTGGGTCGGGGGTGGGCGATAGGCCCGTCTTGTCCTGCACCACGCCGGGGTCTCCTCGCGAGTCGCGCACCGTCTCACGGCAACGCTACCGCCCCGCGGCCCCAGTCCGGACAGGCGACGACCGCCCGCAGGCAAAGATCGCGACACCGGCAGGGTGGCCTCGCGGCTGACGGTAGCCGCGCGACCACCCGGCGCTTGTTGGTGGTCCTCCCACGGGAGCGGGAAGAGGGCCCGGAAACCCTTCGGACCGGACCCGTCTCGTCGGCGGCGAGCGCGGAATTCCGTTGTCTACTGGGCTCCCGGGCCCGTCCCGGGTCCAACCCCCCGCCCGGTTGGGGTGCCCCGACTCGACGGACCGACGGCCCTGCACCTGGCTGTGTGGACAGGACCCGTCTACAAGAAAACGGGCAATGTCACGGACGCAGGATCCGACGATGTCAGAGACGGCCAACCGGCCAAGTCCCGTGCTGGACTGCGCAGCAAACTACCGACTCCAACTCAGATGTCAACCGTGTCCCGATCAGCGGAAACATCAAGTTTCCGCAGGTGGGACATGCGCGACCTATTGGATCAATGCCCATTAGTCGCCATTGAGGGGCACGTGGCGCAACCCATGCAGCGCCGGTGCCAGCGGCCGGGAATGGACCACTCCGAGCCGCTGCGTGGCGCGGGTCAGCGCCACGTAGAGGTCGCTGAGCCCGCGCGGCGACTGCCCGGCGATGAGGTCGGGCTCGGCCACGATCACCGAGTCGAACTCCAGCCCCTTGGCGTCGGTCACGCCCATCACCGCGACCGGCGCGTCCAGCGCGGCGCTCGACACGCCGCGGTCTCCCCCGCCCGCGCCTACCACGACCGTGCCCTCCACCGTCGCGGCGACCCTGGCCCCGAGGTCGGAAAGCAGCGCGTCGGGGACCACGACGGCCACCTTGCCGCCCTCGCCCACCTCGGCCTTGACCAGCTCGGGCAGCGCCTCCAGCGGCGCCTCCCACGGCTCGAACCCGGCCTCGCGCACCGAGGTGGGCGCCTCGAGGGCAGGGTCGATGGACGACAGCACGCGGGCCGCCACCGCCATCAGCTCGACCGGCGTGCGGTAGTTGACGGTCAGCGACGCCTCGCGCCACCGCCCGGCCACGTAGGGGTCCATGACGGCGTGCCAGGAGGGCGCGCCGGCCGCCGAGCCGGTCTGCGCGATGTCGCCGACGATCGTCATCGACCGGGTCGGGATGCGCCGCATCACCGCCCGCCAGGCCATCGCCGACAGCTCCTGCGCCTCGTCCACGATGACGTGCCCGTAGGCCCAGGTGCGGTCGGCCGCGGCACGCTCCGCCGTGGTCAGGTAGGGGCCCTCGCCGCGCTGCCGCTCGGCCAGGCGCTCGGCCTCCATGACGTCCGACAGGCCGGTGAGCTCGAGCACCTCGCGGGCGTAGGCCAGCTCGGCCTCGCGCTGGAGCTCCTCGGACTGCCTGGCGGCGGCCAGCTCCTCCTCCGCCTGCGCGGCGCTGGCCCGCAGCACGTGCTCGTCGATCTCGCCGAGCAGGTCGGCCGCCTCGTCCAGCAGCGGCACGTCCGACTCGGTCCACTCGCCGCGCTCCCGCAGCAGCAACGCGCGCTCCCTGGCCGACAGCAGGTCCCCCGCGGCCGCGCCCAGGCGCTCGGCCGAGCCGTACAGGCCCAGCAGCAGGCCCTGCGGGGTGAGGTAGGGCCACAGGCGGTTGAGCGCGCTCTTGACACCGGGCTCGGTACGCAGGTCCTCGCGCAGGTCGGCCAGCTCGTCGTCGTCGATCAGGCCGCGGCCGAGCTTCTTGGCGGCCTGCCTGGCCAGCGCGTTGAGGATCGAACGGACGAAGACGGCGCGCGCCTGGTTGTGCGGGCGGCGCGCGCGCACGGCCTTGTTCCTTGCCGACTCCAGCATGGCCCGCTCGATGGTGAGGGAGTAGCGGCCGAGCCTGAGCTCGATGGGTTTGCGCGGCACACGCTGCCTGTCGCGTACGGCTCGCGCCAGCACGTCGGCCATCCGCAGGTCACCCTTGACCGCCGCCACCTCGGCCCGCTCGCGGGCGGTGGCCGTCACGCCGGGGAACAGCTCGCCCACGGTGGACAGCAGCACGTCGGTCTCGCCGAGCGAGGGCAGGACCTGCTCGATGTAGCGCAGGAAGGTCAGGTTGGGGCCCAGGATGAGCACGCCGCGGCGCTCGAGCCGCTCGCGGTGGGTGTAGAGCAGGTAGGCGGCCCGGTGCAGGGCGACGACGGTCTTGCCGGTGCCGGGACCGCCCTGCACGACCAGCACGCCGTTGAGGTCGGCCCGGATGACCTTGTCCTGTTCGGCCTGGATGGTGGCGACGATGTCGCGCATGCGGCCCGTGCGCCGCTCGTCCAGGGCGGCGAGCAGCGCGGCCTCGCCGTTGAGGGTGGCGCGGTCGTCGTCGCTGAGAGAGTCCAGGTCGAGCAGGTCGTCGTCGACGCCGACCACATTCCTGCCCTTGGTCTGCAGGTGGCGCCGGCGGGTGACGCCCATCGGCGCGGCCGGGGTGGCCCGGTAGAAGGGCTGGGCAACGGGCGCGCGCCAGTCGATCAGCAGCCGCTCCTGCTCGTCGTCGGTCAGCCCGAGCTTGCCTATGTAGAGGCGGCCCTCGTCGACGTGGTCGAGCCTGCCGAAGGCCAGGCCGCGCTCGACCGCCCACAGGCGGGCCAGCCGGGTGGCGTACATCTCGGCGAAGGTGTCGCGCTCGGACCTGTTCTGCATGGTGCCGATCGCGCCGGTGGCCAGGACCTCCTTCAGCTGGCGCTGGGTACGCTCACGCAGGACGTCGAGCCTGTCGTAGAGGCGGGTGACGTAGTCCTGCTCTTTCGTGAGCTCCGTTTGACGAGTTGCTGTCGGACCATTACTGTGATTAATGGGACACTCCGGGCCATTCTGTCTCTTGTTACGACAAACGACGACATTAGCACGCCTGTTGAGGCACTCCCATCATTCCTTTCCCTGCTTACGGTCACGTATTGGTTTCGCCTCTTGACCGGAGACTCCTCCACTCCGTACGTTCGCATCAAGTTAGGAAACTTTCCTAACTTCGGTCGAAGGAGTCATCGTGAGCAGTCCGGTTCCAGGAACCCCCAGTCTGCTACGCGCGATCAATGATCGCGCGGCGCTGCAGGCACTCCTGGAGCGCGGTCCGCTCACCCGGCCCGAGATCGGTACGCTGACAGGTCTGTCCAAGCCCACAGCATCCCAGTTGCTGTCGCGGTTGCAAGAGGCGGGACTCGTGGTGCTCGACGGCATCCGCGAGGGCCTGCCCGGGCGCACCGCCGAGGTGTACCGGATCAACCCGGCCGCCGCCTACGTGGCCGCGCTGGACGTCACACCCGACCGGATCGAGGCCCGCATCGCCGACATCACCGGCGCGATCGTCGGCGAGCACACGCTGCCCACCTCCCGCAGGCCGGGCGGCGAGCTGGTCGAGCGGCTGCGGGCCGCCATCGAGGGCGCCCAGCCGCCGGACAAGCTGCGCCGCGTCGTCATCGGCGTGCAGGCCGCCATCGACCCCTCCACCGGCCGGCTCGGCTACGCCACCGCCAAGGACATGCCGGGCTGGCACATCGCCGACGTGGTGCCGACGCTGAGCAGCGGCCTGGACGTGCCGGTGGACGTGGAGAACAACGTCAACCTGGTGGCGCTGGCCGAGCAGGCGCACGGCGCCGCCAGGGGCCACCAGGACTTCGTGCTGCTGTGGGCCGATGAGGGCATCGGCTCGGCCATCGTGCTCGGCGGTCGCATGCACAGGGGCGCGACCGGCGGCGCGGGCGAGGTGGGCTACATGCCCACGCCGGGCGCCCCGACCGCCAGGGAAGCCGGCCGGTACGCCAACCACGGCTACCAGGCTCTGACCGGCGGCCCCGCCGTACTCAAGCTGCTGCGCTCCTACGGGGTGCGCGGGCAGGACTTCCGCCAGGCGATCGCGAACGCGGTGCGCGCGGCGGAGGAGGGCACGGGTCACAAGGCCGACGACGCGCGGGCGGGGCTGCGCGACATCGCGGCCAGGGTCGCGGTCGGCCTGGCCGCCATGACCTCGGTGATCGACCCGGGCCTGATCGTGCTGACCGGCGGCGTGGTGCTGTCCGGCGGCGAGACCCTGCGCGAGCTGGTCGAACACGAGCTGCACGCGCTGACCATCGCGCGGCCACAGCTGCGTCTTTCCACTGTCGAAGGCAACCCCGTTCTCGCGGGCGCGCTCGACCTCGCCCTGGACACCGTCCGCGACGAGCTCTTCAGCTCCACGGTCCCCACGCCTTGAAGAGGAGGCACCCCCCGTGCGTTTCGTTCCTTTGGCAGCCGCCGGGATAGCTGTCCTGGCACTGGCCGCCTGTACCGCGGGCAAGGAGGCTGGTCCCTCCCTCGGTTCGCAGCCCAAAGCCTCCAACACGGCGCCTTCGGCGCTGCCCGCCGCCACGATCGAGCTGTGGCACGGCTTCTCCGCCGACTCGGAGGTCAAGGCCTTCACCGACGCCATCGCCGGTTTCAACCAGAAGTACCCGCAGATCAAGGTCAAGATGGTCAAGGGGGTGCAGGACGAGCAGATCACCCAGGCGGTGCGCGGCGGGCACCCGCCGGACGTGGCCTCCTCCTTCACCACCGACTCGGTCGCGACGTGGTGCAAGTCCGGCGTGTTCCAGGACCTCACCCCGGTGATCAAGCAGGACGGGATCGACCTGTCGGTCTTCCCGAAGGTCGTCACCGACTACACCCAGTTCGATGGCAAGCGGTGCGTGATGCCGCTGCTGACCGACGCCTACGGCCTCTACTACAACAAGGCCCTGATGAAGGGCAACCAGCCGCCCAAGACGCTGTCGGAGCTGACCAAGCTGGCCAAGGAGCTGACGGTCAGGAACCCCGACGGCTCGATCAAGGTGGCCGGGTTCATCCCCAGCGGTCAGTACTACGAGAACACCGCCGGTCACTGGAGCGCCATGGTCGGCGCCAAGTGGACCAACCCTGACGGCACCTCGGCCATCGGCTCCGACCCCGCCTGGAAGACGCTGCTGAACTGGCAGAAGGACCTCATCGACTGGTACGGCTACGCCAACCTGGAGAAGTTCCGCAAGTCGCTGGGTGAGGAGTTCTCGGCCAAGAACCCCTTCTACGAGAACAAGGTCGCCATGGCCATCGACGGCGAGTGGCGGGTGGCGATGCTGGCCAACGAGGCGCCGAAGATCGAATACGGCACCGCGCCGATGCCGGTGGCCGACGACAAGCCCGACCTGTACGGCAGCGGCTTCACCGCCGGCACCGTGATCGGCGTGCCGAAGGGCGCCAAGAATCCCGAGGCCGCCTGGGCGCTGGTGAAGTACCTGAGCACCGACACCGGCGCGCTGGTCACGCTGTCGAACGCGATCCGGAACGTGCCGACGACCACGGCCTCGCTGCAGTCGCCTGACCTGAAGAAGGACGAGCACTTCCAGACCTTCCTCGACGTCTTCGCCAACCCGCAGACCTCGACGATCCCCGCCCACGTCAACAGCCCCTTCAACCAGGAGGCGCTGCAGGGCTTCATCACCTCGTGGGAGAAGGGTTCGGTCAAGGACCTGGACGCCGGGCTCAAGGGCGTGGACAAGCTGATCAACGACAAGCTCAAGCTGTCGGGCGGCTGATCCGATGCTCGCGCGCCTGCGGCCGCTGCTGTGGATGGCGCCCTGGCTGGTGGGTTTCTCGGTGTTCTTCGCCTACCCGCTGGTGGCCACCGTCTACTTCTCCTTCTTCAACTACGACCTGTTCACGCTGAAGTTCAACGGCCTGGACAACTGGCGGTACTTCTTCCAGGACGAACGCGCCTGGATCGCCATGAAGAACACCGCCTGGCTGGTGGTGGTCATGGTGCCGGCGACGGTGCTGTTCGCGCTCGGCATCGCCCAGCTGCTGACCAAGCTGAAGGCCGGCGTCGGGTTCTTCAGGACGCTGTTCTACCTGCCCTCGCTCGTGCCGGTCACGGCCGGCACGGTGGCCTTCGTCTACCTGCTGAACCCGTCGACGGGGCCGGTCAACAACCTGCTCGCCAAGATCGGCATCAGCGGGCCCGACTGGTTCGGCGACAAGGACTGGTCCAAGCCCGGTCTGACGCTGCTGGCCATGTGGAGCTGCACCAACCTGATGGTGATCTTCCTGGCCGCGCTGCTCGACGTGCCCAGGCACCTGTACGAGGCGGCCGCCATCGACGGGGCCGGGGCGTGGCGGCAGTTCCGCAGCATCACGCTGCCCACGATCAGGCCGGTGCTGATGTTCACCGCGGTGACCGGGGTGATCTACACCCTGCAGTACTTCACCCAGGCGATGATCGCGGCGCGGGTGGCCTCGGGCGTCACCGACGCCCCCGGCTCCACGTTCACCCCCGGGTATCCGGAGATGTCCACGCTGACGCTGCCGCAGTGGCTGTTCCAGGCGGGCTTCCGCGACTACGCGATGGGGTACGCGAGCGTGCTCGCGCTGGTGCTGTTCGCCGTGTCGATGGTGTTCACGCTGATCCTGCTGCGGCAGTTCCGCGGCTTCGAGGAGGTGAGCTCATGAGCGCGACAATGGTTGCTACGCCGAAGCGCGCCGCGGTCCACGCCTCGAAGGTACGGCGGAGCCGTACCAGGAAGGTGCTGTACTGGATCGCCACGCACGCGCTGGCCGTGGCGCTGGCGATCGCCTTCGTCGGGCCCGTGGTGTTCGTGCTGTTCACCGCCGTGATGAGCGACAACCAGACGCTGACCGACGAGCTGATCCCGCGCACGTGGAACTGGGGCAACTTCGCCGACGTGTTCGTCAAGTCGCCGATCCTGTTGTGGCTGCGCAACACGCTGCTGTACGCGGGGCTCGGCACGCTGTTCACGGTGGTGTCGTCGATCCCGGTGGCCTACGCGATGGCCCGGTTCCGCTTCCGCGGCAGGAAGCTGGCGTTCCTGCTGGTCATCACGATGATGATGCTGCCGCCTCAGGTCATAGCCGTGCCCGTCTACCTGATCTGGGCGCGCTTCGACCTGACCGGGACGCTGTGGCCGCTGATCCTGCCGATGCTGACCGGGGACGCGTTCTCGATCTTCCTGCTGCGGCAGTTCCTGGTCACGATTCCGCGTGACTACACCGACGCCGCCCGCGTCGACGGCTGCACGGACTTCAAGACGCTCATCAGGGTGATCCTGCCGATGGCCAAGCCGGGTATCGCGGCGATCGCGCTGTTCCAGTTCTTCTACTGCTGGAACGACTACTACGGGCCGTTGCTGTACGCCTCCACCAACCTGGACAACTGGACGCTGTCGGTGGGGCTGGCCTCGTTCAAGGCGCTGCACCACGTGCAGTGGAACCTGACCATGGCGGCCACGCTGCTCGTCATGGCACCGGTGATCATCGTTTTCTTCTTCGCCCAGAAGATCTTCATCGAGGGCGTGACGCTGACGGGAGTGAAGGGTTGAAACTCGCCGTGGTCGGGGGCGGCTCGACGTATACGCCGGAGCTGATCGACGGGTTCGCGCGCCTGCGGGACGAGCTGCCCGTCACCGAGATCGCGCTCATAGATCCAGATATTTCACGTCTTGAGCTGGTTGCCGGGATGGCGCGGCGGATGCTGGCCCACGCCGGGCACCCGGCGTCGGTGCAGGCCACCTCCTCGATCGAGGAGGGGGTGGCCGGCGCAACCACCGTGCTGTTCCAGCTGCGCGTGGGCGGGCAGGCCGCCCGCAACGTGGACGAGACGCTGCCGCTGCAGTGCGGCTGCGTGGGCCAGGAGACGACGGGCGCGGGCGGGCTGGCCAAGGCCCTGCGCACCGTGCCGGTCGTGCTGGAGATCGCCGAGGTGGTGCGGCGGCTCGCGCCGCAGGCGTGGATCGTCGACTTCACCAACCCGGTCGGCATCGTCACCCGGGCGCTGCTCGACGCGGGGCACCGCGCCATCGGGCTGTGCAACGTGGCGATCGGCTTCCAGCGCAACTTCGCCGCCGCGCTCGGCGTCGACCCCTCGCACATCACCCTGGGCCACGTCGGGCTCAACCACCTGACCTGGGAGCGGGCCGTCTACCTGGACGGCAAGGACATCCTGCCCGAGGTGCTGGCCTCCGACCGGGCCCAGGAGATCGCCGACAGCATGGGCCTGCGGGTCGAGCTCCTGCGCAGGCTCGGCGTCATCCCCTCCTACTACCTGCGCTACTTCTACGCCCATGACCTGGTCGTGGAGGAGCAGCGCGCCAAGCCGTCGCGGGCGGCCGAGGTGGCGGAGATGGAGGCGCGCCTGCTGGAGATGTACGCCGACCAGGCGGTCGTCACCAAGCCGGACCTGCTGTCCAAGCGGGGCGGCGCCTTCTACTCCGAGGCGGCCGTGGCGCTGATCGCCTCGCTGCTCGGCGACCGGGGCGACACCCAGGTGGTCAACGTGCGCAACGACGGCACGCTGCCCTTCCTCGACGACGACGCCGTGATCGAGGTGCCCGCGCGGGTGGGCGCGGCGGGAGCCGTACCGCTGCCCCAGGAGCCGCTGGGACCGCTGTACTCGGGGCTGATCGCGCACGTGTCGGCCTACGAGACGCTCGCGCTCGAGGCCGCGCTGCACGGCGGGGCCGACAGGGTCCGCGACGCGCTGCTGGCCCATCCGCTCGTCGGCCAGGACGCCATCGCCGAGGAGCTGACCGGGCTGCTGCTCGAGGCCAACCGCGCGCACCTGCCGTGGACGGTGAGGTAGTGGAGCAGATCCTGCTGGCGGTCGACGGCGGCAACAGCAAGACCGACGTCGCGCTGGTGACCACGCGGGGCGAGGTCCTCGCGACGGGCCGCTCCGGCCCGTTCGCCCCGCAGAGCGAGGGCGTCCCCGCGGCCGTGGACGTGGTGGTGCGTGCCGTACGGCAGGCCGTGGCGAACCTGCCCGACGCCGTACGGCAGGCCGAAGCACCCTCGGAAGCCTCAGGAGTGCCCGCTTTCGCGCACGTGGCGGCCTATCTGGCGGGCGCCGACCTGCCGGTCGAGGAGGAGGCGCTGGCGCGCGAGTTCACGGCGCGCGGCTTCGGCGACGACATCGTGGTGCGCAACGACACCTTCGCGCTGCTGCGGTCGGGCGCGTCCGGCCCGTGGGGCGTGGCGGTGGTCTGCGGCGCCGGCATCAACGCGGTCGGCGTGTCCCCCACCGGCCAGGTCGCCCGCTTCCCCGCGCTCGGCCGTCTCAGCGGCGACTGGGGCGGCGGCCTGGGCCTGGGCGAGGAGGCGCTGTGGCACGCCGTGCGCGCCGAGGACGGCCGAGGCCCGGCCACCGCACTGGCCGAGCTGCTCAAGACCCACTTCGGCGCCCCCACCGTCGAGGACGTGGTGCTGCGGCTGCACTTCGGCCACCTGGACGAGGCCGACCTGATGGACCTGGCGCCGGGCGTGCTGGCCACGGCCGCCGCGGGCGACGCCCTGGCCCGCTCGCTGGTCGAGCGGCAGGCCGAGGAGATCACCGTGATGGCCGAGGTGTGCCTGCGCCGCCTGGACCTGCTGGAGACCCCCACGGAGGTGATCCTGGGCGGCGGCGTGCTGGCCGCCAGGGATCCGCTGCTGACCTCGCTGCTGGACACCTCGTTCGCGCAGCGGGCTCCGCGCGCCAAACTGGTGGTCGCGGACCTGCCCCCGGTGGTGGGCGCCGCGCTCAACGGGCTGGAGCACCTGGCCGCGTCCGAGGAGGCCAAATCCCGCCTACGCTCCCACTATGAACATCAAGCACATAAACCCTGACAGCCTCCCCAGGAACCCGGCTTTCGCCCAGGCCGTGTCGGTGCAGAACCCGGGGACGCTGATCTACGTGGGCGGCCAGAACGGCATCGGCGCCGACGGCGAGCTGGTCGGCGCCGATCTGGCCTCCCAGGCCGAGCAGGCGCTCAGGAACGTCCTGGCGGCCCTGGAGGCGGCAGGGGCCAGGCAGGAGAACGTGCTCAAGCTGACGGTGCACGTGGTCCAGGGCCACCCCGTCGAGGAGGCGTTCGGCGCCGCGCAGAAGGTGTGGGGCACGAACGCCACCGCGGTCACCGTCCTGGTGGTCGCGGGCCTGGCCAACCCGGCTTTCCTGATCGAGGTCGACGCGGTGGCCGCGGTCGCGTGATCCCCGTCGCCCGCCCGATCGCCCGCGTCAGGGGGCGCCGAGGATCCCGCTGACCCTGTCGCAGACGTCGGGGGTGTCCAGGCCGCGCACGGTGAGCGTGGTGCGCCGCCGTGCCACGTCGTCGACGGTGACGGCCCACTCGTGGTCGCGGGCGTAGACGACCTGAGCCCAGATGTCGGGGCCGTCGGGGTGGATGCGCTCGCCCAGCGCGGGGTCGTCGCGGATGAGGCGGGCCAGGTCGAGCGCGATCGAGCCGTAGTGGGCGGCCAGGTGGCGCGCGACCAGCGGGTCCATGCGGTGGCCCGGCTCACGGTCGCTCCACAGCCGCAGCGCCACCGCGTCGGGGCTGGCCAGTCCTGGCAGCGGCATCGCGGGCAGTATCGAGGCCAGGTCGTCGCCCAGCGGGCGTCCCGGCAGGTGGGCCAGCGTGTCCAGGACGAGCTTGCCGATGTGCCGGTACGTCGTCCACTTGCCGCCTGCGACCGACAGCATGCCGCCCTTGCCGCGGCTCAGCAGCGTCTCGCGCTTGGCCGCCGCGACCGACCTCGGCCCGCCCGGCAGCACCCGCAGCCCGGCGAAGGCGTAGGTGAGGTCGTCCCGCTTCAACCCCTGTACGGCGTGCCCTGCCTCGTCCAGGATCTGGGCGATGTCGGCGTCCGTGGCGCGCACCTGGGCCGGGTCGCCCTCGTAGGCCTCGTCGGTGGTGCCGAGCAGCAGGTGGTCCTCCCACGGGATGGCGAACGACACCCGGTACTTGTCGATGGGGATCGTCAGCGCCGCCTTCCACGGCTCGCCGCGGCGCATCACCAGGTGGGCGCCCTTGGACAGGCGGATGCTGGGCGCGGCGGCCGGGTCCTCCATCCGGCGCAGGTGGTCCAGCCACGGGCCGGTGGCGTTGAGCACGAGCCGCGCGGCGACCCCGAACTCCGTGCCGTCGCAGCGGTCACGCAGGTCGGCGCCGGTCACCGTACCCGAGGTCAGGCGCAGGCCGACCACCTCGGCGTGGTTGAGCACGACCGCGCCGGCGTCGACGGCGGCGCGGACGGTCATGACCGCGACCCGGCTGTCGTTCATCTGGTGGTCGCCGTAGACCGCGGCCGCGCGCAGGCCCTCGGCGCGCAGCGCGGGCACCTTGGCCAGGGCCTGCTGCGGGGTGATGACGCGGCCCACGCCGTCGCCGAACACCGACAGCGCCGAATACAGGAACACCCCGGCGCCCAGCTTGGCGGCGCCGTGCGGGCCCCCGCGGTAGACCGGCACGACGAAGCTGAGCGGTTTGACCAGGTGCGGGGCGATGTCGGCGGCCAGGGCGCGGCGCTCGCGGTGGTTCTCGGCGACCAGCTTGACGTTGCCGGTCTGCAGGTAGCGCAGGCCGCCGTGGACGAGCTTGGAGGAGGCGCTGGAGGTGGCGCCGGCGAAGTCGCCGGCCTCCACCATGGCCACGCGCAGCCCGGCCTGTGCGGCCATCCAGGCGACCGAGGTGCCGAGGATGCCGCCGCCGATGACGAGCAGGTCGTAGGTGGTCCGCGTCAGCTCCTCGCGCGTGGCGGCCCGGTTGTCGAGGGTGGCGATCGTCATGTGGTGCTCCAGTCGAGGGTGCGTTCGACGGCCTTGCGCCAGTTGGCGTACTCCCTGTCCCTGGCCTCCGTGGTGATCCGCGGACGCCATTCCGCGGCCTTGTGCCAGTTGGCCCGCAACGCGCCTGTGTCGGGCCAGTACCCGGTGGCCAGGCCCGCGGCGTAGGCGGCGCCCAGGCAGGTGGTCTCGGCCACCATCGGGCGCACCACGGGCACGTCGAGCACGTCGGCCAGCGTCTGCATGAGCAGGTTGTTGGCGGTCATGCCGCCGTCGGCGCGCAGCGAGGTCAGCGCGATGCCCGCGTCGGCGTTCATCGCGTCGACGACCTCGCGGGTCTGCCAGGCGGTGGCCTCGAGCACGGCCCGCGCGATGTGCCCCTTGGTGACGAAGCCGGTCAGCCCGGCGATCACTCCTCGCGCGTCGCTGCGCCAATGCGGCGCGAACAGACCGGAGAAGGCCGGCACGAAGTAGCAGCCGCCGTTGTCCTCCACGGTCCTGGCCAGCGTCTCGATCTCGGCCGCGCTGGAGATCAGGCCCAGGTTGTCGCGCAGCCACTGCACCAGCGAGCCGGTGACAGCGATGGCGCCCTCCAGCGCGTAGGTGGCCGGGGCGTCGCCGATCTGGTAGCCGACCGTGGTCAGCAGGCCGTGCTTGGAGGTGACCGGCTCCGCGCCGGTGTTCATCAGCAGGAAGCTGCCGGACCCGTAGGTGCTCTTCGTCTCGCCCGGCGCGAAGCAGGTCTGGCCGAACAGCGCCGCCTGCTGGTCGCCCAGCGCCGCCGCCACCGGCACCTTCTCGAAGTGCCCGTAGATCTCGGCCGACGGCCGGATCTCGGGCAGCATCGCGCGCGGCACGCCGAGCACGTCGAGCAGGTCGTCGTCCCAGGCGAGGGTGTGGATGTTCATCAGCAGGGTGCGGCTGGCGTTGGTGACGTCGGTGACGTGCCGCCCGGTCAGCTTCCAGATCAGCCAGCTGTCCATGGTGCCGAACAGCACCTCGCCCCGCTCGGCCCGCTCGCGCAGCCCGGGCGTCTCCTCAAGCAGCCAGCGGATCTTCGGCCCGGAGAAGTAGGTGGTCAGCGGCAGCCCGGCCTTCTGGCGGAACAGCTGCTCGTGTCCTGCCAGGCCGCGCACGAGGGCGTCGGTGCGGGTGTCCTGCCAGACGATCGCGTTGGTCACCGGCTCGCCGGTGGCCCGGTCCCACAGCACGGTGGTCTCGCGCTGGTTGGTGATGCCGAGCGCGGCGATCTGCCCGAAGTCGTCCACGGCCTGCCGCATGACGTCCTGGACGGCCTGCCAGATCTCGGCGGCGTCGTGCTCGACCCAGCCGGGGCGGGGGAAGATCTGCCGGTGCTCGCGCTGCGCGACGGAGACGATCCGACCTGCCTGATCGAAGACCATGCACCGGCTGGACGTGGTGCCCTGGTCGATGGCGGCGACGTACTGCGGCACGGGGGTGTCCTCACTTCACGCGGTTCGGGATTCCCGAACATAGCTGGTCTGTCAAGAGCGGGATAGGTCGCGGGTGATGGCTCTGGCCGCGTCGCGGACGAAGGAGACCACGTCGATGCGCGGCTCCCCGTCCGTGGTCAGGCGTTCGACGGCGCCGCGCACGCCGATGGCGCCCACGGTGACGGCGCGGCGGTCGCGGATCGGGGCGGCGATGGAGACCTCGCCCTCCACCAGCTCCTCCACGTCGGCGGCCCATCCCCTGCCGCGCACCAGCTCCAGCTCCTTGGCCAGGTCGTCGGCGGTGACCAGGGTGCGGGGGGTGTGCGCGGGCAGCGGGCGGGGCTCGGCCTCGCCGTACGGGTCGTAGGCGAGCAGGACCTTGCCCAGGGCGCTGGCGTGGGCCGGCAGCAGCGTGCCGACCTGCAGGACCTGCATGCTGTCGTCGGGGCGGAAGACGTGGTGGACGACCAGCACCTCGCCCTCGTGCAGGGTGCCGATCCACACGCTCTCCCTGCTGCGGCCGGCCAGCGCGTCGGCCCAGTTGAGCGAGCGGGTGCGCAGCTCGTTGACGTCGAGGTAGCTGCTGCCCAGGTGCAGCAGCGTGCCGCCGAGCCGGTACTTGCCGGTGATCTCGTCCTGCTCGACGAAGCCGACGTGGACCAGCGTGCGCAGGATGCCGTGCAGGGTGCCCTTGGGCAGCCCCATGGCCCTGGCCAGCTCGGCCACCCCCAGCTCGCGCGGCCCCGAGGCGAGCAGGCGCAGGATGCCCGCGGCCCGCTCCACCGACTGGATCGTCTCTCCCACGCCGCCCACTGTAGCGTCGTTCGACAATCCCGAACACCCTTGGCCCGCCGGTAATGTGCCGGAAATGATCGGCTTAAAGCTGGTACGGCGGGCGCTGCCCCTGATCCTGCTCGCGGGGGCCGCCACGTCGAGCGCGGCGCGGTACGGGGACAGCAAGGTGGTCATGTGCAGCTTCGGCGGAGGCGGCGACACGATCTCCATCGACTGTGGGGACCCGAAGGTCGAGGCCGCGATGCGGGCCAGGATTCTCACTCCCGACCAGGCCAGGGCAGCCGGATGCAGACCCCTGACGGTTGAGTCCGAGAACGGCACGGAGACGCCCGACCTCCAGCCCTCGTTCGAGCCGACCCCGACCCCTCCGGTCTCCCCGCGCGTTCTGGACACGGCGGTAGCCGGGCGGGTGAACGCCGCCTGGGACCGGATCGACCGCTGGCTGGGCGCCCACGCCTCGGCCACCCTGCGCAAACTGCGCTTCCCCGCCACCGGCACGGATCTGGACGGGCTGGAGGAGTATCGGGGGGCCAGGCTGCCCGACGACCTGTACGCCTCGCTGCTGCGCCATGACGGCGCCGACGGCAACTTCGGTGCCGGGCTCCAGCTGCCGTCCGACGTCGGCCTGGCCGGCGTGCAACACATCTGGACGTTGACCGAGTACCGGTGCATGGACCTCGTCATGGGCGGCTGGACGGAGGAGGCCGATCCCGACCACGCCAGCCTGATCCCCGTCGGCTCCACCGGCAACGGCACGGACCTGTTCATCGACCAGCGCACCGGCCAGGTGGGCGAGCACGCCTACGGCAAGGCGCTCAGCTTCGACGGCCCGATGGGCTGGTCCTCGTACACGGCCCTGCTGGAGGCCGTGGCCGACTCGCTGGAGCGCGGGGCGAAGCTGCGCGACTGGTATCCGGTCGTGCAGGGCTGCGAACTGCGCTGGGCCACGGCGCCCGCTCCCCTGCCCGGCGGCTGCGCCGGTGGGCCGCGCCCGACTCTCACTCCGACCCCGACGCCCACCCCCACCGAGACGAAGCTGACCGCCGGGCAGGCCCGCGCCATGGGCTGCCGTCCCGGCCACCGCGCCCCGGTGGTGCGGACGCCGGGCCGTACCGTGACCTCGCAGGTGGCGGCCGAGTGGCGGCGCATCGAGCGGTGGCTGGCCCGCGAGGCGCCCAAAACCTACCGCTCGCTGCCCGGCCCCGCCCGCGCCGTGGACATCGCCCGGGTCGAGGCGGCCATGGGCGCCCGCTTCCCCGACGACCTGCGCGCCTCGCTGCTGCGCCACGACGGCGGCGGCGAGTTCGGCCCCGAGCCCTTCTACGCGTACATGCCCGTCAAGGCGATGCACGCCGACTGGAAGATGCTCTGCGACATCATCATCGACGGCGGTGACGACAGCGGGTCCTGGTGGGACGGGCACCTGATCCCGTTCGCCGACTCGGGCGACGGCGGCAACCTGTTCCTGGATCCGCGCACCGGCAAGACCGGCGAGTACTACAACGAGGACGGCCTGACGACCGACGGCGACGTGGCCTGGCCCTCCTACCTGGCGCTGCTGCGCGACACGGCCGCCGCGCTGGAGAGCGGCAGGCCGCTGCGCGGCTGGCGCGCCACGGTCTCTAAAGGTCGCCTGGACTGGAAAGAGGCTCCTCGCTGAGCGAGGGCGGGCGGTGCTCGTACGGCGTGCTCAGCACGACCGTGGTCCGGGTGGACACGTTGGCCGACTCCCGGATCTGCTGCAGCAGCTCCTCCAGCGCGACCGGCGAGGCCACCCGCACCTTGAGGATGTAGCTCTCGTCGCCGGCCACGCTGTGGCAGGCCTCGATGGAGCTCAGGTGCGCCAGACGGTCGGGGGCGTCGTCGGGCGCGGCCGGGTCGATCGGCTTGATCGACACGAACGCGGTCATCGGCAGCCCGACCGCGTCGTGGTCGATGATGGCGGCGTAGCCGCGCAGGACGCCGCGCTTCTCCAGGCGGCGCACCCGCTGGTGCACCGCGGAGACCGACAGGCCCGTCTCCTTGGCCAGGTCGGTGAAGCTCATCCGGCCGTCCTCGGCCAGCAGCGTGACGATCCGGCGGTCGATCTCCTCCATCGGTCAAAAATAGCCGGTCATGGTCACGACATGGTCCCGACCGGCTGGGCCCCCATCCGCATGGCGTGCTCCACGAGCGTGATGAGGACCTCCCTGCCCGAGTCGCGCCTGCGGGCGTCGCAGAGCACGATCGGGACCTCGGGATCCAGCTCCAGCGCCTTGCGCACCTCACCGACGGTGAACGGGCGGGCGCCGTCGAAGCAGTTCAGCGCGACCACGAACGGCGTCTCGCGGCGCTCGAAGTAGTCGATGGAGGGGAAGCAGTCGGCCAGCCGGCGGGTGTCGGCCAGCACGATCGCGCCGAGCGCGCCCATGGCCAGCTCGTCCCACACGAACCAGAAGCGCTCCTGGCCGGGCGTGCCGAACAGGTACAGCATGTAGTCGTCGCGGATGGTGATCCGGCCGAAATCCATGACGACCGTGGTCGTCGGCTTGCCCTCGACGCCGTACAGGTCGTCGATGTGGACGCCCGCGTGCGTGAGCGCCTCCTCAGTGCGCAGGGGGCGGGTCTCCGACACGGCTCCGACCATGGTGGTCTTCCCCGCGCCGAACCCCCCGGCGACCAAAATCTTGATCGCGGTCGGCAACCGCCAGCGATCAGAGCGACCGAAGTCCATCGAGCACCGCCCTGTTCCCTTCGCGGTCGTGCCCGTAAGCCGTGCCGCGCGTGCACAATCCGCCTTGAGGAGCCACGGTCAGTGGAACATGTCAAGGCGCAGAGAAAAGGTCAATCCACCTACCTGGCAACGAGACACCCTAGCAACGCCACAAATTCCACTCAAGCCGCAATCCATCTCAGGAAGCAATATGTCATAGTTTGTCACGCGTAGCACCCTTATTCGCCCAGCTCTCACCGGATTGTCAAGGCTTCTGTCAACCCTTCGGCACGGTCCGTTACATCTAGCCCGAAATCCCGTGGTACCCGGCGTTGAAGCCGATCTGACGGCGCAGGTAGGCGGCCGTCCGCGGGCTGCCCTCCCCTATCGGCGCGAGCAGGTCGCCCGCCTCGCGCGCCAGCCTGGCCATCGTCTCGCCCACCTCCGCCCGGCTGACGCCCAGCATGAGCACGTTGAGATCGCCCCAGCTCACCGCCCGCCGGTAGGTGGCGATGTCGGCCAGCAGGTGCAGGTAGCGCTGCACGTGCGCGCTGGCCTCGCGCAGCTCGGCCAGGTGCCGGCGCGCCCAGAAGTCACCGGCGTAGATCCAGTGCGAGACGTCCACGAAGCACGTCCCGCGGCTGTCGGCGTTGTCCAGGTAACGGGCGAACGACGGCACCGCCCGGGTGTCGCGCCAGGACCAGGCGCGCGTCATGGCCTCCATCATCCTGGCCAGCTGGTCGCGCCACAGCGGGCGCAGCGCCTCGAACTCCCTGACCGTGGCCAGCTCGTCGCGCAGGTCGGCCAGGAACCGGGTCACGGCCGCGTGCGGGGTGGCACCGTCGGCCACGGCCAGGCACTCCTCGGCCAGCGCCACCACGGTGCGCCGCCCGGTGGAGGTGCGGTCGACCATCCGCCCGACGGCCAGCACCCACAGCGCCGCCCGGTTGGCCACCCGCAGGCGCTGGGCCGTCGCCCACGGGGCACTGAAGGCGCCCGTGAGCGACAGCGTGGTGTAGAGCTCGGCGTCGAAGGCGCCCGGGGGGAACAGCTCGCCGTACATCTGGGCACATTGCCGCAGATCCCTGCCGCACTCGGCGGCCAGCGCGCACGTGCTGCCGAGTTCGAACGCCTCGGTCAGCTCGTCGTCCGGCATCCTAGGGCCGCTCGATCGGCTCGCGGACCATGGGCGACGCCCCCAAGTAACCCGAATAATCCAGCTATTGCCGAATTCTCACATGATCACGTGGGTCCGATCAAGATCCCAGTCAGCCCGTTGACCGTCACTCCTTGGCCAGCGCCCGGCTGATCACCAGGCGCTGGATCTGGTTGGTGCCCTCGACGATCTGCAGCACCTTGGCCTCGCGCATGTAACGCTCCACGGGGAAGTCCTCGACGTAGCCGTAGCCGCCGAGCACCTGCACCGCGTCGGTCGTCACCCTCATGCACACGTCGGTGGCGAACAGCTTGGCCATCGCCGCCCGCGTGCCGTACGGCCTGCCCGCGTCCCGCAGCCGCGCCGCGTCCAGGTAGAGCGCCCGCGCCGCGGCGATCTGGGTGGCCATGTCGGCCAGCATGAACCCGATGCCCTGGAAGTCGACGATCCTGCTGCCGAACTGGCGCCGCTCGCGGGCGTAGGAGCTAGCCGCGTCGAGGGCCGCCTGCGCCACGCCGACCGCGCACGCGGCGATGCCGAGCCGCCCGCCGTCCAGCGCGGCCATGGCGATCCTGAAGCCCTCGCCCTCGGACCCGACCAAAGCGTGCGGCGCAAGCCGTACGCCGTCGAAGCGGACCTGGGCCGTCGGCGAGGAGCGCATGCCCATCTTGTGCTCCGGCATGCCGAACGACAGCCCCTCCAGGCCCGCGGGCACGTGGAAGCAGGAGATGCCGCGCGCGCCCGCCTCGCCGGTGCGGGCCATCAGCAGGTAGTAGTCGGCCACGCCGCCATGGGTGATCCACGCCTTGACGCCGTCGACGGCGTACCCGTCGGGGCCGGCCACGGCCTTGGTGGTCAGCGCGGCCGCGTCCGAGCCGGACTGCGGCTCCGACAGGCAGTAGGCGCCGAGCAGGTCGCCGCCCAGCATGCCGGGCAGCAGCTCCTCGCGCTGCTCCGGCGAGCCGAAGGCGGCCACGGGGAAGCACGACAGCGTGTGCACCGACACCCCGAGGCCGACGGCCAGCCAGCCGGCCGCCAGCTCCTCCACCACCTGCAGGTAGACCTCCTGCGGCTGGGCGGCGCCGCCGTACTCCTCGGAGTACGGCAGGCCGAGCAGCCCGGCGGCGCCCAGGGTCGTGAAGACCTCACGCGGGAACCGCCCGGCCGCCTCGTCGGCCGCGGCCCGGGGCGCGACCTCCTTGGCGACCAGCTCGCGGGTCAGGTCGATCAGGTCGTGCGCCTCGGGGGTGGGCAGGGCACGCTCAACAGTCATCGAGAGAAACTCCTCATGAGAGTGTGGGTGCCCACGATTCTGCCTAAACGATCACCAATGTTCGAGGGGTGACGTTCAGGCGCTCACCGCCGTTTTCAGTGCACACGACGATGTCCTCGATACGGGCACCGTGCTGTCCAGGGTAGATGCCCGGCTCGACGGAGAAGGCGAAGCCCGGCTCCATCAGCTCGGTATTGCCCTTGACGATGTAGGGCTCCTCGTGCGTCTCGATGCCGATACCGTGCCCGGTGCGGTGCACGAAGTACTCGCCGTAACCGGCCTCGGTGATGATGTCGCGCGCCACCGCGTCGATCGACTCGCACGTCACGCCGGGCCGCACCGCCTCGCACGCCGCCTCCTGGGCGCGCCGCAGCACCTCGAAGTAGGCCGCGTAGTCGGCCGGCGGCTCACCGATGCAGTAGTTGCGGGTGGAGTCGGAGCAGTAGCCGCTGTGCATCTGGCCGCCGATGTCCACCACGACGGGCTCGCCCGCCTGGATCACCCGGTCGGAGACCTCGGCGTGCGGGCTGGCGCCGTTCGGGCCGGAGGCCACGATGACGAAGTCGACCGTGGCGTGCCCCGCCCGCAGGATCGCGTCGTGGATGTCGCGGCCCACCTCGCGCTCGGTGCGGCCGGGACGCAGGAACTCCGGCACCTGCCGGTGCACCGCGTCGATCGCCTCCCCCGCCTCCCGCAACGCCGCCACCTCGGCCGGCGACTTGCGCATCCGCAGCTCGCGCAGCACGCTGCCGGCCAGCACCTGCTCGGCGCCCGGCATCGCGTCGCGGAAGCGCAGCGAGGCCATCGCCCACATCCGGTCGGCCAGCCCCACCTTGCTCACCTGGCCCAGCCGCTTGGCCGCGATGGCGTAAGGGTCGTCCGTCTCGTCCCAAGCCACGAACTCCAGCCCGAGGCGCGAGGCGGGCGAGGCCTGCGCGGCCGGCAGCTCCAGCCTGGGCACCATCATGTAGGCATCGCCCGAGGCGGGCACCACCAGGCACGTCAGCCGCTCGAGCGGCAGGGCCTCGTAGCCGCTCACATAACGAAGATCGGGCCCGGGCGTCAGCAGCAGCGCGTCGAGCCCCGCCTTGGCGGCGGCCTCCTGGGCGGCGGCCAACCGGGTCACGGGGTAAAGGTCAGAGGACGTCACGGGCACAAATCTACTCGCAAGCCCGCTACCTAAAATCCGCGAAAAGGACTCACAACACCCAAGATATCGCTACACTCCGCTCAAGGTCGATCACTTAGTGTGTGGTGATTATCCCGATCCATCTGTATGTGAGAGTGAGTATGGTCGACGTCGTGGGCGGCCATCAGCCACCCCTCCCAACACCGCCGATGAGCGCCGCCGAGCTCGTCCAGCACCTGACCGAACAGCAGACCGCCGAACGCGACTGCGAGCTGCTCGCGGTGCGCCTGGCCCACGCCGAACGCCTGGGCAACATGGGCTGGGCCGAGTGGAACCTGCACACCGGCGAGGCCGTCTGGTCCGACCACGTCTACGTCATCTTCGGCCGTGCCCGCGCCGACGGGCCCGTCAGCCTGCCCGACCTGGCCGCCTACGTCGAGCCCGCCGACCTCGGCGCCCTCGACCAGCTGCTGTGGACCGTCGTCCAGGGCGTCGAACCCGTCCAGGCCGAGTTCCGCATCCGCCGCGGCGGCGAGACCCGCAACCTGCGCATCGTGCTCGAACCGCTGATGGTGCCCGGCGGGCCCACCGGCGTGCACGGCGTCATCCAGGACATCACCGGCCGCCGCCGCGCCGAGCGCATCATGTCCGAGTCGCGCCGCCAGCTGCTCGAGGCCCGCGAGAAGGCCGCCGAGGAGCGCACCGTCATGCTGGCCCTGCGCGAGGCCATCCTGCCCGCGCCCGCCGGCTGCCTCGACCTGCCCCAGACCCGCATCGCCGTGCGCTACGTGCCCGCCGAGAAGACCGCCAACCTGGGCGGCGACTGGTTCGAGGCGGCCGCGCTGCCCGACGGCAAGGTGCTGCTGGCCATCGGCGACGTCTCCGGCCACGGCCTGGCCGCCATCGCCCACATGGCCCAGCTGCGGCACGCCCTCGTCGGGCTCACCATGACCGGCGGGCCCGCCAACCAGCTGCTGGTGTGGCTCAACGAGCTGGTCATGCACCGGCTGCACGAGACCACCTGCACCGCCGTGATCGGCTACCTCGACCCGGCCACGCTCGTGTTCACCTGGGGGCAGGCGGGCAACCTCGCGCCCATCCTGGTCCGCGACGGCAAGTCCAGCCAGCTGCCGCAGCCGCGCGGCGTCATCCTCGGCGCCACCTGCGAGCAGCCCTACCATCTGGCCAGCATCGAACTGCGGGAGGGCGACCTGCTGCTGCTGTTCACCGACGGCCTGGTGGAACGCCGCACCCGCGACATCGACGAGGGCCTCGACCTGGCGCTCGCCGCCGCCCGCGACCTCACGGGGTCCGACCTGGACGCCGGCCTCGACCGCCTCCTCACCGACATCGGCGGCCCCAACCCCGAGGACGACGCCTGCCTCCTGGCCGTCAACGTCCGCCCCTGACGGTCCGCCGTCGCAGAGCCCTCGTCATCGGCATCTGGCCCCGCCACCGCCCTCCAGTACGGCAAGCCCCCACCCCCGCCACCCACCGCACTCCGGCCGCCCCCCGTCCAGGGAGACGCTCCTCCAGCGACGCCACACCCCACCGCCACGCCCCCACCAAACCCGGCCACCACGGCCCCCAGTACCCGCCGTAACGTCACATTCCGAACTCGCCACGGGAACCCTCGCCCACACACCCCAATCCCGGGCGCCCTTTCCCCGCGCCGGGTCGGCGAGACGATGCGCGGCGCTCGACCGCGCGCTGTACGGCGGGCAACCGGGGAGCACACGCCAGAGCGGGATACCCGGGGCCGTGGAGCCCAGGCCACAGGAACCCGCCACCGCCCACACATCCCCGCCCCGGGCGCCCTCCCTCGCGCCGGGTCGGCGGGACGTGGTAGGGCGGTCGACGGCGCGCTGCACGGCGGGTCACTGGGGAGCGCGCGCTACGAACCGGATACCTGGGGCCATGGAGCCCGGGCCACGGGAACCCGCCACCGCCCACACATCCCCGACCCGGGCACCCTTCCCCGCGCCGGTCGGCGAGACGCGGTACAGCGGTCAGCGGCGCGCTGTACGCAGGCAACCGAGGAGCGCACGCCAGAGCGGGATACCCGGGGCCGTGGAGCCCGGGCCACGGGAACCCGCCATCGCCCACGCATCCCCGCCCCGGGCGCCCTTCCCCGCGCCGGGTCGGCGGGACGTGGTGCGGCGGTAGGCGGCGCGCTGGACGGCGGGTCACCGGGGAGCGCGCGCTTCGGGCGCCGGATAGCCGGGGCCGTGGCTCCCGGGGCTTGGCGCGCGTAACGGCGGGAGGCGGAGCGGCGGCTGGCGCGTGTCGTGCGGCGGGGACCGGGGGCCGTGGTGCCTGGGTTCGGTGGGGGCGTGGCGGCGGGGTGTGGCGTCACTGGAGGAGCGTCTCCCTGGACGGGGCTCAGCCGGAGTGCGGTGGGTGGCGGGGACGGGGGCTTGCCGTACTGAAGCGTCTTGACGTGCTCTAAGGCCGGGAGAAGGGAAGACGTCGGGGTGGCGTGGGAGTATGGCCGGGTGTTGATGATTCTCGATACGCCGTCGCTGTATTTCAGGGCGTTCTATGGTGTGCCGGAGTCGATGACCGCGCCCGATGGGATGCCGATCAACGCGGTGCGCGGGCTCATCGACATGATCGCCACGCTGGTCCGCAAGTACCGGCCCGACGAGCTGGTCGCGACGATGGACGCCGACTGGCGGCCGAAGTTCAGGGTCGAGGCGATCCCGACCTACAAGGCGCACCGGGTCGCCTACGGCAACACCGAGGTGGTGCCCGACACGCTGGTGCCGCAGATCCCGGTGATCGAGCAGGTGCTCGACGCCGTGGGCATCGCCAGGATGGAGTCGGCGGGCTACGAGGCCGACGACGTGATCGGCACGCTCACCCACCGGGCGGGCGGCGCGGTGGACATCGTGACCGGCGACCGCGACCTGTTCCAGCTGGTCGACGACTCCCGGCCGGTCCGCGTGCTCTACACGGCGCGCGGGATCCGCAACCTGCAGGTCGTGGACGAGGCGTTCGTGACCGCCAAGTACGGCATTCCCGGCCGCGCCTACGCCGACTTCGCGACGCTGCGCGGCGACCCGAGCGACGGGTTGCCCGGCGTGTCCGGGGTGGGCGAGAAGACGGCCGCGTCGCTGATCACCCGGTTCGGGTCGCTGGAGGCGCTGCTCGCCGCGCTGGACGAGGGCGTCACCGACGGCTTCCCCGCCGGTGCCCGCACCAAGCTGGCCGCCGCCCGCGACTACCTGCGCGTCGCGCCCACGGTGGTGGAGGTCGCCCCCGACGCCCCACTCCCTGACGCCGACATCACCCTGCCCGCCAAGCCGCGCGACCCCGAGACCCTGGTACGGCTGGCCGACCGCTACGACCTGGACAGCCCCCTCAACCGCCTCCTCGACGTCCTCCCCAAGTAGACCTCGAGCCCGCGCCCCGACGCCCACATGCGTACCGGAAGGCCGCTCCCGTCCCAGACGACGCTCGGCAGCCCGCACCCGTCACGGCGTCAGGGTGTGCGTGCAGGGAGGGCCGGGCCGACGGGGTGCCCGCGCCTCCTGGGCGTGCGCTCGGAGCGCGAGGCGTCCTGCTCAGAGTGCCCCGCTGGGATGCGTCGCGTTCGCAGGCATGACGATCGGCGGCTGGCTCGCATCGCACCCATGCGCGGCCGCTACAGCGGGCGCGGGGCGGCGCGGCAATGCAGACAGGCTGAGCGCGCGCTGCGAGGACGCACCGTGCCTGTGGGCGTGACGATCGGCGGCTCGCGTGGCACCCAAGCTCGGACGCCGCCATAACGTCAGCGGGCGCGGGCGTCGCTTGGCTGGCGGGTGAGCGCGCTGCGGGGGGTGCGTAGCGTTCGCGGCGTAACGGTCGGGGCTCGCGGGGCACGTAAGCGCGCCCGCCGCGACGACGTCAACGTGCCCGGGCGCGCAAGGCCAACCGCCTGAGGGCGCTGATGGGGCGCGTTTGCGTACGCGGACGTGACGATCGGCGGCTCGCATCGTACCCACGCGGGCCGCCGCAGCGGGGGCGGGTGCGGCAAGGCCGGCGGGTGAGAGCGCTGATGGGGTGCGGCGCGTTCGTGGCGTCGCGGTCGGGGGCTTGTGGGGCGACTGAGTGCGGTCGTTGCCGTGGCATCTGTGTGTCCGGGCCGACCTTGGGCGGCTGGGGTAGATGTCGTGTTTGGGGTTGGGGTGGGTGGGGTGGGGAGGGGTGGCGATAGGTTTGATCGGGTGACGACCAAGATTCGGGTCCCTGGTGGTGTTCCGGCGCGGCTGGATGATGGGTTCGAGCGGATCCGGCGGGAGCAGAAGCTGCCTGAGGACTTCCCGGAGGCCGTGTTGGCGGAGGCGGCGCAGGTCGCCGAGGCGCCGCGGGAGCCGAGGGATCTGTCGGAGCTGCCGTTCGTCACCATTGATCCGCCAGGCTCGATGGATCTGGATCAGGCCGTTCATCTGGAGCGGCTGCGTGGCGGATACCGGGTCTGGTACGCCATCGCGGATGTCGCGGCTTTTGTACGGCCGGGCGGTGCGATAGACGCCGAGGCGCTGGCCCGTGGTGAGACCGTCTACATGCCCGACGGCAAAATGCCCCTGCACCCGAAGGTGCTGTCGGAGGGCGCGGCCAGCCTGCTGCCCGGCGCCGTACGCCCGGCCGCGGTGTGGCGGATCGACCTGGACGCCGAGGGCCGCACCGTGGGCTCCGACGTGCACCGGGCGCTGGTGCGCAGCAGGGAGCGGCTCGACTACGAATACGTGCAGGCGGCCGTCGACACCGGCACCGCCGACGGCACGCTGGGCCTGCTGGCCGAGATCGGGCGGCTGCGGCTGGAGTTGGAGCGCGCCCGCGGCGGCGTCACTCTGCCCACGCCCGAGCAGGAGGTCGTGCCGGACTCAGGCACCGTCAGACACGCGCCGGAATCAGGCCAGGACTCGGGCACGATCCACCTGCCCGACGCGGGTGCGGCCAACGGCGCCGGCTATCGGCTGGAGTATCGAGTGCCGGTGCCGGCCGAGGCGTGGAACGCGCAGATCTCGCTGCTGACCGGGATGGCGGCCGCCTCGATGATGCTGGACGCCGAGATCGGGGTGCTGCGGGTGCTGCCGCCGCCGCGGCCGAGTGAGCTGGCCAAGGTACGCCGGGTGGCCGCCGCGCTGGAGGTGCCCTGGCCCGACGGCGCCTCCTACGGCGCGGTGGTGCACGACCTGGATCCGAAGAATCCTCGGCACGCGGCGTTCCTGCACGAGTCGAAGGTGCTGCTGCGGGGCGCCGGTTACGTGGCCTTCAACGGCGAGCCTCCCCCGCTGGCCGACCACGCCGCGGTGGCCGCGCCGTACGCGCACGTGACGGCGCCGCTGCGGCGCCTGGTCGACCGGTACGCCACGGAGGTGTGCCTGGCCATCGCCGCGGGCGAGCCGGTGCCCGAGGCCGTGGAGGCGGTGCTGCCGGGCCTGCCGGACATCATGTCGTCCTCGGGGCGCCGCGCGGGGGCGGTCGAGCGTGCCTGTGTGGACCTGGTGGAGGCGTTCCTGCTGCGCGAGCGGATCGGGCAGGCGTTCGAGGCCATGGTCATCGACACCGACGACAAGGGCGACGGCGGCCAGGTCCAGGTCACCGATCCCGCTGTCATCGCCCGCTGCGACGGCCGCCTCCCGCTCGGCGAGCGCATCACCGTCCGCCTCACCCAAGCCGACCCCGCCACCCGCGAAGTCCGCTTCAGCCTGGCCTGAAACCCCAGCCCGAAAGCCACACCATGAAAGGCCAACTGGAAGTCTGGGCTGGAAATGGCGGAGCCGCGCATTGGGCGCGGCTCCTGGGGATGTGGGGTCAGGACTTCTTGAGCGGGCTCCAGCCGGCGCCCACGCCCATCAGGTGCAGGGCGAGGCAGAGCAGGCCCGCGGTGCCGAGGGTGGCGACCGTGACCACGCCGCCGACGGCGAGGCCGGCGATCTCGAAGATGAGCGCGAGGACGAACAGCAGGGCGGCTAGCAGGGCGAACATCTCAACCTCCGCGGGTGGGGCTTCCGCCATGGGGATTTCCGCTGCCCGACCTCGGAAAACTGTCCAGAAAGTTACGTTGCGTGAACCTCTGACGACAGGACCTTGACCGGTCGGTCAGTTTGTACGGCGAGCGGACTGCAACGCCGTGACCGCGGACAACCGCCGGGCCCATGGCGCCCGGATACCGCAACGCCGTGACCGCGGGCGACCGCCGGCCCGCGGCGCCCGGATACCGCAACGCCGTGACCGCGGGCGGCCGGTGGGCCCGCGGTGCCCGGATTCGGGAGCGCCGTGGCGGCGGGCGGCCGTCACCGACTCGCCGGAAGCGCCGGTCGCGGGCCCTCGGCGCACGACGGCGGGCGGCCGGTGGCGGCGGCCCGCCGTACAGCAGGAAGGTCAGGAGAGGGAGGAGTAGGCCACGACGCCGCGGCGCATGGAGTCGATGGCCTTGTTGGCGTTCTGCTTGACCTTGCTGCCCTTGGGAGCGGCCGTGGCCAGCTGCCCGAGCAGGTCCATCAGCTGCTTGATCCAGCGCACGAAGTCGCCCGCCGCCAACTCGTTGCCGTTGATGCCGTCCATCAGCACCGCGTCCAGGCTGTGGCCCTTGGTCCAGCGGTAGGCGGCCCAGGCGAAGCCCAGGTCGACCTCGCGGATCGTGGACAACCCGTGGTCGGACTCGATGGCCTCCAGCTCGCCCCACAGCCGCACCATGCGCGTGAGCGCGTCCTGCGCCCGCCCGGCCGGGATCTTCGGGCGGCGGGCGTCGTCGGCGGCGCGGGACTCGAAGACCAGAGAGGACACGCACGCGGCCAGCTCGGCCGGGTCGAGCTCCTCCCACATGCCGCTGCGCAGGCACTCGGCGGTCAGCAGGTCCAGCTCGGTGTACAGGCGGCCCAGGCGGCGGCCCTCGTCGGTGACGGTCTCGTCGTGCAGGTAGCCCAGTTGCTCGAGCACCGAGCAGATCCGGTCGAACGTGCGCGAGATGACGTGCGAGCGCCCCTCGACCCGGCGGCGCAGCCCCTCGGTCTCGCGCAGCAGCTTGTAGTAGCGCTCGGCCCAGCGGGCGTGGTCCTCGCGCTCGTCGCAGCCGTGGCAGGGGTGCTGGCGGATCTGCCGGCGCAGCTCGTTGATCTCGTCGTCCTCCACCGTGTGGTCGCGGGCCCTGGCGGGCTTGCCCAGGTCACGGTCGCCGATCTTGGCCAGCAGCGTGGAGACGAGGTTGGCGCGCTCCTTGGGCGAGCGGCCGTTGAAGTTCTTCGGGATGCGCACGGTCTCGATCGGCTCGACCGGCACGGGGAAGTCGGCCGGGTCCAGCTTCTTGATCTGCTTGCCGATCGTCAGCACCAGCGGGCTGGGCCCCTGGCCGCGCGGGTTGCGCCCGGGATCGAGCACGATGGCCAGCCCGGCCCGCCGGCCGCCCGGCACGCGGATCACGTCGCCGGGCTTCAGCGCCTCGAGCGAGCGTACGGCTGCCGCGCGGCGGGCGGCGCCGCGCTGCTTGGACAGCTCGGCCTCCCTGTCGGACAGGCGGCGGCGCAGCCCGGAGTACTCGGTGAAGTCGCCCAGGTGGCAGGTCATCGACTCCTGGTAGCCGGCCAGCGCCTCCTCCTGCTTGCGCAGCTGCTTGGCCAGCCCGACCACGGCCCTGTCGGCCTGGAACTGGGCGAAGGAGGCCTCGAGCAGGGTCTTGGCGCGCTCCCTGCCGAACTGGCCGACCAGGTTGACGGCCATGTTGTAGGAGGGCTGGAAGGACGAGCGCAGCGGATAGGTGCGGGTGCCGGCCAGGCCCGCCACCGACAGCGGGTCCATGCCGGGCTGCCACAGGACGACCGCGTGGCCCTCCACGTCGATGCCGCGCCGCCCGGCCCGGCCGGTGAGCTGGGTGTACTCCCCCGGCGTCAGGTCGGCGTGCATCTCGCCGTTCCACTTGTCCAGCTTCTCGATCACCACGCTGCGGGCGGGCATGTTGATGCCCAGGGCGAGGGTCTCGGTGGCGAACACGGCCTTGACCAGGCCGAGGGTGAACAGCTCCTCCACGACCTCCTTGAAGGCGGGCAGCATGCCCGCGTGGTGGGCGGCCAGGCCGCGCTCCAGGCAGTCGCGCCACTCCAGGTAGCCCAGCACGGCCAGGTCCTCGTCCGGCAGGTGGGCGGTGCGCGCGTCGACGATCTGGCGGATCTCGTGCTGCTCCCGCTCGGTGGTCAGCCGGATCCCCGCGTACAGGCACGCCATGACGGCCGCGTCGCAGCCCGCCCTGGAGAAGATGAACGTGATGGCCGGCAGCAGGCCCTCGGTGTCCAGCTTCTCGATCACCGCGGCGCGGTCGGGCGGGCGGGAGCGTGACGGCCTGCCGTACCCTCTCCTGCCCTTGCCGGCGGTCAGGCGCTCGGCGTCGCGGGTGACGCGCATCAGGGTGGGGTTGATGCGCGGGGTGAGGTCGTCGTTGACGAACATGTCGTAGACGCGGTTGCCGATCAGCATGTGCTGCCACAGCGGCACCGGGCGGTGCTCGTCGACGATGACCGTGGTGTCGCCGCGGACCTCGCCGAGCCACTCGCCGAACTCCTCGGCGTTGCTGACCGTGGCCGACAGCGCGGCCAGGCGGACCGACTCGGGCAGGTGGATGATGACCTCTTCCCAGACCGCGCCGCGGAAGCGGTCGGCCAGGTAGTGGACCTCGTCCATGACCACGAACCCGAGCCCGGCCAGCGTGCCCGACCCGGCGTAGAGCATGTTGCGCAGCACCTCGGTGGTCATGACCACGATCGGGGCCTCGCCGTTGACGCTGTTGTCGCCGGTCAGCAGGCCCACCTTGGCCGTGCCGTACCGTTTGACCAGGTCGTTGTACTTCTGGTTGGACAACGCCTTGATCGGGGTCGTGTAGAAGCACTTCATGCCCTGCTCCAGGGCGAGGTGGACGGCGAACTCGCCGACGACCGTCTTGCCCGAGCCGGTGGGGGCGGCCACCAGGACCCCGTCGCCGGCCTCCAGCGCCCTGCAGGCGTCGATCTGGAAGTCGTCGAGCGCGAAGTCGTAGAGCCCCCGGAACGATCTGAAGGCGGCCCCGTCGTCCCCGTACTTCTCACGGAAGGCCGCGTAGCGTTCCGCTGGCGTTGTCATAGTCGTCAGCCTACCGAAATCGCCATTCCGGTCAGTCCAGGGGCGGGGGCGCCTTTACAAAGTAGATCTCACACGATGACCCGCAGCGCGCCCGGCCGCACCTCGCAGGTGACAGGGACGGGCCCGATGCGCTCACCGTCGGCGTAGACGATCACGTCCGGTGCCTCCAGGCGGACGCTGCGCACCCTGCGCTGCGACACCGCCGGGTGCACCACGTGGGCGCCGCGGTAGACGCTGGGGAACACGCGCAGGAACTCCCCCTTGCCGACCGCCGACAGGATCACCACGTCGAGCAGCCCGTCGTCGGGGCGGGCGTCGGGGCACACGCGCATGCCGGCGCCGTAGGAGCGGGTGTTGCCGACGGCCACCAGCATGGCCTCCTTCTCGATCACCTCGTCGTCGTCGAGGGTGATGCGGAAGGGGATCGGCCGGAAGGAACTCAGCTCCTGCACGGTCGCCACCAAGTACTTGCCCATGCCCGGCGGCCAGGTGAGCCGGTTGGCCCGCTCGTTGACCCGGGAGTCGAACCCGCAGCACACCACGCCGGCGAACAGCTCGTCGGCCTCTCCTGCGCGGATGCGGGCCACGTCGATCACCCGGGTCTTCATCCGCAGCACGGACCTGGCGGCGGCCAGCGGGTCCTTGTGCGGGATGCCGAGCGCGTCGGCGATGTCGTTGCCGGTGCCTGCCGGGATGATGCCGAGCGGCACGTCGGTGCCCGCCACCGCCTGGACGGCCAGGTGGACCAGGCCGTCGCCGCCGAAGGCGACCAGCGCGTCGGGGCGCTCGGCGACAGCCGTACAGGCCTGCTCGAGGGCGTCGGCGGCGGACAGGCCGGCGAGCACGCTCACGTCGGCGCCGCCCGCGTGCAGGCGGCGCACGACGGGTTCGAGCAGGCGAACGGACCTGCCACCGCGGGCGGCGGGGTTGACCAGCAATGCGATTTGGGGGGCCACGCCCGGAATGTATCGCCTAACGGTCGCGCTCGGTATCCTCCGGCAGCGAAGAGGCCTCGTTGTCGGCGGGATCCTCGTCGAGGTTCAGCGGGGACGCCTCGTCATCGGACAGGCCGGCGAACTCGCTCTCGGGTTGCCGCTTCTCCCGCAGGTACATGAACCCTTCGGCGGCCAGGAACAGCACCACCATGGGCACGGCCAGCGCGGACATGGTGAACGGGTCGCCGCTGGGCGTGATGACGGCCGCGAAGACGAACATCAGGAAGATCGCCATCCGGCGATGCTTGGCCACGAGCGAGCGCGGCAGGACGCCGATCAGGTTGAGGAAGACCATCAGCAGCGGCAGCTCGAACGACACCCCGAAGATCATCAACATGACCAGGACGTAGTCGAGGTAGTCGTCGATCTGGATGGTCGCCACCGCGTCGGCGGGCGCGAAGCCGAGCAGCACCGCCAGGCTGGTGCCCATGAAGAAGTAGGCGAGCACGGCGCCGCAGGCGAACAGCGGGATCGCCAGGCTGAGGAAGCCGAAGGTGTAGCGTCGCTCGCTGCGGTAGAGGGCGGGGGCCACGAACGCCCAGATCTGGTAGAGCCAGACCGGCGAGGCGACCACCATGCCGACCATGAACGAGACCTTCAACGTGATGAAGAAGGACTGGAAGATGCCGCCGTAGGTGAGGGCGCACTTCCCGTTGAGCTGGTGCGACTGCGGGATGGCGCAGTAGGGCGCCTTCAGCGCCGCCCACACCCAGTCGAAGACCAGCCAGCCGACGGCAGTGCCGACAGCCAGGGCCAGCAGTGAGATGACGACACGCTTGCGCAGCTCACGGAGGTGATCCATGAGCGGCATGCGGCCCTCGTCGTCGACCGGGGACTGGCCCTTCTTGCCCGGCCGCTTCAGCAGCGCCATCGTTCCGCGGTCAGGACTTCTTCTCAGCTGCGGCCTGAGCGCGCAGCTTGGCGGCCTGCTCCTCAAGCTGCCTGGCCTGCTCCTCCGCGCTCAGCACGGGAGCGGTGGGCGGCAGCTCCACGGGCTGGACCGGTGCCGCCTGGGCGGTCGTCTGCTGCGTCACGACCGGCTCCTCATCGTCGTCGCGCAGCTTCGAAGTCTCCGCCTTGAACACGCGCATCGACCTGCCGACACCCCGGGCAAGGTCCGGAAGCTTTTTCGCGCCGAACAGCAATACGAGCACGACCAGGATCAGAATGATCTCCGGAGCTTGCAGGTTCATGAGGCTTCCTTAGGCAGAGCGAGGTGCTGTCTCAAGCCCGATCGTACGCTGCCGGAGGTGCGCTCTCACCACCCCCGTCGCGCAATCTTGCTCCACGGGGTTCGATCTGGGCCCGAGCTTCGGCGATTTCCCTGTTCAGGGTACGCGCAGCGGCGATGACTCGAAAGCCCGCGACCACGAGCGCGGCCACCCCTGCGATGCTCAGGGCGACCGACACGAGGATCCACGTCATGTCTGCCGAGAGTACAGGGCCAGGGCGCGACCGGCCTCCTCGCGCACGTGCTCGGCCATGGCCGGCGGCGAGACGACCCGCCCGGTGTCGCCGAGCCGCAGCGCCAGCTTGAGCACGAAGTCCTGGTCGCGGGCGCGCAGCGTGACCCGCAGCCGCCCCTCCCCCAGCTCGGTGACCTCCTCGCACGGGTAGTACTCGGCCACCCAGCGTCCCGCGGCGGTGACCTCGAGCTCGACCAGCTCGTCGGTGGGCGAGGGGCGGAAGACGCCCTTGGTGAGGTCCATCGGCTCGGCCTCGGCCGGCGGGTCGGCGCGCACGTCGAGCACCTCGACGCCGAGCATCCTGTCGAGCCGGAACAGCCGCATCGCCTCGGCCCGGTAGCACCAGCCCTCCAGGTAGGTGCGCCCGTCGACCATGACCAGCCGCATCGGGTCGACCTCGCGCGGCGTCACCTCGTCGCGCCCCGGCACGTAGTAGCGCATCGACAGGCGCCGCTTGGCGGTCAGCGCCTCCCGCACCCGCGGCAGCGCGTCGGGTGAGGCGTCCACGTCGACGGCGACCTGGCTGCTGACCGCGGCGGCGCCCTCGCCGGCGGCCCGCTCCAGCTTGGCCACCACCCGGGGCAGCGCGTCGCCCTGCGCCTCGGCCAGCTCGGGCATCGCGGCCAGCATGCGCAGCGCCACCAGCAGGGCGCTGGCCTCGTCGATGCCCAGGCGCAGCGGCCTGGCGATGGTGTCGGCGTTGTCGATGATGATCTCGCCGCCGTCCCAGGAGACGTCGATCAGGTCGCCGGGGGTGTGGCCGGGCAGCCCGCACATCCACACCAGTTGCAGGTCGTCGATGAGCTGCTTCTCGCTCAGCCCGAACACCTCGGCCACCTCGCCGACCTGCGCCCCCGGGTGGGACATCAGGTACGGCACGAGCGCAAGCAACCGTGGCAGCCTGTCCGCGGACCCGCTCATGCGGCCTCCTTCGTCGGCCGCATGAGCGGACCACTGCTGTGTCCATTGGTTCGCTCGACAAGCTCGCTCACGTCAAAGCCCCCTTCAGCCGCCCGATGACCGCCTCGCGGGCGTCCGGCGGGCTCACCACCTCCACGTCGGCCCCCAGGCTCGCCATCCAGCCCGCCAGCCGTTCGGGGTCGGAGAAGACCAGCTCCGCCTCGTCCCAGCCGTCCTGCCCCGGGGTGACCGAGCCGGCCAGCTGTCTCAGCCCCTCGCACGTGCCCTGCCGTACGCGGATGGTGGCGACCCTCTCCTCCATCGGCTCGTCCGGGAAGGCGATCATGCCGCGCAGGTCCACCCCCGCAGGCACCTCGACCGCGCCCGGCTTGCCGAGCGTGGCCACGTCGCCCATGACGCGGCTGACCCGGAAGGCGCGCGGCGCCTGCCTGTCGCGGTCGAACCCGGCCAGGTACCACCTGCCGCGGCGGCTGACCACGCCCCAGGGCTCGACGGTGCGGGTGCGCACGTTCTCGCTTCCTGCGCTGCGGTAGTCGAAGCGCACCACCCGGCGGTCGCGCACCGCCTCCCACAGCGCGGGGAAGGCGGGGTCGCGGGTGTCGACGCGCAGCTCGAGCGCGCCCACGTCCTGATGGGTCTCGATGCCGCCCGCGCGCAGCTTCAGCAGCGCGCCGGAGGCCGCCTCGGCCAGGCTGGCCCGCTGCCACACCTGCGCCGCCAGCCCGAGCACGGCCGCCTCGTCGGCCTCCAGGGTGATCTCGGGCAGCTCGTAGGACTGGCGCTCGATGCGGTAGCCGGGCTCGTCCTCCCACGGGTCGCGCACCACGTCGATGGGGATGCCGATCTCGCGCAGCTCGTTCTTGTCGCGCTCGAACATCCGCTGGAAGGCCTCGTCGCCGTCGCGGTCGTAGCCGGGCACGGCCTGCCTGATCTGCTCGGCCGACAGCGGGCGGCGCGTCGCAAGCAGGCAGATCACGAGATTCAGCAACCGCTCGGTCTTACGGCGCGACATCTGCCTCTCCTTCTCCGATTCGACGCTACCCTGCCCTGGTGATCAGATGGCGCAAGGGCGAGGTGCTGAGGATCCGCCGCGAGTGGCCGGGAGCGGTGGAGCTTGACGTCGCCGTCCCCGAGGGGGAGTGCAGGGCGCTGGCCTACCCTCCCCTGGTCGGCCACCCGCAGCCCGGCGACGAGGTGCTGCTCAACACGACGGCACTCGCGATGGGTCTCGGTACGGGAGGTTACGCCATGGTGGTGGCGGTGCCGAACCGTTTGCCGGAAGATCCCACCGGTCCCGGCCACCTGGTCAAGGCCCGCTACACGCCGCTGCAGGCGACGGTGCAGGGCGCCGACGAGCAGGACTCGCCCCATCACGAGCTGCTGCGCGAGGCCGACTCGGTCGACGGGATGCCGGTGATCGTGGCCGACCTGCACTCGGCGCTGCCGCCGATCCTGTGCGGGCTTTACGAGGCCAGGCCGCAGGCCAAGGTCGCCTACGTGATGCTGGACGGCGGGGCGCTGCCCGCGTGGTTCTCCATGGCCTGCGCGCGGCTGCGCGAGATCGGCTGGCTGGCCGGGGTCGTCACGGTGGGCCAGGCGTTCGGCGGCGACGTCGAGGCGGTCACCACCCACACCGGGCTGCTCGCCGCCAGGCACGTGCTCGAGGCCGACCTGGCCGTCGTCACGCAGGGGCCCGGCAATCTGGGCACGGGCACCCGGTGGGGCTTCTCCGGGGTGTCGGCGGGCGAGGCGGTCAACGCGGCCGCGGTGCTGTCCGGCAGGCCGGTGGCGGCCCTGCGGATCAGCGAGGGCGACAAGCGGGAGCGGCACATCGGCGTCTCGCACCATTCACTGACGGCCTACGGCCGGGTGGCGCTGTCGCCCGCCCAGGTGGTGGTGCCGGAGCTGCCGGGCGAGTTCGGGGAGCGGGTGCGCGTCCAGGCCGAGCCGCTCGCCGTACGGCATGAGCTGGTGCGGGTGCCGGTCGAGGGGTTGCACGAGGCGCTGCGCGCCGCGCCCGTGCGGCTGTCGACGATGGGGCGGGGGCTGGAGGAGGACCTGGCCTACTTCCTGGGCTCGGCGGCGGCGGGCAGGTTCGCGGCCTCGCTGCTGTCGTAGAAGTCCTTGAAGGTGAACGCCGCCGGGCTCGGCCCGTGTGACTTGAGGTGTTCGAGCCGCTCCATGGCCTCCGCCAGGGTCGGGATGTAGCCCTCGGGGACCCACCACATCACCATGTACGGCTCGGCCATGCGCAGGAACCACTCCCTGCGGCGGCGCAGCACGCCCAGGTGGGCGCTGCGGTAGGCGTAGTTCCACACGGTCTCGAGCGACTCCCACACCGAGAAGTTGACCAGCAGGTGGTCGCCGTAGTCGTGGATGACGGTCGCCGTCGGGTCCTGTTCGCTCTCCTTCAGCCGCCAGACGAAGCCGGGCGACTCGTCGGCGATGGCGTTGACGGGCTCGAGCAGGGCGACGAACTCGGCGAGCTCAGGGCTGTCGATGGGGGCGCGCATGTGGGCGACGTTGAGCTGGGCTAGATGCATGACGCTCAGAGAACCATCCCTCCTCGCTCTATGTCAATCCTCGTTTGTTTTAGAGTTCTGGGCGAACGAGACGCAGCACTCCCCCGGTCTCGGGTCCAGCTCGGCCCCGTCAGGGTCATCGCCGATGCCCTCGAGCATGCCCTGGCACAGGGCCAGGTTGACCCCGCACACCAGTATCGGCTCGTCCTCGGCCAGCACGTGGAAGGGGCAGTTGCGCATGCGCAGCCGCCCGCCCTCCTGGTAGGGCTGGTAGCCGCGCTCGCGCAGTATCCGCTCCAGCGGACCGCCGACCTTCCGGCCGATGCGTTCGCCCGCCGCCCTGGCGGCCTTCTCGGCCTGCTCCTCGCCGCCCAGCAGGTCGACCGTCTCGGCCAGGACCCTGGCCAGCGTCGCGTAGTCGCGCGGCGGCAGGCTCACGGACCGCTCCTGCGCCGCCCGCCTGTACACCTTCGCGGGCCTGCCGCTGCCCGGCCCCTTCTTCTCCTGCGGGCGGAACGCGCTGTCCAGCAGGCCCGCCTCGACCAGCCTGTCGAGGTGGTGCGCGGCCAGCGTCCTGGACACACCCGCCGCCTCGGCCGCCTCACCCCTGCCGACCTCACCGCGCTGAGCCACGACGAACTCATACAGCCGCCGCCGCACGGGATCCTGCAGCTGCCCCACCCTTTCGAGGTCATCCACGCGTTCTATTTTCCCTGCTGTACGGCGAGCCACCGCCACCGGCCGCCCGCCGTTCTTCGGCTCAGGGCCTGTGACCGGCGCTTCCGGCGAGTCGGCGCCCCTTGCTCACCGCCACGACGCTTCGTCATCCAGGCACCCCGGCCGTCCTACCCCGCCGTAGCAGGGCGCCGACCTCCGCCGCACACCTGCCCACCGACCCGGCGCCCGGCGCCCTGTGCGGCGGGCAACCCGACACCATGGCGCGCGGGTTCCTGGCGCCGTGGCGGCGGGAAGGGGCGTCGACTCGCCGGAAGCGCCGGTCGCGGGCCCTCAGCCGGAGTGCGGCGGGCGGCCGTTGGCGGTGGCTCGCCGTACAGCAATATCTCGCCGTATGGCCATAGCACGCCGTACAACCACAGCTCGCCGTACAGACACGGCAGGGAAGCGGGTCAGTAGGCGGCGATGATGTCGATGAGGAAGACGAGGGTGTCGGAGGGGCGGATGCCGTGGGTGGGGGCGCCGGTGGGGCCGTAGGCGTAGGCGGGTGGGGCGGTCATGAGGACGCGGCTGCCGACGGGGACGCCGGTGAGGGCGCGGTCCCAGGCCTTGATGACGCTGCCGTCGCCGATCTTGAAGGCCTTGGGCTGGCCCGTCGCCCAGGTGGAGTCGAAGACGCGCCGGCTCGCCCAGGTGGCGCCCTGGTACTGCACCACCAGCAGCTGCCCGGCGTGGGTTCGCGGCCCCGAACCCCTGGCGATGACCTTGGCGTGGAAGGCGACGGGGGCGGGCCCGGCCGGCAGCAGGAGGCGCGGCCGCTTGCCGCCGCTGACGCGGATGCCGCCGAGCCTGCCGCCGAGGCCGCCCGCCGAGACGCCTTTGGGGTAGGCGCCGAGGATGTCGATGACGTAGAACAGGTCGTCGTCGGGGCCGATGCCCTGCGGCGGGTTGGCGCCGAAGCCCTGCGCCGGCGGGATCGAGGCGATGACGCGGCTGCCGACCCGGCGTCCTTGCAGCGCTCTGTCCAGCCCCGGCAGCAGCTGCCCGACGGGGAAGGCGGCGGGCGTGCCGCGGTTGAAGCTGGAGTCGACCAGGCGGTTCTCCTTGCCGTCCCAGACGTGCGCGGTGTACTGGACGATGGCCACGTCGTCCTTGCCGAGCTGCGCGCCCTTGCCCGCGGCAAGCTGGTCGATCTGCAGCTCGGCCGACGGCTTGCCGGCGGGGAAGACGATGGAGGGCTTGCCGCCGAACGCGCCGCCCACCTTCAGATCGGGGTCGCCACCCCCTGTCGCCGTGCACGCCGCGACGAGCGGCACCAGCAGCAGCGCGGCCAAGCGGCGCATCGGCATGCCTCCCCAGCGAGCATCACGGCCCAGAGGCCGTGATGCTACCGGGTCATGTCAGTAGGCGGCCAGGACATCGACCACGAACACCAGGGTGCTGTTGGCCGGGATGCCCTGCTGCTCCTGCGCTCCGTAGCCCAGCTCCGGCGGGATGCTCATCACCACGCGGCTGCCGACGGGCACCCCTGCCAGGCCCTTCTGCCAGCCCTGGACGACCTGGTTGAGCGGGAACGTGGCCGGCTGCCCCTTGGTCCAGCTGGAGTCGAACTCCTTGTCGGTGCCCCAGATCTTGCCCGTGTAGTGGGCGACGATCGTGTTGGTCGGCTGGACCTTGTCACCCTTGCCCTTGATGACGGTCTTGACCACGAGGTCCTTGGGCGCCTTCTCGTCGGTCTTCGTGGTGAGCACGGGCGCCTTGTCGCCGCCCGGGTTGACCACCTTGACGCCCTTGATGCTGTCGCCGGTCTCCTTGCCGGTGGCGGCCGCCAGCGGCGTGGGCGCGGCCTTGACCACGTCGATCACGAACACCTTGGTCGGCTGCGGCTGCTGCCCCTGCTGCGCCTGCCCGGTGTCGTTGGCCAGTACGGCGAGCAGCCTGCCACCGTGCTTGATCTGGGCGAAGCCGTCCTGGAGCACCTTGGGGATCTGCTGGTCGACCGGGATGGTCTCCGGCTGCTTGGTGTCGTAGGAGGAGCCCTGCAACGCGTTCTGCTTGCCGTCCCAGTTGTAGACGGTCAGGTTCACGATCAGCTTGTCGCCGGTCTTGACCGCCGGGCCGGTGCCGGGCTCGATGACCTCCACCGAAGACTTGGTGGCCGGCGCTCCGGAGGGGAAGGTCACCGTGGGCTTGGCGCCCACGGCTCCGGTGACCTTCAGCTTGCCTGTCGCCGCCGCCGGGCTCGCGGGGTTGCCGTTGGCTCCGGCGTCGGACGAGCCGCACGCGGCGGCGAAGAAGATCAATGGCACGGCGGCCAGAGCGGCCATAGCGCGGCGCATGGGGTTTCCCTCGGAAAGACGGCAGATTCGCGTCACCCTATCCGACTTTCGAGTAGGCCCGAGGTAAACGGCCCCCCTACATTCCGGCTATGAGTTTGTCCACTCTCTCGTCCACGCTCCTGAACGGGTCCTTGCACAGAACGGTGCGCTGAGCCTGGTCGTTCAGCTTGAGGTGAACCCAGTCGACGGTGAAGTCGCGCCTCTTCTCCTGGGCCTTGCGGATGAACTCGCCGCGCAGGCGCGCCCTGGTCGTCTGCGGCGGCACCGACTTGGCCTCGAAGATCTTCAGGTCGGAGGCCACCCGCTCCACCGAGCCGCGCTTCTGCAGCAGGTAGAACAGGCCGCGCTTGCGGTGCACGTCGTGGTAGGCCAGGTCGAGCTGGGCCACCCGAGGCGACGACAGCGGCAGGTCGTACTTCTTGCGGTAGCGCTCGATCAGCTGGTATTTGGTCACCCAGTCGATCTCGCGGGAGACCAGGTCGAGGTTGCCGGTGTCGACCGCGTGCAGGGTGCGCTCCCACAGCTCGAGCACCCGGTGGGCGATCGGGTCGCCGCCGCGCCGGTCGACGAAGTCCTTGGCCTTGGACAGGTACTCCTGCTGGATCTCCAGCGACGAGGCCTCCCTGCCGTTGGCCAGGCGCACCCGGCGGCGACCCGTCATGTCGTGCGACACCTCGCGGATGGCCCTGATCGGGTTCTCCAGGCTCAGGTCGCGCATCACGGTGCCCGCCTCGATCATGCGCAGCACCAGGTCGGTCGCGCCGACCTTGAGCAGCATCGTGGTCTCGCTCATGTTGGAGTCGCCCACGATCACGTGCAGGCGGCGGAAGCGCTCGGCGTCGGCGTGCGGCTCGTCGCGGGTGTTGATGATCGGCCTGGACCTGGTCGTGGCGGACGAGACGCCCTCCCAGATGTGCTCGGCCCGCTGCGAGACGCAGTAGACGGCGCCGCGCGGCGTCTGCAGCACCTTGCCGGCGCCGCAGATGATCTGCCGCGTCACCAGGAACGGGATCAGCACGTCGGCCAGCCGCCCGAACTCGCCGTGCCGGCCGACCAGGTAGTTCTCGTGGCAGCCGTAGGAGTTGCCGGCCGAGTCGGTGTTGTTCTTGAACAGGTAGATGTCGCCGGCGATGCCCTCTTCGCGCAGCCGCTTCTCGGCGTCCACGAGCAGGCCTTCGAGGATGCGCTCTCCGGCCTTGTCGTGGGTGACCAGCTCGACGACGTTGTCACACTCGGGGGTTGCGTACTCAGGATGGCTGCCCACGTCCAGGTACAGACGTGCGCCGTTGCGGAGGAAGACGTTGCTCGATCGGCCCCAGGACACGACCCGCCGGAACAGGTAGCGGGCGACCTCGTCCGGGGACAGCCTGCGCTGTCCACGGAACGTGCAGGTCACGCCGTACTCGTTCTCCAGCCCGAAGATGCGACGATCCATCACCTCACACTATGCCCACCCGCCGACAAGCGGGAGAGATCTTTCCCGCGTGTTTTCCGGCGGACAGCGGCGTTACGGCGTGTAGATCTCCTGCAGCTGAACGATCTGTCCCTTGTAGACCGTGATGAGCGCGGCCTGCTGGTAGGACTTGGCTCGCTTGATCAGGGCCGCGCGCGAGCACTTCTTGGCGCCCAGGCCCGTGTCGCGGTCGACCGTCATGTACGACGGGGAGGCCTTGCAGCCGTAGGCCGACAGGAACGTCACGTCCTTGGCGATGGGCGAGGCGTAGGCCATCACGTCGCCCTCGGGCGGGCCCTCGAAGTGGCCCTCGTCCTGCGTGCCCTTCTTCCACCTGATCGGGGTGTACTCGACGGTGCCGCCGCTGACGTGGGTGATCCAGCCGCGCAGGATCCCGTTGTGGCGCGAGGAGATGTGCTTGGTGAAGTCGTGCGCCGGGTCCTTCTGGAAGCTCGTCCCGAAGATCTTCGGCGCCTTGTACTTGGGATAGGTGGCCGCGTCCGCGGCGACGCCTCCGGCCAGGATCACGGCCGCGGCCGCGCCGCCCGCGATGAGGGAACGCTTGAGAATCTGCACGATTCCTACGATCCCTCATCGCCTGCGGCGGTTCGCGACGATCACCGTGACTTGGGTCACATGGCGCCGTTACGGCGGGACGCGTCGTCGCCGCAGGACCGTCTCCCTGGACAGGGCCCGGCCGGAGTGCGGCGAGTGGCGGTGGGTGCGGCCTCGCCGTACAAGATCTTGTACGGCGAGGCCGTCAGGGGTCAGGAGCTGCCGTCGTCGATGTCACCCGAGGGCGCGGTCGGCGGCTCGTCGTCGGCCGGGGGCTCCTCGACGGGCGGCGGCGGGGCCGCCTCGGCGAGCAGGCGCTCCAGGCGCGCGCCCGTCAGGCGCAGGAACTTGCGGTGCTCGCGGTTGCGGTCGAGCACCGCCACCTCAAGCTGCGCCACCGGCGTCCGCTCGCCGCCCGGCTCGGTGAGCGCGGTCAGCGCCACCTCAAGCGCGTCGGCCAGCGGCATGCCCTCGTGGTAACGCTCCTTGAGGCGCGTGGCGACCGCGTCGGCCTGGCCGCCCATCGCGGCGAAGCCGTGCTCGTCGAAGACCGACCCGTCGAAGGTCAGCCGGTAGATCGCGTCGCCTTCAGGCGCGTCGCCCACCTCGGCCACCACGACCTCCACCTCGAGCGACTTGATCGACTCGGTGAAGATGCGGCCCAGGTTGGAGGCGTACAGGTTGGCCAGGCCGCGGCCGGTCACGTCGGAGCGGTCGTAGGTGTAGCCGTTGATGTCGGCGTAGCGGATGCCGCCCAGGCGCAGCTCTTCGAACTCGTTGTAGCGCCCGACCGCGGCGAACCCGATCCGGTCGTAGATCTCGCTGATCTTGTGCAGCGCCCGCGACGGGTTCGGGGCGACGAACAGGATGCCGTCCTCGTACTGAAGCACGACGACGGAGCGGCCGCGCGCGATGCCCTTGCGCGCGTAGTCCGCCTTGTCCCGCATGATCTGCTCAGGGGACGCATATCCAAAAGGCATGGACACCGGAAGATGGTCCTTTCTAGCGCAGCGGGGCGATCGGGCCGTCAGGCGAGATCAGGCGTTCCTCGAGCATCCGGTCGACGTACTCGGCCACCCGGTCGTCCGACAGACGTTGGTAGCCGTCGGCGTCGATCACCGACACGATGGGCCAGATCTTGCGCGTCACGTCGGGGCCGCCCGTCGCCGAGTCGTCGTCGGCCGCGTCGTACAGCGCCTGGATGAGGATCATCGTCATGTCGTCGGCGTTCGCGTCGTCGCGGTACAGCTTCTTCAGCGACCCGCGCGCGAAGATCGAGCCCGAGCCGATGCAGTCGAAGCGTTCCCGCTCGTACGGCCCGCCCGCCACGTCGTAGCTGAAGATGCGGCCCTCGTCCTTGTCGGGGTCGTAGGCGGCGAACAGCGGCACCACGACCAGGCCCTGCATGGCCATGCCGAGGTTGCCGCGGATCATCGTCGCCAGCCGGTTGGCCTTGCCTGCCACCGACAGCGTCCGACCCTCCATCTTCTCGTAGTGCTCCAGCTCCACCCGGTAGAGCCGGGCCATCTCGATGCCGGTGCTCGCGGTGCCGGCGATGCCCATGCACGAGTAGTCGTCGGCGCGGAACACCTTCTCCACGTCACGCTGCGAGATGATGTTGCCCGAGGTGGCCCGCCGGTCACCGGCCATGATCACGCCGCCGGCGAACGTCGCCGCGACGATCGTCGTGGCGTGCGGAACCTGGTCGCCGATGGGCGTGGCCAGCGCCGTGTCACGGTGCGGCAGCAAATCGGGCGCATGTGTCCCGACAAACTCGGTGAACGAGGAACTCCCGGTGTTCTGGAAAAAGTTTGTCACCAAGCCGGCGGGCAGATCCCTGTGCGATGCCACGCGACTCCCTCCCAAGCGTCACTACTCCTAGGGCGACCCTACTCATGTTCACTTGATGCTTGCACTTCCCTCGATCAGCTCACGGCGAACCGGTTCACCAGATCGTTTCTTTACGCCCGGCAGCACCCGTGCGATTGTCGGTATGTCTGCACGTCCTGAACAGGAGGCCGACATGCGGCGAGCCCTCATCGCCTTGTTCACCGCCCTCGCGCTCACCTCCTGCGGCTCGGGCACCCCCGCACAGGAGTCGACCACGCTGCGCATCGCCGCCAACGCCATCTCGGGCGGCAAGAACTCCGAGTCAGCCGACTGGATCAAGAAGTACGTCATCCCGGAGTTCGAGAAGAGCCATCCCAACGTGCACGTGCTGTTCGACGCGAGCGGCGTCGACGACGAGCAGTACAAGACCAGGATCGCGCTCGACCTGAAGTCCAGGCGGGGCGCCGACGTCATCGACATCGACGGCATCTGGGTGGGCGAGTTCGCCCAGGCGGGCTACATCAAGCCGCTGGCGGAGGTGGGCGGGCCCGCCGTCGACAGCTGGGAGGGCTGGTCCCAGATCCCGCAGGCCGTACAGGGGCTGGGCATCTTCGACGGCAAGAAGTACGGCATGCCGCAGGGCACCGACGGCCGCGTCCTGTTCTACAACAAGACCCTGTTCAAGAAGGCAGGCCTGCCCGAGACGTGGCAGCCGAGGAGCTGGCAGGAGATCATCGACGCCGGCACCAAGCTGAAGGCGTCGGGCGTCCCCGTGCCGATCCAGATCAACGCCGGCACCGCCATGGGCGAGGCCACCACCATGCAGGGCGTACTGCCCTTGCTGACCGGCGCCGGCGCCGAGATCTACTCCGGCGGCAAGTGGACGGGCGCCTCACAGGCGATGAAGGACGTGCTCGGCTTCTACCAGCAGATCTACGGCGGCAGCGGCCTCGGCGACCCCAGGCTGCAGCAGGAGGCCAAGGGCCGCGACAAGTCCTTCGCCGAGTTCGCCTCCGGCAAGATCGGCATCCTGGCCGAGAGCGACTACTTCTGGCGCTCGGTCATCGAGCCCAAGGCCGGCGTCGCGCCCATGCAGGACCGCGACACCGTCGTCGGCTACGCCAAGATCCCCGCCAAGCAGCCCGGCGCCGGGATCCGCGGCCAGGACTTCGTCAGCATGTCCGGCGGCGCCGTGCGGGTGCTCAACCCGTTCTCCCAGAACCCCAAGCTGGCCTGGGACCTGCTGGCGTTCATGCACTCGGCCGCCGCCACCAAGTCGCAGCTGAACGGGCAGGCCCGCATCAGCTCCCGCACCGACGTCAACAACGAGGTCCTCGGCGTCGACCCGATGCTGAAGTTCGTGGCCGACCAGGTGCTGCCCATCACCGCCTACCGACCAGGCCTGGCCGTCTACCCGCAGGTGTCCACCGCCCTGCAGGAGGCCACCGCCGAGGTCGTCAGCGGCAAGAGCCCCGACCAGGCGGCCGCCGCCTACCAGACCAAGCTGGAGGGACTGGTCGGTGGCGCGGCCAACGTCAGCGGTTGACGCCGCCGGGCTGGGCAGGACGCGGGCCGCCGCCTTCGTCCTGCCCGCCCTGGTGCTCATCGGCGTCTTCCTCGTCATCCCGGGCATCTGGACGATCTACCTCGGGCTCACCGACTACCGCCTGACCGGGCTGGCCGCGGCCAACCCGTCCTTCGTCGGCGTGGACAACTACGCCAGTGCGCTGACCGATCCGCGCTTCCTCAGCTCGCTGTGGCTGACCGTCGTCTACGTCGGCGGCTCGGCCGTCATCGGCCAGGCCGGGCTCGGCTTCGCCCTGGCCTGGCTGCTGCGCGAACGCCGCGGCTGGTTCAAGAGCGCCGTCGAGGGCGTGATCCTGCTGTCGTGGATCCTGCCCAGCACCGTCGTGGGCTTCCTGTGGTACGCGCTGCTCGACTCCGACGACGGCACCGTCAACGCCGTGTTCCCCGGGCTGGACATGCTGATCGAGCATCCGCTGCTGTCGATCGTCGTCTTCAACGTCTGGCGCGGCACCGCCTTCTCGATGATGCTCTACGCCGCGGCGCTGCAGAACGTGCCGCCCTCCCACCTGGAGACCGCCCGCCTGGCCGGCGCGAGCACCCCGCAGCAGCTGCGCGACGTCGTCTTCCCCTTCATCAGGCGGCACGTGCTGACCAACCTGCTGCTCATCAGCCTGTGGACGTTCAACGACTTCACACCGTTCGTGCTGACCGCCGGCGGCCCCGAGAACCGCTCGGAGATCCTGCCCGTCTACGTCTACGACATCGCGCTCAAGGCCGGCGGCGGGCAGCTCGGGCTGGGCGCCGCCATCTCCTTCCTCATCCTGCTCATCAACCTCGTCTTCGCCCTGGCCTACCTGCGGCTGCTGCGCGGACAGCGGGGCCGCACATGATCCGGCACACCCTCGGCCGTCTGGCCTCCACCGCCGTCCTGGCCCTCGTGCTCGGGCTGGCCGCGCTGCCCATGCTGTGGCTGGCCACCGCCCCCTTCGACGACAGCCCCGGCATGTCGCTGTCGGTGCCTGAGTTCACGATGCGCAACTTCGCCGCCATCCTCGACAACCCCTACGCGCTCAGCTCCATCCGCAACTCCCTCATCCAGGCGGGCGGCGCGGCCGCGCTGGTCGTCGTGCTCGCCTCGCTGGCCGCCTACGCCCTGTCCCGCGTCCGCGTGCCAGGCCGCGACGTGCTGCTCTACGTGCTCCTGCTGCTGTCGTCCGTCGTGACGGGCACCGCGGCGATGGTGCCGATCTTCGAGCTGGCCACCCGGCTCGACCTGATCGACACCCATCTCGGCGTGATCCTCGTCGTCTCCAGCGGCCTGCTGCCCGCCGCGATCTTCATCCTCAAGGACTTCATGGACGAGACGCCGACCAGCTACGAGGAGTCGGCCCGCGTCTTCGGCGCCTCGCCGCTGCAGATCCTGCTGCACATCGCGGTGCCCCTGGTACGGCCCGGCCTGGCCACGATCGCGGTCTGGTCGCTGGCCAGCGTGTGGGGCGGGTTCCTGTTCCAGTTCATCCTGCTGCGCGACCCGGACAAACTGCCCGGCTCGGTCATCATCTACACCCTCTACACCGAGGGCGGCGCGCCCAAGCTCGACCTCATCTCGACGTTCTCGCTGCTGTACTCGCTGCCGGTGGTGCTGATGTACGTGTTCGTCTCCAGGCGGTACGGCTTCCGCTTCCACGGAGGGATCAAGGCATGACCGAGCTCATCGACATCATGGGGCCGACGGAGGAACTCCCATGATCGCGCTCGACGGCCTGACGAAGGTGTTTCCCGGTGGGGTCCGCGCGCTCGACGGGATCTCCCTCACGATCGGCGACGGAGAGTTCTTCGCGCTGCTGGGCCCGTCGGGGTGCGGCAAGACCACGCTGCTGCGGACGATCGCGGGCCTCGAGACGCCATCCGCCGGACATGTCCGGATAAATGACGTTAATGTGACCGCGCTGCCGCCCGGCCGTCGCGACGTCGCCATGGTCTTCCAGGACTACGCGATCTTTCCGCACATGGACGTCACCGACAACATCGCCTACCCCCTGCGCATCAAGAAGGTCCCCCGCGCCGACCGCGTCGCCAAAGCCCGCGAGGTCGCCGCGACCCTGTCGCTCGGCGAGCTCCTCGACCGCCGCCCCAGCCAGCTCTCCGGCGGCCAGCAGCAGCGCGTCGCCCTCGCCCGCGCCATCGCCTGCCGCCCGGCCGCGTTCCTGTTCGACGAGCCGCTGTCCAACCTCGACGCCAGACTCCGCCTCGAAGCCCGCACCTTCCTCAAACGCCTGCAGCGGGACCTCGCCGTCACCACCGTCTTCGTCACCCACGACCAGGCGGAAGCGCTCGCGCTGGCCGACCGCATCGCCGTCATGTCTCACGGCCGCATGATCCAGGTCGGCAGCCCCGCCGAGGTCTTCCAGCGGCCCGCCACCACCTTCGTCGCCTCCTTCATCGGCTCCACCCCCATGAACCTGCTGCCCGGCAAGGCCGTCTCAGGACGCCTCCACGTCGCCGGCGCCGTCCTGCCCTCCCCCGCCGCCGTCACCGACGGCGACGAGATCGTGTACGGCGTGCGCCCCGAATACATGACCCTGTCGCCCACCGAACGCGAAGACGCCTTCCCCGGCACGATCTCCGTCCTGGAGAACCTCGGCACCAGCACCCTCGTCACCCTCGAAACCGACCACACCTTCATCCAGGCGGTCGTCCCCGAAGGCGAGGAACCCACCATCGGAACCCCCACCTGGGCCGTCCCCCACCGCTCCCTCATCTACCACAACGACACCCTCCTCCCCTGACACCCGCTCTTCCCCGGACGCACCCTCCTCCCCTGAGGCTCCTGCTCCCCTGACCAGCGCCCCTCGCCTGACACCCCCTCCTCCCCCGACACCGCCTGCCTGACGCCGCTCCTCCTGTCACACCTCCACGCCTGACGCCCTCCTGCCGACACCCCTTTCTCGCCTGACACCCCTCCACGCCTGACGGCGTTCCTCCCTGACAACGCCTCCTCGCGTGATGCCGTGGGGTCGCGGCTCCGCTCTGCCGGGTGATCGCCGCTCCTCGTCTGGCGCCATGGTTCGGGGTGGGGTGCGTGATACTGGGGGCGTGTGGATCCTGCATCTGGATCTCGACTCGTTCATGGCCTCCGTCGAGATCCTGCGGCACCCGGAACTGGCCGACCAGCCGGTCATCGTCGGCGGCAACGGCGATCCCACCCAGCCACGCACCGTGGTCGCGACCGCCTCCTACGCCGCGCGCGAACACGGAGTCAACTCCGGCATGCCGATGCGGACCGCGCTCCGCAAATGCCCCGACGCCGTCTTCCTGCCCAGCGACATGCCCGCCTACGAGGCGGCCTCCGCGCAGGTCATGGCCGTGCTACGCGACTTCCCCGTCACGCTGGAAGTCTGGGGACTTGACGAGGCGTTCATCGGCACCGACACCGACGACCCCGGCGCCCTGGCCAGGAAACTACAGCAGGCCGTACTCGACAAGACCGGGCTGACCTGCTCCATCGGCATCGGCGACAACAAGCACCAGGCCAAACTGGCCGCCCAGTTCCGCAAACCGGCCGGAATCTCCACGCTCACCAGCGCCGACTGGGTCGAGGTCATGGGCGAACGCCCCACCTCCGCCCTGTGGGGCATCGGCGCCAAAACCACCAAGAAACTCGCCGACCTGGGCCTGCACACCGTCAACCAGCTGGCCGCCGCCGACCCCGCGGAACTCGCCACACGTTTCGGCCCCACCAACGGCCCCTGGCTGCGCTACCTCGCGCTCGGCAAGGGCGAAGCCTCCGTCACCGACACCCCCTGGGTGCCCCGCGGCCACAGCCACGAGACCACGTTCCCCCGCAACATCGCCGACCACGCGATCATCGCCGACCACGTGCGCTCGTTCGCCCGCCGCCTGGCCGCCGAGGCCGTGGACGAAGGCCGCACGGTCATCCGGGTCACGGTCAAGGTGCGCTTCGTCCCCTTCATCACGCAAACCCGCCAGACCAAGCTCGAATCCCCCACCACCGACCCCGAGCCCATCGAGTCGGCCGCCCTCGCGGCCCTCGCCCGCTTCACCCTCGACCGCCCCATCCGCCTCCTCGGCGTGGGCGTCGAATACACCATGCCTAGATCGGCATAGCCCCCACCAGGAAAGCGGACCACTTCGCGTCCTCGGCCCGGCCCAGCTCCGCCAGCTCGTCCTCGGACAGCGCTTCCTCCTCGAACAGAGGCTCGAGGTACGACAGAGCCCGCCACACCACATCAGGATCGTCCCTGAACTGGCCGATCCCCGTGTTGCACGGCAGACAGAGTGCCTTGCGCACCGCGCCGGTGTCGTGACAGTGATCGACGTGCTCGGGCGGCCTCGACCAGCACACAGCGCACAGCCCGTGCTGTTCGTCAATCATCTTGTCGACGTCCTCTTCACGGATCCGGTAGCGCTGCGACAGGTGGTAGCGCCGGCTCGGCGCACTCGACTTCGCCCGCTGCTCCGGGATCACCACGAAGTCGGGGCGATAGAGCTCGCCCATCAGATACAGAGCTGCCAGCTGCAGGTCGGCCTCGTTGTCGCGGAAGTGGCCGAGCCCGTTGTTGCAGTTGAAACAGAGGATGCCACGGACATCGCCGGTGGCGTGGCAGTGGTCGACGAAAGTGCCCGGTACGGCGCGGCAGATGGCGCAAAGGCCGCCTTGGGCGGCGAGCATGCGCTCGAAGTCGTCCTCAGTGATGCCATAGCGGAGCTTCAGCAGGTAGTTGCGCTCGCTTCCGTGATTCTTGATCTTGATTTCGCGCATGACCAGCGTGTGACAAGGCTTGCAGTAGCTGGTGAGCCCATCTTTGGTCGCACGATTGCGGCCGAACTCCTCGCGAGGCTTGATCTCTGCACATCGCGGACACTGCTTCTGCCCCTCTGGCACCTCGAGGCGATCGCGAACCTTCTTCCCCGCTTCGGCAGCCCGCCTCCGATAGCTCTTGGCATGCCGTATTTGGAAGCATGCCTTGCAGTAACGAGCGAGGCCATCGGCCAGTCGTTTGTTACGCCCGAACTCGGAGACGGCCTTGACCTCTCCGCAGTCCGGGCACCGCTTCAACCCCTCCGGCGTTTCCACCCTTTTAGTCCGATTTTGATGTCCGTTTTGCCCTACTCTCCGCCCTTTTGGACGTAAGACCTGACAAATTCCTCTGCGTTCTCTTCGAGAACTTCGTCTATTTCGTCCAGGATCGCGTCGACGTCGTCGGTGAGCTTCTCCTGGCGCTCCTGAACGTCTGGCGCCGCCGACGCCTCGGTCTCCTCGACGTCGGCGTCGCGGCGGCCGGCCTGCTTCTGGCCGCCGGTGTCCTTGGTTGCCATGTCAACCTCCGCTTCGGGGGACTGCCCTCTAGGGATATCTTCCCCGAACCGAGCGACATTTCGCGCCGATCACACCGCGATCTTGACCTCTTCATTGGATACCAGCGCTATCCAATGGCGGAACCCCCGCCACGCAGGAGGTTCCGGTGTCGCCGCCGTCATCGACACAGCGAGTGTGCCTCTCGTCACAGTCCTTCTGGCGGCCTACGCCGCCGCGCTCCCGACGCAGCGTCCCCGACGCCTTTACATTGTAGATTCCCCGAGGGGCGCGGGTTCTCAGGTGTGGCAGGTGGGGCATGGGGGTTTGGTCGCGCGGTAGTAGGCGGTGGAGGCGATGGCGAGGCCGATTCCCCACAGGACGTAGGCGGGGATGGCGGTCCACATGAAGGCGGGCAGCTGGAGGGTCCCGGCGATCGTCTCCTGGGTCAGCTGGACCAGACCGGCGCCGAAGTAGGCCAGCAGGGCGGCGGCCACGGCGAACCCGGGGCCGACCACGAGCCAGCGTGGCACCCGCCGTCCGGCCAGCGGCAGTACCCAGCGCGGCCAGATCCTGCCCCACCTGTGCACGAGGGCGAGCGGCAGCAGTACGCCTGCCAGCCCGAATCCGGCTTCGAACACGAGTGTCTGCGGTCCTTCCGCGAACGGGACCGGCCCGAAGAGCGCCACCTGGGCGAAGATGCGCAGCGCGAACCCGGCCACGGCGGCGTAGGCGGCGACGTAGGCCCACCGAGGGGTCGCGGCCAGCCTCGGGATGCGGCTGCAGCGGGCGCATCCGCGCAGTTCCCGCTGGTAGGACAGGGCGGTGACGGCTGAGAAGGCGGCCACGACCAGGCAGGCGGCGCGGCTGGCGAACCCGGCCGGGTCGTGCGGGATGCCGAGCCCGGGCAGGATCCCGCCCACGAAGTCGAGCAGGATCATCGCGGCCGAGCAGGTCAGCAGCAGGCTCAGCGCCCAGGCGGCCACCACCAGCGGCCACCGTCCGCCCGTGACCTTCAGCGCGGCGACGACGGCGATGACGGCCAGGCAGGCGCCGATCACCAGCCCTCGGGGCGTGGTGAGGTCGCTGCTGCTCAGCGCCCAGGTCGGCGTGCCCGCGAGTAGCCACGTGCTCTGCAGGATCGCGTACGCCGTGGCCAGCGCTCCGGTCAGCCATGGCGCCCAACTCAGTCTCATGCGCCCCAGCTTGCCGAGTACTCCCGGCAGCCACCCTCACCCGAACTGGTGAACCCCCTCCCCCGCACGGGGGATCCAGCCGTCGCGGTCTCACCAGACCACCCAGCCACGCCCCTCGCGCGACGTTACGGCGGGCCGCGGCCCACCCATGCGTACCGTCCCCACCGGGCGCCCGCCCAGGTCGGCGGGTGGCGCCTCCACGGCTTGCCGTACAAGAAGCCCGGGAAAGCCACGCGAGGCGAGCACGCGGTGTCTGTGCTGGTGAGGCCCGATGCCCGAGGTGGGGTGCCGCGGAACACCCGGAGAGAGGGCCTTCGAGGCCGACTCGACGGGCGCATGGCGACATTGAGCGTGCAGGGCAGGCGGACTTGGCATCCGCGGTGGCGGCAGGGCCGCGTCGGCGGGTGCGGCCCGGGGCAGTGAAGGATGCGGCCGGTCAGGGCCAGAGATCGCGCCAGCCAGGGCCGTAAGGGATGGGGGCGGGCGGGGTGGGTTAGGAGTCGCCGGTTAGGGCGGCTACGAGGTCGGCGGCGGTGCGGCAGCGGTCGAAGAGTTCGCCGACGTGGGCCTTGGTGCCGCGCAGCGGTTCCAGGGTGGGGACGCGCTGGAGGGACTCGCGGCCGGGGATGTCGAAGATGACCGAGTCCCAGGAGGCGGCGGCGACCGACTCGCTGTACTGGCGCAGGCAGCGGCCGCGGAAGTAGGCGCGGGTGTCCGTGGGCGGGCTCTCCACGGCGCGCTGGACCTCTTCCTCGCTGACGAGGCGCTGCATGCGGCCGCGGGCGACGAGGCGGTTGTACAGGCCGCGGTCGGGGCGGATGTCGGAGTACTGCAGGTCGACGAGCTGCAGGCGGGGGTGGCTCCAGGCCAGGCCGTCGCGGGTGCGGTAGCCCTCGAGGAGTTCGAGCTTGGCGACCCAGTCGAGTTCGCGCGAGAGTTGCATGGGGTCTTCGGCGAGGCGGGTGAGGACGGACTCCCAGCGGTCGAGGATGTCCTTGTTCATCTCCTCCTGGGCGGTGCCGCGTTCTTCGACGTACTTGCGGGCCTGCTCGAGGTATTCCATCTGCAGCTGGATGGCGGTGAGCTTGCGGCCGTCGCGCATGGCGATCTCGTAGCGGCAGGTGGGGTCGTGGGAGACGGCCCTGAGCGCCTGGACGGGGTTCTCGACGGCGAGGTCGCGCGTCAGGAAGCCGTCTTCGATCATGGCGAGGACGAGCGCGGTCGACCCGAGCTTCAAGTATGTGGAAATTTCAGACATGTTGGCGTCGCCGATGATGACGTGGAGGCGCCGGTACTTCTCGGGGTCGGCGTGCGGTTCGTCGCGGGTGTTGATGATCGGGCGCTTCAGCGTGGTCTCGAGGCCCACCTCGACCTCGAAGAAGTCGGCCCGCTGGGAGATCTGGAAGCCGTCGCCGCGCGAGTCCTGCCCGATCCCGACCTTGCCGGCGCCGACGACGACCTGTCGTGACACGAAGAACGGCGTCAGGTGACGCACGATGTCGGCGAAGGGCGTGGCCCGCCGCATGAGGTAGTTCTCGTGGCAGCCGTAGGAGGCGCCCTTGGCGTCGGTGTTGTTCTTGTAGAGCTGGATGGGCGCGTTCGACGGGATGGCGGAGGCACGCTGGGCGGCGTCGTACATGACGCGTTCGCCGGCCTTGTCCCAGATGACGGCGGCGCGCGGGTTGGTGGTCTCGGGCGTGGAGTATTCGGGGTGGGCGTGGTCGACGTAGAGGCGGGCGCCGTTGGTGAGGATGACGTTGGCCAGGCCGAGGTCCTCGTCGGTCAGCTGGCTGGGGTCGGCGACCTCGCGGGCGAGGTCGAAGCCTCGGGCGTCGCGGAGCGGGTTCTCTTCCTCGAAGTCCCATCGGGCCCTGCGGGCCCGGGCCGCGGAGGCGGCCAGGTAGGCGTTCACGACCTGTGAGGAGGTCACCATCGCGTTGGCGCCTGGCTGACCTGGTACGGAAATGCCGTACTCGGTCTCGATGCCCATCACCCGACGCACCGTCATGCGCACCTCTCGTCGTCCCGCCGGGAACAGCCCGGCCGAACAGTCCGGTTCTGTCTATCCGCCGTTTATATGCCCGAGCCTATGCCCTTCACAGCGCCTCAAGGCCACAGAGTTATGGCACCGACGCCTTTTGAACCTGTACGGCGGGCGTTGCGGGACTTTGTTGGCGTCTGCGCGGACGGAGTATGCGCTGGATGGGACGCTCGGCGAGCGCGTAAACGAGGTAGGAAAGGACGATGGCCGAAACAATGGTCACGAGGGCGACGGCCCACGCGGGCAAAGTCTTGGTCAGGACGGGGATGAGGGCCACGGCGACGACGGAGTGGAACAGGTACAGCGGGTAGGTCGTGCCGCCCAGCGCGGTGAGCAGCTTGGAGGGCCGCATCCGCAGCACGCCGAGGGCGACCAGCGACATGGCGGCGAAGATCAGCGTGATCGTGACGATGACGCTGACGTCGTTGACGGGCATGTTGACGTATCCGGCGACCTTGATCCTGCCGTGCACGCGTTCGAGGGCGGAGTGCAGGGAGATGGCCCAGCCGGCGACGACGTAGAGCCAGGGCAGCCAGCGGGATCCGTGCTTGTGTATCAGGTAGAGCGACATGCCGGCGATGAAGTAGGGCGCGTAGCGGGGCATGACGATCTCGTTGACGACGGGGTCGCCGAGGAATTCGGCGCCGATGGCGGCGGCCAGCCAGATCCCGGCGAAGACCAGGACGCGTCCGTAGGTGACGCCGACGATGACGAGGATCGCCATCAGCAGGTAGAAGCGGAGCTCGGCCCAGAGCGACCAGTAGACGCCGTTGGCGTCGATGACCTTGAACAGGCGCTGGAACATGGTGGCGTTGACGGCGTATTCGCCGCCGGTCAGCTTGGGGTCGAGGGCCTTGGCCCCCATCACGCCGTAGAGCAGGGCCACGGCGCCCAGGCTCAGCCAGTAGGCGGGGTACAGCCGCACGAACCTGGACCAGGCGAACGCCCCCAGCCCTTTCCCCCACACGGTCATCAGGATGACGAATCCGCTGATGACGAAGAAGAGCTCGACCCCCAGGATTCCTAATCCCGCCACCGGCGCCAGCGCTGGGAACAGGGCGGCGGGTCGTGCGCCCCAGACGGAGGCGAAGGCGACGAAGAGGTGGAAGGCGACCACGCTCAGCGCGGCGATGAACCGCAGCAGGTCGAGTTCGGCCAGCCGGCCGTCACCCCGCGCGCGCCGCGATCGAGAGGGGGAGTGCACAGGTATTGGACGTCACTCCTTTACCTTTGGTTCCCTCCCATCACTCCTGTTTCGCCCCTTCTGTACGGCTATCGCCACCTTCCCACTCCCGCCGACGCCCCGCCCGCGAATCGCTTGACTTGGTAAGAGGCGATCTCGAGGCCAGGCGCCGGGTCGGCGAGACGGTGTGCGGCGGAAGTCGGCGCCCTGTACGGCGGGCAACCACAGCCGTGGTGCCAGGATTACGAAGCGCCGTGACGGCGAGCGACAGTCACCGACTCGCCGCAAGCGCCGGTCGCGGGCCCTCAGCCGTAGTACGGCGGGCGGCCGGTGGCGGCGGCCTGCCGTACAAGATCAGCGCGAAGATCGGGCCCGAAGCCGGAGTACGGCGGCCCGCCGTACAGGAAGCTCACGCGTAAAGCCGAAGAAGATCGGCCTCCGTCTCGCGGCGGACGATTTCTCGACTGATTCCCTCGTGGACGGCGATCACCGGCGGGCGGGGGACGTGGTTGTAGTTGCTGGCCATCGAGCGCTGGTAGGCCCCCGAGACGGGCACCGCCAGCAGGTCCCCCGGCACGACGTCGGCGGGCAGGGACAGGTCGCGGACGAGGATGTCGCCGCTCTCGCAGTGCTTGCCGACGACCGTCACCTCACGGAGGGGCGCCTGCGAGCGGCGGGAGGCGAGGGCGGCGGTGTACGGCGAGCCGTACATGGCAGGGCGCGGGTTGTCGCTCATGCCGCCGTCGACGCTGACGTAGGCGTCCTTGACCGTGCCGACCCGGTAGAGCGCGACCGTGGTCGGCCCGGCGATGGAGCGTCCGGGTTCGACGGCGAGGTGCAGGTCGCCGATCTCCTTGCGCAGGGCGGTGACGACGTCGAAGGGCGTGGGCGGTTCGGGGTCGCCGGGCCGGTAGGCGACGCCGAGCCCGCCGCCGAGATCGAGCCGGTCGACTCCCACCTCGCCGGCGAACGTCGCCATCTTGGCCGCGGCCTGGGCGAACCCGGCGGTGTCGAAGATCTGGGACCCGATGTGGGAGTGCAGCCCGTGCAGCTCGAGCCCGGGGGTGTCCTGGATGCGGCGGGCGGCTCGCAGGGCGTCGCCGCGCGCCAGCGAGAAGCCGAACTTGGAGTCCTCGCCGCCGGTGGCGATGGCCTTGTGGGTGGCGGCGTCGACGCCGGGCGTGACGCGGATCATGACGCGCTGGGTGATGCCGCCGCCGACGAGCGGGGCGAGCCGGTCGAGCTCGGCGAAGGAGTCGACGACGATGCAGCCGATGCCCCATTCGACGGCGCGGCGCAGCTCTTCGGCGGACTTGTTGTTCCCGTGGAAGACGACGCGTGCCGGGGGCATCCCGCCGGCCTGGGCGACGGCCAGTTCGCCGCCGGTGCACACGTCGAGCGACAGGCCCAGGCGGGCGATCCAGCGGACGATCTCCGGGCACAGGAACGCCTTGCCGCCGTAGTGGACGTCGCCGTCGGGCAGGGCGTCGAGCCAGGCCTGGCAGCGGGCCTCGAAGTCGGCCTGGTCCAGCAGGTAGGCGGGGGTGCCGTGGCGTTCGGCGAGCTCCCGCACGCCCAGGCCGCCGATCGACAGCTCTCCCCCGGTCCAGGTGGCGGTGCGTGGCCAGAGATTCTCCATGGCGGCCCACCTTAGGAACGGTTGTGCCGGGGTTTTCATGAGCATCGACGGATTCGAGGGTCAGAGCCGTAAGCGTTCACGTTCGTTGGGCTGCCGAGACGGGTCCCGTAACCATGTCGGCCATGCGAAAACACCTGGTCATCGCGGTCGCCGCGATCTGCGCGCTGAGCGCCGGCTGCGGCAGGTCCAACTCGGGCACGGCCGCGCACGTGGACGCGTCGTCGGCGGGCAAGAGCGCCAAGGAGCTCGTGCCCGATCAGGTCCGCCAGTCGGGCGAGCTGCGGATGGCGACGTCGGAGGGCTATCCGCCGATGGAGATGTACAAGCCGGGCACGCAGGAGCTGACCGGCGTCGACATCGACCTGGCAGCCGCGATCGCGGGCCGGCTCGGGCTGAAGGTCAAGACGACCAACGCCGCCTTCGACGGGCTGATTCCCGGCCTGCAGGGCGGGCGGTGGGACGTCGCGATGTCCTCGCTCAGCGACACCGAGCAGCGCCGCAAGGCGGTCGACTTCGTCGACTACTTCAACGCGGGCGGCTCGATCATGGTCAAGAAGGGCAACCCCGAGAGCATCAAGACGCTCGAGGACCTGTGCGGCAAGAAGGTCGTGCTGGCCAAGGGCAGCTCGAATCTGGACATCGGCCTGCGGCAGAACGAGAAGTGCGCGCAGAAGATGCAGATCATGCAGAGCGAGGACGCCCCGACCGGTCTGCTCACGATCGACTCCGGCCGCAGCGTGGCCACGATCGTCGACTCCCCCGTCGGCTACATGTACGCCAAGGAGACCGGCAAGTACGACGTGCTGCCCGAGCAGTACGACGCCGGGCCGTGGGGCATCGCGATCGACAAGCGCAACCCGGCGCTGCGCGACGCGGTAGCCAAGGCGCTGCAGGAACTGGTCGACAGCGGCGAGTACAAGAAGATCCTCGACAAGTACGGCACGGCCGCCAACGCGGTGCCGAAGGTCACGATCAACACCGGCGCGTCATGACCGAACTGCCGATCGACGCGGTCAAGCCGCGGCGGCCCGGCCGGATGGTGGCCGCCGCGCTGGCCGGGCTGGTGCTGATCTGGCTGGTCTACACGATCGTCGTCAACGAGAACCTGCACTGGGACGTGATCGTCGCCTACCTGTTCGATCCCAGGATCCTGGGCGGGCTGCTGGTGACGATCGCGCTGACCCTGCTGTCGATGGTGCTCGGGGTGGCGCTGGGCGTGCTGGCCGCGGTGCTGCAGCTGTCGGACAGCCCGGTGCTGCGCGGCGCGGCCGGCCTGTACACGTGGTTCTTCCGCGGCACGCCGCTGCTGGTGCAGCTGATCTTCTGGTTCAACATCGGGCTGGTGTTCCCGGTGATCGGGATCGGCGTGCCGTTCGGCGGGCCGATGTTCGTGCACTGGCAGGCCAACACGGTCATCACGCCGTTCGTGGCAGCGGCCCTGGGCCTGACGATCAACGAGGGCGCCTACATGGCCGAGATCGTCAGGGCGGGCATCCGCTCGGTCGATCCCGGCCAGCGGGAGGCGGCCGAGTCGCTGGGCATGTCGCACAGGAAGATCCTGCGGCGGGTGGTGTTGCCGCAGGCGATGCGGGTGATCATCCCTCCGACGGGCAACCAGTTCATCTCGATGCTGAAGACCACGTCGATGGTGTCGGTGATCGCGGGCGCGGAGCTGCTGACGGTGGCGCAGCGCATCTATCTGGGGAACTTCGAGGTGATCGCGCTGCTGATCGTGGCGTCCGTCTGGTACGTGGTGCTGACCAGCGTGGCCAGCGTGGGACAGCACTTCCTGGAGAAGCGGTTCAGCCGGGGTGAGGCGTTGTGAGCATGGTGAAGGTCCAGTCGGTCCGTAAGCGTTTCGGACCGGTGGAGGTGCTCAAGGGCGTCAGCCTGGACGTGCCCGAGGGCGGCGTGGTGTGCGTGGTGGGCCCGTCGGGTTCGGGCAAGTCGACGCTGCTGCGCTGCGTCAACCGGCTCGAGACGATCGACTCGGGCAGGATCTGGGTGGACGGCGAGCTGATCGGCTACCGCGAGCAGGGCGACAAGCTGCACCTGCTGCGGCCCGACGAGCTGTGCCTGCAGCGGCGGAAGATCGGTATGGTGTTCCAGCGCTTCCACCTGTTCCCCCACATGACGGCGTTGGAGAACGTGATCGAAGGTCCCTGCTCGGTGCTGCGCACCCCGCGTGACAAGGCGATCCGGCGGGCGCGCGAGCTGCTGGACCGGGTCGGTCTGGCCGACCGCTCCCACCACTACCCGGCGCAGTTGTCGGGTGGCCAGCAGCAGCGGGTGGCCATCGCCCGCAGCCTGGCCATGGACCCCAAGGTGATGCTGTTCGACGAGCCCACCAGCGCCCTCGACCCGGAGCTGGTGCAGGAGGTGCTGACGGTGATGCGCGACCTGGCCACCAGCGGAATCACGATGATCGTGGTGACGCACGAGATGGGTTTCGCCAGGGAGGCGGGTGATCACCTGGTGTTCGTCGACGACGGGGTGATCGTGGAGGAGGGCCCGCCGCGCGAGGTCCTGTCCAGTCCGCGCCACGAGCGCACCCGCGCCTTCCTGGGGCAGGTGCTTTGAACCTCGATCTGTTGATACGCGGCGCCCTGCTCGCCGACGGCACCGGCTCTCCCCTGCGTCCCGCCGACGTGGGCGTGCGCGAGGGCCGCGTGGTGCTGCTTCCCCCGCGGGCCGACCTGGTACGGCGGGCCGCGGCGCAGACCGTCGAGGCCGAGGGGCTGGTCGTGGCGCCCGGGTTCATCGACGTGCACACGCACTCCGACGCGGTGACGCTGCTGGGTCCCGACGCGTGGGAGCTGGCCGTGGCGCCGGTGCGGATGGGCGTGACCGTGGAGATCTGCGGCAACTGCGGGTCCGGGCTGTTTCCCGCGCTGCCGGAGCGGATCCCGGAGATGCGCGGGTCCAGCCGGGCGGGCTTCGGCGGCGACGTCCCGATTTTCCGCGACTTTTCGGGGTTTGCGGCGGCCCATGGGAGCGCTCCCCGGTCGAACCATCTGGCTTCGCTCGTCGGGCACGGCACGCTCCGCGCGGGCGTGGTGGGCTACGACGAGCGGGCGGCCTCGCCGTACGAGCTGGAAGTGATGTGCTCGCTGCTGGACGAGGCGCTGGCGCAGGGCGCGGCCGGGCTGTCGACCGGGCTCATCTACACGCCGGGCACCTACGGCGGCACGGACGAGGTGGTCGCGCTGGCGAAGGTGGCGGCGCGGCACGGCAAGCCGTACGTGACGCATCTGCGTGACGAGATGGCGCGCGTGGAGGAGGCGCTGGAGGAGGCGGTGGAGATCGCGCGCAGGAGCGGCGCGGCACTGCACGTCTCGCACCACAAGACGGCAGGCAAGCACGCCTGGGGCCGCACCGAGCGGACGCTGGCCAGGATCGCCTCGCTGCGCGCTTCCGGCATGGACGTCACCTGCGACGTCTACCCCTACACCGAGGCGTCGACGTCCCTGTCGGCGATGCTGCCGCCGTGGGCCAACTCGGGCGGCACCCAGGCCCTGCTGGGGCGCCTGCGCTCGGTCTCGGAGCGGGACCGCATGCGCGAGGCGATCCGTGACGGGGTCCCCGGCTGGGAGAACACGGTGGGCAACGGCGGCTGGGACCGCATCTCGGTGGCCTGCGCCGTGCGTAACCCCTCGGTGGAGGGGCGCACGATCGCCTCGCTGGGCGGCGACCCCGTGGACGCCGCGGCGGAGCTGCTGCTCGCTGAGGACGGCGAGGTGACGATCATCAGCCACTCGATGCGCGAGGACGACGTGCGGCGGGTGCTGGCCAGCGACTTCTCCATGATCGGCTCGGACGGGGTCCCCAAGCCGGGCCATCCCCATCCGCGCCTGGCGGGGACGTTCCCGCGGGTCCTGGGCCGCTACGTCAGGGAGCAGTCCCTGATCTCGCTCGAGACGGCCGTGCACAAGATGACCGGCATGGCCGCGGCCCGCTTCGGCCTCACGGACCGCGGCGTCCTCAGGGACGGGGCGCACGCGGACCTGGTCCTCTTCGACCCCGGCACGATCGCGGACGGCGCCACGTACGGCGAGCCGCTGCTGCCGCCGGTCGGCCTGCACACGGTCGTGGTGGCGGGCGAGATCGCCGTCCAGCACGGCACGGTCACGACAGCCCGCCCAGGAACCGTGGTGACCCCATGACGGCGACCTCGCCGAGGGCGGGTCTCTCGCCGGAGGCGGGCGCCTCGGACGAGGTGGCGGTGCCTGGCGCGGTCGTTCGGGAGGCGGTCTCGCTGGGGGTTGGGGTTTCTGGAGGGGGCGGTTCGGTGGAGGGCGGGGCTGGAAAGGTGGCGATTCGAAGGGAGTCAGGGTACGTGGATGCGGTGGCGCGGATCGTGGAGGTCGCGGCCGAGTGTCCGGGGACGTTGGCGGTAGCCGTACGGGCTGTGGGTGAGCCGGGCGGGCTGGTCCTCGGCGTACATGAGGACGTGGAGCTCCCGCTGGCGAGCGTCGGGAAGCTGCTGCTGCTGGCCGAGGTGGCGATGAGCCTCGAGGGCGGCATCCTGGACGCCGAGGAGACGGTGGCGCTGGAGGACGACGACTACTGCGGCGGCTCGGGCCTGCTGCTCGGGCTGTCACAACGGCAGTGGACGGTCGGCGATCTGGCCCTGCTGACGGCCGCCGTGAGCGACAACACCGCCACGAACGCCCTGCTCCGCCGCGTCGGCCTCGACCGTGTCAACGCCGCCGCGGCCGCGCTGGGCCTGACCCGCACCCGCCTGCTCGACCGCATCAGGGAGCCCCGCACCGACACGGACCCGCCGACGTTCGCCTTGGGCACGGCGTCAGAGCTGTCAGGTCTGGCGGCCCTGGTGGCAGGCGGCCAGGGCTGGCAGGTCCAACTGCGCGAGTGGATGCTCGCCAACACCGACCACGGCCTGGTCCCCGCCCTGGTCCGCCACGACCAGGAAGCGGCCTGGATAGCCAACAAAACAGGCACGGACGAAGGCATCCGCACAGACGTCGGCATCATGGGCGGCCTGGCCTACGCAGTCCTGGCCTCAGGCCCACCCGGCTCGGACCAGTCCCTGGTAACAGCAGTACGGCAAGCCGGCCTAACCCTCTCCCACCTCCCCCAACCCTCTTCCTAACCCCACCACCGGCCAAGCACCACCGCACCACATCCCACCGACGCGGCGCCCAGGAGAGCCGCCTTCTCGAGGGGCGCCGACACCACGACGTCCCGCCGCACGCCGTGCTCCCGCCACGCGCCGTACAAGGCGCCGAACACCACCGCACCACGTCTCACCGACGCGGCGCCCAGGGGGCCACGTTCTCGAGGGGCGCAGCATCCCCACGAGCACCACATCCCCACGAGCGCCGTATCCCCCACCGGGGCTGCATTCCCACGGGGGCCATATCCCCACGGGGGGCCATATCCCCACGGGGGGCCATATCCCCACGGGGACGCATTCCCAAGAGAGGGGTGGGGCGGTCGTGAGGGGGTCTGTTAGCGGAGGTCGGGGGTGAGGGAGTTGCGGAGTTGGGCGGCGGCGGTGCGGAGGTAGGCGAGGAAGGATCTGGCCGCGGGGTTGGGGTTGGTGGGGCGGCGGGCCACGCCGATGCGGCGGAAGAGTTGGGGGGTCACCAGGCGGCAGATCTGGACGCCGGTGACACCCTGGAGGCCGAGGCTGGGGACCAGGGCGACGCCGAGGCCCGCGCGAACGAGGCCGATGGTGACCTCGTAGTGGTCGCTGCGGCAGCGGATCTGCGGGGTGAAGCCCTCCAGCGTGCTGGCACGCTCCAGGATCGACACCGGGTGCTCGGCGCCGAAGGTGGTGATCCACGGTTCGGTGGCCAGGTCGGCGAGCCGTACGCGGGGGCGGAGGCTGGCCTGGTGGCCGGTGGGGACGACCAGCAACTGCGGCTCGTCGAACAGGTGCAGCACCTCGACCCCTTCGGGGCACTGCCACGGGTCGAGCGCGTGCTCGAAGACGACCAGCACGTCGAGCGCGCCCCGCTCCAGGTCGGGCAGCAGCTCGTACGGCTGGCCCTCCACCAGGTCGAGCGCGACGCTGGGGTAGCGGGTGGCGAAGCGTGACAGCGCCAGCGGCAGCAGCCGGTACCCGGCGGAGGCGAAGAAGCCGATCCGCAGCTGCCCCGCGTCGACGCGGGCCTGGGCGAGCAGGTCCTTCTCGGCGGCCTCGATGATGTCGACGACTTCCTGCGCCCGGATGGCCAGGCGCCGTCCGGCCTCGGTCAGGCGCAGGCTCTGGGCGTTACGCTCCACCAGGCCGACGCCGGCCTCGTCCTCCAGCTTGGCCAGCTGGTGGGAGACGGCCGACGGCGACAGTTTCAGTGTCCGGGCGGCACCGGCGATGCTGCCGGTCCGGAACACTTCGAGCAGGATGCGGAGCCTGTTGCTGCTGAGCACGTGGCCAGCCTAGAAGGCCCGCCGTACCAGGATCGCCATGGCCGGCAGGGGGAAGAGCAGCAGGTAGAGGTTGGGGATCCACCACTGGAGCGTGAAGTCGCCGCGCAGGGTCCAGAACGCGACCGCCATCAGTCCTGAGGCCATGGTGAGCGCGAGGGAGATCAGCATCAGCGGCCGGCCGCTGCTCGAGCGTCTGCGCATGAGCCACAGGCTGGTCAGCCCGGTGGCGGAGGCGAGCAGGTCGATCCAGAGGAAGGACCAGTTCCAGGCGACCATGAGCGGGTCGCGGTAGTCGGCGAACGCCCACGCGGCGGGGATGAGGCCCAGCCCGGTGACCAGGAAGTAGGCGACGAACCCCAGGTCGGTGGCGAGCATCAGGGCCTTAGTCGTTCTGAGCACGCTCGATCAGCTCCAGCAGGTAGCGGCGGGTGCGGGCGTGCAGGTCAGGCCCGGGTTCGCCAAGCCCGAACATGCGGACCGCCCACCAGCCGTCGACGGCCAGCCGTATCGCGGTGGCGGCGGCGGGGTCGAGGCCGTCGCGGGTGAGGCGGTCCTGCCAGGCGGCGAACCGCTCGCGCAGCGGCTCAAGCCCGGCCGGGTCGACCAGGACCCCGGCCAGGAGCGCGGCGGTGAGCCGGTCGGCGGGCACCGCCGTGTACTCCTCGGGGATCGTGGCGTCCAGATAGGCGCGCAGGTAGTCGCCCGGCCTTTCGCCCGCCTGGCCCAGCGCGGCGTCGAACGCCTCGGTGAGGCGGCGCACCAGCCCGTCGACGAGGGCCTGTTTGGTGGGGAAGTGGTAGAACAGGCCGCCTTTGGATACTCCTGCCCGCTGGGCGACGGCTTCCAGTGTCAACGCGTCGGCACCCTGGGTGAGCAGCACTTCCCCGGCGGCGTCGAGCAGGCGTTCGCGCGAACTCGGTCTCGGCACATCCGTAACTATACCGGCTGACCGGTACAGTTACGCAACTCGCTGGAGGGCGCGCTCGCGGCGGGCGGCCACCACGGATCCCGACTCGCGCCTGGCCATCCTGCGCAGCACGATCGGCGCCAGGGCCAGCCCGAGCACCGCCCAGGCGCCCAGCACGGCGGCCGTCTCCAGGTGCCGCCACGACTGTCCGATCTCCACGGCCACCGCGGCGTCGGGCAGCATCGCCGAGCGCGTGCCCAGGCCGAGCCAGTAGAACGGGAACGCCTGGGCGACGGCCTGCAGCCACTGCGGCAGCGCGGTGACCGGGTAGAAGATCCCCGAGATCGCGATCAGGCCGAGGATCGGCAGCTGGAGCAGCCCCTGGCTGCGCACGCTGGTGAACGCCGATCCCAGCACCGCGCCCAGCGGCAGGCTCGCGACCAGCCCCAGGACCAGCACCCAGCCCAGCCCCACGACGTCGAAGCGGAGCCCGTCGATGAGGAACGTGCCGGGGACCAGGAAGATCGCCAGGTCGGCCAGGACGCTCCCGGCCACCAGGACGACCTTGCCGACGAGGTAGGCGCGCATGCCGCCCGGGGTGGCCTTGGCCCGCAGCAGCGTGCCGTCCTCGCGGTCGGCGGTCAGGTACTGGCTCATGCTCACCATGCCCATGGCGGCGTTCAGCCCCAGGATGCCGGGCAGCGCCAGCGTGCCGAGCGGCAGGCCCGTGGCGCGGAAGCCGGCGTTGCGCAGGAAGTAGACGGCGGCCAGTGTCAGCGCCGGCCACATCAGATGGTTCAGTATGTCGCCCACGTTGGTGAACGACTGCCTCAGTTCGATCAGGCCTCGCGACAAGCCCGCCCTCATGCCTTCCGTCCTTCCTTCTCGGCCTGGCTGACCAGCGCCAGGTAGGTCTGCTCCAGTGAGGCCCGCTGGACCTCCAGGTCCCGGACCCGCTCGCCGTACTGGGCGAACAGGTCGCGGACGAAGGCGGTCGAGTCCCGCGTCGACTCGGCATGGCGCCGCCCGCCGAGCGTCCAGCGCACCTCGTCCTGCCCGGCGATCTGGCGGGCCAGCTCGGCGGCCGTGCCGTCGGCGATGATGCGGCCGCCGTCGAGGATGACGATGCGGTCGGCCAGCTTCTCGGCCTCGTCCAGGTCGTGCGTGGTCAGCAGGATCGTGGTGTCCAGGCTCCGCACGACGTCGTGGAAGTCGTTGCGCGCCACGGGGTCGAAGGCGGCGGTCGGCTCGTCCAGGAACAGCACCTCGGGCCGTCCCACGATCCCGATGGCCACGTCGAGCCGTCTGCGCTGCCCGCCGGACAGGGTCCTGATCTTCTTCCCGGCGTGCTCGGTGAGCCCGACCGCGTCGATCAGCCGGTCGGGGTCCCACGGGTCGGGGTAGTACCGCGCCTGATGGGCCAGCAGCTCGCGCACGCGCCACTTGCCGTGGTCGCGCCACGACTGCAGCACGATCCCCAGCCTGGCCCGCCACCGCTCGTCGCCCCTGGCCGGGTCCGTGCCCAGCACAGTGATACGGCCGGCCGAGCGCATGCGGAAGCCCTCCATGATCTCGATCGTGGTGGTCTTCCCCGCGCCGTTCGGGCCCAGCAGGGCCAGGACCTCGCCATGGCGGGCCCGGAAGGTCACATCGCGCAGGACGTCGGTGGAGCCGTAGCGCATGCGCAGGCCCGCGACGTCCAGCGCGACTTGGTCACTCGCCATCACTTCGCCTTTCTCGGGTGTCGTACGTCGGGGACGGGGAGCCGGGCATGCCCGAGACCCACCTCCACCGCCTCCGCCGTTTCAAGGGCAGGACTCATCGAGACCGCACCCTCTCGGGCGGGCCTGGTTGGGGTTGGGGTTGCTTTGTTCGACCGGGGCTTCCGGCCGAGGCCGCTGACCGGAGTTGCCGACCGGGGGTACGCGTCATCAGGCGGCAACGCGTTGGGGTTCAGGTTCGCGACACCCGCCGCCGCATGAGCACGAGGCCCGCCCACCGGTACGGCAGGGCGTTCCGACCGCGCGCGACAGGCGGCAGAGGACGCACGTCGGTACGAGCGCGTGAAGCCTTGGCCCCACTTGCCTAACGGCGGGCCACTCTCCGGCGCCGGGTCGGCGAGGAGGTGTACGGCGGCTCTCGGCGCACGTGGGCGGCGGGTAAGGCGGGCATCGTGCCCGGGAGCGGGCGAGACGTTACGGTCGTCACCACGTCCGGCTGCCTGGCGTTGGACGCACGAGCAGCGAGGCCCGCCGTCGAATGCCCCGCCCCCATCCCGTGCGCTGGCCGGGTTGAAACGCGTGGGTGGTCGAGTTGTGAGGCCGCGAGGGGCCTGGACTGGAGAGCTGGGGTGTGGGGCTAGTCGGTGGGGTTTGTGAGGGTTTGGTGGACTTCGGCGAGAAGGGCGGTGCGGTCGATGCCGGCCAGAGCCAGGGCTCGGGGTACCGTGCCCACCTCGGCCTGCAGGATGCCGAGAAGCAGGTGGCCCGAGCGCAGGTCTCGCTTGCGGGGGACCGAAGCGAAGCCGCGCTCCAGAGCGAGCTTGGCCGAGGCGCCCATGTCCGGGTCGCGGGTGAGGTCGGGGGTGGCGGGAGGCAGGTCGAAGGCGGCCCGCGACACCCCGGCAGCGCCCAGGCTGTGGTCGAACTCGCGCTCCAGCGCGTCCCTGATGGCCCGCTCGTCCAGCCCGGCCCCTGCCAGAACCCGGTGGGCCGCGCTCCCGGAGTTGGCGGCGATCGCCAGCAGCAGGTGCTGCGCCTCGACCGTCGCCGAGCCCTCCTTCTGCGCCTCGACCCCCGCGTGGACGATGATCGTGTGTAGATACTTGTCGAACGCGCTCACTGTCGTCTCCTCAGCGTGACGCCCGCGGCGATGAGCCGCTTGGCGTGCTTCTTGTGCACTGCCTGGCGCGTGACGCCGAGCGCCTCGGCGACCTGCGGCCAGCTCCATCCCGCACGCATCGCCTGCTCGACGGCGGCGTCCTCCAGCTGGTCGGCCAGCCGCCGCAACGCCACCACAGCCGCCAGCCCGTCACCGGGCTCCTGCGACGCGGAATTCTCAACCTCGGGCATACAAGCAACCATAGTTGACTACACTTCGGTTAGTCAACTCAAGTTGCTAGCCCGTACGGCAGGCCTGAGGGAAGACAGCCACGCCGCGGATTCGTGGCGGCGCGCAACCCCGTGGCGCCGGAGGAGCGTCTCCCTGGACAGAGGCCCGCCGAAGTGCGGCGACTGGCGGTCCCCCGGCTTGCCGTACAGGGAGCAGCATGGAGAAAGGGCCGTGCGGGAGAGGATCCCGCACGGCCCTTCCAAAGAAGCGACTACAGGTACTGGCCGGTGTTGGCGACCGTGTCGATGGAGCGGCCCGCTTCTGTGCCCTGCTTGCCGGAGACCAGCGTGCGGATGTACACGATCCGCTCGCCCTTCTTGCCGGAGATGCGGGCCCAGTCGTCGGGGTTGGTGGTGTTGGGCAGGTCCTCGTTCTCGGAGAACTCGTCGACGCAGGCCGTCAGCAGGTGCTGCACGCGCAGACCCTTCTGCCCGCTTTCGAGGAACTGCTTGATGGCCATCTTCTTGCCCCGGTCGACGATGTTCTGGATCATCGCGCCGGAGTTGAAGTCCTTGAAGTACAGGACTTCCTTGTCGCCGTTGGCGTAGGTCACCTCGAGGAAGCGGTTCTCCTCGCTCTCGGTGTACATACGCTCCACGACCGACTGGATCATGCCGTGGATGGTGGCCGCGCGGGAGTCGCCGTGCTCGGACAGGTCGTCCGGGTGCAGCGGGAGCTCGGTGATGAGGTACTTGGAGAAGATGTCCTTGGCCGCCTCGGCGTCCGGCCGCTCGATCTTGATCTTGACGTCCAGACGGCCGGGCCGCAGGATCGCCGGGTCGATCATGTCCTCGCGGTTGGAGGCGCCGATGACGATGACGTTCTCCAGGCCCTCGACACCGTCGATCTCCGACAGCAGCTGGGGCACGATGGTGTTCTCGACGTCGGACGACACGCCTGATCCTCGGGTGCGGAAGATCGAGTCCATCTCGTCGAAGAACACGATCACCGGGGTGCCCTCGGAGGCCTTCTCGCGCGCCCGCTGGAAGACCAGCCGGATGTGCCGCTCGGTCTCACCGACGTACTTGTTGAGCAGCTCCGGGCCCTTGATGTTGAGGAAGAAGCTCTTGCCTTCCTGGCCGGTACGCTCGGCGACCTGCTTGGCCAGCGAGTTGGCGACGGCCTTGGCGATGAGCGTCTTGCCGCAACCGGGAGGCCCGTAGAGCAGCACGCCCTTGGGGGGACGGAGCTTGTGCTCGCGGAAGAGGTCGGCGTGCAGGTAGGGCAGCTCGATGGCGTCCCTGATCTGCTCGATCTGCCGGCTGAGGCCGCCGATCTCCTCGTAGGAGATGTCCGGCACCTCCTCCAGCACCAGCTCTTCCACCTCGGACTTGGGGATGCGCTCGTAGACGTAGCCGGAGCGCGGCTCCAGCAGCAGCGAGTCGCCCGCTCTGATGGGCTGGCCGACGAGCGATTCGGCCAGACGGACGATGCGTTCCTCGTCCGCGTGCGAGATGACGAGGGCGCGGTGGCCGTCCTCCAGCATCTCCTTGAGCATCACGATCTCGCCGACGGTCTCGTAGCCGAGCGCTTCGACCACGTTGAGCGCCTCGTTCAGCATGACCTCCTGGCCACGCCTGAGCGAGTCGACGTCGACGGCGGGGCTGACGTTCACCCGCAGCTTGCGGCCGCCGGTGAACACCTCGATCGTGCCGTCTTCTCTGGCCTCGAGGAAGGTGCCGAACCCGGACGGCGGCTGCGCCAACCGGTCGACCTCCTCCTTGAGGGCGACGATCTGGTCCCTGGCCTCCTTGAGTGTTGCCACCAGGCGCTCGTTCTGGCCTGTCACGGCCGCGAGATTCGCCTGTGCCTCGTGGAGACGTTCTTCGAGGACCCTGGCCTGACGGGGTGACTCGGCCAGCTTCCGCCTCAGCGCGGTGATCTCCTCTTGGAGGAAGGAGACCTGTGTTGTGAGATCAGCGACCTCCCGTTCGCGCTGCGCGGCTCGAGCCTCAGCATCATCGCGAGCTGCCACGCCCCGTCACCTCCTTCCCAGTCGAGGGCGACTACTAAGGACCTTACCTATCTCGGGCCCCTCCGTAACCTGGCCGGGCAGTGTTCGTAGAGTGACAATCAGTACTCGGCGAATAATCCCTAATAGTGCGTTTAATACATGCAGCATAGGAACACGGCGATCTGTTCCCGTGTCACGCACCAACGCACCCTCGTGGCCAAATTGTCATAGTTCTTCCGTGGTCCCCTTCGGTCGTCGGCGGCGCGGCGGCGCCGTCACGCCGTCGGCCATGCGCCTGGCGGTGACGAGGAACCCCGTGTGCCCGATCATCCGATGGTCGGGCCGTACGGCGAGCTGTTCGACATGCCAGTCGCGAAGGAGGGTCTCCCACGCGTGGGGCTCGGTGAAACTCCCGTGATCGCGGATCGTCTCGACCGTCTTGGACAGCTGGGTGGTCGTGGCCACGTAACAGCAGATCACGCCGCCGGGCGTCAGGGCCTTGGCGGCGGCGTCCACGCACTCCCACGGGGCGAGCATGTCCAGGATGACGCGGTCGACGTCGATCTCGTCGATGGCCTCCACCAGGTCGCCGACGACCAGGCGCCAGCTGTCGGTCTCGCCGCCGAAGAACTTCTCCACGTTCTTGCGCGCGATGTCGGCGAAGTCCTCGCGCCGCTCGTAGGAGGTGACGTGCCCCTCGGGCCCCACGGCGCGCAGCAGGAAGCAGGTCAGCGCGCCGGACCCGACGCCGGCCTCGATGACGCGGGCGCCGGGGAAGATGTCGGCCATGCCGACGATCATCGAGGCGTCCTTGGGGTAGACCACGGCGGCGCCGCGCGGCATGGCCAGGGTGTAGTCCTGCAGCAGGTGGCGGAAGGCCAGGTACTGGGTGCCGCCGGAGGAACGCACCACGGAGCCCTCAGGCAGCCCGATCAGGTCGCTGTGCGGGATGGCGCCCTTGTGCGTGTGGTAGACGCCGTCCTGCTTGAGCGTGATCGTGTGGCGCTTGTTCTTGGGGTCGGTGAGCTGCACCTGATCCCCCACCTGAAACGGCCCATGCCTGCGGAAACCCATGGCGGCAAGGTTATAGGCTTTCGGACGCACCCTTACGCGCGATATCTATGGGGGATGCTCCCGCGCCAAGTGATCTCCGCCGGCCCGCTCGTGCTGCGCCCGCCCTCCGCCGAGGACGTCGACGCGATCGTGCGGACCTGCAACGACCCCCTGACGCAGCGTTTCCTGCCCTTGCTGCCCTCCCCGTACGGCAGGCAGGACGCCGAGGCGTACCTGAAGAGCGCACCGGACCAGTGCGCGGAGTTCGCGATCACCCGCGACGGCGCCTACGTGGGCGCGATCGGCCTGCGGGCCCCCGACCCGCACGGTTCCGCGGAGATGGGTTACCTGGTCGCGCCGTGGGCGCGGGGCCGCGACGTGGCGGGCACGGCCGCGAGGGCGGTGGCCGAGTGGGCGCTCGACCAAGGCTTGCAGCGGGTCGAGCTCCAGGCTGAGGTGGAGAACGTGGCCAGCCTCCGGGTGGCCTACAAGGCGGGTTTCAGCGAGGAAGGCCGCAGGCGCGACGCCAAGGTGCTGCGCGACGGTCGCCGCGCCGACGTGGTGACCTTCGGCCGCGTGCACCGCGACTCCGGCGAGCCGGCCGAGCAGTATCTGCCGCTCTTCCCCGGCGGCGAGCTGAGCGACGGCGTGGTCCGGCTGACGCCGATCGCCATCGAGGACGCTGCCGACTATCACCGGATGATGCGTGAGCCGAGCGTGGCCGCCTACTCCGTGGGCCTGGAAGGGACGCTGGAGGACGACGAGCGCCGCATGCGCAGCACCGGCTACTGGTGGGTGTCGGGCCAGCGGGTCGAGCTGGCGGTCAGGGACGCCGCGTCCGGCGCCTTCGCCGGGCACCTGCAGCTGGCGCAGGTGGCGCCGATGTTCGGGCAGGCGATGGTGGGCTACTCGCTGGTCCCGGAGTTCCGCGGCCGCGGCTTCATGACGCGGGCGGTGAACCTGCTGGTGGAGTGGGCCTTCGCCAACACCGCGCTGCGCAGGATCGTGGCCGGCACCGACCCGTCGAACCTCGCGTCGCACAAGGTGCTGACGCGGGCGGGCTTCAGCCGGGAGGGTGTGCAGCGCGAGTTCTTCCCCGCTCAGGACGGTACGTATGCCGACGACGTGGAATGGCTCCGCCTTCGTCCCAAGAACGTGTGAAAAATCCGAATTTCCGGTTGGGGTCTGGTCAAGCGAGGTCGCCCGGGTGATACTCCGAGTCACCGTCCATGCGCGCTCTCGCATCGAGGATCCCCCATGCCTCCAGCCAGGATCGAGTTCATCGCGGCCTTGCCCCGCCTGGACAGCGCCGAGCTGATGGCGGACCTGGCCGCCTTCGCGGCGGCCGTGCTGGCCGTGGACTACGCCGGGTTCGTCAGGGCCGATCCGCTACGGGAGGCCGCCCGCCCTGTGTACGTGCTGGCGCCGCCGGGCGATCCGCTGCGGGTGCGCCCGTGGCTGGCCGAGTCGGGGGTGCTCAAGGAGCTGGCGCTGTCCGCGGATCCGGTACGGCTGCCGCGCGACCCGTCCGTCGGCGAGCCGGGGTTCCTGGCGGCGCCGATCCCGATGGCCACGCTCGACCACGGCTTCCTGTGGGCGGCCGGGCGCGGCTTCCGCGAGCGGGACGAGCACCTGCTCGGCAGGCTGGCGGCCGCGGCGGGGCGGGCGCTCGAGGCGGCCTGCGAGCTGGAGGCGGCCGCGCGGATGCTGCGCGGGGTGCAGGCCTTCAGCGGTCGCTGAGCGCCTGCCTGATCAGCGTGTCGACCTGGCGCAGTACCAGCTCCACGTCCACGTCGCCGCGCAGGTCCAGCTCGGTCACGCGGGGACCGACGCGGAACTTGAGCGTGACGTCGCCGCCGCGCATCCGCAGCCACAGCTCCACCGTCCGCGACAGCGCGGCCCGCTGCCCGTCGGACTCGACGGCCACCACCAGCGCCGGGTCGGCGCCCATCCGGCCGGGCGCGGGCGCCCGCTGCTCCAGCCTGACCCTGCCGCGCAGCGCGTCGACGTCGCGCAGCCACTCCTCCAGGGAGTGCAGCAGGTCCGGGTCGCCTTCCAGGCTCACGTCGGGCACGGGCGTCCTCACTTCACGATGGCGGCGGTCCTGGCCGAGGTCAGCCGGATCAGGTCGGCGGGGGCCAGCTCGAGCTCCAGGCCGTGCCTGCCGCTGGCGACGTAGACGCTCTCCTGTCCGGCCGCGGCGCTCTCCATGACTGACGGCAGGTATGGCAGGGCCAGCGGGCTGAGCACGTCGGCGGCCACGGCGTCGCCGAAGCGGGCCACGTCTGCGCGTTCGGCGAGCCTGGCCTGCCTGGCGCCGAACGCCGCCGCCAGCGCGTGCTCGTCGACGCGGCCCTCGATGGGGGCGATGGCCTGGACGGCGTGCTCGCCGAGATAGAGGATCACGGCCTTCAGCATGCGGGGGGCGGGGACGCCGAGCGCCTCGGCGACCGCGCCGCGGGATTTGGTGTGGGCCGGATCGTGGGAATACGGATGGGCGACGAACGGGGTCCCAGTTCTGCGGAGGAGCCTCGTGGCGGCCGTTTCCACCGCCACGCTTTTCTGCAGGTTTTTCGCCGGTTTTGCCCGCCGTACCTCAAAATCCCGATATTTCGGGGAAAAGACGTAAAGGTAATCAATGAGGGCTTCTGCGAGTTCGACAGCGTCGGCGGCCTCGCCTCTGCCGGGGGTGTGGCCGCCCAGGTGGGCGGCGGCGTTGCCGAGCTCGCGCAGTTCCTCGGCCCAGTTCAGCAGCCAGCCGTCGATCACGCCGCGCCCGCGCAGTTCGCGCAGGGCGTGGAAGAGCGTGCGGCCGGTGACCCCGTGCTCGGCGCAGACCGCCTCGAGCAGGCGCCTGACGTGCACGACGGCCGCCGCGGGCGAGCCTGCGCGCAGGCACGTCCTGGCGTGCAGGAGTTCCTCGCGGATCGCGGGCGGCACGTCCTGGCCGATCTCGCGGCCGGGGCTCGGCCACAGCACACGGGCGGGCCTGGCGGGCAGGTCCTCAGGGTCGACGTCCGGCACGGGCTCGCCCGGCAGCAGCAGGAGCACCTGGCGGCAGTTCTGGCAGACGGCCAGCGAATAAGGACGTAATTCGGGTGGAAGGAATGACTTGTGCGGGCCGTCCGGTTCACGCGCCAGCGTGCGACGATCGCATCCCGGGCAATCGACGTCGAATTTCGCCCCCCACCGCGCCACAGAACGGAAGATATTCGATCACATTGGCAGCATCAAGGGCGTAACCTCCGATTATGAGGTCCTGGCCGTTCGCCGGTCGCAAGCAGGAGCTGGAGCATCTCGTACGGCTGGCGCGCGACCCCACCGCGCAGGGCGTGCTCATCGCGGGCCCCGCCGGGGTGGGCAAGAGCCGGCTTTCCGGGCAGGTGCTCGGCGCGTTCCGCCCGGAGAAGGTCCGGGTGCTGCCGATCCGGGCGACCAAGGCGGCCAGCGCCATCCCCAACGGCGCCTTGGCCGACCTGATCCCCCACGTCCAGCCTCCGCACCTGGTCAACACGCTGCGCTGGGCGGGCGAGGAACTGCTGCGGCACGCCCAGGGCAGGGTGCTCGTGCTGGCCGTGGACGACGCGCACCTGCTCGACGGCCACTCGGCCGAGGTGATTGCCGCGCTGGTGCGGTCCGGGCAGGCCAGGCTGGTGGCCACGGTCAGGACCGGGGAGGCCGCGCCGGACTCGGTGACCGGGCTGTGGCGCGACGGGCATGTGCGGCGCTTCGACGTGGAGCCGCTGAGCGAGGGCGACCTGGCGGCCGTGCTCACCGCCGCGCTCGGCGGGCCGCCCGACGACGCGACCGTCAAGCGGCTGGCCGAGATCACCGAGGGCAACGCGCTGTTCCTGGTCGAGGCGGTGGCGGCGGCGCGCGCCGCTGGAGCGCTCCACCCCATCCAGGGCGTGTGGAAGCTGACCGGCGACCCGCCGATGGCGCCGCGGCTGGCCGACCTGATCCACGAGCGGATCGGGGCGCTGTCGGTGGAGCTGAAGGCGGCGCTGGAGTATGTGTCGTTCGCCGAGCCGATCGGGGTGCGGCCCCTGTCAGAGCTCTGCTCCGAGGAGGTGGTGCTCGAGGCCGAGGAACGCGGGCTGGTCAGGGTGAGCGTCGAGGGGCGGCGCGAGGTCGTGCGGCTCGGGCACCCGCTGTACGGGGAGGTGTCGCGGGAACGATGCCCGCCGCTGCGGCGGCGCCGCCGCCACGCCGACCTCGTGGCGGCGCTGGAGCCGACCGGGCTGCGGCGCGGGGAGGACCTGCTGCGGATCACGGTGTGGCGACTGGCCGCGGGCCTCGGCGCGGCCCCAGAACCGCTGCTGGCGGCCTGCCGGCTGGCGTGGGCGGCACACGACTACCCGACGGCGATCCGGCTCGGTCAGGCCGCTCTGGACGCGGGCGGGGGCACCTCCGCCGCCATCCAGCTGGCGACCGTCCTGGACTACGCGCAGCAGCCGGACCGGGCGCGGGCCGTGCTTGACGCCACGCCCGAGCCCGCCGACGAGCCAACCCGGGCACGGCTCGTCCTGGCGCGGGCCAGCAACCTGGCCTGGGGCGTGGACCGCCTCGGCGACGCCCTCGACCTGCTCGCCACGTCCGAGCCGTCGCTCACCTCGCCCGCGCTGCGCGCCGAGCTCGCGGTCCGCCGCCTGTCACTGACGGCTTCCGCCGCCCGCCCAGCAGCGGCCCTCGACCTCAGCGACATGCTCCTCTCCCCTCCCTCCTCCCCCGCCAGGCCCGCCGCCGCCCTCGACCTCAGCGAGACTCTCCTCTCCCCTGCTAACCGCGCAACGTCGTCGGACCATGGCGCGGGCGGCGGGCGGCCGGGGGCGGGGTCGCGGGCTCAGGTGCTGAGTTCGCGGGCGCTGGCGCTCTGCTACGCCGGCCGTACCGGCGAGGCGGTCGAGCTGGTGCGGGAGGCGCTGGACGGGGCGGCGGGCTGGCGCGACGAGATCCCGGCGCTGGTGTCGCCGCTGCACTCGACGTGGGCGATGTGCGGCTACTTCGCCGGCGAGCTGGACGTGGCCGACGAGGCGATCGCCTCCATGCGGGCCGAGCTGGCCGGGCAGCGCGGCTGGTCGCGCGGCGAGGGCAGCCTGGCGCTGTCACGCGGGCACGCGGCCACGCTCCGCGGCGAGCTGGGCGCCGCGCTGCTGATCCTGCACGCGCCCGCCAACCACGAGACGGCGCTGACCGTGGGCGGGTGCATGGGCGCCTACGCCCTGGTGCTGGCCCTGCGCGGCGAGGCGGCGGCCGCCCGGCAGAGCCTGGAGCAGGCCCTGGCCCGCAACCGTGCCACGTGGACCGGGTTCGTGCGCTGGGTGGCGCTGACCCGGGTGTGGATCGCGGCCGCGTCCGGCGAGGTGGACAGGGCGGTCGAGCTGGCGCTGGCGGCCGCGGCCGACTGCCGGGAGGCGGGGCTGGCCTCGTTCGAGTCGGTGGCGCTGCACGACGCGGTCCGGCTCGGGGCTCCGGCTTCGGCGCTGCCCCGGCTCGAGGAGCTGACCGCCGTCCAGGACGGCCCCCGGGTACGGCTGGCCGCCCGGCACGCGCGTGCCCTGGCCGGCGGGGACGCGGCGGGGCTCATGGAGGTGTCAGCCCGGTTCGAGTCCCTGGGGATGCGCTTGTTCGCCGCCGAGGCGGCCGCTCAGGCCGCGGCGCTGCTGACCGCCTCCGGGTCGGGGCGCGCGGCCCGCTCGGCCGCCACGGAGGCATGGTCGCTCGCGGGAGCCTGCCAGAGCCCTGACACGCCCGCGCTGCGCGGCCTGGCCGCCCCCACGCTCACGGGCAGGGAACTCCAGGTCGCCAAGCTCACCGCCGCCGGCCTGTCCCACCGGGAGATCGCCGACCGCCTGGGCATAGCCCTCCGCACCGCCATGAACCACCGCAACCAGGCCTACTGGAAACTCGGCGTCAACTCCCCCACCGACCTGGCCCGCGCCCTCACCCGCTTCACCTGACCCACCCCTCGTGGCGCCCAGGCACCCGCGGTCATGCTCCGGCAGGATCCCGGGTAGCCACGGGCCCGGCTTCCAGGCGCCGGGTCGGCGGGACGTGGGTCGGCGGAGGCCGGCGCCCTGTACGACGGGCCAAGGAGACCGCGGTGCCCGCCTACCGAAGCGCCGGGTCGGCGGGACCTGGGTCGGCGGAGGCCGGCGCCTTGTACGGCGGGCGACCCGGGACCGTGGTGCCCGCATGACACATCGCCGTAGCGGCGGGAAAGCGGCCCCGACTCGCCGGAAGCGCCGGTCACGGGCCCTCAGCCGCAAGTACGGCGGGCGGCCGGGAGCGGCGGCCCGCCGTACAGACGCAACACATACGGCGGGCCAGGACAGACCTGACCCGCCGTACAAACCAGAGAGGATGAACTATCCCCTGTGGCCCTCGAAGCGCATCGTGCGGGAGACGCCGACGCGGACCGTGGTGCCCGGGGCGATGGTGACGTCCTCGTTGGGCGGGATGTCGTAGAAGTTCGGGTCACCGGGCGGCTGGATCTGGGTGCCGTTGACCGAGCCGAGGTCGACCAGGTTGACGTCCCAGCCGTTGAGCCGCACCCGCAGGTGGCGGCGCGACACCGAGCCGTCGGGGCTGGTCACCTTGGCCGGGCGGGCCGAGCCGTCGGCGACCTCGGGCGCGCGCTCCGGGTCGCGGCCGAGCAGGTAGTCGGCCTCCAGCGGCAGCGCCATGCCGTCGTCGAGGATGAGCACGCCCAGCGAGGGCCGCGGCCCCCGGTAGGGCACGAGCGTGCGCTGCACGAGGGCGATGCCGCAGACGGCGCAGTAGGGCGCGCGCGGGTCGTTGAAGTGGTCGTTCTTGCAGTCGACCCCGTAGACCAGGGGGCGGTCGCCCTGCTGCTCCTGCTCGATCGAGGGCGGCCCGGGCTGCTCGAAGTGCTCCTGCGGGCCCATCGGCCCCTGATCGGGCGGCCCCATCGGGGGCTGGTCGAAGTGCTGCTCCATCGGCGGCTGCTGCGCGGGCTCGAACTGCTCGGGCACCGTGCCTGCCGCGGGCGGGTCGTCGTAGGAGGGGAAGTGGCCCGGCTGCGGGGGCAGCGGCGGCGGCTCCTGGGGCGGCAGGAACGGCGGGTGGTCCTGCGGGATCGGCGGCTGCGGCCCCGACGGCGGCCCGGCGACGAAGTCCTGCGAGGGCGGACCCGCGATGAAGTCCTGCGAGGGCGGACCTGCGGCGAAGTCCTGCGAGGGCGGGCCCGCGGCGAAGTCCTGCGGCGGGGGTCCCTGCACGCTGATCGGCGGCTCGGGCATCGGGTACGGCGGCGGGCTCGGCTGGATCAGCTCGGGATCCTGGAAGCGGGCCGTGTTGGGCATGTCCATCGTGGCAGGGCGCGAGGGGGCGGGACCCGCGTCGGACAGGTCGCAGACGATGCCGCCGCCCGGCACCACACCGCCGTCGAGGCGCACCGCAGGGTGCGGCTCGCCCGCGTCGGGCAGGCTCAGGCGCACGCTGTGCACCGGCCCGCTGATCAGGCGGTCGGCCCACGTCATGGAGTCGCTGCCGGCCAGCCGCGTCTCGCCCTCGTCGGTGCTGACCGACGCCGCCGCCGACCCGCTCACCAGTACGGCGAAGCCGCTGCCCACCGGTCCCGCCACGGCGCACGTGACGGGGTCGTCGGCCATGTTCGCGGCGAGCACCTGGGCGGCCCTGCGGGCCAGTACCCTGCCGTCGCCGCCGGAGGCCGCGGTCTCGCGCAGTGCCTCGAGCAGGTCAGTGCCGGCGGCCTCCGTCTCGTCGCACACCAGCAGCAGCCCGCCCGTGTGGGCGACCAGCCCCTTCCCCGGAAGCGGACGCACCACCCCGAAGCCCTGGTCCGTCACTGAACTCTCCTCCCCGGAAGCCGGCGATGTCACGGCGCCACCAGCCATACGCATACCCAGACGGCGGCGGGCTGTCGCCCGTTCACCGTCTCGATTCGATGAACCGTTGGATCACGCCCTAATTGTGGCAAGCGTGACTAAACCGAACACTATCGGTCAGCCCACGGATCCTCGAATCGCCGTAACCAGCCGATCACTCGATACGACACTAGCCGGGGCCGGTCCCTTAGACGAGTGGGACAATTCAGACGCCGCTGAAAACCCGGTTCACGTCGGCCGTGGCCAGCACGCCGTAGATCTCGCCGCTGCGCTCGACGAGCAGGTACTCCGCTGACGGGGTCTCGCGCATCGCGTCGATGAGCGGCTCGCCCGCCAGCTCGGCCGACAGCACCATCGCGGGTTCGAGCGACTTGGCCAGCGAGCCGACGTTCACCCAGGGGCGGCGGTGCTCGGGCGTGGCCTGGACGGAGGCCTCGTTGACGATGGCAACGGGACGGCTCTCGTGGTCGACCACGACCAGGGCGCCCGCCCCGCGCTCCGTCGCCTGTCGCAGCGCCTCCGACAGCGGCGTCTCCGACGTGACGGGGATCGCCCTGCGGGCCAGGGAGCGCGCCTGCACCTGCGGGATGCGCGCCCTGATGCGCGCCACGCGCAGCGACTGGCTGGCGCCGAGCCAGATGAAGGAGGCTAGGATCAGCGGCCAGACCAGGTCGGTGAACTCGGCGTTGCGCCCGCTGGCCATCGTCATCGCCAGCGGCACCACGACCAGCGCCACCGCCAGCGCCCTGCCCACCCACGCGGCCGCCACGGTGCCGGCGCTCGGGCTGCGGGTCAGCTTCCACACCCCGGCGCGCAGCATCCGCCCGCCGTCCAGCGGCAGCCCCGGCAGGATGTTGAACACGCCGACGATGAGGTTGGACACCCACAGCTGCTTCACGAGCACCTCGGGAATGCCGCCGCCGTTGACGACCAGGAGGTCGGCCAGCCCGCCCACCCCCGCCAGCGCCAGGCTCAGCGCGGGGCCCGCGGCGGCCACCATGAACTCCTTGCCCGGGGTCGGCGGCTCCTTCTCGATCTCGGACACGCCGCCGAGCAGGTAGAGGGTGATGCGGCGCACCGGCAGGCCGTACCACTTGGCGAGCACGCTGTGCGCCAGCTCGTGCAGCAGCACCGACACGTACAGCAGCACCGCGAAGACGAACGCGATGGCGTAGACGGCCGTCACGTCGAGATCGGGCAGCATGCCACGCCACTGCTCGCCGAAGCTCCATGTGATGAGTGCCGCCACGATGAACCATGTCCACGACACGTAGACCGGGATGCCGAAGGGCTTGCCCATTCGGAAGCCGGAGAATTCCTGCCGCGGATCCTGCTCGCTCACACTGCTCCTGACGTCGCCTCTGCCTTGATGCTACGCGCCCGATCACATGATCCTGGTTTCGTGCCCCCTATTCTGTCGGGCTCTTGACCTAGAGTGCGGTGCATGACGTTGACCGAGCCCGAGATCATCGGAGCCCTCTCCCCCTCCCGGGCGGGCGACTTCATGACCTGTCCGCTGCTCTACCGCTTCCGGGTGATCGACCAGCTGCCGGAGAAGCCCTCCCAGGCGGCCGTGCGGGGCACGGTGGTGCACGCGGTGCTCGAGCGGCTCTACGACCTGCCGGCGCCGCGCCGCTCGGTCGAGGCGGCCATCGAGCTGCTGGAGCCGCAGTGGCAGCGGCTGCTGGGCGAGGAGCCGGCCTTCGGCGAGATGTTCGCCGACGCCGAGGAGCAGGCCGCGTGGCTGGCGCAGGCGCGCGACATGCTGCGCCGCTACTTCACCCTGGAGGACCCGACCCGGCTCGAGCCCGCCGAGCGCGAGCTCTACGTCGAGGCCGTTCTCGACAGCGGCCTGCTGCTGCGCGGCTACGTCGACCGGCTCGACGTGGCGCCCACCGGCGAGGTCCGCGTGGTCGACTACAAGACGGGCAGCGCGCCAGGGCCCGACTTCGAGGCCAAGGCGCTGTTCCAGATGAAGTTCTACGCGCTGGTGCTGTGGCGCCTGCGCGGCGAGGTGCCCCGGCTGCTGCAGCTGGTCTACCTGGGCGGCGGCGGCGAGGTGCTGCGTTACGCCCCCGACGAGGTCGACCTGCGCGCCACGGAACGCAAGGTGCAGGCCCTGTGGGCGGCCATCCAGCGCGCTCTGGAGACGGGCGAGTGGCGCGCCCGCCCCTCCCGCCTGTGCGACTGGTGCGACCACCAGTCCCTCTGCCCCGAATTCGGCGGCACCCCACCCCCGGTCCCCGACCGCCAACCCGGCGACACCGTCCGCACCCGCCGCTCCGCCACCGACGAACTCTAACCCCCTCCCCAGCACGGCCGCCCCCACCTCCACCCACCCCACTACCCCACCCGACCGGCACCCCAGGCACCAGCCTCCACAGCAGGACCGTGGCACGCACACTCCGGCGCCGCGTCGGTGGGAAGGAGTGCGGCGAAGTCGGCGCCAGATGCGGCGAGCAAGGTGGGACGCGGACGGCAAGCCAGGCGAAATCACGGGCGGGAGGCCAGGTGGGTCCCGAACCGCGTGGACCTCAGCAGGCGCACTCCGACACGTCCAGGACCCAGGCGCCGCGGCCCGGTGCGCCCCGCAGGCGCCCTCCCCGGCGCCGCGTCGGCGAGACGGTGTACGGCGAAGTCTGCGCCGCATGCACACGGCGAGCAGCACAAGCCCAGGCAACCTCCACAGCAGAACCGCGGCACGCACACTCCAGCGCCGCGTCGGCGAGAAGTAGTGCGGCGAAGTCGGCGCCGGGTGCGGCGAGCGAGGTGGGGCGCGGACGGCGGGGCCGGGGGGGAGGCACGGGCGGTGAGCAAGGGGGGCCGAGGTAGGTGGGGTCCGGAGGGCGTTGCGGCGGGGTGGGGGCACCGACTCGCCGGGAGCGCCGGAAGCGGGCCGTCGGCCGAAGTGCGGCGGGCGGCCGGTGGCGGTGGCCTGCCGTACGGGAGCATCGGGCAGCGCGTAGTACGACGGTGGGACCGCGGGGAAAGATCGTTGGGGAGAGGGGGATTCCTCCCGTGGGAGGAGGCTTGGGGCTCTTACCTGGTCTTACAGTGGGGCCGTGCGCATCGACCGGGCCCTGGTGAACGACGCGGCCCTGGCTGTGGTCGCGGCGGCGGTGTGCGTGGTGATGTTCGTGTACTCGCAAACGGCGCAGCTCAAGGCTCCCGACGTGTTCGGCGGGGTGCTGGTCGTGCTGGGGTGTGCGCCGGTGGCGGTGCGGAGGCGGTGGCCGCTGGCCGCGTTCTGCGCGGGGCTGGTGCCCGAGTCGCTGCTGGCCGTGATGGGGTACGGCTCGGGCCAGGTGGGCTTGGGCGGGTTGATCCTGGTCTATTCGGTGGCCGCCTACCGGGGGCTGGCGGTGGCGCTGGGCGCGCTGCTGCTGACCATGGTGGCCTACGCGGCGGGCGCCAGTTTCGGCGAGGCGCTGGAGAGCCCGAGCAAGCATCTGGTCGTGCTGCTGCTGGTGGTGGCCGTCTGGGGCGCGGGACGCAGCTTCCGGCTGCGTCGCGCCTACCTGGACGAGCTGAAGGACAGGGCCGCGCGGCTCGAGCGGGCGCACGCCGCTGACACGCGGGCGGCGCGGGCCGAGGAACGGTCCCGGATCGCGCGCGAGTTGCACGACGTGGTCGCCCACCACGTGAGCGTGATGACCGTGCAGGCCGCGGCGGCGCGCAAGGTGCTGGCCTCGGATCCGGACCTGGCGCGGGAGGCGCTGTCGGCGATCGAGCAGACCGGCCGGATGGCGATGACCGAGATGCGCAACATCGTGGGCGTGCTGCGTACCGACTCCCCCGCCGAGCTGGGCCCCCAGCCGGGCATGCTGGACCTGCCCAGGCTGGTCGAGCAGATGCGGGAGGCGGGCCTGCCCACCCGCCTGGAGATCGAGGGCGAGCCCAGCCCGATCCCGGCCGGTGTCGACCTGGCCGCCTACCGCCTCATCCAGGAGGGCCTGACCAACAGCCTGCGGCACGCCGGTCCCGGCGCCAAGGCTGTGGTGACCGTACGGCATGCCGTACGGGAGCTGGACGTGCGGGTTGAGGACGACGGCCCGGGAACCGCTACCCTGTCCGGGCGGCAAGGTCACGGTTTGGTGGGCATCCGCGAGCGGGTCGCACTCTATGGTGGAGTCCTGAGCATCGGCCCGCGATCAGGGGGCGGTTTCGAGGTGCGGGCGAGGTTCCCGTTGAAGGACGGACAATGACGATCAGAGTGCTGCTGGTGGACGACCAGCCGCTGCTGCGTACCGGTTTCCGACTGATCCTCGAGGCCGAGACCGACATCACGGTGGTGGGCCAGGCGGGCGACGGCAAGGACGCGCAGGAGCAGACGCGGGCGCTGCTGCCCGACGTGGTGCTGATGGACATCCGCATGCCGGGCGTCGACGGCATCGAGGCGACCCGCAGGATCGTGCGGGAGGCCGCCTCGGGGGCGCACGTGCCGAAGGTGCTGGTGCTGACCACGTTCGACCTGGACGAGTACATCGTGGAGGCGCTGCGCTCGGGCGCGTCCGGGTTCCTGCTGAAGGACGTGCCGCCGGACGAGCTGGTGCAGGCCATCCGGGTGGTGGCGGCCGGCGACGCGATCGTGGCGCCGTCGGTGACGCGGCGGCTGCTCGACCGGTTCGCGACGCGGCTGCCGTCGGCGTACGAGCAGGCCACGCCGGCGCGGCTCGACCGGCTGACGGAGCGGGAGCTCGAGGTGCTCCGCCTGATCGCCAAGGGCATGTCCAACGCCGAGATCGCCGCCAAGCTCGTGGTCAGCGAGACCACGGTCAAGACGCACGTCGGCAACGTCCTGACCAAACTCGGCCTCCGCGACCGCGTCCAGGCGGTCGTCCTCGCCTACGAAACCGGTCTGATCACCCCAGGCGCCCTTTCCTGACATCCCGAGCCCGGCATCGCCGCGCACCCCTCGGGGTGTACGGCGACGCCGACGCCTGTGTGCGGCAAGCTGCGCCTTTCCAAGCGGGGTGTACGGCGAGCCGCGCTCTCGCGCGCCGGGGTCGGCGAGGAGGTGTACGGCGGTCGTCCGGCACCCGGTACGGCGGGCCAGGGGGACCGTGGTGCCCGCATACCGAAGCGCCGTGGCGGCGAGCAACAGTCACCGACTCGCCGGACGCGCCGGACGCGGGCCCTCAGCCGAAGTACGGCGGGCGGCCGTAAGGGCGGCCTCGCCGTACAAGATCACCGCGAACATCGGGACCGAAGCCGAAGTACGGCGAGCGGCCTCGCCGTACCGGAGAAATCATGCAGAAGCAGCGACGGCCTTCGCCGCGTCCGGAGCGTTCTCCGGGAAGTGGCAGGCGACCCGGTGGCCGCTGGCGAGCTCCTCGAGCGGCGGCTCGACGGTCTTGCAGATCTCCTGGGCCTTCCAGCAGCGGGTGTGGAAGCGGCAGGCGGGCGGCGGGTTGAGCGGGCTGGGCACGTCGCCGGTGAGGCGGATGCGCTCGCGGCCCTCGCGGCGCGCCTTGGGGTCGGGGATCGGCACCGCCGACATCAGGGCGTTGGTGTAAGGGTGCATGGGCGAGCTGTAGAGCCGCTTGCGGTCGGCGATCTCGACGATCTTGCCGAGGTACATGACCGCGACCCGGTCGCTGATGTGGCGGACCACGGACAGGTCGTGGGCGATCACCACGTAGGTGAGGTCCAGCTCGTTCTGCAGGTCTTCGAGAAGGTTGACCACCTGCGCCTGGATCGACACGTCAAGCGCGGACACCGGCTCGTCGGCGATGATCAGCTTGGGCTTGAGCGCGAGCGTCCGGGCGATGCCGATGCGCTGCCGCTGGCCGCCGGAGAACTCGTGCGGGTAGCGGTTGTAGTGCTCGGGGTTGAGGCCCACCAGCCCCAGGATGTCCTGCACAGCCTTCTTGATGCCATGCTCGGTCTGCACGCCCTGGATGCGGAACGGGGCGCCGACGATGGTGCCGACGGTGTGCCGGGGGTTCAGCGACGAGTAGGGATCCTGGAAGATCATCTGCATGTCGCGGCGGAGCGGGCGCAGCCGGCCCTGGCTCATGTGGGTGATGTCCTGGCCCTCGAAGATCACCTTGCCGGCGGTCGGCTCGAGCAGGCGGGTCACCAGACGGCCGGTGGTCGACTTGCCGCAGCCGGACTCGCCCACCAGGCCCAGGGTCTCGCCCTTGAAGACGTCGAAGCTGATCCCGTCGACCGCCTTGACGGCGCCGACCTGCCTTTTGAGCAGGCCCTTGGTCACCGGGAAGTGCTTCTCCATGTTCTGCACGGAAAGAAGCGGCTCGTTCTCGCTAGTCACTGCGTCTCCAGCACTGGCTTGATCTCGGTCTCCCACAGCCTGTGCCGCTCCTGACGGCTCAGGTGGCAGCGCACCAGGTGGCCGCCCTCGGTCTCGAGCAGGGCGGGCACCTCGGACTTCGACCTGCCCTCGGTCTGGTCGGAGTACGGGCAGCGGGGGTGGAAGGCACAGCCCTTGGGCACGTTGATCAGCGAAGGCGGCGAGCCCTTGATGGGCAGCAGCCGTTCGGTGGGCTCGCGGTCGAGGCGGGGCATCGATCCCAGTAGACCCCAGGTGTAGGGGTGCTCGGGACGGTAGAAGATGTCGTCGGTCGTGCCGTATTCGACGCACTTGCCGCCATACATCACCAGGATGTCATCGGACAGTTCGGCGACGACGCCCAGGTCGTGGGTGATGACGATCAGCGCGGAGTTGAACTCGCGCTGCAGGTCGCGCATGAGGTCGAGGATCTGGGCCTGCACGGTCACGTCGAGCGCGGTGGTCGGCTCGTCGGCGATGAGCAGCTCGGGGTCGCACGACAGCGCCATCGCGATCATGGCGCGCTGCCGCATGCCGCCGGAGAACTCGTGCGGGAAGGAGTCGACCCGCCGGTTCGGCTCGGGGATGCCGACCCGCTCAAGCATGTCGATGGCGTGCTTGCGCGCGACCTGCTTGGTGACCTTGTGGTGGATCCGGTAGGCCTCGATGATCTGGTCGCCGACCGAGTAGAAGGGGTGCATGGCCGACAGCGGATCCTGGAAGATCATCGACATCCGCTTGCCGCGCAGGCCGCGCACGTGCTCCTCGGTGGCGCCGACGAGTTCCTCGCCGTCGAGCCAGATCTCGCCGGAGATCTTGGCGCCGCCCCGCTTGTGCAGGCCGAGGATGCCGAGGCTGGTGACGGACTTGCCGGATCCTGACTCGCCGACGATACCGAGCGTCTTGCCGCGCTCCAGGGAGAACGACAGCCCGTCGACGGACTTGACCAGGCCGTCGTCAGTCGGGAAGTGGATCTTCAGGTCCTTGACGTCGAGAAAGGCGTTCCCGGTCACGCGAGCCTCACCCTCGGGTCCACGACCGCGTAGAGCAGGTCGACGACCAGGTTGGCCAGGATGATGAAGGTGGCCGCGACCAGCGTCACGCCCATCACCTGGGGCAGGTCGTTGTTGTTGATGGCGTCCACGGCGTACTTGCCGATGCCGGGCAGCGAGAACGTGCTCTCGGTCAGTACGGCGCCGCCGAGCAGGAGGCCGAGGTCGAGGCCGAACATCGTCAGCACGGGCGTGAGCGTGGCACGCAACCCGTGCTTGATCACTACGGTCCGCTCGTTGAGGCCCTTGGCCCTGGCGGTGCGGATGTAGTCCTCTGACATGGTTTCCAGCATGCCCGCTCTGGTGAGGCGGGCGTAACCGGCCGCGTACAGGAACGCCAGCGTGATCCAGGGCATCAGCATGATGCCCATCCAGGTGACCGGGTCGGCGCCTTCGAGTTCGGAGACGTCGGGCACCAGGCCGAGCTGGTCACGGAAGATCGCCAGCGAGACGATGCCGGTGAAGAAGATGGGCAGCGACACGCCGGCCAGGGCGATGCCCATGGAGAAGCGGTCGAAGAAGCTGCCTCGCCGCAGCGCCGACAGCACGCCGGTCGCCACGCCGAAGATCACCCAGATCACCGCCGCGCCCAGTGCCAGCCCGAGTGTGGTGGGCAGGCGGTCGAGCAGGTCCGGCAGGACCGGGTTCTGATTGACGTAGGAGAAGCCCAGGCAGGGCGCGGGGCAGTGCTCCACGCCCGGCCCGTAGTTCCGGTCGACGCCGGTGAAGATGCCCTTCACGAAACGCCCGTACTGGACGACGAGCGGGTCGTTGAAGCCCAGCCTGATCGCGGTGTCATGGATGACCTGCGCGTTGGCCGCCTTGCCCACGTACCGGGAGGCCAGGTCGTCTGACGACATGCCCGCCAATCGCGGTACCAGGAAGAAGATGGCGAACGTCGCGATGCTCACCACGAACAGCAGCATGACGGCCGCTATCAACCGTCTGATGATGTATGTGACCACTGATCTCGGCCTTGACGGCCGGGCCTTGTGAGCCCGGCCGTCGAGCCTTCACCTGCTTTCGACGTACGAACCGGCGTTCTTACTGGGTACCGAGGGTGAGGAACTCGTACATGCCCCAGTTCTGGCTGACGAAGATGTTCTTCACTGTCGGCGGCCGGTAGAACAGGCCGTGCGCCCAGACGTAGGGCAGGATGAACGCGTCGTCCATGACCTTCGCGTCGATCGCCGCCCAGGTGTCGTTGCGCTTGGTCTCGTCCAGCTCGGCAGCCGCCTGGTCGACGAGCTTGTCGATCTCGGGGTCCTTGACGCCGAGGTTGGTGTTACCAGCGGCGCGGATGACCCGGCTGTCGACGATCTGCTGGAAGAAGCCGAAGCTCTCCGGCCAGTCGGCGCCCCAGCCGTAGACCATCAGGCCCAGGCCGTTCTTCTTGGCGAAGTCGGGCTTGCCGGCGTACAGCTTGAAGTAGTCACCCTGCGGGAAGCCCTTGAGCTCCAGCTTGATGCCCACGCGGCCGAGCGACTGCTGCAGCGCCTCGGCGGTCTGCTTCTCGGCGGAACGCTCGTTGCGGAAGGAGATCACGGTGCTGAAGCCTTCGGGCTTGCCGCAGGCCTGCAGTTCCTTCTTGGCGTTCTCGACGTCGCCGGTCGGCTGCGCCTTGACGTTGTAGGGGTCGATCGGCTTGTAGCCCGGCAGCATCGGCGGCATCAGGCTGGTCGCGATGTCGCCACCGGCCTCGGGGCCACCGTAGACACCCTGGATGGCCGACTTGTCCGCAGCGAACAGCACGGCCTTGCGGCAGTGGATGTTGTCGAACGGCGGCACATCACTGTTGAGGTTGGTGAACCAGGTACGGGCGATCGGCGCGGAGTCGGCGTACTGCTTGCGCTTCGGGTCCGTCAGGACCGTCTTGCGGGCGTTGGCCGCCACACCGGTGCTGTTGACCTTGATGTCGATCTTACCGGACAGCAGACGCTGGTCCAGGTCGTCCTCGTTCTGGCCGAGGAGAACCTCGATCGAGTCGTTGAGCTGCTTGCGGTTGGGGTCGGTCGCGGCGTCCCACTGGGGGTTCTTGACCAGCTCGATCCGCTTGCCCAGCTCGTGCGCCTTGAACATGTACGGGCCGGTGGCGACAGGGTGCTCCTTGTACTTCGCGCCCGTGTCCTTGGCCTCCGGCACCGGGGCCGTCTGCGGCAGCATCGCCAGGTAGTCGAAACCACCGAACGGCTTCTTCAGGTGGAAGACGATCGTGTTGTCGTCGGGGGTCTCGATGCCCTTCCAGCTGTCCAGCTTGCCCTTCATCTTGTAAGGGCCGGTGTAGCCGTCGGTCTCGAGCATGTCACCGAAGTACGTGGGGCCGTTGGGCAGGATGTCCTTGTCCAACGCCCGGGCCACGCCGTACTTCACGTCCTTGGAGGTCACCGGGGTGCCGTCCTCGAACTTGATGCCCTGACGCAGCTTGTAGGTCCAGGTCTTACCGCCGTCGGAGGCCTTGCCGACATCCTCGGCCAGGTCACCGACGAGCTGCAGGCCGTCCTTGCCGGGGACCGGCTTGAACATCGTCAGCGCCCGGGTGTAGAAGCGGGCGAAGTTCCAGGCGTAGCCGTAGTACATGTCGCCCGGGTCGACCGAGTCGAAGTCACCGGGCATGCCCATGTGCAGGGTGCCGCCCGTCTTTTCTGACGGGTTGACGACCTGCTCCACACCGGCATTGAACTGGCTCGTGGGCTCCTTGCCGCCACCACCCGTGCTCTTGTTGCCGCCGCCACCGCCACACGCGGAGACGACCAGGGCGAGAGCGGCGGTCACTGCGACCGCGGACGCCGTGGATCTCATCTTCATTGACCTAGCACACCCCTTGAATGTAGGAGTACAGAACATTTCGGAAAACTCACGAGGTCATCGGGCCTTCGGGTCGAACGCGTCCCGGAGGCCGTCACCGAGCAGGTTGAAGGCCAGCACGGTAATGAAGATCGCGAGGCCGGGGAAGAGCATGAAGTTCGGCGCCACGTCGTAGTTGTGCACGGCGTCGGCCAGCATGCCTCCCCACGTCGGAGTGGGCGGGCGCACACCCACGCCCAGGAAGGACAGCGCGGCCTCGAACAGCACGTTGGAGGGGATCAGCAGCGTGGAGTAGACGAGGATCGGCGCCAGCAGGTTGGGCAGGATCTCCTTGAACAGGATGATGTGGCTGCGCGCGCCCAGGCTCCGTGAGGCGTCGACGAACTCCCTTTCGCGCAGGGAGAGCGTTTGACCACGGATTATTCGGCCGATGTAGGGCCAGTTGAAGAACCCGATGATGAACACCAGCAGGCTGATCCGCAGCGAGTCTCCCGACAGGCCGAAGGCCTTGTCCGGGATCACCCCCGCCAGCGCCAGCGCGAACACCAGCAGCGGGAAGGCCAGGAAGATGTCCATGGCCCGGCTGATCACCGTGTCGATCCAGCCGCCGAAGAAGCCGGCGATCATGCCGAACACGGTGCCGAGCACCACGCACAGCAGCGTGGCCAGGAACGCGATCAGCAGCGAGACGCGCGCCCCATAGAGGATGCGACTGAACAGGTCGCGTCCGGTGGTCGGCTCGACGCCGAGCAGGAAGTCGTGGCTGATGCCGCCGAAACTGCCCAGCGGCGCCCCGATGCTCGGGTCGACCTTCTCACGGTGCCATTCGGCGGGCGGGTGGCCGAGCCACGACACCAGCAGCGGCGCGAAGATCGCCACCAGGATCAGCAGGATGATCACCGCGCCGCCGATCATGGCGATGCGGTCGCGTTTGAGCCTCATCCACGCGATCTGTCCAAGGGAACGCCCTCGGATGGCTGTGGTTTCCGCCCCCTCCAGAACGGTCTCCGGTCCAGCCTCAATGGCCGAGCCCGGAACATCGAGCGGTGCGGTCATTCCAGTAGCCCCCTGGATTCCAGACGACGTCGTCCGAGTGCGGCGCGGGTCCGGTCAGGATAGTGCGCCAAAGATTGCCAAGACCGCAGTGTCACGGTCTCCGTCGGCAGAATCTACGGCCTGAGCTGGAGTGACTAGTCCCTGAGGGCACGATGTGGCTTAACTGTGATTCACGCGAAACGCATTCGTATCGATCTTGAAGTGAATGTCTACGGCCAGTTCCGTTTCAGTCTCGGAACTGTGACACTCCCGGAATCAACTGATACCACGGCGTTTGAGAATGTCCTCGATGTCAGAAAAATCATCATCCTTTTGTGGAGCCTGTACGGCGGGCCGTCCGGCGGGCGTGGCGGGTTTCGCTGAGGGCTGAACCGCCTCGGCCTGCTTGGGCTGTTTCGGCTGCTTGCCCCCGTCGCCACGGCGCAGCTTCCTGCCGCGCATCACGCCGGAGACGACGAACAGCACCACCGACAGACCTGTCACCGCGACTCCCGCCCACACCATGGGGTTGAAGATCAGGCTGGTGACGAACGAGACGATCGTGGAGCCGATCGTCCACAGCGACTGCAGCGCGCCGGTGAGGTAGGCGGCCATCGGCAGCAGTGACCACGCCGCCATCCGCAGGCCCGCCGCCACGCCCCGGCGACGCAGCGCCAGGTAGCTGAACACCAGTCCCACGGCGGTCACAACGATGCACAACGGCAGCCACGCGATCTGATTGAAACCCATGACTCCATCCTGGCACGCCGTTCCCCGCCTGCTCCTCCTCCACGAGAACGGCTTTCCCCCTAGGGGTCGAGACCCGCCCAGAGCGCCCGCGACCAACGCCCCGGTACCCACCCCACCCCACCAGCGACCTGTCCCTGTTCGCCCACCCGCTCCTGGCAGCCGCCGTCCCTGGCCACCCCCACCCGACAGCCGCCCCGGCCCCCACAGACGCGCCTGCAATCACTGGCCATCCCAGGTGAGCCCCCACAGACACGCCTGCAACCACTCGCCACCCCAGGTGAGCCCCCACAGACACGCCTGCAACCACTCGCCACCCCAGGTGAGCCCCCACAGACACGCCTGCAACCACTCGCCACCCCAGGTGAGCCCCCACAGACACGCCTGCAATGACTGGGCCTTCACAGATGAGCGCGGTGCCCCTGGCCCCACGGCTTTCGGTCGGCGAGACCGACGGCCACGCCGGACCTGCAGACGCGCTCGCGCTGGCTCGGTCTTATGTACCGCCGACGGTCACGCGGGGACGTTGGGCCTCATCGCGTGGTCGGTCAGGCGGTGGTGTCGGTTACCAGGGCGCGTAGCCGGTCGATCGTGATCTCGGTCAGCGAGTCGACCACGAGGCGGCCCGGGGCGGGCTCGATCGGCAGCAGGCTCGGCACCGCCACCACCGCGCACCCGGCGGCGGTGCCGGCCGCGACGCCGTTGGGCGAGTCCTCGAGCACCACGCACCGCACGGGCTCGACCCCCAGCAGGCTGCAGGCGGTCAGGTACGGCTCCGGGTCCGGCTTGGTGCGCTCCACGTCGTCGGCGGTCACGATCACGTCGAACCTGTCGCGACCGACGGACGTCAGCACCGCCTCGGCGATCTCCTTCAGCGACGAGGTGACCAGCGCCACCGGAACGCCCTCGGCACGCAGCCCGTCCAGCAGCTCGGACGCGCCCGGCATGACCCGCACCCCGCGCGACAGGCGGGACACCATCCCGTCGACCATCCACTGCCGCAGCGTCTGCGGGTGCACCTCGGAGCCCGAGACGGCCAGCATGTAGGCGACCGTACGCTCCATCGACCCGCCGACCAGATGCGACTGGTGCTCAGGGGTCCAATCGCCGCCCAGCCTGGCCATCACCTCGGTCTCGAGCTCCAGCCACACCTTCTCGGTGTCGACCAGCAGCCCGTCCATGTCGAAGAAGACCGCTTCCATCCGTCCCCCGCTTTCCCTTGGGCAAGAGTTAACGACTGCCCATGCCTGAGCCATTCCCACCACGCACCCCACGCTCACCTCCCACCCCACCTCACCCCCATTCTCGCCCCCCGCAAAGAACCCACCCCCTCCCCCACCCCAACCCCGCCCAAACACTTCCCCACCAAGGAGCGCCCCCACCACCGAGGAGCGCCCCGCCCACCCAAGAACCCAGCAACGGCCCCCTCGGCCCCTCACCCGGGCGCCCCCCGCGTCGCCACGCCCGTGGACCCCGGGCCGAGAGGCCCTCACACCACAAGACACCGACCTCCGCCGACCTACGACCCGCCGACGCGACCCAGGGACCGCCCTCGCACAGTGACCTGGTACGGCGAGCTCGCCCGCAGCCACGGCAGCGCGGGCACCCAGGCGCTACGTCGGCGAGACACGGGAACGCGCGAACGCCTGCACCCCGCACGGCGAACCGCCCAGCGCCCCCTCAGACCCCGGCACCCCCAAGCACCGCGTCGGCGAGACGTGGCACGGCGGAAGTCGGCGCCTCGTACGGCTGAACGTCCGCCACGGCCCCAGGCCTGGCCCCCCAGGCGCCGCGTCGGCGAGACATAGGACGGCGGAAGACGGCGCCCCGTACGGCTGAACGTCCGCCACGGCCCCAGGCCTGGCCCCCCAGGCGCCGCGTCGGCGAGACATAGGACGGCGGAAGACGGCGCCTCGTGCGGCGGCTAGCCCAGCACGCTACCCCGCCCCGGCATCCCAGGCACCGAAGCGGCAAGACACAGCGGCACCGCGGGCAGCCCCGGCCGGGGTGCCTGGGTTACGTGGCGGCGTAACGGTGGCCCGCCACGTCCTGCTGGCGTGGCGTCTCCCTGGACAGAGGGCAACCGAAGTGCGGCGGGTGGCGGCAGGGCGGCTTGCCGTACGAGAGCACTGGCTGAGCAGAGAGCGCCGTACGACAGCACATTGCCCGAGCAGAGACCGCCGCACAGCAGCACACCGCCCGAGCAGAGACCGCCGCACAGCAGCACACCGCCCGAGCAGAGACCGCCGCACAGCAGCACACCGCCCGAGCAGAGACCGCCGCACAGCAGCACACTGCCCGAGCAGAGGCCGCCGTACGGCGGCGCACTGTCTGAGAGGAGAAGCCGGCCGGGTCAGACGTTGAAGTACTTGGCCTCGGGGTGGTGGGCGACCAGGGCGGAGGTGGACTGTTCGGGGTGGAGCTGGAACTCCTCCGACAGGCTCACCCCGATGCGCTCCGGCTCGAGGAGCTGGAACAGCTGCACCTGGTCCTCGAGGTTGGGGCAGGCGGGGTAGCCGAAGGAGTAGCGGCAGCCCTGGATGTTGACCTTGAGCATGTCGTCCAGGGACTCCTGGCCGCCGATGCCCCACTCCGAGCGGACCCGGGCGTGCCAGTATTCGGCCAGGGCCTCGGTGAGCTGGACCGACAGGCCGTGCAGCTCGAGGTAGTCGCGGTAGGCGTCCTTGGCGAACAGCTCGCCGGTGGCCTCGGCGATCTTGCCGCCCATGGTGACCACCTGGAAGGCGACGACGTCGGTCTCCCCCGACTCGCGGGTGCGGAAGAAGTCCGACAGGCACAGGTGGCGGTCGCGGCGCTGGCGCGGGAAGGTGAAGCGGGTCCGCTCACCGCCCGACTCGTCGAGGATGATGAGCGAGTCGCCGTCGCTGACGCACGGGAAGTAGCCGTAGACGACGGCGGCCTCGAGCAGGCCCTCGGTCTGCATGCGGTCGAGCCACATGCGCAGCCGCGGCCGTCCCTCGGTCTCGACCAGTTCCTCGTAGCCGGGGCCGTCGCCGCCGCGGGTGGGCTTGAGGCCCCACTGGCCCAGGAAGAGCGCGCGCTCGTCGAGGAAGGCGGAGTATTCGGCCAGCGAGACGCCCTTGACGATGCGGTCGCCGTGGAAGGGCGCCGTCGGCACCGGGTTTCCGGCGGCCACGTCGGAGCGGGCGGGCAGCTCCTCGACCGGGGTGCGCTGCAGCACGGCGCCGGTCTTGACGCGGCGTTCGCGCAGCGCGGGCAGCGGGACGCCCTCGCGCTTGTGCGACATGAAGGCGTCCATCAGGCGCAGGCCCTCGAAGGCGTCGCGGGCGTAGCGCACCTCGCCCTCGAACAGCTCGGCCAGGTCCTGCTCGACGTAGGCGCGGGTGAGGGCGGCGCCGCCCAGCAGCACGGGGTACTTCTCCGAGATGCCCCTGGAGTTCATCTCCTCCAGGTTCTCCTTCATCACCACCGTGGACTTCACCAGCAGGCCGGACATGCCGATGACGTCGGCCCGCTGGTCGTCGGCGGCCTCGAGGATGGCGCTGACGGGCTGCTTGATGCCCAGGTTGACGACCTGGTAGCCGTTGTTGGACAGGATGATGTCGACCAGGTTCTTGCCGATGTCGTGGACGTCGCCCTTGACCGTGGCCAGCACGATGCGGCCCTTGGACTCGCCCTCGACGCGGTCCATGTGCGGCTCGAGGTAGGCGACGGCGGTCTTCATCACCTCGGCCGACTGCAGGACGAAGGGCAGCTGCATCTGCCCGGAGCCGAACAGCTCGCCGACGGTCTTCATGCCGTCGAGCAGCACGTCGTTGATGATCTCCAGGGCGGGCCGCTGGGAGAGGGCGTCGTCGAGGTCGGCCTCCAGGCCCTTCTTCTCGCCGTCGATGATGCGCCGCTTGAGCCGCTCCCACAGCGGCAGCGCGGCCAGCTCCTCGGCCTTGCCCGCGCGCATGGCGGCGGCGTCGACGCCCTCGAACAGGTCCATGAAGCGCTGCAGCGGGTCGTAGCCGTCGCGGCGGCGGTCGTAGATCATGTCGAGCGCGACCTGGCGCTGCTCGTCGGGGATGCGCGCCATCGGCAGGATCTTGGAGGCGTGCACGATCGCCGAGTCGAGCCCGGCGTTGACGCACTCGTTGAGGAACACCGAGTTGAGCACCATGCGGGCGGCCGGGTTGAGGCCGAAGGAGATGTTGGACAGCCCCAGCGTGGTCTGCACGGTCGGGTAGCGGCGCTTGAGCTCGCGGATGGCCTCGATCGTCTCCAGGCCGTCCTTGCGGGTCTCCTCCTGGCCGGTGGCGATGGGGAAGGTGAGGCAGTCGACGATGATGTCCTCGACCCGCTTGCCCCAGTTGGTGGTCAGGTCCTCGATGAGGCGGGTGGCAACCCGGACCTTCCAGTCGGCGGTGCGGGCCTGGCCCTCCTCGTCGATGGTGAGCGCGACCACGGCCGAGCCGTGCTCCCTGACCAGGCGCATGATCTTCTGGAAGCGGGAGTCGGGGCCGTCGCCGTCCTCGTAGTTGACCGAGTTGACGGCCGCGCGCCCGCCCAGCATCTCCAGGCCTGCCTGCAGTACGGCGGGCTCGGTGGAGTCGAGCATGATGGGCAGGGTCGAGGCCGTGGCGAAGCGGAAGGCCAGCTCCTTCATGTCGGCCACGCCGTCGCGGCCCACGTAGTCGATGCACAGGTCGAGCATGTGGGCGCCGCCGCGGGCCTGGTCGCGGGCCATCTCCACGCAGTCGTCCCAGTGGCCCTCCAGCATGGCCTCGCGGAAGGCCTTGGAGCCGTTGGTGTTGCAGCGCTCGCCGATGGCCAGGTAGGAGGTGTCCTGCCGGAACGGGACGGTCTGGTAGAGCGAGGAGGCGCCGGGCTCGGGGTGCGGGCGCCTGGAAGCGGGCGCGCGGCCGTTGACGCGCTCGACCACCTGGCGCAGGTGCTCGGGCGTGGTGCCGCAGCAGCCGCCGACCAGCGACAGGCCGTAATCGCGGGTGAAGGTCTCGTGCGCGTCGGCCAGCTCCTGCGGCGACAGCGGGTAGTAGGCGCCGTCGGAGGTCAGCACCGGCAGGCCCGCGTTCGGCATGCACGACAGCGGCAGCCGGGCGTGTCGCGCCAGGTAGCGCAGGTGCTCGCTCATCTCGGCGGGGCCGGTGGCGCAGTTGAGGCCGATGAGGTCGACGCCGAGCGGCTCGATCGCGGTCAGCGCGGCGCCGATCTCGGAGCCGAGCAGCATCGCGCCGTTGGTCTCGATGGTCACCTGGGCGATGACCGGCACGTCCTTGCCCGCCGCCTCGATGGCCCGCTTGGCGCCGATGACGGCGGCCTTGACCTGGAGCAGGTCCTGGCAGGTCTCGATGATCAGCGCGTCGGCGCCGCCGGCGATCAGTCCGGCCGCGTTGTCGCGGTAGGCGTCCCTGAGCGTGGCGTACGGCAGGTGCCCCAGGGTGGGCAGCTTGGTGCCGGGGCCCATCGAGCCGAGCACGAAGCGCGGCTTGTCGGGGGTGGACCAGTGGTCGGCGCGCTCGCGGGCGATGCGGGCGCCCGCCTCGGAGTACTCGTAGACGCGGTCGGACAGGTCGTACTCGCCGAGCGCGGCCAGGTTGGCGCCGAAGGTGTTGGTCTCGACGCAGTCGACACCGGCCTCGAAGTAGGCGTCGTGCACGCCTCGGACGATGTCGGGGCGGGTGACGTTGAGCACCTCGTTGCAACCCTCGTGGCCGTGGAAGTCGTCCAGCGTCGGGTCCTGGGCCTGCAACATCGTCCCCATGGCCCCATCGGCGACGATCACTCGCTGGGACAGCACTTCTCTGAAGGTCGGGACGTCGCTCATGGGGGCAAGCTTATCGGTTGCTCTTGGGCCGCTATTCTGCTGGACGAGCAATTGAACATCGCGTCCAATTGGGGTTCCTGATGGCCTACAGCACCGTACTTGTCGGCACCGACGGCTCCACCTCTTCCTTCCGTGCGGTCTCCGCGGCGGCGGGCCTGGCCGCCGCGACGGGGGCCAGGCTCGTCCTGGCCTGCGCGTATCTGCCCATGCGCGAGAGCGAGCGCGCGGCGGCCGCCGACCGGCTCGGCGACCTCGCGTACAAGATCAGCGGCTCGACCCCGGCGGACGACGCGCTGCGGGCGGCCAGGGATCACGCGGTGGCGGCGGGGGCGCAGGACGTCGTGCTGGCCGCCGAGCAGGGGGACGCGGTCGACGTCCTGGTCAGGCTGGCGGGCGAGGTGCAGGCGGACCTGCTGGTCGTGGGCAACAGGGGACTCAACAGCCTGGCGGGGCGGCTGCTCGGCTCGGTGCCCTCCAACGTCTCGCACCGCGCCGGTTGCGACGTTCTGATCGTGCACACGACCCCCGGCGGGCACTGAGGCCTGCCGTACTCCTTGCCGTGTCTTGCCCGTGTCATGGGCGGGAAACCGCGGTGAGCTAGATCGGTGACGCGGACCACTCCTCAACGCATAGGCTTAGCGAGATGGCGAGGAGAGGAGGCGACACGTGACCGAGCTCGAAGGGCTCCCCGAGCTCGTCGACCCGGTGCTCATAGCCGCGTTCGAGGGGTGGAACGACGCCGGCGAGGCATCCAGCGGCGTGATCGCCCACCTCGAGTCCGCGTGGAAGGCCGAGCCGCTGATCGCGCTCGACCCCGACGACTACTACGACTTCCAGGTCACGCGGCCCGTCGTGGAGATGGGCGACGGGCTGACCAGGTCGATCGTGTGGCCGACGACGCGGCTGCTGCACGCCAGGCCGCCGGGCGTCGAGCGGGACGTGGTGCTGCTGCGCGGCATCGAGCCGAACATGCGCTGGCGCTCGTTCTGCGCCGAGATCATCGAGATCGCCCGCGAGCTGGGCGTCGAGATGGCCGTGATGCTGGGGGCGCTGCTCAACGACTCGCCGCACACGCGGCCCGTGCCGATCCTGGGCGGCGCGACCGACGAGGCGCTGGCCCGTTCGACGGGGCTCGAGCTGAGCCGTTACGAGGGCCCCACGGGGATCGTGGGCGTGCTGCAGCACGCCTTCGGCGAGGCGGGGCTGAGCGCGGTGTCGCTGTGGGCGTCGGTGCCGCACTACGTGGCCCAGCCGCCCAACCCGAAGGCGACGGTCGCGCTGCTGCGCCGCATGGAGGACGTGCTACGGATCCCGATGCCGCTGGGCGACCTGGACGAGGAGGCGCGTGCCTGGGAGCGCGGCGTCGACGAGCTGGCGTCCCAGGACAGCGAAGTGGCTGAATACGTCAAGGAGCTGGAGGAGCGCAAGGACGCCGCCGAGCTGCCCGAGGCCAGCGGCGACGCGATCGCGGCGGAGTTCGAGCGGTACCTGCGCCACCGCGACTCCGACACTGACAGCTAACCTTCAGCCGCAATATTCAGCATTTTTCCGTGATTTCGAGTAATAATCGGTGACCGTCCAACTTTGCACCAAGTTGGAACGCCAGCCCGCAACGATTACGCAACCAGGAGAAACACGGCTCGATAAACATCGGCGATTCGCCGAAGTGCCACGTTGAACCTACCCATGTGACTGCGCACGTTAGGCCAACCATGGCGACTTCCCATGTAGACCCGCACCAGAGAAGTCAGGACACGCGGCGGCGCGTCCTGGAGATGGCCCTCTCCCTGCGGGAGGAGCGCACCGGCGGATCGGTGGACCATTTCCTCGCCCTGCTCCAGGACCGGCTGCCGCTCTGGCTCCGCATTCTGCACGACCTGTCACACCGCGCCGGAAAAGGGCAGGTAAGCGATAATTTGCTCCCTGTCATCCGGTCTGGCATCGATTACTACCTCGAAGTGCAATCGGCCGCTCTGCCGGCCTTCACCTCCCCCAGCGTGACGGTGCGCTTCAGGGAGGTGGTGCGCGGCCTCGAACTGGGTCCCCGGTCGGAGATCCTGCCGCTGTCGGCCTACCTCAAGGCGGAGCAGCAGCTCGGACGGGTCGCCGAGCGCGTCGACCCTGAGGCCAGCGCCCGGCTGCTGCTCGCGGGCTGCTTCCGCCACGCCTACAACGAGCTGTTCTTCGGCGCCGACTCGGTCCCGCCGCGTGACACGAGCGCCGAGGAGATCGTCCGCGAACTCCGCCTGGAGTCTTAGACGCTCGCTGTTGTCCGGCGGCCTTTGCTCTGCTGCCGTGCGACGGTTTTGCTCTACGGCTGTACGGCGATTGTGCTCTGCTGCTGTACGGCGGTTTTGCTCTGCTGCTGTACGGCGAGCAGCCGCCACCGCCAGTCGCCGCACTTCGGCTGGGCCCTGTCCAGGGGCACACTCCTCCGGTGACGCCCGGCTGACCACCGCCACGCCGCCCACAACCCGCCTCCCGCGGAACCCCAGCGGTGGCCGGGCTCGCCTGCCCAACCCGGTTGGCGCCACTCCGAAACCCGCTCAGCGGTGGCGCGGTCAGGCGGGCAACCCTGCGGAGCCCGATTCGCGGGGGCGCGGGCAGGGCGGTTTGCCTGGCGGGTGGTCAGGCGGCTGAGCGGTTGCCGAGGGACTCGTCGTAGCGGTGCCAGACCAGGCCCGCCAGCGCCGGGTCGGGGCCGAGGGGCGGGCTGACCAGGTCGGCGCCGGCGGCTTCGAGGCGGTCGTGGAAGTACCCCGGCGCCAGCAGGTACGAGGCGATCACCACCCGAGAGGCGGAACCCGAGCGGGCTCGCTCCATGACCTCGGCCAGGGTGGGCGTGCCCGCGGAGGCGAAGGCCGCGGTCACGGGACGCGCCAGCCGTACCGCGAGCATGCGGGCGGCGGCGCGCACCTCGGCCAGCGCCCCCGGGTCGGACGAACCGGCCGCCCCGAGGATGACCGAGTCCGCCGGCCGCAGCGCCCCAAGCCTGCGCACCAGAGCGGAGGTCAGCAGAGGATGCGGCCCCAGGTGCCGGGCGACGACGGCACCCGTGCCCGCGACGATGCCCGGAATGTCCTGGTGAATGTGATACCCCCCGGCCAACAGCAGCGGAACCACCACCGCAGCCCCCGCCATCTCCGCCAGCACATCACTCAGCCGGGGACGACTGATCTCCAGATAGGCCAACTCAACCCGACACCCCGGCCGCTGCCGCGCCACCAGCGCCGCCAACCCCTCCAAGGCCGCCTCCCCCGCCGCACTCCGAGTTCCGTGCGCCGCCAACACCAAGGCAGGCCGTACCACCCGACTCACATGACCTCCCTCAGCACCCAGACCACCCACCCACGAATCGTCCGCACCTCGTCATCCACCGCTCGACACAACCCACGCCCCCATCCGGAAGCCCTCCCACTCAACCCCCGACACCGCCCGACTGACCCCGGTTGACCACGATCCCGAGCAAGCCACCCAAACGCCCCACCCCGGTCACGACACGGCGCGGCGCACCGAAGCCGTCCGATCGAGGCACCACCTTGGGCGAGCCACCCAAGTAGGCCCAAGCGAACACGACGCAGCGCGCGCCACCGAAGCTGCCCGACCGAGGCACCACCCTGGAAGAGCCACCCAAGCGGGCACGACGCGGCGCGCGCCATCCGAGGCGGGCACGGTGCACACCGGTCGGGAATGGGGCGAGGGCGGCGGATGGGGTCATGGGAGGGGGCGTTGGCAGGCGAGGCGGTAGCCGCGTTTGACGACCGTTTCGACGATGCCGGTGGGGCCGAGGGCGCGGCGTAGGCGGGTGACGGCCATCTCGACGGCGTGTTCGGCCGAGTCGCGGGTCGGCCCGCCGGGCAGGACCATGCGGAGGTCGGCGCGAGGCACGACGTGGCCTGGCTTGTCCGCGAGGCGCTTCAGCACCGCCATGGGAGCGGGCGGGAGCGGCTTGAGCTCGCCGTCGACGACGACGGCGTGACCGCGGATCTCCAGGTGGTGGCCGCCCGCGACGATGCGGGTCACGCCGTACTCGGGCAGGTGGCGGGCGAGCGCGCGGGCCAGGGCGCCGAGGCGGGCGCGTTCCGGCTGCAGCGTATGGACACCGCGCGAGGTGAGCGGCTCCGCCGTGACCGGGCCGACGCAGGCCGCCACGACGCCGCCGGAGAAGGCCGCGAGCAGCGACTCCTCGAGCCCGTCCGCCCGGGCCGAGCGGAGCATGGCATGGACGGCGGGCGCGCTGGTGAAGGCGACGGCGTCCACGGCCCCGGTGATCGTCTGCGTGACCAGGCGGCGCAGCAACGAGGGGTCACGGTAGGGCAGCCATCGGTAGACCGGGATCTCGATCACCTCGGCGCCCGCATGCCGCAGGTCCGCGACGAAGTCCGTGAGCGGCTCGCCGTGCAGCTGCACCGCGATACGGCGACCGCTCAGCTTCTGGGCCAGCAGATACTGCTTGACCTCCTGGCACGACTCGGTGGCCGGGGTCCAGTGGTCGTTGAGCCCCGCGGCCCGCACGGCGCCCCTGGCCTTGGGCCCTCGGGTGAGCAGCCGTGACTTGGCCAGATGATCGGCCAGATCCGCCGACAAGCCCCACCCTTCGGCGGCCGCCATCCACCCACGGAACCCGACGCCCGTCGTGATCACCACGTCGTCGATCGGCCCCGCCAGGGCGTCGCGGGTCGCGGCCAGCAGATCGGTGTCCTCCTCCAACGGCACGAGCCGGATCGCGGGCGCGCTCACCACCCGAGCACCCCGCCGCTCCAGCAACGCGCAGAACTCCTCCCTGCGCCGGGTCGCCGTGACCCCCACGGTGAACCCCGCCAACGAGTCCTGCGCCGTCTCCAGCCCCTCAACGGGCGTCACACTCATACGCTCGCCTCCACCTCCATAGACCACCCACTCCGCTCGCCCCCAGGCCTGCGCGCCTCACTTGCGCGACCGACCACCTCATGGGAACCGCTTCGCCGCATGGGACCCGCCCGCCTCACTCACGCGACCGCCGCCCGGCCTGCTCGGCGGCCATCCACGTGACCGCCTCCACCGGATGCACGAGCGTGTGAGCGTGTGCCCCAGAGCCCCGCCGTACAGGGCGCCGGGCTCCGCAGCTCCGACCTTCGCCGTACGTGGAGCCGAGCTTCGCCATACGCCTCCTCGCCAACCCGGCGCCCCAATCGACGCCGGGGCGCGGCATCTCGCCTGCGCTCCCTGAGGCTCTCTCCTTCCAGAGCCCTGCCAGCTCTCAGACTCATGTGAGGATCTCCACCTTCCCCCCGTTCACGCGGGCCGGATACGTCGGTACGGCTATCGCAGGGTTGTCGAGGCACGTGCCGCTGGACAGGGAGAAGACCTGTTTGTGCATGGGGGAAGCGACCGTGGGCTCCGTGCCTCGGGTGCCAACGATGCCGCGTGAGAGGACCTGTGCCCCCGAGAACGGGTCCAGGTTGCCGAGGGCGTAGACGCCGCCGCTGAAGTCCCGGAATATCGCGATCTGGTAGCCGTTGACGAGGGCGCAGACCCCGCGTTCGGGAAGGAGGTCGGCAAACCCACACACGGCCACCCAGTCCCTTACAGCTTTCATGGGTACTCCTTGAGCGTGGAGACCCCGGGCTTCAGCCCTGGGGAGGAAACACGGCAATGCGCCATATATCGAACATGCGAGCGATACTTAGCTGATCGTGTCCTAGGATGCGAGATGTGGCGCAGATCGTGAAGCGGGCCTACAAGTACCGCTTCTACCCGACTCGCGAGCAGGCGGAAGAGCTTGCCCGGACGTTCGGCTGCGTCCGCCTGGTCTACAACAAAGCACTGGAAGAGCGGAGCCGCGCCTACACTCAGGAAGGATGCCGTGTCTCCTATGTGCAGTCGTCGGCGCGCCTGACGGAGTGGAAGCGCAGCGGCGAGTTCGACTTCCTGTCGGAGGTGTCGTCGGTCCCACTTCAACAGGCGCTTCGCCACTTGCAGGCGGCCTTCGCAAACTTCTTCGCCAAGCGCGCCAGATATCCGACGTTCAAGTCGCGGAAGAAGTCCCGCGCCTCGGCGGAATACACCCGGTCGGCGTTCCGATGACGGGAAGGCACCCTCACTCTGGCCAAGATGGACGCGCCGCTGGCGATCGTGTGGTCGCGGCATCTTCCGGAAGGTGCGGAGCCGTCCACGGTGACCGTCTCCCGCGACAGCGCCGGGCGCTGGTTTGTCTGCATGCTGGTGGAGGAGAAAATCTCCCCGCTGGCTCCGGTCGAGCAGACGGTCGGGCTTGACGCGGGCATCACAGCCCTGGCCACGCTTTCGACCGGCGAGAAGATCGTCAACCCTCGGCATGAGCGTCGCGACCGGCGCAAGCTGGCCCGTGCTCAGCGAAAGCTCGCCAGCAAGGCCAAGGGCAGCAACAACCGGGCCAAAGCCCGGCAGGTGGTCGCCCGCATCCACGCCCGGATCGCTGACCGCAGAAGAGATTTCCTGCACAAGGTCACCACACGGCTTGTTCGCGAGAATCAAGTGATCGCCGTGGAAGACCTGACCGTCGGCAACATGATCAAGAACCGATCGCTGGCGCGCGCCATCTCCGACGCCGCATGGCGGGACCTGCGGGGCATGCTGGAGTACAAGGCGGCATGGTACGGGCGCACCGTGATCGCGGTGGACCGGTGGTTCCCCTCCTCCAAGCTGTGCTCGGTGTGCGGGGCCATGCAAGAGGGCATGCCGCTGAACGTCCGGACCTGGCAATGCGCTTGTGGCGCATCCCACGACCGGGACATGAACGCCGCCAGCAACATCCTCGCCGCCGGGCTGGCGGAGAGCTGAAACGCCTGTCGAGCTGGCGTAAGACCCAAGCAGCGCAACCTGGGCGGGCGGCCGGCGGTGAAGCAGGAAACCCGACCCGCGAGGGTTGGGATCCCCCGGCTTCAGCCGCGGGGACGAAGTCAAGGGGTGATCACCTCCAGAGGGATGGGCTTGATCTGGTCGCGGACCGTCTCGAAGGCGATGGTCGGGTCCGGCACGCCGGGCGCGTTGACGAACGTGACGAAACGGCGCAGCTTGTCGGGGTCGTCGAGGGTGGCTCGCCACTCGTCGGCGTAGCCCGACACGTGTGCGGCCATCTGCGCGTCCAGGTCGGCGCAGAGGCCGAGGGCGTCGTCGATGATCACGGACCGGAGGTAGTCGAGCCCGCCGTCCAGGTCCTCCAGCCAGGCGGCGGTGCGCTGGAGGCGGTCGGCGGTGCGGATGTAGAACATCAGGAAGCGGTCGATGGTCCGCACCAGCTCCTCGGTGGTCAGGTCCGTGGCGAGCAGGTCGGCGTGGCGGGGCTTGAAGCCGCCGTTGCCGCCGACGTAGAGGTTCCAGCCGTGCTCGGTCGCGATCACGCCGAAGTCCTTGGACCTGGCCTCGGCGCATTCGCGGGCGCAGCCGGACACGGCCGACTTGAGCTTGTGCGGCGAGCGCAGCCCCCGGTAGCGCAGCTCGAGCGCGATGGCCAGCCCGACGGAGTCCTGGACGCCGTAGCGGCACCAGGTGGAGCCCACGCACGACTTCACGGTGCGCAGCGCCTTGCCGTAGGCGTGGCCGGACTCGAATCCGGCGTCGACCAGGCGACGCCAGATGTGCGGCAGTTGTTCGACGCGGGCGCCGAACAGGTCGATCCGCTGCCCGCCGGTGATCTTGGTGTAGAGACCGAAGTCGCGGGCGACCTCGCCGATCACGATGAGCTTGTCCGGGGTGATCTCCCCGCCGGGTATGCGCGGGACGACCGAGTAGGTGCCGTTGCGCTGGAGGTTGGCCAGGAAGTGGTCGTTGGTGTCCTGCAGCGCGGCCTGCTCGCCGTCCAGGACGTGACCGTTGCCGAGCGAGGCCAGGATGGAGGCGACGGTGGGCTTGCACAGGTCGCAGCCCCTGCCGCGGCCGTGGGAGGCGATCAGCTCCGAGAAGGTGGTGATGCCGCGGACCCTGACGATGTCGTACAGCTCGGCCCGGCTCTGGTCGAGGTGCTCGCACAGCGCCTTGCCGACGTTGACGCCGCCCTCGACCAGCAGCCGCTTGAGCATCGGCACGCAGCTGCCGCACGAGGTGCCCGCCCTGGTGCAGGTCTTGACCGCCTGGACGTCGTTCAGCCCCTGCGCCGTGATGGCCTCGACGATGTCGTCCTTGGTGACGTTGTTGCACGAGCAGATCAGCTCGCCGGGCGCGGAGGCGAACAGCAGCTCGCTGGGGTTGGCGGGCAGCGGCTTGCCGACGAGCGGCTTGAGCGTCTGGTACGGCGTGGCGTCGCCGACGCAGATCCCGCCGAGCAGCGTCCTGGCGTCGTCGGAGACGAACAGCTTCTGGTAGACGCCGCCCACCGGGTCCAGGTAGGTCACGTCGAGCGCCCCTGCCATGGCGCCGAACTGGGCGACGTCCACGCCGAGCAGCTTGAGCTTGGTGGACAGGTCGGCCCCGGCGAACTCGGCGTGCCCGCCCATGATCCGGTCGGCGGCGATCTCGGCCATCTCGTAGCACGGCGCGGCCAGGCCGTACACCATGCCCTGGAACAGCGCGCACTCGCCGACGGCGTAGACGCGCGGGTCGGAGGTGCGCAGGCCGGAGTCGACGGTGATGCCGCCGCGCTCGCCGACGTCGAGCCCGGCCGCCCTGGCCAGCTCGTCGCGCGGCTTGATGCCGGCGGAGAACACGACGACCTGGGCCTCGATGGCGGTGCCGTCGTCGAGGACGACCTGGCCGGGTTCGACGCGGTCCAGGCGGCGCCCGGCGTGGACGCTCAGGCCGAGCGTCTCGATGAGGCCCTTGAGCACGGCGCCGCCGCCCTGGTCGACCTGGCGCGGCATCAGCCACGGGCTCAGCTCGACGATGTGGGTCTTGAGCCCGAGCCCGCGCAGCGCGTCGGCGGCCTCGAGCCCGAGCAGCCCGCCGCCGACCACGACCCCGGCCGTCGAGCCGTGCGCGGCCGCCTTGATGGCGTCCAGGTCGTCGATGGTCCGGTAGACGAACGCGGACGACGCCCCGGGCACGGGCGGCACGAACGGCGCCGACCCGGTCGCCAGCACGAGGACGTCGTACGGCACGGCGGCGCTTTCGGTGCGCACCATCCGGGAGGCCCTGTCGATCCCCACCACGCGTGCGCCCAGGCGGACATCTGCTGAAATTTCGTCAAACGTGAGTTCCGAGAGCGGTGTGCCCGTCAGGTACGACGTGAGCGCCACCCGGTCGTAGGCGGGGCGTGGCTCCTCCCCCAGCACCGTGATCGAACCCTCGAACCCTCTCGACTCCAGGGTCGAGACCAGCCGGTGCGCCGCGGGTCCGTTTCCGACGACGACGACGCGGGTCATGCCGTCACCCCTTCCTGATCGCACAGCCAGCCGACGATGCCCTCGACCGCGTCGCGGCAGGTGCCGCAGCCGGTCGTGGCCCTGGTCGCGGCCGCGACGGCGGCCATGTCCCTGGCGCCCGCCTCCCAGCAGGCGCGGATCTCCCCCTTGGTGACGTTGTTGCAGTGGCAGACCTTGGCCGCGTCGGGCATCCGGACGGGCGTGTCGGCCTGCGCGGCTCCGGCGAGGCCGGGGAACAGCAGGCCGGCGCGGTCGCCGGGCACGCTGAGGCCGCGGTCGAAGAGCTGGGTGAGCGTGCCGACGGCGTCGCTCTCGCCCAGCAGGATCGCGCCGACCAGGCGGTCGTCGCGGATGACGAGCTTGCGGTAGGTGCCGGCGGCGCGGTGGGTGAAGCGGACGACCTCGGCGTGCTCCTCGCCCAGGTGGGTCTCGCCCATCGCGGCCAGCTCGACGCTGCGCGCCTTGAGCCGGGTGACCAGGCGCGATCCGCGGTAGCGGGCGGGGCGTCCGGTGATGACGTCGGCGACCACGGCGGCCTGCTCCCAGGCGGGGGCGACCAGCCCGTAGACGGTGCCGTCGTGCTCGGCGCACTCGCCGATCGCGAAGACGGCCGGGTCGTCGGTGCGCAGCTCGTCGTCGACGACGACGCCGCGCCGTACCTGGAGTCCCGCGTCGGCCGCCAGCCCGGTGAGGGGGCGCACGCCGCAGGCGAGCACGACGACGTCGGCGCCGACCAGGTCCCCGTCGGCCAGCGCGACCCCCTCGGGGTGCACGGCGGTGACCTTGACGCCGGTGCGGACCTCGACGCCGACGCCCGCCAGGGTCTCGCCGAGCACGAGGCCCGCCTCGGGGTCGAGCTGGCGCTCCATCAGATGGTCGGCCAGGTGCAGCAGCGTGACGGGCAGACCGCGCCCGGCCAGCCCGCGGGCGGCCTCGATGCCGAGCAGGCCGCCCCCGATGACCGCCGCCCGGCGGCCGGGGAGCGCCTCGGCAAGGATGCGGTGGCAGTCGTCCAGGGTCCTGAACGGCAGCGCGCGCTCGACGCCCTGGATCGGCGGCACCACGGGCTCGCTGCCGGTGGCCAGGACGAGCACGTCGTACGGCTCGCGCCGCCCGTCCTCGGCGATCACGGTGCGCGTGTCCCTGTCGAGCCGGGTGACGCGGACCCCGGTGACCGCCTCGACGCCGTGCTCGGCGTACCAGGAGGGGTCGAGGAGCCGTACCTGGCCGGGCCCCGAGCTCCCGGCCAGGACGTTCGACAGCAGGATCCTGTTGTACGGCGGAGCGGTCTCGGCGCCGAACACGGTGATCCGCATGTCCCGGTCCCTGGCGCGCACCTCGGTCACCAGGCGCGCCCCTGCCATGCCGTTGCCGACCACGACGAGCCTCATGCGACCTTCTCCAGCCGCACGGCGCACACCTTGAACTCGGGCATGCGCGAGACCGGGTCGAGGGCGGGGTTGGTGAGCCGGTTGGCGCCCTCCCAGTGGAACGGCATGAACACGGTGTCGCGCCGGATGGCGTCGGTGACGCGGGCCACGCACTCGGCGGCGCCGCGGCGGCCCGACACGCGCACCAGGTCGCCGGGCGCGATGCCCAGCTGCCCGGCCAGGTCGGGGTGGAGCTCGACGAACGGCTCGGGCGCGGCCTCGAGCAGCGGCCCGATCCTGCGCGTCTGCGCGCCCGACTGGTAGTGGGCGAGCACCCGGCCCGTGGTCAGGTAGATCGGATACTCCTCGTCCGGTTCCTCGGCCGCGGGCCTGTGCTCGACGGGCACGAACCGCGCCCTCCCGTCGGGGGTGGCGAAGCGGTCGAGCATGGGACGCGGCGTGCCCGGCAGTCCCTCGTCCGGGCACGGCCAGAACACGCCGCCCTCGGCCTCGATCCGCTCGTAGGTGATGCCCGCGTAGTCGGCGACGCCGCCCGCGCTGGCCCGCCGTAGCTCGTCGAAGACCGCGCGGGGCTCGGAGGGGAAGTCGTGGCCGAGCCGCCGCGCCAGGCCCGCGATGACCTCCAGGTCGCCGCGCACCTCGGCGGGCCGCTCGAGGGCCTGACGGCGCAGGATGACCCTGCCCTCCAGGTTCGTCATGGTGCCGGTCTCCTCGGCCCACTGCGTCACGGGCAGCACCACGTCGGCCAGCGCCGCGGTCTCCGAGCCCACCACGTCGGCCACGACCAGCAGGTCCAGTGACCGCAGCCGGTCGGCGATCCGCGAGGAGTCGGGCGCCGACACCACCGGGTTCGACCCGAACACCAGCAGCGCCCGCGGCCCGCCCGCGGTTCCCAGCGACTCGAGCAGCTCGTAGGCCGAGCGGCCCGGCCCCGGCAGGTCGTCGGGTGGGACGCCCCACACCGACGCCACGTGCGCGCGGGCGGCGGGGTCGTCGATGCGCCGGTAGCCGGGCAGCTGGTCGGCCTTCTGCCCGTGTTCGCGCCCGCCCTGCCCATTGCCCTGCCCGGTCACGCACCCGTATCCCGACCCGGCACGGCCGGGCAGGCCGAGCGCCAGCGCCAGGTTGATGAAGGCCGTGACGGTGTCGCTGCCCTTGGCGTGCTGTTCGGCGCCCCGCCCGGTCAGGATGTACGCCTTGTCAGCATTTTTCAGGAGGCGTACGGCTTCGCGCATGCGGGACACGGGCACCCCGGTGATCCGCTCGACCCGTTCGGGCCACCAGGAGGACACCGACGTGGCCACCGCCTCGAATCCGGACGTGCGCGCGCCGATGTAGGCCGAGTCGGCCAGCCCCTCGGCCAGCACCAGGTGCAGCAGCCCGAGCGCCAGCGCCAGGTCCGTGCCCGGGGTCGGCTGCAGGTGCAGCGCCGCCAGCCGCGCGGTCGGGGTCCGCCGGGGGTCCACCACGATCAGCCGCGGCAGCCTGCGGACGAACGGCGGCATGGTCTCGGCCACGTTCGCGCCCGCGAGCAGCGCCACGTCGGCCTCGGCCAGGTCGGAGGTGGGGAACGGCATCCCGCGGTCCATGCCGAACGCGCGGATCGAGGCCGCGGCGGCCGACGACATGCAGAAGCGGCCGTTGTAGTCGATCTGGCTGGTGCCCAGCGCGACCCGGGCGAACCTGCCGAGCAGGTAGGCCTTCTCGTTGGTGAGCCCGCCACCGCCGAACACCGCGACGGCGTCGGGCCCGTGCGCGGCGCGCAGGTCCCTCACCCGGTCCGCGACGTGGTCCAGGGCCGCGGACCACGACGCGGGCCTGCCGTACAGCAGGGGTGTGGTCAGGCGCGAGCCGTTGGTCAGCAGTTCTCCCGCGGTCCAGCCCTTCTGGCACAGTCCTTGGTCCGAGGTGATCTCCACGCGGCCGTCCCGCAGGGCGACGCCCATGCCGCACTGCAGGGCGCAGTACGGGCAGTGCGTCATCACAGGCGCGGTGCCGGGCGGTGAGATCACGGCATCGATAGTGCTTTCGGGTGGTTTCACCCCTGGGTCCCTTCTGTTACCGCTGTGTTAGACCCTCGCCTCGGCCAGGCGGGGCGCGCCGGCCGTGCGGACGTAGCACCACCAGGTGATCGCGAAGCAGGCGACGTAGAACGCGGCGAAGGTCAGCAGGGCGGTGGCGGGGCTGCCGGTGGCCGCGAAGGACATGCCGAAGCCGCGGTTGACCAGGAAGCCGCCGAACGCGCCGACGGCCGAGATGATGCCGACGGCGGCCGAGGCCTGCCGCTTGCCCTCCTCGACCCGGTCGGGCCCGGCCAGCGCCAGGAAGATGGCGGGGATCATGCGGTAGGTGGAGCCGTTGCCGACGCCCGCGGTCAGGAACAGCAGCTGGAAGGTCAGGAAGAACATCCAGAAATTTCCGGACGTGGTGGCCGCGCCGACGAGCGCCACCCCGACGGCCATCAGCGCGAAGTTCCACAACGTCACGCGCGCCCCGCCGAGCCGGTCGGACAGCCACCCGCCCAGCGGCCTGATCAGCGACCCGAGCAGCGGCCCGGCGAAGGCCACCGCCTGCCAGGGCGCCCCGGGGAACAGCGACTTGGCCAGCAGCGGGAACGCCGTGGAGTAGCCGATGAACGAGCCGAACGTCCCCACGTACAGCAGCGACATGATCCAGGTCTGCGCGTTGCCCGCCACCGCCAGCTGCTCGCGCGGCCGGGCACGGGCCACCGACAGGTTGTCCATGAACAGCCACGCGCACGCGGCCGCCACCACGATGAGCGGCACCCAGAACCAGCCCGCCCAGGCCAGCCCGAACGCCCCGATCACCAGCGGCAGCACCAGCTGCACCGAGCTGACCCCGATGTTGCCGCCCGCCGCGTTCAGCCCCAGCGCCGAGCCCTGCCGATCCCTGGGGTAGAAGTAGGTGATGTTGGCCATGCTGGAGGCGAAGTTCCCGCCGCCCACCCCGGCCGTCGCCGCGATCACCAGGAACAGCCAGTACGGCGTGCCGGGATCGCTGACCGCCACGCCGAGCAGCACGGCGGGCACCAGCAGCAGCAACGCGCTGACCACGGTGAAGTTGCGCCCGCCGAACCTGGCGGGCCCGAAGGTGTAGGGGATGCGCAGCGCCGAGCCCACCAGGTTCGGCAGCGCCACGAGCCAGAACAGCTGGTCGGTGGAGAAGGAGTACGAGCCGAGCTTGGCGGCCACGATGCTCCACAGCGTCCACACGGTGAAGCCGAGATGCTCGGCCAGGATGGAGAACAGGAGGTTACGCCTGGCCACGGTCTTGCCCGTGGTCTGCCAGAAGGCCGGGTCGTCGGGGTGCCACTGTGCTATCCATCGGGTCATGCCGCCGACGGTAGGAAGCGGCGGTTACGCACGCTGACGTTCTGTGACCGTGCGGGCGTTACATCTGCCTCACCGGCGTAACAGGCAATGCATGTGTTTCACCGCGGCAACATGAATTTAACGATTGCGGTCGCCGGCCTCGGGAAACTTTTTCAGTGACACGTCGTGACGTTTCGGGGAGTTGCGTGTGACGGTCCGGGCGATCCGTTTGTTCAGCGATCCGGTACTCCGCTCGGTGGCGGAACCGGTCAAGGAGTTCGATCGGGAACTGCGGGGGCTGGTGAAGTCCCTGACCGCGACGATGCGCGCGGGCGGCGGCCGCGCCGGGCTGGCCGCGCCTCAGGTGGGCGAGCCCGTGCGGGTGGTCGTCTACTCCTACGACGGCAAGTCGGGGCATCTGGTGAACCCGCGCCTGGAGCTGTCGGCGCGGCGGATCACCGCCGACGAGGCGTGCCTGTCGGCGCCGGGCCTGTGGTGGCCGCTGGAACGCTCCTTCATGGTGCTGGCCCGCGGCCTGGACATGTTCGGCAAGCCCGTCAAGGTGCGGGCGCTGGGCGTGCTGGCCAGAGTGCTGCAGCACGAGGTGGACCACCTGGACGGGGTCCTGTTCAGCGACCACCTCGAAGCCACCGAACGCGAGCGCTTCCTGGCCGCCGCCCTCCCCGCCGGTTGAGCGCGGGGAGGCCGTACGGTCTGCCTAGAGCGCGACGCCCAGCAGGGCGTCGGCCAGGTCGCGCACCAGGGCCGGGGCCGTGGTGTCGGAGCCGCCGCCGGCGAGCGCGCGGTCGGCCCAGTCGTCGATCGCGGCCAGCGCGCCGGGAGCGTCCAGGTCGTCGGCGAGGCGTTCGCGGACGGTGGCCAGCACGTCCTCGGCCGCGGGCCCGGACTCGAGCGCGGCGGCCGAGCGCCAGCGGGCCAGGCGGGCCTCGGCGGCGGCCAGCTGGCCGGGGGTGTACTCCCAGTCCGAGCGGTAGTGGTGGGCCAGCAGCACCAGCCGGATCGCCATCGGGTCGTGCGCGTCCCGCAGCTTGGACACAAAGACCAGGTTGCCCTTGGACTTCGACATCTTCTCGCCGTCCAGCGCGACCATGCCCGCGTGGGTGTAGAAGCGGGCGAAGGGCCACTCGCCGGTGGCCGCGTGCCCCTCGGAGGCGCCGCACTCGTGGTGCGGGAAGATCAGGTCGGTGCCGCCGCCCGCCACGTCGAAACCGGCGCCCAAGTTGTCCAGCGCGATCTGGGTGCACTCGATGTGCCAGCCGGGGCGTCCCCGCCCGAGCGGGGAGTCCCAGGCAGGCTCGCCGGGCCGCTCGGCCCGCCACAGCAGCCAGTCGAGCGGGTCGCGCTTGCCCGGCCTGTCGGGGTCGCCGCCGCGCTCGGCGAACAGCTCCAGCATCTCCTTCTCGGAGTAGCCGGACACCTCGCCGAACTTGGGCGCGGTCGCGCGGCTGAAGTAGATGTCGTCATCGACTTGGTAGGTGTACGGGGCCAGGCGCTCGATCAGCTCGGCGACCTGGACGACGACCTCGGTCACGCCGACGTACTCGCGCGGCGGCAGGATGCGCAGGGCCTCCATGTCGGTGCGGAACAGCTCGATCTCCCGCTCGGCCAGCGCCTGCCAGTCGATGCCGGTCTGCTGTGCCCGCTCAAGCAGCGGGTCGTCCACGTCGGTGGCGTTCTGGGTGTAGTGCACCTCGTGGCCGCCGTCGCGCCAGACCCGGCCCACCAGGTCGAAGGCGAGGTAGGTGTTGGCGTGGCCCAGGTGGGTGGCGTCGTAGGGCGTGATGCCGCAGACGTACATCCTGGCGGTCGGCCCCGGATCGGTCCCCCTGACCTGCCTGGCCGAGGTGTCGTAGAGCCGCAGCGGCACGCTCTGACCGGGGAGCTTGGGGACGTTCGGGGCAGGCCACGATCTCATGCTTGGAGCCTATCCAGCTCGGCGAAGTCGTATGACATGCCACCTTCGTCCATCGTGATCATCATGGCCGCCAGGGAGGCGTAGACCCGGCCGTCGGGCATCTCGTGCCGGACGATCAGCGCCGCGGGGTCGTCGCGGGGTTCGACCCTGGTCTGGGCCAGCCAGTCGGCGGACGTCTCGAAGACCGGGTCGACGGGCACGATCCCATCGTTGACGATCTTGGTGATGCCCGGCGGGAGGTCCTGGCGGCTGAGCCGTTCCCCGTCCCAGGAGTACAGGGTCGCCTGGGAAAGGTCCGCGATGAGCAGATGGAACGGGTCGTAGCGCGAAGTCTCGACATCCGGCATGGTCCCTGTGGCGGCGGCCGTCAACGGCAGGCCGCCGCGGGAGATCCTGGTGGCCTCGGGCGCCGGGGTTCCCCGCCCGTTCAGCACGGCGGCCACACACCTGGCCGCGGAGTCGACGGCCAGCCACGTGCCGCCCGCCTTCAGATCACGCCCGGCCAGGATCCCTGGATACTCGGGCCAGTACTGGCCCGGGCCCTCCCAGGGCCGGTCGGTGAGCTCGTCACGCACCGCCAGGAGGGTCAGCGGCTGCCCGGTCCTCACGATCACCGTACACACAAGGCAAAGAGTACTTAACCCACTCAGATGGGTGGCCACGGGATGGCCGGCCAGTCCTCGGACGGGTAAGGGTGGACGCCGGTGTCGAGCAGCCGCCTGACGCGCGACCATGTGGCCTCGACCTCCGCCAGGGTGAGCAGCTCGCGCAGCCGGCGGCCGAGCGCGCCGTCCTCGATGTCGCGCTCGAGCTTGGCCAGCATGGTGACCGCCTCGCGCGCCAGCGGCTTGCCGCGCCACTGCCACAGCACGGTGCGCAGCTTGTCCTCCGCCGAGAAGCACACGCCGTGGTCGACGCCGTAGACGTGGCCGTTGGGCATCGGCAGCAGGTGGCCGCCCTTGCGGTCGGCGTTGTTGACGACCGCGTCGAAGACCGCCATCCGGCGCACGACCGGGTTGCGGCTGCGCACCAGGCGCATCAGGTCGATCTCGCGCTCGGTGTCGATCCACAGCTGGCACATGCCGGGACCGAAGGGGCCGTCGCGGTAGACGGTGGGAGGGACGATGCCCCAGCCGGTCGCCTCCGACACCTCGAACGCGGCCACCTCGCGGGCGGCCAGGGTGCCGTCGGGGAAGTCCCACAGCGGACGCTCGCCGCGCACCGGCTTGTACACGCAGGCGGCGCTGCGCTCGCCGAGCGCGATGGAGCAGTAGAGCGTCATGTTGGTGGCCTCGACCAGCCGGCCCGCCACCTCCAGGCGGCCGTCGCGCAGCAGTTCGAGCGCCCCGTCGTGCACGACGGAAGGGGGCGACGGCCGGACGGCGGGCTCGCTCTCCGGGGCGCTCACGAGGCCACTTCACCTCCGCGGTAACCGTTGAGCCGCACACACACGTGACCCCCGGGGTCCAGGGGCTGGCCGCACAGCGGGCACGGCGGCCGTCCCGCCGCGACGATCCGGAGCGCGCGCTGGGTGAAGGCCCTGGCGGCCCCCGCGCTGATGCGCACGCGCAGCACGGCGGGCTCGATGGCCTCCTCGTCCTCCTCGTCGAGGATCTCCTGCGCCTCGATGACCACCTTCGAGGATTCCTCGTCCCAGGCGAGTGCCATCGTGCCCACCTTGAACTCCTCGTCGACGGGCGCGTCGAGCGGACCGTCGTCGGTGAGGTCGGCGGGCGCGATCGCGGGCACGTGGGCGGTGCCTCCACTCAGGCGCAGCACCTCGTCGAGCAGCTCGTCGAGCCTGCCCGCGAGCGCTGCCACCTGCAGTTTCTCCAGCGCCACCGTGGTCAGTCTGCCCTCGGCCCTGGCCTGCAGAAAGAAGGCTCGCGCCCCCGGTTGCCCCAAGGCACCGGCCACGAACCTCTCCGGTGGGTCGTAGTCGAAGACCGGCATAGCCTGACCTTACGTGGTTCCTGCTCCTCCGCCGACAGCGGCATCGCTCCCGGTGATGTTTTCTCCCCCGTCTTTCTCCTCCGAATCCTCGGGGAGGCGCAATTCCCCCATATCGTTAAGTTTGAGAACAAAGGGACGCAAGGGGGCATAGCGAATCACCGTGAGGGCCGCAGGATCGGCGGTTATCCGCTGAAATTGATCGAGGTGGAGCCCCAGCGCGTCCGCCACGATGGCCTTGATCACGTCGCCGTGGCTGCAGGCCAGGTATACAGCCTTCTCCCCCAGGCGTTGATTCCAGTCCCGGACGGCGGCCACGGCCCGGTGCTGCATATCGGGCAGGGACTCCCCTTCCGGAAATGTCACGGCACTGGGGTGGGCCTGGACGACCCGCCAGAGCGGATCCTCCGCCAGTTCCTTCAGCGGGCGGCCGGTCCAGGCGCCGTAGCCGCACTCGACGAGCCGGTCGTCGGTCTCCACGGCCGCGCCTCGGGTGGCGGCGACCGCCTGCGCGGTCTCCTGACAGCGTTCCAGGGGGCTGGACACGATGGCGTCGAGCCGCACGCCCTTGATCCTCTCGGCCAGGGCCTCGGCCTGCGCACGTCCCGCCTCGCTCAGATGCACTCCGGGGGTACGGCCGGCCAGCACGGGACCCGTCAGGTGGGTGAGGCCGTGCCGGACGAGCAGCAAGGTGGTCATCCCGTAAGTGTCGCAGGCGTCTATCACGGCGTTTCAGCAACCCGGGCGGTACCCTGGCGGGATCATGGAGCAGCGCTATGTCGGCCGGAGCGGACTGTCGGTGTCCCGACTCGGACTCGGCACGATGACCTGGGGGCGTGACACCGACGCGGACGAGGCGGCGGCCCAGCTGCGCACCTTCGTCGAGGCGGGCGGCACGCTCGTCGACACGGCCGACGTCTACACCGCCGGGGACGCCGAGCGGCTGCTCGGGCGGATGCTGCGCGACTCGGTGCCGCGCTCGGAGCTGGTGATCTCGACCAAGGCGGTGGTGACGCCCGCGGGGCGCAGGCCGCGCGACGCCTCCAGGCGCCACCTGATCGCCGCGGTGGACGCCTCGCTGGCCCGGCTCGGGCTCGACTACGTCGACGTGTGGCAGCTGCACACCTACGACGCCGAGGTGCCGCTGGAGGAGACGCTCGCGGCGCTGGACGCCATCGTGACCTCGGGCCGCGCCGTCTACGCCGGGGTGTGCGACTACGCCGGCTGGCAGCTGGCCGCGGCGGCGATCACCCAGCAGTGCACCCCGGGGCGGGTGCCGATCACCACGGCCCAGGTGGAGTACTCGCTGCTGGCCAGGGAGCCCGAGCGGGAGCTGCTGCCGGCCGCGGCCCACGTCGGCGCGGGCGTCATGGCCTGGTCGCCGCTGGGGCGCGGGGTGCTGACGGGCAAGTACCGCACCGGGATCCCGGCCGACTCGCGGGCGGCCACGCCGCACTTCGCCGACTTCGTCGGGCCGTACCTGGACGAGCGCAGCCGCCGCGTCGTGGAGTCGGTGATGACGGCGGCCGACGGGCTGGGCGTCTCACCGCTGGCGGTGGCCCTCTCGTGGGTGCGCGACCAGCCGGGGGTGGCCTCGGCGATCATCGGCGCACGTACGCATGCCCAGCTCAGCGGCGCTCTCCTCGCCGAGGACGTGCTGCTTCCGATCGAGATCCGCGAGGCCCTGGATGACGTGTCCTCACTCGACTGAAATCGAACGAGAGTCCAACTCGCGTATCACTAGTCGATACCGAATCGCAACTTTGGCAGGAAAACCCCTGCGTTCCCCCCGGGATGTCCATAAAGATTCTCTCCTGAAGCGATGCGGGAGGGGACGGATGCGGAGCAGGACCGCGATCTCGGCTGGGGTTCTCGCCATGGCGCTGTCGGCGATCCCGGCACTCGCGACGGCGGCGGCAGCTGAGGCCCGCGACTGCAGCCGGGGCGGCGGGCTGCTCTCAGGTGTGACCAACGGGCTGTGCGACGTGGTCGGCGCCGTCACGGGCACTGTCGACAACCTCACGGGCGACTCGCTCAAACCGGTCACCAAGGGGGTGGACGGCGCCACGGACGGCCTGCTCGGCACCGTGGGCCAGGTCGCGCCGACCGCCTCGGCCAAGCCCGCGCCCACGACCCGCAAGGGCGACCTGCTGCCCGACGCCATCGGGCCCGTGTGCCTGCCGGTGCTGGCCTGCGGCGACCAGGGCGTGCTCAACACCCTGACGCCCAAGCCGACCGCCTCGGACCCGGCCACCGCCAAGCCCTCCCCCACGGCCTCGCCCCGGCACAGCCACCGCCAGGACACGCAGGTGCTGCCTACCGAGGCGCCCACGATGCCAGAGAGCCAGCCGTACCTGCTGGACACGACCGAGCAGCCGGTCAAGGACGACCCGACGGCGGACCCCGACCAGCCGCGCATCGACCTGCTGTGGCCCAACCCGTACGCGCAGGAGCTCATCTCGCCGCTCAACGACCAGCGCGTGGTGCGGCCGGTCTCGCCGGCCTCGGACGTCATCGGGACGACGCTCACGGTGGCGCTCCTGCTGTCGGCGGTCGCGGCCACCCGCATCGTCCAGCAGCGCCGCCAGCGCACCGAATCCATCCCCTTCGAACGCCGCACCACCACGGGCCGCCATCGCCTCGCTCAGAGGCTTTCCTAGCCGTTCCTAGGCTTTGTCTGTACGGCGAGCCACCGCCACCGGCCGCCCGCCATACTTCGGCTGGGGGCCCGCTCGCGGCGCTTCCGGCGAGTCGATGACGGTCGCCCGCCGCCACGGCGCTCCGTAAGGCGGGCACCACGGTCCCGCTTCCCCGCCGTACATGGCGCCGACCTCCGCCGTACATCATCCCGCCGACCCGGCGCCTGGAGGCCCCCTGCCGTGGTGCCTGGAAGCTCTGCCGTGGTTGCCTGGAAGCTCCGCTGTGGGTGCCTGGAAGCTCTGCTGCGGGCGCGTGAGGCGGGTCGTGGGCGGTGAGCTATGGGTGGGTGCCGGGGCGCCATGCGGGGCGCGGGTGAGGCCACGACGTATCGATCCCGGGCACTCCCTGGCGCCGGGTCGGCGGGGTGTGGGACGGCGGTGGGCGGCGCCCTGCGCGGCGGGTGGCCGAGGGCCCTGGTGCCCGGGTTATGGGGCGCCGTGGCGGCGGGGAGTGTCACCGACTCGCCGGAAGCGCCGCTCGCAGGCCCTCAGCCGAAGTGCGGCGGGCGGCCGGTGGGGGCGGCCCGCCGTACGACAGCAAAGTTGAAAAGGAAGTCAGGCGCCAATGGCGTGGACGCCGCCGTCGACGTGGAGGATCTCGCCCGTGGTGGCGGGGAACCAGTCGGACATGAGGGCGACGCACGCCTTGGCGGCCGGGATCGTGTCGGACAGGTCCCAGCCGAGCGGCGCCTTGGCGGGCCAGCTGTCCTCGAACTCCTTGAAGCCGGGGATCGACTTGGCGGCCATCGTGCGCAGCGGCCCGGCGGCGACCAGGTTGACGCGGATGCCCTGCTTGCCCAGGTCGCGGGCGAGGTAGCGGTTGGCGGACTCGAGCCCGGCCTTGGCCACGCCCATCCAGTCGTAGACCGGCCACGCCTTGCTCGCGTCGAAGTCGAGGCCGACGACCGAGCCGCCCTCCTTCATCAGCGGCAGGCAGGCGACCGCGAGGGACTTGAAGGAGTACGTCGAGACGTGCAGGGCCGTGGCGACGTCCTCCCAGGTGGTGTTGAGGAAGTTGCCGCCCAGGGCGGTCTGCGGGGCGAAGCCGATGGAGTGGACCACGCCGTCGAGGCCGTCGACGTGCTCGCCCACGCGCGCGGCGAGGGTGTCGAGGTGCTCGGTGTTCTGCACGTCGAGCTCGATGACCGGCGGCGTCTGCGGCAGCCGCTTGGCGATGCGCTCGACGAGGCTGAGGCGGCCGAAGCCGGTCAGCACGACCGTGGCACCCTGCTCCTGGGCCAGCTTGGCCACCGAGAACGCGATCGAGGCATCGGTGAGCACGCCCGTGACGAGGATGCGCTTGCCTTCGAGGATTCCCATGTCAGTGCCCCATTCCCAGTCCGCCGTCGACGGGGATCACTGCCCCGGTGATGTAGGAGGCGTCGTCACTGGCCAGGAAGCGGACGACGTGTGCGATCTCGTCGGGCGAGGCCTGCCGCCCGAGCGGGATGTTCTTGATGATGGCCTCGGAGTCGAGATCGGCCGTCATGTCGGTCTCGACGAAGCCGGGCGCCACGATGTTGACCGTGATGCCGCGCGAGCCGTACTCGCGGGCCAGGGAGCGGCCGAAGCCGACCAGCCCGGCCTTGGAGGCGGCGTAGTTGGCCTGACCGGCCTGGCCCGACAGGCCCACGACCGAGGAGATGAGGATGATGCGGCCGCGCTTGAGCTTCATCATGGGCCGGATGGCGCGCTTGGCGACCCGGTAGGCGCCGGTGAGGTTGGCGTCGATGACGTCGGTGAAGGTCTCCTCCTTCATCATCGCCAACAGCGTGTCCTTGGTGATGCCGGCGTTGGAGACGAGCACCTCGACCGGGCCGTGCTCGGCCTCGACCTTGGCGAAGGCCGCGTCGACGTCGTCGCTGCTCGTCACGTCGCAGCGGACGCCGAACAGGCCCTCGGGCGGCTCTCCCGATCGGTAGGTGACCGCGACGGAGTCGCCTGCCGCGGCGAGTTCACGGGCGATCGCGAGGCCTATGCCGCGATTGCCCCCGGTGACGAGTACAGAGCGTGCCATGGCACCAGACGCTATCTGCTACCCGCCGGTAGCCGCTTGTCCGGGGGGTACAAGATCACAGGGTTAGGATCGTGGACATGCGCCAGATCGACCCCGATTTCCTGGAGCTGCCGCTGCGGCAGCTGGCGGACGCCGCCCTGCAACGAGCCCGTGACCTGGGAGCGGAGCACGCGGACTTCCGGCTCGAACGCGTCAGAGCGGAGACGCTGTCCCTCTACGACACCCGGCTCGAGGGCGCCATGGACGCCGACGACCTGGGCTACGCGGTGCGCGTGGTCAAGGGCGGCACCTGGGGGTTCGCCGCCGGGATCCACCTGACGCCGGAGGCCGCCGCGGCGGTGGCCGAGCAGGCCGTCCGGGTGGCCGAGGTGAGCTCGCCGATCAACAGGGAGCCCGTCGAGCTGGCGCCCGAGCCGTCCTACGCCGAGGCCGTGTGGGTGTCGTCCTACGAGGTCGACCCGTTCGAGGTGCCGTCGGCGGAGAAGGTGACGCTGCTGGCGGACTGGTCGGCCGGGCTGCTCAAGGGCGCCGACCACGTCTCGGCCCGCCTCATGCAGGTCAAGGAGCAGAAGTTCTACGCCGACACGGCCGGTACGGTGACCACGCAGCAGCGGGTCCGCCTGCATCCCAAGCTGAACGCGATGAAGGCCTCGGGGTCCGGGTTCGACGACATGTCCACGATCGCGCCGCCGGTCGGCCGCGGGTATGAGTACCTGACGGGCACCGGGTGGGACTGGGCCGCCGAGCTGGCCCAGCTGCCCGAGCTGCTGGCCGAGAAGCTGGCCGCGCCGTCGGTCGAGGCGGGCGACCACGACCTGGTGATCGACCCGTCGAACCTGTGGCTGACGATCCACGAGTCGATCGGCCACGCCACCGAGCTCGACCGGGCGCTCGGCTACGAGGCCGCCTACGCCGGCACCAGCTTCGCCACGTTCGACCAGCTCAACGAGCTGGTGTACGGCTCGCCCGTGATGAACGTGACCGGCGACAGGACCGTGGAGCACGGGCTCGCGACGATCGGCTACGACGACGAGGGCGTGGCGGGGCAGGGCTTCGACATCGTGCGCGACGGCGTCCTGGTCGGCTACCAGCTCGACCGGCGGATGGCGCTGATGAAGGGCTTCGGGCGCTCCAACGGGTGCGCGTTCGCCGACTCGCCGGGGCACACGCCGATCCAGCGGATGGCCAACGTGTCGCTCAAGCCCGCCCCCGACGGTCCCTCGACCGAGGAGCTGATCTCGCGGGTGCGGCACGGGCTCTACATCGTGGGCGACAAGTCCTGGTCGATCGACATGCAGCGGTACAACTTCCAGTTCACCGGGCAGCGCGCCTACCGGATCGTGGACGGCGAGCTCGCCGGTCAGGTCAGGGACTTCGCCTACCAGGCGACGACGACGGACTTCTGGCGGTCGATGGAGGCCCTGGGCGGGCCGCAGACCTACGTGCTCGGCGGGGCCTTCAACTGCGGCAAGGGCCAGCCCGGCCAGGTCGCGCCGGTCAGCCACGGCTGCCCGTCGGCGCTCTTCCGCGGCGTCCGGATCCTCAACACCGTGCAGGAGGGTGGGAAATGACGCCTCAGGAGATGGTCGAGCGGGCGCTTGAGCTGTCGGGTAACGACGGCTGCGTGGTGCTGGTCGACGAGGACTCGACGGCCAACCTGCGCTTCGCGGGCAACACGCTCACCACCAACGGCGTGGCCCGCTCCGCCCGGCTCACCGTGATCTCGATCGCGGGTGAAGGCGTCGGGGTCGTGTCCCGCGCCGCCGTACGGCCCGAGCAGGTCGCGGATGTGGTGGCGGAGGCCGACGCGGCCGCCAGGCAGGCGCGGCCCGCCGAGGACGCTCGACCGCTCGTCGAGGGCGTGCCCGCTTCCCCGCACTGGGACGCTCCCGTCACGCCGACCGACATCGAGGTGTTCCAGGGGTTCGCGCCCGCGCTCGGCGAGGCGTTCGCCGCCGCCGAGGCGGGCGACAGGAAGCTGTACGGCTTCGCGGAGCACTCGCTGACCTCCACCTTCCTCGGCACCTCGGCCGGGCTCCGGCTCCGGCACGACCAGCCCACGGGCCGGCTCGAGCTGAACGCCAAGTCGGCCGACCTGAAGCGCTCGGCGTGGACGGGTGTGGCCACCCGCGACTTCTCCGACGTGGACGTGGCCGCGCTCGACTCCTCGCTGGCCCAGCGCCTCCAGTGGGCCAAGACGCGCATCGACCTGCCCGCGGGCCGCTACGAGACGCTGGTGCCGCCGAGCGCCGTGGCCGACCTGATGATCTACCTGGCCTGGTCGGCGGGCGCCAGGGACGCCCTGGACGGCCGCTCCGTCTTCGCCAAGCCCGGCGGCGGCACCCGGGTGGGCGAGCGGCTGGCCACGCTGCCCGTCACGCTGTCCAGCGACCCGGCGGCTCCTGGGATCGAGTGCGCGCCGTTCGTGGTCGCGCACGCCTCCAGCCGCGCCAACTCGGTCTTCGACAACGGCCTGCCGCTGCAGGCGACCGACTGGATCTCCGAAGGCACGCTGACCGCGCTCACCCAGACGCGGTACTCGGCCGAGCTCAGCGGGCTGCCGGTGACGCCGGACATCGACAACCTGCTCATGCGCGGCCCCTCCGGCGGGCGCTCGCTCGAGGAGATGATCGCCTCGACCGAGCGGGGCCTGCTGCTGACCTGCCTGTGGTACATCCGCGAGGTGGACCCGCAGACGCTGCTGGTCACGGGGCTCACCCGCGACGGCGTCTACCTCGTGGAGCACGGCGAGGTCGTGGGCGAGGTGAACAACTTCCGCTTCAACGAGAGCCCGGTGGACCTGCTCGGGCGCCTGACCGAGGTGGGCGCGAGCGAGCAGACGCTGCCACGGGAGTGGAACGACTACTTCACCAGGACCGTGATGCCGGCCGTACGGGTTCCCGACTTCAACATGTCGACGGTGAGCCAGGCCAGCTGAGCCCGCGTCACCCGACGACCACGTCCTCGCGACTTCCCACCTCGACGGTCGCGAGGCCGTGGTCGATCGCTGTCAGGCGTCCTCGAGGCGGAAGCCGACCTTCAGCCCCACCTGGAAGTGGGCCACCTCGCCCCCTTCGATGTGCCCGCGAACCTCCGTGACCTCGAACCAGTCCAGGTGGCGCAGCGTCTCCGAGGCCCGCCGAACTGCGTTGCGAATGGCCTGGTCAACGCTCTCCCCCGAGGTCCCGACTATCTCGGTGACCCGATACGTTCGATCTGTCATCTCCGGATCCTCCTTACTCGAAGGCCATGATCGCATGACCCCTGCCGTCGCGCTGGAGCGCCGTCGCACGCTGCTCGTCCGAGGTCTACGGTGGAAGACATGAAGGGGTGGCGCAGGAAGCCCGACGTCCACCGCGTAACGGACGCCAAGCCTTCCCTGAGTGCGGACATCCACAAGCGTGAGATCAGCTACCTCATCAAGATGGGCATCCGCACGATCTGCCTGATCCTGGCCGTGGTGGTGCCCCTGCCGTGGCCGTACCGGCTGCTCTTCATCGCGGGCGCGGTCTTTTTGCCATACATAGCCGTAATCGGGGCCAATGAGAGGGGGAAGGATGCCCCTGCCCCGACCTTTGATAGCCCGGAAGCTAACCAAAGCGAGATACCGCACCACCGACGCGAGATCGGGTCGTGACTAAGTCTTGACGCATCCCACGGGTTGTAGGTGTACGCTCTAGGCATAGCGCTCCGGTCCCCCGTCGGAGTGCTGGTGCCGGCGTTCCGGGCCCCCGTCGGAACGCCGATGAAGCGACGCCGGGTGGTTTGCCCCCGTAACCACCCGGCGTCGCCCTTTTCCCGGGAACATCATTGTCTTGGACTGCATGTCCGATAGCGCTGCCCTAGTTGGATAGGGCCGCTTTCCCGAAATCGTTTACATCGCGTTCCTGTAGAAATTCACAGGAAATCTTCAGGTTCGATGCCGGGGTTGACAGCAGGAGTTCATACGAGTGTCAGTCGTCGGTCAACGTCTCGGTCGTGGCGCGCTCCCAGTTGGCGGCGAGCGTGGTCAGGCGGGCGATGGCGTCCTCGGGCGCGGTGCCCGCACCCTGGGCCAGGCCGAGCAGGTAGGCGGTCAGCGGCGCGGCGGGCCGTGCCACGCCGTGCGCGACCTCCTTGGTCAGGTCAAGGATCGCGTCCCTGTCCACCCGGGCGGGGTCGATGCCCAGTTCCTTGCAGGCCAGCGCGGTCCACTCGGCCAGTACGTTCATGTGAGCCTCCTCGAGATCGTCCTCAGTGTCGCAGTCGAACCACGGCCTGCCCGTGAGCGCCACCCGCGCGGGTTCCAGCGGCCCGAGCAGACCTCGCAGCGACTGGCCGGCATAGCCGTCCAGCGCCCGCCGCAGCGTCTCGGAGCGCCACACGCCCGCCAGCCACTGCTCGCGTCCCTCGTCGTCCACGAGTACGGCTCCCGCGCCCGCGTGAGCCGCCTCCCGCAGGGCCGCCACGTGGGCGGGGCGCAGGAACGGCAGATCGCCGGCCAGCAGCGCCACCCACTCGGCCGCCACCTCGGCCATGGCCGCCCGCAGCGCGGGCACGGGCCCCGAGCCCGGCGGGTCCTCGCGGACGAAGCGGACGGCGGGCAGGTCCCGCTCGGGCCCCGCCACGATCACGCGCCGAGCTCCGGGGACGGCGGCCACCACCCGTTCCACCAGTGACCGCCCGCCGACCGTCAGGCCGGGCTTGTCCACCCCGCCCAGCCGCCGGGCTCGTCCCCCTGCCAGGATCACCGCGTCATACGCCACGCCGCCCACCCTAAACACCCTCCGGTTCACCCGGCGGCCACCTGCCCACCGGACCATGACCGCATGCCCCTGCTCAACCTGCGCGACGTGGCGACCGCCGGCGCGTCGCTGCGGCCCGGCGTCCTCTACCGCTCCGCCCAGCCGCACAGCCTGTCCGCCGAGGACGTGGAGCTCGTCTCCCGCCTGCGCCTGATCGCCGACCTGCGCGGGGCGCGGGAGCGGACCGAGGACGACTGGGATCCGGGACTGCGGGTGATCCGGCTGGGTCCCGACGAGGCGGGCTCACCCGCCTCGCTGCCGCCCGACATGCCGCTCGGCGAGTTGTACGTGCTGCTGCTCGATCACAGGACCGCCTGGTTCGCGCGGGTCGTCGGCGAGATCGCCGACGGGCTGCCCGCGCTGGTGCACTGCGCGGCGGGCAAGGACCGCACGGGGATCGTGGTCGCGCTGATCCTCGACCTGCTGGGCGTCGGCCACGACGCGATCGTGCGCGACTACGCGCTCACCGCCGACCACCTGCCCGCGGTGCTGGAGATGCTCGCCGTACGCGAGGAGGTGGGGCCCGCGCTCAGGCAGGCACCGGAGAGCGCGATGCGCACACTGCTGGCCGCGCTGGAGGAGCGCGGCGGTGCGGAGAAGCTGCTCGTGGCGCACGGCCTGGATCCCGAGCGGGTCTCCCGGCTGCGCCGGGCCATGCTCGAGCCCTGAGTACGGCGCGTCGTCCCAGCTCAACCAGGGTCCGGCATGTCATCGTCGGAGTGTGCTTCGCCGCAACACGCGGTTGTGATCACAGGGGGACCCATCATGGACGAACGCACGCAGGACGTGCTGCGCGGGCTCAACGCCCACCTGCGCGCCGACCTGGAGGACTGCTACCGCGACCTGCACCTCCATCCGGAGCTGTCCTTCGCCGAGACCCAGACCGCGGACAAGGTCGCCAAGCGGCTGGCGGTGCTCGGCGTGGAGGTGGCCACCGGGATCGGCCGCACGGGCGTCGTCGGGCTGCTGCGCAACGGCGCGGGGCCCACGGTGCTGCTGCGGGCCGACATGGACGCGCTGCCCGTCAAGGAGCGCACCGGCCTGCCGTACGCGAGCATGGCGACGGCGCTCGACGGGACGCCCGTGATGCACGCCTGCGGGCACGACATGCACGTGACCTGCCTGCTGGGGGCGCTGACGCTGCTGGCGGGGCGCAGGGACCGGTGGTCGGGCACGGTGATGGCCGTCTTCCAGCCGGGCGAGGAGGTCGGCTCGGGAGCCAAGGCGATGGTGGCCGACGGGCTCTACGACCGGTTCGGCAAGCCCGAGGTCGTGCTGGGGCAGCACGTGATGCCGATCCCCGCGGGCAAGGTGGCCTACTGCCCCGGCGACGCGCTGGCGGCCACCGACGCGCTGCGGGTACACCTGTTCGGGCGGGGCGGCCACGGCTCGCTGCCCGAGCGGACGGTGGACCCGGTCGTCATGGCGGCCGCGATCGTGATGCGGCTGCAGACCGTGGTCTCGCGGGAGATCGGCGGGACCGAGACGGCGGTGGTGACCGTCGGGGCGATCAACGCGGGCACCAAGGACAACGTCATCCCCGACGAGGCGGAACTGCTCGTCAACATCCGGACCTACACCGAGGACGTCCGTTCGCGGGTGCTGGCGGCGGTCCAGCGCATCGTCGAGTCGGAGGCGTTCGCTTCCGGCGCTCCCCGCAAGCCCGATATCTCCACCATCGACACGTTCCCTGTGCTCCGCAACGATCCCGAGGCGACCTCACGGACCGCTGACGCCTTCCGCGCGGTCCTCGGGGCGGCCAACGTCGAGCAGATGCCTCCGGCGATGGCCAGCGAGGACATCGGCGACCTGGCCACGGCCCTGGGGGTGCCGCTGGTCTACTGGTACTTCGGCGGCGCCGACCCGGCCGCCTACGCGGCCGCCGTCGAGAAGGGCACCCTCGCGGACGACATCCCGGTCAACCACTCCCCCACCTTCGCGCCCGTCATCTCGCCGACCCTGGAGGTGGGCACCACGACCATGACCGCCGCCGCGCTCCACTGGCTCCAGACGCCCTGACGTGCCGTACGAAAGCACAAGATGATCTCCTATCCAGGTACGGGGCCTGGTGGCGCCCTACGAAACCTGCGGGGACCGCGCCGAAAGTCGTTACACTTCGAACGCCCGGTCGAGTCCGCCGACCGGTCACGGTCGTCGTAGGCTGGCAGCACGGACGAAAAGGAGGTGACCCCCGGTGCTGAAGGACGCGTTCGGCAGGGTGGCGACCGATCTTCGGGTGTCCCTCACCGACAAGTGCAACCTGCGCTGCACGTACTGCATGCCGCCCGAGGGTCTCGACTGGCTGCCCAACGCGCAACTGCTGACCGCCGACGAGATCGTGCGCCTGGTGCGGATCGGCGTCGAGCGGCTGGGGATCACCGAGGTCCGCTACACCGGCGGCGAGCCGCTGCTGCGCCGCGAGCTGGTCGACATCGTGGCCCGCACCGCCGCGCTCGCCCCGCGCCCGCAGATCTCGCTCACCACGAACGGCATCGGCCTGGCCCGCCTGGCCGAGCCGCTGGCCGCCGCCGGGCTCGACCGGGTCAACGTCTCGCTCGACACGCTGGAGCCTGAGACGTTCAAGCGCCTGGCGCACCGCGACCGCTTCGCCGATGTCATCGAGGGCCTGGGCGCCGCCGAACGCGCCGGTTTGCGGCCGGTCAAGGTCAACGCGGTGCTGATGCGCGACGTCAACGACCACGAGGCGGTCTCGCTGCTGCGCTTCTGCCTCGACCACGGCTACGAGCTGCGCTTCATCGAGCAGATGCCGCTCGACGCGCAGCACGGCTGGGACCGCGCCACCATGATCACCGCGGACGAGATCCTCGACCTGCTGTCGGCGGCCTTCGACCTGTCGCCCGACGACCTGGAGGAGCGCGGCAGCGCGCCCGCCGAGCGGTTCCTGGTCGACGGCGGTCCTGCGCGCGTGGGCGTCATCGGCTCGGTGACGCGCCCGTTCTGCGGCGCCTGCGACCGGGTCAGGCTCACCGCCGACGGCCAGATCCGCAACTGCCTGTTCGCCAGGGAGGAGTCCGACCTCAAGGCGGCCCTCCGCTCCGGCGCCACCGACGACGAGCTCGCGGCCCGCTGGGTCGCCGCGGTCGCCGGCAAGCGGGCCGGCCACGGCATCGACGACCCGTCCTTCCTCCAGCCGGCCCGCCCGATGTCCGCCATCGGCGGCTGACCGCCCTTCCGGTACGGCTGAAACGGTCAGCCCTTGGTGCAGGTGCGCCCCAGATCGGCCATGACCGACTCGAGATCCTTGTAGGCACCGGGGATCCCCCGGATCCTTCCGACACTCCACCCCGCGCTTCCAGCTCCTGCACGGTGAAGGTCGGCTCGGCCTGTGTCCCTCGCTTTGTCAGGGGCGCCCGCTCGTGGGGCCTACCCGGATCAGCTTGTCGTGCGCAGGTCGGTGGCGGTCAACAACGATGAGAGGCTGACGCCTTCCGCGGCCAGCGCTGCCGCACCTCCCTGTTCGCGGTCGATGACGCACAGCGCCTCGCTGATCTGGGCCCCTAGGTTGCGCAGTTCGGCGGTGGACAGGACGACCTGGCCGCCGCTGGTGACGACATCCTCAACGACCAGAACCCGCCGTCCCGCCACATCGGCGCCTTCGGCCAGGCGGCAGGTCCCGTACGTCTTGGCCTGCTTACGAACGAACGCGCACGGCAGGCCGGTGTGCCGGCCGAGGGCGGTGACCACCGGGATCCCGCCCATCTCGAGCCCGGCCAGCACCTCGATGCCTCTCGGGACCAGGGGAGCCATCGCCCGAGCGATGTCGTCCAGCAGAACCGGGTCGCCCTCGAATCTGTACTTGTCGAAGTACTCGGTGGTCGTACGTCCTGAGCGGAGCACGAAATGGCCAGTGAGGTGGGCGGCGGAAAGAATCCTGCGAGCTAAGTCAGACCGTGTCACAGGCAACCAGTCTCGCAGACATCCGTGACATCTCCGGAGACCAGAAGCCTGGTGGTCTGGTGCGACGGGGAGCGGTAGTGGTGGCGTACAGCATGGGACGCCGCGATCTCGCGTCCGAGCCCGTCTCATGAGTTCAAAGGTCGGCACTCGTGCGAAGATCATCGATGTGTTGCACAGTCCCGCCCGAACCCGCAGTTGGGGCGCCTCGTTGATCGGCCGGCGTGGCACGGTGGTCATGGTTCTCCGCAAGGGCGCTTCGTGCCTGTCCTGAGTGTGTGCACCTGGCGACGCTTCCTTGAGCGAGGTGTCGGCTCCCTGCTCGTGGTCGTTTCATCCCACGGCCACATTCCCCCGCCCCCGACAGCCGACAGATTGTGTGTCCCGACCGAGGTGTCAACTCCGTCTTCGGATACCGCCGCCCTGCGGCTTCCACGCGGCTCACACCCCTGCCGCACAGACGGAGTTGACGCCGACGGAGGGACACGTGTCGAGGGCGGGGGTACGGACCTCGGCCCGCGTGCCGTACACGTCCAAGAAAGCCCTTTGGCGATAAAATGAGTGGGATTTCCTTCCTGGTGCCGCCAAACTGATCATCAACCAGTAAGGAGATTCACGAAATGCCGAACCAGCCCGCACCGAACCTGCTGTCGTGGGCCAGCGAGATCGACGAAGGCGCGATCCTGCAGGCCGCACGCGCTGCCCGCCTGCCGTTCGTTTCCGGCCACGTCGCTCTCATGCCAGACGCACATGTGGGCATCGGTGCGACGGTGGGCTCGGTCATCCCGACCGAAAACGCGATCATTCCCGCCGCCGTCGGCGTGGACATCGGCTGCGGAATGGTGGCCACGGAGACGACGCTCACGGCCGCGGACCTGCCTGACACCCTGGCCGCGCTGATGCCGATGGTGGAGCACCGCATCCCCGCCGGCGTCGGCAAGGGCCACGACGACCCGTCGGTGGACCGCGCCCTCAGCGACCTCGGGCTCCCCCACACCGACCTCAACCCGAAGCAGACCAGGAAGGTAGCCGACCAGTTCGGCACCCTCGGCTCCGGCAACCACTTCGTCGAGGTCTGCCTCGACGAGCGTGACCATGTCTGGACGGTCCTGCACTCGGGCTCCCGCGGCATCGGCAACCAGCTCGCCACGATGCACATCGTGGGCGCCAAGAAGCTGATGAAGAAGCAGGCCATCGGCCTGGAGGACCCGGACCTGGCATACCTCATCCAGAGCACCCCCGAGTTCACCGCGTACATCGAGGACATGCTCTGGTCCCAGCACTACGCCATGGCCTCACGTGCCCGCATGGACAAGGTCCTCATCAACGCCCTCTTCCGCGTGGTCGGCAAGGGCCAGCGCCTCCGCACGATCAACTGCCACCACAACTTCACCCAGCAGGAAACCCACTACGGCAAGACCCTCTGGATCACCCGCAAGGGCGCCATCAAGGCCGACACCAACGACGAAGGCGTAATCCCCGGTTCGATGGGCGCCTGCTCGTACATCGTCCGCGGCCGCGGAAACCCCGAGTCGTACAACTCCTGCGCCCACGGCGCGGGCCGCCGCATGTCCCGCACCAAGGCCAAGCGGGAGCTGTCCGCCGCATCCCTGACCCAGGCGATGAGGGGCCGCACCTGGAACGCCGATCGAGCTGCCGCGCTGGTGGACGAGCACCCGGAGGCGTACAAGTCGATCGACCAGGTCATGGCAGACCAGAAGGACCTGGTGGAGGTGCAGCACACCTTGCGGCAGATCTTCAACTACAAGGGATGACGATCCCGAGCGGGACAACCCGAGACGCCCTCGCCCAGTAGCTTGGCGGGGGCGTCATCCCGTTTGTGTCGCCTTCCTGAGGAATCGGCGCGAGCTTCGCGGCAGACCGCCGTCTAGCTGCACCTCGCGCGCTCGCGGCGGGCGTGATGGTAGCTGGACAGCGGAACGCCCGGCCGGGTGGGCCGGGCGTTCTTGTGGAGCGGTTCTCAGTGGTGGCGGCCGATGACCTTCACCCAGTCGGTGGCCTCTGCGGAGCGCAGGTGGTGCGAGCCCTCGAAGATCGCGCGCCAGGTGCCGGAGGTGTAGGCGGGCACTTCGTCGTGGAAGTAGCCGCTGCCGTCGGTCCTGACCGTGTCCACGTACTCCCACCGGCCGGAGCCGTCGGGCTGGAACAGCAGGACGATGCGCTTGCCGCCGAGGCGGTGCCAGCGCTCGTCCTTCTTGCACCAGTCGGAGTGCAGCACCTGGGTGAAGCCGTCGATGTAGTCCTCTTCGCACTTCACCGACAGCCTGCCGTCGATGTCCAGGGGCCTGCCGCGCCAGGCGGGCTCCGGGTTCACGTCGAGCGAGAGGCTGGTGTAGCCGCCGTCATAGTCGGGATCGGGATCGGCCATCGCGGGTGAGGCCGCCGTCGCCAGCGCCGTCACACCGAGCGCGGTCGCCGCCAGGCCGGCGGCGAGACGTCGCATCATCGGAAACTTCCTTCCCCGTGTGACATGTCAACGCGAATGACGACACGGGGTGAAGAAAAGTTGCAAAACGCGCGATCACAATTTCACAACGCCGGTTATTCACCGATTTTTCTAATTGAAGAGTATTTTGGCGCGTAATGCCCGGTTCCGGGGAAGCGGATGCGCCAGTACCCGTTGGGCCGGTCCTGGATCGTGCGCCCGAAAGCCCCGGTCGACTTGGTCACGGCCGTGCCCGCCACCTCCCAGATGTCGGTGGCCTCCTTGCGGTAGAGGATCTCCACCTTCTGCCCGCCGAAGGGCACGTAGTCGCTGTAGCCGCTGGGGTCGACCTTGTTGAGCCACCCGCTCAGCCGGACCCCGTGCGTCTCGCGCGCCTTCCCCACGCGCACGGACGTCAGCCGGGTCTCGCGCCTGAGCTGGAACGAGGCGTACTGCGTGACGACCTCCCCGTCGGCGCCCTTGGCGGTCGCGGTGATCGTCCACGGGCCCGCCGGGTAGAACCGGTTGAGCCCCTTCTGGGGCAGGAAGCGCCAGGTCTCCCAGCCGTCACCGGCGTGCGCCAGCCGCAGACCGGCACCGGGGGACGGGGAGGGCGAGGGGGAGGGCGTCGCGGAAGGAGCCTGGGCGGGCGGGGCGCCGGGCTCGACCTTGATGGTGACCCCGTCCTTCCCCGCCACCCCCTTGGCGATGACGTCGATGACGAGCCGTACGGACCCGCTGGGCCGTACGACCGGCTCGGCCGGCCGTACGGTGATCCCGTTGATGGCGAGCTCGGTCGCGGCGGAGGACGCCGGCAGTGGCGTCGTGAGCGCTCCCGCCGCGAGCGAGACGAGAAGCAGTCTTCTGGTCATGATCGAGACGGTAGGAACCGTCCGGTAATGACCATGGTTACGACACAGGCCCCGTTTGGCAAAGCCCGGAAGATCATCCGGAGTAGAGGCCTTCGATGATGTCGGCGTATTTCGCGTGGATGATCCGCCTCTTCAGCTTCAGGCTGGGGGTGAGTTCCTCGGTCTCGGCCGTCCATTCCACGCCGAGCAGCGCCCACTTCTTGACCTGCTGTACGCGGGCCAGCTTGGCGTTGGCCGCCTCGATCGCGGCCTCCACCTCCTTGAGCACCTCGGGATGCTCGGCCAGCTCGGCCAGCGAGCCGAAGGTGATGCCGCGCGCCTGGGCCCAGCCGGGCGCCACCTCGCCGTCGAGCGTGAGCACGGCCACCGGGTAGGGCCGGTTGTCGCCGAAGGCCAGCGCCTGGCCGACGAGCTGGTGCTCCTTGAGGTGGTTCTCGATCCCGGCCGGGGAGATGTTCTCGCCGCCCGAGGTGATGATCAGCTCCTTCTTGCGGTCGACGACCCGGTAGAAGCCGTCCTCGTCGACGGAGCCGATGTCGCCGGTGTGCAGCCAGCCGTCGTCGTCGAGCAGGTCGGCGGTGGCCTCGGGCCGGTTGAGGTAGCCGCTGGTGTTGAGCGGGCTGCGGGTGAGGATCTCGCCGTCCTCGGCGATGCGGACCTCGACGCCCGGCTCTGCTCTGCCGACGGTGCCCAGGCGGTAGCAGGAGGGGCTGTTGCCGGTGAAGGCGCCGGTCGTCTCTGTCATGCCGTACACGTCGATGACCTTCAGCCCGAGCCCGGCGTAGAAGTTCTGCACCTCGGGGGGCAGCGGCGCGGCGCCGGTGGCGGTCCACTCGGCGCGGTCGAAGCCGATCAGGCCGCGTACGGGCGCCAGGACGGCCTTGTCCGCCTCCTGGTAGGCGGCCTCGATCTCGGGCGTGCTCGTCCTGCCGTACTGTCCTGCCTCGACGTAGGCCCTGCCCGCCGCCATGGCCTGCCGTACGGCCTGCTGCCGCTCTTCCGGCTGGGTGGCCAGGACGGCCAGCAGGCGGGCCATCATCTTCTCCCACACGCGCGGGACGCCGAAGAACATCATCGGCCTGACCTGGCCCAGCGTGCTGCCGAGGTTGGCCAGGTCGGTGCAGAAGTACACGTGGGAGACCTTGACCAGCGGCAGGTAGAGGGAGAGCACGCGCTCGGCGATGTGGGCGTAGGTGAGGTATGAGATCTGCGTGCCCTGGAAGGGCAGCCTGGTGAGCTTGTCGGTGGCCTCGACCTCGTAGAAGACGTTGGCGTGGCTGAGCGGGACGCCCTTGGGCATGCCTGTGGTGCCGGAGGTGTACAGGACGGTGAGCGTGTCGTCGGCGGTGACGGCCTGCCAGCGGGCGTCGACCGCGGCCGGGTCGGCCTCGAGCCGCTCGCGTCCCAGTGCCAGGAAGTCGTCCCAGGCCATGAACCGCTCGTCGCCGGAGGGCGCGCCGTCGAGCATGATGATCCTGCGCAGGCCGGTCAGCTCGCCGAGCACCGGCTCCCAGCGCGCCAGCTCCGCGGGGCCGCCGATGACGGCGTAGCGGGCGGCCACGTCGTTGACGACGAAGGCGATCTGGTCGGGGGCGAAAGTCGAGTAGATCGTGCAGCCGACGCCGCCGGCGTGCACGGCGCCGAGGTCGGCCAGCACGTGCTCGCTGCGGTTGATCATCATCAGCGCCACGGCCTCCCCCGGCTCCAGCCCGAGCGCGGCGAGCCCGGCGGCGATCTCCAGGATCCGGCGGCGCGCCTGGCCGTAACTGAGCGTGGCCCAGCCGTCCTCGGCGGGGTCGGAGTAGGCGGGCGCTTCGGGGTGGCGCTCGGCGAGCTGCCTGAGTTGCTCGCACACGGTACGGCCGGCTATGAGATCGGCGATCTCCGCCTGGACGTCGAGGACATCGGCCATGGCACCCGCCTCCAGAAAGCATTCACCTGCACGAGAGGCATGTATCGCACCACGCGGACGGGGTAGCGGCAAGAATCTAGGACAAGTGTCACGTAGAGTGATCTGATACGTACGCGATGTGGTGTCGGGGGGACGCATGAACAAGCGCGAGCGGACGTTCTTCGGCCATCCCTGGGGCCTGGCGACGCTGTTCGGCACCGAGATGTGGGAGCGCTTCTCCTGGTACGGCCTGCGCGCCATCCTGGCCCTGTTCCTGGCGGCCTCGCCGGCGATGGGCGGCCTGGGGATGAGCGAGCAGACCGCGACGGCCGTGGTGGGCGTGTACGGCGCGCTGATCTACCTGGTGGCGCTGCCGGGCGGCTGGGTGGCCGACCGGGTCCTGGGGCCGCGCCGTTCGGTGTTCTGGGGCGGCTTCATCATCATGGTGGGCCACATCTTCATGGCGATCCCGATCAGCGGGTCGTTCTTCATCTGGCTGGGCCTGTCGACCATCATCGTCGGCACCGGGCTGCTCAAGCCGAACATCTCGGTCATGGTCGGCAAGCTGTACCCCGCGGACGCGGACGCCCGCCGCGACGCCGGGTTCTCGCTGTTCTACCTGGGCATCAACCTGGGCGCGTTCTTCGCCCCGATCGTGGTGGGCAACCTGGCCGCCGACAACCGCTGGCACCTGGGCTTCAGCGCGGCGGCCTTCGGCATGGCACTCGGCCTGCTCCAGTATGTGCTGGGACGCAAGTCCCTGCGCGGCGTCGGCGACAAGCCGGGCGAGCCGCTGACGCCCGAGGAGCGCAAGCGCGTCTCCCGATTGGTCTCGATCATCGTGCTGGCCGTGGTGATCGCGATGGCGGCATGGGTGGCCACGGGCACGTTCACGGTCGACGCGCTCACGGTGGTGGTGACGATCATCATCCTGATCGTGCCCGTCGCCTACTTCAGCTACATCCTGCTCGGCGCGCACGGGCTGACCCAGGATGAGCGGACGCACATGAAGGCCTACATCTGGCTGTTCATCGCCGCCGCGATCTTCTGGATGATCTACGACCTGGCGCCCAGCAAGCTGCTGTTCTTCGCCGAGCACAACACCACGCTGACGCTGTTCGGCATCCCCATCCAGGCCTCGACCACGCAGTCGTTCAACCCGCTGTTCATCATCATCTTCGTGCCGATCTTCGCGAAGCTGTGGGTGAAGCTGGGCAACCGGGTGGCCACGTCGCAGAAGTTCGGGTTCGCGCTGCTCATGGTGGGTCTGAGCTTCGTCGTGATGGCCGCGGCGGCCTTGCTGGCCGAAAGCGGCAAGGTGAGCGTGTGGTGGCTGGTGCTGGTCTACCTGATCCAGGTGTTCGGCGAGCTGTCGCTGAGCCCGGTGGGGCTGTCGGTGACGACGAAGCTGGCGCCGCACGCGTTCAAGGGCCAGATGCTGGGCGTCTGGTTCATCGCGGTGTCGGTGGGCGACGCGGTCGGCGGCCAGACCGGACGGCTCAACAGCATCATGTCCGACCCCGTGTACTTCCTGGTGCTGGCGTCCATGGCGATCGTGGCCGGGATCGCGCTGTTCGTCTTCACCCGCAAGCTGCGCGGCATGATGAAGGAGCACCCTGCACCGGAGGGTCCGCCCATCCGATAGACATTGCCACGTGTCGGAACTCCTCGATCTCGCGGGCATCTTCGTCTTCGCCCTGACCGGTGCGCTCATGGGCGTGCGCAAACGCCTGGACGTGGTGGGCATGACCGTGCTCGCCGAGATGACCGCGCTCGGCGGCGGCGTCGTGCGCGACCTCATCCTCAACGTCCGTCCCACCGCCTTCCAGAGCCTGGGCTACGTGCTGGCTCCCCTCGTGGCCACGGTCATCGTGGTGTTCTGGCATCCGCACGTGGCCAGGCTGATGCCGGCCATCATGGTGCTCGACGCGGCGGGTCTCGGCCTGTTCGCCGCGGTCGGCACCGAGAAGGCGCTGATCTACGAGCTGACCCCGCTGCACGCCGCGCTGCTCGGCGTCACCACGGCCGTCGGCGGCGGCATCCTGCGCGACGTGCTGGCCGGCGAGATCCCGACACTGCTGTACGACCGCCAGCTCTACGCGGTGCCCGCCCTGGCGGGATCGGCGGCCATGGCAGGGCTGTACACCGCCGGGCTGCACGGCTGGCCCGCCGTCCTGGCCTCGGCGGTGCTGGCGTTCCTGCTGCGCATCGCCGCCATGCGGTACGGCTGGCGCGCCCCGCTGGCCCGCGGCGTCAAACCATCGGAATGAGCGTGTCCGCCGGCCTGTTGCCCACCGGCCCCCGCGCCCGCGCCGTCGCGATCCTGGCCACCGCCTCCTCCAGGACCCCCGGCGGCTGCGTGTACGGCAGGCGCAGGTAGCCCTCCAGCGTCCCCTCCACGCCGAACCACGGCCCAGGGGCCAGTCGTACCCCGTGGCAGGCGGCGGCGTCGGCCAGGGACGTGGCGCCGCCCTTGTCGAGCCGGACCCAGAGCGTGCCGCCGCCGCGCGGGACCGTGAAGCTCCATTCGGGCAGGTGCTCTCGCAGCGCGAGCACGAGCGCGTCGCGCGAGGCGCGCAGCCTGCGGCGGCGCTCGGCCCGCGTCTCCTCCAGCCGGTCGAACAGCCTGACCACCACCAGCTGGTCCAGCACGGGGCTGGAGATGTCCACGGCCGCGCGCTGCTGGGCCAGGCGGCGGGCCAGCGCGGCGGTGGTGCGGATCCAGCCGATGCGCAGGCCGCCCCACCACAGCTTGGAGACCGAGCCGATGGTGATGATGCGGCTGTCGGTGTCGAAGGCGGCCATCGGCGCGGTGGCGGGCACCTCCTCCAGGGCCAGCTCGGCCCAGGTCTCGTCCACGAGCAGGGTGGTGTCGTTGCGGCGGGCGGCCCCGGCGACGGCGGCGCGGGTGGCGTCGTCCATGAGGGCGCCGGTGGGGTTCTGGAAGTCGGGCATGAGGTAGGCCAGGCGGGCCGCGGACTGCCGCATGGCCGCGGCCACCAGGTCGACCTGCCAGCCGTCGTGCGAGACGCCGACGGGCACGATGCGGGCGCCGCGGCCGCGGACCGAGTCGATGGCGTGCGGGTAGGTGGGGGATTCCAGCATCACCGGGTCGCCTGGGCCGATCAGCAGGCCCATGACGGTGTGGATGGCGTGCTGGGCGCCGCTGGTGATGAGGATCTGCTCGGGGCGGGTGGCCAGGCCGCGGGAGGTGTAGTGGGCGGCGATCCGCTCGCGCAGGACGGGCAGGCCCATCGGGTGGTAGCCGTTGCCCATGCCGTACCTGGCGGCGTCCTCGACGGCCTCGAGCATCGCCTCCCTGAGCGCGGTCGGGCCGGGCGGGGCGGCCGGGTGGAGCTGGAGCAGGCCCTCGTCGTCGGTGGCCAGCCACGGGTTGTCGCCGGTGGTGGTGGGGTCGGGAAGCGCGGTCCAGCTGCCCGAGCCCTGCCTGCTCTCCAGGTAGCCGCGCTCGCGCAGCAGGTCGTAGGCGGCGGTGACGGTGGTGCGGCTGACGCCCAGGGTCTCGGCCAGGTGCCGCTCGGCGGGCATGCGGACGCGGACGGGGATCTGCCCGTCCAGGATGCGGGTGCGGACGGCGTCGGCCAGGGCCCGGTAGTACGGCCGCGCGGCGGGTGGGACGTCGACGAGCCGTGCGACCTGTCCCGCACTCAGATGCCTCATAAGGCCACTTTTCAGTATTGGCTCTGTTTTGACAAGGAAGTGGCCTGCCATGGTGGGGCCACTATGTTTGCGCGACTCGTCCGCCTATATGGCGGTTTGGCACTGTATGGGCTCGGCATCGGCTTCCAGGTGGAGTCCGGGCTGGGCAACGATCCGTGGAACGCCTTCCACCAGGGGCTGGCCCTGCGCACCGGGCTGTCGATCGGCACGATCATCATCCTGGTCGGGGCGCTGGTGATGCTGCTGTGGATCCCCCTGCGGCAGAAGCCGGGCATCGGGACCCTCAGCAACGTGGTCTTCCTCGGCCTGTTCGCCGACGCGGCCCTGTGGGCGCTGCCCTCGCCGGGGCACTGGGCGGTGAGCGGGCTGTATCTGGTTCTCGGGGTGGTGTCGATCGGGCTGGCGACCGTCCTGTACATCGGCGCCGGCATGGGCGCCGGGCCGCGCGACGGGGTCATGACCGGTCTGGTGCGGCTGGGGCTGTCGGTGCGGATGGCCAACTGGGTCATCCAGGTCACCGTGCTGGCCGCGGGATGGCTGCTCGGCGGCACCATCGGCGTCGGGACGCTGGTCTTCGCGTTCGCCATCGGACCCGTCACGCAGATTTTCACCAGATGGTTCCCACTTGATCGGAATTCTCCGGATCGGCGAGTACCGTCTGATGCATGCAGATCGAGGACTACGCCCTGATCGGGGACATGCAGTCGGCGGGTCTGGTGGCCAGGGACGGTTCGATCGACTGGCTCTGCCTGCCCAGATTCGACTCCCCCTCGTGCTTCTCCGCCCTCCTCGGCAGCGAGCGCAACGGCCACTGGTGGATCGGCCCCACTGGCCGCCCTCCCGCCACCCGGCGCCGCTACCGTCCCGACACGCTGATCCTCGAAAGCGAGTGGGACACCCCGACCGGAACGGTCCGCGTGATCGACTTCATGCCGCCGCGCGACGTCAACCCCGACGTGGTCCGCATCGTCGAGGGCGTCTCCGGCACCGTGGAGGTCTCCACCCAGCTGCGGGTCCGCTTCGACTACGGCCGCATCGTGCCCTGGGTGCGGCGTAGCGACGGCCACCTGCAGGCCATCGGCGGGCCCGACTCGGTCTGGCTGCACTCCCCCGTGCCGCTGAAGGGCGGCGACTACGCGCACCGGGCCACCTTCCAGGTCAAGGCGGGCGATCGGCTGCCGTTCGTGTTCACCTGGCACCCCTCGCACCAGCCGATGCCGACCCAGATCCACTGCGAGGACCAGCTCGCCGAGACCGAGGCCCTGTGGGCCGAGTGGGTCGCCAAGTGCACCTACAAGGGCCCCTACCGCGAGGCCGTGATCCGCTCCTTGATCACCCTCAAGGCCCTGACGTACGGTCCCACCGGCGGCATCGTGGCCGCGCCCACCACCTCGCTGCCCGAGGACCTGGGCGGCGTGCGCAACTGGGACTACCGCTTCTGCTGGCTGCGCGACGCCACGATGACGCTGGACGCGCTCATCGGCTCCGGCTACCTCGACGAGGCCGCGGCCTGGCGCGCCTGGCTGCTGCGCGCCATCGCGGGCCGCCCGCAGGACCTGCAGATCATGTACAGCGTGGCCGGCGAGCGCCGCCTGCCCGAGCTGGAACTGGAGTGGCTGGACGGCTACGAGGACTCCCGCCCCGTCCGCATCGGCAACAACGCCGTCAAACAGCTCCAGCTCGACGTCTACGGCGAGGTGATGGCCTGCCTGTACTCCTCGCGCACCTCGGGCCTCGGCGCCGACGACCGGGCCTGGTCGATCCAGCGGGAGCTGCTCGACTACGTGGAGGAGCACTGGGACGAGCCCGACGAGGGGCTGTGGGAGGTGCGCGGCCCCCGCAGGCACTTCACCCACTCCAAGGTCATGTGCTGGGCGGCGATGGACCGCGCGATCCGCTACGTGGAGAACTTCGGCCGGCAGGGCCCGGTCGAGCGCTGGCGGGAGCTGCGCGAGACCATTCACGCCGAGATCTGCGCCAAGGCCTACGACCCGGTCCGCAACACCTTCACCCAGTCCTACGGCTCGACGGAGCTGGACGCCTCGCTGCTGCTGATGCCGATCGTCGGCTTCCTGCCGGTGGACGACCCGCGCATCACGGGCACGGTGGCGGCCATCGAGAAGGAGCTGCTGTCGGACGGGTTCGTGCTGCGCTACCCGGTGGCGGAGGACAACGACGTGGACGGCCTGCCCGGCGGGGAGGGCGCCTTCCTGGCGTGCAGCTTCTGGCTGGTCGAGGTGATGGCCAGGCAGGGGCGCAAGGAGGAGGCGGCCCAGCTGTTCGAGCGGCTGCTCGACCTGCGCAACGACGTGGGCCTGCTGGCCGAGGAGTACGACCCCCGCTACGGCCGCCTGGTCGGCAACTTCCCCCAGGCCTTCAGCCACGTCCCCCTGGTGCTGGCCGCCCGCGCCCTGTCCTGACGGCTCAGAGCCCTCTGGTCATGAAGACGCTGTGCGGGTCGGGGCGGTATTCGGCGCCACGACGATCTTCATCGCGTTCGCTCGCGGCCTCGGCTAGACGGCCAGCCTGGCCAGGACGCGGGCGAACTCCGGGGGCGGGGCGACCACGAGGCGGGTCTGGCCGTCCTGGAAGACGATGTCAGCCCTGATGCGCGTCAGGCGCGACTCGTGCCACCAGTACACCTGGTCGCTGAGCCCGTTGACCTTGGCCGCGTGGACCCGCAGGCGCTCGAGCGCGCGGACCACGCCGATGCCGTCCACCGGGTGGACCAGCAGCGTGTAGGGATCGGGCAGCACCACCAGCACGCCGTCCCTGGGCACAGGCAGGTAGTCGGCCAGCCAGCGCAGGTGGGTGGCCGTGGCCGGGGTGCGGCCGGTCAGGCGGGTGACGGGCGTGCCCGACAGCTCGATCGTCTCGGTGGTGAGCTTCTCGTCGGCGTGCACGTTGGACACCGCCAGCTCCAGCGCCTGCCCTGACGGCACGGGCCAGCAGCCGGCCTGCTCGGGGCGGACCGGGCGGGTGCCGACCGTGAGCAGCTCCACCAGGTCGGCGTTGAGGTGGCGGCCCACCACCCGGGTCAGGTCCGCGATGTCGTCGACCGGGTCGATCCTGGTGCGCAGCAGCGGACGGACCTGGTCCAGGTCGCAGACGTCCACGCGCTCGCCCGCATCGGCGACGACGTGCGACAGGTGCTCGGAGACGAGCATGGGCCAGTCCTCGCGGGCCCTGCGGCCCGCCTCGCGGCGCAGTCCAGTGAGCCGGACGAGGATCTCCGCCGGGCGTTTGGAAGGGCCGATGGGAAGACCCGCGACCACCGTGTCCCACGCGGGGGTGCCGCCGCGCAGCGTCATCGACGTGCCGTCCTGGGCGAAGTCGCAGGTGTAGCCGAGCGATTCGGCCACGAGCGCGAGCAGCGAGTCCAGGTCGACGTCCTCGATGGGGCGCCGCGAGGGGTCTCGGTCACGCTCGAAGAATTTCACGCGCCGTGTCCCCCTTGTCGGATTCGTCCCTATGCGTGTCTCTACCTTGCCTGGTCCTCGTCGCGGAACTGACCAGCCAGCGAGCACGATTCGGTATCGATAACCCCAAGAGTCCCAAGCCACACACTCAACTGCGGCGATCCATGGCCTACTGGCAGTCCGGCCAGGATGGGAACCCCCAGCGGGCCGAGCCTGTCGAGTAGCACAGGGTAAGGGTCGCCGCAGTCGACCCACGAGCCGAGCGCGATCCCGCGGACCCCGCGGAAGGCCCCGGCGTGCAGCAACTGGGTCAGCATCCGGTCGATGCGGTAGGGGTCCTCCCCCACGTCCTCCAGGAAGGCGATCTTGCCGTCGAAGGAGGGGTGGTAGGGGGTCCCGCACATCGAGGCGAGCAACGACAGGTTACCGCCTGCCAGGACGCCCTGGGCCCGCCCTGGCACGAGCACCCTGTCGCCCACGACGGGGTGCGGCCTGCCGTACAGGGCGGCCTGGAGGTTCTGCCAGGTGCGCGGCTCGGGGTGGCGCTCGTCGGCGAGGGTCTCGCAGGCGGGCATCGGGCCGTGCAGGGTGGGCCAGCCGAGCTCGAAGGAGAAGGCGTGGTGCAGCGCGGTGACGTCGCTCGAGCCGATCAGCGTCTTGGGGCCCGCGGCCCGCATCGCGGCCCAGTCAAGCAGGTGGAGCAGCCTGGCCGCGCCGTAACCGCCGCGGGAGCAGAACACCGCGGTGACGGCCGGGTCGCACCAGGCGGACTGCAGGTCGGCCGCGCGGACCGCGTCGGGGCCCGCCAGGTAGGCCAGGCCCTGGCGGTCGAGCACGTGCGCGCCGACCACCACTTTCAGCCCCAGGCTCTCCAGCCGCTCGACGCCGCGCTTGAGCCGGATGGCGTCGGGCGTGCCCGACGGTGACACCACGGCTACGGTGTCACCAGGGCGGATGGCCAGTGGCTCGTTCACGGGGCAAACGGTGTCACACTTAACAGCCGTATGCGACTTCCGCCCCACATCCTCGTGGTCAACGGCATCAAGGTCCGCCGGCCGGTCTTCCTGCTCGGAGCCCCGCATTCCGGCGCGGACCTGCTGGGCCGCGCCCTGAAACGGTCACCCGGCTTCCACCTGACGACGGGACGCGCGTCGGTGGCGCACGTGGTGTACGCCTTCGCCCGCAAGCCGTCCATCGGACAGAGCTCGGGCGCCGCCCGCGTGCTGCGCGACGCGCTGGCCGAGGCGTGGCAGGTGCTGCCCGGCTCGTGCGGGCTGTGCTCGGCGCCGTGCAGGGAGGCCGGCGGCGTGACCGGCCTGGGGCCGTGCGTGTCCACCAACACCGTCGTCCGCTTCGGCGACGCCAGCCCCGACCTGCTCTACAGCGCCGAGGTGCTGCACCGCGCCTTCCCCGACGCGCGCTTCGTACAGCTCATCCGCGACGGCAGGGACGTGGCCGTGGACATGATGGGCGACCCGGCCTGCCAGGCCTGGTTCAAGCCGGCCATGCTCGGCGAGCACACCGAGTTCCCCAACCCGTTCCTGGGCGTCAACCGCGACGAGCATCGCGAGCGCTGGAAGAGCATGCCGGACGCCGGCAAGAGCGCCCTGCGCTGGCGCAGCGCGATCCGCCTGAGCGCCACGCTGCGCCGCGAGCTGCCCGCCGAGCAGCTGCTGACCCTGCGCTACGAGGACCTGGTGCTGCAGCCCGCCCAGACCATCGCCTCCGTCTCGGAGTTCCTGGAGGCGCGCGTCTCCAAGGTCGCCCTGTACGGCAGGCGGATCCCCAAGGTGGGATCGTGGCGCACCCGCCTGCGCGGCGACGAAGTGGAGCTGGTGCAGAAGGTGGCCAGGGACGAGCTCACACGCCTGGGCTACCTGACGAGCTGAACTGGGTGCGGTACAGCTCGGCGTACAGCCCGTCGCGCGCCAGCAGCTCGTCGTGCCCGCCCCGCTCGGCGATCCGCCCGTCCTGCACGACCAGGATCTCGTCGGCCTCCCTGATCGTCGACAGCCGGTGCGCGATCACCAGCGACGTACGGCCCGCCAGGGCGGTCTTGAGCGCCTGCTGCACGGCGGCCTCGGACTCGGAGTCCAGGTGCGCGGTGGCCTCGTCGAGCACCACCACGCGCGGCGCCTTCAGCAGCAGCCTGGCCAGCGCCAGCCGCTGCTTCTCGCCGCCGGACAGCCGGTAGCCGCGCTCGCCCACCACGGTGTCGAGCTGCTCGGGCAGCGACTCGACCAGCTCACCGATCTGCGCGGCCCTGAGTGCCTCCCAGATCTCCTCGTCGGTGGCCTGTGGCCTGGCATAGCGCAGGTTGGCCCCGATCGTGTCGTGGTAGAGATGAGCGTCCTGCATGACCACTCCGACGGTGTCGCGCAGCGAGTCGAGCGTGGCGTCGCGCACGTCGAGCCCGTTGATCCGCACGACGCCCTCGTCGACGTCGTACAGGCGCGACACCAGCGAGGTGATCGTGGTCTTGCCCGCCCCCGAATGGCCGACCAGCGCGATGAGCTGCCCCGGCTTGGCGGTGAACGACACGCCCTTCAGCACCGGGTTCGAGGGGCCCGTGTCCTGCCGGGCGACGGACTCGAGCGAGGCCAGCGAGACGTCCTCGGCGGCCGGGTAGCGGAAGCGCACGTCGTCGAACTCGATCGAGACGGGCCCGTCGGGGATCGGCCGGGCGTCCGGCTTCTGCGACACCATCGGCTTCAGGTCCAGGATCTCGAAGACCCGGTCGAAGCTGACCAGCGCGGTCATCACGTCCACGTGCACGTTCGACAACGATGTCAGCGGCCCGTACAGGCGGGTCAGCAGCGCGGTCAGCGCCACCAGCGTGCCCAGCTCGAAGGCGCCGTCCACGGCCAGCACGCCGCCGATGCCGTAGACCAGCGCCGTGGCCAGCGAGGCGACCAGGCCGAGCGCCACGCCGAAGATCGTGCCGTACATGCCCACGGTCACGCCGACGTCGCGGACCCGGGCGGCTCGGGCGCCGAACATCTCGCCGTCCTCGCGCGGCCTGCCGTACAGCTTGGCGACCATCGCGCCGGCGACGTTGAAGCGCTCGGTCATGACCGAGCTCATCTCGGCGTCGAGCTGCATCTGCTCGCGGGTGAGGGCGGACATGCGGCGGCCGACGTACTTGGCGGGCACGATGAAGATCGGCAGCAGCACCAGCGCGACGAGAGTGACCTGCCACGACAGCGCGATCATGGCGCCGAGCACCAGGACGAGGCTGATGACGTTGGAGACCACCGACGACAGCGTGGAGGTCAGCGCGCGCTGCGCGCCGATGACGTCGGAGTTGAGCCGGGAGACCAGCGCGCCGGTCTGCGCGCGCATGAAGAAGGCCACCGGCATGCGCTGGACGTGCTCGAACACCTCGGTGCGCAGGTTGTAGATCAGGCCTTCGCCGATGCGCACGGAGAACCAGCGCTGCACCAGCGTCAGCCCGGCGCTCACCAGCGCGAGCACGCCGATCGCGACCGCCAGCCCGACCACGACCCGGGCGTTCCTGGGCAGGATGCCGTCGTCGATGATCGCCTTCATCAGCAGCGGGTTGACGATCACGATGACCGCGCCCACGACGACCACGATCAGGAAGGCCGTGATCTGCCACAGATATGGCCTGGCGTAACCGGCGATCCGCCGGACCGTGCCGGGCTTGAGCCGCTCCTTGACCACCGAGCTGTCGCGGCGCAGCGACATCATCGCGTGGGGGCCGAAGCCCCCGCCCATCATCGCCATCGAGGGGATCCCTTCTCCACCCCGCACAGCGTGCCAGAGGGACTCGCGATTCCCCGATCAGCTCACCGCGTAATCAGCCGAAGAGCGCTCTGAGGCGCGCGGCCTGTTCCAGGCCTTCGGCCTTGCTCTGCTCCTCCAGGGAGCGCGATCGCGCTCCCTGGAGGAGTCGCTTGGTCGCCACCGCCGCGTCCCTGTTGACCGACAGCAGCTCCGCGATCTTGTCTTCCACGGCTTTCGCCAGGTCGCCCCCGGCGACCACTTTCTCCGCGAGGCCTATGCGAAGCGCCTCGTCGGCCTCCACGATCCTGGCCGTCAGGCAGATGTCGATGGCCTTGGCCAGGCCGACCAGCTCCACCAGCGGCTTGGTCCCGGTCAGATCGGGCACCAGCCCCAGAGCCGGCTCTTTCATACAGAACTTGACGTCGTCCGCCACGATCCGCAGATCGCAGGCGAGCGCCAGTTGGAATCCCGCGCCGATCGCGTGCCCCTGCACGGCCGCGATGGAGACGATCTCCGGTCGGCGCAGCCATAGGAAACCTTGCTGTGCCTGTCCGAGTCGCTGCTCGAACCTCTCGTTCGGGAGTTTGGCCGTCGAACCGAACGACCCTTGTCCCGGCACCCCCTCAGGTGTGAACATCCGCAGGTCGATGCCTGCCGAGAAGGACGGTCCCTCACCTTTCACGACGACGACGCGCACCTGCTCCGGCAGGTTCTCGCCGATGCGGGCCAAGGCCGACCAGGTCGCGAACGTCTGTGCGTTCCGCTTCTCTGCCCGGTCCAGCGTGATCGTCGCTATCTCACCGTCCACCTCGAAGCGCAGGCCACCATCGGCCTCCGCGAACCCCCCGCGCTGTTGCGCCTGTGCTTCCGTCATCGCCCGCTCCTGTCGTGCACTGAGCCGTCGCGCCCGAGCTTACAGAATATGATTCTGGCCCGGGCGCGACGGTGGCTGACTAGGGACGAGCGGCTGCGGTCGCACGTTCCGAGGCGGCCGTCAGCGCTTGGACTTGCCTCGAGTCGCCCCGCCGCGCCCGCGCAGAGTCACGCCGGACTCGCTCAGGATGCGGTGGATGAACCCGTAGGACCGGCCGGTGGAAGCGGCCAGCGCGCGGATGCTCTCACCCGCGGCGTAGCGCTTCTTGAGATCGCCGGCCAGTTTTTCCCGGTCGGCCCCGGTGACCCGGGTGCCCTTCTTCAGTGTCTCGGCCACGAGTACCTCCTGTAGTGCCGGACTTCCGCAGCGTTACTCCGCCATGATCAGTCATTTCAGCGGGATCGGCTACCTACTCCACGGGAAAAGATCCGTACCCACTCAAATTAAGATCAGGCAAGTGCCACAAGATCGGAAAATTCGTCGCTCCATGCGTCTTCAGTTCCGTCAGGTAGCAAGATCACCCTATCCGGTGAAAGGGCATCAACGGCACCCTCGTCATGCGTGACCAGGACGATTGCTCCTGAATAGCTCCTCAGAGCGTTCAGAACCTGCTCGCGGCTGATCGGATCGAGGTTGTTCGTGGGCTCATCGAGCAGAAGTACGTTCGCACTCGACAGCACCAGGATCGCCAGGGCGAGCCGGGTCTTCTCGCCGCCCGACAGGACCCCGGCGGGCTTGTCCACGTCGTCGCCGGTGAACAGGAACGAGCCGAGCACCTTGCGCAGCTCGGTGTCGGTGAACTCGCCCCCGGCCGAGCGCATGTTCTCCAGCAGCGTGCGGCCGGCGTCCAGCGTCTCGTGCTCCTGCGCGTAGTAGCCGATCTTGAGGCCGTGACCTGGCCTGATCTCCCCCGTGTCGGGTGTCTCGACGCCGCCGAGCAGGCGCAGCAGCGTGGTCTTGCCCGCGCCATTGAGGCCGAGGATGACGACCCGGTGGCCGCGGTCGATGGCCACGTCGACGTCGGTGAAGACCTCCAGGGACCCGTAGGCCTTGGACAGGCCCTGCGCCATGAGCGGCGTGCGACCGCAGGGCAGCGGGTCGGGGAAGCGCAGCCTGGCCACCTTGTCGGACTTGCGCTCCTCCTCGGTGCCGGACAGCAGCCGGTTGGCGCGGCGCATCATGTCCTGCGCGGCCTTGGCCTTGGTGGCCTTGGCACGCATCTTGTCGGCCTGCGCGAGCAGCGCGCCCGCCTGCTTCTCGGCATTGGCGCGCTCGCGCTTTCTGCGCTTCTCGTCGGTCTCGCGCTGGGCGAGATAGGCCTTCCAGCCGACGTTGTAGTGATCGATCACGCAGCGGTTGGCGTCCAGGTGGAGGACCTTGTTGACCGTCGCTTCAAGAAGGCCAACATCGTGGCTGATGATCACCAAGCCGCCCTGATGAGATCGCAAAAAATCACGAAGCCACCCGATTGAGTCCGCATCAAGGTGGTTTGTCGGCTCGTCGAGAAGGAGAGTTTCCGCTCCGCTGAAAAGAATGCGGGCCAATTCCACCCGCCTGCGCTGCCCTCCGGACAGGGTTTCCAGCGGCTGCTTGAGCACCCGGTCGGGCAGCCCGAGGCTGGAGGCGATGGAGGCCGCCTCGGCCTCGGCCGAGTAGCCGCCCAGGACGTGCATCTGGTCGTCGAGCTTGCCGTACCGTCTGACGGCCTTCTCCCGGGTGCGTTCGTCGGCGGAGGTCATGCCGAGCTCGGCCTCGCGCAGCTTGCGCAGCACCTCGTCGAGCCCGCGGGCCGACAGGATGCGGTCGCGGGCCAGCACCTGCAGGTCGCCGGTGCGCGGGTCCTGCGGCAGGTATCCGACGGCGCCGCTGGTGGTGACGGCACCGCTCGCCGGCAGGCCCTCGCCGGCCAGAACCTTGGTGAGGGTGGTCTTGCCCGCGCCGTTGCGGCCGACCAGGCCGATCTTGTCGCCGGGGTTGACGCGGAACGTGGCCTTCTCGATCAGAAGCCGCGAGCCCGCGCGCAGCTCGATGTCACTGGCAATGATCATGGTGGATGGAGCACTCCTGGCTACAGCGATTTGGGGGCCTGCACGGCTTGGCGGCGCCGATCAGTCTATGGACTAACGGCCTGCCCGGCCGCTCTTAATCCCGCGCGCCCACCTCGGCGGGCTGTTCGGGGGGTGACAGGTGAAGCACGAAGTCGTCGGTGGCGCCCGTATCACCGACGGGCCAGGCCCTCCGCGCCGGTGCGTCGAGCTTGGCGAAATGCTGGAGGATTTCCTGGCAGGCTACGCGGCGGGCTTCAGTCCAGGATCAGGATCCTGACGGCTCTGAACAGGCGGGGCGTGTCCTTGAGGACGACCAGCCGGGGGTCGGGCACCACCAGGAAGGGCTCGGACTCCAGGGCGAACAGCGCAGCCATCGACTTGTCGGGGCGCAGCGCGTCGACGGCCCTGCGGTCGCCGCCGAACACCACCGCCGCCAGGGTGTCCAGGTGCGGGGACAGGACCCGGACCGCGGTCTCGGCGGCACTCTCGAAGGCCTGGACGGCCTGGTTGCGGCGCCGCCTGGCGAAGCGCTGCTGCGACCAGCCGCCGGCCGCGGTCCTGCCCTGGACCAGGCGGGAGCCCACCTTGGAGGCGACCAGGTCGGCGCCGTGGAAGACGCCCGCGGCGTAGCCTCCCTGACGGACCAGCACAACACCTATGTCGCGGTCCGCCCTGGCATGGGCGACAAATCGGGAAATGTACGGCGGGCCGCTCTCCAGCGGCGGGAACGGCACCCGCAGCTCGGCCACCGCCCCGTCGGCCGCCACGAGCCGCACCCGCAGCGGGTCACCGGTGGCCTCGAACGGCCCGTGCCGGTCGGCGAACCCGTCGATCCACCGGTGCAGCCGCTCGGGCGCGACCTCGACCCACCGCCCGCCGCCCTTGGCCTCCCGTGCCACCGTTCCTCCCCGTTGACGTCCCCGACTCCTCCCGTCAGGTCCTTGACGAATGTACGGCAAGCCGCCCCACCCGCTCCCCGCCGCCGCCAACGCCCGCCTGTCACGTCCACGCCATTCGGGCGCACCCGTCCCCGCCGTTACGGCGCGTCCAAACCCACCCGGACGGGGTCCCGCGCCCACTTGGGCGGGTTCCGTGCGCCGTGGCGGCGGGACGTGGCCCCGACTCGCCGGAAGCGCCGGGAGCAGGCCATCAGCCGGAGTGCGGCGGGCGGCCGGTGGGGGGCCTGCCGTACGAGAACACCCCGGGGACGGCCGAAGTACGTGGCGTACAAGATCTGCGAACCGAACTATATTCCCCCCAACGCTGCAGGAAATATCGGTGAATTTCATCGCGCAGGGGTTTCGCCGAAAAACCCGGAACATCATCATCTCCTCGTGTCTTCCCTGCTCACCGGCCCCGTGGTAGATCTCGACACCGGGGCGGTCATCGCGCTGCACGTCGCTGTGGATGCCGCGGGAAACCTTCCGTCGGTACGCCTTCCGCTGATGCTGGAGCTGCCCGTAGAGGTCGTGCTGTCGGGGGCCGGAGCCCTGGCGCCGCTGCACGAGACGGTTCGCCGCGCCGGGCGCCATCCCCGCGACGTCACCCTGCTGATCACCGGCTCGTCGGGGCCGGAGGAACGTCAGCTGCTCAAGGTGGGCCTGGACGGCCTGCGGACGATCGGCTACCTGCTGGCCTTCGGCGGCGTGGGAGCGGGCAGCGTGCCGCTCGACCAGGTCGCCGACGCCGCGCCGTACCTGCTGGCGCTGTCACCCGAGCTGATCGACCGGCTCCCCGGCGACCACCGCGCCGGCGCGGTGGCCAGAGCCGTCGCGGCGCTGGCGCGCGGGCTGGGCGCGCACGCGCTGGCCAACGGCGTCGAGCGTGAGACCCAGCTGGCCCAGCTGCGCGGCTGGGGCGTGCGGATGGCCAGCGGGCCGCTGATGGCCCCCGGCCCCGACGGCCGGGTCCGGGTGCCGCTGCCCGCGCCCGACGAGTCGCCCTCCGCGATCATGCTTGGCCCACGGGTCCAGGAACTGCTGCTGCCCGCGGTGACGCTGCCCGAGCAGGCCAACGCCGAGGAGGCGATGGCCGCCTTCGGGCACGAGCCCACGATCACCAGCGTGATCCTGGTGGATGAGTACCAGCGGCCCAAGGGCAGCCTGGATCGCTCCCGCTTCCTGCTGTCGTTCGCCGCCCGCTACGGGCACGCGCTGCACGGCACCAAACCCGCCAGGCGCCTGGCCGATCCACCGCGGACCGTTCCACGCACCACGCCGGCCGTGGCGGCCATGCAGGCGGCCGGCCGCGACTCCGGCCGCGTCTACGACGACCTGGTGGTCACCGACGAGCTCAACCGCTGCCTGGGCATCGTGCGCGTATCCGATCTGATCCGACAGGTGTCGGCGATGCGCGGCTGAGTTATGAAGGGATCATGACTCGGCAGCTGAACAGGCGGGCGCTGCTCGGCGCGGGGGTGCTGGCCGGGGTGGCCGCGTGCACCTCCGCCACTCCCGCGCCCTCGCCGTCCTTCGATCCGCGCGGATGGGATTCGGTGCGGGCGCAGTTCGCGCTCGACCCGAAGCTCGCCCAGTTCGCGGCATTCGTGCTGGCCCCCGCGCCCGCACCGGTCAGGGCGGCCATCGCACGGCACAGGGCGGCGCTCGACGCCGACCCCGAATACCTCCCGCCCGGCCAGGACAACCCCGACGCGACGGTACGGCGGGCCGCCGCGCGACATCTGGGCGCCCGCGAGCAGGACGTGGCGCTCACCGACAGCACCACGATGGGCCTGGGCCTGCTCTACTCCGGGATCAGGCTGCTGCCGGGGCAGGACGTGCTGACCACCGAGCACGACTTCCTGGCCACGCACGAAGGGCTGCGGCTGCTGGCCGAGCGCACCGGGGCGCGCGTGCGCCGGGTCAGGCTCTACGACGACCCGGCGCGGGCCTCGGCCGACCGGATCGTGTCCAGCCTGAAGGCCGGGCTGCGGCCGCGCACCAGGGTGGTGGCGGTGACCTGGGTGCACTCGAGCACCGGCGTCCGGCTGCCCATCAGGGCCATCGCCGACATGCTCGCCGAGGTCAACAAGGGGCGCGACGAGCGCGACAGGGCGCTGCTGTGCGTGGACGGCGTGCACGGCTTCGGCGCGATGGCCGACCAGGTGGACGACCTGGGTTGCGACTTCCTGGCCAGCGGCGCGCACAAGTGGCTGTTCGGGCCGCGTGGCACCGGGATCCTGTGGGGCAGGGCCTGGGACGCGCTGTCGCCCGTGATCACCAGCTTCAGTGAGGCGTCGTTCGAGTCCTGGCAGCAGGGCACGCCGCCCAAGGCCACCACCGCGGAGCTGGTCACGCCCGGCGGGTTCAAGGCGTTCGAGCACCGCTGGGCGATGCCGGACGCCTTCGCCTTCCACGAGGCCATCGGCGCCGACCGCATCCAGCGGCGCACCCAGGAGCTTGCCACCCGGCTCAAGCAGGGGCTGGCGGGGCTGGCGAACGTCAAGCTCGCCACCCCGGTCTCCCCTGAGCTGTCGGCGGGCGTGGTGTGCTGCGCGGTCGACGGGCTGAACCCCTTCGAAGCCGTCGACCGCCTGCGCCAGGCCGGGATCGTGGCCAGTTCCACGCCCTACAGCCAGTCGCTGCTGCGCTTCGGCACCAGCATCGTCACCACGCCCGAGCAGGCCGACCAGGCCGTCAAGGCCGTGGCCGCGCTCAAGTGAACCGCTAGAGCCAGCCCTGGGTCTGGGCGCGCTGGACGGCCGCGATCCTGTTGCGGGCGTGCGTCTTCTGGATGGCCGACGACAGGTAGTTGCGGACCGTGCCCTCCGACAGGTGCAGCTTCCTGGCGATGTCGCCGATCGTCGAGCCGTCGGCGGCGGCCGCCAGCACGTCCCGCTCACGGGCCGACAGCGGGTTGGGCCCCGCGCTGAGCGCCGCCGCGGCCAGGCCCGGGTCGATGACCCGCTCCCCCGCGTGCACCCGCCGGATGGCCGAGGCCAGCTCCCGCGCCGGGCTGTCCTTGACCAGGAAGGCCACCGCGCCCGCCTCCATCGCGTTGCGCAGGTAGCCGGGCCTGCCGAACGTGGTAAGGATCATCACCCGGCAGGCGGGCACCTCCACCGCGATCCTGCTCGCCGCGCCGATGCCGTCGAGCAGCGGCATCTCGATGTCGAGCAGCGCGATGTCGGGCCGCTGCTTGAGCACGACGGCGACCGCCTCCTCACCGTCGGCGGCCTCCCCGACGACCTCGATGTCGGGCTCCAGGCCGAGCAGCGAGGCGAGAGCGCCGCGGACCATGCCCTGGTCCTCGGCCAGCACGACTCTGATCACGCGGGCGCCTTCACGCCGGCCGGCACCCGTACCTTCAGCGCGAAGCCGCCCTTGGGGGCGCTCCCCGCCGTCACCGAGCCGCCCGCGCCCAGCACCCGTTCCCTGAGGCCTGACAGGCCGCTGCCCGGCTGCTGCGGCTCTCCGCCGCGTCCGTCGTCCATGATCTCCAGGGTGACGGCTTTTCCGTCGTACGTCACCTCGATCTCGCACCGGTCCGCACCGGCGTGCCGTACGACGTTGGTGACGCCCTCGCGGACGGCCCAGCCGAGCAGGCCGTCGAGCAGGTCGGGCAGGGGCGTGCCTGAGACCCTGACCTGCGGTTCGACGCCCGCGGCGCGCAGCACGGCGCGGGCGTTGTCCAGCTCCTCCGACAGGCTGCGCTGGCGGTAGCCGGTGACGGCCTCGCGGACCTCGACCAGCGCCTGCCTGGCCACCGACTCGATGTCGCGCACCTCGCGCAGCACCTTGGGCGAGTCCTCGGCCAGGCGGCCGGCCAGCTCGCTCTTCAGCACGATCAGCGACAGGCTGTGCCCGAGCAGGTCGTGCAGGTCACGGGAGATGCGCAGCCGCTCGTCGGCGGCGGCCAGCCTGGCCACCTCGCCCTGCGCCTCGCGCAGCTGGTGCGCCAGGACGCGGGTGTTGCGCACGCCGATGAACAGCAGCCCGAGCGTGACGACCTGGAACCCGAAGATGACGATCACGCCGGGTTCCACCCTGGCCAGCAGGCCGGAGACGATGACGACCGCGAGCATCCCGAACATCCCCATCACCGCCCCGCGCGGCGACAGGGTGAAGCTGTAGAGCACGACCGTGAAGATGGGCAGTGTCAGCCACGCGTCGCCGAAGGCCAGCGCGGAGACCACCGAGATCGCCGTGGTGACGGCCAGCAGGTGGTAGGTCCACCTGCCAGGCTCGTAGAAGCTCCGCGGACTGAGCGTGGTGGCGATGTAGCAGGTCAGGAACGCCACGATCGACGCCCAACCCCACACCGCCTTGACGCCCGTGATGTCGCCCGACACCAGCGAGCTGATCGGGTACAGCACGTAGACCAGCCCGATCGAGATGCCGAACAGCCGCCTTCGGCGGTTCGGAACCCCGTCCGCACCGCCGAAGGTCAGCTTGTCTGCGAAGCTCATGCCCGAACAGTAGCCCGCCGGTAGGCGTAGGTCGCCACGCCGCCGAGCACGACGGCCCACGCGAGCACGATGAGCAGGTCGGTCACGGGGAGGCCGTCGCCGGAGATGATGCTCCAGCCCAGGTTGGCGTAGTGGTAGGACGGCATGAAGTGGGCGATGGTCTTCATCGTGCCGCCGATCACGTCCACCGGGAACCACAGCCCGCCGAGCAGCGCCAGGGCGAACATGCAGATCATCGAGGCGGGCTGGGCGGCGTCGGGGCCGAACACCGAGCCGATGGTCAGCCCCACCGCGATGAACGGGATGGCCCCGATCCACAGCGTGAGCAGCAACGGCACCCACCGGCTGACCGGCATGGACACCCCCTGCTGCAGTACCGCTGCCAGGCTGACCAGCAGCAGCGACGGCAGCACCAGCAGCAGCGCGGCGCCCAGCTTGGTCACGATGATGGCCCAGTTGGGCAGCGGGGTGATCTGCAGCTGGCGCAGCCAGCCTGACTGGCGCTCCTGCGCCCACGGCACGGCCGAGCTCATCATCGAGGAGGCCAGCGCGCCGTAGGCGGCCATCGACACCAGCAGGTAGGCGGCCACGGTGACGCCGCCGTCGGTCTTCTGCTGGCCGTAGATGTTGGCGTTGATCAGGTAGAACACGACGGGGAATGCGACGACGAAGATGATGTAGCGGCGGTTGCGCAGCATGCGCAGCGCCTCGGTCTTGGCGTAGTACAGCATCAGGACTCCCGGGTGAGGGCGAGGAAGGCGTCCTCGAGGTCGGCCCCGCCGAGCTGCAGGTCGCGCACGTCGAGGGTGGTGCCGCGGTAGAGGGCGGCGACGGTGGCGTCGGTGTCGGCGGTGCGCAGCGTGGCGACCCCGCCGGTGATCTCCACGGCGGTGACGCCCGGCAGCAGGTCGAGCCCGGCCGCCGCCTGCTCGCCGAGCCTGAAGCGGACCGTCTGCCCGCCGACGCCGGCCTTGATCTCGGCGGCGGTGCCGTCGGCGACCACGACGCCCCTGGCGACGACGATGACCCTGTCGGAGCTCTCGTCGGCCTCCTCCAGGTAGTGGGTGGCGAACAGCACGGTCCTGCCCTCGGCGGCGTAGGCGCGCATGCTCTCCCAGAAACGCAGGCGCGACTCCACGTCCATGGCGGCGGTGGGCTCGTCGAGCACCAGGATCCGCGGCGCGCCCGCGATGGCCAGGGCGAACCTGACGCGCTGGGTCTGCCCGCCCGACAGCTTGTTGGCGCGGCGCTTGACCAGGTCGGCGAGGTCGGCCAGCTTGAGGATGTCCGCGAGCGGCAGGGGGTCGGGGTAGAGCCGGCGGACCAGCTCGATCAGCTCCTGGACCGACAGCTCGGGGATGAGCTGGCCGCTCTGCAGCATGGCGCCCATGTCACCGGCGGCCACGGCCTGCTCGGGGGTACGGCCGAACACGCTGATCGCGCCCTTGGTCGGGCGCAGCAGCCCGAGAAGCATGTTGATGGAGGTGGACTTGCCCGCACCGTTGGGGCCGAGCAGGGCCACGGTCTTGCCGGGCTCGATGGCAAGGGAGAGATCGTCGACAGCAAGCACGTCCCCGTAGTTCTTGCTGACGCGATCGAACACGATGGCGTTCATGGATAAGACGCTAAGGGCGGTGATCGGGATCGCTTAGTGCCGTCCATCCGGGGATCTGTGTGACATTTGTCAGGCCACCCGGGTCACCAGGCCGCTGTCGAGGCTGTAGTAGGCGCCGATCACCGCGGTCCTGCCGCGCAGCAGCGGATCCGAGCGCAGCAGGGAGACCGTGTGCACGGTGCTCGCCTTGATCATCTCCTCCACGTCGCCGGTGTAGACGGGGCGCAGCGCCTCCACGATCCGCTGCAGCTCCCCCGGCAGCGTGGTGCCCTCCCGCAGCGCGGTGGCCGCCGCGGTGACCGCGCCGCAGCGCTGGTGGCCGAGCACGACGACCAGCGGTGCCCGCAGGTCCTGCGGGCCGAACTGCACGGCGGCGGTCACCAGCGGGTCGGTGGTGTGGCCTGCCGTACGGACCACGAGCAGATCGCCGAGGCCGGCGTCGAAGACGGCCTCGGGCGGCACCCTGGAGTCGATGCACGACAGCACGACGGCGTACGGCGACTGGCCGGTGGCCACCTGGCGGCGCCTGTCGGGGTCCAGGCGGGGACGGCGGGCGCCGCCCGCGGCCCAGCGGCGGTTGCCGTCGCGCAGCGCGGCCCAGGCCTGAGCGGCCGAGGCGGGACGGGAGTTGGCCAGGACCGCGGCTCCGGTGAGCGCGGAGCCGGTGATGAGCGCGGCACTGAAGAGGAGACCACGGCGGGCAAGCAGCTCGTCACGCACGGCTACGTTATGCCCGCCGGGTCCGTGACCTAGCGGGCAGTACTCACACGCGGCAGGCGTAGATATCGGTGACCAGAATGGCCCTTGCGCCGATCTCCCAGAGCTGGTCCATGACCTGCTGGTGGCCCTTGCGCGGCACCATGACGCGCACCGCGACCCAGCCCTCGCGGTGCAGCGGGGAGACCGTCGGCCCCTCCATGCCGGGGGCCAGCGCGGTGGCCTCCTCGATGCGCTCGGCGCGGATGTCGTAGTCCATCATCACGTAGTCGCGGGCGTGGATGACGCCCTGCAGGCGGCGCACCAGCTGGTCCAGCCCCGACGGCTCGTTGCGCCTGATCAGCACGGCCTCGGACTGCATGATCGGCTCGCCGAACACCTCGAGGCCGACGTTGCGCAGCGTGGTGCCGGTCTCGACGACGTCGGCCACCGCGTCGGCCACGCCGAGCCTGATCGCGGTCTCCACGGCGCCGTCGAGCTTGATGACGCGCGCGTCCACGCCGCTGTCGGCCAGGAACTTGCCGAGCAGCCCCGCGTAGGAGGTGGCGATGCGCAGGCCTTCCAGGTCCTTGACCGAGGTCATGGCGGCCGCTCGGGGGGCGGCCAGGCGGAAGGTGGAGCCGCCGAAGCCGAGCGGCATGATCTCCTCGACCGGCGCGCCGGAGTCGACCAGCATGTCGCGGCCGGTGATGCCGGCGTCGAGCGTGCCCTCGCCGACGTAGACGGCGATGTCGCGGGGGCGCAGGAAGAACAGCTCGCAGCCGTTCTCCTCGTCGACGACGACGAGTTCCTTGCTGTCTCGGCGGGACCGGTAGCCGGCCTCTTTGAGCATGGTCTGGGCGGCCTCGCTCAGGGCGCCCTTGTTGGGTACTGCCAGTCGGAGCATCTCTCTCATCCCTCGTTAATGTCTGAAATTTCGTGACTTCGTGGGGTGGGCGCTGGGCGCCCTAGAGATGCTTGTAGACCTCGTCCAGCCCGATGCCCTTGGCGATCATGAGGACCTGCACGTGGTAGAGCAGCTGCGAGATCTCCTCCGCGGCCCTGTCGTTCGTCTCGTGCTCGGCGGCCATCCAGCTCTCGGCGGCCTCCTCGACGACCTTCTTGCCGATGGCATGGACGCCGGCATCCAGCGCGGCCACGGTGCCCGAACCCGCGGGCCTCGTGCGCGCCTTCTCGGACAGCTCGGCGTACAGCTCTTCGAAGGTCTTCATGGTCTCTCTCGTCGTTCGGCCGGCATGCGTGACAAGCCTAGTCGCCCCCCGGCTCCCGCGCCGCCAGCCGGGTCCCCTCGGGTGCGCCACTGCCCGCCGTACCTCTCCTCGAGGTGCGGCGGGCAGCAGTGGTACGGCGGGCATCGGCGAACCCGTGGGTCAGCGCGACCCGGAGGTCGGCGAACCCGCGGGGTCAACGCGACCTTGGGGTCGGCGAACCCGTGGGGTCAGCGGCCGAAGCGGCGGCCGTTGGGACGGTTGCCGCGGTCGTCGGGGCGGAAGCCGCGGCCACGGTCGTCGGAGCGGTAACCGCGGGGGCGGTCACCGGAGACGGGGCGCGCGCCACGGTCGTCGGAGCGGAACCCACGGTCGTCGCCGCGGAACCCGCGGTCTCCACCCCGGTCGTCACGCCTGAACCCGCTGTCGTCACGGCGGAACCCGCGGTCGTCGCCGCGGGAGGGGCGCTCGTCGCGCACCCCGCGGTCGTTCGCGCGGAACGGCGTGCCCTCGTGCCGCTGGGGCCGCTCGCCGCCGAAGTCGCGACGGGGACGGTTGTCACCGTTGAAGTCGCGACGCGGACGGTGCTCGCCGTCGAACTCACGGCGCGGACGGTTGTCGCCGTCGGACTCGCGACGCGGACGGTTGTCACCGTTGAAGTCGCGACGCGGACGGTTGTCGCCGCCGAAGTCGCGACGGGGACGCTGGTCACCGTCGTGGTCGCGGCGCGGACGGTGCTCACCGTCGAACTCGCGGCGCGGACGGCGCTCGCCGTCGAACTCACGGCGCGGGCGGCGGCCGCGGCGCTCGGACGGGCCGTGGCCCCCCTCGCGGCGCGGGCGCAGCGGCTTGCGCACGTCAGGCTCCCAGACCGGGATCGGCTCGCCGGAAGGCATGCGGGCGCCGGTCACCTCGGCCAGGCGCGGGTGGTCCGCCGTGGCCTTGAGGCGGAACGGGTGGATGCCCGCCCGCCGGGTGAGCTGGTCGGTGGAGCGCCGCTCGTTGGGCAGCACGAGCGTGACCACGGTGCCCTTCTCGCCGGCGCGTGCCGTACGGCCGCCGCGGTGCAGGTAGCTCTTGTGGTCCTGCGGCGGGTCGACGTGCAGGACCAGCGAGATGTTGTCGACGTGGATGCCGCGCGCGGCCACGTCGGTGCACACGAGCACGTTGATGGAGCCCTCACGGAACTCCGACAGGATGCGGGTGCGCTGGTTCTGCCGCTTGCCGCCGTGCAGGCCGCCGGACTTGATGCCGACCCTGGCCAGCTGCTTGCACAGGCGGTCGACGCCGTGCTGGGTGCGGACGAAGATGATCGTGCGGCCCTCGCGGTTGGCGATGGCGGCGGCGACGTCGAACTTGTCGTCGCGCGTCACCTGCATCACGTGGTGCTCCATCGTGTCGACCGGGGAGGTCGCGGGCGCGACGGAGTGCGTGATCGGGTCCTTGAGGAAGCGCTGGACCAGCTTGTCGACGTCGCCGTCGAGCGTGGCCGAGAACAGCAGGCGCTGCCCGTCGGACGGGGTCTGCGCGAGCAGGTCGGTCACGACGGGGAAGAAGCCGAGGTCGCACATGTGGTCGGCCTCGTCGAGGACGCTCACCTCGACGTCCTCGAGCGAGCACTCACGCTGCCGGATGAGGTCGCCGAGCCGGCCGGGGGTGGCGATGACGACGTCGACGCCGCGGCGCAGCGCCTCGATCTGCTTGCCCATGGACATGCCGCCGACGACGACCTTCATGCGCAGGCCGAGGCCGCGCCCGAGGGGCTCGAGGGCGTCGTGCACCTGCAGGGCCAGCTCGCGGGTGGGGACCAGGATCATGGCGCGGGGACGGCCGGGGGCCGGCCGGGTGCCGGCGAGGCGGGCCATGGTGGGCAGCCCGAAGGCGAGCGTCTTGCCGGAGCCGGTCTGGCCGCGGCCGAGCACGTCGTTGCCGGCCAGCACGTCGGGGATGGTGGCGCTCTGGATGGGGAAGGGGCTGTCGATGCCCTGCCTGGCCAGCCCGTCCACGAGCGGCTTGGGCAGGCCGAGCAGCTCGAACTCGGACGGACCCGGCTCCAGGAGGGTTTCGGGCATGGCAGCGTCAAGCATGGTCACGAACTTCGTGCCTTTCAGTCGAAGTGGCACGTCACTTCTGCGAAAGGACGAGCCGGGACGTACGGCGGGAACCGTACACAAGTGATTACACCTCGGGGTGGGGACAGCCCGCCTTGATGGAGGCGGCCGTCGACGCGCACCCGGTGCCGGCGCAGGCGGCTGGAGACGCGCGATGATGCGTCAGGTGCACGTGGAACTAACACGGGGTAGAACGCGATGTATTCCCCCGGCGGGATCGGACCTTCCGAGCCCTGGCATGCAGGTACGGCCGACGGGGGTCGCCAGCCGTATCAGCAGAAAAGATCAGACGTTGAAGCCTAGCATACGGAGCTGCTCGCGTCCTTCGTCGGTGATCTTGTCGGGGCCCCACGGCGGGAGCCACACCCAGTTGATCTTCACGTCGGAGACCATGCCGTCGAGCGCGGAGTGCGCCTGGTCCTCGATCACGTCGGTGAGCGGGCAGGCGGCGCTGGTCAGCGTCATGTCGATGGTGGCGACGGGCTGGGTGCCGTCGGCCGGGTCGAGGTTGAGCCCGTAGACCAGGCCCAGGTCGACGACGTTGATGCCGAGCTCGGGGTCGACGACGTCCTTCAACGCCTCCATGACCTCTTCGACGGTGACATCACCGTCGAAAGTGCCGATCGGCGTCTCCACGGGCTTGCTCATAGCGCAGCACTCCTCACCACAGCGTCTTTGTAGGCCATCCAGGACAGCAGCGCACATTTCACCCTAGCCGGGAACTTCGCCACCCCGGCAAAGGCCACCGCGTCCCCCAGGACGTCCTCGTCGGCCTCCACCTGTCCCCTGCCCTGCATCAGGCGGGTGAACTCGTCGACCACCGACAGCGTCTCCTCCACGGTCGAGCCCTCGGCCAGCTCGTAGAGCACCGACGCGGCCGCCTGGCTGATGGAACAGCCCTGGCCGTCGTAGGAGACGTCCTCGATCTTGCCGCCCTCGCCGACCTTCACGCGCATCGTGATCTCGTCGCCGCACGTGGGGTTCACGTGGTGAACCTCGGCGTCGTACGGCTCGCGCAGCCCCCGCCCCTGCGGGTGCTTGTAGTGCTCCAGGATCAGCTCCTGGTACATCGACTCGCCGATCATGTCTATCCGAAGACCTTCTGGACGTGGTGGAGTCCGCGCACCAAGGCGTCGATCTCGCCCGTGGTGTTGTACAGGTAGAACGACGCCCGCGTGGTCGCGGGTATTCCGAAGCGCAGGTGCAGCGGCCTGGCGCAGTGGTGACCGACGCGTACGGCGACGCCGAACTCGTCGTCCAGGATCTGGCCCACGTCGTGCGGGTGGATCCCCTCCAGCGTGAACGACACGGTGCCGCCGCGCTCGTCGAGCGTCTCGGGCCCGATGACGCGCAGCGTGGGCACGTCCTTGAGCGCCTGCAGCGCGTAGGCCGTCAGCTCGCGCTCGTGCGCCTCGATCGCGTCCATGCCGATGCCGGTGAGGTAGTCGACGGCGGCGCCGAGCCCGATGGCCTCGACGATCGGCGGGGTGCCCGCCTCGAACTTGTGCGGGACGGGCGCGTAGGTCGAGTGGTCCATCCAGACCGCCTCGATCATCTCGCCGCCGCCCAGGAACGGAGGCATGGCGTCGAGCAGCTCGCGGCGCCCCCACAGCACGCCGATGCCGGACGGGCCGACCATCTTGTGGCCGGTGAAGGCCACGAAGTCGACGCCGAGCGCGGCCACGTTCACCGGGTGGTGCGGGACCGCCTGGGAGGCGTCCAGCATGACCAGCGCGCCGACCTCGCGGGCCCTGCGCACGACCTCGGCGACCGGGTTGACGGTGCCCAGGACGTTGGACTGGTGCGCGACCGACACGATCTTGGTGCGCTCGGTGATGACGCCGTCCGTGAGGTCCAGGCGGCCCTCGTCGGTGACGCCGAACCACTTCAGCGTCGCGCCGGTGCGCTGCACGAGCAGTTGCCACGGCACGATGTTGGAGTGGTGCTCCATCTCGGAGATGACGATCTCGTCACCAGGGCCGAGCCGGAAGCGGGGGTCCTCGTTGATGGGGTTGCCGAAGGCGTAGGCGACCAGGTTGAGCGCCTCGGAGGCGTTCTTGGTGAAGATCACCTCGTCCCGCGAGGGCGCCCCGACGAACGCCGCGATCTTGTCGCGGGCGTTCTCGTAGGCTTCGGTGGACTCGCTGCCCAGCACGTGCATGGCACGGCCGACGTTGCTGTAGTGCATCGCCAGGTGCTCGCGTATGGTCTCGATGACCTGCGTGGGCTTCTGCGAGGAGTTGCCCGAGTCCAGGTAGACCAGCGGGCGCCCGCCGGGCAGCTCGCGAGAGAGAACCGGGAAGTCCTTCCTGATCCTCTCCACGTCGAGTGCGGTGTTCATTACGCCAGCGCCTTCGTGTAGGCCTCGTAGCCCTCGGCCTCGAGCTTCTCGGCCAGCTCGGGGCCGCCCTCCTCGACGATGCGGCCGCCGGCGAAGACGTGCACGAAGTCGGGCTTCACGTAGCGCAGGATGCGGGTGTAGTGCGTGATCAGCAGCACACCGGTGTCGCCCTCGGCGCGGAAGCGGTTGACGCCCTCGGAGACCACGCGCAGCGCGTCCACGTCGAGGCCGGAGTCGGTCTCGTCGAGCACCGCGATCTTCGGCTTGAGCAGCTCGAGCTGGAGGATCTCGTGGCGCTTCTTCTCACCGCCGGAGAAGCCCTCGTTGAGGTTGCGCTGGGCGAAGGAGGCGTCGATGGACAGGGCGTCCATGCCGCTCTTGAGGTCCTTGCTGAACTGGCGCAGCTTGGGGGCCTCGCCGCGGACCGCGGTGACGGCCGAGCGCAGGAAGTTGGAGACGCTGACGCCGGGAACCTCGACCGGGTACTGCATGGCCAGGAACAGGCCGGCGCGGGCGCGCTCGTCGACGGACATCTCCAGGATGTTCTCGCCGTCCAGGAGCACCTCGCCACCGGTGATCGTGTACTTGGGGTGACCGGCGATGGCGTAGGCGAGCGTGGACTTGCCCGAGCCGTTCGGGCCCATGATGGCGTGGGTCTGCCCCGCCTTCACGGTCAGGTTGACACCGCGCAGGATCTCCTTGTCCTCCACGGCGACCTTCAGGTCACGGATTTCCAGGGTGCTCACTTATGACTCCTTCGAAAGCGAGACGAGGACGTCATCGCCGTCGATCTTCACTGAGTAGATGGGAACGGGCTTGGTGGCGGGCGGGCCGGTCGGCTTGCCTGATCGGATGTCGAAGCAGGAGCCGTGCAGCCAGCACTCGAGGGTGTCGTCGTAGACCTCGCCCTCGCTGAGGCGGACCTCGGCGTGCGAGCAGACGTCGTGCAGCGCGAACACCTCATCGCCCTTGCGTACGAGCGCGACGGGCGTGTCGTCCACCTCGACCGCGATGACGCCGAGGTCGGGGATGTCCTCGACCCTGCACACCTTTTCGTAGGTCATCGGGACAGCTCCGCTTCCAGCGCGGTCAGCACGCGCTCGCGGATCTCCTCGATCTGGATCTTCTCGATGAGCTGGCCGAGGAAGCCCCTGATGACCAGGCGGCGGGCCTCGTCGTAGGGGATGCCGCGGGCCTGCAGGTAGAAGATGTGCTCGTCGTCGAGGCGTCCGGAGGCCGAGGCGTGGCCGGCCCCGGCGACCTCGCCGGTGAGGATCTCCAGGTTCGGCACCGAGTCGGCGCGGGCGCCGTCGGTCAGGATCAGGTTGCGGTTGAGCTCGTAGGTGTCGGTGCCCTCCGCCTCGACGCGGATGATCACGTCGCCGATCCAGACCGCGTGCGCGTCCTGGCCCTGCAGGGCACCGCGGTAGTCCACGTTGCTCTTGCAGTTGGGCTTGCTGTGGTCGACCAGCAGGCGGTGCTCCAGGTGCTGGCCGGCGTCGACGAAGTAGACGCCGAGCAGGTCGGCGTCGCCGCCGGGGGCGGTGTAGGACACGCTGGGCGACAGCCGTACCAGGTCGCCGCCGAGGGTCACCGTGAAGCTGCGGAAGGTGGCGTCCTTGGCCAGCTGGGCGTGGTGGTGGGAGACGTGCACGGCGTCGTCGTCCCAGTCCTGCAGGCTGACGACCTTGAGGGTGGCGCCATCGCCGACGACGAACTCGATGTTGTCGGCGTAGACCGCGCTGCCCTTGTGGTCGAGCACGATCACGGCCTCGGCCATCGGCTCGACGCGCACGACGATGTGGCCGTAGGCCGCGCCGTCGCCGGAACCGGTGAGCGTGACGACCGTGGGCTTGGAGGTGACGGCCTCGCGGGGCACGGTCAGGACCGTGGCCTTCTCGAAGCTGTTGTAGGCCTGGGCGCTGACCCGGTCGGCGGGCACGTAGGCCTTGCCGACGCGCGGGTCGTCGCGGCCCACGGTCTCCATCGTGACCTCGGCGGCGGCGTCGACGTCGACGACCACGTGGCCGGAGGCGGCAGCCGTACCGTTGTGCAGGCCCTTGAGGCGGGACAGCGGCGTGAAGCGCCAGGCCTCCTCGCGGCCGTTGGGCACCTCGAAGTCGTCCAGGCTGTAGGACTGCTTCTCGTGCAGGGTCGACAGGGGCTTCTCGTTCAGGCCCATCAGCCGACGGCTCCTTCCATCTGCAGCTCGATCAGGCGGTTCAGTTCGAGGGCGTACTCCATGGGGAGCTCGCGCGCGATCGGCTCGACGAAGCCGCGCACGATCATCGCCATCGCCTCGTCCTCGTTGAGCCCGCGGCTCATGAGGTAGAACAGCTGGTCCTCGCTGACCTTGGAGACCGTGGCCTCGTGGCCCATCTTGACGTCGTCCTCGCGGACGTCGACGTAGGGGTAGGTGTCGGAGCGGCTGATCTGGTCGACCAGGAGCGCGTCGCACTTCACCGTCGAGGCGGAGCCGTGGGCGCCCTCCTCGATCTGGACGAGGCCGCGGTAGGAGGTGCGGCCGCCGCCACGCGCGACGGACTTGGAGATGACGCTGGAGCTGGTGTGCGGCGCCAGGTGCACCATCTTGGAGCCGGCGTCCTGGTGCTGGCCCTCGCCCGCGAACGCGACGCTCAGCGTCTCGCCCTTGGCGTGCTCGCCCATCAGGTAGACGGCCGGGTACTTCATCGTGACCTTGGAGCCGATGTTGCCGTCGATCCACTCCATGGTGGCGCCCTCGTAGGCGACGGCGCGCTTGGTGACCAGGTTGTAGACGTTGTTCGACCAGTTCTGGATGGTCGTGTAACGGCAGCGGGCGTTCTTCTTCACGATGATCTCGACGACGGCGCTGTGCAGCGAGTCGCTGGAGTAGATCGGCGCGGTGCAGCCCTCGACGTAGTGGACGTAGGAGTTCTCGTCCACGATGATCAGGGTCCGCTCGAACTGGCCCATGTTCTCGGTGTTGATCCGGAAGTAGGCCTGCAGCGGGATCTCGACCTCGACGTTCGGCGGCACGTAGATGAACGAGCCGCCCGACCACACGGCGCTGTTGAGCGAGGCGAACTTGTTGTCGCCAACCGGGATCACGGAGCCGAAGTACTCCTTGAACAGCTCCGGGTGCTCCTTCAGGCCCGTGTCGGTGTCGAGGAAGATGACGCCCTTCTCCTCGAGGTCCTCACGGATCTTGTGGTAGACCACCTCGGACTCGTACTGGGCGGCCACGCCGGCGATCAGGCGCTGCTTCTCGGCCTCGGGGATGCCCAGCTTGTCGTAGGTGTTCTTGATGTCGGCGGGCAGCTCGTCCCACGAAGCGGCCTGCTTCTCGGTCGAGCGCACGAAGTACTTGATGTTGTCGAAGTCGATGCCGGTCAGGTCGGAACCCCACGTCGGCAGCGGTTTCTTGGAGAAGAGGCGCAGACCCTTCAGGCGCAGGTCAAGCATCCATTCCGGCTCGTTCTTGAGCGCGGAGATGTTGCGCACGACCTCTTCGGACAGGCCACGCTTGGCTGCCGCACCCGCGGCATCCGAGTCGGCCCAACCGAACTTGTAATTCCCGAGGCCTTCCAGCTCCGGGCGGTCGGTGACAGTCACCTTCCGGTCTCCTTGCTCTCTCTTATCCGAACGGGGCTGACGTGCGTGGTGCACACCCCGTCACCGTGTGCGATGGTCGCCAGCCGCTGCACAGGAGTGCCGAGCAGCTGGGCGAACGCCTCGGTCTCGGCCTCACACAGCTGCGGGAACTCCGCCGCCGCGTGCGCCACCGGGCAGTGGTGCTGGCAGAGCTGCTCGCCACCGGAGGCCGCCTTGCTGGCGCTCGCCGCGTAGCCCTCTGCCGACAGTGCCTCGGCCAGCACCTGGGTGCGCTGGTCTTCCGGCACCTCGCGCATGATCGGCTCGAGCCGCCTGACCAGGTCTGCCACCTGGGCGCGGGCGAACTCGGCCACCGCTTCCTCACCCATGCGCTCGGCCAGGAAGCGTAGCGCGCTGCCCGCCAGGCCGTCATAGGCGTGCACGAAGGCACTGCGCCCCGCGTCGGTGATGGCGAACAACTTGGCAGGTCGCCCCCGCCCGCGCTGACCGCGCGGCCGGACCGTACGAGGCTCGATCATCCCGTCGGCCAGCAACGCGTCGAGATGGCGGCGCACCGCTGCGGGCGTCAGCCCGAGCCGCTCGCCGAGCGAGGCGGCCGTGACGGGACCGTGCTCCAGGATCAGCCGAGCGACGCGGGCGCGCGTGCTGCGCTCGCTGCCTGGCTCGATCGATGGGGCCACGTTTTTCACAACATCAGTGTGCCGTAATTCCTTCCCAGTTCACAAACGGATCCGGAGAATGCGGGAATGCAATTTCTCACGCAGGCAAGCCTTACCTAACCGCGCGATGGCCCAGCAGGACGAAGGCCAGTCCCGCGGCCACCACGAGCCCGAGCATCACCGCGGCCATCGGCATCGCGGACCCCGCCCCGGCCAGACCCACCAGCGGGGCGGCGACGGCGCCGAGCGCGAACTGCAGGACACCGAGCAGGGCGGAGGCGCTGCCCGCCACCTGGTGCGGCTGCGAGGCCAGGGCGAGCGCGCCCGTACCGGGCAGGACCAGGCCCTGGCCGCACATGATGACGAACAGCCCGGCCACGATGCCGAGCAGCCCGAGCCCGGCGGCGGCGGCCAGCACGAGCAGGGCGGCCCCGGTCAGCGCGACGGCCAGCCCGGCGAACACCAACCGCCGGGGGTTCACCCGCCCGGCCAGGCGCCCGCCGATCTGCGCCATGATCGTCAGCCCGGTGGCGTTCAGCCCGAAGATCAGGGAGTACTGCTGCGGCGAGGCGCCGTACACCTCCTGCAGCACGAACGGCGAGCCGGAGATGTAGGCGAACATGGCCGCGAAGGCCAGCCCAGCGGTCAGCGCGCACGCCATGAAAGCCCTGTCGCCCAGCAGGCGCCAGAACGTGAGCACGGTGTGCTTGAGCCCGCCGCTCTCACGCTCCTCGGCGGGCAGCGTCTCGCGGACCCCGGTCAGGACCGCGGCCAGCAGCGCCAGTCCGGCCAGGCTGAGCGCCACGAAGACGCCGCGCCAGGAGGTGAAGGCGAGCAACTGGGCGCCCGCGATGGGGGCCAGGATCGGGGCCAGGCCGCTGACCAGCATGAGGGTGGCGAAGATGCGGGCGATGGCGGCCCCGTCGTACAGGTCGCGGACGATGGCGCGCACGAGCACCAGTGCCGCCCCGCCGAGCAGGCCCTGCAGCAGCCGGAACACGATCAGCATCGGGACGTTCGCGGCGAAGGCACACAGCAGCGAGGCCACGGTGTATCCGGCCACGCCCACGATGAGCGGGATGCGCCGCCCACGCACGTCGCTGACGGGCCCGGCGATCACCTGCCCGGCCGAGACGCCGATGAGGCAGGCGGTGAGCGTGAGCTGGACCTGGGCGGGGGCGCTGAGCATCTCGCCGGTGATGGCGGGCAGCGCGGGCAGGTACATGTCGATCGACAGCGGGCCGATCGCGCTGAGGGCGCCCAGGATCACCAGCAGAAGTCCGCGCCGGCCTACTGCCTTGGGCGCGGCTTCGACCACGGACATGCGTGAACCCTCTTCCCTCGCGGGCGGCTGGATGGCGACCCAGGAGGGCCGAGGGTTCTAAACCAGGATTAGGTCAACCTAATTCCCGGATTGTCACAAATTTTCACGCGGGTTCGTTGAGCTGGATGACGGACAGTGCCGCGCCCTGGGGGTCGAGGAGCACGCCGAACCGTCCGGGAGGCGCGTCCATGGCGTCGACCAGGATGTTCGCGCCGAGGTCGCGGGCCTTGGCGATGGTGGCGTCCAGGTCGGCGACCGCGAAGTAGACCATCCAGAACGACGGGACGGTGGCCGGGTAGTTCGGCGACATCGGCAGCATGCCGGCGATGCTCTTGCCGTTGTTGTGCCATTCGGTGTATGTCATGCCGCCGCCCATGTCCTGGGTGACAGGCGTCCAGCCGAAGACGGAGGAGTAGAAGCGCGTGGCGGCGTCCACGTCGCGGGTGGACAGCTCGTTCCAGCAGAAGGAGACGGGCTCGTTGACCAGTTCGGCGCCCTGGTGGTTGCCGGCCTGCCAGACGGAGCAGAAGGATCCGTCGGCGCCCTGGAAGACGGCCATGCTGCCCTCCTGGAAGATGGCCATGGGCTCCATCACGACGGTGCCGCCGGAGTTCTTGACGCGGTCGGCGACGGCGGCCGCGTCGTCGGTGGCGACGTAGGTGTTCCAGACCGAGGGCATGCCCTCGCCCATCGTGGGGCCGATTCCCGCGACCTTCTTGCCGTTCGACGTGAACTGCCCGTAACCCCCCGCCGCGGGGTCGTCGATCATCTCGGCCTGCCAGCCGAAGACCTCGCCGTAGAACCTGCGCGAGGCGTCGACATCGGTGCTGGAAAGGTCGACCCAGCAAGGTACGCCGGGTTCGTATCCACTGCGTTGCGACATTGCAACCCCTCCTCTGACGTGGACCTACCCCTCAGACTTTCACTCCTGCGGCCGGGATTCCGGGAAACGACGCGGTCAATTGCTGTCCATATCCGGCCAGGTCGGAGACCGCTCCAGGGGGTCTCTAGACTCGTGGCCATGGAATCCCCTGCCGTCGAGATCGTCGATCTGGTCAAGCGCTACGGCGGCACCACCGCCGTGGACGGCCTGACCCTGTCGGCCGGACGCGGCGCGGTCACCGCCATCCTGGGCCCGAACGGCGCGGGCAAGACGTCCACGGTCGAGATCTGCGAGGGGTTCCGCAAGGCCGACGGCGGCACCGTGCGGGTGCTCGGGCAGCCGCCCGACCTGCCCGAGCTGCGCCCCAGGGTCGGCGTGATGCTGCAGGCCGGCGGAGTGCCCCCGGCGGTGCGCTGCGCCGAGTGGCTGCGGCTGGTGTCCCGCTTCTACGCCCACCCGCTCGACTCCCAGACCCTGCTGGTACGGCTCGGCCTGGCCGAGCACGCCCGCACCCCCTACCGGCGCCTGTCCGGCGGCCAGCAGCAGCGCCTGTCGCTGGCGGCGGCCGTGATCGGGCGGCCCGAGCTGGTCTTCCTCGACGAGCCCACCGCCGGGCTCGACCCGCAGGCCAGGCACGCCTGCTGGGACCTGGTCGGCCAGCTGAAGACCGCCGGGGTATCGGTGGTGCTGACCACGCACCACATGGAGGAGGCCGAACGGCTGGCCGACCATGTGGTGATCATCGACAGGGGCCAGGTGGTGGCCGAGGGCAGCCCCGCCTCGCTGACCGGCGCCGAGCGGCAGCTGCGCTTCCGCGCCCGCCCCGCGCTCGCGCTCGAGGAACTGCTCAACGCGCTCCCCGACGGCAGCGCGGCCAAGGAGTCACCCGCGGGCCACTACATCATCGAGGGGCAGGTCGGCCCCGAACTGCTGGCGACGGTGACCGCCTGGTGCGCGGCCGAAGGCGTGACCGCCGACGACCTGCGCATCGAACGCCGCACCCTCGAGGACGTCTTCCTGGAGCTGACGGGCAGGGAGCTGCGATGACCACGCTGGACCTCACCCCCGCGCCCGGCGCGGCGCCCTTCCCGCGCATGGTGCTCGCGCAGGCCGGCGCCGAGGTGCGCGCGATCCTGCGCAACGGCGAGCAGCTGATGCTGACGCTCATCATCCCGGTGCTGCTGCTCGTGGGCTTCTCGCTGGCGCCGCTGGTGGACGTGGGCGGCAGCCGGATCGACTTCGTGGCGCCCGGGGTGCTCGCGCTGGCCATCATGTCGACCGCCTTCACCGGTCAGGCCATCGCGACGGGCTTCGAGCGGCGGTACGGCGTGCTCAAGCGGCTCGGCGCCACTCCCCTGTCGCGGCCCGGCCTGATGCTGGCCAAGACGGCTGCCGTGGTGGCCGTCGAGCTGCTGCAGGTGGTCGTGATCGTGGCCGTGGCGCTGGCGCTCGGCTGGCATCCGCACGGCTCGCCGCTGGGCGCGCTGCTGCTGGTGCTGCTGGGCACGGCGGCCTTCAGCGGGCTCGGGCTGCTGATGGCGGGCACGCTGCGGGCCGAGGCCACGCTGGCCGCCGCCAACCTGGTCTACCTGGTGCTGCTCGGGCTGGGCGGGGTGATCTTCCCGCTGTCGAAGTTCCCGCCGGGGATGCGGTCGGTGCTCGAGCTGCTGCCGATCTCGGCGCTCACCGGCGGCCTGCGGGCGGTGCTCGCCTCCGGCGCGGCCGTGCCCGTGGGCGCGGTGGGGGTGCTGGCCGCCTGGGCGGTGCTCGGGCTGGGGCTGGCGTCCCGCTTCTTCCGCTGGGAGTGAGTACGGCCCGCGCGCCGTACCGCTTCCTGGCCAGAGCGGCGACGGACTGGCTGAAGAGCAGGGCGTAGCGGCCGTGGGCCGCGACGGCTATCGCTACCCCTTGAGCGGGTTATGTCGGTCGCGGTCTGTACCCTCGGAGCTCTATGAACCCTGAGGAGCCCCCATGACCGCCTTCGCGCTGAACGAACCTTTCGACCGCCGGCCGAGCGTGCCGGAAGGGGTGCGTGCCGCCGCCAACTCGATCCCGCCCTCGACGCTGATTTTCCTGGGGATCCTGTCGGTGCAGCTGGGCGCCGCGTTCGCCAAGGAGCTGTTCGGCACGCTGCCGCCGAGTGCCGTGGTGTTCGTGCGGATCGCGGCCGGCGCCGCGATCATGGCGACGGTGGCCAGGCCCAGGCTGCGCGGGCTGACCTGGCGCGACTGGCTGGTGGGGCTGGCGTTCGGCGCGGTGCTGGCGCTTATGAACCTGACGTTCTACGAAGCGCTGTCGCGGCAGCCCCTGGGCATCACGGTGGCGATCGAGTTCCTCGGCCCGCTCGGTGTGGCGGTGGCCGCCTCGCGGCGCCGGCTCGACCTGCTGTGGGTCGGGCTGGCCGGGCTCGGCGTCGTGTTGCTGGCGCCATGGGGCCAGTCGGCCGGGACGAGCTGGGTCGGCATCGGGTTCGCGCTGGTGGCGGGGGCCTGCTGGGGTGCCTACATCCTGCTGTCGTCGGCCGCGGGCAAGCGGTTCCCCGGCACGCAGGGCCTGTCGTTCGCGATGGTCGTCTCGGCGATGCTGATCGCCCCCATCGGCATCACCACCGGCGGGTCCGACCTGCTCCAGCCGCACCTGCTGCTGATCGGGGTCGGGGTGGGCCTGCTGTCGTCGGTGATCCCGTACTCGCTGGAGCTGCAGGCGCTGCGGCGCATGCCCAAGCACGTGTTCGGCATCCTGATGAGCCTGGAGCCGGCCGCGGCCGCCCTCATCGGCGTCCTGCTGCTCGGCGAGATCCTCGGCGTGCAGCAGTGGGCCGCGATCTGCTGCATCGTGGCCGCCAGCCTGGGGTCCACCCGCCGTTCCTGACGCCGGAGATACGGCCGCCGCGCGCCCGGAGGATGGGGCCTCGGGCGCGCGGCGGTCATCCGACTCGGCCTGTGGAGTGGGCGGGCGGCCGAGCCGCGGAAGGGCATCGGCGGAGGGTGGGGTCCGCTTAGCCCAAAAAGTTCGTGAACACTTTCACAAAGCATCGTATCAGGGAATCGGACATTTCGCCCAACCTGCGAGGCTTCCCTTTGACAGGCCCACCTCGCATGATGTCTCTATGAGATGCATTGGCTACGCCCGGTGACCACGCCTGTCCGGCGGACGAGCGACTGGATGGCGGTCGTCCGGGCCGAGGAGAGCGCGCAGCCCGACGCCTACTACGTCGATCCCTGCGCCGAGGTGTTCGCCACCGAGCAGGCCAGGAAGGTGGTGGACGCCTTCAAGCCGTTCCATCCCCCGTCCGAGATCGTGCCCGTGCGCGGCAGGCTGGGCGACCAGACGCTGCTGTCCTCCCGCGTACGGCAGGCCGTGTCGGTGGGCGCGGGCAGCGACTCCCGCCCTTACCGGCTCCCGCTCGACCCGCCGTTCGTCTACTACGAGGTGGACCTGCCAGGACAGCTGTCCGGCAAGGCCGAGGCGCTGGCTGAGGCGGGATTCCAGCCCCGCTGCCGGGTCGTGTCCGTGGGGACGGACCTGCGTTCGCCGCCCCCGGCGGTGGCCCCCGGCTTCGACGCCATCGTCGCGACGCACTGGATCGTCGAGGGCGTCCTCTACTACCTGACCCGCGCCGAGGCCGACTCGGTGATCGGCTGGATCACGCGGCAGTCGGCTCCCGGCTCGTGGCTGACGTTCGACGTCCCGCATCCCTGCTTCTTCACCGATCCGGATCGCCGGCCGTTCCTGCGCGAGATGGCCGCGCGCGGCGTTCCCTTCGTGGGTGCCGTGGAGGACCCGGTGGCCTGGCTCGCCCCGCACGGCTGGACCGCGGAGGCCGCCACGCACCGCGACGTCGCCGAGGGCCGCTGCCCGTGGCTACCGCCTCTGCCGCCCCGCCTCAGCGCCCGCAAACAGGACATCTGGCTGACCCGCGCGCGCCGCTGACCGGGTCACTCGGGGCGGTCGGCCCAGATGCCGCGGACGTGCTGGATGTGCTCGGACATGATGTGCTCGACCGTGGCGGCATCGCCGGCCTCGAGGGCGTCCAGGAGAGCCAGGTGCTCCCTGCCCGAGTCGGTCAGCGTCCCCCTGGCGTACAGCTGGGACAGGCCGTAGAGGCGGGCCCTGTTGCGCAGGTCGCGGACCACCTCGACCAGGTGGGCGTTTCCTGACAGCGCCAGTAGTTCCACGTGAAACCGCAGGTCAGCGTCCACGTATGCGAGCAGATCCCCACGTTCCGCCGCAGAGACGATCTCCTGCGCGACAGGCCGCAACCGCGCGAACTCCTCCGCCCGCCCGGGGTCGGCCAGCCGGGTGACGGTCGGCACCTCGATCAGCTGCCGGATCTCGGTCAGCTCGTCCAGGTCGCGGTCTGACAGCTCGGTCACCCGGAAGCCCTTGTTCCTGACCGCCTCGACGAGTCCCTCCTTGGCCAGGTCGAGCATGGCCTCCCGCACGGGCGTCGCCGACACGCCGAACTGCGCGGCCAGCACGGGCGCCGAGTACACGACGCCCGGACGCATCTCGCCCGTGATCAACGCGGCGCGGAGCGCATGCGCCACCTGCTCGCGCAGGCTCTGCCGCTCCCCCACCACCGGCAGTTCGAGCCGATCCTCCGCACCCATCAGGGCCACCTCATCCTTCCTCGCACCCACCGAGGCCTCCTAGGTCCACGCTTCGTAGGCGGCGGCCGCGACCACGAGGTCTTCCCATGCCATACCCGTGCTCTTGAAGACGCGCGGCCCTCTGACGGGCGGGACCCTGCCGGCGACCAGGTCGGCGAGGTTTCCTGCCAGGTGACCAGAGGTGATCGTACCTTGGCGCAACGGGATGATCACATCACCTGCTTCAGCCAGGGCCGCGGTTCTGGCCTCGACGACCACGGTCGCCCGGGCGATCAGGTCCGAGTCGAGCTCGCGGACGTCGGGCTCGTGGGATCCGACGGCGACCACCGTGGCGCCGTCCCGCACGGCCTTGCCGGGGAAGAGCGGCTCGCGCGCCGTGGTGCAGCAGGCCACGATGTCCGCCTCCGCCACGGCCGCCTCGACCTCGGACGTCCCTGCGGTCAGCGAGGTCGCGGGCAGGCCCAGGGAATGGGTACGGCCGGCCAAGGCCTGGGCGCGCCCGGGGTCGCGGGCGACGAGCGTGACGTGGTCGAGGGGACGGATCGCGCGCATCGCCAGGATGTGGCCCCACGCCTGCGGGCCCGTGCCGAACACGACGAGCCTGCGCGCGTCGGGGCCGGCCAGGTGCTTGACGGCCAGCGCCGACACGGCCGGGGTGCGCAGGGACGTGATGGCGATGCCGTCCAGGAGGGCCACGGGTGTGAGGGTGTCACCGTCGAACAGCAGGTACGTCCCCTGGATCCTGGGCAGTCCCCTGGCAGGGTTGCCCGGGGCGATCGTGACGGCCTTCAGCCCCGCGTAGCGGCCCGCGGCGGCGGGCATCATGAGCAACTGCCCGCCCGGCAGGTCGACGCTCGGGCGCTGCGGGGTGTCCTCGGGGTCGAGGCCGCCGCGCAGCGCCTCCTCCAGGAGCTGTACGGCGAGCGTCACGGGCACCAGCCGCTCGATCTCCGCGGCGTCGAGATACGGAAGCGCGTTCATGACCCCAGCATCCCGCCTCGAGCCCCTACCCCGCCCCAACACCAGGAAGGCCGCGCCCCCACGCCCCGGCAGCGCCAGGGATGCGGGCTGCGGGTGACATGGGGGCTCGCCGTACCAAGGCGCCGGGCAGGACCGCACGCCGTCCCGCCGACGCGGCGCCAAGAGGGTGACGCCCTCAGGCCGACGCGGTGCCAGGGACGTCGGTCGCGGGTGACCGGTGGGCTCGCCGTGGCAAGGCGTGAGGTAGTGGCGTACGCCTTGCTGGGGGCGTGGCGAAAGGGGGTGGGGGTGTGGAGGTTTGGCGTGTTGAGGTGGTGGGGTGGGGTCATCGGAGGGTGAAGCCGGGGCCGAGAGGGTCGGCGGGGTCCAGGTCGAAGGTGTGGCGGCCCGTGCGGTAGGCCATGCCGTCGATTTCGGGGATGATGCCGTCCGGGGTCACCGATGCCACGCGGGCGTGGAAGGTGGTGCCGATGATGCTGGAGTGCTCGAGGGACTCCAGTGACGGGTGGTCGGCGGCCAGGAGGGCGAGCCGGGCGGCCGTGCCCGAGCCGCAGGGCGAGCGGTCCACCTCGCCGTCGGCGAAGACCGTGACGTTGCGCTGCCTGACGACCGTGTCCGTGCCGGGCAGTTCGTCGTAGAAGATCACGCCGTAGACGCCGGAGAGGCGGTCGTCCGTGGGATGGCGGGAGGCCGGATGGTCCGCCAGGGCGGCCTTGATACGGCGGGCGTGGGCGATCAGGTCGGTCAGGTGCTCGGGCGCTACCGTCAGGCCGACGGCCGAGGCAGGCAGCGAGGCGTAGATGGCCCCGCCGTAGGACACGTCCACCGTGACCCCCGCCACCGGCACGTTTCTGGCCAGCACGGTCGAGGGGACGTTGCGGAAGGTCACGGACTCGATGCGGCCCGCCGTACAGGAGACCAGGGCCGTGACCCGCCCCGAGGGGACGTCCACGACCACGGGCGTGACGCCGTCGGGGTCGGCCTTGACCAGGCCCTCCTGTACGGCGTGCACCGCCAGGGCGATGGTGCCGTGGCCGCAGGCGGTGGAGTAGCCGTCCTTGTGCCAGAAGAGCACGCCCAGGTCGGCGCCCGGGTCGTCGGGCGGGACGAGGAAGCAGCCGTACATGTCGGCGTGGCCGCGCGGCTCCTGGACCAGCAGTTGCCGGACGAAGTCGAACCCGGGGGCGTTGACCCGCCGCTCGAGCACGGTTTCGCCGGGGATGTCCGGAGCCCCGGAAGTGACGATCCGGAAGGGCTCCCCGGCGGTGTGGTAGTCGATCGTGGTGATCACGGCCCCTCCTTCGCCGGACCTGTGATCAAGATGCTCGCTCACAGGATGAACCCCTCGGGGAACGGGTCGCGGGGGTCGAGGAAGTACTGGGCGGTGCCGGTCACCCAGGCGCGGCCGGTGATCGTGGGCAGGACGGCGGGCCGGTCGCCCACGGTTGTCTCGCCGATCAGCCGCCCGATGAAACGGGTGCCGATGAACGACTCGTTGACGAAGTCGGTCTCCAGCGCCAGCTCACCCCTGGCGTGCAGCTGAGCCATCCGCGCGCTGGTCCCCGTGCCGCACGGCGAGCGGTCGAACCAGCCGGGGTAGATGGCCATGGCGTGCCGCGAGTGCTCGGCGGTGGAGCCGGGCGCGGTGAAGTAGACGTGGTGGCAGCCGCGGATGCGGGAGTCGAGCGGGTGCACGGGCTCGTCGGCGGCGTTGATCGCCTCCATCGTGGCCAGCCCGGCGGCGATGATCTCGTTCTTGGCGGCCCGGTCGAAGGGCAGCTTGTAGGCGTCGAGGTCGACGATGGCGTAGAAGTTGCCGCCGTAGGCCAGGTCGTAGCCGATGGCCCCGAACCCGGGCACGTCCACGACGGCGTCCAGCCTGTCGGCGTAGGCGGGCACGTTGCGGATCGTGGCCGACATGGCCATGCCGTCCTGGACGGCGACCTCCACCTCGACGAGCCCGGCGGGCACCTCGAGCCGGATCGTGGTGACGGGCTCGACGACCTCCACCATGCCGGTCTCGACCAGCACGGTGGCCACGCCGATGGTGCCGTGCCCGCACATGGGCAGGTATCCGGACACCTCGATGAACAGCACGCCCCAGTCGGCGTCGGGCCGGGTGGGCGGCTGGAGGATCGCGCCGCTCATGGCGGGGTGGCCGCGCGGCTCGTTCATCAGCAGGTGCCGGATCGGGTCCAGGTTCTCGATGGCGTAGACGCGCCGCTCGGCCATGGTGGCGCCGGGGATGACGCCCACGCCGCCGGTGATGACGCGGGTGGGCATGCCCTCGGTATGGGAGTCGACGGCGTGGAAGACCCGCCTGGTCCTCATCGGAGCCCCTCGGCCAGGGCCTTCTCCGTGGCGGCGCGGACCACGGCCTCCTGCTCGGGGTCGAGCGGCAGGCGCGGGGCGCGGCACGGCCCGCCGTTCCTGCCGGCGATGTCCATGGACAGCTTGATGGCCTGGACGAACTGCGTCTTGGAGTCCCAGCGGAGCAGCGGGTGCAGCTTGCGGTAGAGCGGCATGGCCGTGTCCAGGTCCCCGGCGACGGCCGCCCGGTAGAGCGCCACGGTCGAGGCGGGCAGCGCGTTGGGGTAGCCGGCGATCCAGCCGACGGCGCCCGCGAGCGCCAGCTCGACCAGCACGTCGTCGGTGCCGATCAGCAGGTCCAGCCCGGGCGCCAGCTCGGCCAGCTCGTAGGCGCGCCTGGGGTCGCCGGTGAACTCCTTGACCGCCACGATCAGGCCCTCGTCGTACAGCCGGGCCAGCAGCGCGGGGCTGAGGTCGACCTTGGTGTCGTAGGGGTTGTTGTAGGCGACGATCGGGATCCCGGCCTTGGCCACCTCGCGGTAGTGCTCGACCACGATCTGCTCGTCGGCCCGGTAGGTGTTGGGCGGCAGCAGCAACACGCTCCCGCACCCGGCGTCACGGGCCTGCTCGGCCCAGCGCCGCGACTCGGCCGAGCCGTAGGCGCCCGCGCCCGGCATCACGTTGCGCCCGCCCACGGCCGCCACCGCGGTCTCCACCACCTTGGCCCGCTCGTCAGGGGTGAGCGTCTGGTACTCGCCGAGCGAGCCGTTCGGCACCACGCCGTCACAGCCCTGTTCGACGAGCCACCGGCAGTGCTCGGCGAAGCCCTCGAAATCGACCGACAGGTCGTCACGGAGGGGCAGCGCGGTCGCCACCATCACACCGTGCCAGGGCTTAACGCGATTCGTCATCATCGATCCTCTCCAGTGCGCCGAGCGTGATCGGCTGAACAACGGGTCTCCGGGGGGCCTCGGGCGCCTCCCCGGTCAAGCAGGACACGGCGTAGCCGCACATCCTGCCCTGGCACCAGCCCATTCCCGGGCGTGCCAGCAGCTTGACGGAGCGCGCGTCGGTGGCTCCCAGCGCCTGCGCCTCGCGCACGGCCGACAGCGGCACCTCCTCGCACCTGCACACGAGCGTGTCCGCGGCCAGCCACTCCTGCCAGCCGGGCCGCACGGGGTAGGCCTTGAGCAGCGCCCGCGCGAACGCCCGCGACCTCGCCCGCCGCCGCACCAGCACATCGGGTACGGCGGGCCCGTCCAGCGCCCCCTCGTGGGAAGCGGCGGCGTGACGGGATGCGGCGGTCAGGGCGGCGGCGACGGCCAGGCCCGCGATGCGGCCCTCGAGTTCGGCCAGCGGGGCGCCGCCGACGCCGGTGGGCTCGCCGGCGGCCCACACCCCGGGCACGGAGGTGCGCTGGCGGGCGTCGACGGCGACGACCTGGGTGCCGTCGAGGTCGGCCCTGGTGGCGCAGCCGAGCTGGACGGCCAGGTCGAGCTGCGGCACGAACCCGTACGAGACGGCCAGCGTGTCGCACGCGATCGTCCGGGTCTCCCGCACCCGCCAGTCCCTGTCGAGCCGCCCGACGGTGACGTGGGTGAGCTCGTCGCGGCCGTGCGCGGCCACGACGGCCTGCCTGCCGTGGTACGGCACGCGGTGCCTGGCCAGCGTCAGCGCGTATCCTGCGGCCTCGCCCGCCTTGCCCATGGCAAGCAGCGGATGCCGCCCGAGCCCCACCCGGGATCCGGCCTCCAGCACGGCCGCGACGTCGGCGCCCGCCTGGGCCAGCCCGGCGGCGACCGGCAGCAGGAACGGTCCCGTGCCTCCCACCACGACGCGGCGGCCCGCGATCACGTGATTCCCCTTCAGCAGCGCCTGCGCGCCGCCGGCGGTGAGCACGCCGGGCAGGTCCCACCCGGGGAAGGGCAGCGGCCTGTCGTGCGCCCCGGTGGCGATGAGCAGGTGGCGGGCGTGCAGGGTGACGGGCTCGTCCTGGTGGGTGGCGTGCACGGCGAAGGTCTCGCCCTTGGCCACCGACCACACCTGGTGGCCGAGGCGTACGTCGGCCAGCTCGCCCACGGCCGCGGCCTGCCGCAGGAACCGCGCCAGCCCGGCCTGAGGGCCGGGGTCGGCGCCGCGAACGCCGTCGGGGGCGTGGCGGAAGTACTGGCCGCCCAGGCGGGCGCCCAGGTCAAGCAGGGCCACCCGGAGGCCCGACTGCGCGGCGGCGAGCGCGCCCGCCACCCCGGCAGGGCCGCCGCCGACCACAATGAGGTCATAAGTCATGACGTGGTCACCTCGTCCCCGGGCCTGGCCTCCAGCAGGCACGCCCGCTGCTCCCGAGCCCCGTTGACGGTGACCAGGCAGTCGAAACACACCCCGATCCCGCAGAACAGCCCGCGAGGCCGCCCGCCGAACCTGGTGGTCCGCCACGACCTGATCCCGGCGGCGTGCATCGCCGCCCCCACGCTCTGCCCCGGCTCGACGTTCACGGTCCGCCCGTCCACGCTGATCTCGAAGCTCATCGATCCTCCTCGAAACGGTCGGGACGGAAGGGCCGCAGGTCCATCGAGGGAGACTCCTCCGACAGCAGCTGCGCGAGCAGCCGCCCGGTCGCGGGCGCCAGCCCGATGCCCGCCCCCTCGTGCCCGCACGCGTGGTAGAGCCCGGGAACGCGTGGATCGGCCCCGATGACGGGCAGGTGGTCGGGGCAGTACGGCCTGAACCCGCAGTAGGTCCTGATCACCCGCACGTCGCGCAGCACCGGGAACAGCGCCGTGGCCTGCGCGGCCAGCCGCCGCAGCACCGTGGTGGACGGCGTCCTGTCGAAGCCGACCCGCTCCCTGCTGGCCCCGATGAGCACGGTGCCCGAGGCAGTGCCCTCGACCACGGCGGAGGTCTCCAGCCCTTCCGAGTCGCTGGCCACGTTCGTCACATAGGCGGCGGTGTAGACCTTGTGCCGGATCAGCGGCTCCCGCAGCGGCTCGGTCACCAGGATGAACCCGCGCCGCGGCAGGATCGGCAGCCGCACCCCGGCCAGTTCGGCGACCGACCCGCCCCAGGTGCCCGCGGCGTTGACCACAGCCCCGGCCAGGATGTCCCCGGCGGAGGTCCGCACGCCCCTGACGCCGCCGTCCGACAGCAGGAAACCGGTCACGTCCACGCCGGTGCGCAGCCGTACCCCGCCGAAGCGCTCGCGCGCGGCGCTGAGCAGGCGGGCGGCGGCCAGCATGGGCTGGACCTGGGAGTCCTGCGGGTAGAAGACCCCTCCCACGAGGTCCGGCGTGAGATGCGGCTCATATGCGGACACGTCGCGCGTGACGGTGTGCTCGACACCCTGCTTGGCGGCCAGCTCGACGAGCTGCTCCAGAATCGCGGGGGTTTCGGCGACGACCAGGCCGCCCTTGGCCTCGAACTCGAAGTCGATCCTGCCGGCGAGCGAGCGCCACAGCTCGTTGGACAGCAGGGCGAGGTCCAGCTCGGGTCCCGGCTCCTTGTCCGAGACCAGCACATTGCCCTCGCCCGCGCCCGTCGTGCCGCCCGCGACCGGGCCGCGGTCGACGACGGTGACATCCAGGCCGGCCTCGGCCGCGTAGTACGCGGTCGCGGCGCCCACAACTCCGGCACCGACGACGATCACGTCGGGCATGTCCACCTCCCGCCAGTAATATGTCACATATTTCCTTGGATGGGAAGGCGTTCGACCTCCACTGATGCCTCCCCCGTCACCGTGATGCGGACACCTGCCGCCTCGTCGGTGAAGACCTGCCCGGGCGCGTAGGCGGCGTCGTCGAGTTGGTGACACCCGGCGGCGGGCGGCTGGCCGGGACGGGCGTCCATGACCCTGATCGGGCCCTCGCCGGTGGCGACGGAGGAGTCGACCCGGTAGATGAGCACGCCGCTGGAGCAGGCCCGCGCGTCCAGGCCGGTCCGGGAGCGGGCCTCGACGGCGTAGGCGCTGGTCTCGCCGGTCTTGACCACGACGAGCCTGGTCGGGCCGTCGAGCCGGTAGCGGCCGCTGACAGCGCAGGCGACCTGGTCGTCGCCGAGCCAGCCGAGCTTCCACTGGTGCCAGCCGAAGTAGCGGGGCGCGGGGCCGCTGATGAGCCCCATCAGGTCCCAGCCTCCGACGAAGCGGTGGTAGTCGGTGCCGGTGAAGGCGTACAGGTCGGGCAGGCCGAAGATGTGCCCGGTCTCGTGGTCGATGACCTTGTAGCCCCAGCGCCACATGTCCTGGCCGAGCGTGACGGACCAGCGCACCGGCCGCCCGTCGGCGATCACCCCGGGCGCGGCCGGGTCGTAGAGGTAGGTGGGCGAGAAGGTGACGGCGGCGGCGTTCTTCGGCGGGACGATGTAGACGATGTCGTAGGAGGAGAAGTCCACGTCGGGATCGGCGGCGGCGACCGCGTCGCGGACGTAGCGCTGGTGCTGCTCGTAGGAGATGCCACGGTCGAACCCGTAGGCGGTGCTGTCGGACGGCATCCGGAACCAGGTCCGCACGGGCGTGATGGCCAGGCGCGCCCGCCCGTTGGAGGCGGTCCGCAGCCACCCGGCCGCCGGGCTGAGCGCGTCCTCGTACTCCTGGGTGCTCCCCGAGGCGGGCGCGTCGGGGAAGTCGACGAACAGCATGACCGCCCTGATCACGCCAAACGCCCTGCTGAACTGCCGGTGGTCGGTGTCGTGCCCTTCGTCGGTCCATCCCGTACGGCCCGGCAGCGCGCACCTCGAAACCGGGGCTTCCTTGTGCGGGACCGGGGTGAGCGTGAGGGCGACCGTGAGCGCCAGGTTGATGAGCATGGGGGGGTGTCTCCTTTTCAGAGCGCCAGTTGGATGAGCCGGTCGAGCACCTGCTCGCCGGAGGCGGTGACGCCGTCGTGCTCCCACTCGTTGGTCACCCACGCCCGCACGTTGCCCACGCGGGCCGCGGTCTCCAGGGAGAGCCCGGCGTCGACGTACATGTCGTCGTGGTAGACGGCGGCGGCCACGGGGACCTCGTTGGCCGCCAGCCGGTCGAGGTCGTACAGGCCGGGCCAGTCGTCGACGTGGGCGAGCAGGTGCGCGGCCTCGGCGTAGGGGCGCAGGGAGGCGATCTCCTCGAACATCCAGGGGTAGATCATCTCCCCGGTGAACGGCAGGTCCACGAAGGCCCGGTCGGCGGCCCAGGCGGTCGGCTCGCCGTACCGGCCGTAGATGCTCTCCTGCAGCACGGCGAACAGCGGGTTGCCGGTGAACCCGGTCTGCAGCATGACCCGGTAGCGGAAGTCGTGCGACAGCTCCTCGCCGTCCCAGGCGTCCTCGAGCAGCCAGTGCACGCGCTCGAAGCCGGTGCCCATCCCGAACTCCAGCCCGAGCGTGCGCAGCCGCCGCACCGTGAGCCGGTCGCCGTCGGGCAGCCGCACGTCGCCGGCCGTCAGGTGGGCCTCGATGGCCCGCATCCTGTCGGCGTCCTCGGGGTAGCGCGCGTGGAAGCGCCTGACCTTCTCCGCCACCCTCGGGTACGTCCTGGCGTACACCTCGTCCGCGGTCGCGGTCAGCCCCGGCAGGCCGCCGGTGACGTAGCAGGCCTTGAGAGCGTGCGGGGCGCGCGAGAGGTAGGTCATCGTGACGAAGCCGCCGTAGCTCTGCCCCAGGGTCTCCCAGCGCTCCACGCCGAGCTCGCGGCGGATGTGCTCGCAGTCGGCCACGATCGAGTCGGCCCTGAAGTGGCGCAGGTGGTCCGCCAGCGCCCGCTGCGAGCCGAGCCGCGCGGGGAGGCGCGGCGTGACCGGCGTGCTCCGGCCGGTGCCGCGCTGGTCGAGCAGCAGCACCCGATGGGTGCGTACGGCCCTGGCCAGCCACCCGTCGGCCGCCAGCGGCCTTGGCGACCTGCCGCCGGGCCCGCCCTGCAGGTAGAGCAGCCAGGGCAGGTCGTCGGCCTTGCGCGCGGGGTCGGCGACGGCGCGGGCGAACACCTCGATCGCGGGGCCGCCGGGGTCGGCGTGGTCGAGCGGCACGTGGAAGGTGTGGTCGGTCAGGTGGAGCCCTCTCAAGACGTTCCTCTCAGCTCAGCGGGTGGTGGCAGGCGACCTCGTGGCCGTTCTCCCGTCGCTCCAGCGGGGGCCGTTCGGCCGCGCACACGCCGGTGGCGCGGTCGCAGCGGGTGCGGAACGGGCAGCCGCTCGGCGGGGCGGCCGGGCTCGGCAGGTCGCCGGAGAGCACGACCCTGGGGCGGGTGCGCTCGATCTTCGGGTCGGGGATGGGCACGGCCGACAGCAGCGCCGCGGTGTAGGGATGGGCGGGAGCGCCGAACAGCTCCTCCCTGGAAGCGACCTCGACCACGGTGCCCAGGTACATGACGGCGATCCGGGTGCACACCTGCCGCACGGCGCCCAGGTCGTGCGCGATGAACACGTAGCCGAGGCGTTCCTGCTCCTGCAGGTCGAGCAGCAGGTTGAGGATCTGCGCCTGCACCGACACGTCCAGGGCCGACACCGGTTCGTCGCAGACGATCAGCTTCGGCCGCAGCGCCAGCGCCCGGGCGATGCCGATGCGCTGCGCCTGCCCGCCGGAGAACGTGCGCGGAAGCCGGTCGGCGTGCTCGGGCAGCAGCCCGACCCGTCGCAGCAGTTCCTCGATCTCGCCCGGCTCGGGCCGCAGCCCCTGGTAGCGGTAGGGGGCGGTGAGGATCTCGCGTACGGTCCTGGACGGGTTGAGCGACGAGTACGGATCCTGGAAGATCATCTGCAGGTCCCTGCGCACCGCCCGCAGGGCCCGTTCGCCGAGCCCGGTCAGCTCGCGCCCGGCGAAGCTGACCGTGCCCTCGGTCGGGTCGATCAGCCGGGTGATCAGCCGGGCGGTGGTGGACTTGCCGCAGCCCGATTCGCCCACCAGCCCGAGCGACTCTCCCTCGGCCACGGCGAGCGTGACGCCGTTGACCGCGGTGATCGGGCCGAAGCGTTTGACAAGGCCAGTGGCCTCCAGCAGCACGCTCATGTCACCTCCAGGCGGTGTGGCACGGGACGGTCGATGCGCGGCACCGCGGCCAGCAGCCGCCGCGTGTAGGGGTCGCGCGGGTCGTCGAACACGCTGACCGCGGGACCCCGTTCGACGGCCCGGCCGTCGTACATGACCAGCACCTCGTCGGCCATCCCCGCCACCACGCCCAGGTCGTGGGTGATGAGCAGGACGGCGGTGCCGTACTCCCGCCTCAGTTCGCCGAGCAGGGCCAGGATCTGGGCCTGCACGGTCACATCCAGCGCGGTCGTGGGCTCGTCGGCGATGATCAGCTCGGGTTCCAGGCAGAGCGCCATCGCGATCATCACGCGCTGCCGCATCCCGCCGGAGAACTGGTGCGGGTAGTCGCGGGCGCGCCTGCCCGGCTCGGGGATGCCGACGCGCTCCAGCATCCGCACCGCGACCTCGCGGGCGTTCCTTGAGCCCGTACGGCGGTGCGCGCGATACGCCTCGGCGATCTGGAAACCGACCGGGTAGTAGGGGTTGAGCGACGACAGCGGATCCTGAAAGATCATCGCCATCCGGTCACCGCGCAGCCGCCGCACCGCACGGGGCGGCGCCGACAGCAGGTCCTGCCCGCAGAAGCGGATCCGGCCGGAGACCGTGGCCTCGCGCAGCAGCCCCATCACGGCCAGGCTGGTGACCGATTTGCCGCAGCCGGACTCGCCCACCAGGCCCAGCACCTCGCCCGCGGCGACCTCCAGCGACAGCCCGTCGACCGCGCGCACCGGGCCGAAGGCGACGCGCAGGTCCTCCACACTCAGCAGGCTCATGCCGCCCCCAGCCTGATGCGCGGGTCGAGCACGGCGTAGAGCAGGTCCACGGTCAGGTTGGCCAGGACGACGAAGCCGGCGGCGAACAGCGTGACGCCCAGGATGACCGGCTGGTCGGAGCTGTTGATCGCGTCGGCGGCCAGCTTGCCGACGCCGGGCAGCCCGAACACCGACTCGGTGATGAGCGCGCCCCCGAGCAGCGCGCCCAGGTCCATGCCGAACACGGTCACGATCGGGGTGAGCGCGGGCCGCAGCGCGTGGCGGCGGATCACGGTGGCCTCCGGCAGTCCCTTGGCGCGTGCCGTACGGACGAAGTTCTGCCGCAGCGCGCCGATCAGCTCGGTGCGCGAGAGCCGCGCGTACATGCCCGCGTACAGCGTGGCCAGCGCGATCCACGGCATCAGCATCGAGGCGAACCACCCGGCCGGATCCTCGGCGAACCCCGCCACGCGCGGGTAGGGCAGCACCCGCAGCACCACGACCAGCACGTACTGCAGCACCAGCGCGGTCAGGTAGACGGGCAGCGACACCCCGCCGAGCGCCGCGGCCATCGCCGCGCGATCCCACCACGACCCCTTGCGCAGCGCGGCGAGCACGCCCGCGCCCACGCCCACCACCAGCCACAGCACGGCGGCGCCGAGCGCGATCGAGGCGCTCACCGGCAGCCTGCTGACCAGCAGCTCCCGCACCGGCACATGGGTCTGGAAGCTGAACCCCAGGCACGGCACCGGGCACTGGACGGCGGTCGCGCCGGTGCCGTAGGAGCGACCGGCCACCAGCCCCTTCAGGAACGCCGCGAACTGCTCGGGCACCGGCCGGTCCAGGCCGAGCTGCCCGCGGATCTCGGCGATCCGCTCGGGCGTGCAGGCCTTGCCGCAGGCCTGCTGCGCCGGGTCGTCGGGCGCCACGTAGAAGATCGCGAAGGTGAGCGCGCAGATGACCAGCAGGATCCCGGCCGCCGCGGCCAGCCGCCGCGCGAGGAAGGCGATCATCGCTCCCCCTGCAGGGCGTCGCCGACCAGGTGGAAGGAGAGCACCGTCACCAGCAGCAGCACCCCGGGGATCAGGAAGTAGACCGGGTCGGCGGCGTACCACGGCACCGCGGAGGCGATCATCTGCCCCCACGAGGGGGTCGGCGGCCGCACCCCCACGCCCAGGAACGACAGCCCGGCCTCCGTCGCGATGTAGCCGGGGATCGACAGCGTGGCCACGACCAGCACCGGGCCGGTCAGGTTGGGCAGGATCTCGCGGAACAGGATCGCGCCTCGCGGCGCCCCCAGCACCCTGGCCGCCTCCACGAACTCGCGCCCGGCCAGCGCCATCGCCTGCCCCCTGACGATCCTGCCGATGTACGGCCAGCCGAACAGCCCGAGCACCCCGACGAGGATCAGCTCCCGGTCGCCGTCCGGGGACACGGACATGACGGCGATCATGAAGATCAGGCTGGGGAACGACATGAGCAGGTCCATCAGCCGGCCCACCACCATGTCGGCCCACCCGCCCAGGTACCCGGCCGCCAGCCCGAGCGCGGTGCCGACGGCCGTGGACACGACGGTGGCCGCCAGCGAGATCAGCAACGAGACCTGCGCGCCCCACACGACCCTGGCCAGCACGTCCCGCCCGCTGCCCGGCTCGACACCCAGCAGGTGCTCGGGCCCGATCCCGCCCCAGCCGCCCTTGGGCAGCCCGCCCAGGGCCGGGTCGATCGCCTCGGGATGGAACTCGGTCGGCGACTGGCCGGTGGCCGCCGTGACGATCGGGGCCGCGGCGGCCGCCAGGACCAGCAGGCCGATGACGGCCGCTCCCGCGAGCGCGGCGCCTTTCAGCCTCATGCGGCGCCCTTGAGCCCGACCGTCGCGAGATCCACCCGGCCGACGAAGGCGACGTGGCCGTAGGCGCCGGTCACGTTGGGGCCGATCAGGAAGGCGGACCTGTCCCACAGGAACGGCACGATCGGGGCGTCCTTCATGATGCGGGAAGCCAGTTCGCCGTAGGCCGTGGCCGCTTCGGCGGGGTCGGTCATCGCGGCGATCTCGTCGAAGCGCCGGTCGACTTCCTTGACCGAGTACCGGGAGCGGTTCTGGTTGCCCTGTTTGACGATGGCGCGGCCGTCCAGGATGTTCGGCAGGAACGTCGACGGGCCTGTCCAGTCCGGGGTCCAGCCGTCGATGACCAGGTCGTGCTCCTGTGACAGGGTGCCCACCGTGCTCCAGTAGGCCGACGAGCTGATCTCGTTGACCTTGACGCGGATCCCCGCCCTGCCCAGGGCGGCCTGGACGGCCTCGGCCTGGGCCTTGCCGCCGGGGGTGGCGGGCGCGTCCAGGGTGAGGTCGATCCCGGCCGCGTGCCCGGACTCGGCCAGCAGCGCCTTGGCCCTGTTCACGTCCTGGGGGTAGGGGTCCTCCTGGGTGTGCCCGGGGATCGACGGCGGCAGGATCGTGGTGGCCAGGTCTCCCGCTATCGGACCTCCTCGGGTGGTCCTGAGCGCCTCCTTGTCCAGGGCGTAGGCGACGGCCTGCCGTACGCGGACGTCGTCGAGGGGCTTGCGGGCCGTGTTGAGCGCGAGGAAGCGGGTGTTGGTCGACTGGCCGAGCACCAGACGCTCCTTCAGCCGCGGGTCGGTCTGGACCTGGGCCACCGAGGCGGCGGTGATGGGCTCGAACTGGACAGCGTCGGCGTCCTCGCCCTGCGCGGCGATCATCCGCTGGTCCACCACGGCGGGGTCGAGGTTGAGATCGATGATCACCCGATCGGGCCGCGCGGTGCGCACCGGGTCGGTGGTCCTGTCCCAGTGGGGGTTGCGGACCAGCTCGATCCGCTTCTTGGGCTCGAACGAGGCGATCTTGTAGGGGCCGGAGGAGAAGGGCCGGTTGTCGTAGGCGACCCCGGCCTCCTTGTCCTTCGGCACCGGCGAGAACAGCGGCAGCGACACCGCCGAGCCGAAGTCGGCCACCGGCCGCACCAGATGGAAGACGATCGTCGCGTCATCGGGCGTCTCGATCGAGGCCAGCTCGTCACCCTGGAGCGGCCCCTTGTACGTCGACCCGCCCTTCAGCCAGGTCCGCGCGTACGGCGGGCCCTCGGGCAGCTCGGGGGCGAAGGAGCGCTCGACGCCGTACTTGACGTCCTTGCTGGTGATCGGGCGGCCGTCCTCGTACTTGACGCCGGGCTTGAGGTGGAAGGTCCAGGTCCTCGCGCCGTCGGACGGGGTGCCGAGGTCGGTGGCGAGGTCGGGCACGATCGTGCCGCCCGCGGCGCCGGGCGCGGCGGCGTTGGTGGTGAGCGTGCGGTAGATCAGGCGGGCCACGTCGATCGTCGAGGTGACGTAGTTGCGCGCCGGATCGAGATGCTCCAGGTCCAGCGGCGACAGCACGTGGAGCGTGCCGCCGCCCTTCTGCTGGACCCCGGAAGTGCTCTGCCCGCAGGCGCTCGTGACGGCGGTCATGACGGCGAGCGCGAGAAGGACACGTCTCCTCATCACCCCTCCTATGTGAAATGGCACATGTTGTTATGGCGGCATCCTGAACTCCCGGTTAACTGTCGGACAGCTCCCGAAAACCCATAACATCGGGTTATGGAGCTGGAGGTCCGCCACCTGCGCGTGATCTGCGCGGTGGCCGAGAGCGGCAGCCTCACCAAGGCCGCCAAGTCGCTGCGGCTGTCGCAGCCGGCGCTCACCGCCCAGCTGCGCAGGATCGAGTCGATGCTCGGCGGGGTGCTCTTCGACCGGACCGTGCACGGGGTGCGGCCCACCGCCTTCGGCGAGCTCGTGCTGGCCAGGGCCCGGTCGGTGCTGCCCGCCATCGACGACCTGGCACTGGGCCTGCGGGCGCTTGACCGGCCGCAGCGGCTGCGGATCGGTTCGGTCAACGCGCCGCTGCTGCCCGGGCTGGTGTCGGCGCTGCGCGGCGAGCGTTCGGGCACGACCGTCAGCACGGTCACCCGCGGGGCCTCCACCCGGCTGGTCGAGCTGGTCGAGGCCGCCCATCTGGACCTGGCCGTGGTCGGCGACTGCCCGGGGTTCGAGCTGGCCACCCGCCCCGGCGTGGTGCTGCATCCGGTGGTGACCGAGCCGACGTTCGCGATGATGGCCGCCGACCATCCGCTGGCCGCCAAGGCGGAGGTCACGTTGCGGGAGCTGGCCGGCGAGAGCTGGGTCGCGCCGCCGCCCGACGACGATCGCGTGCGGGAGTACTGGTCGACCGTCTTCCACGCCGCCGGGCTCAGGTTCCACGTGCTGCACGAGGTGGAGGGGCAGGTGCAGACCGACCTGGTGCTCGCGGGGCAGGGCATCAGCCTGTGCCAGGCGACCTTCCGCCAGCTGCCAGGGCTGGCGATCCGGCCGATCGCCGGCAACCCGCTGTGGTACCGCCACCTGCTGGCCTGGCACCGCGACGGGCCGCTGGCCGCCCGGTCCGAGGAGGTCGCCGAGGCGGCCGGTCGTGCCTATCAGACCGTGACGACCCGCAACGAGGTGTATCCGGCCTGGCTCGCGGGCTGATGGCAGGACCGCCCATACCGCCCCCTACCATCGATGACGTGAAGCTTTCGAAGGACCACCTCCTGTCGTTCTGGACTCCCACGCCGGAGTCCATGCGGGGATGGGCGCTGGCGTCCGTGGTGGTCAACGCGGGCATCACGGTGACCGGCGCGGCCGTGCGCGTCACCGGCTCGGGCCTGGGCTGCCCGACCTGGCCCAGGTGCACGCCTGACAGCTTCGTGCCCATCGCGCATCCCGAGACGGAGATGTCGACGATGCTGGTCGAGTTCGGCAACCGGCTGCTGACGTTCCTGGTGCTGGCCGTCGGCCTCGCCTGCGTCATCGCCGCGATACGGCTGGCGCCGCGCAGGAAGGCGCTGGTACGGCTGGCGCTGCTGCAGCCCGCGGGCATCGTGGCGCAGGCGCTGTGGGGCGGGCTCGTGGTGCGCAGCCTGCTCAACCCGATCACGGTGAGCGTCCACTTCCTGATCTCGATCGGGCTCATCGCCGCCTGCTGGATGCTCTACGCCCGCGCGGGCGAGGCCGACGGGCCGGCCAGGCGCACCGTGCACCGCGACATCCGCAGGCTCGGCCACGTCCTGCTGCTCGCGGTGATGGCGCTGCTCGTGGTCGGGGTCGTGGTGACGGGCACGGGCCCGCACTCGGGCGACGCGCTGGCCTCGCGCTTCCCCTTCGACATCGAGGCCGTGGCGCGCCTGCACGCCGACCTGGTCTACGTCGTGGTCGGGATGACCTTCGCGGTGCTGTTCTCGCTGCACGTCAGCAACTCGACCAGGATCGCGCGGCGGGCGGCGCTCGGCCTGCTGGTGGTCGAGCTCGCGCAGGGCGTCATCGGCTACACCCAGTACTTCCTGGCCGTGCCGGCCTTCCTGGTGGGGGTGCACGTCCTGGGCTCGACGCTGGTGTGGATCGGGGCGCTGCGGCTCGTCACGTCGCTGCGGACGCGGGGCCCGGTGGACGAGGCTCCAGCCCCCTCCCCCAGCGCGGCTACCGCCGCCGTCTGAGCCTTTGTGCCAGGGTATGTGGTGATAGGTCCGCCACTCCCCCACCGGTGCGAGGTGCCGTTTGCCTGGATTTATCGGCCGATTGGCGAAGCTGCTGGGGAATGTCCGCCACTCTCGTAAGGCGCAGCGGCGTGCCTACCAGGCGCTCGTGCTGGTCAGCGTGCTCACGCTGGCGCCGACGACCTGGGCCGTGCTCTACAGCGCGGGCCATCGGGAGGTGGCCGACACCGACGGGTGGCTGCGGCAGGTGCCCGACCTGGGGACGGCGCTGGTGCTCGGCGCCCGGGTGAACGGCGAGGAGCCGACCCCGATGCTGGCACGCAGGCTCGACATCGCCGCCGAGCTCTACCGGGCGGGCAAGGTCAAGGCCCTGCTGCTGTCGGGCGACAACAGCCGGGTCGGCTACGACGAGCCGACCACGATGCGCGACTACCTGACCGCCAGGGGCATCCCGGCGAGCGCGATGGTGCTCGACTACGCGGGATTCGACACCTGGGACTCGTGCGTGCGGGCGCGCAAGGTGTTCGGCGCGCAGCGGCTGACCGTGGTGACGCAGCTGTTCCACCTGCCCCGGGCGGTGGCGCTGTGCCGGGCGGCAGGCCTGGAGACGTACGGGGTGGGCGACGACTCGGCCAAGCAGTGGCCCGCGCCGACCTACAGCTACGCCGTGCGCGAGCTGTTCGCCACGGGCAAGGCCGTGGCCGACGCGCTGGTGTTCAAGTCCGATCCGGTCTTCCCCGGCCCTCCCGAGACGTCGCTGCGCCGCGTGCTCGCAGGTTGAAACACCAAAAGATGCCGATCTTCGGCGGCGTTTCTGGCAATTCCGCGACCTATCACGATCTTTGATCACTGGTTACATTCCAGGTCGGCCCGCGCAGCTCGTCATCCCGGGGGGGTCCGGGTTCTCCGCCGAACCTGTGCGGTGCGATGTTGACAGGAAGCCTCCGGCGCGTGGCGAGCGCAGCCTCGACGAGGAGGTTCGTTCGTGTTATCCAGTTCCGGCTTAACCCGTGCGTTAAGGCTGGCATCGGTGACGGTCACCCTAGGGGTCGTCGTCGCCATGGTCCCGGCCTCGGCGCACGCCACCCCGCCCCCATCACCCTCGAAATGGAAGGCCACCGCCATCACCGGCGGCCAGCTCACCGACGGGGCCAAGTCCGATACGGGCAAGCTCGCCAAGAGCGACCAGTCGCTGCTGAAGTCCACCTCGGCCGCGCCGGTCACGGTCATGGTCAAGCTCGACTACGACTCGCTCGCCGCCTACCGCGGCGGCCTCCCCGGCCTGCCTGGCACCAGCCCCGCCGTCACCGGCAAGTCCCTGGACATCAAGAGCGCCGACGCCAAGAAGTACGACAAGCACATCGAGGACGTGGAGAACGCCTTCCTCGGCGAGCTGGCCAAGAAGGTGCCAGGAGCCGTGGTCGGCCAGCGCGTCAGGACCGTCTACGGCGGCATCGCGCTCAAGATCCCCGCCGACAAGGCGGCCGACGTCCTGAAGCTGCCCGGCGCGGTGGCCATCCAGGAGGACAAGCCGCAGCAGCTGCTCACCGACTCCAGCCCCAGCTTCATCGGCGCCGACGCCATCTACAGCCAGCTCGGCGGCAGCGGCTCCTCGGGCAAGGGCGTGATCGTCGGCGACCTGGACTCCGGCGCCTGGCCCGAGCACCCCTCCTTCGCCGCCAACCCGTCGCTGCCCGCGCCCGCGCCCACCAAGGACGGCACGCCGCGGGTCTGCAACTTCGGCGACAACCCGCTGACCCCGGCCAACGACCCGTTCGCGTGCAACAACAAGCTGATCGGCGGGCGGCCGTTCCTGGACACCTACAACGCCGTCATCGGCGGCGAGGTCTACCCGGACAGCGCCCGCGACTCCAACGGGCACGGCACGCACACCGCCACCACCGCCGCCGGCGGCCCGGTGGCCGACGCGAACCCGCTGGGCATCAGCCGCGGCCCCATCCACGGCATCGCCCCGGCCGCCGAGGTCTCGGTCTACAAGGTCTGCGGCGCGCAGGGCTGCTTCCCCTCCGACTCGGCGCAGGCCGTCGGGCGGGCCATCCTGGACGGCGTCCGCGTCATCAACTTCTCCATCTCCGGCGGCAGCGACCCGTTCAGCGACCCGGTCGAGCTGGCCTTCCTGGACGCCTACGCCGCGGGCGTGCTGGTGTCCGCGTCGGCGGGCAACTCCGGGCCCGGCGCGAACACCACCGACCACCGCAGCCCGTGGGTGACCACGGTGGCGGCCTCGACGCAGTCCAGGACCTTCCAGTCGACCATCACGCTGAAGGGTTCCGGCGGCGCCACAGCCACGATCAAGGGTGCCTCGATCACCGCCGGGCTCAGCTCTCCGCTGCCGGTGGTGCTTGCCTCGGCGCCGCCGTACAACAACGCGCTGTGTACCGTCCCGGCTCCCCCCGGGCTGTTCGTCGGGAAGATCGTCGCCTGTGAGCGCGGCCCCAACCGGGCGCTGAAGGGCTTCAACGTCAGGCAGGGCGGCGCCGCGGGGATGATCCTGTACAACAGCTTCCCGTTCGACGTGTTCACCGACGCGCACTGGATCCCGTCGGTGCACATCGACAAGCCGGAGGCCGACACCCTGCTCAGCTTCCTGTCCGCCAATCCCGGCGCGACCGCGTCGTTCACCCAGGGGACGAAGGCCACCTGGCAGGGCGACGTGATGACGTACTTCTCCTCGCGTGGCCCCGGCGGTGACTTCCTCAAGCCGGACGTGACCGCGCCCGGTCTGCACATCCTGGCCGGCCAGACGCCGACGCCCGAGTCCGCGGCCGAGGGCCCGCCCGGCAACCTCTACCAGGTGATCGCCGGCACCTCGATGTCGGCGCCGCACGTGACGGGTTCCGCGGCGCTGCTGTTCGCGCTGCACCCGGACTGGACTCCCGGCCAGGTCAAGTCGGCCCTGGAGACCACCGCCACGACCGCGGTCACCAAGCCCGACCGCAGCACGCCGTCGGACCCGTTCGACCGCGGCGGCGGCCGGATCGACCTGACCAAGGCCGGTGACCCCGGGCTGACCCTGGACGAGACGGCGGCCAACTTCGCCGCCTCGGCGGCCGATCCGCTCAACAGGATCGACCTCAACCTGCCGTCGGTGAACGCGCCGATCATGCCGGGCGTCATCACCGCCAAGCGCACGGTCACCAACGTGACGAACAAGACGCTCACGTTCACCGCGACCGGCAAGACCGTCAGCGGCGCCAACATCACGGTGCTGCCGCCGGCGTTCAGCCTCAAGCCCGGCAAGAGCGCCAAGCTGACCGTGGTCATCACCGCGCCGGACCTGGCCAACGGGCAGTACTTCGGCCAGGTGGACCTCAAGCAGGTAGGCGGCTCCAGGGCGCTCCACCTGCCGGTGGCGTTCTTCCGCCAGCAGGGCGCGGTGCCGGTGGACCAGACCTGCGCCCCGGCCACGATCCCGCGCGGCACGGGCGAGTCGACCTGTACGGTCACCGTCCGCAACAACACCTTCAAGGACACCGAGGTGACCGCGCTCAGCACGCTCGACTCGCGGCTGCGGCTCAACAGCGTGACCGGAGCGACCCAGATCGGCAGCCAGGTCGCCACCGCCAAGGCGACGCTGACGGCCAAGCAGCCGGACAAGCCGGTCATCTCCCCCGGCGCCGGCCCGGCGGGCTACCTGCCGCTGGACGCGTTCGGGATCACCCCGCAGCCGATCGGTGACGAGCAGGCGCTGAACTTCACGGTGCCCGCCTACACCTTCGCGGGCAAGACCTACACCCGCCTCGGCGTCGTGTCCGACGGCTACACCGTCGCGGGCGGCACCAACGGCGCGGACGACATCGCGTCCACGCCGCAGACGCTGCCCGATCCGGCCAGGCCCAACGCGGTGCTCGCGCCGTACTGGACCGACCTGGACGGCACCGGCGCTCCCGGCATCTACATCGCGAACCTGACCGACGGCGTCAGCAGCTGGATCGTCGTCGAGTGGCGGCTGAACATCTTCGGCAGCACGGCGCAGAAGGTGTTCCAGCAGTGGATCGGGATCAACGGAGCGGAGGACATCAGCTACGCCTACGACCCGGGCAACCTGCCCGGCAGCCCGCCCGCGGGCTTCGGCCTGACCGTCGGCGCGGAGAACGACGAGGGCACGGGCGGCAGCCAGATCACCGGCCCGCCCACGCAGGACCTGGTCGTCCACAGCACGCCGGGCGCCCCCGGCGGCATCCTGACCTACACGATGAAGGTCAAGGGCGTCAGCACCGGGGTCGGCAGCGTGACCACGGCCACCTCGACCGACGAGGTCAAGGGCATCACCGTGGAGGTCGACAAGATCACCGTTCAGTGAGTCACTGACTGAGCCGCGGACGGCCCGTCCGTCCGCGGCTCAGCCGCGACCTGGGACGGGGTTGGGGAAGTCGGCGCGGGCGGCGCTCATGCACTCAAGCAGCGCCCGCTGCTCGGTGTGGAAGGTCTGCTCGTCGACGATGCGGCGGGCGGCCCGCTCGTGCAGCAGGCCCAGCTCGGTGGCCGCCAGCTGGTAGTCCTTCATCGCCTGCAGGGCGCGCTTGCCGCCGCGGCTGCTTGCCCACTGGCGGGCCCGGCGCCGCCGCGACAGCGCCGACAGCATGTGGACGTCGGCCGGGGTGACCAGGCGGGTCGGCTCGTAGGGCGGCAGATAGCGCTGCAGCAGCCCGACGACGCGGCGCCGGTCGCGGAAGACCACGCCGATCAGTACCAGCAGCACGACCAGCAGGATCAGGTAGGCCACGACCAGCCCTTGGAAGCCGCCGTAGGAGGCCAGGCCGTTCCACAGGCCGTGCAGCGTCATGGCGCCGATCCAGCCGACGAGGATGATGAAGACCCGCCCGGGGCCGCTGCGCTGCGCGGCATAGGCCACCGCGACGCCGATCATCGAGGTGAACAGCGGGTGCGCGAACGGCGACAGGATGCCGCGCAGCACCACGGTCACCGCCAGCCCGGCAGCCCCCGCCTCGGAGTTGAGCGCGGCCAGGTAGTAGCTGACGTTCTCGCTCATCGCGAAGCCGAGCCCGACCATGCTGGCGTAGATGATGCCGTCGGTCGGCCCGTCGAGCTCGGCCCGGCGGAACCTCAGTATCCCGAGCAGCACCAGGCCCTTCATGGTCTCCTCGACCGGGGGCGCGCCGAACGTGGCGGCGATGTTGCGCGCGCTGGCCTGGGAGATCCCCGCGGTGTCGACGATGTAGTGCAGGTTCAGCGAGTTGATGATGCCCGCCGCCAGCACGGCGACGCCCATGCCCCAGGCGAAGGCGAAGATCAGGTTGCTGCGCGGCTCCGGCTCGAGCCGGTCGAGCGCCAGCACGGCCGCCAGCAGCAGCGGCACCGGGGCGATCGCGAGCACCAGCGCGATGGCGAACTGCACGGGCGCGCCGTTGATCACGTCGAAGGAGAGCGAGACGATCGCGCAGATGCCCGTCAGGACCAACCCGAAGATCAACGCGAACGAGGGGCGGTCTTTGAACACCCAGCGTGGATCACGGGACGCCATAGAGTGACTTTAACTGATCAGGCCATCAGGCGAGGAGCGGGTCGATCGCGACCGCGAGGAAAAGCAGCGCCAGGTAGGCGTTGGACCAGTGGAAGAAGCGCATCGGCCGCAGGTCGACGCCGGTCTTGCCGGAGTTGAGGCGGCCCAGCAGGCGGTGCACCTCCCACAGGCACATCGCGCCCAGGACGGCCGCCACGATCGGGTAGAACATCGTGGTGTGCGCCACCGGCCACAGCAGCAGGGAGCAGATCACGGTCGCCCAGGTGTAGACGATCGACTCGATGATCACGCGGCGCTCGGTGGCGACCACCGGCAGCATGGGCACCTCGGCCGCCGCGTAGTCCTCCTTGTAGCGCATGGCCAGGGTCCAGGTGTGCGGCGGCGTCCAGAAGAACACCACGCCGAACAGCACCAGCGGCGCCCAGTCGAGCCGCTCGGTGATGCCCGCCCAGCCGATCATCACGGGCATGCAGCCGGCGATGCCGCCCCAGACGATGTTCTGCGCGGTGCGCCGCTTGAGGATCATGGAGTAGACCAGCACGTAGAACAGGATCGCGGCCGTCGACAGCGTCGCAGCGAGCCAGTTCGTGGTCACCCAGAGTCCAATTGTGGACAAAATTCCCAGCACGATGCCGAAGACGAGGGCGCCGCGGGGCGAGACCTGGTGCCGGGCAAGCGGCCTGCGCCTGGTGCGGCGCATCTTGACGTCGATGTCACGGTCGACGTAGCAGTTGAGCGCGTTGGCGCTGCCCGCCGACAGCGTGCCGAACACCATGACCGCCACGGACGTCCACAGGGGCGGCAGGCCGTGCGCGGCCAGGAACATCACGGGCAGGGTCGTGATCAGCAGCAGCTCGATGATCCGCGGCTTGGTCAGCGCGATGTAGGCCTTGACGACCGTGGCGAAGCTGCGCGGCGTCTCGGGCGCGCGCGCGGGGGCCGTCGTCTGCCTATTGGTGAGCACCGTCAAGGCGCTTCCAGCACAAGCGGAGTCAACGCGTAACCTCTGAATTAGAGCGGATCCATGGTGGGACAACCAAACTGTAGTGGCAGGGATGGCCGGTCCAGCCAAAGGGGGGTCTTGACCGCTCTGTGACACGCACTGCGTGGAGTGGGGGAATCGATCAACGACCCGACTCGGTTAGGGTCCGATGTGGGCGGGAAATGCCGACCGGCTACCACCAATGACAACTAGATTCCGGAGATCGAGCAGTTGAGCACCGAACTCGTGCCAGCCCTTGAATGGACCGACCTCGACAAGAAGTCGGTCGACGTCGTTCGAGCCCTGGCGATGGACGCAGTGGAGAAGGCGGGCTCGGGACATCCCGGCACCGCCATGAGTCTGGCCCCCGCCGCATACCTGCTGTTCCAGCGTACGATGCGCCACGATCCGACGGACGCGACGTGGCTGGGCCGCGACCGTTTCGTCCTGTCGTGCGGCCACTCAAGCCTGACGCTGTACATCCAGCTGTACCTGTCGGGCTACGGCCTGACGCTCGAGGACCTGGAGCGGCTGCGTCAGTGGGACAGCCTCACCCCCGGCCACCCGGAGCACGGGCACACGGTCGGCGTGGAGACCACCACGGGTCCCCTGGGCCAGGGACTGGGCAACGCGGTCGGCATGGCGATGGCCGCCCGTCGCGAGCGCGGTCTGTTCGACCCCGACGCCGCGCCGGGCACCTCGCCCTTCGACCACCACATCTGGTGCTTCGTCAGCGACGGCGACATCGAGGAGGGCATCAGCCACGAGGCCAGCTCGATCGCCGGCCATCAGAAGCTGGGCAACCTCATCGTCCTCTACGACGACAACCACATCTCCATCGAGGACGACACGCTGATCGCCAAGTCCGAGGACGTGCTCAAGCGTTACGAGGCCTACGGCTGGCACACGCTCAGCGTCGACTGGACCGAGACCGGCGACTACGTCGAGAACGTCGAGGCGCTGCACCAGGCGCTCGAGGCGGCCAAGGCGGAGACCGACAAGCCCAGCTTCATCCGGCTGCGCACGATCATCGGCTGGCCTGCGCCCAACAAGCAGAACACCGGCAAGATCCACGGCGCCGCGCTCGGCGACGAGGAGGTGGCCGCCACCAAGCGGATCATGGGCATGGACCCGGGCAAGACCTTCGACGTGCCCGCCGACGTGCTCGAGCACGCCCGCCAGGTGGCCGACCGCGGCCGCGAGGCCCACGCCGAGTGGGAGAAGGGCTACGCCAACTGGCGCGTGGCCAACCCCGAGCGGGCCGCCGAGTACGACCGCATCTCCCGCCGGCAGCTGCCGAACGGCTGGGCCAAGGCGCTGCCCGAGTTCGACACGGGCGGCTCGATGGCCACCCGCAAGGCCTCGGGCGAGGTGCTCAACTCGCTGGCCAGGGTGCTGCCCGAGCTGTGGGGCGGCTCGGCCGACCTGGCCGAGTCGAACAACACCACGATGAAGGGCGAGCCGTCCTTCATCCCCGAGGAGTACCAGACCAAGGAGTTCCCGGGTAACCGCTACGGCCGGACGCTGCACTTCGGCATCCGCGAGCACGCCATGGGCGCCATTCTGAACGGCATCGCGCTGCACGGCGGCACCCGCCCCTACGGCGGCACGTTCCTGGTCTTCTCCGACTACATGCGGCCGTCGGTACGGCTGGCGGCGCTGATGAAGCTGCCCGTCACCTACGTCTGGACGCACGACTCCATCGGCCTGGGCGAGGACGGCCCGACCCACCAGCCGGTCGAGCACCTGTGGGCGCTGCGCGCGATCCCCGGCCTGGACGTGGTGCGCCCGGCCGACGCCAACGAGACGGCCGCGGCGTGGAGGACGATCCTCGAGCACACCGACAGGCCCGCCGCGCTGGCCCTGACCCGGCAGAACATGCCGGTCTACGAGGGCACCAACGCCGACGGCGTGGCCCGGGGCGGCTACATCCTGCGCGAGGCCTCCACCGGCCAGCCGCGTGTGATCCTCATCGCCACGGGCAGTGAGGTGGAGCTGGCCATGGGCGGCCGCGACCTGCTCGAGGCGCAGGGCATCCCGACGCGGGTGGTGTCGATGCCGTGCGTGGAGTGGTTCCACGCACAGGACCACGCCTACCGCAACGCGGTGCTGCCGCCGTCGGTCAAGGCGCGTGTGTCGGTCGAGGCCGGCATCGCGCTCGGCTGGCGGGAGTTCGTCGGCGAGCACGGCGACTCGGTCAGCCTCGAGCACTTCGGCGCCTCGGCACCGTACCGGACGCTGTACGAGCAGTTCGGCCTGACGGCGGACCGGGTGGCCGCGGCCGCCAAGTCCAGCCTTGCCAAGCTGGGCCACGACAAGGGCGAGACGACGGGAAACTGAGATGAGTAGCGAGATCCTCAACAAGCTGTCGGGTCAGGGCGTATCCATCTGGCTCGACGACATCAGCCGCGACCGGCTGCGCACCGGCAACCTGGAGCAGCTGATCCGGGACAAGAACGTGGTGGGGGTCACCTCCAACCCGACGATCTTCGCCGGCGCGCTGGGCAAGGGCGACGCCTACAACAGCCAGCTGCACGACCTGGCCGTGCGGGGCGTGGAGGTGGGCGAGGCGGTACGCGCCATCACCACCTACGACATCCGGTGGGCCGCCGACGTGCTGCGCCCGGTGTTCGACGCCACGCAGGGCACGGACGGCCGCGTGTCGCTCGAGGTCGACCCGCGCCTGGCCCGCGAGACCGAGAAGACCGTGGCCGAGGCGCGCGCCCTGTGGTGGATGGTCGACAGGCCGAACCTGTTCATCAAGATCCCGGCCACCCTGGAGGGCCTGCCGGCCATCACGCAGGCGCTGGCCGAGGGCATCAGCGTGAACGTGACGCTGATCTTCTCGCTCGAGCGCTACCGCCAGGTCATGGACGCCTGGCTGGCCGGTCTCGAGGCCGCGCAGGCCAAGGGGCTGAACCTGGCCACCATCGAGTCGGTCGCCTCGTTCTTCGTCAGCCGCGTCGACACCGAGATCGACAAGCGGCTGGACAAGCTGGGCAAGGCGGAGCTGAAGGGCAAGGCGGGCATCGCCAACGCGCGCCTGGCCTACGCCGCCTTCGAGGAGGTCATGAACTCCGAGCGCTGGCAGCGGCTGCGGGCCGCGGGCGCCCGGCCGCAGCGGCCGCTGTGGGCCTCGACCGGTGTCAAGAACCCGGACTACGTCGACACCATGTACGTCGACGAGCTCGTCGCCCCCGGGACGGTCAACACCATGCCGGAGAAGACGCTCGACGCCACGGGCGACCACGGCCGCATCCAGGGCGACACCATCCGCCCCTTCTACGAGCAGGCCTGGAACACCATGGCCGCGCTCAAGGAGGCCGGCGTCGACTACGACGACGTGGTGAAGGTGCTCGAGGACGAGGGCGTGGAGAAGTTCGAGGCCTCCTGGAACGAGCTCCTGGAGAGCGTCAAGAAGAACCTGGTCGTCTAGGTAATGGACGTCACGTACCGCGACGAGAGGGTGGCGGATGCCGCCGCCCCCGTCGCGGCGCGGCTCGTCGACCGGGGCGTGCCCGAGCGGCTCGCCGCCGGCGACGCGTCGCTGTGGGGTGAGGGGACGGAGGCGGCCGATCGCCTCGGCTGGCTCACCCTGCCGAGGAGCTCCCGCGAGCTGCTGCCTGAGCTGGAGAAGCTGACCGAGCGGATCCGCGCCCTGGGCCTGACGCACGTGGTGCTGTCGGGCATGGGCGGCTCGTCGCTCGCGGCCGAGGTCATCTGCGACACCGCCGACGTGCCGCTGACCGTCCTGGACACCTCCGACCCCGGCCAGGTACGGCGGGCCCTGGCGGACCGGCCGGAGACCACCGCCGTCGTGGTGTCCAGCAAGAGCGGCACGACGGTGGAGACCCTGGCCCACCTGAGCGTCTACGAGACGCTGTTCCGCGAGGCGGGCGTCAACCCCGCCGACCGGATCGTGGTCGTCACCGACCCCGGCACACCCCTGGAGCAGCACGCGATCGACGCGGGCTACCAGCTCGTGCTGGCCAGACCGGACGTGGGCGGCCGCTATTCGGCGCTGTCGGCGTTCGGGCTGGTGCCGAGCGCGCTGGCGGGCGCCGACGTGGCACGCCTGCTGGACGAGGCCGAGGAGGTGCTGCCGCTGCTGGCCAAGCGCGACGGCAACCCGGGCTTCGACCTGGGGGTGGCGCTGGGCGCCGCGGCGCTGGGCGGGCGCGACAAGCTGCTGCTCGAGGACCAGCTGTCGGGGATCAACGGCCTGCCCGACTGGATCGAGCAGCTGGTCGCCGAGTCCACCGGCAAGCAGGGCCGCGGCATCCTGCCTGTGGTGGGCGCCGAATGGCACGGCGCCGCCGACGAGCTGGTGGTGGCGATCGAGTCCGACGACGGCGACCTGCGCGTGGACGGCCCGCTCGGCGCGCAGTTCCTGGTCTGGGAGTACGCCGTGGCGCTTGCCGGGCTGGTGCTCGAGGTCGACCCGTTCGATCAGCCGGACGTGGGCGAGGCCAAGCGGAACACGGCGGCGCTGCTGGCCATGCCCGCGCTGCCGATCGAGGAGCCCATGCTGGTCGACGGTCCCGTCGAGATCTACGGCGTGACCGGGGCCAAGGACCTGCCCGGCGTGCTGTCGGCGATGCTGAAGGCGGTCCCTGCCGACGGCTATCTGTCCTTGATGGGCTATCTTGATCGGCTGGCGGCCTTCGACGCTCCCGTGCCGGAGAACGCCGACTTCGAGCAGATGACCGACGCGTGGATGGCGGCCGACGCGGCCACGCTGCGGGCGCTGCTCGCCCTGCGTACGGAGCGGCCCGTCACGTTCGGCTGGGGTCCGCGCTTCCTGCACTCCACCGGGCAGTACCACAAGGGCGGGCCACGCAACGGGGTGTTCATCCAGATCACCGGGGCGGTTGCCGAGGATGTCCTGGTGCCGGGGGAAGAGTACTCGTTGGGGACTCTCCAGCTCGCCCAGGCGCTCGGGGATCTGGGCGCCCTGCTGGAGCGCGGGCGGCCCGCCGTACGCCTGCACTTGACCGATCGCGCGGCAGGTGTCGCGCACCTGCTCGCAGCCGCACAGGAGGCTTGAGATGAATGACCTGGCCGCGCCCGCGGAGGAAGCCGTGGTAGCGGCGACCGCCGCCGCGGGCCCCGCCACCACCCTCGACGTCGCGCTCAATCCGCTGCGCGACCCGCGGGACAAGCGGCTGCCCCGGGTGGCAGGACCGTGTGTGATGGTGCTGTTCGGCGTGACCGGTGACCTGGCCAAGCGCAAGCTCCTGCCGGCGATCTACGACCTGGGCAATCGCGGGCTGCTGCCGCCCGGTTTCTCGCTGGTCGGCTTCGCCCGGCGGGATTGGAAGGACCAGGATTTCGCGCAGCTGACGCATGACGCGGTGAAGGAGCACGCCAGGACGCCCTTCCGCGAGGAGGTCTGGAAGCAACTGCGTGAGGGCATCCACTTCGTGCCCGGCGAGTTCACCGACGACGGCGCCTTCGACGCGCTGGCGATGGCGCTGAAGGAGATTGACGAGACCCGGGGCACCGGTGGCAACTACGCGTTCTACCTGTCGGTGCCGCCGAAGTTCTTCCCGACCGTGGTCAAGCAGCTGAAGCGGACCGGGCTGGCCGACGCGCCGCCCGGGTCGTGGCGGCGGGTGGTCATCGAGAAGCCGTTCGGGCACGACCTGAAGAGCGCGCACGAGCTGAACGAGATCACCAACGAGGCCTTCGCCGAGTCGGCGATCTTCCGGATCGACCACTACCTGGGCAAGGAGACCGTCCAGAACATCCTGGCGCTGCGCTTCGCCAACAACCTCTACGAGCCGATCTGGAACCGCAGCTACGTCGACCACGTGCAGATCACGATGGCCGAGGACATCGGCATCGGCGGCCGCGCGGGTTACTACGACGGCATCGGCGCGGCCCGCGACGTGATCCAGAACCACCTGCTGCAGCTGCTGGCGCTGGTGGCGATGGAGGACCCGACCTCCTTCGACGCCTCCGCGCTGCGCAGGGAGAAGGAGAAGGTGCTCAAGGCCGTCCGGCTCCCGGCCGACCTGGGGCTGAACACCGCCCGCGGCCAGTACGACGCGGGGTGGCAGGGCGGCGAGAAGGTCGTCGGCTACCTGCAGGAGGAGGGCATCCCGCCCACCTCGACCACCGAGACGTACGCGGCCATCAAGCTGGAGATCGCCAACCGGCGCTGGGCGGGCGTGCCGTTCTACCTGCGCACGGGCAAGCGGCTCGGCCGCCGCGTGACTGAGGTGGCGGTGGTGTTCCAGCGGGCGCCGCACCTGCCGTTCTCCAAGACCGACACCGAGATCCTCGGCCAGAACGCGCTGGTCATCCGCGTCCAGCCGGACGAGGGCGTCACGGTGCGGTTCGGCTCGAAGGTGCCGGGCACCGCGATGGAGGTGCGGGACGTGTCCATGGACTTCGCCTACGGCGAGTCGTTCATGGAGTCCTCGCCCGAGGCCTACGAGCGGCTGCTGCTGGATGTGATGATCGGCGATCCGCCGCTGTTCCCGCACCAGCGGGAGGTCGAGCTGTCGTGGAAGATCCTCGATCCGATCGAGGACTTCTGGCATACGCAGGGCCAGCCCGAGGGCTATCCGTCCGGATCCTGGGGTCCGGAGTCGGCCGACGCGATGATGGCCCGCGACGGGCGTGTCTGGAGGAGGCTCTGATGCCCACTTTCATGCTGACGGACACGGTCGCGGGGAAGATCTCCTCGCAGCTGACGCACCTGCGGCACGCGATGGGCGCGCCGACCATGGGCATGGTGCTGACGCTGGTCGTGGTCTGCGACGAGCGCGACCAGTACGACTCCACCCGCGCCGCCACCGAGGCCGCCCGCGAGCACCCCTCGCGCATCCTCGTGGTCGTCAAGCGGGAGCCCGACGAGACCAACCGGCTCGACGCGGAGATCCGCATCGGCGAGTCGACGCCGGGCGAGGTGGTCGTGCTGCGCCTGTACGGCGAGCTGACCGAGCACGCCGACTCGGTGGTCAGCCCGCTGCTGCTGCCCGACACGCCGGTCGTGGTGTGGTGGCCGGGCGAGGCCCCCGCGGTCCCTGCCAAGGACCCGATCGGGGCGCTGGCCCAGCGGCGCATCACCGACGCCCGCTCCGCCCACGACGGGATCAAGGAGCTGGTGACGCGGGCCAAGGGGTACGCGCCCGGCGACACCGACCTGGCCTGGGCGCGGATCACGCCGTGGCGCAGCCTGCTCGCGGCGGCCTTCGACCAGCCGGTGGGCAAGGTGAAGAAGGGCACGGTCGCGGGCCCGGCCGGTCACCCGAGCGCGCCGCTGCTCGCGGCCTGGCTGTCGGAGCGCCTCGGGGCGCCGGTCAAGGTGACCGAATCGGGCGGGCCCGGGCTGACGTCGGTGCGGCTGGGGCTGAACGACGGGGAGCTGGCGGTCTCGCGCCACGACGCCCGCCTGGCCAGGCTGGCGCGTCCTGGCCAGCCTGACCGCAACGTGGCGCTGGCCCGCCGCCAGACCTCCGAGCTCCTGTCGGAGGAACTGCGCCGCCTGGACCCCGACGAGACCTACGAGTCCGCCGTCAAGCGCGTAGCCCGCAGCTATCGGGGTTAGTCGCCGGTTCTCGGGGCGGCAGCCGTACGGCAAGGCCGCCCCACCGCCACCCGCCGCACGGGGCTTGGCTCCGTCCGGGGAGACGCTCCTGCGGTGATGCGGGGCGGGCCGCCGTCACGACGCCCACCACCCATCTGCCCTGGGACCTACGGCCGGTTTGCGGTGGCTTGCCGTACCAGGGCGAAGCTTGTCGTAAAAGATCATTAAGAGAAGTCGAGAAACGCACCTCGGGGGTGGAAGAGTGGAGGACGTGAGCGTGGCAAGTGTGGTTGTGCATCGGGATGCCGACGTGCTGGCCAAGGCGGTCGCGGCGCGGATCATCACGCGCCTGGTGGATGTGCAGGCGGCCAGAGGCAGCGCGTCGCTGGTGCTGACCGGCGGGACGGTCGGCACGGCCACGCTGGCGGCGATCGCCGAGACGCCCGCGCGGGACGCCGTCGACTGGGAGCGGCTGGACATCTGGTGGGGCGACGAGCGTTTCGTCCCGACCGGCGATCCGGAGCGCAACGAGACAGGCGCGCGGGCGGCGCTGCTCGACCACGTGGACGTCGACCCCGAGCGGGTGCACGTGATGCTGGGCCCCGACTCGGGGCTGACGGCCGAGGAGTCGGCCGACGCGTACGCGGTCGAGCTGAGCAAGGCGGCGCGGCCCGAGGATCACGGGCCGGTGCCGCGCTTCGACATCATGCTGCTCGGCATGGGTCCCGACGCGCACGTGGCCTCGCTGTTCCCCGGGATGCCCGCGCTGTACGACACGCGCTCGGTGGTGGCCGTGCACGGCTCGCCCAAGCCGCCGCCCACCCGGATCTCGCTCACGCTGCCGGCCATCCAGGCCTCGCGCGAGGTGTGGGTGGTGGCCGCCGGCGAGGAGAAGTCGGGCGCGGTCCGGCTGGCCCTGTCGGACTCGGGGCCGGTCCAGGTGCCCGCGGCCGGGGCCCGGGGGCGCAGCGGCACCCTGTTCCTGCTGGACAGGGCGGCCGCCAGTAAGATCCCTCCGGGCCTCGGCCGCATCGCCTCCCCCTGAGGGTCAGCGGACGGGGTGGATGTACCAGGCCCCGTAGCTGCCGACGCACTCGAAGTCGGACCACTCGCCGTTCTCGATGCCCCTGTTGCCGGCGCTCAGGCACCCCGACTCGTACTCGTACGGGCCGAGCGAGGTGCCGAACGCGGCCGCGGGGGCGATCGGCGCGGGCGGAGCGGCGGAGGCCGATGCGGCCGTCGTCCCGGCCGCCAGGAAAGCGCCGATGATCAGTGCGCCCAGTGTGATGCGTCTCATGGTGAAATCCCTCCCGTTCGTGTTGTCACGATCGAGTGTTCTTTCACGCCGTCTCACAGGCGTTTCACGCGCGTGTCAGGGCGTCGATCTCGTCGAGCAGCGCTTCCTTGCGATCCTTGGGCAGGTAGGACGCGGTGACGCCGTTGCGCGCGAGCTGCGCGAGCTCGGTCTTGCCGAAGCCGAAGACCTCGGCCGCCACCCGGTACTCGCCCGCCAGCGTGGTGCCGAACATGGGCGGGTCGTCGCTGTTGAGCGTGACGAACAGCCCCTCCTCCAGCATGCGCGGCAGCGGGTGGTCGCCGATGTCCGCCAGCTGGCCGGTGCGGACGTTGGAGGTCGGGCAGACGTCCAGCGGGATCTGGGTCTCGCGCAGGTGCGCCACCAGCCGCGGGTCGTCCAGGCAGCTGATGCCGTGGCCGATGCGCTCGGCGCCGTAGCCGTCGATGACCTCCCAGATCGTCTCGGGCCCCGACATCTCCCCGCCGTGCGGGACGCTGTGCAGGCCGGCCGCGCGGGCGGCGGAGAACGCGTCGCGGTAGGCGTCCCGGTACTTGGGCCGCTCCTGCTCGATCCCGCCGATGCCGAAACCTACCAATGCGGCGGGAGGTTCCTGCAGGGCGTGCTCGACGGTGATGCGGGCGGACTCCTCGCCGTACTCGCCGGGGATGTCGAAGATGTAGGCCACCTCGACGCCGTACTGTTCGCGCGCCTGGGCGGCGGCCAGGTCGAGCGCCTCGGTGACGGCGCGCATCGGCAGCCCGACCATGTGGTGCGCGTAGGGCGTGACCTGGATCTCGAAGTAGCGCCCGCCCTGCGGGGCCAGGTCGCGGGCCAGCCCGGTGATCAGCGTGGCCACGTCCTCCGGCTCGCGGACCAGTGAGTTGACGGCCCGGTAGACGCGGGCGAAGTGGGGGAAGTCGACGAAGGTGTAGAAGTCGCGCAGTTCCTCCTCGGTGGTGGGAACGCCGTTGCCCGGGTGGCGGCGGGCGAGTTCGAGCACGGTCGGCAGCGAGGCCGAGCCCACCAGGTGCACGTGGAGTTCGACCTTGGGCAGGGCGTCGATGAAGGCGTCGATGGTCATGCCGCCGACCTTAAGCGGCTCAATCGGTGTGATCCTAGGCTTTTGGCCCGAATCTCACAGCAAGATGTCAGCTTTCCGCCGCTATGGTGATCGGGTGGATGCCGATGCCTACGAGCGCGGGTTCGCCCGCCTCACCGCGCACACCGTCGACCCGCTGCTCAACCTGGTACGGAAGAGCCGCGCGATCAGGCTGCTCGACGTGGGCTGCGGCACCGGCGTCGTCACCGGCGCGGCCATCGCGCTCGACGCCGAGGTGACGGCCGTCGACAGCGACCTCGACATGCTGGAGCTGACCGCCCGCCGCCATCCCTACGCGACCGTACGGCTGGCCGCCCTGCCGGAACTGCCCTTCCCGGACGAGACGTTCGACGCCGCCGCGGGAAACTTCGTGATCAACCACGTCGAGGACGTGCCCCGGGCCGTGGACGAGCTCCACCGCGTCCTGCGCCCCGGCGGCACGCTCGCGCTGAGCTGGTGGAACCGTCAGGAGATGACGGCCACGTCGGTCATCGCCGAGGCCGCCGGGATCACCGTCCCGCCGCCGGTCCCCGACGTGGCGGCGGCGATGCGGGAGGCGGGTTTCGGCGGCGTGGCGGTGGACACGATGCGCTGGCACCACCGGGTCGGTCTGGACGCGTGGTGGACCGACGTGCTGGCGGCGGGCGGCCCCCGGTTCGGGATGATCGCCGAGCTGCCGCCGGAGGAGATCGAGCGGATCAGGCAGGAGTACCTCAGGCTGGCCGAGCCCTACGCGGCCGGCGGGTTCCCCGTGTGCGCCCTGCTAGCCCACGGCACCCGCTGACCAGGCGCGCACCAGCGGCAGCAGGTAGGCGTCGATCGACTCGCCGACGAACGCGTCGTCGTAGACCGGTCCCGTGAAGATCGTCTGATGCCACACCAGCGCCTCGGCGAGCGTGAACACCCGCACGGGATCGACCGGCCCGTCCAGCTCGCCGCGCTTCCTGGCTCGCTCCAGCGTCTCTCCCACACCGCTCAGGTCCCTGGTGGGCATGTGCGCGCGCAGCGTGCGGGCCAGTTCCTGGTGCGAGACCAGCGTGGAGGACAGGCCGATGATCAGCGTGTGCTTGCGCTCGACCGCGCCGCACAGCCCGAGGAAGAGCGCGACCAGGTCACCCCTGAGCGACCCGGTGTCGGTGCCGGTGGGCACCTCCATGTCGAAGCGGCCGCAGATCACGTCCACGACCAGCTCGGGCTTGCCCGCCCAGCGCCGGTAGATGGTCGCCTTGCTGGCCTTGGCCCGCTTGGCGATCTGGTCGACCGTCATCCGGTCGTAACCCACCTCCGAGAGCAGCCCCATCGTGGCGTCGAGGATGGCCTTCTCCCGGTCGGGGTCGAGTGGAGCCACGTGCACGTCCTTCAGCTGTAGGCGATCTCCTCGAATCGTACGCCGGTCAGCTCGCTGGATACCTCCCACAGCCGCGCGGCGAGCTCGCCGGACCTGGCCGTCTTCGACGGGGTCAGGAGCTTGGTCTTGGGCCCGACGAACTCGCCGCCGCGGATCTCCGGCGACGTGGCGGCGTACAGCGAGGGCACCGCCCCGGCCGCGGGCGACCGCATGATCAGCGCCATCAGCGGCTTCAGCGGGCCGACCTTGACGATGTTGGTGGCGGTCATGCCCGGGTGGCTGGCCGCGCTGAGCAGGTCGGCGCCCGCCTTCTCGGCCCGGCGCTGCAGTTCGAGGGTGAAGAGCAGGTTGGCCAGCTTGGAGCGGCCGTAGGCGCTCATCCGGCCGTAGCCGCGCTCGAGCGCCAGGTCGTCGAAGTCGATCCTCCCGCCGGCGTGGGCGTCGCTGGAGACCGTCACCACCCTGGCCTGCCCAGCCCTCAGCAGCAGCGGGAGCAGCAGTCCCGTGAGGGCGAAATGCCCCAGGTGGTTGGTGCCGAACTGCAGCTCGAAGCCGTCCTTGGTGAGCCTGCGCGGGATCAGCCCGATGCCCGCGTTGTTGACCAGCAGGTCCACCCGGTCGACGGTGCTCGCGAACTCCCTGACCGAGGCCAGGTCCGCCAGGTCGAGCCGCCCGTAGGTGACCTTGGCATCGGGCACCTCCTGCCTGATCGCGGCCAGCGTCGCCTCCCCCTTGACCGCGTCGCGGGCGGTGACCACGACCTCGGCGCCGTGCCTGGCCAGCTCGAGCGCCGTGGGCAGGCCGATGCCGCTGTTGGCACCGGTGACGACGGCCTTCCTGCCGGTGAGGTCGGGCATGCCCGAGGGGCTCCACGTTCTCATCGCCACTCCTATGGTGTACGAAACCGTTTCGTACACCATAGCTGTACGAAACGGTTTCGTACAGCGCTCCCTTAGCGCGCCTTCTCCAGGCGCTGGCGGGCGTGGCGTTCCTCGCGGCGGGTGACCTCCAGGCGCTGGTCGGCGTCGGTCAGCTTCTTTCGGGCCTTGGCCAGCTTGCGCTCCAGGCTCGCGACCTTCTCCGCCCGCGCCTCGCGCTCCTGTACGGCCAGCGCCAGCGCGTCCCGCCACTCCTGGTAGGCGGATTCCGCCTCCTCCAGCTCGTGTGCACGCCTGGCAGCCTCCTCGGCCTTGGCCGCCTCGTCCTCCTCCTTCGGCTTGCGCTGGGGGCGTTTCCTGGGGGTGGGGGCGGGGGCGAAGCCGCTGTAGCTCAGCGGCTTGACCAGGCGGCCCTGCCGTACCTGGTCGGCGGCGTCGGCGTCGACCACGGCCGCCTCCAGCGTCTGCTCCACCTCGGCCGCGGCCGCGGCCGAGAGGCCGGGCCTGAGCGACCTGGCCAGCCTGCCGCTCACCTCGCCGCGGCGCCTGGTCAGCTCGGCCAGCGCATCGGCGTCCTGCGCCTGCCAGGCCGAGCGCAGCTCCTCCCCCAGCCGCAGCAACTCGGTGAGCTCGCCGGCATGCCGCCTGGAGGCCTGGTTGACCGCCCACGCCGACACGGTGGGTTTGCGCAGCGCCGCTATGTCGCGCGCCAGCCGTACCTCTCCCGCGTCCTTGGCCGCGCGGGCCTCGGCCTCGCGTGCGGCGGTGAACTCGCCCGGCGGCAGCGCGTAGAGGCGGTCGGCCACCTCGTCAAGATCCACACTGGTCAAATACCCCGCGGGGGCGACTTTGTAGCGCACCGGGGCTTGGCGGGGCGGGGGAAGCTACTGTGGAAGGAGTCCCTCGAACGGAGGCCCCCGTTGTTCGAGCGCTTCACCGACCGTGCGCGCAGGGTCGTCGTCCTGGCCCAGGAAGAGGCGCGGACGCTGGACCACAACTACATCGGCACCGAGCACATCCTGCTCGGCCTGATCAGCGAGCGCGAGGGCGTGGCCGGGCTCGCGCTCGAGGAGAGCGGCGTCGAGAAGGACGCCGTGCGCGCCTTCATCGAGCAGGAGGTGGGCCGGGGCTCCGAGCAACCCGCCGGGCACATCCCGTTCACGCCGCGTGCCAAGAAGGTCCTGGAGCTGTCGCTGCGCGAGGCGCTGCAGCTGCGCCACAACTACATCGGCACCGAGCACATCCTGCTCGGCCTGCTGCGCGAGGGCAAAGGACTGGCCTGCCAGGCCCTGGTGCACCTGAACCTGTCGCTGGAGGAGCTGCGGCAGCTGGTCATCGACCGGGTGGGCGCGGTGCCGCGCGAGCGGCCGAGCCCGGAGATGCTCTTCACCGGCACCTCGGCGCTGGCCGAGCGGCTGTCCAGGATCGAGGAGAGCCTGGCCCGCATCGAACGCCATCTCGGCATCGGCGGCCGGGACGACGAGGCGGCCTCAGGCTGACACCAGGGCGCCCACCGGCAGCCGGGCCTCCACCACGCCCGGGTCCTCGGTGTAGCCGAGGGTGGCGCCCAGTGAGATGAGCAGCCTGCGCATCCGCACGTTGTCGGACAGCATGGTGGCCCGGACCTCGGCGTACCCGAGGTCGCGCGCCTCCACCACGAGCATCCTGGCCAGTGCCTTGCCCAGACCGCGCCCCTGCCAGCGGTCCTCGACCAGGAAGGCCATCTCGGCGATGCCGGGGTCGGGGGTGAACATCAGGTTGGCCATCGCCACCGCCTGACCGTCGTGCCCGGCCACCAGCGAGTGCCCGCGGCCGCGGTCGCACAGCCTCTCGAACATCCTCGGCGGCAGCACGGGCATCGAGGTGAAGTAGCGGAAGCGGCGCGACTCCGGCGAGCAGCGCTCGTGCAGGTCGCGCACGGCCTCGCGGTAGATCGTGGTGAGCGGCTTGATCGTCAGCTCGGCGCCGTCGGCGAGCCTGACCGTCCGCTCGGCGCCGGCGTGCTCCGCGGGCGGCTGGGCCAGCCGTACGAACGAGGCCGCGCGGGCGGCCTCCGTCAGCGTGAACGGCAGGCCCGCACGGCGCAGCCGCACCGCGCGGCGCGCGGCGACGGGCACGACGAGCTGGGTGGGATCAGGCAGTTCGCTCACTTGTTCACCATAGAGCCAGCGGGCATCATCCGCGCGCAGCAGCTCCGCCAGCAACTCCGGCAGCCGCCACGGCATCGCGCGCAGCCGGGAGGCCAGCAGCAGCGCCCTGGTGGGCTCGTCGGTCAGCTCGTGCGCGCTGGCGGGGACCACCTGCACCCGCCGGCCGCCCGCCTCCTCCAGCGCCTCGCGCACGCTGTCGGCCGAGGCCGGGATGTCGGCGACGAACTCGTCTACGGTGCCGTCGGCGTCAGGATGGACGCTCAGTCCGAGAATGTTGCCGCCCTTTTCGGCCAGCGCCGCGGCCAGCGAAGCCAGCCGCCCGGGCCGCTCGTCCACCGTGGTGCGGATGCGCAAGAATCCCATGCGATCCAGCATGCGGGGAGTCTGTTACACCTCCGCTAACCTCGTGTTTCATCGCGAAGAGGAGTTTCATGGACATTGTCTATCGAGGTGGGCGGGTCTTCGCCGCCGCCGGGTTCGCCGAGGCCGTGCTGGTGCGCGACGGCGTGATCGCCGCCGTCGGATCGGAGAGCGAGATCGTCCGGCAGGCCGCCACGCACGACGTGGTGGACCTCGACGGCGGGTTGCTGGTGCCCGGGTTCACCGACGCGCACATCCACCCCGTGCAGGCAGGCTTGGAGCGCGCCAAGTGTGATTTGTCCGACATTTATGGACTTGAGGCTTATCTGGCGAAGATCGCTGACTATGCCGCTCAGCATGGTGACAAGGACTGGATCGACGGCGGCGGCTGGGACATGTCGGCCTTCCCCGGCGGGCTGCCGCACCGCTCCCAGCTGGACTTCCTGGACAGGCCCGCGTACCTGATCCAGCGCGACCACCACGCCGCCTGGGTCAACACCCGCGCGCTCGAGCTGGCCGGCATCACCGCGGGCACTCCCGACCCGGTCGACGGCCGGATCGAGCGTGACCCCGACGGGACGCCGAGCGGGGTGCTGCACGAGGGCGCGATGGACCTGGTCGGCCTGCTCACCCCGCGCCCCACCGCGCAGGACCTGGACGACGCGCTGGTCGAGGCCCAGCGGCACCTGTTCTCGCTGGGCATCACCGGCTGGCAGGACGCCATCGTGGGCTCCTACGCCGGCTCCGACGACCAGCTGCCCACCTACCTGTCGGCGGCCGGGTCGGGCAGGCTGGTGGCGCGGGCCGTGGGCGCGCTGTGGTGGGACAGGACGCGCGGCCTCGACCAGATCGACGAGCTGCTCGAGCGGCGGGCGCGGGCCGAGGGCCTGGATCGCTTCCGCGCCGACTCGATCAAGATCATGCAGGACGGCATCACCGAGAACTTCACCGCCGCCACGCTCGAGCCGTACTGCAGGTGCGGCGGCACCGGCCTGTCGTACGTCGACCCGGGCAAGCTGAAGGAGTACGTGGCCGAGCTGGACCGGCTCGGCTTCCAGGTGCACTTCCACGCGATCGGCGAGCGCGCGGTCCGCGAGGCGCTGGACAGCTTCACGGGGACGAACCCCGGCAACCGCCACCACATCGCGCACCTGCAGATCATCGAGCCGTCGGACGTGCCGCGCTTCGCCGAGCTGGGCGTCACGGCGAACCTGCAGCCGCTGTGGGCCACCCACCACGCGCAGATGGACGAGCTGACGCTGCCCTTCCTCGGCGAGCCGCGCTCGTCCTGGCAGTACCCCTTCGCCGACCTGCAGCGCGCAGGCACCCGTTTCTGCGCGGGCAGCGACTGGCCCGTCTCGGACGCCGACCCGCTGCAGGGCATGCACGTCGCGGTCAACCGCACCGAGCCCGGCGGCTCCGTGCACGCCTCCTACCCCACGGCCCAGGAGCCGTTCCTGCCCGAGCAGCGGATCGACCTGGCCACCGCGCTGACCGCCTACACGGCGGGCTCGGCCTGGATCAACCGCTCCCCCGCCGGGATCATCGAGCCGGGCCGGCCCGCCGACCTGGTGGTCCTGGATCGCGACCCGTTCGCGCTGCCGCTGGGCGACATCTGGACGACGAAGGTGCGGATGACGTTCGTGGACGGGAAGATCGTCCACGAGGTGTAATTGACCCTGTGCCGTTATCACGGGGGAAGAGGGTCGTGGTCGTCGACGATGACGACATCAGCCGCACCGGAATCGTCCATATCCTGACCGAGACGCCCGGCCTGGAGGTGCTGGCCGGGCTCGACCATCGCACCGCCGCCACCTGGCCCGGCTGGGCCGAGGTGGACGTGGCCGTCGTCGACGCCGCCGACGAGCGCCGGGGCGACGACCAGTTCCCCGGCGTGGCCGTCGTCCAGGCGATCCGTCAGGTCAACGGCCACGCCACCGTGATCGTCCTGACCGGCCACTTCCTGGACGGCGCCGTCCGCCGGCGGATGCGCGAGGCCAGGGCCGACTACTTCTACCACCGCAGCCAGCTCAGCGACGCGGCCAGGCTGCGGGCCACCGTGCTCGACCCCGCGGGCAGCGTCCCCGAGCCGCTCGATCCCGAGGAGGAGATCAGGCACGGCATCTCCGCGCACAGTAGGGTCAACGCCGCCGTCGCCTACGCCCTGGCGCAGGACCTGCCCGCCAAGCTGCGCGAGCGCGCCAACCCGCGCTCGCGCGCCTGGGAGCGGCTGCGCAGGGAGTTCAACCAGCAGGCCAGGCTGGCCGCCATGACCTCCGACGGTCGCGTTCCCGACCGCCCGCAGGACCTGCCGTCGCTGCCGCAGATCTCCCGCTTCCTGGCCTGGGCGACCCGCGTGAAGACGCGCGGCCTGGACTCTGACGGGTCCCGCGGCCTCGATGACTGATCCGCGACCATCACTGCGCATCTCACGCGCGGCGACGCGGGCCAAAGCGTTCACCGCCACCCGCTTGTTCCTCAATCTGCGCCTGGCCTCGCGGGTGACGGTCGGCATGTCGGCGGCCACGACCGGCCGCCCCTGGCTCGCGGTCGCGGCCTTCGCCTGCGTCCTGTACGACGTGCTCTACTACCTGGCGCTCCGGCGCGGCCTGCGCATCCCGCTCCCGGTACGGCTGGCGCTGGACGCCGCCGACGTGAGCCTCTGGTCGGTGCTGTACGGCGCCCCGCTCGACGCGCCCGCCCTGGTGGCCGGGCCCCTGGCCTTCGAGATGGCCCTGATGCACGGCGCGACCGGCCTGCGGGTACCCCTGGCAGTGTGCGTGGCGGCCAATGCCGCGCTGCTGGCCACCGGCGCGCCGCTGAGCCCTGCTCCGCTGTTGTGGCCGGGCTTCAGCGCGGTCTGCGGCCTGTTGTTCGACCGCTACCTGGAGGCCAGGCTCCGCCAACGGCTGCGCACCGCCGAGGCGGAACGCCAGGCCGCGAGGAGCCAGGCCGAGCTGGCCGGGCGGCACAGCGTCGCCGTCGGCGCCGACACCGTCGTCGACCTGCTCACCCGCACCTGGCCGCTGCTGGCCGTGCCTGGCAAGTCGACCGCCTCCCCGCTGTCGGCCTGGCGCCAACGGCTGTCGGAGGAGACGGCCGACCACGCCGAGTACCTGGCGGTGGCGCTGCTGCGCTGGGAGCAGCGCCACAACCTGGCCAGCCCCGATCTGTCGCGCGACGTCGAGTTCCGGCCCGCCGGCGGCTGCTCGTCGCTGCTGCTCACCCCGCACCAGGTCGGCGTCCTGGAAGAGCTCCTGGTACGGCTGGCGCCCACCGGGATCGTGACGGTGACCGTACCCCGCCCCAGGCCGCTCGGACTGCGGCAGGACCTGCACCTCGGCGACCGGGCCGTGAGCCTGCCCGCCGACGAGCGCCCGCACACCCCGCCCTTCGACCCCGGGCCCGCCATGATCGGCCTGGGCGCGATCGGCTCGCTCAGCCACGCCTACCCCGACATGGACGGGGTGCCGCTGCCGCTGGCGCTCGGCCTGACCGCGAGCGGGCTGGCGGTCGCCTGGTGGGCGCACCGGCGGGTGATGGTCCAGGGCACCTCCGCCCACGGCGTCGTGCTGGCGGCAGCGCTGGGCTTCGGCGCGGTGGACGCGCTGGTGTCCACGGCGTTCATGCGGACCCTGGAGTCCGGGGGGTTGACGCGCCTGCCGTACCTGCACTTCCTGCTCTTCGCCGGGCCGCTGGCGGTCATGTACCTGCGGGACCTCAGCGTGGCGCGGCGCTGGGGCACGCTGGCGGCGACGGGCGCGATCCTGGCGGTCTGCACGGCACTGCTGCCGGTGCCCCTGCACCTGGCGGACGTGACCGCCCTGTCGTGGCCGCTGGCCTTCACCGCCGGGGCGTCGAGCCTGCGCGACCTGCTCGACGAGGACAACTCCGGCTTCGACGAGGAGCTGGCCAGGGCGCGGGCCGCCGCGGTCAGCGAGGGCTACCGCGGCGGGCGCGCCGACGTCCTCCTGCTGGTGCGGGAGGCGGCTGAGGAGGCCAGGCGGCGGCTGGCGCAGGATCGGGCGGCGCTCAACCCGGTTTTCCTGCCGGAGATCGAGCGCCGCCTCACCGAGGTCGACCACCGCCTGGCCACCCTTCAGCGGGTCACACCGGGCAGGCCTGCTTGATGCCGTTCTCCCTGAGCATGCCCCAGCCGATCTGGGTGCCCGTCTCATCGTTGGCGTCGGTGAAGGTGATGCTGTTCACGTTCGTGGCGCCCATCAGGTAATGCCACCCTTCCCTGGGACCTTCGTCGAGTGTCATCCCGGAGGTGCCGTACCTGCCCTGGTCGAACTTGAACTTGATCGAGCCTGTTGCGTGGCCACGCGGAACGTAGAAGTAGAAGTGACACATCTGGCGGAGAGTCTTCACCGCGTAGGTCACCTCGACGCAGGCGTGGCCGCCGTTGGAGTTGGTGTAGCCGATCAACTCGCCGTAGGCGTCCCTGGTCTCGAACCACTGTCGCGATCCCGGGCACGCGGCCGTCTTGTTCTCCCAGGTGATAACGCCCGCTCCCGTGAAGTAGTACTGGGTGCGCGGCTCGGCGGATGCCGGGGACGCCGCGAGCAGGCCGGCCAGCAGGCCCGTTACGGCCCCCGCGGCCATGAGCGCAGTACGCATGTTGAGGTCGCTCCTTGTGTCGTGTCAGGCGCAGTGGCCGGTCTGGTCGGCGATGTCCTTGCCTGTGTAGACCCAGGCGTCAGGGACGGCTCGCCCTCCGGCTCCGTAGACGTCCCACTTGGTGGACGTGCCGTACGGGCCGGTCCTGGCCGGTCCCTCGATCCAGCACGCGACATAGATCGTCTCGCCGTACTGCAGGTAGGGCGTGACCTTCTGGTCCTCGTGGAGCGTGTAGATGGCGGTGTGACCCTCGTTGTCGCTCCGCCAGACCGTCACCAGGCGCGGCGCGAGCCCGGTGTCCGAGATGACCTCACCCTTGATGCCCCAGCGCGCCGTCCTGGTCTCCTGCGCCGATGCCGCGGTGGGCACCAGGCAGGCGATCACGACCGGGATCGCGGCCAGCCACATTCGTCTCTTCATCGGAACGCTCCGCACGCCCGGACCCCGTCGGCCTGCGTCACGCCCCGGCCGAGCTTCCCCGTGTAACGGTCCCCGAGGCCCGGCCGTGGCCGGTGTCCCCGTCAGCGCCCTCACCACTGTCGTCATCCGCACGTTGTTTCCCCTTTCCTGCTGCGGTGTGATCACCGTAGGGAAAGGGGGTGCGCGTTCCCGGCTACCGGATCGCGCAGTTCGCGCGCACGAAAAAGGCCCTCCCGGCGGGGAGGGCCTTACGTGTCTCGCCCGGTGTCTACCAGGGGGACTTGTTGTTACGCAGGCGCTCGAGCGCCTCCTCCAGGATGGCCTTGCCGTCCTTGTCGCTCCTGCGCTCCTTCACGTACGCCAGGTGCGTCTTGTACGGCTCGTTCCTGGGCGGCGCAGGCGGGGCCTGCTCGTCCTGGCCGGCTGGAAGGCCGCAGCGCGGGCAGTCCCACGTCTCGGGGACCGCCGCGTCGCTGGCGAAGCTGGGGCGCGTCTCGTGCATGTTGGCGCACCAGAACGAGACCCGCACTCTCGGAGCTGCCTCGCCGCGCTCGGCCTCCCCCATCGGGCCGGCGCCGACACGGCTGCCACGGATCGCGTTGCCACTACCCACGGATGAACTCCTCGCTCGATCGCCCCGCGAGACACGGGGGGAGAATCACTGTCACGCTTCTGCTCAGGGCTTGAGCAGCAGGCCCAGAGCGATGATGCAGACGAACCAGACGGTGCCCGTGATGACGGTCAGCCGGTCGAGGTTGCGCTCCACCACCGAGGAACCGCCGAAGTTCGACGAGAAGCCGCCGCCGAACATGTCCGACAGGCCGCCGCCCTTGCCCTTGTGGAGCAGGACGAGCAGGACCATCAGACAGCTCGCCAGGATAAGGGCGATGGAGATTCCGATTTCCACGGTATGCCTGTTCCTTCAATGCTCTGTTACGCGTGACGATTCAAACTTGCTTCTTGAGGGTACGGCTTGCTGTCAAGTCGCGCCTCCGGAACAACTCAGTTAGGCCGACAAATCGGGAAAACGGCAGATCTTGACGAACTCCCCTGCGTCGATGCTGGCACCGCCCACGAGCGCGCCGTCGACATCGGGTTGAGCCATGATCCCCACGATGTTGCCTGCCTTGACCGAGCCTCCGTAAAGGATACGGACACCCGAGGCCACTTCGGAGTCGTACAGCTCGGCGAGTCTGGCTCGCAACGCGCCGCACACCTCCTGGGCGTCCTCGGGAGTGGCCACCTCGCCCGTGCCGATCGCCCAGACGGGCTCGTAGGCCACTACTATCGATTTTGCCTGCTCGGCCGGGATTTTGCGCAGCGCTCCGTCGAGTTGCGACACGCTGTGCGCCACCTGGCCGCCCGCCTGCCGTACCTCCAGGCCCTCGCCGACGCACAGGATGGGCGTGATCGAGTGCCGGTAGGCGGCCTGCACCTTGGCGTTGACCAGGTCGTCGTCCTCCTGGTGGTACTGGCGGCGCTCGGAGTGGCCGATGACCACGAACGTGCAGCCGAGCTTGGCCAGCATCGCACCCGAGATCTCGCCGGTGTAGGCGCCGCCGTCGTACTGGGACAGGTCCTGCGCGCCGTACTCGATGCGCAGCTTGTCGCCGTCGACCAGCGTCTGCACGCTGCGCAGATCGGTGAAGGGCGGCAGGACCGCGACCTCGACGCGGTCGAGGTCCTTGTCGGTGAGCGCGAACGCCAGCTTCTGCACCAGAGCGATGGCCTCGAGGTGGTTGAGGTTCATCTTCCAGTTGCCGGCGATGAGCGGCTTTCTCACTGCAGCGCCTCCAGCCCCGGCAGGGACTTGCCCTCCAGGTATTCCAGGCTCGCCCCGCCACCGGTGGAGATGTGCGAGAAGCCGTCCTCAGGCAGGCCCAGCTTGCGTACGGCTGCCGCCGAGTCGCCGCCGCCCACCACGGTGAAGCCGTCGGAGGCGATCAGCGCCTCGGCCACGGCCCTGGTGCCGCCGGCGAAGGCGTCGAACTCGAACACGCCCATCGGGCCGTTCCAGAAGATCGTCTTGGCGTCGGCCAGCTTGGTCGCGAACAGCTCCCTGGTCCTGGGACCGATGTCGAGCCCCTCGCGGTCCTTGGGGATCGCGGTGGCCTCGACCACCTCGTGCTCGGCGTCCTTGTCGAAGTGCGTGGCCGCGAGCACGTCCACCGGCAGCACCAGGTCGACGCCGCGCTTGGCCGCCTCGTTGAGGAAGCCGCGCACCTGGTCGAGCTGGTCCTCCTGCAGCAGCGAGTTGCCGACCTCGTGGCCCTGGGCCTTGAGGAAGGTGTAGGCCATGCCGCCGCCGATGATCAGCCGGTCGACCTTGCTCAGGAGGTTGGCGATGACGCCGAGCTTGTCGGAGACCTTGGCCCCGCCGAGCACGACCACGTAGGGGCGCTCGGTGTCCTCGGTCAGCCTCTTGAGCACCTCGACCTCGCCCACGACCAGGCCGCCCGCCGCGTGCGGGAGCAGCTTGGGCACGTCGTAGACGCTGGCGTGCTTGCGGTGCACGGCGCCGAAGCCGTCCCCGACGTACAGCTCGGCCAGGTCGGCCAGCTTCGCGGCGAAGGCCTCGCGCGTGGCGTCGTCCTTGGACTCCTCGCCGGGCTCGTAGCGGAGGTTCTCCAGCAGGGCGACCTGGCCGTCTTCGAGGTTGTTCACGGCGCTTCGCGCAGATTCGCCCACGACGTCGGCCGCGAATGCCACATCCCGCCCGAGCAGCTCGCCGAGCCTGACAGCGACCGGCTTGAGCGAATACTTCGGGTTGACGGACCCCTTGGGGCGGCCCAGGTGGGCGCAGACGATGACCTTGGCGCCCCTGTCGACCAGTGCCTGAATGGTCGGGACGGACGCGCGGATGCGCCCGTCGTCGGTGATCGTCTCACCGTCCAGTGGGACGTTGAGGTCGGCGCGCACCAGCACGCGCCGCCCCGTCACGTCGAGATCGTCGATCCTGCGCATTAGAGTCCGCTACCCACCCGCTCGATCAGGTCGACGAGGCGGTTGGAGTAGCCCCACTCGTTGTCGTACCAGCCGATGACCTTGACCTGGTTGCCGATCACCTTGGTCAGGTTGGCGTCGAAGATGCAGGAGGCCGGGTCGGTGACGATGTCGCTGGAGACGATCTCGTCCTCGGTGTAGGTCAGGATGCCCTTGAGCTCGCCCTCGGCGGCGGCCTTGTAGGCGGCCTTGACCTCGTCCACGGTGACCTCGCGCGCGACGTCGACGGTGAGGTCGGTGGCCGAGCCGGTGGGGATCGGCACGCGCATCGCGAAGCCGTCCAGCTTGCCCTTCAGCTCCGGCAGCACCAGGCCGATGGCCTTGGCGGCGCCGGTGGAGGTGGGCACCACGTTGACGGCGGCGGCGCGGGCGCGGCGCAGGTCCTTGTGCGGGCCGTCCTGCAGGTTCTGGTCCTGCGTGTAGGCGTGGATGGTGGTCATCAGACCCTTCTCGATGCCGAAGGAGTCGTTGAGCACCTTCGCCAGCGGGGCCAGGCAGTTGGTGGTGCAGGAGGCGTTGGAGATGATCGTGTGCTGGGCGGGGTCGTACTTGTCGTCGTTGACGCCCATCACGATGGTGATGTCCTCGCCCTTGGCGGGCGCGGAGATGATGACCTTCTTGGCGCCGTTGTCGGCGTGCACCTTGGCCTTGGCGGCGTCGGTGAACAGGCCGGTCGACTCGAGCACCACGTCGACCCCGAGGTCGCCCCACGGCAGCTTGGCCGGGTCGCGCTCCTCGAAGACCTTGATGGACTTGCCGTCGACGGTGATCTCGTCGCTGGTCGCCTTCACCTCGTACGGCAGGCGGCCCAGGATGCTGTCGTACTTCAGCAGGTGGGCGAGCGTCGCGTTGTCCGTCAGGTCGTTGACGGCCACGATCTCGATGTCCTTGCCGCTGGCGGCGACCGCGCGCCAGAAGTTGCGACCGATACGGCCGAAGCCGTTGACGCCTACGCGGATGCTCACGGAACCGATCTCCTTGAACGTGATGGCGGGCTGAAACCTCAATCACGAACCCTATCGGACCCAAATTGGTTTAGACCACTCCAACCCCCGCCCTGCGTAGAGGTGATCCGGAAGCGCATTTTGTGGGCTTCGAGTAAAGTGCCCGACTCGTTGGAGTAAATCTCTGGGGGCTGAGATGTCGCAACGCAGGTCCGGCTTGCTGTCCGGACTGATCGTGGGGTTCATCGCATCGCTGGTGTGCGCCTTGGGGGTCGCCGCCGCCGTGTACGTCGAGGACCGCCTGCCCGCGGTCCTCAAGGCCTGGAACGGCTGGCCGCTCGCCACCGGGATCGCCCTGCTGGCAGGCGTGATCATCGGGCTCGCGATGGGCGCCGTCCGGCCCCGCAGCCTGCTGCTCCCGCCGCTGGCGGCGCTGTACGCGGGCGCCGCCGAGGCGGCCGGCCTGCTCGTGGGCATCGCACCGCACTCGATCCCGGTCATCCTCCCTCTGGATGTGTCGGGCACTGGCGCGGCTCTGCGACTGCCCAGGGTCGACGAGATCACGGACGGGCTGCGTCCGGCCCTGGGCTTCTTCCTCGAACCGATCAGAGTGTCCTGGCCCATCTGGCTGGTCGTGGCCGTCGCCGCGGTGGTCGCCTTCCTCACCGTCGCCCTCCGGGTACGCCGCGTGCGCCGGCGTGACCAGGAGCCCGACGAGACCCAGGAGCCGGAGGAGTCCGAGTACCGGGCCCCGTTCGAGCCCGCCCAGGCTCCCACCCAGCAGTCAACGGCGGACCTGTTCACCCCGCGCAAGCCCACCCAGAACCAGTAGGGCACCCCTTTACTCACCTCCCAAGGAACCCCCCACCATGAACCAGCAGAAGAGCGGCTTAGTCCCCGGCATCCTCGTCGGCCTCCTGGCCATGCTCGTCGGCGCCGGCCTCGTCGGCGCCTTCATCGGCCTCACCGGGCGCCAGATCGGCATCTTCGGCGTCGGCGTCGGCTTGCTGGTCGGCTTCGGCATCATGACCGTCAAGCCGACCAGTCCCGTCCTGCCGCCGCTGGCCGCCGTGATGGGCCTGGCGGGCGCGGCGCTCGGCCAGATCCTCGGCGTGTCGATCCTGGTGGCCAAGCTGGGCATCGACGGCATGCCTGTCAGCTTCGGCGACGCTCTTCCGGCGGTCGCCGGCAACTTCTCGGACGTCACCCGCGACAACCCCCTGATGCTGGCCATCTGGGCGATCAGCGCCGCCGCCGCGTTCTCCTTCGTCAACAAGCGCGTGAAGGAGGCCGCCCCGGCCGCCCACGCCGACGCCCCGGCCGGGCCCGCGGACGCTCAGGGCTGGACCCCCACGCCGCCCCAGGCCAACGCCCCCATGCCGCCCCAGGCCGACGTCCCTGCGGCGCCCCAGGCCAACGCCTCCCCGGCTCCCCAGGCCGACGAGCAGGACCCGGCTCCCAAGGCGTGACCCGCCGAGGGCGTCGTCCCCGAACGACGCCCTCACCACTCCCGCGCTGGACACGCAACGCCCGGTACGGCGAGCCATGGGTGCGGCCGGAGACCGGCCCGGGACCACGAAGCCACGGCAACAGTGCGGACGTAACGGCGAGCAACCCCGTGGGCCCTCACGACCGGCCAGGACAGGGGCCCGCCAGGCTACGGCGCGTGCGCGTTACCTCGGCCTGCCGTAAAAGATCAAGGAGCGAGCATGTCCACGGTGAGGTTGGCCTCGGTGTTGGGGATGCCAAGGTCGCAGGCGCGCTTGTCGGCCATCGCGAGCAGGCGCCGGATGCGTCCGGCGATGGCGTCCTTGGTGAGCGGCGGGTCGGCGATCTGGCCCAGCTCCTCCAGGGAGGCCTGCTTGTGCTCCACGCGCAGCCGCCCGGCGATCACGAGGTGGTCGGGAGCCTCGTCGCCCAGGATCTCCAGGGCGCGCTGAACGCGGGCTCCCGCGGCGACGGCGGCGCGGGCCGAGCGGCGCAGGTTGGCGTCGTCGAAGTTGGCCAGCCGGTTGGCGGTGGCGCGCACCTCGCGGCGCATGCGCCGCTCCTCCCAGGCCAGCACGCTGTCATGGGCGCCGAGCCGGGTCAGCAGCGCGCTGATGGCGTCGCCGTCGCGGACGACGACCCGGTCGACGCCGCGCACCTCGCGGGCCTTGGCGTGGATCTTCAGCCGCCGTGCGGAGCCCACCAGGGCGAGCGCCGCCTCCGGGCCCGGGCAGGTGACCTCGAGCGACATCGACCGCCCCGGCTCGGTGAGCGAGCCGTGCGCGAGGAACGCGCCGCGCCAGGCGGCCTCGGCGTCGCAGGCGGCTCCCGCCACGACCTGGCGGGGCAGGCCGCGGACCGGTCGGCCGTGGTTGTCGATGAGGCCCGTCTGCCGGGCGAGCGCCTCACCGTCGCGGTAGACGCGGACCACGTAACGCGAGCCCTTGCGCAGCCCGGCGGGCGCGAGCACGAGCACCTCGGCCTTGTGGCCGAAGACCTCGCCGATGTCCTTGATGAGCCGCCGCGCGGTGGCGTTGGTGTCGAGCTCGGCCTCGATCACGATGCGTCCGCCCACAAGGTGCAGGCCGCTGGCGAACCGCAGCAGCGTCGACACCTCCGCCTTGCGGCAGCAGGGCTTCAACACCGGCAGGCGGCTCAGTTCGTCCTTCACCACACCCGTCATCGCCATAAGCGTTAGTCCTCCCCCATTCAGACCGGCTCTCGTCAGTCTCTCGCACCTTGGCACCGCGCCGACCAGGATCAACGCTTCTGGAGGAAAATCTCGTCCAGGACGGAGGCAAGACGTCGTGGGTCGTGCTTGGGCGAGCCGTCGCCGGCGGCCACCTCGGCGGTGACGAGCCTGCCGCCCAGAACCGAGGCGGCCTTCTCCAGCGCGTCGCGGTCGTCGACCACGGCCGCGTCGGCGAGGACGATATCTATCGACAAGTCGGGTGCGTGCTGGCGGAGGACCTCCAGGTGCTGCTGCGGAGAGAAGTCGTCAGTCTCCCCCGGCTGGGGCGCCAGGTTGAGCGTGACGAGCCGTTTCGCCTTGGTGTGGTGCAGTGCCCTGGCCAGCTCCGGCACCTTCAGGTGCGGCAGCACGCTGGTGAACCAGGACCCGGGCCCGAAGACCACCCAGTCGGCCTCGTGAATCGCCTCGACGGCCTCGGGCCGCGCCGGGGGGTCCTCGGGAACCAGCGAGATGGCCTGGACGCGCCCGGGCGTCAGCGCGCAGGCGACCTGCCCGCGCACGGTGGAGATGACGCCGTCGAGCTCGACCTCGGCCACGATGTCGAGCGGCACGGAGGCCATCGGCAGCACCCTGCCCTGGGCGCCGAGCAGCCGCCCGACCCAGTCGAGGCCCATGACGGGGTCGCCGAGCAGCTCCCACAGCGCCACGATCAGCAGGTTGCCGACGGTGTGGCCGTGCAGCTCTCCCTCGCTGCGGAAACGGTGCTGGACGACGTGGCTCCAGGTGCTGCCCCATTCGTCGTCGCCGCACAGCGCGGCCAGCGCCATCCGCAGGTCGCCGGGGGGCAGGACGCCGAGCTCGCGCCGGAGCCTGCCGCTGGATCCGCCGTCGTCGGCCACGGTGACGACGGCCGTCAGCCGATCGGTCACCGCCCGCAAGGCGGACAAGGACGCATAGAGCCCATGCCCTCCCCCGAGTGCCACCACCCGAGGTCCGCGCTGTGAATCGGCCGTCAGCTCGTACGGCGAGGCCGCTGCGTGATCCGTGTGTGCGCGCTCATCCGTCACTCCCGCCCCACATCCCGGTGACTCACCTGGACCTCCATCCCGCGGTCGCGTAGCCGGGCGGCGACCTGCTCGGCCATGGCCACGCTGCGGTGCTTGCCGCCCGTGCATCCCACTGCCAGAGTCGCATAGCTCTTGCCCTCGCGCGCGTATCCGGCGGCGACGACCTTGAGAACCTCCTCGTAGGCGTCGAGGAACTCCTTGGCGCCCGGCTGGCCGAGCACGTAGTCGCGCACGGGCGTGTCGAGCCCGTTCATCGGCCGCAGCTCGGGCACCCAGTGCGGGTTGGGCAGGAACCGGCAGTCGACCACGAGGTCGGCGTCGACCGGCAGGCCGTACTTGAAGCCGAAGGAGACCACGTTGAGCCGGAGCCCGGGGCGGTCCTCCCCGCCGAAGTAGGCGACGATCTTGTTGCGCAGCTCGTGGACGTTGTGCGCGGAGGTGTCGATGACCAGGTCGGCGTTGGCGCGCACCTCGCGCAGGATGCCGCGCTCGCGGGCGATGCCGTCGACCAGGCGGCCCTCGCCCTGCAGCGGGTGGGGCCTGCGGACGTTCTCGAACCTGCGCACCAGTTCCTCGTCGCTGGCCTCGAGGAAGACCACGCGGACGCGGACCCCGCGCCCTTCCAGTTCCTCGATGGCGGCGTTGAGGTCGGTGGTGAAGGCCAGGCTGCGCACGTCGACGACGGCGGCGACCTTGTCGGCGGCCAGCTTGACCTTGCCCGCCTCCTCGGCCATGGCGAACAGCAGGCCGGGCGGCAGGTTGTCGATGACGAACCAGCCCAGGTCCTCGAGGGCCTTGGCGGCGGTGCTGCGGCCCGCTCCCGACATGCCGGTGACGATGACGAACGCCGGCTCGGTGGTGTTCACGGTCACTCCCCCTTCAGCGTCGACACGATCACCTCGGCTGTGGACTGTCCGATGCCGGGGACCTCGCAGATATCGGCGACGGTGGCTTCTTTGAGCTTCTTCAGCGAGCCGAAGTGCTTGAGCAGCGCCTGCTTGCGCGCCGGGCCGAGCCCTGGCACCGCGTCGAGCGCGCTCTCCTTCACCGCCTTGGACCTCTTGGAACGATGGTAGGTGATGGCGAACCTGTGCGCCTCGTCGCGCACGCGTTGCAGCAGGTAGAGGCCCTCGCTGGAGCGCGGCATGATGACCGGCTGGTCGTCGCCGGGCATCCACACCTCCTCCAGACGCTTGGCCAGGCCGCACACGGCCACGTCGTCGATGCCGAGCTCGTCGAGCGCGCGCTGGGCGGCGGCGGCCTGCGGCCCCGCACCGTCGACGACGACCAGGTTGGGCGGGTAGGCGAACTTGCGCGGCTTGCCGGTCTCGGGGTCGATCGGCCCGCTGCCCTCGTCCGCGGCCAGCTCGCCGGTGTTGGCGCGCTCTTCGAGGTAGCGCTTGAAGCGGCGGTGGATGACCTCGTAGATGGAGGCGACGTCGCCTTCCTTGGTCTTGACGGCGAAGCGGCGGTATTCGCTCTTTCTTGCCAGCCCGTCCTCGAAGACCACCATCGAGGCCACCACGTTCTCGCCCTGCAGGTGGGAGACGTCGTAGCACTCGACGCGCAGCGGCGCCTGGTCGAGCTCGAGCGCGTCGGCGATCTCCTGCAGCGCCTTGCTGCGGGTGGTCAGGTCGCTGGCGCGGCGGATCTTGTGCTGTGCCAGGGACTCCTTGGCATTGCGCTCGACGGTCTCCATCAGCGCCTTCTTGTCGCCGCGCTGCGGCACGCGCAGCTCCACCCTGGCGCCGCGCTGCTCGGTCAGCAGCTCGGTGACGGCATCCGGCTCGGGTGGCAGGGCGGGGACCAGGACCTCGCGCGGGATCTCGCCCTCGGCGTAGATCTGCAGGAGGAAGTGCTCGACCAGGGCGCCGGGCGTGGTCTCCTCGACCTTGTCGACGACCCAGCCGCGCTGGCCCCTGATGCGTCCGCCGCGCACGTAGAAGACCTGGACGGCGGCCTCGAGCGCGTCTTCGGCCAGCGCGATCACGTCGGCGTCGGTGGCGTCGCCGAGCACGACGGCCTGCTTCTCCAGCGCGCGCTGCAGCGCCTGGATGTCGTCGCGCAGCCTGGCGGCCCGCTCGAACTCCTCCTCGGCGGCCGCCTCGCGCATCTCCTTCTCCAGGCGCTTGATGAAGCGGCTGGTGTTGCCTGCCATGAAGTCGCAGAAGTCTTCCGCGAGCGCGCGGTGCTCCTCGGGGGTGACCCGGCCGACGCAGGGGGCCGAGCACTTGTCGATGTAGCCGAGCAGGCACGGCCGGCCGATCTGCCCAGCGCGCTTGAACACCCCCGCGCTGCAGGTTCGGACGGGGAAGACGCGCAGCAGCAGGTCGACGGTCTCGCGGATGGCCCAGGCGTGGGAGTAGGGCCCGAAATAGCGGGTGCCCTTGCGCTTGGCGCCGCGCATCACCTGCACGCGCGGGAAGTCCTCGCCCATGGTGACGGCGAGGTAGGGGTAGGACTTGTCGTCGCGGTACTTGACGTTGAAGCGCGGGTCGAACTCCTTGATCCAGGAGTATTCGAGCTGCAGCGCCTCGACCTCGGTGCCGACGACGGTCCAGTCGACGTCGGCGGCCGTGGTCAGCATGGTCTGGGTGCGCGGGTGCAGCGCGGAGAAGTCCGCGAAGTAGGAGTTGAGCCGCTGGCGCAGGCTTTTCGCCTTGCCCACGTAGATCACGCGGCCGTGCTCGTCCCTGAACCGGTAGACCCCGGGTGACTCGGGGATCGATCCGGGTTTCGGCCGAAAACTCAAGGGGCTCGCCACGCGCTCAAGCCTATCGACCCCAACCGACAAGCCCGCTACTCGATCTCTTCTGATGCAGGGCTTGGTGATGTACGGCGAGCCACCCCACCGACCGGTTATACGGACCAGCCGATTCCCTCTGCCAGGAGCCGATCGCGCACCGCCGCGGCGGCCGGGTGGGATGCGCCCGCGCGGGTCACCAGGAAGAGCGTGTTGAGCGGGGCGACCTCGGGCTCAAGCAGGGTGCGCAGCCGTCCGGCCGCCAGCTCGTCCGCGCACAGGTAGCGCGGCAGCACGCTCACCCCCGCGCCCGCCACCACCGCGGCGAGCACGCCGCGCAGGTCCGGCACGACCAGCGCCGGCGGGCGGGTGAGCCGCACGCCGAACACGGCCCGCCAGTAGCGGCGCAGGATCGGCAGGTTCTCGGCGTAGGCCACCAGCGGCGCCCTGTCGAGCTCGCCGGCCCATCCGGGCGCCGCGACCAGCACGAACTCCTCGTCGCACAGGGCCTCGACACGCAGCCCGCCCTTGCGCGGCCTGACGCTGGCGACCACCAGGTCCAGGCCGCCGCCGGCCAGCGCGGCCAGCAGTTCGTCGGGCAGCCCCAGCGTGGCCCGCACCTGCAGCCCTTCGGCGACCATGGGCGCGAGCGCGGGCAGCACCCTGGCGCACATGATCTCGGCGGGTCCGCCCAGGTGCACCGCGCGCCCGAACGCCTCGGCAGGCCCGCTGAGGTCGCCGAGCACCAGCTCCTCCAGCGAGTCAAGCGGCCCGGAGACGCGGCGGGCCAGCTGGTCGGCGGCAGGGGTGGGCGCCATCCCGCGCGGCAGCCGCTCGAACAGCGGCCGTTCCAACATCTCCTCCAGCGTCCTGATCTGCGCGGTCACGGCCGGCTGCGACAGGCCGAGCAGCTCGGCGGCGCGGGTGACGGAGCCGGAGCGGTGCACGGCCAGGAACGTGCGCAGCAGGTCGAAGGACAGTGCCATATCAGAATTCTGATGGACGCACCCAGGTGTGGCTATTGGCGGCCGATGGCGGATCGGGGTGAGCATGGGGGCATGACGAAGCGCATTCTGATCGTGCTGACCAGCCATGCGGAGCTGGGCGACACCGGCCGCGGGACCGGTTTCTACGTGTCCGAGGCGGCGCACCCGTGGGAGGTGTTCACGCGGGCGGGCTTCGAGGTGGAGTTCGCCAGCGTGGCGGGCGGCGCGCCGCCGCGGGACGGGGTGGACCTCGACGACCCGGTGCAGCGGCGTTTCCTCGACCTGCCCGGACTCGACGCGACGCCACGCGCGGCGGAGGTCGATCCGGCCCGGTATGACGCGATCCTGTTCGCGGGTGGGCACGGCACGATGTGGGACTTCCCGGACAACCCCGGGCTGGCCGCCGTGACCAGGGCGGTCTACGAGAACGGCGGCGTGGTGTCCGCGGTGTGCCACGGTCCCGCCGCGCTGGTGGGCGTCACGCTGTCGGACGGCGCTCCGCTGGTGGCGGGGCGCCGGGTGGCCGCGTTCACCGACAAGGAGGAGGCGGCCGTCGGGCTCACCGATGTGGTGCCGTTCCTGCTGGCCTCGCGGCTGCGCGAGCTGGGCGCCGAGCACGTGCCCGCGCCGGACTTCCAGGCCCAGGTCGTCAGCGACGGGCGGCTGGTGACGGGGCAGAACCCCGCCTCCGCCGCCGGGGTGGCCGAGGCGGTCGTGGAGGCGCTGCGCCATGGGTGAGACCGTCTCGATCCAGACCCCCGACGGGCCGATGGGCGCCTACCTGGCACGGCCCGCCGCGCCCGGCGCCCACCCCGGCGTCATCGTGGCGCACCAGCTGTTCGGCGTGACCGAGGACGTGCGCGCGGTGGCCGACCGGATCGCCCGCGGCGGGTACGTGGTGCTCGCCCCGGACTTCTACCACCGGGCGGAGCCCGGCGTCGAGCTGCCGGTCACCGACGAGGGGCGTGCCCGCGGGTTCGAGCTGATGGCGACGCTCAGCCGTACCGGCGTTCTTGACGACGTCAGGGCGGCGGCCGAGGAGCTGGCCGCGCGCGGGGACACGACCGGGGCGGTCGGCATGGTCGGGCTCAGCCTCGGCGGGCACCTGGCCTACCTGGCGGCCACCCGGCTGGACCTGGCGGTGACCGTGGTGCTGTACGCGGGGTGGCTGACGGGCACCAAGATCCCGATCAGCAGCCCCGAGCCCACGCTCGACCTGTCGGGCGGCATCAAGGGCCGGCTGGTGTACATCGTGGGCGACCGCGATCACGTGGTGACGGCCGAGCACCGCACGGCCATCGCCGACCGGCTGCGCGACGAGGGCGTCGCCCACACGATGGTGGTGGTCGAGGGTGCCCCGCACGCCTTCCTGTCCGACCCCGCCTCCCCCCATCAGGAGGAGGCGTGGCGGCACATCGAGCAGGCCCTGCGGGACGGCCTCGCCTGACGGTCAGGCCAGCGTGATCTCGTCGCCGCTCACCTTGATCTGCTTCTCGGCCAGCGGCTTGGTCGCCGGCCCCTTGGCGACCGAGCCGTCGGCGGCGTTGAACTTGCTGCCGTGACACGGGCAGTTGATCGTGCCGTCGGCCACCGTGGCGACCGTGCACCCCTGGTGGGTGCACACCGCGGTGAACGCCTTGAACTCGCCCGCCTTCGGCTGCGTCACCACGATCTTCTCGCCGGCGAACACCTTGCCGCCGCCGACGGGGATCTCCGAGGCCTTGCCCAGGCTCCCGCCCGGTGCCGCGGCGACCGTGGCGCTGGTACTGCCTGTATCCGTGCTGTTGCCGCCACAGGCAGCCAGGGCAAGCGTGAGGCCGCCCGCGCCGACACCCGCGATCACCGCTCTGCGGCTCTTGAGCTCATCTCCCATGCGAGCACCCAATCGCACGCACGTGAGAAAATCATGAAAAAGGGCGCTAGGCGATCGAGATCTCGCCGCCCTTGACGTCGATCTTCTTCGCGGCCAGCGGCTTGGTCGCCGGTCCCTTGACGACCGAACCGTCGGCGATGTTGTACTTGCTGCCGTGGCACGGGCAGTTGATCGTCCCGTTCGAGACGGTCGCGACCGTGCAGCCCTGGTGGGTGCAGATCGCGCTGAACGCCTTGAACTCGCCGGCCGCGGGCTGGGTGACGACGACCTTCTCCTTGTCGAAGACCTTCCCGCCCCCCTCGGGGATCGCACTGGTCTTCGCCAGCCCCTCGGCGACCTTCTCCTTCTCTTTCTTCTTCGACGCGGCGGCCGAAGGCTCGCTCTCCGCGGTCGCCTCGGTGGTCTGTCCTCCGCTGGCGGTGCCGTACCCCGCGCAGGCGGTGAGCACGGCCGCCAGCCCGGCGCCCCCGGCCCCCAAGACCACCGCGCGGCGTGTCGTATCGGTCATGTCTGCGTCCTCCCAGGTTGGGTCTTACTTCTTCAGGTACGGCTCGCGGCTGCGCGCCGGTTCAGCGTGCCGCACCTGCATGCCCGGGAACCACGCACAATTACCCGTTCACACGACCACGATTCCGTCGCCCTGCACCTGAACCTTGTAAACCGTGAGCGGCGCCTTGGCCGGGCCCTTGACCGGCTGGCCGGTGTCGCAGGAGAACTCGCTGCCGTGGCACGGACACGTCATGACGTCGTCCTCGGGCGAGCCGACGGTGCAGCCGGCGTGCGTGCAGACCGCGCTGAACGCCTTGTAGACGCCCTGCTTGGGCTGCGTGACCATGATCTTCCACTCGTCGACGAGGTGGCCGCCGCCCACCGGCACGTCGGCGGTCTTGGCGATGACCTTGCCCTTGATCCCGGCAGCCGAGGTCGGCTTGCTCCCGCCGCCGCACGCCGTCAGCGCCAGCCCGCACACGGCGACTCCGGCCGCCCCAAGGACCTCGCGCCGCCCGATTCCGGGCACGCGAGAACCACTCACCTTGCCTGCCATGGACACTCCCCGTTAGGTCTCTTTACCTGCGCATAAGCCTATTGAGACCAACCCCCGGTCCTCCACCCGCCCCCGACCCGAGCCGGTACGGCAAGCCACGGGGTACGGCGCAACGCGCACGGCGGGACCTCACGCCTACCTGTCAGCCCACCGCTCTCCCCCAGGCCACCAAGCGCCGGCGGGATCTGCGTACGCCTTGCTTGTGGAATCGCGTTCGGCGGTGTGTCGGTTCGGGCCGCTTACTCGGCGGCGTCCCGAGTTCGGGAGGGTGGGGTTGACCTTGGGGGTGGGGCGGAGGGAGACTCCGTTTGTGATCTTGGACTTGTTGCGGGAGCTGGTCGGCATCGACTCCGTGAATCCCGAGCTCGTGCCCGGCGGGGCGGGGGAAGTGGCGATCGCGGATCACTGCGCGCGGTGGTTCGGTGAGCGCGGGTTCGAGGTGCACCGGCTCGAGGAGCGGCCGGGGCGGCCGTCGATCGTGGCGATCGCGCGCGGGAGCGGGGGCGGGCGGTCGCTGATGTTCAACGGGCATCTCGACACCGTGGGGCTCGCCGGGTACGACGGCGATCCGCTGGCGGCCGAGGAGCGTGACGGGCGGATCCACGGCCGGGGCACCTTCGACATGAAGGGCGGGCTGGCCGCCATGATGGTGGCCGCGCACGAGGCCAAGCAGCTCGGGCTGCGCGGGGACGTGCTGGTGGCGTGCGTGGCCGACGAGGAGTTCGGCAGCCACGGCACGGAGGAGGTGCTGCGGCACTTCACCGCCGACGCCGCCATCGTGGCCGAGCCCAGCAACCTGGAGCTGACGGTCGCGCACAAGGGGTTCGCCTGGTTCGAGGTCGAGATCGAGGGGCGGGCGGCGCACGGGTCACGGCCCGACCTGGGGATCGACGCGATCGTCAAAGCGGGGCATTTCCTGGTCGCCCTGGAGGAGTGGCAGCGGCGGCTCGGCGCCGGGGACGTGCACCCGCTGCTGGGCGCGGGCAGCGTGCACGCCTCCACGATCGACGGCGGGCAGGAGGCCTCGACGTATCCGGCGCGGTGCCGGGTCACGCTGGAGCGCCGTACGGTTCCCGGCGAGACCACCGAGTCGGTGCGGGCGGAGCTGGAGGCGTTGCTCGACGGGCTCGTGGCCACGGTGCCCGACTTCCGGTACCGGGTGGTGCAGGGGCTCGGGCGGCCGCCGTTCCAGGCGGACAGGGAGTCGCCGATCGTCGCCTGCCTGGCCGCGCAGGCGGAGAAGGAGCTCGGGCATCCGCCCGTGATCCGGGGTGAGCCGTTCTGGACCGACTGCGCGCTCTACGACGCGGCCGGGATCCCCTGCGTGCTGTACGGCGCGGGCGGCGCGGGCGCCCACGCGGCCACGGAATGGGCGGACGCGGCCTCGGTCGAACGCCTCGCCCGCATCTTCACGGCCACCATCGCCGACTTCTGCGCCTGACCCCACCTCTCCTGCGAGTCATCGGTACGGCAGGCCCTTCGCAACGGCCCCCGGCATCCACCCGGACCCGAGACGTCCTGAAACAAGCGCGGGACCCCACGGGTGCGCCGCCCATGGCCCGCGATGCGGAACCCACCTGAGGGCGTCCCGCACGGGTCCGGGGGCGGCCCGCCGTACCGGTGCGACGACACCCCGTGCGGCGACCCGCCGCAGCGGAGCAACGACACCCCGTGCGGCGACCCGCCGTACCGGAGCGACGAGACCCGGACGGCGACCCGCCGTAAGGAGGCGACGACACCCCGGGCGGCGGCCCACCGTGCAGAAACGGCGAGACCCCGGGCGGCGGGATGCTGCGCGGGGTCTCGGGGAGGTGTCAGAGGGTGAGGATCTTGCGGAGGAAGCGGGCCGTGTGGCTCTCGTCGACGAGGGCGACCTCTTCGGGCGTGCCCGAGGCGACGAGGGTCCCACCGCGGGAGCCGCCCTCGGGCCCCATGTCGATGATCCAGTCGGCCGTCTTGATCACGTCGAGGTTGTGCTCGATGACGATCACGGTGTTGCCGCCGTCGACCAGCCGCCCGAGCACGCCGAGCAGCCGCCGGATGTCCTCGAAGTGCAGGCCGGTGGTCGGCTCGTCGAGGACGTAGATCGTCCGGCCGGTCTGGCGGCGCTGCAGCTCGGAGGCGAGCTTGACGCGCTGCGCCTCACCGCCCGACAGCGTGGTGGCGGGCTGGCCGAGCCGCACGTAGCCGAGGCCGACGTCGTTGAGCGTCTGCAGGTGCCGCTTGATCGCCGGGATCGCCTCGAAGAAGCCGAGCGCCTCCTCGATCGGCATGTCCAGCACCTCGGAGATGGTCTTGCCCTTGTAGTGGACCTCCAGCGTCTCCCTGTTGTAGCGGGCGCCGTGGCAGACCTCGCAGGGGACGTAGACGTCGGGCAGGAAGTTCATCTCGATCTTGATGGTGCCGTCGCCGGCGCACGCCTCGCAGCGGCCGCCCTTGACGTTGAAGCTGAAGCGCCCCGGCTGGTAGCCGCGCACCTTGGCCTCGGTGGTGGCCGCGAACAGCTTGCGGACGTGGTCGAACACGCCGGTGTAGGTGGCCGGATTGGAGCGTGGGGTGCGCCCGATCGGCGACTGGTCGACGTGGACGACCTTGTCGACCTGGTCCATCCCGTTGATGCGGGAATGCCGTCCGGGCACCGTACGGGCGCCGTTGAGCTCCTTGGCCAGCGCGTTGTAGAGGATGTCATTGACCAGCGTGGACTTGCCGGACCCCGACACGCCGGTGACCGCGGTGAACACCCCGAGCGGGAAGTCGATGTCGACGCCCTTGAGGTTGTGCTCGCGCGCGCCCTTGACAGTGATCTGCCGCTTCTTGTCGCGCTTGCGGCGCTTGGCGGGGATCGCGATGGACTTGCGGCCCGACAGATACGCCCCGGTCAGCGACGCCTCGCTCGACAGGAGATCCTGTACGGTGCCCGACACGACGACCTGGCCGCCGTGCTCGCCCGCGCCGGGGCCGATGTCGACGACCCAGTCGGCGGCGGCGATGGTGTCCTCGTCGTGCTCGACCACAATCAGGGTGTTACCCATGTCGCGCAACCGGATCAGCGTCTCGAGCAGGCGCATGTTGTCGCGCTGGTGCAGGCCGATGGACGGCTCGTCGAGCACGTAGAGCACGCCGACCAGGCCCGAGCCGATCTGCGTGGCCAGCCGGATGCGCTGCGCCTCACCACCGGCCAAGGTGGCCGCGGCGCGGTCCATCGTCAGGTAGTCCAGGCCGACGTCGAGCAGGAAGCCCATACGGGCGTTGATCTCCTTGACCACCCGCTCGGCGATCTGCATGTCGCGGTCGGACAGCCGCAGCGCGGCCAGGAACTTGGCGCACTCGCCGATCGACATGGACGCCACGTCGGCGATCGACTTGTCGGCCACGGTCACGGCCAGCGTGACCGGCTTGAGCCGCTTGCCGTCGCAGGCCGGGCACGGGATCTCCCGCATGTAGCCCTCGAAGCGCTCGCGGGTGGCGTCGCTCTCGGCCTCGGCGTGCCTGCGCTGCACCCACGAGATGACGCCCTCGTAGGTGGTGTAGTAGGAGCGCTGGCGGCCGTAGCGGTTGCTGTAGCGGACGTGGACCTGCTCGTCGTGGCCGAACAGCAGCGCCTTCTGCGCCTTCTTGGGCAGCTTCTCCCACGCGGTGTCGAGCGTGAAGCCCATCGTGTGGCCGAGCGCCTCGATCAGCCGGACGAAGTACTCGCTGGTGTGGCCGCCGGACCACGGGTGCAGCGCGCCCCCGCGGAGGGTGAGCTCCGGGTCGGGCACGACCAGCTCGGGGTCGACCTCCATCTTCGTGCCCAGGCCCGTGCACTCGGGGCAGGCGCCGAAGGGGGAGTTGAAGGAGAACGAGCGCGGCTCGAGCTCCTCGAACGACAGGTCGTCGTAGGGGCAGTAGAGGTGCTCGGAGTAGAAGCGCTCGCGGCCGGGGTCGTCCTCGGGCAGGTCGACGAACTCCAGCGTGATCGTGCCGCCGGACAGCTGCAGCGCGGTCTCCACCGAGTCGGTCAGCCGCCGCACCGCCGTGTCCTTGACCGACAGGCGGTCGACGATGACCTCGATGTCGTGCTTCTCGTACTTCTTCAGCACCGGGGGCTCTTCCAGCCTGACCACGGTGCCGTCGACGCGGGCCCTGGCGAAGCCCTTGGTCTGCAGCTCGCGGAACAGCTCGCCGTACTCGCCCTTGCGGCCTCTGACGACCGGGGCCAGCACCTGGAAACGGGTGCCCTCCTCCAGGTCCATCACACGGTCGACGATCTGCTGCGGCGACTGGCGGGCGATCGGGCGGCCGCATACCGGGCAGTGCGGCTTGCCGATGCGCGCCCACAGCAGTCGAAGGTAGTCGTAGACCTCGGTGATCGTGCCGACGGTCGAGCGGGGGTTCTTGCTGGTGGCCTTCTGGTCGATCGAGACCGCGGGCGACAGGCCCTCGATGAAGTCGACGTCCGGCTTGTCCATCTGGCCGAGGAACTGGCGGGCGTAGGCCGACAGCGACTCGACGTAGCGCCGCTGGCCCTCGGCGAAGATCGTGTCGAAGGCAAGGCTGGACTTGCCCGAGCCGGACAGGCCGGTGAAAACGATCAGAGAGTCTCGCGGTAGGTCGAGCGAGACGTCCTTGAGGTTGTGTTCACGTGCACCACGCACGATCAGGCGGTCTGCCACGGCGATCCCGGATGTCGTAAAGGCGGATAGGTCCAACGGGGGATGGTAGACGGTGGCCCCGACAGTTTTCGGCGCCCGCGCTTCGACCCCCGAAAATCCGTCCCTCTCAGGTTACGGCCTTCCCAGGCCACGGCAGGAGGGCTTTGAGAGTCAACCGCGTGACCTGCCCGCTTATGCCCCAGGCATCTGATGAAATATCAGGACATGACTGTTCTACCGGCGATCCAGGCCGAACTGGCCGAGGCCACCGACCGCCTGCTGACCACCGCCGCCGCCCTCACCCCCGCCGACCTGGCCGCTCCCTCGCGCCTGCCCGGCTGGACCCGCGGCCACGTCCTGGCCCACCTCGCGGGCAACGCCGACTCGCACCTGCGCCTGCTCGCCTGGGCCAGGACGGGCGTGGAGACCCCGCAGTACGCGGGTCCCGACGCCCGCGTCGCCGAGATCGAGCGCAACGCCACCCGCTCGCCCGCCGAGCACCTGGCGGCCGTCGAGGACGGCGCCGCCCGGCTGGTCGAGGCCGTCGCGGACATGCCCGAGCAGGGCTGGCGGACCATGGTCACCGGACTGCGCCCGCCGTACCACCCGGCCTGGTACTGCCTGGTCAGGCGGCTGCGCGAGGTGCACATCCACCACGTCGACCTGGGCGCGGGCTTCACCCCCGCCGACTGGCCGGCCGCGTTCGTGCGCCGCGAGCTGCACGACTGCCGCGTCTGCTGGCCGTACGGCGAGTCCACCGTCAGCGAGATCCGCATCGACGACGGAGAGACGTGGACAGACCTGGGCGAAGGCCCCGTCGTGGCAGGCGGCTCGGCCGACGTGCTGGCCTGGCTGACCGGACGCTCGGGTGGAGACGGGGTTACTGTGGTGCCCGAGGGGCGATTGCCGTCCGCGCCGCCATGGCTGACGATGCCCGCCCCCGCTGCCCTGCCCGCCACGCCTCCGAAGGACTATCCATGACCTACACCGGTGACGTTCAGGTCGGCGGGCCGGCCGACGTACGCGAACTACCCGGGCTGACGATCACCAAGCTGGCCGTCGGCCCCTTCGACAACAACGCCTACCTGCTGCGCTGCACCGAGACGGGCGACGAGCTGCTGATCGACGCCGCCGCCGAGGCCGACCGGCTGCTCGCCCTGATCACCGACGAGCCGCTGAAGTGGATCGTCACGACCCACCGGCACGGCGACCACTGGCAGGCGCTCGAGCAGGTGGCCAAGGTCACCGGCGCCGCCACGATCGCCCACCCGCTGGACGCGCCCGCGCTGCCCGTCAAACCCGACAAGACCGTCTCGCACGGCGACACGATCACCTTCGGCCGCGTCAGCCTCGAGGTCATCCATCTGCGCGGGCACACGCCAGGGTCGATCGCGCTGCTGTACGGCACGCACCTGTTCACCGGCGACTCGCTCTTCCCCGGCGGGGTGGGCAACACCCAGAAGGACCCGACCCGCTTCGACCAGCTCTACACCGACGTGGTCGAGCGCATCTTCGACCGCCTCCCCGACGAGACCTGGGTCTACCCCGGCCACGGCAAGGACACCACCCTCGGCGCCGAACGCCCCTCCCTCCCGGAGTGGAAGGCCCGCGGCTGGTGATCTGACTCTCTCGTCCTGTACGGCGAGGCCGCCCCACCCGCCGCCCACCGCACCAGGCTGACGACGCGCGACCGGCGCCGCCCTCGCGGTGGACCGGTTGCCCGCCGTAACGGCGCCCACAACCCACCGGGACGGGACCCAAGCCCAGGTCGGCCCTACACCCGTGCGCCGCGAAGAGGATGTCAGTTGGACAGGCGGCCTGACAGGACGTGGGCGATGCGCTGGGCGGCGAGGGCGGGGTCGTCGGCGAGCCCGACGATCTCCCCCCAGGACCAGCGATAGAACCAGCCGTCGGAAAGCGGCACGCAGTCGACGGTCTCCACCAGCATGGCCGTGTCGGGGTCGCTGACGCGCAGCGCGGGAGGGTTGTCGCGCAGCTGGGCGGTCAGCCCGCGCAGCTCCAGCTCGGCGGCCAGCTTGCCGAGGTAGTACGTGCGGGTGTGCTCGCGCGGCATGACACCATCATCGCGCGCCGGCCGCCCGCACGCCTCCTCGGATCCGCAAAGGGGCTAGCCGCCGACGCGCTCGCGCTCCTTGCGCTGCTCGCGCTTGTAGAACAGCATCCGCAGCGGGATCGCCGCGACGAGCGCGATCTGCATGGACGCGCCCACCTTGATCGGCATGTCGCCGCCCTGCGGCCAGGCCACCCACACGGTGAGGAACGCCACGTTCACCATGATCCAGGCCAGGACGCCGGCCAGCAGCTGTCCCTTGGGTTTGGGGTATTCGATGCGGCTGACCATGAGCCAGGCCACGCCGAGCACCGCGGCCAGCGCGGGCCAGCTCGGCTGGAACAGCATCACGATGGAGATCACGGTCATCGCGCCCATCGGGATGGGCAGCCCCATGAAGTCGCCGCTCTTGGTCTTGACGCAGGCGAAACGCGCCAGCCGTACGACGCCGGCGAGCAGCACAGACGCGGCCACCACGAGCACGGCCGTGAACGGGACCCGGCCGCTGAAGCCGCCCCAGACGACGACCATGAACGCCGGGGCGAAGCCGAAGCTGATGACGTCGGCCAGGTTGTCCAGCTCCGCACCCATCGCCGAGGCGCGGAAGCGCCGGGCGACGAGCCCGTCGAACAGGTCGCAGGTCGCGCCGATCAGCAGCAGCACCACCGCGGTGGCGAAGAATCCGGGCGCGATCTCCAGCTTGGAGTGTGCCTGCAGCGACTGGATGGCCGAGCCCGCCAGCACGCACACCGCGAGGAACCCGCACAGCGCGTTGCCCAGGGACAGCGAGTCGGCGGCCGACAGCCGGAAAGCCTTGCCGACCGGACCGCGTGGCTCATCTTCTTCGGCCTGCCAACTACCGGCATCAGCCGCGGTCAATTCTGGTCACCCCCGCAACCGTCTTCTCCCCCACGGACACCGCGGGGGCGATCCCTTCGGGAAGATAGATGTCGACCCGCGAGCCGAACCTGATGAGGCCGATCCGCTCGGTCTGCGAGACCTTGGCGCCTTCGCTCACGTACGGCACGATCCTGCGCGCCACCGCGCCCGCGATCTGCACCATCTCGATGTCACCGAGCGCGGTCGCGAAATGCCACACCACGCGCTCGTTCTGGTCACTGTCCTTGTTGAAAGCCGGCAGGAACCCACCCGCCACATGCTGCACCGAGGTGACGGTCGCCGCAAGGGGGGCCCTGTTGACGTGCACGTTCACCGGGCTCATGAAGATCGCGACCCGGGTGCGGCCGTCGGGCCAGGCGTCGATGCTCTGCACCACCCCGTCGGCGGGCGACAGGACCCGGCCCTGACCGGGCTCCCGGTCAGGGTCGCGGAAGAACCAGAGCATCGTGCCGGTGAGCGCGGTCAGCGGCACGGCCGCGAGCGCCCAGCGCCGGTCGCGGCGCACCAGGAGAGTGGTGGCGGCAGCGGCGGCCACCGTTGGGAGGAGCCACGGGGAGGTGCCCCGGGCCAGCCGCACGCGGCCTCGCTTTGCAGAATCGTCTGACACGAACAACCTTTGTTGGTACTGGACTGGGCGCTTTGCCGTGATGTTACAGAACCTGCAACTATCACAGCGCCTCGAACGCCATTTAGCTAGCCCTGGATTCCTCGCCCTTGCGCATGTCGAGCCGGGCCTTGATCAGGCTCGCCGCGGTGGTGACGACCATGGTGACGCCGATGACCGTGAGCGACACCCAGATGGGAATCTCCGGCGCCCAGGAGACCTCGCTGGCGTGCAGTGCCTCCAGAATCAGCTTAACCCCGATGAACCCGAGGATGAACGCCAGGCCGTAGCTGATGTAGACCAGGCGCTGCAGCAGCCCGCCCAGCAGGAAGTACAGCTGACGCAGCCCCATCAGCGCGAACGCGTTGGCGGTGAAGACCACGAACGGGTCCTTGGTGAGCCCGAAGATCGCGGGGATGGAGTCGAGCGCGAACAGCAGGTCGGTGGTGCCGATCGCGATCATGACGATGAGCATCGGGGTGACGAACCGCTTGCCGTCGATCTTGACGGTGACCTTGGAGCCCACGTAGCCGTCGGTGGTCGGGAACGCCTTGCGCACCCAGCGCAGCACGATGTTCTCGTTGAACTCGTCCTCCTCGCCCTTGAGGTGCTGACGGACGAGGTTGATCGCGGTGTACACGAGGAAGGCGCCGAAGACGTAGAACAGCCAGCTGAAGCGCTGGAGCGCGGCGGCGCCGAGCGCGATGAACACGCCGCGCATCACCAGCGCGAGCACGATGCCGACGAGCAGCACCTTGTGCTGGTAGGCGCGGGGCACCGCGAACCTGCTCATGATGATGAAGAAGATGAACAGGTTGTCGACACTGAGGCTGTATTCGGTGATGTATCCGGCGAAGAACTCCCCCGCCTTGGCGGCCCCGAACACGGCCCACAGCAACCCGCCGAAGATCACGGCCAAGGCGACGTAGAACGTGACCCAGTACCCGGCCTGCTTCATCGAGAACTCGCGGGCCTCTCCGCGGTCGACAATCCACAGGTCGACGGCGAGAACGAGGAGGAGTCCACCGATGACGGCGATCCAGGCCCACACGGGTACGGTCACGATTCAAACCTCCGGCATGCATGACTCATTGCCGGAGGTCTCTCCCGCCCGCGGGGACGCGGACCGACAGCCCCGGGGGCCTCATGGGTCGAGGCGGCACCGTGATGACGAAGCTGTCGCGAAGGGATACTCCCCTCCTCTAACCAAAGCAGTATATGAGAACACCTTAGCCTCGCCTAATCTTTCTCGCGATCATGGCCGTATGCGGCCAGAACGCTCTCGACCGCGTCGTCCTCCCCGGGCAGCTCAGCTCCTCTTCGCGCCGCCGCCCGCGCCAGCCGCCCGGCCTCCGCCGCATCGCCGACGACCTTCAGTACGGCGGAGCGGAGCGCGTCCGCGTCCCCGTAGGGCACCAGGATCCCGGCGTCGCCCACCAGGCCGGGGATGCCGCCCGTGGCGGTGGCCACGACCGGGGTGCCGGCCATCAGCGCCTCGCTGACGCTGAGCGGCTGGCCCTCCCACCGGCTGGCCCACACGGCGACGGTGGCGCCGGCGAGCAGGTCGGGCACGTCGTCGCGGTTGCCGAGCAGCACCACGGGCAGCCCTTCCGCGTCGATCCTGGCCTGCAGCTCGCCCCGCAGCGGCCCGTCCCCCGCCACGGCGAACAGGGCGCCCTCGACGCCTGCGGCGGCGTCCAGGAGCGTGTCCAAGCCCTTCTGCTGGGCGAGCCTGGCCAGGGCGAGGACCAGAGCCCGTTCGCCCAGGCCGAGCTCGGCGCGCACCTCCTGCGGGGTACGCGTGGCCGGGCGCAGCCGCCAGGCGGGCACGACGGCGGGACGCACGTCGCGCGCTCCCAGACGGCGCATGCGTTCGCCCAGGTCGGGCGAGACCACGAGCACGCGATCGGCGCGTGCCACGATCCGCTCGAGCACGCCGTACACGAAGCCGGTGAAGCCGCCCGCTGTGAGGGCGTTGTGCAGGGTGACCACGAGCGGGGCGCGCGGGCGGGCGAGCCAGGCCAGGGCGCCGGCGCGCAGGCCGTGGGCGTGCACGACGTCGGCCTCGCGGGTCAGCCGCCGGATCGCGGCGACGGCGCGCAGGTCGTTGACGGGGTGCGGGCGGTCGGAGACGGGGACGGGCACGAAACGGGCGCCCAGCCCGGTGAATCCGAACTGCCGCTCCACCGAGGGCGGCCCGGCGACGAGCGTCCGGTGGCCGCGCCTGGTCAGGCCTTCGACCAGCATCGCCACGTGCCTGCCCGTCCCGCCTGTGGCGGTCCCGAGGACGAATGCCACCCGCACGACTGCTCCCTCCCTCAACGCCCGCGCATGACGAGCCCGGTGACGCCGCGGGCGTCCTGCCGATCGATCAGGGCCGCGACCAGGCCGCCCGCGGCCAGCGCCGCGAGCGCGGCCAGGACGGCCGACAGCACGTTGGGCCAGATGCCGCTCGCGCCCAGCCACCGTACGACGGCCGCGCCGGCCAGGTAGCCGGCGGCGCCGCCCGCCACGGCCGCGAGCAGTGCCCGCCACAGCCCGGCCAGCGCGCCGGGACCGCGGGCCCGCAGCACCGACACCAGCAGCGTGGCGCCGCCGACGGTCATGCCGACCGTCATGCCGAGCGCCATGCCCGCGATCTTCCAGTCGGACGGGAACAGCAGCACGAACGCGGTCTGGGCGATCATCACCACGATCCAGCCGGCGACCGTGCCCGCGGCGGCGGCCCTGCCCTTGCCCGAGGCGTACAGCACGCGGCTGAGGTGCGCGATCAGCCCGTAGCCGACCAGCCCGGGCGCGAACAGCGCGATGGCCCGCGCGAACTCCGGCGCGGGCACGTCCGACTTGAAGCCGAGGAACACGATGGCGCCCGGCGCGGACACCGCGGCCAGGATCCCCGCCGCCAGCCCCGACACCAGCACCACGGCCCGCGTCGTGCGGGCGGCCAGCGGCTCGAACTCCCCCGGCCCCGCCGCGGACAGCCGCGGGAAGGCGCTGGTGGCGATCGGGACGGCCAGCACGGCGTAGGGCACCAGGTAGATCGCCCAGGCGTAGTTGTAGATCGCGATGGCGCCCGTGCCGATCTGGTTGGACAGCAGCAGCACGACCACCATGGCGGCCTGCTGGGCCAGCAGCCCGGCGACCCCCGCCCCGGCCAGCCTCGCGACCCTGGAGGCCACGCCGTCGGGGAAGCGCAGCGTGGGCCGCCAGCGCAGCCCGAGCCGGGCGGTGGGCGGCAGCACCGTAAGCACCAGGGCCAGCACGCCCAGGCTGGTGCCGACCGACAGGGCCAGCTCGGCGGGGCGGGGCACGGTGGCCGGGTCGGTCTGCCCCTGGCTGAGCGGCACGAACAGCAGGTACGCGCAGATCACCACGATGCTGGACACCAGGGGCGCCAGCGCGGGCCCCGAGAAGCGCTCGCGCGACTGGAGCACGCCGTAGAGCACGACGGCCATGCCGTACAGCGGGATCTGCGGGGCGAAGACGACCAGCATGCGCGCGGCGGTGGCGGTCACCGCGGCCGCGTCGCAGCCCGCGACGACGTCGCCGAAGAACAGGCCGGCGATCGGCCCGGCGAGCAGCGCGGTGAGCAGCCCGAGCGGCACGAGGACGACCAGCACCCAGGTCATCAGCGCCGAGCCGATCCTGCTCGCCTCCCGTCCCGGCACGCCCGCCAGCACGGGGACCACCATCCCCGCCAGGGCCCCGCCGACCACGACCTCGAAGACGATGTTCGGGATCTGGTTGGCGGTGAAGTAGGCGGTGGCCAGGCAGTTGGTGCCGACGGTCTGGGCGAAGGCGAGCTGCTTGGCGAAGCCCGCGACCCTGGCCAGGATCGTGATGGCGCCGATGAGGATCGCGCCGCCGGCGACGCCCCTGGCGAGCCGTGCCGTCACGCGGGACGGCGCCCCAGCATGTCGAGCTTGTTCAGCACCGGGTTGCCGGCGATCACCTTGGTGAAACTGACCTTCTCCGAGGCGGCCGTCAGCACGGCCACACTCCCCAGTACGGCCAGCCGCCCCGGCCGCCCGAGCTTGGTGACGGCGGCGAGCCCGAGCAGCGCGCCGAGCGCGTTGGCGCCCGCGTCGCCCAGCATCGCCCGCTCGCCCAGGTCGTCGGGCAGTACGGCGGCCGCGGCGCCGAGCGGGACGGCGGTGAGCGCGGCGGCGACCGGCTGGTCGCGGAACAGGGCGGCGAGCAGCAGCGGCCCGCCGGTGAGCAGGCCGACCTTGATGGCCCGCCCCGGCCGCAGGTCGAACAGGTTGGCCAGGTTGGCGCTGCCGGCGATGGTGGCGCCGTTGATCAGCGTGTCGACGGGCCCGCCGGAGACCAGGGCGGCGGCGGCCAGCCCCGTCGCGCCGATGCCGAGGATCTTGACGGCGCCGCTGGTGACCTCTCCCCTGGTCAGGGCGCTCAGGTGGCCCTTGAAGCCCTTGGAGGAGGTGGTGCCGTACAGGTCGTCGTAGGCGCCGAGCGCGCCGCTGCCGGTGCCCGCGAGCAGGGCGGCCAGCCGTACCCGGCCCGGCAGGCCGGGCGCCAGCGCGGCGGCGGCGCCCGCGCCGGCCACGAAGGCGGGGCCTTCGAGCAGGGTGATGGGCTCGCCGCGGTGGTTCTTCCTGGTCCAGCGGTCGTCGCCGGTCCTGGACCTGGTCAGCGCGGTGTAGGCGACGCGCGCGGCGGCGGCGCCGATCGCGGCGCCCGCCAGGGCGTACAGCAGGCCACGGGCCATGTCAGCTCCCTGAGGAGGTGGGGGATGTGGACGCGTTCGGCACGGCGGGCTGGAAGTTCGAGGCGCCGGCACCGATGCCGTAGTGGCCGCTCTTGCCGGCCAGTTGCTCCCGCAGCGCGTAGACCACGACCACGCGGCCGGCGGGCATGTCGAGGGTGTCGACGGTCGAGACGTGCTTGGCGGCGTCGCTGTCGTCGCGCAGCGCGCTGACGGCGCCGCCCGTCGCGGCCGCGGTGGCGGCGGTGCCCGCCAGGACCGAACCCTTGGCGCCCTGGTCGAGCCCGGCGTTCAGGGCGACCAGCGCGTCGGTCTCGGCGGAGGCGTTGTCGCCGTCGAAGACCTTCTCCGGGGCGAACATGACCACCATCGTGGCCCGCTTGTTCGGGTCGCCGTCCGTGGTGCTCAGCAGGGAGTCGGTCTCGAAGCTCTTGAGGACCGCCGAGGTGTCGGGGTTGACGGTGTTGGCCTGCGCGGGGTCGGTGGTCAGCGTCGTGGCGGCCAGCAGCGTCGCCGCCTTGTCGTAGACGGAGGCGGTGGGCGGGAACGACATGCTGGCCGGCTTGAGCGTGTTGACCAGCCCGTCGATCACGCCGGCCGACTTGGGGTCGAAGAACTTCTCGCTCAGCGACACCCGCCCGGAGACGACGGCGCCGGCCTGCTCGATGACCTGCTGCTGGGCCTCGCGGTAGGTGGCGCTGTCGCCTGGCGCGTCCATGAGCAGGACCCGCTGGCCCTGCAGGTCGCCGGAGACCAGCTGGGGCGTCTGGTTGAGCACGAACTGGTCGTTGCCCGCTTCCCTGCCGCGCAGCGCGTCGAGCTCGGTGCGCAGGTCGCCGTTGGTCTTGGTCAGCTCGTCGCTGGTCTTCTTGGCCAGCTCGACCGCGGGCTCCTGCAGCAGCGTGGTGCCCATGATGATGCCCACCGCCAGCGCCAGGAAGATCGCGACGATGGAGACGAGGTGATAACGGAAATCGATCACGAGAAGAGTCCGACCACCCAGAAGATGAATGCGTTCCAGACGTCCTGCAGGCCGTTCAGCCAGGTCTTGCCGACGGGCGAGGCGTAGATGGCCACCGCCATGGTGACCGCGGCCGTCACGACGAGCAGCAGCAACTGCCCGGTCGAGATGCGGCTGCGGTACAGCCTGCTGACGCCCTTGGCGTCGATGAGTTTACTGCCGATGCGCAGCCGGGTCAGGAAGGTGCTGGCCATGCCCGCGCGCCCCTTGTCCAGGAACTCCTCCAGGGTCCAGTGCGTGCCGACCGCCACGATGAGCTCGGCGCCCTTGTCGTCGGCCAGCAGCATCGCGATGTCCTCGCTGGTGCCGGTGGACGGGAAGATGACCGCGTCGCGGCCGAGCTGGTGCACGCGCTCGAGGCCGGGCGCGCGGCCGTCGCGGTAGGCGTGCACGATGAGCTCGGCGCCGCAGGTCAGCGCCTTGGTGGAGACCGAGTCGAAGTCGCCGACGATGATGTCGGGCAGGTAGCCGGCCTCGATCAGCGCGTCCGCGCCCCCGTCGACCCCGACGAGCACGGGGCGGTATTCGCGGATGTAGGGGCGCAGGGTGGCGATGTCCTCCTTGTAGTGGTAGCCGCGCACCACGATGAGGACATGCCTGTCCTCCATGGGGGTGCGGATCTCCGGCACGCCGACTCCGTCGATGAGAAGCCTGCCCTCACCGCGAACGTACTCCATGGTGTTGACGGCGAAAGCCTCGATCTGCACGGAAAGTCCGGCACGCGCCTCGGCCATGGCGGCCTCGAGCGCCTCGGGGCTCTGCTGGTCGCCCTTGCCGACGAGCTCTTCCTCGAGGTAGAGCACGCCGTCCTGCAGGCGGACGACGTCGCCGTCGCGCACCCGCTCGAACAGCTCGGGGCTGGCGTTGTCGACGAAGGGGACGCCCGCCTCGACGAGGATCTGCGGGCCCATGTTGGGGTAGCGGCCACTGATGCCGGCGGCCACGTTGACCACCGCACCCACCCCGCACGCGACCAGCGCCTCCGCGCTGACCCGGTCGACGTCGACGTGATCGATGATGGCGATTTCACCAGGCTGGAGCCGTTTGGTCAGCCTCTTGGTTCGCCTATCGATTCTCGCCACGGCCGTGACACCGGGAAGGACTCCGTCCTTCCTACCGCGGAGGCCCGGCAGTCTGCTTCCCGGAACCTTCATCAAGACCATCCTGCCAGAGGGAAAGGACTCGGAGGCCCGACACTACGCGGCGTGTCTGTTATGTCACGCAGGATCACCCATCTGCCGCGGCCAGGCCGAGCAGTTCCTCCGCATGTGCCCTGCCCAGCTCGGAGTCCTCGAGTCCGGCCAGCATGCGCGACAGCTCGCGGACCCTGCCCTCGTGGTTGAGCGCGACCACGCCGCTGCGCACCACGCTGCCGTCGCTGGCCTTCTCGACCACCAGGTGCTGGTCGGCGAATGCGGCCACCTGCGGCAGGTGGGTGACGACGATGACCTGGGCGGTGCGCGCCAGCCGGGCCAGCCTGCGGCCGATCTCGACGGCCGCCTTGCCGCCCACGCCGGCGTCGACCTCGTCGAAGACGAACGTCGGCACCGGGTCCGCTCCGGCGAAGACCACCTCGATGGCCAGCATGACGCGGCTGAGCTCGCCGCCCGAGGCGCCCTTGTTGAGCGGGAGCGGCGGCGCGGCCGGGTGCGCGGCCATGCGCAGCTCGACCTCGTCGACGCCCTCGGGGCCGAAGTCGTCGGCACGGGTGAGCTGGACCACGACCCTGGCGTGCGGCATGGCCAGCGCGGTCAGCTCCTGGGTGACGGCCTGGCCGAACCGCTCGGCGGCGGCCTCGCGCACCCCGGTGAGCTCGGCGGCCAGCTCGGTCAGGCGCGCCGTCAGCTCGTCGTGCTCGCGCGTCAGCTCCTCGATGCGCTCGTCGTCGCCCTCGAGCTCGGACAGCCGCTGGGCGGACTGCTGCGCCCAGGCCAGGACTCCTGCGCTGTCCTCGGCGTATTTCCTGATGAGTCCCGTCAGGGCGGCCCGCCGTTCCTGCACCGCGGCCAGCCTGGCCGGGTCGGCGTCGATCGACTCGGCGTAGGCGGCCAGGTCGGTGGCCACGTCGGAGATGAGGTAGCCGGCCTCGGCCAGCCGGTCGGCCACCCCGGCCAGCTGCGCGTCGAAGTCACGCACGGCCTCCACGGCCGACCGGGCCTCGCCGAGCAGGGAGATCACGTCGTGGTTGCCGCCGGAGGAGTCCATGGGGTCGCCGAGCAGCGCGGTGTGGGCGGTGGTGGCGGCGGTGCGCAACGCGTCGGCGTGGGACAGGCGCTCCTCCTCGGCGCGCAGCTCCACGTCCTCGCCGGCCTTGGGGTCGACCCGCTCGATCTCCTCCAGGCCGAAGCGCAGCAGGTCGGCCTCCTGGGCGCGCTCCCTGGCGCGGGTGGTCAGCTCCTCCAGCAGGGCGGCGACCTGCTTATGGCGTTTGTAGGCCTGGCTGTAGGCGCGCAGCGGCTTGATCAGTTCCTCGCCGGCGTAGCGGTCGAGCGAGGCGCGCTGCCTGGCGGGCTGCAGCAGCCGCTGCTGGTCCATCTGCCCGTGCACGGCCACCAGGTCGTCGGCCAGGTAGGTCAGCGTGCCGACGGGGACGGTGCGCCCGCCGAGCCAGGCGCGCGAGCGGCCCTCGGCCGAGACGGTGCGCGAGATGATGAGCTCGCCGTCGTCCACCTCGCCGCCGATGTCCTCGACCTGCTGGGAGACGCGGCCCCCCGTCTCGATGACGAGGGTGCCCTCGACGCTGGCCCGCTCGGCGCCCGGGCGGATGCGCGAGGGGTCGGCGCGGCCTCCGAACAGCAGCCCGAGGCCGGTGACGACCATCGTCTTGCCTGCTCCGGTCTCGCCGGTGACCACGTTGAAGCCCGGCGAAAGCTCGAGCACGGCCTCGTCGATGACGCCGAGACCCTGGATGCGGACCTCCTCGACCCTTGGTCGCACTGCCCACTCCCGCCTCACTGCATCGATGGTCGCGCCCGCTTCGGTGCTCGTTGGCATCGTGCCTCGCTCTCTCCCACCGAGCTGCTGCGCTCCGAACACGTGTGCGCATCAGATCCTACGCGCTCCGGAGTCAATTAGCTCAGGGACGCACTCTCCCACGCCACCCCTGAACGGGAAGTTCGAACTTGGCCACGAGCCGGTCGGTGAAGGGCGCGCCGGTGCTCTCGATGCCGTGCAGCCGCGCCAGCCGTACCGGGATCTGGCCGCGCCGCACCTCCACGCGCGCGCCGGGCGGCAGCTCGAAGCGGCGCCTGCCGTCGCACCACAGCACGCCGCCGGGCGTGTCGGGCAGGATCTCCACGGCCAGCGTGGAGCGCGGCGAGACCACTAGCGGCTTGGCGAACAGGGCGTGCGCGCTGATCGGCACCATGAGCAGCGCCTCCACCTCGGGCCAGACGATCGGACCACCCGCGGAGAAAGCGTAGGCGGTCGAGCCGGTCGGCGTGGCGCAGATCACGCCGTCGCACCCCCAGCGCGACAGCGGGCGGCCGTCGATCTCGGCGACCAGCTCGAGCATGCGGTCGGTCTTCTCCACGGTGACCTCGTTCAGCGCCCAGGTGTCGGCCAGGACCTGGCCGTTCAGCCGGGCGAGAACGTCGACCGTCATGCGTTCCTCGACGTCGTAGCGGCCCGCCACCACGCTGTCGACGGCGGCGAACAGGTCGTCGACCTCCGCCTCCGCCAGGAAGCCGACGTGGCCGAGGTTGACGCCGAACAGCGGCGTGCGGGCGGGCCTGGCCAGCTCGGCGGCGCGCAGCAGCGACCCGTCGCCGCCGAGCACGATCATGATCTCGGCGTCCTTGGCCGCGCTCGGGTCGCACGGCACAACTTCGACGCCCATGCAGCCGATCTCCTCGGACTCCATGTCGAGGACGCGCACGGTCATGCCCGCATCGACGAGCCGGTTGACCACCAGCCGGGCGCTGTCTACGGCGGGCCCCCGCCCGGTGTGCACGGTGACCAGGACACTCCGGTTCATTGCGGCCCTTCCGCGACGGCACGCTGGATCTCGGCTTCGAGGTCGCCGACCGGCGGCGCGCCCTCCCCCTTGCCCAGCCAGAGCAGATATTCGACATTTCCTGACGGGCCCGGAAGCGGGCTCGCCGTCACCCCGCGTACGTCCAATCCCAGCTCGGCGGCCTTGTCCGCGGCCTGCCGTACGGCTTGCGCCCTCAGGGCGGGGTCGCGCACGACGCCGCCCGCCCCCACGAGGTCCTTACCCACCTCGAACTGCGGCTTGACGAGCAGCACGAAGTCGGCCCTGCTCGCGGCGACCTGCGCCAGTGCGGGCAGCACGAGCCGCAGCGAGATGAACGACAGATCTCCCACGACCAGCGTGGGCGGTTCGCCGACCTGCTCGGGCGTCAGGTCGCGGACGTTGACGCGCTCCATGACCGTGACCCGGTCGTCGGTGCGCAGCGACCAGGCCAGCTGGCCGTAGCCGACGTCGACCGCCAGGACGTGCCCGGCGCCGCGGCGCAGCAGCACGTCGGTGAAGCCGCCGGTGGAGGCGCCGGCGTCCAGGCAGCCGCGGCCCTCGACCTCGATGGGGAAGGTGTCGAGCGCGCCGAGCAGCTTGTGCGCTCCGCGCGAAACGTAGTCGGGGCCCTGCTGCGACTCGACGACCACGATGGCGGCGGCGGTGTCGACCTGGGTGGCGGGCTTGCCCGCCGCCTGGCCGCCGACCGTCACCCGTCCTGCCTCGATCAGCTGCCGCGCCTGCTCGCGCGATCTGGCCAGCCCCCGCCGCACGAGCTCGTTGTCCAGCCTGACCCTGCGGCTCACTGAGCGTCCAGGGTGGCCTCGAGCCCGGAGAATGCCTCCTCGAACACCTCGACGTGCTCGCCGACCGGCAGCTCGGACAGGCGGGAGAGGCCCGCGACGATCGCGTCCACCCGCTCGTGGCCGGTCTCCTCCGGCAGCTCACTCATGACACGACCGTAACGCCTCCCGCGAGTGCCTGCGGCACCAGGCAGGCGTGTCACGCGTTGGAGGGTCATACGGTTGGGGAACGCTACGGTCTTGTAGGGGACGGAAGGGATCGCACCATGGCAAGCGTCGAGGAGTGCCGGGCCGCGCTGGCGAAGCTCGTCGCGCAGTTCGACGAGGTCGGCGAGGAGGATCGGGCCAAGCACGTCGTCGAGCGCACGGTCAGTTGCCGCGTTCCCGACCTCGAGGTCATCTTCTACGGCCGGCTGCACCACGACGGACTCGACCCGTTCACCCAGGACCCGCCCGCCGCGCCCGCCGACGTCAAGCTGACGATCGGGAGCGATGACCTGGTGGCGCTGGTCGATGGTGAGCTGGATCTGGCCAGGGCGCTGCTCGGCGGCCGGGTGAAGATCGACGCCAGTTTCGGCGACCTGTTGCGCCTGCGCCGCCTCCTCTGAACCATGGACGCCTGGTCATCGAGCCCGAGGCACTGACCCGGCGGTGCGCTCGCCGTCGACGGCCTCACACCGCCGACCAGCCACCGCCTCACCTAACGTTCCGCCACGCCCCGCGAACCTCGCCACGCCCGACGGATCTCGCCACCCACGCCCGTCCCCGCCGTGGACAGCGATCCCTCCACGCACGCACGCCCTCACCACGCACAGCGGTCCTCACCACGCACGCCCGTCCCCGCCACGTACGGCGGTCCTCGTTAGATGAAGCGCTCCTCGCTAGGGGAGGCGGTCGAGGAGGGGTTTGACGGCGTCCTCGTCGGCGGCGGACGACCAGGCGGCGTCGCAGGCGGCGCGGAGGGCGTCCATGCGGGTCCCGGAGCCTTCCAGGTGGAGGCGGCCGTCAGCGTAGGTCGCCCGCCAGCCGGCGCACTGGCCCTGCCGTACCTCGGGGTAGTGCTCGTGCAGCGCGGACAGGTCGTGGGCGATGTAGGTGGGGCGGCGGTCGGGCGGGGCCGTGAGGAGGTCGAGCGGCTGGGTGACGCCGGTGAGCACGGCGACGCTGTCGACGCCGGCGTTCGTGGCGCCCTCGATGTCGGTGTCGAGGCGGTCGCCCACGACCAGCGGGCGGCGCGCGCCTGTTCGGATCATCGACTCGCGGTGCAGCGGCGGCTCGGGCTTGCCCGCGTAGATCGGCTCGACGCCCGTCGCGGTGGCGATCACCCGGGTCATGGCGCCGTTGCCGGGCAGTTCGCCGCGGCCGGTGGGCATGGTGCTGTCGCCGTTCGATGCCACGAACAGGGCGCCCCGCCGTACCGCCAGCGCGCCCTCCGACAGCAGGCCGTACGACAACCCGGGCGCGATGCCCTGCACGACCGCCACCGGCGCGTCGTCCGCGGTCGTGACAGGCCTCAGGCCCTGGTCCCGTACGGCGAGCCGCAGGCCTGACCCGCCCACCACCAGCACCGGGGAGCCGGGCGGCACCCGCTCGGCGATGAGGCGGGCGGCGGCCTGGGCGGAGGTGACGACGTCGTCGCTGGTCGCGGGGACGCCGAGGTCGCGCAGGTGGGCGGCGATGGCGGCCGGGGTGCGGGAGGCGTTGTTGGTGACGTAGGCCAGCCGCACGCCCTCGGCCTGGGCCCGCTCGAGCGACTCGGCCGCGTGCGGGACGGCGTGCGCGCCCAGGTAGACGACCCCGTCGAGGTCGAGGAGCAGGGTGTCGTAACCGTCGATCAACAAGCTGCCTCTTCTCGGTTGACTCTCACGCCGCGTGAGACTCTAGCGTCGGCTCCATGGAACTCGATCTGACCCCTGCCGAGCGGGCCGAGGTGTTCGGCGACTTCGACCCGGACTCCCACGCGGCGGAGGCCGAGCGGCGGTGGGGCGATTCTGCGGCTTTTGCGCAGTCTGCCCGGCGTACCGCTCGCTACACCAAGGAGGACTGGCAGCGGATCAAGTCGGAGGCCGCGGACATCTCCTCGCGCTTCGCGGCCGCGATGGACGCCGGGGTGGCGGCCACGTCCGAGCAGGCGATGAACCTGGCGGAGGAGCACCGACAGCACATCAGCCGCTGGTTCTACGACTGCTCCCTGGACCTTCATCGCGGGCTCGGGGAGCTGTACGTCTCGGACCCACGCTTCACCGCCAACTTCGCCCCCGGCGTCGCCACCTACATCCAAGCCGCAATCACCGCCAACTCCACCCGCTGACCCCCAGCACACCTGACCAACCCCGCTCCCGCACCCCTACGGAACCCCCGGGCCACCACGCTCACGAACTGCTGAGATGCCCGACCTGCCCAGCCAACCACGCTCGCAGGCCGCTGAGATGCTCGGACCATCACGCTCGCGTCCGCTTCGACACCCCTGGCGACCGCGCCAGCCACCCGCCGGAGCACCCGTCCAAAGGCGCCCGCGAACCGCCGAGGTGCCCGGCCCACCACGCTCGCGAACCGTGAGGGCACCCAGCCGGCCGCGCGAGCCGACCACCGCTCCTTGAAGCTGTAGGGCCACGGGTATCGGGCGGCGTTGCGGCGGTCAGCCGTCAGCGCTGGAGTGGCGTCTCCCTGGACAGAGGGGTGCGGCTACGGCGGGTGGCGGTGGGGTGGCTTGCCGTACAGGAGAGCTGGTGCCAGGAGAAGTGGGCACAGGGAGCAGGAGAGGTGGTTGCAGGAGCAAGTGCGGTGGGCACAGGAGCGGGTGGTCACATTTCTCGGCGGGCGCGGATCGTGGCGCGGACGCTCTTGAGGGCGTTGTTGTAGTTGCGCTCGTCGGGGCGCATGGCAGCGGCGATCGCGAGGGGCTCCTGGGCGCCCTCGATGTCGCCCGTACGCCAGAGCGAGAGGCCAAGCCCGAAATATGCGTAATCCTCCGCGGGGTTGGCGTCGACGATCCAGCGGAAGTTCTCAGCCGCCTCCGCGTAGCGCCGCGAGTTGAACTGAGCCCTGGCCAGAGCCTCCCTGATGCTGCGTGAGTCGGGCTCCGCGGCGGCGGCGCGCTCCAGGAGCGCGGCGGCGGCCGCCGGGCTGCCCTCTTTGAGGAGTCTCACCCCACGCTGGTACCAGTCGTAGACATCGCCCTCCGGTGCGCCGTCTGTTCTCTCGGGGTCCATACGTGCGGGCCTCCTTCTGCTCGGGGCGGGGGCTGCTCAGGGAAGACTCGGCCTTTTATGGGAGCATGCCCGGTATGGGGACTCCTGAACTGCCAGTGCCCGACGGGCTGGTGCTGCGGCCATTCCGCGGCGTCCGTTATGCCGTGGACGATCCCGCTGGTGTGACGTCCCCGCCGTACGACCTCATCTCGGACAGCGACGTCGATGACCTGCTCGCTTCTCATCCGAACAACGTGGTCCGCCTGATCCTTCCCTGCGCCCCGTCCCCGCGCCCCTCAACCTCTACTTCACCCTCACCCATCCCCCTCACCTCTCCCGCGGAGTCCCCTGCCACGCCCCCTGCGCCGTCTTCCCCCTCGTCTCCTGCACCGACCTCGGGCTCCTCGGCTCCCGCACCGTCCTCGCCTTCGACCTCTGGGGCGTCCTCACCTACAGACCCCTCATCTCCAGCGCCCTTCTCACCCGCAACCTCTTCATCTCCCGCGCCTTCCGCTTCCACGGCACCCTCGTCACCTGCGACCTCCTCATCCGCAGCCCCCTCGTCTCCGGCGTCCTCCTCATCCGAAGCCCCGTCATCTCCCTCGCCCTCGGCGCCGGTTCCCTCCATCGCGCCCTCGAGCCACTCGGCCGCACCTTCGGTCGTCGATGCCGCGATGCCACCGGACCCCGCGACTTCCCAGCGATATGGCGCGGCGCGCGACACGTTGCGAGAGTGGCTGTCCTCAGGCGTGCTGGCCGCCGACCCCGAGCCGGCGCTGTACGTCTACGAGCAGCAGGGCCCCGGCGTCCTCCAGCGCGGCCTCATCGGCGACGTGGGCCTGACCGACCCGGCGGCCCGCGTGATCCTCCCGCACGAGGACGTCATGCCGGGCCCGGTCGCCGACCGCCTGGCGCTGATGAGCACGACCCAGGCCAATCTGGAACCCATCTTCCTGCTGTACGACGGCTCGCGCGGCCCGACGAGCACGCTGGTCGACACGGTCGCCACCACCCGCACCCCGCTGATCGACGCCCGCACCTCGGACGGCGTACGCCACCGGCTCTGGGCCATCACCGACCCCGCCGAGATCGCCACGATCAACGCCGACCTCCACCACCGCCAGGCCCTGATCGCCGACGGCCACCACCGGTATGCGACGTACCGCGTCCTGCAGGGCCAGGAGCACGCCCGCCAGGGCCGCAACGGTCCCTGGGACTTCGGCCTGGCGCTCCTGGTCGACTCCTCCGCCTACCCGCCGGACCTCAAGCCCATCCACCGCGTGATCCCCGGCCTCCCGCTGGCGGAGGCGAAGTCCCGCGCCAAGAACGCCTGGCGAGTCCGCGACTTCGACTCCCTGCCCGACGGCCTCGAAGCCCTCGCCCAGGCTGCCGACCCCGCCTTCCTCCTGGCCGGCGAAACAGGCACCCACCTCCTGACGGACCCCGACGAGGCCCAGCTGAAGCGTGCCATGCCCGCCGACCACTCCCCCCAGTGGCGCGCGCTCAACACGTCGATCCTGACGCGCTTCGTCCTCCCCCACGTGTGGGGCCTGGAGGACGACGAGCAGACGGTCCGCATCGTCCACCACGACGCTCAAGCAGCAGTACGGCAGGCCACCCGCACCGGCGGCACGGCAGTCATCCTCAAACCCCTGCACGTGGACTCGGTCCTCGCCGTGGCCGCCCGAGGCGAACGCGTCCCCCGCAAATCCACCTCCTTCGGCCCCAAGCCCCGAACCGGCCTCCTCCTCCGCACCTTCGCCATCGACTAACCCACCAGCCAACCCCACGCCGAACCACCCACCCGGCCCCCAACCGACCGCCCGCGCAACCCATCGCCCCATGCCCAGCCGACGGGCCCATGCTTAACGAGGCGCCCCACGGCTAATCCACGCGTCCGCCCGTCGGCCCCGGGCCTAACGAAAACACCCCAGGGATTACCGCGCGCGGCCGCCCCATGACCACTGGCCCCCTCGCGCCAAGGATGAGGCCTCATGCAGCCCAAAGGGCTCATCCCGAGTTGGCGGTTCCATACCCAGGAAAAGCACCCCGTCTCCATCCACACCCCGAGACCGTAAGACCTCCGTCCCCCTCCACGCGCCGAGAGCGTGGGGACCCTCCATCGCCCTTCCTGAAGGAAACGCGGCGGGAGCGCAGGCCTGCCGTACCGGAATTCCCCGCAGCACGGTGCATGCCCTGCGCAGCGAGGCATCGGTGGAGGCCCAACCGTAGGCCGACCAGCGCTCGGGCATCCCGACCAAGCAGATGTGTCGGAAATTGCGCGCATGTTGGCATTCCTGCCACTCGTAGACCACGCGATACCCCGCGACCATGGGCCAAATGAGCAAGAACCAATGGTGGGCCGCAGGGCTGGCGGTAGCCGCGGTCGGCTGGGGCGCCCAGCAGTTCGCCCCACTACTGATCATGTATCAGACCCGCCTCGACCTCTCGGCGACCACCATCCAAGCCACCTTCGGCATGTACGTCCTCGGCCTGATCCCAGGCCTCCTCCTCGGCGGCCCCGTCTCCGACCGCTACGGCCGGCGCCGCATCATGATCCCCACCCTCCTGACGTCCCTCGTGGCGACGACTCTCCTCATCCTCGGCGGCACAGCGGCTCCTTGGCTCTTCGCAGGCCGCCTGGTCGCGGGCGTGGCCAGCGGAGCCGCCTTCAGCTCCGGCGCCGCCTGGATCAAGGAACTCTCCCCCAACCCCACCGACGGCCCCCGCCGCATCACCATCGCCATGACCATCGGCTTCGGCCTAGGCCCCCTGGCCGCAGGCACCCTGGCCCAGTGGTCCCCCTGGCCCACCACCCTGCCCTACCTTCCTCACCTGGCAATAACCCTCATCGCCCTCCCTCTCGCCCTCGCTGCTCCCCACACCTCCATCACCACTCCCGCCACTCCATCCACCCCCACCCCCTCGGACGCTTCCGCTCCCACCCCTTGCAGCGCTTCCACCATCACCAACTCGTCTCCTGCCGCCTCCGCTACCACCGCTCCTGTTACCACCGCCACCACCACGCCCACCGCTCCTAGCACAGCGGCCACCGCCACTCCGACCCCCTCCGCCGCGGTCTCAGCCACCACCCCCACCGCTCCCGCCACTGGCGCCAACCACGATCCCGTCGGTGGAGCCGCCCGTGCTCTCGGTCACCCACGTCCCGTCTCGGAGGCTGACCACCGACCAAACCGCACAGCCGGGCATCGGCCTGCCGCTGAGGCCGTCCGCGGAGGTCAGCGGCTGCGGGAGTCGCAGGCGCGGGTGCCCGTGACACATCTCGGTGGCGACCAGGAGACCGCGTCGAGGCCGTGGCGGGTCCCGGAAGTGCGCTCGCGACGATTCCTGACCGTGGTGGCACCCCTCGCACCGTGGGTGTTCGGCTCGGCGTCAATCGCACTCGCGTACCTGCCTGGCCTGGTCAAGGACCAGCTCCCAGGCCACGTCCTGATCTTCAGCGCCGCCGTCACCGTCCTTACGGCAGGCGCGGGCATAGCCGTCCAACCCCTGGCCCGCCGCCTCACCCATCCCCGCCTCCTGACGACCGTCATGGGCACCATCACCACAGGCCTCCTGATCGGCGCCGCCGCAGCCGCCACCCTGAACCCGCTCCTCGTGGTGCTGGCCGCCCTGGTCCTCGGCGCGGGCTACGGCACCTGCCAGCTCTACGGCCTGATCGAGGTCCAACGCCTGGCCCACCCCACCCGCCTGGCCGCCCTCACAGCCGTCTACCAGGCCCTCTCGTACCTCGGCTTCGTGGCGCCTTATCCCCTGGCAGCTCTCACCCGCTCGATCCCCGCCCCGTGGCTGCTCCTCGCCACCGCCGCCCTCGCCACACTCACCTGGACCTGGACAACCCACCACACCCCCGCCCTTCACAGCGAAGGCGGGCCAACAGGGTTGTAGCAGTGGGACTGGAGGTGCGGAGGGTTGCGCGCCCAGTTCCCATGCCCCGGACGATTCACGGCCCAGGTGCCAGGTCTTGGAGCCTGCTTATGCCGGCTGGCCAGCAGAAGCCGCAGGCCCGCGGCAACCTCCCCGTCGGGGTCTCCCCGTCGGCCGAAGATCGGACAGTCCCGATAGGTCGGCAGGCCGTAAGGGACGGGGGGCTAGATCCACCGTCTTCGGAACACTCCCGCTCGATGCGGAGCCCGGCGCTCGAACCCGGCAGGGCGTCTGGGACTTTCTGATCTCCGGCCGACGGGGAGAATCCGTCGGGGAGGTTGCCGCGGGTCTGCAGTTCTGTTGAGTGGGCAGGAGGCGGGATGCGCCGTTTCGGAACACTCTCGTGGCGGTTGGTGGCGTGGGGATTACGCGATGGGAGTGGCGCGGAAGGTGCGGCGGTAGGTGTCGGGGGCGACTCCCAGGGTGCGGTTGAAGTGGCGGCGGAGGGTGGCGGCCGTGCCCATGCCTGTACGGGCTGCCACGAGTTCGACGCTGTCGTCCGTCGTTTCGAGGAGTTCCCTGGCTCGGTGGATGCGCTGGGTCTGGAGCCACTGCAGCGGCGTCGTGCCCGTCACCGCGTGGAAGTGGCGGGCGAGGCTGCGTGAGCTCATGTTCGCCCTGTCGGCCAGGTCCTCGACCGTCAGCGGCTGGTCCAGCTGCTCCAAGGCCCAGGCCAGCACGTCGCCCAGGGGTCGCTCGCGCCCGCTGGAGACGGGCGCGGCGATGAACTGGGCCTGCCCGCCCTCCCGGTGCGGAGGTACGACCAGCCGCCTGGCCAGCGCGTTGGCCACCGCCGCCCCGTGATCGAGCCGGATCACGTGCAGGCACAGGTCCATCCCCGCCGCCTTTCCAGCCGAGGTGAGGATGGATCCGTCGTCGATGTACAGCACGTCCGGGTCGACCCGCACCCGTGGATGGCGTTCGGCCAGCAGGTCGGTGTGCATCCAGTGCGTGGTCGCCCGCCGCCCGTCGAGCAACCCCGCCGCGGCCAGCACGAACGCCCCGGTGCAGATGGACATCACCCGCGCCCCGGCCTCGTGCGCCGCCCGCACGGCATCGACCAGATCGCCCGGCGGCTCCTTCGACGTGTCACGGCACGCCGGGACCACCACCGTGTCGGCCTCAACCAGCCGTTCCAGCCCGCCGGACACCTCCACCTGGAACCACCCGCCCACCCTGACGGACGCCCCACCGCAAACCATGAAGTCGTACCAGGGATCCGCCAGGTCCGACCGATCCACGCCGAACACCTCGTACGGCGCGGCCATCTCGTACAGGCTGATCCCCTCGTACACGGCCAACGCAACACTCCCCATGTCCGAAATCGTACGCCCATCCGCATTTCCGACACGGTCTTTCAGCCCCTACGACAGAACCCGCCCCTCCTTGCACGCGAACCCGCCAGCGCCGCGCGACCGCGACGTCTACCGCTCGTGACCCGCGAAGAGGCAGCCCGCATGCACGCTCAACCGAGAAGGCCACGGCCCTGGCGTTCGCAGGCCGGAAACGTAATTCCCCTGCTCGTCAGTGAGTCGCCTACGCGTCACACCCACCAGTCCTGCCGGGTTCTGCCCCAGACCCGTGTGATGCTCACTTGAACTGGCGGATTGGAGCACTTCTGCCAGCGGGTCGGAGCCGGCTTTCCGAACTCCCACATTGCTGTCAACGGGCATGCGTCCGCATAGGCCGGGGCGGTGTCGTACTACTCGGGGTCGATCGTGTCCGCCACGGTGATCTCAGAAGCTGCTGTCGGTGTGCAGAGAGTCCGGCGGACGGCGTCGCGGAGCCAGCGGTGGGCGCCGTCGGCTGTGTGTCGGGGGTGCCAGGCCATGCCGATGGTCAGTGGTGGCAGTTCCAGGGGGATGTCGAGGAGGTGCAGTCCGAGGGCGCCGGCGTCGTGGGTGAGGGGCGAAGGGGCAGCGCCGGGGGGTGCGGCGGGTACGAGGCAGACGATGTCGCTGCGGGCGGCGAGGGTCATCGCGGCCAGGTGGCTGGGGAGGACGACGCTGACCCGCCGGTGGAGGTTCTGCTCGGCCAGGGCGGTGTCGAGGGGGCCGGTGAACCGGCCACGGCGGCTGACCGCTACGTGCTGGGCGGCAGCAAGCCGTACTGGGGTCAGCGGCCCTTCGGTGAGCGGATGGCCGGGCCGGACGGCCGCCACCATTCGGAGGCTGACCAGTTCTTCGACCTGGGTTTCTGGGTCCACGTGGTCGATGGATCCGATCTCCAGGTCGATCCGGCCGTCGCGCAGGGCGGGGCCAGCCTCCAGTTCTTCGGCCCGGATCCGGAACGAGACCCCCGGCGCCTCCCGCTGGGCCAGTTGCAGCAGTCCAGGGGCCAGTGCCGCGCCGACCAGGTCGGCGGCCTGGAGGGTGAAGGTGCTGCTGAGGCCGGCGGGGTCGACGCTCGCGCCAGGGCTGAGCAGCGCTCCGAGGCTGCGTACCACTGTGGCGGCTTCCTCGCGCAGGGCCTGGGCGCGTGGGGTGGGAACCATGGCCTGTCCGGCCCGGACCAGGAGGGGGTCCTGGAGGATGCGGCGCAGACGGGCGAGGGTGCGGCTCATGGCGGCGGGCGAGGTCTGCAGACGCGCGGCGGCGCGGGTCACGCTGTTCTCGGCCAGCAGAGCATCCAATGCGATAGCGAGGTTGGCGTCGATGACCGGATCCGGGCTGCTCACCAGCATTATTCCATTTCAGTCAATGATTCCGTGCTGAAGTTCCCATTGTGGCAGCACGGAGATCCTCAGCAGGATGAGGGCGTACCGAACCAGCACGACCTACGAGGTTTTCATGATTGTCATTACTGCTCCCACCGGGAACATCGGCCGTCACCTGCTCTCCCGGCTCCTGGAGTCCGCCCCCGCCGCGGGCGAGGAACTGCGCGTGATCGTGCGCGATCCCGCCCGGCTTCCGGACGCGGCGCGCGGACGCGTCGAGGTGGTCACCGGCTCGCACGCGGAAGCCGAGGTCCTCGACCGGGCCTTCGAAGGTGCGGACGCCGTCTTCTGGCTCGTCCCCCCGGACGCCTCCCTCACCCCGCAGGACGCCTACAGCGGTTTCACCCGCCCCGCCGTCAAGGCACTCGCCGCCCACGGCGTCGGCCATGTCGTCGGCGTCTCCGCGCTCGGCCGCGGCACCCCGCTCGCTGACCGGGCCGGCCTCGTCACCGCCTCCCTCGCCATGGACGACCTCATCGCCGACACCGGCGTCGCCTATCGGGCCCTGGCCAACCCGTCCTTCTTCGAGAACCTTCTGGAGGAAGCCGACTCGATCCGCGAGAAGGGCGTCTTCACCGATTCCGCCAACGCCGACCGCAAGGCCCCCTTCGTCGCTGTCGCCGACATCGCGGCCGTCGCCGCCGGCCTGCTGCTGGACCGCTCGTGGACCGGCACCGACAGCGTCCCGGTCCTCGGGCCGCAGAACCTGTCCCCCAACGACCTGGCCCGCATCATGACCGAACAGCTCGGCCGCCCCGTCCGCTACGAACGCCAGCCGCTCGACGAGCTGTACACCACCCTCGTCGGCTACGGCCTCAACGAGGCATTCGTCCAGGGCATGGTCGACATGAAGCGGGCCAAGGACGAGGGCCTCGACGCCGGCATCGCCCGGACCACGGACACCGCCTCCCCCACCAGCTTCGAGCAGTGGTGCGCCCAGACCCTCAAGCCCGCCGTCTTCTCCTGAAGTCCAGCACCCGGCGCCGGACACATAAAGCCCGGCGAACCAAGGCCACCTGCCACTTTGGAGGCACCCTGATGCCCGCTGAAAAGACCGAACCGCCGGTCACGGCGTTCATGCTGGTCAAGACCACACCTGAGTGGCTCGCCCTGACCGTCCAGGAACGCTTGGACGCCTTCACCACCCAGGTCCTGCCGGCCATCGAGGCCAAGACCACCGGCGTCCGGTCACGCTTCTACGACACGGAGTTCTACTCCGCGCGCGTCACCGACGTCTGGGTGTGGGAGGCCGAAGACCACCACGCCTACCAGCTCCTCATCGACGCACTGCGCGAAACCCCGTTCTGGGACCGCTACTTCGAGGTCATCGACCTCCTCGTCGGCACCGAGAACGGCTACGCCCGAACCTACGGCCTCGAACCCGTCGCCACCATCACCACCTGACATACCTGGGCTGATGCCCCTCTGGTTGGTTGCGCCCAGAGGGCATCGGCCCAGAAGACCTCACCCGCCAGATGAGCTGAACAGTCACAACCCGAAGACTGATCACAACCCCGCACAGGCCCTAGGAGCCGGCACGTGGGCACCGCCCAAAAGCCGACCAGAGGCCTGGCGCGCCGTCGAGCCGGAGGATCCGCCTGGGACACGGATGAATGACCTCAGTGTCCCAGGCGGAGTGCGTTGCGGCAGGCAATCCGAACGGACGACCCGCCCAGAGGGCACACCAATCCCCCGGGTGATGGGGAAGGCCACCACTCGGGCGGAACGGCGGTCACCCCGTGGGAGCCAGGTATTCGACCTGCATCACCGCTTCCTCGGTAACCGACGAGGCGGCCTCCACCTCGACCTCGTAGTTGAAGACCTTGGCCGTCGTCGGACCGTAGACCCGTAGCCGCAACGACCCCGACACCTGCAACGGCTCCCGGGGTTTCAGCTCGTGGACCACCGCCGCCACCGCCGGGTCGAAGGTCACGCACGGCAGGCTGTCGTACACCGTGCTCCCGCGTCTGTGGCGGCGCCGCCGTACGATCAAGCGCCATTTGGTCAGGACGTCACCGCCAGGCAGAGTCTTGTCCTCCGCCGCCGCAGAAAGCCGTCCCACCAGCAAGACCTCGTTGCGGTCCACTGTCGCCCTCCCGTCGATGCTCACGTGGAGATCACTCTTTACGATGAGGGAAAGGCCGGATCGGCTCGAACGCCGTTCTGGGGACAACGGCAGTAGTGCGGGAGTGCCTGTGGACAACATCACCGCCCTCGGCGGCGACGTCTATGAGATCGACACGAAAATGGCGGGATATGCCGGGATCACCGCGGGGTACCTGATCCTCGGCGACCGCCCCTGCCTGGTCGAGACAGGCACCTCCACCTCGGCCCCGATCGTGCGTGACGCGCTCGCCTCGCTCGGTGTCGGCCCGGACGACCTGGCCACGGTCGTCGTGACCCACATCCACCTGGACCATGCGGGCGGGGTAGGGGACATCGCGGAGTTCTTCCCGTCGGCGCAGATCGTGGTGCACGAGAAGGGGGCGCGCCACCTGGCCGATCCGTCGCGTTTGATGGCGAGCGCGCGCATGGTCTGGGGTGACCAACTCGACACGCTCTTCGGCGAACTGTCCCCCACCGAGTCGGAGCGCATCGTCGCCCTCGGCGACACCGGCGCCATCGACCTCGGCAACGGCCGCACACTGAGCAGCCACTACTCCCCCGGCCACGCCAAGCACCATGTGGGCCTGATCGATTCGGCCACCGGTGACCTCTATGTCGGGGACGCGGCCGGCGTCTACCTCCCGCAGACCGGGGACGTCCGCCCCGCCACGCCGCCGCCGGATTTCGACCTGGACACGGCACTCAACTCGATTGCCCTGTTCAAGGCCCTTGGCCCGCAACGCCTGCTCTTCAGCCACTACGGCCCGGTCAAGGCCGTCCAGGACACCCTCGACCGCTCGGCGGAGGAACTACGCATCTGGGTTGATCTCACCCGCCGGGCGCACGCCGAGGGCATGGACCTCGACCACGCCGTCGCCATGGTCTATGAGCAGACCAAGGACCGCTACGCCATCCTCAAGGAGGACGAGCGCGCGGAGCAGTTCGAGATGCTCAGCGGCGCCCCGTCCAACGTCGCCGGCATCCTCCACTGGCTCGGCCGCGCCACGCCCTGACGCATGGCCTGCCGTACCAGATCACCATCTGGTACGGCAGGCAGCGCACTAGTCCTGACGCTTCGGGGACTCTTCGTCGGGCTGGTCGAGAATGTCGCCGAAGTCGGGCTCGATGAAGGCCGGCGTGATCGCGATCTCCTCGGCAGGCTTCGCCTCGGCAGCTTCGGCCTCCGCAGGCTCGGCCTCGGCAACCTCGGCTTCAACAGCCGCGGTGGCGGGCTCAGCCTCAGCAACCGCTTCGTCGGCAGCCGCCTCGGTAGCCGCTTCGACGGGCTCGGCTTCGGCAACCGCTTCGCCGGCTTCGACCTCGGATGCCGCGGATTCGTCCGTCGAAGCGGAATCCGCGTCCTCGGCCTGGGCAGGCGCGATCGCCGCGGAACCGACCAGGATCTCGTCGTCGAAGTCGTCCGCGTCGAAGGCCTCGAACTCCTCCTCCACATCCTCGATCACGGCACCCGTCAGCTCCGCGTACCGCTCGGCGGCCTCGGTCTCGCCCTCCTCGTCGAAGGCCATCGCCCGGGAGAACCAGTCGGTGGCCGCCTCCTGGTGCCCCGCGTCGGCGAGCGCGTCCGCGTATGCGAAGGCCAGCCGCGCCGACCAGGGCCGAGGCTGCGGGTCGCGCAGCTCGGGCAGGCGCTGGAGCGTGATGACGGCGGCGTCGTGCTGCCCCAGGTCACGGCGGGCGCCGGACTCGACGATGGTGAGCTCGATGCGTCCCGCCCGGTCGAGCCGCTCAGCCTCCGGCGAACGGACCAGGTCGAGAGCGCGTTCCGGACGACCGAGACCCCGCTCGCAGTCGGCCATGATCGGCAGGTACGCGTCCGAGCCCGTCATCCGTCGCGCCGCGCGCAGGTCGCTCAGCGCCTCGGAGAAATGACCCGCCCGGTAGGCGACGATTCCGGCCGCTTCGCGCACGACGCCGATGCGGGCCGCGAACCTGCGGGCCACCTTGGTGTGCTCGTGTGCCAGGTCGGGGTCGTCCTCGGTCAGCGCCCGCTCGGCGGCGACCAGGTGCCTGCCGACCAGATCCGCCAGATCGCCCGGCAGGGAGCGCAGCTCGTCGCGGACGTCCTTGTCGAGCTCGTCGGTGGTGATGTCGGGCGCGACCTCAGGAAGGCGCTCGCGCTGCGGCGCGTCCTCACGCTCGGCGGGGCGGCCGTAGCGCGCCCTGGCCGGGCCCGCCTCGCGGTCGCCGTGCGGCCGCTCGTCGCGCGAGAAGGGACGCGAACGGTCATCCCGCCGATCCCAGTCACGCCGCGGCCCGCGATCGTCGCGGAAGCCACCTTCACGGCGCGGCCCCCGGTCGTCACGGAACCCACCTTCACGGCGGGGACCACGGTCCCGGAAGTCGCGGTCCCCGCCCTCACGACGCGGACCCCGATCGCCCTGGTAACCACCCTCGCGACGCGGACCACGGTCATCGCGGAAGCCGCCCTCACGACGCGGACCACGGTCGCCCTGGTAACCGCCCTCACGGCGCGGACCACGGTCATCGCGGAAGCCGCCCTCACGACGCGGACCCCGATCGCCCTGGTAACCGCCCTCACGGCGCGGACCACGGTCATCGCGGAAGCCGCCCTCACGACGCGGACCCCGATCGTCGCGGAAACCGCCCTCACGACGCGGACCCCGGTCGCCCTGGTAACCGCCCTCACGACGCGGACCCCGGTCGCCCTGGTAACCACCCTCACGACGAGGACCGCGATCGTCCCGGAACCCACCCTCCCGGCGAGGACCACGATCATCACGGTTACCGCCTTCGCGACGCGGACCCCGATCGTCGCGGAAGCCACCCTCGCGGCGCGGACCACGATCATCACGGAATCCACGGGCCCCGCGATCATCGCGGAAACCGCCTTCACGACGCGGACCCCGATCGCCCTGGTAACCACCCTCACGACGGGGACCACGGTCGCCCTGGTAACCACCCTCACGGCGCGGACCCCGGTCATCGCGGAAACCGCCCTCACCACGGGGACCACGATCGCCCTGGTAACCACCCTCACGACGAGGACCGCGATCGCCCTGGTAACCACCCTCACGACGGGGACCCCGGTCGTCCCGGAACCCACCCTCACGACGCGGACCCCGATCGCCCTGGTAACCGCCTTCGCGACGCGGACCCCGATCGTCGCGGGAACCACCTTCACCGCGCGGACCACGGTCATCGCGGAACCCACGGGCCCCGCGATCATCCCGATAACCACCCTCACGCCGAGGACCACGGTCCTCCCGGTAGCCGCCCTCACGACGCGGGCCGCGGTCCTCGCGGAACCCCTCGCGCCGCGGCCGGTCCTCCCCGTAGCCCCGGTCCCGGGACCTGTCGTCGGAACGGTACGGCCGGTCGCTCCTGGGCTCGCGGCCGCGTGAGCCGTACCCACCTCTGTTGTCTGAGCTCCTGTCGCGGGGGCCGTCGCCACGCCCGCGCTCTTCGCCGTCCGATCCGCTGTCTCTGTTCACTTCTGGTCCATTTCGTTGGCTCACTCAGCGGACCCGTGCTCCAACGACGGTCCACCGTGGCTGGTCGCCGCCCGCCTGCGGGCCTTACGCGACGAAGGCCACCCGCTTGGGGGGTGGCCCGGCCCCTCCAGCCTAGCAAGCCGCGAAGCCTTCCCGAGCCCGCAGATATTCGATCGCCCCCGCCGCGCACCCCACGGCACACTGACCCCCATGTCGCTACGCCATCACGAGATAGCCGAATCCCGTCACCGCATCCTTAACCCGTTCACAGAGGACAAGCTCCACCTCCTCGGCGACCTGTGCCGCATAACACCAGACATGCAGCATCTCGACCTGGCCTGCGGCAAGGGCGAGCTGCTCGCCCAATGGTCCAGCCGGTACGGCTCGCGCGGCATCGGCGTCGACATCAGCAAGGTCTTCCTGGAGGCGGCCAGAGCCCGGGCCGAAGAGCTGGACGTGGCCGACCGCCTCGAATATGTCGAGGCCGACGCCGGCACCTACCAGGCGAACCCGAATTCCTACGACATCGTCTCCTGTATCGGCGCGACCTGGATCGGCGGCGGCCTCGCCGGAACGCTCGACCTGATGCGCCCGGCCCTCCATCCCACCGGCCTCGCCCTGGTCGGCGAGATCTTCTGGCTCTCACCACCCCCTCCGGAGGCCTCCGAGACACTCGGCATCGACCCGGCCAACTGCACGTCCCTCGCAGGTACGGCAGAGCGCATCCACCAGGCCGGTTTCGAACTCCTCGAGATGGTCCTGGCCAACCAGGACAGCTGGGACCGCTACGTGGCAAGCCAATGGTGGACGATCAGCGACTGGCTCCGCGCCAACCCCGACGACCCCGACGCCCCCGCGATGCGCGACTTCCTCACCCAAGCCCGCAACTCCCACCTCAAGTACGGCCGGCAGTACCTAGGCTGGGGCATCTTCATCACCCGCCCCCTCTGACCACCTACCGCCCACAAACCGCCCGCACCCACGCCGCTCACGCAGCATGCACCCCGCACAGGCTGCATGGTCACGCGCCCGACCCACGCACAGTAAGCGAGGCCACGCCGCGGCCTCCCGTACACGAGCACGATGGTCACGCCGCCTCGCCCCCCTTGCACACGTAGCGTGGTCGCCCCGCAGCCTGCCTTGCACAAGCAGCGTGGTCGCGCTCCCTAAGCGCCACGTGGGCACGCCTCCGCAGCCCCTCGCGCAGGCAGCGAGGCCAGCACCGCGCCCCCTAGCCGCCCACGTGGGCACGCCTCGCAGTCCCTCGCAGGAAGCTCGGTCGCGCCCTCGCGGCCCCCTCGCACCGCGAGGCCAGTCACGCGGCTGGCCCGCACACGGACAACATGGCCAGGCGCCACGGCCTCCTTGCGCGGGCACGGTGGTCACGCCTCGCAGCCCCTCGCGCAGGCAGCGAGGCCAGCGCCCCCTACACACACCGCGTGGGCGCGCCTCGCAGCGTCCCAATGGCCACGCGCCGCGGCCTCCTCGTACACGCAGCCTGGTCATGACGGGCCATGCGCTGGCGGCGCGGTTACACTTCGCTACCTCTCACACAAGCGGCGTCGCGCCTCGCGGCAAGCCCCGCGCACGCAGCGTGGTCTTACGGCAGGCCTCGCATCGGCAGCGTGGTTTCGCGTCGCGGCACTCTCACGAGGGCGAGAGTAGACGGTGGGGATTTGGGGCCCAGGCGTACGGGACGGTGGCGTGGCGGGAGCATCATTCTTCCTGGGCTCGTTTGCGGCGGCGGATGCCGGCTACGTGTCTGAGCAGTGAGAAGGCGGCCGCAAGCACCACGACATTGAAGACCATCTGGATCATTACCAGTCCGCGGCCGATCTGGCCCTCCGCGTGCACGTCCCCGAAACCCACCGTCACCAGCGTGGAGACGGCGAAGTAGAGCGCATCCGTCCGCGTGATCAGCCCCACGAACTCCCCGTTGCCCCAGTGGGCGACGAAATAGTCCGCCAAGGCGAACACCACCACCCCGACAACGCTGACCACGATCAGCAGATCAAGCCGTATCCCTTGATCGGCCTCGCCGGCCGCTTCCCGCACGGTCGCAGCCCACACCCCCCAGGCCACCAACACGATCCCGACCACGACTCCCAACACTCGCAAGCCCACCGCCCATGGCCCCTGCTGGACATCCAACGGCAGCAGGTAATACACGGCGACCACCAGCACCACATTCCGCACCGCGCGCCACATGCCCCCACATTCCCCACCTTGAACGCCCCCACAAAGCCCCACACGCCCCACCCCACCAGAACTTTGCCGACCCCCTCGTACGGCAAACCTCCAGGCAAGCGTCACGCGAGACTCACCGACAGCACGCACAACGTCCCACAACAGGCGCAGCACGCCACTCAGACAACCCTGAAACCGCGCAAGCAACCGTCCCGCTGCCTGTGACGGCCCGGGTCGGCGCGCCCAAGTAGCCCCCACCCGAGACACAAACACCCGGGAAACGCGAAAGGGCCGCCCACGGCGTGGACGGCCCCCTTCGAACACTCGGAAGGCGCCACCCGCCACCGTGGACAGCCCCCGATGGAAGCACCCTGCCGAAGCACGAGCGGCGCCCCGGAACCAGGGAAAGGCCGCCCATACCGTGGACGGCCCCCTTCGAAACACGCGAGGGGCCACCCAACGCCGTGGATAGCCGCAGAAAGCAGCGGGCGGCCGGCCCAAGCCTAGGAGCCCAGGCCTGGCCCGGAAACGCGGAAAGGCCCACCCCGTCCGGGGTGGGCCTTTCCGATATCAAGATTTGTGCGGCGGCGACCTACTCTCCCACACCCTCCCGAGTGCAGTACCATCGGCGCAGAGAAGCTTAACTTCCGGGTTCGGAATGTAACCGGGTGTTTCCTTCCCGCCATAACCACCGCAACCCCT
>NZ_JAHDTI010000011.1 GCF_018531495.1 Nonomuraea sediminis
GGGGGCGTCGTGGGGGGGGGGCGCGGTGCTGGTGGAAGGGGCGTCGGAGGGTGTGGAGGCGGTGTTGGCGGAAGAGATGTCGGAGGGGGGCGTGGTGCTGGTGGGAAGGGTGGAGGCGGTGCTCGTTGAGGGGGTGTTGGGGTGGTGGGTGGGGAGGGAGATTAGGTGCATGGGGCCGTAGCCGGAGGAGGTGCTGGGTTGGCCGGAGTGGGCGTCCCAGCGGGATTCGAGGTAGGAGACGCCGAGGAGGACGCTGAGCGGGACACCGTACTGCTTGGCTGCGGCGGCGAAGTCGGCCTGGCGTGGGGCGGGGGCGGCGACCGCGGCGGCGGCGAGCGAGACGGCGATCCAGTGCAGCATGACGACCCCCACCCTTTGCGACAGGAAGGATACTTACAGTAACCATTCCCTGAAAGGGGTGAGTCAGGCGGGGCGGACGATACGGATGAGATCGCGCAGGTCAGCCGCAAACTCGGCATCCCAGTCCACCGGCGTGTCGAGGTACGGGGCGAGCCGCCGGTGTGCCGGCAGGTCCCGTCCGCGACCCTTCCGCGCGTCCGGTGCGGCGAAGCGTCCGTTGACCTCCGACAGGGCGAATCCCATCACGAACGTGCTGACCAGCCGCTCGATCCTGGGCACCTCCGAGTCCGGCACCCCGGCGTCCAGCAGCGCCTGGTAGACCAGGTCGACCACCCGCACCCCCTCGGCCGTGACGGACGTGCGCGCCAGCAGCAGCGGGAACACCGCCGGATGCGCCCGCGCCACTTCCCGAACCCGCCACGCGAGCCGCCACAACCCCTCCTCCCACCCCTCCGTACCTCCGGAAGAACCCACGGACGAAGCCAGGGGAGAACCCATGGAAGACCCTGCCGAGGACGACGTCGAAGGCCCATCGGCAAGGCCCGTGGTGGGGTCGGCAGGGGAGTCCGGGGTGGGGCTGGCGGTGGAGTTCGTGGAAGGGGGTGAAATCGCGGGGGCGGCTGAGGTGGGTGGGGTGGGGAGTTGGTTGAGGAGGCGGCCGACGAGGCCGTCCAGGAGTTCGTCCTTGTTGCGGAAGTAGCCGTACAGGGCCATGGGCGTGACGCCGATGCGTTCGGCGACCGCGCGCATGGACAGCGCGTCCAGCCCGCGTTCGTCGGCGATCGCCAGGGCGGCGTCGAGGATCTCCGGTTGCCGTTCGGTCTTGAGTTTCCGCACTCTCACAGTCTACGGTGTAGAGCAGTCTACATCGTAGACTGAGGAGGAGGGGACATGCTCGAAGCCATAGGCCTCGTCAAGCGATACGGCCAGGTCACCGCCCTGGACGGCTTCGACCTCGAGGTGCGGCCTGGAGAGATCGCGGGCCTGGTCGGCCACAACGGAGCGGGCAAGACGACCTTCTTTGAGATCGCCGCACGCCTCATATCCCCCGACGCCGGAAATATCCGGACCAAAGGCGGCATGGCCGTTGCCCCCCAGCAGCTGGCCCTGTACCCGACGCTGACGGTGAGGGAGACCCTCCAGCTGTTCGCGGGCCTGGCAGGCCTCAAGAGAAAGACCCCGAAGATCGAGCAGACGGCCGAGGAGCTGCGGCTGACGGACGTCCTCGACAGAAGGGTGAGCAGGCTGTCCGGCGGCCAGCAACGCCGCACCCATGCCGCCACCGCCCTGATCGCCGACCCCGACGTCCTCCTCCTCGACGAGCCCACGGTGGGCGCCGACCCCGAGACCCGAGCCGCCCTCCTGTCCGCCGTACGCAGGAGGGCCGACCAGGGCGCCACCGTCGTCTACACCACCCACTACCTGCCCGAGCTGACCGAGCTGGGCGCCACGATCGCCGTCGTCAGGAACGGCCGGGTGATCGCCCGCGGCACCGGCGCCGACCTGCTCAAGGGCCTGCCGGGCGAGGTCAGGGTCACCCTCGACGACCGGGAGCTGGCCGTCACCACGAACAACCCCACCGCCACCCTGGCCGAGCTGCTGCGCGACCTCGACACGCCGGCGCGCGGTGTCGACATCCGCCAGCCCTCGCTCGACGACCTCTACAGGGAGCTGTCCCGTGCCGCGTGAGTCCCTGCACCGCATCGCGGTCCTGACCAGGCACAACGCTCTGCTGCGGATGCGTGACCCGGCCCACCTGATCAGCTACCTGGTCATGCCCATGGTGCTCATGCTGATCTTCAAGACCATGCTGCGCGACCCCGCCCAGGTCGTCTCGGGCCTGCTGGTCATGTTCTCGGTGCTGTCGATGGCCGACGTGGCCACCGCCTCGCTCACCGAGCGCGTCTGGCACACCTGGGACCGCGTCCGCGCCACCCGCGCCCGCGTCCCCGAACTGCTGCTCGGCAAGGCGCTGCCCGTCTTCGCCCTGCTGGCCTTCCAGCAGGCCGTCCTGCTCGGCTACGGCGTGCTGGTGATCGGCCTGCGCGTCGACGGCTCGCCCGCCCTGCTGGTGGTGGCGGTCCTGGCCTGGTGCTTCGCGCTGCTCGGCGCGGGTACGGCCATCGCCGGCGTGGTCCGCAGCCAGGGAGAGCTCACCACGCTGTGCAACGTGGGCGCGCTGACGGTCTCGGCGCTCGGCGGTGCGCTGGTCCCGATCGCGATGATGCCCGCCTGGGCGCAGGCGATCGCGCCGATCTCGCCCGGCTACTGGGCGACCACCATGCTCCAGTCGGCGGCGCGCGGCGACGCGGCAGGCACGGCGGCAGGGGCGGGGGTCCTGTTCGCTCTCGGCGCAGGAGCCGCCGCGTTCGCCTGCCACCGCTTCGCCAAGGGATGGGAACGCTAAATCTTGCCCGATTCCGGGCAAGATGTTGGCCTCATGGCCCTCTGATGGGTACCTTCCTCGTCGTGCACCCCTACGAGGACCTCGTCGCGCACCTCGCGCGGACCAGTTCACTGCGCCCAGGAGAGGCCGACCGGGTGGTGGCCGACGTGTTGGCCTACTTCTCCGAGCGCACCGAGGATTTCGTACGGCGACGCCATGGCGAACTGAAGACCCGTGGCCTCACCAACGACGAGATCTTCCCCAGGGTTGCGCTGGAGCTGCGACACCGCCGGGTCGCGGCTCCTGACCTGTCGCTGCGTCAGCTGCGCAGGATCGTCTACGGATAGGGGAGGACCGAGTATGTGCGGAATCGTGGCGTACGTGGGGCCGAAGGACGCGGCGCCCATCCTGCTCGAAGGCCTGCAACGGCTCGAGTACCGCGGATACGACTCGGCCGGAGTCGTGGTGTCCAACAAGGGGCTCAAGGTCCGCAAGGTCAAGGGCAGGGTCGCCGATCTGGCGGCGGTCGTACCTGCCAGGTTCAAGGGGAGCCTGGGCATCGGCCACACCCGCTGGGCCACGCACGGCGTGCCCAGCGACGCCAACGCGCACCCGCACCTGTCCAGCGACGAGCGCGTCGCGGTCGTGCACAACGGCATCATCGAGAACGCCGACGAGCTGCGCGCCAGGCTGGTGGCCGACGGCGCCGTGTTCGTCTCCGAGACCGACACCGAGGTGCTCGCCCACCTCATCGCCCGCACCGTCGAGGAGACCGACTCCCTGGAGGAGGCGGTCAGGAAGGCGCTCAAGAGCGTCGTCGGCACCTACGGCATCGCCGTGGTGGACGCCCAGCGCCCCGGCGAGGTCGTCGTGGCACGCAACGGCAGCCCGATCGTGCTCGGGATCGGCGAGAAGGAGATGTTCGCCGCTTCCGACGTGGCCGCCCTGGTCCGCTACACCCGGCAGGTGGTCCACCTGGAGGACGGCGAGCTGGCCGTACTGAAGGCCGACGGCTTCCACACCTTCGCCAGCGACGCCCGCGAGACCGCCAAGCAGCCGCTGACCGTGGACTGGGACGCGGGACACTACGACACCGGCGGCTACGAGCACTACCTGCTCAAGGAGATCTCCGAGCAGCCCGAGACCGTGGCGCGCACCCTGCGCGGCCGCCTCGACGAGCGCTTCCACATCGCCCACCTGGGCGGCCTGAACATGGACGCCCGGCAGACCCGCTCCTTCCGCCGGGTGAAGATCATCGGCTGCGGTTCCGCCTACTACTCCGGGCAGATCGGCGCACAGCTCATCGAGGAGCTGGCCCGCATCCCCGCCGACGCCGAGCCCGCCAGCGAGTTCCGCTACCGCAACCCCGTCGTCGACCCCGACACGCTGTACGTCGCGATCAGCCAGTCCGGCGAGACCTACGACACGCTGGCCGCCGTCCAGGAGCTCAAGCGCAAGGGCGGCCGCGTCATCGGCATCGTCAACGCCGTCGGCAGCGCCATCGCCCGCGAGGTGGACGGCGGCGTCTACCTGCACGCCGGGCCCGAGGTGTCGGTGGCCTCGACCAAGGCGTTCACCTCGACCGCGCTGGCCTTCGCGCTGCTGGCGCTGCACTTCGGCCGGGTCCACGACCTGTCGCCGGCCGACGGGCGGCGCATCTGCGAGGGGCTGCGCAGGCTGCCCGACCAGATCGAGGAGATCCTCGGCCAGAACGACAAGATCGCCGAGCTGGCCCGCCGCTACGCCAAGTACCCCAGCATGATGTTCGTCGGCCGGGTCCGCGGTTACCCGGTGGCCCGCGAGGGCGCGCAGAAGCTCAAGGAGATCTCCTACGTGCACGCCGAGGCCTACCCGGCCAGCGAGCTCAAGCATGGGCCGCTGGCGCTGATCGGCCCCGAGATGCCGACCGTGGCGATCGTCCCCGACGACGAACTGCTCGACAAGAACTTGACCACGCTGGGCGAGATCCGCGCCCGCGGCGGCAACGTGCTCATGGTCGGCCACCGCGAGCCCGACGCCAAGCTGGCCGAGGACGTGATCGTGGTGCCGAAGAACGAGATCGAGCTGGACCCCATCCTGCTGACGATCCCGCTGCAGCTGCTGGCCTACCACGCCGCCGTGGCGCTGGGCCGCGACGTCGACAAGCCGCGCAACCTCGCCAAGAGCGTCACAGTCGAGTGAGCAGGGCCGGGGCCGCCACCAGCGCGGCCCCGGCTGCGGCCAGCCACAGCGACAGGCCGACGAGCAGATGCTTGCGCCAGGCGATCCGGCTCAGCGTGACCGCCTGGCGGCACAGCGCGTCGACCGCGTCGGCCGCCTCCAGCGCGTTTCGCAGGTCACGCGGATCCCAGCGGCGCAGGTGGCCGAAGTAGACGAAGTCACGCGGCCGGCGTCGCCAGACCCCGATGCGGGGCATCACCGAGTAGACCGACAGCGCCACCGAGGCGGCCAGCAGCGCCACGCCCGCCCAGTACTCCCACGACGGTGGCGGCGACAGCGCCACGACCGCCGCCAGCACCGCGCTCTGCAGCGTCAGCGCGAACGCGGCCTTGGCGTCGACCTTGCCTGTCGCGTCCGACACGTGGCCGAGCAGCCGCCAGGCGATCTCCTCACTCATCGATCGTGCGCTCCTGGTAGACGATGTCCACCGCGCAACGGAACCCGGTGGCGGGCCCGTGGTAGTCGATCTCGGCCGGGATCCTCAGCGACACCACCCCGTGGATGCCCACCGGGTCGCTCCACCCGCCCCCGCACACGGCCCGCCGCCCCTCGGGCCCGTCGGCGATCCACTCGCTGACGTTGCCCGCCATGTCGGCCACGCCGTACGGCGAGCGGCCGTCGCACTCGCCCTCGGTGAAAGCGTCGACCGGGCTGGTGTAGCGGTAGGTGGTGCCCGGCATGCGGGCGTGGTTGCACCGGTCGGGCTGCCACACCTCGCCCCACGGGTACATCCGGTCGTCCTTGTCGCCGCGTGCCGCCTTCTCCCACTCCAGCGACCTGGGCAGCCGCTTGCCCGCCCACAGCGCGTAGCAGAGCGCGTCACGCCAGGTCACGTGCACGACCGGGTGGTCGGGCAGCCCGGAGCGGCCCGCCAGCAGGCCCTCGGGCATCGGGTAGTTGGTGGCGTCGACGAACTCGGCGTAGGCGGCGTTGGTGACGGGCGTGACGTCGATGTCGAACCCCGGGCAGAACACCTGCCGCGGCGGGTCGTCCTTCGGCGCGAGCTGGCCCACCAGCCGCTGCTCGCTGCCCATGCCCTCGGCCAGCAGCGCGTTGGCCGCCTGGTCCGGGCTCGTGCCGTGGGTGAACACGCCCGGCGGCACCCGCACCATGCCCGGCCTGGGCGGCAGCGCCACCCGCTCCACCATCGGCGCCCCGCACACCGGGCAGCGCGCGTTCCTGGCGCCGGCCACGTAGCCGCAGGCGCGGCAGTGGACCCGCTCGACCTCGCGGGCGCGCACGTCCTCGGTCAGGTCGGGGTCGGTCAGCACCTCGCACACCTGCGCCATCGACGGCCGAGCCGGGGCGTTCCCGTCCAGCATGGCGAGCAGCAGGTCGAGCAACCTTCCAGGGGCGAGTGGATGCTCGGCCTCCATGACCCTGAGCACGGCTGGAGCCTGGACGGGCTCGCGCGGGTAGCCGCCGGTCAGGCACTCGTAGAGGATCACGCCCAGCGCGTAGACGTCGTCATCGGCGAGGTCGAGCAGCGGGTCGATGCGGCGCTGCGGCGACAGGTACTCCACCACGCCCGCGGTCAGCCCCGCCTCGTCGTGCGCCCTCGACAGGCCCCAGTCGATCACCTGGATGTCGTTGCCCCTGGTCAGCAGGATGTTGCTGGGCTTGAGGTCGCGGTGGCGGACGTCGTGGTCGTGCGCGAAGGCGATGGCCGCGGCGATCTGGCCACCCATCCGCACGCTCTGGCACAGCGACTGCCGCCCGCCGCGCGCCACCAGCTCCCGCAGCGACGGGCCGTCGACGTAGCCGATGAACATCACCGGCCCGAGCTCGCCCAGGCTGCGCAGCGCCAGCAGGGCGGGCGCGGTGTACGGCGCGCCGCGCAGCTTGGCCACGGCGGTCCTGCACTCGTTGAAGAACGCGGTGGCGACCGGCTCGCCCACCCGGGCCAGCACGTCGTCGCCGATCCTTTTGACGATCTTGCGGCCCTCGAACTCGTCCTCCAGCACGCCGATCTCGGCGAACCCGCCCCGCCGTACCTCGACGACCCGCTCGCCCGTCGGCAGCACCATGCCCGCGGCCAGCCCCATCAGCGCCTCCTGAAGATGTGGATCAATCCGGGCGTCCCCGCCGAGGGCGCCGAGCCGAACACGATCGTGAGGAAGGTGAGGAAGACCAGCAGGTATCCGATCCAGGTGATGATGGTCTTCAACCACCCCAGGACGGTCCAGAACCACGACTCGGGCGCCTCGCGCACCTGCAGCCGCACCTGCTTGCTGTCGGCCTTGCCCTGCGCGTCGGTCATCGTGACGGTGAACGTCGCGATGCCCGCCTCCTCGGGCGTGCCCGCCAGCACCCCGGCCTGCCGTACGAACTGCACGCCCGCGGGCAGGGCACCGTCGAGTTTCCAGCTGTACGGCGGGCTGCCCGCCTGGCCCTGGAACTGGTAGCGGTAGCCGCTGCCCGCCTCCCACTCCAGCAGCAGCACCTTCCCGGTGATCTGCGGAGACGCGGCGACGGTGCCGCCGCCCGAGGGCACCACGGCGAAGGCGAGCACCCGCTTGGCCGTGTCGCCCACGGCGTCGGCCACCTGGACCGTCGCCTGGGAGATGCCGGTCTGGCGGGGCGTGCCGGTGATGCGGCCGTCGCCGGCGAGGGCGAGCCCGGAAGGCATGCGGGTGCCGTCGGCCAGCGTCCACCGGTAGGGGCCGTCGCCGCCGAGGACCGCCAGCGTGAGGCTGTAGGGCTGGGCGACCAGGGCGGCGGGTGCCTTCTCCGTGGCCACCCGCAGCTGCGTGTCGGGCTGGCCGCCGCCCCCGGTCTTGGGGCTGAGCGCGGTCGTCACCACCAGCATCACGGCCACGAACATCAGCGCCGCCACGATGATCAGCAGCAGGTCGACGAAGCGGAGCTCGACCGGGTGCTCGTCGCCGTGCCGCCGCTTCCAGCGGAACGGCGCCGCGATCGGGCCGGCCGTCATCGCACCGCTCCCTGCTTGGTGATCACAAAGTCGCGGCCCAGCTCGGCGTGGATGTCCACCAGCCGCCGGTCCACCGTCCGCAACTGCTCGACGATCGCGGCCAGGCCGGAGGTGCGCACGGCCTCGCTCGTCGAGCTCAACTGGGCGGACAGCTGCGCCACCTGGCCGTCGAACAGCGCGGCGGCGGCGGGCGCGGCGGGCTGCCGGTGACCCTCCAGGATGGCGAGCACGACCTCCTCCAGCTCGAGCAGTACCCGCTGCTCGCGGGCGTTGGTCCAGCTCAGCAGCAGATGTGCGACGACCGTGGCGCCCAGCGCGAACAGCGTCACGGTGAACGCCGCCGACAGCGGCGTGATCACCTGCGAGGTGAGCACCCGCTGCAGGTCGGTGAACGTGCTCGAGGTGCTGATGGCCTGGCTGAGCTGCCCGACGGCCCTGGCCATCTCGGCCGCCGTGCCCAGGAACCCGAGCGCGGGCAGCGCCCACACCAGCGCCCTGGCAGGCGCGTAGGACACGTCGGTGCGGGCGTGGTCCAGCTCGGACCGGGCGGCCGCGGCGGCGCCGTCGCCGAGCGCGGACAGCCGCTCGGCCACCCGCCCGCTGATCTGGGCGGAACGCCGCAGGTAGGACACCTCGTCCTGGATGCTGCGCGCGGCGGCCCGGCCATCGGTCCGCAGCCCGCGGATCTGGACGAGCGAGGCCCGCTCGCCGGTCGCTGAGCCCAGCCTGGCCAGGCAGAAGCAGGCCACCCAGAGGGTCGCGGTCAGGATCAGCGTGGCGATCGTGCCCGCGGCGCCGCCGCGCTGGAGCAGGTCGCCCACGAACGGTATCCAGTGGAACAGCCCGAGCGGGACCGCCACCGCCACGACGGCCACGGCGATCACGCCGGAGACGGCGAAGGCACGGGAAGTACGGGTCATGGTTGGATCTCCTGGGGAGAGGTCTCGGTGTGCTGGGGGTCGTGGAACTCCACCGACCAGTGCCGGGGGAGCCCGTCGTCGCCGGGCCGGACGCGCAGGCGGATCACGTCGCCGTGGCGCAGCTGGGCGCGCTCCTCGACAGGCTCGGGTTCGGCCGAGCCGCGGCGGAGCAGCCAGGGGGCGTTCTTGCCGCGCCGCTCAAGCCACCACCTGCCCTCGCGGGATCGCAGGCGGCAGTGGTCGCGGCTGACCCAGTCGGAGTCGACGGCGATGTCGGGATGCGCGACCGCCTGGTCGGGACGGCCCACGGTCACCTCGTCGCGGCCGCCGAGCGAGAGCGGGTAGCCCTCGCCGTCGGGCCCGTGCACGCGCAGGAACAGCGTGCCGCGCGGCTCCCTCCTGCCCGGCGGCTCCGTCAGCTCGATCGAGTACGACTCGAGCAGCGCCCGGCACTCGCGCCACAGCTCCGCCCGTACGGTGACCACCAGGTAGGCGCCCACGTCGATGAGCCGGGCCACGTGGGTGCGCAGGTCCTCGGCGAAGGCCGAGTCGGCGTGGTCGGTGGCGGGGGAGTTGAGGTTGAGCAGGTAGCCGCATCCCGGTTCCAGTGGCAGGTTCGCCACGGCGGGCCGCTGCCAGCGTTTGACCACCTCCAGGACGCTGACGCCCGTCTCGTCGGACAGGCCGTCGAGCAGGCGCAGCCCGGTCGCGCGCGATCCTCCCGGCAGGACGGCCAGGTGGCGGGCCTGGAGCAGTTCCACGGCCTTGGCCACGCCGAGCTGCCGCTCGTCCCTGGCGGTCGCCAGCTCTCCGCGCGGCACCGGCACGGCTCCGTGGCCGCGGCCGCCCGCCGTACCCGCGTCCTGGTCACGGTCGGCCGTCGCCGGAACCTCGACCAGCCCGCCGCGCAGAGCGGCGCCCGAGGGGACAGGGACGTACAGCCAGGCCTCCTCGTCGAAGTGCTTGACCTGGGCCCGCACCGGCGTCAGCTCGCCGTGCCGCAGCGCGGTGTACCCGGCCTCCACCACGTCGGCGTAGACCCGGCGCGACACGATCGCCGCCACCAGCGTGACCTCGGGATCGGTCCTGGCCAGCGCCTCCCTGACGGGGGCGCTGTCCAGCAGCCGGTGCACGTCGTTCATCGCCTTGCCCACCCCGTCGCCCAGCGCGTCGCCCCCGCTGTCGGGCAGGGCGCCCAGATGCACGGCCACGCGCATCCGCAGCCGCGGCGGCTCGCGCTCCTCGAGCACCCGCTGCAGCAAGGGCAGGAAGGGATGCAGCACCTTGGGCAGCAGCTCGGGCGGCAGCCCGAACACGTATCCGTCCCCGGCGTCCTGCGGGAAGCGCCGCTGCGCCCAGTCGAGCCCGGCCAGCCGCATCGCGTCCTCGAGCACCCGAGGCACGGCCTCGCTCAGGACGGGAAGCCGGCTGCTGGGGTGCGTGGAGAACCGTTCGAGGTCCACGGCCACCAACGCCCGGTAGGGCGGCAGATCACGGCTGAACCGCGGCCCTGGTGCGGATTCGCTCATCTCACGCCTCCCCGACGCTCTGCCTGCACGCCCAACAGTGCTGCGCCCCCTCCCGCGCGAATGCCCACCCGTGTGCACAGCGCCTGTGATCTGCGCCTCGCTCATCCGGCCTGCGGACATGGTCGTGCACGGCGCCGGGACCTCTCCCGGCGTCAGGAAGCGGGGAAGTCATCGGTGGCGCAGGCCCGCAGCAGGGCGAGGTCCTTGATCGTGATGCGGTTCCTGGTCGTGTCGACGGCGCCGAGGCGGCGCAACCGGGCGAGCACCTGGCCCACCGCGTTGCGCGAGGCGCGGATCATGCGCCCGAACTCCTCCTGCGAGATGCCCGCGTCCACCACCGCGCCGCCCGTCCCGTCGGGCTCGGCCACCCGCAGCAGCGCATGGCAGAGCCGCCGGGAAAGCGGAAGCGCGGTGAGTTCGGCCCGATATCGTTCCGCCTCGTGCAGCCGATCGAGCGTGTGTCGAATAATCAACATTGAAAGGCTGTTTTTCGCGACAAATCGTTCAAAAGCGGGTCCTGGGATGATATGGACCTGGCACGGGTCGACGCAGGTCACCGTGGCCGACCGCCCGCCCCCGCGCAGCACCGCGATGTCGCCCAGCACCTCGCCCGGATGCCGCACGGCGATCGTCAGGTCGATCCCGTCCGGCTCCACCTGGGACACCTTCACCCTGCCGTCGACCAGGGCGAGCACGTGGTCGGCCGGATCGCCCTGACGCATCAGCACCCGCCCGGCCTCGCGATGCCCGAGCGGCCCCTGGCTGCGCAGCTCCTGCCACACGGGCGGCGGCATCAGCCCGCCCAGTCCCGTGAGCCGGATCGGCATGCCGCTCCTTTACTGGATCGCTGACCAATTCCGCTCAGAATTGTCACACGCAAAGCCGGGGCCGCGACAGGATAACGAGACATCCATCGAATTCCCATCGAGCAACAATTCCCCCTAAACCCCGAAATTCCACATATAACCCCGCATGCATGTGTAACTTGATGTGTTCTGTCAATAACCTCTAGTGACGATGGGGGGCGGCATGCGGAGGAGGGACTTCCTGGCGCTGGGCCTGGGCGCCGCCGCCTGCCTGGCCGGCTGCGCCACCGCCCAGAGCGGTACGGCGAGCGGCGCGTTCTCCGTCGTCGCGGGCGGCGAGAGCTGGGCCCCCGTGGCCGCGTGCCTGATCCAGGCCGCCCGCCGCGCCGGATACCCGGTGGCCGCCCAGGGAGCCGCGACCGCGATCACCGTCACCGGGCTGACCGCGCTGGCGGCCGGCGAGCTGCACCGGGGGCTGGCCACGATCGACACCGCCACCCCGCTGGCCAGGCTCACCGGCGACGTCGAGGTCGTGGTGGTGCCCTCGAACTCCCGCTACCGCGAGTTCGGCGACCTGGCCGAGCAGCTGATCGCCGAGCCGGAGCTGACGCCGGTGGCGGGCGGCCCGCTCGGCGGGCCCGACCACCTGCTGTTCGGGCTGATCGCCAAGGGGCTCGGCGCCGACACCCGGCAACTGGACTACACCGGCTACCCGGGGGGTGAGGAGGCGGGCGCCGCGCTGCTTGGCGGTAAGGTGGCGGCCGCGGCCGGAACGCTGGCCGAGTGGCGGCCGCGCATCGACCAGGAGCGGGTCAGGGTGCTCGCCGTCTCCTCGGCGCACCGGGTCGACGAGGTGGACGCGCCCAGCCTGCTCGAATGCGGGGTGCGGGTCGACTTCGCCAACTGGTGCGCCGCGATTGGCCCGCCGCGTATGGCGGAGGGCGCCAGGGTCCTGGCGCTGCGGATGTGCGACGACGTGAGCGCCTCGGCGACGTGGCTGGAGGCCTGCCGTACCGGGGGCTGGAGGCCGCTGCCGCTGAGCGGCGGCGACTTCGCGGCGTGGCTGGCCTCGGAGATCGACCGCACCCGCGCCGTGCTCGGTGATCTGGGCCTTCTCGACACGACGAACACAACATGCTGGGGTAGTTGCGGGAACGGCCACTAGATGTAGGATCCCTCCTGTCGCTGGTTCGCCCGAGAGGGCGGAGTGAAAGGGAACCCGGTGCGATTCCGGGGCTGCCCCGCAGCGGTGAGCGGGAACGACCGCCGTCACAAGCACTGGAGTGAGCTCTGGGAAGCGACGGCCAGTAGGAATGACCATGCCCGCGAGCCCGAAGACCTGCCCGCGACGTAGTTGTCCAGGGCCTCGCGGGAGGGCCCGGGGGCGTCGCGGCAGGGCTACCCCTGTGCCGCCGTGCTCTCGTGCGCTCTCGCGGTGATCGTTCACGAGGAGAGCAGTTGACGCAGATCGTTGAGGTGGATCGGCGGCTGGCCATCGAGGAGGCGGCAGCCAAGGTGATCGCCGACCCGGCGAACTCCAGGGTGGCCGCCCGGTTGCTCGCCGAGGAGATCGCGGAGGAGGCCGGGGTGGCCTCGTTCTCCGAGTCGATCGCGGCGACCCACGCGGCGGGGTTGATCCAGGACGCGCTGGCCGCCTTCGTCGCCACCCACGCGGCCGAGCTTGACGCGCTGATCTCGGCCGAGGCCGACGACCGGTTCGAGTACTTCGGGTTGCGCACCGTCTACGACCGCTACCTGCTGCGCCACCCCGAGACGCGCAAGGTGCTCGAGCGGCCGCAGCATTTCCTCCTGCGGGTGGCCTGCGGGCTTTCCGAGACCGTCGCCGAGGCCGCGGAGCTGTACGCGCTGATGTCGACGCTGTCCTACCTGCCCTCCTCGCCCACGCTGTTCAACTCCGGCGCGCGCAGGCCGCAGCTGTCGTCCTGCTTCCTGCTCGACTCGCCGCGCGACGAGCTCGAGTCGATCTACGACCGCTACGGCCAGGTGGCCAGGCTCTCCAAGTACGCCGGGGGGATCGGGATCTCCTGGACCAGGGTCCGCTCGCGCGGCTCGCTGATCCGCGGCACCAACGGCCACTCCAACGGCATCGTGCCGTGGCTGCGCACGCTCGACTCCTCGGTGGCCGCCGTCAACCAGGGCGGCAGGCGCAAGGGCGCGGCCTGCGTCTACCTGGAGACCTGGCACGCCGACATCGAGGAGTTCCTCGAGCTGCGCGACAACACCGGCGAGGAGGCCCGCCGTACGCACAACCTGAACCTGGCCAACTGGGTGCCCGACGAGTTCATGCGCCGCGTCGAGGCCGACGAGCCGTGGTCGCTGTTCGACCCCAAGACCGTCCCCGACCTGACCGACCTGTACGGCGAGGCCTTCACGGCCGCCTACCGCGCCTACGAGGCGGAGGGCCGCCACGTCCGGCAGATCCCCGCGCGCACCCTGTACGGCCGGATGATGCGGACCCTGGCGCAGACCGGCAACGGCTGGATGACGTTCAAGGACGCCGCCAACCGCACCTCCAACCAGACCGCCCGCCCCGAGAACGTCATCCACCTGTCGAACCTGTGCACCGAGATCCTCGAGGTCACCAGCGACGGCGAGACCGCGGTGTGCAACCTGGGCTCGATCAACCTGGCCGCGCACCTGGACGAGGGCGGCCTGGACTGGGCGCGGCTCGGCCGGACCGTCAGGACCGCGGTGCGCTTCCTGGACAGGACGATCGACCTGGGCTTCTACCCCACGCCCGAGGCGCGGGCGGCCAACCTGCGCTGGCGGCCCATCGGGCTGGGCCTGATGGGGCTGGCGGACGTGTTCTTCACGCTGCGGCTGCCCTTCGACTCGCCCGAGGCCCTGGCGCTGTCGACCAGGATCGCCGAGGAGATCGCGCTGGCCGCCTACGACACCTCGGCCGACCTGGCGGCCGAGCGCGGACGGCACCCCTCCTACGCCGACACGCGGGCCTTCGACGGCGTCCTGCATCCCGACCACTACGGCGCGGCGGACGGCCCGCGCTGGGACGCGGTCAGGGCCAAGATCGCCGCCAACGGGCTGCGCAACTCCCTGATGATCGCCGTCGCTCCCACGGCCACCATCGCCTCGATCGCGGGCTGCTACGAGTGCATCGAACCCCAGGTGTCCAACGTCTTCAAGCGTGAGACGCTGTCGGGCGAGTTCCTCCAGGTCAACCGGTACCTGGTGGCCGACCTGCAGGCCCGTGGCCTGTGGACGCAGCGGATGCGGGACGACATCAAGCGCGCCGACGGGTCCGTGCAGGACGTCCCCGGCATCCCCGCCGACCTCAGGACGCTCTACCGCACGGCCTGGGAACTGCCGCAGAAGGCGCTGATCGACCTGGCCGCGGCGCGCCAGCCGTACATCGACCAGGGACAGTCGCTGAACCTGTTCATGGCCAGCCCCACCATCGGCAAGCTGTCGTCGATGTACGCCTACGCGTGGAAGCAGGGCCTGAAGACCACCTACTACCTGCGCTCCCGCCCGGCGACCCGGATCGCCCAGACCACGGTCACCACCACCGCCGCCACCACTGCGGCCGAGGCGATCGCCTGCTCCCTTGAGAACCCCGAGACCTGCGAGGCGTGTCAGTAATGCTTTTGGACCCTGGGATGGACCTGACGCTCCGCCCGATGCGGTATCCGGACTTCTACGAGCGCTACCGCGCCGCGATCAGGAACACCTGGACGGTCGAGGAGGTGGACCTGCACACCGACCTGGCCGACCTGGCCAAGATGACGCCGCAGGAACGCCACCTGATCAACCGCCTCGTCGCCTTCTTCGCCACCGGCGACTCCATCGTGGCCAACAACCTGGTGCTCAACCTCTACCAGCACGTCAACGCCCCCGAAGCGCGGCTGTACCTGTCCAGGCAGCTGTTCGAGGAAGCCGTGCACGTGCAGTTCTACCTGACGCTGCTCGACACCTACCTGCCCGACCCCGACGAGCGGGTCAAGGCCTTCGCCGCGGTCGAGCACATCCCCTCGATCCGCGACAAGGCCGAGTTCTGCTTCAAGTGGATCGACTCGCTCGGCGCCCTGAACCGGCTCGAGACCAGGGACGACAGGCGGACCTTCCTGCTCAACCTGATCTGCTTCGCCGCCTGCATCGAGGGCCTGTTCTTCTACGGCGCCTTCGCCTACGTGTACTGGTTCCGCTCGCGTGGCCTGCTGAGCGGGCTGGCCACCGGGACGAACTGGGTGTTCCGCGACGAGTCCATGCACATGGAGTTCGCCTTCAGCGTCGTCGACACCGTGCGCGCGGAGGAGCCGGCGCTGTTCGACGCCGACCTGGAGAAGCAGGTCGTCGAGATGCTGGAGGAGGCGGTCGCGGCCGAGCTGGCCTTCGCCCGCGACCTGTGCGGCGACGGCATGCCCGGCATGAGCGCCGCCCAGATGCGCCAGTACCTGGAGTACGTCGCGGACCAGCGCCTGGCCAGGCTCGGATTCGCGCGCAGGTACGGCACGGCCAACCCGTTCGGCTTCATGGAACTCCAGGACGTGCAGGAGCTGGCCAATTTCTTCGAACGGCGTGTCTCTGCGTATCAGGTGGCAGTTGAGGGCAATGTGACCTTTGACGAGACCTTTTAACCATTGGGGGCGTGAACGTGGAGTGGCCCATCCTCGCTGTCTCTCTTGCCGCGGCGGTCGCGCTGGTAGAGCTGGCGAGGCGGCTACTGGCCAGGGCGGGCAGGAAGTGGAGCCTGGCCAGGCACCTGGTGGAGCACTGCACGTGGCCGGGGTTCACGGTCGCGATCCTGTCGGTGGTGGCGGTCGAGGTGCCGTTCGGCGCCTGGGCCGACCGCATCGTCGGCCTGCTCATGATCGCCGCGGTGACCTGGCTGGTGACGCAGGCCGCCTACGCGGTCACGGACGTCATCCTGGACCGTCTGACCCTCATCGAGGGCGATCGCAACCGCAGGGCCCGGCGGATCATGACCCAGATCGGGCTGTTGCGCCGGGTCGCCACCGCGGTGATCGTCGTGGTGGCGCTCGGCGTGATCCTGTTCTCCTTCCCCGAGGTGCGCGCGCTCGGCGCCGGGCTGCTGGCCTCGGCCGGCATCGCCGGCGCCGTGGTCGGCATCGCCGCCCAGTCGACGCTGGGCAACATGCTGGCCGGGCTGCAACTGGCCTTCAGCGACGCGCTCCGGCTCGACGACGTGGTCGTGGTCAACAAGGAGTGGGGCCGCATCGAGGAGCTCACGCTCACCTACGTCGTGCTGCGGCTGTGGGACGAGCGGCGGCTGGTGCTGCCGGTGTCGTACTTCACCACGAACCCCTTCGAGAACTGGACCCGCCGTGGCAGCCAGGTGCTGGCCGTGGTGCTGCTGAAGGTCGACTGGCAGGTGCCGGTCGAGCGGGTGCGGGAGGAGCTGTACTCCTTCATTCAGACCAACCCGCTGTGGGACCAGAAGGACTGGACGCTGCAGGTGACCGACGTGCTGGACAACGGGCTGGTCGAGCTGCGGGCGCTGATGAGCGCCGCCGACTCGGCCTCGGCCTGGGACCTCAAGTGCGACGTGCGCGAGCACCTGGTCAAGTACCTCAGGGAGAACCACCCCGACGCCCTGCCCCGCTACCGCGTCGAGACGCCCTAGCCGCGCCGGTTGGCCAGCAGCACGCCCAGGCCGCCCACGACCAGCCCGGCGACGGCCAGTGGATGCAGCGCCTGGCCGACCAGCAGCCAGGCCATCACCGCGGTCACCGACGGCGTCAGGAAGAACAGCGTGCTGACCCGGCTCGCGGGCGCGTTCCTCAGCATCGTGTTGAGCAGCAGGAACGCCCCGATCGAGTTGACGAGCACCAGCCAGCCCGCCGCCGCGGAGAACCCGGCCCAGTCGTTCACCCGCGGCGTCTCGAACAGCAGCGACGCCACGCCCACCAGCGGCGCGCTGACCAGGAACTGCGTGGCCGTGCCCGTCCGCACGTCCATGTCGGCGGCGAAGCGCTTCTGGTAGACGGTGCCCAGGCTCTGCCCGAGCAACCCCACCACGCACAGCAGCAGCCCGCCGAGGGAGAAGCTCACCCGGTCGGCCACCGCGAGGGCCACGCCGAGCGCGCCCAGCCCGAACCCGGCCCACTGCCACGGCGCCACCCGCTCGCCCAGTGTCCGCCCCGCCACCAGCGCGATCACGACCGGGCTCAGCCCCTGCACCAGCGCCACCACCGCGGCCGGCATATGCAGGGACATCGCGGTGTAGAAGGCGCTGAACTGCACCGCCTGGATCAGCACGCCGGACACCACCACGTGCGCCAGCGCCCGCCCGCGCGGCCAGGCGGCCCTGGTGGCCAGCGCGAAACCGCCCAGCAGCAGCCCCGCCGCCGCGAACCGCACGAACGTCAGCAGCAGCGGCGTCCCGGCGCCCACCCCGATGATCCCGGCGATGAACGCGCTGCTCCACATCACCACGAACAGCCCGGGCACCGCCACGCTTCTCGCACGGGTCTCTGTCAGCACATGTCCGGTTATGTCATGGTCGGCATAACCTGTCAAAGGGGTTAGCATGTGAGTGTGAGCCGATTCACTTTCGTCAGCGGCAACGTCGCCCTCGACCTCGCGGGCACCGTCCAGCACCGCCGTACCGACCGTACGGACCTGCTCGACGGCCCCGAGGCGCTGTCGCGCTGGGTCGTCGAGGCCGGCCTGCTCACCTCCACCCCGCCCGCTGGCGCCGCCGACCTCACCGCCGCCACGACGCTCCGCGAGGCGATCTACCGCCTGGCGACGGACGAAGCCGAGCCGTCCGACCGCGACACGGTCAACGCCTTCGCCGCCACCCCTCCCGCCCAGGTACGGCTGGCCGCTCCGGAGGGCGTCGAGCGCCTGGGCCCGCTGCCCGCCGCCCTGTCGACCGTGGCCAGGGCCGCCGTCGAACTCCTCGGCGGACCCGACCGCGCCCGGATCAAGCAGTGCATGGCCGACCAGTGCACCCGCCTGTTCGTCGACACCTCCAGGGCCACGTCCAGGCGCTGGTGCGACATGCTCGAATGCGGCAACCGGGCCAAGGCCGCCGGCTTCCGCGCCCGCCACCGCGTCACCTAACCTTTTCCGCCATGGGCGACTTACTGGTGACGGGGGCGGCAGGCGGGATCGGCTCGGCGGTGGTGTCCGCCCTGGAGGCGGCGGGCCACCGGGTGACCGCCCTCGGCAGGAGCCTTGAGCGGCTGCCCGGCTCGGCCCGCCGGATCGAGGCGGACCTGTCGCGGCCGGAGACCCTGGCCGCCGCCCTCGGCGCCCTCGGCGAGCTGGACGCGCTGATCCACTGCGCGGGGACCGCCCACGTGGCCCCCGTGGCGGACGCACCCGTCGAGCTCTGGAACAGGACCCTGGCGGTGAACCTGGCCTCCGCGGCCGAGATCACCCGCCTGGCGCTGCCCGCCCTGCGCCGCTCCCGGGGTCACGTCGTCTTCGTCAACGCCTCGCCCGGGATGCGGGCCGTACCGCGCTGGTCGGCCTTCGTCGGCAGCAAGACCGCGCTGCGCGAGCTGGCCGACTCCCTGCGCGAGGAGGAGGAGCCGCACGGCGTCCGCGTCACCACCGTCTACCCGGCGGCCACGGCCACCGACCACCTGCGCGACATCCGAGCCTCCTTCGGGCGCCCCTACGACCCCGCGGCCTGCATCCAGCCGGACAGCCTCGCCGCCATGATCGTCTGGTTGCTGGCCGCGCCCGCGGACTCCTACGCCTGCGAGCTCGCCGTCATCCCCGCCCCTCCCCGGTGAGGGTCACGTCGAGCACGGTGAGGTACTCGTTGGCGGCGATGGTGGACGTGATCGTGGCTCCATTCTGGGTGGTGGCCGCCTGGTCGAGTCTGTAGATCTTCGCGTTCAGGCCCTGGGGGCGGTTGAGGGTGATCGTGCCCGACGGGGTGTCGTTGTAGGCGAACAGGTAGAAGTGGTTCGGGTCGTTCTTGTCCGTGTAGTACTCGATGAAGGAGCTGTCCGGGGCCGACACGGAGAAGGGCAGCCCCTGCTCGATGCCCGTGACGGGCACTGTCGTGGGGAACGAGCGGGCCTTCGGCTCGAACCAGGTGTCCTTAGTGGCGTTGTCCGCGCCGACCAGGGCGACGGTCTTCGGGGCGACCAAGGCGTACTCCTGGTCGCTCATCGACTGCGCCCCGCCCAGGACCACGGTGCCGGCCAGGTCGGCGGCGGTCATCCCGTCCTGGGGGACGATCCTGAACGGCACGTGCCTGCGCGCCAGGGCGGTGAAGGCGTCGCCGTACGCCTTGAGCGCCGCGGAGGTGCTGTAGGTGAAGTCCTTGCTGCGCATCGGGTACAGCAGCGAGGCCGTGGCGTAGGGCACCCGCCGGTCGAGGATCGGCCGCAGGGTGTCGAGGAAACCGAAGGCGTTCGCGGGATAGGGGCTGTCGGCCGTCGGGTAGTAGTTGCCGGACAGCGCCACGGTCATGGCGTACTCGCGCCGGGCCTGGGCGGTGTTCGCCGGCCAGCCGAGGAACCACAGCGGGAAGCTCTGGTCGGCGTCCCGGCTCGCCTTGGCCGCGCGGAAGGCCTCCTTGAACTTGCCCGCGAGATAGTTCGGCTCGACCTCCGGTGACACGGCGATGCCGCCGCCGATGGTGAACTGGTTGTCGTTGCCCATCTCGGTGCCGGTCAGGTTGTCCAGCGAGGACATCTCGAAGAACGGCGTCACGCCGTGCGCCCGCGCGGTGCCGGCCAGGTCGGCCAGGAAGTCGCGGACGGCCTGGTGCCGGAAGTAGACGAACCTGCGCCAGGCAGGGGAGTTCCAGTCGACCTTCTGCGGCACGTCCAGCCCGTAGGCCTGCTTGAACGCCTTGGCGAACCCCGGATCGGACGAGGCCCAGAAGTTCCCGAAGGCCGTCCCCGCCACGCTGGTCGAGTCGATGTAGACGCCGTCGAGCCCCGCCTGCCCGAGCGAGACCAGCCGCCCCTTGAAGAAGTCCCGCCACCCGCTGTACGGCGAGGCCCAGTCGTCGGCCGCCTTCGGCGGAACCCAGTCGACCCGCGTCCTGGTGGTGAACGACATCTTCCTGCCGGTGATGTCCTGCTGCAGCCAGTCGGGATGCGTGCCGGCCAGCGTCGGCTTACCTGTCGGCCGCCCGTCGGCGTCCACCGCGTCCCGGGTCAGCACCTCGGCCCCGTTCAGATAGCAGACCGCCTTGAGCCCCCGCGTATGAGCCTGCGCCAGCAGGTACCGGATCTTGCCGAGCATGTTCTGGAACCCGGCCTCGTCCACGAACGACGCGTACATCTGCTCCTCCTCGAGGTAGAAGATGACGGTGTTGGCCCCCTTTGCCTTCGCCGTGTCGAGCCGTTCCCGGATCGACGCCTCGGTGTCGCCCGGATTGAGAATGTCGAAAGGCCACACCTTCATGCCGTAAGTCCACGCGGGATAACTCACCGCCTTGGCCCCCGTAGAAGCGTACGCCGCACCGTGAGGCACCGGCTGCGCCAACGCAGCCAGCCCCAGAGCAGCGGAAACCACACACACCCGGAACTGTCGCACCTACGACCTCCACCCGACCGGAATGTAAGGGCCTCACACCTTACTGAAAAGATCGCGCGAAGATCACCGAATTCGTCCAAGATCCGATGTGATGAACTTCAACAGTTGAAAGCGAAATTGCAGACGACAAAGTAGCGATTATTCGATGACCCAGGTGGCCGCATCCCTGGAGTAGACGGTGAAAGCGTTGGGCAGGCCCAGGAAACCTTGGGTCTGCCCAATTGTTCGCCAGCCTTCCGCCTCGCAGAATCTCTCGACACGTGGTGTCGAGAGCGCTTTGAGCAGAATGCGAGGCCGTGATAGTTGCGCGACCACGAAGCTTTTGAGCCTGCCCGGTATCCCTTGCTGAGCTTGAGCGACCTCGTCGGTGACCACGAAATCGACCAAGGCGAAACTGTCCCGGATCCTGGCACGCACGAAATCATCGTCGAGGTCAGGCTGCCTCGGTTCCCACCAGATGGATCCGGCGGTCAAGGGGTGCGCGAAAGTAAAAGCGACAACGCGTGCTCCCGACGCGAGGAGAATCCCTTGGATCTCTTCGGCGGGCCGGCCGCGCAACGGTTCGTGCCGCCTGGGAACGTCCCAGACCGTCAGCATCCGGACGTCCTCGGCTTCCATCAGGAGGCCTATCGCGGCCTCAGCGCCATCCCGGTCACCGGGGTCCACCAGGAATGACCTGGTCCCGCGGTTGCCGTAAACCTCGAACAGGGCATCGTGGAGCGGTCGCGCTGAGGAGCCATGGTGGTCAATCCGCCAGAACAATCCCATGGGACATCGCCCTCTGTTCGCGGTGCGAGCCATTCACCTGAGGTCTTGCATCGGCAGGGGTGCCGGTATCGTACCTGACTCGATGTCGCGTGCGGCGGGGGTAACTTTCGACAGTTACAGGATGCAGTGAGCGGGGCGTGAGCGGCACGCTACCGGCATGTCAGTCGTCCGGTATGACCACATTGTGATCGGGGCGGGCGCCCTCGGGGCAGCCGCAGCCTACTGGCTGAGCGCCGCGGGGCGCGGCAGGACCCTGGTGTGCGAGCAGTTCGCAGCCGGTCACCCGTGGGGGTCTTCTGACGATCACTCCCGCATCATCAGGCATGCCTACCATTCGCCGATCTACACCGCGCTGACGCCGTCCGCCTACCGGTTGTGGGGGGAGGTCGAGGCGCGCGCCGGGGAGCGGCTGCTCATCCGGTCGGGCGGGCTGGACCTGGCCCGTGAGGGCAGCGCCGGTCACGACGTCATGAGGCTCTACGGCCGCTCCATGGATGCGGCGGGCCTGCCGTACGAGGAGTTCGGCGCGGCGGAGCTGCGCAGGCGCTGGCCGGATTGGCACGTTCCCGACGACACGGTGGCGCTCTACCAGGCCGAGGGCGGCCTGATCGACATCCGCGCGGCCACCGCCGCGCACCTGCGGCTCGCGACCCGGCAGGGGGCGCAGGTGCTGGAGGAGTGCCTGGTCCACGACGTGGAGTCCGGCGACGACGGCGTCGTCGTGCACACCTCGCGCGGGACGTTCGCCGCCGGGGCGCTGGTGATGTGCGCGGGCTCGTGGGCGGGCGGCCTGCTGGACAGGCTCGGCAGCCCCTTCCCCCTGGAGCTCACCCAGGAGCAGGTCCAGTACTTCACGGTCGACGACGCCGCCAGGTTCACCCCGGACCGCTTCCCGATCTGGATCTGGCACGCCGACCACGAGATCTACGGCATCCCCGTGTACGGTGAGCGGGCCGTCAAGGTGGCCAGGGACATGACGGGCAAGTTCGTCACCCCCGAAACGCGCGGCCACATCCCCGATCCCGCGGAGACCGAGTTCGTCCGCGCCTTCGTGCGGGAGATCCTGCCCGCCTGGGCGGGCGAGCTCGCCCTCGCCAAGACCTGCGTGTACGACCTGCCCAGGGACCGCGAGCTGGTCATCGGCGCGCTGCCCGGCAACCCCAGAGTGTTCGTCGCCGTGGGCGCCGGGCACGCAGGCAAGTTCGCCACCCTGATCGGCCGCGCGCTGGCCGACTTGGTGACCGAGGGCGGCACGCCGTACGCCGTCGAGCCCTTCTCCCCAGGACGGCCGGGGCTGGCCGCCGACGCCCCGGCGCTCTACCGCCTCGGAATCCGGGAGCTGACATGAACCGGCGCGCACTGCTGAAGAACTCCGGCATCCTGCTCGGCACGGCGGGGCTGCTCACCGCCTGCCGGCAGCGTTCCACGATCGGCCCGGTGGGCGCGCCGCGGCGCGGCGGAACCCTGCGCATCGGGATGCTGGGCGCGGGCAAGTCCGAATCGTTCAACCCGTCCACCACCACCAGCGCCATGATCAACCTGGCCAGGGCGGCCGCCGTCTTCAACCCGCTGGTCGAGATCGCGCCGGACCTGTCCCTGCGGCCCTCGCTGGCCACCGCCTGGCACCACGACCCCACCGCGACCCGCTGGACGTTCGCCCTGCGGCCCGGCGTCACCTGGCACGACGGCAAGCCCTTCACCGCCGACGACGTGATCCACTCCCTGCGCTGGCTGTCGGAGCCGGACAACCCGCTCGCCTCCTCGATGGCGAACGTCGACCTGAAGAAGACCGCCAAGCAGGACGCCACGACCGTCGTCGTCGCGTTGAAGAGCCCGGATCTCGACCTCCCGCGCACGATCGCCGGGAACTCGATCATCCAGGACGGGGTGACGACGTTCGGCAGGCCGGTGGGCACCGGGCCGTTCGTGTTCGACTCCTTCACCCCCGGCCAGCGCAGCGTGTGCCGCCGCAACCCCCGGTACTGGAGCCCGGGCAGGCCCTACCTCGACGAGCTGGTCATCTCCTCCATCGACGACGAGACCGCGCGGGTCAACGCGCTGCTCGGCGGACAGATCGACGTGGTGTGCCAGATGCCGTACCCGCAGGCCAGGGCCTATCAGAAGAGCGGCGCCATCCGGCTGCTGAACAGCCCCAGCCCCGCCGCCCACGGCTTCTACATGGCGGTCGACGCCAAGCCCTTCGACGACGTGCGCGTCAGGCAGGCGCTGCGCCTGCTGGCCGACCGGCGGCAACTGGTCGACGTGGCCCTGTACGGGTTCGGCGCGGTCGGCAACGACGTGTTCGGATCCGGCCTGCCGTACTTCGACAGCGGCCTGCCCCAGCGCGGGCGGGACGTCGGCAAGGCCAAGGAGCTGCTGAGCGCCGCGGGCCACGGCGCCGGGCTCACCCTCACGCTGGAGACCGCCGCGGCCGCGCCGGGGATGGTCGAGGCGGCCACGCTGTTCGCCGAACAGGTCAAGGACGCGGGTGTCACGATCGAGGTCGTCCAGGTGGACTCCGCCTCGTACTTCGACCCCACCGTGCAGTATCTGAGACGGCCGTTCGGCCAGACGTTCTGGTCGGGGATGACGAGCCTGGCGGGCTTCTACCAGTTCGCCGTCCTGCCCGACGGGGCGGGGAACGAGACCCACTGGAACGACGAGCGGACCGCCGGCCTCTACCAGCAGGCGGTCGCGGCCGCGGACCCCGGCCAGGCCGCCCGCGCCTGGCGCGCGATCCAGCAGGAGCAGTGGGACAACGGCGGCTACATCTGGTGGGGGTCGGCCGACAACGTCGACGCCGTGTCCGCCAGGGTCGGCGGGATCACCCCCAGCAGGTACATGAGCCTCGGCCTGCCGGGCAGCCTCGTCGAGAGCTACGTGACGACATGAGGTACGCGCTGCGGCGATGCGCCGCGGGCCTGGCCACGCTCGCCGTGCTGTCGGTCCTGGTGTTCGTGGCCACCTCGGTCCTGCCCGGTGACGCGGCCTCGGCCCTGCTCGGCAGGAACGCCACCAAGGAGGCCCTGTCGGCGCTGCACCACGACATGGGGCTGGACCGGCCGCTGCTCGTCCAGTACGCCGACTGGATGGGCGGCCTGCTCCACGGCGACCTGGGCCGCTCGGTGACCGGGTACGTCTCCGGCGAGCCCGTCGGCGTTTGGGAGCAGATCAGCGGCAAGCTGGCCAACTCGCTGACGCTGGCCGTGGTGTCCTTCGCGCTGATCGTGCTGGCCTCGGTGGTGCTCGGCGGCTACGTCGGGCTGAAGGCGGGCCGCTGGCAGGATCACCTGCTCTCGACGCTCACGCTCGTCCCTTCCGCACTCCCGGAGTTCGTCCTGGGTGCCCTGCTGCTCGGGGTGTTCTTCACCTGGCTGGACGTGCTGCCGCCGGTGTCCCTCATCGAACCCGGCGCGGCGCCGTGGGACGAGCCTGCCCTGCTCGTCCTGCCGGTGCTCACGGTGCTCGGCGTCACGGTGGGCGCGGCTGCGCGCATGATCAGGGCCGGCATGCTCGACGCGCTGAAGGCCGAGTTCGTGGCGGCGGCGCGGCTCAACGGGATCCCCGAGGCACGCGTGGTCCGGCGCTACGCGCTGCGCAACGCGCTCGGGCCCGGCATCCAGGTGCTCGCGCTGATCGCGCAGTACCTCGTCGGCGGATTGCTCGTGGTGGAGGCCATGTTCGGCTACCCCGGCATCGGCAAGGAGTTGGTTGACGCGGTGATCATTCACGACAACACCGAGGTCAGATCGATAACGATGGTGCTGGCCTGCGCGTACGTGGGCCTGGCCATCCTGGCCGACCTGCTGGTCATGCTCGTGGTTCCCAAGCTGCGGACGACGTCATGACCCGGCGGATCGGAACCGCGCTGACGGGCCTGATCGTGCTGCTGGCCATCTCGGGGCCGTTCCTGGCGGGCAGCCCGACGCGAACGGTCGGCCCGCCGTTCAGCTCGGCCACCGGCTTCCTGGGTACGGACTTCCTCGGCAGGGACGTCCTGGCCCGCGTGCTGTCGGGCGGGCAGAGCGTGCTCCTGTACGCGGGCGCCGCGACCGTGCTGGCCTACCTGGGCGGGATCATCATCGGCCTCGTTTCCGGATATTTCGGCTCATGGCCGGATGGCGTGCTCATGCGCGGCGTGGACGTGCTCCTGTCCTTCCCCTCGCTGGTGTTCCTGCTGCTGTTCGCCACCGCGTTCGGCCGCGGCATCGCCTCGGTCGTGATCGCCACCGCCGTGATCCAGCTGCCGGCCGTCGCCAGGATCGTCAGGACCGCCGCACTGGAACAGGCGACGCGCGGCTACGTCGAGGCGGCGGTGCTGCGGGGCGAGCGGGCCGCCGCCGTCATCGCCAGGGAGATCCTGCCGAACATCACCCGGCCCATCTCCGCAGACCTCGGCCTGCGCTTCACCTGGTCCGTCCTGCTCATCGCGAGCGTCAACTTCCTCGGGCTCGGCCTGCAGCCCCCCGCCGCCGACTGGGGCCTGATGGTCGCCGAGAACAGGGCGGGCATGCACCTCGAGCTCAACCCGATGGCGGTGCTGGCGCCGGCGTTCATGCTCGGCGTGCTGACCGTCGCGATCAACCTGGTGAGCGACGCCCTGGCGGGAGACGGCCGATGATCCTCGACGTGACAGGCCTGCGGGTCGAGCTGGACTCCGGCACCCCGGTGATCGAAGGGCTCGACCTGAGGCTCGCGCAGGGCGAGGTGCTCGGCCTCGTCGGAGAGTCGGGCAGCGGCAAGAGCACCACGGCGCTGGCGCTGCTCGGCTACGCCAGGCCGGGCACCGCCATCACCGCCGGCGACGTGACCGTGTCCGACCGGCCCCTCCTCCGCCTCGAGGAGTCCGCGCGCCGCCGCGTGCGCGGGGACCTGGTGTCCTTCGTCCCGCAGGACGCGGCCCGCGCGCTCAACCCGGCGCTGAGGATCGGCGCCGCCATCCTGGACGTCGCGCCCCGGGCGCGGACGGCGGACATCCTCCAGGCGGTCGACCTGCCGGAGACGGCCGCGCGGCGCTTCCCGCACCAGCTGTCCGGCGGCCAGCAGCAGCGGGTCACCATCGCGATGGCGCTGGCCGGGCAGCCGCCGCTCATCGTCATGGACGAGCCGACGACCGGCCTGGACGTCATCACCCAGGCCGGGATCCTGGGGGAGATCCGCAGGCTCAAGGACGAGCTGGGCGCGGCGGTCGTGTACGTCTCGCACGACCTCGCGGTCGTCTCCCAGATCGCGGACAGGATCGCGGTCATGTACGCGGGCGCCGTCGTGGAGCAGGGGCCCGCGGCCGAGCTGCTCGCCCGCCCGCGCCACCCGTACACGCGGGGACTGGTCCAGTCGATCCCGGACCACGCCAGTCCGCGCAGGCTCACCCCGATGCAGGGAACCGCCGTCGGCGTCGAGGACCGGCCCACCGGCTGCTCCTTCGCTCCCCGCTGCGCGCAGCGGACCCCTGAGTGCGACACCGCCAAGCCCGCGCCTGTCCTGGTCTCTCCGGTTCACCAGGTCCTGTGCCGGCATGCGGACCGGACTCCTCCGATCGAGCTCGGCGCGCCGCACGCGGCGGCACCGACCGCGCGGCGGGGGCTGCTCGCCGTACAGGGTCTGCGCGCGGGGCACGGCCGCGGGCGGACGGTGGTCGCGGCCGACGGCGTGTCCTTCGAACTGTCCGCGGGCGAATGCCTGGCCCTGGTCGGGCAGTCCGGCAGCGGCAAGACCACTATCGCGCGCTGCCTGGCGGGCCTGCACCGGCCGGACGCCGGCACGATCACCCTGGACGGCGTGCCGCTGGCCGCCCGGGCCCGCGACAGGTCGGCCGAGCAGCGCCGCCGCATCCAGTACGTCTTCCAGAACCCGCACGAATCGCTCAACCCGCGCCGCCGGGTGGCCGACGAGGTGGCCAGGCCCGCCCGGGTGCTGCGCGGCCGCTCGCGCGACGCCGCCCGGGCCGAGGCCCTCGACCTGCTCGATCTGGTACGGCTGCCGCGCCGCACCGCCGGCCTGTACCCGGACCAGCTGTCCGGCGGAGAGCGCCAGCGCGTGGCCATCGCCAGGGCGCTCGCCGCCGGGCCGGAGGTGCTGATCTGCGACGAGGTCACCTCGGCCCTGGATGTCTCGGTGCAGGCGGCGATCCTCGAGCTGCTCGCCGACCTGCGCGACGAGCTCGACCTGGCCATGCTGCTCATCACCCACGATCTCGGGGTGGTGGCCGTGGCGGCCGATCGCGTGGCCGTCCTCGAACGGGGCGTGCTGTGCGAGACCGGCCAGGTCGCCGACGTGATCCGCGCACCCGCCCACCCGTACACCCAGCGGCTGATCGCGGCCGCGCCGACGTTGAGGGAGCGGCCGTGACCACCTTTGCGGACTTCATCAGGGCGGAGGAGGAACGGCTGGCCGACCGCCCACGTGAGCTGCCGTTCGACCGCGAGGAGTACTCCGGGCGGCTGGCGGCGCTGCGCGCGCGGATGGCCGGGGAGGGCATCGACGCTCTGGTGCTCTCCTCGCCGGACGGCATGTGCTGGCTGGACGGCTACGACGGCCGCTGGTACCGCTCGCATTCCGGGACCGCCTTCCCGCCCGCGCAGTGCACGCTGGTCACCGCGGACGGCCTGCTCATGATCGAGTCGGAGTCGCACGAGCAGCTCGTCCGGCTCACCTCCTGCGTGGAGGACTTCCACGGCGTCTCCGACACCGTGACGCTGGAGGAGTACACCCACACCCTCGCCACGCTGCTGCGCGGCCACGAGACCGTGGGCGTCGAGCGGTGGAGCAGCGTGCCCAACCCGGCCACGCTCGGCGCCGTGGAGGAGGCGCTCAAGGCGCGGGGCCACCGCGTCGTGGACGCCACCGGCACCGTACGGCTGGCGCGCCGCCTCAAGTCGCCCGCCGAGATCGCGCTCGTCGAGCGGGCACAGGCGGCCGCCGACGCCGGCACCCGCGAGCTGCACCGGCACGTCAGAGCGGGGATGACCGAGCTCGAGGCGTGGAGCGTCTACATGGCCGGGATGATCGCCGCGGGAGGCGAGCCGTCCGCGATGCACGAGACGGTCGCCGCGGGCCCGGCGATGCCGATGCTGCACGGCGTCAGCACCCGGCGCGCGCTGCGGCCGGGCGACCACTTCCACCTGGACGCGGCCGCCGCGGTGCACCGCTACCACGCCAGGGCGACCAGGCCCTTCGTCCTCGGCGAGCCTCCGGCGGAGCTGGCCGCCCTGGCCGTGATCGTGGCGGGCGCGCACGACGTGCTGACCGCCACCGCGCGGCCGGGCCGGCCGTTCCGCGAGCTGAACAAGGCCCTGCGCGAGTACTTCGCCGACGCCGGCGTCGAGGGCTGGGCCGGCGGCTACGAGCTGGGCGTCTCCTTCCCGCCCGACTGGGTGGGCGAGTTCCTCTGGTCCTGCGACGACGACACCGACGCCGTCATCGAGCCCGGGCTGGTGACCAATTTCGAGAGCTGCGCCTACCTGGCGATGGTCGACACGGTCGTCTTCGACGACCAGGGGGCGCGGCTGCTGTCGTCGCTCCCGCGCGAGCTGATGGTTGGAGGATCGTGAAGAGCGCGGACGGTTACGAACTCAACGCATGGACCACCGGCGAGGGCGCCGGCGTGCTGCTGGGCCTGCACGGCGGCCCGGGCGGCGACGGCGGCGCCTACCTGGCCCCGCTGCACCGGCTGGCAGGACCCGATCGGCGGGTGGTGACCTACGACCAGCTGGCGACCGGCGGCTCGCAGGCCCCTCCCGGCGACTACCCGTGGAGCCTGGAGCGGGCGGTGGCCGACGTCGAGGCGATCCGCGCCCAGCTGGACGTGGACCGCCTGGACCTGTTCGGCCACTCCTTTGGCGGCATGCTGGCCCTGCAGTACACGCTCGACCACCCGGAACGGGTGAACCGGCTCGTGCTGTCCAACACCGCCTCCAGCTCCGCCAGGATCACCGCGACCTTCCTCGGCCAGCTCCTCCAGCGGTACCCGCTGACGGAGGCGGTCGCCGCCATCACCGCCGACGTGCTGCTCGACCACCGCGATCCGCGCTTCCGCGCCGTGGTGCGCGACTACCTGGGGGACGAGGAGACGCTGGACCTCGGCCCGGCGGGCGCCGGGCTGTGGGGGCCGCACGTGTGGTTCGCCACCGCCGCGCTGCGCGACTGGGACGTCGACGACCGGCTCCACGAGATCACCGCCCCCACTCTGATCCTGCACGGCGGCGACGACATGTCCGATGACGCGATCAACCGGGCGCTCGCCGGCGGGATCCCGGGAAGCGAGTGGATCACCCTGAACGGCAAGGGCCACACCTTCTTCGACGACGTGCACCTGGCGATCGTCGGCACCTTTCTGAACGGCTGGAGGGAAACATGACCAGAGCGAGCGTGGTGATGCGCGGGCAGATCGCGCGCGGGATCGGCATTCCCCGCGAGCTGTACACCTCACAGGAGCTGTACGAGCGCGAAGTCGAGGCGATCTTCCAGACCAGCTGGCTGCTCGCCGGGCACGAATCGCAGCTGCCCGCCGTCGGCGACTACCTCACGGTCGAGGTCGGGGACGAGAGCGTCATCGTCGCCAGGAGCCGCAGCGGGCTGAGCGCGTACGCCAACGTGTGCAGGCACCGCGGCGCAAGGCTCGTCGATCCCGGGTGCGGGCAGGCCAGGATCCTGGCCTGCCCGTACCACCAGTGGGCCTACGAGATGGACGGCAGCATGCGCGGCGCGCCCAAGATGCCGCCCGGGTTCGACCGGACGGCCTACCCCCTGGCCCGCGTGGCCGTGGAGACCTGGCAGGGGCTCGTCTTCGTGAATCTGGCGCAGGACCCGGCGCCGCTGTCGTCGCTGCTGGCTCCCGCCGAGCAGCTGATCCTCCCCTTCGACCTGGCCGAGGCGAGCGTGGCGCACACGATCACCTATGACGTCGCGGCCAACTGGAAGATCGTCTGGGAGAACGCGCAGGAGTGCTACCACTGCAGCGCCAACCATCCCGAGCTGATGCGGACCTTCGACCTGACCTCCGGCGGCATCGAGGGTGTCTACCGGAGCGCCGACCGGCGCGTCCAGGTCACCCCGCTACCCCTGCGCAAGGGAGCCGTCTCGCTCACCGTGGACGGCGACGCCGCATGCTCCCTCCCGATGGGCGCCTTCGGCGCGGGCCGCGAGCCGTACACCGCGGCCCTGCACATGAAGCCGACCTTCGCCGTCGTGTGCTGCCCCGACTACGCCGTGGTCCTGCGCGAGCGCCCGCTCGCCATCGATCGGACCGAGGTGACGATGACGTGGCTGGTGCGCGCGGGAGCCGAGGAGGGACGCCACTACGACCTGGACAACCTCATCAAGGTCTGGGACCAGACCAACGTGCAGGACTGGGCGCTGTGCGAGCGGACGCAACTGGGCGTGCGCTCCAGGTTCTTCCAGCCGGGCCCGCTGTCGGGGGACGAACCCTCCGTCGCCGGATTCCACCAGGCCTACGCCGACCTGCTCGCCGCCGCCGGACTGTAGGGGGACACCGATGAACGACGTCGTGATCGTGGGCGCGGGCGTGCTCGGCCTGGCCACCGCCGCTCACCTGCTGGAACGCGGCGCGCGCGTGACCGTGGTCGAGGCTGACACGCCCGCCTCCGCCACCTCGGGCGCCGGCGCGGGATTCGTCGGCCTGTGGGCCGCCGGGTACGCGCACTTCCTGACCGAGCAGGAACTGGCGATGCAGCGCTACGGGCTGGACTTCTACGGCGCCCTCGACCGCGACTTCGACTACCGGCCCAACGGCAACCTCTACCTGGCCACCACCGAGGACGGGTGGCGGCGCTGGGTGGAGCCCATCGCCCGGCACCCCTTCGCGCCCAAGGGCACCCGCACGCTCACCCCTGCCATGGTGGCCGACGTCACCGGCGGCGTGGTGAGCCAGGACGGGCTGCTGGGCGGCGTCCTGCACCCGGGCGGCATCCAGATCAGCGCGGGCCGCGCGACCAGGGCGCTGGCCGCGCTGGTCGAGGAGCGCGGCGGCCGGATCCTCGTCAGGACCCGCGTCACGGAACTGCTCACCTCGGACGGCGCCGTGACCGGGGTCCGCACCCAGGCGGGAGACCTGCGGGCCGGCACCGTGATCCTGGCCTGCGGCGCGTGGACGAACACCCTGCTCGCGCCGCTGGAGGCGCACCTTCCGCTGCTGCGCATGGTCGCCACCCGGGTGATCTCACCGCCGTCCGGCGTCCCGTCCGGCATGCCCACGATCATGGTGCCGGACCTGTACGGGCTGTGGCTTCGCGAGCACCGGGGCGGCCTCACCTACGGCAACGGCGACGGGTACGCCCCGCTGTTCGAGCTGGGCGGCACGCTGGGAGACAGCGGCCAGCCCCGGCGCGAGGAACTGGTGCACCGGCTGGTCGGCGAGCTGGCGCCCAAGCTCGCCGGCCTCGTCCCCGGCCACGACACCTCCATCGGCTGGTGGCTGCAGGGCGTGCCGTGCATGACCCCCGACCGGCGCTTCTACGCCGGTCCGCTGGTGCCGGGGCTGCAGGTGCTCGCCGGGGACAACGAGGCGGGCGTGACGCACGGGCCCGCGCTCGGCCGCCTGATGGCCGATCTGGCACTGGAGGGCGGAAGCTCCTGGCTCGACCCCGCCCCCTACGAACCCCGCCGGTTCGACACGGCGGGCCTGTCCACCGAGGAGTCCGTCCTGCGCGCGATGCCGGCCCGCCGATGAGCGTCCACGACTACGTCTCCGCGTTCTTCCTGCGGACTCGCGAGCCCGCGCTCGGCACGATCGCCGACGCCTGCGACGTCGCGGTCTCGCCGGACGGCGGCAGGATCGCCTTCACCGCGCACGTCCCCGTCGCGGTCGACCAGGACCCGGTACGCCGCGTCGCGCTCCTCGACCTGCGCGACGGCAGCGTCGTCCTGCGCGACGGGCCGGAGGAGAGCCGCCAGCCCTGCTGGTCACCCGGCGGCCGGCTGGCCTGGCTCGCCGGCGAGGGCGGCGTCGAGGTCGAAGGCCGCTTCCCCGGCGCGGCCTTCCGAGCGGCGATCCCCGGCGTGGCGGAGTACCTCGCCTGGTCGCCGGACGGCGAGAGGCTGCTCGTCGGCGGAGCCGAGCCCGGTGCGGAACTGACCGACGTCGCAGGGTCCGGCCGCATCCCCCTGGGCGCCGAGCGCCCCGGCTGGGCGCCCGAGGTCAGCGAGGGGGAGCCGGTCACCGGCCGGCGCCGGGTCTGGATCCTGGATCCCACCCGCGGCACCACCCGGTGCCTGCCGGGCGAGCTGAACGTCTGGCAGGCCGCCTGGGCGGGGCCCGACCGGCTGGTCTGCGTCACCTCCGGCCACCCGGGCGAGTCGGCCTGGTACGCCGCGGACCTGACGTTCCTGCACACGCGGGACGGATCGGTGTCCTCCGTCCCGCTGGGCGCCGACCGGCAGCTGGGCCTGCCCGCCGGGGCTCCGGGCGGCGGGCACGTGTCCGTGGTGACCGGCGCGATGAGCGACCGCGGCCTCTACACCGGGCGGCTCGTCGTCATCCCGGACGGCGGCCACCCCCAGGAAGTGGACACCGCCGGCGTGGACGTGTCCGACCAGTCCTGGCTCGACGACGACCGGGTGCTGTTCGCCGGGCTGCGCGGGCTGGAGACCGTGATCGGCACCCACTCCCTAGCCACCGGCGAGACCCGGGTGCTGTGGGAGTCGGCGCGGACCTGCGGGCCGCTGCTGCCCGCCGCGGGCGCGGGCGGAGAGACCGTCGCCGCGGTCGTCCACGGCTACGACCTGCCACCGGCTCTCGCGGTGATCCGCGACGGCGCCGCCGAGACCGTGCTCGACCTGGCCAACCAGGGCAGCGCCCACCTGCTCGACCTCGCGGGCACCCTGCGGCCGGTCCGCTGGCGGGCGCCCGACGGGCAGTCGGTGGAGGGGCTGCTGGCGCTGCCGCCGGGCGACGGGCCGTTCGCCCTGGTGGTGTACGTGCACGGCGGGCCGGTGTGGGCCTGGCGCAACGAGTGGTCGATGCACTACGCCCACACGCCGCTGCTGGTCGGGCGCGGCTACGCCGTACTGCATGTCAACATGCGCGGGAGCGCGGGCCGCGGCCAGGACTTCGCGATCGCGGGGCTGCGCGACATGGGCGGCGTCGACGCGGCCGACATCCTCAGCGGCGTCGACGCGCTCGTCGCCGCGGGGCTGGCCGACGGCGAGCGGGTCGGCGTGACGGGCAACAGCTACGGCGGCTTCATGGCGGCCTGGCTGGTGGCGACCTCGGACCGCTTCGCCGCGGCCGTGGCCCGCTCGCCGGTCACCGACTGGGTCAGCCAGCACCACACCTCCAACCTGCCGGGATTTGACGCGTTCTGCCTGAACGGCGACCCGCTCGACCCCGGCTCGGACTACCGGACCCGCAGTCCCCTCTACCGGGCGGACCACGTCGACACCCCGATCATGCTGATGGCCGGGGCCCACGATCTGGCGACCCCGCCGGAGCAGGCGGCGATGTTCCATCGTGCGTTGGTCGAGCGGGGCAGGCCGAGCACACTGGTGATCTATCCGGAGGAGGGGCACGGTGTCCGGCACCACCTGGCGGTCGCCGATCAGTGCGTCCGCCTGTTGGAGTTCCTAGAGCGACACATGCCATCGGAAAATGGTACAAACAGGACGTGTGGGTGATCTGCAGAAACTGACCGATCGGATCGGCGAGAGGCTGGCCCGGTCGGTCGCCATCGACGATCCGCGGATGCGGCTGCAGTCCTACAGCCCGCACTACGGCGCGGTGGACGAGCAGCGGCTGGCCTCCATCCTGCACCGGCAGGCCAACCCGGAGGCGATCGCGTGGGCGCACGACCACGACGTGCAGCGCGCGACGGGCTGGCGCCGGGTGCCGGGCAATCCCGGGCTCGGCATGCTCAGCAGGGTGTGCGTGCCCATCCGCTTCCACAGGCTGCACCTGGGCTACCTGTGGATCATCGACGCCGACGAGTCGCTCACTCCCGGCGAGCTGCGCTACGCCGAGCACGGCGCGCGAGAGGCCGCGGACATCATGTACCGCGACGGCCTGGTGTCCGACCTGCAGCGCGCCAGGGAGCGGGAGCTGATCCGCGACCTGCTCGACGAGGACCATGCGATCAGGACGCAGGCGCTCAGCGGCCTGGCCGAGGACGCCCTGATGGAGATCGATTCGGCCGCGCAGGTACTGGTCCTGGACACGACCCTGCCGGCGGGCGACGGCGACAGGGCGGGCAGGGCCGACCTGGCGCTGGCCACGGCCAGACGGCTGGTGCCGCAGCGGCGGAGCCTCCACCTGGTGCGCCCCGACCACGCCATCCTCGTGGTGACCTGCGGGCGTGGAGTCCGCACCGAGGACCTGGCCGCCAGGATCGGCGCGGAGTACGGCCGCGACACCGGCCTGTTCCGGGTCGGCATCGGCGACGAGGTGGCTTCGGCCGCCGCGACCCACGTGTCGTACCGGCAGGCGCTCCAGGCGGTGCGGGTCGGGCAGGTGCTCGCCCGCGAGGGCATGGTCACCTGGTCGGGCCTGGGCATCTACCGCCTGCTCGTCGAGCTGAAGGTCGACGAGTCCGGCCTCGACCTCCTGCATCCCGCGCTCACCCGCCTGGCCGAGCACCGGCTGCTCGAAACCCTGGAGGTCTACCTGGACCTCGCGGGCGACGCCAAGGCCACCGCCGAACACCTCCAGGTCCACCGCACGACTCTCTACCACCGCCTGTCGCGCATCGAGGAGATAGGCGGCGTCAGCCTCCGCAGCGGCACGGACCGGCTCACCCTCCACCTCGGCCTCAAATTGGGCCACCTGTCCGGCCGGCTCTGAGATAAATGCGTGGCACCCCAGACGATCAGCCCGTTACCGTTTCAGTGCGGTTCAAAACGGCCGCGGGCTCATGGTCTGTCCGGCGGGAATGGCGCCCCCCGGCTGGATCCGGCCCATTGCCCCGGGCGCGGCCCACGCCAGCCCGGCCGGGGCTCAACACCGCTCCGACCCAACCGGCATAGGCGCCGTCCGACGCGAGTGCTCGCGGCGAAACGTCCTGGTGAGGTCAGGCCCTGATGACCCGTACTCCGGCGTCGGAGAAGCGGGTCGCCTGCTCGGCGGGTGCGCTGGTGTCGGTGACCAGTACCGAGACCGAGCCGATCGGGCAGATCCTGGCGAAGGCCTGCTTGCCCAGCTTGGAGCCGTCGGCCACCACGATCACCTCCCGCGCCCTGGCGGCCATCAGCCGGTTGATCGCCGCCTCGCCCTCGTGGTGGGCGCTGGCGCCGTGCTCCACGTCGATCGCGTCCACGCCGAGCACCGCCACGTCCAGCGCCACCTGCTCCAGCATCCCGGTGGCGACCGGCCCCACCAGCTCGTAGGACTGCGCGCGGGCCGAGCCGCCGGTCGTGACGACGTGGATGTGCGGCCGGACGACCAGCTCGTGGGCGATGTTGAGCGCGTTGGTCACCACGGTCAGCGCGGGGCCGCGCCCGCCGGGCCCGGGGTCGGCGCGGGAAGCCAGCGCCCTGGCCACCTCGGTCGTGGTGGTGCCGCCGTTCAGCGCCACCGTCGAGCCCGCGGGCACCAGAGCCGCCGCGGCGGCGGCGATGCGCTGCTTCTCCGGCGCGTGCTGGGCGACCTTGTAGCGCAGCGGCAGGTCGTAGGACACGCTGTGCGCGGTCGCGCCGCCCCTGGTCCTGGTCAGCAGCTGCTGCGCGGCCAGCTCGTCGAAGTCGCGCCTGATGGTGGCCGTCGACACGCCGAGCTTCTCCGCGGTCTCGACGACGTCGAGCTGCCCGGCCTCGGCCACGAGCTCGAGCAGGACGTTCCAGCGTTCGTACCGGTTCACGGGCCCCATCATGACAAAGTGCTAATTTGTGCGGAAAGCCGCGGACAACTGTCGAGGAGAATGTGACCCAGTTCCAGCTGTCCTCGATCACGATACCGGTCTCGCCGGTGGGCCCGGAGAACCCGCTCCCGCCGCTGCGCACGCTCCCTGACCCGCGCGGTGGCCTCGAGCTCGCCGCCGCCGACGCGGAGATGGCCGCCCAGCTCGCCTACGGGCACGTCGACTCGCTGCTGCCGTACACCTTCCAGGACGGCTACGGCCGCGAGCGCGAGGAGCGCGAGCTGCGGACCGCGGTGCTGGACAACGGCGTGCTGCGCGCGGAGTTCCTGCTGGAGTACGGCGGGCGGCTGCGTTCCCTGGTGCACCTGGAGACCGGCAGGGAGCTGCTGCACAAGCCGCCCTTCCTGCAGCTGGCCAACCTGGGACTGCGCAACGCCTGGTTCGCCGGGGGAGTGGAGTGGAACCTGGGCACGTTCGGCCACACCGCGCTGGCCTGCGCCCCGATCCACGCCGCCCGCCTGACCAGGCCCGACGGGGTGCCGGTGCTGCGGATGTACGAGTGGGAGCGGATGCGGCGCCTGGTCTACCAGCTCGACGCCTGGCTGCCGCCCGGCTCGCCGGTGCTGCTCGTGCACGTCAGGATCGTCAACCCGTTCGCCGAGGACTCCGCCGTCTACTGGTGGTCGAACGCCGCGGTGCCGCAGGAGGAGGACACGCGCGTGCTCGCCCCCGCCCGGCAGGCCTACCACTTCTCCTACGACGGCCGGCTGCGCCGCGTCCCGGTGCCCGACTGGCGCGACACCGACCAGTCCTACCCCGGCCGCGGCGGTCCCGCCACCGACTTCTTTTACGAGCTGCCGCGCGCCTCGCGCCCGTGGATCGCCGCGCTGGACGCCGCCGGCGCCGGGCTCGTCCAGACCTCGACCGAGCAGTTGCGTGGCCGCAAGCACTTCCGCTGGGGCACCACCGACGCCGGCCGCAACTGGCAGGACTGGCTGTCGGGCCCCGGCCGCCCCTACACCGAGATCCAGGCCGGCCTGGCCCGCACGCAGCTCGAGCACGTCCGGCTGGCCGCCCGCTCGTCGTTCGCCTGGACCGAGGCGTACGGTCTGCTCCACGCGGATCCCGCGCTCGTCCACGGCCCCTGGTCCGAGGCCACCGACCACGTCGCGGGCGCCATAGAGGCCCTGCTGCCCGCGGCCACGCTTCTGGCCGAGCACGACCAGGCGGTGGAGCTGGCGCGTGCAGTACCCGAGGAGATCGTGCACGTCGGCAGCGGATGGGGCGCGCTGGAGCGCAGGGCGCTGGCCAAGCGGCGCAGCAGGGCGCTCAACCTGACCGCCACGCCCTTCGGCGACGAGACGATCGGCCGCGACCAGCAGTCGTGGCTGTCGCTGGTGCGCAAGGGGTCGATCCCGACCCCGGCGCCGGTGCTGCCGCCGTCCTCCTACACCGTCGGGCCCGAGTGGCGGGCGCTGCTCGAGGCGGCGGACAAGACCTGGTTCACGCAGTTCCACCTGGGGGTGAACCTCTACCACGCCGGCGACCGCGAGGGAGCGCGGGTGGCGTGGGAGCGCTCGCTCGAGTGCGCGGAGAACGCCTGGGCGCTACGCAACCTGGCCGTACTCGAGCCGGACCCGGAACGGGCGGCCGACCTGTACGCGCGGGCGCACGCGCTGTCGCCCCGGCTGCGGCCGCTGACCATCGAGGCCCTGCACGCACTGCTGGCCGCCGGACGGACCGCGCAGGCGCTGGCGCTGATCGACCGGCTCGGACCCAAGGACCGCTGGCACGGCAGGATCCGGCTGCTGGAATGCCGCGCCGCGCTCGACAGCGACGACCTGGCCAGGGCCAGGCGGGTGCTGGACACCGGGCTCGTCGTCGACGACCTGCGCGAGGGCGAGGACACGCTGGACGACCTGTGGTGGGACTACCACGAGCGGCTCAACCCGACAGGCGCCGAACGGGTGCGCGCCGAGCATCCGCTGCCGTGCCGGTACGACTACAGCGTAAAGCAGTACTAACATGTAGGAAAATTCCTACGCGTTAGTGAGGTGCCACCGATGCCGACCGTCGCCGAGACGTACGCCGAGCTCGCCGGCCAGCTACTCGACAGGATCAGGGCCACCCCGGCCGACCGCTGGGACGCGGTCAGCCCGTGCCGCGGCTGGACGGCCCGCGACGTGGTCGCGCACGTCATCAACGGCCACCGCGGCATCCTCGCCTTCGTCACCGGCCGGCCGCCGGTCGCGGCCGACGGGGTGGGCGTGTCGGGGATGGACGGCACGCCGGCCGTGGAGCCGGGCGCCGACCTGGCCGCGGCGTTCGCGCGCTGCCGCGACGACATGGTCGCGATGCTGGGCGACCCCGAGCTGGCGGCCAGGACGGTGCCGGGTCCGATGGGCATGGTGCCGGTCGAGCGGGCCGTCGACGTGATCGGCTCGCTGGAGGTGCTCGTGCACACCTGGGACCTGGCCCGCGCCGTCGGCGGCGACGAGCGGCTCGACGAGGAGGCGGTGATCCGCACCCACGAGGCCCTGCTGCCGCACTACGAAGGGCTGCAGGCCACCGGCGCCTTCGACCCGAGCGTCCCGGCCCCCGCCGGGGCGGACCCGCAGACCGCGTTCCTGTGCTTCGCGGGCCGGGCTAGCGCCGTTCCTGCCCGGCGATGAGCGGCGAGGCCCAGACCGTGGCGGGATCGGCGTCGACGAGGATCGCCCGCACGAACGCGCTCAGCGGGACCGCCAGGATCGCGCCGAGCGCGCCCAGCGTCCACGTCCACACCAGCAGCGACAGGATCGTGAGCGTGGTCGTCAGTCCTGCAGACTGGCCGACGAACCTGGGCTGGATGACCGACTGGATGATGAAGTTCAGCACGCAGTAGATGACGATCACCCAGATCATCGTGCCCACGCCCGAGTCGAGCAGGGCCAGCAGCGCCGGCGGGAGCAGGCCGATGACGAAGCCGACGTTGGGGATGTAGTTCGTGATGAACGCCAGCATCCCCCACAGCACCGGCAGCGGCACGCTCAGTATCGCCAGCGCGACTCCGTCCAGCACGGCCACGATCAGCCCGAACACCGTCGAGACCACCAGGTAGTTGATGGTGTCGCCGGCGAAGTTCGACAGCGCGCCCACCAGGTGCGGCCTGGAGCCGCGCAGCCTTCTGACGGCCCGCTGCAGGAACACCGCGTCCAGGCTCATCGTGTACAGCAGCAGCACGATCAGGATCACCTCGGTGATCACTCCCGCCAGTCCCCCCAGCAGGCCTTGCGCGGCGGACAGCAGCTTGCTGGGGTCCAGCTTGCTGAGCGCCTGCTGGGCCTGGGCCGAAGTGACGCCCAGCTTGGCCAGTTGCTGCCCGATCGAGGACAGCAGCTCCTGGTACTGGGGGGCGTATTGGGGGATGAGCTTGACCAGCTGCGCCACCCCAATCACCAGCGCCAGCGCGAAGATCAGCAACACGATCAGCACGACGGCCAGCGGGACGGCGAACAGCACCCAGCCGGGCGCGCGCCGCCGCTCCAGCCGGGTCCGCAGCGGGCCCACCGCGATCGTCAGCACCAGCGCGAGAAAGGCCGGCGCCGCGATCTCGTTGACCTGCTTCAGCCCCAGCAGCACCACGGCCGCGGAGGCCAGGCCGACCAGCAGCCGCAACCCTCTGGAGAACTCAGGCACGCGCACACCCTAGAGATCGCCGAGGCCGCCGCCGATCCAGCACGCGGTCACTGGGGAAAACCTTGCCCATTCGCGTCGATGAGGACCTGGCCCGCGGGGGTTCGGTAGTAGAGGACTGAGCGGCCTGCCCGGCGGCGTTGGATCAGGCCCGCTTCCATGAGCACCTTGAGATGGCGGCCGACCGAACCCAGGGCCTGGCCGGTGAGCGCGACCAGTTGGGTGGTGCTCTTGGGGGTGTCCAGGAGGACGAGGACGCCTGCCCGGGCGTGGCCCAGGAGGCGGCCGAGGGGCGCCGGGACCTGCTGGTGGTCGGTGAGGGTTCCCGAGCAGGGGTAGACGATCGCGTAGCGGTGCGGTTCCTCCCAGGAGACCCACATGCGGCCGGGGGTGACGGGGACGAAGAAGAGCCGGGCGCCGGACAGGTCGCGCGGCGGGTAGTCGTGGGCGTTGATCTGCAGCCGCCCGGAGCCGAGCCAGCGCATCCCTGGCCGCATGGAGTCGAGCGCCGCCGCCCAGCCGCGCTGCCCGAGCTGGGCCGTGCGCGCGACGATGTCCGCCTCCAGGATGCGCCTGCGCCTCGGCCAGTACGGCAGCACCGTCTCCCGCCACACCCATTCCATGATCCGCGCGGCCCGCTCGGGCAGGTCCTTCCTGCGCAGTACGGCGGGCAGCGGCCCGCCCATCGACACCTCCATGTGCGCCACCGCGTCGTCCGGCGCGGTCTGCCTGACCCGCTCCACCTCGACCTCGAAGGGCGCCTCCCCGTCGGGCGCCGGCGTCAGGAAGTCCGCGTTCCAGCCGCGCCCGAGCCCGATCCGCACCATCAGCCCGGTGACAGGATCGCCGGCCACCCGCTCCCGGTAGGCGGGCAGGTGCGCCTCGAGCCAGGCCCGCTCACCCGGATCGGCGGCATCCGCCGAGTCGAGCAGCTTCAGGCTCGCCGTCACCTCGGCCAGCGCCGACACGACGAACCGCCCGCCCGCCAGCGTGTCCGCATTGATCACCCACCACCCCACCGAACCCACCTCCAGGCGACCTTTCGCGACACGGCGAAAGAGTAACGCCCGGGCGCGAGCCCGTTCGAAACTCACCCCCATGCGCACCTACGGCGAGCTCTTCAGAACCCCGGAGTTCACCCCGCTGTTCCTGTCATCGGGAGCCTCCGTGACCGCCCAGACGGTGAGCGGGCTCGCCCTGGGCACGCTGATCTACACCGCGACCGGCTCGCCGCTGCTGTCCGCGCTGGCGATGTTCGGCCCGGCGCTCGTCCAGGTGGTCGGCGCGACGACGCTGCTGTCCGCGGCCGACCGGCTGCCGCCGCGGGCCGCGATGACCGGGATGGCGCTGGCCTTCGCCGCCGGCACCGGACTGCAGGCCGTGCCGGGGATGCCGGTCTGGGCGTCGTTCGCCGTGCTGCTCGTGCTGGGGCTGGTGTCCTCGCCCGGCGGGGGAGTGCGGTACGGCCTGCTGAACGAGATCCTGTCCAAGGACGGCTACCTGCTGGGCAGGTCCGTGCTCAACATGTCGACGGGCATGACGCAGATCGCCGGGTTCGCGGTGGGCGGGGTGCTGGTGGCCACCCTGTCGCCGCGCGGCACGCTGGTCGTCGCCGCGCTGCTGTACCTGGTGGCGGCGGGCACGGCCAGGTTCGGGCTGAGCCGGAGGGCGCCGCGGGCCCAGGGCCGGCTGTCGGTGGGCGAGACGTGGCGCACCAACCGCAGGCTGTGGGCCGACCGGCCGCGCCGGACCCTCTACCTGGCGCTCTGGCTGCCGAACGGGCTCGTCGTGGGGTGCGAGTCGCTGTTCGTGTCCTACACGCCCGATCACGCGGGTCTGCTGCTCGCGTGCGCGGCGCTGGGCATGCTGGTCGGTGACGTGCTGCTCGGGCGCTTCGTGCCCGCGCACCGGCGGGTCCGGCTCGGGGTGCCGCTGCTGCTCCTGCTGGCCTCGCCGTACCTGGTCTTCGTGGCGAGACCGGCGATACAGCTCGCGGCGGTGCTGGTCGCGGTGTCGGCGGTCGGGTACGGTGCCAGCCTCGTGCAGCAGGAGAAGCTGATGCGGCTGACCCCGGAGAAGCTGAGCGGTCAGGCGCTGGGGTTGCACACCGCGGGCATGCTGACCATGCAGGGCGTCGCCGCGGCGGCCGCGGGCTCGGTGGCGCAGTTCACCTCGCCCGCGACGGCGATCGTCGTGATGGCGGCCGCCTCGATCATCATCACCTTCGCCCTTGCCCCCGGCCTCCGCGCCGCCCGCCTGGCGATCAGCGCCCCGAGCACGCCCCAGCGCGACAGGAACTCGGCCGGCGCTCAATGACGGGCGCTCAGGCCGGGCGGTCGACGCGGTAGAGGTGGTGGGCGCGGTCGTCGACGGGGTTGTCGGGTTCGAGGTCGCCGGTGGCGACGCGGCGCAGGCCCGCCTTCTCCAGCGCTCGCCAGGACGGACGGTTGGCGGCCGAGACCGGCACCAGGACGCAGGGCGCGTCGGGGTGGTCGCGCCAGGTCCTGTCCAGCATGGCGCCGATCAGCAGCGGGCCGAGGCCTTGCCCGGTCCGTTCGGCGGCGCCGATGAGGTAGTCGATCGTGACCGTGCCGGGCGGCACGGGGACGATGGCCGAGATCTCGGCCAGGTAGTCGGGGTAGTCCGCCAGCCGCGAACGCTGCACGAGCCCGACCGGCTCGCCGCCCACCAGCGCGAGCAGGTCCTCCGACGGCTCCTCGCCCCGCGCGGCGGGGCCGAAGTCGCGCTCCACCGCCTCGGGGGACGTCTCGTGGTTCCACCACCGTGCCACGTGCGGCTGCTCCAGCCATGAACGCAGCAGCGGGAAGTCGCCGGGCACGACCCGGCGCCAGGTGATCGTGTTCACCTCTCGACGCTAGCCCGCGGCACCGCGACCGGGCAGCCGGTTTTCCGCCGCGTACATCCGTCATGTCACTTTTCCCGCATTCTCTGCAGAAGCTTGCATCTTTGTGCGCAGAAATCGTCGCTTTATGCATGATGAGATCAAAGCGTTGCACAGACTGCCTTGTACGGCCTTTTGGCGCGGCCTATGGTTCCGGCCAGACCTGTTCAAGGTGAAAGGTGTGGCGACATGCGCGGACCGAAGGTGACCGCCGTGCTGGCGGCCGGGGCGCTCGCTCTTACCGCCTGCGGCGGCGGCAGCGGGAGCGACAGCAAGAGCAGCGGCGGCGAGTTCACGTACTGGTCGATGTGGAAGGAGAACGAGCCCCAGGCCAAGGTCATCAAGGCCGCGATCGACAAGTTCAGCAAGGAGACCGGCACCAAGGTCGACGTCGAGTGGCAGGGCCGCGACATCCGGACCAAGATCGGCCCGGCCATCGCCGCCAACAAGGCGCCCGACCTGGTGGAGAACGGCTTCGACGTGATCAGCTCGCTGCTCGCCTCGACCGGCCAGGCCGCCGACCTGACCCCCGTCTACAACAGCGAGGTCCCGGGCGAGGGCAAGAAGGTCGCCGACGTCATCCCGGCCAAGTACCTCGACGCGATGCCGAAGGACCCCGACGGCGTCACCCGCTGGATCGTCCCCTACGTGCTCAACTCGGCCACGTACTACTACAACAAGGCCGACGCCGACCTGGCCACGACCCCGGCCACGTGGGACGACTTCGTCAAGCTGTGCGACACGCTGAAGGCCGAGGCCAAGGCGTGCGTGGCCTCCGACGGCGACAACACCTGGACCAACTTCCTGCTGCTCGACTACCTGCTGGTGCGTGACAACGGGCCGGGCACGCTGGGCAAGATCTATCAGGACAAGACCGGCGCCGCCTGGGACCAGCCGGGCGTGCTGGAGTCGGCCAAGCGCATCGAGCAGTTCGTCAAGGGCGGCTACCTGCTCAAGGGCTACGACGCCAGCAAGTACCCGGCGCAGCAGACCAGCTGGGCCACCGGCAAGGCCGCCTTCCACCTGGACGGCACCTGGGTGCCGAGCGAGGCTTCCAAGAACCTGGCTGCCGGCTTCAAGGTGGGCGAGTTCGCCGTGCCCACCACCAAGGGCGGCAACACCGAGATCGACATCATCCCGCTCGGCTTCGCCATCCCGAAGAAGGCCAAGCACCCCGAGCCCGCGCAGAAGTTCATCGCCTACTTCCTGAAGAAGGACAACCTGTCGGGCATCTCCACCGAGGCCAAGAACATCACCCCGCGCGAGGACATCCCCGCCCCCGAGGAGCTGGCCGACGCGCAGAAGCTGCTGAGCGCCAACCCCAGCCGCCTGCCGCTGGACGGCGTCGCGGGTGACTACCTGGACAAGTCGCTCTTCCCCGCCTTCGCCGACCTGTGGCTGGGCAAGGCGACGGCCGAGCAGTTCGTGGCCAAGGCCAAGCAGGGCCAGATCGCCTACTGGAAGGCCAACGGCTAGTGGCGGTCAGCACACTCGCCGCACCCTCGCGGGCGCGCATCGCCCGCGGGGGTCCGCTCGAGCGGCAGGCCAACCGGCTGTTCTGGCCGTTCGTCGGCCCGGCCCTGGCCTTCTACGGCCTGCTGTTCCTGGCGCCGATCGTCTTCGCGGCCTGGACCAGCCTGTACAAGTGGGACGGCATGGGCGTCATGCGGTGGCGCGGCCTGGACAACTACCGCACGCTGCTCGACGACCAGTCCTTCCACTACGCCGTCGTCAACACGATCAAGATTCTGGTGGTCGGCGGGGTGGCCACGTTCGCGGTGAGCTTCGCCCTGACGCTGGCGCTGCGCGAGATGGCGGGCAAGATGTTCGCCCGCTCGGTGCTGTTCTTCCCGTGCCTGGTCAACGCGCTGGTGTTCGGCATCGCGGCGGGCTTCCTGTTCGGGCCGAACGGGCCGGTCAACGCGCTGCTGCGGCTGGTGGGCATCGACGCGGTGCCCAAGTGGCTGTCGGTCGACAACCTGCCCGCGATGATCATCGCGGCGATCGTGTGGACCGCGACCGGCTACTACACCACGATCATCATGGCCGCCGTCGACCAGATCCCGACCTACCTGTACGAGGCGGCCGAGCTTGAGGGCGCCAACGCCTGGCAGCGCTTCCGCCACATCACGCTGCCGATGTCGTGGGAGGTCGTGAGCGTCTGCGCGGTGCTGTGGACGGTCAGCTCGGTGAAGGTGTTCGAGATCGTGCTGCTGTTCGGCGGCGGCTCCACCGTCAGCAACGCGCCCATCCAGACCTGGACGACGGCGATGTACGTCTACTTCTCCGCCTTCCCCGGCAGCTCGGTGCCCAAGCTGGGCCTGGCCTCCGCCGCGGCGGTGGTCAGCCTGGTCATGGTCGGCGTGTTCGTGGTCATCCTGCGGCGCCTGATGCGCAGGGAGCGGGTGAGGCTGTGAAGCGCGTCGGGCACGCCATCGTCTGGATCCTGGTCGCGGCCGACCTGGCGCTGCTGGCCTGGATCTTCCTCACCTCGATCCGCGACACCAGGTCCATCTTCGAGCAGCCGTTCGGCCTGCCGGTGCCGCCGCAGGCGGGCAACTGGGGCAAGGCCTGGGCCGACGGCGGCTTCAGCAGCGCCGCGCTCAACAGCGTCGGCGTGGCCACGGTGTCGTCGCTGATCGCGGTGGCGGTAGCCGCGCCCGCGGCCTACGCGCTCGCCCGCCGGCGCACCCGCACCTCCAACGCGCTGACCATGACGTTCGCGCTCGGGCTCGGGGTGCCGGGCCAGGTGCTGCTGGTGCCGCTGTTCGTGGGGCTGGCCGCCGTCGAGCTGACCGACAGCTTCCTCGGCCTGACGATCGTCTACATCGGCCTGGCCATGCCGTTCACCGTCTACCTCCTGACCGGCTTCTTCGCCGGGATACCCGAGGTGCTCGAGGAGGCGGCCGCCATCGACGGCGCCAGCGGGCTGCGGGCCTTCGTCAAGGTCGTGCTGCCGGTGGCCAGGGGCGGGCTGATCACCGCGTTCCTGCTGCAGTTCATCGGCGCGTGGAACGAGACGCTCTTCGCGATCGCGCTGATGACCAGCGACGACAAGGTCACCCTGCCGGTGGCGCTGGTCAACTTCGTCGGCCTGCAGCAGTACGCGGGCCGTGACTGGGGCACCATGTTCGCCGGGATCTGCATCATCCTGGCGCCCATGGTCGCCCTGTTCTCCTGGCTCGGCACTCGCATCATCCAGGGCATGACCGTGGGAATCGGGAAATAACGTGATCAAGACCTTAATCGTCGTCGGCCTGGCCGCGACCGGCCTCACCGCGTCCGCGCAGTCGAACACCTACTACGTGAACTGCCAATCCACGAAGGCCCCCAAGGGCACCCTCCAGCGCCCGCTGAACAGCCTCGACCAGGTCGGCAAGCTCGATCTGAAGCCCGGCGACCGCGTGCTGTTCAAGCGCGGCAGCGCCTGCACCGGCACGCTCGCCCCCAAGGGGTCCGGCGCCGCGGGCAGCCCGATCGTCGTGGACGCCTACGGGCAGGGCGCCAAGCCGCGCATCCAGGGCGGCGGCGCCCAGGACGCCGTCATGCTGCACAACCAGCAGCAGTGGGAGATCCGCAACCTGGAGATCACCAACACCGGCGCCACGGCGGGCAAGCGGCGCGGCGTGCGCGTCAGCGCGCGCGACGCCGGCACGCTGCGCCACATCGTGCTGTCCGGCCTGGACGTGCACGACGTCAACGGCGACGACACCAAGGACGAGTACGGCTCGGCCGGCATCACCATGTGGGTCGAGGGCAACACCACCCCCACGATCTTCGACGACGTCCAGATCACCGGCAACACCGTGACCAGGGCGGACCGGTCCGGCATCTTCCTGTTCTCCAGCTGGAACCGCTCGGGCTGGGGCAAGGAACCCGGCCCCTACCAGCCGTGGACGGGCGTCAGGGTGACCGGCAACACCGTCACCGACGTGGGCGGCGACGGCATCGTGCTGGGCAGCGTGGCCGGGGCCGTGGCCGAGCACAACAGGGTGGACGGCTTCCAGCGCCGCTCCCAGGGCTACAGCGCCGGGCTCTGGACGCACAACTCCGACAACGTGCTCATCCAGTTCAACGAGGTGTCCGGCGGCGAGACGACCCGCGACGGCATGGCCTTCGACGTGGACGAGAACGCCTTCGGCGCGATCTTCCAGTACAACCACAGCCACGACAACGCCGGCGGCTTCGCGCTGCTGTGCAACGCCTCGGGCGCGATCCGCGGCGCGGTGCTGCGCTACAACCTGAGCGTCGACGACCACTACCGCGGCATCGAGAACTGCTCGGGCGCCATCGAGAGCGCCGCGGTCTACAACAACACGTTCGTCATCGGCGACGGCGTCTCCCAGACGGTCGTCAACGAGAACAACACCACCCGGCGCAACGTGAGCTTCGCCAACAACCTCGTGCTCAAGACCGGCTCGGGCACGGCCTCCTTCCAGCTCAGGTCCGGCGGCTACGTGCTGGAGAACAACCTCGTGCACGGCGCCCCGGCTCCCGCGGGAGCCGTCGGCACCGTCACCGGCGACCCGCTGCTGACGTCCGCCTTCAGGCTGCAGCCCGGCTCGCCCGCGCTCCAGGCGGGCCGATCGATCGACGGCAACGGGGGTAGGGACTACTTCGGCGGCCCGATCCCTGCCGCCTGCCCGCCGGACATCGGCGCCCACCAGCTGTCGACCTGCTGACCAACTGAACACTCGGGGACCCTCATGACCAGCACCCTCCGGCTCGACACCCTGCGGATTCCCGCCGCCGCGCCGCCGCGCGCCGGCCTGCTGCCGATCCTGCACGGCACGCAGGTCAGGCGCGAGGAGGCCGGCGCCGACGCCGAGATGACCGCGCAGATGAGGTACGGCCAGCCGTACAGCCTGCTGCCCTACACGATGCAGGACGGCTACGACCGCGCGCGCGAGGAGCGCGACCTGCCCGTGGTGGTGCTCGAGAACGAGCACCTGCGCGCCACGTTCCTGCCCGGGTACGGCGGGCGGCTGTGGTCGCTCGTGCACCGCCCCACCGGCAGGGAACTGCTGCACCGCAACCCGATCCTGCAACCGGCCAACCTGGCGCTGCGCGACGCCTGGCTGGCCGGGGGAGTGGAGTGGAACCTCGGCGCGACCGGCCACTGGCCGCTGACCTGCTCTCCCCTGCACGCCGTACGGCTGAGCGCGCAGGACGGGACGCCGGTGCTGCGGCTGTTCGAGTTCGAGCGGATGCGGCGCCTGGTCGTGTCGATCGACGCCTGGCTGCCGGAGGGCTCGCCGGTGCTGTTCGTACGCCCGTCGATCAGGAACCTGTCCGATGCCGAGACCCCGGTGTACTGGTGGTCGAACATCGCGGTGCCGGAGGCGGCGGACGTGCGGGTGGTGGCCCCGGCGGCGCAGGCGCACCACTTCGACTACACCGGGCGGCTGCACCTGGTCGACTTCCCCGAACTGGACGGCGTCGACCGCAGCTACACCGACCGGGTGGCGGCGGCGGCCGACTTCTTCTTCGAGATCCCCGCGGGCGAGCGGCCGTGGATCGCGGCGCTGGACGCCTCGGGCGCAGGGCTGGTGCAGACGTCCACGCGGCGGCTGCGCGGCCGCAAGCTGTTCCACTGGGGGACGGGGCCGGGCGGGCGGCGCTGGCAGGAGTGGCTGAGCGGCCCGTCGTCGCGTTACCTGGAGATCCAGGCGGGGCTGGCCCGCACCCAGCTGGAGCACATCCCGATGCCCGGCCGCACGACCTGGTCGTGGGTGGAGGCGTACGGCCTGCTGGAGGCGGACCCGTCGATGGTGCACGGTTCGTGGGACGAGGCGCGCAAGAGCGTGGCCGAGGCCCTCGACCGGATGGTCCCGCGCGCCGCGCTCGAGGCCGAGCAGGTGCTGTCGGAGCCGGAGCGGCTGGCGGTGGGTTCGGGCTGGGGCGCCCTCGAGGTGGCCGCGGGCGGGCTGCCCGAGGTGCCCGGCCTGCCGTTCGGCGAGGTGGGCGAGGAACAGCGGCCCTGGCTGGAGCTGGCCGCCTCCGGCCGGCTGCCCGTCTGCGACCCGCCCGCCGCCCCGATCACCGGATCGGGCTGGCGGGAGCTGCTCGAGTCCCATCCCGCCGACTGGCACGCCCGCTACCACCTGGGGCTGCTCCGCCACGCCGACGGCGACACCCCGGGCGCGCGGCGGGCGTGGGAGGAGTCGCTCAGCCTGAGCAGGACGCCTTGGGCGCTGCGCTGCCTGGCGAAGACCGCCGACGGCGGCGCCGCTGACCTGCTGCTCGAGGCGCACACCCGGGCGCCGCGGCTGGCCGAGCTGACCATCGAGACGCTGGCCGCGCTGCTGGCCGAGGAACGCTCCACCGAGGCGCTCGCCCTCGTCGACGCCCTCGATCAGGACCAGCGGGCGCTCGGCCGGATCCGCCTACAGGAGGCCCAGGCCGCTCTGGTCACCGGCGATCTCGGGCGGGCCTCGGGGCTGCTCGCCGAGGGGATCGAGGTGCACAACCTGCGCGAGGGCGAGGTGTCCCTGGACACCATCTGGTTCGGCTACCACGAGCGCCGCCTCGCGGGCGACGGCCCGGTGACCCCGGAGATCGCCGAGCGGATCCGCCGGGAGCATCCGCTGCCCGAGCGGTACGACTTCCGCATGCACTGAAACTCAACGGATTCTCACTGGTACCCGCTGGGAGATGTTGATCGCCCAGGTCAAGAAGTAGCCGCCAGCTCGCCCCGCCGGCCGTACCAGGCGCTCCAGACGCCGAGCAGGGTGAGCGTGACGATCTGCAGCACCGTCGACAGGCCCGTCATGACGTCCACCGACAGCACGAACGTGAGCACCACGCGGACCGCCACCTCGGCCAGCAGGCCGGCGGCCCAGGTCAGCGTCATCACCACGTAGATCCGCCGGAACGCGGCGTCGTTCTGGTACAGCACGTCCCACCGGGCGGCGGTGGCCTCGTCCTCGGCGCCGAAGCGCTTGGCCAGTCCGAAGGCCGCGGGCCGCCCGGTCAGCCAGGTGCCTGCCAGCACCAGCGCGATGACCGCGGTGCTGAGCGGCTTGGTGGCCAGCACGATCCGCGCGTCCCCGGTCAGTAAGGCGGGCACCAGGTCGACCGCGAAGAACACCGCGGTCATGGCGGCGAAGCCGTCCAGCCTGCGGCGCACGAGCGCCACCCACACCACCCTGGCCCCGCCCACGCCGGTCGCGACCAGCAGCGCGGCGTACTCGCTCGCGCCCAGCGCGCGCGCCAGGTAGTAGGCGACGACGGCGGGGCCGATGTCCAGCAGCATCACGGGCAGGAACTTCTTCACCGGAACGTCCTCTCCAGCCAGGCGGCGATGCGGGCCATGGCCAGGCGCTGGGCGCCCAACTGGCAGTGCGCGTCCCCGCCCTCCGCGGCACTGAACTCGATCATGGTCTTGTCGCAGGTCAGGTGCTCGAACAGGGCCTCGGGCTGGCCCTGGAAGGAGAAGTCGTCCGGCGCGCAGCACACCAGCGTCGGGCAGGCGATCCGCTCGGCGATCCCGTCGCCCAGGTGGTAGTCGAGCATCGCCAGCATGTAGCCGGACGGAGTCGTGCCGGTCGCCCAGGTGCCGTGCGTGACCGCCCACCGCACGATCGGGTTCTGCGCCATCATCTCCCTGATGAAGCCGTCGGCCGCCGGGTCCTTCAGCGCCTGCCTGGCCGCCTCCCTGTCGCCGCCGAAGTGCTCGGTGACGAGCGCGCCCATGTCGTAGACGCCGTCGAAGGCGATCAGCGCCTTCACCCGCGGCTCGAAGGCCGCCGCCCGCGGCGCGAGCAGCCCGCCCATGCTCGCCCCCAGCAGCGCCACCTTCTCCGGATCGACGTACGGCAGGCCGAGCAGGAAGTCGAGCACCGGGGTCACGACCTGCTCCCAGTCGGGCCGGAAGTGCAGGCCCCGGCGCATCGCACCGGGCTGGCCGGGCCCGTCGAAGGTCAGCACGTTGTAGCCGCGCTCGTGCAGGGCCGCCGCGCCGAAGAAGTGCATCTCCTCGGCGCTGCCGTCGAAGCCGTTGTGCATGACGACCGTGGCGCCGTTCGTGCCCCGGTAGAGGTAGCCGGGCAGCGCGGTGTCCTCATAGGGGATCTCGACCGGCTCGATGCCCGTCATCTCGGCGTATTTCCTGAAGCAGGCCACCTGGCGGGCGTAGGCGGCGTCGATCCTGGGGTCGGACGGGTCGCCGTGCAGGAAGAACTCGGCCGAGCGGTAGTAGTTCGAGGCCCGCAGCCAGGCGTCGCGCGCGCCGATCCGGTCGAGCAGGCCGACCTCGCCCGCCACCCGGTCGGCGGTGGCCAGCCACTCGTCGTGCCAGCTGTCGTAGTCGCCCTCGGTGATGCGCTGCGCGGTGGTGACCACCTCACCGAAGTCGGCGCCGCCGTAGGCGATGTGGCCGAACGAACGCAGGGTCTCGTACCAGAACGACGGGTCCTTGTCGAAGACGATGGGACGCATGGGAACTCCTTAACGCGAAGAATTTCGCTTCAAGGTAGCTCGGGCTAAGACTAAACGCAAGGGGCTTCGCGTTAAGCTGTGTTCATGGAACCCGCACGCAGGCCCGGTGGCCGCAGCGCCAAGGTCAGGGCCGCCGTCCACGAGGCGGTGCTCGACCTGCTGCGCGAGGAGGACTGGGACGACCTGAGCCTGCCCAAGGTCGCCGAACGGTCGGGCGTGCACCAGGCCACGCTCTACCGGCGCTGGGGCACGCTGAACGCACTGATCGACGACGTCGTGACAGAGAAGCTGGCGCACGGCTCCCCGGTGCCCGACACCGGCACGCTCCGCGGCGACCTGGAGGCCTACGCGCTGCAGGTCGCCGACGACGTGGCGGGGCCGCTGGGCAGCCTGTATCTGCGCGCGGCCATGGTCGGCTCGCGCGGCCCCGAGGGCGGGACATACCTGATCCAGCGCGCCGTGAGCCTGCAGAACATGCTCGAAAGGGCGGCCGGGCGCGGCGAGGATCCGCCGACGCTGCTCGAGCTGATGGAGGTGGTGATCGCGCCGCTGTACTACCACGCGATCTTCTTCAGCCGCCCGGTCGGCCACGAGCACGCGAAAGCGCTGGTCGAACGGCTGCTCAGCCTGCCAGGATCAGCTCCTTGAGCTCGCGCAGCCGCGGCAGGAACGCCAGCGTGTCCCGCGCCCTGGCGACGGGCGAGGCGGCCCCCAGGTCGGCGAGCAGCTCCCGGTAGCCGGGGGCGGGCGCGCCGAGGATCGTCGCGCAGCGCGCGTGGGTGGCCGCGATCCAGAACATCGCCTCCCGATGCAGCCCCCGCTCGACCAGCGCGTGAGCGCCGTCCACGGCGATCGGCCGCGCCTCGGGGGTGATGTCGGAGGCGAAGGGGTACGGCGGCGCCTCCACCGCGGCGGCCAGGTCGAAGGCCCGTGTCATCGTGGCCAGGTGCCCGGTGACGCGCTCCGGGGTCAGGTGGGCGGCGCCCAGCACCGCGAGCAGCTCCTCATGGGCCTCGGGCAGGCCGCGTTCGAGCAGCAGCTCGCGCACGGACACGTAGCGCAGCCGCACGGTCGGGTTGCGCAGCGCGGCCGTCAGCAGCACGTGCGTGGTGACCCCGGTCAGGAACAGCCACCCCATCACCTGCTCGTCCGAGTCGACCCGGCCCAGGCCGTCGGCGATGCGGCGTTCGATCTCCGCGCACCTGCGCCGCACCCACTCCGGCTCGGCGTAGTGCCGCTCCACCTCGGCCTGCAGCGCGGTGAGCCGCCCTGACGGGTCGGTCAGGATCGTGTTCGTCCGCAGCCCGCCCGCCAGGTGGTAGTCGGCCAGCACCCGCTCCGGCGTGGCCAGCTGCTCCCAGGTCACGTAGCTGACCTCGAGCAGCACGCCGTCGCGGCGGAACTTGCCGAGCTTGGGCCGCTCCCGGCCGGTCACCACCATGATGTCGACGTCGGAGCCCACGCCCAGCTCCGCGTCCGCGGGCAGCCACGTGGTCGACCCGCTCAGGTAGGCGCCCTCCAGCCCGTCCTGCTCCGCCACCCACGCCCGCGCCACCGCCTGCGCCTCCATGATCCGCATATTTCGAAGCCTAGTTGTGTTAGTGACTAACATGATGTTAGTTTCTCACACATGCCAAGCCTGCGGGATCGGCGCAAGGCCGAGACCTACCGCTCCATCCAGGAGCACGCGCTGCGGTTGTTCGCCGAGCGCGGCTTCGACCAGACGACCGTGGGAGACGTGGCGGAGGCGGCGGGCGTGTCGTCGATGACCGTCTTCCGCCACTTCCCGACCAAGGAGGACCTGGTCCTCGCCGACGAGTACGACCCGGTGCTGGCCGAGCGGATCGCCGCCGGTCCTGCCGGCGAGCCGCTCATCCGGCGGGTCGCCGCCGTGCTGGCGGACGGCCTGGCCGCCACGTCGCCGGGCGAGCGCGAGCTCATGCTGGCCCGGCTGCGGATCGGCCTGACGGCCTCCGCCCTGCGGGCCCGCCGCTGGGAGAACCACCACCGCACGACCGAGGCCGTCGTGGCCGCGCTCCCCGCCGAGGATCCCCTCGAGGTGCGGGTAGCCGTCGGCGCCTGCCTGGCCGCGGTCACCACCGCGCTCACGCACTGGGCCGAGCACGGCGGCGATCCGCACGAGCTGGCCGTACGGGCACTGAATCTCGTCCTTCAGCAGAAAGGCTGAACACATGCGCATCCGACGGGTGGTCACCGGGCACGACCCCGACGGCAAGGCCGTGGTCGTCAGCGACGGAGAGGTGCCGCCGTTCGCGCCCGACGCCGGGCAGAAGTGGTCGATCTGGGCGGCTGACGCGGCCCCCACCTTCCCCGATGACGGCGCGCCCCCGCCGTTCGGCGGGCCGCTCGCGCCCTCTCCGGGCGGCTGCCACGTGACCATGTTCACGCTGCCGCCGCGCTTCAACCCCGACGACCTGTTTCCCACCGCCGACCCCGCCGAGATGGCCGCGGCCTTCCGCGCCTATATCGACCACGACACCCACCCGATGGTCGGCGACCCCAACCCGCCCGGCGCCTACGGCACCGTCCCGGGGGCCTCGACCATGCACGCCACCGCCACCGTCGACGTGATCATGCAGCTGTCGGGCGAGTCGGTGCTGGTGCTCGAGGACCGCGAGGTACGGCTGGCGCCGGGCGACTGGGTGGTCACCAACGGCGTCATGCACAGCTGGCGCAACGACGGCGACGAGACGGCGGTCCTGGTCGGCGTCGTCTACGGCGCCCACCACCGTGGCGCCCCGCTCCGCGTGAACCGCTGAAGATCCGGCGGCCCTCGCCGCCGTCGCCCCGGTCTTGATCGCGCTAGCCTGGGGGCCTCACCCCCACCCCCACGGAGTGCCGCATGAGTGTGCCCGAGGTCAAGGAGAAGCGGGTGACCTGGGCGGAGCTCTTCTTCGACCTGGTCTTCGTCTTCGCCATCACCGAGGTGTCGGCGCTGCTGCACGCCGACCACACCTGGGCGGGCCTCGGCCGCGCGCTGGTGATCTTCGTGCCGATCTACTGGGCGTGGGTCGGCACCAGCATCCACGCCAACACCACCGACGTCGACACCCCCTTCGAACGGATCGGCATCTTCGTCACCGGCCTGTGCGCGCTGTTCATGGCGCTGGCGGTCCCGCAGGCCTACGGCGAGCGGGGCGTGCTGTTCGGTGCCTCCTACTACGCGGCCCGGCTGATCCTGGCGTACCTGGTCTTCCGCGGGCAGCCGCTGACGCTGCGGGCCTTCAGCATCGCGGCGTTCGTCAGCGGGCCGCTGCTGCTGGTCGGCGGTTTCCTGGACATGCCCGCCCGGGTCGCGGTGTGGGCGCTGGCCGCGCTGGTGGACGTCTCGGCGCCGCGCATCGCCCGCGGCCGCCTGCAGGGCGTCCGCTTCCACCCCGAGCACCTGCCGGAACGCTTCGGCCTGTTCCTGATCATCGCGCTGGGCGAGTCGATCGTGGCCACAGGGATGCCCGCGGCGACCGCGCCGCACCTGAGCGCGGGCATGGTCGCCGCGGTCACGGCCGCGTTCGTGCTGGCCTGTGGCCTGTGGTGGGTGTACTACCACTACGCGGCCAGCGCCATCCTGCACGCGCTGCGCACGGCCGCGGTGCAGACCGAGATCATCCGGCCGGTCCTGTCCTACGGCCACCTGGCCTTCATCGCCGGCATCGTCACGATGGCCTCCGGCATGGCCGAGGTGGTGGCGCACCCGTCGGCCCTCACGCCGCTGCCGACCGCGGGCCTGCTGTACGGCGGGTGCGCCCTCTACCTGGCCACCTTCGGCTACACCAGGTGGCGGATGTTCCGCGCGTGGGCCAAGACCCGGCTGGGGGCGGCGGCGGTGGTGCTGGTGCTGCTGCCCGTCACCCCGCTGCTGCCCGCCCTGGCCGCGCTGTCGCTGCTGGCCGCCCTCATCGTGGCGCTGAACGTGCTGGAATACCTGATCGTGACGCGGTGGGGCGGCCTGTGATCAGTGCCCCTTGGCGATCGACTCCTCGTACTCCTTACGCATCTTGTCGCCGCCGCTGCTGCGGAACTTGTCGATGGCGCCCTTGAGCGCCGACACCGGCTGGCGGCCGGTCACCAGGTCCTCCACCACCCTGTAGAACTCCGAGGTGATCGCCTGGCCCTTGTCGATGGCGGTCTCGGAGTAGTGGCCGTTGTGCGGGCGCGGCTGGGCGATCTCCAGGAACTGCTGCTGGGCGTCGTAGATCTGCTTGGTGGTGTCGTTCAGACCCGGGTAGTAGAGGTACTCGGGGCCCTGCGCGATGAACTTCAGGCTCCCGCTGAAGTACAGCTCGCTCTCACCCGTCTTGGTCTTCTTCGGCTCACCGCCCTGCCCCTTGGTGTACTGGGCGCCCTCGACGCCGAAGTTGAGGAACAGCCACTCCTCGCTGCCGAACGGCGCGGCCAGGTAGTCCAGCACGCCGAGCAGCATCTTCACCTTCTTCTCGTCGTGCTTGTTGCTGATCCCGGTGAAGCCGACCGACCCGGCGGCCAGCTGGTGCACGCCCTTGCCGCCGTCGTGCCCGAACGGGATCAGCGCCTCCATCTCCCAGGCGGTGCCGTAGCCGGGCGTGGCAGGGGTGCCCACCCAGCCGGCGCCCGACTTGACCGCGGCCGCGACGGTGCCGTTGGCCAGCTTGGAGTCGATGTCGGTGACCTTCGGGTCGGGGTAGAACACCCCGGCCTTGAACAGCCGGTTGGCGAACTCGATCGCCGAGGCGTACTCCTGGGTCTCGAACATGTGCGTGAGCTTGCCGTTCTCCAGCCGCCAGGTGTTGGCGCCGCGGAAGAACTGGTTGATCTGCGCCACCGCGTTGACGTAGGCCGACTCCAGCGCCCACTTGCCGCCCTTGGCGTCGGTGAGCTGCTGACACTTGCCGAAGAACTCCTCCAGGTTCTTGGCGCCGAAGCCGCCGACCGCCTCCCACGACTTCTTGTTGCCCACCCACACCTGGCCGAAGGCGCTGTAGGCGACGGGCACGCCCCAGATCTTGCCGTTCATGATGGCCGCCAGCCACGTCATCTCCGGCAGGTTGGCCAGGTTCGGGTACGCCTTGACCGCGTCGCCCGACAGGTACGGGGTCAGGTCGGCGAACTTGGCCTCCGCCAGCTGGGCGATCTTGGTGATGCCCTGGTTGGGCGCCACCCACATCAGGTCCTTGATGTCGCCGCCGGCCACCAGCGCGTTGAACTTGGTCGGGTAGCCGTCGTCGTTGCCGGTCTCCAGCTGGAAGGTGACGCCGAGCCGCTTGTTGGCCTCCTGCCAGTAGGCGTTGGAGTCCATGGGCGGCGGGATGGGGCCGTCGGCGTAGGTAAGGCCGGTGATCGTGCTGCCGTCGCCGGGCGTGGCCTTCACCGACTTGACCGGGCTGGCGGGGAAGCTCAGGTAGCCGGGGTCCAGTCCCTTGGCGTTGCCGGGGAAGTCCGGCTTGGGACCGGCGAAGGGCACGTAGGTGGGCATCTTCAGCGAGCCGACCCCGCCGTCGGCGGCGCTCTTGCCGGCGCCGCCGCTGGTGGAGCAGCCGGTCAGCGCGCCGAGCGCGGTCAGACCTGCCAAACCGAGGAAGGCACGTCGGTCCATGGGGGGTGTCTCCTTAACCCTTGATCGCGCCGGTGAGGACGCCCTTGACGAAGTACTTCTGCAGGAAGGGGTAGACGCAGATGATCGGGCCCACCGCGATCACCAGGACCGCCATCTTGATCGCCTGGTCGGGCGGCAGCTTGGCCAGGCCGAGGTCGCCGCCGTTCATCTGACCGGCCTCGATGATGTAGGAGCGCAGGATCATCTGCAGCGGGTACTTGTCGGACTGGACGTAGAGCATCGCGTTGAAGAACGCGTTCCAGTAGCCGACCGCGTAGAACAGGCCGACGACCGCGATCACCGCCTTGGACAGCGGCAGGATCACCTTGCGCAGGATCGTCAGGTCTCCGGCGCCGTCCATGCGGGCGGCGTCGAGCAGCTCGCCGGGCACGTTCATGAAGAACTGGCGGACCACGATCACGTTGAAGGCGTTGAGCGCCACGGGCAGGATCAGCGCGCCGTAGGTGTCCAGCAGCCCGAGCTGCTTGACCATGAGGTAGCCGGGGATGATGCCCGGGGTGAACAGGAACGTGCCCAGGATCATGAGCAGGATGGGCTTGCTCCCGGCCGATCCCGAGCGGCTCAGGCCGTACGCCAGCATGATCGTGGCGACCATGCTGATCGCGGTGCCGCACACCGTGATCCCCACCGTGACCACCGCGGCGCGGGTGACCACGCCGCCTGACAGCAGCACCCGGTAGGCCTCCAGCGTGGGCCTGTCGGGCAGGAGCACCCAGCCGCCGTGCTTGATCAGCTCGTCGGCTGGGGCCAGGCTGGTGCCGATGGCCAGCACGAACGGGTAGAGCACGAGCGCGCAGATGATCGCCAGCGCCAGGCCCTTGGTGGCGCGGCCGAGCGCGGTGGGTCGCTCCATCCACGGCGGCATCGAGGGCAGCGCGAACGGGTTCCTCATCGGTAGACCCCCTGCTCGCCGAAGCGGTGCGCGAGTTTGTTCGCGGCGAGCATCAGCGCGGCGCCGATGAGGCCCTTCATCAGCCCCGCGGCGGTGCTGACGCCCCAGTCGCCGTCGATGACGCCGTGGTAGTAGACGTAGGTGTCCAGGACCTCGGCGGTGTGCGGGCCGACGAAGTCGCGCTGCAGCAGCAACTGCTCGAAGCCGACCGACAGGATGTCGCCCAGGCGCAGGATGAACAGCATCAGGATCACCGGGCGGATGCCGGGCAGCGTGATGTGCCACAGCCGCCGCCAGCGCCCCGCGCCGTCGACCGCGGCCGCCTCGTACAGGTTCTGGTCCACCGCCACCAGCGCTGCGAGGAACATGATCGTGCCCCAGCCGCAGTCCTTCCAGACCACCTCGGAGGTGATCAGCAGGGAGAAGGTGTCGGGGTTGTTCATGATGCTCAGGACGCCGAGGTCGTGCTGGCGCAGGAACATGTTGAGCGCGCCAGCACCGCCGAGCACCTGCTGGAACATCGCCACCACGATCACCCACGACATGAAGTGCGGCAGGTAGACCACGGTCTGGACGAACTTCTTCAGCCGGTTGCCGAGCATGCCGTGCAGCAGTACGGCCAGCGCGATCGGAGCGGGGAAGTACAGGATCAGCTGGAGCGTGGTGATCTCCAGCGTGTTGCCGAGCGCGGACCAGAAATCGGCGTCGGAGAGCATCTCGGTGAAGTTGTCCAGCCCGATGAACTGGCTGCCGGTGAAGCCGAGGAACGGGGCGTAGTCCTGGAAGGCGACCACGTTGCCGAGCAGCGGCACATAGAAGAACAGGACGAAGTAGAGCACGCCCGGTAAGCAGAGGAACAGCAGCGTGCGGTCACGGCGCCAGCGTCCTCGGGTCCGTCCGGCGGGCCGCTCCTGCACAACCTGGGCGGCCGTCGTGACTTCTGCCGTCAACGCCCCACCTCCAAGCGCTGGGGGATTTATCCAGGAAGCTTGCATTAACTGGGCAGAAGCGGTCAATAGTGCGTGATAAATGCGTGATCTGGGCAGTATCGGCCAGATATTTCGTTAACCTCGTTGCCTATGGGTACGGTGATCGAGGTGGTGTCCGGATGGGAGCCCGCTGAGCTCGGCAACCATCGCGTCGTGGTCGAGGCGCCCGCGGGCGCGGTCTGGGTGTCGGTCGCGGTGCCGTGGGTGGCGCCGCAGGGGCATCACGGGGTGGGCCTGGTGACCACGCCGTCAGGGGCGGAGGCCGGGCACGCCTTCCTGGTGGACGGCTCGTACGTCTTCGCCCCGGTCCACGGCCCCGGGCGCTACCTGCTCTACTACGCGCCCTACGTCAACGCCACGAAGCCCTCGTATCCGGAGCACGACTACCTCACCGGTCCCGCGCCCGAGATCTCGGGAGACGTCGCCCAGGGCGAGGTGGTCGCCTACGAGGCCAGGACCGAACACGACCGCTACACCGACATGGAACGTCCCGCCCCCGCCCAGGACGGCTTCGTGGCCTTCGGCGAGAGCCGCGAGAACCCGATCCGCATGCGCCACCTGCCCGCCCGCCTGCTCGAACGCGGCCCTGGCCCCGTCAGGCTGACCGCCGACCAGGGCGAATACCTGGTCTTCCAGATCGGCGTGTACGGCTCGTGCCCCCTGAGCGACGTCCGCCTCGCCTCGGACGCGCCCGGCTTCACCTGCTTCACGCTCGGCGGCCTGGACTACCTCGGCGAGCCCTTCACCCGCAGGCTCGACGTGCCCGCCGAGACGGTGCACGCCCTGTGGTGCGGGCTGCCCGCCGCGCCGGGACCCTTCTCGGTGACGGTCGACGCCGACGGCGAGCCGTCCCGCACGGTCGGCTTCACGGTGGAGGTCTCCGACGTCGTCCGGCCCGACGCGGGCGACGACGACCCGGCACGGCTGTCGCGGCTGCGCTGGCTGAACTCGCGCCTGGCCGACGACGACACCGTGCCGCGGCCCTTCACCCCGATCACCGTCGAAGGGCCGGTGCTCGGCGTGCTCGGCCGCACGGTCACCCTCGGCCCTGACGGGCTGCCCGCGGCGCTCACCTCGTACTTCACGCCCGAGGTGACCGCCGTCGGCCACCACCCCACCGAACTGCTCGCCGCGCCGGTGACCTTCGAGATCCCGGGGACCGCCTGGGAGAGCGACGGCTGGCGGATCACCCACCGCGGGCAGGCTCGCGTCACCTGGGTGTCGCGCTGGCGTTCCGGCCCGCTGACCCTGGACCTGGAGGGCAGGTTCGAGTTCGACGGCACCCTCGACTACCGGCTCGAGCTCTCCTCGCAGGACGACGCCGATCTGGACGACGCCCGGCTCACGCTGGCCCATCGGGTCCTGCCGTACCGGATGGGGCTGGGCGAGCAGGGCGGCGCGCGCGGCGGGGACCTCGACTGGCACTGGGACCAAGGCCGCAACCAGGACGCCATCTGGCTCGGCGCGGTCAACGCCGGCGTCCAGGTGCGCCTGAGCGACGAGCGCTACCGGCGGCCGCTGAACACGAACTTCTACCACCAGCGGCCGCTCGTCCTGCCCCGCTCCTGGCACAACGACGGCAGGGGCGGCATCAGGACCGCCGGCGACACCCTGGTCTGCTACGGCGGGCCGCGCAGGATCGGCGCGGGGGAGCGGCTCCGCTTCGACGTGCGGCTCACGCTCACCCCCGGCAAGCCGATCGACACCGCGGCCCACTTCCGTCAGCGCTACTTCCACGGCTACCGCCCGGCGGACGAGATCGCGGCGACCGGGGCCACCGTGGTGAACACCCACCACGCCACCGAGGTCAACCCCTACATCAACTACCCGTTCCTGGCCGCGGACCGGCTGAAGGAGTACGTCGGCTCGCTGCACGAGCACGGGCTGCGTGGCAAGCTCTACTACACGGTCAGGGAGATCAGCACCCGGGCTCCGGAGCTGTGGGCGCTGCTCGGCCTGGGCGAGGAGGTGCTGGCCGAAGGGCCGGGCGGCGGCTGCTCCTGGTCGCGCGAGCACGTGGGGGAGGGGCGGCTGCCCGCCTGGTTCTCCACCGCCACCGACGACTCCTCGCTGATCACCTCGGGGCAGTCGCGCTGGCACAACTACTACGTCGAGGGGCTGGCCTGGCTGGTGCGCCACACCGGGATCGACGGGCTGTACCTGGACGACCTGGGGTTCGACCGCGAGGTGACCAAGCGGGTGCGCCGGGTGCTCGACCAGGTCGAGGAGCCGCTGATCGACCTGCACTCGGCCAACCAGTTCAACGAGCGCGACGGGTTCGCCTCCAGCGCCAACCTCTACCTGGAGCACCTGCCGTACGTGGACCGGCTGTGGTTCGGCGAGTACTTCGACTACGCGGCCACGCCCGACTACTGGCTCGTCGAGATGTCCGGGATCCCGTTCGGCGTGATGGGGGAGATGCTGGAGGGCGGCGGGCATCCCTGGCGGGGGCTGGTCCACGGGATGACCAACCGGCTCTACGACGGCTCGGATCCGCGGCCGATGTGGCGGCTGTTCGACACCTACGACGTGACCCGGGCGGAGATGCTGGGGTACTGGTCGCCGCGGGCGCCCGTCCGCACCGGCCACCCCGGCATCCTCGCCACCACCTACCGGGGCGACCGGGGCGCGCTCGTGGCGCTGGGCAGCTGGCACGACGGGCCGGTCGAGGTCCGGCTCGACGTGGACTGGGACGCCCTCGGACTCGACCCCGGGACCGCGACGGCGCACCTGCCCATGGCCGACGGGCTCACCAGGACGGGCGACACCCTCCTGGTGGACGGCGGCGGCGTGGTCTGGCTCGGCTAGCGGTCGATGATCTCGTTCTTGCCGATGACGACCACCCCGGCGCGCGTCACCGCGAAGCGGGTGCGGTCGTGCTCCAGGTCGAAGCCGATCCTGGCGCCGTCGGGGATCACCACGTTCTTGTCGATGATCGCCTTGCGGATGACGGCGCCCCGGCCCACCTTGACGTTGTCCATCAGCACCGAGTCCTCGACCAGCGAGTGCGAGTGCAGCACCACCCTGGGCGACAGGATCGACCGGTTCGCCGTGCCGCCCGAGACGATCACGCCGGGCGAGACCAGCGAGTCCAGCGCCCGGCCCACCCGGTCGCCTTCGTTGTGCACGAACTTGGCCGGCGGCAGCGGGTCGTGGCCGGTGAAGATCGGCCACTTGTCGTTGTAGAGGTTGAAGATCGGGTGCGCCGAGATCAGGTCCATGTGCGCCTCGTAGTAGGCGTCCAGGGTCCCCACGTCACGCCAGTAGCCGCGGTCGCGCTCGCTGGAGCCGGGCACCACGTTGTTGGCGAAGTCGTACACCTCCGCGCCGCCCGACTTGACCAGCATCGGGATGATGTTGCCGCCCAGGTCGTGCTTGCTGGTGGGATCCAGCGCGTCCTCTCGCAGGGCGTCGATCATCGACTGCGTCCTGAACACGTAGTTACCCATCGAGGCGTACACCTCGTCGGGCGAGTCGGCCAGGCCCACCGCGTCCTTCGGCTTCTCTCTGAAGGCCACGATGCGCCGCCCCGCCGGGTCGGTCTCGATCACGCCGAACTGGTCGGCCAGCGACAGCGGCTGGCGGATCGCCGCCACCGTGACATCGGCGCCCGTGCTCTCGTGCTGCTCGACCATCTGCCGCGGATCCATCCGGTAGATGTGGTCGGCGCCGAAGACGATCACGTGTTCCGGCATCTCGTCGTAGATCAGGTTCAGGTTCTGGAACAGCGCGTCGGCCGACCCGGAGAACCAGCGCGGCCCCAGCCGCTGCTGCGCGGGCACCGGCGTCACGTAGTTGCCCAGCATCGCCGACAGCCGCCAGGTGCGCGACACGTGCCGGTCGAGGCTGTGGTTCTTGTACTGCGTCAGCACGACGATCTTCAGATAGTCGCCGTTGGCCAGGTTCGACAGGACGAAGTCGATCAGGCGATAGATGCCCCCGAACGGCACGGCGGGCTTGGCCCTGTCGGCCGTCAGCGGCATCAGCCGCTTGCCTTCTCCACCTGCGAGGACAACGGCGAGGACATGTGGCGACTTCATGTCCAGAAGCTACCCCGATTCCGGTAAAACATCATCAACGGGGACGGCCGATGGCAGTGCGCCCCCACCGAGCCGCCGCAACGCCACTCCCACCACGTCCGTCACGGGCAGCAGGCCGAAGTGTCGGGAGTCGAGGCTGTGGCGCGGATTGTCGCCGAGCACCGCCACCTTGCCCTCGGGCACCACACCGCCGCCGAGCACCTCGGGCAACTCCTCGCCCGGCCCGGCGGCCAGCCTCTTGACCAGCAGCGGCGGGTCGGCCTTGGGGTTGCGCACCACGACGATGTCGCCGGTCGTCCCCATGCCGCGCCTGGCCAGCAGCCGCTCGCCCGCGCGCAGCGTGGGCTGCATGCTCAGGCCGAAGACCGTGACCACCAGGAGCCGCCGGCGCAGCAACACCACCGCCCCGGCCACGGCGGCCAGCGCCACCACCCCGATGCCGAGCACGACCTCGGCCCTCATGCAGCACTCTTCATACTGGGCTCTCCGTGACGTAGCCGGTGGACTGCAGGGTGAACAGTCTGGCATAGGCGCCCTGGAGCTCCATCAGCTCCTCGTGCCGCCCCTGCTCGGCCACCCGGCCCTCCTCCAGCACGACCACCAGGTCGGCGTCCCTGACCGTGTTGAGCCGGTGCGAGATGAGCAGGCTCGTACGGCCGGCCCTGCTGTCGCGCATCCGGGTGTGGATGTCGTACTCGGCCTCCGGATCCAGGCCCGAGCTCGGCTCGTCCAGGATCATCAGCTCCGGCGCCTCGCGCAGCATCGCCCTGGCGATCGCCACCCGCTGCCACTGCCCGCCCGACAGCACCACGCCCGAGGCCCGCTCGTCCTCGTCCTCCTCGGACATCCCGAAGAACACGCGGGTCAGCAGCGTCTCGTAGCCCTGCGGCAGCGAGGCGAGCCGCTCGTGGACGCCCGCCTGCCGCGCCGCATCCTCCACCGCCTGCCTGTCGCCGATGCGGCGCAGGTCGCCCAGCCCGACGTTCTCGGCGGCCGACAGGTCGTAGGCCATGTGGTCCTGGAAGACCGCGCTCACCCTGGCGCGCAGCTCGGCCGGGTCCGCCTCGCGCAGGTCGACGCCGTCCCACAGGATCGCGCCCCTGGTCGGGTCGTAGAAGCGGCACAGCAGCTTGACCAGGGTGCTCTTGCCCGCCCCGTTGAGCCCGACCAGCGCGACGGCCCCGCCGTACGGGATGAACAGGTCGACGCCGCGCAGGATCCAGGGATGCTCGTCGCTGTAGCGGAACCACACGTCGCGCAGCTCGATGCCGCGCCGCAGCGCGGGCAGCGGGGTCGCGGCGCGCGCCACGGGCAGGTCGGGGGCGGCCTCGACGACGTCGAGGTAGTGGCCGAACAGCAGCAGGTTCTGCGCGATCTGCGCGATCGTCTGCACCAGCGTGTTGAGCCCCAGCTGGGCCCCGGCCACCGCGCCCGCGAACATCACCACGTCGCCCACGCTGAGCGCGCCGTCGCGCGCGGCCAGGCCCGCCCACACCAGGCCGCCGCCCGCGATCAGCGCGGTGAGCAGTTCGAGCGTGCCGTTCATGGTGAGCTGGCGCAGGTCCATGCGGCGTTGCGCGGCGTTGACCCGCCCGCGCTCGCTCATCATCCGCCCGCGCAGGAAGGCCCCGATGCCGAAGAGCCTGATCTCCTTGGCGGCCTCCGCGCCGGTCAGCAGCTCGCCGTAGAAGAACTCGCGGCGCTGCGCGGGGCTGGTCTGCCACATCATCGCCGTCCGCTGCCTGGCCAGGCGCAGCTGTACGGCGAGCGTCGGCGCGAGCGCGGCCAGCACGACCACCGTCATCCACGGGTTGATCACGGTCAGGGCGGCGAGGAAGCCCGCGACGGTCAGCGCGGCCCGCCCGGTCTCGAACACCGAGCCGACCAGCCCGTGGCAGGTGACCGTGGCCTGCTGGCCCAGGCGCAGCCGGTCCAGGAAGTCGGGGTCCTCGAAGCGCCGCAGCCCGACGAACCGCTCGGTCGCCGCGAACAGGCGGTCGGTGGCGCGCGTCCCGACCGACCTGCCCAGCGCGGAGTTGGCGTAGGTGGACAGGCCGGGCAGCAGGCCCGCGGCCAGACCGCAGGCCGCCAGCCCGAGCGCGGCCGCGAGCACCGAGCCGCGAGCGCCGGTCAGCGTGTCGAGCAGCGCCTTGGTGAACCAGGTGGTGGCCACCGGGATCAGGGCCTGGACCAGGGTGGCGGCCACGTAGACCGCCACCGTGCCGGGTGCGCTGCGCCAGGCCAGGCCGGCCACCGCGGCCAGCGCACGCGGCCAGGGTCGCTCAGCCATGCGCGGGGGCGAGGACTCCGTCGAGGGCGTCCAGCGTGTGGCCCGCGGCCAGCACCTTCCTGTCCTCGTCGACCAGGAACACCCTGGGGAAGGCCTCCACGCCGAACGCCTTGGCCAGCGGCCCGCCGTCCGCGTCGTCGGCGACGACCTTGGCGACAGGGCTGAGCAGGTCCCGCATGTCGCCCATCTCGTCGGGGAACCCGGCGATCACCGCAATCACCTCGTCGCGGGACATGCCCGCGGCCAGCTCCACGAACTTGGGCGCCAGCTCCTTGCACGGCTTGCAGGAGGGGGAGAAGAAGCCGATGAGCGTCCGCTCGCCCAGCGAGGCGCCCGACAGCGTCTCGCCGTCACCGGTCGTGGCCTCGAAGTCGTCGGCCACCTCGCCGGCCTGGAGACCCGGCGCGGGCGTGCCGGTCCGCTCGTACAGGCCGTCGAGCCGTTCGGTGTGTTCGCGCAGTCTGCGGATGACGCCGACCGTCAGCACCAGGGTGAGCAGGGACAGCAGGCCGATGACGCATACGGCCGCCCAGAGGGCGTACACCATCACAATCTCCTCATCGCGAACAGGTCGCTGATGTCGTCGAACAGGATGAAGACCACCGAGCCGATCAGCCCCACTCCCGCGGAGGCGATCACGAAGGCGGGGTTGGTGCCTTCCGCGGAGGAAGAGGCCGTCAGCGCGCCTGCGAGCGCCACCGCGATGAGCAGCGCGTTGCGCACGACGTGCCGGGGTCCCAGGGGCGTGCGGGAGTCGCCGAAGCAGCGGCACGCCACCCGCTCGCCCGCACGGTGGACGCGGACGATCCCGGTGATGAAGGCCGCGAGCAGCGCCACGGCCAGGCAGAACCCCGCGACGGGAAAGGTGAGCAGCAGCAGGGGGACGGCCGCCTCCGCGGCCACGAGCGCCGCGGCGCCGAGCCGGGGCGGGATGAAGGAGGGGAGGCCGAGCTCGACGGCCGAGGACGTGAAGAGCTCGAACTGCCGCTTGCTGCGGACCTTGGAGAAGGCGGAGGTCAGGAAGACCGCGGCGATGAGAAAGCCCGCGGCGACGGCGAGATGGATCACGGGCGGGCCACCAGGATGAGGGGGAGCAGGCCGGGCGGCACTCCGCAGCGCCGGCCCGGCCTGCGGAGCCGATCGGCTAGCACTTCCTCCACGTGCCGCAGGAGACCGTGCAGGCGCCGGTGTAGCAGCAGGTCCGGACGTAGCAGATGCCCGAGCCCTTCCACTGGTTGAAGCAGTCCGGCGCGCAGCCGGCGGCGGCCTTGACATTCGGCACGAGCATCGCGACCATACGGTCGCTGATTTCCTTGAAGATACGCATGAATCCCTCATTTCTGAGATTGCAGAATGGTGAATTCGCATTTTCCGGGAATGCGAATGGGGAATGCCTGGAATGCGCTTGTGACGCCGTGCAGGCATATGGATTCAGAGCGTGTTTCTGCTGGTCGCGCGCGTCGAGCTCCCACTCACAGGGGTCTCGGGCGGGGCGAGTTCGGCCACTGACCCATTCCCCGAGTTTAGGAGAGCGCGCATCGTCACCCCCTTCTGAAATTTGGTTCCGAGCGGTTGATCAGAACGGAGTCAAGCAGCCTGGCAACTTCACGTCAAGGGCTCCAAAAGGACAATTATCGGACCTCCGGAATTTGCGCAGGTCGCATCGCTGGGAGGGCTCCCATTGAGCCGCCGAACCTCTGACCAAGGTTGTTGAACCTGTCAACAACCGCCGGTGCTCTCGCCGGTTCCAGAGGTTTCGGAGATCTGGGCGGGCTCGGGTGCCTTCGGCGTCGGGCGTGCCCGGGTGGGCATGGCCGCGGCGGCGACGGCGAGGATCGCGGCGGCGCCTGCCATGGCGGTCAGGGCCTCGCGCAGGCCCAGACGGTCGGCGATCAGGCCGACCAGGGCGGGGCCCGCGGCGAAACCCAGGTAGGCGATCGTCATCACGGTGGACACCGTCGCGCCCCGCTGGGCCGCGGGCACGCCGCTCCCGGCGACGCCGATGATCGTGGGAGCGCACACCCCGGTCCCGAGGCCCGCGATCGCCACTCCCGCCAGGCACACGACCGGCCCTGGCGCCAGCGCCGTGACCGCGGTGCCCACGGCGGCCAGCAGCGCCCCCGTCATGAGCGTGGCCCGCGGCGAGACGCCCCTGCCCGCCAGGAACTGGCTCGCCAGTCGCGCGCTCACCGTGGCCAGCGCGAACACCGACGGGCCGAGGCCGCTGATCTGCGGCGGCGCGTGCAGCGTGACCTCCAGTTGCCGGGCGCTCCAGCTCTGCTGCGCGTTCTCGACCAGGTTGGCCAGCGCGCACATCCCTCCGAACACCGCCAACGGCCACCACCTGGCCCAGCCCGCGCCGCGTGCCCGCACGTGGGCGTCCTCGGGCGGATGATGCGTCGTGGGTTCGGGGATGGCCAGGGCGCGGGCGGGTATGGCGAGCAGGCAGATGACGACGCCGACGACCGCGAAGATCGCCGGAGTGCCCGCGCCGGCCCCGCGCGCGAGCCCTGTCAGGGCGCTCGCGACCACGACCGCGGCCGAGAACGCCGCGTGCGCCGCGCCCATCAGCGGTCGCCCGCGCACCGCCTCGTACCGGACCGCGGCCGTGTTGATCACCACGTCGAACGCCCCCGACAGCGCGCCGAGCAGGAACAGCGAGACGGACAGCGCGACGGCCGACGACGCGAACCCGGTCACCGCCGCGCACACCCCGAAACAGGCCACCACGATGGGCGCCACCCACGGCCCGAGCCGGTCGAACAGCAGCCCCGTCACCCGCATCGAGGCCAGCGCCCCCGCCCCGATCAGCAGCAGCGCGCCGCCGAACGCCGCGTCGCCCACCTGGGCCCGCTCCTGCACCGCAGGAAGCGCCGCCCCCCAAGCTCCCCAGAACACCCCGAAGAGCGCGAACCCCAGCAAGACCGTTCGCATCACCCCTCTACCTAACATGAATCTCACACATCTAACAATGGATATGTAAGAATGACGGCATGGCGGTTGCGGACCGGAGAGACCTGACGCTGCGGCTCGTGCGCGGCGCGGGGCAGACCACGCTGGCCGAGCTGGCGGAGCGGCTTGGCGTGTCGGAGATGACCGTCCGCCGCGACCTCGACGAGCTGCAGGCCCAGGGCCTGGTCAAGCGGGTCAGGGGCGGCGCCGTCGCGCTCGGCCCGCCCGTGGAGGCGGCCGGGTTCGCCGCCCGCGAGCAATGGCAGACCGCTACGAAGGACCGCCTGGGCGCCAGGGCCGCCGAGCTCATCGAGCCAGGGCAGACGGTCCTGCTTGACGCGGGCACCACGATGGCGAGCCTGGCGGGCCACCTGGTCGAGCGTGCTCCGCTCACCGTGGTCGCGCTCGGGCTGCAGGCCGCCGCCCGCCTGGCCGACCAGCCCGGCATCCGGCTGCTGGTGCTCGGCGGCGAGTCCAGGCCGGGGGAGCGGAGCCTCGTCGGCTACCTCGCGCTGCAGGCGCTGGACTCGCTCTGCTTCGACACCTACCTGCTGTCGATCGGCGCTGTCCACGCCACCGCCGGATGGACGGAGTTCGACCCCGACGACGCCGCCGTCAAGCGGGCCGCGCTGCGCCGCTCCGACTGCACGATCGCGGTGGCCGACAGCAGCAAGCTGGGCGTGCGCGCCTTCGCCAGGGTGGCCGGCCTCGACGCGGTCCACACACTCGTCACCGACCCGGGAGCCGACGGCCAGGCGGCCCTCGACACCCTGACCGCGTTGTCCGACGCGGGAGTCCACCTCGTTCACGCATAGCAGGGAGAAACGCCTTGATGATCCTCGTGGCAGGCCCCTACCGCTCCGGCACCGGCGACGACCCGGCCAAGCTGGCCGCCAACGTGCATGCCATGAACGCGGCCGCCCTGGAGCTCTTCGACGCCGGCCACCTGCCCGTCACCGGCGAGGCGCTGGCGCTGCCGCTGATCGAGCTGGCGGGCTCCAGCCGGGTCGGCGACGGCCCCTTCGACCGGATCTTCCACCCGATCGCCGAGCGGCTGCTCGAACGCTGCGACGCGGTCCTGCGCATCGGCGGGCCCTCCGCCGGGGCCGACGCCATGGTCGAGCAGGCTCGCGCGCAGGGCAAGAGCGTGTTCACCGATCTGGCCGGCATCCCGGCCGCGTAAGGTCAGGGGCATGCGCGTTGATCTGCTGAGCCGGGAGTATCCGCCCGAGGTGTACGGAGGCGCCGGCGTCCACGTCGAATACCTGGCCAGGGAACTGCGGAAGCTGGCCGACGTGCGGGTCCGCTGCTTCGGCGGCGACCGCGAGGAGCCCGGCGTGTCCGCCTACCGCGTCCCCGGCGGGCTCGAGGCCGCCAACGCGGCGCTGCAGGTGCTCGGGGTCGACCTGGAGATGGCCGCCGCCTGCGACGGCGCCGACGTCGTCCACTCCCACACCTGGTACGCCAACTTCGCCGGTCACGTCGCCAAGATGCTGTACGGCACGCCGCACGTCGTCACCACGCACAGCCTCGAGCCGCTGCGGCCGTGGAAGGCCGAACAGCTGGGCGGCGGGTACACGCTGTCGTCGTGGGCCGAGCGCACCGCGCTGGCCTCCGCCGACGCGGTCATCGCGGTGTCGGAAGGGATGCGGCGTGACGTGCTCGCGGCCTACCCCGAGATCCCGCCCGCCAAGGTCAACGTCATTCACAACGGCATCGACACCGCCCAGTACGCGCCCGATCCCGGGGTCGACGTGCTGGAGAAACACGGGATCGATCCCGGCCGGCCGTACGTGATCTTCGTCGGGCGCATCACCCGGCAGAAGGGCCTCGTCCACCTCCTGCACGCGGCGCGGTCCTTCGCGGCGGACGCGCAGCTCGTGCTGTGCGCGGGGGCGCCCGACACGCCGGAGATCGCGGAGGAGGTGAGCGGGCTGGTGCGCGGGCTCGATCGCGACGGCGTGTTCTGGATCTCCGAGATGCTGCCCAAGCCGGAGGTCATCCAGCTGCTCACGCACGCCACCGTGTTCGTGTGCCCGTCGGTCTACGAGCCGATGGGCATCGTCAACCTGGAGGCGATGGCCTGCGAGACCGCGGTGGTCGCCACGGCCACCGGCGGCATCCCCGAGGTGGTGGCCGACGGCGAGACCGGGCTGCTCGTGCCCATCTCCCAGGGGGCCGACGGCGAGCCCCACGATCCCGAGCTCTTCGCCGCCGACCTGGCCGCGCGGGTCAACGAACTGCTCGGCGACCCGGCCAGGGCCCGCGCGATGGGCCGCGCGGGACGGGCCCGCGCCATCGACCACTTCTCCTGGCCCCACATCGCCGAACGCACCATGACCCTCTACCGCTCCCTGACCTGACCCCATACGGCGTGCCAGCCGCTGGCTGTGGCGTCCAGGGTTTCCCGCGCCGGGGTCGGCGAGATGGTGTGTGGTGGTTGTCCGGCGCCTTGTACGGCGAGCCCGGTGGACCGTGGCGTGCGGGTCTCTTCAGGGTTCCCGCGTCGGGGTCGGCGAGATGGTGCGGGGTGGTTGTCCGGCGCGTTGTACGGCGGGCCCGGGGGACCGTGGCGTGCAGGGTCTCTCCGGGTTTCCGCGCCGGGGTCGGCGAGTCGGTGCATGGCGGTTGTCCGGCGCCTCATACGGCGGGTCCGGGGACCGTGGCGTGCGGGGTTTCCGGGGGTTCCCGCGCCGGGGTCGGCGAGTCGGTGTATGGCGGTTGTCCGGCGCCCTGTGCGGTGAGTCGGGGGGACCGTGGTGCCCGGAGAACGAGGCGCGTGACGGCGGGTGAGTGGCACCGACTCGCCGGAAGCGCCGGTCGCGGGCCCTCAGCCGGAGTACGGCGGGCGGCCGGTTGCGGAGGCTCGCCGTACAAGCTTCAGAGGGCCCGTAAAAGGCACAGGTCGTACAAGCTTCAGAGGGCCCGTGAGAGGCACAGGTCGAGGGCCCGCCTGAAGCGCAGGCCGTACAAAGAATTCAGGAGCGTAGGCCGTACAGGACTTAAGAAGCACGCCACAGCGTCGGATGCGGGGTGGAGGCGGCGGCGTAGGTTCGGGAGGCGCCGTGGGCGAGGGCGGTGATCGTGCCGGGGATGGGGTGGGCGGTCCAGCGGCCGGCGCGTGAGAGGTGGAGCAGGCGGGACGCGGTGGAGTCGAGGACCCACATGCCGCCGTGGCCGTCGGGCTCGGCCTGGGTGAAGGTGGTGCCGAGGCGGCCCCACAGGCATCGCCACGACGTGCCGTTCCAGTGCAGGGCGACGGGGCGGCGGCGTTCCAGGGGTTCGTCCTGGGGGCTGGATCTGCCGGGGACCAGCCACGACACGCCGCCGACCGCCCACACGTCCCGCGGCCCGAGCACCACCACGCCGGTGAGGCGCGGCCTGGGGGAGTCGGACTTCCTCGGTACGGCGAGCCTGGGCACCCCGATCTGCTGCCAGGCAGTGCCGTCCCACCGGGCCGCCGGGCCGGGCGGCATGATGGGACCGCTGACCGTCCACACGGCCGAGCCCTCGCCGCCGACGGCCCCGGCGGGGGCGGGGAGCTCGTAGTACTGCCAGGTGGAGCCGTTCCAGTGCAGGGCTGTGGTGCCGTTGACGGTCCAGCCCGCGCGGGTGGCGGTGCCGGCCGTGCCGATGCTGGTGGCCAGTTGACCGGCCAGTTGCAGCGACGCCCACACGCCGTGCTGGAACGATCCCACCAGGCCGGGCTGCCCCGCGGCCAGGCCGAACACCCACGCCTGCTCGGCGGAGGCGGCACCCAGGGCGGTCACCTGCACGTTCGGGAGCGGGAACGCGGTCCAGCGCTTGCCGTCCCAGCGTCGCAGGCCGTCGAAACGGGTCTCGACGGCGCCGGCGACCGTGCGGCGCGTGGTCCTCGTCGCCCACACGGTGCCGTCGGCGCCCACGGCCAGGTGGTCCAGGCTGCCGCTGCCCGTGTCGGTGGCCACGCGCTTCCACGCGGACTTCACCGTGGCGGGGTGGAGGTCGTCCACCTTGGGGCTGGGCTGGGCGCACGAGGCGGGGCGTGCGGGCACGGCCTGTACTCCCGGACCCACCATGGGGATGGGCGCGAGCGTACGGGTCGCTCCGGGCTGGGCTGTCGCTGTGCCGGTTGCTCCCGGCTCGGTTGTCGCGACGCCGGTCGCCTCTGGCCCGGTTGTCGCTGTACCTGTCGCCCCTGTCCGGGTTGTCGCTGTCGCTCCGGGCTCGGCTGTCGTGTCGTCGCCGCCGCTGGGGGTTCCGCCCAGCGTGGCGGTGGCTGGGGTTTCGCCGGATCGGCTGCTCTCGGGGACGCCGGGGGAGTGGGAGCAGCCGGCGATGAGGAGGGTTGCCAGGCTTGCCGTACCCAGGAGTCGCGCAGTCCCCGATCGCACCAGCCTGCCCCCTCCGCGAGAGATCACCCGCAGGATAGGTCAGCGCGAGCGGGAACGCTCCTAGCGAGAACGGTCAGGTCTGCGAAATGTAGTGAAGTATGACGTTGTGGACGTGATGCGCCTTGTTGTCCCCGCGGAAGTCCACCTCGTAGGTGTGCGTCCCGACGTGGATGGCGATCGCGCCCGACGAGAAGAACCCGCCCGCGAACGACTTGTTGCTCACCACGCTCACCGCGGAGATCTTGCTGTAGGGGATGCTGGTGATCGCGATGCGCTTGCCCACGAACGACTTGTCCTGCACGATCACCCGCCGGTCGGTCAGCCCGAGGAAGCCGGTGCCCGCCCCGATCGCGTCGTAGACGGCGATGATCTGCTCGCCCGGCAGCAGGCCGCTCTCGATCTGCTTCAGCTGCTCTTTCCGGTCGTAAGGGATGTCAGCCATAACAGGACAACGAACCACCCCCTGGTTCGCGTTCCGGCTAGCTCGTGTGGAGCGTTCCGGCTAGCTCGTGTAGAGGCAGAACGGGTGCCCGGCCGGGTCGAGCATCACCCGCAGGCCGTCCTGCGGTTGGAACTCCGCCTCCCTGGCGCCACGCGAGACGGCGTCAACCACCGCCGCCTCCAGGTCCACGACCTCGAAGTCCAGATGCATGGTGATCCGCTGCCGCCCGTCGGCGGACGGCCACACCGGCGGCACATACCCCTCTGCCGTCTGAAAGGCCAGGTACGCCACCCCGTCGGGAGGCGAGACGGCTACGAAGTCCGGCTCCTGCTTGGCGATCTCCCACCCGAGCAGGTCGGCGTAGAACCGGGCCAGCTCCATCGCGGAGGGCGCCTCGAGCACCACACCCCAGTAGTCGTTACGCGCCGCGCGGGGCGCGCCCGGCTCCTCAGCCCTGCGCCCGCGCATGGACCTGCGGCTCGTGCTTGACGGGGAAGTTCACCGAGTTGGCGATGAAGCACAGCTCGTGCGCCCGCTCGTGCAACGCCACCGCGGTCTCCACCTTCGCCGGATCCGAAATCGTCACCACCGGCCGCAACGTCACGGTCGAGAACCGCCCGCCCCCGTCGCCTCCCTCGACCATCGTCCCCTCGGGATTGTCGACGTACTCCTCGACGACGATCCCCTTGGTGGAACACAGGTGCAGGAACCAGAGCATGTGACACTGCGCCAAGGACGCGACCAGCAACTCCTCCGGATTCCACCGCCCCGGATCCCCACGGAAGGCAGGATCCGACGTACCCGGCAGAACCGGCTTCCCCTCACCGGACACCTCGTGATCGCGACTGTAAGCCCGATACCCCGAGGTCCCCTCACCCAGATTCCCGGTCCACGTAACCGTCGCCCGATAATGATGCTCCCGACTCATGCCCCCATCATGACCCACCCGCTCGCCCCGCCGCCCGCCGCCTCACCCCCGGCACAGCCGTCCCTCTCCTACAGCTCTCATGGCGAGCAACCTTGCGGCGAGCGACCGCAACCGGAGCCCCGGCGTAAGAAGGAGCGAGCCCCTAGGCCCGGCAGACCGAGCGCGTGGGCCGGAGGCTGAGCGCTTGGGCCCGGGGGCTGATCGGTTGGGGCTAGCGGGCCGAGGGCTTAGGTCCGGCGGGCTGGCCGCTTGGGTCCGGCAGGACGGGCCCCTGGGTCTGGCGGGCCGAGCGCTTGGACGAAGCTGGCCGACGTTGACTTCGACGAAGATCACCACGTCGTGGCCGTCGATGTCCTCGTCCTCGCCGAAGACGGTCTCGTCGTGGGCGAGACAGCAGATCGGTGGGCTCTCCGCGGCGCGATCTCCGGCCTGGACCGCCGGGTCGAGGTGAGCAGGTTGACCAGGGCCACCAAGCCCTTGTGGCGCCGACCTGATGGTCTGCCTGTGGCTGAGGTCTAGGTGACGGGGATGATGGCGTGCTCGGTGAGACGGCCGTCCTCGATGCGCAACACCCCCACGGTCCCGTACGGCTGGCGCCGGCGATCCGTCGGCGACCCCGGATTGAAGATCCGCAACCCTGGACCCGCCTCATCCATCGGAATGTGCGAATGCCCGAAAACCACCAGCTCAGCCGCAGGAAACCGCCGCCGCATCCGCTCCAGCCGCCCCTTGGCAGGCCCACTGTCGTGGATCATCGCAACGCGCAGCCCTTCGAGCTCCACCTCCACCGTCTCCGGCGCCCCCAGCTCAGGCACGTCATTATTACCCTGCACAACCAGCACAGGCGCGAACCGCCGCAGCTCCTCGATCACGCCCGGCACACACACGTCCCCCGCATGCAAAATCAGGTCGGCCCCCCGCAACAGCTCCGCAACCGCCGCCGGACACCCCTTCCACCGCCGCGGCCCATGCGTATCGGCCAACACCACAACCCGCATACCCCGAGTTCTACCAACCCCACCCCCTCCACCGCGTCCCAAGCCCCAGAGACCCACCTGAACGCCCACGCCAGCCGCCTCACGCACCGATCCCCACAGCCGCTGAAGACGTCCCTGCCATACGCCCGCAGAAGACGCCCCTTCCGTACGGCAAGCCACCCCCTCCGCCACCCGCCGCACTACGGCTGGCCCCTGTCCAGGAAGACGCTCCTCCAGCAGCACCGGCCACCCACCGCCACGCGCCGCCCCTCACCCACCTCCCGGGCCCCCAGCGGTCCGCCGTACAAGCGCGCCGACAACGCCCACACACCGTCTCGCCGCCCCGGCGCGGGGTGAGCCTTCCGGTCATGCGGCGCGCTGGCCATTGCGCGGCGTTCTTGAGTCGCCCGCCGTACGGCCACGCTGACTACGGCCGCACATCGTCTGGCCGTCCCGGGGTGGGGTGCGTGGGGTGGGCGTTCGTGTTGTGCGGTGTGCTGGGGTTGGTCGTTGCGCGGGACCGGGTTGCCCGCCGTAAGGGCGCGCCGACAACGCCCGCGCATCGTCTCGCCGTTCCGGCGCGCGGTGGGCGTTCCGGTCGTGTGGTGCGTTGGCCGTCGTGGGGTGTTGTTGGGGTGCTCGCCGTACGGGCGCGCCGATGACCGCCGTGGATCGTCTCGCCGTCCCGGCACGGAGGTGCGGGCGACGTGCTGGGGTGCCCGCCATGCAGGGGCGCTTGGGGTGCTTGCCGTACCGGTGCGTAGACGGCTGTTGTACGGCGGCGCGGGGAGGGCGGTGGGTCGAGGGGTGGGTCAGGTGGTGGTGGTGAGGACCACTGTGGTGTAGGGCATGGTGAAGGTGCCGCCCATGGCGTCGATGGCCGTGCCGGTGGCCTGCAGGATCTCCGAGAGTTTGTCCGGTGGGAGCTGGGTGAGGATGCCGGAGGTGGGCATCTGGTCCAGCCACTCGTCTCGGGTGTAGGTGCGTTCCCAGTCGAAGTGCCACTGCTCCGGTTCGGTGAAGCCGCCCGCCTCGCGGATGCCTTCGGCGGCCTTGGTGAGGATCGGCTGGTAGCCGTCCATGGCCGACTTCGACTGCGGGGCCTTGAACGGCGAGTCGGGGAGCAGCCGCCGGTAGACGGCGGCGAAGGCCTCCATCACGGCGGGCGGGGTCTCGAACACGTGCCAGAACGCCGCCAGCCGGCCGCCGGGGCGCAGCACCTGGGCCGCCTTGGCCGCCCCCGCGACCGGGTCCACCCAGTGCCAGGCCGTGGCGGCGATGACCGCGTCGAAGGTACGGCCGGCCGGGTCCCAGGCCTCGAACGTCGCCACCTCGACCTCGAGTCCGCCGCGACGCGCGAAGCCGGCCATCCGCTCGTCGGGCTCGACGCCCAGCACCTTGCAGCCGGCCGCCTCGAACTGCCGGGCCGCTATGCCGGTGCCGGCGCCCACGTCGAGGAGGTCAGGGCCCGGGCTGGCGGCGGCGATCCGCCGCACCATGGCGTCGGGGTACGGCTGGCGGGTCCGGTCGTAGCGCTCGGCGTCCACGCCGAAGGATTCGGCCATCTGCCTGGCCTTGTGCGGCTCGTTCCCGGAGGAACGCGACGGTATAGTGGTCATGCGCCCACTTTAGTGGGCAAGTGCCCACTGTCAATCGGGTTCCGCCGAGCGAGGAATGCGCAGTGCCAACAGGAGTACACATCCGCGAACCGCGTGAGCAACTGTTCGACGCCGCAGAACGCGTCCTGCTCAGGGACGGCCCCAACGCGCTGACCAGCCGGGCGGTCACTGCCGAGGCGGGCGTCGCCAAGGGCGTCCTGCACCGGCACTTCGCCGACTTCGACGCCTTCCTCGCCGACCTCGTGCTCGACCGCATCGCCAGGATCGACGGCCAGTCCGCCGCCCTGCGCCGGTCCGCCGGCACCGGTACGGTCGCCGACAACCTCACCCGCGCGCTGATGGACCTGTTCGGGCCGGTCGCCGTGGCGATCGTCAGCCTCGTCATCTTCCGCGACGAACTGCGCGCCCGGCTACGGCAGGCCAGGCCGACCGGGGTCCCGCTCATGACCGAGGCCGCCGCGATGATCGCCTCCTACCTGGCGGCCGAACGTGACCTGGGACGCATCCCGGCGGACGCGGACGTCGACACACTCGCGCCCACGTTGATCGGCGCCGCCCACCTGCTCTACGCCGACCGCGCGGCCCCAACCCCCGAAACCACCACCGTCCGCAAGGTCGTCACCACGGTCATCCCCGCCGCCCCATAACGACTGTTCGAAGTTGAGCGGGGTCATGGGAAGGCCGGCTCCCGATTCTCCGGCGCCGAGGTCTGACCGTCTCCCGGCTTCACCAGTCAGCGCGGCGGAGAGTCGTGTTCGGCGACGCTCCGCGAGCCGTGCCACGACCTCCACAGCGCCTCGTACACCCCGCCCGCCGTGACCAGCTCGTCGTGGGCTCCGACCTCCACCACCCGGCCGCTGTCCATGACCACCACCCGGTCGGCGTCGCGGGCCGTGTGCAGGCGGTGGACGATCGCGATGACGGTCCGCCCCTCCAGGACGGCGGCGAGCGAGCGTTCGGCGCGCCTGGCCGTACCGGGGTCGAGCATGGCGGTGGCCTCGTCGAGGATGACGGTGTGCGGGTCGGCCAGGATGACCCTGGCCAGGGCGAGCTGCTGGACCCGGTCCGGGCCGAGGGTGGCGCCGGACGACTGGGACCCCAGCTCGTCGTCGAGCGAGGCGACCCAGTCGGCGCCGACCGCCGCCAGCGCCTTGCTCAGGCGGTCGTCGCCGGCCGTCGGATCTGCCAGCAGCAGGTTGTCGCGGACAGTGCCGAGGAACAGGTGCTGTTCCTGGGTGACCAGGACGACGTGCTCGCGGAGCTGGGCGGGGGAGAGGTCGGCGACGGGCACCGAGCCGACGGTGACCGTGCCCAGGCGGGGGCGGTCGATGCCGGCCAGCAGCTTGCCCAGGGTGGACTTGCCGGCTCCCGAGGGGCCGACGACGGCCAGGCGCTCGCCGGGCCGTACGGTCAGATCGACGCCGGTCACCACGTCGTCGCCGCCTTCGTAGGCGAAGTGCACGCCGCGCGCCTCGATGCGGTCGCCCTGCGGCGCCGCGGCGGCGACCTCCTCCCGCGCGGGCGTCGCGAGGCCCTCGATCCTGGCGAAGGAGGCGCCGCTGCTCTGCAGCTGCTCCAGCCAGATCAGGATCGTCTCGATCGGCTGGCCGAGCTGGCGCAGGTAGAGCACGCAGGTGACGACCGCGCCCAGCGTGACCTGGCCGCGGTCCAGGAGCACCCCGCCGAGCAGCAGCACCAGCACGGGCGGCAGGAGCGAGGAGACCTCCACCGAGGGCCAGAGCACGCTGCGCAGGAAGAGGGTCCGCAGCTGGGCGACCCGGCTGCGCTCGATCACCCGTTCCGCCGCCCGCGTGCGCTTGGCCTGCAGGCCCAGGGCCTCGATGGTACGGGCGCCCGCGGTGTTGGCGGCCAGGTGCTCGGCCAGCTCCGAACGGGCGGCGCCTTCCTCCAGGTAGGCGGGGCGGGCGCGGCGAAGGTACCAGCGGGAGGCGGCCACGATGCCTGCAAGCGCGAGCAGGCCGCAGGCGCCCAGGACCGGGTCTACCAGGAAGACGGCGACGATCAGGAAGAGCGCCTGCAGGCTCGAGACGAGGATCGCGGGGGCGGCGTCGCGCAGGGTGCGGCCGACGACGGCCACGTCGGTGGTTCCGCGGGCGGTCAGGTCGCCGGTGCGGATGTGCTCGACCGTGGCGGCGGGCAGGGCCAGCACGCGGTCCAGGAGTTCGGCGCGGATGTGTTCCTGGACCCGCTCGCTGAAGCGGGTGCCGATCTTCTCGGCGTACCTGGACAGGACCAGCTGGGCCAGCGCCGCGCCCACGGCGATCGCGGCGAGCAGGTCGACCGTGCCTCCGGCGCTGACGGCGTCGACGATGCGGCCCAGCAACCACGGGCTGACCAGCGCGGCGGCCGCCGCCAGGCTGTTGAGCAGCAGCGTCGCGGTGAAGCCCGGCACGTCGCGCATGGCCAGGCGCAGGGCGGCCCGCCGTACCTGCCGGCGGTCGGCGACGGGCAGGTCGCGGTTCATGCGAGCACCGATCGGTAGGCGGGGGTGGACTCCATCAGCTCGCGGTGGGTGCCGCAGACGGCCACCCGCCCGTCCTCGATGAACAGCACCTGGTCGGCCTGGGCGAGCAGCAGCGACGAGGTGGTGGCCACGACCGTCGTACGGCCGGCGCGTGCCGTACGGAGCCGCCCCGCGAGGAGGGACTCGGTGTGCGCGTCCAGTGCGGAGGTGGGCTCCACGGCCAGCAGCACCTCGGGCTCGGCCAGCAGCGCCCGGGCCAGGCGCACCCGCTGAAGCTGGCCACCCGACAGGTTGCGGCCACCGGGTTCGATCATCGAGTCGAGCCCGTGGCTCAGCCCGGCGACCACGTCCTGCGCCGCGGCGACGTGCACGGCCCGATGGACGGCCTCGTCGTCCGCCTCGCCCCGGCCCTGGAGGACCTCGCGCAGCGTGCCCGCGAACAGGGCGGCGTCGTGGTCGGCGATCAGGGAGGTGCCGTCGAACCCGCCCAGCCCTTCGAGCAGCGCCACGCTCTCCTCGGGCCGGGCGCTGACCAGCCCCACCAGGCTCCCCGGCGCGACCTCAAGACCGGCGGGCTCCGCGGCGCGCAGTCGCTCCTCGGCGCGCAGCGCGAGGAAGCGGGTGACCTGGCGGGCGGCGACCAGGCCGTGGCTGATCTGGAAGCTGCCCTCGATGAAGAAGGAGACCGGCACCACCAGCACGGCGATGTACCCGTACACCCCGACCAGTTCGCCCACCGTGATCGCCCCCTCGGCGGCCAGCCGGGCGCCCAGCCAGGTGACGGCGGCCAGGAACAGGGCGGGCAATCCGGTGCCCAGCGCGCCGATCCAGCTCGTCAGCGACGCCACCCGGTAGCCCTGCTCGCGCAGGCTCGCCGAGTCGGCACGGTACCGCTCGGCGTAGGTGCCCTTGCCGCCGAAGGCGTTGAGCACCCGCAGCCCCTCGATCAGGTCGACCAGGCGGGTGGTCAGCCTGCCCTGGGCCTCGCGGTAGCCGTTCTGCACCTTCATCAGCCGCCCGAGCAGCGGGCCGAGCAGGATCGCCAGCAGCGGCACGCCCAGCAGCACCACCACGGCCAGCACCACGGAGACCCGCAGCAGCAACGCCGCCACCACGCCGTAGCTGATCACCGCGCCCACGCCGGGGCCGGTCACCGTCAGCGAGGCGGCGATGGCGATGACGTCGCCGATGCCGATCGTCACCACATCGCCCGTCGAAGCGCGCTTGGGCAGGTCGGCGCCCAGCTTGTTGATCTGCTCGACCAGGGCGCGCACGGTGCGGAAGTTGGCGTCCATCCTGATCTTGGTCATCGTGCGGTGCCGCAACATCGCCAGCCAGGCGTTGACCAGGCCCGCGCCGAGCAGCGCCAGCACCCAGCCGGGCGCCAGGTCGTCGTCGATCGCCCTGGACAGCAGGTACGGCGGGAGCGTCAGGCCCGCCATCCAGAGGGTTCCCAGCGTCGCGCCCAGCGCGACCCGGCCCTTCTGCGCCCAAGCCAGCCGGCACAGATACCGAGCCGCCTTCATGGCGATCACGCTAGAGCATGGCTTTGACGTCCCTTTACCCGCCCTCGCGGGAACCCGCGGATGCCTCTACCCACTTGACTCGAAGGGCCCACATAACCCCGCCGCCCCGATGCGCGCCCCGGGGCCTGGCCGCATCGCGTGACGCCCTACCTGGCAGCCCATCGGTTCGGATGCCCGCCGTACGGCGCGCCGGTGACCGCCGTACATCGTCTCGCCGACCCGGCGCGTGGTGGGTCGGTCGCCGTACGGCGCGCCGACCACCGCCGTACACCGTCTCGCCGACCCGGCGCGGGGCAGTCGCGGCGGTGGGTTGCGATCGTTCGCTGGGGGTGTGCGGCGTCTTGCCCGGTGCGCTTGGGAGGCTTCCCACCCCGCCCGGCGTCGCCGCTCGCGCCGAACGGTTGCGCAACTGACACGCGGACCATGCGGAGGTGGGGGGAGGGGTGGAGTTAGGTGCGGGGTTCGAGGACTACTACTGGGATTTCGCGGGTGGTCTTGCGTTGGTAGTCGTTGTAGCTGGGCCAGGTATTGGTCATCAGGGGCCAGAGGTCGCGCCTCTCCTCCGACGTCGCCGTGCGGGAGTGGGCCTGGAAGCGCTGGCCGCGGACCTGGACCTCGACCTCGGGGTCGTCCTTCAGGTTGAGGTACCAGTCCGGGTCCTCCGGGGCCCCGCCCTTGGAGGCCACGATGACGTAGTCGTCGCCGTGGCGCTGGTAGATGAGCGGTGTCGTGTACGGGCGGCCCGACTTGCGGCCCGTGGTGGTCAGCAGGAGGACGGTCGTGCCGCGCCAGTCGTGGCCCTCTTCGCCGTCCGTCTCGCGGTATCGCTGGACGTGTTCTTTGCCGTAGAGCATGTGAAGGCTGGTACCCCGCACCGGTGTGACCTCACCGTTACTCGCCGGGGTCTGTACGAGAACTTAACGAGCCTGGCACACTGCCTTTCTGTAAGCGCTTACACATCGAGGAGTGGAAGCGCTTACAGAAAACAGGGAGTAGCCGATGGACGTGACCATCTACGAGGTGGCCCAGCGGGCCGGCGTCTCGATCGCGACCGTGTCCAGGGCGCTGCGCGGCACCGGACCCGTGGCGGCCAAGACGCGCGAGAAGGTCATGAAGGCGGTCGAGGAGCTCAACTTCACCCCGAGCCGCCTGGGCGTGAGCCTGGCCGAGGGCCGGCACGCCGCCAACGGCATCGTCTTCCCCAACCTCGCCGGCCCCTACTACACCGAGGTCCTGCTCGGCTACGAGGAGGTCGCCTCGGAGCTGGGCCGCTCGGTGGTGATCCTGTCGACCAAGGGCCGCTCCAACGTCAACGACCTGATCAAGGACCTGGCCGGCCGCGTCGACGGCATGCTGATCTTCGGGCACACCGCGCCCGACCCCCTGGTCGCCGAGCTGGTGCAGGTGGGCATGCGCCTGGTGTTCGTCTCCCGCGAGCCGCTGGCCGGGGCCGACACGCTGCGCAGCGAGAACACGGGGAGCGCGACGAGGCTCGCCCGCCACCTGCTGGGCCACGGCTACGAGCGCTTCGCCTTCCTCGGCGCCCCCATGGTCACCGGCGACGACGTCGACGAGCGCTGGCAGGGCGTCCGCTCGGTCCTCGGCAGCGCGATCGAGGCCGTCCCCACGGCCGAGTACACGGTCGAGTGCGGCTACGACGCCGCACTAAAGCTCCTTAAATCCCGAAAAGGTACGGCAGGCCACGCCGGACCGACGGCATCCGGGCAAGGTACGGCGGGCAACGTAGGAACCCGGAGGCCCCAGGTCCTTGTCTGCTCCGACGACGAGGTCGCCCTGGGCGCGCTGCTGGCGGCCGAGGAGCTCGGCCTGGCCGTACCCGATGACCTGGCGGTGACCGGATGGGACGACATCATGGCCGCCCGCCACGCCCGCCCGGCGCTGACCACCATCCGCCAGCCCATGCGCGAACTGGGAGCACGGGCCGCCCGCGCCCTCGACGAGCTGATCACCGGTGTCCGCGACACCCCCAAGAACCTCGTGCTGTCCACCGAACTGGTGATCCGTGCCAGTTGCGGTAAACACCCCCAGGAGGAATCCCCATGAAGACCACCGCGGTGGGCCTGCTCGCGCTGGCCCTGGTCGTGAGCGCCTGCGGAAGGAGCGCCGACAAGGCGCCGGAGCAGGCCAAGGACGTCACGACCGGCAAGGTCTCCGGCGAGGTCAGCGTCTGGGCGATCGGCGAGGAGGGCAAGGCGCTCGGCGCGTTCGCCAAGGACTTCGAGGCCGCCAACCCCGGCGTCAAGATCAACGTGGCCACGATGGGCTGGGACGTCGCGCACGACAAGATCACCTCCGCGATCGCGGGCAACGCCACCCCGGACGTCAGCATGATCGGCTCCACCTGGGCCGGCGAGTTCTCCAAGACCGGCGCGCTCGACCCGACGCCCGGCAATCTCTTCGACCGCGCCGCGTTCTTCCCCGGCGCCTGGCAGACCGTCGACGTGAACGGCACGGCCTGGGGCATCCCCTGGTACGTCGAGACCCGCGTCCTGTACTACCGCACCGACCAGGCCGAGAAGGCGGGCGTCAAACCTCCGGCGACGTGGGCGGAGTGGAAGACGTTCATCAAGGCCCTGCAGGACAAGGGCGGCGCCAAGAAGGGCTTCAACCAGGGCTACACCGCCGGATCCTGGCAGGAGCTGCTGCCGCTGATCTGGCAGGCGGGCGGCGAGATCGTCAAGGACGGCGCCTACACCTTCGACACGCCGCAAGCCGTTACCGCGCTCAAGCAGTACGCCTCCCTGTTCACCGAGAAGCTCGCCCCCAACGACACCCCCGACGGCGCCTTCCCGCAGACCTTCATCAAGGGCGAGGTCGGCGGCTTCGTCTCAGGGCCATGGATGGTCGGCGTGCTCGACAACGACGGCGGCGCGGGCTTCAAGGACAAGTTCGACGTCGCGCCCTACCCGAAGGGCCCGGTCAGCGCCACCAGCTTCGTCGGCGGGTCCGACCTGGTGGTGTTCAAGAAGGCCGGGAACAGGGACGCCGCCTGGAAGTTCCTGCAGTGGCTGACCGAGCCCAAGGTGCAGGCCAAGTGGTACACCACGGTCAAATCGCTGCCCGCCGTACAGTCGGCTTGGCAGGAGCCCGAGCTGAGCGCGGACAGGCAGCTGAAGGTGTTCGGCGAGCAGCTGAAGGACGCCAAGACGCCGCCGCCGTTCCCGACCTGGGAGCAGGTGGCCAAGGTCATCGAGACCGAGCTGGAGAAGCTGGCCAAGGGCAGGTCGACGCCCGAGCAGACGGCCAAGGCGATCCAGGCGCAGGCGAGCGCGATCGGCACCGGTCTGTAGTGTCGCGCGGCAACCTGCGGATCGGCTGGATCTTCGTGCTGCCGTTCGTGGTGATGTTCGTGGTGTTCTATCTCGGCCCGCTGCTGGTCGGGATCGGGATGAGCTTCACCGACATGCGCAGCACGGACGTCACCGACCCGCTCGGTGTGAACCTGGTCGGGGTGGAGAACTACCTGCGCCTGATGCACGACGGCGCGATGCGGCGGGCGGCGCTCAACACCGTGGTGTTCGTGGTGACGGCGCTGCCGCTGACGATCGGGCTGGGGCTGGGCGCGGCGGTGATGCTGAACTCGGGCATCGCGCGGCTGCCCGCCGCGTTCTTCCGGCTCGGCTACTACCTGCCCAACATCACCAGCATCATCGGCATCGCGGTGGCCTGGAAGTTCCTGCTCGAGCCCGAGGCCGGGCTGGTCAACCGGCTGCTCGGCATCGTCGGCAGCGGCGGCTACGACTGGCTGCAGAGCGAGAGCACGGCGCTGCCGTCGATCATCGTGATGACCGCCTGGCGCAGCTTCGGCTTCAACATGGTCGTGCTGCTTGCCGCGCTGCAGTCGATCCCGCGGGAGCTGTATGAGGCGGCCGAGGTGGACGGCGCCGGGCGGTGGGCGCGCTTCACCGCCGTGACCGTGCCGTCCATCAGGCCCGTGCTGCTGTTCTGCACGGTCTACAGCTCGGTGGGCTTCATGCAGTTCATGGAGGAGCCGCTGGTCATGACCAAGGGCGGGCCGCTGAACTCCACGCTGTCGGCCTCGCTGGCCATCTTCGACCAGTTCGGAGTCGGCAACTACGGCTACGCGGGCGCCGCGTCGAGCCTGCTGTTCGTGGTGATCGTGGCGCTCGCCGTACTGCAGCTCAGGCTCGGAAGGAGGAGCGCGTGAAGCGGACCCGCCGCCAGCGGGCGGCCGTCTACACGGGGCTGAGCGCGGGGCTGCTGCTGGTCGCCGGGCCGTTCCTGTGGACGGCGCTCAGCTCGGTCAAGCCCGAGTCGGAGATCAGGCGCGACCCGCCGACGCTGTGGCCGAGCACGTTCACGCTGGACAACTTCGCCGAGCTGTTCCAGCGGGTCAACATCGGCCACGCCTTCCTCAACAGCCTGATCGTCGCGCTGGTGCTGGTGGGCAGCAACCTGCTGTTCTGCTCGATGGTCGGCTACGCCTTCGCCAAGCTGCCCTTCCGCGGCAAGAACGCGGCCTTCGCGCTGGTGCTGATCCAGCTGGCGATCCCGGGGATCGTGGTGATGACCCCGCAGTTCGTGCTGATCGCGAAGCTGGGGATGGTCAACACCTTCCTCGGGATCATCCTGCCGACCATGGTCGGGCCGCTCGGCGTGTTCATGATGCGGCAGTTCATCTCCGACCTGCCCGACGAGCTCATCCAGGCGGCCAGGGTCGACGGCGCGCGGGAGTTCCGGATCTTCTTCAGGATCATCCTGCCGCTGTGCGGGCCCGCGCTGGCCACGCTCGGGCTGATCACCTTCCTGGGCGCGTGGAACAACTTCCTCTGGCCCGCCGTGGTGGCCCAGAGCGAGGACATGTACACGCTGCCCGTCGCGCTCAACATCCTCAACGGTCACGAGGGCACCCACTACAACCTGCTGGTCGCCGGGTCGGTCGTGGTGATCGCGCCGATCCTGTTCCTCTTCGTCTTCCTGCAGCGCTTCTTCGTCCAGGGCATCGCCACCACCGGCATCAAGTGAGGAGCATCCCCCATGCGCGTGATCTCCGGCCTGCTCGCCTTAACCCTGACAACCACCGATATTTCGGGAAATTCCACGCTGTACGGCTATGCCGCCGACACGTGGCGGTCCATGGCGGCCATGGTCGAGCCGGCCACCGGCATCCCCGCCGACAAGGTCACCGGAGACCTGAGGACCCGTGCCAAGGTCACCTCGCCCACCAACATCGCCGCCTACGTCTGGAGCACGCTCACCGCCCGCGACCTCGGGCTCATCCGCCCGTCCGACGCCCGGGAGCGGGTCGGGAAGGTGCTGGCCGCGCTGGAGCGGATGGAGCGCGACGCGCCCACCGGGCAGTACTACAACTGGTACGACCCGGCCACCCTCCAACTGGTCCGCACCTGGCCGGACAACGGTAATCCGGTCGACCTGTTCGCCTCCAGCGTCGACAACGGATGGCTGGCGGCCTCCCTGATGATGGTCCGCAACGCCATGCCCGGCTACGCCCCGCGCGCGGGGAAGCTGCTCGGCTCGATGAACTTCAAGGCCTACTACGACGCCGCGGCCAGGCCCGACGCGGGCACCGGGCTGTTGCGCGGCGGGTTCTGGCCGGTCAAGCCCGCCGGGTGCTCGATCCCCACCGACTACGCGGGGACGGGGACCACGGTCTACTCCACCTGCCACACCTACGGCTCGCCGAGCGAGACCCGGATCGGCACCTACATCGGCATCGCCCTGGGCCAGCTCCCGAAGGAGCACTACTACGGCCTTTATCGGACATTTCCTGATAACGCCTGTGATTGGGCGTGGCAGGATCAGAAGCCGGTCGGCTCGTGGAAGGAGTACCTGGGCATCAAGGTCTGGGAGGGCACCTACGGCTACCGCGGCATGCGGTACGTCCCCAACTGGGGCGGCTCCATGTTCGAGGAACTCATGCCCGACCTGGTGGTCCCCGAGGCCCGCTGGGCGCCCAGGTCGTGGGGCCGCAACCACCCGGTGTTCGTCAAGGCCCAGATCGCGCACGGCCTCGACGAGGCCGGATACGGCTACTGGGGCTTCTCGCCCGCCAACGACCCGCGCGGCGGCTACCGCGAGTACGGCGTGGACCCGCTCGGCATGCAGTCCGACGGCTACACCTCCGACGAGGAGCGCACCACCACCGATCCCGGCTACGAGGGCTGCCGCCCGGCCCAGCCCGACCCGGCCTCCTACGGCGACGGGGTGGTGACTCCCCACGCCTCCTTCCTGGCCCTGCCGTACGCGAGGAAGCAGGCGCTGGAGAACCTGGCGAAGATCCGCTCGAACCTGGGGGCCTACGGGCCCGGCGGCTTCTACGACTCCGTCGCGGTCCGCTCGGGGGCGGTGTCGAAGTGGTATCTCGCGCTCGACCAGGGGATGGTCATGGCCGCGCTGGGCAACGTGCTGGCCGGGGACAACCTGCACCGCTATTTCGGCAGCTCCGACGTCGAGGCGAAGCTGCGACCCGTCATGGAAATCGAGGAATGGGAAGCTCATTGATGAGTACGGCTGACGCCGCACGCCGCGACTGGCAGGCACGGATCAACCAGGCCTCCGGGGATGTGTCGCCCGCCGCCGAGGTCGCGCTGACCGCGCCCGCGGGTCTGCGCGCCGAGCCCGGGGGCGGGTGCGTGACGCTGACCTGGGAACCGGTGCCCGGCGCCATCGGCTACCTGGTGCACCGCGACGGGTCACCGATCACGCAGCGGGACGTGGACGTGCCCGCGGTGCCCTCGTGCCGGTTCGTCGACACCGGGCCGGGGGGTTCCTACGCGGTGGCGGCGATCGCGGCGATGGACGTCGCGGGGCCGTTGTCCGCCGCGGTCACCGCCTCCGCGTCGGACTCGTCGGGCGCGGTCTCGGTGAGGGTTTCCGGGGAGGAGTCCGGACCCGTGCACCGGCCGTGGTCCTACATGATCGGATCGGAGCACCTGTCGTACCTGCTGTCGCGGGAGGAGACAGGCGGGCGGCCCATCGGCGCCGAGCTCACCGAGGCGCTGCGGATCATGCGGGACGAGTTCGGCGTCGAGACCGTGCGCGCCCACGGCATCCTCTGCGACGACCTGGGCGTCTACCGGGAGGTCGACGGCAAGGCGGTCTACGACTTCACCAAGGTCGACCAGGTCTACGACACCGTCGTGGGCCTCGGGCTGCGGCCGGTCGTGGAGCTCGGCTTCATGCCGCGCGACCTGGCCGCCGACCCCGCCAAGACCGTCTTCGCCTACGAGGCGATCATCTCACCGCCCAAGGACTTCGAGGCGTGGAGCGACCTGGTCAGGGCCCTGGTCGAGCACCTGGTGGACCGGTACGGCATCCAGGAGCTCATCGACCACTGGTCCTTCGAGGTGTGGAACGAGGCCAACCTCGCGGTGTTCTGGTCCGGCACCCCGGCCGACTACTTCCTCCTCTACGACGTCACCTCCGCCGCCGTGAAGAACGTCCACCCGCGCCTGCGCGTCGGCGGCCCCGCGTCGGCGGCCAACGGCTGGATGGAGGAACTCCTCGCGCACATCGCCGAGTCGGGCGCCGCGCTCGACTTCGTCTCCACCCACACCTACGGCAACGCGCCGCTCGACTGGCGTCCCACGCTCGAGCGGTACGGCATGCCCGGCACGCCCATCTGGTGGACCGAATGGGGACCCACCCCCACCCACTTCCACGGCATCGGCGACGGCGTCTTCGGCGCCACCTTCCTCCTGCACGGCATGAAGTCGGCCGCAGGGCGGGTCGAGGCGCTGTCGCACTGGGTGGCCTCCGACCACTTCGAGGAGCTCGGCCGCCCGCCCAGGCTCTTCCACGGCGGCTTCGGCCTCCTCACGGTCGGCAACCTGCGCAAGCCCCGCTTCCACGCCCTCACCCTGGCCGGCCGCCTCGGCGCGACGGAGCTGGTGACCGAACTGTCGGGCGACGTCGCCGGCGTGGAAGCCTGGGCGACCCGCCATCCGGACGGCCGCCTCGGCATCCTCCTCTGGAACGGCACCCTCAACCAGTCCCAGGCCTCCGGCGCCCCCGAACTGAACCGGCGGATCTCCCTGACCGTCGACGGCGCCTACCGCGTCACCCACCACCGCATCGACGAGACCCACTCCAACATCAAGCCCGTCTGGGACGCGATGAGCGACCAGGCCGACTGGCCCGCCGCCGGCCAGTGGCCCGCCCTCCACGCGGCCAACACCCTCGACGAACTCGAACCCCCCAGAAACCTCGCCCCCGGCGAACCCCTCGAGTTCGACCTCCCCATGCCCGCCGTCTCCTACCTGGAGCTCACCCCCCTCCCTTGAACCACCCACCACCTCGCCGATCCAGCCCGCGCCGGGTCGGCGAGGTGGTGCACGGCGGGTGGTCAGAGGAGCCGGTCGATCGTGATGGGCAGGGAGCGGATGCGTCGGCCCGTGGCGTGGTGGACGGCGTTGGCGATGGCGGCGCCGATGCCGACGAGGCCGATCTCGCCGACCCCCTTGACCCCGATCGGGTTGAACCTGTCGGGCCGGCCGACGAAGACCACCTGCATGTCGGGAACGTCGGCGTTGACCGGGATCAGGTAGTCGCCGAACGTGGCGTTGGTGATGCGCCCGGACCCGGGATCGGTGACGATCTCCTCGAACATGGCCATCCCGATGCCGCCGACCGTGCCGCCGATGATCTGGCTGGTGGCCGTCTTCTCGTTCAGTATCCGGCCGGCGTCGATCGCCGAGACGACCCTGGCCAACCGCAGCAGCCCGAGCTCCGGGTCGACCCGCACCTCCACGAACCGCGCGCCGAAGGGCCCCGCGGGCGCCAGGCCCAGCTCCTGCGGGTCGTTCGGGGTGCTGGCGCCGTCGGCGGTCAGCTCCGCGAGCCCGTGCGCGGCGAGGATGTCGGTGTAGGACTCCCCGCGCTCCGGCGACCCGGTGCGGTGGATCCTGCCGCCGTCGACTCCGACCTCGTCGAGGGCGCATCCCGCCAGCGGCGAGGTGGGATCGTCGCGGACGGTGTCCAGGAACGCCTGCACCAGGTTGCGGCAGGCGGCGTGGACCGCGTTGCCCAGGCCGGCCGTCAGTCCGGAGCCGCCCGCCTGCGCTCCCGGCGGCAGGTCGCTGTCGCCGAGCTCGAAGGTGACGCGTTCCAGGTCCAGCCCGAGGAGCTCGGCTGACAGCTGGGTCATCACCGTCCAGGTGCCTGTCCCGATGTCGGTCACCGCGCTGCGCACCAGGGCCGTCCCGTCCTTGCGGAGCGTCGCGCTCGCCGTACACGGCGCCTGGTACCAGAAGAAGGAGACGCCGGCCATGCCGTACCCGATCAGCCAGTCGCCGTCGCGCATCGAGCCGGGCTCGGGCCGGCGGCGCGACCAGCCGAACAGGTCGGCGCCGACCTCGTAGCACTCGCGCAGGGCGTTGCTCGACCACGGCAGGCCCAGTTGCGGGTGGACGTCGGCGTAGTTGCGCAGCCGCAGCTCGATCGGGTCGATGCCGAGCGTGTAGGACAGCTCGTCCATGGCCGACTCGAGCGCGAAGTTGCCCTGGGCGTCGCCGGGCGCGCGCATCGAGTTGCACCAGGTGATGTTCAGCCGGACCTGCCGGTCACGCGTGGAGACGTTGGGGCAGGCGTAGGCGGACTCCGAGACGGTCGCGCACGGTTCGAGGTTGTTCCCCTCCATCTGCAGCGTCGTGGTGCTCTCGTGGTCGAGCGCCACCAGCCGTCCGTCGCGGGTGGCGCCGATCCTGAGGCGCTGCACCGTTTCCGTGCGGTGGCCGATGCCGGTGAACATCTCCGGGCGGGTCAGCACGAGCTTGACCGGCCGCCCCACCGTGCGCGCGGCCAGCGCCGCCAGGATGACGTGCGGCCACGTGCGCAGCCCCGCGCCGAACCCGCCGCCGACGAACGGCGCGAGCACCCGCACCCCGCTCTCCGGGACGGCGAACACCCGCGCGAGCGCCGTGCGCAGGCTGCCGGGCCACTGCGTGGAGTCGTGGACGGTGAGGGCGTCGCCGTCCCAGGCGGCCACGGTCGTGAACAGCCCCATGGGGCTGTTGGCGTTGCCCGCCGTGGTGTAGGTCGCCTCGAACCGCACCTCGGCCGAGGCCAGGGCGGCCTCGGCGTCACCGCGACTGGCGTCCAGCCCCCACGGGTCGGTGATCAGCTCCGCCCTGGGGTCGTGGATATCCAGGATGGGCTCGGTCTTCTCGTAGTCCGCCTCGATCAGCCGGGCCGCGGCCGTCGCCTCCTCGGCGGTGCCCGCCACCACCATCGCCACGTACTGGCCGTGGTAGTGGATCCTGTCGTCCTGCAACGGCGTCGGCGGGGCCGACAGGAACGTGTCGGGCGCGCGTCCCAGCACGGGCGCGTTCCGATGGGTGATGACCGCCAGCACGCCGGGGGAGGTCTGGGCGGCGCTGATGTCGAGCCGGGTGATCCGCCCGGCGGCCACGGTGCTGCGCACGAGCGCGGCGTGCGCCAGGTCGGGGTAGCTGAAGTCGTTGGGGTAGTCCGCGGCGCCGGTGACCTTCAGCGGGCCGTCGACACGATCCACCCCCTCACCGACCAGGCCGATCTGCTCGACGGTGGTCATGACGCACCTCCGGCGACGGTCCGCAGGGCGCGCACCAAGGTGCGTTTGGCCAGTTCGACCTTGAAGGCGGTGCCCGGCACGGTGAACGGGTCCGCGATGGCGGCCTCGGCCGCCGCGGCGAAGACCTCCGGGCTCGCGGGCGCCCCGCGCAGGACCTGCTCGGCCTCGGGAGCGCGCCAGGGAATCGTGCCGACGCCGCCGAGGGCGACCCGCGCCTCGCCGATCACGCCGCCGTCGAGCCGTACGGCCACCGCCGCGGAGGTGAGCGCGAACTCGTAGGAGACCCTGTCGCGGACCTTGAGATAGGTGGAGCGCGCGTCCGGCGCGAGCAGCGGGATCTCCACGGCGGTGATCAGCTCGCCGTGCCTGAGCACGTTCTCCACGTCCGGGGTGTCCCCTGGAATCCGGTAGAACTCCGTCAGCGGGATCGAGCGCTCTCCGTCGGGTCCGCGCAGGTGCACGACCGCGTCCAGCGCCATCAGCGGCACCGCCATGTCGGAGGCGTGCAACGCGATGCAGTGCTCGCTCGCGCCCAGGATCGCGTGCATCCTGGCGACCCCCTGCACCGCGGCACACCCGGAGCCGCGGCGCCGCTTGTTGCACGCGGGGACGGCCGGGTCGCGGAAGTAGCGGCAGCGGGTGCGCTGCAACAGGTTCCCGCCGATCGTCGCCATGTTCCGCAGCTGCACCGACGCGCCGAGCAGCAGCGCCTCACGCAGGAACGGCAGGCGTCCGGCGACCGTGGGGTCGGCGGCCAGTTCCTCCATCGTGGTCAGCGCGCCCACCCGCAGCACGTCGCCGTCGCGGGTGATGCCGCCGAGCGGCAGCCGGGTGATGTCGACCAGCCGGTCGGGCGCCAGGACGCCGTCCTTCATCAGGTCCAGCTGGGTCGTGCCGCCGGCCAGATAGGACGCTGCCGGGTCGGCGCTCACCGCCGCCACGGCCTGGCCTATCTCGCCCGCCCTGACGTACTCGAACTCACGCATGGCCGCCACCCGCCGCCGACACCTCGCGGATCGCCGCGACGATGTTGGGATAGGCGCCGCACCGGCACAGGTTGCCGCTCATGAACTCGCGGATGTCCGCGTCGGATCCCGCTCGGCCCTCCGCCAGCAGGCACACCGCCGACATGATCTGCCCGGAGGTGCAGTAGCCGCACTGGAAGGCGTCGTGGCGGACGAAGGCCTCCTGCACCGGATGCGGGATGCCGTCGGGCGCGAGACCCTCGACGGTGGTGATCGCCCTGCCCTCGCACTGCGCGGCCAGCGTCAGGCACGACAGGATCCGCTTGCCGTCGGCCATCACGGTGCACGCGCCGCAGGCGCCCTGGTCGCATCCCTTCTTGGTGCCGGTCAGCCCCAGCCCGTCGCGCAACGCGTCCAGCAGGGTCACCCGGGAGTCAAGGTCGAGCTGCTGGTAGACGCCGTTGACGGTCAACGCCACCGCGACGTGAGCCATAACCCCTCGTTTCCGGCGCGGCACGCACCGCGGCCTCACGGGGGGAGGTCTCTACCGACCCGACTATACGCCGCACACCTACCCCCGTACGGCGAGCAACCAACCCGCACCGCACAACGGAAACGCCCACCGCGCCGGGTCGGCGAGACGGTGTACGGCGGTCATCGGCGCGTTTGTACGGCGGGTCACCGGGCCCGGGGACGTGGGTGGGGTGCGTCGTAGCGGCGGGTGACCACCTCCGCCGGAGGAGCGTCTCCCTGGACAGGGCCCGGCCGAAGTGCGGCGGGTGGGGGAGGGGCGGCTTGCCGTACAGCAGGGAGAACCAGAGGTAGACCCGGGCGGCGGAGGGGCGGCTTGCCGTACAGCAGAAAGAATCAGAGATAGACGCGGGTGGCGGTGATGAGGTCGGGGGTGGCGTCGCGGGTGTCGACGTAGAGGGCGTCGTCGGGGGTGCGTTCGCGGACGTCGCGGTCGCGGATGGCGAAGACGGCGGGTGGCGCGCCCACGTCGCCGTAGCGGGACCGGACGGCGGCCGCGATGGCCGCGCGGACGTCCGCGACGACCGAGGCGGGCGTGTGGCCGGCGCCCGAGGCCGCCAGGTAGCCGAGCATGCCGGCGAAGCGGAGCTCGATGTCGGCGGCCGGGCGCTGGCGGGGGAGGATGGGCCGGTCGAGCCAGAAGACCTTGCCCGCGAGGAACGCGTCGAAGCCGAGCGTGCGGGCGGTCTCGGCCAGCAGGCTGCCGAACTCGGCCAGGTCGGCCTCGGGCGGCAGGTCGGTGGTGACGAACAGCGGCACGATCAGCGAGTCGAGCATGAGCAAGTATCCCTCCGTGAGGAGGCTCATCGTAGGGCCCGCCACCGACAATCCACCGGGACCTGGCCTCCCCTTGAACGTCGGTAGGATCGGCGGATGTCGTGGGCGCTGCTGATCAACGGGACCGTGGGGGTCGGGAAGACCACCGTCGCCGAGACGGCAGGTGACCTGCTGGCCGAGGAGGGCGTGCCCAACGCCGTCATCGACGTCGACTGGCTGCGGCGGTCCTGGCCGAAGCCGGAGGGCGACCCGTTCAACTCGGCGATCACGGTGAGCAACCTGCGGGCCGTGGCCGCCAACTTCCTCGACACCGGCGTGACCAGGCTCGTCCTGGCGGGCGTGATCGAGTCGGCGGACGAGCGGCGCGCCTACGAGCAGGCGCTGGGCGTCCCGCTGAGCGTCTGCTGGCTGCGCGCCCCGCTGGAGGAGGTGCGCAGCCGGCTGAGGCGCAGGCACGACGGCGACGGCGAGGGGCTGCGCTGGCACCTCGGCCGTTCGGGCGAGCTCGAGCGCGTCCTAGAGCGGGCCGGCGTCGAGGACTACGTGGTCCAGAGCACGCACGAGCCGCGCCAGGTGGCCGAGGAGGTGCTGAAGGGCTGGGTCAGAACGGGACGTGCCGGCTGAGCAGCCCCTCGCCCGTGCCCCTCCCCGACAGGATCCGGCAGAACTCCACGGCGTCCAGCACGTGCTCCTCCCCGGACGTGCCGAACTTGCCGCCCGCCGTCCCCTGGAGCACCAGCCGGTACGGCCGACCGTGCCGACGGGCCCATTCCTCGACGACGTCGGCCACGATCAACCCGTCGTGATCGGCGGTGAGCAGAAGCTCGTGGCCGGTCGCCCGGCAGACGTCCACCCGGTGCATCCAGGTGTCGCGCGTCAGGATCGTGTCGAAGAGGTAGCCCAGGCGCCACGTCTCGCGCACCCCGTCGACCTCCTGCGGCATCGGCATCATCCGCAGCGGAGCCGGCAGGCGGCGCCGTGACCTGGCGCCCCGCGGTGCCGCGTCCGCCAGCCGTTCGAGCAGGTCGGCGGTGGACAGGTGGGCGCGCTCGGCCACCTGGACCTCGGTCATGCCGTCGATCACCGGCCGGTCGCCCGCGACCTTGCCGCCGGTGCGGACCACGTGGACGAACTCCCTGACCGACGTGGTGAACTCCATCATGCCCAGCACGTGCCCGGCCATCGCCCGCACGTCCCACGCCGGGCAGCCGGTGGGCTTGGACCAGTCCTCGGCGCTGAGCGCGCGCGCCACCTCGACGAACCGGGCGTTCTCCGCCGCCATCAGCATGGCGGCCTGCTCCCTGGTGAAGGTCATCCTTGATCACTCGCCTTCAGGCGATCGGAGATGTGCGCGTAGTACATCTCCATGGCCTCGTCGACCAGGCGGGTCCAGCGGTCCCCGCCGGGGTCGTTGGAGATCTGCTGGTCGGTCAGGCCCGTGCCGATGGCCGTCAGCAGATCCAGTGCGGCCGGATCGGTGATGCCGAACTCGGCCAGCTTGTCGCGCATCTTGCCGAGCCCCGCCACGGACAGCGCGAACGTCTCGGGCGTCGGCTCGAAGCCGGGGATCGTCCGCTGGAAGAGCAGCTGGTAGCGGACCGGGTTGGCGGTGCAGAACCCGACGAAGAACCGCATCCCGATCTTGATGTCGGTCAGCGGGTCGCCGGTGAAGCACAGTTTGGCGTGCCCCTCGAGGTACTCCCGGCAGCCCTGGGCGAACATCGCGTCGTAGATCGCGTGCTTGGCGGCGAAGTAGGAGTACAGCGACGGAGCCCGCATCCCCACCTCGCGGGCTACGTCGCGCAGCGTCAGGCCGGCCAGGCCCTCGGTCGCGGCCAGCTTCCACGCCACGGCGAGGATCTCCGCCCGAGTGCTCTGATGGCGTTCGGCTTTCCTATCGCGCATCGGTTCTCCTAACGCTGTTAGGAATTGTCGCGCCGTATGAGGCGGGCGTCAATGTCTCTACTGCGGGCCGTACAGACTTCTGCTTGAGATTTGTCCGCATCGGTGCGGGACTGTCTGCTCTATCTCGTCTACCGTCCAAAGTCCCTGAGGCGAGGAGACGGTAACGGTGAACTGGCTCATCCACGACTACCGTGAGGACGACCTGGCGGCCGTCGTCCATCTGATCGACACGACCGCCGGGCTCGGGCAGGAGTCGGTGTTCTCGCTGGCCGAGTGCATCGGCGCGCTGACCTCGCGCCAACCCGCCGTGGTGGCCGTGCACCGGGGCACGCCGATCGGCGCCGCGCTCGCGCAGGTGACCGGCGAGCGGGCCTGGGTGATGCGGATCGCGATCGCCGGAGCCTGGCGGGGGCGCGGGCTGGCCAGCGCGCTGCTGAGAGAACTGGAGCGGCGGCTGGTGGACGCGCGGGTGCGGCGCATCGCCTACGTACTGCCCGAGGAGGAACTGCTCGGCGAGGGCCTGGTGAACGCCGGCTACACCCGGCGGCCTGCCGTGGCCTACTTCGAGAAGACCGAGCCCGCCGTCGCCGGCGGCGCCCTGCTCGCCGAGCTGGGCGGGCGGCTGCTGCCCGGCGACCTGTGGGACAAGGTCGCCGGCATGGAGGTGGAGAAGGACCTGATCGAGCGGCGCATCGTGCTGCCGCTGGCCGAGCCCGAGCGCGCCGCCCGGCACGGCGTGCGCCCGCCGCGGGCCATCGCCCTGTTCGGCCCGCCCGGCACCGGCAAGACCACCTTCGCCAGGGCGATCGCCTCACGGCTCGGCTGGCCGTTCGTCGAGCTGCTGCCCTCCAGGCTGGCCGACGACGGCAACCTGGCGGCGGCGCTGCGGACCGCGTTCGGGCGGATCGCCGAGCTCGAGCGGGTGCTGGTGTTCATCGACGAGGTCGAGGAGATCGCCGCGGTCAGGGGAGAGCGCCCGGAGGCGGGCAGCCACAGCATCACCAACGAGCTGCTCAAGCTGATCCCCGGTTTCCGCGAGCGGGACGAGCGGCTGCTGGTGTGCGCCACCAACTCCATCAGCTCGCTCGACCCGGCGTTCCTGCGGCCCGGCCGCTTCGACTACGTGGTCCCGATCGGCACCCCAGACGCCGTCGCCCGCCGGGCGATCTGGGCCCGCTACTCCGACGGCCGCGCCGACGTGGACCTGGACACGCTGGTCGAGGCGAGCGAGCTGTTCACCCCCGCCGACATCGAGCACGCGGCCCGTACGGCGGCGCAGACGGCCTTCGAGCGCGACTTCGCCACCCCGCGCGCCCTCGACGTCCCCGCCGGCGCCAGCACCACCGACTACCTCGAGGCGATCGGCCAGTGCCGCCCCACGGTCACCGCCACCATGATCGACGACTTCAGTGCGGACATCACCTCGCACGCGCGCCTTTAGTAGGAGACCCAGTCGTCGGCGATGGCGCTGTGCACGATGGAGTCGCGCCAGCCCGCGGGGGTGAGGACGTGGTGGCGGATGCGGCCTTCCTCGACCATGCCCGCCGTGAGCATCGCGAGCTGGGCAGGGAGGTTGGCAGGTGAGCGGGCGCCCCAGATGCGGTGCAGGCCCACCTGCCGGAAGCCGAACGACAGCAGCAGCTTGATGAGGTCGGTGCCGATGCCGCGGCCCCACTGGTCGGGCCGCAGGCCGAGGCCGATCTCGGCGCTGTGCGGATGATCGGCCTCGATGTGCAGCCGGGCGACGCCGATCACGTCGCCGAAGCCGGCGTCGGTGACCGCGAGCACGTAGAGGCGGCGCGGGTCGGCGCGCGCCGCCTCCATGGCGTCACGGATGATCCGGTCGACCTCGTCGAGCGTGCGCGGGGCGAAGGGCATGTGCTCGGTGACGGCCGGGTCGCCGTAGACGGCGTGCAGCGCGGCCACGTCCGCCTCGGTGACGTCGCGGAGGCCGAGGCGGGAACCGTTGACGTGGACGCTACGCATGGGCAGAAGGTAACGCTACTTCAGCGATCTCTACAAGAGATGTCAAGTCGCCAGTTGACTGCCGTAAGCTCGCGCGACAAGTTCTGCGATCGCGCCGTGCGCGCCGAGGGGTTCGGCGTGCCCCGCGTCGATCGAGGCGGCCGCCTCGGCCACGATGCCCTCGGGCGCCTCGTGGCCGATCAGGCAGGGGGCGATGGCCAGGCGTTGCGCGCCCGCGGCGCGCAGGCGCTGTGCCGCCACGGCGACGCCCGGCTCGCTGTCGAGCGAGGCCGCCACGACGGGCAGCGTGAGCCGGGAGGCCAGCAGCACGGCGGTGGGCTGGACGGCGCCGACGGCCTGCTCGCCGCCGGCCGTACCGAGGATGACGGCGTCGACGGGGCTGGAGACGTTCAGCAGGCGGACCCTGTCGGCCCTGGCCAGGCCGCGTTCGGCCAGCCTGATGTGCAGCGCCTCCGCGAGCAGCGGGTGCGGCCCGAGCGGCTCGGTCACCACCGCGCCGGAGCCGCTGGCGGCCACGGCCTTGCCTATCTCCGCCATGACCATCGGGTCCGCCCAGGTCACCAGCGGGACCACGACGGCGTCCCGGCCGGCGGGCAGAGTCCCGGCCAGCTCGGCCAAGCTTGACAACCGGACCTCGATCTGCGGGTTATCGACCCGGACGACGGCGGCGATCTCGGCGGCCACTCCCTCGACGCTGCCCGGCGCGGCCAGGACGAGCATGGGCGCGTCCGGCGGCAGGGACGTGGGCACCGGTGCCCGGTGGCGACCGCCGCCGGGCCTGGGGGAACGTTGACGTACAGGCAGGCTCACAGGCGCGCAGTTTATGCGTATTCGCGATGCGGTGTTCGAGGAATCGGCGGCGATTCAATCACAACGCGCCGGGTGTGGCCGAGATCACATCGTGATGCCGGAAGACGTTGACATACCCGCATAAAAGCGGCGAGTGTGGAGCAACTAGAAACGCGTTCTAGAGCGACAATCAAGGACCGTCCCCGGAGGATGGGCATGAAGCCGTTCTATGTCCGCGAACTGAGCGTGTACCCGGTCGGTAGTCGCCGGATCCGCCTGCTGGCCGTCGCCGTCCTGGCCAGCCTGGTGGCCAACTTCGAGACCACGATCGCCACGATCCTTCCCCTGCTGCTGAAGGACCTGAGCATGTCGCTCACGGTCTACGGCCTGATCGCGGCCACCTCCGTGCTGGTGGGCGGCCTGTCGGCGGCATTCGGCGGCATCCTGTCGGACCGCTGGGGCCGCGTGACGATCCTCGTCCCCACCCTCACCGTCACCGCGGCCTGCAACTTCCTGCTGGCCACCGTGAGCACCAGCGGCGGCCTGTTCGCCGTCCGCTGCCTCATGCTGTTCATCGAGGGCGCCGGGATCACGATCACCGCCTCGCTGGTGCGTGACTTCTCCCCGCGCCTGGGCCGCGCACAGGCCTTCGCCTTCTGGACCTGGGGCCCGGTCGGCGCCTCGTTCCTGGCCTCGCTGATCGCCAGCGTCACACTGCCGATGTTCGGCAACCGCTGGCAGTCGCAGGCGATCATCATGGGCATCGTCTCGCTGGTGCTCTGCGCCGTGATCATCTGGCAGATCGCCGAACCGTCCGCCGCGCTGCGCGCCCAGGTCATGCAGGCCGAATCGGAGGTCAGCGCCGAGGAGAAGATCGACCCTGGCAAGGTCAGGGAGCTCTTCAAACACCCGCACCTGTGGGCGCACGTCTTCGGCAACACCGGATGGCAGATCCTCTACTGGACCTTCGCCATCTTCGGCCAGACCATCCTGACCGACGCCTTCAAGGTCACCACCGCCCAGGCCAACGGCATCGTGGCGCTCGGGCTGGTGCTCAACGCGCTGGCGGTGATCGTGGTCGGCCGGGTCACCGACAGGCTCCAGCTGCGCAAGCCGTTCACGGCCGTGGGCACGGTCCTCACGATCGGGATGCTGGCCTACTACATCGCGATCATCGGCACCGAGGTCTCCTCCGCCCACGTCACGCTCGTCTACGCCTTCCTGTTCCTGTTCATGGGCGTCGCCTACGTTCCGTGGATGGCCAACTTCTCCGAGAACGCCGAGGACGTCGACTCCCGCCTGCAGGGCGCGGCGCTGGGCATCTGGGGCATGGTGGTCCGCGTCATGATCGTGGTCCTGCTCGTCGTCGCACCCCGCGTCGTGGTCGTGGGCGGCTGGCACACCTGGCTGCTCGTCGGCCTGGTGGGCCAGGCGGTCTTCCTGGCCTCCATGGTCGCCTTCAAGGGCAGATGGCGTACGGCGGGCGCCACGATGATCACTTCGAAGGGATGACCACCGACTGCGGGTTCCCCGGGGCGTACACCGTGATGCCCTGGGGGAGCGAGCGCAGCTTGTCGATCTCGGCGCACGCCGGGCACTTGTCGTAGCCGTCCTGGCGGGCGCGGTTGGCGTCCGCCTCCGCCCTGGCCTGGGCGACCTTCGCCTGGGCCTCGGACACGGCCGCGCTGGCGGCCAGCGACCTGTCGACCGCCTGCTGCACCTCGGCGGGCAACGACACCTTGGCCAGCGTGAAGTGCATCCCGGTCAGGAAGTCGCCGCCCAGCGTCTGCGGCAGGTCGCGGGCCAGCGCGGTGTTGACCGCGTTCTGCACCCTGGCGATGTTGGTGTTGCTGTCGAGCGGCTTGAGCGAGGCGCTCTGCAGCAGCGAGCAGGACGGCATCAGCTCGTTGCAGCGCATCGCGCCGATCTCGGTGCGCAGCGCGTTGTCGATCACCGGGCGGACCGCCTGCCCGAAGAAGGCCGACCAGCCGTCGTCGCCGTCCCAGGCGTACAGCGACTCGTCGTTCTGCGAGCGGAAGGTGCGCGTGCCGTACTTGTCGTCGAAGCGCTTGAGAGTCTCGTGGTCGAGGTTGAGCGTGAAGTACAGGGTGCCCTCGATGCCCAGGTTCACCCCGTCACTGCTCGGTACGGTCACCACGTCCACACCCAGCCGGCTGGCACGCTTGGGATCGGCGGTGATCGTGTAGAAGCGCTGCTGGGCGGGATACCGGTGGATAGACGACCACATCCCGGTCCACTCCAGGCCCGAGCCGGGGTCGATGACCTGGCGGACCCGGTTGTCGTCGAGCGGACCCCCGTCACGCACGACGGCGACCACTCCGGCGTCGGCGCTCTCGAGCCCTCGGACGCCCCCGATCAGCAGGGGGATCGCGACGATCGCCGCGATGATCATTAACGTGATGCGCATGGATGCCTCCCGGACGGGCGGCGGTGGCAGCCGCCGCCCGCCATCCTTTCGCGGGTCTGCCGGGATCAGTCCCGGACGGAAAAGGGCTCCGCGGCGAGATCGACGTCGCGGGTCTCCGGCGCGATGGCCAGCCCCAGGGCGGTGACCGCCAGCGCGACCACCACGTACACCGACACCGCCAGCGTGGTGCCGTAGATGGAGAACAGCTTCAGCGCGATGATCGGCGCCAGCGCGCCGCCCACGATGCCGGCCACCTGGTAGCCCATCGACGCGCCGCTGTAGCGCAGGCGGGTGCTGAACAGCTCGGCGATGAAGGCGGCCTGCGGGCCGTACATCGCGGCGTGCGCGATCAGCGCGACGATAGCGGCCAGCGCGATCATCGGGAACGACTTCGTGTCGAGCAGCGGGAAGAAGGCGAACACCCAGATGGCCGCGCCGATCACCCCGGCCAGGTAGACGGGCCGCCTGCCCACCCTGTCCGACAGCACCCCGAACAGCGGGATCAGCACCAGCTGCAGCGCCGAGCCGATCAGCACCGCGTTCAGCCCGAACGAGCGGGGCAGCTTCAGCGAGGTGGTGACGTAGACGAGGATGTAGGCGGTGAAGGTGTAGAAGGCCACGTCCACGCCGATGCGCGCGGCGAAGGCCGACAGCAGCGCCCGCGGGTGCGTGCGCAGCACCTCCAGCAGCGGCATCCTGGACTTCCGCGGCAGCTCGGCGAACAGCGGCGACTCGGTGACGCGCAGCCGCACCCAGAGCCCGACCAGCACGAGCACGCCCGACAGCAGGAACGGGATCCGCCAGCCCCACGACAGGAACGCCGAGTCCGACTGCGCGAACGACATGATCGTCAGCAGCCCGGTGGCCAGCACGTAGCCCGCGGGCACGCCGACCTGCGGCCAGCTGGCGTTGAAGCCGCGCCGCCGCTCGTCGCCGTGCTCCAGCGACATGATGACCGCGCCGCCCCACTCGCCGCCCAGGCCGAGGCCCTGGACGAACCTGAGTACGGCGAGCAGGACCGGCGCGGCCACGCCGATGGAGGCGTATCCGGGCAGCAGGCCGATGAGGAAGGTGGACAAACCCATCACGAGCAGCGTCACGACCAGCACGGTCTTGCGCCCCGACCGGTCGCCGAAGTGGCCGAAGACGATGCCGCCGAGGGGCCTGGCGACGAAGGCCACCGCGTTGGTGGTCAGCGCCAGCAGCGTGGCGTTGAGCGGGTCGAACGTCGGGAAGAACAGCTTGCCGAAGACCAGCGTCGCGGCCGTGGTGTAGAGGAAGAAGTCGTACCACTCCAGCGACGTGCCGATCAGGCTGGCGAGGATCACCCGCCGGGTCTGCGTGGGGGAGCCTGACATCCCATCGCTCCTTATGGAAGGGGGTGTCCCACCAACGTAGATATTGTTGAACAATTCGACAAGAGGTTTGTTGGATGATTCCTTTGAGGCGTGGACAACGTCGTCGCGGACCTGCAGCACGACCGGTCACGCCTCGGCCGGACGAGCACCGCCGAGCGCGTGGCCGACATCCTGCGCGACCGCATCATGGAGGGCTTCTTCAAGCCGGGGCAGCAGCTGTCGGAGGAGGCCATCGCCAAGGTGCTCGAGGTCTCGCGCAACACGCTGCGCGAGGCGTTCCGCCTGCTGGGCCACGAGCAGCTGCTGGAGCACCGGCTCAACCGCGGCGTGTTCGTCAGGAAGCTGTCGGCCGACGACGTGCGCGACCTGTACCGGGTGCGCCGGGTGATCGAGGGCGCCGCCGTACGCAGGAAGGTGCCCGAGGAGGCGCTGGGCAGGCTCCGCAGGGCGGTGGCCGAGGCCGAGCAGGCCGCCGCCGGCGACGACTGGCAGGGCGTCGGCACCGCCAACATCCGCTTCCACCAGGCGCTGGTCGCGGCCAACGGCAGCCCGCGCCTGGACGAGGCGATGCGGCAGCTGCTCGCCGAGCTGCGCCTGGTCTTCCACGTCATGGAGAACCCGCGCCTGCTGCACGAGCCCTTCGTCGAGCGCAACCGCGCCCTGCTCGAGCTGCTCGAGGCCGGGCGCGCCGAGGAGGCGGCCCCCTTCCTCGAGGCCTATCTCGACGACGCGGAACGGCTCCTCATCCACGCCTACGACCCGAACCGCTAACGTGCCGTCATGGACCGGATCTTCACGCTCGACGAGGCGCGTGCGCTCCTGCCCGCGGTCATCGAGGACGCCCGCGAGCTGATCGCCGCCCGCGCCGACCTGGCCGAGATCGCCTACGACCGGGAGAACGAGGGCTCTTCCGCGCTCGGCGGCCTGGCCGAGATGAAGGCGATCGAGGCCCGCATCGAGGAGACGCTCAGCAGTTGGATCGGCCAGGGCATCGAGGTCAAGGGCATCGCCCCCGTCCTGGTCGACTTCCCGTCCGTCCTCGACGGGGTGTCGGTGCGGCTGTGCTGGGTCGAGGGCGAGACCGAGCTCGGCTGGTACCACCGCACGGAGCTGGGCTTCCCCGGCCGCCGCCCGCTTCCCTGAGCTCTAGGGTGGGTGATCGTGACGAACGAACGATGGGCCTTGGGCGGCGACCTGAACGTCGCCAGGATCGGCTACGGCGCGATGAAGCTGACCGGCTGGCCGCGCGGCGAGGCGCCGGCACACGACACGGCGCTGGCCATCCTGCGCCGCGCCGTTGAACTCGGCGTCAACCACATCGACACCTCCAACTACTACTCCCGCGGCGGGGTGGCGGCCAACGAGCTGATCAGGCAGGCGCTGCACCCCTACCCGGACGACCTGGTGATCGTGACCAAGGTCGGGGCGCTGGTCGAGGGCTCCGACATCGCCCTGCCCGCCGAGGGGAAGAACGGCCTCACCCCCGACGGCCTGCGCCGCGGCGTGGAGGCGAACCTCCGCTCGCTCGGCGTCGACCGCCTCGACGTGGTCAACCTGCGGATGGGCGACCTCGACCGGTCCCAGGCGTCCCTGGCCGCGTCGCTGGAAACGCTGCTCGCGCTGCGCGAGGAGGGCCTGATCCGCCACCTCGGCGTCTCCAACGTGACCGCGGAAGAGCTGGCCCAGGCCCGCGCGATCGCGCCGATCGCCTGCGTGCAGAACCTCTACAACGTGTCCCGGCGCGACGACGATCCGATCGTCGACGTCTGCGCCGAGGCGGGCATCGCGTACGTGCCCTACTTCCCCGTCGGCGGCTTCCAGCCGCTCACCGCCCGGCACCTGGAGGCCGTCGCCGCCCGCCACGGCGCGACCGTGCCGCAGGTGGCCCTGGCCTGGCTGCTCGCCCGCTCCCCGAACATCCTGCTGATCCCCGGCACCGGCTCCCTGGCCCACCTGGAGGAGAACCTCGCCGCCGGCGCGCTCAAGCTGACCGCGGAGGACCTCGCCGAGCTCGGCTAGGGGTGATGACCGGAATTCGCCCGCATCGTGGCCGACCTGTGATCAACCGGTCACGGCAGGCACGGGTCTAACGGTGTGAGTGAAAGGAACACACCGATGAGGCACACCTCAGCGGCCGCCGCGCTCCTGGCGACGGCGGTCATCGGCGGGCTGGGGCTGGCACCCAGCGCCGCCGACGCCCAGAGCGGCCCAGCCACCGTGCGGGCCGCCTGGATCAAGTCCTGCACCAACAAGAAGGACGACACCAGCTACCCGTGCGGGCACTGGCAGCTGCTCATGCGCGACGGCAGCAAGCGCGAGGTCCGCGACGCCTCGGCCACCAGGGTCGACGTCAAGGGCAACAAGATCTACGACAACGGCATGTTCGCCGTCAGCGCCGACGGCGGCACGATCGTCTACGAGCGCGCGAGCGACCACCGCCTGGTCGTGCGGAAGGCCGCTGGGGGAGCGGCCACCGCGCTGCCCAAGGCGCTGACCGCGCGCGGCACCGACTCGATCGTGCTGTACGTGTCACCGGCGGGGGACCGGGTGCTGGTGGACTCCACCGAGGACGGGCGCACGCTGCCCACCCTGGTGTACACGGTGGCCACGGGCAAGACGGTCAAGCTACCCGGCGCCGAGGGGCCGGTCGGCTTCAGCGCCGACGGCGACGAGGTGCTGGCCATGCGCTACCCGACGGACAACACCGCGCAGATCATCGTGCACCGGCTCGACGGCACCACGATCAAGAAGACGCCGCCGCAGGTCGTGGCCAACGCCGCCGCCGACGCGCTCGCCGCCGACGGCAAGACCGTCGCGGTGTTCGTCTCCGGCAACACCGACAGGAACAAGCCGCCGCGGCTGCGCATGTACGACGTCGAGACCGGCGACCTGACGCAGGGCGTCGACCTGGCGCTCAAGCCGGGCAGCACGCCGTACCGCGCCTACTGGACGGCCGACGGCCAGCTGCGGGCCATCGTCTCCAGCGGCGACGACGGGAAGCCGGCGGTGGTACGGGTGCTCACCGTCGACCCGGAGAGCGGCCACGTGACCCAGGCCGACAAGTTCTCCATCAGCAAGCACAGGTACACCTACTTCACGGCCGGGGAGTGAAGGACATGAAGCTCAAGATCGCCGCGGCCGTCGCGGCAGGCGTCGCAGGACTGCTGGCCGCGCCCACGGCCGCACAGGCCGCGCCCCACCATGGCCACGACAGCATCCGCTACGCCTCGATCAAGGGGTGCAAGGCCTCCAAGGACGGCGAGATGAAGCCGTGCGGCAAATGGCGGCTGGTCATGCACAGCGGCATGATGAGCTCGCTGCCCGACGCCCAGACCGTCGCGCTGGAGGCCAACGGCAAGTCCTCGGTGTGGCAGGCCGCCCCGATCGCCGTCAGCGGCAACGGGCAGCGCCTGGCGTACTTCACCACGTCGGGGCGGCTGGCCGTACGGACCCTTGGCGGCGGGGTCAAGCTGCTGGCCAAGAACTCCGTGCCGCGGGTCGCGCAGTACAACGTGACGCTGCAGCTGTCCGACGACGGCGCCAAGCTGGCGGTCGTCATCGGCGGCGACAAGCCCAAGCCGACCCGGATCTTCGACACCGCCAGCGGTGAGCGGCTGGGCACCGTGCCCGGCGCCGAGACACTGATGGGCTTCAGCGCCGACGGCGACGAGGTGCTCACCAGCGCCGAGGGCGACGAGTCGGTGACCGACCTGGCCGTCTACGACGACCACGGCCAGCAGCAGCTGCGCAACACGCCGCCGCAGATCATCTCCGCCAACGCCCCCGAGGCGCTGTCGGGCGACGGCAAGACCGTGGCGAGCGTCGTGATGAGCGGGAAGAAGCAGCTCGTGCTCTACGACATGGACAGCGAGCAGGTGACGGCGCGCAGGAGCATCAAGCTGCCCGCCGGGGACCTGTTCATGATCGACTGGACCGGTGACACGCAGGTCACGCTGCACCTGGCCCAGTACCCGGAGAACAAGGCGACCAAGATGACGATCGTCCAGATCGACACCGAGACCGGTGCGGTCAAGGTCAGGGACAAGTACTCCTTCCTGAAGGACACGTTCGTCTTCGCCGCCTGCGGGGGTTGAGGTCCCGCCGTACGGCCCGCCGCGTACGCTGCCCTTGTGCCGGTTCACTCTGTGCGAGTCCACTCGACCAAGGACATGGCGCGGCGGGCCGTCGACCTCTGCGTGGAGCTGCTGCACGCCACGCCCACGCCCGGGTCGGTCGCCCGCGTCCTGCGCTCCCACGGCGAACCGTCCCCCGTGCTGACCTCCTCCGACGTGGAGGACCTGCGCTCGGCGGCCGTCAGGCTCGAGGAGGTCTTCGGCGCCTCCTCCGTGTCCGGCGCCGCCTCGCTGCTCAACCGGATGCTCGCCCACCCGCCGCGGCTGACCAGCCACGAGGGCACCGCCTGGCACCTGCACGCCGACAGCTCCGACGAGGCGCCCTGGGGGGAGTGGTTCCTGTCCTCCTCGGCGCTCGCGCTGTCCGTCCTGCTGGCCGAACACCAGCGCGTGCCCGGCGGCCTCTGCGCCTCGGCCGGCTGCCGCAAGCCGTACCTCGACCTCGGAGGCGGCAGCCCGCAACGCTACTGCACCCCCCGCTGCGCCACCCGCGAACGCGTAGCCGCCCACCGCGCCCGCACCCCCACCTAACCCCACCCCTACTCCCCACCCGCGCGCTCGCCCGACCCGCGCGTCCGCCCGCGACGCCCGTGCGCTTGTGCTGCTCGAGCGCGCATCCTGCCCTCGTTAACCCATCCTGCCCGCGCGCTCGACCGCCTCCGCCGTGTTGCGGGACGGCCCGCCGGGCGACAGCAGCCAGAACGCCGCGATGGCGACCACCTGGAGCACCGCCCCGGTCACCAGCGCCCACGGCGGCGACCACGCCACCAGCGGTCCCGCCACCGCCGACCCCACCGCGAACGACGTGATCTTCAAACTCGCCCCAGTGGTGAACACCTGCCCCCGCGCCTGCTCAGGCGCCTCCCGATGCCGAACGGCCATCACCGCCGTCAACTGAGGCCCCGAGGCAACCCCCACCACCACAACCCCCACCACAGCCCACCCCACACCCCACCAGCCACCACCCACCGAGCCGGCACCCGCCGCAGTCGTCACCGCCGCGGTCGCTCCCGCCACGGCAGTGATCGCCAGGCCCAAGCCGAGCACCAGCGTCGAACCCACCAGCACCGCGTCCGGGCGCCCGGCCAGGCGTCGCAGCGGACCTGCCAGCAGCCCGTTCGCCGCCAGCGCGAACAACGCCACCACCGCAAGCAGCAACCCGCCGAACCCGGCCCCGGCCCCGAACCGGATCCCCAGCACGGGCGCCGACACCACCAGCATGGCCATCCCCGCGAAGGACACCATCGACGCCACCGTGGTCCGCAGCAGCGCCCGGCTCACCAGGATCGCCCGCACCCCCTCGGTCAGATCCCGCACTCGCACGGCCGCCGCCCTCGGCCGCGGGTTGACGGGCAACGTCCAAGCAGGCAGTACGGCAAGCAACACCAGACCCACCGAGATCCCCACCGCGCCGTAAGCGCCCACCGCCGTCGCCGCCAACCCCGCCAGCGCGGGCCCCGCGAGCCCGGCCAGGTTGTAACTCATCGAATCGAGCGCATTGGCCCTGGCCAGCCGCGCCCCAGGCGCCACCTGCGGCACCTGCGCCGTCCACCCGCCGGTCAGCGCGGGCCCCAGCAACCCCGCCACCACCGCCACCCCGACCAGCACCGCCGCAGGCACACGCCCCAGCCCCGCCAGAATCACCCCCAACCCGACCGCATAACCCCCCAGGCACCAGGCCAACGCCCGCCCCGGCCGCCGCACCCGGTCAAGTACGGCCCCCAACACGATCCCGCCCACCGCCGACGACACGGTCAACCCAGCCAACAGCCACGACGCCACCACCGGCGACCCGGTAACGGCCAACCCCGCGATCAGCAACGCAGGCCCCGACATCTCATCCCCGGTCCGAGCCGTCACCGCCCCAACCATGTAACGCCAAAACATACCCAAGACGTTACACGCCAACCCCTCACCGCTCCCCACTCACCCCACCTGGCCCCCGCGCGGCGTCGACCTCCGCACCGATTCGGCCCCCGTTCCCACGCCCGCCCACGCCGTGCTGTCCACACCGTGCTGCCCGTGTCGTGCTGCCTGGTAGGCGAGGCTGGCCTGGGCAACGACTCTCCTCCCAGGAGCTCTTCATCTTCCGGGTGAACCGTTCGCCGGCCGGAGGCGCGGGCGGACTCTCGCATCGTCCGGAGGTGTGGGCGGACTCTGGCGTCGTCCGGAGGTTCCGCCTGGCGCCGAACACCTTTGCCGGGGCCGTCGGCGAAGGTGTCAGTGGTGGTGGTCGTGTCGGCCGAGGGTTTCCACGGAGGTTGCGCCGGGGCGGGTCCACTGCGCGACGGGGCGGCTGGTCGGGCCCCAGGTGGCGTTCCCGTTCGCGTCCGAGCGCCAGTACCAACATGGGCCGCGTCCCTCGGGCCAGCCCTCGGGGTTGTCCTCCCACGTCTCGCCGCGGCCGTAGGGCGTCATGTCGAGCAGGGCGAAGGACCCGTTGGCCGGCTCGTTGCCGCGGCCCGTCGTGGAGTAGGTGAGGAACACGCGGTCGCCGTCGCGCAGGAAGCAGGTGAGGTGCCCCATGGGGCCGCCGACCGGCGCGTCCACGTCTCGCACCGAGTACCAGGGCTGGGTGTAGCCCATGAACTCGACGTAGGAGGCCACCTCGTCCCATGGGCCCGTGGTCAGGATGGCGAAGGAGACGCCGCGGGCGTTGAGGTAGACGGCGTCCTTCAGGTGCCAGGCCGTGGTGGTGCAGCCCTCGCACTGCCCCTGGTGCGGCGCGCCGTCGTACCACATGTGCTTGTAGACCACGAGCTCGTCGCGGCCCTGGAACAGGTCCAGGAACGGGACCGGGCCGTCGGGTCCGACGACCTCGACCGTCCCGTCGAACTCCACCATCGGCAGCCGGCGGCGGGCCGTGGCGATGGCGTCGCCCTCGCGGGTGTGGGCCTTCTCGCGGACCAGGAGCTCGTCGCGGGCGGCCTGCCAGGTGGCCAGGTCGACGATGGGCGGGCGGCCGGGTAGTGCGGTGGTCGGGTTATTCGGTGTGGTCGTCATGGTGTTCTCCGTGGTGTCTCGCACCGGGCGTCGTAAGACCTTCTACGACGGTCACCAGTACAGACCCGCGACCCGGCCGGAACTCATCGCGGCAGGGCGCGCCCTCGGCCGAGCCGGCACCACCCACGTCGGACTGACAAGTTCACAGACATACTCACACACGCACAGCCCGCGCAGGCGCGAGCCGCGCGGGCACGAGCCGCGCCCATGAGCCGCGTGGGCACAAGTTGTGCGCCCATGACCTCGTGCGCGTGAGTCGCGCACGCGTGAGTCGCGCCCCTGAGTCGCGGGGCATGAGCCGCGCACCCATGACTCGCGCCCACGAGCCGCCTGGGCGCGAGTTGTGCGGGCATGAGTCGCGCGCCCATGATTCGCGCCCACGAGCCGCGTGGGCACGAGTCGTGCGCCCATGACCTCGCGCGCGTGAGTCGTGCACGCATGAGCTGCGCCCCTGCGTCGCGCGGGCATGAGCCGCGCGGCCATGACTCGCGCCCATGAGCCGCCTGGGCGCGAGTTGTGCGGGCATGAGTCGCGCGGTCGATCGTCAGCCCGGTAGGCGTCGCGGTGGTGCGTCCCTGGGCGTCGTCGGTGTATCCGGAGTCGGCCAGCCGGTCTCCGTCGTCGTAGGTGTGGGTCTCGGTGACCGTGTCGGAGTCGCAGCCGCTTCTGGTGAGCGAGGTCCTTGCGCGACCGGACGACGAACGCACATGACCGCGCGTGTGAGTCGTGTGGGCACGATGCTGTACGGCCGGCCGCGCGTTAGTGAGTTCGCGCCTACCGAACCCCGCCACGGTAGTGCGGCGGGGTCCGGGCTGTGGGCGCGGGTGGGATTACGTGCGCGCCCACGGGGCGGGGGTGGCTTGCCGTACGGGATCAGGGGGTTGTGCTGGTGATGATGGCGAAGGGGGCGCCGTGGGGGTCGGAGAGGAAGGCCATGCGGCCGACGCCCTCGATGTCGCCCGCCGGGACGCGGACCGTGCCGCCGAGGTCCTGGGCGCGGGCCGCCGCGGCGTCGCAGTCGGGGACCTCGAAGTACGGCAGCCAGTGCGCGCGGTCGCCGGGCTGGAGCTGGACGATGCCGCCCTGTCCTGACTGCTCGTCGCCCTCGGCGGGGGAGATGACGGGATAGGACAGGTCGCCCATCGGCATGTCCTCGATGCGCCAGACGAAGACCGAGCGGTAGAAGGCCTGGATGGCGGCCGGGTCCGCGACGTAGAGCTCCACCCACCCCAGCGAGCCGGGCTCGGTGACCATGCCGAGGCCGCGGAAGTCGCCCGGCTGCCAGACCGCGAACTCCGCGCCCGCCGGGTCGGTGAACTGGGCGGTGCGCCCCTCGGTCATGACGTCCTCCGGCGGGACGCGCACGGTGCCGCCGGCCTGCTCGACGGCCTTGGCCGTGGCGTCGGTGTCGGCGGTGTGGAAGTAGACCATCCAGGCGGGGGTGGCGCCCTCCTCGGTGAGCCGGCCGAGCCCGGCGACCTGCTTGCCGTCGACCTCGAAGAAGCCGTAACCCTCTCCGACCGGGTGATGGCTCCAGCCGAGCGTGCCCGAGTAGAACGCGGCGGTGGCCGGGACGTCTGGGCTGCCGTAGTCGATCATGCAGACGGATCCCGGCACGTACTGGGTGGTGAGCATGGCGTGCTCCTTCGTCGTGGTTGTGCTGTGGGCCGCAACCTCACGGTGCGGGTATGAGGTCCACGCCAACTCACACACTGGCACGGGCCTCCGGCAAAATGAAGCTCGAAAAGGTGTTTGAAAGATGCGCTAGGATCGCGGGTATGACGGCTGTATTCCAAGCATCATTGCTGGGGCTGGACGAGGAGCCGTGGCCGCGCGGGCTTGGGGAGTCGGTGCGGCGGACGGACCTGTCCGGCGGTGCCTGGATCGACGTCAGGCCGGAGTGGATGGCCGGCGCCGACGCGCTGTTCGATCGGCTGCTCGATGAGGTGCCGTGGCGGGCCGAGCGGCGGCGGATGTACGACCGGGTGGTCGACGTGCCGCGGCTGCTGTGCTTCTACGACGAGGGCGAGCCGCTGCCGCATCCCGCGCTCGAGGAGGCGCGGCGGCTGCTCAACGAGCACTACGCGGCCGAGCTCGGTGAGCCTTTCCGTACGGCGGGCCTGTGCCTCTACCGCGACGGCCGCGACAGCGTCGCGTGGCACGGCGACACGATCGGACGCGGCAGCACCGAGGACACGATGGTGGCCATCGTGTCGGTGGGCACGCCGCGCCCGCTGCTGCTACGGCCCCGCGGGGGCGGGCCGTCGATCCGTCGCGAGCTCGGCCACGGCGACCTCATCGTCATGGGCGGCAGCTGCCAGCGCACCTGGGAGCACGCCATCCCCAAGCTGTCGCGCCCCACGGGCCCGCGCATCAGCATCCAGTTCCGCCCACGCGGCGTCAGGTAGCCGTACACATTCAGAGATCGCGACCGCGGGTGGGGTCAGGGGTGGTCGAAGGTGAGGCGGGCGATGCGGCCCTGCTCGCCGGAGGCCCAGCAGGCGAGGTCCCGCGTGCACGACACCGTGTCGAAGGACCCGGAATCGAAGGTGCGCCACTCGCGCCCACCCGTGAAGGTGATGTCGCTGCCGGTAGGCCCGACGGCGACGGCGGCGAAGGGCAGCCACGCCACCCCCGACCGGTACGCGGGCGGCGGCGCCGTCGACGGCTGCCACGTGGCTCCGCCGTCCGACGTGGTCGCCCCGGCGGAGGGAGAGGCCTGGCCTGGCCGGTAGTCGCCGCCGACCGCGACGCCGTGGCGCGGATCGCGGAAGGCCAGCGCGAAGACGCCCTTGGCCGGGTCCGCGGCGGGGATGGGCGTGTCGGTGACCGTCCAGGTCAGCCCGCGGTCGGCGGAGCGGAAGACGCGTGAGCGCTCCGCGCCCCCGGTCGCCAGCCAAGCCTCCCGCCCCGAGGTCACCAGGCACTGGCCGCTGGCCGCGAACGCCGCCTCACCGGGCAGCGCGTCGGGCATCCCGGCCGACGGCAGCACCTGCCAGCTCCGCCCGCCGTCTGAGGTCGACAGCAGCCGGAAGCGCCCGTCGACGGGGTCGCTCACGGCCAGGCCGTGGCGACGGTCGAAGAAGGAGAGGCAGTCGTAGAAGGCCGCGGGCTCGTCGTTACTGAAGGCCTCGCTCCAGGTACGGCCGGCGTCCTCGGTCCGGTAGATCCGCGAGTCGCCGCCGTCGCCCACCGACAGCACCACCGCGCTCCGCGGCGAGAAGGCCTCCACGTCGCGGAACTGCAGCGCCTCCGCCCCGGGCGGTGAGACGTTCTGCCAGCTGCGTCCGCCGTCGGCGGTCCGCAGCACGGTCCCCGACGTCCCCGCGGCCCACACCACGTCCCTGCTGACCGGCGCCAGCCCGCGGAAGCGCGCGGTGACGCCGGTGTCGGTGAGCTGCCAGCGCGGCGACGGCGTGGCCGCGTGCGCGGGAAGCGGCGCGGCGAGCAGGCAGGCAGCGGAAAGGGCGGTGAGCGCGGAGACAAGCCTCATGCCGGGCAACGTAACCCAGGAGATCACGATTGAGTAGGGGCATACTCATTGCGCGCGGCCGATTACGCCCGAAGATGTAGGGGTGACTGAGCGCTCAGGGCGAGTTGTCGAGGTCTACGCGGACGGCGGCTACGGCTCCGGTTACGCGATCGGCGACGATCTGGTGCTGACGGCCGCGCACGTCCTGGCGGACGGCCCGGCGTGCCAGGTCAGGCGGCAGGGCGACGACGGCTGGATGACGGCCGAGGTGGCCTGGCGCGGCACGGACGGCATGCTCGACGCCGCCCTGGTCAGGGTCTCCACGGCGCCGTGGCGGGACGCGCCAGACAAGGGGGCGCTGCGCTGGGGCAGGGTCAAAGGTCTTGGCGTGCCGTGCACGGCGTGTGGTTACCCCAAGGCACAGGCGGAGCCCGACGGGTCCCGCCCGATCGAGACCATGACGGGCACGATCAGCACCGAACGCGCGCAGCGCTACGACATCGACGTCGTGTCCGCCAAGCCGCTGGCCGGCGAGTCGGGCTGGCGCGGCATGTCCGGCGCGGCCGTGTTCGGCCCCGGGCGGGTGCAGCTCGGCGTGGTGATCGCCGACCCGGTGATGTACGGCAGCGCCCGCCTGCACGCCCTGCCGGTCAGGCGCCTGCTGGAGGAGGAGGCGTTCGCGCGCCTGGTGGGCGCGGTGGAGGTGGAGGACGTCGAGGACAGGGGCACCGTCACCGAGCTGGACAACGGCCGCTACCTGGAACCCCCGTACCTGCCGCCGGCCGCCGACGCCCCCGACTACCAGCTGATCCAGGCCAGGCACGGCCGGGTCGCCTTCGTCGGCCGCGAGCGTGAGCTGCACGACCTGGTCGCCTGGTGCGCCGGGTCGGGCCTGTTCAGCGCGGCCACCGTGTCGGGCGCGGGCGGCGCGGGCAAGACCAGGCTGGGCGCCCAGCTCTGCGTGGAGATGGCCGGCCGGGGCTGGTCGGCCGGGTTCGCCGACGCGCGGGGACTGACCGCCGACCTCACCTCGGGCGTGCGCGTCGAGCTGGTGTGGCCGACGCTGCTGGTCGCCGACTACCCCGACAGGCTCACCGACCCGGTCATCGCGCTGATCAAGCGGCTCGGTTCGCGGGTGCGCGGGCCGAGGCTGCGGCTGCTGCTGGTCGACCGCTCGCCCGCCGCCGACGAGGTGACCTGGTGGCGCAAGCTGAACCGCGACACCGACGGCCTGCTGCGCAGGTCGACCAGGACCACCATCGCGCTCGGCGACGGCGGTCTCGGCCCCGAGGACGTGCGGCGGCACGCCGAAGCGGCCGCGCGGGCCTTCGGCGGCGGCATGCCGTACGAGGGGCTGCCGGAGACCAGCCCGCTGCTGGTGCATCTGGCCGTGTTGAGCGGCGAGGTGCGGCGCACGCCGCAGGCGCTGCTGCAGGACTTCCTGGACAGGGAGTGGCGCAGATGGGAGGGGCGGCTGCCCGCGCACCACATCGCGGACCTGGGTGAGGAGGACGTGCAGCAGGCGGCGGCGCTGGTCACGCTGACGGCGCCGACCCGCGAGGAGGCGGCCGACCTGCTCGCGGCCCTGCCCGGGCTGGAAGGCAGCGAGCAGGGCCGGCGCAGGCGCATCTCCGGCTGGCTCGCCGAGGTGTTCCCCGGCGAGCCCGCGCTGGCGCCGCTCAAGCCCGACCCGGTCGCCGAGCAGCTGCTCGACACCACTCCGGAGCTGGCCCGCCTGGTGCTGGCGGTGCACGACCATCCGGCGTGCACGGGCGCCCATCTGGCGCAGCTGTTCGACGTGCTCCGGCTGGCGGCGCCGCAGCGCGCCAACGCGCAGGAGGCCCTGCGCGGGCTGCTCGTCGCCCGGCTGGACGAGCTGGTGGACACGGCGGCGGCCGAGCCGTACTCGCAGCTGCCCGGCCTGCTCGAGGCGGCGCTGCTGCTCTCCCCCGGAGCGGAGCTGGCCGAGGCGGCGGCCAGGGTGCCGCGCCCGCCCGTGCCGCCGTCCGGCGCGCTGGCCAGGCTGCGCTGCTCGATCACCGAACTGGCGGTCTCCAACGGCTCGCTGGCGGGGGCCGAGCTGGCCGACGCGCTCACCGACCTGGCCGCCTACCGCGCCGCGTGCAACGAACTGCCGGCCGCCCAGGACGCGGCCGAACGCGCGCTGGCGCTGGCGGAGCGGTTGGACGCGGTACGGCTGGCGCGGGCCCGCTACAACCTGGGCACCTGCCTGGCCATGCGGGGCCTGGACCCGGAACGGGCGGACGGGCTGCTGATCGACGCGGCCGCGTCGGGCGAGCTCGACCCGCTGCTCAACCTCGCCTCCTTCCGCGCCGACCGCGGCGACCAGCGCACCGCGGTGCGCGTCTACCGGCAGGCCCTCAACGTCTACCTGGACGGCAGGGGACACCACCTGCTCGACACGGTGAGCGAGGCGTTCGGCCACCTCGAGCGGGACCTGCGGGTCGACAGGCCGCTGCCCGCCGTGCGCGACGGCTACCGGCCGCTCACCGGCGCGAGCCCTGACACCCGCGACCGGTACGGCTCGATGCTGCTGCTGGCCGGGCGGCTGTGCCCTGGCCTGGCCGAGCACACCCCCGACGTGCTCCGCAACGCCCTGATGCCGCTGCTCGCGCCCCGCCTGGCCAGGAACCAGGCGCTGTACGCGGCCGAGGACTTCGCCGAGGTCCTGCGGGCGGTGTCGGAGGTGCTGACCAACCTGGGCGAGCTCGAGGTCGCGGTCGTCCCCGCGGCCGAGAGCGTGGCGTTGCTGCGCCGCTTCATCCACGCCAACCCCGACCTGCGCGAACGGCTGGCCCTCGGCCTGCGCCTGCTCGGCAAGGCCCACCACCGCGTGGGAAACCTGGAGGCGGCCCTGGCGAACACGGCCGAGTCGGTCGACTGCCACGCGGATCTGCCCACGATGGGCCTGGCCGATGCGCTGGAGCAGCTGGCCGACCTCCAGGTCGAGGCAGGGCGCCCGGCCGAGGCCGTCGCCGCGCTGCGACGGGTCGTGCCGCTCTACCGGCAGCTCGACGAGCGGAGCATGCTGGCCAACGCCGAGCTGGCCCTGGGCACCTACCTGGCGGAGCTGGGCAGCCCCGACGAGGCCCTGCCGGTCCTGCGCGACTCGGCCGAGCTGTTCGCCGAGCTGAGCAGGTCCGACCCGCACGAACTCGAGGGGCACGCGCTGGCCCTGACCATGCTGGGCACCCTGGTCACCGCCACCGGCGGCCCCGCCGCCACCCTCGACATGGCCGAGCAGGCCGTCGAGATCACCGCGGCCCTCGCGCGATCCCGGCCCGAGCGGATGAAGGACCACGCTCAGGCGCTGGTGGTGCTGAGCAACTCGGTCGGCACCGTCGGCCGCATCCAGGAAGGCTACGACCTGGCCGCCAGAGCCGTGGAGCTCTACCGAGCCCACGACATGGACGAGCCCACGCTGCTCAGCTGGGGACTGACGACCATGAGCCAGTGGGCCATGCACCTGCAGCGCCCCGAGGAGGGCATCGAACGCGCTCGTGAGGCGCTGGAGGCCATCGACGACCTCGCCGACACCGACAGCGTGGTCAGGACCGACCGCGGCATCGGCCTGGCGATGCTGGCCGCGGCGCTCCAGGCGAACCTACGCCCGCAGGAGGCGGTGCCCCTGGCAGAACAGGCCATCGACCTGCTCATCGACCCGTCGCTCACCACGGCGGGCATCGACGTCATCCTGGCCGAGGCGATGACCACCCTCGGGCTGAGCCGCATGATGGCGGGAAGCGTCGCCGAGGCCATCGAGCCCGCCGTGGCCGCGCGCCAGGTCCTGGGCCACCATCCGCACGACAATCCGCTGGTGGCCGGCATCATGGCGCGCTCCTACTTCTGCGAGGGGGTCAGCCTGAACGAACTGGGCCGCCCGCAGGAGGCGCTCGAACGGCTGGCCGAGGCGGAACGCATCGCCTCGGGCAACGTCTTCGCCCAGCCGCTGGTCGCCGCCGCGCTGACGGCCATGGCCAGCTGTCACGTGCTGCTCGGCAGGCCGGACCTGGCGTTGGAGTCCGCGGATCGGTCGCTGGCGATGCCGTCGCCCGGCGAGCATGCCGCGGGCAGGGTGGCCACGGCCCAGGTCCATTTCGTCCGCGGCACCGCGTTGTTGCAGCTGGCGCGGCTGGACGAGGCGGTCGCCGCGCTGGCCAGGGCCGCCGAGTTGTTCGGTTCGGCGGATCCGATGCTCGCCTTCGCCCTCCCGCACGCCTCCGCCGTGGTCTTGCTGGCCCAGGCCCGGCTGGGGCTGGGGGACGCGGCCGCCGCCGCGGAGGGAGCGGCCGAGGGCATCGAGATGCTGCGCGTGCTGGGCGCGGGGACCCCGCAGGCGTCCGCCGTGCTGGCCGGGTCGTACGCGACCGCGCTGAGCGTGCGGCTGTTCGCGCTGACGCAGCTCGGCGAGCCGGCCGGCGAGCTGACCGTCGAGGCCGTGACCTCGCTGCGCGCCGTACCCGGGCTGGAGTTCCAGCTCGCACAGGCGTTGTGCGTGCGCGGGGCCGAGCTGGCTCAGGAGGGCGATCTGGAGGCCGCGGCCGCCATGGTCGCCGAGTCGGTCGAGCTCTTCAGGGCCTTCGGGGCCGACGCGGCCCCGATGCTGGCCAGCGCGGAGCGGCAGCTCGGCTTCTGCCTGATGGAGCTGGAGCGCCCGCGGGAGGCCCTGCCCGTGCTCAGCGAGTCCGCCTCGCTGTTCGCCCAGGTCGCGAACCCGATGCTGGAGCTCGAGCGGATCGAGGTCGAGCAGAACCTGGGCTACTGCCTGCTCGACCTGGGCGATCGGGAGTCCGCCGTCCCGCATCTGCGCACGGCGCTCGAACTGCTCGAGCCGCTGGCCGCGGGGGAGCAGGGGCTGCTGCCCGAGCTGATCAGCGTGCTCATGGCGCTGGCCGACAGCGTCCCCACCGCGCAGGAGGCGCTGTCGCTGGTGGACAGGGCGCTTGCGCTGCAGGAGGCGCTGGCCGCGCTCGACCCGGGCGAGCAGGGGCGGCTCCTGGGCGAGCTGCGCGCCTACCGGGCCGAGGTCGCGCGCGAGCTGGAGGGCTGATGCCGCGATCCGCGTAGCGGGCTTCCCCACGAAGACGCTGGGATAGCTTGGCCAACGCTTGCCGTACACATCGCCATAAGCCGGGAACGTCCCGTTCAGGACTTCGGGGGATGGGCGAGGCGAGTGTCCGATGAGCTGAGCGGTGAGGAACGGGCGGAGCTGGAGCGGCTGCGCGGCGAGATGGCCGCGCTGCGCGAACGCCGCGCGAAGGGGCGCTGGCGCGCCTGGGTGTCCGCGGTACTGATCACGCTGGGGTGCGTGCTGCTGCCGGTGTCGGGGGTGGCCTACTGGGCGGCCAACCAGGTCGCCGACACCGCCCGCTACGTGGAGAACGTCACGCCGCTCGCCAGCGACCCCACCGTGCAGGCCGCGGCCACCGACCGGGTCACCGCCGCCGTCATGAAGGCGCTCGACGTCCCCTCCCTGGTGAAGAGGCTCGGCGGCGCGCTGCCGCCCAAGATCGGGGAGAAGGTCGACGGGCTTTCCGGGGCGATCAACGGCGGGGTGCAGGGGTTCGTCCGCGACGCCGTCGGCAAGGTGGTGGCGAGCGACCAGTTCCAGAGCGTGTGGGTCGACGCCAACCGCGTCGCGCACACCCAGCTCAACGCGGTTCTGTCCGGCCAGGGCAGCGCGGTGCTCAAGGTCACCGGCAACACCGTCAGTGTCGACCTCGGGCCGATCATCGACAAGGTCAAGCAGAAACTGGTCGCCTCCGGGCTGGGCATCGCCGCGTCCATCCCCGAGCTCCACCCCACCTTCGAGCTGTTCCAGTCGCCCGACCTGGTCAGGTGGCAGACCCTCTACAGCTGGCTGCTCGCGCTGCAGTGGGCGCTGCCCATCCTGACGCTGATCCTGCTGGCCCTGGGCATCTATATCGCCAGGAACCACCGCAGGGCGGTGCTGGGCACCGGCGTCGGGATCGCGGTCGGCATGCTGGTGCTCGCGGCGGGGCTCCTGCTGGTCAGAGCCGCCTATCTCAATTCGGCGGCCGCGCACGGCCTCAACACCGCGGCCGCCGCCACCGTCTACGACACCCTGGTCCGCTTCCTGCGTCAGGGGCTGCGCACGATACTGGTGCTCGGCGTGGTGATCGCCGTCGGCGCGTTCTTCACAGGACCCTCGACCACCGCGGTGGCCACCCGCCGGTTCCTGAGCGGGCACATCGGCGGCAAGGTCAACACCGGGCGCTTCGGGCTGTGGCTCTACCGCTACCGCGGTCCCGTCCGGGCGGGCGTGGTCGCGGTCGCGGCCCTGGTCTTCGTGTTCTGGGACCACCCGACGGGCAAGGTGGTGTTGCTGCTCGCCGTACTGACGCTGCTCGTGCTCGGGCTGGTCGAGCTGCTCTCGCGCAAGCCGCCGGAACCCATGGAATCTACTTTGTAAAGGGCCTCAGGTGCGGCCGAGGCCGTGGTGCGTCAGCCGATGGCGATGGGCTGGTTGTCCAGCGCGTTGACCTTGATCGCGGTGATCTTCAGCTGCGTGATCCGCACCTGCGGGCTGCCCGCCGGCTTGGTGCAGGCGAAGATGAACTGCCTGGTGCCGGTGAAGTTGTGGACCACGTGCACGACCATCGCCTGCCGGCTGTTGGGCGCCAGCGTGACCGACGTGGAGTCGGTGTCGGCGCCTTCCTCCGCGCTGAGCTGGCACGCGTAGTTCTGGATCGCTGTCGCGCCCAGGTTCTCGGCGGAGAGCTTCGCGGTGATCGTGTACGGCCCGCCCGAGGGAAGCCCCAGCACCGCCGAGGCGCCGATGGAGTTGGCGTGCAGGACGTCGTTGTCCCACCGGCTGACCACCTCCGGCGGCACCGCCTCGGCCGTGCCGACATTGCCCGCCAGCAGCGCGCCCGCCGCCAGCGCGGCAGCCGCCGCGGTGGCGACGCGCCACCGGTTGCGCCGCATGTCGCTCATCTGTTGTCTCCTGTCTGGACATTCGTCCGCGGGCAGGTGCACCGCGGATCAGGTATGGCCGAGTCTGCGGCGGGCACGCCCTCGGACGCACCGACATTCCGCCTGTGCGGAAACACCGGGATTGGCTTCCAGAGCGGCGTGTGGGACTCTGGAGGAGGGTGATCTTCATGCCGATCCCGGGCCCACCGCCGTCCGCCGCGGGCGACAACCTCGACGACATCGCCGCCGCCGGAGGCCTGCACGCCTTTCAGCTCGCCCTGCACCGCGACTACGGCGACGTGGCCGAGTTCCGCTTGCCCGGCTCCCGCCTGGTGTCCGTCGCCGACCCCGTCCTGCTCGAGCGCGTCGCGCGGGTGAACAAGCGGCCTGAGAAGCTGTTCGAGTTCCTCTCCCCGCTCTTCGAGACGGGCAACCTGCAGGTCATGCCCGCCGAGGAGCACACGCCCTGGCGCAGGGTGGTGCTGTCGGCGCTGGCCGGACGCCGCTCGCACGAGGCGCACTACGACGCCTTCGCGCGCCTGGCCACCGACCTGGCCGACCGCTGGGCGGCCGCCGCGCCCGGGCCGGTCGCTCTGCAGAAGGAGCTCAGCGAGCTGTCGCTGCGCATGATCTGCCAGTACGCGCTGGGCATGGACATGGACTCCGGTGACCTCGCCGGGCGCGTCGTCCGGGCCTTCGAGGAGGTGCTGTCGGAATACCTCGGCAAGCTGTACGGCCTGCCGTACCAGGAGGGCAGGGCAGAGGAGGGCCTGGCGTTCCTGCGGAGCGCGGTCGACACGGTGCTGTCCGAGCGGCGGCCGTCGGACAGGCCCGACCTGATCACGCTGCTCGCCGAGGCGGGGGAGCCGCCCGCGCGGGTGCGCGACAGCGTGCTGTCGATGATGCTGGCCGCCCATCACACGACCGGGGTGGCCATCTCGTGGACGCTCTACCTGCTGGCGTCCCATCCGGAGGTCGTGGCGCGCATCCGGGCGGAGCTGGCGGGGGTGCCCGACGTGCCCGGGTACGCCGATCTGGCCGCGCTGCGTGAGCTCGATCTGGCGCTCAAGGAGTCGATGCGCCGCTACCCGCCCGGCCCCTACGGCGCCAGGGAGACCACCGAGCCGCTCGAGCTCGCCGGCCACGAGATCCCCGCGGGGACCACGATCTTCGTGCCCATCTGGGCGATCCACATGAATCCCCGCATCTGGCCGGACCCTTCGCGCTTCGACCCCTCGCGGTTCGATCCCTCCCAGGTGGCGGGTCGGCCGCGGCTGGCCTACCTGCCCTTTGGCTTCGGGCCGCGCAGCTGCGAGGGCGCCTCGCTGGCCACGCTGGAGGCGCAGCTCGTGCTCGCCGTGCTGCTCAAGCGCTTCACCTTCGCGCCGGTCGAGGACCACCCCGTCGTACCGGTCGAGCGGTTCGTCCTCTGGGCGGAGCACGACATCAGGATGACGATCTCACCTTCCGCAGGAACTCGGCCACGTTGACCTCGGTCCTGCCGATCTTCTCCTCGAGCGTGAGCGACTCGTGCATCCTCCCGCCCGGCCCTGCGTCCTTCTTGCCGCGCAGGTAGAGCGAGCAGGCCAGGTCGGTGCAGATGTAGGCGCCCACGGAGTCGCTGTTGCCCGCGGAGCGGCGGGCGGTCATCAGCGACACGCCGTCGCCGGTGTGGGTGGTCAGGCAGAGGGAGCACATGCTTCGTCGTGCGAGTTCGGCACGCGGCGGGGTCCGTCGCAGCGCCACGCCGACCAGCCGGTCGTCATGCTCGGCGATCAGGTAGGCGCGGCCGGGTGAGGCGAGGTCCTGCCAGCCGAGGAAATCCAGGTCGTCCCATGGCCGGGTGGCCAGATCCCTGGGTACGGCGAGGCGTTTGGCCTCGCCCTTGGTGCAGTTGACGAAACTGGCGCGGATCTCGCCCTCGGTGATTGCTCTCATAGCTATCAAGCTATGTTCGTCATAGGCGAACCGCAAACTATTATGTATATTCCTAGGAGTCCTAGGTAAGGGGATGTTTCCATGGCGCGCGCCGGGGTGACCGTCGAGCGGCTGGCCGAGGCGGCGGCCGAGCTGGCCGACGAGGTGGGGCTGGACAGCGTGACGGTCTCGGAGGTCGCGCGCAGGTTCGGCGTGAAGGACGCGAGCCTGTACTCCCACATCAGGAACGCCCACGAGCTGCGGGTGCGGGTGGCCGTACTGGCGCTGGCCGAGCTCGCCGACCGGGCCGCGGCGGCGCTGGCGGGGCGGGCGGGCAAGGACGCGCTGGTCGCCTTCGCCGACGCCTACCGTGACTATGCCAGGGAGCATCCGGGCAGGTACGCGGCGGCGCAGATCGAGCTCGACCCGGAGACCGCGCGGGCGAGCGCGGCCCGCAGGCATTCGGACATGATGCGGGCGATCCTGCGCGGCTACTCGCTGGCCGAGCCCGACCAGACCGACGCGGTCCGGCTGCTCGGCAGCGCCTTCCACGGCTTCGTGAGCCTGGAGCTCTCGGGCGGGTTCCGCCACCACCCGCGTGCCGCCGACGCGTCCTGGACCCGGATCCTGGACACCCTCGACACCGCCCTCCGCACCTGGCCGTCACAGCCCGCCGATCCCACCCCGTAAGCTCCGCTTTCCGGCTTCCTCCAGCGGATCGCGGGACTTCGGCCCGCCGCGCATCCGATGCATCCTCAACCGGAGCCTTCGCCGACCAGGGAGCGATGTCGCTGCCAGGCGGCGGGTCGGCCTGCTAGCCGCCCGGAGCTGCGCAATACTCCCGGTGAGGCCCTGGACGAGGGCGTCGTGCCCCCGCGCCTGCGCCCCCGCGCCTGCGCCCATGCGCAGCGTGTCCCCGCGTGCTGGCGCCTTACGGGCGAGGAGTTCTCCGCGTGCTGGTCGCCTCTTGCGGGAGATCTTCCCCACCCTGGGCCCCCTGGCTGCGCGGGCGGAGGGTGCCAGCGCTGCCGAGATGGTGCCGCCGCGCTGGGCGCTGCCGTAGTGACGCTGCCGTAGTAACACTGGCGGCGGTGATGCCTGCCGTGCCGGGCACCGCTGTGTTAAGGCTGGCGCGGTGGCGCCTGCCGCGCTGGGCGCTGCCGTAGTGACGCTGCCGTAGTCATGCTGGCTGCGCCGGTGCCCGCCGTGCTGGGCGCCGTCGCGCTGACGCTGTGGTGCTCGACGGCGGGCGCGGGGTGCCGTACTGATCGATCCTGGTCGTGGGGTGGCTAGGGGGCGGGTTTGTAGGCGCGGGCGGCGGCCTCGATGTGGGACTTGGCGGCGGATCTGGCGGCCTTGGCGTCGCCGCGCCGGATGGCGGTCACGATCGCGCGGTGCTGGTCGGTGATCGCGCCCGCCCAGTGCGGGTCGTCCAGGTTGGCGACGGTGGTCACGGCGATGCGGTCCCACACCCGGTGGAGCGTGTCCTCCAGGAAGGGGTTGCCCGCGGCGGAGCCGATGGCGCGGTGGAGGGCGAGGTTGGCCCGGGCGGAGGCGCGGGCGTCGCGGGTGCGCACCGCCTTCTCGACCTGGTCGACCGCCTTGTCGAGGGCGTCCACCTCGGCGGGGGCCAGCTGGCCCGCCGCCTGGCGCTCGGCGGCCAGGCCGGCGGCCAGGGACTCGAGCTCGGCGCGCAGCACGAACAGGTGCGCCGCCTCGAGGGGACTCAGTGCGGCGACGGCGACGCCGCGGGCGGCGGGGATGACCAGCCCCTCGGCCAGCAGCCTGCCGATCGCCTCGCGCACGGGAGTGCGGCTCACCCCCAGGTCGGAGGCCAGCGCCGCCTCGGTCAACCGCTGGCCGGGCGCGTATTCGCCGTCGGAGAAGCGGTGGCGCAGGGCTGTGTAGACCGCGTGGGCACTGCCTGGCTGGGAATCGGGCATGCGTCGAGTATACGCTGCATGCAAGCCGCCCTTGACATGCATTGCATGCAATGCATACTTAGACGCAACCGAAGTCCGCACCACCTGGGGTGACGATGCGCCCACGATCCGACCTCCTCCTCGCGGGGACCCACCTGATCTCGATGGACCCCGAGCTCGGCGATCTCCCGAGCGCCGACGTCCTCATCCGCGACGGCCTGATCGCCGCCGTCACGCCGCACGGCCCGAGCTCGTACGGCGAGCGCGAGCCGGGCGGCGGGCACGCGGGTGGCGGGGGCGGCAGGCCGTACGGCGAGCTCGAAGCCGACGGCGTGGAGGTGGTCGACGCGACCGGCACGGTGACGCTGCCGGGGTTCGTGGACACGCACTGGCACTTGTGGAACTCGCTGCTGCGGGGCACGGTGGGGGATCGGCCGGGGGCCGACTACTTCACGGTCAAGCGGGCGCTCGCGCCCCACTTCGAGCTGGACGACTTCTACTGGGCCGCCCGGTTCGGGCTGGCGGAGGCCGTCAGCGGCGGCATCACCACGGTGCACAACTTCGACCACAACGTCCGCGGCCCGCAGGACGCCGACGCCAACATCCGCGCCCACCTCGACTCGGGGCTGCGCGGGCGCTTCTCCTACGGCCCGCCCGACTCCGCGCCCGCCACGAGCACGAACGACCTGGACGACCTGGCCAGGCTCCGCGAGCGCTGGCCCGCCGACCGGCTCGACGGGCGGCTGGACTTCGGGGTCGCGCTGCGCGGGCCGTACCGGACGCCGCCCGAGGTGTACGAGCGGGAGTGGGCGGCGGCCCGCGAGCTGGGCATGCCGATCACCATGCACTGCGACCGGTGCCTGCGCGAGGAGGGCTGCCGCGAGTGCGGCCTGACCCGGCTGGAGGAGCTCGGCCTGCTGGGCGAGGACGTGCAGGTCATCCACGCCGTGCACGCCGGCGCTCGCGACATCGAGGCGCTGGCGCGCACCCGCACCCGCGTGTCGCTGAGCCCGATGACCGAGCTGCGGACCATGGGCTTCCCGCTGGTCACCGAGCTGCTGGAGGCGGGCGTGCGGGTGTCGCTCTCGCTGGACACGCTGGCGATGCCGACCAGCGCCGACATTCTCGGCCACCTGCGCGCGATCATCTCGGTGGAGGCCGCCCGCACCGGCTCAGCCGCGGTCACGCCACGCCGCCTCCTCCGGATGGCCACGCTCGACGGCGCCAGGGACCTCGGGCTCGACGACCGCGTCGGCTCGATCACCCCCGGCAAACGCGCGGACGTCGTGGTCCTGCGCGCCACCGACGTCAACCTGCTCCCCTCGGGAGACCCGGTCGAGGCGCTCGTCTACACGGGCCAGATCGACAACATCGACACCGTCATCGCCGACGGTCGCATCCTCAAGCGGCACGGCAGGCTCCTGCTCGCCGACGACGAGCAGGACCCCGTCCGCATGGCCACGATCCGCCGCGACGCCCTCCTGAGCAGAGCCGCGGCAGCCGGCGACTGGCCACAGTCGCCAACCGACGCAGGCGAAGGGAGTCTGCCATGACCACCACCCCCGTTCCCTTCTCACCCCCGTCCAGACCAACGCTCGCACCCAAGCTCGCGGTCGCGATGTTCGGCCTGCTCCTGCTGGCCTACGCGGTCAACGCGATGGACCGCATGGTCTTCCCCGTCCTGCTCGTCGAGGTCCGTGCCGAGTACGGCTTCAGCCTCGAGGCCGCAGGGTTGCAGTCCACCGTGTTCGCCATCGGGATGGGGCTGGCGGGGCTTCCCGCCGGTTTCCTCCAGCGGACGCTCGGGCGCAAGCGCACGATCGTCGCGGGCACCCTGCTGTTCTCCCTGGCGACGGCGCTGACCACGGTGTCGATCGGGTTCGCCGACATGCTGGTGTGGCGGGTGCTGTCCGGCGTCGGCGAGGCGCTGCAGCTCGCCATGATCATCGCGGTGGCCTCGAGCGCCTTCCCGGCCCGCCGCGGCGTGGCGATCGGCAGCGTCAACATGGCCTTCGCGGCCGGTTCGATCATCGGCCCCGCCCTGGGCAGCGGCTTCCTCGAGTCCTACGGCACCTGGCGCGCCCCGATGCTCGCCTTCGGCGCGATCGGCGTCGCGCTGGCGCTGGCCATCCTGGCGCTGGTGTCGCCGGGACTGACCGAGATCGACCCGGCGGAGAGCGCGACCCGCAACGTGGGCGGCGCGCCGCGGCTGCTCTCGCACAACCCGATGGTGCTGGCGGCCATCACCGCGCTGTTCGGCCTGGCCGACTTCGCCTACATCGGCATGTACGCCAGCTACCTGCGTGGCCAGCTCGGCTTCACCCCGGGCGGAGCCGGGTTCGTCATCGGGCTGTCCGGGCTGGCGGCCTTCGCCTCGCCGGTCGGCGGCTACCTGGCCGACCGGTTCAGCCCCAGGATCGTGCTGCCCGCGCTGAACGTGGGCGTGGCGGTGTGCGCGTGCGCGCTGTTCCTCGGTCCCGGCTCGACCGCCTGGCAGGGCACGTTCTCGTTCCTGTTCGGGCTGTTCGCCAGCAGCGGCCTGTACGTCGCCACGGCCGGCTACCTGGTCAAGTCCGCCTCCGGCGAGATCGTCAGCCGCGCGGCCGGACTCTTCGTCACCTGCATCTACGTCGCCGCGGGCGTGGCGGGCCTGCTGTTCAGCAGCCTGATCTCCCTCGGCGGCTGGGTGACGGCGGGCCTGATCCAGATCGGCGGCGTCTCACTGCTCGGCGCCCTGCTCGCCCTGGCCCTCCGCCCCCACCTGTTCAGCAAGACCGTCACCTCCGAGGACCTCTGATGCTCTGGCAACCCACCCAGGTCGCGCTCCCCGTGAGCGGCACGACCGAAGCCTTCCCCGTCCGCCGCGTGTACTGCGTCGGGCGCAACTACCTCGACCACATCAGGGAGATGCGCGAAGGCGACGAGCGCGACGACCCGTTCTTCTTCCAGAAGCCGGCCGACGCCGTGGTCCCCGACGGGTCCGGCGTGCCCTATCCGCCCATGACCGGCGACCTCCACTTCGAGGGCGAACTGGTCGTCGCCATCGGCGCGCCCGCCTTCGCCGTCCGCCCCGAGCAGGCCGCGGATCACGTGTACGGCTACGCCGCGGGCATCGACCTGACCAGGCGCGACCGGCAGCGCGAGTGCCGCGACCGGGCGCACCCGTGGGAGGCCGGCAAGTCGTTCGACCACTCGGCGCCCTGCGGCCCGATCTTGCCCGGCCTCCGGCCTCCCGCCGGTGAGCTGCGGCTCAGCGTCAACGGGGAGCCGCGCCAGCACACCGACCTGGGCCTGATGATCTGGAACGTCGAGGAGATCATCAGCCACCTGTCGCATTCCTACCGGCTCATGCCCGGCGACCTCATCTACACCGGCACCCCCGCGGGCGTCGCGGCGGTGAACCCCGGCGACCGCATCCAGGTCGAGATCACCGGCCTGCCCACCCTGACGGTCACCATCGTCGAAGGAGAAGACCTTGCGTCCCAGCGAACGGCTTGACTACGACCCCATCGCGGGCCGTGCACCGCTGCTGCTGCCCGAGGGGCAGCGCATGGTGGTGTGGGTCATCGTCAACGTGGAAACCTGGTCCGACACCGACCCGATGCCGCGCACCGTGCTCACCCCGCCCGCCGGCGGCATCCCCGCTCCCGACGTGCCCAACTGGGCCTGGCACGAGTACGGCAACCGCGTCGGCTTCTGGCGCATGCTCCAGGCGCTCGACCGGCAGGGCGTGACGGCCACGCTGGCGATCAATGGCCAGGCCATCACGCACTACCCGCAGATCGCCCAGGCCGCCAGAGACCGCGGCTGGGAGTTCATCGGCCACGGCTTCACCCAGAAGAACATGCAGAAGGTCGACGACGAGCGGGCCGACATCAAGGCCACGACCGAGGCGATCGAGCTCGCCACCGGCGTCAGGCCGCGCGGCTGGCTCGGGCCCGGGCTCACCGAGACCTGGGAGACTCCCGACATCCTGGTCGAGGAGGGCTACGAGTACGTCTGCGACTGGGTGCTCGACGACCAGCCCGTCGAGCTGGCCACCAGGACCTCGCCGATCGTCAACATCCCCTACACCCAGGAGTGCAACGACGTGGCGATGATGCTGATCCAGCACCATCCGGCCCGCGAGTACTTCCAGCGGGCGGCCGACCAGTTCGACCAGCTCTACCGCGACTCGGCCGACTCGGCCCGCGTCATGGCGCTGGTCGTGCACCCGTACATCATGGGCGCGCCGCACCGCTTGAAGTACTTCGAGCAGGCCCTGCAGCACATCCGCGCCCACGACGACGTCGCCTTCCGAACCGGCGAGCAGATCCTCGACTGGTACCAGGCCACGACTCGGTAGCGGTCTCTTCGAGGACTGTACGGCGAGCCACGGCCACCGGCCGCCCGCCGTACTCCGGCTGAGGGCCCGCGACCGGCGCTGCCGGCGAGTCGGGGACGGTGCCCCGCCGCAACGGCCTCCGGGATCGTCCCGGCGCCGCCCACCGGTCGCCGTGATCGGGCGCCTGACCGTTGTACGGCGGTGGGTTGGTGTCAGCGCCGTGGGCGGCGTCGGGACGGAGGTGGCCCAGGTGGGTTGGGGGTACTCAGGTGTGCAGCGAGTCCTTCAGCGCCGCGGCGCGGGTGCGGAACTCCTCGACCCGGGCCAGCTTGATGTCCTCGTACCCGCGGACGAGCTCGGGGAGCTCCGCGATCGACGTCACCGTGTCGGCGGTGGACGCCTCGAGCCTGGTCAGGGCGTCGGCCACCAGCGCACGGTACTCGGCGATCAGGGCCCGCTCGACCCTGCGGACCTTGGCGTACCCGAAGACGTCCAGCGACGTCCCGCGCAGCCCGCGGGCCGCCCGCAGCCCGCGGAACAGCACGCCGGCCGAGCGCCGCAGCCGGATCTTGCGCTTCATGCCGAGGGCGCGCAGCACCGGCGGGTGCAGCAGCACCGACACGACGGCGTCGGGGCCGAAGTCCCGCTCGCGCCGCTCCTTCTCGGCCGGGTCGAGGTGGAGCCGCGCCACCTCGTACTCGTCCTTGTAGGCCATCAGCTTGTGCAGCCCCTTGGCGTAGGCCAGCGCGATCCGCGACCCGGCCTCCTCACCCGCCTTCTCGATGGCGAGCGACGCGACCCGCCGCACGTCGGAGGCGTAGCTCTCGGCGTAGGCGAGGTTCTGGAAGCCGGTCAGGTCGGCGGTCCGCGTCGCGACCACGTCGTCGAAGGAGTCGCTCACCTGCGGGGTCAGCCCCGCGGCCCGCATGACGGCGTCGAGGTCCACGACCGCGGCACGCCCCCAGCGGAACGCGGCCAGGTTCCGCTCGACGGAGGCCCCGTTGAGCTGGACGGCCCGCTCGATCGCCTCGGCGGAGACCGGCACGCACCCGAACTGGTAGGCGGCGCCCACCAGCACCATGTTGGCCGGCATGTGGTCGTCGAACAGCGCCTCGGACAGCGCGTGCGCGTCCACGAAGAGCTGGTCGCGGGTCGCCGACTCGATCCGGTCCAGCGCGCCCGAGGGGGTGCCCGTCGCGGAGCGGCCGGTGACCATGGCGGCGGTCGGCACCAGGCCGGTGCTCACCACCGCGACCGTGCGCGACGGCGAGGCGACGGCCAGGTTGGCCTCGGCGGCCGCGCCGAGCAGGTCGAACCCGATCAGCGCGTCCGCGGTCCCGTTCGTGGCGCGCACGGAGGCGGTGATCGGGTCCTTGGAGATGCGCACGTCGCTGACGACGGGCCCGCCCTTCTGGGCCAGCCCGGTCTGCTCGAGCCCGGCGGCGTGCAGCCCGTCGAGGTGGGCCGCCATCTGCAGGATCTGCGAGACCGTGACGACGCCGGTGCCGCCGATGCCGGGCATCCGGATCAGCGCCTCGTCGGGCCTGACCGGCTCGACCAGGGTCACCGGCAGCTCCGGGACCGCCCTGGCCCGCCGTACGCCCGGCTCGACCAGCAGGAACGAGGGGCAGTCGCCCTTCAGGCAGCTCAGGTCGGAGTTGCACGAGGGCTGGTGGATGCGGGTCTTGCGGCCGAACTCAGTCTCGACCGGCTGCACGGACAGGCAGGTGGAGGCGGTGCCGCAATCGCCGCAGCCCTCGCAGACCCGCTCGTTCACCACGACCTTCGCGGTAGGGGTGGGCAGCTTGCCGCGCTTGCGCAGGCGGCGCTCCTCGGCGGCGCACCGGTCGTCGTGCACGAGCACGGTCACGCCGTCGACCGCGGCCAGCTCGCGCTCGGCCTCGGCCAGGTCGTCGCGGTGCCGGACCGTGGCGATCTCCGCCAGCCGGACGCCGCGGTAGTCCCCGGGCTCGGGCGTGGTGACGATGATGCGGCGCACGCCTTCCAGAGCCAGCGACCGGGTGAGCGCCGCCACGTCGAGCCGGCCCTCGGCGGGCTGGCCGCCGGTCATGGCGACCGCGTCGTTGTAGAGCAGCTTGTAGGTCATCGTCACCCCGGCGGCCACGGCGGCCCTGATGGCCAGCGAGCCGGAGTGGTGGAAGGTGCCGTCGCCCAGGTTCTGCACGAAGTGCCGGTCCTCGGTGAACGGCGACAGCCCGATCCACTGCGCGCCCTCGCCGCCCATCTGCGTGATGCCGACCTGGTTGCCGCGCCCCGCGCCGTCCAGCGCGATCATGGCGTGGCAGCCGATGCCGACGCCGACCAGCGTGCTGTCGTCGGTGCGGGTGGAGAGGTTGTGCGGGCAGCCCGAACAGAAGTACGGCGTGCGGGCCGCGACCAGCGGCAGCGAGACGCGCCTGCGCCGCGGCTTGGCCTCGATCGGCAGCAGCGCGGCCAGCGCCTTGGCCACGTCGTCGGCGCCCAGCGTTCCCCGGGCGGGCAGCAGCTCCCTGCCGATCACGTCGGGCACGTCCGGCCTGCCGTACAGGGCCTGCTTGAGCTGACCCTCCAGGAACGGCACCTTGTCCTCGACGACCAGCACGCGCTTCAGGTCGCCGGTCATCGCCGCGATGGCCTCGTTGCTCAGCGGGTACGGCATGCCGAGCTTGATCAGCCGGATCCCGAGCTCCTCCATCGCGGGCTCGTCCAGCCCCAGATCCGACAGAGCACGCCGCAGCACGGCGTAGGACATTCCGGAGGCCACGATGCCGAGGGTGGGGTGGCGCGGTTCGAAGGTGACGCGGTTGAGGCCGTGCTCGTGGGCGTAGGCGCGGGCCAGCTCCAGGCGGCGGGTGAGCACGTCGTGCTCCGCATCGAGCGACGCGGGGCCGACCAGGGCGGGGGAGAGCTCGCGTTCGGCGTGGTCGGGCGCGGGGATGGACTCGCGCAGCGCGGCCAGGTCGACGGTGGCCGAGGCGTCGGCGATGTCGGCCACGATCTTCAGCCCCACCCAGAGGCCGCTGCGGCGCGACAGGGCGACGGCGTGCAGGCCGTACTCGATGATCTCGGCGACCGAGGAGGGCGCGAGCAGCGGCATGTACATGCTCTGGCACATCTGCTCGCTCGCGCTCGGCACGGTCGAGGACTTGCTGCCGGGGTCGTCGCCGATCCAGGCGACCGCGCCGCCGAGCGCGGCCGTGCCTGCCATGTTGCCGTGGCGGATGGCGTCGGCGGCGCGGTCGAGGCCGGGGGCCTTGCCGTACCAGAAGCCGGTCACGCCGTCGTGGCGGTGGCCGGGGAGCCTGCCGAGCAGCTGGGTGCCCGCGACGGCGGTGGCGGCCAGCTCCTCGTTGAGTCCGGGCTTGAGCACGACGCCCGCCTCGTCGAGATACCGGCCGGCGCGGCGCATCTCGAGGTCGACGCCGGCCAGCGGGGAGCCCGGGTAGCCGGAGACGAACACGCGGGTGTTCAGCCCGCGCTCCTGGTCCAGGCGGCGCTGCTCCAGCGTGAGCCGGACCAGTGCCTGGATGCCGGAGATCAGCACTCTGCCGTCGACGGCCGTATACCTGTCATCGAGCGACACGCTCACCTGGACCTCCTGGTTGGGGGGATCTCAGGAGAACAAGCCTGCCCGGTTGAACGCAAGTATGTGACGAGAAATCATGACAAAGACGCAAACTCTTTGCGGCAACGGGGCATTTCGCTAGTGTCTGGTTCGCCGACACGAGGAGTTCTCCCATGCCCGACATCGATGACCTTGACCACCGGATCCTGTCGTTGCTGCGCGACGACGGGCGCAGGACGTTCTCCGAGATGGCCGGTGAGATCGGGTTGTCGGTGGCGGCGGTCAAGCGGCGCGTGGACCGGCTCAAGGAGATCGGTGTGATCACCGGGTTCACCGTGGAGATCGACTACGCCAAGCTGGGCTGGGGGATCGAGGCCTTCACCGAGCTGCGGTACGCGGGCACGACCCCGGTCAGCGAGATCGTCAGGACCGCCACCGAGGTCGCGGAGGTGCAGGCGGTCTTCACCATCGCCGGCGACCCGGACGCGCTGGTCCGGGTCAGGGTGCGGGACCTGGATCACCTGCAGCAGGTCATCGACCACCTGCGCAGGACGGGCAACGTCACGGGCACCAAGACGCTCATGGTGCTGGGCTCCTGGACCCGGGACGCCCGCTCCCGCCTGCGCCCCGGGCACCACTCGTGAGCGTGCGGCTCAGGTGGTGTTGGCCTTGATGGCGACGCTGGTCAGCGTCAGCAGCAGATCGAGGTCGGGCTCGGCCTCGATCTTCATCGCCACCCACGCCTTGTCGGCGCAGGCGCTGACCTGGCCGGAGGCCTCCAGCAGGGGCTGGAGCCGGTCGATGGCCGGGATGGTGAGCCGGAGCTGGACGCGGTCGTCGCCGGCCAGGCGCAGGATCTCGGTGCCGTCGACGGAGAAGGTGACGCCGCCGCGCCTGTCGCGAGCCGCTAACGCGGGCCAGGAACGCAGCTCGGTCACGGCCCGAGCCGCATAGGGCCCCTTGCGCACGCGAGGGCGGCGTATGAGGGATATCCCTGTCACGGTCCCATCGTGGTACACCAGTCGGGCACCGGCCACCGTTCGTTCTTCAACCGTTACCCGGAATGACGGGCGGCACGATGTTCCGTCCAAGCTCCTATAGATTTCGGACGGGTCCGAAATAATAAAGTTCCGTTGACTCTCGACGATTGAAAAGTTACGGTCTGGGCCAAAATCGATTGGAGGTGCCTCATGCGGATCCCGTTAGCCCTCGCCCTGGTTCTCGCGCTGCTCGCCGTACCGGCCATCCCGGTGCTGGCGGCAGACCTGAAGATCGCGAACGGCGGGTTCGACCAGGGTCTGTCCGGCTGGACCAGCTCGCACAGTCCAGGCGGCACGGCGGCCGTCACCTGGCAGGGCCGGACCAGCGCCCGGATCGCCGACGCCGACGACGGCAAGGCCTACGGACTGGAGAGCACACCTGGCCTGGCCGCCACCGCGAACACCCGCTACGTGGTCTACGCCAAGGTCTGGGTGGACACCGGGAGCGCCGACCTCTACGTCCGCTTCCACGGCTCGTCGGGGCAGGTGCTGGGCAGCGGTTACACCCACGTCGCGGGACCCACCGGCGGCTGGACGGACGTGCAGGCCGCCGGGACCGCACCGGTCGGGACGACGTCGGTCTCGGCGCTCGTCTACTCCGGCGTCGGCAACCAGGGCACGGCCTACTGGGACGACATCCTGATCTCCAAGGCCGACACCGACCTCGGCGTGCAGCTGGAGAGCTCGGTGCCGAACGCCACCACGTTCGCCGGCGACCAGGCCTACGGCCTGTACACGGGAACCGCCGACACCAACCCGCAGCTGGCCGTCATCGACGTGGCCAGTGAGACGGTGACGAAGAAGATCACGATCCCCGACACGGCAAGCTCGCCCACCGTGGGCGGCTGGGCCGCGACCACGTCCACCGAAGGCACCGTCTACCTGGGCACCTATCCCAACTCCAAGCTCTACAGCTACGTCCCCGGCCAGTCGGCGGTGACCGACCTGGGCAGGGCCGAGGGCGGCTACTCCGTCATCTTCGGCCTGGCGCCGGGCGCCAACGGCAAGATCTACGGCGGCAGCTACAACGGCGGCCAGTACTTCAAGTACGACAACGGGAAGTTCACCTCGATCGCGTCCCCGGTGTGGGGGACCGTGGAGTACGTGCGCAGCATCGCGCACGACCCCGTCGCCAACGCCAGCTACCTGGGCGTCGGAACCAACGCCGCGCTCATCAGGTTCGACAACGTGACCGGCGACCGCTCCGACCTGCTGCCCCCGGCGTACGCGGTCAACTCCATGGTCGGCGGTGTCACCTGGACGGGCGGGCGGCTGTTCGCCTGGGTCGACCGCACGCTGCTCGTCCTGAACGTGATCAAGAACGCCGACGGCACCTACCGCGCCACCACCGACGCCACGATCACCGACGTCGACCTGCACATCTCCGACGCCCGCGACGGCAAGGTGTGGTTCGTCAGGGACGGCTACCTGTGCTCCTACGACCTGGCCGCCAGGACCTGGCAGCAGACCACGGTCCAGCCCGGCCTCGACGTCACCGGCTACGGCTGGGTCGGCGGCACGCTCGTCGGCCTGGGCGCGTCCCCCGAGGGCACCAAGATCTTCAAGTACACGCCCGCGACCGGCCAGGCGACCACCCACCTCGTGCAGGGCACGCCGGTGCTGCCCGCGGCGATCAACGCGCTCGGCGCGGGACCCGACGGCAAGATCTACACCGGCGGCTACCTGACCGGCGGCACCGGCATCTACGACCCGCTCCGCGGCGACGCCGACGACACCCGGCCCGACAGGGAGACGCTCGCCGGCCTGACCCAGACCGACAGCATGAAGACCATCAACGGCAAGCTCTACTTCGGCACCTACCCCTCGGCCAGGCTCTACCAGTACGACCCGGCGGGCCCGTGGCCGCCCACGAAGCTCTACGAGGGCGGCCACGCGGGGAACAAGGCCGACGACTGCGCCGACGGCGACGACCCGCCCCCGCAGGACCGCCCCTACGCCCTGGCGGGATCGCCCGACGGCACGATCTACATGGGCACGGTCCCCAAGTACGGCAAGCGCAGCGGCGCGCTCAACATCTGGAAACCCGGCAGCGCGGGCAGGACCCTGTGCGTGGTGCGCGACCAGGCCGTGGTCTCGCTCGCCTACTCGGGCGGCAAGGTCTACGGCGGCACCTCGACCCGCGGCGCGCTCGGCGTCACCCCGGTCCTGGCGCCCGGCGCCTCGGCCACGCTGTTCGACTACGACCCCGCCACGGACGCGGTGACGCCGCACCCGCTGCCCGCCGCCATCGTCAACCGCCAGGCGATCACCGCCGTCGCCGAGGTGGACGGCAAGATCTGGGGCTTCGCCGAGGGCTGGCTGTTCGTGTACGACCCGGCCTCGGACACGTGGCCCACGGTGAAGCAACTGTTCACCGTCGACTACACGAAGGACACGGCGCGCGCCTGGCGCGACGCGAACCTGGTGACGATCAAGCAGGACCCGGCGAGCGTCTACGGCTCGATCGGCGACCAGCTCTTCAAGATCGACAAGGCGACCAAGGCGATGACCGTGCTGCTGACGGCCGGCGGCATGGACGGCCTGGCCACGGACTCCTACGGCAACCTCTACTACAGGATCGGCGAACGCCTGCACCGCTTCGCGGCGTTCTGATCCCGGTCACCTTCCTCCCGCGCGCCGTGTCATAGCCACGACGGCCATGTCACGGCGCGTAAGGAGCAGTTCGTGTAGATTGGCAAGGCGGTTTTGCTACCTTGGCAAGGTGGACGACGAATTCGAGGACGTGCTGACGGCGGTCGGGCCGCGGCTGCGGGCGCTGCGGGTGGCCGCGGGAACCACGCTGAACCAGCTGAGCGAGACGACCGGGATCTCGGTCAGCACGCTGTCGCGGCTGGAGTCCGGGCTGCGCAGGCCGACGCTGGAGCTGCTGCTGCCCCTGGCCAAGGCGTACGGCGTGCCGCTCGACGAGCTGGTCGGCGCGCCGGAGACGGGCGACCCGCGGGTCCACCTGCGGCCCTTGAAGCGCAACGGCAGGACGATCATCCCGCTGACCCGGCGGCTCGGCGGCATCCAGGCATACAAGATGATCATCCCGCAGGAGCCCATCGGCGAGCTGCGCGTGCACGAGGGCTACGACTGGCTCTACGTGATGTCCGGCCGGCTGAGGCTCATGCTGGCCGACAAGGAGGTCGTGCTCACGCCCGGTGAAGCGGCCGAGTTCGACACCCACGTCCCGCACGCCTTCACCAGCGCGGACCCCCGGCCGGTGGAGATCCTGACCCTGTTCGGCAGCCAGGGCGAACGCATGCACGTCCGCGCCCGCCCGGCCACCTCCTCCTAGCCGTGCACGGCGGTCACGGACGGTTCAGGACGATGGAGTTGATGGGCGTCAGGTCGAGCACGTCGTAACAGGCGATGCAGGCTGTCCCCTCCACCGGGGAAAGGGTCGAGACGATTCCTCAATGCTCGTCTTGCACGATGTTGCCGATGTCACGCAGACGCTACGTAGGTGTGGCTTCAGCTCGGCTTCACGTGTCCGGGGGCTGAATTCCGTGTGAATGATCCGCGGTTATCGCCTTGGTTTGTTGGGATACCGGGAGAATTGAGAGGTGGCTGCGTTACAGCTGCTGGGGGAGCTGGTCGATTTTCTCGGGGGAGTCGGTCCGGTCCTGTTCGGGATCATCCTGTTGCTGGTCACGCCATTCGTCGACCGGCTGCTGGTGCGGCGTAAGCGGATCAGCTTCCGCGTGCTGTACAACTCCAAGATCGGGCTGGGCCCCGAGAAGTACGAGCCCGCCGAATCGGACCCGCCGCAGCTGCGCCGGCTCACCACGCTGCTCGAGCGGATGAGCATCGTCGTCATCCGCATCCGCAACAGCGGCAGCTACGACATCGACGATGACGACTTCGACAGGCCGCTGTCGTTCACCTTCGGCGGCCGGGTCGTGTGGAACGCCCGCGTGTCCGAGGCCACCACCGATCACCTGCGCACCCGGCTGCGCAACGGGCTGCGCTTCTTCACCACCGCCAACAGGCCATCGCCCGACAGCCTGCAGACCGTGCGCGGCCGGTTGGGGGAGCGGATGGCCCGCTGGCTGCTCGGCGGCCAGGCGCAGCAGGACAACCCCGAACCCGCCTGGCACGGGGTCCGCATGGAGGACCTGGCGCTCAAGCGGGGACAGCGCGCCAAGCTGGTCGTGGTGCTGCGCGAGGAGGACCCGACCGGCGAGGAGATCACCAAGGTCGTCGAGCACACCGGCAAGCTCAGGGACACCGGCATGATCAAGGACGAGGGCCGGACGCGGCGCGTCACGCTGCCCCGGGTCAGCGGCGCCCTGGTCATTGTGCTCACCGCGCTGCTCGTGCTCAGCCAGCTCGCCCAGCCCAGGGACAAGACGGTCGCCTGCGCCTCGGGGACGCTGCGGATCGAGGGGTCGAGCGTGTTCATGGACGCCATGCGCGCCGTCGCCGAGGAGTACATGAAAGCCTGCGGGGACGCCACGATCACCACCAACGCCAACGGCTCGCTCGGCGGCGTCCGCGACGTGGCCACGGCGGGCTCCGGCGACCTGGTGGCGCTTTCGGACGGGAGGAGCAGGGACTACGCCAACCTGTACGCGGAGAAACTGGCGATCGTCGTCTACTACGTGGTGGTCAACAGCGGCGTGGGCGTCACCACGCTGAGCGTGAAGGACCTGCAGCGGATCAACAGCGGCGCGGTCAACGACTGGCGGCGGATCCGCGGCGGAGACCCGCTGCCGATCAGGATCGTCAGCCGCGGCGGCGATTCCGGCACCAGGCAACTGTACGAGCAGCGCGTGCTCGGCACCGGCGAGAACGTGCTGTCCTCCAGCGAATGCCTGACCAGGGACCGCAACGCTGGTGTGCCGATCATCCGGTGCGAGCGCGGCGACAACGCCAAGGTCATCCAGCAGGTCAGCACCACCCCGGGGGCGATCGGCTACGCCGACGCGCAGTCGCTGGCCGAGGCCCGCAGGGCCGGCACCATCACCGCGCTCACGCTGGACGGGCGCGCCTTCGACGCCTCGACCGCCGTCGAGTCCGGCTACCCGTTCTGGACCGTCGAATACCTCTACACGCGCGCCAAGCCGCAGCCGGGCTCGCTCGCCGCCGATTTCCTCGCCTTCGCGCACAATCACCCGCTGGCCAGGGGCCACCTCACCGAGTCGGGCTTCCGCCCCTGCGCCACCGCCGAGGGCACCCTGCCGCTCTGCGACCTGCGCTGATCACCCAGGGCGTGCGGGCACGCGCCGCCGCTGTTCCTATCCATGATCACTGGCATGGCGGGCTCGGTGATCGTCACCTTCGCGCTGGGCCCTGCCCACAAAAGGCCTTCGCTTCGCTCAGACGTTCTTCTGAGACCCACCCGTTGTCGTGGCTACCCTGTAGTCCATCTGGACCCCACCCTGCTCCAAGGTGCTCGCTCCGCTCGCGCGTCCTCCCGGTCGAGCTGAAGCTCGACCCCTGAATGCCTTCGCTTCGCTCAGACGTCCTTTCACGAGCCCGCCCGTTACCCACCTGGACCGCCGCCCGTCTGGTGCCCACCCAGGAGGCGGGCGCGTAGCGCGCCTGCGCGACCTGACAGCGACCCGATGAAGGTTTCCCTGGCGAGGATGGTCACGCACCATGCCTCAGTGGACCCTGCCCCAGGGCACTTCATTTCCAGGCGTCCGGTAGGCAGCCGCACTGACCCATAGGCTTTAGGGCCGTCGCCTTCGACGTGGGCGAGACCATTCTGCGCGACGACCGCTATTGGGCATCTTGGGCCGACTGGCTCGACGTCCCCAGACATACCCTGTCCGCGATCGTCGTCGCTCAAGGCCGTGACAACGCTGACGCTCTCCGACTTCTTCGACCGGGGATCGATCTCGAGGCCGAGTACGCCGCACGCGAAGCCGCCGGGCTCGGCGAACGCATCGAGGAGGCAGACCTCTACGCCGATGTCCGGCCAGCGCTCGCCGCTCTTCGCAGAGCCGACTACCGCTTGATCATCGTCGGCAACCACGCATGAACGGCAGCGGCACAGGCCAGAATCCCCGGGCTTCAGCCCGAGGAGCGCGCGTCAATGCATCAACTGCCGGCGTCTTCGAAGCCGCCTGAGCTCGAGCCTGACGCCGGTGACTTGACCGGTTGGGGACCGTTCCTTCTTGTCTGCTTTGCCGGTAGATGCGGGAACTCATCACCGCGCGTTCATAGCGTCTGAGATGTGGGAAACGCGACTGCGGCCGGCGCGGCTGCCCTGCTGGTGGCAGTCGCGCTGGCCGCGTGCGGCACCGTCGAGGAGCGGAGCGCGTCCCCACTGCCGGGGCAGGCCGCGACGATCATCGGCTCGGGCTCGACGGCACAACTCAGCGCGATCGACGCCTGGCGGGCGGGGTTCGCCAGGATCGTCCCCGGGGCGAACATCGTGTACCAGCCCGTCGGCTCGGGTGAAGGCGTGCGCAACTTCATCCGGGGTCACGCCACCTTCGCGGGCTCCGACTTCGTGATGAGCTCCGAGCAGCGGCTGCAGGCCGACAAGCGGTGCGCCGGCCGGGCGTTCCACCTGCCCATGGTGGTGAGCCCGATCGCGTTGGTCTACAACCTGGACATGCCCGATCTGAAGCTGTCTCCCGGCACCATCACCGGCGTCTTCAGCGGGAAGATCACCAGGTGGGACGACCACGCGATCGCCCACGACAACCCCGGCGCCAACCTGCCCCACGCCGGCATCAGGGTCTTCCACCGGATCGACGACTCCGGCACGAGCAAGAACCTGACCCGCTTCCTCCGGCAGGTGGGCGGCTGGCCGTACAAGCCCTCGACGACGTGGCTCGCGCCCGGAGGCGAGGGTGTCGTGGGGTCGGCCCAGATGACGGACGCGGTGAAGACCAGCGACCACTCGATCGGCTACGTGGAGTACGGCTACGCCAGCGCGGCCCAGCTGCGCATGGCGAAGGTGAAGAACGCCGCCGGCGAGTACGTCGAGCTGTCGCCGGAGAGCGCGAGCGCGAGCGTGGCCGGCGCCCGGGTCGTCGGCACGGGCGGTGACCTGGCGGTCAAGCTCGACTCCTCGGTGAAGAAGCCGGGGGCGTACCCGATGGTGATGCTCACCTACGAGATCGTCTGCTCGAAGGGCTCGCCTCCGCTGCTGCGCGGCTTCCTGGGCTACGCCGCCGGGAACGCGGGCCAGTCCAACCTGTCGCTGCTCGGCTACGCCCCGCTGCCGCCCGAACTGCTCGCCCAGGTGCGCGCGTCGCTGGACTCCATGACCTGATGGCTGGGGATCACGCGCAGACCTCCACCGCGGGCAGGTCGGGCACATTGGCGGACCACTCCTGCTCACTGAGGGGGCGCGCGAAGCGCCGGCACAGCGCGTCGGCCACGGCGGACGGCGTGACGAGGTGCTCGTGGCGCCCTCCGAGATCGTCGAAGGTGAGCAGCCGGGTACCGTTGGCGGTGAAGGCGGCGAGCCGGACGGAGCCCCGCTCGGCGGGCAGCGCGCCGACCGGCCGGCCGAGCGCCAGGTCGTAGAGACGAACCCGGCCGTCGGAGCCCACGACGGCGGCCAGGTCCTCCACCGGTGAGACAGCCAGTTCGTCGGGAGCGCCTGTCGGGCCGTTGACGACGAGCCTGGGCGAGCCCTGACGGTTCCAGACGGTGAGCCGCCCGTGGTTGTCGGCGGTGACCAGCTCCCCCGACCCCGTGAAGGCGGCGTGGACCAGCTTGGTCACCCGGCCGGTGCCCTGGAAACCGGCGCCGGAGGGTTTCCCCGTCGCGGCGTCAAGCAGCGCGGGCTGCTCGCCGAGCACCGCCATCCTGGTCCCGTCGCGGTTGAAGACCACGTCCGCCAGGCCTCGGGTCTTGACCGACCACAGGGCGCGGCCCGCCCGCCAGTCCCACAGTTGGAGCGTGACCTTGGATGAGTCGTCCGACGTCTCGAGGATCATCGCAACCTTGCCGCCGTCGGGGCTGAAACGCCGCAACCAGGCGGTGCCGTCGAACGGGAGCTGCTTGATCTCCTTCCTGGTGGTGGCATCGTGGATGCGCAGCCGGGTCGTGTTCTGGACGTCCTTGGGCCCGTTCTCGGAGATCTCGAAGGTGCTGATCCCGAACTGCCTGCCGTCGGGGCTGAACTCGATTCCGTTGATGGAGATCGTCTCCTCGGATCCGCCCAGCAGCAGGTGACGGCGTCCGCCGCTGTCGAAGTAGGCGTAGTCGGCCGAGTCCTCACTCTTCACCACCACGCTCCGCGTGCCGTCAGGGCTGACCGCCTCCGTGGTGATGTCGGGATGGGCGGGGGCGGACAGCGCCGACACGTCCAGGGAGAACACCCGGTCCTCGCTCAGGTAGCGCAGCACCTTCCCGCCGGAGTCGAATCTCGGCTGGGGCCACATGGACTCGGCCACCGAATCGATGGAATCCGACGAGGTCGCCATGGTGAGCGTGGCGAGCAGCACCCCGTCGCCCCACACCTGGATCTGCTTCTCCGTGGCCGAGGCGAGCAGCTTCTCGTCCGGGCTGAGCACCACCCGGCCCTGGTTCCACTGGTGTGGACCGACGTCTATCAACGTCCCGTCCAGGAACGGGTCCTTCCCGCTCAGCCCGAGCCGCCCTCGTGGCAGCACCTCGAGCACCAAACCCTTCTTGGTCACCGCCAGCGGATCGGCACAGCTCTTGCACGGCTCCTGTGTCCGCCTGGACGCGGTGACCTTCATGCCGGGCAGCGCGAACCTGCCGATCGTGTCGTTGTCCCGGTAGTGCATGTAGACGGCGGACCCGTCGGGGGTCATCGCGCCGTTCCAGAAGCCGCCCATCGGAGTGGTCCCGCCGGTCCGCAGGTCCCAGAGCGTGAAGTCGCTGTCCTGCTGCAGCACCACGTAGCGGTCGACCGTGCCGAACCTGACGGCCACCACGTCGGTCTGATCGCCCGCGATCGGCTTGCGCAGCGGCCAGACCCGGCCCTGCCTGCCCGTCCTCACGTCCCAGGTGCGCACCTCCCGGTTCGTCAGGACCGCGAGCAGCGCGCCGGACGGGCTGAGCGTCACGTCCAGCGGCGAGCCTTTGACCTGCAGCTTCACCGTGCCGGACTGGCGCCCGGTCACCACGTCCCAGAAACGGGCCTCGCCGCCGCTGACGCTGACCAGCGTCCGGCCGTCGGCGCTGAGCGTGCGGATCGTGCCCGGATCGGTGGACGGGTCGTGGAACATCGCGGTCTCGCGCTGGGCCAGGGAGTCGTTCATCGCCTTGCGCGTCTCGGGGGTCGGATCGAGCCGCCAGGCCGCCACGCTGAGCAGGGCGCCCAGGCGCGGGTCCGTGGCCCTGACGGTGCCGGCCGCCGCCGCGATCCTGGCCGCCTCCGAGACGCGGAACCGGTCGTTGGCCAGCTTGCCCTGCCAGATCGCCACCCCGGTCGCGGCCAGCGCGACCACGAGTAACGCCGCCAGGCTCACCGACACCAGCCGGTTCCTGCGCGCCCTGCGCCGTCCCAGCGCCGCGCCCGCGTCGAGGAAGTCGCGCTCCACCCTGGCCAAGGTGATGTCCCGGCGGGCGGTGGCGGCCCACTGCAGGGCGTGCTCCAGCGACCGGCCGGCGTACAGGTCGCCGTCGCGCCTGCCGCCGTCGTCCCAGCGGCGTGCCGCGGTCAGGATGTCGCGGTGGGCGGCCAGGCCGTCCCTGTTCGTCTCGATCCAGCGGCGGAACCGGGGCCAGGCGTGCGGTAACGCGGGCCTGGCCAGCCGTACCTCCTCGCCGCTGGTCTCCAGCAGGTAGCCGAACACCCGCAGCACGCCCTCGGCCTCGGCGAACTCGCTCAGCCTGGCCCGCCGTACGGCGATGTCGCCCTCGTCGTCGACCGTGACCAGCCGCAGGAACACCTGCGCGGCCAGCTCGCGGTCGGCGGGGCCGAGCATGCCGTAGGCCTCCTCGGCCAGCGGGCCGAGGCCGGGATCGTGCCCCTGCGTGTTCAGCTGCGAGGCGCGGCTGCCCTCCTCGAGCAGGCGCGCGGTGTCGAGGTGCCCGTCGCCGCTGATCAGCGCGAGCAGCAGGGCGCGCGCGGTGGGGCGGCTCAGCGGGTCCTTGCGCAGCGCGGCGTGCACCAGCTGGCGCAGCGACTCCGGCAGGACGGTCAGATCCGGCTCGACCGACATCACCTGGTGCATGACCGCGCCGAGCGTCTCGGCCTTGAACGGGTCCCTGCCGGTCGCGGCGAACAGCACGATCCCGCCCCAGGCGAACACGTCCGCGGGCGCCCCCGCCCGCTCGCCGGTGAACACCTCCGGCGCCATGTAGGTGGGTGTCCCGGAGATCAGGCCGGTCGCGGTCAGCGACATCTCCAGCGTCCGCGCCAGCCCGAAGTCGATCACCCGCGGGCCGTCGGGCCCCAGCAGCACGTTGTCCGGCTTCATGTCCCGGTGGATCACGCCCGCGTCGTGGATCGCGGTCAGCGCGGTCGCGACGCCGGTCGCCAGCCGGTGCAGCTCGCCGCCGTCGAAGGCCCTGCCCTCCCGTACGGCCTGCCCCAGGCTGGGCCCTTCGACGTACTCGCTGACCAGGTACGGCCTGGGCCCGGTGAGATCGGCGTCGATGAGCCCGGCCGTGCAGAAGGACGACACGCGGCGCGCCGCGATGACCTCACGCTCGAGCAACCCCACGTCGGCGCCGTGCAACATCTTGATCGCCACCCGGTGCCCGGCCGCGTCGTAGCCCTCGTACACGACCCCCTGGCCGCCCGCGCCCAATCGCCCGGCCAGCCAGTACCCACCGATCCGCGCCGGATCACCCGTCACAAGAGTCACAGGAGCTTGGATGTATGACAAGCCGACAATGTTCACATATGTGTCAGTGAGATCGGACTCGGTGCGCGGCGCTTGAGGAGGAAGAGGAGGGCGACCACGGTCGTGGTGGCGGCCAGGATGACGAGCTGCACGCCGAAGTTGGTCGGCTGGACGGGAAGCAGCCGGTACCCGATGTGGAACCCGGTGTGGAAGCCGATCGCCGCCCACAGCGTGCCGGTGCGGGACCGGGCAGCACCGCAGGCGAGGCCGAGGGTCATGGCCTGCGCGACGAAGATGAGCCTTTCCGCGAGGCCCTGGGCCGAGCTCTGGGAGAAGATGTGGATGGAGCCGAAGGCCACCGAGCTGATCACGAGGACCGCCCGGGGAGAGAAGCGCTCCGACAGCATGTCGAAGAGGTGGCCGCGGAACCAGAGCTCCTCGGGGAAGGCCTGGCCGAGGACGATGGTCGCGATGACCAGCGGGAGCGCCAGCAGCTTCGACGGCTCCGGAGCCGGTGGCCACGTGGCGACCCCGAGGGCCGCCGAGAGGGCGTTGGCCGCGATGACCGCGGCCATGGCCGCGCCCAGGCCGAGCAGCGCCTTGGGCAGCGCGGACCAGGAGCGGGTGAGGTGCAGGCCCTGCCAGGGGCGGTGGGCGAGGTAGCGCCTGACCAGCCAGACGAGCAGGACGGCCAGGGACGTGACGCCGAGTGCGGCCAGCGGCTCCCGCACCAGGTTGGTGCGCTCGAACAGGAGCGAGGCGGGCAGGCTCCCGCAGATGATCGACGCGAACAGCCCGGCGACCGTAACGATCGCGGAGATCAACGTGGATTTCATACCCCGGAACGCTACGAAGATCGACCCGCGCGCACATCGAGCCCGGGATAGAACCCGGCATGACCAAAGTCATGGTGACCCGAGCGGGATGTCCGTGACCTGAAGATCGCCGTAGGGTGCCAAGCATGGCCCTCCTGCGCGACCCCGCCCGCCCCGTGCTGTTCGACGTGGTGTTCTGGGTGGTGTTCGCCGCCACCGCGGTCGACGGCCTGACCAGGGAGAAGCTGCCGATCTTCACCGTGGCGTTCGCCGTCGACATGGTGCTCGTCGCGGCTCTCTGGCTGCTGCTGCCGTGGAACCCCGCCGCGGGCAGGCGCAAGCTTCTGGCCGTCCCGTTCCTGCTCGCCGCGATCACGCTGGGGCTGACCGGGTCGGGAGGGACGCATGGGCCGATCATCCTGATCTCCATCGCCAACCTGGCCCTTCCTGTACGGCATGCGGGTCGCCGCCACGGTCCTCGGGATCGTCCTGGCCGCCACCTTCCCGCTGGCGCTGGTGCCGCCGGGCCGGGGATGGGGCGACGCCGTGGCGCAGCTCGTGCCCATCACCTTCCTCGGAGCGTTCGTCCTGGGGATGGCCTCTGCGGTGCTGGAGGCGCGCCGCCGCCGCGAGGAGGCGCAGGGCCTGCTCGACCGCGTCCGCGAACTGGCCGTGGCCGAGGAACGCGCCCGCATGGCCAGGGACATGCACGACTCCATCGGGCACCACCTCACCGTGATCAAGATGGGCCTGGAGAACGCCGAACGCTTCCGCGACCTGCGCCCCTCCGACGCCTGGGACGAGGTACGGCAGGCCAAACAGCTGACCGCCGAAGCCATGGCCGAGGCCAGACGCTGGGTCAGGGCGCTGCGCCCGCTGGCACTGGACGGGCACATCGGCAGCGCCGCGTTGGAACGCCTGGCGGGCTCGTTCGACGGCACAGGCGTGCAGGTCAGCTTCGAGGTGGAGGGCACCGAGCGCCGACTCGACCCCGACGCGGAGCTGGTGCTGTACCGGACGCTGCAGGAGGGACTGACCAACGCGCTGCGCCACGCCTGCGCCTCCCGCGTGCACGGCAGGCTCACCTTCGACCGTGACAAGGTGGTGCTGGTGGTCGGCGACGACGGCAGGGGCTCGGCAGGAGGCGGGCCGGGCTTCGGGCTCGCCTCGCTGGACGAGCGGGCCAAGGCGCTGGGCGGCGCCGTGCACGCGGGGAACGCGGCGGGCGGCGGGTTCGAGGTGCGGGCCGAGCTGCCGGTGGCGCGGTCATGATCCGGGTGCTGCTGGTGGACGACCAGATCCTGATGCGGCAGGGGCTGCGCAAGCTGCTGGAGATCGAGGACGGGATCGAGGTGGCCGGCGAGGCGGCCGACGGGCACGAGGCGCTGCGGCGGGTGCCCGCGTGCCGTCCCGACGTGGCGCTGGTCGACGCCAGGATGCCGGGGATGGACGGGGTGGAGCTGATCGCCCGTTTGACGGCGGAGCATCCCGAGGTGGCGGCGATCGTGCTCAGCACCTTCGACGAGGACGAGTACATCTTCGGCGCGCTGCGCGCCGGCGCCCGCGGATACCTGCTCAAGGACTGCTCACCGCAGGAACTGGTCGACGCCATCGGCAAGGCCCACCGCGGCGAGGTCGTGCTCGACCCGCCGGTCGCCGCGCGGCTGGTGGCCGACGTGCGGCGCGGCCGCCCGGTCCCCGGCGGCGAGCGGCTGTCGGCGCGCGAGCAGGAGGTCGCCCGGCTGGTCGGGGCCGGGGCGTCCAACAGGGAGATCGCCGCCCGCCTGGTCATCACCGAGGGCACGGTGAAGAACCACGTCTCCAGCATCCTGCGCAAGCTCGGCCTACGCGACAGGACCCGCCTCGCGCTCCACCTGTCCGCCCACCGCGACAACTGAACCAGCCGCATGTTCCCCTACGCTGTCGTGGGTGAAGACCGAGATCGCCAGACGTGTCGCCTGGGGAGCGCTCGCCCTGTTCCTGGCCGCCTTCGCGGTCTTCGAGAGCGTCAAGTACGGCCTGCCGACCACCGCCGCCGCGCTGCTGTTCTTCGCCCTCCCCGACGCGTCCAGGCTGGCGGGGATCCGCCCGCCGGGCCTGCCCTACCAGGCGGTCCACCGTCTCTGGATCCCCCTGGTAGTGGCGGTCGGCTACAGCTTCGGCCCGATTGTCTGGCCTCCGCTTTTCACCGCGGCCCTCGGCTGGCTCACCCGAATCGCCCTGGACCGCACCCTGGGCCGCGGTCTCATACGCGGGAGCGGAGAGCCTGCACGGCGGCGGTGATCCCCTTCTTGTCGTAGGCGCCGGTGGGCATGGTGGCGCCGTGGGCGTGGCGGACGATGCCGGCCGCGTCGACGAGGATGCTGCCCGACTGCTGCATCGAGCCGAAGGCCTTCCTGCTCAGGCCGACCATCTCGTGCGGGGTGCCGCGGCGGCCGACGAGCACGCGGAACGGGATCTGACGCTTGTCCTTCCACGCGGCCGCCTCCTGGCGGTCCTCCGGAACCGCGACGAGGATCTTGACGTTGTCGGCCGCGAGCTCGTCGCGGCGCCGGACGAGGTCCTTGATGTGCTGGTTGCAGACCGGGCATGACGCCGACCGCATGAAGTAGACCAGCACGGCATGATCTCCCCGGTATTCGGACAGGCGGACGGTCCGGCCCTCGGTGTCCTCGAGCACCACGTCGGGCATGGGCGATCCGTTTTCAAGCATGGCGAAGCTCCCCTTCGAACTGGGTGTGGAAACGCGGCCTGCTCAGGAAGGGCGGGTCAGGCTGAGCCGGACCGCGCTGCGGGCCCGGTGGAGCTGGGACTTCATCGCGGCGGTGCTCAGGCCGAGCATCTCGGCGACCCTTCGCCCCGGATAGCCCAGGATGTCCCGCAGGATCAGCACTCTGCGCTGAACCTCAGGCAGCTCCCTGATCGCCTGCGCGACGAACTCGGCTTCCAGCCGGCGGATGACCTCGTCCTCTGCCGACGTCACCAGACTGGCGACGTCCTCGTGACCGCCGTCGAGCAGCAGCCGGGTGCGGCGCAGGCACTCGTTCTTGACGATCCTGAACATCCAGGAGGCCAGCGCGCCCGTTGCCCGCAGCGTGCCGATCTTCCGGTAGAGGATGATCAGCGCCTCCTGCGCGGCGTCCTCGGCATCCTGCGGGGACGCGCACAGGTGCTCGGCGAAGCGCCGCACGTGGGTGTGGGCACCGTGGACCACCGCGGTGATCGACTCGCGATCACCGGCCTGCGCGGCCTCGATCAGCTGCGTGCTCGCCCACTCAGCCACGTCGGCGTCCTTGTCGTCGGCGCGAGGTCATTCCACATCTTCCTTCCAAACATGGCCATCACCCCATAAGAGGGCATCACCCCCCAAAAGGATTCACCATTGGCTCGAGTCGTCTCGCTCTGCCTCGGCTACAGCGTGGTCAGGGCTTGCTGGGGGTCCTCGATGGAGTCGGCCATGAAGCGGAGGAAGGAGGCCGCGGTGCCGCCGTCGCAGACCCGGTGGTCGAAGGCGAAGGAGAGCTGGGCGATCTTGCGGACCGCCAGGGTGCCGTCGACGGCCCAGGGGCGGTCGATGATGCGGCCCAGGCCGAGGATGGCGGTTTCCGGGTGGTTGATGATGGGGGCGGCGCCGTCCACGCCGAAGACCCCGTAGTTGTTGAGGGTGAAGGTGCCCCCGGTGAGGTCGGCCGGGGTCAGGGCGCCGTCGCGGGCGGCGGCCGTCAGGCGGGTCAGCTCGTCGTGGAGGGCCGCGGCGCTGAGTCTGTGCGCGTCCTTGATGACGGGGACGACCAGGCCGTGGTCCGTCTGGGCGGCGAAGCCGAGGTTGACGCCGTCCAGGACGAGGATCTCGCCTGCTTCGGTGTCCACCCGGCTGTTGAGGACGGGGTGCCGGGCCAGCCCGGCGATGACGAAGCGGGCAATGAGGGCCAGCAGGCCGATGGGTCGCTTGGCGTTGAGCGTCCGGCGGAGCTGGACGAGTTCGGTGGCGTCGACGTCGACCCAGGTCGTGGCTTCGGGGATCTCACGGCGGCTGCGCGTGAACAGCTCGGCGGCGGCCCTGCGGGCGCCTCGCAGCGGGATGCGCTCGAGGACCGGCAGCGGGAGCGGTGCGCTCGCCTGGGGAGCGGGTTCCTCGGGCAGGGTCGCCTGGGAGGCGGTGATGGCATTGGTGACGTCGGCCCGGGTGATGACGCCGCCGGGGGCGCTGCCGGTGAGAGTGGTGAGGTCGACGGCGTTCTCGCGGGCCAGGCGACGGACGACCGGGGAGATGACCAGCGGCTTGCCGGTGCCCGCGGTGGCGGGGCGGCGGGGGACGCGCCGGGCGCGGCCGGTGGCGCTGGTGCCGTAGCCGACCAGGACGTTGCCGGATCCCGCGCGCTCCTCCTCGATGTAGCGGGCCGCTGCCGCGTCGGTGATGGTGATGATGGGCGCGCCCACGGCCACGACGTCGCCCTCGGCCGCCGGCTGGGCGGTGACGACGCCGGCGTAGGGGGTGGGGAGTTCGACCGTGGCCTTGGCGGTTTCGACCTCGACGATGGGCTGGTCGACCGTGACCTGGTCGCCGACCTTGACCAGCCAGCGGACGATCTCCGCCTCCGTGAGGCCCTCGCCCAGGTCCGGCAGGGTGAACTGGCTGGTGGTCACGCGTCCTCCCACTGCAGGGTGGCGACGGCGTCCAGGACGCGGTCGACGCTGGGCAGGTGATGGTGCTCGAGCTTGGGCGGCGGGTAGGGGATGTCCAGCCCGGTGACGCGGCGCACGGGCGCCTCGAGGGAGTGGAAGCAGCGTTCCCCGATGCGGGCGGCGATCTCGGAGGAGACGCTGGCGAAGCCCTGCGCCTCGGCGACGACCACGGCACGGCCCGTCTTGCGGACGCTGGCGAACACGGTGGCCTCGTCGAAAGGCACGATGGTGCGCAGGTCGACGACCTCGAGAGACCAGCCCTCCGCGGCGGCGGCCTGCGCGGCCTCCAGCGCGACGGGCACCGCAGGTCCGTAGGCGACCAGCGTGGCGTCCTGGCCCGCCCTGCGGACGGCGGCCGTGCCGAAGGGTGCGGTGCGCACCGGCAGTGTGACCTCCTCCTTGCTCCAGTAGAGCCGCTTGGGCTCCAGGAACACGACCGGGTCGGGGGAGTCGACGGCCTCGCGGAGCAGGCTGTAGGCGTCGGAGGGCGTGGCGGGGGCCACGACCGTCAGGCCGGGCGTGTGCGCGTAGTAGGCCTCGGAGGAGTCGCTGTGGTGCTCGACGCCGCCGATGCCGCCCGCGTAGGGGACGCGGATCACCATGGGCAGGGTGAGCGCGCCGCGGGTGCGGTTGCGCATCTTGGCGACGTGGCTGGCGATCTGCTCGAAGGCCGGATAGGCGAACGCGTCGAACTGCATCTCCACGACCGGGCGCAGCCCGTTCATGGCCATGCCGACGGCCATCCCCACGATCCCCGACTCGGCGAGCGGGGTGTCGAAGCAGCGCTGCTCGCCGTACTTGGCGGTGAGCCCGTCGGTGACGCGGAAGACGCCGCCCAGCGGCCCGACGTCCTCGCCGAAGACCAGGACGCTCTCGTCGGCCTCGATGGCGTCGGCGAGCGCGGCGTTGACGGCCTGGGCGAAGGTGACGGTGGTCACCGGTCCTCCTCACCGAGTTCGGCCAGCAGTCGCGCGGCCTGCTCTCGCAGCTGGGGGGTGGGGGCGGCGTAGACGTGGGCGAACAGATCCTCGGGGGCGACCGCCGGCTCGCCGGACAGGCGGGCGCGCAGGTCGGCGGCGACCGCCTCGGCCTCGGCGTCGATCTCCTCCACGGAGGTCAGGAGCCCGGCGGCGCGCAGGTAGGCGGTGATGCGGTCCAGCGGGTCGCGTTCCAGCCAGGCGGCGACCTCGCCGTCGGGCCGGTAGCGGGTGGCGTCGTCGGCGTTGGTGTGGGCCTCGATGCGGTAGGTGTGCGCCTCGACGAGCGTGGGGCCGCCGCCGCTCCTGGCGCGTTCCACGGCCTTGCCGACCACGGCGAGCACGGCTGCCACGTCGTTGCCGTCCACGCTCACACCCGGCACGCCGTACCCGACGGCCTTGTGCGCCAGCGAGGGGGCGGCGCTCTGGCGGGCCAGCGGCACCGAGATGGCGTACCCGTTGTTCTGCACGAAGAAGACGACCGGGGCCTGGAAGACGGCGGCGAAGTTCATCGCCTCGTGGAAGTCGCCCTCGCTGGTGGCGCCGTCGCCGAGGAAGGCCAGCGCGACCTCGTCCAGGCCGCGGGCGCGGGCGGCGTAGGCGGCGCCGACGGCGTGCAGGGACTGGGTGGCCAGCGGCGTGCACTGGGGAGCGGTGCGGTGGGCGCGCGGGTCGTAGCCGCAGTGCCAGTCGCCGCGCAGCAGCGTCAGCACCTCGACCGGGTCGATGCCGCGCGTCACCAGGGCGACGCTCTCGCGGTAGGTGGGGAACACCCAATCCGTGCCGCGTACGGCGAGCACCGCGCCGACCTGGCTGGCCTCCTGGCCGTGCGAGGACGGGTAGACCGCCAGCCGGCCCTGCTTGACCAGGCTGGTGGCCTGCCGGTCGAAGCGGCGGCCGATCACCAGGGCCCGGTGCGCGGCCAGCAGCGCCTCGGCCGGCGGCATGCCGTACCCCTGGGCCCTGGATCTGGGGGCGCGGTCGCCGTGCTCGTCGACGAGCTGCACGGGCAGTGCTGAGGGCAGAAGCTCGGTTCCGGGTTTCGCCACCACGGCATGCCTCCTCTCGTGGCTGTTTGTCAGATACAGTCCGCCCTGAGCTGCTATATGTCTAGACATATTGTGAAATGCCAGACGAATGGACTGATTTCATGAAGAGGGAAGGCCAAGTGACCGTCGAGCTCGACGACGTCGACCGGAAGATCATCACCGAGCTGTCCAGGGACGCCCGCCTGTCGGTCAGGTCGCTGGCCGAGCGCCTGCACATCTCCCGCGCGAGCGCCTACAGCAGGCTCGACAGGCTCATCACCGACGGCGTGGTGCGCGGGTTCTCCGTGCGGCTGGATCCGGCCATGATCGGGCTGACCACGTCGGCGTACGTGACGCTGCGCATCGAGCAGAACTCCTGGCGCGAGGTGAGCGCAAGGCTGCGTGAAGTATCCGGCATACTGAACTTCGCCCTGATCGGCGGGGACTTCGACGTGCTCGCCCTGGTCCGGGTGGCCGGTCAGGGCGAGCTGCGCGACCTGGTGCTCAACGACCTGCACTCCATCCCCGGGGTGCTGAGCACCCGCACGCATCTCATCTTCGACGAGTCGAACGACGACATGCTGCTCGGCGGGAGTACGGCTACGCGTCGTAGTCGACCGTGACGGTGCCGGAGACGGGTTCGGACTGGCAGGTGAGGACGAATCCGGCCTCCAGCTCGGCCGGGTCGAGCGCGAAGTTGCGCCGCATGCGCACCTCGCCGTCCACGACCCTGGCCCTGCACGTGCCGCACACGCCGCCCTTGCAGGCGAAGGGCAGGTCGGGCCGCACCCGTTGCGCCCCGTCCAGGACGGTGGTGCCGGCGGGCAGCTCCACCACGCTCTTGCGCCCGTCCAGGACCAGCGTGACCGTGGCGGCGGGACTCCCGCTCGCCGGTTCGGCGTGGGTGTGCGGCGGGGGCGGCTCCTCCTCGACGTAGAACAGCTCGCGGTGCACGCGCTCGCGCGGGACGCCCAGCTCGGCCAGCACCGCCATGCCGTCGACGACCATGCCGTGCGGGCCGCACAGCCACCAGTGGTCGACCTCCTCGACCGGGATCAGCCGCCGGACCAGCGTGGCCAGCCGGTCGGCGTCGAGCCGGCCGCTGAACAGCTCGGCGTCGCGCGGCTCGCGCGACAGCACGTGGACCAGCTCGAGCCGCTCGGGATGGGCGTCCTTGAGGTCGGCGAGCTCGTCGGCGAACATCACGCTCTGGCTGGTGCGGTTGCCGTACAGCAGGGTCACCCGGGTGTCGGGTACGGCCAGCGCCGAGGCGGCCAGCGACAGGATGGGGGTGATCCCCGAGCCCGCCGCGATCAGCACGTGGCGTTCGCCGGGCAGCAATTCGGCGGTGAAGGAGCCGCTCGGCGGCAGCACCTCGATCTCGTCGCCGGGACGCACCTGGCGGGTCAGCCAGCCGGAGAACAGCCCGCCGGGCACCTCGCGGACGCCGACGCGCGGCGACCCGCCCGCGGGGGAGCAGATGGAGTAGGAGCGGCGCTCGTCCCTGCCGTCCACGATGCGGCGCAGGGTCAGCGACTGGCCTGGGCGGAAGGCGTACAGCTCGGCCAGCTCGTCGGGAATCGCGAAGGTCACGGCGACGGCGTCGGCGCACAGCCGTTCGACGGCGTCCACGCGCAGCGGGTGGGAGGAGGCGCCCATGGTCAGATCTCCTTGAAGTGGTCGAAGGTTTCGCCACATGAGCGGCAGCGGCGCAACGCGCGGCAGGCCGTGGAGCCGAACTCGGAAAGCTCAAGCGTGTCGGCCGAGCCGCACTGCGGGCAGTTCGCCCGCCGCGACGGCCCGAGCGTGAGCGGGATCGGCCCCGCGCGGTGCGGCGCGGGACCCGGGGGAGCGATCCCGGCCTCGGCGAGCTTGCGGCGGCCCGACTCGCTGATCCAGTCGGAGCTCCACGCGGGGGAGAGCGCCACCCGCACGTCGACCTCGTCGTAACCCGCCTCGCCGAGCCGGCGCACCAGATCGTCGCGCATGGCGCCCAGCGCGGGGCAGGCCGTGTACGTCGGCGTGATCCACACGGTCACGCGGCCCGCGTCCTCCTTGACGTCGCGGAGCACGCCCAGCTCGGCGAGCGTGAGCTGGGGCAGTTCCGGATCCACGACTGCCGCCGCGACCTCCGCGGCCCTCACCACGTCGCACCCGGCAGTGCTCGGGCGACGCCCTGCATCTCCTCCAGCAGGGAGGCGAGCGCGGGATCGTGGCGGCCCCGCCGTACCGGCTCACCGGGGGCGTCGGCGGGGACGGTCAGGGTGGCGGCGTGCAGCACCTCGGCGATGACGGCGTCGAACTCGGCGCGCAGCGCAGCCGGGTCCAGGCCGATCTCGTCGTCGGTGAACAGCCCGCCGACCAGCGGCCACAGGGCGTCCACGGCCTGCTGCGCGCGGGCGTGCGAGTGGTCGGTGCCGTCACCGAGCCGCAGCGTCCAGCGGGCGGCGTAGTCGCGGTGGTAGGTGACCTCCTTGACGCCCTTGGCCGCGATGGCGGACAGCAGCTCGTCGGCGTCGTCCGCCAGGCGGCGCAGGAGCGCCAGCCGCCAGGTGGAGAAGACCAGGAGCCGGGCGATCAGGTCGGCGAAGTCCCCGTGGGGGGCCTCGACCAGGGCGACGCTGCGGAACTCGGCGGGATCGCGCAGGAAGGCCAGCGCGTCCTCGTCCCCGCCGGTGCGCGACAGCAGCAGCCTGGCCTGGCCGAGCAGGTCGAGGGCGATGTTGGCCAGGGCGACCTCGTCCTCCAGCTCGGGGGCGCGGGTGCACCACTGCTGGACGCGGTGCGACATGATCAGCGCGTCGTCGCCCAGGGCCAGGCAGCGGGCCGCCAGCTCCGGACCCGCCGGGGGCGCGGGGATGCCCGCCAGCGGGTCGGCGAAGCCGGTCCCGAAGGCCCAGTGGGCGCCGCCGTCCTGGTCCAGGGCCTCGTAGGCGTTGTCGAAGCTCACCTCACCACTCCCTAGATGTGCGGGACGTCGTCGGGGATGGCGTAGAAGGTCGGGTGCCGGTAGACCTTGTCGCCGCTCGGCTCGAAGAAGGCGTCCTTCTCGTCCGGGCTGGAGGCGATGATGTCGGCCGAGCGGACGACCCAGATGCTCACGCCCTCGTTGCGGCGCGTGTACAGGTCGCGGGCGTTGTGCAGCGCCGACTCGTCGTCGGGCGCGTGCAGCGAGCCGACGTGGACGTGGTTGAGTCCCCGCTTGCCCCGGATGAACACCTCGTACAGCGGCCAGGTCATGCCACTCGCCTCCGTTCGTGCTTGGCCGCGTACGCCTCGGCGGCCTCGCGGACCCAGGCGCCCTCCTCGTGCGCGGCCTGCCGGCGGGCGATCCGCTCGGCGTTGCAGGGGCCGCCGCCGGAGATGACCCGCCGCAGCTCGTCCCAGTCGGGGGTGCCGAAGTCGTGGTGCCCGCGCTCCTGGTTCCAGCGCAGCTCGGGATCCGGCAGCGTGACGCCGAGCCGCTCGGCCTGGGGGACGGTCATGTCCACGAAGCGCTGGCGCAGCTCGTCGTTGCTGTGCCGCTTGATCTTCCACGCCATGGACTGCGCGCTGTTGGGCGAGTCGCCGTCGGGCGGGCCGAACATCATCAGCGACGGCCACCACCAGCGGTCCACCGCGTCCTGCACCATGGCGCGCTGCGCCTCGGTGCCCCGCATCATGGTCATCAGCAGCTCGTAGCCCTGGCGCTGGTGGAAGGACTCCTCCTTGCAGATGCGGATCATGGCGCGCGCGTACGGGCCGTAGGAGCTGCGGCACAGCGGCACCTGGTTGCAGATCGCGGCGCCGTCCACCAGCCAGCCGATCACCCCGACGTCGGCGAAGGTGAGCGTGGGGTAGTTGAAGATCGAGGAGTACTTCTGGCGGCCACTGATGAGCCGCTCGGTCAGGTCGGTGCGGTCCACCCCGAGGGTCTCGGCGGCCGAATACAGGTACAGGCCGTGCCCGGCCTCGTCCTGGACCTTGGCCAGCAGGATCGCCTTGCGCCGCAGCGACGGGGCCCTGGTGATCCACTCGCCCTCGGGCTGCATGCCGATGATCTCGGAGTGGGCGTGCTGGGCGATCTGCCGGATCATGGTCTTCCGGTAGCCGTCGGGCATGTCGTCGCGCGGCTCGACCCGCCGGTCCGCCGCGATCACCTCGTCGAACGTGCTCACCTCGCCTCCTTGGCGACCAGGGTCAGGACGTCGTACTTGGCGACCGACTCGCCGTTCTGGTTGGTGACGTCGGTGTCCCAGCGGACCTCGCCGTAGTCGGCGTTCTCGCGCGGGCTGATCTGCTTGGCCGTCAGCGTCACCGTCAGCTCGTCGCCCGGCTTGACCGGGGTGAGGAACCGCAGGTTCTCCAGCCCGTAGTTGGCCAGCACCGGGCCGGGCTCGGGCGCCACGAACAGCCCGGCGGCGAAGGAGACGACCAGGTAGCCGTGCGCCACGATGCCGCCGAACAGCGGGTTGGCGGCGGCGGCCGCCTCGTCGGTGTGGGCGTAGAAGGTGTCGCCGGTGAACTCGGCGAAGTGCGCCACGTCCTCGTCGGTGACCCGCCTCGGCCCCGCGGTGACCGTGTCGCCGATGCGCAGCTCGGCCAGGCTCTTGCGGAAGGGGTGCACGTCCTCGGAGCGGCTGGCTCCCGGCGTCCACACGCCGGTCACGGCCGTGAGCACGTCGGGGGAGCCCTGCAGCGCGGTGCGCTGCATGTGGTGCTTGACCGCCCGCACGCCTCCCAGCTCCTCGCCGCCGCCCGCGCGGCCGGGACCGCCGTGCACCAGCATCGGCAGCGGCGAACCGTGGCCGGTCGACTCCTTGGCGTCCGTCCGGTCGAGCACCAGCAGCCTGCCGTGCCAGGGCGCCAGCCCGAGCACGACCTCACGGGCGAAGCCGGGATCCTCGGTGACGATGGACCCGACCAGGCTGCCGCGTCCCCGGGCGGCGTAGTCGACGGCCTGCTCGGCCGAGCCGTACGGCATGAGCATGCTGACCGGCCCGAACGCCTCGATCTCGTGCGGCTCGGCCCTGTCGGGGTCGCCCGCCAGCAGGATCGGCGACATGAACGCGCCGGCCTGCGCGTCCGCGCCCACCACCCGCACCTGGTCGAGGTCGCCGAACAGCAGCTCGCCGCCGAGCGCCTTCACCGCGGCGCGCACCTCCTCGCGCTGGCGCAGGCTGACCAGCGGCCCCATCGTCACGCCCTCGGCCAGCGGCGCGCCGACCACGACCTGCTCCAGGCGGGCGCGCACCGCTTCGGTCACCTCCGCCAGGCGCTCGCGCGGGACGAACGCGCGGCGGATCGCCGTGCACTTCTGCCCGGCCTTGGCGGTCATCTCGGTCACCAGCTGCGCCGCGTACAGGTCGACGTCCCCGTCGGGGCCCAGGATCGAGCAGTTCAGCGAGTCGGCCTCGGCGTTGAACCGTACGGCGCGCTCCACCACCGCCGGGTGCGTCCGCAGCCGGCGCGCGGTCGACGCCGACCCGGTGAACCCCACCAGGTCCTGCTCGGTCAGGTGCTCGAACAGGTCGCCCACGTCCCCGCAGACGAGCTGCACCGAGCCCTCGGGCAGGATGCCGGACTCCACGATCAGCTCCACCAGCCGCGCGGTCAGGTACGCGGTCTGGCTCGCGGGCTTGATCAGGCTGGGCACCCCGGCCACGAACGCCGGGGCGAGCTTCTCCAGCGGCCCCCAGACGGGGAAGTTGAAGGCGTTGATCTGCACGGCGACGCCCCGCAGCGGCGTGAGCAGGTGGCGGCCGGCGAACGTGCCGCCCCGGCCGAGCACCTCCGGCTCGCCCTCCACGAGGGTGTCCGCGTTGGGCAGCTCGCGCCGGCCCTTGCTCGAGTAGGACAGCAGCGTGCCGATCCCGCCGTCGACGTCGATCCACGCGTCGCCCTTGGTCGCGCCGGCGCGGGCCTCGAGCGCGTACAGCTCGTCGCGGTGCTCGCGTAGGTGGGAGCCCAGCGCCTTCAGCAGGGCGGCCCGCTGGTGGAAGGTCAGGCGGCGCAGCTCGGCGCCCTGGCGGCGGCCGTAGGCCAGCGCCGCGGCGAAGTCCACGCCGGTCGAGGAGACGCGGGCGATCTGCTCGCCGGTCACCGCGTCGTGCACCGGCGCGCCCTCGTCCGGGGGCGTGTGCCAGGCCCCGGATACGTAGCTGCGTAGAGCGGTCATAGGAGCTGCCCCTTCCCGAATTACTGACTGTCCATTCGGTCAGTTATGGTAACGCGCCCGGATGGCGCTTGAGAACCCGTTGTCGCCGGGGAGCTGAGATCAGACGCGGCCCCTCGTCGACGCGCACGTCCCCGACGGGCACGAGCTCCGCCTCGAACCGGCCCGCGTCGATGGCCGCGACGGCGCGCTGGTGGCTGCGCAGCGCGAAGGCGTCGCTGTCGGCGTGCCCGGCACGCCGCTTCGCGCGACCGCTTCACGGACCACCAGGGCGGCCAGATCGTCGGCGCGGCCTCCGGCCAGCGTTTCCTTGCGGCGTGCGGACTCCACCAACCAGGAACACCTCGGACATAGCCCCTCCAACACGGCAGAAGACCCCCTTTTTCTACCGACCATTCGGTCAGTAGGCAAGGGGGCCGCTGTCACGCGCCAGGGGCCTGGTAATCCACCTGCTTTCTCGCGGCTTCGTCGATCTCCTCCGTCGTCAGGAGCACCGAGGTCTTCGTCCGCACTCCGCCCGCCGCGGAAACGGTGAGGCTCAGGGCGGCCGAGTCGGCATTGCTGGGCAGGTCGACCAGGAGGAAGACGTCGTTGTCCCCGAACGCGAAGTACATCTGCTCGACCGTGCCGCCGAGGCTGCTCACCATGCGGTCCACCGCCTGGCGTCGCGCGGTCCCGCCGTCTCGCAGGACTCCTTTCAGGCCCTCCGCCGTGTAGGTGGCCTGGATCATGTATTTGGGCATGGCGTCACCTTCTGCATCCACCGGGAACGTGGTCCTCCGGCGACCTGCTCGGCTTCCGGTGACGGTAATCGCCGGATGCGATCAAGAAGGTGTCATCGCCGCGTCAGACGCCGCCCAGGTACGCCTCGGCCACGCGCGGATCCTCGCGGAGCTCGCCGGCGGGGCCGTCCAGGACGCAGGTGCCGTTCTCGATCACGTATCCCCGGTGTGCGATCCGCAGCGCGGCGGTGGCGTTCTGCTCCACCAGCAGGACCGAGACGCCTTCCCGGTTGATGTCCGCGATGAGCTTCATGACCGAGGCGACCACCAGCGGGGCCAGCCCCATCGACGGCTCGTCCAGGAGCAGCATGCGGGGTCCCGTGACCAGGGCCCGGCCGATCGCCAGCATCTGCTGCTCGCCGCCGGACAGCGTGCCGCCCTGCTGGGCGCGCCGCTCGGCCAGCCGGGGCAGCAGCTCGTAGACGTGGTCGATCCGCCTGCGGATCTCCGCCTGGTCGCGGACCAGGTAGCCGCCGAGCTGCAGGTTCTCGTGGACGGTGAGCGTGCTGAAGATCCTGCGCCCCTCAGGGACGTGCACCAGGCCGCGGGCGGCGATCCGGTGCGGCTTGTCGCGCGTGACCTCCTTGCCGTCGAAGGTGACGAAGCCGTCGCTGGACCGCACCAGCCCCGAGACGGCCGACAGCGTGGTGGTCTTGCCGGCGCCGTTGTTGCCGAGCAGGGCGACGATCTCGCCGGGTTCGACGGTGAGCGACAGGCCGCGCAGGGCGTGGATGCCGTCGTAGTGGACATCGAGTCCGCGGATCTCAAGCATCGGCGTCGCTCCCGAGGTAGGCCTCGATGACGGCAGGGTCGCGACGGACGTCATCGGGACGGCCGTCGGCGATCTTGCGGCCGAAGTTGAGCACGACCACGCGTTCCGATACCTCCATGACCAGCCCCATGTCGTGTTCGATGAGGACGATGGCGACGCCCAGGGCCTGGATGCGCCTGATCAGGTCGAGCATCTCCGCCTTCTCCGCGTGGTTGAGCCCGGCCGCGGGCTCGTCCAGCAGGAGCAGGTCGGGACGGCGTGCCAGTGCCCTGGCGATCTCGGTACGGCGCTGCTCGCCGTAGGGCAGGTTGCGGGCCGCGCCGTACCGGTCGCCGCGCAGGCCGACGAAGTCGAGCCAGTGGTTGGCCTGCTCGGTGCACTCACGTTCAGAGCGGCGGTAGCGCGGCGTGTGCAGCAGCGCGTCGAAGATGTTCTGCTTGAGCCACAGATGCGCTCCGGCCCGCACGTTGTCCAGCACCGACAGCTCGCCGAACAGGCGCAGATTCTGGAAGGTGCGCGAGATGCCGAGCTGGGCCACGGCCGAGGGCCGCAGCCCGCGGATGCTGCTGTCCCTGAAGGTGATCCGGCCGGCCGTCGGCTTGTAGAAGCCGGTGGTGCAGTTGAAGGCCGAGGTCTTGCCCGCGCCGTTGGGCCCGATGACGGAGATGATCTCCGCCTCGTTCACCGAGAAGCTCAGCCCGTCGATGGCCACCAGCCCGCCGAAGGACAGGCGCAGGTCCTCGACACTCAGCAGGCTCATTTGACCGTCTCCTTCGATCGGGCCGGCCACAGGCCCTGCGGGCGCAGGAGCATGACGACGATGAGCAGGATCCCGAACAGGAAGAAGCGGTAGTCGGCCAGGTCGCGCAGCACCTCGGGGAGCAGGCTGATCACGATGGCGCCGACGACGACGCCGGGGATGGAGCCCATGCCGCCCAGCACGACGGCCATCAGGACCAGCGCGGACTGCAGGAACGTGAAGCTCGTCGGGGAGATCGCCGACAGCTGGGCGGCGAACAGCACCCCGGCCAGGCCGCCCCAGATCGCCCCGGCGATGTAGGCGGCGAGCTTGACCCGGTAGGTGTGCACCCCCATGGCCTCGGCGGCGTCCTCGTCCTCGCGGACGAACCGCCAGGCCCGGCCCAGCCGGGACCTGCCCAGCCGCGCCGCGCCGAGCACGGCCACGCAGACGACGGCCACGGTCACGTAGTAGAAGACCACCGGATTGCCGGCCAGGCCGGGAATGCCGTAGATGCCCGACGGGCCGCCGGTGACGTCCAGGTTGTTGGCCGTGATCCGGATGATCTCGCCGAAGCCGAGGGTCACGATCGCCAGATAGTCGCTGCGCAGCCGCAGGGTGGGCGCTCCGATGACGATGCCGGCGATCACCGTGACCACCAGCACCGCGGGCACGGTCGCCACCAGGGGCAGGTGGAGCCTGGTGGCCAGCACCCCGCTGGTGTACGCGCCGACCGCGAAGAAGGCGACATACCCCAGGTCGAGCAGGCCGCAGTAGCCGACCACGATGTTCAGCCCGGCCGCCAGCATCACGAAGATGGCAGCGCTGGTCATCACCGACAGCGCGTACGGCGTGGCGATGACGAACGGCGCGAGAACCGCGATCAGCACACCGGCCAGTCCGGCCCACCTGTTGCTCATCAGCCGCGAGGCCAGCGTGGGCGGCTTGTCCGTGCCGACGCGGCGGGTCTGGGTCGTCGTCATACGCGCTCCGTGACGCGCTCGCCGAGCAGCCCGGTCGGCCGCACGGTCAGGAACAGGATCAGCACCCCGAAGGCGAACACGTCGCGCCACTCGCCGCCCAGCCAGAACGTGCCGAACGACTCCAGCAGCCCGAGCAGCAGGCCGCCCAGCATGGTGCCGGTCATGTTGCCGATGCCGCCGATCACCGCGGCGGTGAACGCCTTGAGCCCGATCAGGAAGCCCATCAGGAAGTCGATCTTCCCGTAGTAGGCCCCGGCCATCACCCCGGCGGCCCCGGCCAGGGCCGAGCCGAGGAAGAAGGTCCTGGAGATCACCGCGTTCACGTCGATGCCCATCAGCGAACTGGTGCGCGGGTCGAGCGCGATGGCCCGCATGGCCCGGCCCTCACGGGTCCTGGTGACCAGCAGGTTCAGCCCGGCCATGAGCAGCACGGCGACGCCGATCAGCACCAACTGCTGCAGCGTCAGGGTGGCCCCGAGCACGTGCAGCGACGTGCCGCCGAGCCGTACCGGGTAGACCTGCGGGTCGGCGCCGGCGCCGGCGCGCATGCCGTACTCCAGGGCGAAGGACGCGCCCACCGCGGTGATCAGCAGCGACAGGCGGGGCGCCCGGCGCAGCGGCCGGTAGGCGACCCGCTCGAGCGCCACCCCGGCCAGGCCGGTGACTCCCATCGTGACCAGGAGTACGGCCAGCAGCACCGGCAGCGCCATCGCCTGCGGCACGCCACCGACGGCGCCGAGAACGGCGAAGCCGGTGAACGCGCCGAGCATGTACAGGTCGCCGTGGGCGAAGTTGAGCAGCTTGATGATCCCGTAGACCATGCTGTAGCCCAAGGCCACCAGGGCGTAGAACGATCCGACGAACAGGCCGTTCCAGACGAGCTGCGTCATTTGAGCGAGTCCTGCAGGGTGAAGGCGCCGTTCTTGACGACGAGGATCTGGAAGCCCCCGTTGGACAGCGTGTGCTCGGGCGTGAACTTCAGCGGCCCGGAGAACATCTGGAACCCGTCCATCGCCTCGAGCGCGGCGATGACCTTGGCGCCGTCGGTGCCGCCCGCGTTCTTGATCGCCTCCGCGGCCAGCCGTACGGCGTCGTAGGCCTGGTTGGAGTAGGGGCCGGGCGCGGCGTTGAACTTCTTCTTGTACGCCTCGATCCATCCCTGGGCGCCCTCGATGGTGTCGGGGGTCTGGGTCATCGTGGCGTAGACGCCCTCGGCGGCGTCGCCTCCGGCGATCTCGGCCAGCTTCGCCGAGACCGAACCGTCGCCGACGATGATCGAGCCCTTGTAGCCGGCCTGGCGGAGCTGGCGGATGATGAGCCCGCCCTCCTGGAAGTAGCCGGTCCAGTAGATGAAGTCGGGCTTCTTGGCCAGCACGTTGGTGATGTTGGCGCTGTAGTCGCTCTCCTTGGGCGTCACCGCCTCGACGGTCACGGCCTGGGCGCCGAGCAGCGCCTGGGTGCGCAGCGCGATGTCCTTGGAGTAGCTGGTGTTGTCGTGCATCAGCGCGACCTTCGTGCCGCCCTGCTTGGCGATCCACTTCTGGGCCGCGGCCGCCTGCTGGGAGCCGGTCCCGTTGATCAGGAAGACGTGCTTGAGCTTCTGGTCGACCAGCTCCTGGGAGTTGGCCGCCGGGATGATCATCGGGATGTTCGACTTGCCGAAGATCGGCAGCGTGGGCAGGGTGGCGCCGGAGCAGTAGCCGCCCACCGAGACGTTCACGCCCTCGGTCACCAGCTTGTTGGCGCCGGCCGTGGCCGACTGCGCGTCACAGGCGTCGTCGGCGGTCTTCAGCTCCAGCTTGCGTCCGAGCACGCCGCCCTTGGCGTTGATCTCGTCGATCGCGAGCTGCGCCGCGTTACTCATATAGGGACCGATGGCGGCCTCGCTGCCCGACTGCGGGATCAGCATGCCGAGGACGATCGGGGCTTCCTTGTCGCCTCCCTTGTCACCGCCGCCGAGCAGACCCTGACCGCATCCGGTCGCCAGGACAGCAAGGACGGCGAGCGCCGCGAAAGACTTCAGAGGGATGGCACGCATGTGCGGCTCCTCGCTTGTAGTGAGGTGTGACATTGCACCAACGCTTCTGCGGAGCCGTCAAGAGGCGCAACAAGACCTTTATCTGCCCAGGGAGGTCCGAAGCTCCCGCAACGGCCTCATACGCTGCTCAGTCGAGGTGCGCACGGACCCGGGCCTTGTCGCCCTGCGGGCCGTGGATGTGCAGGATCTCGACGGGGCGGTCGCCGCTGGGGCCGAACCAGTGCGGCTGGGCCGTGTCGAACTCGGCAACCTCGCCGGGACGCAGCGTCAGCTCGCGCTCTCCGAGGACGAGCAGCAGCTCGCCGGCCAGGACGAAGAGCCATTCGTAGCCGGTGTGGGCGACGAGCCTGCGCGGCTCGGGCGCGATCACCTGCTTGAAGACCTGCAGACGTCCCGGGTACTGCGTCAGCGGCACGAGGGCGCTCCCGTTGCGGCGGTGCCGTTTCGGGGTCAGGTGAACCCGCGGGTCGCCGGTCGACGGGGCGGCGATGAGCTGATCGAGCGCCACACGGTGTGCCCGCGCGAGCGGGATGAGCAGTTCGAGGGTCGGGCGTCTCTTGCCGGACTCGATCCGCGACAGGCCGCTCACCGAGATGCCGGTCGCGGCCGACAGTGCCTCGAGGGTCATGCCGCGGTCGCGGCGCAGTGCGCGCAGCCGCGGCCCGATGGCGGCCAGCGTCTGCTCCAGTTCTGCGTCCATATCTACTAGTTTGCCCCGGTCTTTTGCGGTTCTTGCAAATTTCCTACCGGACCTGCTGTCCCAGGCCCGACATTGGGTGTCCGATTCCACCTACATCTGTGAAGGAGTGACCATGGGCGCGGAAAGGCGCTGGACGGTGCTGGCGATCTGCTGCCTGAGCCTGTTCCTGGTCGGACTGGACACCACCATCGTGAACGTCGGCCTGCCGTCGATCGGCGCCGGCCTGCACGTCGGGACCCGCGGCCTGGAATGGACGGTCGACGCCTACACGATCGTGCTGGCCGGCCTGCTGATCTCGTCCGGCGCGCTGGCCGACCGCATCGGACGGCGACGCGTGTTCCGGATCGGGCTGGTCGTCTTCGCCGTCGCGTCCGTGGCGTGCGCGCTCGCGCCGAGCATCGGTGTGCTGGTCGCGGCCCGCGCGGTGCAGGGCGTCGGCGGGTCGATGCTCAGCCCGGTGGCGCTCGCGATCGTCGTCAACGTGATCACCGAGCCGAAGGAGCGGGCGCGCGCGATCGGCGTGTGGGCGGCCGTCTTCGGCGTCAGCATGGCGGCGGGGCCCCTCGTGGGCGGCGCTCTCGTCTCGGCTCTCGGCTGGCGGTCGGTCTTCTGGATCAACGTGCCGGTCGTCGCCGTGGCGCTGGTGCTGACCGCGCTCTTCGTCCCCGAGTCCCGCGCGGAGCGGCCGCGCCGGCTCGACGGCCCGGGTCAGTCGCTGCTGATCGTCGTGGTCGGCTGCTCGGTCGCGGTGCTGATCGAGGGGCCGCATCTCGGGTGGGGCTCGCCCGCGGCTCTCACCGGCTACCTGGCCGTCGCCGTGGCCGCGGCCGCCTTCGGGTGGGTCGAGTCGCGTCGGGCCGAGCCGCTGGTGGATCCGCTGCTGTTCCGTCGGCCGCCCTTCGTCGCCGCCGTCGTCGGGGCGGTCGTGGTGTTCATCGCCCTCAGCGCGACCTTGCTGCTCAACACCCTCTACCTCCAGCATTCCCGGGGCATGAGCCCGGTGGCCGTGGGGGTCGTCACGCTCCCGATGGCCGTCGCGGCGACCGTGTGCGCGCCGCTTTCCGGGATCCTCGTCGGGCGGTTCGGAGCGCGGCCGCCGCTGATGCTCGCCGGGGGGTTCATCGCGGCCGGCGGGCTCTGCCTCGTGGGCATCGGGGATCAGACCGACGTCCGGTGGCTGGCGCTCGCCTACCTGCTCGTCGGCATCGGGTTCGGGTTCGCGAACGCGCCGATCACCAACACCGCGGTCAGCGGCCTGCCGCCCGCCCGCGCCGGCGTCGCCGCCGGGATCACCTCCACGGCCCGCCAGCTCGGCTCGGCGCTCGGCATCGCCGTCGCGGGCAGCATCGTGGCCGACGTCTCGCCCGCGCGTCTCGCTGAGGCGTCACGGCCCGGCTGGCTGCTCGTCGCCGGCTGCGGGCTGCTCGTCCTCCTCATGACCCCCGCCGCCGCCCGCCACCGGAAGCCACCCGTCCCCGAACCGGCCGTGCAGGACCCCCGCCCCGCCTCGACCGGCTGAAGGCCGTTGTGATCGGTCAGGCGCGCAGGCCGTGGAAGGCGGTGCGGCAGACGGCGTCGGCCAGGGCGTCGGCGTCGATGTGGCGCGACGGGCGGTACCACTCGATCAGGGAGTTGACCATGCCGAACAGCAGCCGCGCCCCGAGGTCGGGATCCACCCCGGAGGCCAGGTCGCCCTCCTCCTGCGCCTGCCGCATGAGGTCGGCGATCAGGTGGTCGAACTCGCGCCGGCGGTTCAGCGCCCGCACCTCCACCTCGGTGTTGCCGCGGACCCGCAGCAGCAGTGTGACGAACGGCAGCCGCTCGACCAGCACGTGCACGCTGCGGTCGACCAGCGACTCCAGCCGGTCGATCGCCCGCCCCGGCGAGGCCCGCGCCTCGTCGGCGGCCTCGAAGAGCCCGTCGAGCGCCCGGTCGACGGCCAGCCCGAGCAGCTCTTCCTTGCTGCCGACATGGTGGTAGATCGCCGACTTGGTGATGCCGAGCCGCTTGGCCACCGCCTCCATGCTGGTGGCCTCATATCCGCGCTCGTTGAACACGGTCACGGCGACGGCCAGCAACGACTCGAGGTCGTAGCCGGGCCGCCCGCGCCTGACGAGCCGCTTCGCCGGGATAGCCGAAGACACGCCATCGAGTATCCCAGCGCCGCAAACCACCCAAACGTCAGTCCGCCTCCGCGAAGGTGTGCTCCAGCGGCGGGAACATCGCGCGGGCGTCGTGACCGGCGAACCAGAGGCTGACCACGAACACCGAGGTGGCCTCCAGATACCTGGCCCGGTTCAGCCCGCCGGCGCGCACCGGGTGCAGGCCGAGGTCGGTGGCCAGCCCGGCGGTCAGGTCCAGCGCGACCGCGTCGTCGCCGCACAGCGGTACGGCCAGCCGCCGCCCCTCGAACAGGCGGACCTCCGAGGCCGCCCACACCTCCGCGGCGCACAGGTTGAACGCCTTCACCACGCGCGCCTCCGGCGCCAGCGCGGCCACCTTCTCCGCGACCGCCTCCTCCGACAGCACGAACGCCATCACCCCGCCCGGCGCCGCCTGGTCCGGCTGGAAGGCGTTGGTACAGTCGATGACCGTCCGCCCGTCGAGCGCGCCGCCGCACGCCGCCAGGACGTCCGCCACCGCGGCCGCGGGAACGGCCAGCAGCACCGCCTCGCCGAACCCGGCCGCCTCGCGCAGCGTGCCCGCCCGGGCGCCCGCCCCGATGCTCCCGGCGGCCTTGCCCGCCCTGTCCTGATCCCGCGCGCCGACCAGCACCTCGTGCCCGGCCGTCGCCCAGCCGCCGCCGAGCGCCACCGCCATCGCTCCCGCACCGAGAATTCCCACACGCATCGTCGACCCGACTCCTCATCTGGCTGAAATCGCGCGGGCTTGCCGCACCGCGCCTCGGGTCAGCACAGTAGGGAGGCCGAAAGGCACCTCCAGGTTCGCAACGGAACGGGAAGAATCGCCGCATGCCCGCACAGACCGCCCCGGAGTTCACCCCGTACGGCGCGTTCGAGGCAGACTGCCCCGCGCGCCTGGCCACGGACCTGTTCGCGAGCAGCTGGCTTCCGGTGATCGTCTACATGCTCCGCGACGGCCCGATGCGCCCCGGCGACCTGCGCAAACAGATCGGCGGGGTCAGCCAGAAGGTCCTCACCCAGACCCTGCGCCGCATGGAGCGGCTCACGCTGGTCGAACGCCGCCGCTACGCCGAGGCGCCGCCCCGCGTCGAGTACGGGCTGACCCCCGCCGGGCGGGACCTGCTGGTCCCGATCTTCGCCCTCGCCGACTGGGCGGAACGCCACGGCCCCGCGGTGACCGCCGCCATGCTCGACTGACCCGCGGTACGGCCGGCGCCGGCCGTACCGCGGCTCAAGGGCTCAAGGGCTCAAGGGCTCAAGGGCTCAAGGGCAGGAGTCCAGCAGGCGCTGCCCGAGGGCGCGCGCGGCGCGCTGGAGTTCGGGGCAGCCGACGATGCGGAACGGCGCGTGGATGGTGGCGAGCTGCTCGGCGTACCACGCCGGGTTGCTGGTGCTGCCGACGAGGCGGGTGGTTGTGGCGTCGACGGGTTCGAGCCGTCCCGCGGCTCTGGGCAGGCAGCGGGCCACGGTGTCGGCGGGCGCGTCGATGATGACCTCGACCTCGTACTCCCAGCCGACGGCCAGGTGGTCCTCGAGCTCGGCGACGGCGTCCAGGCCGACGGGCGGGACGAAGGTGTCCTCCAGCGGCTCCACAGCGTGGACGCGGTCGATCCGGTAGGCCCGCCGCGCGTTCGAGGTGTGGGAGTGGCACAGCAGGTACCACCGGCCGTGGCGGACGACGACCGCCCACGGGTCGGCCTCGATGACGCGTTCCGTCCCCACCTCGGAGCGGTACTCCAGGCGCACCCGCCGCTGGTCGGAGGAGGCCTGCACCAGGGCGGCGGCGGCCGCGGGGTCCGGGCGGGCGGCGGCGCGGTCGGGGGCGGGCGCGGTGGCCCGCCGTACCGCTTCGGCCTGGGCGGCCACCTGCTCCGGCAGGGCCCGCACGATCTTGCCGAGCGCGCTGCCGACCGGGTCGGTGGGATCGCCCGCGTCGTGGTGGCCGTCGAGCACGGCCATCACCAGCCCGAGCGCCTCGGCGCCGCTGAACATCAGCGGCGGGAGCCGCAGGCCGCGGCCGAGCCGGTAGCCGCCGTACGGCCCGCGGGTGGCCTCGACCGGGATGCCGGCCTCGCGCAGGATGCCGACGTAGCGGCGGGCGGCCCGCTCGGTGACGCCGAGCTTGCCGGCGAGCCGGTCCGCGGTGATGCCGGGGACGGCCTGGATCACCTCCAGGGCGACGAGCGCCCTTGCCGTTGGACTCATGCGTCCGCCAATCCGGAAGTGGTACGTCCGGAATGGACCCTATCGTGGCCCCGGGGGTGTCCCCGGGGCCACGGTTCACAGGGTGAGCAGCGCGCGGCCGGCGATGCTGGTGTCCCTGAGCGGTTTGAGCGCCAGCCGCAGGACGGCCAGCGCGTTGTCGTCACCCGCGATGCGGTTGGCGCTGAGCTCGCCGCAGGACAGGCATTCGTGGATGATCATCCACTCGCCGTCCGGCCGCACGGACATGCCCAGTGCCTCCATCCGGCCGTGGCAGTCCGAGGCGCGGTCACCGGGAACGCGCCGGTCGACGTGCAGGCTGGTCAGGCAGTTCGGGCAGTGGTTGCGGTGCGCCGTGCCCGGCGCGTCCATGGACACCTGCAGCCGGCAGCCGACGCACCGGAAGTCGGTTGTCCGGTTGTCCTTGCGTTGCCTGCGTGGCTTGCTTCGACGTGGCATCACAGCGCGCCGAACACTTCGAGCGGGAACGGCGGCTCGGCCAGCGGCCGTACCGCCATGCGCATGAGAATGAGCTGGTTGTCGTCCGAACAGACCGGGTTCGACGTGAGCTCGTCGCAGCGCACGCAGCGGTGGATGACCATCCAGTCGCCGGTGCGCAGCACCGCGATGGCGATTGGCGTCATCCGGCCGTGGCACTCGCTCGGCCCGCCCTCGACGTGGTCGGTGACGTGCAGGGAGTGCAGGCACGACGGGCAGTGGTTACGCCTCGTGCCGTCGGCGGCGAAGCCGGACACGGTAAGACCGCACCGTACGCAGGTGAAGGTGCCGATCTTCAGGGTGTTGTTGGTGTTGGACACCCGGGTTGCTCCTTGCTGAGAAATCCGTACATGACAGCAAGAGCAGGCCGAGCGACCTCGACGGTCAGGACCGAACGGTTACGCGGTACGGCGAGGCACGCTCGGCGCGGGCAGGAACATAAAACACCCTCTCGACAAGTAGACGGACCCTCAGGCTAACCACCACCCAAGAGCGGATGCCACCCAATAATCACCCCTTGAGGGTTCGTCGATACCTTTATCTACTATGGCATTTAGTAGATGGTTCTGGCGCACGCTGACGTCCATGCGGACGGCGCTGGTGCTGCTGTTCCTGTTCGCGCTGGCGTCGGTGCCCGGCTCGCTGGTACCGCAACGGGGAGTTTCGGACCCGATGGTCGCCCAGCGGTTCGCCGCCGACCCGGAGCTCGCCAGGTGGCTGGACCGGCTGTGGTTGTTCGACGTGTTCAAGGCCCCCTGGTTCGCCGCCGTCTACCTGCTGCTTTTCGTGTCGCTGATCGGCTGCCTCGTCCCGCGCGCGCTGGCGCACGCCAAAGAGCTCAGGAGGAAACCGCCGCCGGCGCCGCGCAATCTCGGCAGGCTGCCCCACCACGCCGAGCTCGCGGCCGAGGCGGATCTGGCGGGAGCGGTGAAGCTCCTCAGGAGGCGGCGGTTCCGCGTGGTCGAGGGTCCCGGATGGCTGGCGGCCGAGAAGGGCCGCGCGGGGGAGACGGGCAACCTGATCTTCCACCTCTCGCTGGTCGGGCTGCTGATCGCCTTCGGACTCGGCGGCACGTACGGCTACCGCGGCAACGTGCTGCTGGTCGAGGGCAACCAGTTCGCCAACACCGTGTCCGGCTTCGACAGGTACATCCCGGGCACGCGGGTGGGCGGCCTTGAGCCCTTCACCATCACGCTCGACCGGTTCGAGGTCTCCTACATCGCCCAGGGCGACAAGAGGGGGCAGGCGACCGACTACGCTGCCAGGCTCAAGGTCACCGATCGGCCGGGCGCGGCGCCGCGGGACTTCACGCTCAAGGTCAACGAGCCGCTCGACGTCAACGGCACGATGACCTACCTGCTGGGCAATGGCTACGCGCCGGTGTTCAAGGTGCTCGACGGCCGCGGCCAGGTGGCCTTCGACGGCCCGGTGCCGTGCCTGGTGGAGCAGTTGCGCACGTTCACCTCCGGCTGCGTGATCAAGGTGCCCGACGCCCGGCCCACGCAACTGGGCATCCTGGCCAGGTTCCTGCCCACCGAGCTGAACGGTGTCTCCGTCTTTCCCGGCGCCGCCAACCCGGTGGTGCAGGTCTACGCCGCCTTCACCGGCGACCTGGGGATGGGTTCGGGCAGGCCGCAGTCGGTCTACCAGCTCACCGCCGACAGGCTGAAGCCGGTCCTGATGGGGTCCGTCCGGCCGCTCGCGCCGGGGGAGCGGCTCGCGCTGCCCGGCGGCGTGGGATCCGTCCAGTTCACCGGCCTGCGCAAGTGGATCACGCTGCAGATCGCCTACGACCCGTTCCGGCCGCTCGCGCTGGCCTCCGCGGTGGCCGCCACGCTCGGGCTCACGCTGTCGCTGACCGTACGGCGGCGCCGGATCTGGGTGCGTGGCGCCGAGGTGGGCGGCCTCACCCGTACCGGAGGAGCGAACTTTCCCGCGGAGTTCGCCGGAATCGTCAAGGAGCTGCACCCATGATCGCGGCAGACATGCCTAAATAGGGCTTGCCCGAAAATTACCCCTTGGGGGTACTTGACGTAAACGTCCGCTGGAGAGACGGTTGGCCGAAGCAAGTACCCCCCAGAGGTATGAAGGGTCCAGCCATGGTCCGTTCCCCACTATTCCTCATCGTCCTGGTCGTCGCGGTCGCCGGATGCGGATCCGGCCAGGCGAAGGGCGACCTCCTGCAACGAGTCAAGGAAGCGGGCGTCATCCGCATCGCGCAGACCCAGGCCAACCCGCCGTGGAACTTCCTGGAGGACGGCAAGCCCGCCGGCTACGACGTGGACGTGGCCAACGAGCTGGCCAAGCGGCTGGGCATCGCGAAGGTGGAGTTCGTCCCGTCGAACTTCCAGAGCTTCATCGCCGGCGTCCAGGCAGGCAGGTTCGACGCGGTCATCTCCGGCCAGACCATCACCGACGAACGGAAGAAGCAGGTCGACTTCTCCCGCCCCTACGAGGTCAACGGCATCTCCATCTTCGTGGCCGACGGCTCGCCCATCACCGGCGTCGCCGACCTGAAGGGCAAGAAGGTCGCGGTCACCGCCGGGACCACCCAGGCCGCCTTCGCCAAGAAGTCGATCCCCGAGGCCGACATCAAGACCTACGACAACGCGACCCTCGGCCTGACCGAGGTGGGCAGGGGGCGGGCCGACGCGGCGCTGGTCTCCCGCTTCCAGGGCGCCTTCCTCGCGCAGAAGAACGGCCTGGCCGTCAAGCCGGCGGGCCCGCTGCTGGAGTCGGAGGTCAACGGCATCTCCTTCGCCAAGGGATCCACCGCCTTCAAACAGGCCGTCGACAAGGCGCTCGGCGACATGATGTCCGACGGAACCCTGACCGCGATCTCCAGGAAGTGGCTCGGCGGCCTGGACATGGCCGAGCAGCTCAAGGGGGTCTGATGGACCTCCTGGCCGACTTCCTGCCCGACCTGCTCACCGGGCTCGGCGTCACGATCATGCTGGGCGTGGTCTCGTTCGTCCTCGGCAGCGCCGTCGGAGGCCTGGTCACCCTCGCCCGGATCTCGGGCAGCCGCGCCTTGCGGGCGCTGGCCGCCGCCTACGTGTCGATCTTCCGCGGCACGCCGCTGCTCATCCAGATCATGATCGTCTACTTCGGGCTGCCGCAGCTCGGGCTGGAGATTCCCCCCATCCCGTCGGCGATCATCGCCTTCACCCTGTTCAGCGCCGCCTACCTGAGCGAGAACTTCCGTGCGGGGGTGCTCGGCGTGGACAAGGGGCAGTGGGAGGCGGCCGCCTCGATGGCGATGCCGTACTGGCGGACCCTGCGCAGGATCATCTTCCCGCAGGCGATCAGGATCGCCACCCCGGCCGTCGGCAGCAGGTTCGTGGCGCTGATGAAGGACACCTCGCTCGCCTCGGCGGTCACCGTCGTCGAGCTGACCAGGGTGGCCGAGGGCATCGGCACCTCGACCTTCCGCTACATGGAGGCGCTGCTGTTGGTCGGCCTCCTGTACTGGATGGTCAACACGCTGCTGCAGCTCGGCCAGCAGGTGCTGGAGAAGCGGATGAGGAGGGCCTACGCATGATCGTCAGTGTTCGCGGGCTGCGCAAGAGCTTCGACGACCTGCGGGTGCTCAACGGCGTCGACCTGGACGTCGCGCGGGGCGAGGTGGTCGTGGTCATGGGCCCGTCGGGTTCCGGCAAGACCACGCTCATCCGCTGCCTCAACCTGCTCGAGGAGCCGGAGGCGGGCACGGTCAGCGTCTGCGGCACCTCGCTGGCCTGCGGCGGGCGCCTGCCGGCCAAGCAGGTCCGCGAGCTGCGCCGCCGTACCGCCATGGTCTTCCAGCAGTTCAACCTCTTCCCGCACCTGACCGCGCTGCAGAACGTCATGGAAGGCCCGGTGTCCGTACGGCGGGTCGCGCGTGCCGAGGCGGCGGCCAGGGCAAGGGAGCTGCTGGAAAGGGTCGGGCTGGCCGACAAGTGCGACTGCTACCCGGCCAAGCTGTCGGGCGGCCAGAAACAGCGGGTCGCGATCGCCAGGGCGCTGGCCATGGAGCCCGAGGTGATCCTGTTCGACGAGCCGACCTCGGCGCTCGACCCCGAGCTGCACGCCGAGGTGCTCCAGGTGATGCGCGAGCTCGCGCGGGAGGGGATGACGATGGTGGTGGTCACGCACGAGACCGCGTTCGCGCGGGAGGTGGCCGACCGGGTGGTGTTCATGGACGGCGGCACGGTGATCTCGCAGGGGCCGCCGTCGGACTTCTTCACCTCGCCGGATCATCCGCGGGTGCGGGCCTTCCTGCGGCTGGTGGCCTCGTGATCGACGTCGCCAAGGCCCGGGAGGCGACGCCCGGCGTCGGAAATGTCGCCCATTTCAACAACGCGGGGGCGTCCCTGCCCTCGCAGGGGGTGCTGTCCGCGGTCGTCGACCATCTACTGCTGGAAGCGGACATCGGCGGATACGAGGCGGCGGCGCGGGCCGCCGACCGTCTCGCCGCGGTCTACTCCTCCGCGGCCAGGCTGCTGAACTGCTCGCCCGACGAGATCGCGCTCGTCGACAGCGCCACCCGCGCCTGGGACCTGGCCTTCTACGCGATCCCCTGGCGCCGGGGCGACCGCATCCTGACCAGCAAGGCCGAGTACGCCAGCAACTTCATCGCCTACCTGCAGGTCGCCGAGCGGCACGGCGTGCGCGTGGACGTCGTGCCCAACGACGGCCTCGGCCAGATCTCCGTCGACGCGCTGCGCGACATGGCCGACGAGCGGGTCAGGCTCATCTCGCTCACCCACGTCCCCACCAACGGCGGCCTGGTCAACCCGGCCGCCGAGGTGGGCAAGGTCGCGGCCGAGGTCGGCGCGCTGTACCTGCTCGACGCCTGCCAGTCGGTGGGCCAGCTGCCGGTCGACGTCGCGCGCATCGGCTGCGACCTGCTGTCCACCACCGGCCGCAAGTACCTGCGCGCCCCGCGCGGCACGGGCCTGCTCTACGTCCGGCGGTCCGCGCTCGACCGGCTCGACCCGCCCTTCCTCGACCTGCACGCGGCCCGCTGGGTCGCGCCGGGCCACTACGAGGTGCAGCCGGGCGCGCGCCGCTTCGAGAGCTGGGAGTACGGCGTGGCCGCCCGCCTCGGCCTGGGCGGGGCCATCGACGAGGCGCTGGCCTGGGGCCTGGACGACATCAGGGACCGGGTCTACGCCCTGGCGGACCACCTGCGGGAACGGCTGTCGGACCTGCCCGGCTGCCAGGTGCGCGACCAGGGGGCCGAGCGCTGCGGCATCGTCACCTTCACGCTGGACGGCAGGCCCGCCGACGAGCTCAAGGCACGGCTCACGGCCCGGTCGATCAACGTCAACGTGTCACGCGCGCCCTCGACGCTGCTGGACATGACCGATCGCGGGCTCGGGGAGCTGGTACGCGCTTCCGTGCACTACTACAACACCGAGGAGGAGGTCGCCAGGCTCTGCGCCGTACTCGGCGAACCTATCTACTAAGTTGCATAGTATGTCTGTGTGGCAAAGAAGAAGGCGCGCGGGCGCCAGCAGAAGCCGACCCAGGGCGCCCTCGCCGGGGCGCTCCACCTTCCCCCGAACGCGGTGCCGTTGCCGCGCAAGGAGCTCGTGCTCCCTCCCGCCCCCGTGGAACGACCGCCCGATGCGGAGTTCGAGCAGCAGCTGCAGGAGGTCGTCGCCATCACGCACTGGTTCGAACCGGTCGAATCGGGGCGGGTCACGCTGCGGCTGTCGGGGCGGCGGCTCGGGCTGACCGGCAGGGAACAGCCGACGGACCGCTTCTCGCGCGAGGAGACCGTCGAGGTCGTCGGCGGGAGCGGTCCCGTGGCCGTCACCTCCAAGGTCGACCGCGTCACCTCGGGGGAGTGGGAGGTGAGCGCCCACCTGGTCGGGCAGCGGACTCCGGTGCACAGGGCGGGCTGGTCGTGGGCGCGCTGGCGGGTCCTCCCCGCACCGCAGGGCCCGGTCAGGACCCGCCTTGCCCCGCTGTACCGGCCGCCGGGGCTGCTGCCCGGCAGCTGGCTGATCTGCGTCCTGCTCGGCGCGGTCCTCGCGCTGGTCCTGCAGTCGGTGCTGATCACCAGGCTCGGCGTGCGCGTGGACGGCCCGCTGTCGGTCTCGCTGCTGTCCATCCTGGCCGGCGTGATCGGAGGCAAGGCCTGGTACCTGATCCTGCGCAGGAAGGAGGGCCCGCGCGACGGCTGGATCATCCGGCGGATCGCCGAAGGCTGGGCCGTCCAGGGGTTCGTGCTCGGGGTGATCGTGGCGGCTCCCGCGCTGCTGCTCCTGCGCGGGTCCGACGTGGGCGGCTACTTCGACACCACCGCGCCCGCCCTGCTGTACGGCATGGCTGTCGGCAGGCTGGGGTGCTTCCTCACCGGCTGCTGCGTGGGGCGGCCGACGTGCTCGCGGTTCGGGGTGTGGTCCTCCGACCGGCGGATCGGGGTGCGCAGGGTGCCCGCCCAGCTGCTCGAGTCGGCGCTGGCGCTGCTGTCGGGGCTCGCCGTACTGGCCGCCCTGTTGAGCGTGGGGCCGATGAACGGGGCGTTGTTCGTGGCCGCGCTGACGCTCTACACGCTCAACCGGCAGGCGCTGCTGCACCTGCGCGCGGAGCGGCGTCGTTCGCGCTTCGGCAGTCTCACCGTCGCGCTGGCCGCCGGGGTGACGCTCGTGCTTGACGCGCTCTACGTGCTCCTCGACACCCTCGCCCGATGAAGACAGCCGCTCACCCGTGAAGGTGAGCGGCTGTGATCAGCCGATGTGCAGCGGCAGGCTCCGGGGGCCGCGGACCTGGCTGGCCGCCCAGGTCACCTCGGAGGGGTCGGCCAGGGTGAAGGCCGGGATGCGCTCGAGCCACGCCTCCAGGGCCACCCGCAGCTCCATGCGGGCCAGGTGGGAGCCGACGCACCGGTGGATGCCCAGGCCGAAGGCCACGTGCCGGTTGACCTCGCGGTCGATGACGACCTCGTCAGCGCGCTCGAACTGCTCAGGGTCGCGGTTGGCTGCGGGGAAGGGGACCAGGACCCAGTCGTCGGCCTTCATGTCCACGCCGTGCCAGTGCATGTCCTCCCGCACCAGCCGCGCCATCGTGACCGGGGCGTAGGCGCGCAGGAACTCCTCCATCGCCGTCGGCAGCAGCTCCGGCTCGGCGACCAGCCGCTCGCGGTCGGCGGGCGTCTTGGCCAGGTGCCACAGCGAGGCGCCGATCGCGCTCCATGTGGTGTCGATGCCGGCGATCAGCAGCAGGTTCATCGTGCCCATGATGTGCACGGGATCCAGCTTCTGCCCGTACAGCTCGGCGTTGATCAGGTAGCTGGTCAGGTCGTCGCGGGGGTTGTCGATGTGGTCGCGGACCTGGGCGAGCAGGTAGTCCGACATCTTGGTGAAGCGCTCGATGCGCTCCTCCTGCGGCGCGTTGATGCTCTCCAGCGCGCCCTCGACGAACTCGCGGAACTTCGGCCAGTCCTCCTGCGGGAACCCGAGCATGTCGGAGATGACCCGCATCGGGATCAGCTGCGCGTACTCGCGGGCCGCGTCCACCAGGTCCCGGCCCTCGAAGGCGTCGATCAGCTCGTGGCACAGCGCCCTGGTCGACGGCTCGTACCTGGCGACCTGGGTCTTGGTGAAGGCCGGCAGCAGCAGCTTGCGGGCGTCGTGGTGGAAGGGCGGGTCGGAGGAGATCGGGGGAGCGCCGCCGATCGGCGCCAGTTCGTGCGGAGGCCGGACGTTGCCCACGATGATCGCCCGGGAGGTGAAGCGGTCGGTGTCGTAGGCGATCGCCGTCACGTCCTCGTACCGGGTCGGGAACCACATGCCGCCGAACCGCTCGGTGTGCGCGATGGGACAGCGTCCCCGCAGGTCGTCCTGTATGGGGTAGGGGTCGGCCGCGTAGTCGGGGTCGACATGGGAGAAGTCGGTCGCCCAGTCGGCGACCGGATCGGTGTTGATCTCGTTGCGGTAGCCGGTGAGCATGCGGTTCGCGCGCTCATCCTCGAAGCTCTGGCCGAAACGCTCGTCCACCGTCATCGCGCCACTCCATCCAGGTCGATCGCGCGTTCGGGACAGTTGGCCATCGCCCGGCGCGCGGCCGGTTCGTTGCCCTGCGACACGGACCCGTCGCCCAGAACCTGGCCGTAGCCCTCGTCGTCCTCGGCGAACAGGCCGGGGGACAGGTCGTAGCAGCGGCCGTGCCCGTGGCACCGTTCGGAATCGATGTGTACCTTCACTGCCTGCTTCCTTACTGTTTCGTCGCCTCCGTTGGGGCAAGCGCGGACAGGACGCGGGCGATCAGGGCCGTCCACCCCTCGTCGCCGACCGGGTGCAGGTCCTGGGTCACCAGTGAGCTGCCCATGGCCAGCAGGAGGCAGAAGTGCGCGATCGCGTCGGGCGCCAGCGTCCGGTCGATCTCGTCCCCGGCCTGGGCGGTGCGCACCAGCGAGGTCAGCCATTCGGCCTTCTCGCCGAAGTGTCCGCGCACGCGCCGGGCGACCTCCTCATCGCGCGTGGCCGCCACCAGGGCCTCCACGACGAGCCGGCCGTGGTCGTCGTCGCCGTGCGGCAGGCACCGCCCGACGATGAACAGCACGTCCATGATCGACCGGCTCGGATCGGCGGCCAGCAGGTCGGCGAGGACCGGCCTGCCGTGCGCCTCCAACGCGGCCGCTAGCAACTCGGCCTTGGAGGAGAAGTGCGCGTACAGCGCGCCGTTGCTCACACCCGCGGCGGCCGCGATGTCGGCCACCCGGGTGCCCTCATAGCCTCGCTCCGCGAAGACCTCGGCGGCCGCCTGTAGCAGCCGCTCGCGGGTCTCGGCAGCGGAGACGCCCGCAATGCGTCCCATACTCGAATTAAACGACCATTCATTTGAATTGGTCAAGACCCTCTTCGGGGCAGCTGGACTGTCTGAGGCGCTTGCACATGTCAGTACGGCAAGCGGCCTTGGCAGCATGCCATCGGAGATGTCGCTAGGCGTGTACGGTCCAGCCGCGGAGCGTGGCGGGGATCGTCGAGCGGAACGTGGTCTCGGCCGTGGCGGTGTCGAGGGCCCCGGCCAGCTCAAGCGTCACCAGCCCGTGCAGGGTCACCCAGAGTGAGAGCGCGATGGAGGTCGCGTCGCCCGAGAGCGCGGAAGCCGACAGAGCGCGATCTATCGCCTCGATGAGCGGCCTGACGGGATCTGCGGCACCCACGTCGCCGGACGGGTCGAAGCTCTGCACGCCGCCGAACAACACCGTGTAGAGGTGGCAGTGCTCACGTCCCCACCGCCGGTACGCGACCGCGAGCGCGTAGAGGTCGGCGAGGGGATCATCGGAGGACGCCACCGACGACAGCTCCTGGGACAGCCCGGCGACCGCTCTGTCGCGCACTTCGGCGATCAGCCCGTCCTTGCCGTCGAACAGCGAGTAGACCGCGGCGGTCGCGGTCCCGGCGGCGGCGGCCAGGGCGCGGACGGTGATCGACTCCCGTGGACGGGTCGCGAACATCTCGGTCGCGGACTCGATGAGGCGGTCCTTCACGGTGTCGTCGTTGGTTCTCGGCCTTCCCACGACGACCAGCCTAGCCGAGCTGGTAGCGTTTCCAAACGTCGTTTTGAAACAGCGTTTGGAAACTGTCGATGCCTTTCACCGCTCCCCTCCGCCTCATCGGCCGCCTGATCCTCGCCGTGCTCGCCGTCGTGGGGCTGACTGGGCTGTTCCTCGCCTTGATCGTCCTGACGGACGGCGCCCGCTCGGGGATCGCCGCCTGGCTGACCACCTTCGGAGTCGGAATCATCGCCGCACTGTGGCGAGGCCGCGGCCGTACCTGGCCGGGCCGCCTGTGGCCCTCCGCGCCGGTGATCGTCGCCGCCGTGCTCACGGCGTCGGTCTGCGTCCCCACTGCCCCCACGACCCGGCAGTATCCGCCCGACCTGCCATTCGTCGCGACGAGACACTGGAGCCTGAGCACGGGAAGCCGGGTCGCCGTCTACCACTATCCCCCCGCCGACGGCACCCCCCGGCACCCCACACCGCTCGTGTACCTCCACGGCGGACCCGTCCGCTCCATCTCCGTGCTCGACCACCGATTCCTGCGGCTCCTGGCCGGACAGGGCTACGACGTGTACGCCTACGAGCAGCCCGGCGGCGGACGCAGCGACCTGCTGCCCATGGAGCAGTACACGATCTCCCGGTCCGTACGCGACCTCGCCGCCTTCATCGATCGCCTGAACAAGGGCCCGGTCGACGTCCTCGGATTCTCCTCGGGCGCGGTCGTGCTCACCCGGGCCCTGGCCACCCCGGACGTCGCCCTCCACGTGCACCGGGCGATCATCGCCGAGCCCGGCCCCATGGACGGCCCCACCGCGCTGATCAGTGGGCAGCAGGGACGACCCTCCGCGCGTGGCCTCGCACCGGCCCCGACCGGACCGCGGGCGACCCGCTTCCCCCGGTACGCCGTCGCGCTCGGCCTCATCCAACTCGGGCTCCTCCCGCCCGACACCGGCCTGATCACGCAGGCCGAAGGTGTCAACGCGTTCAAGGCCGCCGATCTCGGCAGCGACACCGCCTCCGCCTACTGCGCGCGGGACGCGGGCCGCATCCCTGCCGAGAACACCGCGGAGAACTTCTCCTTCAGCACCGCCGCGAGCCTCCGCATCATGCAGACGATCAAGGACTCACCCTCCATCGCCTCCGAGCTGAATCGCTCCCGCACCCCCGCGATGCTGATGATCGCCGAGTGCTCGTCACAGGTACGCCAATGGGAGACCGCCATCCTTGCTGCCGACCCCGCCATCGAGCGGACCCAATACATGCCCGGTGTCGGGCACCACATGTGGAACGGACTCGACGACAACAACCAGCGCGCCGCCGCCGTCATCACGGCCTTCCTCCAGGGCGAGACGTCGCCCCTGCGGAACTACCCGACCCGCACCGACATCTCCGCTTTCCTGCGCGACCACAGGTGAGGTCCGCAGCGGGCCGCCCCGTCCCTCACACACCTCGGGGCCTGGTGCGAACAGGCGGTGATCAACGACGCTAGACCTGGACGAGCATCTTTCCGGTGTTGGCGCCGCGCATCATCGACAGGAAGGCGTCCACGGCGTGCTCGATGCCCTTGACCACGGTCTCCTCGGCGTGCAGCCCGCCGTCCCGCAGCCATCGGGAGGCCTGCTGGATGTACTCGGGAGCCAGGTGGACGTGGTCGCCGACGATGAAGCCGCGCAGGGTCAGGCGCTTGCCGATGGCCAGCGGCAGGTTGTCCGGCCCCGGCGGCGGCGAGGTGGTGTTGTAGCCGGAGATGGCGCCGCACAGGGCGATCCGGCCGAACCGCTTCATCTGGCCGATCGCGGCCTGCAGGTGATCGCCGCCGACGTTGTCGAAGTACACGTCGACTCCGTCGGGAGCGGCCGCGGCCAGCTGGCCGGGCAGGTCGCCCTGGCGGTAGTCGATGGCGGCGTCGTAGCCGAAGTCGTCGAGCAGCCGCCGCACCTTCTCCGGGCCGCCGGCGGAGCCGATGACCCTGCTGGCGCCCAGGTGCCTGGCGATCTGGCCGGCGATGGAGCCGACCGCGCCGCCCGCGCCGGAGACGAAGACCACGTCGCCGTCCTCGACCGGGGCGACCTCCACCAGGCCGGCGTAGGCGGTCAGCCCGGTGCCGCCGAGCACGCCGAGGAAGGCCTCGGCGGGCGCGAGGCCGGTGTCGACGGGCTGGACGGCGTCCGCGTCGACCAGGGCGTACTCGCGCCATCCCTGGAAGTGCTGGACGGTCGTGCCGACGGGCACCTCGGACGCCTCGGAGGCGACGACCTCGCCCACGGCCCCGCCGGTCATCGCCTCGCCGAGGACGAACGGCGGCACGTACGAGGGGACGTCGTTCATCCGGCCCCGCATGTAGGGGTCGACGGACAGCCACGTGTTGCGGACGAGCACCTGCCCTGGGCCCGGATCGGGCACCTGGACCTGGGCCAGTTCGAAGTCGGCGGGCGTCGGCTCGCCGACGGGACGCGCGATCAGGCGCCACTCACGGCTGGAGACGGGCATGGCAGTCCTCCTTCAGTCGAGCATCTCGAGCAGCTCGGCGGCCAGCGGTCCTGAGGAGGCCGGGTTCTGGCCGGTGACCAGGTTGCGGTCGACCACCACGTGCGGCGCCCACGGCTCTCCCTCCTGGAAGTCCGCGCCGAGGTCCTCCAGGCGGTCCTGCAGCAGCCACTTGGCCCGGTCCGCCAGGCCGCCGATGCGTTCCTCGGCGTTGGTGAAGCCGGTCAGCTCGTAGCCGGCGACGGTGCCCTGGGGCGTGGCCAGCAGCGCGGCCGGGCCGTGGCACACCACGCCGAGCGGCTTGCCGGAGGCGAGCGTGTCGGCGATGAGCCTGCCCGAATCGGCGTTGACGGCCAGGTCCTCCATCGGGCCGTGGCCGCCGGGATAGAAGACGGCGTCGTAGTCGGCCGGTCGTACGTCCTCGAGCCGGATCGGTGTGATCTCGGGCAGGTGGATCTCGGGCGTGAGGCTGGCCTGGTCGGGCACCGGCTGGACGCCGCCTGGCGTGGCGACGACGACCTCATGGCCGTCCTTGGTGAACGCTTCGTAGGGCGTGGCGAACTCCTCGGCCCAGAAGCCGGTCGGATGCTTGGTGCCGTCCTTGAGCGTCCAGTGGTCGGCGCCGGTCACCACAAAAAGGATCTTCGACATGTGTTTCCCCCCAGATCAGGATGTCACCGTCAACGTAGGAAGCCCTCACCCCGGGCGTCCAATAGGCGGGCCGTTACCTGACATAGGTATTTCTATGGGTCGATCGATACCCTTGCGGTGTGGCCGATAAGAATGCCAATGGCTCGCTGGACCTGCTGCGGACGTTCCTCGCGGTGCACCGGACCGGTTCGTTCACCGCGGCCGCCCAGCTCGTGCGGCTGTCGCAGCCGACGGTGACCACCCAGATCCGGGCCCTCGAAGAGCAGCTCGGCCGGCAGCTGTTCGAACGGCTGCCGCGCGGCGTCGCCCCCACGGCCGTGGCGGACGCCCTGGCGGCCGAGGTGGCCGGCCCGCTCGACGCGCTGGACGGCGTACTGGGCCGCGACGCCGGCGTGCCCGCGCCGCAGCCGCCCGTCCACCTCGCCGGCCCCGCGGACGCGCTCGCGACGCTGGTCATGCCGGCGCTGGCCCCGCTGACGGCGCAGGGCGTACGGCTGCGCGTCAGCGTCGGGCTGGCCGAGGAACTGCTCGAGGGCCTGCGCGCCGGGCGGTTCGACCTGGTGCTGTCGTCGATCCGGCCCCGCGGCAGGGCCCTGCTCGCCGAGCCCGTCATGGACGAGGAGTTCGTGCTGGTGGCCGCTCCCTCGTGGGCCGCGCTCGGCGGCGACCAGGCGGTGCTGCGCGCGGCGCCGCTGGTCAGCTTCGCCGAGGACCTGCCGATCCTGCGCCGCTACTGGCGCCATGTCTTCGGTGTCCGGCTGACGGAGCCGCCCGCCGTGGTCATCCCCGACCTGCGCGGGGTCATGGCCGCGGTGGTGGCGGGCGTGGGCATCACCGTCCTGCCGCGCTACCTGTGCGCGGCCGAGCTGGCCTCGGGTGCCCTGGTGGCGCTGCTCGAGCCCGACGACCCGCCGATCAACACCGCCTTCGTGGTCCAGCGGGCGGGCACCCGCCCCCTGCCGCACGTCACGCTGGTCAGAGACCGCCTCGTCGAACTCGCCAAGGCCTGGTGAGCGCACGCGTCAGGGCTTTCCGAGCAGTGTCGTCGTCAGGGCGTGGGCCGTGGCGTGGACGGCGTCGAGGTCCACGGCTTCGGGTGCGACCCGCCACTGGGCGTGTACGCCGATGACGGCTCCCACCAGCAGGACCGCGACCGACTCCGGCGTGGTCCCCGGGGGGAGCGCCGCCTCCGAGATCGAGGCCCGTACCCCCAGGCGGAGCGTGGCGTGCAGCCGCGCGTAGTGCTCGCGGATCGGGGAGTCCACCTCCGCGGCCTCGGCGAGCAGCGTGATGAACAGGCGCGTGGCGGGCAGGCGGATGAAGGCCAGCGCCTGGTCCAGCGACCCGTCGAGGCCCTTCTCCCCGGACAGCGTGAAGCCGGCCATGACCGCCTGGAGTTGGTCGTCGACGACCGCTTCGAGCAGGCCCAGCTTGTTGCCGAAATGCCAGGGGATGGAGCCGCGGCTGATGCCCGCCTTGTCGGCGATCTCGGCGAAGCTCGTCTGCCGGTATCCCCGCTCGGCGAAGAGCTCGGCGGCGGCCTGCATCAGGAGCCTGCGGCTCTCCCGCGTCATCTCGGTACGTCGCGTGGCCATGCCGCCCATCTAACCAGGCGTGCCGTCCGACAGACCAATGGCTAGTAAACATAGCCTATGTTGATCAACATACGCCTCTTTACAGGTATGCCGCTCGTGGGTTAAAGACGCCCCATGAGACAGCTGATCATCAACGCCGACGACTACGGCATGTGCCGCGCTGCCAACACCGGCATCACGTCCCTGCTCGAAGCGGGCGCCATCAGCTCGGCCACCGTGATGACCCCGTGCCCGTGGGCGCCCGACGCGATCGCCACCGCCAGCCGCGGCGGCTACGACGTGGGCGTGCACCTGACGCTGACGAGCGAGTGGGAAGGCTACCGATGGAGCCCGCTGACCACGGGCACGACGCTGCGCGACGCGGCCGGCTACTTCCACGCCGACAGCAAGAGCGTCGAGGAGCAGGCCGACCCCGAGGACGTGCGCGTCGAGCTGATCGCGCAGCTCGACCGGGCGATCGCGCTCGGCCTGGACCCCTCGCACGCCGACAACCACATGGGCAGCCTGTACGGCCTGGCCACCGGCCGCGACTTCCTCACCGAGGCGCTCGGGGTCTGCGCCGCCTACGGCCTGCCGTTCCGGCTGCCGCGCACGCTGGACGGCATGGGGCTGCCGCCCGAGCTCGAACCCTTCGCGGAGGCGGCCGCCGCCAGGGCGGACGCGGCCGGCGTGGTGATCCTCGACCGGCTCTGGACCCTGTCCTTCCACCAGAAGGAGGGGGAGACGTACGAAAGCTTCAAGGCCGAGATGATCGAGCTGATCCGTGCTCTGCGTCCAGGCGTGACCGAGATCTACATCCACCCGTTCGAGGACACCGACGAGCTGCGGCACATCATGCCGCACCACGCCAAGCGCGCCATGGAGCTGCGCGTCTTCACCGACCCCGAGGTACGGCGGGCATTGGCGGAGGAGGAGATCACCCTGATCGGCTGGCGTGACCTGCGCGACCGGCAAAGGGCGCGGTGACCCGGTATCTGCAGATCTTCGGCGTACGGCAGGATGGGGCGTTGATTGAGGTTCGTGATGAAGGGGCATGATGTTCGCGATTTCGCTGGGTGACGACGGTGCCGAGCTGCGGCCGCTCGAGCCGTGGCACGCCGAGGAGTTCCTGGCCAACATGGACCGGGGACGGGAGTTCATCGGCCAGTACATCAGCCTGCCGGACGTCGTCACCGACCTGGAGTCGAGCCGCGCCTACCTGCGGTCGTACGCGGACAAGGCGGCCACCGACACGGGCCGGATCTGCGGCATCTGGACCGGCGGCAAGCTGGTCGGCGGCGTCCTGTTCAGGACGATGGACATCCAGCGCGGCAGCGCCGAGGCCGGCTGCTGGCTCGAACCGTCGGCCGCGGGCAAGGGCCTGGTGACCAGGGCGGCGCGCGTGATCATCGACTGGGCGATCGAGGAGCGCGGCATCCACCGCGTGGAATGGGTGGCCGCGGCGGCCAACGAGCCGAGCATCGCGGTCGCCCGCCGCCTCGGCATGACCAGGGACGGCGTGCTCAGGGAGAGCTACTTCTACCGGGGTAAGCGCCACGACATGGAGGTCTGGTCGGTCCTCGCCCCCGAATGGCGCGCCAAGAAGCAGGCCGCGGACTCGAAGTGAGCGGCCGTCCCGGCGCGTAGGCTCGGGTCGTGGACGAGTTTCGCATGAAGAATGCGTTCTCTCTCGCGACGGTGGCCGGGTCTCTCGTGCCCCTCGTGCTGTCGATGCCCTTATGCGCGATCCTTGTTCTGGTCGGCCACCCGCATGTCGGATTGATCGTGTCCGCGCTGGGAGCCACCGCCACGGCGGTCGTCGCGGGAGCACGGCTGAACAGGCGACGGCGGATCGCCCGGACCACGACCGCGCGGTTCTCCATCCAGGGCGTGGAGATGAAGGACGGCTACGGGGGCCGCGTCCAGCTCGCCTGGCGGCACATCGAACGCATCGGCGTGGTGGAGACCCGGGTGCCCAGCCCCCGCACCGTCACCAGGGGAGACCGGATCTCCGTGCGCACCGGGGCCAGGCAGTGCGTCGGCCTGGTCGGCTTGGGCTACTACGAGATCCCGCCCGGTGCCCCGCACTGGCTGTGGACCCACCTGACCCGGGTGCCCGTCGACCCTGAGACGGGGCTGCACGAGATCGGCATCCCGCTCGGCGTCGTCGATCCGCTGTGGGAAGGCGGTCCGATGGGCGACTGGGTGCGCAGGCACAGGCCCGATCTCTTCGACCAGGCGGCCCTGCCTCACTGACCAGGCACGCGGCGCTGTTCGACCTTCCGCAGGACCACGCCGAACAGGCGGTCCGCCGTGAGATAACCGGCGTGGCGGGAGTCGTGGGAGCGGTCTGGATTGTCACCCAGGACGACCAGCCGACCGGCCGGGACCCGCGTCCCAGGGGCACTCCGCAGGGCGGGCACCGTCTCGCGGGGGATCGGGTCGCCGGGGACGGCGGCGACGCGCTTGATGATCCAGCGGGGCCCCGGCACGGGCAGCTCTCCCGGCCGGGTGAATCCGCTGAGCACGACGACCTGACCGGTGTGCAGGGAATCGGGTGGCGTGCGCCGGACGAGCACGCGCTCGCCCGGCCGGTAGGTGGGCAGCATGCTCTCCCCGTCCACGGTCACCACCAGGTAGCGCCGGCGCAGCCACCCGACGACGAGCACAGCCGTAAGGGCGAGCGCGATCAGGGCGCCGATCACCGCGAGGCTGCTGTCGGCTCGGTGGTGTCGCGGTAGCCGGTGGCCTGCCGGGTGAACAGCTGGGCGTAGGTGCCGCCCTCGGCCAGCAGCGCGGCGTGTGTGCCCGCCTCGGCGACGACGCCGTCGGCCAGCACCACGATCCGGTCGGCGTCGCGGACCGCGCCGAGCCGGTGGGAGATGACCACGCTGGTGCGCCCGGACCGTAGCCGGGCGAGCTGGGCGTGTACCTCGTACTCGGCTTCGGGGTCGAGGCCGGCGCTGGGCTCGTCGAGGATCATCAGATCCCGGTCGCGGCGCAGGAACGCCCTGGCCAGCGCCAGCCGCTGCCATTGCCCGCCGGACAGCAGCACCCCGGACTCGCCTTCCTCCTCGGGGTCGAAGCCGCGGCTGAGCATGGTGCGATAGCCGTACGGCAGGGCGGCGACGGCCTCGTGCACGCCGGCCTCCCGCGCCGCCCGCTCCAGGCGCGCCGGGTCGTCGGCGGCGGGCAGGTCGCCGACCGCGATGTTGTCGGCCGCGGTCAGCTCGTAGGCCACGAAGTCCTGGAAGACGGCGCCGAGGCGGGCGCGCAGCGTCTCGGGCGGCACCTGGCGGATGTCGACGCCGTCCCACACGATCGCGCCGCGGGTCGGGTCGTAGAAGCGGCACAGCAGCTTGACCAGCGTGCTCTTGCCGGCGCCGTTACGCCCGACCAGCGCGACGGTCTGCCCGTGCGCGATGAACAGGTCCACGCCGCGCAGGATCCACGGATGGTCGTCGCCGTAGCGGAACCAGACGTCGCGCAGCTCGATGCCGCGCCGCAGCGGCGGCAGCGCCCGAGGGTGGTCCGGCGCGGGCAGGTCGGGCTCGTCGTCGACGATGGTGAGGTGGTGGTGGAAGGTCAGCAGGTGCTCATAGGCCATCACCCCGGCCGACACCGTGCCGGTCAGCGCGGCCTGGACACCGGCGATGGCGGCCACGAACATCGCCACGTCGCCGACGCTGAGCCGGCCCTGCCCGGCGGCCGCGATCGCCCAGACCAGGCCGCCGCCGGCCACGATGGCCGAGGAGCCGGCCAGGCTTGCCTGGATGAGCAGTTCGCGCCGGTCCAGCCGGCGGCGGGCGGTGTTGGCGGTGCGCAGTTCGGCCAGCATCCGCAGCCGCAGGAACGCGCCGAGGTCGAACAGGCGGATCTCCTTGGCGGCGTCGGCGGTGGACATCAGGTTGGCGTAGAACATCTCGCGCCGTTCGGCCGGGCCGATCCGCCACAGCATCGCGGCCCGCTGCCGCGACAGCCGCAGTTCGATCAGCAGTGCGGGCAGCGCCGACAGCACGACCAGGGCGGTGAACGCGGCGTTGACCAGGGCTAGGGAGGCGACGAACCCGGCGACGGTCACGATGCTGCGGGCCGCTGACAGCGCGGTGTCGACCAGTCTGCCGGGGTTGCTCGCGCTCTGCTGGGCCAGGCGCAGCCGGTCCAGGAAGGCCGGGCTTTCGAAGCGGGAAAGGCCGGTGAAGCGGGAGAGTGCGGCGAACAGTTCGTCCTTGCCGCGTAGCGCCGCGCGGCGGTCCACCTCGGCGCGCAGGTACTGCCCGGCATGCGAGGCGGCCGCGGCCGCCGTGGTCACCACCGCGATCGTCACCGCCAGCGCCAGCAGTGCGCCGGTCTGGCGCTGGGCTATCCCGTCCAGGACGGCTCTGGTCAGCCAGGCCACGGCGATCGGGGTGGCGGCGCCCACCAGGGTGACGGCCAGGTAGCCGAGCACGTGGAGCGGCGCCGACCGCCACACCAGCGCGGCGGCACGGACCGCGCATCGCGCCAGCCCTTCCGGTCGGCGCTCGTTCACGCCGGCGCCCCGGCCGCCAGCCGGGAGATCTCGGGTGCCATCGCGAGCAGTTTGCCGCCCGCGGCCACCTGGAAGAAGGTGGGGAATGTCTGCACGCCGAACGCCTTGCCGACGGGCTCGCCCGCCTCGCCTGCGATCACCTGCGCGACCGGCGCCAGCGTCGCGACCAGCTCCGCGGTGTCCGCCGACTGGCTGTCGACCACCACGAACACCCGCGGCCGGTCCTGGTCGGCTGCCCAGGCGGTGAACGCGGGAAGCTGCTCACGGCACCCCCGGCAATCGGGCGACAAGAACGCGACCACCGCCTGGTCGGGCAGCTGGTCGCGGGTCACCCGGGTCCCGTCCACGGTCGCGGCGTCGAACTCGCCGACGACCTCGCCAACGGCGGGACCGGCAGGAGCGCCCATCGTGCCGACGATCTCGTAGAGGGCGTCCACCAGCTTCGTGTGCTCTTTTAGCCGCCGGACCACGCCCAGGGTCAGCACCAGGTCGAGCAGGCACAGGACGCCGACGAGGACCACGATGGCGATCAAGTAGGCCACAACACACCTCCGGGGAGAAAGGTGACCGCTGCCCGGGCCCGGGCAGCGGTCAGGAACGCGATCAGCAGCGCCAGTACTTCTGGCAGGAGCCGCACGAGACGTGGCCGTTGGGGTAGTAGCAGCAGTACTTCGCGTAGCCATAGCCGCAGCACTGCCAGTCGCAGTCGGTCGCCCTGGCCACGGTGTGCGGCGCGATCAGCTCGAGGAGCCGGTCGGCCATTCTGGTCACGACGCGCATCGAACCTTTCCTTTCGGTCGTCCCGGCGGGCCCGCGCCCGCCCGGTGCACGTCGCAGCCTGCGGCAGAGGTGTGATCGGTTTCTCAATGATTTCTTAACGGGCCGCGGCGACGCGTTCGCGGACCTCGTCCGCCCGCGCGTCGCCCACGGCTTCGTAGTACTCCACCGCCTGCTTCCACGCCTGGCGCGCGGCGGCGACGTCACCGGCGCGCAGGTGCGTCTCGCCCAGGCGGACCAGCGTCTCCGCGGCCGCGTGCAGGTCGTCGCAGCCGTGCAGCAGCTCCGCCGCCCGCTCGAAGCACGCCACCGCGCCCGCGAGGTCGCCCTTGAGTTCGAGCACGTGCGCCACGCTGTCCCAGGCGTGGCCCTCGCCCTGGGCGTATCCGAGGTCGGCCAGGATCTGCTGGGCCCGGCGGCAGTCGGACAGCGCCGCGTCGTAGTCGCCGAGCTGGGCGCGCAGCCAGCCGGCGTTGTTCAACGCCCGCGCCTCACCGACCGCGTCGCCGGCCTGGCGGAACAGCTCAAGCGCGCGCAGCGCGTGCACCAGCGCCTCACCCGGTGGCGACAGCGTCACGGTCAGCCCGAGGTGGACGTGCGCCTCCAGCATCGGCTCGCCGAGGTCCCCGTGCAGCTCGATCGCGTGCCGGAAGTGCTCGACCGCCTCGCGGTCGCGGCCGAGCCTGGCGTGGGCGCGGGCGACGCTGTTGTGGCAGCGGGCGCGAGCCAGCCGGTCGCCGAGCCGTGCCGCCGCCTCCAGCGCCACCTCGTGGACGCGCACGATCTCCTCCCAGCGGCCGCGGCGCTGCATGAACTCCGCGAACGCCCACGCCAGCTGCCAGGCGTGCCGGTCGAAACCGGCCGCGGTCGCCTCGGCCAGCAACGCGGGGAGCGCCGGTGACTCGTCGGCGTACCAGCGCAGGGCCTGCTCCTGCCCGGCGAAGCGCTCGACCGCAGTGCCGCGGGCCGGCGGCTCCAGGTCCAGGTTGTCGCGGTGCGGGTAGCAGATGGCGTTCGCGGCGCAGGCCGAGTGCAGGTAGTAGTCCAGCAGCCGGCGCGTCGCGGCCCGCCGTACCGGCCTGCTGTCGGCGGCGCGGGCCTGCTCCGCGGCGTACACGCGCAGCAAGTCGTGCAGGTGCAGGCGGCCGGGCGGGCGCAGCTCGACCAGGTTGGCGCGGGCGAGGTGCGCGGACAGCTCCCGCGCGCGGTCGAGCGGCGCGGCGGCCAGGCTCGCCGCGGCCGGCAGGGGCACGTGCGGGCCCGGGTGCAGGCCGAGGCGGCGGAACAGCAGGGCCGCGGGCGCGGGCAGGTCACGGTAGGACCGCCCGAACACCCCGCGCAGGTCGATCGCGGGGTCGCCACCGGCGAACGGCCCCAGATCCGCCCCGGCCCGCTCCAGGTCGGCGGCGACCTCGGCCAGCGGCAGGCGGGCGTGCTGCGCCAGTTGCGCCGCCACGATCGCCAGCGCGAGCGGCAGCCGACCGCACCGCCCGATGATCCGCGCGGTGGCCTGCGGTTCCGCCGCGGGACGCGACTCGCCGAGCCACGCCGTCAGCAGGCGGCGGGCGTCGTCGTCGGGCAGCACGTCGAGCCGCACCAGGTGCGCGCCCGCCGTGACCGCCAGCCCCGACAGTTCGGAACGGCTGGTGACCAGCGTCAGGCAGCCCGGCGCGGCGGCCAGCAGCGGGCGGACCTGGGCGGCGTCGCGGGCGTCGTCGAGCATCACGAGGACTCGGCGGCAGGCCAGCACGCTGCGGTAGAGCCCGATCTGCGCGTCCACGCCCTCCGGCACCTGGGCCTCGGGGACCCCGAGCGCGCCGAGGAAGCGGGGCAGGACCACCGACGCGTCGACCGAGCCGAGCTCGGCGTGCAGCTGCCCGTCGGGGAAGCGATCGCGGTGCAGGTGAGCCCAGTGCAGCGCCAGCGACGACTTGCCCACCCCGGGCGGCCCGGAGATCGCGCAGACCGCGCCGGTCGCCGTCCCGATCGCGGCCAGCCTGTCGAGCTCAGGGGTTCGCCCGACGAAGTGCCGCAGACCCAGCGGCAGCTGGGCGGGAACCAGGCGTAAGGCCTCGGTCGCGTCGCCGGAGCGCAGCAGCGTCCGATGGACGCGCTGCAACGAGGTGCCCGGCTCGACGCCCAGCTCCTCGGCCAGCGTCCCGCGCACGCGGGCGAAGTGCGCCAGCGCCTCGGCGGTCCGCCCCCACGCGTGCAGCGCCTCGATCAGCGCGGCGGCCACCAGCTCGTCCAGCGGGTACTCCTCGGCCAGCGGCGACAGCGCCGCCACCGCCGCCGCGGCGTCGCGGCCGGTCACCGTACGGGCCCAGCGCAGCAGCGTCTCCTTGCGCTCGTCGCGCAGGCGCTGCCGGGCCCGCTCGGCCCACTCGCCCGGCAGCCCCGTCAGCGGATCGCCCCGCCACAGCGCCAGCGCCTCCGTCAGCGGCGGCGCGGGATCCTGTACGGCCGGCGCCTGCTCGGCCAGGCGACGGAACAGCAGCACGTCCACGGCGGACTCGTCCACGTCGAGCAGGTAGCCACCGACGCGCCCCACGACGGCGCCGTCGTCCGCCAGCACGTCACGGCGGATCCGCGTGATGACCGTGTACAGGGTGCGCCGTGCGCCCTGCGGAACCTGCTCACCCCAGACGCGGGCCAGCAGCGACTCGACCGGCACGACCCGGCCGACGTCCCAGGCCAGCGCGGCGAGGGCAAGCGCGACCTGCGGCGGCCGCACGGGGTGGGCCTGGCCCGAGCGCTCCACCTCCACCGGGCCGAGCAACCGGATCAGCACGACGGTCCACCACCTTTGCTCTGTGGACCCGTCGAGCGTAACGAGATCACGCGGGCAATTCGGGGATCTTGCCGGATTCGTCGGGGTGTGGGTAGATAGCGGCCGTGCCGTACGTCGACATGGCGAGCCGACTGCTCCTGCTGACGGTCTTCGCCCTCGCCCTGGCGGGCAAGATCTCCGGCCGCAAGGCCTGGGGCGCCTTCGTCCAGTCGATCCACGCGATGTCCGTGGTGGCCCCCTCCCGGGCCGCGGCGGCCGCGGTCGCGACCGCCGTCGCCGAGGCCTCCATCGTCGTGCTCGCCGCGGTCCCCGTCCGCTGGGCCGGAACCGCGGCGTTCGCCCTCGCCGCCGGGCTGCTGGCCTGCCTCACCCTCGCCGTCGTCAGGGTCATCCGGCGGGGCGCCGCCGTCCCCTGCCGCTGCTTCGGCCCCTCGGAGACCCCTCTCGGCGCCCAGCACGTGACCCGCAACCTCGTCCTCATCGCGGTCGCCCTCGCCGGCCTGGCCGCCTCCTTCGCCGGCGGCCCCCTCGACCCGCCGCTCGCCGCGGTCGTCGCCGTCTTCGGCGCCGCCCTCGGCCTGCTCATGTCCCGCTGGGACGACCTGGTCTCCCTCCTGCGCACCACCTGATCGTCGTATGGCACCAGGACGCACCGGTGCTTAGAATGCGGTCGACTCCATCCAGGTCTGTCTTGAGGCGGTCACGGTGAGTGAGACAGTTCCGTTACACCTGCGAGTGATGGACGACTCCGCCGACGCGCAGGAGCTGGACGAGGTCACGGCCCGGCTGCGCGATGAGTTGCTGCAGCTCGATGTGCTGGTGACACCGTCCGACGCGGGCCACGGGCCCGAGGGTTCGAGGGCCGTCCTTTCGTTCACCGTCGGCGGGCTGGTGATCGCGCTCGCCGGCACCGAGTTGCTGGCGGCCATCGTGGAGGCCGTCACCGCCTGGCTCACCCGCAACAGGAGCCGGGCGGTCAAGCTCGAGATCGAGGGGGACGTGCTCGAGCTGACCGGCGTCGACGCCGGTGAGCAGCGCCGCCTGACCGAGGTGTGGCTGCGGCGGCGGCAGAGCACGCCGACGCCGCCGGCGGGCAGGCGGACCGCGCTGATCGTGGCCGGCGACCAGTACCAGGATCCCGGGCTCAGACGGCTGCGCGCGCCCGCGCTCGATGCCGAGGCCCTGGCCAGGGTGCTCGGCGACCCGGCCATCGGTGGCTTCGCCGTACGGACGATGGTCAACGAGCCCACCCCCGTCGTCAACGAGGCGGTGGAGGAGTTCTTCGCCGACCGCGATCCCGACGACCTGCTCCTGCTGCACTTCTCCGGGCACGGGGTCAAGGACGACAGCGGCGAGCTGTACTTCGCCACCCCCACCACCAAGCTCAACCGGCTCGGCGCGACGGCCGTGTCGGCCGAGTTCGTCAACCGGCGGATGAGCCGTAGCCGGAGCCGCCGGATCGTGTTGCTGCTCGACTGCTGCTACGCGGGCGCCTTCGCCCGCGGCGCGCTCCCCAGGGCCGGAGTGGACGTCCACGTCGAGGAGCAGTTCGGCGGGCGCGGCCGCGTCGTGATCACCGCGTCCAACGCCATGGAGTACGCCTTCGACGGGCCCGACCTGGCCGACAGCCGGGAGTCATCCCCCTCGGTGTTCACCAGCGCCCTGGTGGAGGGGCTCGGGACGGGGGAGGCCGACCGCGACCAGGACGGCTACGTGGGCATTCACGAGCTGTACGACTACGTCTACGAAAGGGTGCGGGCCACCACGCCCCACCAGACGCCGGGCAAATGGACGTACGACGTGCAGGGCGACCTGGTCATCGCGCGCCGGAGCAGACCCGTGGACCGGCCCGCGCCGCTGCCCCCTGAGCTGCAGGAGGCGATCGACCACCCGCTACCCAAGATCAGGTCAGGGGCGGTCGGGGAACTCGACCGGTTGCGGCGCAGCAGGCATGCCGGGCTGGCGCTGGCGGCGCGGCTCGCCCTGGAGGAGCTGACCCGCGACGACAGCCGCAGCGTGTCGGCCGCGGCCGCCAAGGCACTTGAGCGGCCCACCCAGCCGCCGTCCTCAGGGACCCCATCGGCTCCGCCCGCACCTGCTGCCCCCGTCGTGCCCGAAGTAGCCGCCCATGCCGTGACGACAGGCGGCGAGCAGGCGGACACCGCTGCCGACGCGCCCATCACCACCGGCTCGAGCCCGGAGCCCGTTCAGGCGGCGGAACGCTCGGGTGCGAGCCCGGCCGCGGAGCCCACGGCGGCGAGCACGCCCAAGGTCCCGGCGGCAGTGCCTGGGCAAGGCAAGCGAACCCTGCGGGCGTTGGCGGTGCTCTCAGGGCTGCTGTTGCTGATCGGCCCCATCGAGATATCCGGCATGGGGTTGCCGGTCGCGGGCGACTCCGCGGTCTGGATGTGGTCCCTGTTCGCGGCCTCGCTGGCGGTCGGGCTGTTGCGGGAAGGCGCCTGGCGTGCGGCGAGCCTCGGGGCGTCGGCCGGCCTGGCAGCGGTCCACCTGGGGGTGTTCGCCACCTATTTCCGCGACGGGGGAGTCCTGCGGAGCTTCGAGCTGAACCTGCCGATCGGGAACCTGGCGATCACGGTCGTGGCCTGCGCGCTGATCCTGGCGGTCGTGCTCGTGGAGACGGCCCTGGCCCAACAGGGGCGTCGCTGGAAAGCGATCGGGCTGGCCGGCGCGTTACTCGCGCTCCTGGCGATCTTCGTCGATCTCCAGAACCATCACGACCTGATCGACGACCCCGGCGAGAAGCCCGGCTGGCTGTGGGTGTTCGTGACCGCCGCGCTGTTCCTCGCGCTGTTCCTGACGCGTACGATCCAACGCCTGCGGGCGGGTGAGACACGGCTGCCGCTCGCGCTCGGCGCTGCCGCCACGCTGCTCGTCGTCGTGGACATCTTGGGCGTCTACCTGACGCAGACCGGTTCAGACTACCAGCAGATCCCCGCCTACGTTCCCGCTCTGCTCGTGCTGCTTCTGATGGCCGCGCAAACACCCGGCGCCCCATGGGTACGGCTGGCCGCAGCCCAGTTCACCGTCATCGCGGGACTGCTGCACAACCTGGCCATGGTCCCGAGAGGCCCGCTCTTCGTGGCGGTGCTCCTCGTCGCGGCGGGCGTCGCCGTGCGCACGAGCCAGGTCAGCGCGGCGGAGTACCGGGTCTGACCAGGCCTGACTCGTAGGCGAAGACGGCGGCCTGCGTGCGGTCGCGCAGGTGCAGCTTGTGCAGGATCCGGCCGACGTGCGTCTTGACGGTCTCCTCGGCCACGACCAGTGTCGCGGCGATCTCGGCGTTGGACAGGCCCTGGGCGACCAGGGCGAGCACCTCGGTCTCCCGGCCGGTGAGCGCGTCGATGCTCACGCCGGTCGGCGGCCTGGCGGTGGTGCCGAGCCGGGCGAACTCGGTGATGAGCCGCTTGGTGATGTCCGGTGACAGGAGCGCCTGGCCGCGGGCGACCACGCGGACGGCCTCGGCGAGCTGCTCGGCGGAGGCGTCCTTGAGCAGGAAGCCGCTGGCTCCCGCCCGGAGCGCCTCGTAGACGTATTCGTCGAGGTCGAAGGTGGTCAGCACGAGGATCTTGGTGTCCGAATCAGGGCGTCCGGCGATGCGCCGGGTGGCCTCGATGCCGTTGAGCACCGGCATCCGGATGTCCATCACGATCACGTCGGGCGCGAGCTCCTCGACGCGGGACACGGCGTCGGCGCCGTCCACGGCGGTGGCCACGACCTCGATGCCGGGCTGCGCGCCGAGCAGGACCGAGAAGGCTTCCCGGATCATGGCCTGGTCGTCGGCGACTATCACGCGGATCGTCATGGGCTGGTGTCCTCTTCCGTGGCCGGTGCGGGCAGCACCGCGCTGATCTCGTAGCCGCCGTCGGGGGTACGGCCGGCGGCCAGCTCACCGCCCAGCATGGCGGCGCGTTCCCGCATGCCGGTGACGCCGTGCCCGGAGCCGGGCGACGGCCGGGCGGTCCGTGCCGCAGGCCCGTTGGCCACGCGCAGCCGCAGCGCGGCTCCACGGTAGGCGATGCCGACCTCGGCCGCGGCCCCGGGCGCGTGGCGCAGCACGTTGCTCAGCGCCTCCTGGACGATCCGGTACGCCGACAGCTCCACCCCGGGAGACAGCGGCCTGGGCGTGCCGTCGACGCGGGCGGTGACCGTCAGCCCGGCGGCGCGCACGTTCGCCAGCAGCGCGTCGAGCTGGGCCAGCGATGGCTGCGGCGCCGTGGCCGGGCCGTCGCCGGAGGCGTCCGAACGCAGCACGCCCAGCAGATGCCGGAGCTCGTTCAGCCCCTGCACGGCCCCGGCCCGGATCGCGGCGAACTCGGCGACCAGCTCCGCGGGCGGGTCCTGGACGCGGTAGGGCGCGGCCTCGGCCTTGATGGAGATGACCGACATGTGGTGGGCGACCACGTCGTGCAGCTCGCGGGCGATGCGCGTACGTTCCTCCAGGACGGTACGGCGGGCCCGCTCCTGCGCCGTGGCCGCGATCTGCGCGGTGAGGCGGGCCCGGTCCTCGCGACGGCCCCGGCCTACCGCGCCGAGGAGCAGCGCCACGGCGAAGGACGCGACGGCGCCGAGGACGAGCTGCCAGGACCCGACGGGGCAGCCCGCCAGCTTCAGCGCCACGGCGACGAGCGCGCTCACGCCCGCGGCCACGGCTGCCGAGGCCGGCCGTACCCGCAGCGTGAGCAGGAAGATCACACTGGCGTGCACGAGCCATGCCCACAGCTGGTTGTCGGGCGTCGGCGGATGGCTGGCGGCGATGCCCACGACGAATCCCAGCGAGAGCCACCACGCCAGGGCGGGCCGGCGCAGCGCCACCACGATGGCGGCCGCGTGCGCGGCGGCCAGGACCCTGGCGTCGTCGTCGTCCCCGGTGGCCGACAGGGCCGCGGCGCCGAGTACGACCAGGACGTGCGGAAGCCACCGAAGGGCGCGGGGCCAGGCCATCGGGGGCATCGGGTTCGGCCGCACGGTGAGCAGGTCTGCCCGCAGGCTCCGCGGGAACGGCTCGGACACGTGGTCATTGTCGGACATGGCGGCTCCCCCTCGTTCACCACGAAGGTAGGGGGCCGCGGCGTCGGCAGGCGTCCCCCGGGGGAGCTACGCCGGAAGTTGGCTCTGCCCGGGGACGCGTGACACCGGGTGGCGGCGCGAAGGTCGAGGCGTTCGCGTCCCTTCCAGCTCACAGGAGAACCCATGCACTGGGTCAAGAGAACCGCGCTCGTCATCGTGGCCCTGCTCGCGTCCGCGCTGGCCTTCCTGACCGCGGCGATCATGCTGGGCGCTTACCTGCCGGCGATCCCGAAGGTGGGGGTGATCGGCCCGGTGCTCGGCGGCCAGTTCCCCGTGCACCTGGCGCTCCTCGCGCTGGCCGGACTCGCCCTGTCGGTGCCGGTCCTGCGCGGCGGCCTGGTTCGCTGGGGCCGGGCACTGGCCGCGATCACGGCGCTGTCGGCCGTGGCCGCGCTGGTCATCTGCGGCGTCCAGGTCGCCGCCGCGCGCGAGGCCGGGGCGAGCCTGACCCTCGGCGAGGTCTTCAGCGAGCTCGCCTATCCGGACACCGTGCCGGACACCACACAGACCTACGCGATCCACGGCGGCGAGACGTTGAAGGCGGACGTGTACCTGCCCAGGAACCCGGCAGGGAAGGCGCCCGCCGTCGTGCTCGCGCACGCCGGCGGCTTCCACACCTTCGACAAGAGCGACCTGCGGGGGACGGGCCGCTGGCTGGCCGACCACGGCGTCGCCGTCTTCGCCGTCGACTACCGCCTGGCCACCCCCGAACGGCACACCTGGGACAAGGCGCCACAGGACCTGGTCTCCGCGCTGCGCTGGGTGCGGGACCACGCCGGAGCGTACGGCCTGGACGCCTCGCGGATCTCCCTGGGAGGCATGTCCGCCGGCGGCACGCTCGCCATGAACACCGCCTACCGCCTGAAGAACGGCACCCTGCGAGCCGCCGACGGACCCACCCCTGAGCCCCCGGCGTCCGTGGTCGGCTTCTACCCCGGCACCGACGTCGTCCAGATGTGGCAGGCCGACCTGGACCGCAGCCGCGAAGCCGCGGAGATGTTCACCGGCGGGACGCCGCGGCGCTTCCCCGAGCGCTACCGCGAGGTGTCCGTCAGCACGCAGGTCGGGCCCGGCCTGCAACCGACGCTGCTCGTCGTGGGTGACCGCGACCGCGGCGTCCGCCCCTCGACGATCAGGGCTCTCGCCGGCGCGCTGCGCGCCCGCGGCGTCGACACCACGCTCGAGGTCCTGCCGTTCGCGGAACACGCCTTCGACGACGCCTACGGCAGCATCACCTCGCAGACCAGCCGCCAGATCCTGCTCGACTTCCTCACCCGTGCACCTCGGTGACGCTCACGTGGGGGTCGGCGGCGATCTCGGCGGGCGTGAACCGTTCGGTGACCCACTGGCCGCGGGAGAACAGCGACGTCTGGTCGGTGTGGTGCGGCGAGGCGGGGTTGGCGGACAGCGAATAGGTGAGGACGGTGCGCGTCCGGGGACCCGCGGGGGTGAGCTCGACGGCCATCATGAAGCTGGAACCCGTGTCCACCTCCGGATAGCGCCCGTCGGCGCCGAGCGGCCCGCGCATGCGCACCCTGTCGAAGCAGCCCTCCCCCTCGGTGCAGCCGGGAATCGGGATCGACTGGTAGCGTTGCGCCTGGCCAGGGGTGAGGGTCGGCGGGATCCGGTTGGTCTGGAAGCGGAGCACGGCATCGGCAAGGGCCTGCCGTACGACCGGATCGTCGTGCTTGAGCCCCCGAGGGGTGGTCAGCGGGTGCGCGGGGTCGAACGGCACGCGCCAAGGGCTGAAGACGGGATCTCCCGGCCTCGTGGGACGCTCCAGCCCGGTGAAGAACTCGCGCCAGAGGATGGCGCCCTGGCCGTCCAGGGTGGCGCGCCCGTCCCAGCTCCCCAGCGTCCGGCAGGCCTCGCGCACGTCCACCTGCTTGCCGTCGGACGTGGTCAGCTCATCGGTACGGCACAGCTTCAGCAGGTCGCGGCGCATCAGCTCGAAGGTGAGGTTGCGCTTGGCCCGCACGGTGGCCTGCAGCGTCTCCAGCGTGAAACCGGGATCGCCGAGCCCGTCGGTGCCTGACAGCCGCCTGGCGATCATGTCCAGGCTGACGCGGGGTCGCGGCTCCAGCTCGGTGCGCGGCTTGCCCCACACGCGCGGGTAGCCGGTCAGCGGCGCCGACGGGTTCGTCATCCAGGCGGTGTTGTTGGAGTTGGCCACGTAGTCGGCGCGGGTCAGCCTCGGCTGGGCCGCAGGACCGAAGACCCCGGGCACGACGGCGTCACGATCCCTGCCCCACAGGCACGCCGAGGTCGACCCGTCCAGGACGTACTCCTCCAGTCCCGGGAGCGGGGAGGGCTCGGCGCAGCGCTCCGCCTGGTCGTCGGTCACGTGCGGGACCATCGAGGTGTCGGCGAAGTAGGCGGTCCCGCCGGCGTCGGTGGCCAGCGTGTGCACGAACGGCATGCCCTGATGGGCGGCCTGCGCCGCGCGCAGCTCGGTGAGGTTCCGCGCCCTGGCGATCGCCAGCCACTCGTCGGCCGCGCGCAGGTTGGCCGCGTTGGCGTCGGCCAGCGCGTAGGCGACCTCACCGGTGTGCCCCGCCGCGAGCACCGGCCCGTAGCGCGAGGTGAACAGCGTGTGCCCGGCGACGGTGCCGTCCTGCAGGGTGACCTGCACCTCCTGACGGCCCATCGGCTCCGCGTGGCCGTCCACCAGATAGCTGGTACGGTCACCCGCCACGAGCTGGAGCCGGTAGAGGCTGAAACGCTGGGCGTGGGACACGGTATGGGTCCAGGCCACGTCCGCGTTGTGGCCGATCTGGACGACCGGCGTGCCGTACAGGCTGGCGCCGGAGACGTCGAGCACGCCGGGAATGGTGAGCTGCACCTGGTAGAAGCGGCGGATCCCGTTCCACGGGAAGTGCGGGTCGGCCAGCAGCATGCCGTGGCCGTCGCGGCCGGCCTGGCGGCCGAGCGCCCAGGCGTTGCTGCCCGCGGACGGCTTGCGCTGCGGCCCCTCGGGGGCGGCTTCGCCGACGATCTGCTCCTTGAACTGGGAGCTGCTGACCATGCGGTCGAGGTCGAGCAGGTTGTTCCAGACGTCGGTGGCGGTGATCGGGCCGACCCACGCCTTGCCCCGGCAGGTGGGATCAGGCAGGTTCGTCGCCCCGGTCTCCTCCAGGTAGCGGTTGTACCCGGCGGCGTAGCCGTCGACGAGGCGGCGCAGTTCGTCGCTCGGGCCCAGCGGCGGCGGCTGGGCCAGCAGCCGCCGCACGACGCCCGAGTCGTCGACGCTCTTGTAGTAGACGTCGCTGACCAGGTTCGCCACCGGGCGGACCGGGTCGTCGGACCGCGCCTGCGGGCCGAAGTACCTGGAACGCTCGCCTCGCAGCGTCACCACCCACGAGGCCAGCACGCACAGGTTGTCCTGCGCGAAGGCGTACCCGTAGCCGAATCCGAGCCCGCCGTAGTCCTTGGCCGACACGTGCGGCAGGCCGTACTCGGTGCGGCGGATCTGGGCGGAGTAGCGGCCGTCGTCCGCCAGGGCAGGCCCGCCGGTGCGCACGCCCACGACGACGGCGGCCACCAGGGTCAGCACGATCACGATCAGCTTCATCGCCACTCCTATTCGAAACGCGCGTTGTCGGGCGCGGTCATGCGCCTGAGCAGCGGCAGAGCCGTGAGGATCACCAGCAGGGAGGCGGCCAGGCCGCCGCCGACTGCCGCGAAGTAGACCGGCCCCGGCATCGCCAGGGAGGCGCCCTTCATCGCGAGCTGGCCGATGACCGGCTCGGCCACCGCGAAGCCGGCGCCGGCGGCGAGCACGGCGGCCAGCACGAGCGGCAGCGCCGACTCCAGCAGCACCACCGCGGCCAGGGTTCGCGTGGGCGTGCCCGCCAGGCGCAGCAGGGTGAACGGCTGCCTGCGCTCCACCAGCCCGCCGCCGACCGCCACGACGAGGCTGCAGGCGCCGGCGACCAGGGTGAGCGCGACCATGGCCAGCGCGACGTTCTCCGCCCGGGTGTACAGGTCCGCCCTGACCTGGGCGACCTCGGCGAAGGTCATCGGCGCCCCGGCCGTGTAGCCGGACAGCAGGGTGCGCAGCCGCTCCAGCGTCGCCGTGTCGCCGGTGCGGATCATGACGGCCATCAGGTCGAGCCCGGTGTCGGAGGCGGACTGGCTGTCGGGTCCCGCCAGCGGTATGAGCTTGTCGATGGTGAGGGGGTTGTCGGCGCCGACGAGGCGGTCGAAGCGGCCCAGCACGGCCCGCGCGCCCGCGGGGCACCGGCCGAGCACGGGGAAGCGGGCCAGGCTCTGGCATTCGACGACGGAGGTCGCGGGCGGCGGCCCGTCGGGCGACGGGCGGAGGCCCTCCAGGTCCGCTCTGGCATAGATCGGCAGCACGTCCACGCCCGGGTAGGCGCGCAGCCGGGCGAGCAGGTCCGATCCCGCCCGCGGCGACAGGCCGGGGATTCCCGGACGGGAGAGCGTGGCGCCCAGCACGTTGTTGAGCGCGCCCCCGGCCACCACCTGCTGCCCGGCGACCACCGCGGGGACGAGCGCCGCGATCGTCGTCCCGATGAACACCGCGAGCACCAGCCCGCTCACCGACCTGAAGGCGGCCTTCGGGTCGGCCGCCAGGCGCTGCGCCGCCAGCAGCGTCGCCGCGCCGCGGGTCAGCCGGGCGGTCACGCGCGCGGCCAGCATCGTCAGCCACGGCCCCGCCAGCACCAGCCCCACCATGATGAGCGCGATAGCCACGTCGGCCCACAGGGCCTCCGGCTTGCCGTTCTTGAACGCCGGGCCCGCGAACAGCCCGAGCCCCGCCAGGAGCGGGATCACCCGCCACGCCCTCGGCGGCGCCGGGACCGCCTTCCTGGCCACGCCGAGCGGCGAGATCCGTACCCGGCGCAGCGACCACAGGGCGGCGCAGGCGGCCACGAGCGGGACGCCTGCGAGCACGGCCGCGTACTGCCACGGGCTCGGGGCGGCGGTCTCGGGGAAGAAGCGCGCGCCGGTGATCCGGATCCCGGCGACGGCCGGCCGTACCGGCTGGAAGACGGCGACGCCCACCAGGGCGCCGAGCAGCGCGCCGAGCGCGGCGTCCACCGCGGCCAGCACGTTGACCTGCCGGGAGGTGGCGCCGACCAGCCTGATCGCGGCGAAGCGCGTCTCGCGGCGGGCGGCGGCCAGCCGGGTGGCGGTGCCCACCAGCACCAGCAGCGGGACGATCAGCCCGATCGCGGCGATGCCGAAGCCGAACCGGTAGACGTCCGCGCTCTCGTCGACCGCGGGCTCGGTGGCGACCGTGTCGACCTGCCGGGTGCCGATCATGGCGGCGACCTGCTGCGGTGTCCGCCCGACCACGACGACCAGCTCGTCCGGCCCGGACAGCGCGGCCTGGCCGATCAGGCCCGCCCGCGTCCCTGGGAAGCGGTCGGCGAGCTGCTCGCGCGGCGCCGAGTCGAGCAGCCTGGCCAGCGCGGGGGAGACGTAGTACTGGCCCGGGCCCGGCATGCGGGACAGGCCGGGGATGACCGGCGCCCGGTCGCCGAGCGCGGCCGCGTCAAGCCGCTTGATCGTCCGGCCCGCGTAGTAGTCCTCGCGGAGGTTCCACAGCGCGCCGTCGGCGCTGGGGTCCAGCGCCCAGCCGCTGGGCGCCGTGCCCCGCGTGCACTCCCAGCAGGGACGGCCGACGGCGGACTGGAAGGCGTTGAACAGCGACAGCGTCGCCAGCAGCACCGCGACGCCGGTCGCCACCCCGGCCACGATCAGCGCCATCCTGGCCGCCGTCTCCCTGCCGCTGCGCAGCGACAGCCGCAGCCCCAGCAGGATCATCGGACGGTCCCGCCGGCGTACGGGTCGGTCACCCTGCCGTCGCGCACGACGATCTCCCGGTCGGCGCAGGCGGCCACCCGGGCGTCGTGCGTCACCACGATCACGGCGGCGCCCTCGTCGCGGGCCAGGGTCACCAGCAGCTCCATCACATGCTCGCCGGTGAGCGAGTCGAGCGCGCCGGTCGGCTCGTCGGCGAAGACGACCCGCGGCCGCGTCACCAGCGCTCGGGCGATCGCCACCCGCTGCGCCTGCCCGCCGGACAGCTCCCCGGTACGGCGGCCGCCCAGCCCGTCCAGCTCCAGCCGCTCCAGCCAGGACGCGGCCCGCGCGTAGGCCTCCTTGCGCTTGGTACGGCCGAGCAGCAGCGGAAGGGCCACGTTGTCGGCCACCGTCAGCTCGGGCACCAGCTGGCCGAACTGGAAGACGAAACCGAACGCGGTGCGCCGCAGCTCGCTGCGGCGGCCGTCGTCCAGCGTGTCGAGCCGCCGGTCGTCGAACCACACCTGGCCGCCGTCGGGGGTGAAGATCCCGGCCAGGCAGTGCAGCAGCGTCGACTTGCCCGAGCCGCTCGGCCCCATGACGGCAAGCACCTCACCCGCCGTCACCGACAGGCTGGCCTCCCGCAGCGCGGGCGTGCTGCCGAAGGAGCGGCTGATCCCCTCGGCCCGCAGCAGTGCGTTGACGATCATCGGTCGCGCACCGCCGCCGCCAGCGCCCCGAGCCGGCTCTGGGTGACGTCGATCCACCGCAGGTCGGCCTCCAGCCGGAACAGGGCGTGGTCGGCGAGGAGCACCTCGATCAGCACGCCCTCGCGCTTGACGTCGGTCAGCTCCCGCATGCGGCGCAGGTGCGCCGCGCGCTGGGCGTCCAGGTAGCCGGCCGCGTCGCGGCCCAGCATCAGCGCCAGCACGACCTTGGTGAACAGCACGGTCTGCAGGTACGGCTCGGCCGCGACGGGCTCGGCCAGCCACGCCTCGACCTCGCTCGTGCCCATCGGGGTGATGGCATAGCGCTTGCGGTCGGGGCCGTCGCCCGGCTCGCTCTGCCCGGCGGTGACCTTGCCGTCCCTGGCCAGGCGGGCGAGCGTGGAGTACACCTGCCCGAAGGGCAGGGACTTGCCTCCACCGAGGAAGGTGTCGTAGTCGCGCTTCAGGTCGTAGCCGTGACTCGGCTCCCGTTCGAGCAGGCCGAGCAGCGCAAGGGGAACGCTCATGAAAGGGGACTATACTCTGAGAGTATATTCGGCGCGTATAAAGAGTCTCAGGCCTGCCAGACGGTCGACAGCACCACGTGCAGGGCGGTCGCGCCGAGCACGCTGATCACGGCGTTGCGGGTCTTCAGGTGCAGCCCGATCGCGGCCGCCAGGGCCAGGACGGTGGGCGCCATGGCCGGCAGCGCGGCGGGGCGGAAGTCGCGCAGGGTGTACAGGGCGAGGATCAGCATGATGCCGGTGGGCATGTGGCGGGCGAGGTAGCCCAGGACCTCCGAACGGCGCAGCGGGGCCAGCACCGCGAAGGGCAGGGCACGCAGTCCCCAGGTGACGCCGGCGCTGACGGCCACGGTCGCGGCCAGGTAGAGCGGGGTGGGCACGGGATCGTCACCCCTCCCCGGCTGACGCGGGTTGCGGTGCGGCGGTTCGGCGGCGCAGGCCGTACCTGATGAGCAGGCTCGCGGTGAACAGGCCCATCGCGACCGGCAGCAGCTGCCCGGGCGCCAGGAGCGCGGCGACCGCGAAGCTCGCCCCGGCCAGCAGGGGAGTGGGCAGGTCGCGCTGGGCGCGCCAGGCGTCGATCGTCAGGACCACGAACAGCGCCGTCAGCGCGAAGTCCAGCCCGTGCAGGGTGACCGGGACGAGGGATCCGGCGAGCGCGCCGAGCGTGGCCCCACCGACCCAGTAGCCCTGGCACAGCACCTGCATCCACAGGATGCGGGCGCTGCTCCACGAGCGGGCGTCCTCTCCGGTGGTCAGGGCGTAGGCCTCATCGGTCAGCGCGAAGGTGGCGTAGACGCGGCCGAGGGGCCGGACCCGGGACAGCGGGAACGACAGGCCGTAGAAGACGTGCCTGAGGTTCACCAGCAGCGCCGTCACCGCGATCTGACCCAGCGGCGTCACCGCGGCGACCAGGCCGAGCAGCAGGAACTCCAGCGACCCCGCGTAGATCACGGCGGTGAACACCGTGGCCCACCACCAGGCCAGCCCGGTGTGCACCACCAGCACGCCGAAGCTGACCCCGAGGGGGACCAGGCTCAGCCCCACCGAGGCGGTGTCGGCCGCCGCCGCTCGCATTGCACTCATGCGAGGCAATTTTAGTGCGTATGACGCATAATATGGTTTCAAGAATTGTCGTGAGGAGGGCTGATGAGCAATTCAATTACTCTGGATCACATAGATCGTGAAATATTGTTTCAACTGGCTCAGGATGGCCGGTTGCCAAACGTGGAGCTGGCCCGCCGGGTCGGACTGACGCCCCCGCCGTGCCTGCGCAGGGTCAAGCGGCTGGAGGACGCCGGTGTGATCGCCGGATACCGGGCCCAGATCTCACCCGGGGCCCTGGGCCGCGCCATGGAGGTGGTCGTCTCGGTGGAGATCGCGGTCAACAACCTGCAGACCGTGGAGGACTTCGAATCCCGGATCGCGGCGCTGGAGGAGGTCGTGGAGTTCCGTCGCATGTTCGGCCGCCCCGACTACTACATCCGCGTGGCGGTCGCCGATCCGGTCGCCTACGAGAAGTTCCTCAGCGAGCAGATCCTGCCGCTGCCCGCGGTCTCCCGGGTCGACTCCCACCTCACCATGAAACGGATCAAGGACTGACGAGCGGGATGATCCTCCGGAATTTGCCGCCCGGCGACTGCTGCGGCGCCTCGTCGGCGAGTTCGAGCGTCACGTCGGTGACCTTGTGCTCGGTGAGCAGGTGGGTGATCTGCGCCCGCACCGTCTGCCACACGCGGTCGGCGTCGGCGCCGTTCGCGGTCTGCAGGCGCACGCGCAGCGTGGCGGGCGCGGTCTGGACGAGCTGGAAGCGCTCGACACCTGGGGCCCGGTCGAGCAGCGTGCCGAACAGCATGGGCGAGATGCCGCCGCCCGTGGGGAAGGTGAGCAGGTCGGCGGCGCGGCCCTGCACGCGGATGGCGGGAAGGATGCTGCCGCACGGGCAGGGGTCGGGGCGGAGCACGACGCTGTCGCCGAGGTCGTAGCGCAGGATCGGCTGGACCCGGTTGGCCAGGTTGCTCACCAGGACGGTGTGCGACGGCTCGCCCGGTGGGACGGGCTGATGGTCGGCGTCGACCGGTTCGACCACGGCCCAGTCGCTGTTGACGTGGTACCAGCCCTGCCCGCAGCCGTAGCTGAGGAAACCGCACTCCGTGGCGGCGTAGGCCGCACGGACCTTGGCGCGGAACGCGCTGGTGAGCAGCTCGAGGGACTCCGGGGTCGCCGTCTCGCCGCCCGGGATGACCATCGCCGGGTGGATGCGCAGGCGTCCGGCCTCCTGCTCCCGCGCCAGCAGCATGAGCATGCTCAGGAAGCCGGTCAGGCTGGCGGGGTTGTACCGGTTGAGCTCGGCGACCAGGTCCGCCAGCGGCTGGTTGATCGAGAAGACCCGCAGGATCCTGCCCATCATGGGCCTCTCCCTGCGGAACCAGGCCGCCGAGGCGACGGTGGAGAAGTGGCCGCCGGGCGCGGTCACGATCGCGGTACGACCGCCGCGGGCCAGGGCGCGCAGGGCGCCGCCCACGCCCAGAGCGCCGCTCGCGCGCGACCCCACGGCGGTGTGCACGGCCATGCTCCGCTCGTCCAGCACGAACAGGCCGCGCAGACCGCTCGTGCCCGAGGTCGTCGCGACCATGTACCTGCCCAGGAACCGGTGCCCCACGAGGTCGGGGTCGGCCACGAACTCCTGGACCCGCTCCCGCGTCACCTCGCGGTCGGTGACCCAGTCGTCGAAGCGGGCCATCAGCAACTTCTTACTCGTGACCGGGAGCGATGCGGGGTCGTCCACGTCGTCGGGCAGGTCCTGGTACAGCTCGCGGTAGTACGGCGAGCGGGCGCGGACGTAGGCCACCATCCCGGCCAGGCGGGCGCGCTGCCGCGCCGCGATCGCCTGGCGGCCTTCCCGCATGTCGCGTCGCGCTTCGCGGGCGATCTCCCGGTGGCTGTCCCCCATGATGGGCGGGTTCCTTTCTGGTCAGAGGGGTTCTTCGGTGGCCTGCCGTACCGAGAGCAGGCCGTGCATGGCGACGTCGAGGGCGCGCCTTGAGGCCTCCCACATCTCGTCCTGCGTCCGGCCGAGCTGGACGCTGGCCAGCGTCGCCTGCTGGATGGCGCCGATCAGGGCCCCGGTCATCGCGGCCGCGGTGATCGGGTCGAGCCGGCCGGGGAACGCCTTCAGCAGCTCGCCGGCGATCCGCTGCTGCGCCTCGAGCAGCAGGTACAGCCCCTTCGCCTGAAGCGCGGGCGTGGTCAGCATGAGCCGGGAGGTGGCCGACAGCTCCTTGGGCTCCCTGTCGGGGACCAAGGGCCGGCGGTAGGCGGCGTACTCCTGGACCATCCTGCCCAGCACCTCGCCGGGGCTCTCCTCCGGCCGGCGCCTCGCGATCGCCTCGAGCAGCACGTCGAAGTCGCGCTCGGCGTCGACGAACAGGACGTCGTCCTTGCTGCGGAAGTAGTTGGAGAACGTCTTGGGATCGACGTCCGCCGCCGCCGCGATCTGCCCGATCGTGGTCTGCTCGTAGCCCTGCTCCTCGAACAGCCTGATCGCCGCCATGACGATCCGCTGTCTGGTCAGGCGCTTCTTCCGCTCACGCCGCGACTCCTGCATGCCCCCAATATACTCACACAAGAATTTTCCTGACAACCGGAAAATTTCACTGAGTGTCGGATTCGCGCACTGTTCATCCCCCGGTCACCTCATGGGCGGCGGAGCATGGTCTGGGCTGATCATGGACCGGGTAGTTTGTCGCGCCCTAGGGCGGGACGAGACACCGGGGGACGGCGTGGGCGACAGATCGCTGCAGACGAACGCGACGCACTTGGCGAAGATGTCGGTCGGCATGGACCTGGTGTCCGAGCGGCTCACCGAGCTGCGAAGGGTGCTCGAACAGCACGGGCGGCTGCCCTCCATGGCGCTGGGGGTCGTGGGGGCGCCCGCCTGCGCCCGGTACAACGGCCGCTGCGACGCCGCCGACCACCTGATGGAATCCCTGTGCAAGTCGGCGGCCACGATGGCCGAGACGCTGCGGAGCAACGCGGTGGCCTATGTCTCGGCCGAATCCGCCAACTTCGAGGTGGTCTCGAGCACCACTCCATCGGGCGGATCTCTGGCCGAAGGCTGGCTCACGGGGATGTTCTCCGGGTCCTGGCTGGCCCGGTACGGGTTGCGCTGGGCGGCGAAGAAGAAGCTGGACGCGGCGCGTGCCGCCGGGAGATCCGTGAGCGCCGAGGTCGACACGGCCCTCGAGCAGGCCACCAAGGTGTGGGGCGCGGACATGGAACTGGATCTCTTCCGGCGTGCGATGTCTCCCGAGGACGCCATCCTGGCGGAGTCCAGGTTCAACGACTTCGGCAACAGCATGGACCGTGCCGTGCTGGCCACACTGGACAAGCAGGCCGCCGCCGAGGACAAGATCTCCAGGCTCGCCATGCTGAGCCAGCGGACCGACGAGGTCCTCCGGATGACCAGGTCCTTCACGATCGCCGCCACCGCCGCGTCCATCCTGTGGACCGCCAACGCCGTCATCATGTCGGACGATCTGATCGACAACGCGATCGGCATCTGGTACGGCATCGCGGCCGCGACGCGGACGATGTTCCAGCAGTGGATGCCGGCCATCCGCGAGGCACTGTTCCCCGACTGGGTGGGCGATGCGAGCACGGCGGCACAGAAACGGTTCGCCGCGTTCGTCGACGACGGGATGGCCTTCGCGAACCAGGCCGAGCAGATCGCCTCGTCGCTGCACACCGTCGTCCGGCGCCTCGACCAGGTCTACTGGGCCGCGTTCGCGTTCTCCATCGCGCAGTTCGGCGCCATGGTCGCCCTCTGGGCGGTCGCCAGGTTCAACCTCGGCGCGGCGATGCTGCTCCGTTACCTGGGCATGATGCTGCGCGTCTCGGTGACCGTCGCCATCAACGCGATCATCGCGGTCCTCGGCGGCCTCCTGGCCTGGGCCGAAGCCTGACAGACCTACTGCTGCGCGACGTCCAGGCGCGTGAAGGTGGCGCCGTTGGTGGCCGCGCGGGCGCCGAGGACGTGCCCGTTGCACATCAGCGTCTCCGTCCCCACCGGGTCGGTCACCTTCCACGTCACCGGTTCGCGGCACTTCTGGCTACGCCGGTCGTTGTCCCAGGTACGGCCGCACACCCGGCACGTGGTCACGTTGACCATGAAGGACAGCGTGTTGCCGTGCTCGGGGCAGACACCCCACGGGAAGCCGCACTCCTGCAGGGCGCGGAACCGGGCCAGGTCCTCGGCCGCGCGCTGCAGGTCCTCGCCTGCCCGTTGCAGCCAATCGGTCGCCTGGTGCGCCGCCTGGAGATGGGCGCGCTCGGGCGATTCTGCGGGCAGGCTCGCGTACAGGGCACGAGCCTCGGCGCGGAGCGCGTCGGCGCGACTGGCCAGGTCGCGCAGCTGGGCGGGTGAGATGCTCATCGCTGAGATTCTTCCTCGTTTCCGCGCCCGACGCGCAGAACGGCACCACTCTCAGCGGGCAAGGGCGGGGCAGGGGTCCTGGTAGGGGACGTCCGGGAGGTAATGCCTCCATTCAGGCTCGGTCAGGGTACGGCCGGCCCGGGCGCACACGGCGTCGGCCACCCGCCCGGGATCGATCGGGATGTCCATCAGGACGCCTGCCTGGTCGATGGTGCGCAGGATCGAGCCGTCGGGGCTGAAGGCGGCCGCGAGGACGTCCTGCTGCTCGCCGGTGACCGCCGCGCCCAGTTTGCGGGGGGCCGTGACGTCCCACAGCTGTACGGTGCGGTCGTGGCCGAGCGAGGCCGCCACGTCTCCCCGGTGGGTGAACAGCAGGCCGTCGACTCCGGGGGCCGCGCGGAAGACGGGACCGTGCCGCCTTCCTGTGCGGACATCCCAGAACGCGAGCTGGTCGAGGGGGCCGCCGATGGCCGCCGTCATCCCGTCGGAGGTGACGGCGAGCAGCTCCGCTCGGCCTGTCAGGCCTCCAGGGCCGAGCGGCGGGCTCACCGGGTGTCCGTTCAACGCGTCGACCAGGCGGGTCGTCGCGCCGTCCATCACCGCGCCCATCGGGCTGCCGGGCAGGGACATGACGCGGCCGGCGCCCTCGGGGAAGTCGATCGTCCTGCCCCAGCGGGCCCGGTGGACGTCCCACACCAGCGACCGGCCCGCCTGGCTGCCCGGCGCCAGGGATACGGCGGCGTTGATCACGAGGAACGACCCGTCCGCGGTCAGGGCCAGGGATCTGGCGTGACCGCCTCCGGGGATGGTGATCGTGGCCACCTGGTCGTGGCGGGCGACGTCCCACAACCGCACCGTGTCGGACTCCGGGCCGTCGAGCGCCGCAAGAAGCCTGCCGTCGCCGCTGAACGCCGGCTGGTCGACCTCCTCGCCGGCCCGCAGCGGCAGGGAGCCCACCTGGCGTCGCGTCGCGACGTCCCAGAGTGCCAGTGACCGGGGCTCCCGCTGGTAGGTGGCCAGGAACCGGCCGTCGGGGCTGAACGCCGCCGTCTCGGGGGTAAGGCCCGGCAACCGTGCGGGGCTGACCAGGTCGGAGATGTCGAGGCTCACGGCCGTGTCGTCGGCGAGGTAGCGCAGGGTCGTCCCGTCGAAGCCGGCCGCGTCGAACGCGGTCCTGCCGGCCGGCAGAGTCCGGCCGTCGGACACGCGGATGAGGTCGAGGCTGTCGCCTCCCGCCACGAGATAGCGCCCGTCAGGGCTGAACAGGAGCAGGCCGCCGCCGGAGTCCCACGATGGTGTCGGTGCCCCACGCAGGAGTGAGCGGCCGGTGCGCACGTCGACGAGGGAGATGTCGGAGGTGGTCGCGCAGGCCAGCGTGTGCCCGTCAGGGCTGAAGGCGACCGCGCGCGCGTGGCCGTCGTCGCAGACGCCGGAGTCGTGCCATCGGCTGACAGGGCTGCCCGCGGGAAGCCGCAGCAGACGGAAGCGTCCCTCGTCGTCGGCGACGGCCAGCAGGTGGCCTGCCGGGTCGATGCTCGCGCTCAGCGTCGCGAAGGGAGGAGACCAGGTCACGCCTGTCCGCGTGTCCCACAGCGCGCCGTCGTGGGTCCCGTCCAACAGGATGTACCGGCCGTCGTCGACCCACTCGACCGAGTGGAACAGGTGGAGCAGCGCCGCGCCGGCGATGGCGTGCTCTGCCCCGGTGGGCCTGCCGGTGCTCATGTCCCACACCCGGATGGTGTGCCCGGCGGCCACCGCGAGAAGCCTGCCGTTCGGGCTGAGGCTCGCGCCCAGGAATCTCTCCCCGCCGATCCTCAGGTCCCTCCAGCCGCCGATCTGCCTGCCGCCCGGCAGGCCGAAGACCTTCACGCCCGACGGTGTCACGCTGACGAACCTGCGCCCGTCCCTGCTGATCTGGTGCACGACCTCGCCGCCGGTGTCAGGGTCGGTGAAGGCGGCCCGCTGGCGCTGTGCCCAGGCGCTGTGCAGGGAGGCTCGGGTCTTCAGCCGCGGTGCGAGCCGCCAGGCGGCCACGCTCAGCAGCATCGCCCGCACCGGCTCGGTGAGGCGCATGGTGTCGGCCTGCCCGGCCACCTGTTCGGCGAGCGTCCTGTCGCGCTGGGCAGCGACCGTACGGCCCTGCCGTACGGAGACCACACCGCCGGTCAGGGCCAGGACGAGCAGCGCCGCGAGGGTGACGGTCACCATGCCGCGGCGTCTGACGCGGTGGCGGGCGGCGGTTGCGCAGGCGTCGAGGAAGGCGCGTTCGAGCAGGTTGAGAACCAGGTGGCGGCGTCCGGTGGCGGCCCAGCCGAGCGCCGTCTCCAGTCGGCTGCCATGCAGCAGGTCGGCTTGGCGCTGCCCGTGGCTGTCCCAGTGCCTGGCCGCCGTGCGGATCGCGTCGTGGGAGGCCAGGCCCTCGCGTTCGTCGGCCACCCAGTCCCGCAGCCGCGGCCAGGCGTGCACCAGGGCCGGCCGGGCGAGCAGGAGGTCGCCGCTGCCGTCGCCGTCGTCCCTGCGGGTGAGCAGGTAGTCGAACAGCCGCAGGACGCGGTCGAGAGCGGCCTGCTCCCGCGGCGTCCTTCCCTCGAGCAACTCCTCCTCGGGCAGCCGCCGCAGGGTGAGCTCGCCCGCGGCGCCGACGCCCACCAGCCTCAGGAACAGGTCGGGCACCAGGTCGCGGTCCGCGGGATCGACCAGCCCGTAGGCGTCCTCCGCCAGCGCGCCGAGCGCCGGGTCGTCCGCGCCGCCGCCCTCGAGCAGGCCGGCCTCGGCGCTGCCGACGGCCAGCAGTTCGGCCGAGGACCCGTGGAAGCCGGAGACGAGGCCGAGAAGGAGCCGGTGCGCGGTCGGCCTGGCCGCGGGGTCCTTGGCGAGGGCCGATGCCACCAGCGGGCGCAGGGTGTCAGGCAGGTCGCCGAGGTCGGGGTCGGTGGTCAGCACCCGGTGCATCACCGCGCCGAGGTTCTCCGCGGTGAACGGATCGGCGCCGCCGGACGCGAACACGATGATCGCGCCCCAGGCGAAGACGTCCGCCATCGCGTCGGCCCGCCGGCCGGTGAGGATCTCCGGCGCCATGTAGGCGGGCGTGCCCGCCACGGGACCGGTCGCGGTGAGGGACATCTCGGGGGTGCGGGCCAGGCCGAAGTCGATGATCCGGGGACCGTCCGGGCCGAGCAGCACGTTGTCCGGCTTGAGGTCGCGGTGTATCACGCCCGCGTCGTGGATGGCGGCCAGCCCCGTGGCCACCGCGGTGGCCAGGCGGTGCAGATCGTCACCGGCGAAACGGCGTCCGCCCATGACCGCCTGCCGCAGGCTGGGCCCCTCGACGTACTCGCTGACGAGGTACGGCCGGGCCCCTTCCAGCTCCACGGCCAGCACCCGGGCGGTGCAGAACGAGGCGACGCGACGGGCGGCGGTGGCCTCCTTGCGGAAGCGGACCCGCAGCTCCGGGTCGGCCATGGCGTCGCCGTGCAGCACCTTGACCGCCACCCGCCGGCCTTCGGGGTCGTACGCCTCGTAGACCAGCCCCTGGCCTCCGGCGCCCAGCCGCCCGGCGAGCCAGTAGTCGCCGATCCGGTCAGGGTCTCCGTCGAGCAGGGCCGATGTCACGTACCCACCTCGTTCGCGCTGCCTGACACCGGATGCCGACTCCTTCGGGAACGGGGTCACGTTCCCTCTTACGACTGTTGATCACCGGCAAAGGTTCGGCGACGACATCTGGCATCACGCGATCACCACCTGTTCGGTCATCGCCCGGTTGCCTGCGAGCAGGCCGCCGTCGACCGGCAGCGCGACTCCGGTGATCCAGGCGGCGTCGGCGGAGGCCAGGAACAGCACAGCCGAGGCGACGTCGTCCGGGGTGCCGACCCGGCCGAGCGGGTACCAGTCGGCGAGCCGGTCGAGGATGTCGGGCGCCACGGCCACGCGCTCGTCCCAGATCGGCGTGCGGATGGTGCCGGGCAGCACCGCGTTGCACCGGACGCCGTGCCTGCCGTACTTGACCGCGAGGCTGCGCGTGAGGCTGAGCAGCCCGGCCTTGGCCGCGCTGTAGGCCTCGTTGCCGAAGTAGGAGACCGCGTTCACCGACGAGATGTTGACGATGACGCCCCGCTCGCGGGCGATCATGGAGGGCAGTACGGCCTGCGCGCACAGGAACGCGCCGGTGAGCGCGACGTCGATCTCGCGGTGCCACTGCTCCTCAGGCAGGTCGACGAAGTCGGCGTCCCTGGTGACGGCCGCGTTGTTGACCAGCACGTCGATCGGCCCGTGACGCTGCTCGACCTGCGCCACCCACTCGCGGACCGCGGCGCGATCGGTGACGTCCACCCCGGATGCCCCCGCGATGTCGCTCCCCGCGACGACCGCGCCCTCGGCGGTGAACCGGTCGACGAGCACCCGCCCGATGCCACCGGCGGCGCCCGTGACGGCGACCACCTGATCGCGGAACCGCATGCTTCCTCCCTAGAAGAACGTGTACGTCTCGCCCTCGACCACCGGGACGGAGAGATCCCGAACGAGATCCAGTCTCCGACACCGGCCACCCGCGGCCCGGTGGGCATCAGCTGTTCGTGGTCGCGCGGCTGTCCGCCTGGGCGGCGACCGGGGTCGGCGTGGTCGCGCGGGGGAGCAGGAAGCAGGCCAGCAGGGCGACGGCGAACAGGGCGAGGCCGATGAGCAGGCTGGTCCGCGTGGCGTCCACGGAGTCGCCGCCGGCGGCCAGACCGGCGAAGAACACGGTGCCGACCGTGGCGGGCCCCGCGGCCGCGCCGAGTTGCATGACGGTGTTCACCACACCGGAGACGGCCCCGGTGTCGGCCGTGCCCGCCCCGGTGAGGGTGATCAGCATGAGCGAGGAAGCGCCCAGGCCGAGCCCGGCACCGTACAGCAGGACGGGGACGGCCAGCTGCCAGGGAGTGAGGCCGGCCCCGAACCGGGTCACCACGACGATCATCGCGGCCGTGCCGAGCAGGAACACCGTCAAGCCGATCATGGGCAGCCTGCGGCCCAGCCTGGGCGCCATCGGCATGCCGACGCCGTTGCCGGCCACGATGCCCACCGTCGCGGGCAGCATGGTCAGGGCGGTCTTCAGCGGCGAGTAGTGCAGGCCGTCCTGCAGGTGCAGCGTCAGGACGAAGAACGCGCCCATCCCGCAGTAGAAGATCAGCATGACGAGCAGGCCGACCGACACGGCGCGGCCGCGGAAGAGGCCGGGGCGGATCAACGGCTCCTGCCCGCGCCGCTCCAGGCTCCGCTGCATCGCGAAGAACAGGGCCAGCAGCGGGAGCGCGGCGGCCATCAGCAGGAACGCCCAGGCCGGCCAGCCCAGCTCACGACCCTGCACCAGCGGGTAGAGCAGGGCGAGCAACGCGGCGGCGAGCACCAGGACGCCGGCGAGGTCGGTGCTGCCGCGGCCTGGTCCGGGGGGCGCGGGCATGACGAGCGCGGCTCCGAGGCAGGCGATCAGCGCGATCGGCACGTTGATGAAGAAGATGGTGCGCCACTGCCAGCCGAACAGGTCGGCCTGGGTGAGCAACCCGCCGAGCAGCGGGCCGGCCAGGCCGCCGAGCGGGAAGGTCATCCCGTAGAACCCCATCGCCTTCCCCCGCTCCTGCTCGGGGAACTCGGCGTGGATGAAGGAGAGCACCTGCGGCACCATCAGGCCGGCGAAGACGCCCTGCGCCACCCTGGCGGTCAGCAGCACCGCCATGCCGGGGGCGGCGCCCGCGGCCAGGGAGGCCGCGCCGAACCCGGCGGTGCCGATCACGAACAGGGCGCGGTGGCCGAAACGGTCGCCCAGCCGGCCGCCGCTGATCAGGGACAGGGCGAAGGCCAGCGTGTATCCGGTGGCGGTCCACTGCAACGCCGAGGGCAGGGCGTGCAGGTCGCGCTGGATGGTGGGGAGCGCGATGTTCACGATCTGGTTGTCGACCATGTCCATTGATTAAGTTGAGCAGGCGCATGAGAAAGCGACGTCGCCGGGCTACGGTCCGGTCCGGAAAGGTTCGCCGTTCGATCAGCTGGCGGCCGTCTGCTGTCCGCGCGGGGGCGGGAACGTGTACGTCCTAAGAAAGGACTTGCACATGCGCTTCTTACCGCTGGCGATCGGCCTCGCCCTCGTCGCCGCCACCCCCACGGCGGCGGTCGCCGACGACTTCCACGACAACTCCCGGCACACGCTCGACCTGCAGGCACACCGCGGCGGGCTGGGCCTGGTGGTGGAGAGCACGCTCGCGGGCTTCGCCAACGCGCTCGAGCTGGGCGTGTCCACGCTGGAGCTGGACGTCCAGATCACCGAGGACGGCCAGGCCGTGGTCACCCACGACCGGAAGATCAGCCCCCGCAAGTGCCGTGACACGGCGCCCGCCGTACCGGGTGATCCTGAGTACCCCTACGTCGGCAAGTTCATCAACACGCTCACCCTCGCCCAGATCCGCACCATGGACTGCGGGTCGCAGACCCTGGCCGAGTTCCCCGGCCAGCGGGCCGCCCCGGGTGCTCGGATGCCGCTGCTGAGCGAGGTGTTCGACCTGGTCAACAGCTACAAGGCGCACCAGGTGATGCTGAACGTGGAGACCAAGGTCGAGGCGGGAGCCCCGCAGGAGACCGCGCCGCGCGAGCAGTTCGTGCAGGTAACGCTGGGGGAGATCCGCAAGGCCAAGATCATGAACCAGGTCACGATCCAGAGCTTCGACTGGGGCTCGCTGATGCGGATGCGCGAGCTGGAGCCGAAGCTGCCGCTGGTGGCGCTGACCAACTACGACTTCCTGCAGACCGGCAAGCCGGGCGCCTCGCCGTGGCTGGGCGGCATCGACATCGACGACTTCGGCGGTGACCCGCTCAAGGCCGTCAAGTCGTTCGGCGCGGCCGCCTTCTCGCCCGTGCACGGCTTCCCGCAGAACGGCAAGGTGACCGACCCCGGCTACGTCCCCTACGTCACCAAGACCATGGTCGACGAGGCCCACGACCTGGGCATCAAGGTCATCCCCTGGACCATCGACGACGAGCCCACGCTCAACAAGCTCATCGACGACGGCGTGGACGGCATCATCACCGACTACCCCGACCGCCTCAGGAACCTCATGGCCACGCGCGGTATGAAGCTTCCCAAGCAGTACAACCGCCCCGCCTGACACGCCATAACAGGGGTCCCTCTGATCTGTGCGATCAGGGGGACCCCTGTTAATGCCAAGAAGTTGTGAACCGGCTTTTACGCAGCTCAGCGTATTCTGATGAGGCGCGGCGTGGCATAGGCACCAACGCGCCGGGGTGCTGGCTTCATGCGGCGCCGCGGCACCGCCTTCCAGTTCGAGAGGTGGCCATGACCGATTATCCGCTGCTGGACATCATCTGGACGACGTTCGTCATCTTCCTGTGGATTCTCTGGTTCTTCCTGCTCTTCAGGATCATCACCGACATCTTCCGCAGCGATGACTTGAACGGCTGGGCGAAGGCCGCCTGGATCGTCTTCGTCATCATCCTTCCGTTCCTCGGCGTGCTCGTGTACGTGATCGCCAGAGGCAAGTCGATGACCATGCGGGACGTGGAGCGGGCGCGGCAGAACGAGGCCGACTTCCGCGCCTACGTCCGCAACGCGGCGCAGGAGGAGAAAGGTCCGGCCGAGCAGCTCGCCGCCCTCGCCTCCCTCCACGACAAAGGCGTGCTCAACGACGAGGAGTTCCAGCGAGCCAAGGAGAAACTCCTGGTCTGACGCGCTTCCACGCCCCGCCCTGTCGCAGGTGTAGACGGAGTGGCCCTGATAGGGGCCACTCCGTTGTTCGGAGCGTCAGCCGGTGATCTTCGTTCGGCGGCGGAGGGCGAGGACGAGCAGGGGGACGAAGGTGAGCAGGGCCGCGAGGGCGGCGTAGCCGTACGCGAGGGTGGACAGCGTGGCGACCGCGGCGACGAGCAGCGGGCCGCCGGCGTCGCCCAGCTCGCGGCCCAGTTCGGCGCTGCCCATGGTCTGGCCGATGCGCTCCGCGGGCGACGAGGCGGCCAGCGCGGCGAAGCCGAGAGGCGTGATCAGGCCCGTCCCCGTGCCGATCAGGACGGCCGCCGACAGCAGGCCGGCCAGACCAGGCAGTACGGCGCAGCCGAGACCTGCCGCGGTGACCAGCAGCCCGGTGAGGATGCCGCCGCCGGTGGCGAGGCGGCCGGCGTCCAGCGCGCGGCCCGCGAAGGGCTGGACCAGGGCCGCGCTGGCCGCCAAGACGGAGACCGCGGCTCCCGTGGCGATCGTGCCGAGCCCGGCGGCCGCCCCGGTGACGGGCAGGAACCCGACGCCGACCGACAGCGCCGCGGCCGCCGCGGCCAGCGCCGCGGTCGGCCCGAGGAAGACCGGATCGACCAGGCGGCGCACCAGGTCGAGGACGGTCTGGCGCTGCTTGGGCAGCGGCGCGAGGGCGGGCACCTCGAAGACGGCCCAGGCGGCGACCGCCACGCCGAGCACGGCCAGCACGAGGAACAGCAGCCACAGCCCGCCCGCCCACACCAGGACCCCGCCGAGCAGCGGGCCGAGGGTGTAGCCGATCGACTTGTAGAAGCCGTACGAGCCGAACGCCCTGCCGTGCGTGGCCGCCGGGTTGAGGCGGGCGACCAGGGCGGAGGCGGCGGGGGAGAAGGCCGAGGCGGCGGCGCCCTGACCCAGGCGGGCCGCCCACAGCCAGCCGGGGCTGTCGGCGACGACGTAGACGGTCGAGGCGGCGGCGAAGGCGAGCAGCCCGCCGATCATGACAGGGCGTGCGCCGATCCTGTCGGCCAGCGTGCCGAAGACCGGCTTGAGCAGGAGCTCGGCCCCGTCGTACAGCGCCAGCAGGCCGCCCAGGACCATCAGCGAGGTCACCGCGTCGTGCGAGAAACCGCCGAGGTTGGCCGCGATGCCGTGCGCGCCGAACGCGGTGGTGAAACCCGCCGCGTACAGCGGCCACATCCGCCGCTTCAAGGCTGTCCCATGCAGCGTCTGGATCACTGGCTCGGCCACCGCATCACACCTGCAAATGTAGCGCCGGTTACATCACGCAGGCCACCTGCGCGAAAGCGTGCACGAGCGGCGTCTCGCGCCGTACGCCAGAAAGGCCGCGATGCGCCTGTTTCGGGTCAGGCGGGGAGGGCCGTTGCGAGGGAGGACTGGACGTAGGTCATCGCCTCGGCGTACTTGGGGTCCTCCGCGCGGGTTGCGATCTGCTCGGGGGTCAGGTCGGTGAGGCGCTGCTGGATCCACCAGATGTTGCCGAGCGGGTCGCGGACGCGGCCGACCTTGTCGCCCCAGAACAGCTCGGTCGGCTCGGTGACCACGACGGCGCCTGCCTGTACGGCACGCCGTACGACCTCGTCCGCGTCGGCGACGAAGAGGCGGAGAAGGGCCGGGGTCTCCACGGGCAAGGGGGAGTCGAACAGCATCACGACGGCGTCGCCGATGCGGGCCTCGGCGTGGCCGATCACGCCGTCCACCTCGACGCGGCTGAGCTCCTCGGCGTCGAACGCCTCCGTGATGAAGTCGATGACAGCTGCGGTGTCCTTGGTGACGATCCAGGGAGTGACGGTCGTGTAGCCCTCGGGGATCATGATGTGGCCCTTCGCAGAAGCGGTCTTCCTTCTGACTTCACTCTATCAGAACGGAACGCTTTGTTCCAATACTTTGCGCTGGGCGCTGCTCAGACGATCCGGCCTTGGGCTGACGGTGTACGTGCCGGATTCGGCGCGCTTGAGGGCGAGGGGATCGGCGATGGCGGGGTGCCGGTCGATCGCGTTCAAGGCTTCGGCGGTGCGCTCGCCGGGCCAGGCCAGGGCGGTGGCGAGGTCGTCCTCGGAGAGAGGGCGGGCGGCGTGGACGAGGGCGGCCACGACCGTGAGCGCGTCCTGGACGACGGAATCGGCGAGGGCGCTGCCGTTCATCTGCCGGCTGACGCGGGCGAAGAACTGCCCCATCTGGCCGAGCCGGGTCCCGGCGGGCGTGCCGGGGCCGAAGAGTTCGATGCCGTGCCGGGCAGCCTCGGCGAGCCGGGCGTGGGCGCCGGTGTCGGCGCGCCAGGCCCGGACCCAGACGTCGTCGTCGATGAGGTAGCGCTCGCGGCGCCCGCCGTCCGACCGGCGTCCGACCAGCTCCATGGCTTCGAGGTAGCCGATGGCCTTGGACACCGACGCCGGGCTGACCTGGAGCCGGCGCACCAGCTCGACGACCGCGAGGCTGCCCGACTCGGAGGTGAGCAGGCAGACGAACACCCGGGCGGGCATCCGGGGAAGGCCTGTCGCGGCCAGTAGGGTCGCGAAGCTCTCCACGAAGTCGCGCACCGACTCGGCCGGCCACACCTCGGCCGGTGACTGGCGAGGCCTGCTCCGGCGGGCACGCCGTCCGGCTGCCTGCTGGGCGCGGTCCGCCAGATAGCCGCTCGGGCCGCTGTTGCGCGCCACCTCGCGGCTGATCGTGGAGGTCGGCCTGCCGAGCCGCCGGGCGATCTCGGCGTATCCCAGCCCTGCGGACAGCCACGCCGCGATCTGCCGGCGATCGTCTTGGGTCAGCCTGCCTCCAGGCATCGGCTCGCCTCCTCTCGTGGCCCAGTGTGCGTTAACCAACAGTACATTGCAACGACCTAATTGCGTTTACTGACAAGGCTGTTGCAATTTTCTGCACCAAAAGTCCAGGTGAATGGCGCTATTGAGAGAAATTGTCGTTGACGATATTTAAAACGCAACGTAGCCTTCACTCGTTCGGAAAGTTCGCGAAGGCAGGAAGGGCACGACAATGCATGTGATGGCGATTTCCGCGGTCTCCGACCAGGACGGGTTCTGGAGTTCGCTGAAGGGGGCGCACGGCCGGCTGCCCAAGGGCGCGAAGTGGAAGCTGGCCGTGGCGAGCACCGACGGCACCAAGGCGGTGAACGTCATCGTCCACGACTCGCTCGACGCCGTACGAAGCTTCTTCGAGGGGCACGCGAGCGCCTTCGCCACGACGGAGTTCTTCGAAGCGGACGCCGCCAACGCCGTCGGGCTCCCGAAGTAGCCATGGACATCTCCGACCTCCTCGCGGAGTACCGGATCCCGAGCGCCGCGATCGGCGTCCTGCACGACGGAGAGATCACCGAAACGGCCGTCGGCGTCAAGGACGTCTCCACGGGGGAGCCCGCGACGACCGACACCGTCTACCAGTGCGGCTCCATGACCAAGACCTGGACCGCCCTGGCCTTCATGCAACTCGTCGACGAGGGCGGAGCCGACCTGGACGAGCCGGTGCGGACCTACCTCCCCGGCTTCAAGGTCGCCGACCCCGAGGTCACCGCCGCGGTCACGCCCCGGCACCTCCTCAATCACACCAACGGCATAGAGGAGGAGTACGGCGACGCCGGCGAGGACGACGACGTCTGCGAGCGCATGGTCGCGAACATCGCGGGTGCGCCCCAGGTCCACGCCCTGGGACACACCCACGGTTACAGCGCCGCCCTGGGCTACGCGATCCTCGCCCGCATCATGGAGGTGATCGACGGCAAGCGGTGGGACGACGTCATGAAGGACCGGCTCTTCGACCCGCTGGAACTGGCCGGCACGACCACCCGGCACGAGGACGTGGACCAGGACCGGGCCGCCACGGGCCACCTGATCCGCTCCCTCGACGAGGGCCCGTTCGTCTCACCCCTGGGCTACCTGCCGCGCGCCTTCGGCCCCGGCGGCAACATCAACTCCACGGTCGGGGACGTCCTCGAGCTCGCACACGTCCTCCTCAACGACGGCAAGGCGCGCAACGGCACGCGGATCGTCTCCGCCGAGGCCATCCGCGAGATGACGCATTCCCGCGTCGCCGTACCGGACCCGTACATGTTCGGCCCGCAATGGGCTCTGGGCCTCATCGTGTGCGACTGGCACGGCGAGACCGTCTACGCCCACGACGGCAGCACGGTCGGCCAGAACGCCCGCCTGCGGATCCTCCCGGAGTCCAACCTCGCCATCACGATGATGACCAACGCAGGGCCGCGAGAGAGCTTCTACAAGAAGGTCTTCAACGAGATCCTGCCCGGCTACGGCGCCCCCACGGTCCCCGGCCTGCCGGCCCCCGACCCGGCCCTGAACCTGGACCCGTCCAGGTACGAAGGCGTCTACGAACGTCCCGGCGCCCGCTACGAGGTGACGGCCGATGGCGGCAGGCTCCAGCTCACCCTCGGCATGGACCCCATGCAGGCGAGATTCCTCGGCAAACCGGAACGCGTCACCTACGAGCTGCTCCCCGTCAGCGAGACCCATTTCCTGATGCCCTCGGACGACCCGCTCGAGGACACCCAGACCGTGGCGATCTACGACTTCAACGACGGAGCCGCCCGGTACCTCCACACCAACTGCCGGGTGTTCCCGCGTGAGGTTCGCCGCTAGTCGCCCAAGGGCCAGGCGAAGCGGTGGGTGTGGATGCCGAAGTAGGTGAAGGCCTCGGCGCGGGTCACGCCTTCGACGCGTTTGATGTGGTCGTTGAGCACGGCCAGCAGTTCGGCGGGCTCCTTGCAGACGATCTCCACGAACAGGTCGAAGGAACCCGCGGTCAGCACGACGTAGATGACGCCTGGCAGGGCGCTGATCCGGTCGGCCACGGCGTGGACGTCGCCGTCGGTCCGCACGCCGACCAGGGCCATGACCGGCAGGCCGAGCGCCATCGGATCCGTGACGCCGACGATCTGGACCACGCCCTCGTCCCGCAGCCGCTGCACCCGCTGACGTACGGCGGGCGCGGACAGGCCGGTGGCCTCCGACAGCGCCGTGTAGGAGGCCCGGCCGTCCTGCTGCAGCTCGCGCAGCAGGATCCGGTCGATCTCGTCCAGCCTCATCCGACCAGATCCCGCACGGCCTCGGCGAAGACCTCGTGGTGCCGGTCGACGTCGGCCGCCGTGGTGGCAGGGCACATCAGCGCCATGTTGTGGAAGGGCGTGAGCAGCACGCCCCGGTTGGCCAGGTACGCGTGGAGGTAGTCGTCGAGGTCGGCGTCGGCGACGGCGTTGGACTCCCCGCCGTTGCGGGGGGCGGGGCTGGCGAAGCGGTACTCGGACCGGGCGCCGAGCTGGGTGACCGACCACGGCAGCCGGTGCTCGTCGATCACGGCCTGGACGCCCCGGGTGAAGCGGATGGCCAGCTCGATCATGCCGGCGAACGCCTCGTCGGTCAGCACCTGCTCGAGCGTGGCGCGCATGGCCGCGACCGAGAGCGCGTTGCCCGCCAGGGTGCCGCCGACGCCGCCCACGTCGACCAGGTCGAGCCCCGGCATCGCCTCGACCTTCGCCGCGACCTCAGCGGACAGTCCGTAGGCGCCGGTGGGGATGCCGCCGCCGATGGCCTTGCCGATCGTCACGATGTCGGGATCCAGGTCCCAGGCCTGCGTGCACCCGCCGGGGCCTGCGGAGAAGGTGTGGGTCTCGTCGTTGATCAGCAGCGTGCCGTACGCGCGGGTCAGCTCCCGCACGCCGCGCAGGTAGCCGGGCTCGGGCAGCACGATGCCGATGTTGGTCAGGGCCGGCTCCATCAGCACGACCGCCACGTCGCCGTGCGCCAGCTCCCGCTCCAGCGCCTCCAGATCGTTGAACTCCACGACCCGCGTGGTGACCCTCGGATCGACGGGCGCGCCCACGTTGCCCTCACGCGACACCTGCTCGCCGTCCTGATCGACCACCAGCAGCACCTCGTCCACGGACCCGTGGTAGCAGTAGCTGTAGACCAGGATCTTCGGCCGCCCGGTGATCGCGCGCGCGAGCCTGATCGCCCACCGGTTCGCGTCGGTCGCGGTCAGTGAGAAGCTCCAGTACGGCAGGCCGAACCGGCGCGCGAGCTCCGCCCCCACCCAGGCGGCGTCCTCCGTCGGCATCATCACGGTCGCACCGCCACGCCCGCCGAACTGCTCGCTCACCGCCCGGACGGTGGGCTCGGGGGAGTGGCCCGCCATGGCCCCGGTGTCGCCCAGGCACAGATCGACGTACTCGTGCCCGTCGACGTCGGTGACCCGGGCGCCGCGGGCCTCGGCGAGGTAGAGCGGGAACCCGGCCGCCGTCTTGTTCATCCAGGTCATCGGCACGCCCCCGAACAGGTGCTCGCGGGCCTGCTCGTAGGCGGCGGCCGAGCGCGGGTTGCGACGGCGGAACAGGTCCCGCTCCCGGTCGAGCAGCTCCGCCAGCCGAGTACGGTCGATCATGACCTTCACCTCAGAAAAGTTCGTCGTTGCCAGGACATTCGACGGATTCTGAAGGCACTGTAACCGACGACCTTCGTTCAGCTGTAGCCGAGGAGCGTCATCATCCCGGATTCCGCGTGGTAGACGTTGTGGCAGTGGATCATCCAGATGCCCGGGTTGCCGGCGTCGAAGTCGACGTCCAGGGTGGAGTTCGGCAGGACGATCGCGGTGTCCTTCCTGATGCCCGACGGCAGGGCGAAGGTGTGGCCGTGCAGGTGCATGGGGTGCCACATGGAGGTCCGGTTGACGAAGGACAGGCGGACCCGCTCGCCCTGGCGGATCGGGGTGATCGCCTCGGGGTCGTACTTCCTGCCGTTGATGGCCCAGTTGTAGGACATCATCGTGCCGGTCAGCTCCAGCCTGACGGTCCTGTCGGGGCGCCTGTCCGCCAGCCGTACCGGGGCCTGGGGCAGCAGCGCGTCGTAGGTGATGGGGTCGGAGTCCAGCTCGCGGGGGCGGGCCGCCGGGCCGGGGGCCGTGGCCGACCTGCTGGTGCGGATCAGGGCGCGGGCCACGGCCTGCTTGCCCTCGGCCAGCGCGACCAGGGGGAAGACGCCGTCCTTGAGCGTGACCAGGACGTCGTAGCGTTCGCCCATGCCGATCAGCAGCGAGTCGGTCCGCTTGTGCTGTACGGCGAAGCCGTCGGTGTGCGTGACCGTCATCCGGTGACCGGCCAGGGCGACGCGGAAGGCGGTGTCGCCGCCTGCGTTGATGAGCCGGATGCGCAGGCGGGCGCCGGGTTTGGCGTTGAAGGTCGCCAGCCGGGTGGGGATGCGGCCGTTGACGAGGAAGTGCGGATAGCGGACGTCCCCTGCGTCCCCGCCGAGCAGCAGGCTCGTCGCGCCCATCAGCATGTGCTTCATCCCCGACGGCGAGCTCGCCCCGGGCGACGGCGACATGCCGGGCATCCCCGACATGTCTGACATGCCCGGAGACATGCCTGGCATTGCGCCCATCCCGCGGGTCAGCTCGGCCAGGACCTCGTCGGGCTCGCCTGTGATGCCGTCGAGCCAGTCGTCGAGGACGACGACCCACTCGGCGTCATAGCTGAGAGGCTCACGCGGGTCCTCCACGATCAGTGGCGCGTACAGCCCGCGGTCCTGCTGCGTTCCCTGGTGCGGGTGGAACCAGTACGTGCCGGGATCCGGCGCGGTGAACTCGTAGACGTACTCGGACCCGGTGCTGATCGGCTGCTGGGTCACGCCCGGGACGCCGTCGGCGTCGTTGCGCAGGGCAAGCCCGTGCCAGTGGACCGTGGTCCCGGCGGGAAGCCGGTTGGCCAGCCGCGCCCGGATCACCTCGCCGGCGTTGACGCGGATCTCCGCGCCGGGCAGCCGCCCGTCGTACGTCCAGGTCCGCGTGGTGACGCCGCCGAGGTCCACCTCGCTCTCGGTGGCGACCAGCCGGAAGTCCCTGACCGTGCCCGGGCGCCTGGCCTGCTCGGCCGCGCGCACCTGCGGTCCGTCCGGCCTGACGAACGCCGGTCCCGAGGGAGTACGGCTGCCGCAGGCCGTGAGCACGGCTGTGCCGAGCAGCCCGCCCCCGGTCCTGAGCAGGGTGCGTCGATCGATGTTCATGAAGTGCCTCGCTTGACTCATGCGTGGATGGACGGCTCGGAGCGGGCCGTTCTAGATCCGCAGCACGGTCGAGCGATCGGGAGGTCCGCGCACCGCCCGCGCGCGCGGGAACGCGGCGGCCCGCGCGCCCGGCTGTCTGGGCGGAACCAGTACGACGGATGACCGTAGGAAGCGCCAGAGCACCGCGATCCCGAGCATCGCCAGGCACACCCAGCCCCAGGCCTGCCCCTGCGCCGCCAGGGTCTCGTGGCCGCCGGCTCCGGGATCGGTCAGCTGCGGGGCGGCCATGTGGGATACGGAGGTCCCGGCGTCGTGGGCTCCCATGTGTCCCAGTCCGTGCATGGTGACGATGCCGAGCAGCAGCAGGACCAGGAGTCCCAGCCGGTGCGCTCGCGTCATGAGGCCCAGGATAGTCCACTCCTCCTATTGCTCATCGTAGTGAGTGGTCAACGGAGGTTCAGGACAAAGGGCACCCAGGGGCGGCCGTCCGAGTCGTGGATCTCCTCCTGCCGCTTCCAGCCGAGGTCGGCGTAGAAGGACTGGGCGGCGAGATTGTCCGCGGCGGTCTGCAGCCGGAGCTCCGCCACGCCGTGGGCCTTGGCGATGTCGGTGAAGGCGGACACCAGGAGACTCCCGAGGCCCAAGCGGCGCATGTCGCCGCGTACCGCGATGTGGTTGAGGATGCCGGTTCGGACGTGCCGGGCGGGCGGTTCCATCGAGGCCCGCCGGATGCCGCGGGCGTACCGCTGTGCCCGGGTGCGGACGAATCTGGCCGTCAGGCCGGGCCGCATGAGCAGCGAGGCCGCGCCCGAGCGGGCCAGCCGCCAGCGGTCCAGCTCGATCACGTGCCGGTGGTGCACGACGGTGTCGGTCGAGCCCACCAGGAACCCGGCCGGTTCGCCGCCGACCTCCGCGACCAGCGAGACCGCGGCGGGACTGGTGAGAAAGGTCCGGTGGTAGCGCCGCAGAAACCTCTCGCCGAGCTGGACGAAGAAGCCCTGCGCCAGGTCGGCCTCGTGCAGGCGGGCCACGGCCGGGACGTCGCGGAGCTCCATCACGCGCAGCGACGCGGCCGGAGTGCGGGGGTAGGACATGGGGAGATACTAACTACTATTTTTCATAGTAGTGCCGGGAGCGTAGCCCGAGCTGGCGGAAATCTGGGGAGTCTTGGCGTCAGTCAAGATATTTCCTACTATGGGAATTAGTTTTCTGTCTGAGGAGTCTGGGGTGCGGATCCTGTTGGTGGAAGACGACGCCCACGTGGCGGAGCCGCTCAAAGCGGGGCTGGAGCGGCACGGCCACGACGTCGAGCACGTCGCCACGGGCACGGCGGCGCTGGTGGCGGCCAAGGCGGACCTGGTGCTCCTCGACCTGGGGTTACCCGACCTCGACGGGATCGAGGTCTGCCGCAGGCTGCGCGCCATGTCCGAGGTCCCGATCATCGTGCTGACGGCCCGCTCGGAGGAGATCGATCGGGTCATGGGCCTGCAGGTCGGCGCCGACGACTACGTGGTCAAGCCGTACGGCTTCCGCGAACTGCTGGCCAGGATCCAGGCCGTCACCCGGCGGGCCGCCAGAACGGAACAGCCGCGGGAGGGTGAGACGCCGCAGGGCAGGCTCTGGGTGGACACCAGGACCCGCAGGGCCACGCTCGACGGCGCCGAGCTGGACCTCACCCGCAGGGAGTTCGACCTGCTCGCCTTCCTGGCCGAGGACGACGGGGCGTTGCGGACCCGCGAGGAGATCATGGACGCGGTGTGGGACGAGAACTGGTTCGGCTCCACCCGCACGCTCGACGTCCACGTCGGCTCGCTGAGGGCCAAGCTGGGCGACCCGGCGTGGATCGAGACGGTCCGCGGGGTGGGGTTCCGGCTGGTCGAGCCCGGCGACTGACGATGCGGCGCCGCCTGGTCCTGACCTACATGTCGCTCACGGCGCTGCTGCTGATCGCGCTGGAGATCCCGCTGTGGTTCACCTTCACCATGAACGACTTCCACCACCTGGCCAACACCCGGCTGCGGGAGGCGGCGCGGCTCGCCGTACAGGCGGTGCCGGTGCTGACGACCGGCGGGCAGCGGGGCGCGCTCGAGCGGGACATGCGCGCCTATCAGGCGCAGACCGGCGCGCGGATCGCGGTCGTGGACAGAACCGGCCGGATCATCTCCGCCACGGGCAGCGTGACCATCACAGACCCCGAGCGGCTGCGGCGGGCGCTGCAGGGGGATCGCTCCGACTTCGTGGACTACCCGATCAACGTGCGGGCGCTGCCGCTGTTCCTGGCCGAGCCGGTGACGGCGGAGACCGGCGTGCTCGGCGCGGTGGTGATGATCTCGCCGACCGGCGACGTCAGGGCAGGAGCGGTCAGGACGCTGCTCGTCCTGGTGGCGGCGCTGCTGCTGGGCATGGCGGCCGCGGCGTTGCTGGCCGCGCCGTTCACCCGGTGGGTGCTGCGGCCCGTGCGCAGCCTGGACCGGGCGGCCAAGGCGATCGCGGGCGGCGACTACGAGGTGCGGGCGCCCGCCGACGACGGGCCCGCCGAGCTGCGGAGCCTGGCCCAGGCGTTCAACACGATGGCGGGCAGGCTGGTCACCGTGCTGCGCGCGCACCAGAACTTCACCGCCGACGCCTCCCACCAGCTGCGAAACCCGCTCACCGCGCTCCGGCTGCGGTTGGAGAACCTGCAGGAGACCGCCCCCGACCCCGAGGTGGCCAGGGCCGCGGCCGAGGCCGAACGCTTCGGCGGGATCCTGGACGCGCTGCTGCGCCTGGCCCAGGCCGAGGGCAGGATCACCCGGATGGTCAGGGTGGAGCTGCGCGCGCTGGCCGGCGAACGGGTGGCGGCCTGGCGGCCCGCGGCCCTGGTCAGGCAGGTGCGGGTGGAGGTGAGCGGACCCGAGGTCGCGGTCTCCTCCGCGCCCGACGCGCTGGGGCAGGTGCTCGACGTGCTGGTCGACAACGCCATCGAGCACGCGCCACCGGGCAGCGTCGTGCGCGTCCGGACGAACGGCACCGCGATCCACGTGGCCGATCAGGGCCCCGGCATGTCCGCGGAGGAGAAGGCGCGCGCCTGGGAACGCTTCTGGCGCGGCTCCACCTCGGCCGACCGGGAGGGCTCCGGGCTCGGCCTGGCCATCGCCGCCTCGCTGCTCGACAGCATCGGCGGCGCGGCCGAGCTCAGGGACGCCGAGCCGAGCGGGCTCGAGGTCGTCGTCCGCCTGCCCGCCTGGCGCGACTAGCGCGCATCGCCGGCCAGCCCGCGCAGGACGGCCATCAGGCTCGGCTCCGTGACCGCGCCGAAGAAGAACGCCGCCACCCGCCCCTGCCGGTCCAGCACGTAGGTGGCGGGCAGCGCTCGCGGCGCCATCGCGCCGAACCCGAGCGCGCTGGCCATGCCCGGGTCGAACAGGCTCGGGTACGGCACGCCGAGCTCGCGGGCGAAGGCGCGCGCGGAGTCCTTGTTGTCGCGGATGTTGACCCCGGCGAAGGCCACCCCCAGCGGCGCCGCCCGCCCGGCCGCCCGCACCAGGTCCGGCGTCTCCTTGCGGCATGGCGCGCACCACGATCCCCAGTAGTTGACAACGACCAGCTTGCCGCGCAGCCCGGCCACGTCGAACGGCCGGCCTTCCAGGTCGGCCCCCCGCAACGACGGGGTGACCGATCTGTCCTCCTGCAGCAGCACTTTTGACGACACGGTGGTCGCGGCCACCTGTACGCCCGCCGGCTGGGCGGCGCAGGCGGCTGTCAGTGCCAGTACGGCGAGGGTCTTTCGCACCCCGTCTCCCCAGGCGTATAGAGTCTCAGCATCTACTAAGCATAATAGGAGATAGGGATGCCGGTCTCTGAATTGGTCACCTCGGGGTCGCTGCTGATCGCGGTGCCGATCGCGCTGGCGGCGGGGGCGATCACGTTCGTGTCGCCGTGCTGCCTGCCGCTGGTGCCCGGCTACCTGTCGTACGTGACTGGGATGGCCGGGGCCTCGCGCAGGCACACCGTCGCCGGGACCGCGCTGTTCGTGCTGGGCTTCTCCGCGCTGTTCGCCGCCTACGGGGCCGCGCTCGGCGGGCTCGGCGGGTTCCTGGTTGCCAACCAGGACCTCGTCGTCCGGATCCTGGGCGGGCTCACCATCGTTCTCGGGCTGCTGTTCATGGGGGTGTTCGACCGCCTGCCGTACGTCGGCATGAGCGTGAAGCTCCCCGTGCGGCCGCGCGCGGGGCTGGTGGGCGCGCCGGCGCTCGGGGTGCTGTTCGGGCTGGGGTGGACGCCGTGCATGGGGCCCACGCTGGCGGCCGTGCTGACGCTGTCGGCGACCTCCGGTACGGCGGGCCGCGGCGCGCTGCTGGCCTTCGCCTACGGCGCGGGCGTCGGGATCCCGTTCCTGGCGGCGGCCTTCGCGCTGAGCCGCTTCATGAAGGTGTTCGCCTTCGCCCGCCGCCACGCCTCTGCGGTGACCCGCCTGGGCGGGGCGATGCTCGTCGCGGTCGGCGTGATCCAGGTGACCGGCCTGTGGACCGACCTGATCGCCCGCCTCCAGACCTGGATCGGCGGCTACCAGCTACCCCTCTGAGGAGCACAGGCCGACGGGTCCCGAACCCTGACACGTCGCTGTCGCGCACCTGACGAGGCGCTGCCTTCCGCGTTTCTAGATTGAACGAAACAAAGGAGGCAGACATGCGCAGGATTCAGAAATCGCGCCCCCATCAGCCGCCCGTGCGCAGCCCGCTCGATTTGCGCACGCCGGCGGGGCGACGGCTGCCCTACTGACCGAGTGGCAACGCTCCCCTTACGCGTTGCTGCATCGCCTGTCGCCATGATGTCGGCATTGACTCAGGAAAGGCGGTCGGCCCATGGCGCCCAAACGGATCCCCTCGTGGATTCTCGTCGTGCTCGCCCTCGCGATACTGATCGTGGCCGGGGTACTGGTGTTCGTCATGACGGTGCAGGGCGTGGTCGACGCCGCGCTGTCGCTCTCCTGACCCCGGCATTTCCCACCTGCTTTCGCCGTCGCGCGAGAGGAATAAAAGCATGCGTTTCATGGAAAAAGAACGGGCCGCGCTCCAGGAATTCATGCCCGGCCTGGACGAGGAACTCTTCCTGCATTCACTGACCGACCTCGAAAGGCCGGGAAACCCGGCGATCGCCGCTTTCAAGTCCGCGGGCGGCCCTGGACTGCTGATTCCCGCCGAGCACGGCGGCAAGGGCGCCACCCCGCTGCAGGGCATCAGGGTGCAGCGGGCCGTCGGCTCCCGCTCGCCGTCACTGGCGGTCGCCTCCACCATGCACCACTTCTCGGTGGCCAGCCTGGTCGAGGCGAGCGTCGGCAGCGACGGCCTGGAGTGGATGCTGCTCGAGGCCATCGCCAGAGAGAACCTGCTGCTCGCCTCCGGCTTCGCCGAGGGCCGCACCGGCGCCGCCATCCTGTCGCCCACCATGCGGGCGGTACGGCGGGGCCGCAACCTGATCGTGTCCGGCGCGAAGAAGCCGTGCACGCTGTCGCGCTCGATGGACCTGCTGACCGCCTCGGTCGAGGTCGACGGGCAACTGGCGGTCGCGCTCATCCCGGCGGGCAGTCGCGGCCTGGCCGTACGGCCGTTCTGGAACAGCCCCGTGCTGGCGGGGGCCGAGAGCGACGAGGTGCTGCTCGACAGCGTGGAGGTGCCGCCCGAGCTGGTCGTGATGACCGAGACCAGCCAGGACCGGCAGCTGGACGAGCTGCAGACCAGCGGGTTCCTCTGGTTCGAGCTGCTGGTCAGCGCCTCCTACCTGGGCGTGGCCAGCGCGCTGGTCGAGCGGGTGCTGCAGGCAGGCAGGGCCGACGCGGTCGAGCGGGCGAACCTCGTCATCGAGGCCGACGCCGCGATGACCACGCTGGAAGGCGTGGCCAGGGCCATGGGCGAGGGCGAGCGGGGCCAGGAGATGTTCGCCGGCGCCCTGTGCGCGCGCTACGCCGTCCAGGAGGCCATCGGCCGGATCGCCCGCCGCTCGGTCGAGCTGCTCGGCGGCATGGCCTACATCGGCTCGGGCGACGTCGCCTACCTGTCGGCCGCCAGCTCCGCCCTGATGTTCCACCCGCCCTCCCGTACTCGCATGTCCCAGCAGCTGTGCGACCACTTCGCCGGTCAGCCGCTGCGTGTCGCATGAGAAGGAGTCACGACGTGCCGATCATCTTGCTCACCGGGGCGAGCGGCGTCGTCGGTCAGGCGCTGCTCGAGCACCTGACCGGCCACACCGTCATCTGCCTCACCCACCGCAGGCCCGTGACGGGCCCGAATGTGCTCGGCCTGCGCGGCGACCTGACCGCCCCGCTGTTCGGGCTGGATCCCGACGAGTACGACGACCTGGCCGCACGTGTCGACGCGATCGTGCACTGCGCCGCCGTCACCGGCTTCAGCATCGGCCAGGAGGCCACCCGCGACCTGAACGTGCGCGGCACCAGCCAGGTCGTCGAGCTGGCCCGCCGTACCGGGGCGCCGCTGCACCACGTCAGCACCGCGTTCGTCGACCGCCAGGGCCGCGACACCGGCAGTACGGCACGCCCCGACGTCTACCTGGCCAGCAAGCGGGCGGCCGAGCGGCTCATCCGCGAGTCCGGCGTCCCTGCCACGATCATCCGCCCGTCGGTGGTCATCGGCGACTCGGTCACCGGCCGGATCGCCGAGTTCCAGGGGCTGCACGGCATCGCGGGCGCGATACTGAGGAACGCGCTGCCGCTGGTGCCGCTGCGGCCCGAGGCCAGGATCGACTTCGTGCCGCAGGACCTGGTCGGGCGCACCATCGCCGAGCTGGTCCGCTCGGGCGAGACCGGCGGCGAGCACTGGATCACCGCGGGTCCCGCCGCGCTCACCGCGGGCCGGATGGTCGAGCTGGCGCTGGAGGTCGGCCGCGACCTCGGGCTCAGGCTCGACACCCCGCGCCTGGTGTCGCAGGACATGGTCGACCGGCTCATCCGGCCGGTGTTCATCGACCCGCTGCCCGCTCGGCAGCGCCGCCGCTTCGACGACATGCTGGCCATGACCGCGCTGTTCCGCACGCCCGAGCCGTTCGCCTGCACCTGCGTCCCGCTGCGCGCGGCCGAGCTCGAGGCGGCCTTCGCGGCGTCGCTGCGGTACTACGCGCACGCCAAGCGCCTGGCCGAGGTGGTCGCATGACCGTGATCGAGCTGTACAGGCATCACCTGAGCACGGGCAGGGCCAGGCTCGCCGAGCTCATCGGCGGAAGGCAGGAGCTCGCCTCGCACGGCTCCCACGTCACCGACGCCGACGGGCACCACCTGCTGGACTGCGGCGGCTACGGCGTCTTCCTGCTCGGCCACACCCATCCCGCCGTGGTCGAGGCCGTCGTCGCCCAGGCCCGCACCCATCCCATGGCCACCCGCCTGCTGCTCGAGCCGACAGCCGCGCACGCGGCCCGCGCGCTCACCCGCGTCACCCCGGCGGGCCTGGACCGGGTCCACTTCGTCAACTCCGGCGCCGAGGCCACCGAGGCCGCGATCAAGCTGGCCCGCGCGCACGGCAAGACCCGCCTGGTCTCGGCCGCCGGCGGCTACCACGGCAAGACCATGGGCGCGCTCACACTCACCGCCAAGGAGCTGTACCAGGCCCCGTTCAGGCCGCTGCTCCCCGACGTGGTCCACGTCCCGTACGGCGACGCCGCGGCGCTGGCCGAGGTCGTGGGTCCCGGCTCGTGCGTGGTGCTCGAGCCGGTCCAGGGCGAGGGCGGCGTGGTCGTCCCGCCCTACGGCTACCTGGCCGGGGTCCAGGAGCTGTGCCGCGAGCGCGGCGCCATGTTCGTGCTCGACGAGATCCAGACCGGCCTCGGCCGGCTGGGCGCCTGGTGGGGCGCCGACCGCGAGCGCGTCGTCCCCGACGTGCTGCTGGTCGGCAAGGGCCTGTCGGGCGGCGTCGTCCCCGTCGCCGCGATGGTGGCCACGGACGCGGCCTACGCCCCCTTCGACAAAGACCCGTTCCTGCACACCTCGACGTTCGCCGGCTCGCCGATCGCGATGGCCGCCGCCCGCGCCGCGGTCGAGACGATCGCCGCGGAAGGCCTGGTCGAGCGGGCCGACGCGCTCGGCGCCGCCATCCTCGACGGGCTGCGCGCGCTGGACTGCCACCTGATCACCGACCTGCGCGGCGCCGGGCTGCTCATCGGCGTGGAGCTGCGCGACGAGCACGTCGCCGGCGCTCTCGTGCTGGAGCTGCTCGACCGGGGCGTGCTGGTCAACCACAGCTTGAACGCCCACCGGGTGGTGCGGCTGACGCCGCCCGCCGTACTGACGCAAGCCGATCTCGACTGGCTGCTGACCGCCTTCCACGACGCGGTCGCCACACTGAAAGGCATGTTCTGATGCGACAGGTCACCTTGACGGCTCACGTGCCCGCGGCCCAGGCCGGGCCGGTGTTCGACACCCTCGCCGACTTCGGCCGCTATCCCGACCACACCGACGCGGTCCGTGAGGTCGTGGTACGGCAGGCGGAGGGAGGCGCGCTCGACTCCGACTGGGCGGTCAACTTCCGCAACGGCGTACTGCGCTGGTCCGAGCGGGACGTGGTGGACGCCGGCGAGCGGACCATCACCTTCGCCCAGACCGAGGGCGACTTCGACCGCTTCGACGGCGCCTGGCGGGTCGAGCAGGTCGACGGTGACGTGGTCATCCGCTTCGAGGCCGAGTTCGATCTGGGCATGCCCAGCCTGGCCCCGCTCATCGACCCGATCGCGGCCCGCACGCTGGTGGAGAACCTCCAGCGGATCCTGGTCGGGCTCACCGGCCCCGCGACCACCTTCTCCGGAGGCTGACATGGCCGCGCGCGCCTTCCGCGACCTGTTCGGGCGGCTGCCGACCGGGGTTTGCGTCATCACCACCGCGGGCCCGGCCGGCACGTCGGGCATGACCGCCAGCTCGGTCTGCTCGGTGTCGCTGAACCCGCTGCTGCTCCTGGTCTGCATCGCCAACGACTCGGGCACGCTGCGCGCGATCCGCGGCAACCAGCACTTCGCCGTCAACCTGCTGCACGCCGGGCAGGCCGAGGTGTCGCGGGCGTTCGCGACCCGGCATCGAGGCCGGCTCGCCGCGGTCGACCACGAGCTGGTCGACCGCTCCCCGGTGCTGCGGCAGGCCATGGGGTGGCTCACCTGCCGCCTCTACGACGCCATCCCGTGCGGCGACCACACCATCGTGGTGGGCGAGGTGCTCTCGCTCGACGACCGGCAGGCCGATCCGCTGGTCTGGCACCGCGGCGGCTACCACCGGATGGCGGCCTGAGATGCTCGACCGCCTGATCAACGGTCTCCCGCGGCGCGCCCGCATCTTCCGTGACTGGCTGGACCTCGCCGACGTCCCCGAGTACGTCACGCCGCCCTTCCACGGCGACGGCCTGCCCGTCGTCCTGGTCGGCGGGCTGGCCAGCACGCCGATGCTGTTCGAGCCCATGCGCCGGTGGCTGGACCGCGCGGGGTGCCGCCCGGTCGTGGCGCCGGTCCGCTACGGCCTGGACTGCGGCGAGCGGACAGTCGCCAGGGTCCTGCGCACCCTGGCCGAGGCCACCGACCGGGCGGGCAGACCTGCCGCGATCATCGCCCACAGCCGGGGCGGCCAGTTCGCCCGCGTCGCGGCCGTGCGGCAGCCCGAGCTCGTCTCGGGCCTGGTCACGCTCGGCAGCCCGCTGACCGACCTGGTGGCGGCGCACCGGCCGCTGGTCGTCCAGCTCACCCTGCTCGGCATGGCGGGCAGCCTCGGCCTGCCCGGCGTGCTGCGGCTGACCTGCCTGCTGGGCGGCTGCTGCCGGTCGCTGCGCTCGCAGCTGTCCGGGCCGTTCCCCGCCAGGCCGTTCCTGTCGATCTACACGGTCACCGACCGGGTCGTGCTGTGGCGCAACTGCCTGGACCCCTACGCCCGGCACGCCCGCGTCGAGGCCACCCACGGCGGCCTGCTCGCCGACGCCCACGTCTACCGGCTGCTCGGCGAGGAACTCGCCCGGCTCTCGCGCCGCCGCCACCTGGCCGCCGCCTGACCCGGGTACGGCACAGCGCTGCCGTTCTCCTGGGCTTCCCCTGCAGTGACAGCTCCTACCGTGAAGTCCTGGAGGTGATCCCATGTCGGTCACGACGCAAGCGCACCACAGCGAGGAACGCCGGCTGCGCCTGGCGCTCGCGCTCACCCACCACGACTACGACGAGTTGCTGCGCGCCTGCCGCGCCGCGGTGGCGGCCGCCGCGCTCGGACACGGAGACCCGCTGTTCTGGATCAGGGACGAGCTGTCGGCCCACGGCCAGTTGCCTCCGCCCGGCATCCGCCCCGAACATCTGGCCGCCGGCTCCACGGGCTCAGTTCCTGCGCAGGGCGGACAGCGTGACCGCGGTCAGGCGGTCGACGGCCGCCTCGGAACGCAGGTCACGGGCGGCGTCGAGGGCGTGCACGCAGTAGGCGGCCAGCTCCTGCGCCGGGACGTCGCCTGACTCGGCGGCCTCCGCCAGCAGGTCCCCGACGAGCGCGATCAGGTGGTGCTGGGCCAGGTACTCGAGGTGCCGTCTGACGTGCTGCTCGTGCCAGGCGACCAGGATCGACTCGACGTCGGAGAAGGTATCTCACGCAGCTGTGCCGTCACGCCGGGCAGATGCGCGCGCACGTCGGACACCGGCCGGGCGGCCATGAGCCGCCGGAGGTCGAGGACGTGGAGCTGTCCGGCAACCGGGGCGTGCTCACGCTCGCCATCGCCGCGACGGCCTCCAGGTGCGCTGGGGGACGGAGGAGCAAGGGTAGGGCTCAACCGCAGGTGAGGCGGGGTTCGGGAGCGTAGACGGTGTGGAAGCGCTGCTTCCGCACCACCTTCCCGTCCTTCTTGAAGACGCGCCACACGTCGATCGCGAAGCCCTCGGCGCCGCCCATCGGGATGCACTCCGGGCCCCGCTCGGTGATGGTCGGGATGGGCTTGACCTGGTAGCGCGGCGAGCTCTGCGACTCGATGTCGTAGCGTTTGGTGCTCCAGAACCGCACGGTCACCGAGGTGGCCGTGTAGGAGGTCCTGATGAGCACGCCGTACGGCGAGTCGTTGCGCCAGCGGAAGTCCGGCTGCGGGAAGGACACCGTGGACTCCCGCCCGGCCGGGTAGCGGGAGATGTAGTACTGGTGCGGCGTGTGCTGCACGTCCTGGAACCCGCCGAAGAACACCGCGTTGAACATCGTGGTGGCGAACTGCGACACCCCGCCGCCCACGTCGTTCACGAACCTGTTGTTCAGGATCATGGGTGCTTCGACGAAGCCGCGGGCCTTGTCCCGCCTGCCGACGACACCGTTGAGCGAGAACGTCTCCCCGGGCTTGACCACGTAGCCGTTCACGAGGCCCGCGATGCGGTGGATATTGGTCACCCGGGGCGCGCAGCAGGGGTAGCGGGTGGTGAAGGAGCTGACCTGCTCCTTGATCCCCATCGCGCCCGCCGCCTCCGTCGTCACCCGCGGCCGCGTCTCGATGACCGGCACGTCCACGCTCCGCCTGCCCGCCCCGACGGCCTCGGCGACGGCCGTTCCGAGCGCCTTGACGTCGACGCCCTTGCCGGTCCGCGCCGGGACGACCCGCGGCTTCCCTCCGACGATCTTGAAGGAGGCGTCCCTGGGACGCTGCGCGTCGTCCATGAGCGCCCTGTCCAGCGATGCCGCCACCTGCGACGCGTCGTAGGAGGGGCGCAGCCCGCCGGCCCCGTCGGGGACGAAGCGTAGCCCGGCCGCCAGCTGGGCCCTGGACAGCGTGGCCCGCTTCCCGCCGCCCATCACGGTGAGCGGCGCCGCGACAGCCGTACGGGCCGTGCTCGCCGCGACGCGCCGCACCTCGGCGGCCGGCACCGACGGCGGGGTCTCGCGCATGGCCAGCTCCACCGTCCACCGCCCCTTGGCGAAGGCATCCCGAACGGCTCGCGCCGCGGCGTCACGCTCGACGGCGCGTCCCGGCTTCGGCAGTACGGCGCCCGGCTCGAGCCCGTGATAGCGCACGCCTCCCTCGCGCGGCCTGGCGTCGAAGCCGAGCGTGGCCAGGCGCCGCCCGTCCACGGTGACCTTCGGCTCGAGCCGGCGGCTGGAGAACAGCGAGCGGAGGATCCCCGCCGGGGTGGCGGCACCGTCGAGCGCGGCCTGGACGCTCGCCCCGGCGTCGACGGCCAGCCCGAGCTCGGCGGGTGTCATCCGTTTGGTCCGACCGGCGGCCACCAGCGTCATCGGCAGCGAGAGCCGCCTGCCGAACTCCTGCTCCAGCCTGTCCCGGGCCTGCTCAGGACTCAGCCCGCCGATGTCGACCCCGCCCACCCGGGTATCCGATGGCACCCGGCCGGACATCGCGATCGCGGGCACGGCATAGGCCAGCACCGCGACCACGAGCCCGGCGCCCACCCAGACCCACCGGGAGCGACGCGGGCGGCGCTCCCGGTCCCGGCGGGGGTGCTGCTCCCTGGACTCATCCCAGTCGTGGCGGAGATGCCGCTCCTCGGAGTCCTCCCAGGCGCGGCGGAGATGCCGCTCCCCGGCGGCGTCCTGGTCGTGGCGGAGATGCTGCTCGCCGGAATCCTGGCGGAGGCGCTGCTCCTGGGAGGGCTGCCGGTCGTTCATGGCGCAGGGGGACGGTAGGCGACGGTGAAGCTCTGGCCGCCGTCCGCGGACTCGTGGACCGCGCCGTCCGCGGTCGCGGCGAGCAGCCGCTGGGCGGTCACGGCGGTGAAGGCGGCGGCCTGGCCGGGCAGCCTGCCGCCCGCCTTCCAGGTGCGCCCGCCGTCGCGGCTGGTGTGGATCACGCCGTCGGCACCGGGGCCGATCAGCACGCCCTCGGCGGGGGAGTCGAGATGGCTGAGCAGGGGAGCGCTTTTGACGCCGGTGAAGTCCATGCCGCCGTTCGTGCTGACGCGCAGCCCTGACCGGGTGGTGGCGTAGACGCGGTCGGGCTCGGCGGCGTTCGCGGCCAGGTCGATGACCTGCTCGTCGGCGCCGGGCATCCAGGTGCGCCCGTCGTCGCCGCTCATCCGCAGTTGCCCGGCCTGGCTGTCGTAGGCGTACAGCCTGCCGCCCGCGGGCTGCAGGGCGTGGAAGTCGGCGGTCCCGCCCTCCGACACCGTCACCCAGGTATGGCCCGCGTCGGTGGTGTGGATCAGGCCCAGGTGCGGGTCGCTCGCCCGGGGATCGCCGGGATGGCCGCCGGCCAGGAACGTCTTCGGTCCTACGACGGTGAAGCCCATATGGTCTTGTACGCGCCCGGCGACCCGCTCGGCCTTGTCCACGGAGGAAACCTTGAACAGGCCGTAGTGGCCGGCGACGTAGAGGGCGTTGTCGGCCGGGTCCACGCCCAGGCCGTGGATGTGCCCGATGCCCGGATCCGCGGCGTCGGCGGCGGGCTCCGCCTGCGCGCACGCCGACGACAGGAGGACCAGAGCGGTCAGGCTGGCTGCGGCACGAAGCCGTGGAACACGCATGGCGAGGAGTCTACTAGCGAGCATCGTAGGTCGGGCACGCGCGCAGGGCGCGCAGCCGCCTGCGCAGGGCCTCGCCGAGCAGGGCCAGCGAGACCAGGGCGATGAGCGGCTGGACGGGCGCGAAGTAGCTCATCGCCCCGCCCACGCCGAGCAGCAGCACCACCAGCTTGTTGCAGATGGGGCAGCCCACGGCGAACGCCGCCAGCACGCCCGCGGCCACGGTCTTGCGCTGCTGGTCGGCCGGCGGCCGCACGGGGCCCACGTAGGTCGCGGTGATCAGCCCCGTGAGCACCGCGCTCGTCACCCAGACCGGATAGTTCCACCACAGCACCGGCGTCATCCGCGTGAACCACGCCGTCTGCACGATCGCCGTGGGAACCCCGACGAGCAGCGCGGCGATCCCCGCCGCGCCGACGGCCACCACCCACTGCCGCCCGCTCCAGCCCCGCATCACGCGCCCACCCGCCCGCCCGACGCGCCCTTCACGACATCACCAGCCACGTCGGCCAGGTTCGGGGTGCGCTTCATGCGATCACCGGGCAGGACAGCAAGGAGGGGAGGAGTGTCGCGGTGGCGGGGGCGGTGAGGAGCCAGGCGACGCCGAGGGCGCCGAGTGCGCGGTCGCGCAAGCTGGGGGGTGGGGTGGGGGAGAGCAGGCGTTTGACGCGGGCCACCGCCGTTTCGCCGCCCGCCCCCAGGGTTGAGGCGGGGGTGGACGCCCTGGCCAGCGCGATCAGCGCGGACGCGATCACGCAGGAGTCGTGCTCGCGGGCCGCCACGTCGTCGGCCAGCAGCTCGACCAGCCCAGGAACCGCGGTGCCTGTGGCCTTGAACAGCGGAACCCACGGCAACACCCGCGCGGCCACCTGCGCGGCGGTCAGCAGGACGTGGTGGCGGCCGTCGACGTGGGCCCGCTCGTGCGCGAGCACCGCGGCCACCTGACGCCGGTCGAGCGCCGTCAGCGCGCCGCTGGTGACCACCACCACACCCCGGCGGCCTGGAACGCAGTAGGCGGCGGGCTCGGCGTGCTCCACGACCAGCGCGCCCAGTTCCCGGCTGGGCCGCCCGACGAGCTCGACCGCACGCCGATGTTCGGCGCGGCCGCGCCGGGCGGCCCAGCACACCCGCACCGCCGCCCAGCACAGGCGCGTCACCAGGACGCCCACCATGGCCAGCCCCACGGCGACGGTCAGCGGGCGCGCGGTGGGCGGCAGCGCGTGGCCCGCGAGCAGCGACGAGCAGGCGGCGACGAGCGCGGCGAAGCGGTCCCCGATGGCGTGATCGGGAAAGGCCAGCTGCAGCGCCGCCAGCACGACCGCCACGAGCACCGACGCGCATCCGGCCAGCCATGTGGCGATCGCCACCCGGGGCGAGGCACCGAGCCGCTGCCCGATGAGGGCGGGCAGCCCCCACCCGGCGGCCACGGCATAGAGACCCAAGGAGAGCGCGCCGGTCATCGCCCACCGATCCAGGGTGCGGTCATCGCCCACCGATCCAGCGCGTGGTCATCGGTCGCCCAGTTCGCGGATGGCGGCGTCCAGCGTGGCGTGCTCGTCGGGTGTCAGGCGTTCCAGGAAGTGGATCAGGGTCATCGTCCTGTTGCCGCCTTCGGCGAGCGCCGCCTGCATGATCTGGGCGATGTGGGCCTCCTGGCTGACGACCGGTTCGTAGAGGTAGGCGCGTCCGGACGGCTGCCGCCGCAGCAGGCCCTTCTTGTGCAGCTTGTCCATGACCGTCATCACCGTCGTGTACGCCAGAGCCCGGGAGCCCTGCAGCCCTTCCAGCACCTGGCGCACCGACACGGGCGCGCCGTACGACCAGATGCGGTCCATGACGGCCGACTCCAGCTCACCGAGACCATGCATGCTATCTATGATAGTAGACAATGAGGCCCTGTCCCTCGCGACGATCAGTGCGAGTCTCTGCTAATATCACTATGCATCATAGTAATAGCGATGCACCGAGAAGCTGCTCGGTGTACTCGTGGGAGGGTGAGGCGGCCAGGGAAGCGGCAGGGCCCTGCTCCACCACCTCCCCTGAGCGCAGCACCACGATGCGGTCGCAGGACTGGACCGCCTCACCCAGGTCATGGGTGACGAACAGGACGGCCAGCCCGCGGGAGACCGCCAGGCTCCGCAGGGTCGTGGCGATGCCCGCGCGCGTCGACACGTCCAGCATGGACGTGGCCTCGTCGGCCACGAGCAGGACGGGGTCGCCCGCCAGCGCCCGGGCGATCGAGACGCGCTGCCGCTGCCCGCCCGACAACTGACCGGGGAAACGCGGCATGAAGTCGCCGGACAGCCCGGCCGCCTCCAGCGCCTCCCGCGCCCGGGCGGGCCTGTCCCGCCGCGGCACTCCTGCCAGCGCCAGCGGCTCGGACACCAGGGACGCCACCCGCATGCCCGGGTGGAGCGCGTCGTAGGGGTCCTGGTGGACGAACCCGGTGCGCCGCTGGACCTGCCTGAGCGCGCGGCCACGCCGTACCGCCAGATCCTGGCCCGACACCTCCACGCGACCGGCAGTGGGCCTGACCAGGCCGAGCAGGATGCGCGCCAGCGTGCTCTTGCCCGATCCGCTCTCGCCCACGAGCCCGACGATCTCGCCGGACCTGATCTCCAGGCCGACCCCCCGCAGCGCCTCCACGGTCCTGGCCCTGCCAGGGTAGACGTGACGCACGCCCGAGGCGGACACGACGGGCGTGCCCGGGGACTCCACCGCGCGGGGCACCACCGGGTAGGCGGGCCGTTCCGCGGGGCGATGGCAGGCCACCAGGGCCTCGCCGTGCGCGGCCAGGGAGGGCTCCTCCTCGCGGCAGCGGTCGAGCGCCAGCGGGCAGCGCGGCGCGAACGCGCACCCGCTCAGCCCGTGCCCGAGCGCCGGCGCCGCGCCGGGAATGCTGCCCCATTCGACCGCCCTGTCGGCCACCGGGGTCGCCGTGAGCAGGCCGAGCGTGTAGGGGTGGGCGCTCTCCCCGCGCAGCTCGCGGGCCTGCCGTACTTCGGCGAGCCGCCCCGCGTACATGACCGCGACCCGGTCGGCGTACGGCAGCAGCCCGGACAGGTCGTGCGAGACCACCAGCATGCCGATGTCCAGCGAGGCCAGCAGCGCCAGCACCTGCCGCTGGGTGAGGGCGTCCAGCCCTGTCGTGGGCTCGTCGGCGACCAGCAGCCGCGGCTCGCCCGCCAGGGCCAGCGCGATCGCCACCCGCTGCCGCTGCCCGCCCGACAGCTCGTGCGGGAACGACCCCAGCATCGCCGCCTTCAGCCCGACCCGTTCGAGCAGGTCGCCGGGCGCGGCCGACCCGCCGTGCAGGGCCAGCATCTCCTCGACCTGCGCGCCGATCCGGTGCACCGGGCTGAGCCCGCTCATCGCCCCCTGCGGCAGGATCGCGATCCGCCTGCCCCGCACCCCTCCCCAGCCGGTACGGCCGGCCAGTTCCTCCCCGTCGAGCACGGCCGAGCCGCTCACCTCTGCCGTGGCGGGCAGCAGGCCGAGCAGGGCACGCGCCAGCGACGTCTTGCCGCAACCGCTCTCGCCCACCAGGGCGACCACCTCGCCGTCGGCGACCTCCAGGTCGACCCGGTCGAGCGCGGCGTGCCCGCCGTAGCGGACCGTCAGCTCGCGCAGCGTGAGCGTCATCGGCCGGCCTCCTTCAGCGCGGGGTTGAGCCGGTCCTCCACGGCGATGCCGAGCAGCGCGAGCGCCAGCACGGTGAGCGTGATCGCGGCGCCGGGCGGCAGCGCCCACCACAGCCACGCCTCCGACAGGAACACGCCGTTGGTCTGGACCCAGTAGAGCGTCGTGCCCCAGCTCGGCGTGGTCGGGTCGCCCAAGCCGAGGAAGGACAGCGTGGCGTCGTAGATGATGGCCACCTTGGCCGTGCGGACGAAGACCGGGATCAGCAGCGGCCCGATCTGGTAGGAGCCGTGCCGCAGCAGCAGCCACCACCGGGGCGCGCCCATGGCCCTGGCCACCTCCAGATGCCCGCGCGACCAGGCGGTGAGCACGCCCGCGCGGAGCACGCGCGCGGGCACCGGCCACAGGATCAGCGCCAGGATCGCGGCCCGCACCCCGAACGACTGACCGAGGAACGCCGCCGCCAGCACGAACAGGATCAGCTCCGGCAGGATCAGCAGCACGTCGGCGCCGCGCATCAGCGTCGCCGACAGCCACCGCGGCCCGATCCCGGCCGCCCCACCGATGACGGCCGCGAGCAGCGTGGTCGACAGCGCCACGATGAAGGCCAGCCCGAGCGAGGTGCCCGCGCCGACGACGAGCTGGTCGAGCAGGCTGCGCCCGAGGTCGTCCGCCCCGAGCGGCACGCCCTGGCCGGGCGGCGCGTACGGTCCCGCGACCCGGTCGCGGCCGGCGCCGTCCGGCAGCGCCACGCCGTACAGGGCGACGAGCGTGATCGCGGCCAGCAGGCCGGCGCCCCAGCGGGCCCTCATCGCGCGCTCCTGGCGCGCGGGTCGAGCAGCGGGTAGGTGGCGTCGGCGACGGCGTTCATCACCACGACCATCACGGTCAGCACCAGGAAGGCGCCCTGCATCAGCGGGTAGTCCCGCGCGGTGATCGCGTTGAACGTGAGCCGCCCCAGCCCCGGATAGGCGAAGACCGTCTCCACCACGATCGAGCCGGCCGCCAGGAACCCGATCTCCAGCATGAGGATCGTGTGCACGGGCAGCAGCGCGGGACGCAGCGCGTGCCCGCGCACCAGCCTGCCGTACGGCACGCCGCGCGCGTGGGCGTGCTGCACCGGCTCGCTGGTCAGCACGGTCAGCAGGGACGAGCGCGTGTACAGGAACAGGTAGCCGAGCCCGGTCAGCGTGAGCGTGGCGACCGGCAGGACCAGGTGCGCGAGCAGGCCGCCGCCGTCCGGGTCGGTGATGCCGAACGTCGGCAGCCACTGCAGCTTCACCCCGAACAGGACGATGAGCAGCATGGCCAGCCAGAACTGCGGCAGGGAGTCGGCCACCACGGCGGCGCCGAGCAGCACCGCGCCCTTGCCCTTGCGCCGCCGCAGCGCGCCGAGCACGCCGAGCGTCACGCCCAGCGTCGCCGTCACCGCGATCGCGGTGCCGACCAGCAGCAGCGTCCACGGCAGCGCCTCGCCGAGCGCCTGGGTGACCGGGCGGCCGTCGGCCAGCGAGGTACCCAGATCCAGGGTGAAGACCCCTTTCAGATACGTGACGAACTGGGCGGGCAGCGACTCCCCGAAGCCGTACTGGGCCGCGATCCTGGCGCGCTCGTCCGCGGTGAGCCTGGCCAGCGCCTCCGGGCTGCCGAACAGCTTCAGCGGCCCGCCGGGCAGGGCGCGGGGCAGGGCGAAGTTGAGCGTGAGCGCGACGAGCAGCACGGCGGCGTACTCGGTCAACCTGCGGATCATGAGAGCTTCATGTCGGCAAGGGAGAGCTTGTTCAGCGCGGTGGCGCCGTTCTGCCAGGTCCAGCCGCTGAAGACGTCCTTCCTGTAGGCGTAGGCGCCGTTGCGGTAGTACAGCGTGAGGAAGGGCATCTGGTCGGCGATCTGGGCCTGCAGCTTCCTGGCCGCCACGGCCCTGGCATCCATCGTGGGCGCGCCGGTCAGCGTCTTGACGGTGGCGTCGACGCCGGCGTTCTTGAAGCCGACGATGTTGAGCGTGCCGTCGTCGGGGTCGGAGGCCAGCAGCTGGGCGATGGTGCCGGTGCTGAACATGACCGGCGCCGACCAGCCCCACATGGTCAGGTCGTAGTTGCGGCCCTTGCGCACGTCGTAGTCGGGCCACACCTTGGCGTCCACCGAGTCGGGGTCGAGCGAGACGACCTTGACGGCGATCCCCGCGGTCCTGAGCATGTCGCGGATCAGTTCGGCGCTCCTGAGCCGGTCGGTCGAGGAGCTCTGCACCAGCAGCTCGTAGGACATGGGCTTGCCGTCGAGGACCCGGATCCCGTCGGCGCCAGGCTTGGCGCCCAGCGCGTCCAGCTCCCGCTTGGCGGCCTCGGGATCGTAGAGCGGCGGCAGCCGGTCGGGCTTGACGGGCGCCTCGGCGTGGATGAAGCCCGGGTCGCCGGGCGTCCCCTGGCCCAGCAGGGCGGTCTTGACCAGGTCGTCCACGTTGACGGCCTTGGCGATGGCCCGCCGTACCTCCGCGCGGTCGAAGGGCGCGCGGGTGGTGTTGAAGGCCAGCAGCGTGGAGGCGAACTCGGTGCCCTTGACGATGCCGATGTTCGGCTGCCGCTCGAGCGCGGCCAGCTGCTGCGGCGGCACGATGCGGGCGGAGTAGGACACCTCGCCGGTGCGCAGCGCGGCGAACTGGGTGGCCTCCTCCGGGATCACCACGATCTTGATGGTGTCCACCTTGGGCTTGCCCAGGGCGTAGGCGGTGTTGGCGGTGAGGGTGTAGCCGCGCGACTTGTCGAACGAGGTCAGCTTGTACGGCCCACTGCCCACCGCCTTGTCCGTGCCGGCGGCCTTGACCTTGGTCACCGACTCCCACAAGTGCCTGGGCAGGATGGCCATGTCGGCCAGGATGCGCCGCGGGAACTCCGGGTCGGGCGCCTTGAGCGTCATGGTGACCGTGTCGCCGTTCGCGGCGACCTTCTCGATCGGGCGCACGTCGACGGCCGAGTCGCCCTCCATGTTCCTGCGGTAGAACTCGACGCTGAAGACCACGTCGTCGGCGGTCAGCGGCCTGCCGTCGTGCCAGGTGACGCCCGGCCTGATCGGCATCGTGTAGGTCTGGTTGTCGGTGGTCTGGATCTGCTGGGCAAGCAGCGGGACCACCTCGTCGCCGCGGACGACGGCCAGCGTGTCGAAGATGAGCTTGACCAGGTTGTTGCCCGGATAGCCGCTCTGGTTGGTGAACGGGGTGAGCGTCCCCTCGTCGGAGGAGATGGCGATGGTCAGGCTCTTCGCCTTCGGCCGCGGGGCGGGCGCCTGGCCGCCGCCGGTGCCGCAGGCGGCCAGCGCGAACACCAGCGCGACCGCCAAAGTCTGCCGGAACACAAAACCTCCGGGGGGTATGAGGAAGTTGTTGGGCAGACTGTACTCGGTTGTCCGCTATTCGCAATAGTAGGATCAGGCCGCTTGGGCCGACCAGGAGGCGAGGAGGGCGGCGATGCGGTCCCCGCAGCCGCCGCAGCCGGTCGTGGCGCGCGTTTTCCTGGCGATAGACGGGAGATCACGGGCGCCCTCGTCGTAGGACCCGCGGATCTGTGAACTCGTGACGCCGTTGCAGCGGCAGATCTCGTCGTCCTGTGCGGGCGCGGGTGAGCCGAAGAGCAACGACTGGCGGTCGTAGACGGGTCGGCCGCGGTCGTAGAGCTGGGTGACCAGGCCGACCGTGCCGATGTCGCCGAGCAGCAGCGCGCCCGCCAGGCGGCCGTCGCGCAGGACCAGCTTCTTGTAGGTGCCGCGGGCGGGATCGCAGAACGAGACGACCTCCAGGCCCGGATCGTCGCCGAGCGGATCGGCCAGGCTCTCGCCCATCGCGGCCAGCTCGATGCCGTCCGCCTTCAGCCGGGTGACCAGGCGCGATCCGCGGTAGCGGGCGGCCGAGCCGGTGATGCGGGCGGCGGCCACGGCGGCCTGCTCCCACGCGGGCGCCACCAGGCCGTACACCTGGCCGTCGTGCTCGGCGCACTCGCCGATCGCCCAGATCCGCGGATCGGTCACCGACCGCATGGCATCGTCCACGATCACGCCCCTGCCGACGGCCAGGGCCGCCTGCCGCGCCAGGCCCACCTCGGGGCGCACGCCGCACGCGACGACGAGCAGGTCGCCCTCGAGCCTCGACCCGTTGCCCAGGATCAGCCCGCGGAACCGGCCGACGCCGTAGGCCGAGGTCACGGTGGTGTTCAGCAGGATCCGGACGCCCAGCCGGGCCAGGCCGCGGGCGAGCACCTGGCCGGCGGCCGCGTCTAGCTGCCGCTCCATCAGATGCGGCCACGGGTGGACCAGCGTGACCGGCAGCCCGCGCGCCGCCAGCCCGCGGGCGGCCTCCAGCCCGAGCAGGCCGCCGCCCAGCACGACGGCGTGCCGCGCCGTGCGGGCGGCCTCGATGATCGCCCGGCAGTCGTCCAGCGTGCGGAAGGCCGTCACGCCCGCCAGGTCAGGGATGCCGGGCGGAACCCAGGCCCGGCTGCCGGTGGCGAGCACCAGCGCGTCGTACCCGGTCCGCCCGCCCTCGGAGTCGACGACCTGCCGCCGCGCCCTGTCGACGGCGAGCACGGACACGCCGATCCTGACGTCGGCGGGCGGGGCGGCCAGCCGTACCTCGGTCCGGCGGCCGGCCAGCAGCTCCGACAGCAGCACCCGGTTGTAGGCCGGATGCGGCTCCGCGCCGAACACGGTGACGTCGTGACCCACCAGCAGGGAGGCGAGCCTGGTGCCCGCCATGCCATTGCCCGCGACGACGATCCTCATGACGCCACCCTCTCGACCCTGACGGCGCACACCTTGAACTCCGGCATCCGCGAGACCGGGTCGAGCGCCGGGTTGGTGACGGCGTTGACCTGCGGCCAGTGGAAGGGCATGAACACCGTGTCCTGCCTGATCGTCTCCGTCGGCACGGCTCGGCCGACCACCTCGCCGCGCCTGCTCACCACCCGGACCAGGTCGCCCTCCGCGAAGCCGAGCCCCGGATGGAGCTCGACGTAGGGGCCGGGCACGTGCAGCGCGGGGATGCGGCGGGTCTGCGCGCCGCTCTGGTACTGGCGCAGCGTGCGGCCGGTGGTGAAGTACAGCGGGAACTCCTCGTCGGGCTCCTCGGCGGCCGGCCGGTGCTCCACGACGGTGAAGCGGGCACGGCCGTCCGGGGTGGCGAAGCCGTCCAGGAACATCCGCGGCGAACCGGGCCCGTCCGCAGATGGGCAGGGCCAGAAGACGCCGCCCTCGGCGTCGATCCTGTCGTAGGAGATCCCCGCGTAGTCGGCGGGTCCGCCCGCGCCGGCCCGGCCGAGCTCGGCGAACACCTCGCGCGGATCCGCCGAGAAGCCGGACGCGCCCAGCCTGGCGGCCAGGTCCGCGATGACCTCCAGGTCCGTGCGGACGCCCGGCGGCGGCGTCAACGCGCGGCGGCGGCGGATGACCCTGCCCTCCAGGTTGGTCGTCGTGCCGTCCTCCTCGGCCCACTGGGCCACCGGCAGCACCACGTCGGCCTGCCGCGCGGTCTCCGACATCACGAAGTCGGCCACCACGAGCAGGTCGAGCCCGGTCAGCCGGCTGGCCACCCGCCCGGCGTGCGGAGCCGAGACGACGGGATTGCTGCCGAACAGCAGCAGCGCTCGCGGTCCGCCGGGCTCGCCCAGCGAGTCCAGCAGCTCGAAGGCCGAGCGTCCCGGCCCTGGCAACTCGTCCGGCTCGACTCCCCACACCGCCGCCACGTGCGCGCGGGCCCCGGGATCGCGGATGCTCCGGTAACCGGGCAACTGGTCGGCCTTCTGCCCGTGCTCGCGCCCGCCCTGCCCGTTGCCCTGCCCGGTCACGCAGCCGAACCCGCTGCCCCGCCGGCCGGGCAGGCCCAGCGCCAGCGCCAGATTGACCAGCGCGAGCACGGTGTCGGTGCCCTTGCTGTGCTGTTCCGCACCCCTCGCGGTGAGCACGTAGGCGCGCGGCGAGCGCCGCAGCAGACGGACCGCCTCGCGCTGCGCCGCCACCGGGACCCCGGTGATCCGCTCGACCCGCTCGGGCCAGTAGGCCGCCACCGCCTGCCGTACCTGCTCGAAACCCGACGTCCTGTCGGCGACGTAGGTCTCGTCGACGCCGCCGGAGGCGATCAGCAGGTGCAGCAGCCCGTTGGCCAGCGCCAGGTCGGTGCCGGGGGCCGGCTGCAGGTGCAGCGCGGCGGCCTCGGCCGTCGGCGTCCTGCGCGGATCGACCACGACCAGGCTCTCGGGACGCAGGTGGCGCATCACCGGCGGCATCGTCTCGGCCAGGTTCGCGCCCACCAGCAGGACCGTGTCCGCACCGCGCAGGTCCGCCAGCGGGAACGGCAGGCCGCGGTCGAGCCCGAAGGCCCGCAGCGAGGCGGCGGCCGCTGACGACATGCAGAAACGCCCGTTGTAGTCGACGTTCGGGGTGCGCAGGGCGACGCGCGCGAACTTGCCGAGCGAGTAGGCCTTCTCGTTGGTCAGCCCGCCGCCGCCGAACACCGCCACGGCCTCCGGTGGCAGCGCGGCCAGCCGCCCGGCGACGTGACCGAGCGCCTCGTCCCAGGTCGCGGGCCTGCCGTACAGCAGGGGCGTGGTGAGCCTGTCGGGGGAGGAGAGCAGCTCCGCGGCGGTCCAGCCCTTCACGCACAGGCCGTCCACGGCCTCGACCGTGGTGCCTTCGAGGCGCATGCGGCACTGGAGCGCGCAGTAGGGGCAGTGCGTGTCCATGGCCGGGACGCTAGGCGGCGCCTGTGCAGCGGAATGTCAGGTGAGGCCTTAACCAACGGCTGCACCTGGCCTGCCGGGGCGCTGCAGAGCGGGTTCCTAGCGTCGAGGCCATGCGAACCAACAGGTGGTGGATGCTCGCCGCGGTGTCGACGGCGACGTTCATGCTGCTGCTGGATGTCACGGTCGTGAACGTGGCGCTCCCGGGCATCCAGCGCACGCTCCAAGCCACGTTCATCGACCTGGCCTGGGTGATCGACGCCTACGCGCTCACCCTGGCCGCCTTCCTGCTCACCGCCGGATCGCTGGCCGACAGGCTCGGCCGCCGCCGTGTCTTCGTCGCCGGCCTGGCCCTGTTCACGCTGGCCTCGCTGCTGTGCGGGCTGGCCGCCACCCCGCTCATGCTCAACCTCGCCCGGGCCGCGCAGGGCGTCGGCGGCGCCGTCATGTACGCCGTCGCGCCCGCCCTCATCGCCGGCGGCTTCACCGGGCGCGAGCGCGGGATCGCCTTCGGCATCTCCGGCGGCGTGACCGGCCTGGCCGTCGCCGTCGGACCGCTCATCGGGGGAGCGCTCACCGACGTCAGCTGGCGGCTGGTGTTCCTGCTCAACGTCCCTGTGGGAGTCCTGGTCGCCGCCGTCATGCTCGCCAAGGTCGCCGAATCGCGCGCGGGACGCGGGCCGATCGACTGGCCGGGCGTCGCCCTGCTGTCGTCAGGGCTCGCCCTGCTGGTCTTCGGGCTCATGCGCGGCGGCAAGGACGGCTGGGGCAGCCCGCTCATCATCGCCATGCTGGCCGGCGCGATCGCGCTGCTCGTCGCGTTCGTGCGGGTGGAGCTGGTACGGCAGGCCCCCATGCTCGACCTTGGCCTGTTCCGCAACCGGTCGTTCATCGGCCTGTCGCTGGCGACCGTGGCGATCAACGCGGCCGTCTACGTCGCGCTGCTGTTCATGGTGCTCCACCTGCAGAACACGCTCGGCTACACGCCCTTCGAGACCGGCCTGCGGTTCCTGCCGTTCACGCTGGTGCTGTTCGTGGCCGCCGCCGTGGCCGGCACGTTCGCCGCCCAGATCCCGGCCCGGGCGCTGATCGGCGGCGGCAGCCTGGCCGTCGCGGCCGGGTTCCTGGCCACCCGCCTGGCCGCGGGCTCGCCCTGGACCGAGCTGCTGGCCGCGATGGTGCTGGCCGGGGTCGGCATGGGGCTGTTCAACCCCGCCCGCGCCGCCACCGCCGTGGACCTGGTGCCACTGGAGCGGGCCGGGATGTCGTCCGGCATCAGCGAGACCTTCCAGCAGGGCGGCGTGGCTCTGGGCATCGCCGCCCTGGCGGGAGCGGGGAACCTCGGACCCGTCGAGGGACTGAACACCGTCATGCTCATCGCCGGCCTGATCGCCCTGGCCGGCGCCGCGGCCGGGTTCGCGCTCATCCGGTCCCGCATCACCGCGGAGGTGTCATGAAATTTCATACCTACGAGCAGCTGGCCGAAGGGTGCAGGATCGGCTGGCGCAACCACGCCCGCTGCATCGGCCGCCTGCACTGGCAGTCGCTGAAAGTGCTGGACCGGCGCGACGCCCGCACCGCCGAGGAGATCGCGCAGGGCTGCGTCGACCACCTCAGGCTGGCCACCGACGGCGGCAGGATCCGCTCGGTCATGACGGTCTTCCCCGCCCGCAGGGGGCTGCGGATCTGGAACTCCCAGCTGATCCGCTACGCCGGATACCGGCAGCCCGACGGCTCGGTCGTCGGCGACCCGGCCAACGCCGAGCTCACCGAGGTGGCCCAGGCGCTCGGCTGGCGCGGCCGGGGCGGCAGGTTCGACGTGCTGCCCCTGGTCATCCAGGTGCCCGGCCGCTCGCCCGAGCTGTTCGACCTGCCCGAGGACGCGGTGCTCGAAGTGCCGATCAGCCACCCGGACCTGCCCTGGTTCGCCGATCTGGGGCTGCGGTGGCACGCCGTACCCGCGATCTCGAACATGGCCTTCGAGCTGGACGGCGTGATCTTCCCCGCGGCGCCGTTCAACGGCTGGTACGTCAGCTTCGAGATCGGGGCGCGCAACTTCAGCGACGAGAACCGCTACAACCAGCTGCCCGAGGTGGCCCAGCGGATGGGGCTCGACACCCGCACCAGCGGCAGCCTGTGGAAGGACCGCGCGCTGATCGAGCTCAACCAGGCTGTCATCCACTCCTTCAAGCAGGCCGGCGTCAAGCTCGTCGACCACCACGTGGCGGCCAGGCAGTTCGTCACGCACGAGGAGCGCGAGCGCCGCCAGGGGCGGGTCGCCCCGGCCGACTGGGCGTGGGTCGTGCCGCCCATCTCCGGCAGCACGGCCCCTACCTTCCACCGCTCCTACTCGGCCGAGCCCGTGCTGTCGCCGAACTTCCACTACCAGCCCGACCCCTGGACACAGCCGCAGCCTGCCCGCTGCCCCTTCGCCGATGCCGCCTGACCCCGCTTTCGAGGAGGAATCCTGAAATGTCACCCAGCTCGATCCCGCGTTTCCTGACCGACTACGCCCCGACCCGCTTCCGCCGCCGCTTCACCCCCTTCTCCCGCACGCCCGCCACCGCCCGTATGGGCGAGATCTGGCACGTCGCCGCCGAACGCAACCCCGGCCAGCTGGTCATCGTCGACCGGCCCTGCGACATCGACCCGCACGGCCCCACCACCCGCACCTACGCCGAGTGGGCCGCGCTGGTCGACAGGGCCGCCGCCTGGCTGCACGCCGCCGGCGTCCGCGCCTGGGACCGGGTGGTCATCATGAAGGCCAACCACCTCGACGTCGCCCTGCTCGGCTGCGCGGCCGCCCGCATCGGCGCCGTCCCGGCCATGCTGTCGGGCACGTTCGGCCCCGAGCACGCCAGGATCCTGCTGCAGCGCCTGGAGCGGCCCTTCCTGGTGACCGACGCGGCCCACGTGGCCTCGTGCGACCTCACGCCCGAGGTCGTCGCCACGACGGCCCGCACGATCACGGTCGACGACGTGGCCTGCCGTACGGACCTGACGCCCTTGCGGGAGTTGATGGGCGGCCCCGCCGTGCAGGCGAGCCTGCGGGCCGACCACGAGCCGATGGTGATCACCCACACCTCAGGCACGACCGGGGTGCCCAAGCTGGTCATGCACTCGGCCGCGTCTGCCTACTCGCTCGCGCTGGTCGAGGCCGAGCGGTGGCCGCGCTTCCGGCTGCGCGCCGACGACGTGGTGGCCTTCTGCGACCCGTACTGCCACCAGCGGATGACCACCGGCATGGCCGCCATGGCCACGGTCACGCCCCGCATGATCATGCTGTCGGAGCCCAGGTCGCCGCGGGTGCGGGAGCTGCTGCGCGAGCACCGGCCCACCGTGGTGGAGACGCTGCCGAACATCTACCTGGCGTGGGAGCCGTTGGCCCGCGAAGCCGGCCTGTTCGACCGGGTGCGGCTGTTCATCAACTCCTTCGACGCGATCCACACCCGCACGATCCGCACGTTCCTGCATGCCACCAGGCGCCGCATGCCGATCTGGGTGCAGTCGTGGAGCCAGAGCGAGAACGGCGCCCTGGTCATCCGTCCCTACCTGCGCCGCTCGGTCCGCCGCCGCGGCCACCGCCCGCCGCCGACCCAGCTGCTCGGCTGGCCCATCCCGTCGGTCGCCAAGATCCGCGCCGTCGACCCCGACACGGGCCGGCCCGTACGGCGGGGCCAGGTGGGCCTGATCGAGATCGCCCAGCCGGGCCGGTGCCTGGCCTACGTGGGCGAGATGGAACGCCACGACCTCAAGCGCGACGGGAACTGGTGGAACACCGGCGACCTCGGCGTCATCAACCGCTGGGGCGCGGTCCGCCTGGTCGACCGCGAGATCGACCGCATCCCCGGGGCCAGCGCGATCGAGCTGGAGGACGTGCTGCTCGACCGGCTGCCGCGGACCACCGAGGTGGTCATCCTGCCGGTCTCCGGCGGCCTGCCCGTGCCGGTCGTCAGCGCCGACGGCCCGCTCGACCCGGCCGAGTGGAAGCGCGCGACCGCGGACCTGCCCGCGCTGGCCGAGCCCATCCAGATCCGCTGGGAGGACTTCCCGCGCACCGGCACCTGGAAGATCCGTCGCGTCCAGCTCCGCGAGCAGTTGCTGACCGGCGCCCAGGCCGTGGGGATCGGACGATGGACATGAGCCGCTACCTGATCTACACCGCGCCCGGCAGCGGCCACCTCTACCCGCTGATCCCCACGATGCTCGAGCTACGCGCCCGCGGCCACGAGGTGGTGGTCATGTCCGAGCGCGACGGCCTTCCCCCTCTGCGTGACCTCGGCTTCGAGGCCGAGCCGATCGCACCCGAGATCGAGGCGCGCGGCGACGACACGTGGAAGGCCTGGACCCCCATCGGCGCCATGCGCCGCTCGGTCGCCATGTACGTCGACCGGGCCAGGTACGAGGTCGCCGACCTGTGGCGGGCGCTCGCGCACTGGAATCCCGACTTCGTGCTGGTCGACAACAACTGCTGGGGCGCCGCCGCTGCCGCCCAGGCCGCGGGCGTCGCCTGGGCGCAGGCCGCCACGTTCCTGCTGCCGCTGGTCACCCCGGACGCCCCGCCGTTCGGGCTCGGGCTCAAGCCCTCGCGCCACCCGCTGGCCCGGCTGCGCGACGCGATCCTGGCCAGGTCGGCGCTGCCGATCTTCGACGTCCTGCTTCCGCCGGTCAACGCCATGCGCCGCGAGCTCGGGTTACGGCCGGTCAAGCACGTGCCCGAGCTGTACATGCAGGCGCCGCTCGTGCTCAGCTACACGGCCGCGCCGCTGGAGTACCACCGCACGTGCCTGCCGCGGTCGGTGCGCTTCGTCGGGCCGGGGGAGTGGGATCCCCCGGCGGCCGAGCCCGCCTGGCTGGCCGCGATGCGGCGGCCGATCGTGCTGGTCACCGGCTCGACGCTGTTCCAGGACGACGCCGAGCTGGTGCAGACGGCACTCGACGCGCTGGCCGGCGAGCCCTACGACGTGGTCGCCACCACGGCCTCGCTCGACCCCTCGGACTTCCGGGTCCCCGCCAACGCGCACGTCGAACGGTTCGTCCCGCACAGCGCGGTGCTGCGGCGGGCGGCGGCGGTGGTGTGCCACGGCGGGATGGGCATCACGCAGAAGGCGCTGCTCAACGGCGTCCCCGTGTGCGTGGTGCCGTTCGGCAGGGACCAGCTCGAGGTGGCCCGGCGCGTCGACGTCGCCGGGGCGGGCGTGCGGCTGCCGAAGTCCAGGCTGCGGGCCGACGACCTCCGCGCCGCCGTACGGCGGACCATCGGGCTGAAGGAGCAGGCCGAGCGGGCCGGAGAGCGCCTGCGGGCGGCCGGGGGCGCGCGGGCCGCCGCGGACGCTCTCGAGCAAGCTACTATCGCACATAGTAGAATGGGCGCGTGAAGATCAACGTCGTCCGCCCCGGCGAGCTCGGCCCCCTCGAGCTCGCCGCGTGGCGGACCTTCCGACGTCAACCCGTTCCTCTGCCCGGAGTTCACCGTGGTGGTGGGACGGCTGCGGGAGCGCGTCAGGGCCGCGGTCAGTGGGGGACGACCCCGTCCGCCAGGACGCGGCGGTAGTTGGCCACCCGGTCCTCGACGCTGTCGAGACAGCAGCTCGAGCACTTCACCGCCTCGTCCGAGGTGTAGTACAGGCAGCAGGTGTTGCGCAGGTAGAACAGGCCCTCCCGGTCGCCCTCCCGCAGCCTGATCACCTCACCCAGCTTCTCCAGCCCGCCGGACGAGGCTCCGAGGAACTCCGCGTAGGCCTGTTCGAGCAGGTCCACGTCGCCGCCCCTGCGGCTGGCGATGCAGAACGCCGCCGCGCACCCGTGCGCCACGCCGCCCCTGAGCTGGCGCTGCCCCGCGCGGGTCCGCACCCGCATCGCCTCGGCCAGCGGCAGCAGGTGCTCGTCCAGCACCCACGACACCAGCGTCTGAAGCCCCACGCCCCTGGTGTACGGCCGGCGCAGCGCCACCGCCTCGAACCCGTGGTGCGGCGAGAGCCTGATGGCCACGTTCTCCGGCCGCATGTCGACCACCGCCCGGTCGAGCGCCCACGCCAGCAGCGCGGCGGCCGTCACCGTCCCCGCGTACACCGCCATCACGGTCAGCGCGGTGGCGTGGTCGGACTTCTGTCCGCTGGCGACCCGCTCGGCCTCCAGGACCCGGCCCAGCTCCGCGGAGTGCGGATCGAGGAGCCTGTCGCAGCCGATCCAGTCCATGCCGGGAGCGGGCTCCCGCTCGAGCCGGAAACGCTCGCCGTACGACTCCAGCCTGGCGAAGACATCCACGTCGGGCTCCTCCAACTATAGGTGATCGTAGGAGGAACGTATCAGGTCGCCCGGGCGCGGCGGGTGGGTCGCCCCGGCGCTACGCGGACGCGGGGAGGTGGCCGCCCAGGACGGCTGTGGTGACGCGGCGCATGTGGGCGTGGAGGGCCGGGTCCTGGGGGCCGCGGGTGAACAGGAGTTGGTGGGCGGCGCCGACCAGGGCCAGCGCGAGGGCGGACGCGTCCGCCGCGGCGGAGAGGCGGCCGTGGCGCTGCTCGGCCTCCAGGTAGCCGGCCAGCAGCCGCTCGGCGGCGTCCATGCTGATGGTGCCTTCGCCGAGCGCCCGGTGGAGCCTGGCCGTGATGGCCGGCCTGGCCAGGGCGAGCCTGGCCAGGGCCAGCAGGTTGCCGGAGAACAGCGTGCCGATCGCGCCCATCACGTTGTCGACCACGTGCCCGGATCCGGCGCGGTCGGACAGGTCGAGCAGCCCCTCCGCAACTCTGCCCGCCCGGTCGACCAGCAGCTCGGCCAGGAACTCGTCCAGGTCGGGGAAGTGGTTGTAGAGCAGCCCGGTGGCGACGCCCGCCTCCCGCGTGATCGCCCGCCCGGTCAGCCCCGACGGCCCCTCGCGCAGCAGCACCTGCTCGGCCGCGTCGAACAGTTGGCGGCGTATCTCGGGAATCGCGACCCCACGCGGTGACATGGTCGTTCACCTTATCGCCTTGCGCAGAATGAACAGTCGCTCATACTGTATGAGCACTCGCTCATTCTTCGGAGGCGCCAGCGGCGAACGCCTGCCTGGTCCCCTCCGGCGGCTTCCTCCTGCATGCGGAAAGGAATCACCATGAAACGAGTGATCATCGTCGGGGCAGGCATCGCCGGGCTCGCCACCGCGCTGCGCCTGCGGCAGATCGGGTGGGATCCGCTCGTCGTCGAGCGCGCGCCCGCCCGGCGCACGGGCGGCTTCGCGGTCGTCTTCTCAGGCATGGGGTACGGCGCGGCCGAGCGGATCGGGATCCTGCCCGAGCTCACCCGGCGCGCGGCCCGTGGCTACGACTTCGCCTACCTGACCCGGAACGGGCGGCCGCGGTTCAAGGTGCCGGCCTCGATGCTGTTCCGGATGATCGGCGACGACGCGCTCACGATGCTGCGCGGCGACCTCGAGGCCGTGCTGTACGAGGCGGCCGACGCCGAGATCCGCTTCGGTACAACGGTCACGGGCGTATCCCAGGACGCCGGGGGAGTGGAGGTGACGTTCGGGGACGGTACGGTCGAGCGGGCCGACCTGCTCGTCGGCGCCGACGGCCTGCACTCGACCGTGCGGAAGCTGGTCTTCGGGCCCGAGCGGGACTTCCTGGTGGACCTGGGCCACATGGTCGGCGCCCTCAACCTGGAGCGGCTGCCGGACGGAGCGGCCGAGGGCTCGTTCTCCACCGTGAGCGAGGTCGGCAGGACCTTCGTGGTCGCCGACCTCGGCGGCGGCCGGGTCGCCGGGTACTTCATCTACGGCTGCCCCGACACAGGCGCCGAGCTGGCCCTCGGCCCGGGGCGCGCGCTGCGGCGGGCCTTCCCCGGGCCGCGCTGGGCCGTGACCGACCTCCTCGGCGGCCTCGACGAGGACGCGCTGTACTTCGACGGCGTGGCCCAGATCGTCATGGACCGGTGGAGCCGCGGCCGGGTGGTCCTGGTGGGGGACGCGGCCTGGTGCGTAAGCCTGTTCGGCGGGTACGGCTCCTCGCTGGCCGTGGGGGGCGCCGACCTGCTCGCCACCACGCTGGAGGCGCATCCGGACGACCTCGGAGCGGCGCTGGCCGCCTGGGAGGCGGGCCTGCGCGCCGAGGTAGCCGACCGCCAGCGCAGAGGCCGCGCCAACATCGCCGCCCACGCTCCCCGCAACCGCCTCGAGCTGGCCATCCAGCAGCTGCCGCTGCGCCTGGCGGCCGTCCCGCCGGTCGCGCACCTGCTCAGGCGGCACCACGCCGCCTAGCGTTTGAAGCCGATGTGCACGTGGTCCTCGTGCACGGTGTTGGTGAAGGCCCCGCCGTACCTGGTCGAGAAGGCGACGGGGCCGCCGACCTCGTCCGAGCCGTAGCGCAGGGCCGCCTCCATGACCGCCCGTACGGCGGGGCCGCCCGCGGTGACGCGGCGGCCGTCGACCGCCCAGATGTCGACCGCCCGGCCGCGCGTGTGGTTGCTGGTCGAGGGGCTGCCGAAGACGCGGGTGGGGTGGCCGGAGGCCAGCACGGTCACCGAGATCCGGTGGTCGCGGGCCAGCCGCAGCATCATCCGCAGCACGCGGTCGTCGATGCGGCCCGCCCGGATGTCCCATCGGGCACTGTCGGGCAGGACGATCCGCTTGGCGGCCAGGACCTTCCTGCCCGGGCCGTCCGCGCGGCCACCCGTGGGGGCCTTGCCGCCCAGCGCGGCGAGCTGGATGACGCGCCAGGTGGGGCCGCGCCTGGCCAGCCGGACGTCGATAGTGCGCGTCCCGGTGGTCAGCACACCGTCGCGCAGCTGCGACAGCCGTACCACCGCCATGATCGAGGCCTGGTCGCGGGTGAGGCCGCCGAGCTGCGGATAGACCACCTGGATCGCGCCTGCGGCGGCAGGGGACAGCAGCGGGGCGGCCGCCCTGGCGGCGGTGACCGGTAGCCCTTCTGCCGCCAGCCGTTCGCGGGCGCCCGGCAGGGTCCCCGCGCCGCGGTCGTAGCCGAACAGCGTCTCCAGGTACGCGACGGCCGCCCGCTTGACCGCCACGGCGGGCTCGTCGGACGCGACCACGTAAGGCGTCACCCGCGGCAACCGCACCGGGGACGGGGTGGGGACCGGGGCGGTCGCGGGGAACCCGGCGGCGGCGGGCCGCTCGCCGGGCAGGCCGCACGCGGTGAGGCCGAGCAACAGTGCGGAGGCCACGAACGCCCTGCTCACAGGCCGGGCCAGAGCGACGACATGCCTCCACCGTACCTCATCTACGATTCTCAATCGTAGATGAGATGTCAGTGGACCAGGCCGTTGAGCACCAGGTCGAGTACGGCCTGCCGGGCGCGCTCGGCAGGCCAGTGGTGGCTGCCGCGCAGGTGGACGTAGCCCCAGCCGGCGGTGTTGAACAGCACGGTGGCGGTGACCGTGGGCGGCACCTCGCGCAGCGAGCCGTCCAGCGCGCCGTCCCTGAGCACCCGGTCGAACGGCGCGGCGAACACGTCCACGGCCATCGCCTCGGGCCCCGGCTCGTGGAACACCTCGCCGTGCGCGAGGAACAGCCCGGCCAGCAGCTCCAGGTGCTCGTCGGCGGCCTCGAACATGGCCTCGAGCATCGCCCGCAGCCGCTCGGCCGCCGTGCCCGAGCCGGTCATCGCGGGCCACAGCGCGGCGCGGAACGTGTCGGCCGCCCGCTCGGTCAGCGCGGCGACCAGCGCCTCGCGGGTGACGTTCCTGCGGTGCAGGGTCGCGCGGGAGATGCCGGCCTCGTCGGCGATGCGCTCCAGGGTGATGTCCGTCAGCCCCCATCGCGCCACGGCCGCGGCCGTGGCGTCGACGAGGGCGGGTTCGATCGCGGTCACGGCTCACACCGTAGCCGGGCGCCGCACCTGCCTGATCGCCAGCGCCAGTACGGCGAAGCCGGCCGCGTACAGCAGGATCCCGGCGGCGACCTCGAGCGGAGGCAGGCCGGCGCCCTCCGCCCGGCCGGCGGGCAGGTAGAGCTCGCGCACCCGCGTGACCGTCCCGGCCGAGCCGGAGTCGAGCGGCAGCCAGGTCTCGGCGGTGCGGGTCTGGAGGTAGGCGAACCAGATCCCGCCGGGCGGCACCCGGACAGTGCCGGTCGCCCGGGTCCCGGAGACGGTCACCGTACCGGTGAGCGTGGAGCCGGCGCGGCGGGCCACGATCGCGCAGGCCGAGCAGTCGCCGGGCAGGTCGGCCGCCAGCGTGAGCGTGCCACGGCCGTCGGAGGTCCCGGTGAGCGTCACCTTGGCGACGGGCTCGCCCTGGCCGGGATCGTGGGCCTCCGCCCGGTCGGCGCCCTGCAGGGGAGCCAGCGTGATCGCGCCCAGGACCAGCGCGGCCGCGGCCATGCGCGGCAGCCGCGCCAGCGACAGCAGGAACAGCACCGCGACCGCGGCGGCCGTGGGCAGCAGGCCGGACACCGGCACGCTGGTCAGGCCGAGCGCGCTGGAGAGCACGGCGGTGACCGAGACTCCTGCCGCGCCCGCGGCGTAGGCCGTGACGCTCCTGCGCCAGGGCAGGTCGGCGGCTGCCAGACCGACGATCGCCAGCGGCAGATCGGGGGTGGAGCGGCCGAGCACCATGAGCACGACCGTGATCAGCACCCGGGCGACGAGGTAGACGCCCACGACGCGGGCCACGGGGTGCCGTCCCGGCACCAGCCGCCGGATCACCGCCGTCGCGAACAGCGCGCTCAGCAGCAGGACCGGCAGGTACAGGGTCTCGCTGAACTGCGGCACGCCGGTCTCGAACTCCAGCACCGAGATCAGCGCGCTGCCCAGGACCAGCGCCCCGCCCACGGTCCTGAGCCGCGACTCGCCGAGCACGCCCACGATCAGGGCGGTCGAGCCGAAGACCGCCAGCATGTGCGGCGGCGACCACAGCACAGCGTCCCGGCCGAACTCGGCGTGCCACCACGCGTCGGCCACCCCTGCCGCGAGCGTCACCGCGCCACCGGCGGCGGCCGTGGTGAGCGCGGAGTTCCGCAGGAGCGCGAACACGGACCTGGCTCGCCACATCGCCACCAGCCCCCACGCGGCCACGACCAGGCCCGCCAGCGCGACCGCCCCGTAGAGCAGGAGGTGCGGCGCGATGAAGGCGTCGTCCCGCCCTATGTCGGTGTGCCAGGCGTCGTCCCAGTAGGTGGCGAACAGCGAGCCGAACCCGGCCGCGAACACGACGATCGCACCGTGTCTCATCATTGCGACATTCATGTCTCAACAATGCGACGCTGATGCCCCACGGTCAATTGTTCTACTATGAATAATCGTAGATTTCTCCCGGAGCGTAACCCCTTCTATGCCGTCACGGCCTCCTCCTTCGGGCAGGCGGGCCAGCGGGACGAGCGGGTGAGCAGGAGGACGGCGGCGCCGCACGCACCTCCCAGCCCTGCCAGCATCCACCAGGGGCGTCCCGTGTCCATGGCGGCGCCGGTGGCCAGGTTGCCCGCGGCGATGCCGAGCCCGGACAGGGTGTTGTAGAAGCCGTAGTAGGTCCCGGCCAGCTCATCGCCGCCGAGCCTGGCGATGGTGGCCATCTCGAACGGGTAGACGGTCATCGTGCCCAGGGTGAGCAGCGCCGTGGTCAGCAGCACGGATCCGAGCCCGCCGACCAGTGCCGGAGGCAGGAACGCGGCCCCCATCAGCCACAACCCGCGCACGATGGCCTGCTCGGGAGTCCACCGCTTCTTGATCCACCCGGTCAGCCGGACCTGGCCGAAGGCCGCCATCGATCCCGACAGCGCGAACAGCAGCGTGACCCCGAGCTCGCCTCCCGTGGCCCGCCGTACCTCGAGCGGCAGGCCCAGGTAGACCTGGAAGCCGAGCACGTACGAGCCGGCCATCGCCAGCGAGAACAGCAGGAAGGGCCGGTTGGCCACCACCCGGCGCCAGTCGCGGACCATCCCTGACGGCGCGCCCGCGCGGCCGCCAGGCCGGGCGGGCAGGGCCCGCGCCTGCGCGATGGCCAGCACGGCGAACAGCCCGGCCGCGGCCAGGCAGGTGACGCGGAACGCCAGCCCCTGCAGCAGCAGGCCGACGATCGGCCCGATGAGGATGCCGCTCTGGTAGAAGACGTTGAACGCGGCGAACGCCTCGACCTTGCGCTCCCCGGCCTCTCTCGCGAGGTAGGCCCTGGCCGCCGGGTTGAAGCAGGCCCCCGCCAGCCCGGTCAGCGCCGAGGCCGCGAGCAGCACGGGCACCGACGAGGCCAGGCCGAGCAGGGCGAACCCGGCCGTGCGCAGCAGCAGCCCGGCCAGGATCATCGGCTTGTAGCCGAGCCGGTCGGCCAGGCTGCCGCCGAGCAGGAACATGCCCTGCTGGCTGAGGTTGCGCACGCCGAGGATCAGCCCGGCCAGCCACACCGCCAGCCCGAGATCGCCGGTCAGGTAGGTGGCCAGGTAGGGCATCAGCATGTAGAAGCCGATGTTGATGGTGAGCTGGTTGACCAGCAGCAGCCGGATCGGCCGGTTGAAGCTCCTCATCGGCGCGGGTCCGTCACGCTCGTGCAGCGGGTCCAGCGTGACACCTCGGTCGCGGCCGGGTCGTCGACGCGGTCGGGCTCGGGTTCCGGCTTGTGGCCGAGCAGGCCGTGTTCCGCGCAGTAGGCGTCGTTGAAGACGGTGTCGAAGTAGCGCTGCGGCCCGTCGGGGAAGACCGCGGCGATCGACGTGCCCGCGGGCTCGGTCCTGGCCAGCCAGGAGGCGACCAGGGCGACGGCGCCCACGCTCCACCCGCCCGTGGCGTACTGCCCGGCCGCCAGGTGACGGCAGGCCCACACCGCCTCGGCCGGGGCGACCCAGTGGACCTCGCCGAAGCAGTCGTAGGCCACGTTGCCCGGGTGGATGCTGCTGCCGAGCCCGCGCATCAGCCGGGGGCGGGCGGGCTGGCCGAAGATGGTCGAGCCGATCGTGTCCACGCCCACCAGGCGCAGGCCGGGGCAGAGCCGCCGCAGCGTCCGGTAGACGCCGGCGCTGTGCCCGCCGGTGCCGACGCTGCACACCAGCACGTCGACGCGGCCCAGTTGCCCGGCCAGCTCGCGGGCGAGCGCGTCGTAGGCGAGCACGTTGTCGGGGTTGTTGTACTGGTCGGGGCAGTAGGCGCCAGGATGGTCGCGCCTGAGCTCGCGGACCCGCTCCCGCCTGGCCTCCTGCCAGCCGCCTTCGGGGTGGGGCTCGGCCACGGTCTCGATCCGCGTGCCGTACGCCCGCAGGAGCCGGTGCATCAGCGGCTCCATCCCGGGATCGGTGACCAGGATGACCTGGTGGCCGTAGACGATGCCGGCCAGCGCGAGCCCGAGGCCCAGCGTGCCGCTGGTCGACTCGATGATCGGCTCGCCGGGGAGCAGCTCGCCGCGGCGGCGGGCCTGTCCGACCATGTACAGGGCCGGCCGGTCCTTGATGCCGCCGGGGTTGTGGCCTTCGAGCTTGGCCCAGAAGCCGCGCCCGGCCCCGCCCCACAGCTCGGGGATCCACAGCACGGGTGTGTCGCCGACCAGCCCTGCCAGGGCAGGCTGACGCACGGAGATGGTGTTCATGGGTGAAGTCCTCGCCTAGGTGTCGCTCAGCACGGAGGTACGGCAGGCGCCGCCGGACGGCAGGCGCCGGGCGCCATCACGTGCGTGACACGCACACCAGGGCCAGGACCGGTGGTCCTTCGGCCGCTTCGCTGCTGGACGGCGCGGCGAGTTCGCGTCTGGCCGGTACGACCGACATCGCCAGAGCGCCGGAGGCGGTCGTGGGCAGGTCGGGAGTGGGAGGCGTGGTGGGGTTCTCGCAGGAGGCCGAGTGCTCGTGCCCGTGGTGATGCTCCTGAGCGTGGGACGCGGCAGGCCGGTGCGGCTGCGCCCCCGACGCGCAGAACAGCAGATGGATCGCCGCCACAAGGGCCAGCAGCACCGCGGGCACGGCGAGCGCTGGACGACTTCTGGCGATCACACACGGTAACCTACCTCACTCACTGTACAGCTATCACCAACAATGAGTAATCGCCCGAGTCAGTACTCCGTGCGTCCTACTTGACTTCCAGCCGACTTGAACCGCGAACCTGGTGGCATGGTGAAACAGATCCGGTCATGGGCGTTCGACGAACCCGTCAGCTCGCCGTTCGCCGTTCCCGAGGGCTTCCTCGGCCGGATGGCGGGACGGATCATGCTGTGGCTGAACGATCCGCGCGAGCTCGTGGCGCACATCGGCGAGCAGCGCAGCGTCCTTGAGGTCGGCTGCGGACCCGGCGGGCTGCTGCGCCACCTCCAGGCCGAGCGGGTGTGCGGCGTCGACCCGTCACCCGACATGCTCCGCCTGGCGGCCCGGCGCAACCGCGGTGCCGAGCTGCGGCGCGGCACCGCGGCCGACACCGGGTACGCCGACCAGGAGTTCGACGTGGTGGTCTCGGTCAACAATGTGGCGATGTGGCCGGACCTGGACGCGGGGGTGCGCGAGATGTGCCGGGTGACGCGGCCCGGCGGGCGGGTGCTGATCGCCTGGCACAGCGCCACCGGCCGATCCCCGATCGCCAGGGGCAACGCGCTGCCGGACGACAAGCTCGCCAGGATCGTCCAGGCGCTCGGTGACCCCGTCAGCCGCCACGAGCTGGCCAATCTGACGCTCTTCGACAAGCGCCTACTACCGTAGAGGCGTGATGGCGGAAGTGGCCCGTGAGCAGCGCGATCACTGGGAGCGGACCTACGCGGACCATCCCGGCATGTACGGCACGCAGCCCTCGGAGCCCGCCGTGCACGCCGCCGAGGTGTTCCTCTCCCACGGCGCGAAGATGGTCCTGGAGCTGGGCGCCGGCCACGGCAGGGACACCCTCTACTTCGCCCGCCGCGGCCTGGCCGTACACGCCCTCGATTTCAGTCCCGTGGGCCTGGACCAGCTGCGCGAGGCAGCGGCCGGCGCCGGCCTGGCCGACCTGGTGACGACGACCACGCACGACGTGTGCCGGCCCCTGCCGTTGGAGTCGGAATCGGCCGACGCGGCCTACGCCCACATGCTCCTGTGCATGGCCCTGTCGACCGAGCAGATCCACGCCGCGGTCGCCGAGGTCCGCCGGGTCCTGCGCCCGGGCGGCACCTTCGTCTACACCGTCAGGCACACCGGCGACGCCCATTACGGCGCCGGCATCGACCACGGCGACGACATCTACGAGCACGCCGGTTCCGCCGTCCACTTCTTCGACCGCGCCCTCGTCGAATCCCTGGCCGAGGGCTGGACCACCCCCGAGATCCACCCCTTCACCGAAGGCGACCTCCCGCGCCGCCTGTGGCGCCTCACCCAACGCCGGCCAGGATGACCGGTCAGAAGCGGATCCAGGCGTGCGGGTCGGTGGTGCAGGGGGAGCCGTCCTGGAAGGTGAGGCGGTGGTGGTGCACGTCCAGGGCGATGACGATGAGGGTCTCCCACTGGGAGTGCACGGGGGCGTCGGCGGGTGGGTGGCAGCACAGGGCCGAGCCGTCCTCCCGGTGCTCCACCAGGGCGGCGGCACGGTCGGCGATGCGCGGGCTGCGCAGCCCCGGCAGCCGCCGTGCCAGGGAGTGGAGGCGGTCGTAGGTGTCGGGGTCCGAGGCGCCCAGGCGCTCGCCCTGGGCGAGTACGGGGTCGAGGAAGTGGTTCGTGCGCAGCAGGAATCCGTCGGGACCCACCGGCACGCGGGCGAGCCCGGCGGGCGACAGCTCGAGGGTGCACGCCTCCGAGGCGGTGACGACCGTGAGGGCGACCGAGGCGGAGACCTGGGCCGAGCGGGCGATCTCCGCCGCCTCCTCGACGGTGGCGGCCTCGTCCAGGATGCGGCGGGCGACCAGGTGGACGGGGACGCCGTCGGACTTGCCGTCGGCGTCGTGCTGGAGCAGGTTGAAGTGCAGGCCCAGCCCGGCGCTGTTCACGCCGACCTTGGCGAGTACGCCGAACTCGGTGAACGTCTTGACCGTCCAGCCGGGCCGCGGCGAGTACTGCCAGATGAGCTTGACGTCCGACATCCCCTGGTTCCAGTCCCAGGTCTGGATCGTCACCGGCGGCCCGGAGGAAGGCAGGTGGACCACGGTCGAGCACTCGCCGGGCACCGGGGCGCGGAAGCGCGCGAGCACCTCCGAGCGCGCGTTGAGCGCGGCGACCTGCCACCGCTCCAGCCCGGCCCCATCGGCCACGACGCCGATCTCCGAGGCGAGCGCGGGCGCCCAGGCGGCGGTCCGGTCCAGGGCGCGCAGGGCGACGTCGCGGACCAGCGCGGGGGAGAGGTCGTGGGCGGCGAAGAATCGCTCGTAGGCGCCCCAGGTGGCCGCGATGTCCGAGGCGAAGGCGGAACCGAGGTCGCGGCCGCCGTAGATCGTGATCGTCACAGCCGGGCCGCCCGCGCCCGCAGGGAGTCCAGCATCAGCTCGAGCGCCGTCTCGAAGTTGGCCGGGTCCTCCAGCGACGGCAGCCGGTCGGCGACCGCGTTGATGTTCGGGTACTCCTCGGCCGGCAGGATCCGGTAGTCCACCTGCCAGGCGCGCAGATCAGCGGCCCGCGTCTCAGGATCGAGCGCCGCCAGCGCCGCGTCCTGCGCCGCGTAGGCCAGGACGAAGTCGCTGAACACCCGGTAGTAGCGCGCCGCGTCCGCCTCGCCGAACCCGGCCCGCCGCATGCAGCCGATCACCCGGTCCACCTTGCGGAACTCGTTCTCACGCCGCGCCGTCCGCGCGCCGGAGAACTGCGCGACCTGCGGGTGCCGCAGGAACACCCGGTGGGTACGGCGGGCCAGCTCGGCCAGGTCGGCGGCCCAGTCCTGGCTCGGCTCGGGCATCCCGTCGAGCGCCTCGGCCTGCAGCGCGTCGAGCAGGGCGAGCATGAGCTCGTCCCGGTCGCGGAAATGCCGGTAGATCGCGGTCGGGTGGGCCCCGAGCTCCTCGCCGATGGCCTGGAACGTCAGCGCCTGGGCGCCGCCGCGCTCGGAAACCCGGAACGCGGCCTCGATGATGAGCTCCTGGCTCAGCCGTACACGTGACGATGTCATGACACCTCCGAAATATAGCCTGGCGATCACCCGGCACCGCCCAGGTGGGCGGCCCACGGGTAGAAGACGTAGTCGAAAGCCGCGGGCGCGCCGGTGATCCGCTTGTTCATCCACACGGTGTTGTCCAGCAGCAGGCCGGGCACCATGGGCAGCAGCTCGTCGTGCAGCGTGGTCTCCACCCTGGTCAGCAGCTCGGCCCGCGCGCTCGGGTCGGCGGTGCTCCGGGCCTTGGCGAACAGGTCGTCCACCCCGCTGTAGCCGTACTGGTTGAAGATCGCGCCGGAGACCGCGGTGGAGGCGAGCCAGTCCATCGGGTTGGGGACGTTCGGCCAGAACTGGGTGTAGAGGATGTCGATCCCGGCTCGCGTCTTCGGGTCGTAGAGGTAGTTGGAGTAGCCGGTCTGCGGGACGACCTTGAGCTGGAAGTTCAGGCCGATCCGGTTGGCGGCGTCCTTGACCGCGAGGCCGAGCTGCTTGGTGTCGGCCGAGTCGGGCACGACCATCGTGATCGGCTGGGCGGGCGGGTGGGGGACCAGCTTCTTGGCGGCCTCGTACTGCGCGGACTGCGGCTCGGGCAGCGTGCCGGACAGCTGCTCGAGCTGCGGCTTGGCGAAGCCGAACACGGTGGGCGGCGTCTGGAGCCTGATCGGCCGCGCGTTGCCCGCGTAGATCTTGGTGCCGATGCCCTTCCAGTCGATGGCCTGCTGCAGCGCCCTGCGCAGGGTCTGGTCGCGCATCGGGCCTTCCGGGTTGGCGTAGACGAGGGTGATGCTGAGCGGTGCGGGGCCCGCCGCCAGGGTGCCGGCGCCGCTGTCGCGCAGCCGGGGGATCGCGGTGGGGGGGACGGCGTAGGTGCCGTCGATCTGGCCGCTGAGCAGGCCCGCCGTGATGGCCGCGTCGTCGGTCAGGAACGTGAGGACCAGGGTCTTGACCTTGGGCCGCAGCTGCGGGTTCCAGTAGTGCGGGTTGCGGGTGAGCGTGATCGACTGGCCCTGGGTCCACGAGCCGAACGCGAAGGGTCCCGTGCACATCACGCCGGTGCTGGGTGTGCCGTACGCCTGCTGGTGGGCCAGGAAGAACTTCTTCTGCACCACGACGCCGGCGAAGCTGGCCAGCTCCTCGTTGAACAGGTAGTCGGGCCGCTTCAGCGTCACGGTCACCTGGTGGTCGCCGGTGACGGCGACGCCTTTGACGTCGGTGAACAGGTAGTTGTACAGCGACGTCCTGTCGGTGAGGTTGTGCTGCAGGCTCCAGGCGACGTCCTCGGCGGTCATCGGGCTACCGTCCCAGAACGTCACGTCGGTGCGCAGGTCGTACACCCAGTGCAGCGGGTCGGGGTTGGCGAAGGAGGCGGCGAGGTTGGGCTTGACGGCGAAGTCGGGGGTCTGGGCGAGCAGCGTCTCGCACATGTTGGCGTTGATCGTGTTCGGTGTGTAGTCCGCGGACTTGAACGGGTCGATCGTCTGCGGCTCGCCCTCGAAGACGTTCCAGGTGACCTTGTCGACCTCGGTCTTCGCGGCCGGTGTCATGACCTTGAGATCGGTCTTCACAAGGGTGGACGCGGACGGGTGGGTGCCTGCCGAGCAGGCGGTCATGAGCGCGGCGCTGAGCAGGGCCGCGGCGCGGAGTCGGCGGTTCATCGGACTCACTCCTTGGGGGATGGCGACCAGCCGGGGCGCGGGATGCTGCTGAGCAGCAGCCCGGTGTAGGGGTGGGCGGGACGGTCGAGCACGGTGGCGGTGGGGCCGCGCTCCACGATCCGTCCGTGGCGCATGACGATGGTGTCGTCGGTGATCTGCCGGATCACGGCCAGGTCGTGGCTGATGAACAGGTAGCTGACGCCCGTGCGGGCGCGGATGTCGGCGAGCAGGTTGAGGATCTGCGCCTGGATCGACACGTCCAGCGCCGAGACCGCCTCGTCCAGGATGACGATCTCGGGTTCGGCCGCCAGCGCGCGGGCGATGGCCACCCGCTGGCGCTGGCCGCCGGACAGCGCCTTCGGCAGCGCGCGCAGCTGGCGTTCGTCCAGGCCGACCAGGGCGGCCAGCTCGCGCACCCGCTCGCCGAGCCGGGCGCGGCCCAGCCCGAAGTGCAGGCGCAGCACCTCGGCCAGGCAGTCGCCGACCCGCTGGCGCCGGTCGAGCGAGGTGTAGGGGTCCTGGAAGACGATCTGGATCTTCCTGCCGCGGGCCCGCCAGGCCTTGGCGCGCCGCGCCGGCTGGGTGTGGTCGGCGCCGTCGATGACGATGCGGCCGGCGGTGGGCCGTTCCAGCCCGATGAGCATCCTGGCGGTGGTGGTCTTGCCCGAGCCGGACTCGCCCACCAGGCCGAGCGAGCCGCCGGCGGGCAGCTCGAAACCGACGTCGTCCACGGCGGCGAAGCCGCGGAAGACCTTGGTGAGCCCCTCCACGATCAGGGTCATGGCGTCGCCTCCTGGACGTCGATCAGCCGGCCGCGCAGGTCCGCGGTGCGCCGGCAGCGGCTGTGCCCCTCGCCGAAGACGCGCAGCTCCTGGATGTCCTGATGGCACTCCGGCTCGGCGTGGCCGCAGCGCGGCGCGAAGGCACAGCCGCCGGGCGCCTCGTAGGCGGTCGTCGGCCGGCCGGGGATGGCGTTCAGCCGGGCCACGGCGCGGCCGACGTCGGGGCGGGCCTGCACGAGCGCGGCCGTGTACGGGTGCAGCGGATCGCCGTGCAGCCGGGCGGAGGACTGCCGTTCGACGACCCTGCCCGCGTACATGACGACGGTCTGGTCGCACACGGCCGCCGCCAGGTCGAGGTCGTGCGTGATGAACAGCATGGCCATGCCGTACTCGCGGCGCAGCCTGGCCAGGATGCCCATCACCTCGGCCTGCGTGGTGACGTCGAGGGCGGTGGTCGGCTCGTCCGCCAGGATCAGCCGCGGCCTGACCGCGACTGTCGCGGCGATCATCACGCGTTGCAGCAGGCCGCCGGACAGCTCGTGCGGGTACTGGCGCAGCCGCCGTTCCCCGTCGGCGATGCCGACCTGGGCGAGCAGCTCGACCGCACTGGCCGCGGCCTCGCGGGTGCCGAGCCCGCGGTTGACGCGCAGCGCCTCGGTGAGGAAGTCGCCGATGCGGCGCACCGGGTTGGTGTGCGCCCGCGGATCCTGGAAGATCATCGCGACGTCCTCGGCCCGGTACCGGCGCAGCGCAGCGCCCCGCAGGTCGAACACCGGGGAGCCGTCGAAGCTCACCTCGCCCTCGACCTGCGCTCCCTGCGGCAGCAGGCGGGCGATGGCGCGGGCCGTCATCGACTTGCCCGACCCGGACTCGCCGACCAGTCCCAGCGTCTGCCCGGCCGCCAGGCTCAGCGACACGTCCTGCAGGACGGTGCGGAACACGCCGTCCACCGGCAGCCGGATCGTCAGGCCCTCGATCGTCAGCAGGTCACTCATGCCCTGGCCTCCGCCCGTGCCGTGAGCCGGTCGCCGAGCAGGTTCGCCGCCGCGACCGTGGCCACGATCAGCACCCCGGCGTACAGGGACTCCTGCGGGAAGCGCTGCATGATGCCCGGCACGCCCTCGCCGACCATCGCGCCCCAGTCGGCGGTGGGCGCCTGCACGCCGAGCCCGATGAACGACAGCCCGGCCAGGTCGATCAGCGCAAAGCCGAACGTCAGCGTCGCGTTCGCCACGATCAGCGTGGCGATGTTGGGCAGGATGTGCCGCAGGCAGATCCCGACGCCCCGCAGCCCCTGCACACGCAGCGCCGCGACGTACGGCATGCCCCGCTCGCGCAGCGCCGCGCTGCGCACGATCCGCGCCAGGTAAGGCGTGTACGAGATCGACAGCGCCACCGCCGCCGCGGTCAGCCCCGCGCCGAACAGCGCGGTGGCCAGGATGGCCAGCAGCAGCCCGGGGAAGGCGAACAGCGCGTCGCTCACCCGCGCCACCACGGAGTCGAACCAGCCGCCGAACCACACCGCGGCCAGCGCCAGCACGGTCCCGGCCAGCGTGGAGACCATCATGACCAGCGCGGGGCCCACCAGCGCCGTGCGGGCTCCGAAGACCAGCCTGGTCAGCAGGTCACGGCCGCTGGCGTCCTGGCCGAGCAGGTGCTCCAGGCTCGGCGCGCCGTGCGCCTGCGACAGGTCGAGCGCGTTCGGGTCGGCCGAGCTGAGCAGCGGCCCGACGGCGGCAAGCAGGAACACCAGCACCAGCACGATCGAGGCGATCCGGCTCATGACGGCCTCCGTCCGAGCGCGATGCGCGGGTCGAGCAGCGAGTAGGCCAGGTCGATCAGCGTGTTCAGCACGATGAACGCGGCCACGTACACCAGGCAGATCGCCTGCACGACGGGGAAGTCCTTCTGCTGCACCGAGCTGACCAGGTAGCTGCCCAGCCCGTTGAGCTGGAAGGCCTGCTCGACGACCACGCTGCTGGCGATCAGCCCCGCCACGGTCAGCCCGGTCACCGTCAGCACCGGGATCGTCGCGTTCCTCAGCACGTGCCTGCGCACGATGAAGCGGTACGGCAGGCCCCGGCTGACCGCGGTCTGCACGTGGTCGGCGGCCAGCTCCTGGCGGACCGCCGTCTGGGTGAGCCGGGCGACGAACGCGACCGAGGCCAGCGCCAGCGCCACCGCGGGCAGCGCGAGATGCCAGATCCGGTCCGCCAGCCCCGACCCGGAGCCGAAGACGGGGAACCAGCCCAGGTCGACGGCGAACACCAGCGTCAGCACCACCGCGGCCACGAACGCGGGCACCGCCATCGACGCCGTGGACAGCGCCATCAGCGAGTTGGCCACGATCCCCGGCCGCAGCCCGGCCAGCACGCCGATGACCAGCCCCGCCACGATGATGAGCACCGCAGAGAACAGCACCAGCGCCACCGTGTTCATCGCCCGCCCGGCCAGCAGCGAGCCGACGCTGTCCTGGTAGAGGATCGAGGTGCCGAACTCGCCGCGCACCACCCCGGTCAGCCACCGCCAGTACTGCGCGAGAGGCGGCTCGTCCAGGTGGTACTGGGCGTTGAGCGCCGCGATCGCCTCCGGCGTCATCGACCGCCCGTGCGTCAGGAACGTGATGGGCGAGCCCGGCGCGGCGTACAGGGCACCGAAGATCACGAAGCTGGCCACGAGCAGCGTGGCGACCAGGCCGCCCAGACGGCCGGCCACGAACCGGGCGCTCATGAGGCCCACACGCCCGCGCCGCCGACGACGGTGCGCACCACCCGGGCCCGCAGCAGCTCCTCGGCCGGCAGGTCGAACACGTCGCGGTCGACCACCACGAAGTCGGCGAGCAGGCCGGCCGCCAGCCTGCCCACCTGATCCTCGGCCCGGCACGCCCAGGCGGCGTCGCGCGTGGCGTGGGTGACCGCCTCGGCCAGCGGCAGCGCGTAACGGGCCACGTTGGGCTGCAGGCTCGGGTCGAAGGCCGAGCGGCGGGTGGCCGCGACGAACATGTTCCGCAGCGGGGCGTACGGCGCGGTGGGGGAGTCGGTGCCGAAGGCCAGCGGCGCGCCCGCCGCCGTCATCTCCGGCCACGGGTATCCCCGCTCCACCCGCTCGTCGCCGAGCATCGCCCGCCAGTTGTCCTGGATGGCCGGGTCGGCGTGGACCGGCTGCATGCTGGCCGTGATGCCCAGCGCCGCCAGCCGCCTGATGTCGGCCTCCTCGGCCACCTCCAGGTGCTCGATGCGGTGGCGGCGCGGCCCTGGACCGTTGACACGTACCGCGTGCTCGACGGCGCCGATCGCGATCCTGATCGCCTCGTCGCCGATCGCGTGCATCGCCACCTGCAGCCCGGCCGCGTCGGCCGCGGCCACCACCGGGGCGAGCGCGTCCAGGTCCCAGATCGGGCCGGGCAGCGACCCGTCCGCGTACGGCCGGCCGAGCGCGGCCGTGCAGCCGTCCACCGTGCCGTCCACCATGATCTTGATCCCGGTGACCCGCAGCCACGGCGAGGCGTGCCTGGCGGCCAGCCCGGCGGCCCTGGCGACGCTCGCGAGCGCGTCGTCGTGACGGCGGATCACCCAGTGGCCCACCAGCCGCGCCGTCAGCGTGCCCGCCCGCTCGGCGCGGGCCATGGCGGCCAGGTCCTGCTCGTCCAGGCCCATGTCGACCGCCGCCGTGACGCCCGACTCGCGGTAGCCGCGCAGCGCCGCCGCCAGGTCCTCGTCGCGGTCGGCATCCGACACCGCGGCGTCGAGCACCGGCCACACCAGCTGGTGCATGGCCGTCTCGTCGATGTAGCCGGTGGCCTGGCCCGTCTCGGGGTCGCGGGCGATCGTGCCGCCCGCCGGGTCCGGGGTGCTCGCGTCGATGCCCAGCTCGGCCAGGGCGGCGCTGTTGACCCAGATGGAGTGGAAGTCGGCGGACTGCGCGTACACCGGGCGGTCGGGCACGGCCGCGTCGAGCAGCTGCCGGGTCGGCCTGCCGCCCGGTACCTCGGCGTGCTGCCAGCCGTAGGCCCGCACCCGCGGCGCCTCGGGGTTGGCGGCCGCCCACTGCCTGATCCTGCGCTGGATCTCCTCGGGCCCGCCGGCGCCGGTCAGGTCGGCCTGGCGGCTCGCCGACCCGGTGGACAGCACGTGCGCGTGCCCGTCAACGAAGCCCGGCAGCACGAGCGCGCCGCCGAGGTCCACCTCGGGCACGCCGGGGCCCGCGAGCCTGCGGGCGGTGCCGGCATCGCCGACGTAGCCGATGCGCCCGTCCTGGACGACCATCGCCTCGGCCCACGGCCTGCGATCGGCCGTGAAGAACCGGGCACCAAGGAACAACTGTGGCATCGCCAGAGACCTCCGTTCGACGGTTGCGCAATCACAGCACCTGGCACGATGCATGTCAATGGCCCTGACATTCTCAGTGACGCGGCCGTCGGTGCGAGACTGGCCCCGTGATCGGATACCGGCGGGCCTGGCTGCGCGGCGACCTGCTGGCCGGGGTGACCGTGGCCGCCTACCTCGTGCCGCAGGTCATGGCGTACGCCACCGTGGCGGGACTGCCTCCCGTGACGGGGCTGTGGGCCAGCCTGGGACCGCTCGTGCTGTACGCGGTGCTCGGCTCGTCACGGCAGCTGTCCGTGGGGCCCGAGGCCACCACCGCGCTGATGACCGCCGTCGCCATCGCGCCGCTCGCCGCGGGCGACCCGGCCCGCCACGCCCAGCTCGCCGTCGGGCTGACCGTCATGGTCGGGGTGCTGTGCCTGCTGTGCCGCCTGCTCAGGCTCGGCTTCGTGGCCGACCTGCTGTCGCGCCCGATCCTGGTCGGCTACATGGCCGGCGTGGCGGTCATCATGATCGTCAGCCAGCTCGGCAAGGTGACCGGCGTGCCCGTCTCGGGCGACAGCGTGCCGGCGGAGCTGACCTCCTTCTGGCGCGGGATCGGGTCCGTCCACCCGCTGACCCTGCTGGTGGCGGCCGGGGTGCTGGGCTTCCTGCTGCTCCTGCAGTGGCGGCTGCCCGCCCTGCCGGGGCCGCTGATCGCCGTGCTGCTGGCCACCGCCTGCGTCACGGTGTTCGGGCTCGACCAGCAGGGCGTGCACGTGATCGGGGCGATCCCTTCAGGGCTGCCGCACCCGGTCCTGCCCGATCTCGGTGACGCCAGGCAACTGGTGCTGCCCGCGCTCGGCGTGCTGCTGGTCGGCTACAGCGACAACATGCTCACAGGACGCGCCTTCGCCGCCAAGCACCGCCAGGAGATCGACGCCAACCAGGAACTGCTCGCGCTCGGCGCCGCCAACCTCGGATCCGGATTCCTCGGCGGATTCCCGGTCAGCAGCAGCGGCAGCCGTACCGCTCTCGGCGACGCGGCAGGCGCGCGCACCCAGCTGTACTCGATCGTGGCGGCGCTGTGCGTGGTCGCGGTGCTGCTGTTCGGCGGGCCGCTGCTGGCCGACTTCCCCGTCCCCGCGCTCGGGGCGCTGGTCGTCTACGCCGCGCTGCGGCTGATCGACCTCGGCTCGTTCCGCCGGCTTGCCGCCTTCCGCCGCAGCGAGCTGTTCCTCGCGCTGGCCGCGCTGGCCGGGGTGCTCGCCTTCGACATCCTGTACGGCGTGCTGCTCGCGGTGGCCCTGTCGGTGGCCGAGATGCTGCACCGGGTGGCCAGGCCGCACGACGCCATCCAGGGGCTGGTGCCCGGCCTGGCCGGGATGCACGACGTCGACGATTACCCCAGCGCCCGCACCATCCCCGGCCTGATCGTCTACCGGTACGACTCGCCGCTGTTCTTCGCCAACGCCCAGGACTTCCGCCGCCGTGCCCAGGCCGCCGTGGACGAGCACGAGGGCCCGGTCGCCTGGTTCGTGCTCAACGTCGAGGCAAACGTGGAGGTGGACATCACCGCGCTGGACGCGGTGGACTCGCTGCGGCAGGAGCTGGAGAGCCGCGGCATCGTCTTCGCCATGGCCCGGGTCAAGCAGGACCTGCGCACCTCGCTCGACGCCTTCGGCCTCACCGCCGCCATCGGCGAGGACCACCTGTTCCCCACCCTCCCCACCGCGGTCGCCGCCTACCGGGCCGCCACCGGCGCGTGAACGCCTCAGTGGCGGGCGGCTCCCGGGAGGACGACGGCGGCTTCGCCCAGGAGGTCGAAGAGGAGGCGGCGGCCTGACGGGGTGAGGGATTCCAGGCGCTGGCGGCCGTTCTTCTGATCCTGGGGGATCCGGGTGACGGCGTAGCCGCCGGGTACCGGGCCCACCGGGTACTCGTCCGGCGGGAGCTGGGTGCGGGTCACGAGCTTGCCCGTGGTGTCGAATTCGAGGACGGTGGTTGCCTGCTCGGCGTAGGCCAGGGTGAAGACGCGGTCGCCGCTCACCTGGATGGACAGGCCGTGGTCGGTGTCCGCGAGCGCGCCCGCGTCCGAGGTCAGGGTCACGGCGTGGTCGCCGCGGGTGAGCGTCACCCGGGTGAGAGGGCGCTTGCGGTACTGGCTCTCGTCGAGGAGGAGCAGGTCGCCGGAGGGGAGGATGCCGACGGGCTCCTGGCCCGAGGGCAGGGCGGGCCCGGTGGTGGTGCCGGTGGCCAGGTCCAGCTCGAGGTAGGTGCTGACGTCGCCGTCGACGTGGTCGCCGAGGAGCAGCAGGCGCGAGTCGGCGGACCAGGCCCAAGGGGCGAGCACGCTGTTGGGCTTGCGATCCTGCGGAGCCGGGATCTCCTCCGCGGTTCCGCCGAGGAGGTCCCTGAGTTCGTAGCCGTTCTCCGTGTGGTGCCCGAGCCAGCGTCCGTCGGGGGACAGGGAGAGGTCGACGATCCGCTCGTCGAGCTCGTACTGGCGGCCGTCCGCGAGCACCAGGTAGGTGGGGCAGCCGTACTGGCAGGCCGCGTAGACCAGGACGCCCCGTGCTCCGACCTTGCCCGGAGGCAGGCTCCGCGCCGCGGCGGGCGGGTCGATCACCGGAGACACCACGGTCGGCGTCTCCGCGGGCGGGTCGATCGCCGGGGACGCCACGGTCGCCGTCACCGCGGGCGGCCTGGACAGGCGCTGCTGGACGGCGACGCCGCCGACGACCACCAGGGCGGCGATCGACCCGGCGGCCAGGGCCCTGCGGGTCCTTCGACGGCTTCTCAGCCGGATCACCTTGCCGGCGTCGGCGTAGTTGTGCGCGTCCTGATCGAGTTGACGGTAAGCGTCGCCAAGGGTCACGAGTGCACCTCCGCGTCCAGGAGTTGGGGAGCCACCCGGCGCAGCCGCTTCAGCGCGTCGTGCGTGTGGCGTTTGACGGTCCCGACCGAGCAGCCGAGCTGCGCCGCGACCGCGCTCTCCGGCAGGTCCTCGTAGAACCTGAGGTAGAGGACGATCCGCTGCCTGGCGCCGAGCACGCGTAACGCCCGCAGCAGCGCGATCTTCAGATCGGTCTGTGCCGACCCGTCCACCGCGGGCTCGGGAAGCTCGGGCGCGGACAGGAACGTCAGGCGCCGCGGACGCCGCCAGGTGCGCAACTGGTTGAGCATGACCTTGCGCGCGTACGGCTCGGGATCGCCGGTCGCGGTGAGCCTGCGCCAGCGGGCCGCGACCTTGACCAGGGTCTCCTGCACCAGGTCCTCGGCCAGTCCGTGGTCACCCGTGAGCAGGTAGGCGGTACGCGACAGGGCCGGCCCGCGCGCGGCCACGAACTCCCTGAACCCCTCGTCGTCAGTCATCGTCTACTACACCCACAGACCCGCACGAAAGGTTGAGCCCTCTCAGGCGGAAACCAGGATCAGGCCCATCACCAGGACCAGGGCGGCCCTGCCCCAGGTGCGGATCGACGCGCGCTCCCTGGTGCCGAAGCACAGGCAGGGAGCCTGCTCCCCGCCCACCAGCAGGTAGGTCTGCGCGGCGGTGAAGGCCACGCCCAGAAAGGTGCCCGCGATCCCGGCGGCGAGCGCGGGCGCGGGGGAGAAGGCGACGGCGGCGGCGAGCGCCTCCACGGCCACGACCGTGAAGGCGCCCACCCGACCAACCCGTCCGTGCAGCCCGAAGTTCGCCAGCCCGCCCAGGAAGGCGCCGAAGTGGCGCGCCTTACCGAGGACGGCCAGGGCCAGCACGATGCCCAGCGCGTAGCGGACGACGAGAACGATCACCCGATCACCAGCATCGCCACCATGGGCACCGCGAGGATGGCGAACAGCACTTTCAACCGCGGCAAGGTGAAATAGAACGCCGTGTCCGCCGACATCTTGTCCCGTGCCATCGCGAAGGTCAGCAGCATCAGCGCCCGCGCCGCCGCGAAACCGAGGCCGGCCAGGAGCGCCTCCTGCCAGGAGGCCAGGAACAGGATCGAGATCGCCATGATGTGCGGCAATCCCGTCGGCGAATACGTGCGCATTCCCGTGCCCATTTCGGCGCCGAACTGGACCGCTCCCCAGAAGGGAATTCGGGTCACGAACTGTGGCACCAGCCGTGCGTTCTGGAGCAACGGGAAGGAGAGCACATCGAGTTCGCGGAGCAGGAAAACCATCGCCGCCGCCGCGACCAGGATCTGCGAAAACACAACAGGGAACGGAGCGCGAAGAAGGGACCCGATCACCACGAGGGCGAATACGGTCGCGGTCGCACCCACGAACAACCCGGCTATGAAGCCGGCGATATCAGCACCCCGCCGGACCGACGAGGACAGCACCCAGGCGCTGTTGAGGCTTCAAACAGAGCCCGAGAGCGAGAAGCCCGCGACGAGCGCCGCGACGAGCCAGGTGAAGCCCCTGGTGTCGGTGCCGGTCAGCTTCAGGGACAGGACCAGCGCCTCCGCTACCGCGATCAGTACCAGCCCGGGTACCAGCAGGCGGAAGGAGGTGGCCGTGGGGTTGGTCATGGAACCCGTCAGATCGCCGTGCGGCAGATGGAGAAGCGGTTGACGTTGCCGCCGCCGCAGTCGTGGTACTCGTAGTGGCCGTCGGAGCACTTGCGCCGCAGCGGGCTGGTGCTGCCGCCGTACCACTTCCACGCGTTGTTGCCCGCGCAGGTGTCGGCGTAGTGGATGTAGCGGAAGTTGTAGCAGGTGCCCGAGCCGCCGTCATTGCGGTGCCACGAACCCGAGCAGTTGTTGCTCGAGTAGAGCGCCGACGCGGGCACGCAGACCTGGCTCGCGGTCGCGAAGCCGTGGCAGTCGTTCCACGCGGCATAGGCCCCGGCCAAGGCGATGCGCGGCTTGGACCAGGGCAGCAGGTCCAGGACGCCGAGCCCGGTCGCCACGGCGGCTCCCGTGGCCAGGCCGAGCACGCGCCGCCTGCTCCAGCCCTCCCGCTCGACGCCCACGCCGGACGGGAGCGCCTGCTCGGGCATCTGGGTCGCGCTGGGGATCTGATCGACTATCGAGACCCGCTTCTCTGCCTTCACAGCTGCAATTCCTTCCTGTTCGCCACGGCTCGCTCGACGATCTCCGTCAGCGCTTCTCCTGAGCCCACCGGGGAGGTGAAGCCCACGACGCCCTTGTCGTCCACGACGAGCAGGGCAGGGGTGTACGGCACGCCCGCCGCCCGCCAGAGCGCCGGATCCTTGATCACTCTGATCGTGTCGGGCAGGGGCTTGTCGAATCCCGGATCGTCCGACAGCACCGCGAAGGACATGTCCGAGGGGAGGGTGGCGGCCAGCCTGCCGGCCGCGACCAGGACGTCGTCGCAGACGGGGCAGCGACGGTTGACCTTGATGACCATGGACGTGCCACCCGGCACCGCGAGCGCGCTCGCCTGCGCGCCCGGCTCCGGGGCGAGGCGCAGGCCCACCCCGCTGTAGGTGGCCAGCTCCAGTTCGCGCACCCGCCGGTACAGCCCGGCGCCCGCGGCGAACAGCAGCAGGACGAGGATGGCCAGGACGATGACCACCGCCGTCAACGGGTCCACGTCAGGCCTGCCAGTCGACGCGCTTGACCTTGCTCAGGAACTGCGCGGCGGTCTCCGCGCTGCCCGCCGACGCGCGGAGCGACGGCTGGCCCGACCGCGGCGCGTCCCACGGGAACAAGGTCGCGATGGCGGTGTCGGTGACGAGCATGAACGGCGCTTCCTGGCCCGAGGGCGAGGGGTCCATCCGCCACATCTCACCCGATTCGGCGCGGTAGCCACGCCACTGCGGGATCCGCTCGACACCCTGCTGCTTGGGTTCGACCCTCATCGTGCCGACGCCCGCGACCGTCGTCAGGTAGAACGCCAGGGACAGCTGGAAGCGCTTGCCCGGGTCGGCCGTCAGGCCCTCGGGGGTGTCGTTCCACGTCACGCGGGTGAAGGCCTCGACGATGTCCCTGGACTCCCACTCGGGGTCGTAGAACAGGCCGTGCGCCATGTTCCACGGCCCGATCCAGGTGGCCCACCTGGCGTCGGCCGGGTCCTCGCAGTCGTAGACGACGACCTCGCCGCCGGCCAGCGAGAAGCGCTCGCGCTCCCGCCCGCGGACCGAGTTCACGCCCGCGGCTAAGGACGACTTGGGGGCGAGTTCGAGTGCCCAGACGTCCGCGGTCGTTTTCCGTCCGCCGTATTTCGGGGTGTAGCGAACGTGGCCGCCCCACGGGGTCAGCGAATCCTGTTCCGCGTCATCGATTTCGAGTTGGATGATTGAATTTGAGACTGTTCTGACGGTGGATACATGCCCCATTGAGACCCGGCCTTTCGTCGGCAGATACTGGAGCTGATCTTTGCGGACGAAGTTTCACACGGCTTAATGGTCGCGTCAATACTTGATTATTGTACTGAGTTATTGGTCAGGAGTTCGGGCTTTGGGCTGGCCGGAAACAGGTCGGCCTGCGTTCTCTCCGCGATGGCACGCACCGCCCATGACCGGAAACCGTGATTTCGGTAGCGCTTGTTGATGTTGGTGCGGCTATGATCCACTCCGGAGGCGTACAGGTGCCTGGTGGCCCTCCTGGTCTTCAAAACCAGTGGCGCCGAGCATCTCGGCGCGGCGGGTTCGATTCCCGTCCGCCTCCGCTGACCGACGACACGGGGATGGTCGCGAGTGGATCGACGCAGTTCCGTGCCACGGACCGATGCGATGCTGGCCGACCGGCGGCTGGTGGCCGCGCAGGACCGGCTCGGCCGCGGTCTGGTCAAGGCCGCCGTCGCCGGCGCGCAGCAACGCGTCCGCGAGGGCGTCACGCATCCCCGCGACGCCGTGGACGTCGCGCTTTCCCTCCTGCCGCCGACCGCCTGCGGCCTCAGGCCCGTCGTCAACGCCACCGGCGTGCTCGTGCACACCAACCTGGGGCGGGCGCCGCTCTCGCCGGCCGCCGTCGCCGCGATCACGGCCGCCGCCGGCTACACCGACGTCGAGATGGACCTCGCCGACGGCCGGCGCGCCCGCCGCGGCCGCACCGCCATGGCCGCGCTGGCGCAGGCCGTGCCTGAGGCGGGGGCCGTGCACGTGGTCAACAACAACGCGGCGGCGCTCGCCCTGGCCGCCACCGCGCTGGCGCAGGGCAAGGAGATCGTCGTCAGCCGCGGCGAGCTGGTGGAGATCGGCGACGGGTTCCGCCTGCCCGAGCTGCTGGAGTCCACCGGCGCCCGGCTGCGCGAGGTCGGCACCACGAACAGGACCGCGCTGCGCGACTACCAGGACGCCTGCGGCCCCGGCACCGGCTTCATCCTCAAGGTGCACCCGTCCAACTTCCGCATCGAGGGCTTCACCTCGCAGGTCCCGGTCAGGGAGCTGGCCACGATCGGGCCGCCCGTGGTCGCCGACATCGGCTCGGGGCTGCTGCGGCCAGATCCGCTGCTGCCCGACGAGCCCGACGCGGCCGGGACGCTGTTCCAGGGGGCGGCGCTGGTCACCGCGAGCGGCGACAAGCTCCTCGGGGGCCCGCAGGCGGGCCTGCTGCTCGGCGAGGCCGCCCTGGTGGAGCGGCTGCGCCGCCATCCCCTGGCCCGCGCGCTGCGGGTGGACAAGCTCACCCTGGCCGCGCTGGAGGCAAGCCTGCTCGGCCCGGCGCCTCCCGTGCGCCGCTCGCTCCACGCCGGCGCCGCCGAGCTCATGGAGCGCGCCGAACGCCTCGCCCGGCGGCTCGGCGACCGCGCCGAGGCGGTCAGCACGGTCGCCAGGGTCGGCGGCGGCGGCGCGCCCGGGGTGGAGCTGCCGAGCGCGGGCATCGCGGTCGACCAGGAGCTGGCCGTACGGCTGCGCCGCGGCGATCCCGCGGTCGTGGGCCGGGTCACCGGCGGGCGGCTGGTGCTGGACCTGCGCGCGGTCGACCCGGGCCAGGACGAGATCATCGCCGCGGCGGTGGAGCGCGCGTGCACGTGATCGCCACCGCCGGGCACGTGGACCACGGCAAGTCGACCCTGGTCAGGGCGCTGACGGGGATGGAGCCCGACCGCTGGGCGGAGGAGCGCCGCCGCGGCATGACCATCGACCTCGGCTTCGCCTGGACCACCCTGCCGGCGGGGGAGCGGATCGCGTTCGTCGACGTGCCGGGGCACGAGCGGTTCGTCACCAACATGCTGGCCGGGGTGGGCCCGTGCCCTGCCGTGATGTTCGTGGTGGCCGCCGACGAGGGCTGGCAGGCGCAGTCGGCCGAGCACCTGGCCGCCCTCGACGCCCTGGGCGTACAGCACGGCCTGGCCGTCGTCACCCGCGCCGACCTCGCCGATCCCGAGCCCGCGCTGCGCCAGGCCCGGGAGCACCTGGACGAGACCGGACTGGCGGGAATCGGCGCCGTCGCCGTCAGCGCGCGGACCGGGCAGGGACTGCCCGAACTGCGGGCCGCGCTCACGCGGCTCGCGGGCACGCTCCCCGCGGCCGAACCGCGGCAGCCGGTCCGGCTGTGGATCGACCGGGTGTTCACCATCAACGGAGCAGGGACCGTCGTCACCGGGACGCTGGCCGCGGGCACCCTGCGCGTCGGCGACGAACTGGACGCGGGCGGGCGCCGGGTCAGGGTCCGCGGCCTCCAGACGCTCGGCGAGAAAGCGGAACGGGTCACCGCGACGGCCCGCGTCGCCGTCAACCTCCGCGGCGCCGACCGCGGCGACCTGTCCCGCGGCACCGCCCTGCTGACACCCGACGCCTGGACGGACACGCAGGTCGTCGACGTGCGGCTGGATCCTGGCGTGCGGCAGCGGGCGGAAGCCGTCCTCCACATCGGGTCGGCCGCCGTCCCCGTCAGGCTGCGCGCCCTGGGCGCGGGCACCGCCAGGCTCACCCTCGGCCGCCCGCTGCCGCTCAGGACGGGCGACCGGGGCCTGCTCCGTGACCCCGGCCGGCACGAGATCCTCGCCGGGCTGCGCGTGCTTGACGTTCGCCCGCCCCCGCTGCGCCGCAGGGGCGCCGCGGCGGCCAGGGCGCGGGCGCTCGACGAGGTCGGCCTGCCCGACGCGGCGGCCCTGCTGCGCTGGCATGGCCTGCTGACGGGAGCCGAGCTGGCCAGTATGGGGTGCCCGCCCGCCGGCACTCCCGTGGCCGGAGACTGGTACGCCGACCCGGCGCACTGGGCGGACCTGGGACGCCGGCTGGCCGATCACCTGTCGCGGCGGCCCGCGCTCGACCCGGGGATCACCGTGGACGCCGCCGCCCGGCTGCTCGGCCTGCCCGACCGGCGGCTCGCCGAGGCGCTCGCCGTACCTCCGCTGACCGTCGAGGGCGGCCGCGTGCTGCCCGCGGGCCGGTCACTGCCCGCACCGGTCGCCGGGGCGGTCGCGCGGCTGGCCGCCGACCTCGCCGAGCACCCCTTCCACGCGCCCACCGCCGAGCGGCTCGAAGAGCTCGGCCTGACCGGGGGCGCGCTGGCGGCGGCGCTCCGCGCGGGCGCGCTGACCTCGATCGGGAAGAACCTCGTCCTGCTGCCCGGTGCCCTCGACCAGGCGGCGGACACGCTGGCACGGCTGCCGTCACCCTTCACCGTCAGCGACGCGCGGGTCGCCCTGGACACGACCCGGCGCGTCGCCGTACCCCTTCTGGAGTTCCTGGATGCCCGTGGAATCACCCGGCGTACCGGCGACGGACTGCGCGTGTGCCGGTCCGGAGACTGACATCGACCTGCTGCTCGCGCACGCCCGCGCGGGGCTCGACCGCCTGCGTCCCGCGCAGGCCTGGGCCGCCGCGGGCCGTGGCGCGCTGATTGCGGACACCCGCCCGGAGTTCCAGCGCAGGGCCGCAGGGGAGGTGCCGGGAGCCATCGTCATCGAGCGCAACCACCTGGAGTGGCGGCTCGACCCGAAGTGCGAGGCCCGCATCCCCGAGGCCACCTCCCACGACGTCCACTGGATCCTGATCTGCGCGGAGGGCTACTCCTCCTCGCTGGCCGCCGCCGTGCTGCGGCAGCTCGGGCTGCGCAACGCCACCGACGTCATCGGCGGTTTCGACGCCTGGGCGGCGGAGGGACTCCCGATCGTCCGCCCCGCCCACCCGACGCCTCCTCGTGGCCCCGGCGAGGCCGGACTGCCTCAACCGCCGGTGACGTCGACGAAGATCGGGTTGGCGTAGCACCACAGGTCGCCCCAGGGGCTGTCGTTCTGGCCCGTGTCGGCGGCCGGCTCGATGCTTCCCGGGGCGTGCCGGTTGCCGTCGGTGCCGCGCAGCCGGACATAGAACGGCTCGCGCACGTCCCTGAACCGGTAGGTGAAGCGGGCGGGACCGCGGTCGCGCGGCTCGAACGACCGCACCACCCGCACGTCGGCCGCCGCGGTGGCGTCACGGTCGGCGGACGGGCCGGTGACCGCGCCGCGGATCAGGTCGATCCTGGCCAGGCGGGGCACCTGTCCCGCGGCGTTCGGCCGGGTGGCGGGCTCGGCGACGACCGTGATGGTGACGTCGTCGCCCCGCCGTACCGTGAGCCGGCCGCCGAGCGTGACCTGCCCGTTGCCGGGGGCGTGCGCGTTGACGTGCAGCGCCTCGAGCAGGCCGCCCATGCCGACCCACACGCGGCCCGCGCGCAGGCCCTCCATGACCGCGCCGTAGTCGCGCGATGCGGCGCCCACCACGGTGCGGCTGAACTGGCCCGGCCAGAAGTCGGCGTGCCGCTGCGGCGTGCCCGTGTCGACCGGGTCCGGGTACTTGCCGTGCGTGTCGTACCAGTCTCCCGGCACGCTGGGCCGGGTGAGGGTGTCCTGGTCGTAGTAGTGGCCGTCGCTGTTGGAGGTGATCCACCAGCCCCTGCCCTCGGCCAGCATGGAGTCCCACATGCCGCCCACGATCGCCGCCGCCGAGTCGAACCCGCCGTAGGTCGGGAAGTGCTCCTGCCGCCAGCCCGGCCACGAGTCTGCGTCCGGGGTGTTGTTGTAGTCGCCGCGCGCCCTGATCTCGTTCTGCGCGCCGGGCGAGCCCTCCATACCGATCGCGATGGACGGCGCGGCGTCACGGAAGGCGCGCAGCTCGTGCGGCGCGTACCGCCCGCGCCGCATCACATGGTTGACCAGGAACAGCGCCTGGTCGGCGGCGCCGTTGCGCAGGGCCGCGTCCAGCCAGGCCAGCGCCTGCAGCGCCTTGGCCTCGTTGGCGGCCGAGGAGGCGCCGGTGCCGTTGACCCGCGAGTCGAAGAGCCGCTCGAAGACACGCAGCAGCCCGATCTCGTCGCGGGCGCCGTCGAAGAACACGGTGGCGTGCTCGCCTCCGGGCACGTTCAGCTCCAGCCCCTGCCACACCAGCATGTCCGGGTGATTGCCCCGGGAGGCGAGCACGTCGGCGTAGGTGGACTCCACGGCGAACTTCTCGTGCGCGGCGTGCCCGTGGTCGGTGATGACCATCCAGTCGAGCCCGTGCCTGGCGCCGCCCGCCACCTGCTGCTCGATGGTGTACATGGCGTCGTAGCTGTACTGGGTGTGGATGTGGTGGTCGCCGGCCAGCCACTGGTAGCCGCGCGATCCTCCGCCGCGCGCGGTCGCCGCGGCGGGCAGGCTTCCCAGCACGGGAGCCACCGCGGCGCCCACGCCGAACAGGCCCACCCGGCGCAGGAAGGCCCGGCGGCCGAGGTCGGCGGGCGACAGCGCGTCGTCGGGGATGCCCAGGTCGGCGTACTCGGGGCCGCCGAGCGGGTGATCGTGGTGATGGTGGTGATGGGCGTCGGTGCGGCACATGGGGGCTCCTAGGGGGGTTCGGGGTCTCTCGTGCCTGAAAGCGCTGGGGGTTCTAGTCGTGTCTGGGGGCCAGGACGATGTCGCTGACCAGGCCGAAATGATCCGAGGGCCAGACGCGGACGCCGTCGAGCTCCTCCGGCTCGGTGAAGGCGAGCGCCGTGCGCAGCGGCTCGCCGCGCAGCAGGTCGTCGCCGCCGGTGAAGATGTAGTCGATCCTGCGCGAGGGCTCCCTGGCCCGGCGGGCGTAGTCGTTGGCCCGGTCGAACGTCGCGCCTGGCGAGCCGTCGCCGCCGTAGGCCCAGGCGTCGGCGAAGTACACGCTCCGCCCCTCGACCACCGCCAGGCCGCGCAGGTAGCGGATCTCGTCGGAGTCCGGATCCGCGTTGAAATCACCCATGATCACCGGCGGGAGGGCGGCGTCGAGCTCCGCCGCGCGGCCCACGATGAATCTCACCTGCTCCAGCCGGATCATGCCGTGGTTCTGCTGCCAGTTGAGATGGGTGACGAACATGGGCAGCTCGCCGTACGGGGTCTCGACCAGCACGTACAGCAGCGTCCGGGGTTCGGCGCCGCCGACCGGCAGCGGGATGGCGCGCTGCGCGCGGATCGGGCAGCGGGTGAGCACGGCGTTGCCCAGGATCCTGCCGTCCTGATGCTCGAAGGCGGGGGCGTAGGCCACCTCGTAGCCGAGCCCGTCGGCGAGCAGCCGCGCCTGGCAGGAGTCGCCGTCCCGCATCACCTCCTGCAGCCCGACGACGTCGGGCCGCAGGGCCGCCAGTTCGCGCCTGATCAGGTCGAGCCGTCGCGGCCACGGCCCGTTGGTGCCCCACAGGTTGAGCGTGGCGATCCGTAACGTCGTCACCGGCGGCCCAGCCGCAACGTGAGGATCTGGAACGGGCGCAGCCCGACAGGCACGCTCCCGTCGGCCTCGACGGCGACGGTCTCGCCCAGTGGGCGTTCCAGCAGGTCGGTCACCGTCACCTGGGTGATCGGGAACGACGCGCGCAGCCGCGTTGCGGCCCGGCCGCCGAGCGACTCGTACACCCTGACCACCACGTCGCCCGAGCCGTCGTCGGCCAGCTTGACCGCCTCGATCCTGGCGGCCCTGCCGTCCAGGCTCACCAGCGGCTCGGGTACGGGCCCCGCGCCGCCGGAGACCACGCGGGGCGGCAGATTGAGCGCGTACCCGGCGTCCACCGCCTCGGCGATCGACGCGCCGGGCACCAGCGCGTACGTCATCCGGTGCGGGCCCTGGTCGGCCTCGGGGTCGGGCGACTGCGGCGCGCGCACCAGGCTGAGCCGGGCGGTCGTGGTGGTGCCGCCGTCCTGGCGGGTGGTGCGGGTGACGTCGTGCCCGTAGGTGGCGTCGTTGGCGATGGCGACGCCGTACCCGGGCTCGCCGACGTGGATCCAGCGGTGGCAGGAGATCTCGAACCTGGCGGCGTCCCAGCTGGTGTTGGTGTGCGTGGGCCGGTGGACGTGCCCGAACTGGATCTCGGCGGCCGACCGGTCGGCGTGCACGTCGAGCGGGAACGCGGCCTTGAGGATCTTCTGCCGCTCGTGCCAGTCGATCTCGGTGGCGACCTCGATCCTGGGGCTCCCCGCCCGTACGGTGACCGTCTGCGTGACCCGCGACGCGCCGAACGAACGCTCGACCCTGACCGCGCCCACCAGCGGTCCGCGCTCCACGACGGTGACGGAGTCGGCGTGGGTGAGGTCGGCGCGCTGCCGCCGGTAGTGCGCGTCGATGTCCCAGGCGTCCCACTGGTTCGGGAAGTCGGTGTGCAACTGGAGCAGGTTGCCGCGCGTGCCGGGCGCCAGCACCTCCCGCCCGGCGACCAGGTCCCTGACCGAGGCGAACAGCCCGTCCTCGTCGATCACCACCCTGACCAGGCCGTTGTCCAGCGTGGTGCCCTCGACGGTGACGGGCGCGCCGGGCTCGGGGAGGGTCTCGAGCCTGGCCATGCCGCCGCCGGGCACGCCCTCCACCGGCTGCGGGGCGGCGTTGAACACCCACGAAGCGGTGCCCGGCCCGGCCAGCGCCGCGGTGGCGGAGCTGATGATCTCCTCGAGCTCGGCGCGGACCCGCGCGTAGGTGGCCTCGGCCTCCTTGTGCACCCAGGCGATCGAGCTGCCCGGCAGGATGTCGTGGAACTGGTGCAGCAGCACCACCTTCCACAACCGGTCCAGCTCCTCGTGCGGGTAGGCGAACCCGGCGTGCACCGCCGCGGTCGCCGCCCACAGCTCGGCCTCGCGCAGCAGTGACTCGCTGCGCCGGTTGCCCGCCTTGGTGCGCGCCTGCGAGGTGTAGGTCGCCCGGTGCAGCTCCAGGTACAGCTCGCCGGACCAGACGGCGGCGTCGGGCTGCTCCTCGCGGGCGGCGGCGAAGAACGCGTCTGGCGGCTGGACGACCACGCGCGGCGAGCCTTCCAGGTCGCGCAGCCGCCGCGCCTTCTCCAGCATCTCGCGGGTGGGCCCGCCGCCGCCGTCGCCGTGCCCGAACGGCAGCAGCGACCGCGTGCCCGCGCCCTTCTCGGCGTAATTGCGCACCGCGTGCGCCAGCTCGCTGCCCGAGAAGGTGCCGTTGTAGGTGTCGGCGGGCGGGAAGTGGGTGAAGATCCGCGTCCCGTCGATGCCCTCCCACCAGAACGTGTGGTGCGGGAACTTGTTCGTCTGGTTCCACGAGATCTTCTGGGTGAGGAACCAGTCCATCCCGGCCAGCCGGGCGATCTGCGGATAGGCCGCCGTGTAGCCGAAGGAGTCGGGCAGCCACACCCCGCGGCACTCGACGCCGAACTCCTCGGCGAAGAAGCGCTTGCCGTGCACGAGCTGCCTGGCCAGCGCCTCCCCGCCGGGGAGGTTGCCGTCGGCCTCCACCCACATGCCGCCCACCGGCACCCACTGGCCGCCCTTGACCGCCTCCTTGATGCGGTCGAAGATCTCCGGCCAGCGCTGCTTGACCCAGGCGTACTGCTGCGCCTGCGGACCGGCGAAGACGAACTCGGGGTAGTCGCGGGCCAGTGCGGTGACGTTGGCGAACGTGCGGGCGTTCTTGCGCTGGGTCTCGCGGATCGGCCACAGCCAGGCGGAGTCGATGTGCGCGTGGCCGACCCCGGAGACCGTGTGCGCGCTGGCGTGCGCGGGTGAGGCGAGGACCGCGGCCAGCCGGGCTCGGGCCTGGCTTGCCGTACCGGAGACGTCGTGGATGTCCAGCGCGTCCAGGGCGCGCTCGAGGGCGCGCAGGATCTCGTGGCGGCGCGGGTCGGTCTGCGGCAGCTCGGCCATCAGCTCGCGCAGGACCTCCAGGTCCAGGCGCAGATGCCAGACCTGCTCGTCCAGGAGGGCGAGGTCGGCGTGGGCGAAGCGGTACAGCGGCTCGTCGCCGGCGGTCGCGAGGTCGCCGAGCGGCGTGGGCAGGAAGCCGTCGGCCAGGATGTCCGGGTTGGCGGCCATCTCCAGCAGCAGGCCGACCTGGGGTCCGGTGACCGGGACGTACTGGTTCTGCGGCTCGAGGCCCTTGACCGGGTTGCCCGACAGGTCGTGGACCAGCGCCTCGGCCTGCCCGCCCGGCCAGTCGCCGATGAACCCGAGGTCGAAGACGGCCTCCACGCGCCGCCCCAGCCATTCGGCGGGCACGGTGCCGGTGGCGCGCAGCCAGGTCGTCGACCACGGGCGGCCCCAGCGGGTGCCCGCGGCGAACGGCTCGTAGGTCGCCTTCAGCGCCTCCTCGACGGGGACGGGCTCGCCGGGCACGTGCCAGGCGGCCAGCTCCAGCGGGATCCGAGCCGCGTAGACCGCCGGCGCGACGCGCTCGCGCAGCACCCGGTCGATCCGCTCCTCGACGAGCTTGCGGTCGTCGTGCATGTCAGGCCTTTCCGCGCAGGTAGCCGAGCTGGGGGAGCTCGGCCTCGTACCGTTCCAGCAGCCGTCCGGCCACGGCGACGGAGTCGACGAGCGGGTGGGTGGCCAGCGCGCGCAGCGCGGCCGCCCTCGAGCCGCCGGTCGCGGCCTCGATCACCGACCGCTCGACGGCCTTGACCGTCGTCACCAGACCCGCCGCGTGTCCCGTGAGGGGGCCGACGGCCAGCGGGCGCGCCCCGCCGGCGTCGACCGAGCAGGGCACCTCGACCACGGCGTCGTCGTCGAGCGGAGCGAGCGTGCCGCGGCCGCGCACGTTGAGGATGAGCGTGGTCCGCTCGTCCAGCGCGATCGCCCGCATCAGCGCCAGAGCGACCTGCTCGTAGCCGCCGGATTCCAGGTCGCACGACTCTCGCTCGCCCACGCCGGCCGCCTGGCGGTTCTCCGCCATGTACGTGCTCTCCCGCTCCAGCCTGGCGTCCTCCCACGCCGCCACCGCCGAGCCGCCCTCGTGCCCGTAGAAGCGCCGCTGCTGCTCGATGAGCAGCGCCCCGCGGGTAAGGCCGGCCGCCCGGCTGGCGGCCACCGCCTCCCGGTTGAAGTAGTAGTAGTGCAGGTACTCGTTCGGGACGCAGCCGATCGTGCGCAGCCAGTCGGCGCCGAAGAGCTTGCCCTCCTCGAAGGAGGTCAGCGCCTGCTCGTCGGCCAGCAGCCGGGGCATCAGGTCCCGCCCGTCGACGTGCACGCCGCGCAGCCAGCCCAGGTGGTTGAGCCCGGCGTAGTCCATCCGTACCGCCGCCGGGTCCACGCCGAGCGCCATCGCCACGCGCCGCCCGAGTCCGACGGGGGAGTCGCAGATGCCGATGACGCGCTCGCCCAGGTGGCGGGACATGGCCTCGGTCACCATCCCCGCCGGGTTGGTGAAGTTGATGACCCACGCCTCGGGCGCGACCGCGGCGATGCGCTTGGCCAGCTCGAGGGCGAACGGGAGCGTGCGCAGTCCGTAGGCGATGCCGCCCGCGCCCACCGTCTCCTGGCCGATCACGCCTTCCTCGATGGCGACCCGCTCGTCGACGGCGCGCCCCTGCAGGCCGCCCACGCGGATCGCGGAGAAGACGAAGTCGGCGCCCTTGAGCGCCTCGTCCAGATCAGTGGTGATCGTCACCTCGGGGGCGTCGGCGACACCGTCCGCCAGCTCCGCCAGCACCCGGCCGATGGCCGCGATCCTGGACTCGTCCAGGTCGTGCAGCGTGACGTGCGTGACGCGGCCGCTGCCCCGGTCGTTCAGCAGCGCCCGATACACCAGCGGCACGCGGAAGCCGCCGCCGCCCAGGATGGTCAGCCTCATACCTCGATCACCTCGACGCCCGCCTCACGAAGCGTGGACAGGGTGCCGGGATCGGCGCCCGCGTCGGTGACGACGACGTCGAGCTGCTCAGGCCCGCACACCCTGGCCATCCCTGTCCCGGGGAACTTGCCGCTGTCGGCCACGAGCACGACGTGGTCGCTCGCGGCGATCATGGCGCGCTTGACCGGGACCTCCACCACGGTGGTGTCCATGACGTGGCCGCCCGGCCGTACCCCGCTGGTGCCGAGGAACAGGCGGTCGGCCTTGATCTGCCGCAGGTTGTCCTCGGTGAGGAAGCCCACCAGCGACCGGTAGTCGCGGCGGACCATCCCGCCGAGCAGCAGCAGCTGGATGCCCTCGTCGTCGTTGAGCTCCTCGAGCACGGCCAGGCTGCTGGTCACCACGGTCAGGTTGCGGCCGCGCAGATGCCGGGCCACCCGGTGCGCGGTCGTGCCGATGTCGAGCAGGACGGTCTCGCCGTCCTTGACGAGTTGTGCGCATCTCTGCGCGATCCTGTCCTTCTGCTCCGCGCGCACCGCCGACACGTCGAGGAAGGGCTCGTCCTTCCCCTCGATCGGCATGGCGCCGCCGTACACGCGCCGCAGCAGGCCCTCGTCATCCAGCTGCACCAGGTCGCGCCGGATCGTGGCGACGCTGGTGTCCAGCCGCTCGGCCAGTGCCTCGACCGTGGCGGTCCCCTCGGAGCGCAGGATGCGCAGTATCAATTCGTGCCGTCGGTCTCGAAGCATGCCTGGGACGTTAGCGCTCAAAGTCGCTCAATGCTAGGGGGCAATTTCGCTCAAACTCTTGCGAACTTCGGCAAAGCGGTGCACCATCCACCGTAATTTGAATCGCACGCCCGAGGTGAAGCATCGTGACCCACCCCCCGCAACTCGATGTCCTCGTCTCAGGTCTGCTCTTCTTCGACGTCGCGTTCTCCGGCCTCGACCACGCCCCCCAACCGGGGACCGAGGTCTGGACCTCCGCGATGGCCTCCGGCCCCGGCGGCATCGCCAACTTCGCGTTCACGCTGAGCAGGCTCGGGTTGCGTACGGGCCTGGCGGCTGCCTTCGGCGACGACCCGCTCGGCGGCTACTGCTGGCAGCTGCTCGCCGACGGGGAAGGCGTCGATCTCACGCTGTCGCGGCGCTTCGCCGGTTGGACCACCCCGACCACCGTGGCGCTGGCCTACCAGGGCGACCGCGCCCTGATCACCCACGGCGCGGCGCCACCCATGAGCGCCGACGAGATGATCGGCGATCCGCCGCCCGCCAAGGCGGCGATCGTCCACCTGGAACTCGAGCCGGTGGCCTGGCCGCTCAGGACGGGCGGCCTCGTCTTCGCCGACGTCGGCTGGGACCCGTCCAGGCAGTGGTCGCGGGCGATGCTCGACCAGCTCGCCGGCTGCCACGCCTTCACCCCCAACGCCCACGAGGCCATGAGCTACACCAGGACCGGCACACCCGAGGCGGCCCTGCGCAGCCTGGCGGAGCTGGTCCCGCTCGCCGTCGTCACCTGCGGCGCCGACGGCGCCCTGGCCGTCGACTCCACCACCGGCGAGACCGCCCGCGTCCCCGGGCTGCCCGTCGAGATCGCCGACCCCACCGGAGCCGGCGACGTGTTCGGCGCCGCGCTCGTCGCGGCGACGCTGGCCGGCAGGCCCCTGGTGGAGCGGCTGCGCTTCGCCAACCTCGCCGCCGCGCTTTCCGTCCAGCGGGTCGGCGGAGCGGTCTCCGCGCCCACGCGGGACGAGCTCGACCACTGGTGGCAGCACCTCACCGACCCCGACCTCCGCCGTGACTACGCCTTCTTGAAGGAGCTATGAGGCCATGGAACTCACCCGCAGGACGTTGATTCAGGCAGGACTCCTCTCTTCTCTCGCGGTGGCGGGCTGCAGCAGCAAGGGCGGCAGCGGCGGCTCCGGCGCGACCAAGGAGCTGACCCTCTGGTACTGGGGCGGCGGCCTCAGCGACAAGGTCGTGGCCGACGCCGTCAAGCAGTTCAAGCAGATCACGCTCAAGCCGTCGCTGATCGGCGGCGACTTCAAGCAGAAGCTCGTCACCACGATGAACGGCCGCAAGTTCGTGCCCGACATCACCGGCATCAAGGGCGAGAACATCGCCTCGATGCTGGACGAGGCCAACCGCTTCATCGACCTCAACACGCTCGGCGCCGACAAGCTGGCGGGCCAGTACGTCGAATGGAAGTGGAAGCAGGGCTCCACCAAGGACGGCAAGCTGATCGGCTTCCCGATCGACATCGGTCCCACCGCGATGTTCTACCGGCAGGACATCTTCAAGAAGGGCGGCCTGCCCACCGAGCCCGCCGAGGTCTCCGCGGCCATGTCCACCTGGGAAGACCTGTTCGCCGCCGGGCAGAAGCTGAAGAAGGCCGTGCCCGACGCCTTCATCGTCGACGGCGTCCTGCAGGTGTTCACCGTCGCCGTCGGCCAGGGCGACAAGCGCTTCATCGACCAGAACAACCACTTCATCGGCGACCAGGACCACATCCGCAAGGCGTGGGACATCGCCGTCAAGTCCGTCGAGCTGGGCGTCGCCGCCCCCAAGTTCGACGGCCAGGACCTGAACGCCGCCATGACCAACGGCAAGCTGGCCGCCATCCAGGGCGCCGCGTGGGCGGCGCTCGACATCAAGAACGGCGCCCAGGGCACCGACGGCAAGTGGCGGGTGGCGGCCACCCCGGTCGGCCCGGCCAACATCGGCGGCTCGTTCCTGGCCCTGCCCACCACGTGCCGCGATCCCCAGCTGGCCTTCCAGATCGTCACCTGGCTGCTCAGTGCCGAGAACCAGGCCAGGGGCTTCACCGACGCCGCGCTGTTCCCCTCCTCTCCGGCCACCTACGCGATGCCCGCGCTCACCCAGGGCGACGCGTTCTTCGGCGGGCAGAAGACGATCGAGGTGCTGGGCGAGGCGGCCAAGAAGGTGCCCGTGCAGTACGAGGCCTCCGCGGACGCCGCCGTGAGCCAGCCGTACTCCGACGAGCTGACCAACGTGTGGGTCAAGGGCAAGAACCGCGACCAGGCCTGGAACGACGCGGTCGCGGCCGCCAAGCAGATCGCCGAACGCCAGGGAGTGAGCTGAGGTGGTGTCCACTTCGGTGGCGAGGCCCAAGGCTCACGCCGCCCCGCCGAAGAAGGGGGCGCTGCGCTCGTACTGGCCGCAGTACCTGGCGATCTCCCCCTTCTTCGTGCTCTTCCTGGTGTTCATGCTGATCCCGATCCTGTTCTCGCTCTACCTGGCCTTCCAGAAGTGGGACGGCCTGGGCGACATGGAGTTCGTGGGCCTGCGGAACTTCCAGTTCCTGATCAAGGACTCCACGTTCTGGCTGTCGCTGAAGAACACCTTCGTGATCTGGTTCATGTCCACCGTGCCGACGCTCTTCCTGGCGCTGGTGCTGGCGAACCTGCTCAACTCCACGGTCCGCTTCGCCGGCGCCTACCGGATCGCCTACTTCGTGCCGAACGTCACCTCCGTCGTGGCCATCGCGATCTTCTTCGGCTCGGTGTTCAGCACCAACTTCGGGCTCATCAACATGGTCCTCGGCTGGCTGGGGTCCTCGCCGGTGCCCTGGCTGGTGAACGAGTGGACCATCAAGGTCGTCATCGCCACGCTCATCTGCTGGCAGTGGACCGGCTACAACGCGATCATCTACCTCGCCGGGCTGCAGGCCATCCCGACCGAGCTGTACGAGGCCGCCAAGATCGACGGGGCGGGCGCCGTCCAGACTTTCTTCCGCATCACCATCCCGCAGTTGCGGCCGATCATCCTGTTCACGGTGGTCATGTCGACCATCAACGGCATGCAGACCTTCACCGAGCCGCAGGTGCTCTTCTCCGGCAACGCCGCCAACGCCGCCAACGGCGGCGGTCCCGGCTCGGCCGGCCTCACCGCCATCCTGTACTTCTACCGCGAGGCCTTCAACAACAACGACTACGGGTACGGCGCGGCCATCGCCTGGGCCATGTTCGTGGTCATCCTGCTGTTCACCGCGATCAACTGGCGCATCGTGGCCCGTCCCAGGAAGGAGGGCCGATGAACCGGTTCCGTGGGGTGGGCCTGCATCTGACGCTGGTCGTCGGCGTCGTCATCTCGCTGTTCCCGTTCTACTGGACGGCGGTCATGGCGACCAACACCACCCGCGACATGTACCGGGTGCCGCCCAAGCTGACCTTCGGCCCCGAACTGTTCGCCAACATCGGCCGGGTGCTGGAGAACATCGACTTCTTCGGCTCGATGCTCAACACCACGATCGTGGCCACCAGCGTGACCCTGCTCGTGCTGTTCTTCGACTCGCTGGCCGCCTTCACCTTCGCCAAGTTCGCCTTCCCCGGCAGGAACCTGTTGTTCGGGCTGCTCATGCTGACGTTCATGCTGCCGGGCCAGCTCGCCCTGATCCCGCAGTTCGTGATCATGGTGAACCTGGACTGGGTGGGCACGCTCAACGCGCTGATCGTCCCGGCGGCGGCCAACGCGTTCGGCATCTTCTGGATGCGCCAGTACATCAGCGGCGCGGTGCCCGACGACCTGCTGGCGGCCGCCCGCATCGACGGGTGCGGGTTCTTCCGGCAGTACCTGTACGTGGTGCTTCCCGTGATCCGGCCGGGGCTCGCCTTCCTCGGCATCACCACGTTCATCGGCGCGTGGAACGACTACGTCTGGCCGCTGATCGTCATGGTGGATCCGTCGAACCTCACGCTCCAGGTGGCGCTCTCGCAGCTGAACACGGCGCACAACAACGACTACAGCATGATCATGGCTGGGACGCTGCTGGCCGTACTGCCGCTGGCGCTGGTGTTCGCCCTGTTCGCCCGCGGCTTCATCCGCGACGCGATGAAGGGCGCCCTGCGCGGCTGAAAACCTCATCTCAGGAGGCCGGAGCCAGGCCCGCCGACATGTCGGCGGGCCTGCCGGCCGTCCCTCATAGGCGGACGCTTTCCACCATGCGCCGGTAGGCGGGGCACTGGGTGAAGTCGTCGGCGCGGCACTCCATGACGTGCTCGATGAGCGCCTTGGACGCCTCGATCTCCCGCTGCCCGCCTGCGCGAACTGGGCAGGGACGAGCTGTCCTGCTACCCGGCCGTCGAGTTCCGCCAGGGGCGGGTCACCGCGGTGGCGGACGCCTTCCGCCTGACCGTGGACGACGGCGGCGAGGTGCGTGCGCGCCGCCTGCTGCTCGCCACCGGGCTGGCCGACGAGCTGCCGGGCCCGCCCGGCGTGGAACGGCTGTGGGGCCGCTCGGCCTTCCACTGCCCCTACTGCCACGGCTACGAGTGCACCGGCAGGTCGGTCGCCGTGCTCGGGTCGAGTCCCGCCCGGGTACGGCTGGCGCTGCAGCTGAGCCGGTTCGCCGGGGACGTCGCCCTGTGCACCGGCGGCGAGCCGCTCGACCCGGCGGCCCGGGCGAAGCTGGAGGCCAACGGCGTCACCGTCCGCTGCGAGCCCGTCATCCGCGTGGAGGCGCCGGGCGACCTCGTCTTCGACGGCGGACCGCCGCTGGCCAGGGACGCGCTGTTCGTGGCCAGCGTGCCGCGCCGGCGTTCCGACCTGGCTGCCCGGCTCGGCTGCGCCGCGTTCGCCGACGGGTGCGTGGAGGTCGACGAGTTCGCCAGGACCAGCGTGCCCGGCGTGTACGCGGCCGGCGACATGGCGCGGCGGGCCACCGTACCGATGCCGCCGGCGGCGGTCGTCGCCGCGGCGGCCAGCGGCACGGTCGCGGGCGCGGTCATCGACCAGGACCTGCTCGACACCGACTTCGACCTGGCCGGGAGCCGATCGTGAGGTCGAGAGCGCTCGCCACGGCCGGCCTGCTGATCGGCATGCTGCTGTCGCTGATCGACCAGACGGTGGTGGCCATCGCGCTGCCCGACATCGTCGCCGACGTGGGCGGGATGGACGCGATCGGCTGGATCGTCACCTCCTACGTGCTGGCCTCGACCGCGACCGGCGCGCTCTACGGCCGCGTCAGCGACCGTTTCGGGTGCCGCGCCGTGTTCGTCACCGGCATCGCGATCTTCATGACCGGTTCCGCGCTGTGCGGGATGTCCCAGACGATCGGGCAGCTCATCGCCGCCAGGGCCCTGCAGGGCGTCGGCGCGGGCGCGCTGTTCGTGCTGCCCACGATCGCGCTGTCGGAGCTGTACCCGCCGCGGACGCGCAGCCGCGTCCAGGGTTTCACCGGCGGCGTGTTCGCCCTGGCCGGCGTGGGCGGCCCGCTGGCCGGCGGCGCGATCACCGACGCCGTGGGCTGGCGCTGGATCTTCTACGTCAACCTGCCGCTGGGGCTGCTCGCCATGGCCCTGGCCGCCTTCGCGCCGCGCCTGCCCAGGGCGGGTGGCGACGGCAAGGTCGACGTCCTGGGGGCCGTGCTGCTCGCGGGTGCCGTGGTGAGCCTCCTGCTCGCCTCCATCGCGGGGACGCTGGCCTTCGTCGTGCTGGCGGCGCTGTTCGTGTGGTGGGAACGGCGGGCCGCCAACCCGCTGCTGCCGCCGCGCCTGTTCACCGACCGCGTGCTGCGGGTCGCCCTGCCCGCAACCGCGCTGCTCGGGGCGCTGCTCGGCGGCTCGATCGTCTACCTGCCGACGTACCTGCAGGCCGCGTACGGCATGGGCGCCACCCAGGCGGGGCTCGCGCTCAACCCGTACGTCCTGACGTTCGTGATCGTGTCCTTCGTGGCCGGGGCCCGCATCGGCGCCCGCTTCAAGCCCTACCTGATCGCCGGTTCGGTGATCGTGACGCTCGGCTTCGCCCTGCTGAGCCTCCTGGACCCCGGCGTCCCCTACGCGGTGCTCGCCGTGGAGGCCGGCGTGCTCGGGGTCGGCTTCGGCCTGCTGATGCAGAACCTGGTGGTCGTCGCGCAGAACGCGGTCCCGCCGGCGGACCTGGCCGCCGCCGGCTCCGCCGTGGTCTCGATCCGCGGCCTCGGCCTCTCGCTGGGCGTGGCCGCCTTCGGCTCGCTCCTCACCCAGCGCCTGCACGGCCACCCGCCCACCCCCCGGGCCACGGCCGCCGCCATCCCCGACGCCCTCACCTGGGGTATCCCCGTCGCCCTCGCCCTGGTCGCCCTCATGACCCTGCTACCACGCTCCGCCCCGAAGGAGCCGTCCACCTCCCCGGCATCTCCCCGGTACAGCGAGACCTCTTGATCGCCCGTCACCTACGGGTGTCCGCCGCCATCCCCTGGCACACCGGGCGGCGGCGGACCCCGTTCTATCTGGTGGACAGCGTTATCTGGTGGACAGCGGCGGCCGCGCTCCGCAGTCTGTGAACCATGCCGGAACTGATGCTGCCCACGGTCGTGGTCCACGAGTCCTTCGTCGCCGCCGCCCGCGAGTTCCACGCCCACCCCGAGCCGCCGCCCTGGTTCGTCGCCGGTCTGGATCCCGGCGAGCTGGCCGCCTCCGACGCCTTCGAGCGGTACGTGACCCGGCTGCTCGCCGAACCCCTGGAAAGCACCCCGCGCCCCGAGGGTTTCGTGCCCGCCACCACGCTGTGGTGGATCGACGGGCAGGAGTTCCTCGGCAGGCTGGCCGTCCGCCACCGGCTCACCCCGGCCCTGGAGGACGCGGGCGGTCACATCGGCTACGACGTGCGGCCCAGCGCCAGGAACCGGGGGCACGCCACGGCCATGTTGCGCGAAGCGCTGCCGGTCGCCCACCGGCTGGGCATCGACCCGGCGCTGCTGACCTGTGACGACACCAATCTGGCCTCCCGCCGCGTGATCGAGCGCAACGGCGGCCGCTACATCGGCAGCAGGGGCGTCAAGCAGCGCTTCCTCGTGCCCACTACGTGAGCGTGGCCAGGACGAGCGAGGCGGCGGCCAGCGCGAAGAAGGCCGCGGGGATGCCGGTCGTCCGGAAGACTCCGGCACGGACGTGCACGGCGAGCGCCCCGGCGAAGAACAGGACGAGCCCGGCCGCGGCCGCGGTGCCGATGAGGCGGACGCCCAGCAGGCCGAGCAGGAGCCCGGCGGCGCCCGCGACCTTCGGCAGCGCGAGCGCGGGCAGCCACGACCGCGGGATGCCCACGGCGGCCGCGTTGACCAGGACGACCTCGGCCCGCGCGAAGTCGGCGACGGCGGCCCCGGCGTTGGCCACGATCGTGAGGAGGGTGACGGCGACGTATGCGGCCTGCATGCCCCGAGTCTCGAGGGATGCCAGGTTCACCGTCCAATACCTGTATCTATAACCTGATGGCATGGATGTCGACACGCGGTTGCTGCGGTACTTCATCGCCGTGGCGGAGGAGGGCACCCTCACCCGCGCCGCCGATCGGCTGTTCGTCTCCCAGCCGGCGCTCACCAAGCAGATCAAGCAGCTCGAGACCCAGTTCGGCATGCGCCTGTTCACGCGTTCCCGGGCCGGGATGGCGCTCACCGAGCCCGGCCAGGCGCTGGCCGAGAAGGTGCCCGCGTTGCTCGCCGGGTGGGACCGGGCGCTGCGGGAGACCCGGCAGGTGGCCAGCAGGGCCGCCCGCGTGCTGCGGGTCGGCTTCATCGCCAGCGCCGCCAACGAGGCCACCCAGGACATCATCGCCGCCTTCGCCCGCCGCCGCCCCGGCTGGCGGGTCGACATGCGCCAGGCCGCCTGGTCGAACCCGGGCGCCGGGCTCGCCGACGGAGACGTCGACGTCGCCCTGCTGCGCCTGCCGTTCCCCGGCCAGGAAGGCCTGCGCGTGAAGACGCTGTTCAGCGAGCCGCGTTGCGTCGCGCTCGCCAGCACGCACCCGCTGGCCGGGCGCGACCTGATCCCCTTCCGCGACCTGTGGGACGAGCCGTTCGTCGCGGCCCCCGCGGAGACCGGCCGGTGGCGGGACTACTGGCTGGCCGCCGACGAACGCGAAGGACACCCGGTCCGCATCGGCGCCGTCACCGACCAGCCAGACGACTGGCTGAGCGCGATCGCCAACGGCTACGGCGTCGCCCTGGCCCCCGAATCCTCGGCCCGCTTCTACTCCCGGCCGGGCGTCACCTACCGCCCCGTCAGCGGCGTCAGCCCGAGCCGGGTCGCCGTCGCCTGGGCGCCCGCCGACGACGCCAACCCCGTCGTCCAGGAGTTCGTCCGCTGCTGTGAGGAGTCGCCGTGATCGTCGACGGGTTCGGTGGTCCAGAGGTGCTGCGCTAGGGCTTGCGGGCGACCCCGACGTACCACCACTCGCTGCCCTCGGGGTCCTCCTCCCACGGCTCCTCGGGTCGCCAGTCCGCGACGTGGACCACGCCGGGCTCGACCACGTCGAAGCCGTCGAACAGGCGGGCGATCTGCCCGTGGCTGCGGTGGATCAGGGGCGTGTCGGTCTTGTCGTAGACCTCGCGCGCGGCCACGCCCACCTCCGGGTGGGCATCGTCGGTCAGGTGCGACACGATCAGGTAGCTGCCCGGCGCCATCCGGTCGGCGAAGGCGCGGACCACCCGGTAGGGGTCCTCCTCGTCGGTCAGGCAGTGCAGCACACCCAGGAACACCACGCCCACGGGCTGGGAGAAGTCGATCAGCCGCTCGACGTCCGGATGGTCGAGGATGGACCCGGGGTCCCTGATGTCGGCGTGCGCGAAGGCGGTGTTGCCGTTCACGTCGGCCAGCAGCGCCCGGGCGTGGACGATGACGACCGGGTCGTGGTCGACGTACACCACCGGCGCGTTCGGGTGGATCCGCCGCGCCACCTGGTGGACGTTGTTCTGGTTGGGCAGGCCGGTGCCCAGGTCGATGAACTGACGGATGCCCTGGTTGGCGATGAACCTGACCGCCCTGCCAAGGAACCACCGGTTGGCCAGGCAGATCTGCCTGCTCGGCCCGAGCGCCATGATCTTCTCCGCCGCCTCACGGTCGGCCGCGAAGTTGTCCTTGCCTCCGAGGTAGTAGTCGTACATGCGCGCGGCATTGGGGATGTTCGGGTTGATCCCGGACGGCACGCGCGTCGGGTTGGTCATGTTCGCACCTCGGGTGAGCGCCCATTTGATGAACAGATGTTAACGCCTTATATGAGGGTTTATCGCGATTACGCCCTGTGCCGACGTAGGGCGTGGTCGGTGGTCACCGCGGCCAGGATGAGCAGGCCCTCGACGATCGGCTCGTAGGTGGTGTCCCAGCCCAGGAGGTTGAAGCCGTTGCCGATCAGCGTGAGGATCGCCACGCCCGCCATGCCGCGCCAGATGGCGCCCTCCCCGCCCAGGATGCTGGTGCCGCCGATCACGGCGGCGGCGATCGCGCTCAGTTCGAGCAGCGTGCCCATGCTCGCCTGCGCCGAGCCGCCGCGGGCGGCCAGCACCAGCCCCGCCAGCGCCGCGCAGACCCCGCTGACGGTGAACACGACGACCCTGACCCGCCCCACCCGGATGCCGGACAGCCGCGCCGCCTCAGGGTTGCCGCCGACGGCGTACACGCGCCGCCCCAGCGTGGTCCGCCACAACACGAGCGAGGTCACCGCGGCCACGACGAGCAGCATCAGCGACGGTACGGTGACCCCGCCGAGCACCGTCGGCCAGCTCAGCGACTGGAAGGCCGTCAGCCGCGCCGCGTCAGGGTAGACGATCGCCCCGCCGGTCAGGACGAGCGCCAGGCCGCGATAGACGATGCTCAACGCCAGCGTCACGATGAAGGAGTGGACGCGCGACAGCACCACGACCGTGCCGCTGACCGCGCCCATCAGCGCCCCGGCCAGCACCGCCGCGGCGATCCCCGCGCCCACGCCCGCCGCCCTGGTGACCAGCACGGCCACGATCGCGCTGACCGCGAGCACCGCACTGGCCGACAGGTCGAACACCCCGCCGATCATGCACATCGTGATGCCGCAGGTCAGCAGCCCCACGATGACGGCCTGGTCGAGCAGGTTGACCAGGTTGCCCTGGGTGAGGAACGTGCCCGTCGCCAGCGACAACGCCCCGACCAGGGCGGTCAGCGCCAGCAGGATGCCGAGGTCGCGCACTCTCACGACGGCTCCCCGGCGAAGGCGAGCGCCATGACGTCCTCGCGCGCGGCGCTCCCGCGCGCGAACTCGCCCACCACCCTGCCCGCCCGCATGACCAGGACGCGGTGTGACAGGCCGAGGACCTCCTCGATCTCGGAGGAGACCATCAGGACGGCGATGCCGCGCGCCGCCAGCTCGACAAGCAGCCGGTGGATCTCGATCTTCACGGCCACGTCCACCCCGCGGGTCGGCTCGTCCACCAGCAGCACCCTGGGCTCGCGCAGGAGCCACTTGCCGAACATCGCCTTCTGCTGGTTGCCCCCCGACAGCCCGGCGACCGGCCCGCGGGGATCGGCCGCGGTGATGTCCAGCCGGCCGGTCCAGGCGGCGACGTCGCGGGCCTCGGCGGCCCGCCGGACGAAGCCCGCGCGCCGCCGGGCGGGCAGGGAGGCCAGCGCCAGGTTCTCGCGCAGCGAGCGCACCAGCACCAGGCCCTGCTCCTGGCGGGACTCGGGCACCATCGCCATCCCGCGCGCCATGGCCGCGGCCGGCGTGGCCTGCCGTACCGGCTGCCCGTCGATCTCGACGCGGCCGGACGTGCGGCGCTCGGCGCCGAACAGCAGCCGCAGCGTCCGCGTCCTGCCGCTGCCGACCAGCCCGGCCAGGCCGACGATCTCGCCGGAACGGACCTCCAGCCTGGGCACGTCCAGCGTGCCCGCCGCGCGCAGGCCGGTGACGGACAGGACCACGGGCGCGTCGTCGGCGACCGGGCCCGGCTCGGGGTAGAGGACCTCGATCGGCCGGCCGACCATGTGCCGCACCAGCGAGTCCGGCGTCTGCTCCGACGCGGGCGAGGTGAGCACGTGCCGCCCGTCGCGCAGCACGGTGACGACCTCGCACGCCGACAGCACCTCAGGCAGCCGGTGCGAGATCAGCACCACGGCCGCCCCGTCCGCCGCCAGCCGCCGCAGCAGGTCGAGCAGCTGGTCCGCCTCGGCCTGCGTGAGCAGCGCCGTCGGCTCGTCCAGCGCGATCACCCTGGGCTCGCCCGCCAGCGCGCGCAGGATCTCCACCCGCTGCCGGTCGGCCACCGACAGCTCCCGCACGGGCCTGTCCGCCTCGATCGCGAAGCCGGTACGGCCGAGCAGCGCCGCGAGCCGCCTGCGGTCGGCCCGCGGAGTCCACCACCCGCCGCGACCGGTCAAGCCGCCGAGGAAGACGTTCTCCAGCACCGACAGCGCGGGGACCAGTGTCACCTCCTGCGTCACCAGCTTGATCCCGTGCGCGGCGCGCGGGGTCACGGGCCGCCCGTCGAGCAGGACCCGGCCCGCGTCCGGCGGGGTGAGGCCGGACATGATCCGCACCAGGGTGGTCTTGCCCGCCCCGTTCTCGCCGACCAGGCCGTGCACCCGGCCAGGCTCGAGGTCCAGGCTCACCCCGTGCAGCACGGTCGTGCCCGCGTAGCTCTTGGTGACGCCCTCCAGCCGGATCATTCGTCGTACTCGCCGGTGACGCCGGCCAGCACCTCCTTGGTGCCCAGGCTCTTGCCCGGCTGGACGTCGGTCATGATGTTGGCGGCGGGCACCTGCTCGCCGCGCGCCCTGTCCAGGCCCAGCTCGGCCGCCTTGGCGCCGAGGGTGCGCACCGGCAGGTAGTAGGCGGCGAACCAGCGGCCGTCCTGCACCGCCTTGACGGTCTGGCGCGAGCCGCCGTTGGCCACGTACATGATCTGCTTGCCCTTGGCGACCGCCTCGGCGCCGGCGACGGCCTGCGAGGAGCCGATGACGACGTCGATGCCCGGGTCGCGCTGCAGGATGTCCTGCATGGCCTTGCGGCCGGTGTCCTGGGTGTAGCCGCCTTCCACCTGCGCCACGAGCTTGACGCCGGGTGCCTGCTTCAGCACGCCGACGGCCGCCTGCGTCCTGGCGTTGTCGAGCGGCAGCGCTTTGAGCCCCTCCAGGTAGGCGACCTCGCACGGGTTCAGCTTCCTGCTCCGGCAGGCCTGGACCGCCAGCTCGCCGAGGGTCTGCCCGTTCCGCGTGGGCACGTCCACCAGCGTGACCGTGCCGTCCACCTGGGGTTGCGCGGTGTCGTAGCGGGTGCCGGCGGGGGTGAAGTGGATGACGACCGCGATGCCGGCCCGCACGGCCGCCTGCAGCGCGGGGACCACGGCGGCGCCGTCGTTGGCCTGGACGACGAACACGTCGAAGCGCTTGGCGGTCACGGCGTCCTGGATCTGGCGTACCTGCGCCTGCGCGTCGAAGTTGGGGTCGAAGAACTCGGCGGCGGCGCCGTGCGCCTTGGCGTAGTCCTCGATGCCGGCGAAGGTGGCCGAGGCGAAGGAGTTGGCCTTGGCGAAGCCGAAGAACGCGATGCGTTTCTGCGCGCCGCCGCTCGCGCTCGCGCTGGGCTGCGGCGGCCGGTCGGTGCTCGGATTGACGCACGCGGCGGCCAGGAGCATCACCGCGGCGAGTACGGGTAACCCGGCCCATCGTGCGACCATCTCGGTCTCCTTCGCTTCCTGGCGTGGCTACGCCGGCGAATGTGCACGTGAGGAAATTTCGCGACTTGCTGGACTTGATCATAGAGAAGCCCCCGCTTCCCCGTGTCGCGATTCGCGGCCAACTCTTCGGCGTGGACCGGCATCTAACGAACCATGAAGATCACGCCGTTACTGATGGGCATTTCCGCGGCCGCACTGCTGGGCGCGTTCGCCGTTTCCCCGGCCTCCGCCGAGCAGACCAAGACCAAGACGGTGTCCTTCCGCGGGATGAGCATCGTCGTCCCCGCCGGATGGAAGGTGCGACGCAGCGACACGGACGCCGTGGGCAAGGATTGGCTCCAGATCTGGACCACGTCCTGCCACTCCAAGCCCAGCTGCCCGAGCTTCGACATCGTCGGCCCCAAGGTGATCCGGGGCGGGGACGCCATGGAGTCCTACAAGACCGACCACCCCTTCGCGCCCGGCACCGGCGTCAGCGGCTGCCGGTTCAGGTCCGACACCAAATTCGGCGAGCGTTACCCGAGCACCAAGCCGGCCGTGAACGGCCACCGCGACCTCGGCAGCGGCCACAAGGCGCAATACCGCGAATGGGCCGCCGAATGCTACGACTTCAACACCAACAAGGCCGGCAAGCGTTTCACCCAGCGCGAGTGGTATCTCCCCAAGGCAGGGATCCTCGTCGCCGACGGCTGGAACACGCCCGGGCTGGCGAAGATCCTCGAGCAGGCAACCTGGAGCTGACCTCACGACAGGTCGCGACGCCCCCGCCTTTCTCGGGAGTCAGTGACCGCGGGCCTCCAGCCAGGCGGTGGCGTCCACGAAGTGCACGTCGAAGCGGTCCTGATCGGGCAGCAGGACGTCGAAGGACTCCTCGCCGCGCTGGACCCGCCCGAGCGTCCTGAAGTACTCGAACCGGTCGACGCCCGGGGTCAGGACCGCGACCAGGTCGGCGGCGGACCCGGGCGCGGCGCCGAAGGCGTGCGGCACGCCGGGCGGGATCACCACCATCCCGCCCGATCACACCCATCACCGATCGAGATGGGGGAGCGGGGTCGCGCCGCGGCGCAGCAGGTGCTCGACACTGGCCGTCCTGCCGTTCTCGGTGGCCAGGCGCAGCGCCTGCAGGTGGTAGCGGTCGTCCTCGGCGTCGATCGGGGTCCCGGCGGCCAGCAGCTGGTCGATCACGTCCAGCCGCTGGTGGTCGGCGGCCATGGCCAGGGCGCGGACGCGGTCCTGCAGCGGGGTGTCAGGCCCCAGCCAGCCCGTGACGTCCCCGGCCGCCGCGGCCTCGCCGAGGCTGTTCACCCGCGCACCGGCCGCCAGCAGCACCTCCACCACCTCGGTCATGCCGAACACCGCCGCGTGGAGCAGTGCCGTGCCGCCCGGCACCCCGCCGGAGGCCGGCGCCGCGGTCGCCTCCAGGTCGGCGCCCGCCTCGATGAGCACGGCGGCCACCTCGGCGTCGCCGTAGCTCGCGGCCGTGATCAGCGGGGTCTCCTGGTCGCCTGGCTCGCCGTTCACAGGAGCGCCCGCCGCCAGCAGCGCCCTGGCCACCGCGCCGGTGCCCGGCAGCGGCCCGTCCAGGCCCAGCCGCCCCGCGTCGAAGCGGAGCATCGCGACGTAGCCGAGCGGGGAAGCGCCGCGCGGGTGGTCGCACCAGCGGCGCATGCTCGTCCTGGCCAGCTCGGGCTGCTCGGCCAGCAGTACGGCGAGCCGCTCCAGGTCGCGCTGGTTGAGGATCTCGCGCCGCAGCACCTCGGTCCGCAACCTGCGCCAGCCGCCGAAGCCGTGCTCGCGGGCGATCGCGAGCTGGGCGCCTGCCAGCGTCAGGCGGGGCGACACGGCGTTCATCCGGGCCAGCGCGGCGGGATCGCCCGCCCTGGCCGCGCGGAGGAGTTCCTTGGCCTGGCGGCGCAGCTGGTCGAGATCGGGGCGCGCGGGAAGCTCGGGCATGACGTCTCCTTCGTGGCCCGAGGTCCGCGTGCCAGGCCGAAAGGAGATCGTCGGCTTCGTCGAGCTGGGTGAGGTGAGGTGGACTCAGTCCTGCCCGCGGACCCGGAGGCGCCCTCACGCGCCCACCTCGACCATAGCCCGCCGGGTGCGCTCCGGCGGAGTCGTCAGCCCGCCAGGGTGCTCAGCAGCACGAGCACCAGCGTCGCCACCGCGAGCACGCCGTGGCCGCCCACGATCGCCACGGGGAAGTGGCTCTCCGGCGGGGCCGAGGCCGCGGTGTCCGGTTGCCCGGCAGCCACGGCCGCCTTGGCCCGCCGTACCTGGAGCCAGCGGGCGAGCATGGTGAAGCCGAGCACGGCGACCAGCAACAGCAGGATCAGGGCGGTCCAGGCCAGGGCCTTCGCGTCGGTGACGACGTAGAAGATCCAGGCGAGCAGGCCGACGGCGGCCAGGGCGAAGTGGCCGAAGATGACGGGAACGGGCAGGTGGGTGGTGCCGCCCTGCCGGGCTCCGCCGCGCGAGAGCCACATGCCCAGCATGGTCACACCGCCCAGAGCGGTGAGGATCCAGAGGATCAGTGCGGCGATTTCCATGGCTACCTCTCAGCGTGATGGGTGAACCCTTCGGCTTGCGTGCTCTCGTCGGCGACGCGCACGCCGTAACGGAAAGCGAGCTTGCCCCCGAGATATCCGGCGACGGACAGCACGGCCAGGGCGGCCACGTTGAGCACGAGCACGCCCGCTCCCTCGCCGCCGTTGAGCCGCCACCACAGGTTGATCGCGTAGGCGGCGGTCACCGACAGGGTCAGGGTCATGTGCAGCAGGCCCGTCTTGAAGGCGCGCGTGCCGGTCGGGATGGCGAACAGGTCGAGCGCCCCGACGCAGGCCGCGCCGACCGCGCCCACGATGCCGATCGCGATGAGCCACAGCGCCCCGTCGGCCAGGAACCGGCCGTCGTCCACGAGATGGGAGGCGACGTCGAAGGCCAGGCTGGACACCCACGCGCCGATGGGCACGGTGACCAGGATCGGATGGTACGGGTGCCCGTACGGTCCCGCGAGTACGGCGCTGACCGGTTGCTTGCCTGGCGTCACGGCGACCAGCTCCCTAGCAGGAGGGCTTTTTCACTAACCAATGCTGGTCTTATTCCCTCGCACAGTCAAGACGTACAATTACGCCAATGCTCATGGGAGGTATGCATGGATCTGGAGCTCGTGGGCGCGCTCGGCGAGCCCTCGCGCAGGGAGCTCTACCTCTACGTACGGCGTGCCAGGCGTCCCGTCACGCGGGACGAGGCCGCCGCGAGTGCCGGCATCTCCCGCAAGCTGGCCGCCTTCCACCTGGACAAACTCGTCACGGCCGGGCTGCTGCGCGCCGAGTACGCGGCGCCAGGGGGAGTGCGGAAGGTCGGCAGGCAGCCCAAGGTCTACGTGCCGGCCGACACGCAGGTCCAGGTCAGCATCCCCGAACGGCGCCACGAGTTCCTGGCGGGCCTCTTCCTCGAGGCGATCCTCGGTCAGCGTTCCGGCGAGGCGGGCACCGAGGCCGCCATCAGGACCTCACGGGAGCGTGGCAGGGAACTGGGAGCCGCCGACCGGGCGGCGGCCCGCCCCGGGCGGCTCGGCGCGGAGCGCGCGCTCACGTTCTGCCGTGAGGTCCTCGAACGGCTCGGCTTCGAGCCCGACCGCGTCAGCCCGACGCGGGTGCGCCTGCGCAACTGCCCCTTCCACCCGCTGGCCGCCCAGGCGCCCGACCTGGTGTGCGCGATGAACCAGCAGTTCGTGACCGGCTACCTGGACGGGCTCGAGGTCACCGGGGTGCGGGCGAGCCTGGACCCGCGCGAGGGGGAGTGCTGCGTGCTGCTGGAGTCCGCGGCGGCTAGTCCGCGTGGGACCTGAACCGCTCGTGCGCGGCCTGCTTGGAGATCCCCATCGCCTCGCCCACGTCCGACCAGGACGCGCCGCCCTCCCTGGCCTTGGCCACGGCCTGGTCGAGCAGGGCGCGCTGCCAGCTCTCCACCTGCGACAGCAGGGTGAGGGCCGCAAGAGGACGCTCGGCCGTGAGGTTCACGATCTGCTCGCACAGCAGGTTCGACTTGATCACCAGCCAGCTGGGCGGCGCGGCCAGGAGCAGCGGCCCGGCGTGGACGGTCCACCGGCCCTCCGCCTCCTTGGCGCCCTCGGGCGTGGCCGGGTACTGCCGCCGGTCGGACCAGCCGCAGGAGCACGCGCCGCGGTAGCCGACGAAGTCCCTGGTGAACGCGCCGGCGGAGCGGGCCAGCTCCCCGCCGGGAAGCACCGGCGCCGCGAACCCCTCGTGCCCGGGGATGTCGGCCAATTTCAGAGTCATGAGCGTCAAGATACCTTGACGCTCAACGTGATCGTCAAGGTATCCTGACGATGTGATCTTCCCTGCCAAGCTGAACAGAGGCGACGTCGTCCGGGTCGTCGCGCCGGCCATGTCGCGCTCCATGGTGATGGAGTACGACCACTCCGCCGTCATCGAGGCCAGGTTCGCCGACCTCGGCCTGAAGCTCACCTACGGCGACCACGTCGACGAGCGGGACGCCTTCGACTCCTCCAGCGTCGCCGCGCGGGTCGCCGACCTGCACGCCGCCTTCGCCGACCCGTCGGTGGCGGCGATCATGACGGTCATCGGCGGCTTCAACTGCAACGAGCTCCTGCCGCACCTGGACTGGGAGCTGATCCGCGCCAACCCGAAGATCCTGTGCGGATACTCCGACATCACGGCCCTGCAGAACGCCATCCTGGCCAGGACCGGGCTGGTCACCTACTCGGGTCCGCACTGGTCGACGTTCGGCATGCGGGACCACTTCGAGCAGACCCTGGAATGGTTCACCGCGGTCATGTTCGGCACCGCTCCCGTCGTCCTGACCCCGCCGGAGCGGTGGAGTGACGACCTCTGGTTCCTCGACCAGTCCAAGCGCGACCTGATGCCCAACGACGGCTGGTGGCGGCTGCGGCCCGGCGCCGCCGAAGGCCGCGTCGTCGGCGGCAACCTCTGCACGCTCAACCTGCTGCAGGGCACCGGCTACATGCCGTCCCTCGACGGCGCGCTCCTGATCGTCGAGGACGACCTCGAATCCCACCCGGCGACCTTCGCCCGCGACCTCACCTCGCTCCTCCAGCTCCCCGACGCCCGGGGAGTCCAGGGCCTGGTCGTCGGCCGCTTCCAGCAGGCCAGCCGCATGACCCGCCCCCTGCTCGAGCAGATCATCGCCACCCAGCCGGCCCTGGCGGGTCTCCCCGTCCTGGCCAACGTCGACGTCGGCCACACCCACCCGCTGGCCACCTTCCCCGTCGGCGGGCAGGCCCGCCTCACCGTCACCGACGCCGGGGCCGACCTCACGCTCCTCCGCCACTAGGCCTGATCATCTTCGGAGGGTGACCTGGTAGGGTCGTGGGTCGTGGAGTGATGATCCGGCACCGGTGACACGCCGTTCGAGCCTTGGCTCCGGCGTGGTGTCCGTCATTCACTTCCTACGATCGGATCCTCATGACCGATGAGATGTTCCTCGACCTTGTCGCCGACCGGCTTGCCGGGTTGCCCGCCGTACGGGCTGTCACTCTTGGCGGGTCGCGTGCGCAGGGCACCCACACCCCCGACAGCGACTGGGACTTCGCGCTCTACTACCGAGGTGGCTTCGACCCTGCCGACCTGCGGGCCGTCGGCTGGGAAGGCGAGGTCTCCGAGCTCGGCGGCTGGGGCGGCGGGGTCTTCAACGGCGGCGCGTGGCTCTGCGTGGAGGGCAGGCGCGTCGACGTCCACTACCGCGATCTCGACGTGGTCGAGCACGAGCTCGCCGAGGCCCGGCAGGGGCGTTTCCGCTGGGAGCCGCTGATGTTCCACCTGGCGGGCATCCCCAGCTACCTGGTGGTCGCCGAGCTCGCCACGAACCGGGTCCTGCGCGGCGACCTGACACGGCCAGGCTATCCACCGGCGCTGCGGGAGTCGGCGCCCGCGGTGTGGCGCGAGCGGGCGCGCATGACGCTGCTGTACGCCAAGGGGGCCTACGTCCCCCGCGGCCAGGCCACCGAGGTCGCCGGCGCCGTGGCCACCGCCGCCGCGTACACCGCGCACGCGATCCTGGCGGCCCGCGGCGAGTGGGTCACCAACGAGAAGCGCCTGCTGAACCGGGCGGGCCTGCGCCCCCTCGACACGCTCCTGGCCGGCCTGGGACCGGAGCCCGACACGCTGGCAGCCGTGGTCGCCGAGGCGGAACGCCTCTTCGACGTCGCGGCAGGCTCGCTCAGCTGACGGTGAGGACGACGTTGCCGGTCTTCTGGCCCGTTTCGACGTAGCGGGTGGCCTGGGTGACCTCTTCGAGGGGGTAGCGGCGGTCGATGACCGGGCGGTAGTGGCCCTCCTCGACGAGCTGTTTGAGGAACAGGACGTCGCGGCTGTCGTAGCGCGGCGGGACGGGGAAGAGGGCCCGTCGGCTCACCCGGCTCAGCAGCAGGTTGCCCAGGCCGTCGGTGGCGACGAAGACGCCGCCGGGAGCCAGCGAGCGGGCGCACCGGCGGAAGGTCAGCTTGCCGACAGCATCGAAGACGACGTCGAACGTCCGCGGCGGGAAGGCGTCGACGACCTCCACGCCGAGCGGGCGCACCGCCTCGACCTTGTGCGCCTGGCAGACGGCGGTGACGTCGGCGCCCGCGTGCCTGGCCAGCTGGACCGCCGCCGTCCCGATCGAGCCTGAGGCCCCGTAGACGAGGACCGAACGGCCGGGACGCAGCCCGGCGGGTCTGAGCCCCATCAGGGCCAGCGTCGCCCCGTCGCACACGGCCGCCGCCTCGTCGAAACCGACCCCGGCGGGCTTGGGAGCCAGCAGGCCGCTCTGCGGCACGCGGACGAACTCGGCGTGCGTGCCGAAGCGCCACGGGTTGAGCCCGAACACCTCTTGGCCGACGGCGAAGCCGGTGACGGCGGGGCCGATCGCCTCGACCGTCCCGGCCAGCTCGCTGCCCAGGACACGCCACCTCGGCCGGGGGAAGCCGGTCACCAACCGGCCGACGTACGGCCTGCCGCTGCGGAAGGCGCAGTCGGTCCTGCTGACCGTGGTGGCGTGGACCCGGATCAGCACGTCGTCGGGCCCGGGGCGGGGCGGTTCGATGTCGGCCAGGCGGAGGACCTCCGGTGGGCCGTACCTGTCGTGCACGACCGCGCGCATGGCCTCATTCAGCCTGAGGGATCAGCGACGATCAGTGGTCCCGAGGGCGACAACTACCTTCCCCGGATCCAGGCCGGTACGCAGGCCAGCACCCCCGCCATCACGATCGTGGGCAGGTCGCCCCAGCCCAGCGCCGCCCCGGCGGCCAGGCCGAGCACCACGCCCCCGGTACCAGCCGCGATTCCGGCGGGAGCCGCACGGTGGTGGTGCTCCACATGGGCGTACTCATGCATGGTGATCATCGCGAGCCCCTCAGGCGTAGGAGCCGGAAGCCAGATCGGTGGTGACGTACGGCCTGCTGGGCCGCCAGCCCAGCTCGGCCGTCGCGCGCGCGGCCGACACGGTCTGGTCCAGCGCCAGCGCCTGGGCGAAGGGCAGCCCCAGCGTTCTGGCGGCCTGCTCGACCGGCCACGGCTCGGCCCGGCCGATCCCACCGGCGGCCAGATCGGCGGCCGCGGCCAGCGCGGCGGTCGGCACCGCCTCCAGCGCGATGCCGTGCAGGATGCCGCTCGCCGTACCCCGCTCGAGCACCAGCCCGTACAGCTCGGCCAGGTCGTCCACGTGCACCATCGGCCAGCGCGTCGAGGCGGGACCCACGTACCGGCCGTGGCCGTGCTCCTTGGCCCAGGCCACCATCAGCGCCGGGATGCCGCCGCCGTTGCCGTAGGCGATCCCCGGCCGGACCACCGCGGAGCGGACGCCGTCCGCCGCGGCCGCCAGCACCCGCTGCTCGATCCGCGGCCGGTAGCCCACGATGTCGATGGCGTCGGTCGCCGACTCCTCGTCGGCCGCCCGGTCGCCCGTGGCGCCGAGCACCCACACGCCGCTGGTGTAGACGAACGCCCGCCCCGTCCCGCGCAGCCGCTCCAGCAGCGCGTCCACCGCCGCGGCGTCCACCGCCTCGTCGCCGGTCGGCGTCGCGATGTTGAGCACCGCGTCGACGTCGTCCGTGACCGCGGCCCGCAGCGACGCCGCGTCGGACAGATCGCCCACCCGCGCCCCGGCCTCCGCCTGACCGCCTGCCTGCACGAACGGGACCACCTCGTGGCCCGTCCGCCGCAGCCGCCGCACCGCCGCGGAACCGATGTACCCCGTCGCACCCAGCACGAGAACCTTCATTGGAACCCCTTTCCGTTGACCGAACGCTAAGGGCGGGCGGTATGGCCACGGATCTGTCGAATGACCGGGTTCTATGACAGGTCGAGCCGGGCCAGCGCGGCCCTGGAGGAGACGCCGAGCTTGGGATAGGCGTTGGACAGGTGGTAGCCGACGGTCCGCGGGCTGATGAACAGCCGGGCGCCGATGTCGCGGTTGCTCAGGCCCGCCGCGGCCAGCCGTACCACCTGCAGTTCCTGCGCCGTCAGCCGCGCGACCTGATCCACCCCCGCCGGCGCGGGGGAGGGGCTGGCGCCGATCGCCCGCAGCTCGCTCCTGGCGCGCTCGGCCCACGGCGTCGCCCGCATCCGCTCGAACGCCTCGAGCGCCGAGCCCAGCGCCTCGCGCGCGGCGCCGCGTCGTTTGGCGCGCCGCAGCCATTCGCCGTGGAGCAACCGGGTACGCGCCCGCTCGAACGGTCGGCCGTCTTCCGCGTGCGCGGCCAGCGCGGCCTCGAAGAGCGGCCCGGCCTCCTCGCCGGGCGCCAGCAGGGCGCGGCAGCGCAGCGCGACGGCCCGCGCCCAGGGCGTCCCGACGGCGGCGGCCCACCGCTCGAACCGGTCGCACGCCTCGCGCGCGCCGCCGTCCCCGCCGAGCCTGGCGGCCGCCTCCACCTGGTCGGGCAGGCTGTGCACCGCGATCACGACCTGCTTCCTGGCGCCGGAGGTGACGGACCCGAGCCGGTGCGACGCGGACTCGTACCGCCCGCGGCCGAGGTCGAGCAGCCCCAGCGCGTGCGCGTGCCACGTCGGGTTCGGCGGGTCCTCGCCCACGGGCCTCAGGCAGCCCTGCTCGTCTCCCTCGATCGCGGCCAGTACGGCGAGCACCCCGCCGAGCATGGCCACGTAGTGGTGCTGCCGGGTGTCGCGGGCGATCTCCAGCCCTTCCACGGCAGTGGCGTACGCGTCGCGGTGCCTGCCGAGGAACAGCCGGCAGCGAGCCAGCCGCAGCAGCACCCTGGGCAGCACGCCCAGCGCCCCCTGCTCGCGGCACTCCCGATCCAGGGCGACGGCCTGCTCGTGCACGCTCTCGTAGTCGCCGAGCAGCAGCTCCCAGCCCTGCAGCCGGGCGTGGTCGGACAGGCCGCGCTCCCCGCGGGTGGCCGCGACGTGCGCGGCGAACTCCCGCAGCGCGGCGGCCCCGCCCGCCAGGTCGCCCGTGGCGAGCCCGCACAGCCCGGCCGCGCCCCTGCTCACGTACGCCTCGCGCACCTGTATCCCGGACAGCCGGGCCGCGGTGTCGGCCGCCGCGGCGGCCGGATTCGGCGCGTCCCAGGCCGCCGCCATCGCCTTGAAGACCACGAGCGGATCCAGCCGCGCGGCCTCGACCAGGAGCATGCGGGCCGCCTCGGGCCGGCCCATGGCGTGTTCGAGATCCGCCCGCACCGACACCAGGCGGGCGGCCCGCGCGGGGTCGTGCACGTGCGCCGCCGCCGCGTCCGCCAGCGCGGCGGCGTGTTCGAGCTGCCCGGCGTCGCTCGCGGCCAGGGCCGCCGCGGTCAGGCGCCGGGCCTTGGCGTCCTGCTCCTGCGTCAGCTGCGCGGCACGCCGGTAGGCGGCGGCGACCGCGGCCAGACCGCCGCGCGACCTGAACGACTCGGCGCTGCTCTCCAGCTCCGCCGCGACGCCCTCGTCGTAGCCCGCCGTCGCGGCGGCCAGGTGCCAGGCGCGCCGGGCCGCGTCCCCGCCGGCGGGCAGCGCCCCGGCGAGCGCCAGATGCGCGGCGGCGCGTTCGGACAGCGAGGCGCCCTGGTAGGCGGCGGCCCGCACGAGCGGGTGGCGGAACCTCACGCGGCCGTCGCCGAGCAGGATCAGCCCGGCGTCCGCCGCGGGCGCGAGATCCGCCGCCGCCGTGCCCGTCCGCTCTCCCGCACGCACGACGAGCGCCAGGTCACCGGTGTCGTCGGCGGCGGCGATCGTCAGCAGCGACCGCGCCCGGTCGCCGAGCGCGCGGATCTTGTCGTCGAAGATCCGCCGGACCCGCCGCGAGACGGGGATGGCGGCGAGCTCGCGGTCGTCGAGCGGTTCGCTGCCGTCACGCTGCGCCGGGGTGAGCGCCCCGGCCAGCTCCACCAGCGCGAGCGGGTTCCCCCGAGCCTGCGACAGCAGCCACCGGCGTACCGAGGCGTGCAGGTCCGGCACGCGATCGGCCAGCAGCACGGCCGCTTCGTCGTCGCCGAGCGGGCCGAGCTGCACCACCGGCACGCCCGGACGGTCGAACACCGCCGAGTCGTCCCGGGTGGCGAACACCACGGCCACCCGCTCGGCGCCCAGCCTGCGCGCGGCGAACAGCAGCGTCTCGGCCGACTCCAGATCCAGCCAGTGCGCGTCGTCGACCAGCACCACCACGGGCCGGTCCGCGGCCAGCTCGCTGAGCAGGGTCAGCGTGGCCGCGCCCACCAGGAAGCGGTCGCCGCGCACGCCGTAGGGCGGTTCGACCGCTCCGCGCAGCGCGCGGGCCTGCTGGCCGGGCAGCCGGTCGGCCAGCCCGAGCACCTCGCCCAGCAGCACCTGCAGGCCGGCGTACGGCAGCTCGGCCTCGGACTCGACGCCACTGGCCCGCAGCAGCCGGACGTCGCCCTCGGGCATCGACTCCAGCAGCGCCGTCTTGCCGGTGCCGGCCTCCCCGCGGATCACCACGGCGCCGCCACGGCCCTCGCTCGCCCGCGCCAGCAGCTCACGCAGTACGGCGAGCTCGGCCGACCTCCCCCTCAACACGGCCGCCCACCCTAGCCGACGCCAGGAAGAACGAAAGCCCCGGCTCGGTGAGCCGGGGCTTGGTGGTGGACGATACTGGGATTGAACCAGTGACCTCTTCCGTGTCAGGGAAGCGCTCTCCCGCTGAGCTAATCGTCCGTGAGGTGGAGACGGGATTTGAACCCGCGTATACGGCTTTGCAGGCCGCTGCCTCGCCTCTCGGCCACTCCACCGAGGCGATCTCCGAGCGGAAGACGGGATTCGAACCCGCGACCCTCACCTTGGCAAGGTGATGCTCTACCACTGAGCCACTTCCGCGTTGCCCGTCGATTGTACCGGGTTTCCCGACCGGATGCTCACTTGCGAAGCTGGCGCGCCACGCTGCGCTCGGTCGCGGGCAGGCTGAGGAAGATCTCCAGGATGCGCGTGAGCCGGTGGACCTCGATCCGGTGGAAGGCCGGGCCGTCGGAGCGGGCCAGCAGGAGCGTGAGCGCCAGCGGCGGCAGCGGGGCGTGGATGACGTGCAGCTCGCCGCCGAGCGTGGCGGCCACCGGGCGATGCGGCGTGTCGGGCAGCTTCGGGACGTCCTGCGGGGCCCGCCAGCTGGTGTAGACGACGCCGTGCTCGCCGGAGATGGCGGCCCAGTCGGCGCTGAACAGGACGGGCAGCGAGTCGACGAGCGTGGTGAGCGCCCTGTCGCCCGCCGTGGCGATGTACTTGAGTATCTCCAGCTCGGGGTAGGTGCCCGGTGCCTCGCGGGTGGTCCAGACGCCCTCGACGGTCACGCCGGGCACGCTCTCCAGCCCCTTGACGAGGGACTCCTTGGGCGTGCTCTCCGGGCAGAAGACCGTCAGGTCGTCGACGGCCCGGCCCGCGCCCCGATCCAGGACGGTCACCTGGGTGATGTCGGCCCCTGCCGCGCCCAGTGCCCTGGTGACCTGGGCGAGCGAGCCTGGCTTGTCGGGCAGCGCGATACGCAGTCTCAGCAGCATCCATCGCCTCCCCAGCTGAGTCCCCGGCCTCAGCCTATCCGCGAATACCTCCAGGGGCTGGAGGTGCGCTACAACTGAAGGGGTGAAGATTGGGCCGATAGGGGTGTGGCCGCCGGTTGTGCTGGCGCCCATGGCGGGGATCACGAACTCGCCTTTCCGGGTGCTGTGCAGGGAGCAGGGCGCCGGACTGTTCGTCTGCGAGATGATCACGACGCGGGCGCTGGTGGAGCGCAATCCCAAGACGTTCAGGATGATCAGGTTCGCCGAGTCGGAGTCGCCGAGGAGCATCCAGCTGTACGGCGTGGATCCCGTGACCGTGGGGCGGGCGGTCAAGATGATCGCCGAGGAGGACCTGGCCGACCACATCGACCTGAACTTCGGGTGCCCGGTGCCGAAGGTGACCCGGCGGGGTGGGGGCTCGGCCCTGCCGTACAAGAGGAACCTGCTGCGGCGCATCCTGCGCGAGGCCGTCACGAACGCGGGACCGCTGCCGGTGACGATGAAGATGCGCAAGGGCATCGACGACGATCACCTGACCTATCTGGACGCGGGGCGGATCGCCGTCGAGGAGGGCGTCGCCGCGATCGCGCTGCACGCCCGTACGGCCAAGCAGCACTACGGCGGCGTCGCCGACTGGGAGGCGATCGCCCGTCTGAAGGAGGCGGTCGAGGAGATCCCGGTGCTGGGCAACGGCGACATCTGGAGCGCCGACGACGCGCTGCGCATGGTCGCGCGGACCGGGTGCGACGGGGTGGTCGTGGGGCGCGGCTGCCTGGGCCGCCCGTGGCTCTTCGCGGACCTCGAGAACGCCTTCAACGGCGATGACTCCAGGAAAACGCCGACGCTCGGCGAGGTGGCCGACACCATGGCCAGGCACGCCGAGGGCCTGACCGAGTGCTTCGACCAGGAGCGGTACGCGATCGCCGACTTCCGCAAGCACGTCGGCTGGTACCTCAAGGGGTTCAGCGTCGGCAGCGCGCTGCGGCGCGAGCTGGCCACCGCCGAGTCGCTGGACGGGCTGCGCGAGAGCCTGGCCAAGCTCGACCGCGACCAGCCGTGGCCGCCCAACACCGACACCCCGCGCGGCAAGTCAGGTGAGCGCGGCAAGGTGCACCTGCCGGACGGCTGGCTGGACGACCCGTGGGACTGCGTCGTCCCCGAGGAGGCCGAGTCGGACATCTCCGGCGGCTAGTGCGGCCCGTCGACCTCCGTCCCGCAGGGGCCGCCGCCCGTGGCGGGCTCCAGGCGGATCGGCTCGCCGTCCATGGTGATCGTCGGGTAGTACGTGGCGATGCGCTCGGCCGACCGGCCGGCGTAGTGGCAGATGAAGCTGCGCCTGAAGCGGTCGGCGGTGGTGTTGGGCTCCGAGCCGTGCACCAGGCTGCCGTTGAAGAACAGCACGTCGCCCGGCTCCATGTCGACCGGCACGCGCTCCAGCCCGGGCGGCGGCGCCACGTAGTCCCGCGTGAACGACACGCTCGGGTCGGCGTCCTCGGGACAGAACAGGTCCATCCTGTGCGTCCCCGGCACGACCTCCAGCCCGCCGTTGGCCCTGTCGACCTTGTCCAGCGCGATCCACGCGGCCACGCAGGTGCCCGGCTCGACCTGGAGGTAGAAGTTGTCCTGGTGCAGCGCCTGGCCCTTGGCGCCGGGAGGCTTGAAGTAGAACATGCTCTGGGCTGCTATCGGCTCCTCCTGCAGGAGCTCGCGCAGTATCGCCGCGATCCTGGTGTCCAGCAGGTAGCGCAGGGCCACGTCGTTGACCTGGTGCGGGTGCATGACGCGCGGGTAGTCGCGCAGCACGTCGTACGGCCGGCCCGGCTGTTGCGGAACCGGACTGAAGTGCCCGGGGATCGGACCCCTGGCGTGCAGGGCCATGAACTCCTCCCGCAGCTCGGCCACCTCGTCCGGTGACAGCAGCGCGGGCACGATCACGTAGCCCCGTTCCTCGAACTCGTTGCGCCTCATACCTCTCACGGTAGGGAGCCCGCATGGGGAAGGGTATGTCTGTGACCGCTGAGAACATGTCTGTTCCTGCTGCCGAGCTGATGATCGTGGGCCACCACGACAAGCCGCCCGGCTACGCGATCCGCCGTTCGGCCGGCTCGCCGAGCTGGCTGCTCATGTGGACGCAGGCGGGCGCCGGCTCGGTCGAGCAGTCGGGTACGGCCTGCCTGGCCCGGCCCGGCGACCTGGTCGTGCTGGGATCCCGGGCGCCCCAGCACTACCGGGTCGCGCCCGGGCACGCGCACTGGCGCTTCTGGTGGGCCCACTTCCAGCCCCGGCCCTCCTGGCAGGGGTGGCTGGCGCCGCACACCCTGGTGCCCGGGTTCCACCTGGTGGCCGGGGTGCCCGCCGCGCTGCACCCGCGCATCCTGGCGGCCTTCCACCGCGCGCACCACGACGCCCGCCTCCCCGCCGGCCACCCCGAGCCCGTCCCCGACCCTGAGCGGGGACCGGGGGACGCCGTCGCGCCGGCGGTCGCGACCGCGGCTCCCGCGCGGGAGCTGGTGCTCGGCGCGCTCGAGGAGATCCTGGTGCTGGCCACGTCCTCGGCCAGGGCGGGGGAGGAGCCGGGCGACCCGCGGGTCGCCCGGGCGCTGGCGCTCATCGCCGCCGAGCCGGGCGCGCGCCACTCGGTCGCGTCCCTGGCCGGTGCGGTCGCCCTGTCGCCGTCGCGCTTCGCCCACCTGTTCGCCGCCGAGACCGGCCGCACGCCCATGCGCGCCGTCCGCGAGGCCCGGGTGTGGCACGCCGCCCGCCTGCTCGAGGCCACGGACCTGGACATCGCCCAGATCGCCACGGCCTCGGGCTTCGTCAGCCCCTTCCACTTCAGCCGCGCCTTCCGCCAGGAGTTCGGCCTCTCCCCGCGCGGCTACCGCGGGGGGCTCAGATGACGCGGCGTATCCGAGGGCGCAGCCGTACAGGCCCTGATCCGCGAGCAGCGCCGCGGCGATTCCGGCGCGGCCGGCCAGCAGCCGGACGGTCCCCGCGGCCAGCCCCGCGCCGATCAGGTCCGGCCCGTCGGCGAACAGCAGCACCGCCGCGGGCGACATGCCCCGGCCATCCAGATACCGCTCCAGCTCCGGCGGCGAGTCGGCCGTGACGCCGGTGACCCGGCGGGCGTACAGGGTCCATCGCGGCAGGGCGTCCGGGTGGATCTCCTCGGCCGCGGAGCGTGCCCGCTCGATGAGGCGGGCCAGGCGCCGCCCGTCGAGGGGACGCTCGGCGAAGGCGGAGGTCGCCGGGCGCCTGACCGGGCGCGCCGCGCGGGGACCGGGGGAGAGCTCGACAACCACGGCGACCCGCTCGCGTTCAGGGTCGAGGTCGAGCCGCTCGTCCAGCGAGCCGTCCCGCGGCGGCCTGCGGGCTCGGGCACGCAGGCCGCGGGCGCGGACGCCCGCCGCGAGCTCCGCCAGCGTGATGCCAGCCTCGATGCCCGCCTCGACGCCCGTCGAAGCGCGCGTCGCGGGACACGTCAGCACGACCGCGGGCCCGTCGCCCCCGGGCCGCCCCGACCCCGCGAGCTCGACCAGCTCGCGCGCGATCGGGTCGGCGAAGTACGAGGCCGCGCCGTCGCGCACGTAGAGCCGGACCGCGCCCGGGGGAGCGGGCAGGCCCCGCAGCCACGCGGGCAGCGGCAGGCGGCGTTCCGTCAGGTATCGGCTGCTCGCGCCGCCCGCCCCGACGACGGGCGGCCCGATCACCCGCACCCGCCCGCCCGACTCCACGACCTGCACGTCCCTGTGCACGGGCCCGTGCCCGCCCAGCAGGCGCAGGGCGATCCCGGCGATCGTCCCGGCCGCCGCGCCCGCCAGCGCGGCGGAACAGTCCGCACCCGCGTCCGGGACGACACGGCCCAGCGCGATCGTGGAACTGCCCGCGCTCACGTGCAGCACGGCATCCACGCCGGGTTCGTTCACCGCGATGGTCAAGGAGCCCGGCCCCACCTCGACTCCGGACTGCGTCAGCACGGCGGCGATCAGTCCGCACAGCCGATGGCGGCCCACGACGGCCACTCGCGAGGCGCGCAGCCGCCGCCAGACGCCATCCGCCCGCTCCGGAGGGAACGAGCGCCGCAGGCAGACCCGCAACGCCGAGTCTTCGGGATCGGGCGTCCACGGCCTGTCCAGCAGTCTGACGAGGCCGAGCCGTACCAGCGCGGAGACCAGGGCGGGCGGGAGCCCGAGCTCGCAGGCGGTCCTGCTGCCGTCGAGCAGGGGAAGCAGCACGGGCAGCACGTCGCGCGCGAGAGGCCCGGTGAGGGTCTGGCGCCGTTGCCCGCCCTCGACCACGTATCCGTCGGCGACGGGGATGAAGGCCAGCCCTTCGGTGAGGCGCGGATAGGCGTTCATGTCCCGCACCCCCGGCAGGCGTGGGCGGGCACCACCCGCCACGAGACGACCTCGTCGGTGCGGCAGTCGATCGTGACCAGGGTCCCGGCCTCCGCCGTGTCGATCAGCGCCAGCGCCATGCCCGCCGCCATCATGACCTGGTGCGGCGCGAACCCGCCCACCCCCACCTCCGGATGTGCGGCCAGGGCCGCCTCGACGCCGTCAGCCGGACCGTGCTGCCGCACCCGGGTGAGGTAGCACTCGTGGCAGGGCGCGATACCCGGCACCACGGCCGGCCCGACCCTGAGGTACGGATGCGCCTGGGCCACCGCCAGCCACGGCGTCCGCGCCGTGGCCGCGAACGCCTCGAACTCGGCGGGCACGTCCCGCCACGCGGCGCGGACCGCGAAACCGGGCCCCGGCTCGCCGGCCACGCGCACCGTGCGCCCGGTGCCCGCCAGCAGGGCGCGCAGCTGCTCGGCGAAGCTGTGTCCGAAGTCCCCGCTGGGGCTGATCCAGATGTCCATCTCACGCCATCGGCTGGGGGTAGGGGTTGAGCCGGTGTTCCGGCAGGGCTCGGAAGCCCATCCGGGGCGGCGCGGTGAACAGGCGCCGGTGACCGCGGTACTGCACCAGCGGGCGGGCCGACATCGGCTGCAGCTCGGGGATCAGCACCCGGACGGCGACGTGCCCGCTCTCGCGCAGCTCCCGCGTCGTGAGATCGACCGCCAGCGCGCCCATGCCGAGCCGCTCCAGCCGCCGCAGCAGGAAGGCCAGCCGTTCCCGATCCGAGCGCGGGCCCGCCTCCCGCGGCGCCGAGCAGGGCCGCTCGCCGAGCAGGAAGCCGAACGCCGCGCGCCTGCTCCTGCGCGCCATCGCGGCCGCGCCGTCGTCGACCGAACGGTAGTCGGCGTACCTCCTGGGCACCGCCTGCTCCTGGATCCCCGGCCGCAGCCCCATGGTCTCAAGCAGCGCGTGCTCGGCCAGGTCGCCGACGTCGAAACCGCAGGCGGCGCCCACCATCTGGGCGCCGCGCGGCGCCCGCTCGGTGGTCTGCAGGCAGTACACGACGGGCACGCCGACGTCGGTGGTGGCGTCGAACAGGTGGGAGTCGATGCCGCGTGCCGTACACCAGTCGATGATCGACCGGGCCGCGGCGGACAGGCAGGACGGCGCCAGCCTGGGCAGCGGCAGCCGCTGCAGCCACGTCAGCGCGAGCGCGTCCCGCTCGATCACCTCGCAGATCGCGCCGACGGCGGCCGCCTCGAAGCCGGTGTGCACGGCGCAGCCGGTGGAGATCGGCACCCAGAAGTTCTCGGCGTCCAGCTCGGGGAACTCCAGGAACACCATGACCGCGGGCACCAGCACGCGCCGGCCCGTGCGCAGCTCCTCGGCCTCTACCCAGCGGATCGGCCGCTTGCCGTCGAAGCCCGTCACGGGACAGCCCGGCCTGGCCAGCTCCCTCACCGAGCAGCGCGGGATCCGCTCGGGATCCAGCGCCTGCGAGCCGAGTTCCGCCGCGGTGGCCACGGTCAGCCGCCGCCGGTCGACGACGAGCCCTGCGTAGCGTTCGAGCGCCTCGGCGACCGCGAGCAGCCGGGCCCGCTCCGGGTCGCCGTAGGCGCGGCCGATCCCGTAGCCGGTCCTCGCGTTGCGGCGGAACGGGCCGCCCACCGCCGACGGGTTGCCGGTCCAGGAGGTGAACATCGAGCACTCGCGCGGCAGCCAGCCGCCGGTGGCGACCGGCTGCGGCCGGCCGACCGCCCCGAACGGGCCGGCCAGGTCGAGCAGGCTGGTGGCCATCGGTCACCCTCCCAGCAGCGCGGGCAGCCCCGCGCCCCCGGCGAGCCGTCCGCCCGCCGCCAGGTGCAGATCCCGTACGGCGAGCGCGACCTGCCTGCTGACCGCCCGGGTGCCTGCCTTGGCCTCGTACCAGAGCCAGTCGCCGTCGGCGTTCACCTCGAGCAGCACGGCGCCGTCCTCGGTCAGCAGCACGTCGAACGCGCCGAACCCGAGCCGCCAGCGCGCCGCCAGCCCGGTGACGAGCCCGGCCACCGGCTCGGGGCAGTCCGCCTGCCGTACCTCGACCGTCTCCTGGTCGTGCCAGATCGCCTCGGGGGAGGGTTTGCGCACCTCGAAGGCGACCAGCCGGTCGCCGATGGCGTAGACGCGGTACTCGGCCAGGTGCGGCACGTACTCCTGGACGACCAGCGGCACCGGCCCTTCGCCGTCCGCGAGCTCGTCCCGCGTCAGGATCCGCGGCAGGACGCCGTCGAGCGTGCCCGGCTCGGGCTCGACGAAATGCGGGCCGAGCGTCTTGACCACCACCCGGTCACCGGGCAGGAGCCCGGCCCCCCGCGCCGGCGCGGTCGTGACGACCGTCGCGGGCACGCGCACGCCCGCCGCGGCGGCGCCGGCCAGCTGCTCGAGCAGCCCCAGCCGAGGGCCAGGCAGGTCGTGCGGCGCCAGCAGCCGCGACTGCCGGACCAGCGCCAGCCAGGACTGGCGGCGCAGCAGCCCTGCCGCGGTCCGCGGGTCCGTCATGGCCGAGGACCAGAACCTGCGGGTCCAGCACGCCGTGGGCCGCACCAGGCCCTCGCCGAGCCGGAGCACCCCCGGGCGGGCCAGGTCCAGCTGGATCGGGCCGAGGGCGTCGGCGTCGACGCGGCGGGTGGGGACTCCTGCCAGGGCCAGCAGCCGCTCCAGCGCGGAGACCTCGGCGTCGGCGCGCCTGGTGAAGAACACCACGCACCCGCCGGCGGCCGAGCCAGCCGGGTCCGCCGCGCCCGGGTGGGCATCGGCGGACAGCACGAGCGTCCGATGGTCGAGGATCATCGCCGCCCCACCAGGACCTCCTCCGCCGCGGCCAGCAGGTTGCCGGCCAGCGTCACCGTGGCGGGAGCGGCCGTGCTCATGGCCGCGCCAATCCGTTCGAGCAGCAGCGCGTGCTCGTCGGCCAGTGCCGCCCCGTTCGCCCTGCCACGGGCGCGGATCAGGATCTCCAGCCCGATGGCCGCCTGGACCGCGAGCAGGCCGAGCACGTCCAGATCGGTCAGTTCGCCGCGCGGGGCGGCCGACGGGTCGAGCACCTCCAGCACCCCGAGGCAGTCCGACTCCCTGATCAGCGGCGCGGCCATCAGGCTGTTCGGCACGAATCCGGTCGACTCGGCCGAGCCGCGGGCGAACAGCGTGCTGGAGGCCAGGTCGTCGACGTGGACGGGCTGGCCGCTCATCGCGACCCAGCCGGCGATGCCGGTCCCCGAGGGGAACCTGGTGCCGGGCAGGTGGGCATCACCATTCCCCGAGACGGCCTCGAAGACGAGCTCCCCGGTGTCGCCGTCGACCAGGAAGATCGACGCCGCGGCCGCGCCGAACAGCAGGCGCGCCATCTCGACCACCGAGTGCAGCAGCTGACGCTCGGTCAGCGGCGCCCGGCCCTCCGGGCGGGAATCCGGCAGCGTGTAGTCATGCAGGGGCATGGCGTGCTCCGTGGTGGGTGACGTTGTGCGCGGTCTGGAAGAGCACCGACCTGAGCTGGAACGGGGTGAGCCAGCGGTGCTTGCTGAGGATCAGCGCACACAGGCCGGTGATGTGCGGCGCGGCGAAGCTGTTGCCGCTGTTGCGGGTCTGCCCGCCGCCGGGCGAGGCGACGGGCACCGCCAGCCCCCTGGCGTAGAACTCCACCGGCGGCGCCGGGTTGTAGTAGTGCAGCAGCGGATCGGCCTGGTCGTGGCTGGCCACCGAGATCACCGAGGCGAACGACCAGGGGAAGCTCCGCACCGGCATGTTGTGCGCGGACACGACCAGGACCGAACGGCGGAAGTAGGCCCGGTCGGCCAGGGCGTGCAGCGCGGGCAGGAACTCCGGCTTGGTGGTGGACAGGCTGAGATTGACCACGTCGAAGCCCGACTCGATCGCCCACTCGAGCCCGGCAAGCAGCGCTCGCCCCGTCCCCGTGATGGACTCGGTGAGCACCCGCATCGACGAGATCGCCGCCTCGGGCGCGATCGAGCGGATGATGCCGGCGCAGGCCGTGCCGTGCCCGGCCAGGTCGATGGGCTCCGACGGCACGATCCGGGGGGCCCGGCCGTCCTCCAGCTGGACCGTCATGGCCTCCTCCAGCGGCGCAACCAGCGGGTGGGAGCCGTCGATCCCGCTGTCGACCACGCACACCCTGATCCCTGAGCCGTCCGCGCCGCCCCACGCCCAGTCGGCGGTGACGTCGGCCAGCCGGGAGGCCGGCAGTCCGCGTAGCGGGCGCCGCGACGTCGGCGCCCCCCAGGCCGGCAGCCCGGGAAACTGTTCCTGCTCGCCGTCGTGCCAGGGCAGGGTCACCGTCCACCTCCGTCGCCCGCCGCCCAGCGGCGCACCGTCCCGGCCGGCAGCGTCGCCCCTTTGGCGAGGTAATGGGCCTCCGCCGCGTCGATCGCCACCCGGTACGGCCGGCCCGCCATCCGGGAGATCGCGGCGAACTCGAACCAGGCGTCCCCGAGCAGGCACGGGTCGTCCGTGGAGATCCCGTCAAGGGTCCGCGCGGCCAGCTCGAACCCCTCGGCCGGCCGCCCCTCCGCGCACGCGAACCGGGCCCGCACCAGCTCCAGCCAGATCCGCGCCCGCGCCACCATGCCGATGGTGTGCTCGCCCGCCTCCAGCGCGTCGAAGGCCGCCCTGGCCGTGCCGTACCGCCCGCAGCGCAGCAGCTCGCGCACCGCGTACACCTCCAGCGTCAGCGCGGGCTGCAGGTGCCCCTGCTCGCGCAGCATGGCCGCGGCCTCGCCGAAGCGGCGGGCGGCCGGCGCGTGCTCGCCCACCAGCGACAGCAGCACCGCCTCCGACTGGTTGATCGCGATCTCGGGGAACGCCGCGCGCAGCGAGGCGGCGTCCTGCCGCGCCGCCGACAGCGCCGCCCTGGCCTCGTCCACCCGTCCGGCCAGCGCGAGCAGGCGCGCCCGCGCCGCCATGACGGGGATCAGCAGCAGCCGGTCGGCCTCGAACCCGCGCAGCAGCTCGCCGCACAGCCGCAGCCCCTCGGAAACGGTGGCCGGCGACCACTGCGCCAGCTCGCACAGCGCGTTCGACAGCCGGTGCTCGATCCAGCGCTCCTCCAGCCGCCGCGCCCGCTCGAGCGCCGCGTGGAACTCCGCCTCGGCCCTGCCGACCTGGTCCTCGCCGAGCGCCACGAACGCCTTGAACTGGTGCATCAGGCACCGGCCAAGCTCGTCGACCGCGCTCGGGTCAAGCCGCCGCTCGTGCGCGGCGATCGCCGCCCGCGCCGCCTCGAACCCGAGCCGACCCAGCCGGAAGCGCACGATGTCGCGCTGCAGCCTGAGCACGACCCGGCCGTCAGCCGCGGCTCCCTCCAGTCCCGCCTCGAGGACCTCCAGCGCCCCGCCGCCGTCCCCCAGCGCCAGCCTGGCCTCGCTCAACCGCACGGTGAGGTCGGCGTAGTGCCGCCCGCGCTCCGCGTGCAGCTCGAGCGCCCGCTGGAACAGCGACCCGGCCGCGACGGCGTCGCGCCTGTGCAGCGCCGTCGTCCCCTCCTCCGCCAGCAGCCGTACGGCCAGCCCCGCCAGCACCGGCAGCCGCGGCTCGTCGGGACCCACCTCGCGGAACAGCTGCGTGGCCCGCTCGGCGTGGAACATGGACTCGGCCGGCGACGGCGCCCGCTCGGCCAGCAGGGCGTGCCAGCGGGCGCGCGACGACTTGGCCGTCATCGCGTAGCAGGTGTCGCGGACCAGGCTCTGCCCGCACCGCATCCGGCCCGCGCCCAGCGGCTGGATCAGGCCACGCCTGCGCAGGCCCGCCAGCGCCACGCGCACGTGGGCGCTCGCCGTACCGTCCTGCTCGGCCAGCACGAGCAGCTCGTCGTCGGCGAAGTCGCTGCCGCAGGCGGCCGCCCACTGCAGCGCGCGCCGCTCCGCGGGCGGCAGCGCGTCGATGCGCGCCCGCAGCATCGCCGAGATCGTCGGCGGCGCGGCCGGCGGAGAGCCGTCGTCGGCCAGCGCGTCGATCATCGCCGTCACGAAGAGCGGGTTGCCCGCGCTCAGCTCGACGATCCTGGCGGTGACCGCGTCCTGGCCCTGCCCGGCCACCTCCGCCGCGCCGGAGGTGAGCGTCTCGACCAGGCCGAGCGTGTCGGCAGGGCCCAGCGGGCCGAGGCCGATCCGCTCGGCGCCCGGCACGCCCGCGTCCTGGCGTTTCTCGAGCAGTTCGTTCCTGGCGACACAGACCACCAGCACGGGCACGCCCGACAGGCGGCGGGTCAGCTCGTCGAGCAGCCCGAGCAGCGCCCCCTCGGCCCACTGCAGGTCCTCCCAGACCAGCACCAGCGGCCGGCTCCGCGCGATGCCCGTGAACAGCCGGGTCGCCGCCCAGCAGATCTCCTCGGCCCCGGCCGGCACGCCGCCCGCCTGCTCGGGCGAGCCCGCCACCGCGGACAGGGTCCTGCGCGCCCGCTCGCCCTGCTCTCCGGAGCCGAGCAGCCGCTCCAGCCCCACCCAGCCGCCCGGCAGTGAGTCGCGCAGCATCGACGCCAGCGGATGGAAGGTGATGTCCTTGCCGTACGGCTGGCAGCAGCCGGTCAGCACCAGCGCCCCCGCCAGTTCGGGACGGGCGGTGAACTCCAGGACCAGCCGCGTCTTGCCGATGCCCGCCTCGCCGTGCACCAGCACGCACCCGCAGAACCCCTCGGCCACCACCCGGAGATAGCGCTCGAGCAGCCCGTCCAGCTCCGCCGAGCGCCCGACCATCGCGGTGCGGGCACCGGCGGGAGCCGCGACAGCCGAGGTCACCCGCCAGGCCCGCTCGGGCAGCGCCTTCCCCCTGAGCGCCAGCGGCCGGAGCTCCTCCAGCCCGACGCGCCCGCGCACAAGCTGCGCGGCCTCGCCGTTCAGCAGGGTCTCGCCGGGCCCCGCGGCGCTCTGCAGCCGCGCGGCCGTGTTGACCGTGTCGCCCACGATCCGCAGCTGCGCCCCCGGGGTGGTGATCACGACCACCTCGCCCGAGCCGATCCCGCAGTGCACCTCCAGGTCCGCCTCGATCGGCCCGAGCTCGGCCGACAGCCGGTGCACCGCCTCGACCAGCGCCAGGGCCGCCCGCGCCGCGCGCAGCGCGTCGTCCTCGCGGGCGACGGGGACCCCGAACACCGCCATGATGGCGTCACCGATGTACTTCTCGACCACCCCGCCGTGCTCGGTGATCAGGTCGCTGCACACCCCGTAGTAGCGGCGCAGCACGCCGTGCAGGAGCTCCGGATCCAGCCGCTCGCCCAGCGCCGTCGACCGCACCAGGTCGACGAACAGGACGACCACGTTCTTGCGGGCCTCGGGGCCCGCCTCCGCGACCGCCGCGACGGCTCCGCAGGAGGAGCAGAACCGGTCGCCGTCCGACAGCCGCGAGCCGCACACCCGGCAGTCCCAGGCGCTCCCGTCCACGTCACAGGACCTTGAGTTCCTGGCCCTGGACGTCGGGGGCGGCCTCGTCGAGGCGGCGCTTGAGCCGGACGAGGACCTCCACCTCGGCTCGCGACAGCTGCGCGAGCACCTGCTTCTGCTCGGCGGACAGCAGGTCCACCCACTGGCCGCTGCCACGCAGCGCGGCCAGAGCGTCGAATGTCATGACGCGGTCACCCCTTTCTCGGCGAACTGGTCGCCGTGCCGGTAGTTCCTGAAGACCCGCCGGCTGAGCGCCCACAGGCCGCCGCAGGCCATGCCGCACCCGGCGACCACGAAGAACGCGGCCACGCCGTACCGCTCGACGCCCCAGCCCGTCACCGCCACCGACAGCGGGAAGGTGCCCGACATCGCCAGCAGCATGACGCTCATAACCCGGGCCAGCAGGTGGCGCGGCGCCCACCGCTGCAACATCGTCATGATGGCGATGCCGGACCAGCCGTTGGCGACGGAGAACACGGTCACGCACACCGTGGCGCCCACCAGCCCGCCGGAGTACGGCACGGCCGCCACCGACGCGCCCATGACCAGCACCAGGATCGCCAGCAGGTAGCCGGGACGAGGACGCCGCCATTGCGGCCTGGCAAGCAGCGCTCCCGCGATCATGCCGACGCCGAGCCCGGCGAGCATGACGCCGTAGCCTCCGGCACCGAAGTCCTCGTGGGCCAGCGTCGGCAGGGCGACCTCGGCGATGCCCGCGTAGACGACGTTGCCGATGATGGCCGCCACCAGCAGCACCTGGAGGAGCCTGCCCTGGAGCAGCACCGTCCCGAACGTCACCGCGTGGCCGTCGGCGACCTGCGCCGGCGCCTGCTCCCTGCGCGGCGCGCGCACCGCGAGCAGCGCCGCGGCGGAGACGAGGTAGGAGCCCGCGTCGACCAGCAGGGCGGGCGAGGGACCCAGGCGGGAGACCAGGATCCCGCCGAGCGCCGGCCCGAGCAGCGTGCCCAGCTCCGTCGCGACCGTCGACAGCGAGTTGCCCGCCGTGAGGTCCTTCTCCGGCAGGATGCCGGGCAGCAGCGCGTAGGAGGCGGGGACGAACACCCCGCTGCAGACTCCGAACGCCACCGCGATGGGCGCGAGCACGGCCAGCGACGGGGTGACCGTACCGGCCAGGAGCGCGAGCACGCCGACCAGGCCGAAGCGGACGGCGTCGGTGACCAGCATGATCACACGTGGGCCGAAGCGGTCGGCCAGCACGCCGCCCGCCGGGATCGCGACCGCCCTGCTGACCCCGAAGCACGCCAGCACGACGCCGAGCAGGGCAGGCCCGCCGCCCGATGACAGCACCAGCCACGGCAGCGCGATCGCGTAGCACAGGTCGCCGACGCTGGAGGTGAACTGGCCCGCGAGCAGCCACGGGAATCCCCGCACGGCCATCGGCCCCGACGCCGGCAGGGTCAGCGGCGTGCGGCTCATGCGGCGTCCTCCTTCATGATGTCGCCGACGATCCCCGCCACCTGCGCAGGCGAGGGCAGGCCGGGGCCGACCCGGTCGTCCTGCCCGGCGATCTCCCAGCACCGCGTCATCACCGGCCCGGCGATGTGGTGGCCGTCGGCCTTGAGCTGGGCCACGTTCCGCTGGACGCTGGGCTTGCGCCACATCTGCTCGTTCATGCTGGGGAAGAAGATCACGGCGCCCTCGTGCGCCAGCAGCGCGGCCGTCAGCAGGCTGCCGGCGAAACCGTGCGCGGCCTGCGCGAGCACGTCCGCCGTGGCGGGCAGCACGATGAAGCGGTCGGCCCAGCGCGCCAGCCGCGCGTGCCCTGGCTCGAAGTCGTGCTCGCCGTCGCAGAAGACGGTCTCGCTCACCAGGGCGAGCGTACGGGCGGGCAGGAACCTGGCGGCGCTCGCCGTCATGACGACCCTGACCTGTACGCCGGGCAGCCTGCGCAGCTCCAGCAGGTAGCCGGGCAGGTTCATCACGTTCGCCGCGCCGCAGGCGCCGACGAGCAGCCGCGAGCCCACCTTGGATCACCCGGCCTCGACGGGGTGCAGGCCGAGGCGCTGAGCCGCCAGATCGAGCCGCCCCTGGACGTTGAACTTGTAGCCGGGACACGGCGGGTTGCCCTCGTGCCAGGCCTTGGGACACGAGCCGCCGCACGTCGGCAGGAACACGCAGTCCCTGCACCACGACTTGCCCTGCTCGACCTCGTCGTACCAGCCGTCGAACTCGCCCTCGGGCCGGAAGACGGTCAGGTCGTCCTGGCTGATGTGGGCCAGCGCCGAAGTGCGCTCGGACTCGGGCACCAGCGGGTGGTCGGTGCAGGAGAAGATGTTGCCGGTGCCGCTGATCAGCTCCGACGTCGCCTTGACGGCCGGGCAGGTGACCCGCTTGGCCAGGCTGGGCATCCGCATGAACGGCAGGCCGCGCTCCTGCATGCGCCGCAGCCAGCCCAGCTCGCGCTCGGCGTAGTCGCGGTCGGCCAGCTCGATCGCCGACACGTCGTTCCCCCACGGCCGCACGCGGGCCAGGGTGAAGTTGACGTTCGGCTTGTCGAAGCCGAGCTCGGCCATCAGGTCGATGTAGCGCGAGACGCTGTCCTGGTTGTGCACGTCGACGTTGGTGCGGAAGTCGAACACCACGTGCCGGTAGTCCTCGCGGTCCAGCGCCGCCCTGATGGTCCGCACGATCTTCCAGAACGAGCCGCCGCCGCTCTTCAGCGGCCGGTGGACGTCGTGCACCTCGGGCGGGCCGTCCACGGTCAGGTAGAACTTCTCGACCCGGCACTCCTTGATCAGGACCTCGAGGTTCCTGCTATTGAGCAGCGAGCCGTTGGTGACGATCTGGGAGGAGTACCCGATGCCGCGCTCGTCGGCCTCTCGCACGAAGTGCTTGCTCAGGTCACGGATGACGGCGTAGCCCATCATGGGCTCCGACCCGAACCAGTCGACCAGCGCCCGCCGCGTGCTCGGCAGCCGCATCGCGCGCAGCACCCGCGCCCGCACCCGGTCGCGGTGGTCGGCGGTGAGCCCGCCGCGCACGTGCTCCTGGCCGCAGTACGCGCAGCCCATGTTGCAGTACGAGGTGGGCAGCAGGATGAAGTTGACCAGAGACCTGTCGAGCGCCGCCGCCCGGTTGCGGCTCAGGATCTCGTCGAGCTCGTCCTGGCCCTCGGGGACCACGATCTGCGCCTCGCGCAGCGCCGCGCGCATGCCCGGGGAAACCGGGTCCAGCTCACCCGCGCGCAGCGCGTCCGCGACCTCAGGAATGACGAACATCAGCTCCGCCGTGCGCGTCGCATAAACAATGTTCACGCGCAGGCCCGAGCCGTCGTCATAGACATTGTCGCTCACCACGAAATAGTGGCCGATCTTCTCCTGCACGTTTCACTCCTCACCGCGCGAAGATGGTTGCCGGCCCGCGCGATACGGGCGGGCCGGCTGGGCTCCGCCGTCAGCAGAGGCAGTTGTTCTTGTTCATCTGTCCTTCGACTTCGGGCGCTGCGGCGTTGAGGCGCTCCTGAATGGCGCTGACCACGCGCATTTCCTCCGGGCTCAGCTCCTCGAACACCGCCCGCTGGGACTCGGGAAGCCTGTCCAGGCCGGCGGCGCGCAGGGGCTCGAGGGGATCGTTGGACATGCTTGACTCCTCTTTTCCGAATGCGGATGTCCGCTGTCGAGGCCGACGATAAGCAGCCCCGCAGAACGTGTCCAGGTGTTTCTTCGGGCGAATTCCTAAGACGTGTTCCTAAGACAAGCCGGGCAATTCTTAAAAAGCACTTCTATTAATTTCCTGCTCAAGTACGCTGCGCCTGAGCGAGCAACGGATGTCAGAATTCTCGGAGGCAGGGATGCCGGTTTTCCTCACCCAGGCGCCAGCGGTCCGCCGGACGAGTCGCAGGGTGAGCACGCTGCCCTATCTGCTGGTGAATCCACCGCTGACCGACCCGACACAGCCCTACCACTCGATTCCCTATCTGGTCGGCGCCGCGCGGGCGGCCGGTTTCACCGGCGAGCGCTGCGTCGACGCCAACATCGACGCGCTGAACGAGCTGGCCCGCCCCGACCAGGTGGCCGCCCTGCTGGCCAGGGCGGACGAGGCGAGGGACCGCATCGAGCACCTGCCACGGCTCACCAGGCTCGACGAGCTGACCTACGAGTCGGCGCTGGCGGCGCAGACGCTCACCCCCGACCTGGTGAGCAGGGCGATCGAGGTCTTCAAGGACGAGGAAGCCTTCTACCACTACCCGACCTACCGCCAGGCGGTCCTGGTGATGAAGCGCTGGCAGGACCTGCTCTGCCTGGACGGCGTGCCCAAGAGCATCGACGGCTTCGGCATCTTGCCGGGCGGCGTCGTCAACCTGTCCTCCTACCAGGACTTGTGCGATCCGGCGGTGATCGACCGGCTGACCGCCCCCTTCGACCCGTACATCAAGGGCGCCTTCGCCGACGTGCTGCGCGAACGCGAATGGGCGGTGGTCGGCTTCTCCGTCGCCTTCACCGGCCAGCTCCCCGCCGCCCTGCGCCTGGCGCGGGAGGCGCGCGCGGCGCTGCCGTCCGCCGTCATCGTCTTCGGCGGCACCGAGGTCTGCGACGACGTGCGCCTGGCCAGGGAACCGAAGAACTACTGGAAGCTCTTCAGCGACGCCGACATCATCGTGCCCGGCGAGGGCGAGTCGCCCTTCTGCGACATCCTGCGCGCCGTCCACGACGGTCGCGGCTTCGACGGGATCCCCGGCATCCTGACGCACGGGTCGACGCCCGACACGCCGCCCATCACCTACGAGAACGTCGCCGAGCTGCCCGCCCCCGCCTACGACGTGTGGCAGTGGGACTCCTACTGGACTCCCGAACCCGTCGTCCTTTACAGCCCTACCCGCGGCTGCTACTGGAACAAGTGCACCTTCTGCGACTACGGCCTGAACCTGGACAGGCCCACCTCCCCCTCCAGGGAACGGCCCGTCGAGACCGTGCTCGAGGACCTGGCCGCGATGTCCGCGATCGGCAGGACGGTCTACTTCTCCGTCGACGCCATGTCCCCCAGATACCTGCGCAGGCTGAGCGAGGCCATGGCCGATGCGGGCACCGGCGTGCGCTGGAGTGCTGAGCTGCGGCTGGAGCGGACCTTCCCCAAGAGCGACATGGCACGCCGCCTGAGGCGATCGGGATGCGTGGCCATCTCCTTCGGCTACGAGTCGGGCTCGCAACGCGTGCTCGACCTCATCGACAAGGGCGTCAACCTCGCCGAGGTTCCGGCCATCCTCGGCCACCTGGCGGAACACGACATCGGCGTGCAGATGATGGGCTTCATCGGGTTCCCCACCGAACGCGCCGACGAGGCGGAGCGGACCTACGACTTCCTCATCGAGCACGGCGAACTGTGGGCCCTGGCCGGCATCGGCACGTTCTCGCTCACTCCGGGATCCATCGTGGCCAAGAACCCCGACAGGTTCGACATCGACATCCTCCCGTTGCCCGCCACCCAGGACATCGCCCGCTACCTGCCCTGGCAGGGCCGTCTGGAGCGCACGCCGCAGTGGCCAGGAGAGGCCGACGGCCGCGTGGGGGAGGAGCGCGCCGCAGCGCTCGTCAGGACGATGGACGACCGGCCCTTCGTCGGCGGCCTCGACACCGCGCACACGCTGCTCTATTTCAGCAGGTACGGCCCGCGGCTGACCCCGGGCAGCCCGGGCGACGAACCCGCCGGCAGGCTCGCCCGTGTCGCCCGGCTCGACATCCCCTTCCGCAACGTCGAGGAGTTCACCCGCTTCGAGGACCTGCGCGATGAGTACTTCGCGCAGCAGCGCGACGGCGGCGCCACCTCGAGCAGGATGAGCGCCTGGCTCGCCTGGCCCGGCCGGGCCAGGCGCGGCGCCGCCACCGTCGCGATCACCCCGTCGGGCGCCGTCGTCGCCCTCGACGCCCACGACCCCGGCCTTCCCACGGAACGGCTGACGGAGCTGGTCACGCTGGCCGCACGCATGCGAGGCGATGCCTGACGTCCGCCGGCCGGCAGGCGGCCTGGCGGGCCGGGGCCTGAGACCAGTGCGGCGACCCGCACTGGTCTTAGGACCACCGCGATGTTTCTTAGGATCACCGGCCCTGTAACCCGGATGAAGCCGGCGGCGGCCGGGTGTGAACGAGCTGTCATCGGCCGATGTCATCGTCGGGATGTCGAGCGCTCGAGCCGAGGAGGGGCAAGAGTGGTGTCATTCAGCAGAGTCGAGAAGATCTCCCTGGACCGGCTCGTCATCGGCGACCGGCAGGTGCGCACCCGCGAGGTCGAGGAGGACATCGACGAGCTCGTCGCCAACATCCGCGTTCACGGCCAGCTGGAACCCATCATCGTCGCCCCGCTGAACGACCACGACGGCCACTACGAGATCCTGGCCGGCCAGCGGCGCTGGCTGGCGATGCGCAGGCTCGGCGCCAGCGAGATCACCGCGGCCGTCATCGACGAACGGCCGGACCGCGACGTCGCCAGCGCCCTGTCGATCTCCGAGAACCTCATCCGCAGGGACCTGAGCGTGCTCGACCTCATCGACGCCTGCACCAGCCTGTACAACCGGTACGGGTCGATCAAGGCGGTCGCCGAGCGGTTCGGCCTGCCGTACGGCAGGGTGCGGCGATACGTGAAGTTCGACCGGCTGCGGCCCGAGCTGAAGGAGCTCGTCAGGGACGGGGCGATAGACCTGAGGACGGCGATCAAGCTGGAGGACCACTGCCAGCGCGGCGAGGTGGACGAGCGGCAGCTCAGGCAGCTCGCCGCGGAGGTGGCCGGGATGTCGATGGCCCAGCAGTCCGACTTCTTCAGCGCCGGTGAGCAGGCCGGCCGCGCCCCGCACAAGCCGGGCTCGGTGAAGCAGATCATCGTCACGCTCACCATCCCCGACCTGGAGGCGCTCAGGGCCTGGGCGCGCACCAGGAACCTCACCCAGGACAGGGCGGGCGCCCGCATCATCGCCTCGTTCCTGCGCGACGCCGCCCGCGGCGCGCCCCGTAGCCCCTGACCTCAGGTGTTCCTGCGGATGATCTCCGGGGTCGGCGGGCGCCGCTCCGCGTCCATGCCGCGCCTCTCCGCGGCGGTGATCAGCCCCAGGTCGTACAGGATCGCTCCGCACGTCCGCCGGGACTTCCTGGCTGCCTCCGGCTCGCCCAGGTCGTCGTGGCAGCGGCTCAGCCCCCACCAGTGCTCGGCCTCGTCGTAGGTGCCCGTACGGCGGGCGTCCGCGTCGGCCTGCAACGCCTGCCGGTAAAGGCCCGCCGCCCGCTCGGGATCGCCCTTGAGCCGCCAGGCCTCCGCCAGGTTGCCCAGCAGGCTGCCGAGCCCGAACGGGTCGTCGGCCTCCCGGTGGATCACGATGGCCTGGTCATGCGCCTGGATCGCCTCGTCGTAGCGGCCTGCCTGCTGGTAGGCGATCCCCAGATTGCTCAGCGTGATGCCCTGGTTGAACCGGTCGCCCTGCCGCCGATCCAGCTCAAGCGCCTGCAGGTAGCAGTCGATCGACTCCTCGAACCTGCCGAGCAGCCCGAGCGCGCCCGCCAGCCGATCGAGCTGCGTCGCCTGGCCGCGCGCGTGCCCGATGGCGCGGTAGGTCTCCAGCGAGTCCCGCAGCTCGTCGATCGCGTCGCTCAGCCGCCCCAGGTGCGAGCGCGCGTCGCCCAGATCGCCGTGGCTGATGGCGTGCTGCAGCGGGTCGCCCGTCCGTGCCGCCGCCTCGACGGCCAGCTCGCACAGCGCGAGCTGCTCCTTCCACAGCCGCTGGTATCCCAGCGGCAGATAGAGCGCCGCCGCCAGCGCCACCACCAGCGACGGCCCGTCCTCGAGCGCCGCCGCGGCCTGCCGCAGCACCGTGGCGAAGCTCGCCGCCTCCTCCTTGACCCAGACGTGGACCTGCTGGTTGGTCTCCAGCGGCCGGCCCGCGGTGTCCAGGTGACGCGATCCGCATTCCGTGCGCCAGGCGGCGTCCGGGTTGAGGCGCAGGCACGCCGTGCGGGCTGTGGCCAGGTACCAGTGCGCGACCTCGCGCACCGCCCGCTCACGCTCGTGCGGCGCCTCCTCGCGCAGGGCGCGGTCGTGGGCGAACTGGCGCAGCAGATCGTGCATGCCGTAGCGGCCGGGGGAGTAGTTCTCCACCATGTGCAGGTCGACGAGCCGATCGAGGAGGTCCTCCGCCGTTCGTTCCTCGACCTGCGCCAGCGCCGCCGCGACGGCCACGTCGACGTCGGGCGTGGCCAGCAGCCCGAGCCGCCGGAACATCCGCGCCTCATCGGCGTCGAGCTCGTCGTAGCCGACCGCGAAGCTCGCCCGCACCGCGCGGTCGCCCGCCCGCAGCTCGCCCAGGCGGTGCCGGTCGACGGACAGCCGGTCGGCCAGGGTGCGCACGCTCCAGGTGAGGCGCGCGTTGAGCCGGGCTGCCGCGATGCACACCGCCAGGGGGAGCCGGCCGCACCGGCTGACGACGTCCTCGGCGGCGTCCGGCTCTGCCCGCACCCGGTGCCGGCCGACCAGGCCGGCGAACAGTGACAGGGATTCCTCCTCGGGAGGCAGATCAAGCCGGACGTGGGTGACACCGTCGAGCTCGGTCAGGATCCTGCGGCTGGTGATCAGGACCGCGCCGTCGCGGTCGCCGGGCAGCAGGTCGCGGACCTGGGCGGCGTCCAGGGCGTTGTCCAGCACGATCAGCAGGCGCCTGCCCGCGACCAGGGAACGCAGCTTGGCCGCCGCCTCCTCGGTCTCCACCGGCACCGCCTGGCCGTCCAGCCCGAGCGAGCGCAGCATGCGGCCGAGCGCGGCGGCCGGGGCGAGCGGCCTGACGTTGGGGGTGGAGCCGCCGAGGTTCACATACAGCTGCCCGTCCGGGTAGAGCCCGGCGATCCTGTGCGCCACATGGATCGCCAGCGCCGACTTGCCGACGCCGCTGCATCCGGAGATCGACGCGATCGCCGACCCATCGCCCCGCGGCGCCGACAGCAGCGAGCAGAGATTCTCGACCTCCCGCGCGCGCCCGGTGAACGTCCGCACGTCCATCGGCAACTCCGCCGCGACCGGCACCACGGAATCACACCCGGTCGTGGTGCCCCCGGCACTGGCGAGGGCGCCGGTTCCCGAGTGCGGCGGCGAGGACGCGCCGGTGTCCGTGCGCGGTGGCTCCTGGAGCAGGAGCGCGTGGGCCGCGCGCAGCTCGTCGGAGGGATCGACGCCGAGCTCGTCGGCGAGCCTGTGCCGTACCTGCGCGAAGTGCCGCAGCCCCTCGGCCCTGCGCCCGGTCGCCGCCAGCAGCCTGATCAGCCGCGCCTGCAACGGCTCGTCGAAGGGAGCGCCCGCCGCGAGATCACGCACCTGGCGTAACGCGGCCTCGGGCCGGTGCGCGCGCAGCGCCAGATCCGCCGCCCGCGACGCGCACGCGGTGCGGGCGCGCTCCAACCGGCCGATCGCCGGATGCGCCCGGATGTTCTCCGGCGCGCCCTCCAGGACCACGCCCCGCCATTCCTTCAACGCCCGCAACGTCAGGCCCAGCCCGGCGTCCGGATCGGGCTCGCGTCCCGAGGCTTGGTAGAGGCTCATGAACCGCGCCGCGTCCAGCCGCTCCCCGGGCAACTCGAAGAGATACCCGCCGGACCTGACGTGCTCGATCGCGTGCGCCGCCCCTGCGTGGCCGCGCATCCACGACCGCAGCCGCGAGATGGTGGTGCGCAGCGCGCGCACGCTGGTCCCCGACGGCCCCCAGACCAGGTGGAGCAGCTGGTCCTCCGACACGGGACTCCCGTCGGAGAGCAGCAGTACGGCGAGCAGCCAGTGCACGTGCTGCCCTGGCAGGCGCACCCCCCGCCCGGCCCGCGTGATCTCCAGCCTGCCGAGGACGCGGAACTCGGCGTGCTCGGTGCTCGCCTCGCCGGCCGTACGGTCTGCCGCCAGTTCTTTTGGCACCTCGATCGCCCCTTGCATCGCCGCGGGTGAACGTCCCGCCTCGAGGATCGCCGTTCGCTCTATATTTCCGGTTCAGTCGCGACTTTCCCGGCGAAACCGGCTGCTCACCGCGGATCGCGACATGTCTTCATGATGGAACGGTCTCGGCGTTGATGGGCGGGAGCGGGGTGTCGGGGGTGAAGAGCTGGTGGTCGAGGTGGTCGACGGCGAAGTCGATGGCGCCCGCCACCACGCATTCGTCCCCGAGCGTGCTGGCCCGCAGGTCCGGCATGCGGATGCAGGCGTGTTCGAGGCGCTCCCTGAGCGGCGGCAGCAGGACGTCGGCCGAGCGGGAGAAGCCGCCGCCCAGGATGACCACCTGGGGATCGAGCAGCAGGACCATGGCGCTGGTGCCGACCGCGAGGTCGTCGACGTAGCGGTCGACCGCGTCCAGGGCGACGGGGTCGCCGTCGCGGGCCGCCGCCAGCGTGTAGGCGGCGGCGTCCTCGGGCGAGGTGCCCGCGGGGATGATCGAGCAGGTCTGCAGGTGCTCAGGCGCGTCGAACCAGCGTGACTGCGGCAGCATGGCGATCTCGCCCGCGGCCGTGCCGAAGCCGCGGTGGACCCTGCCGCCGATGATGAGCCCCGCGCCCATCCGGCGCCCGACGTGCAGGAACACCACGTCGCTCGCGCCGCGGGCGGCGCCGCGCTTGGCCTCGGCCCTGGCGGCGAGGCGGCTGTCGTTCTCGACCAGGACCTCGCACGGGAACATCTCGCGCAGGTGCCCGGCCAGGTCGAGCCCGGTCCAGGCGGGGATCGCGGCGCAGTACAGGATGCGGCCCGCGGGCGTGACCACGCCGATCGTGCCCGCGGCGACGATCCACACGTCCGCGATCGTCTTGCCGCCCAGCGCCAGGCAGCCGGCCACGGCCCGCTCGATCGCGGCCAGGCGCTCCTCGAGCGGCGTGTCCGGCAGGACGGGCTGCCTGGTCTCGGCCAGGATCTCGCCGTCGAGGTCCGCCAGCGCAGCCCGGATGTTGTGGCCGCCGATGTCCAGGCCGACCAGGTAGCCGCTGCTTGAGCGGAAGCGGTAGCGGCGGGCCGGCCTGCCCATCGTGCCCTGGGTGGGCGGCACCTCCTCCACCCAGCCCAGCGCCATGAGCTCGTCGACGACCTCCTTCGTGGAGGGACGCGACAGGCCCGTGCGCTCGGCCAGCGCCGAGAGGGTGAGCGGTTCGGCCCCGCGCAGCGCCCCGATCGCGGTCAGGGAGTTCAGCTGCCTGAGCCGGGACAGGTCGCCTCCGCGAAGTTTGGCCATCGTTGTCCTAATGCAGGTGTCCTGGTTAAGTCATGCTCAAGTATGCCAGCGATCGCGCAAGAACGGGCATTGACCGCCCCGATCGTCAATGCTAGTAATGAAGCGCTCCTTCGTAAGTAGGTGAAAGGAAGCCAGATGCCGTTCGCGGACGTCGGCGAGATCGGGTGCCTGCCAGACCGGGCGCGGATCTTCGAGCACGGCTGGCAGTCGTGGAGCCCTTCAGGCTCCTACGGTCTCGGCGACACCCCACCCAGAGCCGCCGACGGCAACATCCAGACCCTCTGCTACCGGCCGGAGACGCCGGTGCCCGCCGGCCAGTTCCAGGGCGAGGGCCTGCTGGCCGTCGACCCCGGCGACGGCGGGCCCGTCCAGGTCTTCTCCGCGCCCGACCCGCTGCACGTCCCCTCGATCAGGGCACGCAGGCAGGGGGATCGCGTCGTCGTCTCCGCCGACGGCCCCGTCCTGCACTGGAGTACGGCGGGCCTGGACGCGGCGCTGCGCGAGTGGGCGGACACGATGGCCGGGTCGTCCCCGCCCAGGATCACGGCGGTGCCCCCCATGTGGTGCACCTGGTACGGCTACTGGGACAAGGTCACCGACCAGGACGTGATCGACAACCTGGAGCTGTGCGAGCGCCACGGCCTGGGCGCCGACATGTTCCTCATCGACGACGGCTACGAGGCGGAGATCGGCGACTGGCTGGAGTTACGCCCCGGCTTCGGCTCGCTCGACAGGGCGGTCGGCACGGTCACCGGCGCGGGCAGGCGGGCGGGCATCTGGACCGCCCCCTTCCTGGTCGGCCACCGCAGCCGGATCTTCCAGGAACACCCCGACTGGCTGGTCGGCGACGCCCACGCCGGCCGCATGTGGGACCAGGACCTCGCGGTCCTCGACGTCACCCACCCCGACGCCGCCGCCCATCTCGTCAACGTCTTCAGCGAGCTGGCAGGCAAGGGCATCACCCACTTCAAGCTCGACTTCGTCTACGCGGGCGCGCTGCACGGCCGCCGCCACGAGGAGGTCGACCCGGTCGAGGCCTACCGCCGCGGCCTGGAACTCATCCGCCGGGGCGCGGGCCCCGAGGCCACCCTGCACGGCTGCGGCGCGCCGATGCTGCCCAGCATCGGCCTGGTGGACGTCATGCGGGTCGGCCCGGACATCGCGCCCACGCTGCTGCCCAAGTCGGGCGACATCAGCCAGCCCTCCCAGCTCGGCGCCCGGCTGACCAGCGGGGCCAGGGAGTTCCTGCACGCCCGCTGGTGGGTCAACGACCCCGACTGCATCATCCTGCGCCCCGAGGTGGAGGCCAGGCAGGAGTGGGCGGCCTTCGTCGCGACGACCGGCGGGCTGCGCGGCTCAAGCGACCCGATCGCCGCGCTGGACGCGTGGGGACTGGAGACCACCAGACAGCTCATGATCCCCACCTCGGTGGAGCCGGCATGACGACGCAAGCCCTCACCCGGCGCCTCGCGTCGCGGAAGACCAGGACCAGGCGCCGGGGCCGCTGGCACGCCTACCTGTTCATCGGCCCCAGCCTGTTCGGCGTCGTCGCCTTCCTGATCCTCCCGGTCGTCATCGTCTTCGTGCTCAGCTTCTTCGACTGGGAGCTGCTGTCGGACCCGACGTTCGTCGGCCTGGACAACTACCGCAAGATGGCCGGCGACGGCTCGGTGTGGAGCTCTCTCGGCATCACGGTCGCCTACGTGCTGCTGTGCGTCCCGCTGCAGACCGTGCTGGCCCTGGGGCTGGCCCTGCTGGCCAACCAGAAGGTCAGGGGCGTGAAGTTCTTCCGCGCCCTGTTCGTCGTGCCGTGGATGGCCACGCCCATGGTCCTCGGCCTGGTCTGGAGCTGGATCTTCGATCCCAAGGACGGCGCGATCAACCAGTTCCTCGACCTGTTCGGCATCACCGGCCCCGCCTGGCTGTCGGAGACGTCGCTGGCGCTGCCCGCGGTCGCGCTGGTGCACGTGTGGCAGAACACCGGCTACAACATGCTGTTCTTCCTGGCCGGGCTGCAGGGCATCCCGCAGGAGCTCTACGACGCGGCCGCCTGCGACGGGGCCACGCCCCGGCAGCGGTTCTGGCGGGTGACGCTGCCGCTGCTCAACCCCACGATGTTCTTCGTCACGGTGACCAACATGATCGGCGCCTTCCAGGCGTTCGACACGATCTACTCCATGACCGCCGGCGGTCCGAGCGAGTCGACGTCGGTCATCAACTACAAGATCTTCCACGTGGCGTTCAAGGAGTTCGACTTCGGTTACGCCTCGACGCTGTCGCTGGTGCTGTTCCTGGTGATCCTGCTGGTCACGCTGACCCAGGTCAGGTTCTTCGGCAAGCGCACCACCTACGACCTGAGCTGAGGGGCCATGAAGCGAATCCTCCTCTACGCCACGCTCGTCATCGGCTCGATCATCTCGGTCTTCCCCTACCTGCTGGTGGTGCTGACGGCGTTCAAGACGCAGACGCAGCTGCACTCGACCCAGCCGTGGCTGCCCGGTAATCCGCCCACCACCGACAACCTGGCCGCGCTGCTCGGCGGCGAGTTCCCGCACTACATCCTCAACACGCTGCTCATGACCCTCGCGCTGACGATCGGCCAGCTCGTGTTCACCACGTTCGCCGCCTACGCCTTCGCCCGGCTCCGCTTCCGCGGGAGGGACGTGCTCTTCTGGGTGTTCGTGGCGACCATGATGGTGCCCGTCGCGGTGACCGTCATCCCGCTCTTCCTCATCATGCAGAAGCTCGGCCTGATCAACACCTGGGGCGGGCTGCTGGTGCCCTACATCCTCGGCACGCCGTACGGGATCTTCCTCATGCGGCAGTTCTTCAGGTCGCTGCCGGCAGGGCTGGAGGAGGCCGCGCGCATCGACGGCGCGGGGCCGCTGACGATCCTGGTGCGGGTGTTGCTGCCGCTGTGCAAGCCGGCGCTGGGGACGCTGGCGATCATCACGGTGATCTCGTCGTGGAACAGCTTCATGTGGCCGCTGATCATCACCGGCGGCGGCGACGAGACCAAGGTCATCACCGTGGCGCTGGCGGCGCTCAAGGTCGGCATCGGCGTCGACTACTCGCGGATCATGGCAGGGGGCCTGATCGCGCTGGTGCCGATGGTCGCGATCTTCATCTTCTTCCAGAGATACATCGTCCGGTCGGTCGTGCTGACCGGTCTGAAGTGAAAGGCACCCCATGAAATCCCCCCGCATGCGCCTCGCTCTCGCCGTCCTGGCCGTCCTCCCGCTCGCAGCCTGCGGTTCGGGCTCCGCCAAGGACGGGACGGTGACGCTCACCTACCGGCTGTGGGACGACCAGCAGAAGGTCGGCTACGACAAGGTGATGGCCGGCTTCGAGAAGGCCAACCCGAACATCAAGGTCAAGATCGAGGTGATGCCCTACGACGACTACTGGACCAAGCTCACCGCCGACGCCGTCGCCGGCAGCGCGCCCGACGTGTTCTGGATGTCGCCCGGCTACTTCCCCGAGTTCGCCACCAAGGGCGTGCTGGCCGACCTGAGCCCGCTCGGGCTCGACACCTCCAAGTACCACCCCAACGTCGTGTCCTCCAACACCTACAACGGCAAGCTGTACGGCGTGCCCAAGGACTGGGGCATGCCCGGCCTGCTGTACAACAAGGACCTGTTCAAGAAGGCCGGCGTCACCATGCCCGACAAGCTCACCTGGGCCCCCGACGGCTCGGGCACGCTGGTCGAGGTGGCCAGGAAGCTCACCACCGACGAGGCGGGCAAGCACCCCGACGATCCCGGATTCAACCCCGACAAGATCGCCACCTACGGCTTCGGGTCGTGGAACCACTCGCAGACCCAGTGGATGAACTGGATCGAGTCCAACGGCGGCAAGCTCGTCGACAAGCCGTTCGGCACCTACACCTTCAACGACGACGCCTCGGCTCAGGCCGTCCAGTTCGGCGTCGACCTGATCTCCAAGTACCACGTCTCGCCGCCGGCCACCCAGACCAACCCGCCCACCGGCAAGGCGACCGACATGTTCACCGGCGGCACGGTCGCCATGTTCCCCGCCAACAACGCGCTGCTGCCGTTCGTGGCGCCCGGCGTGAAGTTCGAGATCGGCGTGGCGGCCATGCCCGAGGGGCCCAAGGGCCGCGCCGTCAACATCAACGGGCTCGGCGAGGCCGTCTACGCCAAGGGCAAGCACCTGCAGGAGGCCATGAAGCTCGCCAAGTACCTCAGCTCGGACGAGGCGCAGAAGTCCATGGCCGACCAGGGCTACATCTTCCCCGCGCTCACCGGTGACACCCTGGCCCAGGGCTACGTCGACTTCTGGAAGGCCAAGAACATCGACGTCTCGCCGTACCTGGAGGAGTCCAAGGGCACGACGTTCAACATGCCGATCGTGACCGGCTGGACCGGCTTCGAGTCGAAGCTGAACGAGATCTTCAACGAGATCTACCTCGGCAAGATCCCGCCCAAGCAGGGCCTGGAGCAGGCCGTGACCGCGGGCAACGCGACCATCAAGTAGGAGCCCCCCACATCATGATCACCCGGCGTTCTCTCTTCGCCGGGGGCGCGAGCATGGGCATCGCCGCCGCACTGGGTGCCGCAGCACCCGTGCGGGCGGCGGTCCGCCGTGCCCCCCTGTCCGATGTGTTCCAGTTAGGCATCGCCTCCGGCGAACCCACCCCCGACGGCGTGGTCCTGTGGACGCGCCTGGCCATGGACCCGCTGGCGCCCGACGGCCTGGGCGGCATGCCCGACCGGCCGGTCCCCGTCGAATGGCAGCTGGCCAAGGACGACGGCTTCCGGCACGTGGTACGGCGCGGCGTCGAGCTCGCCAGACCCCAGGAGGCGCACAGCGTCCACGTGGAGGTCGACCACCTCGACCCCGGCGCCGAGTACTTCTACCGTTTCCGCGTCGGCACCGAGATCTCCCCGGCCGGCCGTACGCTGACCGCGCCTGCGGCGGGGACGGCGAGCCGCGCGCTCAACCTGGCCTTCACCTCCTGCGCCGACTGGCAGACCGGCTGGTTCACCGCCTACCGCAGGATGGCCGAGGACCACCCGGACCTGATCGCCTTCCTCGGCGACTACTACTACGAGTACGGCGACTACAAGTACCCGGTGCGCGACCAGGCCGGCGGGGAGTGCTTCGACCTGGCCGGATACCGCTTACGCCAGGCCCAGCACAAGTCCGACCCCGACCTGCAGCAGGCCCACGCCGTCGCCCCGTGGGTGGTGGTCTGGGACGACCACGACATCGAGAACGCCTGGGCCGGTGACGTGCCCGAGCAGCCCGACCCGCCCTTCCTGCCCCGCCGCGCGGCCGCCTTCCAGGCCTACTACGAGAACATGCCGCTGCGCCGCGCCCAGCGCCCCGACGGCTGGTCGATGAAGCTGTACCGCAGCCTCCGCTGGGGCTCGGTGGCCAACCTGCACCTGCTCGACACCCGCCAGTACCGCGACCTGTACGCCTGCACCGGCACCAGCACCACCGTCGGCCCCGACTGCACGCAGCGCCTCGACCCCAACCGCACGATCATGGGCAAGGAGCAGGAGGCCTGGCTCTTCGACGAACTGCGCCGCTCCACCGCCACCTGGGACGTCATCGGCCAGCAGGTGTTCATGATGGAGATGGACTGGGTCAACGGCGAGCAGAAGGGCTACTCCAACGAGGGCTGGGACGGCTACGTCGGCTCCCGCAACCGCCTGGCCGCCACCATCGACGAGGCCAAGCGCAACGCCGTCGTCCTGACCGGCGACGTGCACTCCCACTGGGCGGGCGAGCTCAAGCGCGACCACCAGGACCCCGCCTCCAAGCCGGTCGCCGTCGAACTGGTCACCACCTCGATCACCAGCGCGGGCAACGGCCTGGACGAGTACCCCAACACCCGCCAGCTCCTCGCCGAGAACCCGCACGTCAAGTTCTTCAACGGCCGCCGCGGCTACGTCAACGCCAAGATCAGCCAGAGCGAGATGAAGGTCGACTTCCGCTCGCTCGCCGTCGTCACCCAGCCGCACTACCCGGCCTACACCTCCGGCTCGTTCGTCGTCGAGCCCGGCAACCCCACGCTGAACCCAGCCTGACGGGAACTCCGATGCGCAAGCTTCTGGCCGCCCTCACGGTGGCGGTCCTGCTGGTCATGCCCTTATCCAGCGCCAACGCGGCCCCGCCGCCCGTCGACACCCCGCCGATGGGCTGGAGCAGCCGCGCCCTGGGCTGCTCCGTCTCCGAGACCTCGGTACGGCAGGCCGCCGACAACCTGGCCCCGCTCGCCCAGGCCGGATACCGCTACGTCATCCTCGACGGCTGCTGGCAGGGCCCCGACGGCAACGCCGACCCAGCCCGCTTCCCCGCCGGCGTCAAGGCGCTGGCCGACTACGTCCACGCCAAGGGACTCAAGCTCGGCCTCAGCCTGTCGGCCGGCACCAAGGCCTGCGCGGGCGCCGGCCGCGGCTCCTACAAGCACGAGGCCGACGACGCCGCCATGGTCCGCGGCTGGGGCGTCGACTACGTCAAGTACGACTGGTGCGCCATCCCCACCGCCGACTTCCCAGGCAAGGGCACCCGCGACATCGCCCAGACGCTCTACCCGCCGATGCGCCAGGCCCTCGGCGACTCGATCGCCTTCGCCATGAACAACGAGGAAGGCAGCACGGTGCCGTGGCTGTGGGGCAAGGACGTGGCCACCACCTGGCGCACGAACCTGGTCACCCGCCCGATCGCCGACACCTACGCCGGCATGCTGAGCGTCTGGGAGACCACGATGCTCCGCGTCGACCACGCGGGCAAGGGCTCCTGGGCCGACCCCGACCTCATCCAGGCCGGGCTCGGCGGCATGACCGAGGCCGAGTACCGCACCCAGCTCAGCCTCTGGGCCGTCGCCGCGGCCCCGCTCATCCTGCAGGCCGACCCGGCCAAGGCGCCCGCCCCGATCGTGGCCAACCCCAAGGTCGTCGCCGTCGACCAGGACAAGCTCGGCGCGATGGGCCGCTTCGCCCAGACCGACGGCTGGTACCACGTGATCACCAAGCCGCTGGAGAACGGCGACCTGGCCGTCGTGCTCTACAACGAGAGCGACCGGCAGACCACGATCTCGGTCAAGGCGAGCCGGTTGAAGCTGCCCGACGCCTCCCGCTACCGGGTCGAGGACCTGTGGACCGGCGCCGTCTGGTCCACCAAGGGCGACCTGTCGGCCGCCGTGCCCGGGCACGGCAGCGTCATGTACCGCCTCAGCCCGAGCCGCGAGCACGCCGCGCCGCTGGTCTCCTTCGACCTCGACCCGGCCAGGTTCCTCGGCGACAACCGGCCCTCGGTGTTCGAACCGGGCAAGCAGGCCGAGGTCGCGGCCACGGTCACCAACACCGGTGGCACCGAACGGCTGCGCGACGTCGCGGTGACGCTCGCCGTACCCGAGGGGTGGACGGCCACGCCGCGCACCGGCACCACCACGCGCGGACTGGACGCGGGGGAGACCTTCACCGCCAGGTGGGCCGTCACCGCGCCCGCCGGGGCCGAGCAGAAGGCCTACGACCTGACCGGTACGGTCACCGCCGCCGGAGGCGTCAAGCTCGGCGGGGCCGCGGTCGCCAGGGTCGCCCAGGGACCCGGGCCGGGCAGGTCGTCCATCAGCGACCTGACGTGGACCAAGTCCGCCAACTACTGGGGACCGGTCGAGCGCGACCAGAGCGTCGGCGGCAAGGGCCAGAACGACGGCCTCCCCCTGACCATCGGCGGCGTCAAGTACGCCAAGGGGCTCGGCACCCACGCGCCCGCCGAGATCGAGTTCTACGCCGGGGGCCGCTGCTCGGCCGTCGAGTTCCAGGGCGGGGTCGACGACGAGGTCGGCGACGCCGGCTCCGTGGACCTCGAGGTCTGGGCCGACGGCGGCCGCGCCGCGCACTCCGGCATCCTCACCGGCGCCCAGCCGGCCAAGAAGGTCACCGCCGACGTCACCGGCGCCCGCTACGTGCGGCTCGTCGTGACCAACGGCGGCGACAACGCCACATCCGACCACGCCGACTTCGGCGAGGCGGCCATCACCTGCTCCTAGGAGGCCCGTTGATGATCGTTCCCAAGCCCGCGCGGTTCGAGTCCCGCCTCGGCCGCTTCGTCCTCGACAGGGAGACCGCGCTCGCCGCCGATCCCGCGCTCGGCGAGGTGGCGGCCTGGCTGCGGGGCGAGCTGTCGCCCGTCACCGGCGGCCAGCTGCTCCCCGGCAGGCCGGGCCCGGGAACGATCACCTTGGGGCTGGACGACCTGGCGCCCGAGGCCTACCGGCTCACCGTTGGCCCCGACGGCATCGAGATCGACGCCGGCGGGCCCGCGGGCGCCTTCTACGGTGCGATGACGCTGCGGCAGCTCATGCCCGCCGCCGCGTTCCGCAGGGCCGCGGCGGGCGGCCCGCTGGAGGTGCCGGCCGTACACATGGAGGACGCGCCGCGCTTCGGCTGGCGCGGCGCGATCCTCGACGTGGCCAGGCACTTCATGACCAAGGCCGACCTGCTGCGTTTCATCGACCTGATGGCCGTGCACAAGCTGAACGTGCTGCACCTGCACCTGAGCGACGACCAGGGCTGGCGCGTCGAGATCAAGCGCTACCCGCGCCTGACCGAGGTCGGCTCCTGGCGCAAGGAGAGCCAGGTCGGCTGGATGGGGGAGATGGACGGCCGCCCGCACGGCGGCTACTACACCCAGGACGACGTCCGCGAGATCGTCGCCTACGCCGCCCGCCGCCACATCCGCGTGGTGCCCGAGATCGACCTGCCCGGCCACACCCAGGCCGCCATCGCCGCCTACCCTGAGCTGGGCAACCTCGACACGCCGATCGAGGTGAGCGGCACCTGGGGGATCGGCTCCAACGTGCTCAACGTCGAGGACGACACCATCGCCTTCTTCAAGAACGTGCTCGACGAGGTGCTCGAGCTGTTCCCCAGCCCGTACGTGTGCGTGGGCGGCGACGAGTGCCCCAAGGACCAGTGGCGCACCAGCCCGTCCGCCCAGCGGCGCATCCGCGAACTCGGCCTGCGCGACGAGGACGAGCTGCAGAGCTGGTTCATCCACCAGTTCGACGACTACCTGGCCGGGCGCGGCCGCCGCCTGGTCGGCTGGGACGAGATCCTCGAGGGCGGCCTGGCGCCCGGCGCGGTCGTCGCCTCCTGGCGGGCCGACCTGGGCGCGGTCGCCGCCGCCCGCTCCGGCCACGACGTGATCAACTGCGCCAACACCTCCGTCTACTTCGACTACCGGCAGAGCGAGCGCGACGACGAGCCCGTCCCCTTCGGCGTCGTGCTCACCCTCGACGACGTCTACGCCTTCGAACCGATCCCCGCGGAACTGCGCGGCGATCCTGCGGCCGCGCACGTCCTGGGCGCGCAGTGCGGCATCTGGACCGAGCTGATCGACTCCAACCGGCGCATCGACTACATGGCCTTCCCCCGCCTGGCCGCCTTCGCCGAGACCGTCTGGTCAGGCCCCGAACGCGACCTGCCGGACTTCCGCGCCCGCCTGGCCGCCCACCTGTCCCGGCTGGACGCGCTCGGCGTCGAGTACCGCCGCGAATCCGGCCCGCTGCCCTGGCAGACCAGGCCCGGAGTACCGGGCCGCCCCGAGGACCCGGACGCCTGGCAGGCCACGATCGACGCCTGGACCAGCAACCTGCGGAACGCCTGATGATCCTCGACTGGCCCGGCTGCCAGAACGCCCGCGACCTGGGAAGTGGCAGGATCCGCCGCGGCGCCCTCGTCCGCTCGGGCAGGCCGGGACGCGACACCGTGGAAGCGATCTTCGCCCACGGCGTCACTCGCGTCCTCGACCTGCGCCTGGCCGCGGAGACCGACGACGACCCCAGCCCGCTGGCCGGACACCCGGCCTACCGCAACCTGTCGGTGCTGCGCGCCGAGGACACCCTGCTGCAGGCGATGGGCGACACGCTGCCCGCCATCTACCGGGCCGTCCTCGACCGCGGCCAGGTCAACCTGGCCGCCGTGCTCGGCGCCGTCGCGCGGGCTCCGGAAGGCGGGGTGCTGGTCCACTGCCACCAGGGCAAGGATCGCACCGGCCTGGTCGTGGCGCTGGCACTGGCCCTGGCGGGCGTGCCGGAGCAGGAGATCGCCGCCGACTACGCCCTCACGGCCCGCCACGTGCCGCCCGGCCAGACCTGGATGCTCGACCAGATCACCGCCGCCACGATGCTGGCCACCCTGGCCTACCTGCGCGAGCGGTACGGCGGGGCCGAGCCGTACCTGCTGGACGGCGGGCTGGGACCCGAGGAGGTCGCGCTGGTGCGCGCCCGGCTGACGGCGCCCTAGAGGTCGATGGGGCCGCCGCTGCGCCAGTACAAGCCGTCGCCGCGGGACAGCAGGTCCTCGTCGATCAGGTACCGGCGCAGCGCGGCGTAGTCGTCGTGGAAGGCGCGCAGCGCCACGTTCACGTCCTTCTCCGAATAGCGGACGCCGGGCTCGAACACCCGCGAGATGTAGCGCAGGACCACCAGCCGCTTCTCGCGCTTCATCGGCATGCTGGCCAGCCGCCCGTCCACCAGGAACGTGCGCAGCAGCCGCTCCTCGGGGTCGAGCTCGGCCGCCGGCTCCGCGCTTTCCTTGAGCAGCTCACGGAAGCGCTCCGGCCGCGCCCGCCACCCGCCCTCGTCCTGTACGGCCAGGCCGCCCCCGGCCAGCTTGGCCAGCGCCTTCTGCGACAGCCCGTCGCCCGTGCCGCCCAGCACCAGCCGGGCGAACGCCTCGCGGGTGTCGTCCTGGTAGAGCAGGCCCAGAACCTGCCGGATGTCTTGCGCGCTCACCCTTACCATTTTGACCCATGATCAACCTGTTACTGCTCGCGACCGCCGTGACGACCGCGATCCCCAACGGCTTCCTGCTCTACGAGCAGGCCGCCGCCAAGAAGGACCGCGACCCGCAGACCACCTGGGCCGTCAGCCGCGGCAAGGGCGCCAAGCTCGTGGTCAACCCGTGCGACAAGGCCGCACTCGGGCAGGCGGGACGCGCCGCGGCCAAGACGATCACCTACACGGCGGTGCCCGACTTCTCCAAGTCCGAGCAGGTGGTGCTGTACGCGACCGACGCCGCCGCGGGCCAGGCGATCCAGGCGCTCAAGACCGCGGCCAGGAAGTGCTCCACCAAGGACTACCGTTTCTCCTGGCGGGCCGTCTCCCTGGGCGACGAGGCGATCACCGTGACCGGCCAGAACACCCACGGCGTCGGCGGCGAGCGCGCCGTCGTGGCCCGCCGCGCCGACGCCCTGGTGATCTACACCCAGGCGGGGGAGTGGGGCAAGCCGTCCGCCGCCGACTTCAAACGCCAGAGCGCGGACGCCGCCCGGATGCTCACCAAGATCTGCGGCCTGGCCGCCTGCTAGGCCTTCCCGACCAGGCGCAGGATCTCCTCGATGACCAGGTCGGGCTGGTCCTGCGGAACCATGTGGCCCGAGCGTTCCGCGACCACGTGGCGGCCCTGCCGCACAGAGGCGACCTGGCGGCGGTGGCTGGCCAGGAGCTGGGGGTGCAGCCGCTTCTCCAGCTTGCTCGTCCTGCGCCCGCCGGTGATGGCCGTGACGGGCACGTCCGGCAGCGGGGCCGGGGAGTCGCGCAGGCGGGCGAAGCCCTCCGCCAGAGCGGCGTACTCGGCCCTGGTGGCGCGGATCTCCGACGGGCGGCCCATCTCGGCCAGTGCCACCTCGCCCATCTCCGGCGGGAACAGCTTGACCAGCCGCCGGATCTCGGCAGGCACGACCTTGACGCCGACGCTGGCGAGCCCGGCCATGGCCGACTGCATGCCGAGGACGACGGCCCGCTGGCCGCGCCTGTAGTACAGGTCGAGGTCCTCGGCGGCCTGGTCGATCAGCACGAGCCCGGCGACCCGTTCGGGACGCGTGGCCGCGTACAGCCGGATGATGGGCCCGCCCAGGCTGTGACCGGCCAGGACGTAGGAGTCCGCGCCCAGGTGGTCCAGCAGGTGGTCCAGGTCGTCCACCATGCGCTCCAGGTCGCGGCGGCGCGGGTCGGGGTCGCTGCCGCCGAGCCCGGCCCTGTCGTAGGCCACGACGCGGGTGTGCCCGGCGATGGCGGGCATCACCAGGGCCCACTCGGTGCGCGAGGCGCCCAGCCCCGACTCCAGGATGACGACCGGCCTGCCGGAGCCCTGGCTGACGTACTGCAGCCGCCGCCCGTCCGGCAGACGCGCGAACCCGGGCTCACCGAACACGTCAGACATGAACGCTCCGCTCCTCGATCAGATCACTCAGGACGGTACGCGCGGCCGAGGCGATGATCAGCCCGGCGACCAGCCCGGGAACCGCGATCGCGGCCGCACCCCACGACTGCCCCACGGCGCTCAGCAGCCCCGCTCCCGCCAGCCCGCCCACCGCAAGCCCGATGCCGAACACGCTGGCCATGTAGCTGCGCCCGGCGGGCGCGGTCACCGCCACCATGATCAGCGTCATCATCGGGACGATCAGCGGCGTCAGCACCAGCCCCGCGAAGAACCCCGCCATCGCCAGCGGCAGGCTCGGCGCCACCGCCCCCAGCGCGATCGCCGCACCCGAGCAGGCGATGACGGCCGCGATCACGTACGGCAGGCGGCGCGGATCCCCGCGGAACACCCCGTCGAGCCGCCGCCCCAGCGTGATCAGCACCAGGATGGCCGCGGCCGAGCAGCACGCCGTGAACAGGCCGCGCGCGTCGGCCTCGAGCCCCCAGCGCTGCTTCAGGTTCGTCGACAGGAACGTCGCGGCGGGCACCAGCAGCATGCCGTAGGCGGCGAAGGAGGCGAACACCCGCCGCAGCGTCCGCGAGCGCAGCAGCCCGCCGCCCGTGGCCGCCTCGAACCTGCCGATCCCCGGGTCCCGCAACCGCAGCGCCGACAGGCAGCCCAGCAGCGACAGCGCGCCCAGCACCGCGTAGACCGCCCGCCAGTCCAGGGCGAGCCACCCGGCCAGCGCGGACACGGTGAGGGGGCTGAGGATCGCCCCGGCCGGCATCGCCGCGCCGTACAGGGCGAGCACCCGGCCGCGCACGGCCGGTGGGTAGAGGTCGGCGAGCAGCGGCGCGTGCAGGGCGATCTGGCTCCCGTTGGCCAGGCCGCTGACCAGCAGCAGCGCGCCCAGCACCCACATGTTCCCGGCGAAGGCCATCGCGAACGTGGCCGCGCTCCACACGATCCCGGTCACGATCGACACGGCTGCCCTGATCGGGCGGCCCCTGACCAGCGCGGACATCAGGAACGGCGCGGTGCCCACGGCCAGCAGCTGGATCGCCAGCAACGAGGTGAGCGCACCGGCCGAGCCTCCTAACGAGGCCGTGATGTCGGGAGCGAGCACGCTCAGCGCCTGGTTCACGAACGCGTCGGTGATCGCCAGCATGCCGACGGCGAAGACGGGATAGAGCCTCATGACGGGCCGCGGACGATCGGCTTGTGCATGGGCCAACTCTGGATGACGGACAACCCTCCGATCCTTGTCCGATCGGCAAAGGTATGGCCATTACCCTTGGCTGATGGACCAAGTCGAGTACCTCGAGCCGTCGCTGGCCCAGGTGATCGAACGCGTCGGCGCCCGCTACCTCACGGTCGTCGCCGCGCCCCGCGGCCTCGACGTGCCCGTCTCAGGGCCGGCGATCGACGACCCGATGAGCGCCGCCCCGCCTCGGCCCGGATCGATCGTGCTGCTCGTCGGGGTCGCGCCCGGCGAGGCCGCCCCGGTCCTCGAGCGCCTGCACGGCGCCTCCGCCGCGGTCCTGCGCATGGACGCCACACCGACCGCCGCAGGCGCGGAACTGGTGGCGGCGGCGGAGCGAGCCGGGGTGGCGGTGGTCGCGCTGCCGGGGGCGATGACCTGGAGCCACCTGCACACGCTCGTCGAGGACGCGGTGCTGCTCGGCGACAGCCTGGTCGCCCCGCCCAGCCCCGACCTGGGCAGCGCCCCCGTCGGCGACCTCAACGCGCTGGTCAACGCGGTCGCTGAGACGCTCGACCGGCCGGCGGCCATCCTGGACACGCAGTGGCGGCTGCTTGCCTACTCGGCCGTGCCCGGGCAGGTGAACGACGACCTGCAGCGTGAGGTCATCCTGAACAAGACCGTGCCCGCGCGCAGCGCCCCGCCCGAGACCAGGCGGCTGCTGCTGTCCGGCGAGCGGGCGCTGCGCTTCTACACCGGCGAGCCCTACGACCAGGAGGGGCAGCGGATCTGGCGCATCGGCGTCGGGATCCGCAGCGGGCCGGAGCCGCTGGGCATGATGTGGATCCTCGAGGGCCACGAGCAACTGTCCGGCGACAGGGTCGCGCTGGCGGAGGAGTTCGCCCGGCTCGCGGGCGCGCACCTGCTGCGCGTACGGACGGCCCGCACCGCGGATCGCGAACGGCGGGGCGAGCTGGCCGGGCAGGCGCTCGACGGCAAGGACGCGGCCACGGCCTGCCAGCGGCTCGGCCTCGATCCCGGCGGGCCGCTGGCGGTCATGGCCGTCGCGTGCGAGGACGCGCCTGGGGAGCACCTGCTCGATGACGTGGCCACCTACCTGGACGCCTACCGGCGCACCGCCGCGTGCGTGCTGCGCGGCGCGACCGTCTACTGCGTGATGCCCGCCCCGGACAAGGCCGCGCTCAAGGAGGTCGCCTCCCAGCTCACCGTGCGGCTCGGGCTGCGCCGCCGCCTGACGGCCGCGGTCGGCAGCCGAGTCCAGCCCGAGGACCTGCCCGTCTCACGGCACCACGCCGACCTCGCGCTCGCCGCGCTGCGAACCTCGGACGCGGCCGCGGCCACGATCGAGGAGGTGCGCGCCACCGCCGCGCTGGTTGAACTGCGCGCCCTCCTGGACGGGCATCCGCACCTGCTGCTGCACGAGGCCGCGGCGGCGGGCTCCGAGGAGACGGTGCTGGCCTGGATCGAGAGCCACGGCGACGTGCGCGTGGCGGCCGAGCGGCTCGGCGTCCACCCCAACACGCTCAGGTACCGCATTCGCCGGCTCGCGGAAACGGGCCTCGACCTGGCCGATCCCGACACCCGCCTGACGACCTGGCTGCGGCTGCGCCTGGGCGGGTGAGCGGCCCGCCGTACCGTCAGAGCCGGTTGAGGCCCTGGACGTGCAGGACCGCGCGGCCCTCCTCGTCGGAGCCGGCCAGGTCGACCTGGGCGTCGATGCCCCAGTCGCCGTCACCGGCGGGGTCGCGGATGGTCTGGCGGACCTTCCACAGCCCGCTCTCCTCCTCGATGCGCAGCAGGGCGGGCCCGCGCGCGTCGGCGTCGGTGAGGATCTCCTCGTGCTCGTCGTAGTAGGCGTCCAGCGCCGCGCCCCAGTCGACGTCGGGGGCGAGCTCCTCCAGCTCGTCCTCCTTCTCGATCGCGCACAGCTCGACCAGGCGGAACATGGCGTTGCGCACCAGCACCCTGAAGGCGCGCGGGTTGCCGGTGACCGGCCGCACCCTGGCCTCCAGCTCCTGCTGCTTCTCCAGCGCCTCCTGGGGGTTGGCCAGCTTCTCCCACTCGTCGATCAGCGAGGAGTCGACCTGCCTGACCAGCTCGCCCAGCCACTCGATCAGGTCGACCAGATCCTCGGTCTTCAGATGCTCGGGGACGGTACGACTGAGCGTCCGGTAGGCGTCGGCCAGGTACCGCAGCACGGTGCCCTCCGAGCGGGCCAGCTCGTAGAACTGGATGTACTCGGCGAACGTCATCGCCCGCTCGAACATGTCGCGCACGACCGCCTTGGGGCTGACCGTGTAGTCGCCCACCCACGGGTGGCCGCGCCGGTAGGTCTCGTAGGCGCCCAGCAGCAGGGTCTCCAGCGGCATCGGATACATGATCTCGGCGAGGGCGTCCATGCGCTCCTCGTACTCGAGCCCGTCGGCCTTCATCTGTGCGACGGCCTCGCCCCTGGCCTTCTTCAGCTGCGCCGACAGGATCTGCCGCGGATCATCGAGGATCGACTCGACGATCGAGACCATGTCCAGCGCGTAGCTGGGCGACTCCCGGTCGAGCAGGTCGAAGGCCGCCAGCGCGAAGGTCGACAGCGCCTGGTTGAGCGCGAAGTCCTCCTGCAGCTCGATCGTCAGCCTGGCCCGCCTGCCCTGCTCGTCGGGCTCGCGCAGCTGCTCGACGATGCCGCCGGCCAGCAGCGACCGGTAGATCGCGATGGCCTGGCTGATGTGCCGCCGCTGCCACTTGCGGTCCTCGTGGTTGTCGGTCAGCAGGTGCTTCATCGCCTGGAAGCAGTCGCCGGGCCGGTTGATGACGGCAAGCAGCATCGCGTTGCTCACCTTGAAGCGGGAGGCCAGCGGCTCCGGCTCGGCCTCCTGCAACTTGGTGAAGGTGTCCTCGCTCCAGCCGACGAACCCCTCCGGCGGCTTCTTGCGCGCGTAGCCGCGGCGCCGCTTCGGGTCGTCGCCGATCTTGGCCAGGGCCCTGGCGTTCTCGACGTCGTGCTCGGGCGCCTGGCAGGCCACGTAGCCGATCGTGTCGAAGCCCGCCCGGCCCGCCCGGCCGGCGATCTGGTGGAACTCGCGGGCCCGCAGCCGGCGCACCTTGTTGCCGTCGTACTTGGACAGGGCGGTGAACAGCACCGTGCGGATCGGCACGTTCACGCCCACGCCGAGCGTGTCGGTGCCGCAGATGACCTTCAGCAGCCCGGCCTGGGCCAGCCGCTCCACCAGGCGCCGGTACTTGGGCAGCATGCCCGCGTGGTGGACGCCGATGCCGTGCCGTACCAGCCGGGACAGCGCGCGGCCGAAGCGGGTGGTGAAGCGGAAGCCGCCGATCATAGTGGCGATGGCGTCCTTCTCGGCCTTGGTCGCCATGTTGATCGACATCAGCGCCTGGGCGCGCTCCATCGCCGCGGCCTGGGTGAAGTGCACGACGTAGACCGGGGCCATGCCGGTGCTGAGCATCTCCTCGAGCGACTCGTGCAGCGGCGTCATCCGGTAGGAGTACACCAGCGGCACCGGCCGCTCGGCGTGCTTGACCACGGCCGTCGGCCGCCCGGTGCGCCGGGTCAGGTCCCGCTCGAACATGGAGACGTCACCCAGCGTCGCCGACATCAGCACGAACTGCACGTTCGGCAGCTCGAGCAGCGGCACCTGCCACGCCCAGCCGCGGTCGGCCTCGGCGTAGAAGTGGAACTCGTCCATCACGACCTGGCCGATGTCGGCCTTAGCGCCGTCACGCAGCGCGACGTTGGCCAGGATCTCCGCGGTGCAGCAGATGATCGGCGCGCCGGGGTTGACGCTGGCGTCGCCGGTCATCATGCCCACGTTCTCGGTGCCGAAGATCGCGCACAGGTCGAAGAACTTCTCCGACACCAGCGCCTTGATCGGCGCGGTGTAGAAGGTGCGCATGTCCCTGGTCAGGGCGGCGAAGTGAGCCCCCGCCGCCACCAGCGACTTGCCCGAGCCCGTGGGCGTGGCCAGGATCAGGTTGCTGCCGGAGACGACCTCGATCAGCGCCTCCTCCTGAGCGGGATAGAGGGTGAGCCCCCGCTCGGCGTTCCACGAGGCGAACGCTTCGAAGATGGTGTCGGGATCGGCGTCGATCTCTTCTGGCAGGCGGTCAACGAGTAGGCTCACCCTCCCTATCCTGCCGAGCCTGGGCCGGATGGTCGAACCAACCCCGAGTGATGACGCTCAGTAGCTGTTTGATTCCATATTGCTATGAAAGGTCGACTGCTTGTCGCGGGCGCGGTGGCGCTCGCCCTCAGCGCATGCGGCAACGGTCCGCTGCCCATGTCCGATCTCTCGGGCGCCCATGGGTTGCCGTCCGCTTCCGCCTCAGGTCCGAAGCCGAGTGGTACGGCGGCGCCGTCAGGCTCGGCGCCGAGCCCGAGCCCCGGTTCCACCGGCAGGTACGCCTTCGTGCCGGACTACGACCCGCCGGATGACAGGTCGCTGCTCGCCGGGCAGAAGTTGATGAAGGACAACCACCTGCTCGAGGACTGGGCGCAGACGGCCAACGACGGCTTCATCCCGCCGGCCAACATCCCGATCAACGCCGAGCAGTGCGACTCGGTCAACGCCCTGTACGACCCCGACTCCAGGTCGATCGTCATCTGCTACGAGATGATCGACTACCTGCTGGATCTGTTCCGCAAGCCTGAGAAGGGCGAGAAGTCCAAGCCCAGCGCCAAGGAGGTGGACAAGAACGTGGTAGGCGCCATGAACGGCATCTTCTACCACGAGCTCGGGCACGGCCTGATCGACCTGTACGACCTGCCCGCCACCGGCAGGGAGGAGGACGCCGTGGACCAGCTGTCTGCCCTGGTGCTCATCCAGGGCGCCGAGGACCAGGACGACTACACCGACATCATCAGCACGATCGAGACCTGGGGGCGGATGTCGCAGACCGAGCCCGTCGACAAGCGCGCCTTCGCCGACGAGCACTCGCTGAGCATGCAGCGCTACTACAACATGATGTGCTACCTGTACGGCTCGAACCACAACGCCTTCCTGCAGCTCGTGTCCGACGGCGAACTGCCGGTCTCGCGGGCCCAGCGCTGCGAGGAGGAGTACAGGAAGATGGCCCACGCCTGGAGCACGCTCCTGGACCCGCACCTGCGCAAGGACCTGCCGTCGGCCTCGGCCTCGCCGTCTCCGGCGGAGATGCCGAGCCCCACGGGTTCCGTGAGCCCGTCGCGGCTGCTGCACACCACGTCGGCCGACCACGGCGACTAGAAGAGCAACTGGAGCAGAATCGTGTCGATCCACCGGCCGTGCTTGAAGCCGATCGCCTCCAGCCGCCCCGCCTGCTTGAACCCGAACGACTCGTGCAGCAGCAGCGAGGAGGGGTCCCCGGAGTCGGCCACCACGGCCACCAGTTGCCGGGCGCCGCTCTGCCTGCACTGCTCGATCAGTTCGCCGAGCAGGCGCCGGCCGAGCCCGCGGCCGGTGGTGCCGGGGGCCAGGTAGATGGTGTCCTCCAGGCTGTGCCGGTAGCCGGGCTTGGGCCGGTACTGCCCCGCGTAGGCGAAGCCGAGGACGTCCCCGCCCTCCTCGGCCACCAGGAAGACGGCGGCGCCGGCGGCCTTGGCCCGCCACGCCGCCACGTCGGGCGCGCTCTCGTCGAAGGTGGCCACGCTGTTGGCGACGTAGTGGGCGTAGATCGAGGCGACGGCCGGCAGGTCGGTCTCTTCCAGCGGGCGGATCTCAGTCATGGAACGGATTGTGGCAACCCCCGGATGAACGGCGTGTTTCCGCCCCCTCACACCAGCGCGGGCACCTGCGCCCTGGGCCCGGTCAGCAGCAGCCCGCCCACGAGGGCCGCGACCGCCGCCACCGGCGCGATCCCCGGCGCGAACCCGGCCACGGTCAGCGTCAGCAGCCCCGCCCCGATCAGCCCGGTGGAGGCCAGCACGGAGGTCCAGGTGGCCCTGCCGTACGGCAGCGCCGGCGGCTCCTCGAAGCGGGCGAAGCCTCGCAGCAGCGGCCACATCACCAGGCACAGCGCGCCGAACCACAGCGGCCACCCGGCCAGCCAGCCCGCGCTCCCCGGTGCGGGCGTGTCCAGGCCGAGCCCGACCACGACGACCCCGGTGACGGCGAACAGCGCCGGCATGTGCCACAGGTAGACCGTCATGATCCGCGGGCCGGCCCAGGCCAGCACCCGCTCGGTGGGCAGCCGCAGGATGCGCGACCGCAGCAGCGTCACCAGGCCGATCTGGCCGAACGCGACCGCCAGCATGGCCAGGGTGGGCGGCGCCATGTTCGACACCTCGGCCCCCGGCAGGCCGATCATGCTGCCCGGATACGGACCGAAGGCCACCAGCAGCGCCGCCGCGCCGAACCCGCCCGCGGCCATCAGGCCGGGCCTGGCCAGGCGCCCCTCACGGTAGAAGAAGCCCAGCTGGTGCACCGCCAGCCAGACGAACACGATGTTGAGATAGCCCACCGCCTCGACACCGGAGGAGAACCTGGCCACGTCCGTCACCACGGCCCCCGCGGCGAGCACGGCGGGGACCCGCCAGCCGTAACGGTCGTGCAGCCTCATCAGGTACGGCGTGGCCGTCACGGCGATCAGGTAGACGGCCAGGAACCACAGCAACTGGCCCGTCAGTTTCGCGCCCACCTCGAGCGGCTGCGCGGGCACGCCCAGCGTCAGCAGCAGGTGGGGGAGCGGGATCCACACCGCGGCCAAGGGCAGGAGTGGCCAGGCCAGCCTGCGTAGCCGCGAGGCCAGCCACTGCGGCGCCGGCAGGTGCGTGCGGCCGAAGCTGATCGCGTTGGCCGCGCCCCCGGCGAAGAACACCAGCGGCATCACCTGGCTGATCCAGGTGACCACCCACACGCCCGGCGTGGACAGCGCGTTGCCGGTGGTCAGCCGGGCGCCGTCGTAGGCGAGCACGGGGATCGTCCAGTGCTGCAGGACGACGAGCGCCATCCCGAACACGCGCAGCACGTCGATGAACGGGTCCCTCCCGGCCGTCGCGGTCGTCGTCGGCCTTTCCAGCAGGACGGTCATCAGGGGAGCCTCGATTCGTCGGGGATGGACGACTCAAGGCTTCCGCCGGGAGGGGGTCCGGCACATTGCCGTGAGCACCCGTCTCCGGGTCAAGATCACCCGACCATCGGGGGTAGGGCCAGCCCTACCCCCAGACGCCTGCACGCCAGGTCGTCGTGGTCATGGCAGAGTCGTAGCCTGAAAGCCATGCGCTCCCGGATGAGGCGTGTCCTGCTCGACACGCGCTACACGCTGGTGGGGTTCCCCACGGCCATCATCGCCTTCGTCCTGCTGATCGCGGGCTTCTGCGCGGGGCTCGGCACCGCGGTGGTGTGGATCGGCGTGCCGATCCTGGCGGGCACGCTGCTGATCGCCAGGGGATTCGCCGACGCCGAGCGCGGTTGGCTGGCCGACGTGCTCGACCGCCCTCCCGTGCGCCCCCGCTACAAGCCCGCCCCGCCCGGGTCCGGCCGCTTCCGCCGCCTGGTGAACCCGCTGACCAGCGGCCAGTCCTGGCTCGACCTGCTGCACGGGATCTTCAACTTCCCGATCTCGATCATCTCGTTCGTGTTCACCGTGGTGTTCTGGATGCTGCCGATCCTCGGGCTGACCTACCCGATCTACGGCTACTACACCAGCCGGATCCCGCACAACGTGGAGCTGCCCGAGCTGCTCGGCATCGGCAGGGGCTACGAGACCAACGTCGTCTTCTACGTCACGCTCGGCGTGGTCTTCCTGTTCATCAGCCCGTTCGTCATCCGCGGCGCCGCGCTGCTGCGCGCCGGGCTCGGCCGCGCCCTGCTGACCGGCGTCGCCGAACTGCAGGAGCGCATCGACGACCTGGCCGAGGGCCGCGCCGCCGCCGTCTCCGCCGAGGCCAACGCGCTGCGCAAGCTGGAGCGCGACATCCACGACGGGCCGCAGCAGCGCCTGGTGTCGCTGGCCATGGAGCTGTCGCGGGCGCAGCGGCAGATGCAGAAGGACCCCGAGGCCGCCCAGGCCACGATCACCTCCGCCATCACCGCCACCCGCGAGACGCTCGACGAGCTGCGCGCCCTCTCGCGCGGCATCGCCCCGCCCATCCTCACCGACCGCGGCCTGGCCCCCGCGCTGGCCGCGCTGGCCGGCCGCTGCACCGTCCCCGTCGAGCTGGACGTGCAGACCGTCGAGCGCTACCAGGCGGCCGTGGAGAACGCGATCTACTTCGTCGCCGCCGAGAACCTGACCAACGTGGCCAAGCACAGCCGCGCCACCGTCTGCACCATCCAGCTCGTCCGGGTGGGGGACATGCTGGTGCTGACCATCGGCGATGATGGGGTGGGCGGCGCACACGTCGCCAAGGGACACGGTCTGGCCGGGCTGGCCGACCGGCTTCGCGCGGTCGACGGGGAGCTGGTCGTGCAGTCACCTGTCGGCGGGCCGACATTGATCATGGCGGAGGTTCCGTGCGCGTAGTCGTGGCCGACGATGCCGTTCTCATCCGTGAGGGCCTGGTGAGGCTGCTGGAGGAGTTCGACTTCGACGTGGTGGCGCAGGTGGGTGACGGCGTCGCCCTGGTGGAGGCCATCGCGTCGCTGAAGCCCGACGTGTCGGTGGTGGATGTGCGGATGCCGCCGTCCTTCACCGACGAGGGGCTCAGGGCGGCCGTCGAGGCGCGCGTGCGCGTGCCCGGCGCGCCGGTGCTGATCCTGTCGCAGTACGTCGAGGTCTCCTACGCCGACGACCTGCTCGCCGACGCCCGCGGCGCGGTGGGTTACCTGCTCAAGGACCGGGTCGTCGACGTCGAGGAGTTCCTGGAAGGCCTGCGGCGGGTGGCCGCGGGCGGCACCGTGTTCGACCCGCAGGTGGTGTCGCAGTTGATGGTCCGCAGACGCAAGGACGACCCGCTCGCCCAGCTCACACCGCGCGAACGCGAGGTGCTCGGGCTGATGGCCGAGGGCAAGTCCAACCCGGCGATCGGGCGCCAGCTGGTCATCAGCGACGGCGCGGTGGAGAAGCACATCCGCAGCATCTTCAGCAAGCTCGGCCTCTACGCCGACGACTCCGACCAGCACCGGAGGGTTCTCGCCGTGCTGGCCTATCTGCGGTCCTGATCCTTCACGGCAGGCCGCCCCACCGCCAGTCGCCGCACTTCGGCTGAGGGCCTCCAGGGAGACGCCAGGCCTGAAGGGGTGACGGCTGACCGCCGTTACGCCGCACTGTGGGCCCTGGAGGGGGACCCCGGACCCCGGCCGCACCGCGTGCTGGGATCCGTGGCGGGGCCCGACCGTGCGGGACCGTGGCCGGTCCGCGCGGCTTGCCGTACACGCCGTGGAACGTGCGCGGCCGCGCGGACCTGGCAGCAGCCGGGAGCTAGCCCAGCGCCTCCACCAGCTTCTTGCGCTGCTGGGCGCCCAGGCCGCCGAGGCGGCGCTTCTCGTCGACGCCCGCCTCCTCCATCAGGGCGTTGGCCTTGGCGGGGCCGACACCCTTGACCGCGCGCAGCGCCTGCGAGACCTTGATCTTCTTGGCGATGTCGTCGTCGCGCTCGAGCAGCTGGGCGAACGTCAGCTCGCCGGCCTTGACCTTCGCGAGCAGCGCGGTGCGAGCCGCGCGGGCCTCGGCCGCCTTCTCCAGAGCCGCCTTGCGCTGCTCAGGAGTGAGTGTGGGAAGTGCCATCTCTCTTCTCTCCTCGGGGAGTTAACGATCGGGATTCTGTTACCCCATGTGCAGTGGCTAATCATGGCGGATACCAGCGGTTCGTGTTGCGGAAAGCGCCCGCTCAGCGTGTACGCCACACCGATGCGGCCGCCTCTGCGCACGCCACGTCCTGCGCGACGGTGCCTCCGCTGACCCCCACTCCGCCGACCACGCGTTCCCCCTCACCGTAGTCCGCCCACAACGGGATGCCACCTCCGAAGCACACGAAACGGTCGCCTGCCAGGCCGTACAGCTCGCCGCCCGGCAGGGTCAGCGGATGCAGGTCTGCGGTGGACATCCTGTTGGCCACCGAGGTGTAGGCCTTGCCGGGCGCCAGCACCGGCCCGGCGATCTCCGCACCCTCCATACGCTGGAACGTCACCAGATGCCCGCCCGCGTCGACCACCGCGACCGAGATGAGCGCCCCCTCGCGGGCGGCCTGCTTCAGCGCCGCTTCGCACATGCGGAGCGCGAGTTCGAGATTCACGCGTTGTACCCCAAGGTCCCGAGATTTCCACCCATCGAACGCTCCATCCGTACAGCCCGCGAACCTTGCACCGCAAGATCGCCCTTCTGTGGTGTGACGGCTGAGCTCGATGGGCGTTTTACACCCTCGCGCGTGGTATCCGTCACACCGTGATGCTCGGGCGTGTCGCGGGCCCTTAAGCACTGGTTTGACAGTGAAATTTTTTAGTATGGTGCGTGCATGTCACTTCGGATGGCGCTGCTCACGATGATCGCCGCGGCCCCGCGCAGCGGGTATGACATCGGGCAGGAGTTCGACGGCGTGCTCAAGTTCGTCTGGCATGCCAAGCCCACGCAGGTCTACCCGGAGCTCAAGCGGATGCACGCCGACGGGCTCCTGCGGGAGCTGGACTCCGGGCCACGGGGACGCACGCCGTACGAGATCACCGAGAAGGGGCTGGGTGAGCTGCGCGAATGGTTGCTGACCAGCTCGGCGGACCACTCGCAGCGCAACGAGACCGTGCTGCGGTCGTTCGCGCTGTGGGTGGTGAGCCCGGGGGAGGCGCGCGGGTTCCTGCGGGAGGAGCTGGAGTACCACCGGGCTCGGCTGAAGGGGATGCGGGCGATGAAGGGGCGGCTTGACCTGAGCAGGCCCGCCGACCGGGCGGCGCTGCTCGGGCTGCAGGCGGGCATCCTGCGCCTGGAGGCGGTCGTGACGTGGGCGGAATGGGCGATCGAGACAGTGGAGGCGTGGCCGCGATGATCGGATATCAGGAGTACGGGGATCCGGCGGGGCGGCCGGTGCTGTTCGTCCACGGGTACGCCTCGTCGCGGCTCAACGCCGGATGGACGCTCACCGGCGACCTGCGCGGCCTGCGGATCGTGGCCCTGGACCGGCCCGGTTACGGGCTGAGCTCTCCCACCGACCCTTCGACGTGGGTCACGCAGGTTCTCGGCCTGGTCGAGCGGCTGGGGCTCGGACGGGTCGCCGTGGCCGGCGTGTCGCTCGGGGCCTCCAGCGCGCTCGGGCTGGCCGCCGCGCGGCCCTCGCTGGTCACCGGCGTCACGCTGCTGGCCGGGATGCCGCCGGTCCCGCGGGATCGCCGGTGGACGCCGGCCAGCCGTACCGACGCCCTGTACTGGTGGCTGGCCGGGCGCGCGCCGTGGCTGCTGCGGCGGCTGTGCTCCTGGTCAGCGCGCGCCATGGTCTCCCTGCAGAATCCCGTCATAGCCGCCGCCCGTGTCGCGCGCGAGCTTCCCGACGCTGATCGACAGGTCTTCCTGCAGCTCATGGGTACGGCGGGCGGCCCCAACCGGTTCGCCGCGGATGCCTCGGAAGCCGTCAGGCAGGGTGGCGCCGCGATGGCCGAGGACCTGATCAGGCACCTGGAGCCGTGGCCGTTCGCCATCACGGACGTGCGGGCGCCCGTGCACCTGCTCCACGGGACCGAGGACCCGAAGGTGCCGGTCGAGCTCGTCCGCGACTTCGCCGCGACCCTTCCGTCGGCGACCGCCACCTACCTCTCCGGCGGCCACTTCGCCGCCTTCGCTGACCAGGAAGCCCTGCTCAAGCTCCTGGCCGGTCCCTGAGCGGCTGGTCGGCGCCCTTGCTCAAGCTCCTCGCCAGCGTCTGAGGCCCTCGGGGGTGAGGAACGCGTCGAAGACCGACTCCATGGCGCCCAAGAGGGGCCCGCGGCGCGACAGGGTCGAGGGGGCGATCTCCGGCGGGTGGTCGCGGCGGATCGTCATCAGGCGGTCGTGGAAGGCCGCCTCGAGGGGCTCGGCGGCCTTGGCGTGCAGGTCCAGGCCGAGACCCGAGAGGGTGACGATCTCCGGGTCGTGCGCGTTGACCAGGGCGGCCAGTCCGGTGCCGAGCGCTGTGGCGTTGGCCGCCACCGCCGCGCGCGCCGCGGCGTCGCCCCTGGCCAGGATCGCCTGCGCCTCCTCGCGGCCCTTGCCACCGCCCGCGGGCAGGCCCAGGTGGCGCAGCAGGGCGTTCGAACCCATGTCCATGCCCCAGCAGCCCACGGCCCCGCACATGCACCGCCCGGTGCCGCCGGTGAGCGGCATGTGCCCGAACTCGGCCCCGACCCCGCTCGCCCCGCCCAGTGGCCGCCCGTCGACCACGAGCACGCCGCCCAGGTCGAAGTCCACGTGCACGTGCAACCCGACCCGGACGCCCGCCATCCGCCCGCGCCGTGCCTCGGCCAACGCCGCGCACACCGTGTCGTTGCTCACGTCCAGCGGCACGTCCAGTGCGCCCAGCAGGGCGGGCACGTCCACGGCCCGCCAGCCGAGGTGGGCCACGTCGACCAGGTGGCCGTCGCGGATCGGGCCGGGCACCGCCAGGCCGACGCCGACGACGCGGGAGCCGTACTGCCTGATGTGGGCACGCAGGGCGTCGCCGAGGGGGCGCAGGGTCCTGGCGGGGGAGCCCTGGTGCGGCCAGTCGTCCAGGACGGTCAGGCGGCCGCCGAGCTCGCAGGCGGCGATCTCCCACGCGTCCTCGCGCAGGTCCACGGCCAGGGCGAGTGGGCCGCGCGGATGCGGTCCTGGGATCTGGGTGGGGCGGCCCCTGCCGTGCCCCGCCGACGGCTCCTCGTGCAGCAGCCCGTCCGCCACCAGCCCGCCGACCAGCACGGACGCGGTGCCGCGGGCGAGCTCGAGCTCCTTGGTGAGCTGCGATCGGGTACGGCTCGCGCCGCAGGCGTGCACGGCGCGCAGCAGCCTGGCCCTGTTGTGCTCGCGCAGCTCCACGCTGGTTGTGGCGCCGGTCACAGTCATTGTGGCCACCTCCTCCCGCTTATTATGCTCTAGCCGTGAACAAAAAGGCGCGCATCGCGGTGTTCGGGTTCTTCTTCCTGAGTGGCTTCGTGCTGGGACTGTGGGCGGCCGGGCTGCCGTCGCTCAGCGAACGCCTGCACCTCGGTCCCGGACGGCTCGGCAGCGTGCTGCTGCTGATCTCCGGGGGCGCGCTGGTGTCGATGCTGATCGCGGGCCCGCTCGTGGACCGCTGGTCGAGTCGCCGCATGTGCTGGATCGGCGGGCCGCTGTCGGCCGTCGTGCTGCTCGGGCCCGCGCTCGCGCCCTCGTACTGGTCGCTGGCGGCGCTCGCGGTGCTGTTCGGCATCGGCGTGGGCGTGACCGAGGTGGCCATGAACGCCCACTCTGTCGAGGTCGAACGCGCCTACGGTCGCCCGATCATCTCCGCCTTCCACGGCACCTGGAGCCTCGGCGGAGCCGCCGCCGGCGCCATCACGGCCGGTACCCTCCGGCTCGGCCTCGACCCGCAGGCCCTCCTCATCGCCGCCGCCCTCGTGGTGCCCTTCGGCTACCTCGCGGCCGCCCGCTGGCTCCTCCCGGAGCCACCCCAGTACCCCGAGTCCATGCTTGTGCATTCCGCACAAAGCACGCCACCCGAGCCCGTGGCCGGCACCCCTTCCGGCCGGACCGCCTCCGCCACCCCTTCTGACCGTTTCGCAACGCCCGCCCTGGACACCGCCCCGGGGGCATCCACGGCCGCTGGGGTGTCCCGGCAGGCCGTGGGGGACGTTTCGGAGGGATACGGGGGTAGCGCGTCGTCCGGGCGTTCCTCGGGCGGGGCTGTGTCGCAGCAGCAGGCCGTTCTGGAACGCCCGGTGAGGCGTGTGCCGCTGGGGGTGGGGCTGATCGCGTTGCTGGGGGTGGCGGCGTTCGCGGGGCATCTGAGTGAGGGCGCGGCCATCGACTGGACCTCGCTGCACGCCCGCTGGATCCTGGGCGCCGACCCGGCGTTGGCGCCGCTGGCGTACACGGTGTTCTCGGTGGCGATGACAACCGTGCGGCTGCTGGGTGACCCCATCAGGGCACGGCTCGGCCCTGTGCGGACGATCCAGCTCGCCGGAATCCTGGCCACAGCCGGGTACGTACTCGTACTCGCCGCCCCCGCGACCGGAGCATCGCTCCGCCTGCCGGTCGCCTGGGTGGGATGGGCGCTGGCGGGCGTCGGCCTGGCCCCCGTCGTGCCCGTCATCTTCAGCGCGGTCGGCGCCGCGGGCGGTCCGGTCGGCCGGGCACTCTCCCTGGTGACGGCCTTCGGCTACAGCGGCCTGCTCATCGGCCCCGCCGTCCTCGGCTACGTCGCCGAGTCAGCCTCACTCCCGACCGCCCTCATCATCCCCGCCCTACTCGCCGCCGTCGTAGCCCTCTCCGGCACCCCCGCCATCCGCCGCGCCACCACCCACCCACACCAGCCCACCACCTGACCCGCCCCTCCATCAGCCACCTGTGGGCGTTGCCTGCATGCTCTTCGGCGGCTTCCCCAGGGCGTTGCCGCGCGGCCGCCTCCGGGAGTCGCTGCTCGCGCTGCGGCCGCAGGTCGTCTCGCCGTCCCGGTGGCTGGTGGGGCCCGCCGCACAGGGCGCCGACTTTCGCCGCACGTCGTCTCGCCGACGCGGCGCCTGGTGGGGCTCGCCGTATGGGGCGCCGACTTCGCCGTTCCCCTCTCGCCGTCGCGGCGCCTGGCTGGGGGTGCGTGGGTGTGGGTCTCGTGGGTGGCCTGCCGTAACGCCTTGCGAAGCCGCAAGCGGTGGTCCGCTTCCCGCCGTACCGGGCGGCCTAATTTCGTCGTACGTCGGTTCGGTGGCCCCGGATCAGGGGGCATACCATACCGTATGGTACGGTTGATCTATGGCGGGCAAGGAAGACTGGTTGAACGCGGGGTTGGTGATCCTCGCCGAGCGGGGGGCGCCGGCGCTGACCATCGAGCGGCTCAGTGGAGCGCTCGGCCTGAGCAAAGGCTCCTTCTACCATCATTTCGGCGGCCTCGCCGGTTACCGCACCGCGCTGCTGGCCCACTACGAGGCCAGGACCACCACCCGGATCATCGACCAGGTCGAGGCCGACTCCCGTGCCACGGCCGACGAGAAGCTGAGCCTGTTGTCTGCGACGGTGCTCAGCCGTGGTGGCGATCCCGCGCTTGAGATCGCGATGCGTGCCTGGGCGCAGCAGGATCCGCAGGTCGCCGCCATGCAGCAGCGGGTGGACCGTACCCGGGTGGACTACTTGCGGGGCCTGATGACCGACCTGGGCCGCAACCCCGATCTTGGCGACCTGATGTACCTGGTGCTGATCGGCGGCAACCACGTGCTCCCTGCGCTGAGCGCCGACCGTCTGCAGACGATGTGGGCGCTGGCCCTTCGGTGATCCCGAACCACTCGATCCCCGTGGGCTCCGGCCCTTCGATGATCCTGAACCACTCGATCCCCCCGGATCCCCTCCATGAGCGAAAGGGCAATCGATCATGACCACTCTTACTCGCTGGATCCCGCGCCTGCTCGTGATCACCGGCGCGCTGCACCTGGCCTACAGCGTGGTGTTCTTGCACGGGGCGTTTGTCGACATCGCCAGGGACGGCCTGTTCAACACCTTGGAAGGACACGATGACCGGCTGGCCGCGGTCTGGTTCGTCGTGCTCAGCCCCGCGATGTTCGCCTTGGGCGGGCTCGCCAACTGGACTGTCGCCCAGACCGGCAGGCTGCCTGCACAACTCGGCGTCTGGCTCCTGGTAATCGCCGTCCCGATGCTGGTGCTCATCCCGGTCTCCGGCTTCTGGCTGGTCGCGATCATCGGAGCCCTCACGCTCTACGCCGCCAAGAACCCCACCCCGTCCCGAACGACCTGACCTTCACCGTCCCCACCTCACCGACGCGGCACCTGGGGTGCCCGTGGCCAGCTCGCCGCACGCGGCACCGACCTCTCCCGTACGTTGTCTCGCCGTTCCGGCGCCTGGTGCTGGCGCCGTGAGGGAGGTTGGGCGCTGCCGTACTTCGAGTCGCCGACGCGGTCGGGAAAGGGGGTTGACCTGGTGTTATGTTATCGTGACTTGACCCTGGGGTTACGTGCGGGTTTCATGTGCGCATCACGGTAAACGTTTACAGAAAACTCGGGCGTTTGCCTTCAGGGGAAGGACAGAGGTGGGCGACGGACCTACGATCAACACGATCGCGGAGCGTGCGGGCGTCTCGATCGCCTCGGTCTCGCGGGTGCTGAACGGGCTGCCGACCCGGCAGGACACGGTCCGCAAGGTGATGGCCGCGGCCGAGGAGCTGGGGTACGTGCGCAACGCCGTGGCCCGCTCGCTGAAGTCGCGCCGCACCCACCAGGTCGCCTTCGCCATGGCCGACATCGGCAACCCGGCGTACCTGGCGATGCTGCGGCAGATCCAGCCCGTGCTGAAGGCCGCCGGATACCGGCTGATGCTGCACTCCACCGACGCCGTGGTGGCCGATGAGATCGACGTGCTGCACAGCCTGGGCGAACGTTACGTAGACGGGCTGATCATGAGCCCGCTGCGGGTCACCGACGCGCACCTGGAGATGCTGGCCGCGGCCCGCGCGCCCGTCGTGATCATCGGCTCGGTGCCCGAGGGGACCAGGGTCGACAACGTGCGCGCTGACTCCCGCACCGGCGTCAAGCTGGCCATCAACCACCTGCACACGCTCGGCCGCCGCCGGATCGCGCTGGTCAACGGCCCGCTCGACACCGTGCCCGGCGCCGCCCGCGGTGCGGCCTACCGGGAGGCGCTCGAGGCGCTGGGCCTGCCGTACGACGAGGACCTGGTGGAGATCGGGGACTTCTACCGCGCGGAGGGGGCGCGCGCGGTGGCGAACCTGCTCGGCCGGGTGGCCGACGTGGACGCGCTGATGTGCGCGAACGACCTGATCGCGCTGGGCGCGCTCGACGTGCTGCGGGCCGCAGGGAGGCGGGTGCCCGAGGACGTCGCGGTGGTCGGGATGGACGACACGGACCTGGCCGCCGCGTCCTGGCCGTCGCTGACCAGCGTCTCGCTCGGCTCGGCCGAGCGCGGCAAGGCAGCCGCCGAGCTGCTGCTCGACCGGTTGCAGCACGGTGACAGGGAGCCGCGCGTGGTCACGGTGCCGCCTCGGCTGGTGCCGCGCGCCTCGACCACGGGCGTGGAGCCCGCCCCGGTGCCGGACTCGGCCCGCCGTACAGGAACGAAGAACACGGGAGGGGTGGCGTGACGGCGACCGCGACGAAACCGGCGCGGCCGGCGCCGCGGACGAGCGCCAAGGTGCGCTCGCGGCAGCGCCGCGAGCTGCTGGTCCTGCTGCTGCCCGCGCTGGTGCCGGTCCTGATCTTCAGCGTCGGCCCGCTGCTGTACGGCATCGGCCTGGCCTTCACCGACGCGCGGGCCGGCCGGAACCGCGTCTACAGCTTCGCGGGGTTCGACAACTTCGTGAAGCTGCTGACCGAACCCGACTTCTGGTCCTCCTTCAGGATCGGCCTGATCTACGCGCTGAGCGTGACCGCGCTGACGTTCCTGGCGGGCCTGGGCCTGGCGATCCTGCTGAACCAGAACCTGCGGTTCCGCGGGGTGGCCAGGGTGCTGTCGGTCGTGCCGTGGGCGATGCCGCCCGTGGTGATCGGCCTGATGTGGAAGCTGGTCTACCATCCGGACGCCGGGATCCTGAACAGCATGCTCGGCACGGACATCGACTGGCTGGCCGACTTCACGTTCGTCATCCCGGCGATCATCATCATGGGCGTCTGGGCGGGCATGCCGCAGACCACCGTGGTGCTGCTCGCGGGCCTGCAGAACGTGCCGAAGGAGCTCTACGAGGCCGTCGAGGTGGACGGCGCGGGCACCTGGCGCAAGTTCTGGAACATCACGCTGCCCCAGCTCAAGCCCGTGATCGTGGCGATCACCTCGCTCGACTTCGTGTGGAACATCAACCAGTTCAGCCTGGTCTTCGTGCTCACCCAGGGCGGGCCGGGCGGCCGGACCCGGCTGCCGATGCTCTTCGCCTACCAGGAGGCCTTCCGCTACGGGCGCTTCGGCTCGGCCGCGGCCATGGGAGTCGTGATCACCGTGGTCGTGCTCGCCGTGCTCGGCGTCTACCTGTGGCGGCAGATGAGGGAGGCGTCCTCGTGAAGCGGATCCCGCAGTACCTCGCGCTGCTGGCCTACATGGCGTTCCTGATCTTCCCGCTGCTGTGGCTGCTGTCGATGTCGCTGAAGACGCCGCAGGAGATGGGTCAGCTGCACCCCACCTGGATCCCGCAGGACCCCACGACGGCCAACTACGTCACCGCCTTCACCGAGAAGGACCTGGTCGGCGCGGCCCTGCGCAGCGTGATCGTGGCGGTGGCGAGCTCCGTGATCACCGTGGTGATCGCCCTGCCCGCCTCCTACGCCCTGGCCCGCTACCGCGGCGCCGTCAACAAGGCGGCGCTCGGCTGGGTGCTGCTCAGCCAGGTCTTCCCGTTCATCCTGATCATCATCCCGCTGTTCACGATCATGGTGAAGCTGGAGCTGGTCAACACGCTGGCCGGGCTGGTGGCCGTGCACGTGACGTTCACGCTGCCGTTCGCGCTGTGGATGTTGCAGGGCTACGTCCGTTCCGTGCCTCCCCAGCTGGAGGAGGCCGCGGCAGTGGACGGCGCCGGGCGCCTGCGGGCGATCGTCAGCGTGGTCGCGCCGCTGCTGGCACCCGGGGTGGTGGCCACCCTGCTGTTCTCTTTCATCTCGTCCTGGAACGAGTTCCTTTTCGCGCTCGTGATGCTGAAGGACCCGGACGTGATCACCCTTCCACTCCTGCTGGCCTCGTTCACGGGGCCCGAGGGTGTGGCCAGGCTCGGACCGCTGGCCGCGGCGTCAGTGATGGCGACGATCCCGAGCCTGGTGTTTTTCGCAATCATCCAGCGGCGGTTGAAGTCCGGCCTGATGGCCGGTGCCGTCAAGGGCTAGGAGGTCCTATGCGTATCAAATCGGCGCTGGCCGCAGCCGCGATCATCGCTCTGTCCGCAGCGTGCGGCAGCAGCGGCGGCAGCGGTGCCACAGGCGAGCCGGCCAAGTCCGGCGGCGAGCCCGTGAAGCTGAACTTCCTCAGCCTGGCCTGGCAGAAGGAGTCCATCGCGGCCAACAAGGAGCTCGTCGACGAGTGGAACAAGGCGAACCCCACCATCCAGGTCACCCTGGTGCAGGGCAGCTGGGACAACGTCAACGACCAGCTCGTCACCCAGTTCGCCGGCGGCACGGCGCCCGACGTCATCCATGACGACTCGCCGGCCCTGGCCAGCTTCGCCACCCAGGGCTACCTGCTCGACCTGAAGGACAAGGTCCCGGCCGAGCTCAAGAGCGACATCCCGCAGGCCGCCTGGGACACCACCACCTTCGACGACGGCAAGGGCAACCAGGGCGTGTACGGCGTGCCGTTCCTGCAGGAGTCGCAGGTCATCTACGCCAACAAGAAGGCGCTCGACGACGCCAAGGTGCGCATCCCCACCCCCGACAGCCCGTGGACGTGGGACGAGTTCGCCGACATCAGCAAGAAGCTCACCAAGGGCGGCAACTACGGCGTGGCCTGGGCGATGAAGTCGCCGGTCAACAAGACCCTCAACCTGGCGCTGAACTTCGGCGGCACGTTCTTCCAGACCGCCGACGGCAAGACCACGGTCAAGGTGGGCCCGGAGGAGAAGCAGGTCCTCCAGCGCATCTACGACCAGATCAACAAGGACAAGTCGGCCGATCCGAAGGCGCTCGGCATGGGCACCGCCGACCCGCTGCCCGGCTTCTTCGCCGGCAAGTACGCGCTGCTTCCCGCCGGCGTCTACTTGCGCCAGCAGATCGCCGAGCAGGCGCCCAAGGGCTTCGACTGGGTGACGCTGCCTCCGCTGAAGGGCACCTCCTCCAACCAGGGCGCGGTCTCGCAGACCCTGTCGGTGGCGCAGGACAGCAAGCACCCGGACGAGGCGCTGAAGTTCATCTCCTTCTTCCTCAACGGCACCAACCAGGTCAAGCTGGCCAAGGGTGACTGGCTGCTGCCGACCTCCCAGAAGGCCGCCGCCGACCCGGCGATGACCACCAAGGAGATCGGCTGGGACGTGGCCACCTCCACCGCCAAGATCCTCGTCGTGGCGCCGTTCCTCAAGGTCAACGGCTACGACGAGTGGAAGACGAAGGTGGCCACGCCGGCGCTGCAGCAGTACTTCGCCGGCAAGATCAGCCTCGACGACGCGGCCAAGCAGCTCGTCGACGAGGGCAACAAGGTCCTGGAGAACAACTAGCGGTGAGTTATCGCGACAAGGCCCGTGGGTGTCTGCTCGGTCTCGCGGCCGGCGACGCCCTCGGGGCCCCCGCGGAGAACCTCACGCCCGCCGAGATCCGGCGGCGCTGGGGGACTCTCACGGAGCTCGAGGGCGGCGGCACCGACGACACCGAGTACGCCATCTTCGCCTCCTCCTTGCTGGTACGGCACGGCCACGCCCTGACCGCCGCGGACGTGGCCGCCGCCTACCGATCCGAGGTGATCCCGCTGGTGACGGGGCCGATGCGCGGGGCGGGATTCTCCGAGCTCGGCACCATCCAGGCGTTGCGCCGCGGGCTGGAGCCGCCGCTGACCGGGCTGGTGCACTCGCACGGCTGGTCGGACGGGCTGGCCATGCGCGCGGCGCCCTACGGCGTCTTCTGCCCCGGCGACCCCGCGGAGGCGGCCCGGCTGGTCGAGCAGGACGGGCTGGTCAGCGGGTCGGGCGAGGGCATCCTCGGCGGGCGCGCCGTCGCCGCCGCCGTGGCCTCGGCGATGTCCGGGGCCAGGCCACAGGAAGTGGTCCTGGCCGCCCTCTCGGTGATCCCCGCGGACTCCTGGACATCCCGCAACATCGTCCGCGTACGCGAGGTCCTGGGCGAGGCGAGCAGCGATACGGCGGAGGAACTGACCGAGGCTTTGCACGCGGCGGTCGTCGTCAAGCACTACCCGTGGACCGACGTAGCCCCTGAAGCTGTGGCGTTGGCGATGGCCGCCTACCTCGCGGGGGAGGGCGACATCGAGAGGTCCGTGACGTTCGGGGTAAGCCTGGGCAGGGACGCGGACACCATCGGCGCCATCGCAGGGGCGATCGCCGGCGCCGGGCAGGGGGAGAGCGGGGTCCCGCGCAGATGGGCCGGGAGAATCGGGCCCGTGACGGGGAAATGCCTGCCGGTCGTAGCGGGAAGACACGTACTGGACGTCGCCGGCGAACTGGCGAGAGGACTCTGAAAAGACCATGTCGGGGGACAGAAGAAGGGGAGCCTTCGCCGGGCTGGCCGTGGGCGACGCCGCGGGCTGGCCGGCGGCCAGGCACCGCTCGGCCGTGCACGCCCCGTGGAGCCGCAGGCTCTACCGCGAGCTCGACGCCTTCGCCGAGGAGCACCGGGTCACCACGCTGCCCGTCCCGTTCGCGCTCAACCAGCCCACCGCGCCGCTGGCGCTCGGCCCGTCCGACGACGCCGAGTGGCTGGCCTGGACCACGCTGACCATCCGGCAGGACAGGGTGGAGGCGTTCCTGAGCCTGGTGGGCCGCGAGGACGTCAGGGCCCGCATCTCCGTGGCCACCGCCCTGGACAACCTGGCCAAGGGCGTCGAACCGCCCGCCAGCGGCCACGACAACCCGCACCACTTCGACGACGCCGCCGCGATCAGGGCGGTCGCGTTCGGCGTGTTCGGCCTCGACCCGGCCGAGGACGCCCAGGTCACCAATGCCGAGGACGGCCTGCGGGCCGCACACGCGATGGCCGCCGCGATCGGGGCCGCCGTGGAGACCGGATCGGCCACCGAAGCGGTCGAGGCGGCGCTGGCCGTACTGCCTGAGGACACCGCGATCGGGCACAACGCCCGCGTCGCACGGGAGGCCGCCAGGAAGGCGGGGGACGCCTTCGCCGCGGTGCCCGCGCTCGACGCCGCGCTCGTCGACCACGTCTACAGCTACGCCGTGGGCGCCGCGCAGACCGTGCCGGCGGCGCTCGCGCTGGCCGAGGTGTCGGGCGGCAGGCTGCGCGAGGCCGTGCCCGCCGCCGCGTGCCTTTCCGCGCTGGCCGACTCGGCGCCCGCGCTGGCCGGGGCGCTGACCGGCGCCTGCGGGGGATACGAGACGATCCCGCAGGGGTGGGCCGCCTCGTCGCGCACACTGGCCGGCTGCTGCCTGCCCGAACTGGCGGGCAGGGATCTGATGGAACTCTTGGAGGGACTCGCATGACGCCGCTTGACGACAGGGCCACCGGGTGCGTGGCGGGAGCGGCGGTGGGTGACGCCCTCGGCGGTGCCACCGAGGGCTGGACGCCCGAGCAGATCGTCGCCAGGTACGGCGGGCAGGTCGAGGGCATCGTCGGCCCGTACAACGAGGACTGGCGCAACGCCCGCCCGATCGCCCCCTACCACAAGGGCGACGGCCACATCACCGACGACACCCTCATGACACACGCTCTGATCAGGGTGTACGAGAAGGCCGGCGGCCACCTGGACGCCTACGCCATGGCCGAGCACGTGGTGCCGGAGCTGATGGGCGCCAAGCAGTGGATCCCCGAGCTGGAGGCCGAGGCGCTGCCGCTGCAGCGGATCTTCCTGGCCGAGAAGTGGATCGTGGCCCGCCTGCACTACGGCCACGTCGACCCGCGCGAGGCCGGAGTCGGCAACATCGTCAACTGCGGCGCCGCCATGTACGTCGCGCCCGTCGGCGTCGTCAACGCCGCCGACCCCGACGCCGCCTACGCCGAGGCCATCGACCTGACCGGCGCCCACCAGTCGAGCTACGGCCGCGAGGCCGCCGGCGTCATGGCCGCCGCGGTGGCCGAGGCGATGCGTCCCGGCGCGACCGTCGACTCGGTCGTCGCCACCACGCTGCGCCTGGCCAAGGACGGCACCAGGGCCGCCATCGAGGCGGTCTGCGAGGCGGCGCGCGGGCTGGGCCACTGGGACGGCTCGTTCGAGACGCTGCGCGCGGCCATGCGCCCCTACGACACGGTCGCCGACACCTACCGCGACCAGGGCCTGGGCGCGCGCCGCCCGTCGCGGGTGCACAGCATCGAGGAACTGCCGCTGGCGCTGGCGTTCCTGGTCATCGCCAAGGGCGACTACCGCGACACGGTGCTCGGCGGCGTCAACTACGGCCGCGACGCCGACTCGATCGCCTCCATGGGCGGCGCCATCGCCGGCGCCCTCGGGGGCTTGGCCGCCGTTCCCGCCGAGTGGGTCTCGCAGGTCGGTACGGCCAGCCGTACCGACCTCGTGGCTCCCGGCCACGCGATCGCGGCCGTGGCCCGCCGCGTGCACGCCGAGGACCTGCGGCGGCGGCGCGCGCACGAGGCGGCCTTCGCCGAACTGGACGAGTCGTGATCCGCCTGACCTGGGTGCAGCCCGAGGACCTGATCGGTCACGAGCTCCGCCAAGCCACCGAAGACGGCCGTCTAGCGAAATTTCCGGAAATAGGGGAAATCGCGGAAAGGTGGCACGCCGCGGGCGGCCACGACGCCCCGCCCCGGGCGGGCGCCTCCTCTGCCGGGGCGGCACGGTTGCGCGCCCTCGCGGCCGACCTGCTGGACGAGCTGGCCTCCTTCCCGTCGCCCCTCGACGAGCCGACGGATATCTCCGACATCGTGGCGGCGTGCCCGGACTGGCCGGAGCCGACGCGGGCCCCCGTGGACCCGGCCCGCGTGCTGGGCGCCTGGCAGGGCAGGGCCGCCGGATGCGTGCTCGGCAAGCCGGTCGAGAAGATCCCGCGCGCGGGCATCCAGGAGATCGCCAAGGCCACCGGCAACTGGCCGATCCGCGGCTGGTTCACCGCCGAAGGGTTGCCCGAGGAGATCGCCGAGCGCTGGCCATGGAACCGCCGCAGCGCCGTCAACTCCCTGGTCGAGAACATCGACGGCATCCCCGAGGACGACGACCTGAACTACCCGCTGCTCGCCCTGTCGGTCCTGGAGCGCGCCGGGCGCGGCTTCACCACCGACGACGTGGCCAAGCTCTGGCTGGACGAGCTGCCCGCGGGCCGGACGTTCACCGCCGAGCGGGTCGCCTACCGCAACCTGCTCGACGGGCTCGAACCCCCGCGCACCGCCACCTACCGCAACCCGTTCCGCGAGTGGATCGGTGCGATGATCCGCACCGACGTCTACGGCTGGGTCAACCCCGGCGATCCCGCGGCCGCCGCCGAGCAGGCCTGGCGCGATGCCCGGCTCACCCACACCTCCAACGGCGTCTACGGGGCCATGTTCGCCGCCGCGATGTGCGCCCAGGCGCTGGTCGCCACATCGGCGCGGGAGGCGGTCGAGGCCGGGATCGCGGTCGTGCCGCCCGCCTCGCGGCTCGGCGCCGCGCTGCGGCAGGCCGTCGAGGACGCCACCGCCGAGAGCGACTTCGAGCGCGTGATCGACCGGCTGCACGAGCGGCACGGCGACCTGCACTGGGTCCACACGATCAACAACGCCGCGCTGGTCGCCGCCACGCTCGTGCACGCCGACGGCGACTTCACGGCCACCGTCGCCGGTGCCGTGGCCGGCGGCTGGGACACCGACTCGGCGGGCGCCACCGCCGGGTCGATCGCGGGCGCGCTGAACGGCGGCGTACCCGGGCAGTGGCTGATGCGTGACAGCCTGGCCAGCAGCTTGACGGGCTTCGACGGGGTCACCCTGGTGGAGTTGGCCCGCCGTACTCAGGAGATGATGTGACCATGATCTCGGTCTTCGGCAGCGCGAACATGGATCTCGTCGCGTACGTAGCACAGGCCCCCAAGCGGGGCGAGACAGTGACGGGACGGGCGTTCCGCACCGTGCCCGGCGGCAAGGGCGCCAACCAGGCCATCGCCGCCGCCCGCGCGGGAACCGAGGTGGCCTTCCTCGGCGCGGTCGGCGACGACTCCTTCGGCACCGAGATCCGCGCCACCCTGGCCGAGGCGGGGGTGGACGTCGCGGGCCTGCGCCGGGTGGAGGGGCCCAGCGGCATCGCGCACATCGTCGTCGACGACGAGGGCGGCAACTCCATCATCGTCGTGCCCGGCGCCAACGGCACGATCACCGGCCCGTCCAGCGACGACCTGGCCGTGATCGCCCGCTCGCAGGCGCTGCTGCTGCAGCTCGAGCTGCCCATGGAGGCCGTGATCGGCGCCGCCGAGGCCGCCAGGGTCGGCGGGGCGCAGGTCGTCCTCACCCCCGCGCCGGCGCGCCCGCTGCCCGACGAACTGCTCGAGGCCGTCACGCTCATCGTGCCCAACGAGCACGAGGCCGCCGCGCTGACCGGCGCCGCCGACTCCGAGACCGCGCTGGACGAGCTGCTCAAGAAGGTCCCCGAGGTCGTCATCACGCTCGGCTCCGAGGGCGCGCTGTACGGCTCGCGTTCCGGAGACCGGTTGCGGGTGCCGGCCGTACCGGTGCACGCGGTCGACACGACGGCGGCAGGCGACACGTTCGTCGGCGCCCTGGCCGTGGCCCGCACCGAGGGCAAGCCGCCCGCCGACGCGCTCCTGTTCGCCTCGGCCGCCGCCGCGCTGTCGGTGCAGCGGGAGGGCGCGAGCACCTCGATGCCCACCCGCCAGGAGATCGACGCCTTCCTGTCCTAGCGCGTCCGGCGATGCCCGGAGAAGGCGGTGCGGAACGCCGTCATGGCGGGCTCGCCGAGCACCGCGAACACCACGTGCGCGAACCTGCCGCCGGCCAGGTGCTTCCTGAACAGGGACGCCACCACGGCAGGATCGTTGCCGCGCGCGCCGCAGCCCCAGGCGCCGAGCACCAGCGTGTCATGCCCGTGCGTCTGGGCGACGGCGAGCAGGCGCTTGATCCCGGCGTCGATCGCTGCGCGTCCGCTCGGGGCGACCGCGCTGATGACGGAGATCTCGTACGGCTCCGCCAGCAGGTCGCCGTCGTCGTCCCTGAACACCTGGACACCGGCGGAATAGAGGACGGCGTCGGCGTCGGCGTGGAAGTCCTCGGCCCCGGCCAGCGCGGTGTGCAACGTCGAGGCGCGCAGCAGGCTCGTCTCCTGCGACTGCGCGCCGTCGCGGTAGGCGCGCCCAGGGGGACGAGGGGAGGCGAAGCCCAGGACGGCCGGGTTGCCGCCCATGCGGGCGGCGGCCTGAAGAGTGCTCTCGTTGACCACCTCGAACCGCGCCCGCTTGTGGCGGCGCTGGAGCGTGAGCGGCTCATCCCGGAGGTGAGTCCGGGGAGAGGCCGAGGTGAGGGGCACCCACTGTCCATCCGGGTTGACGTAGCCTCCCGCCTCGAGGATGTCGAGCGTTTCGGCGGCGAGCGCGCGAAGCCGGGGCGAGCGGTCCTGGCCGAGCAGTCTGAGCTCCAACGGCCCGGGGGGTGAACGCAGCAGGCGGATCGCCACTTCCGGGTCGCTCTTCAGGTGCTCGTTGTAGAACCAGTAGCGCAGCTCGGGCTGGGTGAGGTTGCGCGACTCGCGCCGGCCGTCGACCTTGACCACCATGAGCGAGGCGATCTGGACCACCGCCGCAGTGGCCCGGTCGAGTATCTGCTCGAACAGCGCGATGGCCCTGCTCTCCGCCGGGTCGAGGTCGACCGGCCGGCCTTGCAGGGCCGCACGGAGCCGGGAGGACTGCTCGGTGGCGCTGGCCGTGGTGGCTCGGGAGCCCGAGCGCGCCCGCACCCCCACCTCTCGCGCGCCGCGGAAGCGGCCTTCCCCGTAATAGATGATCTCCAGGTCGAAAGCATTGAGCATCCGGTCGAGGAAACCGGTGAATATCCGGGAAATGGCCTGGTCGGCAAAATATGCCCAGACCGGAAATCCCATAATGACCTCCTCCGTATCGACCACCACGTCGGTGGCCCGATCCCAGGAGATCCACTTCTTTTCCGTCAAGACTGCTTCTTCCGACTTGTATATGGGAAAGACCCTTATCAGCCCATTTACACGAAATACCTTCAATATGCGTTCCGTGGTGCAAATGAGCACCACCTCCGAGCGCTGGGCGCGCGCCCTCTTCAGGCCGCCGACGAGGACGCCGAAGCCGGTGGAGTCCAAATAATCGACCTGTCGGATATTGAGCACGTAGACCTGCGGCGGGGCGTCGGCCATGAGGTCGACCAGCACTTCCCGTAGCTTGGGCGCGGTGTAGACGTCGATTTCACCGACCGTGTCGACGAAGACCATCCGGTCCTCGGTCCGGACTTCAACTTTGAGATCCACGCGCCAATCGTAAGCTGGCGCGGTGGACAAACACTTGCCATCCAAACGAGGTCGATCCATCCCCGGACTACGGCTGACCCCTATTGCACTGGCATTGGCGGTCGCTTTCTCCGCGGCGATTCTCACTCTGGTGGCAGTGGTCGTGACCGGGCTCCTGATCACCGGATTCCAGCACGTCCGTCCCGAGCCCGTCCTGTCGTCCAAGACGCTCTTCGAGCTGCTCAAGATGGCCTTCGCCGTGGTCGCCGGAGCCGGGGCGCTGGTCGGGCTCGTCATGGTCTACCGCAGGCAGCGCACCGCCGAGGCGGCCGAGAGCAGGGAGCAGATCAAGCTCTTCAACGACCGCTTCGCCGCCATCGCCGACCAGCTCGGGCATGAGCGGCCGGCCTCCAGGCTCGCCGCCGTCTACGCGCTGGCCGGGCTGGCCGACGACTCCGGCACCTGGGAGCAGCGGCAGACCTGCGTGGACGTGCTCTGCGCGTGCCTGCGGCTGCCCGCGCAGGACGACAACGGCGACAGGGAGGTCAGGCAGACCACGATCCGGCTGATCACCGCGCACCTGCGCGAGGACGCGGCCGTCAACTGGCGCGGCCACGACCTGGACTTCTCCGGGGTCGAGTTCCACGGCGGCGACTTCGGCGGCGCGACCTTCTCCGGGGCGCGGACCCGCTTCACCGGGGCGCGCTTCCGCTCCGGCGAGGTCTCCTTCCGGGGCGCGGTCTTCGCCGCGGGCGGCGTCTCGTTCGAGGGTGCGGAGTTCGGCCCGGCGACGCTGGACTTCAGGGAGTCGCGGTTCGCCGGGGCCGAAGTGAGCTTCCGCGGGTCCACGCTGGCGGGCGGCGTGCTGCGGATGGACAGAGCCAGGCTGGACGGCGGCGCCGTACTCTTCGACGAGGCCGAGCTGGTCAAGGGCCGCATCAGGCTGGAGGGCGCCGAGGTGACCGGCGGCCGGCTCGGCTTCGCCAACGCCCAGTTCAACGGCGCCGAGCTGCTGCTGCCGCGGGCGCGGCTCACCGGCGGGCAGGTGACCTTCAGCGGGGCGCAGTTCTTCGGCACGGAGGCGAGCTTCGCCGGCGCCGAGTTCGCCGGGGCCGAGGTGTCCTACGAGCACTGCCGCTTCGCGGCCGGGGCGATCTCCTTCGACCGGGCCGCGTTCACGGCCGGCACGGTGTCCTTCGACAGCGCCCGGCTGGCGGGGGCCCGGGTCTCGTTCGCCTTCACCCGCTTCGACGGCGGGACGGTCTCCTTCCGCCAGACATGCTTCCCCTCCGGCGAGTCGAGCTTCACCGACGCGCGCTTCGCCGCGGGCGTCGTCTCGTTCGCCAACGCCGAGGTGACGGGCGGCACCCTCACCTTCGACGGGGCGTGCTTCGAAGGGGCGCGGGTGGGCTTCGAGGAGGCCTGGTTCACCGCGGGACGCGTCTCCTTCGACGGCGCCGAGGGCAGCCAGACCATCGACCTGTCCCGCAGCACGTTCAACGGTGCCGACGTGGTGGGCCTGACCACCTGACCAGCGCCTGTTGTTACGGCGAGTTCCCGTACGGCAGGCCACCGCCACCGTCCGCCCGCCGCACTCCGGCTGAGGACCCCTGACCGGCGCTTCCGGCGAGTCGGCGCCGCTTCCTCGCCGTCACGCCCATTCGGGATCGGGGCACCCCGGTCGTTGTCTCCCGCCGTACCAGGCGCCGACCTCCGCCGCACACCTCCTCGCCGCCCCGGCGCCCGGTCGGCGACCTCGTGGCTACGCACGCGGTAGGGGCACGGCCCGCCTCGCCCTGTCCACGGGCGAGTGGGCGCAGGCAGCGAGCCTGTTCGTGCCCGGGGCGGTGCCGGCCGCGATCCTCGTTCGCGCCGGCTACCAGGCGGCGGGCTGGTGGTCGATCGCTTTCTCGGCGCCCGCCCTGATGGCGGCCCGCCGTACCGGGGAGGTCACGCGGTGAAGTCGCGGACCAGCTTGTCGAACTCCTCGGGGCGCTCGAGGTAGGCGACGTGGCCGGCGTCGAGTTCGGCGTAGGAGGAGCCGGGGATGGAAGCGTGCAGGTCGCGGGACGTCTCGACGGGGATGAGGGCGTCGCGGGCCGTGCCGATCACCAGGGTGGGGGCCTGGATGAGGGGCAGCAGGTGGCGGATGTCGACCCGGCGGTTGAGGTCGACCTGGCGCAACCGGTTCGGGGTGGACACGAAGTAGGCCGCCAGCTCCTCCACCGCGTCCCTGCCGATCTCGTTGAGATGGCGGCGGCTGAACCCGGTCAGCATCGAGAAACGGGCGAAGCCCGCCGAGTCGCCGCCCAGGCGGTGCCAGATCTCCAGCGCGTTGCGCAGGTACTCGTCCTCGGTGTGGCTCCAGCCCGCCACCGGGATCAGGCGGCGCACCAGGTCGGGCCGGGTGGCCGCCAGCGACAGCGCCACCACCGCGCCCAGCGAGAAGCCGAGCACGTCGACCGGCCCCCGCCCGGTGTCCTCGATCACGGCGGCCAGCTGCCGGGTGAGCGCCTCGACGGTCAGCTCGCCGCCGTCGTCCTCGACCGGGTCGCTGCCGGACAGGTCGGGCAGGATCACGGTGTTGCGGCCGGCGAAACGTTCGGCGAAGCCGCGCCAGATCACCGAGCCGGGGCCGGTGCCGTGCACGAACACCAGGCCAGGCCCGCTCCCTTCGGTGCGGTAGCCGATGCGGGCGCCGTCGACAGTCAGGTTCGTCATGCCCTGCACGCTGCCAGGTCCGCGCCGGGATGAGGAGCGGACCGGATTCCCTAGGACAAGGGGTCCTAGCCTGCGGCATTCGCCGCTGTTGCAGGATGGACGGCATGGATCGACCAGAGCTCGCCGACTTCCTGCGCCGTGCCAGGGAGCGGCTCCTGCCGGGGGAGGTGGGGCTGCCCTCCGGGCCGCGCCGCCGTACCCCTGGACTGCGTCGCGAGGAGGTCTCCCAGCTGGCGGGCATGTCGGCCGACTACCTGATGCGGCTGGAGCAGGCGCGCAGCCCGCAGCCGTCGGTGCAGCTGCTGTCCGCGCTGGCCCGCGCGCTGCGGCTGACCAGGGAGGAGCGCGACCATCTCTACCTGCTGGCCGGCCACCGGCCGCCCGCCGGGCCGCGCGCGGGCGACCACGTCAGGCCCAGCCTGCTCTACCTGCTCGACCGGCTCACCGACACGCCCGCGCAGCTGCAGAGCGACCTGGGCGACGTGCTGGCGCAGAACACCATGGCCGAGGCGCTGTTCGGCTGCCACTGCACGGTCGTGGAGCCCGACCGCAACATCGTCTGGCGCTGGTTCACCGACCCTGCCGTGCGCGAGGCCTACCCGGAGGAGGAGCACGAGGCGCACGCCCGCACGCACGTGGCCGACCTGCGCGCGGCCGTGGGCCGCCGCGGCCAGGACGGGCCGTCCGCCGCGCTGGTCGAGCGGCTGCACCGGGCCAGCGCGGAGTTCACCGTGATGTGGGAGCTGCACGAGGTCGCGGTACGGCGCCGCACCCGCATGCGGGTCCTGCATCCGGTGATCGGGCCCATGGAGTTCGACTACGAGACGCTGCTCGCCCCGGCCGAGGACCAACGGCTGCTGGTGTTCACCCCGCCGCCCGGGTCGAGGACGTTCGAGGCCCTGGAGTTGCTGCGCGTGGTGGGCCCGGAGACGGCCCACCGCGGTCACGCCTGATTCAGGATCTTGACCAGGGCGAACTCCTCGTGCTCGCCGTGCACGGTCATCTCCTTCACCATGCCGACGCCGTGCACGTAGTACTTGTGGTCCAGCGCGCCGGGCTCGAGCGGCGTCCACTCCTTGGTGACCAGCGCCGACGGGAACGACTTGTACGGCGTGGACACCGGCGCCGACATGTCGATCACCTCGAAGTAGTCCTCGGCGACACCCGGGGAGTACTCCTGCCGCATCGACTGGCCGACGCGGGGATCCGCCGTCATGAGGATCCCGGCCCGGGCGCCGGGCTCGCCCGCGTGCCAGCTGCCCTCGGTGGTGACCATGCTGCCGTCGGGCGCGAGTTCGGCGGTGTCCTCGCCGAAGTACCAGACGTTGCCCTTGGAGTCCTGGCTGTAGTAGTCGCGCGTGGTCTCGGCGAGCTTACCTTTGACATAGAGCAGGTCCAGGACGACCCGGCACGGCTTCCCGTCGATCTTCTGGGTCTCCTTGGAGATCCGGAGGTACTCGACGGCGGCCTCGTCGTCCTGGGTGCCGTGATAGACGAGCGTCGTGCCCGGCTTGAGGGGGAACCAGGGGTTGGTGACGTTCGCGGAGAATACTGGAGCAGTCGCCTGGGCGCCGGGCGTGAGGGACGTCGCGACCAGGACGCCTGCGAGCCATGTGAATCGGGACATTCTTCCTCCCTGGGCGATACCGACCAGGATCCGCCGCCTCCGATAAGAGGAGGCTGAGAGGAGCCCGCCATGCGCGTGCTGGTGGTGGAAGACGAGCCGGAAATGGCCTCGATCCTGCGCCGGGGCCTCACCGAGGAGGGCTTCGCCGTCGACGTGTCCGGCGACGGCGAGGAGGGTGCCTGGTACGCGGCGGAGAACGCCTACGACGTGATCGTCCTGGACGTGCTGCTGCCGGGGATCGACGGGTTCGCGGTGCTCGAACGCGTCAGGGCCGCGGGCAACTGGGCTCCGGTGCTGCTGCTGACCGCCAGGGACGCCGTCGAGGACCGGGTGCGCGGGCTCGACCTGGGGGCCGACGACTACGTGATCAAGCCGTTCGCCTTCGCCGAACTGCTGGCCAGGCTCCGGGCGCTGCTGCGCAGAGGGGCGGGGGAGCGGCCCGCCGTACTGTCCGCGGGTGACCTCCAGCTCGACCCCGCCCGTCACGAGGTGCGGCTGGGCGGGCGGCCCGTCAGCCTGACCGCCAAGGAGTTCGCCCTGCTCGAGTACTTCATGCGCAGGCCCGGCCTGGTGCTGTCCAAGACGGAGCTGGTCGAGCACGTGTGGGACTTCGCCTTCGACCGCGACTCCAACGTCGTCGAGGTCTACGTCGGCTACCTGCGCGCCAAGCTCGGGCACGGCCGGATCGAGACCGTCCGCGGGGCGGGATACCGGTTGCGATGATCGCCAGGATCTCCCTCAGAGTACGGCTGACGCTGGCCTTCGCGCTGGCCATGGCCCTGGTCCTGGCGGGGCTCGGCGGTTTCCTCTACGCCCGGCTCGGCGCCGAGCTGCTCAACGGCGTCGACCTCGACCTGCGGTCCAGGGCCGGCGTGATCGTCGGCGCCCTCGAGCGGCACCACCCCGCGCCCATGGAGATCGGGCAGAACCTCATCGACCCCGACGAGGCCTTCGCCCAGATCCTCGACTCCTCCGGCCACATCCTGCAGACCACCGACGCCGTCAGCGCCGCCCCCATGATCGGCGTCCGCGGCCTGACCGGGCCCACCTTCTTCACCACCCGGGTGGAGGGAGTGGACGACGAGGCGCGGCTGCTCGCGGTGCCCACCAGGTCAGGGATCGTGGTCGTCGGCGCGCCGCTCGGCGACCGGCAGGAGGCGCTCGACAGCCTGCTCACCCTCCTGCTCATCGGCGGCCCGTGGGCGCTGGCCCTGTCGTCGGCCGCGGGCTGGCTCGTCGCAGCCGGCGCGCTGCGGCCCGTCGAGCGCATGCGCAAGGAGGCCGCGGCCATCTCCGAGCTGGAGCCCAACCGCCGCCTGCCCGTCCCGCCCGCGGGCGACGAGCTGACCGAGCTGGCCGTGACGGTCAACGCCATGCTCGATCGGCTGCACGACGCGGCCGCGCGACAGCGCCGCTTCGTCGACGAGGCCAGCCACGAGCTGCGCACGCCGCTGGCCATCCTCAAGAGCGAACTCGACCTCGCGCTGGCCCGCCCGCGCACGCGCCAGGAGCTCGAGCTGGCCGTCCAGTCGGCCTCCCGCCAGACGGACACCCTGGTACGGCTCGCCGAGGACCTGCTCGTTCTGGCCCGCACCCGCCACGGCCGCCTGCCCGTCCACCGCACGCCCGTCCGCCTCGGGGACTTCCTGCGCGAGCTGGCCTTCGAGGGCGTCACGGTCTCGGCCCCCGACGAGACCGTTCGCCTCGACCCGCTCCGGGTACGGCAGGCGGTCGGCAACCTGCTGGACAACGCGGTACGGCACGGCCACCCACCCATCAGCGTCCTGGCCTCCAGGGACGGCGGCACGATCACCATCTCCGTGGAGGACGACGGCCCCGGCTTCCCGCCCGACCTGGCGGAGCGCGCCTTCGAGCCCTTCGTCAGCGGCCCTGGCGGGGGAGCGGGGCTCGGCCTCGCGATCGTCAAGGCCGTCGCCGAATCCCACGCGGGCACGGCCACCCTGAGTCTCCCCTCCCGGATCACCATCGTCCTGAGCACCGCGGATACCGACGAGCCGGAGCCCCCGTGATCAAGGTGCCCACTCCAGGAGGTTTCCGTTCGGCGTGACGGCGAGGAAGTGTCACCGACTCGCCAGAGGCGCCGGCCGCGGGCCCTCAGCCGAAGTGCGGCGGGCGGGCGGTGGTGGCGGCCTGCCGTACGAGAACCTCGTCCAAGGGCTCAGCGGGCGGTGGGAAAGACGATCGTGATGGTCAGCCCGCCGCCGGGGTTGGGGCAGGCGTCCAGAGTGGCGTGGTGGGCGCGGACGATGGCGCGGACGATGGGCAGGCCGAGCCCGTGGCCCGAGCCGGGCCCGCGGGTCTGGCGCGTGTCGAGCCGGTGGAACGGCTCGAAGATCAGCTCGAGGTCCTCGGGCGCTACGACAGGCCCTGTGTTCGCGACCGTGAGCCGCTCGCCGGTCAGGACGACCTGGACCTGGCCGCCCGGCACGTTGTGACGGATCGCGTTGGTCAGCAGGTTGGTCACGAGCTGCCGAAGCAGGACGGGATCGCCGTGCACCACGGCCGGCCGTACCGACACGTTCAGGGTGAGGCCGCGGGCGTCGAGGGCGGCCGCCGACTCGGTGAGGAGCCTGGCCAGGTCGACGGGTTCGGTGGCGCCCAGGCCGTGCTCGGCGCTGGTGAGGGTGAGCAGGGCCTCGGTGATGTCGATGCTGCGCTGGTTGGTGCGCAGCAGCCTGTCGCCCAGCACGCGCAGATCCTGGCCGTCGGGGTCGGCGAGCGCCACCTGGAGCATGGTGCGCGTCGTGGCCAGGGGTGTGCGCAGCTCGTGCGAGGCGTTGGCGGCGAAGCGGCGCTGGGCCTGGAAGGCCACGTCGAGCCGGTCGAGCATCTCGTCGAAGGTGTCGGCCAGGTCCTTGAGCTCGTCGGCCGGGCCATCCAGGGCGATGCGCTCGTGCAGATTGCCGGTGGCGACGGTGCGGGCGGTGGCGGTGATGTCGTGCACGCGGGCCAGCACGCGCCCGGAGACGTACCAGGCCAGCGCGAGGGCCAGCGCGGTCAGCACCACCAGGCCCACGCCGCTGAACAGCAGCAGGGTGGCGAGCACGTCATCCTTGCTGCTGATGTTCAGCACATCGGGGCCGGCCGCGGTCGGCATGGGGCTGGGGAACCGGGTCGGGCCCGCGGTGGGAGTGTCGTGTTCGGGGAAGGCGTAGCGGGGGGCGTACCGCATGAGCAGGTACACCAGCCCCATCAGCGCGGTCCCTGCCACGAGGAACAGGCCCCCGTAGATGAGCGTGAGCCGGGCCCTGATCGTCAGGCGTCTCACGACGGGGGCAGCAGGCTGTAGCCGACGCCGGTCTCGGTGTGGATGACCGGTGGATCGCCGAGCTTGCGCCGCAGCGTGGACACCGTGATCCGCACCGCGTTGGTGAAGGGGTCGGCGTGCTCGTCCCACACCTTCTCCAGCAACTGCTCGGCGCTGACCACTCCGCCGTCCGCGCGCAGCAGCACCTGCAGGACGCCGAACTCCTTGCGGGTCAGCCGCAGATAGCGGCCGTCGCGGTAGGCCTCGCGGCGGAACGGGTCGAGCCGGATCCCGCCGTGCCGCAGCACCGGCGGCGCGGCGGGCGCGCTGCGCCGCTCCAGCGCCCGCAGCCGGGCCACCAGCTCGGCGAAGTCGAACGGCTTGACCAGGTAGTCGTCGGCGCCCAGCCGCAGCCCCGCCACCTTGTCGTCCAGCCGCCCCGACGCGGTCAGCATCAGGATGCGGCAGGCCGGGTTCGTCGCCGCCAGCCGGCGGCAGACCTCGTCGCCGTGCACGCCGGGCAGATCACGGTCGAGCACCACGACGTCGTAGTCGTTGACCGCCAGCCGTTCCAGCGCCGCGTGCCCGTCCGCGGCCAGGTCGACCGCCATCGCCTCGCGGCGCAGCCCCGCCTCGAGCGCCTCGGCCATGTAGGGCTCGTCCTCCACGACCAGCACCCTCATCCCCGCCCCTTTCCCGCGCGCGGCCAGCTTGATCGATCGGACATATGGCCCGCATATGGTTTTTCCGCGACACCGGCAAAACACCCCGGCTGGTGCAGTGACCTGCGCACCGTCACCGACCGGGGAGTCGCCATGCACACCATTCTGGATCGCGCCCGCGCCGCCGCGCCGGCCACCGCCCGCTCCCGCTCCGTCATCGGCGAGGCGCTGACCGCCTGGCTGCTCACCCGCGCAGGGGTGGCCCTCCTGGCCGCGGGCGGCGCCTGGTACCTGAACCTGGGCAGGGACGCCGGCCACGTGGAGCGGTGGATGCGCTGGGACGCGGTGCACTTCATGCGCATCGCCCGATGGGGCTACGACGGCGATCCTGACGTCGCCCCCGACCCCGGCCTGCCGGCGTTCTTCCCCGGCTTCCCCCTGCTGCTGCGCGCGGTGCACACCGTGATCGGCGACTGGACGCTGGCCGGGCTGCTGATCTCCCTGGCCGCCGGGGCGGTCGCCGTGTGCGCGCTGGCCCGCCTCGCCGACGAAGGCACCGGGCCGCGCGCGTTGGCCCGTCTCGCAGCAGAAGGCACTGGGCCGCGCGTGTTGGCCCGTCTCGCGGAAGAAGGCACAGGGTCGCGGGCGGTGTGGGCGCTGCTGCTCGCCCCGCCGGCAGTGTTCCTGTTCGCCGGGTACAGCGAGGCGTTGTTCCTGGCCTTCGCGCTGCCGGCCTGGCTGCTCGCCGGCCGCGACCGCTGGGCCGCCGCCGCCACGTGCGCCGCCTTCGCCTCCTCGGTCCGCGTCACCGGCCTGTACCTGGCCGTGGCGCTGGCCGTACGGCTCGCCCTGGCCTGGCGGGCGGGACGGGTACGCCCGCGTACCGCCGGCTGGCTGGCGCTGCCGTTCCTACCCCTCGCGGCCTACAGTTTCTACCAGTGGACCAGGACGGGAGACTGGCTCGCCTGGCAGAGCGCGCAGAAGGCCGGCTGGGGCAGGGAACTGACCTGGCCGTGGGAGGCCTGGCAGACCAGCTGGGACGCCGCCTGGCACGTGGACAACGCCTTCACCTGGGCCTTCCGCGGCGAACTCGCCGCCGCGGTCATCGGCGTGGCGCTCACCGCGTGGCTGGCCCACCGCCGCCTGTGGCCCGAATGCGTCTACGTCGGCCTGCAGGTGGCCGCCCTGACCACCTCGACCTACTACATGTCCATCCCGCGCTCGATGCTGCTCTGGTTCCCCCTGTGGCTCCTCCTCGCCCGCGCCCCCCGCCGCATCTTCCTCCTGTACGCCGCCGTGTCCATCCCCCTCGCGGTCCTGCACGTCCTGATGTTCGCCAACAACATCTGGGCCGGCTGAAGCCACAGGCCATGTCTTCAAGGACGTGCCGCGCCCGGCAGCAGCACGTCCTCGCCGTTGTCCTGGACCGGGACGACCGGTGTGATCTCAGCCGGAGACCGGCACCCCGCGTCGCTGGTACTAGTTGTAGATCTTCCAATCCGTGCACTTCCACCGCTTGTTGGAGTACACGCAGCCCCTGAAGGCGCGGTTCCCCGTCTGGTCGATCGCGTAGGTCGTGGCGTGGGAGCCACTGGCGTGGCAGGCGTGGTAGCTCCGCCCGCCGTCGTCCGACCAGTCCAGGGAGATCTTCTCGCCGCGGTGGAGGCGTCCCGTCGCGAAGTAGATGTTCCGCCCCCGGTAGGGACGGTCCTTCGACTTCCAGACGTTCACGAACCCTCCGCCGGTCTCGGCGTAGCCGACCTGCGTCTCGTTGTTCGTGATGCCCGAGTTGATCTTGGGGCCGCAGCTGAAGTTGACGGGACCGGCGGCGGTCGACGCGCTCGCCTCCACCGGCATCGCGAGCAGTGTCGCTAACCCGCCCACGACCACGAGTCCCTTGATGACCTTTCGCATGTTCCCTCCCTGTTTGGAAGCTGTGCGGGGATCATGCGGCAGGTCGTGTTGAGAAGATGTTGAGTTCTTGTCCAGACGGGTTCCCCGCTCTCCCGTGCATGAGCGCCATCGACATCGGCCAGGCCATCGTGGAGGGATGAGTCGAGATCCAGGCAGCGGACCTGATCGGTGCTCGGTCGCGCGTAGTGTCCCTTCACGGGTATGACCCCGGCTCAGGTCAGGTCGGGCGAGCGAGGTACGCCGTCTTGGAGTCGGAGGAGAAGCCGCACGCTCTGTAGAACGCGTGGGTAGCAGGCTTGCTGGATCCCGTTTGCAGCATCGCCTTGTAGCAGCCCGCTTTCCAAGCCGCCCGGAGCGTGCCGGCCATGATCTGCCTACCGAGCCCTGTTCCCCGCAAGGTCTCCTCAACGACGACATTCTCGATGACCGCATACGAGGAGGCGGATCGAGTGAGGTTCGGGATCACATTCAGGTACGTCATCACCGAGCCCCGTCTACGAGGCCTTGCGCTCCGAGCTCGACTGCCGCCAGGCGCTTTTCGAGGGCTTCGAGCCCGTTGGCGAGCAGGATGTGGCGCGAGCCGTGCAACGGGTCCTGGCAGTGTTGCCAGCAGAACCGCACGCCGTACCATCGCCCGTTAGCAAGAATGAGCTCCCAGCGGTGGCCGTACGCCGCCTGCAGCGCGGCCAGGGTCACCGTCATTGGGGCACTGCCGTTCCTGGGCAGGGCACTGAGTGCTTCCGCTGGAGTTCGGCGTACCGGCGTGCTATGCGGTTAGCGGCCCGCAGCGGATCGGTTGCCGGGTGCCAGGCGTAGACCACCCGTTTGCGAGCCTCGTCCCACCCCACGCGCCACCAGTAGCGCTCGTGGTTGCACCACACCACCAGGTCCACCCAGACTGACACCAGGGCAAGGCCGTAGCCGTCGTGAACGTCGGTGGCGATCCCCTGCAATGCGAGGGCAGCGGCCAGTCGTTCAGCGTCACATAGGGCGGAGCTGTCGGCCCCGGAAAGCGAGTTTGTCGGCGCCTGGTGATGGAGTGCGCTCATGGGGCGATCATTGCCTGGTGCGTATCCGCAGGTTAACGGCCTAGCGCTGAGGGTGCTGTGGATATTCTCGTCACGAATATCAGTGCGCTCCGAGTTGGCGACCTAACCTAGCGTTGTGACCCAGACACAAGGCTCTCTACCGCCTCAGTTCTGGTCGGCGCCCGCCGTGGCCGCCGCGCTTGCCGCATGTGATCTCCCGACCGTCCTTGCGGAAGTACGGCAGGCGAACGGATGGACGCAAGCTCAGTTAGCCGAGGCGGTTGGCTACTCCCAGAGCTGGGTGTCCAAGGTGCTTCGTGGCCGCCAGCCGCTCACCGTGGACCAGGTTCGGGAGATATCCATCCGGATCGGAATTCCGCTTCACCTACTCCGGTTCGGTGTCCGAGGGGATGACGATCCGACGAAGCGCAGAGATTTCGGCAAGGTCGTGGCGCTGACGGCGCTTGCAGGTGTGGCCCTTCCCAAGCGTCCGGATGTGGACGAGACCACAGCATCGACCTTGACCAGCATCACAGGCGCTCAGCGCCGCCTGGAAGCCACCACGCCGGCCCGTGAGCTGGCCCGAGGCGCCGTGGCCCATGTCGATCTCGCCAACCGCATCCTTGGCCGTGCCTCCCGCTCGCCCTTCGCAGGAGACATCAGGGCAGGCCTGAGCGAGGCCGCAGGCTTCGCCGCCTGGGTGCACGCCGACATGCAGGACACCGGCACAGCTCGCCTCTACTACCGTCGGGCGATCGACAGCGCCCGCCAGGCGGAGAATGCACTGCTCGCCGCCTACATGCTCGGCAGCCTGGCTGCCTTCGAGATCGACGCAGACGACCCGATGCTGGCTCTCAGACTGATCACTCGCGCGCGGCGAGAGATCGGTGAGCAACCTCCGCCTACCGCCCGTGCATGGCTGTCGAGTATCGAAGCCCTTGGCCATGCTGCGGAGCTCAACGAGCCTGCGGCACTTGCAGCCCTGGAACTGGCGTGGTCAGCGGTTAGAGCAAGCGAGCGATCAGTTGCCCCACCGTGGCCCTGGGTGTTCCCGTTCGATGACGCCAAACTGGCGGGTTACCGAGCCCTGGTCATGGTACGGCTCGGCCATCCCAGGGATGCTGTCACCGCGTTCAGCGAGGCGTTGTCGTCAGCCCAGCCCGCCGCCAAGCAGCGCGGCGTGCTCATGACCGAGATTGCTACCGCCAAGGCCATGTCCGGACACTACGACGAGGCGTTCCACCTCGCGTCCAACGCCCTCACCGTGGGGGCGACCTACGGCTCGGAGCGGGTCCTGCACCACGTCAAGCGGTTCCGCAGAAGCTATGGAGGTCCGGTAACCGCCACAATCCGTTCGTTCGACGAGCGTCTACAGAGCACTCTTCTAGGGGGATCATGATTCGCATCGCTGTCTCCGGTCATCGCGGCCTGCGACCCAACACAGTCGCGTTGATCGATGCTGCGATTCGAGAGGCGCTGGCCCGACACTCGTCCGGCCTCACCGGGCTGTCCTGTCTGGCTGATGGCGCTGACCAGATCTTCGCGCGTGCCGTACTCGATCTGGGCGGGGAACTGGAGGTTATGATCCCCGCGCAGCAGTACCGGGATGGCCTGCCGAGTGAGTTCCACACGGCGTACGACGAACTGTTGCGCCGAGCGAGCCAGGTGTACCGACTGGACTTCGTCGAATCCACTTCCGAATCGCACATGCAGGCCAGTAGTCGCATGCTCGACGACGCCGACGAGTTGTTCGCCGTTTGGGACGGCCAGCCTGCTCGGGGGTACGGCGGAACCGCTGACGTGGTGACCGAGGCGCGGAAACGCGGTGTACCCGTCCGGGTGATCTGGCCCGAGGGCGCATTGAGGGATTAGGCCATGGCTCGGATCGGGCCTGTTGAGAGCGTTCGCCACAACCCATCGACGTCGGTTCCCGCTCTCACATTGCGGGCCTTCGCGAGGGCGATCTGCGCGGCTGCGGTGCGTCCCCGGAGCGGCGGTCTCGCATTGGGCGGGGCGATGGGTTGGGCGAGAGCGGCGTGGCGGAGCCCGCTTCTGGCGTGATCCCGGAGGGCGATTCCGCCTCTGGGTGGGCGTCGGGCGGGTGGTGGGCAGGTGGGTTTGGGGCGGGCATTCAAGAAACACAGTCCTCGCGTCAGCGAGGGCCCTTTGTGGGGGTCGAAGGGGGCGGAGCCCCCTGGGAAGAACGGCCCCGAAGGGGCGGCGCGGGTGCAGGGGCGCGCCCCTGCCAGGGGTCGTGGGGGGCTCGGCCCCCCACTGAGGACAGTCCGTGGCTGCCAAGGCGCGAAGCGCTTCCGGAAGCGAGGACCTTGCCTTCAGGGGGTGAGGTGGGTGAGGCAGTCGTCGCGGTAGTGCATGGTGGTGGTGCGGATCTTGGCGGGGTCCGCGAGGGCGGCGCGGGAGATCGAGGGGATGACGGCGTGCCGTACCTGGGCGAAGAGGCGGCCCACGTCGGCGGGGGTGGCGCCCTGGGCGCCCAGGCCGGGGGCGAGGATGGGGCCGTTGAGGTTCGTGAGGTCGAGGTCGAGCGACGGCAGGGTGGCGCCGATGACCAGGCCGACGGGGCCGAAGGGCGCGTGGCCCGCGTTGACGGCGGTGGCGCCGGCGACGATCTGGTCGGCGACCAGGGGCTGCAGGGAGGCGGCCTCGGGGTTGGAGGTGCGGGCCAGCACGAAGATCGCGGCGTCGTTGGCCAGGGCGGAGGTGATCGTTCCCGTCAGCGACCCGAACCCCAGATACGGGCTGACCGTGATGGCGTCGGCGGCGAGCGGGCTGCCCTGGTCGAGGTAGGCCTCGGCGTAGGCGGCCATGGTCGTGTCGATGTCGCCGCGCTTGACGTCGAGCAGCACCAGCGCGCCCGCTTCGCGCAGGTCGATGAGGACCTGCTCGAGCACGGCGATGCCGCGGCTGCCCCAGCGTTCGAAGAAGGCCGACTGCGGCTTGACCACCGCCGCCAGGTCGCCGACGGCGTCGACCACGGTGCGGCTGAAGCGCTCGAGCCCCGCGGGGGAGTCGTCAAGCCCCCAGGCCGCCAGCAGGTCGGGGCTCGGATCGATGCCCACGCACAGCGGGCCGAACTTGTCCAGCCTGGCCCGCAGTCTTGTCCCGAACGACTCATTCATCACTGTGCCCCCTCGTGAAAACGTAGGCAGACTAGTCCGCGCGAGCCGTACGGAGGAAGGATTCGACCGTCCCGATATGGGTCGCCATCGCGGCGGCCGCCCGCGCGGGGTCCCGATCCCTGATCGCCGCGTAGATCGCGTCATGGCCGCCGGCGTCCCCGCCAGGATGGCTGCGCCGTACGCGCTCGCGCAAGGCGCGGCCGCCCAGCGACTGGATCAGGGCCTCGAGCACGGGGTTGCCCGCCACGGCGGCGACCGTCTCGTGGAAGCGGATGTCCGCGAGGCAGCCGGACAGCTCGGCCAGCTGCGCGTCCGTGATCCGCGCCGCCGCCAGGGCCGCCGCCTCCGCCTCGAGCACCCTGCGTACGGCCAGCAGGTCCAGGACCGTGGCATCCCCTGACGCCTCGATCAGCAGCGAGAACGAGTCGAGCAGCCGACCGGGCGACAGGCTGCTGACGTAGGTGCCGGAACCCTGGCGCGCCTCCAGGATCCCGCCGAGCGTGAGCGCCCTGATCGCCTCGCGCAGCGTGTTGCGGGACACGCCGAGCCTGACCGCCAGCTCGCGCTCGGTCGGCAGGCGCTGCCCCGGCTCGAACTCGCCCGTCACGATCGACCGTTTGAGCTGCTGGATCGTCTGATCTGTCACCGACACGCCTCCAGTCTTGCAGCGCACGCCCGGTGGGTAGATCACCACACATGTACGAAATCGCGCAGCGCACGCTGCCGCTGCGTACCGACCCTCCCTCCGAGGTGACCGTGACGATCGGCCTGCCGTTCGAGGAGGCGAACGGCGACTGGTCGTGCCCGTACCGCATCGACGGGCTCGACGGCTGGGAGCACGAGCGCAAGGTCACCGGCGCCGACTCGCTGCAGACGCTGGAACTGGTGCTCGACGTGGTGCGGGCGGCCCTCGAAGGCTCGCACGAGGCCAGGGAGGGCCTGCTGATCCTGGACTAACCCAGCGCGAGCAGCCACTTCCAGCGGGCACGCTCGGTGACCAGCGTGGCCAGCGCCATCCCCGTCACCACCACCGCGACGACCGGATGCCAGGCGACCCACGCCGCCCACACGGCGGCGACCAGCTGCAGCAGCACCAGCCCGATCGTCACCCACCCGGGCACGGCGACGATCACGTTGCTCTTGTCTCCCGGCGTCGACAGCAGGGTCGGCAGCCCGATCAACACGATCACCGACAGTACGGCCAGCGGCACCGAGACCGCCCAGAGCGCCCACGGCGTGGCCACCCAAGCCACCAGCTCAGTGGCGAAACGAAGGACAGAGGGGACACGATCATCCGGACGGGGAGGCGTAGTCACGAAACTGGATAATAGGGCAGTGACTTCTCCCCGCCTCGTGGCCACGGACCTGGACGGAACCCTCCTCGACTCGACCGGATCGATCACCCCGCGCACCCGCCGCGCGCTCGACCTCGCCCGCGCCGCCGGGGCGGAGATCGTGTTCGTCACCGCGAGACCGCCGCGCGGCGTGGACCGCATCACCCCGCAGTCCGGCGAGGACGAGATCGCGGTCTGCAGCAACGGCGCCGTCGTCTACGACGCGGCCGCCCGCGAGATCGTCACGTCCTACACCCTCGACCCGGCCGTCGCCGCGAAGGTGGCCACGCTGCTGAGCGAGGCCCTGCCCGGAGTCGGCTTCGCCGTGGAGACCGGCTGGAACGTCCTGGCCGAACCCGCCTACGACCGGATCCTGCTCTTCGACCAGGAGTACCGCCGCGACCTGCCCGACCTGGACAGCCTGTGGGACAGCGGCGAGCCGATCGTCAAGCTGATGGCCTGGTCGCGCGGGCACTCCGCCGACGACATGCTCGCGGTGGCGCGGGCCGCGGTCGACGGCCAGGCCGAGATCACCCACTCCGGCGGCACGGGCCTGCTGGAGATCAGCGCCGCCGGCGTCACCAAGGCGGGCACGCTGGCCCGGCTGTGCGCCGAGCGCGGCCTGACGCCCCAGGACGTGGTGGCCTTCGGCGACATGCCCAACGACCTGGCCGTCCTGGCCTACGCGGGCCTGCCGTACGGCATGGCCAACGCGCACCCGCTCGTGCTGGAGTCCGTGCCGAACCGGACGCTCAGCAACGACGAGGACGGCGTGGCCGTGGTGCTGGAACGGCTGTACTCCAGCTGAGGTAGATCGGATCGCGACCGGCGGCGGATGCCCGTTCCCCCGGCCCGCAAGATCCTGGGTTCCTACGCGAGCGAAGGAGAATCCAGTGGTTACCCAGGTCGCCAAGGGGAGCGGGTACCTGACCGCGTTCAAGGCCGTCACCGTGCTCAACACGCTGGCCGTCCTGGTGCAGGCGGTGAGCGCCGGCATGCTGCTCAGCGGCGGCGGCTCGGGCCTGCACGGCACCGGCGCGCTGGCCGTCCACGTGCTCGGGCTGATCCAGCTCGTCACGGCCGTGCTGCTGTGGCGCCCGGGACGCGGGCCCGGCTGGCCGGCACTGGCCGCACTCGTGGTGCTGCTGGCCGGGTTCGTGCAGTCGGCGTTGGGCGGGTCGGGCGTCGTGCTGGTGCACGTGCCGCTCGGCATGGCGATCTTCGGGCTGAGCGTCTGGCTGCTGGTCTGGTCCTACTCGCCGCGCCGCACGAGCTGACGCGGCTACTCGCCGTGGCGGGCGAGGTGGTCGGCGGCGCGGATGGGGTCGGGGAGCCGGTAGTACGGAGACAGGCGCAGCACCTGGTCGCAGGCCGTGTCGAGGCTGATCCGGTGGCCCTGGGAGACGAACACCGGCTTGACCCCGTCCTGGGTGCGCAGGGCGCGGCCGACCACCTCGCCGTCCATCACGATCGGCGTCCATGACCCGCGCGACTGCTCCGGATCACGGTACTCGCCGACGAAGTGGGTCTTGCCCACGCCGAGCGCCGGCAGCCCGGTCACCACGCCCAGATGGCACGCCAGCCCGAACCGCCGCGGATGGGCCAGGCCGTACCCGTCGCACACCAGCAGGTCGGGCGTGACCGACAGTCCCTCGAGCGCCTTCAACAGCGCGGGAACCTCGCGGAAGGCGAACAGCCCCGGCACGTACGGGAACTCGGGCCTGCCGTGCACCACCCGCTGGTCGACCCGCCGCCCCTCGGCGTCGAACACGACCGCGGCCGCCTCGAGCGCGTCCCCGTGATAGTGCACGTCAAGCCCGGCGACCAGCGCGAAGCTCGCGGGCCCGTCCAGCTCGACCCGTGCCCGCAGCTCCTCCTGGACGCGTTCCGCCTCCTCGACCGAGATCACCCCTCCACCGTAGCCGTCACACAATTGGATCAAGAAATTTCGGGCGCTGGGGGAAATAGAGGGTCTTGGGAGTACTGTCGGGGACATGACGGACGTGCGGGTGATCGTTGGTCCCAGTGTCGTGGCCGACGAGGTGCTGCTCAGGGAGGTCGCCGAGCGCGAGTTCGCGGCCTGCGGGGTCCGCGGATCGCTCGTGCACGCCAAGGACTCCGCCGAGATCAGGCAACGCTGCGCCGCCGAGGACGGGCTCGCGGTGGTGATCCCCGGGCCCGAGGCCAGTGGGCTGATCGAGGAGCCGCTCGGGCAGGTCGTGTGGCTCGACCTCGACCGCCGCGACGGGGTGAAGGCAGGGGAGGGCGCCGCCCACCTGCACGGGCGCGGCATCGGCGGGCTCACCTGGGCGATCAGGCACGCCGTGTACCGGCACCGGCATCCCGCGGAACGCCTCGCGTACGGCGCGCACCCGGACCAGTGGGGCGAGCTGCGCCTTCCGGCGGGACCCGGGCCGCACCCCGTGGTCGCGCTGGTGCACGGCGGCTACTGGCGGGCCATCTGGGCCGCCGACCTCATGGACGCGCTGGCCGTCGACCTCGTCGAGCGCGGCTTCGCGGTGTGGAACCTGGAGTACCGCCGCCCCGACCTGCACGGCTGGCCCGCCACCACCGAAGACGTGTCCGCGGGACTCGCGGCCCTGTCCAAGTCGGGCGACGGCGCCCTCGACCTCGACCGCGTGGGCGTGGTCGGCCACTCGGCCGGGGGGCAGCTCGCGCTCAGGGCCGCGGCCGACGGCGCCCGCGTCGCGCTGGCCGTCTCCCTGGCCGGCGTGCTCGACCTGGTGGAGGCCGACCGCCGCTGGATGAGCTCGGGCGCGGTGGCGGCCGCGCTCGGCGGCACCCACGACGGCGACGCCAGGCTGTACGGCGAGGCCAGCCCGCTGCTCCGGCTGCCGCTCAAGGTACGCCAGCTCGTGGTCCAGGGCTCAGGCGACGACGTGGACCTGGTGGACTTCAGCCGCCGCTACGCCCGCGCGGCCCGCGACGCCGGCGACGACCTCACCTACCTGGAGATGTCGGGCGACCACTTCGCCGTCATCACCCCCACCACGCCGATCTGGCGCACCACCGCGCTGGCGATCGCCGAGGCCCTGCAGCGCCACTAGAACCCGATGCGTCTGTGGACGGTCCAGCATCGAGCGGTGCTCAAGTCGCTGGAGGACACCGGTGAACTGGCCGGAGACTGGACCAGGGTGATGAGCCCCTCGTTCAGTCCCGCCTACCGGGAAATGGTGGCGGAGATGGCCCGGCGCGGCCTCGACTGCGCGGGACGGCCGCCGCTGTGGGCGTGGCACGGGCCGGACACCCGCGACGATCGCGTGGCGTTGACGGCCGAGCTGCTCCTCAACCCGCAGAGTCCGCAGGAGTACGAGCTCTATGCCGTCCTGGACCTGGACGTGCCCGACGAGTTCGTCCTTCTCAGCTCGTACGGCCGCTGGAACGACTTCATGGAAGCGATCATGTTCACGAGAAAGAGCTCGCCGGCCATGGACTGGTCCATCGACCCGGAGGAGTTCGGCGCATCGATCTCCTGGCGGGTCCAGGCCTGTCTCCCGCGCATCGCAGGCACGTGGGTGCTGGGCGTCCGCCCCCTGGAACCGTTGTCGGACGAGCCCGAGGAACCCGCGACCAACTAGTCCTCGCCGGTGAAGCCGGGGATCCAGCGGCTGGCCTCGGCACGGAAGGGGGCGGTGGCCTGGAGCTGGCTGAGCAGGCCGTACCCGGCGGTCAGGACGCGGAAGCTCATCACGTAGTCCGGCGGCACGTTGAGCGAGCGGAAGATGCTGGTGCCGTCGCCGAACATGTACAGCCCGCGCTCCCGCATCCAGTCGCGGGTGAACGTGAACTCCGGCACCGAGATCGGCTCGGCGTACGGCCGGACGAAGGAGGCCAGCGCGTCCAGGTCCACCGGGACGCCCTCCCTGATCACGCCTTCCTGGCGGAAGACCTCCGCCACCTGCTCGATGTCGCCGGCCGCGCCGTACCGCAGCATGGGCCCGACCGCCGGCGGGTGACCGTCGGGATACTGCTTGACCGCACCGAAGTCCAGCACCCCGAGCCGCCCGTCGGCGGTCATCCGGAAGTTGCCCGGGTGCGGGTCGGCGTGCAGCAGCCGCGCCCTGGTCGGCCCCGAGAAATAGAAGCGCACCAGCAGGAGCGCCGCCCGGTCGCGCAGCTCCTGCGGCCCGTCCGTGATCACCCGTGACAGCGGCGTGCCCTCCAGCCATTCGGTCACGATCACGTGCTCGGAGGCCGCCACCACCGGCGGGATCGCGATGTCGGGATCGCCGTTGTACTCGGTGGCGAAGGCGTGCCAGGCCTGCGCCTCCCAGCCGTAGTCCAGCTCCTCCACCACCCGGTCCTGCAGCTCCTGCACGAACGAGCGCACGTCCAGGCCGGGCAGCACCACGCCGAACAGCTTGACGATCCGCCCGAGCTGCTTGAGGTCGCTGGTCAGCGCCTTGGCCGCGCCCGGGTACTGCACCTTGACCGCGACCGCCCGCCCGTCGGCCCACACGGCCCTGTGCACCTGCCCGATCGAGGCGGAGGCGGCGGGCTCGTCGTCGAAGGAGGCGAAGTGCTCGCGCCAGCCCTGGCCGAAGTCCTCGGCCAGCACCCGGTGGACGGTCGTGGCGGGCATCGGCGGCGCCGAGTCCTGCAGCTTGGTCAGCGCCGCCCGGTAGGGGCCGATCACCGCGGGCGGCAGCGCCGACTCCAGCACCGACAGCAGCTGCCCGATCTTCATGGCGCCGCCCTTGAGCTCGCCGAGCACCTTGAAGATCTGCTCGGCGGTGCGGGCCTGCACCTCTGTCGCGATGAGCTCCGCGGGCCTGCCCAAGGCGCGCTTGCCCAGCCCGAGGGCGGTACGGCCGGCGTATCCGAGAGGCAGGGCGGCGAGCTTGGCGGTCCGTGCGACCGCGGACTGGGGAAGATCGGCCATGACGCGATTTTTTAGACTGAATGCCAATAAGGCAACGTGACAGTCGCCACACTTCATGTGTGGGTGAACAGCGTGAGCCTGATCCGCCCGATCGTCTCGCTGGTGGCGACGCGGAACAGCGGATCGTGCAGCAGCGCCTGGCAGCGCCGGTCGTTGGCCCAGTGACGGTGCGGCGGGGAGATCATCCAGATCCGCCGCAGCCGATCGGCCTGCCGCAGGAACGGCCCCGGCGCGTAGGTGATGTCCCGCAGCACCCGCAGCGGCGCCTCGTACACCCCGACGAACATCCGGAACGGCCGCGGCACGAACAGCACCCCGTCACCCGGCCGCTCCCGCGCCGCGAGCGCGCCCGCCATCGCGCGCAGGTTGTCGGGCCTGCTGTCAGGCCGCCGCAGCGCCACCTGCGCGGGCAGCACCAGTACGGCGAGCGCCACCAGCACGGCGGGCGCCGCCCACCGCCACCGCCTCACGGGAACCGCGAGCGAGCCGAGCAGCAGCGCGAACCCCGGCACGCAGAACAGCACGTACCGCGGGCTGTAGACGGGATGGACCCGCGAGATCGCGAACGACAGCACGACGGGCAGCACCGCCCACGGCAACGCCACCCGCAGCAGCGCCCGCTCCGACCTGGCCGCCACCACCACCCCGGCCAGCCCGAGCCCGCCCAGGAACACCACCCCCACCCAGCTCCCGCCCACCCGGTAGGCGAACCCGGCAAGCTGCACCACCCCGGGCGTCCGCAGCCAGACCACCTGCCGCTGCTCGTGCGCCGCCACCCAGGCCAGCGGCAGCACCGCCACCACCGCCCCCGCCACGGCCACCGCCCACCGCCGCACAGGTCGCGAGCCGCGGCTCTGTTCGGCACGGTCGGCATCGCGATGAACGGTGTCCGAGGGCCGCCAGAGCACGGTCGCCAGGTGGGCGGGCACCAGCAGGAGCGCGTACAGGTGCAGCCAGCCGAGCAACGCCAGGGACCCGCCGTAGGCCGCGCACACCCGCCACCCGCCGCCGTCCACCAGGTCGAGCAGCAGCCACGTGGCCAGCACCGCGACCGCGCTGACCAGCGCGTAGGAGCGGGCCTCCTGCCCGTACCTGCTCACGATCGGCAGCAGCGCGTACGCCAGCCCCGCCACGATCCCGAGCCGGAGGGCCGCCAGGCGCTCGCCGATGCGGCACACGCCGTACGCGGTGGCCGCCATGGCCAGCACGGACGGCAGGCGCAGCACCACCTCGCCCACCCCGAACGCCGCGACCAGCGGCCGTAACAGCAGGTAGTAGAGCCCGTGGACCGCGTCCATCGACCCCAGCAGCCGCCACAGCCGATCCCACGGCATCCGCGCCGCCGCCGCGCTGACCGACTCGTCCCGCCAGAACGAAGGAACGGCCACCCCCGTCAGCGCGACCCCCAAAGCCGCCAGCGGCGGCACCCCACGCCAGTACACCCGCCACCTCTACAGGACCCCGGCGAACGCCGGCTGAACGCCGCGCGTCCACGCCAGGAACCGGGATCACGCGCCGATCGTCCTACGGCTGAAAGGAGGGCGCATGGACGGTGAGCCGATCCAGTACGGGCCGGAGTTCGACGACCTGGTGGCCGAGCTGCTCCGGGGCGGGGCCGACGTCGTCGCCGTGGTCCCCGAGATCGACGGGCTGGAGTGCGCGGGCACGACGACGCTGGCCAGGGCGATGTGCGCGGACCCGCGGGTCGCGGAGCACTTCTCCGGGGGCGTGTTCTGGTACGAGATCGGCTCCGACGGCCTCATCCGCTCGGTGGGCCAGGACATCCCCGGCGAAGAGCCCGGCGACGTGCTCGTCGTGTTCGACGGCCTGCACAGGCACCCCACGCGGCCCTCGGCCTTCGAACTCGCGCCGATGGCGCGCACGTTGCTCACGGTCAGATCCGCGGCGGGCCTGCCGAGCGGCGCCGAGATCATCCGGATGCCGCTGCCCGAGCGGGGCTGGCCGCTGCTGTCCACGCTGAGCTCCGCCCTCGGTACGGCGCAGCCGCACCTGGCCGACCCGGGCGACGCCGCGGAGCGCGCGTCGGCCGTGCGCAGGGTCCTGGCGGAAGGACTGGCCGGGCTCGGGACACCCGGCAGCGTGGAGCGCCTGCTCGAGCTCGGCGTGTTCGCCGCCGACGGGCACGTGCCCGCCCGGATGATCCAGCTGCTGTGGCGGCGGACCGCCGACCTGTCCGAGGTCGAGGCGGAGCTGACCCTGGCGGGCCTGCGCGCCCTGGGCTTGCTGCGGACGTCCTTCCACGACGACGTGCTGGTGGTGCCCGAGCCCGTCATGGCCTACCTGGCGGAGACGCTCGGCGCGGAGGGCGCGCTGCGCGCGGGCCGGGCACTGGTGGAGGCCCTGGTCGAGCATCCGTGGGAGTGGCTGACCGAGGCCGAGCGCACCTACCTGGCCGTCCACCTGCCGAGGCTGATGGCGGGGATCGGCGGGCCCGTGGCGGACCTGGTGTGCGGCGCTGGCTGGATCGTCACCAAGCTCGGCACCCATTCGACCGCCTACCTCGAACGGGACCTGGAGCTGGCAGGGACGCCGCTGGCGAACCGGCTGCGCCGTACCCTCGCACAGAACGCGGCGATGCTGGCGGAGGCCAGGGAAGGGTCGCAGAAGACGCTGGTCGCCACGCTGGCCGGGCGGCTGCATCCTGTCTCGCCGGTGGCGGGGGAACTGCGCGAGCTGCTGCGGGAGTCGGGCCACGCCTGGTTGGAGTGCCTGTGGGAGCCGCCTGACCTGCCTGCAGAATCGCTGCGGCGCTCATGGCGCGCGGGGCCCGACGGGGTCGAGGTCATGGCGGCGGGGCCCGGCCTGCTGGTCACGGGCGGCTCCGAGGGCAAGGTCACGCTCTGGAACCTGGACGGGACCATCAGGACCGAGTTCCAGGCACACCAGGACGGGGTCGACGCCTTGGCCGTGGCGCCGGACGGCGACTGGCTGGTGACAGCCTCCGAGTCCGTGGCCGTGGTGTGGGGGCTCGACGGCACGCCCATGGCCAGGATCGACCACGAGACCTCCCTGATCCAGAAGGTGGCCGTGGCCCCCGACGGTGCCTGGCTGGTCACGGCCACCCTCGAAGGCGTCGTCGCCTGGCGCCCGGACGGCGAACGCCTGTGGCAGGCCGAGATGGAGACCGGATATCCGGCGAACCTGAGCATCGGCGCGGCCGGCGCGTGGGTGGCGGTCAACGGGCCCAAAGGGTCCGGCGTGCAGATCATCACCTGGGGCGGGACGCTGCGCGGCGCACTCGGCCTGGGCGTCGACGGGAGCGCCGCCCACCCGCGGCACGACCTGCTGGTGATCAAGGACGAGGACGGGCCGCTGCGCATGCTGCGCCCGAACGGCACGCCCGCGGGGACGATCCCCGCCGGCGACCTCTACGAGGCGATCACCATCGCCCCTGACGGCACGTGGGTGGCGGGCCCTGGCCGCGGCGGCCTCGTCGTCCAGCCGCTCGACGGCCGCCCGCCCTCCACCCGTGCCGCCGGCCACGTGCAGCACGTCGCGATCGGCCCCGACGGGACGTGGCTGGCCGGCGCCGACTACGACGGCGTGATCAAGGTGTGGGCGCGCGAGGACGGCCTGCCCAGGCCCGACGAGCACCTGCGCCGCCGCCCCCTGTGGTCGATCGCCGTGGGGTCGCGCGGAGATCTGATCGCCACCGCAGGGCCGGACGGGGTGACCCTGTGGGACGGCGAGGGCAGCGATCCCCGGACACTCCTGGAGGGCACCGCGTGCAACTCCGTCGCCATCTCCCCTGACGAGACATGGCTTGCGGCCACCGGCTACGACGGCGACCTGCGGGTGGTCACCATGAGCGGCGTGATGACGCTCATGGTCCCCGCCCACCATCGCGCGCACGCGGTGGCGATCTCCCCCGACGGCGACTGGATCGCCACCGTGGGCAACGACGACGCGGTCGTGATCTGGCGCGGCAACGGCGTGCAGGTGGCCCGCCTGTCATGCCCGGACGACGGCTGGAGGCAACTGGCCATCGCCCCGGACGGCTCCTGGGTGGCCTGCGGCGGCCGGGAGCAGGTACGCCTGTGGGACACCGCCACCTGGGAACTGCGGTCGACGCTGCCCGGCGCCGACGCCCTGGCGGTCGCGCCGGACGGCCGCTGGCTGGCCACGGGCGCCACAGACGGCGTGGTGCGGCTGTGGGATCCCGTAGGGCTCGAGCTGGCGGAATTCGAGGCGCCGGGCGGGGCCCTCAACGGGCTGGCCGCAGGGCCGTTCGGCTCGTGGCTGGCCGCCGCTACGGCCGGGGGCCTCGTGCACGTCTGGGACGTGGAGGAGGAGGCGATCATCGCCTCGATCCACCTGGACCAGTCCCTGACCGAATGCGCGTGGACACCCGGCGGCACCCGCCTGTTCGGCGTGGGCGGCGCCGGGCTCTACGGGTTCAAGCTCCACCTTCGGGGCTGAGCAGCACCATCGCCTGCTCGCGCATCTCGACCTTGCGGATCTTGCCGGTGACCGTCATCGGGAAGCCGTCCACCACGTGCACGTAGCGGGGGATCTTGTAGTGGGCCAGCCTGCCCGCGCAGAACTCCCGCACCGCCTCGGCCGTCAGCGGCTCGGCGTCCTGCCGCATGACCAGCCACGCCATCAGCTCCTCGCCGTACTTCTCGTCGGGCACGCCGATGACCTGCACGTCGGCGATGTCCGGGTGGCGGTAGAGGAACTCCTCGATCTCGCGCGGGTAGACGTTCTCGCCGCCCCTGATGACCATGTCCTTGATCCGGCCGACCACGTTGACGTAGCCGTCGTCGTCCATGGTGGCCAGGTCGCCGGTGTGCATCCAGCGGGCCGCGTCGATGGCCTCGGCCGTCTTGCCGGGTTCGTCCCAGTAGCCGAGCATGACCGAGTAGCCGCGCGTGCACAGCTCGCCCGGCTCGCCGCGTGCCACGGTCAGCCTCGTCTCCGGGTGCACGATCTTGACCTCGACGTGCGGCATGACCCGGCCGACCGTCTCGGTCCTGCGTGCCAGGCCGTCGTCGGAGCGGGTCATGGTCGACACCGGGGAGGTCTCGGTCATGCCGTAGCAGATCGCGACCTCGCGCATGTTCATCTCGGCGACGACCCGCTTCATCACCTCCACCGGGCACGGCGACCCCGCCATGATCCCGGTCCGCAGGCTCGACAGGTCATAGCCGCCGGAGATGGCCAGCTCGGCGATGAACATCGTCGGCACGCCGTACAGCGACGTGCACCTTTCCTGCTGTACGGCGTGCAGCGTCGCGGCCGGATCGAAGCCGGGGGAGGGGATGACCACGCACGCCCCGTGCGAGGTGGCGCCCAGGTTGCCCATCACCATGCCGAAGCAGTGATAGAAGGGCACCGGCAGGCAGACCCGGTCGGCCTCGGTGTAGTGGATGAGCTCGCCCACGAAGAAACCGTTGTTGAGGATGTTGTGGTGCGACAGCGTCGCGCCCTTGGGGAAGCCGGTGGTGCCCGAGGTGTACTGGATGTTGATCGGGTCGTCGAAGGCCAGCCCCGCCATCCGCTCGCGCAGCGCCCCCGGGTCGCCGCCGCCGCGCAGCAGCGCCTCCCAGGCCGGGTCGCCCAGGAAGATCGCGTCGGCGAAGCCGATCTCGCCGACCATGGCACGGTAGTCGCTGCCCTTGTGCGAGGTGGCGCTGATCAGCAGCCGCATGCCCGACTGCTTGACCACGTACTCCAGCTCGTGGCTGCGGTAGGCCGGGTTGACGTTGACCAGGACCGCGCCGAGCTTGGCGGTGGCGTACTGGACGAGCACCCACTCGGCGCAGTTGGGCGCCCAGATGCCCACCCGGTCGCCCTTGGCCACGCCCAGCCCCATCAGGCCGAGCGCCAGCCGGTCGACGTCGGCGTTGAGCTGGGCGTAGGTCCAGCGGCGGCCCGTGGGCACGTCCACCAGCGCCTCACGCTCGCCGAAGCGGGCGACGGTTCGTTCGAGGTTCTCTCCGATGGTCTCGCCGAGCAGGGGCGTCTCGGCCGTGGCGCTGGAGTACGCGAGCATGGACCAAGTCTCGGCCAGGCCCGCCGTACGCACCAGACCTAGTGGCGGCGGCGCGCCAGCCAGGCGGCGAGCAGGCCCGCGCCGGCCGCCATGCCCGCCACGGTCCCGGCCGCGACGCGGCGCCGGCGTGCGACGCGGCGCTCCACCTCGGCGTAGGGCGTGGTGGAGAAGGACACCAGCTCGTACTGCGACACGTAGCGGCCGGGCAGGGCGCGCTCCAGCGCGTGCTCGATCCGCTTCTGCGCCAGGAACGCCCTGGAGCCCACCTTGTCGCGCATCTCCACGAAGTTGTCCAGCGCCAGGCGGGCGATCACGTCGGTGTCGGCCTTGCGCCGCTGGAACAGCGCCAGCGCGCGGGGGAAGTCGTCGCCCGTCTCGTCCAGGCAGCGGTCGAGCTCGACGCAGTCCTCGAAGCCGCAGTTGGCGCCCTGGCCGTAGAAGGGCACGATGGCGTGCGCGGCGTCGCCGATGAGCCCGATGGTCATCGTCTCGCCGGTCGCGTACCAGGGCGAGCAGCGCATGGTGACCAGGTGGCCGACCGGGTTGCGCCGGTAGTCGGCCTCCAGGTCCGGCATCAGCTCGAACGCGTCGGGGTAGCCCGCGCGGAAGGCCGCAGGGTCGAAGGCGGCCAGCTCCTCGTGCGGCCAGAACAGCGTGCACGTGAACGACCGGTCCTGGTTCGGCAGCGCGATCATCATGGACCTGCCGCGCGGCCAGATGTGCAGCGCCCCCGGCTCCATCGCGAACTCGCCGCCGCGCGCCGGGATCGTCAGCTCCTTGTAGCCGTAGTCCAGGTAGTCCTGGCTGAAGTCCACCCCCGGCAGCTGCTGCAGCCGCGCCCTGACCGCGCTGAAGGCGCCGTCGGCGCCGATCACCACCTGCGCCTTCTCCACCAGCCCCGAGGCGAACTCCAGCCGCCCGGTCCGCTCGTCGAGCCCGGTCAGCCGCTGCCCGAAACGCATCCGCACGCCGGGCAGTTGCGCCGCCTCGAGCAGGCGCAGGTTCAGCTCGGCCCGCCCGATGGAGTTGATCGCGTGCCGCCGGTCGGCGCTGTAGGGCTGGAAGCTCAGCGTCCCGTCCACCGCGTGCATCATCCGGCCCGGCATCGGGATCGCCGCGGCCAGCACCTCCCGCTCGAGCCCGAGCCTGCGCAGCGCGTCGATGCCCCGCTCGGAGATCGCCAGGTTGATCGACCTGCCCCGGTCGGCGCCCGCCTCGTGCGGATCTCGCCGCCGCTCGTACAGCGTCACGGAGTGCCCGCGCCGTGCCAGGAAGCAGGCCAGCAGGCACCCGACCAGACCCGCACCGACGATCGTGACCTCCATCCTCCCTTGGTACGGCGGGGCCGCCGCGTTGTCCACCGTGACACCCGCCCGCGTTTCCCGGCGTGCCACGCCCTAGCATGGCGTGGGTGATCGTCGGGGAGATGGCGGGACTGCTGGCCGCGGGCGTGGCGGCCGGCGTGGTCAGCACCGTCGTCAGCCTCGCCTCGATCGTCTCCTACCCGGCGCTGCTGGCCTTCGGGCTGCCGCCGCTGACGGCCAACGTCACCAACACCGTCGCGCTGATGTTCACCGCCGTGGGCGCCGCCGCAGGATCGCGGCCCGAACTGGCCGGGCAGGGCCCGCGGGTGCTGCGCCTGGGCTGGATCACCGCGCTCGGCGGCGCCGCCGGGGCCGCGCTCCTGCTGGCCACGCCCTCGCGGACGTTCGAGCAGATCGCGCCCTGGCTGATCGGCGGCGCCTCGCTGCTGCTCGTGCGCCCGCCGCGGACCGGCAGGCACAGCGAGCACGGCCTGCTGATGCGCCTGGCGATGTTCGCCGTAGCCGTCTACATCGGCTACTTCGGCGCGGCGGGCGGCATCCTCATGTTCGCGGTCCTGTCCACGGTGATCGAACAGTCGGCGGCGCACGTCAACGCCGTCAAGAACGTGCTGTCCGGGCTGGCCAACTGCGTGGCCGCCATCGGCTTCGCCCTCTTCGGCCCGGTCGACTGGGCCGCCGCCCTGCCGCTGGCCGCCGGATTCCTGATCGGCGGCTGGATCGGCCCGGCCATCGCCCGCCGCGTGCCCGGCCAGGGCCTGCGCTACCTGGCCGCCGCGTGCGGGCTGGCCGTCGCCGCCAAGCTCGGCTACGACGCCTACGCCTCCTGAACCACCGCCGCGAACCGGGCCGCCACCTCGCGCCACACCGGGGTCGAGACCGGCTCGTCGGCCACCGCCCGCGCGTACAGCTCGTCCGGGTCGAAGCCGTCGACCCGCCACTGCAGCACGCGCTCGGGCAGCACCTCCGGGTGGAACTGGACGCCCCACGCCCGCTCGCCCACCCGCAGCGCCTGGTAGGGGCAGCGCTCGCTGCGCGCCAGCCACACCGCGCCCGGCGGCAGCGTCGTGATGGCGTCCTTGTGGTGCTCGATCGCGGGCACCACCGCGGGCAGACTGTGGAAGAGCGGGTCCTTGTCCGCCTCAGGCAGGAACGTGATCGGCGTGCTGCCGTTCTCCGGCTGGCCCGCGTTCCCCGTCACCTCGCCGCCCGCCACCCGCGCCAGCAGCTGCCCGCCCAGGCAGATCCCGAAGTACGGCGTGCCGTTCTCCAGCGCCTGCGTGGCCAGCGACCGGACCCCGGCCAGCCAGGCCGCCCGGTGGTCGTCCCCTGGCAGGTAGCCGCCGCCCAGCATGATCATGGCGTCGTGCTCGAGCCGCTCGGGCAGCACCGCGCCCTCGTGCGCGGCCACGACGTCGGTCTTCAGGCCGTGCTCCCGCAGCCAGTCGCCGAAGCGGCCGGGGCCGCCCGTGGCACTGTTCTGCACGATCAGGACGTCACGCATCGTAGGCCTCCGCGAGCCAGTCGAGAATCTGCTCGTCCACGTCGTCAGGACGGGTGAGCTTGAAGTAGTGGAGGGTCTGCCCGCCACTCATGGGAAGGCTTCTGGCCAGCAGCGGGTGCGTGATCGGCCGGGGGAGCACCAGCATCAGCGACAGGCTGCGCGCCTTCGGGCGCACCTCGGCGAACTTGCGCGCGCTCTTGAGGAACACGCCGACGCCCACCGCGTCCTCGTGCACCGGGCCGAGGCGGTCCGTCAGCCGGTCGTAGATCTCCCGGTATTCGGCGGGCCAGGGCGCGAACACCTGCTCGACCGTGATGCCCGGCACGCACGTGTGCGCCTGCCGGGCCTTGGCGAACTCCCTGTCACATCGCGGACAGGCCCACAGCGTCACGTGGCCGCCAGTGACACGTTCCTGAGCAGCACCGCGGTCGTCACGGGCCCGACCCCGCCCGGCACCGGCGTCAGGCCGCCGGCGCGACCCTCGACCGCGGCGGCGTCCACGTCGCCCGTCAGGCCGCCCTCGGGCGTCGGGTTGGTGCCCACGTCGATCACGATCGCGCCGGGCTTGACGTGCTCCGCCCCGATCATCCCCGCCCGCCCCACGGCCGCCACCAGCACATCGGCCTCGGCGGTGACGGACGGCAGGTCCCTGGTGCGCGAATGGCAGACGGTCACCGTCGCGTTCCTGTCCAGCAGCAGGTGCGCCAGCGGCTTGCCCACCACGGTCGAGCGGCCCACCACGACGGCGCGCCTGCCCTCAAGCGGCACCTCGTAGTGGTCGAGCAGCGCCATCACCGCGCCCGCGGTGGCGGGCGCGAAGGCGGGAAGCCCCGCCGCCAGCCGGCCAAGCGACAGCGGGTTGGCGCCGTCCACGTCCTTGGCCGGGTCGATGGCCGAGGCCAGATCCTGCAGCCTGGCGCCGGCCGGCAGCGGTGTCTGCAGCATCACCCCGTGCACGCCGGGGTCGGCGCTGAGCCGTTCGAGCGCCGCCCTGATCTCGTCCGCCTCCGGCGCGGGCTCCACGATGTCGCAGGCGATGCCGACAGCGGCCGCCGCCTTGGCGATCGAGCGCACGTACCACAGCGCCGCCTCGTCCTCGGTGGCCACCACGACGGCGAGCCGAGCGCCGCCCGTGATCGAGGCGCGGATGGCGGCTGACAGCTCCTTGCCCGGCAACGACAGCGTCATGCGTTGATCTCCTCGCGTACCTTGGCGGTCACCCAGTCGGCCGTGGCCACCGCGGCGTCCACGCCCGACAACCGGATGCTCAGCTTCTCGCGCGCCTGCTCGTCCTTGATGCCGCGCAGGTTGACCTCCACGTTGACCCTGGCCGTGGTCAGCGCGGCCCTGGCCGCCTCGGCCGCCGCCGCGACGTCGGTCACCACGTTGCGGTTGCCGATCGGCAGCAGCACCTCGCTCAGCTCCACCAGCCTGCTCGCGGTCTCCACCACCCTGGCCGGCGGCTCGGCCGCCTCCACCAGCGCCGCCGCGATGGCCGCGCTGCGCTGCTCGCCCTTGGGCAGCCGGTAGGCGTCGGCCACCGCGGTGAAGGCCGCCGCGTCCTCCTCGGCCAGCCGCAGCGCCCGCGTCCGCAGCGTGTCGGTCTCGGCGATCACGCCCACCACCGTTTCGGCGTGGGCCACGTACTTGTCGCCGCAGCTGTAGCGGGCCACCATGCCGAGCAGCGCCGCGGCCTGCGCGGCGTGCAGCGCCGCGGTGGCGCCGCCGCCCGGGGCCGGGGTGTGGTCGGCCAGCTGGGAGAGGAAGTCGACGATCCTTGTGTCGCGCATGGCGGCATTCTTTCAGCCGCCACCCCGATCACTCGCGCTGCATCGGCCGCGTGGCGTCCTCAGGTGCCGGCGTGCCCTGCGGCGCGTTCGGCAGGTGCGCAGGTCCGGGCGGGCCCGGCGGGTAGGGCGACGGCCCGCCGTACGGGACAGGGGGCAGCGGTACGGCAGGCCGCGACGACCGCCAGCGCGACGGGAAGGCGGACACCGCCAGCATCGTCACGCCGAGCAGCAACAGCACGCCCGGGTACAGCAGCGACTGCAGGCCGATGCCCATCGTGCCGGGCAGCAGCCGGTCGGGCAGCACCCGCACGCCGGACATCTCGATCAGCGGGATGATCCCCACCACGGTGAAGGTCAGCCCGCCCATCAGCGAGGCGATCGGCGAGATCCGCGAGCCGAGCAGGAAGGCCAGCACGATCGCGGTGAGCGCGAGCACCCCGAACCCCAGCCAGGGGGCGCGGTAGAAGCGCGCCAGCTCCATCGAGACGGAGCCGACGCCGTACGTCAGTCCTGCGGCGATCAGCGGAGTGAGGAGCAGCCCCGCGACCACCCCGAGAGCGTGTCGTACACCATTCGACATGGTTCATGAACTTATCGCGTGGATTCCCGCACGACGAGTTCCGGCTGGAACATGATCTGCTGATGGGCGTGCGTGCCCGGATTGTCGCACTCGTCCAGCAGCAGCTCGGTGGCCACCCGGCCCAGCTGGTAGGTGGGCTGCCTGATCGAGGTCAGCGACACCGTGGAGGCCGAGGCGAAGTCGATGTCGTCGTAGCCGATCAGCGACACGTCGTCGGGGACCCGCACGCCCGCCTGCAGCAGGCCGCGCAGCATGCCGAGCGCGAGCAGGTCGTTGGCGCAGAACAGCGCGTCCGGCAGCGCCCCCTGGGCCAGCAGCTTCTCGGCGGCCTCCTGACCGCACTTGGCCGTCATCGCGGGCATCGCCACCTCCTGCAGCGTCCGCGGGTCGCGCCCGGCCGAGGCCAGCGCCCGCTCGGCGCCGCGCCGCCGTTCCAGGCACTGGCGGATCGTGGCGGGGCCGGTGACGTAGGCGACGCGGTCGGCGCCGCCCTCCAGCAGGTGGGCCACGGCCGTGGCGCCGCCGGAGACGTCGTTGACGGCGACCGCGCACTGGTCGGCCCGCTCGGCCGGATGGTCGACGAGCACCACGCAGATGCCGCGCTCGCGCAGCCTGTCCAGCCGCAGCGGGTCCTCGTCCGAGGGCGTGATCAGCACGCCGCGCACCCGCTGCTCGGCGAAGACCAGCAGGTTGCGCTCCTCCTTGACCCGGCTGCCCGCCGAGTTGCCCAGGATGACCGCGTAGCCGAGCTCACTGGCCACGTCCTCGACCCCGGCGGCCACGTCGGTGAAGAACGGGTTGCCGATGTCGATCACCGACAGCCCCACGGTCCTGCTGTGCCCGGCCCGCAGCGTCGAGGCCGACCCGTGGCGGACGAAGCCGAGCTCGCGGATGGCCGCCGAGACCCTGTCGCGGGTGGCCACCGCCACCTTCTCCGGCCGGTTGAGCACGTTGGACACCGTGCCGGGTGACACCCCCGCCCTGGCCGCGACGTCCTTGATGCTCACCATCGTCATCTCGGCTCCCAAATCCGCACCCCTGCGCCGCGCCGTACCAGCTCCCTCATCTGCGGCAGGTCGCCGACCAGGCCGCGCGCCCTGGCCTGGACCAGCGCGTTGCCCAGCGCGGCGGCCTCCACCGGGCCCGCCACCACGGGCAGCCCCGTCGCCTCGGCCGTCAGCCGGCACAGCAGGGCATTGCGCGACCCACCCCCGACCAGATGCACGACCTCGACCTTCCGGCCGCTGAGCCGCACGGCGTCGGCGACGGCCCGCTGGTAGGCCAGGGCGAGGCTCCGCAGGATGCATCGTACGGCCTGCGGCACGCTCTCCGGCGCCTGCTGCCCCGTGCGCGCACAGTACGCGCTGATGCGCGCGGGCATGTCGCCGGGCGGCAGGAACGACGGGTCGTCCGGGTCGATGACCGTCTCGGTGGTGGCGTGCTCGGCGGCCTCGAGCAACGGCTCCAGGTCGGGGTCGCCCCAGGCGCGCAGGCACTCCTGCAGGATCCACAGGCCCATCACGTTGCGCAGGTAGCGCACCGTGCCGTCGACGCCGGCCTCGTTGGTGAAGTTGGCCAGGCGGCTGTCCTCGGTCAGCACCGGGGCGTCCAGCTCGACGCCGACCAGGGACCAGGTGCCGCAGGAGATGTAGGCGAAGTCCCTGGTCGCGGCGGGCACGGCGACCACCGCGGAGGCGGTGTCGTGCGAGCCCACCGCCGTCAGCGTGGTCCGGTAGCCGACCTCCTCGGCCACGTCCGCGCGCAAGCTCCCGATCTCCGCCCCGGGCTCGAGCAGCGCGGGAAACATCCGTGCATCCAGCCCGAGCCGCTCCATCAGGCCGCCGGCCCACTCGCGCCGGGTCGCGTCGAACAGGCCGGTCGTCGAGGCGTTGGTCGGCTCGGCCGCCCTCTGGCCGGTCAGCCAGTAACCGAACAGGTCGGGGATCATCAGCAGCGTCCCCGCCCCGTCGAGGCGCTCCCGCAGGAGCTGGTTGACCGTGTTGAACGGCAGGAACTGCAGCCCGGTCACCTCGTAGGGATCCACCCGTCCCGTGATGTCCGCGGTGCGGCCGTCACGGTAGTGCACCGGGTTGCCGATCAGCCGCCCCGCGCCGTCGAGCAGCCCGTAGTCCACGCCCCACGAGTCGATCCCCACGGACTCGGCGGGACCGGCCCCGCGCAGCCCGTCCAGCACGCCCTGGTACAGGGCCAGGACGTCCCAGTGCAGGGTGCCGGCGACCCGGACCGGCCGGTTGGGGAACCGGTGCACCTCGGCCAGCTCGATCCCGCCGGCCGACACCTCGGCCCGCATCACGCGCCCGCTCGAGGCGCCCAGGTCAACCGCGATGAATCGCATCCCCTGATTAAAACGTAATAACGTCAAGGACGCCAAGACCCGTTGACGGTCCCGGAAACAGCATCTACATTCGCTTGTCATCCGATTAAAACGTTTGTTGCCTCGGAGGGCGTATGAGTGGTCCCCCCACACTCGCGCTGGCACACGTCAGCAAGTCGTTCGGGGCCGTGCGGGCACTGCGCGACGTGTCGCTCGAGCTGTTCGCGGGCGAGGCCCACGCCCTGGCGGGCGAGAACGGCGCCGGCAAGTCCACCCTGGTCAAGACGCTGGCCGGGGTGCACCGCCCCGACAGCGGCCAGGTGCTGGTCAACGGCGAACCGGTCGAGTTCGCCGGGCCCGCCGACGCCCAGCAGGCCGGGGTGGCCGTCATCTACCAGGAGCCCACGCTCTTCCCCGACCTGTCGGTGGCCGAGAACATCTTCATGGGCCGCCAGCCCCGCCGCGGCCTGCGCCGCATCGACCGCGGGGCCATGCGCGCCCAGGCCGGAGCCCTGTTCGAGCGGCTGGGCGTGACGCTCGACCCCGAGCAGCCCGCGCGCGGCCTGTCCATCGCCGACCAGCAACTCGTCGAGATCGCCAAGGCGCTCTCGCGCGACGCCCGCGTCCTGATCATGGACGAGCCGACCGCCGCCCTGTCGGGCAACGAGGTGGCCCGGCTGTTCTCGGTGGTCTCCTCGCTGCGCGAGGCCGGGTGCGCGGTCCTGTTCATCTCGCACCGCCTGGACGAGATCTTCGCGCTGTGCCAGCGGGTCACGACCCTGCGCGACGGCGCCTGGATCGCCAGCGAGCCCGTCGCCGGACTCACCCACGACGACCTGGTCCGCCGCATGGTCGGCCGCGACCTCGGCGCCATGTACCCCAAGCAGGACGCCTCCGTCGGGGAGGTCGCCCTGCGCGTGGAGCGACTCACCCGCGAGGGCGTCTTCACCGACGTCTCCTTCGACGTACGGCGAGGCGAGATCGTCGCCCTGGCCGGCCTGGTGGGCGCAGGGCGGAGCGAGGTGGCGCGCGCCGTCTTCGGCATCGACCGGTGGGACGCCGGCTCGGTGACCGTCGACGGCGCGGCGCTACCCGCCGGGAGCCCCACCGCCGCGATGCACGCCGGGCTGGCGCTCGTGCCGGAGGACCGGCGGCAGCAGGGCCTGGTCATGGAGCTGTCCATCGAACGCAACATCGGCCTGACCGGGCTCCGCTCCCTGCGCCGCGGACCGACGATCTCGCGTCGCGCCGAGCGCGACCGGGCGCGTGACTGGGCGCTGCGGCTCCAGCTCAAGTTCGCCCGGCTGAGCGACGGCGTCGGCGTGCTGTCCGGAGGCAACCAGCAGAAGGTCGTGCTGGCCAAGTGGCTGGCCACCCAGCCGTCGGTGCTCATCGTCGACGAGCCCACCCGCGGCATCGACGTCGGCACCAAGGCCGAGGTGCACCGGCTGCTGTCCGCGCTGGCGGGCGAGGGCATCGCGGTCCTGATGATCTCCTCCGACCTGCCCGAGGTGCTCGGCATGGCCGACCGCGTCCTGGTCATGCACGAGGGCCGCCTGACGGCCGAGATCCCCCGCGCCGACGCCACCGAGGAGAACGTCATGTCGGCGGCCACCGGGAGGGCGGCATGACGACGGCCGTGACCACTCCGAAGGCGCGGACGCACCCCCGCAGTGCCCGTGGGCTCGTCGACCTGGTCTTCCGTGCCAGGGAGCTGAGCCTGGTGGTGGCGCTGGCCGCGCTCGTGGCCGTCACCGCGGGCGTCAACGGGAACTTCCTGTCCGGGCAGGGGATCCAGGACATCCTGCTCAACACCTCCATCCTGGCCCTGCTCGCCGTCGGGCAGTCGATGGTCGTCATCACCCGCAACCTGGACCTGTCCGTCGGGTCCGTCGTCGGCCTGGTGGCCTTCGTGACCGGGGACGTGCTGGCGAGCGGCTGGGGCGTCGTGCCGGGCGTGCTGCTCGGGGTGGCGATCGGGGCGCTGTGCGGGCTGCTCAACGGGCTGCTCGTCAGCTTCCTGCGCGTCCCCGCGCTCGTGGTGACGCTCGGCACGCTCTACGTGATCCAGGGCGTCGACCACTACCTCGCCCACGGGCGCCAGATCAACGCGGTCGATCTGCCGCCCGGGCTGCTGAGGCTGGGCAACGGGGCCGTGCTCGGCGTGCCGTACCTGCCGCTCATCACGGTCGTGATCATGGTGGGGATCGGCTACTACCTGCGGTCCTACCCGAGCGGGCGGGAGTTCTACGCGATCGGGTCGAGCCCGGAGGCGGCGCGGCTGGCCGGAGTGCCCGTGCGGCGGCGGATCCTGCTGGCCTACCTGGTCTCCGGATGCCTGGCCGGGCTGGCGGGGGTGCTGTGGCTGGCCCGCTTCGGGACCGTGATCGCCGACTCGGCGCACGGGTGGGAGCTGCTGGTCGTCAGCGCGGTCGTCGTCGGCGGCGTGGCGATCACGGGCGGCGTCGGATCCGTCTACGGCGCCGCGCTCGGGGCGCTCCTGCTCACCACCATGGGCAGCGCCCTGGTCGTGCTCAGGGTCAACCCCTTCTGGCAGCAGGCCATCACCGGCGCCCTCCTGCTCCTGGCGATCAGCGTGGACCGGGTCCTCGCGCTGCGCCTGGCCCGCCTGCTGCGAAGGAGAAGCCGCCATGCCTGACACCCACGCGACAAGGTCCGTCGGGGCACTGGTGCGGCGCTGGGACGTGGTCGTCGGGGCGCTGCTCGTCGTGGTGTTCTGCGGCGGGGCGATCGGGTCGCCGGAGTTCGCGACCGCGTCGAACCTGTCGTTCGCGCTCGGCGACCTGGGCGAGATCGCGCTCATCGCGCTGGCCATGACCATGCTGGTGGTGGCCGCCGAGGTGGACCTGTCGGTGGCCTCCGTGCTGGGGCTGTCGAGCGCGCTCGCCGGCCAGCTGTGGGACTCCGGCATGGCGATCGAGACGATCATCCCGCTGGTCGTGGTCGTCGGCGCCGTCTGCGGGCTGGTCAACGGGCTGCTGGTGACCCGGCTCGGGCTGCCGTCGCTCGCGGTCACGATCGGCACGCTGGCGCTGTATCGCGGGCTCGCCTACGTGGTGCTCGGCGACCGGGCGGTCGCGCAGTTCCCGCCGCGGTACGTGGACCTGGCCGTGGGGGACGTGCCAGGCACGCCCATCCCGTACCCGATCGCGCTGTTCGCCGTGCTGGCCGTGATCGTCGGCGTGGTGCTGCACGCCACCGGGTTCGGCCGCTCGCTGTTCGCGATCGGGGCGCAGGAGCAGGCCGCCTTCTTCGCCGGGATCCGGGTCAAGCGGATCAAGCTCCTGCTCTTCGTGATCTCAGGAACGGTCGCGGCCTTCGCCGGGGTCGTCTACACCCTGCGCTACGGCTCTGCCAGGGCCGACAACGGGGTCGGCGTCGAGCTCGCCGTCATCGCCGCGGTGCTGCTCGGCGGCGTCGACTTCGACGGCGGCAAGGGCACGCTCGGCGGCGTCATCGCCGGGGTGCTGCTCATCGGGCTGCTGCGCAACCTGCTCATGCTCGGCGACGTGTCGACCGAGATCCAGTCGATCGTCACCGGGCTCCTGCTCATCGTGTCGGTCCTCACCCCCCGCCTGGTCTCGCTGCTGAGGCCGGCCGCGAAAGGAACCACGTCATGAACCCGCTGCGCCTTACCGCGGTCGCCGCGCTGCTCGCCCTGGGGGCGGCGGCCTGTGGCGGCACCACCAAGGATTCCGTGAAGTCGGCTCCCCCCGCCCAGGCCTCCAGCCCGGCCGCAGCCAAGGCCAACCCGGACGCGCCCATCAAGCAGGGGCTCAAGCTGGCCTTCCTGCCCAAGCAGATCAACAACCCCTACGAGACGATCGTCGACAACGCCGGGATCGACGCCGCCAAGGAGTACCAGGGCCAGGCCAAGGAGGTCGGCCCGTCGGACGCCTCGGCCTCCTCGCAGATCTCCTACATCAACACCCTCACCCAGCAGGGCCACGACGCGATCCTGATCGCCGCCAACGACGCCAACGCCGTGTGCGGCCCGCTCCAGCAGGCCCGCGGCAAGGGCATCAAGATCGTCTCCTATGACTCGGACGCGGCCAAGGAGTGCCGCGACATCTTCATCAACCAGGCCAGCTCCGAGGAGGTCGGCCGCTCCCAGATCAAGCTGCTCGCCTCCATGATCGGCTCGAAGGGCGACATCGCGATCCTGTCGGCCACCGCCAACGCCACGAACCAGAACACCTGGATCAAGTACATGAAGGACGAGCTGACCAAGCCCGAGTACAAGGACATGAAGCTGGTCAAGGTGGCCTACGGCGACGACGACGACCAGAAGTCCTTCACCCAGACCCAAGGTCTGCTGCAGGCCTACCCGAACCTGAAGGGCATCATCGCCCCCACCACGGTCGGCATCTCGGCCGGCGCCCGCTACATCTCCGGCTCCAAGTACAAGGGCAAGGTCGTGCTCACCGGGCTCGGCACCCCCAACCAGATGCGCCAGTTCGTCAAGGACGGCACGGTGCAGAAGTTCGCCCTGTGGAACCCGAAGGACCTGGGCTACCTGGCCTCCTACGCGGCGGCGGCGCTGGTGTCCGGCCAGATCACCGGCGCGGAGGGCGAGTCGTTCAAGGCGGGCAAGCTCGGCTCCCGCACGATCGGCAAGGACGGCGAGATCATCCTGGGCCCGCCGTTCACCTTCGACGCCTCCAACATCGACCAGTTCGACTTCTGATGGAGAGGGTCTGCTTCCTCCTCCAGGTCAAGCGGGAGCGGCTGGAGGAGTACAAGGAACGCCACCGCGCGGTGTGGCCCGACATGCTCGAGGCCCTGCGCAAGACCGGCTGGCGCAACTACTCGCTTTTCCTGAGACCGGACGGGCTGCTGGTCGGCTACCTGGAGACCGACGACTTCGCCGCCGCCCAGCAGGCCATGGCGGAGACCGGCGTCAACGGGCGCTGGCAGGCCGAGATGGCCGAGTTCTTCGAGGTGGGCCGCCCGGACGAGGGGCTGCTCCGGCTCGACGAAGTATTCCACCTGGATTGAGGAGCACATGGTCAAGGACGAACTGCGCCGCCAGCACATCGAACTGCCCTCGTGGGCGTTCGGCAACTCCGGCACCCGTTTCAAGGTGTTCGCCCAGCCAGGAGTGCCGCGTGATCCGTACGAGAAGATCGCCGACGCCGCCCAGGTGCACAGGTACACCGGCGTCGCGCCGACCGTCGCGTTGCACATCCCCTGGGACCGGGTGGACGACTACGGCGACCTGGCCGGGCACGCGCGCGAGCTGGGCGTCGGCATCGGCGCGATCAACTCCAACGTGTTCCAGGACGACGACTACAAGCTGGGCAGCGTCACCCACCCCGACGCCGCGGTCCGCCGCAAGGCGCTGGACCACCTGCTCGAGTGCGTGGACATCATGGACCGGACCGGGTCGGACATCCTCAAGCTGTGGTTCTCCGACGGCACCAACTACCCGGGGCAGGACGACATCAGGGCCAGGCAGGACCGGCTGGCCGAGGCCCTGGAGAGCGTCTACGCCAGGCTGGGGGAGGGGCAGCGGTTCCTGCTGGAGTACAAGCTGTTCGAGCCCGCCTTCTACATGACCGACCTGCCCGACTGGGGCACCGCCTACGCGCACTGCGTGAAGCTGGGGCCCAAGGCGCAGGTGGTGGTCGACACCGGCCATCACGCGCCGGGCACGAACATCGAGTTCATCGTGGCGTTCCTGCTGCGGGAGGGGAAGCTCGGCGGGTTCGACTTCAACTCGCGCTTCTACGCCGACGACGACCTGATGGTGGGCGCGGCCGACCCGTTCCAGCTGTTCCGGATCATGTTCGAGGTGGTGCGCGGCGGCGGCTACACCGAGGACGTGGCGTTCATGCTCGACCAGTGCCACAACATCGAGCCCAAGATCCCCGGCCAGATCCGCTCGGTGATGAACGTGCAGGAGGCCACCGCCAAGGCGCTGCTCGTCGACCGTGACGCGCTGGGCGCCGCGCAGCGCGAGGGCGACGTGCTCGGCGCCAACGCGGTGCTCATGGACGCCTACAACACCGACGTGCGGCCGCTGCTCGCCCAGTTGCGCCAGGACATGGGCCTGGCCCCCGACCCGATGGCCGCCTACGCCAGGTCCGGCTACTTCGACAAGGTCGTCGAGGAGCGCGTCGGCGGCAGCCAGGCGGGATGGGGCGCATGAGGATCGATCCTGTGACCGAGCTGCTCGACCGGGCACACGCCCTCGGCTCGGACCCGCGCAACACCAACTACGCGGGAGGCAACGCCTCGGCCAAGGGCCACGACACCGACCCGGTGACCGGCGCGCCGGTCGAGCTCATGTGGGTCAAGGGTTCGGGCGGCGACCTGGGCACCCTGCCCGAGTCCGGGCTGGCCGTCCTGCGGCTGGATCGGCTGCGCGCGCTGGTGGAGGTCTATCCCGGGGTCGAGCGCGAGGACGAGATGGTGGCCGCCTTCGACTACTGCCTGCACGGCAGGGGAGGGGCTGCGCCGTCCATCGACACCGCCATGCACGGGCTGGTGGACGCCGCGCACGTCGACCACCTGCATCCCGACTCGGGCATCGCGATCGCGACCGCGCTCGACGGCCCCGCGCTGACCTCGCGGATCTTCGGCGAGCGGGTGGTGTGGGTGCCGTGGCGGCGGCCAGGGTTCCAGCTCGGGCTGGACATCGCGGCGATCAAGGCGGCCAACCCGTCGGCGATCGGCTGCGTCCTCGGCGGCCACGGGATCACCGCCTGGGGCTCCACCAGCGCGGAGTGCCAGGTGAACTCCCTGGAGATCATCCGCACCGCGGAGGTCTACATCGCCGCGCATGGCCGCCCGGACCCGTTCGGCCCAACCATTTATCCCGAAATTTCGCCAGAAGTACGGCAGGCCAGGGTGGCGGCCCTGTTCCCCGTACTGCGGCGGCTGGCCAGTACGGACGCCTTCGCGCGCACCGGGGCCCGGCTCGTCGGGCACTACACCGGCACGCCTGAGGTCCTCGACTTCCTCTCCCGCGCCGAGCACCCGCGCCTGGCCGCGCTCGGCACCTCCTGCCCCGACCACTTCCTGCGCACCAAGGTCGCCCCGCTCGTCCTCGACCTGCCGCCCGACGCGCCGCTCGACCAGGCGATCGCCCGCCTGGAGGAACTGCACGAGCGCTACCGCGCCGACTACACCGCCTACTACCGGCGCCACGCGGTCGAGGGATCGCCCGCCATGCGCGGCGCCGACCCGGCCGTCGTGCTCGTGCCCGGCGTCGGCATGTTCACCTTCGGCAAGGACAAGCAGACGGCGCGGGTGGCGGGCGAGTTCTACGTCAACGCGATCAACGTGATGCGCGGCGCCGAGGCCCTGTCCAGCTACCGGCCCATCGACGAGACCGAGAAGTTCCGCATCGAGTACTGGGAGCTGGAGGAGGCCAAGCTCCGCCGCATGCCGCAGCCGAAGCCTCTCGCGGGGCGCGTCGCGCTCGTCACTGGCGGCGGCTCGGGCATCGGCGCCGCCACCGCCCGACGGCTGGCCGCCGAGGGCGCCTGCGTGGTCCTCGCCGACCGGGACCTGGGCGCCGCCGAGAAGGTCGCCGCGGAGCTCGGCACCAGGGACGCGGCCGTCGCCGTCCGGGTGGACGTGACCGACGAGGCACAGGTCGCCGAGGCCGTACGGCAGGCCGTGCTGGTCTTCGGCGGCGTCGACCTCGTCGTGAACAACGCCGGGCTGTCGCTGTCGCGCTCGCTGCTGGAGACCACGCTCGACGACTGGGACCTGCAGCACGACGTGATGGCGCGGGGCTCGTTCCTGGTCTCCCGCGAGACGGCACGCGTCCTGATAAATCAGGGCTTGGGGGGCGACATCATCTACATCTCCTCCAAGAACGCCGTCTTCGCCGGGCCCAACAACCTCGCCTACGGCGCGGCCAAGGCCGACCAGGCGCACCAGGTCCGCCTGCTGGCCGCCGAGCTCGGCGAGCACGGGATCCGGGTCAACGGCATCAACCCCGACGGCGTGGTGCGCGGGTCCGGCATCTTCGCCTCCGGCTGGGGCGCCAACCGCGCGGCGGTCTACGGGGTGGAGGAGGAGCGCCTCGGCGAGTTCTACGCCCAGCGCACCCTGCTCAAGCGCGAGGTCCTCCCGGAACACGTCGCCGCCGCGGTCTACGCTCTGACCGCTGGTGACCTGTCCCTCACCACGGGCCTGCACATTCCCGTCGACGCCGGCGTGGCCGCCGCCTTCCTCCGGTGACGCCTGGCCCGCGGCTGCGCCCGAACGGGATCGGCTCGGCGCCCTTGGGCCGGTTCCGGGTGACGTGGCGGCGGGTGACCGTCACCGACTCGCCGCGAGCGCCGGTCGCGGGCCCTCGGCCGAAGTGCGGCGGGCGGCGGTGGGCGCGGCTTGCCGTACAGGAAGAAAGGCTCGCCGTACAGGAAGAGCTCGCTGTACAGGAAGAGCTCGCTGTACAGGAAGAGCTCGCTGTACAGGAAAAAGGAGAGATTCATGACGCTTGAGAGGATCAATGCGATCCCTACGCGGGTCGGGCTCGTGGCAGGGGGGCTGGGGGCGTACTGGCCGCAGTTTCCCGACCTGCTGCCGCAGCTGCGCAGGTCGGCCGCGCGGGTCTCGGAGCGGATGGGCGAGCTCGGGTGCGAGGTCGTCGACGTCGGGTTCATCTCCGACGCCCAGGAGGGCGCGGCCGCGGCGGAGAAGCTGCGCGCGGCGGGTTGTGACCTGATCGTCGGGTTCCTGACCACCTACATGACCGCCACCATGCTGCTGCCGGTGGCGCAGCGGTCGGGGGCGCCGGTGCTGCTGATCAACCTGCAGCCGACCGAGTCGATGGACCACGACACCTTCGACACCGGGCAGTGGCTGGCCTACTGCGGCGCCTGCCCGCTGCCCGAGATGGCCAACACCTTCATCCGCGCGGGCATCCCGTTCCGCTCGGTGTCCGGCTACCTGGAGGACGAGCGGGCCTGGCGGCGGATCGAGGGCTGGGTGAAGGCCGCCGGCGTGCGGTCCGCGCTGCGCAGGGGACGGCACGGGCTGATGGGCCACCTCTACCCGGGCATGCTCGACGTGTCCACCGACCTGACGCTGGTCCCGGTCAACTTCGGCGGGCACGTCGAGGTGCTGGAGTTCGACGACCTGCGGGTCCGGGTCGAGCGCGTCTCCTCCGCCGAGGTCAAGGAGCGCATGGACCTGGCCCGCGAGGTGTTCGCGCTGGACGACTCGGTCGACTCCGCCGACTTCGAGTGGGCCGCCCAGGTCAGCGTCGGCCTGGACCGGCTCGTCGCTGACTTCGAGCTCGACAGCCTGGCCTACTACCACCGCGGCCTCGACGGTGAGATCCACGAACGGCTGGGCGCGGGCATGATCCTCGGCTCGTCGCTGCTGACCGCGCGCGGCGTCCCCGCCGCCGGGGAGTACGAGCTGCGCACCTCGCTGGCCATGCTGATCATGGACCGGCTGGGCGCGGGTGGCTCGTTCACCGAACTGCAGGCGCTCGACTTCCTGCGCGGCCACGTCGAGATGGGCCACGACGGGCCCGCCCACCTGGCCATCAGCTTCCGCCGCCCGCTGCTGCGCGGTCTCGGGGTCTTCCACGGCAAACGCGGCTGGGGCGTATCAGTGGAATTCGACGTCGCCCACGGCCCCGTCACAGCTTTCGGCGTACGGCAGGGCCGCGACGGCCGCTTCGCCTTCGTAGCCTCGGAAGGCACCACGGTCGACGGCCCCCACCTGAAAATCGGCAACACCACGTCCCGCGTCGACTTCGGCCGCGACCCAGGCGAGTGGACCGACGCCTGGAGCGCCACCGGCATCTCCCACCACTGGGCCCTGGGCACCGGCCACCGCATCCCCGAACTCCGCGCCCTGGCCGAACTCCTCCAGATCGAACTGGTCGAAGTCTGAGTCACCCAACGTCACACTCAGGGCTGCTCTTTGAATCACGGCGGCGGAACGCCCTCCGGGTGATGAGTCCCGCGAGGGTCAGTGTGCACACTCCGAGGGCGAGCAGCGGCCAGGCAGGGCTGACGCGGGCTGGTCGCGCGACCACGATCGGGATGACGGTACCGCCGACCCGGCCCGACAGCGGTGTCACGACGTCGAGCCGTACGGAGTGCCGACCGGGAGTCGCGGCCCGGAAGGGCAGCGAGCCCTTCCACTCGCCGCGGATCTCGGCGGCGGTCAGCTCGCTGCCGCGCAGGGGGACGAGCCCGTCGTCACTCGGGGTCATGATGACGCGCAGGTTCCGGACGTCCCTGGTGCCGGCGTTGCGTACCAGCACGTTGACGTCGAAGTCGGCACCGCTTTCCGGCGTCTCCGGTTCCAGCCCGGCCTTCGCCTGAAGCGTCTCCGGTGACGTCCCGGTCTGCTCGACACAGGTGTCCGGGAGAACGCGGAGCCGTTCGATGCGCGCGCCTCCCCAGGCGTCCGCGTCGACCGCCAACGTGTTGAGGCCGCTGGCGACGCCCCTGACCTGCAGATAGTTGGACATGAGGACGTCGGCGTGGCCGTCAGCCGCGTGGCCGTGCCGGCCCGGCTCGGCGATGGACACGGTCTGCCAGTCCACGCCCTGCCCCGTGGATGTGAACTCGACCATCGCCGCGGTGCGGCCGTTCGTCGCCGCCGAGACCGTGGCCCCGCCGCCCGCCCGGACCGAAACGACCGCCGCCACGTGCAGACGGACGAGGTACCACGTCGCCGGGCCCTGTGCCGCGGTAGAGGGGAGCTGGAACCGCGTCCGGACCACCTCGGTGGACCCGATCACCGAGGTGGTCATGGCAGTTCGGACGCAGCTCCCCTGCACCGGGGAGTTCATGGACAGCTGGACGGCGAGCAGGAGCGCGGCGGCGGCTATGGCAGTACCACTTCGGTCGCCCAGCCATCGTTGTAGCCGAGGGATCCCGCGTTCTCGTAGTTGTTGAGGTAGATGGAGTCCGGGTGGACCGCGTAGCCGTGGCTGGAGAACAGGCCGGCGATCCAGCGCTCGTCGGTCTCGTTGTGGTAGGAGTAGCCGCCGTAGCAGTTCTCGTTGTAGTCGTTGTGGCTGGTGGCGATCACGAAGTATCCGTAGTAGTTGCTGTACATCTGGTCGGTGCTCGGCGGCGCGTAGACCCGGAAGTGATAGCTGTCGCCCTGGCAGGTGCTCCCGCGGTGTTGCTTGAGACCTTTGTCGGAGTCCCAGACGCCGTTGACCCAGGCGTACATCACCCCTCCCTGGAGGCTGAGCGTCCCGCTCACGACATTCTTGACCCGGTTGATGGTCGCGCGACCTGTGAAGATCAGGTCCACCGGCCAGTCGACGCCGTTGATGTTCCGCGATTGCGCGTTGTAGTCGAAGCTGTCGAAGGTCGCTCCGCCACCGGGAAGGACCAGGTCCCAGTGGTAGCCACCCTGCGCGGTACGCGCCTGCGCGGCGGGCGCGCCCACGCCGAACGCCGCCCCGAGCAGCAGAAACAGCGCGGCCCAGCGCGCTGGGTAGCGCCGGCCGCCACGATGTCGTCGCATGTTTCGCCATCCCCTCAGGTGTGATCGACTGGAGCATCCCTCCTTGGCGGGTACGGGCAGAAGCAATTCATGAATCCATCGAATTGCCACCTGGGTTGGCCGCGAGCAGCCCCGACCCGAGCAGGGTGACCTCGTGGCGGACCCGTTGGCCGTCCCGCTCCGTGGTGATCAGGCCGGCCGAGCGGAGCACGACCGCGTGAGCGGAGGCCGTCGGAGGGCCGACGTAGAGGCGGCGGGCCAGCTCGGCGGTGGAGCATCCGCCGTCGATCGCCCGCAGCGCCCGGGCCCGGCCCGCGCCGAGCAGCACCGACAGGGAGTCTCCGCCGCCGCGGCCGAGCCGGTCGGCTCCGTCCTCTCGGCAGGGGTAGATCAGCACCGGCGGATGACCTGGTGCCGTCACCGGATGGATGGAGCTGCTGCCGAACGCGCATGGCTTCAGGACGAACCCCTGGTTCGCCGTCGACCCGACGGGCGGCTGATCCGGCACGGTGTACAGAAGGTGCCCGCTCTCCCAGGTGATGGTCGGGTGCAGGGTCTGCAGGACGGCTCCCGTGCCGTTGACCATCATCACGTGGGCGCGATGGTTGAGATCGCGGTGTAATCGGCGGCGGATGTCCGGCCAGTCGTCGGACATGCAGGACTTGAACACGTCGCGGACGACCTGAACCATACGGCGCAGGGCGCGGCTCTGGCCGTCGAGCAACTCCTGGGCGACGCGGGGCAACGACCCGCCGGCGCCCGAGCGTGGCAGCAGCTCGGCGCGGATCCGGTCGAGCGGCGTCGCGGCGAGCAGGTCCAGCTCGTCGTCCAGCGTCGGCTCGAACCTCGGCTGCTCCGCCGGGGACGAGGGCAGCAGGAACGCGGGCACCGAGCGGCATCCCAGGTTGACAAGCTCGACCAGCGACCGCCCGTTGACCGGAACGGCGCGCCGGGCCGTGCTCCACCATCGCTGACGCCGTGGCGAGCTCCGCGAACAAGGGCCGTTGTGCATCCCGTGTACCAGATGGCCGATGGGCGATATCGCGAAACGGGTGTGTGCCAGATCTTCGGCCCCGAAGGGCAGCACCTGCACCATGTCAATCCACCTCTCCCTGTTGGTTCAGTGTCCGATCATGATCGCCTTGCCGGCCAGAGTGCCGATCACGGGCGCGTTCGAGATCTCGTCGGCGACGATCAGCGCGTCGCTGAGCAGGAGGGGGCGCCACTCCCGTGCGCGTATTGCGTGAGGCGAACGCTCATGACGCCAGTTTGATCGCCACCACTACCACTGATAACCCCGCACACAAAGCATTCGCCACTCAGTCGAATAGCTGGACGTGGCGATCTTCCCGGGTGAACGCTGCCGATCAGCGAGCCAGCTGAGAACGCCGATGACCGGGGAGGTTCGCATGGCAGTTCAGGCGATTGACGGGTCGCGGATCACCGTCGATCTCGGCCGGGAGGAACAGGCCGCGCTGCGGGACTGGACCGGCCATATCCGCTACATCCCCAAGTACGGCCGCAGGTCTCCGACCTACGACGGCTGGGGCCTCGAGATCGCCCCGAGCAGCGCTCTGGGCGCGGTGGTCGAATCGCGCGGCTGCACCAACCCGCAGCGGTTCTCGATGGGCGGCGGCGACGTCGTCGTCTACGACTGCGCGACCCCCGAGGGCGCGCGCTGGGCGGCCTGGGCCGGGCCCTGGCACATGGCCCACGGCTTCTTCTACGCCCCCCGCTGGGAGGCGGCGGACATCATCGACACGCTCACCCGCCTGCGCTGGGTCGACACGCCCGACGGCCTGCTTGGCGACCCAGGCGATCGGTTCACCTTGGAATGGGCGGCCTACATGGCCCCTGTGGTCGGTGTCGGTGTCCTCCGGGTCGAGGCCAAGGCGAAAGTGCAGGCGGCGCTGCCGGCGTGGCGGGGAATGGCCGCACAGGCGGGCGAGGTCTACCGCAACCCGCCTGCCACCCCCGGTTCCGGCGAGACGCTGATGCTGGTGGGGTCCAACGCCGTCGTCACCCTCGACCCCTGGGACGTGCCCGACCGCGCCGGTCGGGCGTCGTTGCGGGCCGGGTCGGGGACGATGGAGGCCGGCCTCGGCTTCCTCACCAGGATCAAGCGCGTGGACTGGTCGGCCTGACCATGGATCCCGTTGCCGCCGCGATGATCATCCTGGCCGCGTTCACGCTCATCCTCGCCGCCGCGGGGGCCGGGCTCTACCGGCGCGTCCGGGAGCTGGAGCTGGCCACCTACCAAGGTGTGGGCCTCAACGTGGCTCAGTCAGACCCGACGGGGACCCTCGCTGAACTGGCCGCTCCCGGCCGGATGACCGTCGCGGTCAAGATCAATCGCCAGTGCTCGATCTGCGACGAACTCGTCGCGACGATCCGCAGGATCGCGCCGAGCCTGGAGGGCGAGGTCCAGCTGGCGATCGTCTCCGACGACCCGAAGTTCGCCAAGCCCGTCCCTGCGAACGTCCGGGTCATCACCCGGCCGGAAGCCTGGCGGGCCATCAACCTGCCGTACGTCCCCGCCGCCGTCGTGATTGACGAGGGCGGCGTGGTCGTCCACAGCGCACCGGCCGGCTCGTCGGCGGTGCTCGAAGAGATCATCCATCGGGTCGCGATCTCCGGAGAGGAGTCACGTCGTGAAGCAGATGAAGTCACCTCTTGACGCGGTGCCGAGCTCGGCCGAGCCTCCGCCGTCTCCCGTGCCGATCGAGACGGCGGACCGTCCCTCGCAGTGGAGCCGCCGGAAGGTCATGGCCATGGCGACGGGGGCCGCCATGGCCGCCGGGCTGGGCGCCCTCGACCTGTTCCCCTGGTCACGTCCGCGCGCCGCGCTCGCCAGCGGGCCGTACAGCGTCTGGGGAGACTGCGAGGGGTACGTGGACAGGAACACCGTGTGCACCCCGAGCACTGCGTACTACGGAAGCGACAACTGCAGCGGGCAGTGGCACAAGGACGAGGGCGGCTCCTATACCTGTGTCTCCTGGCGCTACACGCCCAACCTGACGTCCTGCGGCCAGCGAAACGCGTGGAAGTGGTACGGCGGGTCGAACACCCCGACCAGGCGCATGTGCTCGGACGGCTATTACAGCTACGTCAGCTGCTCGGGCAACTACTCCAACTTCTCCATCTGCCGTACGGCCATCTGACCGCATGACGAAGTCGGCCGTCCGGCTCCTCGGCCCTCCGGTGGCGCTGCTGCTCCTCGCCACCGGAGTGGCTCTGGCCTGGGGTTCCGCCGGGTTCTCGTGGCTGATCGCGGCCCTGGTGGCCGGGTTCTCGCTGTCCGGCTCGGTTTGAAGCCTCAACAGCGCCTGGGCGCTCGCCTCGTCGGTCCGGCGGGGCCTGGATCGGTTCGGGTTCGTCGCCGGGCTCTACCTGGGCGCGATCGCGACGGCGTTCGCACTGGCGACGGCCGGTTCCCTGCTGCGCATCCCCGTGCCGGGGGCCGCCCGCGAGGTGGTCGCGGCCGCCGTGGTGGCGATGCTGCTCCTGCGTGAGCTCGGGGTCGTCCGGTTCCCGCTCGTCCAGAACGGCCGGCAGGTGCCGCAGTTCGTGACGCGGGTGCCGTTCTGGGGGGCCCTGCAGTTCGGCACCGAGATGGGCACCGGGATGCGGACCTACTCGCCGACCGGGCTGCCCCACGTCATCGCCGTCTGCCTGCTGCTCATGGCCACCTGGCAGGAGGCGATCGCGGCCGGGGCCGGCTTCGCCACGGGCCGGACGCTCATGCTCGCCGTCTTCCTGATCGCCCGGGACAGAACGGACGCCGACCACGTCTTCGACACGGCCATGAGCCGCCTGCGCGGACCGTTCGCCGTCCTGCTGATCCCGCTGCTCGTCCTGCTGATCGCGAGGTGACCGTTGCTGACCATGATCAGGTACGCGCTGGCGCTCGTGCTGTCGTACGCCGTCGTGGCCAAGGCACGCAGGTTCCCGGCCTTCCGGCTGAGCCTCGCGGCGTACGGCGCGCCGTTCCCGGGCCCCAGCGCCGCTGTCGTCGTCGGCGTGGAGACGCTCACGGTACTGGCCGCCTTCTCGCCCCTCGGCGACCGGGAAGTGGGATACCTCCTGAGCGCGCTCTGTGCCGCGTTCGTCGTGGTGCAGACCTACCTGCTGGCCGGCGGACGCTCGCCGAGCTGCACGTGCTTCGGGCGCACCCGCCCGGTCACCCTTCGCTCCTGGTCACGCGCCACCCTCATGCTGACCGCCAGCCTCATCCTCGCCACCGGGGGAACGTAATTTCTGTTCCCGTCGGCCGCAGCCAGGACCTGACCTGGTCGGGTATAGGGCGACAACACCTACGACGCCATCACCGACCGGAAGGTCACACCCACACACCGACGCCCAGAGGGGACCGGCGGCCGCGTTGCTGGAGGCGGAGTTTTGATTGACAGGGGCACCCTGGGCGAAAATGATCGGCCGTGGCTGAGAGAGTACCTTCCGCCCGCCACATGGATGGGAGAGCGTTGCCGCCGGATGTTGAGATGCGCCAGCACGAATGGTGGATCGACCCTCGCGAGTACGCCCGGCACGAGGCTCGTCGAGGCCGTCGCTTCGCGTTCACGGACCTTGTCCCGGCCCGTACTGCCCTGGTGGTGATCGACATGGTGCCGTTCTTCGTGTCCGACAGCCCCTACTGCCGCGGCATCGTGCCCAATATCAGCCGCATCGCCGATACCCTCCGAGCGGCGAGCGGTACTGTCGCTTGGGTCCTGCCCGCGGTCGGCGAACGGACGCCGGTGCTCGATGAGTTCCACGGCCCGGAAACGGCCGAGATGTACCGCACCTCTGGCGGGACAGGTCCGCTCCCCGAACGCCTCTGGCCGGAACTGGTGATCCATCCCGGGGACGTGCTGGTGGAGAAGCATGCGGCCAGCGCCTTCTTTCCTGGCCGGTGCCTGCTCTCCAGCCTGCTGGATGAGCGCGGAGTCGACACCGTTCTGATCACCGGGACCGTCACCAATGTGTGCTGCGAGTCCTCCGCCCGCGATGCCGCCACACTCGGATTCAGGGTCATCATGGTCGCAGACGCAAACGCGGCACCACGCGACAAGGAACACAACGCCACGCTGCACACCATCTACCGATCCTTCGGCGACGTGCGCTCAACGACCGACGTACTCGACATGATCCAACACGGGCGCTAACGACCACGCGATCGAGATGGTTCGCGCGATTGATCAACTCACAGGCGGATGAACCTTCCCAACGGGCGTGATGCCTGCCGAGACCGGGCTATTCCGCAAAGGGCGTGTTTCCCCTGCTCAGAGTGACACTGCTCCGGAGGAGGGCGGGCCCGGGCGTTGACCGATGTCAACCCCGGCGACGCGTCAGTAACCGGGTCTTCATGAACGCGCCAAGGTAACGTCCTCGGACGCAGTTTCTCGATGTGGGGCCGGGGTTGCCCAGTCAGGGCAACATGCACGAGGTCGCGGGCGGTGCCCACGTGGTGTACGTCGACAACGACCACATGGTGGCCGTGCATGCCAGGGCACTGCTGGCCTCCAAGCATGACGACAGCGTCCGCGTCATGCAGGCCGACCTGCGTGACCCCGCCATGGTCTGCGGCGACCCCGAGGTGCGGCGGTTGATCGACTTCTCGCTGCCGGTCTGCGTACTGTTCGTGTCCGTGCCGCACGGCATCGCCGACGGCGACGACCCGGCCGGGATCGTCCGCGCCTAGGTGTTCGTGACGGTGCTCGAGTCAGGCCGCACGTACCAGGCCGAGCTGAGCACCGAGATCGCGTGGCTCTACGGGATCGCCCCGCAAGACGATCTTCGCCGAGCGACGCCGGGCGTTCAAGCAGCACCGGTTGACCGATCGGGTGAGCGGGCGACGCCTGCTGGACGCCAAGAATTGGCCACCAGGGTCACTCTGGGAGATCAGGGCCCGGCACTCGGGTCGCTGTCACCAAGGCAAATAGCGCTGAGTGTCACGTGCGTCCAGGAGCCGTCCCCGTGCCCCGGGCTGGAGCGGGAGGCGGAGAAGCCTGAGCGCTGAGGTCCGGATGATGGCGACGCCCACCGCACACGATCGTGCGGCGGGCGTCGTTTCGCGAGCGCCCCCGGCCCCGCGGGTGCGCGTCAGTGGGACAGCGGCGCGTCCGTGGTGTCCACCAGCGTGCAGTCGGCGATCGGGCCCTCACCGACACGGGCCCAGAGGCTCGCCACGACGGAGTCTTGGGCCTTCTCGCCGAGATCCACCACGGCGTGGTCCTCGATCGTCACCTCATCGCCCTCGATCTTCTCGACGTTGAACTCCAGCACTCCCGTCTGCCCTGGACCGATGAGCTTCGGGTTGATGACGAAGTCCGACTCGGGGTCTGGGGCCGGGAAGACCGCCAGCGGCGCCTCCTCCTTGCTGAGGAAGTGGCTGCTGCGCGGCTGCGGGCTGCACTTCTTGCCCTCGGGGATGTAGTCCACCACCACATTCGCCCCCATGTCCCGCAGGTCCGCCTGTAGTTTCTTCGGGTCCTTGACCTCGTTGATGGTGATGCCGATGAGGCCGTCGGGGCTCTTGATGAGCGCGTAGGCAGGCGTGCCGCCGAACAGCAGCGGCACGGACACCGCCACAGCGGCAGCCAGGCCCAGGGCGGGGGCCAGGACGGGGAGGCGCAAGAGGCGCCGCCGAGGGGCCTTGTTGTCGATCTCCGTCATCACGAACTCCTTAAGTAGTCGGTGACGGCCCTCAGGAAGATCACGTTCGGCCGGCCAGTTCATTTGATGTCCTCCTTCTTCGAGCCGCGGTCACCTAATACCTGTCGGGTCGCCGCGGGCGGTTCCGCCTCCGCCGCAATCTTTTTGCGGGCTCGTGACAGCCGGGACCGCACCGTGCCCACCGGGATGCCGAGCGCCTCGGCGGCCTGGGCGTAGTCGAGCCCGGCCCACACGCACAGCGCGAACACGTCCTGCTCCGCGCGGCGCAACCGCCCGCACGCGCGGCGGACGGCGGCCAAACGCTCGGCGTCATCGATGCGGCCCACGAGCTCCTCGGCGAAGTCGGGCATCTCCTCACCCCTGGGCAGGCGGGCCAGGGCGTCGTCGTGGCGGCGGGCGGCCCGGCGTACGTTGCGGGCCACATTGGTGGCGATTCCGAGCAGCCAGGGCCGCAGCGAGCCGCTCTCGGCGTCGATCCTGCCCCGCAGCCGCCACGCTTCCAGGAACGTCAACGCCATCACGTCCTCGGCCGTGGACCAGTTGGCCGTCAGGCGGAAAGCGTGGTTGTAGACGGCTTTCGAGCACTCGTCGAAGAGCTCGCCGAACGCAGCTTTGTCGCCGTCACGTATTCGGCTCCGCAGTAATGACATGTCCACACATATCTACTGTCCGCGAGGTTTGCCTGGGTTCCCGGCTATCCCGCCATACCGTCACCTGCACCCGCGACCTGGCCGAGGGGCTGCGCGAGTCCGGCTGGCTGGACGGTTGTCCCGTCACCACCACGGCGTTGGAGAGCGCCGACCGGGTGCCCGAGATCCAGCAGGCCACAGAGGACGCCTACGAGAACTGACGCACGCTGGTCCACGACAAACTCAGTCGCTCCGGCTTCGCCGACGACGTCGCGCACGACCTCGCCCACAGCATGATCAACATGCTGGAGGGCGCGGAACTGTCGGCGCAGGTGTCCCAGAGCGAGGCACCGCTGGAGATCGCCGGCAGGCGCCACCGAAATATGGCAGATTCGGGCCGCCTGCCTTGCTGACCTGAGGCTTCGCTGGGCTGATGACATCTCGTCCGAAAGCGTCTAGTTTCCTGGACGGCTCGGCAGGTCGGACGTGTTCTCGTGTAATCGCGTTGTGTGATCTTGCGGGGGGATCGATGATGCCGGTATGCGCGGGCGTGTGCTGGTATGGGGCGGTGCTGTGGTCGCGGTGGCGGCCCTGGTAGGGCTGGGCGTCTACTTCGCGAAGGTGGGGCTGGAGGAGGCGGACAAGCTGGCCAGCGTGATCGGGGTGTTCGTCGCTCTGGTCGGGCTGGGGGTGGCGGTGTACGGGCTGCGCGTCGACCGGAACCTCGGCAGTGGCGACGGGCAGGATGCGCCGCGTGTTTCCGCCTCCGGGGAGCGGTCGATCGCCATCGGCGGCGCTAACAGCGGGATCGCCTCGACCGGGGACGATACGACCAACATTCAGGCACGGTGAAGCTCCCCTGGTGGCGTCGGATGGCCGAACCAGGCACCGATGCGTCGTCGGTGCGGCCCGCCGCAGGTGAGAAGCCTGCTTCGGTGGATGCGCCTGTCGGGCCCGGCACGCGATCGGTGTGGGTGAGTGGGGACAACCGGGGCATCATCGCCACCGGTGATTACACGACCAACGTGCAGACTGTGCTGCCCGCGCAGGCGCTCCGGCCGGTCGAGCAGGTCGATGCGTCGCTCAGCCTGGTGAACGTGCCCGAGCATGCCGGCGTCTTCGTCGGACGCGGCGAAGAGCTGGCCGAGCTACAGCAGGCACTGTCAGGTGCGGGGCCCGTCGTGGTGGCCGCGATGCACGGGCTGGGCGGTATCGGTAAGTCCACCTTGGCCGCCCGCTACGCCGCCGAACACGCCCGCGCCAGAGGGTTCAATCCGGTGTGGTGGATCACCGCCGACACGCCCGCCTCGATCGAGGCCGGTCTGGCCGGTCTGGCGGTCGCGCTGCAGCCGGAGCTGGCGGCGGCATTACCGGCGCAGGCGCTGGCGCAGCGAGCGGTCGGCTGGCTGGCCTGCCATGCCGGGTGGCTGCTGGTGCTGGACAACCTCACCCACCCCGACCACATCACCGATCTGCTGGGCCGTACGCTGGCCGGTCGGGTTCTGGTGACCAGTCGGCTCGGCACCGGCTGGCACCGGCTGGGAGCCGCGGTGCTGCGCCTGGATGTGCTGGCTGAGGAGGAGGCGATCGACCTGCTGGCCCGGATCGCCACCAACGGCCGCCCCGGCGCCGACCTCGTCGGGGCGGCTGAGCTGGTGGCCGAGCTGGGACATCTCCCGCTGGCCATCGAGCAGGCAGGCGGCTACCTGCACCAGAACCAGCTGTCCCCGCGCGCCTACCTGGACCTGCTCACCACCCATCCGGCGGTGATGTACGACCAGGCCGCCGAGGGCGGCGACGCCGAGCGCACCATCGCCCGGATCTGGCGGCTCACCCTCGACCGGCTCACCGCGACCCCGCTGGCGGGGGACCTGCTGCGCATCCTGGCCTGGTATGCCCCCGAGAAGATCCCCCGCAGCGTGCTGGACGGCTTGGCGGAGGCGCCGCTGGTGCAGCAGGCGCTGGGACGGCTGGCCGCCTACAACATGATCACCCTCGACGATGAGGGGGTCATCGTGCACCGCCTGGTCCAGGCCGTCGCCCGTACCAGCGACCCATACGATCCTTATCGGCAACCCGGCGACATCGAGACCGCCCGCATCCGCGCCATCGACCTGCTCGATCAGGCCCGCCCCGACGAGTATGACGCTCCCGCCTCATGGCCGCAGTGGCGAGCACTGCTGCCCCACATCAACGCCCTCTTCGCACGCATACCCCCCGACGCCGACACCGCCGACGCCCTCCAACTGCTCCGTAACACCGGCCTGTTCCTGGAAGGCCAGGGCGCCGTCGGCCGCGCTCTGACATACCTCAAGCGGTGTATGACCCTGGCGCAACGGGTGCACGACCTCGACCACTCCGTCGTACTGGACGCTCGCTCCGACTTGGCGTACGTCTACCAGGCGGCGGGGGATCTGGGCCAGGCCATCCCTTTGTTCGAGCAGACCCTGGCCGAGCGTGAGCGGGTGCTGGGCGGCGATCACCCCGGCACGCTGACCTCCCGCAACAACCTGGCCAGCGCCTACGAATCCGCAGGAGATCTGGAGCGGGCCATCCCCTTGCACGAGCAGGCCCTGGCCGCCTGCGAGCGGGTGCTGGGCGGCGATCACCCCGGCACGCTGACCTCCCGCAACAACCTCGCCTACGTCTACCGGGCGTCGGGGGATCTGGGCCGGGCCATCCCTTTGTTCGAGCAGACTCTGGCCGCCTGCGAGCGGGTGCTGGGCGGCGATCACCCCGGCACGCTGACCTCCCGCAGCAACCTGGCCTACGCCTATCAATCCGCGGGGGATCTGGGCCGGGCCATTCCCCTGTACGAGCAGACCCTGGCCGACTACGAGCGGGTGCTGGGCGGCGATCACCCCGGCACGCTGACCTCCCGCAACAGCCTCGCCTACGCCTACCGGGCGGCGGGGGATCTGGGCCGGGCCATCCCCCTGCACGAGCAGACCCTGGCCGAGCGCGAGCGGGTGCTGGGCGGCGAACACCCCGGCACGCTGACCTCCCGCAGCAACCTGGCCCACGCCTATCAATCCGCGGGGGATCTGGGCCGGGCCATCCGCCTGTACGAGCAGACGTTGGCTGAGCGCGAGCGGGTGCTGGGTGGCAACCACCCCGACACGCTGACCTCGCGCAACAACCTCGCCTACGCCTACCAGGCGGCGGGGGATCTGGGCCGGGCCATCTCTTTGTCCGAGCAGGCCCTGGCCGACTACGAGCGGGTGCTGGGTGGCGACCACCCCGACACGCTGACCTCCCGCAGCAACCTGGCCAGCGCCTACCGGGCGGCGGGGGACTTGGGCCGGGCCATCCCCCTGCACGAGCAGGCCCTGGCCGACTGCGAGCGGGTGCTGGGCGGCGACCACCCCGGCACGCTGACCTCCCGCAACAACCTCGCCCACGCCTACCAATCCGCAGGGGACGTGGGCCGGGCCGTCCCCCTGCACAAGCAGACCCTGGCCGCCTGCGAACGGGTGCTGGGCGGCGACCACCCCAACACGCTGACCTCCCGCAGCAACCTGGCCAGCGCCTACCAGGCGGCGGGGGACCTGGGCCGGGCCATCCGCCTGCACGAGCAGGCCCTGGCCGAGCGGGAGCGGGTGTTGGGCGGCGACCACCCTGACACGCTGACCTCTCGCAACAACCTCGCCTACGCCTATCAGGTGGCGGGGGATCTGGGTCGGGCCATCCGCCTGTACGAGCAGACTCTGGCCGCCTGCGAGCGGGTGCTGGGCGGCGACCACCCCGGCACGCTGACCTTCCGAAGCAACCTGGCCAGCGCCTACGAATCCGCGGGAGATCTGGAGCGGGCCATCCCCCTGCACGAGCAGGCCCTCGTCGAGCGGGAGCGGGTGCTGGGCGGCGACCACCCTGACACGCTGACCTCCCGCAGCAACCTCGCCCACGCCTACCAATCCGCAGGGGACGTGGGCCGGGCCGTCCCCCTGCACGAGCAGACGCTGGCCGAGCGGGAGCGGGTGCTGGGCGGCGACCACCCCGACACGCTGACTTCCCGCAGCAACCTGGCCAGCGCCTACCAGGCGGCGGGGGATCTGGGCCGGGCCATCCGCCTGCACGAGCAGGCCCTGGCCGAGCTGGAGCGGGTGTTGGGCGGCGACCACCCCGGCACGCTGACTTCCCGAAGCAACCTGGCCTGCGCCTACCAGGCGGCGGGGGACCTGGGTAGGGCCACCCCCTTGCACGAGCAGACGCTGGCCGAGCTGGAGCGGGTGTTGGGCGGCGACCACCCCGGCACGCTGACTTCCCGCAACAACCTCGCGAGCGCCTACGAATCTGCGGGTGATCTGGGTCGGGCCATCCCCCTGTACGAGCAAACCCTGGCCGCCTGCGAAAGGATGTTGGGCGGCGACCACCCAATTACCAAGACGGTGCGGCGCAACCTGGACGCGGCCAGGTGATAGGGGTTTCCGGGAAGGTGTGCGTTCTCGCACGATGCGCTTACCTCCCCGAACACGGTCCGAGAACCTACGTCCGAAAAAGTCGGCGGCCCGATCCGGCGGCACCCCCTGATCTGGGTCGATGGGTGGCTATCATCGGGACCTGAGTCCGGCGGTGAACCCGAACAGCGCACTTATGAGCAGCTGATCGACTTCTCGCTGCCGGTCTGCGCGGTGTTCGTGTCCGTGCCGCACGGCATCGCCGACGGCGACGACCCGGTCGGGATCGTCCGTGCCTACGCCGAGCGGATGGCGCCGGGCAGCTACGTGATCGTCTCCCACCTCACCCGTGACGGTCACCCGCCGGAGGTCTTCGCCCGCTCCGCCACGCCGTTCTCCTATCGCGGCCGGGAGGAGATCGAGCGCTGCTTCGACGGGTTCGAACTGGTCGAGCCAGGTCTGGTGACCGTCACGGAATGGCGTCCCGAAGGCGGCGACGCGAGCTTGGACGTGGCGGGGGTTGGTGGCTCGGGGCAGTATCGGCTAGCCGCCGTGGTGATGATCCGCCATGCTGGAAACCGAACTAGATTCTAGGGAGGCCGCATGAGCGTCATCGTCACCGGAGCCGGATCGGGCATCGGCAGGGCCACCGCGCTGGCCTTCGCCGCGCAGGGCATGCCCGTCGTCATCGCCGACCTCGACGCCGAAGGCGCCGAACGGACGGCCGAGGGCTGCGCGAAGGCCGTCGCCGTGGTGGGCGACCTGAGCGAGCAGGAGGTCGTCGACCGGGTCGTGGCCAGCGCGGTCGCCGAGTTCGGCGGCATCGACGTGCTGGTCAACAACGCCGGGGTGATGGACACGATGTCGCTGGCGGCCACGGTCGGCGATGCCGAGTGGGAGCGGGTCATCCGCGTCAACCTGACCGCGCCGTTCATGATGAGCCGGGCGGTCCTGCCGTACCTGCTCGAGCGGGGCAAGGGGGCGATCGTGAACGTCGCGTCGGAGGCCGGGTTACGCGGCGGCGCGGCGGGGACGGCCTACACGGTCTCCAAGCACGGCGTGGTCGGGCTCACCAGGTCGCTGGCCGCCGCCTACCGCGACCGCGGCATCCGCACCAACGCGGTCGCGCCCGGCGGCGTGGCCACCTCGATCATGTCGGGCCTGACGCTGGATGAGGAGGGCGCCCGCACGCTGACGCCCCTCCACGGCGCCGCGGGCCGCATGGCCCAGCCGGAGGAGATCGCCGCCGCCATCGTCTTCCTGGCCTCCGACGCCGCCTCCAACGTCAACGGCGTCATCCTCCCCGTCGACGGCGGCTGGTCATCCGTCTAGGACTTGTCGCTGCCCTCGCGGGCTCCGCGGATGAAGTGGCGTTGGAAGACGACGAAGATGATCGCCACCGGGAGGGTGGCCAGGAGGGCGGCGGCGAGTTTGAGCGGGTACTGGGTGCCGGCGCCGAGGGAGCCGCTGACCAGGTCGGCCAGGCCGCGGGGGAGGGTGAACAGGTTCGGGTCCTGCACCGCCACCAGGGTGTGGGGGAACTCGTTCCAGGTGCCCTGGAAGGACAGGATGGTCAGGGTGATGAGGGCGGGCTTGGACATCGGGAGCACCACCGACCAGAAGACGCGGAAGGTGCCGGCGCCGTCGATGCGGGCGGCCTCCTCCACGCCCGGCGGGATCGACTCGAAGAACTGCTTCATGATGAACACCCCGGCCGCGTCCGCGATCACCGGCACGATCAGCGCCGCGTAGCTGTCGTACATCCCAAACTGATTCAAGACCAGAAATTTCGGGATAAAGAGGACTACTCCGGGGACCGCCATGATGGCGATGACCGCCGCGAACAGCGCCGACCGGCCACGGAAGCGGATCCGCGCCAGCGCGTACCCGGCCAGCGAGTCCAGGAAGACCCGCGCGACCGTCAGCACGAGCGTGACCAGCAGCGAGTTGCCCAGCCACAAGGGCATGTCCGTGCCGGTGAAGACCCGCTCGAAGGCCGACAGCGTAGCCGGGTGCGGGACGGGGGACAGCGGGCTCGCGGCGGCGTCTGGCTCGGTCTTGAAGGAGTTCGCGATCTGGATCACGAACGGGTAGACGAACACCAGAGCCGCGCACGAGAGCAGGAAGTACCGGATGAAGCGGGTCATGCGCGCCTCTCCCTGAGGGCCCAGCGCTGGAACAGCGTCAGCAGCACGATGATCAGGAACAGCACGAACGAGATCGCCGTGCCTGCCCCGTAGTCGAAGTCGCGGAAGGCCGTCCGGTACGACAGGTACGCGGGCGTGAGCGTGGTCTTGGCGGGGTTGCCCTGGCTCATCACGTAGATCTGGTCGAAGACCTGCCACGTCCCGATCAGCCCCAGCGTCAGCACCAGGAACATGGTCGGCCGCAGCAGCGGCAGCGTCACGTATCGGAAACGCTGCCACCGCCCGGCCCCGTCGAGCAGCGCCGCCTCCTCCAGCGACACGGGCACGTCCTGCAGGGCCGCCAGGAACATCAGCATGAACGTCCCCGACGTCGTCCACACCACCAGCGCGATGATCGCGCACATGGCCACGCTCGGCCCCGACAGCCACTCCCACCAGGTCAGCCCGAACGGCCCCTCGCTCTGCAAGGCAACCGGAGCCCGGTCGTCGAACAGCAGGTGGATGATTCCGCGCGGGTCGGAGAACCACTGCGGCCCCCGGATTCCTAAGTATCCGAGCAACTGCGTGACCGCTCCGGAGTTGCTGAAGATGAACAGGAACACCACCGAGATCGCCACCGAGCTGGTGACGGACGGGAAGTAGAAGGCGGTGCGGAAGAACGTCCTGGCCTTCAGCCTGCGGCTGTTGACCAGCAGCGCCAGCCCGAGCGCCAGCGCCGTCTGCAGCGGCACCACCAGCGCCACGTAGTAGGCGTTGTTCCTGATGCTGATCATGAAGTTCTCGCGGGCCAGGTTGTCCTCGGTGAACAGCCGCGCGTAGTTGTCCAGGCCGACGAACGGCACGCCGCCCTTGAACGGGCTGCCCTGGCCGTTCCACGAGGTCAGGCTGACCCACAGCGCCATCAGGATCGGCAGCAGCATGAACAGCCCGAGGATCAGCACGACCGGCGAGACGAACAGCCAGCCCGCCAGGTTCTCCCTGGCACCGCGGCGCATCAGTCGCCCAGCGCGGCGGCCGTGTTCTTCCGCAGCCTGGCCAGGAGCGCCTTCGGGTCCTGCGCGGTGAGCTGCTGCAACCCGGCGTCGAAGTCGGCCAGGACGCTGTCCATCTTGGGGGCGTTCACCGGGCCCTGCGCGTAGTCGGCGCCGTTGACGAAGGCCGCGTCGCCGGGGAACTCCTTGACGTAGGCGTCCTTGGCCGACTGGCGCGAGGGCATCACGCCGAACGCCCTGGCGAAGGCCAGCTGCTGGTCGGCCTTGGTCATCGCCTCGACGAAGCTGATCGCGGCGGCCTTGTTGGCGCTCTTGGCCGCGATGCCCCAGCAGTTGGTGAACGACAGCGTGCCCTTCTTGGCGCCGGCGGGCAGCTCGTGCACCGAGTACTTGATGCCGGGGAAGTCGCTCTTGAGCGCGCCCTTGATCCAGTTGCCCTCGATCGTCATCGCGGCGTTGCCCTTGCCGAACGCCTCGCCGGGCCAGGCCGCGTCCAGCTGCTTGGGGTACTGGGCGAGCTTGTCCTTCAGCAGCGACCTGACGTACTCCAGGGCCTGCAGGTTCTGCGGGCTGTCGCCGGTGGCCTGCTTGCCGTCGGGGCTGATGATCCAGCCGCCCGCCTGCACCATGAACGCGCCGATCCGGTCGCGCGTGTCGCCGATCGCCAGCGGCGTGACGCCCTTGAACTTCTTGGCCACCGCCGTCAGCTGGTCCCAGGTGGTGGGCACGTCGGCGTCGCTCAGCCCGGCCTTCTTCCACAGGTCGTCGTTGATGACCAGGGCGAGCGTGGAGAAGTCCTTGGGCGCGCAGTAGAACTTGCCGTCGAAGGTGAACGTGCTGCGCAGGCTCGGGTAGAAGTCGTCGGGCTGCGACACCTTGTCGCCGTAGGGCTCCAGCGCGCCGACGCTGGCGTAGTCGGCGAAGTGGTCGGCGCCCACGTAGAAGACGTCGGGCGGGTTGCTGCCCGCGAAGGCCTGGCCGAGCTGCTGGTTGATGTCCTGGGCGGGCGTGACGGTGGCCTGGTTGCCGCCGGCCTTGGCCCACGCGTCGGCCGCCTGCTTGACCGCGGCGGTCTCCGCGTCGCCCGACGAGCCGATCAGCACCTTGATCGAGGCGGGTCCGCTGCTCTGCGGCGCGGCCTTCGGCTTGTCCTCGAAGCCGCTGCCGCACGCCGTGGCGGCCAGCGCCAGCACACCGAGCGCGGCCAGGGGGAGGTGTTTCATCGGGGGTCCTTCCTGATGACGAGGGAGGGTTCGAGCAGGACGTGGTACGGCGGGCCACCCCGGCGAGCGCCCGGTTTGTCGGGATCGAGGATCGTGGTCACGACGTCGACGCAGGCCCTGGCGACCTCCTCGAGCGGCTGCGCGAGGCTGCTCAGCCCGATGGCCCTGGCGACCGGCGTGTCGTCGAACCCGATCACGGGCACGTCCCCGGCCTGCAACGCCCCCAGCGCCACGGCGTCGCTCACGCACACCAGCGCGGTGGCGCCCGCCGCGATCAGCTCGCGCGCCGCCGCCTCACCCATGGCCGCGCTGCCGTCGGTGTCCCGCTCGAGCAGCGGACGGTCGCCGAGGGCGCGCACCCAGCCGGAGCGCCGGTCGTCGCCGACACCGGATCCGCGGGTCCAGCCGACGAAGCCGATCCGCTCGTGCCCGGCGTCGAGCAGGTGCCGGGTGGCGGCGGCCGTCCCGGCGGCACCGTCGACGTCGACCCACGGATGGGACCCGCCGCCGGGCGTGCCCCACGGGCGGCCGAAGGTGACGAACGGCAGCCCGCGCCCGGCCAGCCACTCGGTCCGCACGTCCCCGTAGTCGGTGCTGGTCAGCACGAACGCGTCAGGCTCGTAGGTGCCGAGCAGGTCGTCGAAGGCCTCGATCTCGGAGGGCCCGTCCTGCGCGGTGTAGAGGATGACGCGGTACCCGGCCAGGCCCGCAGACTCGGTGAGCCCGTGCAGGAACCGGTCGAAGACGTTCATGCCGTCCTGCGTGTGCTCGGCCCGGACGGCCAGCAGCCGCGACCGCCCGGTCCGCAGGCGCCTGGCCGCCTGGCTGACCCGGTAACCGAGCTCCTCGACCGCCTGCAGCACGCGCTGTCTGGTCTCCTCGCGGACGATCTCGGGGGAGTTGAGCACGTTCGAGACGGTCTGCCGGGACACGTTGGCATGCCGCGCGACGTCGGCGATCGTCACCTTCTCGGCCATTTGTCCCTTTCAAATTGGTTTGATCGATCCAATCGAAGTATGGCAGGATTGGATCGATCAAATGCGGAGTGTTACGCACTATCTCCCTTAGCGCACCGCCTGTCAAGATTCGGGGACCGCCTGTGCCAGATCACGCCATGCAGCCGCTGCTCCACCACCTCGCCGTCACCGTGCTCGCGCCGACCAGCGCGCTGAGCGGGGCCGACGGGCAGATCAGGGCCGAGGGGGTGCAGGGCCTCTTCCACGCGGACTCGCGGGCGCTGTCGCAGGCCAGACTGCTGGTCGACGGCCGGGAGCCGGAGGCGGTGGGCCACGCCGAGCAGGCGGCCGGCCGTACCAGGTTCGTGTCGCTGGCGCGCTGGCTGGGCGATCCTGGGCCCGACCCGACCGTGCGCGTCGACCGCACGCGGGAGGTTTCCCCCGGGCGGATGGCCGAGGTCGTCCAGATCGCCTCGAGCGCGTCGGAGCCGGTGACCGCGGTCGTGACGGTGGAGCTGAGCTGCGACTTCGCTCCCATCGAGGCGGTGAAGTCGGGTGGCGCCACCGCGCAAGCCGTACCTGTGATCAAAAACGACACGCTGACCTGGCGCTCCGGCGACATCCTTGTGACGGCCACCGGCGAGGGCGCGGCCTGCGGCGCGTCGGGGCTCAGGTGGGAGGTGGCGGTCGCGCCGGGCGAGACCGTGACGCTGCGGTGGAGCGCGGCGGTCGAGGATCCCGGCGCGGTGGTACGGGCCCCCGCGCGGGCGCTCGAGTGGCGCGAGCCGCGCGTCACGGCCGACGACCACCGGCTGGTACGGCTGGCGGAGCGAGCCGTGGCCGACCTGCGCTCACTGCGGCTGGCCGAGCTCGGGCACCCGGACGACACGTTCCTGGGGGCGGGGGTGCCGTGGTTCCTGACCGTGTTCGGGCGCGACAGCATCTGGGCCGCCAGGATGCTGCTGCCGCTGGGCACCGAGCTGGCCGCGGGCACGCTGCGGGTGCTGGCCAGGCGGCAGGGCGCCAGGGTGGACCCGGCCTCGGGCGAGGCTCCCGGGAAGATCATGCACGAGCTGCGGCGGCACGAGTTCGCCGCCAACGGCATGCGGCTGCCGTCCGCCTACTACGGCACGATCGACGCCACGCCGCTGTGGATCGGCCTGCTGCACGACGCCTGGCGGTGGGGGATGCCGGAGTCCGAGGTGGAGCCGCTGCTGCCCGCGCTGGAGGCGGCGCTCGGCTGGCTGGGGGAGCACGCCGACCCCGACGGCGACGGGTTCCTGGAGTACATCGACACCAGCGGGCGGGGGCTGGCCAACCAGGGCTGGAAGGACTCGGGCGACGCGGTCCGCTTCCACGACGGGCGCCAGGCAGAGCCGCCGATCGCGCTGGCCGAGGTCCAGGGGTACGCCTACGCGGCGGCCAGGCAGGGAGCGGCGCTGCTCGAGGCGTTCGGGCGGCCGGGCGGGGAGCGGTGGCCGGCGTACGCCGACGCCCTGGCGACCCGCTTCAGGGAGCGCTTCTGGGTGGACGGCGGATATCCGGCGCTGGCGCTCGACCGGGACAAGCGGCCCGTCGACTCCCTGACCAGCAACATCGGTCACCTGCTCGGCACCGGGCTGCTGACGCGGGAAGAGGAGGGCAGGGTGGCGGCGGCGCTGGCCTCGCCGTCGATGTCGGCGGGGTTCGGTTTGCGGACGATGTCGGCGGACGACGCCGGGTTCAGCCCGCTGTCCTACCACTGCGGGTCGGTGTGGTCGCACGACACGGCCATCGTCGTCGCCGGGCTGGCCCGCGCGGGCTTCGCGGAGCCGGCCGCCGAACTGGCCGGCGGGCTGCTGGCGGCGGCCGAGGCGTTCGACTTCCGGCTGCCCGAGCTGCACGCGGGAGACGCCAGGGACACCGTCGGGCGGGCGATCGCCTACCCGGCCGCCTGCCGTCCGCAGGCGTGGTCGGCGGCGGCCGCCGTCACGCTGCTCCACGCGGCCGTCGGGGTGTATCCGGATGTGCCCGCGGGGCGGGTGGAGGTCCGGCCGCTGGAGGGTGCGCCCCTGGGCGCGGTCAGGGTCCAGGGGCTGCGCGTGGCCGGCGCCGAGGTGACCGCCGAGGTGGACCGTTCAGGCAAGCCCACGCTCGACGGCCTCCCGCCGGGGCTGGTTACTAGCTCTTGATCGTGTAGGAGTCGCCGTAGACCTTCCACTTCAGCGGCGGGTCCAGGTCGAGGTTGCCGTTCTTGAGGAAGACGCGCTGCTCGGTGTCGACGCGGCTGGTGTCGGAGTGCGCCTCCTCCTGCTTCATCACCTTCTTGCGCACGTCCAGGTAGGCGTTGAGGTAGGCGACCTCGTCGCCGCCCTGCGCCGGGGTCTTGGCCTTCTTCATCGCGGCCTTCCTGATGCCGCCGAAGCTGGTGCTGTCGTCGCCAGGGCCGTGCATGACGATGGCGTCGTAGTAGATGAACTGCCCGAGCGCCCGTAGCCCGTCCTGCTTGGCCTGCTGGACCGCCGGGTTGAAGTAGACGCGGTCGCGCTCGTCGTTCTGGGCCTGCTGGAAGGCCGAGTCCTTGGCGGCGGTGGCCCAGTCCTTGGTGAAGTTCGGGTCGAGGCCCTTGTGCGAGTCGCTGCCGTTGACCTTGCGCAGCGCGGGCAGGTACTTGGCCAGCACGTTGCCCGGCTTGCGCTGGGAGTAGAGCTCGACCAGGTCCAGCATGTCGCCCGTGCCGGAGCAGAAGCCGATGATGCCCGCCGTGTAGCCGCGGCCGTCGTCGATGTCCTCGATGTACTTGTACTGTGCTTTCCAGTCGAGCGAGGAGTTCTCCGCGCTGGACACCAGCTGCATGGCGATGTCCTTCTTGTGCGGGTCGGTGAGGTCGACCGCGGCGCGGGCCGTCCCGCCCAGCGCGAGCGCGGGGGCCAGGGCCGCGACGGTGACCAGGACGGCTCGTAACGAGTTCCGCACGTGCTCTCCCGAGGGGTTCGTTAGGAAAGATTCCTAACGAACCATACTCGCGAGAGTAAACTAATGGGGCCAATGTTGCAAAAGTTGGGCCCCCTTACGGGCGGAGCCCGGCCAGCAGATCCTCGAAGGGCGTGAGCTCCTCCTCGGCCTGTACGGCGGGTCGCATGATCCCGGCCAGCTCGCCCGCGGCCCGGTCGATGCGCTCGGACAGCCCGTCGGTGAACTCGTCACCGCCGCCGCCCCAGTCCTCCGACGCCGCGTACACCGCGGTCGGCACGACCACGGCCCGCAGGTAGCTGAACATCGGCCGCACGGCGTGCTCCAGCGCCAGCGAGTGCCGCGCCGTCCCGCCCGTGGCCGCGACCAGCACCGGCTTGCCCGCCAGCACGGTGTTGTCGATCACGTCGAAGAACGACTTGAACAGCCCGCTGTAGGACCCGGTGAAGATCGGCGTGACCGCGATCAGCCCGTCGGCCGCGGCGACCGCGTCGAGCGCGACCCGCAACCTGGTCCCGGGGAAACCGGTGACGAAGGCGTTGGCGATGTCGACGGCCAGGTCGCGCAGCTCGACGACCTCGACCTCGAGCCCCTCCACCCGGCGGCCGACCGCCTCGGCCAGGCGGTCGCCGAGCAGCCGGGTCGACGACGGCTGGGTGAGCCCCGCGGTGACGACTACGATCTTCATGACTGTACGGTCTGCCTCTCGGTGTGCGTGGGCGCGTCCGGCACCTTGGCCGGGCGCCCGATGGCGAACTCCTTGCGCAGCACGGGGACGACCTCCTCGCCGAGGAGGTCCAGCTGCTCGAGCACGGTCTTCAGCGGAAGCCCGGCGTGGTCCATCAGGAACAGCTGCCGCTGGTAGTCGCCGAACGACTGGCGGAAGGCCAGCGTCCTGTCGATGATCTCCTGCGGGCTGCCCACGGCCAGCGGCGTCTCGGCCATGAACTCCTCCAGCGACGGCCCGTGCCCGTAGACCGGGGCGTTGTCGAAGTAGGGCCGGAACTCGCGGACGGCGTCCTGGGAGTTCTTGCGGATGAACACCTGCCCGCCCAGCCCGACGATGGCCTGCTCGGGGGTGCCGTGCCCGTAGTGGGCGTAGCGCTGCCTGTACAGGCTGATCAGGCGCTGGAAGTGCTCCTTGGGCCAGAAGATGTTGTTGGCGAAGAACCCGTCGCCGTAGTAGGCCGCCTGCTCGGCGATCTCCGGGCTGCGGATCGAGCCGTGCCACACGAACGGCGGCACGCCGTCCAGCGGCCGCGGCGTCGAGGTGAACCCCTGCAGCGGCGTGCGGAAGCGGCCCTCCCAGTCGACCACGTCCTCGCGCCACAGCCGGTGCAGCAGCGCGTAGTTCTCGATGGCCAGCGGGATCCCCTGGCGCATGTCCTGGCCGAACCACGGATACACGGGACCGGTGTTGCCGCGGCCCAGCATGACGTCGACCCGCCCGTCGGCCAGGTGCTGCAGCATCGCGAAGTCCTCGGCGATCTTGACGGGGTCGTTCGTCGTGATCAGCGTGGTCGCGGTCGACAGCACCAGCCGTGAGGTCTTCGCGGCGATGTAGCCGAGCATGGTCGTGGGCGACGACGGCACGAACGGCGGGTTGTGGTGCTCGCCGGTCGCGAACACGTCCAGCCCGACCTCCTCGGCCTTGAGCGCGATGGCCACCATCGCCTTGATCCGCTCGTGCTCGGTCGGTGTCCTGCCCGTGGTCGGGTCCATGGTCACGTCGCCGACGCTGAAGATCCCGAACTGCATTTCGGTCACCAATCTTGACTGTTGAAAGTTTAACCCACTAAGCGCGAGCGACCCCGTGGTTATTCCACGCCCAGGGTATGACGGGGACCCTACGCCCGTCCGGTGCGGTGGATCGCCTGCAGCAGGCCGACCGCCACCAGCCCGGCCACCGTGGCCGACCCGCCGTACGACACGAACGGCAGCGGCACCCCGATGACCGGCACCAGCCCCACGGTCATGCCGACGTTCACGAACGTCTGGAACGCGAGCCAGCACACCACCGCGCCCGCCACCGCCGTCCCGTACGGCGAGCCGCTGCGCAGCCCGATCGCCAGCCCCCGCCACAGCAGCACGCAGATCAACGCCAGGATGGCCAGCGCGCCGAGGAAGCCGAGCTCCTCGCCCGCCACCGTGAAGACGAAGTCCGTGTGCTGCTCGGGCACGAAGTGACCGGCGGTCTGCTCGCCGTGGAACAGCCCCTTGCCCAGCAGCCCGCCCGATCCGATCGCGATGCGGGCCTGCGCGGCCGTGTAGCCGGCCCCGGCCGGGTCGGCGCCGGGATCGGCCAACACCAGCAGCCGCCGCAGCTGGTAGGGCCGGACCAGGCCGAACCGCCAGGCCGCCGCGCCCGCCGCCGCCCCGGCCACCACCAGCGCGAGCAGCCACCGCTTGGGCGCGCCCGACACCAGCAGCGCGCCCAGCACCATGGCGCAGAACACCAGCATCGTGCCCAGGTCGGGCTGCAGCAGGATCAGCCCGACCGGGACCGCCGCCAGCACCAGCGCAAGCAGCACGCCGCCGAACCCGGGCCGGTGCTCGCCCTCGCGCAGCTCGCCGAGCGGCACGGCGAACGCGAGCGCCAGCGCCACCTTGGCCACCTCGGACGGCTGCAGCCGCACCCCGGCGATCAGCGGGATCCACGAGTGGGCGCCGTTGACCCGCACGCCCAGCGGGGTCAGCACGACGACGAGCAGCGCCACGGCCAGCACGTACGCCACCGGCACGTAGGCGCGCAGCATCCGCAGGTCGCAGCGGGAGACCAGCCACATCAGCGCCAGCCCCACCGCCACGCTGCCGGCCTGCCGCAGCAGCAGCGACCGGTCCTGCTCCAGCCGGGTCGCCGACCACACCAGCACCAGCCCCACGCCGGACAGCGCCACGGCCGCCCCGGCGAGCACCCAGTCCGGCGCCCCCAGCACCGGCGTCCACGACAGCCGCCCCCGGATGCCTGTCGTCGAGGTCATCGGGTCTCCCTCAGGCCGTCGATGCCCTCCCAGATCTGCCTGGCGGCGGGTGCCGCTCCCCGGGCGCCGCGCCCGCCCTCCGACAGGACCACGACCACCGTGTAGGCGGGGTCGGGGGCGAAGGAGGCGAACCAGGAGGTGTCCCGGTGCCCGGCGGACTCGGCCGTGCCCGTCTTGCCCGCCACCGCGATCCTCCCGAACGGGAACCCCTTGAAGGCGGCGGCAGCCGTACCCGAGCGCGGGACGCCGGCCAGCGCGCCCCTGATGTAGGCGAGCGTGGCGGCCGATGCGGGCAGGCGGCCCGTGACGGGCGGCACGATCGAGCGGACCGTCGTCCCGTCGGGCCGTACGACGCGCTCGCCCACGCGCGGCGCGTAGAGCGTGCCGCCGTTGGCCAGCGCCGCGTAGGCGCGCGCCAGCTGCAGCGGCGTCACCAGCACCCCGCCCTGCCCGATGGCGAAGTTGGCCGCGTCACCCGGTCGCGGGCTCGCCTGCGGCACCGCGCCCGCCGCCTCGCCCGGCAGGTCGATCCCGGTGCGGGTCCCGAAGCCGAAGCCCGTCGCGGTCCTGCGCGGCACGTCCGAGCGCCGCCGCCACAGCTCGTCCGCGATCCGGTAGAAGACCGTGTCGCACGACTTCACCAGGGCCTGGCGCATCGTCATGATGCCCAGGTCGGCCGAGGCGAAGTTGCGGAACAGCCGGTCGCCCACGGTGTAGCCGCTCGGGCAGCCGTAGCGGCCGTCGAGCCGGTATCCGGCGTTCGCGGCCGCCGCCACGGAGGCGACCTTCCAGGTGGAGCCGGGCGCCCACTGCCCCTGCACGGCCCGCGACAGCAGCGGCAACCCGGCGTACTGCCTGGCCGTCACCCCGCCCGTCCACACCGACGGGTCGTAGCCCGGGTACCCGGCCAGCGCCGCGACCCGCCCGGTGTTCGACTCGAGCACCACGACCGCGCCCGAGGTGCCGCCCGTGCGGGTCAACGCCGTGGCCAGGGCCCGCTCGGCGATCACCTGGATGCGCGCGTCGAGGCTGGTCACCAGGGAGTTCCCGGTTGTGGCCGGGTCCTGCGCGACCACCCGGGTGACGCGTCCGGCGTTGTCCACGGCCACCACGCGGCGGCCCGGCCGCCCGGCCAGGTCCCGGTCGTAGACGGCCTCCAGCCCGTCGCGCCCCACGCCCGCCTGCAGGTATCCCAGGGTGTGCCCGGCCGCCTCCCCGTAGGGGTAGACCCGGATCGGGCGCAGCTCGGTGGTGACGCCGGGGAAGTCGGCCTGCCGTTCGGTGATCTGCAGCGCGACCTGCACCGGCACGCCGTCCGCGACGGGGATCTGTTCGTACGGCGAGCCAGGCCAGCACGGGCGCGGCACGCCAGGCCCGCACGTCCTGATCTTCCCGGCCAGCCGCTCGTACGGCTGCCGCAGCACGGCCGCCAGCCGCCCGAGCACGGCCCGCCCGCCGTCGGCCTGGTGCGCCAGCGCGACCCCGTCCACCGACACGACCGGCACGGTCTTGTTGGCCACCAGCGGCCTGCCTGCGGCGTCCAGGATCTGCCCGCGCAACGGAGCCAGCGCCACCGTCCGCACCGACACGTTCACCGCCGCCCGCACGTACCGATCCCCGTCGACGACCTGCAGCAGCCACAACCGTCCCGCCAGCGTCACCATCAACCCCACCACCACGACCCGGAGCACCCCCACCCGCCGCGCCCTCGCTCCCGTCCTGGCTCCGCGCCTTCGCACTGCCGGTTGCGCGCCGACCACGTTGCGCCGGGGTCCGCCGTACGGCCCCTCGCCGTACCGGCGCATGAGGGTGCCCGCGGCCCCTCGCCTAACCACGGCGCGCCCCGAAGGCGGAGGCCGTGCCGCGCCGCACTCGCAGTGCCGGTTGCGCGCCGACCACGTCGCGCCGGGCTCCGCCGTACCACCCCTCGCCGTACCGGCGCCTGAGGGTGATCCCCGGAGGTGATCCGCGCGCGCCCGCTCGCCTGAGCAGGGTGGGATCGTGCCAGGCAGGGGTGCGGAGGCGGAGGGCGGCGGTGAGCAGGGCGGCGGCGGCGGCCGTCCAGGCGAGCGTCCACGGCAGCCAGGCCGTGACCGTGATCCAGGAGGCGTCGCCGAGCAGCAGGGTCGCCGCCGCGCGGAGGACGAGCCCGGCGCACGCCCCGAGCACCAGCGCCGCGAGCCGTCCCTCACCGAAGCGCCCGGCCACCAGCCCCACCACGGCCAGCACGAACGCGTCCCGCCCCACGGTGTGATCCGCGGGCGGCACGAGGTCCACGGCCAGCCCGGCCGCGAAGCCGCCCGCGCACCCCCACAGCGCACCGCGCGACAGCGCGACCCACAGCACCCCGAGCAGCACCACGTCGGGCGCGCCCCACGGCAGCGTGTTCAGCACCATCACCTGGACCAGCGGCAGCACGGCCAGCACCACCAGCGCCATGGCTCACCCCACCACGGTCACGAGGTCGAGAGCCGACACCCGCGCGGCGGGACGCACCACCGCCTCGAGCACCGCCCCTGCCGGGTCAGCCGAGACCCGCACGACGCTGCCGATGAGCACCCCCGGCCGGTACGGCCGGCCGCCCTCGGACCCGAGCGTCACCACCCGGTCCCCGGCCTTGACCGGCGCGTCGGGACTGAACAGCCGGAGCCGCAGCAGCCCCTGGCCCGGCACCCCGCTCACCAGCCCCAGCTCGCCCGAGCCCGCCACCCGCGCGCCCACCGAGGAGTCCGGGTCGGTGATCAGCCCGACGGTCGCGCTCGACGGCCCGGCCCAGGTCACCTTCCCGACCAGGCCGTCGGCGTTCACCACGGTGACGTCCCGCGCGACGCCCCCGGCGGCTCCGGCGTCGATCGTCACGCTCTGGCCCTGCCCGAACCCCACCACGTGCGCGGGAACGCCCCGCGCGGACGTGCCCGCGGAAGCCGGAGCGGTCAGGACGGCCGTCCGCAGCCTGGCGTTCTCGCGCTCGAGCGCGTCCACCCGGCCGGTGCCCGTCCACAGCAGGGCCACGGAGCCGAGGGCGCGCTCGGCCGTGCCGTACACGACGGAACCGGCCGCGCGCAGCGGGGTGAGCGGCACCAGGTAGCGGTCCACGCCCACCAGCGCCGCCGCCAGCACCACCAGCAGGAACGACGCCCAGGCCCTCATCGCCGCGACCACTCGGGCAGCAGCACGTCCCGCATCGCCTGGAAGCGCTCCACGCAGCGGCCCGCGCCCAGCGCGACCGAGTACAGCGGCCTGTCCACCACCCTGATCGGCATGCCGGTGGCCTCGCCCATCCGCTCGGCCAGCCCGCGCAGCAGCGCGCCGCCCCCGGTCAGCACGATGCCGTTGTCCAGCAGGTCGCCCGCCAGCTCGGCCGGGCACTGGTCGAGCGTCGCCTGCACCGCGTCGATGATCGTCTGGACCGTGTCCTCGATGCCCTCGCTGATCTCCGCCACGGAGAGCGTCGCGGTCTTCGGCAGCCCCGTCACCAGGTCGCGGCCCCTGACGGGCGCCGACTCGTCGGGGTCGAGCGGTTCGGGCCGCAAGTCCCGGGCGGGCTCGGCCTTCTGCCTGGCGCGGAAGGGGTTCCATGAACGCTGGGCGGGGCCGGATTCGGCCTCGTCGGCCAGCTTGAGGTTCGCCGTGAGGACGATCCGGTGGCGGCCGCGCGGCTCGGACCCGGGCTGGGCCACGGCCGGCTTCACCATGCCCAGGCCGATCTTGAGCCGCTCCGCCGTACGCTCGCCGAGCAGCAGCGCGTGCTCCTTCTTGACGTAGGAGATGATCGCCTCGTCCAGCTCGTCGCCGCCGACGCGCAGCGACTTGGAGACCACCACGCCGCTCAGCGAGACGATCGCCACCTCGGTGGTGCCGCCGCCGATGTCGACGACCATGTTGCCCGACGCCTCGCCCACCTTCAGCCCGGCGCCGATCGCCGCCGCCATCGGCTCCTCGATGATGTGCACCCGCCGGGCGCCAGCCTCGTAGGCGGCCTCCTTGACGGCCCGCTGCTCGATCGAGGTGGTCCCGCTCGGCACCGCGACGACGATCCGCGGCTTGGCCAGGAACCGGTGCGGGTGCGCCCGCTGGATGAACATCCGCAGCATCCGCTCGGCCGCCTCCAGATCGGCGATCACACCGTCCTTGAGCGGGCGGATGGTCGCGATGTGCGGGGGAGTGCGGCCCATCATCCGCTTGGCCGCCTTGCCGACGGCCACCACGTGGTTCCTGGACAGGTTGATCGCGATCACGGAGGGCTCGTTCAGCACGATGCCCTTCCTGCGCACGTACACGAGCGTGTTCGCGGTCCCTAAGTCGACCGCCATGTCATGACCGAGGAGGAGTCCCATCGCCGCCGCCCTTCGAAGAGCCCGCCCCCGCGCTGCCCCCAGAACGCCGCCGCAAACGTACGCTGGTATTTCCCGCTAAGCCAATAGGTATTAAAGGAATGGTGAAACGCCGTGAGCGTGCCCCCGTGCCGACCTACGCTCGTGCCCATGTCGATCGACGAGAAGCTGCTCCCCGACCCGGAGCGCGCCATGACGGCCGTCCCCGCGCCCGCGGCGGGTGCCGGCCACTGGGTGGGCGCGCCCAGCGCGGTCGCCGCCGACGGACTGGTTTACCTGGCCTATCGCCTGCGTCGCCCGATCGGTGAGGGGCGCGGCCACGCGGTCGCGCTGGCCCGCTCGGCCGACGGCGTGCGTTTCGAGACGATGGCGACGATCGCCCGCGAGGAGATGGACGCCGAGTCACTCGAGCGCCCCGCCCTGGTCCGGACGCCCGAGGGCCGCTGGCGGCTCTACCTGAGCTGTGCCACCACGGGCACCAAGCACTGGCGGGTCGAGGTGCTCGAGGCGGACCACCCGGCCGCCTTCGACTCGCGCGAGCGCCGTACCGTCCTGCCCGGCGACCCGAAGACGGGCGTCAAGGACCCCGTGATCGTACGGCGCGGCGGCGTGTGGCACCTGTGGGCCTCCTGCCATCCGCTGGGCCGGGCCGGCGAGGAGGACCGGATGGTGACCGACTACGCCACCAGCCCCGACGGCCTGGAATGGACCTGGCACGGCACCGCGCTGAGCGGCCGCCCCGGCATGTGGGACGCCAGGGGCACCCGCATCAGCGCCGTCCGCTTCACCGGCAATGGCGTGCTGGCCTTCTACGACGGCCGGGCCGACGCCGCGGAGAACTACGAGGAGCGCACCGGCGTCGCCTACGGCGTCGAACCGGACTCGCTCACCCCGCTGGGCCAGGAGCCCGCCGCCCGGTCGCCGCACGGCGGGCTGCGCTACCTGGACGTGGTCGATCTGCCCGAAGGGGGAGTGCGGCTGTACTACGAGTACACCCGCGGGGACGGCACGCACGAGCTGCTGACCGAGCTGCGCGCCTGACCCAGGGTCATCCTGGCCGGGGGCGGCCGTTCCTGGCCTGGCGCTGGCCTGCTGGGCGATGGCCGATCAGGCCGCCCGCGCGTTCCCTCGGCCGCAGCCAGTCGCCGAAGTCCTCGCCGAGGATCCGCTGTAACAGCTCCACGTCCTCGGCGAAGTGCGGGATCAGTCGCTGCCGCTGATCCCAGGTGAGCGGCCGCCGGGCCCGTCCGCGCCGTTGGAGGAGCCGTTCGATCGGCTCGCCAAGGGGGCCCGGCAGGCCTCGCCGCAGCGACGACAGCAGGCGGTGGCCGTGACCCGAAGCCGGGTGCGCGGTCACGTTCTCCCTCGGCACCTGTGACAGCAGGCCCTGCTCCACCCCGAGGAAGGCGCAGATCCTGTCGAGCGTGTCGGCGGGCCTGTCCACCAGGTCCCGGTAGCGGAAGACGAGCACCTGATCGCGGGGGAAGAGCGTGAACAGGTGGGCGAGCTGCTCGCCGTACCTGCCCAGGCTCAGGTAGTGCCAGAAGTGCGCCCAGCCGAGCGCGATGCGGCGGGTCTCCTCCTGGCAGGCGCGCACCACGTCGCCGATCGGCTCGAGCCCGGCCGACCACAGGTGCGTCCAGTTGGAGTGGGCGCGCTCGACCGGGTCGCGCAGGATCACGACGAGCCTGGCGTGCGGGACGGCGGCGTGGACGCGTCGCTGGGCGTCCAGGTCGTAGAGGTAGAACGGGGTGGACTCGCCCCGCGGCACGCCCGGGGGAGCGGCGGCGAACAGCGCCTCGTAGTCACCGCGGCGCCAGACGTGCTCGCGGTAGGTCCTGGCGTCGCCGGGCCCCCCCGAGGACGGCGGCGGTCCGTCGGTGAGGAAGTACTTCGGCTCCTTGACGGGAGACAGGTAGAGACCGGGGTGCGCGCGTAGTGCGGCGTGCAGGGCCGTCGTGCCCGCCTTGGGCGCACCGATCACCAGGAAAGTCGGCATCGGCATGCCCACACGTTAACCTAGAATCCCTACCAAATATATGGGAAGTATATCCATCAAGCGATTGATTGGATACGGTGGACGGCATGACCCAGGTCGAGGTGATCCTCAAGGCCGCGACCCAGCTGTTCGCGGCGCTCGGCTACGACGGGACCTCCACCCGGCAGATCGCCGACGCCGCCGGGCTGAACATCGCGACCGTCAGCTACCACGTCGGCGGCAAGCGCGAGCTCTACCTCGCCGTGATCGAGCGCGCCCACCAGGACGAGCGGGCCGCGCTCGAGGCCTCGCTGGCCCGCTTCCCCGGCGACGACCCGGTCGTGGCCATCCACGGGCTGATCGACGACTACCTGGACTTCTGCGTCGAGCACCCGGAGGTGCCCGCGCTGTGGATGCACCGGTGGCTGTCGGACGCCGGCGACCTGACCGAACTGGAGAAGGAGTACGTCCAGCCGCTCGTGGCGGCCGTCGCCACCGCGCTGGAGCCCGCGGTCGCGGCCGGGGCGATCGACCAGGACGTCGACCTGCAATTCGCGATCTGGACCACCATCTGGTGCGTGCACGGCTTCACCAAGGGCGGTGTGCTCGACACCGACGGCCGCCGCAGGGCCGGGGGAGACCCGGCGGTGGTCCGCCGCTTCCGCGCCCACCTGCACCAGACCATGCACCGCGCGCTCGGACTGCCCGGGCAGGCGCCATGAACGCCGGGCGGTTACTCGGCTACGGGATCGGCTCCGTCGGCACCGGCGTGTTCTCCGCCGTGCCGGGACTGCTGCTGCTGTACTACCTGACCGACACGCTGGGCGTGCCCGCGGCGCTGGCCGGCGGGGTGCTGGTGGCGCCGAAGATCTGGGACGTGCTGGTCAACCCGTTCGTGGGCGCCGCGAGCGACCGCGAGGCCGTGCGCACGGGGCGGCGGACCCGGCTGCTGCTCGCCGGGTCCGTGGCGCTGCCCGTGGGGTTCGCGCTGATGTTCGCCGTGCCCGGCGCCGTGCCGGGGGCGGTGTGGGCCGGGGGCGCGTTCCTGGTCGCGGCCACGGCCTTCGCCTGTTTCCAGGTGCCCTACGTCGCGTTGCCCGCGGAGATGTCGCCCATCAGCGACGAGCGGACCCGGATCATGTCGTGGCGGGTCGTCTGCCTGACCGTCGGCATCCTCGTCGCGGGCGGCCTGGCCCCCGCCGTGGTGGGGCTGGCCGGTGGCGGCAGGCCCGGATACGCCGTGATGGGCGTGACGATCGGCGCCGTCATGGCCGGCGCGCTCCTGACCGCCACGCTGGCCACCCGATGGGTGCGCTCCAGGCCCGGGCCGCACCAGCTCGGTCCGGTGGCCGCCTTCCGGCTGGCGCGCGGCAACCGGCCGTTCTTCGCGCTGCTCGCCGCCTTCGTCACGCAGGCGCTCGGGGTGGCCGTCATGCTGGCCGGCGCGCCGTACATCGCCTCCTACCGGCTGGGCGACTACGGGCTGACCTCGGTGATGTTCGTCTGCCTCGTCGGGCCCAGCATGCTGGCCGTGCCCGGGTGGGCGCGGCTGGCCCGCGCCTATGGTCACGTGCGCTGCTACCTGGCCGCCACCGCCGGGTTCGGGCTGGTGGCGCTCGGTCTCGTGCCCGCGATCGCGGCCGGATCCCTGGCCGCGACGCTCGCGCTCACCGCGCTGGCCGGCGTCTGCTACGCCGCGCTGCAGCTGCTGCCCCTGGCCATGCTGCCCGACACCGTGCACGCCGACACGGCGCGCACCGGCCACGCGCAGGCGGGCGCCTTCACCGGCCTGTGGACCGCGGGCGAGACCGCCGGGCTGGCGGTCGGGCCAGGCCTGTTCGCGCTGGTGCTGGCCGCCTCCGGCTTCGCCTCGGCGCCGGTCGAGTCGCCCGTCGCCCAGGCGCCCTCCGCGCTGACCGGGCTGCTGCTCGGCTTCACCGTCCTCCCCGCGCTGCTCATGCTGCTCAGCCTCCCGCTCATCACCTGGTACGGCAGGATCGCCGTACGGAAGGAGACCCGTGAACCTGCCTGAGACCGGACGCAGCGTCGAGGAGCTGCTGGCGGAGGTCGCCCGGCTCAAGGAGCACGACCTGCCGGTGCGCGGCGGCCAGGTCACCGCCTACGTCTACGACACAGGGCGGGCGGCGGTGCACGACGCGGCCGCGCGCGTCTATCTGGAGATGCTGGAGGTCAACAGCCTGGACCCGACCGCGTTCCCGAGCATCGTGGAGATGGAACGCCAGGTCGTCGGCGCCGTGGCCGACCAGCTCGGCGGCGGGCACGGCATCTTCACCAGCGGCGGCACCGAGTCGATCATGCTGGCGGTGAAGGCCGCCCGCGACCTCATGGGGCGCGCCCGCCCGAACCTGGTGCTCCCCGTGACCGCCCATCCGGCCTTCCACAAGGCCGCGCACTACCTCGGCGTCGAGGTGCGGCCCGTGCCCGTGGACCTGGAGACGTTCCGCGCCGCGGCCGGCGGGCTGCCGATCGACGAGGACACCGTGCTCGTCGTGGCGTCCGCGCCCTCCTATCCGCAGGGCGTGGTCGACCCGGTCGAGGAGATCGCCGCCGCGGCCGCCGCGGCGGGCGTGCCGTGCCACGTCGACGCGTGCGTGGGCGGGTGGCTGCTGCCCTGGCTGCGGGAGGCGGGCGCCAAGGTGCCCGCGTTCGACCTGTCCGTGCCGGGGGTGACCTCGATCTCGTGCGACCTGCACAAGTACGGCTACGCGCCCAAGGGGGCCTCTGTCGTGCTGTTCAAGGACCCGGCCATGCGCCGCAAGGCCTACTTCGCCTCGGCCGCCTGGCCCGGGTACACGGTGATCAACACGACCGTGCAGAGCTCGCGCTCGGCCGGGCCGCTGGGCGGGGCCTGGGCGACGCTTCAGGCCCTGGGCCGCGACGGGTACCTGGAGCTGGGACGGACCACCTGGGAGGCGGTGAGGCGGCTCCGGTCCGGCATTTCCGAAATTTCAGGACTGAGGGTGCTCGGGGAGCCCGAGTCGGCCCTGGTGGCCTTCACCGGCGACGACGTGTTCACGCTGGCCGACGAGGCGCGGGCGCGCGGCTGGTTCCTGCAGCCCCAGCTGTCCTTCGCCGGGATCCCCGCCAACCTGCACATCACCGTCACCGGGGTGACGCTGGCCGGGGTCGAGGCCATGCTCGAGGTCATCGCCGAGTCCGCGGCGGCGGCCAGGCGGCGCGGCCCCGCCGTACTGCCCGAAGGGCTGGTCGAGCTCGTCGCCGGGCTGGACCTGGAGGCCCTCGACGACGCCGCGTTCGCCGAACTGGCCGCCGCGGTCGGCGTCGACCTGCGGCCAGGCGCGGGCCAGCCCGAGCTCGCCGTCGTGAACGCCATCCTGGACGCCCTGCCGGTGGCCCACCGTGAGGCGGTCCTGGTGCGGTTCCTGTCGCTCATCTACGCGTGAGGTGAGGGCCGTGCCGTGATTCACTGGGGCGCATGGCAGCCACCCACGAACTGCTGCGCCGGCTGGATCCGCTCGTCGGCAACTGGGAGATGGTGCCCTCCGTCCATGGCGAGGCCACCGGGCGGGGCTGGACCAGGTTCGACTGGATCGAGGACGGGGCGTTCCTGCGGCAGACCGCCGACGCGGACCTGTCGGGCGCCCCGCCGCTCTGGGCGGCCAACTCGCCGTTCCCCGTCACGTCGCTCATCGGCGTGGACGACTCGCTGGAGAACTACGCCCTGCTGTACTCCGACGCCCGCGGCGTGTTCCGGGTGTACGCCATGACCCTCCACGAGGGCGGGTGGACGCTGCGGCGGGACGCGCCGGGCTTCTTCCAGCGCTTCACCGCCACGCTCGAGCCCGCCACGATCACGGGCCGCTGGGAACGCGCCACCGACGGCACCGACTGGGCCTACGACTTCGACGTCGTGTACAACAAGATCACATGAGCGGCTATGGCGTGGGGCAGAGCGCCCTGGTGGTGAACGTTCCCGATGCGGTGGTGCTGCGGCTCGTTTCCGACGGCGCCGCCGGGGTGCGCGAGAGGCTCGCCGGGTGGCGGCCGTTCGGGCTGGAGGAGTCCCGGTTGCGGGAGCTCGCCGAGGCCGTCGGAGGCGAGCTGACCGACCCGCCGCCCGCCTCGGCGTGGCAGGTGTCGGGGGTGGCGCTGGCGGTCTTCGACGGCTCGGGCTGGCGGGCGGAGGAGCTGTTCCCGCTGGGCGAGCCGGCCGCCGAGGAGTTCGCCTTCCCCGGGCCGCTGCGCGACCAGCTCGTGGCGGCGATCCTCAGCGGCGACAAGACCACGACCACCGGGCTGCTGGCCGACTACGAGTACGCCGGCGATCCGCTCCCCGTCGCCGGGGAGTGGGGCGCGGTCCTCGACTCAGGCGGGCGGCCGGTCGCGCTGATCGAGACGGTGGAGGTCAGGGTGGTGCCGATCAGGGAGATCGATGTGGAGTTCGCCGTGGCCGAGGGCGAGGGCTACACCACGGTCGCCGAGTGGCGGGCAACCCACGAGCGCTTCTGGCACAGCCCCGAGATGGTCGCCGCCCTCGGCGGCCACGACCCGGTGATCGACGATCACACTCCGGTCGTCGCCCAGCGCTTCCGCCTGCTGCGCTAGCCCCCGACCCTCATCGGCCCCCAGGGCAGGCGCGACAGCGGGCGGGTGCCGGAGTCGGTGAAGACGACGGTCTCCACCAGCGCGAAGTGGAAGTTGCTGTGGAAGCTGGTCACCGTGCCCGCCTCGACCACACCGTCCACGTCCACCTCCTCGACGTCGAACACCGACTCGCCCACCCAGTCGGGCGGGAAGCTGAGCCCGAGCTCGTAACCGCCTGCCCAGGTCGCCAGCTCCCAGATGCCGCAGTCCTGGTAGTAGCGCCGCAGCGCCGCATTCACCTCGCCGACGGGCGTGCCTGCCTTGGCCGTCTCGCACAGCACCTCCACCGCGCCTCCCGCCAGTGCGAGCAGCCGCGCCAGCGGCGCGGGCGGCTCGCCCAGCGTGAACGTACGGGCGGTGTTGGCGTGGTAGCGGTCCACCACGCCGCACGGGTCGGCCAGGAAGCAGTCCCCCTCCCGCAGTCGCCGCCTGCCCGACCAGGCGTGCCCGCGCTCGAGCCCGCCGGCCAGCACCAGCTCATGGATCGCGGCCGGTTCGCCGCCCGCCGCGGCCATGGCGGCCATCATGCTCGCCCACACCTCGAGCTCGGTACGGCCGGGCCGCGCCGTACGGGCGACCTCGAGCAGGCCGGCGTCGGCGACGGCGGCGGCGCGCTCGATCCGGTCCAGCTCGGCCGCCGTCTTGACCCGGCGGGCGGCCCTGATCACCGCGCTGCCGTCGGTGACCGTGGCGCCCTCCAGGATCAGCGCCTCCTCCACCATCCGGCTGACCGCGGGATTGGGCACCGGGCTCCACAGTTCGAGCCCGACCCTGCCGCGCAGCGCGCCCTCCCTGCGCAGCTCCTCCACCAGGAAGCCGAGCCCGGCCTCGGGGTAGAGCCGCACGTCGCGCGCCACCGAGGTGACGCGCAGCAGCTCGGCCTCGCGCGGCAGGTCGAAGTGGGTGACCTCGTCGCGGTCGGCGCGCACGACCGTGGTGGCCAGCGGCGGCCACGCGGTGGGGGAGTGCGCCCGGTAGTAGCGGGCGGTGTAGCCGTGCAGGTAGCACATGGACTCCGGCGAGGTCAGCAGCAGCGTCTCCAGGCGCGCCTGCGCCATCAGGGTGCGCAGCCGCGCCAGCCGCAGGTCGTACTCCTGCCGCGGGAACGCGGGCCGCGGCGGCTCGGCGGCGCGCGAGGCGAGCCAACCGGACACGAAGGCGGCCAGCTCGGGATCGGTGGGCACGTACGCCTCCTACAGGGGGAAGTGGCAGGCGCTTGCGTGGCCCGCCCCGGACAGGATGGGTTCCTCCTCGGCGCAGCGTGCCTGGGCGGCGCGGCACCGGGTGCGGAAGGCGCAGCCCGACGGCGGGTCGGTCACGCTGGGCACCTCGCCGCGCAGCACGATCCGCTCGCCGCGCTCGCCCACGGACGGCACGGCCGACAGCAGCGCCTGCGTGTAGGGATGGCGCGGCGCGCCGAACACGGCGGCGGTCGTGCCGGTCTCGACGATGCGCCCCAGGTGCATCACGGCGATCCTGTGCGCCACCCGCCGAGCCACGTGCAGGTCGTGCGTGATGAACAGGTAGGCCAGGCCGAGCCGCTGCTGCAGGTCGGACAGCAGCCGCAGGATCTGCGCCTGGATCGACACGTCGAGCGCCGACACCGGCTCGTCCAGGATCACCAGCCTGGGCTGCAGCGCCAGCGCCCGGGCGATGGCGATGCGCTGCCGCTGCCCGCCGGAGAAGGCGTGCGGATGCCGCCCGGCGTCCGAGGCCCGCAGGCCCACGGTCTCCAGCAGCTCGGCCACCCTTTCCCTGGCTCCGGCCCGGTCGTGGGTGCGGTGGCTGCGCAGCGGCTCGGCGATGATCCCGCCGACGGTCATCCGGGAGTCCAGCGACGCGTACGGGTCCTGGAACACCATCTGGACCTGGCGGCGGACGCCACGCAGCCGCCTGCGCGGCAGGTGGGTGATGTCACGCCCGTCCAGGGCGATCCGCCCGCCGTCCGGCTCGGCCAGCCGGATCGCCAGCCGCGCCAGCGTCGACTTGCCCGATCCTGACTCGCCCACCAGGCCGAGCGTCTCCCCGGCCGCGATCTGCAGGGACACCCCGGCCACGGCCCGCGCAGCGGCACCGTGCACGCGGAAGCTCTTGGTCACCTCCTCGACGTGCAGGACGGGTTCAGCCACGGGCGGCCTCCTCGAGCTCGGCGTGGAAATGGCAGGCGGAACCGGCCTCCAGCGACGGCGTGCGCGTACGGCACACCTCGCGCGCGTGCCCGCACCGCGGATGGAAGGCGCACCCCGCGGGCAGCGCGCCCGGCCTGGCGGGCTGGCCGGGGATCGGGATCAGCTCGGCGTCGGCCGGCCGCGCCCCCGGCGAGCAGCCGAGCAGCGCCAGCGTGTACGGGTGGCGCGGCGCGCGCAGGACACGGTCGACCGAGCCCTGCTCGACCACTCGCCCCGCGTACATGACGGTGACGGCATCGGCTCGCTCGGCCACCAGCCCCAGGTCGTGCGTGATCAGCAGGACCGCGGCGCCGGTCTCGGCCCGCGCGTGGTCGAGCAGGTCGAGGATCTGCGCCTGCACGGTCACGTCCAGCGCGGTCGTCGGCTCGTCGGCGATGATCAGCCGCGGCCGGTTGGCGATCGCCATCGCGATGCCCACCCGCTGCCGCATCCCGCCGGAGAACTCGTGCGGGTAGCGTCCCGCCGGTCCGGAGATCCCGACGCTGCGCAGCAGCTCGGCCACCCGCGCCCGCAGCGCGGCCCGGCCGGCGCGCCGGTCGTGCGCCCGCACCGCGTCGGCGACCTGCCGCTCCACGGTGACCAGCGGGTCCAGGGTCGTCATCGGGTCCTGGGCGACCAGCCCGATCTCCAGCCCTCTGATCCTGCGCAGCTCCTGCTCCGGCAGCCCGGCCAGGTCCCGCCCGCCGAACAGCACCCGCCCGCCGGAGACGGCCACGCCGCGCGGGAGCAGCCCCATGACCGCCATCGCGGTGATGCTCTTGCCCGAGCCGGACTCGCCGACCACGCACCGGGTGGCGCCCGCCTCGACCGCCAGGGACACGCCGTCGACCAGGCGGGTCGGTCCGCAGTCGACGCTCAGCTCGTGTACGGCCAGCACCATCAGCGCCCTCCCGGGTCCAGGACGTCGCGGACGCCGTCGGCCAGCAGGTTCAGTCCCATCACGAACAGGCACAGGGCAGCGCCGGGCACGATCGCCAGCCAGGTGGCATCGAGCACCGCACTGGCCTCGCTGAGCATCCCGCCCAGCGTCGGCGCCGGGGGAGGAGCGCCCAGCCCGATGAACGACAGCCCGGCGTCCAGCAGCACGGCGTCCGGCAGCGCCAGCCCCACCTGGATGACGAACATCGGCAGGCTGTTGGGCAGCACGTGCCTGGCGATGATCTCCCTGTCGCGCAGCCCCGCCGCCACCGCCGCGTCGACGAACGGCCGGTTGCGCAGCTGCAGCGCGCACCCGCGCATGATCCGCACGAACGTCGGCACGTTGAACGCCGCGATGGCCCAGGTGATCGCGCCGAGCCCGGGCCGGGTCAGCGCCACCACGACGATGCCGACGATGATCTCGGGGAAGCCGAAGGCGATGTCGGTCAGCCGCATCACCACGTTGTCGAGCCACCCGCCGAAGTAGCCGATCAGCAGCCCGATCACGCTGCCGATCAGCGCCCCCACGGCCACCCCGAGCACGTCGACCTGGACCGCGTTACGGCAGGCCACCACGACCCGCGACAGCACGTCCCGGCCGAGCGCGTCGGTGCCGAGCAGGAATTGTGGTCCCGGCGGGCTCAGCTCGTGCCCGGTGAACAGCCGCACCGGGTCGTACGGCGTGATCCAGGGCGCCAGCGCGGCCAGCACCAGGACGATCCCGACGGCCAGGCCGCCCGCGATCATGTTCCGGTGCCGGGGGACCGCGGCCAGCGGCACGGCCAGGGTCGTCACGCGCCCGCCTCCTTCCCGAGCACGTGCGACCGAACCCGCGGGTCGAGCACGGCGTACAGCAGGTCGGCCAGGAACGTCACCGCCAGGAACGTGCCGACGAACATCACCAGCAGTGCCTGCAGCACGCCGTAGTCGCGCTTGGCGGTGGCGTCGATGATCAGCCGCCCCACGCCGGGGATGGTGAACACCGCCTCGATGATCACCGCGCCGGTCAGCAGCGACCCCATTAGGATCGCCACCACCGGCAGCAGCTGGAGCCAGACGTGGCGCAGCACGTGCCGGCGGATCGTCAGCAGCCGGCTCATGCCCTTGGCCGCGGCCGTCCTGATGAAGTCCTCGCCGGACACCTCGATGACCGCGCTCCTGGTGAAGCGGGCCAGCACCGCGCCCGGCGCCGCGGCCAGCGCCAGGGTCGGCAGCACGAGGGCGGGCAGCGGCAGGCGCAGCCGTACGGTGAACAGCAGCAGCAGGAGCAGCCCCAGCCAGAAGTTCGGGATGCCGAGCGCGCCGGTGTTCAGCACCGAGACGAGCCGGTCGGCCCAGGTGTCCTTGCGCGTCCCCGCGACCAGGCCCAGCGTCACGCCGCCCACCAGGGCGGCGGCCAGCGTGGACAGGGCGAGCCGCACGGTGTTGGGCAGCGCCTGGCCGATCAGCTCGCCGACCGGCAGCCCGCTGGTCGTGGAGACCCCGAGGTCGCCGGTGGCCAGCGCCTTCACCCACAGCGCGTACTGCACGGGCAGCGGGGCGTCGAGCCCGAGCCGGGCACGGACGGCGGCCACCACCTCGGGCCCGGCGAACGGCCCGGCCAGCGCCCGCGCCGCGTCCCCCGGCATCAGGCGGATGACCAGGAACACCGCCACCGACGCGCCGGCCGGCACCAGCGCCATCTGGGTGAGCCTGCGCAGCAGGAATCCGGCCGTCATCGCAGCTCGACGTTCTCGAGAATGAGGTAGCCGTCGAGCGTCACCTGCAGACCGTGCACGTCGCGGGCGTAGACGTAGTGCGGCGTCTGCGTGGTGATGGCCACGAAGAAGTCCTCATTGAGCAGCAGGTCGTTGATCTGGCGCAGCGACTCGAGGCGCTGGGCGCGGTCGGGCTCGTGCAGGGCGTCGTCGATCAGCTTGGCGTAGCGGCCGGAGGAGTAGCCGTGGACGCTGCCGTTGGCCAGAGGCTGGCCGAGCACGATGGACGAGCCGCTGTCGTGGGCGACTCGCTGGACGTTGGAGGTCAGGATCGTCCAGTCGCCGTTGTCGATCCTGGTGTTGAACATGGCGTCGTCTACCAGGTCGATGCGGGCCCTGACGCCGACCGCCGCGAGCTGCTGCTGCAGGATCTGCGACACCGCTTCGTCCACGCCGCCGCCGGTGAGGATGGAGGCGTCCAGGCCGGAGCCGTGCCCGGCCTGCGCCAGCAGCCGTTTGGCCTTGGCGGGGTCGGGCGGGCAGCTCCTGGCCTGCTCGGGTGAGGCGTCGAAGCCGATGGAGCCCTTGGGCCACGGCAGGCACCACGGTTCCGTCCTGCCCTTGTAGACGGCGCCGACGATGGCCTTGCGGTCGAGGGCCGCCGCGACGGCCTGCCGTACGCGGACGTCGTCGAAGGGCGGCTTGGCGGTGTTCATCAGCAGCATCTCGACGCGGCCGCCCTCGCCGGCCTGGAGGGTCTGCACGGAGGGGTCCTTGGCGAAGTTCGCGAAGTCCTGCCAGCTGGAGTCGAACAGGAACCCTGCCTGGCCCGACTGGAACAGCAGCCGCGAGGACTGAGCGTCGCCGGTGACGCGGAAGACCAGCCGCTCGAGCTTGGGCACGCCTTGCCGCCAGAAGTGCGGGTTCGGCGCCAGGACCGCCTGGCTGGCGGGCTGCCAGCTCTGCAGCAGGAACGGGCCGCTGCCGACGGGGTGGTTCTTGAGCTGGTCGCGGCCGTCCTGCGGCTTGGCGATGAACAGGTAGTCGAACAGGTCGAACGGGGCGGCCAGCGGCTTGCGGAAGGTGACGCGCACGGTGGCCGGGTCCGGCGCGGCGGCGCCCTGGGTGGTCAGGAACAGCGGCCGGGCGGTGGCGCCGGTGGCGGCGCTCTGCGCGTGCTGGACGTTCCAGACCACGTCCTTGGCGGTCAGCGGGGTGCCGTCGCTGAACTTCAGCCCCGGCCTGAGCGTGAAGGTGAGGGTCCGGCCGCCGTCGCCCTGCTTCCACGACTGGGCCAGGCGCGGCTGCACGTTCCTGTCGGCGTCGAGCAGGGTGAGCGTGTCGTACAGCTGGCGCATCACGCCGGCCTGGACGTTGGTGCCGGCCAGGTCGGTGGGCTCGAAGCCGTCGAACTGCTCGTCCACCGCGATCGTCAGCTGCCGCGCGTCCTGGACGGCTCCGCCGGTGCCGCAGGCGGCGGCCAGCAGCAGCGGCACCGCGAGCAGGAGGGCTCTCATCGGTCCACCATCGCGACGGCCTCCGCGCAGATCAGCAGCCCGGGGGAGACCAGCCCGGCCACCCCGACCCCGGTCGCGCACGGTCCCTTGGTGAAGTACTCGGCGCGGATGGGCGCCGCCTGGATCCACGCGTCAGGGTCGAGACCCACGTAGTAGGTGTTCTTGCGCAGCACGTCGTCGGTGCTCGCGCCGAGCTCGGCCAGCACCGCGCGCAGGTTGTCCATCACGACGCGGGTCTGGGCGGCCATGTCCCGTTCGACGCCGAGCGCGACCTGCCCCGAGACGAACACCAGGTCGCCGGCGCGCACTCCGGCGTGGAACGCGGTGGGCTCCGGCCAGGCGGTCACGCCCGGCGGGTCGGCGAAGGTCGTCGGCGTGTCCACCATCGCCACGGCCTCGATCTGGATGAGCGCGCCCGGCGGCAGCGCCCGCGCGACCACGTCGGTGGTGGCCACCCCGTGCCCCAGCAGTTGTGAGCGCACCCGCGCGGTCTCCGCCCAGTCGCCCTCGTCGGCCAGGTAGACGGTGGTCTTGACGACGTCGGCGAGGGTGCCGCCCAGCTCCTCCAGCGTGATCGCGATGTTGCCGAGGATCGCCCGCGTCTGCGCCGCCGCGTCGCCCGGGTGCCGCACGTCGGTCTTCCCCTCGACGAAGATCATGTCTCCGGCGCGGACGCCGCCGCGCGGCGAGTACGCCTTCCGCACGCCGACCACCGCGATCGCGTCCACCTCGACCAGCAGCGACGGCGTCATCAGGTCTGTCACGTCCATTGAGGTGTACGGCGTGCCACGCGGGAACCGCCTGGGCACCCACGGCTCGCCGCCCACGTGGTAGCCGTTGAGCCTGACCACGTCGGCGGGCCCGGCCCCGGCCGCCTTGAGCACGTCCACCAGGTCGTTCTCGGCGCTGTCATGATCGGCCCCGTCACCCGTCTGACCGGTCACGAACACCAGGTCGCCGCTGCGGACGGCGTTGCAGAAGGGCACGGGGACGCCCAGCGTGCCGAAGTCCTCGGGCAGGTCCACCCATTGCTTAGCCATCCAGGTCTCCTCCAGGTCGGATCGGCAGCACGAGCCGGGAGGGCCGGGCGGCGGCGTGGAAGATCTCCTGCCGTGCCGGGCGCAGCTCACGGTCGCTCCAGAAGTCGGCGCCGGTGTTGTGGTTGCGGTCGTGATTGGGGAAGTCGGAGCTGGTGACGTCCAGCCGGATCCGCTCGCCGGGCAGGAACGCCACGCACGCGGGAGTCAGCCGGATGTGCAGCTCCCGAGGCACCCCTGGCTCCATGGCGGCGCGCAGGACGCCCTCGGCCAGGTTGACGGCGCGCCCGGCGGCGTCCTCCCTGATGAGGCGGGCCACCCAGTCGGTCTGCGGGGCAGAGCTCGCGGCCCAGAGCACGGCGCTCACCGGACCCGCCACGCGCAGGCCCGCCTCGAGCGGTTCGGTGCGGTAGACGAGCTTGTCGGCCCGCCCGTCGTTGGGCGCCTGGTCGGTGGGGGCGAGCTGGGAGTCGGCGCCCATCAGGCTCATCACCGGGTCACGCGGGTCGTAGGTGTAGCGGTCGGACGGCTCGTCGCCCGGCAGGTCGCGGGAGAGCCGCCCGTCGCCGAAGGCGGTGTTGGCGCGCCCGCCGCCACGCAGGTAGAGCGGCGTCGGCGAGGCGCCGCGGGGCGGCCAGTCGGGCTCGGCCCGCCATCGGTTCCCGCCCAGCTCGAACACGCGCACGGGCGGGCCGTCGTCACGTGGCCTGCCGCGCAGGAGCGGGGCGAAGAAGTCGTCGACGATCTGGGCGAACGACAGCTTGCCTGCCGGTCCGGGATCGAGGGCGGGGAACGGCTCGCCGTACCCGTCGGGGTCGTGGCTCCACGGCCCCACGATCAGCCGGTGCGCGTCCCGGGTGGCGGCGGGCCCGTTGCGGCGCATGCCGGTGAAGTGGTCCACGCCGTGCACGAACCTGTCCCACCAGCCGGTCACCACACACACCGGCACCTCGACCAGGGGATGGATCTCATCCAGCGCCCACAGCTCCCTGTCCACCTCGCGCAGGAACCGCTTGAGCTGCGGCGTGACGAGCGAGAAGACGTGCGAGGGGATGTCGTCCAGCGGGGTGAACCACAGCCACTTGCCCCGCTCGACCTCCGCCCAGTCCCGCTCCGCCTCCGCGTAGCTCGTCGGGCCGCCGCGCCCGCCCGCGCGCCTGCGCGCCTCGGCCGCCTCCAGGTAGCACCACTCCAGGCGGCGGCCCAGGTCGAAGATGCCGTGCGTGACGTCGAGCAGCCTGGCTGTGATCCCGGCCGTCAGGATGCCGCGCAGGCTGGGAGGCCGCTCGGCGGCCAGCCGCCAGCTCGCCCACGCGTCGTAGGAGTGGCCGAATGCGCCCACCCGCCCGTCGGCGTCAGGCAGCCGCGCCGCCCACTCCACCGTGTCGAAGCCGTCCTCGGCCTCGACGCGCTGCGCCGTCTCGGCGAAGGCCCACACCCACGCGCCGTCGGAGGCGTGCCGTCCGCGGATGTCCTGCACCACTACCAGGTAGCCACGCGCGGCCAGCTCGCTGGCCAGCCCGGCGAAGGCCTGCTTGCCGTAGGGCGTACGGCGCAGCAGCACCGGAAACGGACCGGGCCCCGGCGGACGGTGGACGTCGGCGCGCAGCATGGTCCCGTCGCGCATCGGCGCCGCCACGTCCCTGATGACGTCCATCAGCCGGTCACCGCGTTCGGTCCGATGCCGCGCCGGGTGGCCTCCAGGAACAGCGCGTCCTCGCTCGCCACGTTGGCGAGGTTCACGTCGGGGCCGAAGCGCCGCACCAGCATCAGCTGCATGGCCTGCACTTCGTGGTGGTGAATGCCGGGGATCCATGGCCCGGGCAGCTCGAACACGACGTCGCCGATCGGCAGCGCCGCCTCGACGGCCTCCAGCACGTCGGCGCGCACCAGCTCGGCCGCCTCGATCAGGACCTTCCAGCAGCCGTGGTCAAGCAGCCGCCTGGCGCCCTCCACCAGCTCGGCCGGGCCGGTCCTGTGGTGCTTGCTGCCCACCTCGCCCAGCACGGTCAGCCCGCGCTCGAGCGCCGCGGCCACCAGCTTGGCCTTGACCTCCTCGCCCAGCGGCCTGGCGTTCTCCGACACCTCGACCACCCGGTACCCGGCCTCTTGCGCTCCGTCGAGGAAGGCGTCGGCGGCGTCGCGGAACACCGCGTGCTCGAGGAACATCCCGCCGGGGAACGCCTCCACCCCGTGCTCCCGGTAGACGGTGACCTTCTCGGCGAGCACGTCGAACGGCAGCATCGCCGACACGCCCACCACGAGCTTGGCCAGGTCGACCGTCTCACCGCAGGTGCGCAGCAGGTCCTCCTGCGCCAGCGGGCCCAGCCCGAAGTCCGCGGTGATCGTCAGACCGGTCCGGCGCGGCTTGGCCGTACGGACGGTGACCGGTACTCGAGGAAAAGGGATCATGGAGCTGCTCCTCCGACGCGGGTTTTCGAGAATTCAAGACCCACGCTGCGGAACAGGTCCAAGACGCATCACCTATAGGGGCATAGGAATCAATCGGCAGGCCGCCTGGTACGGGGCGTGGGGAAGACGTCCGCCGCGACCTTGACGAACTCGCGCACGGCCGGCGCGGGTTCGCCCTCGCTGATCGCCAGGCCCACCCGGTGCACCAGCGGCGGATCGAGCGGCACGATGTGCGCGCCGCCGCGGGCGGCCCGCCTGGCGTGCGGCTCCACCAGCAGCGCGCCGCCCACGCCCGCCAGCACCAGCTCCACCAGCGCCTGCGCGGAGGGCACCTCGACGTTGACGGCCTCGCCCGCGTTCTCTGCGTCGATGATGCGGCGGGTGACCGTGCCCTGCGGGAAGGCCACCAGCGGCAGCTCACGCAGCGCCGAGCGGGGAAGCGCCGTCTGCTCCGGCGGGTCCATGCCCGGCGGCAGCGCGATGAACAGCTCGTAGTCGGCCAGCTCTCGCACCCGCACCCCGGGACCCGCCGACGACAGCTCGAGCACCGCCACCTCCGACAGGCCGCTGCGCACGCGCTCGGCCGCGGCGGCGGAGTCCTCGGCGCCCTCGATGCGCACCATGACCCGCGGGAACCTGCGGCGGAACTCGGTCACCAGCTCCGTCGCCGGGTTCACCATCAGCGCCCACGGCGCGGTGATCTCCAGCTCCCCGCCCTGCACGCTCGACACGGCCCGCACCGCCTCCCGGGCGTCCTGCATGGCCCGCAGCGCCCGCCGGGCGGGCACGATCAGCGCCTCGCCCGCCGAGGTGAGCTCGATCGCGCGCGGCAGCCGCCGGAACAGCGGCGAGCCCAGCTCGTGCTCCAGCGCCCTGATCGACTGGGACAGCGAAGGCTGAGCGATGTGCAGCGCCTCGGCGGCCTTGGTGAAGCTGCCGTTCTCCGCCACGGCCAGGAAATGTGTCAGCTTTCGCGCATCCATAGGCGCAACCTACCGGCCTGCCGTTTTTTCATCTTTGACCATGAGGCTCGGGCACGGCTGTCATGAGCCGCATGACCATCAGCGATCTGACCGAGCAGGGACGGCCCGTGCTCGTGGACTTCTGGGCGCCCGGCTGCGCCCGCTGCCGGAGCCTGCGGCCCGTCCTGGAGGAGCTCGCCGAACGGTACGGCGACCGGGTCGCCTTCACCGAGGTGGACGCGCACGCCGAAGCCGAGCTCGCCGCGCGCTACGGCGTGATGCGGCTGCCCACCGTGCTGATCGTGCGGGACGGCCAGGTCACGACCGTGCTGTCGGGATCGGGAGGCAGGGCCGAGCTCGAGGCGGCGCTGGACGCGATCGCATGAGCGGGCACCACGTCGACGACTACTGGCAGGCCGTCGAGTACTGCCACGCCCGGGGCTGGACCGACGGCTCCCCGATCGTGCCGCCCACCGCCGAGCGGGTCGAGGAGTTCCTCGCCCACGCCGGCTGGGACCCGGCCGAGGTGCTCGCCGTCGAACCCGTCCGCGGCCGCAAGCTGCCCGCCGAGCAGGTGGCCGCCTGCTGCGTGATGGCCGGCTGCCTGCCGTCCTACCTGCCCGTCATGGCCGCAGTCCTGGCCGCGGTCAGCGATCCGCGCTACAAGCTGCACGGTACGGTCACCAGCACCGGAGGCGCCGCGCCGCTCATCGTCGTCAACGGCCCGATCCGCGACCGGATCGAGCTCAACTACCGGGGAGACCTGTTCGGGTCCGCCCGCCGCGCCAACGCCACCATCGGCAGGGCCCTGCGGCTGATCTTCCTGAACTGCCTCGACGCCAGGCCAGGCGTGCTCGACCGCTCCACGCAGGGCAGCTTCGCCAAGTACAGCGGCTGCTTCGGCGAGTACGAGCAGGCCAGCCCGTGGGAGCCGTTCCACGTGTCGCGCGGTTTCGACGCCGCCGACAGCGCCGTCACGGTGTTCGCCGCCGAGTCGGGGCACAACATCCTGTGCCACGGCACCGACAGGCCCGACCGGCTGCTGGCCATCGCCGCCGACACCATGGCCGCCATGGGCAGCTTCAGCGCGGGCGAGTCGCTGCTGGTGCTGTCGCCCGAGCACGCCGCCATCCTGGGCGCCGCCGGCTGGAGCCGCGCCGACGTGCGGGAGTTCCTCTTCCAGGGCGCCCGGCGCCGGCTGGCCGACCTCAAGAGCGCCGGCAAGATCGACGGCGCGGGCGAGCCCGACCCCGGCGACGAGGACGTCTGGGTGCACCGCGGCCAGTCCCCGGCCGACATCCACGTGCTCGTGGGCGGCGCCGACGCCGGCGGCCACTCGGCCTTCTTCCCCTCATGGAGCCGCGTCCGCGGCAGCCTCGCCGTCACCAAGGGAGTACGCACATGATCCGGCTGGTCGATCCCACGCTGCGCGCCGTACGGGAGGACTTCGAGCCCGCGCCGCGGCCCGCCACGCTCGACGGCGCGCGGCTCGGGCTCCTCGCCAACGGCAAGACTCACGGCGAGTTCCTGCTCGATGCCGTGGTGGCCGAACTGTCCCGCACGTACGCGCTGGGCGAGGTGCTGCGGATCACCAAGCCGCACCCGAGCGAGCCGCCCACCGCCGCGCAGTGGCGGCAGCTCGCCGAGCACAGCACCGTGGTGCTGTCGGCCATCGGCGACTGCGGCTCGTGCAGCTCCTGCTCGGTCGTGGACGGGATCCGCCTCGAACGCGAGGGCATCCCCAGCGCCGTCCTCATCACCGAGCCCTTCGTGCCCACCGTCCAGGCCATCGCGGCCATGAACGGCGCCCCCGGCTACGGCTTCGCCGTCATCCCGCACCCCGTCACCAGGCTGGCCCCCGACCTGCTGCGCGAGCGCGCCGCCCAGGCGGCCCCCGCGCTTGCCGCGCTGCTGCTCGGCGCTCCCGCGCTCCGTTCACCCGGCCCGACGGCGCGCTCGGCGGACGAGGCGCTCGCCCCGCTCCGCTCCGCGCTGGCCGCCGACGGCGTCACGCTCACCGTCCAGGTCGAGCAGGGAGTCGTACGGCTCGGCCTGTCCACCGCGGACGACGCCTGCGCGACCTGTGTGCTCCCCGAGCCGACGATCCACGCCCTGGCGACCCGCGCCCTGACCGACCACTTCGGCGCCCCCGTCGCCGTCGAGCTCAAGCCGTGATCACGACGGTGTGTCAGCAGCCGCGCTCGACCTTCCAGGCCTTCAGCATGGCGCGGGGGACCTTCTCCAGGCAGCCGCCCGTGTCGCCGCGGTAGGCCCAGTGGCCCTTGCCGACCTTGCGCCAGACGTGCGGGCCGTCCTGGTAGCTGACCGGGTTGCCCTTGATCCCGATGCCGCCGATGGCCCAGTACACGTTGCCGAGCCTGCCGTAGCGGACCTGGGTGGGCCCGTCGACCTTGCTGCGCTTGAAGCTGGTCGAATGGTTCCAGAACGCGTCGGCGAGCTGGTGGCGCACCGTCGCGGTGGCCTTGAGCACGACGGCCTTGGGCGTCTGCGCCGAAGCCGCGGCCCCGCCGGCCGCGGCCAGGCCGGAGGCGAGTGTCACGCTGGTGATGGCCACGACCGCGGCCTTCCTCGTCAGGCTCATGCACCGTATGAGTGCACGTCCCCCGCGATTGTTGAAGGCTCCGAGTGTGATGTGCGTCACCCTGACAACGTACCCTCCTGGCGGCGCAGCAGGTAGGTGTCCATGATCCAGCCCTTGCGCTCCCGGGCCTCGGCGCGCAGCTCGCGGATGCGGTCGCCGACCTCGGCGACGGGCCCCGACACCAGGATCTCGTCGGGCGTGCCCAGATAGGCGCCCCAGTAGACGTGGTGGTCGGGCAGCGCGGCGAACGAGCAGTGCGCGTCCAGCATCACCACCATGTCGTCGGCGGTGGCCCCCTGCTCGGCCAGCCGCCGCCCGGTGGTCAGGTGCACCGGCCGCCCCACCCGGGTCAGGCCGATGCGGTGACGGGCCGTCAGCGCGGCCACGCTGCTGATCCCCGGGATGACCTCGTAGTCGAAGGTGACATTCCCGCGCCGCAGGATCTCCTCGACCACGGCCAGCGTGCTGTCGTACACGCCAGGATCGCCCCACACCAGGAACGCGCCGGTCTCGTCGTCGCCGAGCTCCTGGATGAGCGCCTCGCACGCCACCGCCCGCCGCGCCCGCCAGTCGTCCACGGCCTCGACATAGGCGGCGGCGCTCCTGTCCCGCTCCGGATCGCGCGCCTCCGCGATCCGGTACGGCCGGCGGCCGTGCTCGTGGATAAGGTCCTGCCGCAGCTGGACCAGTTCCTGCTTGACCTCGCCCTTGTCCACGATGATGAACATGTCCGTGGCGGCGATCGCCTTGACCGCCTGGAGGGTGAGGTGATCGGGGTCTCCGGCGCCAATGCCGATGATGAGTAGCCGCTTCACCCGACAGAGTGTGCCAGAGTGCGCGCTATACGATATCGCTGCCCAAACCACCCAAGGAGGACCGTGAACCTGGCCGAGCTGGGCGAGGGATTCGCCGCGTTCTGGCAGGAGCGTCACCTGTGCACGCTCGCCACCGCCCGTCCCGGCCTGCCGCCGCACGTGGTGCCGGTGGGCGCGACGCTCGACCTGGACTCCGGCACGGCGAGGGTCATCACGTCGGGCACGTCGGTCAAGGCCAGGCTCGTCGGCGAGCAGGGTGCGCTGGTGTCGCTGAGCCAGGTGGACGGCCGCCGCTGGTCCACGCTGGAGGGCAGGGCGGTCGTGCGGACCGAGCCCGAGCAGGTCGCCGACGCCGAGCGCCGCTACGCCGCCCGCTACAAGCCGCCCAGGCCCAACCCGAGGCGAGTGGTGGTGGAGATCCAGGTGACCCGCGTCCTGGGCAACGTGTGATCACGGTCGTCGGTATCGGCGCTGACGGCTGGGACGGCCTCGCCGAGCCCTCCCGCCGGGCCCTCCGCGGCGCCGAGGTCGTCATGGGCGCCTCCCGCCAGCTTGACCTGCTGCCTGGCGCCGACACCGCGGAAGCCGAGCGGGTGGTCTGGCCGTCGCCGCTGCTCCCGGAGCTGCCCGGGCTCATGGAACGGCACGCGGGGCGCGAGGTGTGCGTGCTGGCCAGCGGGGACCCGATGTTCTACGGGATCGGCGCCACGCTGGTGCGGCTGCTGGGCGCCGAGCGGGTCAGGGTGCTGCCGCACGTGTCGTCGTTGTCGCTGGCCTGCGCCAGGCTCGGCTGGCCCGTCGAGCAGGTGGACGTGGTGAGCCTGGTGGGCCGCCCGCTGTCGGCCTTGAACGCGGCCGTGCTGCTCGGACGGCGGCTCGTCGTGCTCGGCGCGGGACTCGACGCGCCCGCGAGGGTCGCCGGGCTGCTGGCCGAGCGGGGCTACGGCCCCAGCGAGCTGCACGTGCTCGCCGACCTCGGCTCGGCCACCGAGTCCGTGCTCCGGGGCACCGCCGCCGGGTGGACCGGGCCGGCGCCCTCCGCCCTGCACGTGATCGCCGTCGAGTGCGTCGCCGCGCCGGGCACCCGGCCGCCGGCCCGCGTGCCCGGCCTGCCCGACGACGCCTTCGAGCACGACGGCCAGCTCACCAAGCGGGAGGTGCGCGCGGTCAGCCTGTCACGGCTCGCGCCGCTGCCCGGCGAGCTGCTGTGGGACGTCGGCGCGGGCGCGGGCAGCATCGCGATCGAATGGATGCGCAGCCACCCCGCGTGCGCCGCCGTTGCCGTCGAGAGCCACCCTGACCGCGCCGCGGCCATCCGCCGCAACGCCGAAACGCTCGGCGTGCCCGGGCTGCAAGTCGTGGAGGGCAGGGCGCCCGCCGCGCTCGACGGCCTGCCCACGCCCGACGCCGTCTTCGTCGGCGGCGGCCTGACGGCCGGCGGGCTGCTCGAACACTGCTGGTCCGCGCTCAGGCCCGGCGGCCGCCTGGTGGCCAACGCCGTCACCCTGGAGTCCGAGGCGCTCGTCACCACGTGGTACGGCAGGCTCGGCGGAGACCTGGTCCGCCTGGCCGTCCAGCGGGCCTCGCCCGTCGGCTCGTTCACGGCCTGGCGCCCCGCGATGCCGGTCACCGTATGGACCGTCGTGAAGGAGACAACGCCGTGACCGTGTACTTCGTCGGGGCAGGCCCAGGCGCCGCGGACCTGATCACGCTGCGCGGGCTGGAGCGGCTGCGCTCGTCGCCGGTGTGCCTGTACGCCGGGTCGCTGGTGCCGGCCGAGCTGCTCGAGTACTGCGCGCCCGGCGCCAGGCTGGTGGACACCGCGAACCTGACGCTCGGCCAGATCGTCGAGGAGCTGGCCGCCGCCCACCGGGCCGGGCTGGATGTGGCACGGCTCCACTCCGGCGACCCGTCGGTGTTCAGCGCCGTGGCCGAGCAGCTGCGCCGCCTGGACGCGCTCGGCGTGCCGTACGAGATCGTCCCAGGGGTACCGGCGTTCGCGGCGGCGGCCGCCTCGCTGGGCAGGGAGCTGACCGTGCCGGGCGTCGGCCAGACGGTCATCCTGACGCGCACCTCGGCGCGGGCGACGCCGATGCCCGAGGGCGAGGACCTGGCGACGCTCGGGGCGAGCGGGGCGACCATGGTGCTGCACCTGGCCGTGCAGCGGATCGACGCGGTGGTTGCGGAGCTGCTGCCGTCCTACGGCGCGGACTGCCCGGTGGCGGTCGTGGCCCGGGCCAGCAGGGCCGACGAGGTGATCCTGCGCGGAACCCTGGCCGGCATCGCGGCCATGGTGCACGAGGCGGGGATCAGGCGCACGGCCGTGATCGTGGTCGGCCGGGTGCTGGCCGCCGAGGAGTTCCCCGACAGCCACCTCTACAGCGCGCACCGGGACAGGTCGTGCGGCGCGTCCTGATCCTGGGCGGCACCGCCGAGGCCAGGGCGCTGGCGGCCGAGCTGCACGGGCGCTGCCACGTGGTGTCGTCGCTGGCCGGAAGGGTGACCAACCCGCGGCTGCCGGTGGGCGAGGTGCGCGAGGGCGGCTTCGGCGGCCCCGCCGGCCTGGCCGCCTGGCTGGCGGCCGAGCGGATCGACGCGATGGTGGACGCCACGCACCCCTTCGCCGTCCGGATGTCCGCCTCGGCGGCCGAGGCGTCGGGCGTGAGCGGCGTGCCGCTGCTGGCGCTGCGGCGGCCCGGCTGGCGGGAGGGCCCCGGCGACGCCTGGGAGCGGACCGGCTCCCTGCGGGCCGTCGCGGACCTGCTCGGCCACGGCGACCGGGTGTTCCTCACCACGGGGCGGCGCAGCCTGCCGGTGTTCGCCGGGCTGCCCGGCGTGTGGCTGCTCGCCCGGTCGGTCGATCCGCCTGAGCCGCCCGTCCCCGGCAACGTGCGCGTGCTGCTGGACCGCGGGCCGTACACCCTGGAAGGCGAGCTGGCGCTCATCCGCGAGCACCGGCTGGACGTGCTGGTCACCAAGGACAGCGGCGGCTCGATGACGACCGCCAAGCTGGACGCGGCCCGCGAGCTCGGGCTGCGCGTGATCATGGTGGACCGGCCGCCGCCGCCCGCGGGGGTCCGGCTGGTGGATACCGTGGCGGAGGCGGCGGCCTGGGCTCAGGGGTAGCGGCGGGGCGTGTAGACCTGGCCGGTGCCGGTGACCCGGGTGGTCGAGGAGCCGACGATCAGCAGGCAGCGCATGTCCACCCGAGCCGGGTCGAGCTCGCCCAGCGTGGTGACGGTGAGGCTCTCCTCGGGGCCGCCCACGTCGCGGCCGACCACCACGGGCGTTTCCGGGCCGCGGTGCTCCAGCAGCAGGTCGCGGGCGGCGGCCAGCTGCCAGGTGCGGCTCTTCGAGGCCGGGTTGTAGATCGCCAGCACCAGGTCGGCCCTGGCGGCGGCGGCGATCCGGTCGGCCACCACCTCCCACGGCTTGAGCAGGTCCGACAGCGACAGCACGCAGTAGTCGTGGCCGAGCGGCGCGCCGATCCTGCTCGCCACCGCCTGCGCCGCCGTCACCCCCGGCACCACCCGGACGGGCACGCCGGGGAAGTCGGCCGCGACCTCGAGCACCGCGCTGGCCATGGCGAACACGCCGGGATCGCCGGACGACACCACCGCCACCCGGGCGCCCTCGCGGGCCAGCTCGAGCGCGTGCCTGGCGCGTTCGGCCTCGACCCGGTTGTCCGTGCGGTGGCGGCGCTGGCGCGGGTTCGGCGCCACCCGGTCCACATAGGGGCCGTAACCGACCAGGTCGGTGGCCGCCGCCAGCGCCTCCTGCGCCTCGGGCGTCAGCCACGGCCGCCCGGCGGGGCCCAGCCCCACCACGGCGACCTCGCCCGTGCCGCGCGCGGCCTGAGGCGACGGCACGAAGGTGCGCTCGGCCGGGCTGGCCAGCAGCGCCAGCGAGAAGTACGGCACGCCCTCGGCGTCCACGTCCTTCAGCGGCGCGACCCGCTCGGCGCCCATCGTGGCCCGCTCGACGTACCAGGCGTCGTCCAGCCGCCCGGCCTCGGCCAGCGCCTGGCGTACCTTGCCGAACGTGCGGCCCAGCTTCAGCACCGCCGCCGAGTCGGTGTCCCGCAGCCGCTCGGCCAGCACGTCCTGCGGCAGCGTGCCGGGCAGCACGGTGAGCACCTCGTCCCGCTCGACCAGCGGCCGCCCGAGCACGGCCGAGGCGGCGCTGACCGACGTGACGCCTGGCACCACCTCGGTCGGATAGCGGTGCGCCAGCCGCTTGTGCAGGTGCATGTAGGAGCCGTAGAACAGCGGATCGCCCTCGCTCAGCACCACCACGGTCCGCCCCGCGTCCAGGTGCGCGGCCAGCCGCTCGGCGCAGTCGGCGTAGAAGTCGTCCAGCGCCCCCTGGTAGCCGCCGGGATGGTCGGTCGTCTCCGTCGTCAGCGGGTACAGCAGCAGCTCCTCGACCTGCCCGTCCTTCATGTACGGCAGCGCGATGGAGCGGGCGATGCTGCGCCCGTGCCTGGCGGCGTGATAGGCGATCACGTCGGCCTCGCCGATCAGCCGGGCCGTCTTCACCGTGACCAGCTCGGGATCGCCGGGACCGAGCCCGACACCGTACAGCCGTCCCGTCAACGCCATCACTCCGTCTCGCTGGCGATGGCGTTGACCGCCGCCGCCGTCATGGCACTGCCGCCGCGACGGCCGTGCACCACCAGGTACTCCAGATCGCTGTCCGCGAGCGCGCGCTTGGACTCGGCCGCGCCGATGAAGCCCACCGGCACGCCCAGCACCGCGGCCGGCCGTCCCGCGCCCTCGGCGACCAGCTCGAGCAGCCGGAACAGCGCCGTCGGCGCGTTGCCGATCGCCACCACCGCGCCCTCGAGCCGGTCGCGCCACAACTCCAGCGCCGCCGCGCTGCGCGTCGTCCCGAGCCGTAGGGCGAGCTCGGCCACCCCGGGGTCGCCCAGCGTGCACACCACGTCGTTGTCCGCGGGCAGCCTGCGCCTGGTGACGCCGGAGGCGACCATCATCGCGTCGCACAGCACCGGCGCGCCGCCGTCCAGCGCCCGCCTGGCACGGGAGACCACGCCGGGCGACCAGTCCAGGTCGCCGACCAGGTCGGTCATGCCACAGGCGTGGATCATCCTGACCGCGACGCGCGCCACGTCGGGCGGCATCCCCGTCAGGTCGGCCTCGGCGCGGATCGTGGCGAAGGAGCGCCGGTAGATCTCGGCGCCATCGCGGATGTAGTCGGTCACCTGTATCCGTTCTCGGTGGCCACCCGCTGGGTGACCGTTCCTCGGGGAAGCCCGCAGCGCCGCTCGCACCCGGACCAGTGGACGCGGGCCGGCTGGGCCCGCTTCTGGGCGGCCACCCAGCCTCGGGCGTCCTCCTGCACGTCGGCCAGCGCCTTGGCACAGCCGGGCCGCCCGGTGCACGCCGTGACACCGACCCACGGGGACCCGGGATCGGTCACCAGCCCTGCGGCCTCCAGCATCCCTGCCGCGTGTGCGGGGTCGTCGAGGTCGAGCAGCATCACGGTCCGCCACGGCGTCAGCCGTACCTTGGCGTCGGTGGGCGCGTTCGCGGCTGTGGCGAGGACGCGGGCCTGGTCGGCGGACAGGCGTCCGAGGGGCGCCACCACTTCCAGCGCCGTGCGGCCGTCACGCTGCGCGATCGGCCCGGCATGCGGGTCAGGGACGCGGGGGTCCGGGCCAGGCTCGACCGCACGCCCCAACCGGGCGGCGACCGCCGCGGCCCCACCGGCCACCTCAGCGATCCGCCACGCATCCCCGCGCACATCCAGAAACGCCTCAGCCGCCGCGATCATCACCGCCACCACCTCAGAGACCGCCTCCACACGTCCCGCATCCGCACTCTCCGCGCGCCCGGCCGCGCTGTCCGCGCGTCCGGCGGTTGGGGCTGCGCTGTCCGCGTGTCCGGCGGTCGCGGCTGCGCTCTCTGCGCGTCTGGCGGTCAGGGCCGGGCTTTCCGTGCGTCCGGAGATTGTGGCGGCGCCGCAGTTCATGCCTGCCAGCAGGAGGTGTCCCGAGGTGTAGGTGACGTCGGCGGCGAGGGCGGTCACGTCGTTCGTGCCGTCGTCCACGGCGAACAGGAAACGGCCCGGCAGCCCGGCCAGGCGAGGCCGCGCGCACAGGACCCGGTCAAGGGCTTCCACCAGCGGCTGCGGATCCAGCGCGCCCGAGGGACCCCGGCCGCCTAACGGTGAGGCCACGATGTTGCGGACCCGTTCGTGTGCCGCCGACGGCAGCAGTCCGGCCTCGGCGATCCGCGCGGCGAAGGCGGACGGCGAGCGCAGCCCGCGGACCTGGACGTTGGCGCGGGAGGTGAGTTCGATCACGCCCGAGCCGAGCTCGGCGGCGCACGCGGCCAGCTCGAGCAGTTGCCCCGCCGAGATCGCCCCGCCCGGTACGCGGACACGGGCCAGCGGCCCGTCCGCCGCCTCGTGCACCTGGAGCGCCCCCGGACAGGCGTCAGGACGCAAACGTCCGGAAAAGTCGGCTATGGACACGAAGAGGATGGTAACGCCAGTTCGCTGTGCCGTAGGCTCCTCCGTAGGCGATGGCAAGGGAGGAAGCCGGTGCGAAACCGGCGCGGTCCCGCCACTGTGACCGGGGAGCGAACCCCACCGCAGGCCACTGCCCGGAAACGGGTGGGAAGGCCGGGGAGAGCGCTGATCCGGGAGCCAGGAGACTCCAGCCGTCGCGACACCCGCGACCCGGGGCGAGGACCCCGAGGGAGGACTCCGTCGTGCCTGGCGTGCTGCTGCTCTCCACCTCCGACACCGATCTGCTGAGCGCGCGCGCCAGCGGCGCCGACTACCGCCTGGGCAACCCCGCCAGGCTGGCCACCGGCGATCTGCCTGACCTGCTCGAGGGCGTCGACCTGGTCGTGGTCCGCCTGCTCGGTGGTCGGCGGGCCTGGGAGGAGGGGCTCGACGCGTTACTCGCCGGGCCGCGGCCGGTGGTGGTGCTGGGCGGGGAGCAGGCGCCCGACGCCGAGCTGATGGAGCTGTCCACGGTCAGCGGCGGCGTCTGCGCCGAGGCGCACGCGTACCTGGCCCACGGAGGCCCCGCCAACCTGGCCGAACTGCACGCCTTCCTGTCCGACACCGTCCTGCTGACCGGCCACGGCTTCGCCCCACCCGCACCCACCCCCTCCTGGGGCGTCCTGGATCGCGAGCCACGCGGCGAGGGCCCCGAGGTCGGCGTGCCGGAGGGTGAGGGGCCTGTGGTCGGGGTGCTCTTCTACCGGGCGCATCACGTGGCGGGGAACACCGGGTTCGTCGAGGTGCTCTGCGAGGCGATCGAGGACGCGGGCGGCCGGGCGCTGCCGGTCTTCTGCTCCTCCCTGCGCACCGCCGAGCCGGGACTCCTCGACACGCTGCGCGCCGCGGACGCGCTCGTGGTGACCGTACTCGCGGCAGGAGGAACGCGCCCGGCGACGGCAGGAGCGGGCGGTGACGACGAGGCGTGGGACGTCGGCGCGCTGGCCGAGCTGGACGTGCCGATCCTGCAGGGCCTCTGCCTGACCACCAGCAGGCAGGCCTGGGAGGCGAACGACGACGGCCTGTCGCCGCTCGACGCGGCCTCGCAGGTGGCGATCCCCGAGTTCGACGGCCGGATCATCACGGTGCCGTTCTCCTTCAAGGAGGTCGACAGGGACGGGCTGACGGTCTACGTCGCCGACCCCGAGCGGGCGGCCAGGGTGGCGGGCATCGCCGTACGGCACGGCCTGCTCAGGCACACCCCGCCCGCCGAGCGGCGCCTGGTCGTGATGCTGTCGGCGTACCCGACCAAGCACTCCCGCATCGGCAACGCGGTCGGCCTGGACACCCCCGCCAGCACGGTCCGGCTGCTGGCCAGGCTCAAGGACGCGGGCTACGACCTCGGGCAGGGCTTCCCCGAGGACGGCGACCCGCTGATCCACGCGCTGATCGCGGCGGGCGGGCAGGACCAGGACTGGCTGACCGAGGAGCAGCTGGCGGCCAACCCGGTGCGCATCCCCGCCGCCGCCTACACGCAGTGGTACGGCACGCTGCCCGCCGACCTGCGCGAGGGGATCGAGCGGCACTGGGGTCCGCCGCCCGGCGAGCTGTTCGTGCACGAGGGCGACATCGTGCTGGCCGCCCTCCGGGCGGGGAACGTCGTGCTGATGGTGCAGCCGCCGCGCGGCTTCGGCGACAACCCGATCGCCATCTACCACGACCCCGACCTGCCGCCGAGCCACCACTACCTGGCCGCTTACCGCTGGCTGTCGAGCAGCTTCGGCGCGCACGCCATGGTCCACGTCGGCAAGCACGGCAACCTGGAGTGGCTGCCGGGCAAGTCCGCGGGACTGTCGGCCTCGTGCGCCGCCGACGCCGCGATCGGCGACCTGCCGCTGGTCTACCCGTTCCTGGTCAACGACCCTGGCGAGGGCACCCAGGCCAAGCGGCGCGCGCACGCCGTGCTCGTGGACCACCTGGTGCCGCCGATGGCCAGGGCCGAGTCCTACGGTGACATCGCCAGGCTCGAGCAGCTGCTCGACGAGCACGCAAGCATCGCCGCCATGGACCCGGCCAAGCTTCCGGCCATCCGGGCGCAGATCTGGACCCTCATCCAGGCCGCCCGGCTCGACCACGACCTCGGGCTGGCCGACCGGCCGCACGACGCCGAGTTCGACGAGTTCATCCTGCACGTGGACGGCTGGCTGTGCGAGGTGAAGGACGCCCAGATCCGCGACGGCCTGCACGTGCTCGGCCAGGCGCCGGTGGGGGAGGCCAGAGTGGGGCTGGTGCTGGCCATCCTGCAGGCCAGGCAGATGTGGGCGGGCAGGGAGGCGCTGCCCGGGCTGCGCCAGGCGCTCGGTCTCCGGGAGGACGGCGGCGCGTCGCTGAAGGACGTCGACCGGGTGGAGGCGACGGCCCGCGCCCTGGTGGAGGCGATGGAGGCCCGACGCTGGGACCCGGCGGCCGCCTCCGAGGCAACGGCCGCGGTCCTGGACGGAGCACTAGGAGATCGGGAGCTCGTGGCCGGCATCCTGAGGTTCGCCGCCACGGAGGTCGTGCCACGGCTCGACCGGACCACGGACGAGCTCGACCACGTCCTGCACGCGCTCGACGGCGGCTACGTGCCCGCGGGCCCGAGCGGCTCGCCGCTGCGCGGCCTGGTCAACGTGCTGCCGACCGGCCGCAACTTCTACTCGGTCGACCCGCGCGCCGTACCATCCCGGCTGGCCTGGGAGACCGGCCAGGCCATGGCCGACTCGTTGCTCGAGCGCTACCGCGCCGACCACGGCACCTGGCCCCGCTCGGTCGGCCTGTCGGTGTGGGGCACGAGCGCGATGCGCACGGCGGGCGACGACGTGGCCGAGGTGCTGGCCCTGCTCGGCATCCGCCCCGAGTGGGACGAGGCGTCGAGAAGGGTCGTCGGCCTGCGCCCGATCCCGATGGACGAGCTGGGCCGCCCCAGGATCGACGTGACGGTCCGCATCAGCGGCTTCTTCCGCGACGCCTTCCCGCACGTGGTGGTCATGCTCGACGACGCCGTACGGCTGGCCGCCGCGCAACCCGAGCCCGACGCGGACAACTACGTGCGCGCCCACGTCAACGAGCCAGGAGGATCCACGATGCGGATCTTCGGCTCCGCGCCGGGCGCCTACGGGGCCGGGCTGCTGCCGCTGATCGACAGCCGCAACTGGCGCGACGACGCCGACCTGGCCGAGGTGTATGCCGTGTGGGGCGGCTACGCCTACGGCCGCGACCTGGACGGCGTGGCCGCCCGCCCGCAGATGGAGGACGCCTACCGCAGGATCGCGGTGGCCGCCAAGAACGTCGACACCCGCGAGCACGACATCGCCGACTCCGACGACTACTTCCAGTACCACGGCGGCATGATCGCCACCGTGCGGGCGCTGACCGGCAAGTCGCCGGCCGCCTACGTGGGCGACAGCACCCGCCCCGACGCGGTCAGGACGCGGACGCTGTCGGAGGAGACCTCGCGGATCTTCCGTGCCCGGGTGGTCAATCCGCGCTGGCTGGCCGCGATGCGCAGGCACGGTTACAAGGGCGCCTTCGAGCTGGCCGCGACCGTGGACTACCTGTTCGGCTACGACGCCACCACGGGTGTCGTGGCCGACTGGATGTACGACAGGATCACCGAGGCCTACGTGCTGGACCCGGAGAACCAGGAGTTCATGGCCCGGTCGAACCCGTGGGCGCTGCACGGCATCGCCGAGCGGCTGCTGGAGGCGGCCGACCGCGGCATGTGGCAGCACCCCGATCCGGAGATCCTGCGCGGGCTGCGCGAGGTCTACCTCAAGACGGAGGGCGACCTGGAGGACGACACCAGCCGCTGAGCCGCCTGCGGCGTCCCCGCCCAGTGCAGGTGCAGGTAGGACGCTGTGACGAGGGGGTCGCCGTACCCGTCGGTGCACTGGTACAGCGGCTCCGCGTCCAGTTGGACGGCGGTGCGATGGAACTCGTGGCCCCGCTGGCGCTCGCCTCGCCGCGTCAGCAGGGAGTCCTTCAGCGCGACGGCGTCCCGGTAGCCGAGCGTGAGCCGGTCCGTCATGCGCGCGGTGCCCGGGATCCTGCCGCACATCCGGCGGCCGTCCAGCTCCTGGCACAGGTACAGCAGCCCGGCGCACTCGGCGGCGATCGGGCCGGGGAAGGCGGCGACCTGCTCGCGCAGGGGCTCGTTGGCGGCCAGCTCGGCCGCGTACACCTCGGGGAAGCCGCCGCCGATCACCAGCGCGCCGGCGCCCTCGGGCAGGCGCTCGTCCCTGAGCGGGTCGAACACCGCCACGTCCGCCCCGGCGGCGCGCAGCAGCTCGACGTGCTCGGCGTACCCGAAGGTGAACGCGGCTCCGCCCGCCACCGCCACCACGGCCCGGCTCTGCTTGACGCGCCCGGGGCTCCAAGGGGTGGCCGTGAGCGGGGGTGCCGAGGCGGCCAGCCGTACCAGGGCGTCCAGGTCGCAGGAGCGTGACACGAGCGCGGCGAGCCGGTCGACGGCCCGCACCGCCTCGACTTCGCGCTCGGCGGCGGGGATGAGGCCCAGGTGGCGGGAGGGCGTGGCGACGGCGTCGTCGCGGCGGATCGCGCCCAGCACCGGCACGCCTGCCTCGGCCAGCGCCGCCCGGCACAGCTCCTCGTGCCTGTCGGAACCCACCCGGTTGAGCACCACCCCGCCCACTGTCACGCGCGGGTCGAAGGTGGCGAAACCATGCACCACCGCCGCGACGGACCGGCTCTGCCTGGCCGCGTCCACGACCAGCACCACCGGGGCCTCGAGCAGCCTGGCCACGTGCGCGGTCGAGGCGAAGTCGGTCTCGGCCCTGCCGTCGAACAGGCCCATCACGCCCTCGACCACCGCCACGTCGCACCCCGCCGCGCCGTGCGCGAACAGCGGGGCGACCAGGTCCTCGCCGACCAGCCACGGGTCCAGGTTGCGGCCGGGGCGGCCGGTGGCCAGCGCGTGGTAGCCGGGATCGATGTAGTCGGGGCCCACCTTGTGCGGCGAGACCCGCAGCCCGCGCGCCCGCAGCGCGGCCATCAGGCCGGTCGCCACGGTCGTCTTGCCGCTGCCCGACGACGGCGCGGCGATCACGAGCCGGGGTACTACCACTCGATGCCTTTCTGCCCCTTCTGACCGGCGTCCATGGGGTGGCGGACCTTGGCCATCTCCGTCACCAGGTCGGCCGCCTCGAGCAGCGGCCCGGGCGCGTCCCTGCCGGTGATCACCACGTGCTGGTTGCCAGGGCGGGCTTTCAGGGTCTCCACCACGTCGTCCAGGTCCAGCCAGCCCCACTTCAGCGGGTAGGTGAACTCGTCGAGCACGTAGAAGCGGTACGTCTCGGCCGCCAGGTCCCGCTTGATCTGCTCCCAGCCTTCGCGGGCGTCGGCGGCGTGGTCCTCCTCGGTGCCGGCCCGCTGGATCCACGACCAGCCCTCGCCCATCTTGTGCCAGGTCACCGGGCCGCCCTCGCCCGTCTCGCCGAGCACGCGCAGTGCCCGCTCCTCGCCGATGCGCCACTTGGCCGACTTCACGAACTGGAACACGCCGATCGGCCAGCCCTGGTTCCACGCCCGCAACGCCATCCCGAAGGCGGCGGTGGACTTGCCCTTGCCCGGGCCGGTGTGCACGATCAGCAGCGGCCGCGCGCGGCGCTGCCGGGTGGTGAGGCCGTCGTCCGGCACGACGGCCGGCTTGCCCTGCGGCATCCTCAGCCTGCCTTCCTGTAGTTCCTGGGCTGGTCCGTTCTGTGGTCGCGGACGACCGAGCCGAGGTCGGTCAGCGCGTCGAGGGGGAGGAGCCTGGCGCCCATCCGCGCCGCCAGCCCGGCCGCCAGGCCGAGCCGTACCGGGCCGCTCTCGCAGTCGACGACGACGCTCGCCGTACCGGCCAGGAGCGCGGCCGCCCTGGCCGGGTCACCGCCGTGTGTGGCACGCCCGTCGGTCACCAGCACGAGCAGCGGACGGCGAGCGGGGTCCCGCAGCCGCTCGACCCGCAGCACCTGCGCCGCCCGGGCCAGGCCCGCCGCCAGTGGCGTGCGCCCGCCCGTCGGCAGCGACCGCAGCCGCGCCGCGCCCGCCTCCACCGACGAGGTCGGCGGCAGCGCCACCTCCGCCGACGAGCCGCGGAAGGTCACCAGGCCCACCTTGTCGCGCCGCTGGTAGGCGTCGAGCAGCAGGCTGAGCACCGCCGCCTTCACCGCCCCCATCCGCCGGCGCGCCGCCATCGAGCCGCTGGCGTCCACCACGAACAGGACGAGATTCCCCTCCCTGCCCTCGCGCCGCACCTCCCGCAGATCGCCCGCGCGCAGTTCCAGCCCGCGCCCGCCGCGACCCCTGTCCTTCTGGTACGGCGCGGCCGCCAGCACCGTGGCCGGCACGTGCACGTCGGTGACCTTCGCCCCGGGCCGCCGCGAACCCACGGCCCGGCCCCCGGCCCCCTTCGACCTGGACCGCCGCCCCGCCGCGCCCTCACCCAGCCCGGGAACCTCCAGTAACGGCACCCGATGCGTCGCCCCGGGCACGACCACCGACCCGGGCACGTTCACCTCGGGATTCCCCTCGTCACCGGTCACACCGCCATCCGCCCGCCCGCCCGCTTCGGGATGCTCGCCCCGGCCGCTCCCCGGCTCCGCACCGCCACCGCGGTCCGCCCCATCGCGCGGCGCCTGGTCGGGCTCGCGGCCATCCACCTCTTCCTGATGCCCGTCGGAGGACGGGTCGCCATCGTGGGATCCGCCGTCCTCCCCCGAGTCGGAGGACGGGGAATCGTCCGGGCCCGGAGGCGGGGAGCCGTCCGGCCCCTGGGGTGGGTCGTCGGGGTCGTCGTCTTCCGACGTGCGGTCGAGCAGCTCGTCGAGCAGCTCCTCGTCCAGCCCCGGCGCGTCGAACGGATCGCGCCGCCGCCGGTGCGGCAGCGACAGCCGGGCCGCCGCCCGGACGTCGGCGACGGTGACCGCGTCCCGCCCCTGCCAGGCGGCATGCGCGATGGCGGCGTTGGCCGTCACCAGGTCCGCCCGCAGGCCGTCCACCTCGAAGGCGGCGCACACCGCCGCGATCTGCCGCAACCGCGCGTCGGGCAGCCGCACCTCCGGCACGCGGGCCCTGGCCTGCGCGATCCTGGCCGCCAGCGCCGCCTCCTCGGCCGCCCACCGGTCCGCGAACCCCTCAGGGTCCGCGTCGAAGGCCAGCCGCCTCCTGACCACCTCGGCCCGCTCCCCGGGATCCCGCGACGCCCGCACCTCGACCGTCAGCCCGAACCGGTCCAGAAGCTGCGGCCGCAGCTCGCCCTCCTCCGGGTTCATCGTCCCCACCAGCAGGAACCTGGCGGCGTGCCGTACCGACACCGAGTCGCGCTCGACGTAGCAGATGCCCAGGGCGGCGGCGTCCAGCAGCAGGTCGACGAGGTGGTCGTGGAGCAGGTTGACCTCGTCGACGTAGAGCACTCCCCGGTGCGCGGCCGCCAGCAGGCCGGGCTCGAACGCCTTCACGCCCTCGGTCAGCGCCCGCTCCACGTCCAGCGATCCGGCCAGCCGATCCTCGGTAGCCCCCACCGGCAGCTCCACCAGCGCGGCCGGCCTGGCCAGCCCGGCACCGCCCGGCTCGTGCGGGCCGTCGGGGCAGCGCGGGTCGGGCGCTGCGGGATCACACGCGAACCGGCAGCCGGGCACCACCCGCACGGCGGGCAGCTGGGCGGCGAGCGCGCGGACGACCGTGGACTTCGCGGTGCCCTTCTCGCCCCGCACCAGGACGCCGCCCACGCGCGGCGACACGGCGTTCAGCAGCAGGGCCAGCTTCAGGTCCGCCAGCCCGACGACCGCGCTGAAGGGATAGGTGACGATCACGGGACGAGCCTCCGGTTGACATGGGTGACCCGCCAGCCGTCCCGCGAGACGGCCAGCCCGGTCGAGGACAGCGGCGCGACGTCAAGCCGCCCGGCCCGCACCGGGTCCAGCCCCAGCGCACACCCCACCGCCGCACGGACGACCCCCGCATCACACACCACCACCCCGCCACCGGAGCCCGGCACGCCGCGCACCCCCTCCAGCCAGGCCGCCACCCGCGCCGCGAGCGCGCCCAGGCTCTCGCCGCCGTGCGGCGCCGCCTCCGGATCGCTCAGCCACCGCGCCAGCGCCTCCGGCTCCTCCTCGGCGACCCGCACGTACGGCAGGCCGCTCCACCGCCCGTAATCCGCCTCGCCAAGCGCGGGAACCACGTGCGGCTCCCACCCCAGCGCGACGGCCGTCTGCCGGGCCGCCGTCGCGGGTCCGACCCATGCCATCCCGTCCGAAGCCCCTGCCATGGCTCCGGCGAGGGAGACGGCACGAGCCAGGCCCGCAGGGTCGGCCTCCGCGGCGGGGTCGGGGAAGCAGGCCGTACGCATGCCGGGGGTGCCGGCCTGCCGTACGAACAGCACCCCGCTCAGCTCGCGATGGCCGCTGGACGCGCGGCCCTGTCGGACAGCCAGCCGAACAGCACGCCGAAGGCCGTCCAGAACACCAGTTGCGTCCCCAGCGAGGCCAGCCTGAACTGCCACAGCAGCGTCGCGGGGAAGTCCGCGGGCACCTCGTTGACCGTCGGCAGCAGCAGCCACGCGGCGATCACCGGCACCAGGAACGCCGCCACGGCGGCGACCCAGCGCGCCCACGGCCCGGTCGTGACGCGGCGGGCCGTGGCCACGGCGATCGCCGTCGCCGCCAGCCCGACCAGCACCATCACCACGTAGAGCAGCGTCCGGCCGGTGATCGTGTCCGGATCGCCGACCGCCGGGGGATTGGCTGGATATTTCACGAACGGCACGAGAATGACCGCCGCGAAGGCCGTCCCGGCGGCGGCCAGCGCCAGGCCGCCCTCCGAGCGGGGTCCCACCCGGCCGCGCAGACCGGCGTACACCAGGGCGAAGATCCCGCCCACCGCCAGCCCGTACAGCCCGGTGGCCAGGAACAGCCCTACCTTCTGCCCGGGCCTGCTGACGAGTTCCTCCTCGCCGTGGTCGTGCCCGGCGTTCTGGGCGGCGTGCGCCTCCTCCAGGGCGATCGCGCTTTCGACGCGTGGCTCGCCGAAGACGAAGGCGAACCCGCCCGCGATCAGTCCGGCCAGCAGGCCCACCAGCAGGCCCCTGACCAGCAGGGTGCGAATCATGCCCGTGCCTAGTGGCAGGGCACGCCGAGCAGGTGCCGCCCGTCGTGCATGAGTTCGTGCAGGTAGGACCCGGCCTGCGAAATGGCGCCGTTGTCCATCAGGACGAGGTAGGCGACCAGCAGCAGCACCGGGACGGTGAGCAGCCAGAGACCCAGACGGGGAAGGGGAATGACGGAAGGAGTGGACAGCCCACTCATACTTGCCTCCTCAGGGATGACGCGTCCCGGCCAGTGAGGTCACGATCGCCTAGTGACCTGGCTCCCGGGATCTGGGTCCCGGATACAGTGGCGCGTCCGCACCGGCATCTCACCGGATTTCCCTTGGACGATCGTGAAATCTCCCAGAATGTATCCCGTGCCCGGTTTTGCGTCAACAGCAACCCCGCCGCCACCCAAGGATCCACGGCCCTGTGCTCCGCCAACCGGCCGGCGCACCGCCTCTTCTGGCGGATCGAGCGCCGCGTATTGCGGAGGCTTGCCGTACAAGCAGCGAAGGCCGGCTCTCGTGAGACGAGAACCGGCCTTCGTTACCGCTGGTGGACGATACTGGGATTGAACCAGTGACCTCTTCCGTGTCAGGGAAGCGCTCTCCCGCTGAGCTAATCGTCCGTGAGGTGGAGACGGGATTTGAACCCGTGTAGACGGCTTTGCAGGCCGCTGCCTCGCCTCTCGGCCACTCCACCGAGTCGGAAGCTCCGAGCGGAAGACGGGATTCGAACCCGCGACCCTCACCTTGGCAAGGTGATGCTCTACCACTGAGCCACTTCCGCGTCGCCACCGCTTGCCGCGGCGACGTAGAGAACTCTAGCGAATCCCGGCCGACTCCCCAAACCGGAACTCGCCCACCTGCTCGGCGTACCAGGTGATTTCGCTTACGTGCTCGGCGATCTCGCGCAGAGTCCAGTTGGGCGCGCGCGGCGTGTCCCACTGGTCAGGGACGGTTGAGTAGCGGTCCACGTACGCCCGGCCCAGGCGGATCCAGCGCGAGCGCGCCTCGGCCAGATCGAGTTCGGTGAAGCGGGCCCAGTCCCGCTCGAGCGTGACCGCCCGGCCGTGCCAGGGTTCCTGCACCGTCGGCGCTCCGGCGACCAGCGCCTCGACCTCGGCCAGGTGGTCGATCAGGTGGTCCTCGATGCGGCGGGCCGCCTTGGCGGGGGTCCAGATGTTGTCGCCGTCAGTGACGATGGCGCGCCCGTCCCAGGCCAGCCAGGTGGCGGCCAAGGCGAGGCAGCGGTCCACGGCGTCGGCTACGAGCTGTGCGGGGTTGTCCGTCATGGGGCTCATCGTGGGCCAGGAACAGTTGGCCCGCCGTCGAAGTATGCCTGGCGCGTCACGATATATCGCGCTAGGCTTTCGCATTGTCCGATATATCGTGATGTATCTAGGGGGTATCGAGATGGCGTCCATCGGCCGAGCACTGCGCGACAAGCTGTTCGTGGTGGGCGAGATCATGCAGGTCGAGCAGGTCGCGCCCCGCATGCGCCGCATCACGATCGGCGGCCCCGCCATCGCCGGCCTGACCTGGACACCGGGCCAGCACGTACGCGTCCTGGTCGGCCGCGGCGTCCTGCTCAGGACGTACTCCGTCTGGCACCTCGACCCCACCTGGGAGACCCTCGACCTGATCGGCTACGACCACGGCGGAGACGCCCCCGGTGCCGCCTGGGTCCGCACCGCGCGAGTGGGCGACCAGGTCTCCTTCACCCGCCCCGACGGCAAACTCGTGGTACGGCAGGCCGCCCCCTACCACCTCTTCATCGGCGAGGAAACGGCATCGGTGGCCTTCGGCGCCATGCTCCGCGCCCTGCGCCCCACCGCCCAGACCTTCGGCGTGGTCGAGGCCGAAGGCTCCGACGACCACCTCGCCCTCCCGCGCCCCCTGACCCGCGTCTCCCGCCGCGGCCCCCACACCACCCCCTCAACGCCCCTGATCGAAGCGGTGTCCGACCTCCCGCTCCCCGACGCCCCCGGCATCGCCTATCTGGCAGGCGAAGCCCGCACCATCCAGGCCATCCGCACCCACCTCGTCAAGGACCGCAACTGGCCCCGCCGCTTCGTCCTCGCCAAGCCCTTCTGGACCCCCGGCCGCCGCGGCCTCGACTAACCCCCGCCGGGCCGAGAGGTCAGGGCGTTGTGTCGCGGGTGCGGGCGCGGAAGGCGGCGGTTTTGACGCGGCCCTGGCAGGCCGTGGAGCAGAAGCGGCGGGTGCCGTTGCGGGAGACGTCCACGTAGACGCGGTCGCAGTGGGGGGCCGTGCACACGCCGAGGCGGTCGTGGAACTCGCTGCCCAGGACGATCGCCAGGGCTGTGGCGCAGGAGGCCGCCCAGTCGCCGGGCATGGTGCCCGCGGGCCCGTGGAAGTGCAGGTGCCAGGGCTCGCCGTCGTGCCGAGACAGGAGCGGGCGGGCGTTGGTCTCGTTCAGGAGCCCGTTCACCTCGCCGGCAGCTCCGTCCAGGTCGCCCGCGGCCACCGCGTCGAAGACCCTGCGCAGCCGCGAGGCCAGCGACACCAGTTCCGCCGCCTCGCCGGGGGTGGGTTCCCGGAAGGAGGGATAGCCCGCGCGCAGCCACTCGGCGACGGCGGCCACCTGGTCGGTGGGCTGCTCGTAGGGGCGGCCGCGCCGTTCGCCGGGCGTCAGCGCGTTGATCAGGCCCACGGTCGCGCGGACCACTCCATCGGTGTGACTGTTGAAGTTCACTTGACCGGTTACACCCCTACGTTCTAGCGTGTGACTACCCAAAGCTTAAATGACGGTTACGGGAGGACTCGTGCTCACCAACGATGCCGCACTGGAGTGGATCGCGCGCTGGGATCGGCAGCAGGAGGGCTACCTGCCCGACCGCGAGGAGCGCTTCACCGCGTTGATCGACGCCGTGGAGGCCGCCGCCGGGCCCGCCCCGGTGGTCGTGGACCTGGGTTGTGGCCCCGGCTCGCTGTCGGCGCGCCTGCTCGAACGGCTGCCGGAGGCCACCGTCGTCTCCGTCGACGCCGATCCGCTGCTGATCGGTCTGGGCCGGGCCGCCTACCCGCACCTGAATTTCGTCTCGCTCGACCTGCGCACCCCCGGCTGGAGCGCCGGGCTCCGCCTCGACCGTCAGGTCGACGTCGCCGTCAGCACCACCGCGCTGCACTGGATCTCCGGCCCCGAGCTCGAAGTCGTGTACGGCGAGCTGGCCTCGATCCTCAAGCCCGGCGGCCTGGTGCTCAACGGCGACCACCTCGACGGCGACGACACCAAGCCCGCGATCGCGCGCCTGGAGCGGGCGGTGCACGACAGGGAGACGGCCCGCCGATTCGCCGACAGCCCGCCGGAGGACTGGCGCCAGTGGTGGGACGCCATCACCGCCGACCCCGCCCTGGCCGAGCTCAACGAGGCCAGGTCCACCGCCGGCGCGAGCCACAGCGGCTCGGAGTCCCACCTGCTGTCCACCCACGTCCACGCCCTCGAGGCGGCCGGCTTCACCGAGACCGGCACCCTCTGGCAGCGCGGCAACAACCGCCTGCTCTGCGCGGTCCTCTGACGGTGAGTACGGCGGGCGGCGGGTGTTGGCCATCAGGGCATGCTTCGCCCGGGGGCGAAATATGGTTGGGCTACCGTCGGGAGCATGGCAGTGGAATACGTGGCAGGCGACGCCGACATCGCTCCCGTCGCCGCGCTCATCGCAGACCCGACGAGGGCCGCCATCCTGACCGCGCTGCTCGGCGGCAAGGCGCTGGCCGCGGGGGAGTTGGCCAGGCTGTCCGGGGTGAGCCCGGCCACGGCCAGCGCCCACCTGGCCAAGCTGCTCGACGGCCACCTGGTCGACGTCGTCAAGCAGGGCAGGCACCGCTACTACCGGCTGTCCGGCCACGAGATCGCCGAGGTGCTCGAGGTGCTGGCCAGGATCAGCGTGCGGCCGGCCGTACGGTCGCTGCGGCAGTCGCGCCAGGCGCGGCTGCTGGAGGAGGCCCGCACCTGCTACGACCACCTGGCCGGACGGGCGGGCGTGGCGCTGCTCGACCTGCTCAGGGAGGGCGGCTATCTGGACGGGGTGGAACCAACACAACAAGGCGAGGACCTGCTCGCAAGCCTCGGAGTCGATGTCGCAGGGGCCAGGAGGGCGCGGCGGCGGTTCGCCGCGGAATGCCTGGACTGGACCGAGCGCCGCGCCCACCTGGGCGGCGCGCTCGGCGCGGCCATCACGGGAGTGCTGCTGGAGCGCGGGTGGTACGTGCGGGGCAAGGTCCCGCGCGCGGTCACCCTCACCGACGAGGGCAGGCAGGGCCTCGAAACGATGTTCTCCGGTAAGGAGCTAACATCGCATACGCCGGTTACCTGAGAGAGAGTTGCAACATGCGCGACAACGGAGTCGTGAACGTCGGTCCGGAGCCACTGACCTTCGACGACGTCATCCGAGTGGCCCGACACGGCGCCGCCGTACAGCTCACCGACGACGCGATCGCGGCGATCTCCGCGGCGCGCCAGCGGGTGGACGAGCTGGCCGAGAGCCCCGTCCCCGCCTACGGGGTCTCCACCGGGTTCGGCGCCCTGGCGACCCGGCACATCGACCCCGCGCTGCGCGCCCAGCTGCAGCGCTCGCTGGTGCGCTCGCACGCGGCCGGCAGCGGGCCCGAGGTGGAGACCGAGGTGGTGCGCGCGCTGATGCTGCTGCGCCTGCACACGCTGGCCACCGGCCACACCGGCATCCGCCCCACCACGGCCAAGACCCTCGCCGCGCTGATCAGCGCGGGGATCACCCCTGTCGTGCACGAGTACGGCTCGCTCGGCTGCTCCGGCGACCTGGCGCCCCTGGCCCACGTGGCGCTCACGCTCATGGGCGAGGGCGTCGTAAGGGATAGATCCGGAAATGTGGGGCCGGCGCAGGAGGCGCTGAAGCAGGCCGGGATCGAGCCCGTGGAGCTGGCCGCCAAGGAGGGCCTGGCCCTCATCAACGGCACCGACGGCATGCTCGGCATGCTGATCCTGGCCATCGACGACCTGACCAAGCTGCTCAAGACCGCGGACGTGAGCGCCGCGATGTCGGTCGAGGCGCTGCTGGGCACCGACGCCGTGTTCGCGCCCGAGCTCCAGGCCCTGCGCCCGCAGCCCGGCCAGGCCCTGGCCGCCGCCAACATGCGGAAGATGCTGGCCGACTCCGGGATCATGGCCAGCCACCGGGACCCGAACGCCTGCACCCGCGTCCAGGACGCCTACTCGCTGCGCTGCGCCCCGCAGGTGGCGGGCGCGGCCCGCGACACGATCGCGCACGCCGCCAACGTGGCCACCTGGGAGCTGGCCAGCGCCGTCGACAACCCGGCGGTGCTCGACGACGGGCGGGTGGAGTCCAACGGCAACTTCCACGGCGCCCCCGTCGCCTACGTGCTGGACTTCCTGGCGATCGTGGCCGCCGACGTGGCGTCGATGTCCGAGCGGCGCACCGACCGCTTCCTGGACGTGGCGCGCAACCACGGCCTGCCCGCGTTCCTGGCCGACGACCCGGGCGTCGACTCGGGCCACATGATCGCCCAGTACACGCAGGCCGCCATCGTGTCGGAGATGAAGCGCCTGGCCGTGCCCGCCAGCGTCGACTCGATCCCGAGCTCGGCCATGCAGGAGGACCACGTCTCCATGGGCTGGTCCGCGGCGCGCAAGCTGCGCAAGGCCGTCGACGGCCTGACCCGGGTGCTGGCCGTCGAGGTCCTCACCGCGGCCAGGGCCATCGACCTGCGCGCCCCGCTCGAGCCCGCCCCCGCCACCGGCGCCGTGGTCACCGCGCTCAGGGAGAGCGTGCCCGGCCCGGGTCCCGACCGGTTCCTGGCGCCGGAGATCGAGAGCGTGGTCCGCCTGGTCGCCGACGGCACGGTCGTCACCGCCGCGGAATCGGTGACCGGCCCCCTCGCCTAGCGGATCGGAGGCGGTCAGCCGCAGAAAGGGCAGACCGCCTCCACGCCATGCTTTCTGCTGAAGAAGAAGTGACGGACGGCTAGGGCAGGGCGACGATGAGGTCCACCTCCAGCACCACGCCCTCCATGAACAGCCGCGACACCTCGACCGTCGTGCTCGCCGGCGGCGTGCCCGTCAGGTAGCGCCTGCGCACCGCGCCCAGCTCCATCCGCTGGTCCATGTCCGTCAGGTACGTCCGGATGAACGCGATGTCCTCGAACCGGGCGCCCTGGTCCGCGAGGATCTTGGCGATGTTCTCGAAGACGAACTCCGCCTGCGCGGTCATGTCACCGGGCGCCACGACCTTGCCGTCCTCGTCGAAGGCGGCCTGACCGGAGATGTAGAGCGTGTCACCGGCCCGTACGGCGTGCGAGTAGTAGCCGTTGGTGGGCGGGATCGTCTTGACGTTGATCGGCACGGCCTTCGGCGTCCCGCCCTTGAGCGCGACGAACCGGGCGATGGCCGTCAGGTCGCGGTCGCCCAGCCCGGCGGACTCGGCCTCCTGCAGCCACTCGCGGGCCCTGGCAGCCGTGGGCGCGCCCTCCCAGGCCGCCAGCCGCAGATCCTTGGCCGCAAGCCCGAGCGCGTAACGGGTCTCGGCCGACGGGTTGGCCACCCGCTCCACCAGCCCGCCCAGCGGGGTCCGCGACAGCACCTCGACCAGCTGGGCCCGGTCGACGCCGTGCTGCTCGCCGTACGCGAGCGTCTCGGCGAGCACCACCTGGGCCGGCACGATCGCGCTCATCACGGCCAGCTTCATCGCCGCGCCCGCGCCGAGCGGCCCGCACGGGCGCACCGTGCCGAAGACCTCGAGCACCTCGCGCACCTCGCCGAGGTCGCCGCCCGCCAGCACGACCAGCGTGCCGTCGGCGGCGGGGGCGACGCTGCCGAGCACCGGCGCGTCCACCAGCCTGACCTCGCTCGGCAGCAGCTCCCGCAGTTCGGCGACGGCCTCAGGGCCGATCGTGGACATCTCCACCACCGTCGTGCCCGGCCGCAGCCCCCGCAGCGCGGCCGTCAGCACCTCCCGCACCGCGTCCGGATCGCTGAGCATGGTGATCACCAGGTCCGCGTCCGCGACCGCCTCGGCCGCCGTCACGCCCGTGCCCCGCCGCCACGTCGTCACCTCGTGCCCGGCCTCGCTCAGCCGCCGGGCCATGGGGACGCCCATGCGTCCCTGTCCAAGAAAAGCAATCATGCGGACAGTCAACCCATATGCCAGGCATTCCACCACCGACTAGATTGCATGGCAGCCATGCACGATGAGAATGCCTTTGACGCCGCCACGCTCCGGCTCTTCGACGAGGTCGCCACGAGCGGGTCCTTCACGGCCGCCGCCGAACTGCTCGGCTACACCCAGTCCGCGGTGTCGCGCCGCATCGCCGCGCTGGAGCGCGCCGTCGGCGGCCCCCTGTTCGAGCGCCTGGCCCGCGGGGTACGGCTGACGCCGGCCGGAGCCGCGCTGCACCGCCACGCCGTCGCCGTGCTCGACCGGCTGGCGCGGGCCAAGCAGGAGCTGGCCGCCATCCACGCCGGCAGCGGCGGCGTGCTGCGCATCGGGGCGTTCGCCACGGCCAACGTCGACCTGGTGCCCGCCACGATGAAGGCCTTCGCCGCCCGGCACCCGCGGGTCGAGCTGCGGATGGTCGAGGGGCTCAGCGCGCGGCTGCTCGACCGGCTGGACACCGGGGCCCTGGACGTGGCCGTCGTCAGCGACTACCCCGCCGGGCTGCCCGTCGACGGGCGGCTGCTGCTTGAGGACCGGCTGCTCGTCGCGCTGCCGCGCACGCATCCGCTGGCCGTACAGGACGCCGTCGACCTGCGCGACCTGGCCGGGGAGGTGTGGATCGAGGCGGCGCCGAGCGGGCAGCCGACGCAGCTGGTCGCCGCGTGCGCGGCGGCCGGGTTCACGCCGCGCAGCGGGCTGCGGGTGGCCGAATGGACGGGAAAGTTTGGGTTCGTCGCCGCCGGGCTCGGCGTGACGCTGGTGCCCGAGCTGGCCGCGCGTGCCGTACCCACCGACCTGGTGCTGCGGCCGCTGCTCGAGCACGCCCCTACCCGCAGGGTCTACGTGGTGCTGCCGGACGAGCCGCTACCCGCCGCGCTGGAGTTCGCCGGAATGCTGGGAGAATGGGACGTGTGCACGACGCTTTCGCCCATCTGAACGGTCTCCTGGCGACAGGATTGCGCGACCTGACCTCCGACCTGGGTGCGCTGGACGGGTCGGGCTGGTGGGCGGTCGTGGTGGACTTCGAGGGCAAGGCGACGTGCGCCCGCTTCGACACGGTACGGCCGGCCCCGCTGCCCGCGGCCGGACCGTGGATCGGGCCCTCGCAGTGGAGCAGTTCCCTCGACCAGGCCGGGTACGAGCGCGGCGTCGAGGCCATCCGGGGCTACATCGCCGAGGGCGAGGTCTACCAGGCGAACCTGTGCCGGGTGCTGTCGGCGCCGCTTCCCCCGTCGGCCGATCCGCTGGCCCTGGCGGCGCGGCTCTCGTCGGGAAACCCCGCCAACTACGGGGGCGTGATCCAGGTGCCCGGCCTGAGCGTGGTCACGGCCTCGCCCGAGCTGTACCTGTCGCGCGACGGCGCCGTGATCGAGTCCCGCCCGATCAAGGGCACCGGCGTGACCAGGGACGACCTGCTGGAGAAGGACTACGCCGAGAACGTCATGATCGTCGACCTGGTCCGCAACGACCTCGGGATCGTGGCCGCCGTCGGTTCGGTCACCGTGCCCTCGCTGTGCGCCGCCGAGGACTACCCGGGCTCGGTGCACCTCGTCTCCACCGTCCGCGCCCGGCTCGCGCCGGCCTTCGGCTGGCAGGAGCTGTTCGACGCCACGTTCCCGCCCGGCTCGGTGACGGGAGCACCCAAATCGTCGGCGCTGCGCATCATCAATGAGCTCGAACCGGAGCCCCGCGGGCCGTACTGTGGGGCGATCGGCTGGGTGGACGCCGACCGTGGCACCGCGGCGCTGGCCGTCGGGATCCGCACGTTCTGGATGACCGGCGGCGAGATCCGCTTCGGCACCGGGGCCGGCATCACCTGGGGCAGCGACCCCCGGCGAGAGTGGCAGGAAACCGAGCTCAAGGCGTCCAGGCTGATCGCACTGGCATCCTCAGGAGGCAATAGATGACCATCCCCGTCTGGGTCAACGGCGAGCTGATCGACCCCGCCCGGGCAACCGTATCCGTCTTCGACCACGGCCTGATGGTCGGCGACGGCGTGTTCGAGACCATCAAGATCGTGAACGGCGAGTCGTTCGCGCTCACCCGCCACCTCGACCGGCTCACCCTGTCCGCCCAGCGCATGGACCTGCCGGACCCCGACGTGTCGGCCATCGCCGACGGCATCGCCAAGTGCCTGGCCGAGGCGCCCGCCTGGCCGCTGGGCCGCATCCGCGTCACCTACACCAGCGGCCCAGGACCCCTCGGCTCCGACCGCGGCGACCAGGGCACCACCTCGGTCGTCATCGTCGACGAGCAGAAGCCGTTCCCCGCCGCGGCCAACGTCGTGGTCGTCCCCTGGCCCCGCAACGAGCGCGGCGCCCTGTCGGGCGTCAAGTCGACCTCCTACGGCGACAACGCCAAGGCCCTGGCCTTCGCCAAGGCCCGCGGCGGCGGCGAGGCCATCTTCGGCAACCTCGCCGGCAACCTGTGCGAGGGCACGGGCTCCAACGTCTTCCTCGTGCACGGCGGGCGCCTGATCACCCCCACCCTCGAGTCGGGCTGCCTGGCGGGCGTCACCCGGGCCCTCACCCTGGAGTGGTGCGGCGGCGTCGAGGAGGACGTGCCCCTGTCGGCCATCTACGAGGCGGAGGAGGCCTTCCTCACCTCGACGACCCGCGACATCCAGCCCATCGGGCTCGTCGACGACACCTCGCTCCCCGTCGCCCCCGGCCCCGTCACTGCCGAGGCCATGAAGATCTTCGCCGACCGCTCGGCCACCGACCTCAACCCCTGACGCCCCAGGTGGGGGCGCACCCCGCCCCCACCCCCCGCGCGGGCTCGCCGTACCGCATGCGCCAGAAAGGCCCGCCTACCCACTAGGGTGTCGGACACGGTCGGGGGACCAGGGGAAGCGTATCGGGGCACGGGGGTGCTGCATGTCCGATCCACGTTCACGTATTTCTGCCCGCCCACCCGGGATATCCGGGCACGGCTCCGCGCGGCAGCTGGCCGCCGAGGCCGCCAGGGCGCGACGGGCCTTCACGGTGGCGCCGCTGATCACGGTGGCGGTCGTGGCGGCGCACACGGCGCTGACCGCCAACTGGTGGGCGCTGGCGGTCCTGGTGGGCGGCGCCGTCCTGCTGCTGCCGTCCGACCTGGTACTGCGGAAGCTGGTGGCGGCCAGGATGCGGGTCGGCCCCGGCGAGTTCGCCGTCAGGTTCCAGCGGTACGAGGAGATAGGCGGGCGGGAGACGTCCCGCACGGCCGTCCTGGTGATCCACCCCGACCGGCTGGCGTTCCGGCGCTACGGGGCCGAGATCCTGCTGGAGGAGATCCACGACGTCGTGATCGAGCGCCCCCACCTGCTCAGGCCGCGCCCGGCCGTCTACGTGGGGCTCACGGACGACGTGGTGGTCGGCTTCTCGATCCTGGACGGCGCCGCCAGGCTCGCGCCCGCTCTGCGCGCCCTCGGGATCCGCGTCGAGGAGATCTGACGATACGGTTGCCCGCATGCGCCTGGAACGGCTGTCCGGTGAAGAGGCCCTCGCCCGCACGCCCGCCTTCGTCGAGCTCTACAGGACCGCCTTCGCGGAGCCGCCATGGAACGAGGACGGCACCCAGGCCGACGCCTTCGCCGGGCGCCTGGCCGCCGACGTCCTTCGCCCCGGCTTCACGGCCGTCCTCGCCTCCGACTCCGGGCGCCCCGCGGGCTTCGGTACGGCCTGGCCCACCCAACCGCCCTTCCCCGCGAACCGCGCCTACGGCCGCGTCCGCGCCGAACTCGGCGACCGGGTGGACTCCCACCTCGTAGGCGCCCTCGAAGTCGACGAACTGGCCGTGGCCCCCCACGCCCGCGGCCAGGGCCTCGCGGCCCGCATCCTCGACCTCCTCTGCGCCGACGCCCCCCGAGCCTGGCTCCTCACCTCTCCCCAGGCCACCCCCGCCATCCGCCTCTACGAACGCCTCGGCTGGCACCGCCTGACCACCCCTGAAGCCACCGTCACGGTCTTCACCCGCTAGAACACCGGGTGCTCATGGCGGGGTCGACCACGGGCTGATTTTCGAGGACGTCGTCCCGGCGCTGATCGGCGGTCGCGGTGTTACCGGCGGAGATCTCGTGCCCCACCGCGTTCAGGCCCTCCCGCGTGAGCTCGACGTCCAGACCGAACATCGCGTGAGGCAGGGGCGGGCGAGGGTCAGGGGGTTCTGGCCAGGAGGGTGAAGCGGTGGCAGGAGGTCTTGAGGGGCATGTGGGTGTGGAGGGTCTGGAGGGCCTGGGCGTAGCGGTCGGTGGTGAAGTCGGGGATCTGCCAGGGGGTGATGCGAAGGAACATCACTATCGCGCCGATGTCGTGGAATGTCGCAGGCACCGTCGCCTCCTGCTGCCAGAGGATCTCGAGGCCGGCCTTCTCGAGTTCGGCGGCCGCCGTCTCGAGGCGCCAGGAGCGGTAGCCGTGCGGCGGCGCGCCCAGGGCGGCGTTGAGCCCGGCGAGATCGTCGCCGCCGACCTGCTGGGTGAGGAAGACGCCGCCGGGTGAGAGGACCCGGCGGATCTCGTCGGGGTCGTAGGACTCGTGGCGGCTGGTGATCAGCTCGAAGGAGGCGTCGCCGAACGGGAGCGCGTCGTCATCGTCGATCTCCTCGACCCGCACCCCGAGAGGCTCGAGCCGCCGCCGCGCCACGGGGACGTTGGGCGGATACCCCTCGGTGGCCGCCGTGCGAGGCGGCAGCGGCGCCAGCGACGACAGCAGCTCGCCCCCACCGGTCCCGAGATCCAGCAGCGACGAGAGGCCGGGCAGCCGCTCACGCACCATCGCCTCGTAGTCCCACGGCAAGGTCGCGTCCTCGGAGAAGCGGCCGTCGAACACGCCGAAGTCCCAGCCTTCGAACGGCGCCTCCAGCGCGTCCCTGACCAGCTCGCCGTAGGTCATGAGGGGTTCCCGTACGACTTCTGGGTCTGGACGTTGAAGTCGGGCATCTTGATCTTCTTGGCCGGGTCCGTCAGGGGGTCGGAGATCTGGATGACGTCCAGGCCCATGCGGATGTCGCTGGAGTAGACGTAGCCGTTGTAGTAGTAGGCCGACCACGAGCCCGCCACGCCTCCCGCGCTGTCGGGCGGGTACGGCCCGCGTTCGAAGTAGCCGATCTCCTTGGGCTGCGTCGAGTCCGTGAAGTCCCAGATGGACACGCCGCCCTGGTACCAGGCCTGGACCATGACGTCCCTGCCCTTGACGGGGATGAGCGAGCCGTTGTGGGCCACGCAGTTCTCGTCCGGCTGCTGCTGACGCGGGATCTTGAAGTATCCGCGCCGCTCCAGCCGCCCGCCGACGAGGTCGTAGATCGCGTCCGCGCCCTTCGTCGCGGGCGTGTGCCTGTCGCACGTCGGGATCGAGCCGCCGCCCAGCTCGTCGCTGAAGACGACCTTGGTGGCGTCGTTGTTGAACGTGGCCGAGTGCCAGATCTGGAAGTTCTCCGTGTCGCGGACCTGCTGCAGGACCTTCGGGTTGACCGGGTCGGCGATGTCGAGCAGGAACCCCTCGCCGAAGCAGGCAGCCGCGGCCAGGTGCTTCTCCGGGTAGGCGGTGATGTCGTGGCAGCCGCTCATGGACTCCTGCCGTTCGGGCAGGATGTCGGGCTTGGCCACGACCTTCGCGGACGCGGGGTCCTTGACCGGGATCTCCACGACCTGGATGAGCTCGTGCGGCGCCGGGCACGTCTTGGAGTCGGGCTGCGGCCCGGGCGAGGACACGTACACGAAGAGCCGGTCGCCGTCGGGGATCATCGTGTGCGTGTGCGACCCGCAGTCGGTGGCCACCGACGAGACGTACTTGGGACTGGCCTTGTCGCTGATGTCGAAGATCCGCAGGCCCTCCCAGTTGCGGTCCTTCGTGGTGGAGGCGCACGTCTCGTCGCTGCGCGGCTCGTCGACCGACAGGATCAGCAGGTCGCCGTAGACGGAGACGTCGTTCTGCTGGGCGGGACAGGCGACCTGGCTCACCGTCTTGGGCTTGGCCGGGTCGCTGATGTCGTAGATCGCGAAGCCGCCGAAGTTGCCGACGAAGGCGTAGTCGCCCTGGAAGGCCAGATCGGTGTTCCAGTCCATGGGGCCGTTGAGCGGCGCCGCCCGTGGCACGTTGGCGACCAGCCTGACGTTCTCGCTCGTCATGACGTCGCCCTGCGCGGTCGCCGAGCGTCGGACCGGCTCCGCCGGAGCGGGCGAGCAGGCCGCGAGCAGGACCGCCATCGCGCACGCCACCATCCCTGTCAGCCTGGCAGTGTGCACGCGCGCCCCCTTGATCTCGTGGTCCAGTATGGAAGCTATGTCATCGCATCGGCGCGCGCTCACCCTCACGGCTGTGACGGTTCTCGCGCTGGCGGGCTGTTCCGCCGCCGCCGACGGCCCCGCGCCGATCGGCTCGGGCGCCCCGGTGATCGTCCCCCAGGGTCCCGGTACGGCGGGCCGTACGGCAAGCCCGGGAGAGCGCCTGGGACAGACGGGCACGCCCGCGCAGGCGGACGTCCGCTTCGCGGAGTCGATGATCCCGCACCACAGGCAGGCGCTGGAGATGACGAGCCTGGTGGCGGACCGCACCACGAACCCGCAGATAAGGCGCATCGCCGACCAGATCACGCTGGCGCAGGGACCGGAGATCAAGCTGCTGTCGTCCTGGCTCGCCGAGCAGGGCCGTCCGGCGCCGGCCGATCACGCGCACGGGCCCACGTCGTACGGCATGGCCGGAGCTTCCGAGCTGACCGCTCTGGCCGCCGCCAAGGGCGCGGACTTCGACCGGATGTTCCTGCAGCTCATGATCAGGCATCACACGGGGGCGCTGAAGATGGCGCAGGAGGAGCTGGCGGACGGGCAGGACCAGCGGATGCGGCTGATGGCCCGCGACGTCTACGCGGGGCAGAGCATCGAGATCGAGAGAATGAAGGCGACCGCCCGGTGACGCTGCGTAGCCGTCGGATGGGTCACCTGGCGTCGTGACGGCGATCGGCCGATTCACCCATGCGCACCGGCCGCTGCGGGACGTGCGGGCACGTCGGCGGTGGGCGGTGGGCTCGGCTTGCCGTACAGGAGGAGGGGGTGTGGGGATTGTTTACGAAGGCCAGAGCATGTTGGTCAGCTCGGCGTCCAGGTCCATGAAATCGGTCTCCCGGCCTGCGGGCACCTTCTCGTAGGTGCGGTGCAGGAACTCGGTGAGAGGTGCCAGCGGGACTTCGAAGAGCGCCTGTCCGAACGGTGAGGTCAGGCTGATGTGAAGGGTGCGTTCGCCGTCGGCGCGGGCAGGCCAGACCTGCACGTCGCCGTCGCCGACGCGTCTTACGATGCCCACGGTCAGCAATTCGCGGGCGAAGATCCACTCGACCGGTTCGTCGTTCCCTACGTGGAAGGCCATGCGGATGGCGTACGGGTCGTCGGCTGTGTAGCTCAGTCCGGCGAGCAGGGGGACGGTTGTACGGTCGGGGACCACAAGCCGAAGGCCAAGCTCGGCGGAGACGGTGGTGCTGTTCATCGTCAGCCAAACCTTTTCGTCGTAGGTCCCCTCTACGGGGCTTTCACTGCTCACACGGACTTCGTCCTGAGCTATGACGCGGAACGAAGAAACCTGTAGGAAAGATTCCGCTCCTACGGCCTTCTGTAACGCACATCACAGCGGGACATTTAGGCATCTACCTGGCTAAACGACATCAATCGGGTCCGGTTTACAAGGGTTTTGCGAGTTGTGGAGCCTGTCCCGGCGTGCCCACCAGAACCTTTCGCTGCAAAGGATCACGATCGGCACCTTCCGGAACACGACGATGGTATGCCACGAGGCCACCCTGCTGGCGGCCAACCACCGCGTTTCCCCCGAATCGTCTCCCAGCACGGGCCGATGCGCCGCGCCGATGCGTCAGGACGTCCGGGAGTGCGGTATGGTTTTCCCCGTCGGCGCCACACGGAACCGACACAGGGCGGGCGATTAGCTCAGCGGGAGAGCGCTTCGTTCACACCGAAGAGGTCACTGGTTCGATCCCAGTATCGCCCACCAGCTCAGAGGCCGTTTCGCCGGTTAGGCGAGGCGGCCTCTCGCATGTTTGGGAACGATTTGGGAAACAGAGATCATCTCGAC